>NZ_FSRB01000001.1:0-595000 GCF_900129635.1 Singulisphaera sp. GP187 | reverse complement strand
GCAGATTTTGTCGGGTGGGCACGGCCCATCAGGCTACCTGACGAGTGGCTTTGCATTGATGAGGTGCCTTACTTTCTTGGGGCGAATCCTGGTGGGCCGTGCCCACCCGACAAAGCACACCGGCTGACCACGATGGTGGAAGCGAGATCGTGGGAGAGCCACACTAGGATCGATCGCGCGAGGGGGAGCGGGTGAAGCGTCCTGGAGGAGGGGTCGCTGGTGTGTGAGTGGAGGACGGCTCCTCGTAGAGTCTGAGGAAGCGGTAATAGACTTCCAGGGTGAGTGTCGCCATGGCCGTGCAATAGATCCGGCCTCCCCGGGCTCCGTAGTCGCTGTCGTCGGGGTCCCAACTCCCCGCGCGGTGGCCTTCGAGTTGCTGGCGACGGACGATCTGGTCGCGGACGCGATCGTTCCAGCGAGTCCAGGCATTCCCTCCTTGCTGATACATGGCCAGGGTGCCGTAGTACCAGTAGTAAAGGTTATACGAGTCGCGTCCTTTTTTGCCCGGCCCGTTTTCGAGCAGGTAGCTGGCGGCTTCGTTGCTCATCGGCCCTGGACCGCCGACCCCAAGGAACTGGCGGCAGACCCAGGCTTCGGCGGTCATGGTGGGGGTGGCGGGTTGGCCGGGCTGATAGCTGGCCAGTCCTCGTTCGGGTCCGCTGGCCACCTTGCCGAGCCAGCCAAGCGTGCCGCTCTGGATTGAGGCGGAGATCGGAATCCCCGAGACCTTGGCCGACTTCAGGGCCATAACCACCCAGCCCAAGATGCTCGTGTCCCCCCGATCGGCCCCGGGCAAGTAACGCCAGGAGAGTCCGTCGCGAGCGCGGGAACGGCTCAAAAAGCCGACCGCACGTTCGACCGCGCCGCGGAGTTGCACGTCACCCGTCAGGGCGTAGGCCTCGCAAAGGGCCAGCGTGGCCATGGCGTGGCAATACATGCCAACCGATCGGCTGTCGCCGCGGAGGTCGCCGTCAGGTTTCTGGGTCAGACGAAGGAACTCAAGGCCCCGGCCGACGGCATCGGCGTATTTTCCATCCGTGTGGGTATAGCCCGAGCCTAGGAAAGCCAGCAGCGCCAGTCCGGTGACGGCGGTATCGGCCTCCCAGTAAAGGCACTCACCGGCACAGGGTTCCCCGGGAGGACAGTGGATCGTGAAGTCGTCATCTCCCTTGACCGGCGTGCCATCGGCGTGCCGCGCGGTGCCGGAATCCCAACGACCGTCGGCGTCTTGGTGGCGAGACAACCAGGCCAGCGCTCGTTCCACGGCCTGCTCGCTCGCCGCGGTGGCTCCGGCCCGCTGCGCCAGGGACGAGCGGTTGGGATCGAGCCGCGAGCGATAGACTTCGGGAACATCCTGCAAGGGACGCCCCCCCATGGCCCCCTGGATCTCGGGGAGCCGAGGAAGGCCGTTCGGCGTCGCCCGCGACAAGGTGAGCGGCCCTAAGGACTCGGCCAACGAACGGACGGCGGGAGCCGGCACGGAAGCGGGGCGCTGGGTGCGTAAGAGGCGGCGAACGTCGGTCCCGGCCAGTTCAGCCAGCGGAGGCGCAACCTGAGCACGGCGAACGACCTGCAGATCCACGCCCGAGGACGTCGGGTCGCCCGCCACCTCACCCGCTGCGGTGCCCGAGCGGAACGATCCCGCTGATTCTCTTCGAGGAGCCGCGATGGTTTCTCTCTTCGCCTCGGCGGTTTCGGGTCGCGCGAGCGTCTGGGCATCGAGCGAAGGGACCGCCGGCAACACGAGGGTAGGAGCGGAGCGGGGCGTGGCAAGTGTCAGTTCGCCCGATCGAGTCGCCAACGCACCGGGCCGCCGCTCGGCCTGCTCGGCCTGGCCCGGGCGAGGCCGCGCGGGGATCCGATCGAGGGGGGACGACGCATCCATCTCAGGAGCACTCGAGGTGGTGAGCACGGGGGCCGCGATCTCGCTGGGATCACTCGGCGCGGCCTGAGGCTGCGGCGGCTCGATCACGACCGATTCCGCGGCGGGCGGCGGCTCGGCAACCGCCGCGACGGCCGGCTTGACGTCGGGTACGGTTGGCGGAGGGAGGTCCGGCAGCAAATTGGGACGAGCCGGCTCCGAAGGCGCGGATTCCGGTCGAGGCGCGGCAACCTTGGTTTCGTTCAAAGCGAGCACGTCGCGCGGTCGGTCCCACGGATCCTGAAGGGGCTTACCGCGTCCGCCGGCCGCTAGCTTCCCCGGCCGAGACGGCCCTTCGGACCAAGGCGTGATCCGGATCTGCTGGATCCGCTCACGAGTGGACTCCCCCTTGTCCTTGGGGTGGAGCACCAGCAGGACTTGCGGCAAGGTGCTCCCATAAAAGCCGAGCACCATGTGCGAAGCGACCGAGAGCACCAGGCACTTGCGCAAGACGCGGCGTGACCCCCAGCTTGTCCAGGTCATCAACGCGAGCAGCAGGGCAATCACGCCCAAGGTCGTCCAGACGCCGACGTCGGCCCTGAGTAAGTGGAGGAAGCTTTCCAGGTTCAGGCCGGTCATCGCGTCATGCCTCGACAGGGATCCAGAGCCTAGGTCGGTTCATTGAACGGTGAGGATTCCATCGTACCGACTCTGCCGGCCAACGCACCGGATGGATTCAGGCGTAGTCATTCTCGCGGTCGACGGGACGAAGCTGGGTCTCGGGAATCTCGACCCGGAGCGAGTGAGGCGTCCGACCGGCCCGAGGCTCGAGCGGCGTATTCATCGCGATCGCGTCGACGGTCTCGGTGCCCACTCGTTCGAGGTTTCCCACGAGCGCGTCGATCCGTCCGGCCAAACCGTCGTAGGCCACCAGCGCGAGGATCGCCAGGGCGACTCCCGCGGTGAACGGGCCGAGTGCCGAGCCGAGGGCGGGTGCCCAGTCGGTTCGCGTCGACGTCAGCGCCCGGGTGGTCGACATCAGGGTCCCGAGCAAGCCGAGCAAGGGGGCCAACGCCGCGATTCGGCGGAGCGTCCCAACGTTTCGCCGGAGCCGCTCGGCCTCGACCCGGACCGTCATCGCGAGCGCCCGTTCCTGGTCAGTCACGGGCCGATCCCAGCGGCGAACTACGCCGAGGGCGACTCGCGCCGCCGGGCTCGGATTGAGCTCGCAGAAGTCGAGCGCCTTGCCTCGATCCAGCTTACCGTCCTGGAGCCGGACAAGGAAGCGTGCATGGAAGTCGCGCGGGATGATCCGTTTGGCGCGAAGTCGGACCAAGCGGCCAAGCAGCACGAGCGAACCGAGCCCCGCACAGGCCGTCAAGCCTCCCCAGGCCACCCGATCGGCGGGCGGGGTCTTGTGATACCAGGCCATCCCCCGGGTCCAGGCTTGCCTGGCCGGTTGGGCCAGGAATTCCAGATCAGCGCCCAGGCTGAGACCTCCGTCGGCCCCTCCGGAGAACAGAAGGGCGAGCAGGGCGAGGGCAAGTCCGGCTCGGGCCGGTTTACGGCCCCGGGTCGACGGTCGTTGCATGGACGAAATCCTTCTCGAGTCGTGGAAGGGACCCGCACTCTTCTTCTGGAAGCTCAGGCGACTTCCCACCGTGGCGTCAGCCCATGACGCGTCATCGTCATCATCGGCCGTCGACCTCGGTCAGAACGTCGTCAGCGTGTTTCCGTCTCCGAGGAAGCTTGAGCGTGCCTACGGGCCGCCTCGAGCCGGGTCTTGGCCTCCGAGGCGGTCGGATCCTTGGGAAACTTCGCGCGCAGCTCTTCATAAGTTTCGGCGGCCACCGCCCACTGGTCGAGTCGTTCGTAAACTTTTCCCGCCTCGAGCAGCGCGGCGGCCTGCCAGGCAGGGGCATCGTAGAGGGTGGCCACGCGGAAATATTCGCGGAGCGCCTCCTTATATTGCTTCTGCCAGAAATACGACTCGCCGCGCATCAACTGGGCACGGGCGGCGAGATCTCCCCCTTTGCGGGCGTCGATCACCGCCTGATAAGCCGCCAGCGCCTCGTCGAACCGGGACAGTTGCTGCAAGGCCCGACCGCGGTCGTACTCAACCTCGGCGATCAGCGGATCCTTGGCTCCAAACGACTTGAAGTCGGCGGCGGCCTCGATCACCTTGTCCCATTGCTTGAGCGCGACCAGGCTCTGGATCCGACCACGGCGAATCGCCACACCGAACCGTTCGGGGTCGGTTTCGGCCGGGGGTTCGGTGGCGAGCGCCTCGAACCCAAGGGCAGCGGCCCCGGCATCCCCCCCCTTCAGGGCGATATCCGCCCTCAAGAACCGCGCCTCGCGGCGATAGCGATCCTCGGGAAATTCCTTGAGCAGGCGGTCGATCGCCTTGGCCGCCTCGTCCAGCTCCGCGCGTTTGTCGCGGGCCCGGCCCATCAAGAACAGGGCCGAGGGCAAGAGCCGAGGCGCAGTGTTGGCCCCCTCGGCCACGAGTGGAGTGAGCAGGCTCACCACTTCGTCATAAGTTTTGGCATCATAGGCAGATTGAGCGAGGATGAGTCGCGCATCCGCGGCCCGGACACTCTCCGGATACTCGCTCAGGAGGCGACCAAAGACGCGATCGGCCTCCGCCGTCTTCTCGGCGTCGAGCAAGGCCCAGCCCCACTCGGCCAGCACGGCGTCGGGTTCGGCCCCCTTGGGTGCTTTCGCGGCCTTGTCAGGATAATCGGTGAGGTAGCGCTGGAAAATCTCGGCCCCTTCGGCGGGCTGCTTGAGCTCGACCAGCAACCGGGCCCGAGCCAGGTCGGCCTGCACCGCCTGGTCGGTCTTCGGGTATTTCTCGGCGATGAGGGCGAACGCTTTCAGGGCGTCCTCCGGTTGTTTGGCCGTTTGCAGCGCCTGGGCCCGCCCGAGCGCGGCTTCGGGGGCCAGCTTATCGTCGGGAGCCGAGTCGAGTAGGGTGGCAAATTCCGCGGCGGCCTCGACCGGGCGTTCTGCCTCGAGCAAGGCCCAGCCGAGACGGAGCCGGGTCGAGGGCAAGGTCTCGGACTTCGGGAACCGTTGGGCCAAGCGACCGAGCGCCTTGGACGCCTCATCGACCTGGCCGAGCTCGAGGCGTGACCAGACGATGTAGGTCATGGCATCGGCGGCCACTTCGCCATTGGAGTTGCCGGCGAGGTATTTCTCGAGGGCGGGGATCGCCTCGGCAAACCGCTTCGCCTCGAAATGGCCCTGGCCGACAAGATACTGAGCGTTGGCCGCGGCCGGCGCAGCGGGGGTCTTGGCCAGCGAGTCGAGCACCTCGTCCGCTTTGGCTTTCTGCCCATCGGCCCGATAGGCCAGCCCGAGGTAGTAGAGCGCGGCCTGCGCGGTCTCGGGCGCCGGCTTCGCTTCCGCCAGCAACTGGCTCAGGATCTGAATCGCCTGCTTGGCTCCCCCCTCGTTGTACGCCACCTGCCCTTCGATCAACTTCGCGTCGGCGCGGAGCGGACTCTCAGGAAACTTGGTTGCGAACGAGCCGGCGAGCGCCTTCGCGGCGGCCTTATCGCCTGACTCCAGGGCCAGCCGCGAGGCCCGAATCAAGGCGTCGTCGGCCCAGGGGTGTTTCGGATCCGAGTCCGCCGCCTTCTGGAACCGGGTCCGGGCCTCGTCCAACTGACCGAGCTTCTGCGCCGCTTCACCAGACCGGAAAATCAGGGCAGGCGCCAGCGCTGTCTTGGCGAACTTCTCCGAGGCCTGATCGAACGTGGCAAGCCCCTCGGCCGCCCGGCCCCCTTCTAGTTGCGAGCTGCCGAGCGCGAAAGCGGCCTGCGCGGCCAGGTTCTGAGACGAGTCGGCCATCAGGCCACTGAGGAGGGTCTCACCTTCGCCACGACGATCGAGCAGAATCAAAGCCTCCGCGCGGCCGAGTCGGGCTTCCCCCACGAGCGGGCTCTTGGGGGTGACCCGTTCCAAGGTCTCGAACGCCTCGACCGCGGGGGCGAACTGCTTGGCCTCAACCTGGGATTGACCGATCTGAAGCCAGGCTCGGTCCGTCCAGTCGCCTCCGCCCTGCTCGGCCAGTTCGGTGAGAATCTTGACCGCCTCGGCCGACTTCCCCTGCAGGGCCAAGGTCCGCCCCAGGCCAAACCGCGACCGATCAGCCAAACGGCCTTTCGGGTGGAGTTGGAGCGCCTGCTCATACGCCTGGGTGGCTCGGGGCAGGTCCTGCATCCGCAGGCAGACCTCTCCCAGATAGGGCCAGGCCGTCTCGAGGTTCCGGTGCCCCTTGGCGT
The DNA here is from genome assembly GCF_900129635.1 of Singulisphaera sp. GP187. GTDB lineage: Bacteria > Planctomycetota > Planctomycetia > Isosphaerales > Isosphaeraceae > Singulisphaera. Next base: position 588,847 of record NZ_FSRB01000001.1, on the reverse strand, counting down.
TGGCGGTAAACGACTCCAGAGCCCGCCGCGCGACGGGCAAGTCGCCCAACATGTAAGAGGTCTCGCCGACGCGATACAGGGCCGTCAGCCGATTGGCATGCTGAGGAGCCGCCTCGAGAAAGGCCTCGAACTGACGACGGGCCTTGTCGTACTGCCCCTGAAAGAGCCGAGCGTTGGCCAGGCCGAATCGTGCCTCGTCGGCGTGAGCACCCTTGGGCGACTCGTTCAGGAACCGCTCGTATTCCTCGGCGGCCAACTCGTAGCGGCGATCGCGGAAGAGGCCGTTGGCATAGTTCAGGCCCTCGGGGACCGGCTCGGCCCGGGTCGACGAGACCGCGGCGGATTTCTCCTTGGGGGCCTCCTGAGCGGGGACCGAACCGGGCCAAACGGCGGAGAGTAAACCGAGAGCGAGTATCGGCGTCAGCCGGTCGCGGCCCGACCGGGCCTGAGTCGGGGTGAGGGGCACGAGTCCGTCTCCCTGGACGTCGACAACCACTAACGTCCACTTGTGAATTGAGTTGCGCCGAGCGACCAGACACGCCATTGTCGCCACTCACGGCATCCGCTTTGTTATACCCGCTCCCGCTCAATCCGCTCAAGGCCGAGAACCGCGGCCGCTCTCGTCGCTGGAGGTGGCAGAATCTCTCATCGGAATTCCTCGGGGACCTTCCCGAGTCGAGTGCGGTACGATTCTCGGCTCACGTCCGGGAACCGCGGGCTTCGTCTGACAATTTCGGCAAAACCGAAACAAAACCCAAGAAAAGGCACCTGATTCGCCGTCATAATCCCTACGTTCCACGACAACCACCAATATCCGGCATATTCTTCTGAAAATCCGCAAAACACCCAGAGACCGCAGTTATTTATCAAGTATAATAGAGCAAACCATGACCGGATCGGGTCTGGTTTTTTCGATCACGGTAGACGGTTGAGGTTGGCTTCGCACCCCGTTGAGGAGACACAATTCATGAATTTCCGCCGCATCTTTGGTATCGCCGGCGCAACGCTGGCCTTCGGCCTGACCTCGTCGGCCATGGCGCAAACCGCGCAGACCCCGGCCAAGGTCCTGCCCGAGGCCCAGGCTCCTACGAAGGTCGCCCCCGCGCCCCAGGCCCCCACCAAGGTCGCCCCCGCGCCCCAGGCTCCCTCCAAGGTCGCCCCCGCGCCCCAGGCCCCCACCAAGGTTGCCCCGGCTCCGGAAGCTCCCTCCAAGGTGGCTCCGGCTCCCCAGGCTCCCTCCAAGGTCGCCCCCGCGCCCCAGGCCCCCACCAAGGTTGCCCCGGCTCCGGAAGCTCCCTCCAAGGTGGCCCCCGCTCCTCAGGCTCCCTCCAAGGTTGCCCCCGCTCCCCAGGCCCCCTCGAAGGTTGCCCCCGCTCCTCAGGCTCCCTCGAAGGTTGCTCCGGCTCCCCAGGCCCCCTCGAAGGTTGCCCCCGCTCCGCTTCCGGCCCCGCAGGCTCCCGTCAAGGCGGCCCCGCAGGCTTGATCGGATCGTCAACTCGAAGCCTACCCCCGGCCGTTCTTACGGCCGGGTTTTTTTTTGTCGATCGGCAGGGAACCCCGTCTCACCGGTTCCAAACCGGTTCGACGCGAAGGGAGCGAGTCAGCCAAAATGACTCGAAGTTCGTCCCGCCATACGCGCAATCCTTCCTCGTGGGCTCCGGAGTGGAAGACGGATGCCCCTGGCAGGCCAGCCTCATATCCGTTAAACTGCCATGATCGCCGAGGTCGCGTGTGAGGGGTTGCGAAGTCTGAGTGTGGCGACGTCGCCCCGTCCCGAGCGCCTTTCCGTACAGTTTTGAGGGATGACCACACGCCTGACCTGCCCCTCGGGTGGGGCCGCTGGCGCTTTTATGGTTGTTTTCGAGACTGAATCGCCTTGTTGACGTCAGGACGTTGGGGTCGCCTTGGCTCCTCCCTCCGGGCGTTCGAGGACGTGACTGGTCTCGATTGGTGATTTCTGTCGTCTTGCTTGATGAGGAGTTGAAGCCCGTCATGATGATCTATGTCGGAAACTTGGATTACGCCGTGACTTCAGACGATTTGCGGGCCTTGTTCGACCCGCTGGGCGCGGTGACGCTGGCCGAGGTGCAGGTCAAGTCGCGGACCGGTCAGTCGCGTGGTTTCGGCATGGTGGAGATGCCTAGCGACGCGGAAGCCAAAGCGGCGATCGCCGCTTTGAACGGCGCTGAGCATCGCGATCGAAAGTTGACGGTCAATGAGTCTCGCCCACGTCGTACGGTGCGCGACCTCTACGCCGGTGGTGGTTGGTTTGGCGGGGGTGCCGGCTAAGTCGCCTGGCATCGGCCTCTCTGACAGACTGATTGAGCGGATGAGACAATCCGGCCGGCCCGCGAAATTCCTCGCACCGTGCCGGGTTGCGGCACAGCGACTTCCAGCGTAAGTTGAGAGGTCCCTCCGCTCTTCCTCCCACTCCTCGTGGGCGAGCGGGAGAGAGATTTATCCCACGTGGCTGGGCCTTCGCATGCCGCGGGTAGTTGAGCGATTCATGTCTAAAACCGATCGGGAACGCAGCCTCGCGGTCTTTGTGGATCTGGAAAACCTCGCCATGGGGTTTCAGAACCAGCGCAAGACCAAATTTGAAATCCAGAAGGTTCTCGAACGGTTGGTGGAAAAAGGGAAGCTGATCGTTAAAAAGGCTTACGCCGACTGGAACCGTTACCAAAACTACACGGCCCCGTTTCACGAAGCCGCGATCGAGCTGATCGAGATCCCCAAACGTAGCCAGACCGGGAAGAACTCGGCCGACATCCGACTGGTCGTCGACGCGATGGACCTGGCCTGGAGCAAGCCCCACATCGACACCTTCGTGATCGTCTCGGGCGATTCCGACTTCTCGCCGCTCGCCTCGAAGCTCAAAGAGAACGGCAAGCATGTCATCGGCCTGGGCATGAAGGGCTCAACCTCCAACCTGCTGCGCGACAACTGCGACGAGTTCATCTACTACGAAGACCTCGAACGCCAAGAACAAGATGAACAGCAACTGGCGGTGAACGTCTTCGCCGACATGCCCGAGCGGAAACGCGAGGTTTACACGCTGCTGATCGAAGCCTGCAATGCTTTGAGGCGCGAGAACCACGAGGTCCTCTACGCATCAATGATCAAGGACACGATGAAGCGGAAGAAGCCCTCGTTCGATGAGAGCTATTACGGCTATCGCAGCTTCACTCATCTGCTGGAAGAAGCGGACAATCAAGGCGTCGTCGATATCGAGCGCAACCCGAAGAGTGGGACCTACGTCGTCACCCGCTTCGGCGTCCGCGAGCCCGCCAAGGACGCGACCGAAAAACCGCGTCCTTCACCGCGGCGGTAGCGTGAAACCCGACACAATCGTTGCCACCTCTCCGGATTCGCCACCACCCTCACACCCCCGGAAGGTTCGATCCCATGGTGGGCCCTCTCAATGATCGCGAGACACCCCCCACCGCCAGCAAATCATGCACGGCCCCGTCGATCCCGATGATCGCCGGGGTCTGCGTTTTGCTGGCGATCGTGGCCGCCTCCGCGACGAACTCGCTGGCCGGGAACCCGGTCGCGTCGGATCCATCCGCAGCCGCGACGCCAGCCGACTCGCTCAGCTCGCTCAAGACGGAAATCGAGCGGCTCTCGGCCCGGCTCAAGACGCTCCAGGAACGGATGGTCACGACCTCCAAGTCGAGCCCTGCCGCCGAGCTCGACGCGCTCCGAACCAAGATCGACGGGTTCGCCAAAGCGACCGAGGCGCTCGCCCCCCTCCTCAAAAAGGTCGAAGCCCTCGACGGCCGGGTCACCGCCATCGACAACCAGGTCACGACGGTACGCGAACAGGTCAGGGCGTTGAAGGCGGCCCGTGAGAAGGCTGCCAACTCCGTCCAGCCTACGGAAGCCGATGAAATTGCGCAAGGGATTGAGGCATTCAAGGCATCAAGGTACAAGGAGGCGAGCGACCTCTTCCGTGCCCTGACCGTGTCCCGGCCCGAGGACGCCCGAGTCTGGTACTACGCCGCTCTGAGCCACGGCCTGGCCACGAACGAATGGAAGGACGAAACGATCCGTCTCTTCAAGCAAGCGGTCGAGCGCGAGAAGGCCGGCACGCCCGACAAGGCCAAGATCGACGCCAGCCTGGCCACCGTGACCGAGCCCAGCGTCAAAAAATGGGTCGACTACTTCCGCAGAGCCGCCCAGCGCTGAGCTCGTTCTCGAGCCAAACGAACGCGTTGCTCCGCGAAAAAGGTCGCCGCCGCCGTCACCGACATCGACGATCTCGAGGTTCATCCCACGACGCGGACAGTTCCACTCAGCTCCGCATTCCTGCCCGCACCCGTGGGAGGCTCCGTCCTCGAGACATTCTCCGGACGCCGTGGCGGGTGCGCTGGATTTCATCGTGCGATTGAGTGAACCATCAATCAATCATCAAGACCACGAGAAAAACCATGTCGATACCTCCCAAAGACCGACGAACGATGCCCCCTCTCCCGGCCGCGGGAGTGCGTCCCATGGCTCACGACGAGTCCTCGGCGCAGGATGACCCGATACCGGACAACCCGGCGGTTCCCCCGCAGTCGGGCTCTGGTCCCGAGCCGAATGCCACCCCGAAGTCCAACGCCATCAACATGACTTTGCTCGAGCTTCAGGGGGACAACAATTCCGCGGACAGTCCCGCTCCGCCGACCGAGCCGGCTCGACCTGCCAGCGAGCCAACGGCGCCGGAAAGCCGACTCACCACACCGCTGGTCGAGAACCCGGTCGCCGCGCCGGTTCCACCGGCGCCTCAGCCCGAGCCCGAAAGCGTCGCGGCCGCTCGCGAACCGTTGACGGTTGAACCCACGTCGGCTCCGGTATCGGGAACGCTGTCGTCGACTCCCCCCATCGCCGGACGACTCGAACGGCCGAGCCAACGGCCAACGCCTACTGAGCCCCACACACCTCTGCCAGCGACCGAGAACGGCCCCTCGCTCACCACTGTGCTGATTGCGGCGGCCGTCGTTTCGCTCGCATTCGGCCTCTTAGGGGCCTGGACCTACGATCATTTCTTCCAGGAAGGTAAGCCACCGATCGAATCGGCCGTGGCCTCCGAGCCGAGCGCACCGGACGTGGTCGCTCCACCCAGTCTGAGCACGGCGGAGCTCAAGCCCCTGAAGACCCGGCTCGGCGAACTCGGCGAGCAAGTGGACGCGTTTGAGAAGCAACTCGACGAAGCCTCGTCTCAACCCTCGGCAACCACCGACCTCGCGCCGATTCGCCAACAGATCGATGGCGTCGCCAAAGCGGTGGCCACAATCGACCCGCTCTCGAAACAACTCGAGGGCATCAACGCGCGGATCGAAGGACTCGAAACGTCGCTCAATGGTCTCAAGGAGGACCTGGGATCGCTGGAAACGAAAACGGTCGAGCCCGAGAAGGGAAATGACCCACCTTCCGCAACTCCGACCAGCAACACTCCGACCCCCGTTCCGGCGGCCGCCGAGCCAAGCACGCCCGCTCCGCTTACCCTTGAGAATGCCGACGCCAACCTTGAGAACAACGCCTTGTCGGAGGGGGTCGAACTCTTTAAGCTGGGCAAATATCAGCAAGCCTACAATTTTTTCGAGAAGCTCGAGAAGACGAACGAGAAAGACGCGCGGGTTTGGTATTACGCCGCCTTGAGTTATGGCCTGGCCAGTGGAGATTGGGGCGAGACGACGCCGACGACGACGAACTTGGTCAAGAAGGGGGTCGAACGCGAGAAGGCGGGATCGCCTAAATCCTCAGAGATCGACGCCTTTTTCCGTGATCTGGACACGGGCACCGGCAAGGAATGGCTGGCATTCCAACGCAAGAATGTTACCAAATAAATGACATGCCAGCATTTTGAGTTGCAAGCTCGTTCCTTCGTTCAAGCAGATCCGAGTGGCCGCAACCGCGACCACCAGGACTCGGGTCTCCGGCATGATTCCCAGGAACCTTGAGGAGCCAGGCAGATGGCCGAGAACCACCCCAAGACGGATCAGCAGTGGCGCGAACAACTGACCCCCGAGCAGTACCACGTCCTCCGCGAGAAGGGGACGGAACGCGCCTTCACGGGCGCGTACTGGAACACTAAGACCCCGGGCCTCTATCATTGCGCGGGCTGTGGCCAAGAGCTCTTTGAATCGGACATGAAGTTCGACTCGGGCTGTGGCTGGCCCAGCTTTTCCCAGGCTCTGGAACCGGGAAGGATCGACGAGCATCGCGACGTCAGCCACGGTATGATCCGGACCGAGGTCACCTGCAGCCGTTGCGGCGGGCACCTCGGGCACGTCTTCAATGACGGGCCGGCGCCCACCGGGCTGCGTTATTGCATCAACTCGGTCTCGGTCCAACTCGAGAAGAAAGAGGGGGCCGGGGAAACGAGCGGATCCTGACTCGTCACCACTCCCTTGGATCCGCCACCATGCGCGTCCTGATCGTCGATGACGAGCCGAATATTCGACGCACCCTCCGGGTGGCGCTCGAGGCGACGGGGCACGCGGTTGAGGAGGCGGACTCGCCGACCACCGCGCTCCGCCACGTGGAACGGCACCCGTTCGACGCCGCCTTGCTCGACGTCCGGCTCGGCGATGAGTCAGGGCTCGACCTGATCGAAACGCTGTTGACCCAGTTGCCGCGCCTGGCGATCGTCGTGATCACAGCGCACGCCAGCGTCGACACCGCGGTCGAGGCAATGCGCCGAGGCGCGTTCGACTATCTGCCCAAGCCGTTCACCCCCGCCCAGGTCCGTGGAGCGCTGGAACGGATCGCCAAGGTCCGCGGCCTCCGCGATCAGGTGGCCGGCCTGACGGAGCGGGTACGTTCCGAAATTCCCGAGGTCGAGCTCGACAGCCCCGACCCGCAGATGAAGCGGCTTCTGGAGCTCGCCCGCGTGGTCGCCTCGTCCGACGCCGCCGTGCTCATCCGAGGGGAAAACGGTACCGGAAAAGGCGTGCTCGCCCGCACCTTGCATGCCTGGAGCCGGCGCGCCCAAGAACCGTTCGTCACAGTCAGTTGTCCCAGCCTGAACCCGGAATTGCTCGAGAGCGATCTGTTCGGCCACGCCAAGGGGGCATTCACGGGCGCGATCCGCGAGACCGCCGGCAAGGTCGCCGCCGCCGAGGGGGGCACCCTCTTCCTGGACGAGGTGGGGGACTTGCCCCCTGCCCTGCAACCGAAACTGCTCCGGTTCCTCCAGGAGAAGCGCTACGAGCGCGTCGGTGAGTCAAAGACCCGGTCCGCCGACGTCCGACTGATCTCCGCCACCAACCGAGGACTCGAGGAGGCGGTTACCGCCGGAACCTTCCGCGAAGACCTGCTCTACCGCCTCAACGTGGTCGAGCTGACGCTCCCTCCGCTCCGCTCACGGACCGACCTGCTCGCCCTGGCCGAGCACCTGCTGGCGTTCTTCGCCCGCCAGACCAACCGCCCCCTGACTGGCTTCAACGCCGAGGCACGGACCGCCCTCACACGCCATACCTGGCCGGGCAACCTCCGCGAGCTCCGCAACGCCGTCGAGCGGGCCGCGATCCTCGCCTCCGGCCCCGAAGTGGGCCTGGCCGACCTGCCGGAACGGATCGCGCAGACCCGGTCGCAACGCGGCCCCGTGACTGCGATCCGGGTCGGCGCGGCAGTGAGCCTGGAGCAAGTCGAAATCGAGCACATCCGCCAGATCCTCGCCACCACGGCCAGTCTCGACGAGGCGGCTCAAATCCTCGGCATCGACGTCAGCACCCTCTACCGCAAGCGCAAGCTCTACGGCCTCTCGGTCTGACCCACGTCGTGCCAACTCCCGTTCGCGGCGAAAAGAGACGTTGGGTTGCATAGGCCCGGTGCCGACCCTCAAAAACTCGGCCAGGATCTCATATTTTCGATTCAGAATCGTTCAGAGCGAGATCCGGGCCGATAATTCCATGGGAACGACCGCCGGTTTTCCCAGGAGAGCCCGGGCCCCCGGTGCTTCGTCAGTGCCGCGTGCGAGCGTGACGGAGAGGCGGGCATCCATCGTCGTGCCTGGATGCTTGGTGACTCAAAAACCCGATTTCCAACCGTCCCAACATGATCGGGAGGCCGTAGAAGCTCCGTGGCAAGCGATCCTTGGACCAGGTTGTCCGAGGCCGCAATTCCGATTCAAGGGAGAGGCGCCAGGGGCGAACCGAGTGCGAGCGAGCTTCGTAACAAAAGTATACATGCGATCCCTCGATGGCCTGTTCCTCGCGACGGATCGGCTCGGACCGGGTCTTCGGTGAGAGAAGCCTGGTTCGACCGCGCCTCGAAGGTGACATGGGAGTAAATCCAATGACCCCACGTAAGGTCGCAGCCACCGTGGCGCTCACCTTGCTCAGTCCGGCCGTGTCGACGGCTCAACCGAGCGGGCTTGGACCGGAAGACCGGGCGCAGTTGGCCACCTACGCCCGAGACACCTGGCGGTCGATCGAGACGATCACGTCCGGTGTCGATTTGCCGGCCGACGCACTCCGGCGCGAGGGGGACGTCTGGATTCCCACCGGGCTCACCTCGCCATCGAACATCGCGGCCTACCTCTGGAGCACTCTGGCCGCGGAAAACCTCGGCCTGATCACTCGTGATGAGTCGACCCGGCGACTCTCGCGAACGCTCGAGGCGGTCGCTCGCCTCGAGCGTTCGAACGGTTTCTACTACAACTGGTACGACCCAACAAGCGGAGCAAAATCACGGACCTGGCCGGGAGGTGGTCTGGTCCGCCCTTTCCTCTCGAGCGTCGATAACGGCTGGTTGGCGGCCGCCCTGATGGTCCTCAACAACGCCCGTCCCGAACTCCGCCCCGTGGTCGCGCCGCTCCTCGACCCGATGAATTTCGCCTTCTTCTACAACCCGTACGACGCCAATGATCCGGTCGCGCACCCCGGCCAGCTTCGGGGAGGGTACTGGCCCGACGAACGAGTGTTCACGGAGTTTCATTATGGAACGTTGAACACCGAGCCGCGAATTGCCAGCTACGTCGGGATCGCCCGGGGCCAGTTGCCCGGCGCACACTATTACCACATGCACCGCGCGGGGGGCTCGCCCGGAGCGCCGACGCGAAGTTATGCCGGCGTTTCCGTGGTGGAAGGGAGTCAGGAAGTTCGCGGCATGCGGCTCGTGCCCACCTGGGACGGCACGATGTTCGAGGCCTTGATGGTCACGCTGTTCGTCCCTGAGGCCGAGTGGGCTCCCGAGAGTTGGGGCGTCAACCATCCGCTCTACGTAAAGGCTCAGATCGACTTTGGCTTGAACGACCCGCGACTCGGTTTCTGGGGCGTTTCCGCCTCGTGCGATCCCGAAGGGGGGTACTATGCCTTCGGCGTGCCGGGCGTCGGCGCCTGGTCGAGCCTCAATCCGCCGGCACATGGGCGCGAGGGCGTGGTCACTCCTCACGCGTCGCTCCTGGCGCTTCGGTACGCACCGGCCGAGACCATGGCCAACTTGCGGGCCATGGCCGCGCGGTTCCCGGTCTACGGCCCCCACGGCTTCGCCGACTCCGTCGACGTCATCACGGGGCGCGTCTCCGACCGAGTCCTGATCCTCGACCAGGGGATGATCCTGGCGGCGATCGCCAACGCGTTGCACGACGACGTCCTGGTCCGCGCCTTCAGCGACGGTGCGGTCGAAGCGACGGTCCGCCCCTTGATCGCCCCCGAACGATTCGAGGCGGGACTCACCAGCCACACGTCCTCGCGAACCCCGCGAGCCGTCCCGGTGAGCCTGGCGACCGCGAGCGTCCTCGCGGCCGAGACCGAGTGGCTGAGCGACTCGCCCACCGTTCCGCCAATCCCAGCGCCCCATCTCAGCCCGAGCCGGCAAGCGGTCAAGGCTCCGTTTGCGCTCGGAGACACGCTGCAAGCCACGACGGAAGGTCGTCCCAACCCGCCCCCGAAGCGCCGGAGCCGCAAGGGACGCCGCAACAAGGATGGCGAATTCGCCGACCAGGAACGGCTCGTGCAAGCTCCTCCCGACGAACGCGACTTCCTCCAAACGGGCTGACCCTTGTCTTGCCGGGTGGGCCATGCCCACCCGGCAAGCAAGCCACTTCCTCACACAAAATCTCCAACGACCCGAAACAGGGCCAGACGACGCGGAGCGTCGGGGACGGCATTCCCACCTATGCCTTACCCACAAGTCGTAAGTCGTTAGCAATCCGGAGGTTACGGAAGGGGGCTGTGGCCCGAGCTGGATACCACAACTGGAGGACTCTCAAGCACTTGCAACGAGGGTGATTCCTCGCTCTCTAGCGGGTCGTTCAAAATCTAACGCGTTTTACCCGCGGCCGAGAACTCGAGCATCTGCTCGGTCAGGTCCTTGGGATAAGAGATCGTCACGTCACGAATCGTGCCATCGTCGCCCTTGACCGGCGTCAGCCTGGGCATAACGTAGCCGGTATAGGAGGGCAGGTCGAGCGTCTTGACCCGGGCCAGAACCTCGTCGCGGAGCTTCGGGTCGAAGTGGATCCCGTACGTCTCGAAGAGTTTTTTGGCGGCCGCGTAGTCCCCTTGAGACTTGATCCGCTGGACCTCGGCCAAGAGCTTGCCGACTCCTTCGTGGAACGCCTTGACATCGGTCATGACGTAGTATGTTTTGCCATCGCGTTGACGGACGTCGATCGCCTTGGTCTGATCGATCAGCCAGCGTACGACCATCTGTCGATTCCGCATATGATCTTCCTCGATCTGCGATCCCGTGGGGATCCGACGGAGTTGGACCAAGGCGTTGCGTGCGTAGTTCTCATAGACGGCCTGGGTGACCTCCGCCTGATCCTCGGCTTTAACCAAGCCGAGCTCGGCGAGCCTGGGGTCGGGCATGAAGTAGAGCGCCACGAGGTCGGCACGCCCTTCCTCCAGCGCCGAATACTGCTCCTTGAGCAGGTCCTGCGGCTTTCCCTGGAGCTTCGGGTCGATCCGTCCCGAGGCGTGGCCGATCACCTCGTGCATGTTGACCAAGAGCTCACCGCCCAGCACGCTCCACTTCGTCGCTCGGGCCACTTCCTCGGGGGTCCAGGAGAACTCGGCCCGAAACGTGGTCGGCGTCGACTTGTCACTCGCTTCCAGGACGTTCGAGAGCGAGACCGACTTGCTCCCGTACCGCTCGCGAACTTCTTGATCGTTCGGCAAGTTAATCCCGATCGGCGTGATCGGTCCACAGTCGCCGGTCTCGATCACCACCTCGATCGCGTTGGCCGTGATCCCCTGGACGTTCGGCTTGCGATACTCCTTGATCCAGGGCATGTGGTCCTCAAACCACTGCGCATCGGCCGCCAGCTTACGAATCTCCCCCGTCTTCTCCTGATTGACGAAGAAAACGACCGATTCCCACGAGCCTTTGACTCCGCGTGCATCCATATACACTTCAATAAACCCGTTAATCGTATCGACGGGTGAATTCTTATCGCGAACCCAGGCGATGTCGTACTTCTCGCGATCCGCGTTCGCACCGGTCCGATAGAACTGAACCAGTGCCAGCAGGGCGTCCTGCATGGTCGCCGGCGCGTGCTTGGCCGCTTCCTCCAGATGCCCCGTGATCCGCCTGATCTGCGTGCTGTACATGCCCCCAATCCGGTAGGGCTCCTCCACCAACTGGCCCTCGCGCTTGACCAGACGCGAATTCAACGGGTACTGCTCGCGGAACCCGTCGAGGTCCTTCATCTCGACCCCGACGTAAAGGTTGTTCGCGCTGGTAGCGAGGATGTCCTTCCCCGGCCCCGGCGTCTTGTTGGTCACGATGGGCTCGAAGCTCGCGTCAAAGAACGACGGCCGAAGTCGTTCGAGCAGCGCTTCGAGGGTCTCACCATCTTTTGACGGGAACGTGGCCCCCGCCTTGACCGCGCTCTTGGCCGCGGCCGCGAACGCTTCAGGCGTACACTTGAGGACGAACTTACGAGCGGTCAAGTGGTTGTACGGACCGCTGTTCAGCCAGAAGAGCTTGGTGTAGCGACGAACCTCGTCGAGCGTCGCGGGCTCAACCTCCACGCCGTGGGTGAGGATCGCCTCGAGGAGATCGCGCATCACGAGCGAGTGCACGTAGCGCTGATCGTAGTAAATGTCGCGGCCCGCCACGGCGGCCTGATAGAGGTGATAAAGCAACACCTTCTGGTCGAGCGGCAGTTTCGTAAAGCCATCGGCATACAATCTCGTGACGGCCGCATCATCAACGCGTTCGAGCAAGTAGGGGCGGTCGGGATTCGGCTCGGCGGCCAGCGTGGGAGCCGCGAGGAGGGGAACGATGAGGGTCGGGAGCAACCAGGCGGTTGAACGCATCCGTTAGCGACTCCTATGGGTGCAGGCGCAAGACATCTCGACTCGCTTCGCAGGCGCGCCGCGAGCCTCCAGATGGCCGCCATCATAACAGAGAGGATGGCCACTCCACTTCAGAAAGCTCATTCAATCGGGTCAAGACGATTTCGTTGGATTTACGGTATCATGAGATCCGCCAGGGGTGATTCTTAAGCTCAGGTCAACCTGACGTATTGTATTCCCAAGGGATCCGCTCGGTGGAGTCTCAAGACGATGATCCAGGCTGCGCTTTTCCTGATGCTGTCCCTCGTCACCGCCGAACCCGCGGCGGAGCGGTTCTTCACGATTGAGGTCGTCGACGATCAGTCCGGCCGCGGCATTCCGCTCGTCGAGCTCCGGACCGTGAACGACATTCGGCTCGTCACCGACAGCAATGGGATCGCGGCCTTTGAGGAGCCAGGGCTGATGGATCAGCCGGTCTTCTTCCATGTCCGTAGTCACGGCTACGAATTCCCCAAGGACGGCTTCGGCATCCGAGGCAAAGCGCTTCCGGTCCGTCCCGGGGGGTCGGCGCAGTTGAAGCTCAAGCGGATCAACATCGCCGAGCGGCTCTACCGTGTCACCGGAGGGGGAATCTACCGCGACAGTGCGCTCGCGGGCCGCCCGACTCCGCTTCGGCAGCCGGTCATCAATGGCAAGGTCCTCGGCTCGGACAGCGTGGTCAACACGGTCTATCAAGGCAAGATCTACTGGTTCTGGGGCGACACCAACCGCCCTGGCTACCCTCTGGGCAACTTCAACGTCCCCGGTGCCACCTCACGACTCCCGGGCGAAGGCGGGCTCGACCCCAACCGCGGTGTCGACCTCGATTATTATGTGGGAGAGGACGGCTTCGCCCGCGCCGAGGCTCAGATGCCGGGCAGTGGCCCAACCTGGATCGACGGCCTGGTGGCGATCCGCGACGGGTCGGGACGAGAACGGATGTTTGCCGGATACGCCAAGATCCGCAACCTTCTCGACGTCTATGAACGAGGACTTGTGGAGTTTGACGATCCGACTCAGCGGTTCAAAAAGGCCGCAACCTTCCCGCTGGACAGCCCTGTCATTCCTGGCGGGCACCCCTTCCTCAAGGTTGTCGACGGCACCGAGTATGTTTATTTTTCCAAGCCATACCCTTTAGTCCGGGTCAAGGCCGACCCGGAGTCCCTGGTGCGTCCCGAACGGTACGAGGCGTTCACCTGCCTGGTGAAAGGGAGCCGGCTGGACGCGCCGAAGATTGACCGCGCGGAGGATGGCTCAGCACGCTATTCCTGGAAGACCGACACGCCGGCCCTGTTCGCCGCCGAGCAGGCGAAGCTCGTGCAAGAAAAACTCCTCAGGCCGGACGAAGTCCTGCTCTCATTGCAGGACGCCGACACAGGGAAAGCGGTCACCGCCCACGGCGGTTCGGTCTACTGGAACAACTACCTCAAACGCTGGGTCATGATCACGGTCGAGTTGGGCGGCACCTCGCTGCTCGGCGAAGTCTGGTTCGCCACCGCCGGCTCGCCGCTCGGACCGTGGGTCTACGCCCGTAAGGTCGTCACCCACGACAACTACAGCTTCTACAACCCCAAACAGCACCCGATGTTCGACCAGCAGGGGGGCAAGCGAATTTTCTTTGAGGGAACGTACACTCACACATTCTCAAGCAACAAGGACGCGACTCCACGGTACGACTACAACCAAGTCATGTACCAGCTTGACCTGGCCACCCCTCAGCTCAATCTCCCGGTCGCCGTCTATCGCCAGGACGATACGTTCGTCCTGGGCCAGTCGCGTCGCAAAAACGTTGAGCCCGCGAGCGGATCCGTGCCCTTTTTCGCCTTGGAACGCCCTGGGCTGAAGACGGTGCCCGTCTTCGCGACGACGACCGAGGGCACCCTGAAATTGACCCTCCGCGCAAGCCCGGACCAAGCGGTTTCCTCCCCCTCGTTCCACGCCTTGCCGGCCGACGCTGAGGATCCGCCCGCGACCACCGTGCCGCTCTACGAATTCACCAGCTCCGATGGTAAATCACGGGTCTATTCCACGGAAACCACCCGGCCCGAACCGGGCTATCGTCGGACCGAAGCCGCCTTCTGCCGGGTCTGGCGAAACCCCTCACGCTTTAACCCGCCTTGGGAATAAGCCATGCTCATGTCTTCACTCTTCATGATTCGCTTGCCTGCAAGGAGCTCCCTGGGACCGCGGGCGACCCGCCCGCTCTTGCATTGAATTGAAATATCAAATCGAATGGAATTGCGGGCGGGACGCCCGCGGTCCCAGGGGGGGACGTAAGCGCCCCGCTCACCTCTTGAATCCGCTTCGCTCGCCTCGGAGTGTGTTCGTTTCGTGCGGTTCCGTACTATAATGGTGGGAGAGCAAGTGGGCACGGCATCGAAGCCGTCACCCTTGGGGCAAAGCGCACGACCCAGGCCACGAGGAGGAACTCGCGATGATGACTCCGCTTTCCAAGCCGATCCGGATCCTGGCGCTCGCGCTCTTGGTCCTGATTGTGCCGGCGACCCGCTCCCGCGCTCAGGGCTTCGGGTATGGTGGTTATGGCTACCCGGGCTACGGCTTCGGCTACGGATATGGGTTTCCGCCGGGGGGATACTACGGCTACGGCGGCGCCTTGGGTTTTGGCGGCGGGCTCGGGTTCGGCTATGTTCCGACGAGCTACGGCTACTTCGGGAACGCCTACCCACCAGGGCTCCAAGCCCCACTCATCTCCGGCGTCGGCGACACGAACCCTCTGATGGGGTTAGGTCTGACCCCCCTGGGGGTTCAGAGCGCTTTGGCCGAGGGAACCTTGCTCCGAGGCGCGCGAGCACCGATCGTCGTCCGACCCGGCGTCGCCAACCAGGCTCCCGGAACCGGCCTGACCAACCCACTTCCCAGGACGAGCGCGGCGAGCCAGTATTCCGGGACCGGCTCGGCTCGGCCGCGTTGAGCCGTCGTGCCGGTCCCGTCACGAGTTGTCCCACGCACGCTCAGTCGGTCGAAGCGGTTCCGTAACCGGGCTTGGGCGTGCCATCTTTCTCGAGCTTGTCGCAAGCCCAGAGGAGGCCCCGAGTCAGCATGTCGAGATAGACTTTGTCACGCATCGTCGTGTTGTTGTGTGCAAGCGTGGTTCCGAAGACGCGTCCCTTGCCGTAGGTATTGGTCCAGATGACGGCGTGATCCTTTTTGTTGTCGAGCGCGTAGGCCTGGGCCAGAGGGACTGCGCCGGGCCATACCTTTTCGATGGCGTAGAGTTCCTCATTCCCGGTGGTCCAGACGGCGGGAAAGCCTTTCATGATCGGGTTATCGGGAGCGAGGTTCTTGACCTCGAGCGGCTGTTGCGGACCGTGACGCCGCGTGGTCACACCCACGCATTCACGCCATTCATCGGTCTTCAGATCGCGAAAGGTGTGCATTGCGCAGTGGATCATGACCGCGGGAGTGCCCTGGTGATGCGCGGCCACCACTTGCTTGATGAAGTCGCGGTCGCCCACCCCGCTGAAGCATTCATTGTGGACCACCACGTCATAGTTTTTGGCCCAGTCGGGATTCGAATAGATGCTGACTCGATGATTACTCGTACTGCCTCCCTCGTGAACGATCGTCCATTCGACCGGGGCTCGGGCGCTGATGCCCTGGGAGAGGATCACCTTCTGGGCGTCATAGTCATGGCAGCAGCCCCCCGTGATGAGCAACGCACGCAGCGGTTTGCCCGGCGTGGAATCGTCGGCTCGGGCCGGTGAGAGCGGGGACAGTAACGCCCCCACGGCAACCACGACCGTCAGCGAAAGCCACCTTGGAAGCAGGCGCATCGTCACAATCTCCTCGAAGTCGCTGGAAAAAGACGGGAGAGCACGAGATCAGGAATCTCGCGTCCTACCCTATCCCAGCGGAGGACCGGACGATAGGCCGTGGCCGGCCCGCCGCCCTCGCCTCGAACGAGGTCTCTCCAACTTCCCTCAGAGGATGGTGGTCGTCGGCTCGACTTCGGTCGTTTTCAAGGGGAGCCGGATGATGAAGGTGGTCCCGTGGCCCGGTTCCGACTCAACGTCGATCGTTCCGCCATGGGACCGGACGATTCCATAGCTGATCGAGAGGCCGAGGCCCGTCCCCTCACCCACCGGCTTGGTGGTGAAGAACGGGTCGAAGATCTTATGGCGGATGGCCGGATCGATCCCTTTACCGGTATCAGTGACATGGATCTCGACCCCGCTGTCGACGGGGTGGGTATGAACCGTCACCCGGCCCCCTGAGTCGGTGGCGTCGATCGCGTTGGAGAGCAAGTTCAGGAGCACCTGATTCACCTCGCCCGGGTAGCAGGCCACGTTTGGCAAGGGGGCCAGGTCGGTCGTCAGGTCCACCCCCTTGGTGCGGGCTCGGCCTCGGATGATGTTGACCGTGGATGCGACCCCATCGTTGAGGTTCACCTCTTTGAAGTCCCCTTCATCGAGTCGAGCGAAGTCGCGCAGGTCTTTGACGATCTGCCTGATCCGCCTCAGCCCTTCGCTCGAGCGGTTGAGCAGCCCATCCAGGTTCTCGAGCATGAAGGGAAGATCGATTCGCTCCGCGCGTTCGCGAATCTTCTCGAGCAATTCGGGGCGGTGGATCGCCAGCGTGTCGGACGCCTCGAGGCAGAGGGCGAGCAAGTCGCGAAGGTGGCCCACTTCGCGCCTGAGCACCGACACGTCGCTGGTGACGAAGGCGAGCGGGTTATTGATCTCATGGGCGACCCCGGCCACGAGTTGCCCCAAGGCGCTGAGTTTTTCGGCATGGACGAGCTGACTCTCGGCCCGTTTGAGCGCGTCGTGCGCCTGGCGCTCCGACCTGACCGCTTCCAGGAGCAGCTCGTTCTGGCGGAGGAGTTGTTCCTCGGTCCGCTTCCGATCGGTAATGTCGGACGAGATCCCGCCGACGGCCCAGGGCGAGCCCGACGAGGTCCGCAACGGGAACTTGATCGAGATATAGGTGTGCAGGCCATCGGAGTGGGGGATCTCCTCCTCGAACGCGATCGGTTTCCCCTTGCGAAGGACTTCGCGATCGTTGGCCCGCACCGCGTCGGCCTGGTCCCGCGGCCAGATCTCGTGATCGGTCTTGCCGAGGATCCAGTCACGCGGGAGCTTGAACAAGGTCTCATACCACCGATTGACAAGAATATACCGCCCATCGGCATCCTTGACGTAAATCACTGCCGTCGAATTGTCAAGAATGGCCTGGAGCTGCTCCTGGCTTTCCCGAAGCGCCTCCTCCGCCTCCTTCCGCGCCGAGATGTCGCGGGAGGCGCACTGGATCTCGACAACCTCGTCGGTGAGCGGGTCCCGAATCGTGCGGACCGTAGACTCGAGCCAGATCAGGTGGTCATCCTTGCAGTGCACGCGAAAGACGACCGTGGAAGTCTCCGTCGACTCGAGAATTTGCTCATGCGTCGTGGCGACCTCGAGCTGGTCGTCGGAATGAACGAATTCGTAGGGTGAGCGGCCGATCAGCTCCTCGGGCTCGTAGCCCACGAGTGCGCGGCAGGCAGGTGAAATATAGAGATACGTCCCGTCCGGATCGTGCCGCGAGATCATGTCGGTGGAGTTTTCGGCGAGCAGGCGATACTTCTCTTCGCTCTCCCGGAGCGCGAGTTCGGCCCGCTTCGAATTGCTGATATCGCGAAACGCGATCACCACGACCTCGACGCTCCCCGCCTCGCCCTGCATCGGCGTCAGCATCGTCTGCCAGGTGCTGGTCACCCCTTGCGCCGTGAGCTCCACCTCGCCGACAAGCGATCGACCCGTGTCGAAAACGACCTCGCGTTGCAGACGCAGAGCCTCGGTCGTCGCATGGGGGATCCCCAACTCCGGCCAGGTCATGCCGAGGACCTCCTCTCGCTCGAGCCCCCAGTGCCGGGCTCCCGAGACATTCACGTAGAGGATCGTCCCGGCTCGGTCGCAGAGGTAGACACAGTCGGGGGTCGCCGCGAGCACCGCGTCAAGCGTCCCGGTGCGCCACTCACGACCCGCGGAGAAGGGGTTGTTGTGATTCCCGTCGCGGGCAAAATCCATGGTCGGAACTCCAAAAGGGAGCCACAACGACACCCTGACTTGCCCGAAGCCAATCCCCGGCCCGCGGGGCACTTGGGAACTCTTCCAGAGAACCCGCGCAGTTTTCACGGCGGGGGAAGAGGGACGTGTTCCGCTTGATGCTGGAGAATGAATCGCTACCGCGGCCGACGACGTGAGTCGTCCTTTCCGCTCACCCCATTCACGACGTCATCATCCTGGATGCTACCAGGGGCCGGCAACCCGGTCAATCGCGAGACATGAGGGCATACCGATCGTTTTTTTCACGAGGTAGGGCACACCGGCACCCCGTCAACCGAGAGCGCGTGGCGGCGACGGAACCGTGTGGAACGCCGGAAGGCGTTGTCGGCTATGGGTTCAAACTGATAGGGTTGGGTCAAGAAAAACGCCGAGGAATCCAGGCGCGTCGCCGCCAGGACGAATCAGATTGCAGGTCTGAGGGCACGTATGAGTTCACCACGCTATCTTTGCATCCACGGTCATTTTTACCAACCGCCCCGCGAAAACCCTTGGCTCGACGTGGTTGAGGTTCAGGACTCCGCGCAGCCGGACCACGACTGGAATGAGCGGATCACCCGCGAATGCTACGGCCCCAACACCAGGTCCCGTCTGCTCGATGACCACGGCCGGATCCTCAATCTCTCGAACAATTACGCGCGGATGAGCTTCAACTTCGGTCCGACGCTGCTCTCCTGGCTCAAAACGTCCGCGCCTGAAGTACTCGCCGGGATCGTCGAGGCCGACCGCCTCAGCCACGAGCGCCGGGGCGGGCATGGCAATGCCCTGGCCCAGGTCTACAACCATATCATCCTCCCCCTGGCCAACGCACACGATAAGCGGACGCAGGTGCTCTGGGGGATCGCCGACTTCCGCCACTACTACGGCCGCAACCCCGAGGGAATGTGGCTGGCCGAGACCGCCGCCGACGTCGCCTCGCTCGAGGCCCTCGCCGACGCCGGGATTCGGTTCACCGTGCTGGCGCCGCACCAGGCGAAACGCTGGCGCCCCATCGGCAAGCAAGAATGGGACGAGATCCCCGGCGGAATCGACCCCTCGCGCGCGTACACGATCCGGCTCCCCTCGGGAAAATCGCTGGCGATCTTCTTCTACGACGGCATCGTCTCCCGCCAGGTCGCGTTCGAACGGCTGCTCGACAGCGGCGAGAAGTTTCTCGACCGGTTGCTCCGCGGGTTTGACGACTCTCGCAGCCACCCCCAGCTCATGCACATCGCCACCGACGGCGAATCGTACGGCCACCATCACCCGCACGGAGACATGGCGCTGGCGTACGTGCTCGACCGGCTGAGCCACGACCCGAACATTCGGCTCACGAACTACGGCGAGTTCCTCGAGCTTCACCCGCCGGCGTGGGAGGTCGAGATCCACGAGAAGAGCGCCTGGAGCTGCGCCCACGGCGTCGAGCGCTGGAACTCCGACTGTGGTTGTCGGACCCGGGGAGACTGGCACCAGAAATGGCGCGGACCGCTTCGCAAGGCGTTCGACCTGCTCCGGGAACAGATCGATCACCTGTTCGCCACCAGGGGCCGCGAGTGCTTCCCCGACCCCTGGGCCGCGCGTGACGCCTACCTTGAGGTGATCCTCGACCGCAGCCCGCGCTCGGTCCGCCACTTCCTCAAGGAACAGGGCCATGCCGACCTCGACGACACCCAGATTCGCGACGCCTTGCGACTTCTGGAAATGCAGCGCGACGGCATGCTGATGTACACAAGTTGCGGCTGGTTCTTCGACGAGATTAGCGGCATCGAAGCGACCCAGTGCCTCCACTACGCCGCCCGCGCCATCCATATGGCCAAGCACTTCCATCGCGACTTCGAAGGCAAGTTCGCCCAGGCCCTGAAGCCGGCCCTGAGCAACCTTCCCCAGTTCAAGAACGGTCGCGGAGTCTGGGACCAGATCATCCGCCCCGCTGTGGTCGACCTCGACCGGGTCCTCGCCCACTACGCCGTGAGCCTGATCTTCCCACCTCGCGAAACCAACACCCGGCTCTATTCGTTCAACCTCGATGTCCTCGACCAGGAAGTCCGCGGTCGAGGCGCCAGCCACCTGGCCGTGGGCCGGCTCCGCGTCCGCTCGGACCAGACCTGGGACGAAGCCGAAACCGCGTTCGTCGTCATCCACTACGGCGGCCTCGACTTCCACACGGTCCTCCGACACGTGGACTCTGTCAAAGAATATGACAACTTCAAACTTCGACTGATCAACGCCTACAAGACCGGCTCGATGGCCGACGTCACCACCCTGGTGGCACGCGAGTTCGAGGGCAAGGTGCGCCGGCTCGACGACCTGTTCGTCGACGAGCAACGGCGGATCATCGGCATCGTTCTCCAAGACCGCATCGAAGAATATCAGCGCACTTTCGAGCGGCTCTCCTCGCTCGACGACGATGTGCTCAACCGCCTCGGCCAGATGCACTACCCGATCCCAAAGCCGCTCCAGGAGGCCGCGTCGTCCTACCTCGACCTCGCGCTGAGCCAGGAACTCACTGAGCTTGAACCCGACGGCAACCTGGCGCGCATCCAGGGGCTCTACGAACGAGGCCGAACCTGGGGCTATCATCCCGAGCGCGAACCGTTGGAGCAGACGATCTCCCAGGCCCTCGAACGCATTCTCCGGGGTCTCGCCCCTGACGCCGACCTCGCGGCGATCGTCGCCCACGCGGCGCTCCTGCTCGATGCCGCCACGTTCCTGGGACTCGGCCCCGACCTCTGGCAGGTGCAGAACCAGTTGCTCGACGCCTACGTCCAGCTCTCCGATTCGGGCGCAATGAATCAGCCGCTTCAAAATGTTTTTGCCAGTCTGGCCGTCAAGCTGAACATGAGCCAGAACCTGCTCGGCTGGCGTCCGTGATGCGTTGCGATCGGCCTGCGATCGGTTAATCTTGTCGGGTGGGCCATGGCCACCCGACCTCCGTTTGAGGGATCCATTCGATGCCACTCCAGATCTTGCCAGCGACTCCGCCAACCCCAACTTCACGCGAACTGGGATCCCTCGACAGCCCGCCAAGCCGCCGCGAGTTCCTGGCCGGGCTCGCCGTCGGCGGCGCATCCCTGCTGCTCGGGACGCCCGCCCGGAGCGCAACGGCCGAGGATCCGACCGCCTGGTACGCCCTGGTCTCCGACATCCACATCGCGGCCGATCCGTCGACCCAGTTGCGCGGACAGGTCATGGCCGACAACCTCCGCGCCGTCGTGTCCGATATCCTCGCCGCGGACGCAGCGCCTCGGGCCGTCCTGATCGACGGCGACCTCGCCCTCCAGAAGGGTCAATCCGCCGATTACCGCACCGTCGTCACACTCCTCGATCCGCTCCGCAAGGCAAAGCTGCCGATCTACCTGGGGCTCGGAAACCACGACGATCGGACCAACTTCCGCGAGGTGCTCCAGGGCGTCATCCCGCACGAGTCCAAGGTCGTCGATAAGCAGACCGAGACAGTCGACGGCCCTGGGCTCAGGTTCGTCGTGCTCGACTCGCTCGACCAGTGCAACGTCACCCCCGGCAAGCTCGGCAGCGCCCAGCTCGACTGGCTCACCGCGGAGCTGGATGCACAGCCCGAGAAACCCACGCTCGTCTTCGTCCATCATAATCCGGTGCCGGTCCAACCCCCGCCCCCGAGCCTGCTCGACACCGAGGCGTTCCTGGCCATCCTGCGGCCGCGCCGCCAGGTGAAGGGCGTGGTCTTCGGCCACACCCACGTCTGGAACGTGCGTCAAGAGGAAGGTCTGTACATGATCAACCTCCCCGCCGTGGCCTACTCCTTCGCCCCGGCTCAGCCACTGGGCTGGTGCCGGTTCCGCCCCGAACCGGGAGGCGGCCAGCTCGAGCTCCGCTGCATCGGAGGCAATCGCGAAGCCGACCAGCAACGCATCGCCTTGCGTTGGCGTGAGGCGTGACCCTCCTGGAGAACGACATACCCGCCATGACACCCGGACTTGGCAAATCGGGGTGGTCATGGCAGAGTCTCCAGTTTCGAAGCGAACGCAGATGCACCCAACACCGATGGCTCAGACCGACGCCGCCGGTAAACCGGTGTAGCTCAATGGAACGCCAGTTAGACCATGGGAGAGAGAAACCCAAAACATCAAGGCGTGATCACTCGTCCCAGACCGAACTGGTCACCGTTGCGGACCGGTTGGGCGCCGGCGAAGTCGATCTCGAGCATTTTCTCGCTCTGGACGGCCGCGCCATGTTCGTCGGTCAGGTTCGCGACGATTTTGCGAGTCGCGGTGTCGATCACGTCGCCGGTCGAGGGGTAGGCATAGCGGCCGTCGAGGGTGAAGGTCAACCAGCCCGGCTCGTCGCGGACTTTGAGGCTCTCGAGTTGCTTGGGGGGCTCGGTGGTGGCGTCGAAGATGTGGACGTGCTCGTTGTGGGCGTCGACAACCCACAATTCTTTCTCGTTGGGCGTCAGGCCGATCCCGTGACTCGGGCAACCGTGCCGCTTGACCGGCCCTTGTTTGTAGCCGGCCACCTCGACGCGATGGAGCGGCTTGCCCGTGGTCAGGTCGCCCACCTCGAAGCCAAGCAGCTCATTCACGTTCACGAAGCAACGGGTCTGTCGGCCGTTGACCGTGAACGGACGGATGCTCTGGCTGAAGGGGCCGACGGTCCGCTCGGCCTTGAGTTCCTTGGTATTGGCGACCGTCAGGAGCGGCGACTTCAGACCGGCCAGGTAGGCCTCTTTGCCATTCAGGCCGGCGACTGTGTTGTGCGCTCCGGAGCGGGGGATGATCTTGGCGAGCACGTCGCCGTTGCGGGCGTCGACCACATGCCAGTGATCCTTCTCGAACGAGGGGAGATAGATCGCCGATCCGTCCGGGGTCATCGACATCCGGTCGCAACCCCCTTCATAGGCGCGTTCCCAGAGGATTTTCTCGGTGACGAGGTCGAGGCAAGTCAGCGTCTTGGTCGTGCTGATATAGAGGCGCTGGGTCGCCGCGTTGGCGCAGACTCCTTTGACGTTGTCCGGCTTCCCCTTGTCATCGAGGCCCGCGATCGGGATTCGCTTGACGAACTTGTGGCCGTGGTCGATGTCAAAGACCAGCAAGCCGTGGCCGCCGTACTCGAGGTAATTGCGAATCCCAGGCACGGCCACGTAGAGCAGCCTGCGCTCCTCGGCATCCGCGGCCGAAGCCCGGCCGAGAAAACCGGCATTCAGCACGAGCAGGGCAAGCGCGGCCATGAGCCTGTGAAAGAACAAGGCATGCGAACTCATCATGGTTGTTTCGCCTGATTTTGATCCCGGTTGTGGGTTCGACTCGCACGAACGAGGAGGGGGTCCGGCTCACGCAATCGCCTGATTTTGGCCCGATGTCCCCAACAGTAACCTCCGTCGTCGGCCTCCACAACGCTCGACTCTCGACGAGACGCTGTCCGTTTGTCTCGCCACCGTCGGCCTCGCTTTGTTAAGATAGAGTGGCGAGTCACCAGGCGGTCGGGCGAGTCCGAGCCGGTGACTGGTTGTGGGAAGACTCGTCGTTGGCCCGAACGCAATCCAGCCGGACCGTGTCTCATCAAGCGATGTCACGGGATCGGATCGGGCGCCGCAGGGCGCGACGAGTTGAAAGAGGAAAGGCAATCATGACGATCGTGCAGCGAATGCGGGCCAGCCTGACCGAGTCGATGAAAGCGCGCGACGCGACGCGTACGCAGTTCCTGCGTTACTGGATCGCGGGCCTGACGCTCGGGACCGGTGAGGAAATGCCCGACGCCGACGCGGTCAAGAAGATGCGCGGCGTCCTGAAAGAAGCGAAGGGCGGGACCACCACGTTCACCGCCGAAGAACTCGCCTTGCTGCAAGACTGGGTCCCCCCGGCCATGTCCCGGGAGCAGGTCAGCGAAGCCCTCGCTCCCATCGCCGAGCAGATCCGCAAGGCGCCGAAGGAGGGCATGGCCATCGGCATCGCCATGAAGACCCTGGCGGGCCAGCCCGCGGATAGCGACGACGTCAGAGCCGTGATCGCCGAGTTGCGTCAGGGCGTCGAAGGCGTTTGAGAAATGGGCGGGAATGGGATCGGTCGGATCTGACAACGCACTCAAAGGAGCGCACCACTCGCATGGATCCGGTCGACCCCGCCCCCAACGTCAACATCCACGCCATCGACGTCGATGCCTACCTGGACCGCATCGGTTACTCCGGCGCTCGGACGCCGACGCCGGAGGTTCTCGAGCAACTCCAGTTCTGCCACCTCACCCGGATCCCGTTCGAGAACCTCGACATCCATCTCGGGCGGCCGATCCGGCTCGACCTCGCGAGCTTGCAGGCCAAGCTCGTCGGCCGCCGCCGCGGGGGCTACTGCTTTGAGCAAAACACCTTGTTCGCCGCGGTCCTGGAGCAACTCGGATTTACGGTCACCCGGCTCTCCGGTCGCGTGCGACTGGGGACGGATCGGGTCTTACCACGCACTCACATGCTCTTGAACGTTACGATCGAGCAGACCCACTGGCTCACGGACGTCGGCTTCGGCGGCGAAAGTCTCTTTCGGCCCATCCCGATGGTGAGCGGACGCTGGTTCGAACAGCATGACCGGACGTTCCGGTTGAATGACGACGAGGGCCCCTGGTGGGTCTTGCAGTCCCTGATCGAAGGGGTCTGGACCAACCTCTACGCCTTCACTCTCGAGCCCCAGTTCGACGTCGACTACGAGGTCGCGAGCTATTATACGTCGACCCACCCCGACTCACGCTTCGTCCACACCCTGACCGTTCAGTCGCGGACGCCGGACGTCCGCCAGACCTTGCACAATCGAGACCTCGAGATCAAACGCAACGGGCAGGCGACCCTGCGCGCGATTGACGATCACGACGAGCTCCTGAGCGTCCTGACCGAGCGCTTCGGCCTGGAGTTCCCCCCCGGCACTCGGTTTCAGGCCCCTGCTCCGCCCATGACTGTCGATGAGCACCCATCCTAAAAAGGTTTCGTGATGCGTCCCGATTCCTCAAGGCCAGTTCGCTCCCCCGTTCCAACGATCAATCTCTCGGACCACGGCATCTACCATCGATCGGCCGACCGCGATCGACGCCAAGGCGTGACGCCTTTCCTCCACTCACTCGAGCCGCGCACGCAACCCAGGAGAAACGCCTGATGGGAGCTTTCAATACCGTTCGGAGCGAACAGACATGCGCGTCGTGCGGCCGCCTCAGCGCATTCCAGGTCCAATATAAATACGGCGAGCTCTGGCAATATGAGTATCAGATCGGCGACTCAATCGCCTGGTCCACCAAATACAAGAAGTCCGAGGCGGGAAAGCCGGGGCGCCCGCAAGTCGTCGTGGAAGGAATCGCCGAGAACTGTCCGCATTGCCGGGCTGAGGGAGGAGAGTTCGAGGTCTGGCTTGCCCACGACCAAATCGTCGACGTGCGTCCACTGACCGACCCCAAAAAATTCATCGAAAGCAATTTCATCGTGCCCGAGAAACATTAGTTCATCAGCAAACCAGCGACCGGTGAGGGCGACGAATGACGTCATCGCCCCGCGGTTCTTGACAGGTCGGCCCGGGCCCGGACGGCAAGAGGGGCGTACCGCGTTTGGAGTTCGGTCTCGAGTTTTGCCACGGACTCGGCGTTGAAGTGGCGAACGGAGGCCAAGGTCGAGAGCGGTGGTGAGAACCGGATCGGTGTGCCTTGGGGGATTCGGGCCACGGCAAAGGCGTCGTCCGAAGGGATCCCGAAGGTGAACTTCTGCCCGTCCACACTCATGACCCGATCTTCACGGAGCGACGTCGGCAGGAGTTGCAAGGTTGTCTCGGCCCGGGCATAGCCCCCTTTACCGTTCGAGCCCAGGAGCCAGACGAACGTGGTGAGCCGGCCCGTTTGGGGGGCGACGAGGATCACGTGGCGGATCACCATCCGGCAATGCTTGCCATCGTAGCGGACATAGGCGTGGGCGTCGAAGACGAGCATCGTCCTGGTTCGCGCGACCTGGCGAAAGTCGTTGGCCAGCACGCGCTCCCCTTTGGCGAAGACTTTCTTACCGAGAAACCCAAGCTCGTTGCCAAAAGTCTGGTCGCTGGTCGCGACGATGGTCTTCCCTCCCCCCTCCAAGGCGCCTCCCACCGCAACCTTTTCCAGGAAGAAGCTCGGCGCATCGGTCCCGTTCGCGGTCTCGGCCACATTCGCCAGGACCGTGAACAGAAACGTTCCGCTGTATTGGGCCGCCGTCTTGGAGACCGAATCGACGTCGCCGATGCCGAGACGCGGCTTGGCGAGCATCACCAGGTTCGTCCAACCTTTCGGGGCCTCTTCCCCTGCGCCGATGATCGTGCCCACCGGAATCTGGGCGAGCGGCTTGGGGCGAACATCGACCGTCGCGACAGCCTTGGAGGCTGACCCGGCGGCAGGCACCGGATTCGCTTCCGCGCCCCGGGCCGGAACCAAGGCGCCCGGAATCAGCAAAGCCGCGAGCCAAGAGACCAGGATCTTTCCGTTCACGGCGGCCCTCCAGATTCGCGGTACCGAAGGAGAGATCGCAAGACGAGAAGGCCCGACTCGCCTGAAGCTCCGTGGCCTCAACCTCAAGTTGACCCGACTCGCGGCGGTCTTCGTCGCTCAACGAGCCATGGGGGCAACTCCGCCCGCTCCTGCCCGTCGATCGCCGGTATCGTAATCATCGTTGGCGGACGGATCATTTACCATCTGGCTCTGTTTTTGTAAAGAAGAGTTGGAGTTCCTCAAGCTCCGCGCACCGGGCCTTCACCCCCGCGCTCTCCGACATCTCCCCACGATGCCGAAACACATGCGTCGCCACAACTCGCGGCCAACCTAACCCACAAAACATTCGCAATAACCATATATCATGATTTCACAAACAACAAAAACACACCGCGGCGCCCTTCAACGCGTGCAAATGTTAACATAATAATTAATTCGATTTCCAATTTTTCAGACGATCTCGCTTCTCACGCCAGGTCGCGTTGTCGAGAGACAGGATAACCCCTCGGGTCGCATCGAGACTTAACCCCGTGAAAACCTCGATCGCGGTGGCCACCTGTTCCAGATCGTCCGGAAACGCCTGGGGGACGGCGAAGATCCGCGCGGTGCTGGCGGTATCACCGGTCAGAATCGACTTGCCGTCGGGAGCGTAGCCGACGGACCAGACCTGGCTCGAATGCGGGAACGGCGGTCCGATCGGCTGGCCGGTGGCGGCATCCCAGAGCCGCGCCGTTTGATCGCGGCCTCCGGTGAGCACCGACTTACCGTCGGGGCTGAATGCCACTGCAAAGACCCAGTTCTGGTGGGCAAGCGGTGGCACGCGAAGGTCGCCCGTGCTCAGGTTCCAAATCCGAGCCAGGCCATCCTCACACCCCGTAACGATGGTCTGACCATCCGGGCTAAACGCCACCGCGCCCACCGCACCAGGGTGTCGAAAGGCAGGTCCGACAGGACTCCCCTTCGTCAAATCCCAGAGCCGGGCGGAGCCGGTATCACAGCCGACAGCGATCGTTTTGCTGTCGGGGCTGAACCTGAGGGCGTCGACCGGCCCGGCGTGGCGGGCGGGCGTGCCGATCGGATCACCGGTGATGGCATTCCAAAGGCGAGTCGTCTGGTCCCTTCCTCCGGTAGCGACGGTCTTGCCATCGGGGCTGAACGCCACGACATGGGCCCCACCAGGGTGGGCGAGCGCCCGTCCAAAGGGGAGGCATGTGGTCGCATTCCAGAGTCTCGGCAGCGATCCGCTCGCCACGAGGGTCTGACCATCGGGACTGCACGCGACGCTCAAGTCCGGCCCTTCCGACTCCATATCTTGCCCGACCGGGAGTTCAGTCGCGACGTCCCAGAGCCGAACCATACCGCCCCGATCCGCGGCGAGGAACGACTGACCGTCGGGACAAAAAGTGACGGCTTGCCCACCTCCCGTGATTTCCAAGCGAGGCCTGAGGGTTCGGCATGACTCGGTGTTCCACACCCGCACGGTATGGTCGCTGCTGGCAGTCAGAAGGGATTTGCCATCGGCTTGAAACGCCACGGCCACAACCGGTCCTTGATGAACCAGGCTAGGGCCGAGCGGGTGATGGCTGAAAGCATCCCAAAGCCGTGCCGTTTTGTCCTCGCTCCCCGTCAAGTAGCTTCGCCCGTCGGGGCTGTAAGCAATGGCACGGACGGAACCTCGATGGGGACTCAACCTGCTCCCGACCTGTTGCCCGGTGGCAACGTCCCACGCGTCGACCGTATTGCCCCACTTCCCGGTGAGCAGGGTTCTCCCGTCCGGACTGAACGCCACGGCAAGGAGTTGCGTCGTTTGGATCGCGGAGGGACCAATCGAGTTCCCGTCAGAGGGATCCCAGAACCGCGCCATGCCGTCTTTGCTCGCGGTGACAACGAGATCGCCTTCGGGATTGAACGCGAGGGATGAGATCGCCGCCTCACACACGAGTGGTGGTCCGATCGGCTGGCCGGTCGCGGTATTCCAGAGCCGCGCCGTCTGATCCAGGCTCCCCGTGAGCAGGGTCATGCCGTCCGGGCTGAACGCCACGGCGACGACTCCATCCGAGTGCCGCATCGGTTGCCCGACGAGCTCTCCGCTGGCGATATCCCAGAGTCGAGCCAGGCCGTCGGCTCCCCCGGTGAGGGCGGTCTTGCCGTCCGGACTGAACGCCACGGCTTGGACCGTGGCCGGATGGTGTAAGTGGTGGCCGATCGGCCGAGCCGTGGCCGCATCCCAGAATCGCGCGGAGAAATCCTCCCCACCGGTGAGAATCGTCTTGCCGTCCGGACTGAACGCCGCGGCGCAGACGGGGCCGGCGTGCGAGAGGACCCCCTCCAGGCGGGGATGGTGGACGCTCCATGCGGCGAGATTGGTCAGCGCGACGCGCTGCCAGGCGGCATCCCCCGCATCAATGGCCAACCGCCAGCTCGCCAGCAACCAAAGCAGGCCGGGCCCGACTTGTTGCTTCTCGAAGGCGGTCTGGCTGCGATCGAAGTTGCGAATGGCCAGGACGCGTCGCGATTCGGCCAGCGATGCCCGGAGGCTTTTCCGTTCCGTGCCAAGTGCGGTGACGAGACCACGGATCTCGCGTGCCGACTTGCCTTGTTCATAGGCGTAGATCATGGACATCGCCACCGTCGCCGCAATCGCCGCGGCGACGACGACGACCGCCCCGGCCCCCGCCGGATTGCGCTTGCACCAGCGCCAGACATGCTCGATCGTGCTGGACCGACGCGCCAGGATCGGCCGGCCCGCAACGAACCGCCGGAGATCCTCCGCGAACTCCTTGGCCGTCATGTAGCGTTCGTTGGGCGCGTTGGCAATCGCCTTGAGAACGATGGTCTCCAGGTCGCGAGGAATCCGCCGGTCAAGCTGGCGGAGCGGCGTCGGACTGCCGTGCATGATCCGATCGATCAACTTGATCCGGTCCGGCTCGTCGAACGCGGCCCGGAACGTCAAGAGCTCGTACAACGTCGCCCCCAGGGCGAAGATATCGCTCCGAGGGTCGGACCAGCCGTTGAACCGCTCGGGCGCCATGTACCGCAAGGTCCCGACGATGTCGCCGGTTCGCGTCAGCTCGTCGCCGTCGTGGGTCTTGGCCAACCCGAAATCGGTGACCCAAACATGCCCATGCACATCCATCAGAAGATTGGATGGCTTGATGTCGCGATGGAGAACGCCCTCCTGATGCGCATATTCGAGGGCTTCGGCCACCTGCACCCCGACCCAGGCCACACCGCGGAAGTAGCGGGGCTCACCCTGACTCGACAGACCGGACCAACTGACACGCGTTGTCGAGAGGTGCGACCTTGGCTCGCCGCCAGGGTCTGCGCCCAGCGGGGAATGGGGGAGAAATCGGCCCTGGTACAGGCCCCAAGCCAGTCGGCTCGGAAGATCGGGCCCGTCCGTCGCGTCGCCGGTTTCTCCCGGAGCGACCGGATCGCGCCGCAAGCGATCGACCTCACGAAGCACCGAGTCGAGCCCATGCCCACGAATGAACTGCATGGTGTAGAAGTCGATGCCGTCGTGTTCGCCGATTCCGAACACGGGGACAATGTGGGCATGTTGCAGCCGCGCCGCCGCGAGAGCCTCGTGGCGAAAGCGTTCAAGACGTGTCCCGTCGTCGGGGTGACGATAGGGAAGGGTCTTCAGGGCCACGTGCCGGCCAAGCGACTCCTGGATCGCCTCATAAACGACCCCCATGCCTCCCGAACCAATCACTTGAATCAGGACATAATCACCCAGGCGATGAGGCATCCGAGTCAGCGACCCGGACCGCCCGGATTGCGGGCCGACCTCGCTCTCAGGGCCGAACTCCTCGAGAACCAACATGGCCGGGACAAGCGATCGGATTCGCGCGGCATACTCGGGGTGGGCGGCGGCGAATTCGGTCAATGACGGCCGCTCACCCCGTCGGTATCGATCCAGAAACGCGTCGACCAGGACCTCGAGCGGGTCGGCTTCGGAAGACAGGTCGCTCATGGCACGTCGCCCTCGAAGCGACCGAGAATCTGCTTCAGCTTCTCGAGGGCCCGGATGTACCGCTTGCCAGCCGCGGCCTCGGAGACTCCGAGCACTGCCGCGATCTCCGAGCGGCTCAATTGCTCGAAATGCCGTAACGCCAGCACCTCGCGATCGAGCGGGGACAGACTCTCGAGCCCGTTCTGAACCCGTTCCTTCAGCTCTTCGCGGATCGCGGCTTCACTCGGTCGGGTGTCTTGGTTGACGAAATGGGCGGCCATTGCGGCGGAAGACGCGCCCGGGACCAGACCCTGCCCCAACGCCACCTCCTGGCCGGCAGCCCTCATCTGGACGCCCAGGTGGTGCCGGTGCAAGGTGACCAACTTCTGGCCGGTGAGGAACCGAAGCCACAAAAAGAAGGGCATTGAGGGAGCGCGCAAGTAGGTCGTCAAGCGAGCCGAAGCCTCGAGATACGTCTCCTGGATCACATCCGAGGGGTCGATCCGCTTGCGGAGCCGCTGATCGAGCCGTACGGCGACCATGCGGCGAAGCCGTTGACGATACCGCCCCAGCAGCAACTCCAGCGCCTGCCCATCCCCCTCAGACACCCGTTCGAGCAATCGGTTCGTCTCGCTGGAGTCGCAGTTCATCGCAGTGCACCACAACGGTTACGCATGACCTCTGTCGAGCTGGGTCGACAACCAGGAGACCGCGGATTGCGGTCGCGCACGCCCCCTCAAAGAACAGAACCGCGCCAACAGCTCGATCCGAGACAAAGATCACGAAAAAATTAAGAGTATACCCCGATCAACCTCGATCGTCAGCCGTCCGGATCGCCCCCCAGTCCATCGCGAGCGAGAGAGAACGCGATGAGCCTGTGCCGAGCGTCACCCCGCCCCAGCGCGGCTCGGTGCCCCTGTGGTGAATTTTCCAACCGACTTGTCCCGGTCGGGTCAAGCCGCGCGGTTCAGGTATTAGAGCCTATTCCAACCCTAGCGGCCTCGGTGAGATTTCGCCATGCCCCGCTCGTTCTCCACCAGCCTCGAACGCTCACCAACCCGGCTGCTCACGACCGAAATCAACGATCGAGGCACGGGTCGCCCCACTCACGGTTGGCTCCAACGTCTTCTCACCGTCAAGGGAGAGAAGATCATGATCGGCTTCTTCCTCGCCACGGCGATGACCGGGTTGGCGGGCGTGAACTTGAATGGGATCCGACCGGCTCAAGGCAATGACAACGACGAGGTGGCGGGCGCGGGCATCATCGTCCGATCCGAGGTCCTTCACCTCTGGTTGCCCGAGACGTTCCGGGAGTTAGCCTACAGTCCGGCGCAAACCGTCCGGGATCACCAAGAATTGCGGCAATTCCTCGAACAACGGCATCTGGAAACGCTCAGGTATTCCGTGACCACGCGAGGCCACCAAGTCGACGGAGGTTACTCCGACATCAGGTACACTCGTCAACCGTACGAAGACGCTCACCAGTTTCAGGAATTTCTGGATATCCTGGCGGGAGTTGGCGGAATACCGGATCACGACCTTGCCGCCGCCTTCCCCGGCGCCTCGGTTCACTTCATCGCAGAGGCCCTCGGTGACGTTGGCCGTCCGGATCGTTCCCCTCAAGGGGAGCGCGTGAGCTCCGTACCCTGATTCTGAACCAGAAGCCGACGATGGTGGGCCGCGCCCGCCCTCTACAATTTAATCACATGTGCTTTTCTACAAAATCAAGCACGCGAGGAAAGGGCACGTCGGCCAGGGCGGCGAACTGGCGATGCTTGGCGAGCTTGCCTCGGCTGGAGGCGGGGGACAAGAGACCGCACAAAAACCGGGTGAGCTGGCGCGACGTGGTCAGCGCTTTGTGCCGTTCGGACCGCACGCCCTGGAGGATCTCGTTCTCAAGGACGCCCAGGACTCGCTCGGGCACCGGCGGCAGGGGCAGCGGGGGTTCACCCAGGCAACGCGCACAGTGACCGCAATCGCCCGCGAGGGCTTCGCCGAAATAGGCGAGGAGCCGGCCAGTGAGACAGCCCTCGGCCTGGGCGTATGCGAGCACGGAATTGACGCGTGCGATGTCTCGGCGCTCGCGGTCGAGAAACCGGACGATCAGCCGCTCGCGCAGCTCGTCCAGGTCGGCTTCTCCCGTGGTCCGACGATAACCTTGGCGAAGACCGGCGAGTTGAAGCTCGACGTCCCCCTTCTCTTCCAGGTGGTTCAAGGCCGCACTGATGCGTTCGCGCGGCTCATTGAGGGATCGGGCCACCTCGGGCACGTCGAGCGCGAACCAGATCTTGCCCGGGCGGGCCTGCCGGAAGATCTGACGGAGGAAGGCGGCCCGCGTCGGGTCGTATTGCGCGAGGATCTCGCCCGAGGAGCGCAACGGACGGAACTTGCAGTCCGAGTAGAACGGCCCGGTCGCTTCCAGAATGCCTTGAAGCTCGAGATAAGTCATCAGCGTCTGCACGACGAGTTGTCGGATATCGTGCCGCTGCGCGAGGTCGTAGGCCGAGATATCGAACGTGGGCCCAAGGCCCAGGAGTTCCCCAAGCAGGCCGGAGATCGCTTCCGGGGTCGGGGTGTCGCCGTACGTGAAGTTTCCGAGCGTCAAAACATCCTCAGCGCACGCGAATAACTCACACCGAGCCGGTTCTCCATCGCGCCCGGCGCGGCCGATCTCTTGGGCAAAGTTCTCGAGACTCTTGGGTAAGTTGAAGTGATAGACCGCGCGGATGTTGGACTTGTCGATCCCCATGCCAAAGGCGATCGTCGCCACGACGATGCCTGCCTTGCACGCCATGAATTGATCCTGGACGACGTGCCGCCGCTCATCATTCATCCCGGCGTGATAAGCCATCGCGTCGAACCCGTGCCCGACAAGGTAGGCGGCGAGATCCTCGGCCGTTTTCTGGAGGGTGACGTACACGATCGTCGGTCCCGCCGAGCCATTTTTGAGGCTCTTGAGCAGCCTCGCGTGCCGATCCTCCGCGGCGCACGCATTGGCGTGCAGCTCCAGGTTCCGGCGATGGAACCCAGTGATCACGACGTCGGCCTCGGCGATCCCGAACGCGCGGGCGACCTGCCCCGCCACGTCCGGCGTGGCGGTCGCGGTCAGCGCCAGCACGCGAGTCACTCCGAGCCGCCTGGCAAGGCGTGCAAGCTTGAGGTATTCCGGCCGGAAGTTGTGGCCCCACTCGCTGATGCAGTGCGCCTCGTCCACCGCCAAAAGCGCGACTTTGGTTTTGCTCAGCGTCTGAAAGAACCGCTCGCTCGCGAGCCGCTCCGGGGCCACGTAGAGCAGCTTGAGCCGATCAGCCCGGAGGTCGTCGAGGATCCGCCGCGCCTCGACGGGTTCGAGTGTAGAATCGAGCCGAGCGGCGGCGATGCCGCGTCCGACGAGGAAGTCGACCTGGTCCTTCATTAGCGCGATCAGCGGCGAGACCACGACCGTCAGACCGTCGAGCAAGAGCGCGGGGAGTTGATAGCAGAGGCTCTTGCCGGCCCCGGTCGGAAAGACGGCCAAAACCGGACGGCCCTCAAGGAGCGCGCTGATCGCGGGCTCCTGCCCGTCGCGAAACCGGGTGAAGCCGAAGGTCTCTTGGAGCGTCCGCCGGGCGTCGTCGATATCGCTCACAGAGCATTCTCCCGTCGCGAGGCGTCGCGTGCAGGGTCCGGTAACCAATCGAGCCCTATCATAACGTACCTCCCCCCAAAGGATTCCCGGCCGATTTCGGGACCGAGCCGAAGATCGGTTGAGTTCCCCGCCCTCTGAGGACAAACTTGGGGGGAGAACGAATTTGTCCCCTGATCGCTCGACAGACGAACACTACTCTCGTCCCCCGATGGAGTCAAGCTCGATGTTCGACCTCTCCGCCGTCCAGTCCGCGCTCCGCCAGTTTGGTTTCGACGGCTGGTTGCTCTGCGACTTCCGGGGCGGGAACGTGCTGGCCCGGCGGATCCTCGAACTCCCCGACACCCTGCTGACCTCACGCCGGTTCTACTACGTGATCCCGGCCGAGGGCGAACCGCGCAAGCTCGTCCACCGCATCGAGTCGGGCGTGCTCGACCACCTTCCGGGCGAGGCGCGCGTCTATCTCCGCTGGCAAGAGCTCGAGGCCGGAGTGGCGGAGCTCGTGACGGGAATGAATCGGGTCGCAATGGAATACTCGCCACGCAACGCCAACCCCTACGTCTCGAAGGTCGACGCCGGAACGGTCGAGCTGGTGCGAGCGTCGGGCGTCGAGGTCGGCTCGTCGGGGGACCTGGCCCAGATGTTCGAGGCCACCTGGGACGACGACCAGTGGCGGATGCACCGCGCGGCCGAAACCCACACCTGTTCGGCGTTTGATCTCGCCTGGGCGTTGATCGCCGAACGCACCCGCAACGGCCAGTCGGTCACCGAGTGCGAAGTGCAGACCGCGATCGTGAACCACTTCCACCAAAATGGCCTGATCACCGACCACTCGCCGATCGTGGCCGTCGGCCCGCATAGCGGCAACCCCCACTACGCCCCCGACCCGACCGCCGACACCCCGATTCGCGCGGGCGACTTCGTGCTGATCGACCTCTGGGCCAAGCTCGACCAGCCTCGGGCCGTCTATAGCGACCTAACCCGGGTCGGCTTCGTCGGCGATCAGGTCCCCGCCCTCTACGAAGACGTCTTCCAGTTGGTGGCCCGCGCCCGCGACGCCGCCATCGCGCGGGTCAAAACCGCGTTCGCGGCAGGTCAGCCGTTGCGTGGCTGGGAAGTCGACGCGGCCGCGCGCCACGTCATTGAAGCGGGGGGTCAAGGCGCGAAGTTCGTCCACCGCACCGGGCATAGCATCGGCCAGGAAACCCACGGCAACGGCGCCAACATGGACGACCTCGAAACCCACGAGGAACGGCTGGTCCTCCCTCGCACCTGCTTCTCGATCGAGCCCGGCATCTACGACCCCACAACATTCGGAATCCGCAGCGAGGTGAACGTCTTCGTCGCTCACAACGGCCAGGTCCACGTCACCGGCGGACTCCAGACGTCGGTCGTGCCCATCCTGGCCGGGCAACCCTGAGCGGAACGCCGGCAGGCCAGACCAGGCGCCTTACCTAAGACCTTTGGGCGCCACGGGTTGTACTCAACCCGCGAGCGATCGCCCAGGTTTTTGGCTCACGGGTTGAGGACAACCCGTGGCACCCAGAGCTTGCACATTATTCAATATCAAGGCAGAATAGGTCCACCTGGTTACCGCTGTTTACCCTCGAGTGGCTCACGTCTGGGTGGCTGGGGTCCACTCGAACGTAAACCACTGAAGACTCTTCAATCGCGGCCTCGCGAGCCACCCACTCCGAGGCCGTGAACCGCTTCCGCATCCACACGTCTCGAACGTTTAGCTTTACTTCCCGTCACGACCCTCTAGAATGACTTTGTGAATGATTTCACGAAGGATCCGAGGATATTCGGCGATGAACCCGAGGGATTTGACCAAGGATGGTGGGGAGGTCGGAAGCGTGGTGACGGCGCGACGGATCGTCCTGGCGACGTTCGGATCGCTGGGGGATTTGCACCCGTTCATTGCGTTGGCCAAGGAGTTACAGGCCAGGGGGCACGTCCCGGTCATCGCGACGAGCGCGTATCACCGCGAGCGGATCGAGCGGCAAGGGATCGAGTTTTACCCGGTCCGCCCCGACTTACTGGATGTCGAGACCAAGCCGGAGTTCTTCCGCGAGTTGATGGATCGGAAGAAGGGGTCGGAGAACGTGATCCGCCAGGTCTTCATGCCGAGCTTGCGCGAAAGCTACGACGACCTTCGACAGGCGGTTCAGGGGGCGGATCTCCTGGTGTCGCACATGATCGCGTTCGCCGGCCCGATCGTGGCCGAGACGACCGGAATCCCCTGGATCTCGGCGGTGCTCTCGCCGATCTCGTTGCTGTCGAAGCATGACCCATCCGTCCCTCCCCAAGCGCCTTGGCTCAGGCACCTGCGCTCGCTCGGGCCGCGGTTCCACGGCTCGCTCCACGGTCTGGCGCGGCTGACCCTCCGCAAATGGACCGAGCCGGTCCAACACCTGCGTCAAGAGTTGGGCTTGCCCGCGGGGGCCGACCCGCTCTTTGAGGGCGGGACGTCTCCCACCTGCATGCTCGTCTTCTTCTCGAAGGTCCTGGGCGAACCCCAGCCCGACTGGCCGTCGCAGGCGGTCCAGACCGGATTCGCCTTCTTCGACGATGTGCAGGCGACCGGAATGACGGCCGAGTTGAAGCAGTTCCTCAGCGCAGGGCCACCGCCGATCGTCTTCACGCTCGGATCGTCGGCCGTAATGGACGCGGGCACGTTCTACGAACGGAGCCGGGCCGCGGCCGAGCAACTCGACCGCCGAGCGGTCTTTCTGATCGGGATCGACCCCCGCAACCTGCCCCGCGAGCCCCTTCCCGAGTCGATGCTCGCCCTGGAGTACGCCCCGTATTCGGAACTCTTCCCCCGCGCCTCGGCGATCGTCCACCAAGGAGGCGTGGGCACCACGGCACAAGCCCTCCGAGCGGGACGGCCGATGCTGGTCGTTCCCTGGGCTCACGACCAACCCGACAACGCGTACCGGGTCTGCCGATTGGGGGTCGCGCGAACGCTCACTCGCGACCGCTACACCGTCCGACGCGCCGCCACCGCCCTCCGGCACCTGCTCGACGAGCCGACCCACATCACGCGTGCCAGCGAGGTAGGACGCATCGTCCGCGCGGAAGAAGGCGCAGCCTCAGCCTGTCTTGCGATCGAACGTGCCCTCGCCGTCCGTTAAGCGCCGACAGACCCAATGCGCAAGCAGGAAATCGAGTGCTCGATTCCCGAAACACCGAATCTCATTGCCCAGTCCCTGCTGCAAAAATGCCCACTTTCCCTGGAAATGGGCGTGAGCTTCGTCACGGGTCCCTGCCTTGCAAGGTAGACGATAAGATCGATCGATGATCGCAAGGGTTCGGGGAGCGTCGGGCTCGGCAACGATCCCTCGGGTGGGGTTAAGGAGCGCCGTGAGTATGGGCTTGTTGAGATGTCCCTCATGCAACAGTAAAGGCGAAGTGCTCGGCAATGATCCTCAGGGCCGGTTCCGCTGCGCCCAGTGCGGGCACCGCTTCCTTGCCGGTGAGGCGAACGCAACTCAGGAGTACAACATCCTCGCCGACGACTCGCCCCCCTTCTTGTCGGACGCCACGTTCGAACGCTATGACCTGGGGGTTGAGCCGAGTTGGCGAGAGTGGGTGAGCCGGCTGGCCGAATATCGCGGCCTCAGTGAGGACGATCTCATCCACCGCGCCCTGGTGGAGTTCGCGAAACGAACGGGGTTTTCCGAGCCACCTCCCCACTCCTAAGCCGTTGGTCTCGGTTTTCTTTGATTTTCTGAGGGGCGACCGTCGCGATAAACATCCAGACATCTCGGCCATCAACAAAAAAACAAGACCGCGACCCTTGGCGGCTGCCAAGGGTCGCGGTCTTTCGCTTGCGTGTCGTCTCGACCTGACCGAGATGAGGCTCGAAGGCGCGGACCTTCACCTGGGGTCTCCGTGGGTGGACAACGCCCACCCGACGAAGACCCGCTAGACAATAGGGCCGCCGGCTCTCCGGCCGAAAATCAGGGAGACCACGAACAAGATCAGGAAGAGGAAGAAGAGGATCTTGGCGAACTGCATCAGCGTCCCCTCAAGGCCGCCAAAGCCGAGAACGCCCGCGATCAAAGCAAGAATCAAGAATGCAAGTGACCAACGCAACATGGTGGTGAGATCCTTTCGCAAGCAAGTTCAGTCAGCAAAGGAATGACGCGACGTCAGAGATCAACAAAAAAAAGGGAAAAGCCGGCTTACTTCCCCAGATCCTTGACCTTCTCGCCCGCGTTCTCGATGTGCTCTCCCGCTTGATGAGCGACGTCCTTCGCCTTGTTCGTGGCTTTCTCCGCGACGTCTTTTGCTTTGTCCGAAACTTTTTCCGTCACTTCCTTGGCTTTCTCAGCGGCAGTGTCGATCCCGCTTTTGACCTTGTCTTTGAAATCGGACATGGCATCGCCTCGCTTCGCTGAACTGAAGAGAAGAAGTGGGAAACTGGTTGACCATCAAGCAGGTGGCATGCCAATCCTGAGGATTACTGACAAATTTGATGTGAGGTTTCGAGATCGAGGGCACTTGATGACCGTGGTGACGCAGTCACAGAAGACCGGGCGCGAGCCCAAGTCATCGAGCGACTCGCTTGGGGCTCGCGGAACGCCTCGATTCAGGGCGCAACCACGGACAACAAGTGATTCGAAGCATCCATGTTCTTTGGCGTGTGTGCCATGCGAGCGAGAACCGCTCGATCAGCCCCGGGAGGAGCGACCGCGAAACGGATCGAATTGTCCGCTCTCTCGTTTCAAGACTTCGAGGGCCTGGAGCTTGGGACGAAGGCAATCGAGAATCTCATCGAGCGACCAGACCTGATAGTCGTGACCGTCGAAGCCGACGTCGAGTGCGGCCCAGGCCTGGGAATACTTGATCGGACACGACTCCAGATCGCGCTGATAGAGAGCGTGAACATGCCCATAGAGATGAATGTTTGGGCGTTCCACCGAGCCGTGGTGCTGTCCGCTCCAGGTGAGCATCGGGTAGTGGTTGAGCGTCATTCGGACGTCTCCCAGGTTGATCTCAACCTGGTCGAAGGTGGCCGCGAACAGGTTGCCGATCCTCCGATCGTCGTGGTTGCCCCAGACGAAATTGATCGTGCGGCAGTGAATCTGGTCGCGAAACCAACGCGCATTGCGAAAGTAGTCTCCGCCGTAGCCAAACACCCAGTCGCCTAGAAACCAGAGCACATCATCGGATCCGACCCGCGCGTTGATATTCGCAACCAAGCCCCGATTCATCTTATCGATCGACTCGTCGCTGATACGGAGTGATCGAAAGTCTCCCCCGGAGGACTCGAGCTCGAGAAAGGCCGCAAGGTCGGAAGGGGTCATAAAGGCGGTTCGACGGCAATACTTCATGATATTGCCGTGGAAGGCGTGGGAATCGCTACAAAAGTACGTGGACATCTCGGCCTCTTCTCCACCGGCAGGCGGCCGTCGGGGTCAATCCCAAACGGCCGGACCGCCAGAGTCCCCACGGCTGGTCGTCCGGCCGGGATGGATATCCCTGATAAGATTATTCGTCGACCACAACCAGAGTGCACGGATGCTTCATCGCAGGGCTCCGAACGGTGCGGACGGTCTTCTTGTCGGGGGAAACCTCGCGGAGAACGCCGTCCTGGGCGATCGAGATGATCGTGTTGCCGTTGGCTTTCCGGACGAAACCGGAGGGCCAGTTCAGGTGCTGGTCGGCGGGGCTGTCCTTGCCACCGTACTTCCAGACGACTTCGCCCTTGCCGTCAACCTCGACCAAGAAGTATCCCGCCTCGCTGCCGTAGCCCGCGCCGCTGCTGATGAGGGTGTGGCCATTCTCGAGCCGCGTCGCCAGGTAGGGGAACGGAAGCGCGTAGCTCCAGACCACCTGCTTGTCGGGCGAGACTTCGAGAACCTTGTCCTCGGTGCTGGCACAGATCAGGGTGTTGCCGTTCGGCAAGCGGCGAACTTGCCGCATCGTCGGGGTGGGGCGTTTGTTCGTATTCGCCACGTCGTACTCCCAGACGATCTCCTTCTTGGGGTTGATCTCGATCACCCGGTGCCGCCCGTTGTCGGCGATCACCGTGTTGCCGTTCGCCAATCGCTGGGCCGACTCCGCAACGTCGACGACCGGCTTGCCAACCTCCCAGACCACCGACTTGTCCGGAGCGATTTCCTGAACGGTCTGGCCGTTGATGATCAACAGGTGACCGTCAGGCAGCAACTGGACGTCGTGGCCGTTGTTGTTCGTCGCATCCCAGAGGAGGGTGCCGTCCTCCTTGATCTTAATCACTTTCCGGGTTTCATGATCGGCAACGTAGATGTGGGTCTCGGCGATGGCTGCCGCCCCCGCCCCCAGTGCCAGCCAACCCGCCGTAAACGCAGCCAGACCTCGGGTTCGCATCAATCGCAGTCCCTTCCGAGCCAAGGAAACGGAGCGCGGGTCGTCACGGGAGAATCGATCGACCCTGATCACGCCCACTCTCCGAATGTCATAACCGAGCCGCCCCGCAAACGCCACAGGTTGCGGGACCGGTTCACGCCTCTCCCACCCCGGCCGTGGGATTTTCTGCCTGGCGATCCGCTCCCCGCTCGGCTTCAGAATCGAGAACCGAGTGCGGATCGTCCCGGACTTCCTTAACGAGCCTGATCCCACTGGAGCCAGACCGACGGATCGGCGTCACTCGGCATCCGCCAATCGCCCCGCGGCGAAAGGCTGACCGAGCCGACCTTGGGGCCGTCGGGAACACAAGAACGCTTGAACTGTTGACTGAAGAACCGCGTAAAAAAGGTTCGCAACGCCCGTTCGATCGGCTCACGGGTGTAAGGCTTGGTGAATCGGGCATGCTCGGCGAGAAAGAGGATTTTTTCGGGGGTGTACCCGCAGCGGATCGCGTTGTAGAGGATGAAGTCGATGAGCTCGTACGGGCCAAGGATGTCCTCGGTCGACTGAACGATCTGCCCCTCCGCGTTGAGGGGGAGAAGCTCGGGCGAGATCGTCGTGCCCACGATCGAGAGCAGAGTCTCCCGCACCGGTCCGTCCTCAAACTCATTGAGCGCCACGTACCGGACCAAGAACGTCACCAAGGTCTTGGGAATCGAGCTATTAGGATTATACATGCTCATATGGTCTCCATTGTACGTGCTCCACCCGAGCGCCTGCTCGGAGAGATCGCCCGTACCAATGACGAAACCACGTGACATGAGCAAAAATGTACGAAGTCGAGCCTGTACATTCTCAAAAGTGAGGTCGTGACGCCGCTCCGGCGGGAGGGTGGCCAGCTCCGCCATGAACGACGCGACGTCGGTGGTCCGGGTGTCGATCCCGAACGGGGCGTGGCCGAGCGCCTGGAACGATTGCAGGCTGAGCTCGGTGATGTCGATCGTCTCGCTCGTGATCCCGAGGTGCTCCATCAAGCCCAACGCGTTCGTCCTGGTGCGCTCGGTGGTGCCAAAGCCGGGCATCGTGATCCCCTGGATCGTGCGGCGCGAGACACCGAGCATGTCGCACGTCTTGACCGCCACCAGCAGCGCCAGCGTGGAGTCAAGCCCTCCCGAAATGCCGAGATTCAGCGGCGTGCCGGTGGGAAGCTGCTCCAACCGCTTGGCCAGCCCCGCGCACTGGATCCCGAAAATCTCCGCGCAACGGCCGTGCAACTCACTCCCTTCGCGGGGGATGAACGGCGTGCCCGACACGGTCCGCGCCAGCCCGCTCATCCCCGGTGCGAGCCGGAACGGGACCTTGCGGAACGGGCTGAGATACTTGCGACAATCGTCGAAACTCGTCGTCGATCGCCGGTCGGTCTGGAGCTTCTCGATATCGACATCTCGGCTCAGGAAATAGCTCCCCCGTTCGATCGGTCCGCCATCGCCGACCCTGGCCGATTCCCCCAGGAGCACGCCATTCTCGGCGATCAGGCAGTGGCCGCCGAAGACGAGGTCGGTCGTGGATTCGGACGGACCGGCGCTGGAGTAGGCATAGGCGGCGATGCAGCGGCCCGACTGGCCCACCACCAGCTCGGTGCGGTATCGGCTCTTGCCGATGGTTTCGTTGCTGGCCGAGAGGTTGAGCAGGAGGTTGGCCCCGGCAACCGCTTGCACGGAGCTCGGCGGGATCGGCATCCAAAGGTCTTCGCAAACTTCGATCCCAACCAGGACTCCCCCTTCGGCCGCGAAGAGCAGGTCGATTCCAAACGGCACTTCACAACCGCCGAAATCAATCGAACGAGGCTCCCTCCCGGTGGCCGAGCTGAACCAACGGCTCTCGTAGAACTCCTTATAGTTCGGAATGAACTGCTTGGGCACGATCCCAATCACCGCGCCTTCGGCGATCGCCACTCCGCAGTTGTAGAGGCTGTTGCCAACCGCGACGGGCAGGCCCACGACCACCAGTTGCTCGCGTCCCCGGGTCGCCTCGGCGATCCGGGCCACGGCGGCAATACCAGCCTCGAGCAGCGCGGACTGGCCGAACAGGTCCGCGCACGTATAGCCCGTCACCCCCAGTTCGGGGAAGAGGATGACGTCGCTGTCGCGAACCTGGTCCAGCACCTGGACCATCTCCTCGGCGTTGGCCCTGGGATTGGCCACCACCGT
This sequence comes from Singulisphaera sp. GP187, assembly GCF_900129635.1. Lineage (GTDB taxonomy): Bacteria > Planctomycetota > Planctomycetia > Isosphaerales > Isosphaeraceae > Singulisphaera. The sequence continues at coordinate 545,954 of NZ_FSRB01000001.1, read as the reverse complement.
CTTGGTCGAGGCGGTCGTGATGCGGACGAACCCATAGCGATTCATGTCGATTCATATCCCGAGGCTTCAAACCCGCCTGGGTCGCAGCCCCGATGAAGCGAAGGGGCGGCCTTTGCGGTAATTCTGGTTCCGACCCGCGATAGTCTACCTGCCCGAAGCGGTTGCAAACAGTTTGAGTTCGCGGTCCCTCGAGCGAGCGGCGCGAATGCGCGGGCTGCCTTCGCAGCCTGGCTTGACAGCAATCACGATTCCCAATAGGGTGACGCCCCCAAGCGTCGAACGGCTCAAGCGGAGGCCAAATCGGCTGCGGCTGTGACGGCCCCATCGCGCGAAACGATCGCACCGATGGGGTTTTCTGTTGCGCCTTGGGGGGGTCGCTCCCTCTCGAATGAAATAAAGAAATGGAATATGGGCACGCAGGTCGAGCCCCGGCGGCTTCCACCCTCGTTCTCTGACCAGGAGCCGGACAAGGATGCGAACGCGATTGGCCTTACTCGGAGTTCTGAGTCTGTCCGTCATCGGCCTGGCGACCAATGCCGGTCTCGCCCAAGGGGTGGCCGCACGCGCCGGCCAGGCCATCGACGGCGTGGGCCGAGGGATCAAGCAAGAGGCTCAGAACGTCGGAAGCGCGTTGCGCAGACGGTTTGATGCCGTGCGGAACGAAGTCAACCGGATGGGAGTCCCCTCCCGTGTCTACTCCCGCTTGCATTGGGACAAGGCCCTGGTCTCCTCGCGAATCGAGGTCCATCCCGTTCGAGGCGGCTCGATTCTGTTGCGGGGAACCGTCCCCGACGCCGAGACGAAGCTCCGCGCAGTGACTCTAGCCAGCGAAACGGTGGACGTCACCTCGGTGATCGACGAGTTGACCGTCCTGACCACGGCAACCACGGTGATCGCGCCGGGACGCGTGATCCGTTGACGGGCCCGCGTGAGCTCGGGGTCGACGGCGACCGCAAGTCGCTCCCGTCGCTTCATGCTCGCATGCACATCGACCGAGGTTCGCCTTGACCGATCGGTGAGCTTCGGGTAGGAACCTCTATCTCAGTCCTATTTTTATCATTCAGGCTGGGTCGGCCAGAACATCTCGGACATCCACATCCCCTGACAACCGAACTGGACTGACCTCCTCTCTCGAAGAGGGGAGGGAAATCGTGCGGGTGCCCGTCGCGATTGCGCCGGGGTCTTCCCGTCGAAGGAGAGTGGCCCACCGCGGGTGGCCTCTTCTTTGAGTGAATCATCACGTCGAAGGGAGAGCGCGATGGGCGGATTGAGAGGGGTCACGATCCTGCTGGCCATCAGCTTGGGGCAGGCTCTGGCGCTCGGCGCACCTCCCGAGCCCGCGGCTGCTCCTGAGCCTGTGAAAACCCAGGAAAAGCCCTCGGCCTTGGAATTCATCAAGGCAGGGGCCTACCTTTATAACAAAGGGCAGGTCGACAAAGCATCGAGTTATTTCAAAGCCGCCGATCGGTTCCGCGACCAGCTCACCGAAAATGAAGAGGTCGTCCTCGAGGTCTACCTCGAGGAGGTTGAGAACTACTACAAGAAACGTACGGCCACGGCGGTGGCCCCAGTCCAGCCCCCGGTCGACGCGGCGGTGGCGCCCGCAAGCACCACGGCCACCGCGCTGCCCCACCTGGTGGAGACTGCCCGGTCCGCGGTGCCGATGGCCTCCCAAGGCCGAGCGAGCATGATGCCCGACCTCCAGGGCGTTCGCCAGCCGTCTCGCTTTGACTCGATCGATCCCAAGCAAAAAGCACGCTGGCTGCTTCAGGAAGCACGCGAACAAATGGCCCAGGGACACTACACGGAAGCCGCACGGAAGATCGCCGAGGCGAAGGCGATGAACGTGAAATGGGGCTTCCTTGACGAGTCGCCCGACAAGGCCTCGAAGCTGCTTCAAAAGGTGATGGCCAAGTCTCCGAACGGGCCCTCGACCCCTTCGGCTCGCCCCCTGGGCGTTCGTGTGCCCGACTCCACCTCGCCCCAACCCGCAGGGACCGGGATCGCGCCGGCGGGCACGCCGAACCGCAAGCTTTGACCGCAATCGGTGACCGCGCCGGCCTTGGAAAATCCAGGGAGAGCCAAAGCCATGTCGATCCGGTTCGACATGGCTCTCGAAGGCCGATTCGTGGTACAAGGAAAGACTGGAGACATGGAACCTGTTGACGCGGGAGCGGTGGGATTCCGTTCCAAGGCTCGACCGACATGTCGCTCTTCTTCTCGTGCGCCCCAACCCAAAGCCCCTATCTCCCCCCATTTAGGGATCGACTCGCTCCTCAACAACGAGCGAGCGAGGCGCTTGCCATGCCCGACACCGAGGTGAAACGATGCAGCAGACGACCATCAGCTCCTACGACGGAAAGGAGTCGATGATCCTCTCTGACGCCTCTTCTCCCCCCCCGCCCCATGACTTGATGACCCGGTACGCGGGTCTCCTGCAAGAGCCCCGGCTCGCCTGGATCGAAAGTCATCGTCGGCTCCGGAGGTTGGGTGAAGGCGGTCAGGGCGTCGTCTATCTCTGCGAGCGCCTCGGAGCCGACAACTTCACGATTCCGGTCGCGATCAAGGTTTTTTCGCCCGAGCGCTACGACAGTATCTCCGCCTACGACAAGGCGATGGCCCTCCTGGCGCGGGTGGCCTGCCGGATTGCCATGATCCAGCAGGACAACCTGATCGACGTCCACAACCTGATCGAGCTCGACCGGATCCGGGTGATGGAGATGGAGTGGGTCGACGGCTACGACCTGCTGCAACTGCTCACCCCGAAGATGCTCCAACGCGCCCGCGACCGGGTGAACGACGACCGCTGGAACTACATCAACGACGTCATCGTCACCAGCGGACCGACCCAGCCTCGCCTCAAGCCGGGCGTGGCCATCGCCGTGCTTCGCGACGCCCTGGCCGCCCTCTCGGCCCTCCATCGCGAAGGGATCGTCCACGGCGACGTCAAGCCCTCGAACCTCATGCTCAAGCGGACCGGCGACGCCAAGCTCGTCGACATCGGCTCGGCCTTCGCGTGGTCGCCAGGCGCCGGGTCGCTGACCTGCACGCCGGCCTACGCAGCCCCCGAGGCCATGGAAGGCGTCGGGGAATCACCGCAATCCGACCTCGCCAGCCTCGGATATGTGCTTGTCGAAATGCTCGCGGGGCTTCGACCCTTCGGCGCCGTGCAAGACCGCGATGAGCTGCTCACGCTTAAACAGACGCTCCCCGAGCGACTGCCCCAGATCCTTCCCGAAGACGTCGTCCGCAACGAGCTGCTGATGAGCCTGATCCAGGGCCTGATCGCCCCTGACCCGGCCAACCGATTCCCCAGCGCCGAGGCAGCCGACCTGGTCGAAAAGGGAGCCGCCAACTTCCATCGGCAACTCGTCCGAGGCAACCTCGCCAGCGAGTACAACAACGAGATTCGGGTCTGGCTCGAAGAGCTCGAATAACCGCCATCAGCGGCGCCCGCGGCACACCTTTCAGGATGATCGCTCGTTTTCTTTGTTGAGAAACGTCGATCCGACCGCTAATCTACCAGCCTCTCGACTCCAATTCGCAGTCTCCGACCCTGGGTGTTGCCCGTGCATATTCAGCCCGAGTCCGCCCCATCGGGTGCGACCGCCGCCCCCTCCGATGACGATCACCCGGAGCTCGCCGCGGCCAACGCCCAGGCCGGGCTCTGGTTGTTCGCGGTCTACCTCGCGTTCTACGCAGGGTTCGTGGGCCTGAGCGCCTTCGCCCCCGAACTCATGGCGCGAAGCCCGTTCGGCGGTCTGAACCTGGCCGTCCTCTATGGGTTCTTCCTGATCGTCATGGCATTGGTCCTTGCCTTGATCTACATGGCCGCGTGTCGACGCGCGGCCGGTCGGCATCCGTTGGAGGACCGTGGACAATGATCTACGAACCTTCACTGACCGCCGTGATCGTTTTCGCCAGCTTCGTGGCCGTCGTGCTCGGGCTCAGCTTCGTCCTCGGGGCCAAGGCCAAGTCGTCCCAGGGCTACTTCGCCGCGCACGGGCAGATCCACTGGTTCATCAACGGCGTCGCGTTCGCCGGCGACTACCTCTCGGCCGCCTCGTTCCTGGGCATCTGCGGGATGATCGCGTTCTACGGCTACGACGGATTCCTCTACTCGATCGGCTACCTGGCGGGCTGGGTCGTCGCCCTGTTCGTGATCGCCGAACCGCTCAAACGACTCGGCAAGTTCACATTCGCCGATGCGTTGGACAACCGCTTCCAATCACGCGGGATCAAGTTTTCGGCCGCCCTGAGCACCCTGGCCGTGAGCCTCTTCTACCTGATCCCCCAGATGGTCGGCGCGGGGACCCTGGTCCGTCCGCTGCTCGGCTTCTCGCATCAGGCCGGCGTCCTCACGGTCGGCGTGGTCGTGATCCTCATCGTCGTGACGGCCGGAATGGTCTCGACCACTTACGTCCAATTCATCAAAGGGGCGATGCTCGTCGCCTTCTGCACCCTTTTAACCGTGATGATCCTCCGCCGCGGGCTGACGGCCGAACCGGTCGCCTTCGCCGAACCGACCCAGTCGAGGATGCTCGGAGCGCCCGGAACCCACCAGCTCGCCGAGAGTGGAGGCTGGAAGGGGAAGCCGTATGTGCGCGTCGAGGAGACCGCCACCGGCGTCGTCACCGTCTGGCACAAAGATGAGTCCGCACGCATGGGACTCGCGGCCACCCAGACCCTGACCGTGTTGCCCGACGGCAAGAAGCTGGCCAACGGCCTGCCCCAAGGCAAAGGGAAAGGGCAGACCGACCTCGCTCCCGTCGGCCGCGTGCTCGAACTCCCCGACGGCCGCACCCAGACCGGACCGCTCGGCCCGTTGTCGTTCCTGACCACACTCCAGAACAGCAAGGTTGAGCTCTGGGGGTCGGACAAGATCCGTGATGAGGATGGCTCCGAGACGACCGTCTACTACCCCAAGCCCACCGAAGGCCGCGACATCCTCGTTTCCGGGGCGAGCCCGACGTTCAAGGGAGTGCGAAGTCCCAAGCTGACCGACAAGCTCGACTTCTTCTCGCTGATGCTCGCGCTCTTTTGCGGCACCGCATCGCTGCCTCACATTTTGATCCGTTACTACACCGTCAAGGACCAGACCGCCGCGCGGCGGAGCACGGTCGTCGGAATCGCGGTCATCGGGTTCTTCTATGTTCTGACGCTCTACCTGGGGCTCGGAGCAATGACCGGCGGTGCGCTCGACGTGACCAACTCGAACATGGCCGCCCCCCTGCTCGCCCGCACCTTCGGAGAGCTCCCGTTCGCGGTGATCTCGGCGGTGGCCTTCACCACCGTGCTCGGCACGGTCAGCGGCCTGATCCTGGCCGCCAGCGGCGCGGTCGCTCACGACCTGATGGACAGCGTCATGGGCATCAAGATGACCGACCACGGCAAGGTCCGCGCGGGCAAGACCGCGGCCGTAATCATCGGCGTGGCCGCCATGGCCTTGGGCATCGTCTTCGAGAAAATGAATGTGACCTTCCTCGTCGGCTGGGCGTTCAACGTGGCCGCCTCGGCCAACCTCCCGTCGCTCGTCATGCTCCTCTTCTGGAAGAAGACGACCAAGGAAGGAATCACCGCCGCCATCCTGGTCGGCATGGCAAGTTCCCTGGCCTGGATCCTCTTGAGTGCGCAAGCCTACCGCGACGTCTACGGCCTCCCGCCCGAAACTGCGCCCGTCCCGTTCAGCCAGCCGGGGCTCGTGACCATCCCGCTCGGGTTCCTCGTGCTCGTCGTTGCCTCGCTCCTGACGCAACCGAAGGGTCAGAAAACGCACGGCTGACGAATCGATCCCGGCCGGGCCTGCTTGCAGTCGCCCGGCCGGGATCGGCCGCCCACAGAGAGTCGGCCACCCCTCCCCTGGGATACAGACCGGATCGTCGGGACAATCTTGCGCCCACTTGCCCCATGGTGGAAGGCCAGGCAGTCATCGTCAACGGCAGGTCGGAGTGGGCGTCCCACAAGGGAGAATGTCGATGGGACGGGTGCCAACGCGAGAAATCACTGAATTGACACCGGGGTTCCCAGGGCGTGAGCGTGGAGATTGGCAAGAGATCGCTGGGCATTCGGTGACCCGGCTGATGCTCTTCACATTGGCGACAAAAATAAGAGAAGCGGGATATAGTCTGGCGATTTTCGAACTGAGATAATAGCCAATCTCTTGCAAGCTGGCATGCAGGTGATCACGTAGTCAAGGGTGGGCAGAATCCAAAGCTTCGAGCCTCGTACAGGAAGAGTGGAAATGCGATTCAGGCCCGCGACCATTAATCTTGTTGCCAAATTTGTATGTGGCGATACACCGCTACCTTTCCCCTACCGCACTGCCGCTGAGATACAGAACTTCTTTAGAGGATTCGGACATAAGTGTCCACAGGAAGGACAAAGTCGCAATCTGACGGCTCAGCAAATGCTGATATCGATAAATCTTGCATCCTCCATCGAAAGCGACATGCCTTCTCCTGATATGACCGCGATCATTGAAGAGCTGATGAACAGCGTCTATTTCGAGGAGTCACGGGACGCAAAGGCGATGTACCGTGAAGCCCTGGACAAGCTGAATGGCATATTGATTCAGGACTTGTTAGTAATGACGCAATCGCATTTAGGAGGGAGTGCGAAGCTGCAGAAATTGAATAGCAGCTACATTTCATCGGCCCAACCAGAGCTTGAAGCATTTAGAAAAATCACGTTTTGCCCATCGGTATTCAAGGTACCAACAAAGGATGCAGTACAGGACCTGGCGGCAGTAATGATGCCGTTTGCAGCACATTTCAGCCCAGTTTACGCGTCAATAAGAGGGGCATGCCAGTGGGCTTCGTTACGCTGCGAACGTGCCGATGAGATCTGGAACAGCAGCGCAGTGATACAGGACATTTTCGAGCTAATCTTCATTTCACGCATCGTGATTGTTGATTTCTCTGAGCGAAACCCCAATGTCATGTATGAAACAGGAATAGCACACACGCTTGGCAAACACGTCGTTCCCATAACGCAATCAATGGATGACGTGCCATTTGACTTAAAGCAGCATCGGGTACTGAAGTATCTACCGAACAAAGAGGGGCTTGCGAGGCTTCGGGAAGAGCTATCGCGACGACTCATAACAATATGCAAGGAATTCTAAATAGGATATCTCTAATTTTTGACGCAGCCTGGGCAAGATCATCCTTGTGTGACTCCGTGCAACATCCCATATCGCCCAAACAACGGCAACATTGAGAAATGCCCCCATTTTCGATCCGAGTTGAAGACAGAGGTCATGACCGAAAATGATGACCTCTGCCATGCACTCCTCATCGCCTGTCTCGACGCCCCGTGCAAGCTTAGCTTAAAGGATGCAGCTTGACCTCTCATTGTGTAGCCGTCGCGATCAAGGCCTCCAGTTTTCGGTCCAGCGAATCGGCAACCCGATTGACGCGATCGTCGCCGAATTGGCCGAAAAGCGACGACGGGAGGTCGTATTCCACGCAGGTCCCTCCGCTTTCGTCCTCGTAGATCAAGACGCGCAGGGGAGCGTAGAGGGCCGCCCCGATGGCGTGCTGAGTCATCTCGACGGCGATCAAGGGATTGCCGAGAAGGTATTGCAGCGCCTTCCTCGGCTTGCCGACGAGCCGAAGGACAGCGCCATGGTCGCTCGTGCGGAACAGCATGAAGCCGCTCGGTCCGGCCATGGACTCCAGTCTGGCCCTGACCGCCTGCGAATCCCCGTCCTCGACGAACCCCTCGTAGGCACTCGGATCGAAGTGCCCGAGCTGACCCTCGAAAGTCGCACGGAACTCATCAAATGGCTTGCCAACCGTCTGGCGAACGTGCTCGATGCTGATCCGGCTCATGGTCCTTCTCCCGGGATGTTAGGCCATCGTATGTTCGCTTTTCTCATTCACAACCGACTGATGCTTGCCTCCGCCTCTTGGAGGATCTCCGCCGACAAATTGGTGTCGTTGACCATCCGCGCCATCGCCAGTGCACCGATCATGGTCGAGGCCGACACCAGGGCCCGCCGCCGGGCTTCCTCGGGGGAGAGCTTGGCGAACTGCCCAGCGAGGATGCCGACGAGCCGCTCGAAGCCCGCCGTCGCCACCTCCCGTGTCCTCTCGTCGCATCGGGCGAGTTCGGAACCCAACGCGGCGAGCGGGCATCCGTCGGCCGGGTTGTCGCGGTGACGGGCGGAGAGGTAGGACGCCACGGCCGAGCCCTTCGAGGCATTGGCTGCAACCTTCTCCGCCAGCGCCCTCCCCGCCTCGGCACAAGCCTCGGCAATGAGTTGGTCCTTCGACTCGAAGTGCTTATAGAAGCCGCCGTGGGTGAGCCCGGCGGCCTTCATCAGGTCGGATAGCCCGGTCGCGACGATCCCGTTCTTGCGGAACTCAGCCGCGGCGGCGGCGACGATCCGCTTCCGGGTCTCCGCGGCCTCAGCCTTCGACTTCCTCATGACGCCCCCAGACTTTATGGATTTCGGTTGACATCCAAATTATACCGCCTACCATTGGGATGTCGAGGCAAATCTTAGTCAGCGAACCGCGGAAAATCCTGGTGAGTCGGGGGCAAGGCACTGGTCGCCGGCGCTCCGGGGGACGCCCAACCAGGAAACCCGCGATGAACGTCGTCAAGGCGGCCGCCGTCCAGTTGAGCCCGGTGCTCTACAGCCGCGAAGGGACGATGGCAAACTGGCCCCCGAGGCCATGCGGGCGCTCGACTCGCTCGGCGCATACCTTGCAAAGTGTGGTCTCGAGCGCCCGCTCCTCGAACTGGTCAAGATCCGGGCGTCGCAGACCAACGGCTGCGCCTACTGCATCGACATTCATACGAAGGACGCCCGGGCGGCGGGAGAGACGGAACAGCGGATCTACGCGCTGAGTGCCTGGCGAGAAACGCCTTTCTACTCGGACCGGGAGCGAGCGGCGCTATTGTGGACGGAAGCCGTCACGCGCGTCGGCGATGGCGTGACCGATGCCCGGTTCGCGGAGGTGAGGGAGGAGTTCTCCGAGAAGGAGAATGGCAGGTAGAAACAGGCCAAGGTGATGAAGTCTGGGACGGCCCATTTCCGCGAGCGTCCGCCGGTTGGGCGGGAAAGGAGAGGAGAGCCACTACGGAGCCGCTCAAGAGCAGGAGGAGCACGGCGAGCGGGGCGTTGAAGAGGGCCACGGCAATGATACCTACAGCGAGCATCAGGCCTCGGATCGTGAACCACCAGCGGCAAAGGTTCATGTTCCAGACTTCAACGGGCAACCGGTTCGGTCAATTCCGGGCCGTGGCCTCCTGCACCCACCTTAGTTCCACCCCAATCCGGTCCAGGCTGGCGCCGGGCTCTGGTCTTGCCTACCGCCCGGACGGCATCACGGAAGGCTCTGTTTGATGCGGGGGCAGAGGAGTTCGGACACCACCGAGTAGTGTTCCATCAGCCCTTTTTCGATCAGCGTCGACCAGTACTTATCGGAGTTGTCCAGGAGCGGATCGACGATCCTCCGAACCTCCTCGTAGCGATTGCCGGCCTTGGCCCTGGCGAGGATGTCGTCAGTGGACTGGAAGGCCACCATGTCCAGCTCCGCGCCCGGCAAGGCCGGGGCAAGAAACACGTTTCTCATCCGACCCGCGGCCGGGATCGGGCTCTTGGGAGTGCCGTAGACCCGCTTCCAGAAGCCGAGCACATCGGCATTATCCGACGGCTTGGTGCCTTTCCCAAAATAGAAGTAGAGGGGAATGCCCGTCCGCGCCTTGGCCCACTGGAACCAGGACTGTCCGTCGCCGTACAGGCAGTCGAATCCCCAGCACTCGCGGAGCCTGTCTTTATAACTGCCGAGTGCGGCGACGGCGCTGATGATGCCACTCCCCCCGCCCGAATGGCCCGCGATGTAGAGATTGGCGAGCTGGAACTTGGTGGGTTCCCCGCCCATCTGCGCTCGCTCGCCGGCGATGAACGTCCTCTCGTACCAGTCGGACAGGGCGCCGAGGATCTGGTCGAGATAGAGTGCGGTCTTGCTGCCACCTCCCAGGGCCGACGCGTCGTACTCCGCGTGCGTCTTGTCGCGCAAACCCAGCGCGGGTGCCACCAGGATGACGTCCTTGTTGGACTCGCTGACGGCCTTCAAGAGTTGGGTGGCCTCATGATAGAACAAGTACGGAGCGTCTTTGACCCGATAGCCGTGAAACCAGAGGAGCAGCGTCACCGCTTCGTGACTGTTCGTGATTCCCGCTTGGGGCACGAAGACCCCCGTCGGCCTGATCCAGCCGCTCCCGCTGGAGAAGAGCACGAACCCGTCTCCCTTATTGCTTTTATCTTCAACGAGCGCAAGTTTACTCATAAGAATTCTTTCCCGACCGGCAGCCGGTCGCATGGGTGGTGCAAAACGGCCCGATGACGTGGTGGCACGAGACGACGTGACACCGGCTCGGCCAGCCGGTCGCAAGGCTTGCTCAGTGTTTCCGCAACGACGTCCCACACATATCCGTCGAGAACGAGGTCCCGTGATCCTCGCCACTGACCGACCCGGAGATGAAGGTAATGTCCCAGTGGTTGGACTCTCGCGCGTAAATGTTGCCCGCGCCATCCTTGAACATCTTGGCGCCGTCGCCACGCACCCCCACCGCTTCGAAATGGGTCTCGATAAAATCACTGACGCAGACGCTGGGGTTGATATCCACCTTGAAACCGTTCCAGTGACTCTTGGTCGAGGTCGAATGGCCGGTCTCGGTGCCCCCGGTGATTCGGACGTCACATCCGCTCAGCTTCTTGAAGGAAATGATCCCCTCGACGGTCTCGGAGTTGATCTCCTCGAACGAGGTACAGCGTTTGTTATTGCGGTCGCTGCAATTTCCGCTCGACGACCAGGTAATTCCCGCATCCTGAAGCTTCTTGGCCGCTTCCGCTTGAGTCAGTTTTGCCATGGCTATCACCTCCAATTTCACGTGATATCCCCTGCGTAAACATACATCGGCCATCTCGCGTTGTGACAGAGGGGCTCGGCAGGAGGGCGATGGTGCCGACGCGTTGCGATGGCTGAGGCATGCGGCCTGTCCTGGCGCAACCCATCACAAACGACGGTCGCCGGGTGGGCCACTTCGGGCTTCGAGCGGAATCGCCCGGAGGAAGTTCCCACAAATCACGGCAGACTCAGTGGTTCCGGGCATTCCAACCTCACATCCTATTCATTAGGACGCGTAGGGTGAATCAGCTTCAATGATGTAAACTATCCCAGGTTTCTCCTTGGCTTTTGATGGGAGGTCATTCATGCCCTACCGACTCGCCGGCCTCTTCGCAATCCTGGCGACAACCTCCGCATTCGCATCCTTGTACTGGACAAACTCGTTGTTGGACGTTCGATCCAAAGTCAGAACCATGACCTCGGTGACAACGCCAACAACAACCTCGCTCGCGGAGAAAGAGTGCCCGATCGAGGGAATGAACCAAACCATTCAAAGTCGATTTCATGCGCAGACGAAATTTGGCATGTCCCGGTTGCCGATTGCTCATTTAGCAGCCCGGTACTTTAAGCCGGAAACGGCCCTGGAGCAGACGGTCGTTGCGGACTTCGAGAAAAACGATTGGGAAGTTTCTCTCTACTTGGTCGGTCGTGAGGCGTTGACGTGGGATCTGAGCAAGGCCGAAGAGAATTTCGATGAGTGGATGGATCCCAGAGCGATCAACGGGCCGGTCCTGATCACCGCGGCGACGGTCCCCAAGGATCATCCTTCGGGCCGGGAACTCCGAGAGTTCGGCCGGGATGCCTTGATCAAGGCGGCATCGGGTGACTCGTTCATGACCACCAGCGGCCGCTGGAAAATCGAGGCGCGGCCGGTGCGAGCCGATCGCCAGTCCTGCCTGAACTGCCACACGTCGGAAAGAGCGACTGCAGATCCCACGATTTGGGAAAAACAGGGACCTCCACTTCGGGTGGGTGATGTGCTTGGTGTCGTCCTCTACCTCTATGCTCGCAATCCGAAGTGAGTTAAGATCGGCCTGATCGACTCCAATCCACTCGACTTCTGACTCAGGCGATTCATGAGGGCGCCGATGCGTAGGCTCGCCTTGCTGTCCCTCTCCCTTGGGCTATTCGGCGGATGGGCGGCCGCACAAGCCGACGAGCCTATCGCCACCCCCGACGGGGTCGCCTTCTTCGAACAGAAGATTCGCCCGGTCCTGGCGGAGCATTGCCTCAAATGCCATGGCGGCGGTCCGACGGACAAGATCAAGGGGGGGCTGCGACTCGACTCGCGCTCGGCGATCCGCAAAGGGGGTGACGGCGGCCCGATCATCGTCCCGGGCGACCCGGAAGCCAGCCGCCTGATCCAGGCCCTCCGCCACGACGACGATGAGCTCAAAATGCCGCCTAAGCAGCCGCTCTCGGACCGGGAGATCGCTGACTTCGTGACCTGGGTGAAACTGGGGGTCCCCGACCCGAGTGAGGCACTCGCCGCAACCCCCGGCCAGCCTGCCGAGCGCAGCGCGATCGATTGGGCCAAGGCGCGGGAGTTCTGGTCGTTCCGGCCAATCACTGACCCCGCGGTCCCCGAGGTTCACGACCAAGCTTGGGCTCAGAACGATGTCGACCGGTTCCTGCGCGCGAAGTTGGCAGCCAAGGGACTCTCCCCTGCCCCTTCGGCCAGTAAGCGGACCTTGATCCGTCGTGCCACGTTTGACCTGACCGGGCTGCCGCCCACGCCCGAGGAAGTGGACGCGTTCCTCGCCGACGAATCGCCAAACGCCTTCGAGAGCGTGGTCGACCGCCTGCTCGCCTCACCTCACTACGGCGAGCGCTGGGGTAGGCACTGGCTCGACCTGGTCCGCTATGCCGACACCTCGGGATGCAACTCCGACTACCCCGTCCCCTCGGCCCACAAATATCGCGACTATGTGATCGACGCGTTCAATCGCGACACGCCGTTCGACCGCTTCGTTCAGGAGCAGGTCGCGGGCGATCTGCTCCCGCACCAGAGCGAGGCCGAGCGAGTCGAACAGATCGTGGCCACCGGCTACCTGGCGATCGCACGCCGGTTCGGGTCGCACAACAACGAGTTTCACCTGACCTATGAGGACATGATCGACAACCTGGGCAAGACGGTCCTCGGCCTGAGTATCAGTTGCGCCCGCTGTCACAATCACAAGTTCGACCCAATCCCCCAGCGCGACTACTACGCGATCTACGGGATCCTCCAGAGCACGAAATACGCTTTCCCCGGCACCGAGATCTACCAGCATCCCAAAGACTTCGTCGCGCTCGGTACGCTCGAGGAAGCCGAAGCCCTGCGAACCCACGAGACGCGACTCGACGAAGTGAGTCGCCAGGTCCTGAAACTGGGTGTGGAGAAGAAGGCGCTCCTCGCCCTCGAGAAGACGAATCAGGCCGCCGTCCTCAAAGGTCGGACCCTCCTCGAAGTGAGGGCCGAGCTCGGCGACGCGCTGGACCTTCTCAAGAAGCTCGAGAACGATCCGCCGGACGTTGAGAAAGCGTTCGCAGCCTCCGAAGGCACTCCGGGCGACGCGAAACTTCAGCGCAAGGGGGATCCCAAGAACGAGGGGGATCCGGTCCCACGCGGCTTCTTGCAAGTCCTCGGCGGCAACCGAGTCTCCGAAGGATCCCCCACGAGCGGGCGACTCGAACTGGCCAGGTGGCTGACCGCCAAGGACAACCCGCTGACGGCGCGGGTGATGGTCAACCGGATCTGGCAACACCACTTCGGCCGTGGCATCGTCGCCACTCCCAACGACTTTGGCACCCGAGGCCAGCCGCCGACCCATCCTGAATTGCTCGACTGGCTGGCGACCCGGTTCATTGAGGAGGGCTGGTCGGTCAAGGCGATGCACCGTCGGCTCATGCTCACGCGCGGCTACCAGATGGCAAGCGTCGATGACCCCGCCCGGGCCAAACGGGTCATCTTCCTCTACATGAGTGGTGGGGTCTCGCACCTGGACTCGTTCGACCCCAAGCCTCGGCTGGTGGCCGATCAAGGGAAGCCGAAGGCGAACGTCCCGGGAGCACGCCCTTACTTGCCCCCCTTCTGGGAATTCCAACCGCGCGGGCAGTGCGGCACCGAGATCAGCAACCTCTTTCCGAATCTCGCCGAGAGTGCCGACGAACTCTGCCTGATCCGGTCGATGCACGGAGACCACAACGACCACTTCCAGGCGACACTGGGGATCCACACCGGCTCGGTCAGCGTGGCGCGGCCGAGCTTCGGTTCTTGGGTCAGCTACGGACTCGGCACGGTCAACCAGAACCTCCCATCGTTCGTGGTGCTGGCCCCGCGCTTGCCCTATGCCGGCAGCCAGGTTTGGAGCGCCGACTTCCTCCCGGGCTGCCACCAGGGAACGCGCGTGCTGGCGGGCGCCGAGCCGATCCCCGACCTCAACCGCCGCAGTCCGTCGCCGCGGATCCAGCAAGCGGAACTCGGGCTGCTCGATCGCCTGAACCAGCGTCATCAGCACGACCGGCCGGGCGAACCCGCATTGGCGGCGCGGATCCGCTCGTTCGAGACCGCGTTCGGGATGCAGCAGGCGATGCCCGACGTCCTCGACCTCACGCGCGAAACCAAGGCGACGCTCTCGCTCTACGGCCTGGAACGAGGCCAGACGCAAGGGTTCGCCTGGCAATGCCTGGTCGCCCGGCGCATGGTCGAGCGCGGGGTCCGCTTCGTGGAGTTGATCGACTCGGGATCCTCAAACAACTGGGATTCCCACGCCGACATGAAAGCACACGGTCCGATGGCACGCAACGTGGACCGGCCGATCGCCGGCCTGCTCCGCGACTTGAAGTCGCGGGGCTTGCTCGACGACACGCTCGTCGTCTGGACCTCGGAGTTTGGCCGGACGCCAACCACCGACGGCCCGACCGGCCGGAGCCATCAGAGCAGCGCCTACTCGTCATGGCTGGCGGGGGCCGGGGTCAAGGGGGGCCTCGTCCACGGCAAGACCGACGACTACGGCGCCAAGGTCGTCGAGGACGGGGTCCACGTCCACGACTTCCACGCGACCATCCTCCACCTCCTTGGCTTCGACCACGAGCGGCTCACTTATCGCCACGCCGGCCGCGACTTCCGACTGACGGACGTCGAGGGCCGCGTCGTTGAAGAAATCCTGGCCTGATCTCATCCTCGGAGACAAGACATGCATCGTCGCCGATTCCTTCAAGCAGGCTCCGCCGGTGTCGCGGCGTTCTCGTCCGTGGGGGGCCTCGCCGCGGAGTTTGCGGGCGCCGAGCCAAAGCGGGTCGGCCTGATCGGCTGTGGTTGGTACGGCAAGGCCGACCTGTTCCGCCTGGTCCAGGTGGCGCCCGTCGAGATCGTGTCGCTCTGCGACGTCGACACGTCGATGCTCGCCGGGGCCGCCGAGATGGCCGCTGCACGCCAGACGTCGAAGAAAACTCCGCGCACCTACGCCGACTACCGCGAAATGCTCAAGGAGCAAGACCTCGACATCGTCCTGGTCGCCACCCCCGACCACTGGCACCCCTTGGCGATGATCGCCGCGGTCGAGTCGGGGGCCGACGTCTACGTTCAGAAGCCGATCAGCGTGGACGTCGCCGAGGGCCAGGCCATGCTCGCCGCGGCCCGCAAGCACAAGCGGGTCGTTCAGGTCGGCACCCAGCGCCGGAGCACCCCGCACATCATTGAGGCCCGCGACCGGATCATCAACGAGGACAAGCTCGGCAAGATCGGACTCGTGGAAATCTACTGCTACTATCATATGCGTGCGAAAGGAAACCCGCCCGACACCGCCCCGCCGGAGTCGCTCGACTACGAGATGTGGACCGGGCCAGCTCCGATGCGGCCCTACAATGCGCTGGTTCATCCGAGGCGGTGGCGGTCGTTCACGGAGTATGGCAACGGGATCGTGGGCGACATGTGCATTCACATGCTCGACATGGTCCGCTGGATGCTTGGCCTGGGCTGGCCGAAACGGATCAGCTCCGCGGGGGGCATCCTGCTCGACAAGCAGAGCAAGGCGAATATTCCCGACACACAGACCGCCACGTTCGAGTTCAACGACCTACCGGTGATCTGGCAGCACCGAACCTGGGGACACGCGGCCGACCCGAAGTATCCCTGGGGCGCAACCTTCTACGGCGACAAGGGCACGCTCAAGGTCGGCCTGCAGAGCTACGACTTCACGCCGATGGGCCAGGGCAAGCCGATCCATGGTGACGTCGTCATGGAGCTCGACCAGTACCCCGAGGACCGGACCGAGAAAGACCTCGAAACGCATGTCGCCCCGGCGATCCGTGGCCATATGCAGGATTTCCTGAAAGCGATCGGGACCCGCGGAAAACCGGTCGCTGACATCGAGCAAGGTTACATCTCCACCGCCAGTTGCATCCTGGCCAACAACGCGCTTCGGCTCGGACGCACGCTCGCCTGGGATGAGCAGGCGGGGCGCGTTGTCGGTGACGACCAGGCCAACGCACTCCTGAGCCGGCCCTATCGCCAGCCCTGGATCCACCCCTGAATCGGGCCGGAACCGTGATCACCCTTGTCGAGTGGCAGGAGCCCCCGAATCATTCACCAAGGAGCATGGCGGGCTCTGCCACACGACACGGAGACGGAATCAAGACGCGATGTTGCACACCTGCACGATGAATCTGGCCCTCCTGGTCATGGCGCTGACCGGCCAACTGAAGTCGGCGGATGGTACGCCGAGCGAGGTCCTGAGCGACTGGCAGATCGCGAACGACGCCGGATGGAGAGCCTTCCTCCGTGGCGACTTAACCCAGGCCGAGGAGCGTTTCAAGGCAGCCAGTGAAGTGGTGCGTCCCTACCAGAAGGGCGATCCGCGACTCCTGGCGCGGAGCTATTGCGACCTCGCCCAAGTTCTCATGAACCAGTCGCGCTATGACCAGGCCGAGCCCCTGGCGAAGTGGGCCTTGAAGGTCAGGGAGCTCCATCCTCGCATCCAGACCGAGACGCTTTATCAGAACCTTTATGTCCTGGCCCAAATTCATTGCGGCCAGGGCCGGCTCGCCGAAGCCGAGCCCCTGCTCCGCCGGGCACTCGCGCTCCAAGAAAAGGCGCTCGGCCCCGAGCACGCCTCGCTGGCCGAAACGCTCAATGACCTGGCCTGGGTCGACTCCGAAGTCGGGCGACTCACCGAGGCCGACGCGCTCTACTCCCGGGTCCTGGCCATCCGTACGAAAACGCGGCCGACCAACAATCTCGAAATCGCCGAAACGTCGGAGCACTATGCCGTCCTCCTCCGACGACTGGACCAGTTGACCAAGGCCCAATGGCTGGAAGCCCGCGCCAAGACAATCCGCAGCGAAGCCGCCGCGGCAATCCTCGCCATCCCCCATGATCGGACCAGCGACAGAAAGCCCTAAAAACCGATACGATATTGTCTGCCGCAAGGGAACTGGGCCGTCTGTCTGCCTCGGAGGCCAGAATTCGCGGCCCCACCCGCCGGGGAGGACGACGCAGAGCGTCGGGGACGGCATTCCCACGCAGAGCGTGGGAACGAGATTCCTGCATCCTTGCTACAATCTCATAACTGTAGAACATTATTTTCTGCTCGGACCGTGAGTGGGAGCTCCCCTACGTCGTTTCGGACGCCTTTCCGAGGTTCACCCGACCATGAGAACGCTGCGGATTCGGCCATTTCGTGCCGGAGAGGAACATCGGCTTCGTGAAGTGTTCTATTCGTCTGTTCACGAAGTCGCTTGTTCGCATTACTCCAAAGAAAAGCGCGATGCGTGGGCCCCGAGAGCGTATGACGCCGAAGCTTGGGTAGAACGAATGCGTCGTAATCGTCCGTTTGTCGCAGAGCTCGACGACATCATCGCGGGCTTCGCCGACGTTCAGCCGGACGGCCATATCGACCAGTTCTTTGTTGCCAAGCACGCCGTGCGCCAAGGCATTGGCAGCGCACTCATGCGGCATCTCGAGCAACATGCACAGACGTTGAATCTGACAAAGCTCACGTCCCATGTCAGTCTGAGTGCTCAGCCTTTTTTCCGTCACTCAGGATTTTTGATCGAAGCTGAGCAGACGGTCACGGTACGGGGAGTTTTCTTGGCAAATGCCAGAATGTTCAAGATCTTACCGACGAGCCAGTCGTCCCAGGCCCACGATCCTGGCGTGGCACCAGGTTAAGATTGGGGCCAAGAGGCCGCCCCCCCCCAAAAAAAACAACCACCCGATCCAGGGCCAGGAAGCCGCTCGCAACTCGTTCCCACGGTCCCCCGTGGGAATGCAGTCTGGGACGCTCGGCGTCCTCGGCTTGCGAGGGCCAGACGACGCGGAGCGTCGGGGACGGCATTCCCACGCAGAGCGTGGGAACGAGGGGGATTCCTCGCTCTTTGGCGGGGCGTTGAAAAAACTCGGAACTCGATCAAACACTTCGGTTCATCCCAAGAGGGAACCGGACGCCGCGCTCGGCGTCGACGTACCTGATGGGGCGGCCGCGGGGGGCGAACCGACGGTGCTGGACGCTGGCGTGGAAGTCGTTGTGGCTGAGAGTGAAGGTGGTGGAACGGGGGGCGGCGTGAATTCCGGAGTCATCAGACTCACGAGCACTTTTTCCAATAGTGTCCGGGATCGACCTTCATCAAATCTTCGCTTGCGCTTTTGGTTACGGTCGGCCACAGTATTCGTCATGGCGGCCAAGAAACCACCCCTGGTTGACACTCCCCCTTCCCAGCGACCTGAACGGGTCGGGGCACCGGGGTGGCTCTCTCGTGATTTGCCCATCTGGCCCGATCAAGTGGTCGGGGCCAAGCACATCCATTCGATCGAACGGCTCATCGCACAACTTCGCGACCAGGACCCCCATGGCAACCGCGACCTCTTCCTCGACGACGTCTTCGTTGCCATGCTCCTGGCCTTCTTCAACCCCACTCTGCGGACCCTCAGGACGATCGAGGATTTCAGCCAAACCCGACAAGCCCAAAAATTCCTCTCGATCCAGAAACTCTGCAAAAGCACCCTCTCCGACTTCAATAAGTTGGCCGACCACACTCGCTTGCAGCCGATCCTCGATCAGCTCCGACGCAACGTTCTCAAGCCCAGTCCCAACCCGAACCAGGCCGCCGATCCCCTGAGCTCGCTTCACCGCCAGGTCCTCGCCGTCGATGGCACCTTCCTTCATGCCGCCGCCTCAGTGGCCTGGAGCGTCCGCCGCCGCGGCGGCAAGACCGGCGCTCGACTCGACTTCCATGTCGATGCCCAAACCTGGCTCCCCGAGCTGATCGTCGTCCCCGAGGCCGGCCAGAGCGAGGCGACCACCGCCGCGTACTCCATCACCCCCGGGGCGATCCATCTCTACGACCGGGGGATCTTCAGCTTCAAGCTGATCAAGGCCCACGTAGAACCGGCGGCGGATTTCGTGATGCGGTTCCGGAAACCCGGAGAACGCACCCCCAACCTCGAGACGACCGAGACGAGGGAACTCACCCAAGAGGCCCGCGACGCGGACGTCATCTCCGATCGACTGGTCCGTTTTCCCGGCTCGACGCATCGCAAACCGCTGGGCATCGTCCTTCGCGAAGTGGTCATCGTCCCCAAGGATGACCCCGAGA
The DNA here is from genome assembly GCF_900129635.1 of Singulisphaera sp. GP187. Lineage (GTDB taxonomy): Bacteria > Planctomycetota > Planctomycetia > Isosphaerales > Isosphaeraceae > Singulisphaera. The sequence continues at coordinate 526,455 of NZ_FSRB01000001.1, read as the reverse complement.
ATCCGGTCTACCTCTTGACGACCCTGCTCGAGCCTGACGCATCAATTATCGGAGTATTATATCGTCATAGATGGCAAGTTGAACTGTTTTTCCGCTGGCTGAAAAGCTACGCGCGGTTCGATCATCTGATCAGTCACAGCCGCGAGGGTGTGCTGTTGAGCTTCTACGTCGCCGTGATCGGCGTCACGCTCATGTACATCCATACAGGGAATCGCCCCAGCAAGTATATGTTTAGCCTGCTGGGAATGGTGGCCAACGGCACGGCGACGATGGACGAGATCATGCCGATCCTTCGCGAGCGGGAGCGTCAGTGCCAATTACAGCGTGACCGCGTTGCGCGGAAGCGTGCCGAAAAACCCAAATAAGCGATCAGGGCCCGTCCACGCGCTGCGGACGAGGTCATGCCGCGGCATGCGCCGGGATCGCCCTCCAAACCGAAGGAGGCGGCTGCAAGGCTGTTCAAATCGAATTATTCTGGGATGTCCTGACGAAAAGCCTCCTCGCCATCAGGAATCCCGGACACTATTGACTTTTTCTGGGGTGGGAAGCCCATTCCCCTCGGTGGGAAGCGGGAGCGGCTTGCCCTGTTGCGGATAGAACCGGGCCAGGATCAGCTTGTCCGGTAGCGCCTTGGGCTGCTGCCCCTCAACATACATCTGCTTCGCCCCGTCCGGCGAAAACCCATGAGACATCGCGATATCGACGTTGATCTTGGAGGACGTTGAGGGTGAGAGGAACGGGCTGAAGTTCGGGAACGGTACAGGTACGGGGGAAGGCCCCACCTGCTTGAGACACTCGAAAGCTTTGACCTCCGCGGGGGAAAACGGAGCCGATTTAGGACCTAAGAATGAGAGGAATGACATGATGCATTCTCGATAGGTTCTCCGCGATTCCCGCCACCAACGCGTCGGGGCGGCTCCAAGAATCTATCCAGGACGCCCGCCAATCGCAATCAGGCCTTTCCAATATCTGAGAACCATTGATTTTGCGAAACCCCGTGGATCACGATGTCATTTCCCCAAGCAACATCGCCAGATCTTACCGACAACCGCCGTTCACCGGGGGCACAAACCACTCATTTCCGCGAGATAAAGGCGTTTCCCTGGATGTAGAAGCGGAGCGGCCGCCCGGCCCACTCCCCTGCGTAGTCCACGCCGACCCGCGGCCGCTTGACGATCTCGAACGGCTCGGATCGCTCGGGCGCGGCGATGAAGAAGTCATCGCTCGTGAGGTCGTGTCCGTAGAGCCGGCGGTCGATCCCCATCGCGCGGCAGAGGAGGCCCGGGCCTTTTGTCCCCCCTTCGAGATTCTCGATCGGCTCCAGCGCACGGAAGAGGACGGCCGACCCATGACCTGCCGCTTCGGTCACGGCATTCAAACAGTGATAGATCCCGTAAATCAAGTAGACGTAAGCATAGCCGGGCGGACCGAACATCACCTCCGTGCGTGCGGTCCGCCCTCGTGAGGTATGAGCGGCGAGGTCGTGAGGACCGAGGTAAGCCTCGGTCTCGACGATCCGCCCGATGCGCGGCTGACCGTCAACGCGATGCACCAAGTGCATCCCGAGGAGCTCTTTGGCCACCGTTTCCGTGTTGCGATCGTAGAACGTTCGCGGGAGCGTGTGCCCGGGGACAACCCACCTCACTTCAGTTCACCTTCTCGGCCAGGAGGAGCTTGATGGCATCCTCAACGTGATCATTCTTGCAGTCGAGGATCCGAAGCTTGCCGGCGCGGTCGATGAAATAGTAGTCGGGGAAGCTGTCCACGGCGAAGGCCGCGACGGTCGCACCGTCGACGTCGGCGGCAACCGGGTACTTGATCCCCTTGTCGTCGGCCGTCTTGCCCATCAGGTCGGCCCCGCGACTATGGCAGACCCCAATCAGGACGAGTCCGTCCCCCTTGTAACGCGCGTAGAGGTCATTGTTGTGGGGAATGCTCGCGAGGCAAGGCCCGCACCACGTGGCCCAGAAGTCGAGCAGGACGACCTTGCCCTTGAGATCGCCCCACGCCAACGACTCGGCGTTCTTCCATTCCCCGACCTTCAGCGCCGGTGGGTTGTCCCCCTCCTTCAACAACTCGGCGAACCGCTTGGCCCGCGCGCTCCGGGTTCCCTCGAGCCACGCGTCGGGAACCTGGCTCGGACCGGCCGGAGCCGGCACTTCGTCGGCGGGCCGATCCGCCCCCAGGCTCACGAGTCCGAGACCGAGGGCGATTCCGAACGCCGCGACCAGCCCCACGCCACGACGAAACACGTCCGAACTTGGCATCGCAGGCCCTCCCGAAGCGAATGAGACCGAGCTCACCAACCCGCGCCCCGCCGATCGGAGCGTTTCAAACCCAGACGTTCAGCTTGACCCGCTTCACTTGCGTACGCAAGCACGCAGTCGCCCGGGTCGCAACAGCGCCTTGGGTGGAGTGCCTAGGACGTCCCGACATTCCACACCAGCCCGACAACCCCTACAGGCGGCCGGCCCTGACCAAAAAACCCCAGGTCTCAACCGGTATTTGGGGACTCAGTTTGCCGATGAGCTAAACATAAGCTTCTCTTATACGGGCGGTCGATGAAAATCTGCGATTCGGACAAGAGGGGTCCTCGTAGGGTGGGCACCGCTCACCCTCTTCTGGGTCTCGAGGCCGACAACGCGGGTGTTGTGAGCCGCGGGTCAGTCGTACTCCGGTCACTCCATCTTCAAAAGGAGGGCGGCGGTGGATGATCTTTCGTCATCGAGCAAGACATTCGACAGCCTCTCATCCTTCTGCCGCTCGTTCTCGAGAAGGTCACGGCCCTCGGGCGTCCACAAGCCGCACATGGTGAGCTACGCCGAGCTCGCGCCGCTGACGGTCGTCACCGAATCGATCGCCAATCACCGCGCCCTGGCCATCGAGCAGACCGAGTCGGCGCTCGATCACTTCCTGGAACTCAAGCATCGGCTGACCGAAGTTCGCCGCCGGCTCGAAAACAGCAAGCACTTTCAGGAGGAGGCCGGAGCGTTCGGTCGGAGCCATGCCGCGATCGAAGAAAAGCGAGCCTGGGAGAGGTGGATGAACGTCATTCAACGAGCGCTACAGAACGCCGAGGAAGAGATCATCCTGGCGGTCCAGGCGTGGGAAGAGTCGCGCAGATCCTCCGAGGCAAGCGACCGATCCGCAAGTGGAGTGATCTACAAAGGGCACCTCTATCTCACCGTCCCCACCGACGATGGCAATCGGCACCGCCTGCTGGTGGCCGACCTGAAGTCGTCATTGAATCTCGACCGAAGCCTCGCCGTCGTCGACCTGATGGGTTGACGGGGCGGGAGCAGGGACCGCGGAGCGCAAGGGATGGTGCTTGAGCATTCGGACGCGATTGAGGTCCGGCGTTCCCCGGGCAAGGGACGCGGTGTCTTCGCGCGCCGGCGAATCGAAGCGGGTGAGGTGATCGAACGGGTTCCCGTGCTCGTCGTGCCCGTCGAGGATCTCAATCAGGGCTCGGCCTGGACGAGCCTCGGGAACTACTGCTTCGTGTGGAACAAGAGCACCGTGGCCTTGGCCCTCGGCTACGGTTCGCTCTACAACCATTCGTTCCGCCCCAACGCCCGCTATGACGACCGGGGCCAACAGATCAAGGTCTTCACATCGCTTCGCGAGATCGAGCCGGGCGAGGAGATCACGGTCAACTACAACGGCGATCCGGACGATCAATCGGCGGTCGGGTTCGCGGTCGTCGAGGCCAAAGCCGAGGCCCCAACCCGACCGCGGAAGCGAATCAAACCTTAGCCCGGCCCCCGGATGGTGCCACGCAGGTTCCCTGTGCAATCCGAGGGAAAAACCGCTCTCAACCTACTCATGTCCGCGTGGACGGGATAGAATAACCTCTATGAGTACCATCAGCCTGCAAGACCTGGAGCGGGACCCCTCCGGGCTCCTCGACCGCGTCGAGGCCGGGGAGCGCCTTGTCGTCGCCCGCGACGGCCGACCGGTGGCCGAACTCTGCCCGCTTGCTTCGGCCGCCCGCGGGCCGCGACCGTTCGGGCTGGCCGCCGGGTCGTTCACCGTACCAGCCGACTTCGACGCCCCGTTACCCGACGACCTCCTTCGGGCGTTCGAGGAGCGATGAAGCTGCTGCTCGATACCCATGTGTTCCTCTGGTACATCACCGCCGACCCGAGGCTGCCCGCGCCCTTCCTGGCCGCCATCCAGGAGCCCGCGAACGAAGTGTACCTGAGCGCCGCCTCGATCTGGGAGGCGGTCATCAAGCACGGCTTGGGGAAACTCCCGCTCCCTGCCCCGCCGGCCGACTACCTGCCTCAGCAGCGGGATGCCCACGGCATCGATGCCCTGCCGATCGATGAGGGTGCGATGCCCCACCTCGCCAACCTCCCCGCACTGCATCGCGACCCGTTCGACCGCCTGCTGATTGCCCAGGCACTTCAACACGGGCTGACAATCGCCACTGTCGACTCCCATGTCGCCGTGTATCCGGCAGCTCGGCTTCCCGTGGCCTAGGTCGTGAAACCACAATGACGCGCATTGTAAACCCAGGCTCGCAATGCATGTCCTTGTCATTGGATCCGCATGAGGCCTGCCTGCACGATGTTTGCACGGATGCGGCGCCTCGTGAATTAGTGGTCAAATGGCCACACGCCAACAGCACCACCATTCAAGCAGTCATAAATCTCGTTCTAGCGGCTAAGGGGTGTTGATTATCCGCCTTGAACCGTCCGCGACTGTCAACTGACTCCTTGTCTCCACCACTCGTCCCGGATATCGTTAGAGAACGTGAGGTATATTCATTGGCAAGAGGCGAAGCCTGAGAATTCTGGAGAATTTCGCTTAGAGGGCGAGAGCGGTTGAAAATGGCTATCCAACTCCGACTGTCCAAGACTCAAATCTCCGACTTAAAAGCAATCGTCGAGCTTGGGTCGGAAACACTGAACCGGCTGGCTGAACAGATTGAGACCGTCACACCTCCGCCATTTTCTCCGCCTGAGCTGAACCGCGTGGTCACGGAAACCATCCGAGAGAACCCGGAGGCTGTCGATCCAGTCACACGGCAGCTACTCTCCTTCGCCAGTCTTCGTCGCCGTCGTGGGCTTGAAGTCGATGATGTGCTTAGCGGGCTGAAGGCCGCCCTGCGGGACAGCGGGACGGAGGTCGCGGCCGCGTGGGAGGGGACCGAGGCGGCGTTCCGCCGTTTGCTCTCTTCCGGTAGGATCGCCACGATCGCTAAGGCCCTGGACCTGTCCTATGATTACGAGAACCTGGTTCAGTCGGCGCGCATTGTTACGGACGTACGGCCCGTCTTCGATGACGAGCTAAGCCGGATCGATGGTGCGGTTGTTTCCTTCACCCTCCGCTTGAAGTACGTGAGCCTGGAGGGGGACAACGGCATCAGCCTCGCCATGGACAAGGGCGACGTCGAAATGCTTCTGCGGGAATGCGAGCGAGCCTTGCAAAAGGCGACTCTCGCCACCGAAACGCTCTCCAAACTGCCTATCCGAACACTGATTTCCGGGGCTGGCACTCATGAATAAGGAACTGATAGGAGGAAGCATCGCACGGAGCGGGCGTGAACGGTATCCAGTCACTCGCTGGACGGAAGACATCCAGATCGCGTCCTTCGATTACGAGGATGCGGAAGAGGCGGAAGAGGCGGAAGAGGCGGAAGAGGCGGAAGAGGCGGAAGAGGCGGACCGCGTGCTGAAGGACGAAGTCCCCACCCCTGCCGATCCCAAGTCGATCTTCCTGGAATCCGCGCGGTTACGGAACAAAGACGCCAAGCAACACGGCGTCGTGAAGATGCCTGAACGCGACACGAAGGTTAGCCCTCGCGCCGTGACCGCACCCGTAGATGCGAAGCTGGCGGATGTGCTTGCCAAAATTTCAACCCTTTTGGAAGGGAACGCTCTGCCAGAGGCTCAGTCCCTTCTCGAATCGCTGAAACGGCAGATGCTGCTCTCCAGCCCCAAGGTGGAGACCGTGCTTGAAACTTTAGACGGGGTGCTGAACTGCATCGACGGGGATACCGCCAGCCTGACGCTCACGAGCAGAGCCAATGGCAGGGTGTACTACGCTCAGTATCCCGCCGCAGAGTTCGCCGAAAAGGGGATCGAGGAAGAGGACCGCTTCATCTGCAAGACGGTCGAAACGGATGGCGGAACCCGCATCGAGATCGAAGCCGTCCCCGACGTCGAGCTGACTGACGAAGACATTAGGGCGATCCGCGAGAAGATTAATAAGGTCCTCCCCCGAAATGACCCAGGCGTCAGGTATTGAAAAGGCGTCCCTAGAGGTTCATATCCTCGGCGGTGGGCAGGGCGAGAGCATTGTAATCAGGATGCCGGACGGTCGGTGGGGCGTGGTTGACTGCTTCACCACATCTCCGGACAGCGGCGATTACAATTCAACCGCCCTGTTTCTGCGTGCGCACGAAGTGCCCCAGCTCCATTTCGTCTGCCTGACGCATCCCCACCAAGACCACTTCATGGGGATGGCCGAGCTGCTTGAAGAATTCCGCCCGCGCGAGTTCTGGCGGTTCGGGAGCTTGTCGCACGAGCACATCAACAACCTGATCCACTACTACGAGGCTAAGGCCATCGTAAAGGGGCAAAGCGAGTTCAGCCGGACGGCGGACGAGCTGCTCGCCCTCTTCGGAAAATCGCTGGAAGGCGTTCAGTCCAATACCATGAACGTGGAGTACGCCACGGGACGGGCGTCGCTCTACCCGCCAGCCATCGAAGGGCCGAAGCAATACCACATCGAAAGCCTGTCGCCCACGGGCAACCAGGCCGAACTCTACCAGGCGGCTATCATCGGCTGCGTCACGCCGGAAGGAAAACTGGGCAAGAAACTCACCAGGACGCACCACAACAACATATCAGTTGTTCTAAAATTAACTTACGGAAAGACGGTAGTTTTCCTCGGCGGCGACCTTGAAAAGAAGGGATGGGAGGAGCTGTTAGGCAGGTATGCCGACCACATGCTGAAGGCAACGGCGGTCAAGGTCAGCCATCATGGCTCGCCGAATGGCTACTGCGATCAGCTCTGGGAACGATTCTGCTGGAAGGACAAGCCTGTCGCGGTCGTCACCCCGTCGAATCACCATCAGCTCCCTAAAGAATCTGCGGTGACGCACATCAAGCAGCACGCCTCCGCCGTTTACTCAACCTGCACGCCTTGGAACGTCTCCGACGCCCCCGCCCCTGAGCCTGAGTCCTCGCAGCAATCACTGAAGAGCCTGGGCGCCCTTCTCGGGAAAATGTCTGCCGTCCTTGCCCCCTCACGCCCTACTGCAGGCTGTTGCTCCCTCATCTTCGACGACGAAGGCGGCTGCACGGTTTATTTGACGAGGCCAGCCCAGAAGCTTTGACTTCCAGCCTTCCTTCGCTTTAGAGGGTGCTTCGATTCCTGGAGCTGGGTCGTTGTACGCCCGTGCGCCACGGAAGAAACCGCTTGCGTGAAGGGACAGAATGCCCCATGCTCCGCCTCAGAAACGAACTGAGTGGAGCGGCGGTGACGAAGCAAGGAGGAATTCAAAGGGGTCATGAGACGATATAATCATATCATCTATTTTCGCATTTGAATTTTTGTGAAACAAGAGCACCGTGGCCTTGGCCCTCGGCTACGGTTCGCTCTACAACCATTCGTTCCGCCCCAACGCCCGCTAGGATGAGCGGAGCCAACAGATCAAGGTCTTCAGATCGCTTTGCGAGATCGAGCCGAGGAATCCACCAGGACATGCATTGTGAACCCAGGCTCGCAATGCCTGTCCTTGCTTTCGGACTTGGATTGGCAACCACAAGATCGGGGGCCGGGGAGTCGCGGGATGGGCCGAGGGGTGAGATCAAGTGGCGAAGGCTGATCAGAGCGGCTAAACTCGCCGGAACTGCCCAGGGAAGGGATTCAGGTCCCGCGGACGGGGCCGGTTCCATTGGGGGCCAGATACTCGTTTGGATACCCGCATATGAGGAGGAACTGAGATCCAAGCCAATCCCAAGGGCATCGAGGCTCCAAAGCCTCAAGCTGCGCCGACCCTGTCGATCGACGATATTCGATTGGTGGTTTTTATGATTCGGTGTGCAAGAACAATCGCATTTCTCCAGCAATTCGTGCCCGAAAGATATTTGCCACCACACGAGGACAGAGTACCACCGGCGTTGTTGAAACGACTGATTTACGAGTTGAAGAAGCTGATTCCAAGGTGGAAATGGACGTCATCTGCGCGGGTGGTCCCGCTTTCGCCCGCCAAGCTCGGCGACGAATTCTTCTATGCGATCACAGCGCTGCGCTTGAGCCGCATGGAACTCTGGCGGGCGGGCTACGCGGATTGCGTTGCGGTCCTGGATGACACCTACTCACTCCTGTTTTCGATAGGAATCCGAGCGAGAGAACGGAAACACCGCTCGAAATCGCAGCAACCCGAAGTGCCAACGCAGTGAAACGACTTGCCGGAGAATTCAAAGGGGTCAGAAGCTGATATAGCCATATCGGCTCCTGACCCCTTAGAATTCTCCAACAGATCAAGGTCTTCACATCGCTTCGCAAGATCGAGCCAAGCGAGGAGATCACGGTCAACGACAACGGCGACCCGGACGATCCATCGGCGGTCGGGTTCGAGGTCGTCGAGGCCAAAGCCGAGGCCCCAACCCGACCGCGCAAGCGAATCAAACCTTAGCCCGACCGATCATGCTCCCGCATGCTTCAGGCCGGCGAGGGCACCCCGCACATAACCGATGCTCTCGGCGACACCGGGTAGCGGGTCGTTCATATCGGCTTCGTACTCGAGACCGACGTGGTAGGGATACTTGATCTCGAGCAGGGCACGTAACATCGCGAGCGTGTCGAGCACTCCCCAGCCGACGACCACCGGCTTCGACTTCCCCTCGCGGCTGCTCAGGTCCTTGAAATGCAGGTCGTAGAGCCGGGGCGCACACTTGCGAATCGCAACGGCGGGGTCCACCCCACACCGCGCGGTGTGGCCCACGTCGATACAGACGCCGATCCGCTCGTCGAAGGGCTGCACGGCCTCCCAGGCATCGAGCGGCGAGGGCCAAACTTTGTCTTCGGGACCGTGGTTGTGGATGGCCAGGCGAATATTGAACTCTTTGACCAACTTATCCAGTTGCGCGAGGGATTGCCGCGTCGGCTTGCAGACGATGGTCGGGATGCCGGCGTCACGCGCGTACTCGAACGCGTTGCGGAGGCTGGCCTCATCGTCGTTCAGGCCCACCACGCCGCAGCTCAAGGGAGTGATCCCGGCGTCGCGGAACTTGCGGACCACGGCTTGCCGCTGCTCGGCAGTGCTCTTCAGCGAGAGGTGGGAGTCCTTGATCGAGACGTAGTTCACCCCGACCCGACGAATGCCCTTGATCGCGTCGTCGAGCGCGAGCTTGCTGAGGCTGTAAGAGGCCACCCCGACCTTGAGGCCCAACCAAGGATCGTCCCCCACTTTGGCGGATTCCGCTTCACCCGCCGCGGCCACCACGCGTGGAGCCAACCCGGCCAGCGGCGCAAGCAGGGCGGCCGACGCCCCGAGCCGGACCAAGCCCCGTCGAGAAACACCCGTCGATGAACTCATCATCGTTCTCCCTGGTTCATTCCTGCTGAGACAAGCCGGCAACGCCTCGATCCGCCGCCGCTTCGGTCGATGGAAGTCGGTCGCCCCGACCGCAGCCGATTTTTATGATACCGCGGCTCCCAAGGCCGGTCGCCCTGGCACCGACTTGCGCCCCAAAATCGGTTTCGGAGCCACGCGCATGACGCTTCGGTCAACCCCCAGTTCGCGGCTGGTCCCCGGCCCCGACTCGAGGGGTTCTGGAGAGAACCGTCGCGTTTGACGTTGGATTTCACCATTGCGTTGACAGCGGCGACTTTCGCTCGCTACAGTGCAAAGGTTAAACCTTCCCTAAACTGATCGCCCGTGGGTTGCCCACGCGACACCGACTTTCCGCCCGCCTCGACCGTTGTGCGTCCCGGTCCGACTTCGTTCGTTCCAAGTTTCCGCCCCCTTGGAACCAGCCACGGGCCCTATCGAGGAGTGAGCCAGATGGCAATGAGACAGACGTGGAACCTGCGGGTTCTGGCCTTCTCGATCCTGGTCGCGCTTCCCATCGCCGCACGTGCGGCCGACGACCCCGCGAAGCCCGCCGCGACCGATGAGGCGGTCAGCTACTACAAGCAGATTCGCCCGATCTTCCAGGCGCAATGCCAGGGCTGCCATCAACCGGCCAAGGCGGGCGGTGGATACGTCATGACCGCGTTCGACCGGCTCCTGGCCGGTGGCGAGTCGAAACTGACGGCGATCGTCCCCAAGAATCTCGAGGAGAGCCACCTGCTCGAGCAGGTCACTCCCGAGGCGGGGAAAGCGGCGATGCCCAAGGAGAAGCCCCCCTTGAGCCCGGCGGAGCTCGACCTGATCCGCCGCTGGGTCGCGCAAGGGGCCGGCGACGATACCCCGGCCGCCGCCTTGGTCCGCTATGATAAGGACCATCCCCCCGTCTACACGCGTCCCCCGGTCATCACCGCGCTCGACTACTCGCCCGACGGCCAGGTCCTGGCGATTGGCGGATTCCACGAAGTCCTGCTCTGGAAGGCGGACGGCTCCGAGCTGGTCGGCCGCTTGATCGGACTCTCCGAACGGATCGAGTCGGTCCGGTTCTCGCCCGACGGCAAGCGGCTCGCGATCACCGGCGGCCGTCCCGGGCGCATGGGTGAGGTGCAAGTCTGGACCGTCGCGCCCCAGAAGCTCGCGATGTCGGTTCCGGTGACGTTCGACACCGTCTATGGCGCAAGCTGGTCGCCCGACGGCGGCAAGATCGCCTTCGGCTGCTCCGACAACACGGTCAGGGCCATTGACTCCCAGACCGGCCAGCAGGTCGTCTACATGGGGTCGCACAACGACTGGGTGCTCGACACCGCGTTCTCGACCGATGGCTCCCACCTGATGTCGGTCGGCCGCGACATGACGGCCAAGCTGACCGAAGTGGCCACCCAGCGGTTCGTCGACAACATCACGTCGATCACCCCCGGGGCCCTCAAAGGGGGCCTGGCGTCGGTCACACGGCACCCCAACCGCGACGAGATCCTCATGGGAGGGTCGGACGGCGTCCCCAAGATCTACCGGATCCATCGCGAGACCGCACGCAGGATCGGCGATGACGACAACCATGTCGCTTCGTTCGAGGCCATGCCCGGGCGGATCTTCAGCGTCTCCACCAGCGCGGACGGCAAGCGGTTCGCCGCCGGCAGCAGCCTCGACGGCCGGGGGCAAATCGACATCTACGCCTATGAATTCGACCCGGCCAAGGCGTCCGACCCGATCAAGAAGATCCTGGCGAAGGAAGGCAAGAGCCGCTCGGCCGAAGAGCGGACCGAGCTGAACAAGGCTCAAAAAGACTCGGCGAAGCGACTGGCAAGCCTCCCCGTGCCCCAAGGCGGCATCTATGCGGTGGCGGTTCGGCCCGACGGCCTGGCCGTCGCCGCGGGCGGGGCCGACGGTCTCATCCGCCTCATCGAGACCGAGGGGGGCAAGCTCACCAAGGAGTTCCCACCGGTCCCGCTGGGTGGCACCCCGCCCGAACGACCGGCCTCGGTGGCGAATGCAGTCAGCCAGCCGCAAGGGCCGACCGCGACCGAATCGCTCCCCAAGGGCGCGTCGATCGCCGAACTGACGGTCCAACCCCCGGCGGTCGAGCTCAGGAATCGGTTCGACTACGTTCAACTCGTCGTGACGGCGAAGACGGAGACCGGCGACCGGATCGACGTGACCCGGCAGGTGACCGCGAACTTCTCGACCCCCGTGGCCGCGACCACGCCCGGCGGCCTGATCCGACCGAAGAGTGATGGCAAGGCCACCTTGAGCCTGTCGATCGGCGGCAAGACCGCCGAGGTGCCGGTGACGGTCATCGGGGCCGACACCGCGATCCGGGTCGACTACGTCCACGACGTCAATCCGGTCCTCTCACGCCTCGGTTGCAACGCGGGGACCTGTCACGGCTCAGCCCAGGGGAAGAACGGCTTCAAGCTCTCCCTCCGCGGCTACGACCCGTTGTTCGACGTCCGGGCCCTGACCGACGACCACGGCGCCCGCCGCGTGAACCTCGCCTCGCCTGACGATAGCCTGATGCTCTTGAAAGCAACCAGCAGCGTTCCCCACGTCGGCGGCCAGGTCATGCAGCCCGGCGAGCCCTACTACGAGATCCTCCGCGACTGGATCAACGACGGAGCCAAGCTCGAGGCCGCGACCCCCAAGGTTCAGAAAATCGAGGTCTTCCCGGCCGACCCGGTCGTCCAGCAAATCGGCGCCCGGCAGCAGCTCCGCGTCCTGGCGACCTACGCCAGCGGCGAGATCCGCGACGTGACCCGTGAAGCGTTCCTCGAGAGCGGCAACAACGAGGTGGCGATCGCCGACCGGGGCGGCCTGATGACCGCACTCCGACGCGGCGAGGCCCCCATCCTCGCTCGCTACGAAGGTGCCTATGCCGCCTCCACGCTCACCGTCATGGGCGACCGCACCGGGTTCGTCTGGGAGCAGCCCCCCACCTACAACAAGATCGATGAGCTGACGGCCGCCAAGTGGCAGCGGATGAAGATCCTCCCCTCGGAGCTCTGCTCCGACGGCGAGTTCCTCCGCCGCGTCTACCTCGACCTGACCGGGCTTCCCCCCTCGGCCGATGACGTGCGTCACTTCCTCGACGACCCGAAAGAGTCGCGCGTCAAGCGCGACGAGCTGGTCGATCGACTTATCGGCAGCCCCGACTATGTGGACTACTGGACCAATAAGTGGGCCGACCTGCTGCAAGTGAACCGGAAGTTCCTCGACGTCGCGGGGGCCTCGGCCTTCCGCCAGTGGATCCGCCAGCAGGTCGAGAAGAACCTGCCGTACGACCAGCTTGTCCGGACGATCCTGACCTCCTCGGGCTCGAACCGAGTCAACCCCGCGGCGGCCTATTACAAGATTCTCCGCGAGCCGACCGCGATCATGGAGAACACCACCCAGCTCTTCCTGGGAGTTCGGTTCAACTGTAATAAGTGCCACGACCACCCGTTCGAGCGCTGGACGCAAGACCAGTACTATGAGACGTCGGCCTACTTCGCGCAGGTCGGCTTCAAGGAAGACCCCGAGAGCAAGGGAAGGAAGATCGGCGGGACGGCCGTCGAAGGCGCCACCGCGCTCTACGAAGAGGTGTTCGACAAGAAGACCGGTGAGGTCCAGCACGACCGCACCAAGCAGGTCACGCCGCCGAAGTTCCCCTTCCCCGCCTCGCACAAGGTCGTCGAAACGGCTAGCCGTCGCGAAAACCTGGCCGACTGGATCACGGCCAAGGACAACCCCTACTTCGCCCGGAGCTACGTCAACCGGCTCTGGGGCTACCTCTTCGGCGTCGGGGTCATTGAGCCGATCGACGACATCCGCGCGGGCAACCCGGCCACCAACCCCGAGCTGCTCGACTACCTGACCCAGGAATTCGTCGGCTCGAACTTCGACGCCCGGCACATCCTGCGGCTGATCTGCAAGTCGCGGACCTACCAGCTTTCGGTGGCCACGAACAAGTGGAATGAAGACGACAAGATCAATGGCTCGCACGCGGCCGCCCGGCGTTTGCCGGCGGAAGTGTTGCTCGACGCGGTCTACCGGGTCACCGGATCGCAGTCGAAGTTCCCAGGCGTGCCGGCCGGCATCCGCGCCGCGGCCTTGCCCGACTCCGGGGTGGAGTTGCCGAGCGGCTTCCTGTCGACGTTCGGCCGCCCGGTCCGCGAAAGTGCCTGCGAGTGCGAACGGTCGAGCGGCCTCCAGCTCGGCCCGATCATGGCCCTGGTGAGCGGCCCGACCCTGGCCGACGCCATAGCCGACCCGGGCAACGAGATCTCGAAGCTGGTGGGCCGCGAGACGGACGACGCCAAGCTCGTCAACGAGCTCTTCATGCGGGTCTTGAATCGCGCGGCCACCCCGCCCGAAATTGCGGCCTGCCTGAAGGACCTCCAGTCGATCGATGAAGATCACCGGACGATGGCCATGGAGTTGGGTAAGCGTGAGGCCGAGTTCGCCCTCAAGCGTCCCCAACTGGAACGCGAACGGGAAGCCGGCATCGCCACGGCTCAGGCGAGCCTGACCGCCTATGAGGCGGAGCTCGCCCCCAAGCTGGCCGAACGCGAGAAGCAGAAAGCCGAGCAGACCGCCAAGCTCGAGGCCGATGCGAACGCCTACGAGGCCGGCCTGCCCGCCAAGGTCGCCGCCTGGGAGAAAGGGCAGTCGCCGATCGCGCAGTGGCAGCCGCTGACCCCGTCGGCCGTCGACGACCGCAACGGGGCCAGCTTCAAGATCCTGCCCGACGCGACCGTCTTGGTCTCGGGCAAGGACGAGCAAGGCGTCGTGCGATTCGTCGCCCCGACCGACCTGACCGGGATCACCGGGATCCGGCTCGAGCTCTTGCCCGACGACAGCCTACCGAACAAAGGGCCGGGACGGGCTTCGGACGGGAACTTCGTGATCAACGAGATCAAGGTGACCGCCGCGTCCAAAGCTGACCCCAAGAAAACGAAGCCGATCATGCTGACCACGCCGCTGGCCGACTTCAGCCAGGCCGGCTTCGAGATCAAGCATACGGTCGACGGCTCTCCCAACGGCGGCAAGGGCTGGGCGATCTCGCCCGCGTACGGTGTGAACCACTGGGCGACCTTCGAGACCGGCGAGCCGGTGGGCTTCGACGGTGGGACCGTGCTCACGGTCACCATGAGCCACCTGTTCAACGGCAAACAGTTCATGCCGGGCCGGTTCCGGGTCTCGGTCACGCGCCTGGCCAAACCGATCGGCCTGGGCCTACCCGAAGACCTGCGAGCGATCGTGGCGACCGCCCCCGAGGTCCGGACCAAGGCCCAGCAAGAGGTTCTCCTCGCCTACCACCGCGCGGTCGACCCGGAGTTCACCAAGAAGCGCAACGCCGTGAACGCAAGCAAGGCCCCCCTGCCGGTCGATCCCAAGCTTCAGGACCTACGGAACCAGCTCGAGTTTGCGCGCAAGCCGGTGCCGGTCGACACCACCCTGGCCCAGCTTCGCAAAGACGTCGAGATGAGTATCCAGCAGGCCACCGCGAGACGACTCACCACCGCCCAGGACGTCGCCTGGGCCTTGATCAACAGTCCGGCGTTCCTGTTCAATCATTGATGATCCCGCTCAAGGTCTCAAACTCGGGTCTCACGCGCTGAGGCCAACCCGCCGATCGCTCCGACTGACCTCTTCCCTCCGGCTCACGGCTGGGGGAGAATCGGTCGGAACGCTCGAACCACAAGGAGCTTCGCGATGATCATTGTCCCCGGACGGCCTGGGAAAGACCTGTGCGACTCACACCTGGGGATGACCCGCCGGGACATCCTCCGTGTGGGCGGATCGAGCCTGATGGGCCTCTCGCTCGGCTCGCTCTTCCAGCTCCAGGCCGCCTCGGCCGCCACGACAACCGCCCCTAAAATCGGGGGCGCAGGCTGGGGGAAGGCCAAGAGCATCATCATGGTCTACCTCCAGGGGGGGCCGAGCCACCTCGACCTCTGGGATCCCAAGGACAACGTGCCGGACAACGTCCGGAGCGAGTTCAAGCCGATCGACACCAAGGTCCCCGGCGTCCGGTTCACCGAGATCCTCCCCAAGCTGGCGCAGATCACCGATAAATTCACGCTGATCCGGTCGATGAGCTACACGCCCAACGGCCTGTTCAACCACACGGCCGCCATCTACCAGATGATGACCGGCTACACGACCGACAAGGTCAGCCCGTCCGGTCAGCTCGAGCCCCCGAGCCCGAAGGACTTCCCGAACTTCGGGTCGAACCTGATCCGGCTCAAGCCGCCGACCGAGCCGATGCTTCCGTTCGTCATGCTTCCGCGCCCGCTCCAAGAGTCGAACGTCGTCGGCAAGGGGGGGACGGCCGGCTTCCTGGGCAAGGCGTTCGACCCCTACACCCTCTATCCCGAGGGTGACGACATGGACATGGCGAAGATGAGCCGGATCAAGGTCGACGACCTTCAGCTCCGGCCCGAAGTCTTCTCCGTCCGGCTCGAGCGCCGGGCCAAGCTCCGCGACGCGATTAACTCGGGCATGCCGGTGCTCGAAAAGGCCGTGACCGACTACAACCTCGACGAGTATTACGATCGCGCCCTGAAGCTGATCGTCTCGGGCCGGGCGCGTGAGGCGTTCAACCTCGAGCAAGAGACCCCCAAGACGCGCGACTCCTACGGCCGGAACACGTTCGGGCAAAGCTGCCTGCTCGCTCGACGCCTGGTCGAGGCCGGCACCCGGGTCGTCGAAGTGGTTTGGCCCAAGGTGGCGAACTCCGACAACCACTCGTGGGACCACCACGTCGGCCTGACCCAGCGGATGAAGGATCAGTCCGGGCCGATGCTCGACACCGGCCTGTCCGCCCTGCTCACCGACCTCGACGAGCGTGGGATGCTCGATGAAACGTTGGTGGTGGCCGTCGGCGAGTTCGGCCGGAGTCCGCAAAAGGGGGTCAGCACCTCGGGCAACGGCAACAGTGCCGACGGCCGAGACCACTGGCCCTACTGCTACACGGCCGTCGTCGCGGGCGCCGGGATCAAGCGCGGCAACGTCCACGGCAAGTCGGACAAGACCGGATCGGCCCCCGCGGAAGACCCGGTCCACCCCGGCGAGCTGCTGGCGACGATCTACCGCACGTTCGGGATCGACCCGGCGACCATCGTCTACAACCACCTGAACCAGCCGCGCGAGCTGGTCAAGGCCGAGGCCGTGACCCGGCTCTTCGTCTGAAATCCGCGCGAATCGCCACGCGGACCGTCCGGCCCCGCCATCTGGGGTCCTCGGTCCGCGTTCTCGTCTCTCCGGAACCATCTCGAGCCGGCCGAATCGTCGGCCGGTTCCTCTCTTTCCCGGCCGAGCGGGCCGGGGGCCACTTCGATAGGGTCCGACCACGATGCATCGCTCTTTGACGCGTACGGCGCTGGCCATCGCGCTGTTCGCCACGTGCTCGACAGCCACCTGGGCGGCCGACCGCCCCAGTCGCGCCTCCGCCACACCGGCCGAACGGCTCAAGCCGCTCAAGGGCTTTCAAGTCGACCTCCTCTACTCGGTCCCCAAAGACGAGCAAGGGTCGTGGGTCAACATGACGACCGACCCGAAAGGCCGGCTCATCGTCTCGGACCAGTACGGCAAGCTCTACCGGGTCTCGCTCCCGGCGATCGACGGCAAGGCCGAAGACCTCAAGGTCGAGCCAATCGCCGTCGAGATCGGCGAAGCGCAGGGGTTGCTCTGGGCGTTCGACAGCCTCTACGTCGTCGTGAACACCGGCGGCAAGTTCAAGAGCGGACTCTACCGGGTCACCGACACCAACAACGACGACCAGCTCGACAAGGTCGAACTGCTCCGCCAGATCGATGGCGGGGGGGAGCACGGCCCACACGCGGTCCTGCTCAGCCCGGGCGGTAAGTCGCTCACGATCGTCTGCGGCAACGCCACCAAGCCGATCGCCGTGGATGAGTCGCGCGTGCCGCGGATCTGGGGTGAAGACCACCTGCTCCCGCGCATGCCCGACGGCAACGGCTTCATGCGCGACACCCTCGCCCCCGGCGGCTGCATCTACCAGACCGATCCCGACGGCAAGAAGTGGGAGCTGATCGCCAACGGCTTCCGCAACGAATTCGACGCCGCCTACAACCATGAAGGGGAGCTGTTCGCCTACGACGCCGACATGGAATGGGATATGAACACGCCCTGGTATCGCCCCACCCGGGTCAACCACGTCGTCAGTGGCGCGGAGTTCGGCTGGCGGAACGGAGCCGGCAAGTGGCCCGCCTACTACCCGGATAGCCTCGGGGCCGTGGTGAACATCGGCCCTGGCTCGCCCACGGGCGTCGTCTTCGGCTACGGAGCGAAGTTCCCGTCGAAGTATCAGCAGGCCTACTTCATTTGCGACTGGAGCTACGGCAAACTCTACGCCGTGCACCTCAAGCCCGATGGAGCCTCGTTCACGGGTGAGCTCGAGGAATTCATCTCCGGCACCCCGCTCGCCTTGACCGACCTCGTCATCAACCCCAAAGACGGCGCCATGTACTTCGCCGTGGGCGGCCGGAAGACCCAGTCGGGCCTCTACCGCGTCACCTACACCGGCGATGAGCCGACGAACCCCGCCATCACCGGGACTATCGACGCCGGCTCCGAAGCCCGCACCCTTCGCCGCCAACTTGAAGCATTCCACGGCCACCGCGACCCGAAAGCCGTCGACACCGCCTGGCCCCACCTGGGCAGCCCCGACCGCTTCATCCGCTGGGCCGCCCGGGTCGCGATCGAGCACCAAGACCCCGACACCTGGCGCGACCGCGCCCTGGCCGAGCAGGATCCGCAAGCCTCTCTCTCCGCCCTCCTGGCCCTCACCAGGGTCAGCGCCAACGACCCGTTCCACCGCAAGCCGACCGACGCCAAGCCCGATCCCGCGCTCCAAGGGCGAATCCTCGAGTCGCTCAACCGACTGACCTGGACCAAGCTCTCCGACGCTCAAAAGCTCGACCTGCTCCGCGTCTACGAAGTCGTCCTCAATCGTCTCGGTCGCCCCGATGCCGCGACCGTCTCCCGCCTGACCGCCTTCTTCGACACGATCTACCCGGGCAGCGGCCCCGCCATCAACGCCGAGCTGGCGTCCATCGTCGTCTTCCTCGAAGCCCCCTACGCCGCCGCCAAGACGGTCGCCTTGCTCCAGCAGTCTCCCACCCAGGAGGAGCAGTTGGAATACGCCCGCTCCCTCCGCGTGCTCAAGACCGGCTGGACGCCTGAGCTCCGCAAGGCCTACTTCGAATGGCTGGGGCAAGCGAACGGCTACCGGGGAGGGAACAGCTTCCGCGGGTTCCTCAAGATCATTCGCAACGACGCAATCGCCACGCTCAACGACGCCGAAAAGTCCGCGCTGGGATCGCTGCTCGCCGAGCCGCCCCCGCCGAAAGCCATCGTCGCGGCCGGTCCGCCCCGGCCGTTCGTGAAGGCCTGGACCCTCGATGAACTGGTTCCGATCGTGGATAAGGGCCTGAAAGGCCGCAACTTCGATCGCGGCCGCCTCCTCTTCGGCGCCGCCCAGTGCGCCTCATGCCATCGCTACAACAACGAAGGGGGCTCGTTCGGCCCCGACCTGACCGGCGCCTCCGGCCGATTCAGCGCCCGCGACCTCCTCGAGTCGATCGTTCAGCCGAGCAAAACGGTCAGCGACCAGTACGAGGCCGTGACCATCGCCACGGTCAACGGTGACATCATCACCGGCCGGATCGTCAACCTCAACGGCGACCACCTGACGATCAACGTCAATATGCTCGACCCCAACGGCCTGGTGAACGTCGACCGCACCAAGATCGAAGAAATGAAGCCGTCCCCCGTGTCCATGATGCCCGAGGGCCTGTTCAACACGCTCAACCAGGACGAAGTCCTCGACCTGACCTCCTACCTCCTCTCACGGGGCGATCGCAACAGCGAGATGTTCCGCCAAGCCGGTCGAGCCGATCAAGGGGGATCCGTCAAGGCTGAGAGCCGAGCGGCGAAGTGAGCCCTTGAGGTGATCTGTAAACCGAATCCTTTGCAGACATCAGGGACTCTCAACAAGAGAAAGGCCCCGGTTGCGTTGCAACCGGGGCCTTTCTCTTGGTTCTCGAGTCATTGAACAGACTTGCGAACCAAAAGCCGGCCAGCGTTCTTTCTTTCCCTGGGACCGCGGGCGACCCGCTCGCTCTTCAATTCGATTCCATTCAAATACAAGAGCGGGCGGGACGCCCGCGGTCCCAGGGGGAAGCAATTCAGGCGGAAGCGGCTCGCGAGTGAAGTTCAGCGGGTCCGAGGGTTCTTGAGGTAATAGAACCGCCCGTCCTCGGCGCCGACGAGCAGGTCGGGGACCTTGTCACGGTTCCAGTCGACGACCGTCGGGCTCGTGTCATGACCCGCCAAAACACGGCCGTCGAGCGCGCCGAGGCCAACGAAATTGGTCTGACCATCGGTCGTCCCGGTGTTGCGTAAGACGTCGACGTTGCGGGTATTGACCAGCAAATCGAGTTGGCCGTCGCCGTCCCAATCCGTCACGCAGAGCTTCCGTCGGCCGCTCTTGCCAGCCTTGCCCGCGTTGAGCCGGAGCAATCCACCCGTTTCGTTCGTCGGCTTATGATTGGCATCGAACTCTGACGCCGAGTCAATGCGGAACACACGCCGTGGAGGAAGCAGCTTCAAGGCACCGCCCTGCTCGACGCGTTCGAAGAGCGCCAGGTATCCCTCGTGGTCGAGCATGACAAGGTCCGGCAGTCCATCCTGAGTCCAGTCGACCACCACGGGGGTCGTCCGCCACTGGGTGGCGAGCGCCTTGCCCGCCGGCTCCCACCAGGTCCATTCCGGTTTGACTGGGGTGCCAGGCCATTCGACCTCGATGGGCCGGGCCGCTTCGAGGACCGGCTTGGAGCGAGTACCAGCGTTGCGATACCAGATGACCTTGCCCCAGATCGAGTTGACGATGAGATCAGGCTGGCCGTCGCGATCCCAGTCGGCCACGCTCAGGGTCGTATACCCCCACTTGGCTTCGCACGGGCCTTGGATTGAGCCGTTCGGACCGGCCATGATCCGGATCGGAGCGCCGGCGGCTTCCAGGAGACGCGGGGCCGCCCAGCGCGGAGGGTTGCCACCATCGAGGTTCTCGATCAGGCCGATCACGCCCGACGAATTGCCGCAGACCAGGTCCTCATCGCCGTCGCCGTCCCAATCCACGCTGCAAGGGGTAACCAGGGCGCCGAACTTGAGGTCGGCAGCCTGTTGGCGAAAGTAGGCCGGGGTCTGGAACCGAGGCAAGCCGGCAACGACCTTCCCCGTGTGCTCGATCAGGGCGACCCGGCCGTCCTCATCGCCGACGACCAGGTCAACGTCGCCGTCCTTGTCCCAGTCGATCGCGACCGGCACGATCATCTCGAGGTTCATGAGAATTGGCTTGTCCTGGCCGTCGACCAGGCGGCGGCCCCTGGCGTAGACCGGGGCTTGCCTCGTTCCGGTATTCTCGAAGTAGGTCAGGCCGTCGACGAACTCACCGCAAATGAGGTCGAGGTCGCCGTCCCCATCGAAGTCGGCCAGGTTGGGGGATGGCATGCCGAACGTGTCGATCGGCCGGCCCCCGGCCTCGACCTTCACGGGCTTGGCGTATTCGGGCTTGGCGTTGGTCCCCTGGTTCCGGAGCCAGTAAACCACCCCGTGCAACGGCCCGCGCATCCAGCGCCCGCGTGCATCGAACGTGTCATCCCAACCGTACTCGCTCCAGTCCTCCACTCCCACAATCAGGTCGAGCTTCTCGTCCCCATCAAAATCGGCGTACTTCCACTGATTGGCCCGGAGCTTCGCCTTGGGGTCGTGAACATTCTCTTGCGGGTAGACGCGATTGAGCTTCGCGGCCTGGCCCCCCCGAAAGTCGACGAGTTCCTGCGCAGGCGTCAAGAGCCGGACCTCGCCATCGACGTACGAGGGCTGAATGTTCCTGTGGGCCGGCCCCAGTCGCACCGGCGGCTTGAACACGGGGGCCTTCGGATCGCCCCCCGGGTTCTCGAAAAAATAGAGCCCATTGAACGGGACGTCGGGGCAGGAGACGAGCAGGTCAAGGTCGCCGTCCCGGTCATAGTCCATGGGCAAGGGCCAGGCCCAGAGGCCGACGCCAAGGTCGACCACCAGGCCTGGGTTATTGTACTGGATCGGCTCCAGACCGGCCGCGGTCGCCGCTCCCGCCGTACCGAAAATTGTCAGGAACGCGAGCGAGCGAAGTCGTTCGATCATGAGAGTCCGATCTCTGCACAAGTTCATTTTTTCACAGGAACACAGTTATGACAGTGCCCAACCCTTACGGTACTCGCGCTGGAGGTACGCATCGGCGTTGGGACAGTTGGTCGCCTTCAGGTTGACGGCGTCCCACTCGATCTTCTGGCCGAGGCGATAGGCGACGTTGCCCAGCAGGACCGACTCCGTCAGCGCTCCGGAGTAATCAAAGTTGCAGGTGGTCGGGCTCCCCGTCTTGCACGCGGTGATCCACTCAGCGTGGTGTCCGGTCGACGCCGCGATGGTCGGCTCCGGGGCTTTGAAATCGCGGAAATCATCTTTGGGGAAGAGCAGCCGTTGACCGTAGTCGGCCATGAGCATCCCCTTCTTACCCACGAACAGGACGCCCATGTCCCAGGCAGGCAACTTCGCTTCCGCGAGGAGAGGGGGCCGCTTCTCGCCGTCGTACCAGTTCAGCTTGATTGGAGGCGCATCGCCTCGGGCGGGGAACTCGTACTTGACGACCATCCAGTGGGGCGTGGTCTCGGGGTGGACCGGCGGTCCCGCTGACTCCACCGAGGTGGGATGCCGCAGGTCGAGTGCCCAGAACGGCAAGTCCATCAAGTGGCAGGCCATGTCCCCGAGCGTGCCGCTGCCGAAGTCCCACCACCGCCGCCAATTCGCGGGCTGATAGGTCGGGTGGTACGGTCGTTCGGGAGCCGCACCGAGCCAGAGGTCCCAGTGGATGTTCTTGGGAACCGGCGGAGTGTCCTTCGGCCGTTCCCCTCCCGACCAGGTCTTCCCGCACCAGACGTGGCACTCGCTGATCGGGCCGATCGCCCCGGAACGCACGAGTTCGACGACCCGGCGGTAGTTGTCGGTCGCGTGGATCTGCGTCCCCATCTGGGTCGCGACCTTGGTCTCGGCCGCCACCTTGGCGGCGAGCCGAGCCTCCGACACGAAATGGCTGAGCGGCTTCTCGCAATAGACGTGCTTGCCAAGCCGCATGGCCATCACGGCGGCCGGGATGTGGGTGTGATCGGCCGTGCTGATGACGACCGCGTCGAGGTCGCGCTGCTCTTCGAGCAACTTGCGGAAGTCGACGTAAGTCTTGGCGGCCGAGAACTGGTCACTGGCGCGGCCGAGCAGGAGGTCGTCAATGTCGCAGACGGCGACGATATTCTCCCCCTTCACCCCGTCGATATTCCCCAGGGCACGCCCGGACGTGCCAATGATCCCGATGTTGAGCTTCTCATTGGCCGACTTCGGGGCCGCCCAGGCCGGCAAGCCGCTCGCGGCCAGTGCCGCGGAGGTCGCGGCCATCCGACGGAAGAGATCACGACGATTTAGCTGATTGGCCATGCGCAGAGTCTCCGTGCCAGGAAGGGTTTACCCGATGCTATCGGCAGAAAAGGCCGACCGCAATCAGCAACCGAGGCGTTGTTAAACAACAACGACCCGCCAAAGAGCTAAGGATCCCCCTCGTTCCCACGGTCCGGTCCTCCGTGGGAATGCCGTCCCCGATGCTCCGCGTCGTCTGGTCCTCGAAAGCCGAGGACGCAGAGGGTCCCAGACTTCATTCCCACAGGGGACTGTGAGAACGAGTCGCAAGCGGCTTCCTACCCTGGATCGAGTCGTTGATAATAAGATCGCGACGGCAGGTTCGTCGCCTCGAACCATGCTTATCCTCCAAGCGAACACACATTGATTTCCTGAATTATCCATGAGATTTTTTGTCGAGAAAGTCGAGGATCCAGGATGACGCGAACCGGGGCTTTTACCTTGGTCCTGGGCCTCGGTAGTTTGCTCGGGCCACTGGGCTTTCTCAAGGCGGCCGAACCGCCCCTCCGCGCACGGGTCACGGAAGCGTTGCGGCGGGCGACGGACGGTTTCCGCACGGAGGTCGCCGCCGAAGGGGGCTACCTCTGGCGCTACACCGCAGACCTGTCCTACCGTGAGGGGGAACGGCCGGCCACCGCGACGATGGTCTGGGTCCAGCCGCCGGGTACGCCCTCGGTGGGGCTCGCCTACTTGCATGCGTTTGCGGCGACCAAGGACCCCTTCTATCGCGACGCGGCCCGCGAGGTCGCCAGGGCGCTCGTCAAGGGGCAGCTCCGATCGGGCGGTTGGGACTATCTCATCGAGTTCGACCCGAAGCTGCGAGCCCGATACGCCTACCGGGTCGATCCCGGGCCGGGGGGAAAACAGAATGTCTCGACCCTGGACGACAATACGACTCAGGAAGCCGTTCGACTCTTGATGCGCGTCGACCAGGCCCTCGAATTCCGCGACCAGGCGATCCATGAAGCCGTCGAATATGCGCTGAGCCGGCTGATCGAGATCCAGTACCCCAACGGCGCGTGGCCCCAACGGTTTACCAACCCGCTCGACCCCGCCCCGTTCCCGGTCAAGAAGGCAAGCTACCCCGAGTCATGGTCGAGAACCTACCCGGGCAAGGACTACAAAACCTTCTACACGCTCAATGACAACGCGATCTCAGACACGATCGACGTGATGCTCGAGGCGTCGAAGGTCTACGCGAACCCGAAGTACGAAGCCTCGGCCAAGCACGGGGGCGACTTCTTCCTCCTGGCTCAGATGCCCGAACCGCAACCCGCCTGGGCCCAACAGTACGACGCCGACATGCACCCAGCCTGGGCCCGCAAGTTCGAGCCCCCGGCAATCACCGGCCTCGAATCCCAGTCGGCCATTCGGACGCTCCTCGAACTGTACCGAGCGACCGGCGACGCGAAGTATCTCGAACCGATCCCGCGGGCCCTCGCCTACCTCCGTAAGTCGCGACTGCCCGACGGTCGAATGGCCCGGTTCTACGAGCTCAAAACGAATACGCCGCTCTACTTCACCAAGGACTATCAACTGACCGAGAGCGATGCCGACATGCCAACCCACTACGGGTTCAAGGTCGGCGACGACCTCGATTCTCTTGGCAAAAGGTATGAAGCGCTTCGCACCCAGGGCTCAGAGAAGCCGACGCCTGGGTCGGCCAAACCTCGATCACCATCGCGGTCGAGCAAGCCGGCTTCGGAACAGGTGGAAGCGATCGTCAAGGCTCTCGACGCGCGTGGCCTCTGGTCGACCGAGGGGCGGCTCAAAACCCAACCCGCCGACCACCCCAGCCGACGACAGATCGACACAAGCCTGTTCATCAAAAACGTCAAAACCCTGTGCCGCTACCTCGAATCGACCCGGCCCTGAGAACCTGGCCGGACGTCGAACCCTCCTTTTTTTCCTTCAGGAACGCATTCATGCACCGTTATCGCTTCCTCCTGCCGTTCGCCCTGATCGCCCCCTTGGCCATGATCGCTCCGGCCGCCACGAGGGGAGACGAACTCCCGTACACTCATCAGGAAGATATCATCTATGGACGCAAGTTCGGCACAGCGCTGACCTTGGACCGGTTCACGCCGAAGCGTGAAGCCAACGGCGCGGCGATCGTCCTGGCCGTCAGCGGCGGCTTCTTCTCGTCACACGAGTCGATCAACCCGTCGCTGGTCCTTCCGCTGATCAACCGGGGCTACACGGTCTTTACCGTGGTCCACGGCAGCCAACCGCGGTACACCGTCCCCGAGATCGTTGAGGACATGAACCGGGCCGTCCGCTTCATCCGCCATCACGCCGCCGACTACAAGATCGACGCCAACCGGATCGGCGTCACGGGCGCCTCGGCCGGAGGCCACCTTTCCCTCATGCTGGGAACCGCCGGCAGCCAAGGGGATCCGCAAGCCAAGGACCCGGTCGATCGCGAGTCGAGCCGGGTTCAGGCGGTCGCCTGCTTCTTCCCGCCCACCGACCTCTTGAACTGGGGCAAGACCGGCAAGGAAATGATCCACGCCACCGATCATGACCCGCGCTACCGCCCGGCCTTCGACCACCGCGAACGCGACGAAAAGACCGCCCTCTGGGTGCCGATCACCGACCCCGAGAAGCTCCGCCAGATCGCCCACAAAATCTCTCCGATCGACCACGTCACGCCCGATGACCCGCCGACCTTGATGATCCATGGCGACGCCGACCCGGTCGTCCCGGTCCAACAAGCGCAAACCATGGCCGAAGCGCTCAAGAAGGCAGGCGTCGAGACCAAACTCATCATCAAGGAAGGAGCCGGCCACGGCTGGCTCAGCATCCTCAACGACGTGAATCTGTTCGTCGACTGGTTCGACGCTCACCTCAAAAAGGCCGACGCTTCGGACGGAGCGAAGTAGATCTGGAACCCCCTGAGCCGTCAGCCTCGGTTATCTTTGCCATTCTGACATGTTAACGCGGAGACACACAGCTCACTGGCTACTACGTGTTGGACTCAACCCGTGAGCGATTGCCCAGGTTTTTGGAGACTGTAGCAAGGATACTGGGATCTCGTTCCCACGCTCTGCGTGGGAATGCCGTCCGCGACGCTCCGCGTCGTCTTCCCGAGCGGGTGGGGCCGCAGAGCGGCCAAGACGGCATTCCCACGCGGAGCGTGGGAACGAGTTTCTCCCGCGAATTTCGGCCTCCGGGGCAGACAGACGACCCGGTTTCCTTGCGACAGCCTCGGCTTCGGACTCACGGGTTGGGTACAACCCGTGGCACCCAAGCCTCACTCAGATGATCGAATTTTCAGACGATTTCTCACCGTTGACCGCCGCGGCTCGCTTCTGGAGTTGCATTCGCACCTGGGCGAGCCAATCTTCGCCAGGCAGACCGTAGGGGCGGAACTTCTCGAGCCGGTTCTGCTCTTCGCTGGAGAAGAGGGCGCGATGGGGGCCGAGGCGGCTGGCGTGGGGGGCGTCGAGCAGGTGACCGGAATCGTTCGGGCTCATCTGGAAGAGGACGCGGAGCTCGAACTCACGCAGCAACTGGTGATCGAAATAGCGGTTCAGGTTGTTCAGGTTGTCGCACCAGGTGAGAACATGAACACCCAGGCTCGGGCCTTCGCGCACGATGGTGGCGAAGTGGTCGGAGGGGCTCGCCTCTTCGTCGCGCCGGGAGAAGCCGTAGTCGTTCTCGCGTTTGCGGAGGTCGCGGAACCGGGGCAAGTCGTGGACCAGGAGGAAGAGCTCGGGGCCATCGGGGGCGTCGGGTTGCTGACGCCGTTCGACCTCCCTGGCCACCTCGGCGACAATCCGACCGGCGTCGCGCCAGCCGCCGGCCAGGACGGGCTGGGGGATGACCCCGGCCACCCGGGTGAGAAGGCCCGCCTCACTCTGGTCCTCGGGAGTGCCGTCGAGCACGTAGAACCGCGCGCCCGAGCGCGTGGTGTCCGACTCCGACCCCGAGACCGAGTCGGGGGGCGGATACTGAGCGGCGAGACTCACGAGCGCTGAGCACATGATGCCAAGTGCCGACTCGTCATTCTGGCCGACAATTAAGAGGTGGTTTCCCCCTTGGCGGCGGAACAGGGCCGAGGTCGGATCCTTGATCGCGATCGGGTCGCCCAGCCAGGCGAGCGCCGAGCGGGGCGTGGCAGGCCAGGTCGCCGGGGCGAGCCGCGCCTTGAGAAGCGGGTTCCGCGCCAGATCGGCCTGGGCGTCCCCTTCGAACACCAAGGGAGTCCGCGCGAGGACCGGCTTGCGCTCGCGGGCCAGCGCGCGAATCTGCTTCAAATACGCCTCGCGGCGCTCGTCGGAGAGCCAGACCACCTGGAAAAAGTGGTTCCCTTCAACCAACCCGTTCGCGTCGTTATAGACCGCCTCGCCGGGGCGTGACAGCAAGTGAGCGGCCGGGTTCTGTTCGCTCAGGATCAACGCGGCGTCCGAGTCGCTGCACTGCAAGGCAATCCGAACCGCCATCTGGCCAAGTGTCGTCCGCGCCAGGGCATAAGCCCCCCCCAGCGACTGCGAGCCGAGATGAACGTGGACGCCGAACGCCCGCCCTTGACGAACCAGCCGGTCGAGCAGGAGTGCGGCCTCTTGCGCGAGCTTGTCCTCCTCGACGAAGAACTCCTGGAACTCATCCACAATCAAGAGGATCCGCGGCAGTGGAGGCGTCCCGGGTGCATTGCGGTAGCCGTTCAGGTCTTGAACGCCGGCGTCGCGGAACAGGTCGGCCCGCTCTCGCATGGCAGTGTCGAGCCGCTGCAACACGCTGATCCCGAACTCACGCTCACTCTCGATCGCCACGACGCTCGCGTGCGGAAGCTCCTGAGTGGCGTAGACCTTGAACTCAACCCCCTTTTTGAAGTCGATCAAATAGAGGTCGATCTCGTCGGGGCTGTAGTTGAGCGCCAGGTTCGTGATCAAGGCATGCAACAGCGTCGATTTCCCCGAGCCGGTTCGTCCGGCGAGCAGGACGTGCTGGGAGGTCCCTTGCCCCAGTGTCAGGTGTTGTCGCTTCGTGGCGCCTGCCTTGCCAAGCGGGATATCGATCCCGGCGCGGCTGTCCTTGGTCCACCAGAGCTCGGCCGGAGGGCTGATGAATTCGAACGGGACCTCGACGCGTCGCGCGTCCCGGGCGGCGGCGCCGGTTTTGACGATCAGGCGGGTGGCGAACTCGGCTGGCGCGGGGGGATCGAGGTGCAACGGATAACGGGAGAAACCCGGGTCGTCCCAGACAAGCCGCCCCTCTTCCCAGGAGAGGATGACCGCACTGCGGCGGAGGTCGTCGAGCGAGAACCCGGTCGGCAGCGGACGGTCCCGGTCGACAACGACCAGGGTCAAGACCCCGCAAGGAACACCGGAGGCCGCGATGCTGGCCAGACGTGCCGCGGACTTGTCGTCGAAACCGGCCGGAAAGTCGGCGACGACCAGGACGCGGTAGGGTTCCGCGACTTCCTCCGCAACGGCGTTGTATTCTTCGATCGTTGCATATTCATTGCGCAAGTATTTCTGGGTCACTTTCTCCATGTGCGCAGAGAGGTCGGCCAGCCGCTCCTCGATCTGCCGAGGCTCGGTCCAGACCTGGCTGGTGACCAGCGCCTCATCGAAGTCGGCCAGGTGCATGAACGCACCAAAGCCACGGCCAATCCCGATCGGATCGACGATCGTGAAGCGAACCTGGCCGGGAGGAAGGCTCGTCAACAGCCTCAACATCGCCGCCTGGAGGACCTCGGTCGCCCTCCCCTTGCCCGCTCCGGGAGCGTCCACCAGGAGGTTCATCTGGCTCGGGAATGGCAGGAGCGCGGGGATCGTGAAGCCTCGAGGAATCCCGTCCATCAACCGGGGGTCGGCGGCAATCCCGTTCGGGATTCCCTCGAGCTCGACCCGGACGTCGCCGATCCGAACCACCGGCGGGACCAGGCGCGGCGTGGGGTGGTCGCTCCAGGCGGGGTCATCCCACCGCGGCCCGTACCCGTCGACCTCGCGGTTAATCTCGTCCAGGGTCGAAACCACCTGCTCGACCCCGGTGCGCCAGCGCTTGGCCAGTTCGTTCCAGGCGGTTTCGTGCTGAACCTTGATCTTGGCCTTGAGGTCGGCAAATTTCTCGTCGAGCTTCTGGGTGTTCGCCTCGTACGAAGTCCGAACGTCGACCTGGCGGCGCTCGTACGAGGCGATCGCCGCGCGCATGTCGGTTTGCTGGGTCGTCTGGATTTCGACCATCCGCTGCGCAAAGACCTCGTTGATCCGCCGCAGCCGATCATCACGCATCGTTTCGCCTTCGGCGATCGACTTCGCTTCGGCGAGCTTCACCTGTTGCAGGTCATTCTGTCGTCGCACGGTGGTCTGAGCGCGGTCGGATTTGAGCCGCTCGGCGGCCAGCGATCGGAAGTGGTTGGCCATCGCCTCGGTGTCAACCAACGACTGGAAAACCGGGTAGTAGAGACGGCTGACTTGCTGCCATGCCAGCGCATAGATCCGGCCGCGAAGTAAATACCCGATCACTGCCGCGCTCACGACGGCCACCCCAAACCCCGTCGCCGGATCCGAAAGCTTCGCCGCCGGAACGATCAGGATCAGGAACAAAACCAAGTACATCCAGAGATAACGATTTCCCTTGAGCATCCTCGGGAGATAGAGGGCTTCCAGCAGTGCCAGGTCGGGCTCGACCCTCGTCAGGCCATCGAAGAGCGGGCCGGTCGGATCTTCAAAATCGTAACGTTGCCGGGACGACGTCGTCGGCGGTTCGGCCAGACCGAACTTGCGATAGTGCTCGAACACGACCCCGAGTCGCTCGCGCATCGACTCGAGCCGCTTCATCGCCTGGTCGATCGGCCGGATCGCCTCGGTGTACTTGGCCAGCGACTCGCGTTCCCCCTTATCGTACGCGGCGGCCGCTTCGGCCTTGCCGCGGTGAGCGACCTGCTTGGCCCGTTCGCGAGAGCCTTCGTAGTCCGCGGCGATCCGTCGGCTCGACTTGGCGAACTCGGACTTCGCCTCGTTCTCTCCCGTGACAGCGGCATCGACGATCGCCCGGCGCCGCTCTTCGTCAAGCTTGCGATCCTCTACCGTCCGCGTCGTATACCGATCGGCCTGATCCTGTTTCGAGGTCTGATAACCCTGCTCGGCGGCCGTGGCGGTCGACGCATAACGAGACGTCACCGACGTCTCCGCCGAAGCCCGCTCAGAAATGAGTCGGAGCAGCTCTTGCAGCGTCTCGCGCTCACGCTCGATGATCGCCGGCTCGGAGCGAGGGTCAGTGACAGGGCCGGGGAGAACGGGCTCGGTGATCGGGGGCGTCGCACTCACAGCATCTCGCTCCGGTCGGAACAATCGCGACGAACGTGGTCGAGGATCTCGGCGAGCTTCTGCATCCCGATCAAGGCGGCGTCGACGGCCGGGTCGAGCGGCATGAGGTGACGCTCCTCGAACTTGCGCCGGACCGAGTCGTTCCAGGTCGATTCGGTGGCCAGCCAGTGTTCTTGAAGCGTCTTGATCGCGTGTTTCAGCCGATGGGAACCGGCCATGACGTTCGCGTTGGCCATGCGTCTCTGCCTCGATCGAAGTGGTTTGAGGACCGTCGAATCAATGCGACGGCTTAGCTTCATCGTGTTCCGCCGCAGGTGTCGGTGTCGGAATTGGACCCGGCTCCTCGGCGGTTGGCACGGGCTCCGGCTCTGGCTCTGGCTCCTCGTCGAGAATCGTGTTCGCGATCGACTCGAGCGGCGAGGCCGAGGCCTCGCCCCGGCCCGACGGCGGGGTCACGCGGAGATAGGCTTCAAGGGCGTCGACCATCCGTTCCAGCTTGAGCATGGCTCGCGGGACGTCGCCGCTCGAGAGATCCTTGATCCGGCGGATGCTCCCGTGGTACTCGAACACAGCCTGCTGCAAGGCTGTGTCCCACTTCTTCACCATCGCCGACCGCATTTCCGCGTCGTGCAGGCTCGCTTCGGCTCTTCTCAGGAGTTCCTTTTGCTCGCCGCACGACGGTGACGAGTCGGGCCGCTTGCCCAGTTGCCGCCGAAACAGTTCGGCCTGGGCCGAGGCCACTTGCTCCCGGCGCCGCTTGAGCTGGTCCTGCCAGTACATCCGCCGGTCATGCTGCAACCACTGGACCGTCCGCCGCGCCTCCATCTCGACGGCGCCCAAGGCACTCAACGCATCCTCCGAGAACAAAGCCAGGGCGACCCGCAGGTCCTTCAACGCCTCGATCGAGTGGACGGCGGCCTGGTTGCTCATGGGACGTTGCCTTCGTCTGGATCAGTGACGGAATCTCGCCGGTACAGGGGAGTTGTCTACTAAGACTAAGGTCTCTACCTCGAGACATTCTCTTCGTAACGAGGGTTACGGTCCACCATTCCAATCGGGCAGAGCGACGCGAGCCTGGGCCTTGCTTTGATGTCTCTTGTCGGGTGGGCACGACCCATCATCCGGGAATTGGTGGGCCGTGCCTACCCGACAAGAGAGTCACGCGGTGGATACTGGCTCGTTTCGCACCGAGACATGGAGGCCGAACATCGTTCGACACGTCAGAATCCAAGACCGATCAAAGGCGTCATCCCACGGAAACCTCGATCCGTTTGGCCGGATCGCAACGGGCCAAACTCTCATGCTCGCATGGGCGAGCGTAACACGCCCCTCCCATCCTGTAAAGCTGGGCGATTCGCCGCTTGGCGTTCCCTTGGAGGAGAAATGCCGAGGGCATCAATCAACGCCAGGTTGAGCCCAGCTCATCGACCTCCAGCAGGCGAATCCGGGGCGGCTCTCCATCGGTCGAGGCGGAGAGCGGCTGCACCCCTTTGGCCGGAATCACGCCCAGGGAAATCGCAACCTGGCCGTCGTTGCCAAAGACTTCGATCGAGCCGCGATCGACCAGGATCTGAAGCCTCACGGTGCCCTTGTTCGACGTCAAGGGGGCGGAATGCTTGCCGCAGGAGAGCCTGTTCTTGCCGGCGTCGTACACGACCGGCACCCCACGCACTCGCAGCGTCAGCTTGCTGGTGGGACCGACCTCGGCCTCCACCTTGATTTCGAGGAGCTCAGCGGTCACTGCGGCGAGCGGGTCACGGGCGAGCTCCGACGCGCCGAGGTCGCGCCAAGCATGATGTTTGGTATGGAGCGAGGCGAGCTCGGCTACCGGGCGGGCGAACATCCGGATTCCCTCGTCGGTTGTCCGCAAGCTCAGCTCGGCGGGGATCGCCATCTGCTGGTTGAACGGCATGGCGGGGAAGGAAATCTCGCGGCCCCAGCCGATCTGGATCCGACGCTGGTCGGGGGTATCGCTGAAGGTCTGCGCCGCATAAAAGTCGCCATACCAGGTCCGGAGCTTGGGCGAATCCGGCTTGAATCGATGGCCGTCGAACTGGCCGAGCATATACGCTCCGTCCGCGCCGTAGAGCACCCAGCGCGACGCGCCGTCGGCTCCGCCGGTCACTGGCAGTTCGAAGAGGTCGGGGCATTCATAAAAACCATCGATTCGCGACTCATAAGTCCACTCCTTGAGGTCGGCCGAGGAGTGGAACGCGATCGCTTGTTTGCCGTCGGCCTCATCGTAGACGGCCATCACCCAGCGGTTCGTCGGCTCGTGGAACAACAAGCGAGGGTCCCGGCCCTGATGCTTGACGACCGGGTTCTTCGCATACTCGGTCGAGGTTCGCCCACGGTCGTTGCTAAAGATCATACACTCACCCCGCCCCGTGCTCGTATAGGCCGCCACCAGCGGCGGGGCGGCGGCGGAGCCAAACCCAGAGCTGTTTTTCCGGTCGACCACTCCGCTGCCCGAGAAGCACCAATCCCCGTATTTCCGAGGCGAGAGCGCAATCGGCAGTTCCTTCCAATGGAGCAGGTCGGGGCTGACTGCATGGCCCCAGTGCATGTTGCCCCAGTCCCACCCATAAGGATTGTGCTGATAGAACAGGTGGTACTCCCCCTCATACCAGAGCAGGCCGTTGGGATCGTTCAGCCACCCCCGCCGCGAGCTGAAGTGAAACTGCGGGCGATCGGCCTCGCGATAGAGTGATGGGGCGTCCGGAAGCTCATCCGCCTGGACGATTTTCTCGAGGCTCTTGGCTTCGGAGGGGAGCACGGCCTCGATCGTCAGCGTCTTGCCACGGAGCGCATGGACGTCGTCGAAGACCAGGAAGTCGGCCCGCGCTTCAGCCAAGCGGATATCGAACTCGCGGACGGTCTGGCCATCGGCGCTAACCTTGAGCTTTCGCACGGGCGCATCGCGTTGCACGGGCAAGTGGAGGTAGCGGGCATTCACGACCAGCTCCCGAGTCACCGGTTCCACCCCTTGCTTGCGGTGGCTCTGAACAATCTGATCGACGTTGATGTGGCCCCAGCCCCCTTGATGCTGGTCGACGATCCGAACCACGGCCGACTTGCCGATGAATTCGGACACATCCCACGCCGCCCAATCGAGTCGCTCGGTCCCCCCCGGGATGTCGTTCGGGCCGGTCTCGCTCCGGACCACCGCGTCGGCGACGACCAATTCCAAAGCCGTCCGGCCAGGATACTTGCCGCCACCGATCAGGAAGTTCAGAAACGGGCGTTGGATCACAAACGAAGGCGAGGTGAGCGTGCCGGTACTCGCGTCGCCCCCGTGGAACGAGTTGACCAGCCTGGTTCCTTGAAACCCGCTGACGCTCATCTGGCCCGGGAGCGTCCCCCGCGCGGGGCCGGAGCCAAACGCCGTCCCGGTGGTCGTCCAGGCGCCATACGTTTCTCCTTCGAAGTCCGCGATCACGAGATCGGCGCGATCCTGGGCGATCGCGACCGAACCGGTGAGGGCCAGGATCCAGGCGAGACCAATCCAGGCGACTCGACCAGGAAGGAGGGATTGGTCAGACCGCGTGGCGGGATGCAGACTCATGGAATCGACCTCGCACGAAGGCGTCCGGCTCTTCTGATTCATCAGCAAAGAGCGGGTCAGGAAAAAATGGATCTCGACGTCGTCGGCGTCCCGGTCGCGACTGTCCGTCGAGGTTAACCCGCAGGCGCCGACCAAGCAATCGCCCCGTCCCGGGCACCCGAGCCCGCAAACCATTACCGAGGGGCCGGCTCATGGTTCGCGGCGGCCGGTTTCAACCCGTGGTCCGCCCCCGCTCGTTCGGGCGGCTGCCAGGGCACGGTCCCGGCACGCTGGACGTGGCGTCTCAGCACGTCGCTGAGGGCGAGGACGACCGCGCGTTCCCCAGCCGATCGATCGTGCTCTTCCCGCGGGTCTTGTCCGAGGTGGAAGAGCTGAAACGGCTCGAACGGGCTGTTCTGGACCAGCTTCCACTCCCCTCGGCGCACCGCGTAGTAATCTTGCCCGTGGTACTTCATCCCTCCCTCGCGGCGCACGAAGATGAGGTCACGTTCGACCGGCGGCCCGCCGGGTCCCTTGTGGCCCAGGAAGGTTGAGAGTAACGAGACGCCGTCAATCGGATGCTCGAACCGAGCGCCGGCCGCCTCGCAGATGGTCGGGAACAGGTCCATCGTCACCGCGACGCGATCGCTCCGCGTGCCGGGCGCGATCCGGCCCGGCCAGACCGCGCACAACGGCACGCGAATGCCCCCTTCGTACATATCTTGTTTGCCGCCTCGAAACGGACCACAGTGGGCGCCGGCGTCGAGTTGCCCGCCGTTGTCGCTCGTGAACAGGATCAGCGTCCGCTCCGCCTGTCCGTTTGCGTGCAAGGCGGCGAGCACCTGGCCGATCCCGTGATCGAGATGCTCGATCAGGGCCACCAGCCTGGCCCGCTTCGGGTCAAGCCCCGGCGCTCGCTGGCGCACCTTGGCGAACCACTCCTGGGGCGGCTGCACCGGCGTATGCGGAGCGTTGTAGGCCAGTTCGAGGAAGAAGGGATGATCCATGCCCTTGCATTCGTTCAAAAAATCAATCGCCCACTGGGAAAAGAGGTCGGTGGCATGCCCCGCCGGATCGATCTCCCGGTCGTCCTGACGCATGTAGTTGATTCCATGGCGGCGATGGTTGTGGTAATCATCCATCATGTCGCCCAGGAACCCGTGAAACCGGTCGAACCCGCGCCGGTTGGGCAGACTCGAGGCCCCCAGCCCCAGATGCCACTTACCGACAAGCGCCGTGCGATAGCCGGCCCCTTTGAGGACCTGCGGCAGCAATACGGCCTGAGGCGAAAGCGCCCCCCAACTGTCCTCGGGGTGGGTGCGGATGACGCCCGGCACACCCACCAGGTCGGGATAGCGCCCGGTCAGCAGGGCCGCCCGGGTCGGAGAACAGACCGGGGAATTCGCATAGAACCGATCGAACCGCACGCCGGCCGCCACCAGCGCATCAATGTTCGGCGTTTTCAGGTCGGCCGCGCCAAAGCTCGAGAGGTCGCCATAGCCCAGGTCGTCGGCCAGGATCAGGAGCACATTGGGCCGGCCGGCATCGGCTGCCGCCTCGGCCGGTTCGGGGACGCCCGCCAGAACGACCATCGCAAACAAGATCACTTGAGCGAATCTCTGCATGATGTCCACGCTCCTCCTCCTCCCCTCCCCCCTGGGACCGCGGGCGACCCGCCCGCAATTCCATTCAATTTCATTTCATTTCATTTCATTTTTTTAAATAAAAATTCAAGAGCGGGCGGGACGCCCGCGGTCCCAGGGGGGGGGGGAGGGGAAACAAATTCATTCCCTAGGCCGGGTCCGGAGGCAACAGATGGTCTCCGCGTTTGATGAGGCGATTCTGTCGGACCAGGTCCTCGACGATGGCATCAATTCGCTGGCGCATCTCGTCGCTGACCCGGGGAAAGCCGAGCAGCCGGCAGGCGGCGGATGCGACCTCCGTGGGTTCCATGCCGAGGGCTTCGGCCACCACGCGTTCGACCGCACCCCCGATCTCTTCCGGCGCGATGAGATCCAGCTTGCGCGCCGCCGTGGGCAAACCGCTTCGATCACGTAACGGCGGCAGGTTCATTTCGGCCGACCAGAGGAAATCGCCCTCGCGTCGGAGACTGCCTTGGCGAATCGACAAGTCAAGCGCGAGGTCAAAGGCCGCCTGGATCCGGGTGCCGATCCGTTTGACGCCGGCCGCGTCGGCGAGCCGTCGCGTGGCCTCCGAAGCGAGGATCGGCCCTTCGGCCTGAACCACCTTGATAACCCATGAAGCCATCCGACGCGGAGGCACTTCATGAAGTTCTTGTCCGCCGAGCTTGACGTCCAGAGCGGCGAGCTGATAGGCCGGGATCGCGGCGGAATCGACGATCAGCTCCCCATCGATCGGGTCGTCGGCCTCCTTCGGCTCGGACGACGCTTCCTGGGGCGGAGACTCGGGACCGGGCGTTTCAACCACCGGCGGGGTCTGGGCGGCATTGATGGCGGAACAGGCCTTGCTCAGCTCGCCCTCGGGGTCACGGAACCACTCGGTGCTCCAGATCCGGTGGAGTTTCCACCCCAGGTTCTCGAGCACCTGCTGGCGCAGCCGGTCACGGTCGCGGGCCGATCGAGCACTCTGGTAGACCGGGCCGTCGCATTCGATCCCGAGTTGGTAGTGACTCGGTCGATCCGGGTCGACGACCCCCATCTCGAGCCGGAATCCCGAGCTGCCGATCCGCTCCCGCACGCGATGCCCGGCAGCCGTCAGCGCCCCTTGCACCGTCCGCTCAAACGAGGAAGCGGACTCGGCTCCGGTCGCTTCGACCGACTCGAGCATGCCGGTCTGTGCGTACGTGAAAAAGGCCTTCAAAGCCTGGACCCCGCGGGCGCTGGTGCGGGCGAGGTCGATATCACCGGCCGTCAGGTTGGTGAAGACCTCGCAACGCCGCCGGGCGCGGGTGATCAGCACGTTCAACCGGCGCTCACCCCCCTCGTTGTTCAGCGGCCCGAAGTTCATTGCCAGGTTGCCATCGGCCGTCCGGCCGTAGCCGACGCTGATGAAGATGACGTCACGCTCGTCCCCTTGAACGTTCTCAAGGTTCTTGACGAAAAAGGGTTCCACGGTCCCTGTCGCAAAGAATTCTTCACATGCTGGCTCTTCACGGCGCAGACGTTCCAACTGATCGATGATCGCCTGCATCTGCGACACGCTGAACGCCGCCACTCCGAGCGTCTGTCGACTCGATTCAGGGCGAGCCAGTTGGTCGCGTGCAAACGCAAGAACGGCCCGCGCCACTTCCTCGGCCTCGCCGGGGTTGGTGCGGGTTCGGCCCCGGTCGTAGTGGGTTTGCGGCAGGTGGCGGAAGACCAGGCCCGACTCGCTGCGCCCGGCGTCGGGGCTGGGAAAGACGACGAGGCGGTTGTCGTAGAACTCGTGGTTGGAGACGGCGATCAGCGACTCGTGCCGGCTTCGGTAGTGCCAGCGAAGCATGCGCTGGGGAGCACCCTGCGAGACGAAGAGACCGAGGATACTCTCCACGTCGTGCAAGGCCTCGTCATCCTCGCCGTCATCGGTCCCTCCCGTGAGCCGGTCGAAGAAGTTGGTCGGGGGAAGCTGCCGGCTATCGCCGACGACGACCGCATTCCGACCGCGCAACAAGGCGCCGAGGGCGTCGACGGGCCGGACCTGGCTGGCCTCGTCGAACACGACCAGGTCGAACTGAAGCGCCCCCGGGGGCAGGTACGAGGCGACCGACATCGGGCTCATCATGAAGACGGGCTTGATCGCCTGCACCGCATTCCCGGCGCGAACCATCAGTTGGCGAACGGGAATATGACGTGATTTCTTCTCGAACTCACGGCGGAGCACGGCGAGCTGTCCCCCTCCGCCTTTCCGCGGCAGCCCTTGCCAGTGGTCGTGGGCCAGGCGGGCCTGGGCGTGGCGCAGGGCCAGCCGGTCCAACTCGCGGAACTTGGCCACGGCCTGATCCTGGCTCGTCCCCTCGAAACCGGCGAGGGGAGGCCGCTCGCGGTACGCCTGTTCCAGCAAACCCTCGTACCACCAGCGGCGGAACGTCGGTGCCAGATGCAGCCGGGCCTCGGGCCACCAGTCTGCCAGGGCCACCACGTCGTCCAGCCCCTCATTCCTGCATCCGTTCACCTGAAAGTTCCAGGCGGCGAGCCCGCGAAGGTCGCTCGTCCGGGACGCCCAGAGCGCCAGCAACGCGGACTGATCTTGGAGTCCAAGGCGGTCGTATCCGCCCGGCCCGAACCGGGTCGTCTCATCAAAGTCAAGGAACGTGAAGAGCGATTGGAGCGCCGCGTGCCGGGCCGTGAGCGCCTCCTCGACGGCGGAAGTTAGGGCTTGCAGACCTTGCAAGTTCGGCCGAGTCGCCAGCAGGTCGACGACGGTGGACGGGACCAGCCCCTCGCGCACATCGGCATGGAGCTCGACAATCGTACGGGCGACCGTCGCCAAGTCTGCCCAGTTCGAGCGTTCTCCGCGCCACTGGGGTCCGAACAGGCGAGCGGCTAGCCCCTCATGGCGGCGGACGGTCTCGCGATACCGCCGCGCGGCCATGATCGCGTCGATCAAGGCGAGTTGCTCCTCAAGCCCGCGCGGTGGCGTTCGGCGGCAGAGCATGGCCACGCGACGCTTGGCACGCCAATACGTTGGCGAGACGAAACGCCACCAACGCCGTCCCGAGACGTTCAGGTCATGGCGGGTTTCGAGAAGGTCCTGGTCCCAGGCCTCGGGGATGACCGATTCATCGTGGCGCTGGTGGAGGTCGGCCAGGGCCTGGCCGTCCTTGAGGAGCTCTTCGGTTTCCCGGGTTCTCGAACCCCAATCCTCGGTTCGGAGGTC
This sequence comes from Singulisphaera sp. GP187, assembly GCF_900129635.1. Classification (GTDB taxonomy): domain Bacteria; phylum Planctomycetota; class Planctomycetia; order Isosphaerales; family Isosphaeraceae; genus Singulisphaera. Next base: position 487,703 of record NZ_FSRB01000001.1, on the reverse strand, counting down.
GGCCCCGGTCCGGAGCGCCTCCATGCCGGCCCAGTGAGCGGCGCGGAGGAGGATCGCCAACCGATCGGGTCCTTCGGGGGGATCGAAGCCGAGCTGACCGGCGAGCCGGATCGCGGTATCACGCACGCGATCGGTCGTCCGCCGCGCCTGGTCGATCAGGCCACGGAGCTGTTCCTCCTCGCTCGCCAGGAGCATCGTACGACGACTGCCGAAGAACGGGTGGTCGCGCGGGACGCCGGCCTGGGCGAGTCGCGCTTGCAGTTGCTCGACGAGATCGAGCCGGCGTTTGAAGTCGAAGCCGGTCCAGGTGAGCATCGCCGGCAGGTCGGGACGTGGCGGCGCGACCGTAACCGCGGCCGGCGTCGAGCCGTCGCGCAGGTTCAAGAATTCCCCGAACGCCTCGTGGGGTGTGACGCCGCTGGCGGCGATCGGCGTATTGACCGCCTCGCTGTACGCGTTGAGGCGGTCGCGCACCTCCGTCAACATCCGCAGGTCGTCATCGATCGGGCCGAGCCGCGGGCGGGTCAACTCCAAGGTCCGCCGCAGCTCGTCGAGCACCCCTTTTTTCTTGGTCTTGTGGCTGTGGAGTTCGAGGCAGGCCCCGCCGAGCCCGGCCGCGTCGAGCCGCCTCTTGACCACCTCGAGCGCGGCCATCTTCTCGGCCACGAACAAGACTTTTTTCCCCTTGCCGGCCGCCTCGGCGATCAGGTTCGTGATCGTCTGCGACTTGCCGGTCCCCGGCGGCCCTTGGATCACCAGGTTCCGACCCCGATCGGCGTCGAGGAGCGCGAGCATTTGCGTGCTGTCGGCGTCGACGACCTGGCGGTTTTCCCTGGGGTCGAACCAGCGATCGATCGACTCGTCCTCACCGACCTCCGCCGCCGGTTCCTGGAACCCGTCGCCCAGCAGGGCTTTGAGGATCGGGTGCCCGGCGGGCCTGGCCTCTTCGGGCCAGCTCTGCTCGTCGAGGTCCAGATACATCAGGAACTTGCCGAACGAGAAGAAGCCGAGGGCGATCACCTCGGGTTGGACCGCCCATTTCGGCCGATCCTGCACGGCCTCGGCCACGGCACTGAAGTAGGCGGCCACATCGAGGTCATCGGCGTCGGGCATCGCGGGCAGAACGATTTGGAACTCGGCCTTGAGCCGTTCCGCCAGCGAGAGATTCACGCCCAGGTCCTCGCCGTCGTGGCGAAGCCGGAATCGTTCGCGGGCGCTGGTCCTTGCCAACTCGACGGGGACCAAGATCAGCGGGGCGTTCAGCCGCTTCTGAGGAGCGTCGGACTCGTACCAGGAAAGCATCCCCTGGGCGAGGAAGAGCGTGTTGACCCCCTGCTCTTCAATCGAGGTTCGGGCCGCCAAATAGATGGCCAGCAGACGCGACTCCAGCCGAGGCGCCGACAAGGCCGTCTGTAGCTTGAGGTCGGTCGTCGACGTGGGCAGGAAGGTCGGAGCGAGCACCGGAGCCGGTTCGGAGGACAAATCCGGGCTCGGCTCGATGACAAGATCGGTGGATGGCTCGGAGGCTGGTGCCTCGGGCTCCGTCGGAACGACCGGCTCATCGGCAGGCGTCATGAGTCGCAGGTCGCGACTTGGCTCCTGGGCCGGTTCAGGGGTAAGTTCCCCAGGCGGCTCAGGAACGGGCTCGGACGCGAGGTGCGCCTCGGGGGGCTTCGACTCCTGTTCCTGCTCGTGCTCCTGGGCCGGATCGGGATCTTCGGGGGCGGACGGGTCGTGCAGGAAGGTCATGGTCCGCCCTTCGCGCACGAGGATCCGAAACACGTCCGGCGACGACTCCCCGACGATCTCCAACCCGCGCAAGCGCGGGCGATAGTTCAGCAACGGGTTTCGCAGGCTCAGGTCGAGCAGGTCCCTCCGGTCGGCATTGAGTCTCGAACCCACGGGATCGTCGTTCGGCATGACCAGCGATTCCATCGAACGATGCGCCGGGCAGCCCTGGGAGCTCCTTCCCGAGGCCGCGACGCGAAGGAAGTACGACGATCGCTCGAGCCTGGGGAGGGGAGGCCGGCATCGCGTCCACGTCAGATCGATTGAAGCGGCCCCATCCTAGCAGCGCGGCGGCCCGTGCGGAATGCGACCCCGGCAGCGTCGCTCAAGGCCGCGGGCCCTCGGTTCCATTTCGGCCGGCCTGAGGCGACTCGGCCCACGCCACCGCCACGGTTCGAATCAGTTCATCGTCGGGTCGGCAGGCAGCTCTCGGAGCCCCAGAAACTCGGACAGTTTCTGGGTATTGACCTCGGAGACCACCGCTTTCCAGAGCTCCTTGTCATCCTCCTCGCGGAAGATGTGCGCGATCTGAGCGGGCAAGGTAAGCCAGGAATCGGTCTCGAACTCACTTTCCAACTGGTCGGGGCCCCACCCGGAATAGTTGGCGATGACCAGCGACGGCTCCGACTTGCGGCTGATGATCTCCTGAACCTTGGTCGCCTCCATCGTGCAGTAGACACCGGGAATGACCTGCTGGTCGGCCATCGCTTCGATCGTGTGCAGGACCATCAACGGCCCGGTGACCGGTCCGCCCAGACAGAGGGCCTTGTCCCAGACGAACTCCTCATCGAAGATTCGGCCCGAAAGATCGGTCACGACGACGTTCATCGGATGGTTCAGGATCACGCCCATCGCGCCGTCTTCGCCATGATCGAGCATGAGGATGACCGAACGCGAAAAGATCGGGGTGTCGAGCTGAGGGGTCGCGATGACAAGCTGGCCTTTAAGGGAGTTCATAGTTCGGCAGCCCCGCGAGGCGATGCGATTGCGGATGGATTCGTCCTCATCACCAATTCTCCCCCTTCGCGTGCACGAGGCCAACCCCAAACTCCCACGAAACGCCCCTGAATTGGCACGGCCATCCAGCTTTGCATTCGGTTCCATATGCGTTCGATCCACTCAACAGCTTCTCTCCAAATCAATCAATGACTTCATCGACAATAATTTTTCTGCACATTTGCATATCTAAAATTAACGAAACGAAATCCAAATTCGCGACCCGTCGGATTTGCACAATTTACAAAGAATGGGTTGAACGACTGGGTTTTAGTGATTATCCTGGTCCAACTTGACTTGACCGATCACCATGAAGGAGATGATGAGTTTAATGCATGATCTTATTCTTGTGCTCAGCCTTGTATGGTCTTCCCCGCTCGGTCCCGGCGTCCTTGAGGCCCAACCGGTGCGGTCGGCGCTCTCTCTGTCCGCTCGGGTTGTTCCGCCCGCAACGGCCGCGTTGAAGGTGGCCGTTCCGAAGCCGGTCGCCAAGAAGCATTCGATCCTCTTCTTCACCGCATCCTGGTGCCCGGCCTGCATCCAGATGAAGTCGCAAACATTGCCTTACATTTCATTTCCTGGGCACGAACTGCGAATCATCGACGCCGACGCGAATCCTCAACTCCTGCAGGCGTACGGCGTGCAGAGTCTCCCCTCCTACGTCGTCCTTGACGGGACAGGGCGAGCCTACAAGCAAGGCGTCGGATACCGTGATGTTCACCAGTTTGTTGATTTCCTCAAGACGAGGTAATCGGCCTCGACGGCCAATTCTCACTTGAGTGACCAAGCTTCCAGGGGCTTGCGCCCCTGGCTAAGGAACGGGACGCAAATCACTTCCCGAGTCTAACCCCACGAAGGTAGGCTGGGGCGAGACCTACAGCGGTTTACCGTCGAGTGGCACACGCTCTCGCCGGTTTCAGCCCCAAGGGGGCGGCCCAAGGTAGCCCGGGGCAACGCCCCGGGAAATCGATACGTTTAAATAGCATAGCCCTGTAAGGGCGGCCTAGTTCGAGCGGCGGACGTGCGATGTAGGTCGTTCTGTTATAACCTTTTAAGTCGCCCTTTCAGGGCTGCTAATCCTCGTGCTTGAACCCCCAGGGCGTTGCCCTGGGCTTCCTTGGACCGCCCCGTCGGGGCTGAATATAAACCAAATAGCCCGGGGCGTATTCAAGATATAAGGTTGTTTTGCAGTTTCAGAGTCTCATAAAGTGTTAACGACGTAGCGGGGCACGTCCGTGAATCGTTCTGAAATCGGGAAGTGATTTGCGTCCCGTTCCTAACCTGCTTCAGAGACTGTTGCCACGCGACCGGGATTTCCCCCCCGGCCCCGGGCGGCTCGCGATCGGGTCATGGCGATCCGAGCGAACGACGAACGCAGTACTGAAAGTGCTTCGCGTTCATCTCGATGCGTTGATCGATACTGAAACGGTCAAGAAAACCGAGGGCCGTCGCCCGCGGGAGCTGTTCGAGGTGCTCCCCCAGCAGGAAATGAAGGATCTTCCAACGATTCGGTTCGGAGTCGGGGAACGCGAGCGTGTATTGCACGTCCCGGCGGCGGAACGGGAACGCCAGCGCGACGAGGGCGTCCTCGAAGTCTTCCGCCGTGTGGTAAGGAACCGGCCGACCGAGCACGGCGAAGGCTTCGATCCAGATCTGGATGAGAACGTTCTCTTTTCCGGCGATCGAAGCTAGAAACAAACCGTCGGGCTTGAGCGCGTGCACAATCCGTGCGATTTCCTCACGCAAGGCCGGGACGTAATAGAAAACATGGTTGGACAGGGCCAGATCGAAGGAATCGGCCAGGCCCTCCGGCAGTTGCGCCCAGGCCTGAACGGGTGACGTTACATGCCCTTGAAGTCGCTCGATGGCCGCGCGTCGATAGTCGTCGACCGGCTCGACGAGGGTGAGTTCCACCTGACCGGCCGGCCAACCGGCGCGATCGAGGAACGGCTCGGTGAACGTACCCGGACCGCAGCCGAAATCGAGTATTCGGACGGGGCCCGCGCCAAGGGGGCACTCTCGAAGCCAGTCCAAGTAGGCGGCCAGATCGGCCTCGGCTTCGGTCGCGTGGGTGACGAAGAACTCGTAGTCGCTCTGGATCGGAGCGAAATCCTTCTCGGTCGCGGTCATTGTCGGATCACCCCTCTCTCAATCAAAGGAAGCGGCTCAAACAACCGACGCCGGATCGGGCCTTCAGACCCACGGAGTCACCGGTCCCCACTGGGGTCATTGAGGCGATCTCCTTCCTCGGCTCCCGGGAAAGGGCTCGGACGAACACTCCTGAGGAAGCCTTAACGTGGGGCAACGTGGACGAGGAAATGCCTTTCGTCCCGCCACCGGCGGCACGCGACAAGCTCAAAAGCGGCTCCCGTTTCACCGATCTCGATCGAAATCCAAAAAAAGATGTCACACCCTGGCGAAGCGCCGTACAGAACTCAACCTGACGAGAAACGAACCGGTAACGAGACCTCGAAGTGGCGAGGCATATCAATGGGTCGAAAGAAAAGTCAAGTGTGGTTACGTGTTTTCTTTGGACCTTCCACCAGTTTCACGACCCTTTCCCCCTGGGACCGTGGCTCCCTGGAAGCCCACTGGATGCACACGGTTCGGTCGCAACGACTTCGAGAACTCCAGGCTAAGGCGATGCGACAGAGGCGCGGGATTTACGCGAAAATCTGGCCGCCCCGACGGAAATACCTGGATGGCCTGCTCCATGGACTCGCCGGCGAGCTCCATCGGAGGGACAAGGGGGATTGACACAGTTTTCGGAATTCCCCCAATAACCAAGCGATCATCCCCCTCCTTCCCTCCTTCGAAAAATACAGAAACCACGAAGAATCAGAAAAACAAATCAAGCATTCATTTCTCATTCTCCGTGATTTCTCTCCCCTTCCGTGGTGAGCCAGCCTCCCTCACCTGCTCGCGTTCACTCCTCCAGTTCGAGAATCTCCACCTTGCGGAACTCGACCGGGTGACTCTCGCTCTGGAGCGAGATATAGCCTTCGCGCAGTCGCTTGTCCCCGCCTTTAATCAGCGCCCGGGCGTCGGCATCCTTCTCATCGTACTGGGTCTTCTCGTACGTCAGCACGGGTTCGCCGTTCACCCGATGCGTGATGATGCCGTCACCGTGGACCTCGACTTCCACCGTAACCCACTGGTCGCCCGCGTAGGTCTTGGACTTCGAGTCGGTGCAGTGCTGGGTGATCAGCTTATCGTTCATCACGATATGCGTCCCAGGGGTGCAGACGTTGGCTGTCGACCGCTCTTTCTTGCCGTCGCCCCCGAGAAACTGGACCTCAACGGAGACCGGAAACTCCTGATCCTTCCTCATGCTCTCGGGCGACTGGCAATGGAGCATCACACCGCTGTTGCGGATCGCCCAACCGGGACCGCCGGGGCACTGGTCGCCCACGAACCGGTATTCGATCCGCAGCTTGTAGTGGGAATACTTCTTCGCCGAGAAGAGATGACCGAATCTGCCGTCAAAGTTGGGATATCCATCAAAAGAGACCTTGATGACCCCATCTTCGACCCGAAACGTGTTGGCGTAATTCTCACCCACCTTGGACTTGGTGATCTTGGGGGTCCAACCTGCGAGGTCCTTGCCGTTGAACAGGCTGACCCAGCCTTTCTGACTCGCGGCCTCTTGGCCCCGGGCATCATTCCTTCCCACCAGAACGAGACAGAGGGCCAGAGGAGCGATCGTGACCAAGGTTCGGACGGATACGGGCCGAGGGCCGGCGGGGCGATTCTGGAACATGCGCGTTCACTCCGGGCTGAAGATCTAGCCGATTTCAAGTCAACGGCTGATTAGAACGGCCGCACGCGACCTCGTCAAAGGCCTGGATCGCAATTCAAGACTCGCCCCCCGTCGATTGCAGCGCGGCGCGATTCGCGGGGCGTGCGAACGTGTGCCCTTTGAAAACCCGGAAGAGATAATAGATCGACGGGAAGAGGATGAGCGAGCCGGCCGCCAGGGCTCCCAGCAGCAGCTTGTGGATCAGCGGCGGGGCCGCGCTGTTCTGGACCGTCAGGTCGGGGGGCACGAGATAAGGGTTTTGCGCCAAGGCACAGCCCCAGAGAATCAGCGCCACCTGAACCATCGCGGCCGCGCGTGCCCACTGATACCAGCGAAACCAGAGGCCGACCAGGGCGAGGATGGCACACGCCCCGGTCGCGATCCGAACCGGCAACCCCCAAGGTGAGCCGTCGAGCCCCTGAAAGACGAGCGGAGCGTCGCGGCGGGCGAGCAAATAGACCGCGTAGGCGAGCGCACCGACCAGCACCGCGGACACCAACGCCCGGCGGCGGAAATCATCCTGGAGCGCCACGTCCGCCGTCTCCAAGGTCAGATAGACCGCGGCCAGGTAGGAGAAGATCGCCAGGGTGAAGAAGCCGACCGTCAGCGGGAACGGGCGGAGCCAGGACGCGAAGAGAGGGAACCCTGCCTCGGGGTGAATGGCCAGCCTCCCGTTGGCGATCGCGCCGACAATCGTCCCGAGCAGCACGGGCGTGACCACGCTGGGGAGCGGAAAGGTCCGTCCCCACCGCTTCCGACCGAGCTCGGTGGTGTCATAGTGGGCAAACGTAAACGCCGAGCCCCGCAGGACGATGCCAATCAGCATCAAAGAAATCGGAACGTGCAGATCCGTCATGATGACCGCGAATGCGGCCGGAAAGCCGGTGAAGAGCAGGACGATCACGATGATCAGCCAGACGTGGTTCGCCTCCCAGACCGGGCCGATCGCATTCGCGATCAATTCATGCTGGGCCTCGGCGCGCGGTCCGCGCGCCAGCAGGTGCCAAACCCCCGCGCCGAAGTCCGCCCCGCCGAACAGGGCGTAGAGCGTCAGGGCCAGCAGCATCGCGAGGGCGATACCAACCTCCGGGGAAATCGCGATCAGGTTCATTTTCCACTCTCCGCGTCTGCAAGACCGGTCAGATCTTCCGCCCCGGGGCTCCTCCGAAACTGCATCCGCAAGAGCAGCACGACGACAACTCCAAGCATCAAGTAAAGCGTTGTGTATCCGACCATCGAGACCCAGAGCCCGCTGACCGGGGTCACAGCCTCAGTCGTCCGCATGATCTTCTGAATAATCCAAGGTTGCCGACCCACCTCGGTGACCGTCCACCCCGCCTCAATGGCCACCATGCCAAGCGGACTGGCCAGAACCACCGCGCGGAGGAACCAGGGGCCGTCGGGCAGCCGACGTTTCCGCAGGGCAACGATCCCGCCCCAAAGCGCGACGCCCATCATCACCGACCCGCATCCGACCATGGTTTGAAACGCCAGGTGAACGACCCGGACCGGAGGCCGGTCGGCCTTGGGCACGTCGTTGAGCCCGACCACCTCGGCGTCGATCGCGTTGTGCGCCAGCAAACTCAGGGCGCCTGGGATCTCCAGGGCAAACCGCGTTTCTCCAGTCTCGGGGTTGGGCCAGCCGCCGATCCGGAGCGGTGCGCGGCGCTCCGTCTTGAACTGCCCCTCCATCGCCGCCAACTTCACCGGTTGCGTCCGGGCCACGACCTTGGCCGAATAGTCTCCGCTGAGCGGTTGCAGGAGCGCCGCAGTGCCTCCTACCGCCAACGCGATCGCCAACGCCCGGCGATGAAATCGTACCGTTCGGTCGCGACTCAGGTAGAACGCATGCACCCCGGCCACCATGAACCCGGTCGCCGCGTAAGCCGCCAAGGTCATGTGCAAGGTTTCCGCCACCATCGACGGATTCCACAGAGCGGCGAACGGGTCGATGTTCGTCGCCTCCTTCCCCTGGAGCAGAAACCCGGCCGGCGTGTTCATCCAGGCATTCACCGAGACGACCAGGACCCCCGACAGGGCCCCGCTGACCGCCACGATCACGCCCGCCAGCCAGTGCGCGAGCGGAGGAACCCGATCCCACCCATAAATGTAGATCCCCAGAAAGATCGCCTCCGTAAAGAAGGCAAATCCTTCGAGTCCGAACCCGAGACCGATGATCGGCCCGGCGAAGTGCATGAAGTGGGGCCAGAGCAAGCCGAGCTCGAAAGAGAGGACCGTGCCCGAGACCGCGCCGACGGCAAACAGAATGGCCGCCCCACGCGCCCAGCTCCGCGCCAGGAACCGGTAGACCCCGTCACCGGTCCGCAGCCAACAAGCCTCGGCGATCACCATCATCAAGGGCAAGGCGATCCCAATCACCGCGAAGATGATATGGAACCCCAGCGAAATGGCCATCTGCCAACGTGCGGCCAGGAGGTTCGACATCCGTTGTTCCATCGTGCCTTGGGGGAATCCGCCCGCGCGGTCATCCCATGATACGACAACTCCGCCAACCCTGCCGATGGGGTAGCCCAAGACCAACCAACGGCCACGGTTGACAACCGCCCCGCAGCCCCCTATATTCGTCTAGGCGAATAAAGCGAACCGCGAAGGCGAACCGATGCCAGACACCCGACCGACTCCGACGTCCCCGACGCTTGCCGGCTCCACGGGCCTGCTTAAGGCGTTTGCCGACCCGGTCCGGCTTCGGCTCCTGAACTTGCTGGCCGAGGATCGGGAGATCTGCGTCTGCCACCTTCACGAAGCGCTCGGCTTGCCGCAGCCCACCGTCTCCCGCCACCTGGCCTACCTCCGAAAGCACGGCCTGGTCGTCGGTCGGAAGGAGGGGCTCTGGGTCCACTATCGCCTGGCCAAGCCGAAGTCGAGCCTGCATCGCACCTTGGTGGATAGCCTCGAAACCTGCCTCCACGAGCTCGACGTCTTCCAGGCAGACCGCCATCGACTCGCCCGGGCCGTCTCCTGCTGCGACGGCACCTGAGTCGATCGCCCCGAACATTTTTTTAGCCCACTCAATTCGCATTGCCCCATATAGAGCAACCCAGCAATTCAATTTACGTGCAATTACTGGTTCATCGGGTGGCCACAGCCCACCCAGGAATCGGCCAAAGAACCGACGCTGATGGGCCGAGCTCTCGCTTAAGAAAGGAGCAATCTTGACGACGCGTCACTTCACTTTCCTGGTGTCTGCCGCCTTGGCGACCGCGACGACCAGTGCTTCCCCTCCGCCAACGGCCCACGATCCGGGACCGCTGGTGCGTGCTCTCTGGCTCGTTCAGCGCCACGGCACACCGCAAGCGCTCGACCCGCAACGCGATCAGGCCGTCAAAGGGCGGCTCTTCAAAGCGTTGGGCAAGGAGCTCACCCTGACGGCAACGGAACTGAATGGCCTGATGGCAGCGTCGACGTTCGCCAAACTCGCCGGCCCCGACCAGCGGCTCGACCCCCAGGAGATCGCGATGGCACTGACTGCCGACGAACCCGCGTCGCGAACCCGATTGCTTCCCCAGATTCGGGCGCATGCGGACTTGCTGACAACCTCGTTCGACCTGATCGACGCGTCGCACCAGGCGGCCAGCCAAACGTTCGTCGCCTGGATCAGTCAGAAATACGTACCGGGCCAGACCTTGGACGTCACCTTGATCTGCACGGGAAATAGCCGACGCAGCATCCTCGGGGCGACGATGGGCAACATTGCCGCCGCCTACTACGGCATGCCCGAGATCCGGTTCCATAGTGGGGGCACGGCCCCGACCGCGTTCAACCCGCGCACCGTGAACGCCCTCCGCGCGATCGGCGTCGAGATCGACCCGACGGGTGACGAAGCACCGCGGGGAGAGCCCGCGACCGCGAACCCAATCTACCGGGTCCGCTGGGGAACCCCCAGCGCCTCCGATTCGCCCCGGCTCGAGACGACCGAGTTCTCCAAGCTCTACTCCGACCCTGCAAATCCCCAATCCGGCTTCGCCGCCCTTTTGGTCTGCGGTGAGGCCGACGCCGGATGCCCGGTCGTTCGAGGCACCTCCGTCCGGATCGCGATGCCCTACCTCGACCCCAAAATCTACGACGACGGCGACTACGAAACCGCCAAGTATGCCGAGCGGCGCGACGACATCGGCCGCCTGCTCTTCTCCGTGATGATGCGTGTTCGCAACCAACTCCACGAGCGTCCCACGAACTGACCGAACCCAGAGAGCCATCCTCAAATGTCTGATGCAATCACCCAAGCCGTAAAAAGTAAATATGGATCCGTAGCCCTGAGCGGCCTCTCGAGCGACCAGGCCGGAGTACGCGCCGTGGCCGAGGCGTTCGGTTACGCAACGGAAGAGCTGGCCTCGATTCCGGCCGAAGCCAACATGGGTCTATCGTGCGGCAACCCCACCGCCTTCGCCGGCCTCCGCGCCGGGGAGACGGTCGTCGACCTGGGCAGCGGCGGAGGGCTCGACGTGCTCCTGGCCGCGCGTAAAGTCGGGCCGACCGGCCGCGCCATCGGCATCGACATGACCGAGGAGATGATCGCGCTGGCCCGCAAAAACGCGGTCAACTCGGGCCTGACCAACGTCTCGTTCCACCTCGCGACCATCGACCAACTCCCCTTGCCCGCGGGCACGGTGGACTGCGTGATCAGCAACTGCGTGATCAACCTGGCCACCGACAAGGACGCCGTCTTCGAGGAGATCGCCCGAATCCTCAAGCCGGGCGGCCGACTCGCCATCAGCGACATCGCCCTCAAAAAAGAGCTCCCCCAGGAGCTGGCCGACGACGTGCTGGCCTACGTCGGATGCATCACCGGGGCCATTCCGATCGAGCAATATCGCGACGGTCTCGTCGCCGCCGGCTTCGCCCACGTCGAGGTGATCGACAGCAATGCCGACCTGAACGCCTACGCCAACGTCGAGAACCAGGCCGTCTGCTGCCCTCCTCCCCTGCCCTCCGCCACGGGCCTGCTGGCCGTCGTCGATGCCGGCTGTTGCTCCCCCGCCCCAACGCCGCCCAGCGACGAGTCCCTCCACGCCCGACTCGCCGACCTCCTACGGCGGTACGACGTGAACGACTATGCGGCCAGCGTGAAGGTCTACGCCGTGAAGCCACGTTGAATCCGCCTCAAGGAGCCCGCAAGCTCGCCTCACGGCTCCTCGCTTCCCTGGGACCGTGGGCGTCCCGCCCGCTCTTGAATTCGGCTCTTCAGCGGAATCAGTGGGTGGAGGGCATGGGAGGATGAACCACGGAGACACGGAGGCACAGGGAAGAGGAGAGCAATCCCGGCCCGAGCACTCGATGAACTTCGATTGCCGACTCGATCACCCGACCCATTAAATCTTGATCATTCACGACTCTTCCCTCTCCTCTGTGTCTCCGTGTCTCCGTGGTTCATCCCATTCTCTTCGGCAACAGGAACATCCAGGCCCGGACACTACGCCCTGAGTCGAATCACACCCACAGATTTTGCTGAGGAGCCTTGAATTCGATTCACCCGGCGAAATCCAAACACCGAACGTCCCGATCAGCCCGGGCCGGAGACATCACGAAAACTCGTATCGATTCCTCTCACATCCAGTGCTATCCTAAGAACCAGGACTTAACGTCTCCTTGCATCTGAATTCTTTCGTTGATCGAATCAGAGGGAGGATCACCATGGCTCAACAGGTGCTCCACGGATTCGCCTGGTACACCTATCCCGACGTCTTCGGGGCAGAAGAAACCGAATCCATCGCCGACCCCGGTCATCCGTTCGGCTCCCCCGTGGGCGAGGTTCGAATCCCGGAGGAGGTCCTCTACTATCGGCCCACGCAGGCGGCCGATGCCGGGGTCCGAAACGCGCAGCGGGACCACGCGTACCTTGTCCTTTCCAAGACCCAGTTCCACCCCAGACTTTGCAACGGCTGGGAGTCCGAGCCGGCCGCCCTGACCGACACGTTCAAGACCGGGGACGGGAAGGTGCGTCTGGTCAAGGTCGTTCAGGTCCACCATCGACACTCAGGGGACCTCATCGAGTGCGAGTTGAAAGTCGATGAGGGTTGATCGTCACGAGGAGGGAGGGAGGCTCGAAGCAGAATTGAGGCGCGTCGCTTGGGTTGGCGCGGTCACGGCTACGGGCAATAATCGTGCCTTCGAACTCGAGGCCGACGGGGCAAGAGGGAATCCCGATCTCCGAGCCGCCCTCATTCCAATGACGAGCGTGAAGGAACCAACATGAGCGATCGAATCGTCCTGCGGACCGGCGAAGCCTTAGTGGAAGGTCCCGAGGACTACATGGCCGCCGAGCCCGAGGTCGTCATCGGCGAGCTCGACGGCCCGGTCGGAAACGCGCTGGCCAGCCTGATTGGCGAGCAGGTCAAGGGACACACCAAGGTCTTCGCCATCCTGAACAGCGACGTGCAAGTGCGGCCGGCGACCGTCATGGTCAGCAAGGTCACAGTCAAGGGGGGCAAGTACACCAACATCCTCATGGGCACCGTCCAGGCGGCGATCGCCAACGGCGTGCTCGACGCCGTGCGTGAGGGCGTGATCCCCAAGGACAAGGTCAACGACCTCGGCATCATCTACTCGGTCTGGCTCGACCCCGCCGTCACCAAGGCTGATAAGCTCGACCACAAAGCGCTGTTCGACGTCCATCGCGAGGCGACCCTGAAAGTGATCCGCAAGGCGATGAACCACGAGCCGACGATCGACTGGCTGCTCGAGAACCAGGACAAGGTGGAGCACTACTACCACAAGCTTGGACTTGACGGCGAAATCTGAATTCAAGTAGGCGTGGCCCCGATCTGCTCAGAAGCGGGGCCGCACGGTTTGTTGTGGAGCATTGCCGTAGCCTATCTGTTCGTGAGCGGGATCGAATGATGAACGCCGCTCACGTAACCACATACGGCCCGAGTCGCCCCCAGGATTGTCGCGGCCTGAATTCGAGGTCGTCGGCCCAATCGTAATCCGGTTCCGCGTTGTAGATTTTGCAACCCCTCTTGGCGACCTTTGTGAGCCATCGGCGGCGGCGTCGGAGTACACACGGCTTCAGATAGCAATCGTGCCGCTTCTTGTGCCACTTGCAGTGATGGAGGGGGAACGCACCCTCGGCGAGGATTAGCTTGCGGAACCTACGAATTGCGTCGGCAATTGACTCATCCTCGCCTACTTCGATCCAGACACCCATACTTACGCGCGTCTTCACGGCTAACGCAACGCCGGTGGAAATGTGTAACTGCCCAATGGAACCAAGTCTCAACCCATGATGCCCTGATCTAGCCTGTTCCGCAAGAGAACGGTAGCATCACCAGCAGGGACTCGAGGTCGGGGACAGCATCCCCACGGAGGACCGTGGGAACGAGGGGGATTCTTAGCGCTGTGGCGGGTCGTTAAAAATCATCCCATTCGAGCCAACCTGCGATCGAGGTGAGTGTTGTTTTCATCAATTTTGCACGCGATGATGTTGATCCTGGTCGTTGCGAGCTTCGCGAGCGCCGCGGACGGAAACGAACGCCGGCCGCGAGCGCGGGAGCTCGGGATCGCGCCTGGGGTTTTTCCGCCTGGGCCGCTGAACGCGATCACCGACGTGGCCGGCTTGGAAGTCGGGCATACGACGATCGTTGAAGGGGATGAGGTCCACACGGGAGTGACCGCCATCCTGCCGCATGGCGGCAACCTGTTTCAGGACAAAGTCGCCGGCGCAGTGTTCGTGGGCAACGCGTTCGGCAAGCTTGCCGGCTCGACTCAGGTTGAGGAACTCGGCACGATCGAGACGCCGATCGTCCTGACCAACACCTTGGCGGTCGGCACCGCGATCGAGGCGGTCGTGGCGCACATGCTGGCCCAGCCCGGCAATGAAGCGGTCCGCTCGGTCAACGCGCTGGTCGGCGAGACCAACGACTCGGAACTGAACGACATCCGCCGGATGCCGGTGACGCGTGCCCATGTGCTCGCGGCGATCCGCGACGCAAAGGAAGGGCCGGTGGCCGAAGGGAGCGTCGGAGCGGGGACCGGGACCCAGTGCTTCGGCTGGAAAGGGGGGATCGGGACCGCTTCCCGAAAGCTCCCCGCGCGGTATGGCGGCCACACGCTCGGCGTGCTCGTGCAGACGAACTACGGGGGCGTGCTCACCATCGCCGGCGCACCGGTCGGCAAGGAGCTCGGCCGCTATTCGTTCGCGCCGCCTCGGGAGGAAGTCCAAGGCCGAGATGACGGCTCGTGCATGATCGTCGTGGCCACCGACGCCCCGCTCGACGCACGCGACCTCCGCCGGCTCGCGGCGCGGGCGATCTACGGCATGGGACGCACCGGAGCCTCGTACGCAAACTCCAGCGGCGACTTCGCCATCGCGTTCTCAACTTCACCCGAGGCTCGTTCGCAACACGGCGCGATGCAACCGCGGACGCGAACGCTCGTCCCCCCCGATGCCCTCTCCCCCTTGTTCCAGGCAGCCCTGGAAGCCACCGAAGAGGCGATCGACAACTCACTGCTCCAGGCGACCACCGTCCGTCGGGGCGGTCAAACCGCCGAAGCCATCCCCATCGATCGGCTCCGAGCGATCCTCAAGAAGTACGGGACAACGCCCTGAGCCGGGAGCGTCTTCCCACGAATCGGCATGATCGGGCGGCCCGCTCCAATCAGGTCAGCGAGCCATTCCCTACTGGCGATGGCAAACCCACTGGAAACGCGTGGCGCCCTTGAAAATCCGTCAACGCCTCGGATTCTCCATCGATCTGATTGGATGGCGCGAAGATAGACCCCAACCAAACCCAAAAAAGGAACAATATAACAATGGACGGGAGATGGGCCATGAAATTGCGAGGAGGAGGCATGGGCCTGGGATAGTCGGGCGTCACTCCCGCGGTAATCATTCGATCATAGAGATGCGGATGCACCTCCTTCAGAGGGCCAACCACCGGCATCAAGTTCGCCTCGTACATCTTCTCGAGCGCGCGAGCGTAAGTGCCCGCGGTCTCCCCCTCGTGGGCATGTCCAAGCTCGTCCGAGCGTTCCTCCATGCGTCTCCCGAACCGCCCGAGAACGAGCCGGCCCAGAAAAAAGACCGCCAACGGGACCACCGCCGCACCAACACCGTAAGAGCCAGCCAACGGAATCGCCGCCACACTAACGACCGACAGATAGGCGCCGGCAACCTGGGTCATATACACGATTCGCGGTTCGTTGAGATGTCCCAACTCGTGCACGGCCAGGGCGACCAGCTCATCGTCTTCCAATGCATCAAGAATCGGCATCGTGAACACAAGCGATTGCGAGACCGGTAAGGCGAGCGCCATGGAATTGGGCGAGCGGAGTTCAAAGATCGCTCGAGGACGAATGCCTACCCGCGTGGCGGCCCGTTCGACGATCTCGGTCAATCGAGGCGAGGCCGGGCCGGCCAGACCGAATCGAACGAGCAGGGTCAACCACGCTCCGGAGACGAAAAAGGTCGCGATGGCCGTCCCCAAGGTCAGCACGGCCACGGCGGCCCATCCCATCCGAGTCGGAATGAGCGCGAGCATCGTCGCGAATACAAAGAGCCCCGGGGAGGTAAGAATCCAGTGGAGGGCTATTCCCGTGGCACCCGGCTGGCGGCTCGGCCGGCTCAAGCGACGTTCGAGCCGATTCCCCTCGACCAAACTGCCGAGTGACAAGGCGAAACCGCCAATGGCTGCAGAGAGGGACGCTCCTCGGCTGATCGGAGCTTGAGCCAGCATTACGAAGAGCAAGACGCCGAAGTAGACTGGCCAGAAAACCGCGTTATAGGCGACGAGCTGACGCGCAGGATAAACGCGTCTCGCCCGCTCGAACCAGGGTTCATTGTCCGCCTGACGTATCCCTCTCAAGGCGATCGTCACCCCGAGCCAGGTCATCAACCAGCCGAGGCCGAACGAAGCCAACCCCAAAAGCAAAGCAATCACCGCGATCGACAAAGACATCAAATGCGACCTCCCTCGCCATCATTCTCCGCGCCATCCCAAGGCCGGATTGTGACCGCGAGCCGACGCCAGGGGTCAGTCTGGTCGCTCGACGATATCAGAACGGGCGGTCAGCTCCTATCAGATCGCGATGAGATCATTCCCCGTTCTTTTGGATTTCGCCCACTTGGTCGTCCTGGTCAGCAGGGATCAGTTCAGTTCAGATCAAGGCAAAACCCGATTCAGGAGGCGCTGAACGAACGGCGGCACCGCGTCGGGGACGACCACGCCCGCCGGCCCGTAGAGAGGACTCGGAGGTCGAATCATGCGATAGGGCATCCGATAGCGATAGTCGACGATCGGAGGGCCGACTGGCCCATAGCGGCCTCTCGGGGTCACGACCACAATCGGTGGTGCCGGGTCTAATGCGCGGTCGGCGGCCTCTTGCTCCGCCTCGGACAACAGGTCGCGGCCCCCGTCCGAGGGAGGCAGATCATCAAGGCCCGCGTTGGGATCCGTGGCCGTTGCCGGTTCCGATTCGATGATGGCCGGAGGAAGTTCGCCGGGACGAGCCACCGCGTGGCGGCGGATGTCGGACAAACCTGGCCCCGTGTCTCGGGTCCAGTAGCCAGCGCGATAGTGCCAGCCATCCGCCTGACGGGACCAGCGTGCCGAAACCCAGTCCCAACCGGGTTGAACTTGCGCCCAGAAGCCGCTCTTCCAGACCGCGCGGTCACCGTCGGGGGTGTACTGACCGGGGATGTAGAAAAAGTCGGGGCCGGGCGCGGGACCAGGTGATTCCGCGGGACGATCGGCGGGAGGTCCGCTGATCCGCCATCCGGGCGCGTTCGCGGCAGCAGTCTCAGTGGCAGGAGCAAGTGCAGCCGCCGGAGCAGGTGCGGCATCCCGACCCGCCCGGCCTTGCTGGCGCGGGCTCCAGAATCCAGGAACGCGATACCAGCCGTCGGCGTCGCGCATCCAGCGACTCTCGACCCAGATCGAGTTGGCGGGAGGAACGCGCCAGGCCCCCGAGACCCAGTCGAAGTCATTGCGGGCCGGATCCCATGACCAGTAGCCCCCAAACCATCGTGCCGAGGGAGCCGGACGATCGGTCGAGGGACGCTCCGCCACCGGAGCGGGGGGCGACTTCGGGGCCCGCTCCGGTTTTGACCGAGTCTCCGTAAGCCTCAAGGCATCGTGGAGCGGGGCGTTCGTGGTCTCAAGTTCGCCCGCCTGAGCCGCTTCAGGTTCAGGCGCCTCCGCGGGTGGAGGCGGAAGCGTTGGCTCCCCGACGAGCGGCCCCTCAAGGACCGGCGGGGCGTCCGGCTTCGCCTGAGCCCGCGCCTCCGAAGCGACGAAACCCGTTCCCGACCCGAGCAAAACGGTCGAGATCACCCAACCCCAGCGTGAAACGACCATAACAATCACTCCGACGGTGCAAGCTCTCACGAATACAGTCCGTTCGAGTTCATTCCGCCTCATGAACCTGCATATTCCGGGCCAGCGCGTCCAAAGGGCCGGGCAATTCGCCTTGGCCACTCGTCAGGGAGGCCCATGCGCGCTCCCAGGATGAAGCCCAGCAGGCGGGCCGCCCAGGCCGATTCCCAACGGCCGCGGGAATCCCAGACGGCAGCGACTCACCCCAAAGATACAGAATCGGAAACATGGGTACGGTGCCCAGGGTATCGTGTACGACTTGAAAAAAACACAACGCTCCCACCTGGTCCGCGATTGAGGGCGTCAACGCTCATGATAATGCGAATCCACGGGTCCCCCCATTTCGCCCTGCTTTCCCTGGCGTGTCTCTTGTTATTTTCAAGCGAGAGCAGGGCCACGGACGGGACCGATCCGGCCGCTCCTCAAGTTGAGCTCAAGAAGGGGTCGGTGACGTTCACCAAGGACATCGCTCCCCTGGTGTTCAACCACTGTTCCTCCTGCCATCGTCCCGGAGAGGTGGCCCCCTTCTCCTTGCTGGGCTACCGCGACCTGAGCAAGCGGGCCAAGTTGATCCGATCCGTGATCGAGGAGCGAGTGATGCCCCCCTGGAAGGCGGAGCCGGGCTTCGGCCATTTCGCCGACGAACGGCGGTTGAGCGACGACCAGATCGCCACGTTCGTCCGCTGGATCGAGGACGGCACTCCCGAAGGAGACCCGGCCGACCTTCCCCCAGCGCCCAAGTTCGTGGCGGGCTGGAAGCTCGGCGAGCCGGACCTGGTCGTCAAGATGGCCGAGCCTCACCCCCTCGAGGCCGAGGGCCCCGACATTTACCGCTGTTTCGTCATCCCGCTCAAGGTGCCGGCCGGCAAGTATCTCAAAGCGGTGGAGTACCGCCCTGGAAATCGGCGGATCGTGCACCACGCCGTGCTGACCACGCTTCCCGAGCGGGTCGCGAAGGCGAAACTGGCCGAGGGGGACGGCAAGAGCTTCGGCAGCGGCCTGGCTCCTCCGGGCCAGTTGCTCCCGGGCCAGCTCGCCTTCTGGACCCCCGGCATGGAGCCCCGCCCGCTGCCGGACGGATTCGCCGCGGAATTTCCCAGCCAGTCCGACCTCGTCCTGCAACTCCACCTCCACCCCAGCGGCAAGCCGGAGTCCGAGCAATCGTCGATCGGCTTCCACTTCACCGACCAGAAACCACAGGGAAGACTTAAACTTGTTCTCTTGAACAACAATCGAATCGATATCCCTGCCGGAGATGCGCACCATGTCGTCAACGCCTCGAGAACACTCCCAGGCCCGGTCGACCTCTACGGCGTTTTCCCGCACATGCACCTGATCGGTCGCTCCGTGAAGGTCACCGCAACGCTCCCCGACGGCACGACGAAGCCGGTAATTTCCATCCCCGATTGGGACTTCAACTGGCAGAACTATTATCAATATCAGACCCCACTGAGCCTCCCGGCCGGAACCAAGCTCGAGGGGACCTGGACCTTCGACAACTCCGCCGACAACGCGGCCAACCCAAGCCATCCTCCGACCCGCGTGACCTACGGCGAGCAGACGACCAACGAGATGGCGATCCTCACGCTCGACGTCATCCCCACCGGCCCCGCCACGAAACAGGCGGCCGAGCCCCCCAAGCCCCCCTCCCCCAAAGAGATCACCAAGCGAACCGCCGATGCGATGCGCCTGATGGACAAGGACGGCGACGGCAAATTGAGCCTCGACGAAATCGTGACGATCATCGGCGCCTTGGAAACCAGGGCCGAGATGGAGAAGCGTTTGATCGAGTTCGATCGCGACGGCGACAAAAAGTTGAACCCGGCCGAAGTCGCCGAAACGCTCAAGTCGCTTCGAAGCCGCCGAAACCCGTAACCGAGCCCGCCTGACCTGTCTTGTCGGGTGGGCACGGCCCACCCGACAAGAGGCTCTCGTTCAGTCAAGATAGACAAATTCATTGACGTTGAGCAGAGCGAGACAGAACCCGGTGAGACTTTCGCCGGTTTCAGAAGTGAGGAACCCCCGAGCCAGCTCGCTTTCCTCAGCGCGGGGAGTCCGGCCGAGGGTCAGTCGATACGCCCGTTCGATCCGGGCGGCGGGGTTGGGGCCGGCCTCGCGGGCGATCCGATCGGCGAGGCCGTGGGCCGCATCGAGCGCGAGTTTGCTGTTCATTAGGCTGAGCGCTTGAGGGGCGATCGTCGTGACGGTTCGCACGGGGCAACTTGCGTTGGTATCGGGGCGGTCGAACGCCTCGAAGAAGGGATAACGCAGGTTGCGGCGGACGAAGACGTAGAGACTGCGTCGGTTGCGTTCTTCGCGAGTCCGTGAGACAGGCCAGACCGCGCCATGGCTGCTGAGCTTGGTCAGCTCGGCGGGCAGTTCCGGGAAGACGCAAGGGCCGCCGAGGCTCAGGTTCAACTCGTTCGAGACGGCCAGGAGCGCGTCGCGGATGGCCTCGCCGTCGAGCCGTTGGCGCGCGTGCCGCCAGAGCAGGTTGTTCTCGGGGTCGGCCTTGAATGCGGCGGGGTCGTTCCGACTTGATTGCCGATAAGTGGCACTTGTCAGCATCAGCCGGTGCATCGCTTTGAGGCTCCAGCCTCGGGCGACGAACTCGGTGGCCAGCCAGTCGAGCAGCTCCGGGTGCGAAGGCTCCGCGCCCATCATGCCGAAGTCGCTGGCGGTCGCCACGATCCCGCGGCCAAAGTGGCGCTGCCAGATTCGATTGACCATCACCCGACCGGTCAGGGGATTCCGCGGTTCGAGCAGCCATTCGGCCAGCTTGGTCCGGCGGCCGGTGCTTCGCCTGATCGGCCGGATCACAGGAATCTGGGTGGCGGTCGAGGTCAGAACGGCCGGGAACCCCGGATCGATTTCGGGCCCTGGGTTGGCGAAATCGCCCCGGCGCAGCAGATGAGTCGGCGGTGCCGACGTGGCCACCTCGTCCAGGCCACGCGCCTGGGGCAGCGCGGCCGGCGCGGCTTTCTGGACGACGCGCAGGCGGGCACGCAAAAGTGTTCGGATCGAGGCCAGGTCCGATCCCAGGAGCAGGTTGAAGACCTCCGACTTGATCCGGCGGTCTTTCTCCAGGGCGTCGAAAACCAGCATGACCTCTTGCGGGGTTCGCTCCTGGGCGGACTTCTGATAGGCCGAGACCACGTCGTCGGTCACCGTGGCACGAAGCCCCAGCGCGAGTTGCTTGCGCAACGGGATCTCGATCGCGAGAATCGAGGATTCGAGTGCGGCGAGTTCGGCAGTCCAGGCGGCCACCTGCCGTTCGTGCTCGTGCCTGATCGAGGCCGGAGCGACCGGGTAGTCGTCGCGGAATCGCGCCGGTGCAAAAAAGGCCTGGAGCCGGTAGAAGTCGGAGAGACGGATCGGGTCGAACTTATGATCATGGCACCGCGCACAGCCGACGGTCAGCCCGAGGAACACCAGGCCGGTCGTCTCGGTGATGTCGTTGAGTGCGTTCTGCCGCCTCAGCTTCTGGTCGTTGAGGTCCACCATGTCGGGATAGCAACGGTTGAAGCCGGTCGCCACGAACGACTGGGCATCGTCGGGATCGAGCTCATCTCCGGCGAGCTGCCGGCGCACGAACTCGTCGTACGGCATGTCGTCGTTCAGTGCGCCCACGACCCAGTCGCGATACCGCCAGGCATCGGGGCGGGCCTGGTCGAACTCGAACCCATCGGTGTCCGCATAGCGGGCCAGGTCGAGCCAGTGCTGCGCCCAGCGCTCGCCGTAATGGGCGCTAGCGAGGAGGCGGTCGACGACCCGGTCGAAGGCGTCAGGCGCCTGGTCGGCGACGAAGCGGTCGAGCTCCTCGGGAGTCGGCGGCAACCCGGTCAGGTCGAACGTCACGCGGCGAAGCAGGGTCGGTCGATCGGCCTCGGGGGCATGAGAGAGTTCGTTCGCTTCGAGCTGGGCGAGGACGAAGGTATCGATCGGGTTGCGGACCCACCGTTTCTCGCGGACCCCAGGGAGCTCGGGACGCGACGGTGGGACGAACGCCCAATGCTCGCGATCCGCGTTCGTGATCGCCTTTTCCTTCAAAGGGGTGCCGTCGCGGGCCGGGTTGCTCGGCTCATCGGCCCGGAGCACAAAGCCAGCGCCCCCGAGTGCCGCGAAAAGCAGAACGACACGGACACGGGACGGTCGCCGCCAGCGATTCCAGCTCATGGATGCGGATCCGTTTGTGGAAAAAAGGTCAGGCCAGTATCGAGGTGACCACCTTGCCCGCCGTGTCGGTTAATCGCTCGTCGCGACCGTTGTGGGAGAAGGTGAGCTGCGTGTGGTCGAGCCCGAGCAAGTGGAGAATCGTGGCATGAATATCATGAACATGAACGCGGTCGACCTCGGCTCGAAGCCCGACGGCGTCGGTGGCGCCATGGACCGTCCCCCCTTTGATTCCGCCGCCGGCCATCCAGACGGAGAACCCATGCGGGTTATGGTCGCGGCCCCTGCCCCCCTCCGACATCGGCATCCGACCGAACTCCCCGCCCCAGATCACCAAGGTGCTCTCCAAGAGCCCCCGGCGCTTCAGGTCGGTCAACAGGCCGGCAACCGGCTTATCCGTCCGGGCACACATGCGGGCATGATTTTCTTCCACATCTTCGTGGGCATCCCAACCGGCCACGTCGCCCGAGTAAAGTTGGACGAACCGAACACCGCGCTCGACGAGCCGCCGGGCCAGCAGGCAGCGGGTGCCGAACTCGGCCGTGGTCCGCTCGTCGAGTCCGTAGAGTGTCCGGGTCTCGGCCGACTCGCGCGCCAGGTCGACGGCGTCGGGGGCCGCACTCTGCATCCGGTAGGCGAGTTCGTAGGCCTGAATCCGCGCCGAGAGCTCGGAATCTTCTTCACGCCCCTCGCGATGGATCTGATTGAGCCTGCCGATGAGGTCGAGCGTCCGGCGCTGACCGTCGACGGCGGCCGCCTCGGCCGGCCGGAGGTCGAGGATCGGGCTCGCGCCCGAGCGCACGTTCGTCCCCTGGTAGCTCGCGGGCAGGAACCCCGACCCGTAAGCGGGCGGCCCCCCTTTGATTCCGCCGCCGGGGTCGGGCAAGACGACAAACGCGGGGAGGTCCTGGTTCTCGGTCCCCAGGCCGTAACCGACCCAGCTCCCCAGACAGGGCTTGCCCATCAGAACGGACCCGGTGTTCATCTGATAAACGGCCTGCGGGTGGTTGACGCTATCGGCCCAGCACGACCGGATCACGGCGACGTCATCGACGCAACG
This sequence comes from Singulisphaera sp. GP187, assembly GCF_900129635.1. GTDB lineage: Bacteria > Planctomycetota > Planctomycetia > Isosphaerales > Isosphaeraceae > Singulisphaera. The sequence continues at coordinate 464,557 of NZ_FSRB01000001.1, read as the reverse complement.
GGCGGTATGCGGGAGGAAGTCGGAAACCTCGATCCCGCTCTGCCCGTACTTGCGGAAGGTTCGCTTGGTGGCCAGCATCGGGTTCGCCGCCACCTTTCGACGGGTCTCCACCACGCCAAAGCTTGCGGGCAAAGGCTGACCGGAAAGCCGTTGCAGGTCGGGCTTGGGGTCGAACGTCTCGAGGTGGCTGGGCCCGCCGTGCATGAACAAGTAGATGACCCGCTTCGCTTGAGGAGCAAAGTGCGGGGAGCGGGGCGCCAACGGATCGGCCACGGGCTCGGCCCCGAGGAGGAGCCGTTCCTGAGAAAGCAACCAGGACGCGGCCAAGGCCCCGAACCCTCCGCCCGCCTGACGAAGGAACTCACGACGACTGCGGGCGGCCGGAAAGTGCGGAGAAGAGAGGTCGAGTTCCATCAGGATCCTCGGCGAACCGAAAATAGAGGCCGGAGCTCTCGCCTGGTCGACCCAACGCTCATGTCGGAACAGGCTGGCACGTCGATCCGATCGACATTGACTGTATCAGACATTCCCCGCCTTCCGCTCGCGAAAATTTCGCCGTCTCCCCTTCATTTCACTCCGACTGGGTTTCATAGGTCCCATTCGAAGTGTGGGCACGGCCCACCATCTTAATGATCCTGATCAAATGCTAACTTCATGGCAAACTGTGTCCCGCCGACAAGCGAATATCACGAGAATTCGGACCGCTTGAGCCGGTTCTAATCGGCCCTGATGAATGGTGAGTAGGCCCTGTCGCCAAAGTACGAGTAGCCAACCTCGTCGAGCCTGGTTCCCGAGAGGAGGCTCTCGATGAAGCCGTTCCGTTCGACTTGAACCGTGTGAAAGATCTTTTTCTCGGGGTTTTCCTTGAGGAAGAAAGTCACCCGGCCGTCCAAAGCCGTGATCCGATGCATGCCGTCGGTGAGTCGTTTCTGGAACGGGAAAGAACGCTCGAGGTCGGCTTGCATGAGTTGGCTCCGGCCCCAGGTGCCTCCCGCCGCGCTGACGAAGGTTTTACCGTTCAAAAGGGCCACGGCGTCGTTGTACGCGAGCACGCAGAGAACGTGCGAATCGGACGCGCGGAGCCAGACGGCCAGCTTGTCACGGTGCCGGTCGGTCTCATAACCGTAGTCGGAGTCGAGGAAGGCGATCCGCTCGACCGCGTCCGGGATCGTCTCCAAGCCATTCAGGTAGCCGAAGATGAGGCTCCCGCCACCGCTGTGGCCGTTGAACACAACGCGCGTGCGCGTGGGGTCGAACCGGCCTTGCACGGTGTCGAGGATTTTCGCGATCGTCTTATCTCCATACGTCTTCCGCCAGGCGGGCCAGCTCTTGAGGTCGTTCTCGAGGTAGGCCACGACGAGGGTTCGGTCCTTGAGCTTCTCACGAAGGAAGCGGGTCTGGGCTCCGATATGCTGGATGTCGAAGTGCCAGTCGTCGCCCGGCTTGGTCGCCTTGCCGATCGTCTGCTCGATCGTGGCTCCGTTGGGAAGCGCGTAGTAGACCAAGAGTACGGGCTTCTCGGAACCGGCGTCGGGCCGGTTGATGACGATCCGGACGCCCGGCTCCAGGCGAAACTCCTCGTTCGTTTCCCCGGGAGCCGCCTCGAAAGACTGGGGCTGGGGTTGAGGCTTTACCCCTGGTTCGGCGGGAAAGGCGGTGAACTCGTACCGAGAGCGGGTCATCTTCCCGTCATGGCTCAAGAGCGGGGCCAAGGCGGGATCGGCGAGGACGTCATCCACCGTGGCCACTTCGCCGTTCACGGTCAATCGCCGCTGGATCAGCCGGATGCCATGGCTATAGTCGACCCACGACGCGACATGGCCGGTGAAAAGCGGTTGAATCGGCCGCCCGTCCTCCCGCTTGTGCCAGCCGTAGATCGCCACTTTCCCGGGCGTCGCGAAAAGGCGACTCGCAATCACGACGTCCTTCTTGTGGCCGGCGATCAGCGCCCCCAGCGGCATGCCTTTGCGCTGGCCGCGGACCGTCTCATTGTGTTGGATGAAGACGGGCACCGTCGTCATCGCGGGCGTCGGCGGAATCGGTGACGGACTCAGCTTGATAGCCGCGGCCGCGTAGATGTCATCGACCATCTTGGGGGTCGGCAAAACGCAGTCGAGCCGATCCGCAAGCTTCTGGGCCGTGAACGGGGTCATCGGGACCAGGACGTAGTCGTCGTCGGAACCAATCGCGAGGTAGTCCGGGGTGACATAGTACGTCGCCTTGGCCTGCTCGGTCGTGACGCTGACCGGAACGAGTGTCCGGAGAAAACGGGGGACGTTTCCCCGCTCAAATTCCACCAGAATCTTCGCTTCACGCGCTTCCAACGGTAAATCCGCCAGCGAACGGGCGAACTCCACTCCGCCCAGCGCCGCGGATGGCCGGGGCGGCAAGTCGAGCTCGGCCGCCTGAACTTGCGACCCGAGGCCCATCAAAAGGGCCGTGATCATGAGACAGTCGCAAGGAAACCGGGATCTCGTTCCCACGCTCTGCGTGGGAATGCCGTCCGCGACGCTCCGCGTCGTCTTCCCCGGCGGGTGGGGCCGCAGAGCGGCCAAAACGGCATTCCCACGCAGAGCGTGGGAACGCGTTTCTCCCGCGAATTTCCGCCTCCGGGGCAGACAGACGGCCCGGTTTCCTGGCGACAGACTCGTGATCATTGCGTGCTTCATGGGAGCGTCCGTGAATTATGTCCTTGGGTCGCTGGCCGCTTTGACTTTGCAACCCTGAAGCGACCGCACATCGCGAACTACATAACTAACCATAAAAATTTAAATTTTCGTCTATCATAGCCCCGCGGGGGCGACCGTTGAAGTCCAACCTCGGCGTTTGACGGTCGCCCCTACGGGCGTGCGAATTGACGAGGAGGGCGTACTGGAACCGCCCACGATGTCGAGCCGCAATTATTGCGGGACGTTCCCTGGCAACCCCTGGAAGAGCGGGATCATCCCCTTCTCGATGACGGGGCCGACCTGGCTCGGGAGCACGAAGTGGAACTCATAGCCCTTGGGCGCCCGGGGGGTCAGCGAGCCGCCGAACAGGGCCGGCTCCTTGGGAAGGTCCTCGGGGACTTTCAGATCGGGCTTGTTCAGGGTCGCGCTCAGTTGGGAGGCGAACATCCGCACGAGTCCCTGGGCGCTGGCGATCATCAAGAGGCTGGCCTGTTCGGGCAGCGCGGCGCGTACGGACTGGTACGAAGGAACGGTCCCGACACCGGAATCCCCCTTCAAGTAGGCGTCGAGTTGTGCCTTGGCCTCGTCCCAGGTCGGCGACGTGACGTGCAGGACGCGCTTGCCGTCGATGCCGATCCAGTAGTGGAAGGCATCGCCGCCAAACATCGCCTTGAGGCTCGCTGCCCCTCCTGGATTCCCCCCGCCAAGCTTCGTGAGCTTCTCGCTATCGATCGTCGCGACGACATGCGTGAACTTTATACCTTGATAGGTTTCCACGTCGGCGTCAACCTTGATGTCCTTGTAGATATTCAGCGGGCTCTCTGCCTTCTTCATGGCCTGGAGCATCGCCTCGAGCGCCGCGATGTACGCCTTGGGGTCCGAGACGTTGACGACGTTGAACCCGCGCATCCCGTTGCCGAACGTCATACTGCCCTGGGTTTCGATCCGCCCCTGTTGATTGAACAGATCCATCGCCTTCGTCAACTCGGGGCTGTCCTTGGCTCCGGGATTGACCATGCTCAAGCTCAGGTTCTGCAACCGCGCCACTTCCTTCGCGTCCATGTTCATGTAAACGTAAAACGCGGCATCCGCAGCGAACTTGCTCAGGTCGGCCGCTCCCACCCCGCTTGAGGCGATCGCCTTCACAGGCGTGGCTCCGGCCTTCACGTCGAGCAGGCCGGCCAGGTGGAATCCTTCCGCGGCGAAGTCGAGGTTGAGCGTCAGCGAATCGGCGTCTTTGATCGCGTCAAAGAAACGGCCGTACATCAGTTTGACGCCCTCCATCGACGGGCCGTTCGGCGTCCTCTGGCCGGCCTGGTCGAGGGAGTCCATGAACTTCTGGCGGCCCTGATCGATCTGGTCGGCGTATCGGACCGAGAGTTTCGAGGCGTTGACGAACAGACCGAGGTCGCCGGCCAGGAACGGCTTGGCCAGCGCGGGGGTGAGGACCTGATCGAGCGTCTTTGCTCCGGGCTTGGCGAGTGCGGCGATGAACTCCTTGTCAGGGCCGAACGCCACGAACCCAGCCCCCTTGACGGCGTACCAGAGCCCGGCGCCGTGGGGGTTGTCGAACGCGTCAAACCCGCCGTCCTGGGGCTTGAGCACCACGTCCTTGCCGGCCGCGAGCGCCTTGAGCACGCCACGGTAGTCCTCCTGGATGACCAGGACCGCGAACGGGATCACGCCGTCGGGTCCGGGCGCGACCGCCCGGACCAGGCCGACCCACGCGGTTTTGAGGGCCAACTCGCCGTGTTGATCCTTGAACTTGGTCAAGAGATCGGCCAGAGCCGGCTCCGCCATCGCCCCCAACCGGGGGCTCATCGCCTTGAGCATCGCCGTCAAATCGGCCGAGGTCGACTCCAGGCCACGGCCCCGGATGACCAGGTCGACATCACCCGGGACCGCCTTTAACCAGGCGGTCTCCGCCGGGGTTTGGCCCAACGTCGCGGCCACGATCCAGATCGATACGAACTGTGCTAACATGGGACGAATCACCCTCCGTCGAGTATGGGCAGTGGATCGGCTCCCCTCCCCCCTCCCTTGGGAACCTCTGACTCAAAGAGGGGGGCGGGTTGTCGACCTCCGAGAATGCGTCACTCTATCGGGTGCTACCAGCCGCCGCAAGCGACGCTTGAAGCGAAACATGACACGACCATTCACATGCAATAACACTCAATTTTATCACCTGACGGTCGCTTTTCCTCTTTATTGAAAATTCAGAAATTCTTGATAAGTCGGAGCCGAGTGTGAATCGATCGAAGGGACGGCATCTCGAATTCAATGCCGGGAGTCGCGGCCAGTGGGACGGGTTTGCCGATCATCGGGCGCGGGTCACGCGGTTGCTCGAGACCGGAGCTCGACCGGGTGAGAGCCGGCTCTGCGTGCTTGGAGCGGGAAACTGCAATGACCTCGACTTACCGACCCTCCTGAAGGCGCACGGCGAAGTGTACCTGGTGGACCTGGACCAAGAGGCCCTGACGCAAGCCGCCGAGCGTCAAGGGGTGGCGGACCACCCGTCGCTCCACCGGCGGGACGGGATTGACCTCACCGGGATGATCGACGTGCTGGCGACCTGGTCCGCGACGACCGCAATCGGGCCTCGAGAGCTCGCGTGCCTGGTCGATGAACCCGCACGCCGGGTCGTTTCGACTCTCCCGGCGCCGTTCGACCTGGTCGCCTCGACCTGTCTGCTCAGCCCGCTGGTGGGTAATGCCTTCCACTCGGTGGGCGAGGCGCATCCTCAGTTCATGGCGATCGTGCAAGCGATCCGGGCGGGGCACTTGCGGCTCTTGACCCAACTGACCGCGCCGGGTGGGACCGCCCTGCTAATCACCGACGTCGTATCTTCGGAGATTGTCCCCGCCTTGGTGGCGTTACCGGACGCAGCGCTGCCCGAACTCCTGAACCAGATCGTCCGCGAGCGCAACTACTTTCACGGGGTCAACCCGGAAATCCTCTGGTCGCTCTTCGAGGACGACCCGTTCCTGCGCGTGCTCGTGACCGAACGGGAGTCGCTCACGCCCTGGCGCTGGAAGCTGCACGCACGCCTCTACCTGGTCTGGGCGATCCGATTCAAGGTCGCGTCCGGCTTGATCCGGTAAGGTTGGGCGCCCCGTTGAGTCCGCCCACACCAGCGCATTGGGATCGTTCAGGCGGTCCGTTACAATGCGGGACCGCCTCATCGAAGAGAGGAACGCGCCGGGGAGCCACACAATGAACGGACGTCGGGTCGCCCTTTTCTTGATGCTCACAAGCCTTGGCCAGCCCACCTTGGCGGCCGAGGAACCGGCCTACCGCCCGGTTCCTGACTGGCCCGAAACGCCAAGCTCGATCCAATTTGGTGCCGTGTCGGCCCTGGCGACCGATTCGACCGACCGAATCTTCGTCTTCCACCGGGGTGAGCACCCGATCGTCGTCTTCGATCGCGACGGCAAATTCGTGCGGTCGTGGGGCGACGGCCTGGTCAAGAAGGCCCATGGCCTGCGAATCGACCACAACGACAACATCTGGATCACCGACATCGGCGACCACCTGGTGAGGAAGTTCGCTCACGACGGCACGCTCTTGATGACGCTCGGAACCAAGGGCAAGCCGGGTGACGGCCCCGACCAGTTCAATCAGCCGACCGACGTGGCGGTTACTCCCTCGGGTGCATTCTTCGTTACCGACGGGTACGGCAATGCGCGAGTGTTGGCGTTCTCCCCCGAGGGTCGCTACCTCAAGGAGTGGGGGAAGCGAGGGACGGGCGACGGCGAGTTCCACTTGCCCCACGCGATCTGCCTCGACCGCCGCGGCCGGATCTACGTCGGGGATCGCGAAAACGATCGGGTCCAAATCTTCAACCCCGAGGGCAAGTTCCTTGCGAGCTGGACCGCGGGCGGTGCGCCCTTCGGGCTCGGCCTGGCCGTGGACGGCCGCCTCTTCGTCGCCGATGGCCGAGCCAATCGGGTCACCGTGCTGGATCCCGATGGGAAGGCGCTGACCCATTGGGGCCAGAAGGGGACCGACCCCGGGCAGTTTCTGATGCCGCACGCCGCTTGCCTCGACGCGCAGGGCGACGTTTACGTGGCCGAAATCAACGGCAAGCGCGTGCAAAAGTTCACGGTCAAGAAGTGATTCGCCGGATCGCCTCCATGGCTGGAATCGAGCCAGCCGGCGATCACGCGATCAGATCTAAATTTCCTCAAGCCAAGGCATGTTCAATGACAACCGAACGCCGATCCGCCCTGTTTCTGCCGCGTCGCGGGTCCCTCGTGATGGCGGTCCTCGCGATGCTCATGTCGACCATGGGCGCGGACCAGGCCGAGAAAAAGCCGGACCAGCCGACCGTCCTCTTCGACGGCAAGAGCCTGGACGGCTGGAAGAAGACCGACTTTTTCCGCGCGGGGCTGGTGCAAGTGGTTGACGGCGTCCTCGTCATGGCGCCCGGGCGTGCGATGACGGGCATCACGACCACCCGGATGGATTTGCCCACGACGAACTACGAGCTGAGCTACGAGGCCAAACGAATCTCCGGGTCCGACTTCTTCGCCGCGGCCACCTTTCCCGTCGGCAAGTCGTTCGTCACCTTGGTCAACGGCGGCTGGGGAGGAAACGTCACGGGCATCTCCAGCCTCAATGGTTCCGACGCCTCGGAGAACGAAACCAACAAATTCGTCAAATATGAGAACAAGACCTGGTACAAGTTCCGGGTCCGCGTCACCGACCAGACGATCGCCTGCCAGGTTGACGACAAGGAAATCATCCACCTCGACTATCGTGGCCTGCAACTCGCCACCAGGATCGAAACCCGCCCCAATCAGCCGCTCGGCTTCGCGACTTACGAATCCACCGGCGCCCTCCGAAAGATCGAGATCCGCCCGCTGACCCCCGCCGAGATCCAGGCCGCCAACAAAACCGAGGAATGATCGGATCCGGCCCGCGGCCCGGGACCCTCGCGAATCCTCGAAATCCGGCGTCCGACGCCAAAAAGTCAGATCCATTCGCCGCAAACGTGCATGGATAGAGACAGAGAGGGCAACGAGGACCGGAGAATGGAGCGATGGCCAACGACACGACGACTGCCGGCCTGAGGCCGCTCTCCACCCTTTTCTCCGCCGGGACAACCACCGGCCTCAGCGACGTCCAACTGCTGGAGCGGATCAGTGCCGCGACCCGGGCGACCCACACGGCGGAAGCCGCTTTCGAGGCCTTGATGGCCCGCCACGGGCCGATGGTGCTCGGCGTCTGCCGCCGTGCTTTGTGCGACCCGCGCGACGTTGAGGACGCGTTTCAGGCCACGTTCCTGGTGCTCGTCCGCAAGTCGGGAGGGGTGCGGGTCGACGACTCGTTGGGCCGCTGGCTCTACGGCGTGGCCCGGCGGGTGGCGCACCGGGCTCGGACCCTGGCCGAGAAACGGAGAGCCCGCGAAGCTTCCTCCACCACGTGGGAGCCGGCGATTCCGGCCCCCGACGAGGAACGGGCGGAACTGCTCGCGGCCCTGGATGACGAACTGGGCCGGTTGCCCGAGAAATACCGCGTACCGGTCTTGCTCTGCGACCTCGAAGGACTCACGCACACCGAGGCGGCCAGCCGGCTCCAGTGGCCGGTCGGCACGGTCAAGGGGCGGCTGGCACAGGCCCGGAGCCTCCTGAAGGGAAGGCTGACGCGCCGGGGGCTGGCTCCCAACACCCTTTCTCTGAGTTCGATCATCAAGGCGGAAGCACGACTTGCCGTGCCCGCGCACCTGGCCGAAAAAACGGTGCGCTCCGCCTTGCCGTTCGCGATGGGCGGTCAGACCGCGGCCACGTGGGCCTCGGCATCGGTGCTCGCCCTATCTCGGGGAGTGTTGAGAGCCATGCTTTTGACCAAGCTCAAAATGGCCGCCATCGGCCTGGTGGCCGCGCTGGGGGTGACGGCGGGGGCCGGAGCCCTCGCGAAGGCCGGCCATGGCGACAAGGCGGAAACTGTCAATCGCGGGCTGGAAACGGGCCTTGCGTCCAACTTCGCCAGGAAGAACAAGGGCGACTTTCGCCCGGCAATCGCCGTCGCGATCATCAACGAAGTCGAGTCGGATACGAAGATCATCGCCCTCGCACCCAACGGTTCGAAGCTGAGGCAAGGCGATCTGATCTGCCGGCTCGACTCAGCGCGCCTGGAAGAACGACGGTTCAAGCAGGGCGTCGCGAGGTCTGAGGCTGAGGCTGCTCATCAAAATGCCAAGCTGATTCGCGAGGTCGCCGAGATCGAAGTCACCGAGTACCTCGAAGGGATCTACAAAAAGGAGTGGGAGGCGGTCGAGGGCGAGATCAGTCTGGCGGAGTCCGAGCGAACCCGCGCGGAGGATCGGCTGGAATGGTCGCAACGAATGCGTGCCAAGAGCTATGTCTCAAAGGCTCAGAACATCGCCGACAAGGTCTCACTGGCGCAAAAGGTCCTCACCTACAAACAGGCGCTGACGAAGAAGGACGTGCTCGAGAAATTCACCTACAGCAAGAGGGTCAAGGAGCTCGAAAGCAAGGTGGAACAGGCCCGCGCCGAAGAGCGAATTCGGGAACTGGAGTGGAAACGGGAGAAGGACAAACTGGCGAAGATCGAGAATCAGATCGAGCATTGCCGGATCGTGAGTCCGATCTCCGGCAGGCTAGACTATGCCCGCTGGCCAGTCCCCGGGGTCGACGGCCAATTCGCCACCGTCGAAAAAGGGATGACCGTCCGCTGGGCTCAGCTCCTCTTCTGGGTCGTCCCGACTGATCGGGGAGGAGAGCGATCACAATAGCCCCTCCCACGATCGCAGGGATACCGCCCTTGATGCGCTCCGAATCGTTCCCATTTCGATTGACGTGGGCCACCGGCTTCGGTCCAATAGCTGACCAATCCGACCGACATGATCCAGTTTCAGACCAACCCGACTTTGGTCGCACGGTCTTTCTGACGTGACTCCTCGGCCCAGGAACAAGTAACGCTATGAGGTCATTGCTCGCCCCCCTGCTCCTCGCGACCCTCGTCGGCTTGGTCGATCCGGTGGAGACCGTTGCCGCGGGCGGTCCGGACCGGCCCAACGTGCTGTTTATCATCTTCGACGACTGGGGCTGGAACCACGCCGGCGCCTATGGCTGTTCCTGGGTCAAGACACCGAATTTCGACCGGGTCGCTCGCGAAGGGATCCTGTTCAAGAACGCCTTCACCTCCAACCCGAAATGCAGCCCATGCCGGGCCAGTATCCTCACCGGGCGGAATAGCTGGCAGCTCGAGGAGGCGGCCTGCCACTACGGGATCTTCCCGCGCAAGTTCGCGGTCTACCCCGAGTTGCTCGAAGCGGCCGGTTATACGGTGGGCCTCACGGGAAAAGGGTGGGGGCCGGGCGATCATCAGTCCACCGGGTTCAAGCGCAATCCCGCCGGGCCGCTCTTTGATGAGCACACCACCCAGCCGCCGGCGTCGGGGATCGCCCGGACGGACTACGCGAAGAACTTTGAGTCGTTTCTCGGCAAGCGGCCGGCCGGGCAACCGTTCAGCTTCTGGATGGGATTCAAGGAGCCCCACCGCGGCTACGAACGCCACTCCGGCACACGGCTCGGCAAGCGGCCCGAGGACGTGAAGGTCCCCGCCTACCTGCCCGACCTCGACGTGGTCCGCGACGACCTGCTCGACTACGCCGTCGAGGTGGAGTATGCCGATGCGCAGATCGGCAAGGCCCTGCAAGCCCTCGAGAACGCGGGCGAACTCGAGCGGACCCTGATCATCGTCACGTCCGATCACGGCATGCCGTTCCCGAGAGTGAAGGGGCAGATCTTCGAGGATGGTTTCCACCTTCCGCTGGCGATCCGCTGGGGCGCGACGATCAAACCAGGGCGGGTCGTCGAGGATTTCGTCAACGTGCGCGACTTCGCGCCGACGTTCCTGGAACTGGCCGGCTTGCCGCCGCATCCGCAGATCACCGGCAAAAGCCTCGTCAACGTGCTCCGATCGCAAGCGTCGGGCTGGGTCGACCGCGACCGCAACGTGATGCTCGCCGGTAAGGAACGCCATGACCTCGGCCGGCCCTACGATTGGGGCTACCCCGCGCGTGCCATCCGTACTCCCGAGTTCCTCTACGTCCACAACTACTTCCCCGACCGCTGGCCGGCCGGGAACCCGGAGACCGACTTCGGCAACTGCGACCCGAGCCCCACCAAGGAGCTACTCAAGGCGATCGGTGGCGAGTTCTACGAGATCAGCTTCGGCAAACGACCGGCCGACGCCCTCTATCGCCTGACCGACGATCCGGAATGCGTCCGAAACCTCGCCTCCGACCCCGCTTACACCACCGTCATGGCCACCCTACGCGATCAAATGGTCAGCATGCTCCGCCAGGAGCAGGACCCGCGGGCGCTCGGCAACGGGGCGATCTTCGAGTCATACAAGTACGTCGGACCACGAGCCAAGGGATATGACGCCTGGCTCAAGGCTCATAATCCGGCCCCCGCGACGGTCCCCGTGGGCGACGACGACGCCCCCGCGAAGAAAACCGCCAAGAGGAAGAACCAGGCGGACGCACCATGAGTGCCCGTCTGATCCGTGCGGCCCGCACCACAAACCAGGTGCAAACGAGTCAGGCCAAGCACCGCCCCGAAAGAGTGCTGGATCTTTCGTCAGCAAATGTTAAACTACATTGTAAGGATGCGTGGCTGAGAGCGGGCTTTGCCTGATTCTGGCAACACCGGGAGATTGGTCATGGGCCAGCGTAGTTCGACTCGCAGTGGCGGCGAAGGCATGGCGACGCGACGCGACTTCCTCCAGGTCGGCTACTCGGGGCTGCTCGGGATGGGGCTCCCTGGTCTCCTGGCGGGTCGGTCCGCTACGGCGGCCACCGCCGGCGCGACCCCGGGACGGGCGAAGTCGGTCATCGTCATCTTGCTGAGTGGCGGCCTGGGCCAGCACGACTCGTTCGACTTGAAACCCGAAGCGCCCGACGGCATCCGGGGGGAATTCAAGCCGATCGATACGGCGGCCCCCGGCCTTCAGTTCTGCGAACACCTGCCCGGCCTGGCGGCTCGTGCCAAGCGGTTGGCGATCGTCCGGTCGATGTCCCACCCCGAGGGGAACCACCTCTGTGCGGTCCATCGGATCCTGACCGGGCATGCGTCGACCCCGCGGGGCGCTAGCGACCTCGACCGCGTCGCCTCACGCGACGACTTCCCCTGCTACGCGGCCGTGCTCGACAACCTCCGCCGCCGGAGCGACGGGATCCCGAACGGCGTGGCCCTGCCGACCCGCCTGGTCGAAGGACCGCTCACCTGGCCGGGACAGGACGCCGGCTTCCTCGGCCCCCGACACGACCCCTGGCAGCTCAAGCTCGACCCGAATCAAGCGGAATCCAAGGACGACAGCCTCGCCTTGCCGGACGGGCTCGACCCGGCCCGGCTCCATCGCCGCCGCCACCTGCTCGGCCAGACCTTCGTGGTTCCGCCCACCGGGGATGCGTTCGCCGACCAGCAGGACGCCGCCCTCGCCCTGCTCTGCAACGGACAAGTCGGCCGCGCGATGAGCGTGGAACGCGAAGATCCGCGCCTGGTCGATCGCTACGGCCGCCACTCGTTCGGCAAGTCGCTCCTGCTGGCCCGGCGGCTGGTCGAGGCCGGGGTGCCGATCGTGCAGGCCTCCATGGGGATCGTCCAGACCTGGGACACCCACACCGACAACTTCCCGCGCCTCAAGAACGACCTCCTGCCACCGCTCGACCGGGCGGTCTCGGCTCTGCTCGACGACCTCGAGGTCCGCGGCCTGCTCGACGAGACCCTCGTCGTCATGCTCGGCGAGTTCGGCCGGACCCCTCGAATTCATCCGCTCAAGCCGGGCGACGTCCCGGGCCGCGACCACTGGCCGGCCGTCTTCCCCGCCATGTTCGCTGGGGCTGGGGTCGTCGGCGGCCAAGTCATCGGCAAGTCCGACCGCCTCGGGGCCTACCCTATCTCGCGGAGCTTCAGCCCCCCCGACCTCGCCGCGACCATCTATAGTGCCCTCGGGGTCGACACACGCACCGAACTCCGCGACCGACTCGGACGCCCCTTGACCCTCTGCGCCGGTGAACCGATCGCGTCGCTCTACTCAACCGCGCCGGTCTGATCCCGGCGCATTCCCCACCACGCCTCTGATATTTGTCCTTGAGAGTTTCGCTCGACCCCATTACAATTGTCGTTCGCCCCGCGTGAGGAAGCAACTTCCAACCCGCATTGCGGTCAGCGAACGAGTTCTTGTCATGAGCGTCACGATCCTGGTCTGCCCCTGCGGGCGTCGGCTGAAGGTGGCGGGGCTCCCTCCCGGTAAGACGGGGCGTTGCCCGAGTTGCGGAGCCTTGATCCGGATACCAGGGGGCGAGCCCACAGCGCCACCGGCCGCCGTCGAGGACGACGAGTGGAACTGGGAGGGGACCTACGACCTGGGCCAGGCGGCGAAACCACTCGCGCTTCGCCCGTTCGAGCCGCCGGATCCGTCGCCGCGTCCGGTATTGGATCCCTGGCTCGACGATCTCGAGTTGCCTGACGCCAACGCGCCGGCGGCTGCTCCCGAGGGCGATGACCGGCAGGCCGACGATGAGTGGGGCTGGCATGGGACGGCCTACAACCTCGGCGCCGACATCGCCGCACCGCCCCCGAATGCCGCCTCGGTTCCGCCTTCGAGCGAAGGCGTCGTCGAAGGTCCCGTCCCGACCCCCGCCCCGATTGGCTGGAGCAAGGACGGGGAAGCAAAGGCGACCAACCGACCACCCCCGGACGCCTGGTGGCCTCTCTCCCTTTTCTACCCGCTCCGAGGCGCGGAAGGGGTGGCGATGGTGGTCACGCTCGGCCTGGTGTTCTGGGTCATGGCCAATCTCGTTCCGGAGTATTGCCTGTCGCTCCAAGACAGCGCCGAGGCCTCGGGAGCCGGACTGATGGGCATCCTCATCGGTCTGATCACGGCCTTGCCCTCGGTGATCTTTTTGCCGATAGCACTGCTCTACTGGATCCAATATCTCGCGCGGGTGCTGACCGCTTCATTCGAGGGGGAGACCTTGCCTCCGCGCCCGCCTGACCGGAACTTCGAGGGGCTCTTCGACGGCCTCGCGTCCTGGATGCTCTGGGGCGTTCTCGGCGTTTGCGTCGGATTCCTTCCGCTGACCGCCTACGTCGTCAGTGTGGAGGGGGGGCTCCCCTGGAACCCCGGCATCGCGATCGCTCTCGGCCTACTCGGGGTTCCCTACGCGCTGATGGCCTTGCTGATCGTCTTCCTGAACGACGACCCGCTGGAGGCAAAGCCAGGGGGCGTCCTGGGCGCCATCGGACACCGCGTCCCCTCGTTCTTCGGGCTCTGCCTGACGATCGGCACGATCGTCGGCTTGACCGCCGCCGCCTTCCTCGGCGCGTTCTTACTTCGGCCCAAGTTCTTCTGGCTCTACATCGGGGCGAGCCTGGCCTGCTGGTTGCTGACGGCCTGGAACTCGATCGTGGCAATGCACACGCTCGGCTCTTACTACGAATCACATCAGCAGGCTTCGCGTTCCACCCATCGCCGTCCGCGTCAGGGACAGACAGGCACCGCCTCCTCATCATCCCAAAACGTGGCGGCTCCCGCCGGTCGATAGAATCGCAGGGCCTCACGTTGGCGATGCGTTTTCCTGGGACGGTGGGCGGCCCGCCCGCAAGGAAATGGCATTCATGCACATGAAAAATTAAATTGCGGGCGGGACGCCCGCGGTCCCAGGGAAGATAAAGAATATCAACGGCCGATTCATCGTAGAGACCGCTTGGCACGTTGAGCAGGGCCAGGTGCGGACTTGTCCAGGCGGTTGCGGCTCCCTACAGTTCCTCTTGGACTTGGATACAAGGGGAAAGCACCATGGGATTCAGCAGTCTGGTTGGAGTGGCGGGCCCGGGGTTCGATCAATCCGAGGGGCTCGCCGATGCCGTGGGAACCAAGGCCACCGGGCCGAACGATGGTGAGTTGCTCGACGCTTATTCGCACGCCGTGATCCACGCCGCGGAGCGGGTCAGTCCGTCGGTGGTCCACATCAAGGTCGAGCATGGCGGCGGCGGACGGAACGGAGGACGAGGCAGCGGGTCGGGCTTCGTGTTCACCTCCAATGGGTACATTTTGACCAACAGCCATGTGGTCCATGGCGCCAGCCACGTCGAAGCGACTCTGGCCGACGGCCGCAAGCTCCCGGCCGACCTGATCGGCGACGATCCCGAGACCGACCTCGCCGTCGTTCGCGTTCACTCCCAAGGGCTCACACCCGTGGCGCTGGGCGACTCCCAGGCGGTGCGGGTCGGGCAACTTGCGATCGCGATCGGCCATCCCTACGGCTTCCAGTGCACGGTGACGGCCGGGGTCGTGAGCGCTCTGGGGCGAAGCCTGCGGAGCCGGTCGGGCCGCTTGATTGACGACGTGCTCCAAACCGACGCCGCGCTCAATCCGGGGAACTCGGGCGGCCCGCTGGTGAATTCGCGAGGCGAAGCGATCGGGGTCAACTCGGCCGTGATCCTCCCGGCCCAGGGCATCTGCTTCGCGATCGCCATCAACACTGCGAAATATGTAGCCGGCCGTCTGATCCGGGATGGTTGGGTGCGCCGGAGCCGGATCGGCGTCCACGTTCAGTCGGTCACGCTCCCTGCCCGCGTCATCCGTCGCCACAACCTCACGACCGAAGGCGGAGTCTTGATCGTCGCGATCGAGCCCGGCGGCCCCGCCGAACATGCGGGCATCGAAGAGGGGGACGTGATCGTCGGCCTCGACGGCCATGCGGTCGCCGGTATCGATGACCTGCACCGTTACTTGACCGACGAGCGGGTCGGCGTCCAGACACCGCTCACCGTCCTCCGCGGGGAAACAAGGCAAGAGCTTGCGATCGTCCCTCACGAAGTACGTGGGGGCTAGAGGTCCCTAATGCGGCATGTTACGTGTTGAAAACTTGATAGGCTGATCCCGAACGATGCGGCAAAGATCAAGCCGACACAAGGGATCACGATCAGAAACGCCGGAGGGGCTGGCTTTCATTGCAACGATGGTATCAAAAGCGGGATTCCCCCTGGCACGGATCGCTTCGCGAGCAGAGAATGGCGACTGATTCCGAGTCTCGCGAGGGGGGGGGATGCGATGGGTTTGATGAGCCGTTTGCACGAGTGGTCCGAACTCCAGAAGGTCAGGCCAGTCGAGGAGTTGCCCGACGTGACCGGGGGGAGGGACGGTGAGTTGCTGCTCAAACAGCTTGTCGGCGCTTCGTTCCAGTTCAAGAACGCCCATCTCCTCACAGGCCGGCGCATCCCCTCGAAGGGGCAAGGAAGGCGGCGTGAGATTGACCTGATCGTCTGCACCCCTCAAATGATCCACCTGATCGAGGTCAAGAACTGGTCGGGGCGGCTCGAGGTCCGCCAAGGTGCCTGGCGGCAGACGCGCCGGGGTGGGGATGTGGTGGATCATGGCAACCTGCTCGAGACGAACCTCCTCAAGCAAGACGCCGTGGTCGAGTACCTGCGTGAGCGCGGCGTCGCGCTCGACGACCGGACGATCCGCGGCCACATTGCCCCGAAGATCATCTTCACGAACCCCAACCTGCAACTGGAACAGGCGATCGAGGCTCGCCCCGACGTCATCTCGCGGCGGGAGTTGGACGACTACCTCCAAAAGCAGGCCGCGAAAAAAGGGCGGGCCGAGTCGATGTTCTCATCACTCATCGACTGCTGTCTGGCCCGGGAGCCAAAACCTGGCGAGAGCCTCGGATCCGCCACGTCAGGGCAGATCCCAGCCGCCCCGTACCAACAGATTGTTTCCTGTTTGACGGAGGTTGGGACCTGGGACCAACTCCAACACTACGGCGGCCGGGCCGTCACGGGAGACGTGGTAAGTCTGCGGCTGGGGGGGACAATCTTTCGGGTGGGAGAACTCAGAGAGAAGGCAGGATTGCGTCCGATCCGAGTCCAGTGGACCAGGGGTCGGTCCTGGGGCCTGTTCAAGGCGATCACGGGCCTGGGCGCACTCGGGAGCCTCAAGCTGGGAAGGACCAGGTTCAAACTCTCCACCACCGACACGGTGATGTTCCACGCGGTGGGCGAGCCAGAAACGACGGTCCGCAAGCTCGTCGACCTGCAACAGGTCGTGCTGGGGTCTTGAGGCGAGTTCGAGGACTGGGGATCGGCAACAACAAACAACACACTATTATTTTATATAACGACCCGTCATAGAGTGAGAAATCACCCTCGTTCCCACGGTCCTCCGTGGGAATGCCGATAGGGGTAGGGAGAGCGGATTACGCTCCCCCTCCCTCCAAACCGTACGGGCGGATCTCCCGCATACGGCTTTCCCGTTGGTGGTTTTACCTCAAAGAGGATTGACTGGCTAACTCATGGGCTCGTTCCAAGCTGAAAAGTCCATGGTCGGCAAAGAAGGCGTTGGGCCAACGTTGATGGTCGGTGCCACGACCGCGGCCTCGTTTCTTCATCCGTTTACGGAGCAGACTCCGCAGACGCATGCGGATCCAGCCGTCGAGTCGTTCAAACGTCCACTTGTGGCTGTGCTTGAAGTATTCAAACCAGCCACGAAGCGTTGGGTTGAGGCTAGCGATGATCGCGGAGAGGCTGCCCCCGGTCGTACGCGAGGTCTTCGTCCGGACCGTCTCCTTGAACTTGTCCAGGCTCTTCGGTCGCGGGCGGCGTGTGCCGTCCTCAAACCGGTAGCCCAGGAAGTCGAAGCTTTCGGTCCTGACGGCGATGATCCGCGTCTTGGTGGGATGCAGGGTCAGGCCGGCCGAGGCCGTCCACTCCTGCACCACCGCCATCGCTTGGGCCGCTTCCTCCGAGCTTCGACACAGGATCACGACGTCGTCCGCGTAGCGCACCATCTCGAAACCCGATTCGGCCATCAGGTGGTCGAGCGGATCAAGGTAGATGTTGCTCAACAGCGGGCTGATCACCGCACCCTGCGGCGTCCCCTGTTCGGGCGTCGATACCTCCAGGTCGTCGAGGACGCCCTGGTGCAGGAACGCGTCGATCAAGTTCAGCACCTTCCCGTCCGCTACCTTCTTGGCGACCAGCGCCAGCAGGCGGTCGTGGGGGATCGTGTCGAAATAGCTCTTCAAGTCGGCATCTACCACATGTGTGAATTCGCCTTTAAGCAGCTCGTCCACCCGCCGCAGCGCGTCCTTGCATCCCCTGCCGGGGCGAAAGCCGTAGCTGTGCGCGGCGAAGTCACGCTCGAAGATCGGTTCCAACACCTGCCGGAGTGCCGTCTGGACCACCCGGTCGCGGACGGTGGGAATCCCGAGCGGACGCTTCTCCTGGTTTCCTGGTTTGGGAATCCAGTGTCGGCGGATCGCTTGCGGACGGTAGGTTCCCGTACGCAGGGCGTCGCTGAGATCCTTCAGGTTCTCTTCCAGGCGGTCCTCGAACATCGTCACGGTCACGTGGTCCACGCCCGCGGCACCCTCGTTGGCGGCGACTCGAGAGTATGCCGTATACAGGGCGCGTTGCGGGTGGACCTTGTCCATCAGGCTATACCAGACTCCACCTTTGACCCCCTCGATGAGGGCCGTCAACATCCGCTCCGTCCAGACCGTCGGTTCGACCCAGACCCATGGGATCGGGATCTCTCTGGCGCGCCTAGCCCTCGCGGGCACTGCCTCCAGTTGGAATTCCTTCGCATCGGACATCGCGTCTCCACCTCCCTGCACCCCTTCGCTCCACCGGAGTTACCCGGCTTCTGCGCTACTATGGGTGCTCTGACTCCTGGACCCCCGGCTCTTCGTATCCTTATCAGGGACAATGAACACCGGCTTTGGCGAGGTCCAGGTCTCCCTGTGTTTCGTCATCGAACCTTCCGATCATTCCGTCTCCAACAACCTACTGTCGTCCCGACGCCATTCTGGGGTTTTGTGCGTCGGTCTTACCGGACCACATCACTGTGGACGCCCTTTCTGAGGGGCCATGCGTCAATTGGGCTTCGCCATCGAGGAGCAGGCTCGCCACGACAGTCGGCCGAATCGAGTTTACTTGCGTTACGGACTGATCGTTCACCTACGGTTGCTTCCCACCCCGCCTCGCGGCGACGCAGTTACCCTCGGTTACGAAGTGCCAGAACACTTCGGCAGGAACTCACACCCTGCGGATTCAATGCAATTACAGGCGCACTCCCCGACGCTCCGCGTCGTCTGGCCCTCGCAAGCCGAGGACGCAGATCGTCCCAGACTTCATTCCCACGGGGGACCGTGGGAACGAGTCGCGAGCGGCTTCCTCGCCCTGGATCGGGTCGTTGTTTTTTTACGCGATGTCGAGCGACGATTCAGACCGCTTCGGGGCATCGTCTGACGACTTCGCGGTGGGCTTTTCCGCGGCGAGCAAGCGGCGATCGAGCTTGCGCTGGGTGATGACGAGGAGATAGTTGAAGAGGAAGGCGAACGTGATCGAGGGCGCAAGTGCGGCGAGTTGGATCGTGTCAGCGCCGGGGAGCTTGCCCATGCCTGAGGACAGGGCGATACCGGGCAACGGGCTGAGGGCGAAGATCGCGATACCACGCGTCTGGTTGGTTCTTGCCATGCCCAGCATTGCGCCCGCCAGCAACGGGACGAGCCAGGCGAGAAAGAGGAAGAGAGTCATGAGCGCAAGCCCCGACGACCGGGTGCGAAGCGAAAAGAGCTGGAGGCCGAGACCGAAATAGGCCACCGTCAGGACGCCGATGGCGATCGGTCGCGAGAGTAACGCCTGTCGCGACGTCAGCCAGGCCTCGTCGGTCATCGCGTTGTCGCCGTTGTAGGACTTCCCGTTGACCGCAGGGCCGATGTACATCTCGTGAGCCCGTTGCCGGCCCACCACGTGGACGACCGTGGACGCTCCGACCATGACGAGCACGCAGAGGGCGAGCAGGGCGAGCCGATTGCTCCCCGAGTCCGACCAAAGGCTCATCCGCCGGCGGCCTTGACGCGCAGCCCTGCGCAGACCCTTGACATACTCACCCGCGTCGGGCGTGATCGCGATGGCCAGGATCATCGCCAGTAGCGAAAGAGCATAGACCGACGCGATCATAATAACGTCGACATGCGCCGGTTCAAAAGGAGAAGCCTCGGGCAGGATCCGCGCGAGGTTCCAGAGTCCGCCGATGAGCAAGGTCGTCAGGCTCGCCATGCAGGCGAGTGCTTGCGGTTTGGTGAGGGCGTGCGCCCGCTCGGCCGCCATCTTCCGTGACACCGCAAGGCCGACGAAGCCGAGGATCGGCATCTCGACAATCAGGACCCAGGCGAGCCAGGGGATCATGAACCCGAAGAAGTTCAGCATCCGGCTCTCTTCCAGCAGCCAGCGGGTCCCAAAATAGAAGCCGATCGACCCCATATATCCAAAGAAAATCATGCCAATGATCGTTACAATCGTCCCTTGGATCGAGCCGCGCGGCTTCTTGCGCGTCATGCAGCCGAGCATGGTGAGGGCGTGAACGATCCAGGTCGTGGTCAGCACCGCGACCTCGAGCTGGGCGAGCCAGAACAGGCCGCGCCACGGATCGGCCCCGTCCACATGGGAGGCGCTGAAGTAGGCGAACGGGAGCGTGATCGCGGCGAGAAAATATTCCCGGATCGGCGCCCCGAGGAAGAAGCCGAGAGTCACCACGCTCGGAGGCAAGGGAGAAACACGGTGAAAGTCGATCAAGCCGGTTTCTCGGACCCCGCCCAGCGACGCGTTGAGCTGGTGCGACCCGCCATACCAGAGGAGCAAGATCTGGCCCCCGAGGATGAGCGCGACGGCCGACTCATTCCCAATCCAGTGGTAGTATTCCCCCGCCCACACGATGCATGCGGTCAGGACCAGGACGATCAGGGCCCAGGACAACGCCTGCCCGACCCGAAGTCGGGCGCGACAGTGCTTGACCAGAATCGGGTTGTCGATCATGACCTGAGCCAAGCCCATGTTTCGTTCGCCCCCGCGCGATCCCATGCCCAGAAGAAGAAAAGAACAAACCGACACCCCGGCACTCGTCGAATCAGGAAAGCTCCCTGGCCCCCACCTTGAGGAAGAGTTCTTCAAGCCCCTCGCGCTTCCTCGAGAACGAGGCGACGCGCACTCCGCCTTGGATCAGGGCCGCAAGCAGGTCGCTTGCCTGCTCGGAGTCGCCACCGTAGCGGATCGAGAAGAGGCCGTCCGCTTGCTCGACCCGCTCGGCGAGCGGGTCGGACGCGACGATGGTGGCGAACGCTCCCGGGTCGCCCAGCACCTCGACGACCAGGACGGCGGCCCCCATGATCCGTTCCTGGATCTCGGCGATCGTCCCGCTGACGACCATCCGGCCCCGCTCCATGATCGCCACGGACGTGCAGAATTCCGACATCTCGGAGAGGATGTGGGACGAGATCAAGACCGTTTTCTTCTCGGCCGCCAGCGCCTTCACCACATTCTTGAGGTCGATCCGCCCTTGCGGGTCGAGGCCGCTGGCCGGCTCGTCGAGCATCAACACTTGCGGGTCGGGGATCAGCGTCTTGGCCAACATCAAGCGCTGACGCATCCCGCGCGAGAGCTCGACCACCATCGCCCGCCGCTTCTCGGTCAGTCCGACCAGGGCCAGGGAACGGTCGATGACCTCGGGACGCTCGGCGCGTGGCACGAAATAACTGGCGGCGAACAGGTCGAGGAATTCCCAGCACATCAGGTCGTCGTACATCGGCGGGAAGTCGGGCATGAACCCGACCACGCGGCAGGCGTCGCGCGGGCGCTCACGCATGTCGACCCCGGCCAGTTCGATCTCACCGTAGGTCGGTTCGATCAGGCCGAGGATCGCCTTCATCGTCGTCGTCTTCCCCGCCCCGTTCGGGCCGATCAGGCCGCAGACCTCCCCCGGCCCCACCTCCAGCGACAGGTCACTCACCGCGCAGACCGAGTCATAATCAATGCGGAGGTCTCGCACCCGGATCATCACCCGTCCTCCCTCGAACCTATCCTCATGACAAGGGCCCGCCGCCTGTCCCTGGTCGCATCAAGGCCGGAACCGGCGGCGCACTTGCTCATCACCGCGCTCTCTACGCGAGTGGTTCGCTCCGCGAAGCAATTCCTTGACTGGCCAGGTTCGCTTTCTCCAAGAAAAAGGTGAGCTCTGCCGCCCGAGGACGTGAACATACGCTTCCATTCAAACGACCGGGCCGGCCGGGCTTCGAAGCGGAAGCACGGCCGGCCCGTGGAGTAACAACGACCTAATCGGCCGCGGAGCGAAGACTCACTCAATCCACGCCGGTGTTCTCGTGCGACGGCGCGCCCGTCTCGAGTCCACGCGAATCATCGTGGATCTGGGCGAGGATCAAGGCCCCGACCGACACGACGGTTTCCCCCGCCTTCAGACCGTGATCGATCACCACATGATCGTCTTTTTCCTGGGCGACCACGACCCGCCGGCGCTCGTACTTCTCCCCCTGCCCCGGGTGGTGCACGAAGACGCAGTAGCGGCCGTCGTCAACGAGCAGAGCGGTTCGGGGGATGACCGTACGACCGGGAACCGGAGGAATTTCCAGCATTCCCCGCACGAGCATATCCGACTTGAGCTGCTGCCCTGGGTTCGGGATCGACGTCCTGATCTTGACGGCGTGCGTATCGGGGTCCACCCGGTTGGAGATCAACTCGACCTTGCCATGAAGCTGATGCTCGAGGAACGGGAACCGGACCTCCCAGGACTGCCCGAGCTTGACCAGGTCGAGGTCGCTCTCAAAAACATGGCCCCAGACCCAGAGGCGGTCGAGCGGAGCGATCACGAGCAAGGTATCGTTGTCGTCGTAGAGGTTCCCCGGGACCACGTCGCGCTCGATGACGAAGCCGTCGGCCCTGGAGCGAAGCGTGACCCGGGCCTTGTTGGCCCCCTCCTCTTCGTCGACCTCGTTGACCTCCGCATCGGAGAGCCCGTAGATCAGAAGCTTGTCACGCGCCACCTCATATTCGCGGCGGGTCTTCATCTCGTTGTTCTTGGTTTCGTCGTAGAGTTGATGCGAGATCGCGTTCGACTTTAAGAGCGGCTCGCGGCTTTTGAGCAAGTTCTGATCATACAGCCACTGGATGCGCTCGATCTGATAGTTGCTCTTGGCCTCGGCCAGATCCTTGCTGTAAAGCTCAATCAGTGGCTCGCCCTTTTTCACGGCCTGACCGACCGACACATGGACCTTGTCGACCCGCCCCTTGAACATCGGGCGGACCTTGGTCAAGGTGTCGGTCATATAAGCCGTCGTGCCGAGCAATTCCAGACGCATCGGCTTCGTCTGAGCCTCCACTTCAACCGTGGTCAGCCCCATGGCGGTTCGAGCACGGTCGGTCACCGTGACGAACCCGTCCCAGGGCACGGTCGACTCCAAGGACACCGGTGCGACGATCGGGTGTTCCGAGTGGGCCTTGCCTGCGCCAGCGACCGATTGCCAGAGGCGACGAGCTTCATCCGGATATCGGGTCGCAAGATAGCCGCCCCCCCCGACCAAAGCCAGCGCCACCGCGGCCTTCAGGAACTTGGGAAACGACGACCGACCACGCGAGGACAACGGCGGCCCCGGTTCGATCCGGTCCGAGGAATGGAGCGGGGTCTGGGTCTGGGAAATCGCCATGATGGGCTTCCTCATTGTTCCGCACCGTGCCGCTCGGGGCCGCGTGGCGCGGGGAAATAGCTGTAGAGGGCGGGGATCAGGTACATGGTAAAAAAGAGGGCCGTGGTGATTCCACCAACAACCACGATCGCCAGCGGCTTCTGGGCCTGCGATCCGATCGAGGTCGCAAGCGCGGCGGGGAGCAGGCCGAGGATGGCCGTCAACGAAGTCATCGCGACCGGGCGAAGCCTGAGCTCTGCCCCGTGGGTCACCGCCTCACGCACGCTGGCGCCCGAGGCCCGCATTTGGTTGAAGAACGAGATGAGCAAGACGCCGTTCTGCACGGCGACGCCGAAGATCGAAATGAACCCGACCGCCGCCGAGATGCTGAAGTTGGTCCCGGTCAGCTTCAAGGCCCAGATCCCCCCCATCGCGGCGGGCAGAACCCCCAGCATCACGAGCAGGGCGTCCTTGATCGACTGGAACATGGTGTAAAGCAGCACCATGATCAGGATGACAGAGACGGGGACCATGACGACCAGTCGCGCGTTGGCCTCCTGCATCTGGGCAAATTCGCCCGACCACTCCATCTGATAGCCGTCGGGAAGTTTCGCACCGGTCCGCGGATCGTCCACCTTACGGCGGGCCTCCTCGATGGCCGAGGAGAGGTCGCGACCGCGCACGCTGAACTTGATCGGAATGAACCGGCGATTGTTCTCCCGATAGATATAAGAGGCGCCTGACTTGTGAGGAACGATCACGGCCAGTTGCGACAAGGGGATCCGGGCCCCCGGTCCGCCGCCCGCCTTGGGAACGTCGATCGGGATCCGGGCAATGTCCTTCGGGTCGTTGCGCAGGTCTTTCGGCAGCCTGAGCACGATCTCGTAGAGCTTCTCCCCCTCGACCATCTGCGAGAACGCACGACCGCCGATGGCGACCTGGATGACCGATTCAACGTCGTCGACGTTGAGTCCGTAACGGGCGCAAGCGCGACGATCGATCCGGATCTCGAGGTTGGGCTGACCGACGATGTGGAACAGGCCCACGTTCTCGATGCCCCGCACCGAGCGGAGAATGTTGACGATCCGCTGGCCCGTCTCCTCCAAGGTGTCCAGGTCACCGCCGAAGAGCTTGACGGAGTTCGCCCCCTTGATTCCCGAAAGCGCCTCGTCGATGTTGTCTCGGATGAGTTGGGAGAAGCTGAAGCTGAGCCCGGGGAAGTCCTTGAACTTCTCGGTCAGTTCGTCCTCGATTTTCTCTCGGGTCATCCCGTGCCGCCACTCTTCCATCGGACGGAGGGGGACGTTGAACTCAAGGTTGAAGAAGCTCGTGACGTCCGTGCCGTCGTCGGGGCGCCCGACATGGGACATGACGTCGCGCACCTCGGGGACCGACGCGATCACCCTGCGGAGCCGAGGCGCCATCCGCGCGGCTTCCTCGAACGAGACCGTGCGCGGCATGAGCGCCCGGATCCAGAGGTTTCCCTCCTCGAGTTGAGGCATGAACTCCGCCCCGAGACCCGGCAGCAGCATGATGGTGTAGACCAGGAGGCCCCCCATCACGGCAAGGAGCGCCCAACGCACCCGGAGGACGACCCGCAGCAATTTCATATAGACAAACGTCATGATCCGATCGATCAACGTCTCTTTCTCTTCCGTCTTATTATGGAACAAGAACGAGCAGAGAACCGGGGCCAAGGTCACCGAGATCAGCAAGGCACCCAGGATCGAGAACGCGTAGGTCGCGGCCATCGGACCGAAGAGCGCTCCGGCCGGTCCGCTCATCGTGAACAGCGGCAGGAATGCACAGACGATGATCAAGGTCGAGAAGAAGATCGGCCGCTCGACCCCGCGCGAGGCATCGGCGATCCGATCGATCAAAGGCCGAGACCGATCGGCATCCGGTTCGCAAATCTTCCGATAGATGGTCTCCACGAGAATCACCGAGCTATCCACGATGATCCCGAAGTCCACCGCGCCAATCGAGAGCAGGTTGGCCGACTGCCCTCGGATCGACAGCACCGTGATCGCAAACAGCAAGGCCAGCGGAATCACCAGCGCCACGATTCCCGCGCTGGCCAGGTCGCCCAGGAAAATCAGGAGGACCGCGATCACCAGCCCGATACCGACCACCAGGTTATGGATCACGTTGTGCGTCGTGACATGAACCAGGTCGGTCCGCTGATTGAAGACCGACAGCTTCATGCCCTTGGGCAAGAGCTTGGTGCGTTCGATCTCCTTCAACTTCGCCGCAACCGCGTTGGCTGTCGGCAGTGATTTTTCATACTTGCGCATCATGACGATGCCTTCAATCACATCCCCCTCGTCCCCTCGTCCCACCTTGCCCAGCCTCGGCCGATGTCCGACGACGACCTGGGCGACTTGCCGGACGTAGATCGGCGTGCCGTCGGCGGAGATGTCGACCACGACGTCGCGGATGTCGTCGAGCTTCTCAGACTCGATGACGGCGGCCCGGTCGACGTTCGCCGGCTCGAGCGGGTCGACTCCCCCGCCGAGCAGGCCGATGGCCCTGACGTTGTGCGACTGGGTTCCCAAGGTCAGGATGTCACCGCCGACGTTCGCGTTGGAGCGTTCAATGGCCTCCTCCACCTGCTGCATCGTCACGCTGTACTGCTTGAGCAGCCGCGTGTCGACCAAGACCTGGTATTGCTTGATCGTGCCGCCGAACCCGACAACGTCGATCACGCCCGGGACCTGTTTCAAGGACCGGTTGAGCACCCAATCCTGCACGGCCTTGAGCTGGTTCGTGGTGTACCCGGGGCCTTCCAAGACGTAGCGGACGATTTCACCGGTCGGGCTCCAGGGGGAGAGCTCCGGCCGAATCCCTTTGGGAAGGTCGACGGTATTGATCCGGTTCAGAACGTCTTGCCTGGCGACCCAGTAGTCGGTGCCATAAGCGAACTGGCACTTGATATCGTTGAGTCCCGCGATCGAGGTGCTGCGCAGGTCTTCCAGGCCTGGCATGCCATTCAGGGCGGTCTCCAGCGGAATCCCGACCAGCCGCTCCATCTCCTCGGGGCTGGCCCCCGAGTTCTGGCTGATGATCTCCACAATGGGAGGCGTCGGGTCGGGATAGGCCTCGACGTTGAGGTTCAAGGCCGAGTGCACGCCCGCGGCGATCAGCGCCAGTGCGCCGAGGATGACGATGAGCCGATTGTGCAGGCTCCACTTAATCAACGCATGGACCATCGATCTTGATCCTATTTCCAGCAGCGAGGTGGCTTGTTGAAGACGAGTACCCGAACCGCCCCATAATTCATTTTTATGCGTACTTGATCGTGATTCCGCCCAATCCGATTCCTCAAGCGAAATCGTCGGGGTGGCCCCTTCTGTGCCAAGAGGGGCGACCGTCAGTAGCCCAGGACACAAGCCCTGGGGGGGGAGATCAATGCCGCCAGAGAACTCTCCCTTCTCACGGCACGGCCGACTTCGATCGGGTACATTTCCGGCCGCCCGGCCGAAGCGAGTCGTGGCAGAGCTTTCCGTGAGACGATCGTGTTCCTGGGCTACTGACGGTCACCCCTCTTGGAAACGACAACCACGATCCAAACCGAATCTCAGGATCTCGGGTGCGATTCGTCGGCGACGGGAGAGGAGGCGGTCGCCAGGTGAACGCCGACGATCGTCCCGTGGAAGACCATCTCGGTGCCGACGAAAGCCTGGGTGGCAAACATGGTTTGGCGGCGCCGAAGGCGTTCGGCTTTCCCCACAATCAGAAGGCGATCGCCGGGTCGGACCGAGCCCTGAATCCAGACGTCGTGCATCCCACCGAACCCGATGAACCCGTGAGCGAGTTGCTCCATCGAGTGGCAATAGAAGCTACAGAGCTGCGCAGCCGCCTCGCAGATCATGACGCCCGGCATTTGCGGGAGTCCGGGCAAGTGACCACGGACCCAGAACTCATCCTGGTTGACGTCCTTGTAGCCAACAATTAACCGTGCCTCGAGATCCAGACTGACCACGGCTGTGAGTTGTTCCATCTCGAAGCGCTGGGGGTTGGCGCGACGGATCGTCTCGATGTCGAACAGGACCTTTGAGGTGTCGATTCCAGCGGGATCGACCAGGGCGGCCGGAGACATCGGATCGACTCCTTCTACGAATAAGGCTGGGAAAATCCCCCTGGAGCGAGTCGCCCCACCAGCGACTCGCGTCGGTCAAATGGGAAAGCCGTGGACCGGCTCTGCCCGACACGAAAACATCGTTTCGTCAGAAACAAGCAAACATATTGAGCCTCTTGACCTATCCCATTCATCAGACCGGTCGTCGACGAAATCAGGTACAGGCGAGTCTTCCGAGTTCTCGGACCCAAGGGAACCGCGCCGCGAAACACAACATTCGCCGCCCGGAGCGTTCCCTTTTCCAGTCCGAAAGCCATTTCAAGTCGGAACGACAAGGACCTCGAAAAAAGGCGACCGAACGTCCCCAAAGCGGGCCGCCCGATCGACGAAGGACGCATGGTGCCGCCCCCGATCCTTCAGCGTGCACAGCGAACACCGCACCGTCGCCTGGGATCTCCGATCGATCCATGGGACAGTCTGAGTCGTGACGAGAATGCGCAAGATGATCGCAAAAAAACGGAGGGGGGGAAGAGGATTGAGGCAGGTGTTCAAATCAGCAGACGACAGAGGCTCAAGAAACGAAGCCGATCACTTCCGAAGGGATAGCTCTCGCGGGCCAGCGGACGCGGAACCGGAGTCGGTCGAGAGGCGTCGCTGACGCATTCGAACGCGATGACCGGAGACACGGGACTGCCCTGGGGGAGCGCATCTCTCGGCTCATCCCCCAGGTCGTCCTCCGACTCATCGGAGGCTTCGACCGCATCATTCAGCGCCAAGGTTTGCTTGAACGAAAGCAGCGACTCCGCGCGGAGCGCCGCAATCCGAGCCTGGTGCAATGCCCGCGCATGCGTAAAGTCGACGCGACGGGAATGGAAATGGAAATGCGAATGGGCCTTGAAACGGCTCAAAGACGATGCGGAACACGCCTCGGACATGCCGAAGATCGCAAAAAAAGCCGCGATCAGAACGTAGTTCCGAAATCCGTTGAGCATGGTGGGTGTGAAAGCTGGAGAATCACTCGTCGTGGAGAAACCTCGTCTGCCCCAAATCGCCTCGTCCCAAACGGAATTTGGCATCGGCGTACATATTACGTCAGCGCCCCGGTTCCGCCAAGCCGAAAAGTTGGCAGCTTCTCCCTTCGCCAGAGAGCTCGACGACGCTTAGACTTGGCGTCCACCCCGAAGTTCCCCGCTTTCCGAACGAACCGGCGGACCATCCTGGCTGGTTCTCTTCGTCGGATGAACCCGATTGGTTCGACGATCATGCGCCGGCATTCAAATGGTTGATCGCATCATGCAGGTCGGACACCCGTTCGCAGACGAAGTCAGCGCCGGCGTCGCGCAGTCGCTCGGGCCGGAACGCCGCCCAGAGCACGGCCGCGGTCAGCGCTCCGGCCCCTCCGCCCGCTTGAATATCCGCGGGAGAATCCCCCGCCATTAGGATCCGAGCGACGGGGACCCCGAGCGTTTCGGCGGCCTGAAACACCCCTTCCGAGTCGGGCTTCGGCCGGGTCACGTCGTCACTCGAAACCAGGTGCTCGATCCGCTCCCAGAGGCCCAGCTCGACCAAGGTGAACTGCGCGGACCGTCTCCCCTTGCCCGTGAAGACCCCGACTCTCCAGCCCAGCGAGCGAGCATGGTCGATCACCTCGGCAATCCCCTCGACGAGCTGCACGTTCCGGCCGAGCTCGGCCTCGTAATAGGAGTGGAACCGCTCCTCGGCCTCGTCGAGGTTGGCGACAGGGACCATCACGCCGATACAATCGCGTTCGGCGGGCCCGAACGTCGCCTCAACCTCGGCGTCCCTCGGCGGCTTGGCGACCCAAGGGGCCACCGCATGACGATAGGCGTTGAAGATATGTGGCAAAGTATCCGCGATCGTGCCATCCAGATCCAGGAGCAGGGCACGTGGCTTTTTCTCGGGATTCATCCGTGCGAAACTTTCCGAAGGAGAGGGTCGAAAGGCCAACGGTCCTCTGAAACGACAGTCCAGAAGCCGACTCTGAAAAAAAGCTACGGCAGAACGGCCCAGCCTGACAAGGGAACGTTCGTCCTCCCATTGCCATCCTCCGTCACTTGCCACAGGGCAGAATGATGGCCGTGGCGATTGGGCCAGGCGACCAACTTACTCAAACCACGATCATGTCCACGCTCTTCAATAACAATGAATCCGATCACCGACCGATTGGCGGGAACTCTGCTGGGCACGGCCCTGGGTGACGCGTTGGGCTTGCCCGCCGAGGGCATGTCCGCGCGGGCCATCGCCCGACGATTCGGACGGATGGATCGATTTCATCTCCTCGGTCGCACGGGATTCGTCTCGGACGATACGGAGCAGTCGGCCCTGGTGGCTCAAAGCCTCATCCGGTATCCCGACGACCTCGAGCAGTGCACTCGGGCCTTCCGACGCTCACTGCTGGGCTGGTTCTGCCGGCTCCCGTGGGGCGTCGGTCTGGCGACCATCCGCGCCTGCGTTCGCATCGGGTTCGGCATTCGTCCAAGCGGCGTGATGTCGGCTGGGAACGGGGCCGCAATGAGGGCCGCGATCGTCGGTGCCTTCTTCCACGACCGGGTCGAACCGCGTCGCGCGTTCGGCCGGGCGCTCGCCCAAGTCACGCACCGAGATGAACGTGCGATTGAAGGGGCCCTCTATGTCGCCGAACTGACCGCGGCCTGCATCCGGAGCACTCAGGAGACCTCAGCCGCGGCCTGCCAGCAAGAGGCCCGCCAGGTCGTGACCCATCCCGAACTCGGCCAAGCGATCGATCGAGCGCGGCAACTGGCTCTGAAAGGGGTCAGCCATGAGGCGGCGGCCAGGAGCTGCGGAACCTCGGGATATGTGGTTCAGACCTTGGCATTCGCCACGTTCTGCTTCGTGCGACAGGGTCCAGATCCCTTGCCAGTGCTCAGCGACGCGATTGCCGCCGGTGGCGACACCGACTCCATCGGCGCGATCCTCGGCGCCTGGCTGGGCGCACTCCACGGCGAGTCAGGCCTCCCCATCGACCTCATCAACCGGATCCACAACGGCCCCTTCGGCCCCTCACATCTCCGCGCTTTGGCCGCGAACCTGGCTCGAGCGAAGAACGGCCAATCGAGTCGCCCGCCAAGCTATTCCAAAACCGCGGCGATGATTCGCAACCTGGCGCTCTTTCCCATCATCCTCGGACACGGATTCCGCCGGCTCTTGCCGCCTTGAGCCGAGAACAAACAAAACAAATTGCTTACGCCAAGATATCCACCTCAATCAAGGAGAAGTCGTCGGCGAGCAGATCGGATTCCCCATATTCTTGGGCAAACTGCAAAACCTCGTCGGGACCGCTTGGGCCGGCACTCGAGGCGAGGTAATCCATCAGTTCTTCGAGCCTCATCATCGAGCCGCCCGGTTTCTTGATCTCATAAACGCCGTCGCTAAAAACGAAGAGTTTATTGAACCGATCCAACGCCACAACTCCGGCGTGAAATTCGGCGTCGGGAATGATCCCGACGGCGTAGTTTCCCACGCTCAACGCGACGGATGCAGTCCGGTCGGCCGACGGTCCCGACAGCAGAAGCGGCGGGGGATGGCCGCCGTTGGCATAGGTCAACGTCTGGTTCTTGCGGTCGTACACCCCGTACCAGATCGTAAAGTATTTTTCGCCATGCCGCTCCATCGGGAAGGCGTCGTTGAGCCGGGCCAGCACCATCGCGGGGTCACGGAAGTCGGTATTGGGCAGCGACCGACCGCGCAAGGCGTTGGCCACCGAGATCGACAGCAAGGCAGCCCCGACCCCATGACCGGAGACGTCGAGCAGGTAAATGGCGAAGTGGTCGAGGTCGATCCAATCGTAGCCGAAGAAGTCCCCTCCGAGTTGCGAAGAAGGCTGGAACGTCCAACGGATCCGGATCTTGCCGTCGAGCGGTTCGGGCAGGAGCGTTTGCACGTACTCGGCCGCCTGAGACAACTCGCGCATCAGGTAGTGCTGGCTGGCGATCAGCTCTTGCTGCAGGTGGGCCACCTCCGTGAGCCCGAGCTCGCGCTCGACGAGTTGTGCCAATTCCTTGAAGATCAAGAGTTGGTCGGGCTCAAGCTCTCTCGGCTGATGGTCGGCGATGCAGAGGGTGCCCACCTTCTGGCCACCCGGCCCGGCGATCGGATACCCCGCGTAAAACCGGACGAAGGGGTCGCCCGTCACGAGCGGGTTATCCCAGAACCGCTCGTCCTCGGTGGCGTCCGAAACCACCAACGGCTCGTCCGAGAGGATCGCATGCCCGCAAAACGAAACCTCGCGGGGCGTCTCGGACGAGGCCAGCCCACACGACGACTTGAACCACTGGCGGTCAGAGTCGACCAGCGAGATGTACGCCATCGGGACGTCCATCACGAGGCCCAAGACCCGGGTGATCCGGTCGAATCGCTCTTCGGGAGCCGTGTCGAGGAGGTCAAGGGAACGGAGCACCTCCAGGCGTTCGGCATCGTCCACGGGGATCGGTGCGGCGATCATCAAACCTCCTCAAAGGAACGCGAGTGAGGGCCAAGGCCCCATGGGCCCCGCCTCCGAGCTCGCCAAGCTCCGACATCGCTCATTCTAGCCGCACAACTCCCGTTCGTGAACGAGCAGCCGAATCCGCGCAACCCACCTCGGGTTCGCCTACACCTCGACCTGGTAGTTCAAGTCGATCTCATGCCCCGGGAGCCCGCGAAAACCCCAGTTGTGGCGGGGTGTTTCCGTGATCGTCACCTCCACATCGTTGGGGCTGATCCCGATCTCTTGCCCGATCCGCTCGAACAGCAGGCGGATCAGGTGAGTCTTGGCCTCCACCGATCGCCCCTCGAACATGCTGATTTCAATGATCGTGTACCGGTTCGTGCGGCCCGCGGGCGAGTAAAAGTCTTCCGCCTCCATCGGAAAGAACCGATGAGCCCGCTTGTCGGCGGGAAAGTGAAGCGCATCCACCACACACGAGTGAATCACGTCCGAGAGCCGTGCCTTCACTGGGTTCAAGGCTTCCTTGATTCCGTAGATCTTGATCTGGGACAAGACGGTAGACTCCTTGGCAGCGAGGGGCGACCGTCAATCGCCCTTGCATTACGCAAACGGCCGCCTCATCGGTACGACAATGCACAATCTGATCAAGCCAAGACTCAATCGACATGCTATCCGATTCAAAACCTCAATCTATTGATGATGGCGATCCTTCAAGCCGTCGGAGCCCAGCGAACCCGTCGATGCTGGCTCGATTCTTCTCGGCTTTGTAGCGGTCGAGACCCTCTTTCCCCTTGGTCTCGGCATAGTTGGCCAACTGATCGCGCTCCCCCTTGTATTCATAGCGAGGGACGCCCCAGCCGCACGAATCCGCGATTCGTTCGATGTCCATGACGACCACGGAGCGAGTCGCAGGGTGGTGCGGGAAATGCGTCAGCAGGTCGTCCCATCCCGGTTCGCCCGGCTCGACCGCCCTGCCCTGGCCGTACAGCCGCAGGATCAAGGGGCGTCCCTCCAAGGCGCAGAACATCAGGGTGAGCCGGCCGTTCTGGCGCAGGTGGGCCAGGGTCTCGATCCCGCTGCCGATGAGATCGAGATAGGCGACCGACTTCGGGCCGAGGATCCGGAAGGTGTCCAGCCCTTTGGGGGAGAGATTGAGCATCCCGTCCAGCGAGGTCGGCGCGGTGCCGACGAAGAAGAGATGCTGGCGCTGGATGAACTGGATCAAGCTGTCGTCCAACTGTTCGTAGACCTTACCCATCCGAATCCTCGGCTTTCTCAAACGAAGGGAACCGCCAGGGTCAGCTCGGCTTCCGCGCGGACAGGATCACGAGCGGGAAGGCGAAGCGAATTCGGCCCTCCACCGGGTGCGCACCAACTCCCAGCCGGTCAACTCCCAGGTCCTGGGTAAAGATCCGGCGGACCTCATCGGCATCGCCCTGATTCGGGAACGACGCGCCGAGGAGCTCCTCCAGGTCCACGCCGAGCTTGTCGAACGTGATCGTCGTCCCTTCCAGGCCCGCGTCGTCAAACAGGCCCTCGAGCTCGTCCAGACCCAAGGCTCGGACGTGGGACGGGTCACGGAGCCTCTCGACCTGATCGTAGGCCTCAGCCTGGTCGGGACTGACCGTATAAACATCCACCACCACGACCCGGCCCCCCGGCGCACAGACTCGCACCATCTCGGCGAGGACCGACTTGGGATCGAGCAGGTGATGAAACGAATATCGCGTGAACACAAGCGAAAACGAGGCGTCGGGAAACGGCAACGAACCGACGTCGCCGACGTGCCAGGCCAGGTTATCCAGCCCCTTGGAGCGTTGCAGGGCTCGAGCCTGGTCGATCATCGCCGGGGTGAGGTCGACCCCAGTCACCTGAGCGGCCAGCTCGGCAAAGCTGCAAGCGGTCAGGCCCGGGCCACAAGCCAAGTCGAGGACCCGATCCGATGCAGAGACCTTGCAAGCCTGAAGTACAAGGCGGAAGGCATCCTCATTCGAGTGTGCAGGCATCTCTTGAAAGGGGACGGCCTGACGCGTGAACTGATCGACAATCCGCTGACGATGGCCTTCGGTATCGCTCGTTTGACTCACAACTTCGCTCCCGATTTGATTTGGAGATCGTGGGCTCCCGGCTTGACCCCGCCTGGACACACGAAACCCGCCCGAGGTTCACCCCCCGCGCGGCGAACCGGCGCCCACCAATTGACGACGACGCGAACTCAGGAGACACTGGCGGTCCCACATCGAGGGGAAGCGGGCCGGTTCGAGCCACGCACCCAAAACTCAACGCAACACCACGGAAACAAACCGGTTATGACGCTCACGGCCCTGGCCTTGATCCTGTCCGCGGCCGTGCTGCACGCCCTCTGGAACCTGCTGGCCAAACAGGCCGGCGGAGGCGCCGTTCTCGTCTGGCTCTACGGCACCACCTCGGCGGTCTTGCTCACGCCGTTCGCCATCGCCTTGGCCGTCATCGACCGTCCGGCGCTTGGCCCGACGGCCCTATCGTACACTCTGGGCAGCGTCCTGATCCACGTCGCTTACTTCGTTGTCCTCCAGCGCGGATACAAGGTCGGCGACCTCTCCTTGGTCTACCCCCTGGCGCGAGGCACCGGACCGGTCCTGAGCACGCTCGCTGCGATCGTGCTCCTCGGCGAGCGCCCGACCGCGTTGGCCCTGCTCGGCGCGGTCCTCATCGCCCTGGGCGTCTTCACCCTCGCGGGCCCGTCCCGCCGCACCTCATCGGCCGACACCAAGCAGGCGGTCGCCATAGGTTTGTTGACCGGCCTCCTGATCGCCGCCTACACCATTTGCGACAAGCAGGCCGTGGGCCGGTATGGCGTGCCGCCGCTGATTCAGCAATGGGGGACGAGTGTCGGCCTCGCCGCCGTCCTCGCCCCGCTGGCGATCCGCCGCCGCGCCGAGGTCCGCCACTGCTGGAATCAACACTGGCGAGCGGTCCTTGCGATCGGCGTGCTGGTGCCGACCGCCTACATCCTCGTGCTCGCCGCGATGAGCTTCACCCCGGTGAGCTACATCGCCCCGGCCCGAGAAGTCAGCATCCTGATCGCCACCCTCATGGGCACGCATCTCTTATCAGAGCGCCAGTCGATCATGCGGATCGCCGCCGCCGTGACCATGGTCCTCGGCCTGACCGCGCTGGCCTTGGGCTGAGCCGAACTGTCGCCAAATTCCCGGGTATTCCGCCCGGCTCCGGGCCACCCCGATCCATCGACCCGATCTCCTTGCTACAGTAACCTCGAATCGAGGCCGTTGGTTCCATGTTCAGCGATCCCCAAACAGCTCACGATTCCTCGAAATTGCGTGATTCTTCCGGTCACCAAGTTCCTTCCAAATGACCTTACTCTCCTGCCATTCCTTAACATTCACCGGGCTATCAACCGACAAATCAATCATATGGTAATTACTGACGTCTGTAATCACTGACGAATGCCAAATCGAGATCAAGAATGAGTTGAGGCAACTGATCCTTTGTCTTGAAGTCCTTCGGCCGCTTTTGACCAGGGAAGTTCAAACCAATGAGAAGATGACCGCGTTCTAGTGAATAGATTCCGCGATAGGTCAACGGAGGTTTGTTGTGGTTCACGATGGGCGAGACCGTCAGGTCAATCGTCGGCTGGTTCGCTTCGACCCCCAGTTTCAAGGTGAATTCCGTATCCTCAACCGATCCGAAGCTGATCAACTTGTCGAGTCTCGGGCCTCGAAAGCGGAGTTGGTCCCCCTCGAAGATGAGTTTCACCTGGGGTGGAATCCTGACCGGCTTGGCGGGATCACGCTCGCCGCCGAATTCCGTGACTGACCCAAACCAGGTCCCCTCAAGAAGTTTGAGGTCCGACTGGGGCCTGGCATCCCCTTTCACCTCGCCTTTCGCCGGTTCCCCTCGGGGAGATTCCGCCCGTTTTGAAATCGCTTGTTCCTCGAGAACTTCGGCCGTCACAACCTGCCCACCCAGGCTGAGGCCGAGGAGACCCGCCATCAGCCCACATACAATTATTACCTTAATCTTAGACAAGACCAAGGCCGTCAGCACGCTTTCCGTCAGGGCTATCACCTGGCCCGAGAGCAACTCCGTCGCCACGCGTCCGCCCGCGAATTGCGCGGCGGCCCTGGCGGTGGAATCGACCAGCGCGAGGGGAACCGGCGCCGCCGTCGCTTCTCGAGCCAGCGCCACCGTCAGGGTTCCCGCCGAAAGCCCCTGACCGTGGCGGTTCAGCCGTCGCGTCAGGAGGTCTCGTGCCCTCGAAAGTCGGCCCGAGAGCGTTCCAACCGGCCAGCCCAGCCGGCCGGCCGCCGCTTGATGGCTCTCCCCTTCGAGGTCGCATAGCACGATCGGGGCGCGGTACTTCTCGGGCAAGCGACTCAGTTCCTCATCGAGCCAACGGCCCAGGTCGTCCGAGAGGCGGGGTCGATGGGCCGTCGGTTCGGGCATCGTCATGACCTGCCTCTCGCGGTCCCCTCGTTTCAGGATCAGGCTCCGCGCCTTGAGAGCGGTTTGCACCGCGACCCCGTATAACCAGTTGCCGAGCCGCTCTCGAGGAACTATCGAGTCCCCCTTGCGGGCGAGCACCAGGAACGTCGCCTGAAACGCATCCTCGGCGTCATGATGACGATGGAGGATGCGTCGGCAGACGCCCCAGACCATCGGCCCGTGCCGGTTGACCAGCTCTTCAAACGCCGCCTCCTCCCGGCGGGCAAGGAAGTCGTCGAGCAGTTGGCCATCCGTACATCTTCCAAGCGCCCCAGCGCCAAACAGGGTCCGAAAGTCTCGGCTCATCGTCTTCATCGGGCTAGACTCCCTGGCGCCGGCCGCTCGGTGCTGTTCGCCTCGTGGGCCGCTCCTCTGAATCTATTACCCTGGGGAGCCTGGTTTCATACAACTTCATTTTTTTCGGCCGCGAGGAATGACGGCCAATCGACTCCTGGCCACCTCCCGCGACGTCGACGAACGAGCCGGTCGCACCACAAATCCAGTCGATGCATTGACTTTACTCACGGTGCCGGGCGCTTGGCATGCAGGCGCTGCAGGACGCCCAGTGTCTCGGACACATGCCGGGCCGCCTGGAACTGCGAGGAGAAAAGACTCCTGATGATCCCTTCGCGATCGATCAGAAACGTCGTTCGCCCTGGGATGAGTCCCAGCGTTTTCTTGACGCCGTAGCGGGCCCGCACTTGCCCGTCAGCGTCGCTAAGTAGTAGAAATGGTAGGTGATTGCGCTCGGCGAATCGCTGGTGCGACGCCGCGGAGTCGGAACTGATGCCGATCACCTCGGCACCCGCCTCTTGAAACGCCTGATAGCTGTCCCGGAACGAGCAGGCTTCCTTGGTGCAGACCGCCGTCTCGTCCTTGGGATAAAAGAACAAGACGACGTCGGCCCTCCCCCGATAGTTCGCGAGGCTCACCATCTCCCCCGTCGCCGACGGGAGCGTAAAGTCAGGGGCACGGTCCCCAACCCGAAGTTCTTGACTCGCTGCCATGATGATTCTCCCCCTCAATGAACCCACCCGATCGTGGCGAGCTCACCGATGCTCTCGGTTCATCGACGAATGGCACCAGCTTAAGAAGCAATCCTTTGCCTTCAAACGACTTGATCCTTCTGTTCGACCGCGCCGATGACGCTCACCGCTTCGCCGAGGCCACTCACGACGCCTGCCGCGTCCATAACTCTACCAAGACGGTCGACCGCCCGCGTGTCTCGTGTTCCGAACGGCCAAGACGCCGCGAACATGCTTTCTCTCGACCTCCGCGAATCTCATCAAGGGAGCGACCGGGTTTCGGGAGATCGCATCGTCGGTCATACTGGAGGGGGTCTTGTATGGGCGGTCGACCCGGAGCTGAGC
Organism: Singulisphaera sp. GP187; assembly: GCF_900129635.1. GTDB lineage: Bacteria > Planctomycetota > Planctomycetia > Isosphaerales > Isosphaeraceae > Singulisphaera. The sequence continues at coordinate 426,966 of NZ_FSRB01000001.1, read as the reverse complement.
GTCCGGTCCGAATCTCGTGCTCAATTCGTAGGGCAGGCTGAAGCCAGCCGACCCGATCGAGACGGCAGGCTTCAGCCTGCCCTGTGTGAGAGAATCTCGATAGAGTCCTTGTCCACCTGCTCGGGGGAATGCGCCTGATGTCGTTGGAGATTCCGACGCGCGACGAGTTGTACGTGCGGTATGTGGACCAGTTGCCCTACGAGCCCTATCCCGTCCAAGACCTCGCGCTGGCGGCCTGGTTCGAGTCAGAGCAGGGAGTCCTCGTCTGCGCGCCGACGGGCACGGGCAAGACCCTGATCGCCGAGGCGGCCCTCTTCGAGGCGCTCCATACAGGGAAGGTCGCCTACTACACGACGCCCCTGGTCGCGCTGACCGAGCAGAAATTCCAGGAGATGCAGGACCGTGCGGTTGAGTGGGGCTTCCGCCGCGAGGACGTGGGGATGATCACCGGCAGCCGCAAGGTCAACCCCGAGGCCCCAGTGCTTGTCGTCGTGGCCGAGATCCTCCTGAACCGGCTGCTCAACCGGGCCGACTTCTCCGACGTGACGGCCTGCGTCATGGACGAGTTCCACAACTTCGCCCAATTGGAGCGCGGGATCGTCTGGGAACTGTCGCTCGGCATGCTGCCCAGCCACGTCCGCCTGCTCCTGCTCTCGGCGACGGTCGGCAACTCGGCCGAATTCGTGGGTTGGCTGGCGCGGCAGCATGACCGCAAGATCGCGCTGGTCGAGGGCAACGAACGCCGGGTGCCGCTGACCTACGAATGGGTGCCCAACCAATTCCTCAACGAACAGCTCGTCGTGATGGCGGGCGGCGACGAGGAAGGCCCTCGGACGCCCGCCCTGGTCTTCTGCTTCGACCGTGAGGAATGCTGGAGTGTCGCCGAGAACGTCATGGGCAAGGACCTCAACCTGTCCGACGAGCAGAAGAAGGAACTCCACGACCGGGTCAACGCGCTCGACTTCGGCCAGGGAGCCGGCCCCAAACTCAAGCGATTGCTCCACCGAGGGGTCGGCGTCCACCACGCGGGGCTCCTGCCGAGGTATCGCCTGGCCGTCGAGGATCTCTTCGAGCGCAAGCTCCTCCCCGTCGTCGTCTGCACCGAGACCCTGGCGGCCGGCATCAACCTCCCCGCGCGCTCGGTGGTGCTCTCGTCGCTGGTGAAAGGCCCCTTCGGCGCCAAGAAGCTGATCGACTCCAGCATCGCCCACCAGATCTTCGGCCGGGCCGGCCGGCCTCAGTTCGACGACCGGGGCTTCGTCTACGCCCTGGCCCACTCCGACGACGTCGACATCCTGCGGTGGAAGGCGAAGTACGACGCCATCCCCGAGGACACCCGCGACCTGGGCCTGTTGAAGGCGAAGAAGGCCCTCAAGAAGAAGAGGCCGAAGCGCCGCGAGACCGAGCAATACTGGGTCGAGGGGCACTTCAACCAGCTCCAGGCTGCCACGCCCGGCAAGCTCTACAGCAAGGGGGCGCTCCCCTGGCGGCTGCTGGCCTACTTGCTCGAGGTCTCGCCGGAAGTCGAGATCATCCGCGTCACGGTCCGCAAGCGGCTGATGGACGACCCGCGGATCGCCGCGGGCGAGAAGGCACTTGACCGAATGCTGCTGGCGCTGCACGACGGCGGGTTCGTGACCCTGAGCCCCGAGCCGCCGCCTCCGCCGGAGGCCGGCCAGCCGCCGATACCTTACACACCGACCCTGGCTTGGCCGACGCCCGCGCTGGGGAAACTGCTGGCGTTCCGGAGCATCCATCCCCTCTACGGCGCCTACCTGACCGACATCCTGGCCGGGGCCGATGCCGACGAGCGAGTGCAAGCGCTGGAGAGCGCCCTGGAGGTGCCCGGCCCGGTCCGGAAACGTCTCCGGGTCCCGCTCAAGCTGCTGGAGTCGGGCGCCCTCGCCACCTCGAAGCTCAATGCCGAGCTGATCCAGCGCGGGCTCATGGCCGCGCTGGTCGAGGAAGAAGACGAGGACGACGACGAAGACGATTGGAGGAAGAGGCCGCCGACCGTGGCGGAGAAGCTCAGGTCCTATTTCGACGTGTGCTACCCCGACGTCACCGACGTCCGCACGGACCCGCTCTGGTGCATCGGCGAGCTGATCGAGTTCGGCGGCAACTTCAACAAGTTCGTAACGAGCCTCGACCTGACCAAGCAGGAGGGGATCATCTTCCGCCACGTCCAGCGGATGATCATGCTCTGCGGTGAGTTCGAACGGGCCTGCGCCCTCGATGTCAACGCCGACCCCTCCACCAACGCCTGGCGGGCCGAGCTGCACGAACTGGCCGCGAAGCTGACCGAGAGCTGCCGGGCCGTCGACCCGACCAGCACCGATCAACTCATCGCGAAGATCGGCGAGCCCGACGTGATCGATGCCAAGGCGGCGAACCTCGCCGCCGGGGCGTCCTGAGAGTCTGTCTCGGAAGTTCAGTCCGAACCGGGAAATCAGGGATGTTTGGGTGCCACGCGGTTCCGTACTTGTCACGCGACAGTAAGTTAGGCCGCGCAATCGCGACACGAAGTTTGTCCGCGCAATCGCGACAGTAAGTTAGGCCGCGCAATCGCGACACGAAGTTTGTCCGCGAATCGGTATGGCTTTACAGTAGAGACTCGTTCTTTCGCCCGTCGTCCGTGGAGAACGGCTCATGCCACGCCACGTCCCCCTTCCCATTCGTCAAACCATCTGGAATCGCTTCCAGGATGGACAGGATGTTCGGACCATCGCCAAGGATTTGGGCCTCTCCTTACGCACCGTTCGGCGGTTGTTTCAACGTTTCCGTTCCGAGAACGCCGATCCGCTGGCCACGTCCTACGACCGTTGTGGAGTCGCGACACCTAAGCCCATCGAGACCCTTGTACAAGCCGTGCTGGAGCTTCGCCGCGAGCACCCAACCTGGGGGGCGGGGTTGATCCGCGTGATGTTACGTCGCAACGGTCTCGACGGACCGCTCCCCGCCACTCGGACTCTTCAACGGTGGCTCCTCCGAGCCGACCTCGCGCCCGCCCCGCCGGGACGGCGGCCCTCGAGCGATACTCTACGGGCTGCCAGGCCTCATGAGGTCTGGCAGATGGACGCCGCCGAACTCGTTCCGCTCCAGACCGGGCAGCGAGTTTGCTGGTTAAGAATCGTTGACGAGTGCAGTGGCGCAGTCCTTTGGACCGAGGTTTTCCCCCCCGGCCCGCTGGAACCAGGTCTCGCCCGCGTCGACCCAGGATCAACTCCGCCTGGCCTTCGCCCGCTGGAGCCGACCCGATCGGATCCGGGTCGACAATGGGACGCCGTGGGGTTCGGCGCGGGGCGACCTGCCGACGGACCTCGGACTGTGGCTGGCCGGGATAGAGGTCGGTATCGACTACAACCCTCCGGCAACCCCCCAGGACAATGGGGTGGTTGAGCGGTCCCAAGGGACGGCCAAGCGGTGGGCGGAACCGCAGGCCTGCGCGACCCCGGAAGAGTTGCGGGAACGCCTGAAGATTATGGACGACATTCAGCGTGGCGAGTATCCCAGCGTGAAGGGCCGGAGCCGATTGGAAGCGTACCCCGAGTTGGCGAGCTCCGGTCGCGAATTTACACCGGCGTGGGAGCGGGACAACTGGAGTCTGGAATCGGTCAATAGGCACCTGGCCAACTCCACAGGTCGACGATGGGCAGGAGCAACTGGATACATTTCCGTATACAATAGAAATCTTTACATCGGAATTCTCGACAAAAATAAGCATGTTTATGTGAATTTTGACCCCTTGGCTTGTGAGTGGGTAATCGCGGACACCGAGGGGCGACAGTTGAGCCGGCAAGTGGCGTCCGAGATTAGTCGCGAGCGGATCATGGGATTAGCGGTGACGAACAAGTAGGTGTCAAACGAACAGGTTGCGGACAAACTTCGTGTCGCGATTGCGCGGCCTAACTTACTGTCGCGTGACATAATCGGAACCCGTGCCCCCCAGGCCAAGGCATTCCCGCATGGGTTCCGAGTATGTCACGCGACACGAAGTTTGCTCGCGAAATCGCGACACGAGTTTGATCCGGAGTCCACATCGGTACAGTATGATGGGGCCGTACTCATGGCGATCCTAACTCGAGGTTGCACCATGCCACGCCCCATCCCTGTTCCGGTTCGGCGCATTGTGACCCGACTCTGGGAGCAAGGTCAGACCCCCGGTCAAATCGCCGAGGCACTGTCGCTGTCACGCCCGACGGTGCGGCGTCTGATCCGTCGATTCCGGGAACGAGGTGTCGAGGGCCTCGAACCGGATTACCGCCGAACACCGGACACCGAGGTGTCGGCCTCGGACCTGCGAAACGCCGCCTTGCAATACCGCCGCGACCACCCCGCTTGGGGGGCCGAGTTGATCCGGATTCACCTCCTGAATGAGACGTGGAACGAACCGGTCCCCTCGGCGCGAACCCTCCAACGATGGCTCCTCCGGGCCGACCTCGCCCCCGCCTCCGCGGGCCGTCCGGCGAAGGACAACCCCGCCAGGGCGACCGTGCCGCACCAGACCTGGCAGATGGACGCCAAGGAATTGATAAAAATCGCAACAGGCGATTTAGTGAGTTGGCTTCGACTCGTTGATGAATGCAGTGGCGCGGTGTTCCGGACCGCGGTTTTCCCCCCAAGGGAGATGGAATCAAGTCCCACCCGAAGGCGTCCGGGGGCAATTGCGGTGTGCCTTTTCGCGGTGGGGCTTGCCCGGGAACATGCGGGTCGACAACGGCTCGCCCTGGGGCTCAAAGGGGGATTTCCCGACCGAACTTGGGTTCTGGCTGATCGGCCTGGGGGTCGACATGATCTGGAACACGCCGAGCCGTCCCCAGGAGAACGGCGTCGTGGAACGATCGCAGGGGACCGGCAACCGCTGGTGCGAGCCGGGAACGTGCCAATCGCCGACGGAGTTGCAAGCCCGTCTGGAAGCGATGGATCGGCTGCACCGCGAGGTCTACCCTTACCGCGAGCGCCTGAGCCGCCTTGCCTATTACCCGGGCCTCGTGCACTCGGGCCGGCCCTATTCGGAACCGTCGGAGCCCGACCTTTGGGTTTGGAACCGCGTCACCACCCACCTCTCGGGTTACGTGGGCGTCCGACGCGTGAACAAGAATGGGTACGTCTCGATTTACAACCGGGCCTACTACGTCGGGGAGAGGTTCCAGGGGCAGGACCTCTACGTGACGTTCGATCCGGAAACCAACGAATGGGTGTTCTCCGACGCCTCGGGCCGCGAACTTCGCCATAAACCCGCCAGGGAGGTCACTCCCGAGCGGGTCATGGCGTTGGACGTCACTGGCCGGCCATAGTGAATATCTGATCACTGCGAATCAAACTCGTGTCGCGATTTCGCGAGCAAACTTCGTGTCGCGTGACAGAGTGCGGAACCGCGTGCCACCCAACGTCGATTACTGATGCCTCATCCTACTGCACTCATGTGCTTGTTTAGCAAGGCTTTCTGTTCCTGAGTCAGGGTGTGGAGCACAGGCGGTTTCGGCGGCTTATGCGGTTTGCGACGAGGCCACTTGCGTGTGGCTTTCGGGCTCTTCTGCTTCCGGCACCCGGCGCGGCAGCCCGCGAGTCGCTTGTGGTAACACTTGGCCTTGGGTTTCACGGCCGCGTCGATCTCCTTGCGGATCTCGATCAGAACTTTGCGGGGGCTGATCACTGGGCCATCGGTCGCCGACGCCGACGCCGGCCGAAGCGCCAGGTCGGCATGCGCCAGGAGGATCTGCGTGGCCAGCAGTGACAACTCGGCCTCGCGATGCACCAAGGCCACCGTGCGGCTAGCGAGTTTCAATTTATTGATTATACGCTTGTATGTGCGAAATAGTCCTTCATTACGCCATCTCCAGCGGTAGAATTTGGCGGCCGTCGCCGCCGACATCCGGGCTGGGTCGAGGACGTCGGTCAGGAGCCAGACGTCGCGTTTGACCGACCCCTTACCCTTGCCCTTGGCCGGGATCCGGATCAAGCGGCATTGGATCGGCGCTTCCCCTTTCTTCTGGACATAGTTCGGCCAGTACAAGACAGGGCCTTCGGTCCAATCCTCCAGGTTCGCCACTTCGAGGGTGTAGAGGTCGACCCGCGACGACATCCGGAACAGGAACGATCGCTTGACACCGAGGATCGCCCGGACCAGATCGAAGCCCATATAAGCGGCGTCGCAGACGATCAGGGCCTCGGGCGAGAGGGTGGCGAGCAAGTGCCTCAAATGCTCTTGCTCGGCCGCGGTGCCCGGGCCGAGTCGCCACGACCAAAGCAGTCCCGTGGGCAAGTGGACGAACGCCGTCAGCCAGACGTTGGGGGCCGCGTCGTTCTTGCCGGCCTGCCCGAGTCCCCGTTCCAACTCGGGGGTGCGGGGGCACTCGATCCGCGAGCCGTCGCAGCCCATCGGCTCGAAGCCGTCGACAATCCGCCGCGACCCCAGTCGGGCGTGGATCTGTTGCCGAACCCCCGCGGCCAACGCCCTGAGTTGTCGCATGGGGACGCGTCGCATCGCTTTCTGGAAGCCGACGAGGGTCTTTCCCGGGCGTCTTCGCGACTCATGGCAGGCGACGTAGTATCCCCGGGCCTTCTCAAACCTCTCGGACTCGGAGTCGCCGGTGGCCCAGGTCATGGCGAGCATGACCACGACCAGTGGCTGGAGATCCCACCGCGGCGCCGACCGCCTTTGAGGAACAACCCCTCGGGCTTGCTTCCAGACCGTCGGGGTGAGAAACTGTCGGACATAGCCGATCAACGACTGCGGTTGCTGCAAGCCTTGCAGCGTCCGAGCTGCCTTCATCGCCGTTCTTCCTCAATCCAGGTGAGTGCCGGTTGCTAGCCGCACCCATCATGACGAAGAACGGCGATTTTTTGCCCCCCCTTCTCTCGAACGAACCGCAGCCACGGAGCGGCAGTAATTCTCTGGTCCGGTGAGAGTTACATCCGTTGTTGACGACGCCGAGTTACTGACGTTGCGTGCCACCCGGCGGCGACTCTCAGGTTCTGTCTCGCTCTTCCGACCGTTTGAGCGGCTTGGAGAGAAAGTATCGTTCCTGCCCGGCGGGATAATTGGGCAACGTACCGAAAACCGTGAATCCGAGCCGTTCGTAAAAGGGGCGAGCCTGAAAGCTGAACGTGTCGACCCAGACATGATGGCAGCCCCGGTCCCGCGCAAGCCGCTCCATCTCCCCAACCAAGCGACTCCCCCAACCTTCGCCGCGAAGGTCTTGCGACACCGCGAGGACGGTCAAATGAAGCCAGCCCCAGTTGGTCTCGCCGATCGCCCCTCCCACGATCCGGCCCTCGTCGTCGCGCAACGTTCCGACGATCGGCCGCGGAGCGAGGAAGTCGCCGAGGTTCTTGACCAGTTCGCCGACAATGGCGCCCGACATCATCGACATCACTCCGAGGCTCAATCGAGAATTAAAATCGTAATTCCTTGGCCTTACGAGACCGAGACCTAGCAGAATAGAAACCAAACTGTTACCACACATGCAGTACCGCTTGCAGACAGCAAGAGATCACCACAGCAGACATAGTTGCATCAGGCAACACAACACACGCGACCATGCGTGCCAATGCTTGGAGAGGCTTAAATTCAACAAAAGGCTCAACATAATTCGTGAGACCGATCGAGCCACAGGTCGCGACATTCTATTCATCAATGCGAAAGCCCCAGCCAAAACTCACGAAGCTTAGCCCAATCTTCCGCAACTCCTGAGTTGCGGAACACAATCAATTCTCCATCATCCAAAACCTGCTTACTTTGACGAGACGACTCCTGAGGAATGTTTCCGAGGAGTGGAACACGGCGAGCCAACAAGGCTTGCAAATAGTCACGGCGTCCTCTAACCGAACGCAGCCTCTTCAGAGTAGCAATCGTTTGCTCCTCTGTCGTTTGCTCAGGCAAACCGTAAGCCAGAATCGCCTGATCGCAATGATATCGCCACGCCATTTGGACCACCACATAAACCAGTACCACCAAACCAACAATCACATGAACACTCATATAAATAAAACCAATTATCATCACAATCCGCCCAGCAAAGAAAAAAATCAGCGAAACCACCAACAGCATCACCCCAAACATGAAACCGCCAATCCATGTACGCCTTGCAAAAACGAGCATACTAGCGATATCTGCACTTAGCAATATTCTCAAAAAGCGTCGACAGATAGCCCACACGGTTTCCCAGCCTACTACCGAGAGAATAATAGCACTAAACAACGCAACAAAAACACCATTTTGCCCCATCGAGTTCCCAAAAGCATGCTCGCCCGATTTCCTAACATCAATAGCCTTAAACACATCATTAAATGCCAATGGCCAATAGGAGAGATCAAACAAATCGTGCAACCACCCTCTTGCCGACGGAGGTCGCGACATATTCACGTAAACACCAAGAATCCCAATATATAAAAATGTTACCAACAAGCTTACAGCATCGTGACGGCCCAATTTCCAATATATCCTCGCAAATGGTGCCCTCAAATTCTTAGCCACTCCGCGACTGGAAAGCGGATTATCGGCAGAAAAACCCCAACGCCAGGTATAAGGTCTCCCTAGCCATCTTGAAGAAATAATCGCACTTCCGGCCGTGGATATGCAGAATAGAAATGGCAAAAAAAAGAATCCCGGAATGGCCTCAAAAGGATGTGTGACGAAGATCGCAACCTACGTTCCGCACATCTCTGGTTCATTATCTCCGAATTTCCGGCGGCCTGCAATTTCAGCGATCGTAGGCCGTCGCCATGCCAAGCAGGTTCAGAATCTGGCGTTGCAACTTGGAGAGCTCGGTCGTGAATTCCACTGGCGCTTGCCCCTCCACGATCAGCTGATGACGCTGCACCTCCTCGAACAAATCAATCACCCGACGTGCCGTCGGGCGATGGCACGCTCGACCTTCCGGGTACAGAGGCACACTCTTCACACCATCGCGTTTCATCGCCGCACGCAGTTCCCGCTCCAGCAGCGCCTCGGTCAACAGGGCCAAGAAATAGACGCAAAGCAGCGACTGGATCCGCCCCACGTTCTGCAGGTACACGGGAGCCACTTCGAAGTCTGTCTTGAGTTGCGAAAACCGCTTCTCGATTACCGGCTGACGCTTGTATGCTAATAGCAATTCTTCCTCAGTAAGCAATAACTCGTTGGTGATTAGGGGAAAGACACCGTCGACGCACATTTCCGCCGCGAGAGCAACATGGTCGATGCGGTAAGTCAATGCGATGCGAACGGTCTCCTCTTTCACGTAGCGCGTCTTGTCGTTGGGACGGCCACGCCCCTCCTGACGGTAAGTTTCCTCCCGTTTTTCCACGACTTCGACTGTGATCCACCGGGCCAAGTCCCGCGGCTCCAGGATGGCCGCGACCGCCTCCTTGACCTTTCCGAGTTGGCGATAGCGGCTACGCGGCGAGCTGAGTTTTAACCGCAGTTCCGACAACGCCAGCAACGCACGCTCCACTTGCTGATGACGTGATGATGCGTCGACTTCCGCTTTCCGTGTGCTGTGACACCAGATCAGACGGTAGCCCTCGGCACTGAGGGTCGCCTGGTCGGCCACGCTGTAGCGTTCCAGGAGAACTCCCTTCTCATCCCGCTTCTCATGGATCGGCTTCCAGGTCACCTGGTCCTGGTACAACAACGCGCGGAATTCGCCATCTTCGGAGCGGGTACGAGGCAGGATGCTCAGGAATCGGCCGCCGTGCTGGTGCAGGTAAGCCATGTTCTCGGCGGTGGCGAGCTTGCAGTCGGCCACATAGAGAAAGTCCCGTCGCCCGGTCAACTGGCACAGCAGGTCCCAGGTGGCACGATGAGTGCGGTCGTCGGTGGTATTCCCGCTTTCGACGCGGAAGTGAACCGGTACGCCGCCATCGCGAGTGACGGTCAGGACGTAGAGCAGTTGTTTGAGGTCAGGGCGATGATCCTTGTTGTGCCCCCAGGTAATGGCCTGGGTCTTCTGGCCCCGCATCAGGTCCTCTTGGGCCGCCTCGCGATAGTCGCCGTGGAAGGTGATTGTGGTCGAGTCGTTATGGAGTTCGTCCAATGCGACGTTGAACTCCGCCACGGCATGGGTGGCGACGGCCAGGGTGAACGAGGGGACATTGGCGTCGAAGAGTCGGTCGAGACAACGTCCGACGCGGTCGTCGTTCCAGTGGGGCAGTTGGGCCGGGGTCAGAGCGAACCACTCGGCGGGGTGGCGACTCGCCCATTGGCCGACGCCATACATGGGTTCACGGGAGACGAGAAGGTTCTTGAGCAAGAGAAGGAGGCCGGTGGAGGTGGCGATCTTTTGGCGGGCATCCTCGGGGGGAAGGTATTGGCGGAGGAAGTCATCCAGTCGAAGTCGGCGGATGATCCGATCGAGGATGGGAAGGGCGCCGAGCCGGAAGGACTTGAGGGACTGACCGCCGGTGTGGGCCGCCTCGCCGGGACTGAGATCGGGAGCGGGATTCGACTGGCGCGGTCGTTTTTGTTCTGGCATGGACCATGGCCTCGAGAGGGATCAAATCGTCCTCGACATGCCCGCGATTGGCGACAGGCGTCGGGTTGTGATTCCCGTCGGCATGATTGTCCGAGAGTCGAGCGGGTCAAGGTGGAAAATTTTGTTGACTTGCAGAAATAATTACGCCTTGACGTAAGTCTAGGCCCGCAAGACTTACGTCAAAAGCGAATCCTCAAGTTTGACTCCGAAAGGAGGCAGGGAACGGTTGGGACATTGCCTTGCATGGGAAACAAGCGAAGAATCGATGGGGAACGATCACGATGGGTTGGCGGGACGAGGAGGCGTGATGTGAGCAAGTCAGTGGCGGAGATCATGGAAGGAGCGGGTCGCGGGAGCCAATACATCAGCGTATGCCAGAAATAGCAGGAGGTGAAAATTCCGAGAAATTGCAGGCGAGATGTGCGGAACGTATGATCGCAATGGTCAAGACAATAGCAATAAGAGCCAACAAAACACCTTCCAAAATGTCACCCCAGTATGCGAGGCGGATGGGACGAAATGCTTCGGAGAGACTGAGCGCAAAATCCAAGTCAGCGAAGTTTTGCACCTTTTCCAAAATCGGCTTCATTCTGTAAAACGTACGAACCGACTTTGCAGTCACTTCGCTAAGGCTAGGAAGATTACGACAAGCATCAACAGTCGTCTCTTGAACCCAAAGACTTCTATTTCCCATGGCTTGCAAAATTGCCCGTTGCTGGTTCTGCCCATCTACCAATGGAATAGCTTCAGCTGCCAACTTCGACGCCAATGTACAATTGGGCCGTGCATGACCGCTAAAGGACTGTTTCTTGAGGATTCTCCTTAACATAAGCCCTAGCTTACTATTAAATTTAGCCACAGGAATAGTGTCGCTTTGGAATGCGGCCACTAAAAATCTGAGGCAATGGATCGCTTCTCGAGCTTCTTCAACCTGGCCCGAAGCTAATGCTGGGGATTGCTGAAGGATACGTTCCCAACAAAACTCTGCGACTCGAACGCGTTCCTGTTCCGCAGCGACACCGCAATACATAACGAGACCATCACGCCAACGGGAGTCGGTTGGTATTTGCTCAAGAGGGGCAGGTCTGCCTGATGACTGCATCGCTTCAACTGCGAAGAATTCCGCGAATCGGCGATGGGCAAATGAAAACGCCACACGTCCATGCCCTCCTACACGTGCCAAGCGGGCATACTTTAAACCATCTACTAGACTTTGCCCCTGGCCTTCGAAGTCTTGGTCAAGGAAAGTCACCGCCCAGGCAGCACTGGTTTCCAAACCACGATTATCAGTAAAGATTGCTAGCGCCAATTGCTGAGCCGCTTTCCGAACTTCGCTGGCAGAAACATTTGACCGCTCAATCAACATCGGCTCATCATTAATTAATCTTGAATTCACATAAGCATTAAATATATCAAACATGCATGATGGCAATTCACCATTCCTGTCTCTAGCAAAATCCGTCAAAAGTTCCGCTGTAAATGGATTTCGGAGCAAAGACGCAAGTTCCGGCCTCTCGCGAAAAACCCTCCGTACAAATTCGTTTGGATCAAAGCCTCGTCCTAGCACTCGCGAGCCTACCACGCGACGTACTTGTTTCTCGGTCAGAGGACGAATCACAAGCCGAGCCCCCTGCACATTTAAAGGCGACCGATATTCGCGAGAGGCAAGAACTTTTCTACAAGCCCGAATCTCCTGAGTAAACAAGCGGTCAAATTGCAAACAAATATTTTTATGCGCATCACTTCGCTCGTCAGCATCAAGTATCTGCGGCATTTCGTCAAATGAATCTATAACAAAGAACAGTTTTCCTCTTAGTCGAAAATCTTCGTACCATCCATTCAAAAACGCTTCTCCATCCCTGCCAGTCTGCAATCGGACAGACTCGCGAGCAAATTGCACTAGCCCATTCACGGAAATTTGAACACCTGCAGGAAACTCGCGAAGGTTAACGTAGACTGGAACCACCCCAGTATGTTCAGCCTCACTGGAAAGACATCGCACCAGATTCCTCAGCGAGACACTTTTTCCTGAACCAGGATCCCCTATGACTACAAATGTCTGCGACCCACGATCCCGGCGCACAGCCTCCACTAGGTTTACGACGACCTTGGGCCGGAGACGCCCAGATACCTCGGTCTCAACCTCAGCTTCAAGAGGGCTATAATCTCTATCAGACCAATTCACCTCTCTATCGTAGTTATTAAGATAATCAACTAATGATCCACAGTAGCGACTGAGTGCCCTCCGAAAATCCTCCTTACTCAACCTCTCGTCGCGTCCCCTATCTGCAACATCGCGACCGACGGGATTGGTAATTGCTTGACGCGGCCTCCATACCCAAAACAGCGCAAGTGCCACAATTCCTGAACAAAACAACACATAATTTAAAAACAGACTCTCGTTTGCTTGCACAGATGGAAACTTCCAGCCAAATGCTCCCATTCTACCAACCAATTCTATAGCAAGCATTTCTTTGAATGAACCGGATGCTGTCAAGGAAAACCCTGCCAACAACGACCCAACCATATACATCCATAATTTTGTCTCACTTTGAACCCTCGGACGGTTCAGGTAGGTGACGCCAAGAATAGAGAACACCTGCACAAAAAACACTACCACACCTACCAAAGTCCCCCGCGCAAACCGTGATAACCTATCGAAACGTAAGCGACAGATAACGCAATTGCTGGCGCCGCCAGAATCCCCAGTAGCAGCAGCCCAGTCACTATCCAATCTGCCTGCCTAGTATAATTCATCGGAGAATTCCAAACACTCACGAACAATAACGCCCGCATCCGGGCCTTAACCTCCGGACGAGGGCGACGAGCCGAGGCACGGCAAACCGGCCCCGGATCAGCTTGTGGCGTGGTTAAGGCACGCGATTGATATGAGCCTACCACTTCCTCGCTACCTGTACAAGTCCGCAGTTCACTGTTACGGTCTCGGACTGAGAGCGTAATCCGGTAGGCCGGAACTATAGAATTTTCTGGAGATAGTGACTGCCACAGGAGATCATATCATGCCCAAGGTCCGGGCCGCCTTGAAGTTGCCTGCCGTCCCCGTCCTCGATAATCCATAGCGCATCCCCGACACCCTCTTGGGGCGGATCGAGTCGCTGTTGCCGCCGCACCGCGTGGGGTGCCATACACCGGGTCAATGAACGCCAGGTTCTGGACGCGATCTTCTTCGTCCTTCGCACCGGTTGCCAGTGGAACGCCCTGAACGTCACCGGCATCTGCTCGAGCAGTTCGGCCCACCTCCGGTTCTAAGTGGTGCATCCGGCAAGTGAACTGACGCCTTTGGCTGAGCGTAGAAAGGGTTTAGCCTGCGTGCCAGAGGGGGCATACACCCATGACATCCGCCAAACTCGCACTTCGGAAATTGACTGCCGAGGAACTTCTGACGCTTGAGCAACTGGCCGCCTCGCGCACCGCCCCCGCCCGTTCGGTCGTGCGGGCCCAGATCTTGTTGCCCATTGCGGCAGGGCAACGGCCCAGCGCAGTGGCCCGCCAGTTAGGGATCTCACGCCCCACCGTCTACACCTGGATCCGTCGCTTCAATGACCAGGGGGCCGGCGGATTGGAGGATCAGCCCCGCTCGGGACGGCCCCCGACCTACACCGCCGACCACCGGGCCAAGCTCATCGCCACCGCTATGACCGCCCCCCATCGCCTCGGGTTGCCCTTCGCCTGCTGGACTCTCGATCGGCTCCGGGCCTACTTCAAGGAGCAGCTGGGAATCCCGATCAAACGCAGCCGGATCGGCGAGATCTTGGTGGCAGAAGGGCTGCGATGGCACCATCAGGAGACCTGGTTCGGCAAGCGTGTGGACCCCGAGTTCGCCCAAAAAGGGGGCTCTGGAGACGCTCTACACCAAGCCGCCGGAAGGCTCCGTCGTCGTCTGCCTCGACGAGATGGGACCCGAGTCGGCCAAGAGCTTCCCCGGCGAGCAACTCGTCCACGCCGAACTCCCGGTGACGACCGAAACGCAGCCCCTCCCCGTCCGTGAGCGGGCCCGACAAGAGATTGACTATGGCCGCCGTGGCAAGGGCTACATCTTCGGAGCGTTCCGACCGGCGACCGGGGAAGCCTTGACCCACCCCTATACCGGTCGCAGCACCGCGACCTGGGTCGACTTCCTGGAGCGGGCCAAGGCCTGGATTCCTGCCGAGGTGAGTCGCGTGTATGTCGTGGTTGACAATCTCTCGACGCATCAGGCCCTGGACGTACTGCTGTTCGCCTTGGAGCACCCGCGTTGGGAGTTCGTATTTCAACCGAAGTACGCGGCGTACCTGAACCTGATCGAATCGTGATGGAAGGTGCTCCAGTCGCTGGCCTTGAAGGGGCTTCGGTTCGAGACCTGGGAGGAGATTTGCGAGGCGGTGGCGGCGTCCACCGCCTACTGGATCCAGCACCGGCACCCCTTCATCTGGGGCCGGAGGCGGCGCCACCGACAGCGCCGCCAGCCGGGAATTGCGATCGTCCCATGTGTCAGCTGACTTGGCGGATGCACCACTTAAGAGTGAACAGCGGCGGGCGTATTCGTCACCCTCTGAGTCGAAGGGCTACTGGAGGACAACGCCTTGAAGGGGCTGGACTGGTCCTCGCTGGCGATGGACGGGGCGATGACCAAAACCCCGCTGGGTGGCGAGCGGACCGTTACGAACCCGACCGACCGGCGCAAGTTGGGCACGAAGCGGAGCTTGCTGACGGAGGCCCACGGGGAAGCCCATGGGCCAGGCACCTAAACTGTGCAAAGTAGGGAGTGTGGATAGCCCATTCAGTTCAGAAAGCCGAGCGACAACCTTCCTAAACGTCCCAACCTACCCTGCTGAAGTGCCTGGCCACGACGTCTGACCCCACCCGATCGTGGCGACCTCACCGATGCTCTCGGCTCATCGACTGTAACGCGTCCGGAGTATCATCATCCCGCGACCCAGCGATTTCCAGGCCATCGCATCGGGATTCACAAAGTCGACGCCATGCAAATATATGAGTTTCTCCGCGGCGGCGAGGCGGCGGCTCTCAGGGTCTGTCTCGCTCTTCCGACCGTTCGAGCGGCTTGGAGAGAAAGTATCGCTCCTGCCTGGCGGGATAATTGGGCAACGTACCGAAAACCGTAAACCCGAGCCGCTCGTAAAAGGGGCGAGCCTGAAAGCTGAACGTGTCGACCCAGACATGATGGCAACCTCGGTCCCGCGCGAGCCGCTCCATCTCCCGAACCAAGCGACTCCCCCAACCTTGGCCGCGAAGGTCTTGCGACACCGCGAGGACGGTCAGATGAAGCCAGCCCCAGTTGGTCTCGCCGATCGCCCCTCCCACGATCCGGCCCTCGTCGTCGCGCAACACGAGCGTCAACGGTTCCGGCTGCCAGATGAAACCCTGCGCCCGGCTGAAGGCGTCGAGCGGGGCCAGGATCGCCTCCCGCTCGGTCGGGCTCGGCGCATCGAGCTGATCGATCCGTGGCATGGCAAGTCACGCGGTTTGAAGATCGCAGCCAATAAAAAAAAGCCACTTGCGAAGAATCGCAAGTGGCTTTTGATCGAGTCAGTGGAGCGGAAGGGGATCGAACCCTCAACCTTCGCATTGCGAACGCGACACTCTCCCAATTGAGCTACCGCCCCGGGTGACTGACGGATGTTAGATTAACTTCCCAAGGCCGCGGACGCAAGCCTTTGTCGGGCAAACGAGGGGCCTTTTTCTTTGAGGAGGCGTCGACAACGGCTGATCCCTGGACAAATGGGCGGGGCGAGGCGTATTATACAGGTTAAGGAACGCTCAAGCGTTCGTCTTTTTTTGCGCGAAGTTCACGGGACCTGAACCTGTTCAGGATCGGATCATCATGGCCAATCGACGGCCCCCACGGCCGGAAGAACGGGGAAACAACGGTCCAGATCGCAGACCAAGGGCCGGTCGTCCCCCGCAACAGAGGCAGTCTCCCAATCCCCGAGCTGAGGGGCAGGAAACGCCGGCGGGTGTGGAGCGACTGCAAAAAATTCTCGCGCACGCCGGAATCGGCTCGCGACGCGCCTGCGAGGATGTCATCCGCCAAGGGCGGGTGACGGTTGACGGTCAAGTCGTCAAAGAGCTCGGAACCAAGGTGGACGCGCGGCAGGCCAAGATCGCCGTCGACGGTCAGACCATCCATCTCGAGCGGATGGTCTATTACGCGGTCTCCAAGCCCAAGGGGTACGTCTCCACCAATAACGACCCGGCCGGCCGCCCCCGGGTGGTCGACATCCTTCCCGAGATGCCCCAGCGCGTCTATACCGTCGGCCGCCTCGACGAGATGAGCACGGGGCTGATTCTCCTGACCAACGACGGCGAGCTCGCCAATAAGTTGGCGCACCCCAAGTTCGGCGTCGAGAAGCTCTACCGCGTTATCGTGGCCGGAAGCCCCGAACGCGAGGTGCTCGACAAGCTGATCGACGGAGTCTGGCTGGCGGAAGGCAAGGTCCGCGCCCGACGCGTTCGCGTGGTCGGCAAGAAGGGGCAGTCGACGATCCTCGAGATCGTCCTCGCCGAAGGGAAGAATCGCGAGGTGCGCCGGATGTTGGCGCAACTCGGGCACAAGGTCATGTCCCTGACCCGGATCGCGGTCGGCCCCATCACGCTCAAGGGCCTCGCATTCGGCGAATATCGCCCGCTCTCGCAGAATGAAGTCGAGATGCTCCACCGGATCGCCTCGGGCCAGGCCATGGCCCCCACGCGATTCCAGAGCAATAGTCGGCGACCACCCCAGCAGTCTCCGGGCCGTGGCAGGCCCTCGGACGGCCCGGAACCGCGGCGCGACCGGGACTCGGGCGATTTCAACGCGGGAGGATATGGATCCCGACCGCCGCAAGGGCGGAGAGAAGGACCGCCCTCCTCGGGTGGACCTCAGCGATCATCGTACTCGCAGGGCCCGCGCGATCAGGCGGGTGGTGGACCACGTCGTCCGTCGTTCGGTTCAGGATCGGGACGGCCCGACTCCGGCGGTGGCGGCGGCTATGGTTCGAGGCCACCGCGCCCCGATGGACCGCCCCCTTCGCAGCGCGGACCGTTCTCCGGAACGGGACGACCCGCTTACGGGGCTTCGGGCTCGCGGCCACCACGGCCGGATGGACCGCCGCCGTCCCAGCGTGGACCGTTCTCAGGAACGGGGCGACCCGCCTACGGAGCTTCGTCTTCGGGGTCACGGCCGCCGCGACCGGATGGACCGCCTCCCTCGCAGCGCGGACCGTTCTCCGGAACGGGACGACCCGCCTACGGAGCTTCGTCCTCGGGACCACGGTCGCCGCGTCAGGATGGACCGCTTCCTCAGCGGCGCTCGTCCTCGGGATCAGGGTCGGGACGGCCGGACTCGGGTGGCTATGATTCACGGCCCCCGCGCCCGGATGGACCGCCGCCTTCGCAGCGTCGGTCGGAATCGGGTGGCTATGAGTCGCGACCCCCGCGCCCGGATGGACCGCCGCCTTCGCAACGTCGGTCGGAATCGGGCCCCGGATCGGGGTCGGGACGGCCGGCTTATGGGGCCTCTTCCTCCTCGGGGTCACGGCCGCCGCGCCCGGGGGGTGGACCTCCTTCTTCCCAGCGCCGGCCGACGAGCGGAGGAGCACCGAAGAAGACGGGCCGGAGCAAGCCGCCCAGCAATGAGCCGCCCCCCCGGCGGATCATCGGGATGGAAGGCTTGCCGAAGCGTGAGGGCCCGCCGCAGCCGCGTGAGAAGCCGCACATCATCAAGCGGCGCCCCCCGCGTTCGGCGCTCGGCCCGCGACAGCCTAAGCCGAAACTGCCTGGCGACGAATGAGCCGGTTCGGGCGAGAAGCCGGATGGTTGATCCTCTGAATCGCCGGTGGATCCAGGAGCAAGTCTCCCGGATCCACCGGCGATCCCACGTCGGCCATCAATTCTCAACAGAATGACATCAACCGACGCAAGTCGGACTCGGAATCGAGGGTCAGGACTTTGGAAGCGGTTGCCCCGGCGTGTGTGGCCCAGCGGACCGTGACGGTGCTTGAAAACGTCACGGTCGCACATGAGACGTTCCGGATCCGGCTCGACGATCCCGAGATGGCCCGGGTGATTCTTCCCGGTCAGTTCTTGATGATCCGAGGCACGCGCGGATCCGACCCGCTCATGGGCCGGCCGTTCGCCGTCTATGACGTGGCTCGCGACGCGAGCGGAACCGCAACGGCGGTGGATCTGGTTTATCTGGTGATCGGTCGCGGAACCGCGGCACTCGCCGCGCTTCGGGCGGGCGACCGCGTCACCGTTTGGGGTCCGTTGGGACACGGCTTCGGGCCTCCTCCCGAGGGGCCCGTGATCTTCGTGGCCGGCGGGATCGGCCAAACCCCCTTCCTGGCACTCGGGAAATGGTGGCTCGGCCGCGCGCCTTTCGGAGCGGCCGAACCGGCGAGTCCAAATTCTCCCGGGCGGTACGCCTCCTCGGCGACCTTGCTCTACGGCGTGCGGACCGCCGCGCTGGCCGCCGGGGTCGACGACTTTGAGCGAGCCGGCATCGCCGTCGAGCTGGCGACCGACGACGGGACCGCGGGGCACCACGGCTTCGTGACCCATCTCCTGGAGCGGCGGCTCGAGCGCGGTGAGCGCCCGGCGAAGGTCATCGGCTGCGGCCCGCCGCCGATGCTCGCGGCCTTGTCGCGGCTCGTCGAGCGCTACGAGGTTCCTTGCGACCTGTCGCTCGAAAACCACATGGCGTGCGGCTTCGGCGCCTGCTTCAGTTGCGTCGCGCCGATTCGCCAGCCGGACGGCTCGACCGACCTCCGCCGAGTCTGCGTCGAAGGCCCGATCTTCCCCGCCGCCGACGTCGTCTGGTCGGTTTGAGCGGATCGCCCCCCTCACTCAGCGCGTCCGCAAGCGGATCTGATCGCGGAGCCTGGCGGCGAGTTCGTAGTCTTCCTCGGCGACGGCGTCTTCGAGTTGCTCGCGGAGCGTCTTCTCGACCGCGAAGTTCTTGCGGATCTCCTGCTCGAGAACGCGGAGCTGCTCGATCAGGGGCTGGTTGGGGGTTTCGCTGTCGCTGTGCTCTTCCGACCATCGAGTGTGGTGCGTGGTGAGCCGGTCGGCCCCTTCGCGAACCACGTCGATCGCCTCGTCCGGCTTGCGCCGCTCGAGGGCAAGGGCGGCGGCGGCCTGGGTCCGGTGGAACAGGACAAGGCCGCGGAACCGCTCGTGCGAGGCGATATAGTCGTCGTCGATACCGTGTTTGCAGACGAAATCCATCAGGGCCAGGGTGTGGTCGGCATCCAAAAGCGCCTTGTCGTAGCGCTGGAGCGAGAGCCAGGCCACCCGGCGATGATAGAACTGGACGAACTCGCGGTCGGCCTCGGCGCAGTGATCGGGCGACATCGTCCAGTGGGTCGTCTTCCCCGCCTCGGTCTGGCCACGCCCCGAGGCGCGATAGCGAAGGTAGTCAAGATAGCTGGGGAAGCCATGGGGACGGGTGCCGTCGGGGCGTCCCCCGACCTCGAGTTGAAGGACCCCGAGTTCGACCCGGACCTGGACGACCATCCGGCCGTCCCGCGCCCGCACCTCACGCGCGATCACTTCGCCGGGCTCCGGCTCGTACGGCCAACCTTGGATGGTGTCGTCCATATCACGACGCATGACCTGATCCTGCGTAAGGCCCAGTCGACCGTCGATTTCCGCACCGATTTCCAATTATATCCGACACGCCCCGCCGAGCCTATTGCCTGGAAATTGCCCTGACACGGCTTCGGCTCGTCCTGTGCTCGCATTGACAGTGCTCCGCGCGGGCTTCATGATGAGCCGTTCGAACCGAATCGCCGACTCCTCAACGACCGAGCACAGCACAGACCCCTCGAGCTAACGATGTTTACGAGCGAGCCCAGCCTGGCCCAGCGCATTGAACGAATGATCGCCGACACGCCGATCATCGATCCCCACACCCACATCCGCTGCGACCAGCCCAATGCGCCCGACCTGGCGAGCTTGATGAGCTACCACTGGGTCCAAACCGAACTCCGAGCCGTCGGGATGCCGGCCGCCGACTTCGCCGCGGAATTGCCCGCCGACGAGCGGGTTCGCCGCTCGATCCCGTACCTGCGCAAGATGCGCAACACGGCGACGGCCTGGTGCCTCTACCGGATCTTCCGCGACCTCTTCGACTTCTTCGACCCGGACCTGACCGAGGCGAACTACCGCGACCTCTTCGACGCCGTGGCCAAGACCGGGCAAGACCCGACCTGGGCCCCCACCGTGCTGGGCGAGCGTTGCCATATCGAAACCGTGGTGACCAGCCTCGGGAACCGGAGCGCAGACCCCGCCAAGAATCCCGCCAACGTCCTGTTCAGGCTCGACGTCCACGACCTGTTCAGCCCCGGGGTCACCACCGGCCAAACGACCAAGGGGGCGTACTACGAAGCCCTCGCCCAACTCCTCGGCGAGCGCCCCGCAACCACCGAAGGGTTGTCGCGCCTGGTTCGCGACTGGCTCGACCGCACGGTCACCGGGCCGGTCCGATTCACGAACACGCACCTGCCGATCGAGCAGCGGCTCCTGCCCCCCGACGCGATCGAGACCCAGCGCGTGCTGACCCAGGCCGCGAACAACGGTGCGCTGTCCGACCCGGACATCGACGTGCTGGTTCGGTTCGTCACCTGGCAAATCCTCGGCTGGCACCACGACCATCAGAAGGCGATCCAGATTACGGTGGGGGCCGAGTCCAACATCTGCGACGGCAAGAGCATCCCGCGGTTCCAGGAAAATTGGACGAGCGAGATGACCCGCGTGTTCCACCACTTCGGCAACGCGCGGTTCGACCTGATGATGGCCTCCGACCTCCTGACCCACGAGACGGCCATCCTGGCCCGAAAGTTCCCCAACGTGTACGCCTCGGGCTACTGGAGCCACAACTTCTTCCCGGCCACGATCGAAAAGATTTTCGGCATGCGGGTACAGATGGCGCCGATGACGAAGTTCAGCGGGTTCCTGAGCGACGCCTCCCACGTCGAATGGACCTACGGCAAACTCCAAATCGTCAAAAAGGCCATCGCCACGTCCCTCTCTCATCTGGTCCCGTCGGGCTACTACGAGGAATTCGACCTCCCGGCGCTCCTCCACCAAATCCTCCACGACACCCCGCGCGACCTGTTCAACCTCAGCCCCGCCTGAGTCGTCACCCCGCAAACCGACCCCGGGGCGGGGCCCTCCACCGGAGGCTCCGCCCCAATCTTTTGCCGCCTCAGTCCCGCTCAGTGGCCCAGGACAGGGCGAACACGGCATTTTTAAAGCTCGCTTTTCGCTTAAATAAACAATTTCAACCGTCGACTGAGATTGTCTGAGAAAGTCTGCACCAGGGTCTTGTAATCGCGATCACCCTGTGGCATAATCCTCCTCTCGGCCAGCAACGAGGGCCGCCTTCCTAGCTCAATTGGTAGAGCAGCTGACTCTTAATCAGCGGGTTGTAGGTTCGAGTCCTACGGGAGGCATTTTGAAGCCCGTCTCATCATGAGGCGGGCTTTCTTCGTTGATTGCTCTCAATCGCCTAGAAGCAAGACGTTAAGACCGGCGTTGCGTCAGCCGCTAAGACGCCATTCATGTCCGTTAGAATCGAGATCGGGGACAGAGAACTTTTGTCTGAGGCACTTCGACGCTTCAACAAATCGGTTCGCCTCGTTTATCGGCGAGGATGGGCCAAGCGACATTATGGTTACTTTGAGAAGCCGAGTGTCTTGAGTCGGAGGAGATGCAAGCTCGAACGCATCGGTCGCCGCCGAGGGTTTAGCTTCCGTCGGAGAACAGATTTTCCGGTACTGTTCTCCCGTCAGGAGGACAGTTCACCCACGCATCGCTCGGCTCCTTCACAACGAATCGGCTTTATGATCAGCCGAGTTTGAGGGCTTGGTTCCGATGCTGAGTCGAAAGGACACCCAATGGAAATCCAGACGCTGATCATCCTCGGCCTAGCGGTTGTCGACGCGGTCATCATCGCGGGCTTCTCTCTGTGGCTCCGCTCAACCCTGCCCATGGATGAAAAAGCCCTCTCCGCCAACCGTGCAGGGCTGTTTATGTTCGTGGTGCATGCCCTCTTGTGCTTCAAGGGGGTATTTTTGATTCTCCAGCTCGCAACCCTCGGGGTCCTCTTCGCCCTTTGCTATCTCCAGCACATGGGAAAAATCTCGAAGGCCTCGCCCGTCGCGTCGAAGTAGCGGCCCTTCAGGTCCCGCCGAGGCGAACTCCTTTTCTGAGATTTCCGAGACAAAGGATCGCATGTCGCCAGGTGAGCGTCCTTTCGGTCCCCCTGCCGTCGTCGAGTCTTCCCCCAATTTCGCTTCTTCAACCTACGTCGGCCTGAGAACGATGAGTCGCTGATTCGAAGCTGGGGTGCAGCAAACGGCGTCCTGCACGCACAATTGGTCTCAGCTTGTTAATCCGACATGATGAAGCGAAGGGCATCATTGAAATCTTGTGGGACCGTCGACGAATACGCGCCTACCAAGCGATTTGAGATCGCCAACCGAGGGGACGCACATGACAAGGTACTTCGTTGCTGCCAACTTCTGGCTTGCCACCACCCTTCTTGTGCTCCTTGGGCAAAGGTTCGAACGATCAAGCCCCACTTACTATTCGTTCTTCGGTCAGGCGTGGATGACGCCGACCACCTACAACGTCGTACTCCTCCTCTGCGGCACCGTCTCGGTCGTTTTCTTCGGCATGACGTGGACGACAAGATCGAATCGGGCTCCATCGAGGAAGCCGGACGACGACCCAGGGGTCTAAGATGGCTCGGAGAGTGCCGGCCCTCGGTATGAGATCGATGGTCGATTTCACTACGGAATGAGATCACTCGTTGCGAGTTCAGCCTCGCTTCACCCGACTCCCCCAACCATCCGGGACCTCGCTGGGTTAGCCTCACTTCCCTGGTCCAACCCGACGTAGGATGGTTGCTTGGCCACTCACAGGCCAGACCTAAAAACAGGGCATATCTACAAATAAACACACGCACATGCACGAGCTCGCAGCATTCCTCCCACCTCTGAAAAGTGGGCTTCCTGCCTAGCTTTCCTGTGAGCGGGCGACCGCGTTTGGATCGGGCGAATCTCCCTGCTGCCCCTTGCGACAATCCGGGCAGATTGGACCGCCATCAAACGTCCATCCACGATCGATGAACTTCTCGCAGGCCCTTCGTTTATGCTTGTCGCTGTGGAACGAATGGGGAGAGGCTGAGATATGGTCTTGGCGGTGGCAAGCGGTCCGCGAACAAAGCAGCCGGAACGAAAGGCCGAGTCTCGATCCACATGAGCTTACGGACGGGAGGATCAGTGAAAGAAGAGGACTCGTCTCGTGAGGCATCGGGGCACCTCAGGCCGTGTTTCGCCTCGTCCGTTCTCTCTGACACGACTTCCCCGCACGTGGTTCAGACCCCACCGTTCAATTCTGGATCGCCACCCAATTCCTTCGACTTTTCCAAAGCGTCAGCCTAAGCCCGTGAGAATGCCGACGGCGACCGCCTCAGGAATGAGGAACTCAACATGCCAATCGACTCAAGACGGTGCCGCCCGTTCAATCTGGGCGATGGGATGATCCCTGGGCGATGGGATGATCCTCGTCGCAGCGACGGCGGTTGGGCTGTGGGGCTACCAGTTCAGTAATCACGTCGTCACGCCTCTCGGGACGGTATTCTCGTTCTCGGCCTACCTCTCCCCGGTTATGTTGGCATTAACCCTTGCGTATTATCCGATCCGGTTCCGACCCCCGCATCCGAACCGTCAACGAACGATGAGGCAAGCTGGATTTCTGTCATGCATGTCAGTTGTTGCGAGCGTTGCAACATTTATCGCGTTCGCATTCGTTTCCGGCCTACCAAAACACAAGCCGTCTCTCAACCGATTACTCGTCGAAATCGCTGGCGAGCTACCCGACATCGCCGCGTTGAGTGGAATACCTGTACTGACGACCTGGTTCCTATTTTGGCTGGCGGGGGCCATAAGGAAAGAACCGGGGTGGATCGATCGTCTTGGAATAACACTCGGGTGCGGGTGGATCGTAACGACCCTTTTCGTGTTTTACGAAACGCCATGATCATTTGATATGGCCCCTCCCCCACCTCGGCGCTCCGTCGCGACGGCGGGGCTCTGACCACTGTCCAAATAGGCCCTATCCCAGGTCTCCGAGAATCACCCAACTCTCAAGCCTTCCCAGACACCCCAGCCGAGCGTTCGCATCGCCCCGGCCCTGGTACGGCTCCATCGCCAGAACACATGCCCGAATCACGAACTTTGTCTCTTTATAGGCTAGTTCGGACTGGCGCGCCGGCGATGACGATTCGCCACAACGCGAGACGCCGGCACCGACTCAGGGAGATTCCCGGCGATTGTCGACTGGGACAATGGAAAACAATCCCCTATACTTGACGGGGTCACACCGATGAGCCAAACCGAAAAACCTTGCCACGGGGGCAAGGCCACTGACTGACCACCCACAACGCCCAAACCGTAGGGAATTCCGACATGGACCAGCCGGCAGGATCCGCCGATCATTCCGAGTCTTTGCATCAGGCCAGTGGTCGGAAGAAGAAAGAATATCTAAAGCACCGCCAGGATTTTGCAGTGTCGCTCGCCGCGATTCACAACCTTGTTGGCGAAGATAAATTCAGGAGCATGTGCACACTCAGCGGAATCGAGCTGGGGCCCGGCGGGTCCGGCGGGACCGAACTCGGAGCGGTCGCGGCCAACCTCGCGACCCCGGAAAGCCGCCATAGCCTCAAAGAAGCGTCCAAGGTGAGCGCGAACGAACTGCGCGATCGCTTCAGCCATCCCCGATCCCTCGATCAAGGGACGTTCGACCGAATGGACCGGAGCCATGCCGAGCTGGAACGGCTCGAGCGCGAAGGCGTCACGGCCTGATCCCGTGGACGTTCGGCTTGCCGCCCTCATGGGGTGGTAGGGATCGCGTTCAGGTCCATCGCCAAGCACGGGCCTGACGTGCCTTCCCTGCGTACCAGCCAACCCCTCCCTCCCCCCTCCTTTGGGACCGCGGGCGTCCCACTCGCTCTTCAATGGAATCGAATTCTCATTGAATTGAATCGAAATGCGGGCGGGACGCCCGCGGTCCCAGGGGGAGAAGGGTAGAAGCCGACACCGGGGGAACACAGAGGGTTTCCGAGGCTCGTCGGGCTCCCGTTCCTTTTTTGTTTTTGCGCTTTTTTTTGTCACACCCGATCGGCTCGCGACAATATCGGGTTGTCATGAGTGATGTCGAGCCGAGCCCCAGGAATGGACCTGTTCCGAGCCGTGTCCCCTGCTCCGTAGCAAGAGGATTGAGCTGCGACGCAACTCCAAAGCCAGGCAAGGAGTTGCTGACCGGAAGGCATTCCGGAGGACCGAGTTGCCACCGAGACCCGTCTGCACACCGGAAACGTCGACTGGGGTTGGCCTGACATCGCGGTCAAATCCGCTCGCGCTGGGCGACGTTCGCGTGGCCACGCTCGAGACGCTGGTGCGAGACTATCAGGCCGGGGTCCGTGCCTTCATCCGTGCGCTCGGGGTGAACGAGGCCGGGGTGGATGACCTCGCTCAAGAGACGTTCCTCATTGCCTACCGTAAGCTCGACGAGTGGGATCCCAGCCGTGACGCCGGACGCTGGCTGCGGGGAATTGCACGACATCTCGCCGCCAACGAACGTCGCAAGGCCGGACGGCGAACCCGCCTGCTCGCGGGCGGGCTGGCTGATTTCCTGATCGACCGGGCGGAGCCGGAACCGGATTCGGCGACGCCCACGGCGGAATGGCTCGAGGCGTTGCGGTCTTGCTTGCAAGAATTGCCGGAAGCCGGCAGAGAGTTACTCCTCAGGCGCTACGCCGAGGGCGAGCTCGCCGAGACGATGGCCACGCGAATGCAGACGCGTGCCGACACCCTGCGTCAGAGGCTCCTCCGCCTCCGGCTGCTCGTGAAGGGTTGTGTCGAGCGCAAGATGGGGGAAATGTGGTCATGACCGGGGCGCGTTACCACGAACTGCTCGGCCAACTGCTCGATGGGTCCCTTTCCGAAGCGGACGCCGGGGAGCTGCGGCGGGAACTCGAGTCTGATCCGGACCGATTCCGCGACGTGCGTGAACATCTGATGCTCTCGGATCTCTTGGCCCAAGAGTTGGCGCCGCATCGAGCCCCCGAGGCGTTCTGGCAAGGCGTTCAGTCCCGGCTCAACGCCCCGTCGGACGAGGGGGCCGCGGTGGAAGCGTCGACACCCCCGCGCCCGTTCGCCCTCGAGCCGCCGGCGCGGCGCAAGTACGGGCGGCTGGCGGCCGGAATCGCCGCGGGCGTTCTGCTGTCATTCGCACTCGTCTCCCAATGGTTCGCCTCAAAACCTCACGGGGTCAACAACGTCCCCCTTTCGTCCGGCAGCCTGGAATCAAGGTTGCCAGGGGCGACGCAGGTCTCGCTCCGGGGGGTGGTCGTGTGCGTCCATTGCACCCTACATCAGACCGAGAAATGTCAGCCGGCGGTTCGCATTCACGAAGAGGGGCATGAGGAAACGCTCTTCCTGGACGACAATGCGGTCCGCCGTGATTTCAATCGCAAACAAGGATGCGGCCGCACTCCCTTACAGGTCCTTGCCGAAGGGACCATGCATACCGAGAACGGCCGGCCGCTCCTCGCAGCCACTCGCCTGGAGGTTCAGCGTTAGCGCGTTCCTCGTGTCATCCCGTTCGTCCCCCACGCCCTTTCCCTTTACGTTAGGGAAGATTCTCAACCCAAGGAGAGTTTGATGCGACATGTTTTTGCGCTGGCCGTTGCCCTGGTCCTCGGAGCCGGAACCGTTCAGGCCGCCGATCCGACCTACCCCGACATCACCCATGACGAGCTGGTGACGGCCGTTGAGGCCAAGAAGGTGACCCTGCTCGACGCGAACGGAACGGACTCGTACAAGGCGGGCCACATCCCCACCGCGATCGATTTCGAGAAGGCGGAAAAGGACCTCGCCGCCAAGCTGCCGGCCGACAAGTCCTCCCTGATCGTCGCCTACTGCGCGAACGAGCGCTGCACCGCCTATCGCTCGGCGGCCCGCGTCGCCAAGGAACTGGGGTATACCAACATCAAGCATTACTCCAAGGGCATCTTCGGCTGGAAGGCCGCGGGCGCCACGGTTGAAACCGCGAAGTAACAGCAGCTTTGAACCAGCTCACCCTACGTTGACCCTCCGAGTGGGAACAACCGGGCAGCCGACTTCGGCTGCCCGGTTTCGCTTGGTCAGCTCACTACTCCATCCCCCGGCCCGGCCAGCCGGCTGGCTGGCCTCATCACGGCTCCCGATTCGAGCCGATTCGCTTCGAAAAGGAACGGCATGATCCAGCCAGCAAGCGTTCGTTGGAAGCCGCGGAGCATCGTGACCTCGTGGGGACGGTCCTCCATGCTCGTGCTCGTCTTCGTGTTCGCCCTGCTGGGTGCGGACGCTCTCAAGCCACCCGTTGGCGCGGCGGAACCGCTCGTGTTCGGTGTCAACAATCCCGTCCACGGCTACGACACGCGGCCCACGCGCGATCGCTTCAGTCGATTCAAGGCCGACCTCGACGCGGGCCGGATCACTCTGGAGGCCGGAGACGAGCTCACGTTGCTCCGGAGCGTGCTGGGTGCGCTCGAGATCCCCGTTTCCTCGCAGATGCTGGTGACCTCGGCGACGAGCTTCCAGAAAACGATCATCTCGCCTCGACGACCGCGGGCGCTTTACTTCAACGATGATACCTATGTCGGCTTCGTGCCGGGTGGCCAGATCGAAGTCGTCTCGATCGACCCCGCACTCGGCCCCATTTTCTCCATCTTCGGCCGCCCGACGGCCGCCGGGAAGGCGCCGCGGATCCAGCGGATCGCGTCCTGTTTGACCTGCCACGCGACGCCGCAAATGGACGAGATCCCGCAACTCGTGATCGAATCGGTCGTGCCGAGCATCACGGGCGGCGGTGAAAAAGCGTTCCGGCGCGACCTGAGCGGGCACGGCGTGCCCCTGGACCAGCGTTTCGGCGGCTGGCTGGTGACCGGGGCTCCCTGGTTCTCCCAGCACTGGGGCAACATCCTCATCGAGCGAACCAGGTCGGGCGCCAAGCAACGGTCGATGGAGCCGGGCGAGCTGTTCGACCTGGGCCGCTATCCCATTCCGACCAGCGAGCTCCTTCCGCAACTCCTCCACGAACACCAGGTTGGATTCACCAACCGCGCCGTCACCGCCACCTATCGCACGCGGGTGCTCCTCCAGGAAAACGCCGGCCGCATCGAGGCCATCAAGCCCGACCTGGAATCGCTGGCGCGTGGCCTCGTCCGCTACCTGCTATTCGCCGACGAGGTGCCACTTCCCCCGGGCGGCGTGACGGGTGCCGAGGCGTTCAAAACCGACTTCCTGGCCAAGCGCCGCGTCGCTTCCAACGGTCATTCGCTCCGTGACCTGGAGCTGAGCACCCGGCTCATGCGCTACCGCTGCTCGTACATGATCGACTCGCCGGCCTTCGCGGGCCTCCCGCAGCCGCTCCGCCAGATCGTGGATCTCGAGCTGGAACGGGCGCTCGATCCCGCAACAACAACGCAAGAGTATGCCTACTTGCCCGCTGAGGAAAAGCAGGTCATTCGAACCATCCTTCAAGAGATGCGTCCCCCCTCGGCTCAGGAAGATCCCCGCTGATCCCCCCCATCATCGCCCGCCCCTCCGCAACCGGATCTGGTCTTCCCTGGGACCGCGGGCGACCCGCCCGCAATTCTATTTTCACCTAAACATTAATTCATTTAAAACAAATTTAAGAGCGGGCGGGACGCCCGCGGTCCCAGGGGGGGGGGGGAAGAGAGAGGGAGCGGAGCACTGTACGGTTGACACCTTAGACGTCAGATGACCACTCGGTCGTGTATATTGGGTCATACCAACAGAGCAGAGCCTGGAGACGAGACTTCCTGAGCGAAGCCTCCCGGGAACGCGATGAGCGCTGGCTCCTCGTTGAGGAGGCCGTGTCATACGACGCCGACAAATGGAGTTTTCGAGTCGATGATCCGTGTCTGGTACTCCAATCACCTCGATCGCCTGGCCGAACTTCTGTCCGAGAACCTTGACGCCGCAAACCGCGACCCGGCGGCCGACCTGTTCGAGCGGCCCCCCATCGTCGTCCCGAACCCGCAAATCGCGGTCTATCTGAAATACGAGGTGGCGCGCAGGACTGGCATCGCCGCGGGGCTGTCGTTCCAGGTGACCGAGCAATTCCTGGCGACCCTCTTACCCCCCTCGAAACCGGCCCTGCGGCTGCTCGATCGGGCCTCCTTACGGGCCATGTTTCTCGAAATTCTGGGGGCGGAGGCAAAGACCGAAACCGCTCGGCCCCTCCCCGGCCCCGTACGGACCTACCTCGACGCGGCGGGCGACGACATGGCGGCGCGCGACCTCCGGCAGTTCCAGCTCGCGACCCGGCTGGCGCGGCTGGCCCGGCAGTATGGCGACACCCGGCCCGAACTCCTCCGCGCCTGGGCCGAGGGAGACACCGACCTGGGTGACGGCCCGCTCGCCGAGACCGAAGGGTGGCAGCGCGACCTCTGGACCCGGCTCGTCGGTGACGGGGGAACCCTCAGTCGGAGCCGGGCCCAAGGCGGCGACCAGTTGATCCTCCCGCTCGAACTGTTCGGCCGGCTCGATAAGCTCGACGGCTACCGGCCACCGCCCCTGGTTCATATTTTTGGATTCTCCTACATCTGGACGGGTTTGCGCGAGATGCTCGAACACCTCGGGCGATCCTCGGAGGTGCATGTCTACGTCCCCTCATCCTGTCAGGCGTTCTCGGATCGCTCGGTGAAGAAGGGGGTGGAGGGGCACGACCTGGTCCGCACCTGGGGCCGTCCCGGCGCGGAGTTCTCCAAGATGCTCGCCGGTCTCCGCAAGGTAAGCGTCACCACGGCGTTCGTCGAGCCCACCCCGGCAACCACGCTCGAACACCTGCAAAGCGCGATCCTCCAGGGAAAAGACGCCGACAGTCCCCCGCTCTCGCCCGACGGCAGCCTCGCGGTCTTGGCCTGTCCGGGCATCCGCCGCGAGGCGGAGGTCATCGCGGGTGAGATCTGGCGGCTGGTCCGCGAGGACGACGCCCGGCAAGGAGCCGCGGCCGACCGACTCCGGTTCCGGGACATTGCGGTGCTGATCGCCGACTCCCGGAATCGCCAGAGCTATCAGGCGCACCTGCGAGCGGCGTTCGAGGAGCTGTTCGACATTCCGTCCACCATGATCGACCTGCCGCTGACCGGCGAGTGCCGGGCGGTAGAGGCGGTGCTCCGACTCCTCGACCTGCCGTTCGGCGAATTCACGCGCCCCCAGCTTCTGCCCCTGCTCACCCACCCGGCCGTGCAGGCGAAGTTTCCCGGGGCCGACGCCGACCGCTGGCGCGCCTGGTGCCACCAGCTCGAGATCGTCCACGGGGCCGACCGACTCGATCATGAAGACACGTACATTGATCGCGACCTGTTCCACTGGGATCAAGGTCTGCGCCGGCTGGTGCTCGGCGGGTTCATGACGGGCCCCCGCTGCGGCGACGAGCGCGGCTTCCGCCTCGGCGATTCCGAATGGCTCCCCCACGATGAGCCGGTCGAAACCCAGGCCGACGCCGCGCGACTGCTCCTGCTCGTGCGCTCGCTGGTGGCCGATGCCCGGTTCGCCCGCTCGGCAAGGCTGACCTTCACCGAGTGGTCGGCCTTCTTCACCAAGCTGATCTCCGCCTACCTCGCGGGCGACTCCGACCTCGAGCAGCGAGCCCTGGCGTCCTGCCTCCGCGAGGCGGCGGACCTAAAACGCCTCGACCTGAACGGCGCGGTCGTCGGCTACCGGGTCGCCTGCGAGTGTCTTCGTGAAGCGGTCGAGGGCCTGACCGACGCCCGCGGGCACTACCTGGCCGACGGCGTGGCCGTCGCGCCTTTGCTGGAGATGCGGGCGCTTCCGTTCCGGGTGGCGTTTGTCTGCGGCCTGGGCGAAGGGTGCTTCCCCGCGGCCGACGGTCCCGATCCGCTCGACCTGCTGTCAGGCGGCAAGCGCCAACTCGGCGACATCAGCCCGCGCGACCGCGACCGCTATCTGTTCCTCGAAACGATCACCTCGACCCACGACCGGCTCTACCTCTCGTACGTCGCCCGAGACGCCCAGACCGGCGAAAGCCTCGAACCATCCTCCGTGATCCACGAGTTGCTCCACCATCTCGAACGCGAGGGACAAGACGAAACCGACGCGGCCGACTGGGTGCGCAAGGAGCCGCTCCGTCGCTTCGACAATATCGACATATTGACCGTCCCTGTCGCGTCGACCGCCGCGTGGCGGGAGGCGCGGGCGCGAGCGCTCCGGCCCTCATTCCGGGCCCATTGCGGTCCCGCCACGACGATCTCGCCCGAGCAAACCTGGCGGCTCGGCGGCGGACTCCGCGACTGGCTGGGCCTCTGCCCTCCCTACCAGGCGAAACCGACCACGGAGCCGGCCCGCCGGATCCAGGTCTCGATTCGCGAGATCCGCCGGTTCCTCGAATGCCCGCTGCAAAGCTGGGCGCGACTCATGCTCCGGATCCGCGAGAACGAAGGCGACGGCGCGGCCGACCGCGAAGACGAGCCGTTCGCCACGGCGACGCTCCACCAAACGACCCTGCTCCGCGACGTCTTCCACGATGGGCTTCAATACCCCTCAAAGGAGCTCTCCCCAGCCTTGCTGGAGGCGATGTACGCCCCCCGGGCCGAAGTGATGGCACGGTCCGGCCTGATGCCCGTCGGCCTCTTTCGGGAGTCGGACCGCCGCCGCCATCTCGCCTGCCTGGGCGCCTGGCACCATGGGGCGATCCACCGAGGGCTGCTCGACCACGGCCCGTTTCAGATCCAGCGGTTCGGCCGCGCCTCGGAGAACGAGGCCGTCGACGCGCTCCGCGACCCGATCGTGGTCGACGTCCCACTCCCGGGGCCCGACGGCTCGACGCGGCCCGTCCCGGTCGAAATCCACGGCCGAACCGAATTGGTCTCGGCGAACTTGCCCGGCTCGATGACCTGCGTGACCCGAGACAAGGCCAAGCCCAAGGACTTCTTCGCCGGCTTCCTCGACGCCGTCGTCCTCAATCTCACGCCCGGCCCCCAACGCCAAGCGAGCTATCAGGCCCACGTCCTGACCCACTCGGCCAAAGCCGGCCCCGAGCACGAACGCCTCTTTCAGGGGATCGATTCGACCAACGCACGAACATTCTTGAGCGATATCCTCTCGGACATGTTCAGCGGTTCGCACGCTTACCTGCTCCCTTGCGAGGCCGTGTTCGACTTCATCATGAAAGGGAAACGCGTCTCGGAGAGCATCGACGAAATCAAGGATGACAACCGCAAGCCCTGTAGCTCGCGCTATGGCCCCGTGCCCAATTTCGCCCGCTACGACCCGCCCGGCGACGACCTGGCCGAAGCGATCATCGCCAGGCGCTTCGGTCTCTTCCAGAAAAGCGGCGGGGTGGTGAGCCAATGACCGTCCATTACCCGAGACCGGCGATCCTCGATCGGATCCCGCACGACCGGCACGCCGTGATCGAAGCGTCGGCCGGAACCGGCAAGACATACACGATTGAACATCTTGTCATTGAACTGCTTCTGCGGGAACAGGTTTCGATCGACCAACTGCTCGTCCTGACCTTCACCGAACGAGCCGCCGCCGAGCTCCGGCAACGGATCCGCGCGATCATCGGCAAGATCCTCGGCGCCTGGTGCGAAGGGGGGCTCGAGTGCCGCTGCGACCGCTCGGGCACGTTCTGGCGGGTCGACGACGCCCGGCGGGAACAGCTCAGGCACGCCCTCGCCTCGCTCGACGGCGCATCGATCGGCACGATCCACGGCTTCTTCGCCCGGGTCCTCAACGAACATGCGTTCGCCGGCGGTCGCCTCTTCGACGGCACCCTCGAAGACGGACGAACCCGGTTCGGCCGCGCCTTCAAAACGGCCCTGCGCCGCGTCCTCGCCCGAGGACCGAGCGACGCCGCCGAGTTGCTCGCGCTCTGGGTCGACGGGGGCAATGAAGGCATCGACGGCCTCGAAAAACTGCTTTACCAGTGCCATTCGTCGCGCCGAGAGGTCCGGCCTTCGTTCGATCTCACCGCGCTCCGGCGCGAGCTGGAAACGAATCCACTGTTCGAGATCGACATCAGTGAAGAACTGGAACAAATCGGCAAGTCCTTAAAAGCATTGAAGGTTCACGGAGCCACGACCAAGGCGATTTGCGGCAACCACCTCCCGGCCGTCGCGGCCAAGACGCGAGGGAGGGGACGCTCACTGAACCTCCTGGGGGACAAGGACTTCACCACGTCGCTCCGTTACCTCAATGAGAAACTGGGCGGCCTCGACCTGGATGGCACCGCCGCTACAATCCGCGACGCGATCGTCCAGCTCAACGACCGGCTCGCTCCGCTCAAGGCCGCGGTGATCCAGGCTTGCTTGATCCCGGTGGTCGACGAACTCGAACGGATGACGGCCACGACCGGGGCGTTCGACTTCGACGGAATCCTCGCCGGGGCCGCCGCCGCGGTGGACGGGCCGGACGGTGAGTCACTCGTGAACTCGCTCCGGGACCGCTTCCGGTACGCCTTGATCGACGAGTCGCAGGATACGGATGAACTGCAATGGTCGTTCTTCAAGCGAGTTTTCGTCGACAGTGACCGCAACAACTTCGTCTATCTGATCGGCGATCCGAAGCAGTCGATCTATGGATTCCGCGGCGCCGACGTGAAGGCATTCCTCACCGCCAGAGCACGGATCGTCAAGGATCAGGCGCCGGCCACGCTCGGGGACAACCACCGCTCGACCCCCGACTTGATCGCCGCGTACAACCTGATCCTCGACGGAGCGGCGAGCCCCCCCTTTCTCGAAGGTGAGATCACCTATCAGACGCCCGTGAAGCCGGGTCGAAAACTCGTGGCGCTCGCACGTGACGGCTCGCCTTCGAGCCCGGTCCACGTCCTCGAGATTGGCCCGAGGGGGGAATCGCTCTCCAAGAACGAGCTCTTTCGAGGGCTGGCGCGTCAGATCGCGCGCGAGGCCGCGCACATCTGCTCGGAACGACATGGCTTGCGGTTCGGCGAGCCTGGCGAGGAACGGCCGGTCCGGGCCGGGGACATCTTCATCCTGACCGCCTCGAACTCCGACGGTCCGCGGATCGCCGAGGCGCTTCGCGATGCCGGCGTGCCGTTCGCGTTCTACAAGCAAGAGGGCTTGTTTCAGACCGCCGAGGCCTCGGCCGTCCGCGACCTGCTCGCGGCGATCGACGACCCCGCCGACGTCTCACGCCGCAGCCTCGCCTGGATCACCCCGTTCTTCTCGGTGCCGCTCGACGCCCTGCCCGACCTGTTCGAGCTCCCCGACTCCCACCCGCTGCTGCGCCGGCTGATCGACTGGAAAGACCTGGCCGAGGCCCGGCGGTTCGAGACCCTGTTCGCCCGGATCCTCGACGAGAGCGGGATCGTCCGCCGCGAGCTGCTGTTCAAAGACGACGAGCGGGCATTAACCAACTATCTCCACCTGTTTGAATTTCTCCTGGAAGAGGTCCACGCCAACGGTGATGGGCTCAGCGAGCTGGTAGCCACCCTCGACGCCTACCTCCTGGGCACGCGCGAGCCGGCCGCCCAGGACGGCAACGTTCAGCGGCTGGAGAGCGACCGCGACGCCGTGCAGATCATGACCATCCACAAGAGCAAAGGACTGGAAGCGGCCGTCGTGTTCCTCTACGGCGGGTTCACGTCAAATCCGTCGGACGGGCTTTACGAATACCACGACGACGAAGGCACGCGCGTCCTTGATGTCGATCCCGACGCCCACGCCAAGGAGACGGCGAAACGCGAAAACGACGAGGAACGGCAACGGCTCTATTACGTCGCCCTGACCCGGGCCAAGGCTCGGCTCTACCTCCCGTTTGTCCCGAACGAGCACATGAGCAAATATTGGACGGGCGGATACCGCCGGGTCAACGACCGGCTCGCGGCCGTGCTCGACTTGCCCGAGGCGTCGCGTTTGTTCCACCGTGTTCCGTTCCGTGACGAGCCGATCCATCCGACGGGCAGCGGTCCGGGACGCTCCCCCGCAACCTGGCGGCCCCATCGGCACGACCTCGAAGCGAACGACGAGTCGAGCGAGTTCGCCGGGCTTCGCGACCGCCATCGGGCCTACGAGGTGACGTCGTATTCCCGGATGAAGCGGGACTGGGTCGGCGACTCCGAGCCGATCGAGCGCGACGAGCACCGGCGCGAACCGGGCCCATCGGCCGGCGCCAACATGCTGGCCGAGGGGGACCTGCCGGGCGGCCGCGCCGTCGGCACCTTCCTGCATGAAATCATCGAAGCGATCCCGCTCGATGAGACCGCCACGGCCGGGTCGCTCGACGCCTGGCGCACGCTCCCGAGCGTCGCGGAGACCATCGACGCCGCGATGGCGCGGAACGCGATCGAATCCAGCCACCGCGCCCATGCCGAGGCAATGATTTATCACGCCCTCACGGCCGATGTGCCGGTCGGTGCGGATCGCAAGATCCCTGGCTTCTGCCGCTGCCAGCGGTCGGTCCGCGAGATGGAATTCCTGTTCCCGTTCCCCGAGGAAGCGCACCCCGGGCTCGCGGACCCGAGACCCGGTAAGCTCGTCGTCGAACGCGGGTTCATCAAGGGATTCGTGGATCTTGTCGTTGAGCACGATGGCCTGGTGTATGTCGCCGACTGGAAGGGGGACGTCCTGCCGTCGTACGACGCCGAGGCCATTATGACCCACGTCGCCAAGCATTATGAGCTGCAAGCGAAGCTGTATGCGTTGGCGTTAGTGAAGGCGCTTCGGGTCCATTCGGAAGCCGAGTACGACCGCCGGTTCGGGGGCATGATCTACGTCTTTCTCCGGGCGGCACGTCAACCCGGGCTGGCCGGCCACGGGCTCTACTTCGCGCGACCGGCATGGAGTGACCTGCTTCAAAACGAGGCCGATTTGATCCGATTCGGCGCACGCCCCTCCGGAGGGATTCGATGAGACCGCTGACCGAGCTCTCTCCGTTCGGAACCGCACGCGCCGCTGTCAGTGCGGGTGCCCCCTCAGGTGACGACGACGAAACCGCACTGCTCGCCTGGCTCCGGCCGGTCCGCGAGCGACTCGCCGCCTCCTTCAACCTCGAGGAAGAGGTGGCGTTCCTCGCCTGGGAACTCGGCCGACTGCCCGACGGCTTGAACCGTCAGGAACGCGCGGCGCTGATTCTCCTCGCCTTGACCGCGTTGGTGACCCTCGGCCAAGGAAGCACCCGGCTTCCGTTTCGCGATCGGGCCGTCCGACTCGACACGGCGCGGCAGCTCCTCCCCGCCGAGGAACCGGTGCTCGGCCTGGACGCCGCGCAGGCCGTGGCGATGGCGGATGCACTCATTGAATCCGGACGTGCAAACGCGATCATTGGTGATCCGGACGACTTCAAGCCGCTGATCGTGGATGGTCCCTATCTCTATCTTCAGAAGATGCGGGCGCTGGAGGAGCGATTCGCCGAGGCGTTGCGCCGGCGGATCGAGGGGGACGGGGACGACGCCGGCTGGCCCGAGGCCGAGGTCTCGGCGGCGTTGCGCGACGTGGCGGGACGTCCCGCCATGCGCGGAGGCACAGCGCTGCCGCTCTCGCGCGACCAGTTCGCCGCCGTCCGGGTCGCGGCCAGCCACCGGTTGGCGGTCATCTCCGGTGGGCCGGGGACGGGCAAGACGACGATCGTCGTGTCGATTCTCCGCGTGCTCCGTCGCCTGGGCCTCCCTCCCGAGGCGATGCTCCTGGCCGCGCCCACCGGCAAGGCCGCGCAACGGATGGGGCAAGCGATCCAGTCCGGCCTCCGGGCCATCGCCGAACCTTCACCCGAGGATCAGGACCTGGAAGCGCTCCCCGAACCACGGACGCTCCATCGCCTGCTTGGCTATTCGCCCTCGACCGGACGGTTCTTGCATCACGAGAACAATCGGCTCGCCGGGCGTCTGATCGTCGTGGACGAGGCGTCGATGATCGACCTCGTTCTGATGGAGCGGCTCGCGCGGTCGCTCCGCGACGACAGTCGGCTCGTGCTGCTCGGCGACGACCACCAGTTGCCCTC
This sequence comes from Singulisphaera sp. GP187, assembly GCF_900129635.1. Classification (GTDB taxonomy): domain Bacteria; phylum Planctomycetota; class Planctomycetia; order Isosphaerales; family Isosphaeraceae; genus Singulisphaera. The sequence goes on along the minus strand of NZ_FSRB01000001.1, from coordinate 389,444 downwards.
GGTCGAAGCGGGCGCGGTGCTCCGCGACCTGCTGGTGGAAACCGACGACGGCCCTTCGCCACTCGGGCCTCGCGCGGTTCGGCTCACGGAGAGCCACCGCATGCGCCCCGACGACCCGGACGGCCGCAACATCCTGACCGTCTCGCAAGCGATCGACCGCGGCGCGCCCCCGAAGTTCGCCGCCAGGCGCACGAGCGACGACCTGATCGTGGAGCGAAACTCGTTCGCCGCAGTCGAATTCCGCGGGGTCGAGTTCCTCGAAGCCCCCGAAGGCGCGGGCGTGATCGACGGCTTTCTCGATCGCTGGAATCTTGAGGTTGTCCGGAATCTCGCCGACTTCGACCACCTGGTCGGTCGCCGCTACCACCTTGGCCGGGACGGGTTCCCCGAAGCGGAGCAAGGCCGGCTCAACCAGTTGTTCGACCACTTCGACCGGTCGCGGGTGCTCTGCCTGACCCGGGTGCTGGCGACGGGTGCCGATCGGATCAACGACCTGCTCCATGATCGAGCGCTCGTGGCCCGACCCGCGGGCACGTTCCGCGACGACGACCTGATTCCCGGTGAACCGGTGATGATGCAAGTCAATGATTACGGCCGCATGCTTTTCAATGGCGACCAGGGGCTCGTCCTGCTCGTCTCCGAAGCGGGCCGCCCCGCGCCGATGGTCGTCTTCCGCCGGGCCGACGGCTTCGCCACCCACCGGATCGGTTCGCTCCGATCGGTCCTCCGCCGGTCGTACGCCATGACGATCCACAAGGCGCAAGGCTCGGAGTTCGACCGCGTCGCCCTGATCCTGCCCGACGCCGACATCCCGCTCAACACCCGCGAGATCCTCTACACCGCCCTGACCCGAAGCCGGGCCGCCGTGACGTTGGTCGGCTCGCGCGAAACCTTGGCACGCGGAATCGCCCGAACCGCCCGCCGCTGTTCCGGAGTCGCCGAGCGCGTGCGCGGCCCTCGCCCGCCGGCCTGATTCGTATTATTAAATACCCAAAAAACCATATCCACCTGTTTGGATGTCCCAGGGGAGGGAGAGAGGGGGGGGAAGAACAACGACCCGCTACCGAGCGAGGCATCCCCCTCGTTCCCACGGTCCCCGTGGGAATGCCGATAGGGGTAGGGAGAGCGGATTACGCTCCCCCTCCCTCCAAACCGTACGGGCGGATCTCCCGCATACGGCTTTCCCGTTGGTGGTTTTACCTCAAAGAGGATTGACTGGCTAACTCATGGGCTCGTTCCAAGCTGAAAAGTCCATGGTCGGCAAAGAAGGCGTTGGGCCAACGTTGATGGTCGGTGCCACGACCGCGGCCTCGTTTCTTCATCCGTTTACGGAGCAGACTCCGCAGACGCATGCGGATCCAGCCGTCGAGTCGTTCAAACGTCCACTTGTGGCTGTGCTTGAAGTATTCAAACCAGCCACGAAGCGTTGGGTTGAGGCTAGCGATGATCGCGGAGAGGCTGCCCCCGGTCGTACGCGTGGTCTTCGTCCGGACCGTCTCCTTGAACTTGTCCAGGCTCTTCGGTCGCGGGCGGCGTGTGCCGTCCTCAAACCTGTAGCCCAGGAAGTCGAAGCTTTCGGTCCTGACGGCGATGATCCGCGTCTTGGTGGGATGCAGGGTCAGGCCGGCCGAGGCCGTCCACTCCTGCACCACCGCCATCGCTTGGGCCGCTTCCTCCGAGCTTCGACACAGGATCACGACGTCGTCCGCGTAGCGCACCATCTCGAAACCCGATTCGGCCATCAGGTGGTCGAGCGGATCAAGGTAGATGTTGCTCAACAGCGGGCTGATCACCGCACCCTGCGGCGTCCCCTGTTCGGGCGTCGATACCTCCAGGTCGTCGAGGACGCCCTGGTGCAGGAACGCGTCGATCAAGTTCAGCACCTTCCCGTCCGCTACCTTCTTGGCGACCAGCGCCAGCAGGCGGTCGTGGGGGATCGTGTCGAAATCGCTCTTCAAGTCGGCATCTACCACATGGGTGAATCCGCCTTTAAGCAGCTCGTCCACCCGCCGCAGCGCGTCCTTGCATCCCCTGCCGGGGCGAAAGCCGTAGCTGTGCGCGGCGAAGTCACGCTCGAAGATCGGTTCCAACACCTGCCGGAGTGCCGTCTGGACCACCCGGTCGCGGACGGTGGGAATCCCGAGCGGACGCTTCTCCTGGTTTCCTGGTTTGGGAATCCAGTGTCGGCGGATCGCTTGCGGACGGTAGGTTCCCGTACGCAGGGCGTCGCTGAGATCCTTCAGGTTCTCTTCCAGGCGGTCCTCGAACATCGTCACGGTCACGTGGTCCACGCCCGCGGCACCCTCGTTGGCGGCGACTCGAGAGTATGCCGTATACAGGGCGCGTTGCGGGTGGACCTTGTCCATCAGGCTATACCAGACTCCACCTTTGACCCCCTCGATGAGGGCCGTCAACATCCGCTCCGTCCAGACCGTCGGTTCGACCCAGACCCATGGGATCGGGATCTCTCTGGCGCGCCTAGCCCTCGCGGGCACTGCCTCCAGTTGGAATTCCTTCGCATCGGACATCGCGTCTCCACCTCCCTGCACCCCTTCGCTCCACCGGAGTTACCCGGCTTCTGCGCTACTATGGGTGCTCTGACTCCTGGACCCCCGGCTCTTCGTATCCTTATCAGGGACAATGAACACCGGCTTTGGCGAGGTCCAGGTCTCCCTGTGTTTCGTCATCGAACCTTCCGATCATTCCGTCTCCAACAACCTACTGTCGTCCCGACGCCATTCTGGGGTTTTGTGCGTCGGTCTTACCGGACCACATCACTGTGGACGCCCTTTCTGAGGGGCCATGCGTCAATTGGGCTTCGCCATCGAGGAGCAGGCTCGCCACGACAGTCGGCCGAATCGAGTTTACTTGCGTTACGGACTGATCGTTCACCTACGGTTGCTTCCCACCCCGCCTCGCGGCGACGCAGTTACCCTCGGTTACGAAGTGCCAGAACACTTCGGCAGGAACTCACACCCTGCGGATTCAATGCAATTACAGGCGCACTCCCCGACGCTCCGCGTCGTCTGGCCTTCGCAAGCCGAGGACACAGCGCGTCCCAGACTTCATTTCCACGGGGGACCGTGGGAACGAGTCGCGAGCGGCTTCCTAGAGCGGTTTTCCTTTGCATTGCGCACAGCGGAGGAAAAAGGGGACTGGCTCCCGGCCCCTGAGCCCTTGAATCTCGCCGAACGCTTTGGAGACCGGGTGCCTGTCCCCTTTTTCCGTGCGCCAGCCGGTCGGGAACCGCTCTAGTCCTGGATCGGGGGTCGTTGAAAAAGAAAGGGCGATCGGCTCTTACCAGGAACAGAAGCTGGGACAAGGCCATGCCACGAGTATCCCTCCCCTCCGACATCAGCGAATGTCGGAGGGGAGGGGCAAAAACTCGCTTACTTCGCGTCCGTGGGTTTCACGTCCTGATTCTGGGCCCCCAGATACTCGATCAGGTCGACGAACTCCGAAGGGGCCAGGGTGGAGGCGGTGCCTTCGGGCATGCTGCTCTGGGTCCGGAGGGCACGTTCCTCGATATCCTTGACGAGGATCTTGCGGGTGGCCTTGCCGTCGAAGAGCTCGACCTCCTTGTCGTTTTCGCTGACCACCAGGCCCGACGCGATCGTGCCGTCCGCCGTCGCAATCATGGTTGACCGATACTTGGGATCGACATCGGCGTTGGGGTCGATCACGGAGTGGATGATCTTGGTCCTGGGCATGCGCTTGGCGACGCCGGCGAGGTTCGGCCCATACTCGCGGCCTTCGCCGTTGCCCACCCGGTGACAGGCGGTGCAGGTTCGGACGAAGACCTCACGACCACGATTCTGGTCGCCCCGCAATTGCGCCAGGCCGGTCATGGCCTTATCCCGTTCTTCGTCCGGCTTCGGCTCCTGGCTCAGGAGCGACTGAAGGAACGGCAAGGCCGCCGCCCCTGCCTTCGAGGCCGACATCAACTCCGTGACCATCTGCACACCGCGCGGGCCTGACTTCGCGAGCCGTCCCGTCAGGTAGTCGGCACGCCAGACGCTCTCGTTGGCCCCGAGTGCCTGTTTGACGGTGTAGTCGCACCAGTAGTCGGCCGGCGCCTGGGTCATCGCCAGGAGCGCCGCGGCGGCCTTGGGCTCGGGGAAGTAGCTGAGGCCACGCGCCGCTTCGGTCCGGACTCGGGGATGAACATCCTTGGAAGCGGCCAGCAACAATTCAAGGGCCTGCGGGAACGATTCCCGCTCGTCCGCAAGGATCCGGACGGCGGCGGCTCGGGCCTCGAACGTGGGCGAGTCCTTCAACACTCGGGTCAGCAGCTCGGCATCAAGGCGATGATGCGACTCCAGGATCCAGAGCGCCTCACAACGGAGCCGGTCGACCTCGGGGTCCTTGGGATCCAGCTTGGCCACCCAGGTCTTCACGGCGGCGGCGACTTCGTCCGACGGGCGGTCGCGGAGCTCGCGACGGGCCCGGTAGCGGGTGCGCCACTCGTATTGCCGCAACTGGTCCAGGAGTTCGGGCACCGGCTTACCGAACTGGGTGACCGGTTCCACCAGCGGCCGTTCCGGATAGACGAGTCGATAGATCCGACCGCGGGTGTGGTCGCGATTCGGGTCGCGCTGGCTATACTGCATGTGACCGATCAAGGCGTTCGCCCAATCCCCGAACCAGAGCGCTCCGTCGGGCCCGATCTGGGGATCGGCGGGCCGGAAGTGCTTGTCGGTCGAGCGAATCAGGTCGTCGGGCTGACCGTTGGGGAGCTTCAAGCGGGCGCCATGGTAGCCGCCGCCGTCGTCCTTGAGGCTGAACCGAGGCATTCCATTCATGTTGATGACGCAGGCGTAGGTGAACTGCCCTTGGACATCGTCGGGGAAATGCCGACTGACCAGGAACTCGCTCCCCAAGGCGGGCCTCATGCCTTCGTTGTCGAAGACCATGTTCAGGCCGGTCCGGCCGCGGTACTGAGCGCCGGAGAGAGGCGTATCCCAGGCATGGTTGGCCGTCGTGCCGTCGCCGACAATGCCTTGTCCCCAGCCGTTGAACACGTAGCACCACATGTTGTACTGGCCAGGCAAGGCGAACTGGCGGATTTTGAGGGTGCGCGGGTCCATCACGTAGGCTCCGCCCGTCCCCTGGCTGCGATGCGGCCCCCAGGGGGTCTCGAGGGTCGTGCTCGTGGCGATCCCTTCGAGCATGTGCAACGACCCGCCGTGGTTCCACTCGAATGCGCCACAGGTGTGGTGGGTGTCGTCGGTGGCCCAGCCGTCGACGAGGTGAACCACCTCATCCGCCTTATCGTCGCCGTCGGTGTCCTTCAGCCAGAGCAACCGCGGCTGGTCGACGACCAACACGCCGCCGTTCCAGAACTCGAAGCCGGTCGGGCATTGCAGCTTGTCATAAAAAACCTTGCACGTATCCGCCTTGCCGTCCTTATCGGTGTCTTCGAGAATGACGAGCTTATCGTTCGGCTTGCCGTCGCCCGGCTTCCACTGGGGATAGGTGGGCATGCAAGCGACCCAGAGTCGCCCTTTGTTGTCGAAGTTCAACTGGACGGGCTTGGCCAGCTCGGGAAACTTGGTCTCGTCGGCGAACGGCTCGATCGCGAACCCAGGGGGGACGGTGGTCGTCTTGACGAGCTGGTCGGGCGTCAGATACCGCAACGAATCGGCTTCCGAGTATTTCTGCCGTGGCTCACCGAATCGCGTGGCCGGGACGATCAGGTCGCCGGTGCCGGAATCGTCGGGCTGCTCGGGAACCGGCTTGTTCTGGACGAGGTTCCAGATATACCGGTCGCGGACCTCCGCCATCTTTCGAATCTTCACATATTCACGCGGAAATGTCTCGGTATCCCAGGTCCGTCGCCCGCCGTAAACGTACCAGCCATTCAGCATCCGATAATCTTGCAGGTGCACCCAGGACTTATCGTTGACGGCAGCCCGGAGCTTCTCGTAGGCAGGGCTTCCCACACTGGCCGTGGAGGGAGTCGTGAACATGGCTTCGTCGATCAAACGGGCCACTTCGCGATCACCGCGCTCGTTCAGGTGGCAACCGTTGATCGTCAGTTGCATGCCGGGTTCGGCGGTCATCAGGCCGGCCGACTTTTCCAGCAGGTCCACAAAGGCGACCCCCTTTTTCGCCGCCACCTCGGCCGAGGCGCGGGTGTAGAGGCTCAACCGTTCGTTCTCCGCGCGACCGTCGGGCAAGAGCGGGTCACCGGTCGGCTCGAACGCGATCGGCGAGATTACCACGAAGCGCGGGGCCGCCTTCGTATCGTCGCGGGGGTACTTCTCGGCAATCGTGTCGAAAAACCGCAAGTAGTCGGCCTGGAACTGGGCGACACCCGCGGCGCCCGCGTACGACTCATTGAAGCCGAAGAAGCAAAAATAGGTATCAGCGCCGAAGGCGGTCAGGGGGTCGTCCAGGGCCGTGTAGTCGGACGAACGTTGGCGGATCCCCACCTCGTCGGCGGGACGCGCAAAATTGCGCACCACGAGTTCCTTATCGGGAAATCGCGTGTGGAGGAGGGTCTCAAAGTGTCCGAACAGGTTCATACGTTCGGCGAACGAGTTCCCGACGAAGGCGATCCGTTCGCCCTTGAGAAAATCGAGGGGCAACCGACTGGGCGGCAAGGCGGGGCGCTGCGGCCTTGGCGGCAAGGCGAGCAGTTTTTTTGCCAGTTCCTTGGACGGTGCCTGGGCACTCGCCGGCTCCGCCTGGCCGTAAGCCAGAAGCGAACCTAAGACGAGGAGAGCACGCTTCGCGTGAGTCATGGGATCAGGGGCCTCGGCGTGGTGCACGATCAGTTTCACACGGCTCAGCGAGCGGGCGAGTTCGCCCCTTCCGCCGATCGCTTCGGAAAAGCAGTCTGTGAAAGCCGTTGGAAGATTCCCTCCGCAAACGTCCAGATTAAACGGTTGGATCATGAGGGACAACCAGTGGTAACCGGCTCGCCGCCGTATTCGACGGGAGACCCGTCGCTCACCCTTTGGTTTTACGTTTCCCGCAGACATGAGACCTTGGGATGTTCAGGAACTTACGGCAAACCATTCCCGCGGACCATCAACGTGGTCGGGCGACCTGGCACGGGCCAACGCCGGAATCAACCGCGGTTGCGGATCAACCCATTGAGGTCGTCTTGAGAATCGGGGAAACTTCTCCTGGGTGATTCCCCTCATGTCTGGCAACGAAACGCGGCTTGAATCCGAACCCAGCGCACTTGGTAGGGAACCGGGCCATGTCATTCCGTTCCGTATTCATCGCCCTGGTCTTGAGCTTCGGCATGATCCTGGCGGGTCTCTTGATCAACGGGCGAAGACCGGCGGTCGAGACGATTCAGCCCAACGCCTCGTTCGTGAGGGCGACCGGTAAGTGCGCCTCGTGCCACACGCGCACCCAGCATTCGATTGTTCACGAGTTCGAGTTGAGCGAGCACGCCAAGAAGGGGGTGACATGTCTCGACTGTCACCAGACCGCGGAGGGGCAGACGAAGGAAGCCCATCACGGGTTTGAGATCAGCAAGACGGTCACCTCCGCAAATTGTCGGAGTTGCCACGAGACCCAGTACCAGCAATTCCTCCGCAGTCGGCACGCCGCGCCCTCCTGGGCGGCCGTCTACGGCGAAAAGGGGCTGACCGCCGACCAAGTGGCCTTCTCCGAGAAGTTTCATCCCGGCGCCTGCAAACGCGCGGCGAATGCCTTGGTCAGCCTGGAGGGCCAATCGGCCGTGACCGTCGGCTGCGTGAAGTGCCATAGCGTCGGCCGGCCCAACCCCGACGGCACCATCGGCTCGTGCACCGCCTGTCATACCAGGCACACCTCCTCGGTCGAGATCGCCCGCCTGCCGACCACCTGCGGCCAGTGCCACATGGGGCCCGACCACTCGCAGTTGGAGATCTACAACGAATCCAAACACGGTGTCATGTTCGCCGCACAGAAGTCGCAGCTCAAACTCGACGCGCCCGCGAAGTCACTGACGACTCAAGACATGTTTGTCCCTACCTGCACCACCTGCCATATGAGCGGCCTGAACGGCCTCAAGTCCACCCACGACACCTCGGAACGACTCTCGTACTGGCTGGCCGATGAAATCTCAAAGAAACGTCCGAATGCCGAGCAGGCGCAAGTGGCGATGAAAGAGGTCTGCAACCAGTGCCACACCCAACGTCTGATCGATCAGATTTACGAGGATGCCTCCAAAGTCGTCGAATCGACCAACGAAAAGGTCAAGGCCACCTCCGACATTATGACCGCCCTGCGCAAGGAAGGCGTCCTCGGCCCAAAACGGTTCGAGACGCCGATCGACTTCATGTACTTCGACCTCTGGCACTATTACGGACGGACCACCAAGCACGGCGCCTTCATGGGAGGGCAAGACTTCGCCCAGTGGCACGGCGCTTACCCGATGCTCAAGCACAGCGTCGAGATCAAAGCGCAAGCGGAAGAACTGCGGAGGGCGCACGGCAATGCCACCGCGAAGTAGTCGACCGTGGTATCGTGAACCCAGGCTCTGGCTCGAAGCCTTCGTGATCGTCAACATCGCGTTCCTGAGTCTTGATATCTGGCTGGCGCATTCCGTCAACAAGTTTGCTCATCCCGCCGAGTCCATTCCGCTCTACTTCTCGATCGTCGCCCCGCTCGTTCTTCTCGCGGCGCTCGGCCTGGGCGAGGGCCTTGGCTACCGAGCGGCCTGGCGCGACCTGGGATATTTCGTCGGCTGGATCGCGGTGGGAATCGGCCTGATCGGCCTGGTCCTGCATCTCGACAGCCGCTTCTTTGAAGAACGGACGATCAAGAGTCTTGTCTACGCCGCCCCGTTCGCGGCCCCCCTGGCGTACACCGGGCTGGGGTTGCTCTTGATCGTGAACCGAATGATCCCCGACGACGCGGCGGAGTGGTCCTACTGGGTCTTGTTGATGGCGCTCGGCGGCTTCCTCGGCAACTTTGTCTTCAGCCTGACGGACCATGCGCAAAATGGGTTTTTCCACGCGACCGAGTGGATTCCGGTGGTCAGCAGCAGCTTCGCGGTCGGCTTTCTGACGGCCCCGTTCTTGACCTCGATCGGGCGGAAGTTCTTGAGGCTCAGCGGCCTGGTGCTCCTGGCCCAAGCGGGCGTCGGACTGCTGGGTGCCTACTACCATCTCGCGGCCGACTTGCAGGGCCCGGCGCCAAGCTTGCTCACCAACCTGATCGACGGCGCCCCCGTCTTCGCCCCCCTGCTCTTCCCCAACCTCGTGCTCCTGGCGGGCATCGCGCTCTGGACTCTCCGCGATCACATCGAACAGGATGCAGACGCAATTTCCTCAACAATTTAAAACTTGTTATCACACAACACAGAATAATTCACGGTTCCATGAACCCCACGGCTTGATCACATCAACGTCGCAGCGCGAGTCCGCAAAGACGATCTCCTCGACGCCATCGCCGCCCTCCGAGGTTCCTCGAAAAGGGACGGATCGAAGAGGCTCGAGCCCGGTTCGCCCCTGACCTGTGGGTAAGAGCGCCTCACAATCCCCGGTGGGGCGGGCGAGACGCCCGCGGTCCCAGGGAATTGGAGCCACGGGGGGTTTCGTCGGAACGCGCTGGCCTCCACCGGCACTGGGTTGTTAAGGGTTGCGATGATGCCATCGCCATTCGGGCCAAAACCTGACCCGACCTGACGGCCAAAATGCGGGAGGAAGGGAGAAAACCATGGCCAAATCTCAAGGCCGCGAATACGTCTGGCTGCAATGCACAGAGACCAACGACCTGAACTACCGCATTCAGATCAACACCCGCGGCGGGGTCCCCGATTCCATGAAAGACGGGTTCCGGAAGTATTGCCGCCGACTTCACAAGCACACGATTCACAGAATCAAACGAAAATAGGCCGATCGATTTGAGCGTTTGACCACGAATCCCTCGGCACTCGACTCGTCCGAACTCTCGTCGGTGGAGGATAGCAATGATCGAGAAGCTGCCGGTGACGGTTCTCTCCGGATTCCTCGGCGCCGGAAAGACGACGGTCCTCAACCACGTCTTGAACAACCGCGAGGGGCGCAAAGTCGCGGTCATCGTCAACGACATGAGCGAGGTCAACGTGGACGCCCGGCTCGTCCGCGACGGCAACGCCTTGAACCGGGTCGAGGAGAAGCTCGTCGAAATGACGAATGGCTGCATCTGTTGCACGCTCAGGGAGGACCTGCTCGTCGAGGTGGCCCGGCTCGCCCGCGCAGGACGGTTTGATTATCTGCTGATCGAATCCAGCGGCATCTCCGAGCCGCTCCCCGTCGCCGAGACCTTCTCGTTTGAAGATGAGGAGGGACAATCGCTCTCGGACCTGGCCCGGCTGGACACGATGGTCACGGTCGTCGATGCCGCGAGCTTCCTCCCCGACTACCTCGCCTCGGAGGAGCTCAAGGAACGCGGTCTCGCCATCGGCGAGGATGATGACCGCACGGTCGTCGACCTCCTCGTGGACCAGGTCGAGTTCGCGGACGTCATCGTGGTTAACAAGGTCGACCGCGTCTCACCCGCCGATCTGGAACAGCTCGAGGCGCTCCTGCGCCGGCTCAACCCCGAGGCCGAGCTCGTGCGGACCTCGTTCGGCCAGGTCCCCCTGGCGAACGTGCTCGACACGGGCCGGTTCGACTTCGAGCGTGCCGCGCAGGCGCCTGGCTGGCTCAAGGAGCTGCGTGGCGAACACGTCCCCGAGACCGATGAGTACGGAATCTCGAGCCTCGTCTTCCGCGACCGTCGGCCGTTCCACCCTCGCCGATTTCACGACTTCCTCGACGAGGGGTTTCCCGGCCTGCTCCGCGGCAAAGGCCAATTCTGGATCGCGTCCCGACCCGACTTCGTCGCCGAGTACTCACTGGCCGGCGGCGCCTGCCGCATCGAACCGATCGGCCGCTGGCTCGCCGCCGTTCCGAAATCCGAATGGCCCGAGGACCCCGAAGAGTGCCAGTCCGCCCTCGACGGCTGGGACGACCATTTCGGCGATCGCCACCAGGAACTGGTCTTCATCGGCAGTGACCTCGACCAGGAACAACTCCGTGCCCGCCTCGATTCCTGCGTCCTGACCGACCGCGAAGTCGCCCAAGGCGAATCCGCCTGGGCGGAACTCGACGACCCCTTCGCGCAGTGGGACGAGGAAGGATCAGATCGGGAGCACGACCCCGCGAATTAACACCGTCACCGCTTACGCAACCTGTACGCTGCTTACGCAAGAACGTACGCCGGCGATCGCGGCAAGCGACGCGGGCGGGACGGCCGCCCGTCGCTTGCTGACATAGAGACGCAGGTGGGAGTCGAACCCACTTCAACCGGTTTGCAACCGGCCGCCTGGCCGTCTGGCTCCAGCGTCATCGAGAGGAGGAACGCAACCAAACCACGTGATCAAGACAAGTGCCCTCGCCAGGAGTCGAACCTGGCCTTCGACCTTCGCAGAGTCGCGTGCCTCCCACACACTCCGAGGACAAACCATCCATTTCACAAGACTTGTCGCCACGTTACCGGTAGCTCCCTGTTTTTGGACTCTCGCATCGGCTGGTTCTTTTGACACCGTGGCAACAGCATCGGGTTGATGGAACCGGGCGAATAACCTGGTCACGTGGCGACAATGTCCATTTGCGTTTGCCTCGGTTGTGCTCGCAGACCGCTTTGGCCCGCATCGATCTTTCGTCCATACAGAGGGAAGACGGCGCATGCCCGCGAGAAGTTCGCGCTTTTTGTGAGACTGTCGCAAGGATACCGGGATCTCGTTCCCACGCTCCGCGTGGGAACGAGCTTCTCCGGTGAGTCTCGGCCTCCAGGGTAGACAGACGGCCCGGTTGCCTTGCGACAGACTCCTCTTTGTGGATAATTCCCGGCAAGGAAAAGCATTCTCAAATACGGCTATTCCGATCAGTCAATCACTTCGGGGAGATGTCTTCCCCCGGGCAACGCGCGGTGGCTCCCGCGTATTCCGTCAGGTGGGATTTCATCACGTCCATCCACAAGGCGAGCCCGCACCACTCGCCGAACGGCTCGTAGTAGAGAGCGATCTGCTTGTCGCTCGCCGGCTCACCTCCGTTCCGCTCGCGGAACGAGGCGCGGCAGCTCGAGTCGAGCCCGAGCCGGTCGAAGGAACCGAGCAGCCGGCACATGCTTCCGGCGGCGTACTCGCCGAACCCCTTCAGGCCCCGGATCCGGCGGAACAGGTCGTCACCGGACACGCCCGGCTCTCGCCACAACTCGAGGTCCAGCCCCTGCTCGACGATCGCCCGGGCGAGTTGGCTCAAGTAAGCACTTCGGTAGCCGGCGCGCACATGATCATTCAACGCGTCGACGCTCAGACTGGCAACGCGCTCCGGGGTCGGGAAACTGTGCTCTCCCTCGCCGAGTGGCGCGCCAAGGGTCGCCAGCCGGCGGCACATCTGGACCGTCGCCCCCCAGGTGGTGTTCGTCGTGAGCAAGGTCTTCGCCAGGTCCTCCCAGACCGTGGGAGACACGAGCATCCGCCCCGCGCCCATCGTCTCGACCCAGCGGTATTCCGGGCGACGACGAGCCGATCGGTAGAACGGAGTCAGGTCTCGGGTCAAGTTCAAACAGGTGCCGACCACCCGCACGACCTCCTCGCGGCGCTCGCGACTGAGCCGGCCCTTGCCTCCCGCTTCGACGGACACACGGACCGTCCCGTCGTTCTCTCCGCCGCCAATCCGAAGGCGAGCCACCCCGCCGTCGCGGAACTGGTGGACCCGCGTCAGGACCTGGCTCGCGTGGTCGTAGGAAAACGGGGGAAGCTGATACCAACCGTGGCTAAAGACCGTGGGAATGAACCGAAAGCCGGCCGGGACCGGGATGAGGATCGCTGCCATCAGGGCGGGCTCCACGCGTCAAGGATCGCTATATTCCGGCGCAGAATGGCAGGCATGGATTCGCCGAAGCTCGACCCCATGCACACCCGTGCGCCCTCGATCGACGCGCTAGGCTACCGAATGAGCGACCCCGTTCGCCAGAGGAGTCGCCCGGTTCCCCCGCCAAAACACAACAGAATCCTCACACAATTCCCTGTCGATCTATTGAAAGGCGGAAGCGGCGGAAACGACCGAACCCGGGGCGGCCTGCACGCGGAGCCACTCATACCAGTCGGGAAGCCCCTCGCCGGTGGTTGCCGAGACGCGGAGCACCTGAAGCGCGGGATTGACCTGGCGGACGTGGGCGAGGAAGCGTGTCACGTCGAAGGGGACGTAAGGGAGCAGGTCGACCTTGTTGAGAACCACGAGCGTACTGGCTCTGAACATGTGAGGGTACTTGAGCGGCTTGTCGTCCCCTTCGGCCACGGAGGCAATGACGACCTTGGCTCGCTCGCCGAGGTCGAAAAGGGCCGGGCAAACGAGGTTGCCGACGTTCTCGATCATGACGATGGAATGGAGCGGCGGGTCGAGCTGATCGAGGCCTCGGGCGAGCATGGCGGCGTCGAGGTGGCAGCCCGTCCCGGTGTTGATCTGGACCACGCGACAACCGGTCGCCCGGATCCGCTCGGCGTCGTTCAAGGTCTCCTGGTCCCCTTCGATGACCGATAGTGACAATTCACCCGCCAGGTCATGAATCGTGCGCTCGAGCAATGTCGTCTTACCCGCCCCCGGCGAGCTGACCAGATTCAGCGCCAGGATATCGCGCCCGGCGAGCCACCCTCGGTTCCGCTCGGCCAAGCGGTCATTCTTGGCGAGAACGGCCGCCTCCAGTGTGATCGTGGTGCCGGACCGTTTGGAATGGTCATGGGAATGGTTATGGGTGTGATCATGATGATGCGAATGTTCGTGATGACTGTGGTCGTGTCCCTGGACCTCGTCGAGCGTTATCGTCAGGCCGGTTGTCAAGTTGGTGAGTCTCGGCTGAGAGCTGTCGGAGCATCCGCAGGTGGTGCACATCAAATCACCTCGAATTCCTTGATTTTCAGTTCCTCACCGGAGAGCCACTCCAAGTCGGTGCCGCCACATTCACAACGGCCGAAGGGGCGTTCAAGACAGACCTCGCCCCCACAGTCGCAGCACCGGGCCAGACCGGGCGTCTCGAGGATGACCAGGCACGCCCCTTCCATGGGGGTGCCTTCAACGCAAAGGTCGAAACAAAACCGCACGGCGTCAGGCAAAACCGCTGAGAGCTTGCCAATCTCCAGCACAACGCGAGTGACCCGCGCACCGCCCGAATGTTCGCAGATCATCTCAACGATCGCCTGCGCAATTCCGAGCTCATGCATTCGGCCACCCTACATCGATTTGTTCCGCACGTATCGACTCATCGACCCCACAGCGAACAGGCTGCCCACAACCAGGATCAGCAGCGTCACCATCCCCAACGCCAATCCGCCAATCACTTCAAGCACTTTCATCGCAAACAACCTCCCTTCAACCAAAGGATACCGGGATCTCGTTCCCACGCTCTGCGTGGGAATGCCGTCCGCGACGCTCCGCGTCGTCTTCCCCGGCGGGTGGGGCCGCGAATTTCGGCCTCCGGGGCAGACAGACGGCCCGATTTCCTTACGACAGTCTCGAACTTCACGAGTATTTCTTTTCTGCCCCTCGATAAGAAACCCCGACCCCACGGCCCTCGCGGACCTGTTCGACGAGCGACTCGACGAGGAGAACCGCATCGTCCACGGCCCGTTCGACCGGTGCACTCAGCTCCATCGCCGGGGTATCCTCTTCGCCCAAGGGAGTCGGTTCGCAACCGACCAGCAGGACCGGCCTGGGATGACCACCCAGGGTGATGACGAGGCGGAAGACCTTCACGGGATCAAGGGAATGGGTCTCGAACATCACCCCATCCGTGGAGTCGCAACCAACCCCGACGTTCCACTCGGGCTCGATCACGGAGAGCGTACCGGGCGGTTCGCCGCGCGGGAGTGCATCGACCAGGATAACGACCTCGGTGGCTTCATCAAGAAGTGCGAGCGCCAGGTCAAACCCGCGAATGCCGAAATCGACCAGGCGGACCCCGTCGGGCCGGGGGCGGCCCGCCAGCCGGCGGGCGACCTCGGGGCCAAACGCATCGTCACCCAGGAAGATGTTCCCAACACAGGCGATGAGGACTTGCGGGGGCTTGGTCGTCGTCGTCATGGGGGAACCTCCGACTCATCGCCGAGCGGCTCGACCTCTTCGGGCCGGAAGAAAAAGCGATGGCCCGGCTTTCCCGCCACCCCTAGGTCGCGCCCAGGGTCATCGTCAACGGTTACGGCAAGATGAATCTTATCTTCAAAATCTTGTTCAATCGCCGTGATGATGGCGGTCTTACCCTTCAAGGCCAGATCAATGATGTCGGCCGCGCCCAGGGGCCAGAGCCGAACCGGAGCGCCCAGGCGAAACTCGACCCCGGCGACACGGACGCTCTGGAGCTTGGGCGGTTCGCTGGTCGGATCCCACCTATCCATGAGCCTCGTCCCCTCTCCCCGAGAACGGTCGGGCTTCGCGCATCGATCCATGCAGCTCCATGAGTTGCCCGCGTGCCAGCGACTCGGTCCGTTCCAGCAAGGCGCGGCCACGGTCGTCGAGCTCGCCCATCGCTCGCTTCTCCTCGTCGCTGAGCGTCATGATCCGGAGCGTGAGGATTTCGTCGATCTCGGTCGCGTCAAACAGGTCGCCGGGACTTTCCGGGGCAATTTCAGGATAGTCGTAAAGAATGATCGGCGAGGAGAGCATCGTGTCGACTTCCCCCTCGGCCCCGACGAGCACCGGCCAGGTCCCTTCGTTCCGGCAGGCCGCCGTCAACGCACGCAGCGGTTCGGGAGGGTCGAGCAAGGAGATGAACTCACCGTCTCGGACGCCCAGTGACGTATGCGTTGAAACCAGGCTGTTCAGGAGAACCTCGTCACGGTCGTCGGACGCCGCTTCGAAAGCGGTCTGATTCTCGATCCGGACCGTGATCCGGTAGAGCCGATTGCCCACGGCCTCGGCCGAGAGTTCGACGATCCCCTCAACGCGGCGTTGCTGACGCTCGACAAGCCCGACGATCTTCCCGGTGGCGTCGCGCACCGGCTCGCGTTCCGCTCCGGGGCCGAACTGGAATTCGATGCGCCGGGGATGGGCGGCGAGCTCACCCAGGTCGGAGTCGTCCCGACCGATCTCCCGTTCGACGGCCTCTTGCCAGGAGTGAACCACGGAGTCGCCGACCTGGAGCGATTCGACGAAGCGGACCGGCGTCGACGCATCGATCGGTGCGTCGGCCAGGGGAGTGTCAAGCACGCCGACCCGACGCGTGACGAGATGGAGGAATCGGACGGAAACGGTCAAAAGGGTACTTGGGGATCCTCGCACAAGGCATTGCGTCTGCATGGTGGAAGCGTCGGCCCCAGGTCGGTCCGCCGTGTACGACGGCGGATAGAGGCCGCCGAACGACCAGCGCTGGCGGTTTTTCACCGACGGGCGGTAAGGATACAACAGGTAGCCCTCATAAAGGAGGGCGTTGACCAGGCGGTCGACCAGGCATTGATTCATGGTTCAACTCGCTCGCGGCACGTGTCCAGGAGCCGTTCCAGCGCCTCTTCCCAGGTCGGCAATCCCAGCCGGCTCTTGTACAGATAGAGTTGATCGAACACATCCTGCCGTAAACAGAGCCAGGCGCTGTTGGGGTAATAGAGCTCCATCATCGCCTTCCAAACCGGGACCGGGAGTCGATAGTCCGTCTCTTTCTCCCAGGAGATCGGGCTGACTTGCAACGCCCCACTTTCATCCTCGGCGTAGAAGATGGTGCCACTGAACAGCAGAGTAAGCGAGACTTCTCCATCCTCCAGTGCATAAAAATACTTGGTGGACGCGACGTTGAAGTCATACGTACAAGGCACGGGGAGATCGACGACGGTCTGGCCGGTGAACGGCGGCACGCTCAGGCTCGTGTGGGTCCAGAGTAGGCTCCGGAGCGTCTGACCCCAGCGTGACGGCTCGCCAAAGAGGTCGAGCAGGCGGTCCTGCTCCGCCGAGGCGTACCGCCGCCGAGTCGGCTCGATCCGGATCTGGCACCGCAGGGCCACGGCCGGGATCGGCAGTGCCCCGGCTCCGGCCGAGTCGGTGATCCGGAGCCGGAAGTTCAGTTGCGGCGCGGCGGAGAACGGGATCGGCGCGGCCCCCTCGACCGCAAAGTTCAGGTCCGGCATGGTGGCGTGTCCCCCGACGGCCGAGACCGCCGCTTGAGTCCTGCAAAGAACGTACCGATCTCCGCCCAGACCGTTGTCCCCCCTGACAGACCCCGCCAGTGCGTACGGATCAGGCCGACCAGTTTATAACACTCGTCGATCGACACATAATAAGACTCGTTCAACTCTCCCAGCCGGTTGACGAGAAGGGCCTCGACATCCGGCTCCATCGTCTCAAGAACCGAGTTCTCCCTGACCAGTTGGTCCCACGTTTCCAATGACAGGAGCGACTCGGTGGCCCCCGCCGGGCTCGGGAAATAAGCGAGCACACGACCCGCCGCGGTGCATCGAACGAAAAAGGCGAGGTTGATCGGCAGATGCAGATCTTCCCATTGCTCATCACTCAGATGAAAGTCCGTGAGCAACTCGACACGCGCGGGGACTCGGCGGTAGCGTGCATCCGGCCGCTGGCCACTGAACAGGATCGAGCACGCGTCGCAGCAACAATGGAGTTGTCGGGTGGCCGATTCCCACAGGTGCGGATGCTCGGCCGCCAGCCCGAGGCCGCAAAGTTCGCAGCGTTCGACGGGTGGCCGGCCCCGCACGAATTGACGGAGCATGGCCCACGGTTGTGGTTCCGCCGGCGAGTCCGATAACATCACGGCTCCTCTCCAGAGTCGGGAACGTCCCCCCGGAACCTCGTCTCAAGGCCTGTTTTCATGTTGCCCATTGCCACCGGCCAAAGCCGGTTCCAGCGTCACGATCGGGAGCAGTGAAGAAAGGTTCGCCGGCTCGACGACCCCTTCGACCTCGATGGAAGCAACGTCAGGCGCAGCCCCGAAGATCGCCGACTCGATCGTCTGCCTCAGGGTGGCCGCCGACGAGGGACAGCCATGACAGCTCCCCTGCATCCGGAGTCGAACCACGTTGCCGTCAATGCCGAGCAACTCGACGTCACCTCCGTGCGTCTGGAGTTGAGGGCGGACCTGGTTGAGTGCTTGGGCCACCCTCACGTCGAGGTCGTGGGGGTGAAGGCCATGGAGCAGGAGCAGGTTTGCAGCCAGTTCATCCTGCGCGACTTGCTCCATGATCGCGCGGCCCGGTGGGCCGGCCGCGGTGATATGTCCGACGAGGTTCGCCAGGGCCGCGCCATGGAATTCGAGGAGGGCCTGGACGATCTCGCGGGCTTGCTCCTGCGCGACCGGGTCGGCGAAACACTCGATCTCATCGATCAGGGTTTCAATCCGGCCGATCCGGCCGCGGAAGTCGTTGTCGGGCGCATTCACGGGTGGTCACTCCGGTCGATGGGCACCGAACATGGGGGAGTGGCTGACTTGGAGGACCTTGCCGTTGCCCATGAACATGTGGACGCCACACGGCAGGCAGGGGTCAAAGCTGCGGACCGCTCGCATGATGTCGATCCCTTTGAACTTGTCGGGGCCGTTCTCCTCGAAGATCGGCGTGTTCTGGACGGCGTCCTCATAGGGACCGGGCGTACCGAAGCTATCGCGCGGGCTCGCGTTCCAGGGGGTCGGGGGATAGGGGTGATAGTTGGCGATCTTGCCGCCGCGGATCACGACGTGATGCGAGAGGACTCCGCGCACCGCCTCATGGAACCCACAGCCGATCGCCTCTTTGGGCACGGTGAAATCGGTCCAGGTCTTGGTCCGACCGGCGTGCAGCTCCTTGAGCGCCTGCTCGGCGAAGTAGAGAGCCGCCGCGGCCGCATAGGCCTGAAAATAAGTCCGGGCGCGGTCGCGTTCGATGGCGTTGCTCCACTTGGGGATCTTCCATTCGAACTCGACCTCGGGCTTTGTGGCGGTCTTGGGAAGGTAGATCTTGACGCTCTGGCCAGTCGCCTTGATGTAGCCGATGTCGACGAGACCAGCGAGCGCAGTGGCCCAGAAGCGGGCGAGCGGGCCGCCCCCTGTGTCGAGGGCCAGGTAGTCCTTGGTCCGCGCATCATACCAACGCGGCGACATCACCCAGGTGTACTTATCCTTGAAGTCGCGCTTCTGCGGCTTCGGGTTGGTCGTCTGGTTCCACGGGTGGCGGGGGTCGACCGGGTTGCCCAGGGGGTCGTTCTTGACGAACATCTCGCCCCCTTGCCAGTCGTCGTAGTACGAGCTGCCCAGGAGGATCCGGAGGCCGAGGTTGATCTCGACCAGGTCGGTCGTCACAAGCTTGCCGTCGACGATCACACCGGGGGTGACGTACATCGCCCGCCCCCACTCCGTCATGTTCTTATACGTATAGTCGCACACGTCCGGGTTCTGGAACGAGCCCCAACAGCCCAGAAGCACACGGCGCCGCCCCACTTCTTCATAACCGGGAAGTGCTTGGTAGAAGAAGTCGAACAGGTCGTCGTGCAGCGGAACGACCTTCTTCATGAACTCGACATACTTCATCAGCCGGACGATGTAGTCGGTGAAGAGTTGAACCGTGGGGACGGTGCCGACGCCGCCGGGGTAAAGGGTCGAGGGGTGGACGTGGCGCCCTTCCATCAGGCAGAACATCTCGCGAGTCAGTCGGCTCATCTGGAGGGCTTCGAGGTAGAACGACCCGGTGAACGGGTTGAGCGCCCGCATGATGTCGGCGATCGTGCGGAAGCCGTGGAGGTCGGCATGCGGCGACTCGGTCCGCTCGGCCAGGTCCAGGACCCCCGGGTTGGTCTCCTTGACCATGGTCTCGCAGAAGTCGACGCCGACCAGGTTATCCTGGAAAATATTGTGGTCGAACATATATTCGGCCGCTTCGCCGAGGTTGACGATGCACTCGGCCATCTTGGGGGGGCGGATGCCGAAGGCCATGTTCTGGGCGTAGCAGGCGCAGGTCGCGTGGTTGTCGCCACAGATCCCGCAGATCCGGCTGGTGATGAAGTGGGCGTCGCGCGGATCCTTGCCCCTCATGAAGATGCTGTAGCCGCGGAAGATCGACGACGTGCTGTAGCACTCGGCGACCCGGTGGTTGATGAAGTCGATCTTGGTGTAAATCCCCAGACTGCCCACGATCCGGGTGATCGGGTCCCACGACATATCCACAAGATGGCCGGTCGAAGCGTGAACATCTTTTTCGGGAGTGACGACTGTCGCCATCGTTCGGCTCCTTTCTGGATTTTTCAGGATTTGACGGGGGTGGGTGGGTGATATCCGGTGGTCAGTTCGGGGCGGCGATGACGCCACTTCGGCTCCTTGTTGGCCGTGTCCATGGTCCAGCCGCGCAGCTTCCGGATGATCCGGCCGTAGAACCCGATGGCGACCGAGGAGAGGCGAGCGCCCGGAGGTTCGTCCATGAACGGCATGAACTTGTCGGGAAAACCTGGCATGGTGCAGCCGATGCAGATCCCGCCGACGTTGGGACAGCCACCGAGGCCGGCCATCCAGCCCCGCTTGGGCACGTTGCAATTGACCACCGGCCCCCAGCAGCCGAGCTTGACCAGACACTTGGGCGAGCCGTATTCGTGGGCGAAGTCCGCCTGCTCGTAGTAGCCCGCACGGTCGCAGCCGTCGTGGACCGTTTTGCCGAACAGCCAGGTGGGTCGCAAGCAGTCGTCGAGGGGAATCATGGGGGCCAGTCCGGCCACCTGATGGAGGAGGTAGAGCAGCGTCTCCATGAAGTTGTCGGGCTGAACCGGACAGCCCGGCACGCAGACGATCGGCAGCCCGGCCTTCGACTTCCAGTCCCAGCCCAGGTAGTCGGGCAGGCCCATGCAGCCGGTCGGGTTGCCTTCCATCGCGTGGATCCCGCCGTAGGTCGCACAGGTGCCGATCGCCACGACGGCCACCGCCTTGGGCGCGAGCCGATCGATCCATTCACAGGTCGTGATCGGTTGGCCGGTCTTCTGATCCGTCCCGAGCGCGGCCCAGTACCCCTCCCGGTGGATCTTCTCGTTGGGGATCGAACCCTCGACGACGAGGACGAACGCACCGAGGCGGTCATCGTCGGCGAGATACCAGTACTTCATGAATTCATCGCCGTTTTCGTAGGCGAGAACCGGGTTATGCAGGTAGACCTTGGGGAGCCCGGGGATCGCCCCCCGCAAGACGTCCTCGATGCTCGGCTGGGTGGCCGCGGTGATCGAGACCGTGTCTCCGTCACAGCCGAGTCCAGCCGTGATCCAGAGAACGTGGACTTCCTTAACCGCCGGCGCGTGCTGCGTCTTCCGGCCGTAAGGCACTGTCGCTGCCGTCATGGTCAGACTCCTCTCGGGTAGGTGCGAATCAACAACAGATGTTGGCTCTCCTCGCGTTTACGCTTCCTTCCCACGATTTGGCGTGCCGGTGCCAATGCCTGCCTTTTCCTATCGGGAACTCAGGGTCCCTGAACAGGTGGACCTGGCTGCCCTTTACATTAAATAATGTTCAATTCTTTGGTGCCACGGGTTATACTCAACCCGTGAGCCAAAAACTTGGGCGATCGCTCACGGATTGAGTACAACCCGTGGCACCCAGCGGCCGTTGCATCCCAGCGATCGCCCATCAGAAAATCAAGGAAAACCGAGACCAACGGCTTAGAGTCACCCGGCTCGCCAGCTCAATCGGTTGCTCGCTGGATGCATCCCTCAGCAGATGCGCGGCAACTGTTCTCCCGAGAGCAGGGTGACGACCCGCTCGCCCCCCACAATCGAACGCAGGGTGACCATCCCCGGGTGCTCGGCCACGACCTGGCCGATGAGCGCGGTATTCCGGCCGAGCGGGTGCGAACGCATCACAGTCACGAGTCGCTCGGCATCCGCGGATGGGACGACGGCGATCAGCTTCCCTTCGTTGGCGACATAGAGCGGGTCGAGCCCAAGCATTTCGCAAGCGCCCCGGACCTCGGCGCAGACCGGGATGGCGGCCTCATCGAGCCTGACGCCCACGCGTGACGCTTCGGCCAGCTCGTTCAAGGCGCTCGAGACACCGCCGCGGGTCGGGTCGCGCATCGCCCGGATCGATGGGCAGGCGTCGAGCATGACCCGGACCAGGTCGGTCAGCGGGGCCGTGTCGCTCTCGAGCACGGTCTCGAACTCGATCCCCTCACGAACCGACATGATCGCAATGCCATGGTCGCCGATCGTCCCCGAGACCACGAGATAATCGCCCGGCCGCGCGGACCGGATCGAAAGCGAGCGCCCTTCGGGGACCAGACCGATCCCCGAAGTGGTGATGAAGACCTGATCGCCCTTGCCGCGATCGACGACCTTGGTGTCACCGGTGACGAGCACGACCCCCGCCTCGTCGCAGGCCGAGCGCATCGAGGCGACGATCCGTTTCAGGTCGGCCAGCGGCATCCCCTCCTCGAGGATGAACGCCGCCGACAGGAAGAGCGGACGCGCCCCTCCGACCGCCAGGTCGTTCACGGTTCCATGCACGGCAAGCTTGCCAATATCTCCACCGGGGAAGAAAAGCGGACGCACGACAAACGAATCGGTCGTAAAGGCAATTCGAGGCGCCTTCACACCGTTATCCGTCCCCAGGCGAAGCGTGGCTTGATCCTCGAGCGCCTCGAGCACGTCATTTCGAAACGCGGGGACGAATAACCGCTGGATCAATTCGTTCGTCAGGAGCCCGCCGCCGCCGTGACCGAGCACGATCTGGTCGTAACGCGACTGGGGCACCGGGCAGGCGCCGAAGAGTTCGGCATCGAGCGTCCCAACGGGCTCACTCATCGGATGACCTCCTTGCCGGAACCGAGGGGAACCAGGCTTTCCAGCGGAACCAGCGCGTCGCTCGGATTCCTCTCGAGGTGGCGGCCATACGCGTAATAGGCGGCGCACGCCCCTTCCGACGAAACCATGGTCGCGCCCAGCGGGTTTTGCGGCGTGCAGGTCAGGCCGAACGCCGGGCAATCGTGCGGCTTTTTGAGCCCCTTGAGGATCTCTCCGCTGATGCAGATCGCCGACTCTTGCGTCTCGATCCCGGAAACGGCGAACCGCCGTTCCGCGTCGAAGTCATAATACGCAGGGCGGAGCTTGTAGCCACTCATCGGGATGAGGCCAATCCCCCGCCACTTGCGATCACAAACCTCAAAGACATCTTCAATCAAGGACTTCGACGCTGGATTCCCTTCCGGCCGGACCGCGCGGGCGTACTGGTTCTCCACCTCCGCGCGCCCCTCTTCCAACTGGCGGACCACCCAGAGCACACCTTCGAGCAGGTCGAGCGGCTCAAAACCGGTGACGACGATCGGCACGTGGAAGCGGTCGGCGATCGGCCCGTACTCACCGCACCCGACCACGGTGCAGACGTGCCCCGGCCCCAAGAACGCCCGAACGCGATTGCCGGGAGACTGGAGAATCGCCGTCATCGCCGGCGGCACGAGCACGTGCGACACCAGGACACTGAAGTTCGTCAGCCGCTGTTTTCGCGCCAGCCAGACGGCCATTGCGTTCGGCGGCGCGGTCGTCTCGAACCCGATCGCGAAAAAGATAACCTGGCGGCCGGGGTTGGCCACCGCGAGGTTCACGGCGTCGAGCGGCGAATAGACGATCCGGACGTCCGCCCCTTGCGACTTGAGCTGCAACAGGTCGCCGCGCGACCCGGGGACGCGGAGCATGTCGCCGAACGAGCAGAAGATCACGTCGGGCCTCGAGGCGATCGCATGCGCCCGGTCGATCATCTCGAGCGAGGTCACGCAGACCGGGCAGCCCGGCCCATGCACCAACTCGACCTCGGCGGGCAAGATCCGGTCGATCCCGTACTTGACGATGGTGTGGGTCTGTCCGCCGCAGACCTCCATGATCGTCCAGGGCTGGGTCACCGTCCGCGCGATCGCCGCCGCGAGCTTTCGGGCCCCGACACTGTCTCGATACTCGTCGAGATATTTCATGGCGAATGCGCCTCCAGGTCGTCGAGCTGATTCATCTCCTCGAGAAACGCGAAGACCCGCTTCGCCTCGACCTCGTCAATCCGAGACAGGGCGAATCCCACGTGAACAAGCACGTATTCGTTGGCCACAATGTCGGGCACGTGCTCCAGGCAGACTCGCTTGTAGACCCCGCCGAACTCGACGCGGCCCATCAGAACGTCATGCTCGGTGTAGGTCTCGACCACCTTTCCGGGGATTCCGAGGCACATCGGCAACTCCTCATCCAGGGACCAACCCCGCCGCTTGCCCTGCCGCCGCGACCGCGAGCTGGCCCAGGCACAAACCGCCGTCATTCGGGGGAACGCGTTGGTGGCGATAGACCCGGAACCCATCCTGCGTCAGTCTTGCCACGGTCTCGGTCGTCAGCAGGACGTTCATGAACACCCCACCGCTCAGGACCACGGTGCCAAGCCCGTGCTCCGCGGCCAGCCGGCCACAGACTTGTGCAATCATCTCGACCAGAGTGGAGTGGAACCGGCGACCGATCCGCGCCGCCGTGCAGCCCGTTCGAAGGTCGTCGACCACCCCGGCGATCAGCGGCCTCGTGTCGATGACAAGGCTCGGACCAGGCTGGATCACAAACGGATAGGAGTCACAAGCGGCGGGAAGGTCCGAGGCGAGTCCCTCGAGTTCGATCGCCGCCTGCCCCTCGAACCGGACACGGTCACGAACCCCGGCCAGGGCCGCCACGGCGTCGAAGAGCCGGCCCACACTTGAGGTCAAAGGAGCATTGAACCGCCGCTCCAACTGCTGTTGCACAACCAGGAAGGCCGGCTCCTGAATCCGAGCGAGCCAGCGAGCGCCATCTTGTCCGGCATCGGCCAGATGCGCGCAAGCCATCCGCCAGGGTTCCCGAATGGCCTGCTCGCCTCCGGGCATCGCCACATACCGCAAGTGGGCCGCGCGACGGAACTGGCGACAATCCCCCATGAGGAACTCTCCTCCCCAGATTGCGCCGTCGGTTCCATAACCGGTTCCATCAAAGGCCACGCCGATCACCGGCTCATCCAGGCCGTGCTCCGCCATGCAACTCGCGATATGCGCATGATGATGTTGGACCGCAACCCGAGGAATCTCCCCTGGGTGCTCGGCCGCATACCGGGTCGACGCATAGTCCGGATGCAAGTCGTGCGCCAGCAACTCCGGCTGAAACGCAAACAACCGCTGGTAATGAGCGATCGCCTCGACGTAGGCCCGGTACGCCTCATAGTGATCCAGGTCGCCAAGGTGGTGGCTCAGCACGGCGTGTCGCCCACGTCCCAGGGCGAACGTCCCCTTCAACTGGCCCCCAGCGCCAAGGTGGGCCGGCGACACTCGACCGCCAGTCTCATCGGTTGAGGAGCATATCCCCGAGAGCGGCGGAGCGGCGATTCCTTGCCGTCGACGATTCGCGTGACCGAGTCATCACACCGCATGTGGATCGGGCGATTATGAGTCAGATAGAGGTAGGCAATGCCCGCGAGACGCACGCTCGCGTCATCGTCCTCGTAGGCGATCGGCTCGTCGGAGCGGTTGCCACTGGTCATCACCAACGGCAGCGAACCGAGCGTTCGGAGTAAGAGATGGTGCAGCGGGGTGTACGGCAACATCACGCCGAAATCAGGACTGCCCGGCGCGACGGCAACAGCCACGTCCGCCCCCGGCCGCCTGCGGACCAGGACGATCGGCCGGCGCCTCGATTCCAGCAACGCCGCTTCACTCGTGGAAACCTCCGCAATCTCGCGCGCCCCGGCCAGGTCACCCACCATCAGGGCGAATGGCTTCGCATCGCGTTGCTTGCGACGCCTCAGCTCCGTAACCGCCCGCGCGTCAGCCGCCAAGCAAGCCAGGTGGTATCCCCCCAACCCTTTCAGCGCAATGATCCTCCCTTGACGCAACGCGGCGATCGCGGCCTCCAGGGGATCAGCCGACGCCAGCCTTGCGCCCTGGGCATCGAGCGCCTCCAAGCGCGGTCCGCACGACGCGCAGGCGATCGGCTCGGCATGGAATCGACGATTATACGGATCTTCATACTCCGCGCGACACTCCGCGCACATGACGAACGATTCCATGGTCGTCCGTTCCCGGTCGTACGGAGCATTCCGGATAATCGTGAACCGTGGCCCGCAGTTGGTGCAGTTCAAGAACGGATACCGATACCGTCGGTCGCGAGGATCGAACAGCTCGGCAAGGCAGTCAGCGCAGGTGGCGACGTCCGGGGAGGGAAAGATCAGGCTCGCGGCGTCGGCACTGCTCGACTCGATCCGAAAGCACGTGTCGTTACGAGGCAGGCAAGATGTCCAGCTCACTTCCTCGAATTGCGCCAGCGGCGGAGGCCGCTTCATCAGCGCGAGGAAGAAGCCGTCGACGGAACGATCCTCCCCCTCCACTTCGATCAGGACGCCACCCGTCTGGTTCTTCACGAAGCCGTGAAGACCAAACTCCGACGCCAACCCGAAAACGAAGGGGCGGAGTCCGACTCCCTGCACGATCCCACTGATCGAGATCGCTCGGCGTTCCATAAGCGCGCAACTCCGGACGTATGGCTCACCACCAAGACCAAGACTCAAGTCCTCAAATGAGCGACATGGTCGACCTTAGAGGGGAGCGATCCGCTCGAGAGAGAAGCCGTTACAGAGAACCCGTGAACATCCTGATTTCATCCAGCCTTTCACTCGTCCCTTCGCCTGTCAACAGCAAAATCCCACGGGCCGCTCGGATCAGCCCAGAACACTAGTTAGACAAATGAGACATGGGCCGACTTTGATCGGGCGAATCGGTCGGGACCACGCGGATGACGACGGACTTCGAGGCGGGGGTTCGGCTACCGTCGGCGAAGTCGTCGACCGGGACGAGCACGTTCGCTTCGGGGAAATAGGTGGCCGTGCAGCCGCGTGGGATGTCGTACGGGATCACGATGAACCGAGGGGCCAGGCGACGCTCGCCCCGGAACTCGCCGATCAGGTCGACCACCTGGCGGTCGACCAGGCCGAGCGCGACGATGTCCTGTTGGTTCATGAAGACGACGCGCCGCTCTTGGTAGACTCCTCGATAGCGGTCGTCCAGGCCGTAGACGGTCGTGTTGTACTGGTCGTGGCTGCGGACGGTCATCATCAGCAACTGGCCGGGGGCCAGTTCGATCCGAGGGATCGGCAAGACACTGAACTGGGCCTTGCCGGTGGCCGTCACGAACCGGCGGGCGGCGGCCGCGTTCGGGAGGACGAATCCGTTGGGCTGGCGGACACGGTTATTGAAGTCTTCAAATCCAGGGATCACCTGGGCAATCCCGTCGCGAATCCGGTCGTAATCGGCCGCGAGCGCTTCCCAGTCGACGCGTGAGTCAGCGCCGAACACGGCCCGGCCGAGCCGTGCGACGATCGCCGGCTCGCTCAGCAGAAACTCCGAGGCCGGTGCCAGGCCTCCGCGCGAGCTATGGACCGCGCTCATCGAATCTTCGACCGTCACGAACTGAAGCCCGCCCGCCTGGGTATCGAGTTCGGTCCGACCGAGGCAGGGCAAGATCAGGGCCTGGCGGCCGGTGACGAGATGACCTCGATTCAGCTTGGTCGAGACTTGCACCGTCAGCCGGCAACGGCGGAGGGCCTCGGCCGTGTAGGCGGTGTCCGGGGAGGCGGAATGGAAGTTGCCGCCCATCGCGAAGAAGACGTGAGCGCGGCGATCGTGCATCGCCTTGATCGCGGCCACCACGTCGAAGCCGTGGGCGCGAGGCGGCTCAAAGCCGAACGTGCGGCCAAGTCGATCGAGGAAATCGGCAGACGGGCGTTCATAGATGCCCATCGTCCGATCCCCTTGCACGTTGCTATGTCCCCGGACCGGGCAAGCCCCCGCCCCCGGCCGGCCCAGGTTGCCCCGGAGCAAGAGCAGGTTAACGACCTCCTGAATGTTCGCGACCCCATTTTTATGCTGGGTCAGCCCCATCGCCCAGCAGACGATCACCCGGTCGGCCGCGATATAGATCTGGGCCGCGCGCCGGATCAGGTCGAGATCAACGCCGCTCTGCTCGAGGATCTCCTCCCAGGAGGCGGCGTCGAGCGCCGCGGCAAACGCGTCGAATCCTGACGTATGCTCGGCGATGAACGATCGGTCGAGCACCTGGCCGGGCCGCCGCCGTTCTTCCTCGAGAACCTCCTTCATGATCCCCTTGAGAAGGGCGACGTCACCGTTGATCCGGACGGGGAGGAACAGCTCCGCGATGGCGGTGCCCCCCTTGAGCATGTCGCCCACGTGCTGCGGATGGGCGAACCGGTCGAGCGCCCGCTCGTGGAGCGGATTCACGCTGACGATGTGACAGCCGCGCCGCGCGGCGGCTTCGAGCGCCGAGAGCATCCGGGGGTGATTGGTCCCCGGGTTCTGGCCGATCACGAAGATCGCGTCGGCCAGGTTGAAGTCGGCGAGCGAAACCGTCCCCTTGCCGACCCCAATCGTGTCGCCCAGGCCGACGCCGCTCGACTCGTGGCACATATTCGAGCAGTCGGGGAGGTTGTTGGTGCCGAACAGGCGGACGAAGAGCTGATAAAGGAAGGCCGCCTCGTTGCTCGTGCGTCCCGACGTATAAAAGATCGCCTCGTCGGGAGAGTCGAGCTTGCGGAGCTCGCCGGCGATCAGGTTGAAGGCATCCTCCCAGGTGATCGGCGTGTAGCGGGACGCGCCCTCGGTCAGGACCATCGGGTGGGTGAGCCGCCCTTGCGACTCGAGCCAGTGGTCCGACTGCTCGAGGAGCAGAGGGATCGACCATTCGTTGAAGAAGTCGGGCGTCACGCGTCGGGTCGTGGCCTCGGCCGCGACGGCCTTGGCCCCGTTCTCGCAGAACTCGGCGTGGGAGCGGTGATCGACGCCCGGCTCGGGCCAGGCGCAGCCGGGGCAGTCGAAT
This sequence comes from Singulisphaera sp. GP187, assembly GCF_900129635.1. Lineage (GTDB taxonomy): Bacteria > Planctomycetota > Planctomycetia > Isosphaerales > Isosphaeraceae > Singulisphaera. Next base: position 360,663 of record NZ_FSRB01000001.1, on the reverse strand, counting down.
CCGTGGGCCTGGTTGACCTTCAAAAGGGTCGAGGCGCCCCGGAACATCCCCATCTCATGCATCGTGTGCTTGACGGTGCTTGCAATCGCGCCGAAGCCGGCCGCGGGATGGTGGTAGGGCCGCACGTCGACCTGGGCCAGCTCGGTGGGATGGGCCGCGGGTTGATCGCGAACCGGGCCGGGGTCCGGGGCTGTCGTCGATGACTTGCCGATCGGATCAGACATGGTCGCCTCTCCCCCTTCGGAACCGTCACCGCCGCGGGTCGATCCGATCCGCGTGGGTGTACACATTGAAGCTCGCGCCGCGGAGGAAACCGACCAGGGTGATCCCCAGCCGCTCGGCCACGGAGACCGCGAGCGTGGAAGGAGCCGAGACCGCGCACACGATCGGGACCCCGGCAACGGCCGCCTTCTGAAGGATCTCGAAGCTGGTCCGCCCCGAGACCAGCAAGATTCGCCCCGAGAGCGGCAAGGCCCCATCCAGGAGCGCGCGACCGACCAGCTTATCGACCGCGTTGTGCCGCCCCACGTCCTCTCTCAAGACGATCAGGCGGCCGTCCGCGTCGAACAGGCCGGCGGCATGCAAGCCTCCGGTGCGGTCGAAAACCGTTTGCGCTCCCCGCAAGGCTTCGGGCAAGCCGATGAGCACCGACCGGCCGACCACCGGCCCCGGCTCCACCGCCGCGCAGCGCACGGCGATCTGCTCGAGCGTGGCCTTCCCGCACACGCCGCAACTGGAGGTCGCGAAAAAGTTTCGCTTCAGGGCCGAGCCGTCGAACGGCCGCGCCAGCGCCACCTCGATGATGTTGCAAGGCGCTCGGCCCGGCCTCTCGTTGAGTGGCTCGGCGCGGACCACCTCCACGCGCGAGGCGATCAGCCCTTCCGTATAGAGGAACCCGACGGCCAACTCGGGGTCAGCTCCCGGAGTCCTCATGGTCACGGCCACGCTGGTCGCCTTCTGACCGGGCCCACTGGCCCGGATCTCCAGCGGTTCCTCGGCCACGATCCAATCGGTCCGCTCGCGCGCTCCCTCCGGCCCCATGACGACCACCTTTACGGAGGTGGCATCCCTGGGGACGCCTGGTGCCGCGTCGAGGTGCGTGATGGGGAGACTCGAAGAGGGCTCGTGGCTCATCATCGTTTCAGGCAATCAGCCGCCTTGCGGCAGTGAAACGAACCCCGTTGGCAATGCGACCGATCCCTAACAAGACCGAGGTCGATTGCGAGGAACGCTCAATCGTCTCAAATCTTCTGGAATTTTAGAGCCGAACGATGCGGGGTAAACCCCGCGGTGTCGGGAAGGATTCAGGGCCAGGCGTCCGTCAGGCACCAGGAGGACCCGTCCCCATCAAAATCCTCAAGCGCATCCGCTCCAAAAGCCAGACTAACACACAGGTATCGGGAAGTCTATTTTTATGACGGTTCGACAAAAAATGCGAATGAACCAACGGCCGGGCCCTCTCCAGGACGACGGCCGGCCCGGCCGTTGGGATTCACCGACCTTGCTCCGCGACCCAATTCAGGTCAGGTCAACTCCCGTGCCGGGGGCTAACCACGCGCCAGGAGAGCACGTCGTAAAGGCGGTCCAGGGTCGCCTGGACCGAGTTCCGAGTCCCCCAGCCCCCCCAGGCGAAGAGCACTCCGCTCTCCACCCCCAGGTAGGTCAACTTGACCCGCACGCCTTCGATCCGTGGCTCGAGCGCCACGGCCGGGCGCGCCTGCCCGCTCGGCGTCCAGGCTTCAACCGCGGCGACCAGTTCCGGCTCGGCACCCAAGCTCGGGATCATAACGATGTCCTTCATCGTGTTCATCTGGATGTTTCCTGGCTCCTGCCGGGAGACTCACAGCGCGAGGCACGCTCCTCCAGGGGGCGCGACCCGCTGCGTAGATCTACCCGATCAACTGATCGCATGTCAACCGACTTTTGGGGAATTTCGGCGAATCGACGGCCCAACTTGAGGGCACATCGCCTTTATTGTTCGGCCGGGAGACCCCTCTGGATTCCCCTCGAACACCGTTTCTTCATCATTCTTGGTCGGGCGAATCGCTTTGATCTGGTCATCCGGCACAGCCTCAAGCGAGGGCGGGCCGCGGAAGGCGAATCCTCGCTCCGAAGACAGGCTTTGCGCGGATTGGTATGCTTGAGTAAGAGAACGTTGCCAGCAAGAAACAACCCATTGTTCCGAGGAGTCCGGTTTTGGCGACTATCGCAATTTGCGTCTTTCCCACGCCGAGCGTGATCATGAGTGCGATCGCTCTGGCGAAGCGGCTGCGCCAGCGCGGGCATGCCGTCTGGATTATCAGCACGCCGGACGTCGAGGAAATGGTCCGAGCCGAGGAGATCGAGTTCAGGCCCGTACTGGCGGGGCTCTTTCCGTCCGGATCGTTCGCCGCGGAGTTGCGTTCCATCGCAGCGCTCTCGTGGTTTGCCAAGCTCCGAGAAGGACGCCGGCTCACGCGCGTTTACCGGTCGATCCTCAACCGGATGCTGGCCTCCCGGGACAACGAGATCGACCAGGCCTTCGATCGGATCGACCCCGACCTGGTGCTGAGCTACTCCGACGTCCCCACCCTGGTTGTGGCTCCCCTGGTCGCGTTGCGTCGGGGATTGCGATGTGCTTATGTGACGCCCTTGTTCTATTCGTATCGAGGCCCGGCGTCGCCCCCAATGCGGGTCGGACTGGTCCCGCGCCCCGGATTCTGGAGCGGGTGGGCGGTCCGCTGGGCCTGGACCCAATTCCTCACCAAACGAAACGCGTTCCGGCAGATTGACATCGTGCTGGGGCTCGACGTCAATCTGCCTCAACTGGTGCGCCAACTTGCTCCCCCCAAAACAGGAGCCGGCCACCCGGTCCACTGGGACTGCTTCCTCGCCCCCAAACTCTCACTGCCCGAGTTCTTCCTCGCGCCTCGAGAGTTGGAGTTCGACTTCGAGCCGCGCGCCGAGAGTCACTGGCTCGGTTGGTGTTTTGACGCCGATCGGGCCGAACCCGACGTCCCGTCCGATCCGATCGACCGCTCGCGGCCGCTCGTCTATTGCGCGATGGGGACCCAATTCCTTTCCTTCGTGCCGGCCCCTCGTCGTCGCGCCTTCCTCCAAGCCGTGATCGACGCCTTCGCCGCACGCCCGCACCTCCAACTCGCACTGGCCACCGGAGGTGCCCTTGAGCAGCAGGACGTTCTCGAGGTGAACGCGCCAGGCGCGATCGTCCGCGAACGCTTGCCTCAACTGCAAATGCTCAACCATGCCAAACTCATGATTACCCATTGCGGCTTACACTCCTTGATGGAATGTGCCGCTCGAGGCGTACCGATGATCGCGTTCCCGCTCGGATTCGACCAGTTCGGCAACGCCGCCCGCGTCGTTTACCACGGTCTTGGCCTGCGCGGCGATTTCCGAAGGGCCACGGCGGAATCGATCGGGCGGCTCATTGATGAAGTGCTCGCCGACGAAGCCATGAGCCAGCGCTGTGAGGCCATGGCGACAAACGCCCGCAATCACGCGCCTTACGAATCGGAACTCGCCGCTCTGGAAGCCCTGGCGGCAACCTCATGAAGGCCGGGGTCGCGTCCTGACGCCGTTGGCGTCCTCGAACGTCCCAAGCCTCCATCCCCCCCATCTCCTCCCCCTCCCCTCTCTTATTCTCGCCTCTCGAAAACGTCGGCCTGCTTTTAAGGTCCTTGCCCACCCACCATCGGGTGCAACGTCCCGAGATGTCGAACGCCTTGCCCCGGCAAGTTGCGTGTACACCCGTACCGTATTATCTTAGGAGAGAGACGACGAGATTTCCTCTTTCTCGGGAAGCTTTCGCATCAATGGCCACTGCTTATTCCCTCGACTGGAATTTTCATCCGCCTACCCCACAAAGGGTTGTGTCAACAACACGACGACAGCTTCCCGGATCGAGCCCATAGAAAGTGAGGCACAGATCAAGACGCAGTTAAATGTGACGAGTTTGAGCCTCGAGGATGAGGACGCACGACAATGATGTTCCAAACCGCGGCGGGAGACGGCGTTTTTGCAACCCCCTGCCCCCGCCGCGCTCCTCGCTTGACCAACGTTCACGGCCGCAGGAGACGCAACGCACTCTGGTTGCACGCGACAACGACCGGGCTGTTCGATCCCGGTCAGAACCGGATTCGCCAATACACCGCGAACGACCTCGCGGCCCTCTGGGCTGTGACGCCCAAGGCGGTCCGAAACGGCATCAAGGAAGCCCTGAAAGACCAAGAGAGGCTACTTGCTCATGTCGCAGGTTAAAGCAGAGACTTATCTCCCCGAGCCCGAGCTCATCCTGTTGGGCTGTCGGGCCTGGGATGCCCTGAAGCCGGCGGTATGCCCGGTCTGCAAGAATGGAATTCAACGCGGCGATGATGCGAGCTACTGCGCCCGTTGCGACTCGATGAGCCCCAAGCGGGAAGCGCAAATTCTCGCCGCTCGGCTCAGCCAGCGAACGCGAAGTGAGCGTGCGAGCGCGGAGCGGGACGCCCGGCTCGACCTCGAGCGGCTCCGCAACGCGTCGCCCATCCTGACCGAAGCCCAACGGAGGAGACTCTGGATGGGTTATAGCCAGAGCGGGATCGACTCGCGAAATCCCGACGTCGCCAACCGGGCCAAGGCCGGGCGCGACTGGCTGATCGCGATCGGCCAGGAGCCGGATTGGTCGATCGAGCTCGACGCCAAGGGGCGACCGAAGAAGGCCGCCGCCGACGCTCATTGATCCCGGCCCGATGACGCCCGGCGGCACCTCCCAGAACGTGTCGCCGGGGTCCCTCCTCCTCATTTTTCCCCAAACTCACGAATCAAGAGCCCGAGTTCGCTCTCGATCGCATCGAGCGCAACGGCTCCGCGTATCGCACCGCGCCACGCCCCGGCGCGGTCCTCTCACGCCTGGGTCGGCAGCCTTCCACGAGCGTCCCAAGGCGGACGACTCGGTGTGACGCTCGGCTTCGACGACCCGGCGTGGGAGTTCCCATTCCCCCCGCTTCCTCGCCGAATTGCGGCCCATTCGAGCCCTCCGGAACTCATTCAAAAGGAAAGGCACGAAACGAATGCCCGAACCGCTCCTGCCGCTCTACGAAGCTTACACCGCCTCCGCGTCCGATCTGATCGCCGCGCAGGCCAAGCACGACGCGGCCAAGGCCGCCTTGTTCGCGGCGATGCCCGACGGAGTCGAGTTCGCCACCACCGCCGACCATCCCCCGGTCATCAAGCGGGTGGGCGACCAGATCGAGACGGTGACGATGCCCTTTCTCGGCCACCCGTATCCGCATCCCAACGACTAGCAAGGAGCCGTCCGTGGGTCAAACCCTCGCGCAGAAGTTCGAGACGGTTCACGCCGCCGACGAGGCGGGCAAGGCGGCCCTCGCCGACTTGCTCAACCCCGAAACGGGCGAAGCGATCGCGCCGGGGGAGGCGGTGTTCGACGTGTCGTCCAAGCAGGTCTACACCAACGACAACGGCAAGCTCACCCGGACCAAGCCCCGAATCATCCAGGCACCCAAGGCGACGTCATGAGCGACGACGAGATTGACTTTCTGGATGGACTTGAGCCAAGCCTGCCACGTCCTACTCAGCCCATCCCGTCTCCTGTTCCGTCTTCGGTTCCCGTTTCGGCGACTCCTGTCAGTCCCGCGAAATCACGTGAAGCCCTGAAGTTTGCAGTGATCCTTATCGTGTGCGCGGCATGCTCTCTTGGATCGGGATTGCTGTTCGCATGGATGCTGTCGGGTCGGGGAGACTCCCCGCAACCGTCGGCTGACGCGGTGGCCCTGGGCCGCTCGTTCGCCCCAATCCTGGCGGGCACGCTGGCGGACGGGTTCGACGCGGGAGCCAAGGCTCTCGCGTCCGGCAAGACGATCGGCGAGTCCGACGCGATCTTGAAAGCCACCTTCGACCAAGGACGCAAGGCCGCGTTCGACGCACACGCCGGCCAGGCGATCCGCGACCTCGCGCCGGACGGAACCGAGATCAGCGACAACGCCAAGCGGAACGCCCTGGTCAGCCTCTTTACCGGGTTTGCCAAGGGGCTGAGGAAGGCTAAATGAGCTTCGACCCGATCACGATGGGCGGCTGGATCGACGACCCCGCCCGACATCCGATGGCCGCGACGTTCGCGCCTCCGTTGTCTCAGGTCGCCCCGCGTCTGATGGGGGCCGACGAGAATGTTTACCTCTACCGTGCCTGGAAAGAAGCGCTCGGCGACTACCCGCCTTACGTGGCCCAACGCATCGGCGACTGCACAAGTTTTGGTTCCGGCCACGCCGTCGACCTGCTCCAGTGCGTCGAGATCACGATCGGCAAGGAACCGATCACGTATCTCGAGACCTGCACCGAGGCGATCTACGGGATTGGCCGTGAGATCGCCGGAATGCTCGGCGGCGGTGATGGCTGTTACGGCGTGGCGGTCGCCAAGGCCCTGGTCGAGCATGGCGCCGTGCCCCGCAAGCTGGTGGGCCCCTATGACGGCAACCGGGCCAAGTCCTGGGGAGCTCGCGGCGTCCCCGCCGAGATCAAGACGGCCGCGGCCGAGTTCAAGCTGGGCTCGGCGGCCCTGATCGCAACCCTTGAGGAGCTCGACGCCGCGCTGGCCAACGGCTATCCGTCGGCCGGCGGCTTTTCTCAGGGGTTCACGATGCACCGCGACGCCAACGGGTGTTGCCAGCAGTCGGGGCGTTGGGGTCACGAGCAATGCTGCGCGGGGCGCCGTCGCCGCAGCGGTCGGCGGGAATATCTGCTCTGCCAGAGCTGGGGGCCGAACGTTCCCGACGGCCCGCTCACCGACGACCAACCGAACTTCTCGTTCTGGATCGATGAGACCGCCATGGCCTCGATTCTGGGCCAGCGTGACTGGCTCGCCTTCTCGAAGTTCCCCGGCTTCGAGCGCCGCCCTCTTCCCGCCGCATGGACCACCAAGGACTTCATCTGATGCCCAGCCGATCTCTCAGAAGCGTCGCCTCAGGCGAGAGGCGGTGCCGCCGATGAAATCCGTCATCCTCAACGCCCTCACCCTGTTCGGCCTCCTCTCCGTCTTCGCCTGGCTCGGCCTGGCCGTCGGAGTCTGGCGGCTGACTCGCGACCGCGGGCACGACCCACCCTCACCCCCACATCTGGGTCGCGAGCCGATCGCGGTCTCCCCGGTCGCCGAGCGCATTGCGGCGAAGTTCGCCCCGGCGCTCCAGACCCTCGCGACCGAGAACAAGGAAGGAGTTGTCGCGGCGTCGGGGAACGTCGTGTCGCGGCTTGCGGTACGAACGATCTACCCGGCGGGTGTGAAGGCCATCCCCTACGCGACGCAGATCGGCTGCGATCGCGCCCTCTCGTACCTCGATGGGCTTTCGGTCTCGCAACTGGTCGGAATGATGACCGAGCATGCGAGGGCGAAAGGACACCGGGTGCATCCTTCCGTGGCTCGACAGGCCGGTGTTCCATGACCCCCGTCCACCGCACCATCGCCGCGCTCCGCTTGCTCTGCCGACTCCACGGCGATACGGGTCAAGTCCCGGTCGTCGAGCTCAATCTGCTCGTCGCGGAGCTCGCGACCACGGAGCAGGACCGGCCTACGGAGTGGCCGGACACCGCACAACGATCGGACCTGGAACTCAACCCGCACGGATACCCTCGCGGACTTGCACTCCCATGAACATTGGAACTCTCCTCGAACTATTCATGGCAACTCTGGCGAAAGCTCAGGCGTTCGCCGCCTTGCATCGAGTCCTCCTCGTGCCGGCCGCCGAGCTCACCGGGATTCTGCTCTTGCTCTGGGGCGTGATCGATCGCCCGCGCACCTGCATCGTGATCGCGGTGGCCGCCTACCTGCTCTACCGCTACGGACCGAACTGGGGGCATGCGAAGGGGGAGTGACATGGCCTCCATCAAGACAGCAATCGAGACCGCCGTAGAGCGAGCGATCCGGTTCCTTGGGCCGGTCGCCAACGCGGTGCACGGGGAAATCTCCAAGCAGGAGACGGTGCGGGCGCTCACGAAGGCCGTGATCGTCGGCGCGGTGACCCGGGCTTCGATGGCCGCGACGATCCAGCGGCAGGAGGTCTTGACCGACGTCGTCGTGCCGCTGGCGGCCGCCGTGTTCACCGGGCTCCTCGACGCGCTCTCGCGACTGCAACAGGGCGAGCCGAAACCAGTCACCCCCCGCAACGACGAAATGCCTCAGTTTCCCCTGCCCGAACCGTCGAGTCAACACCACCCATGACCAACGGAATCTCCACCCTCTGCGCGGCGATCGCATCCTTTCTCGTGGCCTGCCTGATCGTCCGGCTCGTGGGCCAGTTCGTGGCTGGACACACGCTCCGGGTGAACCGCTGGCTCCGTGACCGATCCCGTTCCCATTGAGAAAAAAGGGGAGCCGACACACACGATGTCGCACGATATTCCCGCACAAACGTCGATCTTTGCCAGCAACGTGGCGGCCTCCGCCTGGTGGGTCGGCGACCTGCTCTATCGGCACGGGCCAAGCTGGCAGCTCGTGCCACCCATTCTGATCGGCGCCGCCTCACTGCTCGGCGCGATCCGCGGCTACGCCAACGATCGCCAGGCGCGGCGGCACAGGGACGAGCTCCATCGCATCAAGGTCGAGCGACGGAAGGAGTCGGCGTGAGTGCCGGATCAAGTCCGACCACGCCCGGCACGGACCGTGAAACTGACCTCCATTCGGTCGAACCTGAGCCGCTCGCAACCCCTTCATTGCCGAGAACAACGGTGAATGCTGTGTTCAAGTGGAGCGACGAACGACGAACGGCCGCGCTCCGGCTTGCGGAAGGCAACCTGACGGACGCTCAAATCGCGACCGAGGTGGGCGTCTGCCGGCGAACCATCTGGAGCTGGAAACAGATCCCCGAGTTTTCCGCGACGATCGAAAGCCACCTCGAGGAGTTTCGCCAGGAGGTCCGCCGGCGTGGTCTCGCCAGTCGAGAGCGGCGGATTCGGGCCCTCAACGATCGCTGGGACCGACTCCAGCGGATCATGGAGGAGCGAGCCGCCGACCCGAAGATGGCGGAGGTCCCCGGGGGCGCGACCGGCCTGCTGCTCCACAACGTCAAAGGGGTCGGAGCCGGCGAAAAGGCGAAAGTCCTCGACCTCTATACCGTCGACACCGGCTTGCTCAAAGAACTCCGCGAGCTCGAGAAGCAGGCGGCCCAGGAACTCGGCCAGTGGGTCGAGAGGCAAGAGGTCCGGCAACTGACAAAGGCTTATGTGACGGTCGGTCCCGACGACCTCTGACGATCGATAACCCGTATCCAAGTTCAACCACGACCCCACATGATCCCCCTCAATCAACGACCGTACGAACCCTTCGGGGCGGCCCGCGCGCTCTGGTCGGACCACCGCGACGAAGTCTTGTTGTCGGGACCGGCGGGCACGGGGAAGTCGCGGGCCTGCCTCGAGAAAATCCACGCGGTCTGCCTGCGGTGGCCGGGCGCTCGGGCCCTGATCGTCCGCAAGACGCGCGAGAGCCTGACGGAAACCGCGTTGGTGACCTGGGAGGAGAAAGTCCTCCCGGCGCAATCACCCATCGCCAGTGGTTCGCGCAGGAGCCACCGCCAATCTTACCTCTACCCGAACGGATCCGTCGTCGTCGTCGGGGGCCTGGACCGACCCGGCAAGGTGATGTCCACCGAGTATGACCTGATTTACATCCAGGAAGCCATCGAGCTGTTCGAGGACGACTGGGAGAGCCTGACGACCCGCCTCCGGAATGGGGTTGTGCCGTTTCAGCAGCTCATCGCCGATACCAACCCCGACCGCCCGACCCACTGGTTGAAGCGCCGGGTCGACCGCGGCGCGACGGCGATCCTCGAATCGCGTCATGAAGATAACCCGATCCTCTGGGACCGAGACGCGAACGCCTGGACGGAGAGTGGCCGAACCTATATCGGCAAGCTCGACCGACTGACCGGAGCGCGCAAGCCGAGGCTCCGCCACGGCAAGTGGGTCCAGGCCGAAGGGGTCGTGTACGACGAGTGGGATCGGCAAATCCACATCGTTGACCCGTTTGTGATCCCGGCCTCGTGGCGACGGATCCGGGCGATCGACTTCGGCTACTCGAACCCGTTCGTCTGCCTCTGGATCGCGATCGACGACGACCGCCGCATGTACGTCTACCGCGAGCTCTATCACACCAAACGCACGGTGAAAGTGCACGCGAAACAGATCAACGAACTCTCGGAAGGAGAAACCTACGAGTTCAGCGTCGCCGACCATGACGCGGAAGACCGGGCCACGCTCCGGGAGAACGGAATTGCGACGATCGCGGCCCGCAAGGAGGTCAACCCCGGCATCGAGGGGGTGCAGGAACGACTCAAGGACGCCGGGGACGGGCGAGCCCGACTCTACGTCGTTCGCAACTGCCTGGTCGAGCGCGATCCGGCCCTCAGCGACGCGAAGAAGCCCTGCTCGATCCTCGAGGAGTTCGACAGCTACTCGTGGCCCAAGGCGCCTGACGGCAAGGCAAACAAAGAATCCCCTGAAAAATTGAACGACCATGCCATGGACGCGCTTCGCTACGCGGCCATGGCCGTCGATCGCGGAATCCACGCACTCGAGCCCAGCCACGTCCGTGAGGAACGTGAGCAACGCGAGGCCGAGGACGCCCACCGAACGCACATGGATATCAACAACCCAATCTGGTGGAACGAAGGAGGCCGATGGTGAACACCTTCCTTGGCGGCCAGGCCGTCAACCGCAGTCGTCGTGGATCGGCCGAGGACCGTCGGCTCGATCGGCAGCCCCCGGCCTTCCGCCCAAGCAACGGCGGCCCTCCTTGGTTCGAGACAGTCGCAAGGATACCGGAATCTCGTTCCCACGCTCTGCGTGGGAATGCCGTCCCCGACGCTCTGCGTCGTCTTCCCCGACGGGGCCGCGGCCATGCCAAGGCTGCTGGGTGCCACGGGTTGCACTCAACCCGTGAGCATAAGCCCATGTTTTTGGCTCACGGGTTGAGTACAACCCGTGGCACCCTGGGCAAGCACGCCATTCAAAGGAAGACCAGGGTCAGTTGGGAGAACGCGTCGCTTGGCTTGCCTCTTCATCCTCCCTCCTCGATCGGGAACACCCCCACGTGCCACGCCTAAGCCGTCAAATGTCCGAATGGCTCCGCGCCGAGCGCTCGATCGAGAAGGCCCAGCCCTCGGTCGGGACCTCGTATGGATGGGGCGGCGGCCCGGTCTTCTCCGACGCGTTCCGGTTCCGCCGCGCCCCCACGCTGCCCGCGTTGGCGGAGGCCTACAAGTCACTGATTTTCACCTGCGTTCGGCTCAACTCGGACGCGGTCTCACGGGTCCCGCTCCGGCTTTACCGGATCTCCCCGACTCGCGGAGACCGGGCGACCCGGTGCGACGCCACCAGCGTCTCCAAGGGGGTCAGGCTCCGACTCAAGTCGCTCGCCCACACCGCCAAGGCGATGGCGGGCGCGGGGGAGGTCGAAGAAATCACCGGCGACTTCCCCCTGCTCCGGTTGATCCAGAACGTCAATCCGGCGATGGATCAATCGCAGCTCATCAACTACACCGTGATGAGCATGGACGTCGTCGGCACCGGCTTCTGGTGGCCCACCGAGTTCCACCTCGGTTGCCCTCGCGAATTCTGGCCCCTCCCTCCCCACCTGGTCGCTCCGGCCCTGGAAACCGGGGGGCTCGTGCCGAGCGGCTACGACTTCGGCTCGACCCGATACCGGCCGGACGACTTGCTCATTTTCAAGCATCTTTCCATGAAGAACCCGTACGGCCTCGGGATGTCTCCCACCCAGGCCGCGATCGAATACGCACGGCTCGAAGACACGTTCGTGTCGATCCAGGACGACTTGCTGAGCAACGGGCCGCGGCCCTCGGTGATCGTGTCGCACAAGGACTCGAAAGGCAGCTTCGGCGCGGCCGAGCGTAAACGGCTCGAAGAAGATATGGAACGCAAAGGGCGAGGCGGGCGATCGGGGGCGGCGTTCGTGGTGGACGGAGCCGTGGCGGTCACGCCGGTCTCCTGGGCTCCGGCCGATCTCGGCGCGGTTGCGATCAGCAAGTATGACCTGGAGCGGACCTGCGGCTGCTTCGGCGTCCCGGTCTCGATGGTCACCAACGAGTCGAGCAACATGGCCGTGGCCCGGGAAGGCCTGGAACAGCACGCCCGGAACGCGGTCGACCCGCGCTGTAAAACGATCGCCTCCACCCTCACCCGATGGACCCATGCCCTCGACAAAGACGGCAAACGGAACTGGCACAAGCTGTTCTGGGCCTTCGACAACTGCGTGCCGGAAGACAAGCTGGCCGAGGCCGACCTCCACGCCAAATACATCGCCATGGGCCTCCCCCTCAACGTCGCCTTGACCGAAGCCGGCTACGACGCCGTGGACGATGGCGATACGTCGTTCATCCCCACCTCGCTCCAGCCACTCTCGTCCGCGGCCGGAGCCCGTGCTCATCCCGAACCCAAGCCGGATTGGAGGGATGAGGACGCCGATTTCGACCAGGGCGGCAACGAGAACCGAAGTCGTTCCCCGCGGAGACGGAAAAAGCCGGGACGAACGCGAAAACCGCCGGGGTGAATCCTCAACGGCCGGGCCGGCCGTCCTCCTGGAAACGAACCATGAACACTGCGACCGCCACCGCGGAGACTGATATGTCCACTGAGACATCGACCGAGGTTCTGTTCACGCTCACCCGTAAGGTGTTCGAGCCGGTCGAAACCCATTTCACGCCCGGCGAACGCTCGATGGTCGCCTGGATCTCGACCGACTGCATCGACCATGAACGCGACGTCGTGGTGTCGTCGGGCGTCGACTACAAGACCTTCTTCCTGGGGAAGACGCCGGAGGAGGGCAACCCGTGCGTTCTCGCGTTTCATGATTTCGGGCGATGGCCGCTCGGGCGCTGCGAGTGGGTCAAGATCAAGCAGAGCCGCGCGTTCAACGGGCTGTACGCCAAGACCATTTTCGATGACGACCCGGAGACCGAGGCGGTCTGGCGCAAGATCAAGTCCCGCTCGCTCCGGGGGATCTCGATCGGCTTTCGCCCTCCCGAGGATTTGAAGCCGGGTGAGTGGGGTCCCCCGACGCGGGAAGAGCTCGTGCGCCGGCCCGACTGGAAAGGGGCCGAGCGGGTCATCCGCCGCTGCGTCCTCCTGGAGTACAGCGTCTGCAGTCTTCCCATGAACCCCCAGGCACTCGTCGCGGCCGTGAACAAAGGGGTTCACCGCCCCGTCTTTTCGCCCCAACCCAAGGCCGCCCGTATGTCCGATGCCGATGCCGATCTCGCTCATCCTCCCGACACGTTCACCCCAACGAATGCCGACCCGGAGACGTCGAGTGTCACATCCGAGGGCGGTACGACCTCGGCCGGCCCGCCGGACGCCGAGATCGGCAAGGCCGAGGAGGAGCATACGGCGGTTGCCCCCGAGACCGACACTGCCCCGAACGGCGACGAGGTCGAAACCGAAGTGGGCTCGTTTCAACGGTTCGACCACGTTCAGGTCAAGGCCCCCCATTACAACGGAGGCGGTCGCATCGAGAGCTTCTCGACCCGGGGGCACGTGCCCGATGTGGCGGAGGACATGCTCGGCACGGCCGACGATCCGGCGGCCCGGATCCAGTGCTACAAACCGATGGGCGACGGCCATCTGCCGACCCACGACTACATCGCCGCGCGACTCGTTCACCTGACGAAGCTGGCCGAGCCGATGCGACCGCCGTCGCCAATCAAGACGGCCGCCAAACGGGCAACGACGCCGTCGAGATCCCAACCGACTCTTGCGGGTCCAGAGGACAACCCGCTCCCCCAGGTCGTGGTCCAGTCCGATCAGGAGGTCCGTGCCGAGTTGATCGCCAAGCTCAATGAGATGCTCAGCCCCGACGGATTTCGCAGGATCGCCCGCGAAGAAGCCGAGCGGGCCGCCGGGTTCGTCTGAGTCTCGATCGTCCCTTCCCCTGATTCGTTGCCGTCCCATATTCATTGGGCGGCAAACATTCGCCTCGCCAACTCCCTCTTGCGATCCCTCCCAGGGCCTCACTGCGGGCCAAGGGGATCTTCGATAGAGCACGCTGAGAAGACCGATCGATCCGGACGAGCCATCCACGGAGATGGACGGGACCGGTGCGTTCGGAGCTGTCCGGCCCTCGCCCTGGTTGTTTTCCCGTGACTTACAAGAACAACAACAACCCTTCAAGGGTCCAATCCCGATGCGCATCAAGTTTCTCAAGAATTACGACGAGCACCGCAAGGGGGCCGTTGTGCCCGTGGAAGAGCCGACCGGCAAGCGGCTGATCGAGATCGGCATCGCCGAGAAGGCTCCGGAAGACGATCCGATCCTCAGCCTGGCCGACACGATCAAGACGGCCGTGGCGCAAGGGTTCGCGGCCGGCGCCGCGGAGGTCAGCACCAAGGCGTACGCCGGCCAGCACCCGGCCGGCGCCGACATCCGACCCGGCGAGTCGGAGGCGGACCGCCGGAAGTGCCTGGCCGACCAGGTCAAGTGGATCACGATCGCCCAGTGCCACAACACCTATCCGGGCCGCCAGCGTGAGGCCCAGGAGCACCTCGAAAAGGTCTACGGCTCTTCGTTCCGGGTGTTCGACAAGAAGGACCTGGCGGAGGGGTCGGGGACCACGGGGGGCTACACCGTCGCTCCCGACTACGGCAAGGAGCTGCTTCAGCTCGCTCAGGAAGAGTCGATCGTCCGGCCCTACTCGAACAACAAGAAGTTGCCGGCGCGGGAAGCGTATTATCCCATGCTCAATCAGACCTTCGTTCCCTCGGGAACGCAGGGCTCGCAGCAGTCGGCCTACTACGGCGGCGTCAAAATGACCTGGAGTGGCGAGGCCCAGCCCGGCACGCCGACCGAGCCCACCTTCAAGCAGGTCCACATCGTCACGAACGAGCTCCAGGGGCTCACGAAGATCAGTCGGTTCCTGCTTTCCGACTCGTTCATCTCGCTGGACGCCGAGCTCAAGTCGTTGTTCTCCGGCGCGATCGCCTTCGCCGAAGACTTCGCCTTCCTCGCGGGTGACGGCGTCGCCAAGCCCAAGGGGGTGCTGAACTCACCCGCGACGATCACCTATGCGACTCGCGCTGCGGCGAACAAGTTCCAGCTCGCCGACGCCGCCAACGTGATGGGAGCGATGACCCCGCAGTCGCGGCCCAAGTCGGTCTGGGTGATGACCAACAACCTGTTCAGCCAGCTCGTCCAACTGGTCGATGCCAGCGGCCGGGTGACCTACATCCCGAACGTCGGCACCGGCTACAACGAGGCCAAGCTCGCGATGGGGCAACTGCTCCTCTTCGGCCGCCCCGTCCTCTTCACCGAGAAGCTCCCCGCCCTCGGGACGACCGGTGACGTCCTCTTGGCCGACTTCTCCAAGTACATCACGGCCGACACCGGGTCGCTCGAGATCGCGGCGTCGGATCAGTACGCGTTCAACACCAACCAGATCACCTACCGGATCATCGAGCGGGTCGACGGCCAGGCCCAGATCGATGCCCCGTTCACCCAGCAGGACGGCACCACGAAGACCAGCCCGTTCGTGATCCTCTCCTCGTCGACCACCTGATCACCACCAGGGCGAGGCCGACGCCTCGCCCTGGCTTCCCTCTGACCAGACTCCATACACCCGGGGATCGATTCTCGCATGTCTTACACTCAGCTCTTCACGGAAGCGGTGGCGGTCGCCGCCGATGGGATCCACTCGGCCAGCCAATCCGCCGCCGAGAAGCTCACCGGCGCAGTCGACCTCGCGAAGTTTCGCCAGGTCCTGTTCATTATCGACTCAGGCACGCTCGGTGCGTCGGGAACCCTGGACTTCCAGGTCAAGGGCAGCGCGACCGCCGCGGGCACCTACACCGCGATCCCGAACACCTCGATCACGACCCTCGTCAAGGCAACCGACGACAACAAATACGCGGTCGTCGGAATCACCGCCGAGAAAGTCTCGGCCTTGGGCCTGAACTACGGGTTCATCAAGGGCAGCCTGCTCCCCGGCACGGCCGCCGCCAACTCCGCGGTCGTCGTGCTCGGCGAACTCACCCGGTTCGAGCCGGCCAGCGACAGTGACGCAACTCAGGTCGCCCAGATCGTCAGCCTCTGGCGTTAATTCACCGGCCGGGGCGGGCCAACCTCCCCGGCTTCCTCACGAGGTCTCACCATGCCTCCCCAAGCCAAGTCCGCGCCGTCGACCCCGAAAGGGGTCGCCTCACCCGGCCTTCCGCCTCATCGTTCCGAGGCCATCGCCAACCTCACCGCCCAGGCCCGCAAGCTCCAGGCCGAGCACGCCGACAACGCCGATCGAGCCGACAAGATCGCCTTCCGCCAGGCGGCCATTCATCGCGAACTGACGGAACTCCGCAAGCAGGTCCTCGAGCACGCCTGGGACGGCAACCCACCATGCTGACCACCTACGCCACCAAGCTGATCGCTCGCCCCTCGCCCCACGCGGCCCCGTCCGTCTGTCCGTTCTGCCGCGAGGCGGGTCGACTCGAAGTCGTCCACGTTTACGGCAAGGCGCACCAACGGGTCGTGGGCTGCCGGTGCGAGCGAAGGCACGCCAATCCCGAGGGTCAATCGCATGCCAATCGTCACCGTCAACATCAGTGATGCCGCGCTCGCTTCCAGCGCTTCGGGCTCCCTCCCTGTGTCCCGAGGCCCAGGCGCGGTCCCCCTGTTTGACCCCACCTTGAGTTATCTCAACGGATGCCTCACCAACACGGTGTCGAGCGGATACCAAGCCGCGAGAAAGATCGACCATCCCGATTCGCCGTCGGTCTGGTCCGAGACTTGGGCTCCCACGGTCTTCCCCGGCTCCCCCATCCCCGACTGCGTGCGTGCGCGCGGGATCCTCCCCGGCGACAACGGCCCCGGCCAACCCTCGATGACCTGGAACGAGGAAAGCCGATTCGTGAATGGAGCGCCACCCGGCGGCCTCTGGGAAGCCCACTACAATTACGAATCGTTTGATGGGACTGCCAACTACCGACCGATCGTCTATTATATCGATCAGAATACTCACCTCCTCTATCTTGAGTATCGACTCGGGACGGCGGTTTGGTATGGGCGAGACGCATCTTTCCCGCTCCTCTCGATTCAGTCGATCAATGGCGATAACAGCGGCAGCGTCTTTATCCAGAACCAGGGCACGAACGGCCCTCTCGCCGTGACTGGGACCGCTGCCGATATCGTGTTCGGGCTCAACGCCGGGCAGTTTTTCCGGTTGTACTCGGTCCAAGCTGCGACCATTGGGAATCCGACGCGGAATTCCGTCGGCCTCACGATGATCGGGGCTTACTGGACCGGAACCGCAAGCGCGGGCGCGGCCTCGTCACTCCAGACGATTGTTACCGGCAACAACATCTTTCACGCGTTCCTCGGTGTCGGGACGGGCGAGTTCCGGTTCCAGAACGATAACAAGGTCGGTCTCGGCGTTCCGCTCGCCAAATTGACCCAAAATATCGTGATGAGTCCCGGCTATCTGGCCGCGGTCGAATCGAACGGGATCCGCGTTTTCCGGCTGATCGGCCTCAATAGTTCGGACCGTGTCGAGATCGACTCCGACGGTCGCGGCACGGTGTTTCCCAACAACGTGTACTACGGGGCTTATGGTTCGGGGGCAGGACCGCGAATTCGCTCGGGAACCGGCGGCACGGACAACTTCCTGGTGATCAACGCCGGGTCGGCCGGGTCGAGCACGAACAACCTCTATCTCAATCTCGACAGCCCCAATGCGTCGGTGGGGATCTACGGGCAAGCCTCGATATTCGCGGCCGGCGCGTCGGGCCAGTGCTTGTCGGTGGGCGGGGTCGGTCCGACCGGGATCCTGCTCGCCGGCAACGGGGTGGGCCATTGCGGCTTGCGGTACACCCCGGCGTCGGGGCTTGTGGAACTGATGAACGCAGGCGGAAACGACCCGAGAGCCTGGACCTCGAGCGGCGCGTTCAGTTTCAAGGTACCAGGGGGGTTCGCCTCGGGCATCAACGCGACTGCCAAGACGACCGCCTACACGTTGACGACCTCCGACAGCACGATCCTTGGGAACGCGACCGGCGGTGCGTTTGCGGTCACCCTGCCCGCGGCCAACGCGGTCCCCGCGGGACGGCTCTTCACGGTCAAGAAGACCGACGCGTCCGCCAACGCGGTCACCCTGACCAGGGCGGGTGCCAATCTCATCGACGGGGCGGCAACCTACGCTCTGGCGAGCCAGTGGAAGTATGCGACGATCCAGTCCGACGGGGTGAGCAACTGGTACGTCGTTGCGAACAACTGAGCATAAGGACAAAGCATGCCGCTCATGATCGTCCAAGGGATCGCCGTTCAAGGTGATCAAACCCGCCTCGTCATCAGCGAGCCGGGGACTCGCGAGGGCGCCGCCATCACGATCCGTTCGCTTTGGTTCGGCCCTGTCCCTGCACGTTTCCAGCTCGGCGATCAGATTGAGCTTGGGGAAACGTCGTCCCTCTGGTTCCCGCGCGGGGTCGCGACTGACGGTATCACGATCGACCATATCGTGACATGAAAACTCTCCAGCCCATCAACTAAGGCGAAACTCGATGTCCGACACAACCCTTCGTCTCCGCTACCCCACGGGCGCAAATCTCTACGCCCAGATTGAAGGTGGCGGCGGCGTTTGGAATGGCACCGCCTACGTCGCATTCGTTAATGCGGATTGGGCCACCTATGCGACCCTTGTCACGGAGACGCCCGCCGGCAGCGGCCGCTACGTCTGCCAGTTCCCGACCGCCTCGCCGCCGGGCAACTACTCGTGGTCGATTTACCTCCGGGCCGGCGGTTCCGCCGCACTGGGCGACGTAGCGATCGGTCAAGGCGACGGCTACTGGGACGGGACCACGTTCGGGGGAACCTCCAAGGTCACGGACGGAATCACGGTCGCCGACCTGCCCAGTCCCGCGCCCAACGGTTACGGCCCCATCGGCACCGGCTCCGTCACGGTGAATCAGGACTATCCGACCGCCGGCAACCTCAGCTACCAAACGGTCGGTGGGCAGGGGATCGGGGGGGCCTTGGTGCGCGCCTACCTCGCGTCGGAGTACGCGTCCAACCCGAACGCGGCCACGATCCGGGGGCAGACCCTCACTCTCGACACCGGCGCCTGGGCCAACAACATCGACCTCGACCCGGAAGACTACAAGATCACGTTCAAGGCGGACGGCTATGAACTGCTCGTCATCGACCTCAGTGTGAGCTAAGCGCCCATGCCCGCAGTCCCGACACCGATTACGAACCCCGATCCGGTTGATCTGATCACCGTCCCCGACGCGACCAACGTCCTGTTGGCCGGCGGTGTCACGCTCACCACGGCGCAAGCCGCGATCCTGGGAAACCTGATTACCGCCGCCTCGCGTGAGATCATCCGGTATTGCAGCCGGAAGTTCGGCCTCGCGACCTACACCGAGATCGTGACGCCCGAGGGGGGTCGGCAGGACCGGGGCGAATCCGACTCGGCCAAACTGTCCGCCTTCCCGGTGCAGTCGGTCGCGAGCGTCACGACGGGACGATCGTCCGTTTTGACGGTCACCAACTCCGACCCGGCCACGAACCAGTTTGCGAGCGTCGCGTTCACTCTGACCGGCGACGTCGAGTATCTCGACCTCGCCTACACCGGCCTGAGCCTGAGCCGAACCGCGAGCGGGGTCACGACCAGGACCACGCTCAGCTTCACCTCGTACGTCACGCTGGGAGCTCTGGCCACGGCGATCAACACCCTCGGCGCCGGCTGGAACGCTCGGATTCAGTCGAGCTATGAGTGCTACCCCTCGGCGAGTCTCGTGGGGGTTCGCGAGCCCAAGAACGCCCTCGGCAATGGGGCGGTGCTCGACCTGTTCACGACGTCGGCAACCCGCTACGACATCGACCGTGCCACCGGAATCCTGCGGTGCCACGGCTGGGGAGGAAATGGCTTCGGCGCTGCGTTCGGCGCCCCCTCCGGAGCCTCATGGGAGGGCGCCGGAGGCGATGGCGGAAGTGGGTGCTCGGGTCAGTACCAGGTCACGTATCAGGCCGGGTGGGCCACGATCCCCGAGAACTTGCAGCAGGTTTGCGCGGAGGTCGTCAAGGGGATCTTTGCCCGACTCGATGGCGATCCCTCGCTCAAGAGCGAGACCGCCGACAAGTATTCATGGACGGCCAAGGACGCCATGACGAGCCTCCCGGACTGGGCGACGAGCGTGCTTGGCTACTACAAAGACTGGAGCGTTTAAGTGTGCGTTCCCCTTCCGCTCGCTGCCTTCCGAACCGCGTCGCGCTCTTTCGCTTCTCCCCGACCCAAGACGAGGACGCGGGCGTCGACGCCAACTCCTACGGCGCGGCCTTCGCCACCGACGTTCCCTGCTCGGTCCAGCCCGCCGAACCCGAGCGGTTCCTGGACAACGACACGGCCCGACTGATCCAGAAAACTCGGTGGAACGTTTTGTTCCGCGACAACTATTCCCTCGTCGCCGACGACAAGATCGTCTGGGCCGATGACGTCGGCGTGAACCACCACCTTTTCGTCCACGGCAACGCCGACCAGGCGGGACGGGGGGCGGCCTTCGTGGTCTCCTGCGAGGAACGAACATGAGTTCAGCCCCCGACCTGCCCGCCGCGATGATCGCGTGGCTCCGGGCCAGCCCCAGCGTCGTGGCGGCCTTCGCGGAGAACACGGCTTCGCCCACGACCACCAAGTTCTGGGCCGACGAGGCGCGTCGGGGCGTTGGCTTACCGTGGGCCGTCTACGAGGAAACCGGCAGCGATCTGATCTACATGACAGTCACCGAAAGTGTCGCCCCGTCGATCGAGACCGGGCAGATCCGCTTCACGGTGGTGTCGGCCGAGAAGAAAAGAACGCGCGATCTGGGTCGGCTCGTGGCGGAGACCCTGAACGACGCGCCGCTCGTTTTCGACGATGGCTTACTCATGAACCTTCGGGCTCGTACCCCGTTTTCCGTCCCGATCGAGCACGTCAGCGCCGACCATCCGGCCGCCTACGCTCGCGTGATCGTATTCGATTTCATGGTGAATCGTGCTCGGCCCATCTGAGTCGGCCTTTCCCATTTTTCGCATCAAGCCGTCTTGCTCTTTCTCTTCCGCCAATCCACACCGACCTCCAAACGATGAGGTGGCCTCATGGCCGTCGTCACTGGAACCGTACAGCTTGTCACAGGCTTCAACCAGACGGTCACGTCTGGTCTCGTCACCACCCAGACCTTGCCCGCGTCGATCGCGCTGACCACCCAGTACGCCAATGGGACTGGGGCGGGCCAGGTCGACCTGATCTACGCCAAACAGATCGCGTTGGTGGCGAGCACTCCGCAAACGCTCGACCTCACGGCCCTTACCGATCTCTCAGGAGCGTCGGTCAACTTCGCACGTGTGCGAGAGTTGGTCGTCCAGGTCGTGACCACCACGAGTGCCTTCAACGTCATCGTTGGGGCGGCAGCCGCGAACCCCTGGGCACCGATCTGGGGCGCCACCGGCACTGACACCGTGTTCGCCGGGTCGATTCGCTACTTCACCGATCCGACGTCGGTCGGCGCCGGGGTCGGTGCAGTCACGAGCGGCACGAGCAAGACGCTCAAGCTCGACCCGGGCAGCAACAACGTCACGATCAACCTGCTCATTGCGGGTTGTACCGCCGTCTCCTGACCGTCCGTCCCCATGATGCGACAACCCGACGCCCCCACTGAGGCAATCTCTGATGCCCAATACGTTCATCCACGGATACAAAGGCAAGTTCCTGATCGGCGCGACCGATTTCGCCGTCACCGACTTCAACCTCGATTGGGAAGTGGACGCCGATGACATCACTCACACCGGTGCAGGCGGTTCCCAGGTCGTGCTCGACGGCGTCGAGCGATTCGAAGGCACAATCACGTTTATTTATGACACCAGCAACAAGCCGACGGTCGCCCCCCAGCAGCTCAAACCGCGGACCTTCGCCGTCGTCCACCTGAAGCCCGACGGCACCGATGACTTCTCCGCCACAGTCCTCTGCTACAAGTTCGCGTTCAAGAGCGGCCCCAAGGCCGGAGCCGTCGCCGTGACCGTGAATGTCAAGAGCTCGAGCGCCATCACCTACCCAGTGAGCTAAAAACCAGTCCCGTGGCCAAGGTGACGCCGCCCCAACCGATGCCGAAACGAACCCGGGTACAGGTCAAGAAAGTTGGCTCCCCCTCCCCCCCTGAGACCGCAGGCGAGACGCCCGCGGCCCCAGGGACTAAATGCAAATGCAATTAAGATTTGAGATATCCCAATGAATTTGCCCAACGTCACCAACGCTCCGCGAATCATCGTACTCGACGGGACGGCCTACCGGGCCCGCACGCTCACTCTCGGTCAGCTCGGTGAGATCTTGGCCTGGCTCGAGGACCGACTCCCGCAAGATGACGACGACAAAAACAATCGCGTGGGGCCGCCCTTGTTCTCGAGTGAGGCATCCAGGCTCGCCCTGGCAACGACCGATGGCTTGGCCGTGATCCTCCACCTGTCGCTCCTGTCCTGCCAACCCAGCCTGACGCGAGACCAGGCGAGATCGCTTGCGGCCACGATGACGGTCGAAGACGAAGCACAACTCCACTCGACCGCATTCCGGCGCGGGCTTGCCCACGGTCGGACCGGCGGCGATCGCCCCCCGAAGGATCTGGCCGAGGTGAATTGGGGCGAGATCTTCGAGTCGCTCACGGACCATCGGGCGGACGCCTACGAAGGAGTGAGCGCGATCACGCTCGATCAGCTTGACAACCTTGTCAGCCGCGGTGAGTCAGGCGCCGAAGCGCTACTGTCACCGAGCGATGTGCAGGCTCTCTGGGAGGCCGCGCCAGGACCGGAATTCCTCGTGACAGGAGCTGCCTCCGATGCTTGTTGATCCCAGCGTAATCGCCCTCGCCCGCGCCATTCACGAAGCCGGGGCCAAGGGCGTTGACGAAGCGAACCAGGAAATCCTCGCCCTCGAGACCAACCTCACAAGCCTCGGCACCGCCCATGAACAAGGCAAACTCAAGATCACGGAATACGCCCACGAGTGCGAACGCCTCCGCGTCCAGATCGAGCGGCTGAAATCAGCCCTCGCGGCGGCCAAGACGGAGACGGAGACGGCGGTCACCCACCCGCCAGTCGTGAATTCGACGGCACGCCGGGACGGCCCGACCTTGATGCAGCTCGGCTTGCAGGATCAAGGCGCCGCCGACCGCGAGGCGAGCCGACTCGCGAACGCTCTCGAATCGTCCGGATACAACACGATCCTCAGAGCAGCCGAGCGCGGAGCGAATGCCCTTCGATTGAGCGTCGAAACGGCCCTGGCCAAGGCGGGAGTCTCGTCCCATGATCTCGACGATTTCACGACTCGAGTGACGGACAAGCTATCGGCATGGGTCGACAACAACGTCAAAGGGCGAGCCAGCCCCATGAGGTCCCTCGACACCGAGGCGCGAGCGGAACGGCCCAACGAAGCGATCGAGCCGACCCCAAACCCAAATTCACAGTCGGAGCAGCCATCAGCATCAACGGCAACAGCCATGCACACGATTGACTCCAAAGTCATCTCCAGCAAGCAATACCTTGACAGGATGCTGGTGGCCGGCTTCTCGAAGCCGACCGAGCAGGACAAGATCGCGGCCAGGCAACTCGACGAGCAGAAGAACACGAACAAAAAGCTCGACGGGCTCACGAAGGCGGTCATGGACCGGAACAGACAGGGCGACGTCGCCCGATTCGCGCGGGGGAGGACTTGATCGCATGGCGACGACCATCAACGGAATCGTCTGTCAGGAGCTCCGTGAAGGCTTCGACGAGGGCATCCACCGCGAGGGGCCGGTCGCGACCAAAAAGTTCCTCTGCAACTGGGCCGACCGCTACGCCGTGGCGAACGGCCTCCTCGGGCTCGTCACCCACTCGGGAGGCGTCGGCGGCACCACCACCTTCACCACACCCGCGCGCTATCCCGAGAGCAACAACATGTTCGCTCGCGAGATTTCCATCGAGGGCAAGGGCAAGGCCACGCAGGGTCCGTTGCAAATTCAGTTCGCGCAGGCCGTGATCACGGTCAACTACAACGTCCCTCAGTTCAACTACCTGCCCAATCCCGACATCTCGCTCGACCCCACCGCCCCCTATGTCTACGCGACCCAGGAGATCGACTTCGGCCGCGAGTTCGTCACCATCGAGAAGTCGGCGGTCACGCTGGCCAACGGGCACAAGCTGAAGGATCTGCCCTACGCGTTCCCGATCGCCCAGGCGGTCATGACGATCCAGTTGCATCAAGTGCCGTATCTGCCCGCCGCGCAGATTCTCACGGCCATGCAGCAGCCGCTCAACGACGCGACCTTCCTGGGAGTCGCCCCGGGCTACCTGATGTTCAACGGGTGCAAGAGCCACACCGAGGCGAGCACGGACGCCACCTACACCCAGTCATTAACTTACGTCTTCGCCTACCGCCCGATCCTCCGCTGGGACGAAGTGTTCGACCCCAACGGCGTCGACGGCCCCCAGCAGGCCCGCTACAACGGGGCCGCCATCCTCCTGCGGTCCGACCTGTCGAGCCTGATCCCGTCGGCCTATCGAGGGTAACCCATCGTGAAACTCCCGCGCGTCAAGCCGGGCGACCCGATCACCGACACCGACTTCAACCGGCTGATCGACGCCGCCAACCAGTGCAACCTCTCCGTCGGCCAGGGCGGAAGCCTGAACATGATCGCAGACCCGGACGGCTACGTGCTCGACGCCGTGACCTCCGAGCCCATCTGGGGCAAGGTCACGGGCCCGCTCGCAAGCGGGACGTACCCATTCACCGAGCAGTTCCCCGACTCCGGCGGGACCTGGACGGCGGGCACGCTGACGGATGTCGCTTACGAGGTCGAAGGCAACACGTCCGTCGCGACGAACACGTATATCCAGCTCTGGCGATCGGCGTCGGGCGACTGGCGCTTCCTCGCGGGGACCTGCTGACCCATGGCCAAACTCCAACACGTCAAGCCCGGCGCCCCGATCGAAGCCGACCTGTTCAACGCGATCGCCGCGAAGCTCGAGCGGTTCGCCAACCTTGCCGTGGCCGGCCGCTACCTCCGCCTCTGGTCCAGCCCGACCGGCAAATGCCTGGCCATGGCCATGCCCCAACCGACCTGGGCCCTCCTCTCGGGTTCAACCTCCCCCTACTCCTTCCAGGAAGTCCGCGACGCCGCCGCCGGCACCTGGGAGGTCATGGCCAACGGCGACCGCGGAACGACCAACGTCTACGAGCTCAACGACAAGCCGGGCCTGGCCGGCAAGGTCGTGCCGATCACCTGGACCGCCGCCGGCGATTGGCGGTTCCAGTGGGTCGGTTTTGGAACGCCGACGTGTGAGAACGGCCGGATCTGCGTCACGATCGACAGCGACGGATGCTCACCCGCGACCCCCGTCTACGGCGCCACGGTCACCATCCACGACTCGGCCGATCCCCCGAACCTCGTCGCCACCGGCCTCACCTCCGGGACCCTCACCGGGCTGACTCTCTCCCACTCGGGATCCGGTTACACCAACGGAACCGGCTACCCCCTCGGCATCAGCGGCGACGGCAGCGGTGCCGCCGGCACCTTCGACGTCGTCGGTGGCCAGATCACCAACCTTGTGTTGACCGACGGCGGCTCCCACTACACCTCAGCAACCATCACCTTCCCAGGCGCTGGCCCAGGCACGGGCGCGGCAGCCTCGGCCACCGTGAAAGGCCAGTGCTGCCTCGAAATCCCCTCCGCGGGCAATTATGGCGTAACCGTCCAAGTCCCCGGAGCCACCGATCGCACCGCGACAATCAACGCCGTCTGCAACCAAGACAACCACGTGTCCGTGACCTTTCCGAGCGATTCACTGGGAACGGTCTGCTTCACATTCCTCCGCTGCACCTCATCCGGGACGATTTTTGTCCCCGGCGCAACGGTCTCAACCACCGGCACAGGAGTGGCCACAGGAACGGGCGACGCGAACGGCCAGCTATGCCTTCGAGTCGGCCACGGATCCTACACCGCCACGATCACGTACCCGTCAGGGGCAACGCGAACTCTGGCTTTCGAGGTCATGGCGTGCTCGACCACGAATGTCACCGTCACTTCGATCACATCGGTTTGCTTTGAAGCTCGCACCAACGCCCCGGGTTGCACAGGGAGCATCACCGTCACCAACGACGACGACGGCACGATCTTGGGAACGGGGTCGATCACGACAACATTTGACGGAGCATTTTATACAGGGCAGGTCTGTGTCATGATCACTGAAGTTTTTTTTGGCGACATCAACAATTTTGGCTACGACGTAAGTTGGCCGCTTCAGTCATACCACTCCTCTGCGGTTGTGGCCTGCTACCAGTCGTCAATCCCTCTCAACGCCGATTCGATCGGAGCTGGATGTTGAAACTCGCAAAAGAGTGTCTCGATTGTCCTCGGATTGCTGCAAACCTGACCATGCCCTGCATCGGGCAATATGTGAGGGACGGCTCGTATTGTCAGAAATCGGCCGAGGAGGATCCTGTGGCAACCGATCGAATCCTCAGTTGGTCTCCACCTCATGCCGAGGTGGTCTACAACTCTGACCAGCTGACCGTGAAACCAACCTTGAAGATTAATATCGCGAGAATCCAGCCTCAGGTTGCCGAGTCGCTCTTACTGCTAATCCGAATGAAGACATGCCAACACTGGCAAGCATCATCGACGTGCGGATGCGGAGTGAATCGCTGCTCTAAGGGGAAGGGAGTCGGAGGAAAGGTAGGACACCAAGATTGTTTTAATTGCCTACGTGATGTCAAAAGTGTTACTGCAAGGGACCGCCAACGGACTGAAACATCTGACTCGTGATATCGTCCAGTCCAACGTATTCTAGCATCGTGTTTGTATCGTTTCGCAGTTTGCCGCCAAATCGGACGCTTTGAATCGAACCAACGCGATCCGGGTCCACTCGACCTGCTTGGTTTTCGACCAGCAAGTTTGCCACATTCGAATAAGACATGGGTGACCCACTTGAATCCCGCAACGACTCTACGGCACCACTGGCGAGAGGAAAAACACTTCGATCGTCGATGGCCCTGTAGTTGACGCCGAGTTGCGCCACGCCGGGAATCTTGTCTGGACCACCCGAGAGGATGAGAAACCGGCTGTAATAGGCCCGTCGGACGTAGTAACCGGTATCGGTTCCGGTTGAGCGGTCCCAAAAGGTAGCATTAGAGGCAATCGTTCCCGATGTCGCCATTGGATCAACAAGCGTAATAAAATGAGCCATAAAAAACCTCGCTGCCCCACTTATCTTGCCGCTGGCTGTGCCATATTCGCCCGGAACCGCGTTATTGAAATCGCTTCCCCACCACGCGGGAGCCAACAAGGTTTGGTTGGGATCCAGCGGGTTCTGCTCGCGCGATTCATAAACGCTAGAGTACGGACCAGGAGTTCGGCCTTCGGCGACGTCGGCTCTTAGCTTTGCGAGATCTGGAAACCCTTTCTGCGAATCCGATCGGAACAGGATCGGCCAGCGATAGAACTGAAGCGGTTCGCCCCAAGCATCGACGAACTCAAGTAGACCGTCCCCATCGGTATCCTGGACCTCCTTGCTCGTGAAATCATCGCGGTCAAATACGCCTCCAGATACGCCGACCCCCTCGACGAGGATCGCGTAGAGCATCTCACTTCGGGCGGTCTTGTGCTTGTGCCTCGCAAGTCGCTCTTTGATCACGACTACTTCGGCCTCGGATAAATCCATCACTCCCTCGAAAAAGTCATCGATGTAACCGTCGCTGTTATTGTCGTTACCATCATACCCCTTCGAACAGTAGCCAAGTTGCTTATAAATGCCGGCGGACACTTCGAACGCGGCGCCATACATTCCTCTAACAGGGACTCCGCCTGCGTTAGCCCCAAGCGGCAGCATATAATCCGTCGCATTGCCCGCCACGCCAAACACCGCAGCCGCGAAGTTCACCGGATAGAACCCCGGGGTGACCACAGCCTTGGGTTGGACGAAAAAAACATCGGGAAGCACAGACCGGAGGTAGTCGAATTGAGCAATGACTTGAGCACGTTCAATGCTCTCGATGCGCTTCGCACCACGATGATGAAGAGCGGCCATCGTGTAGTGGGCCGGCGTCGGTTCAGCCCGATAGTTCGTCAGTGCGTCCACCCGGTCCGTCATCGCGGTTTCGAGCTTGGCGATCAAGGCGATGGTCGCCTTCTCCTCGGCACGACGGACACCACCCATCGCCGCACGAATGATAAAGGCAATAAGAATTCCAATAATTACTATCACTACCAATAATTCAATCAGCGTGAATCCGCGTTGCACCATGACCCAGTCCTCTCGAGTTGAGTTCGATGAGACGCTGGCTCTCCGTAGCTCCCATTACTGACATCTATCCAGTCAATCATGCCATCAATCAATGACTTATATCGAGGACCTTGCAATAAAAGCAAATCGAGCATTGGCCCTCTCAACCTAGGCAATCAATGGCCAATCACAAGATGTTCTTCGAACCGAAGTCCATCGTTATGATAATTCACAAAACGTATGCTCGACTCAAGCGCCAAGCAAATAATTAGCCGCTCGTTGATTTTTCTCAACAGGCTAAGGAATCGACCAGCGTTCGGCGGAGCCGGGACTGCCCGGAGCCGAGTCGCTCGCGCACGAGGGCCGCGATGGACATTGACGACGGATTACGCTCGGCCAACGACACAACTGCCGGCGAGATCATCGACGCTCTGAACCGGCGGTTCGTGAGGCGCAGCCAACCGACCGGTCGTTCGCCTGTGGGACGGCGAATGACCGTGGAGGAAATCCCAGTGATTCGGCTTCACGAAGGCGGTGGGAATTGGCGACGTGTTCCACACCTTAAGCCGGTCTGCTCGGTCGGCAAAGCCAGGGCATCGCGAGAGGCTTGACGGCATCCGGTCAATCACCAGGTGGAACCGGGCTGGACGAGTTGGATCGTTCAGCAGGTCAAGCGGCGTTTCATCACCACGTCACAGGCCAGGCTTTGTGAGAAAGTCCTGGTCTCGAGAATCGGCAATTGCAAAAGCCCCCTCTGCTCCCCGGAAAAGGGAGCAGAGGGGGAAAATCAAGCACCAGAGAGAGACAGGACTTGCTTACCCGAAGCCAAGGCAATTACTGAAGCGGGCCGCCAGTGCCCTGAAGGTTCTGGCTTGTGATGTCGTCTTGGCTGTAGTACTCGAGTTGGGAGTTGGTATCGTTGCGGCCATTCGTGCCAAACGTTGACAGCTTGCCAAACTGGTCAGCCCGGTTCAGATCGACCTTACCGCCTTGGCTTTCGATGAGCAGGTTGATGACCGCGCCTGGAGATACAGCAGCACCACTTGTATCTCTTGTGCCGGTGGTGCCACCCGGAATCTCGATCGTGCTCCGATCGTCGATGCCGGCGTAGTTAACTCCAAGTTGGGCGACGCCTGGCATCTTGTCTGGCCCCCCGGAGAGGATCAGAAAACGACTGTAGAACGCACGGCGGGGATAAATTGGCCCGGTGGCAGTCGGGCTCGCAACGGTCGAGCGATCCCAGAACGTGGCGCTAGACGGTGCTCCGGCGTTCAACGCGGTTGGATCGACGAGGCATGGCCCAAAATTATTCATAAACGTGATTGCTTGACCACTGAGCGAACCAGCGTTGACTCCAACGACAGCCGGGACGGCGGTATTGAAGCTGCTTCCCCACCACGCTGGTGCCACTAAGGTCTGGTTCGGATCGATGGGGTTTTGTTCGCGTGACTCGTAGGCGCTGGAGTAGGGACCAGGCTTGAGACCGGCGGCCGCGTCGAGTGTCAACTTCGCCGTGTCGGGGTAGCCCTTCTGCGAATCCGAGCGGTACAAGATCGGCCAGCGGTAGAATTGAAGCGGTTCGCCCCACGCGTCCACGAACTCCATTAGCCCGTCGCCGTCCGTATCCTGGACCTCTTTACTTGTGAAGTCGTCCTTGTCGAATGAGCTACCGTACACCCCACCGCCTTCGACAAGGATCGCGTAGAGCATCTCCGAACGAGCGGTCTTGTGCGTGTGCTTAGCGAGTCGTTGCAACACGACTGCCTGCTCAGCGGCCGGCAGACTCCCGATCCCTTCCAATGCGTCGTCTACACTGCCATCGCCGTTGTTGTCGTTGCCGTCGTAGCCCTTGGGATGATAGCCAAGTTGCTTATATAACCCGCCAGCGATTTCAAAGGCAGCGCCGTAGACTCCAGTGACCGTTCCGTTGCCCGCGTTGTCGGCTCCAATAGGAACGGTGGCGGTTGCTCCAGCGAAATTGAATGGGTAATCCCCCGCTGCGGTCGTCGAAGGATTCGCGTTTTGGACTACGAACACATCCGGAAGTTGCGCCCGGACGTAGTCGAACTGGGCAATGGCCTGGGCACGCTGGACGCTCTGAATCGGCTTCAGAGAGCCGTCTGGATTCAGCGACGTACCGTTATACAGTGATGCCAACGCGTAGTGAAACGGAGTCGGATCCGCCCGATAGGTTGTCAGCGCATCCACTCGGTCGGTGAACGCCTGCTCAAGCTTGGCGATCAAGGCGATGGTCGCCTTCTCCTCGGCGCGGCGGACGCCTCCCATGGCGGCCTTGAGGATGAAGGCGATGAGGATCCCGATGATCACCATGACGATCAGGAGTTCGATGAGCGTAAACCCGCGACGTCTCATGGTTCGGTCCTCAATCGACTAGAGGGGTAGCCGGATTCGCTGAACAAATCGTCTCGTCTGGCTTGATGCACTTCAATCACCGGCCGGGACGCGCTTTCGACCGGATCCTCCGCCTTATGAAGTTGATGGGCGGCGGCTTCTCGGGCGAAAGGCTGATGGTATCAGATCCCGGCATGGAGAACGACGACAGGATGATCTTGCTTGAAGGTCAAGGTTCTCGTGAACGTCGCGACTCGGGTGCGAGATGCTCCGCACCCACCGAATTTGACGTTCCCGAATCCGTCCGCGTGAGCCTTGGTTCACAGGCTTTGACCCGTGCCGCTGCAAGTCTCACCGTCCGACGAAAGCCATTGTGCTCATTGGGGTTAATCTGCGTGCTTGCGCCAGTATACCGTACTACGCCAGCGCAGGAAAAGAGATTGCCTGAATAGTTCTACGGGCGAGTCCGGGGATTTGTGACGGTCCGTCACCCTGAAATCGGGAACGCCCTGCCCGGCGGTCGCCGGAATTGCGGGTAACGGAGCCTTGCGACGACCTTGCCCCGAGCTTCTCGGACGGCTGACGGGGCACGGCAAGACCCTATGGCACCGAGACTTGGGCTATTTGAAGCTTGGGGGAATCGACGCCGATTCCCTCCTGAAACCCTGCCGCCACGCACCTTGGTTCGCTCCGCAATCCGTCGGCCGACCCCGTACGGCCCGGCCGATCCGCATCACGATTTTTGACCGTTCGCCCCTCAGCCCCGGCCCGTGGAGACTCAGCGGATGACGACCGACCCCGCTCTCGATGCCAATGCCGACGACGTGTTCGTCGAGGACGACGACGCTGCGCTCGAGGAGGAGATCCCGGACGTTTACGACGCGCAGACGGAGCGACTGAAGGTTTATGCAACGCTGCTCCGTGTCACCGTCCCCAAGATCGGCGCAACGACTCGCGACGAGTTTGGCAAGGAGGCCGAGATCGATCCCGACGTCTGCTCGGCGCGCAACCTGGCGATCATGGCGATCTTCGCCGACATCCGGCGGATCGCCGGTTTCGAGGAACGGCACCACCCTCCTGACCTGCCTTGACTGGAACAAATTTGGAACACCGAAGCACGACGCAAGCCGGATTCGGGCGGTTTGTTTACAGCGCTTGGCGGGTGTGACAGGATGGGTCGTCGCGTCCGGGTGCGGCCGTTGGGTCCAAAGTGCGCTTGCAACCTCTCGAACGGTCGGTCCTCCGCACTGCGTTGCCCGGCGCTCAATGGGAGCGGAAGAAGCACGCCCCCGCAACGGACCTCGTTTCATTCAAGAGGATCAAACGCGCATGAGTCATCGACTCTCACGTCGTCATTTCCTCGCCACCGTGGGCGCGGCCGCGGTTTCCATCGCCGGCGCGGCGCCTGGGAAAAAAGCACCACGACGGATCCTGCTTCGCTCCTCGTGGCAGACGATTAACATCGGCGACATCGCCCATACGCCGGGGATGCTCACCCTGCTGGAAACCCAGTCACCCGAGCCAGAGGTCACGCTCTGGCCGTCGTCGATCGACAACGGTGTAGAGGCGATGCTCCGGGCGCGGTTTCCCAGGCTCCGGATCGCCAAGACGGTGGAGGAGAAGAACGCCGCGCTCGAGGAGTGCGACGTCTGCTTGCACGGGTCGGGGCCTGGTTTCGTCGCCGCGGCCGACATCGCCAAGTGGCGGAAGACGGGCAAGCCGTACGTCATTGGCGGGATCACGCTCAATGATGCCGAGATCAAGGACAGGCGCGACCTGCTCGGCGACGCGAAAGCCGTCTTCTGCCGCGACACCGACTCGCTGCACGCCCTCGAGGCGAGCAAGTCCCCCTGCCCGCACCGGGAATTCGGGCCGGACGCGACCTTTTTCCTCGACCTCCGCGACGACTCGAAGGCCGACGCGTTTCTCCGTGAGCACGCCCTGGAGCCAGGGAAGTTCGCCTGCTTCGTCCCGCGCCTGCGTTATACGCCCTACTGGAAGATCCGCAAGAGCGTGAAGCCCGAGGAGGTCGCGAAGCGAGAAGCGGTGAACGAAGCGCACGCCGAGTCGGACCACGCCAAGCTCCGGGCCGCCATCGTCGGCTGGGTGCGGACCACGGGAAACAAGGCCCTGCTCTGTCCGGAGATGACGTACCAGGTCGAGTTGCTCCGCCCCCTGCTCTTCGATCGGCTTCCCGAGGATGTGAAGCCGCAGGTCGTCGTCCGCCCGGACTACTGGCTGACGGACGAGGCCGCCTCGACCTACGCGCGGGCCGCCGCCGTCGTCAGTTGCGAAATGCACTCGCCCATCATCGCCATCGCCAACGGCACCCCAGCCATCCACGTCCGCCAGCCCACGGATACGCGCAAGGGGCAAATGTGGCGCGACGTCGGTCTGGGCGACTGGCTCTTCGAGGTTGAGGCCGCCCAGGGTGAAGAGATCTCGAATCGCCTGCTGGCACTCGTTCGCGAACCCGAGGAAACCAAGGCCAAGATCGCCAAGGCCCGCGCGTTCATCGCCAAGCGCGGCCGGGCCATGACCGACGCTGTCGCCGCGGCCGTATGAGCCGAGTCTGGAGTCAGCCCCCCCTGGAAACGCATGCCGTTTCAGGGGGGTAGCTCCGATCACCTTGAATTCAGGAAGGCACTGGCCGCTTAAACAATCACCGCCTCAATGGTGACTGTGACTTCGTGCGCTCCGATGATGCCGCCGTTGACTCCTGACAGGCTCTTGAATGTCCACCTGACCTGCCGGTCGTTGCCGCGGGCGGAGGCCATCGCAGCCTGGATCGCGGTGTCGAGCGCTTCCTTGATGTCGCCTTGCTTCGAGGTTCCCTTGAAGACTTTGCCGTTCCCAAGTTCGTCGGCCGCGTTCGTTGCTCCCGCGGCGGACGCGAGAAGGACGCCCGAGGCCCCGGCTCCCAACGCGTTCAAAAAGTTGCGCCGATCGTTTCCAGTCGCCATGGTTTCTTGCGTCCTTTCGCTGAAAAAAAACATAAAGAAAGAGGAGTCTGTCACAAGGTAACCGAGCCGTCTGTCTACCCCGGAGGCCGAAATTCGCGGGAGAAACTCGTTTCCATGCTCTGCGTGGGAATGCCGTCTTGGCCGCTCCGCGGCCCCACCCGCCGGGGAAGACGACCCAGAGCGTCGCGGACGGCAAGAGCCCTCGGTCACGTGGCGACACTCTCGGAAAGAGCCGTAACCACCAAGACCAAGCCAGGCCGAACGGAATCGGCCTGGCCGGTCATGTCATGAGGGGAACATCGGCGCTCAGCGACCGCCCTTGACGGGCAAGCCGCCCAGGAGATCGCCATTGGGCTTGAAATCGCCGCCGTCGACGTCCACGTAGATCGGGTTCGAGACCGCCACGGGCTTGTCCTTGGCGTGGTCCGGCCCCATGACCGGTCCCAGCGCCGATCGCTCGCCGATGGCAACGACGACGACGTGGGTGTCGCGTTCGAGCCGGAGCGGGATCTCCTGATCGAATTTCAGGACACCGTCGGAGAATCGAGCGGGTGCCGACTCCCGCGTGAAGTTCAACGTTTCGGCCGGCTGGCCATTGAGAAAGACCTGAACGCGGTCGACGTCAAACCAGTTCGGGCACTGGACCCGGACCTTCAGCAGCGCCGCGCCGCCGGGGGCGGAGAGGTCGTTGCCGGGGATCGCGGCCGCCCCCGAGCTTCCCTCCGCGCGAAGTTCGACCTCGAGGAACGGGCCGCTCGTCATGACCATGTTACCACGCTCGGCGGTATGGACGATGTCGAGCGTCTGGATCTCGGCCGGGTCGTCGGTCGGGCTCCGCAAGTAGTTTCTCAGGAAGCCCGACCCGTGAAAGTTGTAGTGCGCGTCGGTGTTGACCACACCCGGAATGCGGAGACCTTGGTTCAGCAGTTGGAGCCAGTTGACGACCGTATTGTTGTGGGTCAGCCCGCGGGCCTGGGTCGTCGGCTTGGCGAAGATCGTATGGAGCGGGTGGACCTCGACGACATCCATTTTCCCACGCATGCCCGCGAAGCCGGTGTCGGGCGTCCCGTCGCCGTTACGGTCGTGGAACATCCAGCCGATGTCGGGGTGGTTGACCTGCACGAGCTTGTCGCTGGCGCCGTCCCAGAGAGCCAGCCGCTCGATCTGGATTTCGGGGTCATTGTCGGTCGTCGGTGCACCGTTGTCCTGGGTGTGGGGCCGAAGCACCAGCGGGAAGGCATTTTGATGGTTCAAAGGGAGCGGAACGTTGGTCAGCTCCATCCCGACGCACGTGGCCATCCGCCGCTCAGCGCCAAGGTGCTTGAGGTGGGGGTCATAGGTCGAGAGCCGATTGTGCTCGGTGCAAGGGGCGAAATCGATTTGTTCGCAGAGGAGGTTGAGCACGCGGCCGAGCTGGCTGGCCGTGTTGTCGCCGGAGGGGCTGGAATGGCTGTGAAAATCGGCGCTGATCCAGCCGTCGGTCTTCACGGAACGGACCAGTTTCGCCTCGAGGAGTGACTCCTGACCGCGTTTCAGATCCAACTTGGTGAAAACGGCGTCGTGCTCGGGTCCATAACTGACGATCACGTCATACGAACCGGGCTCGAGGTCACGGCGGAAGCGGCCGTCGTGGCTGTAGTACGCGTTCTTGACCGCGTGCTCGCCGCTGTCCGGGCCGAAGTCAGGACTCTTCGTGCCGTCGCGGCCGATGAACTGAACCTTGCAAGGAGTCGGTTGACCGTCAGCGTCGGTAATCCGGGCCACGACCGTCGCGGCCACGGGCAACTCGACCGTGAGCGACTCCGGGGCATCCGGAGGGAGCGTGACCTTTTTTGCGTCGTGCCCGAGCGCCGAGACCGTCAATTCGCCCGCCGCGTCACTTGCGGTGAGCCGCACCTGTCCCGCGTCGTCGGTCCGGCCCCAGGCGTACGGCTTCCCGCTCAGCGCGAGCACGACATCGGCCTCGGACACGGGGCGACCGCCTTCGTCTTTCACCGTGAGGCGAACGGGACGATCCTTCTTGCCGGCCAGGCCGTCGGCGACCCGGCGGACGTCGAACAGGTTTGCACCCGGGATGAGCCGACGGGCGAACCGGTAGCTCGCGCCCGGGGCGATCCGGACGGCCGCCTTACCGTCGTCGTCGCGATAGCGCAGAAGCAGGCGTCTGGCATTGGCGGCGAGCACTTCACGGCCCTCGGCGACGACCCCGTAGGCCTGGCCGAAATGCTTGTCGTACGCCCAAAACAAGGGGGTCGGGGCCTC
The DNA here is from genome assembly GCF_900129635.1 of Singulisphaera sp. GP187. Lineage (GTDB taxonomy): Bacteria > Planctomycetota > Planctomycetia > Isosphaerales > Isosphaeraceae > Singulisphaera. The sequence continues at coordinate 324,832 of NZ_FSRB01000001.1, read as the reverse complement.
GGGGCTCGACTCGAACGAGTGATCGGCGCGGATCGCGTCGAGCAAGTCGACATCGATCGGCTTGGTCCCCCGGTTCGAGAAGGTGGTGGTCACCAACACGGAGGGCCAGCCGTCCTCGAGAGTGTAGGCAACCTCGACGTCGGGTTCCTTCTCCTTGGGCGTCGCGACCAGTTTGAGCGTGACGCGACGCGCCTGGACGAAGACCCGATCGAGCTCGGCCGCCTCGTACATTGTCGGGGCTTCCACCTCGATCCCGGCGAACCTGAGGTCGCGAAGTTGCGCCCCCGGATAAAAGGCCGAGAGCTGATCGCTCTGGCGCTCGCGGCGCGTCAGGTCGATGAGCGCGCCCCCGACTTCGCGAACGCCCATGTTGGCGTTCCGGCCTCGCTTGGGGTGCGCGACCACTGCAACGAGCTGGTCGTTGGCCAGCACGAAGTCGCCGTAGATCCCATCGACCTCCTTGCCCTGGGGAAGAAACCGCTCGATGGTCTGTGGCGAAAGGGCGATCAGATCCGCCCCCCGCGCCGGTAGGGCGAGGGTCGCCAGGAAAAGAGGCGCAAGCAGTCTTCGACACAGCACGGCAGTCATCCGCGGTTCCTCCCAGCCAAGATCGTCCTCGTCGCCCCCGATCTCCGCCCCAAGATGGGGCGGGGATCAGACCAGCAACGTCACTTTTGCAGGTCGAGTCTTACTCGAAAACCCCCGTGGGTTGACAGTGAAATCTTCGTGAAACTTCGCATTACCCCAACAATCAAGCACTTTTCAATATCTTGTAATCCGAGGCCTGAGAGCCCCAGCGAATTTTCCCAAACAGCTCAATTGACAAGTCGCATGAAATCCCTCATAGTCAGTGTACGCACTAACACTATTCTCCTCAATTAAGCCGATCTGAGGTGGCATGTCAGAGCCCAGGAAAGGGGGAGGCCGAATGAAGCTCGCGAAAGGGAGTCTCGGCCCGCGGCGATCGGATTCAGGGTCAGAGGGAGGGGAGGTTTCAGGAGGCCAGGGATGCCTCAGAGATCAACATCAGCGCTCAAGCGAGCGGAGACCGATTTTAGAGATTCGATCCTGTCCATGCGTCGGCGTCGGAGCCCATGATGATCGTCACGCTCACCCCACCTCCACCGCCACCGCCCCCTGCTTCCTCGCCTTCCCCTGCGCCTGCTCCGCTCGACAAGGTTCGAGTCCGGTGCCGCATCCCGCTCTGGTTCCGGGTCGAGGTGGTGAAGCGGAATCGATTGACCGACGAGATCGTCGTCATCGAGTTGATCTGGGGAACGCGCAACCGCTGGGTCCGATGGGCGGCCGAGCACGAGACCAAAAAGCTGGAGGCGTTCGCGATCGGCCCGTTTGTCATGGCGGTCGGGCTGGAGTAACCCACGATTCGAGCGACAAACCCACCGTCAAGGGGACGCCTTCCCCTTGCCGCCCCCTTTACCTTTCCCCTTCACCGGCTCCGAGTTGCCCTGGACCTGGTTCGGCTTGCGGCTCGTGCCCTCGCGTGACTGACGATTCTTACGGGTGATCTGGGCATTGTCGCCATCGGTTCGTTGGCGAATGCCTCCGGTCACCCATGGCTGATCCTCACTCGCCCCAGACGAGGCGCCGAGCCTGGGTTCGGCCTCCGACTCAGGCTCGGTCCCGGGCGGCTCAGACGTCGTCTGGGAGGCTAAAACCTCGTCCCAAACGTCCTCGAAATGCGTGAGATGAGGACCAAGATCCTCCGCCAGGTCATCGGGGTCTCGATCCGCGGCCCAAAGCAGGAGCGCGTTGATGATCGCGTCGTTGGACGTATATCCCTTCTTCGACGAGAGCGCGTCCGTGGCGCGAAGCGCCCCCGTCAGGCGGTTATAAAACCCCCGCAACTTCGGCGTCGTTCGAAAGTAAATTTTGAGACCATGATCTTTCGCCATTGACGCTATTGTTGCAATTCCGCCACGCGAGGTCCAGAGCCCGCCCGGCCCCTGCAATCATTCCCACAATTCCGTTAAATAAACCGCTTGACACCGCCCGAATCGCGACTAGGATACCTTCAGAAACAATTGCAACAATTCCTTCAAATCGAGCGGAGTCGTCTCGGGCTTCATGCGTCCCATGGATCTGCTCCGGATCAGGGAGCGGTTGAAGTGTCGGGAACAAGAGGAGAGCGCGTCATGCCGAGTCTTGAAGCGATGATTCTCCGTGCGATGTTCGCCGCCCATCACAACACGCTGGAGCAGGTGCGGGCCCTGGCCCCGGATCGGGATTCCGCCAGTGCCGTGGCGGCCCGCCACGGTCATCTGGTCGCGCAACGCGACCTCTTCCGGGCGCTCCACGAGTTCACGCCCGGGCACCGCCTGACCTTCCGTGACGGACGCGGCGTCGCGGCCGACTCGGAGGGGGGCATCCACTGGAGAATGGGGACCCGCCGCCTCGTCACGGGGAGGTTGTTCTCGGCGTCATGAAGCTGACTTCCGAACGGAATGGGAGCATCCAAACGTCTGACACCTCGCACGCACAACCGACCGTTGAAGTAAAGCCACCAGCCTCGGAGGGACTGTTTCATGCCGACCGCGATCATCCCAAACCCGGTGACCCCAACTGCCGCCCCCTGCGTCTGCTGCGGAACGACCGAAGGATCGAAACGGAGCGACGGTCCGCAGTATGTGCGTTATCGAGGCGAGCGATTCGGGCGAGCCGGTATGCTATGCGCCACCTGCCGCGCGAGGGAGATTCGCCATCAGCGGGCGCTCGCCCTCGGATTTGAGCCGGGCAAGGTGGGGAGAAGACCGTCGGGGGCCGTCCCGAGCCGCAATCGCCGACGCGCGGGGGGGCCTCGTGACGAAGCGGCCGACGCTTCGACGCGGGCCGCGCTCTCGCCCGAGCAGGTCGCCGAGAATTTGCGAGCCGTCCGCGAGGAAGGCGAGCGGAACGGCCGCCGACCGAGTGCCGGAACGTCGCTCTCGGAGCTGCGTCAGCAGCGCTGGGCTGACCTGGCGGCGTCGGATCGGCGGCTCGTCGTCGAGGCGAGGCGGCAGGCGATGGCTCGAGTCTGAGAAAGAAAAATGAAAAGAGGGAGGGGCCAAAGCCGTGCCGGCCGTCAGTCCCCAAAGCGAACGGCCGGGCGCCTTCCGGTCTTTTCCTCAGGAGGACGTCTGGGATTTCCAGGCTCGCCGGTTTATCCTTGGTAGCAGACAGAATCGGAATTCCTCTGCGACGGGCGGGGACTTCATGACCGGCCTCGCGGCTTCGCTGGAAGGGAACCATGACGCAAGAGAATGGCGGCCAGGACCAAGGACAGGGATTCGGTCGAGGACAGGGACAAGAAGGGGCTCCGCCGACATTTTGCGACTTCTGCGGCCGGGCGACGACCGAAGTCGGTCCCATGGTTGAAGGGAATGCCCTGGTCTCGACCGGGATCCGGAGCATGCCGTCGCACGTCTGCGGTCAATGCGTCACGGCCTGCGACTCGATCTTCTCCAAGCACGAGCAAAAGCATGCCCTTGACGGGGAGCTACCCACCCCCCGCGAGCTCGTGGCCCACCTCGACACGTATATCATCGGCCAGGATCGGGTCAAGAAGACCCTGGCGGTCGCCGTCGTCAATCATTACAAGCGGCTGCTGGCCTCAACCCGGCAGATCGACGATCCCGCGTTGAAGGACGTGGAGGTCGCCAAGAGCAACGTCCTCCTGATCGGCCCGACCGGCTGCGGCAAAACGGCCCTGGCGCAAACCCTGGCCCGTCGGCTCAAAGTCCCGTTCGCGATTGGCGATGCCACCACCCTGACCGAAGCCGGGTATGTCGGCGAGGATGTCGAGAACCTCATTTTGAAGCTTGTCCGTGAGGCGGAGTTCGACGTCTCGCTGGCCGAGCGCGGAATTATTTATATCGACGAAATCGACAAGATCGGCAAAACCTCACAGAACGTCTCGATCACTCGCGACGTCTCCGGTGAAGGGGTCCAGCAAGCGCTCTTGAAGCTGCTCGAAGGCACGATCGCCAACGTCCCCCCCCAGGGCGGGCGTAAGCACCCCGAGCAGCAGTACTTGCAAGTGGACACCTCGAACATCCTCTTCATCTGCGGTGGGACGTTCGGCGGCCTGGAAGAGATCATCGGCAAGCGGCTCGGACGCAAGATGATCGGCTTCGGCCACGCCGCCAGCCCGGACGCGGAATTCGAGCGCAACGAGCTGATGGTCCAGGTGACGCCCGAAGACCTCGAACGATTCGGCATGATCCCCGAGTTGGTGGGCCGGTTGCCGGTGATCAGCAGCCTGAACCAGCTCTCGGTCGAGGACCTCGCGCGGATCCTGACCGAGCCGAAGGATGCGATCCTGAAGCAGTACCAGGTCCTCTTCCACCACGACAAGGCCAAGCTCGAGTTCACCGACGAGGCCGTACGGGAGATCGCGCGTCAGGCCAAAGCGCGAGGGACGGGGGCACGAGCCCTGCGGTCAATCCTCGAGCGCATGATGCTCGACATCATGTTCGAGTTGCCCGAGCACCCCGAAGGGCATACCTACATCATCAATGAGCGCGTGGTTCGCGGGGAAGAGAGCCCGTTCACTCACGCCGCCGCCTGAGGCCAATCAATCCAACCCCCAAAAGGCGGCCTCCGAGCAAGAGGATCAGCTCAGGCCGCCTTGCGGCGGCCTGAGCCGCCCACGTCATGACGAATCTCTCTCAATCGAGCCGTTCAGTCAGTCGGCAACAACGGTCTCAACGACCGCGATGGCAACTGGCTCAGTGGCGTCCGGCTTCTTGGCTCGCGGCCGGGGCGGATCGGCTTGGAGCATCGCGCACTGCGGGTGGATACCCGCGAGCGAGTAGACGGATTGGTGGCAAATCGGGCAGCGTTTGCGAGGCGGATTTGCGGTGATTGGCGTATGATAGTGTTTAGGGTTCATTTTTTTGGCCATGCCTAGATTTTTCAATGGTCGTAAAGTCGTGCGGCACAAGACCCAATGATAACCAATTCCGTTCAAAAAATCGATAACCAATAAAAAAGACGTGGCATATGAGTCCAATTTGACGGCAACTCTTGGCTCGAGGACCGGGGCTTGGTGCAGCCACGAGACGTGGTCGTGTCGGACGAACTCGGCCTTCCATTGCCTTTTGAGAAGAGACTTGGCGAGCGTTGCCGCCGCTCTCCTCTGAGGCGCAACAGGTGGGCAACACCCTCACAGCAACCAAGGCTGACTGGTTCCGCGCGTGCGCGATTACGGCGGTTTACCGTCGGATGACGCACGGAAATCATGGGGACTGGCGTGGACCCATCGAACTCGGATCTCAGAGCACGCTAGGAGCCCGAGGATTCCTTGGGTGGCGTGCGAGCGAACAAATCGTTGGACCACGTCTTCACAAAGACAGGGAGCTTACGCTCCCCGCTCGCCTCACTGGCGAGCGAGAACCGCTGCAGGCGGAGTCGACCGCCTTCAGCCGCCTCTCCAGACCTGGGCGGTCTGCGGGCAAAACCAGGCTCGATGAGCAGGCCAAGGCGCCTCATGCCTCAGTGTGGGTCCTGCGTACGTAAGACGACCTCCACGGCCAAAGGGGGTGGACCTCGGCGTGGAGGAGAATCGCATATCGGGGGGATAAAGACTTGGGAGGGGGGATGAATTCTTCAGGCGAGCCTGGGGAACGATTTCGCGGCCTCGTCTTCCCCGTCTCTCGCTTCCGCCCCGCTGCCGGATTCGGATTCGGGCTCGGGCTCAACCGCGGGCTCCGGGAGCGTTTTCAGGTCGATCTTGCGGACTTGTTCCTCCATCTCCTTGCCCGGCTTGAACGTCACCACATTCTTGGCCGGGATGTCGACCTTCTCACCGGTCCTCGGGTTGCGAGCCTTTCGAGGAGCATGCCGCTTGATCTCAAACACCCCGAAGTTCCGCAGCTCGATTCGCCCCTCGGCGACCAGCGTGCGCGTGATCTCATCGAGGGTGCGCTGAACGATGTCCTTGGTCTGGAGTTGGGTCAGCCCCATTTCCTCGGAAATCATTCTGACGATTTCTTTCTTCGTCACGTTGGGGATTCCCTATGGGGCCCGGATCTGGAGATTGGCTTGGCTCAAGAGTAATGGTGCCTTGGAGTAATGTCAAGAAACCAAACGGCAGGCGAATCCAATTCATTAATTCAGTATCTCTTGGTTTGACGCAAGGACAACGACGGTCACGGGACCGCGGCACCCCGCAAAAAAAGGGAAGGGCTGACGTCAATTCCCAACAAATGTTGGGCGTGGAGAGTTATGGCGTCGTCACCCGTGTTGACCGACCTCCCTCGTGCGACGAATCGCGACGAGATCTCCGACCGTCCGCGGCCGTGGGTCGAGCCGAGTGGCCGATCCTGCGGATTCCCCGGCTCTCCCTCGATTCCGTGGTTCTGACAAATTTTCAGGGACAACCTCGGATAAGATGAACGCCAGCCAGGCAGTACAGGCTCGAGGGGATGAGAGGACGCCGGGCGCATCGGGCTCCCGAGCCGTCCCAGGCATCGACTTTGACCTTACACCCGAGGGTTCCGCGGCAATGGCTCACGCGGCATCGCCATCGCTGGCCCAACAGCTCGGCACGCTTTTCGACGGGGGTTCGGCCACCGGACTCTCCGACCGCCAACTGCTCGAGCGGTTCGTCACCCGGCGCGACGACAGCGGCGAGGCCGCCTTCGCCGTGCTCGTCGCCCGACACGGGCCGATGGTGCTGGGCGTCTGCCGCCAGCTCCTCGGCGATCGCCATCACGCTGAAGACGCGTTCCAGGCCGTCTTCCTGGTTCTCGCCCGCAAGGCCCGATCGCTTCGCGAGCCCGAGTTGCTGGGCAACTGGCTCTACGGCGTAGCACTCCGCACCGCCCGCAAGGCTCGCGACCGGAACGCGCGTCAACGTAGAACTGAAGCGGATGGAGCCGTCCGCTCCGCAACGGCCCCTACCGATGCGCCGGCCGACCAGTCGATGCTCGAGCGTGAGCAAGCCGAGGCCCTTCATCGCGAGATCGACCGCTTACCGGACGTCTTCCGCTCGGCGATCCTGCTCTGCTACTTCGAGCGCCTCGCGTTGGACGAAGCCGCGCATCGGTTGCGATGGCCGGTCGGCACGCTCCGGAGCCGGCTGGCCCGCGCCCGGGAGAAGCTCCGTCGCGGCCTGTTGCGCCGCGGCGTCACGCTCTCGGGTCCCGCGCTGACCGCGGCACTGGCCCCTCGGTCCGCCTCGGCGTCCGTCTCACCCCTCCTGTGTTCCACCACGACCCAGGCCGCGACCGCCTTTGCGTTCGCGGCCCGTCACGCCGCGAGCGGAGCCTGCTCCGCCTCGGCGACGACCCTGGCCCAGGAGGTCCTTCGTACCATGCTGCTCCACACGCTCAGGCTCACCGCTCTCTCCCTGCTGCTCGTGGCGGCCGTCGCCACCGGCGCCGGCTTGCTGCTCACCCACGGCCTGGCCGTGGGCGAGGAACCCGTCAAGCCGCTGGCAAGCCCGGCGGCGAGCGACGCACCACGAGTTGTCGATCGACCCCACCCGGTAGAGAAGGCCGAGGCCCCGGCTCCGGGCCGGATGACCGTGACTGGCCATGTGTTGGACTTGCAAGGCAAGCCGACGGCGAACGCACAGGTCGACATCATCGGCGCGCCTCGTGCGCCGGAGTCGGGAATCGACGTGGAGAAGAATGCCTACATCCTGCTCGGCAAGGGGGCAACCGATGGCGAGGGCCGCTTCCACATCGAAGTGCCGCGCACCGCGTCGGCTCATTTCCAGGACGTCTACGCCCTGGCCGGTGCCCGCGTGCCTGGCACCGGCTTCGGCAGCCTGAAGCTCGATCCGGACGCCGAGCACCCTGCGGCGGAGATCCGCCTCCGACCCGAGCAGGTCATTCGCGGCCGACTGGTCGACGTCAACGGTCAGCCGGCCGCCGGGGTCGAGGTCCGGCTCAGCGGGGTCTACAACGCATCTCCCAATGCCGCTGGCGACCATTTTGAGATCCCTGGCCCCGGCCAAGGCTACACCTGGTCCGATCTCTTCGTGGCCCTTCGCGCCATCCCGTCGGCCGTCAAAACCGACGCCGAGGGCCGGTTCCGTTTCACCGGCATCGGCCGCGGACTCTCCGTCTCCCTGGCTGTCCGCGACCCACGCTTTGCCCAGCAGCGATTCGACCTCGAGGCCAGCGGCCGAGACGCCGCCAAAGAGGTCTCCCTCGCCCTTCATCCGGCGAAGCTCATCGAGGGCCGCGTCCTGGCCGCCGACACCGGCCGGCCGATCCCCAACGCCGTGATCTCCGTCCGGGCGAGCTTCGACATGTTCGGCGCAATGGTCACGACCAAGTTCCGCGCGGACGATCAGGGAGAGTTCAAGATCATCCCCTACGCAGGTGACTACTTCCGCATGCGTGCCTTCCCCCCCGAAGGCCAGCCCTACCTGGGCCGGGAGGCCGAATTCGCGTGGACCAAGGGGGCGGTCAAGAAAACAATCGACCTCACGCTGCCCCGCGGTGCCTTGATCCAAGGCAAGGTGGCCGAAGCAGGGACCGGCCGGCCGGTGGCCCGAGCCAGCGTGCAGTTTTTCCCGATGGATCGATCCGGGGACGTCGTCCACGGGTTTGAAGCCATCGTCGCCAGTCAGGAAAACGGCTCGTTCCACGTCGCCGTCCCGCCCGGCAAGGGGCACCTGATGATCCTGGGGCCAACCCTCGACTACCTCCCCGAAGAGGTCAGCGGCGGAACCCTTTATGCGAGCGGCCAGCGCGGGGGCAAGCGCTTCTACGCCCACGACGTCATCGCTTACGACGTCAAAGCAGGCGACAAGCCGACTGAACTCGCCGCCACGCTCCGGCCGGGCAAGACGCTCCGGGGCCGACTGCTTGGCCCGGAGGGGGAGGCGATCGAAGACGCAATCACCATTGCCCGGCAACCGATCGATCCCCTCAACCTCACCTGGCAGGGCCATCGATTCGTTCACGCCCGAGGCGGCCGTTTTGAACTCCACGGTCTCTCCCCCGAAGCAGCCAATCCGGTCTACTTCTTCGACGCCCAACACAACTGGGGCGCGACGGCCGAACTCTCGGGCAAGCAGGCGGGCGAGGACCTGACGGTGCGCCTCCAGCCCTGCGGCCAGGCCAAGGCCCGGTTCGTCGGGCCCGACGACAAGCCCCTTGCCAAGCTCAGCGCATGGCCCTACGTTCAGCTCCTGATGACACCCGGCTCGACTCATTCGCTGTTCGTCGACAAAGGCGAGCACTTGGCGGCCGACGCGACGTTCCTCTCCAATGTCGCCCCCAAGCACTACGGCAACGACTTCGCCACCGACGCCGAAGGCCGCATCACCATGCCCGCCCTGATCCCCGGCGCGTCGTATCGGATCAGCGACTGGTCCACCAGGAACGACAACATGAAGGGGGTCCAGCTCCGCAAGGACTTCACCGTCAAACCGGGCGAGACCCTCGACCTCGGCGATATCCGGATCGAGCACCCGGAGGATTGAGCTGCCCCCAAATCGGCTCGGCGCAACACCGTGGCCGGAGCGAAATTTACGTCATTCTCGAAGCAAACTCGGGATAACTTGGCCGGCGGCGCCACAGTACCTTGCGTGGGGATGAAAGGGACGTCGGGTGCGGGCGCACCGGCCTGAACGACTTTGGGAACCAAAAGGAGAGCGATCGGCCATGGCGCATACGGCAACGAGGTCCGTGGTCCGACAGCTCGAGTCCCTCTTCGAGGGGGGCTCCGTGGCCGGGCTCTCCGACCGCCAGCTCCTCGAGCGGTATCTCGCCGGCGGGTGCAACCCGGCCGGCGAGGCCGCCTTCGCCGCGCTGGTCGGTCGGCACGGGCCGATGGTGCTGGGCGTCTGCCGCCAGTTCCTGGGCGACGCACAGCATGCCGAGGATGCCTTCCAGGCCGTCTTCCTCGTCCTGGCCCAAAAGGCACGGACGATCCGCGACCCCGACTTGTTGGGCAACTGGCTGTACGGGGTCGCGATCCGGACGGCGCGATGCGCCAAGCAACAGATCGGCCGCCGACGCAAGCGGGAGGAGGGCAACGCCATGAAAGGTCCCGGTCCGGGTGCGTGCCACCTGGCCGAGCCAACCGCTCCGCCGGCCGACCAGCCGGCAATCGACCGCGAGCAGGCCGAGGCAATCCACGGCGAAGTCGACCGCCTGCCCCGGTCCTTCCGGCTACCGGTGGTGCTCTGCTACTTCGAGGGTCTCACCCTCGACGAGGCCGCCAGGCGACTCCGTTGTCCGGCCGGCACCCTCCGCAGTCGACTGGCCCGGGCCCGTGACAAGCTCGGCCGCGGCCTGTCGCGTCGCGGAGTGACCTTGCCTGCCACCGCATTGACCGCATTCCTGGTATCCCGATCCGCCTCGGCGTCCATCTCACCCCTCCTGTGCAACACCACGACCCAGGCCGCGACTACCTTCGCGGCTCATCACGCCGCAAGCGGGGTCTTTTCCGCCTCGGCGGCGACTCTGGCCCAGGAGGTCCTCCGTACCATGTTCGTTCACAAGCTCAGGCTCACCGCGCTCTCACTCCTGCTCATGACGGCCGTCGCCACAGGCGCCGGCTTGCTCACCCACTCCCTGGCGATGAAGGAGGAGGTCATGGAGAACCCGGCGGCACCGGAAGCGAAGATACCGCCTGGCGACGCTGACCGGCCCCGTCCGGTGGCGAACCCCGACGACGTGTCTTTGGCCCGGATGACCGTCGCCGGCCGCGTGCTCGACCCCGACGGTAAGCCGGTCAGGGGCGCGGTCGTGGACCTGGTGGCACGGCCACGCGCCCCCTGGGTTGGCGCGAGCGAGGATGTCGCCCCGTTCACCCTGCTGAGCCAGGGTCAGTCGGATGCTGACGGCCAATACCGTCTCGACGCCCCCCGCACTGCGTCGACCCGCGTCTTCGAGGTGATTGCGCTGGCCGCTGTGCCCGGATACGGCCTGGGGTGGGCCGAGCTGAACCCCGATGCCGAGCAGCCTTCGGCCGACCTCAAGCTCCCGCCCGAACAGACCGTGCGAGTCCGGCTCGTCGACGTGTCGGGAGCGCCTGCCCGCGGTGTCGAAGTCCGCGTCCTGGGCCTCGGGAGGCCGGACGACCAAGGCCATTACAAGGGGGTCACTCTCTGGGCCAACGCACCGAAGGGCCTCCGCACCTGGCCCCAGTCGGTCGCGACCGACGACAACGGGAGGATCACCCTTCACGGCATCGGCCGCAGTGTCGGCCTCAATCTCGGTGTCCGTGACCTCCGTTTTGCCCAGCAAGACTTGCAGATCGCTCCCGACAGCGGGGCGGCCGGCAAGGAGACCACCCTCGCGTTGGAACCGGCGAAAATCATTGAGGGCCGCGTGCTGGCCGCCGACACCGGACAACCCATTCCCAACGCCATCGTCTCGGCCTCGGCCCAGGTCATGAACGAGCAGACCCGAGGCTCCATCACCACCAAGTTCCGCGCCGACGCCAAGGGGCGATTTACAATAAACCCAATCACTAGCACGAGTTATACCCTCGGCGCCTTCCCTACCGGCGGCGAGCCCTACTTGATCCAACAGGACGAACTCAAGTGGACCAAGGGGACGATCAAAGCGACTCACGACATCAAAGTCCGTCGCGGTGTTCTGATTCGCGGCAAGGCCACCGAAGTAGGGACCACTCGCCCCCTGCCCGCGTCGAGCATTCAGTTCATCCCGACAAGCGGCGGCGACAACGTGATCTCGGGCTGGCCAGCGATCGTGGCCAGCACGGCTGACGGCTCGTTCCAGATCGCGGTGCCACCGGGCAAGGGACACCTGCTCGTCTTCGGCCCGACCAGCGACTACGTCCTGGGCGAGATCGGGGCCAGGCGGCTCTACAACGATCAGCCCGGCGGCAAACGCTACCATGCCCACGCCATCATTCCCTACGAGGCCAAAGCCGGAGACTCGCCCCTTGAGGTCACCGCGACGTTGCGGCCCGGCGTGACGATCAAGGGGCGTGTCGAGGGACCCGACGGGCAGACGATCACCGACGGCTTCATCCTTTCAACGCTCCGAATCGAGGCCTTCAACCCCTTTTGGCGCGGCGATTACCAGATTCCCATTCGCGATGGCCGTTTCGAGCTGCACGGCCTGGCCCCCGAGGCGTCCACACGCATTCATGTCCTCGATCCCGAGCACGAGTGGGGCGCCTCGGTCGACATCACCGGAAATCAGAGCGGCCGGGACCTGACGATCCGCTTGCAGCCTTGTGGCAAAGCCACGGCGCGGTTCGTCGGGCCCGACGGTAAGCCGATCGCCAAGCACCGTCCCCACTTCGAATTCGTCGCCACCCCCGGCCCGAGTCCATATAGCCGGAATCAGCGAGACCGAGCCGAGCTGGCGAGCGACGTGGAGTTCGTTGCAAACATCGATCGCAAGCATTACTGGAATGCTCCGCGCACCGACGATGAGGGCCGTGTCTCCTTGATCTCCCTGATCCCCGGTGCCCTCTACCGGATCATCGACTTCTCGACGGTCACTGACCAGGACAAGGGGGCGCAAGTCCGCAAGGAGTTCACCATCAAGTCCGGCGAAACCCTCGACCTGGGCGAGATCCAAATCGACAAACCGGACGCGCAGTGAATCAACACGCTGCATAGGCTTCCGCCTCATACCAGCAAATCCCACGGACATGATGCTCGTGCCCCGCGAGGTGTGCCATGCTGAGATCAACGAACGCTTCTCCCTGGGCCCGCTATGAACCCAGGACCGACGATCCCTGGGACCTTCGCAAGGTCGCCCACCTCCACCGTCGCGCCGGCTTCGGCGCGACTCGTGCGGAATTACTCCGGGACGTCGCGGCCGGACCGGAGGCCAGCGTCGAGCGGCTGTTCCGGCCGGACCCGCTCTCGCCCGAAGCTGGCGAGGCCATCGCCGGCCTCCGCCAGACGGCGCGGGCCTCGGCCAACCTCGACCTGCTCAAGGTCTGCTGGCTCAACCGCATGCTCCAGGGACCCGACCCGCTCCGCGAGAAATTGACCCTGTTCTGGCACGGCCACTTCGCGACCAGCCACAAGAAGGTCGAGTCGATCGCGCTCATGGACCGGCAGAACGAGACGCTGCGGACGCACGCCTTGGGCGACTTCGCCACGCTCCTTGAGGCGATGGTTGCTGACCCGGCGATGCTGGTCTGGCTCGACGGCGGGACAAGCCAGAAGAACAAGCCCAACGAGAACTTCGCCCGCGAGTACCTCGAACTGTTCACCCTGGGCGCAGGGGCCTATTCCGAGCGAGACGTCCACGAAGCCGCCCGGGCCTTCACCGGCTGGGTCCGCCAGGATTCCCGGAACGGCATGATGGAGACACCGGCCTTCACTCGCGAACCTGCGCAGTTCGACGACGGAATCAAGTCGTTTCTCGGTCGCAACGGGCGTTGGGGACCAACGGACATCGTGCGGATCACGCTCGAGCAGCCCCAGGCGGCGACCTTCCTGGCGAGCAAGCTCTATCGATTCCTGGTCAGCGAGTCGGGCACGCCAAGTCCCGAGCTGATCGAACCACTGGCCGAGGAGTTGAAGCGAAACCAGTTCGCCATCGGGCCGATCGTGGGGATCATCCTCCGCTCACGGCACTTTTACTCCCGCGCCGCATTTCGCCAACGGATCAAATCTCCGGTCGAGTGGAGCGCCGGGCTGGTCCGAACGCTCGAGATCCCGCGAGCGGCACTCAACCCGTTAGCACTCTCGGCCGCCTGCGACGCCCAAGGGCAGGAGTTGTTCGCTCCGCCGAACGTCGAGGGCTGGATCGGCGGCTCGGCCTGGATCAACAGCGGCACCCTGCTAGAACGCACCAACTGGGCCGCCGACCTCGTCTGGGGCCGCGGCGAGAACGGCCTGACGTCCTTCGACCCCCTGGCATGGGCAGCGCGATACCAATTGCCCGCCGACCGCGTCGCCGATGCGTGGCTCGACCTCCTACTCCAGGGCGATGTCGGCGACGAGGCTCGCCGGCTCGTGCTCGACGCTTGCCGCGACGGCACCCCCGACGGACTCCGCAAAGGGCTGCAACGACTCGTCAACTGCCCTGAGTTCCAACTCTCTTGACCTGAGTGAAACCTGGTGGGCCGTGCCCACCCTACAAAAGCCAGATCAAGACCTGACGCAGCCAATAATCCCTTTATACACACAAATACCACTGCATCCTCAAGCGAAGGAATCCCGATGCACCCGACTCGCCGCGAGATGCTTCGTCTGGGCCTGGGCTCGTCCGCGCTCCTGGCTTGCGGCCCGACGGTCCCGCAGTTCCTGGCCCGCTCCGCGCACGCCTTGGCCGAGGATCGGCCGACCGCGAAGGGCCAAATTCTCGTTGTGGTTCAGCTCGATGGTGGCAACGACGGGCTGAACACCGTGGTGCCCTATCGCGACGACGAGTACCGCAAGCGCCGGCCGAAGCTCGCGATCTCCGCGGGTGAGGTGAAGAAGGTCGACGATCGCGTAGGGCTGCACCCGAGGCTCGAACCATTCGCGAAGCTGCTCGAGCAAGAGCGGCTGGCGATCGTGCAGGGGGTGGGTTACCCCAACCCGAACCGGTCGCATTTCGACAGCATGGCGATCTGGCAGACCGCCAAGACTGAACTGGACAAGGCGGCCCCCGGCTGGCTCGCTCGTACACTCGACCGGCAGCTCGCCCCGAACGGCGACGCGGCGGGGCTGCACATCCACGAGGCATTCCCGCTCCCCTGGGCACTTGCGGGCGGCCGGCAAGTGATCCCGTCGATGGCCCGGCTCGAGCAGTTCCGCCGCCGGCTGGGCATGCCGCAGGGCGCGGAGGCCACCGCACAGATCGAAGCCCTCGACCGCCTGGCACGGCAAGCTCGTGGCGAACCGGGCTCGCCACTCCAGTTCGTCGAGCGTTGCGGCCTGATCACCTACGCCAGCAGTGCGCGGCTCGAACGAATCCAGCAGGACCAACCGACCGCCAAGGCCGACTACCCCGAGGGCTACGGCCTGGCCCGGCGGCTCCAGTGGATCGCCCAGTTGATCAAAGCCGGTCTGACGACCGCGATCTACTACACCCACCTCGACGGCTTCGACACCCACAGCGGTCAACTCCCGCGGCACGCGAACCTCTTGAGCGAGTTGGGGACGTCGTTACGAGCGTTCCTCAACGACCTCGAAAAGTCCGGCGAATCCGAACGGGTGGTGGTCCTCGTCTTCTCCGAGTTCGGTCGACGGCTGGACGAGAACGGCAGCGGCGGGACCGACCACGGCACCGCCGCGCCTGTCTTTCTCCTGGGCCAGCCGGTCAAGGCGGGCCTCCACGGCCCCTACCCCGACCTGACCCACCTCGAGGACGGCGACCCGATCCACGCCGTCGATTTTCGCCGGATCTACGCGACCCTGCTCGACCGATGGCTGGGAGTCCCGCACCGCGACATCCTCGGAGCGGACTTCGAGCCGCTGCCGGTGCTGCGAGGCTAACGGCTCCTCGATCGATCGCCTCGAAATCCCGGAAAGCATCGAACGCGTCTGGTTTCAGTGACCCGTCGGGGCGACTTGGCGGATCATGGCTTCCAGCTTTGTGAAGTCGATGGGCTTGGTCATGTGGGCGGTGAAACCGGCCGCTCGGCTCCGCACGATGTCTTCCTCCATCCCGTACCCGGTCAGGGCGATCGCCGGCACGGGCCCTCGTTGCTTGACGATTCGCCGCATCAGCTCCAGCCCGCTGCCATCGGGGAGGCCGATATCGCTGACGATCAGGTCGAAGAGGTCCGCCTCGGCGGTTTCCGTGGCTTCGGCGATCGTCCCCGCCGTCGAAACGTCGTGGCCGAGCCCGCGGAGCAGTCGCGCCATCAGCCGGCGGGTCGCCTCTTCGTCCTCCACCACCAGGATCTTGAGCGTGGAGGACGGCGACGCGGCCCGCACGCTCACGGGATGCTTCCCTTGGAGCTGGCCGTTTTCCTCGACCTCGCGGCTCGGCAACGCTTTGAGCACGATCCGAAACGTGGTCCCTTGAGACTTGCCCCGACTTTCGGCCGTGATCGTTCCACCGTGGGCTTCGACGACGCCCCGGCAGATCGCTAACCCGAGGCCCAGGCCTCCGAATCGCCGCGTGATCGAAGTCTCCCCTTGTTGGAAGGGGTCGAAGATCGTCGGCAGGATGTCCGGTTCCACCCCGATCCCGGTGTCGGAGACCTCGACGATGAGCCGATCGTGCTCGCCCCCTTCGTTCCGGGTGCGGATGGAAAGCATTCCCCCCTCGGGCGAGAACTTGACGGCGTTCTTGATCAAGTTCCAGAAGACTTGCTGAAGCCTGGCCGAGTCGGCGTTGACGTGGTGGCGGTCGGCGGAAAGGTCGAGTGTGAGGCCGATGGTCTTGCCGAAGACCTCGCTCTGGCAGACTTGAAGTGCATGGCGAATCACGTCGTGGCAGTCGGCCACGCCCCAGTGGAGCGGCATCTTCCCTTGCACGATCCGCATCACATCCAGGAGGTCGTCGATCAGCCTTGCCTGGAGGTTGACGTTGTGACGGATCATCTCCAGCGTGGGGTGAATTTCCTCGGGAGGAGTCGGGCGGTCGAGCATCGACGACGCGGCCAGGAGAATCGGGTTGAGAGGGGTCCGTAACTCGTGCGAGAGAACGGCGAGGAACTGGTCCTTGGCCCGGTTCGCCCGCTCAGCCTCCTCCTTCGCGGCCCGCCTCTCCTCGTCGGCCCGCTTGCGGTCGTCAATGTCGGTGGCCACGCCAACCCACGAGACGACCTGGCCCGCTTGATCCTTGACCGGCACCCCCTTCGCAACATGCCAGCGGTACACTCCATCCGCGGCCCGGCGAAAGGGGATCTCCACCTCGTAACTCGCGCTCTTGACGGCGGCGGCGAGCCAGACGTCCCGCACCCGGTCCCGATGGTCGGGGTGGATCGCCTGCAGCCAACCGCTCCCCTTGGCGGCCGCCAAGCTCAAACCGGTCAGGTCGAGGAACCAGGTGTTGCAGTAGGTCAGAGAGCCGTCCGACTCCCCGTACCAGACGACCTGTGGCGCCACTTCGATCAGGGTTCGGTAGCGATCCTCGCTCTGCCGGAGCCGATCGTCGGCCCGCTGCCGTTCAATGGCCACACCCGCCGTTCGGGCAAAGAGATCCATCATCACCTGGTCGTGAGCGGTCGGGCTCCGGGGCGAAGGGAAGTAGAGGGCGAAGGTGCCGAGCACCTTGCCCTCGGAGGATGGGATTGGTGTGGACCAACAGGCATGAAACCCCTGGTCGAGGGCAATTTTTTGGAAGCCGTTCCAGAGCGGGTCGTTGGCGATGTCGGCGACGATGACCTGCTCGGCCCGATACGCCGCCGTCCCGCAGGAACCATGGGAAGGGCCGACCGGGACCGGATTGATGGCGGTCGAGTAGCTCGCCGGGCAGCGGTGGCCGGCGGCAAAACGAAGGCTCCGCCCCTCGTCCTCGGCCAGCATCACGGTGGCGACACAACCGACCGCTTGCCGCTCGACGGCCTCGCACAACGCCTCCAGCACTTCCCCAAGCGGTACTCCTCGGGCCATTTGCTCGAGAATCTTCCGTTGGTCGGTCAACAGCAATTCGGACCGTCTCTGCTCCTCAACATTCCGGAACACCATCACGACCCCGACGACCGCCCCATGCTCGTCCCGGATCGGTGCGGCACTATCCTCGATGGGGGTCTCAACGCCCTCCTTGGCGATCAAGACGGTGTGGTTGGCCAACCCGACGATCACCCCGTCTCGGATCACCCTGGCAACCGGGTGCTCGGCAGGCACGCGGGTCTGCTCATTGACGATCCGGAACACCTCCTCCATCGGCCGGCCCGACGCTTCAACCTGGGTCCAGCCGGTCAGCTGTTCGGCGATCGGGTTCATGAACCGGACCTGGCCTTGACCGTCGGTCGCGATCACGGCATCCCCGATGCTCCGAAGGGTGGTGTCCAGCCGTTCTCGAAGCTCGTGCTCCGCTTGCAGATGACGGTAGGCCTCCCTAGCACTCGCCTCGGCCTGCTGTCGAGCCGATCGCATGGCACCGCCCAGAAACGCGATCATCAGCCCGACCATGGCAAAGACGAAAGTTCCCACCCGGGCCTCGACCCCGCCGAGCTCCAGGCCACGCGACGGCAAAAAGAGGAAAGTCGCGGCGAATCCGCCCAGCACCAGCGCCAAGACCGATGGGCCGAACCCACCATACCAGGCGGCGAACGCGACGAGGGCAAAGAAGGTCATGAACGGAAATCGATCGCCCACGAGCGGGCCGAGGGCAAGCCGCAACGCCGTGGCAATGACCGCTCCCACGACGGCAACACCGTAGCGCACAACGGTGGATTCCGAAATTCTGAGCATCGTGGTCATTCGTTTCATGACTCTCTTGAGGCCCGTTCGCGAGATCCTCCGGCGACACGCCGTGCCGAACCTGCCGCCTTGATCGATTGCGGTCGAAGGTTCCTTTCTTGATCCGACCTATTGTATCAAGGTTTCCGCCAAACCTCGCTGACGTTGGCTCGCTTCAAGATACCACGGGTTGGACAAAGCTTTGATCGCTCATCCACCGATCAATCGCCCACGGCTCCACTCCCCGAACCTCCGCCTCCGTTGTTGAATCGCGAAACGTGCTGTCCTATTCTCGGGAGGGCAATGATGCCGCTGTCGAGGTCGTTGTGGCACGAGAGGGAAACGGCATGCTGATCCGGCGAAGACTTTGTGGTCATGCTCTGCTGGCGACCCTCCTCGTCGGGTTGGGGCCGGATGACCCGCGCGACCACGCCCCGATCACGCAACGCGAACGCTTGATCACCGCGGCGGAGCCGCCCCCGGCGCATCGCGTCGACGCCCCCGGAATCGAGAATCTTTTTCGGCTCGGCCCCGGTCTTTACAGCGGTGCTCAGCCCGAGGGTCGGCAAGGATTCGAGTCCTTGAAACAGCTCGGCGTCAAGACGATCCTCAGCGTGGACGGTGCCTGGCCCGAGGTGGAGCAGGCTCGTCGACTCGGAATGCGCTACGTCCACCTGCCGGTCGGCTACGACGGCATTGCTCAGGACCAGGTGGTGCGCCTGGTTAAAACCGTCCGGAGCCTGCCCGGGCCGCTGTTCATCCATTGCCACCATGGCAAACACCGAGGGCCCACCGCCGCGGCCCTCGGTGTCATGGCGGCCGAAGGGTGGAGCCGGGGGCAGGCTCGAACCTGGCTCGAGCAGGCGGGCACGGACCCGAAGTACAAAGGCTTATACGCCACGGTGGATCAGTTCGTCACGCCTTCCGCCGAGGAACTCCAACGCGTGGGTCACGACGACCTGCCCGACCATGCCCAGGTGCCTGGCCTCGTCGCGTCGATGGTGCGAATCGATCTCTGTTGGGACAGGCTCACGGCAGCCCAGAAGTTTGGGTTCCGCTCGCCGCCCGGCCCGCCTGAACTGGACCCGGTCCACGAGGCAACCCTTCTGGCCGAGCAGTTCCGTGAAGCGGCTCGACACGAGGAGACCACGGAGAGGGGCGACGAGTTCACCCGGCTGATGACCGATACCAACCGAGACGCCGCCCGCTTGGAGGCGGCGATTCAGGGTGTTCAGACAACCGCTTCTCCCGCCAACAAGCAAGAAGCCGAAACGAGCCTGATTCGAATGCGTCGACACTGCGCGGCGTGCCACGCCCGGTTCCGGGATTAGCCCTGACTAAGACAAGCCCCTATGGCGCGGGCAACTCGCCAGCCACTTCGGGCTCAAGCGCCAGACGCTCCACACACTTCCTGAACTTGAGCCACGGGGCTCGGCCCGTCCGCTGGAAGTCGGCGAGCGCTTGATAGATTGACTGAATGGGCGGCGGGTGACGCAGGCCGAACGCGACGTCGGCTCGCCCTCCTTTGACGTGAAGTCGAAGAAAGCCCGCGGCCACGGCGGCCGCGGAGAGGGTGATTCCTCGGCCCCGCACGAGTCGATCGACACCGCCGGCGAATCCCGAGAGCGGGCGCTCCCAACCATCGGAGATCGTGACGATCCAGCGCGGTCGGCCCGTGAGCTGCGCGACGAGCTCCGCCTGCTCGCGATAGCTCAGATAAGGACCGACCAAAGCAAACCGTCGCCCTGCTTCGTTCGATTCCAGGGCACGTTGATGGGCCAGCGCCAGGACATGGGCGTCGATCACGGGAATTCCTCCGGCCGGCAGAAAGGCCACCGGAGTCTTGGCCATTTCGAGCAGAACTTTGGTCGAGGTCGGTCGTGAATCTCTCGGGCCGATCACCATCCCCGGGCAAAGCACGAGGGTCGAGAGCCGCCCCCCCTGCCCTGCCAGAACGTCCCGCTCAGCCTCGCGTTTCGTCTCCACGTACGGCGAACGAACTCGGTCGAGGTTCCACGGAGTCTCTTCGTCCGCAGGGCATTCCGCAGTGCCGGCGGCAAGCGTCTGGAGGGTCGACGTGTAGACGAACCGCTCGACTCCCGCCACGACACAATCGGCCAAGAGTCCACGGGTGGCCTCCACATTGACAGCCCAGGCCTCACCGCGGTGGTCTGAAGCCAGATTGACCCAGCCGCCGCAATGCGCCACGCCCCAGGCCCCCTCAATGGCTCGCATGCGGGCGTCGGGGTCGCGGAGGTCGCCGAACCTCCACTCGATCGGAGGGTCAGCGGGATCCACCCGGGGCATCCGCCTGACCAGGCCGCGAACTTGGTAGCCGGCCGCCGCCAAGGTCCGGGCGACATGGCCACCGACAAAGCCACCGGCACCCGTGACGACGACGATCCGTTTCCCTGTCACACTCGAAGCCGATGCTCCAATGGACTGACCCTGAAAGCCGGAGGCCGGGACCGGCACGTCAGGAACAGCGGGCTGGCCCGCCTCGACCGGTTCGGTCCGTCGGTCCATCGCATCCGGCTCCTCGTCGTCACGTGACTTCTTGACCTCGCCATCGCCGACTGATTGGAAGGCCGCGGCGACGAGTAAAACCAGGCAAGAGAAATGCCAAACCGTTCCGCTCGCGTCAAGCCCACGCCCCACTGACATCGCTCGCCCGCACCGATCGGAATGGCTCGTCCGCCTAAACAAGTGTTCGGACAGCCAAAATCTAGCCTTGGTTACGGGTGGCGAGTTCTTTCTCGAACAGGTCGATCATCACGTTCAAGTAGCTTCGCCAACCCGGAGCGATCCAGGCCAGTGGACCACGACGCCACCGTCGAGCCTGTTCAAGTTGGCTTCGAACGAACCGGCTCGGCCCAGCGTTGATCCGATGGGCATCCAGGGAGGCACGCTCCCTGTGCGACATCGCTTCGCACTGCGTCAAAGAAATCAGCAAATGCTGAAGCGGACTTCTAATTCTTGTCTCTCCGAAACCAAAGGGAAGGATCAAGAGCGACCGAAGCGACACGATCGAACCAGGGTCGGAATCCAAACAAAAAAAAGGCTAACGCGTTCTCGGGCAAAGCACAAGAGGCCGACCACTCCAACACACGACTGTCATCAAGAAACACCGCACCCCTATCACCCATTAATCATAAAAATATATTAAATTTTCCAAACACTCTGGCGGGCCCGTCACCCAACTCGAGCGGACTACAGCGACCGACGGGTTCCCATGGAAAAGGCCTGCGATCCCTCCCGTTGGATCTTCACCGAGACACAACGAACGTATGAATCTTAGCGACCAAGCTCCCCCAGTCAATCCAGCCGATGACGTCTCGATCTAAGCCCCAAACAGCCACGTAACCGGCCTGGCTTATCGCGTTTTTGGAGCCAGCGATTCAGGCAATGACGCTCATTCATAACGGGGGATGAGGCAGAGCCTCACGGTCGATGATTGACGAACCCCGAAAAGTTGGACCGTCTTCGAAAGACGATTCCCAACTCACCGCGTGAGTTGGCCGTCGGGGGTCCACATCGGTTTTCCCTGGCAAAACTTCGCTTTAAATCGGTCGCGACACCTCGATTGATGTCAAGGGTGATTCTCTCCTGCGGGAAATGGCAATGCGTGTTCTGCGTTCGGCGGTTCGACTGTTCCTGACGTTGTTGGCCCTACTGACGATGTCGGCGATCCTGCTGGGGCGATATGGCCCGAAGCCATCCGAGCGCCGCCAGGCCGGGGCTCCGCGTTACCAAGCTCTGACTGCCTCCCCGCTCTCGAAGGGAGCCAGCGAATTCCGCATCCAGAACGTCAAGACCGGTGTGGTCGAGCGGATCCAGCTCGATGAAGCGGACCGGGTCGATTACGCCTCCTGTTCCCCCTGGCAGGACAGCCAAGGGCGATCCCATGTCACGGGCTTGTGGAAGAGTTTCGAGGGTTCCCAGGTTCGCAAAATGGGCCTGGCGCGCATTGCGATCCCAGGGGGTGAAATTCTCGATCGGGTCGCGCTCAACGCCGTTCCGGCAAGTTCGCCCTGCTGGTATCCAGGCACGTCGGCGTCGGTCCTTTTCTCAGGATGGGACGGTCAACTCTACAGCTATTCGTTTGACGATCCGCCAACGGGTGCCGAGGAGTCCTCCGACAGTGTCGCAAGCAGGCCGACCCCCTTGGCCTGGCGAAATCCCCCTCCCTGGGACAACCATCGCCAGTTCTGGGAACCGACCTGGCCGACCGACCCGAGACTGGGAAAGAGACTGATTGTCTCGGTCTCGTTCCGCGAGTTGGGACAGGACCAGGAAGGCCGGACCAGGACGCAACTCTGGTGGCTCAAACTCACCAGCGACCGGGCGGAAATCGAAGACCTGGGCCCCTTGATCACACCAGGGCCGACCGACGCAATCGCTGAGGAGCGATTGGCCAACATCGCGGCCACACCTGACGGTGGCCTGGTGCTGGCCTACCTGGCCCGCCAAGAAGGGGACCCCAAGCTCCATCTGCGGTTGGGATCGGTCAAGATCGACGCGACGACTGGCCATCCCTCCGTCGACGCCGCCGACGTCGTGGAGTTACCCGGCCCGCGGCTCGCCAACCAGCCGCGATTCTCGGCGGACGGCGGCTGGATCGATTCCGTCTCGAGCGATGCAAAACCGAACGACGCGGCCGAGCGATTCTCGGTCATCGCCGCACTCGCCGCGCGTCCCAAATCGGAAACAAAGCCCGCGCCGCTGTTCGCCGCGCTTTCCGTCGCATCCACGGCCCGAACGATCCGCAACCTCATTCTCTTGCGGCTCGCTCCGTTGCGGTTCAACCCAAGCCGCCTCAAGCAGACCAGGCATGCCTGGGAACGAACCGACACCCGACAAGGATCACGCCTCGTCCGCTTGCGCTTTCGCATGAGGCAATTCGATCGTGACGACCAGGCCGGGGTTTGCGTTCCGCGCCACGACCTTGCCTCGATGAAGGTTGATCGCACGTTGGGCGATCGACAGCCCTAGTCCGACGCCGCCGCTGGTCCGAGCCCGGTCATCGTCCACGCGAAAGAAGGGCTTGAAGATCTGATCCAGCCATTCGTCCGGAATCCCAGGTCCGCGGTCGCGCACGGTGATCGTGGCCACCTCTGACACGAGCGTCATGACAACCTCGACGGTCGTTTCCTCCGGAGCGTAGTGGATCGCGTTGCGGAGCACATTCTCGACGGCGCGACGGATCAATTCCCGCTCTCCGAGAAGAAACGCGGGACTATCGATCCTCAGGACCAGGCGGCGATGCCTCGCCTCGGCCTCCAGTCCGCAATCCGCAACCAGCGATCGCAAGAGCTCGTTCAGAGGGATGACATGGAGGTCCTGCGACGAGGGGTCGCCCTCGGCGCGCGTTAACTGGAGGAGTTCATCGACCAGGTTCGCCAATCGCTCCACGTCCTTGGCGATCTGCGTCAGGGCCTCCTCACGATCGCCATCGGTGCGTGCCAGTTCCACGGCGAAACGGAGCCTCGCCAGTGGAGAACGGAGCTCGTGAGACACGTCCTGCAAAAGCCGGCGCTCGGCGGTCAGCAACGTCTCGATTCGTTCGGCCATCCGGTCGAACGCCCGCGAGAGTCCCCCGATCTCGTCCTTGCGAAGCGAACCGGTGCGCGCCGTCAAATCGCCCCGGCCGAACTGCTCCACCGTGCGTCGCAGGCTTTGCAGGGGCCGGACCAAATTGATCGCCACGAGGTAGCCGAGAACCGCGGTCCCCACCAAGGTCCAGAGATAGATCGGCAGGAACGCCGGCGTCTGCCTCGAGGGCGAGAAGAACGACGAGGTCGCCAGAAATGCGGCGACCGAGAGCAGACTCGTCCCAAGGAACCAGAGGAAGATCTTACCGAACAGCGACCTCATCGTTCGATTTCGCCTTCCCCTTCGACCTCCGTGCAGAAGAGGTAGCCGACACCCCGGACGGTCCGGATCCGGTCACCATGGCGCTTCAGCTTCTTACGGATGTGGCTGATATGGACGTCAATGGAGCGATCGAACGGCGTGGCCCGGCGCTGATAGAGCGCGGTCATCAGGGCATCGCGCGAGAGCACCCGTCCCGCCGAGCGCACAAGTTGCTCCAGGACATCGAATTCGACCGAAGTCAGACCGACGCTCCGCCCCTCGCACAAGACATCGCGGGCCCCGGGAATCAACCGGATCGGGCCGACCACCAACGACTCGAGCTCGATCGGCCGCGCGTTGTCGATCCGACGGAGCACAGCGCGGATCCGGGCGAGCAGTTCCTCCGGACCAAACGGTTTCGGCAAATAGTCGTCAGCACCGGCGTTGAGGCCAAGAATCCGATCGGCCTGGGCCGTCCGCGCCGTCAGCATGATCACCGGGATCTGGCTCCGTTGCCGGACCTGGCCAAGCAACTCGAACCCGTCGAGATCGGGCATCATGACGTCGAGCAAGACCAGGTCGTGAGCACCCGCCAAGGCACGTACCAAGCCCCGATGGCTGTTGTGGACGATCTCGACACTCATCCCATGCCGAGCGAAAAACTTCTGCATCAAGCCACACAACTCGACATCATCGTCGATGAGCAAAATCGAGACCGCCGCCGACCCGGACATCGGAGCCGCCGAGTCGTCGCCCGACAGCATCAGAGTGGGAGCGTCCGGAAGTAGTGGGAACGATTCCTGAGCATTCATCGGAACTGGTCTCCCGACCCCACTACCGCCGCATCGGACACCCACTCGGCGTTGAATCTCGACGCGTCCTGCGCGAAGCGGTCTTGGCTCCATTACCACTCGGGCCGATTATAAACGGGCAAGCCCCCTCCCTCTGTTAAAATTCGTAAAAATCAGAACCGGCTGCGGCCGGCCGCTCGTCGACCTCCAGAGCGATCGCGGACCGTTCCGTTCGAGACGCCGCAAGGAGGAAATCAAGAAAAGAAGCGTCGAGTCTTGGCCCCTGGGACGAGACGCCCCTCGACTCCCTCTCGGAGGTTTGGCGGACGAGGACATCGGGTCGCAGCTCGTTTTCTGTCATCGGCTCAGAATGACGGACTTTAAGCGGTCGGCCCTCCACATGAGGGGGGGTACTCTAGCTCGATTAGTAACGTCATTTGTCCGAGTTCGACTTCCGAATTGCACCGCCATCCGGATTCCAAAGACGACGATCCGGCTTCGTACACAAGGGAATCTCAAGCGGATTCTATCGACATGAATCGGATGGTGGCGGAGATCACCGGAGAGAGGACGCATCGGGTGAGGCGGTGAACAAGGACTCGATCCAGATCACGACAACTTCATCGCGTTGACATGGGCCTCGGCAAAAGCGGCGTTCTGAACGGCAGTCCCGATGGACTTGAGTAGTTCGCCCTCTCGGGTCCGGTGCGACCCAGCAATGGACTCCAGATCTTGGATCGCCCCCTGGATCGATTGGCCCAGCGGTAGTAGTACTGGTGTATAGCGGCTGGCGATTCGATTCTTCTCCAATTCCGGCAGCGTCTGCTTGGGCACGAACGACGATGCCAGAGTATCCCGCCATGCAAATAACCGACCACTCAAGACCGCCCCGATTCCCGGCACCTTTTGGTTGGTCAGTATCGGGACATCCTTGGCCGTCTCGATCCCGAAGGATTCCAGAGAGAGAATGCGATCGTTGGTGATGCCCTTGAGCTTCGCCAGGCGTATCAAGGACTTGTCAAGGTGCTCTTCCATCTGGATCTTCTTGGAGTCCATCTCGGCCTGCTTGAGTTCCTTGGCGTAATCCTGCATGGCACTGTTGTGGCTCGCCACGATGCCGTTGGCCCCGTCCTTCCGCTGCTGGAACCTCACCAGGCTCGCCGAGCGCTGGGCGTTGAACTCGGCCTCCAGCCTCCTTAACTCGGCTTCCGACTCGGCTGATCGGTCACGCCATCGTTTTTCCTCCGCGATCCAAGGCGAGTTGGCGGTTTCCCACTCGGCGATCAGGCGGCGATTCGCCGCGTCGACCTCCCTGCAGTCCCGGCTGTGCTCGGCCTGGCGGGCGGATTTCAACGCTTCCCAAGCTTCGATCAGTCGCTGGTTGGCGGATTCGACCTCCCTGCGCGCTCGGTCGTAGCCCGCCTGGCGGGAGACATTTTCTGCTTCCCATGCCGCGAGGACGCGGCGGTTTGCCTGATCGATCTCGCCATGCGCCCGTTCATGCTCCGCCTCGATTGCGGCTCTTGCTGCCTCCCATGGTGCTAGCCTTCGGCGATTTTCCTCGTCTACCGCCCTGCATAGGCGAGAGTGCTCCGCAGCCTTGGCCGCGTTCGCGGCTTTCCAGGCGTCTAGTCTCCGCTTATTTGCTTCCTCGATCGGCTGGCACAGCTCCGCGTACGCCTCGTCCATGCGGTTGCACTCGAACTCATGGGCCGCCTGCAGGGACTTGCGGGAGATTTCCCGCCGCTGGTTCTCGGTGACGAACATGAGGCCCCACCAGACGGTGAACGCAGTGATCGTGCCAATGCCCACCGGTATGGCGACGAAGACGAGGCAGAAGCCTCCTACCATCCCAACGATGCATAACCTCGGGAGGAACGGATCCGGCGGCCCGAGCGTCGGTAATGGAGGGTAGACCGGAGGCAGGGGAACGGGGTTAAAATTAGGGCGTGGGGGCTCGACAGGGGCCGAAGGGTGGGGCTTAAGTGCGGGCGAGTGAGCGATTGGCGGCCGAGCGGGAAGCGGCTTGAGCGGCGGCATCGGCATCAGCGACGGGGGCGGAGGCACGGGCGCGAGCACGGGCTTCTGCACCGGTGCGGGCGGAGCCGGATGGGTCAAGAGCGACGGCTTCTTGACGGAGCGCAGCCCTTGGGGAAGCACAACCTGGACAGGCAGCGTCGGCTTGGGCTTGGGTCGCGTGTAGGGTGCGAACGCAATCCGCATCCCGGCCAGCTTATGGATGAGCTTCTGGATGTCCTCGGGCCTGAATGGAGTCGCGGCGGCGCCTTGGCCCGGCAGGAAGAACATTAGCCTCGCCGCGGCGATCAGCTCGCACCATGGGCATCTCCCCGCGGTTGCCATGTAGGAATGCTTGGGGTCGTTCTTGCATCGGGCGAGTTGCTTAACGGACGCGTCCAACGCGGTGCGCCATTCGGTCGCGGTGGGGCGGCGCATCGAGCCGAAGGCCCGTTCGAATAGGCCGAGCACCGTCGGGTCGAGCATCGTCACCGGTGGGACGTGCGGCGGCGGCTTGAGCCGGGCCGTGGCCGTGCTCCGGGTGTAGGCATAATAGCCCTCCTGGATCGCCTTCTCTATCGGGATGTCTGCCTTCACCAGGGGCACGCCGGAGAAGGGATGACGGCCCATCATCAGCAGGTGGAAGACCAGCACGGCCAGGCCGAACATGTCGTGGTTCGCCGCCCGGTCGAGGCTCGCGAAATTCTTGCCGTGTAGCTCGGGTGGGGTGTATTCCGGGACGCCGACCCCGCAGCGGAAGATGCGCGATCCCTCGGCGACCTGGAACGAGTCGCAGTCAACGAACGCGACGATGCCCTTCTTGGACACCATCACGTTCTTTTGGTTGACGTCCCCGACCACGTGCCCGTGCTCGTGGACTGCCTCGAAGGCGATGGCGCAGTTACGGGCGGTGTGAAGCAGGAACCCCCAGTCCGCCTCCGGGAAGTCCTTCTTGCGCTGGGCGACGCTGTAGAGGTGGTGGATTTCCAGGTAGCCCATCACCTTGGGCATCAGGATCCCGTCGACGCCCGCCGAGTTGTCCGCGTTCAGGGTGGTGGTGGGCCAGGCCGCGATCTTGAGCAGGTCGGGACTGCACAATTTGGCCATCGCCCGAAGCTTGTCGCAGCGTTCCTTGCTCTGGGGCTTGGTGTAGAGCTTGGCGACCAGGTCGGGCTTGCCCAAGACGTCGAAGACCGCACCTTCCCCGCCGACCGCGAAGGGCTTGGGTGGAAGCCGGACTTCGTTCCCTAGATGGTCACGTAGTTGCGTCGGATAGGCTTGGCGAGACATCGGGGGCGTTTCGCGTGGCGAGTAGGAGTGTTTTGTCGTCGTCAGTCCGGTCGTTTACTCGCTTCGAGTCCATGAATTCCAGCAACGAGGTCCGGAGAATTCCCTCGTCCGGGCCGTTTCGTACCGTCTTGAACAGAGGCGTGAAGAAGCGGTCGTGGACCTTCGCCTGGCCGAAGTCCAGGGCGAGCATCTGTAGGCCGTCGGTGAGGACGGCTAGCTCGGTAATCGAGCGTTCGACGAACTCGATGCGGAGATTTTGACGGTAATCGTCGTCGGTCAGGAACCGGGTGGTGTTCGCGTATTCGCCGTTGTCCGGCCAGAAGGCGAGCTCATACCCGGCCTCGCCGCCGAAGACGATGACCCCGTCACCAATCTGAACGAAGGCGGCCCAGGTCTCGCCGACGATCGCGCCGAGAAACGTGCAGGCGAGCTGGCGTGGCGTCATCCCCAGTTCCTCGGCCTCCTCAAGGACTCGTCCGCGCGCGGCATCCACCCAGGATGCGATCGTCTCGCGCGTCGGGGCGGATTCGAGAGAGCATCGCGCCGCTTCTTCCATGAATCGTTCGACCGCCACCCGAGAACCCAGGTGCGAGCGCTCGGCGCTACCCGCCCCGTCGGCGCAGGCGGCCACCGCGGTCGTGCCGACGACGGTGCCTGCGCAATAATCCTGGCAAGGCTGCCCAGACTGGGCGTGAGACGTGCCCCGCACGGAGCCGTGAACCAGCTTCCACATGGCAGCCCCCGGTCAGATTTCGGCCCAACCAGCGGGCGGGAGCGAGACCTTGTCCCCAGGCGAGGATTGGGAAACCGCCTGCATCGATTGCGAGAGCCAGAGAAAGAGATCGCGGAAGTTCAGGCCCTTCAGCTTGACCGGTGCCCGCGTGGCAATCTGGGCCAGGATGTTGATGTTCGCGCCCTCGACCCCGACCGTGAAGAAGGCGAACGACTTGGACGCCTCGCCCTGCTTTACCCGCTCGGCGGCTGACTGCCACGGGTCATTCGAGTCCGGGCCGCCGTCGGTGATGAGGAAGATCCAGGGGCGGTAGTAGGAAATGCCATTCGACCGGTAGATGTCCTTCCGCTGGACGATCATGTCGAGGCCGGTGCCGATCGCCTGTCCCATCGGCGTGCCGCCCGACGCGTGCAGTTGCGGCGGCTGGAAGCTCTCGGCAGTGACGAAGTCCTGGATCACGTTGACCGAGCCGCCGAATGTAACGATCGCGAGCTCGGCCCGCTTGCTGGCGAGTGAGTCGGCGGACAGCGTGTCCTTTAGTGTCACCAGGCCTTCGTTTAGCTCGGCTATCGGCTGGCCCGACATCGAGCCGGACACGTCGAGGAGCAACACGCACGGGACACGGGGCTCGGGATTCTCGGCGAATTCGCTCGCCTCGAAACCGGCATATTCAATTTGATCGCTCATTGAGAGGGCACCTGCCTGGGGCTTCCTCGACGACGAGGTTAGATAGCACACAAGCATACAGTGACGTACGTCAGAGCCCAAGAGCCTTGCGGACAACCTCTCGCAGATTGGCCTTGGGCGTCCCGGCTCTGCCGTCGGTATCTCATGGGGGGCCGTCGTACGGGCCGGCTACGCTGCCTTCTTGCCCCCTGAAAGATGGACCGGGCTTCTGTAATTCCAGCATCGGCCCGAAGCGTTCGTTATAGGGAAGGGACCAAGCTTCCGCGCTCGTGCAGCCGTGCCTGGCCCTCTACCACCTCGAAGATGAGATGGCTTCGCTCACCCTTCTATCAATCCAGGTGCCTTCGCCACATTTGCGTTTTTGAATTCGTGTGCATTCGTCACACGGCTTAAACACAAGAACAAAGCGGCATTTCCAGACAACGCTTTCGATAATCGCTATCCAGAACTGTCTCCTTCAGGCATTTTTCACTACCCTGTGTGCCGACAAGATGAAGCGAATCGCGGATCGGCTCCGATTATGTACGGAGAACTATCCACAATTCACCTCAGCGCGTCATGCGGTCCAGCTTCGGCAGCGTCTGGCAGAACGAGCCAGGTGCGTTGGGGTCGGTCGTCAGCAGGCTCATCGGCAAATCGGCCACATCAAGTGTCAAGATGCCACAACGAACCAGCGGCACCTGGAAGTTCGACTTGAACCGCCGGTCCGGCGATCCGTCGCGGTTAATGTACTTCCAACGGCGCTCGAGGATCATTGAATCGGGAAATACGTGTCCCTGGGTCTCGACGTATTCCAGGTGGGTCTGGGCAATCCCCACCTGGCTGTAGGGCACGTGCCGGATCTGTGTCCCGTCAATGACCAGGAGTTTCTCGGGAAGGAAATAGATCGCCAATTGGCGGTACGCTACGCCGCAGACATCAATGTTCGTCTCGAGGTTTGGGATCGGGCGGTTGAAGATCGCGATCGGGAGCTTGGCGACCGAGAACAGTCCGCCCGCGTTGTATTTCCACTGCTTGTCGTTCGCATTGGCCTGCACCTGGAATGCCCAGACGCCGCTGCAGCGGCTCAGGGTGGCGAACGCACTCAGGATCTGATTCAGCTTTGCCTCAGCCTCGGGCGCGAGGACGTACCCGATGAAGACCTTGGTCCGCTTCGTCTTGTAGATGTAGCCTAGGACCAAGAGGGTCAGGAAGAGGGCGAATTTTAGTGTGCCGAAGGTCAGGCTGAACTGCCCGACGAGATCCACGATGGTCCAGCCGCCCCAGATCAGCGCCACGACGAACGCGAAGCCGGCGAACCAGTTCGATTGCCGGATGCCCGCTCTGAGATCTCGCTCGAACTCGTCCTCGCCGACATCGGCAGCCTGCTCACGCTCAAAATCGTAGCGGACGTGCTTGATGCCGGTGGGGCTGATCTCGGCGATGACGAACCCCTTGCTGGGCAGCGTCAGCCTGGCCCACCAGGCCCGAGCGTTCTGGAGCCAGGGCATCGAGTCCTTGAAATGTTCGTTGTTAAACACAAACTTGTCGACGAACAGCGCGATCTGCTCGTTCCGGGTCAGGTCCCGATACCGATTGACCCGCGACACTTCGGCAGCAAGCGTCTTGTCGACGGTAGAGAAGAGGTCCGGCACCTTCGCGGCGAGGGTCCATTTCTGCTGGGTCGAGCTTATGTGCCAGGAGGGCAGGATTCTGCCGTCTCGGGCGGCTTGCTTTAGGGCATCGACGCTGAACGGCCCGGCGACCCTTCCCTTAGCGTCGCGAACATAATACTGCATAGTTACCCACATGCCTCGACGTCATCGTGAGGACGGCGACGGTTCTCGATCGAGAATCACGAATTTACCATCTTCACGCACGAAACCGTTCGTGGCAAGGCTCACGGGAGCAGGCGTAGTCAACGGGCAGGTGGCCGAAAACTATTGGGGATATGCTGGATTTTCAATAAATTCAGAGCAACAACATGAAACATTATGATTTTTGATATTTTCAATCAATGAAACAGCCAGGCTTCTCGTTTTCCTCCAGGTCCAACGTCGTGAGGCGATCGAAAACGATGTTGTCATCGTCCTCAGACGTTCGAGCTCCCGATAGAACCGTGCCTCGGAGGCCAATTAGTCGCACGTCGGTTGGCTCAAATTCTTGAACAGAATCAGAAGAAGGCAGGTCCGTCTGGCCTTCACCCAATGCCGTACGCCAAGAGTACCCACCACCCTTTAGCTGTACTCTGCACGATCAAACGCTGTGGCAGGTCGTTCCATTGTTCGCTCGGAGCCGCCACTCAACCGCTAATTTGCGTTCAGCCGCAATTCGCAATTAGTGCAATTGCACTGTTACTGCACATTTTTGGCTCGCCAGTGCCGCGCAGCAGAAAGCCCTTGAGAACCTTAGTTCAAGTTTCGCATAAACAGGGACGGATCGGGAGCGGCCCGAGGCCTGTTATCGACCCCGGCGACCCCTTGATCAAGTGCGAGTGAGGGCCGAAATCTCCGGCCGATGTCGGCTCAGCCCGCGCGGCTGAGAAACTCGGTGAGCTGCGCAATCCAGGCTTTTAGGTCATACCGGTTGGATAGCGCTCCCTCGGTTTTCTCCTCATAGCTGACCCGCCTCAAGGTCGTCAGCAGGTCGGCAAACGAGGCCTCTTGCTTCTTCGGATACCACGGGCGGACCGGAAAACGAAGAAATCGATGACCGGTCTGGTGGAACCAAACCACCACCAAGCTGTAGAGAAACAACGCCATCGGCGCGGTTCGCTCGATGGCCTTGGGGAGGCGATTGGCGGGATCCTCGAGGCCGAGAAGTTGCTTGGTATTTTCAAAAGTACATTCGATTGCCCAACGGTACGAGTAGGCCGAGAGAA
This sequence comes from Singulisphaera sp. GP187, assembly GCF_900129635.1. GTDB lineage: Bacteria > Planctomycetota > Planctomycetia > Isosphaerales > Isosphaeraceae > Singulisphaera. Next base: position 292,358 of record NZ_FSRB01000001.1, on the reverse strand, counting down.
TCTGCGGGACGGTCCAATCGAGCTTGGTGCAGTAGAACATCTGATCGGGACGTTTCCCCTGGAGGTCACGCACCAAGACGATCGTCAGGAGTCGGTCCTTGCCGGCCTTGTAGTAGAGGGCCTGGATCGTCTTGACCGCCAAGCTGGCATGGAGCCCGAACTGGTCAAAGTCGTGTGGGGTCCAGGGTTGATTCGCATCCTCGGCCCACTCCTTCATGCCGGGGAGGCGCTGGCCTTTCTTGCGGGGCGCCCCTTTGGATTTCTCCTCCTTGGGAGGCGCTGGCTCATAGAGGGCCCCCTTGGGATGGACATGGCTAATGAGATGGACCGTGGGCGGAAGTTGGCCGAGGATGCTCTGGCCCCCATAGGCGCTGTCGCCGGTGATGACGATCTCGTCGTCGGGGAACCAGTCCGCCGCCAAGTGGATCAATTCCATCGCGAGTTCGGGGCGGGTGCGATGATTGGGATCGGGCTTTGCCTTTTTCTTTTTCTGGTTCTTTTTGCCCTTGGTTAAGCCTTGGCGGTTGACATAGAGCCGCATGGCGATGGGCAAGGCAAAGACTTTGGTCGGTGCCCAGAACGGGTGGACGACGATCAGGCAGAGGACGACCCAGTCGTGTCCCCAACTGACGAGAGCTTTGGCTCGACTGGAGATGAGTGGGTCGTAGTGCATGCCGGCGCCGTAGAGGGTGAGTCCGCGTTTTCGGCAGAGGGTGTCGTCGACGGCCCAGTAAAAAGTGGCGCCCGGTGCGAGGATGGAGACGACAAGCTTGGCCAGGGACATCGAGAAGTGATCGAGGTCCCAAGCGGCATGGCTGAAGAAGCGATGGAAGCGTGACCAATGTCCGATGCCAACCTGGCCGCTGGAGAAGATGAGTTCGGTAATATAGCGGTGGCGATTCGAGAGGATCCAGCCGGAGGCGATCAAGGTGAAGGTGTGGAAGGAGGGATTGGTGAAGACGGGTGTGAATTGCTGTAGCAAGAGGAGGAAGGAGGGTGTAAGTTCCATGGGTCGGCGTCCTGTGTCAGGGGAAATTGTTCGGTGTAAGGCCCAAACAATTTGCCAAAAACTGACAGAGACGCCGACGTTTTTTTTGGAGCCCTATTGAATCTACAAGTCGGAATTTGACATTTGGGAAAAGTGCGAAACTTGAACTTAGGACCCGTAAAAAATTAATCGTTACAGTTGATGCAGAAGGAGGTATTGTCAATCTTCGTGGATGGAGAATTTCAGGCGGCGGTGGTTTTCTTCACTCCGTCCTCGAAGATGACCCCAGCGATCACCTCCCTCAAAAGCTCCGATCCATTCAACGATCGCCAACTCTTTGATGCACTCTCCATCAGCTTGTAGACCATCGTCAGGCACGCCGTCCGACTCCCGCTCCCCTTCGTCTTGTTGTGCCTCAGACGCACCGTCGAGAACGTCGACTCGATCGGGTTCGTCGTCCGGATGTGCAGCCACTGCTCCGCCGGGAAGTCGTAGAACGTCAGCAGCACATCTCGATCCTTTGACAGGCACTCCGTCGCCTTCGGGTACTTCGCCTCGTACGTCTTCACGAACAGGTCAAACGCCTTCACCGCCTTCTCGCGGCTCTCCGCCAAGTCGATCTCGTGGAGCATCCCCTTGGCCTTCGCCTGGCTCCCCTTGGGCAACTTGTCCAGCACGTTCGCCGTCTTGTGCACCCAGCAACGCTGCTCCTTCGTCGTGTCCCACACCTGACGCATCGCCTTCCAGAAGCCCAAGGCACCGTCGCCGATTGCCAGGTGAGGCTCGACTTCCAGGCCACGGGCCTTGCAGTCCAGTAGCAACTCCTTCCAGGATTGCTCGCTCTCCCGATAGCCGTCGGCGATGGCAATCAGCTCCTTCTTGCCGTCGGCGGTCGCCCCCATCAGCACCAGGATGCACTGCCGCCCTTCCTCCAAGCGGATGTTGAAGTGCACGCCATCGGCCCAGACATAAACGTACTGCTTCCCCTTCAAGGACCGCTGACTCCAGGTTCGATGTTCCTCCTCCCAGGCCGACTTGAGCCTCGTCACGGTGTTCGCCGACAGTCCCGGGGCGTCCGGGCCGAGGATTGCCTTGAGAGCCTCGGGGAAGTCGCCGGTGCTGATGCCTTTGAGGTAGAGCCAGGGGATCAACTCGTCCAGGCTCTTGGTCCGCCGGAGGTAGGGCGGCAGGACTGCCGGAGTGAACGTCTCTCGGGATTCAGGGGGTCGTCGGTCCTGGACTCGGGGTTGCTTGACGTCGATCGGTCCCAAGCCGGTGAGGATGGTCCGCTCGGGGTGGGAGCCGTTGCGGACGACCTGGCGACGTCCGGCCTCGTCCTTGAGATGAGCGTGGTCGTCGATCCAGGCGGCGACCTCGGCCTCGATGGCCCTGGCGAGCATCTCACGGGCTCCGTTGCGAAGGACTTCGGTCAGGACATCATGGCTTCCGGCCAATGGCAAGATCCGGATCTCGGAGGTAGACTGACTCACGGTGGCGTACTCCTTTGCCTTGTTGGCAAGTTTGGTGTGGGTGAGACTTCACCAAGGGTACGCCGCCCTTTTCATTTCCTCCATCCACGACTTTCGACAATACCTCATGTAGAAGAAGCTATGATGCCAGGATGAGTAATACCGAAGAACTTGAGCGGAAATACGCCGTACTGTTTCCGCATCTCAATGAGCGACAGCAACACTTGATCGCTGCCTTTGATGGCCAACGATTAGGGCGTGGAGGTATTGCCCTCGTCTCTCGTGTTACTGGGTTTTCTCGCCCGACTATCTATCGGGCCATTGAGAGCCTTTCTCAACATCCCCTCCCCGTTGAGCGGGTACGGCACTCGGGAGCCGGACGGAAGCCATTGGTCCAGCATGACCCCCTCTTGGTCCAATCCTTGGAAGCTTTGATCGACCCCGATACTCGGGGCGATCCCATGTCTCCATTGCGGTGGACCTGTAAGAGTACCCGCCAGTTAGCCAGCCAACTGACGGCTCAGGGACATCCCATCAGTCATATGACGGTCGCCCAATTGTTGCATGACCTGCACTATAGTTTGCAAGGTAACGCCAAGACCAAAGAAGGAAAGCAAAATCCCGATCGAGATGCTCAGTTTCGCTACATCCAATGCCAGAGCAAGTCATTCTTGAGCCGAGGCTGGCCGGTCATCTCGGTCGACACCAAGAAGAAGGAACTGATCGGAAACTACGGGAAATTCGGGCAGGAATGGCAGCCGGAAGGGCAACCTGTTGAGGTGAACGTGCATGATTTTCCCGATCCGGATATTCCCAAGGCAGTGCCTCGTGGTGTCTACGATCAGCAATGCAATGTGGGGTGGGTGACAGTTGGTTGTTCTCATGACACGGCCAGTTTTGCCGTGGAGAGTATTCGCCGGTGGTGGAGAGAAATGGGCCACCCTCTTTATCCCAAGGCGGGCGGTCTATTGATCTGTGCTGATAGTGGAGGCAGCAATGGCTATCGTCTCCGGCTCTGGAAACTGGAATTGCAGCGTTGGGCGAACGAGGCGGGATTGGACATGACGGTCTGCCATTATCCGCCAGGCACCAGCAAGTGGAACAAGATTGAACATAGATTGTTTTCAGAGATTACGAAAAATTGGCGGGGCCGTCCCTTGGAGAGTTACCAAGTCGTTGTCAATCTGATCGGAGCGACGACTACAGAAACGGGACTGCGAGTGCGGGCAGACTTAGATAGCGAATTTTATCCAACCAAGGTGAAGGTCACTGATAGAGAACTGGCAACCGTGGACCTGCATCCTCACCATTTCCATGGGGAGTGGAACTACACGATCAAGCACAAAACCACTAAAGTGTAACGATTATTGTTTTACGGACCCTTAGTTCCCAAGGGCTTATCGCGAAATGGGCGGCGCTGGATTCGAACCAGCGACTTCCACCGTGTGAGGGTGCTCAAGTACCCAGCCGTTTTTACCGGAACCTTGGTGTCATCAAGGTTTTACGCGAATCACCCGATCATTGCAAGCCCCAATAAACCTGTACAAAAACCGGCAGAAAACAGCGGTAATCGAGCGCAAAACGGTAACAAGACGGTATGGCGACCACGGCGTCAATTTTGCCCCAAGGCCCGTCAGAGAAGGTCAAGGGCCCGACCGGTGCGATCGAAGTGGATCCCCCTCAGAAAAAGAAGAGTTGCGACCGTCTCAACCGTCTCGTCCGTCCCCGTGCCCGATCAGCTTCGACGAAACAGCCATGGCAGCAAGTATTTGCGTCACGTGCAATTTGGAGACGGTTGCCGGGACGATTTCCCGGTTTGGAGACGGTCGACCGTCCCGGTCGCGGAGTTCGAACCACCATCCAGCCCCTTAACCGAGTTGCCAACATCCGGCATTGGAGTCGAAATCGTCCTCGCCCAATAGAGGCTTCTCGATGGATAAAGCCTCTGTCGTTCCGCTCGGCCCTCCATCAGCCGCGTCGTCGGTGATGGTCGAGGCCTTCCCGCCGAAAATCCGTTTCGGCGACCCCATGCGTGACAAGACCTCGTTTGTAAACACCTCCATTTCGGGGCGTGGATCTCGAAGAATATTTGTGTCGAACTTCAGTCTTCCGTTGCGTCCAACGATGGGCTCCTTCGCAAAGGCGGAGAGGGAGGGGATTGCGGCCGGGAATACCGCGTCGCCGTGGGCCGATCGCAATTGGGCCTCGTGCTTGGGCATTTCCTTCGACCGAGCGTCGCGCATCGTAACGACGATCCCGCAGAGCCGAAGCCCCGGATTGAATCGTGACCTCACCACTTCCACAAACTCCAGTGTCTCCTGCAAGCCCATAGTCCCAACGACGCCAGCCTGAACCGGGATGATCACTGCATCTGCGGCAACCAACGCCGCCTCGGTCAGAGGACCATTCCAGGCGGTGCAATCAATCAAGATCAGATCGAACTGGGGTTTGACGTGTTGCAGGAACTTGCGGAGCCCTTGGTTTGGGTATTCGCCCAGAAGACTGCCCCGGTGATCGTGAGTGGAGAGGTTGGGAGTCGCTGGTATCAGGAAAAGATTGTTGAAGCGGGTTTTGCGAACTATCCGCCCCGGAGGCGGACCGGGCCGACGTTCGTACACTAACCCGATGTCTGAGCGTTTGATTGTTCTCAGATCATCCTTGGTCACCATGATCTGGGTGAGATTGCATCTGGAATCGTTGTCAACCACGAGAGGTCTGAGGCCGGCCGCCGCCAGGTAGCCGGCACAGTGGATTACAAGCGTGGTCCTCCCGACGCCGCCCTTCGCATTCACGAACGCGATGATTTGCGCACTCACGTCGAATGTCCCCCGGTGACACTTTCTTCCGTTCCTACACACCGGAGACGAGTCTTAATTAGGAAGATCGAACAAGTCAATGCAGGTGAACAATCAACCAGTTTATAAATTCTAATCTTAAATCCAAATTCAATCTCGATTTCCGATTATGCTATTTGCCCTGCCCTGCCGCCTGATTTCAGGCTAATCCGATCGAGCCGGCCCGAGAAAAGACCCGGCCCGATCGAATTTTTATCTGAATCCGAATTGTCAAAGATCTTCCGAGAGAGAACCCTCAGACCACGTCCGCGATTTCAGTCAGAGGGACCAGGTGGACCGTCGGCCCATCTTCCTGCTCCGTTGTCTCGATAACGACGACGAGCATCCCCTGGACGACAACGGCTTGCGGTGCGGTCTCCTCAACGAGCGATCCGAGTGGCGAGGGCTTCGGTCGGCCCTGGACCGTGCGAACGGCGTTGACGACTGCGCTCCTGGCCGCGAAGAATTCCTTGGTGACAGCGTCGAAATCATCGTCACTGCAAGGCTGTGCGCTGCTGAAATCGACGGCGGCGGCGTGATAACGATTTACTGCACTGACCAGACGAGAGCGTTGGGCATTCCGCCGGGGAGAAGCCGCCGGGTGGCTCGTGGCAATTCCTCCGATCGCGGCAATCGTGCTGGTTGCCCTGAGGAGCGTGCGGTGGCTCAAGGGGGGTGCGAAAGTGGCGGCGGATGCGGTGCGTGGCTTGGACATCGGACGATCTCCGGATGGATGTATGACGGGGATGCGGATCAAAACGAGGGCAATGCGGAAGGCTGCTGGGGTCACCGATTAACGGAGTCCCTCGAGTTATTCAGGGGACAACCCCTACCGGAAGGGTTGCCGTATTCCCTCGGTCGAAGGGTACGCGCTTTCTGCGTACCTCCTGTGTTTGTCGCCAAGGAGGGGTGCTCACAGTGTGAGCACCCTCAGGCGGAGAAGGATCTCCACGTTGTGGAGCTCCTTCGGCGGATCAGACGATGCGGCCGCCGGGTGTCATCTCCGGCTCCGACAGCTCCCACGCGGCGGCATGCTCGGTGAAGTCGCGATCGAGCACACTGACGCGCTCCCAGACCTGGTCCGGGCGGGCGGCCGAAACGACCCGAACGACCCGCGCCAGTTCGGCCAAGGCGCCGGCCATCAGGTCGTAAGCGTCCAGGCCGTGAGCCCGAAGACGCTCCGCCTCGACGTCGATCAACTCGGCCAGCGTAACCCGCGGCTCAGGCTCAGCGGTCGGGGTAGGTGTCCAGTAGAATCCCGTGGTCCAATCACCCCATCCTGCGAACGCAGGGAACCGGTCCAGCTCGGCCTCCACAGCCCCGGCCGGGTTCATCGCATTGAGCTCGGCCAGGTCAGCCAATTCGTCGGCGGTCATGTGTTCGTCAGCACCGGTGGGCAATGCAGCGGGCTCGTCCGTCCCGTCGACGCAGGCCGTACAGGGGGCCGGCTCATCGTGGTCGCAACAAGGCTCTTCGACCTGGTCAACCGCGGCCGTCGTGACTGTGCTTGCGGCGAGGCGGTCGCGAAGGACGGCCCGCAGTCCATCCTCTCTAGCCTTACGCTCGACCCGGTCGAGCTCGATGGAATCGACGTCCGGCATCCCCGCGGCGTAGGCGGATCGAGCGCGGTTCCCGTAGCCGTTCACCCGGAAGAACTCGTCCTGGGTCAGACCAGCGCCGTTGATCGTCGGGAGGGTTCGCTGGCCGATTGGGGTCGAGCGCCCGGGGGTCTCGATGGCCGGTGTAGTCATTATGACCACACCAGGCGACTCGACGTCGGCCGCGCTGCAGGCGATGCAAGGAATCTCCTCGGCCGGAGCACAGCAGGCGACCGGCTCGGCGGCAGAGGTCTGCAAAACCTCCCCCCCCGGCTCCTCGATCGTCGCCGGGGCGAACGCGGCCTTGGCGTCCGCCCACTCTTCGGCGGACGGCTTGAGGATGTTGGTCGACTCGAGGGTCAGGGTTGCGGTGGCCATGATCGGGGTCCTCATCTTTCAGCGTGTGGCGGAAGAGAGGGACGGGGATACACTCCCCGCCCCGATCAGGTCAGAAGCACAATCCCATGTCGACCCGGGCCAGGCCGATAGCCTCGGCCTCCATCTCGTCGTAGCGCCGATCCTCGGCGGCGGCCAGCTGCTCGACGTACCAAGCCTCGTCGGAGAGGGCGAAGGGGACCGAGTAGGTGGGGCGGGTGGCCAGGATGCCAGCACCGAAGTGGGCGACGGGCTTGGCCGTGCGGCGGGGTTCTCGCACCGGGGGAAGTTGGCGGGCAAAAGAGCGGATGACTCGGGGAGCGGTCGCAGTTAGGATGGGCATGGGAGACTCCTGCTAGATCCAGGGTTTCCTTCGGGCCGGACCGGTGTTACCAGCACCGTTCCGGCCTATTTCATTTCAGCCAGGGTCACTCCCCGACCGACAATTAGAGTATATACCCGGGAAACATCGAAATCAAGATGCCTACTCGGTATTTACCGAAATTCATTCTGAGGCCTGTTCCCTGGACAATTATCTCGTACAATCAGGACATACCGGGTTTACCTTTTAGGAATACTCGCCTAGGATGTAGTTAGTCACCTGGAAGAGTCCTGAGCCGTGAGCTAATTGACCGGGAGGGCCTAACAGTGCTGGTGGTGGCACCGATGGCAGAGAAGAAACGAAAGCCCGGTCGCCCGAAAACGCCTCTCAGACGTGAGACCGTTATCGGCCTGAAGGGGACTCCTGAGTGGAAGACATGGCTCGAGGAGTTTGCAGAACACTGTCGCCTGAGCATGGCGGATACGATCGATCAATCCCTGACTGAGCAGGCTGAACGAAAGGGGTTCCGTCCTCCTCCTAAGCGATGAGTTGACAGCCAAGGAAAAGTGGTCGCTACTGGCCGCTTTTTCTTCGGTCGCGTCCAACGACGCATGCATGGATACGTAATGTACCGACGAACACAAATCGAGAGCCCCTCTTTGAGGACGCACGTTAGCCGATGAGCGAAGGGGTCTCAGCGGTCCTCAGAGAAGGATGCCGAAAAACGACTCCTATCAGCCCTGTTTGGCAACGAGATTCAGCCGGCCCTCACCCCAGATTGAGACTTCCGCGATGGCGAGCGCAGTCCGTCCTGAGGTTCATCCCCAAACCATCAAACTAAGGGCAACATCCATGACGACCCTCCACGAACATGCCCTGCGATTGCCGACCTTTCGCGACGGCGAGCCGTGCCTACTCAGTGACGGCCAGATCTGGACCTTCCGCACCCCCCGGGTCGTCGTTGAAGCGGTCGCGGGCGAGTTGGGGACGACCCTGCTCCCGCGCTGGAGGCTGGGCGGAATGGCCGAGGTCGATGAGCTCTTCGATCGTCTCATGTTGGCGAGAGTAGGTTTCCAAGGTGACCATGCCGATCACTACATTCAGCACGTGCTTCCGGTGGCGATTATCCAGTTGCAGGGGAACTATCATCTCTCTCAATACGAGGCGCACATGCGCCTGATGCCTCGCGAAGCCAACACGCCGCAAGAGATGCTCGACTTGATGTCCAGGGTCGCCACCGCCGCGGTGAACCGTCCTTTCGAATTGCTGGCGGCTGTCCAGGCCACGATGCCTTACCAATCCGCTGAGGACTATCGGCAGATCGAACCCCTGGCCAACTGAATCGGATCACCCATGGAGACGACACATGGCACGCAAACGCTATGACCTTGCCTTCCACATCGACAGTTCCCGCGCTGTGGATGCGGGCAAGCGGGTGGTGCGCATCCTCGAGAATGCCGAAGCCGCAGCCAAGCGGGCAGGCACCGCGATGGAGGCCGCCTACAACCGCGCCGCAACCGCGGCCAACCATGCTGCAACCGCGATGGCCAACGCCGCCAACCGAATGCCAGTGGGCGGCGGTGTGGGGGGAGGAAGTGGGTCAGGTGGTCGACGGGGCGGAGGAGGAGGAGGCGCGAACTCAGCGGAGGATCGCTACCTCAAGGCAGATTACGATCGAAGGGTTCGCTACGAGGCACGCAAACAGCAGATGGCCGATAACGCGGCCTCGGCGGCAGCGCGACAAGCCACGGCGCAGGCCGACCAACTCTCGGCCATCGAGGATCGGTTCGCCCAGCGCGACTATACCAGGCGGGGAGTCTATGAGCGGCGCCAGGTGGCTCAAAAGGAGCGGACCAACCGCCAGCTCTCGGCGATCGAGGATCGATATCTCCGGGACGAGTACCGCAAGCGTGTGGCGTACCAGGCCCAGGTACAGCGGGCCTCAGAACGGGCCGCAGCGGCCACCGCGGCCCGGAACGAGCGGATCCTGATGAGTGGGGTTGCCGTGGCCTCGACGGCCGCCCTGGCTGGCCTACGTGTCCTCCATGAGACCTACGACAAGATCCACGCCGACGCCGAACGGGCAGCGGAGGCAAGCTTCGCCAATCGGCGAAACCTTCTCACCGAGAGCGTGCTGAAGGGTGCAGAAAGAACGACCAACAAGGAATTGCTCGAGTCGTTTCGGTTTCGGGCGGAGACCGGTTTGGGGGAATTCGACGCCACCGAGTTCACCCGCCAGTACCTCGGTTCGGTGCCCATTGCCCGCCAGAAGGGAAACATCACGCCCCAAGTCGAAGCCGACCTGATGAAGCAAGCGGGGATCATGGCTGCGCGACAGGGAGGGAGCGCCTCGACGCGCGGCGAACTTGCGGGGTTGCTCGGACAGTTTGGCAAGGTCGATTCGGCGGCGGCCGGCCTCTCGCAACTCGAGGCGATCCGCATCGCGCTCATGGAAGGTCGGGGCGATGACACGCCACTCACCAAGCAACTCCTGGCATCGGCCGGAGCAATGGTCAGCCAGGGGGGAATCGTCGGTAGCCTGCCTGAGCAAGCCGCGCTAATCGGCGTCACCTCGCTTTCCGGTGGTCCTGGCCGGGCCGGAACCAGAGCGGAGCAGCTCTCGCGAGCACTCAGGGGTGGCATCGGTGACAGTGGGACGCGAGGGAATTATCTCCGGGGGCTCAAAGTCGAGGAAAATGACAACCTGGAGACCTTGCTCGACAAAATTGTCCCCGACCTGCGCAACGCACGTGGCCAAGGACGAAATCTCGACACTTATTTGAAGGAAAATAAGTTCGGCAATCAGGCCGAACGCCGAGCGCTGCTCGAAGTGGAACAGGTCTACGACCAGTTGAAAGAGCGATTCAAAGCTGCGCGTGAGGCGGGAGCAAACGCCGAACCGGCTAACCAGCGATTTCTCGCCTCACCGGAGGGCCGGGCCGCAGTGGGCGATGCGCTGAACAAGGCGGCCGAGCAAACCCGAGGTATCCGTGGCGAACGAATGGCCGCTTACATGCGAGAGGCCGCCGCCAGTCCCGAGTTCCAGATGAGCGAGAATTCACCTGGCGCGTCGATCGGCGACCGGATTGCGGGTTACCTGTCAGGCGAATTCTCTGATCCAGTCCAATACGGCCGAACGACGCGTTTGCAGGGGATCGCCGGCCGGATCCAGAGACAGCGTGCGCTCGATGTGGGGGTAAGCGAGGAGCAACTCACCGATGCCCGGCACAAGTCCTATCGAGCCGGAGGCGACTTCATGGAGGAAAATTTCAACCTGGTAGATCAGCTCATCTCCCAGAAGGGGGGTAACCTCTCGGCAAACATTACGCCAGTCATGGATCGCCTGGCCAAAGCCCTCGAAGAGAACAACCGACTGGTCAAGGAGAATAACGCCCGCATGGGCCCGCCACCGCCAATTGCCGCAGCCGCGCCGCGTCAGCTCGGGCCGCGTCCGTAGGCAGTGTCAACGTCAACGTGTGAGAGACTGATTCCAGGCTGGTGGCCTGGAGCGCCCTGAGCCGACCAAAGTTGCCCATTCGACTCACCGGGGAGAAGTCCGGTCTCGGCTGCAGTGGTCGCCGAGGGCCGGCGATCGAGCTGTGGTGATGCGCCGCGCATCGCCTCCAATGACCAGATTCTGCCGCGTCGTGCTCGGGAACTTCGAGGCCGCAGCCTCACGGTGCCGGAGATCGCCGCGGCCTTGGGAGTCAGCCGACGAACAGCCTTCCGATATCTGGCCGACCCTACCCGGGAGAACGGCCAACCTAATCGACATGTTATTTGTGATTGCGCTTGCGTTTATAACAATTATCGATTGGATCTCGGGCCGCATCACCAGAGCCTCACGCGCGCCTCCGGGGGCAGGTAAAGTCCTTGATCCAGGGTGACGCCAAAGGCATCGTACCAGGCGTCGATGTTCCGCACCACGCTGTTCACTCGATACTTTGCCGGAGGACGATATCCAGTTTTAATAATATAACGTATAGCATCTTCGGGCGCGATATAGCGCCATGTCTGACCCCAGGAGAGAAAGAACCGCTGGTCGCCGGACAAGCCGTCGAGCACCGGCGCCGAGCCGCCGTGATGATCGCGCAGGTAGAGCCGATAGGCGCGGTAGGCGATCGACACGCCCGTGAGGTCACTGATGTTCTCGCCCAGGGTCTGTTTGCCGTTCAGATGGAGCCCTTCGATCGGAGCGAACGCACTGTATTGCCCGACAAGCGCAGCGGTGCGGTCCTTGAAATGCTTGCTGGAGTAATCCGTCCACCAGTTGCGCATACGACCCTGGCCGTCGAAGAGCGCCCCCTGGTCGTCAAATCCGTGGCCCATCTCGTGCCCGATGATCGCGCCGATCGAGCCGAAATTGACCGCGGGGTCGGCATACGGATCGAAGAACGAAGGCTGGAGAAGTGCCGCCGGCAGCTCGATGGCATTCAGCAACACGCTGAAGCTGGCGTCTATCGTCTGGGGGGTCTGGTACCATGACGAGTCCAAGTTGCGATCCCGCTGGCTCAGTCGTGAACGTTGACGGGACCAGTCGGCTTCGCGAATGCGTCGGGCGCTGCCGACGAGATCATCCCGCTTGATGGAGATGGTCGAATAGTCTCGCCAAACTTTCGGATAGCCGATCTTGAATCGGAACGCCGCGAGTTTGGCCTGCGCCTCGGCGCGGGTCTTGTCGTCCATCCAGTCCACCTCGGCCAACCGTTCGGCGAAGGCTCGGCGGAGATAGTCGAATAACTCCGAGGCCCTCGCCAGGCTCTCCTGGGGGAAATAGCGCTCGACATAGAGCTTGCCGACCAGCTCGCCGAGACTGCTGTTGACGAACTGGAGGGCCCGAAGCTCGCGCGGTCGCTGATCCTTGGCACCCCTCAGACGCCGTTCGTAGAAGTCGAAGCTCGCCGTCTGAAACGCGGAAGGCAGAAGGTCGACCTGATTCCGAATCCAGTGAAACGCGAGGTAAGACGACCACACATCCACCGGGGTCGCGCCGAAGATCTCCGCCTGTGCCTTGACGGCTGTATCGGTCCCCAACACGACTTCCTTGACATCGCCGACCTGCCTGGCGGCGAGGAAAGCGTCCCAGGGGAAGGCCGGAGCATAGGCCGCCAATTCTCCGCGAGTCATCAAGTGGTAATTGGCCTTTCGATCGCGGAGTTGCTCCAGGTTCCACTGCCGAGCGGCGAGCTTCGTCTCCAGGGCCAGGATGTCCGAGGCGCGTCTCGCCGGATTGTCGATCCCCGCGCGTTGCAGGGTCTCCGCGACGTAGGCCACGTAGGCGGCACGATGGCCGGGGATGGGGCCGTCCATGCGCTCGTAAAAGTCCCTGGGCAGGCCGAGCAGGTCTTGCCCAGGATTGACCTGGTCGAGATGAAGCAGCCAACGCGTCGTATGGCCGGCATCTGGGTAGACGTTGATCATCACAAGGGAGCTTGAGCGGGGATCGGCCATCCAGCGGCCCGCCTCTTCGTGGGTCCGAATCGCCAGGATCCGGTTCAGCTCGGCTTGGATCGGCGAAAGTCCCAGTTCCTCGATACGGGCCGTATCGAGAAAGGCGGCGTACAGGTCGCCGATCTGCTGTCTCGGATCGCCCGGGGGGGCAGCAGCCTTGCGGGCTTCGCGAATGAGGGAATGGATACGCGGTTCGTTCTTCCGAATCAGTTCGTCGAAGCCGCCGAAGTCCCAGGAATCCGGCGGCACCTTCGTGGACTTGATCCACCCTTCATTGACGTAGGTGAAGAAGTCGTCGCCGGGACGAACGCTCCGGCTGAGATGCTGTATCGCGACGCCCCAGTTGCCGAAAGCTGGCTTGTGGACGGTCACGGCTTCCGTGGCGGGGCGGCCCGACGGATCGGGGGCACTGTCCTGCGCCGAGCTGGGGCGTTCGACCTGACTGGCCATGAGCATAACGCACGCGCAGCCCAGAAGAGAGGCTTTCATTGGAGATCCTCACGTGGTGAAAATCGTGACAGAGTTTCATCGCGCAACGTCTCGGGCACCCAATACCCGGACGGCGGAAAGCGGCAATCGGAACTCGCGACTTGCCATCAGTGGCGGGCCGCCTCAGCTTGGACCGGAGAACCTACGGGCCTACGGATCGGCACGCTTACGGGCACAGGGGTCGGTGAACTCACGGGCCTGTGGACGGGCACGCTTATGGGCACAGGGATCGGTACACTCACGGAGAATCCGGCGGTTGTCCGCTTGAGGCGAGCCCCTTTGGTTCTCTCGACGTGCGCGCCGGTCGGGTCGATGGCCAAGCGGAAAGCCGTCTCCTTGTCCCATGGCAGCGCGTCGCCGCCTGGCGTCGCCGGGCACCCGGGGGCGACGAGCAGAAAGAACAGGCCGATCAGGAGAGCCGCGGCGCGGCCCGGCCGGGAGAGCCGATGGCATCTCGGCTCGTCGAGGATCATCGCCACTCGGCTCTTGAGGACGGGCAGTCGCCCCGCGCCGCCGGTTGCCGGGATGAGAATCGGACGAGCCTCCGACAAGAACTCGACTGTCTTCAACAACGCCTTGGCATACGCCAGTGCCGCCTCGGGCAGCAACCACACGACCCAGGAGTCGCAGCAGTACTCCTCGGCGCGGCCGATCTCGCGGCGTGCCCACCACACCACGGGGTGCCACCAGAAGAGGCCGATCGCCGTCAGCTCCAGTAAGCGGACCCAGTTGTCGTGTCGCCGAAGGTGGGCCAGCTCATGAGCGAGGAGCGTGTCTCGCTCCTCGGGCTCCAGGCATCGGAGCAGATCGGCCGGCAAGACCAAGCGCACCGCCCGGCGGATGCCCCACAGCGAGGGCGAGATGGGCAACGGGGTGACATAGACCCTCGGGCATAGGCTCACACCCAGACGGCCGGATAACTCCTGGGCACGCCCCTGCAATTCCGGAGGCGCCGGCAGCGCATGTCGAAGGAAGCGCCGGAAGCGCCGGATCCGAAGCGCCGCCATGACGAACCAGAAGACCGAACCCGTCAGCCAGACCGACGCGACCCAGGTCACCCAGGAGGCGACGGCCGCCGGTTCCGCCGCCACGGGTGCGGGGTAATCCCGGCTCTCCCGCGGCTGTCGACCTCTACCCCCGGAGCGATCACCGGGTGTCGCGGCCGACGGGCGACTGTCGCGGGTTCGGCCGGTGAGGCCGAGTCGCTCGCGGGACGACGGATCGCTCGGAGCTGCCCCCGCTCCGAGCCCGATGGATGGCGGGGTCGCGGGCGGCATCGGGAATAATAGCAGCGGCGGTGTGATGAGCTTGAGCAGGACCAGGAGCCAGAGGCAATGGCTCAGGGCTGGGCGCCGGCAAACCCCGCCCACGACCCCGGCAACGACGCCGATCGCCGTGGCCATCACGGCATTCGTCAGGGCGATCTCGAGTAGCCATCTCATGCCCGGCCCCTCCTCTCGGTTTCGCTACTCTTGGCCTTGCCCTTCCGATCGAGCTCGTCCAGGAGCGCACGGACCTCGCGCCGCTCGCGGGCATTGAGGTAACTCGCGCGAACGAGGTTAGTGAGCAGCGGAACCAACGATCCCCCGCAGAGTCGGTCGGCCGTGGCACGGAGCCGGCGCGCGATGAGCTCTTCCCGGTCGATTGTGGCGCGGTAGAGATGGGGCCTCACGGCGCGATCGCAGCCGATGCACTCCTTGGCCTCGAGCCGATCCAGGAGCTTCTGCACCGTGGCGCACTGCGCACCGCTTCCGGGGTCGTACAGGGCGTTGGCAAGCTGACGGACGGTGAGCGGCCCCGCTTTCCACAGCGCCTCGAGGACAGCCAGCTCGGCGTCGGCCACAACCTCATCGCGTCGACCCATCGCGTCGCTCCACTCGATCCAAGACTGTTTGTCTTAGACAGAATAAGACTGTTTGTCTTGGTTGTCAAAGGCCGTGCTCTCGGGGAGCACGAAAGGCCACCGCTCCGCTTGGCTCGAGATCAAAGCGTCGACGTGCGTCGCAAGGGAAAGATGGTGGGTCGATGGACCCCGAGTGAGTCGAGGCCCCACACGTACGCCCGCGTCCGATCCGACAAGATGTGCGAAGACCTCGGCGGAGACAAGCTCCACCCGCTCGTCCTGGTTACGGCTCGCCAAAGCGAGTGTCGACCGGCGAGCAGGTTTCCAAATCGAAGGTGACCGGCGCCCACTCCTTTGTTGGCCGGTCACTCGAACCGTTGCCGGCGCAGCGGCCGTTGCGCCGGTTTTCTGTTCCATTGCTACTCACGGGCCGCCACAATTCCTCGGCCGCGTCGCCCAATCGCTGGAATAGGCGATTCCGGCAGATCCGACGTCCTTGTAGCTCCCGCTCCGGCCCCTTGAGCTCCCCCAAACGCGTGGATGGTGAGACACCAGACCTGGACGGGGCCCGGTCTCGATCGACGGGGCGACACTTTCGGTGGCTGTCATGTAGATCAGATCGCTGCCGGTTTCCTCGTAGACGGCCCACGGCAAGCCGACGCCCCGTCGCGCCTCGTCGGCCCAGAATTTGGTGGTCGTGGGCGATGCCGTATTCTCCGCGAAGGCCGCCACGACGCTGGGGCTGGCCCGGAGCCACGCGATCATCGCGGCGGGCAGGTCGGGGGCTGAACTCATGTTCGTTCCTCGCAGGAGACCACGAAGGCTGCCCCCCGTCCCGCCTGGTCGGCGTTGCCGTGGACGAAAAGGTGGTGGTTCACGCCGACGTCATCGGCCCAGACGATCTTGTCGTCGGCGACGAGGGAATAGTTGTCGCGGAACAAAACGTTCCACCGAGTTTTCTGGATCAGTCGGGCCGTGTCGTTGTCCAGGAACCGCTCGGGTTCGGCGGGCTGGACCGAGCAGGGAACGTCGGTGGCGAAGGCCGCGCCGTAGGAGTTGGCGTCGACGCCCGCGTCCTCGTTTTGGGTCGGGGAGAAGCGAAAGAGCGCGACGCGGTTCGGAAGGCTGCGAGCGGAAGGGGAACGCACACTTAAACGCTCCAGTCTTTGTAGTAGCCAAGCACGCTCGTCGCCCAGTCCGGGAGGCTCGTCATGGCGTCCTTGGCCGTCCATGAATACTTGTCGGCGGTCTCGCTCTTGAGCGAGGGATCGCCATCGAGTCGGGCAAAGATCCCCTTGACGACCTCCGCGCAAACCTGCTGCAAGTTCTCGGGGATCGTGGCCCACCCGGCCTGATACGTGACCTGGTACTGACCCGAGCACCCACTTCCGCCATCGCCTCCGGCGCCCTCCCATGAGGCTCCGGAGGGGGCGCCGAACGCAGCGCCGAAGCCATTTCCTCCCCAGCCGTGGCACCGCAGGATTCCGGTGGCACGGTCGATGTCGTAGCGGGTTGCCGACGTCGTGAACAGGTCGAGCACCGCCCCATTGCCGAGGGCGTTCTTGGGCTCGCGAACCCCCACGAGACTCGCCGAGGGGTAGCACTCATAGCTCGACTGAATCCGAGCGTTCCAGCCGGCGCCGAGGGTGTTGATCGCCGTGGCCAGAGCTCCCAGCGTGACGTACGAGGTGAAGCTGAGCGTGGTCCTGGTCGTGACCCCGCTCGCGGTTCGGCTCAGGCTCAGGCCGGTGTAGGCGAGGTCGAGATACTCGACGTCGCCGGTCAGAGTGAACGCGACGCTCGCAAACTGGTTCGTGGCCGGGTCGGAGTTGGTGACCGTCAAAACGGACGATCGTCCCGTCGTGACGCTCGCGACCGACTGCACCGGGAAGGCGGACAGTTTGGCCGAGTCGGATTCGCCCCGGTCCTGCCGACCCCCCTCGGGCGTCACGATCTCGGTGTAGGTCGCGAGGCCGAACTTCCGGCTGCAATACCGGATGATCTCACGCGAGGCGGCGGTAATCAGGTTTCCCAGGATCGCGGCTTGCGCCGTGGTGAGCGTGACACCGCCAGCCAACAGGACGTTGGTCGCGTCGGGGACGGTGATCAGATCAACCGGATCGGGGTTCGTAATCGGTGTCGGGACTGCGGGCATGGGCGCTTAGCTCACACTGAGGTCGATGACGAGCAGTTCATAGCCGTCCGCCTTGAACGTGATCTTGTAGTCTTCCGGGTCGAGGTCGATGTTGTTGGCCCAGGCGCCGGTGTCGAGAGTGAGGGTCTGCCCCCGGATCGTGGCCGCGTTCGGGTTGGACGCGTACTCCGATGCGAGGTAGGCGCGCACCAAGGCCCCCCCGATCCCCTGCCCACCGACCGTTTGGTAGCTGAGGTTGCCGGCGGTCGGATAGTCCTGATTCACCGTGACCGAGCCGGTGCCGATGGGGCCGTAACCGTTGGGCGCGGGACTGGGCAGGTCGGCGACCGTGATTCCGTCCGTGACCTTGGAGGTTCCCCCGAACGTGG
The DNA here is from genome assembly GCF_900129635.1 of Singulisphaera sp. GP187. GTDB lineage: Bacteria > Planctomycetota > Planctomycetia > Isosphaerales > Isosphaeraceae > Singulisphaera. The sequence goes on along the minus strand of NZ_FSRB01000001.1, from coordinate 274,466 downwards.
TCCCGTCCCAGTAGCCGTCGCCTTGACCGATCGCTACGTCGCCCAGTGCTGCGGAACCGCCGGCCCGGAGGTAAATCGACCACGAGTAGTTGCCCGGCGGTGAGGCGGTCGGGAACTGGCAGACGTAGCGGCCGCTGCCGGCGGGCGTCTCCGTGACAAGGGTCGCATAGGTGGCCCAATCCGCATTAACGAATGCGACGTAGGCGGTGCCATTCCAAACGCCGCCGCCACCTTCAATCTGGGCGTAGAGATTTGCGCCCGTGGGATGGCGGAGACGAAGGGTTGTGTCGGACATCGAGTTTCGCCTTAATTGATGGACAGGAGATTTTTCACGTCACGACATCGTTGATCGTGACGTGAAAAATCATGAGTGTTCGTTCGTATTTGCCTGATCGATCGGCTCGAGTCGCATCGTCTTGAGATTGACGAGGAAGCGTGAGCCGATGTCCACGGGATCGAGTCCGAACCGCGAGGCAAGATCCTCGAACAGCTTCATCTCCGCGGCCTGGATCGTAGCCAGCCTGAGCCGGAGTTCGTTCTGCGCCACTTCTCGCTCATACCCGGCGCGCAACAGTGCCGTGCGATCGTGATCAGTGAGGATCATCGGTTTCGCGGCCGTGACCGGGATGGTTGCTGTTTCCTTCGGCTTGCTCATTTGTGTACCTTTGAATTTACTGGGATCGTGGAGGTCTCACTCACTCGGAGACGTGCTCGAGAGGGATGCCGTCGCCGGCAACCCCGCGCGGGAACCAGAGGGACGACGTTTCCCCAAGCTCAATCTGATCGCCGAGCTGGAAACGTGCAGGGACAGGGCCGAACCAAAGTGAACGAATCGTGATGGCGGCGCCCTCGCGAGTCCCCGGCTCGCTGATGACGAGGCGGGTTTGATCACCTTGAACGGCGATCCCTTGGACGATCATGAGCGGCATGCTTTGTCCTTATGCTCAGTTGTTCGCAACGACGTACCAGTTGCTCACCCCGTCGGACTGGATCGTCGCATACTTCCACTGGCTCGCCAGAGCGTAGGTTGCCGCCCCGTCGATGAGGTCGGCTCCCGCCCTGGTCAGTGTGACCGCGTTGGCGGACGCGTCGGTCTTCTTGACCGTGAAGAGCCGTCCCGCGGGGACCGCGTTGGCCGCGGGCAGGGTGACCGCAAACGCACCGCCGGTCGCGTTCCCAAGGATCGTGCTGTCGGAGGTCGTCAACGTGTAGGCGGTCGTCTTGGCGGTCGCATTGATGCCCGAGGCGAACCCCCCTGACACCTTGAAACTGTACCCGCTGGGGGTCCAAGTCCTCGGGTCGTTTCCGCCCGCGCTCATCAGTTCCACGAGCCCCGTCGTCCCCGTCGTTGGAGTGTACCGCAAGCCGCAATGGCCCACCCCGTTGCCGGCGAGCAGGATCCCGGTCGGTCCGACCCCACCAACCGACAAGCACTGACCCGACGCGCCGGCCGCGAATATCGAGGTTTGCCCGTAGATCCCCACCGACGCATTGGGGCTGTCGAGATTGAGATAGAGGTTGTTCGTGCTCGACCCGGCCGACCCGGCGTTGATCACCAGGAAGTTGTCTGTGCCACCGGTTCCCGAGCGAATTCGCGGGCCTGCCCCCGACCCATAAGCCCCGTAGTACACGCTGTTGGGAAACACCGTGCCGCGACCGTCGGAGTCAATTTCGACACGATCTGAACTATTGAGGCCGATGAGCCGGAAAACGCCGATCCCGTTCGATTCGATCGCGGCCAGATAGCCGGGATTCATCACGATATTTTGGGTCAATTTGGCGAGCGGAACGCCGAGACCGACCTTGTTATCGTTCTGGAACCGGAACTCGCCCGTCCCGACACCGAGGAACGCGTGAAAGATGTTGTTGCCGGTAACAATCGTCTGCAGTGACGAGGCCGCGCCTGCACTTGCGGTTCCGGTCCAGTAAGCCCCGGTCATCGTGAGGCCGACGGAATTTCGCGTCGGATTCCCGACGGTCGCATCCTGGACCGAGTACAACCGGAAAAACTGCCCGGCGTTGAGACCGATTACGACATCGGAGGCGGTCCCGACCACGGAGAGTGGGCCGTTCGTTCCCTGGTTCCTGATGGCGACACTGCCGCTGTTGTCGCCGCTGACCGATTGTACAGAAAGAAGAGGGAAAGATGCGTCTCGCCCATACCAAACCGCCGTCCCGAGGCGATGCTCGGTATAGAACAGGTGGGTATTTTGATCCATGTAGTAGATGATCGGTCGATAGTTGGAGGTCCCATCAAACGATAGATAATTGTAGTGAGCCTCCCAGAGGCCACCAGGCGGGAATCCATTAACGAACCGGCTTTCCTCGTTCCAGGTCATCGAGGGTTGGCCGGGGCCGTTGTCGCCGGGGAGGACCCCACGCGCACGCAGTCGGGGATGGGGGAGCCGGCGAAGACCGTGGGAGCCCAAGTCTCGGTCCAGACCGACGGCGAATCGGGATGGACGATCTTTCTCGCGGCTTGGTATCCGCTCGATACGGTGCTGGTCAAACACCCGTTGCGATAACTCAAGGAGGGGTCGTAAAGCGGAATCGCGCCCGGGCCTCGGGACACAGGGAGGGAGCCGGGAGTACTGGAAGCGAGCGCGACATCACTTATGTTGACGGTGGCGATAGGCATGCGATTGACCCTCGGGATTGGCGTGTCTTCGCGCGAATGAAATCAAGTCGTTCGATCTCTGGATGTAGCGGCTCGCCGGGCGCCCCTTGTTCAGGCCGCACGCGGGCGCGCTCGAGGTAGCCCTCGAGGTCGTTTAAGGCCACCCGATAAGTCCTACCGATCTTCAGGGCCGGACGATTGCGGCGAGAGACTTCCAGAGCGTACGCGCAATCTCACAGACCTTGAGGTGGGGGGTCATTGGGTGCCCCCCTGCGTCAGGAGACGATCGTCAGACGCCGCGAGGACCCGCTGGGGCTTTCGGTAGCGGAACCTCCATCCCAGGCGGTCTAGCTCGGCCTGCGCTTCTGAGGCGCGTTGGAAGTCGCAACGATCCCGTGCGATAAGCAGCTCGGCAAACCACGCGATCGGCGAATCAGCATATTGATCTGGCGGTCTATCAGTCTGAGATGATTTGGTCATGGACCCGATCCCCGGGCCACCGTCGTAAGTGAGGCGGCTCCGGACTATCGGGGGGGCTGGGGTGTGCGTGGTGTGCGTTAACTCGCTCAGACCCTAGTAAAATCGAGACAAAAAAAATTTGCGTGGGGTCCAAACGTGGGGTGTGGGGTCTACTCGCCAATCTCAACGACCCCATCGATTGTGCCGGTTCGGCGGTCGATCGTCGCGCGATGGGGGAGACGGTCGGTTTGCCCCAACTTGGCGATGGCGGCCACTATCTCAGGCCATCTCTTTCCAATATTCTTCCGGTCGACTCCGGCCCGCTCGCATGCGGCCTTGACTGAGACAGGCTTCCCTGCAGATACCAGCTCATAGGCCGCTGCCAACGCCCGGGTGCCAGTCTTGGCCGGGGCCACAGTCTTGCCTACCCCCACTTCACGTTTGCGGATCTGGTGTACTTTGGGCAGGAGTTTGTCCTGGGCCACTCCCTCCAAGACGTTCGTTGCGGCTCTCAATACAGCAGCAGCATCGGCAGCAACCTGCTCCCCACGCTCCTGGAGGGTCCTTTCGAACTCGTCTCTTTCCTTTTTGAGGATATAGCGGAGGAGCCCGATCTCCATCTGATCAGCGATGGGGTCAGCGATTGAGGACTCGCCGCCCAGTGAGAAATCCGCTTCCTGGAGATCCCGAGCGATCGATTGCAACTTAGCACGAGATTCGGACTCGGACATGGAGGCCCATGGCGGTTCTGGAGCAAGATGTCCTGCGAGTAGCGTCCACGAAATCCCATAAAAAGTCGTCAGTGTATTCCAGTAAGGCTGCGGATTTTCAACTCCCCACCCTGAGTCCTGGTGCGCTTCCAACTCGAGCATGTGCTCGATCGTTTCAACACGATGGACGATCCACCGCCAGATTCGTGGGGCCGTAGTGAGATCGTGGCCCATTCGAGGATCGAACCCACGGAAGATCCAGTGCCGAGCCTCACACGCCGCCATCGCCTGCTTGTAATCAGCGTAGCCATAGTTGCGAGGAGCAACCGGTTCACCCGTCCAATCGGCCACGAGTTCGGCCACACGGGCCCGCTCCTTGGCCTGGTTCCATTGGCGCTCGATGGCTTCACGCTCGGCCATGTATGCACTGATCGATCCGGTCGAATTGCTCAAGCTTACTCCCCCCCACAAGGTAGCTGGGCCGGATCCGGCGGGACGTCGCGGGCAGGGGGCCGCGCCGGAGCCACCGGATCCCGGAGGTCATGACTCCTGCGTTTGCCCGAGCTTCATACCATGATACGCATGTCCATGAAGGAAGCAACTCAGCCGGTCAACCGAGCGGCTGCGGCGGTTATCTGGGTCCATCCCTTGGCTTCCAGTGCGACCTTGAATCGCTGGCCAAGGCGTTGAACGGGGGTGAGCTCATCGGAAGGTATCATCAATTCTCGGCGTCTCGCGGACCGTCTAGCAGTGACGCCCAATAGGTGACAGCTCGTCCGATCGGCTCGCTATTTTCCGTCTCGAAGCGCCCTCGCGTCTGGCAGTAATAGGCGACCACCGAATGAAGGTCGCCAAAGTTCGGCCAGACGAGTACAGGGTCGCTGAGTCCGTCCTCTGCGTAGGGCATCCGGTTCTTTACGCTCATCCAGATTGGTCGGCCGTCAGGCATTGGGGGCCTCCTTTGGCACTTCCGGGAGCACACACCAGTGGCTCACCTCGAAGGGGAGCGTGTTGCCGGCTGACGTCCATACCCCGTCCTCATACTTGGCGACAAGGCGGATCGGATGGCCCTCGCTGTCGTCGCCGCAGTACACGAGGTACGGGCCGGGGTGAGTGGGTGGCATGGAAATGGGAGTCCAGTTCATGAAGGGGTCTCCGTAGGCGTCGCGGGAAGTGGTATCCAAAATCTCACTTTGCCTCACGGGCCGCCTCCTCATCTTACCCCTCGTCCGAGCATCCCCAATACCCTGGCCTGCTCAATAGCCCGGTGCCACGCCTCAGCCTGAGTTGCCCCATCGGCCCTGATGAGGTTCTCCCCGTTGTAGCCAGAGACGACCCAGACCCTCTCGCCCGACTCGCCCACGAACGCAGCATCCCCGATCGACCAGCCGGCCCGCTTCAAGGCGATGATGGCCTCGGCGACGTCTTCAGTGGTCATGGCAGGATTTCCTTGCTCGGAATAAACCTCCACCCACTACCCTCGCTGACGACCCGCACCGTCCCGTCGAGATCCGTGCGTTTAAACGGGATCCCCTTCGTTTCGAGCAGGTCGAGGACCTGCGGGCTTGGGTGGCCATAGGAGTTCCCCGCCCCGCACGAGATGACGGCGAGCTTGGGATTGACCAGTTCCAGCCAGAATCCATCGGTGCCATTGCGACTCCCGTGATGGGCCAGCTTGAGGACATCACAATTGCGGGCCAGAGTCGGGCATGTTCCCGCCCAGAAGTTACGTTCCGCCTCTTGCGAGTCACCAATGAGGAGCATCGACGATGCTCCGTGTTCGACGCGGAGGCCGACGCTATTGTTGTTCTCCTCCGAGGAGTCCACCGGCGGCATCGGAAGCACGGTCAAGAGAACCGAACCAGCCTCAATCTTCCGAGACTTTCCAGTGGCAAAGACGACCACGCTCCCCTCGGCTTCGATCAGCTCGAGCAATGCGAGGTAGGCACGGGTCGTGTGGGGCGAATCGGTCAGGAGGATCGTCTTGGGATGGAATTCGCGGATCACGTCGTCCATTCCGCCATAGTGGTCGATGTGATGGTGTGTGATGATCGCGAGATCGATCCCCGTGATGTCCCGCTCGCGCAGCAGCTTTATGATGCCTTTCGAGGGGCCGGCATCGACGAGTACCGTCTTGCCCTCGGGCGAGCGAATCAGGATGGCGTCGCCCTGGCCGACGTCGAGGAAATCGACGGTGGCAACGGAAAGTGAAGGAGCCGCGGCTTCGGTTGGGATTCTTGCCGGGACCGAGGCCTGCCGAGGCGGTAGCTCCGGACGACGCACTCGCTCCGAGCGCAATAGGAATACGATCCCCGCAAGGCAAGCCATGCCTGCGAGCAGGAGGGCGGCGAGGAGGAGGACGAGCCGCTTCATAGTTTCAGGTCCCCGCCCGGATCCCGTTTCTTGAGCTCAGTCTGGACGACTTTCGTCTCGGCCTGAAGTTGGCTGGTTGCCTCGGTATCCCGCTCGATGGCGAACGTGAGCACATCCCCTGCCCTCGTACCTTTTGGCAGCAGGTCGACGGGAAAGTTGATCTGCCGGCCGCGATCATCGACCAGAACGGCCAGATCCACTTCGATGCGATCGATGGAGAGGCGGAGTGGCATAAGGCCGTCATCCTGAATACTGTTTCGCCGACTCGTACCACCTTAGGTTCGAGCACGGCGATTGGGTTCAGGATACCTGCCCTGGTTGGGAACACCAGGACATAGCGTCTCACATGGCCTTGCCGTAGCAGCCGGCCAGAAATAACGCTAAGGAACTGGGCGTGTTGAGTCCCAGCGTGCTTCCACCGGGCATGGGCTCTGCGACAAGCACGGCCCATAAGGGCTTCCGATACGCGCCAGGCCACTTTGGACTTGCCCAGTCTCGTCCAGGACGACGACTCGGTAGATCACCCAGAGCCAGCGCACACTTTTATGACGACTTGGCAATCTGTAAGGCCTTGCGCCCGTCCATCTAACCTGATACACCCTCCACCGTGTCGTGAACGAGACTCGGTGACCGTAGAGCGGCGATGGCGAACGAACTCAGCAAGCGGGACGAGCTGGTGGCAGACTTCTCCGCCCTGGAGGATCCTCGATCCCCTATCAATCGCCGTCGTCCCTTGCCTAGCGTCCTGGTCCTCGCCGTCCTCGCCGGCGCCGCCGGACCCATCGCCTCGACTCAGGACAACTCCCCTCGCAAGCGGGCCAGGTCGGCGCAGCCCTGTTATTCGCGGACCTTGAGGTGCGGAACGCGAGCCAGATCGACATGTTCGCGGACTATCGCGATCCAATCTTCGAAGGGCGCCTCGACCCCTGGTGCGTTGAGGACGACGAAGGCCACCTCCCTTCAGAGGTCGCTCCGACTTTGGCAACATACGATCCTGACCATCCTTTGAAACGCCTTGTGGCCGATCCAGTGTTCACCGTCGAGAAGCGTCGCGGGCAAGCCTTCGAGGAACCTGTCTCGCGCATGGGACCGGTTCCCCAGGCGGGGATCATGGCCTTGCTCTCTCAGTTGGACCGGACGCCGCCGATCTTTTAGCTCAGACACTAGCCCGAGAGGTCCTCGACGTTGTCCCACTGCTCGGCCCGATCACAGGAGCACTGATCCAAGCGAATCGATTCGTCGCCACCAACCCCTCCTTTTTGGGTTGCTAATCCAAATGTCTCGCTACTACGAACGATGTTTCACGACCGTGAGGAGTATTGAAGGGCATGCGAAGCTCACCCGGAGGGCGGTCGGGAGCAATACGATCCCAATGAATTACCTGCTGTGTTACAAGTGTGTCGAATCTTTAAGCAACTGGGTGTTGGAGCCTTGCAAACAGTAGAATTATGCGTGACCTACGGTGGGCGAGCTTCGCAGGCGAGTGGTTGAAGACGAGGAAAGGGAGCGAGATGCCTCGAGAAAGGTAGAGATGGAAAGGCGAGTCGCGAGAACGAGACCGAGCCCGGATCGCAAACCGAGATCGATGCTTGGGCCCAAGTAGTGGCAACCGAGTCGCTTCTTTTTTGGGTTGCATCTCGGCCAGACGGACGATCGGGACCGCATCTACATCGAGCGGCATGACGACGGCCGGATGTCGTTCGATCGTTCTCGCTCCCGCTGTGGCGGTACTGGCCGCGTCCGCGACGCAGAACTCGAGTGGCCAGTCACTGGACGTTGGGATACCAATCGGCGACCCCGGTGGTCTCGGGAATCGGCAGCTTCCTAACTTATCGGTTCCATCTCAGGGATGAGGAATGGAACACGACTATCGGGAAGGATGCGAAGGTCTGGGCTTCGTTCGACTTTGACAGGCTGTATAAGGGCCGACATCGATAGTGGTCTGGAAAAAGCGGGTTGGCAAGACGAGATCGAAATTTTCATTATTGATGATGCAACGGCAACGCCACACCCTAGAGTGCGGCGTTTTTGTCGATTTCAACAAGCATCCAACTTTGTTGCAACACCAGAAGACAGCGGGAGAGCGGGGACGAATTTTTTATTGGTCGTCTTTGCGGTCCAACTGGCGCATCTTGTCATGAATGAGATCTCGGAGGCTTTTCGGTGCAGGCGTGTGCTCATTCCTGACGGCTTTAGTGTTTTTTGCGATCGGGTGTGTGAGAGACTCGATCGTTGCCCGCAAGCCCTGCGCCCGAGCCTTGCGTGCGGCCTCGTTATCAAGGGCCATGACCATACTCCAAAAAAGTGTCCGGGACCTCGGCTCGCCGAACGAGCCGAGGAGGTATTGGAATTCTACACGCAAAGGCAATTCCCAACCATCACGTTGCGAGCATTTAGCTCGCAGAAAAAACACTGGAGACTAACGGCGACGACGGGGTGGACCTACGGGGTTAGGTGACGACGATGGACTCGAGAGGTTGGGCGCTTGGCGACGCCGTGGAGGTGCCGCCTCGGACCTTCCTGTTTCCTCGGAAACCCCCAACTTAGGTTTAGCCAGTAAGCCCTCGATCTGATCGCGCCATTGCCTTGCCTTGGCGCTGCTCCCACTGGCGACTAGGACGGACGAGGGTCTGGCCGCCATCAAGGCGGGTGCCTGCCCGCGGGCGAGCGACGGACCCGCTAGTCTGTTTGTGAGCTCATCAACTTGGGATCGCAAGGACCGCGTCTTGCCGGTCAATTGCCCTAGTTCGCGGAACTCGGACTCGTCGCCGTCGAACCAAGTCTCCTGAAACCAAATGTCCGTAACCGGTTCATGCCAGCTCAGGTAGCCGCCGCGGAGGACGTCACGCGGCGACACAATCGCGCCCGTGAACGAGTACCGCACGCCAGGAGCCTTAACCGGGTCGAAGTAGGAGGGCGTGTAGAAGTCCGAGACCAGGACGCCGTTGACTGGATAGCCGAATTCGGATGCCTCGCTCGGGTCGCTAACTTCGACCAGGAATTCGACACGACCCTGGTCGGGATCGGGGGAGTCGCCCGCAACCAGCCGATTACCGAACGGATCCACTAGCATCTCAAGTGCCTCGTGGCTGGCCGTGAGTGACCAATCTTTACCGGCTGTGATTAGCGCGAAGGGTTGCCCCTGGTCGTCTTGGTGGACGCCTGCTGCCCCATCGAGGCCGATGTCGTCCTTAACAATCATCGGCCAATAACCTAGCGGCACGTCATCCAAATTGTCGAATGCGTCGACTGTTGCCTCAACCTCCCAAATGGGACCCAGGTCCCGTGTCGCCTGCTTCTGCAGGGCGGCACTGACCCGCGCCAACTCCTTAAAATTCACTCTGTTCGTCTCCGATACCAAAGCTAGCTGTCGTAAGATCGTGCTCATCCTTCACCCTCTTCTTGTGGGGGCACTCACTCGCGAATTCGCTTGCGGCGCCTGCCACGGTGCAGACTTGTCGCCCCAGTCTACGCAGACAGTCCCGCCTGCCTGAATACTCGGATTGTAACCGATTGCGACAGAAGTATCGCGAATCCAGCAATGGCTTGCAATCAGCTTAAGTCAATTAATCGTGAAAATCCGCAAAACAGGTGAATGCTTCGCACATCTGCCCAACACCAGACGTTTTCGGTTAAGTTGCGAGTACTTCGAGCCATCCCGCGATTCTTATTGCAACGAGCATTCATGCTTTACATTGCATTATCTCACTCTTGGGATAGTTGATTTTTTCGGAAGGCAGAAAAAGACAACGCCGCACCCCAAAATGCGGCGTTCTGCGTTAGCGGATGGGATCATTTATCCGACGCCGGCAAACTGATCCCATCCGCTACGAATCAGTTGTCCGTAGCGGTTTCGAATTGTGATCCGCATTGCTGGTACGTGATCGCGGCTTCGCCAATCCGGATGAACTTTCGATTCCGGCAGACCCATTCCCCCTCGAGTTTGACCTTGCAGACCTCGAGACGGAAGAGTTGCACCGGCCCCTTGCGACTTGGTATCAATCCCGCCAGCCAGGCGATGCCGGTGACTTGCCCGTGAGTGTCGAGTCCCCCATCAATGGAGCTTCTTCACCCAGGATCGAGCCGTCGCGCGGCCCATTATTGCTTTAAAACGGACCGGCTGGTATGAAAGGTTCAGCCTCATCCGTCATGGCGAACCACCGAGTAGATGCTCGCCGTGTACGTCACGACCTTGCCTGGCGGCCAAGGGCCAGCCACGGGTTTCGTGAAACGTGCTCGGGTCACGCTGATCCTGCCCTCGTTCAAGAGTGCCTTGAGGCTCCGGTCAACGTGCCCGACGCTCACCCGCCCGTCGAGCGATTGCCAGATGTCAGCGCGGGGGATGGGGCCTCGCTCCGCGAGGAAGGCGAGCACGACGGCCTTGTATGCCTCGAGCTGCTCGGGACTGGCGTTCCCCCAGTATCGCACGATGAACCTCGGGTTACTCGGGCTGGGGCGGATTCGGGGCCAGCTTCGCCCAAGGATACCATGCGGCGAGTTCGTATTTTCGACTCAGCTCCCCGTGGTATTCGGCCATCTTGAGTTGCCACGCCGCACGCCTCTGACGCTCCGCCTCCGGCTCAAGCAGATGCACGCCTCCGTATGCGGTCGTCTGGGCGGCGGACTTGCTCGTGACACCCGAGGCTTTTCGGAACCATTGCTCGGCAGTGGCGTGAAGGGAGGCCGTATGCCGGCGAAGACCGGAGATCCGCGCGAGCCTGTTGATCGGCCGCTCCACCGCTAATCCCAACGCCAGGATCGCCACGCCGATCATCATTCGCTGGGTGGTGAGGCGAGGGATTCGCATGGTGGTCTCTGGACCGAGGAGCGCCGGCATGTCCGGACACATGACCGGGCGTCGGAGCGCCAGTTCCACGCGGTGGTCTGCGCCCTGACCGTCCATCAGTGGCGAGACGGGAGGCCCCGCGCCGTGGAAGACCCCACCGAGGGGATTGTCGTCATCCCCGATTTGCCGTAGCGGCTCTTTCGACCGCTAATGGCACCGGGGCTCGCCGATCGAGATCAGAAGTAGGCTCACCGTCTCTTCCCTCGGTGACGTAGGGCACTTCTCCGGCTGACTTGGGTTCCACCCTTTCCCCACTTGGCCCTGATTTTCGCTCTAACTCCTCGCCCGAAGCGACGGGGTTGCTGAGGATCGCAGGGCGATCGATGCCCGCGGCTTCACCTCGTTCGCCGGCCGAGCCGAAGCGCCTTCCGGGAAAGGCGGCTCGAGACCGTGGTCGATTGTAGTGCAAGCATCTCCCGTAGAAGCTGTCGATGACTTGACCCGCCTCCGGGCGATGGAACGCGATCACCTCGATGATTTCTTCCCAGGTGAGGCAGCGAACCTCGACCCGCCGCCAGGTCGGTTCGAACCAGTCGCGGAACCAGGCGTCGCGCTCCCCCGCGTAATCTTCGACCCGTCGGCGGACCTTACGGCGGATGGCTTCGTGCGCGGCCTCCCAGACGAAGATACCATCGTCGACCCGAGCCTGAGGGGCGAGGATCAACAGGGCGAGGTCGTCCATCGACTCAGCCTGGCGTCCGGCGCGGCGGAGGACCTCGGCGATGCAGGCCACGCTACGAGCCGCCTGATCGAAGTAGGGCGCGTTCTTCACGCCGGTGGAGAGGCGGGCGAAGAGCTTGGCCTCGAGGACGACGAGTTGGGTCGCATCGGGCTGGAGCGTGAGGCCCGCCGTACCTGGGTCACCGATGGAAAAGTGTCCGAGCACGCCGTCGGCGTGCGAACGCGCCTCGGCCAGGCGATCGCCGCGGTAGCGTGGGAGGAAGGCCGAGGGGAGCCAGGGCTCGGAGAACCAGCGGGCGCCGGGTCGCGGCGAGAGCGGATAGCGATCACCGCCATGGTGCTCGAACCAGTCGAGGACAATGCGCAGCAGCCAGCCCTCGTTGAACAGGACGGACGGTGGAAAAACCGGGTGCCCGGTCTCGCATGCTTCGAGCATGCCCTTGATGCTCTCCGTGATCATCGTCTCGCCCCGTCCGGCTCTCCGTCACCCACATCCACTTCCTACGCCACGGATCCCGAGCGGGCACTGTCCGACGCAATCGCGACCAACCGTGGGGTGCCCAGGCCGATCGTGGCCTACTGAGACGAAAGACAGGGGGGCTCTCGATCCGTCGACTCGACCGTCCCTAATTTGGCATTCTAACAGCGTTGGCAGGCGAGCATCAGCTGCGCTTCTGTCGATCCCCGATGCCCGAGTGTCCAACGTGCGCCAGTTCTCGATCATTTTACTGGCGTCAGTAAAATGATCGCCACTGGCAAGGGCGCGAAGCGTCAAATCGCCCATGTCGAGTTGACCCGATATGCGTGCTCTCTCGTCGCCATGAACGGCGATCCGCGCAAGCCGAAGATGACCCGGGATGCGGAAGTGGCGGCCGCGCCGTTGCCGATTACCGTCGACGCGGTTAGGAGCCTCGTGAACCTGCACTCACAATCGCGGCATGCCCTAGTCACCGTCCTTGTTGAGGATCAGCACTGCGTTATCGTTGAACAAATCCTTCGCTATCGGCGATGTGGTCGCGACCTCCAAGGGAACGACCCATTCAACGAGGGCGTGTTCGGTGGCATGGAGCGAGTAAATAAAGTAGCGACCACCTGGTACGTTCTCGAACTGGTACTTCCCATCGATGTTCGAGATTGCCTTCGCCGCACTAACTTTTGGGACCAGGACCGTCCAGGGGTCATCTTGGGTGATCGCCCTGAATTTGCCGTTGTTGGACCGGGTCGATTCGTCCCCGATGGCGGCTTGCCTCGCGAGCGTGTAAAAGTACGCCATGTCGATCTTGTCGGTCGAAGGCTGTCGCCCCATCTCCGCAAAGTGGTCTGCGAGCCTGGTAAAAGCTGCCGTGTGGCTGTCCTGCATCTTTTTTGCTTGCTCCCTTGTGAGGAACTCGAACGCCTCGATCGGCCGCGATAATTCGTCGCGGGGCATTTTGAGTTTGACCAGATAAACGTTCAATCCTCGGATTATGTCGGACTTACCAAGCTTGTTTACGATCCAGGCGCCACCGGTTACGTCAGCGGAAACCTTCGCGTATCGTTCCGCTTCTTCCTTATCTCGTGCCAATGCCGCCTGGACTCTCTCGGCTTCTTCGGCTTTCTCTTTCGCCTCCGCTTGGAGACGTTCACGTTCCTTCTGCTCTCGTTCGAGTTGGGCGGTTACGATGGGTTCGAGTTTCAGCCGGTGCGTTTTCGCTTCTTCAATCGCCGGGCGAACGGTCTCGTCTGCCAAATCCTTGGGCTCAAACAAGCTGATGGCCTGATCATACTTGTCATACGCTGCTTTAATTTTTCCGGCCAAACGATCGCGGTCGGCATCCGTCTTTATCGATATGATCTGCTCCCTGTGCACGCGCCCCGCACGCTGGATGGCCAGATAGACGAAGAAGGCCAGTAACACCACAGCGGGGACCGTCGCCCCTACGATAAACACAGGGTCTTTCCAGAACGGCCGCGAAAGAGGCTCGGCTGGGAGCTGGGCTGCCAAATCGATCCCCAAGTCCATCCGGTTCGCCTGATTGCTTACTATCGGCGGGATCGGGATGTCGATTGATTCGCCGCATTTGGGACACTTCGCCGACTTGCCGGCCGACTCGTTTTTGGCTCTGAGCAGCTTCCCGCATCGACATGTGACGTCGATCATGATCGCATCCTGGAAACCAGAACGCTCCGCCCGGGCCTTAACCTCCGGACGGAGCGCTGAGAATCAGGGACGAATCCCCGGTTCGGATTGTGTCGCGGTTAAGGCTCGCGATTGATCGAGCCTACCGCGAGGGATGAGGCCGGACAAGTGAGGCGGTCGACTCCGCAGACCAGGTGTGGTCAGGAGGCACCAATTGTTTTCGGGATTACTCACCATGATTGCGGTAATGCAGAGAGCATACTTCGATCGATCTAGAGCGGGTGATCCTCGCGATCCAATGGACGGCTCAATCCCACGGTTCGTAGAAATCCGGATCCGAATAGAGTCTTTGTAAGACCTCGCGGGATTCAATAGCCCGCGGCTCGTCTCTGGAAGCAAGGTCCTCGAGCATCGCCTCGATGTAAAGGTCACCCTTCCACCGCTTCCTCACTCGCTTGAAAACCTTCCTCAGGAGCTGTTCCCCGCCGGCCGCAATCGCCAGATCGCCCGGCCTCCAACCAGAATCGAGAAACGCCGCGACGAGAGCTTTTCTCAGCTCTTTCGCCCTATCCCAGTGGAAGAAGCGAAAGATCCCGCTGGGCTCCTGTCCGCTGCTCGTGGAGATGACCTCATAGACCGTCGGAAACGCCTCTGCGACGACGGCACCGAGCGGCCTGCGAAGGTGACCGAACGAGAACCCTATTGCGTCGAAGCAAAGCTGGAGATGGGTGGAGGGGCTCGCTTCATGCTTCGATCGTCGGAGGACGGCGATCCAGGCAATGCAAATAGCGTCCGATATCTCGTCGAAAGGCCCAGGGAGGATCCCCTCTATGAGTCCCGGGAGGACGGACGGCTCTCGTCCGTAAAGCACCGAAGGCGCTTGGGCGACCCACGACCAAGCACGCTCGCGGGAGGGAAGTTCTCTCGCATCGGGCCTGAGGAGCCGCGAAAGCTCGCCCGCCGGAATTCGATCGAGCCACTCACTCCCCCACGTGGTTGTGATCCAAGCATCGCACGAGCGAAGATCGATATTTCCCCCAACAAAATCCTTCAGAGCGCTCTGGAGAGCCTGGTCGGCGAGTTGGGGGAAGAAGTTGAAAAGCGAGAGTCCATCGAGAGCCGGAAGGAGCTCCGGTGTCCTCGCAACCGGAAGCTCAAATCCCTCATCAAGCATCCTCGTAATACATCTCTCGACGCGTGGGGGAATCCGTGAGCCAGCGGCGAGAAGCGGTAGCAGGAATTCCCCGCTCTGGCGTGCGTATTCCCTCAACCAAGTCGGGAATCGCCTTGCTACCGACCGTTCAAGGAAGGCGGCGAGCACCTCAGAACGACGGACATCGTCACTCGGCGAGTAGGAAACACATTCCCTGAGACCGAGCGCGGAAGATTCGAAGGTGGCCCCGACGACCTCCGCCGATCCGTCCGACCAGTCTGTCGAACGCCGGCCCCACTCCCGGACCTCGTCCCGATGCCGTGCGGCAAGCACCTCGCACGCGACCTCTCGCACCATCTTTGCGCGGAACCCGCGGGTCGATTGGTATAGGACATCCATCGCCCAGTAGGCCCGTCCATGTGGCAAGTCTCTGAGCAGCTCTTCAGCGAGGGATGCCTGCTCGTCGCGCTCGATCTCGGGGAGGAGATGCTCCCTCAATTGCTCCCGAACTTCCCATGCCGAGGCCTCCGCAACCCAGCGGACGAGCGGCTGTAGTGCCTCCGGACCAGACCGCTTCGCCCCCATTAAGTAACCACGTGCGACGATAGGGCTAAGGCAGACAACCATCCCCGCGGTGTCTGGATGCTCGCGAAGGGCGAGCAGCGAGGACGGTGCTTTCTCCGCCACCCGCTCGAGGCCACGGAGGAGGCCATCGACATAGGGCGGTCTCGTCATACCACGGGGCGAGGCAAGCGACCTGCAAGGGACAGAGACCGCCTCCTGGACATGGCCTGGGATCCCCGCCGCTACAGCAAGTGCGAGTCTTGGAGCCGCATGGTGTGCAGCCAAGCCATAGGCGGGATGGGAGAGCCGCTCGCCGATCAGGAAGAGGCTCCGGAGAGCATCTTGGCCTTGAGCCGCCTCCAAGGCTACAAGTGCCTCGCCGAGGATCTCTTCCTTGTAGCCAATGGCATCACCCGGGCCCGGGGCCACAGTCTCGAGTAGGTCCATCAGGCCAACCCCTGCCGTCAGCGACATCGAGAGTCGCGAGCGTAGCTCGCGCAGCAGGAAGAGGGTGCGGATCAACGTCGGGTCGCCCCCGAGTTGTGGACCGAAGACGCCGAGTTCTCGAGCAAGCGACGGATCCTCTCCGCCGAAGATCGATGCTGAGAGCTCCTCGATCCACGGCTCGTGGGAGGATGTCCCCTGGGATGTCGCCGGTTGAAAATGGCGAATAATCCCCTCGCGAGCAACTCCATGGTAGCGAGGATATGAGGATCCCGGTGCAAACATAAGGTCAAAGGGACCATCCGCCGTGGATCGCGGCTGGAGGCAGAACGTACAGGCGGAGAAACGCTGCCTGAGAGAAGGCCAGAGAGACGAAAGGACCGCCCAAAGCGTCTCTTCCGGTGCCTCGCAGTCGAACCACGCGACGGGGCGGTTTCCCTCGCCGAAGTATTTCGCGACAAATTCCGTTCCGCCCGAAACCTCGAGAGCCAGCTGGGGACCAATCCCCTCGAATTCGTTCAGATCAATCTCAAGAGGCGAGTTAAATCGGCTCTTGTCCCGAGACGTTGGGGACGGAAGGAGGTATGCACCGAGTGCCCTGAGATTTCGGAATCGCTTCCACCCCTCTTTGGGGACAAGAAGCGTATGAGTCAGGACGCAGCCGCTCCGCGGAGCCTCCTCGTCCAAGTGTGTCCTCGCGATCGCGTAATAGTCGCTCCCCGCGACGGGGTAGGCCGTGAGGTAAGGCGAGAGTGGCGTCCCTGGCGGCAAGGCCCCGGACAGGTCGCTTATCCTCGCGGCAAGATCCTCAGCATCGCTAGAGAGACGGACGCTCCCCGCGAGGAGTTGGTGCCCCTTCCGGTAGCCGTGTAGTAATTGGTGGACGAGGACGGTACTCACGGCACCGCCCCATCACGACCTACGGCCGATTCGGTTACGAGGCCCATCGCCCAGGCCAGGGGAAGAGTGTGGTCACCCGTACGGGTCGGCACCCCTCCCAGTGCATGCACAACATACCCAGCCTGAGCTGGCACGCCCCTGAGGTAATTCTCGCGGAACCCGGGTGCAAACTCGAAGTCTCCCCCTACAATACTCACCCCGAAGCACTCGAATGCAAACCTCTCCCGGTTGGAAAGTATGAAATCATGAAACATTGGAAAATTTTTCGCAACGTAGGACTGCGGGGCCTCTCCCTGCTGCTCCGTTGGCACCCGGTCCCAAGCAGAGACGATGACCCCAACCCTTAGGAGCGATCCGCCCCCGTGGGCCGAAACGGCGGCTCTCAGACACTGGAGCCAGTCGATGAGGACTACCTGAGTCGGCATTGCGAACTCCTCACCGTCGGAGTCCGGGGCATCGGGCAGATTGTCGGCCGTGCCGAAGTAGTCGAAGCAGCTGACCCAATCGAGTGGCGCGTGGATCTCGAGTGAGCCCGCGCGGACGAACAAGAGACAGCCCAGCAACGACGGGATGGCCTCCTCCCACCGCTCGGACCACTCGCGGTTCCGGTGGATGAGCATCCACTCCTCTCCCGAGCTGTCCGGCACGACAAGTTGTCCGCGAAAGTCCGATCTATTGGAAGTGGCCCTGACAGGGATGACGTTTCGCGTGTGGACTTCCCGAGAGGTCCGGGGGGCGAACTCGCCCCCGAGGAGCGTCTGGGCGCCCGCGTTGAGATACTCCATGTCCTCAGGGAGCCCGTCGGATTGGAGGCGTCCCTCGCCCGATTGCAGCGCGATCCAGAGCCTGATGAGGAAGTTAGTCTTTCCCGCGTCGGGCCCCCCTACGAGGAGGACGGAGTGGTTGTTTGCCGTTGGTTTGGTCATCGCCTCACCAATCTCGATGTTGCCAGAAGGAGCGGAAGGGCTTTTGAATTTGAAGGGGCGGGGTCTGTTCCAGGATGGGTGGCAGACCCTTCAGAATGGCGTGGACCACATCGATAACGCCCTGACCGTTCGGGACCCGTTCGGGTCTCCTTGAGAAGGAGGCCGTGGGGACGATCGCCGGAAAAAAACCCAAGTCGCGAGCGTAGCCTTCGGCCTCGGCTAGCGCGGGTGGGACAATCATATTAAGTTCATCGCACTTGCTCGCCACGAGCACCAGCGGTGCGTGGGCGTCGACTCCCACGTCGTCGGCCAGTCGCCTCAGGAGGTGCCGCAGATTCATGAGCTCGGCGTGCCTGGTCGAATCAAAGGCGAGCCGCGGTCCCTCGACGACGATTACCAGGGCGTCGGCACGGGCGAGGAAATCGAAACGCTTCGCTGTGGAGGCTTGGTTGATGAGCTGCGACGACCATTCTCCCGGCAAGTCCGCGAGGAGGAGTTCGACCCGGCCCTGGCCGCCCGGCCTGCCCGGCCTGTCGAGCGCCATGTGTACGAACGCCGGGCTCCGCGGGTCTGCGAGCACCGTGTGATCAGCGAACTGATCAGGCATGCTGCCGTTCGTCCAGGTGCGAAGCTTTCGCGCCCGGAGCTCGAACCCTTGCAGGGTGAGGCTTCCCGCGAATCGGAACTCGGGTCTGAGGAGGCCGTGGCACGCCTGGAGGTAGAGCGAAGTCAGGAGACATGTCTTCCCGGCGTTGGACGACCCAAGGATGCCAACGAGGTGCGAGTACCGGGCCCGCGTCACTGGGAGGACGTCCTTAAGCCCAAGCTCGAGGCCCGGGTGGAAACGACGGCCCAAAGCCCTGATCGTAGGAGGTGGTGTTGCAGGCTTGGACGCCGCGGCCGTCTCTCCTCCTGCGGCGTCCCGGACGCTGAAATGTGGGCATTCCCCCGGGGACGGGGCGGATTCCAAGCATCGCCCCGTGAGGGCCGCCGTGCAGTCTGCCTGGGCACAAATGCCCGGGTATGCGGTCACTCCCGGCCCCCTTCCGCGATCAACCGCTGGGCGACCCGTTCTCGGAATGCCTGCTTCGCGAGCCCCGGGATGACGACCGCATTGGAAGGAGATATAGCGGTCTTCTGCTCAAATTCCACCTCCCAGCTCGCCGCACCCCGGCTCTCGACCATGCGGATACTGAGCCAGCTGAGGGGGAGCAACGCCGGGAATTCGAGTGCGAAATTCCGGGACTCCGGGTCCTGAGGGTCGAGGAGCTTCCGGGCGGGCTCCTCCCAAGCAGAAGCGATGATCGCAAGGGCTTTTGCTGCTACTTCGGTCTTTTTCCTTCCCCTCGTCGCAGCGTCCGCCACCATCTCGATCAGCCCGGAGTGTGGAGGAAGGAGGACGCGGCCCCCGACTTCTACCCCGCACACGAGAGCGGCGACATCTGCGGGCAACGACGCGACCGGCTTCCTGAACGATTCCGAGAAGGCATTGTAGAACCACCAGAGGACTTCCAACTCTTCGCGGTCCGCCTTCGCCCTGTCTTCGACGACGCCGAAACATTCTACGAGTACGGGGAGGAACTCCTTCCAGAATGTGGCGATATCCCCGACAGGTGTGATCCTTTCTAACTGGGAAAGGTCCAGGTCGTTACGCGTCCTCGCTTCGAGCGCCCTGTTTTGGATGACCGTGCGTGCCTCGCCGAGAAGCTCCGAGAGGATGTCGCGGAGGTGTTTACCTTCTTCTTCGGGCCTCAACCCGATGCCGGCTAGGAGGAGGCTCGCCACGAGAACCCGATCAGTCTGGGAACCCTTCTTCGGGCCCCTCGTCAGAATCTCCCCGATGGCGATAAGGCAGCTTACGCGGAGATCGAGCGCATTTTCGGAGAGGTCGGACGGGAAAGCCGGCTGGAACTTGCGGATACTTTCCACAACGCTCGTTACGGGGTTGGAATCGGGCTCGAAACGTCCTTCAAAACCTGCCAGGGCTCCAGTGAGGAATGCGCCGAGCAAGCGATGGTCCTTCGCCTGGTCCAGTTTGCCGAGGAGGTCGCTGACGGCCTTCGACCGCCCCTCGACCGCCTGGTTGTCCGGCTTCGGGTGGACGACGCGGAGCCATTCGAAAGTCTTCTTGAGCATGCATCACCCTCTGACGTTCACAGCCCCGAGAACGGGTTTTCTCCCCGCTTCTCTATCGGGACGGATCGCATGACCACGTCCCAGAGCGCCTCCAGCCTGCCATTCTTCTTCGCCGTCTCCAAGGCCATGCGTTCGAACGTCTGGGGCACGGGCTGTGTCCGAGTCGCCGGCAGAACGTCGATCTCGACGAGCGCTTTCAGGCGATCGTGCCAATCCAGGTAGGTCCAGAAGTAGTATTGAAGCCGCTCGAAATCGCGGGTTCCCTGCTCGGCCATGGTCTCCCCGACGAGTGTCACTTGCGGCGAATCCAAGCTCGGGATGGCCGGCGCCACCGCCGGTGCTGGTTGGAAGTTGGGGCACGCGACCTCGGCCACGAAGGATGTCTCGCCGTTTAGCCGGGCCAGATCCGCCGCAAATCGCGTCCGCTCATAATCCCATACGCGGGGGTGGATTGTCACGCGCAGACGTCGCTCGGCCCTATCCTCAGCGAGTGCGAACTCCAGCCAATTATAACGATAGGGATACCCGGCTCCGGTCTCGGGCGGATTGGTGGCTCCAGCGTAGATCTCTAATTGCTCCTCGCCGATGTCATGTGACACTTTTTTGATCTCCAGCGAGTGCTCGTGGCCGACCATGAGGACCCTTGCCTGCTTCAGGTAGCGGGACGCGTTCGCCCGGTCCCGGAACCAATGGAGCGGGTGGTGGACCAGCACTACATACTCGACATTCTCGTCGGGCGTGAAGATATACTGCGCATTCCCGAGGATCATTTGCCCCTCGAGGTCTGCGGAGTCACAGACCTGTACGCTGTTCATGCCGATGAAGTCGAGGCGGTAATGCGGCCCCAGGGGATAGCCCTTCTTCCAGGACGGGTTTCGCGCGGAGGGGAAGTCGCAGCCGAATCGAGAGGCGAACTCGCGGTAGGCTGCGAGCTTCGGGAGGAGCGAATTCCCCTCCTCCCTGGCATCCATCATGGATTCGAGCTCCGCATCGACCTTGCCCGTCTCGGTCGTCCTAAGGTGTTTGTGGGCAATCTGGCAGAAGCGATCGATACAGCCACGGTCGACGTCGTGATTCCCGGGGATTATTCGGACGTCGATGGTCTCGCAGCCAACCGCCTCGACGAGCAGATCGATCCACTGCCCCGCCCGGTCATATTCCTCCTGCTTCCCGCCGAACGCCACGTCCCCCGTGATTAAGATGCCGTCAGCGGGGCCGAGTTGTTCCCGAAGCAGGCGGCAGTCCCGAATCAATCTGTTCCGGGCGTGGTCGTGGGTAACGAGAGTGCCATCCCGCTCCTGCCCGAAATGAACGTCGGACAGATGGACGAATCGATATGCCTTTTTCATCAATTGCCCCACGCACTTATATCGTCCTTCGCTGGACAGCTTGCGAGTATAGCGTCACGTGGGACCAAGTTCGTCTTCGGATCGGATAGAGCCGGCCGAATTCTCAATCCTCGGCGTCCAAAGGGTCTTGTCGGACTCATGCCCAACGCGCTCGAGCCCATACGAACTCAAGTTAGCCGCAGTCAGAGGCGCTTACCTCGGCTTGACAGTGCGTTCATTTAGCCGACCTGCCGCTCGGTGCAATCGATCCTGCCGGAGACTGAGCTACGAAGTCGTTGCCTCATCCCCATGTAGACGCGGTCGTATCGTCCCTGTTCATCGGTCGAGGGTTCGATGCGATTTGAGCTTTTCGACCTTAGACGGCGTGATGCAACGCCTAGGTCGGCAACAATCCCCAACGCTGGCCTCTAACTTAACTAGTGCACTTCGGAGGATCATAGCCACATTTTGGAATCGCAAGCTGTGACTGAGCAAGGGGTTTATGGATTCCATTTGTGGTCAGCCTTTAGCCTCAAGAAGCGGTTGTGGACTCCCCCAGAATATTGACCTGTCGCTCCGCCACGAACATCCGAATCGCCGGGACCGCCAGCCGCCTCACGATCGCCAGCGTCTTACACGCCTCGTTGAACTGGCGATTCGTCCTCGCGATCCGTCGTTCCATCGTCTCGGCCAGCGCCGGCCCGAGATTGTGCGTCTCTCGCTCGTACTGAAGTTCGAGCGAGTGCAGGGTCAGCCAAGCGAGCGCGACTCGGTTTGCCAAGACTCGCTCAAGTGCCGACGGCTCGGGTCCGGAGAGATCCATACGCATCCGCTCGACTTGGGCGAGGAGTGATGTCCTTGCCACCTGGTCGTCTCCAGCGATTCGATGGACGAGGATCCGCTCGATCTGCTTCGCCGCGCTGGCCCCGTAAAGCTCTGCTAGTTTTCCGACCGGATCTGTCAAGAACACGCGGTACATCCAGTCGAGGGTCTCTAAGTCCCCTTCCTTGGCGAGTCCGATCCGCTGCTGAAACTCGTCCTCGGGCAGGGTGACGAAATCGGTCAAGGCCTGGCGGTTCCGTGTCTCCTCGGTTGCTGCTGAGGAAGCGGCGACGGCCAGCGAAAAGTCCTGGCCGCCCTTGTGCTCCCCAGCAGATGCCGATGGGCTGGCCAGGGCTAGTTCAGTGTTCGATGCGTTCACTCGCGGCATGCGGCGTTTCCTCCACTCGGATCGCTTGTGTCGGCGGTAGCCAGCGGCTTCGAGGGCGGCGCGGGCTAGGTTCTCGACTCGGCGGTGGAATGAGTCGAATCCCAGCTCACGCTGCTCATCCTGGAAGTGCTCGACGTCAAGAAGGTCGGCCTCTCGGAGCTTACGGCGAGTTGTCCGGTTGACCTCGGAAATCTCCGCGAACAACTCGCCGATTTCGCCGCCGCCCTTGTACACCGAACGGACGCGACTTCCGACCCTGACGGATCGATAGTAATAAACGGTGTCTCCGCGACGCTTCCATGGCATCAGTGCTTTGCCCTACGCTATTAGCTTCGCCCCGCCTTGTCCGCCGCCGGCCGCCGCCATCATCTCCTGGATAGTTGGATTTCTCGGGCTCGGATCCGCTCGTCCAAAGCACGCGCCTCAGCCTGTGCTGCCGCCAACTTCTTCTGTGTGGCCGCCCACCCCGACGTCAAAGCTCGAGGCAGGCGGCCGCGCGTCGTGAATTCAGGATGGCCAGCGCCATGAGCCACGACTGCCGGCGGAGTCATACCGGAGCAGGCCGGTACCTGAGGGAAAGCGGAGGCCGGCGGTGTTCCGCACCGTCACGGCACTCGTAGGACTGCCTGGCGATTGCACGCTCGTGACAACGAGTCGCGCGGACCGTCCATCCAAATCGGTCGCCTCCACGAGTGAGAATTTTTCCCAAGAGGGCACTCGTGACATGCTCGACAACGAAACCAACGGTTCAAACGCATTCTGATGCATGGGAAAAACCTCAGGTTGATGAATATGGTGCGAACTCTGTGATCTCAGTTATCGGGGCCGCCTCCAGCTCAAGCTGGCGCGGTGCGTGGGCTCCTCCTTGGTCTAACTGCAGGTCGTCAAGGACGGCGAACCAGGCCGTCTCGGTGGACCTCTCCCCGGTCTCCCCCGGGCTGAGGAGGAGATGGTAGGATTCGATCTGTGGGCTTTCGGCTTTGACGGATCCCGACGATTCCTTGGTCGAATCGATTTGAGCCGGACTTGGCCAGACTATTTTGTCATAGCGCTTCCTGGCGTTTTCACAGAACCATGCCGCGTCCGTGACTGCTCGCAGGACCAACGCCCTGCTGAGATCGCCCCTCCTCTTGGCCGCGTTGAACATCTTGATCCGGCCGGCAGTAGCCAGCGCGAGTTGCTCCTCGGATTCACCGATGAGACGAGCGACGGGCTGCTTGATCGCCGCGGCCTGCTCTCGGATCTCTGGAGAAGGCACCAGCCTGGGGTCTTGGATCTTGGCGATCCAGCAGACGAACCGGTAGCAACCACCGCACACCAGCTTGCCGGCATGGCGACCGCGTTTGAATCGCTCCTCGACTAGCTCTTGGGAGCCGCAGCCCCTGCAAGGCACGCGATTGATCGGCTTGGGTCGGGTGGTCCTCCCTGCTTGCTGACTCATCGTCGGGTCTCCAGAGGTTGCGGCTCGCCGTGAGCTTCGGCCACTTCGCAGTAGGCTTGCTGCTCGGCCGCCCGCCAATCGAGACCCTCGTCTTCGAGTTGATTGGCTCGGCGGCCCCAGAGTTCCCGCTTCTCGAGGGACCATGAGGCCAACTGTTTGGGCCGGGGCGGCCAGGAGTGGGTGGCGCCAAGCGACGAGGTCGAGTGCTCCGCGGGAGACGTGGCCTCCGACTTGAGTAGGCCCAGGATCTCGACCTTGTGGGCGATCAGCGCCTCGCGCAGATCGGGAGTGAACGCTTCGCGCGGTGAGTCGACGGCCAGGCGGCCTGCGCTCTCGGCGAGATTTACTCCCCGACGTCGCGCTTCAGCCAAGGTCGTGGCAGCGGAGGTCATAGGAGTTCCTCCACCCGGTCACTACTGGGGGTAGGAGAAAAATTTGGAAGACGACCGTCCCAACCGTCTCGACCGTCTCCTGGACTTGCAGTGATAGGATCTAACTCAAACAGAGCTAAAGAGTTGAGGGGATTCTGGCTTGGAGACGGTTGGGTGGCACGATTCGTTGCGTTGAGACGGTCGACCGTCTCCGGCAAAGGGTAACCGTCCCCGCGACCGTCTCCATCCAGTCCTGGATGTAAATCGTTGCCCCATAGGAGAGTTCCGTTTGAATCCTCGCATGCCTGGGACGGTGGAGACGGTTGGGACGGTGCGATCCCTGACTTCTCTGATGTCCGCTCCAGGAGGATGAGTCGGCGTCTCTTTCCCCCCTTCTCGGACCGGAAAGAGACATCGATACCGGCCCTCCGGAGCACGGGCATCACTCTGCGGATCGCCCCGGAGAGACCGCGCGCGGATGAGGGCCAGTCCTTGGCCTTGGCGACCCGCTCCCCCGCGATCTCGGCCAACTCCTGGAGGAGTTCGCCGGCAGTTGTCTCGAGATGCGGCGTCCGCTCCATCAGGGCGATGACCGCCGGTGCGACGGGGGACGCCTCCAGGGCTTGGTCGTTCGCCGATGATCTGTTGACTTCGTAGGCCGCCAAGAAGGCGCCATCCGTCCAGCCGAGTCCTCGCCCCACGGCCTCACCCCAACGAGCAAAATCAGCCATTCGGGGTAGTTTCTTGAGTTCCACGGAAGGAAGCCGCCTGAGCCCGCCCACCACGGCATCGAGCAGGGCGCCAAGGATTCTTGGGTGCGCCTCGTCGAAAGCTCGCCAGAACGGTCCTTCCTCACGTCTTTTCTCCTCGGGAATGGTCGGAAGTGAGAGGACGACGCTGCGATCGAGCAGGTCGGGGCGGGTCGCGACGTCTTCAATGCCGTTAAGCAGCACCGGCCTCATGGCGTCGAAGAGCATCTCCTCGGCGTCCTCGTACAGGACTCTCGTCGCGAACCCGCCACCTGTCGCGAGGCGACAGAGCGAATCAGCCAGCCAGACATGCAGGCTCGATAGATTGTCAAGCGTGACGATCCACGCATTTGTCGCCGCGATCATTAAGTCGCGGACCTCTTTGGGCTCGCAGCGGAGGAGCGTCGCGTTCGGGTCGATGAGTTTCCTTGCGACCCGTGTGAAGGTCGATTTTGCCGAGCCTTGCTCGCCGTTGACCGCGACGATCGGGTACGGTCCGTGAGGCCTGAGCGCGGCGGAAAGGCATGCAACAAATAAGTACCAGTCGTGGTCAGATGCGAGGTTAGTAAATGCTCTCAGTTCGTCGAGCGACCCGGCCCTGACCGGCTCCGGCAGCGACATCATCCCTTTCGGGCGTCGGAACCGCACCGGTGGGTCATTCACCAGTTCCCAACCGGAGCGAGAGATCTTGACCGCCCTCCATGCCTCGTCCCCCAAGTCGAGGAAATACGACGGGTCATCGGGATCGGCCGGATTTGGGATGTTCGCCACTCGCACCCATACAGCCTGGGTGGGCCCATCGAATTGGGCTTTGGCCTCGAGGACGCCGAGGGTTGATTGCATGGCCTCTGTCGACGGTGGGCTCTCACGCTCCTCATAAAAGGCGCGGACAAGCCATCTGCGAAACGATGTCGAACGGATGAGGTGGACTTCTCGGTGGCTATCGACCGGAACCGACGCATACGTGCGCCCATCGGCGGTGTGGAACAGTTCCGCTCCCTCCGCCAGCCGGAGGAGCGCCCTGGCCTGGGTCTCCGGCTCCGGCTGGCTCGCGCGGGCGACCGCCAGCTCACCAGCCAATTGAGCAAGTCGATCGGCCGCTCCGGATTCCTCAAGGCCGGGCCGCAGTTTGGCGAGATCGACGACAAATCGATCCCGTTCCTGAGACTTGATGATCTCGATCTGGTCGACGTGGATGGTTTCATTGCCAATCTTCGCGGTGACGACGAAGCACCCTTTGCGTTCTGACGGGATAGCAGTGAGCTCGAGTTGGATGTCATCCATGCGTCCCCCCTTCGGTTCGTCGGGGGATCGAGAAGGCATGTGCTCGGACGCGGAAACGCTCCGCGACATCGATAACCTGGAGGACCGACTCGTGCGTGGCGTTTGAGCGTAGCCACGCACGTGCGTCCTTCACCTGATAAGGGGGCGTGATTAGCCGAAGGCGAGCCACGTAGGACACCAGGCGCATCGCCAGTGCCAATGCACCATCCTGCCCGGGCCGACTCCCATCCGGTCCTGGCTTATCGTTGTCGGAGACAATCACCACTTCATCCGGCCGGTATCGCCTGACCAGGTCAACAAGCAAATCCGAGCCACCATGGCAGGAGGGCCGGCCGATCGCCGAGAAGCCGAGGTCGAGTAGCGCCGCCGTGTCGGTCGGGCCCTCGGCGATCAGGAGCGTGCCATCGGACTCCAGACCTGAGGGGATGAACAGACCCTCACGACCTCCCCGGATTGCAAATTTCTTTCCCTTCCACGTTCGGAGCCGGATCCCCCGCACACTTCCCGTCACGTCGGTCATCGGAAACGCCCAGGCACTGCTCTGCTTGCACCAGCCGATCCCGAGCCGTTTCAGGCTGCTGGCCGATAGCCCCAACCTTGAAGCAACACCTGCTAGATGGCCAGGATCGACTGCCTCCCGGAATTCCGATGCCAAAGACTCCAGATCGGATCGTGGTTTGGCCAAGGACACCTTGACCGAGAGCCACGCAGACCGAGGCCAAGCCTCGATCTGTCGGTGGTGATGCAGCCAACCGGCGGCGGTGACCTGTCGAGTCGCTCCTGCAGCAACACGAGCACAGATCGACGCTCCGTCATCCGATGCTCTGAGGCACCAGTCGACCCTGCCGCAGACCAAGCAAGGGCGATCTCGTCCGACGCGCGTCCATGAGGCCGTTAGATCATGACTCATTGACGCCACCTCCTTGATGATGAGGTGGGAATCGCCTCTTGGACGTCGACCATGTAACCGCCTGATACCCTCACTGAGGGCAGTATCCCAGAGAGAAGAGACTGCCTGACGATAAACGGGCGCTCACCCCAAAGCTGAGTCAGCAAGGCAATATTGATCAGAGATCCTTCATTAGATCGGCGCGGGTGGAAGTTATAGGGCATTGGCCCGTACCTCCGTCACCTCACGAACGGGGGACACAATGACACCGCGGCGAGCCAGGGACGCGGCCCAGGCGCGTGCTTCGTCGAGGCAACCTCGCCGAATAGCCCTCCTGAGAGCATCGATTGACTCTTCGACACTTGCGATTCGCGGATCTGGACGCGATCTGGACAGGTCGGTAGAATGAGAGTTGGCCATGTGCTCCTCTTGGGGTTGCGGGGTGCGATACGCTGCCGGTAGCACGGCGGGCATATCTCCGGATGGATGATGTGGAATCACTGGATCGCCCGGGAGGCTAAACTCTCCCGGGCGATCTCATGCGCGGAATGGGGATCAGATGCCGAGGCGCGTGAGCTCGCGATCAGCGGCGGCGGCCGCCTTGCTTCGGGCGGATGGGCTGCGCGTTGAGTCGGTCGCGACTTCGTGCGGCGCGTTCAGTCTCGCGATGAATGCGGCCCAGTCCGAGTCGCTCACGTACCATCGGCCCCCCCTACGAACTGCCCTCAAGTAGACTCGATCGCCGGGGCCGGCCTGATCCTGAATTCGTATGCCACGATGGATCCAGCGGTGGATTGTCGCGGGGTGACATGCTTCGTCTTTAGCGAGTTGGGTCGTTGTACGCCGAAGCTCAGGAGGGGCAGCAGTCATAGGGCAATCCTTGTGGGTGATGGCGAGCTTTTTCGCTGTCCACAAGGATTGTTAGACGAAACAAAGAAAGTATCAAACTATGAAGCAGTATTCTCCACGATCTGCCACGAATTTCCACGATCTGCCACGAATTGCTACACTTTTGGCTTCTTGCGAGTCGGATTTCTCGGCTTTGGAGAGAACTTAACCAATGCACGCTGATGGTTAATCGGATCCCTCAGAGCGACCCAGAATTTTTTGCCTTCCTTGCGATATGGATAGATAAGCCCATCACGAACAAACGTGTCTATGATGCCGCCACGATTTCCACGTCCGAGGAAAGTTGCCAACTGACTCTGGCTGCATGGGAACTCTTGTATCAGTGCGTCCTCCCTTTCGATCTCCTGCCGACAAGGCTGGTCGATCGGCCGACAAGCAGGCCTACTTGTCGGCCGCACTGCTTCAGCAATCTCGATGGCATCTTCTACCGGCTTCGCCGCAATTGGTTGCTGGAGATCCTCGGGCAGGTCGTATTTCCCCGACCGATCAAGGGGGCGTTGGCATTTCAGGAGAAGCTGCCGCGCGGTTGCCTTCGGGATCTCGACACGCCTCACATGCTTGTTTTCCCGATCAGGTCGTTTCTGGTCAAAATGCATGCTTCCTATGAGGATATACTTTTTGCATTTCAGCCTAATAAGGGCAAAATACCTAATAGGATCCTCATGCTCGTCCTCAAAGCGGACACCTGTAAGAAGTCGACGATCTTCATCGTTGTCTTCGGCCTGTAGATCGTCGACGGCCACTGGATCGTGGAGATCCCAGAAGTGTGTGGGCGCTTGGAAATCGAATTCCTCGAGTCGGGTCCCCGAGAACACAGCGAGTAAGTCGCGCATGACAACCCCCTACCCATCGCGGGCCAGGCCGGGCTCGCGCGCCGACGTAGGGGTGTCGACGCGTCCGCCCGGCCTTTCGACCGGTAGCTACTCCGGTCGTCCCGTCTGCACTACTGTACCCTAATGGACGGCCGTGTAAAACTCGGCCGATCTGGCTTATGACGGAGAGGGCATAGTCGGCTCGCCGCAAGCTGGCGGAACTGGTGGGGTTGCCAGTGGGGCAAGTCCACCTTGTGGAGCACCGTCCTGATCCCAGTCGATCGCATGAATCATCCGATCTCGGCCATCACGCTCGCCGCTCTGGCCATGTCTCGCTCGGCGTAGACTTGGGTGATGTCGGCTCGCGCGTGCCCCAGGACTGTTTGAGCGGCCTCCAGGCCGAACCGCTGCCGGATCGCCGTGGCGGCGCTGTGTCGCAGCTGATTCGGGTGCCAGCGGTGCTCCCGATGCCAATCAGCCAGATCGGCGCGATGCTCGATTCGCCATGCCTTCAACTCTTCCCAGAGCTTGCGGCGTTGATCCTTGGACAACCCCTTGTCCTTCGCCTCGGCCCTGCGTCTCGATTCTTCCGGGTGCGGGAAGGCCAGCTGGCATCCCCGGGCGACGGCCTGGCTGTAGGAGTTTTTGTCGTATCGCTGGCGAGGGGGCCGCTTCGGGTTCCGCTTGGGTTTTCTCGCGTTCTGGCTCGGCGTCATGGGGGTCTTGCGGGCGGCTCTGCGTGACGTGTTTCGGGCCTCGACCGCCACGACGGGCCTGAACAGGTAGGCGGAGGGATCCGCAACAAGCCACGCCCTCAGAATGTCCTGCGCGCGGGGACCGATGAAGATTGGACGGGCTTTGCCGAGGTGATCGGACTTGTGCCGCTCCGGCGAGTAGACCCAGACATCGCCAGAGCGGTCGAGGTCAGCTCCCCTCATCGCAGTGGCCTCGCCCGGGCGCATGCCCGTTAATCGCTGCAACTCGATCATGGCGCGGATGGGGGTCGAGACGCAGGGCAGGACTGCGGCCACGCGCTCGTCGGGGACCGGCCCGACCAACTCCGTCTCTCGCACCCCGTCGCGCCCGCGCTTCAAGGCCTTGACCGAGGCCAGCTCGTGGAGCACGTCGGCCGGGACCAGCCGTTCCTCGGTCGCCCATCGGAGCATCGACCGGATTTTGCCGAGGCGGCCGTTGATCGTGTTGCGGCAGAGGCCCGCGTCGATCATCGCCTTGCGGACGGTCTTGAACGCCGAGGCCCCGAAGTCGGCGGCCCGCGTGTGGCCGTACAGGGCCCGCAAGGGCCGAATCGCGTCTCTGATGTTGGCCAGGTGGCGGGTCGGTGTGCCGTCTCGAGTGTAATGGGCCTCGGCATGGGTCCAGTAGGCCAGCAGCAACTCGTTGACCGTCAGGTCGGTTGGGGCCTCCATGGAGGTCGACAGGCGGCGGCCGTGCGCCAGCCACTCAGCGATCAGCCGATCGTATTCGGCCTTGCTCGTCTTGGTCCCGTGAGCGCCGAGATAGAAGGCCTTCCCGCTGAGGACGACTACGGCCTGGCCACTGGCCCGATGGTGGCGATAGGAGGGGAGTTTCTGCGTGAGGCGGGGCATGCGGACTCCTTCCCTAGGAGACGCAAAACGGTATTTACCGTTTTGGCACCAAGGTTCAGGCCGCACTGCCCAACGCGGGCAGGTACGCTAAGTCTTGCGTTCGGCGGGACTTAAGTAAATGGGCGGCGCTGGATTCGAACCAGCGACTTCCACCGTGTGAGGATGGCACTCTAACCACTGAGTTAGCCGCCCGGGCTAATTCGATCTCGGAAGTCTCCGAGGAGCGAACAGGGAAAATCCTAACTCATTACCGAGGCGGGGGCAAGACCGTTTTTGGACGATTGGGAAGGTTCGGACGTGAGCATCACCGGGTTTATGGGTCAGCTGAGGGCATGCGAACAGAAGTCGGCCGGTTTCGGTCGGGATTGAGGAGCGTCGTAGGGCGAGTCAGGGATTGAACTTCAGAGGATCCAAGCGGGTACGGCTCTTTCTTGTGGTCGGGTTCAGGGGGTTCGCAGGAGGAGGCCGGGATTGAGAGGGGTTTCGCGGTGGGCGATGATGTCGCGGTTGGCACGCCAGAGGGCGGTGCTGGCTTCGGAGGTGCCGTAGACTCGGAGAGCGACATCAGTCAGCGATTCGCCTTCGCCGACTTGGGTGAAGGCGGAGTGGCGGCCGGGAGGGGGCGATTGGCGTCGCGAGACGACCTGGATTACGGCCGGAGGGTCGGACGCGGCAGGGGGTTGCGCGGGGGGGGCGACTCGAGGTCGAGGACGAGACGGTGGGGTCGTCAGCTTGGGCGGGGCAATGCGCTCGGGCTCGATCAAGGCGACGGCTTCGAGGGGGCGGGTGGTGATGGAGGAGGCGGGCGGCTCGGCGGTGGCGGCGGACTCGATGAGTGGGACGCCAGGGGTGGGTGGTGGGGCTTGGGTTGCTTCGACGGGCTCGGACGTGGAGCCGGGGGGAGAGACGGGGCGGGCGTGGTCGGGTTCGTAGAGGATGACTGCGAAGAAGACGACGACCAGGACGCTCAGGGTGAAGCTGGCTCCCACGTGCTGGTTCATGAGATTCGGGGCCTCGGCCGGCATCAATGGTGTCTTTCACGGTGTGGTATCGCTCGTTATCGGCGATTGGGCGGCCGGACTTGAATGACTCCGGGATTTTTTTTTCGGGACTGGCTGAATCGCCGCGACTCGGCCGTTATTCGATCGGGGCGATGCCTTCGCCGCGGCTCTCGTCGGCCCGGCCGGTCAGCCAGGCGGTGGGGGCCAGGACGAGGCAGAAGCCGAGGTAGCCGAGCGGGGTCATCGAGCGTCCCCAGATCACCAGGTCGAAGAGCATCCCGAACGGGACCTGGATCAGGCTGATCACCGAGACCCTCGCGGGGGCGCCAGCGGCGTAGGCTTTGGTGAGGAAGAACTGACCAATCGTCCCGCTGACTCCCACCCCCAAGAGCATCAGCAGCGTCATCGAGTCGGGCCGGCTCAAGTGGATCGTTCCGTGGTCCCAGCGCACGGCGAGCCAGGTCCCGGCGATCAGGCTGGCCACCCCGGAGAAGTGGGCCACGATGGCGCGGGGGTCGACCCCCTTGAGCCGGTGCAGGCCGAGCATGGCCAGGGCGCTGGCGACTGAGGCGGCCAGCGCGACCAGCGAGGCGAACTGATCGCCGGCGAGTTGGGGACGCTGGATCAGGACGACGCCGATCAGGCCGCTGACGACGCCCAGGGACTCGGCCGTGGTCGGGATCTGACGCAGCACGAGGGCCGACATCAAGACGATCCAGAGCGGGTAGGAGTTGGTCAGGGTCAGCACGTCGCCCAGTGGGAGCCGGGTCATCGCGAAGAAGTTGCAGACGAGGCTGAAGCTTCCCGCCAGGCTCCGAAGCCAGAGCGTCCGAGGGCGGATGAAAACGAGCCGGACCCCCGAGGCGCGGGCCAAGACCAGGGTAGTCGTGAACATGAAGACGACCCGGACCAGAGCGATCACAAGCCAGTCGCAGCGGGTCCGAAGCGACGAGGTGATCGCCCCCATCGCAGCGAAAGCCAGGGCGCCTTGGAGCATCCAGAGAGCGGGACGAACGGCCCTGTCGCTGTCGGTCATCGAGAATCCAAAGCGGTCGCGGGGGAACCCCGCTCTTTTCTCGAGACGGGTGAGTCGGAGATTGTCTATTCTGCCCGCGGAACGCGAATCGGGAAAGGGCAGAGCGACAATCTCAAACACGCAGGACAATCCAGGCGGGAGCGGAGAAAGTCACCCAGCACGGCATTCAGATTCATGAGCGCGGTGATATCGATCAGGACTGGAGCCCCGTGGTGGTTCTCTGACTTCGATCGAAGAAACACCCTCGCCTTGGACGAGATGCAGAATCTCAAGACCCCGCAGACGAAGCAAGCGCAAGCCGCGAGGACTGGCTCCCCGACGAGGGGCACGACAGGACCATCGTGCAAAGCGAATGGGCCGTACGGGTGACCCGACGGTTAGTCATTCTCAGCGGCCAGGGACGGATCAAGCAGATCCCCCGGATGCATCGCGACCGTATGACCGGGGAGGGAAGGTCGGTGATCGCCGCTCTGGTGGCGGCAAACAAGGCGTCCCTTCAATAACGGACTTCCGCGGCGCAAAATCCGCATGGGACAACGAGGGAATCCAAAAGTGTCATTCCTATTGGAGGGCGTCGAACGCCTATGTCATCCCTGAAGACTACGACTTCGAGCCCGTGCGGCCGGGCGACGTTCGATAATAAGGAGGGACGCGCGATGGACAAGGAGACGGCGGATCGGGTCGACGACTCCGAGGATTGGGGGACCAGGCCGGACGACGTGCCGGCGCTGCTCCGGATGTTGGACGACCCCGATGAAGACCGGCGGATGTGGGCCGCCGAAGGCCTGGCGAGCGGTCGCATCGCCGCCGCCCGCATCGTTCCAATCGTCGCCGCCTTCCTCCGGCGGGAGTTCGCCGCCGGGGAGCCGACTCACTTACGATGCCGAGGGGTGGCTCACCGACAAGCTCCTCATACTCATGAACTACGGGGCGGAGGCGACGCCCGCCGTCCCGGTCCTGATCGAGACGCTGGGGAATCACAACCGGCAGATCATCGGCAAGGCCGCCCAGGTCCTGGCACGGATCGGGCCGGCGGCGTCGGCCGCCGTGCCGGCGCTGAGGGCGGCGTCCCTCAAGTTCGATCTGGCCGACACGTTGACGGCGCGGGCGCGCAACCAGGATTCGACCCGGACCTGACCTAAGGGATTGTGCTCATGACATCTATCGTACGTTTTTGATAAAATTCCTGTGATCTGTATCAATGATCTCGCCTCATATTCGATTGAGGGACCTGCCGTTGTCGGTGGCGATCCCCTAACCAATGGAGACGACGATGGAAGACTGGGATGAATTCGCCCGGACCCTCGAGTGGCGCATCGAGCCAGGCTCGAAGACGCTCCCCAAGCCGAAGCCTATGGACTTCGACGCCTACGAGGCGAAGACCGAGTTCAGGCTCCCCCAGAGCTACCGCGGGTTCCTGCTCGCCGCTGGGCCGGGCCGACTGTGCGGTGAGTTCAACATCGCCTCCCCCGGCTATCCCGAGCACCCGCGCATCGAGACGCTCAACAGGGAATATCGGGAGACCCAGACGCCCGCCGACCTGGAGCGGTATTCCAACGACATGGACCGCGCGTTGCGGCTGCACGTTTTCGGCTACTCCGACGTCTCGTTCTTCGGCTGGGACCCGCGAGAGGTCACCGACCCGACCCGGAGCGAATCCGCGGTGTACGAACTGGACCGCCTGTACAAGGTGATCCGGCTGGCCGACTCATTCCGCGGGTTCCTCGAAGACTTCGTCCTGGGCGACGGCTACCTCGATCGGATCGGCGGCGAATGGGATGAAGACGACTTCGGACCCCGCCGCGAGTTTATGCCCGTGCGGACGGTGAAAGGCTGATGAGGTCTGGCTTGAAGACCGACGAAACGCCGCGACAACGACAGGACCAACGAGCAAAGCGAATGGGCCACGCATAGGCTCCGGGGGCCGGCACTGGTACACTCGTTGGTTCGTTCGCTCACTTCGGGACGACAAAAAGAAGGGAACGGCCAAGATGCCCGACCGGCCTGGCGAGCTCATCACGCTGGAGGGGATCACCAAGGAATATCCGATGGGGAGCGAGATCGTTCGCGCACTCCAGGGGGTTGACCTGGCGATCGGGACCAATGAGCTGGTCGCGATCATGGGGCCGTCCGGGTCGGGGAAGTCGACTCTAATGAACATTCTCGGCTGTCTTGATGTGCCGAGCGCGGGGCGGTACTGGCTGGACGGTCGCGACGTGGCGAGGCTTTCGCAGTCGGAGCTGGCGCGGGTGCGCGGGGGGCAGATCGGCTTCGTGTTTCAGACGTTCGAGCTCTTGCCGCGGCAGACGGCCTTGCGGAACGTCGAGCTTCCCTTGACCTACTCGGGGGGGCCGAACCGCCGGGGCCGCGCGACCGAGGCGCTGCGACGCGTCGGGCTGGCCGACCGGATGGGGCATCGGCCCAATCAGATGTCGGGGGGGCAGCGGCAGCGGGTGGCGATCGCACGTGCCCTGGTTCAGCGCCCGGCCTTGCTTTTGGCGGATGAGCCGACCGGCAACCTCGATACGCAAACCGGAGAAGAGATCCTCAACCTTTTCGCCGACCTCCATCGCGAGGGGCAGACCATCGTCATCGTCACCCACGAGCCTGAGGTCGCCGCGCGTTGTCATCGCATCGTCCGGATCCGCGACGGCCGGGTCGAGTCGGACCTCGAGACCGGAAATTAGCGTGGTTTCCTCGTTTTGGTTGGGTATCGTGGGATTGTCGGGAAGTCTGGGTCAGACGCGTCTGAAAGCCTCCTTGACCGACCCACTCGGCTTCAACCTCACAACACTCCGTCGGCCGTCTCAAGTTGTGCCAAGTCGGCCGGAAGCTCTGGCTATGTGCGGGGGGAGCCGGTGAAATGGAGCCGGAGGAGAACCTAAGGCCGGTGTACCGGAGCGTTGCTTTGCGAATACTTGATCGATTCTTCGGTCCGCCCAGCGAGGCGAGGTTCGCGCGGCGGCTGGCCGACGCGATCCGGCGGGCCGGGGAAACGAACCCGATCCACATCGACGCACGCGAATTCCGGCTTGTTTCGGCGGGTGAGTCCTCCAACGTCATGAACCTTGGGAATCTCTACGGTGAGTATCGCGCGGCCTCGCGCGGGCACAGGCCGGTCATCCTGCACGCGTTCGTGCGGAGCTGGTTCGATCGCTACAAGGAGATTCCCGAACTCTACGAGGATCTTGGCCCCGACCTCCTGCCCACGATTCGTCCTCGGATGTTTCATGAGTCGGGCCGGCTCGAGGCGATGATCGCCGGCTCGTCTCCGTTCAGTCTGCCCCACCGGGTGGTCGGTGAGCATTACGCGGGCGGCCTGGTCTACGACCTTCCCCAGTCGATGATCCTGGTCCAGGGTCGGCACCTTGATGCGTGGGAGACCGACTTCGACGAGGCCTTCGAAGTCGCGTGCGGCAACCTTCGCGAAATCAGCCGGCACCGTTGGCGGACCCCCGCGCCAGGGGTCATGGCCTCCCCCTGGGGCGACCACTACGACGCTTCAAGGCTCTTGGTGCTCGCCGACCTGATCGATCGCGACGAGGTCGCTGGCGACCTCATCGCGATGATCCCGAATCGAGACACTTTGTTGGTGACCGGCTCGGGCGACGATGAGGGATTGGCGGCCCTGGCGAGTCTGGCCGAGGAGACCTTGAAGAAACCGAGGCCGCTCCATGGTTATCCGCTCTGTTTGCGGGACGACGATTGGGTTCCCTTCGTCCCCGAACCCGACCATCCCAGCGCGGGGTCGTTCCGGCGGCTCCGGATCAAGTCGCTGGCTCGCGATTACTCCGAGCAGGCGAGCCTGTTGAACGAGCTCTACCGCAAGACCGGCGACGACGCCTTTCTGGCGGGCTTCAGCGCCATGGAGCACCCGCGAACCGGCGAGGCGATGAGCTACTCCGTCTGGGCTGAGGGAGTTTCCACACTTCTGCCCGAGACGGACCGCGTCTTCTTCTTTCGCCCCGGCGGACCGCGGAACGGCGAGGTCGTCGCGAGCGGTGATTGGGACCGGGTGACCCAGGTGGCCGGCCACTTGATGACCGCGCTGGGGACTTACCCCGAGCGCTATCGCGTCGAGGACTTCCCGACCGACGCTCAACTCGCCGAGATTTCCGACGGATCAGGCACCCCTTGAATGGCTGATTCGTCGGGACTTCGCCAGTGGTTCAGGTAGTTCGCTGCGCAACCGCCGAGAAGTGGAACCAATGCCAGGCACGACCCGTGGATAATGCGGATGAAAGCCTGGGGCGCGTTTGACTTTTCAGCCCAGGAACCGATTGCGAGCCCGATCGGAGTGAAGACGGCCAAGCCAATCAAAGCTCCTTGGAAAAACGACCCGAAATACCGAATGCGACTGCCAGGTTGCGATGCCCAGCGATCCACCAGGCGCGCGACCAGCAGACCGGCCGCCCAGGCCATGAGAAGGCCGAGTGTGCTCGTTGCGCAGCGCTCGGCGCTCTCGAGGTATTGGTAAATGGGGTGATTCCACGACAAGTTCCCAGCGATGGATTCGTACCACCGGATCAGTGTTCCCAGGATCTGCAACGAACCCGTCTTGCCGCTCGTCGTGGGCATAAAGGCGAGCACTGTGAGCGCCATCGACGCCACGAGACCGACAACCAGGAAGGTGTAGTGGAAAGCACGCAGGGGGCGGCCGAGGATAACGGACTGGACAAGCACGATGTCGAGCAACACCAGCGCGAACAAGAAAGGGGGAGACTGGAGGATGAAGGGGATGGATCGCACGATCGTGAGATCCAGCGCGATGAGCGCCGTGAATTTCATCACGTGGGAAAGTGGTATACCCTTGTTGGACATGTTGGATCGCTCACAATTACGTGTGGATATGCCGCTTTTTAATTCAGTGCTGCAGTATCGCCCACGATAAGCATTGACACGGCTTTCAGCCGAGAGCGTGCCCGAACGAGACAACCCCGACGGAGAGCCAAATCAGCCAGCCGAGTGACCAGAGCACGTGGAGGATGTACCAGCGGACCTGCGACGGGCGGGATTGGGACGCTCCAACCTCAGTAAAATCGGCGCTGTGGCTCATGCCGCCCTCAAAAAAATTCGTCGTCGAACGCCTTCGGCGTTTTAACAGGTTTCGTGTCGTTGACACCGATCCTTGGCCAGAACATGAGCATAAACGGACAGAACAAGGCGAGCGACCCCATGGCCCCCATCCATTCGCCGTGGATCAGGAGCCCAACGGCAGGGCCAGCAGAGATCAAGCCACCCACCGCACAGCTGAACCAGGTCGGGATCGAACGGCCCGACCAAATCATCCTCCCGAGCCATACCACCATCCCGACGATCGGCCAGACCAGTGCCGTCAGCAGCACGACACGCCAGTTACCGGAAAAGAGAGACACTAACGCCACGGCGGCCGTCGGGAGTCCCATGAAAGCGGCGAGATTGAACAGGATCAGGGCCAGGATTCGTGGAAGCGTCAGGTCGGTGCGGGGAATCGTCGGGTTGGCTGGGATCATCGAGTCGGTCCTCCGCAAGTGCGTTCGTTCCCGAGCCAAAATCATTTAATGATTTTGATACCTGCCAGGATGTCCCGCGTGGCCACTGCTCATGAACCCGCCGCGGCCCAGAGCGCGTCGAGGTATTCCTGCGTCTTGAGCGTGGCCTCAGCATAAGCGGCCCGCTGGGCGGCAGTGCCGGAAGCCGCCAACTCAGCGAAGTCGTCGATCATGGCCGCCTCCTGGGAGGACTTCGAGGGCGTCGGGATGAACGTCACGTCCTTGCGAGTCGCCATCCCGGTCCGGTGGGAGTACCCGGACGGGTTGCCCGAATCCTTGAACGCGGAGCTACTCTCCCAGTCCAGGACGAAGTCGTCCATCTCGAGGACACCGGTCGTTCCCAGGAGTTGCAAATCCATGAGGATTGTGCCCGCGGTATAGCCGACGTCGAAGGTTGAGACCTGGCCGCCCTCGAAGGCGATCAGCCCCGAAGCACGAACGATCGCGTTGGATTCGCGTTCGGGGGCGACGACGGCCTGCGTGATTCGTCCCTCGGGCCGGAGATACTCAACCACCGCCCGCATCGAGTACCACGCCATGTCCCCCAGCGCGGTCATCGGCTCCTGCGTCGGGTCGAAGCGAATATTGCTGCGGTCCGAGAATGGGAAGTAGAAGGCCGTATGGAGGGAACGGGGCGTGCCGATCTTCACCGCGATGGCCGCTTGGAAGGCCGCGGTGCGGGGATGGTGGACGAAATGCGTCGCGTCCATGAACAGCACGCCCTTGGCGGCGGCGGCCTTGGTCATCCGCAGGACGGAGGCGTGGTCCACGAACGGCTTGTCGACCAGAACATGCTTTCCCGCCGCGATCGCCGCGAGCGCGATCTCTTCTTTGGCGACCGTGGGGGTGGCGATGTAGACTGCGTCGACATCGGGACGGGCCAGCAGGCTGTCGGCTCCCTGAACCGCCTCAACCCCTTGCCGACCGGCCGTGAATTGCCGCGCGTTCTCGATTCGGCGGCTCGACACCGCGGTCAACCTGGCGTTGGCCGATTCGGCGATCGCATCGGCAATGACGCCCGCAATGAAACCCGGACCGACGATCCCAAATCCAAGTTGCGACATCTTCGTTGGCCTTTCGGAGATTCAGGGGGCGCGAAATCAGTTTCGCTGATTTTATCGAAAGTGGATGCGGGCGTCTCGCCGAGTTCGACCCTCTGCGACGCCAGGACCTACCCGGGCAAGGAGTTGGGTGAGTTGTTCCGCCAACGTTCGGTAAGCGGAGAGTTTCCATCGGTTCGCGGCATTTCCGCTCATGCCCGGTTGAGTCCAGAGGATGACCCCTCCTGGTCTCTCGAGTTACGACAGAATTGACGTGCGTCGAGTTTGACGTACGTCAATGTTAGTGTCCAATGCTGGCAACGGTTTGAGGAGATCGTCATGAAGGCTAACCTAGGCGGGGTTGTTGATCCAGGCAATATTTACTGCCGGGACTGGCTCATTGCGGGGATTGGGATCAACTGGACCGGCTCTGTAGACTCATGCACGCCGAGCGGCGGATCGGGAAGACGAGTGTTTTACGTAAGATGAAGCATGATCCCGCCCAGGGCGGGGAGTTTCCGGTTCTCCTCGAGCTTGAGAGGTTTCATTCGGCGGAAGAGTTTGCGATTGCCGTGTATGAGCCGGTTCAGGCCTACCTGAAACGTAAAAAAGGAGTGCGAATGCGGTCGTTGTCTTCAGCCGTCTTATCGGAGTCAGAGCAGGACCACTGGCTCGGCTGTGTTGTGGTATAGGCACACTTTACAGAGGTCTCGGCTTATGAGGCTCCTCCGCCTGCGGTTCACGGTCAGGCCGATGATAATCGCGGTGGCCCTGTTCGCCACCGTGGCGGCGGTGACTGCCTTCCTGCAACGATCGTCCGAGGCCGCCCAGCGGAACAGATGCCAGGGAAACCTGCGCCAGCTCGGGCTGAGCTTGATGAATTACTCGACTGAGTGCGACTCCTTCCCGGCCGGAACGATCGCCAACGACCGACTGCCGCCGGGGCGGCGGCTGAGCTGGCTGGTCCTCGTCTGGGGCTTTCTCGACCAATGGTTCTGGCTCCTGGACCAGTCCGAGCCGTGGGACGCGGTCACGAACCGGCCCACCCGAGGGCACGGCGTCGCGGAAAAGCCCGTGCCCGTCGGCAGATTGCCGCTCCTGACCTGCCCTGCGGCGGCCGGGGCGGCGGACGAACACATGCCCGGCTGGACTTGGTACGTCGGCGTCGCCGGGGTCGGCCGCGATACGCCCGAGCTCCGAGTCGGCCACCCCCGCGCCGGGGTTTTCGGGCACGACCGCCGCACCAGGGTCGCGGACATCAGGGATGGAGTCTCCACAACCCTGATGCTGGCCGAGACGGCGTCCGCCAACGGCCCCTGGACGGCGGGCG
This sequence comes from Singulisphaera sp. GP187, assembly GCF_900129635.1. Classification (GTDB taxonomy): domain Bacteria; phylum Planctomycetota; class Planctomycetia; order Isosphaerales; family Isosphaeraceae; genus Singulisphaera. The sequence continues at coordinate 234,000 of NZ_FSRB01000001.1, read as the reverse complement.
GCCAGGCAACGGTACGCGGCCTCGATCCGGACCGTCAGCCCTACATCGGCCGGGGCCGCCAGTTTGGCGGGACGCACCGGGGCGGGCTGAATGTCGCCTTCGCCGACGGGTCCGTCCGGTTTCTCGGTGAGTCGATCGACCCCAGGGTGTTCGAGGCGTTGGCGACGATCGCGGGGGGCGAGACGGTGCCCGCCGGGTGGGACCGTTAGTCGCGAGAACTTTTGTGGCTCCCAGATTTCGGACCACTCGGTAAGTCATCCTTGGGGGAGGTCTTCTCGAGGCCAAGCATGGAACAAATCCGCAATCGCCCCCCCTCCCCCGGACTGCCGTCCGTGCGTCCTGCAAGAGGATCTTTCGAGTCGGTATCGAATCGTTTCGCCAAGGCGACGAAAGGGTCCTTCTCGCCTTGGTGGCTCTCGAGCGCACGATCCTCCGTCAGCCACTCGGGCTCGAGCGGAGAGGCGACATCAAGTCACTCCTGCATTCGCGAAGTGGTCTTGCTGGAGAAGAGATCTTTATCCGGCCAGTCTTTGACGGCATTGGCGGCCTGGTGGACCAAGGGGTCGATCGTGACGGCCGCGCTCTTGCCGTTGGACCCGGTGTCGGAGTTGAAGAGAACGGCCCAGGTCAGGCCGTCGTGGCGGCGGACCAGGATACTGGTGGCGCCGTCGAGATAGCCGCCGTGCCAGGTGTTCTTTCCACCCCCTGGCTGGTTGACTCGCACGTCCCAGCCACAGGCGTAGTAGACGGCCGTCGGGCTACCGTCGGCTTTGTGTCCGGCGCGTCCCTCGGGGCGGGTGAACAGGGTTTGAATGCTGGACTCATTGAGGATCGTGCCGAACCGGGGAGCATCGAAGGCGGAGGCGAACCGGACCAGGTCGGGGGCCGAGGCGAGCCAGGCGCCGTGGGCATCCATCGCTTCGAGATACCAGCCGCCGTAGGGCATCGCGATCGGTTCGCCGAGCGTGGGGCCGAGGACTGCCGGCCCCTGCTTCTTTCGGCCGTTGGCGCCCATGAAGTACCGCACCTCGCCGGGGGCCCGATCTTCGAGCAGGGTCTTGCCGATCCGCATGGAATCGATGGCGAGCGGCTTGAGGATTTCCGTGCGGACGTAGGCCTCGTAGGGCATCCCCGAGACTTTTTCGATGATTCGCCCGAGCAGGCAATAGCCGTAGTTGCAGTAGCTGTAACGCTCGCCCGGGGCGAAGTCGAGTGGGCGCGACCACATGGCCGTGATGACCTGTCGTGAAGTGGCGGGAGGTTTGACGCCCAACTCCCTGGCGAATTTCACCGAGCGGAACATCGGGTCGAATGACAGGTCACGGTCCCAGCCTCCACGATGCTGGAGCAAGTGGCGGACCGTGACGTCCTTCAGGCGAGGGTCGCCCGGCGGCACCGGCTTCCCCTCGTGCCGGACTTCGAGGAGGTCGACGAGGGGGGCGTCGAGCTTGAGCCTGCCACGCTCGACGAGTTGCATGATGGCGGCCGCGGTGATCGGTTTCGAGATGCTGGCGATCCGGAAGAGCGAGTCGGGTTGAACCGGCGTGTTTGCCTCGACGTCGCTGAGGCCGAAGCCGCGGGCATAGACGAGACGACCGTTTCGCGCCACGGCCAGCGCGGCGCCTGGTAGCTTGTTCTCGGTCAGGAACTCGGTCATCAGGCGGTCGAAGCTTTCCAACCGTGCGTCGGCGATCCCGGTGGCGACGACGACGAGGGGCTTCGCCACCTTGGCTTGTTCCGGTTCACGAGCCAGAGCCGTCGATGCGATCAGCGCGAGGAGGCCCGTGGTCATTGTGATGACGGGCCGCGGGACAGAGTGCGGTGCTCGCATGGAGATATCCTCCGGTCATGCGGGAAACGAGCCGCCAGGGCGATTCCCCGACCGGCCGGTCCTAAACCGTTGGTCTCGTTTCTCTTTGATTGACTGATGGGTGAGCGCGGGGATACAAAGCCCACTGGGTGCCACGAATTGTACTCAACCCGTGAGCGATTGCCCAGGTTTTTGGCTCACGGGTTGAGTACAACCCGTGGCACCCAGGGTTTGCACATTATTTAATATCATGGAAGACCACGTCCACCTGCTTAGGGGGTGAGTAGGGCATCCAGTTCGGCTCGAAGCGCGGCTCCAGCCTCGGGCCGGGCCATGGCGACGAAGGCGATCTTGCCATGGAGCCAGGCGAGGAAGTCGGGGTGGCCGGCGTGGTTCTGGCTCGCCAGTCCTTCGGACTTCGCCCGGTGGAGGATCGCCCTGAGCCGACGGACCTCGGCGCGGCGGACGCCGGGGCGGTCGTTGACCACCAGGCCCGTGACCGTTTGCGCGGTCCCTTGGCGGAGGACTCGGCTCTTCGCCTCATTGACGGCGAAGCCTTCCTCGCTGGCGATGTGCCGGAGCCTGGCCATCAGGTAGCCGACTCGGGCTTCGAGCGTGGCGTCGCCCGAGAGCGTGAGGTCGTCGGCGTAGCGTGTGTAGGAGAGGTCGAACTTGCGGGCCAGGCCACCGAGCCGGCGGTCGAGCCGGATCGCCACCTGGTTGGAGAGGCCGGGGCTGGTGCAGGCCCCTTGCGGGAGCCCGCGGGGGCCGGTGGCCACGTGGTAGGTGGCCCCGTCGTAGACGACCGGGCGGCGGGGGCATTCGGTGGTCAGGAGGGCGAGAATCGTGGCGACGGCCGGCGAGTAGCCGAGCCTCCGGAAGACGCGGCGGACGCGCGGAAAACCGATGCTCGGGAAGAACCCCTCGAGGTCCATGTTCACGACAATGGCGCGGTTGCAGTGGGCTGAGGCGTTGCTGACGATGCTCCGACCGGCGACGAACCCGTGCGCGGCGGGATCGACCGGTAGCTTGGCCACGATTTCCTGGAAAATCCAGCGTTGCGCTACGGCCAGGGTCCGATGCGGTGCGGAGAGCGTTCGCAGGCCGCCGCTCTTCTTCGGCACGGTGAACTGGACATAGTGGGTTCGTGTCGCCGCCTCGGTGTGAAACGCGAGCCAGCGGAGTTTCGAGATCGGTAAGCCGAGGGCCGCGGCCAGATCGGCGGGTGAACTCAGCAAGGGCAGGCCGGCCTGGGTCAAGGCGTCGAGGTCGCTCTGGCGGTCGCCCAAGCCTGCGCTGACCCCGCGGCCGAGGAAGACGATGTCCGTCGCCCGGCGATGAGCGACCTCGTCGATGCGCTGTTGCTTGCGCTGGGCGGCCTCGGCCTTTTTTCGAGCCTTCAAGAGCGCGCGGGCCTCGCGGTCGGCCGCGACGGCCGCCACGCCATCCAGGGCCGCCTGGTGGTCGATCGCGGCCAGCGACGGCTTGACCTGATCCATCCGGGCGCCGACGTCGTGGATTTCCTGGAGTTGCTCGGGGGAGAGCAAGCCCTGAGTCACCATCGCGCGGTCGATCAGATGGGTTCGGGGGTCGTCGGCCGGCGGGATCAGGTCGCGTCGGCCAAACCAGGGGTTGCCGAACCGATCGATCCCCTTGGCGGCCTTCTTGATCTCCTGGCGGCTGATCGGCAGATAGGCGCTGGCCTCGAGACCGAGCGACGTCTTGCCATTTCCCTTGCCATTGCTCTTCGGCGCGGCGTCGGTGGTGGCGGCGAAGTAGGGATCAGCCGCGGCTTCGGGCAGCGGGGCCGCGGATGCGGAAGGAGGTGTCTCAGCTGTTTTTCCGAACGCCTCGGCGCGGGGCACCGTCGTTGCGAGTCGGTCCGACGTGGTCGGAGGCACCGAGGCAGGGACGGGAGCGGAACGTGGACGTTCCTCGGATCGGGTGGGGGTCCCGGAACCGAAGAGGAACCGGAGGAGGCGATGGAAAAGATTCATGTCGCCGGCCGAGGGATTCAGGGTAGGAAGGACGGGGACGGGCCGTTGCCCGACTTCGAAGCGACGACCAAGGGTGTTCACCGAGGCCCGGGGCGGTAGCCGTACGCCGGGAACAACGGTTGACTCAGCCCGGCGTACGGCTACCGCCCCGGGCCAAAAGAACAACACTCTTGGGGAAGCAGTCTCGGGGGCAAAGTCGACCGCGGCGGAACGCCGCAGCAAGCTGGTCTCGGGCCCCGGCCCGCCTCGTCCTGGAGGCCACTTTGCCGAGCGAGCCCCAGGATGTCAACAAAAAAAGTGGCAGAGTATCGCGGTCTTGAATGTTGGTGTGAAAGCCGTGTTGAATCAGAACCCGAACGACGCGAACCAGGCGTCGAGCGACCGGGAGGTCTGGGCGGGACGGGTGCCATCGCGGAGCGCCTGCAAGTGCCGGCACGGTCCCCGGCGCAGGCCGCCGGTGAAGTGGTGCGAGCACGTACATTTGCCCCGGAGCATCCGGCCGTCGGCGTCGAGCAGGAGCGAAACGGGCCGGTCGGGGATCTCTCCCTCAAGGATTCGCAGGCCGTCGTCGCGGCGATCGTCGCGGGTGATCTTGACCTTACCGTGTGCGACAAGTTCGCGCGCGGCGGCCGTCTCGGCGTTCTCGGGACCGATCGCGTCGAGGGCCAGAGCCACCGGCATGATCTGCCGCCAGCGGTAGAGACCGGCGTGGAGGTCGTGGATCAACTGGCCCATGAGGGCGAGCCGGTTCAGGCCGGCGGTGACGTAGGCGGGGGCCGCGCCGGTACGTTGGCGGATCTGGTCGAAGGTCTTCGCCGGGCTGTCCTCGAAGGCGGCCGCGATGTCTCCCAAGAGCGCATCGCTCGGTTCGGCGGGGGGAGCGAGCTGGTCGAGCGCTCCGGATCCGGTCCAGTCATTGGCCGTCCAGCCGGAGAGTCCCAGGAGCAGGCGCATTTCTCCCATTCGGACCGACCAGAAGCTCGGCAGGCCGGTTCCGAGCAGGTAGACCTCGGCCTCGTCCATCAGGGGGAGAAGGCGAGCGAGCAGCCGGAGCCGATCGCGGCCCCAGACCCGGATCACTTCGGACCGAGGGCCGTCGTAAGGGTGCGAGTGGAGCACGATCCGCCGTTCCCAAGGCTCGAGAATGATCGCCACGGGCTGCCCCGGGATCAACTCGAACCGGACGGCGCGAGGGCTCCGCGAGGCCCGGTGCCGCTTCAGGAAGGCGAGAACGCTGTACAGGCCCTCGCGGCTGATCGAAACCCGGCGCATCGGCAGGCTCATCGCCGCCTGGATCTGCATGAATCCGCGGAGCCAGCTCGGCGGCAGGTCGATCTTTTCTTCGCGATAGCTCGGCTCCTCGCCGGCCTGCACTTCGATCCCGGCGGGATCGACCAAAAACCGGGTCTCGCGGTAGCTCCGAAGCGTCTGAAAGTGTTCGTAGAGCGACCACGAGTAGTCGACGTTCGTGGTTCCGAGAGCGACGTCACGCTCGCCTGAGAAGGCGGCGCGGTCGACCGTGAGGCAGCCGTAGCTACTTTCGTCGACACTGAAGCATTCGAAGAACAGGCAGTCGGGGGCGACCGTGACGACAGGGTCGCAGGGGACCAGGAGACGCCAGAGTTCAGGGTCGTGGCGGGTCAGATAGTTCGAGTAATTCTGACGGGCTCCCCAGTACTGCGTGCGCAGCCGGCGATAGTCGGTCTCGAGCGCGGCAATGTCGGCGGGATCGAGACCGGCCGATTCCTTGAGGATCGCCGTTCGGGAACGCGAGGTCGTCGTGCGGCGGAGTTCGGCCTCACGCTGATTGCGGTCGGCCAAGTGGCTTTCGTAAGCCGAATTGTCTTTGGCATGGTAGCGGTGGTCGCTGACGACGACGTCGTGGAGCGCCCCGATCGCCTCGCGGAACCGGAGCGGCTGAAGAAAGGCGGCGTCGAAGGCGACCCGGTCGCGGCGGAGGTTCGGGGCCAGCGCGACGGCCAAGCCGCCCGGCCTCGAGACGATCGCGCTGCGGCCTCGGTAGGCGAGGGTCAGGTTCATCGAGACTCCTTGGCTTGGTGACGCGATGGACCTGGTCCGGCGGTCTGGAACTGCAATTCCGGAAAGGCAAGGCCGACCAGGGTGGCCGACGCCTCGTCTCGCTCGGCCAAGCGAACCACGGCCGAGAGCCCGGCTCGCCATTCCGGCCCGCGCACCGAGCGGAGCGCGACGGCCAGCAGAGGAAGCAGACGAGGCAGGTCGGCGGGATGATCCTCCGCGCGGCGGAGCAGTTGTTGCACGACCTTCGGCTTGGCTCGGCTACCGCGATGGATGTTCAGAAGAACCGACGCCCAGAGCAGGCGGAGCAGGTCGGGGTCGAGCTTCCCTGGTCTCAGGTGAAACGCATCCAATTGCCGGCTCCGCTCGTCGAGCGCGGCGATCAGGGCGAGCCGGATGTCGTCGTAGGGACTCTCCAGCAAGCGCTGCCAGGTGGCGACGTCGTCGCGAACCTGCGCGTTGGACTCGAGCCACCGCCATCCCTCGGCGCGGACGTCCTCGTGCCGGCTATCGAGCCATTGGAGGATCCAATCGGGCTGCAACCAGGGAGAACTCGCCAGGGTCGGACGCAACCAAGCGAGGATTTCGCCTCGGAGCGGATCGGCCCCGGCCTCGAGCAGTCCGAGGAGGGTCAGACACTCTGCTTCGTCGCGCGGGTCCTTGGTTCGGAGCCATTCCAGCCCGAGTCGGGCGACCGGCAAGGGGCGGGCGACGGCCAGACGAACGGCCTCGGCCAGGGTGACACGATCGGGCGTGACAAGCCGCTCGATCAGGCCGCAGAGGATGTCGAGGGCGGCCGGACTCGCGGTTTCGACCAGGGCCAGCCACCGTGACACTGGGACAGCGGCCAGGCCGGGGTCGTCTCGAATTAGGTCAGCCGCCAGCCCGACCACCTCGGGGTCGTCATCCTCCAGAAGCGCCAGCCGTTCTTCGAGCGGGAAGACGGCCAGGATCGCTGTCGGGTTGCGACGAATCGTGCGAATGGCCCAGCCGCGAACCGGCCGGCAACGGCCTTCGATGAGCAGGTCGACAAAGACGCGCGGGTTCGCCCCCCAGAGGGCCTTGTACCGAGGTGCCGGCTCCAACTCGGCCAGCGAGCGTCCAGGCGCGACCCGCCAGCCGCGTTCATTGGGGACCAGAACTGGGCTGAACCGAAACAGGATGTGAATCAGGCCCCAGTTGTCGATCAGGGCCAGGCCGTTGTCGACATCGGCGTCGCGATACTGGAGGAGCGCTTCCGTAACGGCCGGGAGGTAGCGTTGAGGGGCGTTGCGGCCGAGCCGGCGGAAATAACGCCAGGCGCGGCGGCGAAGATAGTGCCGCGTGGTGACCGAAAAGAGCCGGTACCGTGCCAGGTCTTTGCGGCGCTCTTCGGGGAAGGATTCCCCTTGGCGAAATTGACGCGGTTCGAGTTTGAGCGCGAATACCCAGTCCGGGACCGAGAAAGTCTGGTAACGGCCGAGCTGGGCGTTCCAGGAATAGAGGTCGTACGTTTCCTTCAGCGCACCGCGAGGCATCGTGGTGTTGCGTGGAGCGACAAGACAGGGCTCAGACCAACGGCCTGAGACCTGGTAGCGCTGACGCCAGTTCCGCCAGACGTTGACCGACTCGAACCCGCGGTCGCGCCAGGAAGCCGCCAGCGCATTGGCGGTCGGTTCGTCGCTGACCTCCTCGGACTCGAAGTGGACTTGCTTCCCCATGGTTCGCCGGATCGAGCGGTCGAGCGCGACGAGGAATCGGGCCATGAGCGCGTCGTCGCCCGCGGCTTCGGCCAGTTTGAACAGGCGCTTCACCAACGCTTCGTGCCGATAGGCGTTTAACGGCCGGTCGAGGTAGGAGAACAGGAGGCTGCGGGCCTCGGGCCGCCGGTCGGCGAGCCATCGTGGGGCAAACGCCCCGAGGACCTCGGCGTCGTCGAACGCCCGCAAGGCGTCGACGAACGCGGGTTCGCCCCGCTCGAAGAGCTCCTGGATCAAGAGCCAGTCGCCCGAATTTCCGCCTGTCTTGGCCATCGCCGCCCCCTCTGCGTCCGCCGCTTTCCAATCGCGGCGTCCTGAGACCTTAGAGCGTGCGCGAGGTTAGTCTGGCTCTTGTAGGGTGGGCACGGCCCACCAGGTTTCTTAGAAATTGGTGGGCCGTGCCCACCCTACAAGAGGCGTTCTCACGCACGCTCTCAGGAACTTAGAGATAGAGGCCGGACCGGGCTGAGTCAAGTGCTCGGGTTTGAAAGTGGGCCGCTGAAATCCCTCCCGAAGTTTCCTGAAACCATCGGGCCAGCCATCCTGGTAGTATCAGACAAAAGGAAGAGGACCAACCCCGGGCATCGGCGTTGCGATGCCGGGCGATGACTCCCCCATCAGGAACGACACCACATCGTGCTCGCCAACGTCCAGAACGCCCTGGAGCAGCTCTGGTCGCACAAGATGCGGTCGCTCCTGACCGTGCTCGGGATCGTGATTGCCGTGACCTCGACGATCACGGTCGTCGGTGTGGTCCAGGGGTTCACGGCTTATGTGTCCGAGTTCCTCCAGGGACTGGGCACCAACGCGATGTGGGTCTGGCCCCAGCGTCCCGCAGGAGAGGCGGGCAAGCGACTCGGGAGGATCGAACTCGACGAACGCGACCTGGCGGCCGTCGAGGCCGGGTGCTCGGCGCTTAGACGGATTTCTCCGCTGGTGCGGCGGCAGGCGGCCACCGTGCGGTATGGTCGCGAAGAGCTCTCGATTCCCCTGGAAGGGACGGCGGCCGAATACCACGCGATTCGCAACTTCCCGGTCGGCGCGGGGCGGCCGTTCGCCGTGGTCGACGTTGAGCGTGCCCATCACGTCTGCGTCGTCGGCCGTGAGGTGCTCCGCAAGTTGAATGTTGATGAAGGGCTAGTTGGCCAGACCCTCCTGCTCGACGGCCAGCGGTTCCGGGTGATCGGCGTGCTTGAGGAGAAGGGGAGCTTTCTCGGAGACAACCAGGACAATCTGATCCTGATTCCGTACACGATCGCGTTGAAGATGTACCCGGCCTCGCGGCACAAACTCGCGTTCACCGCGCAGGCGGTCTCGGAGCAAGGAGTTCCCGAGGCCCGCGCGCAGATCGTCAACTTACTCCGCCGCCGCCATGGGTTGGCTGCATATCAACCCAACGACTTCAATATCATGACCCAGGACGAGATCCTCGAAACGTTCAACAACCTGAGCCTGGTCGCGACCGCCGTGCTGGCCGGGATCGTCGGCATCTCGCTCTTGGTCGGCGGCATCGGGATCATGAACGTCATGCTCGTGAGCGTGACCGAGCGTACCCGCGAAATCGGCCTGCGCAAGGCCGTGGGCGCCCGGCGTCGCGACGTCCTGGTCCAGTTTTTGACCGAGGCGGTGACGCTCAGCGTCGCGGGAGGGGGCCTCGGCATTGCCCTAGGCCATGCCTTCTGCGCGATCGCGAGCCTTCACCCGCAGATGGTCGACGTGGTCGTCCCGTGGTGGGCCGTCGTCCTCGGATTCGGCATCTCGGGGAGCACCGGAGTCGTCTTCGGACTCGTTCCGGCCGTCAAGGCGGCGCTCCTGAACCCGATCGACGCGCTTAGGCACGAGTGAGCTCGACTCCACTCCCCGCCTATTGTGAGAAGCCGGTCTGACTTTTGTAGGGTGGACACGGCCCACCAGGTTTCGCTTTCGCGAAGCAAAAGACCTGGTGGGCCGTGCCCACCCTGCGAGAGTCCATCTCACACATGCTCAAGATTCGAAGATCACCTCGTGATAATCAAGCGCCCACTCCTTCATGTATCGAACGCGGACTGGCCGGATCCGGTAGAGGAGGAACTGCGGGTTGTCGATCGCCCCGAGGTATTGGCGTAAGAGAGGGTTGGCGTCCCAAATCGACTGGAGCAGGTCGCGCTCAGTGACCAGCTCGGCCAGGCCCGTGATCCGGACCTGGTCGTGGTGCTCGTCGAGGTAGCAGAGCTCGACATTGGGGTTGGCCGCGATCTCGGCCGTTTTGTGGTAGCTCCGCAGATTCGCCACGTAGACCGTGAAGCCAACGGTCCGGACCGGTGAGACGGGCCGGACGCGCGGTTGGTCGCCGTCGATCGTCGCGAGCATCGGGAAGCGGGCCGCCTTGATGACAGCCAAGGCCAATTCCACGAGTTGCTTGGAGTCGATCGGTTCCGGGGTCGGTTTGGTCATTGCAGGAGACCTCCCGCGGGTTCGTTCGTTATCGGGACGCGTAGCCGTGAGGATGGGTGGAGTGCCATTTCCAGGCCGAGGCGACGATGTCGTCGATTTTGGTATAGCGAGGCGACCAGCCCAGGTCGCGCTGGATCGCTGCCGACGAAGCGACCAGCGCCGGCGGATCGCCGGGCCGACGAGGGAACATGGCCGCCGGGATCGGCCGTCCCGTGATCCGCAAGGCGGCGTCGAGCACCCCTCGGACGCTGGCGCCCACGCCTGTGCCCACGTTGTAGGTCAGCCCTCGGCCCGGTTCAATCTTCGCCAGGGCGCGCACGTGGGCGTCGGCCAGGTCTTCGACATGGATGTAGTCGCGAATGCAGGTTCCGTCAGGCGTGGGGTAGTCGTCGCCGAAGATCGAGAGGCGCTCACGCTGGCCGAGCGCGACCTGGAGCATGATCGGGATCAGATGGGTTTCGGGGGTGTGGTCCTCGCCGATCGTCGCGTCGCTCGAGGCGCCGCAGGCGTTGAAGTAGCGGAGGACTGCGTAGCCGAGTCCGTAGGCGTGCGCGTAGTCGGCCAGCGCTCGCTCGATGGCGAGCTTGGTGAAGCCGTAGGGATTGATCGGCTGGGTCGGGCTCGCTTCGGAGATCGGGACGACGTCGGGGACACCGTAGACGGCCGCGGTGCTGGAGAAGACGATTCGGCTCACCCCCGCGGCGTGCATCGCGTCGAGCAGGTTGAGGGTTCCGACCACGTTGTTGCGGTAGTATTTCGCGGGGTCCGCGACGCTCTCGGGGACCGATGCGAAGGCCGCGAAGTGCATCACTGCGTCGATGTCCCGGCCGCTGAGCGCCTGGTCGAGTGCCGTGCGGTCGAGCAAGTCACCTTGGATCAAACGGTCGCCCCGAGCGGCCTTGGCGTGTCCCTGGCTGAGGTTGTCGAAGACCCAGGCCTGTTGGCCGGCCTTTTCAAGCTCGCGGACCGTATGACTGCCAATATAGCCAGCGCCACCAACGACAAGAATTGCCATGAATTCATCCCGGGGCCAGAGTGCGGGAACGGATCACATCCCGTCGACCATTTCCGAAGCGGAAGTGTCACGCTTGAAGGAATCGCAAAAACGGCCTGGTTTGCGACCGCCACGCCACGGCGATAATGTAGCGACTCCCGTTCAACCCTGGCAATCGGGAGGGTGAGGTTCGCGGGCCAGGTGGTGGCTTTCGGCACGGTTCCGAAGCGTACAACCCTCGGCTTCGGTGGGAGGTGCGGTCGTCACGCGTTGGCGAAATGGCATGATGCGCGGAATTCGTTGGCGATGATTCGCAAATGTTGGAGAATTGGCGGATCATCTGACGATGGGGCTGGTCGATGAAGCGGAGGGGGCGGCATGCTGCGGATTCTCGGTTCGGAGAAGATCCTGTGCGATGGATTGACGCGCCGCGACTTGCTGCACATCGGGGGCTTGGGGGCGCTGGGCTTGACGCTGAGCGATGCGTTGCGGCTGGGCGAGGCTCAGGCCGAGGCGGTTGCCCGTGCCTCGTCGTTCGGCAAGGCGAAGGCGTGCATTCTGCTTTTCCCTTACGGATCTCCCCCGCAACATGAGACGTTCGATCCCAAGCCCGACGCCCCCGAGCAAATCCGCGGTGAGCTGAAGCCGATCGCGACGGTCGTCCCCGGTCTGAACATCTGCGAAGGGCTGCCGAGAATTGCCCAGGTCATGGATCGCGTGACCGTGGTCCGCTCGATGACGCACGACTACCCGGCTCATGGAGTGGCCTACGCCGTCAGCGGCATCCCAACCTACACACCGGCCCTTGAAACGGCGCCCCACGACCCAAGGCACTGGCCGTTCATTGGTTCCGTCGTTGACTACATGGGCGAGCGTGACGATCCGCGCGGAGCCTCGTCGGCGGTCCCGAGGAACGTCGGCTTGCCCTGGGTCTTGAATTCCCACGCGGATACGGTCCCGCTGGCTGGCCCGTATGCCGCGTTCCTGGGCAAGGCATACGATCCCGTCTGGGGCGACTTCGACGGCAAGGGGACGGGTCTGGGGCCGCTGCTCAGCGACACTCAGACCCGGACGTTCCTCGACCCCTACCATGGTGTCGAACCCGGCGGTCACTTTCGGGTTGCCTCCGAGGGACAGACCCCCGGCGCGGTCGCTTCGGGGCGTCTTCGAACGCGCCGGAGCCTTTTGGAACAGTTCGACCAGACACGAGCCGGCCTTGATACGACCGAGGCGTCTCGCGCGTTCGACAAGCACCAGGGGCGTGCCTTCTCGATGTTGACCACGCCGTCCTTTCGCGAGGCGCTCGACGTCCGTCGCGAGCCGTTGGCGGTTCGCGAGAGTTACGGGATGACGATGTTCGGCCAGGCGGCCCTGGCGGCGCGTCGGCTGGTCGAGGCGGGATGCCGGTTTGTGACCGTCTTCTGGGACGCCTTCGGCCTTTTCGCCGGGTGTGCCTGGGACACACACGCCAACCACTTTCCGAGGCTCAAGGACTACCTGCTCCCCGGGTTCGACCGGGCGTTCTCAGGCTTGATCCTCGACCTGGAAAGCCGCGGCTTGCTCGACGAGACGCTGGTGATGTGGCTGAGCGAGCACGGCCGGACCCCTTTGATCGACTCGAAGCCGAAGGGGGCGGGCCGCCACCACTGGTCTCGGGCCTACTCGACGGCCTTCGCCGGCGGCGGAGTGGCCGGAGGCCGGGTCGTCGGCCGGGTCGTCGGCCGGACCGATCGACTCGGCGGCGAGGTCCTCGACACGCCGGTCTCCCCCAAGGACACCCTGGCGACCGCCTTCCATCTCCTCGGCATCGACCCCGACGCCACCGTCCCGACCGACTCGGCCGGCCGATGCGGATCGCGGGCGATGGACTCGTACGCACTGAGTTGTTTTGAGCGGCCTCGTCACAGTTGGCTGACGACCCAGGCCAAAAGATTCCGGCAGGCGACCTGGGGGGCCGCTTGCAAAGCGACGATCCCAAAGACGGCGGCCGTTGTGCAGTCGGTCGAGCGGGATAAAGCAATCAGCGGTTTCTTCTTCTCATCCTTTTACGACCAGATCTGTACCGTCGAGATGGACGAGTGCGATCAGGTTTTGGGCCTCGGAGACCGTAGAATCTTCACTCGACAGCTCGTAATCCATCTTTCCGTCCCCGTTTATGTTGCCTTCGATAGATAAACCATCCAGAGGCTGCGATCAGCAGGAGGCCAAAGATGACAATGACTCGTGCCAGGTAGTATTCAGGGTTTCTGAATGGATCGCGAGCGAGGGTGTTCGGCTGCAGGTAAATCAAGCCATTCTGATTGTCGAGAATGACATTAAATCGCTTCAAAATGTCATTGCCTAACAGCCCTAACCGGTCGTCATCCCCCTCGTGATTCCTGATGCTGTAGTTGAAGCCTGCAAAGGCATGGTCTCCGACGCTCAGCCGAGGAGCGGACGACGTTGCCTGGTTGTTCCACAGCAGTTTCTGCAGTTCGTCGAAGAGCTTGCTCCCAGGCGACATCTTATTGGAACTCAGGATGCTGGTGTAAGCTCCCGTGTCAAACATAAACCAACCTTTGCGTTGTTCATCAGCAATCGACAGGGTGCCTTGGATGAATGGAACAACCCCATCAAGAATCATTTTGTGTTTTGAATATTTCGAATCAATGGGTGGCAGAAAATCGTGTACGACCAACACTTTCCGATCGTAGTTGATTTCGATCACTTTGTCTTGAAATAGGGCGTTGCCCAGGAGGCCGTCTTCCCTGCGAGTCATATTGTCACCGACCACGAACGGCAGGCCATCCCAATGAAGATGCTCGATCTGCAGGTGATTTGTGCTACTGGAGGGCACCACGTTATTGCCGTCACTATTGATGAGATTGGCGGTGCCGTCAAATTGCATGTTTGCATTCAGGACAGAGCTTTTTTTGATCACACTTCCCCCGCAACCCAGATCAAACTGGAAGTCGAGGAATTTCCCTTTGTTTAGACGGGCTTTTATGTAAATTTTGTCGTTATCTCCCAAGCTGAACGGGATGGTAATACCAGTGGCGGGACGGTCGGACGCAGTGCGGGAATAGGGTTGGAGCTTCCTGTAGGCAGCACGAACTTGAGTCGCACAAACGACTTTGTCATTCAGAAGAATCGCAAAATCGTACTGGTCACCATAATTGACGGAAAATGTGATCGAGTCGATGTCCGAACGGAAAGTCACGGAGTGTGGTTTCATCGGAAGCTCGACATAGTAAATGTCGGGATGCCTTTCCGGCATAAGAGTCCAATGATTGCTCTTGACGTGGTCGCCGTCGACGATCGTGATCACTTTCGACCGTGATTTGAGAATCGGGATATCTTGTTGTGCCGTTACGGGATTCGGAAACACCGTACTCGCCAACAAGCAAAACATGAGTACGTTAAACACAGTCGATTTCAATGGAGGCACTCCCCCTCATTAGGTTGTCAGAATCGGCCATGTGGTCAAAAAGTTATTCGGCCTGATCGACGAATCATTGTAACCGCTCATGCCCCATCACCCAGGATCGAAGGCTTCTGGGACTGATTCTGGTGGGCCGTGATCGCTTGCGTGAGAAATTCCATCACGTCACGGGCTTGGGATCGGCAACTGGCAACGACTGTCAACATCCATTCCACGAACCGAGTGCCCTGCTCGCCGTGGTGCCGTAGCTTGTCTTCCGCCAACAGACCGCGTAACGGACGGCCCGTTCCACGGCATTGTTCGTGGGTTCTATTGCCGGTCTCGACGCGAACGTCCAGAGGCTCGCCTCAAGGCAGAGAAGTTCGCCACAGACCATGGCGGGCTTCACGCCACCGCACTGTGAGCCGGCCTCAACGTGGATCGAGTGCAAGGGCGAGACTCGTCCTGGCTTCGAGCTTATCGACACTGCCCAGAGCCATCGGGATGTCGAAGAGATCGGAGAAGAGAAGAGCCATCGACCCTTGCTGAGTCGGCTGACGCCGCGGAAGTAGGCCGTGGCCGTGGGGGGCGGCCTCGAGTTCAAAGCGGGCTGGGCCGATCAGTCATGCCCCCTCGATCTGCCGAAGTGGGGACCGATCGCGGCCGAGTGAAGCGAGACGCCCCGGTGGGAGCCGGGGCGTTTTTCATGTGCTATGCCCGGCTCGTCTCACGTTAGCCGTACAGGCGTTCGGAGAGCCGGTTCTCGAACTGGGAATCGCTCACGTCGGCCCCTCCGGCATGAGCATCCAGTGTGTCACTGAGAGGCTCAGCCGGTAGTCTCCAGACTCGTCGACCCACACTCTATTGCGGTGATTGTAGATCCCAAGCCGCTGGTAGACGCTCCCGGCTTGCGCCCGAGGCCACACCAGGACCGGCTCGGAGAAGTCGCCGTCGACCGCGACGGGGAGGACCTCGTTCACGCTGGTCCAAGTCACGGTGACTTCTCCTCGAGGGCCTTCTGCCCGGCCTCAGTCAGGCGGGGCACATATCAGCTTAGCCCGGCCGGGCACTTCCGCCATGGGCGGCCCTCCTAGTCTAGTGTCCGCCTGAACACAAAGGGATACCCCACAACCTCTTTTGTCCGAAATCGTTCGACAATCGAACGACACGTTGAACGATTCGTAGAACGACAGACGTGTTCTAAGCTCTTCGTTTTCGGCCCCGATTGGCGCAACAAAAAACCCCTGGTTTCCCAGGGGTTTCCGTTTCAGTGTGCCCGGCAGGAGTTGAACCTGCAACCTTTGGCTTCGGAGGCAGCCCAAATTACCAATCGAAAACGTAGTAAGTCTAATGCCAGGAATAGTCTACCGAAGTTCGACGTATTTGCAAACAGTAATCTACCGGCGCAAAAACACGCGAGGGATCGCAGTATTTCAGAATCAAGGCCGGTAGTGATCCGGTAACCGGGTGAGGGGGCTTGCCGCCGACCCGGCCGGTCAATCACCTCGACTCGGGATGATCCGGAGCAACCGGGCGCTAGATTCGGACTCCCGTCGCGTGAGCCCCCATGCGGATTCCGATGTCAAGGTTCTGTCGAATGGCGAAACCGGTCTTGATGAGCGTCGTCGGGGTGGTCGACTATCAGCCCTTCATGCTTGACCGCACAAGGTGCGCGGGGCGTAAATTTGGAAATTCTGTAAATTTCTTGTTTGTCTATGGGAGGGAAATGGATATTATGTCCATGTCGCAGTCGAGACGGAGTCGCCATGACCGAAGACGCACACGGCACCGGGTACGCGCCGCCCCCAGGTGACCTGATCCGAGAAGAGCTGAAAAAGCGTGGTTGGACGCAATTGGACTTGGCTCAAGTGCTTGACCAACCTGCCCCACGGGTTAATCAGATCATTCAGGGCAAGCAGACCATTTCGCCCGAAACCGCGATCGCTCTCAGTAAGGCGTTCGACATCTCGGCCCAAGAATGGATCACCCGCGAGTTTGCCTATCGGCGATATCTCACCCTCCAAGAAATTGAGCGACTCCAAGGCGATTCGAAACACTACCAAAATTCGCCGGTCCAGAAGCGAAAGAAACTCTACGAGCTAGCCCCGGTTAAGGAGATGCAGAGGCGGGGCTGGATTCGCGCGGACACTGACGCCGATGCAACCGAGGCTTCGCTTCGCCGCTACTTCGGCATTGAGTCAATCGACAACGAGCCTCCTATTCACGGAAATATGCGCAAGTCGGCCCCAAGCGTGCCGGCTTCGCCGGCGCAAAGAGCATGGGCGTTTCGGGTGCGGCAACTGGCCAGCGCGATCCCTGCGGCGTCGGTCGGACGATACGACGAGTCTGCAATCGACGATTGCATTCGTGATCTTCGCAAGCTCGCCGCGTATAGTGCCGAAGTGCGCAAGGTTCCGACTGCCTTGAAAGCTTACGGCATCAGGTTTGTGATCGTCGAGGGGCTCAGCGGGGCAAAGGTGGACGGATTTGCCACCTGGCTCGACGACGCTTCGCCGGTCATCGGCCTCTCACTTCGCTACGACAGGTTCGATTCCTTCTGGTTTACGCTTGGCCACGAACTGTCGCATATCAAGCACAGGGACATCTCGCCTGTCGATAGCGATATCGGGACCGAGCGAGACCCTTCATTGGAGGTGAAACCGCCAATGGAACGGAGGGCAGATTCGGAAGCATCGAGCATGTTTATCCCAGATGACGAATTAAAGTCGTTCATCCTGCGAGTCGGCCCGCTCTACTCGACCGAAAAGATCAATCAGTTCGCCAATCGTATCAAGATGCATCCGAGCATCATCATCGGACAACTCAAATATCGCGGCGAGATCGGGTATTCCGCTCACAACAAATCTGCCGTTCAGGTCCGCGATACGCTGATCAAGCACGCAATCACGGACGGTTGGGACAGAACGATCAACCCCGGAGCGCTTCCATGAACGGCCGCAGTCGCCGAAAGCCAGCTCGCAGCAACTACGCGAAGGATCTCGAGCGATTTATCGAGGTATATATCCTGGCGACAGGCGATCAAGCATGGACCACGTTCAAGATCGCCGATTGGCTCATCAAGACAGGCCAGTGGGAAGATCGGCAGATCAACTCGATCCGCTACCTCTCTCGCCAATTGTCCGCAGCCGCGAGGCAGGCAACGATCACGGATGAGAATGGGAATCGAATTAGGAGGTATCACGCATACCGTCTCGGGCCGCAACAGCCGATGCTATGGTCCGAGATGGAGAGCATTCACCCAGAGCAAATGAGTGAATCGAAGACGATGCGACGGAACAAGTTGGCGGCAGGGAACGTTCAACTATGGCTCGATCTCGATTACTACAACAAACACCATAATCCGGGCGAACCGATCCTCTTCGACCCAGACTATTCGAATGATATCGCCGAACGGACACAATCCGACGACTACGACGACACGCCCCCCGAAGACGATCAGCTTTAATCTAAGTCCTTGCTCCATCGTTTCCGGGTCTATCTTGGCGATCAAGGGCGCCGATCAGCGGATCATCGACGTCCTGATGAGCCATAAAGGGGAGGCGATGCGGAAACGGTACGCCTAATTCTTCCCGAAGGATTTCAGGAGGGCGATTGAGCTCCTACTGAGCTGAAGTAGAAGCCCCCCTCTATTTGCGACACAACGCGGCCACCTATCTCCGGAAGGAGTGGCCTAGACGTCGCGCGGGCCGTCTTGGGGCATTCTTCGCCGGCTGTCGATCGATGCAACGAAGGCTGCCGAGGCGATGGAGAAGTTGGGGTAGCCCTGGAGCGAAAGCCAAACACCCCTCGCAGGCCGCTAAGTCATCAACTTACAGGGTGGCAAGTTGCTCTCGCGAGCAGTTCGGCTCAAACCGCACAGTGAACAGGAGTTTAGAAACAGTGCCTCACATCACTTGCCAGGTTTGCCAATCCGGTGGACTGGCACGATTACAGGAGGTAGACCCATTCTCGATGTTGCGCTTCGGACGAATTCACGCCAAAACGGCCATGCGTTGAACACTCCGTTGAGCATCGCGAACGCCTGGAAATTATCCTCGGTGAGTCCATCGAACGAATTAAGCGTGTAAACGACAACAAATGCCGCTGAAACCTCGAGGGAGGGTAGGTTCTCTTGATCGTGTTTTGATCCCTTCAGCTCGAAATCGAGAAAAACGAAGAGTTTTCCTTCATCCTCATCCTTGTTGATGCCATACCTTGTGATGTTCGACTGCGTCGTAAATGAGTCGTCACTTGGATTGGTATCAGCTTCCCGACTACCGCTGAATTTTGTGAGGATCACATCATCAATTTGAACGCGATCCGAGACGAGGGCCGCCAATTCGATCGGATTAACCCTCGTCTCAGGCTGCAGTTCGCTGCTGTTGGACATTACGCGGCCCCCTTTAAAGTCGCCCCCTTTAAAGTCGATCGGGAGAGCGCATCAAGTTCCTCGAGCTTGGTCCAATAACCGGAACTCAAATCCGTCCATACAATGTGGCCCGTCGCTGTTTTTGGTGACTCCCAGACGAGGGCCGCGTTTTTGGCCGAGGGCACCGAATTCGTGAGAACCGGGGAATGAGTCTCGGTTTTCCCAACGTGAAAGTTGGGCCAGAGGTCAGATGCAGGGATGCTCAGGGCCTCTGCGATTTTCTTGACCGTACGGCGTTGGGGACGGCAGCCTCGAGAAAGCATCATCGAAACGGCAGGCTGTCCAACGCCGATTGCGGTAGCCAAGGCACTCTGAGTCATCTTCTTCTCGTTCATCGCCGCAGAAAGTCGACTTGCAAAGGTAGCCTCCTCAGCGTCGAGTTCGGCGCAAGCGGCTGCCTCTTCCTGGCTCAATGGCGATCCGAAGTCCCTTGAAGCAGACGAGACAACTTCGGACATCGGAAATAGTGCCTGGGCAATGGTCGCAAAGAGAGACTCACGTTCCAGTTCGTCGACATCCGGATCGCGAGCGTAGGCGATCAGTTCTTCAATGTCGGCCCGTGTCTCCGCATCACATGCCTGGAACGCCGCGAGGCAGTCTGCAAAAGTCCGGCAGGCCGCCACAAGCTCGTCGAAGCTGGTATTTTTCTGTTCGACGTTCATGACGCCCATATCGTGTTTCTCCAACGAAAGTTCCTGAAGTGGAAGCTAGGCACCTGCATAATGCTCATTCCGTACCGTTTTTCTACGTAATTTGAAGCTGGTGAGATCGCCTACCGTGAAATCATTTCGCTTCTTTGGAAAAACGGCCAGAATCCAAATCATTGGAAGTGGCTGACACACCGTGCGACCTCCGTGATGAAAAATGATCCGGAGATTTCGGTGGCCACCTATTACGTCGTCGATACGCAACTCGCCAACATCATTGACTTTGCCAGCAATCCCCTTTACCCACTCCCAGTCCAGGTCGCATGCCTGACCACCATTCGTGTGAGGAGAACTATCTGGCCAAAATGCGAGCTTGAGGGCATGGCGCCGGACCTCCATGCGGTCCTTCGTCTTGGGGAAATGCTTGGAGACATCATGGTATGCGGCGAGGGTTGGCCGCACGCGATAGCTGCCTATCAAGTTTCCACTCAAGACCGGATTCCCTGCTCATTTATCACATAATTTTGGTCGTCTCCGTGAGTATTATCACAAAACTAGGTCGAGGATCAACAACAAGGCACCGCGATTGTGAAAATAGGCCTCGAATCCCGATTCCGTGTGCCCTGTTCTCTGAACGTCTGTTCCTGATCTGGCGTAATCGATATTTTCGGGATGCGGGATTTCCCCTCTTTACACTACTGGGCATCTCGCACCAAGGTCTGTTTACCAGTCGATAGCGAGAAGTCGAGGGACTCAGGAGATCGCCACGATCACAAAAGTTCGAGAGATTCACCACACGCCACCCCCCGTTTTAAGTACTCGACGAGAGATCCTGGTGCGGGACCGCCGTCGCAACGCGTCGGCGATTCACCAGATCAAGATTTTCGACGTGGGAAGTGTCGTCGGTCCTTAACGGGACCGTCTGAGATTTGGGACGGAAAAATCGCTCGTAGCCGTCCCCGTAATTCATAATGGCAAGGAACCACCCAAAAGGAGATTGAGCATGTGGCGGACACAGCGGGGAGTGCGGGCCTTGAGAATCGCGGAGTGGGAGTTGTTCCGCGAGGGGATCGACACGCTGTGGGATTCGATAGAGGAGTCCTTCGATTCTCCCGGGGACTTTACCACTGGCGTGGAGGTGTTCGACCGCCTGCAGCCAAATCAGCAGCTCGCAATGCTTGTCCTCGTCGGTCAGGCTCTGCGGGACAAAGACCTGCCGGCCCCAGACCTAACCGCCACGACAGAAGGGACCGTGGCCGCCGTTTTCGAGCATCTCCGGAACGAAGTGGCGATGGAGATCGACCTGGAAGATGACATCAAACGCGACCAGCCCGAGTCGGCCGATGAGGTCACCCTCTTGCGACGACGGATCCTGGCAGCGTGTCGGGAGTGCAGGGGATTCGGAGGCGCAAGGCCACCGGCCGAAACCTCTCGGAAGGGAGAAACGTGGGAATCGCTTCTCGAAACCTTGGCCTCCCGGATCCTCTGGGATGACGGAGACTACGACATGGCGGCCGATTTCATTGACGAGGAACCCGAAGAGCGTCGGGCCAAGATGGCGTTGATGGGCATCGCCCCTGATTATTTCGTGGACATCGCCCCGGACCCCACTGACGAGGAATTAGAGACGATCCGAGCCGACTTGAGGGAGCTAACCGGCCGAGTTGGCGGCAAGTCAGTAGACTGAGCGTGACACGACGTAACTTTTCATCCATCGTTTGATCGAGTCATAGGCCAACATCGGAGACTGCATTATTGGAGTCTAACGAGCAAGTCAGTCCTGCGACCAAAAGCTATTTCGGCACGGCGACACGTTGGGTCGGCGGAAAATTAAAGTGTCTTATATCTTGGCTCGAAACAAATGGAAATCTTGCCAATGCAATTGCCACGATTTTATCTGCGTTCATCGCTTTCGTCGCTCTTTTCGCGTCGCTAGTCTCTGTCTACCTCGCACGAGAGGCATTAAAGGATCAGCACCATCACAACGTCCTGTCCGTGAAACCCCTTCCGATGTTGACCGTTTTTGATGGGGAGGAAAAGATTCAGGTCGTGCTGCGCAACAACGGCTCGGGTCCTCTGATCATCAAGGATATCGGCGTCACCGATGGCAAGCACGAGAAGACGAGCGTCATCGAATGGATGCCGGAGCTGCCCGACGGGATACAGTGGGATACGTTTGCGAGCGAATCACGCGAACGGAGCCTTGCACCAGGAGACGAGATCGTTCTGGTTCGGTTGCTCGGCGAACCGTCAGACCCAGCATTCCGGGAGGGACGCGACAAATCCCGCAACGCCCTCAGAAATCTCACTGTTTCTGTGAGGCATACTGATATTTATGGAACTTCGATGGTTCCGCACGTAATGGATCTAACGTGGTTCGGACGTCGAAAGAAACCCGATGCTGCTTCGGGAAAGCCACACTGATAATAACCTCTGATCTGCCCATTCCATCCCTGCCCCCTCCGCATCCTGACCTAGCAAGAAGCTGCCGGGCTGGGTGACTGACCTCGCCCAGCCCGGCACTGCATGCATCAGTCCATTCGGGTCGAAAGATCAGAATGCACAGAGGATCGAGTGGGGGTGAAATTGGACCGGAAGCATGGTCCACTCTCGGGGCTTCGCCCCGAACCCGGGATGGCCAGGAAAGGAGGATGGCGGGAACCCACGTCAGTAGCAGCAGCCGACCAACACGCCTTGCCCGGCTGTCGATCTTCCCGCCCCACTTCGCCATTCCTTTCCTCTGGCCGTCACTTCGGCCGAAGGCCGACTGATGAGCGACTTGAAACAAAAAGCCCCCACACGCGGCGTGACTCGCGTATGGGGGCAAGGCCAGCGCATATCAAAGTGGCTGCAATGAAAGAACTTGTGTAAGATAGTCCGTATTGATCATACAGGACATCATCTTGCCGCGAAGACTATCCTTGTCGGGATGACGCTTCAGGAGCGTCACGGCGAACCGCCGAAGCCAGCTCAAATTGTTCCCCAAAGTTCGCTCGCGAGTGCGGTGCTCGTCCTCGCGAAAGTTGACATCCAGGACCCAATGCATCGACTCGATGCCCCAGTGTCCGCGCACCGCTTCGCCGAACCGCTTGCCACTGAGATCGCAAGTGCTCAGATAGTAACGCATCTCCTCCGACTCCGTACCGTCGGCATGCCGCGTGACTCGCACCGAATAGCCGATCGCTTTGACCCACGGCCACTCTTTCCCCGGGGCGAAATCACTGGGCACCTTGGCCAGAAGATAGGCCCGTTCGTCGATGCGGCCGTGCCCGTCATCGCGGGTCTCGTGATATTGATACCGGAGGTCTTCCAGGTCGCGTTCCATGTGGTCGGAAAAGAACGACTGGATCGCTGCTGCAAGCTTCGGCTGGTTGTCTTTGACGGCGATCACGCAGTCGCCCTTGCCAGTGACGATCTGCTTGACGATCTCTTTCTGGCAGCCCATCGCGTCGATCGTAATGAGCGTACCGGCGAGGTCGATCTGGTTGAGGAGTTGCGGTATCGCCGTGATCTCGTTGGACTTGGCGTCGGTGGCGACCTGGCCCAGTGCGATGCCCTCCTCGCTGGCCCAGGCGCTGACAATGTGGAGATTGCCGAGGCCTTTGGCCTTGTCGTGCGACCCGCGACAAGCCTTGCCGTCGATGGCGACGAGACGGTGGGGATTGTTGACGTCGACCGGAATCGCCTCACAGATCCAGGCTTGAAAGACGCGTTGAAACGCTTCGGGCTTGAGCGTCATGAGCAAGCGTCGGATGCAGTCCCGGGAGGGGATGCCGTTGGGCAGAGTGAGATGCAGGGCCAGCCAGGATTCTCGGTTCTTGGCCCATCGATGGATGGCGGTGGGTCCATCGCAGCCACAGATGACGGCGCAGACCGCAATGACGGCGATATCGACCAGCAAGTGCTTGCGATTGCGTGTATGACGGGGATCGGAGAGCGATTCGAAGTAGGAACCGATCGAAGCCACGTCGACAAACTTGGCCATGAGACGAGATCCTGAGTTCGGTCCGTGTCCAACCTCCACGCGCCAAGTGTCGAGGCAGGCGATCACGAAA
The DNA here is from genome assembly GCF_900129635.1 of Singulisphaera sp. GP187. Classification (GTDB taxonomy): domain Bacteria; phylum Planctomycetota; class Planctomycetia; order Isosphaerales; family Isosphaeraceae; genus Singulisphaera. Next base: position 210,459 of record NZ_FSRB01000001.1, on the reverse strand, counting down.
ACCGTATCTCAGGATATCGAGTTGAATCCTCTCGCGCTAGACCGCCTAAACCGTACAGCTATGCGCGCTGGCCTTGCGTATGGGGGCCTGTTCGCCAGAACATGCGTCGGTCTGGGATTACAACGAATCCCAGCCGAGTCGATTCTACGGGAAACATGGACGGAGGTCCACTAATCACCCGGACCGGGTTGAATTAAACTTCCCGACCCGCGTTACCTGGATGGGGCTTGGCCGGCAGGGAAGTCGACCGGTTTCGGCGGTTCCGGCGGCACCAGCCGCCATGGGTGGCTGGCACAGCCAAGATAGACGTCGCTCGCGGCCAGATGCCACGCGGCATGCGGCGACCGTCTCCGCCACATTTCCTCGACTTCCGGCGGGAGGGGATCGTGTTTGCCGTGGAAGGTGATCACGAAGAGCTTGCTGCGGTGCTCGATCGACTTCTCGAGGCAGTAGGCTCGACGCCACCTCATCCTTTCACCCCAGAGCCCCAGTGCGATCAACGAGACGAACATTATCACGGTCCGTACCCGTACCTTCGGCCTGGCCATGGGAGACTCCGTTCCGTCCAAGGATAGCGTGCCAAGAGACTTCGACACACGGACAGCGAGCCTATCCCATTCGCACCTACGGAGGAATCCCGTCCGAGTGCTTAGGTTGGGGCGGATGTCCCAAACCCAGATGGCCAGGAGAGAGAAAGCGCTGGCATTCTTCCCTCTCATCCAGAATAGTGAAATTGGCGTGAGAACTCTGGAAGATGAGCGCCGAGAGGCCGGGTTCGATGGAAGGGAGCGACCGCGATGGCCAACCAAAACGGCTTGGCAGTTACCAATCCAAGGATCCGATCTGTTCAGGAATGGCTACGCGATCAAAAGAATGATGAGTTGCAGGACGGGTTTCATGACAATTACCACGGGCTCATGGTTGGTCCTTGCGATCGGAAGACCATTCGTCGAGAAGAGTCTTGCCGATTGCTGGTGATTCTGGGTTCTTGCCACATGGACCAGTTCGATTGCAACTACGAGGAATGGACCGTTCCCTACCGAATCGACGTGTATCGGGCTGAGGCTCAAGGTTGGCCCGGTCCCGCAGATCCCAAGATGCTTCTCTCACCGAAGCAGTTTGCCGACTGTCGCAGGGCGAAAAGGACCGGCGAGCAGTTCGAGATCGAGAGCCGCCACCTCATCACACCCATGGAAGGCAGGTGGAGGGTGATGACGGACCGTGGATTGTATCTCGTCAACGTTGAGGAGAACGGCTACGCCGAGGACGTAGAGGGCTACCCGACTGCTTCCTTCGAGACGCCGCTGGAAGCGGCCTCTGCCTACCTTTGGGCCGTGGCGATCGGAAAAGCTCGCGGAGCACGTTACACGGCGGCAATGAGGAACTTCGGGCGAGAGGAAAGGGAGTAGGGATCGCAGGGCAGAACAAGCAACCCAAGAAGGAGGGGAGCAGAAATGGGGCCTTCCTCGAAAAACCTGCTGACGGTTGCCGACCTCACGGACCGTCAACTCGGCGACTATCTCGACCTGAAGCCCGATGGCATAAGACAAATCGTGCTGTGCTTGATGCTTGGTGAGATGGTCAGCGAGAAGTTAGGCCCCTATCGCCAACTTCTCTCTCAGCCAATTCAAGGCTAAAAAGAATTCGTCGTCGGACGGAACGACGTAATGCGTGTTGGCGATCCCCTTCGGTGAATCGGCGAGGAAGTGATTCGCGTAAAATTTGAACTGGGGATGTTGGCCTAAGGTCGTGGCTGACGTCTTCCGGAGATGCTTGAGGCTGAGTCGGATCTTCGCGCCCATCTTTGCTGCAAGCCGGTTCCAAGCTGATTGGATCGCGTCGTAGCGGCGCATTTTTCCGTCCTCCAGCCAGAACTTCACGAGCGGGTTCCCCTCGTCCGTAGTCAAAACCAGGTCGCCTGACGCTCGAAACTTCTTGAGCAGGACGAACGTTTCCGGCCAGAGGCGATAGGTTACGACCGGGCCTCCTCGTTCACGCGTCTTGCTCCTGGCTCGAGTGATGGTCCCTGTCTTCCAGTTAACCTCCTCCGTCTTCAACTCCGCGATGTCGTTCTGGTACATCCCGCAGTTGAGCATCAGAAGCAGGTAGAGTTTGGTTCGTTCGGAGAAGCCGTCGCAGGCTGTCAGCAGTCCTTTAATCTCGTCTGCCGTAAAGACCTCGATCTTGGCCGCTGACGAGTGGTTGAACCGGAAGCGACGGGACCGCAGGTTGCCTGGGACCGGGATTAATTTCATCTCGGCGAGTCGGCCGACAAACTGCTTGGCGGTCATGAGGATCGAGTGTGCGTAGGTGGGCGCATAGGCACCCTCGCTGACCTTCGCTGAGAGGTGATTGAAGAACCTCTCGATCTTGGTTTCGTCGATCGCGTCGATTGCCGTTTCGGGTCCGATCCATGCAGCGAAAATACCGATGACTCGACAATAGGCGTCGAACCGGCCTTCGGAGATCTGACCAGACTGGCAGATCCCAAGAAGGAGGGTTTTCCAGGATTCGACCTGGGCGGCGACGGTGCGATTCGGAGGTGTCGTCTCGATCGCCGACTTGAGAATCGCCTCCGCTTGGGCTTTGATCTGTTGGTACTTCCCCTCTCCCAAGAGGGAATCGACCACCCTTCCCCGGTCTTTCTCGGCAATCTGGTCCCAGTCTCGAACCATCGACCAGAATTTAAAGGCGTTTGCCCGCTCCTCGGACTCAGAGGGTGGCGCGTTGTCGGTCAGCCCCTGTTGTTGTCGCCACCATGCGTTGGCAGCCCTCCACGAGGCTTCCTTGGTATCCTCCGTGCCAAGTTGCCGGCACGAGACGGAGTACCAAACGTTCTTGTATTTCTTGCGCCAGCGGCGGCTCCCGCCAACCCACGTCATGTAAAACGGCTTCGCCATGACGACCTCGCAAGCAGGCGATGGAAGCCACCAATCAGGGGATCCCCCAAGGAGATCGCCAACTCCCGTGTCGGAGTCGGCCCTGAGACGCGAGCAACCCAAAGGAGAGGGGCGACGGGGCCTTAAGCCTGCCGCCCTTTCTTTTGGGTTGCTCAAGCGAGTCTTCGCCTCAGATCCGGCAATAACCCTTCCTTCTGATACCTCAACAATTCTTGGTGACTGATCGCCCAAGAAGGATACAAACCCCTTCCTGATTGCCGCTTCTGACCTTTAATCCTCCCCAGGCGACACCACTCCCGGCAGGTGAAGGGAGCTTTGCCTACAAGCCGGGCGAACTCTTCCACCTGATAGTAGTCCTTGATGGTCTGTCTTTTGATAAGAACCTGAAGAAGGGTTTCCATCCGATCCAACCGAGCTTCCATGCCCTCTCCAACTTCGGTAACTGCAAGCACGATCGACCTCTCAAGCAACGTGAAAGTGAGGCTGAGACTTCCGTTGGGCGTGAGTCGCCTTTTGCATCCAAATCAAGCCTAACATTGCGTTAAATGGAAGTCAAATTCTGTAGTCAAAAAAAATCAGATTCCATTTCATAAAGAGAATTCCATTATTCCATTATGGAATTCCACATGGATTCCAGTCAAAAGATTGGTACGTGTTTAGCGTGTCCGAAGGCCATTTTTCAGGGGTTTTCGTGAATCTTACAAGTGTACGACGAAAGTTCTACGAGTGTAAGACATTCGCGAGACCCCTGTTTTCAGGCGGTGAGACACACTAAACACGTACAAAGATGGAATCCATGTGGAATTTCAAGCGTTTGAGAAGCGAAATCAGGCAACCCAAAAAGGAAGGGGCTTGGCCGTGATGACCATGCCCCCTTCCTTTTTGGGTTGCTCGTATCAAACGCTATCGTGGCCACGCCTAAGGTTCTTCTAGCCCAACGGCGACTGAGTTAACGTCTCCGAATCCCATATCGAATGTTGTCGGACCAATCCTTGGCCATGGCCTTGGACTCCTGCTCTTCATTGAATGCCGAAGGCGGTGGCGTGCGGACGCGGGCAGGGCGGGTATCGACAACGCCCATCGCCGTCAAAGCCCGAATATGCTTACAGCCGAGCGGATCCAGGTAGTTGCGATTAAATTCGAAATCTGCACAAGTGCACTGGGTTCCATGGTCGTGCTGTGACACATGCCAGACTTCGCCATCGGGCTTGCGAAGCTCGAAGCACTGGCGGACAACCTCCGCTTCGACCTTGATCGGCACAATCTCGTACGCCGTGGCGTTGATTATCAAGATCATCCGGACGGCATGCTTTGGCCTCTCGGTCGCGGCGAGTTGGTCGGTCTTGGAATTGGAAGTCGCGGTTGCCATTCGTTTCCTCGGCGATGGGTTTGATTGAGTCAGGAAGGGAAGTGGCCGGGCGGCGTGCTGGTTCTCCACCCGGCGATTGAATTTCACGTCTCAAAGTTGTTCACCAGTCGATGCCGATGAAGCAGTCAGGGCACAGACGGCAAACATCGCCGTTCCGAAGCTCGATGACGACCGCGTGCGAGGACTTCTCCCCGCAAGTCCAACAATGCGGATCTCCGTCGAACGCGTCGGCGGCCTCAACGTCCAGGATGCCGACCACGCTGGACTGGCCGACATAGCGAGTCGTGCGTTCCTGGTTGTCAAACCACTCGTCTGTGTCCTCCGTGGCCGGTTGATCGGGCTCGATCGCGGCGAGGGAATCCGCCGCTCCCTGAAACAAGCGGATGTCGTCGAAGATCATCGCTTCGGCGGGGTTGACGGGCTTACGGGAGGGGGCTTTGAAGGCGACGGTCATGGGAGACTCCTGGATGGTCGGGGGATATTGAACGTGGGAGGTGGATTGAATGGATCGGACGCGAAGGGGTCGGAGATCGTGAGGGACGGGTGGGGGACTGATCTTGCCCCCACGCCCCTCCTTTTTGGGTTGCCAAACTCAGGCGCCGTTGGGCGTCTAAGCACACCGGCGTCTGAAGTGCGTGACCGGGAAAGAGCCGGCCGAGCGATCGGGTCACGCTCGCTTGTCGAATTCCACAAAACACGATGGGCAGGCGCGACAAACGTTCCCCCCCGCAACCATGAACACGACCATCTCCCCTTTCGCCAGGCCGCACGAGGGACAGTGGGGGTCGGTGCGGTCGTAGTCGGTAGCCTTCTCGACCGCGAGGATCAAGGCAATCCGGGACTTTCCGTCGTACGTCTCGAGGCCGGGGTCATACTGGCCGCGATGACCGTCGTTCCGGCTGTCACGGGAACCGTCGTTCCGGTTGCCATTGCCGGCCTCGGCTTTGGTAGCTGGCTCAGGCCGATTCCGACTGGTCTGGCCCTCGGTCGCAACGCGGCTTGTCGCCCTGGCCTTCGTTCCGAAGTGGTTGTGAATGGCGATTTTCACGGTCCGCTTGACGATTCGCTTGTGTCGATGGTCGCGAAGCATAGGGAGACTCCGGTACGGATGATGAAATTTGTGGACGTACGACAGACGTAAGATCACTGCGGCCAGCGGGCCGGATGATGGCGATGGGTTGACCGAGACATGGACGAGGTCCGCCACCTGATGGATGAACCTCAAATCCCCAAGCCCAACGGCGCCTGAGTTCGTTGGGCTTGGGGAATGGGAAGAGACGATCAGTTCGGGTTGACCGATGCCTGGGAAAGCTTCGAGGCTCGGTAGGCCGCAAACTTCATCGCGGCTTCGCGGCTCGCGTAAATCCGGCCTCCTTCGGAGACCTGCCAGCCCATCGCCCATGCGCCGGGGATGAAGACCTCGCGAACCGCATAAGGGGCTTCTGGGGAGGCGTACCGACCTTTGGGGCTTCGTGCCCGTCCGACTGGCTCGGGACCTCGCTTGGGGGCCGTGAACGGAGTCGGGTTGATGTGGGGGTGGCTGTCGGCCGTGATGGTGGGGTTGACGATGGCGGTCTGGCTGGAATAATGATTCATTGGTCGGCCTCTTATCCAGGCTTGCCATTTGGCCCCGTGGGTGGTGACACACCTGCGGGGCCGTTTTGTTTTGCGGGTTTCGGCCATTCCTCGACCCGACAACCGTATGGTACAGACGAGTCAGTACCGAGTCAACTGGGTACTGACGAATTATTTTCCGGTACTGATCTATACTGGCCGGGAGTTCATGCCTACACTTGGAGGAATGGCCCTGTCGTGCGGGCTGAGGTATCATGACTCCGTTGACTGGAGAACAGACCTGTGAGTACCTCGACGATGGCCAAGAAACGAACAACAACAAAAGAGGGAAAATCCCAGGACGATCCGGGTCCGCGTAGCACTGTGCTAACGATCAAGGGAACCGACGAATGGAAGGAATGGCTGAACGGCTTGTCTGAATTCCTACGGATACCGACGTCGACAATCGTAGACCTGGCTTTAGTCAAATTCGCGAAGCAAGAGGGGTATGAACCAGTACCGCCAAAGCGATGAGTTGGCGCAAGCATCCCTCCCCAGGAAACACAAAACGCCCCGCCAGTCCTCATCTGGGATCGAGCGGGGCGATGTTGTTTTCATGGCGTGGGAACCAAGTCTAACGACGAAAAAGCTTGGCAACCCAAAAAGAAGGGGGGGGGATCGCCTCTCTCGATCCGTGGCTGTTAAAATCGTGAGGCTGTTAGCTTTATTCGAGCCAAATCGTCCAGGACAGCATTCGTCACCCAACCATGTGATGTATCATGAGTTCCCGATTTATCGATTTCTCAGGGCTCTTCGATTTGGTTTCTCTTTCGCAGATCGAGAACGATCCGAAGTACAAAGAGGCGGCCGTTTTCAAAGAAACGATCGAGCCGTCCAACGACGTCGATTACGAGTGGGTCTGCGAGTACGCGCGGGATTGCTACGACCGAAGCGAGAAGATCTTCGCCGTTCTCGACGGGAAAGCGAACGACATCATCAAGTATCTTGGCGGCGGTGCCGGCCTCTTCACTCTGGCTGTATTGACCAACCTGAAGCCTGAGAACGCGAGGATTGTGATCTGGACCATCCCCGCTTATCTGATATCGATCATGGCCATTTATTTTGCAGTTAAGGCCAAGCAACCAAATTCAGTCGCCCTCCCGCCTTCAGTCAAGTCCGCGTTTGATTACGCGAATCGGTTCGAGGGGACCTCGCAGGCGTCGTTCCTCGGCCAGTGGAACATGATGTGCGTCGGGATGTCTGTAGCAAACCAAGTCAAAGCTAGGTCGGTGAGGAAAGCAACCTGGGCATTTTTTGGGGCCATCGTCGCGCTGATCTTCCCTCTGGGGGCTGCAATCTGGAGGTGAGGCCGATTAATCGAGTTCCTTGTCCTTTTCGTACCGTTCAATTAACGGGCTTTCGGTTTTGCGGGGATCAGGTGCCTTCTGGGTTGTTTTGGTCTCCTTGGCCTTGCCAGGTACCGCTTTAGACTTGTCCTTGTCACCTGATCCCGTGCCTTTCGGATTCCGAGGCATAGACAGTCCCTTTTAGCGAACGAATTTCAAAAGCGTTTGACACATGGCAATTCGTGATATTGTCAGGTCTAATCCACGTGGTCAAGGTTGGCCAGGCGTATAGATGGTTTACCATGCCTCCGAATAATGACGAAATAATTTCGTCTTTAATCGGCGATCCAATTGAACGTTTGTTGATCGGTCGAAAGGGCTGCGACCTTCGGTCGCCGGGGACGGCCAGAAGGAAAGGTTGGCGGGATCGACTGGATTCAATCTAACGCGACGTGAGCTGATCGGGACGACTGGCCAGATCCCACGGGAGTGACGTGGGAAAGGGAGAGGGCGGCAACGGCGAGAATCCCCGTCGTCTCTGCGCTCTCCCGGTGAACCCCGCGCATTGAACAGCCCCGCCAACTCGCGATCAAACGAGGGACGGGGCCAGAGTCGTGAGGGTTACCATATCGTGGTCGGTCGCACGATCCGACTGGATAGCTTGCCACGGCTCATCAGTCGTCAGGCAGTCACAGCCTTGCGACGACGCTTCCAGGCGAATCCCAGGCCCATCGGGAGGGCGGTGAAGACCAGGGCGATGGTGGAGGGTTCGGGGACGGCGGAGACGACGGGCGAAGAAAATTCGGCACGGAATGCCGCGTCGAATGTGCGGACAGTCCAAGTGCTGGTCGTCAAAAGGGAGAAGTCAGAGCCATTGCTTAAGTAAACAAATGATCCGCCTGGATAGGAGTTTCCGGCGGCGATTGGCATGGAACCATCCCCGATAACGCCGTCGAAGAACTTAGATGCGCTGAGGAAGGCAACGTAGTTCTGCCCCGCCTCTAGGGTCAGGCCCCCGGTGGCAAAGTCGAACCGCTCGTATCCGTCGCTCCCTCCGTTGTTTGTTGTAGTCTTCATGTCGCTTTCATACAGGACCGGCCCCACCGCCTTGCTGGTCGAAGGGTCCCATTTCATCACGTACCCGGCGAAGTCGATCGTGTCCGGATCGACGAAATCGTTTAGTGAGAACGAAAACTTGTCGAGAATCGTATCGGTACCGACCGTGAAGGTCTGACCAAATGTCGATGGCCCTACAGAACTCTCGCCCAACGAATCAAAATGCCCAATGATCGATGAGTACGTGTCAATAACAAGCCCGGCATTTGCCTGCCCCGCCGCCGTGGCCATCAGCCCCAATACCGCCACCGCAAGCCCCAACCGCTTCGTTATATTCTTCATCGAATGACTCCTGCCGGCCCGACTCGTCCGAATTTGCGAACGTGGGTTCAACATGAACTCCCGTGCGGGCAGCTTCGCCCGGGCCGGAAGCCGGATCATGGCTAATTTATGTGCAGGATACAAGCGGGTTGATTATTTTGTGATCAAGTTAAGGTTTGAGCAATTTTATACAAAGTCATTTCTATGGCGCAACGACATAGATCGACTATGGCACGACCGCAAGTCGGCTATTTCTAACGCAATCTCGCGTAAAACGGCCATTCTCGACGGTCAAAGTGGGGGGTCGGCTCTTATGACTCGGCCGGGCGGCTTTTGGATAAGCCTGCGCGATCTTTTACTAATCCTGCAAGTCGCACCGGAAAGGTAACAGGGAGATCCAGAGAATCGGGAATTCTGGGTGATTCGCCACCCAGGTAGAGGCATGGTGGAGCCCTATCAGGTTAGGGGGGATCGGTCCGCGACGAGCCTGGATGGCCAGCGATCCCGCTCCCGAACGAGTTGCGAGAGCGTGCGGATTGCGTGGCGGCATGGATTAATGGCTGATTGCTTGTCCGTCGAGCGAACGACCCACGAGTCTTAAACACCTGGGCGAACTGACAAGAAAGAGGTAGAGTGATTGAGCGGCATTCTTGCAGTTCCAGCAACCGCCTGAATCGGGCAATCAGGCCCCCCCTAGGTTTAGATCCCGCACTTCATCCCACCTGAAGGCCGGAGACTCGAAAATGGCTACCCACGGCCAAGTCCTCGCCACCATCGATCGCTCTGTGACCGCGATACGCCGCTATCACGACGCCCCGCGAACTCAGCAATCCATTCTTCTGATGGTCGCCGAAGTTCAAATGGTTGCGGGATGGGTGCATGAATTGATGCTCGCAGCCAATGAGGTTGATGAGCTTATCGTGCATCCCGTGCGAGGGTATCTTATCGAGCGATATGGTCACGAGCTGGGGGTAAGGCTTGCGGGCGAATTCCTGCGGGCGTTCGACGGCCTTTTGGCGGAAGAGCAAGGCACGTTGGTCTATGAGCGGCTCAACGGTCTGGCTTAAGGTTGCACGTTCTGCCTGCGTGGCCTGCCCCGATGCCCATGGCACTCCCGATGCCGTACGATCCGCCCTGAATGCGAATCGGCCCCTCGTCCGGACATCCATGCCCAGGCGGGGGAACCAATTCGCGTCTTATTGGGCTGGATCCGAGCGTAAACAATCGTGTTGGCCATGTCAACACGTACGGTAGACCCGATTGGATCCTGTGGGATCCCAGGCCGCACAGCGATCAACTTAACCCAACCACGATTGAGTTGAGCAACCCAAAAGGGAGGGGTGGTATCGGCTACCATCCTCAGCCTTTCCTCGTCCTGAGCAGCTCGCCGGCTTCACGGCCGATCAATGAGCAGTCGGCGTCGAGGCGGCCAGATGGATCCTGCTCAACGACTGCTTTGGGCTCGAGGATCAGGTGGACCTCAAAGTCCTTGCCGCTATCGAACGCATCTGGGCCTGATTCGGCGCCTGAGTATGTGAGATTCAAACGCAAATTTCAGAGGACCCAACTTTTAAGGATGGGTCCTCTGCTGAAACCTTCTAAATTCCGTAAGGCTTCGTCACACAGGATGCGGAGAAATCATGCCCGGATTGACTATATCAACATAGTCATCAGGACCGCATCCGACGAACGCCTCAAGCTCGGGAGGCGAGAGTACCCGGGAGTACTCCTCGATCGAGCGTCGCACAAGGGAGTTTACTGAGAAGGCATGCTCCTCGGCCGAAACCTCTCCGCGAACGTGGCGACCGACTGCGGCCTTGAGATCTTTCCGTAAGGCACGATGTACAAGCAGCAGGGCCTCTCGGCGATCCTTGGGAAAGGTTTCGCCGAGTCGGAAATTGATCAAGAGTTCAAACTCGAGCTCAAGTCGGATATCGTTGACCTTCTTTTTTGGCTCTCCGGCTTTCAAGGCGGCACTGACACGTGCCTCAATGCGTCGGAGTGCTTCATTGTATTCAGCGACGGTCATCCTTGGCCTCGCCGTCTCCGAGATAATTGGCATTTTGGTCCCTCCCACGGAGGGCGCGAGCAAATCTGGCAACCCGCTTGGTATCCTGACCTCGCGTTCTGCCACTCGCCCCTATCTGACCTCCGGAGCGGAGACTACACCCCAGAAGTAACAGGGTGATCCGTGCCCACACTCTCGGGATCGACTAGTTGCGTTGTTTCGCTGTAGGGAATACCCAAAAGGTCGACGTAGGCGCTCCCTGCAATCGATAACCTCAGCAGAGCCAGCCGCTCATTGAAGAGATCGTTCAGACGATTCGCGTAGGTTATGTCGTCAATCAGCCCGTTGAAATGATCGCGGGTAAGTTGCATTCGAGCGACGTAGAATCCATCAATAACCTCGAGAATCGTTTCTCCAAAACGTCTAATCTGATCAGGCCGAAGGCAGAACTGCATCAGAAGCGTAACCTCATCGCGAAGCTGCTTCCGGATTTCTCGAGAAGTGGCCGGACGACCACCTCTTCCCTTGCGAACGTCCTGCAGAAAGCGTCGAAGAACTACCGTGTAGTCACGAATGTTCATGTTTTTATGAACATGAAATTTGGATCGACGAGTTCGGGGTGACTTCTTCACCGGTGGCAACGGGGGTCCGCCTCCCTGCGAACAACGACTTTTTCGGTCATCCCAATCTTCCACTCCGTCAGGCTTGGGTCGACCAAATTCCTCTTCGTCCCAATCCAGGCCGTAATGACCGTAACCAAGAACCGCACCTCTGAATCCCTTTGCATCGAAAAGGTTTCGATTTGCCGCTGCGAAGATTCGGTTTGCGGCATGATGGCAAACCCCTGTCTTACTGTACAGGATTCCCGCCATCGATTCTTGGTGCGAATAACAGTCAGCAAGGTCGAGGTCGCCAGATCCTTCAATCAGGAGTCGCCCTCCGTAATTCCGCCCAAAACATCCCCAAGCCCTACCCGGAGCGAGGACGTAAGTATGGTGGGAATAGCCACCGGTCCAGAGCAATGGGATGCCGTACACCGAGAGAGTGACATGGGGCATGGTATTTACGTTACACGTGCCAATCTTGAGGGTTATCCCGAATAGTCTCGGGTCCGAACTCTTAATTGTATTCGAAAGACCTGAAAACCTCAAGGCCACTTAATATCGCCTCAATGACAATAACTTCGGCGGGTCGAACGGACAGCCAAGTTCGACCTAGCCTGCCTTGAACTCCATGCCACATCTGCACTTCCGGTATCGATCGCGATCTGTGTCGTAGCACGCGCACCTCCGACGGATCGCAAGCCGGGCCGCTTGCTACTCGTCACTTGCTTGAAGCCTGGGCTCGACCCACCAGGTCATCCGAGTTCGTCAGGCTCGACCCTGACCACAATCGGGCCGACACCGGAACGAGCCGACTCGGCAGTCGTAGAGGCCACAGCCTCGCCGAACGAATCGGCCTCTCTGGTGAAGTCCAGGTTGGGTACGCCGCAACGGATCCCCACCAGAGCATCGTCGTAGCCCGCCTCGAAGAGAGCGTCGGAGGCGGGCTCGACGTCGAAATCACCACCATCAGCCCGCGTCACGATCAGGGTGAATTCATGCGAGCTCATCCCTGGCCCCCCCCCCCCCACTTCCTGAAGGCACTCGAAGCAGTCCTGATGGCTCACCTTACCCTCTCGGCCCTTCCCAGCCAGGCAGCGGTTGACCCCACAGCCGCACTCTGACGACGCCTGCCAGTGCGGGCAGGCTTTCATCCTGGCGATCAAGGCTGTGGATTCGGCGACTGTTGGGCGGGGAGGACTGAGGGCCGGATTGACCTGAACGGACACACCGCCCATGCTCGGGACTACGACCTGGCCGAACGCGACGATCTTCTCGATAATGCTTGGCATGTGCAGGTCAGAGGTAGGATCCGCCCGCACGCAGACCCTCTGTCCCCGCTGCCCCAGACAAGGCCTCTCTTGATTCAGCAGCGGGCAGTGCCCGCACTTCTCGTTCATGGCGTCACAGTGATCGAGCCGCCACCGCCTGGAATTGCCAGGTCGGAGCAATAGATCGGCGGTCCATACCCATAAGTGGTTGGCATGCTGAAGACGAGCATGGAAAAATCGCATGTCCAAGGGATGGTAACGGATTTAGTGACGGTGCTCGATCGTACGGCCGGGTTTCCATAGCACGGAGTTTGGCAATTCTGGCCTTGCGGCTGGCAACTCCACCAAGGAAATGAAATGCTTAACTGCCAATATCTTAAACCCGATATCAGCAGGCATGGAGCCAGTTGGTATTTCACCTCCATATTGATCAGGCCAGCGCTGACGCATGGGCCGCCAAGAAATTCGTTGTAGCACGTATCGGTATTCGCGATGAACGCGGATCCCTGCCAGTTCCCAGTCAGTGCATTCCAGGTCAGGGTGGGCGACAGTCCGTCGCCCACGTAGAAGGTCTTCGGGAACGGCGTAACGCATCCGCATGAACAAATGTGATTTGAGTCGGCAACGCATCCGCAGCCACACGGCAGAGTATCCGTGCGCGAGTACTTCTGGACCAACAGGCCGCCTTGGAGTTTCGAGAGGAAAACAGGCAGGATCAGGTTGCCGCTCGAAGAAGTGGCCAGCGGCCCGTAATGTTCGAATGTCCCGGGGTCTTTCGACGTGATGACCGGGGTGGGAGTGGCTGTCAAGTTGTCTTTGCAGTCGGCGTTCGCCGGGTCGTGGTGGCTGAATTCCTCTGGTTGAGCGTTGTAAGAGGCCGATAGCCGTCGAGTCCAGAGCCGATCGATCTCATAACCCCATTCGATCAGGTCCGTCAGGCCATCCACCGTGGGTGCGATGATCTCCGGGAAGGCTTCGTCGAACGCAACCGAGAGCCAGTTGTAATGGTCGGCGGCAAGCTGGACCGCGAGGGTGTCCAGGGCCGTTTTGTTCGTTGGATCGGTCCCGCCTACGTTGAACAGCGCAATAGCCGCATCATGCAGCACCTTCGTCCCGTCAAAGCCTTGCACGCCGTTTCCGGCCCCGGTCCATCCTGATTCTTCCAGGGTGACGACTTTTTTGTAGATGGTGGGAACCAGATCACTGGGCTGGCCGTTGCACCGCCTGGAACGAAAGACAACCATGACGTTGCCGGGCAGGATCGACGATAGGTCTCTAGACATTTTTATTGCACGACATCAGTTGATACAAACTTGATATCAAGTCGACCGTCCAGCAAGCAGAGCTTGTAGCGAGTCAGGTTCGGCTTACCGCTGACGCAGACCGCCGGCGGCCCGTAAAAGACTGCACATGGTGTCTGGGTAACAGTCACTCCCGTCGAATCGACACACCCGTTATTCGCCGGGTCGTGATGGGCCAACTCCTCTGGCTGAGCGTTCCACGGTGCCGATAGCCGCCGGGTAGAAACCTGATCGATCTCATAACCCCATTCGATCAGGTCCGTCAGGCCATCCACCGTGGGTGCGATGATCTCCGGGAAGGCTTCGTCGAACGCAACCGAGAGCCAGTTGTAATGGTCGGCGGCAAGCTGGACCGCGAGGGTGTCCAGGGCCGTTTTGTTCGTTGGATCGGTCCCGCCTACGTTGAACAGCGCAATAGCCGCATCATGCAGCACCTTCGTCCCGTCAAAGCCTTGCACGCCGTTTCCGGCCCCGGTCCATCCTGATTCTTCCAGGGTGACGACTTTTTTGTAGATGGTGGGAACCAGATCACTGGGCTGGCCGTTGCACCGCCTGGAACGAAAGACAACCATGACGTTGCCGGGCAGGATCGACGATAGGTCTCTAGACATTTTTATTGCACGACATCAGTTGATACAAACTTGATATCAAGTCGACCGTCCAGCAAGCAGAGCTTGTAGCGAGTCAGGTTCGGCTTACCGCTGACGCAGACCGCCGGCGGCCCGTAAAAGACTGCACATGGTGTCTGGGTAACAGTCACTCCCGTCGAATCGACACACCCGTTATTCGCCGGGTCGTGATGGGCCAACTCCTCTGGCTGAGCGTTCCACGGTGCCGATAGCCGCCGGGTAGAAACCTGATCGATCTCATAACCCCATTCGATCAGGTCCGTCAGGCCATCCACCGTGGGTGCGATGATCTCCGGGAAGGCTTCGTCGAACGAGGTTGTAAGCCATTTGGCGTAGTCAGTGGCAATCTGGGTGGCAAGAGCGTCGAGGGCCGTCTTGTTCGTCGGATCGGTCCCGCCTATGTTGAACAAGGCCAGAGCGGAATCGTGGAAAAGCTTTTCGCCGTTGAACCCGACTCCAACATCGGGGAGAACGTCCGCCAGGTTGACCGTCTTGATGTACCACGCCGGAACCGAGTCAGAAACCGCGCCGTTGCAACGGCGCGTCTGGAACCGTACGGTTACGCGTGCCGGCATCACCGATCCAAGATCACGCGACATGACATCCCACCTGGGTCATTCCCAGATAGTGGACGACGTGGCGACCGTCCGCGAACTCCAGGGCGAATTGCGTTGCCTGGAGGATACTTCCATCCGCCCCACGGATATCCGGCGGCCCGATGAACTTGCAGAGCGGTGCCGGATTCTCAACATCGAGATAGGGAGCCTCGGTGAGATCCAGGGGCCGGCTCGGATCCTCATACCGGTAAAAAAAGCCGTCTCCGGGCTTGTCGCCAGGTTGACCCTCGCCGGCCGTCTCCTGTCGTGAGAACTTGACCCAATCGATGTAGTTGCGGGCCGTCTCGAGAGCCAGGGCGTCCAGTTCCTCCCGGTTGAGCGGATCGCTCGCCGCGGGGCCCGGAGTTTCCCCGCCTTCCCTCTGGGCTCCGCGGCGAGCGAAGATGGCTTCCTCGGGACGCTGGAAGTGACGCACCGGTGCGAATCCCGCTCCGACGTGTCCGGCTTCGGCCAGACAGACACGCCTATCGCAGAACTCGGTGGTCGGTGTGGCAGTCTGGTCGGTCAATTCCGACGCAGAGCGGATGGGGAACGAAACAACGATGTATCGCGGCAAGAATTCGGAGATGTGCTGGGTCATGGTGCGTCCTCAAATAGATTGGATAAACGGGTTATGATCGATCGTCACGGTCTGGTCTACTCCCCTCAGCCCGGCGGTGCTGCGTTTACATCATCCGCGAGGATACCTGGGCTGAATCCCGGACCCCCTATGATCTGACTTGAACCCCCTGGGATAACGCCAACATTGTCCCCAATGGGATAGTCCATCCACGGTGCCGCGTCGATCTGAAGGGTATCTCCGGCTCCCTTCTTTTTCTTGCA
Source organism: Singulisphaera sp. GP187 (assembly GCF_900129635.1). GTDB lineage: Bacteria > Planctomycetota > Planctomycetia > Isosphaerales > Isosphaeraceae > Singulisphaera. Next base: position 194,663 of record NZ_FSRB01000001.1, on the reverse strand, counting down.
TGAATACACGTAAATTCCGCTGATCTTATAGAGGATGTCACCGCCGGCCAGCATCTCGTAATTCGCCAAGCCGACATCACTAGAGAGTAGCGTGAAAAAGTCCGAGGGGAGGTTCGGGCTGGGGATTGCCGGGATCTCGTTCACCCGCTCGCAAGTCCACTCAACGAGCCGTTGTGAGGTCGGAGCGTGCAGATTAACGACGCTGGATTCAGAACTGTCTGGACCTGCAACCGGCGACTGATATCGGCCATTTTGAGTCGTGTATGTCGACTTGATCTTGTATTCGGTGTAAGGATACCGCTTGGTTTGCGGCGAGTAATGATCGGGAGTCGGACTGAGAATGTCAGTCGAGGTGACTTCGACGGCGGGCGGTGGTCCGTCGTACGAAGAACCAACTCCGTATCCGCCACTGATTTCGTTAGGTTCAGGGGGCCTAACCGGATCACAGACGTTCTTCATGATCGCGGTCCGAAGCGTCTCGAACATCGTCCCCCGTGTGCCTGCTGAGTTCGGCAATCCAGGGTTAAGTCCATTCTGGTCGCCGAAGACGTTCGTGGCGCGAAGGCCATCGATTGCGAGGAGGTTCAATCCCTTCTTCGGGTTGTCGATGGGATTCATCTGAAACTGAACAGAGACCTGTGCGTCACGCCCGGTCAGATTCTGGCGAACAGCAACGTTTCGGAGGAACCCTGACGTGATGTCGACCGGGAACTTGGAGAATACCACGAAGAAACATGCCTGCAAGAGTGTCCAATTGTTGGAATATTTATTGCCCCAGACCTGGACGTCGCACTGAGCGACCGATGTGAGAACCGCCATTCCACCGGCGTTCATGGACGACACGCCGTAAGAGGCTTCGACTCGTAAAACCCCGGTTCCACCCGCACGAGGATCTGATTCTCCGAGGTCGTAGAATCGCTCCTCGTCTACCGTTGTCCACTGAATCGCATTACCTTCCGGAGCCACATTAATCCGGACCTTCTCGCGGTAGTATCCACGTGATATCGGCGGAAGAAGCAAGTGACGAAACGCGTCGGCGAAGACACCAGCGAGGCCGAGAACGTCAGTGCGGAAGATCGCGAGTCCCTCTGAGGTCTTGACCGTGCGATGTTGGCCGTCGATCTCGTGCGTCTGGGAATAACGGTTGGAAACCAAGCCGCTCACATCGTCTGAGGATCCGTTGCATGCCACGATCCACGTTTCGATCTCATAACTGACGTGGTACGTTCGATCGCCGTCCACTCGCTTGATCGAGCAAGAGATCGGCTTGGGGCCGTTATTGGCGTCAACGGTGTGACCGAGGTCGACGCGAGGACTGACGATCTGATTGGTCCCGAAGTTCGCGAAAACCAGTTGCTTGTGAGGCGTCATCAGAGCCTGGCGGATCGCGATATCCGTCATGGCGGGCAAGATCCCAGGAAACTGCTGAGGCGGATTCCCTACGGCGTAAGAGGTCATCTGGGGGTTGTAGAGGGCCGAGAGCGAAATCCGGAAATGAGTGTAGAGGTAATCCACCCCGTCATTGGAGTAGACGGGGTTCTGTTGGATTTCGTGGATCTTGACAGGCTTCAGCACGATGCCGTTGTAAGTGAAGTCGCTCATTTTGATGCAAGTACATGTAAGAAATTGGAATTGCGTAAAGTCTACGAGGGCCGCGAGTTATTTCTTGTTTTTCTGGGCCACGCGGCGAGCGGCGATATACCCCTCAACCGCGCGGGTGGCGTCCTCGGGAGACTGGATCAGGATACGCTGGTCCCGGATATAGTTCTCGACGCCCTTACTGCAGAGCTCTTCGTCCGCCAAGGGATCGAACTCGTTGGGCGTCGAAACGTGACCCTGGTAGTGAGCCGGCTCAGACCCACGGCTGTAGTGCTCGAGCTCGGGAAACCTGGCCGGCGTCTCCCTGCGTGCTGTGGCCGTGCCCGTCCTGGACTTGCAGTAGGATTCGACGGCTCGGGCCGCGTCCTCAGGAGATTGGATCGTCAACTTTTTATCGCGGCAGTAGTTCTCAAAACTACGGTTGTTGATCGGTTCATCGGCATGTGGGTCATCAATCGCCGGGACGCGAGCGTAATTCTCCTTGGCCTCGATCGACGAACTCAGACGCCGTTGGGCTTGGGAATCGAACTCCTCGTCCGTCTGTTTGAAGTATCTTTCCGGGCCACGCGGCGAGCTGAGTTTCGCGGCCTGGCATTCCCTCTCGGCCACGAATCCGGCAACCGAACGCCGGGCATCATCCAATGTCTTGATCTTCAGTCCGTTCTGGCGGATGTAGCTCCGAAGTTCGTTCCTGTCGATCTCGGCGGCGGCGGTGGCGACAGCGGCAGTGCCCATGCTCGTTCCTCTTTCTGGGATGACTAAGTGACATCGAATCCAGTGGATTGGATATGACATCCAACTATGATAAGGATTTCAATTTCAGGATCGATCGTACCCGAAAGTGTCGCGGGACTCAAGATGCAAACGTTCAGGTGGAAGGGAGATGTCCGTCCGGAACGATCCAATCCGGTTCGAACTCCCAGCCATTGCACGTCGCCACGAACTTTGCCGCCGCGATGACAGCCTCAACTTGCTCGTTCGTGAGTCCGTGAAGTAGCCGATCCTGGATCGTGTCCTGGGCTGCCGTATCCACGGACTGAGCGGGCTCCGGGGGAATGCTTACCGCTCGCGGCCGGGAGGTTCTCGCCGGTCGTAAGCGGAACCGAAACCAGTCGAACCAGCTCGTGAGGCTCATTAGTCGGTCTCCTCGTCCTGGACATGGCCCGTGCCTTTGCAGAGTGAGCAGTGTTTGTCGAAGCTCAAATGGCCACCGTCTGGCCTGCCGATGCACGTTCGGTCCGGATCGTCGGTCGGGCCGAGTTGGACACACCGGCAGTCGTGGCCGAAGAGAAGCTCTGTACCGGGGGCCAAGTTTAGAGTCGCCGGGCGAGCGTTGATGGCCGACAACCTGACGAATTCGGGCCAGTGGGAGTGGTGTCCACAGAACGAGTTGATCTCTTTGGGGGTCGAAACTGGGTTCAGATGGCAGATGCCTTGGCCTTCGCCATCAAGAACAAAACACAGGCAGGTTCCACACGTTGGTCGGTTCAAATGATCCTCGGGGTAAGAGTCGTAGCAACCCAAAAAGAAGGGTGTGGTTATTCGTTGTCGAATGGCATATCGCGATCCTGATCGGGATCGACTTTCACCTTCTCACGCTCGATCCGCTGGCGATGTTCCTCGATCGAGGGTCGATAGGGATTGACCGGCCTGAAGTTTGGGTCAATCCACGCGTGGATGAAATCGGTGCAGCGTACACACAAACCCACAGTTGCTAAGAAATTGATTTTTCCTACGATGCGACGATCGAGCGTGAGTTGCGACTCGATCCGTGGCGATTTGCATCTATGACAATATTTTTGAATTTTGGATTTCTTCGTTTGAGTTTTGGTTTGCCAACACGATATCGGGAAAACCTGGTCGGGCTTCGCCCGTTGACTGCCAGGTGGAGGAGGTTCGCCGGTTGGTGGTTTCACGGTTTCCCTTTCTTCCTCTTTGATGATGGCGTCGGAGGCGTCGGAGGCGTCGGCTTCGTCGGCTCTGACGTGGGCGGCGCGAGCGTCGTCTGTTTTCCCCCTCCGGGCCCAGCGGCGAGCTCGGCGAGATTCGTGGGCGTCGTGGCGATTGGTGGTTTGACGACGGGGCTTCCCAGTTTCGGCGGCTGGATAAAAACGCGTTCGGGTCGCTTGAGCGGCACGTGGAGTTCCATGAGGTACTTATGCCATCCGTGACTGCAAGATTCGCATAACCGATACTCTTCGTCGACTTCATGCGGGCCGACGGTAAGCACGACCTTGAAATGGGCGGTCAGATTCTCTCGGCTTTTGCATCGTGAGCACCACGGGCGCAAAGGCATGAGCTAATTCTCCTGAGGTTCGGTCGAGAAGTACGAAGTAACCCGGTTTCGGCCAGTTTTGGCCTTGGCTTTGTCTTTGGCTTTGGCGGACTCTCTGGCAGTCTTGGCCTGTTCGTCGCGTTCGGCGCGGGCCGTGGCAATCGCCCGTTCGCGGATCAAATCAAGTGCCTTGATCGCATTGAGATAACGTTTTTCCGCTCTGAGCCGTCGCCTATCGAGGAAGTCCAATTCCAGAACGCATCCACGTGCAATCTGCCCTATGGTCCGACTGCACATCCCGTCAGCCAGGTGCAAATCAATCCAGTTGATAACAATTCTTGATATCAGCCGATTTTCGATTTCAGTTTGGTTCGGTCGTGCGAGAGACCTCCTGATTTTCTCGGCCTCAGCCTTTACAGCGGCGCGGGCGGAGGGCGTCTCACGCGAAAGGAGTGCGTCCCTCACCTCGGCTTCGAGGTCACCTCCGAGACGAGCGGCGAGCGTGCCGGTTTCGTCATCCGCGATGTTCCTGCGGGTTTTTTCCTCGATCAGAGCCTCATGGAACTCTGTTTCCTCCCGTTGCTTCGCCTTTCTAGATTTCATGGATCGGAACCTCCACTCGCGCCGGTGCCAGAACATGCCCAGGGCGTCCGCAGCGATGCGGGATTGGCCTTCAACGAGGGCGTGGAAGGCAATGACGCGATCTTCAAGCCGAAGAATCTCATCGCGTTGCTGTTGCCTCTCTTGGCGTTTCTTCTCTCGCCTAGATCTCCGCTCGGCTCGTTCCCGCTCAGTTTGCTCTTCCCCACCATCCCCAGGCCCGAAGTAGAAACTCCGGGTCTGACCGTTGACTGTCCGCTTTAGATAATAATATAAATTATTGCCGCGACGTTCGTATCCCATTGGATTGTGCTGATTTTGCTGAGAAAATGCCCATTATGGTGCAAATCGTGAGACTGGCCCGGCCCGATCCCCTCCCTCTGGGCCCAACGGCGAGTTGGCAACCCAAAAAGGAGGGGGCGTTCTGGTCAGTCCCTAACCGGTCTCAAGCTTTCGCCGTGAGGATGGCTGATTCGAGAAGTTTCGCGAATTCGTCTTGTGCTTGTTGCACACAAGCAACGCACGCCTTCAGAGACTGGCCTCCGATCTCGGTCGCGACGAGGGAGTGAAGTGGAACTCTCGCTCCACAACGACAGGTCACGAGGTTCTTCGTCAGTAGTTCGATCCGCTGTGGTTCGTACTTCTGTCCGATCGGCACGATATCGCAGTACTCGAACCGCTGGCCTCGCGGCTCGCCGTTGAGGCGTTCGATGTTGTCCTGTGGACCGCAACCCGATAGGAACACTCGCGAGGTATCCGGGCCTTGAGTGGGCGGTTTGTCGTCGTCGTACACCGCAAGCCGAACCACGGTCGGGCTGATGCTGATCACTTCCGTGATTCGAGCACGGTAAACCGTCAACTGTTCAAACACGGGATCCAATGTCGCATGGATATATGCGACAGTCATCCCGAGCATAGGAACCCTCTCACCACGCGATAGGGCATCGGCGATGGGGTCAACGGGCTCCGGAGCAACAGCGGTCGCTTCGGACGGCCGGGGAAACCGGAGCCTGAGGACTTCGGGAAGCTGATCGACTCCGCGTTGCACGGCAACCGCGATCGAGCCATCGGGGTAAATCTGGGAGATGACCGCCGTCCGCCCGTCCCAGACAGACACCTCGCCGAGTTTGAATGGGACCGCGCCCGGATACGGTGCCGCCGGGGTGACAATGGCCGGGGCTGCCGGCGTTTCCGGGACCGTCGGCGTTGGCTCCGATGATTCCAGAACCGCGTCTGGAGTCGATGCTACTTCCGTGTCCGCCGTGGTTTTCCGTTTCTCGGCTTCCCTGTCACGGTGCTCATGAAAGTCTTTTTGGGCGCGGTTCCGGACGTCGGCCTCGGTGATGACGTCGGTGGTGCCGGCCTTGGGGGACTCGCCGTTCTCGACGGCTGCGATCGTGTCCAAGACGTTTTCGCTCTCGCCGCTGGTGACGCCGCTGGTGATGGCGTTGCTGATGATGTCGCTCGCGTCGGATTTCGCGACGACCATACCAATTCGTTTTGCTGCCATGATAGAAACCTTTCGATTTGGTGAGTCTAGTGAATGTGAAATTACTACTGAAAATCTACACGTCTGCGACGACATATTCCTTGAGTTTATCCAATCCTCGAATTTCTGGCCATCGGTACACTGCTTTCCTGATCGATCCTGCTGTGCTTGAGCCGGGACAACACAAGGTTCCTCATCCCCTCTGCCGTGAGGCTCATCGTCGTATCGACTTCAAGTTCACTGTCGGGGTCGTCATCACGGACGATCACAAAGCGGACGGACGGTAGAGGAACGAATCCGAGATCATCCCGTGGTTCAAGGTCGCCGACGAAGACGCGGACCTCGATAGAATTAAACTCCGACTGAACTTCGCTCGCGGCGCGGTAAGCGTTTCTGACGCCCCTCGCGATAATCAAACTGCGGATCCGCTTTTCGGTGGTCATCTGAGGCTCCGGGGGATCGAGTTATGATCCAGACCGTTTAGGCACGCTGACTGATCGACTGCTCAGAGGCCGATTCCGTTCGGCGGGCAGGCTCCTGAAGGTTCATGGAGATCCGAGCCCAACGGCAAGCTCGGCGAGTGGCAACCCAAAAAGGAAGGTTGCCGGGCAATAATTAGGAACTCAACCGCACAAATAATCCATTACGTCGATTTTGTCCGGGTAGAAATGCGTTTCTGAGTGCGGCTGAGCATACGTTGAGCATAGGAGAAAAATCTCCTATGCTCAGACTTAACAGATTGACTGACAACGGATTGCGTCGAAAATTTGTTGTTTTGAGCATAGTGAGTACGGCAGAAATGCATTTCAGCGTGTACTCTGCCGGCGCATGACCTCGTCAGGATAGAATCCCTATCACCAAACATGATCTTTCCCACTATGAATTGAATTTTTGAATCTCCTATGCTCACTATGCTCAGAAGACAAAAAACAGTTGCTAAACCCTTTTCTGGCAACTAGTTACATTGAGCATAGGAGCCTCGTTTCTCGTGTGCTCAGCCTACGCTCAGCCTTTCCCTCCTGTGCTCAGCCCGACAAATGGTTCAGTAGCCTCGCTTAAGCTCGATTCCCTCGTAGCAGGTGACCTGGATGCTTTTGTTGTTCTCATCTCGCTCCCGGGGACGGCTCTTTTTGATACCCGGGAACGCGGATCGTAAGTTCTTGCCGAACTGGGAGTCGTTGCCGATCGGGAATCCTTTGGCGAGCGCCCAATTCCGCCACGCGTTGTACAGTGCCTCTGCCGTGATATCGCCATCGACGTTAAGGTTGCATTGCTCGTCGACAAACCTCTTGATCGGACTTGCGATCTCCGTAGCGAGTGCCATCAAATCCAGCCCATCATCCGGTTGCAGGAACCGGCGCCTCGCTCTGAGTCGCTGCAACCCTTCGACGGCCAACCCAAGAATCCCTGGAAGTTCAGTTTTAATTATTTCGTTAGCCAAATCGGGATTTCGGTCCTCTGGCGGAATCGTATGTGAAAATGGGACAACAAGATATCGCGATACGATTGCGCCGGATGAATCGCGGAAGTTTGGCAGTTCGTTAGAAACGATGATCAATCGGGTTCCGAGTTTGACATTCGAGAGCATGGTGCGATTTTTCCGGTTAACCTCCAGTGGGTCTTCCCCTGAGATCCGCAAGAGTCGATCCATCATGATCGACGAATCGTGAATGTCGTTGGTCCGAAGATCCCCCATGACGGCCACCTTCTTTCCCAGAAGTGGCTCAAGACCGAACTGGCCTCCCAAGGCGATAGCCGAAGTGCTCACGACATTTGCGGCTCCAAGGAGGGCGGTCAGGACCTCCCTGATCGTGCTTCGTCCACTTCGGGGAGGCCCGATCAAGAGGAGCATCTTTTGGAGGCTGGTGTCGGATGTGAGGCAATATCCGATGAACTCCGTGAGCGTGTCGTAGGATTGTTGTCCCCCATCCTCGTAACCAAATTGTCTCCTCAGTAAGCTGTCCCAGAGGATCGGAAATGGAGGATCAGGCTCGTAGTCGTAAGGCAAGACGTACGTCGAGAAGAGACGTGGGCCATGCGGATGGAGCGATGGCGGATTGTGGCTCAAGTCGAGGATCCCGCTTCGTGTCGGGATGATATCTCGCGGGTCGGGGTCACCTGGCTCAGACGAAAGGAAGAGCGGTGGATCGTCTTGGCGGCGGATACTGACGCCAGCCTGAACGTGTTGCTCGACGTCGTTCACGAGTGCCTTGGTGACCCGGACAGGCGTAGGGTAGGCGGGTCTTTCGTCTTCAGGTTTGTCGCTGTGCAGGTTTTGAAATTCACCAACCCGAAGAGCATGACGGTTGTCGATTTCTCGCTGAACGCCTTCGATCAGTTCAGTTTTGCGCCAGTCTTGAGTTAGATTATAGCAGTAATTCTTCGAGTCGTACAAATAGTAATCATCTCTGAAATAGAGAATTAAAGGAGAATCGTCCTCCATCTGGTAATTCTCGACCAGAAGTGAGGCCGCGATCGATGACGGGTCGTTGTCGGCCTTCTTGAAGACTTCTTCAGCACTTTCTGGCTCGCTATCGATGTCCTCCGAATCCCATTTTTGGGGTTGCTGTCGATTCGGATTGCGGGTTCTCCAGGAGATAAACTTGTGCTCTTCCCGGCGAAATAGGCCCCATCCTCGCTTTCGGCCACGTTTATCCTCTCGACAAAACGCGTCATCTATCTTGTGCTCAAGCTCTCGCTCCGACCAAGGCGGATCGCACTTCGAGCCGTACTCCCGGACGATATCTGTCGCCTGAGCAACAGAAAGATCATATTTGTGGACGATTGTGCACGCGAGATCGAAAGTCTGGGGGTGTCCCCCTTGGTGACTGACTGAGATCGCGAACTTCGCGGCACACTTTTGGGCGAGACGCATCTTGAGATCATCGTCGGTCTCGTCCGTTCGGTTCCTCGCCCTCTTCTTCTTGGGTTGCTCATCAGACTTCGTCTCACTGGGCCGTCCGCCCTGCTGAGTCGTCGCCGGAAACCCACCCAGGAAGTCCACCAGATCGAGCGTCGGGACCGGCGCAACCAGAGTTCCGTTGGTGCTGGGGTTCGTGGTGCCGTTGCGAGAAACGTCCGGCTGTGTCGTGTCCTCGGTCGCCATCTGCTGACTCTGGGGTTAGAAACCTCTGCCGTCCACTGTGATAATCCGCCAGGGGCGATCCGGGAGATCCGCCCCTTTGCATTTGAGCGTTCCCGGGATCCCGAGATGCCGATTGGGATTCTTTGTGTCCGTGTCGATGAAGGCTTTGTCGCGTTTCTTCTTGCCGTGCCGTTCCGCCAGGGTGTGGAGAGAACCAGCAACCAGATCACGATGCTTCTGGTCGTTTGGGTAGTCGGGCAATCGAACGAGGATCCATCCGCCGTTCCCTGATGTTCCCCAAAGAGCGGCATCTCGAAGTTTTGGATGGGCGTCGAGGATCTCATCTCGCTTCCCGAGAGCGAGGGCAAGCTCCTCGTTTGTTGCGCTGATCCCCTCTTTTGGGTTGCCCTTTTCGATGCCTCGTTCCACATCAATATCGACGATCATGTACCGCAACAGGGCAACATCATCGGCTTCGGTTCCGTACCTGCCATTCTTCCGGCTGAGGTACTTGAGCTCGTTCTTCCAGCGGTCGGAAGCCAGCGAGGAGTTGATCGGATTGACTGTGAGGTATCCGCTGACCCCGTGCAGTCGCTTCGCCTCAAATCGGATATGATCAACCCGGTCAAACCAGCCGGCCAAAGTCGGCTCGTATCCCTGGTTCGCGAGCTCGATTTTGTTGGCCTTGCTGATCGCGGCATTCAGGGCGCGGAATTCGTAGACTCCGGCCGAGAAATCGAAGATTGCGTTGGCGAATTTTTTGAATTCCGATTCATCAAACTTCAGCATCACGAGCACACACGTTAGAAAACACATAAAGGCGAGTTAACTTGAGCAACCCAAAAGGAGGGGCGCGGAGCGATCCGGCCCGAACGGGATTCGAGCGAGCTCGACGGCCGACGTGGGCAGGCAGGCGGGCAGACGGGTGATCCGGTCCCGGTCGGTCCCGAATAATTCAGGTCGATTGATCCGACGATCCGACTAAACAATCGAATTCGTGGATTTGACGCGAGAACCCCTTGATTGCGGGATCCCGCGAGGGTATCATAAATAGGCACATTAGATCCGATTTGGTTGCCAAGCCCGATCGATCGAATTACGAGGCCTCCGGGAAGCCACTCCCGGGGGCCTCACTTTTTTGCACGTCACACACCCAGCTTATCGAGCTCCTTCTCAGCCCTCTCGTGGGCTTTTCGCCTTTGAGTGGGAGTCGCGGGGACTGGGATCACAGTCCGCTCGGGCGATTTTCCTGCGCGACGGTCCGTGAGCCGTTGAGAGAACTCGGAGAGCCACTCCCGCGTCACATAGGTCTGTCGACCGATTTTCGTGTAGCGGAGGTATTCGCCACGAATACCCTTGAAACACCAGCGCCAGACTGTCGCGAGAGCGGGACGACCGGGGAGGACGCTCGCAGCCTGGGCAAGCGTCAGGTAATCAACCTCAAAATCAAGTGTTCCCGAATCATGAATTATTTCATTGTTTGAATCCATTGCCGACTCCTGGGTGCTACCGTCGTGTCTGCCCTCCACTGTTCGTATGTTATGTTGCGTGCGGTTCAACGTCAAGATATGAAAATGACGTAATTTGAAATTGAGTGACGTAAGTTGTCTAAAGAATCTCGATTTGACTTTGACATGGAATGAAACCTGGTGGAACGATCGGCGTGGGGGCCGTCGTTCCACCACGTCCCATCGAGTGACGAAATTTCACCCGATCTGCTCCATCACGCCGATGGCCTTCGCCTCATCGACCTCAGCGTAGACCTCCGTCACGGCTGACGAGGAATGCCCCAGGATGACCTGGGCGACATCCAGGCCGAACTGCCGCCGCAACTTCGTCGCGGCGTTGTGGCGAAGCTGGTTGGGATGCCAGCGGCGAGCATGGTGCCAAGCCTTGAGTTCCCGTTGCTGATCGGGCGTGAGATCCTTCTGGGGAATCTTAGTCAGCTCGGGATGAGGAAAGGCGAGCTTGCAGGCTTTCACGATGGCTTCGCGATAGGAATCGGCCGTGTAGCAGGCCCCTGGAGCCTTTTTTGGAGAATGCTTCCTGGTCCGTGCCTGTTGCGACGGAGTCATCGGTGACTTCCGGTTGCGGCGACGTTCCGCCAGCGATTCCTCGACAACTTCCCTGGGTTGGAACAGGTAGTCATTCGGATCCGCCCGGACCCACTGACGCAGGACGGCTTGTGCGGCGGGGCCGAAGTAGATCTTCCGATCGCGTCCGTGATGCTCGGTTTTGTGCGTTTCCGGCGTGTAGACCCAGACCCGGCCCGATGTGTCGAGATCACAGGTACGTAGCATGCAGACTTCGCCGGGCCGCATGCCCGAGAGCCGTTGGAGCTGAATCATCGCTCCCACCTGCCGGGAGACATACGGGGCAATCGCGTCCACCAACTCGTCGGGGACCGGCTTGACGGGTTCGCTCTCGCGGGCCTCGGATCGGCCTTTGCGTAGCCCGGAGACTGCCCGCAGGCCGTGGTGAATACTCAGCGGGACCAACTCATTTTCGGTCGCCCATTTGAAGGCCCGAACGATGATCCGCGTGCGTCGATTGACTTCGTTGCGGCATAGTCCGGAATCGATGATCTGCTGGCGGACGGTCTTCAACGCCAGGGGACCGAAGTTCTTGGCTGAAGTGTGACCGTAAAGCCGCCGGAGGTGTCCCATGGCGTATTTAATGTGTGGGACTTCGCCGGTAGGTTTCCCGCCTTTCCGGTAGTAGCCTTCGGCGTAGCGAAGGTAGGCCAGGATCATCTCACTGACAGTCAACTCGTCCGGTGAGACGGAGGCCCCCGATGGGGGGTTGTCGCGGGCGCGAGCGGTGACGTGTCGCCCATTGACCAACCATTCGGCCAGCAGGCGATCGTATTCGGTTCGGCTCTGGGGCGTGCCGTGCTTGCCGAGGTAATAATCTCGGCCGTTCAAGGTGACAACAGCCTGACCGGACGGCTTGTGGAACCGGTAGGACGGAGTGCGTACTGACATCGGGGCGGCCTCCAAATCCGGTAGTCTACCGGGTTTGTTGGAGTTTTTGGGCCGCTCCGTCCGCCAGGACAGGTGAGCTAAAGTTAGCACTCGGCGGGATTTAGATCAGTGTGCCCGGCAGGAGTTGAACCTGCAACCTTTGGCTTCGGAGGCCAACGCTCTATCCAATTGAGCTACGGGCACGTCGCACGCACGAATTACACTCGAAGCAGGGCCTCATGTCAAGGGGCAAGCGCGTCTGATTGCCTGATTGCGGTTCGGACCTCTGAGGGTTTCGGTGGTGGAGCGAAGGATTGTTCCCGCGATCGGGCTGGGCATTCGTCCCGCCGAGGCCTATCGCGCGGCCTCGGCCTCGGAGAGGGTTTTGACAGGTTTGACGGGGTCGCCGTCTTTCAATTCGTCCAGGGTGCGGAAGGGGCCGACGACGACTGGCTCGCCCGGCTTCAGGCCGGAGAGGATTTCGACCTTGCGCTCATCGCTCAGGCCGGTTTCGACGGGACGGGCGCGGGCGATCCCTCCTTCGGCGACGAAGACGATCTTGATGTAGCGGAGTTCGGCTTCCTGGGCCTTTTCGCCGGGTGATCGGGCGTTGCGCTCGGCCCAGGCGCGGACGCTTGGGGTGTTGGGTAAATCTTTGCGGCGGCGGTGGACGACGGCCTGGGCGGGCACCCCCAGCGCGGCGGAGGCGCGGCGAACTTCGATCTCGACCGTTGCGGTCATCGCCGGCCGTAACGCGGAGTGTGCGGCGGCGGTGGACCCGTCGAGGCTAACCAGGGTCTCGAAGCTCACGACTTCGTCCTTGGTCTTGCCTTTGGGGGCCACCATGTCGACCGTGCCGGCGACGGGGTGGAGTTGGTCGGCCTGGAGGTAGACCAAAGCCGGCTGGCCGCGGCGGACGAGCGGGACGTCGGTCTCGTCGACATCGGCCCGGACACGCATCCGGTTCATGTCGCTGATGGTCATGAGCACCGAGCCCGGCAGGTTCGTCGTCCCTGCGATCACGACCTCGCCGACGTCGACATTGACCCCGGCCACCACGCCGTCGATCGGTGCCTTGATCGTCGTCCGGTCGAGGTCTTGTTGGCTGGTTCGCCTCATCGCTTCGCTCTCGATCAGCTCGTGACGGCTCATCGCCAGCGCGGCCTGAGATTTGGCGACGGCCGTGCGGGCGTCGGCCAACTCGTTGGGAGCCGTGAAACCGCGGCCCGCGAGCGTGCCCGATTGCTTGGCGTCGCGATTGGCCTTGTCCACGTCCGATCCTGCCTGCTCGATCGCCGAGCGAAGCCGCTCGATTCGCGCCTTGGACGAGTCGAGCCGGGCCTTGGCGTCGGTGTCGTCGAGTTGAACGAGGACATCGTCCGCCTTGACCGAGTCTCCGTCCTTGACCTTCACCGCGACGACTCGCCCCACGAGTTGCGAGGCGATCTCGGCTTCTTCGACGGCCTCGACCTTGCCGGGCGCCGCGACAGTCTGGATGATCGCCCCGCGGGTCGGTGGCTCGACGATGACTTCACGCGCCGGCGGCGAGACCAGCCGCCAGTCGACCTCGAACGCACCGGGATCGCGACGCAGGTTGGCGGCGGCCAACCCCGCCACCAGGATTCCCAGAGCGATTGTGGCTACGACGATTCGAGACATCATGGCTCTCTTTGGTTCGACTTTAGTCGCTACTTCGCTCAACCCGGCGCAATCACCAGTCTCGCCCCGGCCCCGATCACCAGGCCGAAACCGATCCGGATGACCGCCTCGACGAGCCAGAGCATGACGCAGATCAAGACGGCGGCGGTCAGGTTGACCTGCCCCCGTCGCCAGGCGCCGCGCGCCAGGGCCGACCATCCCAAGACCGCGAACAGGTCGAGCTGCCGGAGGGCAAGCCAGGCGGCGGCCGGGTAGACGCCCTGGGGCAAGAGCAGGGTCGGAGAGGTCTCGATGTCTCCTCGCCGCAGCGTCATCATGAGGGCCGCCTGGACCGCCAACCCGAGCACCCAAAACCCTTGCGCGGTCGCACATTCATTCAGGGCCAGTTCATAGCGGACGGGGCGACCCACCAGGGCCGCAACCGAGGCAAAGAGGGTCGCCGCCGCCAGTGCTCTCGCGGCCAAGGCCAGCGGCTCGACCAAAAAATCCCCCAACCAGGCCAGCGTCGTCCAGAACGAGAGCGTGTCGTGTTGCGTCTGGATCGCCCGGCGGATCAGGTCGTCGCTTACCTCGCCGATTCCGCGTGACTCGACGCGTGCCGCCCCCTGCTCGACCCCCTCGGCCAGCGCGCTCGTCCGGAACCCCGCGAGCCAGATGACTCCGTTGAGACCGAGCACCAGCGCAGCCCAGAGTGCCAGGGTCGGGCCGAATCGCGGGCTGTCCGAGGCGGCTCCGGCCCGGTTCGACGCACCCATGCTCACCGCCTCGACCATGGCCAATGCCGAGTCTCCGCGCGACCAATCTTCTCGAGGGAGAAGTCCCCGCGTCGACGCTCGACCTCAATGGGGCCGTCGTCAATACCCATCGACGACGCCGATGGTTTCGGCTTTTTTATGAGGCTTTGCGGTTCCCGAAACGATTCCGGCGCGGCGAGCGATGGATTTCGAGTCTTCGTTATTGTGCACAACGCCCCACGATTTCCACCCATGGCGTGGGGACTCGCGGGGATACGTCCTGGTTTCAACTCTGTGTTGAGGATGTTGCGCCAAGCATTTCGGCGATGGTTCGCTCCAGGAGGGGGCGGCCGCCGAACTGCATCCCCAGGGCCTGCAGTTTGGTCGTGACGATCTGGTTTTTGGGGGCGGAAGGCGTCCCCAGGATCTCGCCATTGGCTCCCGATCGTTCCCGAGCGATCGTGGCCACTTCATGCTCGGAGACGTAGCGGTCGCAGCAGTTGAATGACTGCCCGGTAATGGCCTCAACCTCGGCCGCGAGCAGGATGGCGACGGCCCGGGCGACATCGGCGGCGTGGACTTCCTTGCCGCCGCGACGGCATTCCACGGGCTCGCCTCGCGCCACGGTGGAGACCAGGTCGAACCACTTGCTTTTTTGGGGAGGGTGGGCCAGGCCGTAGATCCCGGTCGGACGTAAGGCGCAGATCGGATAACCGTGGCCCTGGCCGTAGCTGTGGACAAAGGCTTCGAGGGCCGCCTTGTGGGCTCCGTAATGGCTAGCCGGCCAGAGCGGATGAGTTTCGTCGAGTGGTCGATCGCCGAGGATGGTGTCGTAGACCGCGCAGGTTGAGATGAAGACGAACCGTTTGACCCCGGCCGCTCGCGCGGCCTCGATCAGGCGGATCGTCCCCATGAGGTTCGTCTCCAGGAACGGGAGGAGGTCACCCTCGCCCCCCATGAAGCCGCCTGAGGGATGGTAGAGCGCGGAGTGCACCACGGCATCGCACCCTTCGACCAGCGCATCCGAGGCGTGATCGTCGCCCAGTTCGCCCGGCACCCAGGTCAGCGAACCCTGGAAGGGCTCCAACCCCTCGTGTTGACTCGTGGGGCGGTGCCAGCAGCGGAGGCGATGCCCCGCCGTGGCCAGGTTCGCAACCAGGTAGCGGCCGAGGAACCCCGTGGCACCGGTCAGACCGATCCGCATGGTCGTGCCTTTCTTCATTTCGCCATCAGCGCCCGGGCGCCGTCGATGACCTTGTCCCACTGGAACGCGGGCCCCGGGTCGGTCTTGTTGGTCTGGATGTGATAGTGGCCCAGGACCCCCTGGAACTGATCGTACTTCGCGTCGGGCAGCACCTGCGTCAGGAGGGCCCCGGCGGGGTCACGAGGGTAGTCGCACTTGATCTTGGGGAAGACCGTGCAGAGGGTGGCGGTCAACTTGGTCAGGGAGTCGTACTGCTCGGGAGTCAGGTCGTACTGCTGGAGTTTTTGGCCGTGGATCGTCCCGACGACCGGCTCGGGCCGGCTCGGTCGAGGCACCCAGGTTGGGTCCTCGCCCCGCTTGCGTTCCGCTTTCAGCTCGCCCTCAGGCAGGAGGATCTGGACCTGGCCGTTCGGGTCGCGGCGATACCAGCGGTCGAAGGTGTCGGTGCCGCCAATCGGGTAGGCGCCCATATTGGCGATCTCGATCCCGATGGAGCGGCCGTTCGCCTTGGTGGCGTGCCAGGCGCCTTCCTTCAGGTCAAGGGTCTGGTAGATCGTGCCGTCGAGGTCGAGCATGAACTGGACGCTCAGGCCTCGGCTGTCGTGGAGAACCTGGAAGCAGCGTCGGCTCGTCCCCGCGACGTCGTAATGGATCACGAACTGATCGACGACATTCTGAAGCATCGGCAGGTCCCAGCCACCACCGCGCACCTGTTCGCTCTGCTCCGGCGTGAGCGGCACCTTGCGCACCCCGAAGCCAATGGTGACTTCGTTCCGTTCCTTGACCTTGGCCTTCTCCCGGACATCCGTGAGCGGTCCAAATCGGCGGTCGACGCGATAGGCGTCGTATCCGCCCGGATCGGTCCAGAGAACCACCGGCGCGGTGGTGTGGAACAGTTGGCCGCAGACGACGATCTCGTCTCCCCGGCGCGGCAGCTTCTCGCCGGCCTTCGGCTCGGCGGCGGGAGCGGAAGCCGAAGCCCCGAACCCGAGCAGCAGAAGCAGGCCGGTTCCTCGCAGGGCTCGACGGCCGATCGCCGCATTACGAAGGCGCAACAGAACATTGGTCATGGTGTTCGTCATCTTGATGGAGTATGAAAAACAGCAGGTCAAGATCCGGCCGGGAGGCCGCTCATCACTTTGCCACGACGGGGAGAGAGGCCGTGGAGGGAGACGCGTGGGCGTCGTCTCTTAATTCAATCATGGCCAACCCACCTCCAAAAGGCCAGACCTCACGCGTCTAAGTTCGGCGTGAGCGGCCGGACCCATCCGCCGGGCTCGTTGAGCCTGATCTGGAAGTCGCGAAGGCATTCTGACAAGGGGCGCATCAGTCCGGGGAGCCAGGCGTCCAACCGGGGGATCAGCAACCCGCTGTTCAGGGGACGGGGTGCTCCCTGGGCGAGTTCGGCGGTCGTCCTGGCCTGGATCAGTTCCGCGTCTAGCCCGAAGGCTCTGGCCAGGGTCTTGGCGAAAGTGACCCGGTCGATGAGGTCGGGACCGGCCACATGGACGAGGCCCGATCGACCTTGCTCGATCAGTCTGACCACCGCTTGCGCGACGTCCGGTCCGTAGCTTGGGGTTGAGACCTGGTCCGAAGGGCTGGGGAGCGAACGTCCTTCACGCAACGCCTTGACAAGCTGGTAGGCGAAATTCTTCCCTTGGCGTTCGGGGCCATAGACCCAGGTGGTTCGCGCGACCAAGAGCCGTTCGCCCAGCGTGTCGGCGAGGGCCTGTTCGGCTTCGAGCTTGGCCTGGCCGTAGACGGAAAGGGGGCGAGGTTCGCTCGCTTCGTCGTACGGACCGTTCCGGCCGTCAAAGACGTAGTCGGTGGAGAAGTAGACGAAGCGAGCCCCGATCGTGGCGGCCGCTCGGGCCAGGTTCAGGGGCTGCTCGACGTTGGCGGCCCGCGCTTTTCCTGGGTCTCGTTCACAGCCGTCGACCCAGGTGAACCCGGCCGGATAAAAGACCACGTCGGCCTTCTGGTCGCGCACCCAGTCGGCCGCGGCCGTTTGGTTGGCGGCGTCGAGCGGAACCAGGCCGGGGAAAGCCGTGGTGGCGAAGGTGCCGCTCGCGTCGTGCCCTCGCTCGGCGAGCACGCGGAGCAGCCAGCCGCCCAGTTGTCCCGAGCCGCCGATCACGACCGCACGCATCCGGACGGCGGCGGCCGTCGATCGGTGGCTCATTTCAATGGAACCCCTTGCGGCGGACGGTGCTGTAGCGTTGAAGCGACTCCTCGATGATCGGCAGGGCGAGCTCGGCCGACTGGATCTCGTCGACCGCGACGTCCTTCCCCTCGAGTTGCTTGTAGTCCTGGAAGAAGCGGCGGAGCATGGTGAGCCGGTGGGGAGGAAGATCCAGGGCGTCGTGGAAGCTGTTGAATTCCGGGTCGCCCACCGCGACCGCGAGGATTTTGTGGTCGCGCTTGCCGCAGTCGATCATGGTCATCAGACCGATCGCCCGCGCGGTGACCAGGGTCATCGGCGCCACGGCCTCCTGGCAGAGCACCAGGACGTCGAGCGGGTCCTCGTCCTCGGCGTATGTCTGGGGAATAAACCCGTAGTTGGCAGGGTAATAGACGGCCGAATAGAGCACCCGGTCGAGCCGAAGCAGGCCCGTGCGCTTATCCAACTCGTATTTGACGCTCGATCCCATCGGGATCTCGACGAGAGCGTTGAACTCCCTGGGCAGGTGTTCGCCCGGGGTTACGTCGTGCCAGGGATGAAGCATGAGACCCTAATCGTTTCGAGGTAATGCCTTCGCGATCCAGAATCCAAGGCCCCCATCATACCAGACCGCCCCCGCGACGGCCAACGATCGATCTCGTCGCCTGCCTCTCGACCTCTTCTCCATCACGCGTGCCCTCGATTGGCCTGAAGGCTTCATCCCGGAGCGTTTGAGTCTTACCAACGTCTTGAACCGCCCCCCGCGGACCACGGTCGCGCGCTGAGCGTCGACTTGCGACTCTTCCTGAATTAACGATTCTTTACAGGGTGAGACCGCGAAAATGCCAATCTCTTATCACCATGAGCCTGCCTCAATGAGCCAACACCGGGTGCCCAGCTGGGGACTCGGGGCGAACCCTGGAAGGATGCCAGCGCCCCCGCGGTTTTCTTGCCTGAAATTCAAGGAATTCGAAACATGGACTCGATTCTCCGTCGCCTCATCGCCAGTTGGATCAAGAGCCAGGAACTCGCCCCTCGTCGTGCTCCCACCGCGGCCGTGCGCTGCGAGTCGCTCGAAGGTCGTCAACTTCTCTCCACGACCGGCCTGCTCCGGGGCCACATGGGGATGCCGTCCTCACCGACCACTCAGCGTGTCCAGCTTTCCACCAGGGGCACGATGGGCGGGCAGAATGCCGGAGGATTCGGGAGCGGAGCGGCCGAAACCTCCTCGTACACACAAGCAAGGCCGTTTGGGAACTTCAGCGGGCATGGCAATGCGATGAGCGGCGGGGCGGGCCGCGTCGGGTTCGCCATGCGGCATGGCCAGGTGGCTCGT
The DNA here is from genome assembly GCF_900129635.1 of Singulisphaera sp. GP187. Lineage (GTDB taxonomy): Bacteria > Planctomycetota > Planctomycetia > Isosphaerales > Isosphaeraceae > Singulisphaera. The sequence continues at coordinate 175,558 of NZ_FSRB01000001.1, read as the reverse complement.
GCGGGCTCGCAGAGCCTCCCGACAACGCCACCGACGGCTCCTCCCACGACTCAAGCCGTCAACGCGGTCGTTGCCACGAACACCGACACGACCACCGCGGCCGTACCAACCGACACACCGACGCAAGCCGCGGTCACCACGACGCTCCAGGCCGCCCCGACCAATACTCCCGTGACGACGACCCAGTTCAACGGGGGAGCCCCAGCCGTGGGAGCGGGCACATTCAATGCAATGCCGAGCGGGCCGATGGGAGGCTGGTTCGGTGGCAATGCCGAAAACCGCCAGCCGGTGAACTCCAGTGTGGCGTCCGGCCAGCAGACCAACGGGTCGGGAACCACGAGCAGCAGCACGTCGGGACCCAGCGATGCCTTGAAGAGTGATTTCGAGAAACTCCAGACCGATCTCCAGGCCATTCACGACAAGTCGGAAGTGACGCCGAAGCTTCTGGCCGCCGTCCGCAATGACTTCGACGCCATCCAGAAGGCGTCCACGACCGATCCCGATCAGGATGCGGTGAAAGCGCTGGCCGCGACCGTCGATTCGATCGCGGGTCAAATCCCCACGGCCGACCAACAGACTCAGCTCGTGGCGGATTTCACGGCCGTTCTCAAGAGCCAGGGCATCACCGACCAAACGCTGATCGATACGGCTGTCGCCGACATTCAGGCCGTGGTCGCGGCCTCGCACGTCACGGCCGACGACCTGACGACCATCGCGGCCGATCGGAAGGCGATCAAGACCGAGATGGACGCCAATGCCAATCCCGATGCGCCGCCGTCCGCGACGCCGACCACGGGCGACGCGGTCGGGAGCCTGATGAGCGGGCTGACCGGAGGATTCGAGTCGGGAATCCCGATGGCCGGCGCGTTTGACGGTGGTGCGCCGGGCGGTCCGTATAGCGTGTCCCCGATCGCCTTCTCGTCGGCTGGCGGCGTCATGATGGGTGGCGGAGGCCAGTTCAACGGTTCGCCGATCACCGTTTCACCGAGCGGCGGTGGGATGACCGGCCCGATTCACATCGCGCAGGGTAGCGTCATGATGGATGGCGGTGACCAGTTCGGTCCGTTCAGCGTCACCTCCGCCAACGGCGTCGGTACGAGTGGCCAGTTCCGCGGATCCCGGACCGACGTCTCCTTCGCCGGTGGCGCGCCGGGTGGTCAGTTCGGCCAGTACAATGTTTCGCCCAACGGTGGTGGGCCAGGTGGCCAGTTCGGCGGCCGATGGGGTCGTTGATCCGAGCGGGAGAAAGGCTTGAACCCGGCCCGAGATCACCCCTCGGGCCTGGGGCCTCCTCCGGTTGAGCCTTGCGGACCTTCGAGCGGGCGTCGAGGGTGGGGTGAGGAGCGTCAGTCCTTGGGGCCAGGACTCGACGCTCCCCTTTTTTTTCCTAACAAGGGCGAGGCGGGCTCCATGGCCGGTCCGCCGAGGACGTTCCGCGTCGCCGGGGGTAAGGAGTTCGACTCGGAATCGATTACCAAGCTGGTAAGGCCGCTACGGCTTACGTCGAGTGAGTTCTGGCGAAACCAAGTCGGGTCGTCGATAATCACGCTTTGACTGGGCTAGGTTCTGTCCATGCCGCGCGTTCCATTCGACGTCGAGGTAACGATGTCAAGACTTCCACCCGGGACGTGCTTCGGGCATGGCCTACGACTAGTCTCTGTCGGGAAAACCGCCAACGCCTCGTGACGATTGACCTGCCTCCCAGATTTGTGCACATGCGTTCACATCAACGAGGCAGCGGCAAAATGGTGCGGCACCGACTCACGGATCAACAATGGGAGTTGGTCCAGGACCTCTTCCTCCCACCCGCCCGCACGGGCCGTCCCAGGCGAGATCGACGCGAGATCCTCGACGCCGTCTCCTGGATCCTCCGGACCGGTGCACCTTGGCGCGACCTGCCCATCGATCCCGGCGGGCCGAGCGTGGTCGAGCGAATGCTTTATTTGAACGGGCAACTGACCGACTTCATCCATTGAGGTGCCTTATGGTAGCGAGCATTCTGTTGGCGAGCTTGTTGGTCCAGGCGTCCGGTCCCGATGCGTCTGCCAAATTGCCTGACTTTAAGAAGGTGTTTGCGGACATCGAACGTTTTACCGAGGCAAAGCGATTTGTCGAACTGGCCCAACTGTATGCGGACAGCAACGAACAGCTGCGCTCGCCGTTGGTCGCGATCAACGAGGCGGTTGCATGGGCTGATGCTGGCCGATCCGCTCAAGCCATTCAGGCATTGGAACACTCGATCGAGTACGGGATCCGCAATCCCAACGTGGTCACCAAGTACAAAAGCCTTGGTCGTTTGAAATCCGACCCTGCATGGCCTCGTGTCGAATCGCAGCTTGCTCAGTTGCGACGCCAACTGAGCAGCGTTGACGGCTTTGAAGTGCATACGGACGATGCAGAGGCATTTTGGAAGGCCTTTGACCTCGCTCGCGCGGAGCCGGCTCGGGCCGAGGAGTTCTTCTCGAAGATGATTCTGGACGGGTCGCCCGCTCTGCGGGATTATTATGCGAATCGCTACTTCGGGGTTGATGACCTGGTCAAGGCGGCCATTCAAACGTATCCCAAGTATTATCAGTATCTGCGCAACCATTTTCAGCCCGAGCAATTGGGGGCGATCCGAAAACAAGTGGCTGCTAACATGAGGACGTTAACAATCGTTTATCCGGAAGCCATTTTTCCTCACGGCTACCTGGTGATTGGGACCCTCAACTCGGCCGGCTCGGCGACTGACCTGGGCGTCTTCATTGGGCTCGACCGGCACGGACGAGGCGAAGGAATGCCCACGGACGAAATGAGCGAGAGCCTTAAGAAGTCCATTGGAGACCCCCGCTTCATCTCAGGGACGATGACCCACGAGCTCATGCATTTCCAGCAGAATTACCGCGATCCGCGGGAAGGGGGCGTTCTGCGTGCCGTGATTGAAGAAGGTGTCTGCGACTTTCTCACCGACCTGGTGACAGGAAAGCCATCGGAGGGGATTCGCCAACGCTATTTGAAGGAGCACGAGGCCGAGATTCTTGAAGACTTTCGAAAGGAGATGAACGGCACCGACCTCTCGAAGTGGATGTACAACGGAAGCGTCGGAGGACGTCCCGCCGACCTCGGCTATACGCTGGGTTCAGAGATTTGCAGGTCGTATTATGAGCTCGCCGCTGACAAGAAAAAAGCCCTCTACGACCTGCTGAATACAGGGGATTTCGTCAGCCTCGTTCGGAACAGCAAGTACAAGACAACGATCGAATCCAAATAAACGGATTTAGTCAAAGTCTCAGTTTCCTCGACTCTGCGAAATCAGAGACCAACTCGAAGTAGGGTCCGACAACCATTGGAACAGAAAGTCGGCCCCCTACTAAACTGGAGTTCCGGGAAGGCAAAACGGGAATACCCTTGAAAATTAAGGACTTACGTCATTTTCGAGTCCCCGTTTCTGGCTACACTTCAATCAACCGTAGCGCTTCTGCCTGCAGCGCATCCGCCTCCGTTACCTGGCGAAAGCTCGCCTGGCTGGGGGCGCCCGTTACCACGCACGTGTTCCGGCACCGCGTCCCCAAATGGGCCAGCAACGTCCGAAAACTCTGGACCGGCAGGCCCTCCGAGGTGGCGTGCGTCCACTTCTTCCGTTTCGCCGACTCCGAGGCACGGGCCGGCGCCACCGGATCACGCCGCGGGCGGTCCACCGCCAACTCTTCGTCCTCGAACAACAGCGGCTCCCACGCCCGGCGCAGGTGCCACTCCACGTAGTAGGCCAGCAAGCACAGGAGGATGTGCGCCCGCACCCGGTCGGCCACGCGGTGGTGGATCGGGCGGACCAGGAGGTCGATCCCCTTGAGGCAGCGGAACGCCTGCTCCACCAACGTCAGTCGCTTGTATGACCGCACCCCGTCGGCGGCCGTCAACCGCTCCGCCGGCTCGCTGGTTCGGATCACATAGATCCCATCCAATTGTTCTTCGTTCTGGATCTCCGTTTCCATGCGACTCCATTCCAGATGACCATCAATTATTGTCATTTTAAAATGTTTTGCCATTTTGTAATGATTGATAATTTTCCCCACCCGCACGCCGATCGCGGCCGCCGTCTCGGGTCGGGCCGTCGGCCGCCTCACGCTCGCGGCCAGCTCCTCCAGTTCGGCCTGCGTGGCCGCCATCAAGGCTTCACGTTTCTGGCGGCGCTGCACGGCCAATTGGGGGTTGTAGCAGGCGACCAGTCGTTCCCCGGGGAATTCCGGCGAGCTGATCTCCGCCAGCCGTTCGGCCTCCAGGTCCGGCCGGATCAGGTGGCCCTCGGCCAACGGGCGGCGGATCGCACCGCTGCGCAGCGCCGAGATCCAGCCCAGGGCCGGGTATTTCTTGAGCACATCAATCTGAGTTTGCGTGAGCATACCACGATCGCCGACCAGCACGACCCGCGACAGGCCGAACCGCTTCGTGAGCGTCTCGATCTGGTCGGGTACGGTCGTGGGGTCGCCGGTGTTGCCGGGGTACACCTGGACGGCGACCGGCCGGCCGTCGACATCGGTCAGAACGCCGTAGACGATGATCGGGCAGCCGTTCTTGCCGTCGCGGTTGTGGCCGAACCGGGCCAGCGGGCAGGTCTTCCCTTCATAGTAACTGCTGGTGACATCGTAGAGCACCGTCGCCCCTTCACTGAGGTGGCGCCGGGCCAGCTTCTTCTCGATCGCCCCCTGTCGGGTCAGCAACCAGTCCATGGCGTCGTACAGCTGATCCTCGTTGGCGTCGCCGACGTCCCACTCCTCGGCCAAGGTGGTGTCGTGCCAGTGCCGGGTGTTGGCCAGCTTGGAGCTGGGGAAGAGGAGCCGTTCGGCGATCATGGCGATCACCAGGTCGCGTTGTCGCGAGGGTTCGGAAGCGATGAGCTCCTCCACTCCCAGCTTGCGGATCATGTTCAGGACCGCTTCGACGTGACCGTGCGGGAGCGAGCGTGTGATCCGGAAGGTTTCGGCGGCGGGGACGAAGGTCTCGCCCTTGAGGGAGCGTCTGATCAGGTCGATGAGGTGATCGGGGAGATGGGAGAGGTTGCCGAGGGTCTCATGAGTGACGGTGGTTCCCTTGCGAATGGACCGTCGGAGCAAATGGGTGACGTAGGTCTTTCCCTTGTAGACCCGCTTGGTCGTGGCCACGTGGACGGCACCATTCCGTGTGGGCATCCTGTCATTTTCAGGAATTCGCCGAATTTGTCAAGCAGTCCCGAAATTTTTAGTGGCTACATTTTTAGGCCAAAATCGAGGGCAACTCCTTGCGGCCCGTGAAGTTACGGTAAAACAAGGCCCGGAACTCCGGACTAAAAGTGCTCCACGCCGAGGGGCACGTGATATCTCTTGATCGGCCTGACACGATTGAACGAATCCCGCCATCGCCGAACGGCACTCGCCTTGATTGGGGTCAGATCGAGATCCGTTCCACGATGTTCCGCGTGACCTTCCGCCTCCGCCGGTCGTAGATCCGCGTGGTTGTTGCGGTGGCGTAGGTCCCACCTCAGTGTGGGAATTGGTTCCCCGTCCGGACATCCATGCCCAAACGGGGAACCAATTCGCGTCTTATTGAGCTAAATGGCTCCTCGCAACAGGGAAAGCAGCGGGGTGACGAAATTTCGTCACTTGCCGTAAGAGACTGAAACGTAGGACTTTCCCAATTGCGAGGAGCTATTTAGATGCGAGCGTAAACAGTCGTGTTGGCCATGTCAACACGTACGGTAAACCCGATAGGATCCTGTGGGATCCCAGGCCGCACAGCGATCAACTTACTGAGCGTTGCAGAAAGAACTAAACCATCAGATTGGTAGACCAGCCCCTTCGACGAACGAGGGTGCGAGTCGCGGCTTCTGACGCAGGCGACCGAGAGCCAAATGGAACTCCAGTTGCAACTGATCCAGGTCCAGGCACGTCAGGTTCCGCAATTCGACCTCCTTGAGGTGGCGCCACAGCCACTCGACGGGATTCAGGTCTGGTGCATACGCCGGCAATCGCTCCACGCGGACGGCCCCCTTCGTCTCGGCCACGAACTCGCTGACCTCGGCCCGCCGGTGGATCGGCGAACCATCCCAGATCACCAGCAGCCGAGCCCCGGCCAGGCGGCCCAGGTGAAGGAGGAACTCTATCGTGTGCAGGCCATTCAACGACTTCGGCCGTACCAGCGTGTAGACCTTGCCCATCGGGGTCAGGCCGCCCATGACCGAGAGATGATCTCGCGTCTGCCACTCGCTGAGCACGGGGGTTCGGGCCCGGGGCGAGTAGGTCTTGACCACCCCCGGGAGCAGGTAGAATCCCGATTCATCCACGAAAACAAGCTCCCGACGCTCGCGGCGGGCCTGTCGCTTCAGGTCGGGCCACGACTCGGCGCGCCACCGCGTGATCGCCTCCTCGTCCCTCTGGATCGCGCGGGTGATCGGGACCTGGGGCGTCCAATCGAGGGACTTCAGGAGCCGCGAGACCTGGCTCTTGCTGTACGAGACATCGAATTCCTCGCGGATCACTCCGGCGACCCGTCCACAGGTCCAGACTTCGCCTCGGAAGCCGTACGCCTCGGGCCCATGCCAGAGGAAATCCGGGATCAGACGGACCTGCTCGGGGGTCAACTTGGGAGTTACACCACATCGATCCATGTGGGAGACGAGAGCTTCGGGGCCGGCGTCTCTGGCGGTCGTCAACCACTGGCTGACGCCCCCTTTGGAGACACCGAGGGCGGCGGCGATGTCACGCTGAATCCATCCTTGTCGGTATAGTTCCAGCGCTCTCATTCGCCGCCATTCCCTCCAGTTTCCTGATGAAGAAGATGAACGGCCCATACCAGCATTCTACAGGCCGACCGGTTTAGTTCTTTCTGCAACGCTCAGTAATGGTAGGTGAATGAGTAAATTCAGGAATCGTGAAGTTATTAATCGCGGCGCCCATGGGCGGTGAAGAATGACAGATATTGATCGGCCACGAAATCGGGATCCCAGCGCCGGGATTCCAGCCTAGCCCGTTCCTGGTGGGCAGTCTCCCAGGACGGGTCGTCCCACAGTCGTTCGATTGTGGCCACCCACGGGGCCACTTCGTGGGCCGTTGGCGGTTCGACCGAGTTGGGGGTGCACCGATCGGGGGGTGTAAAGACAAAGCCGGCATCGCCCAAGGTTTCAGGGAGGGCACCGCGGTCGCTGGCGAGAACAGGAATCCCGTTCGCGAGTCCCTCGGCGGCGACCCGGCCGAAGGTCTCGCGGACCAACGAGGGCACGAGTAGCACTCGGGTCAGGCGGTAGATCGCGCGCGGATTCGGGAGATTCGGCAGTCGATTCAGATTTCTCAGCTCGGACAGGTCGAGGCGTACCGTCGTCAGAGCATCGGCCGCTCCGCGTCCCTCGACGATCAGCAGCGGGATTTCGGGACGACGATGATGAAGTTCAAAGGCGATCCGCGCGACAACGGCAGCTCCCTTGGAGAGCTGGGGATTGATGAACGTCACATACCGGGGATCGCGTACGGGGGCGACCATTCGCTCGGGGATGAGTGGCGATGGGATCACCGTACTTTCGAGGGAAAGCTTTTGCAAGTAATGGCGACGGCAGTATTCCGAGGGGACGAGGACGGCCGTGGCGTGCTCAAATGTACTTCGACTGGGGTAGGCCAGGTTGTGCAAGTGAAAGACCACGGACACATCGCGTTCTCGCGCCAGTTTCATCAACGCGAGGTTGGCGGGATGACCGCCGTAGGTGAGCAACACCTGAGGCCGGAACTCATCGATCAATCTTGCCGTCCGGCCCAGAAAATCCTTTATTTCCACGGGATCATCGAAACGCTCCGCCCGACTCGAAGCGGTCGGCACCAGGGTAACGCCGACCCCGCCCAGGTCGAACTCGAGGGCGTCGGCCGAATCGATCCCAGCCATCAGTGCCGCTTTGCGGATGGGAACACCGAGCGGCTTGAGGATTTCCTCGGCCGACGTCTCGCGTTCGTAGGACAAGAGCCCGGGGGTGATCGCGCGGCATTCCACCCCACGCGCGGCCATGAGTTCGAGGACGTCACGACTGGCCCAGGCGGCGCCGCTGGACGGGTCGACATAGCCGTGAATCGAGGCGAACAGAAGTCGTTTCAAGCTCACGAGGGCCATTCCCCGGCATGGACCAGCGGTTGTCCCAGCCGTCCCAATGCTTGGCGAGCCCGCGCGTCGTCAGGACGTTCGGCCAGCACCGCCGACCAGTGCAAGGCGGCGGCCGCACGATCACCTTGCTCTTCGCAAAGCATGGCGAGATTTTGCTGGGTCACATGACCGAAGATCCCTTGATCGACGCTGGCGAATCGCTCGGGCCGTTGCAACGTCAGGATCCGCCGCCAGCACAGGCCGGCCCGTTCCGGTTCGCCGCGGAGCCGATGGGCAACCCCCTTGCGAAAGAGGAGCTCGGCGTCATCGGGGAGGGTCGCCAGACCGACATCACAAGCAGCCAGGGCCGAGTCCAGGTCACCCGCTTGTTGGTAGGCACGGGCCATCAACGCATGCAGCTTGCAGGTAATCGAGTCACCGGGGGCCGACCCGACCAGACTTCGCTGGAGGTAACCCACGGCCGTGATCGGATCGCCCGACTCCAGGGAAATCTGGCCGAGGTTGAACAGGACGAAGGGGTCGTCGGGGTGCTCGGCCAACTCCAATCTGAGGATCGCATCATCCCTTTGTAACTTGCTCTGACGGAGCTCGGGATCATTATAGCCGACATGGCGGATGACCGCATCGGTCCAATCGACGTGGATCTTGGCCTGGCGCAACGCAGGCAAGATCTGTTCGTGGACACGGTACGTCCAGCGGACATCCTCACGCAACGGGAAGAGCCGGACATGATCCACGACGGTGGCGCCGCCTCCCGAAGGATCGGCGTCGCAGGCGCAACGGATGACAAAGGCGGCATCCTTCGAGCGGAGCCCGTCGAACAAGGTGCGGAGCCGCTCGCGATGGGGCGACTCGATCCGGTCGTCGGCATCGAGCCAGAACGCATAGTCGCCGGTCGCACGGGCGAGGGCGGCGTTCCGGGCCGCGGCGAAGTCGTCGACCCAGGGAAATTCGAAAACTCGAGCCCCGAACGAGCGTGCGATCTCGATGGTCCGGTCGGTCGATCCGGTGTCGACGATCACGATTTCGTCGAAGAGGCCGGCGGCGGAAGTGAGGCAGGCAGGCAGGTTTGCCTCCTCGTTTCGGACGATCATCGTCAGGCTGACACGACATGGTCGCACGAAGCCCGCGAGCCCGGTTGAGGGAGTTGAAGGCGAGGATCGCTGAAATCGGTGAACATACAGATCATTGGCAATAGCAAGCTGGAATCCGGCCTGACGGATCCGCGCCGAAAGGCGATCAGATCTCAGGTCGGCTGAACGCAGGGCAGAACCGGCGGAGATCGCTTCGAGGATGCCCCGCTTGAGGAGCAGGCAAGGGCCGCCCAGCGTCTCCGACGTCAGCCAGCGTCCGAGTCGCGCCGCACGCCAGCGGGCGGCGAACGCATCGACGTTCTCAGCCGCCGGTGCTCCATCGGCCGCTTGGAGCGGAGGTGCGACATTGCTCATCGGCGCGACCATGCCAATGGTGGGATCGGCGTTGGCGAGTGCCGTCAACTGATCGTGCCAGCCGTCGGTCACGATCGTCGTCGGTCCGAGCAAGGCAACAAACTCGCGGCGAGCTTCGCGTAACCCGCATCGCCAGGCGTCTCGAACGCGCTTGAGATCGCGAACGACGACGACCTGCACACGCGCCGGCTCGGCATCGCGAATCCCCGCCAGGTAGGCCGCGAGAGTTCCGGACCTCGTGTTGGTGACCAGCACGAGCTGGGTCGAGGCATCCGTATGCCGGAGCAAGGGCACGAGACATCGTCGCGCGGCTCGCCAGCCCCGAAGGCAAGGAACGATCACGGAGGTGGTGCCCTGCCCTCGTGGCACGGTCAACATCGGGTCGTCTCCAGCGAAAGAACCATGCCCTTTGTCTCCGATCATAGAACCTCCGCCACAACCCGTTCTGTCTCATTTGAAAGCTTTAAGGGATGCCCGAGAGTCAACCAGCGATCGATGGCGCTGGCATTGATGCGAGGGAAGGGGCGATCAGGCCTTGGCAAGTTCAAGAATTGATAGAGCGGATCCCAGAGGTCGGTGGTAGTATCGAGGTCGAGTATGAGCAAGTCGTCAGGTCGTTTTGTGAAGAATTCCTCAACCCGGAACCGGTGGTCGCGATAGCGGACCAGGAAGGTGTCCTCATCGAGTTCGTCGGTGCCGAAGACGTGCATATAGCAGCGACGATCGATGAGTCGATCCGGGTCAAGATTGAACTCCGTCCGAAGGCGATGGAGGTAAGGTCCCAAGTTGCGGACGAAGGACCTGTACCAGTCGTGCGGATCACGCCAGGTCAGAATGAACTTCGAGCCCGGGTAGCGGCGATCGAGATCGGGGTAGTCGACATAGACCGGGGTATCGAAGAAGGCGTCGCCGACATCGAAGAGGGTCTCATCGAAGCATGCATGACCGGTTCTCAATCCGAGTTCGAGCATTGCCGAAGCGATGGAGGTGGTCCCGGTGCGGGGCAGGCCGACCCCAAAGAGCTTGGCCCAGGTCCGGCGCAGCGAGTTCGTGGCCGGGCGAATCCCGGAAGGAGTCGGAGTGAGCCGCTCATTTCGCCAGGGGACGAGGGAAACCGCTTGAGCCGCGGAACTGTCGATCCCCCACTTTTGTTCGAACCTTAGCCGATTGGTCGCGAGCAGTGACTCGGCATCAATTCCGGCGCCGGCGAAGGTACGGCTGCCGTGGTGGTGCACGAACAGGTCGACCGCGACTGCCAGTTTGAAGCCCGCCCGCTGCGCTCGCAACGCGAGATCATCGTCGTCGAAGAGGCCCAGTCCGAAACGCTCGTCGAGACTGCCAATCGCCTCAAGCACGCGGCGCTGGATCAGCAGGCAGAACCCCGAGAGTTTCTCGGCGAACATCCACTGACCACGATGCTCTTGCCGCCACAGCACGGCAAACTGGTCCATTTGATCCAGATCGGCATAAGGCGTATCGAGGATGATCTGTGGTGGAGTGGTATAGTTCGACATTGGCCCGACCATCCCAATGGCCGGATCCACGCAGGTCAAGGCGACCAGTTGATCGAGCCAGCCGTCGGTCACCACCACGTCGTTGTTGAGCAGAACGACGCACTCGCCCCGCGCCGCGGCGATCCCCTGATTACAGCCGGCCGGAAATCCTCGGTTCTCGGCGTTGGTCAGAATCGTCACGGGGAACGGAGCGACATCGCGGATCCCAGCGAGGTAGCAGGCAGTGCCGTCGGTCGAACCGTTGTCGACGACAATCAATTCCCAGGGCGGTCGCGTGTGCCGTGCCAGCGAAGCAATACACTGACTCGTGAATGCGAGTTGGTCGAAGCAGGGAATGATCACCGAAATCGGGAAGGACCGGGATGGGGGGGAACCGATCATAACTCTCCCTGGTCGAATCGAGATGTCGGAACGGCACGTCGAGAAGTCTAACGAGCTCGATTGGGCGGGTCCAGAGGGCAGCAGGTCATTACCCTGATGTTATTCCATTGTCGGAGTTGTAGACTCATTCGCCAGCATGGTGATGTGACAGAATCAATGGCTTTTTGCGGGAAGTCCCCCCCAATGAATCTGCCCGATGGTCGGCGCCTTGTCGTTCACGACGTGATCCTGCCCGAACTGAAGGGAGGACGTCTCGTCCTCTGGTGGCGCGGGGACTGCCGCGATGGCTTCCAGGAGTGGGAACGGATCGGCACGGCGGTCAACGAATCGGTCGAGATCGAACAGGGCCTCTGCTCGATCGCGGCGACCTCCGTCAAGGCACGCCAGAGGTTGCGCGGCGCAATCGGGAGAGTCGTTTGTCGCCTGATCGGGGCTCGGTCGGAGACGGACTGGTCACTGCCCAACGGCGAATTCGCCACACCGGCCGGTGGGCGTCGAACTGACCTGAGGCTCGCTTGGGCCGCAGCCGAATCGACCCCGCTCGTCAAAAACCTCATCACGGCACGCTGGCCGGAGGCTCGAGGAATCCGCTCACTCGGGCCGGACCTTTATCTTGTCTCGGGGATGGAACCGGATCGGTCCCCTCGGGAAGCGACCTTCGCCGAGGAACCGTCCCAAGAGTCCGAACTGGCAATCACCGAGCGGGCCCTCAGTGCCGCGATCCGGTCGGGCGACCACCGCCGGATCATCATGGCATCGTCTGACCTGGGTCTGGTTCTCCTCCATATCGGTGACACTCAACGATCGATGAAGACTCTGTCCGAAGCTCTCCTTGAGGCTGATCGGATCGGTGATTTGGCCCTGCACGCGGATGTTGCGAGCAACCTGGCTCACACGGAATTGTATCTCGGGCGCCCCAAGGCGGCACTCGATCGCCTCGGTCCGATCGTGGAGTATGCTCGGTCGATCGGAGACGTTCCCGCCGAAAAGCTTGCCCTCGACCGGATGGCCCGAGCATTGCTGGAGTTAGGGGATCGCGAGGGAGGACTGAACTGTCTCAGGGACGCCTCGATCCTTGCGGCGCGGGTGGGCGACCGTCGCCATGCGGCGGACCTCCTCTGGTTGGCAGCGATCCACCTGGCCGATGCGGGTCGGCGCGATGAGGCGGTCGCCGCCGCCGGGACCGCCGTCGACAGGCTACGACAGCTCCACCATCCTGCCGCGGAATGGTATGCCCAGCACCTCGAGAATTATCGCTCGGGTTCAGCAAGGATCGCGGCGAACCCGTCCGGACAGGGATGGTCATCCCAGGGGGGCCGCGTTGATGTGAGTGCCGGGGGGCTACATCCCGAACTCTCCGCAAGTCCGGATCGCGTGGCTGCCGCCGGACCGCTCCGGATGGCGATCACCGCGGCCAAATCAATGGCGACTTTCATGGCCTTGGGATTCAAAACCACCTCACCACAGCACTACCGCGATCGACTCGCGATCTGCACGACATGCGTTCATCATACGGGGACCCGCTGCCGTGTCTGCGGCTGCATCACGGCTGCCAAGGCCCGGCTTCAGCACGAACGCTGCCCGTTGACCAAGTGGCAATGAGTCGACATGTAGCAATATGATGTTTTTTTAATTGATTTAGAGTGACGATTGGAATCAAGATGCATTGGATTTCAAAAAATCGCGTGCCAGGGTCTTGCGTTTCGAAAATCATCTGCGTTAAATAAGGCCCGCATCAAAACCGTAGATTCAAATCACGTAGTGATGCCAGCCTATATTAACATAGTGAGGCCCCCCCCATGGCGCACACACCTCGCAGGCCGATCAAACTCAAGGTCGAATCTCTGGAGCCCCGCCAGATGCTTCGCGGGGGGTAATACCTCACGAAGATCTTCTTAAGCTCGCGCTGGTTGCAGGGGGGCCTCGTGCCACTGTTGCTCAACCAAGCCCGACTGCACCCGAGTCCACGACAATCACGCCGACGCAGCGCCTGGCGATGCGCCAAGCCGCTTGGGGCAAACTCGCGCAGCCGCCGGCCACCGTCATCCGTCGCATCGGACCAGGCCGGGCTTTAGACCTGACGACTCCTGCCTTGCCCGGGTTCGCACTGCACATCGGGCGGGGTGATGCGAGAACGCCCTCGGGACGCCCCTATCGGGGCCGCGTGGCCCTGACCGTTCTGCCGACTGGCGAGCCGGGCACGTACCAGGTGAAAGTGGCCGCTTCCCGGGGCCGGCTTGTGTTCCGGAACCCGGCGAAAATCACTCTGCCCAATTCGATGGGGGCCGCTCCCGGGTCGGAGCTATCGCTCCGGACCATGAGTCCGACCTCGGGTCTCGTTGAGGCAGGCACACTTCGTGTCACGGCCGATGGTCGTACGCTCGTGACGGTCGTAGGGGGGATCTCGGGGCCGTGTCTGATCCTCACGCCACAACCCGCTGCGAGCAAGGCGTCCGTTCCCGTGGCGACAAAGCCTGTCGTCCCGTCTCTGGAAACGATCACGACGACGCGTTCGGTCGGCGTGGGATCGACCTTGAAAACCATGATTCTCCCCGGCGGACTGGTCGGTGAGGGTGCCACATATACGATCACGCCTCAGCCGTTGCCGGCAAACATGACGTTCAATCGGGGCACCGGCGAGTTCACCTTCACGCCGAGCCCGGAGCAGGTTGGCACTTACCGTTTCGCGATCACGGCCCGCATCGGTGACCAGTCCGCCACCGAGTGGCTGCAAGTTGATGCGACCTATCTCCACCTCGCGGCCACAACGGTCTCCGGGCGGGTGGTCGATGATCTGGGGCAGCCGTTGGCTGGCATCCCGGTGTCGATTGGGACGCTGGCGACCACGACGAACGAAGCGGGTGTGTTCATTCTGACGGATGTTCCCGAGGGGAAGACCGGCCTTCTGAGCATCGGTGGAGCGGTCGCCAAGAAGCAAGGGCGGCTCGGAGTCCTGTCGCCGGTAACGAAGTTCCTCGGGCATGACATCTACGACGATGCGGATAACGTCGTCCCGGAACCGCTCATCCTTCCCCGGCTCAATTGGTCTGAGCCTGCGACCGCACGGCGGGCCAACTCCGCCGATGCGGTGATCACCTCTCCGTCACTTCCAGGGTACAGCCTCCGGCTTGCCCACCCCGAAGCAGCGCGTTCGGCCTCCTCGATCTCCCTCTCGGTCGCCGAGCTCTCGCCCGAGAAGGCGGCGCTGCACATGCCGGTGAACGCCGGGGGCGGCATGGTGGTATTCAGGACCGCGGGGTTGAACCTGGACGACCTGGTTTCCCTGACGATGCCCAATACGGCAGGTTATGCGGCCGGGGCGGTCTTCAATTTGCTGATGTTCAACCCCCGAGTCGGCGGGCATGACATCGCCGCCCAGATGGCCGTCTCCGAGGATGGCCAGACCCTCACTTCCACGGAGCCATTCTCGCTTGCGGCGACCCGGAACGATCCGGGGGCCGTCATGGACCAGATGAGCCGAGTTTCCTTCGACGACAGCGGAGGGAATGACGACAGCGGAGGGGGTGACGACAGCGGAGGCGGAGGCGGAGGCGGAGGTGGGGCTGGGACTGATTGGAACGAATTCTGTCTTCTCATTGGAACCGGATCTTCTCCCTTCAGCCCAACAGGCCCCTGCTCGACCTGTGGCGAGCCAACCGGCAATAGCACGGGCTCCAACGGTGGCGGTGCTGGTACTGGTCCTATCCGTATGCAACGGGACGCGAAGCTGAATTCTGATGCCGGTCTGATCAACGGTGCGTTTTTCCAGGATCATCAGACCGTCACGTACGCATCGCAGGGTTTGACGCGCGGAATCGACCTTCAGTACAGCTCGCTTCAGGCCGATCCCCGGCCAGTGGCCCAGTTCCAGTTCACCACGCCTATCGGCGGCAATGCCTCGTCGATTTCGCAGGTCGCCGCCCAGGTCAGTATCGGCGGGGTCATTCAGGGCGCGGCAACGACCTACGCCACTCCGGGAGGACTGGTCGATGATCATTCCTATTACGTCCCGCTCCAGATCGACGCTAGCGCACTGAGCTCCGGCCTTTATCCCTACACGATGACGGTGACTCAGCAGTTCGGCACTGGCTGGTCGGCGGTTTCGTTCACCACCGTGGCTCAAGGACAAATCGAAGTCGTCAACGAAACTGCGAGTGCGATCGGAGCCGGCTGGAGTGTCGGCGGGGTCAATCAGATCCACCAGCCCGTGCCAGGCGGCCCTCTCCTGATCAAGGAAGGCCAGCGAGGAATTTCGAGGTTCAATCCGGTTTACAACAGTGGTCAGACCAAAGTTCAAGATCTTGCCCTGGCTTCCGACGTCTCGACGGCTCAAATTCTTGAGAATACGGACGGCGACGGCCGATTCGAATCCTTCTCGCCTGTCACGACGGGCAGCGATGTCATGGGATCCACCGCCGGTGACTTCAACGGCGACGGCCAGCCCGATCAGGCCATCGTCAATGGATCGACCCTCACGATTCTCCTCAACAATGGCGCCGGTGGCTTCACCAGCGGCGTCTCCTATTCCTTCCCGTCAGGATTTATGGCCAAGGGGGTGGCCGTCGGCAACTTCACGGGCCACGTGAACGGTGTGCTCGACCTCGCCGTGGTCCTTGCCCCATCCGGGGGAAGCGGTACCTATTCCGCGCGGATCTACACCGGCGTGGGCGACGGAACGTTCTCCACCGTGGTCGTTTCCTCGGCGGGCAGCGGTAGCTATTCCCACAACCGTCCCGGCTCGGTCTGCGCCGGGGACTTCAATGGCGACGGCAAGACCGACCTGGCCTTCACCACGGACGATGGCTTGGCCAATGTGATGCTCGCCACCACGGGGGGCGCGATGGGGGCAGCGTCGAGTCTGCCCCTCCCTCCGCCGTATCATGTCCTCGGCGTTACCGCCGTTGATTACGACGAAGACGGTGACGCCGACCTGGTCATCTCGACCACGAGTCCGAGCGCTTACCTCGGCTTGCTCTTCGGCAATCTGGTTCTTTTCGCCAACAACGGCGCGGGATCGTTCTCTTACGTCTCCACCTACCGCTCGTCGGGGCATCTTTCCGAGGCGACCATCGGCCTGGTCGCGGGAAAGTTCCGCGGTGCGGGCGAGAGTCTTGAAATTGCGATGCCCATCCATGGCCATAATTTCAGCGGACCGTGGATCCAGGAGTATCTCGACATTGTGCCTCTGTCCACTTCGGGCCAGTGGGGACGTGCCGGGGTCCGCTATGCCCTCAATAATCAGATCAGCCCGGCCGGCGTCGGCAATATCGTGGCGGCCGACTTCAACGGCTCCGGCCGGCCCGGGATCGCGCTGACCGACGGCACCGGCTACGTCCGGATGCTCCTGCCCGACCTCGAAAGCAATCAGTTTCTCCCGGTCCGCAATGTTCTCATCTCCTCGACGTATCCGCAGATCGGTATGCTTACCACGGCCGCGTTCGCCGGCCAGGCGGCAACGCCGGGCTATCGCGGCCATTCCAGTTCTCCGTCAACCGTGGTGCAAAACAATGACGGGAGCTGGACGCGAAGCTACCCCGACGGCACTGTCGTCCAGTTCGACACCGCGGGACGTCAAGTCTCCGTAGCCGACCGCAACCTCAACACCACAACTTACGCCTACGTGGCGGCCGGTCAGCCCGGAGCGGGATCGCTCAAATCGATCACCGACCCCGTCGGCCTGATCACCACTTTGGCTTACGACGCGATCTCAGGCCGGCTGGCCACGATCACCGATCCCGCCAGTCGGGTCACGACGATCACGATCGATTCCAATCACAACCTGACGCAGATCGTCGATCCTGACGGCGCCGTCACTCAGTACAGTTACGCGACTCCGGCCAATCACCGCATGACCGGTGAGGTCAACCCGCGGGGCCAGTCCGCCAGCGTGACCTATAATTCGTTTGGCCAGTTCACCAGCGAATCCCTCTTCGGCGGCGGCGCGACGACCACGGTTACCCCCGCGCTCTCCCGGGGGCTGCTGGCGCCCGGAGGCAGCGGTTCGCTCTCCAATAGTTATAGCGGCAGCGTCACCGACCCCAACGGTCGCACGACGACCCTCGCCTTCAGTTGGATGAGCCATCCGACCACTACGGCCGATGCCGCGGGCGGGGTCACGAAGGTCGCCTACAATAGTCGTGGCTTTGCTTCCACCGTCACCGATCCACTCGGCCGGACGACCACGTACACCTACGATAAGCGGGGCAATGTCACGTCGATCACTCGACCCGGCGACCCAGTCTTGGGCGGGCCAACGGGCTCGGGTGGTTCAGGCGGCTCAGGCGGCTGGGGTGGCTCGGGCGGCTCAGGTGGCTCAGGTGGCTCAGGTGGCTCAGGTGGCTCGGGTGGCTCAGGTGGCTCAGGTGGCTTGAGCTCCTCCCCCACCACGATGACGATCGCCTACGACGACACCTATGGCATCCCCCTCTCGATCGTTGATTTTCGCGGCTTGCGGACGACCTTTACCCTCGACTCTCGTGGTAACGTGTTACGCCGTACCGACCCCGACGGCCTCCATGAGGACTGGACCTACAATGCCGCCGGCCAGGTCCTCACAGCCACCGACCGGATCGGTGCCACGACCACTTACACCTATGATTTCTACGGTCGGCCCACCAAGGCGACCCTCCCCTCCGGAGGGGGAAGCTATCTGCAAGACGTGGCGACCCGGGGATCGGCCACGGGCGGCGCGATCGGCGGCGGCTTGAGTGGGGGAGCCGAGAACGCCTTCGATCGGAGTCCCGAGACCACCTGGTCGTACTCCGCCACCGCCATCTGGGTGCAATACGAATTCACCGGTGGTGCCGCGCATACCGTCAGCCAGTATCGAATCACCAGCGGCAATGCCATCGGACTCAATCCTGGGCAGGCCCCGAAGAACTGGTCGCTGAACGGCTCGAACGATGGTTCGACCTGGACGACCCTCGACACACGCACCAACCAGGCCGACACCACCAACTCGCATACCACGAGTTACACGGTCACGACGCCCGGCTTATACAAGTACTATCGTCTCGAAGTGTCGTCCAATAACGGCGACCTCGCGTCGACCCAATTCGCCGACTTGCAACTGCTCGAATCCGTCAGCCTGCCGGTCAGCGTGGCGGCTACGGAGATCAATCTCGGCTATGATTCGGCGGGCAATCTCACGAGCGTCACTGATCCGTTGAGCCACACCTCCTCCACGACTTACGACGCGATGAACCGGGTCCTGTCCACCCAGGATCCGGTCCAGGCCGCCGCCGGCTCGACATTCAAGACCTCGTACGTCTACGACGCGGCGGGCAACCTGACGTCGGTGACCGACGCCCTGGGCCATGTCACCAGCTTCGCCTATGACGCCCGCAGCCGGCTCGTTTCGGTCACCGCCCCGATCAATCAAGGCAGTTCACGGCGGACCACCTACACCTACGACGGTATGAACCAGACCGCGGTGACCGACCCGCTCGGCCACACCACCAGCTACGGCTACGACGCCCTCAACCGCATCGTCTCGGTGACCGATGCCCTGGGCCATACCTCGACTCTCGTCTACGATGCCGCCGGGCAAGTCAAGAACGAGATCGACGCCAACGGCCACACGACGACTTACGTTTATGATGCCGTCGGCCGGCTGGCAACCGTGCTCCGCCCTTCCACCAGCGGCGGCGGCACTCCTTCCGCGGTCGCCTCGTATCGCTACGACGCCAACGACAACCTGGTGAGCATCACCGATGCGCTCCATCACACCACGTCGTATACCTACGATATCCTGAACCGCCCAATCACGGCGACCGATGCCCTGAACCACACCACGGTCTCCGTTTACGACCCGGTGGGCCGGCTGGTCGCGGCATCCGATCCCCTGGGCCACACCACCACCGTCGCCTATGACCTGCTCGGCCGCCAGGTCAGCATGACCGCCCCTTCCGGCGGCGGGACCACCACCTACGCCTACGACCTCGCCTCGCGGCTGACGAGTCTGACCGATCCCGTGGGCAACGTCACCTCCTGGAACTATGATAACGCCAACCGGGTCACGAAAGAGACCGATCCACGCAGCAAGGTTACCAGTTACGCCTACGACCTGGTCGGCAACCTGACCGAGAAGATCGACCGACTCGGTCGGATCACCGACTATGGCTACGATGCCAACGACCGGCTGACCACTGAGAAGTGGCTCGCCGCCCTTGGTGGGGCGGTGACGAACACGACCACGTACTCGTACGATTACGCCGGACGCACCACCCAGATCCAGGATGCGGCCAGCAAGTACGCGTACACCTACGACAATGCGAATCGGCTCCTGACCGTGAACAATCAGGGGACCACGGGACTGCCCCAGGTCACCCTGACCTACGGCTACGACCCGGTCGGGAACCGGACCAGCCTGGTGGACAGCCTCGGGGGCGTGACGTCGTACGTCTACAACGCCCGTGACGAACTCACCCGGATCACCCAGTCGGGCACCGGCGTGGCGCAGAAGCGGGTCGACTTCGCCTACGACGCCGCCGGCCGTCGCACCACCCTGACCCGGTACAGCGACACCGCCGGCACCACCACGGTGTTGGTGACCAAGTATGCCTACGACGCCGCCAATCGCCTGACGACGCTCACCCACCAGACCTCCGGTGGCACGGTCCGCTCGTCCTACGGCTACAACCTTGACGCCGCCAACCGCTTGATCCAGGAGTCGCGTACCTGGACCACGTCCGGCGGCACGGCCAACGATACCGTCGGCTACAGCTATACCAACGACGACCAGTTGACCGGCGTGACGCACTCCAACGGCGCATTCGCCAATGAGAGCTTCGGCTACGACGCCAACGACAACCGGAACACGTCGGGCTATGCGACGGGTACCGGCAACCAGATGACCACGGATGGGACGTTCAATTACACCTACGACGACGAAGGCAATATAATAAGCAAGACGGAGATTTCCAGCGGCGATGAGACCGTCTACACCTGGGATCCTCGGAACCGCCTGGTGGAAGTCGACTCGGTGGTCGGCGGCGTGACGACCGTCCTGGCCAGCTACACCTACAACGCCCTCGACCGCCGCATCGGCCGGGCCGAAGGCGGCGTGACGACCTGGACACTCTACGACGGGAATTCGCCGATCCTGGATTTCGACGGCTCGGTGACGTTGAAATCGCGGTACCTGAACGGCCCCACCCCTACAGGCATCGACGCCGTGCTGGCCCGCGACACGGCATCGGGCACCGCCTGGTACCTGTCCGACCGCCTGGGGACCGTCCGCGATCTCGTCGACAATTCCAGCGTGGTGATCGACCACGTCGACTACAATGCATACGGGGCCGTCGTCGGCGAGACCGCGCCGGCCATCGGCGATCGGCTCACGGGCTTCGCAGGCCTGGATCGGGATGTGGCGACCGGGTTGAATCTGGCGCAACACCGTGCACAGGATCCGATGACGGGGAGGTGGTTGAGCGAGGATCCAATTGGATTCAACTCTCGTTTGGTCAATCTGTATTCGTATCTCGGAGGCGATCCAGTAAATGACATAGACCCCAGCGGGCTGGAAGCTATCGCGATTGGCGCCGGCTTGATTGGAGGAGGATTCGGAGGAACGGCTGCAGGAGGAGCGGCTGCAGGAGGTTCGTTGGCACCATTGCTTGCACCTGCAGCCGCTTGCGGCATTGTAGCCTATGGCGGATACAAGGCAGGAGAAGCAATCAACGACAGTGGGTACAACCCATTCACACCAATACTTGTTGGTGCTGCCGAGTGGTGGTACAAAAAACCATATCGTGATGGCAGCCTTCCGTCAAGAGGAAAACCAAATTCCTCGGAGTCTTACGATGATGGACGAGGAGGGGGCCAGATTCGCGACTACGGGCCAGACGGCAGAGCAGTACGGGACTGCGATTTTGGTCATAATCACGGCGCCGGTGATCCTCACATACATGATTGGGACTGGTCAACACCACGGCCCACCAGGGGACCTGGTCGTCCACTGTTGCCCGGCGAATGAAGCTCCTACTGTGAGTCAGGAAGGTCTCTGCTGAAAGTCAATTTTTTCAGCGGAATACAAGCAGCGGGGCGGACATTACTTTCCTGACTCTCAGTAAACCAGAGGCCGATGTGCCGATGAGGCCTAATAGAACAGCAAAGCTTGCCAGAGGCGTGTGGGAAAAAGAGGCCCCGGCATCCTCAGTCTATTATTAATCCAGAAGGCAGGGGTCAATCATCTTCAGAGCACAATATAGGCGGATCTTGCAGGAGAGCTAGAATGAAATGTTGGGCCGGCAAAACCACTGGAACGGCAAGAGAATTCATCAATAGTTACGCGTGCGGATTTTCAAACATGAAATATATCTATATTTCATGTCTTGATAGCCTGAACGATTTCAGAGGCAATAGTATTATCGACAGCATTCTCGCCGCATCCGGTGTTCCATATTACCTGTTTGGAAAAGGGGTTGTGGCTTGCCTGCCGATTCCGCGGGATACAGTTGACAAACTGTTTTTTGGCTTCGATGAGGCCTGGTTCTTTGGATCCAAGCCGCCGTCAATCAAGCCCTGCGATATCTATATTGTTGAGCCGTGTCCAATTGATCATCTTGAATCAAGTCTTGTATGCGACTGGATGCAGCAGTCCGGCTGCATTCTAGGACTTGGGGACGGCCTGGAACTGAATTACGTGACCACGGATGCAATGATTGCGCATTTCATGGAAGGGCAGTAGCCCAATGGCAGGGAGCTCCTGAGTGAAGGATAAAATAATGAGAAAGTAGAGCCCAGGAGTGACGCGGTGGCCGACGCTCCGTTTTCACTCCTCGCTCATCGAAACGTACAGGCGGATTTCTCGCATACGGCTCTCGGACAAGAACTCACGCTTTCGCCCACGGAATGCTCCGAGGTCGGTCGCTCAAGCGGACCAGGCCCAGCACGACGTGCAGGTACTATCGGACAGGGACGGTGGCCAGGCACTTCTACTGGGAGGTCTGGGGGATTGCGGGGGTATTGGCGCTGGGCAGGTGACCTCGGCAATCACCCAGTCTTCCTGCCCTGCTCAGTTCAGGCGCCTGGCCATCTAATCGACACCCGCTGCGCGACACCGTCATCGACCTCGTCGCCGTCCGCGCCCGCCTCGAGTCCCGGCTCAAAGCCCGGGCCGAAGGGGACGACTGGCCCGGTGTCGAGGCCACCCTCAAGGAGTTCGATGCCCTCACCCCGCGCAGCTCCCTGGCCGACAAGCTAACAGAAAGGACATGCATTGCGATCTAGATCCAGACGGGGGCAAAAAGGGGGACATAGCAATAGTGTTCGGCACGAAATTTGCGCCATCTCCACCCAGGCCAATCTTGCCCTCAAGGGCCGAAAACGGGGATTTCGCAAGGACTTTCGGCACAGAATTTGCGCCTTCTCCACTCAAGTGCATCTTGCCGTCATTTTGGCAGGGCCTTGGGAATGGCAAAACGCTCAGCAAAACCTCTGAAACCCCGAGATATCCAGGGGTTGAAGTACGTCGAGCGGTTACTGCCGCTGCTCGACCAACTCCACGATGTCGGCTGCCAACGCGACAGGTCCGGTAATCGCAGCCTGCATTACGATCAGTATTGCATGCTCGTCTTACTCTTCCTCTTCAACCCAGTCCTCCGTTCCTTGCGCTCCTTGCAACAGGCGAGCACACTCAACAACGTGCAGCGCAAGCTCGGCTGCGCCCGGGCCTCGTTGGGGTCGCTCTCCGAGGCCGTCGAGGTCTTCGAACCCGAGCGGCTGCGCGGCATCATCGAGTCCCTCGCCGCCGAAGTGAAGCCCGTCCGCGACGTGCGCGGCGGCCACCTCGCCCATGCCCTGACGGCCGTCGATGGCAGCGTGGCCAAGACGCTCAAGACCATCGCCGAGGCCGCCTTCATGAACGACAAGAACGGCGGCTCTCACAGCGGCTGGCGACTCCACACCCACTTCGCCATCGACCGCCACGTCCCCACCCGGATCGAGGTCAGCGCCGCTGCCAACAGTGGCCATAACGACGAGAAGAACCGACTCCGCGCCGCCTTGCAGTCCGACCACTGCTACGTCCTGGACCGTTGGTATGCCCAGTTCACCCTCTGGAACGACATCGTGGCCGCGGGGAGCAGCTATGTTTGCCGCATCCGCGACAACAGCAACCTCAATGCGGTCATCGAAGAGCGCCCGGTCTCGGCGACAGCCGCGGCTGCCGACGTCCTCCGCGACTTCATCGTGGACCTCGGCGCCGCCAAGAAGCCCGACGAGCGGCCGGCCCATCGGGTGCGGGTGATTCTGGTGAAAACGACGCCCCACACCAAGCGTGGGGGCCGCAAAGGGGGCACGGCCGGTCCTCCCAGCGACGGCGTGCTGCGGATCGCCACGAACCTCCTGGATGTTCCCGCCGAGGTGATCGCTGACATCTACCGACACAGGTGGACAATTGAACTCTTCTTTAGATTTTTCAAGCACGTGCTCGGCTGTCGCCACCTGCTGAGTACGCATCCCAAGGGGATCGAGATCCAGGCGTACTGCGCGATCATCGCGTGTCTGCTGATCAGCCTGTGGACGGGCCGCAAGCCGACGCTCCGGTCTTACGAGATGATCTGTCTGTACTTCGCAGGCTGGGCGAGCCTTGAGGAACTCTTGGACCATATTAGTAAATTAAAATCTGAAGAGACGTAGTGCCCGTGGCTCGACTCCCAAGTCCGCGGTGTTCGCTGCTGCGCGGTGGTTTGTAGTTCACCCGAGTCGTCGGCTCGCCCCAGGTCACCGAGAACGTCCCGCACGCCTCTGCGGGGCGGCCGTGTCGGCCAGGCTTCCTCGCTTCAGGAAGACAGGGAGCTCACGCTCCCCGCTCGCCTGGGAGGCGAGCATGCGCTGGCCTGGTGGCTGGTTTCGCTTGTGCGAAAGGCAAGTGGGGAGCGTGAGCTCCCTGTCCCTCCCCCAGCAAAGCCGAAAGCTCGTGCCCACTGGGGCCGCAGGTCCCCCGCCCGCCCCACAGGGTCGTGTGAAACGCTCTGAGGGGGAGTTCCCCGGGTTGCCGGCTTGCCGTTGCTCGGATCGCCCCCCACAGCAAACGGAGTGCCGAACACTATTGGGGACATAGCACTTTATTGACAGCAGACGGCACGGCGATTATCGTGTGTGGCATGCCGCGAACTGCTCGTGCCTCCGTCGCTGGCCTCTGGTATCACGTCCTGAATCGGGGCAACCGCCGCGAGGCCGTCTTCCACAAGCCCGGCGATTACGACGCCTTCGTCCAGGCGATGACTGACGCAGGGAGCCGCGTGCCGGTGGACTTGCTCGGGTATTGTCTGATGCCCAACCATTTTCACCTCCTCGTGAGGCCCCATGGCGTTGGCGACCTCGGCCGTTGGATGCAATGGCTGCTGACGGCGCACGCCCGCCGTTATCATCGCCATTACGGCACCACGGGCCACGTCTGGCAGGGGCGATTCAAAGCCTTCCCCGTCCAGGACGACGGCCATCTCGTCACGGTGCTCCGCTACGTCGAACGCAACGCATTGCGTGCCGAACTGGTCGCGCACGCCGAGGACTGGAAGTGGTCGAGTCTGCCCGGTTGGCAGCGTGGCGATCCGTGGTTGTGGAAGGGCCAGGTGTCGGTCCGGGACGAGGGGTGGCTGGAGCGGGTCAACGAACCCCTCTCCGTCGGCGACCTCGAACGGTTGCGGCACTCGGTATCCCGGGGCCGACCTTATGGTGGGGAATCATGGACCCGGGAGACGGCGATCCGGCTGGGACTGGAGTCGTGCTTGCGTCCGCGGGGGCGTCCCCGGAAGGAGCAGGCATAAATCGCTATGTCCCCCTTTTTCTGTCCGTCGGCGAACGGGAGGCCGTCGTCACGTGCGAAACGGGCGCGGAGTCGATCCAAGCTCGTCAGGGAGTCGGCTTTGGCGTCTCGGGGCGGGAAAATCGAGATGTCGTTAGTAGGGTGGAGCCGATGAAGGATCATGCCCTATATTACGATGACATATGGACTAAAATTCACGGCGTGATCTTAAGCTAGTGCCATTCATCTGAGATACCGACGATGGTTCACAACGATGCTCCCCCGGAATTCTGGTTTGAGTTACTTCGACGACCTAGCACTCGAGCACGCAATTCCGCGATCCGTAGCCTGTCGTCAATGTGGCCCCTCACTGATGAAATTCGTTCCCACATTACGTCTTATTATGTGGAAATTTTGAAATTTGATCCTGATCTGGATGTACGTCGGCATGTGGTTTGGGGACTATTAGAAATTGATGGCGGCTGTGCTTTTGGGATCCCGGCTCTCGTCGATGCTGTTCGCGATTCCGACGAAGTCATTCGGTGGTACGCAACTCTCGCACTTGGTCGGATGGGCAGGAACGCAGTCGGTTCTCTTTCCGTGCTTGTCGAAACCTTGAAGGACGTGAATCCCGCACTCCGAGTCCACGCGGCTGAGACGATTTCCTCGATCGGATTCGATGCAATCGAATCGGTGCTCGCGGCTGGCGACTGGCCCGAATGCACATGGACCTCGGCACAACAGCACGCGTCACCGTTTGTTTGTCAGTTGATTGCAATGGCTTGGGGTTTTAGAGGAGTCGAAGGGGCGGCCGGCCTGATTTCCTTGCTCGAAGATTTACGCTCTGATGTCCGTCGCTCTGCCGCCGCCGCGACACTCATGGGACCACGGGTCCCAAAAGGCTTGATTTTTGCATGCGTGAATCACAAGGACGCAAAGGTTCGGACGTTTGCGGCTGCGTCGCTGCGTCTCCAGGGGCCTCAAGTAAAGGACGTGCTTCAGTTGCTTCTGTGCGATCCCGACTCTGAAGTTCGATACATCGCTGGAAGGTCGTTGGCGAGCCTGGTGTTTCCTGAGCCACCACGTGGTTCCGACAATTGGTGACGAATTAGGCCTCTCCCCGCTGCTTTGACGGGGTGCGGCCGGGGATGTCGAACGCCCCGAGTTGTCATACAGGGATTGGGTGTAACTACTGGCTTCCCCGGTCCATCTGATTGCGCGGGGCGTTAGATTTCAATGCCTTAGATCAAAAAATATTCGTACACAAATATGGTTTCTGGTTGGGAAATCCGGGTCGTTGCCCGATTCCTTGCGTGAGGTCGTCCGGAGGGTTAGGTGTCGTTCGGGGCAGGAAACGGGGACGTAACTCGGATTGACGTTGTCCTTTTCCTTCGGGGATCGACCAGTGGGGCCTGCGGAACTCGAACGAGTTTCGCATGGAGCATCCTTACTTCGTCCGGAGGGCTGGCCGCCAAAAGGCCGTAAACCCGAGTTGGGGACAGAATACGAGCTGCTGCTCTGTTTCCTCGCCCTTGGGCCGGAAATCTCGATGGGCGACGTGGCGCCCCTTGATGCCCGTCGCCTCCGGTCCACTTGCCCCAGGGGCCGCATCCGTCCCGGGGTAAGTGGCCGTGGCTCAAGTTCAATGGCGCTGGGGTGACCAGATTTCGCTGTCCCGCCCGGCCCAATTCACCCAACAACTCGATGTGACGATGAACCTGCTCCTTGCTCAGGCTGCCGACCAGCGGTTTCATCGCCTCAATGGCGGTAAGATGGTATTTAACTCGGGGGCAGGGTCGAATTTTTCGGCGATTTCAGCTCGACGGTCACCTTGCCGATCTTGCCGGTGAACTTGTTGTCGCGCTCCTTGTAATCGTCGGTCACGGGCGTCTCGCCATCGAGGCCTACGTCCGCGCCCTCGTCGGCCGAGAAGATGTTGGCCTGGGTGCGCTCGATTCGTCCTTCGGCGACCTTCTCGCCGTTGACGAAGATCGTGCCCGTTCCGCCTTTGCCCAGGCCGCCGCCGTCGTATGCGAATTCGTAGCGGATCGTCACCTTGCCCTCGGGCAGCGGCCCGGGAGCGCCAACCTTGTACGAACTGAGGCCGAGGTAGTTGTAGGCGTACATCGGCTTGCCATCTTTGACGTAGAGGCTCCAGCCGCCGAAGCGCCCCGCCTGGGATAGGATCACGCCGTTCGCGCCCCCTTTCGGAACCTGCAACTCGGCGGTGATGGCGTGCGACTTGTTCTTGGTGTTGAGGAAGACGTTCTCCGTCATCCCGACCATGCCCTCGTAGACCGTGAGTGAGGTGCGGCCTGCCATCAGGTCGGGACGCCCGGCGAGGGCGGCATTCGCACGCTCGATCCCGCGATCGTCAAGCGGCAATGCGTGGTTCTTGATCGCTTCCTTGAGGAAAAGCTCCTGCAACGCCTTGAGCTTCTGGGGATGTTTCGCGGCCAGATCGTCCGCCGAGCTGAAGTCCTCGTCGACGTGGTAGAGTTCCCACTTGTCTTCGAGGATGGGCCGCCGTGGCGTCATCTCCCAGGCGGCGCGGTGGACGGTGTGGGCCAGCCAGCCGTCGTGGTAAATGCCGCGGTTGCCGAAGATCTCGAAGTACTGCGTCTTGTGTCTGTCCTTCGCCTTGGCGTCCGCGAACGTGTACCGGAGGCTCACGCCCTCGATGGGCGTCTGGGGCGTGGTGTTGACCAACTTGGGCTCGGGTAGCCTGGCGGCTTCGAGGATCGTCGGTGCGACGTCGATGAGGTGGTGCCACTGGGAGCGGATCTCGCCCTTGGCCGCGATCCCTTTGGGCCAGTGGATCACCATGCCGTTGCGGGTGCCACCGTAGCTGCCCGCGACCTGCTTCGTCCAGGTGAACGGCGCGTCGCCGGCCACGGCCCAACCGGCGGCGTAGTGGCCGTAAGAGTTCGGGCCGCCCAACTCGTCGACTCGCTTGAGGATCTCGGCGACCGTCTCGGGAACGCCGTTGAAATAGGTCATCTCATTGAACAGGCCGTTCATCGTGCCTTCGCCGCTCGCACCATTGTCGCCGACGATGTAGAAGACGAGCGTGTTGTCCAACTGGCCCAGGTCTTCGATGGCCTGGATGACGCGGCCGACTTCGGAGTCGGCATATTCACCGTACCCGGCGAAGACCTCCATCTGGCGGGCGAAGAGCTTCTTCTCATCGGCCCCGAGCCTGTCCCAATCCTTGATGGCCTCGGGCTTGGGCGCGAGCTTGGTGCCGGCGGGGACGACGCCGAGCTTGATCTGGCGGGCCAGCGTCTCCGCGCGGAGCGCGTCCCAACCCTGGTCGAACTTGCCCTTGTACTTGGCGATCCACTCCTTCGGCGCGTGGTGCGGCGCGTGCGTGGCCCCCGGCGCGAAGTACGTGAAGAACGGCTTGTCCGGCGTCAACGATTTCTGGGAGTTCATCCACTTGATCGCCTGATTGGCGAGATCCGTCATGAGGTGATAGTCCGGGTCCTTCGGCACCTCGATGCGGGTCATGTCCTCGTAGATCGCCGGGGACCACTGGTTCGCCTCGCCGCCGATGAAGCCGTAGAACTTGTCGAAGCCGGAGCGGGTCGGCCAGCGGTCGGTCGGGCCGGACGGGCTCACTTCCCAGGCGGCGGTTTCGTGCGACTTGCCGAAGGCGGCGGTACTGAAGCCGTTGAGCCGCAACATCTCGGCGAGCGGAGCCACGCTGTTCGGGCGTTGCCCGGTCTGGCCCGGAAACGCGGTGGCCGTCTCGGTGATCGACCCCATGTTGCAGACGTGATGGTTGCGGCCGGTCAGCAGGGCCGCGCGGCTCGGCGAGCAGAGCGCCGTGGTGTGGAACTGGTTGTAGCGGAGTCCGCCCGTTGCCATCCGCTCCAGGGTCGGCATCTGGATCGGCCCGCCGAAGGCGCTGGACTGGCCGAAGCCCATGTCGTCAATCAGCACGATCAGCACGTTCGGGGCCTGGGCCGGCGCCTTGACCTCGAACCGCGACGGAGCCTTGGCGCTGCGGGCATCGAGCGTTGTCATCGGCGGGAGCTTCGGCTCAGGAATCGGCAAGACCGTCCGGTCGAGCTTGTACGACTCCCGGTCGTCAACCGAGGCATTCGGCTCCGGGTCCGCGGCATATCCGCTCATGGCGCCCAGCCCGATCACGGCGATTGCCAGGGTGTGCTTGCTCCAGGTCATCGAAGCTCTCCTGTGACTCATCAGGCCACGCCGGGGAACTGGACTCAGGGACGCGCTTCACCCGGGGGTCCAGCCGCCATGTCCCGGGATTGATCGCGTCATTATGCCATCATGGGCAAGCGTAGCGTAAGCGGGCGTCACTGCAATCCAGCTCCCCCCAGAAGGTAAGCGAGCCGCTTCACCAAATGGCTGACTCTGTCCACTTCCCTCTGCCCCCCCCGTCACCGATCCGACGTACGCTGACTCACTCGGCCACGAGTGGAACGAGAGCGCGGAGCTTGCGGTCGCGGAGGTACAGCCCGAGCCACGCGACGACGCCGACGATGACCGGCACGAAGAACATCCCGTCTTTGGCGTGGATGTGGGTCGCCACCGCGCCCCCCAGGTAACCGAGCATCACGAGGCCGCCGAGGTAGCGGGTCTTCGGTACGAGGTAGAGGACGAACAGCGTCAGTTCAATGCCCCCGAGCGGCAGGGCGGAGGCGGCTGGGTAGGTCTTGGACCACTCCTCGATGAAGCCCTTGGGCTGGGCGATCTTGAAGTAGGCGCTGGGCAGGAACACGGGGGCGAGGATGCCCGAGAGCACCCATCCGGTCACGCGCTGCCATCTCGGGATCGAATTCGTCATCATCATGGCACCAGAACGGTTATTTGCCGGGTTAATACGCAGCTTCTAACGCCCAATCGGGCCAAGTGCAATACAGGTTCCCGGCCACTGGCGGCCAGTTCCGGCACTGATCGGCGGGGTGATGCGTGAGGAGTCCAAGCAAATAAAGGGTCAGAACGCCCCAAAGGGAGACGCCCGGGACGTTGGACGGCAGAATGCTTGCCGACGTTATCTCGGCACTCGATTCGGAGACATAAAACATGACCGCGAAACCACTTCTTTCAACTGACATCATAAGAGAATTTTGAGATTCAGTCTTGGGGCCGAGTGCTTTGGGCGGCCCCGACCCTACGAACAGATCGCGAGCAGCGACCAAGGCCCCAGCCCTCGAAACCGCCCGGTTAGTAGGTCACGGACCCGATGCCACACGCCTTCGATCTCCCGCGGCGGGCATAGCCCGTTGCTTGAACTCCGGCATCCAGGCCAGCGGGTACGTGATCTGGTTGTCGGAGTCGAGAAAGTGGTGGTAGGATTGCATGTCAATACCAACCGGTGGAGGTGCGATCCGATGACTGCTGAGACCGGACCAGTTCCCGAGTGACCATCCTCGCCCGGGGCTTCGATATTGCCGATCACACCGTCATCGAGAAGACCATCGGCCCGTTCCGCAATGTGCCGGTGGAACTCGTCACATTCAGGCCCACCTCGATGCCACTCCGCTGAAGTCTGTGACTCTCGAGGCAATCGTCGTAAATCCCGTCGACTCGGACCGGCCATGATTTGCTCAATCAGCCAACTGGGCCTCGTTCAGGGTATCGGCACTCCCCTGCCCTGACTGGCGGGCTGCGAATCACCCGAGGACGTCAAGCGACATACACATATCACATACCACACCCGAACGGAATCACAAAAAAAAGTCAGGAACCAAACCCAACATCGGCCCCCGACCTCTCTACATCCATTCATTTCGTATTCACTTCGTCGGCTCCGCGGCGGCAGCGCGGACGGCAGCCGCCACAATGGCGTCGGCGATCGTCTTCGCCAGGGGGATTGGGAGGTCGTGTCCCATGCCAGGGATGATCCGAAGCTCAGCGCCAGGGATGTTGGCCGCGGTGTCCTTACCCCCCTCGACCGAGATCAACGGGTCCCCGGCGCCGTGGACGACGACGGTCGGAGCCTTGATGGTCTTCAATTTCGCTCGCCGGTCCTCGTACAACCCGAGCGCCGACAGCGCGTTGTGCCGGGCCATGCCGGACCGATCATCGGAACGCTTCATCGTGCGTACGATCAGGTCCCGGACCCGCTGCTCGTCGGGCGGGTAGGCCGGCCCCGCCAGGATCTGGATGGCCTTGACGGCGTTGGCGAGCATCGCCTTTTGATCCCCCTCGGGGGCCGGCTTCGGCATCTTCGAGAGGGCCTCGAGGTTGGCCGGGAACGGGACTTGCGGGTTGCCTGAGGTCGACATGATCGAGGTGAGCGAACGCGTGTGCTTGGGGTGGTCCGCCGCCACAAGCTGCGCGATCATACCACCCATCGAGACGCCGACGATGTGGGCCTTCGCAATCCCGAGAGCATCCAGCAGCCCGACCGCATCCTTCGCCATGTCGTCAAGCGAGTACGGCAGCATCGAAGGCTTCCCGGCGAGCTTTGCCTCAATGACTGCCCGCGTATCGGGCGCCCCCGCCTCGTTGAACTTGGTGGAAAGGCCGACGTCGCGATTGTCGTAGATGACGATCCGGTAACCGCGCCGGACCAACTCCTCAATGAGCTCGATGGGCCAGGCGGTGAGTTGCGTGCCATTGCCCATGATCAGGAGCATGGCCTCAGCCTCGTGCCCCGCAGGACCGAAGTCCTCGTAGGCGATCGTGATGCCGTTGGCCTTGACCTTGCCCTCGCGTTTCGGGATGGCGGCAGCCTTGGGCGTTCGATCGTCGGCCTGGCCGACCGAGCCGGCAAAGAGGGCGGTCGCGGCGACCAGAGCGACGAGCAAAAGGCGTCGATGCGTCAGAGGATTCATGAGGCCTCCTGAAGTGTCGAATCACGGAGTGCTTTGGTCCAAACGCGAAGCGATCCAGTCGCGACGGAGGAGGCACGATCACGTCAGCTCGGCCGGATCCCCGATCGGGATCAGCCCGGCCAGCCGCACGCGACCGAGCAGTTGTCCCCGCTTTGCGGCGGATACCCAATGACCGGAACTTGACCGGAACGAGCCAAGGGATCAGGATTCGATCTTATCAAAAAAATGGCGGATCAGCAGGCATTCGGCCCCTGCCCCTTGTCCTCACTCCCGATCCGCTTCCAATAGATCATGGTTGCGGTCAGCCCGCCATGCGGCTTGAGCGCATAGTCTGGGATCGTTCCGGCGAGCGTGAACCCCAGCCCCTCATAGAGTCCCGACGCTCCGCCGTCGGCCGCGGTGTCGAGTACCAAGAGCGTGCGTTGCCACTTCACGGCTAAGTCTTCGGCCGTTCGCATCAAGGCCGCCCCCACGCCTCGGCGCCGATGACTCGGGCGGGTCATCAGCTTGGCGATCTCGGCCCGGTGCGGCTGGTTGGGCGGACAGTTGAGCAGCAAGGTTACGGTGCCGGCCAGGATCTCGCCATCCCAGGCCCCCAGAATAATCCGTTCGTCCCGGGCGGCGGCCGCCAGCGCGTCGTCCCAGAACGCTCGCGCCGTTGCCGGCTCCAGCGGGTGCATGAAGCTCACCGATCCCCCGTTTGCGACCACCTCCAGGAGAATCTCGCTCAGCACCGTGCTGATCTGCGGCGAGGCGCTCAACGCTTTGATTTCGATCTCGGACATCGTGGCTAACCCCGAGAAAGAACAACGAGATAGGTACAGGCGGTGGTGGTTTCGTTGGCAAAAGTCACTTCGGACGGTGGACCGAATCCGAGGCAGTCGCCAGCGCCCAGCACATGCCGCTCGCCGCCCTCCTGGATGACGAGTTCGCCCACCTGCACCCAGATAACCTGGCGAATGTGTGCATACGACGAGGCCGGCAACACCACCCGCCGACCGGCCGGTAGCTCGATCTGAGCGACCTCCAGCGGATGGTCGGGTCGACTGAACACCTGTTTGCGCAAATAGCCGGTTTCAGGGTCGCGCCAGACCGGTTGGTCGACAGCCCGCGACAACCGCTCTCCCCCGCCCTCAGCCCTCAGCAAGAGGCCCGCGAGGGTCAGGTCAAAGGCGCCCGCCAGTCGGACCAGAATCACGGCGGTGGGACTCGTTTCTTCACGCTCGATCTTGCTGATCGTGGCCTTGGAAACACCCGAGCGTTCCGCCAGGTCCGCCAGGGACCAGCCTCGTGCATCCCGCTCCAGCCGAATGCGCCGCGCGATCCGAGCACCCGTATCGTCCATCATAATAGCCATGCGTCTTTTATACGAGACTAACGCCTCCGCTGCAAGGCGTTCTCCAACCAAGGCTCCTTTTCGTTCGAGAGGGATCAATCCCACGGTTTGAGGATGGCGCGGCGAATCTCACTTCCGTTCTTTGGCCTCGTAATAGTCGATCGGAAGGCGATCCTCACAGGCCAGGCGGGCGAACTCTGCCAGGGAGGAGGCGACCACGACGTAATGATGGCGGATCCGCGCCTCATCGTCCTCCCAGACCTTGTCATGGACGACTCGGCTTTGAGATCCGAACACGTGTATAATCCACCACAGGGATCACTTCAAGAGAGAAGTTGATCCTATCAAAATCATGGCGGATCAGCCGGCAAGTCGGCGGGGCGTGCCCCTGCGTCCAACGGCTGGGGCCGTTGAATTCGCTCCTCGCCTCAGGGCAAAATCCTCATGCCGACGGCCGTGTTCAGGGCGAACATACTTCGGCGGTGCCTGACCTGGGTGTCGCGATACTGGCGAACGATGTCGTTATAGTCGCGTTGGGCGAGGAGATAGTCGACGAGCGCCGCCTCGCCCTGGTTGTAGCGGCGAAGGATTTCGTCACGGACTTTTCGGGCACCGGGCAAAAGACCTCGTTCGATCTGTTCGACGGCGGCCCGTGAGACGTGGTATTCGCGTTCCGCCTGGCGAACTTCGGTGAGGATTCTCAGCTCCGCCGCGGCGAGCTGGGTTTTTGTCTGCGACACATTCGTCTGAGCCCGCTGAATATTGCCCTGGTTGCGGTTATAGATCGGCATCGGAACGGTCACGCCAAGCGCCCACGAATGGGCACTTTTCGTACCGAACGGAGTGTTATTCTGAAAGGTATAGGGCTGATAGAGCACGTAGATATCTTGGAATCGCTCGGCGTGGGCAAGCTTCACGTCGGCTTCCGCTAGCCGGATACCGAGCCGGAGGGCGACGAAATCGGCCCGGGAGTTCATGGCGATCTGGAAGAGATCCCCGTTGGGAGGGGGAAGTGGCGCCAGGTCATTGATGGTCCCACGGAGCTCGAGATTCTCGGCCTCGATCGGGTTCATCCGCAGCAGAGGGGCAAGCCGACTCTTGGCGGCCCGGAGCGCCTCCTCCGCATCCGACTGTCCGATCCGAGCGGAATCATACTGGATCCGAATCCGCTCGACGTCGCCCCGAGTCTTCTCCCCACCTTTGAAGAGCTTTTGCGTCTTGTCCAGGAGTTGAACCAGCCCTGTTGTACTCGCCTCCGCATAGCGGAGCGTTTCCCGAGCACCGAGGGCCTCCACGTAGGCGGTGTAGAGATGATCGATCTGCTGCCTCACGGCGTCCTGATACTGGGCCTCGATGACCCGCTTCGCCTGAGATGCCACGGCGGTCCTCGCCTGGCGCTTGTGCGACACGTCTAAAGGATACGTAATATTAACATCATACTGCGTCGCGCCGCCGGGCCGGTCCTGAGTGTAGCTCCCATAGGGGATCAACTGGCTATCGGCGTAAAAGATCGGGTTCGCGCGAAGGCTTGCGGTGAGAATGTCGGCCCTTGCCTTCGGGATCTCGTGGTACTGGGCTCGAAGGTCGAGGTTTTCACCCACGAGCCGCTCGATCGCCATGTCGATGGTCAGACCATTCGCGGGACCGTCGTCGGCCGCCTCGGTGGGGACGGAGAGCGGGCCGTACAGGGGAGCTTCGGTGAAGGGGACAACCGCCGGAAGGGTGACGCCGGGGGTCGGGCCCATGCCCATGCCCGGCCCCGGCCGATTGACACTGGTCGGGACGCGGGGGACTGAGGGGCCGGGCCGACCGCCGAGGATGGTCGAGATATCCGCGGGAGCACCACCGCGGGTGCCGCCCGAGCCGGGGACCGGGCCCAGGCTGGTCGACTCGGGGACGCGATCGGAATCGGGCGTGTCGACGGTCGGTCCCTGGGCCGATGCCCAAGCGGGTAAGGCCAAGAGAGCGCAAACCCCAAGGGCCGCAACTCTACGGAGTGGATATGCCATGATGACGACCGCCCTCCTTGGCGTTCGGCTCCTGCCGGCCTCGTGCCGACTCGGGCGAGGCAGAGCAGCCCCACCTCCTTCTGACAAGAAATCGACCGAAAGTGAGTGAGAACTTGGGCAAGATTCCAAGGTCGCCGGAATCTGGGTCAATGGCCCAAGTTTGCGGAATCCGTCGGAGGTTCTCGGTGACCGTAGAAACTGTAAAGCAGTGGCAGGAGGTTCATCAGGATGAGCGTCATGACCATCCCACCGACCACCACGATGGCCAGGGGCTGCTGGGCCTGAGACCCCATCTTGGTCGAGAGCGCGGCGGGGAGGAGTCCGAGGATGGCCGTGAGTGCGGTAATCATCAAGGGTCGGACACGTCGCGAGAGCCCTTGAACGAGGGCCTCGTGGAGCGGAACCCCCTGGGACCGCATCCCGTTGAACGAGGAGACGAGGAGCAAGCCGTTCATCACCGCAACGCCCAGGACGGAGATGAAGCCGACCGCGGCCGAAATGTTGAAGTGCGTTCCCGTGAGCCATAGCGACCAGATTCCGCCGAGCGAGACGGCAGCCACGTTGGCAAAAATGACGACCGCATCGAGGAGCGAGCCGAAGGCGAGGTAGAGGAGCACGAGAATCAAGGCGAGGGCCAAGGCGATAATCAGCACCATCCGCCGCTCTGCCTGTTCCATCTGGCGGAATTCGCCGCTCCACTCGGTGCGATAAGGGGCCTTGATGAGCGGGGCCACCTTCGCCTGGGCCTCGGCCACGGAGCTGGCCAGGTCACGGCCGCGGACGCTGAATTTGACGGCGATGACCCGGCTTCCCTGCTCCCGGAAAATCGTCGTCGCCCCGGGCCTTACGAAGCCTTTCCCCGCCTGGTCCTTGCCCATCGGCGACACGAGCTCGCGGAGCCTGCGGCGGGGGGTCGTGCCCAGGTCGATGAGGGCTCCGCTCGTTCGGCTCCCCGTCGACGCCGGGAGCGGCACGTTCGACCCCATCGAAGAGATGCCGACGCTTGAGCCCGTGAAGGGTGTTCCCGGCAGGGTGGCGACCGGTCCCTCGGTGACGTTATGGCCCGTCACATCGATCGGGATGTCGAGGATGGCCTCTTCGCTAGAACGAAGCGGCTCGGGCCAGCGCAAGGTGATATCGTAGGCCTTTTCCCCCTCGATCATCCGCGTGAACGGCTTCCCGCCGATCGCCGTCTGGATGACCTCCTCGACGTCGGACACGCGAATATTCCAGGTGGAGCACTTCGCCCGGTCGATGGCGAACTCCAGGTTCGATTGGCCCATGATGCGATACATACCGACGTCGCGAATCCCGCGGACCCCGTCCAGGGCCGTCTCAACGCGCCGCGCGACGCGTTCCAATTCATCGAGGTCCGGGCCGACGATTTTGACGGAGTTCTCGCCCTGGACGCCGGAAAGCACTTCGAGCACGTTGTCCCGGATCTGCTGCGAGAAGTTCCAGTTGACGCCGACGAGCGTCCGGGAAAGCTCCTCGTTCATCGCTTCAATGACTTCGGACTTGGTCCGTTTCCGCCGACCGTCCTCGGTCTCGACCTCGGGCCACTGGTCCTGATGGCGGAGCGGAACAAAATACTCCGCGCTGTAGAAGCTCGTCGGATCGGTGCCGCCATCGGGCCGTCCCAACTGGGCGGCGACGAGCTGGACCTCCGGAAACTCCCGCATGATGCGTCGGGCAATCTCCGACTTGTGCGTCACCTCGTCGAGCGAGACGTGCACCGGGAAGATGCCGCGAACCCAGATGTGCCCTTCATCCAGCTCCGGCATGAACTCACGGCCGAGCTGCGGGACGACAACGCCGATGGTGAACGCGGTGAGCGCCGCGAAGACGGCAAGGGCGAGCCACCGGTGTCTCAGAATCCGCTCCAACTGCCAGACGTAAAAGTCGCGAATCGACCGGACGAGAACGTTTTCTCGTTTCTGCTTGAGGTTCCGGAACAGGAACAGACAGAGGACTGGCGAGACGGTGAGGGCGAGGAACAAGGCCCCGGCCAAGGCAAAGGCATAGGTGTCGGCCATCGGCCCGAAGATTTGCCCCTCGGGTCCGGTCATCGTGAAGAGCGGGAGCATGGCGCAGACCATGATGACGGTCGAGAAGAAGAGCCCACGCTCAACCTCCCATGAGGCTCTGATAATCCGCTCACCAAGCGAACGATCCCGGTTCTCGCCCGAGCTCAAGTGTCTGTAAGTGTTTTCAACAATAATGACCGTGGAATCGACGATGATGCCGAAGTCGACCGCCCCGATGGAGAGGAGGTTCGCCGATTTTCCGCGGAGAAAGAGGACGGAGAAGGCGAACAAGAGGGCGAGCGGAAGATTGATGGCGATAATCAAGGCGCTTCGGACGTGGCCGAGAAACATCAGGAGGACGACCGTCACCAGGGCCATGCCGAGGAACAGATTTTCCTTGACCGTCTCGGTGGTCACGTTGATCAGTTCATTCCGGTCATAGTAGGCGACGACCTTCACACCCGGCAGAAGCCTGCCGGGGTTCTCGTTCAGCTCCTTGATTTTCGCCGCGACGGCTTGGAGCGTGGGGAGCGTGTCCGCTCCCTTCCGGAGCATGACGAGGCCCTGAACGGCGTCGTCCTCGTCCACCCAGGCCCGGCTCCCGTCGGTGCTTTCCACTTCTTCGCCCTGGTCATTTCGGGTTGGGCGGCTGAGGATCACCCGGCCGAGCCTGGTTTCGCGTCCGACCACGACGCCATGCTCGCCGACTTCTTCCCAGGTTGGGACCGGGCCACCGTCGATGACGTCTTCAACCCGGACCGGGACGTTGTTGGTGGACGCGATCACGATCTGCCTGACTTCAAGAATCCGCCGCCGCTCTTCCGCCCGAAGGCGGTCGCGGGCCATCAGCGGGTCAGTCATCGCCAGGGCGGCCAGGGCGGGGTCCTGGCCTTGGCCGATCAGTCCAAGCCCGCGGACCACCTGCACGGTATCGCCCTGAACGAGGTAGTCACCGCCGACGTTGGCGTTGCTCGCGGCGATGGACTCTTGCAGTTGCTTGAGCGTGATGCCGTATCGCTTCATCCGTTCGGGGTCGGGATGGACCTCGTAACGTTTGACATCGCCGCCGAAGCTGACAACGTCAACCACCCCCGGGAGACGGCGAAACTCACGGACGAGCGTCCAGTTCTGAAGCGTCTTCAAGTCGTGGAGCGAGTAGATCGGAGCGCCGAAAGCATCTTTGGGATTGGAGAGCGTGTAGCGAAAGATCTCTCCGATGGGTGAGCGGGGCGAAATGGAAGGGAGGACTCCGGCGGGGAGATCCGCCATCTGCATCCGGTTGAGGACTTCTTGGCGGGCGGCGAGATAATCGGTGCCATAAGCAAACTGGCAATTGAGAAACGCGAGCCCGAAGAGCGACTTACTCCGCATCGACTGCAGGCCCGTCATGCCGGAGAGCGAGACTTCGAGCGGGATGGTGACGAGCCGCTCGACCTCTTCGGCCGACGCGCCGGGGTACTGGGCGACCACCTCCAGGATTGCGGGAGCGGGGTCGGGATAGGCTTCGACATTGATGTGAGCAAAAGCATAAGACCCGAAAGCCGCGAGGGCCACCGCGATGAGAAGCGCCACGAGCGGGTTATTGACGGCCCATGCGATGAGCTTTCGGACCATGTTTCGACTATCCTTCGAGAGGGGCTGAACGTCTGGGCCGGCGTGGGCTTCACTTACTTGTCGGTCGTCGCGTCGTCCTGCAGGCCCGCGAGCGCGGCCCTCAACTCAACGGCCCCCGAGGTGACGACCTGGTCCCCCGGTTGCAGCAAGGCCGCTGCGTCTCGCGCTTCCGCCGAGTCCTTTTCTGAGCCAAGCGCAAGCGTGCGACGAATGGTGGCGGTGGCTCCCGACCGGCGCGCAACCGTGACCCGTCGCATGGCATAGACCGTCTGGCCCGGATCAGGCTGGATGAAGACGATGCTCTCCTGTCCGTCCTCGACGAGGGCCGCGATCGGGATTTCAATCTCGCCGTCCTCCGGGGGCAGCTCGACCTGAGCCGTGATGAACTGACCGGCCCTCATGCGGCCGTCCGGGTTTTCGACGGGACCGACGACGAGCGCGGTATGCTGATTGGGGTCGATGAGATCGCCAATCTTCTCGGCCGTGCCGACGATGGGTGGGCTCGACGGCTCAGCCTTCAGACGAATGGTCCACTGAAACGGCTTGGGCAGCCCCAGGAGCGTTGGCAAATCCTCCTCGTAGACATAGGCCCAAACTCGTAACGTGCTCAGGTCGGCAACTTTAAAGAGGTCCGCATCCGTTGCGACGATATCACCCACAGCAAGGTTGATTTCGAGGAGATTGCCCGTGAGCGGCGCTCGAAGCTCGACCCGCGCCCACGATTTCTCGCGGTCAAGGTCCCCCTTGGCGTCCTTCTTGTGCATCCCCTCGGACTCGGTGCGGATGGCCGCGATTTCCGCGTCGGAGAGACGCCAGGATCGGAGCGTTCGCTCGACTCGGGCCACCGCGATCTGGGACGACTCGACCGCCCGGCGCGCCTCGCGAAGGTTCCGCTCGGGCGTCGCCTCGTCCTTGAAGAGGGTCTCTTGCCGCGTCAGGGTCTCTTTCTCCATCCGGACACGAGACAAGGCCTCGATATATTCGCTCTTCTTTTCGCCCAGGTCGCTACTCCAGAGCACGGCGAGAATTTGCCCCTTCTCGACATGGTCGCCGAACCGAATCGGTCGAACGACCGCCTGGCCGCCGTCAGTCCCGGAAGTCGGGTCCGTAATGGTCCCGAGCTCGACGACTTCCCCCGAAAAGCGGGTATGGACATGCGCCAGCCGACTGGTATCGAGGGCGAGCGAGCCGGAGAGGACGAGACTCCGCGACCGCTGCGACCCTTGGGCCGTCTTGGTCGTGATGCCAAGAGTCGTGGCCACATCGACCGGGAGCCGAAGCGCGTCTTTCTGATCGGGAACCAGTTCGGCCCGACTGCGTTCGACCGGCTTGTGATACGAAGCGGGGCGAGCCTTTCTCTGGGCGGCCGCGACGGTGGATTGAACAATCGCGGCGACTTGCGACGGGCGAACAAAGCGGACGGCCGCAACGGCCGCCACCCCCAGGAGAGCGGCCACGGTCAGGAAGACGGCACGACGGCTCATAAACATCCCTTAGGGCCGGAGAGAGTTCGTGAAGTGGATTCGCGGGGATCCCTCGAACGATGTCGAGGGCGAGCCATCGCGTGAAGTAAGGTTCAACAACCCAGAATATCGAGGCCTGAATCACGCGGGTAATCCATGATTGTACCTCGCGGCAGGCGTGATGAGAAGCGGCCGCAATTCGAACGAATTCAGAGTCGGGCCAGCGACAGCCGCTCAAACTGCTTTTCGTCCATACCGACACGTTACCGCGTGCTCAAGCCCTGAGATCCGCCGCGTTCGGGCTCGTGCCGGCCTCTCTTGGTCGCCTTAGCCTTGGGAGGGAGCGTGCCCGCGATCCCTGGAGAAGCACCAGGTCTCGGCGCTGCCGAGCGGGACAGGGAGCGAAGACGAAGAGCGGGCGGGACGCTCCCAAGGAATTCAATTCCCCTGGGACCGCGGGCGACCCGCCCGCAATTCCATTTTAATCTCAATCAAGAGCGGGTGGGTCGCCCGCGGTCCCAGGGGATTGCTAGCCTCTCAAGGACGTTCACGTCCAATAGCTCAGGAAAAATGCTTCCTCAGCAACGCCAGACTCTTCGGGACGCCGGTCTCGGCGTCCTCGCTCCCCTCGAATTCCAGCGAGATCCAGCCTCGATATCCCTCTTCCTGAAGGATCGCGGCGATCTTGGCATAGTCGAGGTCGAGCGAGTACCACCGGCCACCCCCGAAGTATGTCTTCGCCTGCACCAGCGCGATCGGTACCTTGCTGGCCGCCATCTGCCCCATCTGCTCGTAGGACCGCTCCAGGAAGTTGCCGGTGTCGAGTGTCATCGCCAGCCAGGGAGACTTGATCGCCTCGACGATCCGCAGCACGCCCTCGGCGGTACGGCCCAAGCCCCAGTGGTTCTCCAGCCCGAGCACCACGCCACACTCCTCGGCGCGGGGCAGCAGCTTCTCGATCGCCCCGATCACCCAGCCGAACGCCTCGTCCTCGCTATGCCCTTCGAGAGACGGCTCGACGCCCTTCCGGGTCATGAGGTCATCGAACGACTTGACGGTACCCCAGCGGCCGGTGTTGATCCGCATCGTGGGGATGCCCAGCCGATAGGCCAGGTCGATCTGGTAGAGCGTCTTCTGGACGTTGGTGCGCCGCAGCTCCGCGTCGGGGCTGACGAAACCCTGGTGCGTGGAGAGGCCCACCAGGGCGAGACCGAGCGAATGAGCCTGGCGTTTGATCGCCTGAAGGGCGGCGTTGGACTCGTCCTGCATCTGCACGTGGAGGATCTCGACACCGTCGAACCCCATCGCGGCTGCCTTGTCGACACAGGCGGGGATGCCAAGCCGCTCGCCCCGAAACTGCCAGAATGAATACGTCGACACGCCGATCGGGTGGCGGCGGGGAGGGACAACCAGGGGCGTCGTTGCCTCGCCGACCGGCGGACCGGCCTGGACTTCCCCGGCCTGCCCGAGCGCCACGGCCGCCCCGGCCAGCCCGGTGTGCTTCAGGAACTCTCTCCGACTCGGAACCATGATCGACCTCCCCTTTTGCAGCACCGAAAGCAATTTTTTTCGAGAATCAGGCCCCCAAGAATCGCAGGCCACCGCGGAACGCCCTGGGGCGACACGACCACTTACGACCCAGAGAATCAGCGGAGGCTCAAGGAAGCGTTCTGAACATAACGTAGACGTCAAAGCGGCCTAACGCCAGAAATCAGCAACCCGAGACCACGAAGCGTGGACAAAACTGGTATGGCCTCTTCCAGACGGTCTGTCCGAAAGGGAGACAACCAGGTGGGCCAGATGCAACCTTGGGGCCTCATGGCGCACTCCTGAATCGAGGCGTGCAAACGGCGGTGTATCCTGATCTCGCCCCACACAACGGCCGGCATCGAG
The DNA here is from genome assembly GCF_900129635.1 of Singulisphaera sp. GP187. Taxonomy (GTDB): domain Bacteria; phylum Planctomycetota; class Planctomycetia; order Isosphaerales; family Isosphaeraceae; genus Singulisphaera. The sequence continues at coordinate 133,217 of NZ_FSRB01000001.1, read as the reverse complement.
CCACTCACCGACCGACGCCTCCGGGGTTTGTTCGTAAGGTCCGCTCCTGCGGACCATCTTCGTCGCGGCATCGTTCGAGGTGCCGTTCGCTAATGATGCCCCATGGCGGATGGTCCGCAAGCGCGGCCCCTACTCACACGGACTTGCTCCGCGCAAAATTCACGTGGGACTAACGAGAGACTCGACGATAACAACGGAACGCGGACGCACCTCAGCGCCAGCAGCAATGCACTGCTCCAACGATCGCCAGTTCGTCGACGGCACATCATTTGCATATCTAAACTCATAGGGATCAAGAATCGAACGGAGCGAGGTTTGTGACCGCAAGCCGTTCCAGAGTGCGACGAGACGTTTGGCCGTAACGGCGCCCACTCGGTGCGACAGCACCGCGAGCAGGGCCAGCGACTCCCAGGCGGATCGGGGAGGAGGCACACCCAATGTTAGAGCGACTGACCGGCCTCGGTCTCGGCGTCGGTTTGATGTATTTCTTCGACCCGCGTGCCGGTCGCCGTCGGCGTGCCTTGCTGCGCGACCAGTGCATTCACGGCATGCACGAGGCCGAGACCACCATCCAGATCGTTTGGCACGACCTGCGCACCCGGGCTTTGCGGCTCACGGCCGAATCGAAGGCGATGTTCTCCGACGACTACGCCCCTGACGACGTGATCGAGGCGCGGGTGCGATCGGCTCTCGGGCATGTCGTCTCACACCCAAGATCCGTCCGGGTCGTCGTGCGGGACGGACAAGTCGTCCTCTCCGGCCCCATCCTCGCCCGAGAGGTTGAGAGCCTCATGGAAACGGTCGACGCGGTGCGTGGCGTGCTCGCTGTTGAGAATCAAATGGAGATCCACCAGCAGGCCGAGGGCCTCCCCGCCTTGCAAGGAGGGACACCGCGGCCCGAGATTCATCATGGGATGACTGAAGAGAGCGGGTCGCCCACGACCAAGGCCCTGATCGCCCTGGCCGGTGGGTTGCTGATCGCGAGGGCGATCAAGCGCAACCGCCTGACCAGCCTCGCCCTCGGAACGTTGTGTGTCGGCCTGGCGGTCCGCGGTCTGGCCAAAGCCTCCGCGGAAGCCCAATGCCTCCACGACGACAAGCGAAACAGTTTGCCCCGGGGATCGTCCGGAGTCGCCAGCCCCCCCGGAATCATGATCACCACCCGAGTCGGTCCTTGACCTTGAACCAAGTCCGTCGGCGCAGGCCAGATCACACCAGGAGACCAACACGGCCAGCGACAAAACATGACGAATCAACCTCCTTGAGGATGCTCTCTTCCTGGGATCCTCAAAACTAAGGAGTCTTCACCATGCACAAGGTTAAAGAAAGAGGAAACGGATCGGCGAGAAAGGGGAGCGAGACCGAGTTGCGCACAACCGATCGCTCCGAAGGACCGCCATCGCCCCTTGCGCCCCATACAATGGCGACGGCATCCCCGTGGTTGGGCGACCCGTTCGCCGTCATGCACCGGTTTGCCGAGGAGATGGGCCGGGTCTTCGAGGGCTTCGGCATCGGCCATGGGCCCAGTTCGATGATGCCTTGGTCGCCCGATCGTCGGCTCGCGACTCGCGCCGAGGGATTTGACCTGTCCGGCTGGTCTCCCCAGGTCGAGGTCTTCGATCGAGGTGACCGAATGGTGGTCCGGGCCGACCTCCCCGGCTTGACCAAGGACGACGTCCAGGTCGAAGTCACGAACGAGGCGGTGTCGATCCGGGGCGAGCGGCGACAAGAGCATGAGGATCGCCGCGAGGGCTACTATCACACCGAGCGCTCCTACGGCAGTTTCTACCGCAATATCCCGCTCCCCGAAGGCGTCGAGGTCGACCAGGCCGACGCGAGCTTCCGAGACGGCGTGCTCGAAGTCACACTCCCAGCGCCCCGGCGCGGGACGAACCGCGGGCGACGTCTCGAAGTCAAAGGATGATCCTCGACCGCGGAGCCGCCGAGGATCGCGGAGCAGGGTCGCCTCGCTCCGACCTCGCCCACCGAGGCAAGGCCTGAGCGTGCGACCTATCGTTGATAAGTCCCGACGAGTTCCGCCCGAGCAAGGATGTGGCCCTGCATCGCTCGAAGCAGGCTCCCCTTATCCAACCCTGCTGACGTTTGCAGAGGCGCGTCGAGCGCGTAGAGTTGGAAGTGGTAGTGGTGGGTGCCATGACCGCGGGGTGGAGCAGGACCGCGATAGCCGTCCCCGCCCCACGAATTCTTGCCTTGGCGTGCGCCTGAGGGCGTGTTCAGCTTGGGCGACCCCGGCAAACCCTCCGCAAGGGCCTGGACGTCCGCGGGGACCTTGCAGAGGACCCAGTGGACCCATGGTTCAGGCGTGGGCGCATCCGGGTCGTCCACGATCAGCGCCAGTTCACGCGTCCCCTCCGGCAGGTCCGACCAGGCCAGGGGCGGCGAGACATCCTCTCCATCGTCGCTATACCGACGGGGGATCGCCCGGCCGTCATCGAACGCCTCGCTCCGGATTGTCATGCTCATCACTGGATCTCCTGGTTGGGCTCCACGGTCCAGAAACGAGTCGCCCGGCTTGCGCCTGAGTCCGGCCTTTTGCGCCGAATTCCGCAGGTCAAGGTGCGGCGGCGAATCGGTGGAGGCTCATCCCAAGCCGGATCAAGATGGTCCACGGTTCAGCCGACGTACGAGGGCATCCGCGTTGAACTCGGCTCCATCCGCTCCTCCCGATCGACGGATCGGCTCGCGTTCAACACCTCCATCGCCAGGGGGACGGTCGTCAGGGCACCGACGGCCAAAAGCGTCCAGCCGACGGCCTTGCGCTGGCCGTCGGACAGGCGGTCCGCCAGCAGTAGGCCGAACCCGGCGCCAAGCATTCCGCGCGTGCCGGCGATCAGGGCGAGCTCCGGCAGGGTGATTCGGGTCTCTCTCATGGCCAGTGACTCCTTCAAGGGGACCGGGCCCGCAAGCCCCGGCATTCGCTCGAACGGACAGGAGGACAAAAGGCCGCAATTCTTGGACCCAATCGCCTCGTTCTGTCCCAGCCGATCGAAGTTCAACCCGCGGCGGACCCCGTCGGCGCCGGAACTCGGCCGGCGGCCTGGGCTTGCCACCAAGCGGCGGCGTGGTCCTGGCCCCACTCGCCCGCGCAGCGGCACTCGCCCAGGGCGCGCTCCAGGCTCTCGGCATCGGGGAACCGGTCGGCGGGTCTTTTGGCGAGGCACCGCAACACAACGCGTTCGAGGTCGTCGGGGATACCGGCACGGACCTGCGACGGCGGCACCACCGGGTCGCGTGCGTGCGCGATCATCGCCCCGATCCCCCCTCCTTCGTCGAACGGCGGCCGACCGGCCAGAAGGTAGTAGGCGACGACCCCCAGCGAATAGATGTCGCTCCGCTCGTCCAGCTCCCGGCTCCCCGACGCTTGCTCCGGCGACATGAACAACGGCGTACCGAGGATTTGACCCACTTCGCTCAGGTGGGGCGCGTTCCCGGTCGCCGCGGACCGGACCAGGCCGAAGTCGAGCAGCTTGGCCACGTCATGGATTCCCCCGCGGCCGCGCCGGGCGGCGAAGATGTTCGACGGCTTGATGTCGCGGTGTATCAGGCCCAGCGTGTGGGCCTCGCGCAAGGCCTGCGCGACCTGGCGCAACAGCGAAACGGCCCGCCCCGGCGGCAACGGGCCATGGTGCTCGACCAGCTCCGCCAGACTCAGGCCCGGCAGGTATTCCATGACATAGTAGTAGGTCCCGTCCTCGGTCCGGCCATAGTCGTAGATTTCCACGATGTTGGGGTGCGAGAGCGTGGCGGTGAGCCGGACCTCGCGTTCGAATCGCTCCAGGGCCTTCGGGCTCGATTCGGAGCCCGGCCGGATCAGCTTCAAGGCGCAAGGACGCTTCAGGAACTGGTGCTCGGCCAGATAGACTTCCCCCATCCCACCGGCACCAAGGCGCCGCCCGAGGCGATATTGGCCGAGTTGCCGGGCCTCCTTGACCTGCCGTTGCAACCGGGAAATCATGTTGGCCCCGGAGGCGGATCCGGCAGCCAGGATCAGTAGGAACATCGCATCAAAGCCAATGAGCGCAAGCGGGGTGGTGCCATGCTCCAGCCCCATTTGCTCGAGCCAGCCCATCGACTCGGGATGACGGAGATAGAGCGTGAATAACGTCGCGAACGGCAACAAGGCGAGCGGTCCGACGATCAAGGCCGCGCGGGACCAGCTCACCGGGACATAGATTCCATAAGAAAGAATCAGGACGGCAGTGATGAGCACCCGATTCTTCATCACGAGCTGCGTCCGCATTACGAGCCCGCGCTGCGAGAAGTCGAGCATGGTCTGGTATTGAGCGAAGGCGAATCCGACCGCGACCAGCGCAATGATCCCCAGCTCCAACGCCTTGAGCAGCGATGGAGAAAGCGGCTTGGATCCCGAAAGACGGATCGCGATCCCCCCGAGGACTGTGATGACGACGACGTAGGGGATCGCCTGGGTCGGGTCCGGGTCCTTCACGACAACGTATTTCCAAAAAATCATCATCCCGGCAATCATGAGATAGATGATCGTCATTTCACGGAGCCGCTGCCGCGCCAGCGTCTGGGCCCCGGTCGACGGCTGCGGTCCCGTCCTGGCCCAGATCACGGTCTTCGGCGTGAATCCGCCGGCCTCGCCGACCGACGGCATCGCCCTGTCGTGCTCGACCGGCCCCGGCCCGGCCGGGGGACGGCGTTCGCCGCGGGGAGGCCCGTGCTTCGTTCGAGGAGGAGGCGGGACCGGCGTCTCGGGCGGCGCCAGGAACCCATCCTGCTCCGCCCGCGCGTCCTCGTCCAGGAGGCGTCCGACCTCGACCCGCAGGTCATCATCGTCGCCGCAGGCCTCGCGGAGCCAGGTCGCTCGCTCGGCGGGGCCGAGCCGGACCGCGATATCGAACAGATCGTCGATCTGACGCCAGCGTTCCGGTGTCACTGATCCCCCTCTCGGAGCTGGCCGCCGAGCCAGGCTCGTGCCAGTCGCCAGTCTCGCTCCACCGTGACCACCGAGACATCGAGCGCCGCGGCAACCTCGGGCACCGTCAGGCCGCCGAAGTACCGTAACGTCATGACCTGCCCCTGGCGCTCGTTCCACTCGGCCAGCCGGTCGAGAGCCTCGTGAACCGCGACGACATCCAACCCCTGCTCCTCGAAATAGTCCAAGATCAAGTCGAGCGGGATCCGCTGCCGGCCCCCGCCGCGGCGGTCGGCCGCTCTCCGCCGCGCGTGGTCGATGAGGACCTCGCGCATCGCCCGGGCCGCCGCGGCAAACAGAAAGCCCCGATCCGCGGCCTTATCGAAAACCGCGTCGCCCAGCAGCCGAATGACCGCCTCGTGGACCACCGCGGTGGGCGAAAGCGTATGGTCGGACCGCTCCCGACGCATCAGACGCGAGGCAACCTGACGCAACTCATCGTAAATCAAGGCGATGAGCTCACCTCGGGCCTGCTCGTCCCCAGCCCGGGCCAGTCCCAAGATCAGGGTCAAATCTTGCCGCGGCTGCTCCTCCATCTCTCCTCCGTCAGCGGCCCCCCCATACACGGAGTCGGGCGTCCCTTCTTCACAACCTGATGAGCCACACGCAAATCCTGATTTTTTCCCAGTCGTGAATCATACGACAAAACGGCCAGGTGGTGATGCGTCAGGTCGGAAGACCCGGCGACGCACGCGCTCCCCGGAGGAGTTCGGCCATCCGATTCTCGGCCTCGTGGCGGTGCTTCTCACCTCAGGTCGGAGAAATTCCTTGGACATTCAATGAAGGGTTGACCCGACTTTCTCCGCGAGACTGTTGGAGCACCGCTGGACTTCTCCGGGCATGCAATTCCTGGGAAAATCGCTGCCTCGGAGAGTCGGCACACGAATACGATACGATCGGGAGGCCCGCGATGTTCAAGACGAAGAATGACCTGTCCGAGGCTGTCCGCACCAAGGCGATCAAGCTGCTCAACGAACGCCTGGCCGACTGTATCGACCTGCAGACGCAAACCAAGCACGCCCACTGGAATGTCAAGGGACCAAACTTCATCGCGCTCCACGAACTGTTCGACCAGGTCAACGCGGCCGTCGAAGACTATGTGGATGATATCGCCGAACGGGCAGTGCAGCTCGGAGGCGTGGCCGAGGGGACCGCACGGAGCGTGGCGAAGCGAACGACTTTGCCGGAATACCCGGCGGCCGCGGCGGACGGCCGCAGCCACGTCGAGGCCCTCTCTTCGGCCCTGGCCGCCTTCGGCGCCAAGGCACGGAAGGCCATCGACGAGTCCGGTGATCTCGGCGATCTCGACACGGCCGACCTGTTCACCGAGGTCTCACGCGGCATCGACAAGTGGCTCTGGTTCGTCGAGGCCCACTTGCAAGCCGACCGCTGAGTCACCAAATCGGAATGGCGCGGCGTCGCATCGCCTCAGACTCAAGGTACGCGACGCCGTCACCACCAGAGTCGACGAACCTGAACGGCCGATCCACGTCCCTTCTCCCCGATGGTTCTCAAGAGGTCACTCATGAAACCGCTCCCATGGGGTGATTACCCACGCATCTGGATAATTGGACTGGTCGCAGTCGGTCTCCTCGCGCGATCCGCTCCCGCGCAGGACGAGCAGAGTGACGCCGACCTTCTCAAGGAGGCCCGGAGCCACTTCGAGCCACTCCCCAAGGACATGGCGACCGCGGAGTTCCCCGTCAGCCCGGAGCGCGTCCGACTCGGGCGCAAACTGTTCTTCGACCCACGGATTTCCAGCGATGGCGCCGTGAGCTGCTCGCGATGCCATCTCGCCGCGCTCTATGCCACCGACGGACTGCCGAAATCGCTGGGCGTGCACGACCAGACACTTCCCCGCAACGCGCCAACGGTGCTCAACGCCGGCCTTTCCTTCAAGCAGCACTGGGACGGCCGGTTCGCGAACGTCGAGGAGCAGGCGAAGCTGTCCTTGCTCGGGCCAGGCTTCGGCAATCCGGATTACGCGACCGCGATGGCTCGTATACGGGCGATTCCCGGCTACGTCGCCTTGTTTCAGGAATCCTTCCCCGGTGAGCCTGATCCGATCTCGGAGGACCACTGGAGCAAAGCCATCGGCGCCTACGAACGGACGCTCGTCTCGCCGTCCCGGTTCGACGACTATCTCCGAGGCAAGCCCAACGCCCTCTCGACGGCCGAACGGAACGGGTTACGGACGTTCATCGAGACCGGCTGCATCGACTGCCACAAGGGGCCAGGACTCGGCGGACTCGGGTTCCGGAAGTTCGGCGTCGCTTCCGAGTACTGGAAGGCGACCGGCAGTCCCGACATTGACAAAGGCCGCTTTGGCGTGACCAACGATCCTGCCGACTTGTACAAGTTCAAGGTTCCCGTCCTGCGCAATGTCGCGATGACACCCCCCTACTTCCACGACGGCGTGATCAACGACTTGCCGAAGGCCGTTCGCATCATGGCGAAGGTCCAGCTCGACATCGAGCTCTCCGATCCCGAAGTCGAAAGCCTCGTGACCTTTCTCGGAAGCCTGACCGGCACGATCCCCGAATCATTCGAACGTGCCCCGGTACTCCCGGCCGGCGGTTTCCGCCCGAATTCCTCAGCGTCCTCACACGCACGGACAAAATGATTATCTTTGATTCATTGGCTGATCCGACCCGAGCCGGGTAATCGATCAGCCGACTAGGTCGTGTGGACAACAGGTGGGCATTTTCGGTTAACTGGGGTCCTGCTTCGACACCATGGAGGACCCGACATGCGACAGCGCCACGCCATCTCGGACGACGATTGGGCCCGGATCCAGGACTTCCTGCCTGGACAGCCAGGCCAGCATGGCAAGGTCGCCAAGGATAACCGCCTCTTCGTCGACGCCGTCCTCTGGATCGCCAGGACCGGGGCCCCATGGCGGGACCTGCCCGAGCGATTCGGCCACTGAAACTCGACCTGGCGACGCTTTGACCGCTGGTCTCGCAAGGGGATCTGGCAACAGATATTTGAGGCGCTGCAGGACCCCGACCTGGAATGGCTCATCCTGGACTCAACCATCATCCGGGCGCACCCCTGCGCCGCCGGCGCCCCCAAAAAGAGGACGGCACCGGCGGCCAGGCCGAGCAAGCTCTCGGCCGCAGTCGGGGCGGGTTTGGGACAAAGATCCATGGCGCCGTCAGCGGCCTCGGACTGCCCGCCAAGCTGATCCTGACGCCGGGCCAGGCGGCCGACATGTCGCATGCGAAGGCGTTGATCGAGGGATTGCCGATCGAGGTGGCACACGTAAACTCAAACGGCATATTTAACACGGGTCGCACCAAGGTGGCACTCAGCTCCGCGACGCGGTGCGGATCGACCGGCCGTGACCGGACCGATGCCAGTGTCTGACACCGGGCCGCGAGCGGCCTCCGGGCCGAATGGCACAAGGCCAAGAGCGGGCGTACAACGGCTTTCGTCGCAAAAACAGTGTACAGGAGCCTGAAAAGCTCCCGTACGGAATCCTTATCCTCGTATCATTCGTTCCGGCCTCATTTCTCAGCCCCAAGCAATGCCTATCTTGCCCAGACAGCGGGCATATTGACGAATGGCCCCAATAGTGTTCGGCACTCCGTTTGCTGTGGGGGGGGGCGATCCGAGCAACGGCAAGCCGGCAACCCGGGGAACTCCCCCTCAGAGCGTTTCACACGACCCTGTGGGGCGGGCGGGGGACCTGCGGCCCCAGTGGGCACGAGCTTTCGGCTTTGCTGGGGGAGGGACAGGGAGCTCACGCTCCCCACTTGCCTTTCGCACAAGCGAAACCAGCCACCAGGCCAGCGCATGCTCGCCTCCCAGGCGAGCGGGGAGCGTGAGCTCCCTGTCTTCCTGAAGCGAGGAAGCCTGGCCGACACGGCCGCCCCGCAGAGGCGTGCGGGACGTTCTCGGTGACCTGGGGCGAGCCGACGACTCGGGTGAACTACAAACCACCGCGCAGCAGCGAACACCGCGGACTTGGGAGTCGAGCCGCGGGCACTACGTCTCTTCAGATTTTAATTTACTAATATGGTCCAAGAGTTCCTCAAGGCTCGCCCAGCCTGCGAAGTACAGACAGATCATCTCGTAAGACCGGAGCGTCGGCTTGCGGCCCGTCCACAGGCTGATCAGCAGACACGCGATGATCGCGCAGTACGCCTGGATCTCGATCCCCTTGGGATGCGTACTCAGCAGGTGGCGACAGCCGAGCACGTGCTTGAAAAATCTAAAGAAGAGTTCAATTGTCCACCTGTGTCGGTAGATGTCAGCGATCACCTCGGCGGGAACATCCAGGAGGTTCGTGGCGATCCGCAGCACGCCGTCGCTGGGAGGACCGGCCGTGCCCCCTTTGCGGCCCCCACGCTTGGTGTGGGGCGTCGTTTTCACCAGAATCACCCGCACCCGATGGGCCGGCCGCTCGTCGGGCTTCTTGGCGGCGCCGAGGTCCACGATGAAGTCGCGGAGGACGTCGGCAGCCGCGGCTGTCGCCGAGACCGGGCGCTCTTCGATGACCGCATTGAGGTTGCTGTTGTCGCGGATGCGGCAAACATAGCTGCTCCCCGCGGCCACGATGTCGTTCCAGAGGGTGAACTGGGCATACCAACGGTCCAGGACGTAGCAGTGGTCGGACTGCAAGGCGGCGCGGAGTCGGTTCTTCTCGTCGTTATGGCCACTGTTGGCAGCGGCGCTGACCTCGATCCGGGTGGGGACGTGGCGGTCGATGGCGAAGTGGGTGTGGAGTCGCCAGCCGCTGTGAGAGCCGCCGTTCTTGTCGTTCATGAAGGCGGCCTCGGCGATGGTCTTGAGCGTCTTGACCACGCTGCCATCGACGGCCGTCAGGGCATGGGCGAGGTGGCCGCCGCGCACGTCGCGGACGGGCTTCACTTCGGCGGCGAGGGACTCGATGATGCCGCGCAGCCGCTCGGGTTCGAAGACCTCGACGGCCTCGGAGAGCGACCCCAACGAGGCCCGGGCGCAGCCGAGCTTGCGCTGCACGTTGTTGAGTGTGCTCGCCTGTTGCAAGGAGCGCAAGGAACGGAGGACTGGGTTGAAGAGGAAGAGTAAGACGAGCATGCAATACTGATCGTAATGCAGGCTGCGATTACCGGACCTGTCGCGTTGGCAGCCGACATCGTGGAGTTGGTCGAGCAGCGGCAGTAACCGCTCGACGTACTTCAACCCCTGGATATCTCGGGGTTTCAGAGGTTTTGCTGAGCGTTTTGCCATTCCCAAGGCCCTGCCAAAATGACGGCAAGATGCACTTGAGTGGAGAAGGCGCAAATTCTGTGCCGAAAGTCCTTGCGAAATCCCCGTTTTCGGCCCTTGAGGGCAAGATTGGCCTGGGTGGAGATGGCGCAAATTTCGTGCCGAACACTATTGGAATGGCCCCTTTGTTTCCCCCCGAGCGTTGGACGGAAGTGCTGTTGGACGCGAGCTTGACGGCGGCTGCGTTGGATCGCCTGACGCACCGCTGCCACATCGTGGAGACGGGCAGTGAGAGTTATCGGCTCAAGGAGGCAAAGCGTGGTCGCGTCGCTCCGGATGGCTTGAATCGTGACAGGAAGGTGTCGAGCACGAGTCCCGTGAACGAAAGTCGAGTAGCTGAGCTGTCGGCCCTGTGGACGACCCGAGCTCAGACAGGTAACATCTGTTTACTGGGCGATACGCTTTTCAACCGACGTTCACAGGCCATGCCTCGGTGAGCGTAAGGGCCGGGGCGGACGCCACCCCGGCCTTCTATTGCTGCCGAGATGAGTCACCGACGGACATTCGGCGAATACTCTGCGGAGGATGGCCGAAAACCCGCAGGAAAGCTCGCCGCATACGCTCCGGATCGGCGAAGCCGACATCGCGGGCGATGGCCTCGATCGGCTCCGCACCTCGCTCCACTCTCGGGCGGGCCGCCTCTGCCCGGAGGCGTTCCACCGCCTTAGCCGGGGTCTCCCCGGTCTGGGCTAGGAAGACCCGCCCGAACTGGCGGGGACTCAGGCAAGCGACCTCCGCCAGATCCTCGATCGAGAGCGCCTCGGTCAGATGTTCGCGGATATAGGTCAGGGCATCCCGGATGCGGTCCGACTCGGGCTCCATGTCGAGCATGGCCGAGAACTGGGACTGCCCGCCGGGCCGGCGGTGATAGACCACCAGGATCTGTGCTGTCGCGCGAGACACTTCCGCACCGAGGTCTTCCTCGATCATCGCCAGGGCCAGGTCGATCCCGGCGCTGATGCCCGCGGCGGTCCAGATGCCCCCGTCCTTCGTGAAGATGCGGTCCCCCTCCACCCTAACGCGAGGGTAGAGCCGCTGGAGCAGGGTTGCGTACTTCCAGTGCGTCGTGGCGTGCCTGCCGTCGAGCAGCCCCGCCCCGGCCAGGATGAACGCCCCCGTGCAGACGCTCGCCACGCGCCGGGTTCCACCGACGCTCTCGCGGACCGTCCGGTGCAGCAGGGAATTCATGTCCGAGGGGCTCGTGAGCGGCGCGCCACCGACCACGACGAACGTGTCATAGGCCCCCGGCCGGATCGTCCGAGTCGCGATCTCCAGGCCGCATGAGCTGATGATGGGGCCGCCGCTCTGGGAGACGACATGAGGCCGGTAGGGCTCGTCGGCGGCGATCCCTCCGGCCACCTCAAACGCAGCCAGAGGCCCGCCCAGGTCCAGGATCTGGAAGCCGGGGAAGACCATGAACGCGATGTCACGGGTGGACTCCTTGCGGCCTGCGCTTTCATCCGCGCGACCGGATTTCGACGCGGAACTTCGCTTGGTACGGGGCTGGGCCATCAGCGTTTTTCCTCGCAGGCATTTCGAATGCGTCGCGTCCCAATCTAAGGGAAGTATGCCTTTCTCGCCATCCCCGAACCAGATCAACACCATGACCTGAAACGAGGGAAAGTTGTCCTTTACGCCATCGGCGCCTTCTGGGATGTTGGGAACGCGAACGGGGCCTTGAGCGGCCCGCGTCCGACACAAACCTTTGCATCTCCCGGGAGACTTGCCGATGACCAGCATCCTGATCCCCCTCTTCGAGGGCGCGGAGCTCATGGACTTTGCCGCCCCGCACGAATTCTTCACGAATGCCCCCGACCTCCGGCTGATCGTGGCCTCCAGGGGAGGAAAGCCGATCGAGGTCCACGGCCTGACCTTCAGCAACCTCGCCGACCTGGACGTGATCGAGCGCTGCGACGTCATCTGCATCCCAGGCGGCCCCGGGGTCATCGGGGCGATCGAGGACGACGGCTTCATGGCGGCGATCCGCCGCCTGGCGGGGTCGGCAAGCTACCTGACCTCGGTCTGCACCGGGTCGCTGATCCTCGGGGCGGCGGGCCTGCTGGAGGGGCGTCGCGCCGCCTGCCACTGGTCGTGCCGGGACGTACTGGCCGAATTCGGTGCGATCCCCGACGCCGGGCGCGTCGTGCGCGATGGCAACGTGATCACCGGCGGCGGGATCACGGCGGGGGCCGACTTCGCGCTGACCCTGATTGCCGAGTTGCTGGGCGAGGACGTCGCGAAGATGGTCCAGCTCACCGTGGAGTACGCACCGGCCCCGCCGTTCACCTCAGGCACGCCGGAGGAGGCGCCTCCGCACATCCTCGCCGCGGTGAAAGCCCGCCTGGCGGACCTACTCGCGGATCAGCACGAGCGCATCCGCAGGTTCGCATCGCGGACCCGGCAGGAGGCGTCGCTCGGGGCTCGATGACGGGCAGGCCGAATCGATTTCCTTCCTAATCCAAGGAGTTTGACATGAGATTGCAAGGCAAGACGGCGCTGATCACCGGCGGCACGAGCGGCATCGGCCTGGCGACTGCGAAGCTCTTCGCCCGCGAGGGAGCGCGGGTCGCCGTCACCGGGCGCGACAAGGCACGCCTCGAGCAGGTGCGGCAGGAGTTAGGCGACGACGCACTGGTCATCGCCGCGGACGCCCGCTCGATCTCGGACATGAAGGCGGCCGCCACACAAATCGGTGAGGCGTTCGGCGGGCTCGACATTTTCTTTGCCAACGCCGGCGTCGCCAAAGCCTCGCCGCTCGCTGAGACCGACGAGGAGCTCTACGACGCGATGATGGACATCAACGTCAAAGGCGTCTTCTTTTCGATGCAGGCGGTCTCGCCGATCCTGCGTGAGGGGGGCTCGGTCATCCTCAACACGTCCTTCCTCAACACGGTCGGACTCCCCGGGCTCTCTGTTCTGGCCGCGTCGAAGGCGGCGGTGCGATCCCTGGCCCGCTCATGGTCGCGGGAACTTCTGGACCGCAAGATCCGCGTCAACGCGGTGAGCCCGGGGGCTATCGATACGCCCATCCAGGACAAGTTCGGCGGCACGCCGGAGGAGGTACGCGAGAGGAAGGCCAAGTTCGCTACGCAGGTGCCCGTCGGCCGCCTCGGGACGGCGGAGGAGATTGCCGAGGCGACGCTGTTCCTGGCGAGCGACGAATCCCGTTACATCGTCGGCGTCGAGCTCGTCGTCGACGGGGGCATCTCCCAGCTTTAAGCCCTACGAGGTCGTGGCTTGCGAGGCAATGGATAAGCGTGAGTGAACGCAAGAAACACCGAAAGCCGGGTAGGGGTTGCCGACCCGGATTCGGTTGTTGGTGCCTCGCCTGCCGCTCGCGGCGGGTGGTTCTGAAGTGCCTGGCGACTCTTGCCCGTTCCTCCCGATGCCGATGAATCGAATCGAGAGAAGCAGCGTGCCCGCTTGACGGTCGCTGAATCGGGTTAAAATGCACGCCAAGCCCGAATTTCGCGGAATCCGCTCCGAATGGTATTGGGGCAGGCCTCGTCGACAGCAACCTCCTCTCGGCATGAGGGGTCCCTCTACCTCTCGAAACGAATGAATGGGATCTTGCAATGAAATTCCTGATTGGCGTGATTCTCTTCTCCATCGTCTCAGACGCGTCGTTCGCCCGGGCCCAAGACGTGCCTCGGCCCCCCGAGTCGGTCAAGGCCGAGGCGACGACGGGTGCCACATCCGAGGGTATCGACGCCTACGTCCAGCGTGTGATGCAGAAGCGCCATATCCCGGGCGTTTCCGTGGCCGTCGTGCAAGATGGACATGTGGTCCTGGCGAAAGGGTATGGCTTAGCGAATGTGGAACTCGGCGTCCCGGCCACAGAGAACACGGTCTACCAACTCGCCTCGGTCACCAAGACGTTCACCGCGACCGCGATCATGATGCTGGTGAGTGAGGGCAAACTCGCGCTCGACGACGAGATCACGGAGCGACTGACGGATCTGCCGGCGGCCTGGGAAAAGGTGACCGTCCGCCATCTGCTGAGCCACACGTCCGGAATCAAGAGCTATACCTCCGTCCAAGATTTCCACAAGACGGCGCGGAAAGACTACGCTCAGCGCGAGATCCTCGACCTGGTGGCGAAGGAGCCGCTGGAATTCGCGCCGGGCGAGAAGTGGAACTACAGCAATACGGGCTACTTCTTGCTGGGGATGCTCATCGAGAAGGTCACCGGCAAGTCCTACGGCGAGTTCCTGGCGGAGCGCATCTTCAAGCCGCTCGAGATGACGCAGACTCGCGTGAACGAACTCCAAGCGATCATCCCGAACCGTGCGCAGGGCTACCACTGGGATGCCAAGGAACTGAGGAATGGGGATTACGTCAGCCCGACCCAGCCGTTTGCGGCAGGCATGCTCGTTTCAAGCATCAGCGATTTGCTGAAGTGGGACACCGCCCTCAGCAATCATGTCCTGCTCGAGGCGACGAGCCTGGAACCGATGTGGACGCCGACACGACTGAGCAAGGGCGGGGAGCCGGGATACGGTTTTGGCTGGGAGATCGCGAAGGTCAACGGGCATCGACGAATCTCACATGGCGGCGGCATTCCGGGCTTCTCCACGCAACTCTCACGCTTCGTGGACGACAAGTTGACCGTCATCGTCCTGACCAACGCGGACGGGGGCCATTCGGGGGCCCTCGCGCAGGGAATCGCCGGTCGGTTGGTGCCGGCGCTGGCGGCGAAAGCGGAGGAGCCGATCGCGGATCAAGACGAGCCGACCACCAATCGCCTCAAGGGCGTGCTTGAAGGGGCATTGAAGGGGGAACTCGATCCCGAACTCTTCACGGACCAGTCGAAAAAGACGCTTGTTCCACGGATCAAGGAAGATCGAGCGAGGCTTGCTTCGTTCGGCGACCTGAAGAAGTTTCAGCTTCTGGAACGGAAAGAGAGCGATGAAGGCGTACGGTTGCGGTACCGAGCGGTCTTCGAGAACGAGACGCTCAAGATCTCCTTCGCCCTGGAGAAGGCCGGCAAAATCCAGGGCATTGGGCTTCAACCTGAGGATTGACCATTACCCCGGGGCGGTCGGTGGCCAGGCACCTAAAGAGGGTAAGGCGGGGAACCTGGAAAATCCATCGAGGTCGGCGACCAGGCGCCCATCTCCACTGAATTTCCCAGGCCTCGCCACTGAAGTGCCTGGCGACTCTTGCCCTCTCTTGCCCTCTGGTTTCTCCGGGAACGCAACCTTACAACGGACAATTCTGTTTGGACTTACTGTCATCCTGCTCTGCTGACTCCGAGATTGCTGCAACCCAACTCCCGTGGAACCCGAAAGGCACACGTCGTGGCAGTTGCACGACGGCCACCGGATCGCCACCGAACTCGGTCGCATCGAGGACGACTAGGTCGCTCCGATCAAGTTCGCGGTCGTAGCGAAGCGAAAGCACCCACCCGTCGTTCTCAGCGGCATCTGAAGACTTCGGCACGAAAACGGGCTCGCCGGGTATGTAGCGAACCCCGAAGTCCTTCGCGATCGATGTTCCTGTCTCGACATCGTAGCATCGCAGAAGGGAGCTTTGCGGTGGGCTCGCAGGTCCGAAATCGCGAAACTCCACGGCATAGGTGTAGCGATATGGGAGACCGCTGTACCGCTCATCGACGCGTGGGAACTCGACAGGATGGCGGTCGAGCGTCCTCTCCGTAACGACGCCTCGCGTGAGGTCGATCTCCCAGCGATGAAACATTGGTGGATCGGCCGCCATGTCTGCCAGGAAGCGGTCGGTGCGAATCCCGTCCACCACGATGCACCCGTCTCGCTCAAAGGCGTTGGCCGTATGTCCCAATTGGCACGCCGGCACGTCAAACCAGCGCTCCTCGCCGCCTTGACGCGGCACGACGACGATGCGTGTGCCGCGCCCTTCCTGCCAGCGAAACGGCACCTCGCCGCCGCCCCACTCCTTGAACATGAGAGCTGGCGTGTCGAAAAAGACGATGTAATGTTCTGTCATCGCGAAGTCGTGCAGATAGCAAGGGGCGATCATGTCGATGACGCGGCATTCGACGACCTGGCCGGCGAGATCGATGCGGTAGAAGGTCAGATGCGGGCTCGCAAACTGGTAGCCGAAGGCAATGAGCTCGCCCGTGCCGGGATCGATCTTTCCGTGCGCGGTGAAGGCCGTCCTGACACCTCCGAAATCGACCGGGCCGACGGTCTCGAGGTGCCGGTCAAGCTCGATCGGGAGGGCGGATTCGACGAAAGAAAGGATTCGCCCAGCGTGGGCGAAAACGTGGGTATTGGACGAGCCGCCGCCGCGGATCCCGCCGTCTCGTTTGCTTTTGACATACCGGTTGCGATACCAGCGTGCTTCGCCGGCATCGAGCCTGACGCCGTGTACCATGCCGTCTCCGGCGAAAAAGTGAGGCGCTGACCCGATCCTGGGATTGGGCCCGTTCCGCAGGTAGAGGCCCGAGAGTTGGGGGGGAAGTGTGCCGACGACCGGGAGATCGTCCGCCGCGATCTCATCGGGGACCGGAGAAAAATAGTCATCGCTGACGAGCGTCTTGCGATGTGATACCATCACGACATCCTTTCTAAAAATGTGCATTGTTTTATTCAGTTGTTGGCGAGTGGATTCTGCACATCATTGCTGAACGCAAGCCAGGTAGCATGGTCACGCACGGCACTCGGCCATGTAGCGATGAGTTCGTTGAGCTTCGTCCGGTCATTCACAAATAGCGTGGGTCGCTTCTTCAAATCCGGACCGGTCGCCCGCCATTGCTGACATGAAGTGACATGTACACTCTTACGTCTCGCAGGTTCTGTCTTTGTCGGCGTGAGTACGACGGGCTTCCTCGACCAGTTTGCGCAGGGCCACGGACGCGCCGCCTAGTTGTGTTGCCAGCCATTCTCAGTGCTGAGGTAGCAATTTCACTTCGCAGGGAACGCCCCCCAGCTTTGGGCGGCCTCAGCCTCGGGGATCGTCAACAGGAGCTTCTGTGCTGACAGGTTTGGAGGTAGCCAGCCGTGCCACCACTTCTTCGTTCGATCCTCTCGTCTTGATGTCAATTGAGCGACCGGTGGCGTCATCGAAGATCAGAACGGGTAGACTACTCCGCCTTCGATGGCTAGCTTGACCACCAAGGCAACCGCTTGTAGCGGGCCGGACGCGATGCGCCGATGGCCATCGAAGCTTGTGTAGGAGTTGGATTGCACGTCATTCACGTCAGTAGTGGGTTATGATTGTTGTACCGAGCGAATATTACCCGGACACAAATCGCAAGCCAATAAATCCGGGTAAAAACCAGCAGAACGACGTCGGTCGGCATCCAGGCACCTAACGAAGGTAAAATGGGGAACCTGGCTGATGCCCGGTCGATAGCCAGGCACTTAAAGAGGATAAGGCGGGGAATCTGGATAATCCATCAAGGTCGGCGACCAGCGCCCATGCTCACTGAACCGCCCAGACCTCGCCACTGAGGGCCGGGTCGCCCCGGAGGATTGCCCTCCGTACGGGATGACACGGGATGACACGGGATGACACGGGATGACACGGGATGACACGGGATGACACGGGATGACACGGGATGACACGGGATGACACGGGATGACACGGGATGACACGGGATGACAAGGGATGACAAGGGATGACACGGGATGACACGGGATGACACGGGATGACACGGGATGACACGGGATGACACGGGATGACAAGGGATGACAAGGGATGACACGGGATGACACGGGATGACACGGGATGACACGGGATGACACGGGATGACACGGGATGACACGGGATGACACGGGATGACACGGGATGACACGGGATGACAAGGGGATGAGGGGATGAGGGGATGAGGGGATGAGGGGATGAGGGGATGAGGGGATGAGGGGATGAGGGGATGAGGGGATGAGGGGATGGATGACAAGGACATGCGTTGCACTCTGGATCATTGGATCAGAAGATAGTAGATTCATCAGATTCACCCAGGACACCCAACAATGACGATCGCTCGCGCTCATCTCGTCGACCCCGACGTCACACGATGGTATCACTGCGTCACGCGATGCGTCCGACGCGCCTTCCTGCTCAGCGAGGGCGGCTCTGACCGCAAGCAGTGGATCGAAAACCGGCTTCAGGAGTTGACGGACCTCTTCTCCATCGCCGTCGGTGGGTTCGCCGTGCTCGACAACCACCTCCACGTCCTGGTCCGACTCGACCCGCAACGCGCCGGAGCCTGGTCCGACGAGGAGGTCGTCCGTCGCTGGGGGGCGGCTCTTTCCCCCACGCGATCAATTGCGACAGCCACTTGAGGTCTCCCAGGCCTGGGTCGAGGGGCGGCTCAAGGACGAAGGCTGGGTGGCCACTGCACGCCAGCGATTGCAGAGCTTGAGTTGGTTCATGAAGTGCCTCAAGGAACCGCTGGCGCGGCTGGTCAATCGCGAAGAAGGGGCGCGCGGGGCGTTCTTCGAGGGGCGGTATAAAAGCGTGGCGATCCTCGACGAAGAGGCGCTGTTGGCGACTTGCGCGTACATCGACCTGAACCCGGTTGCGGCGGGCCTCGTGGCGGCACCGGAGGCGGGTGAGCACACCTCGATCAAGCAGCGGGTCGAACACGTTGAGGAACAGGGGCGTGTCGAGACGCTCAAGGCCGCCGAATCGGGGAGCGTGACCGCGCAGGCGGTTTCCTCCGGTCAGGAGTCGCTCTGGCTCTGTCCGATCGAGGATCGCCGCGGCTTGGACTCGACGCGCGAGGGGATGGTCGAGGGCTTCACGCTGGGGAACTATCTGTTACTCATCGACTACACGGGTCGGCTGTTCCGGGCAGGCAAGGCGTCGATCTCGGGCGAGCTTGCCGGGGTGTTCGCTCGGCTGGGGAGCGATGGCGAGTCGTGGTCGGCGCGGCTGTTGAAGTTGAGTCGTGGCCGGTTGCTGGGGCGGTACTTCGCCTCGAGCCGGCAGCGGTTGCGTGAGGTGGCCGACCGCCTGGGACTGCACCACCTGGCGAACCTGGGGGGTTGTCCGGCCCGCACGTAAGACCGTGGCAGTTTGCCGGACGAGCCCACATCCATCATGCCTGGTCTCCGGCTCCGATTGGGGTTAATCGGTTCAATCATGGTCCCTCCGTGGTATCGACTGCTGCGCGAGCGCAAGCTGGCCCCGCTTGTCCACAGTGGTTCCCTACGACCTGCGGCCGGCCGCCGGAGTGCGATCCGGCAAAAGGCGGGATCGAGTCGCCGGGACAGTCCAGTCCGCGCGTGAAAATGGGCCGAAAACTCGAGACGAAACGCTCGTTCCGACGATCTAACATCACTCAGGCCGGTAGCACAATGCATGTCCTTGCTATCGGTAGTCGACTACCCATTTTCACTGACGCTCTCAGACGTCCCAACTGGAGTGCATGGCTACCTGGCTCCTTCACCTGGCTCCTTCACCTGGCTCCTTCCGGACCTGCGGTTAGCAGGTGGATCGCCTAGGTGACGGCGTAGGAAACAGGCGAGGAGCGATAGGTTGACGCGGAAGTGGCCTCTTGGCCGGGACGCCCAGCTCTTTGCTCTCATCGGACTGATGCCGTATCATCCGGCAAAAAGGAGTCGCCGATGTTCCGGATATCGCTGCTGCTCTGGATGATCGCCTTCGCCGCCCTGAACCTGACCCTGCTCAGGTCTCTCGAGACTATCATCGGCTTCAGCCCGAGCTTCATCGGGTTGTTCGGGCTAATGCCGCTCTTCGATTTCTTCGCCCTGAGCCTCTATCTCGCACTGACAAGGAAATTCCGCTTCGCTCTGGTTCGGCGGCACGTGCGAAAGCGCTTTGTGGATTCGGCTGCGGTAGTGAGCGGAGCGATCCTGGCTTTGGGAGCGTTGTTGTGCCTATTTTTCCCCGATGCCGTCCTAAAGTTGCTCGAACTGCTGTTTTCACCGCTTCTTCAATCGAGCGAGCTATCGAAATCGCCGCCCGAGATTCGTGGCATTCGCATCGGAGGGCTGCTCGGAGCGATCATGTCCGGGCCGATGATCTGCGTTACGCTCATTTTCAGTTTGATCCACAGCCGGTTCAGGCTCGAAATCACGCGGCGAGGGGAAGAATAAGCAGCCCGACAGCGGCGAAGCGCGTAATGGTCGGGGATATCCCGTGCGAACCCGGAGGGGAACCGACCCGTAGGGGATCGCCATTCCCTGCGTCCAGCCTCACCCCTCCGGCAACAACTCATCCAGTCCAGCCGCCCCGAGCAGCCCGATGATCGCCCGACCCTCCTCCGTGGCCACCACGCCGTTCCCACGGCAGAACAGGAAACCTCCGCCCTGGGCGCGCCGGGACGCACTGGCAATCGGCCATGGCCGCCGCAACGGACGCAACTGGAATGCTCAAAGGCGGGCAAGGCAGGAAACCTGGATTGTCTATCAAGCTCGACAGTCGACCACCCATCTTCACTGAAGTTCCCAGACGTCTCAACTGGAGTGCCTGGCTACCTGGCTCCATGCGGCGGACGGCCGCAGCCACGTCGAGGCCCTCTCTTCGGCGCTGGCCGCCTTCGGCGCCAAGGCACGAAAAGCCATCGACCAGTCCGGTGATCTCGGCGATCTCGACACGGCCGACCTGTTCACCGAGGTCTCACGCGGCATCGACAAGTGGCTCTGGTTCGTCGAGGCCCACATGCAAACCGACCGCTAAACATGTAGCCGCGACATTCTTTTCTATTGTGCGTGAGCCCTGGGTGCCACGTACGTCATTACACCAAATCTCAATCCAAGAGCCCGCCTAACGGCTGGTCCGTCGCGTCCTCCCACTCGGCATCAAAAACCTCTTTCAGCCGAATGAAAACATCAGACTGGCCCGCCACACGAATCTAGATACTCGCATTATAAATACATTTTCAGCTGCGCCGCGACGGCCACGTTTGTCGCTTCACGACGTTACAGCTTCGGGGCCACCCCGGCCCCGTAGTGGATCGCCAACCAGACCGTCGGCTGCGTTGGGTCGGTCCAATCCACGCGATGCCGCTGGCGCGCGGGGATGTTAACGAACGCACCTGGCACCAAGTCGATCGGCGGCTCGCCTTCGAATGTCAAGCGTGCCGCCCCGCTCAGGAGCAGCACCGATTCGTGCGTCTCCTGATCGTACCAAAAGCCCTCGGGAGAGACGTGGCCCCGGGAGACGATCCGCTCGATCCGCAGGCCGGGCGCGTTGAGGAGCGTTTGGAAGAGCTCTTCCGAGAGGTCGGCGGGGATCTCAGAAAACAGGTTAATCCAATCAGCCATCGGTAAACCCTCGGAACCTGATCTCGTGGCGTGCTTGATTCTCGCGATGGAAGTATCCAAGTGTCGAGAGGGCAGCAGGTTCGATTCCCGCCTCACCCGACCCCGAGGAAGAGGCTCAGGCCAAGCAATCCGAGAACGATCAACGCCACGGTCGAGAACCGTTTCTCGCCCGCCAGCCCCCATCCCAGTGCCAGGACGGCAACCCGAAGCCCTGGGGTGAGCATCAGGATCAGCAACCCCAACTCCAACAACGCGGTTCCCTCACCCGTGGACCCCCTTTGGAGCATGACGGCCAGGGCGGGTGGGCGCCCCTCGGGGCGGGCTTGGCCTCGCATGAGGACCAGGACCAGGCCGGCGACGAGCAGCAGTCCGCTCAGGGCCAGGCCCGCCAGGAGGCTTCGGTGGACCCAGTGCTCCAGCCGGCCCGTCCCCTCGTCCCGGGCCATCATCGCCTCCCCGCCATGGCTCGGGAGAGCATCTGAGCGGCGACGGCCGCCAGCAGCACCGCGAACAGCCGGCGCACCAAGGCGCCCCGGACCCGGCGGTTCAGGGCCGAGCCCGCCGCCGACCCGCCCAGTACGCCAAGCACCACGGCGGCCGTCAAGGCCGGTCGGACCTCGCCCCGCCCGTAGTAGAGAAACGCACTGGCGGCGGCGGTCACCCCGATCATGAAGTTGGAGGTCGCCGCCGCCGCCCGGATCGGTACGCCACAGAGCAAATGGAGCGCAGGCACCTTGAACACGCCGCCGCCGATCCCAAGCAGGCCCGAGAGGTTCCCGGCCAGGAAGGAAATCCCCAAGGCCGCCCCGAGGCGTCGGACCCGATACGCCACGAATCGCCCCTCCGTCTCATCGTAATACCAAGCGTCCAGGACTCCGAGCACGCGTTCAGGTGGCCCGATCAACGAGGGGTTCGCTCGTTCGCCCTCCGAGGCGACAGCCTCGTCGAGTTCCCCGCGTCCCCGCCACATCAACACGGCCGTTGGCAGCAGGACCAGGGCGAAGAGGCCCTCGAGGACTCGGGGCGCGAGCCAGGCGGCAGTCAGGCCCCCGGCAATCGCCCCCAGGGCGGTGCCCACCTCCAGCGTCATGCCCAGCCTCATGTTGGCCGTGCCTCGCTCGACGTTCGTGCTGGCCACCGCGCTGGAGGTGGCGATGACCGACACGATGCTGGTGGCCACGGCGTAGTGCATCGGTACGCCCAGGCCCAGCACCAGCACCGGAATCAGCAGAACGCCGCCACCGGTGCCGAGGACCGCCCCGAGCACCCCAGTGAACCCACCGGCCAGAACGATCCCGAGCACGCTCAGCAGAGTCAGGTCCATCGCTCAATTTCACCAGAACCGGCCACCGCGATACAATCCAATTGCACTCACTTCCCCGCCGACTAAGATGGAATCAAACAGAATAAAGGGAGAGAACCCGACACCACGACTTCGCAAGGGGGCAGCCGTGCCGCTTGGCGTGTTCGAGGAACCAGAATCACGACGCGTCAAGCCGTTCAAGAGCCAACTCCTCAAATGGGTCGGCAACAAGCAAAGATTTGCACACAATATCGTCTCTTACTTTCCGTCGCAATTCGGCACCTACTATGAACCGTTCATCGGCAGCGGGAGCGTGCTCGCCACGCTCGCCCCGGCCCAGGCCGTCGGCTCCGACGTGTTCCCGCCCCTGACCGAGATCTGGCAGACCCTTCACCGGGCCCCAGAGACGTTGATCCGATGGTACGCGGAGCGACGCGCGAGCATGATGGGCGGCGAGAAGGTCGCCCAGTACGAACGGATCAAGGCGTCGTTCAATGCAGCCCCCAACGCGGCCGACTTACTTTTCCTCTGCCGGTCCTGCTATGGTGGTGTCGTCCGGTTCCGCAAAAGAGACGGGTACATGTCGACGCGATGTGGTGTGCATACCCCGATTCCCGCCACCAAGTTCGCACTGCGCGTCCGCGAGTGGTCGCGCCGGACCGCCGGAACGACGTTCCTGCTTGCGGACTTCGAGGAAGCGATGAGCCAGGCCAAGGCGGGCGACTTCGTCTACTGCGACCCGCCCTACACCGACACCCAGGCCATCCTCTACGGCGCCCAGTCCTTTCGCCTTTCACGGCTGTTCCGGGTCATCGGCGAATGCAAGGCACGCGGCGTGAAGGTGGCGCTGAGCATCGACGGAACCAAGCGGACGGGCGAGAAGATTTGCGCGATTCCCATCCCCAACGACCTGTTCGAGCACGAGGCGCTGGTCAACTGCGGCCGGTCGATGCTCCGGCGGTTCCAGATGGGCGGGCAGTCGCTCGAGGGCGAGGTCGTGGCCGACCGCCTTTTGCTTACTTATTAAAAATCAAATTATCGCCATACAACCTACGGGAGTCGTAAAACACTTCATCAGGCTGAGCACGGCAGGAGGGACGCATGGCCAAGAAGACGGGTCCGAAGAAAGAGACCAAATCCGATTTCCTTCGCAACGCCCTCGGGAAGAATCCGAACCTCGACCACCACCAAATCAATTTGAGGTGGGTCAAGTCAGGCCACGCCGGGACGATCAGTAGCGCCTTGTACTATCACGTGCGCGCCGAGCTGGGGATCAAGACGGAGTGGACCTGGGTCCAGAGTTCGGAACCCGAGTCCACCGGTCTTGAGCCACCCGGCACAGTGGAAGTCGGCCGGGCCAAGTCCGCAACGTCTCGCTCCGCGAAAGCGCCTACCGAGGTCTACCAGGTGCGGGTCTCGCTGGTCGATTCGCAACCGACGATCTGGCGGCGAATCCAGGTCGCGGACTGCACGCTCGACACCCTCCACGAGCTCATCCAGACGGCGATGGGCTGGACCAACTCCCACCTGCACCACTTCGAGATCAACGACAAACTCTATGGCGACCCGATGCTCCTACGCGAAACTTTCGAGGACCTCAACTATGCCAACTCCACCACCACGATGCTGAGCGAAATCGTGCCTCAGAATGGCCGGCCGTTCCGGTTCACCTACGAGTACGACTTCGGGGACAGTTGGGAACACGCGGTCCTGTTCGAGGGACGCCTGCCCGCGGAACCAGGCCAGCGGTATCCCGTCTGCCTCGAAGGGGCACGCGCCTGCCCGCCCGAGGACGTGGGAGGCCTCTGGGGCTACGCCGAGTTCCTCGAAGCGATCGCCGACCCGGATCACGCAGAGCACAAGGAGATGTTGATCTGGGTTGGGGGCCACTTTGACCCCGAAGCGTTCGACCCGGCCCTCGCGACCAAGCGAATGAAGAAGGGCCTGCCGAACTGGCGTGAGCTCCGGTAGCGGGCGGCCGGCACGCCGTTCAGAACGCGGGGTCTTCGTCCTCTCGATCCGGTTCAGACCGCGTCGCCTTTCGCGCCTTCCGCACCCGTCCGTCACCATCCACCGGGACCGTTGAGTCCGCCACGGTCCCATCCTGCTGAAAGTATTGCCCCAAGGTGGCCTGCACCTTGTCCAGCCGGTCCTTGCAGATCGTGTACGCCTTCATCGCCTTCTCGACCTTCGGGACGAGCTGATCGATGTCCGGCTCATTCTGCCCGGAGAGCCAGTCGGCGGTCTCCTTCAAAACCTTGTAGTTCTTGTTGAAACTGGTGCTGTCCAGGTCGCTGCTCATCTAACGCGTCCCCCATCAAAATCTCGGTTGGCGACCGACACGTGCCCGTCGTGGAACTGCACGGTGAATTCCGCAATCCCAATCGCCCCCTGCCGGCTCGTGATCGGCCGGTTCGCCTCGTCCCGGACGATCGAGAAACCGCGGCGGAGCGTGGCCTGGGGACCGAGCCCGACGACGATCCGGGCATAGGTCTCCACACCGTGCTTCGCAGCCTCGGCCGTCGTGACGGCACGCACCGCCATGGCGCCGAGCGACTCTTCAAGATCACCCTGCGCCGTCTTGAACCAGCGGCCCGCGGCCCTGGCGAGTTGATTTTGGCGGTGCTCGAGCTCGGAGCCCGCCGCCTCGATCTTCGCCGTGGCCTGAAGCGCGATCGCGCTGGCCACCTTCTCGATCGTCGCGGTCTGGGTTCCGAGTTGAAGCTGAGAGCGGTGCGCGACCGACTCCATCGACTGCTTGAGGGTGAATTCCGCTTCGCTGACCGTTTGCTCCGCCTGATCCACCAGGCGGATCAACCCAGCCTCAAGGGACTGGCTCGCCTCGCGCAACTGGAAGTGGGTCGCGGTGCGAACCACGGCGAGGAACTTCCGTTGATCGTCCTCAGCCTGCTGGGTCATCGACCGAACGCCGGCTTCGAGCCGATCGGCCTGGGTGGCGAGCGCCGTACGCTCGCGGGTGAGGATCCGGGCAACTTGCAGTTTGACCTGGGCGAGCGCATTGATCGCCGCCAAGGCGTTGTCCCGGATCGTGGTGGTGAGGAAGAGGGCGACCTTCGACGGCGTATCGAACCGGCGATGAGCGACCTCATCGAGGATCGTCGAATCGCGCTCGTGCCCGATCCCGGTCAGAACAGGGATGGGCGAACGACAGACCAGCCGGGCCAGTTCGAGGTCGTTGAGCCAGGCCAGGTCCGTGACCGACCCGCCTCCCCGGATGATGACCAAGACGTCGAACGGGCGCTGGCGGTGGGCGGCGAGCGCCTCATTCAAAGCCGAACGGATCGAGGACGGCGCGTTCACTCCCTGAAAGGTCGCCCCGAAGAAGAGGAATTCGCAGAGCCCGGCGTGGTGGAGCCGGTCGGTCTCGCGCCGGAAGTCGCCCAGGCCGGCGGAGCTCTCGGGACTGATGACGGCGACCCGGACGAACTCGACCGGCGCAGGAAGACCCTGGTTCTGGTCGTACAGCGCTTCCCTGACCAGCCATTCCCGAATCCGGGCGAGCTTGGCGGCGAGATCGCCGACCGTGTAGGCTGGATCCACGTCCTCAATGATCAGGTCGAGACCGAAAAGCGGGTCGAACCGGATCCTGACCAGGCAAAGAATCTTGATATCAGGCTTCAATCCCTCGCCGGTCGCCTCGATGAACTTCTGCGTGATCGCCGCGGCCCGACTCTTCCAGATGACCGACTTCGACTGGGCGAGAATGTCGCCCTGCTCGTTGCGCTGGGTCAACTTCGGATAGAGATTGCCGTTCTTGCCCGACAGCTCACTAATCTCGGCCCGGACCCAGACCGCGGTCGGTAGGCCCTCCTCGATCACCCCTCTCACCTGGGACAATAAATCCGAGAGGGAGATGCCCTTCTCGGATTCCTCGTCGGGGTTGGCGATCGCGACGGAGAAAGTCGGGGCTCTGGCGTCTTTGGGGACCCAACGTTTGAGGTGATCGAGGTCGGCTCCCGGCGGGGCGTACCAGAGCTTTTTCTGGGAATCCCAGCGTGCCCCAAGGGCCTTGGCGTCCTCCTTCTCGACGAAGGGGACCCGCAAATCGACACGGGGGTTGAACGTCATTCGGATCGCTTCAGGAGACCAAGCTTCGCCACCCTGCGAAACAACGCCGCCATCGAAGCACAGTCCCGCGATCGGGTCAACGCGAACCGTTGCAAAACAGGGCCGGAGCGAAGATTTCGATCCCCCGCGTATTGCCTAAGTCCCCTGAACGCCAAACTCCGTTCCGTCCCGAAGGCGATTGTCAACATGTTGACGACCTTGCCCGTTTTCAGAAAGACGGGGCCACTCACCTTGGACGCAGGGTCCCGTCCCTCTCATGTCTTGACAAGGTCGAACATGAGTTTCATTCCCGGTTCTTGACGATCGCCCCGTCCAGGCTGGAAAACAGAACTGTCGACACGATTGTGCCCGCAACGGTCGCGCGGCGCGACCGGGATCTCGCTCGATCGAGACCGTGCTTTTCTCGCCAGGAGCGACACTTTCTCATGAATCAAAACACAAATATTCCGCCCATTGATCCGGGCGTACGAATCGGCCACATCCACCTGAAGGTCGCCGATCTGGATCGGGCGTTGGGATTTTACCGCGGCGTTCTTGGGTTTGAACTGACCCAGCGATTCGGGGGCCAGGCGGCGTTCCTCTCGGCGGGGGGTTATCATCACCATATTGGCTTGAACACATGGGAGAGCGATGGTGGGTCCCCCCCCTCGCCCGGCACCACCGGCCTGTATCACCTCGCGATCCTCTACCCGACAAGGGCCGCGCTGGCGAAAGCGTTAAGGCGTGTGCTGGCGGCGGGCATCCCGCTCGACGGGGCCAGCGACCATGGGGTGAGCGAAGCACTCTACCTCCGGGACCCGGACCAGAACGGCGTCGAACTGTACTGGGATCGGCCCCAGGAACAGTGGCCCCGGACTCCAGACGGAAACCTGAACATGTTCACCCGACGACTCGACTTGGAGGCTCTGTGGCAAGAAGGGATCGCTCCCTGACTACGGGTGCTCAGAACCAAAAGCAATCGAGGCGAAATCGACCGAGGATCGGACGTCGCTTGGCACCCGCGGTTTTCGACTGGCTGAGACCGAGACTTCAAGACGAAGCCAGAATGCGCGCGGAACGACCGCAAACTCAAGAGAGGGAACGCCATGGATCCGGACGCCGCGCGAACGCATCACCATGACATGGCAACAGGATTCGCTTCAGATCCGGATTTCGTGAACCAAACGGTCCTAAGCCTTGCTAAAAATCCGAGTCCGACCGTCGTCCTGAACGGGTCGGAACAGCGATTCCGGCGCGTCCCTAAACCTGTTTTCTCAAAATGGTTAGGCGCGGTCGCCCCTCGGCCGGAAACGGTTCAGAGAGGGGGGCTGGTGGTTCGGTTCGCGTGGTGCGTTGAGATTTCTTAAGGAATTCACTTGCAATTGACTCCGACCTTCGACGAAAGTAAGACGAACTTCCGAGAGTCGATCTAAAACATCTGATCGTGGCCAAGGCGAAACTCAGAGAATTGGCCTGCGGTGGTTCGTCGAGCCGTCGACTCCGACGTCGCGACGTTTCATGTGCCGATTGAGCCAATAAATCCTAGAACAATGGAGTGACATGAAAGTCGTACGTTTTACGATCATGACACTCTTGTGGTTTCCGGCACTCGTGCTCGGGCAGGCCAAAGAGGACGATCCCGAGAAGGTCACGAACGACCGGCCGGATCGTCCCCTGCAAATGCCGCCCGCTTCCAGCGAGGTGAAGGAAGCGTTCGATGATTACGACCGGTTCCGCAGGCGGGGAGCCTGGGAACGCGCGTTGAAGTCGCTCTACTCGATTCCCGACGCCCAGGCGCTCCGGTTCGTCGACGGCCAGAAGGGGTTTATCATTCCGGTCGCCCGCAAGCGCCGCGATGTGCTCGGCGAACTCTCGCCCGAGGGCCAGGTCGCCTATCGCCTCTTCTACGACGATGAGGCGAAAAAGTTGTTCGACGAGGCCGAGGGGCCGACCGAACTGAAGACGCTGGAACGGATCTACTCAGCCTATTTCCCCACGACCATCGGCGACAACGCGGCCGATCGCCTGGGTGACCTCTACTTCGAGATGGGACGGTTTGACCGGGCGGCCGACTGCTGGCTGGCCGTGCTCCGGGAACGCCCCGACACCGACCTCTCCCCGGCCCTGATCGCGGTCAAGGCAGCTCTCGCTCTCGCTCGCGCGGGGCGGCAGGCGGAGATCGTCGCGCTCCGTCGCGACCTGGCCGATCGCTATGCCGGGGAGAAAGTGACGCTCGGCGGGCAAACCGCTCCGGCCGCCGAGCATCTGACCCGCTACCTGGGTGAGGGGACTTCGAAGCACCAGGCGGCCAAGGATCTCGCCCCGGCGGGGTCGGCCGGACGGTCGGAGGCAGGGCCCAACCTCTCGAAAACCATCCCCGCCGTCTGGCAAATGCGGTTCAGCGAGTCGGTGGTCGCCGGGATGACCCCCGCGGAACAGACCCAATGGCACGCGAATCCGCTGAGCGGCGCGATTCCGGCCGTGGCGGTCGACGGGTCACGGCTCTACGCGAATTTCCTGGGATACATCTTCGCGCTCGACCTCAACACCGGCAAGCTGATCTGGCGCTCGGCATCGTTCCACAACCTCGATATCCCGGCAACGCAAAATCAAGCCCGGATGATCAACCCCGCCCGGTTTACGATGGTGGCCTCGAAAAGCCATCTCTGGACCTTGACCCGGGACCTCAATGATCCGAACCAGATGGCCCCGTTCCGCCTGGTCTGCCGACGGACCGATGATGGGGACGTCGTCTGGCAGACGACGTCTCTGCCCGACTACGCCCAGGTCGACCTCGTCGGAGCGCCGATCCTGGTCGGCGGCACGCTGTTCGTCGCGGCCAAGACCCCGATGAATCAGCAGCAGGGCCAGCCCCAACAGTATGTCCTGGCGATCCGGGCCCACGACGGCAAACTGCTCTGGAAGACAGAAATCGGGGTCTCGCGACAAGGGCAGCAGTATTTTTATTATGGGATGAGCGATACGTCGCCCCAGCCACGGCTGTTCCACCAGGCCGGAGCGGTCTACGTCGACACGCACGTCGGCGTCCTCGCGCGGCTGGACGCCGAATCGGGGGACCTCGATTGGGGCTACGGCTACAAGACGGACCCGCCCGACTCCATGAACCGGTTCTTTTACCGGATGACGGACACCGAGCCGACGACCGCCAGCAGCACGCCGGTTCGGTCCGGCGAGGCCTTGTTCGCCAAAGGGACGAAGTCGGAGCATATCTACGCGATTGACTCGGATCAGATGAAGCTGCTGTGGGACCGGCCGATCGCCAAGTCGGCGCGGATCGTCGGCGTCGACGACCAGGCCCTATACCTCGGCGGCCCCGAGCTCAGCGCCTTGGATCTCCGCACTCGGAAGCTGGTCTGGGCGACCCGCGTGCCAGGCGGCAGTGCGGAAAACCAGGTCCTCGTCCGACCGGGCGGCCTCTGGCAGCTCACCCCGCGCGGAATCTTTGAGATCAACCCCAAGACGGGCGAAGTCCGACGGATCTTCCGGGGCGACGACACCGGCTCGGACGGGGGCGATCTGTACCTGAACGGACCTTTACTTCTGGCGGTCACCAACCGCACCATTTCGGCCTACCCGATCGTGACGCCCGCGGCCGTGGCCGTCGGTGGTGTCGACGCGGGCCCGGCGACCCCCAAGACGAGGATATCGGATGACTAGGTCGAGCATCGCGGTCATCGTCGTGGCGCTGGCGCTCACCGGGGCGTCGCGTCCGGCCTGGGCCCAGTATTTCGGACAAGGCTCGGAGGGGAACTTTCAGGGGTTCGCCGTCACCGGCAAAGGATCGGTCTCGGCCAAGCCGAACCGGCTGGAGATCGACATCGAGGTCACCGCCTCTTCGGAACTGACCGCCGACGCGATCGTCAAATACCGAGACGCCAAACGACGGCTTCAGGAGGCGTTCGTCGCCCTCAAGCTCGACAACGTCACGGTGGAGGAGCGGGGCCTGCACGTCGACCAGAAGGGGGCCCAGTTTAACCCCTACTTCTTCGACTCCCAGCCCAGTCGCAAGGCTAAGACGGAAGTCCAGCTCACCCGGAAGCTGATTATCAAATGTTCAAACATCCGCAAACTGGATGAAGAAGCGCTGTTGCAGCTCGTCGCCAAGCTGCTCGATGTCGCCCAGGACGCGGGGGGGAAGGTCGGGTCCACTCAGGACCCCTACGCCGCCTATTACTACGGCCGCTTCAATCAATCGAACGGGCTCGTCCGGTTCATCCTCGACGACTTCGACAAATTGGAGGAAGAGGCGTACGGCAAGGCGATCGCCGACGCCGAGACGCAGGCGCAACGGTTGGCGAAGCTGAGCCGCGCCAAGCTGGGACCGGTGGCCGGGGTTCGCGTCAGCACGTCGCCGGGCGATAAACCGTCCTCGCCCTACAACTACGGGCCGCCCCAAGACGACGAGACGCCGGCACAAAAGCGTCTGGAATCCGCGCGGTTCGAGGCGATCCCGGTGCGGGTCGTGCTGATGGTCCGCTTCGACTCGACGCCGATTCCGGTGGAAACCGGGAGGGCCTCGACCCAATGAGTCCGCGAACCACAGACGGAGATCGGCGGTTGTTGCTCCGCCGCGCCTTCTTGCAGGGCTGCGGCACGGCCCCCCTGGCCGGGGCGGGGCTGCTCGGACTCGGCCCCCTCGCTACCCGCTACCTCGGGGCGCAAGAGAAAGAGGTGCTCCCCAAGCACGTGACGTCCGAGGCGTTGCGGGCCGTGACCAAGGGCCTGGACTACCTCGCCGCGCAGCAGGCCGACGACGGGTCTTGGATCACCGGCGGCGGCCAGGCGTACCCGGTCGCCATGACCGGCCTGGCCGGAACCGCCTTCCTGGCCCACGGCAACTCGCCGACCCGGGGCAAATACTCGCGGAACGTCCAAGGGGCCGTCGAATTCCTCGTCCGCTGCGCCACGCCGACCGGCCTGATTACCGGGCCGTCGCAGGACAGCGGACAGCCGATGCATGGGCACGGCTTCGCCTTGATGTTTCTGGCGTCGGTCTACGGCATGATCACCAAGGAGTCGCTCCGCCGCCAGGTCGGCGAGACGGTCCGCAAGGCGGTGACACTCACCAGCCAGGGCCAGAGCAGCGCAGGGGGCTGGACTTACATTCCCGGCGGCGGGGACGAAGGTTCGGTCACGGTGACCCAGGTGCAAGCGCTGCGGGCCGCGCAGAACTCGGGGTTCCTCGTCCCCAAGGCCGTGATCGACGAGGCCGCGAACTACCTCGAAAAGTGCCGAACGCCCGAAGGGGGGATCCAGTACTCGCTTTCCGCCGGGGGCGGACCGCGGCTCGCGATCTCGGCGGCCGCCGTGGCCACCCTCTACAACGCCGGCCAGTTCGAGAGCCCGATCGCGACCGACTGCTTGAAATACGTCTGGGGCCAGTTCCGGGCCAGCGAAGGCTGGAACAAAGGGGGGGGCCACGCGTTCTACTCCCACCTCTACGCCGCCCAAGGATTCTACATGGCGGGCGATGAGTACTGGGACAAGTACTTCCCCGCCACCCGCGACCAGTTGATCGCCATGCAGGGGGGCGACGGCTCGTGGAACGGCGACGGGATCGGACAGGTCTACGGGACCGCGATCGCCGTCGTCATCCTGCAACTTCCGTACAAATACTTACCTGTCTTTCAGCGCTGAGAAGGAAGGGGACGCGATCTTGAGTACCGCGACCGAGGATCTCGACCTCGCCGAACTGGACGAACTGCGCACCGCCCACCAACAGATCCGCCAGCAAATCGCTCGGCAGATCGTGGGCCAGGACGACGTCGTCGATCAACTGCTGATCGCCGTCTTCGCCCGCGGACATTGCATCCTCGAAGGGGTCCCCGGCCTCGCCAAGACCTTGATGGTCAACTCCCTGGCGCGGTCGCTCTCGCTCGAGTTCAACCGGATCCAGTTCACGCCCGACCTGATGCCCAGCGACATCACCGGCACCGAGGTCCTCTACGAAGACCGGACCACGGGCGCCCGGGAATTGCGGTTCGTCCACGGACCGATCTTCGCCAACCTGATCCTGGCCGACGAGATCAACCGGACACCCCCGAAAACCCAGGCCGCGCTGCTCGAGGCGATGCAGGAACGGCAAGTGACCGTCGGCGGCCACCGCCACCCGCTCCCCGACCCCTTCTTCGTCCTGGCGACCCAGAACCCGATCGAACAAGAAG
Source organism: Singulisphaera sp. GP187 (assembly GCF_900129635.1). Taxonomy (GTDB): domain Bacteria; phylum Planctomycetota; class Planctomycetia; order Isosphaerales; family Isosphaeraceae; genus Singulisphaera. Next base: position 100,229 of record NZ_FSRB01000001.1, on the reverse strand, counting down.
GGACGTACCCGCTCCCCGAGGCCCAGCTCGACCGGTTCCTGTTCAAGATCTTCATCAACTACCCCACGCCCGACGAAGAGCGGCGGATCTACCGGATCACCACCGGCGTGGAACAGCCGGAGATCACCCCACTCATCTCCGGCGAACGGATCGCGACCCTGCAACGCCTGGTCCGGCGGGTGCCGGTCTCGGATCAGTGCATCGACTATTCGATGGACCTGGTCCGGGCGACCCGCGGCCCCGAGCACGGCGGCCCCAAATATGTCGGTGATTGGGTCTCCTGGGGCGCGGGGCCTCGCGCCGGGCAGTCCCTGATCCTCGCCTCGAAGGCACGCGCCGCCCTGGCGGGTCGGCCGAGCGTCTCGATCGACGACATTCAGACCGTGGCCCGGCCGGTGCTCCGGCACCGGATCGTGATCAACTACAACGCGCAGGCCGCCGGCGAGTCGAGTGACTCGATCATCAAGAGGCTCCTGGAAGACATCCCGGTCCGGAAGGGAGCCGCCGATGCCGCCGTCGCGGACGTATTCCGATCCTGACGCCATCGCCCAGATCGCCGACCTGACCCTGCGATCGCGTCGGCTCGCCGAGGGGGGGATCAGCGGCCAACACCGCAGTCCCTTCCACGGGTTTAACATTGAGTTCGCGTCGTACCGGGAATATACGCCCGGTGACGACCTGCGCCGGCTCGACTGGCGGGTGTTCGCCCGGTCCGATCGTCACTACATCAAACAATATGAAGAAGAGAGCAACGCCCGGGTTACGTTCGTCGTCGACGCCAGCGCGTCGATGAACTATCGAGGGTCGAAAGCCGCCCTCTCGAAGTACGACTATGGCGCGACCCTGGTCGTCACGCTCGCCATGCTCCTGGCGCGGCAGCAAGACCCGGTCGGCCTCGTCCTGTTCGATGAGGAGGCGGGGACCGTGCTCACGCCGAGCGCGACCCAGTCGCAAGTCACCGTGATGTCGGGGCTCTTGGAAAAGTGCGTGCCGGGCCGGAAGACCGAGCTCGGCGGCATGCTCCGCTCGCTCGCGGGCCGGATCCGCCGCCGCGGCCTGCTCGTCATCGTCTCCGACCTGTTCACGGACCTGGACGCCGTGTACGACAGCCTCAATCGCCTGCGGTTCCAAGGGCACGAGGTGCTTGTGTTGCAAGTGCTCGACCGCGACGAAACCGACTTGCCGTTCGACGGGCCCACCCTCTTCCGCGATATCGAAGGGGACGAAGAGCTGTACGCCGAGCCCGGGGCGTTTCGCCTGGCCTACCGCCGCGCGATGGATGAGTTTCTCAACGGTGTCAGCCAAGAATGTGGCGCTCGCGGGTACGACCATGTCCGGTTCTTCACCGACACACCCCTGAGCGAGTCACTCAGCTCCTTCCTGCACGCGCGGCAGGAAGCGGGCGGGACAGGTGGGCGGTCCTAAACCATGTTCACTTTTTTGAGTCCACTGCTGATCTGGGGCACGCTGCTCGGCGCTATCCCCATCATCATCCACCTGCTGAACCGCCGCCGGTTCCGCCGGGTGGAATGGGCGCCGATGCGCTACCTGAAACTCACCATCCAGCGCAACCGGCGGCGGATCCAGATCGAGCAACTACTCCTGCTCCTGCTCCGGATCGCCCTGCCCGTGCTCTTGTTCTTCTTCCTCGCTCGCCCGCTGGTCAACCCGACTGGCCTCGAGCGCTGGCTCGGCGGCGGCGGGCGGACCAGCCACGTGATCCTGGTCGATGACTCGCTGAGCATGGGCTACGCCTCCGACGGCCCCCCTGCGTTCCACCGCGCCCGTGAAGTGGCCGGCGCGCTGCTCGCCGCCACCCGGCCGGGGGACCGCTGTACGCTCGTCGCGACCTCCGCCCCCCGCGTCCCCGTCTTCCTCGAAGTCGAAGGGACGCGCCGCGCGGAGCTCTCGGGCGACGCCCTCGCGCTCCCCCAGACCGAGACCCACGCCGCCTGGCCGGCCGTGCTGGCCGGGGTCGATGGGGTCCTGCAATCGTGTACCTATCCCACCCGGCAACTCACGATCGTCACCGACCTTCGTAAAGCAGGCTGGGACGCGGGTGTTTCCGCGATCGCCCGCCGCTGGAACGAACAGGGGCTTCACGTCCGCGTGGTGGACGTCGGGGCCGACGAAGTGGCCAACGTCGCGTTGGAGTCTCTGGTGCCGCTCGACCGGACCATTTTGGCCGGCGCGGAGAGCCGCTGGGAGGCCCTGATTCGCAACGCCTCCCCACGGGTGATCACCGGGGCCAAGGCGATCCTCCGGGTCGACGATCGGCCGATCGAGCTGACCTTGCCGGAGATCGCGCCCCGACAGGCCGCGAAGGTGCCGCTGACGGTTCGCTTTCCGGGGAGCGGGCCGCACGACCTCTCGCTCCAGCTCCCCGAGGACGAACTGCCGGGGGACAACCAGCAGTGGGCCGCGATCCCGGTCAAGGACTCGCTCCTGATCCGCCTGGTGGACGGTGACCCGTCGTCGGAACCGTTCGGGTCCGAGGTGGATTACCTCGCCGCCCCCTTGTCGATCGGGGTCGGCGACGCCGAGGCCTGGCGCGTCGAGACGGTCCAGGAGGAGGATTTTCTCTCGCCCCGGCTCGAACCGGCCGACGTGCTCGTCCTCGCGAACGTCACGGCCCCCACGACCGAACAGGCCAACCAGTTGGCCCGGCTCGTCCGTGCTGGAATGGGGCTTATGGTTTTCACCGGCGCCAAGCTCGATCACGGGCTCTACAACGACCTGCTCTATCGCAATCCGAACGGCGAGAAGCTGCTCCCGTTCCCCTTGAAGGGGCAACTTGACGGCGAGATCCGTGGCCTGTTCATCGAGGCGGTTCGACCGTCGCCGATCGAGAAGCTGCTGGAGCTCCGTCCCTCCGCGCTCGAACGCGTGACGGCCCGGCAGATCATGACGGTGGGGGAAGAGAGCGACGAGGGGAAGGTCCGGGTGCTCGCCCGCTGGAACGACGTGGTCCGTTCGCCCGCGGTGATCGAGCGGATCGTCGGCGACGGCCGGGTCCTGCTCTGGACGAGCACGGCCGACCGGGTCGGGAACGACTGGCCGATCGAGCCGAGCTTCGTCCTGGCGATCCGCGAAGCCGTCCGCGGGACCGCGCGGCCGACCTCGCTGGCGAACACCGTTATGGCCGGCGACCGGCCCCGCCGGGTCGTTCGCTCGAGCCAGCAAGTCGCGAACGTCAAAGTCACCCCGCCCGGCGCGGGCGAACCGCAATCGCTGGCGGCCGTCCCGCTCGCCAGTAAAGGGGCGGACGACCTCGGCCCGGCCGTGGCGATCGACCTGCCCGACACCAGGCGCGCCGGGCTCTACCGGGTGACCTGGGATGAGGGTTCGCTCGGGACCCAGCAAGACCTGTTCGCGGCCAACCCGGACCGCCGTGAGAGTGCGCTCGCTCGGATCAAGACCCAAGATCTCAAGGCGATGTTGCAGCCCTTGAAGTTGGAGGTCGCCTCGGCCCGGGGCGACGGTATCGACGCGTTTTCGGCGACTGGTCAAGAGATCTGGCATCAGCTCGCCTGGGGACTCCTCGGGCTCCTGATCCTCGAGCCGATCCTGGCGACCTGGGTCGGTCGCTCGCGTTGACGCGAACGCGGACACCGACGGCCGCGACATCGACATCCCGATCTTCTTTCAGTCAGGCGGAGGGTTATGAGCAGCATCTGGAAGTGGCTCCTGGGAATCGACCGATCGCCCGGCGAGGTTGCGCCCGGAGGCAGCACCCGGCTGGAGCTCTCGGCCCTGCCCGACGGGAGCGCAGCCCTCGCGACCCTGCTGACGGCGGTGGCGCTCTCGGTCCTCCTCTGGCAGCTCTACCGCCGCGAACGGCGCGACCTCTCGCAGTCGAGGCGAACCCTGCTGGTCGGTCTCCGCCTGCTCGTCCTGGTGGCGGTCGCGGTCATGCTCATCGAGCCGGTCCTGGTCACGATCCGCCGCGAGACCGTGCCCTCGCACTTGCCGGTGATCATCGACGACTCGGAGAGCATGCGGTTCGCCGACCCGTACACTGACGAAACGAAGGCGGCCGAGGTCGCCGCCGCGCTCCGACTCCGGTCCGAAGGGGGGAAGTCGCCCGTCGACCGGCTCCGGGAGACACCGAGGCTCGACCTGGTCAAGACGTCACTTCGCCCCAACCTCGAGAAGCTCGGGCGGGGTCGGGAGCTCTTCGTTTATGACCTCGAGTCGGGAGCCCGGACCGGGGCCGCCAGCCCGTCGCGGGGCCGAAAGCTCGATGACCTCAAGCCGAACCGGGGCGTCTCGCCGCTGGGCGATGCGCTTCGGGACGTCCTGGCGTCACACCGCGGCCGGCCGGTGGCCGGGATCGTGCTGGTGACCGACGGTCGATCGAACGCCGGGGAAGATCCGCTCAAGGCCGTGGAAGCGGCGATCCGCCAGGGGATCCCGGTCTTCCCGATCGCCGCCGGCGCCGAGGAGGGGCCGCGGAACATCCGGCTCGCCGAGGTTGAGGCCAGCCCGGTCGTCTTCGCCCGCGACCCGATGACGGTGGGCGTCGTGATCGAGGCCCGCGGGCTCAAGGACGCCGAGGGGACGGTGACGCTCGAGCAACGGATCAACGGCAATGACTGGGAACCGGTCGGTGACCAGCGGGTGGCCCTGGGTGAAGACGGCGTGCTCAAGCGAACGACGTTCCGGATCATCCCCAAGGTGGTCGGCCAGTACGAGTTTCGCGCCCGGGTCGGGGAGGCCGGCCCGGAGCTCACCCTGGAGGACAACGTCGCGACCGCCCCGGTGCGGGTCGTTCGCCAGCAGATCCGGCTCTTGATGATCGCTGGGTCGCCGTCGCCGGAGTTTCAGTTTCTCCGCAACGCGCTTCAGCGCGACCAGCATGTTGAGTCCGGCATCTGGCTCCAACACGCCGACCCGGGCTACAAGCAAGGCGGCGACCGGCCCATTCAGCGCCTGCCCAGCGACGCGGAGGAACTGGGCCGCTACGACGCCCTCCTCCTGGTCGACCCGGACATGCGGACCCTCGGCACCCAGTGGCCCGAGATGATCATCAACTTCGTCGGCAAGGACGGCGGCGGCCTGATCTTCGTCCCGGGGGAACTCTATTCCCAGCAGCTCTTTGAGACCGACGACGCCGAGTCGGAAGGGGGGAAATGGACCCGCCTCTTGCCCGTCGTCCGCGAGCCCGGCCTGTTCCGGACCGAGGCGCAGGTCCGCTTGAGTACGCAAACCACCTACCTGCTCGAACTGACACCCGAGGGGCGGGGCGACCCGATCTTCGAGTTCAACCCCGACCCGATCCGGAATCGAGCGATCCTGACGAGTCTGCCGGGCATGTACTGGAGCTTCCCCGTCACCCGGGCCCGCCCCGGGGCAACGGTCCTCGCCCGCCACGGCGACCCGCGGATGCAGAACCAGTACGGCCGGCACGTCCTGCTCGCCTCGCAGCTTTATGGCCCGGGGCGCACGGTCTTCATCGGGTTCGATAGCACGTACCGCTGGCGCTATCTCTCGGAGGACTACTTCGATGGCTTCTGGGCGCGGCTGGTCGACCGGGTCGGCCGGAACAAGGCGCTCGGGGGTCGGTTCCCGTTCCAGGTGCACCTGGGCAAGTCGGCCTATCGGGTCGGCGATCAAGTGTCGGTCGGGGTCCGGTTTACCGAGGCCGCCGCGGTGGCCGAGGCGTCCGGCCTGGCCGCCGAGCTCGAGATTGGCGACCAACCCGCCGAGCCGATCCACTTCGAACGTGCGGTCGACGACGCCGAGCTGCTCACCGCAACCTTCCCGGCCGAGAAGGCGGGGTCTTACTCGTTGAAGATCACCCCGGCGACCGGCGCCGAGGAGGGATCGACGGTCCGGGTCTCGACCACAACCTTCCGGGTCGAGCCACCGAGGCGTGAGATCGACGAGCCGTCGCTGAACCGGCCGCTCCTGGCCGACCTCGCCCGGCTCACCAAAGGGAAAGTCTTCGACCTGCCGAGCGTCAGCAAGCTCGACGACGCGATCGCGATGCGTGAGGTCACGCGCACCTTGGAGGATCGCGAAGAGTTGTGGGACGCCCCCCTGCTCTATGCGACGATCGTGCTCGGCCTGACCTCCGAGTGGGTGCTCCGCAAAGTGTTCCGGATGGTCTGAGTCCAGGATCGGACCCAACGGGGACGGAATCCGACGGCCCCCGTCCCCCTCATACTTATTTCTATCGAGACATTGAACCGTGACGACCGCGACCGACAACACGAGCCTGGGTTCGCTCCGCGAGGAGCAAGCGCTTCTGCGGTCGCGGCTGGCACGGCTGCGCCGGCGGTTGCAACTCCAGATGGCCCTGGAGTTCGCACTCGACGCGGCGGCCGCCCTGGTGGCGACGGCGGCGCTGCTCGTCTTCCTCGATTGGTGGTTCCGGCTCGGCCTGCCCGCCCGCCTCCTGCTGCTGGCGGCCGTCCTGATCGGAGTGATCCCGTTCGCGTGCGTCCGCGCCCTCCGGGGCTGGCGGGCCTCCCGGCTCGACGACCTCTCTTTGGCGGTGACGCTCGACCGGTTCCGACCAGGGACGGGGGGGCGGGTGGCCGACGTGCTTCAACTCCCCGACCAGTTGGGGGAGTCGGAGGAATCGGTCTCCCCGGCGATGATCCGGCTGGCGGTCCGCCAGGCCAGCGAAGCGCTGGCCGCTTCGGACTGGGCCTCGCTCTGGAACCGAGGGCGGACCACCAAGCGAAGCCTGGCGCTGCTCGTGCTCCTGCTCGTCCCGACCTTGTTCGCCGTGCTCGCGCCCCAGGCGGCCCGGCTCAGCATGGCACGCTGGCTGCGAGGGTCCACCGAGCGCTGGCCCCAGCGGACCTATCTGACCGTGTCGGGCCTGGATCAACGCAACCGGCTGCTCGCCCCCCGCGACGAACCGTTCGCGTTGGAGGTCCGGGCCGACCTGAATGCGATCGAGTCCAAAAAGGGAGCCTGGATCGTCCCGGGGCGCGGTGAGCCACTGGTCTTGCGGAGTCGACCGCAAACGCCGGAAGTCCCCAAGGCGGTGCGAGTCCGGGAACGGACGCCCAAGGGGGCGGTGCGCGACGCCATCATGGTCGCGACCGGCCCCGCGGTTTTCCGTTACGAGCTCCCGCCGTCGTCGACGTCGACCACGTTTGAACTGACCGGGGGCGACGACTGGCTCGGGCCGGTGAAGGTGGACCGCGTCGACCGGCCCTCGCTGACGGCGACCAAGCTTCGAGTCAAGGAGCCAGGGTCCCCCGGCAACGAGTTCCGGGCGATTGAAGAGAGCGCCCAGCACCCGGTTTTCCTCCCCGACACCGAGGTCGAGCTGACCCTCGTCGGTAGCGAGCCGATCGCCGACGCCCGCCTGACCGTCCACCCGGGCCAGCCGCCGAAGCTCACCCGAGTCGACGAACGCACGTTCGCGGCCCATTGGACGCTTCGCGAGGCGATCACACTCGAGGTTCAGCTCACCTCCCGCGCGACCGGCCTGACCTCGAAGCCCGCCTTCTTCTCGATCGGCCTGCTGAAGGACCGGGAGCCGCGCGTGGCGCTTCGGGCCGTCGGCGTCGGCGCTCACGTCACGCCCGTCGCGACCATCCCGCTCTCCCTCTCCGCGACCGACGACCTCGGGCTTTCGCTCGTTCGCTTGCAGCTCGAGCGGACGACCAGCGCCGGGGACAAAGCCGAGCCGAAAACGACGAAGAAGACCGTCCCACTGCCGTTGGCCACCGAGGGCGGCCGCGCGGTGCTCGACCACCAGGCCCGGCACGACGTCGAGCTCCAGGCCGACCCGCCCCCCCTCGGCACGATCCTCCGGTTCGTGGCCGAGGCCGAGGACAAGTGCGCCCGGGGGGCCCAGGTCGGCCGATCCGCCGCGATCCAGATGCAGGTCGTACCTGCCGATGAGCTCTTCTACGAGATCTTGATCCGCCAGCGCGCGGAGCGGGCCAAGTTCGTCACGCTCTACGAGGCGGCGGAAAAACGGGCCGCGGCGCTGAGCCGATCACCGACGGCCGACGACTACGCGACCGCGATGCGCGGCCTGAACGCAGGGTCGCGGCAACTCGACCTGATCGCCGGGCGGATCGCCGACACGCTCCAAGAGATGAAGCTGAACCAGGTCGGGTCCCCAAAGTCGCACCGCCTGCTCCAGGAAGGGGTGATCGACCCGATCCGCGCCCTCAACGCCGGCCCGGTGAACGAGCTGCGGGGAGTGCTTCAGTCGCTCACCGGCACCGCCCCCAAGGCAGGGGCCAACGCCGAGTCGGCCCACCGCCTGCACGGCGAGGTCGTGGCCGGGATGAAGATCATTCTCGACCAGATGTCTCAATGGGAAAGTTTCGTCGACGTCGTGAATCAGGTGGCCGAAGTCATTAAAATGCAGCAAAATGTTCTCCAGGCCGCCGAGAAAGCCCGGGAGTCGCGCACGCAGGAGGTTTTCGATGAAAAGCCCTAGCACGCATCACCGCCTAACCACGGCCGGCCGCCTGGCTCTCTTACTTTTCCTCGCCACGGCGATAACCGTCAGGCCCCACCCGGCCCTCGCCCAGGCCAAGACCGACGCGGCCAAGGCAGCCAGCGTCTTCGACGACGAGAAGGCCGACGACAAGAAGGCCGACGACAAGAAGGCCGACGACAAGAAGGCCGACGACAAGAAGGCCGACGACAAGAAGGCCGACGACAAGAAGGCCGACGACAAGAAGGCCGACGACAAGAAGGCCGACGACAAGAAGGCCGACGACAAGAAGGCCGACGACAAGAAGGCCGACGACAAGAAGGCCGACGACAAGAAAAAGGCCGACGACGAAAAGAAGGCCGACGACAAGAAGAAGGCGGACGACGAAAAGAAGGCCAAGGAGAAGGAGCAGGCCAAGAAGACGACCGCCTCCGAACGCGACGCGATCGGCTTCACCCAGGAGAACGTCGCCGCCCAGATGACCGAGTTGGAAGAGCGGATGTTCCGGCTCTCCGAGGCCCTCCGGGGACTCGAGCCCGAGAACGCCTCCCGGCTCCGCCTGGCCCTGAAGTTCTCGCGTGAGGAGCAGATCCTCGACCAGATGCGCGAGACCCACAAGTTCATGAAGGACGCTCAGCTCAGCAAGGCCGAGACCGAGGTTCGCGAACTCGTCGCCAAGCTCGAGCACCTCCGCAACTTGCTGTTGGCCGAAGACCTCGACTTCCAGCTCAAGGTGGCGCGGCTCCGCCAGATGCGCGAGACGCTCAGCCAGCTCGATCGGATCGTCAAGGAAGAGCGGCGCGAGCTCGGCTGGTCCCGCTTCGCCATCGAGCAACGCAAAGGGCTGGACCGGCTGGCTGCACGCCGGCCCGACCTGGAGACGCTGGCCCGCGACCAGAAGGCCGTGATCGCCGACACCAAGAACGCGCCTCCGAATGGCGACGCCGTGAAAGAGGCGCGTGCGGCGCTCAAAGATCGCGAAGTCAAAATCCGGAACACGGCGAATGCCCTCGCCACCGACCCCTTGTTCGCGGACCTTCAGCCCCCTCACCTGCGGCGGGCCGACACCCACCTGGGCGACGCGGTGAGCTCCCTGGAAGGGACGGATACTGATGCGACCATCGAGGCCGAGGAGAAGGCGCTCGCCATGATCGGTCAGGAGCTCACCCGGTTCGACGAGCAGGTCACGCAATCGAAGCGGACGATCGCCGAGGGCGAGTTCAAGCGCCGCCAGGGAGATCAATCCAAGAACCGGACCGCGACCGACACGCTGGCGGAGGTCTCGGCCAGGCTGGGAGACGCCGGGGTCGCCCTCCGCAAGGACCTGATCCACGCGAGCGGGTCGATGCGGACCGCCGAGGAGGGTCTGGGCAAGACCGCGGCCGAGCCGGCGGCCGACAACCAGTCGGCCGCACTCGAGGCGCTGACGAAATCGCGTGAGGAACTCGCGCAGGCCGTCGAGAAACTCCTCGTCGAGCTCCGCAAGGAACTCCAGGCGCGGCTCGTCGCCGAACTGACCGAGATGCACGAGATGCAGGCCGCGATCCGCGAGTCGACCCAGGCGCAGGCTCCGCGGGTCTTGCAGAAATCGCGCACCGCGCTGATCGCGGTTTCCGGCCTCTCGAAGAAAGAGGCCGAACTGGGCGAGCGCATGGAACACCTGCTCGCCCTGGTCGAGGAGACCGAGTTCGGTATCGCCCTGCCCACCGCGCTCCGCGTCCTCTCTCGCGAGATGCGGAGCATCGAAGGCTGGCTGAAGGCGGGTGACGTCGCCGCTCGCACGATCGCCCTGGAGATCCGGGTCGAGGAAGACTTGCTCGGGCTGCTCCAGGCGATCCGCCGCCTCCCGCCCGGCACTCCGCCGCCGCCCGGCTCGCCGCTTCCGTCGGACTTGCGGGAACGCGAGCGCGAGCTCAACCGGCTCGTCGCCGAGCTCAAGATGATCCGGCTGCTTCAGTCCCGGCTCAACGACGACACGGTGGGGGTCGATAAGTCCCGGCCCGACGCCTCGAGCTTACCGCCCGAGCTCCGCCGCGAGGTCGAGGCCCTCGAAGCCTCCCAGGACGAGATCCGCGAATCTCTCGCGAAAATCGCCGAGCGATTGGAATCGCCCGAAAACAACCCCTGACGACCCGGCGAATCGGCTGGATTTGCCGGGCCCTCTCGGCGGGGAACGTCGAGAGGGGGACAACGTGTGGAAGTGGTTCGACCTGACTTCTCTTACTGGCCCAAGACCCACGAGGTGATGATGAGACAGAACATTCGCATCCTGGGCGCCACGGCGCTGATGTCGTGTCTGCTCCCGCCCGCCTTCGCGGCAGACCCGCCCGCCGCGGCGATCGCCACCAAGATGGCCAACGTCACCGACGAGCTGAATCGGACGGAGACCGGCAAGCCGGTCCAGACCGAGCAGAAGGCGATCGTTCAAGACCTCGACGAACTCATCGCCTCCCTGGAAAAGCAATGCGAGGCCTGCAAGAACGGCATGAAGCGGAATAACCCCAACAAAGGCATGGCCGACTCGATGATCGGCAGCGGCACGGGCGGGATCGGCACCCTCCTGAACCCAGCCGACACCGGTAAGGATTGGGGCAAGCTCTCGGGCCGCGAACGCGACCGGATCCTCCAATCGATGTCCGAAGGGTTCCCGCCCGAGTACCGCACCGTGCTCGAACGCTACTATCGTCGGCTCGCCGACGAGAAGGGCAGCACGGCTTCCCAGGCGAAAGCGTCGAGCAACACCACGAAAGCGGACGAGAAACCCTGACGAACCGGCCGGGGCTGATCTTCTGACAGGTTGAAATCTGTCAGAAGATTCATGACATGATTTCTTCAGCCCCGGAAGGGCGACCGTCGATCGACCGAAGCCCGACTCTGACGGTCGCGCCCCCGAGCCTGCAAGCCACAAACCGATCGCTCGTTTCCCGAGACTGTCGCAAGGATACCGGGATCTCGTTCCCACGCGGAGCGTGGGAACGAGTTTCTCCCGCGAATTTATGCCTCCGGGGCAGACAGACGGCCCGGTTTCCTTGCGACAAACTCCGTCTCCCAGGGGGTTTCACCTCTGGCCATGACAGGAACAGTCGCCCCTTTCGGGGCCACAGAGATTCATCCTAGACATATGGCCGCCCGTCGAAGGCGGCCCGACCCAAGCCCGCCCGTCGCTCGGCCCCGTTCCATGAGGTGGCCCGGCTCGCGGCGTTCATCGATCGAGGGCATGCGATGCACCGCGTGGTTCTGCTTTGGGTCAGTCTCCTCACCGGCGACGTCCACGATTATTCTCGGCCGCTCGACGCCAAAAAACTCGACCAGACGACGCTCGACGCCGAGTCGTACGGCGAGAAGAAGCAGATCAAGCGCGAGGACGACGGCCTGCACGTCACCCTCGCCCCCGGCGAAGCCGAGACCGGCTGGAAGACGCCGCAAGCCCTGAAGTTTGGCGGTGACTTCACGATCACGGCCAACTTCGTCATTCGCAAGCTCCCCAAGCCCGCTCAAGAAGACGGCGTGGCGGTCGGCCTGGCAATCGCCACCCAGAACGTCGACCAGCCCGACGCCACGCTCGTCCGCCTGATCGAGACCACGGGCACATCCGTTTACCGCTCGATCCAAAAGGCCAACAGCGCCCAAGGCCAACAGGCCATGCAGATGCAAATGCAGATGATGGCCATGCAGGGGATGGGGATGCCCCAACCTGGAGGCAAGCCCGTCAAGCCGCCTCGCCCGACCTTCCCGGCCAAGGGGGAGACGTTCCAGTTGGAGCTCAGGCGCGAGGGCTCGACCGTCCGCTACCACGTGCTCGACAGCGAGTCCGGATCGCCCCGCTACCTCGGGCAGCTCGAACTTGGTGCGACCGACATTGCGGGCGTGAAGCTATTCGCCGTCAACCGCAATGGCGCGGAGGGGTTGGACGTCATCCTCCGCGACGTCACGATCCGCGCCGAGCGAGTCAACGGTCTCGGGACCACGGTCCGCACCGTCTTCGGCGAGATCATCCACGGTGAACCGACCGCGCTCGAGGACGGCAAGCTCGTCGTCGGCGGCCCGCCCCCCAAGGCTCCTCCCACGACTCCAACAACACCCGACTCCAAGGCGGCCAAACCCGGCGCGGCCTCCCCCGCCAAGGAAAACAGCGCGACACCGAAACCGGCTGACGCTGCTTCCCCGGCGCCCACCGAAACGGCAAAGCCGGAACCGGCCAAAACCGAGAAAGAAACAGGGGCGAAGGAGACAGCAGTAACCAAGACCAAGGAGGACGCCGACTCCAAAGACAAGGGCTCCGAGAAGGCGAAGGACGCCAACACCAAGGAGGACAGTAAGGACAAACCCAAAGACGCGGATCTCAAGGAAGATCCCAACGCGAAGCCCAAAGACGCTGACACCAAGAAAGACAGCACAGAGAAATCCAAGGACGCTGACACCAAGAAAGACGGTAAGGACAAACCCAAAGACGCTGACACCAAGAAAGACGGCGCAGAGAAATCCAAAGACGCTGAATCCAAGGAGGACGGTAAGGAGAAACCGAAGGACGCCAGGGAGAAGCCCAAAGACGCCAGCGCCAAGGCCGACGGCAAAGAGAAACCGAAGGACGCCAAGCCCACACCGCCGCCGAAAGTCGAACCGAAGGCACGGGTGCCCCTCGACGAGGTCGAAGGGATCGCGTTCGAGAAGGCCCTGACCCTGTCCGGCCGCGTGCTCGGTCAGCCGAACCTCGACTTCACCATGCCCGGTGTGGAAAAGGCTAAGGACGGAGCGGCCAAGCCGGTCGCCAAGACGGACGACGTGCTCGCCCCGCCACCGGGGACAGTGGCCGCCGCGAAAATCCCCAAGCTCGAACCCAAGCCGAATGGGATTTGCGACTTGCACCTGACGCTCGCCAACCTGCGAACTGCGGCGATCAAGCAAGTCACGATCAATGCCCAGACCGATAAAGGCCCCACCGCTTGGCGGCTGGACACCTCCGACTCAAACGACTGGCCGCTCGTCGTTCGTCGCGCCGGGACTGAAACGTGGGCCGACCTGTTCCTGGAACCACCGGCCGGCGACCTCAACGGGAAAGACCTAACGGTCAACATCACCTACAGCGACGGCCAGAGCGCCAACGCCACCATCAAGTCGGACAAACGATCCGACCCCAAGCTCGCCGTGGACCCAAAGGCACCGGCCCCATCGCTCGATGCCCGCGTCTATCTGACGGGCGACGAACAGCTCTTTGGCAAGTTCGAGGGGCTCGGTGAAGATTCCTTACGTCTGCTGACTCCCTGGGGAGACCGCCTGACCGTGCCGCTGGCTCGCGTCACCGGGATCTACATGGGGCTTCCTGAACATAAGGAGTCGTCCGAATCGTTCGCCAAACGACTGCGGACGCGAGGGACCGAGGATCTCCTGCTGGCACGGTCCAAGGACGATGAGGTCGTGGCGATCCCAGGGATCGCCGAGGGGACCGCCGAGGACAAGCTGCTCTTCCACTTCCAGGACAAGACGCGCTCGCTCTCGCTCAAGCAGGTGGAGGGTCTGATCCTCGCCGCGAGGCCGGAGCCCGACCGATCCGACGGGTTGCATTCGACCTTCTCGATGGCCGGCGGCATCGTCATCTCGGGCCTCTGGAAGACCTTGGAGGCCAAGACCTGGAAGATCGAGACCGCCTGGGGCGAGAGCCTCGACCTCCCCGCCGCCGAGGTTCGCAGCGTCCGGTTCCGAGGAGGCCAGATGACCTACCTCTCGGACCTCGAACCGAGTCGGGTCGAAGAGACGCCATTCTTCGGCAGGCGCTCGCCCTGGCGCAAGGATGTCAACCTCGCCGGCACGCCGCTCAAGATGGACGGAATCACCTATGAGCACGGCCTGGCGGTTCACTCCCGGTCCGCCCTGACCTACGACCTGACCGGCGGGTACACCACCTTCGAGGCCATCGTCGGGTTCGACGAGTCCGCCAAGAAGCTGGGACGGGTCGACTGCCGCGTCTTCGCCGACGACAAGGAGATCTACGCCAACCCCGACCTCCGTGCCGACGCTCCGCCGGTCAAGCTCTCGCTGTCGGTCGCGAATGCCAAGCAACTCAAGCTCGTCGTCGATTTCGGCCCCGACCAGGACACGGGCGACCGGGTGATCTGGGCGAACGCCCGCCTCTTCAGGAAGCCTCCGCCGAGTTCCGGAACGCCCGCCAAGGCGGCATCACCGCAACCCACGAAACCGGGTTCCCCCGAACCAAAAACCACGAACACGACCGCGAAACCCGGGAGCACCCAATGAGTCGCCCCATCCGTCCGTCTCTCGGCCGATCGTTCTGGCTCGCCCCCCTGTTGCTCGGCTTTGGCGGCCCCTGCTTGCTGGCCGCCCGGGCTGAGGACGACAAGCCCCAGCCGGCCGTTGAGGTCTACGACTGGTCGATCTGGGTCACCAGCCCGTCCCAGCTCTCGCTCAACGCCTCACGCATCTACAAGAATGCAATGCCCGGCGTCGTCGGGACGCTCCGGCCCAAGCTCGAAGGCAAGGAACTGACCGGAAAGTTCCCGATCGCCCCCATCTCCGTCGTGCAGTTTTTCGGCGAACCGACCCGCGACCTCGACATTGACCTCCGCCTTAAAAAAGGGACGATCCTCGCCCACTGGCCGCCCGCGAGCGAACGCGCCGGGCGGATCCAATGGTTCAAGTCCGACCTGACCAAGGCCCCCGCGGCCGGCGTTCCGATCGGGTTTCTCCCGGAGGCCCACTGGCTCCCGCAGCTCCGCAAACTCGAGTCCGCCTTGTATCATCAACGCGAGTCACGGGCCGAGCGGTTCCTCGCCTACGACACCGAGCTGGCGGTGCCGGTCCCGCTCAAGCTGCGCGGCGGTCCCGACGAGTACACCGTGCAGAACCTGACTCAGTACCGGCTGCTGGATGTCGCCGTGATCGCCCCCACGGACAACGGCTACCGCGTCGGCTGGCTCGACGAACTTCCCTCGGCAACCCCGGAAGGGAAGGATGAGACGTCGGTCAAGAAGACCAAGGAGAAGGAGGCGCTGGAGCAGAAAAAGAAGACGGGCACCGAGAAAGCGGAAGCCGTCTTCGAAAAGGCCGAGACCGACGCGAAGAAGGACAAAGACCCAGACAAAAAAGACGAGCCCAAGCCGCTCCCAGCCGAAGCGGACGCGGATGTCCGGGCTCGTGTCGACCAGATCCTCAACCGGCCGATCACCGTGAACGTCGAGCAAGCTCCGCGCAAGGAGGTCCTCGACCTGGTCACGGGTCAGGCCCGTGTCCGGTATGAGCTCGACGAGAAGACCTTGATCAAGGAGTCGGTCGACCTCGGCAAGACGATGAGCCTGAAGGGGGCCAACATCGCGGCGCGCGACGCCCTGGCGGAGGTGCTGGGAACGGTGGGCCTGAGCTACCGCGTCACCGAGGACGGCTCGCTCTTCATCACCACGGCCGCCCGGCTCGCGGAAGACTCCGGCAAGAAGGGAGCCGTGATCGAAGGCCCTCCGGTCAAGCTCACGCTCTCGCAGCCACTGAAGGCCACAGACCCGTCCTACCGCGAGCTCACCCGCGACTCGTACACCCGGCGGCTCGCAGCGCAGGGCTTGCGTGAAGAGGTGATCGAATCAATCCTCAGCCAGTATGGCGAGGCCCTGTTCGCGCCTGACGGCCTGATCGTCCTGGCCCACTTCTCGCGTGACGCGATCGACGAGGCCGTGCTCCTGGACGTCTTCCCCGCCCCCAAGAAGTTCGTCCGCACCGCCGCCTTGGTCGTGCACGGCATCGACCCCCGCCTCCAGGACAAGGCTCGAGAATTGGTGCAAAAGCTGGGAGACAACCTGCCCAAGACCCGCGAAACGGCGGAGACGCAACTCTTCGAGCTCGGCCCGGTCGCCGTGCCCGTGCTGGAAGACGCCCTCAGAGATAAAGACATCGAAATCGTCTTCCGTGCTGAGCGCCTGCTGCTCAAGCTCAACCGGCAAGTGCCGTAGCGAATCGACGGCCAAAGCCGGGTGTGACCGCTGATTGATGTTAACGACCGCCTCGTTTTCTGGCCCTAGGAGTCACCCCATCGGCCCAAACAGCCTCATCCTAGTACTACAGCGCCAAGTTGTACCGTCTTGATCCGCCAGCCATTGCGAAAGTATGCTCGCCTTCATGGTTTATGGAGGGACGAGTATGGATATCCCACAGATCCGCAAGCTCAAACCCGCGCTGAACAAGTTCCTCAAGCGGTTCGATGACTGCTTCCCGCGCAAGGACACGCGGTCCCATTTGCCGGTGTACGTCTCCGGGCAACTCTCGGACATCCCCGAAAAGAGTGTCGAGCCGATCGCCATCAATGCCGGCGTCCCCGTCAGGACCCTGCAGGAGTTCCTCAGCCAGCACTGCTGGGACCAGGACCGGGCGCGCGACCGGCTCCAGCACATCGTCCGCGACGAGCACGCCGGCCCCAACGCGATCGGCGTCTTCGACGAGACCAGCGACGTCAAGAAGGGGAACAAGACCCCCGGCGTGCAGCGGCAGTGGTGCGGCTCCGTCGGCAAGAAGGAGAACTGCATCGTCACGGTCCACCTCGCCTACGCCCGCGACGGTTTTCACTGCCTGCTCGACGGCGAACTGTATCTGCCGGAGTCCTGGTCCTCTGACCGCGACCGCTGCCGGGAGACTGGCATCCCCGACGCTATGGTTTACCGGCCCAAGTGGACGATCGCCCTGGAACTCTACGACCGCGCCATCACCAACGGTCTGCACTTCGACTGGGTGACCTTCGACGAGGGCTACGGCAGTAAGCCCGAGTTCCTGCGGGGGTTGAGGGGCCGCAGCCAGAAGTACGTCGGCGAGGTGCCGCGGAGCTTCATGGGCTGGATCAAGGCACCGCGTGTCGTCACCAGGAAGTATCGCAAGCACGGGCGGGGCCGCGGCCGCAAGACGCCTCGCCTGGCGAGCGGCAGCGCGCCGGCCCGGCGGGTCGAGGCGATGCTCGATCAGGACGGGTTTCGCAACCAGCCCTGGGTCCGGTGGCGGGTCAAGGACGGGCACAAGGGGCCGATGGTCTGGGAAGTCAAGCACTTGCGGTTTTCCCCCGTGGGCGCGGACGGGTTGCCGGGCGAGCCGCTGCACCTGGTCGCCGCCCGCGACGTCTTGAACCCGGCGGAGTTGAAGTTCTTCGTCGGCGACGCCCCCGAGGAGACGTCGGTGCAGGTGCTGTTGCTCGTCGCATTTTCGCGGTGGCGAGTCGAGCGCTGCTTCGAAGACCAGAAGTCCGAGATCGGGCTGGATCAGTACGAGGGCCGACGCTACCAGGGGCTCAAACGCCACCTGATCCTGAGTTGCCTGAGCTACCTGTTCCTGTCGCGGATGCGACAGGAGTTCGGGGGGGAAAAACCTGGGCCTGACGGAGTGCCAGGTACACACCGCAGTAGCGGCGTTGATCCCATTCTGGTGGTTGGGGCTGAGTGCTCCGCGGAAGCTACTGGAGCGAACCTCCGAAGAGATCGAGCGGGCGCAACGTCGAAACGCCGTGGCACAGCGGTGCCACACCAAGCGGACAAGGCGAAGGCTGCATGAGTTGGGCATCAAACTCACAGAGTTGCCCCGATGCAAATGGGATACGACTTAGCGCTGTAGTACTAGGTGCCTCGGAGTGTAAAGCCTGAATAGCCTGCTCGGAATAGCCGTTTCTGATAGGATGGTGATCGATTTGCGACGCGATGAAGCTGTCAGGGGTGGGCTAGAGGCCAGACTTAACATTTGAGGAAGTGTGGGCCATGACTGGGAAAGGCGTTACCCTCGGCAAGTTGATGAAAATCACAGCACTCGTTGCCCTGGATCTGGCCATACTGCGAGCTGTCTCTTCGGGAGCCGGATTGCTCCTTTCCCCTGTAGTCTGGTTTCCTCTAGCCGCGCTCAACTACGTGGTCGTCTGGAAGATCATCCTCGGCCGCCCCTTCCAAGCTTTCCACTACACGTTCTTCGTCGTCTACATCACCTCGTATATTGCGTTGGGAATCTCTTCTGATGGACTCTCTCTCCACATCGTAGGGACGTTGGTCCGGTGGTATCGGGGGATGACGGGGGATCAGAGGGGTAGCATCCTCTTCAACGAACTTGTCTTCATCGCCGAGATGTGGGCCACTTGCTTCCTCAGCATCTTGCCCGCGTGGGCGACCGGCCTGCTCGCCGCGCAGTTCGAAAGGCGCCGGTCCTGGGGCATCGCGGCCTTCATCAGGGGAGCTTTGATCGGCTACGGAGTCGCGATGTTGGCTGGCGTCTTCTACATCCCGCCCACACACACCGCCGCTTGGTATGTCCGATTCGTCGGCCTGTACGTGGCCTGTCCAATCCTCGGCAGCCTATTGGGACTGTCCTGGGGCCGATCGATAACTCCGGAGAGGAGAAATACCGATCCCACCGTCGATTTAGATGCTGCCGGAGCTATTGATCGTCTTGCTGACTCGTCCGTAGCTGATACGTCTGGTCTATGAAAGACGATTGACAGGTGCGTAAAGATTCGAGAGTAGCCGATCGAATTCTTCCGACACGGCTCCGGCGATTCTTAACATCAATCATCAGTCACACCCCCAAAGCCGAATCAAGATATCCAATCAACAAGCGAACAAACCAGAGCCTCTCTAGACAAGAGGATCATTTGCCGGGCGCCACTGGTTCCGTACTCGGCTCCCATCGGGAGACGCCTTGGCCCGTGGCGACCGGGTTTCCTCTGTCCACGTCTCAAGTCATCGCATTGAGCCAAACCATTAGCCTCATCATTCTGTGTTGCCGACTGGCTTATGTGCGTGCTCTTTCTTCCAATCTTCAACGTACATCTTGAGCAGTTCGGCAAAGTTAAATTTGCTATAATAATTCTTATAATACCTTTGATTTTCGCTATTAAGATCTTCCACGATCTCGATCGCGCGATCGAGATCGGCGTAGAGGGTGTCGATGGAGTTGATGATCGAATGTAGCGAGTCATCGACCCTCTTGCCTGCCAACCGGTTGGCGTAGGTCCCAGGGCGATTGCGCCACGATGGGTAATCTGGGAAGATGACGACATGTTTCACTCAGCAACATCGCTGCGAAGCACGACCCGTCTCTGAACATAGTAAACGATTGTGCCACATCAATTTCAGCAAAGCCATCAACGAATATCATTTAAATCGGGTTGCCAGCAACAATGATCTCGAGAAGCCGACCTCTGCCATACCGATCGGCAATCCGACCGACATGAAACCAACCTCCCGATTCGAGAAAAGGGCTTCGGATGGTGGGGACCGCAACCCGCAGCGCCAGCCATGCGGGTTCCGGGAAGTCATTACCAGACCGGTTGGGTTCGTTAGGGGCCAACGACCGCCGCGGAGGTTTTCGCCTTCCCCGCCGCGTCCCCGCCACCCGCCTCTTCGGCATCGATCATGCCGTCCTTGTCACGGTCGAGGCGGTCAAACTGCGTGCGAGGGCCGAGGAATTCGCGGTGGGAGACGTCGCCGTCATGGTTGCGGTCCATCTGGCGGAACCAGTCGGGGCCCGCGGTCGGTTTGGTGGGTACGGCCATCGACCCGGGGCCGGTGTTGTTGACCACTGCACCCACGACGGCACCGGTCATCAAGCCGGTGAGCTCACCGCGGGTGATGTTGACCTGGAAGTGGTACGGAATCTCGTCGGCCGTGACCCGCCCGTCGCCGTCACCGTCCCAGGTGGTGATCCGATCGACGGTTCGCATCACCTCGCGGGCGCTCAGGCGACGGTCTCGATCCAGGTCGAGAATCCCAAAAATCGCTCGCCCTTGGTCCGAGGCCGTGAACACGAGCCGGCCCTTCGCCGCCTCGCTCTGCCGATCGGCGAAATCGATGAGCTCCTTCTCGTAGAGTTTGCCGTCGCCGTCACGGTCGATGACCTTGGTCAGACCGGCCAGCGGGGAGACGGGTTGGCCCTGCACTTGCACCTGCGCCTGGGCATTCTCCGCGGGCAGTTCCTTGCCCTCGAGGTAGCCATCTTTGTTCGCATCGGCGGCCTTGAACTGCCTCTGATATATGCGCCTGACGTTCTCGGCCACCGTGTCTCCCGGATCGACGTGGACGTCCAGGCGGATCCGACCGACCGCGATCTCAACGTCGCCGTCGGCCAGTTGCCGGACCTCCGTGCCTTTGGGCAGCACCCCATCGCCGCGAAGTCGAGTCGTCGCCCGGCCCGCGTCGTCCGACGGGAGCGTCATCTCGAGATCGAGGTCAACCGGCGCCTGGGCCAGGAACTTCCGCAGTTCCTCGGTGGTGAGGGTCTCGTCGTGGTTCGCGTCGGCGTCGGCAAATGCGTCAGGATCGATGGCGAACTCCTCAGGCGAGAGCTTGCTATCCGGCCGACCCGGGACGTCGCCCCGCCCTTTATCGTATTTCTTCAACAGGAGCCGAGCCAACCGAAGCGACGACTCGCCCGCAACCAGCTCGACCACCGGCGGTAGGGCCGTGTAGCGGGCCTGGCGATCGGCCGCGTTACCCGCCACGGCCATGGCGGTCGGGCTATTGAACGGCTCCAACTCCGTGGCGCTGATCATTTCGTTATCGTCGAGGTCGAGCCGGCGAAGCGAGCCGGCGATGGCGGTCAGCTCCGATCGGGTGAGCTCGCCGTCCTTGTCGCGGTCGAGATGGTCGAAGAGTGCGTCCGTCCGGTTGATCGCGAGCCGGCCGACCTGAACGCGAAACGGGCCGAGAACCGGTCGGAGGGCCTCGGCCAACTCGTCGGTCGAAACAACGCCGTCCTTCGGCGAAACGTCGAGCTCGCCGCGGGGCAAGGTCGTGGCTCCCCCGGTCGCCAGCCGCACGAGTGCGGCCAGCGCGTCCTGATCCGCTTCCTTCGTCGTGAGCTTGCCGTCGCCATCAAGGTCGAGGCAGGCCTGGATCAGCCGGATCGACTCGACCCAGGCGGCGTCGAACGGTCGGTCGCCCGTCATGACCCGAAGCCGCAGGAAAACCGGCCGCTCCTCGCCAAGAAAGACGATGTTCCGCGCACTCCCCCCATCCGCCCCGGCGGCGTCATCCGCGGAACCGGGTGCAGGAGCGGCGGCGACCAGCGCGAAAGTCATTGCCATCAAGGCGGTTGCAGACGTCATCCGAGGATTTCCTTGATCGGGTTGGCCTTGGGGTCGACGAGCCGGATCGGCCGGCCGGTGTCAACGACGTTTTGCTTCATCGGGTCGATTCCCAAGCTCCGCACGATGGTCGCGAGCAGGTCGGGCACCTGGATGGGCTTGTCCTTGGCCTGTTCCCCGTCGGCCCCAGTGTCACCGATCACCTGGCCGCCTCGGATCCCGCCACCGGCCAGAACGGTCGACCAGGCGTTGGGGAAGTGGTCGCGGCCGGCGTTCTCGTTGATCTTGGGGGTCCGACCGAACTCGCCCATCCAGACGATCAGGGTCGAGTCGAGCAGACCGCGCGAGCGGAGGTCGGTCATCAAGGTGGCCCAGCCTGCGTCGAGGACTCCGCTGAGCTTCTCCACCGCCTCGAAGTTCTGCTGGTGCGTGTCCCAGCCGAAGGCCATCGAGCCGTCGACGGACGAGAGCGTCACCTCGACGAACGGAACCCCGCGCTCGACCAGGCGACGGGCCAGGAGACACCCCTGGCCGAACGGGTTCCGGCCGTACGCGTCTTGGAGCGCGGCGGGTTCCTCGTCCAGCTCGAACGCCTTGGCGGCCGACGACCGCATCATCTTGACCGCCCGCTGATAGGCGTCCTGATGGCTGAGCGCGGCGAGGCCGGGGCGGGAGGCGAGGAAGTCGCCGCCTAACGTGTGCATCAACTGGAGCCGGTCGTCGGCCCGGGTCCGACCGATCTCGTGCGGGGTGTCGAGATCCTCGACCCGCAACGAAGGCTGCGCGGTGGCGTTATTACCACCGCCGACGGGCCGTTCGCCCACGATCAGCGGAGCGCAACGCGGGCCGAGGAACCCTGCCCCGAAGGCCGCCGGGTTGAACGCGCGGAACGGTGAGATGCTCACGAACCCCGGCAGTTCAGCCGACTTGCTTTCGAACTCGTTGGCAACGAGCGAGCCGAGCGTCGGGTGCCGGACCGGCCCTTGGGGCAGGTAGCCGGTCCGAAGATAGTAGGTGGCGCGGCCGTGATCCCCTTCCTTGGAGCTCATTGACCGGATCAGGGCGAGGTCTTTCGCCTGACGGGCGAGCTGCGGCAAATGCGGGCCGAGGAGCATCCCCGGCACCGTCGTCTCGATCGGCTTGAAGGGACCACTGTTGGCGTGGCCCGGCTTGGGATCGAACGTATCGGTCTGGCTCGGGCCTCCCGTCATCCAGAGCAGGATGCACGACTTGCGACGGTTCGGATCGTCGGCCGTGTTGGCCGCCAACGTCTCGATCCAGCCGGAAGACGAGGCGCCCAGGGCGCCCAAGGCGGCCAGCCGGAGCACCTGCCTACGGGTCAGTGGCGAGACCTGGTGAGTCGGGCGAGACATGGCGGCATCCCCTTTTATCTTGACGCCCCTCGATCGCACAAGCAAAGGACGCGGGTCAACGGAGGACGGGATCATTCCGGACAAGGACGACGTGGAACCAACCGGGTCGAGATGAAACGAACCGAGCCGGGTCAATGATTCAGATGAAACTCAGGCCCGTTGAGGATCGCCCAGAAGACGTCGGCGAGCGCCTTGCCACGATCCTCGGGGCTCTCGGTCCGTTCGACGTATTGGACCAGCAGCGCGAGTTCCTCGGGCTTCGGCCGGCGCGTCAGGGTCGCGAGATAGAGGGTCTCGATCCGGCCCGGAGTGTCCAGGAACGGGGCCTTGGTCACGGCCCCGAGCACCGCGCCGGTCGCCGGGTTGGTGGCACCCGCGATGTGACTGCCATTCATCATCGTCAGGGCTTGGAGGATCGTGGTCTGCGCCTCGGTCGACCGATCTTCGCGATTGGCGAACAGGTCGAGGAACCGCGCCCGAGTCTCTCCCGCGTCAGCGCCGGTGGCCTGGCTGAGGCTGTCGAAAAGCTGGCCGGGCGAGAGGCCGCGAACCGGCATATAAGCGAACATGGGCGCGGACGACTCGCCTGGAACCGCAACGCTGGAGAGGCTGTAGGCGTGCGTCGCGGTGACGACGCGAATCAAGTACTTCAGGTTATAATCATGGAGTCGAAACTGCACGGCCAAATCATTGAGCAGCGTGCCGAACTCCGGGTCGGACTCGAGGTCGAGATCATCGACCGGCTCGATCAGGCCGACGCCGAAGAAGCGGGCCCAGACCCGGTTGACGAGGGCCTTGGCGAAGTACGGGTTCTCGGGCGCGGTGATCCATTCGGCGAGCACCTCGCGTGTCTCGGCCCGGGGCCGCCAGGCCGGCTTCGAGCCATCGAGGTGGGCCGCCTTGACGACCTTCTTCGTCCCCGGGATCGTCAACTCGCGGAGCGCGGCGGCCTCGCGGGGTGCCCGGACCGCGGCCGTGACTTCGGGATTCTGCGACGGGACTCCGGCGAAGAAGGCGGCGAAGCCCCAGAAATCGTCCCGCTTCCAGGAGGCGAACGGATGGTTATGGCACTGGGCGCATTCGAGCCGGACGCCGAGGAAGACGCGGGCCGCGCCCGCGGCGAGGTTTTCGGGCTTGCCCTCCTTGGCCACGTAGTAGGCCGCCGGAGAGGGGTCGAGCCGGCTGGCCATGGCCTCGGTATTGCGGTCGTTGAGCTTGGTGGTGAGGATCTCGCGGACGATCCGATCGTAGCCGGCCTCCTCGACCACCTTCCTCCGCAGCCAGGCCTCGAAGCTGCCCGCAACCACTCGCGCCTGGTCCTCGGTATCGGCCTCGGGAAGCAAGAGCTGTCGCCAGAGCTCGGTGGCCCGCGTGGTGTAAGCCGGGCTATCGAGCAGCCGTTCGACCAGCGCCTGTCGCTTATCCTGGCTCGGGTCGTCGAGGAAGTCGCGCGCCTCGGCGGCCGTCGGGATCTTGCCGATCAAATCGAGGCTGACCCGGCGCAGAAACTCGCCGTCGTCCGCAACCGCAGCCGGCCGGATCTTGGCCTCGGCCCACCGAGCAGCCAGCACCGCGTCGATCCGAGCAGTGAGCGACGAAGCGTCACTTGCGGATGAGATCGGATTCTTAACCTTGATGGGGAGGTCAGCCGCGCCGGCGGTTTGCCCCAGAGCGACCCCAAAGGCCACGGCGACCCAAGCTCTTCGGAAAAGCATGGCGATCCTCTCCTCGATCGAATGTGCCCACCGCTCTATTACAACTATCGATGGCACCTGAATGCTGTCAACGATATTCTTCAGACAAATGTGAGATGACCTGTTGAATCCAGTAGATCGGATTTTCTTTCAGGAGAGCGAAAAAAGTGCAAGTGGGGGAACCCCCACCGCCAATCTCGCCCCGGCGGGAGCGAATCACGTGCAGGACCACGAAAACCATGGGGGAAATCCCGCGGATGGGAATCTTCGGACCAAGCAAGGATCAGGTGTGGCGACAACTCAGCGAGGAGATCGGCGGCGAGTTCGTCGAAGGCCGGTTCTGGTCGGGGAACCGGGTGCAGGCCCATGTCGCCCCCTGGACGATCACGCTCGACACCTTCACGGTCTCCACCGGCCACAGCCACATCACTTACACCCGGATGCGGGCGCCCTACGTCAACCCGGAAGGATTGCGGTTCACGCTTTACCGCAAAGGACTGTTCAGCGAGTTGGGCAAGCTACTGGGCATGCAGGATATTGAGGTGGGCGACCCCGAATTCGACGAGGCGTTTATCGTCAAGGGAACCGACGAGTTCAAAGTCCGTGAACTCTTCGCCGACCCCCAAATCCAGCGGCTTGCCCTGGCTCAGCCGACGATCCGGCTCTCGGTCAAGGATGACGAGGGCTGGTTTGGCCCCCATTTTCCCAAGGGAGTCGACGAGTTGCACTTCCAGGTCGTGGGAGTCATCAAGGACCTGAAGCAACTGAAGGGTCTCTTCGACCTGCTCGCGGTCATTCTCGACCGGCTCTGCCAGATTGGCTCGGGACGAAAGGAAGAACCAGGCGTGACGTTATAAATCCACCGAGGACCGGCTGACTCCTGGTCTCTGGCTCTCATTTTGCGGTCATCGCAAACGCAAGAGTCCCTCGGAGGCCAGGCCCAGACCGGGCTGTGACGCCCGGTCTGATCCGAGGGTTTCGACTTCATCGGGACCACTGCGATCGCCCCAAAGGCCGTCGCACTGGTGATTTAGGAGCGAGATGAACCGCCCCTACCGCGCCGGCGGGTGATCAATAACGACCACCGCCACCACCGCCGTAACCACCACCGCCACCGCTACGGCCGCCACCGCCGCCGCCGTAACCACCGCCACCGCCGCCGCCCGAACGAGGCTCACGGGGCTTGGCTTCATTGACCGTCAGGTTGCGGCCGTCGTGATCACGGTCGTTCAGCCCCTGAATCGCCGCCTGGGCCTGGGCATCCGTGTCCATCTCCACGAACCCAAACCCTTTCGAGCGGTTCGTGTCCCGGTCGATGATGATCTGGGCGCTCTGCACCGTGCCGAACGGTGTGAACAGCGCCTCCAGGTCGGACTCGTTCACGTTGTAGGTCAGGTTGCCCACATACAGTTTCTTACCCAAGGGTCAGACTCCGAATCAAAAGCATAAACGACCCGCAAAACGCTTTCAGGGTCGAGAAGAAAGGGGCTTCCATTGAAACCCGTTGAGGCGGGAAAAGCGAAGAAGGCAGGCAAGGACCGGATCGAGATGAACCAGGCGATGTCACTCCGTCGTCAGACCAACCGACCAAAGGATAACAAATACCCAAATTCATTGATAGAACCTACCGGTCGGTTCTTTTGCAATCGCTCTTGAATCGTCCCCCATCTTGGGTCAACCCGAAGGGGTTTGGCCGGTTGGGGCTGAATGGGGGGGAGGAGAGAGGTCCCGCGGGGGTCCAAGATTCGCAGGCTCCGGCGCGAGCGTTTGCAAACCGGAACGAAACCGGGGGAACAACCCGGCAGAGGGATGTTCGAGGCCTGCCTGAGGTCTGCTATAATCAAACCGGCCGATCGGGGGCGTCTCGCTGGCGGTTTCGAAGTCGAACGTCCGCGGCCTTGCCGACAACGGGACAGCCAGGTCATGTTGAGCCCTGCTCGCACTCCCGTTCTGCGCTATGGTGGGGCGGCACTCGCCGTCCTACTGGCGACGCTCATCCGCTTGGGTTCCGACCCCCTCTTCGGCGGACAGTATCCGCTGTCGACCTTCTTTGCCGCCCTCGTGTTCAGCTCCTGGTATGGCGGGTTCGGCCCCTCGCTCCTGGCCTTGGCCCTCTCCAGCCTCGCGATCCCGTACTTCATCCTGCCCCCGTACGGCTCCTTCGCGCTCGAGAGCAACGAGGCCGAGGTGAGGTTCGGGGCCTTCCTGATCGCCGGTCTGGTGATCACCGTGATGGGGGGCACGATTCGGGCCTCCCGGCGACGCCTCGAACGCGCCGCCGAGGTGGATCACGAGCGACAGCGCCAGCTCGAGCGTGAGGTCATCGAACGTAGGGGGGCCGAGACCGCCTTGAGGGTCGAGAAGGAGCGGCTCCGGGTCACGCTCGCAAGCATCGGCGACGCCGTGATCGTCACCGACGCCGAAGGACGAGCCACCTTCCTCAACCAGGTCGCCGAGGCACTCACCGGCTGGTCGGCGTGCGAAGCCTCCGGTCAGCCGCTCGAGGCGGTCTTCCGGGTCGTGAACCAGGAGACCGGCACGCCCGTCGAGAGCCCTGCCCTCCGGGCCCTGAGGGAAGAGACCACCGTCGCTCTCGCCGCCCACACCATCCTCGTCGCCAGGGACGGCAATACGCGACCGATCGACGACAGCGCGGCCCCGATCCGGGATGAGTCGGGCCAGATCGTCGGCGTCGTCCTCGTGTTTCGGGACGTGACCGAGCGCCGGCGTGCGGAAGAAGCACGCAGCCACCTGGCCGCGATCGTCGAGTCGTCGGACGACGCCATCATCGGCACAACCCTCGACGGCACGATCACCAGTTGGAACTTGGGCGCGGAGCGGATCTACGGCTACTCCGCCGACGCGCTCCTCGGAAAGTCCGCCGCCCTCCTGATCCCAGCGGATCGGCTCGGGGAATTTCTCGCCGCCTTGAATCGAATCCAAGAGGGCGGGAATCCCGACGATTTCGAGTCGAAACGACGGCGGAACGATGGCACCCTCATCGACGTCTCGGTCAAGATCTCGCCGATCAGGAATGGGCTCGAAACCGTCGTCGGCGCTTCCACAGTCGAGCGCGACATCACGCGCAAGAAACGGATCGAGCTCGACCTCCAGGAGAGCGAAGAGCGGTTCTCACGATTCATGCAGCACGTGCCCGGCCTGGCCTGGATCAAGGACCTGGAGGGGCGCTATCTCTACGCCAACGAGGCAGCCCTGAAGGCGTTCCAGACGCCCCGGTCCACACTCTACGGCAAGGTCGATGAAGACGTCTTCCCTCCCGAAACGGCGGCCCTCTATCGAAAAAACGACCGCAAGGCCCTGGCCGCCGAGCGGGGCATCCAGGTAGTCGAGACGCTCATGCAAGACGACGGAATCGTCCATCACTCCCTCGTCAGCAAGTTCCCCGTCTGGGGGCAAAATGGCAAGGTCACGCTGATCGGCGGGATCGCGATCGACATCACCGAACGAATGCGGATGGAGGAGTCGTTACGGGAATCCGACCTCCGTAAGGACGAGTTTCTCGCCACCTTGGCCCATGAGCTCCGCAACCCCCTGGCCCCGATCCGCAACGCCCTCCACCTGATGAAGCCACCGAACCGGGACGACATCGACGCGGAACGCGAACGCGCGATGGCCGAGCGCCAGGTGACCCACCTCGCCCGGCTCGTCGATGACTTGATGGACATTTCGCGAATCAACCGAGGAAAAATCGAACTTCGCAAGGAAGTCGTGGAACTGGCCACGATTCTGGGCCGCGCGGCCGAAGCCGTGAAGTCCTCGCTCGAGGAGCGGGGGCACACCCTGTGCGTCTCCCTTGCGGACGGAGACGGATCGATCCACCTGGAGGCCGACCCAACACGGCTCGAGCAAGTCTTCGGGAATCTCCTCAACAACGCAATCAAGTACACCCAGCCGGGCGGCCGGATCACGCTCGTCGTTGAACACGACTCAAAGCAGAAACAGGTCGTCGTGCGAGTGCGCGACACGGGCATCGGCATCGAGCCCGACATGCTCCCACGGATCTTCGGCATGTTCGTTCAGGCCGGACACCACACGGGCCACTCGCACGGTGGCCTGGGCATCGGCCTGAGCCTGGTCAAAACCTTGGTCGAATTGCACGGGGGAACCATCCAGGCGACGAGCCAAGGGCCCGGCACCGGCAGCGAGTTCGTCATCCATCTGCCCATCCTGCCCGGCGTCCCTGCCTCGTCGGGACCCCGCAACGGCCTGGCAAATCCGCCCCGTCCCAACCCCGACGCCGGCACCGAGGCGCGGCCGAAACGGCAACGCATCTTGGTGGTGGACGATAACCTCGACGCCGCCAATAGCCTGGCGAGGCTGCTGAGGCGGTTGCACAACCAAGAGGTGAACGTCGCCCACGACGGGCCGTCGGCGCTCGAAGCCGCGGAGCTGTTCCGCCCGGAACTGGTCCTGCTCGATATCGGTATGCCCGGCATGGACGGCTACGAAGTGGCAAGAGCCCTTCGAGAACGGCCCGCGTCCGCCACGATCCGGATCATCGCCCTGACCGGGTGGGGGCAGGAAAGTGACCGCCAGAGGTCGAAGGAAGCGGGCTTCGATCACCACCTGGTCAAGCCGGTCGACCCCGACTTGCTGAGCGACATCTTGCGCAATTCCGAAGTGACCTCGACCGCAAGACCGTAATCCTCTTCGGGCGAGCCCTCAAAAGCGATCAGACCAACGCATGCTCAGCCGACTCCGGAAGATTCGGGGCGTGTGGCAATCCCAACGCGGGCCTGAGTCGGGATACGCGGGCTCGATTGCGCTGCGTGCTGCCACGTACCACGCGGGATTGTTAGGATAAACGGCCGTGGGGCCGCGAGAGACCATGCGATCGCGGCAAGCATGACGACGATGCCTCGGAGCAAAGCCATGAGACGTAGGATCCCGCGAACCCTGTCCTTCATTGCCACGATGGCCGTGATCGGGATGGGGGCGATCGGCCACGCTGAGGAGACAAGTCCGCCCAATGGCTTCCGCGCCATTTTCAATGGAACGGATCTCACCGGGTGGCATGGCCTGAACCCCCATATCGGTGCGACGCTCAAAGGCGAAAAGAAGGAGGCGAAACTCGCGGAGCAACGCGCCGAATTCCCGAAGTACTGGACTGTCGAGAACGGCGAACTGGTCAACGACGGCAATGGACCCTACGCCACGACCGACGAGGAGTTCGGTGACATCGAGTTGCGGATCGAATACAAGACCGTGCCCAAGGCGGACAGCGGCATTTATCTGCGCGGCGCGCCCCAGGTCCAGATTTGGGACGTCAATCAAGTCTTCAATCCCAAAGCCCCCACCCGCAAACCACATCTGGGTTCCGGCGGTCTCTTCAATAACACGCCGGGAACAACCGGACGCCATCCGCTGGTGTTGGCCGACCGTCCCTTGGGCGAATGGAACCAGTTTCGCATTCGCCAGGTCAGTGACCTCACCTGGGTCTGGCTGAACGACAAGCTCGTCGTCGACGGCGCCGTCATGGAGAACTACTACGACCGCAGCCGGCCGCTGTCTGCCAAAGGACCAATCCTGTTGCAGACCCACGGCGGCGAAATCCGCTGGCGCAACATTTTCGTCCGCGACATCACCGCCCCCGAGGCCAAGCAGATCCTCAGCGCGGCGGAGGCAGAGACGAAAGCGAGGCTCACGCGGGCGCTGACCCTGCATGCGTCATTCGACAAGGGGTTGGAGGCGGACTTCGCGCGCGGCGATAAAACGTGTTACGTCGTGCAGGGAAAGGATCTCGTGACAGCCGCCCCCCCAGACGAGGTACGGCTGGCACCCGACGCTGGTCGCTTTGGCGGTGCACTGCATTTCACGAAGAAAACCAACTTCCGCCCGGTTTTCAAGGATGCAGGAGCGCTCGGCTACAACGACAAGAACTGGAATACTTCCGTTTCCGTCTGGCTGCGTCTGACCCCTGACGAAGACCTGGATCCTGGATACTGCGACCCCGTCCAGATCGTCGGCGA
Source organism: Singulisphaera sp. GP187 (assembly GCF_900129635.1). Taxonomy (GTDB): domain Bacteria; phylum Planctomycetota; class Planctomycetia; order Isosphaerales; family Isosphaeraceae; genus Singulisphaera. Next base: position 69,708 of record NZ_FSRB01000001.1, on the reverse strand, counting down.
CGACGCCAAGAAGGGCTTCGTCTTCCTCGAATGGTCGAAGGACGAAACGCCCCGGTTCTTCCGCTACGCCATTCGCCCACTATTTCACATCTGGAACCCGGACAACGTCCAGTGGGCCGATATCCCGTTCGACAAGCGGCCGATGGTGCAAGTGGCCCGTGCGCCATTTTCGCGCGAGACGTGGACCCACGTGGTTTTCTCACTGGAAAATGTCAACGATAAGAGCAAACCGCAGATGGGTCGGCTGCATCTGAACGGCAAGCTGCAAGGCACGATCGAGAACTGGGATCTCACCTTCGACTGGGATCCCGCCCGCGTGCTTCTGGTGCTCGGAGCCGCCTATGTCGGCCAAATGGATGACCTCGCCGTCTTTAACACACCACTTACTGACAGCGAAGTGAAGCATCTCTATGAATTGAGACAAGGCGTGCGAGAACTGAGATAGGTCGTGGCACATACGTCCTCTCCACCCCCACTCCGTTGACGTTCAAGGCGCACATGCCCCTCCCGCAGCCGACGACAGACTTTTTGAGACTGTAGCAAGGATTCCGGGGCAGACAGACGGCCCGGTTTCCTTGCGACAGACTCGACTTGATTCATGAACAATACGTGCGCTGGTCCGAAACACTATGGTCGATCAGACCGAAGCACGCGGCCGAGTTCTCGAGATCAGTGGCCCGCTGCTCGGCCGGCTTGTTCCCTCGCCGAGCACCGACCAGTTCGGCGGCCTGGGTCCGCCGAGGCGCGAAATCAACCACCTGTTGACGGCGTTGGAGGTACGTTGCGATCCACCTGCGGAATCTGAAGTATGAGCCCGCGCCGGCTCGGATCGACTAAGTAATAGAACTCTGATGCGGAAAAGAGACCATTGCCGCGGAGAAGCTCATTGTCGATGTGGACGTCGAGGAAGTGGGCCTCCCTACCACCGGTGAACTCCGCCGGCAAAGGTCGCTTACGAAATGCCTGATACCCGTCGTTAGCGATCATCGCCTGAACCGCCTCATCTGCGGGACCTTCCAATTGCTCCATATGAATGCGATTCGCAATCTGTATGAATAGGTTTTTGGCAACAGCATCACCTTCATCCGTACCGGCCAGTGAGGCAATCATCAACGCGGGGGCGCATGCCTTCGGATTTCCATGAAGCGCTCCACTATTGATCACAACAAAGCATTGAACGATGCGTCCGGAGTCGACCAATTGGCGATATCCTTCCGCCAGTTCTACTGTCGCGAACGCCTGATTCCGGGAATCGAGTATCCCTCGAATACCGCGATACAACCCCACAATGGTCATACAACGGATCAATTGCCCGACGTACCACTGCCGAGCGGAAATATGTTTCTTGTCGTAATGCTGCACAAAGGCGGCACTCTCCACGAACTTGCGGGCTCGGGCGCGAAGCTCCTCACGGTCAGTCGGCAGCATACGTTCCTCCAAGGCCTATCGGTTAAGTTCCGCGGCGGGCGCGGTGGTCAACTCCTGTGACATTTCGTGAGGCGCCGATCTTACTGTGCCTCGATGGAAGAGCGGAAGCATCACGTCGGAGATGTGGAATCAGTAGTTCGGAAGTTCGGGGTTAGAGGAAGAGCCGGGGGATGACAGACTCAACCTGGTTTCCGAAAATGATTTGCGCAAAACCTTTCACTCACGGAGGGTCCCATGCGCAAGTCCAACATCACGCCGTGCTTTCGACGCCGCGATGCGGCAGCAGCGAACTCGTGCGCGTACTTGACACATCTCCAAGGAAAGTGCATATGACCGTGGCGAGGCACCTCAGCAGGGTGAGCTAGGACGTCTGGGAAGGTTGTCGCCTGGCTGTCGTTCCTGAATGAGTTGTCCAGATTCTCTGCTTTGCGCGGTCTAGGGCCGGGTCGCCCCGGAGGATTGCCCTCCGGGGCTCCCACAGATCCGGTTCGGAGGGAGGGGGGCCCAACGCAATGGGCTCTCCCTACCCCTATCAGGTTGGAGGAGGAAGGGATCGGCCCCGACAAGGAAACCTCGAACGGATGAGCCGGATGCACTCCAGTCAGGGAGTCTCCCACATTGCATCGGGCCCGTGATCGCCCTATAAAATAAGTGCCGGTGACGTTCGACTCGGGTCCGGATTTCGAGAATTAACCGCTTCATTCATCGGAACACCCTTCATGCCAAGCTTCGCATCACAGGGGGCAGGCCCCCTGGTCGAATTCCTTCGGCCCCTCCTCCGCCTGTTCGGTTTCGATCCGCGGAAGGCCGAGCAGAACGCCTGGCTCCGGAAGATCGCCGTGGCCCCTGAGAATCGGTCGCTCCGCCTGGCCTACGCGGACTGGCTGGTCGCCCAAGGCGATCCGCTCGGCGAGTTCATCCGCGTCGACGACGAGCTCGAGGACATGGCCCCCGATGACGAAAGGCGGAAGATGCTCGACGACCGGTGGGCGTGCCTCGCCGAGACACACGCAAAGCATTGGCTGGCGCCCCTGAAGCGCCTGGGCCTCGAGCCGCAGATCGCCGGCCGATTCTATCCCCACATCTGGATGCGTCATGGGATCGTCGAGGAGGTCTCAATCGACCTACCGGGCATCCTTCCCGAGCAAGCCGACCGCCTGTTCGACGCCGCTCCGGCCCTGCGGAAGATCGCCCTCCAGAGCACCCGGGTCGTCTCCTCCCCGACCGGGACCGACTTCATCGAATTCTACCCGGACTTCCCCTCCATCGCGGGCTTGCCGCACCTGGAACAGATCCGATCCCTCGAACTCACCTCGCAACACGCGTTGACGGCCGAGGGGGTCCAGGCGCTCGCGTCATCGCCCTATCTCCGGAATCTGACCGAGCTCGACCTGGGCTACAACTCCGAACTCGGGCCGGAAGCCGCGCGGGCGCTGGCCGCGTCAAAGACCTTGACCGGCGTAAAAGAGCTCGGCCTTCAAAGTTGCTCGCTGGGCAAAGACGGAGCCACGATCCTGGCCGATTCGGCCAACTTCGCTCATCTCACCCGGTTGAAAGTCGGGGGGAACGAGATCGGCAGCGGAGGAATGCAGGCACTCGCGGCCTCCCCCTACTTGAAGGGCCTCCACCAGTTGGACGCCTCCAACAACAGCGTCGGCCCCGAGGGGGCCCGCGCCCTGGCGGATTCATCCAACTTCGCCGCGTTGACGGCCCTCGAGTTCGGCGAAAACGCAATCGGCGTGGAAGGGATGCGCGCCCTGGCGGCCTCGGCCAACCTGGCCCATTTGACCTCGCTGAGCCTCCCGCGCAATGACCTCGGTTCGGATGGAGCCCGGCTCCTGGCGGAAAGTCCCCAATTGGCCCAGTTAACCGTGCTCGACCTCAACAGCAACGGGATCGAGGCCGAGGGGGCCGAGGCCCTGGCGGCCTCCGACCACTTGCGCCGGGTCGACGAATTGAATCTCGCTTACAACCCGATCGGAGACGCCGGGGCCCGGGCCTTGGCGGCCTCGCCGATCCTCGCCAGCCTGACCCGGTTGGACTTGCGCCAGTGTGGCATCGGAGCGGACGGGATCGCGGCCCTGGCGGCCTCACCGGGCCTCTCCAAAGTCACCATTTTGAACCTCGGAGACAACCCGTTCGGCTCCGAGGGGGCCCAGGCCCTGGCCGATTCGCCCCACCTCGCCCGGCTCGACCTCCTCTTCGTGGATGATGTGTCGTTCGGAAAAGAGGGGGAAGAAATCTTGCGGTCGAGGTTCGGCAGCGTTGCCTCCTTCTAATTCTCCTGACCGTCCGAAAAGGCATGTCCGCATGACGCATGCCCCTCCAGGGTTGCGAAGACCCCGCCCGCTCTTGAATCGATGGGAATTCCCTGGGACCGCGGGCGCCCCGGGGAGGGGGAGAGAGAGAAGAGGGATCGGCTCCGACCTGGAACAGCTCGATTACCATGCCTACATACAACTGCCCGGCGTGTGGCGTCGTGGAGACTCGGCCAGAAGAAGGCCTCGGTTGCACGGCCTGCGGGCAGCCCCTGCCGACCTCGCCGACTGACCCCGGAATCCCGACCAGCGCTCGACCCGAATCAGGACTCACGATCGGGGCAGCGGCCGGCCACCGCTTGCCTCTATCGCCCACGCTCGTCGCACTGAGCAAGAGTCACCGAGCCGCAGGGATGGCGCCCCCGCAACGGATCGTCTTCGCCCTCCTCGTGCAAACCTTGCAGGGTTACCGCAGCGACCGCTTCATGGTCGTCTTCGGGTTCGTCATGATGCCCTTCTTCGCCGTCGCCGGCTTTCTCGGCGGACTCTTCGCAATGACGGCCGCCCACGTCCTCCTGGCCGCGCTCAGCCGTTGGGCGGACATCGACCTCGAATACGCCCTCTATGCCATCCCCCTGTTCATCCTCCTGTTTGCGCACTGGCACAAGTCACTGGAGCGCGAGCGGGAGATCGTCTTCCACTTCGATGACGGGCGGGTCGATGGCTTGGAACTGGGTCGGCTCCACGAGATCTTCGAGACGTCCGAGCCGAGCACCCTGGGCCTCTTCCTCGGCATCTGCTTCGGCGCCCAGGTCGGCCTACTCCAATTCACCCCCGATCACGCCGGCCTGCCAATCCTCGGCGGTTTCGCGGAGTCAGCCCTGCTTACGCTCAACAACGCCTGCCACGGGATCTTCCTGGACACATTCGAGTTGTACAACCTCGATTGGGGAAAGAAACCGGAGCATAACTACTGGTCGGCGACGATCTTCTACGTGTTCCGCCTGGCCTTCGACGCCTTCGCCCTGCTCTACGTCTATGGCGCCTATCGCCGCTATCGGCTCCGGCTCCTCTTCCAGGGATTCCCAAATGATCCGCGTCGCGTCGACGAGTTCCTGGACTGGATCGAGGCGAGGTGCGGCGACAAGCACCGTTGGCCCAGGCATTACTTCGATGAATTCCTGTTCCTGACGCTGGCCAAGGAATACCTGCGAGGCAACCTCACCCTGGTGCGACAGGTCAGCCTGCAATTCCCCAACCTCACCATCTCCGATGACGTCCGAGCCGCATTCGTCGGCCCGACGGGGGATGTGGTCTTCCGAGGAATGGTGGCGTCGAAGAGCCGAGCCGCCACCCTAACCAAAGACGATCCGGACCCGCTCGATTGAGCCTCGCCGATCGCCGTCATCAGCATCGATCACGGAACACTCGAAAATTACGGCAATTCCAAACAAACGAAAACATTACGTTACATCGCAATGCAATTCGCCTGGCAGCCTGACCCGCTTTTTCCATGTGATCCGTGATTTCCGCCGTAATATTCCCCCGGCTTCTACTTCGCGAATCGCTTGAAGAACGAGTCATCCTTCCAGCGCGGGCGGGCGTCTCGATTCGCGACCCGCTCCAACAACTTCGCGACCAGGACGTCGAACTCCGCGGCCGCCTGCTTGTCAACCGGCTGATCGAGGTCGTCCGAGGGCGCGTGGTAGCGTTTCGTCAGCCATTCCTTCGCGATCTTCTCTTCCGGCGACCCCTTCTCAAAGCCCAACTTCAGCGCCAAGGACGGGACACCGACCCGAATAAAGCTGTACTGATCGCTCCTGATGAACAGATTTCGCTTCGGCTCGGGGTCGGGCTGGGACGCGATTCCCAACCCGTTCGCGACGGTCACGACGTCTTCGCCCAGGTCCGATTCGTGCATGCCGTAGACCGTCAGCAACTTGAACGGAAAGAGCGGCAGGAACATGTCGACATTGATGTCGGCGACGATCTTTCGGGCGTCGACCGTGGGCCGCGTCGCGAAGTAGCGCGAGCCGAGCAGGCCCTTCTCCTCGCCCGTGACCGCCACGAACAGGACCGAGCGCCGTAAGGCCGTTCCCGACTCCTTGAGCGTGGTCGCGATCTCGAGCATGGTGGCGATGCCCGCCGCGTTGTCCATCGCGCCGTTGTAGATCGAGTCGCCGTCAATGGGCTTGCCGACACCGAGGTGATCGAGGTGGGCACTGAAGACGACGTACTCGTCCTTGAGTGTGGGATCGGTGCCCGGCAGTACGGCCGCGACGTTCTGCGACTCGACGGCGGCCCGCTTGACGGCGGCCTTCACTTGCAGACGCGCCGGGATCGGGAAATGGGGCAACGGCTTGCCCGCGTCCGCCGCCTCGAGGATTTCCGTGAACGTGTGCCCCGAACCGGCCAGCCACTTGTCCGCAAGGGCCGGGTTGACGGCGATCGTGATCTTTTGGCCGTGGCTCTCATCGAGCGCGGGATCGGCCAGCCGCATCGCCGGCATCAGCCGCGCCAGGGTCGAGCGTTCCCAAGGGATGTCCATATTCTTGGGATTCGCGATGGCGACCAAGCCGATCGCGCCCAGGTGGCTCAGCACGCGTGCTCGTTCGTGGGCTGACTGCATATGAGCGGCCAGGGGCCCTGGAATCGACGGCGGAGGACCGGACAGGTACACGACCACCTTGCCGCGGACATCGAGTCCTTTGAAGTCGTCATAATCCGCCTCGGGAATCGACAGCCCATAGCCGGCGAAGACGAGCTCCGCATCGAGCGCCGGGACCGGCTCGACGCGCACGCCGATGTTGGCGTCCTCTCCGAGGGTCAAGGTCTCCGTGCCGCTGTTCCGGACCAAACTGAGGCTGGACTGGCTCTCGTCGAGCGCGGTGGAGTGGAGTGAGACCGGCTGGAAGTAGCCGTCGGTACCGGCCGGCTTGAGCCCTGCCTTCGCGAACGCCTCGGCCACGTAGGCGGCCGCTTTGCGATGCCCTTCCGTGCCGGTGTTCCGGCCCTCGAGCGCGTCGTCGGCCAGGAACCGGACATGCGACCACCAGCGGGTCCCGTCGGGCTTGTCCGCGGCTTGCGACGAGGCCGCGATCGCCCCAAGTGCGGCCAGTGCCAAAGTGGATTTCCAAAGTTTCATCAGTGGATCCGTAGATAGTTTTCCGTTGCGCCACAGTGGTGCGGGGCAATCGACTCGCCCGTTTCTTCCTGCCGAGGATTACACCTCATCACCAAGTTCAAGGCAACCCGCGGTTCCCCCGAACCGCGGCCAACTCGACGTCCGTTCAATTGACTGGCGGTCGCGGACGAATACACTCGGAAGGGTCTGGTCTCCCCGGCGACCACGTCGCCTGAGCGGTCGCCGAAGACGCGAACCGACCGGCCCGTCTCCCAGCAATTCCCCGGTTCCCGAGCAAAAGGAGTGACGATGGCAGCCGAGTGGTATTTCCGAGTCATGGGCACCGATTTCGGCCCCGTCTCGACCCAAGAACTGGTTCAGCAGGCCGCGGACGGCAAGATTGGTCCCGACACGGAGATCCGCAAGGGGAACGGGGCGTGGGTTCCAGCCTCGAGAATTGCAGGGTTGTTCGATCGTGGCGTCGTCCGAAGCAAGGTCGCTCCGGCCCCGCCCACGACCGTTGAGCCCCCTCCTGCTCCTCTCGAAGAGGTCAACGTCTTCGTCCCCGCGCAGAAGCCACCGCTGGCCACGGCCCCCTCTTGGAACAAGTTCGAGGTGATCGACTCGGCCGAGGATGACCAGTTCCGGGTCGAGATCCTCGCCTACTCGAGCCTCGGAGGGGCGAAGGACCACCAGACGGCCGCCACCGTCTACTTCGCCAACCAGGCGGGCATCCGCCTGAAGCAGGTCCGGATCACGATGCGGGACGGGGAAGCGATCGCGGAGTCGGGAGCCCTGCACTTCATGCTCGGTCAGATCCAGATGGAGAGCAAGATCGGCGGGGTCTCGGGACTCGGCAAGGCGATGATGAACCGGTTCATCACCAAGGAAGCGGCCGTCATGCCCCGCTACCGAGGCACGGGGCAGATTTACCTTGAACCCTCGTTCAGCCACTTCCTGATCTATCGACTCAACGGCGAGGAAGTGATCGCCGACAAGGGGATGTTCTACTGCGGCCAGGGGACCCTTGACGTGGGCTCGGCGATCCAGAAGAACGTGTCGTCGGCCTTGTTCGGCGGCGAAGGATTCTTTCAGACCCGGATCCGAGGCGCGGGGATCTGCGTCCTGGAGTCGCCGGTCCCCGTAGACGAGGTGATGCGGATCGACCTCAAGGACGAGACGTTGCAGGTGGACGGCAACTTTGCCTTGATGCGGACCGGGCGGATCGAGTTCTCGATCGAGAAGTCGACGCGAAGCTTGCTGGGCACGCTGACCAGCGGCGAAGGACTGCTCCAGACCTTCCGAGGCACCGGCTCGGTCTGGCTGGCCCCCACCCAGAGCATTTATGAGCGGCTGCAAACGGGTGGGATCGCGTCGATGTCCGCGGCCTCGAGAACGTCGAACACCGCGACCTGAACGGAGTACGGGCTCGCAACGGCATCGCCGGCCTGGTAGAACGAATTCATGGCCCCTGTTTGAAAAGCTGTAGAACAGAGGATGCATGAATCCCAACTCGCCATGCCCGACCGTGATCGAACCGGTTCGCGTTGTCGGCTCGCCCGGCTTGACCGGCTGGCTCCGCGACCAGCGGCTCAGCCTTGCGTTCACCACGTATCAATCAGGCAAGCTCTTTCTCGTCGGCCGTAAGCCCGAGAACGGGCTGGCGATCTTCGAGCGCACGTTCAATCGCGCCATGGGCCTTTGGAGTGACGGCCAGACGATCTGGCTGTCCTCGGCCTATCAGCTCTGGCGGTTCGAGAACAGCCTGGCTCCCGGGCAAGTCGACGAGGGATTCGATCGGCTCTACGTGCCCCGCGCCGGCTACACGACCGGCGACCTCGACATCCATGACGTCGCGCGGAACGTCGAGGGGCAGGTGGTCTTCGTGAACACACGGTTCAGTTGTTTGGCCACGCTCTCAGAGCAGCATAGCTTCACATCGCTCTGGAAACCCTGGTTCATCGATCGGCTGGTGCCCGAGGACCGTTGCCACCTGAACGGCCTGGCATTGGTCGACGGCCAACCGCGCTATGTGACCGCGTCGGCTTGCACGAACAACCCCGAGGGTTGGCGCCACCGACAAGACGACGGCGGAGTGGTCATCGACGTCGTGCGCGAACGCATTCTGGTGGAAGGGCTATCGATGCCCCACTCGCCCCGTTGGTATCGCGACAAGCTCTGGCTCCTCGACTCCGGGAACGGAACGCTCGGCTGGGTGGATCCGGTCCGAGGCGAGTTCACTCCGATCGCCGTCTGCCCGGGATACGCCCGAGGCCTCGCGTTCGTGGATCATTACGCCGTGATCGGCCTCTCACGCCCCAGGCGAGGCGGAGTCTTCGGAGGGCTCAACCTCGACGCGCGTCTGAGTCGCGAGGGAATGACACCGCGGTGCGGCCTGATCGTGGTGGATCTCGATTCCGGTGAAATCGTCCACGGCCTGGACATCCAAGGCCCGATCGACGAACTCTACGACGTGGTCGTCCTTCCCGAGGTGGTCCGGCCAACGGCGTTGGCCTTCAACAATGAAGAGATACGCTACACCGAGACCACCGAAGGACTCTCCGGCGCGCTCTGGAGGGCGACGTCTTGCCGGTGAGTCACGCCAGCGGTCGCTCGATCAAATGTGCCGGAGGTGGCTCGAGTATCGAGTGCAAAAATTCAATATACGTGAAGTCCTCTCGGTTGGCAGGTTTATTGCAGCCTCTTCGGGGCTGCGATACTTGTGGATTACTTTTCTGACTCACAATAGCCCGACGTAATCACGCAGAGCCGCAACCGTTTCAGTGAGTCTCTGACGTTCCAACGTTTCCAGATACTCTTCGGCCGTTCTCGGAGGTCTGGTAAGACGGGCACGTAATGTTTTGATCGCAATACAGACAGCCGCTGCATTCAGATCGAACAAATCCGCAATAAAATCATCAGGATGCCGTGCCTCGACCCCATAAGGATTGAGGCATTCAGGCGGAAAGTCCTTGAGATTGAAGGTCACGATGACGCCGGCACCGCATTGAATGGCTGCAGCCAGCACGTGTCGGTCATTCGGATCCGGCAAAGCGAGGCTCGGAATCAAGCCTTCGAAGCCGGCCACCAGACCATCACGGACATGGCGATTCATCAAATCGCGAGTAGACTCCAACTGCGTCCTTGTCAGGTCCGGCCGTTGCATGAGGACGTTGCGAATCCATTCCTCGTGGATCATGTCCGACCAGCGTGCACGAACCAAGTCGGTCAAGGCGAGCTGCATCAGCAAATCGCGAAGTGGAGCGGGATACAGCACACAGGCGTCATAAACAGCCGTGAAGGTCGTCATCGAATCAATAGCCCATGTCGAGTTCCTGCGCCTGCGACACCAGCTCGTCCAACACCTTGGCTCTCGCAACATCGGTGAGCTGCTTGTACGCCATCAAATCATCAAATCGCACTCGGCGATGCCGTCCTACCGTCCGGTAAGGAATCTCGCCGCCCTCCAGCAGTTTAATCAAAAAAGGTCGAGAGACATGGAGCAAATCGGCTCCCTCTTGGGTTGTCAGTTCGGCATGCACCGGTGTGAGTGTAATTGCATTCCCTTGAGCCATCTCTTCGAGAATCATGCGAAGCAGAGTGAGTGCCGACAACGGGATTGTCAACGACTCGCTTGCCCCCTGGCCCTTGACCTGCACAACGACTTCCGCCCCACCATAACCTGAACCCTCCGCCCCAGACTTATCCAACCCCGCAACCATCGACCCCAGTCGCCGACTGGACTCAAGCGCCATCCGGCTCTCCGACTCCGTCGGCCGACGAAGAGCCGGTCGAGTCGCACGTAAAGCCGACATATTTCAGCCTCCTCAATAACCTGGTCTCTCCCGTGGGTGCCTGACACACAGGCATGGCATTCATCCTACCCTTATTCGCAGCAACTGCAATAATCGCAACAAACGAACCCGACGGATTGCCGATTCCCGTCACCGCTAACTGCAATCGGAGCTGAGAGTTGCAAACCACGATGACTGCCGTCCGTCCGCTCGACCTTGGGGCCGTAGCTTACGCCGAGATCGTCTCAGGGCTCTCGACCACCGGCGTCGGCGACTTGCGGGCCTGGCGCGCTCCCATGGCCAGGAGGTAGACCACCCAGAGGCCGGCGGGGACCAAGGTCATCACGAGGAGCAGGGTTGAGGATTGGCCGGCCGCCTCGCCCACCCAGGCCATCAGGAAGCCGACCGGCACCGAGCCAACAACCAAGGCCAGGACGAACCGGCCGAAGTGCATGTGAGCCGTGCCGGCGAGCAGGGTCATGACCTCCGGTACCACCGGCAAGGCGCGTGACGCGATGATCCCGGCCGTCCCCCACGAGTCGAAGAAGTCGCGGAACTCCGCCAACTCCTTCTCGCTCGCCAGCAGTTCGATCCCGCGCCGGCCCACCAGGCGCGCGACCCCGTACGCCGTGATCCCGGCGAGCACCGAGCCAATCGCCCCGATCAACCCACCGAGCAGCGTGCCGTACAACACCCCGAGCGTCGCCATGATCGGCGAGGTCGGAATCGGCAGCACCAGGTCACCGACGATCAAGGCGATCGCGATCAGCCACGCATACGGCTTGGCCGAGATCAACCACTGCCGATAGGCCTCCGACGCGAAATATGTGTCCATCTGGTCATGCCAGAGGAAGTAAGGCGTCAAGATCAGGGCCACCAGGCCAGCGATGAGCAGGATCAACTTGTGCTGAAAACGCATGAGACTCATCGCTCCCAAAGGACGCCCGGGACCAAGACCATCCGTTCGTTATCGGTCCGAGACCCCCGCTCCCATTAACAATCAACGACCCGATCCAGGGCGAGGAAGCCTCTCGCAACTCGTTCCCACGGTCCTCCGTGGGAACGAGGGGGATTCCTCGCTCGATGGCGGGTCGTTGTTAACAATGCCTGAAGCGGACCAAGCCAGTCTGACACTCGTAGGGTGGGCACGGCCCACCAGGTTTCGCTTCGAGAAGTCAGGAGCCCCCAGTCATTCCAAAGCCGCTCGGCAAAAGACCTGGTGGGCCATGCCCACCCTACAAACCCACCATCAATTCCTCATGCAATACACACATTAAAGATAAGGGGAGAGCAGCCGCGCGGCACCGTCGCGAAGCTTGATCGGTAGGCTGCGGGCGTTGAGGGCATCGGAGGTGATCGGCACCGCGTTGCGGAGCCGGTCCTGAAACAGGTCGTGGAGGCGGGTGGCGAACTCCGCGCCGTAGCATTCGAGGTTGAACTCGAAGTTCAGCCGGAGGCTGCGCGGGTCGAGGTTCGCCGAGCCGATGAACGCCCAGCTCTGGTCCACGATCATCAGCTTCGTGTGGTCGAACGGGGGCGGCGAGGACCAGACGCGGCACCCGCCCTCGACGACCTGCCAGAGCTGCGCGGTGGAGGCCCACTGGACGAGCTTGTGGTTGTTCGCGCTCGGCAGGAGGATGTCCACCTGCACGCCCCGAAGGGCGGCGACCTCCAGAGCCGAGCTCAAGCGGGCATCGGGCAAGAAGTAGGGGGTCGCAATCTCCACGGAAGCTTTCGCGCAGGCCAGGCCGCCGAGAATCACGTTGAGCAGGTTATCCCGATCATCATCGGGGCCGTCGATCACACCGCGGGCGAGAACCTCGCCCGCGGCTTCGATCGGCAGGAACCAGCGATCGCCTTCGAGGATCTCCCCTTTGCAGAAGGCCCAATCGTCCGCGAAGACCTGCTGCAAGTAGGCGACGGCCGGGCCCTGAATCCGGAAGTGCAGGTCGCGATTCGAGTCACGCAAACACATTTCCTGATGATACTCTTCAAGAATATTCATGCCGCCCGTGAAACCGATCGTGCCGTCGACGACAAGGATTTTGCGGTGATTGCGTAGGTTGAAGTAGGGCAACCAAACGGGGACGAGCGTGGGGAGAAACTCGGCGGTGGGCACGTGCACACGTCTCAGGGAACGGGCCACCGACCGCCAGGAATGCTGGGCCCCGACGCCGTCGACCAAGACGCGAACCTCGACACCGCGGGCGACCGCTCGTGCCAGGGCGTCGATGAACAGACGCCCGGTCCGGTCGTTGTCGAAGATGTAGGTACACAGCGCGACCGACCGCGTGGACGCCTCGATCGCATCAATCATGGCGGGGTAGGCCTGGTTGCCACCGTCGAGGATCGCGAACTCGTTCCCGGCCAGCAACGGCCACTGGGTCACGCGATCGCCGAGCTCGACCAGCGAACTGAGCGGCGAACCTTCCAGCGATGGGATCGGGTCAAGGATGTCGGGGAGATACGGCCCCACGGCATGAGTGACGAGATGCCCGGTGCCCCGGAGCATGTATTGGGCCCGGCGATTGATCCGGTTGATCCCGAGCAACACATAAACGACCGTGCCGAGAATCGGCGAAAGCCAGATGAGCCCGATCCAGCCGATCGCCGATTTCGTGTCGCGTTTGTAAAGGATCACGTGCACCGAAGCCAGCACACTGACAACGAGATCGAACACGGTGATCAGGAACGGGAGCAGAGCGGAGCGGAAGTCGAGCATGGTCCTGACGGCCCCAAAAAGAAGGGTGGAGACCAGACTGTCGGGATACAATCGAGGCCAGTCGCCGGCTTGACAGGCGGTTTCGGTCGTAAGGCAGAGGGAGTCGGAAGGATCGCGATTCGTATTGCAACATCGATGCCGACCGTTGTGGAGTCGTATGATAACGAAAGCGCCTCCCTGCTTGGACCCGAAAGCTTGGCCAACGGCGTCCGGATGAGGGATGATGCGGTGAAGTCTCACCCGCGGGGAGCCGACATGACGGAAGAGGAATTGAAGGGGCCCGGTGTCGTGCCGAACCTGGTCGTCCTGCAATCGCGACGTCAGCCGCTCGATGCCATCTTCGCGCCGAGGACGATCGCGGTGGTCGGCGCCACCGAGCAGGCCGGAAGCGTCGGCCGGACGATCCTCGAGAACCTGTTCCGCAACCCGTTCGGGAGGACCGTCTTTCCGGTCAACCCGCATCGGGCCGAGGTCTTGGGGGTCCAGGCCTATCCACGGCTATCGGACGTGCCCACGCCGATCGATCTCGCGATCGTCGCGACGCCGGCGGCGGCGGTGCCGGAGGTGATCGGCGACTGCGCCTCGGCCGGGGTTCGGGGGGCGATCGTGGTCTCGGCCGGCTTCAAGGAAGTCGGGGCCGCGGGCGCGGAACTCGAGCAGCGGGTCCTCGAGCAGGCGAGGCGCGGGCGGGTCCGGCTGATCGGACCGAACTGCCTCGGCGTGATGCGGCCGTTTAACGGGCTCAATGCCACATTCACCAAGCGGATGGCGTTGCCGGGAGGCGTCGGGTTCCTCAGCCAGAGCGGCGCCCTGTGCGACGCGATCCTCGACTGGAGCCTGCGTGAAAACGTCGGCTTCAGCGCGTTCGTCTCGGTCGGCTCGATGATCGACGTCGGCTGGGGCGACTTGATCGACTACCTCGGCGACGACCCGCACACCCAGTGCATCGTGATCTACATGGAGTCGATCGGCGATGCCCGCGCGTTCCTCTCGGCGGCCCGTGAGGTGGCCCTGACCAAGCCGATCATCGTGCTCAAGGCGGGGCGGAGCGAGGCGGCGGCCCGGGCCGCCGCCTCGCACACCGGGTCCATGGCCGGGAGCAACGACGTCCTCGACGCCGCGTTCCGCCGCTGTGGCGTGCTCCGCGTCGACACCCTGGCGGAGATGTTCGCGGTCGCGGAAATTCTCTCCAAGCAACCGCGCCCCCGTGGCCCTCGCCTGGCGATCGTCACCAACGCCGGGGCTCCCGGGGTGCTCGCCACCGACGCCCTGCTCAAAGCCGGGGGCGAGCTCGCCCCGCTTGCGCTCGAGACGATGGCGACCCTGGACGCGTGCCTGCCGGCCCCCTGGAGCCATGGCAACCCGATCGACATCCTCGGCGATGCCGATGCCGACCGCTACGCCAAGGCCGTGGAAGCCGCGGTTCAGGACCCGGCCACCGACGGCCTGCTCGTGATCCTGACGCCCCAGGCGCTGAGCCAGCCGACGCAGACCGCCGAGTCGTTAAAATCTTACGCCCGCGTGGAAGGAAAGCCGGTCCTGGCGAGCTGGATGGGCGGAGCCGACGTCGCGGCGGGGGTCGAAATCCTCAACCGGGTGGGGATTCCCACCTTCGCCACCCCCGACACCGCCGCTCGTGTGTTCCACGCGATGTGGCAGTCGAATTACAACCTCCGCGGACTCTACGAAACGCCGACCTCGACCGACGATTCCCACGATAATGCCGTGGCCCGTGCCGCCGTCGAGGCGATCGGCACCGCGGTGCGCGGAGGCGACCGGACGATTCTCACGGAGCTCGAGTCGAAGACGCTACTCACCGCTTACGGGATCCCCACGGTCGAGACCCGATTCGCGCACGACGAGGACGAGGCAGTCGCGACGGCCGACGCCCTGGGCTATCCCGTGGCGCTCAAACTCGCCTCGGAGACGGTCACCCACAAGTCCGAGGTCGGCGGGGTCCGTTTGGACCTCCCCGACGCCGACGCGGTCCGGCACGCCTTCGCCGAGATCGAAGCCTCGGTGCGCGAGCGGGTCGGCGTGGGCCCTGGGCACTTCCGAGGTGTGACCGTCCAGCCGATGATCCGCCGCGGCGGCTACGAGTTGATCGTCGGCAGCAGCCTCGACCCCCAGTTCGGCCCGGTCCTGCTCTTTGGCTCGGGAGGCCGGCTCGTGGAAGTCTTCCACGACTGGTCGCTGGCTTTGCCGCCGCTCAACTCGACCCTGGCGCGGCGGATGATGGAACAGACCCGGGTCTACTCCGCCTTGAAGGCCCAGGAAGGCCGGGACGCGATCGATACCGCTCGCCTGGAGCAACTGCTGGTGCGGTTCAGCCGGCTCGTCGTCGAGCAACCTTGGATCAAAGAAATCGACATTAATCCCCTGCTCGCTTCGAACGAAGGTTTCCTGGCTCTCGACGCCCGAGTGATCGCGCACGGCCCCGAAGTCCGTGACGGCCAATGGCCCAGGCTCGCGATCCGCCCCTACCCAACGCAGTACGCCGTCCCCTGGACCGCCCCGGACGGAACCGCCTTGCTGATTCGCCCGATCCGTCCTGAGGATGAACCTTCGTTTATTCAATTCCATGAGAGACTCTCCGAGCAGAGCGTCTCGTTCCGCTACTTCCATGCGATGAAGCTTGGCCGGCGCGTCGCGCACGACCGCCTGATCCGGATCTGCTTCAACGACTACGACCGCGAGATGGCGCTGGTGGCCGAGTTTCAAGACCCGGCGACCGGAGCGAGCGAGATCCTCGGCGTCAGTCGCCTGATGAAGCTGCACGGCCGCAACGAGGCCGAGTTCGCCCTCCTCGTCGTCGACCGGTTCCAGGGCCGAGGGCTCGGCACCGAACTGCTCCGCCGACTGGTGAAGGTCGGTCGCGACGAAGGACTCGACCGGCTCAGCGCCGATATTCTCCCTCAGAACCGCCCCATGCAACTGCTCTGCAAGCGACTTGGCTTCCACCTGGCCCGGAAACCAGGCGACGACGTCGTGAAGGCCACCCTGGACTTGCGTGCGACCGATCCGGGCGGCAGTCTGCCCCTGGCGTAGACCACGGATTGAGGAAGCCCGCCCCTTCGCGTTCCTCGGGCGAGCGAAAAAAAAGATGCCCGAGGATGAGCGGGGGGGTCCTATTTCGTCGTTCCGGTTGAGCGCACCAGTTCGACGCCGGTGGCCCGAATCGAGACCTCGGCGGGGAGATAACGGAGATCGGTGTAGCTCAAGGTCAAAGAGTGGAGACTCCCTTTTGAAAAGAAGAGCAAGCCGCCCGCGTCATCCAACCGGCCCGGCTTGGCTTCCCAGCCGTCCTTGACGAACTGCGCTCGCCACATCTCGGCAACCGGCTTGGCCCGCTTGGCGGCGACCTGGAACTCGATCTTGGTCTTCGTCTGTTTCACATTTTTCGCCTCTTCAGGCAGAATCAAAACCAACTTCGGCAAGGGCTTCTTCTTCTCGATCTCGAGTTGCTCGGCCTCGGCCTGGATTCGCCGGTCGATCTCCGCAACCTCGGCGGCGGATTGATGCTTGAGGATGATCCGGTTCTTCCCCGTCCCCTTGATTGCGTCCAGCTCCAGAGTCAGCAAGTCCTTTTGCGGATTCCTAAATATCATCACGTTTTTGAATCCCGCTTGAAACGGTGCCTCCGTGGTGGCCTCCCAAGCCGACTTGGCGAGCGTCCGGCGATAATAGTCGACCACGTCGTTCCCGGTCGCCTGGGTATCGAACAGGAGTTGCTTGGTCACGTCGGCGTATTGCAGGCCGTCGGTCTCGACGGGGGCGGGGAGGTCCACCGACATCAGCAAGGTGCTGTAATCGATGACGGTCTTCCCCCCTTGGGCGGGCGCGGAGCTGACTCGGGCGGCGAGCCGGACGGCGTTCTGCTTGAAGAACCGGGTGTCGCCCGCCTCTCCGTAGGGTTCCCAACCGCTTCCGAGGAGCAACTTGCGACACGCTTCGACCGTCTCCGCCACCGGGGAATCGGTCAGGTACGAGGTGCTCACCGGTCCGCCGTAGAACGGCTTCACACCGGGAGGAACAGGAAGCTTGCCGAGTTCGACATTCCCATGGTTGAGGAGCGAGACATTGACCATCCCTGGCTTCCCGGGAGGATAGATCATCAACGAGAGCGAAAAGCCGTCCCGGGTGAAGGTTGCGCTGGCCGACTGGTCCGAGACATAACGGTTCGGCAGCTCGGTCCAGCTCCGATCGGCGAGCTGTTTTTGTTGGACCTCGAAAACGCGCTTCACCGAGCCCGGAACGTTGTAGGAGAGACCGGCCAGCCTGCGACTCGTCAGGGGTTCCGCCTGATCCATGAGGGGGAACGTCGCCAGATCGAGCGTCTTGGCCGCCTCGACCACGGTCGCCGGGGGACGCGGCGGTTTGTCGGCCCCTTGAGTCGACCCGGCCGAGAGCATCAGCCCCACCACGACCGTGAAGCCGCGGGCGAACGCTCGACCCGACCCGAGCCGGTGAGTCAGCCAATCCTGAACGGAATTTTCTATCTTCATGTTTTGGTTTCCTGGCATCGCCCACCCCCTCAGATCCGCCTCAGAACGCCGACAAGGGGAGCACCGGCGGGATGCTGCTTCTTTCGGTGAGAGCATGCCATGAGCGTGACACATTCTTGCCTGAGCCCTGATCCCGTCGATCCGATTGCAGTCCGTGGCCAAACCTTGCGTCGAGTTGACCTCTGTGCGATCAATTGAGCCGCGTGACCGCGGATCAGACCCCAACCGTGGGAAACGCAGTCGACGTTGCCGGGAATCGCCCTGGTCGTCTGCTTCGGACTTGTTCCGGTTAAGACGAATCTCAGAGCGGTTTGTGACCGGTGGGCACGCGGACACGCGGAGGATTCTGATCCCATGACCAACGTTCGTGATTTCGGGGCCGTCGGCGACGGCCGGGCCGACGATACCAAGGCGCTTCGGCATGCGGTCGAGCAAGGCGGAGGCCAGCTCGACTTCCCCCGCGGGACGTATCGCCTGACCGCCCCCTTGGAGATCGACCTCGACCGCTCCGGGCCAATCGCGCTGGCCGGCCAGGGGGGGACCGCCCGCCTGCTGATGGATGGCCCTGGGCCGGCCGTCCGGCTCGTCGGCACGCACGGCAAGTCGGCCGATCCGACAACCTTCGAGCCTCGGGTCTGGCAGCACCAACGGATGCCGACCGTCAGCGGCCTGGAGATCGTCGGCAATCATGACCAGGCCGACGGGATCGAGATCGAAGGGACGATGCAGCCGACGATCAGCGGAGTCTTGATCCGCCGCTGCCGCTACGGCGTCCACGTGGTCAAGCGGAACCGCAACGTCCTGCTCGCCGACTTGCATATCTATGACGGCCGAGGCCCGGCCATCGGTGTCTACTTCGACGGCGTCAACCTCCACCAGGCGATCATCACCGGCAGCCATATCAGTTACTGCAAACATGCCGGGATCAAGATTGCCCGAAGTGAGATTCGCAACATCCAGATCACGGGCTGCGACATCGAATACAACTTCGATACGGGCAACCCCGAGTCGGCCGACGTCTGGGTCGACGCCCGCGAGGCCACGGTGCGGGAAGGTACGATCGCCTCGAACACGATTCAGGCCAAGGGAAGTCCGCGGGGGGCCAATATCCGGATCGAAGGCGCGGAACGCGACGATTCCGGCGGCGCCGGGCTCTGGAACATCACGGGCAACGTCCTCCAAGACCAGCAGATCAACGTCTGGCTCCGCTATTGCCGAGGAATCACCCTGACGGGCAACACATTCGCAAGCGCCTACGAACGATCGATCGTGATCGAGCACTGTCGCGACATCGTCGTCGGGTCGAACGTCATCGACCACAACCCCGACTACAAAGGCCCGTCACTCGGCGGCATCCGGGTCGTCAACTCCGCCGGCATCAACCTCCAAAACCTGATCATCGACGGCTCGCGGGCGGGAGGCCCCGACGAGGGAGGAGCGATCGAAGTCGTGGATTCGAGCGAGATCCTGATCCTCGGCTGCCAACTGCTCGACTCCGAGTTCCGCGGCGTCGACCTCCGGAACTGCCGTAATGCCAAGGTGAGTGAATGCGTGATCGTCGACCGCCGCCCCCAGCCAACCATGCGCGAGCCGGTTCGGCACGTCTGACTTTCCTGACCGACCATAGGCGCCTCTAGTCGCATCGGGACCAGACACGTACGATAGAGCTCGAATCCGCTTGAGGGGCGACCGCCTTGTGCGTGGGGAGGGGCGTCCTTGGATGAGTGATACCGACATTGAGCATGACCCGCTCGGCGGCCTTGCCGACGAATTCCTGGACCGTTATCGCCGGGGCGAGCGGCCTGCGCTCAGTGAATACACCCGGCGCCATCCTGATCTGGCGGAGCGGATCGAGGATCTCTTCCCTGCCTTGGTGATGTTGGAGGAGGTGCGCCCCGACGCCGACTCGCCGGCGCCTCCGCTCGAGCTGATCCGCGGCGGCAAGCCGCTCGAACAACTGGGCGAATATCGGATCGTCCGCCGAATCGGTCGCGGCGGCATGGGGATCGTCTACGAGGCCGAGCAGGAATCCCTCGGCCGGCGCGTGGCGCTCAAGGTCCTTCCGCCGGAATCGCATCGAAACCCTCATCAGATCGAGCGGTTCCGGCGCGAGGCCCGCGCCGCGGCCCAGTTGCACCATACGAACATCGTGCCCGTCTTCGGGGTCGGACAGGATGGCGAGACACTCTACTATGTGATGCAGTACATTGAGGGAAGCCCTCTCGACGTCGTCCTGGACGAGTTGCGGCAAATCCGCGGCGAGTCCGGCGCGACCTCACGGTCCTCCCGGAACTCGGCGCGGCCGCGGAAAAACGAAGGTGAGTCGAAAAGCGACTCAAACGCGCAGCGGCGGGAGCTCCATGATCCGCTCTCCCCCCACTCCCTCCCCCCGACCGACGTCGCTCGTTCGCTCTGGGAGGGCCGGTTTCGGCTGGGGAGCCGGCACGAGGGTTCCGAGCCGTCGGGGCGGGGCGTTGAGGAACGAAACGAGGAAGACGAGGCCCTGCGGTCGCGTGCGCCGAGCCCGCTGACGGGATCTTCGGCCAGCGTCTCGGCGATGAACGCGTCTTCGGGATCGCTTTCGGACCCGCGAAAGCCATACGCCTGGAGCGTGGCCCATATCGGCGTGCAAGTGGCCGACGCCCTGGAGCACGCCGACGGCCAGGGGATCTTGCACCGCGACATCAAGCCGTCAAACCTGCTCTTGGACTTGTCGGGAACCGTCTGGCTGACCGACTTCGGCCTTGCCAAGACGAACGGCTCGGCCGACTTGACCCACACGGGCGACTTGCTGGGGACGCTACGTTACCTCGCCCCCGAACGATTCCAGGGGCGGACCGACGTCCGGGGCGATATCTACGCGCTCGGCTTGACGCTCTACGAGCTCCTGGCCTTGCGCCCCGCGTTCACCGACCATGGCGAGGAACGGCTGATCCGACAGATCACCTCGGGCGACCCGCCGCGGTTGGACCTGGTCGACCCCGACCTGCCCCGGGATATCGTCACGATTGTTCATAAGGCGATCGCCAAGGACCCTTGCGATCGCTACCAGACCCCGGGCGCCTTGGCGGAAGACCTGCGGCGGTTCCTTGAGGACCGGCCGATCGTGGCCCGTCAGACCGGCGCAATCGAGCGAGCCTGGCGGTGGTGCCGGCGAAATCCGGGGATCGCGATCTCGGCCGGCTCGGCGGCGATCGCGCTCATGACGGCGGCCTTTTTGGCCTTGCTCTACGCCAACTCACAGGCGAAGGCGACGGCGAAAATCACCGGCCTGGCGCACCAGATCAGTCATTCGCTCAACGAATCGAATCATCGCCTGGCCGTCCTCGACCTCGAACGCGGTCAGATCGCCTGCGAGCGGGGCGAGATCGATCGCGGACTGCTCCTGATGGTCGAAAGCCTCCGCGCGGCCACCGCGGTCAACGACTCGGCCTTGCGGCATGCCGCGCGGGCGAACCTCTCCGCCTGGAGCCGGTACCTCCCCAAGCTGATCGAAACCTTCTCGCATAGCGGCCTCGTCACCCAGGTCGCCTTCAGCCCCGACGGCGCAACGGTCGTCACGGGCTGTGGCGACGGCAAGGCGCGGTTCTGGGACGTCGCCACCGGCCAACCCACCGAGATCAGCCTGACTCATCAAGGGGCGATTCGCGCCTTGATCTTCAGCCCGGACGGCAAGCGAATCCTGACCCTCAGCCAGGACGGCGCGGCCCAGCTCTGGGACGTCGCCACCGGTCGCCCCACCGGCCCCTCCTTGGCTCAATACGGATTCGTCGAGGCCATCGCCCTCAGCCCCGACGGCAAAACGATCCTGACCGGAACGGAAGACAACACCGTGCGACTCTGGAGTGTGGCCACCGGCCAGCTCGCCGGCCCCCCGCTGACTCATTCTAAAGTCGTCCGGGCGTTGGCCTTCAGCCCCGACGGCAAAACGATCCTGACCGGAAGCCAGGAGGGCGTGGCCAGTCTCTGGAACGTGGCGACCGGCCAGCTCGCCTGCCCCCTGCTCCGCCATCAAGGGTCGATCGACGTCGTCGCCTTCAGCCCCGACGGAAACACGGTTTTGACCGCGGGACAGGACAGCACCGCCCGGCTCTGGAGCGCGGAGACCGGTAAACCGCTCGGCGCTCCCCTCCGCCATCAGAACTGGGTCGAGGCCGCGGCCTTCAGCCCGGACGGCAAGACCGTCCTCACCGGCAGTCAAGATAGCACGGCCCGACTCTGGGACGCCCGCTCGTCCGACCCGATCGGCCAGCCCCTCCTGCATCAAGGCCCGGTGCGGTCGGTCGGTTTCAGCCCCAACGGCAAGACCGCGCTCACGGGGAGCGGCGATGGCTCGGCACGGCTCTGGGACGTCGCCACCGGGCGCCCCGCCGGTCCCCTGCTCCGCCACCAAGGACCCGTGGAAACCCTTGCGTTCAGCCCCGACGGCAAAACCGTCCTCACCGGAAGCCACGATCGCACCGCTCGGCTCTGGGACACGACCGTCAAGGAACCGGTCGGTCTCCCCCTTCAGCATCAGGAACCGGTCAGCGCCGTGGCGTTTCGCCCCGACGGCCAAACCGCCCTGACCGGAAGCGGGGACGGCACGGCTCGACTCTGGAACGTCGCCACCGGCCGACCCGCCGCCCCCCCGTTCCAACACCGGAGCTCGGTCACAGCCTTGGCCTTTAGCCCCGACGGCACGACCGTCCTCACCGGGACCGGCGACGGCTCAGCGCAACTCTGGGACGCCGCCACCGCAAAACCACTCCTTCCTCCGTTCCAACACTTCGGGCCGGTCCAAGCCGTCGCCTTCAGCCCCGACGGGAAGCGCGTGCTCACCGGAAGCCAAGATCGCACGGGCCGGCTCTGGGAGGTGGCGTCGGGCCGGGCCGTCGGCGAGCCGCTCTGCCATCAAGGCCCCGTCGTCGCCGTCGCCTTCAGCCCCGACGGCAAAACCGTCCTCACCGGCAGCGAAGACAACTCGGCCAGGCTCTGGGACGTGCCGACGGGCCGACCGGTCGGCTCCCCCCTGCTCCATCAACGCGGGGTCAGGGCGGTCGCCTTCAGCCCCGACGGCAAAACCGTCCTCACCGGCAGCGACGACACCACCGCCAGGCTCTGGAACGTGTCCACGGCCGAACCAGTCGGGGGCCCGTTCCGCCACCAAACCTGGATCAGGGCGGTCGCCTTCAGCCCCGACGGCAAAACCGTCCTCACCGGCAGCGACGACACCACCGCCAGGCTCTGGAACCGGGCCACGGGCGAATCGGTCGGCCCCCCGCTCCGCCATGAAGGCCTCGTGCGGTCCCTCGCTTTCAGCCCCGATGGCGCGAGGATCGTGACCGGAAGCGGGGACGGTGCGGCTCGCCTTTGGGACACGGCCACGGGCCGACCGATCGGCCCCCCACTTCGCCACCAGAAATGGGTGGTGGCCATCGCCTTCAGCCCCGACGGCAAGACCGTCCTCACCGGAGCCCAGGACCACGTCGGGAGACTCTGGGGGGTCGCGGAGTGGCCGGATGATTTTTCGTGGATCGAGGCCTCGATCCAGGTCATGACGGGCCTCAAGATCGATGACCAAGGAATCATCCACCTCCTCGACGACGCCACCCTGCGACTCGCCAAGGAACGGCTCGAATCCTCGGGCAATCCGTCCGCGGCCGCCACCGATCGCAGCCAGGCCCCCCCCAGCCTCGCCGTATTGGCCGCGGCCCCAAGGGCTGGCGGCGGCAGCACAGCCGACGCCGACCGAGGCCACGACCCGATTCTCTTCGGCCCCGATCCAACCGCGGCCGCCCGGGTCTGGATCGAACGGAAGCGGTGGGACGACGCCGAAGCCGCGTTCGCCGCGGCCATCGAAGCGCGGCCGCTGAACGGCTCGATCCGGGTGGAACGCGCCCGCTTCTTCGCCTCACGGCTTCGGGCGGACGAGGCGGACGCCGATTTTACCCGCGCTTACCTCCTCGGTTCCCGCAATCCCGAGCTCGTGGCCGAGGTCTGCAATCGCGAGCCCACCTTCCGGCGCCTCGTGGCCCTCCAACCCGAAGGGGCGGCGGAACTCTGGCGGAAACGTGGCGAGTTGCTCGTGAAACAGAAGCGCTGGGCCGAGGCCGAGGCGATCACCACCGAAGCCCTGGTCACTTTTCCCGACGACCCCTGGTCCCGAATCAGTCGAGGACGAGCGTACCTCGGACTCGGTCGTCGGGACCTCGCCGACGCGGACTTTTCGCGGGCCGCCCCACCAACCTCAGCCAGCCCAAGCGACTATCGAAGTCTGATCGGTGAATTCGCACGTCAGGCGCTCTGGGAAAAGACCGCCCTGACCGCCGCCAAGCTGATCGAGCTCAATCCCGCGGATCACGACACCACCTATTACAGTACGCCGCTCTATCTCCAACGGGGCGACCTGCCCGGCTACCAACAGCACTGTGCCCGAATGCTCGACCGGTTTGCCGCGACGACCGACACCTCGATCGCCGAGCGAACCGCCAAAGCCTGTCTGCTCGCCCCGTTACCCGAAGCCGAGCGCGAACTCGCCTGCCGGTTGGCCGAACGATCGGTCGCAGCCGCCGAGGCCAACGGCTTATCGCTTCTCCCCTACTGCCGGTTGGCCCAGGCGCTGGCCTACTATCGCTCCGGCCGCTTCGCGGACGCACTCACCGAGGCCGAGAAGTGCCCGGCGCAGAGCACCGGATCGTGGAACCGCGATATCCCGGCCAACCTGGTCCGAGCGATGTCGCTCGCTCGGCTTCGCCAAACTCCGCGGGCCCAGGCGGCCATGAAGCAAACCACCGAGCTCATCAAAGCGAAACTGCCACGCTCCGACCTCGAGACCGGTTGGCATGACTGGCTCATCTGCACCTTGCTCCAGCGCGAAGCCGAGCAACTGATCCTCGACGCGACCTTCCCTACCAACCCAATCGCTAAGTAGGGGGGCAAGGAAAACCGTCACTTCCAGTCGATCGTCAACAACTCGCCCCCACAGCCTCCGATTCCCAACTTGGCAAAGAACAGCCAAACGCACCGGATTCGATTGCGCGGCCATCTGAGACCGAAACGCTCTGCGAGGGGGGCAATACCCAAAATTCTTGGCCTCCCTCCACTTTTGGCTTTCGAATTCCGCGGGTGAGCCGTACCCGCCATTCCCCCCAACATCACATACCAAGATTACGATTTCCAAAATCACATTTACTTTGCAAGCTCGACGTCGTATGTCGACTCTCCTACCGGAGCGTTGTAGACAAACGATGCCGAGGCAACACTGAAATCTTTCTTCGAAAGTTCGGGGAGGGTGAAACTGATTGTGTTCTCCCCCTGAAGGGTCTTGATGGTGTATGTGCCGTCCGGCCCGATCGGCGCACTCACAGCCTTGGCATCCTTGCGTTGAATGTTGGCGGGGTCGAACCGGATGCTCCCGTCCTTGACGGGTTGTCCCTTATACTTAACGGTTCCATGGACAGCCACCTCGGTAGTCGACGAGGAAACCGAGGGAGCCCCCTCACCGCAGCCAACCAAAGCCAGTACGGTCATCAATGCCGTAACCTTCACCGCAATTCCATCGCGCCACACGAATCGCTTCATCTCTAGCAACCCTCGACCGGAGAAACTGGGCAACAGTCAATTCACAAGGATGATGACCCGAGTGTGTAGGGCCGCAAACGGGCCCCTCGCGTTATGGACTTCTGCAAGGGGCGTAGACGATCGACCTTCAAAGCCCGGGAACCTGGGACGCGGGACTCGCGTGTGAGACCCGCGCCAGGGACATGAAACTCAGTACGCGTCAGCCGAGATCACTTCACCAGTAGCCATCGTACCGACCGCCCACCAGGTAGGGGGAGAGATGGTATTCTTGACGGCGCGGACGGTGCCGTCCAGGAATAGAACGTTGACAACCCCCGAATGCCGACTCGTAGCGGTCAAGGCACCCTGGGGATGGTTCCTGTCAGTACCGGCCGGATAGACACAAGTCATGGCGTTCGGCGTCATAACGTGGGTATAGCAGGTGTCTCCCATCAGCACCTGGTGCCACATCCCGCCAGGGATTCCTGTGTTGGAGATGTTGGCAGCAATCGGCGCAATGGCCTTACAGCTATTATAGTACGTTTGCGCAGTACCGTCGCTGGACGCATCATTCGGCCCAGTCACCGTGAATGGAGTGGCCGAAGGTTTCGTCGGGTCAAGGTCCATTGTTAGCTGGAGCGCACCGCCGTTGCCGATGCCTTTGACTCGCTCGCTGAAACCCGCCGTGTTGCTCGTCCCGTCCAAGATCGAAGCGAGAGAGATTGGCTTCGGAATCCCACCTGGCTGGCCACCGAGACTGGTGAAGTTGGTTGTAAAGAACGGGCCATTGGGATTCGAGGTATAACGATACGGCTTCGACCCCCAATTGGCGCAATAATTGAAATGCCCTTCGACGTTCGTGAGCCGGTCGACATCAGAGGGGCAGTTAAACACATTGACTGACGAACGGAAGCCCGTCGTATTCGCAGCACTCTGAGAGCATGCCCCGCCAATGTTGTAGTAGTTCATCGAGTTGTAGATGGCGGTTTGCTCCAAGTAGGGCAACATCATCGCCAACGGCGACCATTGCTGGCAGCCGCGAGTCATATCGAATGCCCCCATCGGCAGGCTGCCCACGGTGTCATGGTAGTTATGAAGAGCAATGCCGAGCTGCTTCAAGTTATTGACGCACTGCGACCGCCGGGCCGCCTCACGCGCTGCCTGCACGGCCGGCAGCAAGAGGGCGATGAGAACCGCGATGATGGCGATCACCACCAAAAGCTCGATCAACGTGAAACCAGGACGAGTTCGACGCACCATGGCACACTCCTCAACTCTGATGAACGTAACAATCAAGAACGAGGAAGGAGAATCGGCAGCGGCCTCAATCGAGGCCGAGATTCGGGAATAACGCCATCGATTCAGCGAGCCAGAAAGCGCCGTCGCCAACAATAAGCGTTGACTGTGAACCCCAAACACTCCAGCAACACTAAACACTTATTTTCCACAATTGTCAAATTTTGCGATCTTTTAAAACCAGCCCATTTGCACGGTATTCCTATAAGGGATAGAGCGAAATGAAGAAACCCGCCTCCCATCAGACTTGTGGCCCACGTCAAAGGGGATATCAAATCGTCAATTTCCAGAAGGACCGACCCCGATGCCTCGGTTTGAATGGGACGGATCAGCGCAAGCTGCCACGCGATTCGTCCGTTGAGCGAACGTTCCGCGAAGCGACGGTCTCGCCTGGCCAAGGTGTCGCACGAATCCGCATTGAACGACGTTTACAGACCCCACTAAAGAATAGATCCGTCGAGCCAGGCCTCGCCAACACCGGTCACTCCCAAAATAATTCCCGATTCGTTCGAGACACCGCGGTTCTCTTGGTTTAGACTTGTCGAAAACGACCAACCATTCGATTCATCATGTCCGCAAAAGCCAGCGGACTGCCGGACATGCCGTCGTCCCCGAGGCCAAACGCCTGTTTGCTTGATTCCGTGCTGACCGCCTCGACACTCAGACTTCATCGCGATTCGTCACGGCCCCAACGATCCATCGATCGCGGGAGAGGGAGATGCCTGTATCGATCTCGAACTCGAGTGAAACCGATCGGCTCCTGGCATTGGCGGCGGCCGGGGACAATCGGGCGTTGGCCGAGCTGTTCGAGCAATACCGGGGACGACTCGAGCAGATGGTCCGACTCCGGCTCGACCGACGGCTCCAAGGTCGGCTCGACCCGGCCGACGTGCTTCAGGAAGCGTATCTCGAACTGGCCAAGCGCTACCCGGAATACGCGGCGGATTCCACGCTGCCGTTCTATCTCTGGCTCCGTCTGCTCACCGGCCAGAAGCTCGTCGACCAGCACAGACGCCATCTGGGAACGAAGATGCGCGACGCGTGCATGGAGGTCTCCCTCCATCGCGCCGGGATGCCCCAGGCCTCCTCGGCGTCACTGGCCGAGATGCTGCTCGGACGTCTGACCTCCGCAAGCCGGGCCGCGATTCGGACCGAGACGCGGCTCCGCGTTCAGGAGGCGCTCAACACGATGGATCCGATCGACCGGGAGGTCCTGGTCCTCCGCCACTTCGAGATGCTGAGCAACGAGGAGACCGCACAGGTGCTCAACCTAAAAACCTCGGCCGCCAGTAACCGCCATCTCCGGGCCTTGAAACGGCTCAAGGAGATCTTGGCCGAGACCACCTTGGTCGATGACCAATCTCCCGCCTGATAAGCGGCACCCGGGCAATTTCGCTCTCCCGGCCCGCAAGGGAACAGGCGGCCCGCGGGCAGAACATCGCCAAGTGACGCCCAAGGCGGCCCGACGCGTGTCACTCGTCCAGCAACCGCGTCGAGGCCCAGCGCCGAAGCCGCGACAGAACGAGAAAAAGGAGCGAGAGGCTGGCCAGCACCCCGGCCGACTCCGAGACGTCGGCAGGCCCGCGAGCCAAGGCGAAGACGAGCGCCAGGAAGACCAACGCTTCGACCACCACGATCGAAGCAACCATCACACGCCTGGTTGAGCTCAAACTCAAGCTCGCCGCATCCTCCCCGTTCCGATCCAGCCCCCACACAGCCTGCGCGGGTCGCACGGAAACGCGGGCCGAAATGCCCTGCGGTGCCTTGAGCCGACCGAAAGGTACGACGTGAGGGCGAGGCAGCATCAGAAGCTCCGTCGTCAGGGCACAGCGAGCCCAACGCAAGGACCTGTTACATCGCCGGTTTTCCATCAACTCATTTAATATTTTTCAATCAAAAAAATCAATTGATCAACAAAAACCAGTCTGTCCAAAACCATCCCAAAGAGCCGGACCCGAGCCAATCGCAAAAACGCAACAGTCAACCCAGGAGTTTAACACGTCTTTTTTTAACAACGCGGACACATCGGCTCGTTTATAAGAACGGCTACTAAAGCTTATAGAGCGACGAATCGGCTCGGAAGTTCCAAGGAAAAAGAAAAAAGAGACACTGTCACCACGTGACCGGGTTTTCCGCCCGGGTCCGCCAACCCGGTGGCGTTGCCATGGTGTCAAACCAGCCAGTCCATGCGAAGGCCCAAAACCAGGGAGCGATCAGCTCCCCGCTCACCTTTGCAAGGCGAGCGAAGACCAACGACCAGGGACAGCACCGATCGTGGTGCAATGGATTTCGCTCGCCTGAAAGGCGAACCGGGAGCTGATCGCTCCCTGGCTTCCGACGGACGAAGCGCCCCCGGTCACGTGGCGATCGTCTCGAAAAAAACCTCGGACCCGGGAAGGGACTCCCGGGCCCGAGGCCCAAGTCATCCTGGCGTGGACGGTGAACCACGACCAAGAGGGCTTAAAACGGGGACAATACGATCGCCGACCGCCGCCAGCGTACAGCTCACGAGTCATCCCTGCCTCATGAGTACGAACCGCATGACCTCAATCTAACAGGTGCCGTCGACGCAGGTCAAAAATGCGAACGCTCACCCCCGTGGCGGGAGAACCCCGGCGTGAGCTCCGTCGCCAGGATCAGGCCTGTCGAAGCCGATCAAGGGCGAGAAGCACACCGCTTCGCCCGGAACTCCCCGGCGCATCAGCCGACGTCCGCGTCATCCAAGCTCCGTCCACCAGATGCTCAAATGTTCCGTAAAAGGCATAACGAAACCCGGCGGCACGGGAGCCGATCTCAGCGCACGATCATGCCTCGTTCGCTCCATTTAATATTGCACAAGAAAGCCCTCCTCGCTCAGACCGGCGATGCGAAGGGCATGCGGCTTGGGGTTCCGCCGGAGTTGAGAGGGAGAGAAAAAAAAGGGGGGGGGAAATCGATCGACCTGAGCGATCGTCGAGCCTTGCCGAGGTGTTGAAGTGAACCCAAGGGTGTGGGGAAGTCCGGCCGCCGAGGCAACCTGAGCATTGGGGTAAATCGACCGCGAGGGAGCACGGCCTACGCAAGCCGCTCAGTAACAAATCGACGTGCTCCTCAGGCGGCCCAATTCGAGCCCCGTGCTCGGACAAGCTGCCGCTCGTAGCGAGCGTCCATGCTCAAATCCGCGAACGGCTTCGCCCGAGTCCTGGGAATACCTAGAGAGCAGCATTACTTCACCCATCAACCCATTCAAGAGGTCATGGACCGAACGACTTTGGCCAGAATTTCACCGGTTTCGGTCAGGCTGTAGTAGTTATTCTTCCCCTGGCGGCGTGGAACGACGATTCCCCCGTGCCGCATCAAGGCAAGGTGGTGGCTGACGGCGGGTTGGCTCTGATTCAGGGATTCGCTCAGGTCGCCCACATGTCGCTCTCCCTCGGCGAGGAGCAAGATGACCTGAAGCCGGGTCGCATCGCTGACATGTTTCAGGAGAATCGAGGCGCGCTGGGCCCGTTTGAACCGCTGCTCGGCCTCTTTTTTGCCCCGGGCCACCGCGGCGGTGGAACGAGTCTTCGGCATCAGAACTTCCGCACGAGTATCAGTCGCTGCCATCGGAGGTGCCTCCCCATTCGTGGCCCGACCTCGGCGAGACCGCGGATACGTCTCCGCTTTAGCCCCATCTCGAAGGTTCAGGGCCAAACTCAAGGTCCCTTCCACGCAGTCGAAGCCAGGACACCGGGAATGGATCCCCGGAACCTTGGCCCCCCGACCTGACGTTGGCTCGCAGCGCACCGGCCGGAGTTTCCGCTCGCGTGAAACCTTAATCTATCATGACCTCGTCAGATAACACGATCATTTTTTTCAAGAGTCTATGAATTGCAACACCTTTATTACGCGTCTTTCCTGGCATATTCTAAGTTTTGCCAGCGCGTGGCCTGGGTCCGACTCGCAACCGGAGGGGTACTTCAGAGCCGCCAAGCCGGACAATTCGAGAACCGACAAAAAACTGTCAAGCTCCCATCCGAGCGAGCCGAGCCTGCCATAGATTGCAGAGATCATGGCTTTCCGGAACCTCTCCGCTCAACTCTTACGGTCGACTGTTCCGATCATAACGGCAGGATTTGCTCGCTGCGTGACTCCCGACGTTCCAGCGGGCTCGCGCATCAAGGTCGACGTCAGGAGCCGTTTCATGGGAGCGACAGTGCCCCGTCACGCCTTGATTTTTCGAGTGCACCGGCTTGCCCTGGCCGGAACGACGGGAGCCTGGCTCATGGCCGGGATGCTCGGGACCGGATCGGCCCGAGCCGGGGAACCTGTCGGAGCACGCCCAAAGCGTACCGAGGCGAACGCGTCCGCACCGGTCCCCACGGCCCGCGGAGCGCATCAGGCCTATCGCTTTTTTCCCGGTGACCGACGCGCCACCCCGCTCCCGGAGGCGACGGGCGCACGAGCCAACGCCACGCCCACCTCCTCCCGTCCCGCTGTCCAGCCCGGTCGCTCCTACCTCTTCTTCAGTCCCCAAAAAACGAGCGGCCCCAAAACGTCGGCACCCGCGGCCAGACCAGCCCCTTCGGTTCCGAAATCGCCGATCGTGAGCGCCAAGGTCGCCGACGAAGAAGGCCTCTCTCTTGCGCCGAGCCGACCGAGCCTGATCTTCTTCTCGCCAAAGCGCGTGGAGGCGAATTCGGGACCTTCACCCGTACTTGTAACGAATCTTAAAACGCGGACCGAGGGCCGCAATTTGACCGCGCTGGCGTCGATGGAACGAGTCCCGGTGCGACTGCCCGGCCCCCCGACGCGGCGACCACCGCCTTATCTCATCTTCCAGCCGAAGCAAGTCCGCGACCGGCTCTCCCCAGCCCCAAGCGCAGCCCCGAGAGCCCGTGGAACGCCCCCCTCGGTCACCACGCCGCCGATCCGGGACGTGACCACGATGGTCCCCAAGCCTGGTTCTCGGTGGTTTGCCGACCTGTCTCCGCTCCCGGCATCCGCGGGAAAACTCGCCCCCACAATCATGGTCTGGCCTCCCTCCCAACTGAGCGGAACACCCGGCACGATCTTCCAGGACGCGTCGGGGGGCGGCGGTTCCCGTCAACCGCTGCGCAGGAGAGCAACACCAGGCACCACGGGGATCGCCATGGATCTCTCCCCTTGATTGCGATTTTCGGAGGTCTGGAACCAAGTCACAGCCCAGTAATGAGCATAGGATTGGGTCGGTAGCGGTCCCCATGGAACGCAACCGATCCCGAATCCGCTCGAGACAACAGACCATACAGGCCAATGACTCCGAGGCGAATATGTACAGGTTGATGGGAATTCTGTTGGTGGTTCTCTGGCCGGCCCTGTCACTCGGGGGTGAGCGGACGACCGAAGGGACGGCCGCGATCTTGATCCCCGACCCGGATTACGTGCCGAAGGTCGGCGATCGCGCGGTGCTTTACTCGCTCGATACCGAGAAGTTCCCGGCCGATCTCTGGTGTGCCACGACGAGTCAGGACTGCCGCAACTTCATCAAGAACCTGTTTGCCACGGAGGGTGATGAGGCCAAAAAGGCCAACGATCCCGCCACCGACGCGACAATCGTCCACCTGGCCCTGAGAACCGACGTTCAACTGCTGTCCGTCGAGACCGTCGAGATTGAGGGGGCCAAGGAGGAACCCCCCTTAAAATGCACCTACTTCGCGATCCGAGTGCTTTCCGGACCATTCCAGGGGCAGACCCTCTACACCCTCAACTTCCATATCACCCGCCTGATCGCACCGCAGGCGTCCCTTGCCCTTGAAGCCGCACCTGAGACCGGAGCCCTCGAAATTCCCGACTCCGCTCCCGCACCGGCCCAGATCGCGCTCGAAACCACGAACGCTCCCAAAACGGATGGAGCTAAGGCCCAGCTCCCGGAACCCCCAGCTCCCACTCCCGCGCCGACTCGCATCGAGCTGGAAAGCCCGGACATTCCTGCCACGTATCAAGCAGAGTCCAAGCCCATTGAGCCCTCCGCTCCCGTTCCCGCTCCCTTGCCGACCCGAATCGAGCTGGAAACTCCGGACGCTCCCCCCGAGCCCAACCGTGACACGCCGGGCGCGGCGGCCGTTGCTCCGGCGCCACTCTCCGAGGCGTCGTCACCACCTGAACCGGTGGGGCTCGAGCCGGCGGCTCCCGTCCAGGATGCCCCCACACCCTTACCGGCCGCCGCCCCGGCGCCGACACCACGGGCCGACGTCACGCCGGAGGAGAGTGCCAAGCCAGTGGTATCGACCGGCCCGTCCCGAGCAGCGGCCAGCACCTCCCCCGCTCCTCGGCCAGAGAGCCAGGTGAAGGAGACGCTCGTCTCGAACTCGTCCGAGAGTCCGGCGAATCTCGATCCGCCCGCTCCACTCGCGCTTCCGCTGGCGCCCTTGCCCGAGTCCAAGCCCAAGCGTGAATCCCCCGATCTCAGGTCCGAGATCCCGACGCACCGGCCCCCCGCGATCTCATCGCCCGCCGCGCAAGCGACCGGCAGTCGGCCCCAGGGCACCCTGCAAACACTGCCGAAGCAAGCGCGGGCACTGGTCTCGGCTCCGGTGAAACCACTCTCCGCGCTGGAGATGCTCACCGCGGCCCGCGAGCGGGATACGGCCGGCAAAGCGATCGAAGCCCTGGTCGCGTATCGGGTGCTCGAGCGTACGCATCCGGGATCGCCGCAAGCCCGAATCGCCGTCGAGCGAATCCAAGGGCTGACCGAACGGCTGGAAGTCGACGGCCAAGAGGTTCGCGCGGCCCTGGTGATGAAGCAAGCGCGCGCCATCGAAGCATCGGGAAACCGAAGCCTGGCGTTGGGCTACTTCCAGCAGATCGTGAAGGTCTATCCGAAAACCCCCACGGCTCGACTCGCGGCCGAGAGAATCAAGACCATCGGGACGAGCCGTCCCACCGTTGTGCGTTGACCCGGTTCCACATCGAACCGATTTCAGGACAAGGCCGGTCGGGCCGCTTCCCGGCCCTCGCTTCCACGGGGGCCGATCGGACCGGTCCGTCGGCCCGCTCTTGGCCAGCCGGGCCTCTATCCGACCATTGAAGAGAAGTCGATTTGTTCCCGCACGCGTGCGACCGCCTTCCGCAAGGCCTTCCGCGCGGCGACCGGCGAGTACCCAAGCCTTCGTCCCATCTCCTCGAAGGTGCACTGCTCCCGGAACCTCATCACCAGCAACTGGCGATCCCGATCCGAGAGTCGCGTCAGAGCCCGTTGGATCTCCTCGCCCAATTCCTGCTTCATCACCACCGAACTCGGCGAGGAACCGGGGAGGACCAGGCCTCCATCATCGACCCCTGCCGCCTTCACCTGGTCGAGGGAAACCTCCACGCTGAGGTTGCGCTTGATGGTTTTCCGATAGGTCCGAACCAGCAATTTCAGGTTGTTGAGGAAGATTTGCCGTAACCACGACTGCCATTCGGAGCCCGTCCGGCCGGTGAACTTGCCGAAGTCGCGCGCTGCCTCGAGAAACGTTTCCTGCACCAAATCCGAAACGTCCCCCTTGGGACGAAGGTCGGGGGCCAACTCATTGGTGGCGATTCGAACCAGATACGGCCGGTAGGCTTCGAGCGCGTTCCCCAAAGAATTCGGAGCGCCGCCCCGGGCATCCTCGATCAAGGTCTCAACGGGGAGATCAATCATCACCTTGATTTCGTATGTCTTCTCGTTGCGCATCACGCCTCCCGAGTGCCGCCCGACCTGGATGACCAAAGATTCCCCGATCAGCGCGAATCTGAAACCCGCGAACTCCGGAACGCCCAATTCTTACTGATCGAAATCCCCCCCCAACCCTGGGAGAATCCTTTACAATTCTTAATCCTACAAGACGCTCACAGCGTGATGAAGTCAACGGAATTCTTCATCGAACCCCAGAGGCGAGCGACGCGAGCGGCGACGCAAATCGAGCCGGCACCGAGTCCCGGCACAACCAAATCGTGATTCAGAAAACAAAAGCGGGGATGATATGGCAATCAAGCCACACCATCCCCACTCGGAACTCCAGTCCCATTCGCTGAACTCAAGCTCAGAAGATACCAAGGACCCGGAAGATCGGCAGTCGCTGCAAGAAGTTATTGGCGGCGACCGGGGTGTAGGGTGTGCCTACCGGAGGCGTGAAGAAGACGCCACCCGCAACGCTGCTGATCTTCAAGAGCGCCCGTTCGCGGAAAACTTCCAAGGCGAAGGCACGACGCGCGTTCGCGTTGGCCGAGTTGGGATCGGCCCGCAAGCTCGCCGGGATCCGGGGATTGGGATTACTGAAATAGTTCCGCAGGAACTGATTCACCTGCCTCTGGTTGAGCGGCAGGGGAACCGACCCAAATCCCAAGTCGGGGCTCAGGCTCGCGGTCTGGCGGGCGCTCACCATCGCGTGAAGCGCCTGGTTCTTTGCGTGGGGACGAGTCTTCGCCTCGGCGAAGGTGGGAGATAGGATCGACCACCCTCCAACGAGGACAGCCAAGCTCAAGACTTTGCGAGAAACAGTCATCGGCAGCCTCCTACAGAAAGTGATCGTTACGTCAAGCCGGATTGAGTCGCACCGTGATCTGGTATCACGGCATCATGTTTATCGTCGAACCCAAGACGAGAATCAAGCCCCTTGTTTGCTTGTCGCTCCGGCCTTCCCTGAAAGACTCCAACAAAAAACAATCGTCAAGGTCGCGGCAGTCCGGCAATTCTTCACAACCTACCAACACTGACCGAACCCTCCCAACCTTCCACGACTTAAAAAGTTTACGCTCTCCCAATGGCTTGTCAAGTCACTCAGACCGGTTTTTCCAGGGTCTTTTCGGAACAACCCCGAAATATTACGCCCGCGATGATTTTGGTTCATTCCGATTCCGGCGAATTATTTCCCTGGCGAATCATCCAATGCCCATCGGAATCGACCTTGGCAAGAGCCGTCAACCGAATCAAAAAGTGCCGAAGCGGGATGATGTCTTTCGAGGACATTGGGATGGATAAATCGGACGTCGGAGGAACACAACTGACCCTCGGGAGAGACGATTCAATCAATCCGGCTCAACCGAGCGGAGCTTGTTTGAGCGGTCCCCGCCCCGGTTCCTGGTCCCGCGCGGTTCCGGTGAGCACTCGGAGAATCCGGGCCCAGTGCCCTTCCTGATTTCGCTCGTAGGAAGCGAGGAAATGGCTGGCGATCGCCAGGCACTCCTTGGGATCACGAGGCCCACTGCCGGCCACATCGCCTCGGTTCGGTTCTCGCATGACTGTATCTTCGTTTCGGGCGGCTTCCGTCGCCGGTTCGGGACAAACGGGTTCGGCAGACACCGCCTCTGCAACCGACGCCGGCACGGACGACGCCCTGGGATCGGCGATCGGGGCAAGCGCTGCGACCGGGCGTTGACCGATCTCCACGCGCAAGGCGTGCATCTCCTCGGCGAGCCGACGGATTTCCGTCAGTTCATCCTTGACCAAACTCATGTGATCCCGATGCATGGCACCAAGCATCTGCGCCAACATCATCATCGCCTGCTGGGAGGGATCGAGCCCCGGCTCCGGCGGATTCCAAGCGGGGCGGAGCGCCGACTCGTCGCCGGCGAGATTCGCCAACCAGGTTGATGCCGGAGCGACCGGTGACTCCGCTGCCGTGGAAGCCGCCAAGAGCACTTGACGCCCCTCGGAATTGGCACTTTGCGGGATCAGGGGTGTCGTTACGGGTGCCGGTGCCGGCACTGGCGCTGTTGCGGATTGAGGCGCATCAGACCGGCGGGGCGGAGCGGGTGCCATGGTCCCGCGACAGAGCCGAAGCGTGAACGATCCCAACTGGCAGACCGATCCCTCTTCGAGCCGCGCGGCACGCACGTGCGCCCCATCGACCACGATCCCCTCGCGGGAGAGCAGATCGACAATCCAGACACCCAAGGGGGTCCGGATCATGGCGGCATGATATTTCGAGACCGACGGGTTCATCAGGCGAACCTGGCAGGCGGTTGAGCGTCCGATCAGGGCGAGGGCTCGGCTCATCCGCCAGCCATAGGTGTGCCCCGCGACTCCGTCGATCTCCAGGGCCGCCGACGGCAGTTGCCGCGCATACTGGGTCGAGAGGGGATGCAATTGTGGCCCGCGCCCCCCGTCGCCGCCACGTTCGACTCCCGCCGCCTGCCCCTGAAGCCGTAACGTGACCGGACCAATTTGAAGCCGATTCGCCGGGGTGACCCAACCAAACCGCTGAGGCGTTCCATCAAGGAGTACGCCGCCTAGGCTGTCGAGGTCGATCGAGACGACTCGGCCCCCGATCACCTGTAAATAGCAATGCCGTGAGTTCACCAGGTCGCGGTCGAGCTGCAGGTCGGAGTCGGCACTGCGACCGATGACCAGGAAGGGCTGATCGAAGGGACGTTGCGTCCCGAAACTCCCGTCATCCTCGAGGATATTCAGGCGCAATGATCCCACGCCGCACGACTCGGAAAAGGTCGATAGGGTCTCGATCGAGGTCGGGTTCACCAACTCCTCCTGGCGACAGCCGCGCCTGCCCTTACCTTTAGGCCTACCGAGGAAATCGCCTGGGACGCTCCCCTCTGAACCGATCGGATCTCAAGGACCCGAAAACGCCCCTGCGGACGATCCATTGTAACGCGTAAAACCTCACGAACGTGTCAACGAGAACGACTCCTTCGAAAGAATTGACGGATCCGACGACACTTTCGCCCCACTCTGCGCATCCGGTCCCCGCAAAAAAAGGGACCCCTTGCCCCGAAAGGGCCGATCGCGTGCACGGGACCAGCGACATCCGCCAGAAAAGCACGCAGAAGCCAGGATCCGCGACTGCGGGCTCGCTCCCTCATCAAGCGGGCCGAGCGATCGTGAGCAAGAAACCAGACGCGCGCCGGAAAAGAATCACGCCAAGGCAACCTCTAAACAGGAGCATTCCTAACGATCGAGTTTTACAGAAGCCCTCGGGAATCGCAACGCCTCGCCCCCCACCGAGGTTCGCCGGATGGGCACGGCCCACCCGACTCCTCGGGTTTCGGGTCGAACGAGCCAGGGTGCGGCGAGGGAACGCAAACCCGCTCGCTCTTTACCGCTCAGGAAAACGGATGGTAGGATCGCGCTTTGGGTTCGGCATCGAAACCACGACCAGCCGACGATCCCACGCGGTTTCGCTCGAGTGGCCCGAACCGTGACCAGCAAACGGCGATTGCCAAGGGTGATAAAATGGAGATTCTTTGGTGACCGGCGAGCTCGAGCCTCAGTCCTCACACAATCCGTCGTGGCGGTCCTCCTCGCGATTCGAGCGTCCCTCGGTTCCGGGGGGGCAACCCGCCGTCTTCCTCGACCGCGACGGAACGATTATCGAACACGTCCACTACCTCTCCGACGTCCTACAAGTCCGCCTCCTGCCTGGTGCGGCACAGGCGATCGAGCGGCTCCGGGCCGCCGGCTACGCATGCGTGGTGGTCACGAACCAGTCGGCGATCGGCCGGGGAATGATCACCGAGGCGCAGCTCGGCTTGATCCACGACGAGATGAATCGGCAACTCGCCGCCGCGGGAACCGCCGTGGACGCCATCGAATTCTGCCCCGCGACTCCCGGCAGCGCCGACCGGAGCCTGATCGAACACATCGATCGCAAGCCAGGCCCCGGCATGCTCTTCCGCGCTACCGCCGCGCTCGGGCTCGACCTGGACGCTTCATGGATGATTGGGGATATGCTCAGCGATGTCCTGGCTGGGGTCAACGCCGGATGCCGCGGCAGTATCCTCGTGCAAACGGGCAAGGGCCTCGACCAAGCGGAAAAGGAAAACGAAACGGTCGCCGCCTACCATGTCACGGAGGATCTGACTACCGCTGCCGACTTGATCCTCAACTCCGACGCCCCCTAAAAACCAACAACCTCCGAACCCCTGGTGCCTCCCCCCCCGACTCGGCCTGTTCGGTGCCCTCCGAGCAGCGAGGTGGACAATCGGAGCGCAAAGCCAAGCAGGCCGTTGCGTTCTCAATCCAGGCGTGAGATTCCTTCTCATCGCACCACCTCCTGGAAATCGAAACTTCGCTCGCCCGTAAAGGCGAGCGAAATCTTCTGGCCCAACCCTGGAACCCCACGGTCAACGGGCCGGGCGTCAGAGACCATGATACTCCCGATACCAGGCCACGAACCGCTCAACCCCGACTTCCAGGGGGGTGGCGGGCCGAAAGCCCACGTCGCGGATCAGGTCATCGACGTCCGCATAGGTCGACGGCACGTCGCCAGGCTGCATCGGCGCGAATTGTTTCACCGCCTCACGGCCGATCGTGCGTTCCAGAATCGTCACGAGGTCCAACAACTCCACGGGTTGGTTGTTGCCGATATTGTAGATCCGATAAGGGGCGGAGCTCGACCCCGGATCGGGCGACTCCGCCGACCACGTCGGGTCCGGCCCCGGCACGTGGTCGAGCAACCGCACGATCCCCTCCACAATGTCATCAACGTAGGTGAAGTCGCGTCTCATCCTGCCGTCGTTGAACAGGGTGATCGGTTCACCGGCGAGGATCGCCTTCGTGAAGATGGACGTCGCCATGTCGGGCCGTCCCCAGGGCCCGTAGACCGTGAAAAACCGCAGGCCCGTGCAAGGAAGGCCGAACAGGTGGGCGTAGCTGTGGGCCATCACCTCGTTGGCCTTCTTGGTGGCCGCATAGAGCGACACCGGATGGTCGACGTTATCGTGGACCGAAAAGGGCACGCGCGTGTTCCCGCCATAAACCGAGCTCGACGAAGCATAGATCAGATGTTCAACACGCGCATGGCGACAACACTCAAGAATGTGAAGGAAACCGGTAATGTTACTTTCCGTATAAGCATGCGGATTGTTCAAGGAGTAGCGGACCCCCGCCTGGCCCGCGAGGTGGATCACGCGTCCGATCGAGTGCTGGGCAAAAAGCCGTTCCATCCCCGCACGATCGGCCAGATCGACCGCTTCGAATCGGAAGCCTGAAAAGCGATTCAATTGCGCCAGCCGCGCTTCCTTGAGCCGGACGTCATAGTAAGGATTCAGATTGTCGAGGGCGAGCACCTCCTCCCCATCCTTCAAGAGCCGGTGAGCCACGTGATAGCCGATAAAACCGGCCGCCCCAGTGACCAGCGTGATGCCTTGATTGGTTTGCAAGAATATGTCCCGACAAATAGTAATGATGGTTTTCGAACTTGAATCACTTGGGTTTTATTGGTGGAACCGGTCGCTCGATTTTCAGGAGAACCTGGTCTGGTTCCGATCCGAGTCGCCGCCCTTTTGAGGGATTCGCCGGAGCGCCTTTCGAGCCGAGGTCGCCGCGAGTGTCACGAGGCGACGAAGCAGTCACGGAACCGCAATCCTCGGTCGTGTCGCAACGAGGCCACGCTCGACCGATTCGATTCAGCAACCGCTCGCGACGGCCGAACCCCAGGGAGTTTACGTTTCCGTGTAGGGAACGATTGGAATATCAGTGCGCGACCACAGTGATTTCCTTGGTCCCGAAAAGCCTGTGATCGCAGGATCGCCCGATTTTGGAATGACCTACCGTCGTCACGCGGCTGGCGGGCGAGAACCTCCGATCAGAGGTACCGAGTTCCCTCCGATTTCGTTCCTCACATGGTTCTTTATCATCGACTCTGGACCCTGGAATTTCAACTGTTGCGGCAAGACCACATGCCGTCGAGTCAATGGGGTAG
The DNA here is from genome assembly GCF_900129635.1 of Singulisphaera sp. GP187. GTDB lineage: Bacteria > Planctomycetota > Planctomycetia > Isosphaerales > Isosphaeraceae > Singulisphaera. Next base: position 29,414 of record NZ_FSRB01000001.1, on the reverse strand, counting down.
GGAACCGCTCGGGCTCGGACGAATACCGCCCCGCCCCCAACCGAGGGTATCACTCACATTAAGCTTCCCCACGGCTAAAGAGGAAATTGCAAATACGAAGTAAGGCTTTGACTTGAAAGGAGTTCGCGTCCGTGGTGCGCTGAAGGTAGGGGACTTTCTCACCGCCGATGCCAGGACCAGTGAACAGCGCGGACACTTTGGGCGGCCAAGGCGGCCCGAGGAGCCGAAGCAAGGCTCTGCCGGAGAAGGACTTCCGCGCCATCTACTGTCTACGCGACCACTGCTGAAACTGTCCGCGCTTGTCCACCCTCGCTGAGAAAGTCCCCAGGCAGGTGGCTAATCACTACCGGGAGGCGACCAGGGAACGCGAACTCTGGCCCCGATTGTACCACCTCAGTGATGAAGGCGGGGGAATCGTTTCGGTTGATCGACGTGACCTATCAACCTCACATTATCCTTCTGGTGTTGCTCTGGGCGCCACTGCACGACCGCCCCATGTGTTGGGCCTGCGATGAGCGGAATTGGTCGATGACCACCTTGCGACCGGCGACGATCCCCAGCGCCTCGACGCTCAGTCGTCGTCTTCGTCGGGTGGATACCGCGATGCTCATGCGAGATTTGGTGGCGCAACTGCGCCAGGAGCAAGACGTGCCGTTGCTTTACGATCGTCGATGGCAAGCCACTGCCCGTCGGCGGCGCGTCCGGTGCCCCGGAGGCCCGTTGCGGCCGAGGTGCAGGGATGTGGGCCAAAGGCTACAAGCTCTTCGCCATCTGGGGCAATCGCCCTGCCCCGGAGGCGTATCGCATCGATTCGATGAACACAAGTGAGGACGAGGTCGCCGCGGAGTTGGCGTCCGAGGACAGGGGCGGGGGCGACATGCGGGGCGATGACGAGTTCGACACCAACTCGGTGTACGACGCGGCCGGGACCGCGGGCTACCAGATCCTGGCCCCACGAGAAGATCCCGACGCGGGACTGGGGCATCACGACCAGAGTCCCTATCGGTTGCGGTGCATCGATCTGATGCGGACAAACTTTGGCCATGACCTCTATCATCTGCGCGGTGGGATTGAACGCACGTTCGCGAACCTTACCTCCTTCGGCGGTGGACTCGCCCCCCTGCCCGCCTGGGTGCGGCACGAGAACCGCGTAAGGATGTGGGTCAGCGCCAAGATCCTGATTAACGCGGAGCGAATCATGAGAAACAAACGACTTGCGGCATAAATGCAATTTCCTCTGAAGGGCGGGGACTCCTCGCTAGTTTCGTTGAGTGAGGCTGAGTACGCACCGAATCAACGGTCGGTCTCATTCCACCTGAGCTTGACGATCAGGCCCTGGACGTCGAGACCGGAATGATGGCCACCGCCAAACGTTGCTCCGTACCGCGCATGTCGCGCAGGGTAACGCGGAGATTGCAAGCCCGTTGTGTGCAGAATCAACAACGACCAATTTTCGAGGTCGTCACGGTTTTCGAAAAGGGTTTGCCGGCCACGAGAAACGCCAAGTCTGGCCATTGATCGCCAAGGCTGGCTTGGCGTTAACATCAACCTTGCACTTCTCAGCGTCATCGCACAAGAAGGCGCATGGCAACAGCCACGGATCATGCCAGCGATTCTGGCCATACCCTGCGGTCCCAGGCACAGGATTCCGCCTGTTTCTGGCAAACATTGACGACAACCACTCAACAGTCGGACAATTTTTAGCTTAAATCCGACTAATTAAGATTTCCGCAATATGTTCCCGTTCTTGAACGATGATGGAAAATCAGAACATCCTATGAGATTGCTTGCAGTCCTCATCGCACTTAGTAATATTGTGACTCCACTCGACTCTCCGCGAGGGACCTACTTCACTAGGAACCTGGAGTAGCCGTCGGTCCGATGCTGGACCCTTTTAAGCCTGAGATTAAAAACGCCCATGGACCCGACCTGGAGCCAGTCAGCGTATGCATACTCCTCTCAAATCCATATTGACCCACTCTTTTAATTCCGATAAAGCTGAAGGCGATGGTGCCCCTGTTCACGAGGCCTACCTCGATCGGTCCCTTGCCCATGGAGAGTCGGTCCTCGACGTACTGGACTCCGAGATCGATTCGCAGGACGTCTGGGATGACCGCCAGCGGCCCGGATCAGGATCGCAGGTTATCCTGAGCTTCGATGTCGAGGAGCATTTCCGGATCGAAGCGGCAGCAGGCCTGAAGCTGGCTCCTGGCTTGAAAGCGGCGTGCCGTGAACGGCTTGCACCCTCGACGCGGTGGATCCTCGATCAGTTGGAAGCTCACGACCAGAAGGCGACCTTCTTTATCCTCGGGCAGATTGCGCAGCTTGATCCCACGCTGGTTCGCGACATCCACGAGGCGGGGCACGAGGTGGCCAGCCACGGCTGGGACCATCGCCGTGTTCTCGAACTGAATCCCGCATCGTTCCGCGAGGACGTGCGAAAAAGCAAGGATGCTCTTGAGCAAGTCATCGGTGAGGCCGTGGTGGGCTATCGCGCCCCGACGTTCAGCATCGTACGGCGGACCGACTGGGCCCTCGACGTGCTGGCGGAACTCGGGATGCTCTATGACTCCTCGATCTACCCGGTGCGGCACGACCGCTATGGCGTCCCTCGCGCGCCTCGATCACCGTTTCTCGCCCGAGGGCGGGAGCGGCAGATCCTCGAGCTCCCCCCGGCGACACTGCGGCTCGGGGGTGTCAACGCCCCGATTGGCGGCGGAGGGTATTTCCGCTTGCTGCCCTTGTTCCTGATGGAATGGGGGCTCGCGCAGATACGCCGCGACGTCCGGCCAGCCGTTGCAATGCTTTACTTCCACCCTTGGGAGTTCGATCCGGGGCAACCGCGCCTGCCGCTTCAACGCGCAAGCCGATTTCGTACCTACGTGGGGATCTCACGGAGCCAGGCCCGCCTGGTCTCCCTGCTGTCGCGCTATCGATTTGCACGAGCAGTCGATGTCGCTTGTCGGCTCGACCGCCAAAAATACGAGCTTTCCGGGTACAGCGTGGCCGAGTGAGTGTCACGGATCTGCTTGGCAACCGTTCTTCTCATCCAGCCAACATGGCTAGAGAAGTTTACGATGGGCCGACGACTCGCCCCATCCGTCTCGTGACCACAGATGTTCATCAAGGAGGTGAACACGCGGCACAGGGCATCATTTGGTCTGGTGAATCGGCCCGCTCGTCCCTGAGAGGGGCTCCAGACGTAACCAATTTCGTTCATGCCCCTGAGGGCGGTGTCCAATCCGGCCGGGTGATTCCAAGTGATCCTGTTTCAGGAGCGATGGAAGGCCTATCAGGACGCCTCGAAGGGATTACACATGAGCGAGGCTAACGGAGTTGTGCATCCCATGGGTACAGCTCATCAATTCCATGAAGATGCAGGCGGGCATCGCCCATTCTCACGGCAATTTCTTCCTTCGTTCGGACCGACCATTCAGGAGTAAACTGCATGAGTAAGTTCACGTTAGTCATGGCCGCAGTAATCGGTGTTTTCGCCGGTACACACGCTGATGCGGGGATCACCCTCGGAATCGGTGGTTCCATGGGAGGGGGCTCCGCGGCGCAGATGGTGATCGACCATGGCGAGGTCAAATTCCTTGCTGACGGTGCCGGAAACCATTTTACCATCCAAACGGTGACCGGCGGCGTGGGAGCGGGCATTGGCTCGGCTTTCAATGCACGGGGCCAAATCGACGGAAGTTTCAAGTACACTTCGGTCACGCCGGGGCCTGGCCCGGGAGATGAGGTCGCGACCCTCCAGAACACCAGTGGGGGCATCAACACGCTGAGTTTTACGGATGTCGCCGGTAATACACTCACCGCCAACATCTCGGGAATCAACCTCACGAAAATCGGATCGACGGGCGGGATCAACTTCACCAGTACGATCAACCTCTCGGCGTTCTCGTACTCTGGCGCGGCAAACACGGACCTCCTCCGATTCAAAACCGAGGCAGAAGCCGGTGGTGGCTTTGCCACGTTCACCTTCCAGATCCTTCCCACCGGCAGCAGCCTGGAATCGTTGTTGACCTCGGTTGGGGAACCCGCGACGTTCTCAGGAACGCTGAAGACGGTCCCCGAGCCAGGGTCGATGGCACTCGCGTTCTCGGGTGTTGTGATGTTGGGATTGGGCTATTATCGCAAGCACCGACGCCCTCTGGCCTGATGTCCATTCTCGTTGTGCACACGGTCGCAGCCATCTGACCTCGACCTTCCGGGGTAGCCCGTAATGGGCTGCCCCGTAATCTGACAACCTTGGTCTTCGTCGCGGATTTGCCCCTTAAATCGCTCCTCGCAACGGGGAAAGTCAACGGGGCCTGTACATTCCGTTCGCTTCGCCGCCGAGTGGGTCGCCGTCGTCGTGGAATGGGTCTAATCCCAGAAGCCTCGCGACTTCGACCTCCTCCGTAGCCGCTGGTGCTGCTGATGCACCGGGAATTTGACATGGAGGTCTCTCGCGAGACCGTTCGTCGTTGGCTGCAACAGGGGGGGACTGGTCTACCGCCCAGAGTGCAATCCGATCGCGCGGGTGTGGTGGAATCTTCATGACCAGATCACCCGCAACCAACCGTGTCAGTCCATGGCGGAGCTGCTGGAACGGCCCTTCACCAGGCTCGGCAGCCGCAACCCATTCAAGGTCGAGAGCCGCTCGGCCGATCAGCAGGCCGCTTGAAATCCTTTCCCTGCTGAGTGGAGCGCTTTCGAACGGACGCGAACTTGCTCACAGTCCTCGGAAATCTGAGCAGCAACTCCCGCAAGTGAACGCAACCAACGTTTTCTTCCCAAGGCGTTTATCGCAACCTCAGGGGCACCGAGGCTTGGGCGACTTTGAAAGGCCGCTTGGCTCACCGATGTCGTTGACATCGCACGTCTTCGCACACCGACGGGTTGTTTGCTGTTTTATTTCCACATCGAGCGTTTTCGACTTCACCCCAATAGAGACTCTAATCATGATAGATTCAGAATCGTGCATGAGGTTTAGTTCTTGGAAATTGGCTGACAAAATGAAACTAGGTTTTCGCTTTCTTGGTGTCAAATGATTGCCCAGAAAATACCTGGTATCCGAGGTAAAACCGCCGCGGGCGATGCTTCGGTCCCCCGATCCGTCGCCCTTCATCATGCCTCAGCAATCGAGTTGCTCCCCCAAGCCTGCCATTCAAGCTCAAAGAGCGTCCAAGGGGGCAGTGGGTTCACGAAACTGAGATGAGATCCTCCGGTCCGAGACGACTCTCGGATCAGCGCGTGACGTGCTGAATGGAACTGGCCCGGACGCGTTGCTGTTTTCGGCGCCGTAATGCCGACGGTGTGATAACTCACACTTCTCATCAGCACCATGTGTGTGCTCGACATTAAGCTATCCGAGGAATGCCATGTTCCCTACTTCCCGGACTCTCGAGAACGGCCTCTCGTATCGCAGGCCGTTCCCTTCGGTGTCAACGGCGACATCGAGCTGGTATGCTCCTTGCAAGATGACACTCGACCTCAGCTTAGCTCTCCTTCTTCTGGCCGTGCTTGGTCCGTTGATTCTGATACTGATGGCGCTGGTTAAGCTTACCTCGCGTGGCCCTGCCCTCTACCAGCAAGTCAGGTTGGGTCTTGAGGGCCGCCCGTACACGATCATCAAGATCCGGACAATGGTCCAGGACTGCGAGCAGCTCTCGGGACCGCAATGGTCGAAGGCTGGCGATCCGCGGATAACCAGGCTGGGCCGATTCCTGCGGCGTTGCCACCTTGATGAGTTGCCTCAGCTCTGGAATGTGATCCGTGGCGAGATGAGCCTGGTCGGCCCACGTCCTGAGCGTCCCGTGTTCATCGACCAACTGGAAAAGCAGATTCCCAACTACCACGATCGGCTCCAGGTTCGCCCGGGGATCACCGGCCTGGCGCAGATCCAATTGCCGGCGGACTCAGACCTCGAAGGGGTCCGCCGCAAAGTGGCCTATGACCTCTGCTATCTTCAGCGGATGGGATTGTGGCTCGACCTGCGAATCCTGGTCGGGACGATCCTCAAGTCGGCGGGGGTCCCGTTCGACCTGACACGCCGTTTGCTGTGGCTTCCGTGCGCCCTCGCGGAAGAGATCGATCGACTCAGTCCGGACGAGTCGGACCGCGATCAGGATGAGGAGAGAGGACGGCACGTCGAGCCGGAACGAACGCCCCATTTGCAGACGATCTGACGCTCCGAATTCGCCGGACGACTCGAACGGGCGATGGCCCCCACGCTTTCGAATCGCGCCTCCAAGTTGATTGCGAGAGGCGCACGGGCGAACGGGTCGGTCTTCCGGCTCCGCGGCAATCCCAGGGGACGCTCCGCCGCTCGCGTCCGACCCGACCGTCCCGCGACGAGTCCACGAGCTCAGACGGCGAGGTTTCATCCGGCAGAGCTCGATTGGAGGCGGTGTCGCAGTCCCCGAACCGACCTCCTTCCATTGGACTTCTCAGGGTTGCAGCCGGTTTCGAGGTTTGTCGGCCGCTGCAACGACTTCGAATCGGCCACGCTGGTTTTGACCATAGCCCAGGGCTTGTTCCCTCTGGCAAAACACTTCGGCGAGCGTTGTCGGACGGCTGCTGGCGAACCATCTGGGAGATCTCGAAGCAAGCGACGTTAGCCAGAGTGTTCCGAACGAGACAAGGGACCCGTTCTCGGCTGTTCGCGAAACCGCAGTTCAAAGCAAGGGTTATCGAAGCAATCCTGGAAACGTTCTAATCCATAAGACTCCGAACAGATTAAACTTACGGAAAGTTTTCTCCTTGCAATATGTCGAGAAGAGCACCATAGTAACCCCTCGCAAGACGACGACACCTTCCGGCATACAGGTCGATGAAGACCGAAGCGGAGCAGGCTTTCATGCGCTGGCGGGTTGCTGGAACGCGGTTTGAGAGGGCGCTTGGCTCAACCGATGGAATCAGCGGGGCCCAGTGCGTTCGGCTCCTGACTCGCCCCCCCATTACGTGATCCCCGCGTGGCATCAACCTCGCCAAATGCTGAGCCGGGCGCGGTCTTCGCGTCCGTGAGTCACCCGAGCCGATGAACCACGTAATGAGCAGGTTCTCATAGAAAGTCGTGGTTTTTGCGGGCTGTTGATTTTGCGACACATTCGGGGTGAGAGCCTAAAACAGGATGCTCAAGGCTGATTGCATGGCGTATGCTAGTCGAACGGCCGGAGCAACCTCCTCATAAACGGGGGAGGGAACGGGGGAAGGCCAGACCAGTTTTCCCCAAGGATCTTTGGCCAATCGCACGGAGGCGACCCGCTGGACTCGCCCTTGGGGTGTAACCCACGGGCACGAAGTGCGCGCAGGCGGACTTGGATCTCGCAATAAGTCGGATCGCTCTCAGAATTCGCAATTGTTATTGCGGAGATGAAAACAAAATTATGAGCTGTGAACCCAATACTATGAGCCGGGCGAAACGATGGGATCGCCACGTCGTCCTGGCGACACTACTTGGCATGGGCTTGACCTGGTTCTACTGGGCCACCTTGGGCGAAATGGTCAAACGGTGGTCGACTGATCCGCGTTATGCCCACGGTTATCTCGTTCCGATCTTCGCGCTCGCTCTCCTCTGGATCCGCCGCGATCGATTCGCAGCACTCGCCACGCGCTCGAACTGGGGTGGGGTGTTGTTAATCGGGGCTGCGGTTGCCCTGCGAATGGCGGGGGCTTACATCTATTTGAGTTGGCTGGAGACGGTGTCACTGCTCCCCGCGATTGCCGGTCTCTTTGTCCTGGTCTGGGGTTGGCCATCGCTCCGCTGGTCGTGGCCCGCGATCGCGTTCCTGATCTTCATGGTCCCGCTGCCCTATCGGTTGGAAGGGGCCATGGCTCATCCCCTGCAGCGCGTGGCCACCAAGGTCAGCACCTACGCATTGCAGACCATGGGTTTCCCTGCCTTGGCCGCAGGAAACGTCATTCACTTGAATGAGGTCGAACTTGGCGTCGTTGAGGCCTGCAGTGGACTGAGCATGTTGTTCACATTCTTCGCCCTGGCGTCCGGCGTGGTGATGGTGATCCGACGGCCTTGGCTTGATAAGGTATTGATCATAGCGAGTGCCATTCCCATTGCTCTCATCGTCAATATGATTCGCATCACGGTCACGGGTGTTCTTCATGAGACGGTGGGCAGCCGGCTGGCCAATCTCGTTTTCCATGACCTGGCTGGCTGGTTGATGATGCCGATGGCCATGGGCCTGCTCTGGCTCGAGCTCGAACTCCTGACACGGCTGTTCCTCGAGCCGGCCCCAGCGGTTGCCCGCCTCAGTCCGCTTGATCTGATGGGAAACGCGCCGGGACGGACAAGAGCCTCAAGATCTCGGTGATGCGAATCGACGCCATGGAAACGCCGGCGGATATTGCCGGCTGAAGATATTGTGAGACTTCTATCGAAATCTGTTCGGATGGGATTGCAGGGAGACCCTCCAGGATGATGTCGAATTCCAACTCCGGACCGCGATCCGACTCGGCCAACCTGCCCGCGGTCGTCCCGCCCTACCGCACCGCCGAAGTCTTTTCGATCGCGCCAGCCCCTGTCGGGACGGCGGCCGGCCTCGATCCGATCGCGCTCCTCAAAGCCCTGCGCCGCCGTTGGCCATTGGCGGTTGGCGCCGGTCTGCTGGGCGGGGTCGTCCTCGCCGTCGTCACCTACTTCGTGGTGCCTCCGGCGAAGTACACCGCGCGGTCGATGCTCCACGTCAACTCAACCCAGCCGCGAATCCTCCTGAAGGTCGGCGAGAATGAGTCGGATTACGTCGCCTACCAGCGGACCCAGTTGGCTTTACTCAAAAGTCGGCTCGTACTCAGTACGGCACTGAAGGATCCTGAAGTCGCCAAGCTCGAAGTGATCGCCAAGGTGGTTGACCCCATCGAGTGGCTCGAGAAGGAGCTTCAGGTTGACTTCGCTTCCGGTTCCGAGATCCTTCGCATCAGTATCAACGGCGAGAAACCTCAAGTCCCCATGCTGTTGGTTAATGCGATCACTCAGGCTTACATCGATGAAATCGTCGATGTTGAAACGAAGCAACGCCGCCAACGCTACGATCTGCTCAAAGAGACTTGGAATCGCTATCAGGAAAACCTCAGGGAAAAGCGCAAGGAGCTCAAGCGGTTGACGGAGCTCGCGGGTTCGGATGACAAGAAGACGATTGCAAACATCCACCAGCACGAGCTCGACCGTCTCGGGAGAGCCGAGGACGAATTGGCGCGAGTTCAGTCGGAGCTGAGGAGTCTGCGAATCGAGCATGAGGTTTCGCAGGAGAAAGTGACCCAAACCGCTTCAATGATCACTCCGGTGATGATCGAAGACGCAATCAGTCGGGACCGCTCCATCGAGTTGCTCAAGGCCCGGGAGTCAGCGGCGATTAAGGCCATCGAACGGGTCTACCACATCGCCCGCAACAGGAGTGATCCCTCGCTCAAGAAGTATCGGGACGAATTGGAGGCCGCTCGCGCCGAGTTGGTCGCCCAGCGCCGGAAGCTGTATCCGATCATTCAGCAACAGTTGCAAGACATGGGTCGCGACGACGATGACTCGAGCGAGGCCTTGCTCCCGCATCGGATCAGTATTCTCGCGAAGCTCGAAACACTACTCGCCAGCGATGTCAAGCGGCTCTCCGAACGGAGCGCCTCGATCACCCAAAACTCGGTGGACCTCTTCTCGGTCCAGGAGGAGATCGCCAACGCCGACGAGATCGCACGGACGATCGGGAAGGAAGTGGAGGCCTTGACCGTCGAACTCCAGGCCCCTCCCCGAATTCGACTGCTCGAGAAGGCTGAGTTGCCGCGCACCAAGGACGAGATCCGCCAGATTAAGATGGCGGGAATGGCAGGTTGCGGCGCCTTTGCACTCGCGTTGGTCGGCGTCTCCTTCTGGGAGTTTCGGTCCCGGCGGGTCGATTCGGCGGCCGACGTCATCAAGAGCCTGGGAATGAATCTCTTTGGGACGTTACCGAGCCTTCCGCAGCGGAGTCGTGGGTTCCGATCAGGAGAAGCGGAAAACGTCCGGTGGAAGAGCATGCTGGTGGAATCGGTTGACGCCGCACGGACAACCCTCCTGCATGTCTCGCGGACCGAGTCGGTCCGCGTGGTGATGGTCGCGAGTGCGCTGAGTGGCGAGGGCAAGACATCGCTTTCAAGTCACCTGGCGACCAGCCTCGCACGCGCCGGCCGCCGGACCCTACTCATTGATGGCGACATGCGCCGGCCCTCGGCCCATGAGCTGTTCGACCAACCTTGTGTGCCCGGGCTCAGCGAGGTGCTCAGAGATGAGGTGGACGTTGCCGACGCCATCCAGCCAACGGCGGCCGGCGGGCTGTGGCTCCTCCCCGCCGGTCTCTGCGACAGCGACTCGATCCAGGCCCTCGCCTGCCGCGACCTGCGAGCCATGTTCGATCAGCTCAAGGAACAGTACGACTTCATTGTGGTCGACTCCTCTCCCGTATTACCGGTGGCCGACGCGATGCTGATTGGCCAGCACGTCGACGCAGTACTGTTCTCGATCATGCGCGACGTCAGCCGCATCCCCAAGGTCCAGGAAGCCTACGAGCGGTTGGCGAAACTGGGGATCCGGATGCTCGGCGCCATCGTCACGGGCGAAAAGAGTGACCATTACGGAAGCAAGTATGAATACTCTGCCCGGACCCGGGAATCGGTCTGAAACACTCGCGTCGAGCAATCCCATGCTTCGATCCTTGCCCATGGTAGCCGCCCTGATCCTGGTGATCGCCGCCGGGATCGTCCACGGCCGGTGGACTCAGCGCTGGACGGTGTCTCACGCGATCGAGGAGGCCGCGGCCAAGATCGATCGCCTCCCCACCACCTTGGGGGATTGGCAAGGGGAAGCGTTCGAACTCGATCGCAAGCAATTGGAGTTGGCGGAGATCGCGGGATACGTTGCACGACGCTATACGGATCGAATCCAGGGAGACGTGGTAACGATCCTCCTGGTGTGTGGAGCGCCTGGGCCGATCTCGGTCCATACGCCGGACATCTGCTACTCGGGTGCCGGCTTCGAGCCGATCGGAGCGCCGAGGGAATTCTCGCTCCCAAGCGAGCCTTCGAGTCCACCGGCCCAGTTCCGCAATGGCCTGATGGTTAAGACCAGCACGCCAGTGCCCGCGTATCTCCGGATTCTCTGGTCCTGGTCCGCCAGTGGAAACTGGGAAGCCCCACAAAATCCACGCCTCACGTTTGCATCGAAAGACGTCCTGTACAAACTCTACGTGATCCGCGAACAGACTTCGGCCGACGAGCGGGCCGAAGCGGATCCCAGCCCGAGGTTCTTGCGACTCCTGCTGCCCGAGTTGCAGCAGATCCTCTTCGATCACCCGGCCGTGAAAAGGGAGAGCATTGGAGCGGAACGTACACCCACCGCAACACAAGGCCCCCTTCGAGCAAGGCCGGCAGAATCCTTGACCAACGTCCTTCAAGCAGTCAATCGCTCTGAAGTTACGATTTAGAGCGATCCGAGCTCGACGACCAAATCCCTTGGAACAGATACCGACCTGACCGAACAACGTTCGGTACGTCCTTGATCACTTCCAAGATTTCCTTTCTCGGTCGTCCCCCGAATCCCAATGAGCCCGATCCGTTTCGTGTCAGACCGATTGCGACGTATCCTCCCAGGGGAGGGAAGCCATCGGAATCGGGGCGAGATCAGGGTTGCGGCCTGGAGTCCCCAGGCACGTCCAATGCGATCACAAGTACGGGCGCACCGTCACACGAGATCCGCTTTCTGAAGGCCCAAATGATGCTCTTGCAGGAAACTCCTCACCTTTTGCCTGATCTCGAGATCTGTGAGCTGGGATGCGACGAACTCGCTGGGCTGACGCCACAACTCGAGGCTTTCCTTATACGTCACGGCACAGCTCCGCTCAGCTATCATCCCGCCTGGTTGACAGTCCTCAATCGAGGGCTTAAGCACCACCCATTTTGTTTGGTGGCCCGACAAGACGGGCAGGTGCGTGGTTACCTAAGTTTGGCTCATCTTCGCAGCCGCCTGTTCGGGCGCTTTCTGGTGAGCCTTCCTTACCTGAACTACGGCGGGGTCGTATCCGACAGCAAGCATGTGTCATGCCTATTGATTGACCGCGCCGTCGAGTTAGCGAAACGATTCGACGTGCGTTACCTCGAACTTCGCAATGAAACGGCCGTCGAACACCCGCAGCTCACCCACCAGACAACACAGAAGGTCCATATGCGGTTGGACTTGCCGATGTCCCCCGAGGAACTCTGGAGCCGCCTCCCGTCGAAGGTCCGGAATCAGATCCGAAAAGGCCAGAAGTGTGGTCTAACGGTCGCCTGGGGAGGTGAACCACTCCTTCCCGAATTCTATGATGTCTTTAGCCGCAACATGCGAGACCTCGGCACGCCAGTTTATAGCCGTTCTCTGTTCCTCGAAATGCTCCGTCAATTCCCCGACCGCGTGGAGATTTGCGTCATCCGTGATGAGGCTCAGACTCTGGCCACGGCGATTCTCCTCCACGGTTGGGGGGTAAGCGAAGTCCCTAGCGCCAGTTCCTTACGTCGCTACAATCACACCAATGCCAACATGCTTCTTTACTGGAATCTTCTGGAACGCTCGATCCAACGGGGTCAGACCGAGTTTGACTTCGGCCGGTCCACGCCGGACAGCAACACTTTTCGCTTCAAGAAGCAGTGGGGAGCGAACCCAGCCTCGGCGGTGTGGCAATACCACGTCCGTGACGGGAATATGACGGACATGCGACCGGACAACCCCCGCTATCAGCGTCTGATTCGGCTCTGGCAGCGGATGCCAGTTAACCTGACTCGTCTGATCGGTCCTCTCATCGTACGAGGCATACCATGACATTCCAATTTGCCGACATTTGAATTCATTAATCCGATTACTCTTGGGGAAAAATGCCTGGGTTCACTTGGACTGACGGAATCCGCCGCGTTGCTCCGAGGCCGATCGACTTCGGGGCTGTCCTTGCTTCGGCTTTCCACACGACTGGCCATACCTGACCGGAATGGCGTCGGGCAAATTCTTCCTCAAGGCGTTTGTTGAAGTCGTCGTGGCGGTAGGATTGGGTGTACGGATCGGTTGAGACAACAACCAAAGCGAGCGCGACCTGATTCGCCTGTATCACCGCTTTCGGTTGGGTCCCGAGACGGGTTGCTGAGGAGGAAGCGTGGGGACCCTGAAAGTTTTTGACTTTTCACCAGAAACGGTGGACGTGATCGGCAAACGCGTGTGGTAGCGAGCACCGTCGTATTTTGAGTCGGAGTGCGGCCGATCCAACACTTTCTCGCATCATATGAACTTGAACCGCGATGCCACCCTACGACAAATCAGATCGCGATACTCGGCCCATCAGGACGAAACGATCGTCCTGCTGGTCGCGGTATGCGCCGGTCGGGCTGATTCTGATCGGGACGCTGACCACGTGGGTGTTGGGCGGCTTGGCAATGCTGAGGTATCCTGGACTCCCCTACAACCTTCGTGAGTTGATGGAATCAAGCGTACCGGGAGTTACGCTCGGTATCCTCGGTCTGTGCCTGCTGATCACCGGTGCGACCCCGCTGCTTCTGGCCTGGCTCTGGGACCGACGTCCTGGCGAGTTTACCTGGATCGGTCCTCTGGATGCGATTTCCATCGCAGCGTTGATTTACTCCCTACTGCGAACGGCGGTCCCTTACGAGTCGATCAGCGACATTATTGGAAGCCCGGTCCTGAAACTGCCGGCCGAGTTGGAGAATTTAGGGCGATTCGTGGGGCTTTACCTGGGAATCCTGATGGGGCTGACGATCGGGACCCGACTCACGATCGGGAATGCACCACGCCGGCGCGATCTGGCCGGATTGCTCAGCATGTCCGTTATGGCAGCATTCTCTTATACGATCGTCGTCGGCTATGCTTGTACGGATAACATCGTCGAACTGCTCCGCGACGGAGGGAGTTGGTTATCGGCCGGCGCTGTCTTGGCCTTCGTCGCGCTGCTCGGACTGGTTGCCGGCGCCCTATCCCTGGCGACCATCAGGGCGGCCGAGGGACACTGGAGACCGCTGGCGGGCGCAATCGTGCTACTGCTGATTTCGATCCCGGTGGGATGGCTACTGCTGTGCGCGGCCACCAACCCCTCGTTGACAAAGTACGGCCGGACGTTCGCCGCCCGCGAGTTCCTGTTCAGCCCAGACCGAGAGCACCCTCTCGGAGAGCGGGCGATCTTCCTTCGCTTCGCCATCGCCGAGCTCTCGACAATGGCCCTCCTCAGCGTCGGCATGCTGGTCGGACGATTGATGGTCCGCGCGAGGGAGGCGCCCCCGTCAAGGATTCGGCCGCAGCCGACGAGGACTCGGCCGCAGCCGAGGGAGGGCATGCCCGCAGCGCCGCCGCGACGCATTCATTATGCCCTGTTGTCGGCGTTGTATGCCGGGTTTGCCATCTATGGTTCACTGGTGCCGTTGCAATTTCGGGCGGTACCCCTGGATCAGGCCTGGGAACGGTTCCGCCAAATTCCTTACCTCCAACTCAGCATCGAATCGCGGAGCGACTGGGTCGCGAACATTCTCCTCTTCGTGCCGCTGGGATTCTTGCTGGCCGGAGTCCATCGCGTAGATCGCCCGGGTGGAAGGTACCGGGATCTCGCCGCCGCCGCGTGGATCGTCCCCGGTTGTGCGCTCCTAAGTATCGCCATCGAGTTCACTCAGATCTGGTTCCCGCCTCGGACGGTCTCCCAAAACGACGTAGCCGCCGAGGTGATTGGCGCGATGGCAGGAGTCGGGATTTGGAGTCTGGCCGGGCGACGGGCGACCATGATCGCTCGCGAGTATCTTGGCACCTCCTCCTCCGGTCGGAAGCTGGACTTGATTCTCAAGATCTACCTGGTCGGCCTGCTCATCTACTCGGTCTTGCCGCTCGACCTGACACTCAGCCCAGCCGATCTTTGGAGAAAGTATCGCGATGGAAAGATGCTCCTCTTCACGATCGGTGGTACGAATCCGTTGCAGTCGGCTTACGTCATCCTCGCCACGACGGCTACATTCGTACCCGTTGGACTGCTCGTCGCATCGCTGTTCACTCCGCTCCCGACGCGGTTCGGCAATCTCGTCCGCAGTCTGACGATCGGTGCCGCTCTGGCGGCACTGATCGAGATCGCCCAGATTCTGGTCTACAGCCGGGTCTCCAACGGCGCGGATCTTCTCTGGGGCGCCCTCGGCGTCAGTCTCGGCGTGGCTTGCATGAGGCCTGAGACGACACCCAACGCGGCTCGTCAACGGACCTGGCCCGATCGCCCATGGGTCTGGCTTTGCCTGACCCTCGGTTATGCCGGAGTCCTGGCCGCCATCTTCTGGTTTCCCTTCGAGTTCACAGCGCAGAAGGGTCTCGTTCTCGAGCGGTTGGCCGGGATGGCTCGCGTGCCGTACTCAGCCCTGTATCGTGGATCGGATTGGAACGCGATGACGCAGATCACCCGAAAGGTGCTCTGGTTCATCCCGCTCGGGAGCCTGATGGCACGCGGAATTGCCCTGGTTTCGTCCCGATCCCCTGCGCATCGTCGAGTCTGGATCGTGAGTGGCCTCCTGGCTTGCCTCACTCTGGCCGTGACCATCGAGGTGGGCCAAACCCTGTTACCCGAGAAGGTCGCCGACCTGACCGACATCCTTCTCTATCAGTCCGGGGCGACTCTCGGACTGATGATGACATTAAGCTTACTCGACCTTCGAGCAAAGTCCGAGGGAGGAGGTTCACCTCCCTTTTGACCGCGTACCAATCTTTTGAGGTCAATGCCCCCGTACGAAGTTCCTCAGATCGCAAGTTGGTGAGCTTGAAACCAACGTCCTCGCAGCTCCAGAGGTTTGACGAAGTATCCCGCTGACAGCGATTCCCTCCGCGTGCACAGAGACCACCAAGGTTCGAGACTCCTTCTCACGGCACCCCTTATCGGCTTCCAGACAGTCAATACCCCGGGACCGGAGATTGGTCGACCAGACAATCCATTCCCTATAAGCGAACATTTTCCGAATGAACGAAGCCATGCTATGGACCATACTATTCGTCACGTCGGCCACTGTCATTTACGTTTATGCCGGCTATCCTCTTGCCTTAACGTTGCTCCAACCCCTCGCGGCAAAGAGTTCGCGGCGTGAGGACACCTATGCTCCATCGGTCACATTAATCATCCCGGCGTATAATGAAGCCCTGGTTATCCAGAAGAAGATCGAAAACAGCTTGGGACTCGATTACCCTCGTGAACGTTTGGAAATCATCGTCTCCTCCGATGGGAGTAACGACGGAACGAATGAAATCGTTCGGCAGTATGAAGCGTCAGGCGTGATCCTGCGAGCCTTCACACCCCGGGCTGGCAAGATATCCGTGCTGAACCTTTCGATCCCCGAGGCGATCGGTGATATCATCGTACTCTGCGACGCCAACGTGATGTTCCGCCCCGACGTTCTGCGTCGCCTCATGCCGCATTTCGCCGATCCCGAAGTCGGAGCCGTCACCGGCGATGTCCGAATCCAGAGCGAGGATGCCCCATTTGGCGAAGGCGAAGGTCTCTACTACAAATACGAGCGGCTCATCCAACTGCAGGAATCGCGGCTGGGTTCCACTGTGACCGTCGATGGAGGCCTTTACGCACTCCGCAGAGAACTCTTCCACCAGCTCCCCACGGACACCATTCTCGACGACTTCGTGATCGGGATGAACGTTGCCATCGCCGGCCGGCGCGTGCTTTACGACCCGTCGGCGGTTGCTACCGAAAATGCGACGATTGACGTCTGGCAAGAATTTCACCGCAAGGTTCGGATTGTCGCGGGTGCGTTTCGCGAGTTACTCAGGGGACATGGTGTCCCCCGCCCCCGACAAATCCAATTGTTCTGGTCCTATCTCTCCCACAAGTTGTTGCGATGGCTGGTGCCTTGGTGCCTGTTGGTCATCTTCGGCTGCACTCTGTCACTGGCTTGGCTTCGGGGATTTGCGGACGTCGCGACAGCCTTCCTCACGATCCAACTCGTGTTTTACGCTTGCGCACTCATCGGCTGCACTCGGCCCAACGCCCGTTGGCCAGCCATCATCGGAGTACCGTTTTACTTTTGTATGATCAACACGGCGGCTTGGATCGGCTCACTTCGCGGACTGACAGGGATCGAGAAGGTGACTTGGAACAAGGCGAGCCGATGAGCGATCCAACCCGTTGCCTGTTCTGCAAATGGATCCTAGGGCTCTTCAGCGAGCATGTGTCAATTTGATCAGATTCCAGCGACGACTCCTCAAGCCCTCCGAAATCAATCGCAGGTGACACGTCGACGTTCCTTCAAGCGTGGCCCCTCGCTTCGATCCTCAACGAATGGGAGCGATTCTGACGTTGCTGGAGCGACTTACGGGATTCACCTTCATGTCCTTCCTGATTTTGAAGTCCAGTCCATTTTACACCAATTTTGCCGCCGTGATCAGATACTGATTTATCGTCTCCAAGTATCCTACGATTGATGACTTCGGCGGCTGGCGACACGTCGTTTGGCGAATCGTGGGGCGCCTGGAAACCGACACCGACCCACTCGTTCCAACCATCCCCTCGCAATTCTTCAAGGATTGTGATTGACAGGCGGCGGACTGGATCGTCGCCACCCCCAAAAATTGGCTCGAACGAGGTGTGAACGACTCGTGCCCATCATGACCCAGGTATCTCCGATCGAGCACCAAGGCGACGGCCTCCCCATCCCCCGGCGCATCCTCCATGTCCTCGATCACTCACTGCCGCAGCTCGATGGTTACGCCATTCGATCGAATTCCATCCTCCAATTCCAGCGGCGGCTCGGGTTCGAGCCAGTCGTCCTCACTTCGAAGAAACACGGACGAGCACCTCACAAGTGGGAATCGATCGGCGACATCATTCACCACCGCACTGATCCTGTGACGGAAGGCCTCGAAGGGCAGTTGGAGAAAATTCCGTTCCTCAGGGAGCGGCGGCAGATCCGCACCATGAGGCATCGCATTGCGGACGTGGCGAGGGCCGAGCGTGCCGAACTCATCCATGCCCATTCCCCGTCGCTCAATGGAATCCCAGCGGGCACCGTGGCCAGACGGTTAGGACTGCCGTTTGTGTACGAAGTGCGTGCTTTCTGGGAAGATGCCGCAGTGGACCAAGGAACGCTCAAGCAAGATTCATTTAAGTACAAATTGAGCCGAATGCTTGAGACTCGCGTATTTTGGGATGCTGACGCGGTTACGGTCATCTGCGAAGGGCTCCGCGACGAACTGGTTGCCCGCGGTATCGAAGCGAAGAAGATTTTCGTCATCCCGAACGGAGTTGATCTCGAGGGGTTCCCTCCGCGTGAACCCAATGCGAAGCTGATTGAGCAATACGGTCTCCTTGGGAACGACGTCATCGGTTTTATCGGTTCGTTCTATCGGTTCGAGGGGCTTTCCCTGCTACTCGACGCCTTCGCCGAACTGCGGCGGAGCGCCCCGAATGCGAGACTATTGCTAGTGGGCGGCGGAGAGGAGGCCGCGGACCTGCGTGCCAAGGCCGTAACACTGAGCTTGGGCGAGTCCGTGATCTTTACAGGACCTGTTCCGCCGGAGCAAGTGCTTGACCTTTACTCGATTGTGGACATTGTCGTGTATCCCCGCCAATCGATGCGACTGACCAATACGGTGACTCCGCTGAAACCACTTGAGGCGATGTCCATGAAAAAGGTCGTCATCGCCAGTGATGTTGGGGGACTGAAGGAATTAGTCCGCGATGGCGAGTCGGGTCTGCTATTTCCGGCCGGCGATAAGTCGGCGCTGGTTCAAACCCTGCAATCCGCGATTGCGAACCGAACTCAGTGGGCAGCGATGGGCGAGCGAGCTCGACAATACGTGATGGAAACTCGTCGCTGGGAAGAGATTGTGGCTCGCTACCAGTCAGTTTATGGAGCGGCCTATGCGTCCGCCGCTCTCGCCGGACGCTTGGTCCGACAAAGCGGGAACGGACAGTAAAAGGGATTCCCAAAGGATCCGTCCGAGAGACGCACGATGCACATTCTCACACTGTCCACGCTCTTTCCGAATGCACTCCAGCCCGTCCACGCCCTTTTCGTGCGGGCACGAATGGAGCATTTTTCGCGACAATACGGTCATCGATGGACCGTGGTGGCTCCCGTCCCCTTTTTCCCGAAGCTCCCCTTCCGAACCTTTAAGACCTACGATACCTACGCCCAAGTTCCCCGGCATGAGAACGCTCGGGGATACCCAGTCCATCACCCGCGTTATCTCGTGACCCCAAAGGTGGGGATGCGCTTCTATGGCGCCTGGTTGACCGCCGGGGTCCGTCGTCTGGTCAAGAAATTGCACGCAAGCGATCCATTCGATGTCATCGACGGGCATTTCGTTTACCCTGACGGAACTGCGGCCGCGCGGCTCGGGAAGGAACTGAACATTCCCGTAGTACTTTCCGCGCGGGGCACGGACCTGAACCTCTACCCAAAGCTCCCCGGTATCGCCAATCTGATCCGTTCGAATCTCAATTCGGTCCGGCATTTGATCTGCGTCTGCGAAGGGTTGAAACAAGAGGCGTTGAAGCTCGGGATCCCCCAGGAAAAGGTGAGTGTCATCGGGAACGGGATCGACTCGAACCGCTTTCGTCGTGGAGATCCGCTGAAAGCCCGAAAGTCCCTTGGCCTACCTTTGGATGCAAACATCATCCTGTCAGTAGGCCATCTCATTGAAAGAAAAGGTTTTCATTTTATTATGGATGCCGTTTCGCGACTTGGGCGGGATAAAGTCGTGCTCGCGATCGTCGGTGACGGGCCTGAGAGAGGACCGCTAGAGCAGCACGCAAAAACGCTCCAAATCGAGGACCAAGTTCGCTTTGCGGGAGCCGTTTCGAACGACAACCTACCCGTTTGGTACCAAGCCGCCGACGTTTTTGCGCTCGCGAGTTCACGCGAGGGGTGGCCCAACGTCCTTTGTGAGGCTCAAGCCTGTGGACTGCCGGTTGTTGCAACCAAAGTCTGGGGCATCCCTGAAATTATCCACAGCGAGGGTTTGGGTATCATGGTGGAGCAGCGGAGTGCGGATGGGTTGCACGCGGGACTGGAGCAGGCGCTGCTCAAGGACTGGGATCGCTCGCAGATTGCGACGGTGGGAAGTTTGAGGACTTGGGATCGTGTGTCTGAAGAGTTGGCTATCGTCTTCGATACGATCAATAATCCACGTTGACTTGACTTGTACAGAGCGGGACTCATCAGAAAAATCGCGACCGGAAATGAACGTGCCAGCCGGTCAGTAACCTCGGTACACCGATGTCAGGGATGGACTGGAACGTGGTGTGCCAAGGGCTGTAGCCCTGGTGGAGATGGGTACGATGGGTCTCAAGGGATCTTCTTCATTGGTCTTTTTGGCATCTGCAGCCTCTATGCGTTGGCTGAGCCATTTGCGGGTGTGGTCGCGTATGTCGTCCACTATCATACCTATCCCGAGAATTCGTGGTGGGGAAGCGGGTTATCGAACTCGGGCGTCCGCTACAGCGTCATCATTTCGGCATCGTTGGCGGCCGGTACCCTCCTGAATTTCAAGCGATTGCCCTACGGTAAACTCGTCAGTCGACAGGAAATTCTCTACCTGACATTCCTTGCCTGGATGCTCGTGATCCGCCTGATTCAGGGCCAAGAGACACCTGAAGACGCGGTCGACAAGATGTTTAAGATCGCCGTCTTTTTGCTCGCACTGACCCACGTTGTTGTCACACCACGGCGGTTTAATCAATTTCTTTGGGTGTTAGTGTGCTGTGGCCTTTACCTCGGATACGACTGCTTCACGGCCCCCAGAAGCATGTACATTCAGGGACGGCTTGAAGGGATGGGAGGGCCGGACTTCAGCGACTCGAATGCCATGGCGGCTCACATGGTGGCGCTGCTCTCGATCATTGGGATCCGATTCCTTCGTGGCGGCTGGAAAAGTAAGGCTGTCAGCTTCGTGGCGGGAGGGTTCGTCGCCAATACGATTGTGCTCACTCGATCCCGTGGCGGCTATCTGGCCTCTCTGGTCACAGTCTTCGTCATGCTGACCTTCACACCCAAGGGCCGGCGGAAGCAAATTCTGGCCTTGGTGGCCCTGGGTGCAATGGGAGCCTTGACAGTGGTAGACGCCGGCTTTCTTGAGCGAATGGGAACACTTAAGGCGGGAGAGCGAGAGAAGGATGAGTCGGCCATGTCACGGCTCAGGTTTTGGAAGGCAGGCTTTCACATGGCTGTCGACAATCCACTGGGAGTTGGCCCGGGCAATTTCTATATGCACATTGGCGAATACCTTCCGGAGGACGCCGGGCGAGACACCCACAACACCTATGTCCGTTGCGTGGCAGAGCTCGGTTGGCCTGGCCTGGGCCTACTCATCGCACTCATCTCCAACGCCTACATCGTGCTTGCGCGAGTTCGCAGGTTAGCGGCCAAGGCCCCCGAATTGGAGGAGTGTGCGTGGAACGCCTTCGGCCTCCAGATGAGTCTCTCGGGGTACCTGGCCGCCTCGATGTTCATTTCAGCAACTTACATTCAAATGCTCTGGTGGCTGCTTCTGCTGCCCACCGCGCTGGAGCGGGTCATCGCAAACGCCGTCATCGGTGAGAGTGGCTGAATCCTAAGGTTGGCCAGCCTCGACGACACCCCCTTCTCATCAGAGCATTTCCACGGATTCAGAGGCTGTGGCCAACTGACCGACGCGTTCGACCTGGTTCTCATTCGTTGAGAAAGGGTTCTGATTCCGGTCGCGATGGCTTCGAGGTCGGCGATCGTACCGGCGGAGCTTGAAGAGTCGAGCTAGCATGCTTGCAAGGCACGGCCACAGTACCAGAACATAATTATGCAATCGTCTTCACTTATTCAAGATCCTCACCCCTCGGTGTCCATGCCTGAGAGCCGTCAACCCCGGATTCTCCACGTCGTAACCCGACTCGGGTTTGGCGGACTGGAGGTCGAGATCCTCAACCTGGTTCATGCACTCGAGCGGCTTGGATTCGAGCAGGGCCTTTGCTGTCTCCAAGACCTCGGCGAGCTAGCCGACCAGCTCCCGAAAACAGTGCCGGTTTGGTTATCTGCCGGAGGATCCGGGCCTGGTTCGGTTCCAAGGCGCACCGCGCGGATCATCCGCGAATGGCGCCCCGACATTATCCATGTACGCAATGGCTGGGGCTGGCCCGATGCGGCGTTGGCCTGGCTCCTGGCGCTGCGACGGGGCCGGTTGGTCTTCAGTTTTCACGGCTGGGACAGCATGAACCGATTGCCTTGGCGCCGCGCATTCATCTACAGGCAATTGGCGCGGCTCACGCCCGCCTTAGTCAGCATTTCGGCCGAGACCGCCGATCGGTTCGCCTACGAGGCCGGAATCGCGCCAAGCCGATTCACCGTGCTCGATAGCGGCATCGACGTCGATCGGTTTCTTCCAGCCGAACGCCGGGAGCGAAGTGGGCGACTTGTGATAGGCTGTGTCAGCCGACTCGACCCGATCAAGGCGCATGACGTGCTGATCGACGCCTTCGCACGCGCGGTTGACGGCGGCGCACGTGATCTGGAGCTACGTTTGGTGGGAGACGGGCCCACCAGGGGCTCTCTCGAGCGCCTGGTCGCGGAACGCGGGCTTGGGGACCGGGTCCGATTCCTGGGGATGTGTCGCGACATCCCTGATCAACTTCGCGCGATGGACCTTTTCGTGTTACCCAGCCACCGTGAGGGCCGTCCGATCTCGATCATGGAAGCCATGGCATCAGGCCTGCCGGTGATCGCCACGCGGGTGGGGAGCGTGCCTGGTCTGGTTGAGAATGGCCGGACCGGACTACTGGTGGAGCCGGGCGATGTGGCAGCCCTGGCCCGCGCGATCACTGACCTCGCGGACGACCCAGAGGTTCGCTCGCGGCTCGCTGAGGCGTCACGTCGTTTCGCGGTCGCTGGATTGTCAGTGGGCCGGATGGCCGAACAGTACGCGGCCTTCTACAAGAAAACCGCTCGGGCGTTTTGACGCAGACAGCCGTCGCCTCCGTCCCCTGCGTTAGGGGCATGGCGTGCCGGGTAAGATTGGGGGTTGCAGACGTGTGCGGCATCACGGGTATTGTGGACATCGGCGGTCGATCCGAGGCGGATGGCGCGGCAATCGGGCGGATGACCGCTGCGCTGCACCACCGCGGACCCGACGACTCGGGCTCATTTATCGATAGCCACGCCGCCCTCGGACACGCGCGTCTGAGCATCATCGACCTCGCTGCGGGCCATCAGCCGATGTGCAACGAGGACGAGTCGATCTGGATCGTCTTCAACGGCGAAATTTATAATTTTCCGGAGCTTCACGAAACGCTCGAGGGCCGTGGGCACTGTTTCCGTAGCCGATGCGACACCGAGGCGATCATTCATCTCTACGAGGATTACGGTGATCGCTGCGTCGACTTCCTCCGCGGAATGTTTGCCTTTGCGATCTGGGACCAGAAACGGCGTCGACTCCTGCTTGCCCGTGACCGGCTGGGGATCAAACCGCTTTACTACTGGCAGGACGGCACACGGCTGGCCTTCGGTTCCGAGATCAAGGCGATCCTTCAGGCGCCTCATGTGCCCAGGCGGATCAATCCTGAGGCACTTCAGGACTTTCTGACCTACCACTGGGTGCCGGCGCCGAAATCGATGTTTGAGGGGATCTTCAAACTCCCGGCCGGCCATACGGCCATTCTCGACGAGCATGGCCTCCGGTTCCGCCAATACTGGGATCTCCACTTCCCGGATCCCCACCGCGAAAGCGAGGAAGTCCTCCGCGAGCGGTTCTTGGCCGAGTTCGAAGAGTCGGTTCGCATCCATCTGTTGTCGGATGTGCCGCTCGGAGCGTTTCTCAGTGGCGGAGTCGATTCCAGCGCGGTCGTTGCCACGATGGCCAAGCTCGTGCAAGGCCCAGTTGTTACCAACTCGATTGGATTCGAGGAATCGGGATTCAATGAACTGGAGTATGCCAATGCCGTGGCACAGAAATTCGGCACCGACCATCACCGCCAGATCGTCCGCCCCGACGTGATCGACCTCGTCGAACGGCTTGCTTGGCACTACGACGAGCCATTCGCCGACAGCTCAGCGATCCCGACTTATTGTGTCTCGCGGATGACTCGCGGGAACGTCACGGTCGCCCTCTCGGGCGATGGCGGCGACGAGAACATGGCCGGCTACCGCAAATACAAAATCCATCAGCGAGAGCGGGCACTCCGACGACGGATCCCGAGCGCGATCCGCCGGCTCGCGTTCGGACCAATGGCAAGGCTCTACCCGAAGGCGGACTGGTTGCCTCGCCCGCTCCGTGCGAAATCGACCTTCAGGAACCTCGCCTCGAGCGACGCCGAAGCAATCTACTTGAGCCGGGCCGCACACGCCCCAGAGTTGGCATTGGCCCTCATCAGGCCGGAGGCTCGAGCACGCGGCTACGACCCATTCACAACAATCGAGGACCACTATCGCCGGTGTGACGCCGACGATCCGCTCTCGAAAGAGTTGTATTCCGACATTAAAACGTACTTGTGCGACGACATTCTCGTTAAGGTGGACCGAGCGTCAATGGCGGTCGGCTTGGAAGTCCGCGTTCCGATCCTCGATCATAAATTCATGGAGTTCATGGCCGCGGTCCCCTCCGATTTGAAGTTGCGAGCGGGAGAAGGCAAATACCTGTTCAAACAGGCGGTCCGGCCATTCCTTGGACCAGAGGTCGTCGACCGTCCTAAAATGGGCTTCTCGGTGCCACTTGGGGAGTGGTTTCGAGGGCCACTCCGTGAACTGACCGAAGACACTCTGTTCGCGCCCGACGCTTTCATTCGCTCAATACTCGACATGGACGAAATTCGCCGGATATGGCGGGCGCACCAGGCTGGGATCAGCAGCATGGAGTCGATGATTTGGGCCGTGTTCATGCTCGAGCAATGGGGACGAAACTTCCTCAGAGCGGATGTTAGCTCCCCCGAGCCTGTTTCGGCACCGCCGTACGGGGACAGGGCTCAGTCCAACGGCTTCGACCTTCAATCCTGAGCTTCTCCCGTGTGTTCCAGGCCTTTATACTGGTGGCTCAGCTGCAATTCCCGCACTAGGCTTCCGCCAAGAACGGAAGGAGCCCCGCAACACCAGTCGTCTGCTTTTGCCTGTTTCGAAACCGCGTCCGATGTTCGCCTCTCTCCTCCAAACGATCACTTACTCCGCCTTCAGAATCACAATTCAATCAGCGATGCACCCAAATCTACGGTATTGTGCGGTCATTCCGGTTTACAACGGCGCAGACACGATCGCGCACGCAATCGAAAGCGTCTTGGCCCAGACCAACCCTCCTGACGAGGTCGTCGTCGTCGATGACGGCTCAGACGACGACTCAGCCATCGTCGCCTCGCGATACTCGTCGTCCGTGCATGTCGTACGGCAGCCAAATGCCGGCCCTGGCGCCGCACGGAACCGGGGAGTGCGTGACTCCTCGGCAGAGTGGGTGGCCTTCCTTGACGCCGACGATACATGGCTACCGGAGAAGATGGAACGCCAGATGGCGTTATTGGGTGATTCACGCGTCGGCGTTGTCCATGCCCGCGGGACACTCTCCCCTTCGCCCGCGCCACCGATCGTCACTTTTGAGAATCTTTGGGCGGAAAACTGCATCAGGCTTTCATCGACAATCGTGCGTAGAACTGCCTGGGAATCGGTCGGCGGATTCGACGAAAGTCCTGGCCTTATTAGTGTCGAAGACCACAATTTGTGGCTTCGATTGGCCGTGGCGGGTTGGACGATCGTTACCTGTCCAGAGGACTTGATCCAATACAACCAAGCCACCGGCGGGCTCTCGTATCGCACCGAAAGTTTTGCTCGCGCGGAATTTACGAACTATGACAAAATCGGCGAACTCCTCAAACTCGAACGCGAGGTCGTCCGGAGTAAGATTCTTAAGCTTCACGTTAAGCATGGCCGCAGCCTTCTCCACCGACGTGAGATGAGCTCCGCGAGGCGTCTCCTCGGCGTTCCTCTGCGCGAAAGCCCATGTCGAGAGACACTCCGTTTGTGGCTCGCCACCTTCGTCCCGGCTCGACTTCTGGACCTGAGGCGTAATTTCAGGGAGCTCTCACGCGGCACCGAACTACCATCCCGATCTTCGTAGTTGCGTTGCCGACCGCGGAGGTCCTCGAGTGGTAGGATCGTCGCGACGATCCAGAATCCACGGAACGTGGCGGTCTTGGCCCGGGGACCACACAGAGAATTCTCGAATTCCCACGGGTAAGTCCAAGGTTCTCGGGAGTTTGCCCGCCTCCATTGAGCTTCGGAGTGAGCCGTCTTCAAGTCCTAAATAGCTCCTCGCAACTGGGAAAGTCCTACGTTCCAGCCTCTTACGGCAAGTGACGAAATTTCGTCACCCCGCTGCTTTCCCTGTTGCGAGGAGCTATTTAGGTAGGCAACGACTTAGACGGAGCCTACCTCGATCAGACCGCTGAATGTTGGCCGAAGCCCGATGAAGAAACGTTAGCGCCTGCTGACTGCCAAACTTCGCATGAAATGCATATCAAAATGCAACATTTGTAAGTTTCTGGATTTGAACTCATTGCCTTCCAGAACTTGAGATAGAGAGAAAGACGGGGAGCAGAGATGAGAGTCGCCATCGCTTGCAGCGGATTGGGCCATATTGCCCGAGGAAATGAGGCCTGGGCTGAAGACACAGCCCGCGAGATGGCCAATCTAGGCATAGCGGTGACGCTGTACAAAGGAGCCGGGAAGGCAGAGGCCCCCTACGAGCGAGTCATTCCCTGTTGGCGCCGAGAGTCGCCGCAAACCGCCTGGGTCGGGCGTTGGATCACCCGGAGCGGGCGTTGGCGAGTTGGGCTGGGCAGTCCCTACGACATCGAACAGACAACGTTTGCGATGCGACTCCTGGGGCACCTCCGTCGCGAACCGGCCGATGTCTTCCATACCCAGGACCCCTGGATCGCCAGCATTGTGCAGAGGGCTGCCCAATTCGGCCTAGTACGAACGCGTGTGATCATCGGCAACGGCACCGATATGCGGTTAGCCTGGCTCAACAAGTTTGACTACGTTCAGCAGCTAGCCCCTTGGCACCTGGAGGAGGCACGCGCCGCCGGCACCTGGAAGCCGACGTGGACGGCGATCCCGCATTTCACGAACATCCGCCTCTATCATCCGGGGCGAGCCGACGCAGTTCGGTCCGAGCTGGGCATCCCCGCGGACGCGCTGGTCGTGCTTACCGCGGCGGCGATCAAGCGCCATCATAAGCGAATTGATTATCTTCTGGAGGAATTTGCCCAACTACGAACATCGACGCCAGATCTGCCCGCTTGGCTTGTCGTGGCAGGCGGATGGGAGCAGGATACCGACGAGCTAATCGCTCGGGGGCGTGCGCTGCTCGGTGACAGAGTCCGCTTTCTGGTTCGCTATCCACGCCTTCAAATGCCCGAATTATACCGTACGGCCGACGCCTTCGTCCTGTGCAGCCAGATGGAGATGCTGGGAATCGTTCTCTTGGAAGCGGCGGCCAGCGGATTGCCCTGCCTCGTCGGCCAGCACCCTGTTGTCAAGTGGGTCGTCGGCCCTGGCGGCGAATCGATCGATATGGAGACTCCCGGGGTCCTAAGCGCATCGTTGGCCAACTTACTTGGAGACACGAGTCGCCGCCATCAACTCGCTGCGCTCGCCAGACGGCATTGCGAAGACCACTTCAGCCAAGAGCGAGTCATCAGCCAGACACTGGATTACTACGATTTCGTTCTCAACCACGACCGGCCTAAGGTTCAGTCGAACACGACAGCAGCGGCGGGCGAGCCTTTGAGCTGAATTGTCAATTGACTTTCTGATCTTTCTTCAGACAAACCGGACCGCCTCTCGCTCACCTCCGAAGCCTCCCCTCAAGGGGGGGCCTCTGAGCGGAACGCTTCGTTCGAGTCGATGGCTCAATCCCGAACAAGCTCCCGCATCGCGCAATCGTAGCTGTGTAAGAAGCGGGGAAGGCTGAAAGCAAGAAGTGTCGGGGACGTTCCTAGCCAGCAACAGTCCACTTGAGTGTCCGATGTTGTCGCAAACTTCTTGCTTCCTGGGCCTTCAAGGCCAGAAGGATTGGCAAACAAATTCCAAATCTTCGCTAATGTTAATTATCTTAAGAGTAACGCTCACTGCAGCATCATTTGGTAAACGTTTTCGATAATGGACAATGAATGGTTCGATGATGCCCAGTCACATCAAGCCGCGGTAAGCATCGGAAAACCGACCGAAAGAGCTTAAAACTCCTTGAAAGTTCAACCGGCAATCTCCATAATCGAAAAGCGAGGAGAGCCGATTTGGCCGGATCTTAAACGGTCAAACGGGTCTCATCAGGACGATCGCTGATTGCCATCACGTTGGAATTGCGATCCTGTTGCGCCACCGCGGAGCAATGAATTATCGTGAACCTCCTAGTTGAGGCGTCTGACTCCCCGATTTCGGCGCCGGACATCACAGAGCCGCATGCCGAAGCGCCTGTCACCGTTATCGAGCCGCCGAGTGGTTGGCAACTGATTAATGTTCGTGAGCTTTGGCAATTCCGTGAGCTACTGGGATTTCTCATTTGGCGTGATGTGAAAGTCCGCTACAAGCAAACGATTCTGGGGGCCGGTTGGACCGTACTCCAACCTTTAATGATGATGGTGGTATTCACGATCTTTTTTGGCCGAATGGCCAAGGTTCCGTCCGCGGGGCTCCCGTATCCGCTGTTCGCCTATGCGGGTCTACTACCTTGGACATTTTTTGCAACGGCCATAACCAACGCCGGAAACAGCGTGGTTGCCTCTGAGCGGCTGATTACCAAAATCTACTTTCCCCGGCTTTCTGTACCGTTCGCGGCCGTTGGTGCAGCGGTGGTGGATTTGGTCGTCGCGTTTGGTCTCCTCCTTGTCATGATGGTTTACTATCGCGTGGTTCCCGGTGTCCAGCTATTATTCCTCCCGGTGATTGCCGCTCTGATCACGTTAACAGCAATGGGAATCGGGACCGGGCTATCGGCACTCAATGTCGCTTACCGCGATTTTCGCTACATGATTCCATTCCTGGTGCAACTTGGCATGTTCGCCACTCCGTCGGTCTACATGCAGCCCGAGTCAAAGCCGTCAGCCTGGCTCCAGTCTGTGATGGCTCTCAATCCGATGACGGCGTTCATTGACGCTTTTCGTGCCACGGCTCTCGGTGGCCCAATTCCTTGGGGTTCACTGGGGATCGCCGTTGTGGTGGCTGCTGTCGTCTTCGTCGTCGGTTGTTTTTACTTTCGTAAGGTGGAGGATAGCTTCGCGGACATCATCTGAACGTTCCGCCCACCACTCCGGTTAGCACACCTTTGCCCCGAGTTTATCCCACGATGACTGTCGCCATCAGTATTGCAAACCTCAGCAAGAGGTATCACGTCCCGCACGATCGCCGTCACGCCAAGTATCGGACCCTCCGCGAGA
>NZ_FSRB01000002.1 GCF_900129635.1 Singulisphaera sp. GP187 | reverse complement strand
GCGCGGCGGTCTCGACGACCGGGACCGATGTGAAGGACGGCGGACGGTTCACCGGCGCGAGGAAGACCAGGTCATAGGTGAAGGGCACCTGCTGGGGGTCGAAGAACGCCAACACGCCGTTGTTGGTGGTCTGGCCGGGCTCGATCGTGCGGCCGGCGACCAGCTTGCTGAAATCATAGTAGTACGTGCCGTCGGGCAGGACGCCGTCGTAGTCGCGGACACGCACCAGCGGGTTGCTGATGTGTTTCACGGCGACCAGCAGCGGCGTATGCACCGTGTAGGTGCCGACGTCCTGGGCGGCCATATCGGCGTAGAGCACCGTCGTGGCCGAGTTGTACGAGGTCCGGCCGTATTGCGGGCTGAAGCTGGCCGTCACGTCGGACAGGCTCGCGAAGTCGATCGGGCCGGCCGGCGGGTTCGTGCCGGTCTCGTGCAGCGTGACCGGGCTGCTCGCTTGACCCGAGGCATCGATGGCCGTATAGGTGGAGGCGTTCGGGCCGAGGGCCACGGACTGTCGGTTGAAGAAGTTGTTGGCGGCGTCGACCGCGTCGACCGGCGTCCCGTTGGCGGCGACGACCGGCGTGCCCGGAGTGCTCGCCGTGACCTGGCCGGTGACGAGCACGGTGCTGCCGGCGGTCGCCTGGCCATTGTCGGCGGGGGAGATGATCGCGACCGTCGGCGGGTTCGGGTCGGCGATCCCTTCGGGGTCGCCGTCGGCGCTGGCGAGCGCGAACGAGCTAGTCGCCGAGTGGTTGCCGCTCGTCCACCCGGTGGCGCCCGCGTAGTCGTAGACCCGGTGGGTGGCGCGGTCAACGACCCAGAGGTCGGTCCCGCCGTTGGGGTTGAGGGTGATGCCCGAGGGACTCGTGTCGGCCGGGTCGAGGAACCACTCGCCGACCTTGTTCCCGCTGGCGTTGTAGACGAAGACGGCGTGGGCCTTGTCGTCGGTGACCCAGAAGGTCGAGCCGTCGCGGGTCACGATGTCGGTGGGGCTATTGTTTTCGTTCAGCGGGTTGGGGTCCGACTGGTCGAGGTGGAACGATCCGCTCGGGAGGGCGGAGCTGCTGGCCGGCTGCGGCAGGGGAGTCGCGGCCCCGGCCCGGATCGCGGCGCCTCCCACGAAGCGCAGCACCGAGTGGATCCCCGCGTCGACGATCCAGAGGTCCGTGCCGTTGGTGGCGATCCCCTGGGGGTTGACCAGTCCGAAGGCGCGGAACGAACCGAGCAGCGCACCGTCGGTGCCCTGGACGTCGACTTCCTGGTTCGACCCGTCGACCAGCCATGCGGTGGTACCGGCGGCATTGACGGCGATCCCGCGCGGGCTCGGCACGCTGGTGTCCAAACCGAACGCCCCGGACGTGTTCCCGTTCGCCAGGTAGCGATAGGTCGTGTCGCCGCCGGTCGACGTGCCGCCGTCGGCGACGTAGAACTTGGTCTGGCCCGGGGTTGACGTCGCCGGCGGCGGGTTGCCTCCGTGCACGTTCTTGAGCGGTGCCCAGCTCACGAAGTAGACCGGGCTCGAGTTTCCCGGGACCGCCATCCAGCCCGATAGGTAAGCGACTTGATCGGTCGAGTGGATCCCGCTGGAGAGGCTCGGAAACTTGACGTCCATCCGGCCGCCTGGGCGGGCACGATGTTGTAGTCGTCGGCCTGGGCCCCCCCCGGCCCAAAACGGAGGCTCGAGGCGACGATATTGTTGACGTTGAAGTCGGGGTTCCCGCCGGCGTCGGTGCAGGACCAGATCTTGACGGGGATCTCGCCCGGCCGGCCGACGTTGATCGCCGAGACGACCTGGAACGGCAGGCACGACGAGCCGAAGTTGAGCGTGGCTGTGCCCCGGCCGCCGTCGTCGTCGGTGACCGTGACGGTCACCTGGTAGACGCCCGGTTGCGCGTACGCGTGCGAACCTGAGTAGGTTCCGACCGTGGCGACACCCGCCGACCCTTGAACGACGGTCGGAGTCATCGTCTGGGTGGTGCCGTCGCCCCAGTTGATCGTCTCCGTGAACGTCTCGACGGTCCCCGCCGGCGCGAAGGTGAAGCCAGCGTCGGTGAACTCGCCCGAGACGACGGCGATCGGGGCGCCGGTGTTGGGATCGGGCACGAAGGAGAACCCGGCCGAGACCTTCGGCGATACGTTCTGGATCATCGCCGACGTGCTCAGGCTTCCCGAGCCATGATCCTTGTCGGTGACGACCACCTTGACCGTGTACGTTCCGTTATCGGCGTACGTGTGGCCCCCCGCCGTGACCGTCCCCGAGCCGTTCGACTCCGTGATCGTCGCGGCGCTGCTGGTCCCATCGCCCCAGTAGACCGCCGCCGTATGGGTGTCGCTCAGGCCGGGGTCCGTGAAGGTCGCGACGATGGCGTTGCTGGCGAGCGCACTTCCTTCATAAGTTGGAGTCTTGGTCGGGTTTGTAACCGTCGTGACCGTCGGGGCCACGTTGAGCACCTGGACATTGACCGTGTTGGTGGGGTAACTGCCATTGGCGTTCGTCGCGGTCGCGGTGATCGTATCGCTGACCGCCGGGGTGACGCCGTCGGCATAGATGTGTGTCACCGTCGACGGGTTGCCGCTCAGGATCTGGGGGGCCGAGCCATCGCCCCAGGCAATCGTCCAACTCGTGATCGAGTTGCCGCCGGGCCCGGTGGCCGAGAGGTTGAGCGTATAGGTCGCCCCCTCGGAGGTCACGCCCGGACCGGCGATCGCCACCTGCGGCGCCGCCGCGTTGACGTGCACGCGGACGGTGTTGGAGTCCCAGGTGCCATCCTGGTCGGTCGCCGTCGCGCTGATCGTGTCGTCGTTCGGGCCACTGGCATAGACGTGCGTGGCCGAGTTCGGGTTGCCGCTGATCGTCTGAGGGGCCGTGCCGTCGCCCCAGTGGATCGTCCAGTGGTCGATCGTGTCATCCTGGCCCGGATCGGTCGACGCGAGGTTGAGCGTGTACGTGGCTCCCGCGTTGACCGATCCCAGACCGCCGATGACGAGCGTCGGGCTTACATTGCTGACGGTGACGGCCAACGAGTTCGCGTTCCAGGTGCCGTCCTCGTCGGTCGCCGACGCAGTGATCGTGTCCGTGACCCCGTCGTTGTTGTAGACATGAGTGACCGTAGGCGGGTTGCCATAGAACGTCTCCGGGGCCGTGCCGTCGCCCCAATCGATCGTCCAGTCATAGACGGTGTCGACGCTCGGCTCGATGGCCGAGAGATTGAGCGTGTAGGTCGCCCCCTCATCGGTGACGGGCGGGCCGTTGATCGTGACTGTCGGCGCCAGGGGGTTGACTGTCACGTGGAACGTGGTGCTGGCCGTCCCGGCCGGGTCATCGTCATCGGCGACGGTCACGGTGACGGTGTGGGTCCCCTCGTTCGAGTAGCTGTGGGTTGCGACGACCGTACCCGCCCCATTCTGCTCCTGGACAGTGGCGTTCGAGCTGTACGTGCCATCTCCCCAGTCGATCGTGGCGGTGTGCTTGTCGCCGGTGCCCGGGTCGGCAAACGAGACGGCCAGCGCGTAAGGGGTTCCTTCAGTCACCTGCTGATCGGCCACGGGGCGGACGAACGGGGTTGCATTGCCGATGGTAACCTGAGCGGCGGCGGTTGCGGTGGCGCCGGCGGTATCGGTCACGGTCAGCGTGGCGGTGTCGCTCCCCTCGTCGGCGTAGGTCCGGGTCGTGATTGGCTCGGTGGAGGTCGTCCCGCCGGCGAAGGTCCATTGGTAGGAGAAGAGGGGCGCCAGGGTGGCCGTCGATTGCGAGGCGTTGAACGTGACGGTGTCCCCCTCTGCGACGGTCTGGTTCCCCCCCGCGTTGGCGACCGGCGGGGCGTCGAGCGTGAAACTGGTCGAGGCCACGGCCCTCAGGCCCGCATTGTCGGTGGCGCGGATCGTGATCCGATGCGTGCCGGCGGACAGGCCGGTCGGCGTCCAGCGGAATGTACCCGCCGCGAGCGTCGAGCTGATGTCCTGGTAGGCGCCGCCGTCGACGCTCGCCTCGAGTGTGGCCACGCTGCCGTCCTGGTCGGACGCCGTACCGGCCACCGTGGGGTCGGTGGTGAGTCGGTCGGTGCGGTAAGCGTTGCTGCCCGGCCCGGTGGGCGCGGTGTCGTCGAACAGGTCCACGGCGACCGACGGCGGGTGGTCGGCTGAAGTTGGGCACGGGAGCCGCACCGTGGTGTTGTGGTCGGAGTCGTTGTTGACCAGTCGGAAGATCAGATGAGCCGTGCTTTGAGGCGCGAGCCCGGAGATGTCGGTCGTGACCGTGACCACCGCCGTGCCGGTCTCCGTCGTGCCCACTCCGAGCTTCGTGGGTAGCCCCTCGGTGACGTTGAGGAAGGCGTTGCGCGCCTCACCGATGGTGGGAACCAGGGGTTTATCCTGGCCATCGACCAGGGCGACCTCGAAGGCGTCCTTGATCGAGTGAGTGTCCGTCCTGTCGAACGAGAGGTTGTCATACTGAAAGACGAGTGTGGAGGGGTTGCTGGGAATCGTCAGCGTCTTCTCCAACCCGACGACGTACGAATTGCCCTCGGTCAGAACCAGACCGCCACCGGTGGAGACGACCCCACCGCGGCCGGGGTCGCTCCCACCACTTTCGGGGGTGGACCAGCCGGTCAGACTATCGACGTCGGCGCATGTGATCTGGATCGAGTTACCCGAGGGTGTGCTAATGACGGAGTGTGGCAACTGGGTGAGCGTGCTCGTGCTCGTGCTGCTTCTCTGAGGCGATTGCGCGGGGATCGAAGTCGGAGCCGGCGAGGTCGGGCCGGGAGTGGGGGTCGGGGAAGGAGTCGCCGCGCGGGTGGGAGTCGAGCGGCTCGCGGTGGCCGGGGCAGGACTCTGCGCCAACCTGGCCGGGCCGGAAATTCCGCTGGCGCCAACGACCTGTGAACTCGATCCTCCTGAGTTCGAGAAGGGCGTCGGAGTCTGTGCGGCGGTCCCGCCTCGTGTCGCGGTGCCGAACGCCGATCCCGCGACGCCTCCACCGCCGCCCCGGGCGGCCGCGCCTCCCTGCGGCGCTGCCGATCCCTGCTTGCGGGGAGCTCCCTGACCGCTCGGTGTGTTCGCGGAGTGTTGTGTCCCGGCAGCGAGCGATTTGGGCAGTAGCGGGTGCGCGGACGTCGGTGAAACATGTTGTACCGAGTGCAGATCCCCCCGGCTCAGTCGGAACCCACCGGCTAACCCATGGCCGTGCCCTTGATGCAGGGGCAAACTGTCGTGGCGGCGCGGAACGATCGAGAACGGGAGGATGCCGCCCCTGCCGGAGAAACCTTGATGCGATGAACGCCGTCCTTCCCCGAAAGGCGTTCGCATCTCGGCCGCAAGACCGTTGCCGGCGATCGAGCCCAGGCCGGTCAGAAGCGATCCGGCGATATCTCTCCGCTCGAGGTTTTCCGCTTCGAGGAGCTCCCGATGGCGGGCACGGCGACGGCGATCCCGTAATCGATCAGCCGAAGTGCCGACGCCCTCGCGAGATGGCCTCGAGTGATTCACCAGCCGAAAGATCAGACCATCCCAGAAACGATCGGCAGACTTGTGGCGGCAAGTCATGGCGCGCTCCTCGATCGTGGACCCCGGCCGCCATCCTGCACATTCGCAGAGAGGACAGTCGGTGCCTTAAGCGATTAGGTGAATCGACTTATCGAAACGCATTCACTACAATGAAGAATGGAAGAAATTCTGCCACCATCTTCATGGCAACAGCAACGCGAGTGCTCACGCGTTCCAATCGGGTGGAGGGGGGGGGACTCAACTTTGATCTCACGATCGATGAATTGCAAATACTTTTTTTGACGTCACTCCCTCAAATGGCGCTGATGGGGACCGTCCCAAATCGTAAGGTAAGGACTTGACATTCTTTGGGGTCAGATCGTTCCGTCTGCCGTTGTCGGCATCCCGAGCAGATCCCAGAACCGAGAACTGGGCAGCCTCAATCCCAGGTGTTCATACGGGCTGTGCCGGCGGCGTTTCCCTTCACGAAACACGCGGCAATTCCAGTACAGACGCTTCAGGTCCAGCAGGCCCTGGCTCACCAGCCGATGCCGCGATTGGTGCATGCGCAGCACGCTGTTCATACACTCCACCGCACTGCTGGCTCGCACCGTCCGACGCAACACCCGCGCCACGGCGGCGTACGACTCCCGCCAGTTCGCGTCCCGCTTGGAGCAGACCACCGCCTGCACCAGAGGCGTGACATGCCCCGCACCCACAACCGCCCCTGGGGTGTTCGCTCGTGGCCGCTGGCGACGCAGCCACCACAGCCGCACCAATTCGGCTCGCAACCGATCCTCGGGGACCGCTTCGCGCAACTGACGGTGCAGACGGTCCAGGAACGTCAACGTCTCCTCGGTCGCGAGGAGGTTCCGCACCTTGGACCACTCGCGACCCGACAACTCGGGCAGCGCCAGGGCGATCTGGTGCTCCGCCCAAGCGAGATCGTTCAACCGACCCTCGGCACGAAACACCGCCAGCGCCCCATGGGCCCTCTTCCAGCCCGCTTCGGATCGCTCATGCTCCGCGAATGCGGCCTCGGTCTTCTTCCAGGCACCACGCGCCGCGGCCGCCACGCCCCGGGCATCCCGGCCCTGCCGTTGCGAGTGTTCGACCCGGCGACTGGCGATCTCCGCCTGCTCCCAGAGCCGTTCCAGGCGATTCCAACTCCGCCGCAAGACCCGCCTCGCTTCGTAAGTCGTGTGGAACACATCGAGGCCATTCTCCAAGGCCGGCTGCCCCGTCTCCTGACGGAGCGTTTGAACGGTGGCGATCCCCGCTTGCAAGCCGGTCCCCGCGTCCGCCGTGACGTACGACAACGCGGGCCAGTCGTGCAACGCCTTCGCCCAGGTCGCCCCCGAGCGATCGTGGGCCTTCTGGCCGAGGAACCAGACCATGCTCGCGGGTTCGACGCCGACCAGCACGGGGCGGCCGTGGAAGAAGATCTCATCGAGACAGCCGACCAGGACCAAGGTCCGGCACTGCGCATCGAGGGCCTTGAGGACCCGACCCGCCGCCAAGGCGGCGTGTTGGATCCAGCGGTGGAGCGTGGAGCGAGCGGGAGAGGCCGACGTGCCCAGGATCAGGGCCAGCAAGGCGAGGACTTGGTTCAGGCTCAATCCCATCGCCGTGGCGGTGACGGCGAACTCCCGCTGCCGGCTCGGGGGGAACTCGATGGTCCCCGCGAGCCACTCCCAGAGTTGGGCATTCTCTTGCCGGAGGAGCTGATTCTCTTCGCTCAACTGGGCCCGGGTCGGTCCCCCGTCGTAGGCGTCCTCGACGGCGGCTTGGACCTTCCGGGCATGCTCATAGATGGTCTGTCGGCTACAGTCGGCGGCCTCGGCTTGGCGGGTGACCTCGCCATAAATGCCGGTCAAGCCGACCGCGGCGTTGGCGATCCAGGTGACCAAGGGTATCTTGAGCATGGGGGTGGGCCTTTTGGAGTGTGGGTCACGTAAGCAATCCCACTCTGGGGGTCCACTCCCTTACAGAATCAAGATGTCATGGCCTGGCGTTGCGAATTGTCAACCTGAATGCGGCCGTTTTGGGCCGATATGGGACGGTCCCCGCTGGGGGATTGTCTCATTCTGTATTTCCAGTGGTTGACACATTTTGCGTCAAGTCCTTTGGATCGGACTTGAGTAACTCCCAGAAGTCAAACTGGGCAGTTTCAGGCCCAACCGTTGGTACGGGCAGGCGTCCTTTCACGGGCCCGAGCGGAACGCGTGGGTGTTCCAGTACAGACGCTTCAGGTCGAGCATCGGCTGGGTCATCCGACGGTGTCGCGACGGGTACATCCGCAGCACGCTGTTCATGCACTCGACCGCGCTGCTCGCTCGAAAAGTCTCCTCCAAGACCACCGCGACGCGGGCGTAAGCGGCTCGCTCAAGGTCCCCTGCCGACCCACCGCGCGGACCAGTTCCGTCGCTGGGTCCGAGGGCTTCTGTCGGCGGTGCCACAGCCACCAACGCCAGGCCAGCGCCTCGCGCCATTGCGGCTCCGGCTCCGCAGTCTCCAGGCGGCCCTGCATCCGATCGAGGAACGCCAGGCTCCGCAGGTCGTTCAAGAAATTGCGGACCTTCGTCCAGTCGGGGCTGGTGAGGTCCTTCACCCCCTCGGCGATAGCGGAGGCAGCTCCGGCGCGATCGTTGAGCCGGCCGTCGGGCGTGAACAGGTCGAGCGCCGCGTGCACCCGGTCCCAGGCCGACTCCAGCCGCTGGGCCTGTGCGAACCGCTCGACGGCGCTGGCCCGCGGTGCCCGCGCGGCCGCCGCGGCGGCTCGCGCGTCGATGCCTTGTTGTTTTGCGGTAGCGACCTTGGCGTCGGCGGCCTCGGCCAGTTCCCATGCCGCCTCGGCGCCACGCCAGTGTCGGGCGAGAACCCGCTTCGCCTCCATCGTGGCGTGGAAGACGTCCAGGCCGTGCGTCAGGGGCGGGGCTGACGAATCGATCGCATGCCCCTTGGCCAGTTACGCCACCGCCGAGCCGATCCCCTTGGCGGCGTCGGAGACGGCGAATTCCAGACCCGAGAACGGCTCCAACGGTTTCTTCCAGGTCGCGGCCGTTCGGTTCTTGGCGTTCCGGCAAGAGATGGCCGTCATGCTCGCCGACTCGATCCCTACCAAGGTCGGTCGCCCCCAAAAAAGAACTCGTCCAGTGCGAGTGTCTGGACCCGGGCCCAGGCCGCACACGCCGGGTCGAGGGCCTTGAGCACTTGGCCGGCTTGCCGAGCCGCGTCTTGAACCCAACGCCCCAAGGTCAAATGGTTGGGGACCTGCTCCGGGATCAAGAGCACGCCGAGCAGGTCTTCGACCTGGCTGAGGCTGACCCCCATGGCGAAGGCGGCTGTGGTGAGTTGACGTTGTTTGGCCGTGTCGAAGAGGATCCGGCCTTCCGCTCGCGGAGCCGTTGATTCTCCTCACGGAGTTCGACGTCGCCCTCGGGCATGGGTTCGCCCGCGAGTCGCTGCTCGACCTTGCGGGAGTGCTCGTAGACGGTCTCGCGACTGCAACCGGCCTGTTCGGCTTGTTGAGTCACAGCCCCGTGCTGACCGGAAAAGTCGGCAGCGGCGTTGAGGATCCAGACGCGAGGCGATAAGTTGAACATGGGAGGTCCTTCCGTGATGGTGACTAACTTGGTCGGATGTCATCTCACCACGGCGACCTCCCAATCCCTTCAAACTGTCAACTCGCTCGCTGACCATTTCTGGCGAAATGCGACATACCCAAACGCAGCATCCTGGATGTAACGTCATTATGTTCTGAAATGATTTGTGGAAAGTCGGTGCGGCAGAATGTGAACCCACGACCTCTAGACCCCCCGTCTAGCGTTTCTCACGGAAGCAGCTTGTTTTCAAGGGGGCCAATGGGAGCGGGACGACCGATTGTCACCCTGATCTCCTACCAGATCTGTTTCCTACGCCGTCGGCGGAAGCATCGAGATAGATCTCCCCCGGCCTCGAACTTCTCCATCATGAGTCCGCATGTACACAGTGACCTTGAGCGAATTCAAGGCAGTGCGCCTCGCCATCTTGCCTCACCTTCCGGTTCCACGACCGGTCGCCCGCCCTTCGGCGCACGCAATGCGTCCGCCAGTCAGTCGATTATTCGCCCTCCTATGGCATGTGTATGGCCTCCAAAATTCCTCGCCATTCCGCCCACGGCACCCAGGCAAAATATTCAACAAATTATTTTTCGCTCTTTAAACTAAATCGTTCGGAGAAGATTCCGGACACCAGAGTCGACGCCTAGCCGCGTGAGGGATTCTGCTCCCCCGTAATCGATGTCAAGGTTTTTTTCAAAACAGTTCCGGATCTCCCTACCCCAGAAAATTTCATCGACAATCTCCTGGACCTCTCGTCATCTTGAAACCTGCCAGCGGTATCGGAGGTGCCAACTCATTCCATATAAAATAGACAATTTTATATGCAATATATACTTTGATGGGATCAGCGATCGGTTGCGCCGAGTGGCCTTGCGTGCTCTCCTTCCGCCTCATGTGGCGGTGGCAATCGAAGAATGGGCCCGCCACAAGGACTTACTCGTTGAAGCGTTCGTCGGGCACTTGGTGGAGCAGGCGTTCTACGACATGGTGACTCTTGAAGTCGAAAACAAGGGTTGTCGGCATCATGATCTCAACCCGGCCCTGATCATGGAGGCCCTAAACAATCGGCTGCCCGAGAAAATGGCCGATGGCTTCGGTCAATGAACTGATCTCGGTATTGCACGGCTGCGACCCCTGCTCGGAGAGGATGGATGGGAACTGAGAGTCGTGTCCCGGCCCAGCATGGTTACTGACGAAACCCATCGAAGAAGGTTATCGGAACGAGAATTATGCCTCAGAAACGCGAATCCAGCAGGGCACGGTCGGATGAACCAGTTGCTCGCACAATCAAAGGTAATCCGAGTGTGCCCCGTGATGCCGGCATCAAGCCACCCATGGACTACGGGGCTGGCGAATCCGGGTTTTACTTCCTCAAGAAGGTGCCCCGACCCGCCTCCAAGGATTCGAGAACTGCGCCGCTCAGGGACGAGATCAAGATCCAGCTCACCAACTTCCTCGCGTTGATCAGAGAACAGCGGATCATCGACGACGGGGATAGCGACGACAGGCTCCGTCGCGAATACATCATCGAAGCCTCTACCACCGGTGCAGCCTACCGATTCACGGTGCCGGCCGACCAATTCCATGACTTGCGTCGCTGGGTCGACACCTTCGTCGGTGCACCAGCGACCGTCCTTCCCACGATCCCCAACCATCTTGATCATGCTGCTGCCGCGATCAAGCTCCTCTCCGGTACACCGGCAACATCTTACGTCCGGACTCATACAGGCTGGACCGAGACCGCGGGAGCCAGAGGGTTTCTACATCAGGGCGGTATGATCGGCCCGACCATTCCGGGCCGAGTGTTTGTCGATGGGTCGGTCGACCATACCGGAGATCGGCCCACCGCAACTGAAGGTACAGACATGCCTTCTGACTGGTCCGGGCCGATTGGGCCGGATTCCGGACGTTCGTATAGCCCTATTAGCTACCGGACCCTTCTCCCCAAGGCTCTTCAAAAGTTTGATCTACCGGGCCCTCTGGCGGGTAATGACTTGAAACTCGGGTTTGAAGCCGTCTTCGAACTCGTCAATGCGGCATCCCCAACCGTCGGATTCTCCTTGCTCGGCTCGTGCTTCAGTGCACCGCTCGGGGGCAGGAAAACCTACGTCAATCTCATCGGCGGCACCGATAGCGGCAAGAGCATTTACGCCGGTCTGTACCAGAGCTTCTACGGCTCGAAGATGGACAGTAAGTACATCCCAGCAAATTGGGGATCGACCGCCAATTATCTGGAGCGGTTACTTTACCTCGCGAAAGATGTGATGGTCGTTATCGACGACTTCCTGACGAAGGGCTCGCTGAACGATGTCCAGCGCCAGCAGTCCAAGGCCGATCAGGTGCTCCGGGCATTGTTTAACAACACCGGGCGGGGGAGGGCCCAGGGCGATGGGGAGATCCGGGATGATAAGCCACCTCGGGCCAATGTCGTTTCGACGGCCGAGTTGCCCTTCAATGGTCTATCGATCAAGAACCGGGGCTTTAACTTGGACTTTCTTCGGAAGGACCTAGACTGGGGAGCCATCACGAATTGCCAAGAAAACGCCCGGAACGGTGTCTTTGCAGGCGTGATGAGCAGCTTCCTCGGTTACCTCGCCGATCACTACGACCAAGTGCAGACCTGGAGGAGGAGTCGCGAAGAGGTATTGGAGAATTACGCCCGGGTTGAGCTTCCCGGCCGGGGTCGTGCGGCCGGGGTCGTGGCCTCCCTCTCCATCGGTATTGAAGCATTTCTCATCTATGGCCACCTCGCCGGAGCGATCTCCGGGGAGGATCTGCCGGAATACCTGGACCTGGCCTGGAGCGTGCTTATCGAGACGGCCCAGGCCCAGGATGTCGAACAAGACGATCCAGTGGAGTTCTTCTTCACTTGCCTCCAGACGGCTTTTGTCTCGGGCCGAGCGCACTTGAAGGGTCCGGAAGGTGGTTGCCCCATCAGGGAGGGCGACTGGTTAAACAATCCTGATGCCTGGGGGTGGCACCGCTGGAGCACCGAGGATCAGGTCAAGACGTTCGATGAAGTAGACGCCTCGGTGACCACCCGGACCGTGGCCGTCACGAGCGGCTGGAGGCCGAAAGGTGAAGCGATCGGCTGGATGGACGGCACCACGCTTTATCTTCACCCCGCCGCCTCTCTGAGGGCCGCCAAAGCCATTGCTCGGGGACTCGATGCGACTGTTGACTTCAATGCCTGGACGCTCGGAAAGACGTTGTACGAGAGGGGACTTCTCCTCAGGGACGAGACGAAGCGCAAGCGTAAACGATATACCGCCCGCGAGAACCTCGGCGGAGGCCGGCCCGCAGTTCTAATCGTTGGCTGCTCGAACGTGATGCCCCCTCAAGCCGAGAATCCATCCCAATGCCGGATGTACGACTGCGAAGAGAACGAGATCGCGGAGGTGCTCAAGCACTTCGAAGGGCTGATCGCCTGAGGATCGTACAACGCCATGCAAAAATATGGAAATTATATGATTGATGAAATTTGCATCATTAAAGGATTGCGGGCTATAGGCCCTCCCGGCGTTCGCTTAAACCCCCGCCTTCGTACTGACGGAGTATCGGACCTATTCGAGGAGGCCAGTGTCGAGATCGTGACCGATTCGGACCAGGCTGCCCAACTTGTCGGCTCCGACGCCGGCATTGCGCGGTGGATGCGGCCCCACGGCGCCATGACGGATGGGTCATCGCCCGAGGAGCAGGCCGACGTCCGGGCCCTGATGGAGCCGTTCCTCAACGATGAGATCCGCCGAGTCCACGTAAGAGGCGTCACTGCGTGAAATCGCACATGGCGCGGGCGACCCCGGCGCAGGCCTTGTCACTCAAGACCTTCTGCCTGCGGTTCGCAACTTTCCTGCGCCTCCACATCGAGAACCATCCGGGTTCCGAGAACATCGCTCGCATCCAGCAGCGCCGAAATCAGGCCCTCCGCGTCATCTCGCAGATCGACGCGGCCCTCGGTATTCCCGAAACAGATGCCACCAGTAAGGAGCAAATTCGACGCGAGGCCATCACCCAGGCAGAGTTTCTGAACGCCGCGCTCGTTGCCCTCAAGGAGCATGCCGAGGCCGTCATCGATCCGGCCAACGCGTCGCTGCTGGAATTGAAGGTGACGGTCCAGCACTGCCTGGACCGGTGCGGCCGATCCTGATCGCAACTCGACCCGTCAAAGTCGAGCAAGGCTCGATAAGAACAAGGCTCTCCTGACTATGTCCATCGAACGGGGCTCGGAGTACTGCCCCGGGCAGACCTCCGACTCGGTCAGGAATGGCCGGAACACTCTCCCCCGCCGGCCAGACAGACTCCCCGCGCCAAACGATCGGCGATGTGCCGGTGATCCGGACCCGACCGCGGTATCACCGGCTTGCAAGGAGGCATTCGTCCGCATGGAGGACGTCGAACCAATCCGCATTCGAGGTACCTCGAGATGTCCGACCTGGACCTGACCCTGGGAACGCAGCG
Source organism: Singulisphaera sp. GP187 (assembly GCF_900129635.1). Lineage (GTDB taxonomy): Bacteria > Planctomycetota > Planctomycetia > Isosphaerales > Isosphaeraceae > Singulisphaera. The sequence continues at coordinate 2,959,057 of NZ_FSRB01000002.1, read as the reverse complement.
ACGGCCCGATACGGGCGAAGTCATCCTGTCCACCACCGAAGAGACCCTCACGGAACTCAGTCGGACCATCGCCGCCGCCTTGTTGGCCAGGGGTCGGGTCCATTTCGTTCGCGACGAACTGGATTTTGCCTTGGCCGACCTCGACGCCGCCCTCGCTCAGGACCCACTTGACGCCGAGGCGATCGTCCTGAGATCCCAGGTCCACCTCAAGAGGGCGGATCACTACCTGGCCTACAAGGACATCGACGCCGCCCTTCGCATCAATGAGTATAATCTCGAAGCAATCCATACCCGGGGCCTCCTCTACCAATCGACCGGTCGGCTCGAACAGGCGGAGCTGGACTTCCGGGTGGCCAGGGCGAAATACTGGTCTCCACCGACCGGCATCGAGCGGACACACCTTGCGGCTGGCTTGCACGTCGTGGCTTCATTCAAGGCCTCCCCCTCGACGCCCGACGTCCTCCTCGTCACGTATTCCCTCGATCGTCTCTGCGAAGCCGTGGCGGAAGCCGACCGGTATGGCTATTCCCCGGAGGACCGACAGAGGCTCGCGGACGACGGATTCGTGGATCACCCGAGCTTCGACGCGGTGGTCTACGAGGTCCGGTCCGTGCGGCGTGGGGTCGCGTCGTACGAACCCCTTGACGATCAGGGGAATTTCATCGATGTAGACGCCGTGTCTTCTCATCCTTGAGGCATCCGAACCCGGATTCGAGATGGCGGATGGGTGCGGCTCCGCCCGCCCCATCCGATCAGATTCCATTTTCATCCCAGGATAACGATCATGGTTAACTGCCAACCATGCGAAGGAGTGATGGTTCGGGCGATTTCGTGCTCCGCCGGTCCGGTCATCATTCATGGAGAGCCCTTCGAGCCCGTACCTTACGGTGCGGAGACGAGGCTCGGCTGGGCCGAAGCGCCACCGGAGCGTTGCCGCGATTGCGTTGTGGTGATCGGCGGGAACCACCACCCGGGTTGCGTAGTGGAGGAATGCCCGGCCTGTGCACACCAGCTGGCCGCATGTGGCTTCGCGCCGATCCCCCCCGCGTTGCCGGGCACTTGGCACCTCCTGAGCGAGGCACAGAGCGTTCGACAAGAACAAACCGCCACCTCACCGATTACTGTCTCATCCCATCGGAGAGGATGGATGACGAACGATGATAAGTCTTGCCCTTCGCTCCCTCCGGGGTTCGACGTCCCGGGGATGGCAACGGACCGACCCTTGGCAGCTGGTCCTTTGCAGTAGTTCCGCCCCGGGACAGGAGTATCTCTCGTTCCCCCGGGGACATGTTCGACGATCCGGACACCCTTCCGGCCAGTCAACGAGGGTCTGCTCGCGGCCCAACCCAATCGCGGAGCGTGGTCGTCTACGACCACACGATTGAAATTATGGAGCATGAAGTTATAGAAGAATAAGGGGTTGGAAGAGGGGCAACTCAAACAACCAACCTGGTTCAGACAACTTATTTACGATCACCTATCACCTATTCCGATCAACTGTCACATAACTCACCAAGATCACCTACCCCTACCAGGAATCCAAATAGAACAGAGAACAGGAGTATGTCCTGATGAAAAAATCCGTGACCAGCCAGCAGCAACGTCAATCATCCTCCCCACCTCGGACTCACGGGACCCCGAGCGGCTACCGCAACCTGCGTGTCCTCGTGACCACCGCCCTCCACTATCGGCTCTTAGCACTGGCCGGGCTATCCCAGCTCAGCCTGCCGGAACTGGTGGTCCGCACCCTCGACCGGGCCACCCCCTTCGACCCGCTCACGGGCGAGCCCGTGCCGACCGACGGATTGGCGAGGGCACCGGGCCTTGAACCCGGCCAGGACGCGCATGCAAGTCACGGCCCTGGCTCTCCGCCTGGTGCGACCAACCTGAACCAGTGCGCCACACCTCGTCCTGTCGCGATCCCTGGCCCCTCCGGAGAGACACCACCAGCCGAAGGGCCGGGTAATGCTCACACTCAAGGGGCCTGCGCCTCGTTGGCACCTGACCCTGGTACGGACCATTTCTTGATTCAGTCGTCGCCGACCGTATCCCCGAACCGGCCAGGCCCAGGTCAGGGTCAAGCCAACGCCGAGGCCAAAGGACATGAATAGGTTCTCTATCAAGCGACAGTCAACCTGGTTCTTTCGGATCCCGGGCGATCCCCTCGAGATCACGACCCACCAACTCGATTGGGGCACCAGCCGCGACCTCGACCGCCTGACTTCCCGTCGATGCCAGCTCATCGGCGAACGACTCGATCGCGGAGCCTGGTATCTCTGTCCGAAGTTCACGGTGTATTCTCCGACCCCTTCAGCCGAGTTCTTCCACGCCGCCCGGGAAGCCCGCAGCTATTGGCTGATGCAAACCAGGCAGGTCATGGGCAAGGGCGACCCGAGGCGCGAGAAACGCAAAGCAGACCGGCAGGGTCGCCGGGCAGCCTACCTGGAACTTCTTCAGGCTGCCTCTGATCAGCTGAATTCTCAACGTTCGGCCGAAACGATCCGCCTCTCCAACCTGCCGCACGATCAACGCCCGGAAGTGATCCTGGGCGGGATGATGGCGAAGGCGCTCGCCTTTACCGGGATCGTCTTCATCGACGGCCAACCCCTGGCGCCACACGAATGGCACCGCTTGGCAGACCAAATGATCGGCTCGGAACCCGCTCCGTCCCCCGCTATCACCACCATCCATCGTCATTGCGACCTGGACACCCTTAAGGCCACCGGCGACCCGACCTCCCTGGCGGCCATCGCTCGCGCCGAACTCCAGGCCCGCCTCAACCGTGCACCCACCGCCGCCATTTACGTCACCCCCCAACTCACCCTGGCCGCCCCCGGCCCCAGCCCCGAGTTCTTCCGGCAAGCCCGGGACAGAGAGTCCCGCTGGTACGGCCTGACCAACCGGCTCCTGGGCAACGCCCGACGGAAGGCACTGTCCCACGCCACCGACCCGGCCACCAGGACGCTCGTCTACTCCGGCACCCTTGTCGTCAACGGCGAGTTCTTCCTGGCCGGTCTGTGGCCCGACCGACCCATCTCCACCTCGCGCTTGAAGTGGACGCCCTTCCTGGCCCCGACGGTCCCCCCGGAGTTCCTCGGCCTAACCCCTTTTCCCGCACCCGAAGAAAGCAATTCCACTTTCTCCACGGCCGGGCCCGGGACCGACCGAACGACCGTCCCGCAAGAAAATCCCAACGTGAAGTTCTACCCTGAATCGCCTCAAGTTCGGACTTTCGACACTGCAATCCAGCACAGGCGACGCCCCGGCTCCGCGCTCACAATGCCGATTACAACAGAGCAACCTGGAGTTTCTCCCGGTATGCGAAGAGTGAATCGATGCTTGCCGAGGTGACTCAACCACGAGTTCCAGGACGTGCCAGCTGATCAAAGAAACCCGGGGTATCTCGACGAGCGATTCAGACCATTTTAGGTATCCAAGAGAGACATTATGTCAAACTCTACGCAGCACTCTACACCGCAGAAGGTGACCCTGGCCGTCCTCAAGGGCGGCCCCGAATTCCAGGCCTGGTTCGGCCGGCTCCGGGACCAGACCCGCCTGCCCGCCGCCCTGCTCCTGGACCAGGCCCTGGTCGAGTTTGCCCGCTCCAGGGGCTTCGAAGTGCCCCCGCCGCGCTGACCGTCGATTTATCCATTTCATAGGATAATGCACCACCCCGCTGCCATCCTGGGAGAATCCAACCATGCAAGACGACCACGGCAACAAAACCGTCGGCTTTTCCGCGGTCACACCTACCGGCCGACCCGAAGTCCCTTCGGTCGGTGGGCCCGATCCGGCCAGGCTCCAGAGGATGAACGAGCACATGGTCCGGGGGATCAAGTACCGTGAACGAGGAGAGTACGTCAAAGTCATCGACGAGTTCGCCGCTTCGTGACATCTCGCCTCCGAGTTGGCCATCGACTGGGACGAGTGCTGCGACAACCTCGAGACGTTGCTGTTCGTCCTGGACTACTTCTTCGAGCCCGACGGCAATCATGACTTCCGCTTCTGGGACGGAGCGCCCGTTCCCGAGGCCACCCTCAAGGAACTGGCTTCCAAGACCAGCATTCCGCCTGGCTATCTCGTGACCGGCGGGAGATATGTGTTCGCATCCCACCCACTCACCGCAGAAGGACGGGTGGCCGCCGTCGAGCATGCAAGGCGTATGGCCCATGAAGACTGGCAAGCTCGCTACAAGTATCCAGGCACGATCCTGGGCGATGTTCCGGATTTCAACATGGTTGTTTATAAGCACGAAACACGGCCGGTGGAGATTTACCGGGTCGCTTCTTCGTGATCATCGCGACGCCCCATAACCGGGGAGCACCAGACGCGATACCCCTCGCTGTGATCCGACGCATGGAGAACACCCGTTGCGAGCACGCCGCATTTTCCAGGGATACCCCTCGTCGTGGTCGCTCCTTCCGCCCTTCTCGGGGCGAAGTCGCGGGCTGACCCACCTCCGGAGGGAAGACCCGAGTGCCCTGCGTCCACTATCTCCTGGCCCGCGGCATTGGCAAGCTCGGGGAAGGCATCTACTCCTGGGTCATACCCGCCATCGATGCGGGGCCCGGCTGATCCGACTGCCGCTTCTAGATCCTTAAAATCTGGCTGACTTGCGAACCAGACTGATCCTCCGGTCAAGGCGATCACTATCGCTTGGTCGAACGAACCCTATTGATGACCGACCTCGCCCTGGCCGACCTCAACGCCACCCTTGATGACTATTCAGGATCGAACGAATGTGGCCTGGAATCGTCTCCGTTCCTCTCAAGAAAGGATTATCACCCGTGTCGAAGAAGCCCACAACGCCCAAGCGAAGGTCCCGTAAAGTCTCCACTCAGGACATCCTCCGCCTTCCTTCAGAGTTCGAGTCTTTTCTCGAGCCGTTCAGCCCCAATTCCCGGTTCGGATTGAAACCGGACGTTCTCTTGTCGATCCCGGAAGGGTCCGAACTGAGGGCACAGCTCTACCTGGCCAGCAAGATTGCCAACGCCCTCGCCACCTTTCCACCTCGCATCCCCGAGGCCCGCGAGCAGATGAAAGAACTTGCCAGCGATCTGGCGGGCACGACGTTCGGATGGGGCCTTGCGGGTGCGATCATCGCCCGAGCGCAGGATCAACTCCTCCGGCTCTTCCCACGATTGTCGGCAAAACATCTGCACGTCTATATGGCGAAATGGTTCGACCATTTTCTCGATGATCCTCACCTTCTGCATACCGAGGAGGTATGTACTTCGAAAGGCCACTACGTCGAGGTCGTTCTGGCAAACATCCTCGTCGAATCCCTGATTACTGCTTATCGAACGGCGATGGCTCGTTGAGGGCTGATCCTGCAATTTTCAACATCCACAGGACAGTGGAAAGGCCCGTTATCGCCACCGGATCGTTCCCCTTGAATCCGCGAGCCGACCTCGACAGCACCGCGGCGTTTTCCCAGCAGGACCATACTTCCAGGACCGGCCGAATGCTGAATCGGCTTTCGCTCGGACGGCCACGGAGAGATCCCACTCGCATAAACGTTTCGACAATCAAAATCCGAGGCATCGAACAATTCAGTGGACCAGCGAGTTCTTTCCTTCCACTCTAAAGGAGCACCCCATGACCCCACTCCGCGACCACCTCCTGGACATCTATGGCGGCTACGCCGACCAACGCTACAAGGACCGCAACCTCGACCTCCCCATCAAGGTGGATGAAAAGGGCCCCCGCGACGTCTGCCCTTCTTTCGGCTCGATCTTCGTCTCGGTCCCCCAGCGCACCGGCGTATCTCTGAAATTGATCCTTCATCACTGTCCTACCAGCCCGGAAGTCATGGATCTCGTCGAGACCCTCGGCGGCGAGCTTCAGCCAGCCGACTTCCGCCCGACGATCATCCTGACCTTGCGATCGTCCCAGGGCCCTGCAGTCAAGCGGCTGGCCAGGGCGATCAGAGCGATCATCGGTCGGGGACGGACCTACGACGATCCCAATCTCCGCTGGATCTGCCCACGTACCGCCACCTCGCTCGAGAAGCTCGCCGAGCACCTGGCCGACTACTACTCCGAGCGCGACTCAAATGACGAGGTCAAAAGTCCGGACGTCATGCTTGCCCGACGTCGCCCCGCCTTCATCCCCACCAGGAATCCCGGTGCTCTCCGGCCCGTGCCGCAGAACGGAGAGCCTGGCGGGCGGACGGGTGACCGGGGTTGAACCCGATTCGTCCCTCCACCCCGCGCCCGGGGCCCCAATCCCTGGGCGCGTGTCTCCTGCCGGAGGCCCTACCTGCAGCCGTACCTCGGGCCGGATCGACTGGGTGGGACGTCTGTCGCCCTGGTCATCGAACACCACTCGAGTACCTGGGAATCATGGTCGGCACTTCACCCATTCAGCACGCCGCGCCGGTCGAGTTCGACGAGCCAGCGAACCGAGTCCATCCCAGGTAGTTCGAAGTGCCCGGAACATACAAAATCCGAACAATTCAAAAAGTCATAAATCAATCGTGGTGTCAAGCAACATGGATATCCTCAGCCAGACCGTCGACTCAGATCGCGGGCCGGCACCCCTCACGCCTTCGGTATCCGAACCGGCAACGACCCTGGCCGAGCTTACCCTCTGCCTGAGCGCCACATACGCCGCCCTCGGTCGCCTCCATCTCGACCTCAACGAGCCCGACCTCGCTCTCGCAGATCTAAACGAGGCCCTCCGCCTGGACCCTGACAACACCGAGGCCTATCAGCTCCGAAGCGTCATTGAGAAGCGAACAGGTCAAGTTCGTTCGGTCCGGGTCACCCCCGACCAATCCGAACGTCACGAGCTTGCGATCGACTGCGGCAGTCCCCCCCCAACTCGGTTCCAGGCGGGCTATCAGGTGCTGGCCCGCTACGACGAAAGCGGAAACTCGGATCAACCCCTAATAGTTGTCCCGCTCACAGACATGGGACGCTTCGAGGCCATCGAGTTCGCGAGGCGCATGTGCAGCGAGGAATCCCGCTCTCTGCGTCGTGGGCTTTACGTCGCATACTGGAGCCACGGCGAGGAATTCGACGTGGTCGTGAGCGAGTTCCGCTCTCTGGTCCGGGAGATCCACTTGGAGCAGGCAGTGGGCGACGACGGCTAGCCGTTATCCGATTGAGACCGATGCGTCGAGGCCTCGGAATAAGGAACCCCGAGGCCTTCTCGTACGCCGGGCTACCTATCTTCTGGCCATGCAGCCCTGTAGACCTCGACCGAACCGCCGATCTGTCCTGCCACAGCACCGAGATATGCAACGGAAGCATCCGAGCTAAGTGACGTAACCTTCGGAATCTCTCTGAATTGATGGGGGGCTCTGCCTCAGCTCGTGTTGTGCCGAGGGTTTGAACGCCCAGTCTCTGCCCGCCTCCTACTACCTTTCAGGAAGAGTTACGCCAGGCCCCCTGATCCCATCGACCCTTCCATCCTGTCACCAACAAGTCATTCGTTACGAAGTGGTCACGGTTGACACACGGAATCTCTTTCCGGGTGGGAACTCGGCTATGCTCGCCGCCGAAACCAATTGCCGAGCGTGGTCCTGATCGGCCACACCAAAGAAGTAGAATCACAAGCATTAGAACAAACGAAATAACCGGCAGAAGATCCAAGGTTAGTACCAAAGACCACCCTGGTTTAACCACCCTGCACCGATTACCTACTCCGATCATCGACTCACGAGCACTTACACCGATCACCTATCCCAAGCGTCGAATCTAATTACTGATGCCGGGACCGATAACAGGAGGAACTTCTTCAATGACCCAACCGAGGCCGTCCAATCCGGGCAACCAACCGCGTCTACCTTCCCGCAGGACCGGAACGCCTCCGGGCTACGGGAACGTCCGGGTGCTTGTCCCAACCGGCCTCCATTACCGAGTCATCTCCCACTCGGGCATCTCCCACCTGACGGTGCCGGAGTTCGCCCTGTCTGGCTCACCCGTGCCAGCCCCCTGGATCCCATCACGGGACATCCGCTCCGCGCGGACAACTTTGCAGGGGCACCGGGCCAGGACGTTGACGCCAGCCCCCGCCATCTGCCTGTTCCAACGGGCTACGGCGCGGCACAAGGCCTCTCCTATGGGCCGCGCGAAGCCCACGGGCCCGGCGCAGTTCGGTCTTCCGGGGCTACGGTCACGTCACCTCCTGAGGGGAGCCCAGACCCCTCCCTGTCCTGGCCGTCACCGAACATGCAACCCGACCCGCCAAGCTCGGGACGAGGTAGGACCGAGGACGGAGCAGGGGGCCTGTCGATGGTTGACGACCTCACTCCCAAGGATCATCGTCCTATCACCGTCCGACGTCACCCCGTCGATCGGGAAGGTGAGGATTTTGACACGGTCATCATCCAAAGAGCCCAGTCCTGGGAACGACGCCTCGCGAGGGGTTGCTGGTTCTTGAACCCCCGATACACGGTCCACGCCGTCGCCCCGCCCGCTGCTTTCTTCCGCAAGGTCCGGGAGATCCAAGGCTCCTGGCTTCGTACCTGTCGTCTTTCGATGCACAACCGCGGTCTGCGAGAGGAAGCTCGCAAGCTCGAGCGCCAGGGTCGGCGGGTAGCGCTCGTCGAATTCGAGTCTATCAAGGCCGGCGAAGCCCACCACGAGCGGCCACCGGAGGTGCTCCTGTTATCGGACCTTACCGAGGCAGAGCGTCGAGAAGCAGTTCAATGTGGACAACTCGCCAAGCAGGCGGCCTTCAGCGGCTTGATGTTCATCGATGGTGCTCTGATCGCCCCGCGTACCTGGCAATCACAAGCCGACAAACTGTTGGCCACGACTCCTGCCTCAACGATAATAAAAACCCACCGCCACCTCGACCTGGCCGCCCTCCAATCCAATGACGACCTCGATCACTTGAGGCTAATCGCCCAGGCCGCGCTTCAATCTCACCTGGCCGCGCACCCTACATACGTCGCGTTTATCACCCCTCACGTCACCATCTCTGCCCCTACCGCTGCCGTGTCCTTCTACCGAAAGGCGGAGCACGCTCAAGCCCAATGGTCCATCCTTCTGAAACGCACCCTGGGCAACGGCAACTACCGCCGGGCACACCGTTCGGCCGACCCTGTGTCCTACGCCCTGGTCTTCGGTGGAATCCTGTTCGCAGTCGGCCAACTCTTCTGGCCTGGCTGTTGGCCCAACCAGGCCCTCAAGCCGTCCACCCTTAAACGCTCATCTCACCCCGACCGTCGCCCCGAGCTTCTTCGGCCTGTCCATGTCGCAGGAAGAGAGGTTTCCTGCCAAAACAAAGGCCCAGCCGGCTCAGTCATCGACGCCGATTCCAAGCGACCCGACAGTGCTGAACGATTACTTCAAGGCTCTCATTGCCTCGACTCGTCTCTGAGGGTCACCACCAAGTCGACCACTTTTCAGAACAGCTTAATGAGGGCGGCACGAACATCGAGACCAGCGGTCCCTTACCCCTGTTCGCCGTCGCACTTCCTCTGAACCTGGCAGGCACGGGGCTGCATTCGAGACAGTCCAAGCCTTCGAGGAGAAATCCTCGCAGCCATCACAAACCTACGGGACCCCGGCCCGGGATAAACACTCCGAGCGAAATATACTCACCGAGGTATTGTCAATCTTCGTGGATGGAGAATTTCAGGCGGCGGTGGTTTTCTTCACTCCGTCCTCGAAGATGACCCCAGCGATCACCTCCCTCAAAAGCTCCGATCCATTCAACGATCGCCAACTCTTTGATGCACTCTCCATCAGCTTGTAGACCATCGTCAGGCACGCCGTCCGACTCCCGCTCCCCTTCGTCTTGTTGTGCCTCAGACGCACCGTCGAAAACGTCGACTCGATCGGGTTCGTCGTCCGGATGTGCAGCCACTGCTCCGCCGGGAAGTCGTAGAAAGTCAGCAGCACATCTCGATCCTTTAACAGGCACTCCGTCGCCTTCGGGTACTTCGCCTCGTACGTCTTCAGGAAGAGGTCGAACGCCTTTACCGCATTCTCGCGGCTCTCCGCCAAGTCGATCTCGTGGAGCATCCCCTTGGCCTTCGGCTGGCTCCCCTTGGGCAACTTGTCCAGCACGTTCGCCGTCTTGTGCACCCAGCAGCGTTGTTCCTTGGTCGTGTCCCACACCTGACGCATCGCCTTCCAGAAACCCAAGGCACCGTCGCCGATCGCCAGGTGAGGCTCGACCTCCAGGCCACGGGCCTTGCAGTCCAGTAGCAACTCCTTCCAGGATTGCTCGCTCTCCCGATAGCCGTCGGCGATGGCGATCAGCTCCTTCTTGCCGTCGGCGGTCGCCCCCATCAGCACCAGGATGCACTGCCGCCCTTCCTCCAAACGGATGTTAAAGTGCACGCCATCGGCCCAGACATAAACGTACTGCTTCCCCTTCAAGGACCGCTGGCTCCAGGTTCGATGTTCCTCCTCCCAGGCCGACTTGAGCCTCGTCACGGTGTTCGCCGACAGTCCCGGGGCGTCCGGGCCGAGAATCGCCTTGAGAGCCTCGGGGAAGTCGCCGGTGCTGATGCCTTTGAGGTAGAGCCAGGGGATCAACTCGTCCAGGCTCTTGGTCCGTCGGAGGTAGGGCGGGAGGACTGCCGGAGTGAACGTCTCTCGGGATTCAGGGGGTCGTCGGTCCTGGACTCGGGGCTGCTTGACGCCGATCGGTCCTAAGCCGGTGAGGATGGTCCGCTCGGGGTGGGAGCCGTTGCGGACGACCTGGCGACGTCCGGCCTCGTCCTTGAGATGAGCGTGGTCGTCGATCCAGGCGGCGACCTCGGCCTCGATGGCCCTGGCGAGCATCTCACGGGCTCCGTTGCGGAGGACTTCGGTCAGGACATCATGGCTTCCGGCCAATGGCAAGATCCGGATCTCGGAGGTAGACTGACTCACGGTGGCGTACTCCTTTGCCTTGTTGGCAAGTTTGGTGTGGGTGAGACTTCACCAAGGGTACGCCGCCCTTTTCATTTCCTCCATCCACGACTTTCGACAATACCTCATACTCACCAAGGACCCACCCCTACCGCCTCTCACTTGGGTGCAACACGCCGCTCGGTAATCAAACGGGCGTTCCGTCTCAACCGGGAAGCCGCATATCCACAAGAACCGAGCCCGACTGAACTTCCCACCAAAATTCTGGTCCGAGGGTGAATGACTCCCGGCTCAAGTCCTGCTCGAACTCTTCCGAACTGCATGAACACTCGACCGTGGCAAGGTATCATCTCACCAGGGGGGTGTTTGAACGAGCGATACTCAGCGACGGTAACCGGTCTCATCGCTGGTTCGATATCACTGACCTTTCTTGGAGCCGAGCTCAGAGATGGTGATCGTCAGACCCACCATAGTACTGTTACCACGGCACGCCGAGACCGTCTCGTCTCACCTGTTCCACAGTGCCGATTCCGACGTCGGGCTGAGCGAAAGAGGTCTCCGCGGCTCCGAGGCCATAGACCTCCTCCTAGCCCTAGAAAAGCCGTCGTGGTCATCAGTTCCCCCATGCGGCGGGCCATCGAGTCCGCCATCCTCGTTGCCCGGGCCTGCCACCTATCCCTCACGATCGAACCCGCCCTCCACAAGAGTCGATCGGTCCCCTGTGCGGCCAGTCCTACGACGCCACCCAGGGTGCCTGGGTCGGGACTCTCCGCCGCTGGCAGTTCCGCGACCTCAATTACGCCACCGAGGGGTCGAGTCCTTCCTCGCCTTACGAAACCGAGTTCTGCCGTAGTCAAAAAAACAAGTATTCTTGTTATGCTTGTGTATCAGAATTGAGGGCATTGCGCGATGAGTTTTCGATACCCGCATCCTGGCACCGAGCAGCATTTCGAGAGGTTCTGCTTGAAACTACTCCAACGTCACTGGGACAACAAACAGCTGAAGCTCTATGGGCATCGAGGCGATACTCAGCTCGGTGTCGATATCATCGACCCGAGTTTCTCTTTGCCGTTCAGAGCCGCCCAGTGCAAGCACCATGAACCGAACAAGACCATCCCTCCGGCCGAGATTCAGGAGGAGGTGAATAAGGCGTTGGCCTTTGATCCTCCGTTGCAGCACTACACGATTCTCACATCCGCAAAAGCAACAGTCCAAGCCCACAACAAGGTGCTGGAAATCAACCGGAGACATCGGGAACAGAAGCTTTTCATCGTCGAGCTGTTCGACTGGGCCGATATCGAGAATCTCCTCGACGACTATCCTGACGTCGCAAACTTACTGACCCCTGTCACCAATGCACACGTCGCTGAATTGACCGGTGGTATGAACCGGATTCAGACTCTCATCGAGTCCACAACTATCTCGATTCAGCGGACGGCATTCGATGCGGAGTTGGACGAGGCCGAGGGCTATCTGAAGAGCCACGACTCGCAGCGATCCCAAATCTTCCTCGAGAAAATCAGGCAGCGTCATTGGGAGGAGTTATCCTCCCAGCAGAAATATCGCGTGAAGGTCGGCTTTTCGAATGTGGCCCTTGTCCAGGGGAAGAACGCCGAGGCGGGTAAACACCTGCTTGAGGCGAAGGACCTCTGGCCAGACAGCGAGCGAGCCCAAATCAACGAGGTGCTTGGCCTCGAACTGGTCGGCGACAACTCTAACGCACACGCACTCGCAGCCGAGCGACTCAAATCATACCCTTCCTCAAGCAAGCTGGTCGCCTGCCTCATTCGTACTGCACCGGACGAGTGCTCGCTCGAGGACGTCGAGACCCACGCCACAACGACCCATGCAAGCGACGCAGAGGTCTCTACCGCACTCGCTTTGAAGGCAACGGCGTTGCACCAGTTCACGAGAGCTGAGGCATATGCACGAGTCGCAGTCGCATCGAGTCCAGACTGGTTCGGGCCGAGATACCTCCTCGGCCAAGCACTCTTTAACGGCGAAACCGTGAAACTGAACCGAGGCGTTTGGCAGGGGCCGAACCCCCTTGATGAGGGCAAACTACAAGAGGCGGTCTCGGTGATGGACGAAGCGATCGCACTCGCGAGGCGGCAACAGGCCCATCATTACCTATCGAATTCCCTGGTCATCCGGGCGATGACCCAGGCATTGCGGAAGGAAGTCAAGGCGGCGGAAAGTGACTTCAACGAAGCCATCCGCTGCGGGTCTGATAATGCAAGCATCTACTACCGTTACGCGTGCTTCCTCTTTAATCAGAATCGAACTGAAGAAGCAATTCGTCTGCTAAGGAGGTCAGTCCAACTGAATCCAATCGGTGAGGTCGAATTCTTCCTCGCGGGCATTCTCGCAGAAAGGGACGAGCCGGGGGATCGACGCGAGGCGACTGACCTCTACATCAGGTTGGTACTGGCCGCTGACGAGAGCTCGAAGTTCGATCCCATCGAAACGAATCCCGCGAAAATTCGCACCCTCAAGTCGGCGGCTCTCCATTCCGCTTTCGAAGAACTCCTCGATGCGGGCCGCATCGACGATGCCGAGGACTTCCTGAGCCGGATAACGTCCGATCGTTTCAGCGAAACGGCCATTTCCACGATCCGATCAAAGGTCACGCTTGCACGCGGCGATACTTCCGGAGCCTCATGTCTTGCCGACGAAGCCCTTCGATACATCAGCGAGGATTGTTCCGAACTCGACTTACGGAGCCTTGCACTCCAACTCGGCAAGCTCGAACGTCATAAAGCGGCTCTACCGCTTTGGCTTCGAATCATCGAAACCGCCGGATTTAGCAATGAGGTCCGCCATCTCGTTCGTTGTGCTGAACGAATACACCGCCTCGACGTGATTCTTCGAGTTGCCAAGGTTACGAGAGAGGCCGGCGTTTTCGATCCGTGGCTTTTCTTCAAGGAGGTTGAAACTCTCGAGGTCTTCGACGTGGAAAGTGCGATCGGCCTGCTAAAGGATCGCCTGGATATCCATCCGGACGACAAACACGTTCGCGACCGTCTTTCCCTCATCGGCCTCAAATGGGGAAGGCCCGAGTTGATCGATGCCCGACCCGAAGCACTTCCGCCACTCGACGAAGCCACCCCGGAGGGTGGAGCAATCGCCGTTGAGATTCTCCGCCTACATGGTGACCCCAACGAGGCCCTGCGTTACGCGTACGAGCTTGTCCGCCGTTTTCCTGACGATCCCGATGCGAACGCATCACTTATCCAAGTCCTCTTCGAACCAAGTTCGAGGACACCGTCGATCATCGAGCCATCGGAGGTCGGGATTGGCAGTGCGGTCCGCTACGCCGAAAGTGAGGACCGGGAACGGTGGGTCATCATTGAGGATTCACCGAACCCTCGAGCCGAGTTTGGAGAATATCCCCCGACGCATCCCCTCGCCGAGGCCCTCATCGGCAAACAGGTCGGCGACACGGTCATCTTGAGCAAGACGAGTGCGAGAGACCGGATTGGAGTCATCAAAGAGATTTTGAGCAAGTACGTTCACAGAGCCCGTGAAATCTTCGAGAGTTGGCAAATTCGCTACCCAGACGAGCCGTTCGTCCAGGTATTCCGTGTAACGACCACCGACCCCACGACCGGAGAAGAGGTCCCGGACTTCACCGACCTGAAGATCATGGCCGATAAGCGGTTCGAGCAAACCTCGGAAGCTGAGGCAAACTATAGACAACAAGTTATGCCACTGAATGTGTTTGCCCATTGTGTGGGATGTGATCCCTTCTGGGCAGTCCACCTCGCCGCCTCTAAACCCGACCTGGCCATTCGGAGCAACCGAGGCAGGGACGACGAGCAGGCGGCCGCACTCGAGGTTCTCGGGACCAGCCATACCCTTGTTCTCGATCTCACAGCCCTAGGCATATCGTCTCTTCTGAAACTCGAGGGGATGCTCAAACAGTGGCGGGGAAAGCTCGTGATCTCGCAGTCCACGGCGATGGAGCTTCGCTCGACGAATGCAAAACTATCGAGCCGAGGGCGAAGGTCCGGTCACTACGGAAAATCCGAGCAGGGCTATTACATCCAAGAAGTCTCCGCCGAAGTAGCGAAGGCTGAGACCGATACCTTCGCGAACTTCGTCGATTCAGTCCTGGCCCTGTGTGAGATCCGCGGATGTCCGGCGATGGCCGAGTTGGATCCCGAACTCAGGGAACAACTCATGCATGTCTTCGGTCAGCACGGGACAGAGAGCATGCTGATTGCAAGGAACCCCGGGCATGTCCTATGGACCGACGACATCACGGTGAGCGACGTTGCCACCTCCGAGTTTTCGGTCCGTCGCGTCTGGACACAACCCGTGGTCACTCACGCAGCCGACATGGGCCTCCTCTCTCCCGACGAATATCTCTCTGCGATTGTGACACTCCTGGGCATCGATTATGAGGTCACGGGGTTTAACCCGTTTGTGCTCGTTAAATCAGGTACGATGACGAGTTGGGACGCGGGCAAGTGGCCCTTCAACAAATCTCTCGAGCTGCTTGCGAGCCCGACGATTTCTGATGGGCAGGTCCTTCTTTACGCCACGGCACTGCTCGTAGCCCTTTTCAAGGAGGCATTATTGGTCGAGACAAGACAGGCAACGCTCATCAGCATTCTGGAGAGAATCTCGGCAAGGAGGCACGGCCTCATCGCCGTTCGAGTTCTACTGTCCCGATTGCCCAAAGTGTTCGGAGTGAACGTGCTCGCCGCCGATGAGGTGAATGGAATCGCCGTAGCCTGGTTGGCCGAGGCTGGAAGACGCCCAAGGTTTGAGCTTCCATGAATCCATCTACCCCTCGTCCAGTGAGCCGCACGAGCTACGCGAGGAGCACGGCCACCTTCTCCGCTCGGAAGTCGACTCCAACGGGAGGAAGCCACTCACCCTGCTGAGCGAGCCCATCCTGAATTATATTGGGTAAACCCGCTCATCACCTTGGTATCGCCTCGCGTCCGTGGGCGGCGACCGATTCTCCGGACGCCGAGCCAAGCCGGCCTGGGACCATCCGATCTCTGTGGTATTCCCATCGGACAAGAGTATCCCTTTGAGAGCTATCCGTCGGACCTCGACTTGAGACCTGGGGTGGCTTGATCATTGGATTGCACCACCGGTCATCGCCGTTAGCGTCGAAGTCCGAGACGTTTCACGGAGTAGGCGGGAGAAATCCTCGATGCCACGAAAATTCTGGAGTCCCGCCCGGGATGAACTCCTCAAAACAAACTACGCCGTCCTGGGACCCACCCCTACCGCCTCACTCCTGGGCACCACCCGCCGCTCGGTCATCAACCGGGCCCACCGCTTGAATGTCAAAGCCCTCTATTCCAAGGACCGGGCTCGGCCAACCTTCCCGCCCCAATCCTGGTCCCGTGCCGAGAAGCTCTTGGCAGACACCTTGCTCCGTTACTTCCGCTCCACCTGAAGACAGATACCGGCTTCTCCGAAACCCATCCAGAACTTCAGCTCATTTTCCAGTGTCGACGACCGCTTCCTGCCCTAAATTATTCGCCCAACAGGCAAGACGACCGCTTCCCTGCCTACCCGCATAGCAAAATTCCTATGCCGAGGGTCGCCCGTGGATAATCCTGATATCAACGAGATACCCGAATCAGATTTTGGTAATTTAAACATAATGATACTGCGATCACAAATTCTTCGCGATAGTCACATGTTCCCGAATTTTATTCGGATTTATTCCGGATAAATGGATGGTGGATCCAATTACCTCCTGGCTTCACGGAGAAGTCTCATGCCGGACGCATCTAAGCGTGAACCTCCAAACAAGTCAACCATCGCTGTCCTCAAGGGCGGTCCTGAGTTCCAGTCCTGGTTCAGGCGCCTCCAAGATCAGACCAGGCTCCCCGCCGCCCTCCTCCTCGACGCCTCTGTGGTCATCTACGCCAAGTCGATCGGCTTCGACGAACCACCCCCACGCTGACAACCAGGGTAACCAGTTCAACGGAGTTTCACGGCAATGTCCTACCAAATCCACAAGCCCAGCATTCGGATCGAGATGATCGAAGGCCAGTTGTTCTGCATCCGCGTCTCCCTGGACGTTACACCCGGGGAAGCCCCATGGATCCCCCGGACTCGAACCCCTTCCCTCGTCATGGACACTTCCAGACCCACCTGTTTAGGATGGCGATGGTCTCCGCCGCAAGATCCCGGCGGCCAGGTCCAGTTAGCGACCATCCGGCCGTCCACTCAGCTCGACACCGATCAGCGACCAATCAGCTTCACCTACTCTCTATATAAAAAGAACTTCGATACTCGGGCCCTCGCCGCTGAGGTCGAATCCTTCTTCCCACCAGAGGAGCCATCCTACTCCACCTCCGTGGAGATCGATCCGACGACCTGCACCATCTGGTTGCCACTTCCCGATGGTCGATGCATCTACAACTTTGATGTCTCGTTCGACCTCGGCGATGGGAATCTGGGCAATTTCATCCAGGATTGGTTCTCCGACAGGAACGAGAAAACCCCACTTCTCTTCCAGGTCGAGTGCGGTGCGTATTACGATGAGCAGGCGTACTATCAGCATTGTTTCTCGAAGACCACAAGGACGCTGCTGATTGTAGAGATCCCCGCGGAACTCCTCCAAGACCCCATCCGTAACGGCTCCAAGTACCTGGAGTACGGCTTCAACCCCTGGAACCAGTCACAAAAGGACAGGATCATCATCCACTTGGAGCGGGAGTTGGTAAGGCTCACCGACTTTTGCGAGCGGGAGGAGCCAACAAGTGTGACCCGGTCGTGTTCCATCGGAGACCGGTAATCCAGGCTCGCGATCCCACGATCTTCCATTCAAGCCGGGAGGTTGACCTCCCGGCTCCTCAAAAATGAACCTCGGAAAGTCCAGTTGGCAGAGCTCTGGTGAAACTGGGGGGCTTATTCCTTCGACCGCCCTCAAGCAACTCCTAACATCACGGCAACGACCAGGTCAGAAGATCATGGCGATCCTGAGCAACTCCCGTTAATCGGTCATCAATCGGGCCCACCGGCTCAACCTGAAAAGCCAGTACCCCAAACATCGAGCTGGTCCAAACTTCCCCGCCTAAATCCTGGTCCAAGTCCGAACGGCTACTGGCCCAAGCTCTCTTGCATCTCATCCAGTCATTTGCACTTCACGCGAACGACTCCCACCTATGGGCTTCACCGCTCAATCACTCGACTTTCAAGTCTGCGAAGTTTTGAGATCAGGCAAACGGTCCCGACTGTTGGCTATTTCATCGCTTTGGCTGATTAGAGTCAATTATTCATCTATATGCCATTGATTTATACTGCTCAAGCTATTGAACTTAGTTCAATAAGAATAACGGAATCCACTGGAGTTGACCAACTTCACTCCGTGTACGGAATGGTGGGAACTTACTGGTCTCAAGTCCAGCTCCCCAATCCCGGAACGGCAAACCAATTCATCCACTTGAACACTTTACATTTCCCAGGAAATACCCATTATGCCGCATGGACTCGATGAGAGCACATCTCGAACGAGTCCTGCAAGTTTGCAACCCGAACCCCGAAACTCCGGGAGCCATTGCCCTCACTTACCCAGGCCATCGGCGAGACGATTCAGCAGGGCGAACTTCACCTCAACCACCGTATCGAATTTACGATCACCCCAACCATCCACTTCTGGGCATTTTCCGCGGGAGTCGATGTGATAAACCCAAACATCCGGACAATTATGATCTTTCATGTAAAAGACATGACACATTGCGACCTCTCGGTAATAGGCAGTTCCTTTGCCCGGTGCGGGCTTCGACGGACGCCAATCGCCCGCAGCTAAGCACTCGATCCACTGACTTCTCGGCTCTTTCTGTGAGCATCGTTTCAAAACTATAACATTGCCTCCCCAGACAGAAACTCTGGTGTGAGAATCTTGCTAATGCAGCTGACCAATTGCATCCTCGCACTCGCTTCGACAGATCCGACCACCAAGGATCGTGATCCAGGGCTGGCTCCGGATCCACGGCCGTGTCCTCGACCACATCGCAGACCGCTAATGAGTCCGCACCCAACGTCCGTCTGGTCCTACGACCCCGCGATCGAGTCCAAACCTGTCGGCGTTCCGTTCGAGTTGGCTTCGATCCAGATCCCAAGGGGCCCGGGCTTCCCTCCCAATCACATGACAGTACGCATCTCGTACGACCTCCATTCCCGACTTGCGATCACTCAGCGAGTGCCCCCGGGCGTCCCAGGCTTTCCTGAGTCGTCGAAGTTCACGATCACCGATGACCGCCACGGACATCGGCCCGAACTTATCAATCAGGTCTTGCAGCACTTGTGCAGCCCAAAGCCTTTTTATGCAGGCATCCAGGTGCC
Source organism: Singulisphaera sp. GP187 (assembly GCF_900129635.1). GTDB lineage: Bacteria > Planctomycetota > Planctomycetia > Isosphaerales > Isosphaeraceae > Singulisphaera. The sequence goes on along the minus strand of NZ_FSRB01000002.1, from coordinate 2,939,918 downwards.
CGTAACGACGACGAGCCTCGAGTACAAACAGCTTGCCCTTGCGAACCAACTGCCTGTCTCCCATCCAACGTACTTCCTGACCCAACTTCCGGGGCCGCCCCTCACGAGTTAGTTCCCGACCTCTTTCGAGTGCCGTCCTATACTCCAGGACTTCTTCCGAACTCATCTCGCCTCGCTGCCACTCCACGCCCCAAACCTCGTCCAAGTGCCGCCGGTAGCCCGCGACCAGGCCCTCGACAGTCAATACCCCCTCGTGACCCGTCGTGGCCGGTTGCCACCCCGCCGGACCCCATCCCACGTGTAGCGACCGACTCACCCATTCACGGATCTCTTCTTCATATCTCCCGATGGCTCTCGCCGATCCATCTAAGCCCAGGTAGACATCACGGACCGGCCCCCGACATTTCCCTTCCCTGTACTCAACGAACCTCAGTAAGGCCTGCCCCGAGGCCCGGTGCAAACTCATGGCCGGAGTTTTTCTAGGCGAAAGAAGTCTCATCATGGCGTATGCTGTTATCTAGACTGACTATTAGAAACCATCCGCATTATTTGGACTGAGTTCCGAAAACGGATTCGGGTTGGTTTGGCTTCTTGGCAAGGCGGAGATCGCCCGGACCTCGCACAACAGGCCGCACTGACCCGCCATGGTCAAAAGCATAACCGGTAGCAGCGGTCCTCTCCAAGACATGCGGTAAACGTCTGCTTTCCAGTTTTTCAGCACGAGGTATCGGGCCACCACGGGAACTACTGCACAGACGCAGTTGGTTCCCGGGGGTCTTAACGCTGACAACGGTGGGTCAGCCAAATCGATCGACCTTGTTGACGCTCCTGCGGTCGGTCCTGCCCAGCGTCGTCCCGGTCCTGTTCTACTCACAAGCGAGTGAGCTTATGCTCGTGTCACTAAATTTACGTTGCGTTGAAGAACGCCTTCAAGACCACGCACGACTGGCGTTCCAGGACGGTGATGCCCACGCGTTTGTATTCAAAGCAAGCTGCGAGAGGCTCCAACTCGTCGTCGACAACTTCCGTCCCTTGAAAGAACGGGGCATCTACGAGCAATCGCTACTCGCCGCTTTCACGAGCTGCAGGGTCAATCATCACGAGTGGTCGGATGGATGGATGGACTGGCTGTTTGGCGAGGCCGATCCCATTCGGCTCAGGCAGGCCGGCGAACCTCTTCCCGGCCCAGGCCCTTTCCATCTCTACCGCGGCATTGCGGGCACCGGGAGGGCCAGACGACTCCGAGGGTACAGTTGGACGCGATCGCTCGAAGTCGCGTGCTGGTTCGCTACCCGCCTCGACCTGCCGTCACCCGCGGTGCTCACCGCTGAAGTCTCAGAGGGGGCGGTGCTCGCTTACCACGACGTCAGGAGCGAGCAGGAGTTCATCTGCAAGCCGAGGCAAGCAACTCGCATGACTCTCTCCGCCGATGAGAGCATTGGACGGGCAAGAGTGCATGCCGAGCGTTTGAGGATCCAGCGGGAATCCCGGCTGGCCGAGCTGATCGCGAGAGCGGAAAGGCCAGCTGAAACTCCATGATCGAATCCACGAGGGCCATCGTACCTGGGATCTCGCCGGCTCTTTCCCAGCAGTGTGTCGAAGGTCTCGATGCCAGGGCATCAGAGTGTCACAGCCACTCACTTGCCGGGATGGCTCGGTCCGTTCGCCGCGGCAACACGGCACGCTGCGGTCGCTCATCCTCGTCCGGGAGTGAAGGATCAATAGACCGGGTATTTCCTACGACAACCGAGCTCAACCACTCGACCAAGAAGGTTCCATCCATGAGCCAAATTCCATGCCGATCTCCAGATCCCGCAAGCCATCCTCGAAGCCGCAGAACCAACGCACCCGGGGTCTTTGTTCCATCCCCCTACGAGGAGGCGGCCGCCTTGCTCGAGCTCTCTCCGATCGGCGATCAGCAGATTCGGTGAGTTTAACGCCCTTATGTCCGAAGTTTCCCGCTCAGCTTTACCAGCCAGTTCGCCGCTGCGGTAAAGCGAGACCCCGAGGTTGCGGGGAAGGACCTCGACGATCAGCTGGAATTGTCCTGCGGAAACCTAGATGGACTCGTGGATCAATCCAACGAACAGCTATCCCACATCCTTACGACCGCAGGGTTCTGGACGCAATACAGGGACCTGGACGATCCAAAGCCGTCGACTTCTCAAAGAGACTTTCGCGGAGCATTGCCACAGGAACCAATTACTGCCCCTCAGGCCCCGACGATCCCCAACCCCTGACTCAGTAGGAGTAAAAGCATGAGCCGCCGTCGCATCCGGGTCATCGAAAAACGAAGGAGGAGGGTGAAGGACGACCATCGGACTCAATGTCAGCGACGACATAACTTCGACCGCGTTCTGGGCCTGATGGGCCTGCACGAAATGAGGAGCAAGTTCGGTGAAAAGTTCACCTCGATCCTCTCCCGCCTCTTCCCCAAGCCGATCGTCGTCCCCGATCCCACCCTGGCGTCGGACGAAGACGTGAGTTCCAAGGCTAAGGAGCTCGGCCGCGACCTCGAGAAGGTCAGCATTCGCATTGGTCGCGACAGCCTGAGCCACGCCGATTTCTTCACGGTCTGCGTCGGTCTCTACCACCTCATCCGGTGCTGGGAATGGTCATCACCCACCCTCGACGAGAGGCGGGAATGGGGGCGGACTCGTGGCCTCCTGATGCTGTTCGTTCAAAGGCACGAGCCCGAGTTAATCACGGAGCTTCACGAGACCATCCAAAGGTTCCTGGCCTTCAATAGCCGCCTGGACGGCCCCATTTACACAGTCAGGCATCAGGCCGACCCCGAAGGCGGCAGATTCACCTGCACGACGACTGTGGGTCGGACCAAGCCAGAGGCTCTTTCGATCGAAAGCGGCGGGATCCGGCGTAGAGCATTCCGATGCGGATCCATGGAGAACTATGACACGGGGGAGATCACCTGGATCAGCTGGGACGGCCAGGTCCTCGGGTTGGACACGAGCAGCCAGTTCCCGGTCTATATCCAGAGTCACGCCATCACACAGGCTTACAGGCGGCTCGGGGTGGTTGCGAGCGATCGCTCCCTGCACTACCTCTTGGTGAAAGCTCTCCGTCATCCCCAAGTCACCCCCGGGCGGGACGGCCATCTTCTGGTGGACGTCAGGCTCGGGGAATATCTTGTCGGTTACCTCGTCGCTGAGCGGATTGCCGATAAGGTACTGGTGAAGACATTCCTCTTGATTACCATGCGAGGGACACCCGAGGGTGAGAAGCTCCACCGAAGGCTACGGATGAGCCGGGCGGACTTGGAGTACCTGGAGTTGGACAACTTCGCGAAGTTGGCGTTTACTGACCTTTTGAAGGATGACGTAATCGCCGAAATCTTCCGGGAGTGCGGCTTCGAGGGACTGCTAGCACTGGCCCACTCGGAGCACCCGTTCAAGATTTGCGGCGGCATTGCGAACCAATTTAAGACCTACTTCGGCCGACCCCTTACCTCACCCGTCGATGATTCTTGGCGAGTGCCGCATCCTGGCTCCGGCCAGCCGTATCAACCGTGACGCTGTGTCACCTCCGGAGATGGGTCGGGCACCTGCCCGGCCTGGGCTTCCTCCAGACAAACCAACAGTTTCCAGGGGATACCGTGAGGCTGATGGTAGTGTCACCGAGTACGCCCGGTTCGATCCGGATACCTGGACTATGAGCCCGGTTGACGTCAGGTCTAAGAGATCCTCCGCGAGTAACCCCGGTTCGACAGGGGTATCAGATGGAGACTGCGAGAAATCCTTGGTGGAGCGAGGAGACCTGTGGCTGACACCCCCACACCCCGTACCCCCGACAAGGTGACCATTGCCGTCCTGAAGGGTGGCCCCGAATTCCAGACCTGGTTCCATCGACTTCGCGAACAGACCCGGCTCCCCGCCGCCCTCCTACTGGACGCCTCCCTAGTAGCCTACGTTAAGTGCATCGGGTTCGAGGAACCGCCCCGCGTTGACCCCGATCTCGACCCAACCATCAAACTACCTCGATTCCACGATCACAAAGGAGAGGAACGGTCTAACGAAGGTAGATAGCTGCCTCGACCTTTGACTCGGACTATCAGACCATCATCTCGGAGGATTCGATGACGACACAGACCCTGCCAACCGGCACCATTGCCGACCCGATCAATTTCGAGAACTACGCCCAGCTTTACCATGACCTTGCTTCCGCTCAGGCGGACCTTGATGAGGAGACGTGCCCGCTCCCCATCTGGTGTATCCTCCTCGACGATCAAGAACTCAAATCCCACTGGACCGAGGTGGTTTCGACCCGTCGATCCTTGGCCGAGTTCCTGGATGCAGAGGACGAAGACTACTCTCTTTCAGCAAGCTAACCGATCATGGTCGTACGATCTGTGAACATGATGATCGGAGGGCGGCTACCGTTCGACAACATCGAACTGCTCCAGAGACGTTTCCCGCCACCAACCCGGCAAGAGCTCGAAGCCCGTGTCCAACGACACAGAGATGCCCTGTTGGCCTACTACAATCGCCTCTTGGCCAAGGTCCGGGACATCTTGTACAGCACCCGGATTCACGAGCGATTCATGACCAGTGAGATAGTCCCCCACCTCCTCCTCGGCCCGCTGATCTACGACGAGGCCAATTTCGAGCGATTCCGGCTCATCTTCCGGGACCTCGACGATGGCGATGACTACGACTTCGAGCACTTCGTGGCTGTCCAAGAGGGCTGCGATTCCCTCAAAGCCGCCCTGGAAGGAATGAGCGAATACTCGTCCGTTACCGACCCTCGATCAGGAGTTTTTTTCCCGCTGAGGGGGTACGTCGTCGACGCGGACAGATATCGGGAGGAGATGCTGAGGGCAATCGCCGGCTACCTCGACTTCCACATTCGTCCTCTGTTCAGACTCAACCCCCGCTGGTCCCGCACCGGGGAGCCTGTCTTCGTCTTTGATACGCGAACCCACTGATGCCCAGCCACCGAGGGGCAATCGGGTCATCTTCGGCCGCAGTCCCCGGCCCAAGGAATGCTTCGGCACGATTATTTTCGACCGGGCCCCGGACGGCTCCTTCCGCCACCCCGAATGACGGCCCCTGACGAAGCCATTCGTCGAGGAGTCGACCAGGGAAGCCATCCCGGACGATTCATGACCGGACCTGTCAGGCTGAGCGGCTTACGGCCACCCATCGCCACTTCACCATTCTGATAACCTTCTCCGCTAAAGCCTCCACCGTCCCGACCGACCGGGACGCATCCCGAGCCCACCTCCGTCCCCTCGGGTATCCCTCGTCATGGTCGCCCCCTCCGCCCCTCTCTGGGCGGAGTCCTGGGCCGACCCAGCCACGAGGAGGTATCCGTTTGTCTCACACCCGCAACCTGTTGACCCGCGGCAACGGCAAGCTCGGCGAGGGCATCCACGCCTGGTCCCTGCCGGCCATCGAAACCTGTCCCGGCCGATCCGACCTCTGTACTCGCGTCTGCTACGCCCGCTCGGGGCGGTTCAGGACTCGAGCCATGCAGGCCCGCCTCTCCGGGAACTTGTCTGCCGCCCAGTCCGAGGACTTCGTTGTCCGCATAGCCGCCGAGGTTCATAGACGGGGCGTGCATACCCTCCGAATCCACGTCAGCGGCGACTTCTACGATGCCGATTACGTCGACTCGTGGGCCGCCATCGCACGCCGCTGTCCCCGGACGACGTTCTACGCCTACACCCGATCCTGGCGGATTCCTCGCATTGCCCAGACTCTAGACGAGTTGGTCCGCCTGCCGAACGTTCGGTTGTGGTATTCGTACGACGCCGAGACCGGGCTTCCCACCGACATTCCATCAGGGGTGCGTGTCGCCTACCTGCAGACCGAACGCGACGAGCAGCCGACCGGAGACCTGGTCTTCCGGATTCGCCCCCTTCGGGGCCATCCAACCTCCCGCCTTCTCCACTCGGTCGTTTGCCCGACCGAGATCGCCGCCCCGCGTCGACCCGACATGACCTGCACCAGCTGCCGTCTCTGCCACCGCTGAAGATCGCCTCCCCCAGTCCCGAAGGATAAGCATCCTCAGCAAAGTATGCGGCGTTCAGGCGGGGTACGCGGGAGGGACGAGAACCGAACGGAGGACACATGAAGTCGCTATCCGAACTGCAACGGGAATGTGCCACCCTCAGGATAGAGGTGGCCTCTCACGGTCGACCGAGCAAAGAACCCTACATCGCCGCCTTGCGGAATTACCATTGGCTCAAGAACCACCCAGGCAGGCCGCTCCCGCCTCAGGTCCAGCCCATGCTCCTGGGCAACTGGTCCGATCTCATCCCAGAAGACGCCCGTCGGATCGAACACGGACCTGGCTGGGTCGTCTCCCCCAAGCTCGACGGGGTAAGAGCTCTGCTGCACGTAGAGGGTCCCCAGGTCCGCATCACCAGCCGTTGCGTCAGCGAGGTCACCTACCGCCTGGGCGAGTTTCAAGCCAACCTGCTTCACCTCACGACCGGGCTCTCCCGGCTCGACGGCAGCATCCTGGACGGTGAGTTGGTCTTTCCGGCCTCATCTCTCGACACCGGCCGGACCATCGCCCAACACCCACTCCAGGCCGCAACGGCGATCCTGTCCACCAGCCCCGAGCAGGCCCGTCAGATGCAGACTCAACCCGAAAACCGCCTCCGGTTCCACGCGTTCGACATCCTGAATTTCAGGGGCACCGACGTCACCCGGGAGCCACTCCGGGACCGACTCGACATCCTGACCCAAGCTCTCGCCGAGGCAGATAATCCCCACCTGGAGCCCGTCCCGACCTTCACCATCGGCCGACCCAGCATCCACGACCGTATCCTCGATGCCGGCGGGGAGGGGACGGTCTGGAAACAACTGGACGAACCCTACGAGCCGGGCCGTCGGGTCGGTCACTGGCTCAAACGCAAACGGGAGACCACGGTCGAAGCCTTCGTCACCGGATCCAAGCCGGGTACCCCGGGCCACGGTCACGAGAAGTTGGTCGGAGCCCTAGAATTCGGCACCCGTCAATCGGATGGGTCTGTTCGGACCGTCGCCTGGGTCTCCTCATGGAGCGACACGGAGAGACGGGCTATGACCCAAACCTATCGGCCGGACACCCCACACCTGAACCCGGGCTACCTGGGTCGTCGTGCTCTGATCACAGGCCAGGACGAAGCGGCCAAATCGGGTCGACTCCGCCACGCCCGACTCCGGACCTGGCTGGATGACTGAATTCATCCGACGAGATGGGCGTGAGCTGTTTCGCGTTCTCTCCGGGCGAACCCACCACCTTCGCCCGGGTTCATCCCGCGGGGTTATTGGAGCCGACGTCGCACGTACGTCAGGATCTGGGCCGCGAATCGCCGCTGGATCCCCAGGCGGACCAGATCCTCCTCCGTCGACTTCGCCAGATCGGCCAGGGTCCGGATCCCGGACTCCTCCAGCCGCCGGATCGTCTGCACCCCCGCAAGGTTCCCCTGGCCGGGATTGATGACCCGGCGGAGCCCACGGAGCACCGGACCCAACGGTGAGCAATATTTCAGATGGTCCTGCAATTCGTAGAGTTGCTGACGTAATTGCCTCAGGATGCCTCGCACCCTCCGGATTCGCCCTTCGTTAGCCCCGCAAGACTCGACTAGATGATGATAGAAACACCTCAGTTCTAGGGTGCGGGCCAATGACGTCGCGAGCCAGATTACGTCGTCCCGCCAGCGTTCCTCGACCCCCTCGAGACCCGTCACGGACCACCGTCGCTCCAGATCGGCTATGACCTGTCCCCGGCCCCTTTCTAAGAGCACCACCGACCGGAAAACGGACAGATAGGCCATGCGGCGTGCCGCCTCGACCCCGTCCACCTTACCGTTTGCCTCGGGGACCAGTCCGAGGGAACCGAAAACCTCTTCGGCCCGCGAGAAGCCGGACTGGCCAACAATCCAGCGGCGATATAGCACTGAGGGGGAATCCGGGTGGGCCTCCATCCAGCCCTCCAGTTGCTCACCCAATCGCTGACTGAAACTCCGGAGCCGGGGGGACCGGCCCGACAGCAGGTCCAGGGCGATGAGATGGTCCAAGGGGCCCCAGCCGGCTAGGATGTCGTCTTCGGGATCGAGGCTCAGCAGGTCCCGAAACAACTGCCCCACGCCAGCCGCGACCGGCAGTGGCAGGACGGCTTTGGTCGCATTCCGGCCGAGCACCGTCAGGCGATATCGGCCCAGCTCATCCCGAAAGGCGAGCCGACGGGACGGATCGCACAGCCACGAGAGCCCTGGGCCGAGTAGCCCCACGAGACCACTTCCTCCGAGGCTCCGTCGCATGAAGACTTCCAGGTCTTCGAGGCGACATCCTTCCTCGGGCGACCGGGCCAGGAGGCCTGCGATGGCGGTGGCAAGCGGCTCGAGTTCAGCGATATTGGGAGGCCGAGTTCGCGAGAACCGAGCCATGGATCTATCAAAGGAAGACGTCAGCGGAAGGACCGTCTCGTCTCTCAGGGCGGAGGACAGTTCGGACGGCTGCCAGGCGTCTTCGGGGCGGAGCAGGACCGACCCCCGACCGGCCCGATCCTGCCGACCGGCCCTACCCAGGATCTGGAGCAACTCCGCCGTCGGTAGGGGACCGACACCCGGAAACGTACTGTCGCGGACCAGGACGTGGGTTGCCGGCAGGTTGACCCCCAAGGCCAACGCCGTGGTCGTCACCACGCAGCGGCAATCACCCAAGGCGTAAGCCTCTCGGACCTCACGGCGGCGTTGCATGCTGAGTTGGGCGTGGTAAGCCAGCGGACCCACCGGCCCCGCCGCCCCGTCGATCGATTCGTGGATCTGTCGGGCCAACTTCTCGGCCGACCTCGTCTGGTAGACGAAGATGAGGGCGGAGGCACCGGGATCGTCCAGTACTCTCCGGGCCCAATCGACCGATGCTTGGGAGGGATCCTCGCCCGGATCCAGGGCCAGCACTTCCTTGTGCAGGGGCGGGTTCCGATCGCCCTCGTGCACCACGTCGCAGGGAGCGAGCCAGGCTTGAATCCGGTCCGGCTGCCCGATTGTGGCCGACAGCAAGATCAGCCGCGGGGGTTCGGGGCGGCAGAGGAGCGAGGTGAGAAGGAATTCCTGGACCGGCCCACGGTGCGTCGAACCGATCAGGTGAGCCTCGTCCAGGCAGACTGCCCCGATCGTGGCGACCCAATCCTCGTGGGCCGCGTTACGGAGGATCGCGTCCAGCCGCTCGGGAGTCGCGATGATCAGCTCACCCGACCTTGGAGGGGCCTGCGAGAAGAACTCGTCGTCCAGGCGATAGTCGCCGGTGGTCAGGCGGACCTCGACCGGACGGCCCAGCAAACGCCCGAGCCCGGGGACGAGCGGTGATAATTCGTCATACTTCTCCCGGGCGATTGCCCGCAGGGGCTCGAGCAGGATGGCACGTCGGCCTCGCCGCACTGCCTCCAGGAGCATCAGCAGGCCGACGAGGCTCTTCCCTCCGTTGGTTGGGGCCGCCACGATCAAGTTCCGTCGCCCGTCCAACACCCGTAATTCGCCGAGAGCCTTGACCTGGATTGATCGGGGGCGGGTCGCTGGGGCAAGGAGTTCTACGACCTGATCCCAGGGAGGGAGCAGCCCGAATGCCGACCAGTCTGGAGGGGTTTGCCGTCCAGTGGTCCCTGTTGTGCCGCAGTCAAGCCTTCTCATTCGTCCTCGAGGAGTCGTTCCAGGGCGGGGAAGAGTTCCCCAAGTAGGTCCGGCGAGATGGACTCGATCCGCTCCCGGAGCCAATGTCGTCTCTGACGTTCGTCGGCCGGCGGGTAGGACAGGAAGACCGGGTCGGCCTGGAGGTCCGTCCCTGGGGGGAGACCGAAGTAGCGGGCCAATGCTGCCTGTGTCTTCCGCTCGGGGAGTTGCTTGCCCCCCCGCCACCGAGAGACCGTACCCGTCTCCATCTCAAGCAGTCCCGCCAGACGCTTCTGCTCGCCGTGTTCCAGGATGTCCAGCAAATAGCGAAGGTTCTCTTGGAGAATCAAATCCGGCCGGTCGGGGACGAGTCGTCCGAACCGCAACTCCTCGGTCGAGACTTCGCAAACCCTGGTGATCCGGTCTTGCTCGCTCGGTGTGAACCGGCCAGAACGGAGGAGTCGCATGGCACGGCGACGGTCGCAGCCAGCCCACTCCGTCACTCGATCCGCCCAGAGCGCGCGAGGCTCCCCGCGAGTAAAGAGCAAGTACCGGAGATTCTCGGCAGCCCGATCGTTCGCGTCCACGGATACCTCCGCACATCGATCATTATAATCTGTCGGCGTTCGGAATACCAAACGCCTACTCTGATTGACCGATTTCGGCGGTTATGCTTTCATCGGCCCCCAACGTTCGGCCCCGCATCAAGACGCCTTCGGAACTCATTCGGCTACCTCAAGGCCTGGAGGATTATTCTTGTCACTGACTCCACCCCAAGCCGCCATCTTGGAACGCGGGCTGATCGATTCGGGGTTCAGCTGCGTCCTCCAGATGCCGACCGGAAGCGGGAAGACCTGGCTGGCCGAACAATCCATCGCCCAGGTGCTGGGGCGGGGCAGGAGGGCGATTTACCTCACGCCTTTGCGGGCCCTGGCCACCGAATTGATGGATCGCTGGCGGGATCGATTCGACCCTTCACCGGTGGGCGTCTTCACGGGTGAGTACGGGACTTCCAAACGGCCCTACCCAGTCAGCTACTACGACGCTCGGTTGCTGGTCATGACCCCGGAGCGACTGGATGCCTGCACGCGATCCTGGCGGTCCCACTGGGGCTGGATTCCGGAGGTGGACCTGCTGGTCGTGGACGAGATTCACCTCCTGGGCGATCGGCAACGTGGTGCCCGCCTGGAGGGGGCCATCTCGCGATTCCAGCGTCTCAACCCGTTCGTCCAGGTCTTGGGACTTTCCGCGACCCTGGGTAACCGGGTGGAGCTGGCATCGTGGCTCCAGGGCGTGGAGTTTACCTCCGACTGGCGGCCAATCCCGATCGACTGGCGGATCGTCCGCTTCCGCAAGGCCGACGAGAAGCCGGAGCTACTCTGGGCCGAGGTATGCCGGTGCGTGGAACAGGGTGGCAAGAGCCTGGTCTTCGTCCAGAGCCGGCGGCGGGCCGAAGGGTTGAGTCGGTTCTTGGCAGAAAAGGGTCTTCGAGCCCGACACCATCACGCCGGCCTGAACCATGCCTCTCGGAAGGAGATCGAGGACGGATTCCGACGTGGGACGTTAGACGTGCTCGTGGCGACATCCACCCTCGAGATGGGGTTGAATCTGCCGGTCCGACAGGTCGTGCTCTACGACGTGCAGTTCTTCGATGGCGGCGAGTTCCGGCCGCTCCCCACCAACCAGGTCTGGCAGAGGGTCGGCCGTGCGGGCAGGCCCGGCCTTGACCCGTCTGGCGAGGCGGTCCTCTTGACGCCCACGTGGGACCGGGCGGCGGACGGCTACTCTCGGGGAATCTTCGAGCCGGTCCGTTCGGGCCTGTGCCAACCACGGTACCTCGCGGAGCAGATCTTGGCGGAGCTCAGTAGCGGGCTCTCCCGGACCGCCGGACAATTGAGCCGCACCTTCGGGCAATCGCTCGCGGCCCACCAGGACCGATTGCCCGACCTCAACAAACTCCTCTGGCAGATGCAAGAGGCGGATCTGGTTCGCGACGACACGGATCGCGAGCCGGGTTCCGGGGAGATCCGGCTCCTTCCCACGCGACTGGGACGGATCGCGGCACGCCACCTCCTGGAACCGGCGACCGTCCAGCTCTTCCAGGCCGCCCTGGAGGACGAACCCGCGGCATCCTTCCTGGACCTCTTGCTCATCGCCGCATCGAGTTCCGACTGCGAGCCGGTGCTGCCGGTCGATTTCGAGGAGCTCGACGACTTGGCGGACGCCCTCGCTCGTGAGAACTCGCAATTCTTGGGCAAGGCCCGATCCGATCTGGAACAACGCCTCGGGGTTAGGGGGAAACGGCTCCTGGCGGCTTTGAAGATGGCGAGCGTGGGCCGAGCCTGGACACGCACCGGGGACGCGGAACAGGTGGCGGAACTCTCCGGTTGTTACCCGTTCGAGATACTCCGTCTGAAGGAGTCTCTCGAACGCCTACTCACCGCGATGGCCGACATCCAGCGGATTGAGAAGACGGAGGACGACCAGAACTCCCCGTCGATCGAACAGGAGGTGAGCTTGGCGGAGAAGATTCACGCTCTTCAACGGATGGTGCAGGCCGGTCTCGACGAGGAGGTCATCACGCTGACCCTGATCCCGGGCCTGGGACCCGCCTGGGCCCGCCGGCTCAAGTTGGCGGAGATCACCGATCTGGAATCTCTCGCCCAGGCGGAACCGGAAACCCTGGCCGCGATGCCGGGGATGTCCTTGCGTCGTGCCCGGAAATGGACGGAAGCCGCCGTCGATCTCGTCCGGACGCGATCCGCCTACTGGTACCGTGAATCCCGTGCGTCGGCACCGACATTTCCGGAAGCCCCGGAATGGAAGAGTCACGGGATCGATCCCTATCGACTCCGCCGTTCCCTGGACCTCAAGCTCCGACCCGCCGGCGAGGGTACGTATCACGTCTGGGGAGGGCTCGAACCGCACGTGGTGAGGCAGCAGGGATCGGACTGGGTTTGCGATTGCCCGGACGCTAGGAAAGGCCAGACGTGCAAGCATGTCCTGGCCGTCCGCCTCGCCCGGGGTGATCGATCACTCTACGCGGCAGTGAACACGACCGAGAACGACCGGTCGTCAGGCCCGATCAACCTGCGGGACCTCTGGTTCGAAGCCCCGTCCCCGGGCGGGAGATCGCAAGAACCGTGGAACCGACCGCACGAAATTTGAAGACCCGAAGCGGCATCATCCGCTTCCCCGCCTACGTCCCCGTCACCACGTTCGGGGAGGAGTACCCCCTGGACGATCTCGTCAGGCCGTATCTCCCTCGCCTGGCCCCGGCGATGATGGTCAGCTATCACTACGCCAAGAACCGGGACCTGAACGATCGGCCGAACTTGCCACTCCTCGTCGATTCGGGCGGCTTCTCCGCCCTGTTCAAGGATTCCCAGGTTCGGAAGAGGAATGGGCTCGGGTGCATTGAACGAATGGTCGATGGGACGAGCCAACTCTTGACCCCGCTGGATGCCCTGGAGTTGCAGGAGCAGATCGCGGACGTCGCCTTCACGCTCGACTTCCCGATCCCGCCGGGGACGAAGCCGGCCGACGCGAAAGTCCGCCAATCCCTGACGATCGCGAACGCCCATTGGGCCCTCGCGAACCGACGGCGGTCAGATCTGAGGTTGTACGCCTGCGTGCAGGCCTGGGACGCGAAGAAGGCCCGGACCTGTGCCAGGGAGTACGCCGGGAGCCCATTCGACGGAGTGGCAATCGGAGGCCTGGTCCCACGGGCCCGAGACTTGAAGGCGGTCCTGGAGATCGTCGATGCGGTCCGCGGCGAGATCGGTGACCGGCCCTTGCACGTGTTCGGCTTGGGCAAGCCGGATATCGTCGCCGAGCTCTTCCGGCACGGGGTCGACTCGGTCGATTCGAGCTCCTACGTCAAGCTCGCCGTCGATGGCAGGCTCTGGGGACGCCCGGACATCGCAATCGCCGATCCTTCGCCGGCGGATCGTCTCCATCTGGCACTCTGCAACCTGGCCGCGGCGTGCCAGACGGCACTACCCTTCTCAACTCACAGGCTGATGTACACCACTCAGTCAATCGAAAAGTCCCTGGATGGCTGAGGGTCATAGGTTGTCACTCTGGGGTCAAGTGAAGCGGCCGGGGCTGATTGACTCAGCCCCTCAAGGCGTTACCTTGACACCAGGAAGTCGAGGGGAAGTATCCTTCTTGTGATCTGGGCAGTAAGTCTTCGAGTCACACGCCACGCAGGTTGGCTCGTTATGGGGATTTTTCTCCCACGAGGCGATGACACGGCCCGTCCTGGCCTCTTCCGCGACGCATTTCTCGATCCTTGCGACCGTGTCGTCGAACGCCCTGAGCGACTCCGCCTCGGATTCCTCGGAGATGGGGATCACCCGGATGGCTCGCTTGAGACGAAACCCGAGTGACAGCAGAGGGGGTTGTTCGTCCCTTCCTTTCCCGGCCCATTCCCGGAGGATCTTCTCGTCCTCGCTGCCCGGGTCGGGGAGGATGACATTCTCGTTCCGGGCCTTAAGCGTAGCGTCACAGAATCCCTGTCGGAATTCTTGTCGCCTGTTTTGTTAGAATGGTTGGTGGTCCACCCAGAGCGGAGGTTCCACCATGTCACGTCCTCTGACAGCACGGAAACCGACCCCGGCCGAACTCCGCCGGGTCCATCAATGGCTTGAGAAGCCTCTACGACCTTGGCAGCGTCGTCGCGCGGAGGTGCTCTTGCTTCGCTCCGCCGATCTTTCCGCCACCGCGATCGCCCGGTTGCTCCATGTCCATGTCAACACCGTATATGCCGATCTCCGCGACTTCGCGCAGCACGGCCTGTCCTCTCTGAGCCGACCGCGCACCGTCGGCGCTCCTCCACACCTGTCCCAAGAGCAAATCGCGGCCGTTTGGCGCCTGGCCGGCCAATCGCCCACGACCCTCGGGTTGCCGTTCGGCCGCTGGACCCTGGCCAAGTTGCGTGACGTCCTGATCCGAGAGAAAATCGTCAAGTCGATCAGCCGTGAGCACCTTCGTCGGGTGCTCAAAAAGGGGGGTATACATTTCGCCGCATCCGCCGCAAACTCTTCAGCACCGACCCGAATCGGCGTGTGATTTTGCATCGGTTGAGAGTGTGGTGGCAACACCGACCCCGTCGGGCCGTCTTGGCGTTCTTCGACGTCCAGCCGATCACCGTCAAGGCGTACGGCGGACGATGTTACACCACGGCCAAGCGCCTGGTCTTGCAGCGCAACCAAAAGATCCGCGGTCGGTTCTACCTGTTTTTGCTCTATGACGTGAACCACGGCCGTGTCCATTGGGCCTTCTACCCGGGCAAGGGGGCGAAGTACGTCTGCCAATTCCTGCGGCGAATCCGGCGATGGTATCCCGGACGCCTCCTGCGGTTGGCCCTGGATCGGGATCCGGCCCACCCGATCAAGGCCCGAGCGACCCGTGCGATGATGCGACGATTGGGGCTGCAATGGACCAGCCTGCCAAAGCGAAGCCCGGACGACAATCCGTGTGAAACGATCTTCAGCGACATCCAACAGAATGTCCTGGACACGACCAACGACCCAGATCAACAGGCGACCAAAAGGCGGATCAGCAGCCATTTGCAAGCACGAAACCGTCGTTCTGACCGGTTCATTCGAATCTCCTATCTCGAAGGGCCCCGAAGCCATACCCACAAGAATTAGGTGACGGATTCCAACAGGGTTTGTGTGACAGTACGCTTAAGAGCTCTTCGTAGGGCGAAGAAGTCGGTCTTCGTTGGCACCAATTCATTCAGATACACCAGCACTCCGGCGATGATCGGCTTCGTCGTGAGCAGCGACCGCAAGTGGGCATAGGTGTGGATCTGCCACTCGTAGATCTCCCAGAGTCCGGCCCCTGCCTCCGACTGATCGGGCCGCTTCATACCCTTATAGTCGACGATCACCTCGAATTCCTGAGGCGGCGTGCTGGGGAGCTCCTCGACGACCAGCTCCAGGAGCTTGTTGCCCCGGAACTTGGGGTTGAAGAGTTCGACCTGGGTCACGACGTCGATGACGCCGAGCATCTCGTAACGCTCGATGTCCCTGGCGACAACTCCCTCCAGCCCGGCCGGCAGCTTCCTCGCCCCCCGGACGCGGACCTCCGCCTGGTTGATCAGCGGGAAGAGGAGCGGACCCAGCTCGTTCACGGCGGCCGTAGCCCGCCGCCGCCCCAGGTGTTCCGACGCGTCATCCCAGCAGCGGATGTTCCGTGCAGCCAACCGCCGGTCGATCCGGTCCATGATCCCGTCGAGCTTGTCTTGCGGCCAGGGCGGCATCTCGCACTTGGCCTCCTTGACCTGGCGATATGACTCTTCGAGCACGGCGTGGATGAACTGGCCGAACCAGAGCTGCACGGGGTGTGAGGGGGGGAGATTGCCCACCCGGGAGTAGCGGTACTGGAGGCCGCATCGGAGGAAGCCGAGTAGGTCGCCGGTCAGGCTGTACGAGGGGAGCGTGTTGATCGGCGGGCGGACGGAGAGCGGCATCGATCAGATCTCCAGAAACGGCGGGGGCGACCAGCGATTCACGCCGGTCCTATCCCGTCCGGTGGCAACATTCTCGACGTTACCACCGGGTCGCGTGGCGTTCAGGCCGACCAGGAGCAACACGTCCTGTGGTCGGCTGAATGCCACAAAATACTGGCGATAGAGGTCGTCGAAGGCACGATCGAGACCGCTCCGCCTCAGGGTCGCCAGGGGGCTGTGAGGCCGCAGCAAGTCCTCGAGATTGTGCGGCGGGCCGGGATTCCGGGGGAACCGCTTGAAAGCCTGGGCGGGGTATCTACCCTTGAAGTCGGAACCGACGTCCACGATGACTAACGGGAACTCGAGTCCCTTGCTCTGGTGGATCGACAGCATGTTCAGCCGGTCACGAGGGAAGCTCTCGATCAACTCCTCGTCGACCCCGGCCGCACCGGAGGCGATCGGGGCGAGGAAGTACAGGAGTAGATGACCGACGGAAGTCCGCGTTAGATCCGGCTTATCGGGATCGGTGACGACTCGAGCCTTGAATCCGCTGACCTGTTCCGCCGCCCCGAGCTGCCTCGTGAAGACCTCCAAGTAGACCTGCCCTTCGGGGTCGTCGTGAAGCTCGGGCATCCAGTGGATGAGGGCGTAGAGCAGCTCGATGCAGGGCGTGCTCTTGGGCCAAGCATATCCAGGGCGATCCGCGTCTCGGCTGGCCCAGTTCACCGCGTAATCACGGAGCGGCTCTAGCTTACTGTCCCCGTCAAGCCAGGCGAGCGTCCTGGCTCGCCACGTGTTGAAAGTCGCCTGGATCTCGTTCGAGAGGCCTCGCATCACAGACTGGATTGGGCCTCCCGGATCGAGGCACTCGAGCAACAACCCCCCGAGCCGCTCGACTGAAGGAATCACGGCGAGGTCTTGCCCCCGCGGGTTGAACACGGGGATGGGCGGGTTCAGCTGCCCCAGCTCCCGCCTCAGGAGGAGCGGCAGCCTCTCCTTGAGGGGGGTCCCGCTGCCGTATTCCTGGGGGGAACTGCAGAGGAGGGCACAGTCCCCGACGTCGCCCGAGGCCTCCCGATCAACCCTGATCCATTGCCCTCTCACCTCGAAGCCGTCTCCGCGAGTAACAGCGTGGATGAAACGTGCGAGATCGCCCGCGAGGTCCTCAATAGAATTCCGGAACATCCCGAGCACGGGCATCTCGGCGTCACGCGGTTTCGGGTTCACGAGTCGGGGCTTCCCGGCCACTCGAACGCCCTGGTAGCCGGCATCGAGGCTCGCGTAATCGTTCACAAAATCGATGATGACCGATGAGGAACGGTAATTCTCGTTGAGGAAGATTTTCGTCGGCTTCGTACCGAGCGTCGAGGTGAACCGCTTCTCGAAGTTGCTGAAGAGGTCCACCGTCGCACCGCGGAACCGGTAGAGGCTCTGATCGTCATCCCCCACCACGGTCAGGGCACCGCCGCAACGCTGGGCCAGTTGGAAATACAGTCGCTCCTGGAGCAGGTTGGTGTCCTGGTATTCGTCCACGAGGACGACCTTCAACTCCTCGGCGAACTCCGTGAGGCCGCCCGCCGCCAGGCGAGCGAGCACGGTCTGCTCCAGCTGGGCGAAGTCGACCATGAGTCGATCGCCGAGTTCCTTGGCGTAATCGGTCAGGGCGGAGTCCAGCAGCGTGATCGCTTGCTTCTCTTCCTGGCTGGTTCCGGAACCCGCGAACTTCACCCAGTCCATCTGATCGTGGTGGCGTCGGTCCCAGATCGTGCGGACGAGGCTGTTCTTGGCCCCGATGTTCCAGCCGAAGCGGCCCGTCCCTCGGACATTGCAGAGGAAGGTGTCGAGGTCGTCGTCCTTGTAGCGGTCCGACTGGAAGAGGCCTTGGCGTAGGAGCAGTGTGTCCGAGACGAATTTGTCAGCGAGGATCGGCGGGTCGGTGCCGGGATCGCGGAAATCGCGAAGAAGCTCCTCGCAGACGCCGTCGATCGTGCCCGTCCGCACCTGGTTGATGTCGACCCGCTCGAGCCAAAGCCGGTCCATCTTGCTGAGTTTGCCGTTCGAGACGAGTTCCTCCTGGACCGCATACCCCCAGGTCAGCAATCTCGATCGGATCTCCTGGGCGGCCTTCCGGGTGAACGTGGTCGCAAGGATCCCTCGCGGGGCGACCCCGTCCACGAAGATCAACTTGAGCATCCGCATTGTCAGTGTGGCGGTCTTGCCGGTTCCGGGCCCGGCGACTACGAAGAGGGCGGCTCCGCCGGGGGCCTCGACGGCCTGCTTCTGGCCGGCGTTCGGGGTACGACCCGTACCGTTCTTGAGGGCTTGCAGAAACAACGCCGACGAGATCATGAGTCGCCCCCGGACGGTAGTTCCTACAAACTCCGCCGCTTCTTTAGTTCAACCCCAGACTTAGCCGACCACACCAAATGTAATTATACGTTTAAAACGTTATAATAATTAAATTGCGGCTCATTTGATTGCATCACATGTTGATCGATATTGGGAGGGAGTCCAGCTCGTTGGGGTAGAAGATTTCATCCCATCCCCCTCGAGAGAGAGCCTTAATGTCTGGTTCATCGACATCACCATCCAAGACAAGAATCAACCGCTTGACCTTCGATCTCGCTCGGAACCCACCGTCACCCCACGTGTGCCCGATAGCGAATGCTCTCGCGATCAACTCTTTCTGTTTGTGGTCTCTGCCGAGACCGGTCACGCTCCTCCAACAAATCAGCATGTCGTTGCAACGCAATACAGAAGTTGCTCCGGTTCGAACGTTAAACCGTTCACCTGCTGCCGTGGCCTTCTCAACAAATGCTGAAGGGAACCGCTCAACGAACTCGTACGGCAGGCCGGCTTTAGACAACTCGAGCTCGATCAGAATGCGTAATGGATCGAAGTTCCTGTATTGAATCAGCTTTGCCTCCAGGTAGTTTGCGATGTAGAAGCCCAGAATCCTCTGCTTAAGTTCCTCCAGGGCCGCTTTGGGTACCGAGGCCAGCCTGGGTGCGAATGTGTAAGCTAGCCGAGGCAGATCTGTCGGCCTCAGTTTAAAATTGGCCCTGGAATCCCCCATGATCCACTCTGGCAATGCGTAAGTGACGGTGCGAAATCCACTCCAATCATTGCTCAGCTCCTCAATTGGAATGCCAGTAACTTCAGAGACAAAGCTGCGGTAGGCGGAGTCTTTATCGACCAATTTCAAATCCTTCACCAAGGCGGCCCACCCCCAAGCCGTCTTTCTCTTCTTATGTGACTTGTACAATTCTCGCAGATAGTCGAAGAGCCACCCTGGGGGAATGAAACGGTTCTCGAAATGAGATTTGATGTATTCACGTGAACTTGTTTTTACCAAATGATGATAGAGACCCTCGGGAGTTGTCAACTCATCCCAGTGCTGTGCAGCATATGCTTGCGATTGGTCGAGGATCGCCAAGTTTTTGAGAGGTTCGACCCAGACCTGCATCTGTTTGATTGGGCAATTGCTTATAATCTCCTTTACGGACTCTCGGCTCAGATTCTCCCGAAGCCACATGAGGTCCTGATCGCAAACGACGTCTCCAAGGATCGAGGGTTTGTGAAAATTTAACGTTTTGCAGTAATCCGGTGCAGCAAATGTGCTCTGTGTATTGGCAGGCTGCCAAATCGCGTCGATATCTCCGACCAAAATCGCTTTCGCGATGCCTCGTCGCAATGCGGTCTTGCGGGCCTCCTTATCTGCGGATAAGGCCTTTCGCGTTCTTGTACTAATCAGCGGAGCCTTCAGTGACTTCGCGTTTCGCAACGCATCGATAAGCATCTGCCGAAGATCGGATACCGCAGTAGCCAGCTTGGGATTTGCACCAAGATCGCATTGCAAGCGATCCCTAACGTACTGAATGGTGTCGCCATCATGAGGAATGCTATCCATTGCAGTCCCCGCCCAAGTCAGAAGCGTTGGGCCAAATGCTTCGTCCTCGACGATAATAGACGCGTCGAACGAGTACTTCGAAACCACCTTAATGTTGGGCTTCATTGCCGCATTGTAAACCAGGTTAAGAACAAATGGATTGCCTCCAAGAAACAACTTTGATTCAACATATTCACATGCATTCCTCCAATATTTCTTCTCTGACTCTTTGGCTGAGCCGCTATGCGTCACCATGATAACTGCATCGATATGATCCAGAGAGGCCCCGATGACCAAATCAGGCCGCTTTGACAGTCCGGCAACTGGCTTGTCCCAATACAATTGAGACCCGCCGAGAATCTTCGAATCAGCAATCAGAACGTACGTAAGTGCCTCGTAGAACTTGCCTTGAGCTTCGCCAGCCATTGATGCACCATTTCGTGGTTTCAGAAATCCCGAAACACGTTCATTTCTGTTGCCGTCATGACCCCGTTCACTCGAATCTGGGAATCTGGATCGGAAGCGGCATGTCCCGGTACGATCCGGTAACTACGACCTGGCCTTTGCCTATCACCTGCAACTCTCGCTCGAACCCGGACAGGTCGGAAGAAGCATTGCGTGTGGCCTCCCGGCGTTCGAGGTCGTTGCCGAGAGACATGGTAAGCTCCGTGTTGAGCTGCGTCAGAACCCCATGGTCGATCACGCTGACCTGCTGGCTCACGACCGTCAGCCCGATACCGAACTTCCGGCCCTGCCGGCTGATGTCACGGAAGATGCTTCCAAATCTGAGCCGATCTGGGTTCAGGACGCTGGGGGCCTCCTCGATCACCACGTTAATGAACGGGAGGTGCTCCGAAGACCTGACGGTCGCCCCATCCAAGTACGGCAGATCGCCTCCGTCCAGTTGCTCGACCAGCCGGTCGGCCAAGCTCTGCTGGCCCAGATGGCCTTCTTCCGGATCGTTGTCGAAGGCGTGCCGAATCTCTCGCCGCAGGTCTTCGACCGTCTCAGCCGATCGGATTGCTCTCCGGAGCCCAAACACGACCCTGGCGACGACCGTCGTCATCAGGAACTGTTCCATCTCCGACATCAGAGTCGTGTCGACGACGATCACGCGGCCCCGCTCCAGGGCACAGACAATGTCTGGCAAGTCGGAGAGGTAGGGCAGGCCGGCTTCCGGGTCGAACCGGGTGAAGACCCGCGTGTGCCCATGACGGAGGAAAGCGAGCCTCCGCTGGACGGCGGACACCGTGCCCGGCAGGAAGGCCGCCCCCACCTCCCCACCATGCCCCCCGGCGGCCTCTCCGTGGTCGCCTAGCAGCAGCCGGCCCACCCACTGTTCGCCGAAGGTCGCGTAGTGCTGGTTCGCAAAGGCAACCTGCTGCTCGCTGAACTCCATCACGCTGGCCAGGTCGTCGGGGACCAGGTCGGCCCGCGAGAGCCGCACTCGCCGTTCGAGGGCCCCGCCAGCATCCCTCGCTGTCAGGTAATAGAACGGCTCGATTAGCTCGGACCTCTCGCCCTGACCATACCCTTCGACGATCCCTCGGATCCCATCGGCACCGCCGATCGCCGCATGCCAGGTGCGGAACTCGTCGTGCGGGTCGATGGCGAGTATCGAGACGCGAGGGCCGGGGGTGGTGCCGAAGGCCACCCCTCGGTTATGCTCCAGCACCGAGCGGAGCAGGACCATCATGAGGTTGCTCTTGCCGCTGCCGGTCCGACCGAAGATGCCGAGGTGGTGGGAAAAGGCGAACGGGGGCAAGTAGACCGGCACGCCAGCCAGGGGTCGCTCGCCCGCGAGGAGGTCGCCTACGTAGATCCCGGACTCGCCGAGCTGGCTGCGGAGTAGCGTTCGGATGACCTGACCGATCTGCGGGTTCGCGTGATCGACCAGGTAGACGTCCGAGAGGTGCTGGGGAAGCCGGCGGGGACGGTGAAAATCCCAGTCGTCCTCCCCCGGGTTCCACTCCGCGTAGCCCATCACCATTCCGACGAGCTCGATCAGCTTCTCGTCGGCGAGATCCTCCGATAGGTACGAGTCCGGCATCGTCAACTTGTTCCGGGCCACGTCGTCCAGCTCGATCGTGCGATTGAGCACGTTCGCATACTGGTTGGTCCGGAAGATGTAAATTCGGTCAGGGCCGCGGCGGCACGGAAGGAGGAACAGGTCGCCCACGGCAACGTCCGTGTCGCGGGCGATGACAGTCAATTGATTCGTGTTACTCTCGGCCAAGACGCCGAACGGCACGCCCAGACATCCGATGAGCTCATCCAGGGTTGCCATCGGACCGCCTATTCGTGTCCCGTCGCCTGAGAAGCGTCGCGGAACAGGGACCGCTTCATCCCAGCCCGGACCGCCGCGTCGATGATCTGCTTGCGGAGAGCGACACGCTCTGCTTTAGTCAAAGAGGCCCGATCATGTCCGGCCTTGATAGGGTAGGGATACCCGAAACACCGCTGATCGTGGCCGGAATAGTCGAGATTCTCGAAGATCCTTTGCTCGTTTGCAAGGGTCTGCTCACCCACTTCTCCACGCACGCATCGAATCCAGTAATCGCGATC
The DNA here is from genome assembly GCF_900129635.1 of Singulisphaera sp. GP187. Lineage (GTDB taxonomy): Bacteria > Planctomycetota > Planctomycetia > Isosphaerales > Isosphaeraceae > Singulisphaera. The sequence continues at coordinate 2,917,385 of NZ_FSRB01000002.1, read as the reverse complement.
CATGTCGAGGCGGAGTACTGGCGTCGTTCGATGGAACCGGACCAGATAAGAAATCGCCCCCTGAGGCGGAATCCTGCGACCTTCAACGAGTTGCGATTCCCAACCGTCGAGTTCAATTGTGGGAATCCGGAGGAACCAGTGCTCGGCGGGTTTCCCGCGATCTAGCCCCTGGTGCTCCCTGGCCAATTCTTCGATCAGCTCCATCGAGGGGAGCCCGTGCGACTTGCTCAGGGCGAAGAAGCCCACACCACGGCTGCGGGCCTCGACGCAGCATAGCCGCTTGAGATGCTCCTGGAAGAGGCTAAGATCGGTCCGCGTCACGAAGGGTAGCGAGAGCGTCCCATCCATCAAGACGTAGTCGAGCCGGTGCGGGCACTTGATCAACCGCAAGGCCGCCCCCAGCTCGCCCAGCGATCGGAGCTGGATGCCGATGTTGCCGGCGTCGGACGCATGAGGCCGGACCAAAGCCTCCTTCAGAACCTTGACCGGCTGGGCCCGCCCGGTCGCATCCGACTTGAGCTTTCTATAATCCGAGTCCTGAAGGACATCGTCAATCGAACGACCTGCGAGCCGTTCGAACGCAGTGTCCAGGGCTGATCTCCAAGCAAGTTCCGCTCCCGGGAGCCAGGTGAAGTCAATGACAGGGTCGAAGCCAGGAGAGCACTCTCGCAATCCACAAGTTAATTCGGACTCGTAAATCGTACCGTGTGCAACCGTGACGTAGATGAACGAGTCGGCGTAGACGACCGACGGATAGTCGCCCGAGCCGTCGACGCCGCCGATCCTGAGGTCGCCTACCTGCGTACAGTGCGAAAACGAACTTACGGCATTCCGGATCTTCCGGCCCTCGGCCTCGGCGATGCGGGGTGTTTCCTCCCACCGACACATCTCTTCCGCGAGGTCGTCGATCTGTTGCTTGATGCCGGCTCGAAGGTGAAGGTCGAATCTCAAATTGCTTGCCCCGGGATCGACGCAAAGAGAGGAAGTTCCTCCGCCTCTTCCGCCGTCGTGTCTTGGAGATCAACCGAGTCCCCTCGCAGGGCTTTCTGAAGCAGATCGTAAAACACGTAGGTGTTGTGGAAGCCCCGCCGTCGGTTGCGGTTGTTGCCCCGGAAGATGATAACCTCGACGCCCCATCGGCGACAGATGTTGCAGGGGCACCGTTCCCAGGGGCGGTCCGTGAGCGTTCGGCGATACAAATCTGTCATATTGACCCGGTCGCTCGTGACGAAGCGATCGTATTCGAGCAGATGATCCAGGCAGGTCTCGACCGAGCATTTCTCCCGGGCAAGGGCTCGGACGCTCCCAATCGCGGATTGCTCGAGGCTCTGGATGCGGGTTTCACTGAGCTCGGCGTGACCCGTCATTTGCTTTGCACGGAAGCTTTTGCCAGCCTCGGGTATCCTCAGAGCGGCATATGCACCGTGCTCTGAAAGATAGCTCTGGCCGATCCGCATCCATGCCTGGCGGAGGTAGGAGGCACTATCGACCGAATTCACGCCCAGCCTGGCAAAATTGGATATTGCGTTTAGCCGGGCGAGCCCGAAGAGGTGGACCTGTACGCCATCCGGCACGACGTGATGGACGTCTTCGAGGATCGTCAGGATGTCGGATGTGGATGTCCTGACCAAACCGCCTAGTGCGATGTAATTATACCCCATCTTGACGACCTTGCGGGCTGCTTCGGTATAGCTCTTGGCGTCCCAGCCCTGAACGGCACCGATCGGCTCCCACGGCAATCGTCGTTTCCGGTGCTCCTTGAGAAACTCCTCAGCGTTATGGATCGTCAACTCGTAACGATGCTGCTTCTGAGCTGTCGTCGCAGTCACGATGAGGTGGTCGACGGAGACCCCATAATCGAAGCCAAGGCGGGTATAGTAATCGAGAATCTCCTCGGTCGAGTAAGGCGGATGTTCCTGCTGGATGTACCCGAAAGCCCCGCAGTCCCCCATGACCGGGAAATCGGGCGGGACTCTGAGAAACCGATGGACGCCGAGGGCGTTGATCCGCTCTTTCTTCTTCTTACTCTTCTCCGCGACGACCTTGGAGACGAGGATCCCGTCATAGTTGGGCTCGGGATACATCTGGTGTGCGTAGACCTGATTCGACCAGTCGCCAGAGCCTCCCGAATGGGTATCGGTTTCGAAATCGTACTCGGGATCAACCAGGTCGTCCCACTCGGGGATGAAGTAGCGGAGCCGATCACGGTGTGGCTTCTGCCGCCACGGAACGGGGATTGTGATCACCCGATCGACGACCGGATTGACCCTAGCCTTCGCCCTTGTGGCCTTCACAGGGGACGCCGAACCATCCAGAATGTCGAGGACGTCGATCATTGGGTCGACGGATTGCCGCAGCATGGCCTCGGGTTCCTGGGCCATCCGCTCAAGGATCCGTCCCGAGACCTCCCCCTTCAGCCCCACCAAGCCGCACGAGAACCGCTTGGCTTGCGGGTTGGAGAGCGTCACGACGCGAAGTTGATCCAGGCGGGGCAAGCGTTTGGCCGCCGTCGTCCCGCAGAACAAGATGGTTGGCCCTCCGAGCGTCACGTCCGGGCCCAAGTGGCATGCCTCGAGATAGGCATCTCCCAGGTTGATCAAGGCCAGGTCGAAGGGCCGTGCGAGGAGCTTTCGGATAGCCGCCGGCACCCCGAGCTGATCTGCCCACGACCGAAGGGCCTTGGTTCTCATCCCCTGGAACGTGCATTCATACGGGGCAATTTTGCGATCGCCAGGGATCAAGCCGTAACCGGCCGAGATGACCCAAAGTTCTAGGTTATCCTTCCGACTTACTTCTCGGGAGTTGTCTCGAAAGGCCCGAACTCCTCGCATGAGCCGGACATGCTGCTGGCCGGTGTACAGGGTCTCAGCCGGGGTCATGAACTCGCAAAGGCTCCGTTCACGTTGAGCAAGATGGTCCCCGCCTTGTTGGAAGTCATCGAGGGTCAGAGCACCATTGGTCTCGACGAGCTTCTCGCCCGTGCAGGAAGTGACCACTAGAATCCGCGTCATGCAGTTCCTCGAAACCTAGCCTACGCAAATGATCGCCATGGCGGAAACGATTCCTCGCCAAAGTTCAGGACGGGCCGCCGGGTCAGCGGCTTCCAGCAGAGGGGTTGCCAGGTCTAACAGCTTCTGGCACTCGGACCCGCAATGAGTATCCAGCTTCCATTCGGCGAAGTGCTGATAAGCACGCCTCAGGTCAGGGGAGAGTGCAACAACCGCAGGCATCCCGAAACCGATGGCCTCCATGGATTCTCTGATCGTAGTCATCTCGATAGCTCAATCCAGGCGATATCGGGCCGGGAAGTCGCAAGGAGCATCTAGTTCTCGCATCATTAATGCTGGAAAAACTCCGAGTTGCTACCCATGCGAAGCCGCGTGATGGACGAATTCCTTCGAACAATTCCCGCTGCCCGTCGATAGACCCGGGTATTCCGGTCAGATTCGGGCCCACTCGACCTGGGCGAACGCATCGTGGTTATGGATGCTTTCCTGATTCTCCGCGTGGACCCGGAACCAGGTGATTCGTTCATCCACGCGGAGGATGAGGGCCGCATTCCGCACGATGTCCTCGACGAACGCCGGGTTGTCGTAGGCCTGCATCGTCACGAACCGCTCGTCCTCCCGCTTCAGCAGGGCGAACACCGGGGCTGACGCGGACCGCTCCGCTACCTCGACCAGTTCCTCGATCCAGATGAGTTCGGGACCCGTCCCACCGTTTTGTCCCCCACGCACCTCGATCGTCACGTGCCCCCGCTGGTTGTGGGCCCCGTAATCGCTGATCGCCTTGCTGCACGGGCAGAGGCTGGTCACGGGTATCCGTACGCCCAGCACAAAGTCCTCCCCAGCCTCGCTCGCTTCGCCGATGAATGAGCAATCGTAACCCATCAGGGCTCGAGCCCCACTAACCGGGGCCACGCGTTCCAGGAAGTAAGGGAACCGGACCTCGATGCGGGCACTCTCGGCTTGAAGCCGCGACCTCAGCCCGTCAAGGATCGCGGGAAGCGTGAACATGGTCACCTCACCGCGGTGCTCGTTCAGCACCTCGACGAAGCGGCTCATGTGCGTCCCCTTGAAGTGGTGGGGCAGGTTGACCGACATCGACAGGCTCGCCACGGTCGGTTGCTTCTGGTTGGCACGGTCAAGCACCACGATCGGGTAACGCAGATTGCTCACCCCGACCTGGTCGATGGGGACGCATCGATCGTCGGCGTGGTTCTGGACGTCGACCAGCGGCTCCGTTCCCCGCGTGTCATTCACACCACCCGTCAGGTCAAGCATCAGGGGATCCCCAGCATCTTGTGGGTCTGGAGGCTCAACCTCCAACACGGGTGCTCAAGGCAGTACCGCACGGCGAGCCGGGTGTTAACCTCGGCCTCCGTCCCATCCATGGGCTGGAGGAAGAAGTGGCGGAAATCCAGCCCCTCGAAGGGCTCCGGCCGTAGCCCTGCCTGAGGGAAAACCAGCTTCAACTCTTGACCGGCCTGAATGACCAAGTCCGACCCGGCTTTCGGGCTGACCGTGATCCAGTCCAGTCCGCGGGGCGGTCGGACGGTGCCGTTGGTCTCGACGGCGATCTCGAAACCGTGGTCGTGCAGGGCCACGACGAGGGCTTCGTCTAGTTGCAAGAGCGGTTCACCGCCCGTGCAGACGACGAATGGCCGCCCAACGGCCGGCGGGCTAGGCCAGTAACCCAGGACCGCCTGTGCCAGCTCCCCGGCCGAGTGGAACCGCCCACCCCCAGGTCCGTCCGTCCCCACGAAATCGGTGTCGCAGAACGAGCACTTCGCGGTGAGCCGGTCTTCCTCACGTCCTGACCAGAGGTTGCACCCCGCAAACCGGCAGAAGACAGCCGGTCGGCCGGTGTTCGCCCCCTCACCTTGGAGCGTGTAGAAGATGGACTTGACTGCGTAGCTCATGGGACCACCGCGGTTTCCGAAACGTAACGAGCCGGGTCGCTCAGACCGTTCTCCTCGAATCCCTTTCGACGCAAGAGGCACGCGTCACAGGCTCCACAGGCTTCGCCGCCGGGAGAGGGATCGTAACAAGTCACCGTCATCGCATAGTCCACACCCAACTCGATCCCCGTCCTGATGATCTCGGCCTTGGTCAGGGCGATCAGGGGGGTGTGGATGGTGAGAGGCCGCGATCCCTCGACGCCCATTTTCGTGGCTAGGTTCGCCATTGACTCGAAAGCCGCGATGAATTCCGGACGGCAGTCGGGATAACCGCTGTAATCAAGAGCGTTAACCCCGATGAAGATGTCGGTCGATCCCAGGACCTCGGCCCAGGCCAAGGCGAAGGAAAGGAAGACCGTGTTCCTGGCCGGGACATACGTGACGGGTATCCCAGCACCCATCTCGTTTGGTGTCCGTCCCTTGGGAACGTCGAGATCCGAGGTCAGGGCGGAGCCTCCGAACTGACGCAGGTCGATGTCCGCGATGATGTGTTTCACGACGCCGAGCCTCTCAGCCACCCGACGGGCAGCCTCGAGCTCGGCAAGATGACGCTGCCCGTAACGGAAGCTCAGGGCGAAGAGGTCGAAACCGTCCCGATGGGCGAGAGCCAATGTCGTCGTCGAGTCCAGTCCGCCGCTGAGGAGGACAACGGCCGGTCTTTTGTGGCCCATGGATGTTCCTCTCTTATCCGGGTCTCCGCGGCGATCCGACGGCCTTCAAGTCTCACAAGTCGACGGCCGGCAATCAGGTAATAAGAATCTCATCGACAATCGCTTGGGCCTTGGGTAAGCGTTTTCGGGACACGCATCACGATCCTTTCAGCACCGAGTTGACGAGGTCCAGAACATTTACGGTTCTTTTGTCCATAGGCCTCAATTGTACAGAGGCGGGTGAGGCTGAACAATCGCCCGCCCTTCAGCGACGGCCGATCAAAAAAAAGTCCGAGGACAGGGGTTCCTGTTCTGTCATGGACGGGGCGAACCCTATCCCACGTGCCCCGCCGGAGCCCGGTTCACCTGCCAGGTCACGCAATTGACGACTCCTCCCTCCTCCGCCAAATCCCGACAAACTACCCCCTCAATCGCATTTTGAGGGCATCGCTCCCGGAGCTTCTGTAAGACGGTCTGGTCATCCTCCAATCCGAAGATGGGCAGGATGATCAGCCCACCTACGTGGAGGAAGTTCGCCCAGTTGCCTACGGCCGACGAGATTCCCCCCCGTCCGCCGTTTTGGGGGCAGTAAGGAATCTCGATGGGTTCGAGTCGAAAGCGTTCGAGGGATCGAAGCATCCTGGACCGAAACCGCTCGCCGATGTCCCTGTAGTCGTTCACAACGACCCTTCGGTCGTCCAGCCATCGGACCATCCCGTCCGAGTGGCCGATCGGGTCAAGAGGTTCCTGAGGGATGACGATCAACTCCCTCAGATTCAAGGCGTCCTTTAATTCATGGAAGAGCTGGCTTCGCGGTCGCCCAGGATTCTCGCAGAGAACCTTGTCCGTCACGATGGCCCGATCTCCCCGCCCGACGACATTCCCCCCATCCAGCACGATCTCGGATCGGACGCAGTTTCTGATGAACGGCAACGTCGGACCGATCTCGCCGTCGGCCCTAAGGTGTTTGTATTTCCCAGTCAGATAGTCGGGGGAGTACCGGAACTGGACGAAGCGGTCCTCGGTTACTTGAATCGGCAAGTAATCACGGCACCAGACGTCACGAGTCCCCCGGATGGTCCGGAATGGGATGCCGTGCTTTTCTAGAATGGTTCTCAACCCTTCAAAGACAGAGGGGAATCTCCACTCCAGAGTGTCGGCGACATAGACGACATTGGCTTCGTTATCCGCGATCATCAGCCCCTCCAAACCTTCCGGACCCACCATGCCAACCACCCCGACAACCTGAACGGAGTCCAGAGTGGGATCAGCGCATCGGGATTCACCTCATCTCAAAAGCTCAACATCGAGACAACTTTGACCGGGTCCGGAAATGAATCCGAGCTCTCGACGTTCGGATCCATCTCGCTCCCCATGAGAAGTCCCATTGGCGTTACCCGCGTGCTCTTCTCGTCGCTCGGGTAGTCCTCTTGAGGCACGAACGATCCGGCCCACGCCTCGGGGCACGATTCTCTCAAGAGGAAGTGACAGCTATGGGTCATGAGCTCTGCACCGTCAACGGCCGCACCGCGATGTTCTACGTCGGCGAGGTCCCGTGGCATGGGTTGGGTTGTCGTCTCGACGCCCCCGCCACCGCACGGGAAGCAATCCAGGCCGCCAGTCTTGACTACGACGTCACGCTCGCCAACCTGACCACCACCGACGGCATCCACGTCACCAGCCGCAGGGCGGTCGTGCGTACCGACACCGACGACATCCTCGGGGTCGTGGGAAACACCTACGTCCCAGTCCAGAACCGCGAAGCCTTTGCGTTCCTCGACACCATCGTGGCCGACGGTTCCTTGAGGTATCACACCGCCGGAGCCCTCCGGAAGGGTGAGAAGGTCTGGCTATTGGCCAAACTCCCCGGACAGATGCGGATCCGGTTTTCCGACGACGTCTCCGAGAAGTACCTCCTCCTCAGCAACAGCCACGACGGCTCCTCCGCCCTCCGGGTCTTCTTCACCTCCATTCGCTGCGTCTGCTCCAACACATTGGCGATGGCGGACCGCGAAGGGCGGGGGGAGGGGGTTGCCATACGCCATCAGGGCAACCTGACCTCCAAGATCAGGCAGGCAAGGGAAGTCCTGGGCATCGCCGCCCGCTACTTCGACGACCTGGAAAACCAGTTTGACCTCATGTCCCGTCACTACCCTTCCTACGCCCAGGTCTCGGGATACTTCAAGGCCCTCTACCCCGACCCCGAGGACGGCAATCCCGCCCGGTCCCAGAACGTCCGGGACGAGTTGTTCCGGCTGTTCGAGAACGGCAAGGGCCAGGACATCCCCGAGATCAAGCTGACCTCGTGGGCCATGTTCAACGCACTGACCGAGTACGTCGACCATCACCGCCCCACCCGTGCCAAGTCGGAGTTCGACCGGGCCGCCAATCGCCTCGATAGCTCCTGGTTCGGCACCGGAGCCCGGCTCAAGGAGAGGGCCTTCGGGCTGGCCGTCGAGATGGCCTCCACCAACTAAGCCTGTCACCTCCTCAGGCGGAGGCTACCGGATTCGCGGGCTCCGCCGGGGATGGAGGGCGGCCCTTCACTCGATCAATCCATTCGTGGAGAGCCGCAATAGAACGGCGATGCATCTCCTCCTTTGACATGATCTTGTCGAGCGGGATCGTCCCATCGAGGGCGGCATCCGCCAAGGTACGCTTGTATTCGATGCAGCGTTTCCTCAAGTCGTCCCACGACCAGATCCCGGCGTGGTCCTCCCGCAGGGCGACCATCGGGATCAGGACCTCGATCTTGTCGAAGACCGACCCCTTCCGCTTGATACGGCCGATGATCTGCTCGTATTCGGCATGAGTCCAGGGGAGTGACATAAAGACAAGACGGTCGCAAACATGTTGGAGACCATCGACTCCTGTACCAATCGGTGCCGACCCGATCAGCACGTCGACCTTGCGTTCTTTGAAGTCGCTCAATCCCGTCTTGTCGTCGCCGGTGTAGCGGCCGACGGTCAGGCCCTTCCCCTCCACGACCTCGGCGATTCGGTCAATGATCTTCGACACGTAGTGGGTGTAGATCATCGTACCGGGACGCACGACATCCGAGAGGAAGGCAAGTTTCGGGCCGAGGATCGCTTGCTCCAAGGCCAGGATGTTCCCAGCTGCCACCCGTTGGAGTTCGTCGAGGAGGTGCATACCATCGAGGAACGGTGTCTGGATCTCCGTCTGAATTTCATAATTGGGCCGGTGGCGGAGCCCGACCCGCTTCAGAAGCATGTGGACGTTGATGGCATTCGCGAGACTCGACGACACCGGCAGGTCCTTCAAATCCTGGCCGAGGACCAATTCTAGCATCCTCTTCGCCTCGTACAGGTTGTTCACGACTGGAGTGGCGGACATCCCGAGGACGCGGATTTCCGGGTTCCGGGTAGTGGCCCTCACGACCAGTTCCTCGACCATTTCTCGCCGATACGATTCCCGGCTCTCCATCCTCTGCCGGGCGAGCTGAACCTCGTCGAGAATGAGGAAATCGATCCGATGCCCATCAGTCAATTTGGGGACGAACTTCTCGGTCCAATCCTGCTGAAACGACTCGTAGTTCAGGACCAGGAAGTTGCGACCCTCGGGCATCGGACTAAATGAGAGGGGGTCCTTCACGTGGACTCGGGCGTCTGGGAACATCCCGAGGATGGCGGTCTTCCACCCCTCCAACGTGGCGTTCGCTGCCAGCACGACGGTCAGCCCGGCGTTCATCACGCCGGAGGCGAAGATGGCGGCATTGGTCTTACCGGCACCCACCCCGGACCAATTGCCGAGCCGTCGCAGACGGAGGAGCCTCAACGCTGTTAACCGCTGCATCAGGTTGGGTTCGGTCCACTCTCCCCGAACTGTGAAGGCGTACTCGGGGGGCAGGGGTAAGCTGATGACGGAACGATACTCCTCCAGGAAGCGGTCCCGGGCCCGACCGGCATAATCGCCGTACTTCGCCCCGAGGAGCCCTTCGACCGTGAAGCCGGGAGTCTCGTCGAAGAAGGCCTGCCACAAAGCCGCCACCCGATTCTCGATCAGGAACTCGATGATCTCGGCGTCGTCCGTGATCCGCAACTCGGCGATCCGGTCCAAAGACCTGAGCTGCTCCAAGTTCTTCAAAGTGCCCAGCCGGGCTCTCCGCCCCAGCTCGAGGTCTGATTCGTCCACGACGTCGGATACTTGGCCAACCCCGGCTTGTTCGGCCGACCCATCCCCCCTTCGCTCCGAAGTGACGACGCTCCCCTTGAGCCTCTCGACCTCTTCGGCCGTGCGTACCCCGATGAGGCCCCGGAGGAGGTGGGAGTTGCTGAGGTCCCAACGCCGCTTCAACATCCCGTTGCGGCTGAGGATGAGATACAGATCAACCTCCTGCAATTCCTCGACGACGAGCTTCAAGGAATCGAGGAACGACGCGATCGAGAGATGGTTCCACTCCTGATAGACGCCCAACCAGTCGCTCCATCCCTGCCAGAGTTTCTGCGTGTAATAGCTCTCGGGATAGACGGGGATGTCCCTCGGGAAGTCGGGACGCTGGGAATACTCGACCCAGTCGCGTCGCGTCCTGAGTTCCAAGGAGCGAGCGAATTCCCGGGCTTCCGCGAATGGCCTGATGGTAGCCAACCGCAGCCCGAGCCAGTCCTTCCAATTCGTCCATTGGGCCCCGTACGCCTGCCGCGGATTGGATGGGATGTTCGGTGGCCGCTCCTCCGACTTGCTCCACTCGAAATAGTCCCGCTGGCTCGACAGGCTCAGGCCCTGGACGAAAGCACGGGCCTCCTCGAACGGGAGCAGTTCCGTCGCCTTCGACAACCGCTTGGGACGCGGCCCCCCCGTACCCAGCCAGTCGGCCCAGCCGACCCACTCCTCGTAAATCTTGTTTGGAGAGGCCGGGACATCAGAAGGGCGATGACCAGCCGCACTCCAGTCGCCATATTCGGCGGAGGTCTGGAGCTTCAGTGACCGCACATACTCCCGAGCCTCGCAAAACGGTCGCCACATAATCTGGCCCTACGTTCCCTGTCTTCACACCCCAACTGGAGGGACCGGATGTGCCGTTCAGGACGACGGCCGTCGACGTCGGCGAGTAGGGGCCGTAGACCGTGGGGTCCGCTCGTTTGTCCCCCCAACTTGGGCGGCAACGGGGCGGGTGGTCCTCCTGCGACCGGAGGGATAGAGATCGTCGATATGGACGGATGGCTCGTTCCCGATCCTAGGGTGAAACTCCAGTAGGTCGTCAAGCTTGCAGCGGAAATACCGGCAGAGGGCCTCGAGGTGTCTCGTGTTGGTCGTCCAGCTCTTGTCGGCGGAGAGACGGCTCAACGTCCCCGGGGATATCCCCGTCTTCTGAGAGATTTCAGCCCACGAGACACCCTTGCTGACCTTCAACGCCTTCAGCTTCGACCTGAACATGACGGTCCCCCGGTGTATCAGCCCAGACTTTGCTTTTAGTAGCTTAGAACGTTTTTGGAAGGTCCATATAGAATTTGGCCTTATAGCTTGCACTCGTCGGGTAGGGCATACAACGAGGCATCCCTGAAGATCCATCACGGGAAGCCGGTTCGCGTTGACCACTTCGCCGGTCTGTCGGCTCGGAGTAAGCTGCACGCCTCGTGGGTACGGAGGACGCCGAGATTGGCTCAGATGGATACCCAGAGAGGACCTACCATGCTCCGTGCCAACGTCGGGATCAGTCGCAAGATGTCCAAAGACTACAACTCCCGAGGATTTACGCTGAACCTGGAGGGGGAGATTCATGCCACTATCGACGACCCTGAGTCCGTGATCGAGCGGATCAAGGAGCTCTACAACCTGGCGGAAGAGGCCCTGGATCGCCAGATCTCCGAGTCCCGGGAGATCGACGCCTTCGCCCGTCGGGATGCCGACGCCCAGCCTGACCACGGGAACAACGGCAAGTCCAACGGTCGCCACCAGAACGACTCCGACGAGAACCCGTCATCCAACGGCCACCGCAACGGAAGTCCCCAGCGTGGGGAACCGGCGAGTAACAAGCAGGTCCAGTACCTCACCACCCTGGCCAAGCGGGAAAAACTATTCGGCACCAAGCTCGAACTCTTCATCGAGGATGCCATCGGTCGACGCTGCTCGTCCTACGACCTGACCAAGGCCGAGGCAGGACGGATCATCGACCAACTCAGTGGAAATGGGGCCGTCAACGACCGCAACCGTCATTGATCGGAAGTCGGACCCTTCCATCTCAAGGGGCACGGGGACGACCAACCCGTCGCCCCGTTCTCATTTCCGGAGGCAATCATGATCAAGACGACGAGGCCTCACTGGTCCTATTCCTCGGTTAGTCAGTATCTCAAATGTCCACTCCAATATCACTTCGAGCGGGTCCAGAAACTCCCTCGGAAGACGTTGTCCGACGCCCAGGTCCTTGGGTCGGCCCTCCACTCAGCCCTGGCCCATTATCACCGAACGATCCAATCCGGCGATCCCGTTCAAGCTCAGCAAATCCAGGCGGCCTATCTCGCCGCCTGGGACGAACAGGAGGCTCGAGGGCAGGTCGTTCACTCGGGTGACAAGTCCCGGGAGGACACTCGCAGTCTCGGAGTGGCCTTGGTGGAGGTTTACCTCAAAGAACCGCCCCCGACGAACATCGTGGCCATTGAGAAACCAATGCTGGCCCCGATCGCAAATTCTCGGGGAGACTACCTCGAAAAACCCATCCTGGTCGTGGCGGACCTGATCACCCGTCAGGACGACAACTCGCTTCAGGTTGGCGAACTCAAGACCTCGGGTCGGTCCTACTCGGAATCCGAGGTTGCCACGTCCCTTCAGCCCACGTTCTACGCCAACGCCCTCTACGAAATGACCGGAGAAGAACCAGCCGTCGAATTCACGGTCCTGGTGAAGACCAGGTCGCCGAAAGTTCAGAAGATCCAGGCCATCCGAACTTCGACGGACTATCAACGACTCGGGGATCTGATTGGAGCCGTGGAAACGGGAGTCGAAGCCGGAGTTTTCTACCCGGTGGAGTCACCTCTCAATTGCTCTGGCTGTGCTTTTTACCGCCCTTGCCGCGAATGGACGGGAAACAGACGCCAAGAAGTGAACATCCACCCTGGAGTCAAGGAGGTGGTCGGATGTTGACGGAACTTCAGGGCAAAGCAGGGAATCTCTGTTCGCACGCCAAGGCCGGTGAGATCCGATGCCCCCTCATCGTTCGAACTACGTCCGAGGACGTGATCACTGGGCACATCTTCCAAGCCCTGAGCTACTTGAACGCCCGCTGGTGGCTCCCCGACTTCTTGAATGAGGCCCTCGGGACAGCTCGGTTTCGACGCCAGGTCTTTCGACGGTTCAAGATTCAGCTCTGGCAGAATCAGCCCTGCTATCCGAAGGAGCTTCTCCCCTGGGACGAGGGTTCCACGCAGGTTGATGCCGTCCTGACCTGGGAGAATCCGCCGACCACGGTCTTCATCGAAGCGAAATACGGTGCGGCTCTCTCCACCCACGTCTCGGGTGACGACGGTCAGAACGGCTATCCCAGTGACCAGTTGATCCGTAATATCCGCGTCGGTCTGCATCAAGCAGGCTACCTCGACTCAGACGATCAACTCTTCGCCCAATCCCCCCGTGACTTCGTGGTCCTGGTTCTCTCTCCTCAAACGGGCCATCCCCTTGTGGATCGCTACCGCGATCCTCGACACCTCCAAACGGCGATCCCCCACTTTGACCGGCTGGTCGGGTTACCCCGAAACCCATTCGTGGGCCAACTCGGGTACAGAGAGATCATCAGCCTCCTCCGCCGACAGTCGCGATGGATGACCCGTGCTGAACGTCATGTGGTCGAGGATCTCACCGACTACCTCGAATTCAAACAGGTCAATCTCCCCAGCAGATCGAGACCGGACCCGATTGCATCAGCGACGACCGTGACTCTTCCGGGGTTCCAGCCATCGGTCCCGATTGAGCTCGACGGAGCCCGGAATCCCGACCCCTCCCGAAAAACCCTGTCAGTCAACTGACCCTGGGCTGGCAGAGCCATCGGCTAGCATCCCCTGCAAGTTGGCGGAACTCCGATTTCCGCCACCTTGGGGACCACTCAATCAGATGGCCAAGAAACGGACAGACGCCGAACGGAGGGTTCGCCAAACCGATCGGTTGGCACGGGTCCTTCGTGTCCTTCAACTCATCCAGAGTCCGGGTCCCTGGACCGCGGAGAGCATTGCCGCGGAACTCGAATGTTCCCAGCGGACTGTTTACCGGGACTTGCAAACCTTGTCGGCGGCTGGGGTTCCCTGGTACTTCGACGACCTCAACCAGAGCTACCGGATTCGAGAAGGCTACAAGGGACTCTTCCCGCACCTCCAGCCCAAACGGAAGGACGAAGTCCAAGCCCCTTCAACCGGCGACGACGCTCGGTCCATTGCGGAACTCGCCAAAGAGGCGGCCCAACGGTTACTGACCGAAGCCGAGGGGGTGGTCCTCGCCCTGGATCGTCTCTCCAAGGCCATTGATGGAATGTCAGGACCATGCTCGGGGTGAGCGAGAGGAAGATTCCCAAAAAACTCCGGACATCCCGGTTCAGGGCTGACCTACTGGTGTCATCAGACAGACCTATGATCTCGTCAAATCCCCTCAAATTACGAGGAAGACGAGACTCATGCACCCGTCCAAGTACATCGCGGAACGTCAATATTCTTGGGCCCGTCGCCACGGCATCACGATCGATGAAGCCGGTTATGCGGCCTCCTTGAACGACAATCTCTTTCTGCCTCTCACGGCAGAGGCCATCCTGGAATATCAGGCCGGGGCCGGAGACGAACTCAACCGGAACATGAAAGCCGTCCATTCCAGCTCGGCCCTGGTCGCCAACGTCTTCAACTACTGGCGGCTCTACCAGGACTACGCACCGATCATCTCGGCGATTTGTCCGGCCCTCGTCAACTTCACGGTCCAGGACGTCCGCTTTGAAGCACGTTACCCCATCAACTGGCCGGTCTCACCCAAAGCTCAGACTGTCCCACCCCATCTCGACGTGGTGATCAGATACCGAGATCAAGCTGAACCCGGGGTCACCAAGGCGATTGCGATCGAATCGAAGTTTGCGGAACTCTACACCCAGGATCAAGGTCCATTCGCAGACCGCTACCTGGCTCCCGAGAACGCGGCGATGTGGGAGGGTCTCGAGCCTCTCCAGGAATTGGCCAATCAGATCCACCAGGGCGAAATCCTCTTCCAGCGATTGAAGGTCGCCCAGCTCATCAAGCACATACTTGGTGTCAACGCCGGGTTCCATGGAACTCCGAACTTCGAGCTGGTGTACCTCTGGTATCCGGCCCCCGGGCCCGATGCCGCCATCCACGAGGACGAGATCAGGCGATTCCAGCTCTCCACCAATGCTTGCCGCCCCAGGGTCAAGTTTCGTGCCATCGCCTACCCCGACCTGATCCATTCCCTGGCCCTCACGCACGGGGACACCCACGGAGCCTACGTAGATTATCTTATGGAGCGATACTTTTGAATTCACGCCCTTCGGATTCAGCCCAGCCCCGTCCGCGAAGGCCCCTCCCGGACCTCTCACTCACCGGGGCTTACTACTGGCTTCCCAAACCCCGACCCGACGGCATCACTTGGGATCTCGTGACTTGTCACGACCTTGGTGTCTGGGACGGGGTGTCTCATCGACAGTTCTGGCCGACCGTCCTCGACTTCCTGGCGACGACGTGGGGCAATGAGCCCAAGGTGCTCAGGTCTCGACTCCGAGATCACCACACGGGACTCTCCCGGGGCCGGATCACTCACCCGAAGTCGGGTTATCTCATCATTCACGGCGATGATGCACCGGTCTCCGACTGGCTCGAACAGGTCAAGGAACGATTTCGGCTCATCAGCCCGACACTGTGTTACACCGAGCACGAACGGATGATGGGGGACGATCCCCAGGCCGTGCAGCTAGCCCTCGGCATCTCCCTCAATCTGGATACGACGTCCCCTTCCACAGCCCCCTCGACGCCCCCCGCAAGTCCTGACTCCAACTTTGTCTAAAGAGGCATACCCATGAACTCAACTAGAATAATACCCCTGATGCTCGTAGCGGTCATCTCGGCCGGTTGTTCCGACAAACCCGCGTCGGAGCCCCCTAAACCCACCTTCCGGCCCGAGGTCTTCGAGCCGGTCAACAGGACCGCGACGGAGCTCCAGTCTGCTCAGGATGTCGGGATGAACCGTCAACGATTCGGAGAGCTTCTGGGAAAGTTCGCCACGGAGGTCTCCTTGGCCAAGGACAAGGTGGATTCTGATCGGGAACAACGAGTGATCCAGGGCTACTCCGAGGCTTTGCAGATTTACAAGGACGCGGCAGCCATCTGGGACGTGAAGCTCCAAATCCCCGCCATGGTCGACCTGGCCCAGGAGCAATCCAAGATGAAAGTGGCCGCTGGTTCCGTGGGATCAATCGGCCAGTTCACGGACTTCAAAATCGCAACAATCCATGGGATTCTCCTGAACCTCTACCCCGAAGGAAGCACCGGGATCGACGACTACGCCACCCATTACCAGCTTCCTGTCACAGAATCGGACGGATGGAAGACGATCCCAAACGATTCCGTCGAACTCATCTGGTCCAAGGCCAGGACCAAGACGGAGGAGGTCGTCAAGCTGCAGAAGGGTCAGTAACAACCTTCCCTTCCGTCGACGCGATCGTAGGAAAACTAAGCCCAAGCGATGCCCCAGACCGTCGCCAGGATCCTGTGGACCACTGGCGACGATGCTTGAACATGAAGAGAACTTTACAAGATTCAGCCTCAGGAACTCTCTCATGCCTAAAGACGACCGTCCCCGACGGTCAGATTCTGACCGTCGCCTGCGTCAAGCGGCTCGCTTCGCCCGGGTCCTACGAGTCCTGGAACTCATCCAGGGGCGGGGCCGATCCACGATCAAGGAGATAGCCCTCGAGTTGGAGTGCTCGGAACGTACCATCTTCCGTGATCTCGCCGTCTTGGAGATGGCTGGGGTTCCCTATTATCACGACCGGGAGGACCAATGTCTTCGGGTACGACCGGGCTTCCACTTCCCCAGTGTGAATCTCAGCGATGACGAACTGGTCGGCCAGGCCACGGCTGCCACGCTCACTTCCGCACCGGGTCTGGACGTGACCAGTGGGGCCGGACCAACCACCCGTAAACTCCAGGTTTCGTCACGAGAGAAAGCGGCCACCTTGCTCGCCGAGGTCGAGAGGGTGACCTCCGTTTTCGACCTCAAGCTTGCCGACCACAGCCGCCACCACGAGACGATCAAGACCATCCAGTGGGCCCTCATCAAGAGGCAACGGCTCACCGGCTCCTACGCCACCCCGTATGAGCCCAAACCGAAGCGACTTGAGCTCCACCCCTACCGACTCTGCCTGGTCAAGCAATCCTGGTATCTCATCGCCCGCCCCGAAGGTTCCGACCAGCCACAAACCTACCGGGTCCCTCGATTCAAGACCTTGCGACCCCTCGACGCCCCTTCGGTGGTCCCCGACAACTTCAATCTGAAGGTCTATTTCGGCGATGCCTGGGGTGTCTATCGGGGAGACCAAAGCTACGTGGTCGAGGTCAGGTTCTCCAAAGAGGCCGCCGACCTGGTCAC
Organism: Singulisphaera sp. GP187; assembly: GCF_900129635.1. GTDB lineage: Bacteria > Planctomycetota > Planctomycetia > Isosphaerales > Isosphaeraceae > Singulisphaera. The sequence goes on along the minus strand of NZ_FSRB01000002.1, from coordinate 2,900,192 downwards.
CGAGACAACCTGGCATCACACCCAGAAGATAGACCGACACAAGGACGGCAGCGTCACGCTCGGTTTTCAGGTCGACGGCCTGAACGAGGTCGTGCACTGGGTTCTGGGATGGTCAGGGAGGGCTCGGGTCGTCCGTCCACCAGAACTCCGAGGAATGCTACTCGAGCATCTCCGAACAGCCCTTGACCTGAACGGAAATGATCCCGTGATTGGCGACAATTAAAATTCCCTGCCGTGTTGCCTCAGTCAAGTATGCTACCAGTGGTCCAGAGCCGTTTCATTCTCAACTCAGCGTTGACAGAACTTCGAGCGATTATACACGTGTCGAGAAGGTCGCCATTCTCAGGCGTCATCTGATCGACCGCGTCCCCATCTCTGATCTCTGGATTCACCTTCCGGGACAGACTTTGAGACCCAGCATCGCCGCACTCCGCGACAAGCTCCAACGCAAGAACGAAGTTATCACCGAATTAATACAAAACATGCATAAATGCCAATTTTTGTTTGGTGGTGGGAGGGGTGGGCTCTGGCCAGTACCTGGGTTCCCCATGACACCCGTGACTCCATCATCGACTTCGTCCGACACTTGCCAGAACGATCTTCGAGGAGCGGGACCGCAAGTTGGATGCGGCGTGAGAAAGGAGGAGAGCCACCCGCGCGTGAGTTCAGGCTGCCGTCTGATCGCCGAGAGGTCGTTGCTCGAGGGGGTAGACGGCGCTACGATGGAGGATGGCCTGGGCGGAGGATAGGGCTCCGTGGCGACACGGCCCGAGCGCCGACCCAGGGGCCAAGACCGAAGGAGGGGCGGCACGATGCCGCCCTGTCTTTCCTTCGGGATTGGCACGAAAGCGGCAAAACCAGTTCCTTGGACCAAACGTTCACCACCTTCTCTCCCAACCCCGGTTTCATCAAAAATTCTAATGAACATGGATTTGACTCGCCCGTGGACTATAGCCCTCCTGGACTCCGATCAGGCTTGTCACGATTCGGGTTCGCTCCTTCTCAGTTTGACGGGTTTGGTGCCATTCTCCCGCGTCGAATCCGACGCACTCTCACCGACGACGAGCGGCTCCTCATCGGCTCCATTCCCATGCCGGATGCCATGAACAAGCGATCTTGCCATCACATGACGCCACTCCCGGACGCGGCGTTGTAAGGTCCGCAGCAGCCCGTCTGGGAACCGGCCGGGGTAAACTCGCTGCAACCGATCCATCAAGGACTTAGCCGTCGAATCGGGATCGTGTTGGAGCCACAAGAGGATCTCCGGCCAGACCTCCTCGAACGGGTCCTTCCGGGTCCGCCAAGTGTGCGATGATGAGGATTCATTGCGATGAGTCGGACGGACTTCCCCCTCACGCCACAACTCCGGGAGCTGGGCGAGGAACTCCTCCAGGCTCTGCCGTTCCGGGCCGCGACTAAGGTCACCCGAACCGAGCGCGGCAAGAGCGGCTTGCCCCTCCCGGATCTGATGCAGGAGGGCCGCTGGATCGAGCGGGGCGAGTTCCGCTCGGAGCGCTTCCCTGGCCGCGTCGGAGACCGAGGCATGAGCCAGGAGGCGTTCGCAAGGTGTCGCCGGCTTGTGATACCGCTTCTTGATCTTGGCCCCGTCCCGCGTCTTGGAGAGGAGCTTGAACGACGGCTGGAAATAATTCACATACAAGCGGACCATTCCGTAGAGACGTGCCAGGCACTGACCGGCGATCAGGCCGGAGAACCGGCGGTAGCCCACGAATCGTCGGATCACCGTGCCGTTCTTCTGCTCGATCCAGGCCTGGTCATTCTTCTGGTAAGGTCGCGACCGCGTGAACTCGATCTTCTGCTCCTTACAGTAGCCCTGGAGTGTCTCGTTGATAAAAGCGCTGTCGTTGTCCGAGTCGATCCCGAGGACCGATACCGGCAAGTGGCGGCGGATGACTTCGAGTCCCTCGACGACCAAAGACTGCTCCCGAGCCACCAGTGCGACGGCTTCGGTCCAGCCCGAACACACATCGGTTGCCACCAGGCTCCACAGAAACGTCCCCTGCATCGAGTCGCCGCCGTGGGCAACGAAGTCGATCTCCAGGAATCCAGGGGCCGGCTCCTTCCAATCCGCGAACGTCCGCACGGGGATCTCCCGGCCGGATTTCGTCGTCGGCTTCCGCTTCCTGCGGTGGCCTGCCGTGCCCCGGATCGGCGCCAGCAACCGATCGATGGTCGCGGGACTGGCTGCGAGAAGGAGTTGACGGACCTTCGCGTCGAGCGTCAGATGGCCGTGCCGCTCCATGGCTGAGATCAGACTGGGGAGGATCGCTTTGAGGCGTTTGCCACAGATCCGATCCGCAGCCTCCCAGAGGACGACGAGGGCTTCGCGGACTGCCTCGGAATAGATCGTCCGGCCGAGTCGGGGTGGATCGGGCATGAGGGGACCGATTCCCTTGAGGAGGCGGATCGCATGCTTGCGGTGAAAGGCGGCGATGTCGATGAATTCATCGAGAATCCGGGTTTTCTCGATCTTTGATGCATTTCGATAGCGTTCCCGTAGCGCTTCGAGGAGTTCGAGCCTGGTCTGCTTGCTAAGTTTGGTGCCCATCCTGCACCTCCAGAGGCTGGTAACATTCTGGTGAGGCAACAGGCTATTTTCGGTGACAGAAACTGTGAGTCAATGCGGGCGGGAATTTTAATTGTCGCTGATCAATCCCGTCTAGCCTCAACTCTTGGAGCCCGACCCCGTAGCTTCTCGGATCCATCACCGCGGCAATTTCCTCTTTCGACGGCATCAATCAGGCTGACCCACTGGTGTCTTCTGATTCAGGGACAATCCTCTCGACTCGCTGAATTCAACACGGGAACGCACTTGCCGGTAAGCACCGCCCCTTCCGACTGCGAGTGCGATCGTGTTGCGGCGGGTAGTCATAACGTGAGGAGTTTTAGACTTCTCATTGCTTCTCCCCTGAACCCAGAGGAAACCGACGATGTTTAACAACTCCGCAGGCCAAAACGACAACCGCAGCCTCAACGGGCCCCGCAATTATCGTGTCCGGCTCTCTCGGTTCGGCTCCGCTCCCAAGGGTGATCACAGCCCCTCTCCTCTCACCGTCTTCATCTCCGCCACTTCGAGTCTTCAGGCCAGGATGAACGCTCAAGGTTCCCATCCGGGCTACACCGTGACGGACGTCACGCAGGCTTGATCCCGTTGCCGCCCCTGGTCAGGGGACGAATCAGACTCCGACCAGTCCAAGATCAGATGGCCCAACCCCCTGGAGAATCAGAGACGCCATGCCCAATCGTCTCTTCGCAATCGGGGATATCCACGGCTGTTCGACGGCCCTGAGCACCTTGATCGGAACCATCAATCCCCAGTCCGACGACACCATCGTGGTCCTCGGCGACGTTATCGACTATGGCCCCGACACCAGGGGGGCCGTCCAGCAACTGATCGATCTATCCGCCCGCTGCCAACTCATCCTCTTGATGGGGAATCACGAGGAGATGCTTTTCAAGGCCGCGCGTAGCCATGACGACCTTCGCTACTGGCTGGACTGCGGAGGTGTCACCACCCGGAGATCATACCCCGACCAAAAACTGATCGATCCTGAGCATTTTCGGTTCTTGAAGCAACACTGCCGGGTATTTCACGAGACGGACGGGTTCATCTTCGTTCACGCCAACTACATCCCCGACCAGCCGATGTCTAAACAGTCGGACCAGAGCCTACGTTGGGATGCCATCCAACCTGATCGGACGGCCCCCCATGTTTCGGGCAAGCCCGTCGTCGCCGGTCATACTCGCTTACCCCACGGCAAAGTACGGGACCTCGGCTTCCTGGTCATGATCGATACGGACCCTACCCGTGTGGGCTGGCTCACTGCCCTGGAGGTCAACTCCGGCGAAATCTTCCAGGCCAACCAGAGAGGTGAGATTCGGAAGTCTGTCCGGACCGGAACCGAGGTCACTTCAAGCAGAACGATGGCCGGCACGAGGAATAACGCTACCGGTTCCAGTCGTGAGGCTGAGGCACCTATCTAACGTTGCTAGGAAGCAGTTCCAGTAACGGCGTGGTCGGGAACAATAGGGGACGGCACAGCTATGCGGCCCGAAGCCTACAATCCCCGAAACCACCGTTCTCCCCATGAACTCGAAACCGAGTCGCCGGGTCCGGAGCTCCCTCCCGAAGGTTCTCTCGAAGCTGCCAAGACTGGTTCGATCCCCGGTCGAAGTCCCGGAAGGAGGAGGTTAACCTTAAGGACTTGGCTGGAAGGCAAACCCAGGACAGCCCTGCTCTGGCCAGGCAATTGGTCACTCTACAAAGAGGGAGGTGTCATGGTCCAACATGACATGAAGGCGGCGGGAATTCCCGATGAGGTCAACGGCCGGTTCGCAGACTTTCACGCCCTGAGGAAGACCTTCGTCACCGATCTGGCCCGCTCGGGAGTCATGTCCAAGGTGGCCCTGGCTCGATACAGCGACATCAACCTGACCCTTGGCGTCTACACTGGCTTGGAGAAGGAGGATCTTCATGAGGCCATCGGCAGGCTTGATGCGATCATAAACCGCGAGATCGACCCCCACTCGTGGAGGGCGGCCCAGCCTCGGATAGCCGGGGATAATTCCCTGTAGCGCTGGCAACTCCTCGGGATTTCCCGGTGACTGACGAGAGTGGGGCAGGGGACCAGACCGTGGACAACCAAGGGCATGACCCTCCCAATCGCGCGACGCGGCGATTAAACTTCCTTGGCATTCCGGCCCGAGGGAGGCGCCGATTTGCTCAAACTTCCTTGGCATTCCGGGCTCGGGCCCGACCTCCGCGACCATCGAAAAGCGTCCCGGACTACCCAAGCCGAGCTCGCCCGCCTGACCGGCCTCTCCCTGCCCACCATCCGGCCCCTGGAGGCCGGACGGGGCAACCTCGACTCGTGGCGCACCGCGTTGGAGCCCCTGGGGCTCGAGCTGGCCGGGCGGAACCTCCCGGCCGGGGATTCGCTCGGCGTGCGTGTGGCGACGCTCCGCCGTCGCCGCGGCCTCTCGCAGCGGGGGCTGGCGGCCCTGGTCGAGGTGTCCCATCCGACGGTCGTCGCCCTGGAGCGGCGGGGGGAGGGGCGGCTCTCGACCCTGGAGCGAGTCCTCACGGTTCTCGGGGCCGGGACCTATCTCGCCCGGCGTGGCCAGGCGCGGGCGTTCTTCACCCACGCCGGGAATTCGTCGACGGACGACACCTGGGAGACGCCGGCGCCCTTGCTGGAGGCCCTACACTCGATTTTCGGCCGGTTCGACCTCGACCCGTGCGCGTCGCGGCGGTCGCGGACCCGGGTGAAAGCCCGGGTCCACCTGACGGCCGAGGGCTACGGGCTGTCGGTCACCTGGCACGGCATCGTCTTCGTCAACCCGCCCTATGGTCGGGCCCTGGCCGCTTGGGTGGCAAAGGCCCGCCGGGAAGTCGAGGAGGGCCTATCTTGTACAGGCCCCGGACCGGTAAGAGGTTATGGCTCTGTCAGTGCCATTCGGCTATAGTTTACGGGGAACCAACCTCAACTCGTCGCATTGCAAGGCGCATACAATGACGCGTATACAAATGCATATTGTGCTCACGTTTGTGAGCATTGCAATGCTCGGCCGTGTTGCGAGCGGAGGCGACACACTAGGTCAGGCCCCATCGAGACCAGACGCACGGCTGCTCGAATTCGCTGCACAGATGAACGACATGTCATGTATAAACTGTACGATAACATTCAAAACAACCATCGATGTGCATGATTACACTTATGAGAACATTAAATATATCGCTACACTCAGCATAAATGGGCAAAATTTCATTCCGTTTGTTGCTGTATTTACTCCTGGCGTCAGCGGCAGGGTGTCGGTGACGTGGTACGTCCGTTTCAGGGGCAATTACCTGTCCGCGAGAATGCAGTTTGCCGGACTAGGAGAGCGAACCGGCTCCAAATTCATATTCTCGGATTCCACACAAGAGATTTTTGTCAATTGTCCTTGTTGCAAATTTACTGAGAATTCCCACGGTCGCATGCGAAGGGTCGGCCTGCTCCACAAATGTTCAATTTTCAGCGGAACATGCGGGAGGCGAAAAACAGGGAGGCGAAAAACTTCTCGATTTTGCTTTTAACTTCTGAGGACCTGCCTCCGACGATGCACCTGGACTGATCCACCCCTCTCGATCGTCGAAGGAGACTTTGCGATGTCCGGCAAGAAACATTCGAAGATGACCCAGGAAGCGCGGCCCTCGACGTCGCCTTGTCGCGGGCATGGCAGACGCGGTGAAGCGGTTCGGGGAGGGCAGGGAACCCCATTGGCCCGTCGGCTAATCGGCTGAGCGTCTATTTTGAGCAGAAATTTGCTGACCGTCACGGATTTTGGGGGTGTGGTGAGCGGTAACCGCCCATGGAGCCGGAGATCAACAGATTTTGCAGCCAACAGTCCGAATATCGGTGTTGGTTGAGGCGTTCGGCGGGGCAACGCCAGCCCTGGTTCTTCCGCGTCGTCGCTGGGTGCCAGGGCGTGAAGTTCCACAACAGAGCCCAAGCCCGGCAATGCCATCGGCACGACTCGTGCGAGCCATGCAGGTGTAGGCCGTGATCGAAGTACCGGTTCATTCCGCGCATCTGCCGATCGAGCATGTTGCTGGTGCGGTGGCCGCCGGGGTGACGGTACGCCAGCGAGTACCTCGGACGCTTGCTACACAAGTTCAGGACAGCCTCCCGCACAATGCCCCCCAGATGCCCCATCGCCCACCGCCGGAGCGAACGCAGTCGTTGTGCGAAACAGCGGCGGTCGGGCGCGTGATACGCCTCCCAGACCCGCCGGGAGACCTCGGTGAAGGTTTCCTTCAAGTGCTTGGCCCGGTCACGGATCTTGAGCCAGGCATGCAAGAAGCACAGGAGGATGACCACCCGCGGGAACAGCGCCTTCCAGTCCGCTTGTGTCCCCGACCAGCCATCGGTATTGACAGTCTTGGGGGCATACTTGGGGGCGAGGACACGGGCCTCGTCCTTGAAGACGCCGTAGGCGGCCTTGAGGTCATCGGTCCCCGCCGACTCGGCCGGTTCCGCACCCAGGCAGCATCCGCCGGCGACGGTGGTCGCGATGTACGTCTTCGCCCCATCAATCGTCTGGTGATGCTCATCCGCCAGGAGATGGGCCGGGATCTCGGCCTGGCGGACCGTCGTTCCCACGAGGCTCAAGCGACCGAGGGCGCACTCCCGCCGATACCAAGCCATGGGATTGCCGCCAAAGACGCGGGCCAACGCCCAGAAGGGGACGCCGAACTTACGCAAGAACAGCGGCCCTTGGACCTCGTCGGTGCGTGCCGTGAGGTAGGGCATCAGGAACGAGGGCCGAACACTGTAGGCAATGCCGTCCCTGGTGAGGATGCGGCGGATCGGAAGCCGCTGCTTGCTCGACACACGCTCATCCTTCAGTTGATAGCCTTGAGCGAAGTTCGCCGGGAACAACTCGGGATATTGCCGGAAGCAGTCATCCAGGGTGCATCGGAACGCGGCGGGGACGCGAACGATCTGTCGATAGGCTTCTTCCGTGATGGGCAGGCAGAGGGTACGATGCCCTCGCGACGCCTGTGTCGCGAGCAATTCGGTCATGATCCACCTCCTTTCGGGTGTACCGTGGATCATGGCCGTTTTGCCTTGTCATGTCAGCATGATGCCGCACCCCCCAAAATCCGTGACGGTCAGGAAATTTGATTGACGAGCTATATCAGCAGCGTTCTACTGATCTCTCGTCTGGCTGGGCCAAACGAACAATTCCCCATTCACCTTGTTCTTAAGGAGCAACCGATGGATGATCTGAGCCGCAGGCGGGCCTTGAAGGTTACGGCGTCAACAGCCTTCGCCACCGCCGGAGCCATCGCGTACGGCGGTTCTCCCGCTTACGCCCAAAAAGAGGGTGACGCTGGCCAGAAGAATCGGCCGGACCGCACCTCAAATCAAGGGATCGTCATTCAGTTTCCGCGACCATTCCAGGGGATGGAAGACATCACGGGGGAGGCTCCGGCCGCCAAGGACTCCTTCAACGTCGCTGCACAGGGGTACGGTTCGTTTACTGGACTTGCGTACACCGTTCCTGCGCATACATCAGGAAATATTAAGGCAAAAATTCAAACACCGGCATTGACGTCTCAGAATATCAAGGATTTGAACACGCTCATTGAGGGCATGGTTAGCGCTTCAGTGAAGACCTACGTTCGAGACTACGAAAGGACGCATGCAAGTGCCAACGTCAGTTATTGGGCTTTCTGGTCTGGGGGAGGTTCAGCATCCTATGAAAAAACACATGAGAACATGAGGTCGTCGGGCTTGTCAGAGGAACAAGTTACCACAATCGTCAACAAGATGCTCGAGATCGCCAAAACGATGTCCAAGGTGGAAATTGACTTCAACGTCAATAACAGCGCAAACGATTATGCTGTTTCGGGAAGCCTTCTCATTTACACCCTCTCTGGAACGATCTCCACGTCCAATGGTCAAGCTCAGTATCGGGTGCTAGCAAACAAGGGCATCGCAGGTTCAGGTGACGCCTCGGCACCTGCCGGCGGAGATATCATTCCACTCAGCTGATCCACAAAATATACTGGTGAGTCAACAGCATCGCGCTTCGGTGCGCGATGCTGTTACCCCTTGAAGCAAACGAGGGTCGCGTCGCGAGGCCGACTCCGACGCCATCAACCGCGTCGACGGCTCGGGATCGCCGTCGTGCCCGGCGACCGGTCACTTGTCGGATGAACCATTTAGTCCTGGCCCTTCCTCGAGACGAATTCGAACACCTAATAGGCCCTGACAAAACCAGGGTGGCTACCCATTTTGCCTGGCTTCGCCAGAGGCATTGTCAAGGCCTGTTACGTGAGGCCATATACTTCTGAGAGATCTGGGAGGAGCAGATGGTACAGGTACTTAGTTTCACATCGGCAATACATTGTCCAAATGGTGTGCGTGTCGGAGAAGACACTGCAATCACTGGGAACTTTAAACTGCACATCTTCAATGATGGACCTAGTGAAGCTGCCGTGAGCGTGGTCGCGATCTTGCGGGACAACGAAGGGCATGAGCGTCGTTTCCCTCAAAACGTAACCGTGTCGACTCATGGGAATGTAAAACTTGATGACATGTTAAGGGCGGATGCAAATTATAGAACCTTGGGCATAAAGCAATGGTCGCTCAACATCGCGATTTCAGGCGATTTAACGACATCATTTCAGACAGAAAGCGAAATGAGCATTCTTGGTAACTGATTGTACGGGGTGCGGTACAGCACAGTGCGGCCGCACAGCAGCTTGGGCTACCGGCCGCCGGCGCCGGAGGCGATCCGGCCGTGGACGCCGGACTTCGGAGCTCCGCTCCTCAGCCCGGCGTCTATGGCCGAGACGGCTGGGGCACTAACATCGCGACCGGTCGCGAAGGCGGGGCAGGTCAAGCGAACTCGCCCGGCGGGAGATTCGAAGTACAAACCCGCGCGCGAGTTGCTCGCTCGGCTGAATGCTTCGGATGATGGCGAGGCGAAGGGGTCACGGGCGAGAAAAGCGAGGCATATGCCCACTTGGGCACGGGCTCGCCCTTACCCGGCTATGGCGCTGAGCAGGACTAGTGCCCTGTCAACCTGGTATTGATAAGTTCCTCGGACTTTTGTCCAATTCTGGCAGTTACACCAGGATGCTGGGACGGAGTCCGATCATGAACAAGAAATTCATCGTGCGTTTGTCTCTTGAGGAACGCAACACGTTGGAATCGCTCGCCACCAAAGGCAGGGGGGCGGCACGCAAGTTGACCCGGGCACGCATCCTCTTGAAGGCGGATTGCAGTCCCCTTGGTCCGGCGTGGTCCGACGAGCAAATCAGCGACGCTCTGGACCTCGGAGCGATCACTGTCCATCGGGTCCGCCGCTCGTTCGTCGAAGGTGGTCTTGAGGGTGCCCTCGTTCGTTGACCCGTGCCGCGCCGTCCACGAATGCTTGACGGTGACCAGGAGGCCCACCTCATCGCCTTGGCCTGTGGAAGCCCGCCGGCGGGTCGGTGCCGCTGGACACTCCGTCTCCTGGCGGATCAACTCGTCGAACTCGGCCATGTCAACAAAGTCTCCCATGAGACCATCCGTCGGACGCTCAAAAATACGAGTTGAAGCCGTGGCTGGTCAAGATGTGGTGCATTCCGCCCAAGGCCAACGCCGAGTTCGTTTGGAAGATGGAGGATATTCTTCAAGTCTACAAACGTCCGTACGATCCGCTTCGACCCGTCGTCTGCATGGACGAAACCAGCAAGCAACTCATCGCAGAGACACGGCCCCCAGTGGATGCGGCGTCGGGCCAGCCTCGCCGCGTGGACTACGAGTACGAGCGCAAAGGGGTGGCGGACCTCTTCATGTTCTTCGAGCCGCTGCGTGGTTGGCGGCACGTGTGGATCACGCCGCAGCGTCGCAAGGTCGAATGGGCGTGGTGCGTCAAGCAACTCTTGGATGTGCACTATCCTCAGGCGGAGCGTCTGGTCTTGGTCTGTGACAACCTGAATACCCACACGGGTGGGGCGCTGTACGAGGCGTTTCTTGCCACGGAAGCGAGACGATTGTGGGAGCGCCTGGAGGTTCACTACACTCCCAAGCATGGCAGTTGGTTGAACATGGCGGAGTCGGAACTGAGTGTCCTTGCCGGTCAATGCCTCGACCGGCGTATCGACGAAGTGGAGTTCTTGCGCTCGGAAGTTGGATCGTGGGAGGATCATCGCAACCGGACGGAGGCGAAAGTGCGCTGGCGGTTCACGACGGAGGATGCCCGGATCAAGTTGGAGAAACTGTATCCGGTGCTCGAGTACCCCGATCCTCATTGACTTCCGCCCGCGACGAACTTATCAAAAATCGCGTGACAGCCGTCGTGCACGTTTGAATCCGTGACAAGTAGGTTGCAAGAGCAACTCATCGTTTTTCACGGGACGGGGCACTAGTTTCTATTTGCTCGAAGTGGATCGGCAAGGATTCCCTTAAAACGACGGACGACGGAGCCCTCCCCGTGGCGAGGTCCCCGTCGTCCGAAGGGCCTATTGATCGAGCTTGAACGAATCGAAGCAGCCCTCGTCTAGATAGTCGAGCGGATCGGCGAGCATATCCAAGTTCCGTTATTGTGCTTTAGCGACCACCCACTGGGCCCAGGCACCGATCCGGTTGCTTCCGTACTTGATGTACATGTAGCCCCGCTCGGGGCCGTAGTCGCACTTCGACCCCCAGTCCGGGCCCCACGAGTTCCGCATGATCCATGCGCCCTTGTCGTCGTCCCAGCCGACCAGCACCACCGTGTGGTTGGTGCTCCCGGTCTGCTGCTCGTTGAAAACGCCGGTCGTATAGGCTTGCATCAGAGGCGTGGCAATTACGCTCACCCGAAGGGGCCCGTACCGGGCTAGCGCGTCCTTCATTTGGGCCGTGTTCGGGTTTGCTATGTCGGACGGGTTGACATAGCCCCAGGCTTCGAGCTTGTACGGTTTCGCGACGGACGTATTACACGGGCCATCCTCGGCGGCGTACCTGACATCGTTTTCAGTGGCCGTTCCTTCCGTCCGCAGGAAGTCAAGGGCTTTGCTGGCGACCCCCCCCGTGGCGCAGGAGTTGCCTCCCCCCACGCAGTTCACGACGTGTTGCTCAGAGGCGTCGACGGCCAGGTTGTGGCGGATCAGGTAGCCCGACTCCAGCACCCCCACGGACCCGAACGCCCAACAGCTCCCGCAAGTTGACTGGTCCCGGATGCCGGTCACCTTGCCCCGCTGACGCCAGTCCATTCTCTTAACGTTGGCCGTCGGGTCCTCGCCCGTCAAGTCGCCAGTCGCCCCCGGGGTCCGCTGGCTGGGCCGCCACGCCCGGAACGTCTCGGCCGAGAACTCCTTGTACCGCGCCTTGCGGTCCTGGGCGGCCTTCTGCTCGGCCTGCGGGTCCTCCTCGCGGGTGCCGGCCAGCCGGTCGAGCGGCCGGTCCATCGCCCGGGTGTACCCGACGGTGAAGGTCAGTTGCGCCTTCTCGATCTGCCCCCGGAGGTCCTTGAGCGACGCCTTGACCTTCGCCGGTGCCGACTCCTCCCGGCCCTGGTAGAAGGTCAAATCCCCCTGATCGGATGCGGTCTGCACGGCCGTCCGGTCCTTACCCGGATCGTCCTTGTCGGGCGAGGCTGCCCACGCGAGCGACAGGGTCGCCAAGGCGACCGCTAAGCCGACGAGCCACACCTTCTTAACCATCTTTGCCTCCTCGTGCGGATTCGGGGAAAGTCAGTGAGGTGCGCATTCATAATCGCCACACCGGGCGGTTGCACCCGAGAGCTACTTGATTTTGACTGTGAACTCGGCCGACTTCGGATTGGCTGGCGGTGGTCCGAATGGCCTCCGATAATCGAGTCGCAAAACTACAGACTGTTTCTTAACTCCGCGGAACCGGAACTCCTGTTGCTCCAAACCGCCGTCGGCGCCATCACCCTGGATTGTCCTCGGCTCCCCGAGCTGCTGGAGCGACTCTTTATCGTTCTTCACAACTTGCCAACTAAATCCGGTCCCAAGCTGGGACTTGAGCCTGACGGTGAGCGTCTGGCCGATTTCCAAATTTACAGATTTGCCATTTTGCTCAGAGGTCAGAGTGACCACGTTATCCTCCGGTGCGGCGAGATGCCCGCCTAGATTATCTGATGCCTTAGCGACCACCCACTGGGCCCAGGCACCGATCCGGTTGCTTCCGTACTTGATGTACATGTAGCCCCGCTCGGGGCCGTAGTCGCACTTCGACCCCCAGTCCGGGCCCCACGAGTTCCGCATGATCCATGCGCCCTTGTCGTCGTCCCAGCCGACCAGCACCACCGTGTGGTTGGTGCTCCCGGTCTGCTGCTCGTTGAAAACGCCGGTCGTATAGGCTTGCATCAGAGGAGAGTAGATTACAGCGACGTTGAGGGGACCGTATCGGAACAGGGCGTCTTTCAACTGGTCAACAGTGGGCCGGGCAGGATCCGCTGGGCTGACCCAGTTCCAGGCCTGGAGCTTGTACGGGGTCGGGGCGCTCTTATTGCACGGGCTGGCCTCGGCGGTGTACGGGACGTCGGCCTCGGTGGCCGTGCCCGTCGCCGTGAGGTACTCCAGCGCCTTGCTAGTGTAGCCGCCTTCGCAACCCCCGGCGCCGCTGCAGTTCACGACGTGCTGCTCCGAGGCGTCGATCGTCTGCCCGTTGCGTATCAGGTAGGCGGATTCCAGCGCCCCTACCGTACTGAAGGCCCAATCTGATCCGCAACCCCGTTGGTCCCGGACCGGGGTCACTTTGCCCTGCTGCCGCCAGTCCCACCGCCGGGGGAGAGATGTCAGCTCTTCGCGCGACTTGTCTTTCGGCTCCGTCCCCTTCGCGCGTGGCCGCCACGCCCGGAACGTCTCGGCCGAGAACTCCTTGTACCGCGCCTTGCGGTCCTGGGCGGCCTTCTGCTCGGCCTGCGGGTCCTCCTCGCGGGTGCCGGCCAGCCGGTCGAGCGGCCGGTCCATCGCCCGGGTGTACCCGACGGTGAAGGTCAGTTGCGCCTTCTCGGTCTGCCCCCGGAGGTCCTTGAGCGACGCCTTGACCTTCGCCGGTGCCGACTCCTCCCGGTTCTGGTAATACGTCAGGTCGTCCTTTTCGGAGGCGGACTGTTGTGCAGTCCGGTTTCCGCCCGGGTTACCCTGCGGGGCTGCCCAGGCTAGCGATAGGGTCGCCAAGGCCGCCGCTGAGCCGACGAGCCACGCCTTCTTGACCATCTTCGCCTCCACTCGCGAATGCGCGTCAAGATAATTCGTATCCACATCACTGCTACGCGTTTTGTTTGAACCCGGTCTTGCTATAGGTAGCATGCCGCCCGACTCGGGGAATCGCTACATCTAACTCGTCCCGGGTGAAGCCGTCAAGTGGGCAGCAGTATGGTGTGTGGAGCCTTCAGAAAGACTTTAGCCCTGGCCGATTTATAGCGCTAGACAACGCCCTTTGTCTGGCGCAAACTTCGGGGCAGGGCCACTGGCGGACCGGGCAAGTGTTTCTGACCGAGGGGGCCCCGAAGCAGGGCCGGGACTCGGCGTTGTTCCTGAGGCACCTGGACGACCTGCGGGGCCGGCTGAGGCATTACCGCAAGATTCACATCATCTGCGACAACGCGAAGTGCCACACCAGCAACGAGGTGGCGGTGTACCTGTACGAGCACCGTGACCGGATCGACCTCCACTTCCTGCCGGCGTACAGCCCGGACTGCAACCCGATCGAGCGTGTGTGGTGGAACTTGCATGATCAGATCACCCGCAATCATGAGTGCAAGTCCATGAAGGAGTTGTTGGAGCTCACCTTCGCCTGGCTCAGCAGCCGGAACCCATTCAAGGTCGAGGGCCGCTCGGTTTATCAACAGACTACTTGAAATACTTTCCCTGTTGTGAGGAGCTATTTAGAAGCTCAGAATTACGAGACAGTCAGACAGGCCGTTCCCCAAAGTTCGGAAAGTGGATGGGAAAATCTGAGTGTGGATGTATATTGGGTGCAGGAAATACATCCAAACTAGCGACAACCCTATCGATGCCGCAAGGAGTCACGCACGCATGTGGTCTGATAATGAAACCACTCGTGACTTCCTGAACTTCTCCGGCGTCGCGGACACGGTTGCTGAAATCATCGTTCAGGCCCATGGCCGGCCGATTTCCATCGGCGTCTCTGGGGCCTGGGGCGTCGGCAAATCTTCGATGATCAAGCTGACGCGAGAGTCCCTCGAGAAGCGGCCTAGCGAGGATGGGGACCGCGAGTTCATCTTCGTGGAATTCAACGCGTGGCTTTATCAGGGCTACGACGATGCACGTGCAGCCCTCATGGAGGTGATCGCTTCGACCCTCGAAGTGGAGGCGAAGAAACGGGAGAAGGGTGTCGAGAAGTAAACCTTCGCCTAACCCGTTATGCAAACTTATGGGCGTAGTAGAGCCTTTACTCGTAGCGAGTGTGTTCGATACTCGGGGATAATCACCCTTGACGAGGCTCAGGAACTGTCGTTGGGGTCAATCGCCAGTTCGCGACGTTTTTCCTCGGACATCTTCCAGGGCAAGAACGGATCAATATCCGCCGGGACTTGGCCGCCGTTCTCCGCACAACTTTCCAAATACCAAGTCAACCAAGTGCGGATGTTGATTTCCGCCATCTTCAAGGTGGCGGACAGGGAAAAGAGCATCGCCGCCAGTCGTCCGCTCCACATCGCGCCTGAGCCGTAATAATTCTTCCGACCCAAGGCGGCGCCGCGAACCTGACGTTCCGAGGCGTTGTTGTCCAGCGGGATCCGCGGATCGTCCAGAAAACGGGTCAGGCCTTCCCAGTGTTCCTGAAGGCTGGTCAGCACCTTGCGGCAGGGGGTCGGCAGCTTCGGGTCACTCAACTCCGCATCGGTCTGGGTCTGCATCGCCGCCACGGTCCGCCGCAGTTCCCGATCGGCCACCGTGAACGCGGGGTCGTCCGCTGGGGAATTGCGACGGGAGCGGTCGTGACGATACAACTCTCGGATCCGGTGGAGCCAGCCCAACGCCCACTCTTTGTGCTCCGGCCAGCCTTTGCCAACAGCGACGAAATCGCGGCGGACGTGCGCCCAGCAGAACGCCAGTGTTACCTGGCCCAGCTTCACCTGGGCCATCGCCTTGTACGCCGAGTAGCGGTCGACCATCAACACGACCTGGGAGTCGGCCGGGAAGTGGCCCTCGGGCACTTCGTGACTCCGGCTCGGGTCGAGACGGAAGACCACGGTGTCGGTGCCCAAGAACACCCACAGCCACCAGCGATACCCCGTCTTGCCTTCGAGGACGATAAAGACCATCCAGCGGGTTTCGTCGGCCTGAGCGACGACGGACTTGGCGTTGCGGGTCAGCAGCGCCTGATAGAGCGGCTGAAACAACGGTTCCAGCCGTTCCAGGCCGCCGGCCACGGTTCCCGCCGCCACGTCCAGGCCGAGTAACCGCCACTGGTGAAGCAACCGCTCCGTGGGCCGATGGCCAACGAATTTGTCGAGCAGGATCTCGACCCAAACGGACACGCCCAACAAGCCCTTGGGAATCAGCTTAGGGGCGGGTGGGGCGGTGACGGTTCGCGCGCAATCGGCGCAGTTACAGGTCCGCTGATAACGTCGTCGTCGGATGCGTCGGCGATAGGCTCGAACCTCGATCTCGATCTGTTCGGAATCCTCGGTGTCGCTGGGAGACAGGGCCGCGCCGCAGCGGGGGCAAACTCGCTGCTCCAGGGGCAATTCGCGAACGTCCTCGACGACGGGCAAGTGGCTGTAGTCCCGCCGAATTGGGCCGGGCCGATCGATCCGCTGCCCTCGCTTGGGCGGCGTGGAACGCGGTGGATCGTCTTCGCCGTCGAGATGATTGGACCGGTCTTGGCTCGACGCTTTTTCGCTCCTTCGGCCGAAGAGTCGGTCTTGGAGCGTGCGGTTCTCGCCACGCAATTGTTCGGCTTCAGCTTTGAACGTCGCGGCCCGTTGAGCCGCCCGGGCGTGGATCGCTTTCCATTACCCGGCCTGTTGCCGGAGTTCGGTGTTCTCTCGTCGTAAATCGCCGACTTCCTGGCGGAGTTCGAGGACTTCGCGACGAAGTTCCCACACCAGTTCGGACAAATCAGCCAGTTCGAGAACTGGAGGTGGGTCGACAAGCGTGCCATCCATGATAAGCACCCTTGTACTCGAAACCTCCTCATCGATCTACAGGCTACCTGGCACGAGAAAACGGGTTAGGCGAAGGCTTACCTTGCACGAGGATGGTGAACCGCATCCTCTTGTCGTGCAGGTTCTTCGGGGCTGGCTCACGTCCCTGGAACTCAACTCTGGCGAGATCATTCAGGCCAACCAGCGGAGCCAAACCCGAAGGTCTTCCTGGACCGGAACCGAGGTCGGATTCAAGAAGAAAAACGACCAGGGCAAGGAATAAGGTCACATGTTCCGAGGGAGACCGCCATGCCCCCGACCGACACCGAGGGAGCCCAGTCGGCTGCTGTCGGGGAAGGTGGGACCCACTTTCGACTGAGCGAGAATTGACTCACTGAGGGTGTCAACTACGCCGTAAAACTCCTGTGACTCGCGTCAGATTCAGCTCAAAGAACGACCATTCGGCCGACCGAATCGTCACAGCAATCGTCACAGGAAAATCATCACAAATCCGGCTTACCCTAAGTCTAGTCCTGGCAGACACTTAGGAGTGGGCGATGAGGGACTCGAACCCCCGACATCCTGCGTGTAAAGCAGGCGCTCTAACCAACTGAGCTAATCGCCCGACTTGAGAGGATGACTGGCTCGGTCGTCTGAGCGACGACCGAGCACAGATCCTAATCGACGACTTGGAAAGTCTCAAGCCTGCTACGTTCAAGGAGCGAATCGGTAGCCGCCATTCCATCTATCACGAAGCATGGAAAACCAGGGCTATTATGACTTTGCGTTTAACGGACCTCGATCAGGGCATCTCCGGTTCCGACGTTGCTTGCGGCGTCGGTGGTGCGGACGACGAGGATGTGGCTGCCGGGCTTGAGGTCGGGGAAGGCGACGGTGATCGTTTCTTTGGAGGAGTCGAAGAGGCCGTCGTCGGGGAAGATGGGGACCCAATCACCGCCGTCGAGGGCGTAGGCTGCTTTCACGAGTCGGGTCAGTTGATCCGTCAGGGTGATCGTGGCGCCTCGCGGTTGGGTGGCGATGGCGATGGTGGGGCTGTCGTGATCGACGATGAACGGGTCGCTCACGCGGTCGCGGATCAGGGTGTCATCCGGGTTGTTGGACGGGCGGTCGCTGGCGGTGACGCGAACGCGGTAGAGGCCGGCGGGGACGGCGGTGGTGTCCCAGTCGTAGCTTGAGGTCGTCTGGCGCTCGTCGCCCAGGCGGATCCAGTCGGGCCAGCCGTCCTTGCGGATGTGGAGCGTGTATTCGAGGTCGTCGCTGTTCGGGTCGGTGACGCTCCACTTCAGGTTCAGGCGGCCCTGCTTGGTCGTGCCGTCGGCGACGGCCACGTCGGGTACCTCGACCTTGGTGATCTCGGGCGGGAGGTTCGCGGTCTGATAGCGGAGGAAGACGGACCGGAGCTCGGGGGTGACCGAATCGTCGCGTGTGGAGAGCGTGGCGCGGTACTGGGCGAAACGGGCCGACGGGGAGTGGGCTTGCGACCCGTCGGGGTCGGTCTGCTCGGGCGACCAGGCCGACCAGGTCGAGTCCGGCTCGCCGACGTTGCCGGTGCGGACTTGCAGGGCGATCGCCGTTCCCTTGGGCTGATCGGCCCGCCAGGTCAAGGCGCCGAAGCGGCTGATGAGCTTGGTGTCGAGGACGTCGGAGACGAGTGAGCCACTCGCGACGTAGCCGGTATTGAGCCGGACGACGGCACCTGGGTCCCCCGTGCCAATCAAGAGCCCACCGTCTGGCTCGGAGAGCATCGAGAGGATCTGACCGTGATCGAGGTGGGCGATCGGGGTGGTCTCATCCAGGTCGCGGACCTCGTAGAGCTGGCCCTCCGGCCCTGTTCCCACCAGCAACCGGTTCGCATGCCAGGCCAAGGCATAGACCAGGGCGCGAGCCCGGAAGACTTCACGCGGGACGCCGTCGGGCCCGATCCGATAGACGGCGTTGTCGCCTGCGGAGGAACGCGGCGAGGCGGAGCCGCCGGTCGATGAGGGAGCCGCCTTGGTCGTCGCGGGCGAGGGCGCGGGGGCCGCCTTCGGTGTTTCGGGGGGGACCGACGTGTTGATCGCGCCGGGGGGGCGGGTCGCCTCCGCGGTTCCGCCCGAGGAGAAGAGCGAGTTGCCACGCCCTGAACCGCCACCACCGCCCGACTCGGCGGCGGTTCCGGCGTAGAGCGCTCCATCGGGAGCGATCAGAAGCGAGCGGATTTCGGATTGGGGGGCGTCGTAGACGACCGAGGTCTTACCCTCGGCCGAGACGCGATAGATCAGGCCCTCGCCGTCGCTCCCAGCGTAGATCGAGCCGTCGGGGCTGACCGCGACGCAGAGCAGGTGGGGGTGCTTGCTGTCGAGGAGCAAGGTGCGCTTGCCGTCGGGCGCGAGCTTCCAGAGCTGGCCGGTCGGGCCGGTGGCGGCGTAGAGGTTGCCCTTGGCGTCGTGGGCCAGGTCCCAGATGTATTTGACGTCGGGGTCGAGCCGAGGCGTCGTGACTGGTTTGTCCGCGTCGGTCACGTCGACGATCAGGCCGGTCGGGCCGGTACCGACGAACACGTGGCCGTCGGGCAAGACGTCAACCGCGAGGGCCTGGGAGTCGGCGGCGTCGTAGGCGACGGTCCAGGCTGCGCTTTCCTTGGGCTCACGGCGGAAGACCTTGCCCTCGTCGCCGGTGGCTGCGTAGGTGGTGCCGTCCGGCTTGCGGGCCAGGTCCCAGACGCGTGCCGCGTCGATTTTTTCCACGTCGGTCAGCGATTGGCCAAGCCGGACCCGGCCGTTTTCGGAGACGACGACCCGTTCGCGATGACCCTTGACGAAGGCCGAGGACGTTTCCTGCCGCCAGGTCTCGAGCTTGCCGAGGGCGGGTGGGAGTCCGCCGAGGGCTGCCAGCAACAGGAGGCAAGCGGCAACGAGGGCCGCCCGCTCGAACTTCGCGTTCAAGATCATCGGAATTCCTTTTGGGGCATTCAGACCGCGGGAGCGACCCCAGCACGGGCTGAGGTCCGGCCACCCCGAGGCGTTTCAGCTTCGTTGAAAGGAGCAGGGGTCCCGGTGACGGCGCGAGATCGATCGGTTCGTGGTTGCTTATTCGGATTTGAGCGAGACACCCTTGTCCTTGACCACCGTGAATTTGAGCGTTTGCATGCCTTCGACAACATACGAGGTGTTGACCGCCTGGATTAACTCGGTTCGGACCGCCGGGTCCTGGCTCTGCCGGCTGGTGTTGAAGACGGCCCGGGCACTTCCCGGAAGATTCGGGAGCGACTGTCCTTCGACGGAGAGGCCGCGGTCCTGGAGCGGGACGTGCAGGTAGAGGGCGGTCCGTTGGGGTTCGATCTGGAAATGGATCGCCCGGAGGATGGCGCTGAGGTCGCGCGGATCCATCAGGGAGGGCTCATTGCGGAGCCGGCGTCGCAGGCTGTTGCCCATGTCGCAGACCGTGGCCTCGTAGCTCCCCTCCTGGATGTCGGCGGGCAACGGCAGCTCGAGGTCGACCGTTTGCCGATCGCCCTTGAACGGCTTGATCGTCACCGACCCCTTCAAGGTCTGGCCCGGCTCCAGGCGGTCCGAGTTGAGCCGGATCGACTCGATCGTCGCCACCTTTCGGCCTGGGGTGATGTCGACGTCGCAATCGATCGCCTCCAGGCGGATCGGCGCCATCGGGTTTCGCACCAGGATATTCACGATCGAGGCGATCGGGCTGAACAGGTTGGCCGCGCCCATTTGCCCGGTGAACCGCGGGCCGCTGAGCGTGTCGCTGAGCTCGATGGGGTCGTGCCCTTTGAGCTTGATCGTCGCCTTGATCTTCGCGGTCAGCTCCTCCGGGAGATTGCCCTCGGTGTCGATCGCGTTGGTCAGGACGGTCATCACCAAGGTCGCCAGGAGGTTGGGCTCGCGGACGATCTGGACGTGGTAGACCTGGGGCTCGGAGTAGCGCCCGGTCTTGACCCGAACGCTGAGGGGGAGCATGTCGGGAACACCACCGAGGTGGCCGGCGACACCGGTGCTCACGTCGGTATCGAGCACGCCGACAACCTTGAGAGGAGATCCCATCTTCATGCTTACACTCGCCCGCGGATAGACCGTGTGGATGTACCCGGTCATCATCGGGAACTCGCAGGCGCCCAGGCTGAACATCGGGTGGCCGAAGCCGTAGACCCGGTTCCCTTCCACGTGGGTGACGGTGCCGATCCCGGAGAGGTCGAAGTCGCCGGTCACCATGGCGATACTCAGCGGCGCTCCGGGGACGAGCGGTTTATCCCCCTCCTCGCGGATCACGCGTTCGGGGGCGGCACCGCCGGCCATCGGGGCCATTCCGAGGGGCCGGAATCGATCGCCGAGGAACGCCAAGGCACGTGGGCTGAACCCGGTCGCGGCGATCGGCGTCGCGATCGGCCTCATTCCCCCGAGGGCTCCTCCCGAGACCGGCGTCGGGGAGGCGTCGAAGGTGGCGTCGGTGGCCAGGCCGTCGATCAGGGTCGTCGGGATCGACCGTGCGGCGTGGATTTCGCCGTCTTTCGCCTCGGCCGCGATGCGACGGTCGTTGGATCGGACATATTGGACCATCTGCTCGAAGGGAGTGACCCCCGCGATTGGGTCCTTGCCGAACTCCCAGGCGAACGCGACCGCGCCCAGGAGTTTGCCATTGATATAAATGGGGCTGCCGCTCATCCCTTGGATGATGCCGGCGTGCTCGAGGTTGAGGCCGGTCAGACGGCAGAGAATCATGTCGCGGCCGGGGCTCACCCCGCGCATCACGCCCAGGACCTCGGCGCCGAACTCTTCGAGTTTGGTGCCGACCATGACCGTTTGCCCCGTCCCCTTCATCCCGGGACGGATGTCTTCGACGTTCCAGTACATTTTGCGGTCGGGTTCGCCGGCCTGGCAAACCAGAGCGCCACCCAGGATCGCCAGCAGAGCGAGTAAGCCATGCCCCGTCGACCAACGCGCTGAAAACAAAGATCGCATCGAGCGGATCTCCCAGAGGGGATGGAGCTTTCGGTGCGATGGTCCAAGCCAGGAAACACGCGTCGGCGAGAGGTGAACCCAGTGTGCAGAGTTCAGGGTCGTCGGTCGAGGGTGAAGGGTCCGAACGGATCTCGCCGATCGATCCTCAAGCAGCGTTTCAGAGGCTTCGACACGACACCGTGGCGAAGCAGATTCCATCCTGGATCATCGTGTTGAATCGTATCCCTCGTCGGACCTTGCGTCAACCAGGACTTCACTCAACCTTCACCGAGGTTTCCCAAAACCTCACGATGCGCACAGTCAACCCAGGGGAACTCGACCACGCTCCGAAACCCGGCCGGGAGGCCGGGGCGATTATGGGGTGGACAAGTCATCCTGGTGAGCCTCCGAGCCGTTTCGGTTCCCGTCCCGGAGGGCGAGGAGTTGTTGTTGCTCGGCGCGGAGGATTTCAAGTCGTTCTCGGACGAGTTCTTCGAGATGTCTTCGCGCGTAGAGCCGCGTCGCGATCCAGTCGAAGCTGGCGAGCACCAGCAAGCCGAGGATGAGTGCGAAGGCGGTGAGCCAGATCAGGAGGAACGCATAGTTCGCCCGTCCACCGACTTTGGGTTCCATCGGCGACCCGACGTAAATCTCAACGGCCAGGACCAGGAGAATCAGAGCGACCAGGGCCCTCCGAAAATCCTGCCGTTTGAAGTGTTTGGCGTCGACCTCCGGGAGGTCGGGATCTCGGTCTCGGCGTTCGTACCAGAGCCAGATCAAGAGGAGAATGGCGACCGCCACGATTCCGATTGAAAGGGCCAGGCTAACGGCCGCGGTCCGTTGAGCGAGCGGCATACGTGAGGTCTCGCGAAGTGTTTTGCAATCAAAGGCACCCAAGACCGCGACCTTGAAAGACGCCACGGCCGATCGTGCCGAAGCAGGGGGAAACGGCTGTGGCGAAGCGTTCCTAAACGGGTTCGAGTCCAACCCGGGGCGACCAGCGGACGGATTCCCGTGATTCAAAAATGAGGAAACTTGGAAGTCCCCATGGCTGTGGCCAGGGTTGTTGAGATCGGGTCTTCTCGTTCGCTTGGTAAATCGGAGCACTGAACCGACGGCCGATGCTTAATAAAGGTCGGCATTGGTCAGTTGCATCTCGACGTGGTCGGCCCGGCGCGCGATCTCCAGCAGGGCGGCGCGGACGTCGGTCGCGCAGACGAGGTCGCGCGCAAAGGTACGGGTCATCACGAACATCGGCTGGCCGTTGACGTTGCGGATGGAGAGGCTACCGTACGTCAACTTGTCGTTGAGCTTGAGGGCGAACTCATAGTGTTTCGGATCGCCCGGTCCGCAGACGGAGAAGACCGAAAGGATGCGCTGACCGTGGTCGTCCTGGGTGACCTCGAGGTAGACTTCCTGGAGCCGGTCGTTAGGCAGTTCAAACAGGATCCGATAATTGTCCCGCCCGCCTTGGATGAAGCAGTGGAGCCCTTCGACGCTCTCCCGAACGAGCGCCTCGGTTTCGCGGAGGTTGTAGATCGCGGCCTGGAGATCCTCGGCCAGGTGTTCGGCCGACTGGTAGCGATCGTCGGGATGTTTGGCGAGACAGCGGTTCAGGATCGTCAGCACGTGGTCGGAAATCGTCGGGATGATCGATCGGACGTCGGGAATCCGCCCGAAGCGATGGAGCGAGATCAACTCGCCCATCTGGTCCGAGGCAAACGGGAGCCGGGCGGAGATCAGATAATAGTACATCACCCCCACCGCGTAGATGTCGGAGCGGTGGCTGGCCGGGATGCCCGCGAACAGCTCGGGCGCCATGTAGGTAGGCGTCCCGGCCACCGGGACGCCCGCGCGTTCCAGTTCGCTGATCCGCCGCACCAGGCCGAAGTCGGCGAGCTTGGCGTCGCCGGCGGCCGTCAGCAGGACGTTGGACGGCTTGACGTCGCGATGGACCATCCCCGACTGATGTGCGGCGCCGAGGGCGAGGACGACCTGGCGGACCAGGGTTGACGCCCGCACCGAGTCGAACGGCCCCTCGCGGACCAGCGACTCACTCAGGCTCAGTCCGCCGGCCACATATTCCATCTCGATGAAGTGATAGCCCCGGTCGCTCCCCAGGTTATGGATCGTCACCACATGAGGGTGGAGGAGGTTGGCGACCGCTCGGGCTTCGGCCCAGAATCGCTCGCGGATCTGCGGTTGCTTGGCGACCAAGCCCGGATTCATCACCTTGATCGCGCAGGAGCGCGCCAGGCCGAGGTGCTGGGCGCGGTAGACCCGACCCATCGAGCCGCGTCCGACCACCGACTCCAGCTTGTACTGGCCGAGGGTCTGGTCGATCAGGTCGTCCACCATGGGGAAGCCGTCGTCAAAGTCATCCGGCAGTGAGGACCCCGAGTCCTCGATCTGAAGGATCATGCTCCCTTGATACGCCACGGTCTCGCCGAGCAGGTCTGACTGGGGTTTTATGGCTCCAAATTGATCGTCGAGGATCGTCATGTCTTCGCGCACGGAACAGCGATGAACGGGCGTTCCCTCACTGATCGGTTCGTCGCAACTTGGGCAGCGGCCCGTGCCGGTCTTCATAGCTCTCTCGTTTCCGACGCGTCCCGTTGGGTAAGGATCGCCCTGTCGTCTTGTCGGACTCGCGTTCCTATTATCCTTCAGAGTGTTCGATCCGGGTCGAATAAGTCAAGCGTCCGGGCGTCCCTACTGAGAGGGAAATGTGGCCTGCTCATTCTTGAATTTCGCGGGAAGACCTCAGGAATTCGGTCATGGAACCACCGAGGGCGCTTCGAACTTTTGCGGGTTTGCTTTTCCTGATTCTGTTGTTCCCAGGGAGCAGGCTCCAGGCCGCCGCGGATCTTCCCATCGAACCCACTCTAACCGTCGGCGGGAACCAGACGGAGGCGACACCGAGGCGGAGCACGTCCAAGGCGAAGTCAGGCGGCCGACGCGTGCGGCGGCGGGGTGGGGATGAGCCGCCGGACTGTCCCAGTCCGCGCCGGCGGTTACCTCCTCCCGCACGTTCGATGCCCGAGATGTTCCAACGGATGGGCGAGAGCCTCGCGAGAAATCCGGCGACCGGATTCAACGATTTTCTCGGAGAGCTCGCCCGGATGGAAGAGCCTGCCCTGGAAGGCGTGTCGGTGAGCGTGGTCGAGGAGCGGAGGGCAGGCCTCCGGACTCGTGACGAATATCTCGCCAAGGCGAAAGCGCGTGGCTTCCAAGTTGTCGAGGACGGGATCCGGCTCGATTACCTCCGAGCCCTCGTGGATCGGCTCGCCAGGCGGATGAAGCACCGCGACCGCTATCCCAAGGTGGACGTCTCCCTGGTGAATGCGCCGATTTCCGACGGCCAGTCCTTCCCCGGAGGATTTCTCGTCTTCACCACGGCCTTGCTTGACGAGCCCGACGAAGCGACGGTGGCCGGGGTGGTTGCCCATGAGCTGGCCCACCTCGACCTCGGCCACCTCTATGGCTATGTGCGTCGAAGCAAGCTCGCGGAGACGACCTACGCTCGTCCACCCACGATGGGCGACTCGTTCGACCGCTTCTTCACCCAGCAGGCCGCGCTGTTGGGACTGCTCGTCAATCCGTTTCGGCCCGAGCATGAGACCGAGGCGGACTGCGCGGCGGTCACCTGGTTGTACCAAGAGGGATATGACCCCCAGGGCTTGGTCGGCTTCTTTGAAAGGCTGCACGCCCGGAAGAACGACCAGCCGGACAATCCGTTCTTTTCGTTCGGCCGCACCCATCCGTTCTCGCTCGACCGCCGCGATCACGTGCGGGCTCGACTCGCCCAGCTTCAGAGCTGGCGGCCGCGGGACGACCTTCGGCTTGCGGCCGAATCGCTCCGCCATTTCCGAATCCCAGAGAAGCAGGAAGCCGCCCCGCATTGATCGAGGCGGCCTCAGGGCGACAGTCAAGGACGGCGGAAAGGGGCTTCTCCTCCCGCCGTCCGTTTGGCTCCAACTGACGTCAGACGTTGTAGGTCGACGACGAGGTCGTGCCACCACGGCCGGTCCAGTTGGTATGGAAGAACTGGCCGCGCGGCTTGTCGGTCCGCTCGTAGGTGTGCGCCCCGAAGAAGTCGCGCTGGGCTTGCAGCAAGTTGGCGGGCAGGTTCTCGGTCCGATAGCCGTCGAAGTAGGACAGGGCCGAGGTCATGGCCGGAATCGGCACGCCGTGGGTGATGGCCGCCGCGCAGACGCGGCGCCAGCCGTCCTGAGCCTTCGCAAGCTCGCCCGTGAAGTAGGGGTCGAGCATCAGGTTGGTGAGCTTCGGGTCGCGGTCGAATGCCTCTTTGATCTTGCCGAGGAAGGCGCTTCGGATGATGCAGCCACCGCGCCACATCAGGGCGACGCCGCCGTTGTTGATTTCCCAGCCCTCTTCCTTGGCCATCGCGTTCATCAGGGCGTAGCCCTGCGCGTACGAGACGATCTTGCTGCCGTAGAGGGCCATCTCGATGTCATCGATCAGGGCCTTGGGGTCGCCGGTGAACTTGGCCGAGGGACCGCTCAGGACCTTCGAGGCGGCCTTGCGTTCGTCCTTCTGGGCCGACAGGCAGCGCGCGAAGACGGCCTCGGCGATCAGGGTGAGCGGCACCCCGAGGTCGAGGGCCGAGGTGACGGTCCACTTGCCCGTCCCCTTCTGGCCGGCGGTGTCGAGGATCAGGTCGACCATCGGCTGGCCGCTGTCCGGGTCGTTGTAGGCGAGGATGTCGCGGGTGATCTCGATCAGGTAGCTGTCGAGCGGCCCCTTGTTCCAGCGCGCGAAGACGTCGTGCATGGCGGGCGCCCCCATGCCGAGCAGGGTCCGCTGCATCTGGTAGGCTTCGCAGATCAACTGCATGTCGCCGTATTCGATGCCGTTGTGGACCATCTTGACGTAGTGGCCGGCCCCTTCGGGACCCACCCAGTCGCAGCAGGGGGTGCCGTCGTCGACCTTGGCGGCGATCGCCTGGAAGATCGGCTTGAGGTGGGGCCAGGCGTCGGGGTTGCCGCCGGGCATGATCGACGGCCCTTTGAGCGCGCCTTCTTCGCCGCCCGAAACGCCGGTGCCGATGAACAGCAAGCCCTTCGCCTTGAGGTCACGGGTGCGGCGGGTCGAGTCGGGGTAGTGGGTGTTGCCGCCGTCGATCAGGATGTCGCCGGGATCGAGCAGCGGCACGAGCTCATCGATCACCTGGTCCACAGGCGCCCCGGCCTTGACCATGATCATAATCTTGCGCGGGCTTTTGAGCGACTTGACCAGATCCTCAACCGAATGACAGCCGACGAGCTTCTTGCCCTTGCCTCGGCCGTTGACGAAGTCATCCACCTTCGAGGTGGTCCGGTTGAAGACGGCGACCGTGAAGCCGTGACTCTCCATGTTCAGGACGAGGTTCTCGCCCATCACGGCAAGGCCAATCAGACCGATGTCGGCGGTAGGTGTCGTCATTGGGGAACTCGGGCCTTCTTAAAAAATTGGAAAACAATCAACTTGTTTAGATTGACCGACGTGTTGACACCGTAGCCGGGCCGAGCCGCCGGGTGAAACCCCGAACGGCCCGGCCGCTCGTGGCTCAGGCCTTCCGATAGGTCTGCGGCACGTACTCGCTCAACTGCTTGGGGGCCAGCTTTTTCTCGATCCGCGCGAACCGGGCGAGACCATCGACCATGGGGACGCTCACCCAGTCGTCGCCGATCAGCGGGCGGGCGTAGGCGAGGAAGTCATCGGTGACGTCGATCCGGTTGGAGGCGATCCAGTGCTTGGGGAAGTAGCGCTCGGAGTTGGCGACCTTCTCCAGCGGCGCCTTGTCGAACCGGACGTTGTAAGAGGCTTGCGTGTGATCGCGGAGGATGGTCGCCATCCAGCCGTTCCCCTCTTTGCGGGCGATCTCGACGGCGTGGCAGCCGACCCCGTACGCCTCGTCGAGGTCGACCACGCTCGCGTAGGCAATCGCGTTCCGCTGGTCGGTGCCGGGGACCTGGCCACGCGCCTTGCCGGGGACCGGCAACTTCAGCGTGTTCAGGTAATTGACCACGGTCTGCGCGACGGTCGTCTGGCTCGAGCTGTACTGGACGTGGCCGAAGTTGTCGCGCGCCACGCCGTACTCACCGACGTCGAAGCCTTCGCTCACGACCACGATGCAGCGGCCGTCGGACTTGAGCTGGTTGACGACGTTCTCACCGAGCTGTTCGAGCGAGACTCCGGACTCGGTCAGGTAGATCTGGAGCGGCATCTTGCGATGCGGGTCGGCGAGCCGGGCGGCGGCCGGGATGTAGCCGATCTTGCGGCCCATCGCCTGGATCACGATCACGGGGTCGGCCGGGCACGAGCCGGAGTTTTCCTCGTTCACCTGCCGGACGTACTGGGCGTAGTAGCGGGCGACCGAGCCGTAGCCGGGGGAGTGGTCGAGTAAGGTGAACTCCGCGTCGCCCAGGTCGTTATCGATCGTCTTGGGGACGCCGGTGGCGACCAGCTCGAGCCCGCGGTCGCGCGCCAGTTCGCTTACCTTGTGCGCGGTGTCTTGCGAGTCGTTACCGCCGATGTAGAAGAAATAGCCGACGTTGTGCGCCTTGAGCACGTCGACCACGCGGGAGAAATCTTCGTCCTGCCCCTTCTTGAGCTTGTACCGGCAGGTGCCGATTCCCCCGGCCGCGGGGGAGGTCCGCAGGAGGGCGATCTCCTCGTCCGAGGTGGCGGACAGGTCGATCAACTCCTCCTTGAGGACGCCTTCGATGCCGAAATTTCCGGCATAGACGGTGCCGAAGGTCTTCGGATCGCGGCGGCAAGTCTCGACGATCCCGCGCAACGAGTTGTTGATGACGCAGGTCGGTCCCCCGGATTGGGCAACGACGACGTTACGAGCAGCCATGAGACGATTTCCTTCGACGGGCCGGTGGGTTGGATCGAGACCGAGTGACGTTTGGGGTTGACGAGCGAGCGCGATCATCGCAACGGCGATGCCACTTACGCTTTTTTCCAAGGGGGCGTTCCGGGTAGCAGCTTCTCGAACCGAGCGATCTGCTCGTTCATGTAGGCGCCTGCGTATGTGCCCGCGTAGAACCGAGGCAGGGCCTCCTCGTAGAACCGCTGCCAGGACTCGTCTTCCTGACCGGGGTCGATCGGGTAGAAGAGCACGTGGTTGGCCTCGGCCGCCTTGCGATCGCCGGGTGCATCGCCGATCATAAGGATCTTGGTTTTTTCATACTTGTCGGACGCGGCAATGCCGAGATGTTCCTTCTTGCTTCCCATCTCTTGCCCGGCGATCAGCGCGAGGTGAGACTTGAGCCCGTGCTCTTCCCACTCGCGGTTCAGCGCCTCGCCCGGTGTGGCCGAAACCACCATCACATCGGCCTTGCCACTCATTGCCTCGATCGACTTCCGTACGAACGGGAACGGGGGGACGTCGCGGACGATGTCGCCGACCTTCCGGTTGACCGCCTCACTCCACTCGTAGGCAAGGGCGAGGTCCGGGTCGTTGGTCTTGGCGACCTCGGCCTTCAGGGTCGGGTTGGCCAGCTTGGTCTCGCGCTCGATCCAGCTTCGGACACCCGCCAGCCTCGGCACCTGGAAGCCTCGGCGGGTCACTTCGGGACGCTCGGTCAAGAGGTCGAGCGCCATGGTCAGGGCGGGAAAGCGGTTGATTCCCCGCCAGAGTGAGTAGAGGTTGACGAACTCCGCAGCCTCACGCGCGTACTTCGAGACGGCCGCCAAGCCGAAGAACTCGATGATGTTGGGGATGAAGCACTCCTTGTGTTTCACCTCCATCGTGTCGAATGCGCAGCCGTCGCTGTCGATGCCAATGAAGAATTCCTGCGTCTTTCGAAAGTCTCGAAGGGGCGACTGCGGGTCGGCTGACGCCGTCATTGCGATATTCCTTTGTGGGTTCGAAGGGGACGCACCGGTCCCCTGGAGGCCTTGAGCCTGGCTCGGCGCATCGATCGAAATCGTAGTCGCCGCCAGCGACGATGTCCAGGCGCCGCTCCACCAAAGCTAAGGACCTGTGAAGGATCAAGGATTTCGTCGGACCTTTTCCCCCGCGCGATCGTGACCATCGCGGGTCTGGACGGCCTTCGACCGGGTTGGTTTTCGTAAAAAATGGGAGGATTGGGTTGATTTTAGGGAATTTGTGGCTTGTGGCAAGAATGCGGCTGTTCCGGGAATGCCAATCGTCCCAACGAATAGTTTCTTTGAGGTTACGTCAAACCTGTGGTATCGTCGGATGTCTGGCGAAGCTGCGGGCCTCGCCTCGCTGAAACGAAGCAGTGGATGCCGGCCAAGCAAACCGGGTGGAATCGCCATGGCGACCTTCGAGAAGCCGAAGCCGTCGGAGAGCATTCCGCTCAATCTCCTGCCGGTGATCCAGTCCGCGGGCGTGCTGACCGATCGCCAATTCCAGGACGTCAAGGCCAAGGTTCTTAGCGGCGAGTACCCCAACGAATCTCGAGCGCTCGCGGCACGGCTCGTCCACGACAATGTACTCACCGCGTATCAGACGAAGCGATTCCTGAGCAACAAGTCGCACGGGATGGTCGTCGGCCGCTACGCCATCCTCGACCGACTGGGTTCGGGATCGATGGGGCGGGTGTATAAGGCCCACCACTTGATGATGGACCGGGTCGTGGCGCTCAAGATCATCGCGCCTGAGATCGCTACGAACGAGCGCGTCGTGGCTCGGTTCTATCGCGAGATGAAGCTGGTGGGGCGGCTCGACCACCCGAATGTCGTGCGCGCCTACGACGCCGACCAACTGAACAAGATTCTCTACATCGTGATGGAGTATGTGCGCGGGCAGAGTTTGGCCCAGTTGTTCCGCAAGGCGCCCATTGCACCTCCCGACATGGTCAACTATGCCGCCCAGGCTGCGCTTGGCCTGGCTCACGCGCACGAGCAGGGGATCGTGCATCGCGACGTCAAGCCGTCAAACCTACTCCTGACCGACGACCTCAAGATCAAGGTCCTCGACCTCGGGCTCGGCGTCTTGATGGAGGCCGACGATCAGTCGTCGTTCGCGACGGCCGACGGGATCGCGGTCGGCACGGTCGACTACATGTCCCCCGAACAGGCCTGCGGTCGTGACGTCGATGGGCGGAGCGATCTCTTCAGCCTCGGTTGCTCGATGTATCACATGATGACCGGTCGCCTGCCTTATCCCGGCGAAAATCCGATCGAGCGACTGGGCAAACGGATCAGCGGCCGGCCGGTGCCGCTCACCGAAGTTCAGCCCAACCTTCCCGCTGGCCTGGTGAAAGTCGTCGATAAGCTGCTGGCGTACAAGCCGAGCGAACGGTTTCAGACCGCGACCGAAGCCTCCGAAGCACTCCTGGCCCTGATTCGCCCCCGGACCAAGCGAGTCGCGCCCCCGCCGGAACGAGAACCGGCCCCTGCGCCGGCCCCGGCATCACCCGCCGTGGTGGTGACTCCGCCCCCCGTGGCCGCGCCGCCCGCCGTGATCACGGTCCGGCCGAACTATCCGACCTGGTTCCAGCCGCTCGCCAGCTTCGCCGAGCAGAAACCAAGAGCCGCCTTGTGTGCGGCTCTCGGTACCTTGGCGGTAACATTCGCCTGCGGATTCGGGATTGCGCTTCTCGTCCGTTGAGCCCAACGGTCAGAGACCGTCGCCGGCCCATCGAAAGACGAGGATGGCGAACATCAACTGGTGAGCGGTCAGAACCGCCCACGGGAGGTCCTGGTCGGCCCTCGGCCTTGAGAGGTTGTACGCCAAGGCCGTGATCAGCGCCACGATCAAGAGCGGGACCGCGACGACGCAGCCGACCGAGACTGTCAGACTCATCGTCGTCAGTCCCAAGAGGACGCCGCCGAGTCCTTCATTCCGGGTCAGGTCGATCAAGAAGGCGGGCAAGGCCGCGACCAGCGGGGCGATGATCGCGGAGTGGAAGAAGAGTTGGCAAGCCAGGACGCTGTCGCTGGGGACACGCAGCCAGGTGACCGCGATCCCAGACGTCGCGAAGCTCGCGCCGAGCGCGAACCAGAGCGACAGGTTTCGCTCCCCCATCGCCCGCATCAGAAGGAGCCCAGCCAGCTCGAGCACCAGGAAGACCGCGAGATAGAGCAGGGTCGTGGACCGTCCGGCCAGGGAACGCACGGAGTCCTTGTCGGCCATGGCCATGCCGAGCGCAAGCCCAGTGAGTGCGTGTCCCACACCGGTCAGGCCGATGACTCCGTTGGCGCTGGCCTTGGTGGTGAGTGCCGCCATCGCCAGTGCAGCGAAGGCGATTCCCCAGAGAACCGCTGCGATGTTCAGCCCCGAACGCTCCGCCATTGCAAGTCCGTCCTTGATCAGGCGGGTCGTCGGCCTCGGACAATCCAGACGGGCCGTTGCGGCACGAACGTCGTCAGCCCGGCCAGGTCCTGGCCGGGACTGACTTGCAGTTGGGTCACGGTCGGGGACCAGCCTTCGAGCCGGAGCCGCTCCAACGTTCGCGCCAGGTTTTCCAGGCCGACGAAGTTCGCCACGAACAGGCCCTCCGGGACGAGCCGTGCGAGGACGAGGTCGAGGATCGGATCGAGCTGACTCCCCGAACCCCCGACGAAGACGGCGGCGGGCGCCGGTTCGTCGGCAAGGGCGGCGGGAGCGGTCCCGTGGATGATCCGCAAGTTCCAGGCCGCGAACCGTCTTCGGTTCTCCTGGAGATACGCGAGCTGCGTGGGCGATCGCTCCACTGCGACCACGTCCCGCGCGGGGAACTGATTGGCCAGGCCGATCGCAACGCCTCCAAGCCCGGCACCCAGGTCCCAGATCGGCCCGGGGCGAATATCCTCGAACCGATTCAGGACCACGGAGCGGACGTCCTGATGCGTCAAGAGCACAGGGCCGCTCGCGGGCCGGGCGAACCGATCGTCGGCCGGGACGCTGGACCGGAGGGGCGGAGAACCCGGGGACGATTCGCTGTCCGCGCGGCGGATCAGGACCAGGAAGTTCAATTCGCGGAACCGACGGTGCGGAAGGTCCTGAATCTCCAGGGGGGTGACGCGCTCCGAACTGCTTCCGAGATCCTCGCAGACCCAGGCTTGGTAGTCGTCGAGGCCGCGTTCCAGGAAGAATTCGGCGACTGCCGCGGGGCTCGAACCATCCTGGGTGAACAGGCCGATCTTCGGTGCGCCGAGCAGTGGGATCAAAACCGAGGCAGTCGGTCGGCCGTGGATGCTCGCGATCGCCGCGTCGTGCCACGACTGGGTCGTGCGGGCGAACGCGAGTTGAAGGCTGCAGAGGGCCGGCTCGACTTCAAGCTGATCGGACCCGAGCGCTCGCTGGAGGGTGACGCCGATGCCGTAGCAGAGCGGGTCACCCGACGCGAGGACCACGCATCGTTCGTCCGGACCTCGGTCGCGGAGCCGGTCGACCAGCGCATTGAGGTTGTTCGTGACGGCGAAGCGCTCGATGATCGCTCGGGGCTCGACCAGGGCGAGATGCCGGTTCCCTCCCGCGAGGAACGTCGCCGCGCTGAGCGCCTGCTTGGCGCGTGGGGACAGGCTCTCGATTCCGTTTGCGCCGAGGCCGATCACGTGGATGGGGCGACTCATGCCTGTTCTACCTTCGCGTCGACCGAAGCTCGACCGAGGATGCCGCCATCGAAGTCGAACATGACGGCTTCAATCGCAAGGGCACCTTTGACGTGAGCCTGGCAGGTGTGGGCCGTTCGGGCGGCAATCTGGTTGTACAACTCGGTAAAGCCCGCCGCGTCGATCAGATCCTCCACGTGGCGCGCGGTGTTGGCCGTACCGATCTGGGCCACCAACGCGTCGTCAGCCCCGGCGTCGCGGGCGAGGTCGGCCAGGAACGTGACGTCGACGCCGCCGCCCGCCACATGAGTCTGCATTTGCCCCGTGGCCAGCTTGGCCAGCTTACCGATCATCCCGCAGACGGTCACCTTGGGGACTCCCCGCTCGACGGCCCTCCGCAGGCCGTCGCCGGTGAAGATTCCCATCTGGACGAAGGCCATCTCGGGGAGCGCGGGGTAGATGGCTGCGGCGAACCGCTCGGACCGCCCGCCCGTCGTGAGCACGATGTGTTTCAGGCTGTTGGCGGCGGCCACGTCGATCGACTGGAGGACGGACGCCCGCCAACTGGCCGTGCTCATCGGCCGGACCACCCCCGTCGTGCCGAGGATCGAGAGCCCGCCGACGATCCCGATCCGGGAATTGAGCGTCTTCTTGGCGAGTTCCTCACCGCCTGGGATCGAGACCGTGACTTCGACGCCGGGGTCCGGCCGCTCGGTCCCGAGGGCAATCGTTACCCCTTGGGCGATCATCAGGCGCGGGACCGGGTTGATCGCGGGGGACCCTGGCGGGAGCTCAAGACCGGGCTGGGTGATCGTACCGACCCCGGGGCCGCCTCGGAGATGGATCCCGGGCGATTCGACCCGCCGGACCGCGACGATGACCTCAGCGCCGTGAGTGACGTCGGGGTCGTCTCCGCCATCCTTGATCACCCCGGCGGTCGCCGTCCCGTCGGCGAACGCGAGCCGGTTGATCGGGATGATCAGGTCAAATCCGAGCGGGGACGGAACAGCGACGGACTCCGGGCGTTCGTCGCGCTCGAGCAATCGGCAAGCGGCTTGCGTGGCCGCGGCGGCCGAGGCTCCCGTCGTATACCCCTCACGAGTCCCTTGGGGATTCCGGGGGGCGACCGAGAAGCCGCGAACAATCTGGAATGGAGGGCGGTCGATCTTGATCATGTGAATCTGCTTGCGGCCCGAGTGAGCGGAGTCGCGATCAGCCCCCCGCAACCGGTCGAGTGCGAGGCGTGCTTCCCGCCAGTTCGAGCAAGGCGTTGATCACGGCCGCGGTGACCGCCGTCCCCCCCTTGCGTCCCCCGCTCGTGATAAACGGCACGCCGCTGACCGAGAATTCCTCAATGAGACGCTGCTTGGACGCCTCGACACCCACGAACCCGACCGGGATCCCGATCACACAGGCCGGCCGCCAGGGCGTCTCGCGGATCAACCTGAGCGTTTCCTCAAGGGCCGTGGGCGCGTTCCCGATGGCGACGACCACGTGATCGCCGACTTCGGAGGCGGCCAATCGGAGCCCCGCGGCCGAGCGGGTGATGGCATCGTCCGCGGCGATTCGCGGTGCCTGAGAGTGGTTCAGGAGGCAGAACGTGGAAACGCCCAGCGGCTCGGCTAAATCGCGACGGACCCCGGATTTGAGCATTTCCACATCCGTGATTACACTTGCGGGTACTGCTCGATCGCCTGCGCTGGGCCCTTCGCCCCGAAACGCCTTGACAGCCGCGTCGATCGCCCCTGGGCTGAATTTCAGGGCGCCCGCGAACTCGAAGTCGGCCGATGCGTGGATCATCCGTCGGACGACGGCGCGTTCGGCTGGGTCAGTCGGCTCGGGACCGAGCTCGCAATCGATGATCGCCAGCGACTCGGCCATGATCTGGTCGCCCGCCGCTCGACTCGTCATGGCCTCGTCGCGTGAAGCAACCTCGCCCTGAATCGGCGCCTTCGCGGCATAGATCCGCGGTGTGACCATCTTGCCGTTCGAGACGAACGTGCGCGAGCTGCCGACGATGACGGTTGTGAACATGTTGACGCTCGCTTTTCCCAGGGCGAGGTCCATCAGCGTGACGATCTCGACCCGTTCGCCGGGCCGATACGCGTTCTCGACCAGGCCGACGGGGGTCTCCGGGGAGCGGTGGACGAGCAGCCGGTCCGCCACGGCGGCGAGCTGGTGGGTTCGTTTCCGGCTGGCCGGATTGTAAAGCGCGACCACGAAGTCGGCCTCCGCGGCGGCATTCACGCGGCGAACGATCACGTCCCAGGGGGTAAGCAAGTCACTCAGGCTGATGCTCGCCCAGTCGTGCGCGATCGGAGCGCCCAGCCGGGCCGCGGCCGAGCAGGCGGCGGTCACGCCCGGCACAACCACGAGCTCGGCCGTCGTGCCGACTCGAGCGGCCAGCTCGCAGACCACGCCCCCCATCCCGTAGATTCCCGCGTCCCCCGTTGAGATCAAGGCGACGGTCCGACCCTGCTCGGCGAGCTCGAGCGCCAGTCGGGCCCTCTCGACCTCCTCGCCGAGCTCGCGTCCCACGATCGTCTTTCCCGCGAGCCGATCCTCGATCAGGTCAAGGTAGCCACGATAGCCGACAATCGCGTCTGAGGCCGCCAGCGCGGCCGAGGCATCGGGGGTGAGCAGTCCGGCGGAACCCGGCCCGAGTCCAACAACGTACAGAATACCAGTGGTTTGATCTTCAAGGCTCATGGGTTCAGCGTACCAGGGCGACGATCGGTGAAAGTCATGGGAGTCGGCTCTCCCGAGTGCGTTGGCAAGGGCCATAATCAAAGACCCCGCACGAAGATCGTCACCTTTACGGCCAGTCACTGCAAGAGAGCTTGGAGCATGTCGACGTTCGCCCGAGCCGGGACCAGGTTTTTTCGCTCGCCAGTAAGGCGAACGGGCCGCTGATCGCTCCTTGTTCTTTGTAAAGTCGAGTGACCGCGGTTTTCGCTCGCATGGCACCCAAGAGCCCGCAGTCTTGATCGTCGCGAAAATCCAGTGGGATATCCTATGGGATTGTAGATGCAAAAACTATTTACATCCAACGACCCGCCATAGAGCGAGGAATTACCCTCGTTCCCACGGTCCCCCGTGGGAACGAGTCGCGAGAGGCTTCCTAGCCCTGGATCGGGTGGTTGCTTAAATATGTTGTTGGGCGTGTGGCGCCAGGTGGGTCGGAGGACACGGCCGTGGTGTTGCCGACTTGGGGAGCGGATTGGTAGCTTGAACGTCGCGGAAGCCCTCCGAGATGGCGATAGGCTTGGTTGGAGGGTTGCTCTGCCATCGTCGTGGAAGCCGACCTTACCTATCAGAGATTGTCCTCACATGCTCGACAAGATTCTCCGAATCGAACATCTGATTATGGGCATTGCCCTCACTTTTGCAATTTGGGTTCATGGAGCCGAGGATCAGGGACCAGCCCGGTTTGAACCCACGGCCGACCAATCCGCGGCGCTCGATCAGATCTCGGCGGACTCACTGCAAGGACATCTCTCATTCCTCGCCTCGGACTTGCTCGAGGGTCGCGACACCCCCTCACGCGGGCTGGACCTCGCCGCCGAATATATCGCGGCTCAGTTCCGACGTGCCGGCCTCGAACCGGTCGGCGATGACGGTTATTTTCAGACCGCGAACTGGCGGCTCGCCGAGCCGAATGCCCAAAGTTTCGCGTTCGAAATCCGGAGTGGTGATGACCGAATCAGGCTCGGCAAGGACCAGGTCAGTCTGTCCGGATTAAAGGCGATCGACCTGAACAGCAAATCCTCGTTCAAAGTCGATTTTCGAGACACCGAAGCCCTCAAACTCGATCAGGTTCAAGGAAAAGTGGTCATCACGGAATGCCCGGATCCCGAACGTGTCGTGACCGATCGGCAACCGACGACCTTGCTTGCGTTCAATCAGTTTCTCACGCGAATGCGAGAATTGAAGCCCGCTCTCGTGGTCAATGTCAGTCGCGATTTGAAGGGTGCCAGCGGTCTCGACGGCCAGCGGTTGATCGATCCGGAACACACGAACGGACTTCGCGCCGCGCTCGCGGCTCGACTCGGCTTTCCGATCATCAAAGTCCACGAGTCGAAGGTTGTTGAACTCTTTGACTCGCTCCCGGTTGGGGCATCTCCGTGGGAGTTCTCCGTCTAACTGGGCGAGTCCACGCTCAGGCCGGTCAAAATCCGCAATGTCGCCGGCTTGTTACGGGGCTCGGACCCCACATTGAAGGACTCTTATGTCCTTTTGACGGCCCATTACGACCACATCGGCATTCGACCTTCGGCCGCCGACGATCGGATCTACAATGGCGCGAACGACGATGGCAGTGGCACCGTCGCGGTCATTGAGGTCGCCTCAGCCCTGGCGAAACTCAAGCAGAGGCCGCGCCGGAGCCTGGTCTTCGTTGCCTTCTTTGGCGAGGAGAAGGGCCTGCTTGGGTCGCGTTATTATGCGCGCCATCCCCTTGTTCCGGTCGCGAAGACGGTGGCTGACGTCAATCTGGAGCAGGTGGGACGCACGGATAGTAGCGAAGGGCCGCAGGTGGCGACCGCGTCGATGACCGGCATCGATTTTTCCACGGTCGGTGACGTGTTCCAGGCGGCGGGCCAGGCCGAGGGAATCCGCGTCTACAAACATCCGCGAAACAGCGACGCCTACTTCGCCAGGAGCGACAACCAAGCCCTGGCCGATCTGGGCGTCCCTGCCCATACCCTCTCCGTCGCCTTTGATTATCCCGACTATCACGGGCTCGGCGATCACTGGGACAAGGTCGACTACGTGAACATGGCCAAGGTCAATCGGTTGACCGTCCGTGCCTTGCTGATGCTTGCCAACGACCCCGCGGAACCGCAATGGAACGAGGCGAATCCCAAGACGGCCACGTATCGAAACGCGCGGCGAAAACACGAGGGACAATGAGGAGGACTGGCTCCTTCGACCGATCGGGGGCGGCCGCCTTGAACCCGAAGAACGGACCACCCGGGTCGTCAGGCTGACTCAAGCATCACTGTCCGTGACTGGCCATGGCATCGGCCGCGATGGCCAGACGAGAGTGGGGGGAGCAAGCCGGGGGCCTTGCTCATCTCCCCGGCGGACGGTTCGAGGTGGGACGGTTCGAGACGGGGCCATGGGTTCGCCGGATCGCCCCGATCTTCTTCGCATGGTCGCGCATCTGATTCGTGACGGTTTCCGGAGGGTGGGGAGCTTCCGAGATATTCGTCGGCATCCCTTCCTCAAGACCATTGGAGCAGCCGCCCAGAGCCAGAGCGATCAGGGCAGGGACGGACATCA
Source organism: Singulisphaera sp. GP187 (assembly GCF_900129635.1). Lineage (GTDB taxonomy): Bacteria > Planctomycetota > Planctomycetia > Isosphaerales > Isosphaeraceae > Singulisphaera. The sequence continues at coordinate 2,861,814 of NZ_FSRB01000002.1, read as the reverse complement.
GCGTTGCGCGTCGCATGGGACAACCTCTGAATTGCAAATTTCTTTTCGTTTACGAACTCGGAAGAGCGTTGCGATCACACCCCGTCGCGGCACCGGCCGTGCAACGGGGTGAGTCGAGGTTGTTCGGGCCGGCTCTGGCTCAGAGCGCGTCGGCGCTAATCACCTCACCGAGGTTGCGGCTTCCGAGCGCCCACCAAGCTTGGAGGTTGACCGAGTCCTTGATGAACCGAACCGAGCCGTCGGCCATGGCAACGTTGACTCCACCGGCGTGGTTACTTGTCGCGGCGGCCGAGCTGAGCGGACCGATGCCCAGCCACGATGGCTCCGTGCCGGAGGGCTGTTCGCAAGTCACGGAGTTGGGCCCGAGGTAATGGGTGAAACTCGAGAAGCAGAGGTGCATGGGGTAGCCGACGAAGGCGTACTCACCGATGATGTTGCCGTTGGGATCGGTTGAGGTCGTTGTCATGGACTTGCATCCGTTGACGAATGCCATCGCCGCCGCTTGTCCCGAGTTTGCCCCGGCTCCCGGCCCCGTCGTGGTGAAGATTCCCCGTTTGCCGTTCACCGAATTGGGGGTAAGACCCACGGTTTGGGAGCCAGGGAGGCCAACCAGCCGTTCGCTGAACAACGACGTATTCGATGTCCCGTCGGTGATTCCGGCGATCTTGACCGGCCCTAATGGCGAGTTGTTGTTGACCTCGAGATCGATGGTCGGAATGATCGTGCCCGAGTAGGGTGCAAGTGCCCCCGGACCGCCGTAATTTCCCACGTAGTTGGCAATCGAGTAGCCGAGGTAGATTCTCTGGGTCTGGCTCTCCGAAGGGCAGACCCAGGTCGCGAGCTGCGAGTAGGCCGCGGTGGTGTTGTCCAGGTCCCAGGCGCCTCGACTGAAATTGATCGAATTGAACATGGCCTGCTGTTCAATCTGCGGCAGAAGTGCGGAGTACCAGTTGAAGCCCCAATCGCCGCTTCCGCCGGGGCCGGGCATGTTCTGCGCCGGCAAGGCTTCGTTGATCGAGAGATAATTATGCGCTGCCAGCCCCAGTTGCTTGAGGTTGTTGGTGCACTGGGCGCGTCGAGCCGCCTCGCGGGCCGCCTGAACGGCCGGAAGCAACAAGGCGATGAGCACGGCGATGATGGCGATGACGACCAGCAATTCGATGAGGGTGAAGCCTTGGCGTCGACTCATACTGGGACCTCCTCGAGGGAAATGGGATTAGAAGATGATATGATCCAGTCTGGAAGGACGGCCTCCGCGCGGGTCGTCGATGGCGCGACTGCGCCCTGAGAATCTGGGTCTCCCACGGGCACGTTGGCTTTCCACCGTGCCGGTTCCACTTCTTGCTGTGTGACGGGGTGAGTGCAAACTCCGAGTGATCGATCGCCCGCGGGTTCCCCGATGGGAGCACCGCGGACCTGTCCTGGCCGATCCGTGAATGAGGCGTTGCTGGGCGGGACTTCCGGCGAATCGCCGGAAGCAGCGGAGGAATGGCCCGTATCGCCTGATTCTTTTGACTGATTGAGAAAATGCGCCGGGCGTGACAGCACTTTTTTGACCGGGCCAAACTGGGGGTTCTTACCAGGATAGGTCGCCGAGTTCGGTCCGGAGCCGATGGAGAACGCGCGACTTGGCTTTGCGGACGGCGACCGGCGTGACACCATACTGGGCTGCGACGTCAGCCGGGGTGCGGTCTTCGACAACCGTCATCCAGAACATCTGCCAGGTTCGTTCCTCGAACTCGCCGCGGACCAATTCAAGAGCGCGGCGATACAGTTCCCGGGTCACCGCGGGCGGGTCGTCATTGTCGTCGAGTTCGACCTGCGGGTCGGCAATCCCTTGAAGCCTCGTAAACGCTTCGCTCCCTCCGCTGGCCTTGGGGAGGCGGCCGTTACGCCGGTAGTGGAGGGCGAGTGCGTTGCGGGAAATGACCCGGAGCCAGCCGCGAAACGTGTCGCCGGGGCGGTCACGGCGGAAGTCGGCGAACCCCGCCAGCGCGGCTTGACAGACCTCTTGCACCACGTCATCGACGTCGACCTCTTGCAAACCAGCGCGGCCGCACCAGTGCCGGATCATGGGAGTATACAGGTCGATCAGGCGTGCCCAGGCCCCTTCCTCGTTCGCGCGGACACTCGCAAGGAGAGTGAGCGAGGTGGCGTGGAGGTTGGGACGGGTTTCCTGCATGAATAGCTCCCCCATTCGGATGGGGCTCGAACTCTGGCTGTCGGGTAAAATCGATTCACGCTCGACGACTTATTGATTATAGGGTGTCGGCTTTTCGCACAACCGAGGGGGAGACGACCGACCGATGTCACCCATGGCTTGTCCGTCCAGAACCAGTCTTTCAGAGTTCAATCTCGGTCGACTCCCGGAGGAGCACCTCGAGTTTATCGCCGACCATGTGGAACATTGCGGCCGCTGTGAGGCCGCCCTGAAGGAACTCGACGGCGAGCCCGATGCCGTGGTTTCCTCGTTGCGGGGCCTGTCGGAGCTGAATGCCAGGCCCGCCCCAACCTCAGCGCCGATGACGCTCCCGACCCGCCTCGGGTCGTACGAGGTGCTTTCGGAATTGGGTCGAGGAGCGATGGGGATCGTCTATCAGGCACGCCATTTGGAACTCCGCCGTGTGGTTGCCCTCAAGATGCTCCTCGGTGGCGAATTCGCCCGTGAGGAGAATCGGGCCCGCTTCCGTGCCGAGGCCGAGGCCGTCGCTCGACTCCAACATCCTAATATTATACAGATCTTCGAACTTGGCGAGTGGCGGGCGAACGATCTGGGAACGCCTTGCCCTTATCTCACGCTTGAATACGTTGACGGGGGAAACCTGGGTAACCGGGTCGCCGGCAATCCCCAATCGCCCGAACTCGCCGCACGCTGGCTCGTGATTCTGGCCCACGCCGTTCATTACGCACACGGCCAGGGAATCGTGCACCGGGACTTGAAACCTTCCAACGTGCTCTTGACCGCCGACGGCCGGCTCAAGCTTTGCGACTTCGGGGTCGCCAAACTGGTGACCGGCTCAGGACTCGCCACCCTGGGTGGCCAGTTGGTGGGGACGCCCGAATACATGGCCCCGGAGCAGGCCGATGGCCAAGGTCGACTCGCCGGCCCGGTTTCGGACGTCTACGGCCTGGGCGGAATCCTCTACACGATGCTCACGGGCCGGCCGCCGTTCCAGTCGCCTTCAGTCCTGGGCACTCTCGAACAAGTCCTGACCAGTGAACCGATCTCGCCCCGAAGACTGCAACCCGCCGTGCCGCGCGACCTGGAGACGATCTGCCTGAAGTGTCTCCAGAAAGAACCGCGGCGACGCTACGCGAGTGCCGCTCAACTGGCCGAGGACCTCGAGCGCTTCCTGGACGGCCGGGCGATCCTCGCCCGGCCGACCGGCCTGGTCGATCGAGGCTGGAAGTGGGCCCGGCGACGACCGGCCGTGGCGCTTCTCTCCGCCGCGACGCTGGCCGTCACCGTCCTCAGCTTCGTCTTGATTGCCTGGCAGTGGCGACGAGCCGAGTATGAAGCCACCGCGCAGGCGGCCGCCAAAGTGGAGGCGGTACGGCTCGGTCGCAAGGCGATTGAGGGCCAGACGGAACTGGCGCTCAACCATGGCTTGGACCTCTGCAAGCGAGGTGAGGTCGGCCATGGCCTATTGTGGATGGCCCGGAGTCTGGAACTGGCCGAGGGGGCCGCGGTGCGCGGTCTCGACCGGGCGACTCGCGTCAACCTGGCCGACTGGGCCGGCCAGCTCAGTCGGCCGCGCTGGACCGCCCGGAACTCGGCCCCGATCCTCGACCTGGCCTTTAGTCGCGATGGTCGCACCCTCGTTTCGGTCGGCAAAGACCGCCATGTACGAACCTGGGACACGAACTCCGGCCAAGAATCGGGGCCACCCCTGGATCCCGCCGGCCTGCGCGAAACGCAGTGGGTGAGCCGTGTCGCCCTGAATCCACGCGACGGTCGGATGGTGGTGACCCCTGAGGATGGAGACGCATCCTTCTGGGACCTGGAGCGGCGGACGCGGACCGGGCCCACCTTTTCCCATCCCCCTGGACACACGATCTGGGGTCTTGCATTCAACCCGGAAGGCCGGAAGCTGGTCACCTGCTGTGACGACGGCGCGGCAAGATGGTGGGACACGACGACGGGCAGGCCCATCGGAGAGCCGCTCTGGCACGGCGACGAGGCGGGCTATTACACCCTGGCCTTGAGCCCCGACGGCCGCACCTTGGTGACCGGGGGCAAAGACCTCCGCGCCGTCCGGTGGGATGTCGCGACCGGACGACCGATCGGCAAGCCTTTGATGCACAGGTCTCCCGTGCATATGATCGCGTTTCTCCGCGATGGCCGCAGGGTCGTGACCGGGACGAGAGACGGCGGCCTCCGGATCTGGGACACCGTCACGGAGCACTTCACCGACCTCCCCCCTCAGGGGAGCAGTGTGACCAGCCTTGTCAACTCCCCCGATGGCCGCACCTTGGTGACGGGCACCGCGGGCGGATTCCTCCGGATCTGGGACACCACCACGCTCGGTCCGACCGGTCCGACCTACAAGCTCTCGAGCGCTCTGACGGGGCTGGCCTTCCACCCCGATGGCCACTCCCTGGCGATCGGGCAGGACGACGGAACCATCCGACTCTGGGAAGTCCCCCGCCTCCGATCCCTCGGCGCCCCGCTCCAGCTCGATAGCGCCGTGCACGGATTGGCGTTCAGCCCCGACGGCCAGTCACTCGTGACCAGCAGTTCCACGGGGTCACAGCGGTGGGACCTGAACGGCAACCCCCTCGGTCCCTTGATGAGTAGCCGACGCTACGAGCCTGGTGGCAAGGTCCTCAGTGTGGATGGGCGTCGGACTTACGATATCGTCGACTTCGTTGAAGCGACGGCCGTCAGTCCCGATTGCAAGACCTTGGCCGTGGCGCGGTGGACCGGGAACGAACGCCACGTCCGCGGTTGCGCCGAGACCTGGGATCTGGCCACAGGGGCACGCCTCCACCAGACCGCCGAGCAGCCCTTGCCGTTGGCTGGAGTGGTGTATCGTCCCGACTCGACCCAACTCCTCACCTGGGACGCTCAGCCCCGAAGCACACTCCTCTGGGATGTGGCCGATCTGCAATCCGCGCGCCCGCTCATCCGGTCCCTCGATTCGCCGATCCGTCGCGCGGTCTTCAGCCCCGATGGAACGACCCTCTTGCTGGCGTGCCAGGATGGCACCGCGCGACTCTGGGACGTCGCTCGGGACCGGGAGATTGTCCCCGAAAGACGCCCCGACCATGGTTATCCGGTGACCGCCGTCGCCTTCGACCCCGCCGGCCCGAGAATCGTGACCGGCTGCCAGGCCGGCAGTCTGGGCCTCTGGGACCTCGCGAAGGGCACGCTCCTGCGCGACATCCGAGGCAACGCCGACGAAGTGACCAGCCTCAGCTTCAGCCCCGACGGCCGGTCACTCCTGACCGCGAGCCACGACGGAACCGCCCGGTTCTGGGACGTCGAATCCGGCCAGCAACTCGGCCCTCCGCTCCATCACACCGATGCCGTTCTCTCCGCGATCTTCCACCCCGACGGCCGAAGCGTGGTGACCGGCACCAAAGACGGAATGGTCCAGCGTTGGCTGGTGCCGCTCCCCCCCGTGAAAGGAACCGCCGATCAGGTCCGCTTGGCCGTGGAGGGGCAGACCGGAATGGAGATGGATGACCAAGGTGCCATTCATACGACATCGGCAAAGCAATATTAATCAACGACCCGCCAGAGAGCGAGGAATCCCCCTCGTTCCCACGGGGGACCGCTATGCCTTACCCACAAGTCGCAATCTTCTAACCGACAAGGCATTGCGTCTCTAAAACCGAAGACTTTCGGAGTCGCCCGGGAGGAGTCGTCAGTAGCGAACGGCAAAAAACGCCGAGGAATTCAGCCGCAGATCGGTCAAATCATTAATCGTTTAATTCGGAAAAATCAGCAAATTCTGCCCGATGTTACTTCTGGCTTAGCCTTTAGACGGATTCAACTTGTGGGTAAGGCATAGCGGGGGACCGTGGGAACGAGTCGCCAGAGGCTTCCAAGTGGGCCGTCAAACTTCGATTGACGGGTAACTCCGCGCTCCGTTCTCTTGAGGACATCGGCTGTGTCGATGGGATCGCCGTCTGCGCCGCGATGGGCGCTCGGAAAAATCAGTCGCGGGGCTTGACGTCAGCGGGTTCAAAAGGCTCGGGCGAGCCCGCTTTGGCGTCTTCGGGCGGGACTCACAGGCGCGCTGGAGACGCGGATTGTAGGTCTGCTCGGACGCGGCAAGAAGCCCAACCCGGATAAAGGCCCAGGTCTGCTCGTCGAAGCTGACGAGGTGCGCGACGGTGTGATAGACTGCGATTCGGTCCAGGCGATTGCCTGGCTGTCTTGGCGCCTTGGTCCTTTCTTGCGTTTCACCGACGAAGGTCGATTCGCATGGCGCATGGTGTGGGCGGCTACGGGAGCTCTCAACATGATTCGCACCTCGCGGTTGGCCGGACTCATCGCCTGCGGCGTCTGGGTGCTCGCGCTCATCGCGCCAGAGATTCGCGGCCAGAACGTTGCGATTCCGGCTCCAGCGAAGGATCAGGAAGAGCGGGTCCGTAATCCTCAAGGGGTCTTCACGCTCAGCGGTTCTACATTATACGGGCTAAGCGGCTACGGGGGCGTGAAGAACCGCGGCGCCCTTTTCGCGATGCCTGTGGATGAGGGCGCCCTGAAGATCGTTGTCTCTTTCGACGACAGCAACGGTGCGCAGCCCTGGGGAAATTTGACAATCGGTGGGGCGAACCTGTACGGGCTGACGTCCGTCGGCGGTGCGCACAACAAAGGGACGGTTTTCCGCTTCCTGGTTGGTGGCGCGAACGTGACGACACTCGCCTCTTTCGACGGCGGCAACGGCGCCAATCCATGGGGCGGGTTGACTCTGAGCCCGGATGGCTCAACACTCTACGGAACGACCAGGCGAGGCGGCCTGAAAAACCTGGGAACGGTTTTCAGCATTCCCGCGCAGGGGGGCGCGATCACGTCCCTCGCATCGTTTCACGGCGATGACGGCGCGGAGCCAATGGGCGAGCTGCTGCTCATTGGCTCAACATTGTATGGGACCACCGTCGTCGGCGGCTCCGCAAAGCAGGGCACCGTATTCCAGGTCTCGGTGACCGGTGGTCCAATCACCGTTCTCGCCTCGTTGAGAGAGAGCGACGGCACGGGACCGATGGGGAGCCTGGCACTCCACGGAACGCAACTTTACGGCATGACCTGGCTCGGCGGCGCTCACGGCAAAGGGACGGTTTTTCGCCTGCCGCTGAGTGGTGGTCGCATCACGGTCCTCGCATCGTTTGACGGCAAAAATGGCGCACACGGGACCGGTAGTCCGACAATATGCCGCTCAGGCATTTGCGGCGTGGCCGAACATGGCGGCGCCGACGATCAGGGTACGGTGTTTCGGATCCCGCTTGAAGGCGGCCCGTTGACAGTTCTCGCGTCATTCAACGATCGTCAACGGGCTTCTCCCCGCTCGACATTATCGCTGAGTCCCGATGGATCAACCCTACTCGGGATGGTCACGAACGGGGGTGCCAGCGTACCGGGCCGCCTATTTTCGATACGGGGCGATGGCGAAATCTCAGAGAAAACCGACATCAGTGAATACTTCAAGCCGTCTCCCCGCATGAACCGGCAAGCCATGCTCGATGAGGTGAAGATTTCGATCCGGGACACCGTGAAGCCCAAGCCGGGCGTGCGCGGCCGTATGCCAGTCGATGCGAAGAAGCTCCTCGACTGGTCCCAGCCAGTCAATGGCCTGGCAGCGCGCATTGAATTCGTTTCGAGAGATCACGTCATCTTCGTGCGCCTCAAGAACGAGTCCGACCGGCCGCTGGACGTGCCTACGGCGAATCCCAGCGACGATAACACGGCTGCGCTCTATGAAATCTTCGTACAGGAGGGGGCGCGGGAATGGCGGCGGGCCGTGGAGGATCGTCAAAAGTTGCGTTACTTTCCCGGCCCGCGTGATGACGAGACGAACTCGCCAGCCGAGCCTCGAAGACGACAACCTGCCAATCAGCAGCCGGTCGACTGGCCGTGGATTACGCTTCGTCCGGGCGAAGACTGCATCGCCTACGCGGCCGTCGTTGATGAACCGGACACCGGAGAAGACAGGTCCATCAAGATGGTGTTGCGGCAGCCCGACGGAAGTGTGGCTGGGCGCTGGCGCGGCACCGTGGAATCGCGGCCGCGTGCCGAATACTTGTCGCCCGACCAACTCGGCTCACTTCAAGCCACAGTGCCATTTCCCGACCAACTCCCACCGTTCACCCACGACCTTTGGTGGCCGATGAACGTCTCGCCAACCGCATCGGATGTCAAACGCTTGCATGGTCCGAACCGGCCAATGCTCGACGTATTGGCGCTCTACCAACCGGCGGGTGTTCGTGCGGAGTTCGAGCGTCGCATGCGCGCCGAGCGCTCGATGCCAATGAAACTCTTGTTCGCCGGAGTTGCCTCCTGCGCGGAGAGCGAAGAGGCTGCCTTGTTTCTCCTCGACGCTGCGCAAAAGACCGATTATGCGACTGTTGTCAGCCTACACGACGTCCTTCCAATGGCCTTTGGCGATGAAGCTCTTGCTTGGCCCGGCGGGGCGGAAAGGAAGACGCCGGAATGGTTGATGAAGCTTTGCGTGGCGATTCTCTCCGACAATCGGAGGGTCACGAGCGGTGACAAGAACGATGTTCCCCGAGGAAGGTCGCTCACGATCTCATCGTTCGAGACCGAGGAACTGGTCTGGGCTCTAGGGAGGACGAAATGTCGCGAGGCAGTCCCGTTACTCATTGAACGCGTGAGAATGAGGCAAGCCGACTGGTACACGCTCAGGGCCCTTGGCCAGATCGGCGATGCACGCGCAGTGCCTGCCTTAATTGAGGGTGTTAAGCAGGCATACTTCGACGCGCAACTCTATGGTCAGGCCGTTCACGCTCTGGGCCAATTGAAGGCGCGGGATGCCGTTCCGGTCTTGCTGGAAGATATTGATTATCCCGAATGTATTGAGGCCCTGGGAGAAATCGGCGATTCCCGGGCGCTGCCGGCACTTCGCGCGATCTTGGACGGCAAAGGAGGCGTTATCCGAGAGGGAAAGCGAGTCACTCCCGAACGCGACGCAGCCCGGCTTTACGCAGCTCGAATCGCGTTAACGTACCTCGAGGGCAACGACGGGGTTGTCCGCCTCGCGGAAATGCTCGACGATCCGAATCTCGATCGCGACCAGCGCTATGATGTCATCCTGAGACTGGGACAGCGGCCAGACCCTCGGGCGGTTCCCTTTCTCGCAAAGGTGGTCAAGACCGACTCGGATCCGTTTGTGATCGATTTGGCGATCGGAGCCCTGGGCGCGACGAAGTGCCGCGCCGCAGTCAAAGCGCTCATCGATTGCTTTGACGTTCCGTTCAAGGAACAACACGTGGGTAAAGGGGAACGGCTGACGCCAGCATTGTACCGGGCTCATATCTCGCGCAATTTGCAGCAGATCACGGGTCAATCGTTTGGCGGTGAGAAGGAACTGTGGCTCCGCTGGTGGCAGGCGGCCGGTAACAAGGACCCCGGCCTGCGGTGACGACCGCATCGATCGAGCCGACTCGCTCCTCCGGTTCGCGCGTGACTCGGTACTTGTCCATCGCGGTGCTCCTTCCCTTGGGGCAATCCTTCACGAGCGATGTCCTCAAGAGAACGGAGCGAGAAACGACCCGTCAATCGAAGTTTGACGGCACACAAGCCCTGGATCGGGTCGTTGAGATTAATCAGTGTGATCTGCAATCGACTTCAGGAGCCCGGTGCGATCGGCGCGGGAGCTCGACGGAGGAAGCCAGTCGGTCGTTGGGCTGTCGTGTGAAGAGTTGGAAAGGTCTGGACTTCGCAACTGTCAAAGAACTTGAGTATGTGATCGTACCAGGACGAGCGAGAAGTAGGACAGATCGACCAAGAGCGCTTGGGAAATATCAAGGAAGACGCGTTCGTCGGGGTGGCCGATTCGTTCGATGAGTGCCGCACGATTGAGACCATCGCGTCGGCGCAGCTCTTCAACCAACCGAGGGAGCACGGCGGCCGCCTTGAACCAGCAGACCGGGCCGCCGCGATCGAGAATCGCACCGATCTCGTCGGAATGGTAAGTGCCCGGACAGATTGTGAGGATTTCGTCCTTTTGAGCCAGGGGCCAGCCCAGCCGCGCGGCGGCGGCTGACGAGGCGCTCACCCCTGGGATGATCTCGACCGGTACGTCCGGGGCAATCGATCGAAGTTGCGCGGCGACGTAAGAGCCGGAGCCGAAGAGCATCGGGTCGCCTTCGGTCAGGAAGGCCACGGGCCGGCCTTGTCGGGCCTCGTGGGCGAGACGCTGGGCGACGCGCTCGTAGCCGACTGTGCCGTCGTCGGGGCCGCGGCGCATCGCGAGCTCGGCGCCTCGGATGACCTGGTCGGAGCGGAGCAGGGGGACGACGACTCCCAGGGCGAACCCGGAGTCGTTCCGAGGCCCCGGGTGGAAGATCACCGCGCAGCGTTCGAGGACCTTGACGGCCCTGAGCGTGAGGAGATCGGGATCTCCGGGACCGACTCCGACTATATAAACAGTCGCTGCTGGGACGACGGACAAGGACACGCGATCACCTCGACTCAGCGATCAGGTGCAACCGTTGGAGCAAGCGCTCATCCCACGGGTGGAAGGTCGTGTCGGCCGCCGCCGGCACCAGGGCGGACCGCCGCCGCCGACGGAGGCGATGGTCGTGGCCGTGATCGAAGTCGTCGGCCAGGTCGGGCGTGGCCCGGACGTGGTGATGATGGCCCACTTGCGGCAGGCCGAGCTCCGTCTCGCGACCGATCAGCCGAACGCGATATTTACAGAGGTCGCAGTTCATGTGAGGCGCGCCGTGGATCGCCTCGTGGGCACGGTCCTCGAACGCCTGGAGCAGGAGCGGGTGGAGCCGAAGGTGGGGGACGGTTACGATCTCAACGCCTGAATCGAGGGCGGCGTGATGAGCGGCCGTGTCGCGGATCCGCTTCAGGAGGATACCGTCGAACAGGAAGTACGGTTGAACCACAATGCGGTCGTATCCGAGTCGGCGGCAGACCGTCAGTGCTTGATCGACGTCGGGGGTGGTGACGCCCGAGAAGGCCACGCTCGCCCAGCCAACTCCGTACGATTCCCAGAGGAACCGCGAGACGCGGGCGATGTTGGCATTGGCGTCCGGGTCGGATGTCCCCCGGCCCACCAGGAGGAGCAGAGTCCGTTCGGCGGGGACCGCGCTCAGGCCTGCGATCGTCTCGCGATAGCGGACGTGGCAAAGTTCCAGCAACGCGGGGTGGATATCGAGGGCGCGGGCCATCTGGAACGTCACGTTCGGGTGCCGGACGCGCGACTCCTGGACCTCGCTCGGTACGTCGTTTTTGACGTGGCCGGCCGCCATGAGCATCGCGGGCGCGACGACGATCCGGGTTGCTCCGCGGTCGATCAGTTCGTCGATCGCGTCGCCGATCGTGGGCTGGGCGAACTCGAGGAACCCGGCCGCCTGGATCCGGTCGGGCCGGAGCTGACGCCAGGCGTCGGCGAAGTCCCAGAATTCTTCGACCCCCGCCTCGTCGCGGCTGCCGTGTGCGGCGATCAGCAAGGCCTCTGACATGAGCGTGATCCGTCCCTCGGTTGCAACCACCTCGCAAATGCGTCACAACCTGTTTTGGTCGACTGAATTTTCCAACGAAGCTAGCACGCCCCGGCGCGGTGGGTCAAGGCGTGCCGAAGAGGCCGCTCCGGACTCCCCAGGCGAAGATGACCGCCAGCGTCGCGGCCACGCGCATGACCCGGACCGACCGGCGGACCGTAACGCGGTCGATCGGGTGGTCCGGATCCCCCAGCAGCGGCTTGAAGCCAGGTACGCCTCCGTACGTGGCCGGTCCCCCGAGCTGGATGCCCAGGGCACCCGCCATTGCGGCTTCGCCCCAGCCGGCATTCGGACTCGGGTGCTTGCGACCGTCGCGCCAGCCGATGCGAAGCGCGTTCCCGGCTCGCTCTCCGGCCACCCAGGCGGCGAGGCCGATCAAGAGCCAGGCCAGGCGCGACGGGATCAGGGCCGCCAGGTCGTCGAGCCGTGCGGAGGCCCAGCCGAGGTCGCGATACCGGGCGTTGCGGTAGCCGACCATGCTATCAAGAGTGCTGATCGCTTTGAACATCCAGAGGCCAACCGGACCGCCGATCACGAACCAGAAGAGGGGGGCGACGACGGCGTCCGCGTAGTTCTCGGCCACCGTCTCCACGCAGGCCCGGCCGATCTCGGCCTCGTCGAGTGCGGCCGTGTCGCGGCCGACGATCATCGATAATTCGCGTCGGGCCGTTTTGAGGTCCGGTGCCTCAGACGCTTGCAGGGTCTCATCCCCGAGGCTGCGCGCGGCCAGGCCCCAGTAGATCAGCAGACTTCGACCGAGGAGTGAGGGGACCGAGCCCAGCCAATCGCAGGCAGAGACGAACGTCCAGGCGACCAGGCCGACAAAGCTGACCACGAGGACGGCGAGCCAGATCCCGGCCAGTCGCTCTTTGGAGGTGCTGCCGCCGCCGGTCCGTTGGATCAGCCGTCGTGCCACGGTTTCGAGCTGAGCGATCAAGTGGCCGATCGCCCGCACGGGATGCGGCCAGCCCCTCGGATCGCCGAGTAAGAGATCGAGCAAGGCGCCGAGCGGGAGCGACCAGACCGCGAGCGAGAGACTTGGCATCTCAGTCGGCGCTCCGGGCCGAAGGCCCCGCGAGGGCGGACCAGATTGGCGCGAGGTCGAGGTGCGCGCGGAGGAATTCGGCCAGGTTCGCGTACCGCGCGGCGAGGAAGTCGCGATGCGACTGCCACTCGGTCGTGGCGAGAGGAGCGAAGCCACGCCGAGCACGGAGCTGGTTAACGAACTGCTCCGTGAATGGACCGCTATCGAAGACTCCATGAACATAGGTGCCTGAGACCCGTCCCGCCTGATCGATCGCGCCGTCGAGGATCGTGGCCTGGTTGTGGCGGCGCGTCAGCGCGAGCCAGGGTGCTGTCGTTCCCCTACGTTCGGTTTCTCCCATGTGAATTTCATAGCCGAGGACGGGCAGTTCCGACCCTATGACCTGGCCCGACACGAGATGCCGGGCCTTGGTCGCCGCGAACCGGGTGGCTGTGTCGAGTAGCCCGAGCCCGTCCACCCGCTCGCGATCGGACTCGACGCCGAGCGGATCCTCGATCGATCGGCCGAGCATTTGGAACCCGCCGCAGATCCCGAGGATCCTCGGCCCGTCCTCCTCGGCCCGGGAGGCGATGATCCGGTCGGCGAGACCGACCCGTCGCAGCCAGTCGAGGTCGCGCACGGTCGTCTTCGTCCCCGGCAGCACGAAGAGGTCGGGCCGGCCGAATTCGGCAGCTCGCTCGACGTAGCGAACCCGAACGCCGGGGACGCGAGAGAGCGGCCAGAAGTCGGTGAAGTTGCTCAGGCCGGGCAGTCGCGCGACCGCGACGTCGAGGTCACCGGGGCTGAGGTCGCCGCCATCGAGGGTTGTCGTCTCGTCGATTCCGAGCGAGTCTTCCTGGTCGATTTGCAGGTCGGGCCGATAGGGCAGGACCCCGAGCACCGGCACCCCGGTGCGTTCCCGGACGAACGCCAGGCCGGAATCGAGCAAAGTGACATCGCCTCGGAATTTGTTGATAATGAAACCGACCACCCGCGCACGATCGCGGGGCTCGAGCAATTCCCAGGTCCCGATGATTTGCGCGAAGACGCCCCCGCGTTCGATATCGGCCACGAGGACGACCGCGGCGTCGGCATGGTGCGCCATTTTGAGGTTGGTGAGGTCATGCTCGGTGAGGTTGATCTCGACCGGACTCCCCGCTCCTTCGAGCACCACCCGATCATATCGCTCGGCGAGGCGGTCGTAGGCGGCGGTCACTCGGGGCCAGAGGGTTGCTTTCTCGGCGTAATACTCGCGGGCCGACATCACGCCGATCGGGTGGCCCTCGACAATGACTTGCGAGACGCCCCCCATCGGCTTGAGCAAGATCGGGTTCATATCAACATGAGGCTCGATGCCGCTCGCCTCGGCCTGCGCAACTTGGGCGCGACCGATCTCGCCCCCTTCCAGCGTGACGAAGCTGTTGAGCGCCATGTTCTGGGCCTTGAACGGGGCCACGCGATGCCCTGCTTCTGCAAGCAAGCGGCAAAAGGCCGCGGTGAGCAGGCTTTTGCCGACGTGGCTCGCGGTGCCGAGGACCATCAAGCTAACAGCGCGGGGCGGGTGGTCAGGACGAGTCAACGGGGAGGCTCCGAACTCAAGACGTCGGCAAAGGCGGCGATCAGCCGGTCGTTCTCGGGGGCTGTACGCACGGCGATTCGAAGGTGGCCTTGGGTGGCGATCAGCTTGTCGGGTCCGGTGAGCAGGGCGCCCACCTCAAGGCCGCGAAAGTCGGAGCACTCACGGACCAGGAATCCTTGATGCGCCAGGGCTTCATGGACTTGCGGGGCGGTCCAGGCCGTCTCCGAGAGACTGACCAGGAGAAAGTTCGCGATCGACGGGGCGTTGACCGGGCGTTCGCGGTCGGGCCAGGCGGGGCGTAGGCCCGCGATGTTCCAGAGTCGATCGGTCAGGCGGGGCGTCTCCTTGGAGAGGAGGTCGACGACGCGTTGGCGTGCGTCGAGATCATCGACCGCCGCGAGTGCCGCGGATTCGGCGACTTGCGTGATGGTCCAGGGGTCCTGATACTGCTTGAGCCGGACCACCATGTCGGGCGAGGCGACGGCGTAGCCGATCCGGAGCCCTGGAATGGCGGCGATCGGGCTGAGTGACCGGAGGACGAGCAGGTTCTCTCGGCTGGTCACCGCCTGCACCAAGGTCCGCTCCGGCTCGTCGGCGAGGAAGGGCAGATAGGACTCGTCGACCACGGTCAAGAGACCGAGGGAGGCGTCGATCAAGGGCAGGAGCGTGGCCCGTTCCCAGGCACGGCCGGTCGGATTGTCCGGGTGCCCCGTCCAGAAGACGCCGGCCGCCGGGTTCGGGAACACGTCCTGGCTCCAGGTCAGGATGTGGTTCCCCCAAGCCTCGACTCGCAACTCGTTCAAGGCCGATGCGCGGCGATATTCGCCATAGGTCGGTTCGACCATGTGGGAGACGGCCATGGCGGGGTCGCCATTCTCATAGGCGTGGAGCGCCAGGACTTCGCGGAGGGATTGAGCGATCAGACTGATCAACTCGCTCGTGCCCGCCCCCACAACCACGTGATCGATGGGCACACCATGGAATTCCGCGATCCGTTCGGTCAGCCGAGGGCAACCGGGCTCCGGGAATTCACCGACCCGTTCGAGCCCGGCTTGCGCGGCGTCAAGGACCGCCGCTGAGGGGCCGAACGGGTTCAGGCATGTGGAAAAATCGATAAGAGGACGGTCGCCGAGACCGTAACGGCGTCGCGCTTCGGCTGGGTTACCGCCGTGAGGAATGGGTCTCATAGGTCAAGATTTCTTCGTAAAAATGTGTGTCGAATCATTGGCGCTGCCGTTGTCAATCCCTAAGTGGAGTGTGCGGGGGCCCGCGACCACTTTTTTTCAACGACCCGCCAGAGAGCGAGGAATCACCCTCGTTCCCTCGGTCCTCCGTGGGAATGCCGTCCCCGACGCTCCGCGTCGTCTGGCCGTCGCAAGCCGAGGACGCAGAGCGTCCCAGACTGCATTCCCACAGGGGACCGCTATGCATTACCCACAAGTGGGGGGGGCTGGCCCGGTGTCCAGCGAGGGTCATCGGCGCAAGTGCTTGAGAGTCCTCCAGTTGTGGCATCCAGCTCGGGCCACAGCCCCCTTCCGTAACCTCCGGATTGCTAACGACTTACGACTTGTGGGTAAGGCATAGCGGGGGACCGTGGGAACGAGTCGCGAGAGGCCTCCTCGCCCTGGATCGGGTCGTTGTTATTTTTGAGGAGGCGCGGGCTAGGCGACGACGGGGAGCTCAATGATGGTGGCCGGTGTTTGCGGCCGGGATTCGTTCGGGCTTCGGGGCGGCGGGAGGTTTGGCGAACAGGGCCCTCAGCGCGGTTTCGAGCGTGGGATACTTGAAGGAATAACCCAGTGCCAGCGCCCGGGTCGGGAGCACCTTTTGCCCCTTGGTGATGACGTCGGCCACCTCGCCGAGCACCGCTCTCAGGAGCGGGTCGGGAGGTCCGAATGGAGCGCAAGGCCGCCAGAGTGTTTTGGCCAGGGCTCGGGAGAATTCGACGTTGCGAACCGGGTTCGGCGCCGTGCCGTTGATCGGGCCGGACGCTTGCGGGTTGTCGAGCGCCAGGAGCAAGATCCCGACGATGTCATCAATGTGGATCCAGCTCATCCATTGCCGGCCCGTTGCCGGCTTGACGAGACTCCCACCATTGCCGATCGGTGCCGCGCCCAACGGGAACCACTTGAAGATCGGCGTCATGACGCCGAGCGCTCCGGCCCCTTGCTCCAGGACAACGCCAGTCCGGATCAGCGCGAGCCGCGTGCCCAAGGCCTCGACATGGTGAGCGGCCTCCTCCCATTCCCGGCAGACGACCGCCATGAAGTCCGACCCTGACGGGCTCTCCTCGGTCAGTTCGGTCTCGGCGGGCGTGCCGTAGTAGCCGATCGCCGAGGACTGAACCAGGACCTTGGGAGCGTGCTTCGCTTGCCCGATGGCGGCGACGAGGTTGTCGGTGCCGTAGACCCGGCTATCGCGGATCTTGCGTTTGACCTGCGCGTTCCAGCGCTCCTCGAAGATGTTATGACCGGCGAGGTTCACGACGGCGTCGCACCCGTCGACCGCGCTCTGCCAGATGCCTGAAGTCGTGGGGTCGCCCTGGACGATCTCACGGACGCGCATCGACGGGTCGCGGCGGACCTGGTCCGCATGTCGGGACAGGATCACCGGCTGATCGCCACGCTCGGCCAGCCGCCGAACCAGGTGCCGGCCAATCAGGCCGGTTCCCCCCGTGATGAACACACGCATCGTGAAGCACCTCGAATTCAGTGGAACGATCAGGCCGGTTGATTTTGACGCAAAAGTCCAAGCCGCTGGAACATCTTGTAGCGATTTCCCCGCGCTCGTCAAGCGGTCGCCACGCCTTCTTCACTTGTTCTACATGCCAGCCAATTTTGAGGTTACGCTCAGGAACCGGTTGGCTGCGCCGTCATTCGGATGGTATTCTCGAGGGCAGAGATCCCCAGAGGAAGTGGCGCCCGATTCCCTCCTCAAAAAAAACAAAAGCCACTTCGGAAACCGGGAGTCCTGGAGACCGATGAATCCAACCGTGCGGAAGTTCTTCGACCTCCCTCGACTGAACGCCTCCAAGAGGCCCGCCCCTCTCATCCTGGTCAATGGACTGGCCGAGCAGTCGGAAAGTTGGTTCGCCAACCGGACCCACTGGTCGAGACATTTCGACGTCAAGGTCCCCGAATTGCTGGTTTACGACGGCGACTCGCTGCATCGCAGAATCGATGCGGGCGGTGAGGTCACCGTCGACTATCTTACCGATCGGCTCGCGAACTTTCTCGATGAATACGTTCAGCGCCCGCCGTACAACCTGGTCGGGTCCAGCCTTGGCGGCCAGATCATTCTCACCTACGCCACGCGCTATCCCGAGAAGGTCGACCGATTGGCCTTACTCTGTCCCTCAGGACTCCACGGCGACGAGAACCTGCCGATGATGGAAGGGGTCCGGCGGAGCCAGTATGACACCCTCGTTCAGTCGGTCTTCCACCGCTCTCACTTCGCCAGCGAAGACCTCGTGGCCGTGATCGAGCGAAAGTTTCAGGACCGGAAGTGGAAGAAGGGGGTCCTGCGCACGCTCCGCGGGACCGTCGGGCATTCGGTCGCGCCACTCTTGAGCATGGTATCGCAACCGACTCTGTTGATCTGGGGCGAAAACGATCAGGTCATCGCCGACGTCCCGGGATCGATCCGCGCGGCCGACCAGATCCGCAACGTGCGCCAGGTGGTCATCCCGAAGTGCGGCCACGCTCCGCAGATCGAGAAGTCGCGGTTAGTCAACCAACTCGTCCTTCGATTCCTTCGCGGTCAGCTCGGGACGATCCCGCCCACGCTGATCCCGGCCCGGTTCTGGCCCTATCAAGTGAAGCGTCCGACGTCGACCGTCAGCCCCCAGAGCCGTTGATTCGCTCTTCATCGTCCGCTGATGCCTTGGAGCGGTTTACCCTCGGATGGCGCACGGATCATGGTAACTCGAATGCAATTGATAAATGTTTGTGCAAACCCGTTGTATAAATTCAGCCCCAACGGGGCGTCCAAAGGAAGCCCAGGGCAACGCCCTGGGGGCTCGGCCACGAGGATCATCAGCCCTGATAGGGCGACTTATAGGGTTACGCCTGCACGACCGAGATCACCTGGTTATCGCTCGGATTAGGACGCCCTTACAGGGCTTGTGAATGCGGACATGTCAATTTCCCGGGGCGTTGCCCCGGGCTTCCTTGGGCCACCCCGTTGGGGCTGAAAACGGCAGCAGCGTGCGCAACGCGTCAGCAAACCGCTGTAAGTCGCCCGTTCCTCTTACGTTGAGCACCGATGAAAGATTTCTTTCTGTTCCTCGGCAAGTTCTTCAAGCATGGAACGGCGATCGCCAGCCTGGCGCCAAGTAGTCCTTGGCTCTCGCGAACGACCGTGCGTAACATCCCTTGGGAGAGCGCCCGGGTCGTCGTCGAGTTGGGGGCCGGCACCGGTCCGATCACCAGGGTAATTGCCGATCGTGTCCATCCCGATTGCCGCGTCGTCGTGCTGGAGCGCGACCCCGACTTCGCTCGCCTGCTCCGCGAGCGCTTCGCCCACCGGGCCAACTTCGACGTGGTCGAAGGGGACGTTCGCGACCTCACCGAGATTCTCAAGCAACGAGGGATCGAACAGGTCGACTTCGTGGTCTCCGGCCTCCCTGTTCCGTCATTCCCGAAACCGCTGCAACGCGACCTCTTTCGAGTCGTCAAGCAGGTGCTCGCCCCGTCGGGAACGTTCAACCAGATCACCGAGATGCCGTGGGTCTATCAGCGGTTCTATCGTCGGTTCTTCGACGAGGTGACGTTCGTGTTCGAACCACGCAACCTTCCCCCGGCCGGTGCCTATTTTTGCCGTGGTGTGAAGGAAAGTTTCTGAGATGAGCCCGTTATCCCCGTTGGTATCCCTCGCCGGCTCCACTCCGATCCGGTCGGTGGTGAATCGCACGTTCCACTGGAATGCCCGCCGCCGCGTCCAGCAACTGGAGAGCGCCCACGCCACGCTCGTGCAAGAACAGATGCTAATGCGTCTGGTTCGTAAGGCCAAGGCGACGCGGTTCGGTCGCGATCATCAGTTTGGTTCGATCCGCTCGGTCGCGAACTTTCAAAACGCGGTCCCCCTTCGCAGTTACGAGGACCTCTGGCGTCAATATCTTCGGGATCAGTATCCGATCTTTGAGAACCTGACCTGGCCCGGGCGGATTCCGTACCTCGCCCTGACCAGTGGCACGACGCAGGGCGCCACCAAGTACATCCCCGTTTCGCGGGCGATGCTTGCGTCGAACCTGACGGCGGCCCGGACGATGGTGTCGTACCACCTCACGCACGTCCCGGATTCACGCCTCTTCCATGGCCGTCTTTTTTTCCTGGGGGGTTCGAGCGACCTCGAGCAACCCGCGCCGGGCGTTCGCCAGGGAGACCTGAGCGGGATCGCCTCCAAAGAAGTCAACGCGTTGCTCCGCCCCTATACGTTCCCGCCGCTGGAGCTAGCGCTGGAGCCGGACTGGGACCGCAAGCTCGCCCTGCTGGCTGAGCGAAGTGTGACGCAACCGATCACGCTCGTCGGGGGTGTTCCGAGCTGGCTGCTCGCCTTGTTTCAGCGTCTGCTCGAGCTCTCGGGCAAAACGACGATCGCCGAGGTCTGGCCCGGGCTCGAGGTCGTCGTTCACGGCGGCGTCAAGTTCGACCCTTACCGCGAGGCGTTTGCCAAGGTGCTTGGCAGTCCCGGGATCCGCCTTCAGGAGACGTACCCGTGCTCCGAGGGGTTCATCGCCTTTGGAGACCCGGCGACCGGCCACTTGCGCCTGTTGTTCGACCACGGGATCTTTTACGAGTTCGTGCCGGTCGACGAGCTCGAGTCCGAGCATCCCACGCGGCACTGGCTGGGGAACGTTCAGGTCGGCGTGAACTATGCGATCGTCGTGTCGACCTGTGCAGGGATGTGGTCGCACCTGATCGGTGACACGGTGCGGTTCGAGTCGGTCGATCCCCCGCTCCTGACGTTCACCGGCCGGACCAAGTACACTCTTTCCGCCTTTGGCGAGCATCTGATCAGCGAAGAGCTCGAGGCCGCGGTCGCGAGCGCCTCGGCCAGTACCGGGGCGTCGGTTCGGGAGTGGCACGTTGGGCCTGTCTTTCACGGCGCTATCGGCCATCATCTCTTCATCTTTGAGTTCCTTAATTCTCCTCATGACTTGCCGGCGTTCCGCCGCGCCCTTGATTCCGATCTCGCCGTGCGCAATGCCGACTACCAGGCTCATCGCGTCGCGGATGTCGGACTTCCTTTACCGGCCCTCATCGTGACCCGGCCGGGCGGAATCGACGCCTGGATGCGGTCGCGCGGCAAGCTTGGCGGCCAGCACAAGGTCCCTCGCATGGATAACTCGGGGAAGCTGACGAGCCAACTCGCCGAGTTTCTGGTCGCGCAGGGACAGGTTGAGCGGGAGTTGGCCCCGGGTGGGGCCTGATGGATTTCGGTTCATGGCAGAGAAGACACGTAGGGCTTCATTCGTTCATGCCTTGTGAGAATGGAATGACTTTATGAGCTCTCGGCGCCGTCAAATCCAACCGATCGCCTTTCCGCTGGTGAACTCAACTCAGTGTCTGGAGCCACGATTACTCTTGTCGGCGATGATCCAAGTCACTCCTGGCGAGCTCAACTCGACTTCCGGGAAGCCGCTCGAGCGAACGAAGATTCCTGTTCAACACCCAGGCCATGGTTTTGGTGGATTAAAAAATCGCAATTATTCGATGAATTTGAAGCAAGAACGGCTGGCGTCAGACTCTCAGGCCAGACTCCGGCCGAACCTGGCTCCTACGCCTGCGCCGATCAACGGGGCTCGGGCGTATGGCTACCTGAACCAGATCACCGAGCTGGGCCCGCGGCCGGCGGGTTCGGCGGCCAACACGCTTCAGCGACAACTCGTCACGCAGCAATTTGCCCGGAACGGGGCGGTCGTTCGCGAACAACCGTTTACAGGTGTCGACCCGTTGAGCGGGGCCAAGGTCGAGATGGCCAACCTGGTCGGATCATGGCATCCCGAGCGGACCGAGCGGGTGGTCATCGCCGCGCACTATGACACCCGCCCCTTTCCCGATCGGGAAACCGACCCGAATCTCCGCCAGGTCCCCTACCTTGGCGCTAATGACGGCGCATCGGGAGTGGCCCTGTTAATGGAACTTGCCAACCAGCTCGAGAACTTGCCGACGACCGTGGGGGTTGACCTCGTCCTGTTTGACGGCGAGGAGCTCGTCTACAACGAGAAAGGGGAGTATTTCCTCGGCTCGAAGGAGTTCGTGCGTGACTATCACGAAGGCATCGAGCAGGGGACAAACACCGATCGCTACAAGTCTGCGATTGTGCTCGACATGGTGGGGGGGAAGAACTTACAAATCAAGAAGGAGCCGTACAGTCTCCAGCAGGCCCCCACTCTGGTTCAGGATGTCTGGAAGGTTGCGCGTCGGCTCAAGGTTTCCGCATTTCGTAACAATGTCGGCCGCGCTGTGCTTGACGACCACGTGGCGTTGAGCAACGGCGGTATTCCGGCGATCGACGTCATCGACTTTGACTATCCGTACTGGCACAAGGCGCAGGATCGGCCCGAGAACTGTTCGCCCGCCAGCCTGAGGCAGGTCGGCCGTGTTGTCACCGGCTGGCTGGCCAAGAACTGAACCGTTGTCGAAACGAACGAAGCCCCGCCCCGATCGTGCCGCGGGACCGGCCAGGGGGCTCGGTGCGGGTTGGCCGGGAAGGGGCATGCGCGGTAGAAAAATGGCGATTGGCGTCGTTCGCGGGCGGCGGTTCGAACGAACTCAGGCCGCGCTCTTCTTTTCCTCGATCAATCGGACGATCTGTCCCACGGAGTCGAGGTTTTCGACGCCGGCCTCATGGGCCTCGATGGTCACGTTGAATTGTTCTTCGAGGAAGTTGACGAGCTTCAACGTGCTGATCGAATCGAGGATTCCACCGGTGATCAGCGGCGTCGTTTCGGTCAATTCGCCTGGGTCTTCGCCGGGGAGGAATTCGCTGAGGATGAACTGGTGGATGCTCGCCTGAATTTCGTTCATGGGGGCCTCGTGTGCAAAACGGGGGGAGAAGTCAATCGCACTCGGCGCCGAAGCCGGCGGCGAGGAGGGCCTCGAACCGCGGGTCGGGCTCGATGACGGGGCGGGCCCCGTAGCGAACATGCAGCGGGTTCTCGAATGCCTCGTGGAGGACGCGCCCTTCCATGCTCTCGGGGACCCGCAGGCCGAGCATCGTCAGCGCCGTGGGGGCGATGTCGTGGAGGTTGGCATGGAGGTGAACGCCAGGCTTGATGTCCGGGGCGTCGATCGCGATGATCCCGTCCATATAGTGGGTGGCGGGGAGGTTCGGGTCGGGCCTGAGGAGCTCGTTGCGGAGCGTCACACCCCACTTGGCCTGGGCCTGGTAGCCGTCGGCTGAGAGCGCGAGCACGTCGGGAAGCCCCTCGGCGGCTGGGTCGATCCCGTACCGTTCGGCCACGTCGAACACGTCACGAAACAAGTCGGCCCCGGTCTCGGGGTCGCGGGCGTCGCGACAGATCTCGATCACTTCAGCACGCACGCGTTCGGCGGCCGCCTCGTGTGGGACCACCGCTCGGTTCACGAACAGGCATCCGCTCAACTGGCCGAACGGGGCGTAAACCGCCGTTCGTTTCCAGTCGCAGCCGACTTGCCCTTCGATTGAGCGGGGCAAGCGACGACCCGCCCCGCCCGGGGCGCGTCGGGTCATCCAGCGATGAAACCGGTCGCCGAGCCGCTGCGCCCGGTACTTGAATCGAGTGCCGTACAACAGGCCGCGCTGAAGACCGGCCTGGCGCATCAGCCCATTGACATTCACCAGCGCCTTGCAAGGACCAAAGCCGTGGTCGGAGACCGCGACGACGGCGGCGTCGCGTTTCGAGGCCAACTCCATGAGCCGCCCCGCGCTGTCGTCGAGGGCCTTGAGGCAACTCTCGACCTCCACGTTCCAGCCTTTTTCCCGAACGCCCGTTTCGTCCACGTCGAGGTAGGGCCAGAGCCGGTGCTGGAGGCTATCGAGGTTATGGAAGTGGACCATCATCGCCGACCAGTCGGTTCGGGCGTCGGCCCGTTCCGCGGCCTCGGCCTGGGCGTGAAAGGTCGCCCGATTCTTCTCGGCCTGCGATTGCAGGTCCTCAAGTGTTCGGGGACGCTTCTTCCAGACGATCTTGTGCGTGTAGTCGGGGACCTGCTCGAAGATCTCCGCGGCGAAGTCGGGACACTGGGCGAATGCCCAGGTCAGGCCGGGCGCATCCGATCCGGCAACCACCACCCCGGGGACCTGGGGAGGAGGGTAGGTCATCGGCAAGTTCAGGCTCACGATCTCGCGACCGGCCGCGCCCAGGATTTGC
This sequence comes from Singulisphaera sp. GP187, assembly GCF_900129635.1. GTDB lineage: Bacteria > Planctomycetota > Planctomycetia > Isosphaerales > Isosphaeraceae > Singulisphaera. Next base: position 2,838,153 of record NZ_FSRB01000002.1, on the reverse strand, counting down.
CAGAGCGTCGGCACGCGAACCCGCCCCGCGTGATTCGAGCGAATGGTGCGGTCGGATGGATCCACGTAATAGAATTCGTGGATTCCGTGAGTGGGCGGGGTGCACCCGGTGGCAAACGAAGTCCAGGCCACGGGGGTGACCATGGGTTCGGATGACCGGAGTACGCCCGTGGCCGACCGTCGCCAGAGGGAGGCGAGGTTGGGCATCAGGCCCCGTTCGAATCCGGGGGCTAGGACGGACATGGTCCCGCCGTCAAGGCCGAGGAACAGGACCCGAGACGCGGAAGCCGGCATGGACGGTTGCCTCGGTGACCCCGGGTTTTGCCGCTCCCGCTCCATCGGGGGCCGCCAGCCGTTCGCGGCGGACAGGGACTACCGCCATGCGAGGGCCGAACTCCAGGTGGGTCGAAAGCTACTGCCTCCCGCCAATTTGGTCAATCCCGAGTTTGGGTCAAGTTGGCGGGCGATCGCTGCCGATGCAGGGGATGATGCCGACTCACGGTGGGGTCGGGTCCGCGCCGTTTCCGGACGAGCGGGCCATACACTGAGACGGAACGCCCGAATGAGAGTGCCGGCCGATGACCGCATGGACGCTAACGGGCTCTGAACGCCAATCGCGAATGCTCCTGCTCGGGGGGCTCCTACTGCTCCTGGCAGGCTGCCAGGGGTTCGGTAGCAAGCACGCTGCGAATCGGATTCCCCAATACGGGTGTATCGATCCGAACCAACCGCGCGAATTGCACATGGTGTCGTTGCCGGCTTACGTCGTCGAGCCCCCCGATGAGCTCGATATCGCCATCCGTCCGGCCGTTGCCGACCTGACGCTCAATACCGTTCCCGTGCAGGCTGACGGCAATATCGATCTCGGCTTCCTGGGTGACGTCTATGTCGCGGGCCTCACGCTTCCCCAGGTGGAGCAGAAGGTCGCCCTTCACATTGCGACCCAGCAGACCAAGACTAAGTCCGGTCGACCGCCCCAGGTCTCGGTCCGCCTGGTCAACGGCAGCTCCAGCAAGTTCTACTACGTGATGGGGACGGTGACGTCCCAGGGCAAGTTCCCGAGCACGGGGAACGACACGGTGCTCGACGCCATCATGACCGCGGGCCTCCGATCGAACAGCATGCCCGACAAGGCCTACCTCGTCCGGCCCCACCCGGCGGGCGGGCCCGACCAGATCCTCAAAATCGACTGGTTCGGGATCAAGGACCGGGGCGACACCTTGACCAACTACCAGGTCTTCCCCGGCGATCGCATCGTCGTCCCGGGCGGCAAGCCCCCAGGGCTGCTCAGCACCTTGCTCGGCGGCGGCTGAGCAGGGAGTTACGACCTCTCGAATCTGGAGGCCAGGAGCTCGCAGTGCCAATCGGTCCGACGACGCGCTGACTGGTTCCCTCACTTGGCAAAGGCTTCCCTGCCTGAAACAATGAGGGGAAGCAGCCTGAAATCACCGAACGAGTGCACCGATGGCGGAGCCCCGACCGCTGCGAAGGTAGGCGACCTGATCGCGGCGGAAGGGAACCTGGAAGGACCTACCTGATCCGCCTCTGAGCGGAGTTCGAGACGGCCGTCCGCTCCTATTGCGGACTTAGAATCGTTCGAAACGATACTGGTCCAACGATTTGGGCATCGGCAGGGCCGAACCCTCGGCGAGGCAGGCTCGCGCCCAATCGATGATCGCGTCGTAGTGGGCGTCACCGTCGAGTTTGCCATACCACTCGGTGCCTTGAGGCGTGACGACGACGGCAACGTTGGGGAGGTCGCACGGGCCGAGGCAACCTGAGATGGTGAGTTGAACACCTTTGTTGAGCTTCTCGGCTTTCCAGGTCGCCTTGAGTCGGTCGACGGGAACTTCCGGGAGGCCGCGTTCGGTTTTGCCGCAGCAGCACCCTTTGCAAAAGAGAATTTGCGCCGGGGGTTTGACCTTGGTTGTCAAGGGTGCGGCGGCGGCGGAGTCCTGGTCCTGATTCAAAATTCAATCCCCTGTTGGGCTTTGATCCCTGCTTTGAACGGGTGCTTGATGGGAACGATTTCGGAAACGAGGTCCGCGAGCTCGACGATCGCCGGCGGTGCGCCTCGCCCGGTCAGGACGACGTGGAGCCGCGGGTCTCGCGTCTTGAGGAATTCGACGACCACCGCCGGGTCGAGATAGCCGAGTTTCATGACGACGTTGATCTCATCAAGGATGACCATGTCGTAATCTCCCGAGCTGATCGCCTGCTTGCTGACCTCCCAGATCTTCGCCGTGGTGGCGATATCCTGCTCGGGGTTCTTGGTGTCCCAGGTGAATCCATCCCCCATCGGCAAGATCTGCATCTCGGGAGCGAGCTTGTCAGCCAGCTTCTTCTCGCCGGTCTTCCACTTCCCCTTGATATATTGAAGCATGAACACCTTGAAGCCGCTGCCCAAGGCGCGGAAGGCGAGGCCGAGCGCGGCGGTGGTCTTCCCCTTGCCGTCGCCCGTGTTGACGATGATCAGGCCCCGGCGCCGTTTCGGGTCGGGTCGTTCCGCTTCCTTCGTTTCGTCGGTCATCGTTGGTTGTCCTTACCCCATCGCTCGGAATCGAACCTTGGGATGATTGGCATTCGAGATCATGTGAGGCGATTAACCCGCGAACAGGGCCTTGCGGACGACGTCGGGGAATCGCCGTTCGCCCAGGGCGTCGAGGGAAAGGACCTCAGCGCCCCAGGCCCGTGCCAGTCGAGAGGCCAGCCCGAACCGAATGGGGCCCTCCTCGGTATCGATCACCAGTCCGGCCACACCGCCTTGCGCGAGTCGCCGTGCGAGCCCGGTGGCGTCCGCCTCGGGGTTTCCCCCGAGTTGGAGCGGGACGTTGCCCCGACCGTCGGTGAGCAAGACGACCAGGGGCGCAATCCCCGGCTCGCGGCGACGGACGGCCGCGATCGTGCGCTCGGCCAGGACGAGCCCATGGGCCAACGGCGTAAGGCCGCCAACAGGAAGTTCGTTCAGGCAGCGGGCCGCCACCCGGACGCTTCTTGTCGGCGGCAGAGTGAGCGTAGCGGACGTACCGCCGAACGCGATCAGGCCGACGCGTTCTCGCTTCTGGTAGGCGTCGATCAGGAGGGAGAGCACGGCCCCCTTGGTGCGGGCCATCCGTCGCCGGGCGCCCATCGAGCGGCTGGCGTCGACGACGAAGAGGACGAGATGCTGGGTCCGGCGGGCCCGAACCTTGTCGTGGAGGTCGGCCGCGTGAAGAATGAGCGGCTGATCGGTATCGCGTCCGCGAGCGACCTGCCAAGGAGCCGCGGCGCCAAGCGTTGCGGCGATCGCGGGGTCGTGCGCTCGGCCTTTCGGGACGGCCGCACGCACGAAGACGCCCTGGCGATCAGGGGCCGAAAGCATTCCCCGGCGCCCCGCGGTTGCGCGGCGGCTCCGATCGCGCGGCGGAGATAGCCGGGGCGTGAGCGGTGGACTCGCCGCGGGGATGACCTGGCTCTCCGGCTCGTTGTCCTCCCCTTGGGTCGACTCGGCCGAGGCCCGCGGCTCGTCGCGACGATCCTGGCTGGCGTAATACTCGTTGCGTGGGGGAACGGCGGGCCGTTCGGGACGCGGCGGCTCCTCACCCGAAGGGGGGGGAGGCGGTGGCGGAGGCGAACCGGTCGGGGGTGATCCGTGAGTCGTCCGCCGATGCGAGAGGGCGAGCTCGGCCACGGCCTCGATGTCTTCCGTCGTCACGGTCGTCCGACCGTCGTGAGCGGCCAGGGCCGTGGCCGCCTTGTAGATCGTCAGGTCGGCGCGGAGCCCGTCGGCTCCGTCGCGGGCGCAACGGGTGCAGAGCGCCTCGAGGATCGCGTCGGGGACGATCACGGAAGGCAGGAGCCGTTGCGCCTCGGCGATCCGGGCGCCCTCGCGTTGGTCGGCCTCGGCCCAGTGCGCGCGAAACCGGGCGGGGTTGGCCTCAAAGGCGAGGCGGCGGCGAACCACCTCGGCGCGTTGCCTGGGGTCGGTCATCGGCTCGACGTCGACGGCCAGCCCAAACCGATCGAGGAGTTGGGGGCGAAGGTCTCCTTCCTCGGGATTCATCGTGCCGACCAGGACGAATCGGGCGGGGTGGCGGAAGGCCAGGCCTTCGCGCTCGACGTGGTTGACGCCCATGGCGGCGGCGTCGAGCAGCACGTCGACCAGGTGGTCGCCGAGTAAGTTGACCTCGTCAATATAGAGTAGGCCTCGATGCGCCGCGGCGAGTAGGCCAGGCTCGAACGTGCGTCGACCGGTCGTCAGCGCGCGTTCAAAGTTCAGGCTGCCGACAACCCGGTCGTCGGTGGCGCCGACGGGCAGGTTGATGAGCGAAACCGGCCGGGGCACAAACTTCGCGTCGTCGGGAAGCGGCCATTCCGCGATCACTTCTCCAGGCGCACGACGAAACGGATCGTCCGGGACGACCTCGATGTTGGGGAGCAGGGCCGCCAGGGCGCGGACCGCGGTACTCTTGGCGGCCCCTTTCGACCCTCGGATCAGAACTCCCCCGAGGCCGGGATGGATCGCCGCCAGGATCAGGGCGAGCTTCATCGGCTCTTGCCCGACGATCGCGGAGAACGGATAAACGGTGTCGCCGACCGTGGCGGTTGCGGGTTTCAGAGCGTCAGTCATGCCGTCTCTCAGGAGAACATCTTCGCGATCAGGAACGCCGCGGAGGCGGCCAAGCCCCCGATCAGGGTGGTCTGAGCGGCGCTTAGCACCGGCTTGGTCCCGGTGAAACGCCCCTTGACGTAGCCGAAGATCATCAGGGCGGTCAGGGTCACGACCACCGAGCCAACCAGTGCCTGGCTCGGATTCTTCAATAGCATGTAGGGCGCCAGGGGGATCAGGCCCCCGACGATGTACGCCCCCGCGATCGTCGCCGCGCTGTTCAAGGCCCGCTTGGGGTCGGGTTCCTCCAGGCCAAGTTCATACCTCATCATGAAGTCAACCCATCCTTTTGGGTTGGCTTCAAACGCTTTGAGGATCGGGGCGATGGCCTCGTGGGAGAGGCCATATTCGCGGAAGAGCTCGGAGACTTCGGCCAGCTCGACCTCGGGTACGGTCTCGACCTCGTGCCACTCGCGTTTCTTCTCGGCGACGTAGTGCTCGGCGTCGCTCCGCGCGGCGAGGTAGCCTCCGAGCCCCATCGCGATCGAACCGGCCGCCACCTCGGCCAGCCCCGCGGTGACGATGATCGAGGTCACGTTGACCGCCCCCGAGAGGCCCGCCGCCAGCGCGAACGGAACGGTGAGGCCGTCGGACATGCCAATCACGACGTCGCGAACGAACTCGCTGGACGTGAAGTGGCGTTCAATATGGGGCGTCTGGGGCATCGTCGCTCGTTCCTCGGGAAAGGCCGTCACCACCACTCCCCGCAGGCACGGCGGGCGTCGCGTTCAAAATAGTTATCGAGATAATAGTGCTTGCCGCGAGACCATGCCCAGGCGCTCGCCAGGAAGTAGGCCGGGATGAACGCAATCCCCCAGCGCTCCACCTGCCGGACGTGGGCCTGTTCGTGAGCGCGGCACGAGTCAAGTGCACAAGGGTCGCGACCAATGATGACATGCCCAAGCGTCATGGCCGCGAACCGATTTCTTTCCGCGAACCACCGCGAAAAGCCACCGTGAAATTCCAGGGTCCCAAGCCGGCGCTGCACTCGACCCCCGGTCGCGAGCGTCAGCGCACCCGCCGTCAGGCCAACCAGCGTGGTGGGGGACGCCCAGACATAGGCGATAACACGCTTGGCTCGGATCATCGGGATTATCCGTGAGTTCGATCGATCGAAACGTGCGACTCCGTGTTCGACTGATTGTAGGGTAGGCTTCTGACTGCCATCGCTCAAGGTGGTGGCAGGAAGTCGATGATGTTGCGATGCCCACCTCCATCCGTCCATCCCTAAGCCATCGGATTCGCCCGTTTCGAACCGGTCAGGCGAATCGGTCGTTGACCACGGCCTTGGCCTCGCGCCGTCGTGCTGCCAGGAGCTCCGGCAGTCGGGTCGCCAGGACGGCGGTGCCGTAGGCCGAGGTCGCCAGGATCAGGCCGAGGGCGGCGAAGACGCAGACGTGCTGAACGACCCCGTGAGGGGAGAACTCACGGCCGAGGAGTTCGACGCCAACGTGGTGAGCAAACATAAACATTGGGATGTTCCTTGTCGGAATCCGGTGGTGGTCAGGATTAACGGCTTTCGAGCACACTCTCGTTGCGAAGATAGAGTTCCTTGAGCGCTTCGACCGTTTCCGGGTTCGGCGTCTCCCAGAACCCGCGATCGACGGCCTCGATCAATCGCTCGGCCATCGTCCGGAGCGCCCAGGGGTTTTTCTCCTGGAGGAACTCCTGGACCTTGGGGTCGAGCAGGTAGGCTTTGCTGACGTCTTCAAACATCCAGTCGTCGATGACTTGGGCCGTCGCTTCGTAGCCGAACAGGTAGTCGACGGTGGCGGCCATCTCGAACGCCCCCTTATAGCCGTGCCGCATCACCGACGCGATCCACTTCGGGTTCACGACCCGGGAGCGGAAGACGCGGCGGGCTTCGTCGGCCAGGTCGCGGACCCGGACGTTGTCGGGGTTCGACGTGTCGCCGAAGTAGGCGGCCGGGTTCTCTCCGGTCAGGGCGCGAATCGCGGCGATCATCCCGCCGTGGAACTGGAAATAGTCGTCGCTATCGAAGATGTCGTGCTCGCGGTTGTCCTGGTTCTGCACGGCGACCGTGACCTGGCTCAACCTCCGCTTGAACGGCTCCGAGGCGGCGACGCCGTGCTCCTTGGCCGTATAAGCGTAGGAGCCCCAGTTGATGTAGACCTCCGCCAGGTCGGCGTCGTTCTTCCAGTTTCGCTCGTCGATCAGGTTCAGGAGGCCCGCCCCGTAGCTCCCCGGCTTTGAGCCGAAGACCCGGTATCTCGCCTGGCGAGCGGCCTGGTCGGTGGTGACCCCCTTGGCGGTGAGCGCCTGTTCCTCGCGGCGCACGTGGCGTTTGAGGAAGTTCCGATCGTCGGGCTCGTCGGCCGCCGCGACCAACTCCACCGCGCGGTCGATCAGGGCGACGACGTTCGGGAAGGCGTCGCGGAAGAACCCGGAGATCCGCACGGTCACGTCGATCCGAGGGCGGCCGAGCTCGGCCAGCGACACGAGTTCGATCCCACTCAGCCGCCGACTCTCCGGAATCCAGACCGGGCGACAGCCCATCAGGTGGAGGATTTCGGCGATGTCGTCGCCGTGCGTCCGCATCGTGCTGGTGCCCCAGACAACGATGCCGACGCTCTTGGGAAACTCACCGTCATTCTCGGCTTTGTACTTCTCGATCAGTCGATCGGCGGCCTGCGTGCCCACCTTCCAGGCGGTCTCGGTCGGGATCGTGTGGATGTCGATGCTGTAGAAATTCCGCCCGGTCGGGAGGATTCGCGCCATGCCTCGCGTGGGGGCGCCGCTTGGCCCGGCCGGGACGAAGCGGCCCGCGAGACCACGGATGGTATTCGTGACCTCATCCGTCGTCCGATCGAGACGCGGGAGGATTTCGTCGCGAACGAACCGGTCGCACACGGCGAGTTCGTTGAGTGGAGTGGCGGGCGCCGATGGCGCGTCGATCAGGCCGACGGCTTGGGAGATTCCATGGTGAATCTGCTGGTCGATTTGATCGACGATGTCGCCGCGAGTCCAGACAGGGCGTTGCGCTTTCTCGGTAAACACCGCCTCATCAAGGGCATTAACGATTGCTTGATCGACGGGCGTCCCGAGATCTTGAAAGAGCCAGGCGGGGTCGAGGTCGAACGATCGCGCCCAGGCTTTTCGCAGTGAGGGAACCTCGCCGTTATCGAGACGCATCATCGCGGCGATCAACCCGACGCGTTGCTCACCTTGCGGAGCTTGCCCGAAGATATGCAGCCCGTCGCGGATCTGGGCATCGCCCAACTCGCAGAGGTAGCCGTCAATCTCTTGAAGGAAGGCGTCGAACTCCTCGGCCTCGGGGCAGCGGTCGACCTTGAGGTCGCGCTCGAGATTGTTCTTGGTGACGATCGTCCAGATCTGCTGCGTGATGTACGGCAATTTCGATGGGTCGAGTGACGCCATCCGGTAGTACTCGTCGAGCAACTGCTCGAGCCGGGCGAGGTCGTCGTAGGTTTCGGCCTGGGTCATCGGCGGGACCAGGTGGTCGATGATGACCGCGTGGGCTCGTCGCTTGGCCTGGGTTCCCTCGCCCGGATTATTGATGATGTAGGGATAAAAGTTAGGCAAGGTGCTGAGCATGATCTCGGGATAGCATTCTTCGGACAAGGCCGTCGCCTTGCCGGGGAGCCATTCGAGGTTGCCGTGCTTGCCCATGTGGAGCACCGCGAGGGCGCCGAACTCGTCGCGCAGCCAGCGGTAATAGGCGAGGTAGTGGTGGGTCGGCGGCAAGTCGGGGCTGTGGTAGATCGCCATCGGGTCCGCACCGAAGCCGCGCGGGGGCTGGATCCCGACGAAGACGTTGCCGAAGATCAGGCCCGGGATCGCGAGCCGTTCGTCGATTCGACCCACCTCACCCAGCGGCTCGCCCCACTGGTCGATCATCGCGCGGCGGGAGGTCGACGGGATCTCGCGGAACCAGCGGTCATAGGTCGCCAGGCTAACGTGTCCGACCGCGTTGCGGAGTTGCTCGTCGGTGAGGAATTCCTCATCATTCGTGCAACCGTCGATCAACTGATGCATCAACGCGTCGCCATCGGCCGGCAAGTTTTCGACGGTGTAACCCGCGTCTTTCAAGTTCCGGAGCAGGTTCATCACCGAGGCGGGGGTGTCGAGGCCGACGCCGTTGCCGATCCGCGCATTCTTGGTCGGGTAGTTGCCGAACAGGATCGCGACCCGTTTCTCGGCGTTGGCGGTCCGGCGCAACCGGGCGAAGTTCAGGGCCAGTCGCGCGACATAGTCGACCCGATCGGCCTTCGGCACGTACGCCTTGATCGTGGTTCCGAGCCGTTCGTCGAACTGTCCCTCTTCCTTGAAGCTGATGGCGACGGTATTGATCCGGCCATCGAACTCGGGGAGAACGACGTTCATCGCGATGTCGCGGGGAGTCATCCCGGCCGAGTTCGCCGCCCACTCGGCCGAGCTCGACGAGCAGAGCACCGCTTGCAGGACCGGCACGTCGAGCCGTTCGAGGAGGTCGACGACCGCGCCCGTGGCCTCGGTGTGGGTTCCGTCACTGAGGTTGGCCACGGTGAAGCTGAGCGTGCTGATCAGGACATCGACCTGGGTCTGCCCTTGGGCGTCGATCAGATACTCGCGGAAGACGCTGGGGACGCCACCGTCCTGGTCGGGGTCATCCTTCAGACTGTAGCAGAAAATCGGCAGGGGGTTGCCGCCGAGAGCTTCGACTTTGTGGACCAGGGCATCGATCGGCGCGAGGTTCTGGGCCATCCAGTGCGCGCGATAGAAGAGAATGCCGACGGTCGGCCGATCCGGGCGATGCATCCGTTCCCGCCAGGCTTCGAGGCTCAGGCCGTCGGGTGCGTCGGGAAGATAGAGACCGTCGCGCGGCAGCGGGGCAGGGGGTTCGTACCCGAGTCCGGTCAGCAAGACGTTATCGCTGAGGCACTTCAGCAGGTTGACGAGGTTTTGCAAGCCCCCTTGCGTGAAGTACTCGAGCACCTGCGTGACCAAGGGCAGGGGGGCGTGGCAGAGCGACGTGAGTTCGGGGTCGAGCCCCGCTTCGCCCGGCAGCGCGATGAACGGAATGCCGCGGGTTTTGCACTCGCAGGACAACCGTTCGAAGCCTTCGGCGAAGTAAGGGCGTCCTCCGAGCACGCGGACGATCACCGCTCGAGCGGCGGGCAGGTCGTCGGCGATGAACCGATCGAGCGCCTCGGCCGCTTGCAGTTCGTTGGGATTCCGGGCGCGGACGGCCGAGAAGTCATCGGGTAGGCGACGGACCGCGGCGGCCAGGGCCTGGATCTCGGTATCGGCGGTCGTGAGGAAGACGAACAACGGGATCACCCACCTTCGGCGCGTCGGGGGCCTGGGTCAAGCCGAGCCACCGCCGCAGAAGACGCATCGAGGGTGTGATGCCGAAGGACGGGACAGACGATCTTGGGGTTCGAATGCGCAAGTCAAAACAATAACGGCGCAGTGAAACCGGGGAACGTCCGCGAAATCCCTCGACTGCCTCACCCTCGAAGGCGTCAGAGGTCTGATAGATCCCGGTCAGGTCTTCTGGCTTATGGGCCATCGTTGCGCTCTGCCTTCCCACCCGCTCTTTGATTGCGCGGGCAGTGGCTTCGCATGGAGCGGAACGCAACGTTCCCAATTACAGCGGCGGGGCCGCGCCGGATTCTTACCGGCTTCCCTTAGACCGGGACAGTGAACTTGGTTGTCCTCGCTAACGATCGCTCGTCCGCGAAGAGAACAGACACATCATGCGAGGCGTCCCCCTCCAAGTCAATGGGCAGCATCCGTCCCGATCGAAGGATAGGGCGGGTTTACCTGGGCGATTCCTGGGGGTAAAGTGCGGAGAGGAACTCGAGAGTTTTGCGAACCGCAGGGAGGCGAGAGGGTGGATTTTTCACTCAGCGTGGTGCAGCAGGATTGGCAGGACCGGGCGATCGCGTTCGCCAAGGAAAATCTGGTCGACGACTTGCTGGACCGAGATGAACGCCGTGAGTTCTGGCGCGAGGGGTGGAAACGCTGTGCGACCTTCGGGATTCAAGGGCTGCCGATTCCTCTTGAGTATGGGGGGAAAGGGCAAGATTTGCAGGCAACCATCGCGGCCATGGAAGGGCTTGGCTACGGTTGTGCGGACAACGGCCTGATCTTTGCCATCAACGCCTCGATGTGGACCAACTCGATCCCGATCCTTCGCTATGGGACCGAGGCGCAAAAGCGGGAATACTTGCCCGGTCTCTGCGACGGGACCCTCGTCGGCGCCAACGGAGCCAGCGAGGTTGACGCGGGCTCCGACATCTTCAGCATGCAGACGCGTGCCGAGCGTCGCGGTGATCGCTGGGTCCTCAACGGCCGGAAAACCTGGGTCACGAGTGGGCCGGTGGCCGACCTGTTCGTCTGCTACGCCACCTCCGCCCCGGAGCGGGGAGTTATGGGCATCAGTGCCTTCATCATCCCCCGCGAGACGCCCGGCTTCCGCGTGGTCCGCGAGATCCGCAAACTCGGCGTTCGCACCGTCCCGATGGGCGAGCTCGCGTTGGACGACTGCGAATTGCCGTCGGAGAGCCTGCTCGGTCGCGAGGGCCGTGGCGCGGAGGTCTTCAACTGCTCGATGGAATGGGAGCGAGGCGCGATCCTCGCGAGCGCCTTGGGTACGATGAAGCGGCAACTCGAACGCTGTATTGCTCATGTCCGGAACCGGAAGCAGTTCGGCAAGCCGATCAGCAAGAACCAGTCGGTGGCGAACAAGATCGTCGACATGGCATTACGGCTGGAAACGTGCCGTCCCTTGGTCTACCGGATCGGCTGGCTCAAGGCGCAGGGGAAGGACGCCACGCTCCAGTCGGCGATGGCGAAGCTCCACGTCTCCGATTGTTATGTCAAGAACAGCCTTGATGCCGTCCAGTTGTTCGGTGCAGCCGGGTATGTCTCGGAAACCGGGATCGAACGGGATCTTCGAGATAGCATCGGCAGCACGATTTACTCGGGAACCAATGAGATCCAGCGGAACGTGATCGCCCAGTACCTGATCCGCTAAACCAAGCGTTCACGGGGGGCTGAAGAAGCGTATTCGCTCCGAGAATCATCATGTCTCATTTCGGTTATCGAAATGAGACACGGATGAATATTTGGAATCATTGGCTAAGGAGTTACGCCCGCTGTCACCTCCTCATGGCGTTGCCAACCCGCCCCGGGAACGCTGGCCAATCAGGTCTTGCCGTCGTAGCCAACCGCGACGAAATGAGCAAGGGCGAAAAGTTCGCACTCCAGGACCTGCGCCATCCGATGGTAAATCACTTTCGCACCCGCCGGTTGATGACGTTCGTCGCGCTCACGGCGGTTATGTTGGCAGTAACTTGCCGAGCAATTGGCTACCAGCGATGCGCACAGTTTCATCAGCGAGAGGCCGACAAGGTACAGGATTTACTCTTTCCCCTGGCCTTTTCGCCGGCGCCTGCTGGCTTTCAACAGCCACCGCCCCCGACGTCGCAGGGCGGGAGATTCTGCTTTTGGCGTAGCTTTCGAGCATACCACGAGCGGATGAAGGGCAAATACGCGTCTGCGGGCCGACCATTCCTGTCGTCATGCTTCGATAGTTCGGATGGGGGGGGATTCGCGACGGCAACGGCTCTGCAGAGGAATGCCAGAGGGTGGGATCAGGGGTGATTAATTCGCTGGGGCCGGACCTTTCAACAGTGCGGACGCGGCTGATCGGCTCTTTCCCAGCGAACGATTCGCGAGGTCCACGCTGGGGACTTGTTCAGCCTTGTCGGCGCCGGGTTGGGGAGTGAGTTGGTCGTTCGGGGCCGCCTCGGGGGCATTGCCGGAGTTGTTCGAGTTCGCCGGGGCATCAGGTACAGGATCACCGCCTCCGCCGTAGGTATGCACCGGGATCGATCCCAGGGTCGGAAAATTTGTCCCAAAGTTATTGAGACTGCTGAGGGCGAAGCTGAACCCGGAGCTGAAGCTGGCGCCAAAGCCTCGGTTACCTCCGGTTCCATTTCGTCCACCACCGCCTCCGCCACCACCGCCTCCTCCTCCGCCGCCACCGAGGGCGGTCGCGCGGGTGTTGAGGCCGAAGACCGAGACCGTTCCGCCGATCGTTGAGCCGGCCTGGGAGGCGCCGAGGCTGACCCCAATCCGGAGGTAGAAATACGTGGGGCCGGGGTTTACGAGGTTTCCACCCGTGCTGCCGCCACCTCCGCCTGTGCCAGCGGGCACCATTTGATTCGTTGCCGAGTTGATCTGCATAAAGGGCGAGGGAGCCAGTCCGGGAGGGAGGGCCAGCAGGACGCGATCTTCCAGGACGCATTCGGACAGATCGGGATGGAACTCAAATTGGCGTCTCATCAAGTGATTCCTGATGGATCTCTCTGGGAAGCGGTCCAAGGTCCGCGACCGCGGCAAGGGTCAATTGCCGTGGATCGGTAGGAACGGCAAGGGAGCCAACCCGGGGAGGAAAGGTCAGCAGGAAAGAGCGTTCCAATCGAGCCACTCGATCAGATCAGGAGGGGGGGGCCGGAGTCGGCGACTGATCGGGTGGTTTCTAATTGATTATTGGGGGAAGCGGTCGGAGATCCAAGGCCTGGTAGGGAGCGAGAGTATGACGCGCCGGTCACCAAGCGGGCCCGAGCAAACACGCTCACAGGGTGCGGTCGATGCCCACGTCCGTTCGGGGAGGTTGAGCAAGATCGCGGTCACTGACGACTGCATCGGCAGGCCCACCGATTTCACCACCGTCCTTTCCGACTGGTCATCGCCGAGGTCGACGACAACGGACTCGACGGAACGATCCCAGGTGAGCACCATCGGCTCGATGACGAAAACTCGCCGATACTCCACTCAATAATATAGAGTCGTTGGTTCCAAGTGTCTAGGACCGCCAGGCGACACATGCACGACAAAGCACTTGGTTCCGGGTGTCTCCAGGACTGACCGACCCAAGGCCCCCAGGCTCCCGAACGGGTCGCCCCGATCGAATCCGAACGCCGGGACCATGGGGAGCCGAACCCGCGCCGTCGAACCGCGCGGGCCGGTCCAGGGCCCGGTCGCGATGACCGGTGTGCCGATGGAACAGGGAGATCCGCCTTCGGTCAGCCGGATTCACGGGATGGAGCGGGAGGATTCCCATCCTCACGATCGTCCCAATGAGGAAAACCGAGGCCGTCGAGATTGCTCAGTCTGACGCATACCTTGCTTGGGCATTGCGATGCGCCGACCGCTCGGGTATGACATGACGATCGCACGTAATCCGTTGGATCGGACGAACGAGTGTCTGCCCGCTTGATTCAGGTCATCCGGCTCTTTTTTTCCGCAAGGGACCTTACCCGCTGCGGATTAGACTTGGTGGGCCGGATCTGAGGGTGGGTGCGCGACGAGCAAGCGATGGCTTTGATCGTTGCATGATTGATTGATCGATTGATGGTAATCGTGACCACCACGCTTGGGATGAGAGGGACCGGCTCCGATGGACGAATTTATTAGCGACGTCCCCCCGATGGATAAGGCAGGGAGAGACGAGAAGCTGCTCTTCTGGGCCTGTTTCATTGCGCTGATTGCCACGGCGTTCGGCTTTGTCGTTCGCACTCAGATTATTGCCGACTGGGGCCGGGAATTCAGTCTGAGCAAAACGGAGCAGGGGCAGATTTTCGGAGTGGGGCTCTGGCCGTTCTCGATCAGCATCGTGCTGTTTAGCCTGATCATCGACAAGATCGGTTACGGGAAGGCAATGGTCTTCGCGTTCCTCTGTCACGTGGTGTCCGCCTACCTGACGATCACGGCGACCGGTTACAAGAGCCTCTACTGGGCCACCTTCGTTGTCGCGCTGGGCAACGGCACGGTCGAGGCGGTGATCAATCCCGTGGTTGCAACCCTGTTTGCACGCGAGAAGACGAAGTGGCTTAACATGCTGCACGCGGGTTGGCCCGGCGGCTTGGTGCTCGGCGGAATTCTCGCGATGGCGATGGGCTCCACGAATTGGAGGTTTAAAGTTGCCCTCTTGTTCATTCCGGTGATCGCTTATGGAATTATGATGATCGGACGCAAGTTCCCGGTGAACGAGCGGGTGGCGGCCGGCGTGTCGTACAAGCCGATGCTTCAGCAGGTGGGCATCCTGGGCGCGGCGATCGTCGTTGGCCTGATCGTTCGCGAGCTCGGCAACACGTTTGAGCTGAACACAGGGGTGCAAGTTGCGATCTCGGTGGTCCTCGTCGCCGCCTACGGCGCCTACGTTCGCACACTCGGCCAACCGTTGTTCATCTTCCTCTTGCTGATCATGGTCCCCCTGGCGACCACCGAGCTCGGAACGGATAGCTGGATCGGCGACCTGATGGGCCCCGAGATGGAACGACTCGGGCTCAACGGCGGCTGGGTCTTGATCTACACCTCGACCATCATGCTGATTCTTCGGTTCTTCGCCGGACCGATCGTTCACAAGTTGTCGCCGCTCGGCTTGCTGGCCGGTAGCGCCTTGGTGGCGGCCTGCGGACTCATGTTTCTCTCGAAGGCCACGGGCGGGGCGATTCTCGCGGCGGCGACGCTCTACGGCTTCGGGAAAACGTTCTTCTGGCCGACCATGCTCGGAGTCGTGGCCGAGCAGTTCCCCAAGGGGGGCGCGCTCACGCTCAACACGACGGGCGGCGTGGGGATGTTGGCCGTCGGCGTGATCGGCGCCGCCTTGCTTGGTAATATCCAGGACAAGGAGGCCGGGCGCGAGCTCAAGGTCCAAAACCCCGAGGTCTATGCCTCGGTGGTCGATGCGCCGAAGTCGAGCGTTTTCGGCAAGTATCAACCACTCGACCAGAAGAAGATCGACAACCTTCCCGAGGAGAAGAAGGGACAGATCGAGTCGATTCAAGGGCTGGCCAAGAAGCGGGCCCTGGCGACGGTGGCGATCTTCCCCTGCATCATGTTCGTCTGTTACCTCGCCCTGATTGTCTACTTCAAGTCGCAGGGGGGCTATCAGCCGAAGATCCTGATTAGCGAAAAGGAAGAGGCGCTTTTGATGATGGGAGGGGCGGTCGGTCCGGCCGAGCTGTGAGCGACGATCGTCGCTTCTCTTGACCGGAGAGCGGAAACACCGATACCTTCTGGAAACCGTGTCGCGGCCTGAGTCCCTCGGGCCGCGTTTTCCGTTAAGGCGTGTGGGACCCTCTCGCTCGAGATCCGATCCAAGCGGAACCGATTCGGAGGAGCACCCTGTCTACTTTGAGTCTTTCTCGAAAATGTCGGAACACGCCCCATTCTCTCCTGCACTTCAGTCCGCTCTGAGCCACCCGCCGCTCGAACGGAAGGGGTGGCAGACGACCTCGGCGCCGAGTTACATCGCCTTCTTCTTGTGGGCTGTCTTTTTCGACCAACTCGGCCGGCGCACCCTGGCTATCGGGGGGATTGGCTGGTCCGTCCTCGGGGCGGCCGTGGCCAGCCTGCTTTGCTACTTCCTGCTCTATCGGGTTCCGGCCCTCTGGGGCCAGAAGACCGGCTGGCCGTTCACCGTCATCGGTTCCAGCACCTTCGGTACGACCGGCACGGTGGGTTTGACGTTCATCGTGTTCGGCCTCGCCCAGATCCTGATCATGGCCGTGGCCACGCTCTATGCGGTCGATTGGGCCTTCCAAGGTCTAAGTCTCTGTGGCTTGGTCAGTCTCAAGTGGCTCGAGCCGATGACGCTCACGCTGGGGGCGGGTGCCGGCACGGTCCTCGAACTTCGCAGTCCTCTGATCCTGATCACGTCGCTCGTCTGGATTTACGCGGCCTCGCTGACCGGTCACTTTCTGGTCAGGATCATCGCGGCGCTCATGAAGATCTACCCGATCTTCCCCGCCTTGATGCTTGCCCTGGCGATGATTTTGACGCTGACCGGATTGCCCAGTTTCCGACCGCTCGAGATCGATCCGGCCACGTCGGCCCCGGTGGTTGACGGCGGCCCGCGCGCGTTCTTGATGATGGTCCAAATGATCTTCGGCTTCTTCGCCATCGCGGGGACCGTGGCCGCCGACTTTGGGGCCGTGAATCGGACCGAGCGCGACGTCCGCCTGGGCGGTTGGATCGGCGTGGCGCTCGCCGCCTGGACCGTGGCGACCCTGTCGCTACTGACCGTGGCCGGGGCCGTGGGCCGCTACTCGGCTCCGCTCCACTTGAAGAACACGCCGGGGGTGGGAAACTTCAGCTTCCGGACGGCACTGGTCCTCGGGCTGCCCGAGAAACTTGCCGGCGCGATCTTTCTCTTTTTCGCCCTCTCCTCGCTCGCGCAGACCTGTTTCTCCGCCGACATCATCGGACACCGATTCGCGGCGGTTTGGCCCCGGATTTCGCGACTCGGCTGGAACTTGATCGGCACTACCGCGGCCTGGCCGTTGGTTGCCACCGGCCTGGCCATCCGGCTCGAGGAGATCTTCACGCTGCTGGGCGCGATCTTCGCGCCGATGGTGGGGGCGATGACGGCCGACTACGTCCGGAACCGTGGTGTCTGGCCCGGCCCGCGCCGCGGTTTGAACCCCGCCGGCTTGGTGGCCTGGTTGTGTGGAGTCGCGGTTGGCCTGGTGCCGCTGATCGCCGTGGCCGGTG
Source organism: Singulisphaera sp. GP187 (assembly GCF_900129635.1). GTDB lineage: Bacteria > Planctomycetota > Planctomycetia > Isosphaerales > Isosphaeraceae > Singulisphaera. Next base: position 2,820,975 of record NZ_FSRB01000002.1, on the reverse strand, counting down.
GTTGGAGCGACGGTTCTCGGCTCCAGCCTTCGTCCGTCTTCGCATTCGCGGCGGCCTTCCTGATTTATACGCTCCTCGCCGCGATCGGCGCGGAGTCACAGGCCCTGCCGATCCCCAAGCCGCTGCCGGCTTGCGAGCTGCCCGATGCTGCCGACGTCCCGCTCAGTTCGGAACCGGCGCCAACCGCTTGAGAGGCGCGGCCGAGAGCCAGGTGGGTGACGTTGTCCGGGGCGGAGGATCTCGCCATAATGAAGTAGCCAACCGCGGCCCCTCCCCAAGGCCGAAGCGATTCTCCCGCCCTCAGGACCTTCATGGCCAACGCTCTCGCCTCTGATCGTGCTCCGATTCGCTCTCGAACCTTTGCGGCGTTGGCCAACCCGAACTATCGACGGTTTTATCTCGGCCAGGGAATCAGCCTGATCGGTACCTGGCTGCAAGGGGCGGCGATCAACTGGATCGTCTTCGAGAAAACACACTCGGAGTCGATGCTCGGCGTCGTTGGCGCGGCGGCGCTGTTCCCCGGCCTGGTCGTCGGGCTGATTGCGGGGGTGATCGCCGATCGAGTCGTCCCTCGGCGGATGATCTTGATCATGGAAGTCGCGCAGATGGTCTTGGCCTTTGCCGTCACTTTTCTGATCGGCTTCGGCATCGTCCAGGTCTGGCATCTGATCGTGATCTTGATGCTGACCCGCGTCTGCGTGACGTTCGAGATGCCCAGCCGCCAGGTCTTCCTCTACGACGTGGTCGGACGCGCCGACCTGAGCAATGCGATTGCGCTCAACTCGGGACTTTTCAACGCGTCGAGGGTGATCGGTCCCGCGCTGGCGGGCCTGATCTATGCAGGGCTTGGCGCGACCGCCTGCTTCGCCTTGAACGGCGCCAGCTATCTTGCCGCGATCGTCGCCGTGTTGGCGATCAGGCTTCCCGCGCGCCGCCGCCCGCAAGGAGCTAAGGGTCTGGCGGAAGTGCTCGGTGGGTTTGCGTTCATCGGCAGCGATCGTAGGGTCATGATCCTCTTCGTGCTCATGACCTTCTTCGGAGTGGTCGGCATGGGCTACGACTCCATGATCCCGGCCTACGCCACGCGGGTTGTCGGGACCGACGTCCGGGGCTATAGCGTGCTCCTGGCGTGCAGTGGGGTCGGGGCGACGGTCGGGGCGTTCTGGATGGCCTCATTCAGCAGCGCGGAGAGCAAGGAGTGGCTCGTCCTCGCCGGTCTCCTCATTTTCGCGGTCGCGCTGGCGGCCTCAGCCTGGTTCCCGCCGTTGGCGGGGCTGGTCGCCTTCCCCGCCGTGCGATTGGCCACGGCCTCCGTCTGCCTGTTCGGCGTCGGATTTGGGGCCGTCTTGTTCTATGCCTCGACGCAGACGATGATCCAGAACGCGCTTCCCGACCACCTGCGCGGCCGCGTGATGGCGATCTGGATCATCGCCTATTCGGGATCCGTCCCGCTCGGCTCACTCTGGACCGGCTACGTCGCGAGCCACTTTGGGGTGACGTATGCGATGACCGTGTCATCATCTGTTTGTGCGGTGGTCGGTGTGGGCGGGGTCGTCACCTGGCTCCTGGTCAAGCCTTCGGCGCAACCCCTCTGCTTGGCTCAGCGCGAGGCGCGCTGACGTTGAGCGTATTGAGGCGCACGATCAGTGTGCCGGTTCGATCGTTTTCGCCGCGCGGTTGACGGCATCAATGATGTCTTCCTCCACCTTTTCCGACCAGACGGTGGGTTGGCCGTAATAGATCATGGAGGTGGCCCCTTCATACCCGCCCTCCTTGAGCACCCGGTACGACGGGATGTAGGCGCAGACGTCGTTGCAATAGGACGAAACCCAGGTGTGCGACGAACCGAGGTTGCGCTTGAACCGCAACGAGTAGTCGACGACGACCTCCCCGCCCAGGAAGACCCAGGTCAGCTCGCCGAGCCGCCAGGCCTGGACGGGATAGGGATAGCTCGTTGGCAATTGTCCCTTCGCATCGAGGGTTTGCAGCATCGCCTTGGCACGGTTGGCGATGGCCAGGGTCTTCGAGCTTGCCTCCTTTTTGATCTCGTCACGCGTCGGCAACGTGCCGAAGCCAAGGTCGATTTCGGAGTAGGACGTTTTCAAGGGGGTCGTGATCGGTTCCATGGCCGCGTCGAGGACGCGCTGCACGCCTTGAGCAAGCCGCTCACCGTAACCTTTGGCGAGCTCGACGGTGCGGCGGGGGAGCGGGTTCTGGTCGGCTCCGCAGCCGGCGACGAACATCGCTTGCGCCCCGGGATTGTTCTTCTCGACGGCAAGCTGGGCGAAGCCAGCGTAGTCGCCGCAGAACTGGTTGAACGAGAGGACCGTGCAGTGGCAGGCGTAGCCGAAGACCACGGCCTCCGTCTTACCCGCGGCGTTTTGCACGCGCAAGACTGGGACGTCGTGATCGACCGGCCCTTCGAGCGCCAGGCGATCGCGGAGCGTGGGGACTTCGGTTTCGTTGTTATTGCGGCGATTGACCGCGAAATCGGCCCGACCCGTCCCCCAGGCGAGCTTCGCCGGCTCGAGGTTCTTGACCGCCTGGGCGGTGATCGCGACGATCGAGTCCGCGAGGAATATGGCGTAGTCGGCCACGACCTGGCGCTGGGCGTCATCCATCGGATACATACCGATCAGATTATCCCCCACGACCGGCCCGGAATGGGTGTGCGAGCACGCAAGGACGACATGATCGCGGTCGATTCCAAGGTCGGATTTGAGTCGGTTGCGAATTTTCAAAGAGAGCTCGCGACCGATCCCGCAGATGTCGAGCGTCACCAGCGCGGCTTTTCGGCCCGCCTCATCCTCGAGGACCAGGGCCTTGGCCCAGAGGTCATGGATCGCTCCCTCCGACGGCTTGGTCCTGCTCCCGTACCCGGCCATCCAGGTCGGCTGCTTGGGCGTGATGGCCACGCGCGCCGTGCCTGCTCGCGCGCCCTCGGCTGCGTCGGCGGGTAGTTGTTGGCTTGCCAACGCTGAGACGATCACCAGCGAGACGGCGACGATTTTTCGGACCTCAAACTTATCCATCAACGGTTCTCCCGCGCCACGGGGCCTCGAAGCGATACGTGCGTCTCGGTAGCGACGTGCCGAGGGTACTCGGAGCGGCTGCCCCCGACAAGGATCTTGAGCCTCATTTCCCCGCGTGCTTTGCCGGGGGCCGCCGTCTCAGACGTGGAAAGTGGGCACGACCCACCGGCTTCGAAGTCTCGCCCCCAAGACGCCGGGGAGCCCCACGTTCTCCTCTCGCCTGAACCAAGGAGGATCTCCGGAGAGCGGAGCGCTTGATCTGCGTCCGGTGAATCCCTCAATGCGGCCCATGCCACGATCGGTGTATGGCCGAAAGGGCAGAGGCCGCGATTTTCAAGTGAGCATCATCCGGCAATACACCTAGAATGCCTAAAATGAGCAACACTAGCGAGGCTGTGTAGATCTTGGGGAGTGGGCGTAATCTCTGGGAAATTCGGCAAAGCTGGTGGCCGACTCGCGAGACTCGACGAATTGCTCAGGGTTCACGCGTTGCCCTCGTTCTTGGTGCTACTCCGTTACGTTCTTCAAGTCTCTGTACCAACAGGCTTTATTGTGTGTAATAAATGAATGCATGATGACGATTGCGTCTTTTTTTTGTCTAACGGAAAGCCTCAGGTCTCAAGGACTTAAGGGTTTTGATGTCACGCACTCGTGCAAATGCGTGCCGGAAACGTAACGGAATAGTAGTGCCTGGCGACCGACTTCGCCGATTTCGTCCAGTCTCGTGACACGCCCAGTCGTGCGGCGACAATGGGATCAGTGACCGGGTAGACCAGTTCCCGAGGCGTGATCAGGTGGCTGTACGGGGTTGCTGCGATCGCCCGCTGCTCGGCCACGAACTCGGTGATATCCTGAATGTCGAATCGCCAATCTTGGGCGTACTTGCTGAGGACTTTGCCTCTCAGCCCGAGTTGGATCGCTCTCCGTTCCATCGGGGTGCCAGACGGCCCGTGGTCAGGGTCCCATTGAAGCCGCACGTCAGAGTCGGCGATGGCTTGCTTCCAAGCCCCCTGGGTCCCGTAGGCGTCGGGATCGAACGACGAGTGGACCGCCAGGCGGAGGATGTTGTCAAAGGCGTCTCGCTTGAGCCGGACGGCCAGGGTCACCACCTGGTTCTCCTTGGTGCCCCAGCCGGAGCGGTACATCATCCAGAGGAAGTTCGGCTTGATCCAGGTCATCCGACTCGTGCTAATCCCGTCACCAAATTAGCCATGAAAGGCCGCAAAGTGGCCAATGGCCCGATTGTACGCCTGGTGGACGACCACCGATACGTCGTCAAACTGGGCCAGGATATGGCGACTGAGCCTGGGCCAGCGGTCCGTCTGAGCAAGGTAGGGTTCGGTGATCAGGTTCACTTGAGACACAGGCTGTTCCTTCCTCGGGCACGAACAGGAGATGGCCCTAATTCTTAAGGGATTATGAATTGATTGAATTATAACATTTGAATAATTGTATGTTTGATATTTATTGTTGCTTAAATGGCGGCGATATTGACGTGTATCCCCCTGCGGCCTTCCGCACGCATTGGTCATAGGGGGCGATTTGCCGCCGTCCCAGCTGAGGGATTACTCACTTCTCCCTAGAAGACTCAGTCAGGCAATCAGGGCACAATGCCTTGCATTCAAGCTTGCATTCAAGCCGCCAGCCCGCTTTGAAAAAGTGAGCCGCCGCCTTCTCTTGGAGGGCGACGTCCGGTAGTGGCGGGCCCAGCCAGACGTCAAATCGATCACCCCTTCGACACCTCTGACAGAAGATCTCCGCGCCCCCCCGATCAATGCGAACCTGTCTCGAAAGCATAGATATCCAAGCACCTTCTTCCCTTCGATTCTCGGGCAGGAGCGTGAGGACTCCAGTCCGAAAGCGAATCTTAAAGGACCGAATGGAATCGCTCCGCTTTGACAGGTACTCGGACTGAATCAAGTTCCACTCTGCAATCTTATCCCACCGCTGTACTTCCTTTTCGTGGCGTTCTCTCAACTCCGAGGACGCAGGCCATTTCGCGGCCTCTCGCCGCTCTCGGGCCGCTGTCTGGGCCGCATCGTTAGCCCGTTCCGCGAACTCTCGAGCCTGCTCCTCCAACTTGTTCCAGTCACCGACCACGTCGTCGAAACGTGAGTCGCTGGTCTCATCGTCAACCATACAATTGACTCCGATTCGGTCTGTCTCGTTTCAAGGCGATGAAATTGTGACATACCTGAATTTTGAGGAAAGATGCGTAAGCTTGATAAATTCATCCCTGTATGAATCGATAGTACTGTTCATTGTTAACTAAACGAATGCAATATTGACGAATTTATGCATTGCGTCCATTTCTGCTCGCATCGGCCGCGCCTGCGAGAACCACATTGACCTCGTCAGCAGCACCTTCACTGACGTCAAGGACGACGGGACCCTCTCTGCGATCTCCGGCCACGACGGCTACCCTCTGGCCCGCACCTCCGAGTAGGAAAGCGTCGCCCTTGCCGAAGTTGACCTCGGAGAACCCCTCGACTGGCACAGCCTGGGCGACTTCAAAGCCCAACTCCCCCGCCACCGGCCCCCGGCTCGTGCAGCCGGCCCTACGATCAAGAAGAGCCTGGCAAAACGAATGGCAAGTTTTAATTTAATAATCGTACTCGTGGTACCTTGCATGTGTGAACCTTTGGCATGCATTTACGAGAATTTGTGATAAACAGCGGTTTTTTGGCGTGGATGAACTTGCTAGTCGTGGACGTCAGGAGTAGTCTGATCGAGTAAGGCCTACCTAAGTCATCGAACGTCCGTCAAGTCGAGTGTCCCCCCAACCCACTTTTCGTGCATGGGTTTCGCTCGTCGCTGCGCCTCGGCGAGCGGGCTAACCCGGGACGAGGAGGCGTCATGATGTGTCATGAGTCGATTCCTGATATGCCATTGAGGAGGTGTTGAGATGGTACGTCGTCGTCGCGGCTTCACTCTGATCGAACTCCTCGTCGTCATCGCCATCATTGCAGTCCTGATTGCGCTCCTGTTGCCGGCCGTCCAGGCGGCTCGTGAGGCGGCTCGGCGCGCCCAATGTGTCAACAATCTCAAGCAGCTCGGAATTGCCTGCCACAACTACATCGACATTAACCAGGTGTTCCCCACTCAGGTTGGCGGCTATCTGATCTCGGGCAGTGTGGGCTGGTTTGACAACTCGGATTACCGGACGAGCTGGATGGTTCAGATCTTGCCGATGCTGGAGCAGAGCGCACTCTTCAACGCGTACAATTTCGTCGCCGACCGCGCCGAATACTCCTGGAATAACACCACGGTCATCCGGACACAGCTCAACGCGTTCGTCTGCCCGAGCTACCCCGGCCCGATGGTTCAGAAAGGTCAGGCGGACTGGAACAGTTACGCGGGGACGAGCGGAAACCTGTCGAGCTGGGATATCGCCGGCACTTGCTACAAGGGGAGCCTGGGCGACAACACGACGGGGCCTTTCCCCGGCTCAAACAATGCCTACGGCGACGTCCCGAGCGGGTCCACGCAGCCTTCGGCCACCGGCATGTTCTGGCGGGCCCGGATGGTTGTTACCGTGGCCGCGGTGACTGACGGGCTGAGCGGGACGATGCTGACGGGTGAGGCCCTGCCCAACGCCTGCAACTGGAATGCCTGGTCGGAGAGCAACTCCTCGGTCGCCACCACCTCGATCCCGATGAATCAGCGGACGAATCTCGACCGTGCCCAGCCGGGCTATTGCTACGGGTTCCGGAGCCAGCACCCTGGCGGCATGAACGCCGGTTTCGCCGATGGGTCAGTCCGATTCATCAAGGGGAGCATCTCCCAGATGATCTACCGCGCCGTCAGCACGAGGGCCTTCGGTGAAATCATCAGTGCCGATGCCTTCTAACTCACGAGGCGACAGGGCGCGCAGGCGTCCCGCCTTGCGGCGGTTGCGCGTCATGTTTATTGACCTATCTCTATAACCCAACGAGCCCGAGCCCTCTCTATGCGATCGATTCGAAAATATAGTTTCATGTTTTCATGCGTCCTGACTGTCCTCCTCAGCGCGTGCGGTTCTGCCGAAAAGCATCCCGAGACCGTTCCGGTCTCGGGCAAAGTCACCTACGACGGCAAGCCCGTCCCCAAGGGTACGATCACGTTTCAGCCCGCCGACGGCCAACCCGCTGTCGGTGAGATCCAGCCCGACGGCAGTTTCCAGCTCTCCACTTTCGGCGAGAAAGACGGCGCCGTCCTCGGTGTGCATAAAATTATGATCATATCCAACACCGCCGACCCCACGATGATCCCCGGCTCATCCCCCGGCTACGTGAAGCCCAAAGACATCATCCCCAAGAAGTACAACCAGCTCCAAACCTCAGGCCTCGAGGCCACCGTCAGCAAAGACAAGTCGGCCTATGATTTTGACTTGAAATAACGCATTGCGTCAAATCTCTCCTGCGTTCAACAAGCGGTCGGTCGCGACCTCACCGGCGATCGGCCGCTTGATCGCGCCGCCGTCATGATTTTCCCCAGGGCAACGCCGCGATCCTTTCCCGTCGAGCGGCCCGGAGTCGAACGCCCCGGCCTCGCCCTCGGCCCTCACGTCGTTGGGCAAGATCAATCCGGTCCGAGGACCCGACAACCTCCGCGTTGCACGCGGATCGACTCCGACGCGATCGCGGCTGCAATCCCTTGCAGCCTCCCAGAGGTAGGCACAGGTCCGTCGCTCGCGAGTCTTGCCGCGCGAACCCAACGTGCATACAAGTGGTGCTTCATGGATGAGGTCGGCTCCCGAGACCTCCGGCTCCTGATCCAACTCGCCAGCGACGATCACGCGGCGAATGGGCTGGGGGATATCTCGACATCTGGCTCGATCCTGGTGATATCGCCAACCGGGATTTCACGAAGATCCACACGGATTTCCCGTGTGGATGACGACCCGGCTCGGCTATCGTCCCTCTTCGGTTGGGCCGGTTGATGTCTACCCAACAGGAGCATCCCGCATGAAGGTGGGCCGTGCCCACCTTACGGGAAATGGAATTTCGATTTGCTGATGTGCTTGTGTCGGCAAATTTTCAGGTTAAGAAGTTTATCCGCCCGCCAGGTTGGTCAAGATCGAGAGGTACGGCAGGAAGATCGCCAGGATGATGAAGAGGACGATGCCGCCGAGAATGACCAGCAGGATCGGTTGGACCAACTGGCCCATGTTCTTGACCATGTAGGCCACCTGCTCGTCGTAATCGTCGGCCAGGCGATCGAGGCTCTCAGGGAGCTTACCGGTCTCTTCACCGGAGTCGACGATCGCGATGACGTCGACGGAGAATCGACGGGTGTCGTCGAGCGACGCGGTGAGGGTCTCTCCACTCATGACTGCGGCTCGAGCCCTGCGGACCGCATCGCGGAACGGGTCGAGTTGCAAGACACCCGCGGTCAGGTCGAGTGAGGTGCCGACGTCGACCCCCGAACCGAGCAGGACGGAGAGCGTCCGCGCAAATCGAGTCGTGTCGATCTTCATCAAGAGAAGGCCGAGGACGGGGATGTAGAGCGCGATCCGGTCCATCACCCCTTTCCCGGATTTGGTCTGATAGAGCTTGAAGAGCAGGATAGGCCCGCCGATCATGACAAGCGGCATCATCCACCAGCCCGACGATCCGACGAACGCGCTGAAGGCCATCAGGAGCCGGCTGGGCAGGGGGAGGGCCGCTCCATGCGCCACATCCTTGAGCATGGCGATGAACTGGGGGAGCAGAAAGATCGTGATCAGAGCGACCACGCCCGAGGCGATGACCAGCACCGCGATCGGATAGATCATCGCTGACCGGGCCTGACGGATCAGGCTCTGGCGCGCTTCGTAATGCTTCGCCAGGCGATGGAGCGTTTCGGGAATCCCCCCGCGCATCTCGGCGACTTTGATCAGGCTGACGAACAAAGAGTCGAACGCCTGCGGCTCGCGGGCCACCGCTTCGGTCAGGCTATCCCCCTGGCGGACCGCCAGTCGGATCCGGCCGATCACCGGCCCGAGGGCCGTTCGCGCGAATTGAGTTTCCAGACTGGAAAGGCTCTTTAAGAGGTCGACGCCCGCGTCCAGGTAGGCCGCGAACTGGCGGCAGAAGCGGGCGAGTTGTCCGGAGCCGACGCGACCGAAGAGGATCCGCTCCCAGAGGCCCGGGGCCGACGGCATCGGCTCGCGCTCGCTTGCCGTTGTCGTCGTGGATGTGGTCGACTTGACCCCATTGGCCCCCTTCTTGGGGTTCGCGCGAAAGGTTGACGGTTCGAGCCCATCGTCCGGCTTCGCGGGGGGCCTCTTCGCCGCCGGCGGAGACTTGGGGTGGCGTCTGGGCATTGGATCTTGCGGGTCTTGGCTCATCGAAGGGCACTCCCCGCCAGGACGCCATCCCCGTTGGGTGGGCAACGAACCGGCATTTTCAAGAAGTTGAGATCGGCTCCAATCCCCCCATTATCAGGCCCGGCGCCTTGGTTTTCAATCCGCCGACGCCGGTTCCTCGACTTTTGTCGGAGAGGGCAGGGCCGCTCCGGCAAAAGTCGGGGACGGAACGCTCGAGGTTCGGGGCCAAGGCGAGGTGGCGTGATGTTAGCTCTTAATGATGTCGCGGACGGTGCCGCCTGAGGGAATCATCGGCAGCACGTGCTCCTGATAGGGGACGAGCACGTCGAGGACATAGGGTCCGGGATGTGCGATCATCTCTTTCAGGGCGTCGATGACTTCCGACTTATGGCGGATCTGCCGTGATTTGACGCCGAATCCCTTGGCGATCGCCACGAAGTCGGGGTAAGTCACCTCGGGCAGGCTCCCTTCGCCTTCGCCGGTGGCCTCGGGATGGTCGATCGGGCCGAGGTAGGTGTGAGCGCGATTGCCGGCGTGGAACCGGTCTTCCCACTGCACGACCATGCCCAGGTGCTGATTATTGAGCACGATGACTTTGACCGGCAGGCTCTCGCAGTAGACCGTGGCCAACTCCTGGATGTTCATCAGGAAGCTACCGTCGCCGTCGATGTCGACGACCAGGGCGTCGGGCCGGGCGGCCTGAGCGCCCATCGCGGCGGCAAGACCGAAGCCCATCGAGCCCAGGCCCCCCGAGGTGATCCAGGTTCGCGGCGCCGTGAATCGGGTCCACTGCGCGGCCCACATCTGGTGCTGGCCGACACCGGTCGCCATCACGAAGTCGCCCTTGGTGATGTTCGAGAACTGATCGATGACGTACTGGGGCATGATCGCGTCGTCGCGCTGGTCGTAGGTCATCGGATCGCTGGCCCGCCAGGCATCGAGCTGCTGATGCCACTCACGCCAGTCACCCGCCTCGACCGACGGGGTGATCGCCTTCAAGAACGATTTGACGTCGGAGTTGATCGCGATGTTCGCGGTCTTGTTTTTGTTGATCTCCGAGGCGTCGATATCGACGTGGACGATCCGGCCGTGCTTGGCGAACTCGCTGAGCTTGCCGGTGACCCGGTCATCAAATCGGACACCGAGGGCGAGGAGCAGGTCCGCGTCGTTGATCGCGAGGTTGGCGTAGACGGTCCCGTGCATCCCGAGCATGTTGAGCGAGAGATAATGCTCGTTCGGGATCGACCCCAACCCTTGCAAGGTCATCGTGACCGGGATGCCCGACTTGATGGCGAACTCGCGGAGCTCTTCGGCCGCGTTGGAGGCGATCACGCCGCCACCGCAATAAATGATCGGCCTGCGGCTCCCCTTGAGCGCGGTGAGGACATCCTGAATCTTCTGGGCCGAGGGGGCCGGGGGGAGGTGATAGCCGGGCAAGTCCATGGCGACGTCGTAGTCCGGATTGGCCACGATCGTGTTCTGGATGTCCTTCGGGATGTCGATCAGGACCGGCCCGGGACGTCCGGTGGCGGCGATATGGAACGCCTCTTTGACGATCCGGGCGATGTCCTTGGCGTTCTGGACGAGGTAGTGGTGCTTGGTGATTGCGCGGCAGACTTCGACCATCGGCGTTTCTTGAAACGCGTCACTGCCGATCGCATGGCTGGGCACCTGGCCGGTGATGGCCACGAGCGGAAGCGAGTCCATCTTGGCGTCGGCCAATCCGGTCACGAGGTTAAGCGCTCCGGGGCCCGAGGTGGCCATGACGACGCCTGGCTTCCCGGTGGTCCGGGCATAGCCTTCGGCAGCGAAGATGCCCCCTTGCTCGTGCCGCGGCAGGATCGTACGGATCTTGTCCCGCTGGCGCGTGAGGGCCTGGTGCATCGGCATGCTTGCTCCGCCCGGGTAGGCGAAGATGACATCAACCTCGTGGCGCACGAGAGACTCGACCAGGACATCGGCTCCGGTCATTGGTTGACGGTTGGTCGCGGTCTGGCGGTCGTCGATAGTGGCCACGTCAATCCTCTTCTTTGGACGTAAGGAGTCCAGCTCTTTTTCGGGGGAAACTCGCGTACAATGATCTTAATTCATCGTACGACCAGGGACAACCCACCCTGATCTCGGAACCGATTCCGGCTTGCTGGACACGCCTCACCGCTTCGGAGTTCGCTCTCAAATGCTGAGCCACGCCCTGGTCACAGGCGCCTCTTCCGGACTGGGACGAGAATTGGTCCGCCAACTCGTTCTCGACCGAGGTCTGACCGTGTTGGCGACCGCCCGCCGCCTTGACCGTCTCGAGAGCCTCGCCCGAGAACTGCCCGCCGGTCGGGTCGAGATCCTGGCGGGCGACCTGGCCGACCCTGAATTCCGTGACCGGCTCTGGGCGCGGGCCGAGCAATTTCCGGGCGGGGTCGATCTCCTCGTCAATAACGCCGGTCTGGGGCACTATCACGAGTTCGCCGACCAGGACCCGCAAATCATTCGTCAGATCATCGAAGTCAACCTGCTCGCGCTCATCGACCTCACGCAAAGAGGGGTCCGTTCCATGAGGGCGCGAGGGGCTGGGCAAATTCTTGAGATTTCGTCCGTTCTGGGCTCGATCGGACTTCCCTATTCGGCGGCTTACGTGGCGAGTAAGCACGCCGTCAATGGTTTGGTGAAAAGCGTGCGCTACGAGTTGCGCGGGACGGGCGTGAGGGTCTGGGCGGCCTGCCCGGGTCAGACCGAGAGCGAATTCTTTCAGGTCGCTCTCGGTGACGGCCAACCGCGCGGGCCGGTCCCCAAGGGGACGTCGACCGAACAGGTGGTGCGTGCCATCGTCCGGGGGATTGACGGGCGGAAGGCCTTCCTGTACCCGTCCATGGCCGCCTGGTGGACGGTGACCCTGGCCCACTGGCTCCCCGGTCCGTTCGACTGGTTGATGGCACGCTGGTCGCCCCGCGTCTTTGGTGCCCAGATCGAACGGGCACGCTCGGGAACGCGTTCCTCCTAGCTAGATCATCGGTTCTTTGAGCGACCGCACGAAGTGGTTCCCCTTCCCCTTGGCCTTGAGTTGGAGCGCGAACGCCTCGGCGTCGGCCTTGAGGGGATAGTCGAACGTTTTGACGGTCCGTCCGCCGATGTCGCAGACGGCCCAGACGACCCGCATTCGGGCTTGGAGCTCGGGCTTGGCGCGACGTTCGGTGGGCTCGGACCGCCGCTTCTTTTCAGACGGCGTATTGAGACCGAGGGCCTCGGCGGCCTCCGCGTGGGCGCGGAGTTCGTGTCGGTTCAGGGGTCGTCCCATGGGAAAATCAGGCCTCAAAACGAGATCGATGAGTGTGCGGGTTTCACCGGGGACGCCTGTCTTCCCGGAGCGATCGGGCGGCTTTGCCCGAAGCTTTTACCATGAAACCCCAGATCGGCCCCATCCCAGCCTCGGTCGTTTGGCGAGGAGCGAGCGGCATCGCTCGGGGCCGATCAGTTGTTGCGCTGCTTTGGGATTATTCGCATCCCGGTCCTCGCCGTCGAGTTCGACCGGCTACGAATCGGCTCGCGCGGTCAGGTGGGCGGGGAGTCGGTAGAGGATTGAGGACTCGGCGGGGGCAAATCCAAGCGATTGATAGAGTTCCAGGGCCGGGATGTTGGTCGCTCGGGTCTGAAGGGCGACACTCGAGATCATCTCGCTGCGCGACCGGCGGAGGATCTCGGCCACCAGGTGGCGGCCATACCCTTTGCGGCGATGTTCGGGGTCGACGCCCATGGCGATCAGGCCCAACCGGAGCCGATTATCGCGCCGAGTGTACCAACTCATATCCCAGGTCGTGGCCCGCGCGAGCACGCGATCGTCGGCCTTGGCGAGCAGCTGAAAACAGGTCGGTCGATAATTGCCGATGGCGAGCGCTTCCCACCAGTTGTCGGGCAAGGCGTCCTCGATGACCTCGACTCGAGCCACCCGGCGGATCAAAGGTGCCCTCGGCTCCCGCACTTCCGGCTGGTCAAGGTCGGCCTCCATCAGCGCCGTTTCGCTCACGGGTTGATAGCCCGCACGCACCACGGCCCTGAGAAATCCATGGTGGGTGGACAGAATTCCCGCATACTCGCTGCCGCCGTAAATACCCCAGTAGAACGGATTGAGCGGGAACTGTCCCCCCGCATAAATCACCTTCGCACCGTGGCCGCGGAGATAGCGCTCGGCGGCAAGAACCAGGTGCGTCTCAAGTTCCACGTCCTCCGCGCCGGGCGGGACGACTAGCATCGCGATCGTGCCGAGTTCAAAACTCAGGTGGTTCGGGCGACCAACCGGTTCGTCAGGACCGAAGCCGGCGTGCGCGAATCCGACGATTTGGCCGTCGCGTTCGGCCACGATCAGGCCGTTCGCATCGAAGTCCAGCCTCGAGACGACATGGTAGTCGAAGTCGTGGGCGGTCAATGGACGAGCGGCCCCTGAATCGGGGATTCCCCGGTTCCAGAGGTCCGCCAGCGCGGGTGAGTCGCCGTTTCGGAACGAGCGAAAGTTCGTCACCAGGTTCAATTGCGGTAAGAGGTCGGATCGCGTTGGGAGGATGAGAGTCGTCCTCCGCGGAAGCAGGAACCACGATCAGGGAACGGAGACCATAACGTCTTGGCCTTCGACTGTGACTTCGTAAACCGTTTGCTTCAACTTGGAACCCATCGGGGTTTTTCCGGAGCAGACATCGAACTGCCAGCCGTGCCAGGGGCAGGTGACGAGTGTCCCATCCAGCGGGCCCTCGGCGAGCGGCCCCCCTTGGTGGGGGCAAATTCCGTCGATTGCCGTGATCTTGCCATCGACGTTAAAGAGGGCGTAAATCCGTCCGTCGTGCTCGACTTCCTTGGAACCTCCTGGAGGTAATTCACTCAACTCCGCCATTTTGACGAGTTCAGGCATTCCCAACGGCTCCAAAATCAGTCCACATGCACACCACGGATCGTCGGTTCGAACCGACGTCCGTCTTCATCTCGCCACCTTGGCGTTCCTCAATCATGGCTAGTCTAGCATATCCGTCAACCCTTTGGGAACGATCCCGAGGCACGAGACTTGCCGCCCGGATAAACTCCATGCATACGGCGGTCGCTCGCGACCGCTCCGGGAGGGGCCATGGGGAACGATTCGACTGACGGCCTGGTCGTGGTCGGCGGGGGCAGGGGGGCTTACGTCGCCGACCAAGCGCGGAGTGGGCGCGCCCGTGAGCTGGGACACTCAAGAACCGAGCGTCAGGGTTATCGCGGCCGATGACGTCGCGCTTCTCGTCCCCTGAAAATCGTTGGTGCGTTGCCTGGCTCGTTTTTTAAGTTTGGGATGATTTCTGACCTTCGCTCCTGGAGTTCCTTGACGATGCTTGATGCCCTGGTCATTGCGCCGCACCCGGATGATGCCGAACTGGGCATGGGAGGGACGATTGTTCGCCTGCTCGGTCAAGGCTGGAAGGTCGGGATCCTCGACCTCACCAGCGGCGAGCCGACCCCGTTGGGAAGCGTCGAGCGCCGGCAACGGGAGACGGCCGAGGCGAACCTCGCGCTCAAGAGTCCCTGGCGAAAAAACCTTGGTCTTCCCAATCGCAGCCTCGAGCCGACGTTGGAGCATCGCCGCGCTCTGGCGGCTCTTTTTCGCGAGGTTCGGCCCCGGATCCTGTTCGCGCCCTACTGGGAAGACGCCCACCCCGACCACACCGCCGCGACCCAACTCGTCGAAGGGGCCCGGTTCTGGAGCAAGCTGTCGAAGTCCGATATTCCCGGCACTCCGTTCCACCCATCGCGAATCTTCTACTACTTCAGCGTTCATCTCCGGATCGTCGAGCGCCCGACCTTCATGGTCGATATCAGCGACCAACTCGAGGACAAGCTCACGGCGCTGCGCTGTTACCGCTCGCAACTGGTGGACAACCAACCCGAAGGCGTCCCGGGCGTGATCGATTCGGTCCGTGATCGCTCACGCTTCTGGGGACATACCGTTGGCGTCGCGCACGCGGAACCGTTCGCGAGCCGGGAGCCGATCGGACTGGCCAGCCTGGAACATCTCTTGCTCTGAGCCGATCCACCGAGAACGGACCGGACGCCCCTGGGAGGCTGTCGGCTTCGACCGGGGCACGCGGTTCACCGACCTTCGCAGATCGGCTTCAATGCCTTGGACGATGGCCAGATGCTCCTGGTCTTGCTGATATCTCTTGATTTTTTCGCGAAGCGACGCCTGGTTCTTGGTGCGGAATCGCAGCCTCATTCGGCTTGTCCGAGCGTGCGAACCCGTCGCCCCTCAACCTTGAGCCGGCCAGCGGCGTAGAGTGCGATCGCCTTGGGAAGTGCCTGGCACTCGGCTTCGAAGACGCGGGCGGCGACGGTCTCCGGGGTATCGTCGTCGAGGACCGGGACGGTTTGTTGGAGGATGATCGGCCCGGTGTCGTAGGTCATGTCGGCGAAGTGAACGGTGCAGCCGGTGACCTTGGCTCCCGCCTCGACGACGGCCTGGTGCACCGAGGCGCCATGGAAGCCCTTGCCGCAGAAGGCGGGGATCAGAGACGGATGGATGTTGATGACTCGACCGGTGTAGTCGGCCGGGATTTCCACGAGTGACAGGAAGCCGGCGAGAATCACCAGGTCTGCCTTGGACTCGCGGATCGGGTCGAACACAGAGGCACTGAAGGTGGCGAGCGATTGCGATTTCCCGCGCGTGGCCAAGGCGACCGGAATTTGCGCGGCCTCGGCACGCGTAATCGCTCCGATCTTGGGGCGGCTTGCGATGACCTGGCTGATCGTAGCGTCGAGTTTGTCGGCCCCAATCAGGTCGATCAAATTCTGGAGGGTGGTTCCACCCCCCGAGACGCAGACGGCCAGGCGGATCGGAGGGCTCGTGATCGGCGGGTTGCGGGGACAGTCGGCCATCACCGGGTGATCCAGGGACCTATCAAGACAAAAAGGAGTGACTCTGCCGAGATCCGAGTTTGCGCCAGGTTTTCGACAGAAACAGAGGCCTCGTCATTATGGGCCGAGGGCCGAGGAATGCAAAGGCACGCGGGAAAATCGGTGGCGAGCGAAACTCTGCGGCGAGCGAAAACATTGAGACGGCTTTGGTATGTCACCTGCTACACTTAAAATCGGATCTCGCCTCACATTCCTTCGAGGAGATTTGATGATGAGCCAGGCGGAAACACCTACAGGTTCCAGTGTTGTCGCGGTCTATCCTGACCATGCTTCGGCGGAGAGGGCGGTGCGTCGGTTACATCAGGGAGGGTTCGCGATGAGCGATCTGTCGATCGTGGGACGCGACTTCCAGGTGAGCGAAGAGCCGATCGGCTTCGTCAACACGGGCGATTTCGCGGCGGCAGGCGCGGGGACGGGGGCCTGGGTCGGCGGCCTCTTCGGGCTCCTGGTCGGGGCGGCGTTCCTGATTCTGCCGGGGTTGGGCCCGGTGATCGTGGCGGGACCGCTGTCGGCGGCTCTACTCGGCGGGGTGGAAGGCGCCCTCGCGGGGGCGGCGATTGGAGCGCTGGGCGGAGCCTTGGTCGGCTGGGGAGTGCCCAAGGACCAGGCACTCAAGTTTGAAACGCAGGTCAAGGCGGGCAAGTTCCTCGTCGTTGCTCGAGGCACGGCCGAGGCGATCGAAACGGCCAAGGAACTGCTGGCACCGGAAGCTCCCGAGCAGGTCGATGTCTTTGACGCGGCTTCGGCCTGAACGCCAACTTCGAGAGCGTGCGGGATGGGTGGGAGTGCCCACCCACCCCGCGCCTCAGTCATCGTAGCGGATTGAGCACGAGTCCGCTGAGCAGCTTGGGATAGAAATAGGTGCTCTTGGGGGGCATCTTCTCGAGGTTCGAGGCGATCGACTCGACGTGCTCCATGCCCGCGGGCGGCACGAGGCAGGCCAGGTCGCATCCTCCCGCGTTGAGGTCGGCCGTGACCTCCTCGAGCAGGTGGACGTAGCGGCAGGCGGCCGGTTCGGCCGGCTTCAAAATCGACTTCAGGACGAGCTCGTGGAGGATGCTCACACCGAGCGATCGCCATTCTGCGCTATGCTCGGGGGCGAGGGTGTCCATGGTCGCGTCGGACCGGAGCTGTGCGATCAACCAGCGTCCGTCACGCGTACCGAAGGCGAGCACGTCCTGATCGCCTCCCATGGCGATCTCTTCCCAGGCAGCGCGGCAACCCGCATCGCCCTCGCCCGCGATCCGAACGTCGAACTCGGGGGCGAGCCGTTCGGCGAGCGCTTCGGAGGTGAGGCCCGGGAACCCGGAGACGAGCCGGTGGGTCGGGAGGATCAGCAGGCCGGGGTCGCTCATGCCGACCAGCATCATCATGCAGAAGTTGGCCGGGTCGTTGGGGCCGGTCAACTCGCCCGCGGCGGCGAGGTCGTCGCGAAACTTCACGCCGGTCTCGTAGCGGTGATGGCCGTCGGCGATGAAAATCGGCTTCGCGGCCATCAAGCCCTGGACCGCGGTGTGGACTTGTGGGTCGTGGACCTGCCAAAGCTGGTTCTGGACGCCGAGGTGATCGGTCGCCTCCAGCGGGGTGCGGTCGCGAATTCCGGCTTCCGCGGCGCGAAGCACTTCGGCTTCCGCGTCGGGGTAGAGGCCGAAGATCGGGCTCAGGTTGTACTTGGTGGCGTTGAAGAGGGCGAGCCGATCGGCCTTGGGACCGGAGAGGGTCTGCTCGTGCGGGTAGATCTTCCCCTCGCCGAACGCTTCGAGGCGGACACGTGCGAGGAACCCCTTGCGCGTGTGTTTTTGCCCTTCGACCTCGAACGTCTGGTGGTAGACGTAGAGCGCGGGGTGGTCGTCCTGGCGGAGGATCCCGTCCCGGTTCCACTCCCGGAGCGCGCGGGCCGCGCGGCTATAACGGTTCTGAGTGGCGTCGTCGCCCGGCTCTTCGCGGTTGAGCTCGAGTCGAACGACGTTATGCTCGCTCGCCTGATAGAGCCGGTCCTGCAGAGCCGCGTCGATCACATCATAAGGGGGAGCGACCACATCGGACATCGCCCCGACTCGAGCGATGTCGTAGCGGACGCCCCGGAACGGTTGAATCTCGGGCATCGGAATGGTTCCCACCGGCAGGGGTTCAGGCCCCGCCGGTGTTTAAGGATAAAGGGCAATCGTGGCCCAATTTGTGAGAAGAACAAGTTCCTGGATCGGATCGGGCCGGCCGTCCCGGTGAAGCCGGCCGGCCCAGCGATTCTGATCGCTCTCGGACGTTGGCGAGGCGGGGAAATCAGGTTCCTATTTCCCAACTGACGAGGTACTTGCGCTGCTCCTCGGTCAAGGTGTCGATGGCGATCCCCATCGTCTGAAGCTTCAAGGCGGCGACCCAATGGTCGACGGCCTTGGGAACGTTGTAGACGGCGTTCTTGAGCTCACCCTTCTGCTTGATCGACCACTCGGTCGCCAACGCCTGGGTGGCGAAGCTCATGTCCATGACGCTCGCCGGGTGTCCGTGGGCGGCGGCCAGGTTGATCAAGCGGCCTTCGCCGAGGACGTAGAGCCTGCGGCCGTCGCTGAGCACGTATTCGTCGACGAACTCGCGGACCTTCTTGTGGATCGTGGTCGCCAACTTCGCCAGGGAGTCGAGCGCCAGCTCGACGTTGAAGTGGCCCGAGTTGCAGATCATGGCGCCATCCTTCATCAGCGCGAAGTGCTCTTCGCGGATGACGTGGATATTGCCGGTGACCGTGATGAACAGGTCGCCGGTGGTCGCCGCCTTATTGATATCCATGACCTCGAAACCGTCCATGGCGGCTTCGAGACCACGGACCGGGTTGACCTCGGTCACGATGACGTGAGCGCCCAGGCCCTTGGCCCGTGAGGCCACGCCCTTACCGCACCAGCCATAGCCGCAAACGACGACCCGGCGGCCCGCCAGCAGCATATCGGTCGCGCGGATCACGCCGTCGAGCGTGCTCTGACCGGTGCCGTAGCGATTGTCGAAGAAGTGCTTGGTCTCGGCGTCGTTGACGGCGATGACCGGCAGCTTCAAGACGCCGTCCTTCTCCATGGCGCGGAGCCGGATGACACCGGTGGTCGTCTCTTCCATGCTCGCGACGACGTTCTCGACCAGGCCGGTTCGCTCGGCGGCGGTGAGGGTCTTGGCCCACGCCTTGAGCTCGGGGTGGAGGTCGTCGAGCCGATTCAGAGCGATGAAGATCATCGCGCTGACCAGGTCGGCGCCGTCATCCATGGTCACGTTCGGGCTGTGCTTGAGCGCGGCCGCGATGTGACGATAGTAGCTCGACTCGTCCTCACCCTTGATTGCGTAGACCGGTATGTTGAAGTCTTGCACCAAGCTCGCCGCGACGTCGTCCTGCGTCGAGAGCGGGTTCGAGGCGACCAGGACCAGGTCCGCGCCACCGGCGACCAGCGTTCGCGCCAGGTTGGCGGTCTCGGCCGTCACGTGCAAGCAGGCCGACATCTTCATGCCTGCCAATGGCTTCTCAGCTTCGAACCGCTCGCGAATCGCACGGAGGACGGGCATGTCCCGCTCCGCCCAATGGATTCGCTCGAAGCCAAGGGCCGCCAGCCCAAGATTCTTCACATCGCCAGAAACTACAGTCGCCAAGTTAGCGCCTATCTTCAGTGCCAAGGAAAAACGTCGAGAGGACACGGTCTACCCGACAAGACAACGTTTTCACACCGCTTTATCAGATCGCCGAGCGAAGCAGCTTCAGGGTCTTCTGCCGCTCCCAGTCCATCCAATCGAATGGCCCTGGGGCGGGTCGATCCACGGCAACTGGCCGCTCGATCAGTTGGGAGATCGCGATCCCGTGGGCCCGGGCCTGAGTCGGAGCCGACGAAGCCGCGGTGCGAACCAAGTCGTCAAACCGCGCCCAGTCCTCACTCGACATCGCCACCCGAACCGCTCGACTCGTCCACTCGCCGGGCAACCGGGGATAGAGCGGACGCAAGCCCCGTTCTTGATCGGGCTGCCGTCGCCGCCCGCGCCGATCTTTCTCCATGCCGACCTCCCGGAAACCGTCCCGCAACGAGATCGTTCGTTTCACTTCGTCGGGGATGATAAGACACACGTACGCGTGTGTCAAGAGCGAGCCAAACTCGCCTTGACCGATTCGGACGATTCACCCGACTCCACTCGGTTCGCCCGATGGCGAGTCCTCGCCGGAGCGGTTACCCCTTTGGGATCGCCCACCTCTGGGGTGGCGGCTCGGGTCCGTCTTCGGCCTCCGGCGCGATCTCAAGAAGAATGGGGGCCGAAGACGGACCCCGGCCACCCGGATCGATCCGTCTCTGAATCCTCCGGCCGGAACCGCTTTAGGAAAGCACCGTAGAGATGGCTGATCGGGCCGCTTGGACAAAGGCGGCCACGCGGACGGGGTCTTTCTGCCCTGGGGCCGACTCGACTCCGGAGGCCACGTCGACCATCCATGGGCGAACCCGGGCGACGCGCTCGGCGACATTCTCAGGCGTGAGCCCGCCGGCCAGGATGAGTCGGGGCAGGGGAGGGAGGAGCGGGAACAGGTGGTCGGCGATCGCCTGGCCGGTCCCGCCGTCGCGACCGGGGACGTACGCATCGACGAGGACTTCGTCGGGGACGCGACCCAGGTCCGCGGCCTTGCGCAGGTAGGCGATCATCGCCGCGACCGCGTCCGCGCTACCGATCCGGAAGGCGCGAACGAGTCGGAGATGGCCGAGTCTCACGAGATCTTCGGGGGGCTCTTGACCATGGAGTTGGACAATGCCGATCCCGATTCGATCGGCCTGAGCCGCCACCTCATCGGGGGGCCGGTCGACGAAGAGCCCGACCACTTCGGTCGGGCTCGGAAGGGCGACCACAATCTCGGCCGCCAGCGCGGGGTCGACACGGCGGGGTGACGCGGGGTGGAAGTTGAGTCCGACCCAGTCCGCACCCGCCGCGGCACACGCCAAGGCTTGGGCCACGCTGGTCAGCCCGCACACCTTGATTCGGACGGTGGGTTGGGGCACGGGCTCAGGAAACCCCAAGCTTCTCGAGCGAAGCCTTGAACTTCGACTCGGTATTGACCCCCACCAGTCGGTCCACTTCCTTGCCGCCGTGGAAGATCAAGACGGTCGGGATCGCCGAGATCCGCAGGCCCCCGGGGGTCTCCTGGTTCTCGTCGGTGTTCATTTTGCCGATCTTGACCTTGCCTTCGAACTCTCCCGCGAGCTTTTCGATCGTCGGAGCGAGCATTCGGCAGGGACCGCACCAGGGAGCCCAGAAGTCGACAATCACGGGGATTTCCGAGTCCAAAACGTCCGACTTCCAGTTCGCGTCGGTGAAATCCAGCACATTCGCGGCCATTGGTATCGCCTCGTTCCTCGATCGAACGTTCAAGAGCGGGGTCGACGGACTTGACAGGGCTGTTGGCGGTGTTTGGGGTCCGTCGCTCGTTGGTAGACATTATAAGAAGGCTTGAGCGCGAGTCAACCGGCCGGATCGACCGCGGCGAACGTGCCTGCCTGCCCTTATCGGGCCGAGCGGCGGGTATTGGCGACGTCTTCCTCGGCCAGGTAGAGGACGCGTCCGCAGGTCTTGCAGAAGCTGAGCGAGTTGTTGTTGATCAGCTCGTTCATCATCTGCGCCGTGATCGAGACGAAGCAGCCCGAGCAGGCGTGGTTCTCGATGAACGCCATGGCGTCGGCGCCGTGCTGCTTGACGGTCCGGCGATACCGTTCACGGAGGTCTTCGGGAATGATCGCCTCGGCGCCGACGATCGCGGCCACGAGTTCCTCGTGCCGGGTCTTCTGGTCCGCGGCCTGCGACTCGATCTCGGTCTGGAGCGTGGCGACCTGTTCCCCGAACGTCTTGACCTCGAGCTCCTCGGTCGCCAGCGCGGCCACTTGCTCGTCGATCCGCATCATGTCTTCGAGCATCTCGCCTTCGAGCTTCTCGATGGCCGCTTTGTCATTGGCGATCTGATTCTGGATCGCCTTGTACTCTTCGTTCTTCTTGACGAGGTTGAGCTTGACCTTGAGGTCGTCGATCTTGGATTGGTGCGCCTGGAGCGAGTGCTCGCGCTTCTTGAGCTGGACCTTGGAATCTTGAACGGCCTTGCGGGAGGCCTCGAGCGCGGTCTTGCGAAGCACCAGCGCCGCCTGGCGCGCGGCGAGCGTCTTGGGACCCGAGGTCATCCGGTCGCGGAGCGCCTTGGCTCGCTGGTGGAGCTGGTGGAGTTCGCGGAGATTATCGGCGGTGGCAGCCATCGTTTCGTCTCCATCGGGTCGGTTCGGAGGCGCAGTCAAATCAGCAAGCAAGAGAACCAACCATATAAAGTCCAGAGGTCTGTCAACGGAGTCGACCTCCAACGAGCGCGGAGCGCGTTCCCGCTGGCGTCCCTTGAATTGTGGCGGTCGATCGCCGGTCCCGTTCGGATCGGAGCGGAGCGGATCGAGCCGCGAGGCCAACAAAAAACCGCCGGTCGCCCGAAGGCGGCCGGCGGTTGTGTCGTCCGAGGTCAACCCGTACTCTCGAGGAAACCCTCGAGTTGCCGGCTGCGAACCGGATGTTGCAGCTTACGGACGGCCTTGGCTTCGATTTGCCGCACCCGCTCGCGAGTGACTTTGAAGATCCGGCCCACCTCTTCCAAGGTATAGGTGTAGCCGTCTCCCAGGCCGTAGCGAAGCTTGATGATCTCGCGTTCGCGATAGGTCAGGGTTTTCAGGACCTGATCGATCTTCTCTTTGAGCATTTCCTGGGTGGCCGCGTTGATCGGGCTTTCGGCCGCCTCGTCTTCGATGAAGTCGCCGAAGTAGCTGTCTTCGCTTTCGCCGACCGGCCGGTCGAGCGAGATCGGGTGGCGGGAGATCTTCATCACCCGCCGGGTCTCTTCGATCGAGATGTTGGCGGCCTTGGCGGTCTCTTCGATGGTCGGTTCGCGCCCCTTTTCCTGGAGCAGCTTCTTCGAGACGTTGCGCAGCTTCGACATCGTCTCGATCATGTGGACCGGGATCCGGATCGTCCGGGCCTGGTCGGCGATGGCGCGTGTGATCGCCTGACGAATCCACCAGGTGGCATAGGTGCTGAACTTGTAGCCCCGGCGATACTCGTACTTGTCGACCGCCCGCATCAGGCCGGTGTTCCCCTCCTGGATCAGGTCGAGGAAGGAGAGGCCGCGGTTGCGATACTTCTTGGCGATCGAGACGACCAGCCGAAGGTTACCGCCGGAGAGTTCACGCTTGGCCTGCTCGTACTCTTTGAACCGCGAGTTCATCGCCTCGACCCGATTGCGCAAGCTTTTCGGGGTTTCGAGGGTGATCCGCATCAGGTCCTTGAGTTCCTTCTGCAGGTTGGAGCGGTCTTCCTTGCCCCCACGACCCGCGCGGTAGTCCTGAAGCTGGACCACCAACTCACCCATCCGGGCGGCGACCTGCTCGAGCCGCTTCATGAGCGGCTGGACCTTCTGGGTCCGGATCGAGAGCTCCTCAACCAGGTTGACGGCCTTGCGGCGGCGGCTCTTGAGCTCGGCCATCAAGGCGCGTCGCGCTGTCTTGTCGCGTTCGCGGATGAACGAGCGGAAGTCGCGGTTGTTGCACTCCATCAGGTGTGCAAGCGTCACCAGGTTATGGGGCATCCGGCCGAGGATCTGGTCTTTCTCGAGATTCTCGGTCACCGACACCTTGACCGTGCGATCGAACGGCAGGTCACCCTCGTTGACCTTCTTGAGCACGTCGACGACCAAGGCGAGCGCGAAGTGGCACTCGAGGACCTTGCGGCGGAACCGCTTCCGGGTGATCTCGATCTTCTTGGCGAGGTTGATCTCCTGATCGCGCGTCAGGAGCGGGATCTCTCCCATCTGGGTCAGGTACATCCGGACCGGGTCGTCGATCCGCCGCGAGATCTCGTCGAGGTCTTCGGGGGTCAGTTCTCCGTCATCGTCGTCGACCGGCTCGTCAACCAACTCGTCGGGTTCATCATCGGAGTCCCCCGAGGCCTGAAGGCGTGATTCCGCCTCGTCCTCGTTAATGAGCTCAATCCCCATCTCGTCGAGCGATTCGAGCAAGCCGTGGATCTTATCCGGGCTACTGGCCTCGTCCGGCAAGTAGTCGTTCACCTGATCGAACGTCAGGAACCCTCGGCGTTTGCCCAAATCGAGGAGCGTCTTGAGGCCCTCGTCCAGCTTTTCCATCCAATAACCTCCCTCACGACGGAACGATGGGTCAGGACGCGTTTTTCTTCTTCGTGTCCGGCCGCATGGAATGGTGTCGGTACAATTCGCGTTGCAGGGCTTGATACTCTTCAGGCCGCGCAGCAGGATCGTTTTCTTTCAAAGCATCTTTGAGATCTTGCAGGTGGTCTTGCCAGTCGCGCTGGGCGAGTCGGCCGAGCACCCCCGCAAGACAATCCTCCCAGGGAGCGGGCTGGGCATAATCGGGCAAGGGGGCCGGGTCTCTCGGGAGGAGCAGGCCGGCGGCCAGAGCCCGCGTTGCCGCGTCGTCGAGACGCAGAGCAACCCGATCGAACGTGGGCGTCAACCCCTCGGCGTGCAGGTCGTAGCACGCCTGGAGGATCGCTCGCAACGGGGCGTCGCGGATCGAAGCGACCGCCACCCGCGAGATCAACTGCCCGACCACGTTCGGCTGGTTCAACACAATTTCGAGGAGTTCGCGACCGAAGGGGTCGAGATCCGCCATGCGGATCGGGACGACCGGGGCCGCCGGGGGTGTTCCCGCGGCCGAGGTCGTCGCCACTTCGGGCAGCGCCCGATTGCGGGTCGCGGCGGCGGCGGCGGACGAGGCCGCCGTGGTGTGCAGCCGCTTCAATGATTGTTTCAGGACGTCCACCGGGACGCGCAGCCGCTGCGAGAGCGTGTCGAGGGCGCGGGCGATCTTGATATCCATGCCGATCCGGGTCGACTTGGGCACCCGCGCCAGGATCGAGAGGACCCATTCCGCCGCCCGCCGCGCATCCTCGAACGAGTTGAGGTCGAACCGCGTTTCCGCGCGCCGGATCGCGAAGGCCATCGGGTCGACAGCCTGGTCCACCAGGGCCCGGAACGCATCCGCTCCTTGGGCGAGGAGGAACTCACAGGGGTCGAGCTTGGATGGAAGAGTCAACACGCGGACGTCTACCTCATGGGCCAGGAACAACTCAAGGCTGCGGTCGGCGGCCGACTGTCCCGCATCGTCGCCGTCGAAAATCAGCACGACCCGATCGGTGAGCCGGCGGAGCATCAGGACGTGGTCGTCGCCCAGGGCCGTGCCGAGTGTGCCCACCACGTTTCTCAGGCCCACCTGGTGGGCCGCAATCACATCGGTATAACCTTCAACGACGGCCACCCAGCCCATCTCGCGAGCCGAGGCGAGCGCAAGATCCGCCGCATAAAGAATCTTACGCTTCTGAAACAAAGGTGTTTCGGGGCTATTCAAGTATTTTGCAATATTTTTTCCCGCGGCCGCCAACGATCGTTCCAACTGGGGCAAAATCCGACCGCCGAAACCGAGGGTGCGCCCCCGAAGATCGTGGATCGGGAACATCAGTCGGCCGCGAAACCGCTCGCGAGTCAGTCCGGGAGACTCCTTAGATCGAACGACGAGGCCCGCTCGCTCCAGAAAGTCAAGAGAAATTCCTTCTTTGCCTGCCCGGCTCGTGAGCCAGTCACGCGTGTCAGGAGCGTAGCCCAGGCGGAATCGAGCGACGCTCTCGGCGCTGATTCCCCGCTCTTCGACATAAGCGAGAACCCCGGCATCACGCCCCAGAGCCTCGCCGTACATCCGCTGCGCCCACTCGTTGACCGCCAGCAGGTCGCGTTTGGATGGTCCCTTCGGGCCCGGCCCGGCAGGTGCGCTCTCCAGAGTGACTCCTGCCCGTTCGGCCAACATGAGGAGTGCCTCGGGAAAATCCACCCGCAAATAATCCTTGACAAAATCGAAAACATCGCCCCCCGCGCCACAACTCCAACACTTGAACGATTGTCGTTCAGGGTTGAGCTCGAGCGAGGGATTGTGATCGTCATGAAACGGACACAAAACCTTAAATTTTGAACCGGAACGATGCAGAGGAAGGTATTCGCCAACGATCGCGACGATATCCACCGCCTGTTTAATAGCGGTCAAAGTCGCTTCGGAGTATCGGGGCACTGAGATCTCCTCTACGAGTCCTCAGGCCCGGGTCCAAGGGGATCGTAGACACGGTGGGTTTGATGATCGCCCGTTCCCGAACGAGCCGCGTTCCGTGCCGTTCTTCGTCGGCTGTCAGCGGAATTATAGCCCCTATCTGAAATACGGTCAAGTTTTTCGGGGGGTTGAACGACAGGAAGCCCTGATTCTAACCTGGCATGATTTTAGCAGTTAGGGCTAGCCGCCGGAAAACAGGCCTCCCTAGTTTGCCCGATCCTTCCAGCCGGCCTGACTCGACTCTTGACATCCGGGGTCCGCTCGTTCCTCGAGAATCCCTCGTCGTATTCCCTGGACCTGTTCCACGCGCGGGCGACAAACGCGTGAAACCCTTGTCCCGCAAACCAGGTGTCCAAGTCAAGGGTGGTGCCGCGGATTGGGGACTGGCCCATGCCGCCGGGACGAAAACAGAACGCGAACGACGCCCGCCAGGGCCTGGCGGGCGTCGTCGGCGATTCGATCCGGGCGCCTTGCGGCGATCCGTCGGCTCGCGGCGGATGCGGCCTTCCTTCCCTCGGAACGCTCAGCGCCTGGGGGCGGAGGAGTTGCCGCTGTTGATGGTGACTGAGCCCGCCTGGCCATCAGGCGTCTGAACCAGGAGGGGAAGGCCCTGATCGGCGTTGAGTGCGGCGATCGCGGCGTCGTATTCGGCCTTGGTGTGAACTGGGGTGTGGCCGACGGCGACGATTCTCAGGCCAGGACGAAGCCCCGCCCGCGCCGCGGGGCTTTCGAGGACGACCTGATCGATTTCCAGCGATCCGCCGAGGCTCGGGTCCTCCTCGCTGGGAATTTCACGGACCCGGAAGCCGAACGAAGCCAGGACCGGAGCCCCGGGATACTCGGCGATGATCACCTCCACCAGTTTCAGCTTGCCGTCGCGATAGACGCCGATCGGGACGTGCGAGCCGACGGCGAGGTCGGCCGTGACGCGTTTGAGGCTGTCGGGATCGGCGACCGCTTTGCCGTTCAACTGGACGATGACGTCCCCCGCGAGCAGCCCTGCCTTGTCGGCCGGGCCATCGGGCACGACGTTTTTGACCAACGCCCCTTTGCCGTCGGGGATCGCCAACGCACGCGCTTGGTCCGGGGTGAGGAGTTCCATGTTCACCCCCACGAACCCACGAATCACCCGCCCATCCTTGATCAGGCTTTCCACGATCCGTTTGGCCATCGACGAGGGGATCGCCAGGCCAATGCCTTCATTGCCCTGACTCTGGTTGGACGTATAAATGGCCGTATTGATCCCGATCACCTTACCTGTCAGGTCGATCAAAGGGCCCCCGGAGTTTCCCGGGTTGATCGCGGCGTCGGTCTGAATGAACGACTCGTACTCGTTGATTCGGAGGTCGTTCCGCTGGGTGGCCGAGACGATTCCGGCGGTCACCGTATGGTCGAGGGCGAACGGGCTACCGATGGCGAGCACCCAGTCACCGATATCGAGCTTGTCGGAATCGCCCCAGGACGCGGCGGTGGTCACCTTGCCACTGATCTGAAGGACGGCGAGGTCCGTCTTGGGGTCGGCCCCCACGAGCCGGGCAGGCATCCGCGTCCCCTGGCTCAGGCGAACCACGATCTCGTCCGCATCTTTCACAACGTGGTTGTTCGTGACCACGAACCCTCGATCCTTGTCGATGATCACGCCCGAGCCGAGGCTGGCGTCCGCCAGCCCAAGCGGGTCACCCGCCGGCGCCTCGCGCGGTCCGTTGCCACGACCCGGAAACCGTTTCGCCTCGACCCGCACGACCGCCGGGGCGGCCGCGGCTGTGGCCATCCGGAACAGCTCCGAAGCCCGCGCAATAATTCCCGCTTGGTTCAGCTTCGCCAACGCTTCGGACGCCGCGCGTGACCGGCCTGACTCCCACGCGTATCCCGCGTTGTCCGCAAGGTAAGGAACGCCGTAAACCAACGAGGCCAGGAGGGTGAGTACGAACAGGATCAAAAGGAACCCGCGTCGGACCGGCGGGGTCGTGGGGCGGGGAGGCGGCTCGTCGAGGCCAAAGTCTTGCGGGTCGAACGAGGCCATCGGCGCGTCTCTCCTAACGAAGATGTGCTCAGAGTGGACGCGGAGCGTTCCACCTTTAACCTCTATTTTGGGAGCTCATCCGGCCGAAAGCAACCCGCGGTCGCGCGGGTTCAGATCCATTCGGAGCCCTTTTTGGGGTGGGCCTCCTCAGCTACAGGCGTGGTGAACCTCACCAGTCCTCGGTCGAGGAGGCAGGTATTGGGGGCGGGAAATGCCGGCTTGCTGGCGTGGGACCACACCACATGCGGCTTACCGTCGGTTGAGTTCCCTGCGACCGTGGGCGCTTATTTGGATGGAATTCCAACGAATTGCGGGCGGAGCGTCCGCGGGCTTTGCAGGAGGGGAGTCAGTTTCAAGCCATGAGTCACGTCACGGCCTCTCCTGGCCACTCAACGAGTTGCTGGAACAACTGCCGCGATATTTTGTACTTGTTGAAATCAGTAATATTTTAGAATGAAGCGGACGACCCACACGCTTCAATCCAGGTTCCGACGCGGGTCGAGCGGCACTGAGACCAGGGATTTGGGCGAGGCTTCCGCGGCAAGCCCTCGACGATATCGGCTTTGAAGGCTCGAGCGCCGCTCAGGGGGTTGAGCGACGATCAGGATTGGGAATCCGGCTGAGTCAGCGTGCGCTTTCAAGCCGCGGTGTTGATTCGCCCGCATCGGCGCTGACGGCGAAGGACGAGGCTTCCGGCGACGAGTCCGAAAAACGCCAACGTGCTCGGCTCCGGCACAGGAGCGGGGGTGAGGAAATACTCATGGGTGGCCCCGGAACGATCGGTTCCAAAAGCCACGATCCGCCCGGAGGCGTCAATACCGATGGCCGATTCGAGGTTGAGCCCCGCGGTGGGTGGGATCAGAGTATTGAGATCCTCCATGATCCCTTTGTCATAGAGGAAGGCGTGGTGTGCGCCGTTCGCAATCTCCGACCAGCCGACAACTTGCCCAGCGTTATTCAGAGCGTTTCCCGTTCCATTCTTGCCGCCGAGGCTACCCAAGTCCACAAACCTTGATGTGCCTGATGTGATTGTGGGGTCGATCAGCACGGGGGCAGTCTCCTGCCAGTTCGGAGATTTCTGCTGCGATCCTGTAATCATCAGGTGATCGTTGATCCCTGAGACCGTTCCGTAAAAACTATTCACCGGACCGCCCATGAAAACCGTGCTGAGGTAGCCGGGACTCTGGACGCTGGCTGGTTCGTGGGATCCGTAAACCTGGAGTGTGTGCGGGTCCGGCTGAAACAAGGCAACCAACGAATGAGGCCCATTAAAATCCGGATAAAACCTTTGGCTTGTGACGCCGACCACGTAGCCGTGATTATTGCCACTTGCAAAACGGACGCTGTCAAGGAACAGATTGCCGATACTCGACTGTTCCACATCTCCTTGAATCCAATAAACGGGAAGTCCCGGCGGGACTGGGTGAGAAAATCTCTCGAAGGAACCCGACTGAAACGCCGACTTGTCTGTGGCGCCCAGGGCGTCCAGATAGTTGAAGTGGTAGTTGGTGGTGTCGTCAGCCTGACCGAGGTCGGTCACGGAGTAGACGGGATCCGCGTCTACCCGCGTTCCGGCCAGTCCCACGGTCGTCGAAAGTAAAGCGAGTTGAAGTAATCTGCCGCGCATTCGACCCCTCCCTGGGAAGAACTCATGGGGTGCTTTAGAAATTACTGCCGGGGAGCCGCATCATGGTTGAATGCAGATTGGATGTCAAGTGCTACCACAATGGAACGTACATGTTAAACCGTAAATTGTAAGTCGACCGCAGGTTTCGGGTTCCAATGCTGGTTGCAATTGATGAGGAATGGCAAACCTGCGGCAATTCGGACGCTTCTCAAGGGGCCCGACTCACGCGGGGAATACGGTTTGAGTTGAGTCCAGTCAGGTCGGGGCCAGGCGTCCAGACGCCCCGGTGCCAATTGTGAATCGGAGCCACTTCGGTTATTTTGCCCTCACGTGGGCATCTGTTTTGGGTTGGTCTATCCCCATTTGCATGCGATCCGGCTCGAAGGGAAGGATTCCGCGTCCAGGTCCCCAGCCGGGCCGTTTTGGATTGGCTCCGAGTGGGGAGTTGGATTGGATTTGAAAGGATTCGCATCAGTATGATCGACGGCCTCCGCGCGAGCGACGGGTGGAAGTTTTTCGGGGTATTGCCGCGGGCGGATCGCGCCCTCGCATTGGCCTGGTGGGTGGTGCTTCTGCTCCGTGGCATCCTTCCGGCACTGTTCGCCATCGTCATTGGGACACTTGTGGGCACCGTCCAGCGGGAGCAGGATGTGGTGGGCTCGTTGGTTTTGGTAGGGCTTGTGTTCGTCCCGCTCCAAATCCTGGCGCCTCTCCACCGGGCCCTTGGCGCCAATCTTGGAAGCCAAACCGCTGCCTGGCTTTATGACCGCCTTGCTCTGGCTTGCACGCGACCTCCGGGGATGGGCCACCTCGAGAATCCGAAGCTCACCAACGACCTCACGATGGCGCGTGACTTCGACCTCGGAATCAGCGGCCCTCCGCTGTCGATCTCGATGGATTTTATCGCCGCCGGGCTGGTGGAGATGATCACGGGGCTGACCTCCGCAGTCATTCTCGTCGGCTATGCCTGGTGGGCCCCGTTGCTCCTTGCCGGTGGCTGGCTCTCCACCCACTGGCTGTTGCGCGAGAGTGCCGTCTGGCGCGACCGGAATACCGAGGAAGTCCGCGACGCCCAGCGCCAAGCCGACTACGCTTACCGCCTTGCCGTCGAACCGTACGCCGCCAAGGAACTCCGGCTCTTCGGACTCGCCGACTGGACCGTGGATCGGTTCCGCTCGATGCGCAGCCGCCTCGTTGCGCTTCGCTTCCAGGCGACGAAGTTGCGCGAACGCCCCGTGCTCTGGAGCCTCTTGATTGTCTTGATTGCCAACCTCGTGGTCTTCGGGTCGATGGCGAGCGCCGCGGCGGATGGTACGCTTGCTCTCGATCGACTGGTGACCTACGCGAGCGCGGCGGTCACAACCAGCCTGATCGCATTCGGTGGTCTGTCCTGGGCGCTCGATAGCTCGTCCGCCCCGGTCGCGGCGGTGCTCCGGCTCAAGGAGGCGATGGAACCGGCTGGGGCGTTGGTCCTTGGCCGACAATCGGCCGTCGGTGTCCCGGCTCGCGCGATCCGGTTCCGCAACCTGACGTTCGCCTATCCGGGCACGGACCATCCCGTGCTCGAGGGCTTCGACCTCACCATCCCGGCCGGGACTTCGCTCGCCATCGTCGGCCAGAATGGAGCCGGTAAGACGACCTTGGCGAAGTTGCTCTGCCGGCTCTACGACCCCCAGGCCGGCGCCATCGAAGTCGACGGGGTGGACCTTCGCACAATCGATCTCGATGGGTGGCGATCGCGGGTGACCGCCGTCTTTCAGGACTTCATCCGCTTCGAGCTCTCACTGCGCGACAACGTGGCCCCCGGCGGCGCGCCCGACGACCTGATCCGGGCCGCCTTGGCGGATGCCGGTGCGACGGGCCTCGCCGGTCTCGACACGGTGCTGGCCCGTGGCTACGAGGGGGGCACCGAGCTTTCCGGCGGCCAGTGGCAACGGGTCGCACTCGCCCGAGCGCTCTGCGCGGTCCGGCTCGGAGCAGGCTTGGTGCTGCTCGATGAGCCCACCGCGCAACTCGACGTGCGTGGCGAGGCCGAGATCTTCGAGCGCATTCTCGCCGCGACGCGTCAGACCACCACGATTCTGATCTCTCACCGCTTCTCGACCGTGCGGCACGCCGATCGGATCTGTGTGCTTGAAGCCGGGAAGGTCGTCGAACTCGGTACCCATGAAGCGTTGATGGCGGCCGGTGGCCGTTACCATACGATGTTCGAGCTTCAAGCCTCGCGGTTCGGATCCGATGACGCTGAGGAAGAAGGGGGCCACTACGATGTCCTCGCCTGATGCCCCCATGCCCCCGGCGCTGGCTTCGATGTGGCGCGCCCTCAAACGGGGGTACGAGGCCGAGCCCCGGCTCCTCGTCGTGGCATTTGGTCTGGCTCTGCTCGCAGCGCTACCCGACTCGCTGATGGCGCTCTGGTTCAAACTGCTCGGTGACGGGGTCTTGGCTCACCACCGCCCGCTCGTGTTGGTGGCGGCGGTCGGCCTCGGCGGCTCAGCGACTGCGACCTGGTTCCTGCGTGTGATGAGCGATCGCACTCAGCGCCGGTTTCGGGATCAGGTCACGATCGCACTCGAGTCGCACGTGGCGCGGCTCCAGGCGTCGGTGGTCACGGTGGAGCATCATGAACGCCCCGAGTACCTCAACCGGCTTGCGGTGCTCCGCGACCAGGTTTTTGTTCTCGATCATATGTATATGTCACTTTTTTCCACGTGCGGTTGGATCTTGCGTCTGGGAGTGACCGTCGCGTTACTGATGTCGATCCACCCCGCGCTCGTGCTGCTGGTCGTGTTCGCCTTGCCCACCGTGCTGAGTTCGACCTGGCGACCCGGCGTCGAACGTGCCGCCGAGGAGCAGGGCGCGGCGGCGAACCGGCTGGCACGGCACCTGTTCGTGACGGCCACCACGGCCCCGCCCGGTAAGGAGGTGCGGGTGACCGGCATCGGCGATCGGTTGGTCGCCGATCGCCGGGCGGCCTGGGAACGTTGGTATCGGCCGGTCGCCAAGGCACGTTGGGGGAGTGCCCTCTGGAACATGCTGGCGTGGGGGATCTTCGGCGCAGGGTTTCTCGGGTCCGTGGCTTTCGTCGCGTTGGGGATCCAGGCGAAACCCGGTGACGTCCTGCTCGTGCTCGCGGCGGGCTCGCGACTCTCGGCCTACATCGGCGCCACGGTGGGCGAGGTGGGCTTCCTCTGCGGATTCTGGCTTGACGGCTCGAGGCGCATGGCCTGGCTCGAGGATTACGCGGCCGGATTGCTTGAAACGGCCGATACACCGGTGCCGGAGCGGCTCAACCTCGGGATCCGCTTCGATCACGTCTCCTTCGCTTATCCGGCGACTGACCGCCTCGTGATCGAGGACGTTTGCCTGGACATCAAGCCCGGAACCGTGGTGGCCATCGTGGGAGAAAACGGCGCAGGCAAGTCAACTCTTGTAAAGCTCTTGTGTCGGCTCTACCAACCGACAAGCGGACGTATCTTGGTCGACGAACTTGAACTTGGACGTATGCCCGCGGACCAGTGGCGGTCTCGGCTCGCCGGTGCGTTTCAAGATTTCTTTCGGTTCGAGTTCCAAGCCCGACGGACCATTGGCATCGGCGACCTGGCTCGCCTCGACGACGAACCCGCGGTCATGGCCGCCGTGGAGCGTGCGGGCGCGGACGACGTTGTGGCACGTTTTGCGGCGGGCCTCGAGACTCAACTCGGCCCCACCTGGGCCGAGGGCGTGGAAGTCAGCTTTGGCCAGTGGCAAAAGCTTGCGCTGGCCCGCGGCTTCATGCGCGATCACCCGTTACTCCTGATCCTCGACGAGCCGACCGCGGCCCTAGATGCCGAGACCGAGCACGCGCTCTTCGAGCGTTACGCCGCCGCCGCACGCGTTGAGAAATCCAACGGCTTCGCGGGAGCGACCCATGGCCGGATCACAATCCTGGTGTCCCACCGCTTCAGCACCGTGCGAATGGCCGACCTCATCGTCGTACTCGACGGCTCGCGCTTGGTCGAGGTCGGTTCCCACATGGAACTGATGGCTAAAGGGGGCAAATACGCGGAACTCTATGGGATCCAGGCAGCGTCTTATCAATAAAAGTGACCTCAGAGCCCGCAACTTTGGAAGAGGTGGCGAGACACCTGGGATGCCCGGTCGGGACGGATTAGAACCAGTGAGAACGTTCGACAAAATCACTGATCCGTTTGATGCAGAAAGTGGATACGATAAAGCGAGGCTTCGAGGTGGCTTGGTCAGAACCCAAGTCGTGTTGGGGGATGGCGGTGAGCTACGAATTTCACATCACTCGTGCGGATCGTTGGCCTGAGAACGTGCATTGGTCCGAGAGCCAGTGCGAAGTCATCGGCTTCAACGAATGGGAGAATTTGGTAAAGGCAGACCCCGAGTTGGCGATCGACTATTCTGACCGCCTGACGATCGACGAGTTGGAGCGTCTGGTGGACGGAACACCAGAGTTGGCGGAGTGCCGCAGCGAGGTCGGCTTCCGATTCTCGAAGCAACAGGCGCGGCGTCTGAAGGAATTGGCGGAGGATCTCAAGGGGGACGCCGCACCGGACCCGGAAGCAATCGAATCCGACACCGCCGAATGGGTGGGGCATCCGAATGGCGAGGAACGATGCTTCTGGTTCGAGCACGGGAGCATCTCCACGAAGAATCCCGATTTGGCGACCCTCGATAAAATGCTCCAGATCGCCGGCTCGCTCAACGCCTGCGTTCGGGGCGATGACGGGGAGCTCTGTCGGCGATACGGTCAGCGGTTCGAGTGCTTCGAACCCGAGCGGGGATGGTGCCCACTCGAAGAATTTCACCGGGGCCGGCCCGATTGGGGACAGGACATCCTCCGGGAGATTGCTCAGAGCCCGTTCGGCACTCGCTGTGTCCCATGATCCGTGCGCCATCCAATGGCAAAACGCTGTAGTCCCAGGCGTTCGAGCGAGGTGAGATCCCTCGAGTCGCCGAACTCACTGGACTGCTTCGGTTCACAATCCGGACAGGCTTGGGGGAACTCCATCCTTCCTCTCCTCCACTCGGCCAGGGGCGATCCCGATACGGTCGAGTTCGCCGTCGAGACTTTACTGTGGTGAGGGAGGCACACGGGCATTCGAGCGTCTCAGCGCCAACCGGAAAGCCCAGCCCCCCACTTGACCTACTTGGCGGTTTTCCCAGGGGCGGCGGACTTGCTCTTGGCGATCTCCGACTCGTACTTCGAGACCGATTGAGTCGTTGGATCCTTCGCCTCCGCGGTCGATCCTGACTGGTCACCACAGCCTGACAGGGCAAGGAGCGCGGGGGCCGCGAGCAGGAGTGAGAAAACGAGGGCACGCAGGCGGATTGTTACGTACATGCGAGAATCCTTCACTAAATTCGAGGAGGCTGGTATCCAGGAAAAGAGGATACGCCGAAATATTCATAATTTCTGAATGTCAATCGATCGACTGGAAGTGTGCTGGCCTTGCGCGATTGGTGGCCGTCGAATCTCTCCCACACCTGGGGGGGCGGGTGGAGGGGAGTGGCTGGCCAAGAATCCTGGGCGAGGTTCAAGCCCTTTTTCCTCGCCCCACGACCGATCGATCGATCTGACCCGCCTCGGTGGCCGGCCTGGCAATGCGGTTCGGGGTCAGTAGGCGTCGGCGCTGATGACTTCGCCGCCGTTGCGGGTGCCGAGACCCATGTAGGTCTTCTGGGCGACGCTGTCCTTGATGAAGCGGACGCTGCCGTCGGCCATCAAGAAGCCGGTGCCGCCGGGGTGCGGGCTGGTGGCCATCGCCAGGCCGTTCTGCTCGGGCCAGCAGTCGGGACTGCAGTCCGACCGGCAACCCATCACGTGCTGGCCATTGGGGGGCTGGATCGTGTTGAACAAGGAGAGTTCAAATCCGCCGACGGTCCACCACCTTCCGGCCCAATTCGCCTCGGTCACGCCGGCCTTACGGTAGCCGTTGGCGTCGCACTGGGTTTCCATCTGCTGGTACAGGCTGAACTCGACCTGGGCGTTGCCCGTGACCGGGTCGCCGGCCGCGGTTAAGGCCCACACACCGACGCCGCCGCCCCAGCCATCGGAACGGCTCCACCGGGCCCGCTGGCCGTCGCCGCCCATCTGCTCGCCGAACGCGATGGTGTTCGACGTGCCGTCAAGGCAGTCGCGAATCCCGTAGCAGAGGTCGACGGTGAAGATGCCGTTGGTGGGGAATCCGATGCCCTGGCCATTGGATCCGCCCCCCTTCTGGATCTTGGCGTAGGTACCGGTGCTCCCTTTGTAATTGTTCTGGATCAGACCGTCGCGACCCCCGTCGGAGGGGCAGAGGAACGAAGCCACCGTCATGTTCAGGGTCGTGACATTCGCGGCGTCCGACGGCGCCCAATAATTGAAGTTGAGGCAGTTGAACGCCGCCCCCTGTTCCATATACGGCGCCAACAACGCGAGGCAGCCCCAATACTGCCACGCCCCATTTTGCCCGCTGGGTCCGATGCCAGGACGCATCTCACCGATCGGGAAGGTGTCCAGCCCACTATGGTAGTTGTGCATCGCCAACCCGATCTGCTTGAGGTTGTTGATGCATTGCGCACGGCGGGCGGCCTCACGGGCCGCTTGCACCGCCGGCAAGAGCAATGCGATCAAGACGGCAATGATGGCGATCACTACGAGCAACTCGATCAAAGTAAAGCCACGTGAGCGTTTCATCATGAGCCCCCCTCATTATACCCTTCGCATTAATGGCAAGGATGCATCCATGCCAAACAAAGCGTGGATATTCCACCCCTGCCAATCCGACGACATCCTGTCGGCAGCCACGGACAGGAACAATACTGATAGGAAAAAGGTGATGGAGTCTGGGAGATTAAGAACATCAGTGAGATCCGCCCCTGAGTTGGATGCCTCGGAGAGCGGGTCAATGAAGCATCCCGCCGCGACACGGCTCTGTCAAATAAATTCTGCAATTTCTGGAAATCGGGTGATTTACAGGTGGTAAGAACCAGTATGTCCGTATTTCATCGTTTTGAAGAGGCGAGTGCTCGTGGCCAGAATCGCAAGTCGTTGCCGCGAGGCAGCAAGTCGAGCGGATGGCCGGGTGTTCGCTTTGTAAGTTGCTTGTGTTATGAGGGTTGAAGCTTATTCTTCCGCAGTCCGATTGCGTCAATCTGGCGGTGAGGCAGGGGAGCCGAAACTCGGTGTCATGCAGCCAAGGCGCCAGGCTTTGGGAGCGAGCCATCGTTCCGAGATCTGGCTTCGCGACGACGAACGGACGCCCGTTCCTCGCCTGGGTCTTGGTCCAGTGATCGGTTTTCAAGTCGACTAAAAAACGGAAATTTCGGAATAGCTTATGAGTGTAGGAATCTTGGATCCTGCGATTGGATCGCTCGGACATGCCTCGAACTTACTGCGGGGTGAATGCCGGGTCTGGAGGTCCGAATTGACTGACGGTCGCCGGGATGATCCAGGTTCAGTACTAACGGCGGAGGGTGCCAGGAGTGGTTGAAATCGCCATTGTAAGCCGGTGTGTTTGGTGGTGCAATGCGATTGCGGTGCCAGGCGGATCTGTCTGAAGTCGTCCCGGACGAAAATGCGCCCGGCGATTTGCGGGCATCCGCGCACGGCGGCCGGGACGAACCCGGGGGTTCGCCCGTGCCTGGTCTCTCGTGCCGGTCGGCTCAGGGCCGATTCGTCGCCAGTCGTCGGCCGCGCTGAGAGCGGAGGTGGTATTTCAGGCCGGTGGTGAAGAAGCAGAGTCCTGCGACGACGCCGTAGATGAGCGGAGCGAATCGAGGGTATCGGGCCATCGGGACGATCGTGAGAAAGGTCAAGGCGGCCTGGACGTAATAGCTTCCCGACAGGATGCCCCCCTTCACCAAGAAGAGCGCTCCGTTCATCACCGCGATCATGGGCGCGAGAGTCAGGACAGGCAGGCCGAGAAGCCATTCGACGAGAAAGATCAGGTTGATGCCGATGACGCCCGCGCCCCAGACATGGGCGAGTTGCCGCTCGACGAATGCGATCGGGCCCCCGCGTCGACGGAGCGTCCAGAACAAGGCCGCCCAGGCCCCGAGGCCGACGGTGAAGATGGCGACATACGGCCAGCGCGCGGAGACGCCCCGCCAGAGGAGCCAGTTCGTCAGTCCGAAGAAGACGATCAGGGCCACGCTGTGGCAGATCCAGAGCATTCCCCAGTTCTCGAGGACGGCCGCGTGATGGGTCTCGCCCAGGAGCCGAGCCGCCAGCGCGCGGAGGGTCGTGGAACGCGCTGAGACGGGCTCGCCGGCCAGGAACGCGTCGAGGTCGTCTCCCAGCGCGGCCGCCGTGGGATAGCGGAGGTTGGGCGGTTTCTGAAGGCACTTCAGCGCGATCATCTCGAGGTCGGCGTTGACCAATGGGTTCAGGAGCCGGGGCGGGACCGGGTCCTGCTCGAGCAGGAGGAGCACGGTATCGAGCGGGGAGGGGGCCTGGAACGGGGGGCGGCCGGTGAGCATCTGGTAGAGGATGGCGCCCAGGCTGTAGACGTCGCTGGCGGGGCCGATCGGGCCCCAACTCCGCGAGGCCTGCTCGGGAGACATATAACTCGGCGTTCCCAGGATCGCCCCGCTCTGGGTCAGGCTGCCGTCGACGTCGATCAATTTCGCCAGGCCGAAGTCACCGACATATGCTTCGCCGTCCCGGTCCAGCAGGATGTTCGACGGCTTCAAATCGCGGTGGAGGACCCCCTGGGAATGGGCGTGCTGCACTGCCCGGCTGACCTGAACCAAGAGCTTCGCGGCCTCGTTGGCGGTCATCGGGCCATCGGCCAGACGTTTCGCAAGCGTTGTGCCGTCGATATACGTCATCACGAAGTAGGGCTGGCCTTCGTATTCATTAATATAGTGCAACGGGACGATGTGAGGATGAGCGAGCTTTGCGGCCGCCGCGGTCTCCGCGCGGAATCGGGCCAGGTCGTTGGCGCCGGCTGACTCGCCGCGCAGCAGGCATTTCAACGCCACGATCCGACCGTGCTCGAGCTCCAACGCGCGATAGACGACCCCCATGCCCCCACGGCCCAGCTCCTCCAACAACTGGTGGTTTCCGAGTCTCCGAGCGCCCGGTTCGAGCAAGGTCGGTCGTGGTGTGCGACCGTGTTGGGAGCCGGACGACCAGGCGGCGGTTGCTTCCAGCGGGACCGCCAGATCTTCGGCGATCCGCGCTGTGGCCCAGAGCGCGCGGACCTCGTCCGCGAGTTCAGGGTGACGGCGTGCCGCCCCTTCGACGTCGGGCACGAGTCCTTGGCGGAGCTCGTCCGTCAGGGCTTGAAGCAGTGCGACAAGCTGGGTCTCGTGTTCGGTGGATTCGATGAGGTCTTGGTCCTGGTCCTGGTTTCGCGGCGGGTGAGGCGCGCTCATGCCTGTCCTCTCAACGAGGGCGTTTCCCCCAGGATCGTCCGCAGGCGGCGGAGCGCGCGAAGGTGCCGCATCCCGGCCGCCGCTTCGCTGACGCCGAGCTGTCGCGCGACGTCGCCGTTGGAGAGTTGTTCGAAGTGACGCATCAGCACGATCTCACGGTCGTTGTCCTCGAGCTGGTTGAGTGCGTCGCGAAAGCGTCGTTCTAACTCGAGGCGCAAGACGGCGGCCGCCGGAGTCAGGTTCGGGTCGCGGAGCTGCGCCGCCAGATCCATCGACGAGCGATCGACGAACGCAGGGGCGGCCAGTGACTGCTCGCGATCGAGACTGCGCCGGGCGGCGACGCGATGTCGTCGGTGCTCGTCGATCATATGGTCACGGGCAATGTGGCGAAGCCAGAGGTGAAACGGCATCACCGGATTCCGCAGGTATTCCGCCAGACGTTGATTGGCTTTGAGGAGCACTTCTTGAACGACGTCACTCGCGTCGACGCGTCGTTCGAGCGCGTGGTCGAGCCGGTGAAGGATCATCCTCCGGAGCGGTTCGCGGTGCCGCTCCCAGAGCCGCTCCTTTGCCGAGGCGCCCTCCTGCTCGACGTGTTTCAGCAGGACTTCGGTCTCGTTTGCGTCAGGCCACATGGTGCGGCTCGGGCCGGTGTCGGTTCCTCATCAAGTTCTCAGTATAACGCTCGGTTCCGCGCAGCGGCCACCAGGCATCCAGGCGGGCACGCTCCCTTTTTTTGGGGTTTGTTCTGGAAACCGGGTTAAGAACGAGGCGGTGGCTCGGTTGGGGAAGGGTGGCCGGAGCCGAAACGATTGACCGTGAGTTTCAAGACGGTTCGTGGCGCATCGCGTGCCGCAACCGTGGGAGGTCTGCAAATGTACGTCGTCTACTCCTATCTCGCGTACCTGACGATCAGCATCGGGCTCACGATCTGGGTGGCTCGCACGCTCATGAAAAACGGACGCGTGTTCTTGATCGACGCATTTCTTGAGAACGAGAGGCTCGCGGACTCCGTCAACCACTTACTTGTCGTCGGGTTTTACCTGGTCAATTTCGGCTACGTCAGCCTCGCGCTCAAATATGGCGATCGGCCGGTCGATTTGCCCGGCGCGATCGAGACCCTGAGCACGAAGGTGGGGGTGGTCTTGTTGGTCCTGGGGGGGATGCACTTCTTCAACCTCTACCTCTTCACCAAGCTTCGCCGGCGTTCCATGCTCCGAAGCCAGAAGCCGCCGGTCCTGCCCGAGCGCTTCATCGAGCCGGCTCGCGAGTACAGCCATTCTTGACGGTGGGTGCAGGTGAGGGGCGGGAGTGAGCGTTCGCTCCCGCCCGGGCTTGTGGGAGGGCTTCCGCATGCGACGTCTCTTCGTGCTTTATGACGACCGGTGCGGGCTCTGCACCTGGGCGCGGCGCTGGCTGACGCGACAGCCGGCTTTCCTGGAGTTCGTCTTCATCCCCAAAGGCTCGGCCTGGGCCTTGCGGATCTTCCCCGACCTTTCGGCGCCCGATGCGGTCGACGACCTCGTGGTCGTCTCGGACGAAGGCGGCGTCTACCGTGAGGCTCAGGCCTGGATCATGTGCCTCTACGCCCTGGTCGAATACCGCGAGTGGTCACTCCGCCTGGCGCAGCCGCTTCTCTTTCCGTTTGCCCGTGAGACGTTCGCCCTGATCTCGACGGGTCGCAGGCGCCTCTCGGCGTGGCTCAACCTGGCGAGCGATGCCGAGATCGCGAATACGCTTCGGCCTTATCAAGGGGCCGTTTGCGAGATCCAGGTTCCCGAAGCCCTCCTCGCCTCGAACGCTCCGACCGTCGGTTGACGATTCGACGATTGCGGTTGCCTCGATGGGAAGTGCCGCTCCCTGCCTTCGTGTTCATGAAGAAATCAGTGGTAGAGGTTGGTGGGCCGCGCCTCGCTTACAAGTCGAGAAATCTTGATGCAAAGCGACTTGTGGGGAGGGCACGACTCACCAACGGATCGCCTCGGGAGCCCGACGAACGGCGTTATTGCGCCGAACGGGGCTGATACGAATGGACTTCGTCCACGAGTGCGATCACGTGGTCGACGGGGGTGGTGGGCAAGATCCCATGCCCGAGGTTGAAGATGTGACCGGGCCGGCCCGCCGCCTGGTCGAGGATTCGCCTGGTCTGGCGCTTGATCTCGGGGATCGGCGCGAAGAGTAAGGTGGGATCGAGGTTGCCTTGAACTCCGACCTTGGGCCCGAGCCGATTCCAGGACTGGTCGAGGTCGACTCGCCAGTCGAGCCCGATGACGTCGCCGCCGGCGTCGCGTTGAAGTTCCAGGAGCGAGCCGGTGTCGGTGCCGAAGTGGATCACGGGAGTCGCCGGATCGAGGCCTTCGAAGAGCCGGCGCATGTGGGGAAGCACGAACCGACGGTAATCGTCGGGGCCGAGGTTGCCGACCCAGCTATCGAAGATCTGAAGCACCTGGGCTCCCGCGGCGACCTGGGCATTGAGATAGAGCGTGGTCGCGGCGACGAGCCGTTCCATCAACGCATCCCAGGCGCCCGGATCGCGATACATGAAGGTCTTGGCCTTCTCATAATGGCGTGATCCCCCTCCTTCGATCGCGTAGCAAGCCAGAGTGAAGGGAGCGCCCGCGAAGCCGATCAGGGGCATCCCCGACGGGAGCGCTGAGCGAATCGAGGTCACCGCGCGGTAGACGTAGTCGAGCGGAGAGGGATCCTCCATCCAGCGGATCCGGTCAACGTCGGCCGCCGTGCGGACCGGGTTGTGGATGACTGGCCCCTCGCCCTTGGCGAACTCGAGGTCGAGGCCCATCGGCTCAAGGATCAGGAGGATGTCCGCGAACAGGATCGCGGCGTCGACGCCCAACCGCTCGGCGGCGGTTACGGTCACCTCGGTCGCGAGCTCGGGATTCTTGCACAGCTCCAGGAACGAAACCTTGGCACGGAGCTCGCGATACTCCGACATGTAGCGCCCGGCTTGTCTCATCAGCCAGACCGGCGTGACGTCGGTCGGCTCGAGGCGGCACGCCTTGAGGAATCGACTTTGCCTGAGCGTATCATTCATGGTGGATTGCGAGGCGGGGGTTGGCATGGGGATGTTGTCTTCGGGATTCGTTCGGTAGGCGATCGCAAACTATTTTACGCCAGGTGCCGTAGAAGAAGGAATGGCGTCCTGACGAGGGCGACCAACGGCCCAGACTTTCGACTCACTTTCCCCTTTTTTCGGAATCTCGCCAATCTCCGACCGGGATGAGCGAGGAGTTGCGATCGGGCAGGGGGGTAGGCCCGCGCGAGGACGGGGCGTACAATTTCAGTCGGATTCGAGGAGCTTTTCCAGGGATTGAACCAAGAATCCCGAATCCTTTGTAGATCAAGGGATGAGGGATTTTTTGCCGAAGCCTGAGTGGAGTAGTCTCTTTACTGTAAAGGGTTTACGTCGAAGGGCAACGGATGCTGGGACCGATTCGTGATAATCCAGGTTCTCGCTGGCTTTGGCCGCGATTCACGAGCGAGAACTTTCTGATAACCATTCGATTTGCGGCGTTTTCTCGACGAGTTTTATAACGATGGACCGCGTTGATCCTCATGCAGGACGGAATCAAGAGTTTAGTTCCTATAACAACGGCGAGAACTCCGAGGTGGCTCGCCGGAGAATCGTTCAGGCTTCCGGCACTCGTGGCCTTTCGGGTACTCGGACAACAGAGGACGAGGAACTGCTGAATCGTCCGGTGCCTCCGTCTCCGCAGGCCCAGGCACCGGAATTGGCCGCGTTCACGCATACCGACCCTTGGCGGGTCTTGCGGATCCAGGGCGAGTTTGTCAACGGGATCGATGCACTGGCCGAGGTGGGCGCGGGGGTGGCGATCTTTGGCTCGGCCCGGTTCGGTGAGGACAACCCGTTTTATGCCGACGCACGAGGGCTCGGGGCCAAGCTGGCCGAGGCTGGCTTCGCCGTAATTACCGGCGGTGGGCCCGGCCTGATGGAAGCGGCCAACCGGGGAGCCTACGAGGCGGGCGGAATCTCGGTGGGATGCAATATCGAGCTCCCGTTCGAACAGTCGGAGAACCGATATACAACGCTCTCGATCGACTTCCGCTACTTTT
The DNA here is from genome assembly GCF_900129635.1 of Singulisphaera sp. GP187. Lineage (GTDB taxonomy): Bacteria > Planctomycetota > Planctomycetia > Isosphaerales > Isosphaeraceae > Singulisphaera. The sequence goes on along the minus strand of NZ_FSRB01000002.1, from coordinate 2,777,477 downwards.
TCGTTCGGAAGACGATGTTCGTGAAATACGCCAATGGGTTCGTGATCTTTCCCGGCGGGTTCGGTACCTTGGATGAGTTGTTCGAGGCCTTGACCTTGGTCCAGACCCGGAAGATCAGCCGGTTCCCGATCGTGCTCTTCGGCTCGGCCTACTGGAGTGGTTTGCTCGACTGGATCAAGGGAACCCAGCTTGTCCATGGAGCGATCTCGGCCGAGGATCTGAATCTGCTGATCGTGACCGACTCGATCGACGAAGCCCGCGACGTGATTGTCGACTGCTACAATACGCGTTGCTGGACGACCTGGAAGAAGTCGGAAGGGGCCAAGCTCGACGCCGACCCGCCGGGGGCGCCGGCCACGGCCATCGACCCTGCCAAGTCCGACGCGCAATAGTCGATCCGAGTTGGATTTGATCGTCCGTCCCACCGGCCCCGCCCTGACCCGCCTGAGCCCTCCGCAGGAGCCCTTGTGACATGACCATCGCCCCCGACGTGACCGTTCAGGACGCCGAGGTGTTTCGCGCACTCGAGCAGACGCTGAGTGCCTCGGGTCCTCGAGCCGCACTCGACCAATTGGTCGATCACCTCGCCGAGCGGGGGGAGTTTCGCGCCCTGCTCGATGCACTCTTACTGCGGGCCCGCCATGAGCTCGAACTCCCCTTGATCCAGGTTGGCTCCCTGAATGACTTGCCGGAGCCGACGCGAGCCCAGTACGAAGAACGCTACGTCGAGGCGATCCGCTCGGTCGGCGACCGACTCTTGAAGGCTGGGGATATCGCCTCGGCCTGGCCCTACTTTCGGGCGATCGGCGAGCCCGAGCCGGTCCGACGCGCCATCGACGCCTATCAAGCGGTCGAAGGGGACGAGCAGATCAACCAGATCGTCGAGGTCGCCTTCAATCAAGGCGCCAATCCTCGCAAGGGCTTTGAGCTGATCCTTCAGCACTACGGGACCTGCTCGGCGATCTCGGCCTTCGAGCATCTCCCCCCCGACGAGGCGACCCGCGTCGCTTGTTCCGATCGTCTGGTCCGACAGCTCCATGAACATCTGGTCGCCAACCTGCGCGCGGAAATCGCCCAGCGCGGCCAACCGATGCCCGCGGAAGGAAGCCTGATTCCTGCCCTCCTCGCCGGCAACGACTGGCTGTTCCTCGAAGACGCCTACCACATCGACGTCTCCCACCTCTCGGCGACGGCGCGGTTGGCTCCGATGTTGACCGACCCCGAGACGCTCAAGCTCGCGGCCGGGCTCTGCGAGTATGGTCGACGGCTTTCGGAACGGTACCAGTATGAGGGAGAGTCTCCGTTCGAGAAGACGTTCGACGACCATGCGGTCTACCTGGCCGCGCTCCTCGGTCAGGATGTCGATCTCGCCCTGGCCCATTTTCGCCAAAAGCTCGATTCTCCCGATCCCGATCGGCCGGATCGATCCCTGCCGGCGCAAGTGCTTGTCGGTCTGATGGTGCGACTCGGTCGGCTCGACCAGGCGATTGAAGTCGCGGCCGAGCACCTGGCGGGGCTCCCGGAGTCCAGCCTGATCTGCCCGGGCGTCGCGCAACTCTGCCAGCGGGCCGGTCAGCCCGACCGGCTCGCGGCGATCGCCCGTAAGCAAGGCGATCTCGTCAATTTCACGGCCGCCCTCCTCCAAGCGGCTGCTCCCAAGAACATCCCGCCCAGTGCAGACCGTTGATTCGACCCTGACACCGTATCGCCCGAGGGTGTCTCGATTTGGGGGATTAGGAAACCGGCCGCGGCTTGATTTCGGGGGCCCGGTCGATTTTTTGTGGCATGGTTGTTTACGAACTGATGAACGAGATGCGTGGCGAGAGTCGTGGAGGTGCCGGTCAATGACACGCCTGAGATTGACACTTGCGGGCGTTGCCTTGACGGTCGTCTGGGTCGCCATGAGTCTGGCCGACGAGCCGGCGAGTGTCGCCCTGTTTGATGGCAAGACGCTCACCGGGTGGACGCTCGAGCACACCCAGCGGTTCGCGGTGCGCGACGGGGTGATCGTCAACGATGGCGGCACCGGTTGGCTGCGAAGTGACAAACGCTACAAGAACTTCGAGCTCGAGGCGGAATATCGCGCGGTGAACAAAGGCGCGGATAGCGGCATCTTTTTCCGAACGGCCACCGAGAGTTCACCCGAAGAACCGCACTGGCCTGCGCGAGGCTATCAACTCCAGGTCAGCGACTCCGAGAACAATTTCAAGGTGTTTGGCCATGGAACTCCTCCCCCCACCTCGGATCGGCACTCCGCGGAATTGAAGCAGGCGATGAAGGGTGCCGGGGAGTGGCAGCAGATTCGCCTGAAGGTGGTCGGAACCCGTGTCGAAGCGTCGTTGAACGGCGTACCCGTCACGGCATCCGATGCGATTGCGCTTCCTGAGGGCCATATCGGCCTCCAGGCGGAGCACGGGCATTTTGAGTGGCGCAGTCTCAAAATCAAGGAACTTCCGGCCTCTTAAGCGAAGCTAAGACCGGCCGTTGCGAGCTTGAAACCCATGTCACATTCACCGCGGATTCCCGATGCGCGTGAGGTCGACCGGATCGAGGCCTTGGTGACGGTCAACGACCCCGCAAAGGCTGACACCTTTTTGCTCGAATGCTTACCCGGCACCACCTGGCGGGTTCAAATCCGGACGGCGGACGTCTGGGCGACGATTCGTGATCGGACCCCGTTGGGATCGTTCGACGAACGTGTCTGTACCTGCCTGAGTCTCAGGCTGGCGCGGCCGGTCCCCGTGGAGCCCGGCCTGCGGTTCCAGATCATCGCCGAGGATGATGAGTCGTTGAGCGCCTCGGGCTTGGTCCGCCCCTGGGCCGTTTGACAGTCCCGTTAAATTGCCGTTGCCTTGGGTGAATCTGTTCCCGGAGGTTGGTTCGGTCTGGCCGTCGGGAATCAGTCCAGGCGCCGTTCACGCCCCCCAACACGTCGGGTCAGATCGGGGAGGGATTCACGGCCGGTTCGTCCGGATCGGGGTCATCCCAAGAAAGGCCCGCCTCGGCGAGTGCCTGGGCGGGCAGTTCTTGGAATCGGCTGAGGAGGAAGTCTCGACCCCAGTCCTCGTTCTCGATCGCCTCGAGTGGGGGCAGGCCCACGATACCGAAACGGCCGGACAGGAGTTCGTACGCTTCGGCCACTCCGAGCTCGACGATCGGCATCAGCGCCATGATGACGACCGGTCGGAGGTGCGCACCACGATGGGAGCGAGCTGCCAGACGCCTTTGCCGCGGCTGACCCAGCGGAATCCGGGTGGAGCGACCCAGACGTCATCTGAGTCTTGATGCGAGTCCGAATCGGAATCCGAGGAGCGGCCCTCGGCAAGAACCTGTCTGAGCTCGGCTCCGGCCACGACGTAGATAAAGATCGCCAGGACGACTTGAATCCAGTCGCCATGCACCATGCTGTAGAGGCCGAACAAGGTGGCCAATCCCCGGCCAATCGAGGCCGCGATCATGGTGGCTCGGACCCGACCGAGCCAGCCGCTCAACGCGGCCCGTAAAACGCGTCCGCCGTCCATCGGGAAGGCGGGGATCATGTTGAACAACACCAGGACGATGTTGATCGACAGGAGGTTTACGGCGAAGGCACCGAGGATCGCCGCGTTACCCGGACCATCAAACAGGCCGAGCCCCAGCGCCGACGCGAGAATCGCGGCGATCACGACGTTTACCGCGGGACCAGCCAGGGCGATGGCCATCTCGGCGCCGGGCGACTTGGGCATCCGCCGCAGTCTGGCCACGCCACCGATCGGGTAGAGGGTGATATCCTCGGTCTCGATTCCAAATCTTCGGGCCATGAGCGCATGGCCAAATTCATGGAGCAGGACGCAGCTAAAGGCCGCCATCACGAGCAAGATCGCCGGGAGGCCGCCCAGCACCATGCCTGCGTAGGCGAGGATCAGCATGAAGGTCGGGTGGAGGTAAACGTCAATTCCCGCCAGCCGGCCCAACTTCCAGGAACTTTGCATGACCTTGTTTTCCTTTCTCGAAGGGCGGACCCTTCTCTTCTCTCTAGTACTTCGCACTTCGAGTGAGGAATGTTCAGCCCAACTATCAACAAACCGTTGTTTGAATGAAATCTTTTGCCCTGAGTGCAGCCACTCAGGGTGCCTGCTCCCAACTGTCGCGCGCGAGCGGTCCCTGGAGCAGAGGCGTGGGAAGTTGACTTCCCGCCGGACTGATCATCTTCGCATAAACCGTGCCGTCGATCGAGTCACTGAGGAATCGTGTCGCTCCATCGCAAAAAACGAAGTTCCCGCCACCGGGATGGCCGCTACTGGCGAACGGGAACGAACCCTCGATACGCAAGTTCTGGCCATAGCCAATATTCTCGTAGGTTCCCGGCCGATTTGCCCAGGCCCAGCCGGTGCCATCCTTGCCGGATGTGTCGGGTTTCAAGGATCCAGCGAGACAATCGGTCGTCGATCGAGCCGATCGGCAAACATCGTCCGAGGCAATGAACATGCAGAAATTCGGCAGAGGGCAGGCCCAGTTGGTCGGGATTCCTCCCGAGTAAGGAGTCCCCGGGGAATAGCCTGCCAACGTATTCTCGGCGAGGAGGAGGGTCTCGCTCGATCCGTCGGGGATGTCGTTCGGCCCCGTGACGATGTCCCAGGGCTGGTCGCCCGTGCTCGTGCCCAGGAACATGACTCCCAACTTACGACTGACCGCTTGGGTCTCTTGCCAGGTGCCGCCGGGCGGAATCCATTGCAGCGCTCCGCCGTTCTTGGATTGCCCATCCGCCTTCCCGCCATTCCAGCTCAACGGGATCGCGTGCCAGCGCGAGAAGCCGCCGTTGACGACGTAGCTCAGGTTGCCCTGACCCGTCGTCGTCGTCGTGTCATCGGGGCATCTCAGGACACCGAAGTCACCTGAACAGATTTTGAGATTACCGAAATTTGTGGTGCTGAGGTAGGATTCGCTACGGTCCCAACCATTTGAGACGTCATTAGAATCTAGATAAGGAATTATGTCGATTACCCAACTGCGGCGCCAGCCATCAGTATCTCCTTTGAATGCGGCGGGGTTCTCGATTGAACGAGCGATGATCGACCGGGCCGGATCCCCGCCATGAATCGCCGGGTCGTCGAAAAAGGTCCCCGCGTTGGGATACTGGTTCTTGCTCGCGGTGAAGTTGATCAGGCTCAGAGCCAGTTGTCTCAGATTATTGGAACAATGCACCCGGCGACCTGCTTCGCGCGCGGCCTCGATGGCGGGGATGAGCAAACCGAAGAAGACGCCGATGACCAGCACCACGACCATCAGGTCGATCAGCTTGAAGCCGCGATGGGGATGGGAACGGATCAGCACGCGCGTGGTTCTCCCCAGGATCAGTTCCAGAAGAGGCTCTTGACCGAGCGATCAAATTAAAAAATCGGCATTCAAAAGAAGCGAGGAAGAGAGTGCAGGGGCCGTGCGCTTTGTTCGGAAATTCGGCTGCGGGAACCTGATCAGCGTTCGAGGATCCCCGGCCGTGGGATCACGAAACCCTTGACGGCGACATCAATTTGCGGCCAATTCTGAGCCGTTGTGACCACCTCGTAGCCTCGACGGTCGACCACCAGGGTGTCACCGGAGCGTGCGGCGCCAATGCTCGGGCTCCAGCAGAGGGGCATCCCGTGCGTGAGCACCAGTGAGCTATCCGGGAGCAGGAGCGACTCGCGGGGGGTGTAGCCGGTCACGAATCCGAGATAATCGAGCGTCCATTCGTGTCCGCGTCCGTACTTCTCGAAGATTCGCTTCGATCGGCGCGCGACTTCGCTGACGGTCTCGCCGTCGCGGGAGAAGTAGATGCAGCTCGCGTCGATCATCGCGGCCAACGAATGGCAGGCGCCGAACTTCGCGTCGACCGGCCCGAACGAGACGGTTCGGGAGACGGTGGCACAGAGTCCGAAGCGGCGGCCCGTGGCGGTGATCGTGACGCGCTTATCGATGGCCGCCGCCTTGAACGTCGGCTGGCGGAAGCGCTCGAGCCGGTCGTCCCCCGCGACCCGCATGTCCACCGGGACGACACCCTCGCGGATCAAACGGTGGGCAAGGTGGCCGGCGATATCGGCTTCGGTTTCCCCGCGGACGAAGTTCCGGCAGGTGGCCTCGACCGCCAGGGTCAGGGTCCGGCCCAGTTCGCGAAGCCGCTGCCGCTCGAGCGAGGTCAAGGGGCGTCGCAAGGCGCGAAACGGGTCGCCGTCGCGCGGCCAGGGGCGCGGGGAGTGGGCCAGATCGCAGGCGAGCCGTTTGTTGTGGCCGAGCTCGTCGATGACCCGGCTCGGGTCTTCGAACCAAGGGCGCTCCTTGAGCTGGAAGCCAAGCCCCGCCAGTTCTTCCTCGAAGACCCGGGCGCTCTGCACGTTGTCGGTCACGACCGCTCGACTGCCTCGGTTGATGTAGAGCAGGACCGTGCTCACCTCGGAGCCGAGATCTTGCCCGAGGTCGCCCCCCGAGGTGAACCAGGAGACCGAGTCGCCCCGCCCCAGAACGACCGCGTCGTGCCCCGTCGCGTCGAGGAAGGCGGCGATCCGCCGGTGCTTTTCCTCGATATCTTCCCGGCGACGTGTCAACTTGCGGTCGGCGAAATCGACGGCTGGATCGATCAAGGCTGGCAAGGTGTCGGTGGATGGGCGATCGCCCGCGGTATGGAGGACTCGATCGAACTGGTCGTTCAAGTCCAGCGGTTCCGAGATGGGCGCGTTCATCCCACCCATTGGGGTGTTGGAATCCACTACGCCGCCTCCATCTTGCGTGATCGAACGCGAAACATGGCGCTCGGCGAGCCTCCGGCTCCTACCTGAGTGCCTGCTGGGAAAGGATTCACTAATCGTTCCAAGTCGAGCAAAAAAATGCAAGGAGTTCTGGAAAACGAATTCCTTCCCCCCCCAAGGGCGATCCGCATGATCGCCCTAGTTTCTCTATTTTGAGGGCCGGCTCGTATTAGAGTTCCACACGGAGTCGAGAAAGGCAAGGATGTCGGGAAGAATCTTGCGGTTCGGCACGTGGAAACCAAAGCCGTGTGCGGCGTCATCGACCTCAATCAGGCGATGGGCGACGCCGGCTTCGTCGAGGGCGGCGGCGAGCGCCTGGGATTGTTCGAGGGGGACGAGTCGGTCGTCGCGACCGTGGATCAGGAGCATCGGCGGATCGTTGGGCGAGACGTGACGGACAGGTGTGGCCGCCTCGTACCGTCCCGGCATGGTCTCGAGGGTTCCGCCCAGCATCAGGGTGACAGGAGTTGCCGGTAAGGGGAGGGAGGTCCGGGACGCGAGCAGGTCGGCCGGACCATAGAGGTCGACGACTGCCTGGACTCGGGTCGAGGCGTCGGAACGAGCGACGGAGGCGGAGGAGAGCGCGGGGTGCCGGTCGCGGGCGTCCGGATTGACCGGGCCGTCGGGGTAGGTCCCGAGCAAGGCGGCGAGATGGCCCCCCGCCGAGACCCCCAGCGCGACGATTCGATCCGGGTCGACGCCGTAGTCAGCGGCGTGGCGGCGGATCCAGCGGACCGCCTCCCGGGTGTCTTCGAAGTTGCTGGGCCAGCTTGGTCGACCGGGGCGCGAGAGCTGGTAGTCGATGGCCACCACAACGTACCCGTGCTCGGCGAGTTGGATCGACATGAGTCTCATGTCTCGCTTGCTGCCGCCCCGCCAGCCTCCTCCGTGGATCGCGACCACGGCCGGGCATCCGCCTCGGATCGGAGGGGCGGTGGGAAGGTAGACATCGAGCCGGACCTCACGACCGGCGATGCTCCGGTAGACGATGTCGGCGTGCTCCGAAACCGTTTCCGGCAAGGTCGTTCGTTGGGCCTCGGCACGCACCAGGATCGCGGTCGCGCCGAGTAGGACCAGCCAGGCGACAGTCCGGAATAGGCCGGTGCCAAAACGAATGCTCGCGGGGAGCGGCTGGCGAGTTGTGGGCATCATGGGGGGTGATCCTTCGACGCAGTTCTCTGCGAGCATGGAATCAAGTTGGGATCAATCTCATCGTAGGCGCGAGCTCCCGCCCTGAGCAAGGAACCGGCATCATCTTGGGCAACTTGGAACTGAGCTCCGCAACGATCGCGATGGCTGGGTAAAGTCCACAGCCGTCAGACTGCTTGAGTCACGTCTTTTTTTCTAGATCTGAGCACAATCACGCTGTTGGCCTGAGGTTTGCTTGCTAATGTCGAATCGATCAGGAACGCGTTGCAAATGAGGCAGCGAGGCTTGTGAATCCGCGACTGCCGTGATCGCATCGAGCGGGGAAGGCTTGGAACGAGCTGGGCCCCGAGTTCAGGCCTTCCTTATATGGCTGGAGTTGATCCGATGTGGGATTCTTACGATAAGAACCCTCGGTTACTTTTGGTGGAGGATGCTCCTTTCCTGCGCTATGCGTTCGGGCGTTTGCTACGAATGCATGGCTTCGAGGTTATGGAAGCGACGGATGGTCGTGAAGCCTTGGACTGCGTGAGTACATTTCGACCCCAACTGGTGGTGACCGACCTGGCGATGCCCGTCATGGATGGGGTTGAGCTCATCCGCCAACTCCGCGCCAATCCGGAGACAGCCACCCTGCCTGTCGTCGCGATCACGGCCGATTCCTCCGGCCTGTCCGAACAACGAGCCCGAGCTGCGGGGGCAGACGACTTCGTCACCAAGCCGATCGACCTTCCGACACTCCTGCTTCGGTTACGCGCGATCCCGGTTTGATCGTGTCCAAGGCCGCCGAACCCCTTAGAATGACGGGCATCCTGGAGTTGCCTTTGCATTCCTGTCGGGTCCGTGGAGCCTGCCCCCAATGTCATCCGACCCCCACCCGCTCACTCTCCTTCAACAACGCGAAATCGAAGCGCGAATTGTTGGCCCCATCATCCATGCGGTACGCGACGAGCTCGGCGAGGAGAAAACCCTGGCCCTGCTTCGCCGCGTCATCTCCGAACTGGCCCGTCAGAGCGGTGCCGACCTCGCGGCGCAATTGGGCGCGGCGACTCTCGAAGCGTTCTCGGGAAGCCTCGACCGCTGGCGGGCGGGGGGAGCGCTCGAGCTGGAAATGCTCGAGCAGACCGAGGAACGGCTCTCGTTCAACGTGACACGCTGCCGCTACGCCGAAATGTACCACACCTTGGGCCTGGCCGACCTCGGCTCGAGCCTCTCCTGCCAGCGCGATTTTTCGCTCGTCGAAGGCTTCAACTCCACGATTCACCTCTCACGCACGCAAACCCTCATGGAAGGGGCGTCGTGCTGCAATTTCCGGTTTGTTGCGTCCCCAGGCTCGGAGGGCTCGGACGTTTCGAACGACCGGGAGACAACGAGCGAGCTGACGCAGGACCAGGCCCTTTGATCCTCAAGTCGGCTGGACAATTTGCCGATTAACGCGATGGTAGGGTGGGCTGACCGAACTTCGTCAGGACGACGAGCGGCCACGCTCGACAGGTCTGATTGGCCCACACAGGAAGGGGCTTTCCCATGCCGAGCGGAGCTCACGGCACCTCCAAGATGTCTTACTCCGGCACGCTTGCGATGCTGGGTCTGGCCTTGGCTTTCCCGATCGGCCTGATGATTTTCAACCCAACGCTCATGTTTGAGCGGGGTTGGGAACAGTACGTTGGAACCGCGATCTACTTTTGGGCAGTGATTGCCCTGACCCGCGAGCTGGCCAAGCTCTGGGCCAACGAGAAGGCGTTCGACGAAGTTCCCGCGCTCCTCCACACCGTCAAGGTCGCGTGCGGCTCGAGCGACGAAGCGGGAGCGACATCGACCGCGATCCCGCTCGAGGAAGCGAGGATCCTGCCAACCCGAGTGCGGCAGCTCACGACTTACCTCGAAGAGACCGGCACGCCTTCCGTCTCGCAGATGATGGAGTTGAATCGCGAGGCCTCGGCCCTCGATCAAGAGCAGTCCGCGGGTCGGTTCACGCTCACACGCTACATTCTCTATCTCTTGCCGGTGATCGGGTTCATCGGGACCGTCGAGGGCATCTCAAAGGCCTTGATGAACATCAGCAAGGTCTTGCCGATGGTCAAGGACCTCGACGGCTTCATGAACAATCTGACCGGGGTGACCTCGGCCCTTCAGATCGCATTCGACAGCACGTTGCTCGCCCTCTTCCTGAGCGCGGCCTTGATGCTCGTCCAGACCCTGGTCTTCCGCCGATCCGAAGACCTGCTCGCACGCGTCGATCGTTGGGTCGTCGAGTTCGTGCTACCACGCGTGGGAGCCGCCGAACCGCAGACCGCGGGCGGGTCGGACTCATTGGCCGCGCGGTGGAGCGAGCGGCTCGGAACCCAGATCGAACAGTTCGCCCGCTCGATCGACCACTTGCCCAATTCGATGTCTGGGTTCCAGCGCGGGGCCGAGTCGATCGGCCGGATCGGGGCCGAGCTCGAGGCCTTGGGCGCGGCCGGCGACACGCTCCGTCGGGGCGTTGCCGCCCTCGGGCGAATCGAGACCACGCTCACGGACCAGGCGGGCTCGGCCGACCAACTCGATGAGATCAAGCGCGGGATCGACCGCACCTGCGCGGCGATCGAGGCCATGTCGAACTCGTGGGCCCTCGCCTATGAGCGCTCGAGCCGGAGCACGCAAGATCAACTGGCGCGGACCTTGAACAGCCTTAAGGACGCGATCGACCTGCTGAACGTCAGCATGGAACAAGGCAACGCCCTCTATCGCAACATCGTCAAGAAGATGTTCGATTCCAGCAGTAAGGGGCTTTCTGTGAGAAGTGATGATGCCGCATAAATGAGCAAGGGTTGAGTTTTTCCAGAAGGTCGGCAGCTTCATTCTCGTGGACGTTTGAGTACTGGCAAGGAAACGGCCCTTGCGCCTGATTCGACGGATCATTCGCGAGCGGGCCGTCGGTTAGGATTAGGTTCAGGATCAGGGGCACGACACGTTCCGGGCCGCTTGAAGGAGGAGACATGCGTCGATCACGGCGAGGCGGCCATGGCGGCATGGAGTTCGGCGGTTCGGGCGAAGATTCGTTCGTCGCGGTCGTCGTCACCAAGCTCACCGGCGCACTTCTGTTCATATTACTGCTGACCATGGTGATCATGGCGCTTTTGCCCAAGGCCATTGACCTCCCCTCGTCCGAGGGGGGTGAGGATAAGGACGACCCGATTCCACTCGCCATCGCCACACCGGAAACGCTCCCCGAGGCGATCGCGGGCCGTCCCTATGTTGTCGCCCTGGCCGCGACGGGGGGCAGTGGACCGATTCGTTGGGCGATTGACGGTAAGCTTCCCGACGGCCTGACGTTTGACCCTGCCACCGCTCAGGTTCGCGGCACGCCTCGGGTCGGGACGCCGGAACCGGCTGCACTCCTGCTCCGCGCGACCGATGGGATGGATCGGACGAGCCAGGCCGCGCGGCTCGTGGTCTACGAATCCGATCGACCGCTGACAACGCCTTCGAAATGGGCGCCACACTTGCCGCCGATCCCTTGGCACGCGTGGCTCGAACAGGGGGTCGGCTTCTTGATCCTCTGGCTTGTCTATCTCGTGGGGATGAACACGCTGGCGAGCCTCCAACGCCACTCCCTCGCCGCGGAGGCCGCGGACGACCTTGAACGCAACGTCCGCCGCCGCTTTACCTCCTACCGCTGGATGGTCCGGCTGGCATCGATTGGCGCGGCGGCGACCCTCGCCGTCTGGCTGGTGCAGCAACGCGCCTGATCCCACTGGGCAGGAGCGAGATGAGGTACCTCCGCCCGTCTGAGATTCACATGTCGGTCTGACGAAGGTGATCCCCGCCTCGGTCGCGAAGCGGGGTTTGCCCGATCAATGGGGGGATCGACTGTCCTGGTCGCTCGCCTCATTTTCTGTATCGTCTGCGGGGAGAGGACGTTCGAGATTCCGCCAAGGATTCTGGGACGCATGGATCAGGGATGGCGCTACATCCATTATTCGATAGCGGCTCCCTTCTGCGCATTGGTTACAACCAGGCGTCAATCCCCTAGGAGGCAGAGATGTCCCGAATTCGCGCGTTCCTGCTCAGCATGGGTCTGGTCATTGCCGTCCTACTCGCGCAGTCCGTGAGCCAGGCTCAGGCTCCGGGTGGTGGTGGAGGTCGGGGCGCCCGAGGCGGTCCTGGTGGTGGCTTTGGTGGTCGAAATCGGATTTCGTCGCCGTTGTCTTTGGCCTCCAATAAATATGTGCAAGAAGATCTCAAATTGACCGACTCCCAGAAGGAGCAGGTCAAGGCACTCTCCGACGAGATTCAGGCACAACGCGATGCCCAGCGCAAGGCCTTCGAACAGCGCCGCGCTGGAGGAAACAATCCCGCCGCGAATGGTGTGGGCGCGAACCCGCCCAGCACCGATGCCACGAAGACGGACGCTGCCTCGACCAAAGGTCGAACCGGTCGCACACGTGGTGCTTCCACCAAGAATGGTGATGCGACTAAAAATGGCGATGCGACCAAGAATGGTGCCGTTGCGAAAAGCGCCGATCCCAACGGCGGAGCCGCTCAAGGCCCGCGTGGCGGGAACAATGGCAATGGCCCCGGAACCAACGGCGGTGGTACGGACTTTCGGGCACAGTTCCAGCGGCAGCAGGCGGATACCGACGCTGCGCTCGCCAAGATTTTGACCAAGCCCCAGCGCGAGCGGATCGTCCAGATCCAGCTGCAACAAGAAGGCCCGATGGCGGTCACCAAGCCCGAGTTGCAGACGAAGTTGAACATGAGCCCGACGCAGATCGAGCAAATCGCGATGATCGTCGAGGAGCGGGATACGGCGCGGACCGACCTGTTCAACCAGGGGCGAGAACAGATGGCGGGCTTCCAGTCCGCGGATGGAAGATTCGACTTTCGAGCCTTCCAGGCCAAGATCCAGCAGGATCCTCAATTCAAAGCCCAGATGGATAAGAGTCGTGAGGCCATGACGAAGCAGAGTGCGCAACTTCAGGATCAGACGATCGCCATGATTGGCAAGACGCTCTCCAAGAAGCAGCACCAAAACTTCCAGAAGATGCAAGGCCCCCCGTTCGATCTGGCGAAGCTGGATCGCAACTACGATCCCGTCGCCGCCGAGGCGAAAAAGAAAGAGGAGGCCGAAGCCGCCAAGGAAGCCGCCAACAGCAAGAAGGGTTCTTCCTCAAAAAAGAAGACTTCGGCCAAGTCCAAACGGAACGCCTGAGTCCAACTTGGCTCGGAGCGCAACGTCATCGACCTGGAAGCCCGACCTTCTCCGATCGGAGGTCGGGCTTCTTTGTTTGCGCCTGACTATGCAATTGCCGGAACATTCGGGCGATCCGTCAGGCTCGAGTCTGATCTTCCCCCCTTGGCTCGATCCTCGTATAACGGCGACGCGAAGGTCGCGAAGGATCGATCGGGGTTTGCGGGAGGGATACCGCTCATGCGTCAGGGAACGACAGCCGTTGCGTCTGCGCTTCTATGGAGCATGGCACTCGCCTATTCGCCTTGCTGCGCGGGCGCTGAGGGCACCACGTCGCTCCCCGACAGCCGCCTCGGGGTTCGAACGGCGCCACTGCTCTTGCTGAGTCGCCACGATGTCCAGGCCGACCTCCAACTGAGTCGTACTCAGGTGGATGACGCCGAGACGGCGATTCGTGAACTCTACGTCAAGGCAAACGGACTACGCGGCCTCAAAGGTGAGAAGGCGATCACTGAGCGTCGCGCGATCGACGAGGAGCAGCGCCTCTGGTTTGAGAACAGGCTCTCCGAAACACAACGGAAGCGGATCGTCCAGATCGACCTCCAGTGGGAAGGGCCGTCCGCGCTGATCAGCCGGCCGGCGGTGGCGGAATTCCTGGAATTGACGCCCGAGCAGTTGACCACCCTGAAGAAAGCCGTCGACGAGTCGATCCGTCGCCGAAGTCAGGATTCCAACGCGAGCCATTTCGATCGCGAATTGGCCCAGCGGACGCTCGCGACGCTGACTGACGCGCAAAAGCTGCGCTGGAAGGCGATGCTGGGCCAACCGTTCCAACCTCAACTCGCTCACGCCGATGGAAAAACGACGAAGTAACCACCCCAGGCTCACGCCAATCCTGCGCAAGGATCTCGGATCGATAACCTCGCCGAGCCCCCTCATCAAATCACGGCCGATTCGCGGTAATGGTGGGCCGTGCCCACCCTATGGGAATCGTCGTCCCACGACTTCGCCGAAGTTGAGGAGAACGAGTTTGGCGAAGCTCGACCAGGGATCAATCAGGTCAGGGGGGCGGGATCGTTGGTGAGTTGATCAAACTCCGGGTTACCTCGGAGTTTGTCGAAATCACGTTCGCCCGGAACGAGCGAGCGGAGCTCGGGCCCGAGTTTGAGAGCCACGGTCAGCTCGTCGAGCGCTTTGGCCGTATTGCCGGCCAGGCTCCAGTAGCACGCCAGGTTATAGTGGAGGAGCGGTTGAGGCGTCTTGGCATTGTGCCGAGCGGCTCGCTCCAGGGAGTCGATCGCCTGGGCGAGACGTTGGGTGCGTTTGTAGCACCAGCCGAGTGCGATGGCGACGCCGATATCGGCCGGCCGCAGGGCCGCGGCCACTTCGAGCGGTTTGAGGGCTTCGCGATAACGCTCGAGGGAGCGGAGGGCCTCGCCGCTCAAGAAACTGGCCTCGAACTGCATCGTCGCCCAGTCCGCCCGGCGTTCGAGAATTTCAATGGCTTTGCGAGGCAGATTGAGCATCAAGTAGCCCTCTGCCTCGTCGAGTTGCCGTTTAATTGGGTCGCGGATGATCCGGCTCATCGCCCCGCCGTCTCCCCTCAAGCCAGAAACGTCCAACCCGATCCCTTCACTCCCTCGAAGGTCGACGAGCCTACCTAGATAACCGTTGCGATAGTTTAACCGATCATAGAGGGGTAAGGAAGAGACTGGTCGTCTCTTCCTTCGAGCCGTCGACGGTCGCGCGGGTCGGTCAAAGGCGACGATTGGCGCCGAGGTCGCCGCCATTCTGGGAGTGGGTGAGGAGTCGTTCGCGGCAGTCACCTTCCAAGGCGCTGAGTTCGTGCTCCTTGCCGACGAGATCAGGGATCTCGAGGCCTTCGGCCGAGCGGCGCACCAGGGCCTCGGCGCGGAGTTCGATTCCGTCGCGATTCTTGAGTTGAGTCAACCACCGTTCCGGGATTGCGTCGACCCCGTAGTGGGCACCGAGCAGCGCCCCCAGGATTGCGCCCGTGGTGTCGGCATCGCCCCCGAGGTTGATCACCTCGACGATCGCTTCCTCGAAGCTATCGGTGGTCAGCAAGAGGTAGAGGCAGGTCGGGATACAGGCGGGGGGGAAGCCCATCGTCGCCCGTTTGCAGGTTGGCTCGGCACCGTGCTTGTTGGCTTCTTCGACGAGGGCGGCCAAGGCGCGATCACGGGGCAGATCCAGGAGCGACTCGGCATGGGCGATCGACCGGGACATGCTTCGAGGATGGTTGGCGAGCGAGGTCACGACATCGCCGTGGAGGGCGGCGATCTTGTCCTCGCTGCGAGCAACGTCGGCGGCCACCCAGAGCAGCAACGAGGGATTTCGCGGCTCACCGTTGGCCATCCGGCGGACGGCGTGAGCGACCGCCATGGCGCCGGCGAGGCTACGGATATCGCGGTGGGTGATCAGGCTGGCCGCCATGATCGAGTCGAACATCTCTTCGGAATCGTCGTTGCCGAAATAGATCCCGAGTGGCGCGATCCGCATCGCCGCGCCGATGCCGGCCGAGGCTTGCCCCGTCTGACGAGGGGACACGCCACGCTCCAACTCGCTGAGCACTTGCCGGAAGCTCCGACCGACCCCGCGATGGGCGCCGACGTACGATCCCTTGGGCGTCGCGAGCCGAAGATAGAGCTCGGCCAGCGGATCGGCCTCGATTCGGTTCCGCTCGATCAGGACGTCACAGAGCGCCAGCGCCTGCTGGGTGTCGTCTGAGTACAAACCGGGCATTCGCCAGCGGTAGGGCTTCTTCTTCCAGGCTCGAGCGCCGTCGACATAGTCAACAACCACGCCGTAATGGGCGCGAATTTGTTGGGCGCTAAGACCTTCCAGCGGAGCCCCCAGGGCATCACCGATGGCCAACCCGAGCAGACATCCCCGGGCACGGTCGAGCGGGGGCAATTGGGGCATCGAAACAAGCTCCTTCGGATCTCGGGCCGATTGGCAAAATGCCCTGCCGGACCCCTTCTCGTCGGGACGCAACGAACTGTAACCACGTGGTCGAACCACGCCAACGGAATTTTACTCGAGGGCGGGCCATCGGGGCATTTGCGACGCCGGCATGGCAACACGGACGCGAGTCCCACGCTCTACTTACGAAGCATCGGGGCCCCGTCGGTTTTTTTTCCCGCCCCGCACGTTTTTCCCCCGCCAGGTCGCAAGCATCGTGCGGCTCCCTCTCATACTCTCGCGAACTTTGATGGTCAGATGAATAGGATAAGCGGCGTGACTATCCCGCGGATCCGCGGCCCGTCGCGCCGCTGGTCTGTTCAGGAATTCAGTCTGAACCGTCCCAACGGGGCCTTCCTCGGAGGATACTATCGGCGCTCTCGGGCCGCCGAGAGCAACCCCGGTCAGTGCGAATCCGATTCCTCATCAGGTCACTCGTCGCGCAACCGAGCGCAACGGCGTGATGCTTGAAACCGGGTCAAGTTGGCCCTGCTGAACTTACCGAAGACGCCTTGAAGAACCAGGCTGAAAATCAGCCGGTTCGCAGGGTTGTCGGCCGGAGAGGGTAGACAGGACATTAAACGCCGAATCCAGGAAAAATGCCACTCTTTCGCCCCAAATTTGTCAGCGAGCCTGCTCCCATCCATCAGCGACCGATACGAGCAATCGTCCGGCTGGGCGGGAGCCCGCGCCAGCAGGAAGCTCCCGACGAGGAGGGAAATTGGCAGCCGCGCGGAACCTAGAGCGAAGGCCAACTTTTTTCAGGTGGTTCGGGCGATCTGCGGCTCAAACAGAGATTGGGTTCGGACGATCGCGCATTCGGCGGGGAAGGTGTGGAACGACTGGATCGACAGGCCTTTGACTTGAGCTTCGATGTGGAGATGAGTGAGTGGGGCGGGGGCCATCCGATCGACGGGACGGAAGCTGTGGAAGAGCGGGCCGCGGCGGGCGTCGAGCGTGATTTCTTCGCAAAGATGCGTGAAGACCTCGGGGTCGACCCGCTCGACCTCAAAGCAGGTCTGGTAAACCAGGCCGGCCCCGGGATGGAGCGAAGCGGACCGCTCGTGGCGAACGGGCGAGTGAAAGAGCAAGCCGGGTTCGGGAAGACTCGTCTCGGGGCCCGCGAGCACCTCGGCCACTCGGACCTCCCCCGAGCGGAAGATCACCGAATGCCCCCCCTCAATGATCCGAATGTCGGCCTCCCAGAAGTTTTGCGTGATCCTGCGATGAGCCCGGACCGCGAACCAGTCGGGATGGATCGCTTTGCCGAAGACCTGGAACGCCAGGTCGGCGACCCGAGAACGCCCGAAACTCACCCCCATGCCCGTCACTCCTTCCGACGCCAGACCGATCCCCAAAAAAAGGGGGTCTCGCACGACACAGAGATCTTCAAACTCATTCTATATCGCGGTTTCTTCCCCCGCAAATCACGCCGGCACAACTTCTACGAACGCTCCATCCGGCAGGTTCTCCCCCCGCGTAGGCTGCCTTGACCGCGGATCCGAAGGCTCGTACACTCCTCCCCGACTGGACCGGGCCCAAGGAGAACACCTGTCAACTCTCCTTGAGGATTCTCGGCCTTGAACCCGGTCGTTCGGGCGGTGAGAGTTGCCCGGCGGAGTCGTGCGATGGAACGCTCAGTCCCGCTCCCGTTACCGGTACGTGCCTGGTCCGCCTGGAGGGACCGAGGACCGCGCTACGCCTGGCACAAACTCCTCAGACGGACGCTTGGCCGCTGGCCGGACTGGAAGCGTCGTCTGCTCTATGCCGACCCTCGCGAATACTGGACCCTGCGCGGCGGCCTGGATTATTTTCGCGAACAGGAAGACCATCCGACCCGGACCGAGCGTTCGGAATGGATCGCCGGGCGGGTCGCGGAGTATCGCCCCCGCTCGATCCTTGAGATCGGTTGCGGCTACGGCAAACAGTTGGGTGCGATCCGCCGACGTCTGGACGTGCCGATGGTCGGTCTCGACTTCAGCCCGACTCAACTGGGGCAAGCTCGCGTCTACCTTGACGGGCTCGACCGGATTGACCTGGTCCTGGGCACCGGGGCGTTGCTGCCGTTTGCCGACCACTCGTTCGACCTGGTTCTGACCTCGGCCGTCATCCTCCATAATCCGCCGCCGATCGCCGAGCAAATCCGCCGTGAGGTGATCCGGGTCTCGCGCCGCTTCGCCGCGCACAACGAGGATACCGACTTCAGCTACAATCGTTACGGCTACGATACGGCCGCCTGGTACCGCGCCGCCGGTATCCCGCTTGCCGAGTGCGGGCCGATCCCAGCCGAGCTCGATTCCGCTCCGACGCAATTCTGTGTGGCCGAGCCATGGCGACGATAACCACGACGCTCCCGATGGATTCGGGGCAGGCCGTCGCGGAACGGCGGAGGAACGTCCGCGATAGCTTCGTCGTCACCGTCGGCGGCCAGCTCGACCGGGTCCTCGGCACGCTCACGGCCCTGGCTCTGCGTTGGGGTCTGGACCCCGCGCTCCTGGGAGTCTACACCGGGCTCCGCCTCTACCTCGACCAGACGAACCGCTCCAGCTTGGGAATCAGCCTGGGCGCCGTGCAAGAGATTCCCATCCTCCGCGCCGCCGGCGAAGAGGTCGAGGCCCAGCGCGTGGCCGACGTGGCCTACACGACGAACACGCTGACCTGCGCGGTCTACATCGCGGCCCTCCTGCTCTGGGCCTGGGTGCGTGCACCGCTGCTGGCCAGCGATCCCCTGGCACGCGAATGGACCTGGGGCCTGGTGGTGGTGGCCGGCCTGGCGGTCCTCAAGCGTTACGAGAGCTTTCTCGTGGCGGTGCTTCGCGCCCACCGCGAGTTCAGTCTGACCACGGAGCTCGACATCGTCGAGTCGCTCGTCTCGGCCGTTGCGGTCTCGGCCGGACTCTGGCTCGCCGGGTTCTGGGGCCTTCTGACGGGCGTTGGTGCGCTCATCGCTTTCAAGATCCTCTACCTGCACGCACGGCATCCGCTCCGGTTCCGGTGGGACTGGCATTGGCCGACCGCCAAACGCCTGATGCGTGTCGGCTTGCCGATTCTGGCCAACACCGCGGTCTTCGGTGCCGTCCTGAGCATCGATCGGGTGCTGATCCTCTGGAGGGTCCCTGATGGTGCGCGGGCCGTGGGGCTCTACACGATCGCGATCATGGGGACGAGCTGGAGTCTCGACCTCGCGGGTCGGATCGTGCTCGTGATGTACACGGCGTTTCAGACCACCTTGGGACGTACCCGAGACCCGCGCGAAGTTGCCTTGCAAGCGATGCGGGCGACCGAGGCACAAGCCCCTTTGCTCGCGGCCGGCAGCGCGGTGGCCTATCTGGTCGGCCCTGCGTTTCTGGGGACCGTGATCCCACGCTACGCCGACGGCCTTCCGGCGTTGCGGCCCCTCTTGCTCGGGACCTTCATGCTGGGACTCGCCTGGCCCGCCCGGCAAGCCTTGATCACTTTGGACCGTCCGGTCCGCCTGTTCCTGGCGACCCTGCTTGGTCTGGCCCTGACCGCGATTGCGGGGACTCTGGGGGCGGATCGCGCCGGGATCGTCGGCGTGGCCTGGGGCATGACGTTCGGTTACTCGACGGTCTCGCTACTCACGAGCGCCACGGCGCAAGTGCCCGCGCTCGGCTGGCGTGTCTGGTCCGACCATCAAGGGCGACTCGTTCGGACCCTGGCCTGGTATACGGCGGGGGCGCTACTCGCGGCCCATCTGAGTGTCAGCTCCCTCCCCGCCTGGTCCCGGTTGCCGGCGCGTTGCCTCTTCCTTTCCGCCTGGATCTTGCCGGCACTCTGGTTGTGGGGACATCGGCACGGATGGGGAGGCATGACCCTTCGCCATCCGAAACCGTTGGGCTGAAACCAAACGAGACCGCGACGATCGCGTCGTCGGCGGACATCCGGACATTGAGGGATCGATGCTCGACTGTCTCTTCATCCTCGGCCTCGGTCTGCTCGCGGCCGCGGTCGGGCTCCGACTGCTCGATGCGCTCGATGCGCGGTTGGACCAAGAGTTCGATACCCTGGCCTTGGCGATTCCGCTGGGGCTGGGAGTGGTCGCACTCGCGACCCTGGCACTCGGGGCTTGTGGAGTCCTGCGCCCAAGCGGGCTCTCGGTTCTGTTCACGGTGACAGCGCTGCTGGTCGGCCGTCATACCTGGAGCGATGTGGGTAGGCTGATTCGAAGCTCGGCCAGTCCGATCCCAGGTCGAACAGCCCTCGATATCAGCCTGTTCATTGGCGTTGTCGTCACCACCCTCGGCACATTCTTGACCGCGCTCGCTCCGGTCACCGATGGCGATGCGCTCTGTTATCACCTCCAAGTTCCTAAGCTCTTTCTTGTGCGTGGGGGAATCTTTTTCGATCCCGACCTCCACGAAACCGTCTATCCACTGCTGACGGAAATGCTCTACGCCGTCGGTCTGGCGTTCCGAGGCCCGGTCGCCTGCCGGCTGGTGCAATGGCTCCTTGGCCTCGTGTTTGCGGCCAATGTCACGGCCTTGGCGCGTCCGAGCCTGGGAGCCCGGGCCTGGTGGGCGGGAGCGATCGCGCTGCTCGTTCCCGCGGTCTCCAACGGCATGGGCGCCCCGCTCAATGATGTAGCCCTGGCGGCCTTCGGGACGGCCGCGATGGTGGCCCTGGCACGCGATTACGATCGACCCCGTGCCCAATCCTTGATCCTGGTCGGTTTGCTCGCGGGGCTGGCGATGGGGGTGAAATATCCCGCGCTCGTGCTGGTCGGGCTCCTCGGCCTGGCCATCGCGGCGCGGCGGCTCGGCTCCGAAGCCGATCCGTCCCCGACGGGAGATCGCCCGCGAACTTGGTCCTCGAGGCTTTGGCTGGCCGGTTCGGGATTGGCCCTGTTTGGCCTTATCGCCCTGCTCGTCGGCGGCTCGTGGTATCTTCGCGCCTGGATGGATACAGGGAATCCGGTTTATCCCTTTTTCCGCCACTACTTCGGGGGAGCGGGCCTCGATGAAGTCCTCGACCCGATCAAGCGTCCGATGGCGGTGACTCCGTGGACCTTGATCACGGCCCTGGTGCCGCTGACGCTTCACCCCGACCGGTTCGATAGCTTTTCCCACCAGTTCGGGCCGGCCTTCTTACTCTTTCTCCCCGCACTCTTGCTGGAAAAGGCGCCGCGCCGGGTCCTCGCCATCGTGGCACTCGGCCTCGCCTTCCTGATGATCTGTCTGACCCAGCGTCAAAGCATGCGGTTCGTTCTGACCGCGATCGGCCCGATGGCGGTGGGGGTGGCCTGGCTCGTATCCACCTGGTACGAGCGGCGAACCCTTCCTTGCCGGGTCCTGTTGCTGGTCTTGTTGCTGATCGTCGGCTTCGAAGCCAGCCTTGCCGCCGCGCGGGCCCGCCACGGTTTGAATGTTGTGCTGGGACGCGAGACCTCCGAGCATTACTTGATGCGTCGCGAGCCCACCTATCGCGTCGGCCAGTGGATCGCCGCGAACCTACCGGCAACCACGCGGATCGTCGGGCAAGATCACCGCGGCTACTATCTCCCCTGCGACTATACGATGGAACTGGCTCATCGCCGAAGAACCGGGCTGGGGCGCCAGGGCGACTCCGCGGACACGATCGTGGGAGCGCTGAAGAGGCGAGGGTTCACTCACGTGATGTTTTGTCCGCCTGTCCCCGAGCGTGCTGTCGAGTTCGACCCGACTCTGAGCCGATTGCTCGCGGATTGGGTCAAACCGCGGCAGCCGATCTACCGCGAGGCGATCGCCGATGCTGACCACGTCGTCAGACGCTACTCCATCTATGCGCTCGATGGCTCGACGGCGAGCCGCCCCGTTGGGGCCGGAATGGCCCGCCGATGACGGCTCACCCCACGCTGGCCCAACTCCGCAAACGGGTGCATAAGCAACGGCATCAAGAGATCGGTAATTGGCTGGCGCGAAAAATTGCCCGTCCGTCGGCGGTCTATGGGACCTGGCTCGCGGTACGGCTGGGACTCTCTGCCAATCAAGTGACGAGCGCCGCGTTAGTGGCCGCTGTCGCGGCCGCGGCCGGGATTGCGACGGGCACCCAGGCGGGCTTTGTCTGGGGCACGCTACTGGCATTCCTGTCGTTCTGGCTCGATCGGGTGGACGGTCAGCTCGCGCGTTGGCATGGGACGGCCAACCTCGACGGCGTCTATTTCGACTACTTGATGCACCACACCGCGAACCTGGCCCTCGGTTTCGCGCTTGGTCACGGCCTTGCTTTTCGAACTGGCGAACCGGCTTGGTCCGTCGCCGGGTTCGCGATCGCGTTGGGCTGGGCGCTCCTCAGCTTGCACAACGACTGCCGATACAAAGCCTTTTTCCAACAACTGAAACGCGTGGATGGATCGTACAAGGTCGATGGCGGCCGAGGGGGACGTCCCTCACCCCCGGCATCGTGGCCGCGCCGCGGCCGCGCGGCGCTGACCTGGCCCGCCTACAAACTGTGCGAGCCGCATGTCGTCTTGGTCGGGCTCCTCGTTCTTTCGGTTCTGTCACTGGTTTCCACTCGGCTCTGGATCATAGCCTGGAGTGGAAGCGTGGGGTTCATGGCTTTCCTCGCTCCGCTCCTCGCCTGCGGACGGGTTGCGAAGGCAATCGCCGGCGGCTCCACGGAAGCGGAGTTTCAAGTCTGGTTCCAACCCTGGCCTCGCCCCGCGGTAGAGAATGAGGAGAGGGACTCCGAACCCTGGACAGCCGAGCGCCAGCGCGTAGGATAAAGGGCTGAACACGTTCCTCGACCCCTCCCTACGCGGAAAAATTGTCGATGCGCCGACTCGACCCTCTCGGCCTCGCCCATCTTCCTGTGCTCCCCCAACGACTCGACACGGGGATCGGCGTGGTGGGCGCTGGGTTTATTGTCCGTGACAGTCATCTGGTGGCGTACCGGGACGCAGGCTTCCGGGTTGTGGGCCTGACCTCGCGAACCCGCGCGACCGCCGAGGACGTCGCCAAGCTTCGCGGCGTGCCCCGCGTCTTCGACAGCCTCGAGGCGATGCTCGACGACCCCGAAGTCGAAGTCGTCGATATTGCCGTGCCACCGCGCGAGCAGCCGGAGATCATTCGTCGGATCGTCGCGCGGCCTGGGAAAGTTCGCGGGATTCTCGCCCAGAAGCCGCTGGCGATGAGTCTCGCGGAGGCGCGAGGGTTGGTCGAGGCCTGCGAGGGCGCTGGAATCCGCTTGCAGGTCAACCAGAACATGCGGTACGACCACTCGGTCCGCGCACTCAAGGCGCTGCTCGATCGCGGCGACCTGGGCGATCCGGTCCTGGCGACGATCGAGATGCGGGCGATTCCCCACTGGATGCCCTGGGCTCGAGAGGAGCGGTCGCTCTCGACGTTCGTGATGAGTATTCACCATCTCGACACGTTCCGATACTGGCTGGGCAACCCGCTCAGGGTCCTCGCCAGCACGCGTCCCGACCCGCGGACCCAGTTCCCCCACATTGACGGGATCAACCTGACGATTCTCGAGTTCGCGACCGGTGCGCGGGCGTCGGCCTGGGATGATGTCTGGAGTGGCCCCGTCCGTGAAGGGGCGGCCTCGGACATTGGAATCCGCTGGCGGTTCGAGGGGACGGAAGGGTTTGCCCTTGGCACCATCGGCTGGCCGGGTTGGCCCGAACGCGTGCCCAGCACGATCGACTACACGACGGTCCACGAGCCGGGCGTCTGGCATCGTCCCCGCTGGTCCCAGGCCTGGTTCCCCGACGCGTTCGCGGGGACGATGGCCGGCCTGCTCGGAGCACTCGAATCGGGTTCCGACCCCGATATCTCTGGGCGTGACAACCTCAGGACGATCGCGCTCTGCGAGGCGGTCTATTCGGCGGCGACCGAACATCGTGTCGTGGATTTTGAGGAGGTCGTCAACCGACCGGGGGAGCCGAACGCCGGGTTGGACTCGGAATCGTTGGCCGTTTAATCGACAAGCTTTCACTTTTATCGTATCGGGAAACGCGATGAAACTTGGCCTGATCAATTCCGCGTGGGCCCAGACGGGCCGTGAGACCAGTTTCGGGATTCGCAAGACCAAGGAAATCGGCTTCGACTCCATTGATATCTTCGCCGACCCGCTGGATCTCGGTCCCAAGGAACGGAACCAGATCAAGGTCGACTGCGACCAGGCGGGACTGCCGATTATCAGTGTCGCGTGCGTGGCCGTCGGACTGATCGACTTCAATCCCAGTGTTCAACGCTTTCACTTCGATCGCGTTCGCGCCTATCTCGAGATGGCGCAAGCGTTCGAGGCCAAAAACCTCCTGCTTGTACTTGGTGAATACATCTGGCAACGTGAAGTGATCCCTCCCGCCGAGCAGTGGGCGACCGGGGTCGCCAACGTCAGGGCCTTGGGTGAATATGCCTCCGACCTCGGGCTCGAGATCGCCCTGGAGCTCGAACCGTTCCACCTCTCCTTGCTCAACGACGTTGAGAGCATGTCGCGATTCCTGACCGACGTCGATCATCCGGCCGTGAAAGCCAACCTCGATATCTCGCACCTGGTCCTCGCTCAGCAGTCAGCGTCCTTGGTCGAGCAGCTTCGAGGGCAGGTGGCGCACGTCCATATCTCGGATTGCGATGGCAAGGTTCATGGCGATCTCCCGCCGGGCCGGGGAGTGGTTGATTTCGTCCCTTACATGCAGGCGATCAAGAACCTCGGAATTGACGACCTGACCATCTCGGTGGAACTCGAGTATTCGCCGCAACCCGAGTTGATCGTCGAGTGGGTGACGGAAGCCTATGAGACGACCGCCGCACTGATGCGGAACGCGGGCCTCCGATCATGACCTCAACACGGTTGCCGGGCGACAACCACCCGGCCGGGTTCCCCTCATGAGGTCGCGAGTCAGCCAAATTCTACTCGCCTTGGTCCTGATCGCGGTGCTCGGTTGGCCGGCGCTCGCGACGTTCCTGGCGGCCATGCGGGGGCGTGAGTCCGACGAGGCTGGCGGCGGCGGGGGCTTGATCGTCGCGACGCCCGCCGACCTTTCGGCCGGTCGGGTCCTGAGGCCGCTGGAACTGGCGGGCACGTCCGTCCAGCTCGTCTTGTTGACCGAGGCGATTGCGCTTCCGATCGGCCTCCCCTTGGCCCTGATCCTGTTTCGGACCGACGCCTGGGGAAGGCGGTTCATGCTCGGGTTGCTCGGAATCGCGGCCCTGGTCCCGATGCCCCTGCATGCCACGAGCTGGATCGGGGGATTCGGCAACGCGGGTCGGATGCAGGCGTTCGGGGCGACGCCCCTGATCGTCGGCCTGACTGGCTCGGCGTTCGTCCACGCCATGGCGGCGCTCCCCTGGATCGTGCTACTCGCGGGCGTGGGTCTGCGGACCGTCGAGCCCGAGCTCGAGGAGTCCGCCCTTCTGGAAATGCCTGCGTGGCGCGTCGTGACGTTCGTGACGGTGCGCCGGAGCGTCGGGGCCCTGGCGGGGGCGGCCCTCGCGGTCGCCGTACTCACGGCGGGCGATATGACGGTCACGGACCTCTTGCAAGTTCGTAGCTATGCGGAGGAAGCTTATATTCAGTTTCAACTCGGCCATGGACCGGCGGCCGCCGCCGCGGTGGCGCTCCCGCCCCTCGCCGTCCTGGGTGCCCTGATCCTGGTCACAGCCCGCGCGTTGCTGAAGGCCGATCCCGTCCGGCTCGCGTCGGTAGCCCGACGCGGCAAACTCTGGGCCCTCGGCGCCTGGCGAGTTCCGATCGGCCTGCTGGTCGCGGCCACCGCGGGAAGCGTGCTGTTCTTGCCGCTCCTCACCCTCGTGTGGCGGGCCGGTCGGGTCGGAGGCGTCGCGGCCGCCGGCCGGTCTCCCGAGTGGTCGTTCCCAGGCTTCCTGGGGACGATCCGCCGGGCCGTACTCGACGTCGGCGGTTCGTTCCTGACGGGACCGCTGGAGCAAGCGTTGGAGACGGGGGTCGGGAGCGCGCTCCGTCAACCAGGTCGTTGGTTTGGAAATCCGCTTGGCAGCCCGCTTCTCGAGAGCATGCTCTGGGGCGCCTTGGGCGCGTCGGCCGCCGTGGCCGTGGCGTGGAGCCTGGCCTGGCTGAGCCGCCAGCCCGGGCCCTGGCGCTGGGTCTGCGCGGCGAGCGTCGCCCTGGCGTTGGCGACCCCCGGACCGGTCGCCGGGATGGCACTCGTACTCGCTTACCGCGAATACCCATTGGTTTATGATTCACCGTTGATCCTGATTTTCGTCTTCGTCCTGCGGACGTTTCCCTATGCGTTACTCGTGCTTTGGCCGGCGGTCCGCGCGCTCCCGCGGGAGCATCTCGAAGTCGCGGCCATTGAGGGAACAGGGGCCTGGGGGACAATCTGGCGCGTCGCGCTGCCGTCGTCGCGGGGGGCGTTGCTTGCCGCCTGGTGCGTTGCATTTGTGCTGGCGATTGGCGAGCTCCCGGCGGCAAACCTGGTGGCACCGCCGGGCACCGGTCTAATCTCGATCGAGATCTGGAGCCTGCTCCATACCGGTGTGGAGAGCCACCTCGCCGGCGTCGCCCTGGTCGTGCTCGCCGCGTTCTTCTCCCTCGGACTCGTGGCCCTCCATGCATTTGCACGCATCGACCGTTTAGCGTAATGGTATGCGTGAACGGTCCGAATGTGTTATTAATTAAGATGCAAGCAAATACCAGGGTATGCCACGGTCATCGGTGGCAACCGGTACCGGCCCACCTCGCCCTCGACGGTGAAGGGGTTCGGGACCTGCACCTGCACCATTGATCTTGTGGCCGGCCGGTAGCACTGACCGACCCCGACGGGACCGTGGTGGGAGAGGATGCTCGACCGGTTGGAGCGCGACCGAGATTGACTCCCGGCCGGGCAAGTCCTATGATCCCGCCCACCCGCCGTGGATGTACTCGCCTCGCGTGCCGTCGCCGTGTCCCCCGACCCTCGATGGAGGTGGTCCATGCATCTCGCGCCGCGGCTCTTGGCGCTGGTCCTGCCCGGGCGGACGGATTCGTCGGCACGGTCGCGAGACCGCCGCGCCGGTCGACCGAGACCCTCGGCCTCGGTCGTCCCGCAATCCCAAGGCGTGGGCGAGGCCTCCGCGTTGCGGGTCTATCTCGCCGCGGTCCTGGCGGGGGCTGTCAACGCGTCCGCATGGTTGGTGCCGGGGACCGGGTTCAGCGCGGTGCTCGGGTGGATCGCCGCGCTGCTCTTGGTCTACACGGTTCGTGCGCGGCGAGCCTACCTGCCGGCGTTTGCCGCCGGAATCGTCGGCCACCTGATTGGCTTCTACTGGGTCGCCGGCACGGTCTCCGTCTTCGGAGGTTTCGGTCCGCTGGCCTCGGCGCTGATATTTACCCTATTCGTGGCCCTCGGCGCGCTCCTCTTCCTGGTCTTCGCCCTGGTTCATCACCAGCTCCCCGCCGCTTTCGACGCCCTGGCTTTGCGCTCGGCGACCGCGGTCGTGATGGCCGAGCTTTTGACGATTCGCCTCTTCCCTTGGCACTTCGGGCATACTCAGCTCGCGTTCACTCCGTTCGTGCAGATTGCCGGCATCGGTGGCGCGATGGCCGTTTCGTTCCTGATGTTCTGGCTGGCGGAGGTCAGCGTCCGCATCGTCGTCTTCCGCGAGCGGCGAAGGACATTTCTCGTGCCCGTGCTCCTCTTCGTGTTGGCGATCGGCTATGGGGTCGCGATGATGCGTACCTTCACCGCGCCGCAGGGCCTCCCGCAGGAAGTCGTCGTGGTGCAGGGCAACGCCTCCCTTGCCGAGAAACGCGACATGGACTCGGCCCGGAAGAATCTTGCCCGGATCTACGAGCTGACCCGCCAGGTCGCCCATCCCGGCTCCCTGGTTGTCTGGCCCGAGGGTTCGGTACCCGCCTACATCTCCGCCGGCATTGGCCGGGTGGGCCGCCCACCGGTCCTGCCCTGGATCGGAGACGATACCGCCCTCCTCGTCGGCGCCTATTCCTTCCTGCCGGATCGCCGACGGTACAATGCCGCCTTCGCGGTCTACCCGGATGGCACGATACCGTGGCCTTACTTCAAGCGAATCTTGATCCCCTTCGGCGAATCCATGCCCTTGGCCTCGTACTTCCCCTGGCTCAAGGGGTTGAACGCCAAGGCCGGGGTTTTCAGCGCCGGAACGGAGAGCCAGGTCTTCTTCTACCCGTTGCGACGGCCGGACGGGACGGCGTCGACCCTGAAGGTCTCGCCTTTGATCTGCTATGAGGACACAGTCCCTGCCCTGGCCCGCGAGGCGACACGGAAGGGGGCGGAGCTCCTGGTCAATATCACGTCCGACTCCTGGTTCGGCCGCACGCTGGCTCCCCACCAGCACCACCTGATCGCCGCCTTCCGGGCGATCGAGAATCGGCGGTTCCTGATCCGAGCCACGAACACCGGCCTGAGCGGCGTCGTCGACCCGCTCGGCCGGACCATCGTCTCCATCCCTCCCTTCGTCGAGGGGACCGCGACGGCGCAAGTGACCCCACTCACCTATCGCAGTGCTTATACCCACGGGATCGGCGACCGGCCCTGGTGGGCCCTGCTGTTGGTCGGTTTCGTCGCGACCGTCCATGCGAAAAAAGGGAGGCCGCGAGTTCAACTCACTCGTGGCTGATTCTACTGTATCCGTTAGCGGGTCGCCTGGCTTGCCAGGGGCCATATCATAATCACTGAATCTCCCATGAATTCCGAGGTAATCCTTCGGTCTCCTGCCTCGGGAATGGCAACAAACAAGCCAAATAACCCGCTTAGGATGCACCGCCGCGCCCACGCGATTCGGCCTCGTTCACAAGCCGATCGACCGCCCGATCCAGGTCCTGGCCGCGGAGGTTCTTGAAGCGGATCACCCCGCGGTCGTCGAGGACATACGTGGTCGGCCATCCGCGGACGTTCCACCGGAGCACGATCGGTCCTTCGATACCGCCGTCCCACCACGACCTCCAGGTGATGTTCTTGCTCTTCACTGCCTGCACGGCCAGATTCCGATCCTCGTCATCGTTGACCCCGAGGAGGACGAACGGCTTGCCTTCCAGCCGTTTGACGAGTGAGCGCTCGTGCGGGATCATCTCCATGCAGGCACCACAGGAGGTCGACCAGAAGTTGACGACCACCACCTTGCCCCGGAAGTCAGCGAGCCTCATCGCGTTGCCGTCGATGTCCCGTCCTTCGATGTCCGGGGCCTCATGGCCGATCGCAAGGTCGCGAAGCTCGGATAGGTTCCCCTCGGCGATCTCCCCAAGGGTCTTACCGCCCTGGCCTTTGACGTCGGCGAAATCCGCGATGACGCAATTGTAGAGGGTCACAGCCTCATCGGTGAGCGCATCCGGATCGCCGCGGCGGGCCAGGTCGAGGAACTCCCGGAGCACCGTGTCGTTCCAGTAGCGGAGAGCGGCCTCGGGAAGGGTGTTCTGCCGCAGTCCCTTCGCCAGGTACGAGATATCAGAAAGCAGGTCGGCGAGCCTCAAAGTCGCCAGCGCCCGCGCCGCGCGGTGGGGACTCTTCTCGATCGTCCTCCGGTACAGCGTCATGACGGCCGGTCCGCCGCGGAACAGCCGCTGCGCGAAGGCCGTAGCCAACCGGTCGCTCTGGATGTGGTCGCGGGTGAGGATCTCGACGGCTCGGTTCGTCGCGGTTCCCGTCGGGGCGTTCGCCACCACCCAGATGAGGGTGTCGAGAGCGGCCGGGTCGTCGGGATGCGCCTCGGCCAGTTCCAGAAACCGCGGGGCGAACACTACCCAGGGCCACCGTTCCGACGCCTTCAATCGCTCCTCGGGAGTCCTCGCGAGATCATATGCCTTGGTCGGCACCTTCACGGCTGCCGCGAACCCCTGCACCAAGGCCCGGTACTCCTCCGCGGGCGTTTGTTCCTCTCCCCGAGCGACGAACACCGGCACACCCAGCAGCAACCCCAGTATCACGGCCCGCATCGCGCGCCCCTTGTTCTTGAGGGTGCCTTCAAGTGAACTGCCGTCGAAGCGATTCCAGTGTAAGCTCGAGCCCCTGTCGAGGAAAGCCTGACCGGAGTGAGGGAAAGTCCAGCCGTCCGGCCGCATCGTCCTCAAGGTCACCCTGCGCGGCCGTCGACAAAACCCGCTGTCTCGCGATATGCCAAGGCCGGAAGCCACCGTCGATCAAGCCTCGACACGCTGGTCGTCTCCGCACCTCAGCCCGTGAAACCGGAGCGAACGTGCGGAGCCATCGGGCCATTCCCTCGCTCAGGCTCCGGCCCTTTTCTTCAGCATGAAAGCGATGACGAGCGACGCGACGGCGAATCCTATGAACCAGAGATTCGCGTGACTGGGGGACGCCTCGTACTGCGTCCCACCGAGTGTTTCGGGGAGGCCGTACGCGGTGAGCCTGCAGTCTTTCTCGGAGGCAGATCAATCGTCACGAGGCGCTGGCAGTTTTCCGAGATCGCCGAACTCAGCTGCTTCGCTATCGCGGACCGACGCGCCTTACGTTTCGAAGCGTCCTACGGGTCGCCTGCGGCCGGGGACTTCGGTAACTTACCTTCGAGGCCCGCGTACCTCTCCCCCGCCTTCTTGAAGGCTGAGCCGTTGTCGATGAACCTTCGCTGCTGACGCTGCTCGTTCGCCACCGTGAACAGCCTGCGCACGATCGCGGGGCTGTTTTCGTTGCCCGCCTCGCTGCGGCCGCTCTCCTTGTCCGGTCGCCAGGACTCGATCAGCTCGGGGACGGCTTCGAGGAGAAGCTTCACGCGGGTGGCCCGTGCGAGCTTCGGATCTTCGAGCTTGGCCAGAATCTGAGCTGGAGTTCGCTGAGCCGAGCCGGAAACCGTCTTCACCTGGCCGTCGTCCGCCGACGTTGGTCCGAGCGCCGTACGCGCGAAGGGCTGGAGTGCGACCTTCTCCGCTTTGAGGGGATCGCGATCCAACACGCCTGCTTTGTGGGCATGCACCTCCTCGATGATGCCGCGTAATGCAGTGGCGAGCGGCGTCCGGGACTCGGCCCGTGACGGATCGAGAGAGACCCGCAGGAGGTTCGCGAGGTGCTCGTTTTGCAGCCTTCGATCGTTCGGATGGCGTTCCGCTGCCTGGATGAGGAGCCCGTTGGCCCACCGCGTCTGTCCCGCCTTGGCTTCGATCAGCGCACGCAGTGAGGCTGACTCGCCGTCATCGAGCGCCCGTACGGTCAAACCGGCCGGGGGGCCGATGGTTGCCGTCGTCGCCTTTGTGACAGGCGGCATCACCGCTGGGCTGAGCGGCGCCGGCTCAGGGGCCGGTGGGGTCTTGAGCGTGTCCGCTGCCGGAGCCGGGTCAGTGGCCTCGTCATATTTCCGAAGTGGCCCCGTCGGGAGCCGCCGCTCTCGAGCCGGCGCCGGCCGGGCCTCCTCAGGCTCCGGTTCAAGCTCGGCGGGTGGTAACGGCACGTCACCGAGCTCGGCCAGGGCGAGCTCGTGGAGCCGATCGGCGTCGTCCACATCGTCGTCCAGCTCGCCGAGCAGGGGGACTGCAATGGGCAGGTCCTTGACCTTCTCGCCGTCTGAATTCTCGAATCGGGTCAGGACGAGCGCATCCCCGTCCATCCGGCAGAAGATCTCTCGGACGCCGATCTTCTGAGGCTCGCCGACGTCGTTGACATAGGTGATCTTGATCGAGGACGCCGAGACACGTTTGGTCATTCCATCCCTGTACCTCGGGTCGGCTTCGGCGGTCGCCAGCAATTGACGGGCGGCATACGCGCCGTACGTGGCGGGGTCGGCTTGGTCGATCCGCAAACGTCCCTGATCGTCCTTGACGACCCGGATCTCCGGTATCGACCAAGGCGACGACGCTCGAGGCGCATCGGCTCGTGGTTCCGCCTCTCCTCGCCCCCCTGGATCGGTCGCTGCTACCACCGCGCTCTTCCTCGAATGTCTGGAGGGTAGATATTCAGTCCCAAGGTCACCCGATCAAAGGCGCCGTTCATCTCGGTGTCCCACCGCCCAGCGCGGTACGCGACTTCCCACCCGAATCCGATCACGGAAGTCCTTGACCAGGTCTGGCCCTCTGTCCCTAATTTGACGCTTCATCCCGCTGAGAAGTTCCATGGCTTCCGGGGACATCGAGCGGCTTGCCGTCCGGTCGTCCGTGGCCAGGCACCCAATCCGAGCAAGTTAGGGGGTCTTAGGTGGCCCATCGAGAGTGCGAGCTAGACCGAAGCTCTGCCTGAATCTCCCAGATTGTACCATTGAAGTGTGTGGCGATAGGCCTCCGGAATCCACCGCGCTCCGCGAGCGGCTCGACCACGCCCAAGTTTATGGTACCTCATCGACGCTCCGCGACGACTTGTCGACCCGGATCGACGACCCCGGACAGGAGGAGGGACTCTGGCTCGCTCCGGAGAACGACCGGCGTGAGGCCCAGCCTGGGCGTGTGGGCCTGGTGTCCGGCTTCACGCTCTCGTGCTGCCTGCGACTCGTCGACGCCGCGGGTCGACTCGAACGCAATGGCAAGGCGAGTCTGCCGGCCGACGCCGAGTCGATCTTTGCCCAACTGGGCCTGGACGGCTCGCGCTGGCGAGCGACCCTTGATGATCTTCACCGTAGCCAATTCAGTCACCCAACGTCAAGCTGCTGGCGGGCGGTAGATGCGCTGTCAATTGATGGCTCGTCCGATGGTTTGCTCCAAGTGAGTTCGGTGTGTCGGACCGCCGCGCGCCAGTGGAGCGCTGGAATGCCGAGGAATTTCCACTCGTCGAGCAGTCGCTCAACGGACCCCGGACGCGATGCTGTAGCCACTTTCACGTCAATCAGAACGACCGAGGGTTCAGCCATGAACCGCGGAGTTGCCGGTCGCCGATTGCATCCCGAACCGACGCTCCATACCCTGAGAAATTTGAAGCGAACCCCGATCCCAAGGAAAACGAGACATGAGGCGCGCAGCGCTCCCCTTCGTCGCCCTCCTACTCGCTCTGATGCCCGTGGTTCGTGCCGCTGACGTGACCATTGAGAGCACCTTCCCGGCAGACAGGGGGCCAGGGTATCGGAAGCCCGCTCCCGACGCGGCGGGGGCCGTAGGACAACGTCACGCGGTCGCGCTGGATGACCGCGCGTTCGTGGCCGTGGACAAGGCGACCGGGCAAGTGGTCAAGGATCTCAGCCAGCACGACTTTTGGCTCGGAGTGCAGTCGGTAAACACACTCGACCTCCAGGCAAACGACCCCCGCATTCTGTACGACCCGCTCTCCGGCCATTGGATCGCATGGGTCCAGGGCATCGACCCGATGAACGGCTATCTCGCCGTGTCCACGACGTCGGATCCCACCGGGCCCTGGAAAGGGGTGAAGTTCCCGATCCCCCCACATAACTACGGCGCGAAGGCCGGTCTCGATAAGAACGGGTTCTACCTCACGCTTCATAACGGGAACAACGACACGCACAAGGCCCACACCTGTTACGCGATTCCGAAGGCCGACCTCATCGCTCCGAACGGGCCGGACCTGTCTCACCTCCAGGCGTTCCCCAACCTGGAAATCGAATCCTTCCCGGCAACGGACCTGAACCCCGACAAGTCGCCTGATGCTCCGGAGGTGCTCCTGAACAAAGAGTTCGGAAATGCCGCCGGAAAGCTGTACCTGTACAAGATCAAATGGTCGGGTACAAAGGCGAGCATCTCTGACGTTCAGACCATCCCCCTGAGCACGACCTACTCAACTCCGAACGCCTCTGTGGAGGAGGGACGGGCGGTCCAGCCCGCACCGGGGGGTAAGCTGAGGGCGGACGAACCCCGACGCACGGACTGCGTCTTCGCGCACGGGGGCAGCGTGTTCGGTTGCAATGGCGCGAAGCGCACCCTCAAGTCGCGCCCCGGCATCCTCTGGTACGAGTTGCGGGTGAGCGACGGGGCCTTGCTCCAGGAGGGCCTGGTCGACGACCCGACCTGCGATTACCTCAACCCCTCGCTCGCCGTGGACCGCGACGGCAACGTCGGCCTGGGCTGTACAAGGACGTCGGAGAAGGAGTTCCCGTCCGTCTATGTCATGATGCACGCGGCGGGCGATCCGGCGGGTTCGATGGGAGCCCCTGTCCTGGCGGTACCCGGAACGACCCATTACCGGATCAATGCACCAAGCCGCTTCGGTATCGGGTGGGGCAATTACTCGACGACGTGCGTCGACCCGTCGGACCCGACCTTGCTCTGGACCTGCCAGGAATACGCGAACAGCACGGTCGATCGCCAGTGGTGCACGGCTTGGGTTGCATTCCGACGCAAGGTGAACCCGTAGTATCGAGCTCTTGAACAATAACGAAGAAAGATCCGACAGCATGAAGAGGTGCTTTTTCGTTTCCATCGCGCAGCTGGTCCTGGTCGGTTCGACGGTCGGGTTGTCTGCGGCCGAGAGTGAGACTTTTGCGGGCGCCGCAGCGGCGTCGGGCACTTACAAGCGGCCGCAGTTGCTCGTTGACGGCAAGCGTTATGAGCTGAAGGCCTCAGACAATGCCGATCGCTCGGTGGCGAAGCGACTGGCGGAGTTCTCGAAGGGGGACACTGGCACATATCTCGTGAAAGGGACGCGGGGCACCGTCAACGGTGTCGCGGGGATCATCATCGACGGCATCACCGTCTCGTCCCGACTGGCCGAGACCGGCCCCTCGGCGCGGCCCGATCCGCATCGGTACAAGTCGTACGAATACACCGAAGCGGGCCGTACGTTGCGCCTCATCATCCCGGCGGACCTGGCGGTTGTGCGGGGTATCCTGGTGGTCGGGCCGTATGCCCGTGCCGACTCGAGAGACTACTACCAACAGGTCTGGTACCGCGAATTCATGCACCTGCACGGCTTCGCTTTCCTGGGCGCGCACTGGCCCTCCAGTTCGCACGCCGAGAACTTCAAGACGATGCAGCACGCCCTCAAGCAACTCGCCGCGGACTCGAAGCACCCGGAGCTCGTCAACGCGCCGTATGCCGCTACGGGCTTCTCGGCAGGCGGTGGCTTCGCCAGCAGGCTTCTGGTCGAGGCTCCCGGCAGGGTCATCGCGTCGGTCATCGTCGGCTCTCGCCTGAAGCTGACCGATATCAAACCCACGGCCGCTCATCTGGACACGCCGGCATGCATCATTAACGGCGAAAACGAACACGGCGAAAACGAGCAGGGCGGCATGGCGGCGGTCGTGGAGCCCGTGCTGGCCGAACACCGCCCGAATGGGGCGCGCTGGGGATGGATGGCAGTCCCCGGCGGCGGTCACGAATTCAACGGACAAGAAGTTCTGGCCATGCCCCTATTGGATGCTGCCGTCCGGCTCCGCTACCCCGCTGATGGAGATGTTTGTAAGGGACCGCTGAAGCTGAAGTCGATCGCCCCGCAGTCGGGCTGGGTCGCCGACAATACGACCTGGAGGAGCGGCCTGACGGACATCGCCGCGGCCAGCGATTTCAAAGGCGCTGTCATGAAGTCAAGCTGGCTGCTGAATCAGGACCTTGCCTTTATCTATCGAGCTTACTCGACCTACGACCGCCCGCTGAAGATCACTTCGCCCCACCCCATGAGCGCCCAGGGCGAGGTGTGGGACGCAGGCTCCAGCGTCGTCATCAGTATTGATGACTCCAAGTTCGCCGGCTGGAAGAAGCTGGAACTCTTCGACGGCGCGAAGAAGGTGTCCGAGTTGACGAAAGGCCCCGCTGAGTTCACCGTCCATGACCAACAGCCGGGCTACCACGCATTCTCGATCCTCGGCACGGACAACAAGGGCAACATCCGGCCGTCGAACCCGGTGCTGGTTGTCGTGCGGAATCTGACCGCGACGTCCCAGCCGGCCGACTAAGACACGCGAAGTGCCGGGCCGGAAGCAATTCAACGACCTGGCGGGTGGTTGGAACACTACACCGGGACAACGGCAGGCCCACCAGCGCCTGCCAACGATTCATTCCGCACGTCGGTCAGATCGATCGCATCATCCGGCGTCGGCGAACCTTCTCCGGCAGCACGGACACTCGCCGTCCCTTCCTCTCAGGACGGCCGAGAACGCGGTCGGCTGCGGCAGGATCACAGTCTCCCTGTTGGCCGTGGGGCGCAGTGTGCGTACTGGTGATAAGCGATCCCGCCGACCGAGTGACCGAGGATCTTGACCAACAACCCGAGGACATCAGCCCGAGTGGGTTCCGCATCCGGCGCGGAGCCGTTACAATCGCCTCATATAAATTGGCGAGGCCCCTCAGAGGATCGAGGTGCCCGCCGAGCTACTCGCCGACATCGATCGACACAAATGCATTAGTGGACACATTTGCATTATTTTGAAGCACATGCTTGGCTGTCGGCACCTGCTCAGTACGTATCCCGAGGGGATCGAGATCCAGGCGTAGCTGTGCGATCAGTGCGTGCCTCCTGATCAGCCAGTGGACGGGCCGCAAGCCGACGCTCCGGTCTTACGAGATGATCTGCCTGGATTTCGCGGGCTGGGCGAGCCTAGGGGAGCTTTTTGACCATATTAGCAAAGTAAAGCCTGCGGATGTGTAACGCCTGTGGTTCGCCTTCCGAACCCGCGGTGTTCGCTGCTGCGCGGTGGTTTGCAATGATTCTCCGGAGTCGGCAGCTCGCCCCAGGTCACTGAGGGGGAGTTCCCCACGCCGCCGACGTGTCCTCGCTCGAGCCGAAACCCGCCGAGCAAACGGGGTGCCGAACACTATTGCCTCCGTCCCCCCCTTTTCACACCCGAGCGGTAGCCGATCGTTCGGGATTGACTAACTTGCTAGGTTGCTAGCATACTAGCAGCATGGCCAGCGAAGACATCAAACAATTCAAC
The DNA here is from genome assembly GCF_900129635.1 of Singulisphaera sp. GP187. Classification (GTDB taxonomy): domain Bacteria; phylum Planctomycetota; class Planctomycetia; order Isosphaerales; family Isosphaeraceae; genus Singulisphaera. The sequence goes on along the minus strand of NZ_FSRB01000002.1, from coordinate 2,740,722 downwards.
GTGTACCTGCCGATCGAGTTGATTAGGCAGGTCAAGCATCACGCCATCGAAGCGGAATTGTCGCTCTCGGCCCTCGTTGCGGAAGCGCTGCGGGCCTACCTCGATGCGCGCAAGCCCGAGCGGCGATCGTCGAAAGAACGAGATGTGTCATCAAAGCCGAAAGGAGAAAAGATATGAAAACTGAACGGATAGAGGCCGTGTTCCTGACAACCCACAACTGGGGCAAGGCGGCCAAGTTCTTCCAAGCGTTGGGCTTTACTCTTGAGTTCGAGACCGACCACAATTCGGGCCAGTTCCGCACCGGTGACGGTCCCCATCTCTTCATCGCGGAGGTCCCGGCAAGCCAGAAGCCCGAGGCGCATCTCGTGCTCAAGGTGCCCGACGAAGCCGCCTGCCAACCTGAGGCCATCGTCGATGTGGTCACGCCATTCGAGGACACCCATTGGGGAACAAGGGAAATGACCGTCCGTGATCCCGACGGGCGCATCTGGCGGCTTCAGGCCCCGGCCATGGCGAACAAGTGAGTTCACGATCATGAGCAACAAGCCAGATGTAGCGCCGGACAGCACGGCAGCGCGGGTCGCCTTGTGGCGTGCCTTGCATGTCAAGATCGATCCGCCTCCGCATGTGCTGGAAGACGAGATCGGCCTTAAGCTGCTGGCCCCGGACCAGGGCTGGCACCACCGCGGAGACATGGACCCGCAGTTCACGCGGCCCTTCCGCGCCTCGATCATAGCCCGTGCTCGCTTCATCGAGGACCTGGTTGTGGAACAGGCCGGCCGCGGGCTCAGTCAGTATGTCATCCTCGGCGCCGGTCTCGACAGCTTCGCACAGCGGAGGCCGGAGATCGCGTCCCGGCTCAGGGTGTTTGAGATCGACCAGCCAGGTCCACAGGTTTGGAAGCGCCAGCGTCTGCTCAAGATCGGCTTCGGTGTCCCGGACTGGCTACGCTTCGTGCCGGTCGATTTCCAGGCGGGCGGGTCCTGGCGGGACGGGCTCGTGGCTGCCGGCTTCGATGACAGCAAGCCGGCAATCGTGGTTTCCACGGGCGTCAGCATGTATCTCACCAAGGATGCGAACGCAGCCACGCTGCGCCAGGTCGCGGCGCTCGCCCCGGGATCGACGCTCGCCATGACGTTCCTGCTTCCGCTGGAGCTGGCGGACCCAGAGGTGCGAATCGGGCTCGAGATGGCGGAGAAGGGGGCGCGAGAGAGCGGGACGCCGTTCCTCTGCTTCTTCACGCCGCCTGAGATGCTGACCATAGCGCGCGAAGCCGGATTTAGAGATGTCCAGCACGTGTCGGCAGCGACGCTGACCCAACGCTATTTCGTCGGTCGGACGGATGGCCTTCACCCGCCCAAGAATGCGGAGGAGCTGCTGTTGGCGACAACTTAGTTCAAGTTTCGCATAAACAGGGACGGATCGGGAGCGGCCCGAGGCCTGTTATCGACCCCGGCGACCCCTTGATCAAGTGCGAGTGAGGGCCGAAATCTCCGGCCGATGTCGGCTCAGCCCGCGCGGCTGAGAAACTCGGTGAGCTGCGCAATCCAGGCTTTTAGGTCATACCGGTTGGATAGCGCTCCCTCGGTTTTCTCCTCATAGCTGACCCGCCTCAAGGTCGTCAGCAGGTCGGCAAACGAGGCCTCTTGCTTCTTCGGATACCACGGGCGGACCGGAAAACGAAGAAATCGATGACCGGTCTGGTGGAACCAAACCACCACCAAGCTGTAGAGAAACAACGCCATCGGCGCGGTTCGCTCGATGGCCTTGGGGAGGCGATTGGCGGGATCCTCGAGGCCGAGAAGTTGCTTGGTATTTTCAAAAGTACATTCGATTGCCCAACGGTACGAGTAGGCCGAGAGAATCTGCGGGACGGTCCAATCGAGCTTGGTGCAGTAGAACATCTGATCGGGACGTTTCCCCTGGAGGTCACGCACCAAGACGATCGTCAGGAGTCGGTCCTTGCCGGCCTTGTAGTAGAGGGCCTGGATCGTCTTGACCGCCAAGCTGGCATGGAGCCCGAACTGGTCAAAGTCGTGTGGGGTCCAGGGTTGATTCGCATCCTCGGCCCACTCCTTCATGCCGGGGAGGCGCTGGCCTTTCTTGCGGGGCGCCCCTTTGGATTTCTCCTCCTTGGGAGGCGCTGGCTCATAGAGGGCCCCCTTGGGATGGACATGGCTAATGAGATGGACCGTGGGCGGAAGTTGGCCGAGGATGCTCTGGCCCCCATAGGCGCTGTCGCCGGTGATGACGATCTCGTCGTCGGGGAACCAGTCCGCCGCCAAGTGGATCAATTCCATCGCGAGTTCGGGGCGGGTGCGATGATTGGGATCGGGCTTTGCCTTTTTCTTTTTCTGGTTCTTTTTGCCCTTGGTTAAGCCTTGGCGGTTGACATAGAGCCGCATGGCGATGGGCAAGGCAAAGACTTTGGTCGGTGCCCAGAACGGGTGGACGACGATCAGGCAGAGGACGACCCAGTCGTGTCCCCAACTGACGAGAGCTTTGGCTCGACTGGAGATGAGTGGGTCGTAGTGCATGCCGGCGCCGTAGAGGGTGAGTCCGCGTTTTCGGCAGAGGGTGTCGTCGACGGCCCAGTAAAAAGTGGCGCCCGGTGCGAGGATGGAGACGACAAGCTTGGCCAGGGACATCGAGAAGTGATCGAGGTCCCAAGCGGCATGGCTGAAGAAGCGATGGAAGCGTGACCAATGTCCGATGCCAACCTGGCCGCTGGAGAAGATGAGTTCGGTAATATAGCGGTGGCGATTCGAGAGGATCCAGCCGGAGGCGATCAAGGTGAAGGTGTGGAAGGAGGGATTGGTGAAGACGGGTGTGAATTGCTGTAGCAAGAGGAGGAAGGAGGGTGTAAGTTCCATGGGTCGGCGTCCTGTGTCAGGGGAAATTGTTCGGTGTAAGGCCCAAACAATTTGCCAAAAACTGACAGAGACGCCGACGTTTTTTTTTGGAGCCCTATTGAATCTACAAGTCGGAATTTGACATTTGGGAGAAGTGCGAAACTTGAACTTAGAGTCAGAAAATGGGACGGAGGGAATTCTCGTAATTCGCTCTTCAGGACCCATTTCCATTGAGAATTCCGTCCGTCCCATTTTCTGCTCACCGGCTCCCAACGTCAAACAACGCGGCTTCGATTGGCAATTCCGCATTGATGACACTCGCACGAAACTGAAACAACGCTACCCCAAAAAACAAGGTTTGATGACGGATTGGTCAAATTCTCTTCTACGCATGCATGCCCTTATCATGCCATCCGTGACGGCATTGCCAGAATTGCTTCCGTAATCCAGCACCCACTTCCTCCCGACTCGGCTGGACCAGGTCGGCCTGCCTGGTGGGATGATCCCGCTTGACCACATTCCCCCCAATGACCTACAGTGACATCAGGCGAAATCCTCGCTGAGCAGGGGGCAGTCTGGGCATGGAAACGCGATCAACCGACGCTAAAGGCAGGTTAAGCCTCCCCAAGGCGTTCGCCAATGCCACGGTGATCATCGAGCAGGTAAGCGATACCGAGCTGCGCATCCGCAAGGCGGTGGTCATCCCGGAGGACGAGGTCCGCTTTTATGAAGAAACGGCTTCACCACTGGGCGACCGCGACCGTGACCGCTTTTTGAATTTGCTCGACAATCCCCCAGCGGCCAACGACGCCCTGAAAAAAGCGGCACAGCAGCACGCCGCACGTCATGGCTGACTGGCAGGTCGAGCGGCTGGACCGTTCGCATGACCGGGCATCGTTCTCCTGCGGCAAGCCGCCGCTGGACGAATTCCTCCTGCGCCTGGTCAGCCAGTATGAGAAACGAAACCTCGGTCGCACCTATCTCGCCGTTCGCCCCGGCGGGAAGACGGTAGCCGGCTATTACACGCTGGCATCGGGCAGCGTCGCCTTCCAGAACCTGCCGGAAACCTCGGCCAGGAAACTGCCCCGGCATCCGGTGCCGGTGGTCCTTATCGCCCGCCTGGCGGTCGATAAGACCGCGCCAAGGCAGGGATTGGGCGCGGCATTGCTGATGGATGCCCTCGAACGCTGCCTGGCACTGGCCGATGAGGTAGGCATCCACGCGATCCAAGTAGACGCCATCGATTCCCAGGCGGCTGCGTTCTACGCCAAGTACGGGTTCGTGCCTTTGCAAGACGGGGATTTGCACCTGATCCTGCCGGTCGAGACGGCGCGGGATGCCTTTAAGCGTGACCCCGCGTAGCGATCGTTTCCACGGATCGGATAGACCACCAATCTCACGACGCGGATTGGAGGCGGTTCGCCTCCCCTCCAGTTGCACCGTCCGCACCAGGGCGAGGATCGACTGCACGATGTGCGGCGGCAGAATCGGCAATCTGCCAATGACCTCCAGTAATTCTGGGGTCTGTGCCGCTGCCTCCCGGCCCATTTCCGGCCACACGCACCCACGATTTCCGCAAAAAAAATGTATTCAAATGAGTTGCATCATTCAGGCAGCGAGTGCAATTCCCCCCGCCTCCACTGCCCGAACGAATGCCGCATACGAAAAATCGCGAGTGAATTTTATTTTTACGGTCTCCAAACTTCGTTACTACGAACCTTATTGGTTCCTGACCTCGTTTCGGCTCCCAAGCTGCGTCCTCGGTCCTTGCTCGTCCTGCTACCCGTGAGCCCTGTCCGGCTCGACCCGGCCATCCTTCGGCAACGGGCCGACGATATCGCCAAGTACGTCGCCGCCGACCGGCGGCGGCATGGCCTGATCCATGGCAGCCCTCAGACATCTGTGGTATGGTCGATCCGGAGTTGAGGGTTCGGGCTTGGAATACAGGGGTCTGGACGATGGGCGCTACCGTGTTGGTCGGGGTCATGGCGCTGGTTTTGGTCGGGTCGGGCGGACCGGTGAAGGCGACGGTCGACTTCCGACTTCAGGACCACCGGGGAGCCTGGCACACGCTCGACGAGGCCCTTGCCGGGAAGGTCGTCGTGCTGGCCTTCCTCGGTACCGAGTGCCCCTTGGCCGAGGCCTATGCCCCGAGGCTGGCCGAGATCGCCCGCAATTTCGAGAAGCGAGGCGTCGGCTTCTTCGGCGTCGACGCCAACCAGCAGGACGGGCCGGTCGCGATCGGCCGGTTCGTCGACAAGCACGGCCTGCCGTTCCCGATCCTCAAGGACGTCGGCAACGGCCTGGCCGACCGCCTCGGGGCCGAGCGGACGCCCGAGGTTTTCGTGCTTGATGGGTCGCGGGCCGTCGTCTACCGGGGCCGGGTCGACGACCAGTACGCCATCGGTATCCATCGACCCTCGCCCACTCGGCACGATCTGGTCGACGCCCTCGAGGCGGTCGTCGCCGGGCGACCGGTCGCGACGCCGAGGACCAACGCGGTCGGCTGCACGATCGGCCGGGCCACGAAGTCGGCCGAGGGGGGCGCCGTGACGTACGCCAGGGAGGTCTCTCGCATCCTCCAGTCACGCTGCGTCGCATGCCACCGACCGGGCGAGATCGCCCCGTTCTCCCTGACCGACTACCGCCAGGCGGCCGGATGGTCGAGCATGATTGCCGAGGTCGTTGATGAGGGTCGGATGCCCCCCTGGCACGCCTCGCCCGAGCACGGCAAGTTCGCCAACGACGCCCGGCTCTCGGCCTCCGAAAAAAAGGTGATCCACGACTGGGTCGCCGCCGGCGCGCCCGAGGGAGACCCGGCCGACCTGCCCGCGCCGGCCCCATTCGTCGAGGGATGGCAGATCCCCCGGCCCGACCTCGTCCTGGAGATGCCCCGCGCGGTCGAGATCCCGGCCGAGGGGTCGATGCCTTACGAGCTCGTCACGATCGACCCGAAGTTGACCCGCGACGTCTGGGTCCGGGCCTCCCAGGTCCGGCCGGGGAACCCGGCGGTCGTCCACCACGTGGTCGCCCTCGTCCTGCCGCCCGGTGTCGAGACGATCGACGAGGCCGGCGGCGACTTTCTCGCGGCCTACGCCCCGGGGATGCCGCCCCGCGAAATGCGCGACGGCGTGGCGAAGCGTATCGTGGCCGGATCGAGGATCGTCCTCCAACTCCACTACACTCCCCGGGGGACGAAGCAGGTCGACCGGAGCCGGATCGGCCTCGTCTTCGCCGATCCGGCATCGGTCCACAAAGAACTGATGTCGGGCATGGCGCTCAACTTCCGCCTCCAGATCCCGCCCGGGACGCGCGACTACGTCTCGCGGGCCGATTTCCGGTTCTCGCGGCCCTCGCTGCTCCTCTCGCTGATGCCGCACATGCACCTGCGGGGCAAGTCGATGAAGTTCGTCGCCGAGTACCCGGACGGCCGCCGCGAGGTCATCCTCGACGTCCCCCGGTATGAGTTCGACTGGCAGAACCTCTACGTCCTCGACCAACCCAAGCCGATGCCCGAGGGGACGATCCTCCACACCGAGGCCCACTTCGACAACTCGGCCGAGAACCCGAACAATCCGGATCCGAGGCGTGCCGTCACCTTCGGCGAGCAGACGCGGGACGAGATGCACGTCGGATATCTCAACTTCGCCCTCGCCGACCAGGACCTCGCCCTCGGCATGCCCACCTCGAAGCGGCTCGCGAGCGGCCAGTACGAGGTCACATTCCTCCACCGCCCGGCCGGGCCCGCGAAGTCGGTCGCCCTCGTCGGCACGTTCACCGATTGGAAGAAACGGCCCCTCGCCATGACGGGGCCGGACGCGCAGGGGAGCTACTCGACGACGATCGTGCTCGGCCCCGGGGCGCACGAGTACAAGTTCCTCATCGACGGGGAGACCTTCCGCCACGACCCGGGCAACCCCGATTCGGCCGGCTTCTTCCACAACAGCCTGATTCGGCTGCCCTGAGCCGGGCCGGGCCGGTTCGAATCGGGTCGGGCCGATCATTCGTGCCGGAGCGCCGACACTGTTTCAACCTTCGCGGCGCGCCAGGCCGGGTAGAGCGCCGCGACGATCGTCACGCCGACGGTGAAGAGGACGACCGTCACGCCGATCCAGGCGGGGAAGGCGAAGATCGAGCCCGAAAGGTGGACCTTCATGTCGCTGTGGACCATCGAACGGACCCATGCGTTGCCCGGGAACGAGATCGACCATGCCAGGAGCAGGCCGAGCGACCCGCCAACGAGGCCGATCACGCTCGCCTCGATGAGGAAAATGGCCTGGAGGTGCCAGTTCGCCGCGCCGACGGCCTTCATGATGCCGATCTCGCGGCGCCGTTCGAGGATGCTCATCAGCATCGTGTTGGCGATCCCGAGCGACGAGACGAGGAGGGCCACACCGGCCACGCACGTCATCCCGCCGAAGATGAGCAGGTAGGTCAGCCGCTCGCGCTCAATCATCTCGACGATCGACTGACTTCCCAGGCCGAGGGCTTCGACCTTGTCGACGACCTCCTGGACGTTCCTGATGTCGTCGACGTAGAGGATCGCCCGGGCGATCCCCTGATCGCGACGGGCCGGGTCGCGGAAGGTCAGGTCAACCGCCGTCCGCCGGGGCATGACCAGGTCCGTGTCGGCAGGGAGCTGGCTCCAGGCTTCCTTCTCCTCCTCCTCGGTCATCTCGCGGAAGATCCCGACGACCCGGAAGTTGTCCTCGACGACGCCCGGGGCGACCCCCTCCGATTCCTGCCGGATCGCCTCCCGCAGGGCTGCGATCTCCTCGCCGGTCAGGCTGAGTCGGTCGAGCGCGCCCGGGAGCTGCCAGGCGAGCTGGCGGAGGGCCATCTGCTCGTCCCGGCCGCCGCGGGCTTTCGACCGGCCGGCCAGCGAGACGTTGAAGCTCGGCCCGTCATCCTCTTGGGCCGGGAGCTCGACCCGCAGCGGTTTGCCAATGGCCTGGTCCAGGTCCGCGTCGTCGATCAGGCCGATCCGGTACGCGAACATCTCGGAGAGCAGGACCGATCGCTCGTCGTCCGAGTCGAACGATCGGCCGACGGTGACCCGCTTGCGGAACTCGGGAGTCTCGCCGGCGCCTGACGAGACGCTCGCCTCCTCGGGTCGGTTGCCCATGGTCGTGACGACCCTGCTGCCGACGATCGGGACCATCCGCACGACATGGGGGATTCGTGAGAGTGCTTTCAGCCGTTCCTGGGTCAGGTTGACCTGCTCCCAGACGGAATTGCCCTGTCGGGCTTGCTGGGCGAGGACCTTGTGGATTCGCTCGTGGCGGCTCGGCGACATCCGCCCGGCGACCTTCACGTCCTCCGCCGCCTTGGACTCGACCGCCCGCGGCCTGGGATAGACCGTCACTTTTCGCGAGATGTCTCCCTTGCTCGACTCTCGCTCGATCGTCCGCTGGACTCCCTCGTTGATCGACAAACTCGCGGCGAGTACGAACGCGCCGAAGATGACACCCAGTGTCGTCAGGCAGGTACGCATCTTCTGATGGCCGAACGAATCGAGGGGGAAGCGGAGCAGGTCGATCCAGCGCACTCGTTGATCCTCCATCCACTCTCGATCAAAGGTCCCCGGCCACGATCCGGCCATCGACCAGTCGGACGATTCGGTCTGTGCAGCTCGCGGCGAGCTCTTCGTCGTGCGTGACGAGGACGAGGGTGGCGTCGTGCTCGCGGACATGGTCGAGGATCAGGGCCATGACCTGCCGCGCCGTCTGGCTGTCGAGGTTGCCCGTCGGCTCGTCGGCCAGGATGACCCGGGGCCGGTTGACCAGCGCCCGCGCCACGGCGACCCGCTGGCTCTCGCCGCCGCTCATCTCATCCGGCCTGTGATCCAGCCTGGCCCCGAGCCCGACCGCTTCCAGTGCCCGCCGGGCGGCGGCCAGCCGGTCGCGCGGCGATCGGCCGGCGAAGACCATCGGCAGCTCGACGTTCTCGACGGCCGACCTCGAGGCGATCAGGTTGAACGACTGGAAGATGATCCCGACGGTCGTCGACCGGAACCGGGCCATCTCTTGCCCCGAGAGTCGGTCGAGGTCCCGCCCGCCAACCTGCAAGCTGCCCGAGCTGGGCCAGTCGAGACCGCCCAGGAGGTTCAAGAACGTCGATTTCCCCGACCCCGACTTGCCCAGCAGGGCCACCCGTTCGCCGTCCGCGACCTCGATCGAGACGTCCCGCAGCACCTCGACCCGGGCGTCCTTCGCCCCGTACGCCTTGCGAACGTCGACCGCCCGAATCGCCATCCCGTCCGCTCCATCGCGATCCGATCCCATCCTGATCCCACCTCGATTCGATCCGCCCCTCCGACACCCGTCGACGACCGAACATCCTACCAGGTCACATAGCCACCGCCAGGGCCGACCCATCATGAGCGGCGACCGGACCCGATCGGTGCCCGATCAAGGCAACAGCGGCCAGGCACCTATGCTGAGCAAGTCAGGTGTCTTGGATAGCCCATCGAGAGTGCAAGTCGGACCAAATCTCCCCTAAAGCTCCCAGGCTGCCCAATTGAAGTGCCTGGCGATAATAGGCCCGTTAGACTTTTTCTCCGAAGCATTGCAAGTTGGGATACCACGTTGCAGCGGTGGCTGGACGACGGTAAGTCGAAGCAGAATCGATGCTTGTGATCTAACCGGTCGCCTCTTACCAGGTGTTCCGGTAAACATCGGATTCGGGATCGTAGTTCGCCAGGCCGCTTCCAAGCGGTCCTCGACCTTCGTCGCGGCTTTAGTACGGTAGCAGCGTGCCGTAGCAGGAAAAGCTCCCCACGGAACTTGACGGCCAAATCCGCATCGCTATACTGTACTATAACACCTAGTACAGACAGGAGTGTTATGGCTGGCTTCCACATGACGGTCTCAACTGGCTCCGGTACACCGATCTACCGGCAGATCACTGACCAGGTGCGATTAGGCGTCGCGACCGGGGTGCTGGCCCCCGGCGACGCTCTGCCCAGTGTGCGGGCCCTGGCCGAGCAGCAAGTCGTGAACGCCAATACCGTGGCCAAGGCTTACGCCGAGCTGGTGCGCGACGGCGTGCTCGAGTCTCACCACGGCAAAGGTTTCTTTGTCGCCCGGAAACGCCACGTCTATAGCCGGGCCGAGCGGCTGCGGCGCTTTCGCCAGGCCCTGGACACCTTTGTCCACGAGGCCGTCTGCCTCGATTTCACCGCCGATGAGATCCGCAGGGCCGTGAATGAGAAGCTGGCCGACCTCGACCTGCAATCCAAACCCGCCGGAGTGAACGTATGACCTTCTCGGACGATCGCGAACCAGCCCTGCGCGACACAGCCATCCAGACACGCAGGCTGACGCGGTACTTCGGCCACCGGTGCGCAGTGGACGACGTCTCGTTCCGCGTGCCGCGCGGCAGCGTCTTCGCCTTCGTCGGCCGCAACGGCGGCGGCAAGACCACAACCATCCGCATGATCCTCGGCCTGTTGGAGCCGACGCGCGGTTCCTCCACGATCCTCGGCCACGACAGCGCCGGCCTGCCCCCCGAAGTTCGCGCCCGCATCGGCTACATGGCCGAGGGGCATCCCGTTTACGGCTGGATGCGCGTCGGCCAATATGCGGTCTTTCAACGCGGTTTCTACCATCACTGGAATCAGGAAATATACGCCGCCGTCATCGACTACTTCGCCATCAACCCGCGCACCAGGGCCGCCCACCTGTCGCATGGCCAGCGGGCTGGCCTCCATCTGGCCATGACGCTGGCGATCGAGCCGGAAGTGCTGATGCTCGACGATCCGGCCACGGGGCTGGACCCCGCCGCCCGCCGGTCGCTTCTGGAGGCGATGGTCTATTTCACGCGGGATCGCGAGCGCACGATCTTCTTTTCCACCCACCTGCTGGACGACGTGGAACGCGTCGCCGACTACGTCGCAGTCATGGATTACAGCGTCCTGCGCGCCTGTTGCAGCGTCGAGACGTTCTGCGAGCGGGTGCGCCGGCTTGTCGCGCGCTTCCCCGGCGATCCGCCCCGCGAACTGCCCCCCGTTCCCGGCCTGCTGCGCGTGACCCGGGCCGAGAACGAACTTACCCTCGTCGTGGCCAATCTGAACGGCCGGACCGAACGGGACTTGGAAGCTCTCGGGGCCCTGTCGGTGGACGAGCAGCCCATCGGCCTGGAAGACGCCCTGATCGCCTACGTCGGCCGTAGCGGCGAAAAGACCTTCCTGTTGAACGCTTCGAGAGACGCATCATGAAATCGCTGATCTGGAAAGAATGCCACGAGAACCTCAAGTGGGCCACCCTCGCCGCCCTGGGGCTCGGCGGACTCATATTCGTGGGACGCCCTACCCTCATGAACCCCGCGCTGCTCCTGTTCCTAAGCCCCATCGCCGCCGTGTCCGGCGCGGTGCTGGGCTTCCTCCAGGTGTACTATGAGTCGGACGGCGACAAACGTTCTCTGCTGCTGCATCGGCCGATGAGCCCTTCGCGGATTTTTCTGGGCAAAGCGGTCGCGGGCGTGGGGCTGTACCTGCTGGCGATGGGAATCCCGTTCGCCTCCTACGTGGCATGGGTGGCGACGCCGGGCCACGTCGCCGAGCCATTCCGCTGGCAGATGGCACTTCCCGGCCTGGCCGACATCCTCACGGGCGTGGCCTACTACTTCGCGGGCATGCTCATTGCGTTACGGGAGGCGCGCTGGTACGCCAGCCGCTGCCTCCCCCTGGTCGCGGCCCTTCTGTGTTCGTTCTTCGTCTGGGTGCTGCCCGAGTTCTGGCAAGCTGTCCTGGCCATCGTGATCCTGGGCGCCCCCCTGGCAGTGGCGGTGTGGGGCAGCTTCCTTACAGGCGGCGCGTTCGCGCCCCTGCCACGGCTCAGCAAGGTCGCGCTGGCGGTCACATGCGTTACCGCTCTGTTGGCTCTGGGCGTGGTCGTCAAGCCGTTTGTCTGGCTCCCCATGCGCTTCATCGGACTACCAACGCCCCGTGCCAACATGACTCGCTACAAACTAGACCGCGAAGGCCGCGTGCTGATCGTGCGTTTCCGGCAAGGCGAGATCGAAAGCCTGACCGATCTGGAAGGACGAGAGCCACCGTTGCTCAAGGGCAAACCCCTGAGTTTCTATGCGCTCCAAGATATGTGCGCCCCATTCTCTGCAGATGTCAGTCCCGGGTTCCAGAGTTACCGCAACGCCGGACGGTTCTACATGGGTTGCGAAAACAACACGAGCCGGGACGGCGAGCGCTGGTTCTACGTCTCCGACCAGAGGCTCCTCGTGGGCTACGACGTGCGGTCTTCGCACGTGATCGGCACCTGCGGCCCGGACGGCTTCGTCCCGGCCGGCAAGCAGCCGGCGGCGCGGTTCGAAGGCGAGCCGTACCAGCACAGCTTTTTGTTGCAGACCAAGGCGGCCGAGCGGCTGAGTTTTCCGGAGGGCGTGTACCTGGTGGATTTTGGGAGCCGCACCGTGCGGAAGTTCTATAGCCCCGCGGAAGGAGAAACCGTGCTGGGGGCGGCGTCGGCGGTGGGGGAGGGGCGGACGTTCGTACTGACGGACAAGTCGGCCCGCGTGATCCATCGCTCGGGCACAACGCTATTCTCGGCACCTTTTGCCGTGGACCCGGACAACTACGGGGTCGCGCGAGTAGCCCAGCTCGAGAACCCGGAGCGGTGGGTGGTCCGGTATGAGCCTTCCTGGTTCATGTTCAGCGAATTGGGAAACATAACCTCGGGCCAGCTGGTGGAGTACGACCCCGCCGGCCGCGAGGTGGCTCGCGGGCCCCTGCCGCCCACCCCCATGCACGAACCGTCTGACGCCCAGGCGCTGCTCGGCCTGATCACACCGCCGGCCGAGGCCGCCCTTCTCACCTGGGCGACGGAACACTCCATCGACTCCGCCCGGCAAAACGGCGGCAGAGAGGTCCAGCCTCTTCTGTTCCTTCTCGTCGTACTGGGACAGTGGTTTAACCCCTTGGGCGCCGGCGTGGCGCCGGGCAGCGGCACGATTCTCGCCTACCGGGGTCTGATCCTGCTGTCCGCACTGGCCTGTGCCCTGGTCTGCTTCCTGCTGGCACGCCGCGCTTCTTCCTCCCGCGCCGGTCGCCTCGTCTGGACGCTGTGCGGCTTGCTGTTCGGGCCGGCCGGCCTGCTGCTCATGCTGGCCGTGGAGGAGTGGCCCGCGCGGGTCGCCTGCCCCAAGTGCGGCAAGCCCCGCGTGGTCACCCGCGATGCCTGCGAGCACTGCGGCGTCCCCCATGCCCCAGCCGCGCCGGATGGCACGGAGATCTTTGACTCGATTGCCGCGGCGATGTATGTGTAGGTTTGAACCGTCGAATACTCTATCAGCCAAAGGAATGCGTGAATTGCCGAAAAAAACTCTGGTAAAACGGGATTCCCTTTGATCCGAGCACAAATGTAGAGACACGATCAGAAATCACAGAAACAAGCCGTTCAACGTTCTCGCCGAAGGGCAGATTTCTGAAAAAAGTCGGGGCGACAAGACGTCTATTGAACTTTTTCTGGCCGGCGTTCGGGGCTGGGAATCGGGGATGCGACGACTTTTCCCGGAGAAACAAGGCGACCGGCCAAAGGGCTGATCGATGTCCTTCGTGCTGCGGGCGGAGCGATTTTGTGGGCTTCAGCGGGCCACCGCCATCGACCGAGAAGACAGCCAGTCCTCGAAACGTGTCGTGCCGAGGCGCGGGTGATCGCCTGGGGTGAGGCTTTGATCATTCACCGTGATGCCGTAGTAAAGCGCCTTGGGATCGGTGATTACCGTCCGTGCGTCCCCGGTTGCATTCAGGAATTGCCGCACGAGGTCATCTTGCCGGATCGGTTCGGGACCGGCCAGATCGAACGTGCCGTTCAACGGCTCAGCGAGGGCCACATCGGCCACGACGGCGGCGACGTCATCCGACACAATGGGCTGCATCAGAACCGGTGGAACCCGGACCGTCTGCCCTTCGGTCGCCGATTGGGCCATTCCGCCGACGAACTCGAAGAACTGCGTGGCACGCACGATCGTGTAAGGAATCGGGGAAGTCTTGATTAGTTTTTCCTGGGCCATCTTCGCGCGGAAGTAACCACTCGCGAGCAGGCGGTCGGTGCCGACGACCGACAACGCGACATGATGGCCGACGCCCGCGGCAGCTTCCGCGGCGAGGAGGTTGCGACCTGATGTCTCGAAAAACGCCAGGACTGCGTTGTCCTCCCACGAGGGCGCATTCGCGACATCGACGACCACCTGAGCGCCGGCGAGCGCTTGCGACAGTCCCTCGCCAGTGACGGTGTTGACACCCGTTGAGCGTGATGCCACCACCACCTCATGGCCGTGCTGACGAAGGTTCATCACGACCTTTTTCCCGATGAGCCCGGTGCCGCCGATCACGACGAGCTTCATGGTAAATCTCCTGGCTTTTGACGGTCCTGAATGACAAGTCCTATGACCGAAGTACTAAACCGCATTTTGCGCGCCGTTCGTCAACCGACTGCGGCGAAAATGGCAACTGGATTTGAACTCGATAAGTTACTGATTCAAAATGAGTTACAGCGATCAGACTCGTCTGAGGCCTCCGTATTTGCAGTCTGGCGTCTGATTTGCTGCGATTCACTCAAACACGTTCCGGATGCACATCATACGGCCAGCAAGCCCGCGCGGCCCCGACAGAACGGAGGCCAGCCCTATGTGGAGGTAAGAACGATGGTACGAGTCGCCCTAATCACGGGAGCGAGCCGGGGAATCGGTGCGGCAACCGCATTGGTACTGGCCGAACACGGGTACCGGGTGGTCGTGAACCACCGCGCCAGTGCACCACAGGCCGAGGAGGTGGTGGCGACCATCGCCGCAGCCGGCGGCGAAGCCGTGGCGATTAAAGCCGACGTCACCGTGCCTAACGACGTCACCGCCATGGTTGATGAAATCGATCAGCGGTGGGGTGGGACGGACGTGCTCGTGCACAACGCGTTGACGCCGTTTGCCATCACCTCGTTCGCCGAGTTGAGCTGGGAGCAGCTCGGCGGCAAGCTGGACAGCGAGCTGCGTGCCGCGTTCCTGACAACGAAGGCCGTTGTGCCGGGAATGGTTTCGCGCGGATACGGTCGGCTGATCTATCTCAGTACCGGGCTGTCGCGTCGTGCGCGTGAGGGGATGATCACGCTGGGCACCGCTAAGGCGGCCCTGGACCAGTTCGTGCGGTACGTCGCTTTGGAGCTGGCACCGCACGGGATCACCGCCAACCTCGTCGCACCGGCCACTGTGGAGGGAACCAAGGTAGCCGAGCAAGTCACAGCCGAGCGATTGCGCGAGTTGGCCGCGGCCGCGCCGATGCGACGGCTGGCCCGTCCCGACGATGTCGCCAAGACGGTGGCGTTCTTGGCAAGTGAGGATTCCGGTTTCACCACCGGCCACTACCTTCCGGTCAACGGGGGCCTTGAAATGGACTGAACGCAACGAGCGCGAGCGCACTGTCCGAGAGTGGGAGAAAGGCTATGCCAATGCACACGATTGATCTGACCTACGTCGGGCGTGGTATCCACGAAGAACTGATCGCGTACGTGGCCGATCAGGAGGGGTATTTCGAGGATGAGGGTGTCCACGTCGCCGTCCGCGACGGAATCAGGTGGAAGACCGAGCGCCTGCGCGGTGGCGCAACCATCGGTTTGGGCCGAGTCTTGTTGTCGCGGCTGACCGAGGGCATCCAATGGAATGTGCTGGCCGTCAACACCCATCGTCCGCTGTTCTGGTTCCTCGGGCGTGGCGAGGTGAAATCCATGGATGATCTTCGCGGACGCCGACTGGCGATCCACCCACCCCACACCGCACCCGGCTGTTTCGCGCGGATCGTGCTGCGCAAGCACGGTCTCGACCCCGATCGCGACCTGCAGTGCGTCGTACGAGCCCCGGGTGACTACCAGATGGATCTGCGGCACCTTCGCGACGGTTCGATCGATGCGGCCTACGTGGGCAGCACATTAGCGCCCGAACAGGTCGCCGGCGAGGAGGGCTTTTCAGTCCTCTCCTGGGTCGGCGACCACTTCCAGATCCCCACGGTGGGAATCGCCGTGGATCCCACTCGTATCCCGCTCGACAACCCCGCGCTGCAGGCGCTGGTGCGGGCCAACCAGCGAGCCCTTCTCACGATCGCCGAACAACCCCAGTTGGCCGTCGACTACATCGCCTCGTTCCTCGGCCGGCTGACCCGTGATGAAGTTCAGCGATACTACGAGCGTTACATCGGCCCATACTTCACCTCCGACGGTCGGGTAGACCTCAACGTCGCCCAGCAAGCGGTCGACGCGGTCACCACCGAACTCGGCGTCGCCGCGGCATCCGTTGACCAGATGTACCAGCCCGCCCTGTGACCGCTGCCGCGACGACCCAACACTCCTCGGGCAACAGTGGCCGGGCAACAGTGGCCAGGCACCCAAGCTGAGCAAGTTAGGGGTCTTAGGTAACCCATCGACAGTGCGAGCTAGCCCGAAGCTCAGCCTAAATCTCCCAGACTGTCCCATTGAAGAGCGTGGCAATGGCCTTCGGAATCCACCTCGCTCCGCGAGCGGCTCGACCACGTCCAAGTTCATGGTGCCTCATCGACGCTCCGCGACGACTTGTCGACCCGGACCGACGACCCCGGACAGGAGGAGGGGCTCTGGCTCGCCCTGGTGAACGACCGGCGCGAGGCCTAGCCTGGGCGTGTGGGCCTGGTGCACGGCTTCACGCTCTCGTGCTGCCTGCGACTCGTCGACGCCGCGGGTCGACTCGAACGCAATGGCAAGGCGAGTCTGCCGGCCGACGCCGTGTCGATCTTTGCCCACCTGGGCCTGGACGGCTCGCGCTGGCGAGCGACCCTCGATGATCTTCACCGCCCCCGCCTGGGCCGTTTCCGTAGCCGTCCCTTGCCGTCGCGCCGATGGCCTCGCTCCGGTCGCCCCCGCCGCGCCCGGCGATCCGTGCGGCCGCCTGCTGACCCCGTCGATCGCTCTGCACGCCGTGCCGACGGCCTCTTCGAGTTCCCGCCCCGCTCGCTGGCGGCTGTCACCACCGCTTCGTCCCCGCTCCGCAAGCCCCGCCGCACGAGGCGCGTCCTCAGATTTCGGAGGAAGATGCCGGGGCCTTCCTCACAGCACGGCCTTTATCGAGGCAATCCATCTTCACTGAACCCCCCAGGTCTCCCTACTGAAGTACATGGCTACTGAGCCTCTATTGAGGTAGACCTCGTCGTTGCGTCGTAGTTCGAGGTGCTCGATCCGTTTTCCGCCCGCGAGGATGTTGTAGGCGATGTTCAGGACATGGTCGGATTCGTGATAGGGGAGATGGACTTTGAGGAGATGGAGCCGGGCGTCGATGTCGCGGATCAAGCCGGTCCTGTGCGCGAGCAGATGGATGGCTCCAATGCCGCCGGGAGCCAGTCCCGAGACACGATCGGACAGTTCATAGTGAATGTTGGTGGCCGTCATCATCGGTCGATCCAGCTCGGGGATCGCCCGCTTCTTGAGACGTCGGCGAATTCTCTGCTTGCGTTGCTGGGACTTCTGTGTGGACAGTAGGAGTCACTCGAAAGCCTCTTTTGCGCTCAGGAATTATGATGTCTCGACAACTTCATTATCCCTGAAAACAAGGAGGCTTTCGAGCTTTTCTGCAAAATCGGCCAAAATCCCCAACCAAGTACGCTTGGTTCAGGTCTAGTCGTGGTTTTTGCAGGCCTAGGGCTTGTAGGACACACTGTCCCTTTTTATACCTTCGCCATTGCAGCGGTCATGTCTTTGCTGATAGTCCTCGGCGTGGCCATCATGGAAGCGTCTCGAAGCGGGGTAATCTCTGAGAAAGGCTTGCTCGCTGGGCTCGGGATCATACTTAGTCAGCTGCCCTTAATCAGTACGCTCGCAAAACTGGCTAGTGGAGAGAAGGCGAATTCGGAAGGCGTGGTCCAGCGTCAACTTCAGGCTGAGGTGGTTCCCCGTCCCAAGCCCGAACCGGCACGCAATGCTACTCAGGATAGAGGAGCGCGAGGCGAGTCGAAAAGTAAGAGGGGGGGTGACCTTCAATCCGCCTTCGCGTGCAAAATGCTCTGGCTTCCATCGAAGCCCCTCGCTTCACTCACTAGCCTGGATTCCCACGGAGCTCTCCGCGACTAACAGAATTGCGTCTCAGACACCAGGTTTCCCGGAGTTTCCTCCAGTATGCTGTAGCGGTTTTCCTTTACTGATGAACCGTTTCCCACCATGTCAGCTTGATTGCAGCTTCGCCTCCTTATGTTTTCACAATCACGGAAACGGCGGTTTTTCCAGGGAGTCATGGCCAGGCACTTCAAAGGGATGCCTTGGGAGGTTTAGGAGAAACGACTGCAACGCTCCCGTCTCCAAGGAACGACCTAGAACCCCGGCTATGCCCAGTATACGTGCCTGGCCGCCGATTGCTCCGCGGCCAGGACCGGCCGGCAGCCATTGGAAGGCGACGCGACCGGCCCGCCTCGCTGTCCACGCCCCGGTGAGGCGCTGCAATTTCGCAATCGCGCGTCTCTGGGTTAGTTTTTTTCTTCCTGCCGTGTCGGGCCGGCTCCCCTCGGTGGTATTATGCCATAAGGCGTGATCGATATTGCGGATGAGCGCGCCAGGGAGACCAAACCCGCGCGGTTCACCATTTTCGGGGGATTGCGGCTGAATCAATCCCCTGGGGAAGGATTCGAGCATGAGCCGGTCGCTGAGGACCGATCGCGCGGAGTCGGAACGCCGGGCAGAAGGGCCGGCCAAGTCGCCGGGCCGCGAGCTGCCGCCCCCGACGGTGAGTAGTCGGCCGATCGAACCACGGGATCCTCCGAACGATCGGAACGGCCGCGGCGGCGCGTCTGACGACCGATCTCCCGGCCAGTACCCGTTCACGCGCGGCATCCACGCAAGCATGTACCGCGGGCGACTCTGGACGATGCGGCAGTTCGCCGGGTTTGGTACGGCCCGACAGACGAACGAGCGGTTCAAGTTCCTCCTGGGAAAGGGGCAGACCGGGCTCTCGACCGCGTTCGACCTGCCCACGCTCATGGGCCTCGATAGCGACCACCCGCGCGCGGCGGGTGAAGTCGGTCGGCTCGGCGTCGCGGTGGACACGCTTGACGACATGATGGTGCTCTTCGACGGCATCGACCTGGAATCGACCTCGGTGTCGATGACGATCAACGCGCCGGCGATCGTCCTCATGGCGTTCTACCTGGCCGCCGCTCAGGAACGAGGCTTCGACTCCCGAAAGCTCCGCGGGACGATCCAGAATGACATCCTCAAGGAGTTCCATGCCCAGAACGAGTTCGTGTTCCCGCCGGAGCCGAGCGTGCGGTTGGTGTGCGACGTGATCGAGTTCTGTTCCGGGCACGTGCCGCAGTGGAACCCGGTGTCGATCTCCGGCTACCACATCCGGGAAGCGGGTTCGACCGCCGCCCAGGAGTTGGCCTTCACGCTGGCCGACGGGTACCACTACGTCGAGCAATGCCTGGCCCGCGGCCTGGCCGTGGACGCCTTCGCCCCGCGGCTGTCGTTCTTCTTCAACGCGCACAATGACCTGTTCGAGGAGGTGGCCAAGTACCGCGCCGCCCGCGGGCTCTGGGCCGAGGCGATGCGCCATCGCTACGGCGCGACCGACGAGGCGTCCTGGAAACTCCGGTTCCACGCCCAGACCGCCGGCTGCTCGCTCCAGGCGCAACAGCCGGAACTGAACCTGGTCCGCGTCGCGTACCAGGCGCTCGCCGCAGTGCTCGGCGGCTGCCAGTCGTTACACACCAACAGCATGGACGAGACGCTGGCCCTGCCGTCGGAACACGCCGTCACGCTGGCCTTGCGAACCCAGCAGGTCCTGGCCTACGAAACCGGGGTCACCCATACCGCGGACCCGCTCGGGGGCAGCGACCTTGTCGAAGCCCTCACGCGCACGATGCAACACGACGCCCGGGGTTACTTTGACCGCATCGCATCCGTCGGCGGCATGATCTCCGCCATCGAAGCCGGCTTCTTCCGCCGCGAGATTGCCGATGCCGCGTTCGCTTATCAACGGGAGGTGGACGCGAAACGGAAGCTGATCGTGGGCCTGAATGCGTTCGTCGAGGCGGAAGAGAAGCCCATGGAGACCCTCACCGTGGACAACCGGGTGGAGAGCGACCAGATCGCCACGCTGCGAGCGACTCGGGGCCGGGTCGAAGCCGGCGAACTGCGGCGATGTCTGGACGAAGTTCGTCGCGCGGCCGCCATGGGCCAAAACCTGGTCGGGCCCTTACTCCAGGCCGCCCATGCCCGCGCCAGCGTCGGAGAGATGATGGACGCCTTGGCGGACGTTTTCGGTCGGTACGAACCGAAGGGCGCGTGAGGGCCCTCCGGGGAGCGGGGAATCATCAATGGGCATGACGACGCCGGCGCGTATCGTCCTCGCCAAGGTCGGCCTCGATGGCCACGATCGCGGCATCAAAGTCGTGGCGCGAGGGCTGCGCGATGAGGGGTTTCATGTGATCTACGCGGGGCTCTGGCAGTCGCCCGAAGCGGTCGTGCGCGCGGTGGTTGATGAGGATGCGGCTTGGTTAGGCTTGAGCCTCCTGAGCGGGGCGCACATGACGCTGGTGCCGCGTGTGTTGACGATGATGGGGCAGGCCGGGCTGGGGGACGTCGGCCTGCTGGTGGGTGGGATCATTCCGGAAGCGGATGTGCCGAAACTGCTTCAGCTTGGCGTGGGGCGGGTGTTTGGTCCGGGCACCGTGATCCACGAGATCGCAGCATTCCTCCGCGAGCAGGACGCGGGAGGCCATGAACAACTCCTCGCGCGATCCCTGTGGTGCGATCGGCGGGCGTTGAGCCGATTGCTCACGCAGGCGGCGCGAGGGGAAGGCGCGCAGACGAACCGCGGCGGGTTTGCGGGGCCCACCGCGAGCGATCACCCCCAGCCCTGCTTCGCGACGGGGAGCGGGGAGAAAGAAGGCGAGGCCGCGGACCGAGCGCGCGGTCAGCCGCAGGTGATTGCCGTCACGGGCAGCGGCGGCGTAGGAAAGAGCACGCTGATTGGGAAGCTTATCGAGGTGATCCGGCGGTCGCAGCGGTCGGTCGCGGTCCTGGCGTGCGATCCGCAGAGTCCGCTCACCGGCGGAGCGCTGCTCGGCGATCGCATCCGGATGCCGAATCGGCCAGCCGACGATGCGGTGTTCATCCGAAGCTTGGCCACGCCGGGCGGTCGTTCGGGGGTCGCGCCGAACGTTGAACTCATGATCGGGCTGTTCGGCCGCTTCGGATTCGACACTGTCATCGTGGAGACAGTCGGTGCCGGGCAAGGGGACACGGCTGTCCGTGATGTGGCCGATGTCGTCATTGTCCTGGTCCAACCGGAGACCGGCGACGAACTGCAATGGGAGAAGGCCGGCCTGCTCGAAATCGCCGACATCGTGGTGGTCCACAAGGCCGATCTCTCGGGCGCGGAGCGCGTCGAGTCGCAGCTCCGCGAGCGACTCAACATGCCCGGCTGTCGGTCGGTCCCGGTCGTGCGCGTCAGCTCGGCCAGGGAGACGGGGGTGGAAGCACTTTGGGCGGCCGTCGACGAGTGCCCAGGTCGGCCGCGTGTCGTGGCGCCGTGAAGGGCGCGCTCCGCGGAGTTCGCGCAGGCGTTCGCGGAGCATGGAGGATGCCTTCCGGCCGGCGAATTCCCCGCGACGGCCGGACGTGCTCGACGGCCGCTCGCCAAGTCACCGCGAATGATCCGCCTCTTTCCAGAGCTCAGTGGAGACCAGCGCCACGCGGAAGCCCAGGCCCGAGCCGCGGCCGTTGACCTGCAACGGAAGGCGCGTCGTCGACAGGCACTGGTGGCCCGGTTCATACCAGCAACCGCCGCGGATTGACTGCTCCGGGGTCGACTTCTTGATGGCAGCCAAGGGTCTGCGGGCGAGCCCCGGTCGATCGATCTTGCGGCACCACTCCCAGACGTTGCCGTGCATGTCGTGGATGCCCCACGCGTTCGCGGGATAGCTGCCGACGGGCTTCGTCATGCGGAGGAAAGGGCCGGCAGGCGCGTGGTTGAGGGGGGCGGTCCCGTCGAAATTCGCCCGGGCGCTCCCGAGCTCGTCGCCGAACGCCGTGGCGGTCGTCGTCCCGGCGCGGCAGGCGAACTCCCATTCCGCCTCGGTCGGCAGCCGGTAGACCCAACCGGGCTCGAGCCGGCCCGCGTCCCGTTCGATCTCGCTGAGCCGGTAACAGAACTCCTCCGCCTCGCGATAGCTCGTGAAGTAGATGGGATGATCTTGACCCATCCCGGCGTGGTCGCGACGGCTGTTGTCGCCCAGGGGGCGGGGCTGCCGCGGGTCCATGGCTCGCTGCTGCGGGAGCGTCTTGCCCATGACCTGCTGCCACTCATCCTGTGTCACTTCGAACTTCCCGATCCAGAACCCGCGACCGATGACCACGGGGAATGGTTCGCCGCCCAGGTATCTCCCGGAAGGCCCCTTCGGCCCACCTCCCATGAAGAACCTCCCCGAAGGACACCAGCAGAGACGCATCCCCAGCACGTTGTCGGATCGCTCTTCGCCGGCACGCGACAACTCGGTCGGGTTGATGGTCATGGGCTGGCCTTCGGTGATCTGGACGGCGATCGTCCGCACCGGTGGAGTCGGCTTGCTCGGCGTGAATGGCGGAGGGGCGGGGGGGCGGAAATAGCTACGGACCATGCTGACTGCCAGGAAGAGCAAGACCCCGGCCAGCCCGCATTGGTAGAGGGGACGCAGACCAAACCGGCGTTTTTCGAGTGGACGTTGCACGGGCCGCACTCTCGTTCAAGGTCCGATCGGAAGCATGGGAATATCCGTCGCCATGTTAATTTAACCTGATCTGACCGAGGAGTTCCAGCAGGCCCTCGTGCGGCGGCACTGTTCACGATCCTGGCGGGAGCGAAGCGTCATCGCCTGGAGCTGTGGGCCTATGTTCGTGAGGTGCTCCTGCGACTGAGCCCGTGCGAGACCGACCTGGAGGCGTTCCTGCCGGACCGTTGGGCGGCGAGCCACCCTGAGTTCGTGCTGGAGCATCAACTCGATGAGTCGCGACGGAAGGCGGCGCGGCAGCCGACTCGGAACAGCGCGATGAACTCTTCCGGGAGGAGCGCGCGGATGAGCCGGCTGGACGACGATCCCTAGTTCGCCACCAAGCCGTTCTACCTGGGCGTGTCCCGGGTCTTGGTCAAGAAAATGAGCGTTCAATGCGGAGACAACGGGGGGCCGAACGGACCGGATGTATTCCTTCGTGCGCCTCGCGTGAACGATGAATCAGAGATTAATCGCTGGTGCTTTGAGTCGCTAACCCGGGCGCTCTCGAAGCGACAGTCCACTTCAAGCGAGGCTGCCTCGGTCGGATCGGCCGCGGCAGCCATCGACTTTGGTGGCGCCGCGATGATTGCGGATTCTTCCCGATTCATCTCGTCGTCTCAAGTTGGGTGATTTCGCCTCGCAGGCCAGCCATTCTGCCGCAGACGAGGGGCGCGGCCCTGGCCTCGAACTCGCGATGCTGTTGCCACCCTCAGTCTGTGAACAGATGCTTGTCTGATAGATAAAGAATTATAATTGTAATGTGTCGCTGTAGTGTTTTTAATAACTGAATTTTGCGGATCCAGAGGAGGGACCGTCAAGGGCCGAGGTTCCCACTCGAGTGTAGAATTGGGGGGCGCGGACTCGAATCCACCGCAATCGCAAAAACTCAATGCCTGGGTCGGTGACTCCTGATAGAATCGCCCGTGCAATCGGGCCTCCGGAGGGTAGTCGATCAGCCAAACCTCCCTCCCGGTCAAGGAAACCTGGTTCATCGGTGCACCACTCGCCTCGAAGTCGTGTGCCTTTTCAAGACTTGTGAAGCATCACATGGAGTCAGTCATGACCATGGGCGCCCCACCAGCGAAACAGCCAGGCGGATCCGGAACCGAGGAAATGCCCTGGATCGACGTGGGCAAGAACTATGCCCTCGGGATCAAGGCCGGCAAGTTGGTGTGCCGCAATCCCGCGGGCAATAAGCTGGCCTCGGTCCCGAAGGAGCTCAAAGAGTCCGAATTGGCCGATCAGCTTCAGGCGCTCTGCGATTGGCTGGCCGACCACCGGACGGAGTGTCTGCGCCGCGTCGAGTTGTGGATGTTGCGGTCGCTCCCGGTGCCTTGCGATGTCGTGCGCGCGGTCTGGCCCGATCCGGACTGGAGCGACATGCTCCGCAACCTTGTCGTCACGCCCGCCGATGCCCAGGGCAGGGGCGACGCGACGCGGACGGGGCTCCTGCGCGACATTGACGCGAAAAAGGGAATCGGCGTGGTCGATCGGGACGGCGAGACGCAGTGGATCGCGGACGCGCAGCTCCTGATCCCCCATCCCATCCTGATTGACGGCCTGGTCGAGCTGCGCGAGATCGCCGCGGATCTGGGATTCTCCCAGGCGATCGAACAACTCTTCCGCCCGACGTTCGCAGCCACCAAGGAGCAAGCCGATCTGTCCCGAGTCATGGATTTCAACGGCGGCCGATTCGAGCAATTGAACTTCGCGAGCTCGACCTGCCGTCAGCTCGGCTATCCGGTGCGCGGCGGCTATGCCTGCAGCAAGATCTGGGAGGACGCCACTCCCCTGGAAGCTCGTTACTGGATCGGCGACGACTCCCCCGAGTCGGAGACGTACACGGGAGAGCTGATCTTCGTGGGGGGCGACCAGAAGCCGTTGCGGATCGCCGAGGTGGGCCGCGTGACGTTCAGCGAGGGTGTGCGGATGGCCTCGCGGATCTATGCAAAGCGCAAGGTCGAGAAGGAAGTGGTCGGAGGTGACGCATGAGCACGGCCACGATCCAGCTTGATGCCGGCGGATTGCTCCTTTCCAAGACGAGGGTGGACGCGGACGCGACCGAACAGGTCGTCGCGCGGACTTATCATCATCCGGCGCTGGGAGAGCGGCCGGTGATTCGCCTGGCCTCGGATCGCCTGGGCGCGGCGGAAGACCTGGCGATGGAATTCCTCGGTTTCGAGCCGCCGGTGGTCTCGAAGTCGATCGCGGTGCAGCAACGCCGCAGCCTGGGCTTCGCCGCCTGGGCCCTGATCAACGACCCGGGCAACGCCCACTTTGCGCTGGAGCTGGTCAAGCGCATGAAGGCCGCGGCCCGCCAGGCCCGGTCGAAGCCGGGCCACGCCTGGGATGCCTACACGGAGATGGCCAAAGACCTCGGTCGCTCCGCGGCCCACTTCTTGCCACCATTCTGGGAGGAGGCGGGCCGGGCGTTCAAGGATCTCGGCAATCCGACCTACGCCGGTCGGGCGCTCACTAAATCGTTGGAAGCCGAGCGGGTCCATGCGCTTCAGGCCGACCGCGCACGCCGTCGCGATGTCGTCCTGGAGTTCGTGCTCTCGGGTTGCCTCTCGGGCAACGCGCTGTCCGAATACGGCAACGATTTGCAGAGCCACTATTCGCCGCAAGACGCGTTCGCGATCTTCCGCGACTTATGCACTCGCCGGACGCGAGGCGGCATGGCGCCCTGGGCGACGATGCCCAAAGACTTCATCAAGCTGGCGAAAGCGGCAGGACTTGAGGGCGACGCAGAACTCGAGAAGTGGCTGGAGGAGGTGATCGACTCGCCCGCGATGGGCCGGCCGCCGCACCAGTTCTGGAAGACGTGCGGCGCCCACTGCAAGCGGATCGTGGCCCGTAGTCCGGCCTTCGCCGTGGCACTCTTGCGACATACCAGGCCCGAGCCACGATTCTACGGCGAAAGTAAGCTCGGCCCTTGGTTCGAACTGCTCGAAGAGTGGGGCGTCTTCGAGTACCTCTGGGAAGACGAGCATCGGGGAGCACCACCCCTGGGAGAACCGATCGCAGAATGGTTCGGCCGGGTCGTGCGCGATGAAGTCCCGGCGCCGACTCGCACCTTGCTAATGCTCGGAAAGCTCGCGCCGCGACTGCGGGAAGAGGGAGTGCCGCTGGCGCTGTCGATCGCCCAGCGATATCGCTCCACGGACATCGACATCGACGTGTTGGAAGCGTGCCTCGTCCTGGGGATCAAGGTCGCGGATCCGTCACAGGAATCGTCGGTGACGTTCTCGGGTTGGCTGTCCGCGATCGCCGACCATCCGTTCCGTAACCAGGACATCATCGAGTCCGCCAAGGACGAACGCTTCCAGTCCGCAATATCCCAGGCGCTGGATCAGGCACTGACCTGTCGCGGCGGTGCGATGGAGCGTGGTTATCGGCAATCCAGCCTCGAGCAGCGGGCGTTCCCCCTGGCCGCGGGCGATCGCCCGGGGATCAAGGGGCTGTGGCACCGGCACGCATCGAGAATTATCGCCTTCCTGGAGGAGAGTGGACTCGCCAGCTTCGAGATGGCGCAAGCGCGACTCGAGTCGACTCTCTGGCCGGATACGCTACGGCTATTCCCGGATATTGCGGAACGGCTCCGGGGCGTCGAACCCGTGGTCATGCTGCAACGGACACTTCGAGCCGGCGTCTTCGATGAATACGGCCTCCTCAGCTTCGAGGAGGTCGTCGCTGAACACAACATCAAGACCCAGAGGGATTATTCTGGCTCAAATCTCCATTTAACATTTCCGAGCATCGTCGTGTCCGACAAGGTGCGTGCTTATGCCATCAGCGGCGACGGTACGGTCAAGGAGCATGAACTGCGCCTGCCGAAGAAGTGCGAACTCGGCACCATCATCGCAATCGGCGACGATCTGGCGGTGGCCTATCGGGACGAGAAGCATCAGGGCCTTTTCTTCTGGGTCAGCAATCCGGCGCAGAAGTATGAAGCCACCTCCCATTTCTACTACCACTTCCACGCGGCCGACCGGATGGCCACCCCATTGGAGGATGGCACCATCTTCCTGGGCCAGCAAGCCGTCCGCCCCGGCGATAAGCTATTGCCTCAGACACAGACGTATGTCCACGACGGGACACGGTTCTGGCGGATGAGTCACGAGTACGATCAAGTGGCCCGTGACTACCGCTGGAAGATCGGTGAAGTGGACCCGCGAACCGGGAAGCAGGTCCGCGAGAGTATCCCGCCCTGGTTCGAGGAGACCGAAGGCGGCACTCTCGAACCGGGTGCATCGGAGCTGATGCAGGCACCGGCAGGCGCCGAGCATTCGCCTTTAGGCATGAAAGACGGCATGCTCGGCTGGAAGGCCGTCAAGCGCCGTGACGGCAGCTACTTCGGGATCGGGATCGATGGCCGTCGTTGGGACAGGCCCTTGCGGAAGCAAGACGGCTCGTACGCGGTCCCGGTGGCCCTGCTGCGTCAGCCGGCGACGAAGGAGTACCTCCCAGTGACGACCACCGGCGGTCGCGGGGACAATTACTGGCTCTGGGATCCGAGCGGCTCGGTGGTCGTCGCCACCTTGGAGAACTTCGACTCTGCCTACGCGCATGGCCAGGTGACCGTCCTGCCACTCCTCTTCTGGCACTTGCTGAAAGTGCGCGATGAAGCCTCGTCGCGTCAGTTGCGGGGGATCAGCCGGGACGATTGCGCGACTCTGTTCAACGCGGCGTCCGAGGATCGAGCGCGCAAGAAGGCTCCCCGCGCCGGCGGCGGCAAGGAACCGCCCGAGAATCCGCTGACAAGCCTCCTCCCGGCCGTCAAGCAAGTGCTGCCCACGGCCCCAGAGCGTCTGGTGATCGGAGTCGCACGCACGATCGAACAGGCCGAGCAGCGGGCCGCGGCATTCGCTGCCCTCAGGGACAAAGCGAGCGCCGACGCGACCAAGGAAACGACGAGTGCGGCGATCGTCTTGAATCGCAAGAGTGATCTCGCCGCCGCTCATTGGGGACTGCCGGCATACCGCACGTACGGTGCTGACGGGTCGACGTCCGTCAGTGAGCACCTGCAAGCCGCGGCCGAGTTCCTCAAAGGCGATTCCGAGCCCGGCCATCTCCCGAGGACGAAATACCACTGGTTCTCCATGCTCGAGAAGCTGCCAGTGCGTTGCTGGCAGACCTACTGGCGCACCCTGGCGGCGAAGTTGTCCCAGAAGGACGGGGGCGAAACACCCTGGCTCGAGTTCCTGAAGCTGTGGCATGACCTGGGGATCGCCGCGTTGCCCGGGCAATTCGACATCCTGGAGGGATACCCCGAGGGGGCCAAGAAGCGGAGTTGGGGCGGATACGACGTCGAGATCGAGGGCGGCACGTCCTTTGCCGTCAAGAATGGTGAGGATCGGTTCATCGTCGTCGAGAACGAGACGTACCATCAGGATCAGTTCCCCTATCAATTCCTCCGTTATTCCACGGCCAAGACGCCCGGCACGCCACCCGGATACCAGATCAAGAAAGTCCGCAAGATCAAGGCGAAGCACGACCCCGCCGAGTCTGCAGCGTTCATCGCGGCGGCCGAGTCTTGCACCAAGCCACCTCTGCCCTCGAAACAGGAGCTGGACGAGGCCGCCGAGTCTCTCGCCGTTGCTCCCGCGGAGATCGGCCTGGTCTGGATGGGCGGCTTGAACATCGACAGCTATGAGCACAACTTCTTGCCCGCCGCATTGCGCACCGAGCTGGGCTGGAAGGCCGCGGACGCCAACGTCGGTCGGCAGGCCTTGCGCAATCTCGATCCGTCGCTTCTCGAGCACCTCTGCGAAACCGTTGTGGCCGAGGGGTGTGCGGCCCCGTTCGCGGACGATCGCGGACCGGTGCTGCGCCTCCTCGAAGCCGCCTGGCGCGCCAAGATGCCCAAACGCTTGCAGCTCGACGCGGCGCTGCAGGCACGGCTCTCGACGCTGGGCCGATCGTCGCGCTGGCAACGGGTCGAACATGGAGAGCTCCTTGCCGTCGCCGCCGATCCGACCAAGCATCCGTTGCTCCAGCCGCGGGAGATCCGGATCGGCGTCGCGAAGGACCGGAACTCCCCAAGTCTGGAACTGGTCACCCCGAAGAAGGAGCCACTCGTCGAAGGGGATTTTCTCCGGTCCCTCGTTCAGTTGGTCGCCCTGGTCCTCGCGGAAACCCCCGCGGGACATCCGTCGCGCGCCGAGATGCCGGCCCTGATCAAGCAGGTGACCAAGCTGCTCGACCATCCGGGCACGCTGCTCCAGTTGCGCGAGATCCACCTCTACGACGACGGCAGCAAGAAGCCGTTGAATCCGGTCGAGTGGCTCAACAAGCACGTCGGTAAGACCAAGGCCGACGCGAAAGCCGGGACCGTTGGCGTCGACGACGGCCTGATCGTCGCGGCGACGCTCGAGGGTCAGAATCAGGCTCTCCTTGCATTTCGACCCGCCAAGCTTAAGGATGGTGGCGACCTGGCCCGCCTCCTCGGCCTCGTTGCCATCAAAATCGGAGAAGGCTACGAGGTGCCCCACGATACGCTTCCGACCCGCGTCGTCATCAAGAGCCCCGGGTTCCAAAAACTCGCCAAGGCGATCCTTGCCAAGGCCGTCCCGCAGGGCCAATGGCCCCAGAACCCGAGTCACACGGCCCTGGACGTCGTGCAGGGGATCCAGGAGAAGCACAAGCTTGGCGAGGATGCGGCCGGGCTCTACGCCCAGTTGCTCACCCTGCCCGATCCCACCACGGCGAAGGTCTGTGCCTGGAACGGCTGGACTGCCGGGCGGTTCAAGAAAGCGGCGGTGGAGCTCGTCGGCCGCAAGCTGGTCCTGGAAGCCTCGCGCGCCCGCGCCGGCCGCTCGCACTTCCTCCCGGGCGAATGGGTCGAGCTCAAGGCCCCTTGGCTGCCGATCGAACGCTGGAAGCTCGCCCATCTTGTGGAACTCGACATGGACCTGCCCGAGCTTTGTCCCGGCGGCGGTCCGTTAGTGCTCAGGCCGTTCGAGGACCTGTTCGCCGCGGCCTGGCAACGCGTCGTCGCTGGCGACGAGCCGCGTTATGAGGAAGTGAAACGGAAGGCGAAGTCGAAATAACCATGGCCAAGAAAAAAACCAGCGAAGGCATCGAAGCTCAGCCACCTCGACTGCAAGGCAGGCCGCCGGCGCAGGTCCAGCAGCCCCCTGCAGAGGAACGGTACGCCGACCAACTCGCCTTCCTCCGCGCGGTCGATACGTCCTCGCGGCCGCAAGGTTGGCTCCTGTCTCCGGGCCTCGTCGTCGATTTCCTGTGCGGCACGCATGGGGAAGCGATCCGGGCACCGAGTTCGGCCGAATTGCCGGCCGGCGCACCCAGGTCCATGGTCATCGAGCCGAAGTTCGTCGGCGGGCGTGCGCTGATCGAACGTAGCGTGGTGACTTTGGCCGGCGAGCGGGGCTTGCTGCTCGTGGGGCAGCCGGGCACCGCCAAGAGCATGATCGGCGAACTCCTGGCCGCGGCCATCAGCGGCTCGAGTGCCTTGACCATCCAGGGCACGGCCGGCGCGAACGAAGACCAACTGCGCTACGGCTGGAACTACGCCATGCTGCTCGACCGGGGGCCGAGCCCGGAGGCGCTCGTCCCATCGCCGGTGCTGACGGCGATGCGGACCGGTAGGCTTGTGCGCATCGAGGAGATCACGCGCTGCCTGCCGGAAGTCCAGGACGCCCTGATCAGCGTGCTGAGTGAACGGCGCCTGATGATCCCGGAACTCGAAGGCCCGGATGGCAGCGTCTTCGCGGCGCCTGGATTCAACGTCATCGCCACCGCCAATCTCCGCGACCGCGGCGTGTCGGAGATGTCCGCCGCCCTGAAGCGGCGCCTGAACTTCGAGACGGTGCCGCCGATCGCCGACGCCCAGGAAGAGATCGACCTGGTGCGGAGGCGGGCGCGGGTGGTCCTGAGCGAATCGGGGACCGAGGCCGACGTCGACGCCCGCCTGCTCGACATCCTCGTGAGGACATTCCGCGACTTGCGCGCGGGACGGACGGAGGAGGGCTGGAACGTCGAACGGCCCGCCGCCGCCATGAGCACGGCCGAGGCCGTTACGGTCGCGGCGGCCATCACGCGTCAAGGGACGTTTTTCCCTACGCAGAAGGACCCCGTGTCATTGCTGCCGGGTTATCTCCTGGGCGTGGTGCTCAAGGACAATCAGGAAGATCGCGCCCGCCTGCTCGCTTATTGGGACGGCCCGATCCGCCGTCGCGGTGAAGGCGATGCCCTGTGGAAGCGAATGTACGCGTTGCGCGACGTCCTCGAAGAGCTGGAACGCGAATGAGCGTGACAACGGAACCGGTTCATCCTGATGAGGACGTGCCCAAGCGGCTGGCCGATAGTCGCGCACCCTACCTGATCGGTGTGCGTCATCACTCGGCGGCGCTGGCACGCGTCATGCCCAGGTTGCTTGCGGATGTCAACCCAGACGCCGTGCTGGTCGAGATGCCGCCCGACTTTCAACCCTGGCTCGAACACCTGGGCAAGGGGGACCTGGAAGCCCCGGTGGCCCTCGCCGCTTGCGACGACACCCGCTTGATCACGTTCTATCCGCTCGCGGACTTCTCGCCGGAGCTTGTCGCGATTCGCTGGGCGGCAAAGCACAAGGTGCCCGTGATTGCCTGCGACCTGGGCCTGACGGCCATGGGCCGGCTGGAAACGCCCTGCGCCAATCAGGATCGGGAGCCGGATGGGCCGACCGCGCTCGGGAGGTTGCTCCGGCGCCATACCGCACGCGATAGCGGTGAGCTCTGGGAAAAGCTGGTGGAAACGCCGGCGTTCAACTCGACCCCCGAGGCGATCCGCCGGGCGGCGCTGACCTTCGGCTGGATGGTCCGCCATTCCTCGAACGGACCGTCGCCCGCCGACCGCTATCGCGAGGCGGCCATGCGGGAAGCCGTGGCCGCAGCGCCCCGGAAGTCGGTCGCCGTGGTCGGTTCCTTTCACGCCGCCGCACTGTTGCCGGAGCCGGCGCTCTGGTCGGCGCCGACTCCGCTCGCATGCGGTGGCGACCTGCTCGCAAAGCTCGCGACCTCACTCATCCCCTATTCGTTCGACCAGCTCGATCAACGTAGTGGTTATCCGGCCGGTGTCATGGACCCCGTCTGGCAGCAGACCATGCTCGCGGCGACCGATTCCGAGACGGCCGGTCAACTCGCGACCGATCTGGCCGTCGCACTCTGCCGCCATCTGCGCAAAGCCGGACATGCGGCCGGGACGCCGGACGCCATCGAGATCGTGCGCCTGGCACGCGACCTAAGTCGGCTCCGCGGTCACGCCGCGCCGGGTCGCGGTGAGCTGCTCGAAGCGATCGAGACGTCACTGGTGCAAGGCGACCTGCTCGGCAGAGGCCGGGCCGTGGCCGCCGCCGCACAGGCCGTACTCGTCGGATCGCGGCGTGGCCGACTGCCGAAGGGGACGCCGCGAAGCGGCCTGGCCCCGCAGATCGAAGCCGCGACAGCGCGGCTCAGGGTGCCCGGCCCAGATGCGAGCGGTGAGGAGGCACGCGAACTACGGCTCGATCCGTTGCGGTCGCGGCTCGATCGAGGCCGTGCGGTCTTGTTTCGGCGATTGAATCTGGTTGGCATCGGCTACGCGGAGCGGCTGGATGCCGGAGCACTCGGCAATCGCGAGAACCTGACGGAAGTCTGGCAGGTGCAATGGACCGGCGCCACGACGGCCATGGTCGAGGCGGTGGGCATTCACGGCGTGACCTTGACGCAAGTGTGCGAGGCCGCCGTGCGGCGGCTCCGGCAGCCCGATGCGGCGGACGCCGATGACGATCATCTCGAGCACCAGCATCCGCAAACCACCCTCGCACGCCTGTCGGCCGCGGCGGAGTGCGGCCTGGTAGATTCGGTCAAGGCCTTGCTCGTCCAGCTCGACGGCCCATTCCTTCAGACCGCGTCCGCCGCGCATCTGATCGAATCGGCGGCCATTCTCCAGCGCATCGCCGCCGGCCACATCCTCGGCCTGCCGCTGAACGACGACGATGTCCTTTCGCCCGACGTCGAGCGATTCGAGGCGAATCCCGAGCTGCTGGACGACCTACCGTTGCTCGAGGCGGCTCTACGCGGCCTGGATGGACTGCGCGGCTCGGACGAACCCGCGGATGTGGTCGCCCTCGTCGACCTGACGGCCATGGTTCGCGGCGATCTCCGCCAGGGCGAGCAGGGGCGTGAGCCGTCGCCGCTCCTGCCGGCCTTGAGGTCCCACCTGGCACGATTGCAAGGCGAGGGATCGCCCCGGATGCAAGGGGCGGCCTGGGGAGCCCTGGCGATGCTCGGGCAGGTCGCGGCGGACCGGCTCGGCGCCATGCTCGCGAGCTGGTACGACGGAGCGTCAATGAGTGAAGGACGCGTGCAATTGCGCTCGCGTTTGCAAGGCTTGATGGTCCCGCTGTCGCCGCTCGTTTCCTCCGATCCCGTCTGGTTGAGTGGCCTGGATGAGCGCTTGGCCTCGTCGTCGGATGAAGAGTTCTTGGCCAGGCTGCCTGCGCTGCGCGGCGGATTCCAAACGCTGACGCCCGCGGATCGCGCCCGACTGCTGATCGACCGG
Source organism: Singulisphaera sp. GP187 (assembly GCF_900129635.1). Lineage (GTDB taxonomy): Bacteria > Planctomycetota > Planctomycetia > Isosphaerales > Isosphaeraceae > Singulisphaera. The sequence goes on along the minus strand of NZ_FSRB01000002.1, from coordinate 2,707,557 downwards.
CTCGCGGTCCTCGAGCCGGGCGGATCGGCGGCCGCCGGCACACGCACGATCGACGACCCGGTCGCGTTGGCCTGCGCGACCGCCGCCGACCGCGCCGGGAGGGCCGCGATCGCCCACCTCCTGCCCGAGTTCTCGCTGCGTGGGCCCGGGAAATCCGATCCCCACGCCGCCTCGATTCGTGTCAGCGAACCGCCGGGAGAACTGACGCTGGCCGAGCGTTGGCGGCTGGTCCTGGGCGTGCAAGGCTGCAAGAGTGCGAAAGGGAAGCGCGCCGCGACGACTCTCGACCAACTCTACGGCGCCAGCGCCCGCGAGGGCCGAGGCCACCGGGACGATCTCGCCGGGCAGGGCGGGACCGAGGCCGCCTCGCCGTCGGCCCGGGAATGGGTCAACGATGTCAACGGCCTGTTCGGCAAAGAGGTCTGCGAGGAGGTGCTCGGCGAGGCGGCCGCGGGTGGCCGGTCCGCGATGCTCGAGCATCTCGACCCCAGCACGGTACGGCCGTCGGTCGCCCTGCTCGAACAGGTCCTCTCCCTTCGCGGGGCGCTTCCCGAACGGGAACTGGGGCGTTTGCGTCAATTGGCACGCGGGATCACCGAACGCCTGGCCAAGCAATTGTCGGATCGCCTGCGGCCGGCCTTGTCGGGACTGAGTACCGCTCGGCCGACGCGCCGGCGCAGTCGTCGGCTCGATTTCGGCCGAACCGTGGCCACCAATCTCAATACGGCCTATCGCCGGGACGACGGTCGCGTGGCCCTCGCGCCGCGGCGTCTGATCTACCGCAGTGCGGCGCGTCGGCACATGGACTGGCACCTGATCTTCGTGGTGGACGTATCCGGGTCGATGGAAGCGTCCGTCATCTACAGTGCCCTGGCATCAGCCATCTTCTCGGCGCTGCCGGCCATTGATGTTCGCTTCTTCGCGTTCAGCACCGAGGTCATCGATCTGTCCGGCGCTGTGGACGATCCCCTCACGCTGCTCTTGGAAGTGCAAGTGGGCGGTGGGACGCACATCGGCCTGGGGCTGCGGGCCGCGCGCGAAGCGATCCGGAACCCGTCGCGGACGCTGGTCGTCCTGGTCACCGACTTCGAGGAAGGTGTGTCCGTCCCGGAAATGCTGGCCGAGATCAGGATGCTGGCAGACTCGGGCGCGAAGCTGCTCGGGCTGGCGGCCCTGGATGATGACGCCAGGCCGCGCTACCACGCCGGCAATGCCTCGGGAGTCGTGTCGGCGGGCATGTCGGTCGCCGCCGTAAGCCCCGAGCGGCTGGCCCAATGGGTCGGCGATCATATTCGCAAGGCTTCATCATGAGCGCCGATCGCCCCACCGTTTCCCCCGACCTCGTCGCGGTGATGATCGAATCGACACCCGATCGAGTCCGCCGCCGCCTCGACCGCACTCCCGACGCCGCCGCTAGCTGGAATTGGCAGGCGGGCGAAGCGACCTGGTCGGTGGAGACCGGAGGGGAAACCGTCACCCTACCGCACGGACACGTGTTGGTCGTGGAGCAGATCGCATGCACGTGCCTGCTGTCGCCCCATTGTTTCCACGTGCTGGCCTGTCTGACGCGATTGGAGGTCGCGCTCGTCGAGTCTCCGCGGGCGGATGAAAAAGAACAAGTCGCGTCGGACGTGTCGGACGCGTTGGACGTAGTGGAGCACCTCGTGGAGCCCGCGGAAAGTCAGCGGCAAGCCGCGCGCGAGCTCGGCACCAGCGTGACCCACCTCTTGCGCGTCGGCGTCGCGAGCAGCGGGGTCGTCGTGCAATCGAGCCTCCTCCGCGCGGTCCATCAATGCCGCGCCGAAGGGCTGCATCGTCTGGCCGCGCTGGGGCTACGCGTGATCGCGGGTACGAGCGAGATTCGGGCGCGTGCGCCGGCCGCCGATCCCGGGCAGCTTGCCGAGGACATCGCCGACGTGCTGGAAACCAGCCACCATGTGCTCCGCGAGAAGCCGATCGCCGGTTTCTGGATCGGCACGGCGCGTCGCAAGCAGAGGCCGGTCCGCCCGCGTAAGCTCCACGGTTTGTTCGCCGAGCCGATCGTCACTCGCAGTGGCTTCGCCGGGGCCGCGGTTTATTTTCTCGGCGAAGACGGTCGGATCTACTCGGCTTCGGATGTCCGCCCGGGCGAGTCTCAGCAAGCCAGCGACGCCTACCTGGGCGGCATCGAAATCGGCCCAATGATCCAATCGGCGAAGCAACTCGCCCGCGGCCTGTACCTAGGGACCGACCTGACCGCCTCTGAGGACGGCCGCCTTGGCCGAGGCAAGAGCATTCGGATTGCCGAACAGGGGCCATCGAGCTGGCGAACCGAAGCGATCGCGGAGCGATTCCGGCGACCGCTGCCGGACCAGTGGAACGCGGTGTATGCGCAGGCGGCGGTTCCCGCCGACGCGAAGTCTGCCGGCTGGGATTTCGTTTTCCTCGAAGGGGCGATCTTGGGCGCAGTCGGGCCTGAACTGCTCTTCCAACCCACCGCGGAGGCTGCGACGATCCGCCTGGCGATCGAGAATGAAAGCGAAACGCTGTGCTTCCGCGAGAACCTGCGCATGCTGAGCCACGCGCCGGGGTTGCGGTTGCTAGTCATCGGCCGAGTGAATCTGCTGGAGCCGAGGATCGTCGCTCCGCTTGCGGTCGCCAATCTTGCCGACGACTCGCGGGCCGACGCCGAGCCACGGTTGGAGCTCCCCGAGTCCTGGGGCGGCCGAATCTGCCTCGGTTTCGACGAGCTTCAACGCCACTTCCTCCGGAATGCCCGGGCAACGGCCGTGGTCCTGAACGTCCAGGGCTTGCCCCTTGAGGAAGACCCTCTCGGCCCACTCCGACGGCGCTGGATCGCGACGATGTTGTCCGGCATCGCCTCTCAGCGCCCGACAAGCTCGAACATGATCGCCGCAGAAACGGCGACCCTCAACCGTAGCGGATTTGCCACGGGCGCGGCGCTCCTGGACGCGCTCGCGCATACGCCTTCAGGCGAGGGGCCAACCAGCTCTGATACGTTTATGGCCACGGCAATCTACTTGCGGACCTGCGCACACGAGAGGGCCAGGTTCCGCGCGACGCTGACGAGCTGATCGCCATTGCTTCCGAGAGCCCGGGAGCGATTCGTCGGTAACCCGATGTTAGAGAGAGGTGAGTGAAATCGGCACCTTATCGACGGTGTCGACGATGAGGGATGCGACCAGCCAGGTGATCGAGACGCCGAGCAGCTCGGCCTCGACCCGGAGACGATCGAAGAGTTCGGGGGTCAAGGTCACTGCGACTTCTCGTTTGTGCTTCATCGCCGTCCCTCCCGAGAACCAAGAGTCGAGGAGAACCACCCTGAACGAGGCGTGAGCCGCTGAATGGACGAAGTGAGAAACCTGATGAAGGGAATGCTTCATCAAAATTGAGTAAGTATCAGCAGATATGATTTCGACGTTTTCTAGTGGCAAACCTTAACCAATCGGCACAATCTTCAAGGACTGAGCTGGATTGGCGGCTGAGTGAGTAGTGCAGATTCGGTGCCAAACTCTTTCAAGACCTGAATTGACCAGGACAATCAGGCCAAAGTGGCCGGACTGGGCGTTGCTTCGAATCGGGGCCGTCGCGCGAGGCCGCACCGGGGCTCGTTGCAATCCATTGGGCCGAAACGTCTTGGTCAATCCAGGGAAGTTACGGGCGAGGCCTGGCCGATCGCGGGCCCGGGCGGAGGTCTGGCAAGAAAGGTCCGCGGGATGGTCAAGTTGCGCTGCGCATTACCGCAAATCTGGTTGTTTGCGCAGCAAGGGCTGTTTGCGTGGTTGTAAACGAATCGGCACTCGACCGAGTGCCGATTCGTGAGCCCCAATGTTGGAAGTGAGGGGTCAAGACTGCGCCGGCTCGTCGTCGATTCGAGGGAAGAGCGGGACCGGTTTGCCCGCGACGATTTCCGCGGTGACGTGCAAGTCGGGCACGGCGAGTCGCGTGGCGGCATCGCGGTAGCCGACCTGCTCCCACGGTTGGGCCTGCTCAAAGTTAAACGAACGGTAGAAGATCTCGGCCGTCTTGGGCGTGAACGGCTTGATGAGAATGGCGATGACGCGAAGCGCCTCGGCCAGGTTGACCATGACGGCCTTGCAGGCCTCGAGGTCGATCTTGGCAAGTTTGAACGGGGCTGTGACGTCGATATAGCGATTCGCGGCGTCGAGGACTTCGAGCCAGATCCGTTGCAGCGCGAGGTTGTACTCGAAGGCGGCGACCTTGGATCGGAGTTCCTCGACCAAGGCGCTGAGGTCGAGTCCGGCGAGCCAGGCGGTGGCATCGACGGCGGTCGCGTCGGGGAGTTGGCCCTCGAAGTACTTCATGCACATCGACAAGGTGCGGCTGTAAAGGTTGCCGAGGTTCTTGGCGAGGTCCGAGTTGTAAACCTCGGCAAATCGTTTCTCGCTGTAGTTGCCGTCGCCGCCGAACGGACATTCTCTCATGAAGTAGTAGCGAAAGGCGTCGGCGCCATGGACTTTGGACACGTCCATCGGGTCGACCGCGGTGCCGGTCGACTTGGAGATCTTGGACCCGTCCTTGTTGTAGACGAAGCCGTGGCCAAAGACGCGACGGGGCAGGGGGAGTCCCGCCGACATCAGCATGGCCGGCCAGAGGGCGCAATGGAACCGGGTGATGTCTTTACCGATCACGTGGACGTCGGCTGGCCAAATGGCCTGGAACTGGGCGTCGTCACTGCCGTAGCCGATGGCCGTGATGTAATTCAGGAGCGCATCGAACCAGACGTAGATCGTCTGATCGGGGTCGAAGGGAGCGGGGATCCCCCAGGTGAATCCCTTGCGGGTGATCGCGACGTCCTGGAGGCCCCCTTCGACGAGGTTGATGATCTCGTTGCGCCGACTTTCGGGTTGGATGAACTCGGGGTGAGCGTCGTAATGCGCTCGCAGACGATCGCCGAACGCCGAGAGCCGGAAGAAGTAGTTTTCTTCCTCGACCGCCCTGAGGGTGAGGTGCGGGTGGTTCGGGCATCGCCCTTCCACCAGCACCTTCTCGGTCTTGAACTCTTCACAGCCGTCGCAATAGAGGCCGGTGTAGGCTTTTTTAAAGATATCGCCGGCGTCGTAGACGGCCTGAATGAACTTGCGGCAACCGTTGTGGTGCCGGGTCTCGCTGGTCTGGATGAAGTCGTCGAACGAGATCTCGAGGGCGTTCCAGACTTCGCGAAACTGGTGGGCCATGTCGTCGACGTAGGGCTTGGTCTCCATCCCCAGTTCCCGAGCGCGGAGAGTCACCTTGTTGGTGTTCTCGTCGTTGCCCATCTGGAAGTGGACGTCGTACCCTTCCATGCGACGGAACCGCGCCTGGACGTCGGCACCGATCTTCTCGAACGCGGTGCCGATATGCGGGCGGCTATTGGGATAGTCGATCGCGGTCGTCACGTAGAACGTCTTCGCTTCGCGCATCATCGAGACCTTACGCCTTGTTGGTGCTCCGTCGGCGGCCCCTCGCCCTTTGCTAGACAGGGGCTGCATCCGAGGAGTTCACACCCGACCTCAGTGTAACAAAAACCAAGGTCGGGACCAGCAACGCAAACAGGTCCATCCGAGGCACGTTGCGCAGGCCCAGATGGTAGGAGGGAGGTCGCGGCGTCGCGACCTCCTTGCCTTGGACCTGGTTTCGACGCCGCACCCGAACCCGGCTCAAGTGGGCGCCAGCACGGTCGGCGAACGGCCCGAGCGGGATCGCCACCAAATGCCGGCTCCGGCGAGGCCGAGCGCGACGATGATCGAACTCGGCTCGGGTCCGTTCGGATGAACCTCGATGGGCGGAATGATTTCTCCACTCGCCGGTGGGTTCGTGGGGGGCGCGACCGGTGGCGGAAGCTGTTCGAGGACCGGACCAAGGACCGGATGGTAGTGGTTAAATCGAGCGATATTCAGGCCTTGGCGCCAGAGCAGGTATTGCACCCAGGGTGTCGACCTGGGGTCCGCCGACTGGAGCGCAACGACCATCGCTCGGTGGACGGCCCCCGAGATGTGCGGGGCCTTGGCCTGCGACCAAAGTCCACTGCCACCCGCGAGAAACGACGTCCATGTTCTGAGATCTCGCGCACCCCTTGCTGTGATGCGGTACTGTCGGATCGGGCTTGCTTCCGCGGAGGAAGCGAAGCATCCGAGCAGACTCAGACTGAAAAGTGCCTCAAGCCAGCGTCGTCGCTGGAAGATCCATCTTGCTGAGGTCGATCGAGTCATGGCACACCAGCTAAAGCCGTCAGGGGCAACTCGCGATCGCGTACGGCAGAATCGCTGTTTGAGTTATGCGGCTCCACATCCAAATATCGGAACCACCGGTTCAACCGCTTGAGTGGGATTGTGCGCTCATTCCGAATTTGCGCCTACCGAAGTTCCGATAATGAGGCATTAGGAGACCTACGTAAAATACTGAGCTAACCGGAAACTAATCGTTGGCCTCTCACGAGAGGCGACAGGGGGGTTTGGTTGAATGTCCGAGGAGTGACCTGTATCGTGTGGGTCTGGCAAAAGGGTGGATGATGACCAAACGTCTTGCTCAGAGTCAAGCGCTGAGTATGACGATTATCGGGTTTGAGGAGCGAAACTGATGGCGACAGCCGCGAGTCTTCCTACCAAAATGTACATCAACGGAGTCTGGTGCGATGCCCTGAGTGGCACCACGCTCGCGGTCATCAATCCGGCAAATGAGTCGACCATTGCGGAGGTTGCGTTTGGAGGCAGGGCTGAAGCGGACCGCGCCATTGAGGCGGCGACTCGCGCCTTTCCGGCGTGGCGGGACGCCTCGGTTTACGACCGCTCCAAAATCCTCAAGAAGACTGCCGAATTGATGAGGGAGCGGGTCGAGACGATCGCCCGGACGCTCACCCAAGAGCAGGGAAAACCACTTCCCGAGGCCAAGGCCGAGGTGCTCCACTCCGCCGACACGTTCGAATGGTACGCCGAAGAAGGCAAGCGTTCGTATGGCCGGACGATCCCCTCGGCGAACACGGCCAAGCGACATTACGTGATCAAGCATGCTGTCGGGGTCGTGGGCACGATCACCCCTTGGAATTTTCCCGCGGCCCTGCCCAGTCGCAAGATTGCACCCGCGCTGGCGGTGGGCTGCACGGTGGTGAGTCGCGCGGCGGATCAGACCCCTTTGACGTTGCTCCAGATGTTCCAATGCCTGGAAGACGCTGGACTTCCGCCCGGTGTGGCCAACCTGGTGATGGGCGAAGCCCGACCGATCGCCGATGCCTTCTTCGAAAACCAGGCGGTGCGAAAAATCAGCTTCACCGGGTCGACCGCCGTCGGCAAGGAACTGATCCGCCGCTCGGCCGACGGGGTGAAGCGGCTCAGTCTCGAGCTCGGTGGCCACGCGCCGCTGATCGTCTTCCCCGACGCGGACATCGAACAGGTGGCGCAAGCCGCCGTGATCGGCAAGTTCCGCAATAACGGCCAGGTCTGCATCGCTCCCTCGCGGTTCTACGTTCACGAGAAAGTGTCGAAGCAGTTCACCGAGGTCGCGGTCGAACTGACCAAGAAACTCAAATTGGGCGATGGTCTTGAAGCGGGCGTGCAGGTCGGGCCGATGTTCGAGTCTCGCGCCCTCGACAAAACGGCGGCGCTGATCGAAGACGCACGCAGCCGAGGCGCGAAAATCTTGACGGGTGGAGCGCGGTCCGACCGGTTCGACAAGGGGTACTGGTTCGAGCCCACCGTGATCCGCGAGGTCGACGGCCAGATGCGGATCATGACCGAAGAACCGTTTGCACCCGTGATGCCGCTGCTCGACTTCTCGAAGCTCGATGACGTCATCGCGGCCGCGAACAACACCCCGTATGGCCTGGCTGCCTACGTCTTTACCAATGACCTGACCATCGCCACGAGAATGGCGGAGGGCCTGGAGGCGGGGATCATCGGGATCAATGACCCGGTTCCCGCGACCCCGCAATGCCCGTTCGGTGGCATGAAGGAGTCGGGCCTGGGCCGTGAGCTTGGCCAGGAGGGGCTCGAGGCCTACCAGGAGACGAAGTACGTCTCCGTCGGCCTTCGCGTCTGATTCGAGTCGTCGACGCACTGGTGGGACGATTCAGTGCGAGCAAGGCCGCCTTCCGACTCATTTGATTGAGGTCGGAAGGCGGCCTTGTGGCATTGGAATCGTGGATCGAAGTGCCGAGGCGTGTGAGTTGTTCGTCGGTCAGTTGAGGATCGGCAGGGCCGACTTCTTCTTCTCTTGGTACGACTTCAACGCGGGGGTGTCCTCGTCGAACCGGCCGACTTCTTCGAGCAAGGCTTCGACCATCTCGGCTTCGGTGACGTGCCGGATCGGGACCCCCTTCTTGAAGATGATCCCCTTGCCCGCTCCGGCGGCAATCCCGAGGTCGGCCTCCTTGGCTTCGCCGAAGCCGTTGACCAGGCAGCCGAGGATGCTGATGCGGAGCGGGTTCTTGAGATGCGCCATCTTGGCCTCGACCTCGGCGACGATCCGCTCGAGGTCGATGTCGAGCCGGCCGCAAGTCGGGCAGGCGACGACCTCGGGGCGATTGACCCGGCGATCGCAGGCACGGAGGATGTCGAAGCCGGCCGCGATCTCGGGAACCGGGTCTCCCAGCAGCGAGACCCGGATCGTATCGCCGATCCCCCGGAGCAAAATCGACCCGATGCCCGCCGCGCTCTTGAGGGTCCCATATTCCCGCGAGCCGGCCTCGGTGATCCCGACGTGGGTCGGGTAGTCGCACTTCGCGGCGAACTGGCTGTAGGTCTCCACGGCCGTGGGCACGTGGCTCGCCTTGAGCGAGACGATGATGTCTCGGTAACCAAGACTTTCCGCCGTCTCGATGGCTCTCAGGGCACTTTCGACCAGGGCTTCGGGGCAGGGGAAGCCATACTTCTCGATCAGGTCTTTTTCGAGGCTCCCGGAGTTGACCCCCACCCGCATCGGGATCCCTTTGTCCTTGGCCTTGCGGATCACCTCTTTGAAGCGGTCCGTGCCACCGATGTTGCCGGGATTGATCCGGATCTTGTCCACCGCGGGACGGCCGGCGTCGGTCGTGGCCTCAAGGCAGGCCAAGGCCATCCGGTAGTCGTAGTGGATGTCGGCGATCAACGGAATCTTGATCCGCGCGCGAATCAGGCGGCAGGCCTCGACGTCCTCCTTCTTGGGGACGGTCACGCGGATGATCTCGCAACCCGCTTCTTCCAACTTCTGGATTTGCGCGATCGTTTCTTCGACGTCGAATGTATTCGTCGTCGTCATCGACTGGACCGAGATCGGATGGTCGCCTCCGACCAGGTGATCGCCGACGCTGACAACCCGCGTCTTGTGTCGCTTCACCACCGTGCTGTACGCCATCGCCGCCGTCCTGGGTTCTAGATGGGTCGACCTTCGCGCGTTTATTCACACATGGGCCGAATTTGAGGTTATCGTAGCCCAAGCGGGCGGAGAGGGTCAAGGCGACCCGCAAGCCCGGTTGAACCCGAGAGGAACGTTGCTCGAGATGCCGCGAATTCCTCGTTGGTTAAAAGCGTGGCTGGTCCCCGTCTGGAATCGAGCTCATCGCCTCGTGGGACGAACCCAGCAATGCGCAACGGCAATCATCCAGGGACGTTGTGATTGGTGTGCGGCGTGTGGTCGATTCGGGCCGATGCTCTATCAGGCCAGCCTGGTTCCATCCCGGTTGGCCGAACTCTGGGGACTTGCCCCGCACTGGATCGAAGCTGTTGCACGCAGGGAGTCATGCAACTGCGCGTGGTGCGGGGCGAAGCTGCGGGCGCGTCGGATCGCCCGCGTTCTCCTTGAGACCTATCCCACGGGGGACCCTCCCACGTCGGCGGCTTCGGTTGCGGCCTGGGTGCGCCGAGCCGAGGCGCAACGGCTACGGGTGGCCGAGATCAACCAGATCGAAGGGCTTCACGATGTCCTGCGCAGACTCCCTGGATTGGCCTATTCCGAGTATCAAGAAGGGGCGGAACCGGGGACCGTGGTGGCTGGGATTCGTTGCGAGAATCTGACGCGTCTCACCTACCCGGATGAGTCATTCGACCTTGTTTTGACATCCGAGACGCTCGAGCACGTCCCCGACCTCGATGCCGCACTTCGCGAGATTCGCCGCATCCTGGTTCCGGGGGGCCGCCACATCTTCACGGTGCCGGTTTTGCCCGACGTGCCTGCGACCTATGCTCGTGCGCAGCTCATGCCCGATGGGACGATTGTCTCACGCGGTCCGCTGATCCACCATCCTGGTGGGGATCACGGGTATCCCGTGTTCACCGAGTTCGGCGCGGATTGGCCCGATCTCCTGAGGGACGCCGGCTTTGAGACGACCGTCTCGCTGGGGACTGCGAGCGGGGAGGAGTTAACCCAGGTCTTCGTCTGCCGCAAGAGCTGAGCTCACCGCGGTCGAATCGACCGGGGCACCCTCCCCTTGATACGCCACATCCGGGGAAGACGATGCGGGCTCTCTCGAGTTGAGGGCGATGCCTAATGTTAGGAAGGTCGGGTGCGTTGCCGTTCCGTCTCAGGGGTCGAGGGCCTATGATTCCGGAAGAGGAAGGCTTCCGCGTGCGGCGCTGAGGCTGAAGCAACCGGATCATCCGGTCCTGATTTTTCGCTCCGGTAAACCCTTGCCGGATTCCATGCTCCAACCGGGCGCTACCGATGCAGGATCGATTTCGCAAGCCCCACCAAACGCCGCGTGTCACGGCTCGCGTACGGAACCAGATCGCCGTCGAAGCCGCCAGACGGATGTACGACATTCTCGCCCTGAATCCGGGGGAGGTCCCGATCCGGATCGGCGATGCCACTGAGAACGAATACTATTCGGCCAAGCGCAAGGCGGCGGCCGTGCTGGGACACCGGGTCAGGCCCGGCGATCTCCCCTCGGACGCCGAGGTTCGCGAGCAGGTGATCTTCCTCGCCAACTCCCGATCCGGCATTGAGGAGCCGGTGGTCGAGGACGATGAAGCCGAAGAGGAACCCACCCTTGAGGCCCTGGCCGATCACGTCGACCGGTTCGCCATCTACAAGATGCGCTTGCAACCGCTCGAGTCAGTCAAGCAAAATCCGTTTCAGCATCCCGAGGGAGACGCCCTTTTCCATAGTCTCCAGGTCTTTGAGCGGGCGCGTCATGCGCGCCCTTACGACGAGGAGTTTCTGCTGGCCGCTCTGCTCCACGACGTGGGCAAGGCCATCGATCCCAAGGCGCACGTCGCGGCCGGAGTGGAAGCGCTTCGAGGGGCAGTCACCGAGCGGACCCTCTGGCTGATCGAGCACCTTCCGGATCTGGTCGCGCTCCGCGAACGAACCTTGAGCCAGCGCGGTCGGAGAATTCTCGACGCGTCGGAATATCTCGACGACTTGAAACTGCTTCGCGACCTCGACGAGGCGGGACGCGTCCCGGGAACTCCCGTGGAGACGCTCGACCAAGCCCTCGCTTACCTCCGCGGGCTGGAGGACGAAGCGTATCTCGACGGCTAAACCGAGCTTACGCGGCCCGGTTGGTTTCCGGTTGGCGTAAAGCGAGAGTCGTACGTTCTACTGGCGGCCTCTTACGTGAGTCTCGAAAGCCTTGGCGTCAACGACAAGGAGTGAGCAATGGTCCGCGTCCCGACTCTGTTTTTCGACCTCGGGGGCGTGCTCCTGACCAACGGCTGGGACACCTCGGCGCGCCGAACCGCCGCGGAGGTTTTCGACCTCGATTATCAGGAATTTCAGACCCGGCACGAGATGCTCAAAACGGCCGTCGAGACCGGCCGGTTGAGCCTGGATGAGTACCTCAGGAAGGCGGTCTTTTCGCATCCTCGCCGGTTCACTCCCGACGAGTTCAAGGCATTCATGTTTGCACAGTCGAAGGTGTTAGGCGAAACGTTGGACTGGGTCAGAGAGCTCGCCAAGACGGAGAACTGCCGGCTCTACACTCTCAACAACGAGTCGCGTGAGCTCCACGAGCATCGGGTTGAGATGTTTCGCCTCGACGAGATTTTTCGAGGGTTCCTGGTGTCGTGTTACCTCGGTCAGGTCAAGCCCGACGAGGGAATCTATGAGAATGCGCTCGGGATTGCCGCGTGTCATCCCGAGGATGCCATCTTCATCGACGACCGCGCCCTTAACGTGGAACCCGCGCTGGCGCTCGGTTTCAAGGCGGTCCAGTTCAAAGGACTCGACCCGCTTCGATCATTCCTCAAGGAGTGCGGCGTCAGCGTCTAAGCCTCAGTAATGACGTCAGGGCGATCGACCGGGGTTCCGGGGCACGCGGCTGGTCGCCTTTGACGGGAGCGAGGCACCGCGACCGTCCGAGAAACGAGTTGCGAAGGATTGTTGCCAACGGCTGGAAGCGAGGACTGGGGTTGACCCATTCCTCGTTGGCGATAGATTTCAGCCGCTTCGGGCCGCCGGATTTGGCTGCCGAGCGTACTCTGGTTCTTTTTGGCTGAGGATGTCCTGGTTTGACTCAATCAAGAACCCGCCAGCGTCGGCAGCGACGCCTCGTCGTGGTCGGCCTCCTGCTCGTGGTTGCGTGGGGCGTGGCGTTCTTGTTCCGAAACCCTCTATTTCATCGGAATTTCGGGGTCGTGGCCAAGGGGCTTGTCTATCGGTCGGCCCAGCCGGAGGCGAACCTGAAAGGGCTGATCAAGACCTACAAGCTTGGGTCGATCCTGAATCTCAGAGGGGGCGGGTCATCCGACCCGTTCTATACGGACGAAGTGGGACTGGTGAGCGCCGAGGGGGTCGACTTCTACGACTATCCGATGAGTGCGACCCAACGGCCGAAGCGTCGCGATCTCCTGACCCTGATCGATCTCTTTCAGCGCTGTCGTTATCCGCTCCTGATCCACTGCAAATCAGGGTCCGATCGCACGGGACTGGCAAGCGGACTCTATCTCATGGTCCGGTCGGGAACGCCCCCGGAGAAGGCGCTCGAAGCGTTCTCGCTCTTTTACGGGCACGTGCCGCTGTTGGGCCCGGAGAATCTCCACGAGCCGTTTCTCGAGTACGCCGACTGGTTGAAGCGGAAGTGGCTCGTCCATTCCCCCGAACGGTTCCGCGCCTGGGTGGAAACCGAATATCGTGCCAACGATCCGGTCCAGGAAGTTCAACCCCTTCGTAAGGGACCTCGCGCGGTGCTCCGCGCGGGCCTCGCGGCCCGTCGCGGCGCGGCGCGACCCGTGGTCGAGCCAAAAAAATAAGCAGGAGTTGATCCAGATCGAGCCGTTTCAAAGGCTGGGGTTGGAGAACTCTTTCAAGGGGAGCGCGACGGGCGATTGGTGTCGTGAGCTCCGCGCGACAGCTTCGGTGAACTGCATGTAGCGGACCCCGGTGGCAAAGTCAGTCCGGGTGACCGGCTTCTCACCGCGGATGGCGGCGACAAAGTCGGCCTCGACTTGCCATCCCCCGCGCAGCTTGGACGGAATTCGCAGGGGCTCGAGTGCGGACTCGCCGCGACGAGCGCCTCGGATCACGTCGTGGGTGAGGTCGTAAATCAGGGTCCCCTCACTGCCGTACAGACTGATGCTCATCCCCACGTCGTGCAAGACGACGCCGCTCAGCCGGTAGACGCCGCTCGATCCGTCCGTATGCGTGGTTAACACCTGGACGCTATCCGGGGTGCCCGTCTTGGCAAGCTCGCCAGACTCGGGGTCGATCCGTTTACCGATGTGTTTCCAGGCGAACGCAAAGACGCGATTGGCCGGGGCGACCCAGCGGAGTGCGGTCTCGTAGAGGATGCCCAGATCGAGCATATTGAAGCCGGAATACTTGGTCGTTTGCCGCCAGCCGAGCGGGGTCTCAGGATCGGCCAGATCGCTGGAAAGCCCCCGCACGTGGACCTCGCGCAGTGTTCCGAGATATCCGGCATCGATGAGCGAGCGCATGAAGGCGTCGCCCGTCAGGCCGTAGGGGCTGGGAACGACCATGGCCGTGAGGTTCGGCAGCTCGTTGGCGTGGTCGAACATTCGCCCGGCTTCGCGTGCGTTCATCGCCATCCGGGCTTCGGTCAGGACGTGCTTGCCGGCATCGAGCGCGGCGAGTGTGACCGGACAGTGGAGATAAGGCCAGGCGCCGATGACGATCGCGTCGATTTCGTCATCTTCGATCAAGTGTTCCCAGTTGCCATAGATTTTCGGGATGTTGAACTCGCGGGCCACTCGCCCGGCGGACTCCCGGCGCAGGTTGCAGACGCCGACGACCCGGACGCCTGGCAGTTCCATGAAGCCGGGGAGATGCCGCTTGCGCGCAACTTGACCCGCGCCCACGATCCCGATTCGCAAATCGCCCGCACTCATCGAACGGACCGTCCTTTCGACCCCTCAGCGCGGACAGGCGGCACGAACAGCGTGGCGTCTTCTCGGTCGATTTGCATCGTTCTCCACGCTCAACGGATTGTAATCCGTTTCTGCTCATCGCGTCCAAAGACGTTCCCGGATTTTCCTGGAGTGGACCCGGCCTACCCGCCCGACCGACTCAGCGGCCCCCAAACCAACCCGAATAGTTCGGCCGCCGCGCGGTGCGCACCGCGGCCCGGTCGCCTTGGCCGAGCGGCGGGTAAGTGGCGCCCGCGTAGCCCGACGGATAGAACGTCCGAGTCGGAAGTCTCGAGAGGATCGGGCGATAGACAATGCTTCGCGACGGCTCCGTGCCGGGAGGACAGGCCGGATCGGCCCAACGGTTGTTCCCCGCCGTGGCGCTACAGGCGGAGAGGAGGGTCAAGGCCAGCGAGAGGGTCACGATCCTCGCGAGGAGGAACGAGCAGTCAGTCCGGAGTTTCATGTGTCGCACTCCCAAGCTTTGGGGGGCCTTGCGGGTCGTAGCGATTGTACGCGGCGCATTCCCTGACGGAGGGCGAGCGGACCCGAATTCAAGGTTATCACACAAGAGAGATCGGTCGTCGCGACGAGCAAGAACGAGTCGGGGAATCCTCCAAACGATGGATGGCGACCCTGTTCCTCGTTACGATGCGACCCGATCGGACACGTTCCCCGTGATCCGACGAACCCTCCAAACCAGGAGATCTGGTGATGCTGCGCTCGATCGTGCTCGCGACCTTGGGCCTGACCTGCTTTGGCCCGTGGGCGCGGGCGGAACACGCCAAGATCCACCTCGACGTGACCGGCCCTGGAAACACCAAGCAGACGGCGTTCGTCGATCAGACCCCGCCCGAATCGGGCAAGAATCCGCGCCCGGTGCTCAAGGCGAAGGTCGGCGACCCGATCCGGATCGAGTGGGTTATGACCAACGTCTATCCGCACAAGACCTTGGAGAATGTGGTCGTGCACTTCTTCATCGCGCGCCAGGACAAGGTCGGCCAGAAAGACCTGCCCGACCTGAGCGGCGACGTCGTGCTTGAGACCGCATTCGACATGGACTTCAAGCCGGGGTCGAAGGCCGGCCAGAGGAACACGGTGCGGATCGACACGCCCGGCGTCTACTTGATCCGAGTGGAGAGCAAGCAGACGCAGAGCGATCACGAACACTTCTCGGCGGTCGACCTGGTGATCGAGGGAAACAAGGGCAAGCCCTGACGACTCGCCCAGGCGCTCCGCTCGGTCGATTTTCGGTTTACTTCGCCTTCTCGTCGGCCGGCTTGCCCGGATCCTGCCGGTAGACGAGGATGCGGTCGTGGACGATCAAGACCAGGTCGGCCCGCTTGTCGCCATCGACATCACCGACGGCCAGGTCGCGGGGCTCGACCATGTCATTGAGGCCACGGGACGATTTGCGCTCGAAAATCTTGAACGCGAACGCACGGTTGAGGTCGGTCGGGCTCGAGCACGTGACAATCTCGATGAAATGTTCGGCGATGTCGGTCAGGACGATGTCGGGGCGACCATCTCCATTGAGGTCGCCAGCGGCGAGGTCGGCGAGCTTGGCTTCGGTCCGGTTCGACTCATAGCTTGCCATCGGCCTCAGCCTCTGGCCTTTTTGGCCGGTCAGGACCACGCCGAAGCGGTCGGTTCCGGCGAGAAGCAGGTCATCGCGACCATCGCCGTCGAGGTCGGCGACATGCATCCCTTGGAAGTCGATCGGGCCGACGGCGAGCGATCCGTTCGGGCGGTAGACCTTGTCTCGGTACTCGAGGAAGAGGAGCGACTTGGAGCTCTTGTCGAGCAGGACGATCTCTTTGGTTCCGTCCCCATCGACATCAAGCGCGGCGGCACCGAGGATTTGAGCCGAGCCGCGACCGGAATTGTATTGATCCTTGACCTCCCAGACTCCCTGCTTGTCGAGCACCAAGTTGCGGGCAAACGTGTTCTGGGCCACGATCAAGGCCGGGCCGTTCAGGTCCGCCAAGGTCAGACCGGCCGGCGTGACCCCCGCGAGCGGGCCGAGGCTGCCACCCGCCGGGGCAGGGGGCTCTCCCCCCGCGCGACCGAGCAGGAGCAGCGGCGGGCCGAACGCGTTGAAGACGAGCACGTCAGGCTGACCATCGCGATTGACGTCAAGCACTTGCAGGGCCGGCGGGGCGCTCGTCAGGCCCTTCAAGGGAACCTCATCCTCCTGCCCCCAACGGAACGGAACAAACGTTCCCGAGGCTTCGCGCTTCACGCCCCGCAACGAGAAACTTTCGTTGCCGTTCGGCTTGGTTCGCGCGACGTAGACGACCTCGGGAGTCTTGTCACCGTCGAGGTCGGCGACGTCGAGGGCGACCGGTTCCCCACTGATCGGCAACGGGGTGGGGAATGTCAGCCGTCCCTCCTCGAGGACGCTTCGGCCGATCTGCTTCTCTTGTTCGGAGAGGACGATGACCTCGGCTTTTCCGTTGCCGTCCAGGTCGGCAAGTCGAACCGTCCGCCCACCGACCAGCGCGGGGAAACTTTGGCCGGCGCCCAGACCGGTTCGCCCTGACTGACGATAGAGCAGGAACTGGGCGTTGGCCGGGTCGGTCACCACCACGTCCGTCTTGCCATCCCCATCCAGGTCCCCCAGCGCAAGCGAGCGCCCACGTTCGTTGCCCGGCGGGAGCGGGTAGAAGATGAGCCGACCCCGTGTCCCCGATTCATCCTTCTCGGCTTCATCGAGCTTGAGGACCCGGGCCCGACCCGATTGAGCCTCGATCGTGAGGAGCTCGACGCCAGCCTTCCCATCGATCTGGGCGAATGTGATCGCCCGCGGCGACTCGACGAAAAAGCGTTGCTCGGGACCAAGCTTTCCCCCCGGTGCCGAGAACCGGACCCGGATCGGGTCGTCCGTGCCCCCATCGAGAATCACCAGGTCGTCGCCACCGTCGCCGTCGAGGTCCACCGCCTTGAGCATCTGGGGATTGCTCGCGGTATGCGGCAGCCGCTCGGGTTCACCGAGCTTCCCCCCTTCGCCTTGGTAGACGATCTCGACCTCGTTCGCCTGCAGCAGGGCCAGATCGGCGCGACCGTCTCGGTTGAGATCGCCCACCGTCAATGCGTTGGAGTTCTCAACCGCCTCCCCCACGTTGAGCCGTTTTCCGGTCGAGTAGCCCCCTTGGCCGTCATTCAGCATGATGACGAGCTCCGCGGGGTTGCCGAAGAACGCGAGGTCGGGACGACCATCCCCATTGAAGTCGGCGACTTGCAGGCTGACGACTTCCTTGTTCACCGGCACGCTGACCAGCCTCATCCGGCGGTCGCTCGAAATCTGGTTCGGCTCCTGGTCGTCGGCGGGGGCCGTCTCGACCTCCTTGCCGACCTTTTTGCCACTCAGGAGCAGGTCGATCCGCGAGCGGCCATTATTGACGACGACGATATCGTCGGTCTTGTCGCCATCGAGGTCCTTGAGGATTAGATTCCCGACCCTCGGGTCGAGTTTATAGACTTCCAGGGGCAGGAACCCGAAGTAGTCCGCCAGTCGAGGCTCGTCTCCGCGCGCCTGCCCGCCGGAGAGGGTCAGGACTGTGGCCAGGATCCATCCCATTCGGTATCGCAGCGCTGCGCTCATCGCGTTCGCCCCAGGTTATCTAATCCCGCCAAATCACGTAATAATCAACCAACAGGGTACGAAAGGGCTGCAACCTCGGCAAGATGGGGCAGGGGAGAATCGCGGCATTGTGTAACGATAGCATGTTGATGTGCTGGTTTGCGGTGATGAGGTGTCACGACTCCCACCCTGGAGCCCCCCGGCCTCCACAGTCCTCTCCACGGAGTAGGACGTTCGCGGATCTGGGACACGCCTTCTGCTTCTCGGTAGGACGCCGGGGTTATTGTTACGTCTAGGCAGTTGGGCGTAGCGCGAGATCATTGACGGCCGAGTGGATCGGGTGTATTCCAACAAACCCACGTTCGGTATGATTGTAAAGGGACCCCCCACACTCAAGTGGATCGTCGCCGTGAATCAAAGCGAATTGCAACAACTCGCCAAAGACCGAGTTTGTGACGCGAGGGTTTTACTCGATTCCCCAAGTGCGGATCGGTGGTCGGGCGCATATTACTTGGCGGGATATGCGATCGAGTGCGGCCTCAAAGCATGTGTGCTTGCATTTGTAGGGCGGACAGGCGAGATTTTCAGAGACAAGCGGTTTTCGGAGAAATGCTTTACTCATAAGCCAATTGAATTAATTCACCTTTCAGGACTTGGAGATATACATCAAAATCTGCTCCAGAATAACCCGGCCTTTGCGGGATTCTGGGGAGTCGCAAGCCTTTGGACAGAGGCAAGCAGATATCAGCAAAAGGCAGAGAACGAAGCACGGGAAATTTACGAGGCTATTACAAACGACCCGAACGGAGTTCTCCCATGGATTCAAATGCATTGGTAGAATTCCAAATTGATGCGGGTCAGCGTCTTATACGTCAACTCGTGCAAGACGAGTTCGAGGTACGCGCCGCATTCTGGGTCAAGACGACCGAAGAAGGCCTCTGGTTTCTGTACATTTCCACTCCCTTGATTGAGCAGCGGGGGTTGGCCGAAGCTTACCGCGGGTTGCAAGCCTCTCTGCAACGATTGCAGGGCATCCCATTGTCTCTTTCTGATATCAAACTCATTGGGGGCACCAACCCTATCACAAGAGACGTGTTGAGTATTCTCAGCCGTCACCCCAGTCGTCTGGCTCTTCGCTATGGCGGGAAGCAACTTGGTAGCATGACAATCGAAGAGGCTTATGTTTATCCTGAACACTTTTATGAAATTGGGGATAGGCGTCAGATGACCAAGGAGGATGTGCTCCGAGAACTGGTCAGTCTGATGAACCGGGGCCCAGGGATTCTCCACCCGTCAAAGATTGCGTTGCGAAATGGCGATACCTTTCAGGGCCTTCCCTTCTCGATCCAGTTGGGAAGCAATCAACGAAGTGTGATTCAATTCGTCGCCGATGGCGAATTTGCCCCGCGCATCGTGGATGTTGACGACATTGCCTCAATCGAGTGACCGTCTGCGTCCCGTGAACCCCTGCTCGCGGCCCATGCCACGATCGGTGCATGGCCGAAAGGGGGCGAACGATGGGCTGGGTGGCAGGATCGGGCATGAGCCGGGTTTGCCGGAATACTCTGGTTAAACGACTCGCTCTTCGTCGCCGTAGGTGACGGTCACTATGACCTGGCCGTCCAAGTTCGATCTGCCTCCGAAACTCCGATTCGAGCGGTCACTTGTGAAGCATTTGGAGATGAGAATCTCGGATTGAAGTGCCAAAAGCAACTTAAATCACTCAAAGATTCATTGTATGCGGATTTGGCTGATTCTTTCTCCGGGCAGCAAATGCAGGTCAAGGTCTGGTTCAATGAAACGGTTTCACACTCTGGGCGACTGTTGAAGGATGTTCAGTTTCGGCAGCACTTGCTCGTCATTGCGACGTAGAGGTGATGATCGGCGAATCGGGAAGTTGGTCCCAATCCCTCATCGAGACGTGGCGCGGACCGTCAGCGTAGAATTCCCTAGATCGGTCTGGAACCCGGCCTGGACCAACGCGATCGAGGCAACGCATGAATCAATTCAAGCGGTGGCCGCTGATCTTGTCGGCACTCATGCTCGAAGCCTGGATCGGCGTCTCCCTCTACTTCGCACCAGGATGGGCGAATGGCTGGCCGTTCGGACTGACGATCTATCGGGTTTGGTCAGGTGGGATGGCGGTAATCGGCTGTCTCATGTTCGTGACGCTGGCAGCAGGCATTCGGGCAGCGATCTGTCCCCTCCGACTCAGGTATCTGGGCGAATTCCGATTCGCCTGGCTTGTCTGCAGGGCATGGCTCATGGTTTGTGCCATCGCCACAGCGATCCTGGGAATGGTCATCTATCGCACCCTGATCGCTGAGACGCTCAAGATGTGGCCCAACGGCTACCATCCTTGAGGCCAGCGGTGCCGACCTGCTCGAGGGAACGAGCGATGCAACAACCTTGCTTCCCGTTGTGGACTTTGATGGCGATGGCGGTCTTCGGTGTGCGTCCGGTGGCGAAACGTCGGGCCTCCCGATGAGCTTCGGGATGGCCTCGACTGGCAAGCGGATCGTGCATCGATCAAATCGATCAAGATGAGGGCGACGCGAGATTTGCGGGCTCCGCCCTGGAACCGATCAGGTTCGCAAGCTGGCGAAGCTCGGGTGGTCGAGCAGTTTGAACGGTTGGGCGAGTGACGTGATGGTTTCGCCCCGCTGGGTGATGTGCCGTTCGCCGATCGCGCCGAGCCGGCCGGAGGAGGCGGCGAGGTAGGCGACTTGCCAGGGGTTAATCTGCATGAGTCGTGCCGCGGTGGCGTCGACCGAAGGGAGGTTCGTGCCCATGACGATGACGCCCGACTGCCGAGGGGTTCCCATGATCGGGCCGTCCCCTTCCATGCCGATAATTCCGTCGACGATCGCCAGGTGGGGGCGGACGGTGGCGTTGATGTCGAGGATCGATTCCGCGATGCCGGCGTGGTGGAGGACGTTCTTGGGCCAGCCGTAGAAGATCCCTGGCATGACCCCGAAGAGATTCTTCATCGAAAGCGTGACACCCGCCCAGTGGTGCGTCTTGAGCTTGGGCATCGAGACGATCAGATCCGCCCGGCGCAACAAGGTGGCTGGGAGGGCGAGCCGGCGCAGCGTCGTGCAACCGAACCGGTTGGCCGTCATCACGAGCTCATCGTGGTTCAGGTCGATGAATTCGATCCCTTCGTCGTCGAGCACGGGTCCAAGCCCCGACTGCTCGAGCACAAAGTCGGTGTCCCGACAGTGCCCTTGCCCTTCCGCGACGAAGACCTCACGCGCACTCCAACTCTTGAAGACCGCGGCCGCGGCGCGGATCAAGACGGGATTCGTGTTGATCTGCGGCGCCTGGCGACTGGGTTCCACCAGGTTCGGTTTGAGGAGGATCGATTTTCCCGAAACCTGCTTGGGACCGATTCCGAGCTCCCTCAAACCGTCGCGGATCTTCGCCTCCAGATCGACTGAATAGGACGAAGCCGAGGCGATGAAGACATCACCGCGCAGGGAACGCTCGTTCCGGTCGTAAAGCAATTTCGAGGCCATCCCCCCCGCCAGCGCGGCCCCCGCGCCGGTGAGGAGAGCGCGACGCTTCAGATGTCCAGGTTCACGCACGGCGACCTCCCGATTGAGTTCCCAAGAAGAGCGGGAGCGACGCGTCACCGACGGCCAACAGCAGTAGTGCCAGCCGGGTTGCGGCGTCGGGCCGGCCGACGGTGCGGCGATAGGACTCGTCCAGCCAGAGGTATGACTTCGCCGGGGCTCGATTCCAGCGTCTGAGCCCGAGCACACCCCAACCGAGCGAAGCCGGAGCACGGGTGTTGGGCAGCGTTTCCACTAAATACTTGATCCCGTTCGCGACGACACTCGAGGGATCGTCCGTCTGCGCCAGTGCCAGCAGGGCGAGGCCGGTAGGACCGGGCTGAGGTCGGAGCACGTTGCCGAACGCGGATTTGTTCCCATAGTTCCAACCGCCGTTGGGAAGCGCGCGATCGGCGATCAAGCGAATCCCTTCGCGAACCCGACGGTGGTCGCCATAACCTTCGCGACCGAGTGCGAGCACCGCGATCGCCGTCGGTTCCAGCCACGAATGGGTGTCCGAGACCCACGGCCATCCCACGAGCGTCGTGTCATGGCCGATGACGTGGTCGGGGTCGGATTCGCTCGCGCTCGTCTGACCCTGCTGCTGGAGCAGCCAGGCGGCGGCGCGTCGCCGCGGCGTTTCATAGCCATTGAGAGCGTTCCAGAGCAGGAGGGTGTAGGGAGTCGTCCAGCAGGGCGCGGGCAGCCCTGCCGAAATCCCGAGTGAGCCGTCCTGGTTCTGGATCGAGACGAGCCAATCGGCAGCAAGTCGGACGCTCGAGTCCTCGCCGCGGGAGACCTCGGTGGAGGCGACCAGGCCCAGGCCGACAAGTGCGGTCGGCTCGACGCACGGCCTTGTCCCCTTCCGATAACCCCAGCCAGTCGAGGTCACTCTCAGGGCAAGCAACTCATCGCGAGCGGTTCCGCTCCATTCGCTTGGCATCAACGGCTTCTCCAGCGGCTCCAAACCCAGGTGAGATCGACAACGAATGGCGAGTTGTCCGGGCCATCGCGTCCTCCTTACCGGGAATCAGCTTGGTGGGGATGTCACCAGCCTCGCCCCGCGATCATTCCAGTTCGAGAGCGACGGCCATGGTTCCCTTTTGCTTTTTTACGAGGGGAAGCCTGACCACCTTCCTCTTCAGAGTTATAGGACATATTTGATCGCTGGCTCAAATCCGTCAGTGGAGGATCAGCCCCGAGGCATTCAAGGATTTCTCGCATTTTTTTCCCAATCCGCGAGCAACATGACCTAGGTTTGGGATATTCGAGCCGGCGAATCTCCAAGGCAGAGCGAGGTCCAGGCGATTGGTCCCATTGGATTTCGATTTCTCGGTGGTCGCGGTTGCAAGCAAGCACCCTCGGGCCATGGTCATCGAGATCGTTCATGGATAACAACTCAGGCGGTCTCGACGCCGTGCTTTTGGAAGGCGCCGCTTCCGAAACCACTTCATCAGAGTGGATGCGAGTGAGTCAAAATCAGCCGTGCGTTTGCGGCTGCGAATGATAATGAAAGCTGGCTTGTCGATAAGTCGTTGGCGAGAGTTCGCTCGTTCCTGATCCCCGAAGAAGGCACGACTCTTGAGTCTGTTGTTTGCCGGTGTCGATTGGGGAGTCTGGGATACGGTTCCTTCGTTACCAGGCACCCACCCCCGAGGTACGTTCCACCGCTCGGTGAGCGCAGGCCGCTGGATCCACGGCCGCTTGAAGCTCGCCGGCTTGCTGATCTATCGAGGCGTCGATCGAACGCGGAAAAAATACAGATTTTGAGTACCGGGCTAAGTTGGGGGGTAAGTTCTCCCGCTGGGTCCGGATTTTTTCGTTTCTGGCCTTCGATGACTCGGGAATCCAAGCCGACCTCGCCACTTCTCCCCGATCGCATGAGGAACCGGTTCGTTGCCGTGTCGAGGATCGCCGCGCCATCCCTCTGTGGGTCTCGGTGAATACGACTTCCGTGGAAGCCCTCGTTTTGATTTGACAGCGGTCGGGATTCGATCCAGGTTTCCAAGGCGGCCCGTCACGGATCGACACCAACGAGCCGTCTCAGGATTTTTCGACTCACCCCATTGTTGCGAGGACAACGATTCATGTCGCCGGTCTCTCAGGAAGTCGCCTGGTTCGTCTCGGCCGTCCTTGTGGAAGCGGCCCTGATCGACGGCTGGAAGTTAAAGGTGCCCAACTGGTTGACCTTCCACATGGTACTCGGTGGCCTTGCGTTCGCGACCTACACGGGAGGAAGCGCGGGGCTGCTCTGGGCGTTCAGCGGAGCCGTGGTCGGCCTGGCCTTGCTCCTGCCCTTGCATGCGATCGGAGGCATGGGGGCCGGAGACGTGAAGCTCATGGCCGGAATCGGTGCGTGGATGGGACCTTCCGTGACTCTGGGAGCGTTTGTGGTCTCCGCGCTGGTCGGGGGGCTGATGGCGATCGCGATGGTGGTTTGGTCGGGCCAACTCGTGAAGCACTGGGTTCAGTTCCAGGCGATCGGCCACGAGATTCTGACGGTTCGCAATCCCGAAAAACTCGCGGAGACCGCGGCCGCACGTAAGCCGACGATGATGCTTCTCCCCTACGGAATTCCCATCGCGGTGGGCTCGATCGCTTACTTCGCCTGGATCGGGATTCTCGTCTGATCCATCAAGGCACGCCTGACGGCGGAGGAATCTGGGAACGCCCATGAACAGCAAGTCGTTGGCGATGTTGGGATTGGCCGCCTTGAGCGGGCTTGGCGCCATGTACGGCACCAGCCAGATGCTCGCGAAAAACCGAAGCCAGGTCGTGATCGAAACGCAGGAGGTTCTCGTCGCGGCGCATGACCTGAAAGTGGAAGAGGTCCTCAAGCCCGAGTACGTCAAAGTGGTCTCGATGCCCAAGGCGAGCGTTCCTGCCGGGACCTTCACCTCCTACAAAGACGTTGAAGATCGCTGGGTCTTGATCAGGACCCTCGAGGGCGAGCCGATTCTCGACCGCAAGCTCGCCCCCAAGGGGAGCCCGGCCGGCCTTGTCTCGCGCATCCATTCAGGAATGCGGGCATTTACGCTCGAGGTTAACGAACACACGGGAGTCTCCGGCTTCATCCTGCCGGACCACCGGGTCGACGTGGTCTTGAGCCTCCAGGGCCAGAACGGTCGGCCCGAGGAGGCGGAAACGATCCTTCAGGACATCCCTGTCCTGGCCTCGGGGCAAGTCTTTACTCGTCCCGATGATCGTTCGATCCAGTCTCGAACCGTGACTCTCGAGGTGAGCCCGGAGCAAGTCGATATCCTGGTCGCAGCGCGGATCAGGGGATCACTCTCACTGGCCCTCCGGGGAATCAATGACCATCTCCGGTTCGCGTCTGTCAAACGCAACCCCCCTCCGGGGCCAGTGGAAGTCAGCGTGAAACCGGCCGAGCCTCCGCCCGTCGCCAAATTGCCCGTTCCGAAGCCGGAGCCGGTGCGGCGTTATGTCTGGATTTACCGCGGGCTTCAACAGTCAGAGAGAATCTCGCTCGACAAAGATGACAGGGAACCGTCCCGGGATGACCAAGCCTTTCCATCAAGCAATCCGTAATCCATACTTCACTGGCGCCGTCGAGAACCGCGGACCCGACCCCTTGACGTGCACGGGGCGGTCCTGGGCTGATCCAACGAGCTTTCCGGCTGGAATCCACCGCTCTCCTACGCACGATGCACTGCTGGGTGAAACGCCATGAAGGACCCGATCCGAGTCATCCTTGTGGATCCGAGCGAAGAGTCTCGGCTGACGCTTCTTCGCGTGATCAGCAGTGTGCCCGAACTCTGGCTTGCCGAGGTTTGTGGATCGTATCAAGGGGCGGCCAAGCGCATCGCCGAGATCAACCCCGACATGGCGTTGGTGGTCATGGATTCCGATGCCGAGCAGGCCTTCAGCCTGATCCAGCAAATCCTTCAAGAGTGCCCCAACGTCGTCGTTTTGCCCGCCAGCAAGCAGCACGACACGTCCGTCATTCTCCGAGTCATCCGCGCCGGGGCCCGCGAATTCCTGACGTTGCCCACGCGCCCCGAGGAACTTCTCGAGTCCGTCAATCGGATCATCACGCGCAAGACTGAGAAACCGGAAGAGGTCAACCGAGGCCCGCAGATCATCACTGTCACGGCGGCCGCGGGAGGGGTTGGCTGCACTTCGTTGGCGGTGAATCTGGCGACGACCCTGGCCAAAGCCGCGACCCACGAGACGATCCTCGTCGATTTTGACTTGATGTTCGGCTCCATTGATGCCTGCCTCGACCTCGTCACCGACCATACGCTGATGGGGGTCGTCCAGAACGTCGACCGACTCGACCAGACGCTCTTGAAACGCTCGCTCACACGCCACTCGTCAGGACTCTATTTGCTTCCCCATCCGAATGCGATGGAAGAATCGGCCCAGATCGACCCGGAGGCCCTGCGCCGGGTGATGATGATGCTCAAAGCGTCTTTCCCCACCGTCATCATCGATACCAGCAAAGGCCTCCAGTCCTCCGACTTCCTCGCATTCGAAATGTCCGATGTCATCCTCCTGGTCGTTCAGCTCGACCTCACCTGTTTGCGGAACACCGCCCGGTTGCTGCACCTGTTCCAGCAGTACGAAGGCTTGACTGAGCGGATCCGCCTCGTCGTCAACCGTACGGGGGCTCACGAATCGGAGATCAGCCTCAAGAAGGCCGAAGAAACGCTCCAGCTGCCGGTCTCCTGGCAGATTCCCAACGCATCGAAATCCTTCAATACCGCGCGGGCCCGTGGTGTCCCTCTCGACGAGGTTGCGCCCGGCAGCAAGGCTCACCAAGCGATCCTCGAGATCGCACGCTCACTGCGTCCGTTTCCCGTTCTCGAAACGAGCAAGCCCCGCAAAGGCCTTTTCGCGGCCTTCTTCTGATCGACGCTGATCATTTCAAGGTTGAACTGTGACAGCTCCCGGAGAGTTGCGCCATGATTAAAGGATTAGGACGAAACCCGTTCGGACCTCGACCGACGCCGCTCTCTGCTCCAGTTCCCGTCCCAATCCCTGACTCTGTCCCGGTCTCCGTCCCCGCCACGATCGACGCCGCACCGAGCAAGCTGTCGCCGCCGCCGATGCCCAGTCCCGCCTCCCCTCCGGTTCCGGTCGTCAACCGAGGCCGAGAGGTCCCCAAGGAACCGGATCCGGCGGAGGTTGCGTATGAGACGCTAAAGCGTCATATTCACATGAGATTGGTTGATCGGCTCGATATGAATCGGGTCAGCGAGATGGATCCGAACACGCTCCGGAGCGAGATCCGCGTGGTCGTCGAGCATCTCTGCGACACCGAGAATCCGCTGCTCAACCGCAACGAGCGGCAGCGGCTGGTGAGTGAGATCCTCGACGAGACCTTCGGATTCGGGCCGCTCGAACTCTTGCTCAAAGATGACAAAATTGCCGATATCATGATCAATGGGCCCAAGAAGATCTTCGTCGAGAAAGAAGGGCGGATTCTTCGGTCAGAAGTCGTTTTTCGCGACAACGAGCATTTGCTTCAGATCATCGATCGGATTGTCTCCCGCGTGGGCCGGCGCGTCGATGAAACGTCGCCGATGGTCGACGCCCGACTTCCCAACGGCTCGCGATTCAATGCGATCATTCCCCCGCTCGCCCTGGATGGCGCCGCGGTCACGATCCGGATGTTCGGCTCGAAGCCGATCAACAAGGACGACCTGCTCCGGTTCAAGGCGTTCACCCCCGAGATGCTCGCCCTGATGGAAGGAGCGATGAAGGCACGCTTGAACGTGATCATCTCGGGAGGAACCGGTTCGGGTAAAACGACACTTTTGAACACACTCTCAAGCTTCATTCAGTCCGACCATCGCGTGATTACGATCGAGGATGCCGCCGAGTTGCAGCTCCAGCAGGACCACGTGGTGCGGCTCGAGACTCGCCCCGCGAATATCGAAGGGCGAGGGGCGGTGTCCGCCACCGACCTGGTCAAGAACGCGCTCCGGATGCGGCCTGACCGGATCATCATCGGCGAGTGTCGTGGCGCGGAGACCTTGGATATGATCCAGGCGATGAACACCGGTCACGAAGGCTCGATGACCACCGTTCACGCCAACACCCCGCGCGACGCACTGAGCCGTCTCGAAACCATGATCAGCATGGCCGGTCTCGAGCTGCCGATCCGGGCGCTGCGGTCGCAATTCGCCTCGGCCGTCGACCTGATCATCCAGGCCAGCCGGCTTCAGGGCGGGCCGAGAAAAGTGACCAGTATTTCCGAAGTGATCGGCATGGAAGGCGAAACAATCATCATGCAAGAGATCTTCGCGTTCAAGCAATTGGGAGTCGACGCGAATGGTCGCGCCTTCGGCGAATTCGTCGCGACCGGGATCCGGCCCACCTTCATGGACCGTCTCGAATACGCCGGCTACCAAATCACGGCCGACGTCTTCCGCCAGCGTGTTTTGCTCAAGGACTGAGCCCGGGACCAACGGAGGGACGTGCAATGAATGAGCAAATGATCGTCTCTCTACTCGCCGGATTGACCGTGATCACCCTGGTCATGGGCCTGAGCCTGGCGTTCCGGAAAACCGTGGGATCGCATGCGGAGCAGCGGCTTGACGACCTGACCTCAAGGCCCAAAAAAGATGCGGACATGCGTACCGGAATTCTGCTCCGGCCGCCGGCGATCGACCTCGAGACGCCGCTGTTCTGGACCAAGCTCATCCCCAACCTCGAGAACCTGAGCCGACTCTACGAGCAGGCCGACGTTAATCTTCCCTTCGATCAGTTCATGGGCCTTGTGGTTCTGCTGTCGCTTGCTGGGACGGCTATTGGTTTCCTGTTCAAGCTTCCCCTCTACGTACTGCCCGTCTGCGCCGCGGTCCTGGGAGTGACGCCGTTTCTCTGGCTCGTGCATCGCAAGCAACGACGGATCAAACTGTTTCTCGAGGCGATGCCCGAAGCCGTGGAACTGATTGGCCGCGGGCTTCGCGCGGGGCATAGCTTGGCTTCGGCCCTGCATCTGGTCTCCGAAGAGATGACAGGGCCGGTCGCCGATGAGTTCGGCCGCGTGTTCGACGAACAGAACCTGGGCATTCCGCTCGAGGTCACACTTCGCGGCTTGGCCGATCGCGTGCCGTCGGTCGACGTCCGGTTCTTTGTGATCGCCGTGGTGATTCAGCGTGCGACCGGCGGTGACCTCGCCGAAGTCTTGGACAAGATCGGCAAGTTGATCCGCCAGCGGTTCGAACTCTTCGGTCACGTGCGGTCGCTCACGGCGGAAGGGCGGCTTTCCGGGATCGTGCTCTTGGCACTCCCCCCGGGGTTGCTCGCCTTCCTATCTGTGTCAAACTATGATTATGTCAGCGTTTTATATACAACGCCGCTTGGGACCAAGATGTTGGCGATCACCGCGGCCCTTCAACTTCTTGGAGCGTTGATGATCAAAAAGATCGTCGCGATCAAGGTGTAAACTCGATGAGTTGGGAAACGCTCGTTCCCGTTGCGGTCTTTCTGACGATCACCCTGGGAGTCTGGGGCTTCCTCTCCACGATGGCCGACCGACGGCCCTCCTCGACCGAAGAGCGGCTGAAGCGAGTGCTCCACCCGGTCATGCCGCAAAAGGACCTGAAGCTGTTGGAGCAACAGCAGCAGGCGAAATTTCAGGTGAAAGTCTCGGTCGCCGCCTCCAAGCTTGGCAAGTCCTTGCGGCCGACCAATGAACTCGAGCTCGGCAAGATTCGACTCCACTTGCTCAACGCGGGCTACCGCGGCGAGCAAGCCGTCATGGCTTACTATGGTTGGAAATTAGTCGGACTCTTGGTGGCCCTTGCGATTGCGGTCCCCGTTTTCATCACGCGTTATGGCGTGACTCAGAGCGGCCTGACGTACAGCGTTCTGGTCGGTGCGGTCGGGTTTTACTTGCCGGACATGTACGTTGGCCAGATCCGCAAGCGACGCATGGAGGCGATTTTCCTTGCCCTGCCCGATGCGCTTGATTTGATGGTCGTCTGTGTCGAGGCGGGTCTCGGCCTGGACACGGCGATGCGTCGGGTGACGTCCGAGTTATCGAGTTCGTGCCCGGTTCTCTGCGAGGAGTTCGCGATCGCCAACTTCCAGGTGCAGATGGGCCGAGCCCGCAAGGACGTACTCCGCGACCTGGGAACGCGGACGGGGGTCGAAGACATGCGGTCGCTCTCCGCGGTGGTCATCCAGGCGGAGAAGTTCGGTTCGAGCATTGGAGGTGCGCTCCGGGTCCAGTCGGACTCGATGCGCTTGAAGCGCCGTCAATTGGCGGAGGAACGGGCGGCCAAGACGGCGGTCAAAATCATGATCCCGCTCGTGCTTTTCATCTTCCCGGGCGTGTTCGTGATCCTGGTCGGTCCCGCGGGCATCCAGATCGCCAAGACGATGCTGGGTAAAGGTTGAGGTCAGTCGGCCCGACACGAGCTCTTGTCATGCGTAAAGTCGCCTCCGTCACACTCGAGGATCGCCCCAAAAGTTGCCGAGGCCGGCTCACGGCCTTCGTGGTGCTTTCCCTTGTCCTGATTCTCTCACCGGTCTTCTACGAAGCGGCTCGCCTTTGCTATGCTTCCTGGCAGGGCCTGTTCGGAGCCTACCCGCACGTTCAGACCCCCGTCCTCGACCTCCTGACCGGCGGCTACGAGACGACGAGCCACGACCTCAAGCAGATGTTCTCCGGGGTCTTCCGACGAACTCCCTGGAATCCGTCGTACGTCCTGACGTTCGCCCTGATCTGGACCAGCGTCCTCGCCCTGCTCCTCCGCAAAAACTGATTTTCTCTCGTGAAGCTGGCCTTCGCAGTGATGTGGAGCACCGCCGTCGTCCTGCTCCTTTTGACCGAGTTGTAGCGACTTTGACGGAGCCCTCAATTGGGTTTGCGCCGAGTTTCGATCAGACATCTTGACGGATCGCACCGAGGAACGGATGATAGTGTCCTACGAACGACGTCGGCTCCGACCGGGGAAGTCGTTAACTCGTAGGTTTGCAAGTAGCCGAAGTGGCGGAATGGCAGACGCGCCGGACTCAAAATCCGGTGGGGTAACACCCGTGTGGGTTCAAGTCCCACCTTCGGTACTGAAGGTTTTGGTAGTAAGTTAGTAAGTGCTCCTGAGCACGTCATTTTCCTGCTGTGACTTGCGATAATCGAGACGCAATGAAACCGGCAACTTCCCTACCCATGGGCGGTTGACCGGTTTTGTCGTTCGCTCCACCGCAACGAGAGACTCGATTGACAGGTTGCAGATCAGGTGTCGGCCTATAGTCCAGCGAAGACTTTGCTTGCCCCGACCGATCGGGGTGGCGATTGAGAATGACGCCAAGACGGCGTCTTGATGGTTTGCTCACGGACCTCAATGCAATTCAGGGCATGGTTATACAAGAGGGCATGCCTCTGACCGTTGACGCGGAGCCAGAGCATGTTCTTCATGTCGCCAGCGTGCGCCCGATCTCCCGCCACCAATCGGCTGCTTTCCGGGCGTCCCAATCGCTGGCCGACGTGCAGGAAGCGAGGCCTGCCTCCAGGTCCTCGGCGCTCTGGAAGCGCGCCTCGGGGTCTTTTGTCAGGCAACGGAGCACGACCTCTTCGAGATCCGGCGGGATCTCGGGTCGGTGGTGGGACGGGGGCACGACCGCTTCGCGGACTTGGGCCGTCCTGACCTCGTCTGCGGTCTCGCCCACGAACGGAGGCCGGCCTGTCAGGAGGGTGTAGGCCACGCCCCCCAGGGTGTACAGGTCGCAACGCCCGTCGATCGCCCGGTCGCCCGTGATCTGCTCGGGGGCCATGTACTGCGGCGTGCCGGGAGCGGCTCCCCTACGGCTCGAGCCGTCCTCGTTCCGCGCGACCACGGCTTCCACGAGGCCGAAGTCGAGCACCTTGACGAAGTCGTACTGACGGCCGCGGCGGGCGGCGAAGATGTTCGCCGGAGTCAGGTCGCGGTGGACCAGGCCGGCCGCATGGGCCTCCGCCAGCGCCTGGCACACCTGGCGCAGAAGGTAGATGACCCGGCCGGGCGGCAGCGGGCCGTGGCGGCCAACCAGCCCGTCGAGGCTCAGGCCGTGCAGATACTCCATCACGTAGAAGAACGTGCCGTCCTCGGTTCGCCCGTAGTCGTAGACCTCCACGATGTGCGGGTCCGAGAGTTGGGCTGTCGCGCGGACCTCTTGCTCGAAGCGTTCGAGCGAGCGGGGGTCGCCGGCCCGCTCCGGGAGGATCACCTTCAGAGCGCAGGGACGCTTCAGCAGCCGATGCTCGGCGAGGTAGACTGCGCCCATTCCCCCGGCCCCGATCTCGTCCCGGAGGCGGTACTGGTTGAATTGCCGGGCCTCACGCGCCCGGACGCGCATGGTGTGGACGAGGTAGGCGCCGTAGGCCGCGAGCAGGGCTGAGGTCGCCAGGAGGGACATCGTCTCTCCGATCCGCTGGTCTGTCGCCACCCGGCGTGCCAGGCGGAACACCTCGGGGTGCACCAGGAACAGGAGCGCCTCCGTCGCGACCGGACAGGCCGCGATCGCGGCGATCGCCCGCCAGGCGCAGCCGTACGGGGCGGGGACCAGCAGGGCGTAGGTGAACATCACGATCGTCGCGCCGATGACTGCGTCCTTCGACCCCGCCACGAGCGACGTGGGGTCGCCTCGAACCGTGGCGGAGAGCTGCGCGTGCCAGAGGTGGATCATCACCACGACCGCCGCCAGGCCAAAGGCGGCGACCTCCATCAGCTTGAGCCCGCGGGTCGAGAACGTCCGTGCGGCTGAGAGCAGCGTGGCCAGGAACGCCATCGCGACGGTTGCGGCGGCCTGGAGCGGCCAGGCCGGGCCCCTTCCGAATGTCAGGTCGCGTGCCAGGACCAGGGCCAGTCCGGCCGACAGCAGGAAGGTGACCGCTCGGAGCCGGACGTGGAGGAAGGTCCGCTCCTCGTCGGCGAACCGCCTGTCGCCGTCCGCGACGAGCTCCACCGGTGCGGGCCGGGCGCTTGACATGGACCTCTCCCCTGGTTGATCCGGTGCGAAATCTCGTCTGACATCCCGGGATCTTGAGGGGCACCCTCGAGTCGAGGTGCACCTCCGCACTCCTCCGCTCCAGGTCGCTCCGTGCCCGCGCTCAGCTCCGGCGAAAGCATGGGCAGCACGTGGCCCTCCCCCTTGGTTGCACGCGTATCGATGGACTCGTCTTTCGGGAGGGTGTGTCCGGCGATCTCGACTCCGGCCGGGTTCCCACCTGCGAGGGAGACCTTGGGGGCTGGTGACGACTCGCTCCATCCCCGGCACCAGAACCGCCAATCGTCTCGGTCGAACCGCCCATCAACATTGGCGCGTCGATCGACATCGCTCTGGCCAGCGACGCGACCACGACCGAAGCCAGGGAGCTCGGTCTTCACCCCCGGCACAGCGAACCACGACCCGTTCCCGCGGATCGCAGGGAGTTCGTGTCGCAGCTCGACTTGGGGGATGGCGGTAGGTTGCTCTCATCGCCGAGGCACTCCACATCGTATGGGATTTATTGGATGAGGCCTTCTCGTGCATCTCGGTCCCTCGTCAAGCATCGGTGCGCCATTGGACGAGACCGCACCGGCTCGGTCAAGCGAGAACCGGACCAAGGAGCGAGTGTCCTTCCGGAAGGAGATGCACCCATGCCGACCACCCACAATCTCAAGCCACCGGAGCCGACACCCCAGGAGCGGGGATGACCTCGAACAGCTCGCTCATTCTCGCACCGCCGAGTGATCCGTGTTCTTCGGGGAATCACGGCATTCTGGTCACGATTGCTCCGCCCACAAGAACAGCGCAGGCCCTTGCTCTAGCACCAGGGGCACCTGAGCATTTTTTTGAGCGATGCCCAGCGGTGGTCAGGCTATGGTCCCCGCCAGATCCGTACACCTCCTCCATGGTCGCACGAGGCGAGGATCCGACCGTTGGGAGAGAATGTCAGAGAATGGACAAGTTGGTGTTGCCCGGGGAGCGTCAGTAGCCGCTGACCGGTGACGGCGTCCCATACTTCGATCATCCCCCCTTCGCCAGCGGCGGCCAACGCCTGGCTATCGGGGGTAAACGCCAGCGCGCGCACGATGCCGTCTTCGCTGTGAATGACCCCGCGTCGTTCGCCTGTGGCCGGATCCCACTGTGTGAGGGTGCCGTCCTCGTCGGCAGCCGCGATCACTTCGCCGTTCGGCGCGAAGGCGACCGCGGTGAGCTTCTGCGGTCCCTGGAGCAAGCGCAATAGACGTCCCGAGCCGACGTGCCAGAGACGCACACTGCCATCGGAGCTGGCCGATGCCAGCGCACTCCGGTCGGGAGCGAAGGCCAGTCCTTGCACCGTCATGGTGTGACCCGGCAACTCACTCCTGCAACGTTTCGTGACCACGTCCCAGATCCGGACTGTCCTGTCCGACCCGGCGGAGGCGAGCAGGGCTCCGTCGGGATGAAAGGCCACCGAGCGAACGCAGTCCGTGTGCCCCACGAGGGTCGCTACCATGCGGCCGGAACCGGTCTCCCAGAGCCGCACGTTGTCCGTCGGCTCCAGATGCCCCGAGACGAGCAAACGGCCGTCAGGCGAGAACGCCAGTGAGGCGACCGTGCCACGACCGCCGCTCCATTGCCGTATCAACCGGCCCGTGACCGGGTCCCACAGCTTGATCGTGTTCAACTCGTCCGTGTCGTCGCCGCCCGAGGCAAGGAGGCGCCCGTCGGGGCTGAATGCCACGGTCCATGCCTCGTCGGCGTGCCCAGAGGGAGAAGCGAACTCGGGCTCGGGATCCAGCAGCCTCCAGCGCCGGAGAGTCGCCCCGGAGACGATGAACACCGAGCGGCCGTCGGGCGCGAAGGCGAGGTTGGACACCCGGTCCTGCCGTCCGGGATATTCGGCCTGGCGGCGCCCGGTGGCGACGTCCCAGATGGTCACGCGTGTGGACCCGCCTGGCACCGCCCATACACTTGTGGCCAGCGTCAAGCCACCCGGCGCGAACGCAAGGACGAACGTCGGCTTCGCGCGCCCGGGTTCCCCGACGGGGAGCCGCCGCTCTGTCTTGTTGGAAAAGTCGAGGAGATGGACATGACCGGATTCGCACCCCGCCGCGAGCGTTCGTCCGTCTGGACTGAACGCGAGCTTGAAGACCGCCGCATCCGTTGCCAACCGTGCCAGTTCCGACCCGGTTCGGGTGTCCCGGCAGACGACGTCTCCACCGGGGATCGCCGCCGCAACGATCCGCGAGTCGGCCGAGGCGGCGAAGGGGATCAGGATGTTGTGAGACCCGCTCATGACCCAATCCACGCGGCCGGTCCCGGTGTCCCGGATCAACCAGCGATCCCCCTCCCCGGTTTCCACCGGCACGATCGTTACGACGTGGCCGTCGGGCGTCATGTTCACTTGATCGCGCGAATCCCAGCGATGGACCTCGTGTGCTTTCGAAGCATCGTGTGCGAGGTTGTACCCGACCACCTTGGATCCGGGCCGCGTGTCGGAGTTGATATGCGTCCACAGGGCCGTGTCACCCGGTCCGAATCTGAGAGCGTTGACCAGCCAGCCGTCGAGCTCGGCCAGTCTTGTCGTCACGCGGCGGGTCGAGAGTTCCCACAGCAAGACCTCGCTCCGAGCGGTCAGATCGCTACTCGCGGCCGAGGCCAGGAAGCGACCGTCGGACGTGAAGGCGAAGCCGCTCACGGTCACTCTGTGTCCGACCAGCGATCCGAGGGACTGTCCGCTGGCAACGTTCCAGAGCCGGATCGTGCCCCCGTGGTCGCCCGTGACAAGCGTCCGGCCGTCCGGGGAGATGGCCAGGGCACTGATCCCGCGATCGTGCCCATACATCGGCTCGACGGTTCGGCAAGCCAGGCGCCAGAGTGAGTGCCAGGCAAAGTCGCGGGTGTCGGTCCCGCCGGGAGAGGGTTCAAGGTCGTGCAGGATGTCCTGAGCCCGCTCGAATCGCCCGTTGTCAAGGGCCTCCCCGGCCAGTCGGAGTTGGGCTCCGTGGAAATGCCGCTCCGCGAACCATCGACGGCGCTCGGCCAGGTCGCGTTGGTGCTCGGCGTCGATCCGGTGCCCCTCGGCCTTGCGGGCGAGCTGACTGCTGCGGTTCTGCGCAAGGCTCAACTGCTCGTTGTGCCGCCTCAGCCAGTTGTTCGACCAGGCGAGGCCGCCCACCAAGCCGATGAGGACCAGCGCCGACAGCAAAGTGACGGCGACCACAACCCCTCGGTTTCGCGCCGCCAGCTTTGCCGTCCGATCAACGAGGCTCGGGCGCCGCGCGGTGACCGGCCGGCCGTCGAGGAAGCGGGTCAGGTCGGCGGCCAGGTCTCGGGCCGACTGGTAGCGGTCGGCTGGCTCTCGGGCCATCGCCTTCAGGACGATCGTCTCCAGGTCACGAGGGATGGCGGCATTGAGTCGCCGCGGCGCGGTGGGTTCGCCCCTTACGAGCGCCTGGAGGATGTCCGCCCGGTCCGACCCTTCGAAGGCCGCGCGTAGGGTGAGGAGCTCGTACAGCGTGACACCGAGCGAATAGACGTCGGTACGGCCGTCGATCACTACGTGACGCCCCAGGGCTTGCTCAGGGCTCATGTACCGGAGCGTCCCCATCAGGTCTCCGCTCAGGGTCAATCGGGCATCGCCGAGAAACCGCGCGAGGCCGAAGTCGGACACCCAGACGTGCCCTCGCCCGTCCAGAAGCAGATTGCCCGGCTTGATGTCACGGTGAATGACCCTGTTCTCGTGCGCGTGCTCCAGCGCCTCCGCCACCTGGAGTCCCAAGCCCGCGATCGTCCAGGGGTACGAACGGCAACGAGTCGCGGTCGGGTCCGGTAGGGCGGGCGCAGTTCCAGGCGAATCGCTCTTCGGAGCCCCCGTGACTGGAGCTTTCGGGGCGGAAAACACGTGCGACAAGCGGGTCAGGTCGGTCGCAAGTGCCAGGGCGAGCGCATCAGGCCCGGAGTTGTGCCGATCTCCGTCGGGGACGGCGAGTCCCTCGACCCTGCGGAGGGCGAGAAGGATCTCGGCGAGGCTGCGCCCTTCGATGAACTGCATGGCGTAGTAGGGGACCTCGTCCTCGCAACCGACGCCGAAGACCGGCACGATGTGAGGGTGTCGCAAGCACGCCGCGGCGCGCGCCTCGAGCTGGAACCGCTCGAACTGGCGGGGGTCAGACGCCGCGGCGACGGGCAGGACTTTCAACGCGACCGATCGGTTGAGTGACGACTGAATGGCCTCGTAGACCACTCCCATCCCACCTCGGCCGATTTCGCGGACGAACTGGAATTCGCCCAGAGTCCGGCGCCCGCCGGGGAATGACGGGGAGGGCCGCCGTCCTGCTAAGGAACGTGCGTGGCGGGCCATGGCCTCGATGGCCGGTAACAGGCGTCTCAGGACCTCGGCTCGCTCGGGATGTTCGACGGCCAGGGTACTTAGGTCCACGTGTTCACCAGCCCGCACCCGTTCCGCCAGTTCCGCCGCCCACTCCACGATGTCGGTGTCGGGCGTGAACGCGCTGCTCGAGCCGTCCAGCCCGCTCATGGGCCCACGCCCGCGCCGTCCTCGCTTAGCAACGGGCGGAGGCGCTCGAGAGCGCGGAAGTGCCGGACTTTCGCCGCCCCCGGCGTGATGCCGAGCACGGCAGCGATCTCCCCGAAAGCCAGGTCCTCCAGGTAGTGCATCACCAGGATCTCGCGGTCGGTCTCCGAGAGCAGGGCGAGCGATTCGTGGATCCGGCTCTTCTGTTCCACCCGGCTTGCCCGCTGGCTGGGGCTGGTCTGGCTGGCCGCGAGGAACTCGAAGAGGTGGCCGATCGTCGCACGTTCCGAAATCGCCCGGCCGTTGGTCTCCCGTCCGACGTCGCGAGACTGGGTGCCGAGGTGGTGCCGGTGGACCTGTACGACCTGCTCGGTGGCCAGCCGATGCAGCCACGGATAGAACGGCAGGGGTCGGTCGCGCAGGAAGATGTCGAGCCGACGGGAGGCGAGGAGCAAGGCGTCCTGCACCACATCGGAAGGGTCGACCCGCGCGGCCAGCCGGTCATCGAGCCGGACAGCAACCATCCGGCGCAGCCGGTGCCGGTGGAGCGCCAGCAACTCTTCGCGAGCACGGAGGTCGCCCGCCTCTACCCTGGCGATCAGCAAATCCGTCTCCTCGTCGCGGATGGCCATCGCCGGATCACCCCACTCTGGTCGTCTGGATTCGATGTCATCACGTCTCAAGATACGCTCGCCCCACCGCCCGGGATAGCCCATGACCTTCGTTTGCGACATCCCAATCGCGGCGTCTTGAAATGAGCCTCCCGAGTTTTTTTCGAAATCTTCAGTCCGATCGGTAACGTTCCGTCGCGTTTCCCAGTTTTCAGAAGAGAGGGATCGTTCCGAAGTCGTAACCGGTCCGGGATGCGAGTCCCGGGCCGAACTCCTTCTCGCCGCCCGTGCGGCTGACCCCGCGTCCCACACAGGGCGTTGGTCTCGGACCGTCCGCTCCAGCCGGGCCCTCATCGCCGAGCTCCACCCCCCAGAGAGAACACTCCCATGTCGTTCGCATCACGGATTTCCTCCCTGATCGCGCCCCGCGGTCGCTCGCGAGTTAAGGCCGTTCGCCGCAATCGGGCGTTCGGAGTCAATCGCGGGGCGTTTCTCGAACCGCTGGAAGCCCGCCTGAACCTCTCGGCCGCGTTCCCGGAGTTCGTCGACCCACACCCGGTGGTGGGCAACCAGTTCGGGGCGGTCGTGGTGCCGCTGAGCACGGGAAATGTGGTCATTACCTCACCCTTTGACGACGCCGGGGGGTCAGACGCGGGCGCGGTCTATCTGTTCAATGGTGCGAACGGCACCCTGATTAGCACGCTGCGAGGTTCGCATTCTGGCGACAATGTCGGAAGCGACGGTGTGACTGCGCTGGGCAACGGCAACTACGTGATCGCCAGCTCGGGTTGGGATAACGGGACCACCTTTAACGCAGGTGCGGCGACGTGGGGCAGTGGTACTGCGGGGGTCGCGGGGATCGTCTCCGCCGCCAACAGCCTCGTCGGCGTCTCGGCAGGCGACAGTGTCGGTAACGGCGGTGTGACGGCACTGACCAACGGCAACTATGTGGTCCGCAGCTCGACGTGGTCCGCTACCAAAGGTGCGGTGACGTGGGGGAGTGGCGTCACAGGGATTGCGGGGGCAGTCTCCGCCTCGAACAGCCTCGTCGGCACTACCGTCGATGATCAGATCGGTAGCAGTGGCGTGACAGCGTTGACTAACGGCAACTACCTGGTTCGCAGTGAGCGTTGGGACAACGGCGCTGCCGACAGAGCCGGAGCAGTAACCTGGGGCAGCGGAACCACAGGGATTACCGGGGTTGTGTCTTCGGCCAACAGCCTCGTCGGCAGTACCACCGGCGATGCGATTGGCGCCAGTGCGGTGACAACGTTGAGCAATGGCAATTATGTGGTTTCCAGCTCGTCCTGGGATAACGGTCCCGGCAAAGCCGACGCCGGGGCGGTGACGTGGGGCAGCAGTACTTCAGGGGTCGCGGGGACCATTTCTGCCCTCAACAGCCTTGTCGGGAACAAAGCGGGCGATGCTCTCGGCAGTGGCGGCGTGACGGCGCTGAGCAATGGCAACTACGTGATCGCCAGCGTGTACTGGGACAATGATGCACTTGGAAGCCTCGACGCCGGTGCCGCGACGTGGGGCAGTGGTACCACGGGAGTCGTGGGGACCATTTCCGCCTTCAACAGCCTTGTCGGGAGCAAGACCGGCGACAACGTCAGCAATGGCGGCGTGACGGCGCTGACCAATGGCAATTACGTGGTCGCCAGCCCGTTCTGGGACAACAGCGCCATCGCTAATGCCGGTGCCGCGACCTGGGGCAGCGGTACCTCTGGGGTCGTGGGGCTCGTCTCCTCCACGAATAGCCTTGTCGGCACGACGGTCAGCGACCGAGTCGGAAATGTTGGGGTGACGGCGCTGTCCAACGGCAATTACGTGGTCGCGAGTTCGCTCTGGCTCAACGGCACAGGTGCCGCGACCTGGGGAATGGGTGCCTCGGGGATTGTTGGGGCCGTTTCCACCTCCAACAGCCTTGTCGGGAGCCAAACCGGCGACAGCGCAGGCAGTGGCGGTGTGACCGCACTGACTAACGGCAACTACGTAGTCACCAGTACGGGCTGGGATAACGGCGCCGTCGTCAACGCCGGAGCGGCAACCTGGGGCAGCGGCACCACGGGACGCACGGGGACCATCTCCGCCTCCAACAGCCTTGTCGGAGACAAGGCCAACGACAATGTCGGGGCGGTCGTGACGGCTCTCAGCAACGGTAATTACGTGGTCTCCAGTACGGGCTGGGACAACGGCGCCGTCGTCAACGCCGGAGCGACAACCTGGGGCAACGGTACCTCGGGGGTCGTGGGCATCCTCTCGGTCGCCAACAGCCTCGTTGGTTCCACCGCCAGCGACGGCAGCAGCGGCGGCAGCGTGATTGCACTTGGCAACGGCAATTACGTAGTCCGTACTCTGGGCTGGGACAACGGCGCCATCGTCAACGCCGGAGCGGCAACCTGGGGTAACGGCACCACGGGAATTACGGGGACCATCTCCGTCACCAACAGCCTTGTCGGTAGCAAGGCCAACGACAGTGTCGCCAACCTTGGGGTGACGGTGCTGAGCAACGGCAACTACGTGGTCGCCATTTCGGCCTGGGATAACGGCACCTTCGCCGATGCCGGGGCCGCGACCTGGGGCAGCGGGGCAACGGGAGTCTTCGGGGCGATCAATGCTTCCAACAGCGCCATTGGTACCGGCGC
Source organism: Singulisphaera sp. GP187 (assembly GCF_900129635.1). Lineage (GTDB taxonomy): Bacteria > Planctomycetota > Planctomycetia > Isosphaerales > Isosphaeraceae > Singulisphaera. The sequence continues at coordinate 2,667,428 of NZ_FSRB01000002.1, read as the reverse complement.
CTCCTCCGGCCTCCAGGCCGTTGTGTTGGATAATATCAACAATACCTATTTCGTAAGGTTTCTTACCGAAGGCGGCGGCCGCGTACGGGTTGGCTCGCAGTTGAGTGGGTTCCTGAATCACACGCCCACGAATCTCTCGTTGTCTAATAGCACGATCCCCGAGAACCAGCCAGGCGGCCTTCCCGGCACTATCGTTGGTACATTCAGTACGGTCGATCAGGATCCCGGAGACGTCTTCACATACAGCCTGGTGGCCGGAACTGGCGGCGCCGACAACTTCAACTTCTCGATTGACCCTGCCGGGCATTTGATGGCCCCGTTCACTTTCAATTATGAGGTGAAGAACAGCTATTCGATCCGAGTCCGGACGCGGGATCAAGGCGGCCTCTTCTTCGAACAGGTCTTCACGATCAGTGTGACGAACGTTAACGAACCGCCGGCCATCGCCATGCAAGACTTTCTCGTACCGGAAAATACGGCGAACGGCGTGATCGTCGGGACGGTGGTGTCCAGTGATCTGGACGTGGCGGACACGAAGACCTTCAGCATTACTCTGGGGAATAGTCTCGGAGCCTTCGCGATCAGCGCCGCGGGCGTGATCACCGTGGCCGACTCGACTCGGCTCGACTATGAGACGAACCCAGGGTTCTACCTGCAAGTGAAGGTCACAGATGGCGGCGGCCTGTTCGCCAGCAACACGGTGTCGATCCTCCTGACGAACGTCAACGAGGCGCCCACGAACACGGCGCTGTCGGCCAGTTCGATCCCCGAGAACCTACCGGTGGGGACCACGATCGGCGCGTTCACAACGAGTGACCCGGACCACGGAAACAGCTTCATATACACACTGGTGAGCGGGACGGGTGACACCGACAACGCGAGCTTCAGCCTCGACCCGGCCGGGCAATTGAGGTCGGCGGCGAGCTTCGATTTTGAGACCAGGAGTACCTATTCCATCCGGGTGCGCAGCACCGACCAAGGCGGCCTGTTCGTCGAGCGCGTCTTCCCAATCGCTGTGACCAACGTGAACGAGGCGCCGACGATCACGGCCGACGTGGCGGCCGTGACCGTCGACGAAGGGGGCGACGCGACCAACAGCGGCACATTCTCCGACATCGAAGGCAACACCACCGTCGTCGTCACGGCCAGCATCGGGACAGTCACGCAGAACAACACCAACGGGACGTGGAGTTGGTCGCTCAACGCGGCCGACGGCCCCTCGGGTCCGCTCACCGTGTCCATCACCGCGAGGGACAGCCAGAACGCCACGGCGATCGCCACCTTCATCTACACGGTCGACAACGTCCTGCCGACCATCTCGCTGAGCGGCAACGCCACCGTCGACGAAGGCTCAGCCTACACGCTCCACCTGGGCTCCGTCACCGACCCCGGCCAGGACACCATCACGTGCTACCGGATCGACTGGGGCGACGGCGTCATCGACAGCTTCACCGGCAATCCCGCTGACACGACGGCCACCCATACCTACACCGACGGCCCCTCCACCCAGACTTACACCGTGACAGTGACCGACGAGGACGGCCTCGACATCCTCGCCGGCAGCCTGAGCGTGACCGTCAACAACGTGGCCCCGACCGCAGCGATTCTGACCAACAGCGGGATCAGGTACGGCACCGCGGTAACCGCTGCCTTCGCCGACATGTTCGATCCGTCGATCGTCGACACAGCGGCCGGCCTCCACTTCGTTTTCTCGATCGACACCGACACCACGGGATCGATCACCTATGCAGATAGCAGTACGTCATCTTCGGCGAATTTCGGCATCCTCAACGCGGGCTCATACACGGTCTATGCCCGCATCATCGACAAAGACGGCGGTTCCAGCACCTACACGACGACCATCACGGTCAATAAGGCTGACGCCGTTTTCTCCCTGAGCGGCTACGCCGTGACCTACGATGGCACCGCGCACTCCGCCACCGGGACCGCCATCGGTGTGATGGGTGAGGTCCTGAGCGGTCTGAACTTCGGTGGTACGACGCACACCGACGCCATCGCCGCCCACGCCGACATCGTTAGCTTCACCGACGTCACGGGCAACTACAACGACGCCAGTCTCTTGGTCACCGCCGGCATCGCGAAGGCAAACGCGGTGGTGACGGTCTCCGGGTATAGCGGCAAGTACGACGCGGCGTCGCATGGCGCCACCGGAACCGCCTTCGGCGTGGGCGGCGCCGACCTCGGCGCGGGCCTGAGCCTGGGGTCGCGTTTCACCGACGCGCCGGGTGGGACCGCGCACTGGAGCCTCACCGGCGGCGCCAACTACTACGACCAGGCGGGCGACGTCGCCATCGCCATCGCCAAGGCCGACGCGACGGTTTCCGTCGCCGGCTACAGCGGCATTTACGATGCGGTGGCGCACGGGCTCGTGGGCACGGCCCATGGGGTGAATGGCGAGCCGCTCGGTGGGCTGGTCCTCGAAACCGGTCGCGCCAATGCCGGCACGAGCACGGTCGGGTGGACGTTCACCGGTGATCGGAACTACCGGGACGCGAGCGGAACGCAAGACGTTGTGATCGCCCAGCGGCCGATCACCGTCACGGCCGACTCGCAGACCAAGAGCACCGGCCAAGCCGATCCCGACCTAACATACCGGATCAGTGCCGGCAGTCTCGTTGGCGATGACGGCCTCACAGGACGCCTGTCGCGCGAGCCCGGCGATACCACGGGTACCTACGCGATTCGCCGGGGCACGCTCGACGCGGGACCGAACTACGCGATGAGCTTCGCCGGGGCCGACCTGGTCATCACGGTCGCGACCTCGAGCCTCTCGGGCACGGTGTTCGTCGACTTCAACAACGACGGACAGGTCGACTTCGGCGAGCAGGGCATCGCCGGCGCGACCGTCCACCTCACCGGCACCGACGACCTGGGACGTGCCGTGGACCAGGTCTTGCAGACCGACCTCGACGGGGCCTATGTCTTCCGGTTCCTCCGGCCCGGGAACTATCGTGTTAATGAGACGCAGCCCGCCGGGTATGCCCAGGGGACGAACACGGTGGGGACAGTCGGCGGCACGACTTCGGGCGACGCCTTTGCGGTGACCCTGGCCGCCGACCTGACCGGGCTGAACTACAACTTCGGCGAGCGGCCCGCCGCGACCGGCTCGCTTCAGCGCGGTCAGACGGCGGGCATCGGCTTCTGGAACAACAAGAACGGCCAGGCGCTGATCAAGTCGCTGAACAACGGACCGACCAGCACCCAGCTCGGCAACTGGCTGGCGGTCACGCTCCCCAACCTGTACGGCGCAACGGCCGGGGCATGCAGTCTCGCTGGCAAGACAAACGCACAAGTCGCCGCCTTCTACCAGAGCCGGTTCGTGCTCAAGGGGACCAAGGTCGACGCGCAGGTGCTGGCCTCCGCGCTGTCGGTGTACGTCACCAACGCGACCCTCGATAGCAGCCACGTGGCTGAACGCTACGGGTTCACCGTGACGCAGTACGGCTTCGGGGCCACGGGGCTGTTCAACGTCGGCAGCTACGGTTCTGTGTTCGGTGTCGCGAACAACACCCAAGTGACCGTGCTCGACCTGCTGTTCGCGGTCGACGACCGCTCGGCGGTCGGCGTGCTGTTCAAGGGTGACACTGTCAAGCGGCTGATCGCCGACCTCGTGTTCGGTCTGATCAACGAGATCGGTGGCATCTGATTCCGCACTTCCGGTGTGGCCCGTCCGGGCGAGGGACATCCCGCGCCCGGAATGCCAGCACGGTGCGCCTGCACCTGGGTGACCAGGTGGACGCCAGGTCGTACACGGTCTCGATGGCCAGTCTCTCCACTTCAAAAAAATGGTCAGGAACTCCGGGCTAGGAACGCGAGTGTCATGTTACGTGAGAGCGACGCGCCGCAACAATGCAATCAAATCGCGACGACTGGAGATTTTGAAATTGCCGATGTTACAGTTCGCGAAGCTTACGCGGACCACACTCGGAACCCAACAAGGTCTCGCAACCGAAAAGTCGAGCTGAGTCCCGCCGAGGATGCCTCCACGCGATCTTGCTCGCGATGACTCTCAGGCACTACCGTCAATCGCCGGGGCACTGTCGCAGACTATAAATTTAAAAATGTTGATTTTATAGCCATGCATCAGCCTCGAACGAACATCATCGCCCGATCCTTCCGAATCCTCCTACCGTGAGGCGACTCCTTGTACATCAAATCATCTTTCTTGCCGTCGTGGCTTTTCCCGTTCGAGAGGAAGTGTCCGATTTCGTGGGCCAGCGTCTCAATCATCCGAGGCGTTTCACTGGGCTGCTTCCATTTGCGTGATTCGATGATGGTCTGATCGCCAAGGGTCATTCCGTTTGCGTCATCCACGGGTTGATTCAAGAGGTAAACCATCAGGCCCGCGGCGGGATGGTTACCGAAGAAACGCAGCTCGTTCCGGGTCACGGCTTGCTCGAGGTTGGCCGGGCCGGGGGGGAGTTTGATGGGGGTGCTCCCCTCGCTGCCGTCAAATAGCCCTAACCACTCCAAGGAAATGCCAGCCTGGTCGAAGATGATCTTGTTCGCCTCATCATGCAGGACCCTGGTGTCCCACTTCGCCGCGTTGACGAGGCGGTAGTAGGCGATCGGCACGGTCCGCTGCTTGACCACGTCCACGAGCAGCCGCGCCGCCACCTTACTCGACTTCGGGTCGATGGCTTGCACCTCGTACGACCCGACCCGCCACCCGCGAAGAACGACGATTTGGTCGGTCGCGCTGATCCGCTTTCGTTCTAATGCCAGCCCCGCCCCGCCATCTTGCGCTGGCTTCGCGCCCTCGATGACAGCGGTCCTCCTCCCTTCGCCGTTGGTTCCGAGTGGAGCGGGAACCGGGGGAGGGGCGGGGGCCTCGGAGCCTCCGGTCACCCTGAATTCCAGATCCTCGTGACCCTGAACGAGTTTGACGTCTCGAGTCAGGTTTTGCGGAACCATTTGCCAGGGCGAGGTGGGGTCTGTGCCGTCGAAACCCATGAAGTCCGCGACTTGCACGAATGAAGCCATTGCTAAGCTTTCTTAGTTTGCTTTGACGGAGATGTTAGCGTGCGAACGCTTTAGGTATATTGATCTTGCGGTGGCGGGTTAGCGGCGAGTCCACTTTCTCGGTTGACTCCCGGAATAAGCTACGACTCGCGTCGTGGCCGGTGACGCGGGGGGAGGGAGACGTCTGCAACAATTTTGATCAACGAATTTATTGGGATCATCGTGCCGAGTTTTCGCTCGGTGAAGGGCCGCCACTCGGCTACGATCAGGCTAAGAAATTCGGATCCAGGACGTTGATCCTCTGTGTGTTTCACCGCGTGCTTTTCCCGAGGGGTTCCCATGACCAGATTCTCGGCCGCTCTGCTGGTTGCTATTCTGGCGTTTGCCGTTCCGCGGGAAGCGTCGGCGTTGATCGTGGGTGGGGTTGGAAGCAAGCCGGTTGATGACCCGGGCTGGCCCCAGGGGGCCGCCGCGATCTTCAATCAGGCAGGCCGCATCGCCTGGTGGGAGGGGCCGCCGTTCGGCGGTGGACAATGGCATGCTGAATGCCGCGGTGACGCCAAGTCGTTGACCGCCGTCCTGGGGAATTTTGCCAAGCTAGATGCGAAGCGCAAGCGGATTGTGGTGCATGACGGCACCGGTCAGAGCTTCTGGCTCGCCCCGAACCAGGAGCCGGAGAAGCGGGAGGCGGCGAAGATCCATTGGATTTTCATGGTCTGGCAACCCGCCAACTGGGAACGCCTGCACGCGATGCCCGCGGACCTGAACCCGACCGATCCCGGTGACAACTCCCCACCCGCGCAGATCGACGTCTTCACCGCCGAGCTCAACTGGGCTGATGTGACCGTCCCGAACGGAATCGAGGTCGTGGACCAGCGGCTGGGGGCCCACGGGTTCTCGGCCGCCGACGGAGTCGTGATCGAGGGCAAGTTCACCGAGCTCGGGACCGGACAACCGATCGCCGCGACGATGAAGCTGCAACGCGTCGAGCCGCGGCAGGAGGGCGGGTATCTCTACCCGGTGATCGCCGAAACCAAGGCAGACGCCCAAGGCCGAGCAGTTCTGAAGCAGGCACCGGCGGGGTGGGTTCGTGTGGTCGTCGAGGCGGACGGCTTTGTGGCTCGAGTCGCCGGCTATGCCAGGTTCGACGAGCAGCCCCGATGGCAGTCGCATGAGTGTGGCCTCGCACGCTCCGCGCACGTCGCGGGGCAAGTGACCGACGAGGACGGCAAGCCATTGCGGGACGTCGATGTCCGGCTCGATAACGTCTTGCCGCCCACCGGCGGCCGCTACGAAGCGCCCGGGGGGTACACGTTCAAGACGGACACCGAGGGCTGGTTCCGGGCCGAGCCGATCCCGGCGGGCTCGGCCACGGTCTGGCTCCACAAGCCGGGCTATTGCCGCCCGGGGCGGGGCCTTTCGATTACGATGCCAAGTGCCGATGTCGATCTTCAAATGATGAAATCTTCCGGCGTTCACGTCACGGTGGATTTTACCGGCAAGGTGCGCCCCGACGGCTACATGGTCTCGATCAAGCCCGAGGGCGGTGAGGTCGTCGGTTCCTACGGTGGGTCGGGGAACATCGACGTCAAGAACCAGATAACTTTCGAGAGCGTGCCCCCGGGCCGGTATGTTCTCCGGGGCCAGCCGAATCCCGGCTCGAGCAACGAGCAGACCGAACCGTTTACGGTCGACCTGAAGGGCGGCGAGGTTTTCGAGGTCACGCTGAAGCCAAAGTAAGCGCCAGAGCGTCAGACGTTCTTCCTCCGCCGGGGTGCCATTCCCCTTTTTGAGAGGGCCAAGAGCGGTTCAACTGCGGGTGGCTCACATCTTGGGTGGCTGGCGTCCGTATTCGGCCCCCAGGCTTCTGGCTATGGCACGGGGACCGAGTATGGACCCCAGCCACCCAGATCACCACGTCCGTGATCGATCGGATCAAAAATCGCCCGAAATTCCGACGGGACCGCTTGCGTGCGCCCGAAGGCTGAAAAGTGTCATTTGCCGGGTCGTACAACCAACAAGAGTCGCGCGGCCGGACTTGTCATCACGATCCCGGTCGTGAAGAAACGACGTTTGTGGAGACTGTCGCCACGTTCCGGGTTTTCCGCCCGAACCCGGGTGGCCCGGACAACTTGCTTGTCCGGGCGGCGAAGCCGCAAGAGGCGTCCGGTCGGCCGCGACTTTCGCTCGGGCCGGGCCAAACCCAAAGCCTCTTGTCGCTTCGTTGCGATTCGTCGCATCTTCTCGATCTGTAATGCGTTTGTAAAGGAGGACTTCTGACATTACCCGATGTTCCGCCATCGGTCTGCTACCCCAGCGGGCGTCGCCGGCAACGGCGGGGTCCGGAGCCTGGGGGACAACGAAACCTCGATCCTCGGATCGGCCGTGGACGCGCGAGCCGACACGGCGACTGCCAGCATCACGGCGGTCGGGGGCCAGCAGTCCGGGACAAGGTCAACCCAGGTGAAGTACGGATAAAGGCCGTGACAGGAAACAAGCCACAGATGCTGTCAGGCTTGGACCAAAAGGTATGTGGTCAGGCACAGGGGCTTGAAGCTCCCCTGTCGCGGATGGTGCACCACCGGCCGAGACGCACAACCTAACCCCCGGGGCGATCGAGGAGGTGAACGAAGTAACCCCGTTGTCTCCCCGTGAGGGAAGGCGGACTGTGAAGGACGCTGATGAGACAGCGGAGGAGGGATGAGGGAGGAAGCGAAGGCCGTTCGGTAATCGAGCGGATAGAAGGTGAGTCCGCCCACGGACGACATCCCTTCACCGCGAAATCGGGCTGACTTCCCTCGGGTGTTCCGTCACGAGAGAACCTCGGCCAACCGACAAAGGGAGACAAGCAGATATGTCGGCAGCAGAAATGCTCGCTGGTGCGGCTCCCGAGCGTACGCCCGACTGGCACTCCATCGAATGGAGGCAGGTCTGGCGGACGGTCCGTCGGCTCCAGGCACGTATCGTGAAGGCCGTCGCGGAGGGCAGATGGAATAAAGTCAAGGCTCTGGTCTATCTGCTCACGCACTCGTTCGGTGGCCGGGCCCTAGCCATCTTGCGAGTCGTCAGTAATTCGGGTGCAACGACTCCCGGTGTGGACGGGATTCTTTGGGACACACCGGAAGCCAAGTCAACCGCCTTCGGCACCCTGCGTCGGCACGGTTACCGACCGCAACCGCTCCGCCGGGTGTACATACCAAAGAGCGACGGTAAATTGCGCGGCCTCGGGATCCCCACGATGACCGATCGGGCCATGCAAGCATTACACTTGCTCGGTCTCGATCCCATCGCGGAATCGCAAGCCGACGGTCATTCCTATGGCTTTCGACTCGAACGCCGTTGCGCCGACGCCCTGGAACAGACCCATCTGTTGCTGGGCAATCGGCACGGCCCACGATGGATCTTGGAAGGGGACATCAAAGCGTGCTTTGATCGCATCAGCCACGAATGGCTCTTGACGCACGTCCCCATCGACCGGCAATTGCCGCGCCGATGGTTGGAAGCGGGTTTCCTGGAGAAGCAGTCCTGGTTCGCCACCACGGAAGGAACACCTCAAGGCGGGATCATTTCACCCGCGCTGGCGAATTGGACCCTGGATGGGCTGCAACGACTGCTCGCGGAACACTTCGCGGACACGCCGATGGGACAAGGGAAGTCCAAGGTCCACCTGGTCCGCTATGCGGATGACTTCTTGATCACCGGCACATCGAAGGCACTCCTTCGCGATCAAGTCCAACCTCTCGTGGTGCATTTCTTGAAGGAACGAGGGCTCGAGCTCTCGCACGAGAAGACCCGGATCACGCATGTGGAGGAAGGCTTTGATTTCTTGGGACAGAACGTACGACGCTATCGCTGCGGCAAGGTCTTGACCAAACCGTCCTCGAATAACGTGAAGACGTTCCTATCCAAGATCCAGGAAACGATCGACAACTCGGGCAGCCTGACGGCGGGAGAGGTGATCCAGCGTTTGAACCAACAGATCAAGGGCTGGGCCATGTATCACCGTTATGCGGCGAGTAAACGCACCTTTAGCCGCGTGGATCATCGGGTCTTTCAGATGCTGTGGCGTTGGTGTCGGCGACGGCACCGGACCAAGAGCGGGGAGTGGAACAAGAGGAACTACTTCCAGCGATCGGGCCACCGCCACTGGGTCTTCACCGGCGTGCTGCAGGGTCGGAACGGCCACGGCTATCCGATCGAGTTGATGACAGCGGCGCAGGTGCGGATCATTCGCTATGTGAAGATCCGGAGCGCCGTCAATCCCTACGATCCGCAGTGGGAAGCGTACCTGGAAGCACGAATGGGCTGGCAATGGGCCCAGACGCTGACGAGTCGCGGCCGGATCGAATACCTATGGAAGGGTCAAGAGGGCCGGTGTGTGGCCTGCGGTCAACCCCTGCGTTTCGCAGAGGAAGACTGCCAGATCCACCACCGGATGTGGCGCAGCCGAGGCGGCCCGGACAAGGTTGACAACTTGGAGTTGCTGCATGCCAACTGTCACCGGCAGATCCACGCGCAAGAACGACCGACGAAAGCGGCCGCGTCCCGCGAGGGGCGTTCGTGAACGCTTGAGCTGGATGAGGGGAAACTCTCACGTCCAGTTCTGAGGGGAGGGGGTGGCGGTAACGCCACCTCCTTACCCGGCCGACCCGGACAAGCAAGTTGACCGGGCCACCCAGATCTATCAACCCGGTGTCCTTGCTACAGTGTCCGTTTGTGCCTTGAATTCCGACCCTTTTGACGGTTTGCACCCCGAGTTGCGCCCAAACGATCGAATCGCCATTCTCGTTTTTGTGCGGACTTGCATAGAATTCATTATGCGGTGGCGTTCGATCCGCAGGCTATCGTCGGTGAGGTCGACCGACTCACCGGGCCGCCGCTGCTCTGGGTCGCTTCGGCGATGACGACTGTACCGAGGCGATTCCCGAGGAAGAATGTCCGTCACGACTCACCCCCCTGATCCAACCGAGGATTCGCGATCGCTGTTGGTCCGCCGTCCCTACGCGCTTTTCCTGGCCGGGCGGTTTCTTGGCACCTTGGCCACCGGCTCGCAGTCGGTCGTCATCGCGTGGGAGGTGTACGAACTGGCGCGTCGGGGCATGTCCGTCGCCGAGGCCTCGTTCGTGGTCGGGATGATCGGCCTGGCGCAGTTTCTCCCACTGTTTGCGCTCACGCTCGTCGCGGGTGAGGCGGCCGACCGGCACGATCGCCGCCGAATCCTCGCCCTCTGCTACTTGACTCAGCTTCTGACTTCCGTGGGGCTGGCGATTCGGTCGTCGCTCGGGGGTGGGGTCTGGCCGATCTTCGCCTTGGCCGCTCTCTTCGGATGCACGCGCGCGTTCTTTCACCCGACGGCGAGTGCCCTCGGCCCCATGCTGGTTCCGCTCCGGTTACTCCCACGGGCGATCGCGACCAATTCTCTGGTCGCCCAACTGGCGAGTATTCTCGGTCCGGCCGTCGGCGGTCTCGTCTGCGTGGTTTCCCCGAAGCTCGGCTACGCCGTCAGTGCCGGGCTCTATGCGGCCGCCGCGGCATGTGCGCTGCGGATCCGCGCGGACACCCAACCGACCTTTGAAGCGGGGCGGTCGAGGAGCGCTCAGATCCGCGAAGGACTCGGGTATGTGTGGCAGAACAAGCTGGTGCTCGGGGCCATCTCCCTCGACCTCTTCGCCGTGCTGCTTGGCGGCGCCACCGGCCTGCTCCCGGTGTTCGCCCGGGACGTGCTTGGAGTCGGCCCGCGTGGGTTCGGCCTGCTCCGCGCCTCGCCCGCGGTCGGAGCCCTGATCATGGCCAGTTATCTGGCACACCGGCCGATCCGCGCCCGCGCCGGCGTGAAGATGCTCGTGGCGGTTGGCGTGTTCGGTCTGATGACCGTGGTATTCGCCTTCTCCCGCTCGGTCCCGCTGTCGATGCTCGCCTTGGCGGTGCTCGGCGGAGCCGACATGGTCTCGGTGTTTACCCGGCAGAGCTTGGTGCAGATCGCTACCCCGGACCGGATGCGGGGGCGCGTGTCGGCGGTGTCGACGTTGTTCATCGGCGCGTCGAACGAGCTGGGGGAGTTCGAGAGCGGGGTCGTGGCGCGGGTGCTGGGACCGGTCGGAGCCGTCGCGTTCGGCGGCACCGGGGCGATGGTGGTCACGGCAGTCTGGGCCAGGCTGTTCCCGCGATTACGGGACGCGGATCGTCTGGTGTGAGGGTGGCATGTGGCCTCCTCACCCGGCGACGGCGATTCCACAAGGGGGAAGAAGTCGCCGACCCATCGCGAAGTGGAGTCGACTCCGGGGATGATCTCCAGGAGTTGGTCGACCTCGCTGAGACATGTGTTGTTGTTTTAATTTGCATGCGTAAAATGTTTTGTTGCGACAAGGTTATGCCTTGACGCATGATTCGCGAGCGAGTTGTGAGCCGAGGGCCGACGTCGATGCTACCGCCGCAGGTCGGGCGGTGAGTGCCCAGAACACGAGTGCGAGGGCACTGTAAGTGGCTCCGAGCAGGCAGACCCCAGTCCAGCCGGCCCAGGCATAGGTGGCGGTTGATGTGATTGAGCCCAGACCGCTGCCCAGTGAATAGAAGACCATGTAGCCGGCGACGAGTCGGCTGCGAGCCTCCGGGCGGAGGGTGAAGATCAGGCTCTGGTTCGTGACGTGGACGGCCTGAATCGCGAGGTCCAGGAGGATGACGCCGACGACCAATGCAGGGAGTGACTGTTGGGTGAAGCCGATGGGGAGCCATGAAATCAGCAACAGGCTCAAGCCGAGGCCGGTGGTCCAGTGCGCCATCCCGCGATCGACGAGTCGCCCCGCCCGGCCCGCCGCGAGCGCTCCCGCCACTCCCGCGAGGCCGAACATCCCGATCGCGGTTTGGGACATTGCAAGAGGCGGAGCGCTGAGCACGAGCACCAAGGAGGTCCAGAAGACGCTGAAGGCCGCGAAAATCAGCAGCGCGATTCCAGCGCGGATCCTCAGGACCGGCTCCTCCATGAAAAGCATGAACACCGAGCGAAGTAACTGCGGATAAGCGGGACGCGAACCCGCGGGTTCATGGTGCGGCAGCACCCGGAACAAGGCCCCGGCCATGAGCAGCGTGACAACCGCAGAGCAGAGATAGACCGCCCGCCAGCCGGCGCGATCCGCCAATGCACCCGCCACCACGCGTGCCAGCAGGATGCCGAGCACCACGCCGCTCGTGACGGTACCGACCACTTGCCCGCGCTCGGCAGGTGGAGCCAAGGTGGCCGCAAACGCCACCAGTGTCTGCACCACGACGGCGAGCAGGCCGACGGCCACCATGCTCACCAACAGCACCCCGACGGTGGGGGCAAGGGCCACGACGAAGAGCGCCAGCACGGACAGGAGCAACTGACTGACGATGAGCCGACGCCGATCCAAAAGATCCCCCAATGGCACCAGCAAGAGCAGCCCGAGCGCATACCCGGTCTGCGTGGCGGCGACGACGAGGCCCACCGACGCATGGCTGATCTGGAATTCACGCGCGATGGCATCGAGCAACGGGTGTGCGAAGTAGACGTTCGCAACGCTCAACCCGGCCGCGACCGCGAAGAGAACCACCACGGAGCGTGGCAGCGCAGTAGCCGGAGCCGATTCGATCCCAACGGCCCCCCCGCGTGCCGACTCCATTCTCATCCCGCAACTTCCCCGGGTAACTAACCCCTGTCGGTTCTCGATCGACATCCTCAGCTCCTTCAAGCCTTTTTGGTTGCATAATGAAACCAGTTGGATTGTGGCGGATTTGGTTTTATAATGCAACCGGAATTGCGATAAGGACGACTTGATTTGCTTCGCGGTGGGCGGGTGGCTCTGGCCGCGACTGCCGCGCACGTTCGATTCTGCCGGCACTCGGAGGAGGAAGATGGTGAAGCGGACGAGTCTCGAAGGAGCGGAGTGTCCGGTCGCGCGGTCGTTGGACGCGATCGGGGATTGGTGGTCGCTCTTGATCATTCGCGACGCATTGGATGGCATGCGCCGGTTCGGCGAATTTCAGAAGAGCTTGGGCGTCGCGAAGAATATCCTGGCGGCCCGACTTCGGACCTTGGTGTCGCAGGGCATCCTTGAGCTTGGGCCGGCCTCCGATGGGACCGCCTATCAGGAGTACGTCCTGACGGCGAAGGGGCGTGGGCTCTTCCCTGTGATCGTCGGATTGAGGCAATGGGGCGAAGACGCGTGCTACGAGCAGGAGGAGGCGCACTCCGTGTTGGTCGACCGGAAGACCGGTCGTCCCGTCCGAAGGCTGGAGCTTCGATCGGAGGACGGACGCATCCTCGGACCTGAGGATGCGGTCGTGAAGAAGGTGGCGGATTTGCCGTGATTGGCGTGCGTTATCGCTCAACGATCAAGGTAGGAAACGCTGGAGTGGACGCATCAGCATGCCTTCTCAAGGCAATTGGGGAAGCCAACGCGGGTGGTCCGCCCCTTGGTTGTCGAGTCCTCGGGTGATTTGTCTTGGGTTTTTGCCGTCGGAATCCATCACCCAGATCGCGGGTGGTCCGCCGGTTGTCGCCCGACAAAACGCGATCTGTTTACCGTCGGACGATTCGCTGGCGCGGAAATCCCAGGTCGGCGGATCGCTCTGCGTCAGAACGGTCACGCGACCGTTCCGCGGATCGAGCCGGCAGATTTCGGTGCCGCCCCGAGCGCGGTCGGGCTTGTAGTCGCGGTTGAAATGGTCAACGTCGGGGCGGTTTGACTGGAATTCCCAGGGAACTTTTGAGCCGGGAAGACGGCGCGGAAAGAGGATGTTTCCGTCACGGGTCCAGGCCGGGACGTTGGACCCGCCTCCCCGCGTTTTGGGGTCACCGTAGGTCGCGGCGAACCACATCGCCTGGCCGCTCGTGAGCACGCAGTGTTCGCTGCCATCCGCGCGGCCGATACAGACGTCGGCCCAGTCATGACCCGGATCCTTGCCAGAGATGCAGTCGACGTAGAGGATCGACCGGCCGTCCGGCGACCAACTGGTTCCGAAATAGAGGTGTTCGGGAGCTGCGGCGACTCGAACACGTTGCGAACCGTCAACGTCGCTGGTCCAGACCTGGTAGCCTTGCGGACTCGCCAGATGAAAGGCAACCCGACGGCTGTCGGGGCTGAGGCTGAGTCCGTAGGGGAGCCCCTCACCCGGTTGGGTGAATGCGTGCGCGTCAGACCCGTCGAGCCGGACACTGAAGATCTGGCCGACCTGCTTGCGGACCACCTGGACCAAGATCCGGTCTTCGCCCAGCAATAGGGCCGGAGTCATGAAAGGTGCCATTCGCTCTTTGGTACAGACCTCTTCCAATGATCCGGTTGCAAGGTCGTGCACCCACAAGTGCGTTGGCGTTTGCGTGTAGTATTCCTCGAACGACCGACCGGGGCCGTCACGCCGCGGTTCCATGCTCAGAAAGAGGACGCGGCGACCGTCGGGGAAGATCGGGCCGGGTTGCCAGGTCGCCTGGTCGAGCTTGTCGAAGGCGAAATAGCGGAGCCCGGTTCCGTCGGCGTGCACCAGAGCTGTCTTCCCTTGCGACGTAAAGAACAACCGCGCGGGCGTTGGGGGATTTCCGTCACCTGCTTGGGCCTGGGTGGCGACGGTAAACGCCGCGACGATCACGAGGAGCCCCACCGTGGTGCGACAGCCGCGGCGGGACATTCCCGTGAAGGTGAGGAGACGATGGCACGTTGGTTCATGCATAGGTTGATTGCTCGGAAACTCGGAACTCAACCGCCCACTCTTTCGCGGTTTCGAAGGGCCGCCAACGGAACGGCAGGAATATCATTGCAAGTGAAGAGTCTGTCAAAAATGAAACCGGGCCGTCTGTCTGTCCCGGAGAGCGAAATTTGCGGGAGAAACCCGTTCCCATGCGCTGCGGCCCCACCCGCCAGGGAAGACGACGCGGAGCGTCGCAGACGGCATTCCCACGCAGAGCGTGGGAACGAGATTACGGCATATTTATGATGACATTAAAGTTAACAATGATATGATTTGCCTATTGGATTGGGGCGATTGAGTCGCCAAATCGAGATTCCCGCGGCGCTCGGTATGCGATCTTGAGGTCGGGGGTCTCAAGACGTCGGTGGCCTTCGATTTTGGAGTCGAGCAGGCGGTCGAGCATGGCGCTGCTGATCTGGGTGCGTTCGACGGGGTAGGGGGCCTGTCCGGTCAGGATCATTTCCTCGATCTGGGCGACCAGGCAGGCCGAATAGGTGACGTTCGGCTTCGGTGTCAGGAAGAACTGGGTCGAGAGGATTTGTCCGCCCTTGAGACGGGTTGCGAAGGTGTAATCCTCGAGTGCGCCGTTGAGCATCAAGAGGGTGGTGCGAACTCCGTCGGTGCGTTCGATCAGGTAGGCCGTCGGGTTCTTGACCAGGCCGGGAAGGGACCCATTGTTGGCCAGGTCCTGGGGACGCGAGTCCAACTCGGAATCTCCCTGGAGCGAGTCACTCCGCGAGAGTGCGGCTTCAAGCAAGCGTTTGGACCAGAGACCCGCTTCACCGGCCTTCCAGACGGCGTCACCCTCGAGCATCTGCACCGATTTGATCCCAGTTTCGCCCCCTTTGCGGCGTTCGACCATGCATTGCATCGCTTCGAGTGCGTGGTAGTCCATCGCGTCGGAACCGCCGACGCCGACCATCAGGGCGTCCTCGATCTCCGCGTCATAGGGAACTTCGACCGGAGGGAGGCGCCAGGTGACGGGCAACGATGATCCCGCGAGGAAGGCGAATTTCAGTCGCTTCGAGTCCGCGACCATCCGAGCGGCCTTCTCCGCGCTGTAGGAGAGATGCTTGTCATTGTAGATCGGAACCGCGCGGCCGTCTTTGTCGAAAACCTCGATCGCCTGCTGGAAAAACTCGTAGCGCGGGTAGAGGGTCTGTCCTTTCGGGTTGCGGGGATAGTTGCCGTGTTCCGCGATGATGACCACTCCATCCACGGCCAGCTTGTCTCCGCCACATCGGAGTGTTTCCGCGATACTCGGATAGACGGTAAACCCGTGTTCCGCCGCGCGGTTGGCGCTGAGGTCGCCCTCGGGCTTCTGGTCGACGTAGAGGGAGACGACCTCGATTGGTGGCTTGTGCCACCGGCCGTTGAGGGGGTAGCCCACCAGAAAACGGTCGCCCATATGCTGGCTATGCGATTGGTAGGTCCAGACCGTGCTGATGATCGCGATCTTCTTGCGGGCCGTTGGCGTGGGCTCGCCCCAAGCGGAGTTGAACAGCAAGGGAGCCGCGCCCGCCGCCGCCAGAAAGTTTCGTCGAGTAAGCATTCACGACCTCCAGAATGTGGATTCGGCGGTGGGTTGGTACTGGACGGCCAGGTGCGGGGTTTCCAGGCGTTTCTGCTGCTGGAAGAGCGACTCGACGCCGCTGGCGGTCATCCCGGTGGTGAGCAAGGTCCGTTCGATCGGATAGGGGGCCTTGCCGGTGAGGAAGAGGGTCTCGATATGATGAGTCAAGGGGCTGAAGAAGTTTCGCATCGTGGAGTAGGGGAGATAAAACTGGACGGAGAAGATATCGTTGCCCTGGAGCCGGGCGGCTGCATTGCAATCGCCGACCACTCCGCCCTCGGACTTTCCACGAGCGGCCTGGAACTGAATGATGCTCGCCTTGAGTCCATCGGCGTACTCGAACCGGTAGGCGTACGAATTGGGGGCAAGCCGGCGCAGGTCGGCGTGGGAAGGATAAACGTCGCTGTAGGAGGGCCGGCTTGGGTTGAGCTGATGGCTCCGGCTCAGGCAGGCTTCCAGCAGTTTCGGATCCCAACCGCCCGCGTCCCACGAGCCGGATTCCAGCGCCTTCCAGAAGGCGTCTCCGCGCAACGCCTGGACGGCCCGCACCCCGGTCTCACCGCCGCGGCGCCGTTCCACGATCGCCTGCAAGGCCTCGATCACGTGGATGTCTCCGCCATCAATCCCACCCCCCCACACGCCGACGGCCTCCTCGACCACCGCGCCTCGGGGCAGGTCGGCCGAGGGCTGCCGCCAAGTCACGGGAAGTGACGATCCGGCCATCAGCCCAAACCCCATCGTCTTGGCGGTTTCGACCATCTCTCGGGCGTGGTCCCAACTCCATGACAGGTGCTTGTCGTTAAACAAGGGGGCCGTCTTGCCGCTCCGGCGATAGACGTCAACGACTTGCTGGAAGTACTCGTAGCGTGGATAAAGCGTTTGCCCCTTCGCGTTGGTTGGGTACTTCCCATGTTCGCCGATCAGAAGGACACCATCGACGGCCAGCGTGCTTCCCCCGCACGTCAAGGCGTCGGCGATGGTTGGGTAGATCTTCATCCCCGGATGCCGCTTCGAACGCTCTCGACTGAGGTCGTTCTTCCCAACCTGTTCGACATAAAGGGAGACCACGTCCATCGGGGGCCGATGATGCTGACCCTCCCAGCCGTACCCATCCAGAAAACGGTCGATGATGTGTTCGGAATGGGAGTATTTGTAAAAGACCGTGGTCAACGCGGCGATTTTCGGCCGGCGTTGGGCGGACCAGCCGGTACTTCCGAGAACCAAGGTTGATCCTGCGCCCGCCAGAAAATCCCGACGTGAATACCTCATTCAGCGAATCTCCTGATCGAAGCCGGGCTCACTGATCCGTCGTCCGCCACCTGAACTCGCGCGATCCCAAGCGGATCACTCAAGTTGGTTTCGGCACGGGTGGCGGCGGGCCTCCTGTTCTGTCGTCTCGGCCCTCGCGAGTCGCCCTAACGGGGCCCTGTACCCGTCCGCAAGCATTCCAAGAGTAACGGGAGACCCGAGGTTATCCAACAAAGTTACAAAAAATGTCTTTCGGAATCGAAGGGGGCTGACAGGTTTCGCGGTCGTCATCTCTGAAAAGGCGCATGAGTTGAGCGCCGGATCCATCGCCTCGCCTGGTGGCGCAAGGTATTGTGGGATGGTCGGCAGTCTGTCAGCGTAAACTCGATGGCACGCTGCACCGGGGTCGGAGACCCCCGGCCACACAGAACGAGGTCAGATGGTCTCGAGTCCCCGGCCAACTTGTGGAGAGTGGCCTGGGGTAACCCGCTCCTAGCGGCTGGCCATGGTTTGCTTTGACAATTTGATGTGTTTAAAATATCAAATCACTAAAAATGGTCATGTCAATATTTTAATCGAGCAAACGGTAAGGACTTTGACGGTACGTCGACCGCGGAAACGGGGGGTGCGAATGGGCGGCATGGGGTCGGGGCAGCGCCTGGGACTAGGACCGGTATTCGTCTACGAGTGGAGAATCTCGTCAAGACGCTGGCAAGGGTACGCCCTCCGCTCGCTGTTCGTCGCGTCGCTGCTGGCTGCCTTGGTTGTCGTTTGGTCGGGCCGAGCCGGCGGTCCGATCGCGCCTTCGCTTCGTGGGCTGGCGGAGGTTGCCGAACTCTTCTTCAAGGCGATGGTCGGTACGCAACTGGCTGTCGTCCTTCTCGCCGCCCCGGCCGTGACGGCTGGAGCCATCTGTCTCGACCGGGCACGGGGGACGTTGATGTATCTGCTTTTGACTGACCTTTCCGACGCCGAGATCGTTCTGGGTAAGCTCGCCGCGCGGCTCGTCCCGGTAATCTCGATGGTCGTCTGCGTCTTCCCGGTCATGACGCTCCTCACCCTTTTGGGGGGCGTCGACTCCGATGCGCTGCTGGGGGCGCTCATCGTCACGCTTGGCGTGGCCGTGCTCGGGAGCAGCCTGGCACTGGCCTTCTCGCTCTGGGTGGGGAAGACTCACGAAGCGTTGCTCGGCACCTACGCCGTCTGGGGCCTCTGGCTGCTCGGTCCGATGATGGTGACCTCGCTCGGCGGGACCATGGGTGTCTCGGTTTGGATACCTCCGACGTCCGCCAACCCGTTCCGACTGGCGTTTGCGCCCTATCTCGCACCCGATTCCGTCGGCTTGAGCGATTACTTGGCGTTCCTGGGCGTGACGTGGGCGCTCTCGGCCGGGCTGACCACCCTGGCTGTCATTCGCTTGCGGGCCGTCTGTACGCGGGATGGAGGCCGGCGGAGATGGTGGCGGCGGGCTGTTCCCTTGAGGTTGCCAATTCCGGGGCTCGGAGGAATGCGAAACCTGGTTTCGCGGTTGCCGGCGCCGTCGCTCGACTTCAATCCCGTGCTCTGGCGTGAGTGGCACCGAAACCGGCCGACAATTTTGATTCGTGCCGTCACCGCCTTGGTCGTGGTGACGACGTTGGTTTTCAGTCTGGTGACGGTCGCCACCGGAACGCCCAAGGCGGCGCAACTGATCAATGGATTTCTGATTTCCATTGGCCTCCTCTGCCTGAGCGTGACAGCGTCGACCTCACTGGCCGAGGAGCGGGCGCGCGGCAGCCTTGATGTTTTGATGGCAACCCCGTTGTCCACCCGGGAGATCGTGCTCGGTAAGTGGCTGGGCGCGTTTCGCTTGGTGCCCCTGCTTGCGATCCTCCCCAGTCTAGTTACCTTTGCGGTAACGGGGTGGAACGGGATGAAATGGCTGGTGGCGATCCTGCTCACCGTCTACGTGATCGCCGTGGGCGCGGCCGTCACCAGTCTTGGGGTCACGCTGGCGACCTGGTGCACGAGGCTGGGCCGGGCCGTCGGCTTGGCCGTTGCAATCTACGTCATCGTGACGGTCGGTTGGATGTTTCTGGTGATGGCCATGATGAGCCCCCATCCGTACGGCTTTGCTTGTATCGCGGGCAGCCCGTTTTTCGGTCCGATCGTGATCACCTCGCAACTCGAGTCGGCGTCGGTCGACTGGGGCGACGTCGGGGGCGTCGTCCTCTGGATTAGCACCTACGTCCTGGCCTCAGTCGCTCTCCTGGCCGCCACTCTGGCGACATTCGACCACTGCCTCGGCCGGATCAAGAGCAGGCCCTCCGAGTGGAGAGTCCGCTCCTTGAGGCCGGCCGAGCGAGTGCGGACGGAAACGATTCATGATTCGGAATTCGCCCGGAAGTAACCCGGGCGAGCGGGCGCCATCAACCGGCTGAGAGGACTGGTCATTCATCGAAACGGCGGCATGTCATGCACGCACCCAGTCGAAGAATCCGAGTTGTTCGAGGCCCACCCTCAGCGTGACCACCTGCTCTGACGTGAGATTCGAGTGCGGGAGCCGGGCGGGGCCGACTTCAACGCCCAGGAACGACATCACGGTCTTGGCCGCCCCCATGAAGCCGTAGCCGTCCAGGAGGTCGACGAGTTGGACCGAGCGGTATTGCTCGGCGCGGGCCTGGGCCAGGTCGCCTTGCGCGAAGGCGGCCAACACCCGGTGATAGAGTGGGGCGGCAAAGTTATAGGTGCTGCCGACGGCGCCCGATGCGCCCAGGGCAAGCGCTCCCAGCAAGGTTTCATCCGAACCCCAAGGGACGTCGAAACGACCGTTTTGTGAATGAAGGCATTGCTGATAGGCCATCAAGTCGGGATTCGTGAACTTGAGGCCCGCCAACGTTGGCACCGTCGCGGAGGCCAGGTCCAGGAAGGCGGGCATGCTGAGCCGCACTCCGGTCATACTGGGAATGTCGTAGAAGTAGAACGGCAAAGCAGGGGCGGCGGCGGCGATCTCCGCGCAACAGGCGACGAGAGTTTGCACGTCCTTGGGCTTGAAGTAGCTCGGGGAGAAGGCCGCGATGGCGGCAACCCCCAGCGACTGGGCGTGCGCGGCGAGCGTGCGGGCGTCGGCGAGACAATTGGAACCGACGTGGACGACCACGCGGAGCTCCGAGCCCTGGGCCACCTCACTCCAACGCTGCGCCAGTGTCAGGCGTTCCTCGACGGCGAGTGAATGACTCTCGCCGGTGGTTCCGCCGATGAAGACGGTCTTGACGCCGGTGCCGAGCAGATGCTCGGCCTGACGCGCCACGACGGCGAGGTTGAGTTGACCGTCAGCCTGAAACGGTGTGTGGGTCGCGGCGATCAGACCGCTCAGCTTGATTGACATCCTCAGGAATCCTTTGGAGCGAGGTCGGGTCGAGGGTGGATCATCAGGACGATTGCCACGGAGAACAACGCGATCCCCGCGAAGATCCCGAAGATGACGGCCAGGGAAACATGTTGGTCACGCAACAAACCAAAGCCCCAGTCGGCGAACCCACCGCAACTGATACTGACCAGGTTCATGAAGCCATATCCCGTGGCGCGGAGCTCGGGCCGTACGATCTGGGAGAGGATCGGCATGTTGTTGCAATCGAAGAATCCCCAGCCGATGCCGTAGAGAATCAGGAAGCCGACCGCGAACCCGAGGCGTTCCGAGAGACCGACGCCGAACAGCGCGGGCAGGAAGAGAATCATCCCGATCGCGCTGACGAAGATCCGTCCCCGCTCGGAGCGTCGCATCCAGAGATCCGCCATCCAGCCGCCGATCCCGACGCCGATCAAGGATGCGAGCTGCACCGGGATCACGGCGTAGACACCGGCTTTCCCTTGGTTGAGGTTGAATCGTTCCCGGAGGATATCCGGCATCCAATCCTTCACGACCCATCCGGCAAGTGCGGGTAAGGTGAAATAAATCACCAGAAGGAGATAGCCTCGATTCTTCACCAGCTCGGCCCAAGCCCGAAACAATGAGGTCGGGTGGCGTTTTTGGGAGGCCGGCGACTGTGGCGGATCGCGCAATAACCAGAAGAGCGGCAGGGAGTAGAGGATTCCGACGACCCCGCAGGTCTGGAACGCGAACCGCCAACCGAGGTTGGGTTGATCCGCCACATGCCCCGCGAAACCGCCGAGGACGATCCCGGCGTAGATCCCCATCTGGTGGATGCCGACGGCCCGCGACCGGGTCGAACCGCGGTGGAAGTCGGTGATCAGCGCCAGGGCGGCCGGGATGTAGAAGGCTTCGCTGATTCCCATCAAGGCGCGGGTGGCAACCAGGCCGTCGTAGGTCGTCACGTAGCCGGTGGACCAGGTCACCGCCGACCAGACGAACAGGCTGGCGATGATCACGAGCCGCCGGCTGTATCGGTCGGCGATGTAGCCGCCGATCGGGCTCAGGAATGCGTAGACCCATTTGAAGGAGCCGAGCATGAAGCCCCAGTTTTCCCGCGAGCCGATGTCGGGGATGTCCGTCATCATCGACATCTTCATCGCGGCGAGCATCTGCCGGTCGAGGTAGTTGAGCAGGGCAACCGGGGCGAGCAGCGCGACCGCCAGCCAGGCCGCGCGGCGGAGTCCTTGAGAATCGGTCGAGACGGTTTCGGCATGCATAGGGGATTCACCGAGGGAGAGAATAAGAACTCTGCGCCATCAGTCCTCGTTGCGATCGGCACGAGCCTTACCGTGAGTCAGCCAATCGAGGGTGACCCGGGCGAAGACGATCCGGTTCGCTCCCTCAGCCTCGTAGAGACAGCCGATGGACCCGTCGGGCAGTGCGGTCAGGCAGGAGTAGCCGAAGCTCCCTGCGCAGAGGACGCGATGGACAGGCCACGATACACCTTCGTCGTCACTTAGGAAGAGAGTGCCGTTCTCGCGTTTGGTACTTTGTGGTCCCGAGAAGAGAAGTCGGCCGATTCCGCCGGCCGCGGGGTCGGTGTAACGGTAGATCGAGGCCATGCAACTCGGGTCGATCAGGTCCGGGACATCCTCGACGTTCGACCAGGTGAGACCGCCGTCGCGACTGAGGCAGGTTTTCCGGACTGCCTTGCCAGCCCAACGCCGGACGTTGAACCGAATCGAGCCGTCGTTCAGCTCGACGAACTGGGCCTCGTTGACGGTGCTCGTTTTTCCACCCTTGGCGTTGGGGGTGTCGATCAGACCACCCGGTGCCACGTCACCCATCGCCCAGGTCTTGCCTTGGTCATCGCTATAGACGGCGTAGATGTTCCAAAGCCCAAACGGTCCCTCGTTCATCGGGAACAGGAGTCGGCCGGCGTGGGGGCCGTGACGGAGCTGGATCCCGAGTCCAGGGCCGCTGGCGATGGTCGTTACCCCGACGGCTCGCTTGGTGAGGCCGGTCACGTCACGGGGCTTCGACCAGGTCAGACTATCGTCATTACTCATGATCAAGTGATTGCGCACGATCCGGTCACCCTCGTGACCCGGTTCAACCGCCTTGCTCCGCTCGCTCACATTCGCCGGGAAGGATTGGTACATCAATAAGAGTTGGCCGTGTTCGCGTTCGACCACGATGCAAGGGTTATTGAGCGATCGGTCGCCAGCGTCGGCAACCACCGCGATCGGTCCCCACGACTTGCCACCGTCCTGGCTCCGTTTCAGGACGAGCTTGTTCTTGGCCTGATCGGCGTTGGCCGCGCGTCCTTCCGCGAAGGCGACCAGCGTCCCTTGGTTGGTCACCACGACGGCCGGGATCCGGATCGACTTGAACCCGTCAGTCTTCGGGACAAAGACGTCGGTTGTCGTCGGCTCCGTCCCGCTGCTCCGGATCGAAGCGATCAAACAGAGGAACAGGCCCCAGCAAAGACCTCGCATGACGGACGCTCACTTTGGGGTGGTGGGGATCAATCGTCGTCTTGCTTTGTCGGGGTTGGGTTGCGATCGCTCGCAGAAAGATGGCGGAGGACCGAATCTCGGCCGGAACGGATGTGGGCCGTCATCCAGCGGGTCGCCTGCTCCATGTCGCGTTCCGCCAAGATCACCAGGAACGCGTCGTGCTGGCGCACGGTCGCCTCGGCCAAGGCGTGCGTGAGCAGCCGGGGGGCGGCCTTCTGGGCCGCGAAAACCTGGGCGATCACCCGGATCTCCTTGACCACCTTCACGAGCCAGCGGTTGTGCGAGCCCGCCACCAATCGGGTGTGGAACTCCTCTTCGTCTTCCAGCCAGCGCTCGAATTGAGGACGCGAGGCGTGCTGGCCAGGCGGAATCGCCGCGGCGACCTGACGCAATCGTGCGCAGATCGCCTGCAAGTCCCCGAGCAAATGGTCGTTCGCGAATCGAGCGGCTTGCACCGCCGCCATGACTTCCAGGGCCTCGCGCACGTCATAGAGCTCCCCGAGCTCGTTCGGGTCGGGAGCCCGGACGAAGGCGCCGGCCCCCGGTGTGAAGTCCAGCAGCCCCTCGCTGACCAGCCGGCCGATCGCCTCCCGAACCGGGATCGTACTCGTCCCCAACTCGGCGGCGAGGGTCCGGTTGACCAGCCGCGTTCCGGGTCGAAGCCTCCCCGAACGCAGCCTCTGGTGTAGTTGCTCGTACACGCGTTGCGCGAGAGACACCTGGTCCACATCGGCCTCGTTCAAGGGCTCGAATTGATTTGGTATACCACGATATATCGTCGGAGAAAGGGGATGGCAAGGGGGCAGTGGGCCGGGATTTCCCGTTTGGCCGGTGCACACTTGACCGGGTCGGGGCGGCCCCGTCCAATAACGTGCAACGGTTCCGGGTGGTCGGGTCGAGTGGGCGGAGATCACTCGACGGGGAGCGAATCGAATGATGACTCGACGGGTTGATCACATGAAGAAATTCGCCTTGATCGCAACGATCGTGGTTTGCGGCCCCATGGGGTTGGCGGCCGCGCCGTTGTCGCTGCCGAGGAGTACGCCGGAGTCTCAAGGGGTGTCGTCCCCGGGGATCCTCGCGTTTGTCACGAAGGCCGACCAGACGATCGACGCGATGCACAGCGTCATGGTGGTGCGCCACGGCCATGTCGTGGCCGAAGGCTGGTGGGCACCTTACGACGCGGCGGCACGCCACTCACTTTATTCGTTGAGCAAGAGTTTCACCTCCACGGCCGTGGGCTTGGCGGTCGCGGAAGGGAAGCTGAGCGTTGATGATCGCGTGCTGTCGTTTTTTCCCGATGATGCCCCGGCTGCGCCGAGCGATCACCTCAAGGCAATGCGGATCAGCGACCTCTTGCGGATGTCTACGGGCCACCAGGCTGAGCCGAACCTCGGTCCGCTTCTGCCGCAGCGCAAGGCCTCTTCCCCTGGCAATGAGTCGCCTTGGACCAAGACGTTTCTGGCGCAACCCGTGCCCAACAAGCCCGGCACCCATTTCATGTATAACACGCCGGCCACCTACATGCTTTCCGCCATCGTCCAGAAGACGATGGGCATCACCGTGCTTGACTACCTGAAACCGCGCCTGTTCGATCCGTTGGGGATCGAGGACCCGACCTGGGGGACCAGCCCGCAAGGCGTCTCGCTCGGTGGGTACGGGCTGAGCGTGCGTACCGAGGATCTCGCGAAGTTCGGCCAGCTCTACCTTCAAAAGGGGAAGTGGCAAGGGACGCAGTTGGTGCCCGCCGCCTGGATTGAGGCGGCCACCGCGCGGCAGACCTCGAACGGGAGCAATCCGTCGAGTGATTGGGAGCAAGGTTACGGCTATCAGTTCTGGCGCTGTCGTCATGGAGCGTTCCGGGGCGATGGGGCGTTCGGGCAATACTGTCTCGTATTACCCGAGCAGGATGCCGTGATCGCCATCACGAGTAGCGTCAAGGACATGCAGGCCGTTCTGAACCTGGTCTGGGACCAGCTTCTCCCGGCCCTCAAGCCCACGCCGTTGGCCGCCGATCGCGCGGCGGCCGAGACCCTCGAACGCACGCTCAAAGCTCTGTCAATGCGGCCCCAGCAGGGGTCGGGCTCGTCGGGAGCGGGGGCGAAAGTCGCGGGAACGAAGTATCAGTTCCCGACCAATGACCGTGAGCTCGAAGCGATCACGCTCGAACGCGACAGCAAAACGGATGCGGTGACGCTCGTGATGCGGAGCAACGGCGTCGATCAACGGATTGCCTGCGGTCGAGGCGAATGGCGCAAAGGGCGGCTCGCGTTTGGACCCCTTGCCGAGCAACCCGCGGCCGTCAGCGGCGACTGGACCGATGATGATACGTATAAAGCCAAGATCGCGTTCTATGAGACGCCGTTTATGGCAACCATCCGCTTGAAGTTCAGTGAGGGCGAACTCCTCTTCGACTCGGAATCCAACGTGGCGTTCGGACCGACCAAAAGTCCGCGATTGGTCGGCCGGGCCGACTGAAAGAATGACCTCACTCCTGACAAGAGAACCGATGCGAAACCTACGATTCGTCGCCTTGATCGTCCTCGGCACGCTGCGCGTCGCCGACGCCCAGCCCGTCCTGCGGGAATCTGACGTGCTTGTTTATGGCGCGACGCCCGCGGGGGTCTGTGCGGCCGTCGCCGCGGCACGCGAAAGGGCGACGGTCTTGCTCCTCGAACCAAGCGATCACGTCGGCGGGGTGAATTCGGGCGGCCTTTGCTTTAGCGACTCCAATCAGATGGCACGGGTCGCGCTCCGTGGGTTGTTCGAGGAGTTTCACCAGCGGATCGAGGACGACTATCAGCGCCGCGGGATCCAGTTACCTTACTCCGTGACGCAAAAAGATCAGAAGGTTTGGACCTATGAACCGCACGTTGCCGCGCGGGTGATCGACGCGATGCTCAACGAAGCAGAGGTGACCGTCCTCAAGCGACACCGGTTGGGGACCGTCACAAAAGCGGGAACCCAGCTCAAACGGATTGCGACGACGAATGGCGAGCTCTTTGGTGCAAAGACGTTCGTCGATGCCACCTACGAGGGCGACCTCCTCGCGGCGGCCGAGGTGCATTGGGTGATCGGCCGCGAGGGCCGAAACGAGTTCGGGGAGTCGCTCGCAGGCAAGCAGTATCCCAAACCACCGATCGCCATTTCGGGTCTCGATGCCCAGGGAGCCGTCTTGCCGCTGATCACCACACAGGACGCGGGCTCGGCCGAATCCGGCGACCGCAACGTGATGACTTATAGCTTCCGTCTCTGCCTGACGGCGAACCCTGAAAATCGCGTCCCGTTTCCTGAACCGGAGCACTACGACCCCGCGCGGTTCGAGGTGGTCCGACGGTACTTCACGCAGGAAAAGAAGCCGATCCTACTCTGGGATCTCTATCCCTTGCCAGGCGGTAAGGTCGACGCCAACAATGGCATTGGTAAACAGTTTTCGATGGGGATCATCGGCGGCGGAAATGCGTGGTGTGAGTCCGACCCGAAGGAACGCACGCGACTCTGGGAAACGCACAAGCAGTACACCCTCGAACTGTATCGATTTCTGACCACCGACCCCGCGGTGCCCCGGAACCTGCGCGAGTCACTGGCGAAATACGGCCTTTGCAAGGATGAGTTCGCCGCGACCGACCATTGGTCACCCCAGCTTTACGTGCGCGAAGGGCGCCGGATGCGCGGCGCCTATGTGTTGACCCAGGCCGATATCCTCACGAATGGTGTGAAGTCCGACCCGATCGCCGTCGCGTCGTTCCCGATCGACTCGCACGACTGCCAACGCGTTGCGCGGGGCGCGAACGAGGTGATCACCGAAGGGACGATCTTCCCGGTTCGTCTCAAGGGCCTGAGTCGGGGACAGGCCTATCAGGTCCCCTATCGCTCCATCACGCCCAAGGCCGACGAGTGCACGAACTTGCTCGTTCCGGTGGCGCTCTCCGCCTCGCATGTCGCCTACAGCTCGATTCGCGTGGAACCATCCTGGATGACGATCGGCCAGAGCGCCGGGATCGCCGCGGCCTTGGCGGCGAAACGCGATCAGCCTGTCCAGCAATTGGAGTATCTGACTTTGAAAGAGCGGATGCTTGCTCAGAAGCAGGCGCTTGAACTTCCTTGAATGTCAGGGAGCGAAAGGTTTTTGCTGGGTGGCTCGTCCCACCACCCACGGTGGATTCGTTGCGAGTCGCGCACCTCGGGGTGGCGGGAGTTCGTACTCGGACTCCAGTCACCCCGAGGTGGCGCACGGGTTGGCTACAACCCATGGCATCCAGGGCTTGCACATGATTCAATGCAAGGAAGGGCCAGGTGCTCGCTCACCGCACTCCCGATCAGCGGCGCCAGATTCGCGTTGCCGAATGCTTGAGTTTACGGGTACGAATTTTGCGAGCTTTCAGTCGCTCAACGTTGCGGGCGATCGCCCCTTACCAGCCTCGAGCGGGACGAAAGGGCTCGTCACCGCGGTCTCTGCCTTGAGCGTGGGGAGGTGGGGTAAGTCCTGTGGATTCGCACCGGGCACCCACTCGGCGGCCGTGCCGTCCGATAGGCAGAAGTACAGGACAAACAGGGGGAGGACGGCAACGATTAGGCGTCGAGTCGAGTGATTGACATACAATCGGTGCATCTTCGATTCTCGTTCTTTTTTTCCAGTCAGGGAAATACGCCGGACTCCATCGTCTCCAGCTAGTCAATGCTATCTCAGGATTTCATGGCCGACGTCCAAAATGTGATTCTGGAGATTGATTGGATCGATGCGTGTTGCTTCTCCGCCACTTCGAGCGATGTTTTGTGCGTTCTTGAGCGACTTCGTGCTTCGAACTCAGTGAGGAAACTGCGGGCGAAACGCTTGAGTGAGGGAAATTTCCTCCTTTGGGATACCGCCGGGGAGGCTCGAATCGCGGCATCCTGTTTCGCGCTCGGTGGCGTTGCCAGAGAGTGCGGGTGTCGCACGCGCATCCGTTTGTTGAGCGCGGAGTCGTGGTTCGGCGACTGACTTTGGAAAACCAGGAGAATGAGACGCAAGGCTGTGTACGATCCCCGAGACCGCGCAAGTATCCGGGTATGGGGAACGCAACGATGATGGGACCGACTGATCTCGAAGAGCTCCTGCGTCGGGCCGGGGATGGCGACGAGGGAGCGGTGACCGAGCTTTTCGACCGCTATCGGAAGCGGTTGAGACAGATGATCCGCCTGCGCCTTGACCGTCGGCTTCAGGGGCGCGTTGACCCTTCCGACGTGCTCCAGGATGCCTACATTGATCTGACCGAGCAGCTTCCCGCGTATTTCGCGCGGCCGGAGTTACCGTTCTTTCTCTGGCTACGGTTGCTGGCGGGACAGCGCTTGATGCGGGTCCACCGCCATCACCTGGGCGCCGCGATGCGAGACGCCGGTCGCGAGGTTTCCCTGTACAAAGGGGCGTTGCCACAGGCCAGTTCGGTCTCGCTCGCCGCTCAACTGCTCGGTCGGTTCACCTCGGCCAGCCAGGCGGCCGTTCGCGCCGAGCGACAACTCCAACTGCAAGCCGCCATCAATGGAATGGACGAGATCGACCGGGAGATGATCGCGCTTCGCCACTTCGAGGAGTTGAGCAACGGTGAGGTCGCCGAGATCCTCAGCCTTTCGAAGGCCGCCGCGAGCAATCGCTACGTTCGTGCCATGGTTCGACTCCAGACCATTCTCGAAAGCCTGCCCGGCTTTCTGGACCGGCCCGGCGAATAGCTGAGCAAGCAAGCAGGGGGACCACATCTATGAGAGTTCGTCGTTGGTTTCGTCCCGTCGTGTTGGATGACCTCGAGTGCCGCGTCGTGCCGAGCACGGCGAGTGTGGCGTTACCTCCCGCCCTGTTCGGGCATACCGTTCCGCTGCCGCCCCAGTTGCAAAATGGCGGTCAAGCTCAGGAGGCGTTCGACGCGTTCCGCCAGCGCTACGCCCAAGCGATTCAGACCGTGTTGCTCGGTCCCGGGCCCAATGGTTCGATCGATCCCGAAGCCAATCGGGAGGCCTTCGATGCTGTTGTCAAGCAGGCGCTGACGTCACTCACGAGCCAGCTTGTTCAGTCCCTGGGCAACGTCTCACTCAATTCGCCCGAGGTCGCTCAGGTCGTCGACGCGATTCTCGGTGACGGGCCGGATAGCCTTGAAAATCAGTTGCTCGGGCTCTCCACGGCGACGATCGTCCAGGACGCCGCGGCGGGGACGCTCACGGGTGACACGCTCCATACCATCGTTCAGGCCGCGACCCAGGTGACACAGTCGGTCGTCAATGGACCCAACTCGCCCCTGGTCATTCAGGCGATCGTGCCCGCGACCACGGCCGTGGTCACGTCGGGTAACGACGATGCGACGATCGAGCTGTCCTCACAAAGCCTGACCGGGGTCCGCAATGCCTTCTCAGAATTTATGGATGATTACTATCAGGAAGTAAAGAATATTTTGCTGGCGCCTGACCCGCATGGCAAAATTGATCCGGCGGCGAGCCGTCCGGATTTCGACGCCAAGATCACGGTCTCCTTGCAAGCGTTGCTCGACGAAGTCTCCGAGAGTGGGGCGTTCCGCCGAGCCACGCGGGAGCAGACGGCCGGGATTCAGGAGCAGATCCTGGGCAACGATTCGAGCAGTCTCAAGAATCAACTGGCCGCGCTTGCCAGCCCGGCGGGTCGTGAAGCCACGTTGGTCCGTGACTTCACCTTGGGCTCGTTCCGAACCATCGTCGGCCTGTTCACGCGAATCTCCGAAGGAATCTCAGGAACTTGACCGCCGCAGTGGGCTCAGGTCACCTTGTAGTGATGGAACTGGAACCCGGTGGGGTCAGGCTTTTGACTGAGATTGGTTTACGGACGCCTTCCGATGAATGACCCGTCAGCAGACTCGAACCCGCTCGGAGCGCTCGCCGAGGAGTTCCTCGACCGTCGCTTTCGCGGCGAGCGACCGACCGTCGCCGAGTATGCGGAAAAGTATCCGGAACTGGCCGATCAGATCCGCGCGTTCTTCCCGGCCCTGATGGTGGTTGAAGATCTCAAGCCAAGAGACGAGGACCTGACCCACTCGTTGTTCGGTGGTCTCCGACCCATCCGCGGACTCGGCATGGATCGACTCGGTGACTTCCGGATCATCCGCGAGGTCGGGCGCGGAGGAATGGGGGTTGTCTATGAGGCGGAACAGGAGTCGTTGAGTCGCCGGGTGGCGCTGAAGGTGTTGGGATCGCCGTCGCTGCTCGACCCGAAGCGATTGGCCCGATTTCATCGTGAGGCCAAGGCGGCCGCGCGACTCCATCATACGAACATCGTCCCGGTCTTTGGAGTCGGCGAGGTCGACGGGGTCCATTACTACGTGATGCAGTTCATCTTGGGCGCGGGGCTCGACGAGGTCCTGGATGACGTGCGACGGCTCCAAGCCTTGAAGCTGGGGCAGCCCTCCTCGGCGCCGCCGCCGGATCCGGTCCGGGAGCCGTCGGCAAGTGTCGCTCACTCGCTCTTGAATGGACCTTCGGTTCCGCGGTTGGAGTCCGACGCGCTGAAGGGAAGCGCACGGCCGTCGACGCTCTCGGATTCCAGCGACCCTTCCGTCATTGTGGGACCGTCCGCGCTTTCGGTTGCGAGCGAAACGGGGTCGAGCTATGCCCGCAGTATCGGCCGGATCGGTGCCCACGTGGCCGAGGCATTGGGGTATGCCCACGAGCAGGGGATCCTGCATCGGGACATCAAGCCCTCGAACATCTTGCTCGACAACCACGGGACTCCCTGGGTCACCGACTTTGGATTGGCCAAGGCCACGGCGGATGAGGATCTGACCCACACCGGCGACATCGTGGGGACGATTCGATACATGGCCCCCGAGCGGTTCCACGGTCGGTGCGATGCGCTCTCCGACGTCTATGCGCTGGGCTTGACGCTGTATGAACTCCTCGCCCGGGCCCCTGCGTTTGAGGGGACCGATCGTAATCAGTTGATCCGTCAGGTCCATCAGGAGGAGCCGACCCGGCTTCGCAAACGGGACCCGACGATCCCGCGGGATCTGGAGACGATCGTGCATAAGGCGATCGAGAAGGATCCGATCCATCGCTATCCCTCGGCCGGCGCGTTGGCCGAAGACCTGCGGCGTTATCTCGAAGATCGTCCGATCCTCGCCCGCCGCGCGACGCTCACGGAGCGAACGCGTCGTTGGAGCCGGCGCAATCGCACGACCGCCGCGCTTGCCGTGACCGCCGTGGGGGCGGTCCTGCTGGCGGCCGTGGTGGGCTGGACGGGATATGTCATGACGACCAGGGCGCTCAGAGGGGAGAGGAATCGGCGGTCGGAGGCCGAAATTGCGACCCAACGCGCACGCGAGGCCACGCGACGCGCGGAAGAAAATGTGGCACTCTCACTCGAGGTTTTCGAAGAACTGTTCGAGAAGCTCGCCGCCAACGACAATCATTTCCTTCCGCCTCCGCCAGGTCTCCCTCGAATGCAACACAAGCCGAACATGGGCCACTCGCCGCCCGGAGTGTCCGTCGACCCGTCCTTGCACGTGCCGTCGCCGATGGACGGGCCGCATGGTCCACCGCCCCCGGGAAAGCCTGAAGAGGACCGGGCCCTGCTTGAAAGCGTGCTGATGTTTTATGACCGGTTCGCACAGCGCAACGCAACCAACCCCAGGCTTCAGGGCGAAGCCGCGTGGGCTTATCGTAAAGTGGGCTCGCTCTATTCCAGGCTCGGCCGCACCCAGGAGGCCGAATCCGCCTACCAACGAGCGATCGACATGTTCGAGGAGCTGATCCTCCAATTCCCCGACGTGGCCGAATATCGCTCCAAGCTGGTTGAAACCTCCATCATGGCCGACCCTTGGTCCGCCCCTCCCGACTCCCTTGAACGGCTCGAGAACCGATTTCGCAGGGCGCAAATCCTCATTGATGAGTTGGGAGACGAGTCGCCCGACAATTTGGGATACATTCAGGAACGTGTTCACGTCTATGCCAAGCTTGGAGCCGTTCTCCATCGCCGCAACCAGGTCGCCGCGGCTTCCGAATGCTATCAACGCGCCATTGAATTAGGAGGATCGCTGATCGATCGCTCTCAGAATTCCCGGCGGGCCCACCTGGATCGTGCGTTCAGTGAAGAGGCCCTGGCTCTGCTTCAATTTCAGCGCGGGCAGAACGAGGAGACTCGGCGGCTCCTCAATGCCGCGGTGGCGGATCTTAAAGCGCTCTCGGAGGAAGAGTCGATGTTCTTTCCCCCTCCCGAGTCGTTCGACACCTTGGCCGAGGCCTTTGCTAGACTGGGCGATACCGAGCGCGCGGACGAAATCAGTCGCTGGGCGGCCGACGCCCGAGCTCGGCCGCGTGGTTTTTCACCCCGACTGGGGCGAGGTCACCGACCTTCTGCGCGGAACACCGATCACTCGTCCCCCTCAAGCGGAGCGGAATTGCCTTAGCGGCCCGGTTGCACCAAGGTCTAAACAAACCCACATGCAATAGGGTTTTGAAATCTTTCGCGACTCCGCAATCTCCGTTTCGTAGTCGCTTTTATGGCGATTCCTGACCCATCAAGACTCAAGGAGATCGGCACAATGGGATCAATGTCCTGGCGAACCAGCGGAGTGATGGCGATTGGCCTGACGCTCGCAATGACGATTGCCGCAGCCAACGCTCAAGGGCCTCCTGGTGGCCCCGGAGGACCGGGAGGACCTGGTGGCCGCGGAGGACCCGGTGGGTTTGGTGGATTTGGCGGTCCTGGTGGGCCGGGAGGACCGTCGCTGGTCATGTCTCCGGAAGTTCAGAAGGAGCTTGGGTTTACCGACAAGCAAGAGGCGCAGATCAAGCGTCTGGCGGCGTCGATGGACCGGAAGCGCCAGGAACTGTTCGCGGAAGCGGGCGCCGAGGGGGGCGATCCACAGGCGATGATGTCGGCGATGGGCAGCCTCCAACGTGAAGCGGAGTCGTCGGTGACCAAGTCGCTCAACAAGCGGCAGAAGGATCGGCTGGCCCAACTCGAGCTTCAGCGTGAAGGACCGTCGGCGCTCGCCCGGAAGGAGATTGCGGCCAAGGTCAAGTTGACCTCGGCACAGAGCAAGAAGGTGAAAACGATCGTTGATGAGATGCGCTCGGAGATGGCCAGTAAGATGCCACGACCGCCAGGCGGTGGTCCTCGTTCGGGAGATGCGGGGGATCCCGCGACGAAAGGGAGCCGTCGTGGTGGTCAGGATAATGCCACGCCCAATGGCGCTGCACCCGGTGACGAAGGAGCTGCTGCCGAGAACGGTGCGCTTGCCGCGGAGAATGGAACTCCGGCAGCCCCAGGAGGAGACCAGGGGGGTAGGCGGTCCCGCGGCGGCGGTCCTGGCGGCGGCGGTCGCCCCAACTTCGATACTGCCGCGTTTCGCGAGCAGTTTGCCAAGATGCGCGAGGCTGTCGAGAAGATTCGTACAACCGCGTCCGAGAAGATCAACGAGGTTCTCAACCCGGAGCAAAAAACCGCATACGAGAAATTGCTCGGTAAGCCGTTTGACTTCTCGAAGATCCGTTCTGGTGGCCCTGGAGGTCCCGGTGGCTTTGGTGGGGGTGGATTCGGCGGCCCCGGAGGTCCTGGCGGCCCCGGAGGCTTTGGCGGTGGCGGTGGCGGCGGTGGCGGTGGTGCCGGCGGCGCTGGTGGTGCCGGCGGTCCTGGAGGTGCTGGCTCAAATGGGGGAGGACGGGCTACGGACGAGCCTTGATTGAGGTTGGTCACAACGGCAATTGATTTGCAGAAAAGAACATAATGACAATCGAGGAAAATTGATGATGCGTGACAACGAGATTTTGAGCCGGCGTGTTTTTCTTGGTACGTGCGCGGCAGGCGCTGCCTTGTTCACGACGCGTGGGCTCTTTGCCGAGCAGCTTGCACTCACTCCTTCGCGGACCGAAGGCCCGTTCTATCCGGATCGGCTGCCGTTGGACACCGACAATGACCTGATCATTGTCAATGATGGGATTACGCCGGCCGTGGGGGAGATCACCCACCTGACCGGTCGCATCCTCAGTGAAACGGGTTCTCCGATCCGCAACGCGACGATCGAGATCTGGCAGTGCGACGCCAACCAGGTCTATCTCCACACGGGCGATAGCGACGGCAAGCGGGATCAGCAGGACAAGAACTTCCAGGGGTTCGGCCGGTTCACGACCGGGTCGACCGGAGAATACTACTTCCGGACGATCAAGCCGGTTCCCTATCCTGGCAGGCCGGCCCCACATATTCATATCAAGGTCAAGAAGGGGGGGCGGGAGCTTCTCACCACCCAACTGAACATTGCCGGTCATCCTGGGAATGAGGTTGATGGTGTGGTGCTGGGTGGGATCGGCGTGTTTGACCGGGAACTCTTGATGGCCGAATTCAAGCCGATCAAGGAATCCAAGATCGGTGAATTGGCCGCCCATTTTGACCTGATTCTCGGCCGGACTCCGGACGAGAGCGCATTCAAGCCGAAATCGAGCTCATCGCGTTGACGGCGGGACATTCTGGATTTTGACTCACCATTCGCCAGGGAACGAGTGTGAATATGCGAACGCATATCTGGATTGCATCAGCACTGGGATTATTGGTCGCGGCCTCGGCTTCGATCGCGACGGCTCAGGGGCCGGGCCGTGGACGAGAGGACGGCCCCCGATCGGGGAACACGAACGACCTCGTGGCCCGGATGATGGTGTTCGACAAAGATCAGGACGGAGCGTTGTCGAAGGCCGAAGTCACGGATGAACGATTGCACCGACTCTTCGACCGAGCGGACGAAAACAAGGATGGTTCCGTCACCAAGGAAGAACTCACCACTCTGGAGAGCAAAGCACCGGCCGCCAGGCCGGACGGCCCTCCCGGTGGGGGGCCGGGCGGGTTCATGAGGGGCGGATTCCGCCCCGGCGACGTCTTGCCGGCGATGCTCCAAGACCGACTGGAACTCAGCGCCGACCAGAAGAAACAACTCGCCGCCCTTCAGAAAGAAGTCGACGCTTCGCTCGCGAAGATCCTGAACGACGAACAGAAGGCGCAGCTCAAAGCAATTCGCGAACGTGGCCCTGGCGGCCCCGGCGGTCCCGGCGGACGTGGTCGCCTGGAGTACGATCGGCTTCGTCTTCCTGCTGATCGACCTCAGTAATGGGAGACCTATGAGAAATTGGTGATCGTTGCGGTTGCCAATGGATTGTGTACGCGCTCGTCCTATCAGGATATCGTCAATCTGCCTACGGGAACACTTGCCAGCGGGGTAATGCCGCCTTGGCCAGCCCCTTCTGGTCTGGCCAAGGCGGGATTTTCAGAGACTGTCGTCAAGGGACCTGATTTCCGCCCGGATTCATCAACCCAGTGCCGTTGCTACACTGTCAAAAGAACCGCCCATTCGACGGCCCAAAGCCAGGGAGCTCACGCTCCCCGCTCGCCTTTCAGAGGCGAGCGAAATTCATGGAACCACGATCGGTGCCGTCCCTTACTCGTTGGTCTTCGCTCGCCTCTGAAAGGCGAGCGGGGAGTGTAAGCTCCCTGTCTTCCGACGGACGAAGCGCCCCTATCACGTGGCGACCGTCTCGTATCTCACACCACAAAGACTGCGTCATCCGACGGAGAACCGCTGTAGGAACGGGTCTGCGCGTCCGTCCGTCTGCCAGTTGAACTCCTCCGCGGGATGGCCCATCGATCAGCTCTTTGGGACAGGGGTGAACGTGGAATTTCGGATCCTCCTCTTGACGTTTGGCCTGACAATTCTCGGGTTGCTGGCTGCCGCTGCGCTCTACCTCAAACGGCTGGATCAGCGTCTCTCGGTTCAGATCATGGATTCCCTCCGCAACGGAGCGTCACCGACTCAGATCGAAGACCAGCTTGTTGCCGGTAAGATCGATCGTCAATATGCCGTGGACTTGATCCGTAAGGTGATCCAACAGTCGGATTTCGCGTCGCTTGTCGTTTTGACCGACCCGGCTACGCAGTCAATTTGTGCGAATGCGCCAAATCAAGGCATGGGATCTCGAGAAGAGGATGGCCCATTCTTCAACGCCTCGATACCCTGGATGGACGAACTCGAATGGCTCGCCACGCACGATTCGAGTTCGATGTTGTTTTTCCTGTTTGAGCACCCCTCTTACAGTGAACGAAAGATGCGGTTGTTTGCCGTCGCATGCTATGAGCAGGTTGCTGAATTCCAGTTCGCCGACCCTTTGTTTGAAGCCGAGCTCGACGCGGTCGAAAAGTATGCAGACAGCCTCATTAGCAAGGAAGAGCTGCTGGCCGTCTCGCTGGTTCACTACCGCGCCTTGTTCCCCAATGAAGAGGAATCAGCGCTTCGGATGGTCGTCAACGAGGCGGACTATGCTCTCGAGCTTGCTGAAAAGGCGGTGGGGCTTGCCCGGATCGGCGGTCCCCACGGTGAGGATCGGGCTTGGCCGGCGGGTGTGGCCGAGAGCCGCCAGGCCCTCCTGATCCTCGACCTTTTCGGCAATATCTTTCAACCCGTGACGATTGATGAATCATGGTTGTTAGCGAACGACCGGGCGGTCCCGAAGCTGGCTCAGGCGATCTACGAGGAACGCGCGTTTGCGGACTTGCCCGTCCTGGCGGATGTCCTTGAACAAGCCGGCTGCCACGATCCCGAAATCCTCGCTCACTGCCGACAGCAGCGCGAGCATTATCGAGGGTGCTGGGTCCTGGATTTGCTGCTCCGAAAGACGTAAACGAGGGCTGTTCTCGATCAACCTGCCCCTGACGCTTCGAACTCACGAACCCTTGGTACGCCAATTGAGAAGGACGCGATCAAAAGAACGCCTCTTGCCGGCTCAAGAGGCGCTCGCCTCACACTTCGACGAGTGGAACGGATGACTCTTCTCGCGTTGGCCTGAGACGATCGCCAACAGCTTGGTCATCGCTCGTTTCGACGGATGGGGCCGGCCCTTTTCCGAACAGGAGATAGAGGACCGGTAACGCCAGCATGGTCAGGAATGTGTCACAGACCATCCCGAAGAAGACGACCGTGGCGAGTGGCCGCTGGACCTCGGCGCCGACCCCGGTTGAGAGCATCATCGGGGCAAAGCCGAGCGCGGCCACGGCGCCGGTCATCAGCACCGGCCGAAGCCGCGCGAGCCGGGCTTGCTCGA
This sequence comes from Singulisphaera sp. GP187, assembly GCF_900129635.1. Classification (GTDB taxonomy): domain Bacteria; phylum Planctomycetota; class Planctomycetia; order Isosphaerales; family Isosphaeraceae; genus Singulisphaera. The sequence continues at coordinate 2,629,981 of NZ_FSRB01000002.1, read as the reverse complement.
TGGCCTCGCGCTTGGAGACTCCGTGCGACATCCGGTCCCTGATGTAGCTGACCAGGACCAGACCCTCGAGCATCGACGCTCCGGCGAGTGCGACGAAGCCGACCCCGGCCGAGATCGTAAACGGCATCCCGCGCAGCCAGAGACCGAACACGCCGCCGACTCGTGCGAAGAGGACACCACTGAAGATCATCAGGGCATCGCGCAACGAATGGAAGGTCAGGTAGAGCAGGCTGAGCACGAGCGCCAGGGCCAGGGGAACCACGATCAAGAGCCGCCGCTCGGCCCGGCGCATGTTCTCGAACTGGCCTCCCCATTCGAGATAGTAGCCGGTCGGCAGGCTCACTTCCCGTTCGATCCGTTGCTGGGTTTCCTCGACGAATGAGCCCATGTCGCGGCCACGCACGTTTGACTGGACCACGATTCTGCGCTGACCCCACTCACGCTGGATGGTCGATGGACCGGTCGTCTCCACCACGCTGGCCAATCGAGTCAGCGGAAGCCGCTGGCCCGCCGCGGTTTCGATCATGATCTTTTCGAGAGAGCGCGGATCGTCTCGATAGGACATGGGCAGGCGAACGACCAAGGGGAACCGCCGGTCATGTTCGAGGATCGCGCCGACCTGGATTCCTCCCACCGCCTTAATCGTGTCGAGGACCTGCCGCGCGGGGATCCCATGACGCGCCAGCGCATCGCGATTGACCTCGATGCGGAGCACGGGCAAACCCGTGACCTGCTCGGTGCTGACGTCCGCGGCGCCTTGGATCTGCTTGACGATGCGTTCGATCTCGGCCGCCTTGTCTTTCAGCAATTCGAGATCGTCACCGAACAACTTGATCCCGAGGTCGGCCCGGATCCCGGCGACCATTTCATTGAGTCGTAACTCGATCGGTTGGCTATAGACAGCTCTCATGCCCGGCAAAGTCTCGGTGAGCTTGGCCATCGCCCCGACGAGTTGATCCTGCGAGGTCGCCTTCTTCCAGCGGTCGCGCGGCTTGAGCGTGACGTAGACGTCCGAGACCTCGAATCCCATCGGGTCGGTCGCGACCTCGGCGGTGCCGGTTCGACTCCAGATCTGGTCGATCTCGTCAGGGAACGATTCCTTCAAGAGAGACTCGATTCGGGTGCCGTACTCGAGCGACTCTTCAAGACTCACGCTGGCCAGTCGGATCGTGTTGATGACGATCGTTCCTTCGCTGAGCCGAGGCACAAATTCCGAGCCCAGGCTGAGACCGAGGATCGTCGTGCCCACCGTAATCGATCCGACGAATCCGAGCGTCGTCCAGGGGAACCGGAGCCCGAGGCGGAGCATCGGCTGAAAGAGGCGATGGGCGATCCGGTCGACCCAGGTCTCGTGGTCTCGCATCGTGCGCGGGAGTCCCAGCGAAGCCAGGGCGGGCATCAAGGTCAGCGACAAGACCATTGATCCGGCCAGAGCAAAGACGACCGTCAGGGCCATCGGCCGGAACAGCTTGCCTTCGATCCCTTCCAACGTGAGGATCGGCAGATAGACAATCATGATGATCAACTCGCCGAACATCGTGGGCTTCCTGACCTCGACCGCCGCCTCACGGATCACGTCGAGCTTCGAGCGGTTCGACTGGTCCAGTGTCAGGTGCCGGACGCAGTTTTCGACCATGACCACCGAACTATCGACCACCAGGCCGAAGTCGATCGCCCCCAGGCTCATCAAGCTGCCGGCGATACCGACGCGCTCCATCATCGTCACGGCGAAGAGCATCGAAAACGGAATCGCCGAGGCCACGATCACTCCGGCGCGGAGGTTTCCCAGGAAGGCGAACAGGACGGCGATGACGAGCAGGGCCCCCTCGAACAGGTTGTGCTCGACGGTCTTGAGCACCTGGTCGACAAGGTGAGTCCGTTCATAGACCGAGCTGATCTCGACGCCATTAGGAAGTGCGGACTTGACCTCTTCCATCGCTTTATGAAGAGCCATCGTCACCTGCCGGGAGTTCTCCCCCATCCGCATGAACGCGAGGCCGAGGACGACCTCGCCTTTGCCGTTCGCGGTGGCCCCCCCGCGCCTGATTCGGTGGCCGAGTGCGACCTCGCCGAGATCGCCGATCCGGATCGGCACGCCGTCGCGGGCCGTGATCACAATCTTGGCGATCTCCTCGAGCGAACGGGCCCGGCCGACGCCCTGGACCAGGGTCGATTCGCCGGCCCGCAAGATGTAACCGCCGCCGACGTTCTTGTTGTTATCCTCAAGTGCCTGGATGACCTCGTCGAGCGACAGGCCGTACTTGGCGAGCTTGATCGGGTCGACGCGCACCTCGAACTGCTTGGCGAGACCGCCCCAGGGGTTCACCTCGGCGACCCCCGGTACGCGCAACAGGCGAGGGCGAACCACCCAATCCTGAATCGCTCTGAGCTCGGCCAGGTCGTACTCCGGGTTCTCGCTGGTGAGGATGTAGTGGAAGACTTCGCCGAGCCCGGTGGCCACCGGACCCATCAAGGGGCGCTCGATGTCTTTGGGAAGCTGGACCTCTCCCAGCCGCTCGTTGATCTGTTGGCGCGCGAAGTAGATGTCGGTCCCGTCCTCGAAGATGGCCACGACCTGCGAGAGGCCGAACTTCGAGATCGAGCGCACGTCCTCGAGCCCTTTCAGTCCGCCGAGTGCCATCTCGACCGGGAACGTGATTTGCCGTTCGATCTCTTCGGGGGCTAACTCAGGAGCCGTCGTGTTGATCTGAACCTGGACCGGCGTGGTGTCGGGGAACGCGTCCAGCGGCAGGTAGATCGCGGCCCGCACTCCCAGGACGATCAGCACGCCGCCTAACAAGAGAACGACGAAGCGGTTCTTCAGACTGAAATCAATCAGCGCATTCAGCATCGCGGGGTTCCTTCCTGGTTGTCGCGCTTATTCGCAGCAGCCCGCGCCGATTGCGCCTCGCATGATCTCAGTCTTGAGCATGAAGGCTCCCTTGGTGACGACTCGCTGGCCTGGCTTCAAGCCCCAGGCCACTTCGACGACATTGATCTGGTCGGTCGGCTTGGTGACGACTCGCTGAGCGCGATATTGACCCGACGCTTCGAGGGGGAGGAAGACCAGGTCGGTGCCGTCCTTACGTTGCACGGCCGTCTTGGGAACGACGATCGCCTTGTGCTCGGAACCGATCTGGATCTCGGCTTCCCCGAACTGATTCGCACGCAGTCGGCCGTTTGGGTTGGCCAGCTCGGCGCGGATCCGGGAGGTCCGGGTCTTGTTGTTGACCTCGGTCCCGACCCAGGTCACCTCACCCAGAAAGGCATATCCTTGCCCGGTCGGATTGGCGCCCGAGATGGTGAACGAGACCGGCTGCCCCGTTGTAATCAAGGAAATATCATGTTCGTAGACGTCGATCCAGAGCCACATCTTCGCGGTGTCGGCCACGGCGAAGAGTTGGCTGGTCGCTTGCACCGCTTCCCCTTTAACCGCGTGGCGGAGGACGACGACCCCGTCGATCGGCGCGACGATGTCCAGCAGGTTTCGGGTGTCCTTGGTCTTGATGATCGTAGTGAGCTGGTCATTGTCGAACCCGAGGTTGCGAAGCTTCTGCTCGGCGTCCATCGCGCTGGTCTGGGCCTGGTTGAGCGTCGTCAGCACCTCGAGCTCGGCGCGAGCCGGCACCGCACCCGACTGTGTGAGCGACTTTGTTCGTTCGGCCGTGGCCTGCGCCAGGCGGACGGCCGATTGGGCGGACAGGAGCTGCCCCTTGGCGGAGCTGACCTCGGCCGAGTCAACGACCGCCAGCACATCGCCGCGCCGCACGGTCTGGCCAAGGTCGACGCGGATCTCGGAAAGAAAGCCGGCGACGCGCGGGCTGATCTCGGCATAGCGATTCGCGTCGTAGGCGGTCTCGGCATTCGCGCTCAAGCGGTGCGCATGAACCTCTTCCGTCACCAGGGCCGTCTGGATGCCGACCTGACGGACGAGCTTGGGAGTCGGCAACTTAACGATTGGCAAGGGCTGACGGCAAGCTTCGGGGAGCTCCCCCGCCGCGAGGGGACCAATCTTCCTCGGGCTCTTGGCGCAGTCGGGGCACTGCAGCTCGGGCTTGCCGTGGGTTGCGCACCAGCCGTCATCAGGGAGTGAGGCCGAACTCGTCGACGTATTCCCACACTCGACACAGAAGCTAGCGGGAAGGCCGTGCCCTTTCGGACACATCTCGATCTTATACGTTTTTTCAACGTCGGGGTGGCACTTGGTGCAAATCTCCTCGGGGATGTTGCCGTGCTGCTTGCAGAGCGGGAGCGATTTGATCAACTCCTCGTGGCAGAGGGTGCAGAACTTCTCGGGAACGCCATGCTCTTTGCAATAGAGGCCCGCATCGGCCGCCGAGTGTCCCGCCTCACCGTGACCGTGGTCTGCAGGGGATTCACCGTTCCATGGTCCCACGCGTGCCCAATGGGGCAGCCAACTGGGGCGTGCCACGGTCAGGCCCACTCCGGCAGCACTTACGGTAAGGAGCAGCGCAATCGCGATCAGGATCGTTCGCTTCATGAGTCTAGCCTCGTCTCAAAGTGTCGAGATTGATTGACTCACTCACCGCGAGCCGCGCAGGCGCATGCCGGCTGACTGGCGCGAGTGATCACCAGTTGACGTGAGGGTCCGTGGGCCCAAATGGCGGGCCGGCGGCGAGGTACCGCGCAATTGATGAAGGTGCGCGGGGAGGGCGACTCAGCAGCGATAGTTCTGGAGAAACGAGCGAATGGCGAGCGCGTTGCCCCAATGACCCAGACCGGTTGACGACCGTTCCTTGGTCAGATAGGTGAGTGATTGCAGAGCGGAGGGAAAGAGCACACCGACCAAAATTGTGTGGTCGACGGCGTCGGCACCGAAGAAGCGGACGTGACCTGCTTGAACGGCACCTTGGCAGATGCAGTTGTCCCCTTCCTCGGGGCATTGGTCAGGCGTCGACGAGTCGTGCGACGTGCTTTCCGGGACGTCGTGCCGATGCGCACCCTGGCCGAACTCAGCCGCCCCGCAGAGGAGCGGGCAGAGGGTAATCAGGAGGGCCAGGAAGGACGCCAATAACGATCGCACGCGTTTGGGAACCTCTCGTGACTGCGCGGGACCAAGTCTCTTAAGCATAAGCTTACGGCGCCCCAGGTCAAGGGATCCTTCAATCCCGCGGACGACTGGTCGACTCTGGTGCCGCAATTCGCTCTTCTACATCATCATCGGGTGAATCCCGTCCAATCTGAAATGCGAATGATTTAAACCGACGCTTGAGTGTCAATTCCAGGGCTGACATTTGTGGGAACCGGTCGCTCGGGGAGCCGGAGTGTAAACCGGGTGAACTGATCCGATCGGCTCGTGAGGCTGAGCGTGCCGTGCAGCGCCGAGGCGATTCGCCGCGCGACCGTGAGGCCGAGGCCGTTGCCCGGCAAGCCCTCGTTCCGTGCCCCCTCCGCGCGGAAGAACGGGTCGAAAATGTGGGCCGACTCTTCGGTACTCAGGCCGCGACCGCGATCTTCCACACCCAGGACGATCGAGCTTCCCTCCCGCTCCCCCCGCACGAGGATCGGTGTGCCGGGCTCGCTGTACTTGGTGGCGTTATCGATCAGGTTGTCCAGAAGCTGGGCCAGCATCGGCGGATGAACACGTACCGCTAACGGATTGGGAGTAACCTCGAGCCGAAGGTCGGCCGCGCGCGGGTGGTCGGCCCAGCGTTCCAGGTGGTGGGGCAGCCACTCGGCGAGGTCGAGATCGCAGAGCAGGAGGCTTGGCGGCTCGGGCTGGGCGAGCGAGAGGAGGGTTTCCACGATGACCCGGAGCCGCATCCCTTCCTCGAGCACGCGGTCGAGCACCTGGCGGTATTCTGCCACCGGGCGCTCGCGACGTTGCGCCAGCTGGACCTGACCGAGAAGCGCGGCGAGTGGGGTGCGGAGCTGGTGCGAGGCGTCACCGGCAAACCGCTGTTGCTTGTCGAATGCCTCATTGAGCCGGTCGAGCAGCCCGTTGAAAGCCTGCCCCAGGGCGTCGAGCTCATCGTCGGTTCGCGGGGTCGGGACCCGTCGTCCGAGGTCCGTGGCTGACATCGTGCTGACGGTTTCCGCCATCCGGGTCAGTGGCGCCAGCGCCCGGCGCGCGAGCAGCCGTCCGCCCGCCAGGGCGAGCAGCCAGATCCCAAGCGACAAGAGGACCAACGTGGCCCCAAGCTGGTTGAGCGTCGCCTTGACCGGGCCTGGCCTCAAGCCTGCGATCAGGACCAGTACCGGGTACTGAACCTCATATCCAGGCTCATCGTCGGGATGACCGCGACCGAGCCGGAGCAGTGCCTTGAGCGGCATCCGTCGCCCGGCCATCCGCCAACCGGCGACTTTGCCGACGACCGTGCCGTCGGGAGGGTTGGTCGGCCAGGCGCGTGCCTCCCAGCCGGCCGGAAATCCGCCGCTCCCGGCGTTCGCCGAGCGATCGACGAGCGTTCCCTCGCCATCGCGCACCGCCCAGCGCACTTCGTCCTGGCCCAGATCGAGGCCCAAGGCGATTCGGCGGTCCGTCGGCTCCCATTCCAGCCCGCCAGGCTCGATGTCGACGGAGGCCTCGAGCGTGTCGAGCGCACGCTCCAGCCGCTCGTCGAGCTCGCGGAAGAGATGGCTTTGCGCCACGAGGTAAACGGTCGTCGAAAACCCCACGAGGACGAGCGCAAGGGCGGTGAGGAAAAAGGCTGAGAACCGGGTGACCAGCCTCACGATTTCGCTCCGAAGAGGTCCTGGGGTGAGTTGCCAAGGATGTAGCCGCGACCGCGCATCGTATGGATGACGCGGGGGCCGTGGGCTTCGAGCTTGCGTCTCAGCTCCATGACGTGAACCTCCAAGGTCTTCGAGACTCCGTCGTGGCGATCGTCCCAGACGTGCTCGTAGAGCCGGGTGCGCGAAAGTACTTGCCCGGGGTGACGGAGGAAGTAGACGAGCAGGCTCTGCTCTCGGGCGGTCAAGTCGAGCGGGTGGCCGGCACGTTCCACGCGCTGAGTGGCCAGGTCCACGGTCAGCTCACCCCAGGAGACCAAGGTGCCGCCCCCCGTTTCGCGACGGCGGATCAGGGCACGGATCCGGGCCAAAAGCTCCTCGTAGTCGAACGGCTTGCAGAGATAATCGTCGGCGCCGCTGTCGAGCCCCTGCACGCGGTGCTCGACCTGGTCGCGCGCCGTGAGAAACAAAATGGGGGTACTGCGATCGAACTGCCGGAACCGCTGGAGCAGGGTCAAGCCGTCCTGGCCGGGCAGCCACCAATCCAGGAGCACGAGGTCCCAGGTGCCGGTCCGCAACGCTCGCCAGGCACTCAGCCCGTCTGCGGCGTGGTCCACCAGAAACCCCTCCTCACGCAGACCGCGAATCAGAAAGTCGGAGATGTTCGTTTCGTCTTCGACGACGAGGATGCGAATGCTCATGTCGTTTCCCTTGCCCCGTCCTCGTGCGCGCATTAAATGATCAATTTAAGACTCAATCATGTCGCAACTTGTTTTGGTTTGACCACGATTCCCGACTCCCAATCGTCGGTCCGCAGCCAGGTTTTGAGTTCGGAATTGCCGCCAACCGTCCGGTTCGCCATCGCGGTAAAGGTAAGGTGGAATTTACTTTCCGTTAATTGCGAGCTTATCGACCATGGCATAAGATGACACATCGCGAAGAGTGCGTCGGGCGATTCCTCGGATCGCCTGGCTCGAGAGTCCCCCAGCCGAGTTACACGCCGCTTCCGAAATTTTCCCTCCCGACCTTACCTTTCTCAAGTATTGGAGATCAATCCTCATGTCGAGCACCCCAGTAGGCATGAGCTCGCCGCAACGGCAGACGCGACCGAAGTCGTTTCGGTGGTGGCTTTCACTGCCGGTCTTGCTTGTCCTTGGCGTGGTGGTTACCTGGTCACAGATGTCGGGGCACGGGGAAGAGACGGGAGGGCATTCGAAGCCCGGAACCGCGGCATCGGCGTTGACCGCGGACGGTGCCGTTCCTGAGGTTGAAGTCATTCACCCGAGAAAAGGGGGAATCGAGCGAGTGACAGTCCAGCCCGGCTCGGTTCACTCATTCGAGGCGGTCGACCTCTATTCGATGGTCTCGGGCTACTTGAAGTCACAGTCGGTCGACATCGGCTCGCGAGTCAAGAAGGGCGATCTGCTCGCCGAGATCGACGTTCCACGCGAGAAGAACGCCGTGGAACTCGCCGCGGCGATGCTCGATCAGGCCAAGGCCAAGGCCCTGCAAGCCGCGGCCAAGGTCGATGCGGTGGACGCCGAGCGCGAGACGGCCGTCGCCACCGTGTCCCAGACCGAGGCCGATATCGACCGCCTGGTCTCGAGCCTGCGGCTCGCCGAGAGTCAATACACCCGCATCAAGAGCCTGTTCGAGCGCAGTGCCGTCCCCAAGAGCGTGGTCGATGAAAACCTGAATGCGGTGGATGCCGCCAAAGCGGCGGAAAAGACCGCTCGGCTCACGGTTCAGACCGCCAAGGCCAAGCTTTCAGGCGCCGTGGCGAGAGTCGAACAAGCCAAGGCCGATGTGATCGAGGCGCAGGCGTCGGTACGTGTCGCGGAAACGCAACTCGACAAGGCAAAGGTGGATTTGGGATACGCGAACATTCTCGCGCCTTTCGATGGTGTGGTCACCCGCCGCAATTTCCATCCGGGCGCCTTTGTTCGCGCGGCGACGGCGGGGGGGGAGTTGCCCTTGCTAACCGTGGTGCGGACGGACCTGATGCGCGTGGTCGTCCGCGTGCCCGATCGGGACGTGGTGCTCACCAATCCGGGTGACCCGGCCGTGGTGACGATCGACGGGGTCGGGACCCGTGAGTTCAAGGGCAAGGTGGCGCGGATCGCCGAGTCGGAGGATCATCAGACCCGGACGATGCGCGTGGAGATCGACCTGGAGAACCCCGATCGTCTGCTTCGTGAGGGCATGTACGGCCGTGCGAGCATCGGCCTGGAAGCGCTTTCGGAACGTCTGACGTTGCCCACGGCCTGCGTTCTCGAGCGCTCTGGCAAGCGGCAAGGCGTGGTGCAGGTCGTTCGCGACGGCAAGGTGGAACGGGTCAAGGTCGAGCTGGGAGCCGACAACGGCACTCTGGTCGAGATCGACTCGGGAATCAAGCCGGACGACGCCGTGGTCTTGCGCTCGAACAGCGTGATCGAGCCGGGAATGACCGTTAGCCCCAAGGTATCCGGTTGAGCCCGATGGAACGCTCGCGGACGTCGTTGATCGCCCCTTCGGAGAGGCTTGACCCATGAACGGTTTGATTCGATCGTCCCTCAAGAACTCGATCGCCGTGACCGTATTGTCACTGGCGATCGTCGTGCTGGGGACGTTGTCCGTCTACTCGATCCCGATCGACATCTTGCCCGTCTTCCGCAGTCCGGCGGTGCAGACGCTGGTCTTCTACGGCGGGATGCCCGCGGCCAGTATCGAGAAGAACATCACCGCCCGACTGGAACGCGGTGTCGTTCAAGCGACGGGAGGACGGCGCCTGGAGTCACGCTCGATCGTCGGCGTCAGCATCGTTCGCGACTACTTCCGCAGCAACGTGAACCCGGCCGGAGCTTTAACCGAGACGAACTCGCTGGCCGGTTGGGAATTTCCCACGATGCCCCCCGGGACGCTCCCGCCGGTCGTTCTGCCCTACGACCCGACGGGGACGACCCCGGTCTGCCTGCTCGCCCTGGACAGTCCGAATCAGGGCGAAGCGGCCCTGTTCGACACCGGCCGCTACGAAGTCCGGCCCCAGATCATGTCGCAGCCGGGGGCCAACGCCCCCTTGGTCTATGGCGGCAAGGTCCGCGCGATCATGCTCTACCTCGACCGGGTCAAGCTCCAGGCCCGCCACCTCTCGCCCCTGGATGTGCTCAAGTCGGTTGATGAATATAACGTTTTTCTCCCGACCGGCAGCGTCAAGTTCGGCACCACCGACTACGCCATCGACTCGAACTCGATGTTCGATATGGTGCAGAACATGGGCCAGATCCCACTCCGCAACGAGCATGGGAACGCCGCCTACCTGGCGGATGTGGCGACCCCCAAAGACGCCAACTTCATTCAAACCAACATTGTGCGCGTCAACGGCAAGCGTCAGGTCTACGTGCCGGTCTTCCGTCAGGCGGGGGCCAGCACCCTGCAAGTGGTGGACACGCTCCGATCGTCGCTCGAGACGATGAAGGCCCGGCTCACCCGCAGTGGGATCGACCTGAAGCTTGTCATGGACCAGTCGGTCTATGTTCGCCAATCGATCGAGAGTTTGGCTGAGGAAGGGGTGCTCGGCGCCGTTCTTTGTTCGCTCGTGATCTTGCTCTTCCTCGGCGATTGGCGGATGACGGTCATCGCCTTCATGACGATCCCGATTGCGGTTTTGGCTGCGATGATCGGCCTGAATGCGACGGGCAACACGGTGAACGTGATGACCCTGGCGGGCCTGGCTTTGTCGATCGGTCCGCTCGTGGACAGCGCGATCATCTGCCTGGAGAACACCCACCGCCATCTCGGCATGGGCGCATCGCCCGAGGAGGCCGCCTACCTGGGGGCCAGCGAGGTGGCAATGCCCGCGCTGGTCGCCTGTATCTGTACGCTGCTGGTGCTTGCCCCGCTGGCCCTCATGCCTGGCCTGGGTGAGTTCCTCTATCGGCCGATGGCCGCGTCGGTGGCGTTCGCGATGACTTCGGCCTACCTCCTCTCCCAGACCCTGGTCCCGTCCCGGTCCGCCCGCTGGTTGCGTCCCCACGCCAGCCACGGACATGGCGATCAGGCCGGGCACGCGGGAGCCGATGAGCACGGGGGACGCAAGGCGACCCTGCGGAATCTGTTCCTGAGCGCTCAGGCGTGGTGGGAGGGAGTGATCGAGACCGGGATTTGCTGGTACGTCCGCCAGCTCGAGCGGGTGATGAACTACCGGCTCATGACCGTCCTGGGCTCCTTGGTGACCCTGGTCGCCGTGCTCGGGCTCCTGGGAACTCAGCTCCGCCGCGAGTTCTTCCCCGAAGTCGATGCCGGTGCCTTCGAGATCTACGCTCGCGCGGCCAGCGGCACGCGGATTGAGGAGACCGAGAAGAAGATCGCGAGGGTCGAGCAATTCGTCCGCGACAAAATTGGCAAGGATGTGCAAATTATTATCTCAGAGTTGGGCGTGGTCGCCGACCTGTCGGCCGCTTACACCCCCAACGCCGGGCCGATGGATGGGGTGGTCAAGGTCCAGCTCGTGGAGCATCGCCATCACTCCGCGCAAGAGTATGTTCGCCTGCTTCGCGCCGGGTTCGCGAACGATCGGTCGTTCTCCGACCTGGAGTTCGCCTTCGATGCCGGCGGGATGATTCGCTCCGCCATGAACGAGGGCAAGTCCTCGCCGATCAACATCCGGATCTCCGGCAAGGATATGGCCCAGGCGCGTAAGGTCGCGGAATTGGTTCAGCGCAAGGTCACGCACATCAAGGGCGTCGTCGACGCCCGGATCATCCAGCGGCTTGACTACCCGCAGTACATCATCGAAGTCGACCGCGCCAAGGTTGCCGACCTCGGACTCAACCAGGCCGAGGTGATGAAGAACGTCGTCGCCGCGATGAACTCGAGCATTCAGTTCCATAAGAAGAACTTCTGGATCGACCCGGTCAGCCGGAACCAGTACTTCGTCGGCGTGCAGTATTTCGAGGAGGATATCGACTCGGTCGAAACCTTGCTGGACATTCCGATCACGAGCCCGAAGCAGGCGCAGCCGATCCCGATCCGGAATTTTGCCACCTTGCGACGGGGTACGGTGCCCACCGAGATTACGCACACCAACTTGCAGTCGACCATCGACTTGACGATGGGTGTCGACGGAAGGGACCTCGGGCACGTGGCCGACGACGTCACCAAGATGGTCAACGAGTTCGGTGACTCGACGGGGACCGCCTCATGGATTCCCTACGACCCGTCGGACAAGGTGCCGCCTCGAACGCCGCTCAAGGGAGCCTCAATGGAGCTAAGCGGTGAGTATTCCCGAATGCAGGAGACGTTCAGCAGTCTCGGGATCGGCCTGGTCCTGGCAACGATGCTGATCTACTTCCTCATGGCCGGCCTGTTCAAGTCGTATCTCACCCCCTTGGTGATTCTGTTCGCCGTGCCGCTCGGTCTGATCGGGGTGGTCCTGATGCTTTTCGTCACCGGCTCGGCGATCAACGTGCAATCACTGCTCGGCGTGATCTTCATGGTCGGCATCGTCGTCTCGAACACCGTCTTGCTGGTCGACTTCGCCCAGAACTTGCGGGTTCAAGAGGGGCTGACGCCCGACGCCGCGATCCGCAAGGCGGCCTCGATTCGCGTTCGTCCGGTCGTGATGACCGCCCTGGCGTCGTTCTTCGCGCTGATCCCGATGGCCCTGGCGCTCGGCCGGGGCAGCGAGGCGAACGGTCCGCTCGGCCGTTCGGTCATCGGAGGTATCGTTGCCGGCATGCTCACAACCTTGTTCGTCGTCCCTTCGCTCTATTCGTTGGTCGTTCGTGACAGCGTGGCGAGCCAGGGACCGAGTGAGTCGACCTTCGAGGATGAGTCGTACCAGGAACAGGAAGACGTCTGAGTTCGCTTGTGGCCGACGGGCATAACGACGTTTATACTCGCCCGCTCGACGTTGATGACTCGGTAACCACCACGATTGAGGAATAATGCTGATGTCCAAGGTTCTGACGCTCGTTTTCGGACTGGTCGTCAGTCTGAGCTCGGTGGCCTCCGCCGTCGAGCGGCACGTTGTGGTCATTACGATCGACGGCCTCCCTTCGTCCTACTTCAACGATCCTCACGCTTCGCTGCCCGTCATTCGCGGGCTGGCGAAGTCAGGGGTCGCGGCTGTCGACGGGATGCAGGTTTCCAACCCGTCGGTCACCTGGCCGAACCACACGACGTTGATGACCGGCGTTCACCCGGAAACGCACGGCGTGCTTTTCAATGGTGGGCTCGAACGGTCAAGCGTCACCAAAGCGGTTCATGTGAATCCGAAGAAGACGCAGCAGGAGCTGGTCAAGGTCCCGCTCTTGTTTGATGTCATCAAAGAGGCCGGCTTGACCAGCGCGGCGATCAATTGGCCCTGCACGCGCGGTTCAACATCGATCGATGACAATTTCCCCGACGTGCCGGATGAAATCCAACACTCCAGCCCTCGCCTGGTGAAGGAACTGACCGAGTCCGGCGTACTTCGTCACTTCAAGGACGGCGGATCGATCGTTCGGGACGAGGTCTGGACCGACGCCGCCTGCCACGTGATTCGCCAGCGCAAGCCGAGGTTGCTGGCGTTTCACTTGCTCAATCTGGACTCGACCCATCACAAGTACGGCCCCAATTCCGCGCCTGGCTATACAGCCGCCGCGCTCTGCGACGCCATGGTGGGCCGCGTGGTCAAGGCCATTGACGACGCGGGACTTCGCGATCGAACCACGATTTTCGTCGTGGCCGATCATGGCTTCGCGGCCATTCAGAAGTCAATCAGCCCCAATGCGGTGCTGCGACGCGAAGGGTTGATCACGGTCGAGAAGGGCAAGATCACGTCGGCGCGAGCGATGGTGATCCCCGAAGGGGGAACCGGCCTGGTCTACCTCACCGATCCGGAGACCGCCACGCAGGATGCCGAGACCGTGCGTCGACTCTTTCAAGGCGCCGAGGGAATTGTGGCGGTGCTCGGACCCGACGACTTCGCCCGCTACCACATGCCGACGCCGGCCACTCATAAAGACATGGCCAATTTGATTCTCGTAGCCAAGGACGGTTATACCGTCGGCGGTTCGACCGCCGGCGACGAGTTCGTCGTGGAGAACAAGGCGGGTAACACGGGATCGCACGGGTTCGTGTCGACCGAACCGAAGATGAACGCGATTTTCGTCGCCTCGGGTTCGGGTATCAAGCCGGGGGTCAAGCTCAAGAGCCTCGACAACAGTGATGTCGCGCCGACCGCGGCTCGACTGCTGGGTGTTCCCTTGAAGCAGGCCACCGGGCGGATCCTCACCGAGCTCCTTGCGGAAGGCGACTGAGGATCGGCATAAGTGAAACCCTGGTGGGCCATGCCCACCCTACTAGACGAGATCACTTCTTGAATCTCTTGTAGGGTGGGCACGGCCCACCAGGGAATCGACTCATTTCAATTCAATGCGAACGCCGGCGGTCTTGCACTCCTCGAGCTCCTTGGATCGAGCCTCGTCGGAGAGCGGGTTGCCGGTCAGGTAGAGCCGCAAGAATGGCGCGAACCGCTTCGGGCCGGCCGCATCATCTTTGACCCACTTCACGAGCGGTCCGAGGTTGCTGATCTTGTTCCGTTCGAGGATCAGGATCTTGAGGTCGGTCTGGGGGGCGAGGGCGGACAAGTCCTCAATCTGGTTGTCCTGAAGTTCCAGCAGGGAGAGCCGCGTCACCTTGGCGAGCGGTGCGAGGTCGGTCACCTGGTTCTTGCCGACGCAGAGGGAGGAAAGCTTGGTCAAGCTCGCGAGCGGTGCGAGGGTCTTGATCTGGTTGTTGGTGAGATAGAGCGCGGAGAGGCTGGTCAGGCCGGCGAGCGGCTGAAGGTCCTCGATCTTGTTATTCGACAATTCCAGGTACTGGAGCGCCTTGGACTCGCTCAACGGGGAGACATCCTCGATCTTATTGTCCGCAAGGTCGAGGGATTGGAGATTTGCCAATCCTTTGAGGGGTTTGAGGTCGACGATCTCATTCTTCGAGAGCCGGAGCAGGGCGAGATTTTTGCATTTCTCGAGGCCGGTGAGATTGCTGATCCCTTTGCCGGGCGCTTCCAGTACGTAAACGTTTTGTAGCTTGGCCTCGGTCAGCTCTGCCTTCGGCTCGTGCTTGAGGACCGCCTGGATCGCAGCCTCGAGGTTTTTGTCGGGAATGAGAGGGTCCGCGGCCGAGGCGAACGGGGCCAGGAGCCCGGCGAAGAGAGCGAGCAGGCACGTCTCGGCATAGCGTCGTTTCATTGAGAGGCTCCTGGAGAGAGAGTCGACCGCAATGGTGCGACTCGAAGCAAGGGGAGCGCTTCCGCCCGAAGGCCGGGAGGTTCGTCCAAGGCGGCTCGACAAGGCATGACACCCCGTCGAGCCACGGAGCGGCGGATCGGGGATCGCTCAAAAACAAGCCTGGGTCCGCATTATGATCGCAGGGCAAGCTCGGTGCAAGTCGCTCGACCGTGAGGGCGATACTCGCGGTGACGACGACGAAACGCGTTGACCGAGGCCTTGGCGACGGCGTTTCTCAGAACGGGACGTTGATGCAATCGAGGCACCCATCACGGCTCACGACGATCAACTCGCCGGTCCTTCGACAGGGAAAACAAGCGATCGCAGACGGAAGCTCGATTCGGGTCGAGGAAGCAGGATTGAACCGATCAGCGCCGCAACGGAGCCACTCGACCTGAGTCGCCGTCACCGCCGCAACCAGTCGCGAGCGGATCAGCGTGGCCGCGAGAGAGGGCTCTGCGCCGAGCAGCCGATGACTTGCCACGAGGTCGAGCCGGCCCTCCTCGAACCGCAAGGCGGCCCAGAAGAGCGCCCCGTCTCGCCCCGGGCCGACGAGCTCGAGATGCTCGCCATCGCTACAGATCCAGGCCAGGACAACCGAGTGGAGTGTGTTTAATTGATTTTGTGAAGGTCGCCAAACGAGTCCCGTGGCATGGCGGGTCGTGCCGGTCGGCTCGACGAGGCACCATTCCCGGCCGTCGTGGATCAGCACCGCGAACGGCAACCCGGTTTTCCCGGGTCGAGGCAGGAGCAAGCCGGCGGGCGGGTCCGCGTCCGGCCTGGTCAGTGCGGTGCTTCCCCACGAGGTGAGCGTCCTGACGGCCAGGTAGTAGAGGGCTTGGCCATCCCAGACGCCCACGAGCTCGACGTCATCCACCGTGAGGATGGGAGTGAGCCAGGGCCGCGACAGGTCATCGACCGTCATACTCAGCAGGAGGCGATAGGATCCGTCGGGCGAGGCGGCGTAGGAGCTGAGCAATCCCGAGTCATGGCTCGTACCATGGAGCACGACGAGCGATTGGCCGTCGACGCTGGTGGCGAGCGCGGCGACCGGGGAAGGCGCTGTGGCGACCAGGACCACCTCGTATTTCGCGGGCCGAAAGCAGTACAGATCGCCCGATTCAAAGCCGAGGAAGAGGTCATCGGACCCGGGGGCCGAACAGACGGCGGTGACGAGGCTCGTGCCGATCTTTTTCTTTCGGGATTCGCCATGCCCCGAGGTTGGCCCGCCTGGTCTTGGGGGCGGCTTGGCGGCGACGGCACGGACGGCGAACTCCGCGTCTCGGACCACCGAGGTCGGCCAGATCGACGACCTGCCGAAGACCTCCGACGCGATTCGCCCCACGGGGATTCCGGTCTTGGCCAGTCCCCGAACTCGCGCCGCTAGGCCCAGGCGGGCCCGGTCGTGGAGCTCGTCGCGGATGACCTCGAGCTGCGGTTGCCCCGCCAGGCGGGCAAGGTCATGAAAATATCGGTCCCATTCCGCTCCGATCGTTCCCATGGTTGCGAGATACGCATCCGCTTCATCGAGTAAGTGGATGATTGCTCGTACTGAGCCGGCCTCGGCATGGTGGCCCGTGGCTTCGATGAGACAGGCGACCGAGTTGCCCAGAGGGCGTTGGTTCCAACCGGCAAGGAAGTGCCCCAGCGCCAGGTCGGGGCGATTGGCCTTCCGACTCAACAGGCGGCCGGCGGAGAGGTGCCCCCCTTCCGTGGCAAGCAACCGATCCGCGGCCCGCTGATATTCGACCAGAGCCGCGTCCGGTTCGCCGATCCGTTGGAGCAGATCCGCGGCGGCCTCGTGGTCGGCAACTTGTTGGAAGTACCGCAAGGCGCGATCGATCTCGCCGGCCGCCTCGAACTCACGGGCCGCACCGCGCCAATCCTCGAGCTTGGTCAGCAGCAGGATCGCAGCATCGTGATGGAGCGCGGCGCGAGAGAGCGCGTGCGCCGCCATCCGGTAATCCTTCAAGAGCTTGCCGTAAATGAGGGCCGCGCGTCGGGGATCGCCGCGTCGTTCGGCCTCTTCGGCCGCCTTGCGATATTCGCGCTTCAGCTCATTCAGGACGTCGTCCGCGCCCAGCCAGACGTTGGCCGGTTTTCGACCCGAGTTTCCCAACAGCTCGCTGAGCGAGTAGGCGAACCGATTGAGCGGCAATTGATCGCCGGTCCCGATCGACTCGCCCCGCGAATTGTCGGTGTCGCCGAGGGGCAGGGCACGCCGAAGCGCGAGGTCGAGATCGCCTTCGCGGAACTCGTGCAAGAGCGACTTCAAGGCCGCGGCCTGGCGGCCCAGCACCGCTTCGCTCAAGCGAGGGGCCAGGTTGATGGCGCTGCCCACCCACTCCGCTCCCAGCTTGGCGAGTCCCTTGAGCCCGAGCGCCTGGCCCAGCCAGATCAGACCTCGGCCGGCGCCCAGGGTCGCGCGGCCGGCCATCGTCGAGATCGGCCCCGCGTCATCCGGGCGAGGGGCCTCCGACCCGATTCCTGGATCGCTCGACTCGAGCCACGCATCCGTCGACTCGTGAGGCAACTCGAGGAGGATTTCCTCGAGCCGTTCGGCCAAGATGATCCGTTCGGGAAACGGCTGCCAGTTGAGCCCGGGCGAAGCGTCGACCGAGAGGAATTCACCCAGGTCGAGCGGGCGCCTCGGATCGAAACTGAGCACCCCACCCCAAGGGGGGAAAACCAGGGCACGCCCCTGGACCAGCCCCGCGGCCTCATCGTCCAGCAACGCGGGGACCAAGTCGGCGTCGACCGGCACGTACAGGTCGGCCGCCATTCTCCGCAGCCGAACCGATCCCGGAAACGACTGCGAAGCAGGGCTCGCAAGTTTGATCAGGAAGCCCCCCTCGACTCGGTGAAGCCGGCCCGTCGGATCGAGCTCGAGCCGTTCACAGAGCCGGAAGAGCTCGGTTGTGTCCGAACCGACGAACAGGAGTGCCACAGCCGGCTCATTCCAGGCGCGTCGTTTGAGCTGAAGCGGGACCTTCACGGGCTCTGGCTCCTCTCGACTCCCGAGGCTTTGCGCAAGGCGGTCCCGAAACGCGTTGCCCCGTCCTCGGTGGCCGGCCCCCCGGTCAGATGGGGGGGGCCGATCCGTGTCCCATCCGGCATCCAGCCCGCGAGATGGGTGCGGAAAATATAGAACATGCACACAAGCTCGCCGGATTTCCCGAGAACCGAGACTTGACCGATGAAGTCGACGAGCACCGAAAGATCGGAGAATAAGCATGACCCAAGAAATCGTTTCGAATCCGTGGTGAGCGGGGATCGACCTCGAGGAGCGGGGACGGTCCGCATCGATGGCTCGTCGAATTCCCGAGCCAGAACGGCCGTTACGTCTCCTCGACTCTGTGACCACTCAAGAACGGGTCTGTCCCAACGAAGGAGATGAACAAATTCGCCCACGTAGATCACCAATGCCCATTTTCCGAGCCTGACGTTTACGCGTTGGTGAGTACGTCCTTTCGGGGAAACGAAAATGGGAGTCGATTCGCCCGCGATCGCCTTGATTTCCAGGTGGCGATCCCCCGCCTTGCGCGCGAAGAATTGTCCGTCGGCCGAAAGCGCGAAGCCGCGTGCTTTCGGTAGGCTAGGGATATTGGCGATCAGCCGAAACGAACTTGTCGAGAAGAACTGGATGGACTGGAGGGACATCTGCACGCGATCGGCGACAACCGCCGCGATGACGTCTCCTCCCTGGCGCGTAATGAAGATGCGGCTGCCCCGGAGACTCGGCCGCCCATCGAGGGTGGGGATGATCGTCTTGACGACGCCCGAGTTGTCCTGGATGTCGATGGCACCGTTGGATTCGTGAAGTCGAAGCGCGACCCCGTGAGCGGGGAGTGGGAGCAAACTCGGAACGGCGAGAGCATGGTCCGGGAGATGGCGCTGAGCGTGGTGGAACGCAAGCTCGGCGCGATTCGAGGCCGGGGCCGACGGACTGAGCGGCGGGAACCGCCACTCCTCCGGTCCTGCGCTGAGGTCGAGCGCGAAAACGGGCCCGTCGTAAATGCGGGCGACGAGCGCCTCGTGACTCCTGAGATAGGACCAATGAAGGGTGGATGCCATTGCCGACACCAGCGAATGAGCATGGCAGCGTCGCGTGTTGAAATCATAGCGACCGATGACATGATTCGTGCCACACGTGCCGATCACCACGAACCCTCCCGCGACTCCCACGATCGACTTGACCTGGGAGAGTGGGTGTCCCTCAAGGACGACCCGAGGGAGCATCTCCACGCGCGTTCCATCGATCCGGCAGGCGTGCAGGATCCCTTGCTGCCCCGTGAAGAGGATCCACTCGCCCGACCCATCAAAGGCGAACAACCCATCGGGGATCGGGCTGAGGGCGCCCAGCGCGAACGGGAATCCGGGACTCTCGACGTCGCCTTGCCAGCCCACGGTCTCTGGAGGGTTGGGGTCGTGGGTCGGCCTGCGCTCATCCTCCCGAGGCAGCGCGACGCGGAGCGTGGACCGGACGATCGCCGACCCGCGTGTCAGTTCTGATAACGTCACGTGTCCCGCGCGGTCGACCGAGACGGCGAACAGTCGGGTCGAGGGATCGGTCCGACGGGCCGCCGCCACGACGGCCGGTGCGCTCACGGTTCTCGGATGAGTCAGCAAGACGACGTCGCGAAGCCGCGCCGTGCCCGGTTGCTCGAGCACCGACTCGAGGATGAGGCCAGGATCGGACGAGAGGTCGCTGGATTCGAGCAAGGCGCCCAACGCCTCGCCATCGAGTTGGCAAGGATCGACGGCGCTCCCTTCCCGACTGGTCGCCGCGATCGAGAACGGAATCTTCCGGCGCTCCGCCTGCCGCCCCAGCGCCATCGCCGCGGCCCCCAAAACCAGGCGGACGACCCCCCAGGTCAACACCCCCTGATCCAGCACGACCACGATCTCTTCAGGCACGGGCGCCCGTGGCTCCTCACGCTGATAAAAGAGGAGCTCGTGTTCTGCGAATCGCCGGACAAACTCGTCCCGATCGAGTGCGAGCTGACTGGGGAGGATCCGTTCGGGCTGACCGCGCGTCGCCACGTCCGAGTAGCCCCCCATCGGCAGGGTGGCAGGGGCGAGGCGACGCGGTGGCAGGGTCAACGCTCCGGCCAAGTGGACGGCCAACGAGGTTGTCCCCGCAAGCCGGGGACGGCGTTCGAGCGCGACCAGAGCCGCGGAGAGCGTCCTCGGGCGGGGGAGGGTTGCGACCGGTTCCGCAACGTCTTCGTGGATCGGACCGCGCCCGTAGCGGAGCCAGTGACGTAGCTCCTCGGGCGTGAGCTGAGAGACCCCCTCGTCGATCAAGCGTTCAAAATGGAGTGGATCGAGGGGAGGGAGGACCGCGACCCCGGTTCGCGGTTCACCAAGCGGATCGGCCGACGGCCGGGTCAAGGTAAGATAGAGTTCCGCGAGGTCGGGCGGGTCGAGCGCGGGGGGAACGTTGCGACAGAGCCGAGCGCAGAGCGCGCCGGCGTTGCGGAGCGGAAGCCCCCACTCGCGAAACGCCTTTTCCAGAGTCGAGACACTCTTGGACCGCGGAGAGCGGGGGCCAAGTCCGAGGAGCCGCAGCAAGTGAAGGATCAGGCTGAACGCGATCGGCGGAGATCCGGAATGGAAGCCTTCGAGGAAAAGGGAAATTTCGGCCCCCATGGCGAACGTCATGCCAACTTCAGGGCCGTCGCAGGCGTATTCCACCGCTTCGCCTGTGGGGCACCAGCGGAGGTCGCCCAGCCCTCGGCAGTAGCTTTCGGAAATCGCCAGGTAATCCTCCACGCGGCTCATGCGTGCCCTGTCCTTTCCGCGAGCCTGATGCCGGCTAGGCTCAGCGGATTGAAGACATGAGGAGGAATGACTTCATAGCCGTCGGGAGTGAGCACGAGGAGTTCCGCGGAACCGAGACTCAGCGCTCTTCGTAACGCGTTCTCCGAGAGGCCGGGATCCACGCGGTAGCCGAGCGGGATCAGTAGCCTTGTTCCCCAGTAGCGCGTACCGCCGGCGATGGCCGGCAGGGGTGACCCCAGTAACATGACCAGATCGCCCGCGATAGCCGCCCTGAGCGGTTTGAATTGCGACGAGGGAACGGTCTCGGCCCACACGGACAAAGCGTTCAACCGGCAGCGCAGGGCACTCGCCGGACGGACCTCCTCGTCGCGGACCAGTCCGACCTGGGCGGGGCGCGGTGCCCCTGGGCGCGGCATCGTCACATCGATCGGGGCCGGCACGAGCGCCGTCGCCAACGGCACGGAATCCGCGTCGAACTCACGAGGGATTCCAAATGTCGGCAGATGTCGACCGAGCTGATACCAGAGCCCGTCCTGCTTGGCGAACAAGGCGACCGTCGACACCGGGAAGAGCCGTCGCATCACCCCCTCATGACCGGCCGGCCAGCGCACCCAGGCACGGTCGCCCCGGACCAAGACCCGGATCGCGGCCTCACGGCGGAGGTCGGCCAGCACGCCGAGCTGAGCCCGCGGCAAGCTTGCGCAACAGATCTGGTCCAGGGTGGGTGCCATCGGTTTAACCCAATCGCCCGAGAAGCTGGGCGGTTCGTTCGAGGAGGTGACGTCTCACCGACTCGTCGGCGAGCCAGGTTGCACGGTCGCCCAGGTCGGCGACCTGTTCGCGAAGTCGAGCGGTCGAGAGGAGGGTCATCGCACCGCTCTGCATCTCGGCGCTGAGGGTATCGAGCCATCGGGCGATCTCTTCGCCCCCCATCCGTTCGGGGACGGTCGCGAGCGGATGGACCCGCTCGGCGCCGGTGTGTGGCTCGATCACGGTTTCGACCAGCGAGGCCAGCGGGCCGATCTGCTCCTCGCGATCCCAGACGTAGCGGAGCGGCCAGAAGTCCGCGATCAAGGCGGCCGGCCGACCGCAGAGCACCGCCGAGGCCGCCACGAGTTTCAAGACCTTGACCGCTCGCCGGTCGGAAACGGTGACTCCCAAGTCGCGGATCTTGAACACGAGCTCCGTGTACGGAGCCGTGATCTTCGAGAGGTCGATCTCATAAATTCGCCGCGACAGGCCGCGGAGGTCGGCGGCCGATATCGACGCGTCCGTCCCTTGAAACCGCTCCATTTCCCAGCCCGCGGCCAGGAGCCGCGGCATCGATTCAGGCTTTAAATTGTCAACATGGCAACGCAACAAGAATCGATCAAATAAGGCGCGAAGCGTCTCGTCCTCGGGAAGGTGGTTTGAGGCCGAGAACAGTGAGAGGAGTGGCAACCGGTGGGTCTCGGCCCCGCGTCGATAGACCCGTTCATTGAGGACCGAGAGCAAGTTATTCAAGATGGCGCTGTTGGCGTTGAATAACTCGTCCAGGAAGACAAACTCCGCTTCCGGAAGCATGCCGGTTGTGACGGTCGCCACCGTCCCTTCCCGAAGTCGTACCAGGTCGATCGGGCCGAAGACTTCGTTGGGTTCGGAGAACCGGGTTAACAGGTACTCGAAGTAACGTCCTTGAACCGTGGCGGCGAACTGACGGATCAAGGCCGACTTGGCGGTCCCAGGCGGGCCGTGCAGGAACAAGTGCTCTCCCGCGACAACCGCCAATGCGATCAGGTCGATGACCTCATCGCGGCCGACAAACCGCCCTTTGAGCACGTCGACGACCTCGTGGCGAAGTCGTCCTGCCGGGTCCTCAGTCATCTCGCCTCGTCCTCGAAGTTCCCACGAATGACCCAACTCGGGCACGATCGGTCAGAACAAGATCGACGTGTTCGTTTAATGAGTCGTCAGGCTGCCAACTCGGATTTTGGTGATTGGCCCAGCGCTCGGCATAGAGCTGCATCAACCCGAAATGGCCACCGAACTCGGGCGGTCTGTCCGGACCGATCTCCAGGTCGGCGACGACTCCCGAGAGCGGCCATTGGCGTAAAACCGCCTCAATCCGTTCCGCAAGCGGGTCGGTTGCGCTGTGGGCCAACGCCCGTTTGCGAATCTGGGGGAGAAATCGAAAAACGAGGTCGGCGGACAAGTGATGCGCGGGGGTCGTCGGACGATGGGACATGGCGACCCAGCGTGCGATTTCCGTGTTGGGCACGTCGTGATTGACCAGCGCCCAACTCGCCCGGATCACGAGCGAGCCGGCCTCAAGGGCTGTCCCCGCATCAAACTCGATCAGAGGTCCGGCGATGTCGAGGCGATAAGCGTCGAAAGCCGCATGCAGCAGCCGACCTGCCTCGGGGCTCGAAGCGTCGCTGTACGGGCTCTGCCGGAAGACGAGGCGGCCTTCATAAAGCAGAAGCGGCAACAGTTCTTCGAGCCAATTCATGGAACGACATTTTTCTGCCCTTCGTCGTGCCAAGGGCGAGGTCCGCCGGCCGGCGTTCTCGTTGGACGTCTCAACCCGGCGGGCTTGAACCATCCGATCCCATCAATCGCTGTCGAGCATACCGCAACCGAACGCAACCGGGAAAGTCCATCTCCCGGTGCGTCCGACGGGTTCGCTCGATTCCTCATGCGGGGTTGCCGCTCATCCCCGGCTTGATCCCGAGGGTTGCCGCACGGTCAGATCCGGTAAAGTGGCTCATACTTCTGCTTCAGGAACTGGACCAAGGGCGCATGATTCAACGGAGAACCGGTGATTTTCTCGATCAGATCGGACGACCGGTAGCGCTGGCCTTGGAGATGCACTCGGTCCCGGAGCCAGGCGAGGAGCGGGGCGAAGTTCCCTTGTAGGAAGAGTTCATCAAGGTTTCCGAGGTCGGTGTTCGCCTGGGCGAACAATTGGGCGGCGAAGATGTTGCCCAGGGTGTACGTCGGAAAATAGCCGAACAGGCCGGCGCTCCAGTGAATGTCTTGGAGACAGCCTTCGGCGTGCTGGCTGGGACGAACGCCGAGATACTCCGCGTACTTGCCGTTCCAGGCCTCGGGGAGGTCGGCGGCCGTCAG
This sequence comes from Singulisphaera sp. GP187, assembly GCF_900129635.1. Lineage (GTDB taxonomy): Bacteria > Planctomycetota > Planctomycetia > Isosphaerales > Isosphaeraceae > Singulisphaera. The sequence continues at coordinate 2,606,141 of NZ_FSRB01000002.1, read as the reverse complement.
TTGACCGGACAAGAGCTCGCGTTCCAGCTCGAAGCGGACGAGGATGTGAAGGTTGTACGTCACCTCATCGGCTTCCACGCGAATGAGCGACGGCTCGACCCGATTGATCGCGAGTTGGAACTCGTCGAGCGTGACCTTGGGGAAGGCCTCGGGGAAGAAACGTTGGGCGATCGGCAGGAAGTGGCTCCAGAACGGGCGGCTGCGTCCGACCGCGTTTTCCCAGAGTCGCGATTGCGACTCGTGGATCCCGAGCGACACGGACTCGCCCATCGGCGTCCCGAAGTGCGCGGGGTCGAGCCCTTGTTCGTAGAGGCCATGACCGACCTCGTGCATGATCCCGAAGAGGGCGTCGGCGAACTGGTCGTGGTGGAACCGCGTGGTGATCCGGCAGTCGCCTGGGCCGATTCCGCTGCAGAAGGGATGGGCCGTGGTGTCGAGCCGACCCTTCGAGAAATCGAAGCCGAGGGCGGTGGCGACCAATTCGCCGAAGATCCGCTGGCGTTCGACCGGGAACTCGCCGCGGAGCAGCGCGACGTTCGGTTTGATCGGTGAGTCGGCGATCGCCCGGACCAACGGGACCAGGTCCGCGCGGAGAGCGTCGAACAGAACCGCGATCTCCGCACTCTTCGCGCCCGGCTCATATTCATCGAGCAGCGCGTCGTAACTCGCGGTTCCCTCCCCCAAGCATTCGGCCTCGCGCTGCTTGAGCGCGACGATCCGGTCGAGCCAGGGTTGAAAATGCGCGTAGTCGCTCTTGGCGCGTGCGGTGATCCACTCCTGTTGAGCGATCGAGACCGTTCGCGCCATCTCCTCGACCAGCGAGCGGGGCAGCCGTGTGAGCCGCTGGAAGTTGCGATTCAACTCGCGGACGTTGACCGCGGCCGGTGAGTCGGCGTCCTGCACCAAGGGCGAACCGTTCAGTTGAGCGATGAGCTCGCCGATGATCGGGTCGGTCGCCTTCTCGTGATGGAGGCCGGCCAGGAGCGCCATTTGCCGGCTCCGGTGCTCGACCCCTCCCGTGGGCATATACGTTTGCTCATCCCAGCCGAGAAGCGATGAGCACGACGCCAGGAGCGAAGCCTCACGGGAGCGTCGGATCAACTCTTCATAAGCTGTGTCCAATGACATCGACTTTCACTCCTCGCGAATCGGTCGGTCGATCGTCAACTTGAGTCGTCTTCAACCGGGCCGATTCGCCATGATCCCAATCGGTTTTGTCGTCACTCGACCGAGACGATCGGCCGACTTTCGAAGTGGACTTTGAGCTTGAGAAAATGCTTCTCGAGAAGATGCCAGCTCAGCCAGGCCATGGACAGCGTGGAAACGGTGGCTAGCGCCACGTAGACGAGGCGTTCGACCGCGACCGAGTCGGTCCACGCCGCCACCCTGGAGGGAACCGAGAGTCCATCGGCAACAAGGATGAAAATCGAGTTATACACGTAGATGCCGTAGCTGTAGCGACCCAGCGAGCGCAAAACACCGAGGTTGAAGAAACGAGCCAGTGGAGCAACCTGGGGAGTGACCACGAGCACGACGATCAAGCAGGCGAAAAAGAGGTCGAGCAACAAATAACCCAGCGTTTGTACCAACGCGTCATGGAACCGGAGCCCCAACCTCCAGAGCATGAGCATAACCAGCGCGGCGCCGCAGAACTTTGCCCCTTTCCTGGCGAGGGGAACGATCGCACCCAGGCCGTGCTCCCCTCGGATCGAGAGCGCGACAAGTGCCCCGATCGCCAACCCGTCCATTCGGCTCAGGGTCAAGGTGTAGGCGCTCAGCACGAGACCCTGCCCGACCAGCCAAAAGCGGACGACCAGAGCAATGGCGATGAGCGCCAGGCAGGCCCGAATGGAAGACCTTCGATCCAGCGTGAACACGAACAGAGGCCAGATCAGGTAGAAATGCTCCTCAACGGCCAACGACCAGTAGTGGCTCAAGGGAAACCATTTGCCGTCAAGCGATATGAGTATGTTCGTGCCATAGGACCAGAGCCAGGGCCAGGCGCGTTCAACGCCCTGGAACCCATGAGTCCAGCGGTTCATCCAGGGGATCAGTCCAAACAGGATCAGGAGGGTGCCGTAGTACAGTGGAAAAATCCGGAGCGCTCGACGCATATAGAAATTTCGGAAGCGATGCACAGACGTTCGAGTGTCGTAGAGGATCCCGGTGATCAAGAACCCCGAGAGGACGAAAAAGAGATTGACGCCACACCAGCCGACCGAAGTCAGCTTGAAAAGGAGTCGGGAGGAGAAGCTCTGTCCCGCCATGCCCATCGTGAAGTGATAGGTCATTACCAGGAGAATGGCCAAGCCACGGGCGCCGTCGAGCACCGTGAGGTGGCCGGAGAGTGGGGTGGACGCGAGCGGCCGATCGGTTTCCTGTGGTATCGTCATCGGATCGTCCGTGATCGTGGTGCGCGGCTCGGCCTCCCGTCGTAAACGGGTGAGTGTCGCTCACGTTGAATTTATCCACTCGTTCCCGGACGGTCTACCCGGGTCTGACCGGTCCGCCGAGGATCGAGCGGGTCGATGGCGATCGCGGCCAAGCTGGAGGGACTGGTTGCACGGGTGTGACTTGTAGCAAGGGAGCCGTAATCCGTGGGGACGGAAAACGGGAGGGATGGGACTTGAGGGAGGGTAGGGGGGGCCGCTCGGTCATTGACTTGACCGAGCGGCCCGAGGGATTCAGCTCTGCACAACGCGAAGCGTGAACTGGCCGGTGACGGGGGCTCCCGCCGGCCCACTCCGCCCCCGAGGCCGGAGGCTCAGGGTGGCGACCCCCTCGGTTCCGATCAAGGATGCGAGCTTCGGCGGAGCGGCGAGCACGGTGTAATTCAGTTGCGTGCTGGTGGGCTTTCGTGACGTCAGGTCGGTTGTGGGCCCCGTCACCAAGGTCACCACATTGCCTCCCGCCTTACGAGCGACGAGCGTGAACACGCCATGCGTATTGGTTGGGGAAGGGGGCAGAGAGGGATTCGACGCGAGCGGGCCGGAGATCTGCACCAATCCCAGGCTCGGAATGCGCGCCGAGCCCGACAGATTTAACACGGATTCACCCCCGGGTACGGACGCCGGGCTCGCGTTGTATCGACCCGTGAACGTAGCGCGAAGCCCAGTCGGGGCGGGTGCCGCGGCGCGATCGACAATGGCCGACACGTGGCTCAAGGCAATTCGATCCTCGAGAGCCCATTGTCCGGAAGGGCGGAATTGGTGTTTCACTCGCATTGCTCGTTAACCTCTTTCGATGTCACGTCATTGGAGGTGGATGGGAGAGCCCTACTCAACGCAAACTGACCCAAACCTTGCTTGAAACCAATCCATGAAAAACATTACCACGAGAGCTTCTGGCAATCTAGACATAACAGGGCAGGTTAGGAAAAGTTTCGCGTAGAATACCGATTCGTTTGTTTTTAGGGATTATTCCGATTATCGCGGTAAAAGCCTCGAGCTCCGAGTCGTGACAACCGGTGGAGTGGGAGTCGTCCGACAACCCCGTTTGGCCAGTGGTCTTTTGGCCATCGTTTGCCAGCTCCCACGGTTGCCCCTTGCATGACCCCGATGGCTCGGACCGTGATCCACCCGAACGAAAACCGCTTGAGGTGATCGAACCGAGAGGACCTTGAAACGACGGAGCGAACGTCTCATGCTGGGTTCGCTCGTCGCACCGCAATGGTTCGGACGGAAATCGGACTTCACACGTGAGACCGGCCAGTCGTCTCACTTTCGGCCGCTCAAGACATCGATAGGAGAGCATTGATGGTCATTCGTGACATGCACCAGTCACGGCGCGGGGGATGTTCAAGGAAATTGGCCATCGCATCGATTCTCGTTGGTTCGTTGACGCCTTTATTTGTCCCTCGACCGAGCCTTGCCGACGACAAGGTCGCGGATGTTGGAGTGGTGTCCCCAGTCCCTCGGCTGCCCCGCGACAATTTGCTGCTCTACCATGATGCCGGTCATGACGTGAAGCCGGTGCGAACTGTTGCCGATTGGCTTCGGCGTCGGGGCGAAATCGTCGCGGGTGCGGAAGCGATCATGGGCCGGCTGCCCGGCCCTGAGAAACGCTGTGCGTTGGACATGAAGGTCGAGGACGAAGTGGATTGCGGCCGTTATGTGCGGCGGTTGATCAGTTACGCCTCGGAGCCCGGCTGCCGCGTCCCCGCCTATCTCTTGATCCCCAAGTCGGCCCTCGGCTCGGCGGGAAAGCCCGCCCCGGCCGTGCTCTGCCTGCATGGCACCGACAATCAGGTGGGGCACGGCACGGTGGTCGGAGTCGGCAACAAGAAAAATCGGCAATACGCGAGCGAACTCGCAGAGCGCGGATTCGTGACACTGGCCCCCAACTATCCCCAACTCGCCAAGTACCAACCCGACCTCAAGGCGCTCGGCTGGCAGAGCGGGACGCTGAAGGCCGTCTGGGACAACATCCGGGGTCTCGACCTGCTCCAGTCACTCCCCGAGGTGAAGCCAGGCGCATTTGGCGTGATCGGGCACTCGCTGGGTGGCCACAACGCCGTCTACACCGCCCTGTTCGATGACCGGATCCAGGTCGTGATCTCGAGTTGTGGGCTCGACTCGTTTCTGGACTACAAAGGGGGCCAGGAATCGGTCTGGATGCCCGAACAGGGTTGGACACAGACGCGTTACATGGCGCGGTTGGCGGACTATCGGAATCGCCTCCAGGACATTCCGTTCGACTTTCATGAACTCATCGGTGCGCTTGCGCCTCGGCAGGTTCTCATCGTGGCTCCTTTACACGACGCGAACTTCAGCGCGGAAAGTGTGGACCGGGTCATCGCCGCGGCAAGCCAGGTCTACAAACTGTACGATCGACCGTCACGACTGAATGTGGAGCATCCGGATTGCCCTCACGACTTTCCCATAGAGATGCGCGAAAAAGCCTATTTGCTCCTCGAGGCCGAGCTCAAGAAGTGAGTTGAGGAATCATCGGTTCGGTTGATCAAGGACTCGGCTTCGATCTCGTGGCGGATCTGGGTGTCAGGGGCTGAGTCTTATTCGCACAAGGGAATGAATTCAGGAACTTTGACACCCAGATCGCTCGGGAGACATCGGCCGGGATCAGGCCTCAGGCGATTCTTGACGCGAGCTCCGCGGTCCAGCTCGATTATCGTCCGTCGGAGTCATCGATGAACTCCGACGCGTCGTGCTTGAGCTTGACCAGGGAGGGGCCGTGGAGATACATCATGTGGCCTGCTTCATAGGTTGTGACCCGGACATTCTTGCGGAGTGGCGCCGCGAGTTTCAGGTGGGCCAAGGTGTAGTCGGTCGCGTCAAACGGGGTTGCCAGGTCGAGATAACCCGAAGCGACCAGCACTTTGAGGTGCGGGTTCTTCCCCATGGCCTCGCGCAGGGCGCTTCCCGTCTCCGGATAACCGAGGCCGGGGGTGCCCCAATCCCACGCGCCGATCTGACCGCCGCCGAGGATATGGTAGGGAAGATCCGACTTGTAGTTCAGTTCCGTGCGCACGTACTGGTTGAACGTGGCGGTGTAGGCGGGACGGACCGCGGCCTCGCTCGGGTCGAACTCGGGCGAAGGTGACCCGGCGTTTTCCACCGTCCCAAGATAGCGACTATCGAACCGGCCGACCGTCTTCCGCTCGTCTCTGAGGAGTTCTTTGCTGAACAGATGTTGCGGAATCCGTAGCTCGTTCAGGTCGATGAACCGCTCGGAGAGCCCCGTGTAGTGGGCCAGTCGCTTGACGATGGTCGTTCGCTCCACGTCCGACAAGCGGTCGCCTTTCCCCAGAGCGGCGAGGTAGTCGCCCTCGGCCCACTTCGCGACCTCGGCGACGAGTTCCCCCAGCCCCAGTCGTTGCAACTCCGCGGGAAGCTTCTTGTGATACCAGGCCGTGGCGGCGTACGACGGGAGAAAGAGTCCGTAGGGAAGCTCGTTGGTTCGTCCGAACCGGATCGTCTGGAAGTCGAGGACGGTTGAGATCAGAATCACCCCGTTCAGCGCGATCCCGTTGTCGGCGAGGTGGCCGGCCAGGCCCGCCGCGCGGGTGGTGCCGTAGCTTTCTCCCACGAGGTAGAGCGGCGATGTCCAACGCTCGTACCGCGACAGGTACATTCTGATGAATTCACTGACCGACGCGATATCGCCGTGGAGTCCATGGAACTTTTTGTTCGATTCCGGCTTGATCGCACGGCTATATCCTGTCTCCACGGGGTCGATGAACACGAGGTCAGTCTTATCGAGCCACGATTCCGCGTTCTCGGTCAATTGATACGGTGGTGGCGGGATCGTCGGGTCCTCGGGAACGACCACGCGCTTCGGTCCAAGGGCGCCGAGGTGGAGCCAGACCGACGAGGAGCCGGGGCCGCCGTTGAATGCAAACATGAGCGGGCGACGCGGTTGATCGTCCTTGGTGTCGACCGTGTAGGCGACGAAGAACATCTTGGCCTCGACCTTGTCCGAGGCGTCGTACAAAGGCATCAGGCCGGCGGTGGCCTTGTACTTGATCGAAGTTCCGCCGACCTTCACTTCGTGTTGCGTGACGATCGGCTTGTCGTCGCCCTTCTCGTCCTTTTTCTCCTTCTCAGCGGCCTTCGGGGTTTCTTTGACGTCGTCGGCCGAGGCCCGGAAGCCCGCGGATTGAACCGCCAAACAGGATGTCAGCAAGAGTGACCACGGTCGCATCGTGTCTTTACGCTCCAGCTCGGGAGGTGAGAAACAGCCTGGCACTTCCAGGACTGTAACAATCACCCTTCCGAGATACCACGCCCGCCTCTTTGTGTGGAACCAGGTTCCTCATTTGAGGGGGCCTCCGCCGCCGAAATGTTCAAGCTCCGAGCAGAGAACGGACCTCACAGGAGTCGAAGCACTGTTGTCTAGGTTCAGCGGGGGCGTTTTGTCGGCCTCGACCGTCTGTCCCAGTGGTTCATCCGTCCCGACCGTGACTCGCACTTGTTCGGATTAATGGCTTTCACGTAAATCGATAGGAATTGTAATCGACTTACAAGAGGATGAGAACTGCGGAAAACGTCGATACGCGAATCGGTAACGTTGCGTCGCCGATTGAGGTTCGACTTCGACTCCGACTCAAAGGGCAAAATACCCATTCAAGAAATTCCGCAAGAACGCGCCTGCGCTCGTTTGGCAACGCCTTCCCTTTCAAGCGTGACCTCAGGAGATCTGCCAGGCGCCCGATCGAAACGACTTAAAATGTCACCCGATCAGGATTTTTTGGGACCATCTTCGCCGAACTGTCGCACTTATTGATGTCGGGCGAATCCCGGACGAGCGACGATTCTCGTCCGATGTCAGTGAGTGAAGACATCATCGCGATATTGATGCCAATCGGGGCGTGCCGTCCGATTGGTCGAGTCTCCAACCTCCAAGAGTTGACAGCCTGCGAAGGTTGAACCGCCGCGAAGCCTTGCGGTTCGGTTCGTTGTGTCTGGCCGATCGCCCCCGCCGGCGGATCGCAGACCTGGTCCGTTGACAGTTCGACAACCGTGAATTCCCCCCCTTTTCTTGGCCAAAGGAGGCGACGATGGCCTCGTTCGTCCGCGCGCTTTACGTCGGGTCCGTGGTCATTTCGGGCCTCGTTTTGAACAGTGGATTTGCTGTTGCCGCCGACTCTCCGCGTGGAGAGAACGCGGGTCAACGCGGTCAAACCAGCAACGGTGGGGCCGAGCAGTCTCCTGGGGAAAGCTCGAACCACGCTGACGCCGCTCAAGCGGAAGTGATCGATGTCCTGGCCGGGGTTCGGTCGCGCCAACTCGCTGTCGTGGCCGAGGGAACCGGGGATGGGCGAATGATTCTTTCCCTGACCAACCGAACCAAGCAAAAGCTGAGGGTGGTTCTTCCACCGGGGCTCGTCGCGTCCGGTCTCACCGGGCAATTCGGTGGGTTTGGCGGCGGTGGAGGCCGCGGAGGGCGTGACGGCCGAGGGGGAGGAGGCATGGGCATGGGTGGAGGTGGGATGGGCATGGGAATGGGCATGGGTGGAGGCGGCATGGGCATGGGGAGAATGGGAGGGGCGAGTGGCGGGATGATGGGCGGAGGGACGATGCCGGCTTCGATGGGGATGATGATGGTGGGCAGGCTGATCATGTCCATGGTGGGCGACCGTGATAGCTGGGATCAGACAACGTTGATGTCAGGGATGATGGGCGGCGGCATGGGTATGGGCGGCATGGGCATGGGAGGAATGGGAATGGGGGGAATGGGCGTCGGCACGGGGGGGCGTGGCGGCGGGTTCCGCTCGGTTCCCGCGGGCAAGACGCCTGAGACGATGCTCAAGGCGAAGGAAACCCGTCGCCTGTCGACGCTCGCCATCAGCCTCGACGGCCCGCGTGACGACGAGTCGGTGAACGTTCCCTTGAAGGGAGAGCGGCTTCAGTTGGGTGAGATCGGCCAACTCAAACGGGGGGTGGCGACCGAACTCGTCGTGCAACGATTGGGCGCTGAGAATGCTCCCGAGACCATGGCCCAACTCGTCCTCTGGAACGTTGCGGCGGGAGTCGATTGGTCGAAGGTTTCGCGGCTCTCACGATCGTGGGCGAACCCAGCAGAGCTGGCCCTCGCGAAACAGTTCGTGTCGGCTCTCAGTCCGACGGGCGTTGCGCTCGGGACTCCTGCTTCCGGTCACCTGTTCTGGGACGAGGAGCGACGGGATTCCGGCACTGATGCGCTCGCAGCCGCCATGTCTCTGCTGCTTCAGAAACATCTCGTGCTCGGTCTTAAGCCCGAACGCGGGATCCCGGGATCACCTCCCGGGCCCGCCCTGGCGTGTCGCCTGATCATCGATGAAGACAAGGTGAACGTTGCTCTTGCCACGTCGGACACGAGAGCACGGGCCTGGTCTGCGCTTGGTTCCCTGGAGATTACGGTCGGGTCGCTGGCGGCTGACCCGGGGGCGATCGAGAGCGAGGCGGCCGAGGTCATTGACATGATGTCGTCACGCCTATTGGAAAAGCTCACTCGCGCCGAGCTGATCAAAGGTCCGAAGTCGAGAGGGAAGGACACGTATACGATTCGCGTCGACAACGGTTCACCGCTGATCCTCAGTGGGCTTGCGATCGCCGGGGCAGAAGCCTCGAAGCCGATTCCGTTCGCCGCACTGGCGGGCCTCAGCGTCTCGCCTCTGACCTCCCTGAGATTGCCTGCCACCCCGGAGATTGTCGAACAACTCGGGCTGAAACAGCGAATTCGGGTCGTCGCAGCCAGCCTCGGCGGATTATGAACTGGCCACGCCGGGGGAGGGGGGTAGCACTGAGACTCCGTCTCGCAAGGTCAGGCTGAATCGGGAAATGAAGGACGTTCAGGTGCCATGGGTTCTGTACACTCGGAACTCGTGCGCCCCAGGCCAAGGCCAAGGCATTCCCGCTTGGGACCCGGAAAATCATCAAAAACTCCGAATCTGTCGTAAGGAAACCGGGTTCTCGTTCCCACGCTCTTGCGCGTGGGAATGCCGTCTGTGACGCTCCGCGTCGTCTTCTCCGGCGGGTGGGGCCGCAGAGCGGCCAGAACGGCATTCCTACGCAGAGCGTGGGAACGAGTTTCTCCCGCGAATTTCGGCCTCCGAGGCGGACCGACGGCCCGGTTTCCTTGCGACAGACTCCAAACTCAGGTGGGATTCGCCATCTGCGACAGGCTCTGAGTTGAGTTCGCCTGGCTATGAAGTTTGCAAAGTTACATATCAGCGAATCCGAATGTCGCGTTGGCCACGGACTTCGACCATTAGAATTTATCACTGCGACAACGAATGCGATTTTACTAGCTTATTGCATTGTGTTATATTTAATACGCATTCATTTATGTAATACTCAATAGTTCGAATCACGAGTGAGTCTACGGGAGTGTTTAGCACTCAAAGGTACAGAGACGCCGGGTGCTCCGATCCCCCGCTCCGGCCGGCCCATGACATCGTAGGCCGTGCCCCCCCTCGTCGGTTTCACGATCAATGACGCAAGAGTGTCGACAGTCGCCCTCTTGAACGAGATCCTGCATCGTGGTCCCGCCTTGCGAGCTGATGATTTCGTTTCAAAAACGCACATTCCGTGCAATTTGAAGCGAATTCATAAAACGTTACAGTCGAGGCGGAACTTCTGGAACAGGGCCGGCACCCTCCCTAGGAGTGGGCTCTGAGAATCGGCCAAGGTGGGAATGTTGTCCAGGCGAACGGCATCGCGTGGTTAGCGATATCAGGCCAGTTGGTGACTCACGAGGCGATCGGCCACCCATTTTCGATCGATTTACGAGCCGAGAGATCATTTTATGGGAATGGCTGAAACGGACGTGCGAGTCGGGACAATGGGCGAGATCGAGTGGGAGCGACCGTTTTTTATCGCTTGGGAGCGACCAGGGCTTGCGCTTGCGTTCTGAGAGACGATCAGTCAATAATATCGCTCAAACTGGAGTCGCCTGACGGTTGCCGCGGAGCACCATCACGCTTGGGAGTGGATCTTCAGACGACACCGTTTTCAATCAATCGAAAGCTCGAGTGTCGCCCTTTGATTCGACTCCACGATAGGTAATGGAAACAGGCCATTCCGATTGAGCCTTCGACTGTTCCGCAGGTCACGAGTCGCGAAGAAGTTGCCCCCTGGCGAAGAACTCACAACTTGCTCAAATTCAGTCACTCGTTGATCGCTCCCACCCCCCCATCCTGACGTTTCAATTCCATTGATGACGTCCTATGAACCTGATCGCCATTCTCTTCAGGGAGTGGGGATCGTGGTTTGTCAGGAAAGGGCGAGGATCACGTGCTTTGAGAGTCACCCTGATGAAGCTTTTTCGGGCACCGAACAGGAGGTTCACCATGTCCTTTCGCAAGACGCTTTCCGTGGGCATTCTCGCATGGAGCACCCTCGGGACTGTGGCCCTCGCCGATCCGATAACAGCGGTGAGCGGGTCGGGGGCATGGACCTTCTGGTCGCAAGCCAGTGGAAACGTGGTTGGAACGCCCACCTACGCGAAGACCGACGTGCCTGTTGCTCCGGTTCCCGTGCCGGCTCCGGCTCCGGCTCCGCAGCCCGTGGTTGCAACTCCGGCTCCTCCGCTCACGCCTTCGTATACGTCCCCAACTCCCCCACCTGTCCAGTCCAGTTCGTCGGCACCCGTCGATGCTTATCTGAACTTCGGGACCGGGAGCTACGCCGGTGCGTCGCTGATGACCAGCGGAGCGATTCAACCTTGGTACGAGAGCCCGACCGTCACCAGCGTCTATGGAGGTGTACCGACGCCCCAGCAGCGGTCGGACTTTGCGAACACCGTCATGAAGAACGTCGAGCAGACTTTCCTGAACAGTGGGATCAACGTGAATCTCTCACTCGACCCCAGCGCTCAGTCGTCGCATACCTTGAGCGTGGTCTCGGGTGCATCGTACGCTCCGAATCCCAACGCGATCGGAATTACCGAGGTCGGCGGGAACGGTTTCAGTTTCATCGACAAGTTGGGTTTCGCCAAATCGTTGGATCAACTCGAGTGGGCGGACGCACATAACATTGCTCACGAGTTGATGCACGCCTTCGGAGTGGCCACTCACCACGACCAGACCGGGACGTATCTCGACGCGGCGACCGCAACCTGGGATATGCTCACTTCACCGAGCACAAAATTCAGCCCGGAGGCGACCACGGACATTCTGGCTCATCTGAGCCAGAACCATGGAAGCTCCGCCGTGACGGTGGGAGCTGAGATGCTCGGGCTTTCCTCACTCTCCGAGAAGTCGGGTTTCCATTGCCCGTTTTGTCAGCAAGGGTATGCTCCAACGGGAACACCGGCGCTGGAGGTGAATGCCGCCCCCGTGCCGGAACCGACGACCATGGCCTTGTGGACCGCGGGTGCCGTGGCCACAATCTTGTTCGTGCGGAAGCGTCGAGAAAAAGAGTCAAACAACACTCGTGGCTTCGCGGCTGAACTCGCACGCTGAGCCCCGTCTCGGATGATCTGATATGCCGATTCTACCGGAACCACCACTGACGGCCTTTGGCTCGAACGAACCGCGGCGGTGGGTCCGGGTTCCTCCGGTGGCTGATGGACATCACGCGGCGAGCCAGGGAATGATCCAACTGGCCTCCGAGCAGGTGGAGCCGGGAGCTGCGATCATCCTCGGGGCCGGCCCCTGCCAGGAGATTCCCTTGCCGGCGCTGACCGAGCGGTTTGCGTCGGTCACGCTCAACGATTGGAATGAATCGTCGCTGGAGCAAGTGGCCGTCAGCCCCGAACGGTCGTCGAAGGTTCTCCGACTCGTCGCCGACCTCACCGGGGTCACCACTCAGTTTCTGGAGCAAGTGACCGAATCGCTCGCGACGACGGACGATCCTGAACAGGCGATCGAGAAGATCTCAGCGCTCGCCGACGCGGTAACCCCCCAAGTTTTCAGCACGGGGCAATCGTACGACCTTGTCGTCGCGTCGTGTGTTCTGTGCCAGCTTCATCTGGAAGCCTGCAATCAGGCGCTGGCGCTGTTCGGTGCCACGTTTCCCCAGCAAGTGCAACAGTTCCGTGCTTCGACACGGTGGGTTCAGGCGATGTACGGCTTGGCGCGTCGAATGGAACGGGCCTTCATCGAGACCGTTCACGGACTCGTCGCTTCGAAGGGTCGGATCTATCTCTCGGAAACGATTCAAGGATGCTTTATCCATCTGAACCCTGAAGGTCACTGGATGACCGACGGGATGTACCGGATGACGCACACCCTCGAACTGTCGGACTACCTCGACGCACGTTTTCATGTCGAAGAGTTCGGTAAATGGGTCTGGGTGATGCCGCCGTCTTCCGAACTCGGTTTCGTGGGGCGACTCTACAAGGTTCAGGGATTCATTCTCTCAATCAAGTAATCCTGCTTCAATGCGTTCGATTCACCTTGGGCGCGGTGCCAGGCTCACGCCGACCTCGTCCCGCCCCTCAAATCGCTCCGCCTGTGATCCACCCGACCGAAAATCGCTCTCAGCAGGTGGACCTGGTCTTCCTTGATATTGAACAATGTGCAAGCCCTGGGCCCCACGGCTTGGACTCAACCCGTGAGCCAAAAATCTGGGCGATCGCTCACGGCTTGAGTCCAACTCGAGGCACCCAGCGGCCATTAAATCCCCGCGGTCGCCCGTCAGAAAATCAAGAGAAACCGAGACCAGAGGCTTAGACTCAACCCGTCGTTGTGGGCGCGGCATAAGCCTCGAGAATGGCCTCGACCAAAACCGCCTCATGAGGGGGAGTCGAGGGTCGAAGCCGTCTTGGTTGGTGGTTCCGTCGCTTCGTTCTCTGGCCATCCCCCCTCACTCAGCGCTTTCTGAAGCGCCTCTCGCGAGCGAAAAAGACGCGATCGCACCGTCCCGACGGGAACACGGAGGAGATCGGCGATCGCCCCGTAGTCCATTTGCTCCACTTCCCTGAGCAAGAAGACTTCACGGAACCGCTCAGGCAGTTGCGCAATGGCCGCATCGATCCGGACACCCAGTTCTCTGGCCTCGAGCGTTCGCGACGCTTCCCCTTCTTTCTGATTTTCCGAGCGGTGTGAACATGCCCTCTCTTCATGACATCGACGTCGTTTCCGACAACGATTCAAATGGAGACTGCGATGGACGACCGCCCGAGAGAGCCACCCAGTCGGGTTCGGAGGGAGTCGGCCTGCGCGCCAGAGACTGGTCAGAGCCTCCTGCACGGCGTCCTCCGCCATGTCGTCGCTCCGCAGGATCCGCCTCGCCAAGCGGTGGAGTTGATCGAGCAGCGGTGCCACGATTTCCGCGAATTCGAGATGCCACGGACGCTGGCTCGGCCCTTCCGCGGAGTGGGCCGGCACTTCGTTGGGAATGCAGGACGGAGACTCGGTTCCAATTTCGGCATGGTGATCCGGTTTTTTCAATGGGCCGAGCTCTTCCCTCGGCGCATGCGCGGTCCTCACCGACATCGTCGGCTCCTGTTCAATTGGCGTGCCACGAGCGTGAGCCCGAGAGGCCGGTTATTGACCTCGGACGACCTTCGTAACCGCTCCTGGATTGGTTGCGATCGGCCACTTCAGCGCAGGTTGGCGGGCGATCGTCGGTCGGTGCGTGGCCGCGCTCGAATCGACCCTGAGCGAACTCACCGCTCGACGATCGAAGAGGGGGAGACCAGGGCCGTTTCGTCGCGCAACGGGCGACTGTCCGCGATGCGAGCAAGCAGCATGATTGCCTTAGCTTAGATAAGGCTCGCCATGTGGGCAGGTGGGGCGCGCGGGCTGCCGGAGGAATGCGGATCGGTTGCCGCGATCGCGATCGAGAGGATCGTGACGTGAACTGGGTTCAGAGGCCGGGAGCTGAGCGTCGTCGTTCGGATCGACAACTGCCCTTGCGACTGGAAATCGCAGAGTGGGCAATGGTCGTTTGCCGCAGAGATCGACTTGTTTGATCCCTCGTCGCAATGACCGCCGGCGTGGTCATGATGCGCGGAGGTCGCGTCCACGAACGAGTGCAGCCCCGTGCCGCACAGCGAAACCAACCCATAAAGGGCCAGTAGCCATGAGACCAGGAAGAGCCGGACAGGTCGGGACAAGGTTCTTATTCCTGCGCAAGAGATCGAAGGTGCTCCGATCGCGAGAGCCTGCGAGCCGGGCGACGAGGAAGGTCAGTCCGTCGGCAAGACCCGTACGAAGTCGGGCGATCGACGGCTTGATTCTCAACAGCATTTGGAGAGTTGTCAACCGACAAAGTCAGCGATTCCGCCACCTTCCGGATCGCCAATAAAATCATGATAAACCTTGGGAACTTTCGTGCTTCGAGCGGCACTCTGATGAGTTCGGGAGCTCGCCGGCCGATCACCTTGACGCGACGACCCGGTTCGCTGACACTTGTCGTCGGTGATCGGAATCAAGTCAAACGACGCAACGGGAGAAGACGCATGGGGGATTGTCACACGGGGAAGCGGCTGGCCTTGGTGGTGGGACTGGTGGTCGTATTTGCGCTCGTGCCCGTACTGTTGACCGCTGGCCGCGGGAAGGCACTGGCGACCGAAAAGCCAGGCGCAGAGACAGTGGTTGCCGAGGCACGTGTCCTGGTCACGGAGTTGGAGACGCAACTCCGAACGACGGCAATGAACCTCAAGAAGGCCAAGCAGCGGTTGGCACGACTGGAAAGGAGCGCGGAGCCGTCACCGAAGGAGGAACTCAATCCGGTCGCCGATGCCGGTGCCGATCAGACCGATCTGGTGGAAGGCGTGTGGCGGATTGTTGGGGTCAACGGCCACGAGGGCGGCAATTATCAGAAGCCGCCCTACGATGAATACAAGATCATGTCCGCCGGCCATTATCTCTGGCTGTCATTCTCCCCGGAGACCGGCAAAGTCCTCCGCTCGGGCGGCGGGGAGTATTCCATCAGAGACGGCAAGTATAAGGCGCAGATCGAGTATTCGAACAGTGAAGACCTCCTCGTACTTGCCGGTCAGGAATATAAGGGCACCTTCAAGCTCGAGGGTAAGAAGTGGTATCACTTCGGGAAGGTCCCCAACGGTGCGGTGTTCGACGAACTCTGGGAACGTGTGCATTAACGCCCGACGATCCTTGACGCCTTCGTGATTCCCCTCCTCACGGCTGCGACGGTCAGGCAAAACGGTCGGCCGTTCACGACTGCCTCGGTGAGTTTATCCACCGAGGGTTAGTCGAATCCGCCGAACCCTCTGGGCCAGGCGGGCGGATGGATCAATTGGAGGTTGTTGCGGTGTAGCCGGGGCCGCGGACAGCGCGGCCGGGCTTGGCGCCGGTGTGTTTGCCGTCGTCGACCACGAGCACACCGTTGACGATTACGGAGCGGATGCCGATGGAGTTCTGGTGCGGCTGCTCGAAGGTGGCACGGTCAGCGATGGTGGCGGGGTCGAACACAACGATGTCGGCGCGGAAGCCTTCGCGGAGCAATCCACGATCGCGGATCGAGAGGCGGGCGGCGACGGCAGAGGTCATCTTGCGGATTGCGTCTTCCAAGGGGATCACCGACTCGTCGCGGACGTACTTGCCCAAGATCCGGGGAAATGTGCCGTAAGAGCGGGGATGAGTCAGGCCTTTCGCCGTCGCAGGGTCGTGGCCCGATGCGTCCGTGCCGAATTTGATCCAGGGTTGCTGGAGTTGCCGCTTCACATTCGCTTCGGACATCATGAAATAGATCGTGCTGACCCGCTGGTGTTCGGCTTCGATCAAATCGAGGGCGGTGTCGATCCAGTCCTTTCCCCGATCCTTGGCGATCTCGGAGAGACGCATGCCGATGTACTTCTTATGCTCAGGCTTGTTGAGACCGAGGACCATCACCCCTTCCGGCGTCGAGAGTTCGGCCAGATTCTCCCAATCCGAGGTGGGGTGGAGGATCTCCTCGCGGATCTTGGTCCGGATCTCGGGATCGGCCAGGTTTGCGAACAACTTGCCATCGGCCGAGGCCCAGGGGGGCAGGCAGGCGGTCAGGCCGGTGCCGGCGGCGTCGTACGGGTACATGTCGGCGCCCACGTCCTGGCCCCGAGCACGGGCGTCGGCGATCCGGGCGATGGCGGCGGCGGCCTTGTCCCAGTTCCGCTTGCCCGCGGCCTTGAGGTGGTAGATCTCGACCGGCACGCCCCCCTCGCGACCGATCCGGATCGCCTCGTCGATCCCTTCCAGGAGGCGGTCGGCCTCGGATCGCATATGGGTGATGTAGATGCCACCATAGGGAGCCATGGCGCGGGAGAGCGCAATCAGATCCTCGGTCGAGACGAAGCTATCGGGCGGGTAGATCAGGGCCGAGGCCAGGCCGAAGGCGCCGTCTTTCATGGCATCGCGGACCAGCCGCTTCATGAGTTCCAGCTCGTCGGCGGTGGGGGCACCCGGCGTCATCCCCTTGGCGTAGCCCCGGATCGTCGCCGAACCGACGAACGATCCGAAGTTGACCGACCCGCCATGGGCCTCCATGGCCCGGAGCCAGGCGTCGAAGCCACGGGGACCATCGAAGCGGGAGACCTTCCGCGACGGCGCGTTCGAGTCTCCTTCGCCCAGAATCTCGGTGGTCACGCCCTGCGTCACCTTGCCGATCAGGCGACCGTCGCCGGAGAGCAATTCGTCGCGTGAGTGGCCCTGGATGTCGATGAAACCGGGGGCGACGATCAGCCCTGAGGCGTCGACCCGTTTCTTGGTCGGAGCGTCACCGAGTTGGCCGGCGGGGGTGATTCGCGCGATCGTGTCGCCTCGAATTGCCAGATCGCCCAGGAACCAGGCGTTACCGGTCCCGTCCACCACCCGGCCGCCGGTCAGGATCAGGTCGTAGGGCGGATCCTCGGCGCCCCGGGCAAGGGTGGCCATCGTCATGACCAGGCAAGCAACCAGGACGGATTGGAAAGGGAGTCGAAACATGGAGACATCTCGGTTCGTCGGCGAAGCCTTCCCCGCGCCGACGCGACCCGGGTCCCGGCCTAACAAGCTCCGAGGATAATCCCGCCTCGCCCCATCGGCAACCGCCCGGCCTCACTTAAGTTTGGCCGGGCGGTACACACGGTCCGAAGGTCACCCCTGGATATCCTCGGTGAGCTCGTTGGGAATGGAGCTGAGTCTCCGCCATTTTTGCCGACGAAATCACATTGCGACATGATCATGCTCTTTTTAGACAACTCATCGCAACCAGCGACTCCCCAGCAACGCGGCTACCTTTGGCACTGCCTTGATCGCAACATTCGCGGTCGGAACCGCCGAGCGGAACCCGTGGATCACCGTCACGAGGTCGGTCCCCGGTTGACCGCTCCCCGACCCGTCGAGGAACACACCGCCGGTGCTTTTCAGGCCGTTAGGGGGCGTGCCGGAGGCCGTCATCCGGAAGTAAGCACGGACACTTAAGGGGCGGCTTGAGGTCAGGGTAACGGATCGCGCCACTGGGTCGTAGACGGCCGAGGCGATCGGGATCGGCCGGGCGTGCAACCCGGGGCGGCCGGCGGGGCCGGACGGGACGATGGTGTAGTTGCGTAAATCCTGAACGTTTATCGGCGACATCGCGGCGCTGAAGGTGAGCACCAGGGTGGTCGGTTGGGTATGGACGCCGGTCCGAACCAGGCTTGTTACCGTTGGCCGCGCGCCGACAACGCCGATCGCCTCAAACGCGCCGATGTCAGGGGCGCTGCCCTGGGGCCGCGCCACGCCCCGCTGGTCACTGGCCACGCCGGTGATCGTGACGCTGGCGTCGATCGCGGGGCTCCCGGGAAGCAGGGCCTGAGTCTGCGTGGGGCCGCCATTGTCGGCGAGCGGGCCAAGCAGCGCATCGGTGTGGGGCAGGTCCGTGGGGTCGAGGCTGATCGCGGGGGCGTCGAAAAAGAGATTTTGGCCCAGCGACGAGCCCCCACCGCTGATGTCCTGCGAGCCTGAACTGGTCGTATTTCCACTGATGATCGAGCCGACCATCGTCAACGTCCCGGAGTTGGCAATCCCGCCGCCAACGCCCTGGGATCCACGGAAGGCATCCGCACGGTTCCCGCTAATCGTGGAGCTGACGACCGACAGGTTGCCGGCATTGAAAAAACCGCCGCCGCTGCCGACGACATGGTTGCCGCTGACAGTGGAGTTGATGACCGACATCGTGCCGAGATTACTGATGCCGCCCCCGCGGTCCACGCCGAGGGTGGATGCGACGTTTCCGCTGACGGTAGAGCCGACAATCGTCATCGTGCCGCCGTTGAAAATCCCGCCGCCGCCATCGAAAAGATTCGTCTCGTTGCCGCTGATCGTTGAGTTGACGATCGTCATCGTACCGCTATTGGCGATGCCGCCGCCCCCTTCCGCACCCTGATTTCCGTTGATGGTTGCGTTGACAACCGACAGCGTACCGCCGTTGAAGATCCCACCGCCGTAGGGAGCGCTCCCCCTCGTGATCGTGAGCCCGGAGATCGTGGCCACGACACCTGGTTCTACGTTAAAGATCTGGAAACCAGGAGTGGATTGCCCAGCGATCGTCAACGCCGAAGGCCCCGGCCCCTCGATCTCGATGTCGCTGGATAAGGTCGGCAGCAATCTGGCCAGGGTAATCGTCCCACGGACGGTCGAGTCGAACGTGACCGTATCGGCGGCCGAGTCGATGTTGGCCTGAGTGATCGCGGCACGCAGGGTACCCGGGCCGGCGTCGGCCAGACTTGTGACCAGGATCGTCGCGGGAACCACGCGCCCCTCCAACCGCTCCAAGGGCCTAGACCAAGCCAGAGTACGGATCTTGGCACGGTTCCGTCGCATGGTCGGAGTCAGATTGGTCGGTGGCATGAGCATGCTCCTGGTTACTCGTCTGGGTCCACTCGACGGTTCGCCCATTCCAATATACATGATGACTGGTTGTAAGCTTCTAATGAATTCGGCGCCGATTTCTTTCCCGTTCGTCCCGTGGCTGCCCCCGCACCGGTGCTGCACCGGCTCAGGATCGGCGAGTTCCGAGCTAATCAAGGCAACCCCGAACGCTTCAGTCGACCCAAGGAAAGAATCGTGCACGATTCGTAAAGACTTTCTGGTTTATGGATTCGCTTAAGTGAATTGTTTGCCATCGCGCGAATTGGCTCGTCACTTACCACGAGCGCGGGAACCACGGAGTCGAGGAGGTTGGGCATCGTCGACCAGGCGACAAAGCTTGTGGTTAAGAGATAGGTGAGGTCTCCGGTCCTAGGGAAAGGAGGATGTGGGAGTTGGTACGTGACGGCTCCGGTCGAGACGTAACTCTGGGCGGATGATCCAACATAGGCGGTCATTCGAGGGGGGTGCGGATGTACGATGTGGCAATCATTGGGGGAGGGATCGCCGGGATGGGAACGGCGGCGCGGCTCCAGGCACGCGGCCTCTCGACGATCGTCCTGGAGGCACATGGTCAGCCCGGTGGCTGCGCCGGTTACTTTCGCCGCAACGGTTTCTCGTTCGATGTGGGCGCCACCACCCTTGTTGACTTTGGACCGGGTGGCGTCGGCGGCGAGTTGCTTGAAAGCATTGGAATGTTGCCGATCGAGGGCGACGCGTTGCCCGGCTACGTCGCCTGGCTGCCCGACCGAACGGTGACGTTACATCGCGACCCGGCATTGTGGTCCCGTGAGCGGCTCAAGGCGTTGGGAGACACCCAGGCGCACCGTTCGCTTTGGCTCCTGCTCGATCGGCTGGCGGGCGTCTTTTGGCGGGCGAGCCGTGTCGGAGTCAGGCTGCCGATTCGCGGTTTGGATGACGCACTCCGCGCTGCGCGAGCGGTCGGTCTCGATGGGTTGCCCCTGGTCCGCTACCTGAGTTGGACCTTGGCCGACGCATTGCGGGCGCGTGGCCTGGGGGACGATCGCGCGTTGGTCGGCCTGCTCTCGATGCTGGTCGAAGACACGGTGCATAGCTCCGTGGCCGAGGCACCTCTGATCAACGCCGCATTAGGGATCACGATCCGGGGCGCCGGACTGACCCGGGCGCGAGGTGGGATGCGCGGCTTCTGGCACAGTTTGATCGCCCGTTATCGTGAACTCGGCGGCGAGTTGCGCGTCGGCTGCTCGGTGGAGC
The DNA here is from genome assembly GCF_900129635.1 of Singulisphaera sp. GP187. Lineage (GTDB taxonomy): Bacteria > Planctomycetota > Planctomycetia > Isosphaerales > Isosphaeraceae > Singulisphaera. The sequence continues at coordinate 2,585,692 of NZ_FSRB01000002.1, read as the reverse complement.
GGGTCGAGGGGCAGGGGAGGAGCTATCATGTCACGACACGTCGTGGTGTGATCTCGGCCATTCAGGTCGTCGCCGCCGTCCCCGCCCGCCTGGCGGCACGACTTGGCCCCGAACCGATTGCCGAGGCGTTGGCGCCGTTCCTCCGCCGCGATGCCAACGCAGTGGGTGGGGCCGTCGTCGTTTTCCTCGGCGTCCCCGACGACGAGGTTGCCGGTCAAGCTTTCACCCACCATCAACTGCTGCATGACTACGACCAGCCGCTCGGGAACGGGAATAACATGTTCGTCTCTGTCTCCACACCTGGCGATACCGCCAGCGCCCCGGCCGGCTTCCGTGCCTTGATGATCTCGACGCACTGCAAGTTGGACCCGTGGGAGGGACTTACGCCCGAAGCCTACCGCGCACGCAAACACGAAGTCGGCGAGCGGCTCATCACGATGGCCAGGCGAGTCTATCCCGAGTTGGGCCGGGGCGCCGTGGTGCGCGAGGTCGCCACGCCCGCAACCTACGAACGATTCACCCGACGACCGCGAGGCGCCGTGGGCGGCGTCCGACAGACCCTCGCCAATACGAACCAGCATGCCATTCCGCACGATCTCGGCCTCCCCGGTTATTGGTTGGTCGGCGACAGCACGTGGCCGGGCCTGGGAACCGTTGCTTGTTGCCTCGGGAGTCGCCTGGTCGCCGCGGGCGTGCTGGCTGAAGGGAGCCGACGTGTTCGTCCCAATCGTTTCCCCACCGCCCGAGCCCGAGGAGCCGCGCATGCCATCCGCAACGCGCACTGACACGGTGATGCCCACACTCGAGAAGCTTGGCGTCGACCTTCTGGCGACCTCGCCCTACCAGCGTCGACTTGCCCTGGCCCGGCCGTTTCTTGGTGTCATCGCATATATAATGGCGGCATATGCCGGTCTGTGGTGGCTGACCCCCTTCATTCTCTTCCTGGTCTTCGTTGCTGTGGTCACAGTGACGCACGACGTCGTTCACGGGTCGCTGGGTCTCTCCCGAAATCAAACTGAGTGGGCCCTGTTCGCCATGGGGGCCGTCCTCCTGGAAAGTGGCCACGCCTACCGCGCGACGCATCTCCGACACCACCGCGTTTTCCCGGGGCCCGACGATCCGGAGGGTGACCCGGCGCGATGGAGCCTGGTGAAGGTCGTCTTGTGGGGCCCTTTGTTTCTGCCTCGGCTCTGGTACTGGTCCTATGGCCGTGGCAAGCCGGGCGGCGCCCTGAGACGTTGGCTGGTCGCCGAGGCGGCCTGGGCCTTTGCCGCTCCGACCGCCGGTCTCTGGCTCTTGCCCAAGACGCCCGCCGTGCTGGTCTACTCCACGCTCGCAATCGTCGGCAGTTGGGTCTATCCCCTGCTGACCGTCCATCTGCCGCATCGGGGCTACGGCGATACGCCGCTCTCGCAGACGCACACCCTGCGAGGGCGGATCCTCCCCGCATTATTTCTGGAGTTAACCTATCACCTCGAACACCATCTCTACCCCGAGGTGCCCAGCCACAACCTCTCCGAGCTGTCCCGACGACTCGATCCACTGCTGCGAAGCGCCGGGGTCCGGCCTCGGCGCGTGCCTTGAGGAGGGCGGGGCCTTGCCTTCTGGGTCTTAAAACCTATATTGATCGATGCAGATTTTCGCTCGCCAAGTCCTGTTTTTATGGACAACCAAGTCGCGCACCGAGCTCGATTTTGACGCCGGATGGTGGGATAAGTGTCCGTCACGCTCTCGACGCATGGATCGAAGCCGTTGGCGAAGAGGGAGAACCGGAGATGAGTTACGTGCACAAGACGATGAACTCTCCCGTGGGCATGCTCAAGCTGGTCGGGAGCGAGGCGGGCCTGGCGGCGGTGCTCTGGGAAAATGACGATCCTCGTCGGGTACGGCTGGATGTCGGATTGCACAGTGAGCACCACCCCGTGCTCGTCGAGGCGGAACGGCAATTAAACGAGTATTTCGCGGGAAAGCGCAAGGTGTTTTCCGTCAAACTCGATTTCGTCGGCACTCCCTTCCAGAAAAAAGTCTGGCAGGCGATGCTCAGCATCCCATTCGGCGAGACGCGGACCTACGGAGAACTCGCGAAGCAGATCGGAGACCCCAACGCCGTGCGGGCCGTCGGTGCCGCCAATGGAAAGAATCCGCTCTCGATCATCGGACCTTGCCATCGCGTGATTGGCGCTTCTGGGAAGCTCACCGGCTTTGCAGGTGGACTTGAAGCCAAGGCGCTGCTGCTCAGGCTGGAAGGCGCACAGTTCGGTAAGTCGGCCGTCACCAAGGAGATCGCCGATGCGACCAGGCTGTTTTAGATGTCAGCAATCAAACTTAAGTTTGTGGATTGGTCGCCTACTTCGCTTCGGTCGGCGATGGCTTGGCAATTCGCGCCGCGGATGGGGCGAAACGAGAATCTTTTTATCGCATTGTCGATTCTGCGCTTGGCCATTAGCCGGCAGCCGAAGCCTCCGCTGAAACAACAATTGAGCAATTGAATATTATCGAAAACGACTCAGACGGATGGAGAATGAGTTGGACGAGACAGGCAATTGGTGGACAGATGACACTCTGTCATGTGGACAAATCGCGCTGAATTACCGAATTCGGGGTGGGTAGAGTTAGACGATCACCGGGAGAATCAGGTAGACTTTGGTTCCATCCGCCCACTCGCCGCTGCGCGAGTCCTGAACTCCGCCCGACCTGCGACTCCGAACGGTGTCCGATGTTCCGAACCTACTCCATCCTTCCCCTGTTGGTGGGAGTGCTCTGCTGGACCCGGCCATCAATCGCCGACGATCGCGGCCTGGAGTTCTTTGAGGCCAAGATTCGCCCGGTCCTGGTCGAGCGCTGCAACCGTTGCCATTCGGCCGGGAAGAAGGAGCCGAAGGGAGGGCTCCGGCTCGATAGCCCCGCCGGGCTCCGCAAGGGGGGGGACTCGGGGGTTGTCATCGTCCCGGGCAAGGTGGACGAGAGCTTGCTGGTCGATGCGATCGCCCACGAAGGCGGGGTCGCCGAGATGCCACCCGACGCCAAGCTGCCGGATCACGTGATCGCGGACTTCCGCCGCTGGGTTGAGATGGGCGCCCCGCTCCCCGAAGGCGAGGGGGCTGACTCGACCAAGCTCCGGTCGACGATCGACCTGGACGTCGGCCGCCAATTCTGGTCGTTCCTTCCGGTCTCACGGAAGTCGCTTCCGAAGATCTCCGAACCGCGCTGGACGAGGAATCGCATCGATTCGTTTGTCATGGCGACGCTCGACGACCACGGGATGCGGCCATCGCCCGAGGCGGATCGGCGGACCCTGATCCGCAGAGTCACGTTCGATCTGACCGGCCTGCCGCCGTCCCCCGAGGAGGTCGATTCGTTCCTGGTCGATGAGGCACCGGAGGCGTTTGAACGGGTCGTGGACGGCTTGCTCGCCTCCCCGCGTCATGGCGAACGTTGGGGCCGATTCTGGCTCGATGTCGCGCGATACGCCGAGGACAATCCGACCGGAGAGGCCACCAACAAGGCGCCTCGGAACCCGCACGCTTACCGCGATTGGGTGATCCGTGCTTTCAACGCCGACCTGCCGTACGATGAGTTCGTTCGCCGCCAACTGGCGGCGGATCTCATGCCGGACCTCCCCCGATCTGAACTTGCCGCGCTCGGATTCATCGGCCTGGCGCCGGTCTACCACAAGGAGCCGAAACTCTCGGCCGAGGTGATCTCGACGATCGTGGCCGACGAGTGGGACGAGCGAGTCGATACCACCACCCGAGGGTTTCTGGGCCTGACCGTGGCCTGTGCGCGGTGCCACGACCACAAGTTCGACCCGATCGGGACGGCCGACTACTACGCCCTGGCGGGGGTGATGGCCAGCACCCAGTTGGTTGAACGCCCCCTGGTGCCAACCTCGCCCGAAGTCGAAGCCTCATTGGCCGACCGCCGCGTCGAGCTCGTCGATCTCGAACTCCGGCTCGGCTACGCCAATGAGATGAAGTCGACAGCCCGCAAACAGAAGGAAGACGAATCGAAATATGACGGCAGGATCGCCGAACTCGAAGCCCGGCTCAAGACCCTGAAGGCGGCGCCTCTCTTCGACGGTCCCACGGCGCCTGCGGTCCGTGACGCTGGCCTCTGGGTCGACGGCACGGACTCCTCCTGGACGAGGCTGGACTACAGGCCGGGTGAGTCTCGCGACCTCCCCATCTTTCTCAGGGGCAACGCCTCGAACCATGGCTCGATCGTCGTCCGGCGGCTTCCGGCCGTCCTGTCGCCAAGCGAGCCACGAGGGTTCGGCGAGGGGAGCGGTCGGAAGGAACTCGCCGACGGCATCGTCGGGGAGGCGGCGTCGCTCGCCGGCCGGGTGATCGTCAATCGGGTCTGGGGCTGGCACTTCGGCCACCCGCTGGTGACAACCCCGAGCAATTTCGGCAAGCTCGGCGATCCGCCGTCCCACCCGGACTTATTGGACGACCTGACCGCCCGCTTCATCGCCGGTGGCTGGTCGCTGAAGGCGCTGCATCGCGAGATCGTGCTCTCGGCCACCTACCGGCAGTCGAGTCGAGGCGTCGCCTCGGCCGTCTCGACCGACCCGGAAAACAAGTGGCTTGGGCGGTCCCATCGCCGGCGGCTGGATATCGAGGCCTGGCGTGACGCCATCCTCCAGGTGTCCGGATCGATGGACCCGACGATGGGCGGGCCGTCCGGGAACCTCGAAGACAGCAACTTCCGTCGCCGGACGGTTTATGGCCGGGTCAGTCGTCAGCGAGTCGCCGACGTCCTGCGGGTGTTCGACTTCCCGGACGCCAACCGGCACGGTGAAGGCCGCGACGCGACGACGACTCCCCTCCAACAGCTCTATTTCCTCAACAGCCCGTTCCTGCTCGCTGAGTCCGACAAGCTCGCGGCTCGAAACCTTGGGATCCAACTCCCGGCCGAAGAGTCCGAGGCTCCGCGCTCGAGGGTGCGAGCGGCGGGCCGCCGACGTTCGTCCCCAGAAGACCTCGAAACGCCCCCAACGCGACAAGTTGTGGAGCTCCAACTCGACCCCAAGGTCTATGTCGCGGGCCTCTATCGTAAGATCCTGCTCCGCGAGCCGAGCGCGGATGAGGTCGAGCGGTCGATCCGCCTGGTCGAAGGCGAAGGCGGGACTGACTCACGCGATGCCTGGGCCGTGCTCGCCCAGGCCCTCCTCATCAGCAACGAGTTCCTATTCGTCGACTGACACGTCGATGCAAGGTTGCCCCATGATCACTCACGAGTCCGCCCCTGAGTTCGCGTCGAGGCGTCGCTTCATCCGGTCGCTGGCCTCCGGCGTCGGCGGGCTAAGTCTGGCGAGTTTCCTCTGCTCGGAAGCGGTGATGGGTGCCGATCTCGGCTTGCCCCATTTCCCGGCCAGGGCGAAGCGGGTGATCTTCCTCCTGATGGCTGGCGGCCCGTCGCACCTCGATATGCTGGACCCGAAGCCGGCGATCAAGCAGCACGCGGGCAAGCGGCCCGGTGGCGTCGACCTGCGGACTGAGCGCGTCACCGGCGGACTCCTCCCATCGCCGTTCGAGTTTCAAAAGTGCGGGGAGAGCGGGATCGAGGTCAGCGAGCTGCTCCCGCACCTCCGCGGGTGCGTGGACGACCTCTGCGTCCTCCGGGCCGTGCACGGCTCAAATCCGAACCACGGCCCGGCGACCAATTTCCTGATCTCGGGCCGCATCGATCAGGTCCACCCAAGCCTGGGCGCCTGGATTTCGTACGGCCTGGGGACCGAAAACCAGAGCCTTCCTGGGTTCGTTTCGCTGGGGAATACCTTCACGTCCTCAGCCCGGAACGGCTATCTCCCCGGCGAGCACCAGGGGACGCCGATCGAGCTGGACCGGCCAAGCCCCGACCGGATGATCCGGCATCTCCGCAACCCGAAGCTCGATCGGGTGAAGCAGGAGCGTCAACTCGAATTCGTTCGCCAGGCGAACGCGAGCCACCTGGCCGATCGGGGAGTTGACCCCCTCCTGGAAGCCCGGATCCGATCGATGGAGACGGCCTTCCGAATGCAGGCCGCCGCCCCCGAAGTCTTCGACATTCGCAAGGAGAGCGAGGCCACTCGCAAGCTCTACGGCGAGGGCAAGTTCGCCGATACCTGTCTCCTGGCGCGACGACTGGTCGAGAACGGCGTGAGGATGGTGCAGGTCGTCAACGGCGGCTGGGATCATCATGCAAACATCAGCAACGAGATCCGCAAAAAGTCCCGCGAGATCGACCAGCCGATCGCCGGACTCCTGACCGACCTGAAGCAGCGCGGTCTCCTCGACGACACGCTGGTAATATGGGGCGGCGAGTTCGGCCGCACGCCGGTTTCCGAGAACGGGGACGGCCGAGACCACAACCCATTCGGTTTCACGATGTGGATGGCCGGAGGCGGTGTGAAGCCGGGCCACGTCCACGGCGCAACCGACGAGTTCGGTTTCCGTGCCGTCGATGGTCGCATCGGCGTGCATGACCTGCACGCGACCATTCTCCACCTGCTGGGCCTCGACCACGAGAAACTGACCTATCGCTACTCGGGACGCGACTTCCGACTCACCGATGTCGCCGGCGAGGTCGTCCGCGAAATCCTTGTTTGACGAAGTGCCTTGCCAAGCAATTCGCCGTGGGATGTGCTCGGATTGAAGCCTGGCGGGACCGAGGCGACCAAGACCGGAGTCACTGACGTTCCGCACAGCTCTGGCTGTTATTCAGTGCAGAGGCTACGGTGCAATCGCCCAGCAGATACGCTCGGTTGCAGTTTCTGCGAGCAGTCAATCGCACTTCGTGAGAATTGCAACCAGTGAATGCATCGCGATTGCAGGGCGATGAAAGGAGAGGATGGCCAGTCCGGACCCTGAAAACGACTCGGCTGGCCATCCCGAACGTTGCGGAGACTTTGGCAGGCCGCTATCAGTTATTCGGCCTCGGTCTTACGAAAGATGGTCAGGTCCTGGAACTTCACTGCAAGCGGAACGTCGGATGAACTGACGCCGACGATCCCGAGTTGGATTGTTTGGGGAAGCCCCACTTCAATTGGATCATAAGACGTCCAATGGATACCGTCCGGGCTCGTGGCATTGAACACCTTGTCGCCTCGCCGCTCCAGCCGCAGGTAGGTGTCCTGGTCCGGGATCTCGATCTCATAGCGTGAGATGGACATGGCGCCGTCCTTGCGCAACTCGAAGTTTGCATAGTGCCGCATCCGGTCATTGATGTAAACACATCCCCGGTGAAGACTGATATAATTATCCTTGTCGCTAACGACGAGGAGTCCGGCCCCGTGATAGGAGAGGCGGCCAGGGATAGTACTCGTGGCGCCCGGCTTGAACTCGCCCGTGACCTTGACTTGGGCGATGAAATCACCCTTCAAATCTTGAAGGACGCGGGGTGCATTCTGAAGCATGAGCTCGGAGGCGAAGTCGTGAGACTTGCCGGGAATCTTGAACTCAACTGCGTTCTCGTTGGAGGTGATGTCGCAGTCCCGGTCCGTGTCGGTGACCTGGCCCCACCCCTTCAGGATCGGGGAAGTTTTGTCCTTGTCGTCGGCCCTGATCGGTAAGGCCATGAGAAATGCGACGGCACAACTCCCCAAGACTATCGCGGCGGCTTTCGGGTTGATCGAAGCCATGGTCCTTCACCCTCCATCGAAGAGAACGGGGGACAATCGAACGATCGCCGAGTATGACGTTTGTCGGATGATAATGAAAGAGACCAGTAATCATAGCCACGATCTACCGACACACTCCCGCCTTCCGAATACTCAGCCTCGTCAGCCGAGACGAACGAGCCCCCTATTCTTCTCGCTCATGCGCCCGATGCTCCGGCCCTTCGTTCTTGCGTTGGAGCTTGTCGCGGAGTGCGGCGATGGTGCGGATTTGATGGGTCTCGGGCGCGGCGTTCTTGCGTTCGAACGCGGCGGGGCCGTTCTCGAAAAACTGCTTCTGCCAGAGGTAGAACTGCGTGGGCGAGAGTTGGAGCACATCGCAGAGATCGGAGATGGGGACGTGGTCGAGCAGGTGACGCCTGAGAATGGCGACCTTCTCGACAGGCGTATCGTTCTTTCGGGGCTTTCGCATGGTGAGACTCCTGCCGAGTTTTAGCATAACTCGGGTGGGGCGTCTCTCCATTTCCGTCTGAAGCAAAACACTCCTGCTTCGATACCTTGCCGATCGTGACGAAGTGCTGCTTACCGTGATGCGGGAAGATGACCCGGTAACTGCCGTTGCGTTCCTGCAGGTTGGCCATTGGACGACCCCAATGCCACCGCAGCGTTGTTGCGAACCGCGGTCAGGGCGCAAGAAAAAGGAGCTGCGTCTTTCGACGCAGCCCCTTATTCTGTCAGTGCCGGAGACAGGACTTGAACCTGCACGAGCATGGTTAGCTCACTAGCCCCTCAAGCTAGCGCGTCTGCCAATTCCGCCACTCCGGCATGTCTCGTTGGGATGTCACCAGCGAGAGTGATATCTTAACCGGGAATCGCATCCAGTCAAAAGAAATACAACATGGTCCCACATGATTGCCGACCGAGGCACTTATGAGGCACCGTTGAGGAATCTAACGAATAAGGGGCTTGCAGCAATTGCCGCAAGCCCCTTAATTTCTAGTGCCGGAGACAGGACTTGAACCTGCACGAGCATGGTTAGCTCACTAGCCCCTCAAGCTAGCGCGTCTGCCAATTCCGCCACTCCGGCGAGTCTCGTTAGTGTTTGTCACCAGCGAGAGTTATATCCTAACCGGGAATCGCCCCCAGTCAATAGGCTGGTGGCTAGTTCCTCTGCGATTGCTGGAAATCTATGAGATCAAAGGGCGGACCGGAGTTTTTCAATCGAGAGATCCGGGAGCAGGCGCAGGAGTTCTTGGGCCATTGATTCGAGTTGGTGGACCAGGACGGGGGCTTCCTTGAGTTGGTGGAGGTCGGCGCGTTCTTCGAGGTCGGAGGCCAGGTTCCCGGCAGGCGTCGAGAAGGCGGACAGCAAACCGGCAAGGTTGTGGGCGGCCTTGCTGAGCCGTGCGGGGTCGTGGGCACGGAGGGCGTCGCGGACGGCGGCCAGTTGAGTCGGCCCGTAGGTTTGAAAGTCTTGGCAGATTTCGCGGAGGACCGTGTCATCGCCGCCGCAGACCGCCAAGAGGGTGGCCGACGTCAGGAGGGCGTTGGGATCATCCGGATTCGACCTTGGATTCGCGATCGGGGTCGGTGTCGGGGTCGAGCGGGCGGGGACCAAGCCGTCGATCACCGCAAAGAGCTCGGCGGCCCGGATCGGTTTCGCGAGGTAGTCGTCGATGCCGGCCGCAAGGCAGCGGGCGCGGTCTTCCGGCTGCGACCGCGCGGTGAGGGCAATGACGGGGAGGTGACCGCCCCCAATGGCTTCGCGTTGGCGGATCGCCATGACCACTTCATAGCCGTCAAGCCTCGGCATGTGAAGGTCCAACAGCAACAGGTCGAACTCCTCCGCCAGGGGAGAGTGGGCGGGCTTGGACGTCTCCGACTCTCGACCCCCCAGGCCAATCAATGCCAGGGCCTTCAGGCCATCCTCCGCGATCCGCACTCCATGGCCACGTCGAGTCAGCATTCGCTCGAGCAGTCGGGCGTTGAACTCATTGTCCTCGGCGACAAGGATCCTCAACGGCTCCAGACCGGGAAGCGACACTTCGGTTTCAATTGACTCATCCATGTCATCATTCATGACACGCTTGATTGCTTCGAGCAACTCGTGTTGTTGGACCGGCTTGAGGAGTTGGGCGGCGACTCGCAATTCGCGAAACCGACGAGGATCGCCGGGAAGTTTCCCCGAGTGGAGCATGATGATTCGGGTGGTGGAGAGCTCCGCGCGTTGCCGGATCAACGCAGCAATTGTCGGGCCGTCGGTCTCTGGCATTCGGGCGTCGAGCAGGACCAGGGCGTAAGGAACCCCGGAAGCCGCTGCGTGTCGAAGAGTCTCCATCGCCGCCAGTCCGTCGCTCATCGTGGCGGGCTTCATCCTCCAACCGAGGAGCCATTGCTCCAGGGTCCGTCGACTGGTGGCGTTGTCGTCGACGATGAGCACAAGCAGGTTATGCAGCCAGGCCGGTGGCGGGGAGGCCTTGCCTTCGGTTGGGTGGGGCGGTCGCCGGAACCGCACTTCGAAGGCGAAGGTGCTTCCCTGGCCCGGCTCGCTCTCGACCTGGATCGTTCCATTCATGAGCGCCACCAACCTGGCGGCGATTGTCAGTCCCAGGCCGGTCCCACCGTATTTCCGGGTGGTCGACGTATCCTGTTGTTCGAAGGCCTGGAAGATTCGCTCGCGCAGTCCGGGCGGAATGCCAATGCCGGTGTCACGGACTGAGATCCGCAGGGCAATTTGATCCTTCGAACCGGCAAGCTCGGCCACGGCCACTTCCACGGCGACTTCGCCGACTTCGGTGAACTTGATCGCGTTGCCCACGAGGTTGAGCAACACCTGCTTGAACCGGCCCGCATCGCCGATGAGCGTATCGGGCACGTCGAGGCCCACCTGGCAGACCAACTCCAAGCCCTTCCGGTGGGCGCGAACGGCCAGGAGCCGCATGGTGTCGCTCAGCGCGGAGCGGAGCGAGAATTCGGTCGCGGCGAGCTCGAGCTTACCCGCTTCGATCTTGGAAAAGTCGAGCAGGTCATCGATGACGCCAAGCAGGTTGGCGGCTGCGGATAACGCTGTCTGGAGGCAGTCTCGCTGATCTCCCGTGAGCGGGGTGTCGAGGGCCAGTTCGGTCATGCCAATGATGGCGTTCAACGGGGTGCGGATCTCATGGCTGACGTTGGCCAGAAACTCGTCCTTGGCCCGATTGGCTGACTCCGCTGCCTCCTTGGCCCGTCGCAACTCCCCTTCAAGTTGTTTCCGCGCCGTGACGTCTTGCAGGACCACGATGGCGTACGCCGGTTTACCCGCCAGGTCGGGCTGAGCGACGACAGACACCTCACTCCAGATCAGCGAACCGTCCTTGCGGACCGAACGCTGCTCGAGCGAGACGCTGATCGATTCGCCGCGCATGAGCGGTGCGAATAATGCGAGGCTTGCCGGCTGATCATCGGGGAGAGTGAGATCCTGGAACGATTTTTTGAGTAATTCATCACGTGTGTAACCAACGATCACACAAAAAACCTCATTCACGCGGAGGAAGCGGCCTTCGCCGTCGACGTGAGCGATCCCGACGGCCGCGTTCTCGAACGTGCCGTGAAATCGGTCCTGGTCCTCACGGTGTGCCAACCCGGTCTGGCTCCGGTCGTTGATCTCTCTTCCCTCGGGAATGAGCTGGACGATGCGACCCCGTTCGTCCCGCAAGGGCTTGATGGAAAGGTCGACGACCACGATCCGCTCGTCAGAGCCTCGGACTTCGACCTCGTCACGCACCAACTCACCACGCGCTGCTTCGGCAATCGCGGCACGAAGTCGTGCTTGAACCGCGACTGAGCCGGACCACCACCGGGCTTCCCAGAACGGGTGGCCGATCACGTCCTCTCGCTTCAGGCCGCCGAATTCCAGCGCGGTGTGATTCGCCTCAATGACTGTCCCATCGAGGTCAAGTAATCCGGCAAATAGAAACATGCCATTGAGTGTGCTCGGAAACCGATACTGGCTCGATCGCAGCACTTCTCTCGTCTGATGCCGTTGGAGCAGCAGCGCGGTCTGATGGGCCATGACGCTGAGGAGGAGATGATGCTCCTGGCCGGGGAACCCCGCCGCTCTCGAACCGGCGACCAAGACCCCTAGCTCACCGTCAGTGCCGAGCGGAATGACCACGATGCGCGTGTCACCGGTTCCCAAGGGATTGGGAATCGACCGGATCAGGTCGGTGGACCCGAGATTTAACCAGGGGGCGAGGACCTGGCCAATCTGACGGGGCGAGGCTTCCGAGGCACTTCGATCGACGATTCGGACGACCTCGCGCTCCGACCCGTCCGACCGCTCAAGGAGGCGCAGATAGAGGAAGTCGGGGCGCATCCGGTCGAACAGGAGGTCCGCCAGGTTTTGGGCAACCTGAACCGGAGGCGATCCGACCCAGGACGCGGAGAGCGTCGAGAGCGCGTCCAGATCCTCGAGGGTGCGACGAATCGATCGGATGTCCTCGGTGTACGACTCCATGGCTCGAAGCCTTCTCAACCCAATCGCTCGTTGTCGGACGGAGCTCGTTCCCGCAACTCGAAACGGGGTTCGTTGGGGGAAATCCCGAACAGGTCACCCTGGAAAAAACCACTCACGATGACCGCTGGGGCATTCTATCAATGTTCACGATCATCCGAAGGCTGAACCGCGTGACGTAGGCCGTAAGGCGGATCGCGTCGCGATCCGCTTACCGAGAGTTCGGATTCCCCCAAGTCTTGTCCTTCATGACATTGAGGGAACCCAGACCGAGAATCACGGAAATCAGAGCAAGCCGGCGCGATTTCTTGCGGGGAGACTTCCGTGGCCGAAGTCCCGCGGCCATAGGATCCTATCAAATTGGGGTGGAAGTCATCGCGTTGACAGCGGTGCTCCGTGCCATTTTTGCGTCAATTGTGCCGGGCCGACCCTTGGGATCGGCCCGGATCATGGTTTCGGGTTCGGTTGCCAACGGGGCTCGTGCAGTCGGCGGATTGGAGTCGATTAACCATTGCAAAGACAAACCGCGTGCCAGACCGAACCGTCGGCCCACAAGGTCTTTGACCACCTACAGTAAGATTAAGTGCCCCAATAACTTGTGGCAAGCGAAGTGCTCAGCTTGGGTTCGAGGTTCGATTGCAAACATATTGCGACACTTTGTCGCCTTGATGGAGTCGACGAGACCTTTTTGTCTCGCCCGAGGGGATGGGGCCGGTCGGATCGCGCGGAGGATTGGGCCACTCGCTCCGTCGCTTCATTTCCGACTTTGGAGCTGCTCTCTCTTGGCGCAACGCGCCGTAGCCTTGAGAATAACGCGCATGGGGACGATGCACTCGAATTGCTGAGAGTGGTGTCATGGCCCGACTATTGCTTGTCGATGATGAGCCGGCCCTGGTACCGACGCAAGTGCGCCAGGCGTTCCCGGCCCCCGAACACCACGTGGAAGTGGCGCGCACTGGGGCGGATGGGCTCACACGCATCCGTGTGAGGCCGCCTGACGTCGTGCTCCTTGATCTGCGGTTGCCCGACCAGTCCGGGCTCGAGGTCTTCCAGGAGATCCGGCGGATCGATGCGCGGATCCCGGTCATCTTTATCACCGCCGCCCGAACGGCGGACGCGGCCATTGAAGCTATGCAGCAGGGCGCGTATGATTATCTTTTCAAACCACTTGACTTGCGCCAATTGCAGCGGGTGGTCGGCGAGGCGCTCGAGGTTTCGCGACGGATGCGCGAGCCGGCCCTGGTCACCGAGGCCGATTCCGACCCCGACGTGAACGACGCCATCATCGGCGGTTGTCCGGCGATGCGCGAGGTGTACAAGGCGATCGGACGAGTGGCAGCCCAGGACGTGCCCGTCTTAATCACGGGCGAGAGCGGGACTGGTAAAGAATTGGTCGCACTGGCGATCTATCAGCACGGGCCTCGGGCCAAGGCGCCCTTTCTGGCGCTCAACTGCGCTGCGATCCCGGAGAATTTGCTGGAGAGTGAGTTATTTGGTCATGAGAAAGGGGCGTTCACCGGGGCGGACCGCCGGCGGATCGGCAAGTTCGAGCAGTGCTCCGGCGGAACGATCTTTCTCGACGAGGTGGGGGACATGCCATTGGCGCTCCAGGCCAAGGTGCTCCGCCTGATGCAGGACCAGTCGTTTGAGCGGGTCGGTGGTAGCGAGACGGTTCGGACCGACGTTCGCCTGATCGCGGCCACGCACCGCGACCTGAAAGCGTACTGTGAAGAGGCGAAATTCAGGCCCGACCTGTATTACCGGTTGGGTGTTTTCACGATTCATTTGCCGGCCCTGCGTGAGCGGGGCGACGACTTGCCGATGCTGGTGATGCTTTACGTCCGCCGGTTCAGTCGCGAGCTTGGCCGCGAGGTCCGGGAAGTCGACCCCGAAGCGATGGAACGGTTGTGTGACTATTCATGGCCGGGCAACGTGAGGGAATTGCAGAGCGTGCTCAAGCAGGCATTGCTCCGCGCCAGCGGGACCGTCTTGCTCTCGGCGTTCCTGCCGACCGATCTGATTCCCAACGTGCGCGTCATCAGCCCACCCCCCGGAGTGAATCGACATCGCCCTGGGGTGACCCTGTCGGAGTTAGAGCGCGAAGCGATCCAGGATTGCCTGATCCGAACCGGGGGCAACCGCCAGCGGACGGCGGACCTGTTGGGAATCAGCACGCGGACCTTGCTGCGGAAGATCCGCACCTACGGAATGGATGACCCACTCCGTCCGAGCCCGCTCGACGACGATTTGTCTGCCTGATCGTTGCTGATGTTCCTGCTCAAACGTATCCAGATCCGTGGGCCGTAGCTACACTGACACGGACAAGGTCGCCATCCTCTCACCTCTGGGCCACCCCCTCCTGGCGACCTTGATACCTTGCGTAGGATAGCGTGGGTGGTTTGTCGATCCGGTGGAACTGGATTTGCCGACACAGGCCCAAGGATTCTTTTTGAGACGGTGAAGCCACCTGGCTCAGGTTGGAGACGCTCCCCAATGGCCAGTCATGATCTACACGCCGCCGCATTTCCCGCACTGAGTGAGTCCCAGATCAGTTCGCTCGCGGAATGCACCGAGGCGAAACTCACGCGTTTTCAGGATGGCCAAGCCCTCTTCAAGGTGGGTGCCCGCAACTCCCAATTCTTCGTCGTCAAGTCCGGCCAGATCGAGGTTCGCGACGAGTCAGGCGATATGCCGAGGATCCTGACCGTTCATTCCCGAGGCGAGTTTAGCGGTGACGAATCGCTGCTATCGGGCGCGGGCTCGTTGGTGAGCGGTTATGCGCGAGGTGAGACGGAAGTCTTCGGGATTTCGACATCGTCGCTTCGTCAAGTCCTCAACCGTTGTCCCGACCTGGGGGACTTGATTCTCCAGGCGTTCATCGCCCGCCGACAACTCCTCCGCGAGTCGGGAGAATTTACGGGACTCCGCGTGCTCGGCTCGCGTTATTCGCAAGATACGTTCCGGATCCGCGACTTCCTGGCCCGGAACCGGGTGCTCTTCACCTGGCTCGACCTTGAGGCCGATCAGCAGGTCGTCGCGATGCTCAAGCAATTCGGCGTCACGGAAGCCGAAACGCCGGTAGTGATCTGCGGCCAATTCATGCTACATCGCAACCCGTCGAACCTCGAGTTGGCGGAGACGATCGGCCTGCGCCGCACGCCGGATCAGACCGTCTATGACCTCGCGGTGGTTGGGGCGGGGCCCGCGGGGCTTGCCGCCGCCGTCTACGGCGCGTCCGAAGGGTTGAGCACGGTCATTCTGGAGCGGACCGCGGCGGGTGGGCAGGCGAGCCGGAGCATGCGGATCGAGAATTATCTCGGTTTCCCCACCGGAGTGACCGGGGCGGAACTCACCGAGCGGGCTGTCGTGCAGGCCAACAAATTCGGTGCCATGTTGTCCGTCCCGACGCCGGTTATTGGTTTAACATTTGAGAATTCCTATGCCGTACTCAGCTTGGAGGGGGGCGGCACCGTCATCGCCAAAAGTCTCCTGATCGCGACTGGGGCCGACTATCGCAAACTGGGCGTTGAAGGGTGTGACAAATACGAAGGCTGTGGGGTCTACTACGCGGCGACTCCCAACGAAGTCCAGATGTGCCACGGCGCCGAGGTTCTGGTGGTCGGGGGTGGGAACTCGGCGGGGCAGGCGGCCGTGTTTCTCGCCAGTCAGGCTCGTAAGGTCAACCTCTTGATTCGCGGCGATGACCTGGCCAAGTCGATGTCGATGTACCTGGTTCGACGGATCGAGCAAACGGCCACAATCGAGGTCCTTCGGAACACGGAGATCAAGCGGATGCGGGGTAATGGCTATCTCGACGCGGTCGATGTGGTCAATAACCAGACCGGGGAGGAGCGCACGATCGAGACGCCCGCCGTCTTCAGTTTCATCGGAGCGGTACCACGGTGCGACTGGGTCTCCTCGAGCGTCGAGCGCGATCCCAAAGGGTTCATTCGGACCGGACCGAACCTCGAGTCGTCCACCGCCAGGGCCGGGAAGCGAGCCCCCTTTTTCCTCGAGACCAGCCGCCCCGGCGTCTTCGCCGCGGGGGACGTGCGTTCCTCGTCGGTCAAGCGGGTGGCCTCGGCCGTCGGCGAAGGGGCGATGGCCGTCCAGTTCGTCCATGCATATCTGAGCGAGAAATAAGCATATCCCACACCGATCCGGCCGCCTCCGGCCACGCTTGATTTTTGCGGAGGCCCGGCTTGCGTTCCCGGATTTCACCTGGCGCTTTGCCGACGGACACGATCAAGCACCAAGACGATGCACGCTTCCTGATGGGCGGAACTTCCCCACATGCGTGGGGGTGTTCCGCCCATTCTTATGGCTCTTACCTGCTCAATTTCAGGCGAATCGCACGCTATGGGCCTGGCATCGGTCGTGCATTGCATCCCAGGCGAGCGGTGTCGGCGACTCGTCTCGGTTTTCGTTTCGAGCGAGGCCACCACCGGGAGGAGCTCAACCCGATGGCCGCGACGACTGACCTTGCAACATCACCCTGACAGGACTCATGATTTCAACGTTGCTTGCCACATGATGAGAGGGTTGACAACCTGCTGAAGGAAAGTTCACACGTGACGATGCAATCGGCCTCGATTCCCGTGGTCTCGACCATCTTCGGCCTGACTTATTTCGCCCTCGCACTCGGCAAGATCCCCGGGTTACGGATCGACAGGGCCGGGATCGCTCTGGTCGGCGCGGCCTCCATGCTCGCCTGCGGCGCAATCACGATGCCGGATGCCGCCAGGGCAGTCGACTACGAAACGATCGTCCTCCTGTTCGGCATGATGGTGATGGTTGCCTTCCTCCGGTTGGCTGGATTCTTTGCCTTGGCGACGGAGCAAATCGTCGCCCGGTTCTCCGGCCCGTTTGCCTTGCTCGCGGTGACCATCGCGCTCTCGGGCGTTCTCTCGGCGTTTCTGGTGAATGACGTCGTTTGTGTCGCGCTCACCCCGCTTGTCCTTCAACTCTGCCAGCGGCTGAAGCGACCGCCGATCCCCTACCTTATCGGCCTGGCGACGGCCTCCAATGTCGGGTCGGTCGCCACGATCACGGGGAACCCGCAGAACATCATGATCGGGTCACTCTCGCAGATCTCCTACCTCCGGTTCGCTGCTCGACTCGCTCCGGTCGCCGCGATCGGATTGATCCTGAACTTCGCCGTGGTCGCGTTCGTCTACCGCAAAGCGCTTCGCGGATCGAGAGATCGGACGGTCGAGATCGACGAGGCTCCTCGGCCCCGGACGCATCGCCGCCTTTTGATCAAGGGCATTGTGGTGACCATCATGACCGTGGCCTTTTTCTTCGCCGGGAAGCCGATCCCGTTGGTGGCGCTGATCGCGGCTGCGGTCTTGATGCTCGATCGCGTACGCCCGGAAAAGCTCTACCGCGCCATCGATTGGCCACTGTTGGTCATGTTCACCGGCCTGTTCGTCGTCGTTCACGCCTTCGAGGTGGTCGTGGTGCAGACCTGGGGAATCGAAGGCTGGCATGACCTGCGACAATCGCCGGTGGTGCTTGTGAGCGGGTTGTCGCTCATCCTCTCGAACCTGGTCTCCAACGTCCCCGCGGTCTTGTTGTTCAAGCCGTTGATGGAAGTAATGTCGCAGAAGGAGTTGGCCTGGCTGGCGTTGGCGATGTCAAGCACGCTGGCGGGGAACCTGACTCTGCTGGGCTCGGTCGCAAACCTGATCGTCGTCGAGAACGCCCGCCGCGCGGGCACCGAATTGGGATTCCTCGAGTACCTCAAGGTCGGCGTGCCCTTGACGATCGTGACGACCCTCGTGGGCGTTGCCTGGCTTATTTTCACTCACGATTCATCGTGACATCTCCAGCGGTTTACGGTGAAGCGATGGTGGGCATGCTTACGACGCTCAGCAGCATTTTCTAGTGATCACCTTTTTGTGCCACCCGGGGCCGGGCGGAAAACCCGGTAACGTGGCGACAGTCACTGTCTCTGTCGATCTGGGTCAGAGCCGTTCCCCCTCCAGGGCTTCGATCGCGCGACGGATCGGGTCGGGAATGGGGTGCGGTCGATTGGTGGAGTAGTCGAAGACGACGATCGTCGACTTTCCCTCGGCGGCGAGCGCCTGGTTCGACTGAGTGAAGAGCTCGTGCTCCATTTTGATGCTGGTTCGTCCGATCCGGGTGACTTTGGCACCGATGATCACGCTCTCAGGGTAGAGGATCTGCCGACGATAGTCGCAGGTGATCGAGGCGAGGATTGGGCCCACCTTCGCGGTGGTCATCATCGCGGAGAGACCGATCCTCTCGAAATAGGCGATCCGGGAACTCTCGAACCAGCGAAAGTAGACCGTGTTGTTCACGTGCCCGAAGGCGTCCTGATCGCCCCACTGCACGGGAAGCGTGATGAAGACCGGGAATTTCGAGGGGAACGCTGGGTTCGAGTCCATGATCGAGGTCTACCCCAAGACGCGACGTGCGACGAAACCAATCCTCAGTTCAGTTCACTTCCCGCCACCTTAGCCAGTGCCTCTCCGACACGCAACGGCGAGACGCGCCGTCGTGGTCCGCGGAATCGACCGAGGCGTTAACCTGCGCGGAGTCGCCAAAAAAAGTACGGTCGAGAGCGAGCGGCCCCGCCGATTTCCGAGAGGCCATGCCTTGCGTCGCAACGTGAGCCGGACTAACTTTCTAGTCATTACTCATTGGCCTAACGGAAGTTGACGGCCCTCACCAAGTTGGCGATCGAGGAATGACGAATGCGAACGCCTGGTAAACTCGCGGTCTGGTCTTTTCTGCTGTCCACGCTTGTCACCGGCCTGCTGGCCCAACCGGTCGCCGCTCAGGGTTTGGAGTACGTGAAGGCTCATTACACCAAGTTTGACTATCAAGTTCCGATGAGAGACGGTGTGACTCTTTTCACGTCCGTCTATGCTCCCAAGGATCACGACCAAAAGTATCCAATCCTGATCAATCGGACCCCTTATAGCGCGCGACCCTACGGCGTCGATCGCTATCGCCCCGACCTGGGCCCCTCCGAGAGTTTCGCCAAAGAGGGGTACATCTTCGTCTACCAGGACGTCCGGGGGCGCTGGATGTCCGAGGGCGACTTTGTCCATGTGCGACCCAACATCGCGCGGGGAGCCGGCGACACGGCCGTTGACGACAGCACCGATGCGTGGGACACGATCGACTGGCTGACCAAGAAGCTCGAGAACCATAACGGCCGGGTCGGGGTCTGGGGAATCTCTTATCCCGGGTATTACACCTCGGCCTCGCTCATCAACGCGCACCCCGCGCTCAAGGCGGCGTCCCCCCAAGCCCCGGTCACCGACTGGTTCGTGGGCGACGACTGGCACCACAATGGTGCCTTCTTCCTGACGCATGCGTTTAACTTTATGGCACGGTTCGGTCGGCCCCGACCGGAGCCCACCAAGAAGTTCGACTTCGTGTTCGACCACGGAACGCCTGACGCTTATGAGTTCTTCCTCCGGCTCGGGCCGCTTTCCAACGCCGAGAAAACTCATTTCAAAGGGGAGGTCTCGTTCTGGAAAGAGTTGATGGAACATGGGACCTACGACGCGTTCTGGAAGGCCCGCAACCTCCGACAGCACCTCAAGGAGATTCGACCCGCGGTCCTGACCGTGGGAGGATGGTTCGACGCCGAGAATCTCTTCGGCGCACTGGAAACCTATCGAAGCATCGAATCCCAGTCGCCCAACGCCGCGAACACGCTCGTCATGGGCCCCTGGATTCACGGTGGCTGGGCCCGAGGCACGGGCGAGTCGCTCGGGTCGGTCCAGTTCAATGCGAAAACCTCCACCTACTATCAGGAAAAGATCGAGTTCCCATTCTTTGAGCATTACCTGAAGGATAAAGGGAACGCGATCCCTCCCGAGGCCTGGGTCTTCATCACCGGCAAGAATGAATGGAACCGATTCGCGGCGTGGCCGCCCCGGGATGCGAAACCACGATCGCTCGTCCTCCTGCCCAAGGGACGCCTGGCGATCGTCGGTTCCACCAACGAAGGGCTCGAGCAGGATTCGACCGCGTTCGACGAATACGTGAGCGATCCTGACCGGCCGGTTCCCTACATCGCCGACATCGCGCCCGAGATGAAGAAGGAGTACATGATTGCCGACCAGCGGTTTGCCGCGCGGCGGCCCGACGTGCTCACCTACGCGACCGACGTCCTCGAGGAAGACCTCACCATTGTCGGCCCCATCAACGTGAAGCTGAATGTTTCAACTTCGGGCACCGACTCCGACTGGGTCGTCAAGCTGATCGATGTTTACCCCGACGATTTCCCCGACCCCGAGAAGAATCCAACCGGGGAACGCATGGGAGGATACCAGCAACTGGTTCGCGGTGACGTCATGCGCGGCAAGTTCCGCAACGGCCTCGATTGCCCCGAGGCGTTCACGCCCGACCAGCCCGCCTCGGTGAATTTTGCTCTCCCCGACACCGGCCACACCTTCCGGCCCGGCCATCGGGTCATGGTTCAGATCCAGAGCTCCTGGTTCCCGCTCGTGGACCGGAACCCCCAGAAATTCATGGATATCTACGCTGCCAAGGAGTCGGACTTCCAGAAGGCCACACAGAAGGTCTATCGGTCGAAGAACCACCCTTCGCAACTCGAGGTGCTCGTTCTTCCCTAACGATGATTGGGCAATGAGCCACGGAAAACTTGATGCGTTGAACTTGGTTCGGGGTCAGATCCCGCGTTCCGCGGACCTGACCCCAGCCCTATGATTTTGAGGCCTCCATGCTCACTCACTCCAGTTATGCACTCGCCCTGGTGATCTTGGCCCAGGTCGCGCCGGCCGAGACCAAGTCGAAGCCGTTGAGGTCTCCGTCAGAGGTCAGGAAAGCGTTTTTAACGATGCTCGACCGGCCGAAGGTTCCGCTCGACCTCAAGGTTGAGCGGTCGGAAACCAGTCCGGACGGATTCACGACGGAACGGCTCAGTTTCGCCTCCGAGAATCGGGCCGATGGCCAGGTGGAGCGCGTGCCCGTCTTGGTCGTTCGCCCCCCGGCGTCCAAGGAGCCGTTACCGGCCGTGATCGTGCTGCACGGGACCGGCGGCGACAAGGAGAAGATGAAGTCGTGGCTGGTCGAGCTCGCGGAACGTGGGATCATCGGCGTCGCGATTGATGCACGTTACCACGGTGAGCGGGCAGGGGGGTCGGTGGGGGCCGACGCCTACAACAAGGCGATTACCCGGGCTTGGAGGTCGAAGCCCGGCGCGCCGCAGGAGCATCCGTTTTACTATGACACTTGCTGGGACGTTTGGCGGACCCTCGACTACCTCGAAACCCGAGCGGACGTGGACGCGAAGCGATTTGGCATGATCGGGATCAGCATGGGAGGGATCGAGACCTGGCTCGCCGCAGCGGTCGACGAGCGAGTGGCCGTGGCGGTACCGGCGATCGCCGTGCAGAGCTTTCGGTGGAGCCTTCAAAACGAGCAGTGGCAAGGACGAGCGCGGTCGATCGGCGCCGCCCATCAGGCCGCGGCGAAGGACCTGGGGGAAGCCGACGTCAACGCACGGGTCTGTCGCGCCCTCTGGAACAAGGTCATCCCCGGCATCCTCTCCGACTTCGACTGCCCGAGCATGCTCCGACTCTTCGCGGGACGGCCCTTGTTGATTCTGAACGGGGACCGCGATCCGAACTGTCCAATCGGTGGCGCCAGGCTCGCCTTCTCCGCGGCCGAGGCGGCGTATCAAGCCGAGGGAGCCTCCGACCACCTGCGAATCCTTGTGGCCGAAGGGGTGGCCCACGCGGTCACTCCCGACCAACACCAGGCAGCGCTCGACTGGTTCACCCGTTGGCTCGCGTCCACGAAGCCCAAGGATAAACAGCCGTGATGTTGGCATGGATTACGGCATGTACGAGCGACCTTCCTCCCTGTCTATGAACGGTCGTCCTTTGCGACGGCAGTCCTCAGGCGAGAAGGCCTTTCACGACGTTGCCGTGCACGTCGGTGAGTCGGAAGTCTCGCCCCTGGAATTTAAAGGTCAGCTTGGTGTGATCGATCCCCAGGCAGTGGAGGATTGTGGCATTGAAGTCGTGGATGTGGACGGGGTCCTGGACGATGTTGTAGCAAAAGTCGTCGGTCTCGCCGTAAGAGATCCCAGGCTTGATCCCGCCGCCGGCCATCCACATGGTGAAGCAGCGTCCGTGGTGGTCGCGGCCGTAATTATCCTTGGTCAGAGCCCCTTGGCTGTACACGGTCCGGCCGAACTCACCTCCCCAGATGACCAGGGTTTCGTCGAGTAGGCCGCGCATCTTGAGATCTTTGATCAAGGCTGCCGCGGGCTGGTCGACGTCCTTGCACTGACCGCGGATCTGGTTCGGTAAGTTGTTATGCTGGTCCCAGCCGCGGTGCATGAGTTGCACGAAGCGGACGCCACGTTCGACCATCCGCCGGGCAAGCAGGCAGTTCCGCGCGAAACCTCCGTCCACCCCCTTGTCGTCGATGCCGTACATGGCGATGGTCGACTTGGGTTCGCCCGACAGGTCGGTCAAGTCGGGTACCGAGGTCTGCATCCGGTATGCCATCTCGTACTGGGCGATCCGGGTATTGATCTCCGGGTCACCGAACGAGTCGGCCGCCATCCGGTTGAGCCGGCCGACGCCGTCGAGCATTCTCCGACGGGTTTGCGGGTCGACACCGGGCGGATTCGAGAGGTAGAGGACCGGGTCGTCCCCCGAGCGGAACCGGACCCCTTGATGTTGGGTGGGCAGGAAACCGCTTCCCCAGAGTCGCGAGAAGATCGGCTGATCCGTTTTGTTGCCGCTCCCTTGCGAGATCAAGACAATGAATGTGGGAAGGTTGTCATTCTCGCCGCCCAGACCGTAGTCGAGCCAGGCCCCCAGGCTCGGCCGGCCCGGCTGCTGGTGCCCGGTCTGGATGTAAGTGGTCGCGGGGTCGTGGTTGATCGCCTCGGTGTTCAGCGTCTTGATGACCGCGATATCATCGACGACGGTCGCGGTGTGCGGCAGGAGTTCGCTGACCCAGGTGCCCGCCTGACCATGCTGGGCGAACTTGAACATCGGGGCCACGCAAGGGAACGACTTCTGGCCGGACGTCATTCCCGTGATCCGCTGACCCATCCGGATCGACCCGGGCAGCTCCTTGCCGTGTTGCGCTTCGAGCTTCGGCTTGTGGTCGAACAAATCGATATGCGAAGGGCCACCTGACATAAAGAGATAGATGACATGCTTCGCTTTGGGCGCGAAGTGGGTCGATGCCGACAACAGCCCCGGGTTCAAGAGCGAAGCCAAGGCCGTCGCGCCCAGTCCCGACGCGGTCCGGCCAAAGAACTGGCGACGAGTCTGCAGCATCTGTTGCTCGACGTGCGGGTCCATCATGTTAGCCCTTCGTGACGGTCTCATCGAGATTCAAGATTGCGCTGGCGACCATCGACCAGGCGGCCAGTTCCGGGACATCAAGGTCGCCATTTCGGCGCGACTCGCCGACGCCGAGCAGTTTCAAGGCGGCCTCGACGTCGTGACGAAACGCGGATCGTTGGGCCTCGAACAGTTCGCTGAGCACCTCAAGCTCGGCGGCGGTCGGGCGTCGGGCGGTGGCCAGGCGAAACGCGAAATTGATTCGCGATTCGGGGGTCGAGCCGCCTTCGAGGATCATTCGTTCGGCGAGCTTTCGCGAGGCCTCGACATAAGTGGGGTCGTTCATCAGGACGAGAGCCTGGAGCGGCGTGTTGGTACGGGAGCGCCGGACCGTGCAGGTCTCGCGATCGGGGGCATCGAAGGTGACGAGGGTCGGCGGTGGCGAGGTCCGCTTCCAGAAGGTATACATCGTTCGGCGATAGAGGTCGCGGCCGCGGCTCTGCTCGTAAGTCTGCGCGGTCCAGTTCTCGCCGTCGAGGCGGGAGGCCAGCTCTTCCCAGAGCCCCGCGGGCTGATAGG
Organism: Singulisphaera sp. GP187; assembly: GCF_900129635.1. Taxonomy (GTDB): domain Bacteria; phylum Planctomycetota; class Planctomycetia; order Isosphaerales; family Isosphaeraceae; genus Singulisphaera. Next base: position 2,561,709 of record NZ_FSRB01000002.1, on the reverse strand, counting down.
GGGAAACGCTTTTTCCGCCGACTCGGTGGTCGAGTAAGCCGCTCACCGCCAACGCCTGGTCCCGGATGAACTCGGCCTGGAGTCGGTGCCGGACTCCCCGAGCCAGCAGGCGATTGCCAGGGTCACGCGCAATGACCTCAGGGGAACTGAAAGACGACTGCTGATAGGTCGCCGAGGTGACGAACAAGCGGATCATCGCCTTCACGTCCCACCCTTCGCGGAATTCGACGGCCAGCCAATCGAGCAACTCAGGGTGACTCGGAAGTGCCCCTTGCGAGCCGAAGTCGTCAGAGGTTTCCACCAGGCCGGTCCCGAAGATCGTCTGCCAGAGTCGGTTGACCGTCACCCGCGCGGTCAGCGGGTGCGACGGATCGACGAGCCAGCGGGCGAGGTCGAGTCGCGTGGCCGGACCATCGTTCGGAAGTGGCGGCAAGCTGGCCGGAGTCCCAGCCACGACCTTCTCCCCGTGCTTGTCGTACTGGCCACGCTCGAGCAAGTAGGTATCCCTTGGCTTGCTCATCTCACGCATGACCATCGTCGTCGGAATCGACTTCTCGAGGTCGGCGTGTGCCTTCTTGAGTGCCGTGAGTTGCTGATTCAAGGGCCTGCATACGTCCGAAACATTGGACCGATAATAGGTTCGGAGCGCACTCGCATCCGCCGGAGTGCGCTGTTCGTCGGGGATTGCAATGATCCGGGCGAGCTTCTCAGGGAGCTTTTGCCACTCGGGGGCCCATTCCGCCGAGGTGACGGAGAGCCGAAATTTGCCGAGTTGGTGGCGCTCCCAGGGGGAGTCGAACTCGAGTGTGGTCGACAACCTCGTCCCTTCCTTGGCGACGAGTGGCTGATCGAGCACGAAGATCAGGAAGTGCGGTTTGCCCACCTCGGGGAAGAGGGACCAGCCGGTCGACTTGCGGCCATCGATCGCGAGACGCGCCGGATGTTCTTCCTGACTGTAGTCGGCATACACCGACTTGATTTTCAGCGGCGCTCCCGCGTCGAAGCGCACCTCCGTGAGCACAACATTCCCATTGATCGAGCGTCCCGGACCATTGCCTGCCAGGGAAGCGTCGGGAAGCGTTTCAAGCCGGATCGCCGTGATCGGCTGCCGAGGAGCGGGGCCGGAGAGCGTGTAGGCGTCGCTGTCCGGGTTGGCGCCTCGAGCCACGATCGACCGATCCTCGAGGGCCTCAAGCGTGGTGCCCGCTCTCGTGGTCATCGCGTCGGGGTTGAGGACCACCCATTCGGGCGCGAGCGGTTGCCTTAGCGAACGTTCCCACTGCGCCTGTTGATCGTCGACAGTCGCCATCGGCTCGTTGATTCGCCGCTCGAGGTTCCCAATGGCCGAAACCTGGTCGGCAAGTGCGGCGGTTTGGGCGCGACTTGGGACGGGAATCATCGGCTCCGCGTTCCCTTTGCGGCCGTCGAGCCCGTTTTCAGGCAGGTTATTGAAGAAGGCGTAGAGCTGGTAGTATTCTTTCTGCGTCAACGGATCAAACTTGTGGTCGTGGCACTGAGCGCAGCCGATGGTGAGGCCGAGCCAGACCGTCCCCGTCGTGTTCACCCGGTCGATGACGTAGGCGGTTTGATACTCCTCGGGGATCGCTCCCCCCTCGAAATTGATCATGTGATTGCGATTAAATCCGCTGGCCACTTGCTGGGAGAGCGACGGATTCGGGAGTAAGTCACCGGCAAGCTGTTCCACCGTGAAGCGGTCGAAGGGGAGGTTGCGGTTGTAGGCGTCGATGATCCAGTCTCGCCAGAGCGTCATGTCTCGACCACTGTCGATATGATAGCCGTGCGTATCGGCATAGCGTGATGCATCGAGCCAATCAAGCGCCATGCGCTCGCCGTAGCGGCCCGAGTTCAGCAACCGATCCACGAGTCGCTCGTAGGCATCTGCGTGGCGGTCGGCCAGGAAGGCGTCGACCTCGCGCGGGGTCGGGGGGAGGCCGGTCAAGTCGAGAGTCAGCCGGCGGATCAAGGTCGTCCGGTCGGCTTGAGACGAGGGGCGAAGTTTTTCCGACTCCAGTTTCGCGAGGATAAAGTGATCGATCGCGTTTCGCGGCCAAGCGCGATCGTTCACGACCGGTAGGGGAGAACGAACGGGCGCGGTCAACGACCAGTGGGTCTGGTATTTCGCCCCTTCGGCGATCCAATCACGCAAGAGGGACCGCTGTTCGGCCGTGAGCGTTCGGTTGCTCTCGGGCGGTGGCATCATGAAACTCTTACGCGTCGAAAAGACCCGCTTGACCAGGCTGCTTTCTTCAGGCTGGCCGGGGACGATCGCGGGCTTACCCGATTCGGCCGGCAGTAAAGCGGCATCGCGGAGGTCAAGCCTCAGGTCGGCCTGGCGCTCGGCCGCGTCGGGCCCGTGGCATTTGAAGCAGGTATCCGAAAGGATCGGGCGGATTTGACGGTCGAAATCGACCGGGGCCTTTGCGCCGGTCTCGGGAGGTTTGGCTGGATCAGCCAGGATCACCCGACTTGAACTCAGCAACCCGAGCAAAATCAACCACGTCCCGCGCAACCGGTGGCCAGTCATTGTGCCTGATTCCTCGCGACTGTGAGCCGTTCGCCGTTATGTCCCACATTCTATCAAGGATCGCGGTCCATTGGCACAACCTTGTCAGATACGATCACCCCACAAGTCGCCCAAACCAGGATCACGAGCTTTGGCAGGGTGGATGCCTTGGGGGTTGCAAATGATTCAAGGGACCACTTGTTTCCCCAAAGAGGGCGGGACGATTTCGTCAAACTATTATATTAATAATCGTTAATTTATTGGTGGGTCGTGCCCACCCTACGAAGGCCGGCATCCCAACGCCGGCATTGTGATTCGGGAGTTAGCCGTGGTGTTCGTTCTCGGTTCGTCGGGAGGGGGAGCGGGAGGGACGCTTCCCAGCTTGGGTTGTCGGCGGCAGAATGCCAAGGCCTTCGGTGAAGTTCGGGTCGAGGGAGGTTGACGACAGTTTCTTTTCCCAGGCTTCGACCCAGGTTTTCCAGGAGACGGTGATTCGCTGGAAGGGGATAAGGACGGACTGAGCGCCGGCTCGTTCGTTCGGGGGCGCGTTCCGGGCGGTTTGGTCGCTGGATTGTACGCGGATCCGATCAATTCCACTCAGTTTATACAAGCCGACGATCGCGGTCGTCAGCGTTTGTCGGCGCACGTCGGAAAGGTCAGAGAGCCAGCCCGGCTCGGCGACTTCCGCGATCAGGTTACCCGCCTGTTCAACGAATTCAATCCGGATCACGTCGGTACTCTCCTCGCGTGACGAGAGCTCAAACGAGATGCGATTGGTCGCCAGCCTCAGTGCGGAAACCTCGATCTCCATCGAGCCAAGCGTCCGACTCTCGCGAAGCAAGGCCAGGAACTCACGTTCGATGAACTGGCGGAGGGCTTCCTCGACGTGGTGGAGCGCCTCGATCTGTTTGATGACTCCCTTCTCCCGGCCCTCGCGAAGCCAGCGCCTCTCCCCCTTGCGGAGCTTCGTGAACAACTTCGGGATCGTTCCCGAGTGGAAGCCAGGGCGGAGCAGTCGGCCGATGGTCTCGCCATGACTGCCGACCGCTATCGGCCCGAGCGTCTCGCGGCGATTGGCGCGATAGAGTCGCCAATTCTCCTTGAGCTCCCAGACCAGGAATCCGAATACCCCCGGCAACAAGACCACGGTCGTCCCGGCGATGAAGTTTGCCACCACCTTGCCTAGGGGCATGAGGGGCGCGGCAAGAATTCTTGTCAACGTCAGTGAGAGCGGCAAAATAATCTTGTGTGAGACGGTGACGACCGGGAAATGCTTGATCGGATTGACTTGAGGCTCGATAAGCAAATTGACATAGATTCGGACCAAGTAGGCGACAAAAAACCAGCCGGCCCCCAGCAGCGCTTTCGAGGCGAGCATGAACTTGGTCTGGCCGGATCGGAACCGGAGCCATTCGTCGACGGCGTAAAGAAAGCGGTCAACCGTCTCGAGAACCGTGTCGAAGGTGCGGACGATGATCCGGTAAATTCCCGGAACGATGTCGCGATAGAGTTGCTTCCAAGTCCGGACCACTTCGTCCGCGACAATCTCCTCGAAGTCTCGGCCAAGCCGTGAATTGATCACGAGAATTGAGGTGACGAAGACGGTCGCGGAAAGTAGGGCGACCGCTTGCTGCCCCAGGCCCATCGGCTTCGCCAGGACCCAGACAGGTGCCGTGACTATCGCTGGTTTGAGCAGAAATCGCCAAACTAGAGAAGCGAACCGGCCGACGAAGAGGAAGCGGAGCAGCGGCTGTCGGAGGACCCAGGCGAGCGAATCAAAGAAGACCATTCGAAGACCACGGCCAACGACCCGAATGGCCAACAAGAATCCCTGGCGGAAATTGGGAAAATCGAGCACGCCAAGCGCCACGGTTCCCAGAATCAGCAGTGACGGAATATTCATAATGTGAATATGTCCGCCCCCCAATAAATGAACGAGGGGGCCGATGATATGCTGGAGCCCTTCGAGAATGAGAAACGCTCCTCCGTACGGCATCGCGACGTACGAAGTGAGAAATCGGCCGATGGAGGTCGCGAATGCCAACGAGCTGAATCGTTGGAGCCATCGAAGATAGACTTCTCCCTGGCGGTACACGCCGTCGAGCGATTTCGAGAGCGCCTCGTCGGCCCTGAGCAAGCGGTCGCCCTCAAGGAATTCGCGAGGGCCGGAGAGGTCGGGCATTTTGAGGTTGCCGCGCGAGCAGGCATCGCGGAGGTCACCGAGCGAGAGGAAACCTCGGCTGGCGATCCGGTCGAGCAACTCCTCGACCAACTTGCGGTAGGCGACGCGTTCGGGCAGGTTCCTCGGCTTGAACCCCGTCCGGGTCAGCGTGGCGTCGATCGGACCGCGGAGCCGATCTCGCAGGACCACTTCGGAACGATTGACGGACGCGTGCAGCAGCGCCGCCATCCGGGTCCGATCCTCGCCACGCAGCCGGGTTGAGGCGAGCCGTTTCGAGGCACTCCTCAGGTGGTTGGCGATCATGACTTCGCGGAGGTAGGGCTGAACGCGGCGAATCGGACGGCGACCCCACGAGGCGATCCACCCCACAAGGTCGGTGGCGTAGACCTCGCGTTCGTGGTCGACGCAGACTTTTTGAAGGTCGTAAAGCAGGCGCGCCTCGGGGGTCCAGAACCCTCGGGCTGACCGATCGAGGAGTGAGGGCAAGGCGCGTCGCCAGCGCTCGGCCTCGGACTCGTCGAAGGCCAGGGCGCGCTGGAGCCGGCGAATCAGGTGGTCGAGCTCACTTCGAGCCCCCGATCGGATCGACTCGGCGAGTTCCGGGGTGGTGCGTCGCGCCGCTTCGGTGCGGAGGATCGCCGCGCGAACGAGGTTTCCCTGCGCGGCAATCGCATCGGCCCGATCGATCAGGCGCCGAGAGACTCCCGTGGCGGTTTCAATCGGCCAATCGTCGCGTGGCTCGGGCTCGAACTCACCGTTGTCATCGCCCTCCTCATCGCTCGAACCCGGGATCGTCTCGATCACCGGATCGACGGCGCCTTCCAGCCGCGTGGCTTGATAGACCGCCTCGACATCGACAAGCTCGGCGAGCAGAGTCTCGACCGATGTCGGATCTTCGATCGCGGGAAATGTGTGTGCCAAGAGGCCGGGGGCGAAGCGTTGCAGCTCCAGGAAGTAAGCGCCGAACGCGATCAGGACCGACCGATCGTCGGACAGAGCCAGGAGGAGACCCTCCTGACGGAGGATCGAGCGAACCTCCTCGAATTCGATCGTTCCAATCCGTTCGATGCGTTTTCGAATGGCGTTGTCGAACGTGCGCTCGCGAGCGAGCGAGCACTCCATGCCGACCTGAACGCGGGCATGAAACAGCAGACGCCAGTAGTCCTCCAGAATCGCCGCGCGACTCGAGAGCGCCAGGTCTTCCGTCGTCGGTCGCTCGAGCAGGATAGCAACGGACGGCCATCCGACCCCCGACTTATCGATCCCGAGCTCCTCCCCGGAAACGACCCCTCGGAGTGAGTTGCCAGTGGACACGTAGAGGCGTCGAGGAGGGACATGAACCCCGACTCGCGCCAGTCCGAGGTCGCTCTTGATGACTCGGCGGAGGATCCGTGGGGGGACGAGGAAGGCCCCGGGATCGGTGGCACGGAGAATCCGTTCGAGTTCAGTGACATCGATCGAGCAATCACCACCGGCGTCCATCATCGGCTTGCGGATCTCCTCGCGACTGCGGAACAGACGCATCGTATCCGCCCCGGTCTCATCAGCCAAGAACGTCTGTTCGAGTTGCTTGAACCCGCATGGCCAAACCTGCCCCGTCCCGTTCGCTGGCGAGGCGTCAGCTCCGAAATGCTTCGTGGACGACCCTTGAGCGAGTTGACGAACACGATCATCCCTCGTGGTCTCGCAGGTTGGCCAGTGGTCTGATTCGCTAAATTCCTTGTGGGTCGCCAAATGCGCCCCAAAATAGAGTGGTGCCGGAAATTCATCTTCTTTGGAATTTCCGGGTTCGCGACCGCCGCAACGCCGATAAGACGTAGGGTAGGTTTCGACACGAAGCGGACCAGGGTCATTGTCGGCTATGATCGCGTTTTCGACCGAATCCAATGGAACGGCACGCCGCGGTGATTCAACCGATGGGGAACTCCCCGTGGCTCCCGTCGGCCAGGACGCTGAGTTGGCGGCTGGACCACCCCGCGATCCGGCCGCCCCGCATGAGGATTCGTACGAAGAGTTTGCCCAGTGGCTTCAGAACGAGGCCGAGCGACTCTTCACCCTGGGACAATACGGCGGCGCGGAGCAGAAGGTTCGTCAGCTCCTGGACTTGCAGAACCAGGTCGTCGGCCAGCAACATGCCGACTTCGCCCTCGGCTTGAGCATGCTCGCCGAGCTTCGATTCCTCCAGGGCGACCGGGTTGCAGCCGAAGGCCTGTTCCGAAGGTCGCTGGGGATTCGGGGGGCGGTCCTGGGACGGTCCCACCCCGATTACGCGGTCAGCTTGACCTGTCTTGCCGGCATGCTCTGGCGGCGTGATGCACTTGATGATGCCGAACGCTGCCTCCGTGAAGCGCTTGCGATCCGCTACGACGCGCTCGGACCGGATCATCCCGAGTCGGTCCAGGGTCGGAAAGAGTTGGTTCGCATTCTGCGCCATCGAGGAGACTGGGCTGGAGCCCAAGCGCTGATCCGGCCATTCCTCGCCCGGGCCGCCCCATCGAACGGTCAGCCCATCGGTCGCGATCTTTCGGACGACCTCGTGGTGCTCTCGAGCCAATTCCAGAGGCTCGGCGAAACGCTCGCGTCGGCCGCGCGATTGATGAGCTCCGTTGGAGCGCCACCACCTCGGGGATGCGTCCTGGATTTGTGGGATTGTCGCAAACGGTTCGACACGCTCCAGGGCGAGGCGGTGGAGCGTATCGAGTCGTTACGCGTTCCCAACCCGCCCGCGATCACGCTCGGCACCCTCCAGGACCTGGCGTCGATCCTCGACGACCTGGCCGACGCGGAGCGCCACCAGGTCGAGCGCGAGCAGCTCAGGAGGGAAGCCCTGACGGTCCTCGACCGGGTCTTCGCGCTGACCTTCGTGCGCCACGAAGTATTTCCTCCGCTTCGCGAGTGTCAAGAACAAGCGAGGCAGCTCCGCGACACGATCGAATCGGGACACTGGCTCGAACTTCCGGCTCAGACCGAGAGCCTCGTGGACGGGACGCACGCGCTCGCCAACCTCCTGATTTTCATTGAAGCAGGCGACTCGCTGAGCGACCATGATTGGGCCGAACTCTACGAGTTCCTCGGTGAGTCGCTGGGCCAACCACTCGCTCTGGCGGCGGCCCGGGCTCGGCTCGTCATGGCTGATCTGCCGCAGCGCCGCGCAGCGTATGCTGATCGGCCGCGAACGGTTGTGCCTCAACCCATGGCACGCGCGCTACCGATCACTCCTGAACCGACGCCATACCCGGTTCCAGCAAGCTCGACGCCCACGCCCACTCCCCGAACCAACTCTTCAAGCACCGTACTCTGCGACGTCGCCATGGCAAGTCTCGTCCCGTCGATGGGGACCGTGATCAACCTGCCAACCGCGACTCCTTCTGAACCCGAGGCGCATCGATTGCTCAGGGTCGGCCGGGCCCCGAACGTGGTCGAACGATCTCTCTCGGCAGGGAGTGCGTCGGCCGGGCGATTGAACCCAGGTGGTCCGGTCAATCCCGATGGCACCGAACGGCGTCGTGCCGCGGGTCGCCGTGCCGTACCATCGCTAATCGCCGGACCACTTCCCCTGCTCAACTCATTCGGTCCGACTCTCGACCCGGGAAAACGGAACGGCCTGATCATCACAAGCCCGTTTGGAGCGGGAAATCAAGGCGAATAAATAGCAATAAAGCTTTACGCGTAAATTTATTGGTTCGATTTTGTTGATAACCCAAGAGCTTGTAGCTAAGAACTCGGGATCTCATTCCCACGCGCTGCGTGGGAATGCCGTCCGCGACGCTCCGCGTCGTCGTTCCCGGCGGATGGGGCCGTAGAGTGGCCAGAACGGCATCCGCACGCCGAGCATGCGAACGCGTTTCTCCCGCGAATATCGGCCTCTGGGGCCGACAGACGGCCCAGTTTCCTTGCGACAGACTCGAATACTACGTCCCAGGCAATTGAAGACTGGACCGGCTCACTCCATGGTCCCGTTCGTGAAGGGGCTTGAGTCGTCAGCGGTTCCCCGTCATGATCGACGGCTCAGATTTCCCAAAGGAGAGCCGTCGAGATGAGCCACGTGTGCCGTCGAACCTTTCTGTCACTCAGTGGTCTGCTCGCCAGTTCGATTTGCTACGGTGAGCAGGGGCCCTCTCCCGACGTGACGGAACCGCCGGCATCCGATACTTTCCTTGTGATTCCGCTTCGCCTTCATGTTCTGACGGCCTCCGACTTGCCTGAGATCGACTGCCGCTTGACCGACGCGGATCTCGCGCGGATCCTCCGCAAAGTGAACGGGATTTGGAACAAAGCCGGCATTCACTGGGGCCTCGAATCCATCGTTCGCGAGCCGGCGGCGAACTCCAAGAAATTCCGGCTAGTCCGCGACCTCAACGGATCGGTTCCACTCGATTACTATTCGATGCTCGTGCCCGAGCTAACCCGGCTGTTGTCGGGACTTGATGTTTATTATATTCACAAATTCTCAGTAAACGGCGTCTGGCTGGACGATGATTTCGCAATGGTCCAGGAGACGGCCGGGCTGCGCCCGGTCGAGGGGGGGATCGACGAGCCGATTCCCCGGGTGACGGCTCACGAGTTGGGGCATGCCTTGGGACTCGCTCACCGCCAGAATCGAACGAATTTGCTCGCTTCGGGCACCACCGGCACCTCGCTAAATGCCAAGGAAGTGGCCACCGCCCGGCGGCATGCCTTGAAGATTCAAGGGATCTTGACGGTTGATGCGCTGCGAGAGCACGCGGAGGAAGCGACATCGCAGGACCACAAAGTCGAAGCCCGGCGGCTCTGGACCTGGCTGTCCGAAATTCCCGGCGACGCGAGTAAGGACGCGCTCAGGCGGCGTGACGAGGTGGGGGCGGCCCAGGACTAAATGGCTGACCCCAGAATGGTTCATAGGATCTTGGAATTCAACTGCGCTCAATCACTTGAGGCACGTTGATGCTTCGACTCGCCCTGGCGTTCAGGCCGGCGTGAATGGGGCCGACTGGGAAACGGAGTTCCCTCGGCGCGGGGCGAAGGGGAGGATTGGGTTGGGGGGCGTTGGAGGATCGGAGCATCGGGAAAGAGGTGGAGCGTCCAGCACTTGAAACCCCAGTCGATAATTCGAGGGATGACGCGGTTGGCGAGCAGCAGGAACCTTCCTCCCGTGGTCAGCGTCAGCTCGTTGCGACCACCGAGGGCAGCGCGAAGGGCGGCGTCCGCGACGGTATCGGCTGTCATCCGCCGCTGTTTGGTGACGGAGAAGCGGGCGGTGTCGATGATGAGGTTGCGCTCGAATTCGGTCGCCGTGAACCCTGGGTTCAGCAGCAGGATGTGGATCCCGTATTTCGACCATTCCGCACGGATCGATTCCGTGAATCCGGCCACTGCGAACTTGCTCGCCGTGTATTCGGCCCGGCCCGGCAAACCTCGGCGGGCGACGATTGAACCGACGTTGATGAGAGACGGTCGATTCCCTTGGGCCAGAACCGGAAGCAGCAATCGGCTCAATTCCGCGAGTGCGAAGACGTTGATCTCGAAGAGTTGACGCAAGACGGAGGGGTCGTGCGTTTCAAAGTGCCCCGTCGCACCCACTCCCGCGCTGTTGATGGCGAGGTCCAGTGCTCCCAGTCGTTCCGTGGTAAATTCCACGAGGCGCGCGCGATCGCTAGCCTTGGTCAGGTCGGCGGCCTGAGTGAGGACCGATCGCGGATCGGCGCCTGACTCCACCAGAGCGTTCTTGATGGCGTCGAGCTTGGTGCTCGAGCGACCGGTGAGAACGACTCGGGCCCCTGCGCGGACCAGATGCTGGGCCATGGCGCAGCCGAGCCCCGAGGAGGCGCCGGTGACAAGACAACGAGCGTCATTCCAATTGCGGCGACGTGCCATGCGGTTCGCAATTCCTAAAGGGGGGGGACGGCCTTAACGATTGGTCGTGCTGTCGTTGTAGGCCCCTTCCACGCGAGTCGTGGCCATTTCCGGATTGGCGCGTTGCCAACGGCCGAACCGCGGACTGGAACTCGGCTCACTGACGACGACGCGAGGGGCTGTGGCTCCGGAGTAGACCGGGACGCCGCTGACGATCGTCGACCGCCCCGATCCCTGGGCGACGACGCTGCCACCGTCCACCTGCACCTGGGTCGGGACTTCGCAGACCGCGCCATTCGAGATGGTTGCCGGGACCGCCACCGGCGTCGGCCCGCAAACCGGGACCCCTGGTCCGTAATAGTGGTTATGAGTGCAACCGACCAGGCTCAGGACCCAGCCGAGTAAGAAGACCCCGAGGCCTCCTTGGAAGAGTCGGGCATGTCGCATGGCGATACTCCTTTGCCGCGATCAAAGCCTCGGAACCATGCGCCTCCGGCGCATCGGAAATTGGCTCCAATACCTGACGGACGTTTGAGTGATTCGACCGGGTTGCAGGCGCAAGAAGTGGTTGGATCCGTATTGACGGGCCCTCAAGCTGTCGGGACTTTAACCCAACTTGCCAATTCGTCCAACCGCAGTTTTCTCCGGGTCGTTCTGCAAGTCACGTTGCAGGCCGGCGCGGGCCACGTCGAGACACTCGAGGATACGGCCTCGGATCAGCGCGGTGACAGCCTCGGTATCAAGTCCTTCGAGTTCTTCGGGAAGGATCGGCGGACCATAGTGGATTCGGACGGGGTGGGGCAGAGGGAACGCTCGCGACCGGGGCCAGGCTTCGAACGTCCCGGCAATGCCGGCCGGGACGACCGCCACGCGGGCGCGAGAAGCCAGAACGGAGATCCCCGACTTCAACTCGCCAAGCTCGCCGTCACGACTTCGCGTCCCCTCGGGGAAGAGCACGACGATCCCCCCTTTTTTGATCCTCCGCAGAGTCTCTTTCAGGCCTTGGACGCCCATCCCCTCGCGCTGAATCGGAAAGCCGCCCACCGAGCGAATGAAGCTCCCGAGCAGGGGGAGGAACAGGGTCGATCGCGCCACATAGTTGAGGGGACGGTGCAGGGGGATTCCCAGGATGAAGACGTCGAGATGGCTGACGTGGTTCGAGACGAGCAACGCGCCGCCATGCTCGGGCAGGTTGTTTCGCCCACTCACCCGAATTCCGCTGACCGAGGAGAGCAGGGTGGCGACCGTGACTTGAACCAGGCGATACCAGCCCATTGCCAGCCGCGACCGATCGGCGGTCGGAGGCGCTTCCTTTTCCTTGGTCGTCTCGGTGTCGTTCGTCATCGCGCGGTCTCCTCTCCGACGAGAGGTTGAGGACTCAGGCGGGAACGAACGTCTTGCTCGATCTGCGCGATCACGTGGTCGAGCCGCATCCCGGTGGTGTCGACCACGCAGGCATCGACGGCCGGTTTCATCGGGGCAATGGCTCGAGCGGCATCGCGCGCGTCTCGTTCTTCGAGGTCGCGAGCGACAGCCTCCAAGGCGATCTCGGACCCTTTGGCCTCGAATTCGGCATGTCGGCGGCGTGCTCGTTCTTCGAGGCTGGCCGTGAGGAAGAACTTGCGAAAGGCGTTGGGGAAGACCACTGTCCCCTGGTCGCGACCTTCGGCGACGACGTTGTTCTCGGTCGCAAATTCGCGTTGCCAGGCGACGAGTTGGCGTCGGACACTCGGGCTGTCGGCCAGGAACCGCGAGGCCCGGGTAATCTCGATAGTCCGCACCAAGGTGCTGACGTCCTCGCCGTTGAGCAAGACCGACCCGGGTGGGAGCCGAATGGAGAGGCTTGCCGCGAGCGTTCCCAGCGCTTGATCGTCTTCCAGAGGAGTGCCCGCGCGCAGTGCGGCGACGGTCGCCGCGCGATACATGGCACCCGTATCGAGCAAGCGCCATGCTAACCGCTCGGCGATCTGGCGTGCGACCGTACTCTTGCCTGCCCCCGCGGGCCCGTCGATCGTGATCACCCGCCGCATCGTGGAACGAACCTCACTCGCCAAAGGAACTCAGCCCAAGGCCGGCTATCACCGTACCTCCTGGCAGTCTATCCGCTGAAGCGGATTGGGTCCAACGAAACACGATTGCGGTCGGCGCATAAAAAGACCCAGGCTCGCGATACGAAGAGTCGCGAGCCTGGGACGGGGATCCTGCCGATCGCAAGGACCGAACCGGGAACCGGATCAGTGGGGTCGTTTGCCCACTCCCGAGCCGGAGCCGGTTCCGGCCAGCGAGGCCAGAGTCTTGCGGCCTGCGACACCGGCGTTGAGTTCGTGCCAGTGGAGCACCTCAGGCTCGCCGAGGCGCCAGCAGAGAAAGACTTCGCGGCCGTCCATAATGCTGTAGAAGTCGCAGAGCCCGTCCAGCCCCTTCAACTCGACGCCCAGCTTGGTGAGCTCGTCGATGTACGAGGCCAGCCGCTCCTCCTCGGTTTCCATTTCCGCCTGGCTCTGCGCCAATTCCTCGGAGTAGGGGTCGCTCGACGCGCGTTTCCGTTCGCTTTTGACCGCTGACAACCGCTGTTTCAAATCATTGACGGCGTGCCACTGTCGAACGATGTCGGTGACAATCGCCCGGACGAGCGGAAGGGTCTTGTTCGCCTCTTCAACACTGAAATAGCGGCGTTTCGTCTCTGCTGGCTTGGGAGGGGCCATGACGAGATCCTAAAGAATAAGAAGGCGATGAGATTCAGAGACGCAAGTCAGTCAGCCACGGCAAGGCAAACAGTTCGTTCGCCATCCGGCCCAAGGTGAATCAGGACTCGGTCGGAGTGACTGAGTTTCCCGGTATCGATAGGGGGTGGACGACCATGGATCCGTCGCCACACCAATCGCTTCCTCTCGAATCCTTCATCCTTCAAAATTATAGGACAGGTAAGACCCCCCGCAAGGGTCCCAAGGCGTCAGTTGTCGTGATTCTCGATCAGACCCGAGCACTGCGACGCTTGGCGAGGGCCTGGGCGACCTCGGCCAACGGGCGCGAATTGAACAGGTCCGCGGCACCCAGTCCCGCGCGCCGAGCAATCCCCACCCCGAAATCGAGGTCCGCCAAACCACCTGTGGCATGGGCGTCAGGGTTCACCACGATCATCACGCCTTTGGCTCTAGCGCGGCGGCAGTGAATGGCGTCGAGATCGAGTCGGTGCGGGTTTGCGTTGATTTCGATCATCGTGCCTGCCTGGGCGGCGGCATCGATGACCGCGTCGATATCGACGGCATAGGCGTCGCGTGCCAGCAGCAAGCGGCCGGTCGGATGCCCGAGCATCGTCACTCTCGGATTCGAGGTGGCTCGAACAATTCGGGCGGTCATCTCGTCGCGCGGCATGCCGAACAACGAGTGGACGCTGGCCACGACGTAGTCGAACCCATCGAGAATCTCATCGGGGTAGTCGAGCGATCCATCGGCGAGGATGTCGCACTCGGTTCCTTTGAAGATGCGGAACGAGTCGCCAAAGGTCTCATTCAGCGCGTCGATCGCCGCCCACTGCTGGCGGACGCGTTCAATGCTCAGGCCGCCCGCATAGCCGGCCGAGCGCGAGTGGTCGGCAATCCCAAGGTAGGTCAGCCCAAGCGATCGGGCCGCCTGGGCCATCTCCTCGAGCGTGGCTTGCCCGTCGCTCCAGTCGGTGTGGCAGTGGAAGGTTCCGGCCAGGTCGGTTAGCTCCACGAGCGGCGGGAGTGGCCCCTTTTCCGCAGCCTCGATCTCGCCCACATCCTCCCGCAACTCCGGGGGGATGTAAGCCAGGCCGAGAGCGGCGAACAGATCGGCCTCGGTCTGACAGGCGACCGACCCCTTTTCGCCGCTCAGGCTGTACTCGTTCAATGAGTATCCGTGGGCCAAAGCACGCCGCCTGATGGCGATGTTGTGCTCCTTCGAACCGGTAAAATAATGAAGTGCGAACGGGTATTGGTGATCCGCCACCCCGCGAAGATCGCACTGGACCCCGTCAGCGAGTCGAACGCTCGCCTTGGTCGGTCCGTGGGCGAGCACGGTGGCCACTTCGGGAAGCTTGACGAAATGATCGAGCACCGGGACCGGATCCTCGGCGCTGAAGAGGATATCGAGGTCGCCGATCGTCTCGGCGCGCCTCCGCAGGCTTCCGCAGATCTCGGCTCTCAGAACGAGGGGATGCTGGCGGACCACATCGAGGATCGGTGCGACCAATCGTCGCGCCTTGCTCTGGAGGATTCGATCACCGACCGATTCGACGAACGAGATCCCGTCGAGGATTTTTTGCTCGGTCTTGGCGCCGAAACCTTTGAGCGGGGCGATCCGCTTCGCCTCACCAGCCGCACGGAGGTCGGCCAGGCTCTCGATCTTGAGCTCGTCGTGGAGCACCTTGATCTTCTTGGGGCCGAGGCCGGGCACCCGGAGCAGGGCCACGAGACCCGGCGGCGTGGCGCGTCTGAGGTCCTCGTAGGCGGGAAGATGCCCCGTCGTGGCAAGCTGGACGATCTTCGAGAACATGGTGTCGCCGATGCCGGGCGTTTCGGCCAGGCGGCCGTCGGCGATCATATCCGAGAGGTCGGACGGGAGCCCCTTGAGCGTTTGCGCGACGTTATGATAGGCCCGGCAGCGGAACGGGTTCTCGCCACGGACCTCGAGCAGGGTTCCCATTTCACTCAAAATCTGAGCAATTCTTGCAGTTTCCATAGGTTGATAACCTCGAGGGTGTCAGGCCGAGGCTTGGCGATCCCTCACCTTGAGGGCAAAGTTGTTCGAGAGGAACGTCCCGACATGCCGGCGCACGTCTTCGGCGTGACGATCGACGTCGACCGACTTGGGGGTCACTTCACGAAGTTCCGCCCCGGTGATGACCTCGGCGAGAGTCTCGGCAAAGTCCCAGGGGTGGATCGGGTCTTGCCGGTTCGCAAGCACCAAGGTTGGCACACTCAGGGCTTTCCACTCGCTACGATCGTGCGACGGTGCGTCGTGAGGAATCCGTTCGAGTCGGACCACGCACTCCTCAGCGCGTGGAAATTCGAAGTGGTTGACAACGACCTGGGCGCAGTCGGGTGATTCTCGAGCCAGGCTCTCGAATTCGGGCGTCCTTCGGAATTCCTCAAGCCCCTTCGCCGAGCCATATTTTAGAATGTATTGAGCGATATGCGTGAAGATTCGGAGATTCTCAGGCAGCGGCCGGTCGAGCCAGGCCGGTCGCGAGAAGATGAGTCCCAGCACACGCTCAGGGTAACGCAGGGCGAAATTGAGCGAGATCGCTGCCCCCATGGAGATGCCTCCGATCACGGCGCGATCGATCTTTCGGTCGTCCAGAAAGTCGCGGAGATCGTCGGCGGTCGCGGCAATGCCGATCTTTTTCGGGTCCCCGAGCGGTCGGGTCTTGCCGTGTCCGCGGGCGTCGAAGCCGACGAACTGAAATCCGGCAAGCTCGTGTTCTAAACCGGGTTCCAAGATCGCGAAGGTCTGATCGACGTCGCTACCGAGGCCGTGCTGCCAGACGACGGGAACCCCTTCGCCTTCGGAGCGATAATGAAACTGTAATCCGTCGTGCTCGAAATAGGGCATCAGTACCGACCTATAGGTTTCCCGACTGTGGTGATCGCCGATCCCGCGCGAGAAGCCACGGACTCGGCCCAAGCGGATGTTGTCGATTCGACCGGGATTTCCGCCCGAACAAAAACCGCGGACTCCCTCGTTTCATGTTTACCCGTCAGCTAATCATCGTTTTCCTTGAAATGCCATCATGTCATGACAACTTTTTATAAGCAAGGTGATGGCTGATACGGGTTCATCGAGCACCTCGCCAGTCAGCGCCGATTCGATCGACGCTTCGAGCGTGTCGAAAGCCGATCTTAAAGGATAATCGCCCGGTCTCGGATTTGCATTAGTTCCTCGCGCGGAAGAACGAGGGATCCCGAAGTTCGCGGGGCACTCATCTTGCCGGCGTTGTGGCGTGCGATTTCGAAACGGAGATTCGGATCGACCCGCGTCTTGGGCCTCTGAACCGGTCGAGTCAATGGAAGCCGTAGCGCTTTGGATCGGGGGACGGAGGCCGCGGAGGGGAGGGTGCGGAAAATCATGGCTTGCGGATTGACAGGGTTGTTCACGCTGCGGTAGGTTGATTTAGCTCCCCGTCGGTCGTTCAAGGTTGATACGATCGGCAAAGCGAACATCAGTGGCTCTTTTTCCGGAGCAAGAGCCGAGACCGTTGCCAAAAGGAGTTGGGTTCGACATCGGAAGGATTCCGAACGGCATCGCGCCTCACGCCGTGGCCCTCCCTTCGACTCGCTCCCCGCGCACAAAGCCCGGTTCTTGAGGTGAGATGCTCTAGCCGTAGTGGATCGTGCGCCCCTTTTTTGGAGGGGTGCCGTCACCGATCGCGATTGAGTCGTGTTGATCGGGACATGCACACGCGGCGTCTGTCAGTGAGGGAGGTCCCATGCAACGGATGCGCAGCCTCTTTGCCAGGGCCGGCCTGCCCCTCGTCCTCGTGGTCGGCCTGGGTGCCGAAGTCTCCGCCGAGCTGATTCAATCGCCCGGGGGGCGAGCCTACCCCGACCTCGCCGGCGCGATAACGGGCACGCAGCAGTATACGTATCACCCGTCGACCCAGACGGGGACGCTGCAAGTCACCAACACACCGTTCCTGCTGTCGACCGGCCCTTCGACCGCGAATGAAGTGGTGGTCCAACCGAACGCGGACGGGATGAGAAGTCAGGTGATCAACCTGAAGCTCGATCCCAATGGTCGATTGGTCAGCGACCCCGGCAATTCGTACTCGCTCTATGGAACCGTAGTCGTCGACGGTAAGACGTTTCAGGGCCTTTTGCTCCAAGCGACTCCCACCGCCTTCGGCGCCAAGACCGGGGCGCCGGCCTCGTTCAACCTCGATCTCAAGGTGACGGGGGGAGAACTCGCTCGGACGTTCGGCCCCTCGGTCTATATGGAATTCCATTCCGGGGGCGAGGGCACATTCGACGGCAGCTTCTCCCGGAGCTTCACGACCAAGATCGATTCCAGCAATACCCTGGGTTATCAATCGCCAGTGCCGACCACCGTGCCCGAGCCGACCACATTTGTGGTGTTCTTGGCCGGTGGCTTCGGGCTGATCGTCTATCGTCATCGACGTCGACATGCCACGTTCATCCCTGACTATCGTCCCGCGGCGGACGAACACTCCGTGCATTGATCGCGATCGATCCGCCGCGGTTTGATGTTCAATCGGCCGCGAATGTGGCCGAGAGCTTGCCGAGCGCTTCGTTTTCGATCTGCCGGACCCGCTCACGCGTCAAGCCGAGCGACTCACCGATCTCCTTCAGAGTCTTGGGCGGTGCGTCGTTGAGCCCGAAGCGCATCCGGAGCACGGTGGCCTCGCGCTTGTCCATCTCTCCGAGCCGATGCATGACGAGCCTGAGGTTGTCGGCTTCGACCATCTCCACGTCAGGAGGCCGGGTGCGCTCGTCCATCAGCATCTCGCCCAGGCTCCAGCCGTTCTCGGGCTGATCGGTCTGGGGCACCAGGTTGTAAACCTTGATCGCCTTCTTGACGATCGCCAGCTTCTTCTTGGGAAGGTCGAGGGCCTTGGCGATTTCCTCAACCGTGGGCGCTCGTTTGAGCGAGTCCTGCAAGTCGGCCGCCATCCGACGCCATTTGAACAGCAACTCCACCATGTAGGCGGGGATGCGGATCGGTTTGGCCGTGTTGACCAGGGCACGCTTGATCGATTGCTTGATCCAGTAACTCGCATAGGTGCTGAAACGAGTTCCCACGCCCGGGTCGAAACCCTCCACGGCGCGGAGG
This sequence comes from Singulisphaera sp. GP187, assembly GCF_900129635.1. Taxonomy (GTDB): domain Bacteria; phylum Planctomycetota; class Planctomycetia; order Isosphaerales; family Isosphaeraceae; genus Singulisphaera. Next base: position 2,543,359 of record NZ_FSRB01000002.1, on the reverse strand, counting down.
AGGCCGATGTTGCCTTCCTCAATCAGGTCCTGAAGCGCGAGTCCTTTGCCCACATAGCCCCGGGCGATATTCACGACCAGCCGTAAATTGGCACGGACCATCCGGTCTCTGGCGCTATTATCGCCCTCTGCAATCCGATGCGCGAGCATCTTCTCTTCATCTGCGTTCAAGAGCGCCATTTCGTTAATCTCCCGGAGATACGTCTCCAGGGGGCTCTGAACCGTGTCGCGGCGGAGACGGCGAATACGGGCCATGAAGATCCTCGTTGGGTCGGTCGTGACTGGGTCCGCAGTTGGTCGGGGAGAACGGTCCAAGGTCCGAACCGAGGAGTAACGGCATCGCGTGGTTGCGCTCGCCTCTTCGCCTGCGCCACCACGCTGACTTCCTCGGACCGCACACCAAAACGGGTCCAGGCGTCCACCGAACAGGCCATCGGCCTCCCGCCGAACCTTAACGGCCGCCTTACCCTTCGCTTGCCCATGAGCGTTTGATCCGGAAATGGTCAGCCCAGGTTCACTGAGTCTGCCAAACTCGGCAGTCTCCCTAGTGCGCCATTCCCGCCCTGACTCACGGTCTTACTGAGGTTATCGGATTGACTTTCGGAGAACTTGATAGGTTTTGGAAGTTTAGGGCATTTTGGGGAATTGCGTATCGTGAGTGTTCTGGCGAATAGTGAGAGAGATGGGCCTGGGCAAGAGATAAGGTGGGGTGGGCCGACGAGGGGGCGTGGGACGGGTCGAGCTTCAAGGCGAAGCACGATGGATCCTGGGAACAAGGAAATCGGTGTGTGGAATGGTGCGGAGTTGGCGAGTGCCGAATGCACGAACCAAGGGGGAGAAGGGCTGGTAAGGGCGATCGTTCTGGGACGTGCGGATTCAATCTCAACGAAAAAACCCGCGCCCGTCGAGTTCGCTCGAGGGGCGCGGGTCTTGGAAATCAGGACGCCTGTTCGTTTTCGCTCGGCTCTCCTGGGGCGGTCGCTTCCTTGTTGGTCGCGGGTTCCACCAGTGGGGTGAGCGCGGTTTCCGCGCCCGCTGAAGCCGATTCTTCCGCGACGTTGGGAGTTTCCCCTTCCTCAGTCGTGGCTCCCCCCATCGAGAAGAGCGGGCCGCCGCCGCCTAGGCCGCCCTTGAGTTCTTTCTGGTCCTTGGATTCGGGCTTGGCGATTCCGGCCGTCGTGGCGGCGGCCGCTTCGGCTTCCTCGCCCTCTTCGTCTCCCTTGGTCCAGTGCGCCTTCTTCCGGGACAGGCCGATCTTCCGTTCGCCGCGATCGACGCGGAGGATCTTGACCTCGATGTCGTCGCCGACCTTGACGACTTCTTCGGGGCTGTCGACCTTGTGGTCAGCCAGTTCGGAGATGTGCAAGAGACCTTCGAGTCCAGGCTCGAGCTCGACGAAGACACCGAAGTTGGTGAGTTTCGTGACCTTGCCTGTGACCACGTCGTTCGGCTCGTACCGATTGGGGATGTCGGTTTCCCAGGGATCATCGCGAAGCTGCTTGAGCCCGAGGGCGATCCGCTTGCGTTCCTGGTCGACGTTGAGGACCTGGCAGGAAATCCGCTGGCCCTTCTCGAGCAGTTCGTTGGGGTGACCGATCTTGCGGGTCCAGCTCATGTCGGAGATATGCAGGAGGCCGTCGATGCCTTCCTCGATCTCGATGAACGCCCCGTAGTTGGTGAGGTTGCGGACGGTCCCTTCGATCATCGTGCCGGGCGGGTACTTGCCGGCCACCTGATCCCAGGGGTTGGTCTGCGTCTGCTTCATCCCCAAGGAGATTTCCTGTTTCTCCTTGTTGATGCCCAGCACGACAACCTCGATCTTGTCGCCGATCTGGACGAGCTCGCTCGGGTGGTTGATCCGCTTGGTCCAGCTCATCTCCGAGATGTGCACCAGGCCTTCGATGCCCTCTTCGAGCTTCACGAACGCCCCGTAGCTCATCACGTTGACGACATCGCCCATCACGCGAGTGCCAACCGGGTACTTGTCGGCGACGTTCTCCCAAGGGCTGGCCGACTTCTGCTTCAACCCCAGCGCGATCTTCTCGCGATCCTTGTCGACGTGCAGAACCATCACTTCGATCTGATCGTCGATCTTGACCATATCGCTGGGGTGGTTGATGCGGCCCCAACTCATGTCGGTGATATGCAGCAAGCCGTCGATTCCGCCAAGGTCGACGAACGCGCCGAAGTCGGCGATATTCTTGACCGTTCCCAGGCGAACCTGCCCCGGCTCGATCTCCGCCAGGAGCTGCTTCTTCTGCTGCTCACGGGTGATCTCGATGAGCTTGCGACGGCTGACAACGATATTACGTCGCCCCTCGTCGATCTTGAGGATCATGCACTCGATGTCGGAATCGATGTAATCCGCAATATCGGACGGGCGCCGAATGTCGACCTGACTGGCCGGCAGAAAGACGTTGACGCCGATGTCGACGAGCAGACCGCCCTTGATCTTGCGGGTCACCTTGCCTTTGACCACGTCGCCTTCGTGGTACTTGGAGATGACCATCTCCCAGGCACGCATCCGGTGCGCTTTCTTGCGGGAGAGGACGATCTCGCCGGTCTCGTCCTCCATCCCCTCGAGCAAGACCTCGACGCTCTCGCCCGGCTGGGGCGGCGGCTCGTCTTCCCACTCGTTCAGCGGAACAAGGCCTTCCGACTTGTAACCGACGTCGACCACCACCTGGTCGCCGACGATCTCGATCACCTTGCCCGAAACAATTCCACCGACCTCGAAGCTCTGCCCATTGCTGAGGAATTGGTCGAGATCGACTGTGCCATCGCCGCCAGCCACAATGGCGGCGAGTTCATCATCGCTGACTTCAAATTCGCGGAGCAGGTTGCGATCTACCATGTTCGTTCGTTTCGATCCCATCCCCATTGCAGGATGCAACGGGGTTTGAAACAAGCCGTCGGGTTGATAACGATCCCGTCGAGGTCTGTCGACCTCGACCGGCCCGGATCGTCTGACGATCAAGCCGATAGCCTGTCCCGTTGTTAGGTGTGGAGGTAACGGGAAATAGACCCACCCCTCAACGCAAGGAGTGAGGTGACGCAAAGAGTCATTATAGTAGGACCCCTGGCAAAAACAACAATCCTGACGCCATTTACGATCGACCGAGATCGGTCGCAACGGGCTGGTAAAACACGAACCCCTTCCCCCTCGAGAGTGGAGGGAGAAGGGGCTCAGTGCAACCGGCGGATCGCGGAAAGGCTCAGGCCTTCTTGGCGATGTTGATGTAAGCATGCACGTGAGGGGCGCCTCGGAAGTGACAGACGACCGTCGGGCTCTCGATTCGCCAGATATCCCAGACCTGGTCGTTGCCCAGATCCTCGGCCTGGTAGAAGGCCATGTGGAGGGCGTCGAGTCCGCCGCCTTCCTTCTGGAGCGTGAGTGCTTCGTTGACGTCTTCTTCGCGGTAGGGAGCCAGGATCACCTTGAGGACCGACTCCACGAGCTCCTTCTGGTCGCTCGAAAGGTCGCCGACCGAGAGCCCGGGGAAGGATCCGGAGCCGCCTTGCACGAGCACGTCAGTTTCCTTGGGAGCCTTGCCCAGCAAAGCCGCTTTTCGCTGTTTGCCGTCGAGGGCGTTGAACACCTCGTTCGCCTTCAACGTCTGATAGTAGAAGACGTTGCCGGGCAGCCCTTTTTTGCCGTCCCCCGCGCCATGGCCGTAGACGATGGGGCCACCGAAGGCGGCATTGGCCACGCTATCCCCGTCCGCCCGAATCGTGAGGTGCCGACCCGTCATCTCCCACTCGAACTGACCGGATCCAGGGGTGCCGAAGACCGCGACGTGATACTCGGAGAAGCCGCCCGAATCGTCATCCATCTGCTTCTGGAATCGGTCGTAGCCATCGGGGCTAGTGACGCCCCGGAAGATCTCGTCCAGGATGACCTGCTGGTCCTTCGAGTAGTCATCAATCTTGGCCTTGGTGATCGGCCAGTTGGCACTGATGTTATGGCGGAGCTTGTGATCGAAGGGGAAGCAGATCTCGTTGCGCTGAGTGTCGGAGAGTGAGTCGTAGAACCGCTTGACCGCGGTCTCGGCGGTGCTCTTCGCGGTGGGGGCGGCGAAGGCCCGCCGACTCCCCGTGGCGAGCGGAAGCAGACTTCCCGCCACGGCGAGCCCGGTCATTTTCCGAACGAAATCGCGGCGAGAGACGCCGTCCTCGCAGTCGGGACAATCCAACTTGGGTTGCACGGACATGGAGAGGCCCCTTTTTGGAAAGAAAAAAAGGTGACGCTCAGTGACCACGCCCACCGGGTCCGTCCGGGGGAGCGGATCGCTCGCGCCACGAAGCGACGGTTGAATTGGCCTGATCCTAACCCGTGCACTCAGAGGTTGGCAACGCTCTGCTCTGTGCGTTGTTAAATATTCTTTGGCATCGAGTCCGCGGCGGGCCCCGCCGGTCAGGTGCGGATCGAGCCCCAGCGGGCCACGGCGATGCTCCCAAAGCCGATCAACGGGGCCCAGGCGGCGAGCTCAGGATCGATGACCGAGTGATCGCCGAGATAAGTCGACAGGAAGCAGACGCCATAGAACATGGCCGATGTCCCGAGCGAAAGCCCGAGGTTCACGAACATGTTGCGGCCGAACCCGCCAAGGACCAGCGGCAGGCTGAGCATCATCAGGTTGAGACTTTGGAGTGGCCGAAGGAGGCGGGAGTGGAGAAAGACCGCGATCGTGACTTTCTCGGCCTTGTCGTTCGAGTGGTCGGAGAGGCTCTGGATCAGATCGGGCGTCGTCGCATAGTGGTACCAATCACGGCTCCGCGCGACCGAGTCGAAGTCGAGGGTGCTCCGCAAGAAATACGAGTCGCCCGACAAGCTGGTTTTGTCGCCGTAGAGGGGCGGGAACCCCTTGAGATCCTCAACTTTAACCAGCAGCGCCTCTTTGTCGGCGAAGACCTTCTCGTCGACCGGCGTGATCAGTCGCGAGCCACGAAGCAACCAACCGCCGGTCAGTGGGGCCGTGGGGTGCTCCAGGGGAACATAGCGCGCTTGCTTCGCCTCGATCTCAATGATCGCACCGAGGATGTTGGCCGGAACCGTGATGTTGCAGGGCAGAAGGGTCTTCGACCTGCGATCGGCCTCGCGACCGTGAATCACCACTTTGTTACCGTCATAACGACTGGGGACCAGAACCTTGAGCGTGCCGTCATCGTCGTGCGACCGCTGGATCTCGGCCGCATACCGAGGCATGATGACTTCTTGATTGAAGACAGCGAGCAAGCTCACCGCAATGGTCGAGACCCAGACGGGACGAATGACGCGCTGAGTGCTGATGCCGGCGGCGAGCATCGCGAGTAACTCATTGTTCTTCTGCATCCAGGTGACCGTGAAAATTGCGGCCATCATGCCGATGACGCCGCAGAGTCGGTCGTAGAACTGGCTCATGTGAATGAGATAGTACCAGCCCATAACCTTGAAGAACTCGGTCACCCCATCGGCGCGTTTGGCGAACTCGTCGAGGTTGGAAAATGCGTCGATGACGATGTAAAGTCCGACCAGCGCAACGAAACAAATCACATAGGCTTTGAGAAAAGCCCAGTAACGCTCGCGATCGAGGATCCGCATCGTCGGCATTCCTTCTGGGCGAAGTTCACCCGCTCAGTCCTGGCGGGTTATCAATGTTTCATGACCGAGGGCAGCACGAAGCCGGACAGAACGCCCAGGACGGTATTGCCGAGCCAGAGCGCAACAACCGGTGGGAGAATGTCATCCTTGCCCATGTTGGTCCCGAGCAGAATCAAGGGGTAGTAGAGAATGATGATCGGTACAAAGCAGGAGATGAACGCACTCAGAAAGTCGCGCCTTGCGAAGATAATCCCCACCGGAGCGCCCAGCAGGACGAAGAAGAGACTGCCGCAAGACATCGCGATCCGTTGGTGCTTCTCCGTCTCCAAGGCTCGCCACTGCATCTCCCAGTTTCCATAATCCCGGAACGAGACCTCGACACTCTTCCACTGGACGCGATCCAGCAACCCCATGCCGATGCCGAGCGAGGCGGACATCGCCCAACGCTTCCGTTCCTTCTGCATCAGTTCCAGGAAATTCACCTGGTCCTTGATCATCTCGGGCGTGGTCTGTTCCTGGATTCGTTTCTGATTGAGTGCGCGGCGCTCGGCGGGAAGGTCGAACGGCAGGATCTGGTTATTAATCAGCGAGACGTCTTTACTCGGATTGTTGATTTCGGCTTCGTCGAGATAGACCTGGGCTTGATGCTTCGTCATGTCGAAGTGAATCCGAGCCTTTTTGGCCTGGACGATCGTATCGAAACTTCTGGGGGTTCCTTGACCCACCACGCCCGTGCGATGCTTGAAGGTCGCATCGAGCATCGTTTTCCCCTCGACATCGCGTACGATGATCATGAATGGCCATTCCGCCTTGTCGAACTGCCGCTCCTTTTTCAATACCTTGTAGAACGCCTCTTCCATATCGGCAAGGATGATCTGCTTCGCCTTATGGTTGGCCATCGGGATCGGCCCGTAGGACAGGTAGAGGAGAATAATACTCAGGCCGAACCCAAGATAAATCGCGGGGCGAAGCACGAAGAGCGTGCTCAGCCCGGCGGTCTTGATGGCGACGATTTCGTTGTCGGAGGCAAGCCGGCCGTAGACGACGGTCACCGAAAACAGGAGCGAAACCGGGATCGTATAGAGCAGGCTACCCGGCACCATGTACGGGACCAGGTGAACGATCTCGGTGGGCGAGAGGCCCATATTGGAGGCCTCGATCATCACCATGAAGAGGACGATGATGGAGGTGACGGTCAGCAGAGCGAGGGCGAAGGCGCGGAGCACCTCCCCCATTACATAGCGCTGTAGGATTCCAAACACGGCGTTCCCCCAGCATCCTTGCCGCAGTCGAACCCCACACATCGCCTCGCGGCCGAATCGTTCGGCCGCTCGTCCGCTCAGGCGACCGGGTTAAGACAATCCGTCAGCGCCAGCGCAAGGCGTCTGGCTCCCTCAACGAGCTCGGGCTCGCTCGGCACTCCGAAACAGAGTCGAGCGTGATTCCTCGGCGCCGAGCCGGTCTCGTCCGCATAGGCGTACGTCCCGGGCACGTAGAGAACCCCGCGTTCCAGACACCTCGAGAAGAATAGGCCCGCCGGACCCGTGTCGACATCCTTAGGGACCGACAGCCAGACGTAAAGCCCACCCCGAGGATGGGTCCATTGCACCGCGCCTTCCCCGTCGCCGAATGACTCTTGCAACGACGCAAGCATCACGTCTCGTTTCCGGCGATAGAGCGCGACCAACTTCGCAACGTGGCGTTGATATCCGCCGCTCCCGATCGCCCGCTCGAGCACGACCTGCGCGAAGTTGCCCGAGCCGAAATCGTGGTTACCCTTCAACCGGTGGACCGGTTCGAGAAGCACCGCCGGCAGGATTCCGTAACCCGTCTTGAAGCCCGGGCTGAACGTCTTGCTAAACGTCCGCGCCAGGATCACCGTCTCGCCGGCCGGATCGTAACTCCAGACGCTGGGCGGTTCGACGCCGTCGAAGGTCAAGCCACGATATGCGGAGTCTTCAAGAATGAAAACCGTTTGATGTTTGGACCATTTCTGGGCGAGCGCGACGAGCGGCTGACGTCGGTCCGCGGCCAGACTGATTCCCGAGGGGTTCGAGTGCTCGGAAATGGTGTAGATCAGCTTGACGCGGTTGAGCAGACCTTGCGATTCGAGGTCCGCCAACGTCGCCTCGAGTGCATCGAGCCGAAGTCCGCCTTCGTCGATGTCGACCCCGACGACGCGAACGCCCCGGGTTTCCAGGACCCCGAGATAGACGAAGTAGGTCGGGGACTCGACCAGGACGATGTCACCCGGATCCAGCAGCGCCTCGGAGATCAAATAGAGCAATTGCTGGGAACCGGTCGTCACGATCGTCCGGGCCACGCACGCTTGGTACGTGCCGCTCGCGACCCGTTCATCCTGTTCGAGCAGGTCGATGAGCCGCTCGCGCAGCCGATGGTCGCCAATCGTCGTACCGTACTGTAACGCCCGTCGCCCTTCCCGCGCATCCGCCAGAATCGCAGTGATTTCCTCGGCGGCCAACTCCACGGGCAGGCTTTGCTGATCGACAAAGCCGGCGGCCAGGGAGATCAGGCCGGGGGTCGCCAAGGCCAAGTGCATCAGGGTGCTGATTGCGGGCACACTGGTCCGCTGCGAGACCACGCTCAACTGCGTCGGGGAGGTCATGATAAGGAGGCCGGTTTGTGAAGGTGCGGATCGCCGAGGGTCTTCTGGTACTCTAGCGATCGGCGTGAGGGTGTCAAGTTCGGTTGATGGGCCTGCGGGCCCATGCGACGCGAGACACGAGGCTCGGCCTCCGGGTTCGCGCGTCGTCGTGGACCCGGACCTTGCAACGCGGGATCAACCGTTCCCTTCGCCGCTTCTTTCAGGATCTTGGCCGTGGGGTCGGCGGCGTACCGCTCAGGCGCACGGGGGGGGAGAACCCGGTTATAGAGCAAGGTCACCGAAGCCTTCGGTCGGTAACCACGATGCCCTTCGATCTCGGTGAGAATCTCGTTCAGCGGCTTCCCCTGCACGATGAACCGATAGATCCCCATCCAGGCGGGAGTTCGATCCATGCAACCATGGCAATGAACCAGGATCGGCCAGGCGTTCGGGTCTTGGGCGAGCGCCAGGGTCTCGTCAAGGAACCGGTTCGAGCTCATTTCATCCGAGGGGCTGCCGACGTACTGAATGCCATGGTCTTTGGCGAATTGCAACTCGTCGGGGAGGATCGGACTTCGGAGCGCGGTGTCCTCGGGAAAGAGGTTGATGATCGTCTTGAAGTGGTGCCGCTGTTGCGCAACCTCCAAGCCACGCTTGGTCGGCATCGCCGAGATGTAGATCTTCCCTGGCACGACGGTTCGCAATCGGGAAAGCGGGCGATGATACCAGGTCAAGCCGACCCCGCCCACGACCAGTGCGAACCAAGCCAGCGAACTCACGCCCAAGGTGGTGGCAACGCGGATGCGAGACGGGGCAGGGGCCGTCGGCAACGCTTTCAGAAGCGCCAGGTTGAATGCGACCAACCCGAGGAGAAACGACCAACGGGGCCAGTAGCCCACCGGCTCGACCCCGGGGATCTCGACTTGACGCAAGAGGACCAGAACCAAGGCGGTGGCGAGCAGGCCGAGGACTCCGGCGGCTCGCCCTCGCGTGACGAGCGCGGCCCACTCGGAGCGCTGACGGAGCAGGGAGATCACGACCACGAGACCGAGGGCGATCGCCGTTGTCGCCAGCGCGATTCGTAGGGAGGGAGGCGCCAAGGGATCAAAGATTTCCCTCCAGCCCATCCCATGCCAGCCATCGAACGTCGGCCCCGGAGTCGACGCGTGCCAGAGGGCCACTCCCGAGAGCGCCAGGGATGCGATCCAGAGTCCGGCTCGTTCCCGAGCGAACCAGGCCCCGGCGAAGGAAAGGACGACCGCGGCGGCGGAGAGATAGATCGCGGCCCGGTCGAGCGTATCACCCGGTTCCGCAAGCCGATACGCGGGCGGGGGGCGGCGGCTGAATGTCGGTCGTTGGACCCGAGGGAATTCCGAGTCGAGGTCGTCCGGAAAATCCACGGCATGCCAGACTGCCATGACGGCGACGAAGGCAAGGATCAGCCAAGGCCCGATTCTTGCTCGAATCGTTCGCTTCGCGGGAGTCGTCGATTCCGACATCCGGAGTCCTCTCGGGTGTTTGAAGTACGATGATCCTGAACGACGCTCCGGGAGCGAGGGGCTTGGCTTGCACCTCGCGAGCAACGTCGGTCAGGCGGCGACTTCCGCATCTTCCGTCGGCCAGAAGAAGTATTCATTGCTGTTGGACGGGTGGAGACGCACCTCCTGCTCGAGCAGCCCCAAGAATTTCTGGACCCAGACCTGGCTCTGACCGTCATGCAAGGCGTCGTTCGGGATCTGGAACGACGGGTGAAACTCTACGTGATACCGCCCTTGAGGCTGCATGTGGCAGAAAATTGGCACCACGGGGGCACCGGTCATGGCGGCGAGGTTCACCCAGGTCGCCGAAAACTGATGCTTCTGACCGAGGAAGGTAGCCTGCTGGGTATGGGCGCCACTCCAGCGCACGTCGCCCGCCAGATAAAGGACCATCCCAGCCCCGAGGGCGCGCGAAGCCCGCAGGATCGAGCCGGCCGAGCCGTTCGCGTTCCCTTTGCGTGAGATGAACAGCTTGTCCTGAGCCAGCGGACCTTCGCTCTCGAACTGGCGCTCGAGGAACTTCGAGACGTGCCGTGGCCGCTCCATGAAGAACCGGAGCGTATAACCCCGACGCGCCAGCCAGTGGGCCGGCAGCAGGTGCCCGCCGTAGTGGCTGGTCAGGAGGATCACGCCTTTCCCCTGCTCGAGGGCCGAGTCGAGGCGTTCGCGCCCACTGACCAGAAACATCGGCTCCGCGCGGCTGTCGGGAACCCCGTCCAGCAGCATGTCGCGCGTCCGCCACCAGACTTGATTGCCCGCGAGGTCGAGGCTGACCGAGTCGATGTCCCAGTCGCAACCGAGACTCTCCCGGGCGCGACCGACCGCTTCTCGGTAGGCGACACGGAGTTTCGACATCAGGTGATATTCGGTTCGGCCAATCCCCGCGATCATCCTTGACGCGAGCGGCAACGGCAGATACCTGAAGACGGGCAAGATCGTTCGCAGCAGTTGCTTGCGAACGTTGAGCATCCGTCGCTCCATGAGGGACTCCCTTCCCCGGGCGATTTCCGTGCGCGGCGAATGCGCGCCGTCACGCGGCGGCCGACCCACGACGCGCGGCAACGTACGCCACCAGGTCGGACACACGGCGCAAGTTTGGCATATCTTCGTCATCAATGGCAACGTCAAAATGGTCCTGGATCTTGAGGACCACGTTAACGAGGTCGAGGGAGTCGATGTTCAGGTCTTCGACCATCCGCGACTCGGCGGTGATGATCACCTGGTTGGGAATCCTGCCGGCCTGGCGTACGATTGAGCTGATTTCGGCCAAGAGGGTCGGATCGTTCATCGGTTCCATCTCCGAAAGATCAACGCGTTGTTCGTGCCGCCGAATCCGAACGATGCGGTCATTACGGTTTCGAGGCGAGCGGCACGCGCTTCGCCGGGCACGTAGTCGAGGTCGAGTTCAGGGTCGGGAATATGGTTGATCGTGGGCGGAATCAGTTGTTCGAGGAGCGCGCGGACGCAGATGGCCGCCTCGATGGCCGAAGCTGCGCCCAGGCTATGACCGATCGCCCCTTTGATCGAGCTGACCGGGAGTTTGCGGGATCCGTCTCCGAAGACCGCCTTGACCACCTCGGTCTCGATCCGGTCATTCATGATCGTGCTGGTGCCATGCGCGTTGTAGTAGTCGATCTCGTCCGGACGGACGTCAGCTCGCCTGAGCGCGGTCGTCAAACAGTGGATGATCTTTTCCTTCGAGGGGAGCGAGACGTGAAACCCGTCGGTGTTCAGGGCGTGTCCCACGTACTCCGCCTGGATCGTGAGTCCGAGCCGATTGGCGGCGGACTCGGTGGCCAAGGCGACCATCCCCGCGCCTTCGGCGAGGACGAAGCCCGCGCGGTCCGCGCTGAACGGTCGGCTGGATTGGCCGGGGTCGGTCGCTGAGCGATCGTCGGCTCGCCGCGGAAGGAGGGCTTTCATCGTCGCGAAACCATTGACGATCGGCGGGGTAAACGTGCTTTCGCCCGCTCCACAAAGCGCAAAGTCCGCCTCGCCCGCCCGCAGGAACATCGCCCCGAGCGCGATCGCATGCCCCCCCGATGCGCACGCGTTCGCGGGGGCCACGCTCGGTCCGTAGAGACCGAGATGTTGCGCGACCTGGCCCGCCGCCTGGTTGATGATCAGCCCTGGGATCACAAATGGGCTAATCGCAAGGCTTCGCCGTTTTGCCATCCTGGCCTGCTCGGTATCGAGCAAGTCCTGGCCGCCCAATGCCGAACCGACGACCACCGCGACGCGTTCCGGGTCGACCCGGTCGCCATCGAGTCCAGCGTCCGTCCAGGCCGCGCGGGCCGCGGCCAGCGAGAGGTGGAGGAACCGCGCTCCCAACTTGGCGACCGCGGGATCCTCCGTCGAGGATCCGGGACCGAAGTCTTCGACCAGGCCACCCACATCCTGGAGGAACGACTCAGGGTTCAATACCGTGTGCCGCGCGAGTCCGGACCGGCCGCTCACCAGGCCGTCCCAGGTGGTGGCGAGATCACGACCGAGACAGGTGATCGCCGAGTGTCCGACAACGACTATCCGTTCCGACATCCGCGCCTCCTGCGCGATGTTTCACCCTCAATCCGTCAAGTGATCGAGCGGCGAAACAACTCCGTATAAACCGATTGATCGGACCAATCCGCCGAAGACTTCAATCTTTTTTCTCCGGACTCGTCGTTGACCGGCGTTACCGACTCGATTATGGAGAGGGACAGCATCGTCGTCATCGTGGTTGAAGTCACTCGGGACCCAGGCTCATGCGCATTGCCAAGTATCTCGTGGAAACCGATTCGACCCCAACCGTGGGGCTGGTGAACGACGGGCGCATCGTCCCGCTCGGTTCCGGCGCAACGTTCTTGAGCGATCTACTCCAATCGCCCGATCTGGAAGTTCGAATTCGGGAGCTCTCCGAGCGATCGGGAGCCGAGATTCCCCTCGAACGCGTTCGCCTACTCGCCCCGTTGGATGCCCACGAGGTGTGGGGGGCGGGGGTCACTTACGAACGGAGTAAGGTGGCTCGACAAGAGGAGTCGGAGCAGGGGGGATCGTTTTACGACCTGGTGTATCGCGCCGAACGACCGGAGCTCTTCTTCAAGGCCACGCCCAGCCGGGTCGTCGGACCGGGAGTTCCCATCCGCGTTCGGGCCGATACACGTTGGTGCGTTCCCGAACCGGAACTGGCCCTGGTCCTGACCCCCGACCTCCGCCTGGTTGGCTACACCGTCGGCAACGATGTCAGCGCTCGCGACATTGAGGGAGAGAACCCGCTCTATCTTCCCCAAGCGAAAGTTTACGACGCGTCATGTGCCCTCGGCCCTTGGATTACACTGGCCTCGGCGATGCCCCCCATCAAACAGGTTGAGATCCGGCTCACGATCGAGCGACACCAGTCGACCATCTTTGAGGGACGCACCTCGCTGGAGCGTATGGCCCGCCGATTCGAAGACCTCATTGGTTGGCTCGGACGGGACAATCAGTTCCCTTCGGGTGTGATCCTCCTCACCGGAACCGGAATCGTTCCTCCCGACGAGTTCAGCCTTCGCGAAGGGGACCTGGTGCGGATCGACATCGATGGAATCGGTTCGCTCGTCAATCCTGCGACTCAGTCGAAAGCGTACGTCTGAAACGAAATGGGGTTGGCGCCTTAAAACGAAGCCCTGGGAAAATGAGTGTGGCCGTCCTTTCTCAATGGAAAGAAAACGGCCACACTCAAAATCGAAAGGAATACCGCGGAGGAAAGGGTTACTTCTTCTCGGCGGGTGCGTCGGCAGGCTTCTCGGTGGGAGCGTCAGCGGGCTTCTCGGCGGGCTTCTCGGCGGGTGCGTCGGCAGGAGCCGGCTTCAGCTCTTCGGGCTTGCTTGCGGCAGGCGCTTCAAGAGCCGGACTGGGTTCGGGTGTGACCGCGGGCGCGGTGGCAGCCGGAGCCTCGGTGGCCGGCTTCTCGGTGGCCGGCTTCTCGGTGATCGCCGGAGCACCCTCGGCGGGAGCGGTGGTCGGGGTCTCGGGGGCGGCTTCTTCCTGATTGCAACCGCTAAGCAGAGCCAGCGAGAGAGTCAAGCCAGAGAATGCGGTCCAAATCTTGCAAGAAGGCTTCACTGAATCACTCCTTCATTGGCATCCGGGGACCGTTCGTCGTGCAATTGTGTGCATATCCGGATGTATTGAGTTCAATTCCGGGACTGTGCGTGTACGAAAGCCGCACAGTCGACGCGTCGGCCCACCTAACTAGAGCTCCACGAGGAGTATAGCTAGGAAAAACCCATGCCGCAATGAAAAAAGGATTCTCCAAGGTTCCGTGCCCATCCAATTCGGATGGGTGAAATGAATGAGGCCTGAATACTGAACATGTCCTTGGTATGAGTCGTTAGGATTCGAAGCCATGCCAGTGAGACCGCCTGGTCGGGTTTGGCAACTTCTACCGTTTCTGTTCATTTTTACGGACGTGTTGTAAAAGTTTCTCCGATTGAGCCCTTTTACACACCCAGTCACCCGCCCTGGCCTCTGGTCGCTCCAAAAACGATCGCTTGTCGTATGTCTTGAACTTGCGGGGTTTTTCGTCATCAGACAGGGCGATTTTGATCGCAAAAACCACGGATTTTTTCGTTATTGCGAGCTTTGGCATACCTCTTGCTCTTCCACGGTCGCCCCTCACTCCCCGGATCGCGACGCTTCGCACACCTCAGACTCGCTAACAGTACATCCGACGGGGGGGTTGGAATCCGGCCGAGTTGGGATGACGCCATGATGGCGTCTTCTGGGGCCGACGAACAGGAGGTTCGCCATGTCCGCAGTGAAGACGTTGATATTGAGCGTCTTGATCATGGGTGTTTCGGGCTCGTTGGCCCACGCGGAGCCCATGATTTCCAATGGCGTCGGCTCTTGGTCGTTCTGGTCGTCTGGCGGTGCCCCGGTGACTCCCACCACGGCGTTAGCCGTTGCGACTCCGGCTCCCCCGGTCCCTACTCCCACCCCACCACCCGTCGCGGTTGCCGCGGCGACCTACACCGTGCCCACCGCGGCTCCGGTGCCTCCGCCGGCTCCCCGATTCTCAAACCCGATTCCCCCCGGGGGAACGGCTGATGCCTACCTGAACTTCAGCACCGGGCCGTATCCGGAAGCCAGCTTGATGACCACCGGAGGAGCGCAGCCCTGGTTCACGAGCCCGGTGGTCGAGAAGCTCTACGGTGGGCAAGCCCCCAATACTCAACAACAAGCCGACTTCACCAACGCCGTGCTCGACCACGTCAACCAAACCTTCCAGTTGAGCGGCGGACTGGCTCCCAAGATCACCCTCGACCCCTCCATTCCCGCCAATCACACGCTGAGCGTCGTTTCCAATACGTCCTACGGCGCGAATCCGAACGCAATCGGGATCACCGACGTCGGAAATAGTGGCTTCAGCTTTATCGACAAGCTCTCGTACGGCAGCTCGATCAACGAACTCGAATGGGCTGTGGCGCACAACGTATCGCATGAATTAATGCACGCGTTTGGGGTCAGTGGCCATGACGATCAATCGGGCAATTACCTGGACGCCGCATCCGCCAAGTGGGAACTGCTGACCAGCCCCACGACGCGATTCAGCGACGCGGCCATCGCCGATATCAAAGCGCGAGCGTTCGCCCCCAGCTCCAGCGGGTTCACGGCTGGTGGACTTCAACTCGACGGTGATCTTGAGATTCTCGCCTCGCCCGTTCCGGAACCCACCACCTGGGCACTCTGGGGCCTGGCCCTCTCGGCCGCGGTCGTTCAGCGTCGCCGTCAACTCCGCCGGAAAACGAACTGAAAATCGTGACAGCGTCCTGGCATCATCCCCCCTCATCCGCCTCCCGCCGTTCCCCTTGACCCTCGGTCGGTTCTTGCGGTATCCATGAGTTAGGGATTCAAGATGGCGATCGGTGACGGTGGGCCACCCTCATGTTGCCAACCGACCCGAACTGCAACACCGTAATCGTACCGAACCCGGGTGGGTCGTCTGGATGAATTCTGGTCTCTTACTCTCCTTGTCGGCGATCGTCCTGGCGGGGCCCTGGGTCCTCATGCCGACGTCCTCGATCCGACCGGAGATCTCGGGCGTCCTTCGCCCACTCGATTGGCTCAACCGACTCTATTGCCGGTTCTGGCATCGGCTCCGGCTCGAGAATCGCTGTCCATTGCCGGAGCAAGGGCCGGCGATTCTGATCGCCAACCACACCTGCTCGATCGATCACATGTTACTCCAGGCTGGCTCCCGCAGAGTGCTGGGGTTCATGATCGCCCGGGAATATTTTGACCACCGGGCACTCCGCCCGATTTGCGAGCGGCTGGGCTGCATTCCGGTTCGACGAGACGGTCAGGACCTCGCCGCAACGCGCTCGGCGCTTCGATCGCTCGAGAAAGGGAAAGTCGTCCCCGTGTTCCCCGAGGGACGGATCTTGCCAACCTCGGGTCGAACGCTCGGTCCTGGAAAGCCGGGCGTGGCGTTCCTGGCACTTCGCGCGCGGGTGCCGGTGATTCCCGCGTTCATTTGCGGCACACCGGCGACGAACGAGGTCTGGAAATCATTGTCCACGCCATCGCACTCGCGAATCCTCTTCGGCCCGCCCATTGACCTGTCGGATCTGCCCAGCACACCCCCTTTCGATCGAGCGATCCTCTCGACCGTGACCGAGCGGATGATGGACGCGATCGGTTGTCTCCAAAGGCAACTGCTTGACGAGGTCGATCGGCCATTGGGTTAAGTGATGACTCTCGAAGACTTGCACGCCGTTCTGGCCCATTACCCGGCGATCACCCGACCACTGGCCGAACCCGAAGCCTTGGGCAATGCCGGTGGAAATAGTGGTGTCAGCCTCTGGCGATACCACTCGGGTCAAGGTCCGCTCGTCGCTCGCGCCTGGCCCGCGGATGGGACGGATGTGGCCCACCTGAGTCAGATCCATGAATGGGTGCTCATGGCAGAGTCACTCGGTTTTGTTCCCTTGCCGATTCGAGATCGCCTGGGGAGAACGTTTCAGGAGCAGGGTGGCCGGCTCTGGGACCTTTCCCCCTGGATGCCCGGATCGGCCACGACCGAACGTCCTCCCGAACGTGCCCGAATCGTCGCCGGCTTCGCGGCCCTGGCCTCGTTTCACCAGGCCCTGGGGTCGCACTCGAGAGTTGGTCCGAGCCCGGGGCTGGGGAATCGGCTCAGTGAAATCCGGGCCTTGATGCTGGGCGGCTTCGATACCCTTCAAGCGGCCGTCCAGGCGGCCTCGAGTGACGCGGCAACCGGCCATGCGCTGCGCTGGCTGGAACTCGCGCGTCGAGTCACTCCACGCTACCTTCACCAGATCAAGCAGGCGGCCGCCGCGGCGTGCCGGCTCCAGCCCTGTTTGCGTGATGTGCGGTCCGACCACCTGCTGTTTGAGGGCGATTGCCTGACCGGCCTGATCGATTTTGGAGCGATGCGATTCGACGTCGTCTCGGGAGATCTGGCCCGGCTCCTGGCCGAATGGGTGGAAGGAGACCGCTGGGCGCGAGCCGAGGCGCTCAACGCCTATTCCGCGGTTCGGCCGCTCGACGATTCCGAAGGGGGCCTGATCGATGCGTTCGATGCATCGGCCGCCTTACTCGGGGCCGGCCATTGGGTCCGCTGGCACTTTCTTGAGAAGCGCGTGTTCGAAGACCCCCGCGCGGTCAGCCGGGGGATCGAACGCGGACTCGAGCGATTGCTGGGCCACGTTGCCGGCGAGTTCCGCTGAGCACCGACGGCCCGACAGAAGCTCATGCCGAGTTGGTCATAAGTTTTAAAGCTTCGTCCTGATCGATGGCGATGCGTTTGATCGAGAGTGCTTCACCCGTTGCGGGATCGACCTCGAGGAGCGCGCCGTTGAGACGCGGGTCTCCCGTGGCGACCTCGAAGTAGTGGGGCACGAAGCTCAAGTTCGCCGCCAGGACCCGATCGTAGCGCCGACCGAGGATCGAGTCGTGGGGACCGGTCATGCCGACGTCCGTCTGGTACGCCGTGCCGCGAGGGAGGATCCGCTCATCGGCCGTGACGACGTGGGTGTGAGTGCCCAGGACCGCTGAGACTCGTCCATCCAGGTAGCGCCCCAGAAGCTGCTTGTCGCTGGTCGCTTCGGCATGAATGTCCACCACCACGACCTTCGCCAGCGGGAGCAGTCGGTCGAGCACACGATCGGCCGCGCGGAGCGTACAGTCGACCGGGCGCATGAAGGTTCGCCCCAGGAGCGTGAAGACGCCCACCATGGTCCCGTCCTTGGCCGGGACGACGACCGCCTCCTCCCCGGGGGAATCGAGCGGAAAGTTCGCCGGCCGGAGGAGCCGGTCGCTGCGCTCGAACAGGGTAAACACCTCGTCCTTGCGATAGACATGGTCGCCCAGGGTGAAGACGTCGACTCCCGCCTCGACGAGTTCCTCGTGGCACTTGATGGTCAGGCCTGAACCGCCCGCCGCATTCTCGGCGTTGCAGATCACGAGTCCGAGCTCCCACCGGTGAATCAGCCGCGGGAGGAGTTGGCTGACGATCTTTCGGCCCGGCGATCCGACGACGTCACCGATGAACAGAATTTTCAGGGGCATGGGATTTCGACCTCTTGATATCGTCGAACTCTTGCCCGTGAGGGATTCGGGTTCGAATGCAATGAATTTCACGCTCGCCCTTGTTCAGGTGAAACGAGCGAACGGCCCTTAGCGCGCGAATTCGACGTTACGCGTCTCGCGTAAGACCGTGACCTTGACTTCGCCGGGGTAGGTCAGTTGCTGTTGAACGGCTTTCGCGATGTCGCGGCAGAGCTTGGCAGCCGCTTCATCACCGAGTTGATGGCTATCGGCGATCACCCGGATCTCCCGTCCCGCCTGAATCGCATAGGCCTGCTCCACGCCCGGGAAGCCGCAGGCGAGGGCCTCGAGATCTTCGAGGCGACGGACATACTTATCCAGGGTCTCACGCCGCGCTCCGGGTCGACTCGCGCTCACCGCATCGGCCGCGGCGACCAGAACGGTGTACGGGGTCTCCGGCCGCAGGTCGTCATGATGACCGAGAGCGGCGTGCACGACCTCGGGCCGTTCGCCATACCGTTTCGTCAGCTCTGCACCGATGGCGGGGTGTCCCCCTTCCATCTCATGGTCGGCCGCCTTGCCGATGTCATGCAACAAGCCACACCGTCGTCCGAGAGCGCCATCGAGTCCGATCTCTTCCGCCATCAAGCCCGTCAGGTAGGCCACCTCGATGGAGTGCTGCAAGACGTTCTGGGAATAGCTGGTGCGGAACTTCAGGCGACCGAGCAAGTCGAGCAACCGTTCGTGCAGGGCCGGTACGTTCGCCTCTTGAGCGGCGGCCTGACCGAGTTGGCGAATGTGTTGCTCCATCTCCTCCTGGGTCTCTTTGACGATCTCCTCGATTCGGGTCGGGTGGATCCGGCCGTCCATGATCAGCTTCTCGAGCGACAGCTTGGCGATCTCGCGCCTGATGTTGTCGAAGCCGGTCACAATGACGATGCCCGGGGTATCATCGACGATGACGTCGACCCCCGTCGCTTTCTCAAAGGCGCGGATGTTGCGACCCTCACGGCCGATGATCCGCCCCTTCATATCATCGCTCGGAATATCGACCGTGCTGACAGTGGTCTCGGCGGTATGCGAGGCCGCGTACCGCTGGATCGCCGTGGCGAGCACCTCACGCGCCTTCTGCTGGCAGGTCTCCCGCAGCGTCTGCTCGTGCTTGAGGATCACGCCGCCAACTTCATGCCGCATCTCGGTGTCCAGGCGCTTGAGCAGGAGCGCCCGTGCCTCGTCGGGACCAAGCTGGGAGACGCGATGCAGCACGTCGCGCTGCTCGGTCAAGGTTTGCTTGACCTCGAGATTGCGGCGGGTCAGCTCTTCCTGCTGCTCGGCGAGATAACGCTGGACGTTCTCGAAGTCGCGCTCTTTTTTATTGATCAGATCGAGCTTCTGGTCGAGCAGGTCGGAACGTTTCTCGAGCCGTTTGTCTTGCTCGCGAAACCCTCGGCGGACCACTTCCGTTTCTGAGTCGATGGCTTCGCGGCGGCGCAAGCCTTCTTCCTTCGACTGGAGATCCGCCTCTTTGCGAATGGTCTCAGCCTCGCGCCTCGCATTGGCGAGGATGACTTCAGCGCCTCCGCGAGCCGTTTTGGCGCGTTGTTGAGCGACGACGAGAGCCCCCGAAAGCCCGGCGGCGACCCCGAGAATGATACCGATCAGGCCTATGGTCGCCTCGTACACGTCGGCGCCTCGCCTTTCCGCTAAGGAAGTCTTTCGACGCGCGGCCCTAGCCCCGCCGTATCGGGCGGGATCCAGAGCGAAAGCACTTCCGAAGCGACTGGCATCGACACCGTCAACGACTCAAACCGGCTCCAGCGAGGACTGCCCAACCCAGAGGGTCGTCGAGACTAGCTAAAGAACCGCCACCAGACCCCTCTCGGCGACCGAGAGCGTTCCAGAGCACGGCCGTACAGTGCCACGGCGAAAACGCCGTGACCCTCGTCGTCGCAACCAGGGGAGAGCACCTGGTCGGAAAACTGCTGTTCCCGTACTGTCCTAATCCCCGTTGCCAAGTCTCGACACCGTTTCGCACTTGTCCCGCGACGCGAGCGAATCTGATGCCGCAAACCTGGCGCCCGACGGTCCAACTGACCGCCGTCCCAATGAGCGTCGAGACCAGCCAAAGCGCGAAACTCGTCAGCATCGCCGGCCCTCGCGTTGAGAAATGGGGGTGGAGTGTCGTTTTCAGCGCCGGCCAGCCACGCCGAATCCCGCTTCCGCCGGACAGGCAATAGGTTTGACCACGCGACCGAAAGTCAATTCTAACAACAAGTTCGGCGACAACTTCCCTGAACGGCCTAATAAGCAAAGCCTTCAGGATGAGCTGGACCGATTCCAAACCTCGCAACGTGAACGTTCCGAGGACTCTTATCCAATGTATCAGAACGGTTGAAGGGGTCAATCGTTCCGCGGCCAGAGATTTGCTACGATTTGGTCGTTCCGTCGCTGAAGTAAGCCCGATCGCGTTTCTCCCAATCCGTATAACCGAGCAGCTCGTAGAGCTCGGCGCGGGTCTGCATCTGGTCGACGATCCCGCGCTGGGTGCCCGAATTCCGAAGTTCGACGAGCGTCAGCTCGACGGCGCGCATCGCCGCTCGGAACGCTGTGAGCGGGAAGAGTGCGGCCTGGTATCCCAACCGAGCCAACTCGTCGAGCGTGAGCAACGGGCTACGCCCGAATTCGGTCATGTTGGCGATTTTAGGCCCCTCGACGTTCGCCGCGAACCGCTCAAACTCCTCGGCCGATTCCAAAGCCTCCGGAAAGATCATGTCAGCGCCGGCCGCCCGATAGGCGCGAGCACGCTCGACCGCGGCGTCGAAGCCTTCCACCGATCGCGCGTCGGTCCGCGCGATGATCACGAAATCGGGATCGCGACGCGCCTCGACGGCCGCGCGGAGCTTCGCCGTCATCGCCGAGGTCTCGATCAGCGATTTCCCCGTGAGGTGCCCACAACGCTTGGGGAGCACCTGGTCCTCGAGGTGAACTCCTGCGACCCCAGCCTGCTCGAAGAGCTGGATGCTTCGGACCACGTTGATCGCCTCGCCGAACCCGGTGTCGGCGTCGCAGAGCAAGGGAAGGGAAGTCGCTCGGGCGATGACGGCGGCCTGCTCCACAAACTCGGTGAGTGACAGGAGACCGATATCGGGCAAGCCGGCCCAGCCCGCCGAAAGCGCTCCGCCCGACAAGTAGACCGCGGAGAAGCCAAGTCGTTCCGCGAGCTTCGCCGTCAGCGCATTAAAGGCGCCGGGAATGGAAATCGGCTGTTCCACCCACGCCGCACGCAATCGAGCACCGGGAGAGGGCATGAGGGTTCCTCGAGATTTCGAAGGGATCGAATTCCAACGAGCCACGAGATCCGTGACTCCAAGAACCATCGTATCGACGCAAGGGGCATGGTCAATTCCGGCGGAATCCCAAGGCGGGGCGTTCGAATCGCCAAGGATTGCGTCTTGGTGTTGACGTGAAACTGCCATGGGGATAAGTTTCGCGGCCGGTGCCTCATGATGAGGCATGAAACGACAAGGAGGTCGTTCCCGTGAGAATTGGCGTCGACATGCTCGGGGTACAGTCCCCCCATCACGGCCACCGCGGAATCGGTCGCTACGGCATCAACCTGGTGTCGTCGCTCTTGGCCAGGGACGACGGACACGAGTTCGTTTTCTATGTCTATGAAGCGCTCTCGGCCGAGCGAATCCCGGAGGCCAAAGGGGCGACGGTCCGCATCATCGGCCAGGCCTCGGAATCGGAAGGCGGAACGGTCACCCAGCGGATGGACCGGCTCGTACGGACTAACCCGGACGGCCTCGATCTCCTCCTGGTTCTCAGCCCGTTCGAACCCTGGGACAACTATTGCCCACCGGCTCCACCGCTCAACGGCCTGAAGATGGCGGCGGTCGTTTACGACTTGATCCCCTTCCTCTTTCCGGTCGAGAACGCCTACGATCCGATCCTGATGCGCTACTATCGCAGCCTCGAAGTCCTGCGAGGGTACGACCTCCTGCTCGCGATCTCCGACGCAACACGCCAAGATATCCTTTCCACTCTGAACATCCCGGAGCAGAGGGTCGTATCGATCGGCGCGGGCTGCGACCGGAAATTCTTCGTGCCCGACCCGTCACCGACCCTGACCGACACCTCGGCAGCCGTGCTCCGGGAGCTCGGGATCACCAAACCATACGTCCTGAATGTGGGCGGACTGGTCGACCGAAAGAACACCCGAGGCTTGATCGACGCCTACGGCCGGCTGGACGAAACACTTCAGCAAAACTATCAACTTGTGCTTACGTTCTCGTCGGGTGAGTGGGAAATCGCCGAGGTTCGCGAATACGCCAAAGAGCGTGGCGTCAAAGAACCGTTCATCTGGACCAACGAGGTGAGCGACGAGACGCTGCGGATTCTCTACCAGCGCTGCTCCGCGTTTGTGCTCCCCTCGTTTTACGAAGGCTTTGGTCTGCCCCTGCTGGAAGCGATGCAGTGCGGTGCGCCGGTCATCGCGGGCAATAACTCGTCGCAGATCGAGGTCGTGGGCGACGCCGGCCTTCTGGCCAACGTCAGCGACGCCAGTGACATCGCCGAGAAACTGGAACGAATCCTGGAGAATCCCGAGTTGGCCCAGACGCTCCGGGATCGGGCCTCGGTTCAGTCGCGCCAGTTCAGTTGGGATCTGACGGCTGAACGCACAGCGAAGGCCGTGGAAGGCTTGGGACGGCGACGAGCCTTGCCTCGACTCCGGATCGATCGGGCTCACAGCAATCGGCCCCGAATCGCCTTCTTCTCGCCGCTCCCCCCGCGCAAGTCGGGGATCTCCGACTATTCCGTCTTCTTGCTGAACGAGTTGACGAAGACGTACAAGATCGACCTGTTCCACGACATCGGATACCGCCCCGATCTGGCGCTGGCGTCCGACGAGTTCGAGTGCATCGACGCCCGCGTCTTCGGCCTCTACGCGGGGACGAAAGACTATCACGGGATCGTCTACCAGATGGGAAACTCTCGTTATCATAGCTATCTCTATGAAACGATGCTTCGCCATCCTGGAGTCGCCACGCTCCACGACTTCTGCCTGGCCGGTTTTCATCTCCACTACGGGCACACTCGGGGGATGGAACGCGAATACATTCGTAATGAGCTGCTCCAGTGGTATCCCGAACACGCGGACGAGATCCGGTCAATGCTCAAGAGCGTTGATTGGGATTGGGAAGTCGTGGCGCGAGAATGCGCCAAACGCGGGTGGTATCTTAACCGCCGGATGTTCGACACGCCCAACCTCGTTGTCGTCCATTCGCCCTGGTGTCTCGCCCAGGTGGCGGCCACGCGCCCCGAGCACGCCGAACGAACGATGGTCATCCCGCACGGGATCTGGCCGAGACGACCGACCGACGCGGAAAAGACGGCGATCCGCACCCGGTTTGATCTTCCGCAAGACGCGCTGATCGTGGCCAGCTTCGGATTCATTCATCCCGACAAGATGAACCCTGAAGCGCTCGACGCGTTCCAGGCGGTCGCGCGAGCCAATCCGAAGGCGATGTTCTTGTTCGTCGGCGAGGATGCCGATGGCGGGATCGCGCGTCGCCAGGCGGCGGCCCTCGGTCTGCACGATCGCGTCCGATTCCTCGGCCGCCAAGCCTGGAATAATTTCACCGACTTGATTGCGGTGACCGACCTGGGAGTCAACCTGAGACTTCCGCCCACCAACGGTGAGACTTCAGGGGCGCTGCTCAATATGCTGGCCGCTGGAGTGCCGACGATCGTCACCGACGTGGCGACCTTCTCGGATTACCCCGCCGAGGTGGTTCGCAAGGTGCGTTGGGAGAGCGACGGGATCGACGGCCTGCGTCGGGCGCTCTTTGACCTGGCAAGCCAGGACGCAGAGCGAAAACGCTTGGGCGAAGCGGCTTGGAAGCACTGTCTCGACCATCATGAGTGGCCCCGTGTGGCCGCGCAGTATGTCGAGGCTATCGAACGCTCCCACAGGCAACTCGCCTTGGCCGGAAAGACTTTCCGTGAGTCGCGACTCAGGCGTTCCGGCAAGGCGATCACCGCCTGAAAACTCGGACGGCGCGGGTGAACCCGCTCTTCCCCTTGGGAATCGTTGATCCAGGTGAATTCATGAAACGACTCGTGAAGAAAGTCGCAAAGGCAATCTGGCGCGGAACGTTGCCGCTTCGTCGGCCCTTTCTGCACAAGTTCGAGAGCTATCTCTCCCGCTGTCTTCGTCCCACCGAGCAGCAACTCACCGACGAGGCGAACACGCTCATGGAGCATGTCGTGCGCGAACTCGTCCGCCTCCAACGTCAGGTCGACTATCTCCAGCAGACGGTCGAGGACCTCACACCGGAGTCAGGCAAGCTGGCGATCGCCGGTGAGATCGCCCCCGATGATAAATTGCGAGCAGGCTAAGGCGACTTTCCCCGCCAGCGGGCACAGACGCAAAAGGCGAGCGGGGAGCGCGAGCTCCCTGCCTTTTCATCCCGGCTCCCACCCCGCGATACTCAAGGCCTGTTCCCACCGTTCGATCACATTCCGATCAAAGTATCCCGGCTTATGATTTCTATCTTGTCTCTCTGAGACGACAGAGAGCGTACGCTCCCACCCTGCCTTACTGCCGATTACCGTCGAGTGGCGTACGCTCTCGCGAGTTTCAGCCCCAACCGGGCGGCCCAAGAAAGCCCGGGGCAACGCCCTTGTTGTACCACACAACTCCTGCCTTCACCCTCGTTCTCACGCGGAGCGTGGAAACCAGGGGTAGGCCAACTTCTACGCCGGGGCGCGAACGATTACCGGGACTCAACAATAATAAACATCATCAATATCTGGGGCATTGTGCTAGGCATCCATGCGCCGCCCCGTTGGGGCTGAACACGAACGAATGAATCACAAAATACTCATGATTTCGCTGTGAATAACCATGATTCGTGTGTCATTCGACGGTAGACCGCTGTATGCGATTTCATCAACCTTGCTGGCAGTGAGATCGGGATTGTGGGCCGTGCCCACCCTACAAGAATTCGATCTTCGCCGCTTGCTGTGCGTTTACCGTCGTTTCCGCTGTTCCCAGACGGCCTTCAGAGCCAGACGTGATTCCGTTACATCCTCGATTGCGACGCGGGGCGTACGATCATCAAATGCGGGGATTTTGACCCACTGGGTTCGCTCCGATTCCAGTTCGGTGGTCGATCGGCTCAGAGCCTCAGCAACCCCGACGCTCAAGGCGGAGGCACCGTCGCGATCGAGATGGACCCCGTCGACGAAGACCGACCGTTCATAGCCGGAATCGCGTGCGTCGAGAACGACCAGGTTTGAGAACCGAGCCTGCTGCGCACGAACATAGTTAATGAACAGTTGCTCGTCACCACTGTGCACCCAACTCGAGAACGTCCCCGGAGTGACCGGGGTGAGCATCCAGTAGACTTTGATGCCGTGGCTCTGGGCAAGCTCGATGAACCGGTGGACGTAGATCTCGTTCACCGGATCGCAGCGCCACGTACCGGGCTTGATCGGGTGGTTTTCCGGAATGACGACGTCGGCAAACGGCTCGACCTTGGGGTTAGCCTGGCCGCCGTCGTTGGTATTCCAGTTCCGCCAGAGCGCGGGGGATACGTCACGTTGGTCAGTCGGCTTTCCACGCAACTTGGCCAACACATGGGCCCTGATCTCGTGCCGTTGCCGGACCGAGTGCAACACGGACCGCAGGCCGAGCGAAGCGACCAGGTTCGGATCCTTGGCCGTCCAGCAGAGTTCGGCGGCCTCGCGAGGCTTGAGGAGCTCGACCCAAGGATAGGGTCGAGTCTCGGACGCGGGGCCATCCCCCAAGATTCCGCGCGCGAAGTCAACGATGACCGCGGTGGGACGAGCGCCTGTCTCCAAGGCACGCCGCAGGAGGAAGTAGCTCGACGGGGCCGACCCACTCAAGACGGCGAGACCATACGCCTTCTGGCCCGTGCCCTCGGTGAGCACACGAGGTAAGAGCCCAAACTTGAGCATGCTATCGCCAAAGCAGAGGATCGCGTTCCCCTTGGCCTTGCGCTTGACGATCTTCCCCGTGTATTTCCAACTGACGGCAACATTGTCCATGAAGTCCAAGTTGCCGCGCATGAACCCGAGTTCGATCGTCGCGACCAGGACGATCATTCCCAGGAGGCCAACAGGGACTGAGCCACGCCGGTGAACCCGGGGCACATCGTTCATCGTCGATGTCCTTTGATTGGCAAGCGAAGAGCGATGCTCAAATCGACACAATCGGCCGGGATGCTCGAGGCGGTTCGGAGGCGAACACCGGGCACTCGAACCCAACGACCGGTGGAGGACGCATCCGCCTCGATAGAAACCAAGGCGGTGGCGATCTCTCGACTGAAGGCATCGGCGCCGGGTCGACTCAAATGGAGCGAGTCGACGAAAAGGGACGAATCGTAGCCTGAATGGCGAGCGTCAAGGACCGTAAGGTTAGGATATTTTGCGATCATCGGTTTTAGAAATGCTGTATATTTTGACTCAAGACCCAACTCGTCGCGCCGGGCCTGAAATCTGGGGCCGACGGGGGGTAGTAGCCAGACCACTTGGACATGGTTCGAGGCGGCCAGCTTGAGAAAAGCATGAATATAGTACGCGTTGACCTTATGACACGACCAGGTGCGAGGGAAATAGCCAGGATTGGACAGGTCGAGTTCGTCATTGACATCGAACGACGACCGGGCAGGGTGGATATCGGACCCGAGATTCTGCTCCCAGACCTGACGGTGGGCCAGGACATCGTCACGGCGCGACGCGGGCCGACCTCGGAGCGCCGCGAGAATACCGCCGCGCACCTCGTCGCGATCTTTCATCGAGGGAAAAATCCAACGCAAGGCCAGCTCCGCACAAAACCCCGCATGCTTCGCGGCCAATCCCAGTTCGATACTTTCGGATAAACTCAAAAGCTCGGGCCACTGGCGCATGTTATGTCGCGGTTCGGCCATCAGGAGATGAGGCGCATAGTCGACGAGGACCGTGGTCGGTCTCGACTTCGCGTCGATCGCGCGGCGAAGCAGGAAATAGCTCGAGGCCGCCTGCCCACCGCAGAGCGACAGGTTGTACACCCGTGCGTCGGTCCGGTCCTGGATGACGCGTGGTAGCACCCCGAATTTCACGAGGCTATCGCCGAAGCAGAGGACGGAGCAGTCGGGCGATTGTGTCCGAATCGTATCGCCAATCGCTCGCCAGTCATGAATATAAAATCGGGTGAAATCCAGATGATGATAGCTAATGATCGACTCGACCAGAATGATCATTCCAATCATTCCGATCAGCCCTCGCGGCACGCTTCCCGCGGTTCGGCCGAGGGTGGGTGCGATCATTTCCGGAGCTTCCCGGTTTGCTGGAGGTACACCTGGGACATCCGCATGTCCTCGACCCGGAACGTGGGCCGGCACTCTTGATATTCAGGGAGTCTGACCCATCGATCTTTGGGCGGCTGGGCTTGCTGAGTGCGGAGTTGCTTGCCGACCAATGCGCTGAGGGCCAATGCGCCTTGTCGGTTGAGGTGGGCGGCGTCGAAGAAGACATTCAAGTCAAAGTGGGAGTATTCGGCGTCGAGTACGGTCAGACTGGGATACTCGGCCATCCAACCGCGTACGAAATTCGTATACCGCGCCACGTTGTTCGCCTGCTCACGCTTCGCCTGGAGTTCCGCCGCGAACGGCGGCAGCACCCAGTAGACCTGGATATTCCGTGAACTCGCCAAATCGAGGAATTTCCGGATGTAGGAGGCGTTCAACGTGGTGCAAGACCAGGGCTTGCCGAAGAAAGCATCCTGATAGATCGAGCCAATTTCCCCGTGGAAGCCGCCGTTGTCCGGCATGACGAACGCGCCCCGGTTGAAGTTCCGATTGCGCATCGCCGTGAGCGTGGGTCCCCAATTCGAGGCATACTTGCCGGACAAGGCCGCCAAGACCATTGCCTGAATCTGTGAACGATCCTTCACGGTGGGGACGTTGTGCGCGAGGGCCGTGGCTCCAAAGAACGTTGCGTCACGAGCGGCCCAGGCGAGATCCAACGTTTCCTTGAAATTCAACAAGTCAGGCCAGAACCCCTTGGCGCCCCAGGGATCACCGGTGAGGACGGTCGGGTGGTACTCCACGAGGATCGAGGTTGGCTTGGCGCCCGACTCGAGTGCTCGCTTGAGCAAATAATAGGAGGCCGGCGCCTGTCCCCAGCAGATTCCAAGATTCCAGGTCTTCAAGCCACTCTCGTGCTCGATCACCTTGGGCACGATCGACTGCTGGATTCGGCTGGTCCCGAAGCAGAGGACCTGGCAGTCACGCGTCTTCGTTTGCGCGTTCCTGCCGGTCAACTTCCAATCCCAGAAGTCGGGTCGGGTGTAGTCCAGATCATGTCTTGCGACGTAGGTCTCGACCACCGCCATCAAGATGAGCATTCCCAGCAGGCCGCCCGGGAGGGCCGACCCGCGCTGGCGGAGTTGCAGCGTGGGCATTTGCGGTCCTCACCACTCGGTTAGAACTGGAAGTAAATGAACTGGCTCCCACCGAAATTGCCCGCCAGAACGAAGGCGTAGAAGCACGCCGTGTAGAAGACACTCCGGACGTACCACGGAGTTCGGAACACGACGTCCAGGTCCTTCGACAAGAACTGAACGATCTGGACGAGCAGGAGCGGGAGAATGCAAACCGCGACCGGGAGAATGTAGGCCGACGCGGGGATCGACGCCTTGTAGACGATGGCCCCGAGCATGCCTTTGACCTGGGCGATCGAACTGGCGCGGAAGATCAACCAGCCGAGGCAGACGAGGTGGAAGGTGACGAAGATCCGCAACGCCTTCCAGCAAGCGCGGTCGATCAGCTCGGTCGGGCGAACACGATCCAAGAGCGGTCGCGCCAGCCGGTGACCAACCAGCAAGACCCCTTGGTAGAAGCCCCAGAGCACGAAGGTCCAGGCCGCCCCATGCCAGAGCCCGCCGATGATCATGGTCAACATCAGGTTGCGGTAGAGCTTGAACTGACTGCCCCGACTTCCCCCCAAAGGAATGTAGAGGTAGTCACGCAACCAGGTGGAGAGGCTAATATGCCAGCGGCTCCAGAAGTCTTGCGGGCTGGTGGCGAAGTAGGGGAGGTTGAAGTTCAGGGCGAGCTCGATTCCGAGGCACTTCGCGATGCCTCGCGCTGCATCGGTATACCCCGAGAAGTCGCAGTAGATCTGGAACGCGAACGCGTAGATCGCGATCATCGCCAGACCACCATCAATGGTTTCCCACCGGTTGAACAGGTCGTTCACGATGGTGGCCAGGTTGTCGGCGACCACGACTTTCTTGGTCAGACCCCAAAATATCAGGTAAATGCCCTGATAGAACTGCTGGAGGTTGAAGCGTCGCGGCTTCTCGATCTGGGGCAACAACGTCGTCGGACGCATGATCGGCCCGGCGACGAGGTGGGGGAAGAACGAGACGAAGGCGGCGAACTCGATGAAGTTTCTCGTCGGCTTGATGTCGCGGCGATAGACGTCAATGACGTAGCTCATCGACTGGAACGTGTAGAACGAAATGCCGATCGGCAAGACCACGTTCAACTGCGCCAAGGGAACCGAGATTCCTCCTCGCGCCAGTGCGGCCTGAAGGCTTTCCGCAAAGAAATTGTAATACTTGAAATAGCCAAGCATGCCGAGGTTGAGCACCATGCTTATCGCCACGAACAGTTTACGTTTTCGCGGCGTTTCAATGCGATCAACCGCCAATCCACAGGCGTAATCCATCGCCGTGGAGAGGAGGAGCAGCGAGAGAAACCGCGGATCCCAGCACGAGTAGAAGTAGTAACTCGCAGCCAGGAGCAGGTAGTTCTGCGGCTTATGGGGCAGAATCCAGTAGAGCGGCAGGAGGATCGCGAAGAAGTACGCGAAATGGAACGTGTTAAAGAGCATGCTTCATCCTCGTCCTTGAGGAGCACCGGTCTCGTCGTGATCTCGGTCGCCTGCCCGAGCGATCGAAACCGCTCGCGCTTCGCGCATCCTAACCGATACACTCGGCAAGACCGACCCTGACCCTTCACTGAACTTCACAAAAAAAGGGCCAGACTCAACCGCGATCCGCGGGCGAATTCGATCGCTGGAGTGCCCGGCTGATCCTTGAATAGAACGGGGTTCGGATGGCCGCGATCCCACGGTGCCAGCCGGGCCACCAAGCCGAGCGCGCGGGTTGAAGGGAAATCGCCGAGGCCGCCGCTCGGACCTCGCCGCACCGGTCTTGCCTGAGCAACTCCACCACCTCGTGAACACGTCGTGACCTAAGAAGCTCCGCGGACGCACTGGTGAGCGTCTTGGCAATGTAGAGCCGCTCGGAGTCGTGACTCGAATGGGCCGAGTGGACGATTCGGACCTCGAGCTCCTTGAACGTGAGAGGCCGATCCACCCGGCAAACATCCAGGACGGGAGTCGCTCGTTTCAGTGCCAGGTAATCGACACAAGTGACCGGTTGAAAGTCGGCCGGTTGAACCGGACAGAGTCGACCGAGCTCGATGAGGTAGCTTCGGTAGCCATAGTCCGCGAGCACCGTTTTGAGACGCGCCGGGGTTTCGTCGAAATAGCTGAGCGTGTGCCCGTTTGACTCGATGAAAACCGTCGGCGCATCGGAGGCTGACAGCAGCCGAGGCATGCCTTTCAGGCCGACAACTTCAGAGCCTTCAATGTCGATTTTGAGGAAGTCAACCCGATCCCAGCCCCATTCCGCCAGAAGGTCATCGATTTTCACCGCGGGGACGGAGACCGAGGTTTGACCGGCCTCGGGGGCGCCGACATGGCCGTACGGTCCCGCCTGGGAAAACTCGACAGTTCCCGACCGATCGCTGACCGCCGCGTTGACGAGGTGGACTCGATCGAACCCATTTTGTTGCAGGCTGGCACGCAACAGCGCGACGTTACGCGGCGACGCTTCTACACCGATCACCTCATAGCCGAGCGCTGCGGCGGCGAGCGTGAAGGTACCGACATGAGTTCCCAGGTCGAGAACTCGGCCACCGCGAGACGTTGATGCCTGCAAGTACTCGATCGCAGGGCGGGTCGACGATGGAAAACGGCCCGCCGCAAGGTCGAGACTGATCGAGTCGGATGCGCAGGGATCGATCACCGCGGCGAAGGTGAGCCCGGGTTGGACCCCAACCCGGTCAATGACTCGAAACCGGCTGGCTTCGGAGGATCGAGACTCGTCCGTTGGTTTAGAACTTTCATCCATGAATGAGCTCGCTGCGCCGGGAGAGTCGTCCGATCGATTGCGTCGTTCTTACAATTCTCGGGGGGTTGCCTCGGAGTCTTACCTCATCGAGCCATTTTGTACAATTCCGATTCAGCACGGACCAGGGAGTTCGCCCCCCTCAGGCAGAGGAAGGGAGCACCCTGTCTTTGAATTGGCGAAGCGATACGGGAGGCAGGGAATTGACACCCCCGCCGCCCGCGGATCCTCCAACCGTTTGGGCTTACTCAACTCCAAACGGATGATGAAAATTCATTCGTGTTTAAGCGGGATTCAAAAGAGAAATCGACTCGTGGGGTTTGGGGTCAGACTCGAGCTTCGAGAGCTGATCCCAGATCTGTTGAGCACGCGAGGAACCGAGCGCCGGGTCGACGAGGCCATGAAACTTCACCGCGAGTTGCGCATCGGTGAGGGGATTCTTGTCGTGACCCGGCGGGAACGCCACTTCGGATTCGAGGACCGAGCCATCCTCAAGGCTCACGCGCACCCGGTTCGGAATTCCTGCGGGATAGCCGGCCGTCAACTTGGGATCTTCGATGACTGTAGTCCGCGAGACGAGGTCGAGCAGGGCGGGGTCGGCAAGACGCTCCGGGAGGAATTGCCGCGCGGAGACTTCGCCATCCACGAGTGCGACCGCCGTGCAGTAGGGGAGGCTGTGATCCGCGGTCTCCCTGGTTTTCGGACGCCACTTCTCGGGATCCTGCCCAATAATTTCGACTGCGGTGCGGAACGTCGCGATTTCAATCGAGCGAATCTTGGTCAGGTCGCCGATCTGGGGGCGGAGCTCGAACGCGGCCGCGATGGCGGACTGGCTATGATATTCCGCGGGCACGAACTTGATCGAGGTCTTGGGAAGCATCCAGTCACCCCCGGCAGGACCACCCAGCTTGGGAAGCGCGAGCGGGCCGGAAACCTGCTGGCAGAAGCCCATGTCGCCCTCGAACAAGGGAGCAGGCCCGGTCATCCCTTCTCGAGCCAGCATCGCGGCGAACACGCCGTTGCGTGCGGCGTGGGCGAAGGCGCATCCCTTCCACATCGACAACTCGCCGGCGCGGGTCAAGCGGAGCGCGGTCCCGGTTGTCCCTGCAATCCCCAAGGCATGCACGGTCTGAGCGTGCGAGAGTCCGAACAGCTTCGACGCAGCCAACGCAGTGGAGAGCGAGCCGTAAGTCGTGTGATCCCATCCCCGAGCCCGGATGCTGGCGGCATCGCAGAGGCGGCACTGGACCTCGTACGCAACGGCCGCGGCGGTAATCCAGGCGCGGCCATCGGCACCGACGTCCTCGCCGGCCGCCATGACCGCCGCCCAGTTGTCGCTCGGATGCGCCGGTTCGAGCGAGAGATAGGTATCGTTGCAGTCGAGATAACGGATGTGGACGCCGTTCGAAAACGCCGCCCAGTCGGCCGAGGCCCGACCGCCGCCGATGAGCGCCGACCCACGATCGCCACCGACCTTCGCGGCCACCCGGCGCGCCACCAACGGAGCCTCTTCGTCGAGCGCCCCGGCCGCGCAGCCGAACGCGTCCAGCAGCCGGCGTTTTGCTTCAACGATGACCACCACGGGGAGGTCGTCATATCGGGTCTCAAGGGCGAATTTCACGAGCCGGTCGGCCAAGGTCTCGCTCATTACGATGCCATCCAGGAGAGGGGAAACCAGTGTTACGACGATAAATCGCAGTGTAGCTTTTTCAAGCAGTCGGGTCGAGCGACCTTGGTTTCCGAGCCCTGGTTCTGGACATGGTCAAGCGACCGATTGCGACGATCCGTAACTGAGCCCCCCGGCCTGGGCCGAGACGATTCGCGACCAGTTGTGCGACGCCTTGCGCGAGTCGAGCGATCGGTCGGGATTGCAATCGTAGCCGAGTGCCGAGAAGACATCTTGATGAGCCGCGGCGATCCGCCGAGCGACGTGCGCGGTGAGGAGTGTCCGCCAGAGTCCGGGCTTCCCTGGCCAGATCTGGCGCGCGGTGATCGGGTTGCGGATTCGCTGCATCGCACACGCCGTGACCGCTTCGTCAAAACCGATCGAAGGGGACGTTCCCAGTGATTTTGCGATTTGCAAAAGTTGCCGCTTGGGGTAGCGCACCAGATCCTCATAGCGGATCCGGTGGACACCCTGAGCGGTCCACCACTGGGTACTCACGGCGAGGAGGGCCTTGGCACGTTGACTGGTCGCGTACCGAATGAACGCCTCGCTCTCGGGCGCGACCCCGAAGATGGGCCGTTCATCCCCCGCTTGCCCGGCAAGCCAGCCGAGCGATCCTTCACAGGGAGCGTACCGCAAGATCGAGAGCAGCACGTCCAGCGGATGCCGAGCGAGCGTGATCGTGAAGAAGCGGTGCTCGTTCCAGAGCGTCGGTAACGGTTCGACCCGATGCCAGTGGGTCATGACGATACAGCGATCGGGAAGGTTACTCCAGGGAGCATCGAGGGGGTTGTAGAGTGCGAGCTCACCGTGCTCACGAGTTGCGCACTCATAGGCATGATCCAACATGTTGCAGAGCCAGGTATTGCCCGACCGTGGCGTGCTCACGATCGCAATCCGCGCCTCGCCTGGCGGGTTCGCGTGACGTGCGCCGGAAAACCGCTGAATGATCGGTTGAAAGAACATGGCGGGACCGTTCCCCTCAACGCGGCGAGTCCTCGACGCCTGGTCGGGACGTCTCTCCGCGGGGCAACTCGCAAAAAACATGCCGTCTTTCGATCAGACCTCGATCGTGATCCCGACGAGGGGGAACCGGTGATTCCGGCCCTCCCGCCGATCGGCGTTGGCTCCCGGCTCATCATTATGGGAAAAGCCGCTTGTCCCATTTCATGAAAACTTACCGATACGAATGGCGATGACTCAGGCGCTTCGGGCACAATAAAGATTGCCGAAGTCTTCGCGAGTGTCCGGATAGAGCGAGAGCAGCTCCTCGCTCGTGGTCAACTCGGTCGTTTCCCCTTCTTCATCGATCCGGAAGAGACCGAAACCTTGACGCTCAAGATCGTGAAGATAGGCTTCCGCCTCGATGCCGCTGCGGCGGAGACCGGCCGGCCAGAACTCGGTGATGATCTTGACATCGTGATGCTTACGGAGCAGTTGTTGCATGCCGCGGACGGCTCGGCCTTCGGATCCCTGAATGTCCATCTTGATGAAGT
This sequence comes from Singulisphaera sp. GP187, assembly GCF_900129635.1. Taxonomy (GTDB): domain Bacteria; phylum Planctomycetota; class Planctomycetia; order Isosphaerales; family Isosphaeraceae; genus Singulisphaera. The sequence continues at coordinate 2,508,735 of NZ_FSRB01000002.1, read as the reverse complement.
CAATTTTACCTTGGTACTCGGCAAAATGTTCATCGAGAGTCGTGGCCTGAATCGGAATGGCGGCCCGCTCGTCGTCGACGGACTCAAAAATCCGGTGGTCGCCCTTGTTATCGGGGCAGAGGTAGAGCGACAGGGGACCGGAGACCTCGGCCACCGCCTTGTTCACGAAAATGACGTTTTGGTAGCCATTCGCGCGGACGTTCTTCCTCAAGAGCCGGAAGTTCGTCGGGTCGGGTTCAAACGCATATACACGTCCCTGCTCACCCACCAGTCGAGCAAAGATCAAGGTGTAGTAGCCGATATTCGCGCCGATGTCGAGGACGACGTCTCCGGGTTTGACCGCGGACTCGATGAGCGTGGTCTCATAGGGTTCAAAGTAGCCGTCGCGAAGCAGCATCGGAGAAACGATCGAGTCAGTCGGATCGAGGAACATCTCGTGGCCGAACACGCGACTGCGCGACCGCAGCAGGTCGTCGATTTGATCGACCTTGCGAAGGGCGTCGTAGGCGCGATCGTGGGCGCCTTGGGCCGTATCGCCGATGTTCGAAAGCCGTTGCTCCGTGCGGAAGGCTGTGCCCGCCGCGTCCCGTGCGGACGCCTCGAGCCGATGCCCGAGCTCATCCCACCGCCTGCCGTTGAGATCATGATCGGTGGCCGTTCGTTGCTCGATCTGATCGACTCGTCCGGCAATGGAACTGAGCTCACGAAGGATCAGGTCGAGGCGGTGGTCCAGCTCAACCCAGCGATGGTCCGCGTTCGGTTGCCGCGCGGTCGTTCGCTGATCGAGTTCGTCGAGCCGTTGCCGCAGTCCCCCACGACGGACGAGCCATAAACTTCCTCGGATCGCCGATGCCAAAGAGTTCAGGCCGAGCATGAGACCTCTCCAATGGGGACAGACCGACCTACCGCGAGCCGGTCGGGGCCGCCGACGCGGTTCGCGAAGGCGTGGCGCCGCCTGATGCGGCTGCGTGCTTCAGCAGGATGCGACGCACTTCTTGAATCGCTTCGGGATCTTTCTGAACTCCGTGGTCGGATCGGACGATGAGCTCTGACTCAACGCCATCGAGGTGAGCGCTGCCGTAGTTCACTACGCTGTCGGTCGTCCGAACGACCCCACCGGGTTTCAAGGATCCAATGATCGAGTGATAAACGACATCGGAATGCGGCTTCATCATCAGAATGGCGTTGAGGATCGACGGAATGTTCGGCGAGATCGATTCCAAGGTCTCGATGCTCGTGGGCAGCCGGCGGAACTTGCGTTTGTCGAACGCGTCAGGATTCTCCTTGACCAGTTTCGCCAAGAGTTCATTGATATGATCGGAGTAGGAGATCAATCCCGAGCTGACGCGACCGACCAGACTTCGACTCAGATCCGAGCCACGGTGCGGTGTCGCCAGGAAGACGACGCGTTTCACGAACGGGAGCGGCTTGAAGAAGAAGTACCCTTGGAGCTCGTCGAGGACCTCTTTGGGGCCATCGATTTCCTTGAACGGGCGGTCGGTGTTCAGTTGCCAGAGCTTGTCTTCGCTGTCGAGCGTCATCACATGGCTGAGCAGTCCGCCCATGCTGTGACCGAGTAGAACCATTTGGTCGAAGGCAGGATCCGTACCGTTGGGGTTATACTTCCGTTCCGCTTCCCGAAGCGACTCGCGGAGCATGGCCGACGCGATCGGCACGGGAACGCCCGTCGGGTACATGTAGAGCATGAACTGATAGCGCTGCTGAACGTGCGGGTCGTTGAGCAACTCGTTGATCATTGGGATCCAGGCCAGCGGACTGGAGATCAGGCCATGGACCATCACGACCGGGATTTTGCCGGGTTCGTAGGGGCGGAGCAACATCAGGTTGGCGCGATCGAGGGCCTTGTCCGGGCGAAGCAGTCCGGTCCAGCGATAGCGATTCAGGTCGGTCCGCGACCACATATAGGCCAAGGGGGTACTGTAGTCGGACTCGACCGGGATCAACATCGGCGGGCAGACCGTCCTTGTCCGCACCGGATCCACCAGTTCAAGCGTGCACTCACGGACCGCGTTGGCATCGCTCGCCGTATCGCGGAGCCGCGATGTCGGCTTGAGGTAAGCCGTCAAGGGGAAGGTCATTTCCGGGGGATAAAACCGGGTTTCCTCTTGCGCGGGGCCGTCGGCCAGACGGACGCCGATCAAGGGAACGCCAAGGCCGTACTGGTACGTTTTCGAGATCAGGCCGTTCACCTCGTAGTCCGAGGCGAGGATGATCTTGTCGACGTCGTCGACGGCCCAGGCGGAATTCGCCAGCGAGACCCGGAACACCTGATCATGTCCGCGGATTTTGAGCTTGATCGAGCCTTCGGGGGTGATCGGTCCCACGGTTTGAGCGGCGCGGAGGATCTGTTCAAGTCCTGCGTTGTACAGATCCATCGCCGTTCGGAACCGGGGATCGGACCCGCGCTGGCCGTCGGGGCGGACGAGCTCGGGGTCAGTCAGAAAGTCATGGGCATACGCGACCGAATCGACATAGTAGTCGATGGCGGTCGCTTTTCGCCATTTTTCAAGACGACGGCCCTCGACCCAGCAGAGCTCGGCGAGCGCGTAGACCAGTTCCGGCTCGGGGCGCTCGCGGGCGAGCTTGACGAGACTGGACAGGGCCCGATCGGTGCCGAAGCGATACTGACGCGACAGATCGTAGCGTTTGATCGTATCGAGTGTCCGATCGGACGGTCGGTCGAGATTGGCCAGGTTACGAAACGAGGCCGAGTGCGCGCGGTCGCCGCGACTTGGCTGCACGGTGATGTCCGGCCATCCCACCAGGGTGGATGCGACGATCGCTAAGCAGGCAAGAGACATGGGCGGGTCACTCCATCGACCCCAGAGAATCTATCAAGGACGCCGACCCCATGGGCAGGCGCCCGCATGATACGACGGCTGATGAATCGGTCAAGCCGGGCTCGGACCCTCGTCATTCAGGTATTGCTCGATCACCTGATCGATCGGTCCGTCTCCGGCAACCTGACCACGCCGCATCCAAATTCCTCGTGTGCACATCTCGCGAAGTGCATTCATGTCGTGCGACACGATCACGACGACATTGGATCGGTCGAGGAGACCCATGATCCGCGCCTTCGCCTTTTCGACGAACGCTGCATCACCCGCCCCCAACGATTCGTCGATGAGCAGGATGTCGGGGTCAATTTCGGTCGCGATCGCAAACGCGAGGCGCATGAACATGCCGCTCGAATAATACTTGAGCGGTAAGTCGGCGAATTCGCGCAAGCCGGTGAACTCGAAGATCCCGTCGACCTTCTCGAGCATTTCCCGACGCTTGATGCCGAGCATCGCGCCGTTGAGCAGAATGTTGTCCATCCCCGAGAGTTCGGGGTTGAATCCTGCCCCCATTTCAATGAGAGGCGCGACCGTTCCGCGAATCCGGAGATTTCCGGAGGTGGGCGGATAGATCCGTGCCATCAGGCGGAGGAGCGTGCTCTTACCGGCGCCGTTCGACCCGACAATCCCGATCCGCTCGCCCTTGCCGATCCGAAGGTTCACCCCGCGCAACGCCCAGAATTCGGACGTCGGCATCGGCGCCTCACGGCGGAGGAGCAAGTCGAGAACCGCCCGCTTCAACGAGTAGGTTTTGTCAAAATAACTGACAAAGTTGAGCGAGACATCCTCGAGATCGACCAGGGCCTCGGTCACGGGGAGATGGCGATCCCACCGCAAAACGCGACTAGAGTCGGAAGACGAACTTGTCTTCATGACACTTGAATGCGACATAACCGATCCCCAGGCTGACCGTCGCAATGCCGGTAGCCGCCATGAATAAACTCGGGTCGGGCCATACCCCATCGCGGAGAATGACCTGAAATAGCTTGATGAACGGGTACGCCGGGTTGGCCCAAAGGCGCCAAGGAGGCAAATCTTTCGATTCGTAGATGATCGGCGTTACGAAATACCAGGCTTGCATGACGACGGACACCAGGTGTCCGCAATCGCGGAAGAAGGTATTGGTCGTGGCGACGATCAACCCCAAGCCAAACGTGAAGCCGGACAGAAGCAGAATCGCAACCGGAAGCAGCAGGAGCTGCGGGGTGAGCCGAACGCCCAGCGGCTTCATCAGGATGAACAGGGCCACCATCGAAAGCACGAACGTCGTCAGATTGATCAAGAGTCGCGTCAGTGGGAAGATCAACTTGGGCAGGAAGATCTTACGAATCAGCGCTTCATTATGAATAATTGAGAACGCTGAGTCGTTGACGGTTCCACTGAGAAAGTTCCAAGGAACCATCCCCGCGAACAGATAGATCGCGTAGTCCTCGCGCTTGATGGCGAACAGTTGCGAGAAGACGATCGTCAGCGTGGTCATCATCAAGATCGGATGGATCAGCGTCCAGAAGAATCCCAGCATCGAACGCTGGTAGCGGACGCGCAAATCTTGAACAACCATGTTCTGGACGACCGGCCAGAACCGGACGAGCTGTTGGTGATCATCAGTCACCCAGCCGATCCAACGACTCGGTCCTCGTGGCTTGTGTGGAGGAGGAAAGAACTCCACATGAGGGACCGAGGGACTTGTGCTAACATCCATGTTTATCACTTCATCCGATGGACGCCGCTGACTTCGACCGGGCAGCTTCCAGCCACACTCGGTCGAGCCTGCATCGGCGGGGCATCTTACGGTCCCCACCATTTTCGAGGAAGTCCAACCGACCGAGCCAAGGAAAACGAGCAGCCTAGACTGCCTGGTCCCCCCAGAGCGCGTTACCTTGGCCAAATGACCCACTCTTGCCAGGTGGACACCTGTTCTTTGACAGGGAGACTTCTTCATTATCGGTCAGTGACCGGATGGACTTCGCCCTTTCAACCGAAATTACCGGAAGAATGGGTTCAATCATCATCGGGGCGACGACTGAGCGAGCGGACCCCAATCCGTGACGCCATTCGCACCTTGGCATCGGTTGGGAGCCGACTGACGTAGGTGGATTTGAGGGCGTTGAGCCAGCGGACCTCGCGACCTTCGTAGCTGATGACCACGCGCGTGAGCAGGGGACCGGGGGTGGCCAAGGCCCGGGCGATGCCGGGCCCGACGTCGGGGTTCTGGCCAATTTCGTTGTACCCGAGGCCCACGCCTTGGGCGAATGCCGCATAGTTGATCCGCGCGATCTCGGTGGCGGTGGTACGGCGGTAAACCGGCTCCTGGAGCATCTGCATGTAGTGGTAAGCGCCGTCGTCGAGGACGAAGAACTTGACCGGCAAGCAGGCGCGGGCGGCCGTCGAGAGCTCCATGGCCGACATCAGGAAGCAGCCGTCCCCGGTGATCGAAACGACCTGGCGGTCGGGCCGGACGCGTTGCGCTCCGATCGCCGCGGGCAGGGCCCAGCCCATGCTCTGGTTGTTCGTGGGCGTGAAGTAGCGGCGCGGGCCCTGGACAGTGATCGCCTCGGAGGCCCAGTGGGTGGACGCGGTGACGTCCACGAAGATCAGCTCGTCAGGACCGAGTGCGCAGCGGAGCTGGGTCAAGAAATACATCGGATCGACGCCGCGGGTGATCTTGGGGACCGAGTTCTCGCGGTGGTCGACCTGCCGGATGTCCTGGATCTTCTTCCAGAGTGGAGGGCAGGCGGGGCGCTGGAGCGCCGGAGCATCGGCAAGCAAGCGGTCAAAGAATACTTGCGAGTCCGCGCAGAGTTTCACACAGGTGGGGACGTTGCGCCCGAGGTTGTTCGGGTTGGCGTCAACGTGGATCACGTTGTGGGGCGGGATCGCGTAATTGGCGGTCGAGACTTCGCTATAGCGCACGCCCACGGCCAGCACGAGGTCGACGTCCTTGAACGTTTTCTCGGCGGCTCGCGTCCCTTGCTTGCCGTATCCCCAGCCAACGGCCAGCGGATGGCCATCGGGGATACAACCCTTGCCACTGACCGAGGTCGCTACCGGGGCTTGAAGCATCTCCGCCACGGCGGCCAGCGCCGGGCCGGCGTCCATGCAGCCGAGCCCCGCGTAAATTCCCACCCGGCGGGATCGGTTCGAGAGGTGCCCGAGGACTTGACGATACGCGTTTTCGTCGAACGGAAGCGGACGCGGGGGAGGCGGGGCCTGGTCGTAGTCCCAGACGGCCGTGAAATGAGGGAATGAAATCATGATCCCCACGGGACCGGGTTCACCCGACCGTGCGATTTCGAACGCCTGGTAGATCGCCCCCGGGATTTCCGCCTGGTGATGAACCTCGATCAAGGCTTTGACGAGCGGGCGGAGCAGGGCGGTATTGGGGAGCGAGTGGACCTGGCCGAGCGGAGCGTCCGGTCCTTGGATCACGTCAGTGATGATGCCCACGATCGGCACGCTGTCGAGCAGCGCCTCGCCGATTCCGGTCATCGCGTTGGTCAGACCGGGGCCGGGAACAACGTTGAAGACCCCTGGCTGACCCGTGACTCGAGCGGCCGCGTCCGCCATGACGCTGGCCGACGACTCGTTGGTGACCAGAAGGTAGGGAACCCGGCGCGCTTTCAGAGCATCCCAGAACTCGTTGCTCTGAGCGCCTGGGATTCCGAAGACGCAGGCGACCCCCTCGCAGGCGAGGGCGGCCGCGGCGGCTTGGGCTCCGGTCATCCGACCGTGGACGCCTTGGCGTTTGACGTAACGGCCCACTTCGACGTGACCGGCAGCCACCGAGGTCGCCGCAGACGACGCCGTCGCGGCCCCGATTGCGCCGAGGACGCCCAGGGCTTCGCGTCGGCTCAGGTTGAGTGCCACGACGTTGCTCCTCCTTGCCCGTCAGAACTCGACCGCATCCGTGAATGGGTCCGGACCGCTCGCTCCCGAGCAGTCGGCCCTCGAGTTCCTATCGGCAGCCCGGCGCGACCGGCTTTGCCAAGGGATCACCGCCTTCGCGCAGTTCAACTGGCTTCGACGGAGCATGCGGCATTGCCGCCAATCCCCCCCCAATCGCTACCAAACTTCAGGTTCATCGGTACGGGGGTGACGACGTCGCTTCGCTACTCCGTGATTTGTCTGCCGCGGGTGAGCCACTGAAGTCGTTCCAGGAACAGGGGGGTAATGGTCGCCGGATTCTTTCTCAGTTCGCGAACGCACTCGAGCATAATCGGGCCTCGGTATTCGATCGCGTCGAGAGCGCGGCCCCAATCGTGCCAATCGATCGTGCCAAGCCCCGGGGGCTCGTGGGTGTCTTGTCGTCCGTTGTTATCATGGACGTGGGTTGTCCGGAGCCAACGACCGGCGGCCTTGGTCTCCGACTCCAGCGTGGCCGAGATGTGGGCATGCCCGGTGTCGAGCGCGACCGCGAGTTCCGGCTGGTTGAGCTCAGCCACCAAGTCGGTCAGATCGGCCATCCGGCTCCCGGGATGAACCCCGGGAGGCATATTCTCCACACAGATCAAGAGGCGGGTGCCGCGCGCATGTTCGGCCAGTTGCATGAGTCCGTCCGCAAGCGCGGCCCGTCGCCTGGCAACTTCTTCGGGGTTGGAGAGACCGCCGGGGTGGACGATCAGACAGGTTCCTCCCGCGTCCTGAAGCCAATCGAGGCACCGCTGCAGATCCTCAACCGACTCTCGCTGCCGGTCCGGATCGGGATTCCCGAGGTCAACGCGAGCGGCCCGGATCGACTGGCCGCCCCAGCAGCCGTGGGCGCTGTGGATCACCAGACCGGCGTCGGCCACCTGGACGCGGAGGGGGGTCGGGTCGGGCTCATTTCGCCACTCGGGAAAGATTTCGAGGACCTCGGCGCCGAGGCGGTGGGCCAGTTCCAGTTCGCTGGCAAAGGCGATCAGGTCGAATCCGTAGGCCACCATGGTCCCGAGCGGACGCCGGTACAATGATTCTATCGTCATGACAATGCGACCTTTGCGTCAACTTGAGAATGAATCCTCTTGTCCTCGGCCCAGCCTCCGGTCATGATAGCGGGAATCTTCGCGCCGGACCGGATCCAGCTTGTGGGGCAAGACGAGCACCGCTGAGAGGATCTGAGATGGTTACTGGTCGGTCCCTCCGGTTGCGGCGACCAGCCCGCGCCTATTATCGCCTGCCTTGGGAAAGGACGTTCTGGAATGCCGCCCGTTGCCCTGGTTGATCCCACGACGATTGATACCTCCCGTGTGCTCATCGATCGGGAAGGAATTCGTCTGGGCAACCCGCAACGGTTCGAGATGGAGCAGTTAACTGCGATCATCTCGTGCGACCCGGAACGACACCTGATCATCGGCTACAAGGACGTGGGGTTCGACGAGTTCTGGATTCGGGGCCACATGCCCGACTACGCATTGATGCCTGGCGTTTTGATCTGCGAGGCGGCGGCCCAGCTGTCGAGCTTCTACTGCCACTTCATCAACCTCATGGAAGGTGGCTTCCTCGGGTTCGGCGGCATGGAAGATGTCCGCTTCCGGGGGCAGGTTCGACCGGGTGACCGCCTGGTATTGGTCTCGCAATCCAAGAAAGTCAATCGACGTCAGACGATCTTCGAGACCCAGGGCTTCGTCGGCGCGAACATGGTCTACCACGGACGGATCATCGGGGTCCCACTGGCTGGCCGCGAAGTCAAATCTGCCGAAGTGAAACCGGCCAAGGAATGATCGTCGTTCCCGGGTGGGACCAGGCTTGGCCTCACCCCGATCGCGCGTGCCACGATCCCGACGGTCGTTCCTCGCCGCGTGCCCGGGTTTGATTTTCGGCTTGGGTCGGTCCGCAATCTCTATTCGTCGTCGCCCAGCGAGGGGGAGCCATTCGGGGCTCTCGGAGCATTGTGCCTCGACCCATTCCGAGAATCGTCTGGGGGGTGACCGGGCTACTGCTGGGTGCGGTCGTCTATCTAGGCAAGCCTGCGCTGGCGCGAGCGGGAGTGGCTACGGACTATGCATTCTGGACCTTCTTCGCGTTCTTGATGAGTGTCGTCGGCCTTCTGATCGTGCTTTTCTTGCTCGTAATGGTTCGGTCGCGGTATCAACGGATCGATCGAGCGATGCGGCTGGCGCGATCGGGACAGGTCGACGCGGCGATCTCTGATCTTCAACGACAGATCGAAACGCAGGGTCGGTCTCCACGACGCTCCGGAGCGGTTGGGGATTGCTACTTATTGCGGCAAGACTGGCGTGAGGCTTACATCCAGTTTCTCGAGGCCGAACAACTGGATGGTCGCGGTGGCCGCTACCTCGCGAAGCAAGCGTTTGCCCTCTGGAAGCTCGGACGCGGCCCGGAGGCCATCGAACTCCTGGAACGGGCGGCCCTGGTTGACCCGCGCAATCCTTCGCACGCCTGGACCGCCTGCTTGGTCTTGGCCGACCTGGGACGCGGCGAGGAGGCGCGCGATCAGCTCGAACGGGCGGAACGGCTCATCGAAGCCTGGATCCCACCGGGGACGGCCCGACGCCGCGCTCTCGAAGCGTCGCTCGAGGTCTGCCGGAACCGCCTGTCCGTGCCGCTCGAACCGCCGAATGATCCCGGTCGCCTCGGCTAAAGCTCGACTCCACTCATTCCCAACTTAGGATTGAACCCTTCGTTCCCACGAGGTTGCCAAGGTGTCGGAAACGTCTGAAGAATTGGGTGCACAAGAATCTGTTCCCGGACCTGTGCCGAAGAAGGAGCGTCCGAGATACCGGATGGCGGCCGACGCGATTCCGTACACGCTCGACTTGACCACCTGCGCGACGCCCGTCGATTGGTGTTCACTCTTTGGCAACGATCATCCGGTCGAGCTCGAGGTCGGTTCAGGGAAAGGGCTCTTCCTCGCCAATGCCGCGGCGCGTGATCCGAACTGCAATTTTCTCGGGATCGAAGTCGCTCGAAAATACGCGGCGCAAGCTGCGGAGCGGGTTGCCAAGCAACATTTGACGAACGTCAAAGTCCTCCCGGGCGATGCCCTCCTGTTCCTGGCCCGCTACGTGCCGCCCCAGAGCCTCCGAGTCGTTCACGTCTATTTCCCCGACCCTTGGTGGAAGAAGCGGCACAGGAAGCGTCGCGTCTTCAATGAGGGCCTCGTGGTCAGCATCGAACGAGGCCTCGTCCCCAACGGGGAGCTGTCGGTGGTCACCGACGTCGAGGAATACTTCGGCGTGATCTGCGAGTTGATGGCGTCGCACTCGCTCTTCGAGGATATCCCGATCCAGGAGCCGAAGACGCCCGAGCACGACCTGGATTACCTGACGAATTTCGAGCGGAAGTACCGAATCGAAGGTCGGCCGATCTATCGCAAGCTCTATCGCCTTCGCTAAGCGAAACGACTCACTCGGCTCTCCAACCAGAGAACCGAGTGAGTCGTGGCGGTGTCGATCGGAACCGCGGTCGGTGCTCAGGTCCTCGAGCGCGGCGTGCTCGCCGCGGCCATCTCGTAAGCACGCTTACCGCCAGCTCCCTTGGGTTGCGAGCCGCCCGCGATGTCGATCTGATAGAGTTTCTGACCCGCGGCACTCGGGTATTGGCCCGTGATGCAGGCGCGACAGAGCTGGTCGGAGGACATCGAAACCGCGCGTGCAATCGCCTCGACCGGAAGATAACGCAGGCTATCGGCGCCAAGCTCCTTGGCCATCCGGTCCTGGTCTTCAAGTGAGATTCGGCCATCCGGCGAATTAAGGAACTTGGTGGCGAAGAGCTCATCGCGTCGCGACATATCGATCCCGTAGAAGCAGGGAGCGATGATCGGCGGACAGGCCACGCGGAGATGGATCTCACGTGCACCGCCTCGGTCGCGGATTTCGTGGACCAAGGCCCGCATCGTGGTCGAGCGGACGATGCTATCCTCGACGAGGAGGACACGTTTGCCGGCGAGCACTTCCGGAAGCGGCGTGTACTTCAACCGCGCCTTGGCTGCCCGGTCCGCCGTGCCTTCAATAAAGGTTCGGCCCACGTAGCGATTACGCATCAGACCCTCGACCGACCGCACGCCGAGCGCAAACGCCATGGCGTCAGCCGCGGCTTTGGCGGTGTCGGGAACTGGCACGACGATCGTCTCGGGGTCGAGCGGGACATCTTCAAGTCGAGCGAGTTCCTCACCCAGGGTCGCCCGGCTCAGGTAGACCGAGCGGTCGTCCAAGGTGCTCGCGACGTTGGCAAAGTAGATCCATTCGAAGAAGCAGTGAGCGCGACGCGGCGAGGCGGCAAACCGCTCGATCCGAACCCCACTCCGGTTGGCGATCACCATCGTCCCTGGTTCAAGGGAGCGAATGTTCTGGAATCCGAGGTTCGCCAGCGGCGAGCTTTCACTGGCCGCTGCGAACAGCGGGCCGTTCTCGGCGATGCAGAGCGGACGGAAGCCGAGGGGATCGCGGGCGACGATCAGGTCGCCCTTGGCCGAGAGCAGCACGATGTTGTAGGCGCCGTCGAGCCGATCGGCCAGCCGACTGAAAACCCCTTGCCAATCGGTCTCGAGACCCTCACCTTGGAGCTCATGACTGAGCAGGTGCATCAGGATCTCGGTATCGGTATCTCGCTTGAGGTGATAGTCGCCTTGATCGAGGAGTTCCTGCTTGAGCTCTTGGTAGTTGGCGAGTTGCCCGTTGAACGCGAACGCGAACCACTTGGCCATTCGGCCATGTTCGCGTTCGAACGGTTGAGCATAGCTCCGATCCGCGCCACCACAGGTGGCGTAGCGCACGTGGCCGATCGCGGCGAGACCATCTTGGCCGCGCATGATCGCCTCAAATTTCGCCTTGTGATTCAGGCGAAACGCCTCGGCCACCGTTCCGACTTCCTTGTGCGTTTTGAGCAGGGCGGTGCGCCCGGGGTGAAAACTGCTCATTCCCGCTGCGAGCTGACCCCGGTTCTGCATATCCAAGAGCATCCGCGGAATCATCCGCGTCACGCTGTTGGGATCTCCCGAGATCGGTGCGAGCGTGGAGACGGTCGGACCGGCAGCGTGGTAGACGGCTGCCACGCCGCACTCGTGATTCAGTTCGCCCATGAGCTTGGATGGTTCCCGTTGACCAGCCCCCGCCCTTGTCGTAAGTGGGGGGCGCAACAAAAGGGAATGAGACGCGGGGCCCCGTTGGCTCGTTCACGCAGTTGATCTAGGGCCGGTAATGAGACTTTATTATAATGGCACTCGCCTCTGAAGACAACCTTCACTCAATCGACTTGGGTCGTTCATCTCCCGTTCAAACCGTGCGGAAACCGACGTAAATCGAGGCCAAGCTTTGCCATAAGCACGGACGTTTATGGATGGAAGACGGCGTCATCGCTCTAGTTACAATAGACCCCAACTTCACTTGCGTTAGAGACTCGATTCATGGCGATGGTACGTGACCTGGTTCGCGATGATGTGGTTCTCTCGGCACAAACCTGGGTCGTCAAGGTCGGCACCAGCGTTTTGACAGACCCGAGCGGCAGGCTCGACCCGGCGCGGATCGGCCACCTGGCCGAGCAGCTTTGCGCGGTCATGGCCACCGGCCGCAAAGTGGCGCTGGTGAGTTCAGGGGCCGTCGGAGCCGGGCTGGGGCAGCTCAATCTGACGCGTCGTCCCGAGAATCTGCCGCAACTCCAGGCCGCGGCGGCCGTGGGGCAATCTTACCTCATTCGGGCGTATGATGAAGGGCTTCGCCGTCACGGACGGCACGCCGCGCAGCTCTTGTTGACCCACGAGGATTTCGACAGTCGCGCCCGCTACCTGAACATGAGGAATACGCTCACGGCCTTGTTCGACTGGAACGCCGTCCCGATCATCAACGAGAACGACACGATCAGCGTCGCCGAGATCAAGTTCGGCGACAACGACCGACTCGCGGCCATGGTCACCAACTTGCTCCAGGCCCCGCTGCTCGTGATCTTGAGCGTGGTCGACGGGCTTTATCCCACCGATCCCGGCACCGGCGAAATTGGCGGAGAACCGATTCCGCTCGTGGTGAATCTCGACGAAGAGACGTTTGGACGGGCGGGGACGAGCCGGAGTACGCTCGGCACCGGAGGGATGCGCAGCAAGCTCGAGGCCGCGCGCCTGGTCACCCACGCCGGAGGCTCGGTCATCATCGCCTCCGGCCAGAAAGCGGATCCTCTGACCCGGATCATGGCGGGAGAAGCCGTGGGGTCGCTCTTTCTCGCCCGCGGTTCGACGCAGGCCGCTCGCAAGCGTTGGATCGGCTTGACCGCCCGACCTAAAGGCCATTACGTCGTGGACACCGGAGCCCGACATGCGCTCGAGTCAGGTTCGCGGAGCTTGCTGGCCATCGGAGTCGTCGAAGTGGTCGGCGAATTCGACAAAGGCGACGTGGTGGGGATCCGCGATGATCAAGGCCAGGAGTTCGCTCGCGGACTCACGAACTACGCGACCACCGAGGCTCGCTTGATCCGGGGCTTGCGTACGGAACAAGCACGACAAACGCTCGAGGAAGCACTCTATGACGAGGTCATCCATAAGGACAACCTCGTCCTGATCCTTTAATCCCAAGACCATCCGCGCTCCGCTCGCGAGCCTGGCTCAGGGGAGGGGAACGTCGGTGAACTCGAAGTTCACGTCCGTGACGGCCCGGACCATCGCATAGTAGCGAATTTCGGTGGCTGCACCCTGCTCTTGGGGCGTGAGGGTCAAGGTCATCCGCGACCCTTCCGCGTCGTTGGTCAAATACCAAGGAATCAGTTTCCCTTGGCCATCGACGACCTCGAGCTGCTGCTGGCTCGTCTCGCTCCGCCGGCCCATCGCGGTCGGTAGCGCCGCCAGCAGGTCCGCCTCCCCCCCGGAAGTTCGGTTCGTTCGGACGGCGATCTGGATATTCGTTTGATTCGTATTCGGATTGACTCGAATCTCCTGGACTTCGACCGTCGCCTCGTCATTACGGAATGACTTGCCGCTCGATCCGCTCAAGGGAACGACCAGCGGATTTCCCTTTCGGGTCGCGACGACGACAGGCAAGACGCCCCGGAGCCGCTTGATCTCTTGGCCGGGTTGCTCGGGACGCCGTAGCGGGGCCTGTAGATGTAAATTGGGTCCGGCGGTCAGACCGAAGTAGGCCGATTGGCGTTGAAGGGTCTGTGCGTTATTTTCGGGGATCAGGAGCGATTGGCCGCGCTCGTCGATCGCCTCGACGAGCTTGAGCGGTCCGTTCTGGCTGACCGAGAGCCTGGGCTCGGCGGCCACCTGGATCTGGGCGTAGAACTCTTCGTTCACGGTGTAGCCGGGTCGCTTCGGATCCACCGGGTTGGGGGGTAAGCCAACCCGGTTCGATGGCAGTGGCTGACCCGTCGGGAAGAACTGGACGTGGCGCTGATAGTGGAGTCCGACGAGGTTCACACGGAACGGGCCGTGATCCGACATCGGTCCGGCGGGGCGGCCCGCTCCCGAGAAGAGCGGAAAAACCGGTTCGCGGGCATTCGGCATGCCGTGCATGCCGAAGTTGTATTGCAACTGACCCGCGTCGCAGAGCCGATCCAACGCCTTCCAGAACGGCAGAGGCGCAGACTCCTGGAGCGTGATCCGTTTCTGTTGTAGAGCAGGGGGCTGTTCCGGGTAAATCGCCATTTTGATGCCAGCCTGATCGCTGAAGGAACGGACGACCTCGGCGATGGGCTGATCGTGGAAATCGAGTGCCACCATGGTCGGCTTCGTCAGCAAGGCCCCTTCAATTTTGGTGATCAGGCTTGAGGCTCGAGCTCGGATCTCCGGGTCCTTCACGTCCCTGGCGGTTTGAAGCGCCGGGAGTGCGGTACGCCCGAGCCGCTCCAGTGCCGCGGCGGCCGCTTCCCGCTGTGCGTAACGTGCGGAACCCAATTGGGTGACGAGGACCATCGGATCGGACGCGGGGACTTGGCCGACCAAGACGGCGAACGCGAGATACGCACCAATCATCAGAGACTCCCCAGATTGGCCCATCCATGGTGAGGCGAGCCCGGCGGCGAAACCAGGCAGAAGAACGCGATCGACCCTTGCCGCGATCTCACCATCATATCCCATTCCCGCCCTGTTTCCACCGTCTTGCCCTGGGTTTGTGGCAACCAACCAAATGGGCTCTTCCCCGGTTCCCAATCCACCGGAATTCCGTCGCACGGCCCGCGAAACGGATTCGACCCGCAAAGAGTGCGGATCGTGAAGCGGAAATCACCAACCGGACTTCAGCGCAACGGAGCCGGCTTCCGATCAAGTGCAAGAGGGACGCAGCGATCCAAAGTTGAGACAGGCGGTCGAGTTAACCACCATGGGCCCCGTTCGTCTCAGCTGGGCGCTTGGCCAGCCGATGCAGTCGCTTTTCTTCCAGAACGAATGGGTTCACCATCTCCCAATCGGACGGTGAGGGCCATGTTCGGCGAGCTTCGGTGTGTTAGAATGAAAGATGGGTCGGCGCGCCTGTTGCCCATCGATCCTTCCGATGACATGGGAAGTCGGGGGCCTCTTTGAATCAAAGGAGTGGCCGATGTTGGTGCAACGAGCTCTAGATTTCCGGCGTCTCGCGAGTGCTGGCCTGTTCGTCCTGACCTCCATGGGCTGGACTGGACTCGCGAACGCCCAGGATCACACCGCCGATCCCTACAAACCGTACAATCAGCAATACGAACAGTTCGTCTACCCAAGTTATCCGTCGGGCTATGGACTCACCCCCAACCAGAACCTGCTGGAACGGGGCGGATACGCTGGGCCTAACCAGTTTCAGCGGTTCCTGGAATCCGACTCGACGATCGGCGACGATTTCGGCACGGGGCGAAGGCGGACCGGGCCGGGCGTCCCTTATTATTCAGCCTACCGCCAATATGACAAAGATTACGGGCGGATTTACCAGCCCAATCAGGAAAGTGATCGCACCTTCCACGAAGACCAGCGGTCGCGACACGAGAAGTATATGGCCTATTTGAAGGAGAAGGACCCGCGCAAGCGCGCCGAGCTCTATCGAGCCTACACCAAGGACGCCAACAAAGTTTCCCGCGACCTCGCCACTTCTCGTGTTAGGACCGGACGAGAACCAAACCCCGAGGCCTCGGAGGCGACGAAGATCGAGGCCAGAGCGTCGTCGGCCACCAGTGCGCGACGAAGAAGTGCGACCCCACCCTCCGGCGCGGCGTCGGGTCGGTCACCGCTCTTCGGCGGAACCAGGGAGACGCCGAAACGACCCAAGTCCCCCACGGAAATCCTCCGTGAGAGCCAGGAGCTCGACTCCTCCAATCGACTGACGGCTCCCGGACTGGCACCCCGATCGGGCGTTTCCAAGCCCAAGTAATCACGCACACTTTTCCAGATCTATCTGGATGGATTGGTTGTTCGTTCGCACGCAAAACACCGAAAAAACGGAGCGATAAATCGGGGGAGACGAGGACTGAATCCAGTCCCCCCTTGTTATCTCGATCATCTTGCGTATGATCGTTGACGTCTCCCCTGTTGGTCCCAGCTTTCGAGCTGGGATTTTTTTAGTTCGACTTTGTGAACAGTTTCACAAAGCACGAAACGCATGTGAGGCGGGCCGGGCGGTCTCGCGACAGATGGGTATAGAATTCACGCCGATATTTCTGTTGATTTTGGTCGGGATTTCCGTAGCGGTCGGCATGACCACCGCCAGCGCGATCCTTGGCCCGAAGAGGAAGACGGCCGTCAAGCAGATGCCCTACGAGTCGGGCATGGATCCGATCGGGGATGCCCGGCAACGGTTCGACGTCCGTTACTACCTCGTGGCCATTGTGTTCCTCTTGTTTGACGTGGAACTGCTCTTCCTCTATCCGTGGGCAGTCGCTCAGTGGAGTGCGGGCCCGACGGTGGCGGCAGCCGCCGCGGTGCCTGACGCAGCGGCGGGTGCTCCGGCCCTCCTGGTCACCGCCGTGGCGGGGATCCCTCCTGTCTTCCGCAACCTCGTTTTCGGCGAGATCCTCGTCTTTGTCGCGATCCTGGCCGCGGGGTTCGCTTACGCTTGGCGGAAGGGGGTGTTCGAGTGGCGATAAGCTCAAACGACGAGACGAGCGTGCCGATCACCCTTTCGGGTGCCACCGGTTCGGCGGTCTCGATTCAGCCGGCCGGCAAAGTCGAAGTTCCCGAGAACACGATCGTGACCACGCTCGATTCGGTGGTGAACTACTGCCGGAAGTACAGCCTCTGGCCGATGCCGTTTGCGACCGCCTGCTGCGGCATCGAACTGATGGCCGTGGGCGCGAGCCGGTTCGACCTCGCCCGGTTTGGGGCTGAGGTCATGCGGTTTACCCCGAGGCAGTGCGATCTGATGATCGTCGCGGGCCGCGTGGCGATGAAGATGATGCCGGTCCTGCAACGGATCTGGCTCCAGATGCCGGAACCGAAGTGGTGCATCAGCATGGGCGCCTGTGCCTCGACGGGGGGCATCTTCGACACCTATGCGGTCGTTCAGGGGATCGATCGGTTTATCCCGGTTGATATCTACATCCCCGGGTGTCCGCCCCGTCCCGAACAAATTCTTCGGGCGGTGATCGACCTCCAAGAAAAAATTCAGCGTGGGGGTTCGCTCGCGGGCTTGGGTCTGCCAGAGCTGCTCGAGCGCGAAAAGATGATCGAAGAACGCCGCGACGTTCCTGCGGGTTACTCGGTGACCGGGGAACGTGGTGACGAAGATCGATTTGGCTACCGGCTTCCCGGCGGACCTGGTCTGCTCGGCTCTGACGATACCAAGTGATTCGCGAATTTGAGTGGGAGTGAGCCGACGACCATGAGCACCGAGACAACGACGCCCGTTGATCCTCACGCAGCCACCTTGGCCACCCTCACGGGCCTATTTGGCGAAGGGGTTTTCAGCCTCACGCGGTTCCGAGACAACTTCCGTCTCTACGTTCCCGCGGATCGGCTGGTCGACCTGCTTCGTGCCCTCAAGGATCGCTGCGGGTTCGCCATGCTTTCGGAGCTGGGTGGGGCGGATTATCTCGGCTATCCCGGGCGGACCGGACCGCGTTTCGAGGTTCATTACGTGGTGAGAAACCTCGAAACGGCCGAGTTTCTGGTCGTGAAGGTCGCTCTCGACGACCCCGAACCCACGCTTCCTTCGGTGGTGCCCCTGTGGTTGGGCGCGGACTGGATGGAACGTGAAGTGTTCGACATGTACGGGATCAAGTTCGCGGGACACCCCGACCTGCGTCGCATCTTGATGCCCGACGAGTTCACGGCGTTCCCGCTGCGGAAAGATTATCCGTTGCGTGGACGCGGCGAACGTCACAACTTCCCGCGCCTGACGCGCGGAGAGTCTTGAGGACCCGGTTCCGGCCGCGGTCCCCGTCGTACTGTATTGAGTCACGTTGAAACGAACGCCGTTCTTTCGCAGGTGCCAGATCAATGCCGGCCAACTTGCTCGACGATCCCGAACTTGCCGCGGAATCCAAGCAATTCACTTGGACCCTCAACTTCGGGCCTCAGCACCCCGCGACGCACACGACCCTTCGGCTCATCCTCGAATTGGATGGTGAGCGGATCGTGAAGGCGACGCCCGACATCGGTTACCTGCATTCAGGGTTCGAGAAGCTCGGCGAACACCTGAACTTCAACCAGTATGTGACGATTGTCGACCGCAAGAATTACATCAGCCCGCCCATGAATGAAGTGGCGTGGCACCATGCTGTCGAGACCCTGCTCGATATCGAACTGACGAAGCGTTGCCAGTACATCCGGGTCATCATCAGCGAGCTTGCCCGGTTGAGCGATCACTTGCTCTGCACCGGAGCCGCCGCTCTCGACCTTGGGGCATTCACGGCCTTCCTCTTCGCGTTCAATCTCCGCGAGCAGATCTACGACGTCTATGAAGAGATGTCGGGCTATCGGTTCCACCCGGGCTACACCCGGGTTGGCGGGGTACTCCACGACTTCAATGATCGGGTGATTCGCAAGGTTCAAGCGGTCCTCCAGAGCTTTCCCAAAGTCTATGCGGACATGGAAAAGCTCCTCTTCAGGAACAAGATCTTCCTGGAACGAACGCGCGGCGTCGGCGTCCTGACCAAGGAAGACGCCATCAGCCTCTCGGTCGCCGGGCCACTCGCCCGCGCCAGTGGGGTGACGTTCGACCTCCGCAAGGATCAGCCGTACCTGGCCTATCGCGACTTCGATTTCGATGTCCCGTACATGACCGAGGGAGATTGTTACGCCCGGTTCTTCGTTCGCATGGAAGAAATGCGGCAGAGCCACCGGATCATCACCCAAGCCTTGGGAAGCCTGCCGACCGGGCCGGTCAACGTGCCGATCGCCGAGAAGTTCCCGCTCCCCGACAAGGGCTCGGTCTACAACAGCATGGAAGGCCTGATCCAGCACTTCGAGCTGATCATGCCCAATCGCGGCCTCGAGTCGCCCAAGAACGAAATCTACGCCGCGGTCGAAGCGCCTAACGGCGAACTCGGCTACTACCTGATCACCGACGGCAGCCAGACGGCCTGGCGGACAAGGACGCGCCCCCCCTCGTTCATCCATTTCCAGATCTTCCCCCACATCATCAAAGATCACTTGCTTGCGGATGTGGTGGCGATCTTGGGAAGTCTCAATATCATCGCTGCCGAGCTGGACCGCTGATCGTCAAATGGGTGCGGGTTTCACACTCGTCCGACTGACTCCCCGGGTTTGAGGAATGGGATCGATGGCCGCCGAGTCTATTGCCAAAATCACGATGCTCTCGGAGCCAATCCGCGAGAAGATCCGGGCGTTCATCCCGCGGTATCCGAGCAAGCGCGCGGTGACCTTGCCCGCGCTCCACATCGTTCATGAGCACTTTCGGTGTGTCCCGTTCCAGGCGATGGCCGAAATCGCCGAGATCCTCGAGATCACACCGGCCGAAGTCCATGACACGATGAGCTTTTATGGATTCTTTCCCCAGGCGCCGATCGGCGACGTGCGGGTCTGGGTCTGCCGCTCGATCTCGTGCATGCTGACCGGCGGCGAGGAGATGCTCGAGCACGCCTGCCATAAGTTGGGCATTGAGCCGGGACAGACCACGCCCGACGGCAAGCTCACGGTGGAATTCGCCGAATGTCTGGGAATTTGCGACTTCGCACCCGCCGCGTTGGCCGATGACGGGCGAATCTTCGGCCCGTTGACGACCGAGAAAGTGGACACGATGCTCGACGATCTGAAGGCGGGTCCGAAACCCGTCGCTTGAATCCCATCGGAGTGCGGCACGCACGTTCTTCGTCTCGAATTGCTCGCAGGAGTTTAAGGCCGTGGCCGAGTTTGAACCCGTCCTGAGTCGCAACTGGAACGTGCCCGATAGTCGCACGCTGAAAGTTTACGAGTCGCGCGGGGGGTACCAGGCGGCGCGGAAGGCCCTGACGACGATGGACCCTGACCAGGTCGTCTCGCTCGTCAAGGATTCGGAGCTGCGAGGCCGAGGAGGCGCCGGTTTCCCCTGCGGCCTGAAGTGGAGTTTCCTTCCGAAAGATCGGAAAGAAACTCTGATGTGCATCAATGGCGATGAGAGCGAGCCCTCGACATTCAACAACCGGCTCCTCATCGAGCACGACCCGCACCAGTTCATCGAAGGGATCTCGATCGCCTGCTTCGCCACCAAGGCGACGACCGCTTACCTCTACCTCCGGTTCGAATACATCAACGGTTACCGGATCATGGAGCAGGCGATCGCCGAAGCACGAGCGGCGGGTCACCTCGGCAAGAACATTTACGGCTCGGGTTTCGACCTGGATATCTGGGTCCATCGGGGCGCAGGTGCTTATATCTGCGGCGAAGAGACCGGTCTGATCGAAAGTCTCGAAGGCAAGCGGGGCTGGCCGCGAATCAAGCCGCCGTTCCCGGCGATCGAAGGGGCCTTCCGCAAGCCGACGGTCGTGAACAACATCGAGACTCTCTGCTGCGTCCCGCACATCATTGAGCGGGGGGCCGACTGGTTCAAGTCGATCGGCACGCCCAAGAGCTACGGCCCGAAACTGTATTGCGTCTCGGGCCATGTGAACAAGCAGGTCTGCGTTGAACTTCCTCTCGGCGTCACCTGCCGCGAGCTGATCGACAAGCACGCGGGAGGCGTCTGGAAGGGCCGGAAAGCCAAGGCCGCCGTTCCGGGTGGGATCAGCATGGGTCTGCTCTCGGCGGAAGAGCTCGACACGCCGCTCGACTTCGAGGGGCTCCGCAAGCCGGGCTGCCTCGGGCTTGGAACGGCCGCGGTGACGGTGATGGACGACCATACGAGCATGGTCGACTATCTCTACAACTGTGCCCGGTTCTTCGCTCATGAGAGCTGCGGTCAGTGCACGCCGTGCCGCGAGGGCACCGCCTGGATGTACAAGACGTTGAAGCGGATCAAGGCGGGCGGAGGACGCTCCGAAGACCTCGACATCTTGGTCAATATGGCCAATAACCTGGGGATTATCCCAGGCACCACGATCTGCGGCCTGGCCGATGGCGCGGCCTGGCCGGTCAAGAACGTGCTGGCGAAGTTCCGAGGTGAGTTCGAGGATTACATCAAGACCCATCAAAATCCGAAATACGCGGCCACACCGCTTCAAGAGCGGATCGCTCACGGATTGTCGGTCGAACCCCTACTGCCGATTTTGAACGGATCGACGAACGGTTCGATGCGGTCGCTCCCCTCGGTCTAACTCAGATCGCAGTGGGACGGAGAACGTCACTGTTGGGCGTGGTTCACACGCCGAAAGTCTTCGCCGATTGGCGTGTTCATCACGCCCTCAACTAGACTCAAGGATCCCGATGGCGACGATCTTCATCAACGGCCAAGAGCACGAAATCCCCGAAGGGGAGAAGCTCAACGCGATTCAGATGGCTTCCCGCGTCGGAGTCGACATCCCCTATTACTGTTGGCACCCCGCGCTCTCCGTCGTGGCCAACTGTCGGATGTGCGAAATCGAAGTTGGGAACAAGGATCCGAAGACGGGCGAGATCAAGATGATCCCGAAGCTCGTCCCGGCCTGCCAGACCCCGGCCAAAGACACGACCGTGCTCGTGACCGATAGCCCCAAGGTCAAAGAGCATCAGCGGATGATCATGGAATACCTCCTGATCAACCACCCGCTCGACTGCCCGGTCTGCGACCAGGCGGGAGAGTGCGGGCTCCAAGACTATAGCTATGAGTATGGTCAGTCCAACCATCGCTTCGTCGAAGAGCGCACGGTCAACCCGCGCAAGGAAGTCTCCGACCTGATTCAACTGAATCAGGACCGGTGCATCATGTGCACGCGGTGCGTCCGGTTCACTCGGGAGATCACCCAGACCGGCGAACTGCAGGTGATGAGGCGGGGGAACCATGCCGAGATCGGCGTCTTCCCCGAATATCCGCTCGACAATCCGTTGGCGGGAAATGTTGTCGATATCTGCCCGGTCGGCGCGTTGCTCGACAAGGATTTCCTCCACAAACAACGCGTCTGGTTCCTCGCGAAGCATGACTCGATCTGCACGCGTTGCTCCACCGGCTGCAACGTCAGTGCCGAGGAGAATCGCGGGCAACTCTGGCGATACAAACCCCGATTCAATCCCGACGTCAACGACTACTGGATCTGCGACGAAGGTCGGTATAGCTACAAAGAAGCAAACGATCCCGCGCTGCTGAGTGCGATGTACGTCCGCCAGCAAGGGGATCTTAAACCGGCCACGATCGATCAAGCGCTCAAGAACGCTGGCCAGGGCCTGGTGCGGATCACCGAATCGGGCGGCTTGGTGGCGGGGATCCTCTCGCCGTTCCTGACGGTGGAAGAAGCCTACTTGCTGGCCACGTACCTCAAGGGCCTGAACTCCGCCAACGTTCTGGCACTGGGACCGGTGCCCCGCTCCGGCGTGGATCGCACGTTTGAGCCTGACCAGCAAAAGGGTCGAACGGGCGACACCAGTTTCGTGATCCCCCGACCGTTTACGATCCACTCGGAAAAGTGCCCGAACCGTCGTGGCGTGGAAGCGATCCTCGAGCACTTCCAGGGTGAGGTCATCGACTTCGCCTCGATTTCGGGACGTGCGGCCAATGGAGAATTCCGCGGCCTCTTCGTCGTCTCCGACGCGATCGACCCGGCGTTCACCGAGGACGACGTCAGGAAGCTGAGGCCGAAGGTTGAGTTCCTGGTCGTGCAGGACACGCACGTGACGGAGCTGGCGCAAGCGGCCGACGTTGTGCTGGCGGGTGCCACCTTTGCCGAGAAGGCAGGGAGCTACGTCAACGCCGACGGCCGGCTGCAATATGCGGAAGCCTCTCTGCCGCCCCGTGATGGGTCGTTGCCCGACCTTGACGTCCTGGCGATTTTGATTGGCCGCTCCACGGGGCCGGTCGACTCCCGAGGAATCCTTGCCGAGCTGGCCGGAATTGTGCCGGCCTTTGCGGTCGCCGAGGGAGGGCGAGTCGCTCCCTTTGGGGTGGTTCTCGAGTCAACCGCCCCGGTTGGCGCTGGCGTCCCGTTTCGTGATCCCTGGATGCAGCGACGGGGTCTCAATGGGGACCGCCCGAACGAGCCGAGCCTCAACGGGGGGAAGGACGCCTAAAACTTCGGCGTCGAGGACCTCGAGGCCGCTTGGTCTCGAGGATTCTCCTCACGTCGGGCGTCGAGCGGAAGTGCACGGTTCACGAAGGCGGAGACACTGAGAGACCTCCGCGACCTGTTAAGCCGTTAAGATACTGGTGGTCGATGATTCCGGCATGCTCCTGATCGAGGAAATGGATCAATGACGTTTTGGCTGGTCGTGGGGACGTTGATCAAGATCGGCATGGTGGTGGGGATCTCCCAAGGGGCGGTCGCTTACCTCATCCTCGCCGAGCGGAAGATCGCGGCCTATGCGCAGGACCGGATCGGCCCGAATCGCGCGGGCCGTGAATTCGGGATCCCGTTTGCGCTGCTGCAGCCCTTGGTCGACGGTGCCAAGATGCTTCTCAAAGAGGACATGGTCCCCTCTTACGTCAACAAACCGGTCTTCATCCTCGCGCCGATGATCGCGATCTTCGCGGCGACCATCTCGTTCGCGGTCGTTCCGTTCGGCGGAGTCGGACCGGGAAATCCGATCCAGTTCCAACTTGCGCCTGGCATCGACATCGGCATCCTCTACATCTTCGCTGTCGGCAGTCTTGGCGTGTACGGGGTGATCTTGGCGGGCTGGTCATCGAACAACAAGTACTCGTTCCTCGGTGGCCTGCGATCGAGTGCTCAGTTGATCAGTTATGAGATTCCGCTCGGGTTGTCGATCCTTGGAATCGTCCTGATCGCCGGCTCGCTCGACCTCAACACGATCATCAACTGGCAGGACAAGCATGTTTGGGGCGTGGTGGTTCAGCCGCTCGGCTGCCTCCTCTTCCTGATCAGTGCCTTCGCCGAAACGAACCGATTGCCGTTTGACTTGCCCGAGAGCGAACAGGAGTTGGTCGGCGGGTTCCACACTGAGTATTCCGCAATGAAGTTCGGGATGTTCTTCCTCGGTGAATACCTCAACGTGATCACCGTGAGCTACCTGACGATCATCCTCTTCTTCGGCGGCTGGGACTTGCCCTTCGTGACGAGTCAGGAACAGGTCGGCTTCTTCTGGTCCTTGGTGAAGTGCTTCATCATGATCGGCAAGGTCGGCTTGATGATCTTCTTCATGATGTGGGTGCGTTGGACCCTGCCCCGGTTTCGCTACGACACGCTGATGGATCTGGCCTGGAAGTCGTTGATCCCCCTGTCCCTGATTAACCTCGTGGCCACGGCTGCCATCGTTCAGCTTGTGATGTCACGCTATTGATCGGAGCCGTTGGGGTCGGGCTCGTCCGACGACTTGTGGGCCGTTTTATTTTTCGATCGACTTGTTTCGTTGAGGAGTGTTACGCGTGCGTGCCGATGACCCGAGTTTGAAGCGACTGACGCCTCCGAAGCTGAACCTGATGGAGAGGACTTACCTCCCCCAGATCGTCGCCGGATTGGCCGTCACCGCTCGGCACATGGCGGGCGTTGCCTTCTTCAACAAGGCGATCACGGTTCAGTATCCGGAAGAGCAGCACGTCCCGAGCCCGAACTATCGAGGCGTCCACCGTCTCAACAAGGACGAGCAGGGGCGAGTCAAGTGCGTGGCCTGTATGCTCTGTGCGACGGCCTGCCCCGCACATTGCATCGACATCATCGGCGCCACGGCTCCCGAAACCTGGCCTGACCGTGAGAAGTACTGCGAAAGCTTCGTGATCGACGAGCTCCGCTGTATCTACTGCGGCATGTGCGAAGAGGCGTGCCCGGTCGAGGCGATCGAATTGACCGGCCTCTATGACCTGACCGGCCTTTCGCGTGAACAAATGATTTTCGACAAGGCCAAACTCCTCTCGGTCTTCGACATGACCAAGGATGCCGAACCGATGCGGTTCGGCAAGGGGCCAACTTCCGTGCCGCCGGGGGCACCCGCGCAGCCGACCCAGCCTCTTTCCTAAGCCTGTACCGTACCGACAAGGGAACTTGCTGCTGTGAACACACAGGCAAACGATCTGACGCTGGCGGCCGTGGTGGTGGTTCTCGGGGCCGTCGGCACTTACTTGTTGCTACCCCACAAGTTCGGGACGACGAAGCCCAGACGGATGCAAGCGGTGGGAGGAGGGCTGACCGCGTTGGCCCTCCTCCTGTTCGCCCTCTTCTGGACGCCGCCAGGGCCGTTCCTGTCCGGGGTCTTCTTCTACCTGTTCAGCTTCACCGCGCTGGCGGGAGCCCTGTTGACGATCACATCGCGAAATCCGATCTACAGCGCCCTCTGGTTTGCGGCTGTCGTGCTCTCGACCTCGGGGCTCTTTTTGCTCGAGGGGGCGCAGTTCCTCGCCGCCGGAACCGTGATCGTGTATGCCGGGGCGATCATCGTCACCTTCCTCTTTGTCATCATGTTGGCGCAGATGGAAGGGCGGGCGCTGTACGACCGGTCCGCTCGATCGCCGTTCCGCGCCACGCTGACCTGCTTCTTGCTCTTCTGGGCGTTGCTCTACTCGCTGTTCACCGTTCGACCTCCCTCGGTCTCCCCGGAGGGGATCAAGAACGGCGCAGAGCCTCGACTCGTTCGCACCGGCGACCTCGCGCTCGCGAATCCGAAGGTCGGGGCGGTCCTCGATCGGGCGTCGCGAAGCACCTCGCAACTGCGCGATAAGGACGGGCTGGTCAAGCCGCACGTGGCCGGGCTGGGAGAAACGCTCTACACCGACAATCTGGTCACCGTCGAATTGGCCGGTGCCCTCTTATTTGTCGCCCTGATCGCCGCCTTGTCGATCGCGCCGCCGAAGCCGCCGATCCGCCCCGGAGACCGTCAGGTCGCCACCACGGCAAACCTCTAAGCGGACCTCTGGGATCGCTTCGGTTCAACTTGGTCAGACACGAGAGGAAGTGAGCTTCGACATGCCGCCTCCCGATGATTTCAGTTATGAGATCTTGCGGAATTTTCTGCTGGTTGGGTCCGCGCTGATGGCTTTGGGGATGCTCGGCTTCCTCTCCCGGCGCAACCTGATCCTGATGTTTCTCTCGGCTGAGATGATGCTCCAAGGTACGGCGCTGACTTTGGTCGGCTTCGGTCGCTATCACGGCAACTGGACAGGGCAGGTCTTCACGATCGTGATCCTGACGGTCGCTGCCTGCGAAGCGTCGATCGCGTTGGCCTTGATCCTGGTCTTGTACAACCGCCGATCTTCGCTCGACGTGACCCTCTGGCAAGACATTCGCGAACCGGGTCAGCCACTTGCCTTGGTCTCGTCCGAAGAATTGACCGCGGAGCCGGCGGAGGCGATCCCTGGTCCTGAATCGTATCCGCACCTGATCCCGTCCGGAGTCGAGCCGGCGCACCCGCGCTCGCCCTGGATGGAACGACGAAACTGAGAAGCACAGAGCCGTTCGATCGACGTGATTGCCACGCCCGACGAGTGAGACTGATGATGGGAGCGCCGCTGTGAATCTGCTGGTGAACAACGCCTGGCTTGTGCCGTTCTTCCCCCTTCTCGGGGCGTTGATCGCGGCTGCCTTTGGGCGAGAACTGCGAGAGAAGGCGCATTTGCCGGTGGTTGCCGGCATTTTTCTCGCCTTCTTCGTTTCGCTCGGCCTCTTGTTTTCCGCCGGGCCCGATAAAGTCATTACCGTCTACCGGTGGCTCGAGTTCAGCAACCTGAACGTGCCGATCGAGTTCCGGGTCGACGGCCTGACGACGATGATGCTCTCCATGGTCACCTTCGTGTCGACCTTGGTGGCCGTCTATGCGTCGGGCTACATGGCCGGAGATCCGGGGTACCCTCGGTTCTTCGCCTGTGTGGGACTGTTCGTCTTCTCGATGACCGGCCTCGTGCTCTCGAATAACTACGTCTTGACTTATGTCTTCTGGGAAGGCGTGGGAACTTGTAGTTATCTGTTGGTTGGATTCTGGTACGCCAAGCCGGAGGCGGCCGCGGCGGCGAAGAAGGCGTTCCTCGTCAATCGGGTCGGTGACTTTGGGTTCGCCATCGCCTTGTTCTGGCTCTGGACCGTGGTTCCCAACCATGACCTGAGCTACGGCAATGTCTTGAGTGCGTCCACTCTGGCCGGACTGCCGCAAGGAACGATCGAAGGGATCGCTTTGTTGCTCTTCTGGGCAGCGACCGCCAAGAGTGCCCAGGTGCCGCTCTACGTCTGGCTTCCCGACGCGATGGAAGGCCCGACCCCGGTCTCGGCCCTCATCCATGCCGCGACAATGGTGACGGCGGGCGTCTACTTGATCGCACGTTCAACCCCTTTGATCGCCCTGGCACCCAACGTTCAGTTGTTGATCTGCTCGATCGGCTGTCTCACCGCGCTCCTGTCGGCCTCGATCGCGGTGACTCAGACCGATCTCAAACGCGTGATGGCCTACTCGACCGTGAGCCAGCTCGGCTACATGTTCATGGGCTTGGGAGCAGGCGTTGGCACGGTCGCGGAGCTCGCCGTCTTCGCCGCGATGTTCCACCTGTTCACTCACGCCTTCTTCAAGGCCCTTTTGTTCCTCGCCTCGGGTAGCGTCATGCACTCGATGGGCGGGGTCATCGACATGAGACGATTCCGCGGCCTTCGTCACCGGATGCCGATCACCTGCTGGACGTTCGCGATCGGCGGCCTGGCCCTGTCCGGGATTCCTCCGTTCGCCGGCTTCTTCAGCAAGGATGAAATCCTTGCCGCCTTGAAAGAGGCGTCGCACGTTGGGCATGGCGGATCGGCAAATATCTACGGGTTGATTTACTGGATGGCCGTTTTCACGGCCATGATGACCGCGTTTTACACAGGTCGGGCCTTCTTCATGACCTTCTTTGGTCCGGAGAAGCTTCCCAGCCCCGATGATCCTGAAGCCGAAGTCGCTGATGCCGCTCATGGCTCGGGCCTTGACGCTCACGGCCACGACGCGGGGCATGGACACGGCCACGGTGACGGGCACGACTCGCATTTCGGACATGAGTCGCCTCCGGTCATGACCTATCCCTTGATCGGCCTCGCCGGGTGCGCCTTGGTGGTCGGCCTGCTGTTCGGTCCGACGGGATTGTTTGAACATCATATTATGCGAACCTTCGCATTCGAGAGCCTCGGGCATCCCGAGCATCCTCACAAATTTGATGTCTCAACTCCGCTCGTGGGAACCCTGGTCGGGATTATCGGCTTGGTTGTGAGCTACTTGCTCTATGCGAAGCCGAGTCCGTATCCGGCTCGGATCGCTCAGAGCCTGAAGCCGCTCTACAAGGCGTCTTGCAACAAATTCTATGTTGATGAACTCTATGACATGCTGTTCATTCGTCCGTTGCGGATGATCGCGTCGATCAGTGCGTTCCTCGACGAATGGTTCCTTCACGGAGCGCTGGTTCGTGGCACCGCCTGGATGCCTCGGCTGCTCGGCCGAGAGGTGCTGGCTCCCTTGCAGAACGGCTTGATCCAGTACTATGCAGCGGTGACCGCGCTGGGTGTTGCGGGCCTGCTCTGGGTCTTGTTGTTGCTCAAGTAAAGATTTTTGCTCAATTTTGATGGGCGACGAGGACTGATGTGATGGCGACCCTGCTGGTGATCACGGCCTTCCTCCCCTTACTGGGGAGTGCGGTCCTCTTTCTGTCGCCGCGAATGGACGTCAAGACCGCGAGATTGGTCGCGCTGGCGACCGTGGTGTTGACGATCCTGCCGGCCCTGATCTTGCTCTTCGCCTTCAAGCCGGGAGTGATCGAGCCGCAATTCGCGTACGGCGCTCCCGGAGGTCCTTACGGACTGAGCTGGTTGGGGTCGCCGGACATCCGGTTCTCCTTCGGCCTCGACGGCCTGAGCCTGCTCCTGTTCGTCTTGACGACGGTGCTGATGCTGCCCGCCGTCTTCGCCTCCTGGGAGTCGGTGACGGATCGGGCACCGACCCACTACGCGTTTCTACTCGCGCTTGAGGCGGGGCTGCTCGGCCTGTTCGCCAGTCTCGACGTGATCTTGTTCTACATCTTCTTCGAGTTCTCCCTGATCCCGCTCTTCTTTCTGATCGGGATCTGGGGTGGCTCGGAGCGGCGGCAAGCTGCGGTCACGTTCTTTCTCTACACGCTCGCGGGAAGCTTGCTGACGCTGCTGGGCGTGATCGCCCTGGTGGTGATCCACTACCAGCATTCGCCCTCGCACACCTTGACCTTCTCGATCCCCGAGTTGACCCGAGGCCTGGCGGCGTTGGACTGGGCCGGTTGGCAAGTCACCGCACCCTGGTCGGCCAGCCCGCAGGTCTTGATCTTCCTGCTCTTGTTCGCCGGATTCGCGATCAAGGTTCCGCTGTTCCCGTTCCACACCTGGCTCCCCTTGGCCCACGTCGAGGCTCCGGCGGCAGGTTCGATCTTGCTGGCAGGTGTGTTGCTCAAGGTCGGTACCTACGGCTTGCTCCGGTTCAACCTGAGCATGACGCCGATTGGCGCCCAGGTTCTCTTTCCTCTGCTCGCCTTTTTGGCGGTGGTCGGCATCATCTACGGAGCCCTGGTTGCCCTGGCACAAACCGACATCAAACGACTGGTGGCGTATAGCTCAGTGAGCCACATGGGATTCATCGCCCTCGGCCTGTTCTCGCTCAATGCGACCGGGATCGAAGGGGCGGTGATCCAGATGGTCAATCACGGGATCACGACGGGGGCCTTGTTTGCATGCGTCGGCATGATCTATGAGCGCTATCACACGCGTGAGATGTCGGAGCTTGGTGGCCTCTGGGAGCGGTTGCCGCTGCTCGCCTTCTTCTTGATCCTTTCCTCGCTCGGCTCGGCCGCGGTCCCCGGTTTGAACGGATTCGTCGGCGAGTTTCCGATCTTGGTGGGCATGTTCGCCAAGAGTCCTCGAACGACGGTATTCGCGGCGACCGGGATGATCCTCGGGGCCTACTACCTGCTCCTGATGCTTCAGCGGGTCATCTTCGGGCCGCTCCATGAGCCGCACGGTGATGATGCGCATCAACCGCACGTGATTCGGCCTGTCGCCTGGCATGAGATCGCCGGACTGACCCCCCTGATGGTCCTGGTCGTCTGGATCGGCCTTTACCCTCGTCCGTTCCTGGAACGAATCAATCCCGCGGTTGCGCCGATCGCCGCTCGGTTCCCGAGCTTGAGCGAGGGGGCGGCGAAGCCCGCACTCGCCACCAAGTCCGAACCGAGTCGCCTTGTGACGAAGCCGGTTCCTCACTCGATTTCCTACACTCCCACCAGGGGCAGCCGTTGATGCTTCCTCCCAGCTCCTTAGAGATCGCCCGGCAGACGCTGTTGATCCTCGTGCCGGAACTCCTCATCCTGCTCGTGGCGACGGTGATGATGACGGCCGGGGCGTTTGTTCGCTTTCCCAGACGCCTCTGGTGTGGGATCGCCACCGGAACCATGCTGGCCGCCCTGCTGATCTTGTTTGGGCTTCGGCACCAGACGATCGACGTTTACTCGGCGATCGCGCTGAACGATGCGTTCTCGTACAACGCACGGCTCGTGTTGATCCTCGCCGGTTTCATCGTGTTGGCCCTGGCTCATGACCAGGTCGATGATGCCCGAGCTCCCGAGTTCTTCGGCGCCTTCTTGATGATTAACGCCGGCTCAATGCTCGTCGCCGCGTCCAACGAGCTGATCTTCCTGTTCGTTGGACTCGAACTGGTGAGCATGCCGACGTATCTGCTCCTCTATCTCTCCCGACGCAACGCGGGTACCCAGGAAGCGGCCACCAAGTACTTCTTCCTGAGCCTCTTCTCGTCGGCCCTGCTGCTCTACGGCCTTGCCTTCCTCTACGGCCTGACCGGTGTGAGCAACCTCAAGGCCCTGGCTTACATCACGCAGCACATGAGTGCGGTGGTGAACCCGAACCTGATGCTGATCGCCCTGGTGTTCATCATGGCCGGTCTCGGCTTCCGGGTGGCCGCCGTGCCGTTCCACTTCTATGCTCCCGACGTCTATCAGGGCTCACCGACGGTGATCACGGCGCTGCTCGCCTGGGTTCCCAAAGCGATCGGGTTCCTGGCGATGGCGCGGGTGCTCACCTCGGTTGTCTCGGCGGGCGGCCCCGGTTTCATTACGATCGACCGAGCCGTCGCCCTGGGCTGGATCATGGCGGTCGCGACGATGACGCTGGGGAACACGGTCGCCCTCTTGCAGGACAACCTGAAACGACTGCTCGCGTATTCCTCGATCGCTCACGCCGGCTACTTGCTCGTGGGAACGACCGTTGCCTTCACATATACCGCGGGGTCGACCCCGGCCTTTTTCGGTCTCCAGGGCGTGCTTATCTACCTGGTTGCCTACGCCTTGATGACGCTGGGGGCATTCGGCGTGATCATTGCGCTCAGCACGCCCGAACGGCCGATTGAAAATGTGAACGACCTGTCGGGACTCGCACAAACCCATCCGGTGATCGCGCTTGCGATGGCCGTCTGTCTGTTCAGCCTCGCCGGCATTCCGCCTCTGGCGGGTTTCTACGGCAAGTTCGCCATCTTCATGTCGGTGCTCGATGCCGCGTCCGGCTCGACTTCCTCCATGCTCTGGTGGCTTGCCGTCATCGGGATGTTGAACGCCGCCGTGGGTGCTTACTACTACCTGCGAATCGTCGTCTTGATGTACCTTCGGCCGGCACCCTCCACACCGATCAACCATCGGATCGCATGGCCGACTCTGGTGGCGGTAGGAGCCTGTGCGGTTCTCTCGCTGCTCCTCGGCTTGCTGCCGGCTCCGCTCGTCCGAGCCACTCGCGAGGCAACCGTCGCCGCGGGGGAACTCCCTGAGCCGGGCACGGCACCGATCGCTTTGGTGAAGTGACGGATTCGGAGTGTGAGTGGCCAGCCATCCGTCCCCGATGGTAACCGGTTGACTGGACACACAGAGAATCACGAGACCTGGGATTTACAGGTTCCAATTCGGAACTTGTCATTCCCAGGTCTCTTGCTTTTTACGGGAGCCGGCGGATCATCCGGGGGAATAGCGGTTGTGGGGCCCATGGCATCGTCATGCCGGACGGCTACGGGATTCGACGGTTGCCGGCTGCCGAATCGCGAACCTAAGTCGCACAGACTTCCCTCGTTGCCCCGTGAAGTGAGCTGGAGGCTCCAAGGGTTCTGTCAACTTGAGTGCGCTGGATCACCGTTGGGAAGGATGAGCGTGAACCACAAGCCCGATGATACCTGGACTTCTGATGCCTTACGCCGCGAGGACGTCGCGGTCGTCATGCAACGCGTCATGACGGATCCCGGCTACCTCAAATCACGCGACCACTTTCGAAACACCCCACTTCAAACCGCGATCGAGTTTCTTCAAGTCGGTCTCGTGGAATGGATGCTCCAGCAAGGAGCGGATCCGAATGTGGAAGTCGATGATGGTTACACCTGTCTCCTGACGGCTATCGAGTCCAACGCCGACACCTCGTTACAGATGGTCAAGACGCTCGTTGACGGCGGCGCCGACATCCACCGCACGGGGACCAATGGATGGACTCCCTTGCATCTGGCGGCCGTGCGAGGACACGTCGATAAAGCACGCTTGCTCCTCGAGGCGGGAGCGCGAGTCAACCAGCGGATCGAAATCGATGGGTGTGAAACCCCACTGATGGAGGCCGCCGCCATGGGTCATCCCGCAGTCGTGGGACTCCTTCTTGAATACGGAGCCGATCCCAGGTTGCGGGACTCCGTGCATAATTACACCCCGCTCGAGAAGGCCCAGGACGCCGCGCGAGGTGCAAATCCTCAAGTCCTTGAATACTTAAAGTCAGAAGACTTCCGCATCGATCCCAACGAACTGTTCGCGGATCTCGATCTACCGGCCGATCAAATTGAGATGCTGAAATCCGAGTCCGTGAAGCTCGACATCGCCGAGCAGTATCGCGCGAGTGCCGATCGAGTCGCACTTGAGGGCGACCATCAGGAAGTGATTCGGATTCTTTCGCAACTCGAAGACCCGTAAGTTCGGTGTACGTCCGGTGAACCCCTTCTTGCGGCTCATGCTACGATCGGTGCATGGCCGACAGGGGGAGGACTCTGGACCGAATGGTAGGATTGGGCAAGAGCCGGGAGCCGTACTGGCGGCAGGTTCTGGCCCGGTGGACTCAGAGTGGACTGTCGGGACATGGCCGATCTTGGCTTGTCTAAGGAACAGGACGTAAATATCTTCCTGATTTCAGAACGATTCGCGGACGTGCCTCGCCACGTCGTTAATACCGGGCGCCGCCTAACCGATCTGGTTTCGCTTGGGGTCTCGAAACGTCAATCGGGAACTGCTTACTCCGCTGCGCTACGTGCGCGGCTCGGTTCAAACGCGGCGCATCGCCGAAGTCAACCGCCACTTGTTAATCCGAGCCGCGCACGTAGCGAAGCGGAGTAAGCGATCTGGGTGCACTCGGCGTCTCGAAACGTCAATCGGGAAGTTGTTTGCGTCTCGTTCCTTAGTCCTGAACTCATCGGGTGGACATCAACGTAAGTCTTGAGGATGGATTGGAGGCGAGTGCCGAATGTCGTCTTCTCTCACCCGACTTGTGCCTTCGACTGAATATTCTGCCGCAGTGCGTTGTTAAAAGATGCCGAATCGGCGTTATAGTAGCAGCGGGCATGGCAATTGGGACAGATCGCCGCGACGCGGTCGATTCGATCCGGCCCGCCGTCGGCCAGGCGGTCGATGTGGTGCACTTCGAGATAAGGCTCTCCCGATGGTCTCGTAAAAGGGGCGGAGTTGCCGCACGATTCGCATGTACCGTGCGAGTGGCGTAGAGCCTGATCCCGGACGATCATCTCACGCACGAAGACTCTCCTAGTCGCCTGTACAGAAGAAGCCTCCGGGCCATCGAGCGGTGCGTCCGTTCGCGGTTCCGACGTGGGTCCGTAAGCTGTGGGGTCCACCGCAGATGCGACGCACCTCGGAAATGTTTCGAGCGGCAACAAGCCAAAGACGATGGCGTCCCGCAATTTGCCCGCGATGTCGGGACGGCGCTCGGACTTAAAGCCGATGCAGACCATCGCCCCGGAAAATCGCCACAATCTGCCTTCCTGCCGTGTACGGACGAAGAGGAGGAGATCCGTACCTCGTGGAAGATGATCGCGGATCGCCCGATTCGTCGAGTTCCACCTCATAACCCCGGCAGTTCCCTCACCGCTGTATCAGTAGACGCCTTGCTCGTCGAGCTCGTCCCTATAATATTAACGTCTCGGCTCTTTCGTGTGGAAAAGCAAGACGACCGGCTCGCGGACGCTGGCGCGATCCCCGTGTAACGATTGCCTCCGAAGCGTTTGTACAGGTCCGCCTTTCGATAGACGGCGCCGACGGCGAGCGGGCCGACCCGCAGGAGGTCTTGGACCGTGGCGATTTTGGCCAATTGAGTTCGATCCTGCATCAAAAACCTCATAGCTGAGGGATGCGTTGAAAGTGACGAAATCGAGCATTCACAGGACGGGAACGATCTGGACGTTGCCGACCATCGAACGCGAGGCTACGGTCGAAGCAGTTTGCGATGCATTAGAGATCGCTTATGGGCGGCCGCGGTTGGGTAACCCCGAGGATCCCCTCGACGACCTGATTTACATTATTCTCTCGAACAAGACCTCCTCGATCGTATCGAAGCGATTGTACGTGCAATTGAAGCAGGGGTTCGAGAGTTGGGACGAGCTACTCCGCTCGAGCGTCGGTCAGTTGCGAGAAATCTTGAGACCTGGAGGGCTGAGCGAGATCAAGTCCCTTCAAATCCGCGCGTTGCTTGCGGCGATATCCCGAGATTTTGGTGCGTGCGATTTGGCGGCTTTGAAGGTCAGAATGCCTTCGGAGATCGAGGCGTATCTGAAGTCTCTACCGGGAGTTTCGACTAAAGTGGCGAAGTGTGCTATGTTATTTACGATGGACGCGGCCGTGCTTCCTGTGGATGCCCACGTCCACAGGGTCTCAAAACGAATCGGCTGGACGTCGAGGAAGCGAGCGGACCAGTGCCACGAAGAGCTGGAGGCGTTGGTCCCTCCGGAAAGGCGATTCGCCTTCCATGTTGACTGCATCGAGCACGGACGGTCGCTCTGCCGCCCCTTGAATCCTGCGTGCGATCTGTGCCCCGTGAATAGACATTGTGCTTTCCGTAAGACCACGAAATGAAGAAAAAACAGCGTCCCATCGCAGTCGACTTGTTCTGTGGTGCAGGTGGAATGTCGGTAGGATTCGAGCAGGCGGGATTCGACGTCGTTGCCTCGTTCGATAACGATCCTATCAATGTAGAGACTTATAAAATCAATCATCCTTCAAGTAGCGTTCATAGAGCAGACCTAGGTACGGCGACTGGCAAGGGACTTAGATTGCTCGCAGGGCTGGAGGGCGTAAAAATCGATGTGCTGTTCGGAGGCCCCCCTTGCCAGGGATTCTCGGAGATCGGCAGGAGCCGCGCTGAGGATCCGAGGAACCTTCTCCTCGTTCACTTCGCTAGGCTCGTCGACGAGTTGCGACCGGACTATTTCGTCCTGGAAAACGTTAGGGGCTTACTTTTCGGCAGGACGAGCCATATTCTGAACGATTGCCTGAAGAGCTTAGAGGGGGCAGGATACTCGATCGTAACGCCGATTAGGGTAATCGATGCGAGCGACTACGGCGTACCACAACAGCGAAGGCGAGTATTCATAATGGGTGGCCTCAAGGGCTTGCCGTTGCCCGACTATCCCGATCCCAGGCATGGGAACTCTTCTGTGGGGAAAGTCCCAAAAACGACGGTCTGGGAAGCGATTGGTGACCTTCCGCACGTCGAGCGCTCCGAGGAACCAATAAACACGGATACCTTTCATGGAAAGCTTAAAACGCCTAGTAACTATGCGCGGATACTTAGGTCCGAGGAACGGGATCACGAGGACAAATCTCTAACGGACAGGTATCCCTTAGGGTTCTTAACCGGATGCTCAAGAGTGTTGCACGGTCCAGAGATTGTTAAGCGGTTCTCGGCGACCGAACCAGGAACATGCGAGAGTGTTAGCCGACTCTATCGTTTGAAAAAAGATGGGGTATCCCGAGCTCTCCGCGCAGGGACGCTCAGGCCGCAAGGCGCATTTACTGCTGCAAGACCAATCCATCCGACATCCCCTCGTTGCATCACCGTGCGGGAAGGAGCCAGGCTCCATTCTTTCCCAGATTGGTATCAATTCCACGTCACGAAATGGCACGGCTTCAGACAGATCGGTAATGCTGTGCCTCCGCTTCTTGCGAGAAGCGTCGCCAAAGAGATTGCAAAGCTGCTTTGACCTGAACTTCTCGGTTTTCTAGGTGGTGAGGATCAATGATGGCGAAAGACAAACAGGCCGTAGCCAAATCAATCAAAGGGGTTGGTGAAATTCAAGCTGGGCCGACCAAGCAGTTTTTCGTTAGAATGCTCACACGAGACATAGAGCTTGAAGATGCGATCCTCGATCTATTGGACAATTGTATTGACGGCATACTTCGTTCCCAAAAAGAAAGCTCTAAAAAGGAAGAACGGCCGAAAGATCGACCCTACAAAGGATTCAAGGCGACTATCACAGCGAGACCCGACCGGTTCGAGATCAAGGACAATTGTGGAGGGATCGATCGTGATATCGCCAAAAAAAGCGCGTTCATGCTGGGTCGTCGAGACGAGAGAGACAACGACATCGAAAGCATTGGCATGTATGGAATTGGCATGAAAAGGGCCATTTTCAAGATGGGGCAATCTTCAACTGTGCTCTCTCACACAAAAAATGAAGGCTCCTTCAAGGTAGAAATAACTTCTGATTGGATGAAAGATGATAACTCGTGGGCTCTCGATCTTGTTGATGTGAAAGACGGCCTGAATGACGGCCCAGGGACACTGATCCGTGTGCAAGACTTGTACGAGTCCATCAGTCAGAAGTTCGACGAGAAACGAGATCCGTTTCTCGAAAGACTCACCGGGAGAATCGCTTATTTCTTTGCTCTCATTATCGAAAAG
The DNA here is from genome assembly GCF_900129635.1 of Singulisphaera sp. GP187. Lineage (GTDB taxonomy): Bacteria > Planctomycetota > Planctomycetia > Isosphaerales > Isosphaeraceae > Singulisphaera. The sequence goes on along the minus strand of NZ_FSRB01000002.1, from coordinate 2,471,584 downwards.
GGTTTCGAAGTCGAGCTCAATGGAAAAATTATCAAGCCAGTGGATCTAAGGCTCTTGGCTACGAATCTGGGAATAAATGAAGACCCAAAAGTGAAATCGCCCAAAGTCGAAGGAATCCATCCGTACGTTTTCAAGGGAGTTATTGATGGTGTGGTTGTTCATTTGAGCGTTGGGTTCTATCGCCAATTAAAATCCGAAAAAGAACTAGACGAGGAACTAAACGAGGGGGGAGGACGCCAGAGGTCTAAGGACCATGCAGGATGGACGATAATCTGCAATGATAGGATCGTTCTGCATGCAGATAAGTCGTCCGTTACAGGATGGGGACTCAACGGGTTGCCCCAATACCACGGACAGTTTATCGCGATCGCTGGCGTAGTATCGTTTCGCAGCAAGAATTCAGAGAAACTACCTCTAACAACAACCAAACGTGGAATCGATGCTTCCTCGAACGTGTACCTACAGGTGCGCGAGCGAATGATGGATGGATTGAAGTTCTTCACTCAATTCACGAACAAATGGAAAGGCCGGGAAAGGGAGAGCAATGAATTCTTCAGCCAAACCGCGCCATCAAAGGCCCTAGATATCGCATTGGGGTTGCCTGAGTCTAAAATGACGACCGTACGCAAACCCCATGAAGGCAAAGTCTTCACCCCTTCTCTGCCACTTCCTAAGCAAGATAGAGTCGACGTTCGCATTAGCTTCGTAAAACCCAGAGCAGAAGTCAGAAAGATCGCCACGGCGATTTTCGATAATGTCGAAGTCGATCCTGCCGACATCGGAAGCCACTGCTTCGATCACGTTCTGAAAGGACTTAAGCGATGAGCGGAGCGAAAGTACCATATCAGGTCAGACCCAATAAATATGTCGAAAGACAATTATTCATAGAATTGCTCACCCATACTGGAAAAATCACTGATCTCCAAAATTCTGTTTATATTTCAATGGGCGGACGTCTACTTGAAGACTTCAAACTTGTTCACAGCAGACTAAATCTTCACAAAATGATGTCCATTGAGATCGATGCAGTCACTCTCGGGCGTCAAGATTTCAATTGCCCCTTGGATCTGATCGATTGCAGATTGATGACGAGCGGTGATCTAGTTGAAACCTTCGACGATTACATTGAGGAGTACAAAGACGCAAGCGTCATCGTGTGGTTGGACTATGCTAAAGCCAGCGAACGTGGACGGCAACTATCGGAATTCTCTACCTTGATTTCGAAGTTAAGGGCATACGATATTGCCAAGATTACATTAAACGCAAGCCTTAGGACTTTAGGCCAGGAAAACACCACAGACAGATTGAACCAGCAAACAAAAAATATGTCTTTTATGGAAAAACAGTTTTCCAAACTGAAAGGGCAAATTGGGGATTTTTTGGACGAAAAACTGACCCCAGATGACCTCAACTCCCTTGTCTTTCCAAACATCCTTTCAGACGCAGTAGGTAGAGCTGCCTTGAATGGCAATGAGAGTGATCGCTCGACCTTCATCGAGCCGCTTGCCGCTTTTGTTTATAACGATGGCTATCATGATATGCTGACAGTTTCCTGTATCGTTCTACCGTACGAATCCCTGGAGTCAACCTCACACGGTGCACAACAGGGTGAAGACCCTGCTCGAGCTGTCCTTGATGTGTTCAACAGGCAATCGGGCCTCAATCGGTGGGCGTTTCGAGCGAATGACTGGCAGGATGTGCGCCAAATATATATCCCCGATCTGTCGATTAAGGAACGGCATCAAATCCATGATGACCTGAAGCGATACAAGGGTGATTTTGCTAAAGTCCTGAAGTCGCTGCCATTTCGCGTTGGTGACGACGAGGAAGACCTGACAGAGGAGACCTTAAAAATGTACTGGAAGTTTTATAGATATTATCCAAACTTTTTCCACGTGGCCATTTAGTTCGGGTTTCGCAGATCTGGCATGCGGACGATGAACACGTCGCCCGCATTCGATGGGACGATTTCGAGGCACATCGACGCTTCCGTAGGCGGCGATCGCCGCCCCAGGACGTGGATCAGGCCGCGCGGCTGACGAACTCGATAAGCTGCGCAAGCGGGGTTTCCTCACCCTCCCCCTCCCAATCCACACCCGCGAATTGAGCGCGCCAGCTCTCCCGCCGCAACGCCCCCAAGATGTCCGCGTACGACGGCTCCTCCTTCCCCGGATACCACGGACGATCCGGATACGACAGCGACCGATGCGTGTGCGTCCGGCGGACCACGTCCCCCTTGGCAACTGGCCGAGGGGCCTCGGCCAGTTTGGTGACCGTCGGTCGGAACCCTGCGCGGTGTCATGATCCGGCGTCAGCAGACGCGACGCGCTCTCGAACCCGTGTCGAGCCTGGCCCGAACACCACGGTGGGAGCGCGCCGCGTTTGTGTGAGTCCGGTGAACCCCTTCTTGCGGCCCATGCTACGATCGGTGCATGGCCGAAAGGGGGTGAACTATGGGCCGAGTGGCAGGATCGGGCAAGGGCCGCGGGTGCCGTACTGGCGACTGGTACTGGCCCGGTGGAAGCCGGGTGGACTGTCGGTCCGGGCGTTCTGTCTGGCTGAGGGCGTGAGCGTGCCGTCGTTTTATGTGTGCGTCCGGCGGACCACGTCCCCCTTGGCAATTGGCCGAGGGGCCTTGGCCAATTTGGTGACCGTCGGTTGGAACCCCACGCGGTGTCATGATCCGGCGTCAGCAGACGCGACGCGCTCTTCAACCCGTGTCGAGCCTGGCCCGAACTCCGCGGTGGGAGCGTGCCGCGTTTCGAGTGCCGGCGGGAGCCGTTGTCAGCTCGGGGAACCGTCGGCGATGGGACCCTCTGGGGTCGCCGGAGGATCGGCGACTTGGGGAGGCGACCAACGATCGGGGAGAAGGTCGGCCAGATTCTCTTTGGGAAGGGTCGGCAACCGGGACAGCACGTCACGCAAGTAGACGAACGGGTCATGACCGTGACGCTGGCAACTCGACACCACGCTGAATAACACAGCCATCGTCTTCCCGCCGGTCTCACTGCCGGTGAAAAGCCAATTCTTTCGTCCAGTCGCAATCGTTTTCATGTGTTGCTCGGCTACGTTGTTGTCGATCGAAAGGTAGCCCGAGCTGGTGTACCGTTTCAACGCCTCCCAGTGGTTCTCCATGTAACCGATTGCGCCTCCCATCGGACTCTTGGGGAGCACCTGCGGTCGCTCCTCCTTCAGCCACTTCTCGAGGCGCTCCCAAACTGACACCGCCCGCTCCTGGCGGACCCGCAGCCGAATCGCGGCCCGCGTCGGCTCGTCGGCGTCCTCGGGCAGCTTGGCGAGCTCCGCTTTGATCTCCTTCTCGATCGCGTAGAGCTGGCGGTAGTAGGCCAGGGCCGTACTCGCTCGCGCCAGGTCCGTCTTCTGCGCCTCGACGAACTTGCGGCGGGCGTGGGCGTTGCAACCCACCTCCACGACGTTGCCGCCCGCGTAGATGCCGTCGTAGCCGCTGAAGGCATCAGCCTGCAAATAACCGCGAAAACCCTTGAGAAACAGACTCGGACCGTCTCGCTTGCGGCTCCTCGTGAAATCAAAAACATTGTAAGGATAAAGATAATCGCCGAAGTAGATCCAGAGCCGGGCCAAGGCCTTAATCTTTCGCTCCGAGTCCCGCAGCTTCACCGAGGTGTCGTCGGTGTGAATCGTGCCGCACAACAGGATCAATGTCTTCATCAGGTCGTAGAGCGGCTTGAGAGTTTGGGCGGCGCCGGCCATCCAGTCGCAGAGGGTTGAGCGTGACAGCTCCACCCCTTGCCGGGCCAGGCGGCGTTCCTGGCGATGGAGCGGAATATGATCGGCATACTTTTCCGTGATCACATGAGCGAGCAATCCCGGTCCAGGCAAGCCCTTGGAGATCGGCTGGGCTGGCTTGCCGGCGGTGACGACTTGACCTTCGCAGTGCGGGCAGGCGTAAATGCAGCGCACGTGCTCGACCACGAACAGGGTCGCCGGCACGTAGTCGAGCTGCTCGCTGCGTTCGGCGCTGATCTGGGCCCGGGTCTCGCCGCATTGCGGACAGCGGCGTTCGGCTTCGGTCAACTCATAGACCCGAGGCTCGCGGCGGAGGTCCTTGGGCAAGGGCCTGCGGCCGTGGGGGCGTGCCTTCTTCGCGGGGGTCGCTCCCGGTTCGGACTCGGGTGGGACCGCGTCGCCGGTGGCCGCGGGTTCCGGTTCCGGGGCGAGCGGCTCGAAGGCGTCGGGGATGAGCAGCGGCTGATTGGGGTCGAAGCGTTCGGTGCGTGGGCCGTAGATCCGCCGCAAGAGGAGGTCAAGGCGATGCTGCAATTCCTCGTTCTGACGCCGTGTGTCGCGGAGGGCGGCGAGCAGTTCGATGATCATCTGCTGGAGGAAGGCGGGGTCACTGGGCAACGTCGCCGTGGGATCGGCAGGGGTCTCAGGGGTGATGGGGCGGGCGTCTGCGCTCATGCCCTCTTAGACGTATGAGGTCCTTATATTATTCGATGATTCTTCGGAAAAACACCGCGGCCGGCCGGGGACTCACACCGTGGCTCTGGGGACGGGTCGGTGATAGCGTTTGCCGCGTTTCACGCTCGAGAGGTCGATCCCTTCGAGGAGCATGACGAGGTCCGCGGCGCGGACCTCGAGGCGTGGCTGAGCCTCCAGAGTCGGCGGAAAGCGGAAGGTGCCGGCTTCCAATCGCTTGTACCAGATCGCGTATCCGTCCTCTTCCCAGATCAAGAGCTTGATGCGATCGGCGGCCTTGTTGCGGAAGACGAAGACGTCTCCCGAGAGCGGATCGCCCTGGAGCCCTTCGCGGACCAGGGCCGCCAAACTGTCGAACGATTTTCGCAGATCGACCGGCTGCGCCGCGAGCCAGATCCGGACGGTCGGAGCCAAGCTCACCATGACCGTCCTCCGGCTTCGAGCAGTTCAACGACTTGCACGAGGGTCTGGGGGTCGAACCCGGCCCCGACCCGCAAGCAGCGTCCGTTGGCCAGTACGACCTCGATGCTCCCGGCGGGCGACTCAGCCTTGTCGGCGAGCACATGCACAGGAAGAAACGCGGGCTTGGGCTGGTCGCGCCGCTGAAGTTCCCTCCGCCACCAATAAAACGACGGCGCACTCACGCCCTCGGCCAGGCAGAACGCCCGGACCGACAGTCCACTCCGCTTCCACCGGGCCAGAACCAGCCGCCAGTACGGCTCCCGCCCGTTTCTCGATCCTGCCACTCGGCCCATCGTTCACCCCCTTTCGGCCATGCTCCGATCGTAGCATGGGCCACAAGAAGGGGTTCACCGGACGCACACCGTTTTGTTGGTGGCGGCTGAACTTCGTGTGCGTCCATCGGACACCTACCGCCGGACCTACCCCATGGTCGAGCCCCCGCGATGGAAACAAGGGATCGTTTCATCATCGCGGCCGCTCCGCACCGCTTATCGCGATGGTTCACCGGACGGACACTCAGTTCGACCCGGGCTGCGATCCGAAGCAATCCCCCAGCCGTATTTGCATAGGGTGGGGGATTGGATAAAAAAATCAAAACCTGTCAGATCCGTGAAATATCCGGGGCTTGCGCCCCTGGTGAGAAAGGTCGCCGAAGCGAGGCGGGCCCACGGCGGGTGGTCGCATCGCGAGGCCCAGAGCCAATCGGCTGGACACCGCGATAGCGATCACCCTGGGCCTCGCCTCTCACGTGGTGAGGATCATCCGCGCGATGAACATGGCGTCGGTGTCGGCGTCCTGCGGCCAGATCAAGGTCATTCCGTTGGTGGTGGTTTCCATCAAGGGATGGGGGAACGGATCGAGCTTGAACTGGGGGTGGGACTGGAGGAAGTTCCGCACCACCTCGGTCGTTTCGGCGGGCGTCACCGTGCAGACCGAGTAGACGAGCGTGCCCCCCGGACGGACTCCGCCGGACGCGATGTGGAGCAGGTGGGCCTGGGTTTCGGCGAGTCGCGTGATCGCTTGCCGGTCGATCGACCAGCGCGCATCGGGGTTCCGCCGCCAGGTGCCAATTGCCGAGCAAGGAGCGTCGACGAGCACGCCGTCAAAGCTCTTGGCTTTGCCGGGCACGTACCGCCCGTCCCACGCTTTGGTCGTCAAGTTGCGGAACGGGCTACGGCGGGCGCGACGAATCGCTTCCTTGAGCCGAGCCGCGTTGACGTCTGTGGCGACGACGAGCCCTTTCCCCTTCATCAGTGAGGCGAGGTGGAGCGATTTGCCACCGGCCCCTGCGCAGGCGTCCCACCAACGCTCGCCCGGGTCGGGGTCACAGACCAGACCCACGGCCTGCGAGGCGAGGTCCTGGATTTCGAGTTGGCCGCGAGTGAACGCGGGCAGGTGGTGGACGTCCGAGTCGGCATCGAGCTTGGCCGAGACCGTGAGCCGGCGATGAATCCAGGGCTTGATGCCGCTGGCCGTCAATTCGGACCAGATCGCCGATTCGTCGGCCCCTTGGACCCGCACCCAGAGCGAGGGCCGTTTCTGCAAGGCGAGCAGAAACTCAACGAATCGAGTCTTCGGCGACCCTCCACCCGGAGGGAGTGGCAGGTTTTCGCGAAGCCAAGGGGGGAAGAGACGCCAGGGGTCGGCCGTGACGGCCCGACCGTCGAGTAATCGCTTGAACCCCTCGGAACGTGTCGTCCAATTTGGAGCGTCGCCCAGTGCCACCAGCCGGGCCGGGTCGCGGCGCAAGTTTCGAGCCCAGACGCGGCAGGCGGGGTGCACGGTGGGCGAATCGAGTAGCCAGGCGTAGAGCAGCCGCTCCTCCGGCTGGACCAGCCCGAGCGGTTCCAGCCAGCCTCCCCAACGCAACAGGGCGAACGCACACTGACTGATAAAGCGATGGTCGGGCGGCGCTAGATCGCGTCGAGGTCGAAGCAAGGCCCCGAGCAGTCGGTCGGCCCGCTTGCGATCCCTCCACACCTCCCGCTCGACCCGGGTGGCGATCAGGATCGCCGCCTGAGCCAGGGTGTCGATCGAGGCGATGTGGGGAACGTCGTGGAGCGCGGCTCCGATCTGGTGCGGACGATCGGTCCGACCTCTCAGGGGGCCGGCTTCGTGCGGCGGCCGGCTCGGACCGGGCGCCGGACCTCGATCATTGGAGCGATTGCTCCGACCTTTGCCTCGGGCCGGGCCCGGTGCTTGGGCGTAACCACCCCGACCTTGGGGCGGGCCGGCGTTGTTCGTGAAAAAGTTCGGGCTTCGGGCCGGACCGACATCGTTGGCGGGGAAATTGCCCCGGCCCTTGCCTTTGCCCGGACCGCCGCCATTGGACGGGACGTTTCGACCACGCGCGGGGCCGGCATTGTTGGAGTGAGAGGGGCCACGCCCTTGCCCTTGCCCTTGGCCCGGACCGCCGCCATTGGATTGGAACTTCCGACCTTTGGGAGGACCGCCCGCGTGGGAAGGAGTGCCTCGGCCTTGGGCCGGACCGCCCTCGTTCGGACGATTGCCCCGGCCCTTCGCCGGTCCGGCCTGATCCAAATATGTCCCTTCAACTTCCGGCGGACCACTGGGGCCGGGTCCTGAAATGCGTTTGCCGTCAAATTTCTTGGAGCCGGTCTTGGGCATGGCCCGCGCCGCTTTGGGTCGTGGGCGTGAAGTCGGACGGTTCGGTCGTCGGTTCATAACGTTCGGATGATCAAGGTCAGAATTTTGGAAAGATTTATTTTCAAGATGCGATCAGCGGCGCGGCCGGCGCTTGGCCGATTTGCGATCCGGTCGATAGCCGCCGGCCGAGGGCGACTGGGCCTGTTGCGGCGGTTCCGTCTCGCCGGTTGGCTTGGGAATCGTGTGGACGTATCGGCCTTCACCCAACGCGCGATTGGCCTTGGCCATTCGCGCTTGCAACGCGGCCTTGGGCGGGTTCGCCGGGATCAAGGCGTCGCACCCCGACCCAATCAGCTCCTGCCGACCGGCCTTTTGAAGCGCCTCGCGCACCTCGAAATAGTTCTCCGGTTTGAAGAACTGGAGTAAGGCACGCTGAAGCTTGCGGTCGCGAAGATTACGGGCCGTGTAAACTTCTTCACCCGTGAACGGATCGAGGCCCGTGTAATACATGCACGTGGCGACATCGAAAGGCGCCGGGATGAAGTCCTGAACCTGATCGGGGCGGTAGCCGTTCCGCTTCAGGAACAGCGCCAGGTCAATCATCGCGTCCAGGTCGCTCCCAGGGTGCGACGCGATGAAGTAGGGCACGAGGAACTGCTTTGGCTTCCCCGCGGTCGCGCTCGCCTCCTTGAACGCGTCGGCGAAACCCTCGTAGTCATTGACTTCGGGCTTCTTCATGCGCTTGAGGACTTCGGGGTCGGTATGCTCAGGCGCGACCTTGAGGTGGCCGCCGACGTGATGCCCCGCGAGCTCGACCATGTACTCCGGGGACCGCTGCGCCAGGTCCATGCGGACCCCCGAGGCGACCATCACCTTGCGAACCCCGGGAATCTCGCGGCTCTCGCGCATCAGTTGAACGAGTGGGCCGTGGTCGGTTCCCAGGAGCTTGCAGATCTTGGGATGCACGCACGACTGGCGCTTGCACTTGGCTTCCACTTCGGGGCGAGTGCAGCGCATCTGGTACATGTTGGCGGTGGGGCCGCCGATGTCCGAGACGATCCCCGAGAAGCTCGGTTCCTCGCCCATTTTCCGAATTTCGGTCAGGACCGACTCTTGAGAACGAGACTGGATGATCCGCCCTTGATGCGCGGTGATCGAGCAAAAGGTGCAGCCGCCGAAACAGCCACGCATGATCGTGACCGAATCTTTCACGGTCTCGAACGCGGGGATCTTCTCGTTCTTGTACATCGGATGCGGGCGCCTCGTATAAGGCAGGCCGTAGATCCGATCCATATCGTCCTGGCTGATCGGCAGAGCGGGGGGGTTGGCCACAACCGCCTGGCGATCGTGGAACTGGACCAACCGCTTGGCGTTGAGCGGGTTGGTCTCCTGGTGAATGATCCGGGTGGCCTGGGCGAACTTGTGGCGATCCGTCTTCACTTCCTCAAATGTCGGAAGCACGAACGCATCGTCGGGCGGTGCCTCTTTCGCCCCGAGCGCGTAGGCGACCCCACGCATGTCGCGGAGCTCGCGCACCGCTTCTCCGGCGGCGAGCCGACGAGCGATCTCGACGATCGGTTGCTCGCCCATGCCGAAGACGAGGAGGTCGGCCTTGGCGTCGAGCAGGATCGACCGCTTGACGGTATCGCTCCAGTAGTCGTAGTGCGCCAGCCGCCGGAGCGACGCCTCGACCCCGCCGGCGATCACCGGGACCCCTGGGAAGGCCTCACGGGCGCGCTGACAGTAGGGCAAGGTCGCACGGTCGGGCCGCAGGCCGATTCGACCACCGGGGCTGTAGGCGTCGTCGTTGCGGACCTTCTTGTTGGCCGTGTAGTGGTTGATCATGCTGTCCATGTTCCCGGCACTGATGCCGAAGAACAGGCGAGGACGACCAAACTCCCGCCAAGGATCCGCGCTGCGCCAGTCCGGTTGGCTCAGAATCGCGACCCGAAATCCGGCCGCCTCCAGGATCCGCCCGAGGATTCCCATCGCAAACGCCGGGTGGTCGACGTACGCATCACCGGTGACGAAAACGACGTCAACTTCATTCCAACCCCGGCGCTCCATCTCTGCCCGAGAGGCGGGAAGGTGTGGGAGCGCGAGCGGAACCAAAGGCAACACCGGCAGTTGCGTCGGTGCGACATTGGCGTTCGCATTGCGCGAAGAACAAGGGGGTGGTGCGACGGTCCCGGTCGTCATACTAAGTTGAATGCCTCGGAAAAAGAAACAATGAGTCCGAACCTTTGATTATCGCGTTTGTCGACCATTGGGGACAAGGGTGATTCAGTGGGGTTGCGGGATCGACCGGTCCTTTTTGGTGGTAGTCGAGCGGTGGCGAAGGTACCAACGTCGCGTCAGTTCGGGGGCGGTAACCAGGGCGGCGAGGGAGAGAGCCAGTCTTGGGTCGAACGCGATCGTTCGCAAAATCCCTCGATCGAGCGCGACGGCCCGACTCAAACAGACGCGAGCCGCCGTCGGATCGCCCTGGCCCAAGCTGTCATGGGCGCGGTTCAGATAGGCTCGCGCCAGCCGACGATCGGCCGCCTGTTTGAGGGGAACTCGATTCGCCCAAGGCTCGATTCGCTCAAACAGGCGAGCCTGGAGCCGTTCGATCTCTTCCAGATCCTCGGTCCCCACCTTGAACCGATGGGTTTCGCTGGCGGAGTGCCAGCGCATCGCCACGGTAGGGCGGGCGAGCCAGATCACAGCCCAATCGTTCGCGACCCGGAGCCAGAAGTCCCAGTCGACGACATAGTGAAACGAGGGGTCGAAGCCACCAAGTTCCTCATGGGCCTTTTTTCGGAGGGTCACGGCCGAGCAGCGCAGGGGGTTGCGGACCGTCAAATTCGAGAGAAACGTGCCGGGCTCGAATGCGCGGTCGAGCGGAGCGATCCGACTGCGCTCGACGATGGTTTCGGGGACGGCTTGCCCCTGGTCGTCGATGACCAGGGCTTCGTTACTGACGAGACCCGCACCGGGATTCGCGTCGAAGGCCCGGACGTGCGCGGCGAGGTGGCCCGGTTCCATTCGATCATCTTGGTGGAAGATCGCCACAAGCGGAGTTCGGCTGAGGGCGACGCAACGGTTCCAGTTGCCGGCCAAGCCAAGGCGTTCGCTGTTGGTCTGAATCCGAATCCGGTCCCCGGCCAGGGATCGAGCGATCTGGAGTGTGTCGTCGTTCGACTGGTCGTCCGAGAGGAGGAGGTCGAAGGTGACGCCGTCCTGAAGCAGGATCCCCCGAAGTGCCTCGGCAAGATGCCGCGATCCTTGATAGGTGGGGATCGCAACCGTGATTTTCGGGCTCTCGTCCACGGTCAAAACCTCATCCACCCGCAAGCCGGGCGATCGAACCCAGATTCTTGAGTGCTCAGACGCGGAACGGGAGAGCCAGTCGCTCGAGGGTTTCCCAGGTGTAGAGCCCCGACGAGTGCCCGTCGTTCCAGCCGAGCCGGATCGCGTAGTTACCGATCGGTTCCATGCCGTCGAGCTTCAGGTCGGCCCTGATCGTACTCGGGTCGAGGATCCGTTCCCCAGTCCATTCGTTGCGGCAGGAGGCGCAGGGGCATTCGCCGCGAAGATGCTTGTAGGGAAGGCGAACGGCGGGTTGATTTTCCCAGGTCAGTTCCAGGATTTGCTCGCTCTGAAGGGCGCGGATGTTGGCAGGTGCGTCGCTCATCAGGGGACTCGAATTCAGGCGAAGGGGTGGCGCTCACGAAGTTCGAGACTACCATAAGAAAGGCGGGTTGCGAAATGAGGGAAGCCACGATGGGACGATTCTTGGTCAGAGCGAAAAGCGTCAATGCCGTCCGCAAGGCGCTGGGGCGCGCCCCGGGGGGCGTTCGGGTCGTCGGACGCTTCGACCGTGAGACGATCGAATGCTCGCATACGATGGCCGCGCATAGTCTGTCCCGCCACTGGCCGGTCGTCGTGAGCCGACTAGCAAAGGCGGGGCTCTCCGTAGTCAAGCCGGCCGAGCCCGATCAGGAACCGGAATCGGATGATAACTCCGAATATCATGAAAATATCTGAGTGATCGGCTTGCCCGCGGCGATCGGCAAGGGGCGGCGAAGGGTGTCGTAGACTTCGGTGGCCGGGTCGATGCCGAGAGCCCAGAACATGGTGGCGGCGATGTCGTCGGGGGAGACAGGGTCGGAGGCCGGGTAGGCGCCGATTCGGTCGCTTGAGCCGTAGATCGCTCCAGGGGTGATGCCACCGCCCGCGAAGAGGACGGTGTAGCACTGGGGCCAGTGGTCGCGGCCGTTGGCGCCGAACTTGGCCGTGTTGGAGATCTTGGGGGAACGGCCGAACTCGCCCATCCAGACGATCAGGGTCTCGTCAAGCAGCCCGCGCGATTGCAGGTCGTCGATCAAGGTCGGTACGGTCAGGTCGGTGATCGGCAGCAGGCCGTTCTTGAGTTGGTTGAAGTTGTCTCCATGCGTATCCCAACCCCCATTTCCCCGGCCGCCGATCGTGTTGGAGTAGTAAACCGTGACAAACCGCACGCCGGTCTCGATCAGGCGGCGAGCGAGCAGGCAACTCTGGCCGTAGGTGGTTCGACCGTACGCGTCACGGAGTTTGGCCGGCTCGTGGGACAGGTCGAACGCTTGCTTGACCTTGGGTGAAGCGAGCATGGTCAACGCGCGATCATAAAAGGCGTCGATTCCGCGTGCGGTGCCCGACCATTCGAGGAGGTCGCCCTGGGCGTCGATCATCCGGAGCAGGTTTCTCCGGTCGTCGAGTCGTTCCAATGGCAAGGTCGACGGGAGGCTCAGCTCCGGCAGCCGGAAGTCGGCCGCGGCCGGATCCTGGCCGACGAAGAAGGGGTCGAACGGCTTGCCGAGGAAGCTGGCCGTTTGCCCGGGGGTGACGCTGCCATCGCGAAGGATGTGCGGGAACGACATGAAGGTCGGGATCGCGGGGTCATCCACCGGCATCAGCTTGGCGACCGTGCTGCCGTAGGCGGGGTAGAGTTCCTGGGTGTCGCGCAGCCGGATGTCATCGAGTGGGGGGGCATGCCCCGTCAAACTGTAATATGTGGCGGAATTATGATTCTTCATGCGGTGATGCACCGAGCGAACCTGGGCAAACTTGCCGATGGTCTTCGAGAACCGAGGGAGGTGCTCGGACAGCATGATCCCAGGTTGCCGCGACGCGATCGGCTTGAACTCGCCTCGGATGCCGTCGGGGGCGTCCGGCTTCATGTCGAAGGTGTCGAGGTGCGACGGACCACCAAACTGGTGGAGGAAGATGACGTGCTTCGCTTTCGAGGGCAGGCCCCGCGACTCGGCCGCCCGTAGGAGGGTCGGGAGACTCAGGCCGGCGAAGCCGGCCGTGCCGACTTTCAGGAGGCTTCGGCGTGAAAGGCGATTCACCACGCGGTATTCAGGACAGCCGTCGTTCATGAGCCGCTTCCTTTATCTCTCTCGCGCCGAGGCCACGCGAACATTGGGCCTTCTCAGTCATCCGCACGATCGGGAGAGCCCGGTTGGTGTCCGTTCAATGTCTCAAGAGAAACTCTTTGCTATTCAAGACCGCCCAGCACGCGTCTTCCCAGGCCTTGCGCGGATTCTTGGACGCATGGACATGAGCGAGCATGGCGTCTCGTTCGATGGCGGTCGGCTCACGACTGAGCGCGGCGAGGTAGATTTCCGTGACGATCGTGGCTTCCGAGGCGCCCGACTGCATGAGCTCGCCGATTCGGTTGTCCTGCGCCTCCAGAGCGCGCCGAACCGCGTCTCCATTGATCAGCTGGAAGGCCTGGGCCAATGTGGTGGCTTCAGAACGCTCGCACTCACAGGTGAGCAGACGGTCGGGCTTGCCGAACGCCTTGAGGAATTGGCCGCCCATGCGGGCGCCTGGCAACTGAACCGCGGTCATACCCACGGGAGTGCGCTCGAATCGCTCGGGTGTCCCGAGGGCCTGGCCGATCGCATCCAGGAGGACCTCGGCCGGGAGCAGGCGTACCTGGGCGCGGGCGAAGTTGGCCTCGTCGTCCAGATTGGTGGGGTTGGGCGTGGCGCTGAGCTGATACGTCTTCGACTTCATGATCAGGGCAACCAGGGGGCGAAGCCGGGTCCCGTTCGCGACGAACTCCGCGGTCAAGGCGTCGAGGAGCTTCGGATTCGAGGGCGGATTCGAGTCGCGAAAGTCGTCCACGGGTTCGACGATGCCTCGGCCCATCAGGTGAAACCAAATCCGATTCGTCAGATTCCGCGCGAATTGCGGGTTGTCGCGGGTCAGCCATGCGGCCAGATCATCGAGCGCATCCGGGTCCTTGCCCAAGTCAGGCTTCGGGCCACCCAACGCCTTCGGCTCCATCGTCATACCGGTTCGCGGCTGGACCGTTTCGGGCTGGCCCGCGAGATAGATGACTTCGTCACCGTTGATTTCATGCTTATCCAGCATGTCCCTGCGCTCGTTGTGCAGTTCCTTGCGCTGGACGTTGCCGAAATAGGCGGCCAGACCGAAGTAATCGTCCTGGGTCCAGACGTCGAAGGGATGGTTGTGACAGCGGGCGCATTGGAGCCGGACGCCCAGGAAGACCTGGCCCACCGTTTCGGCGGCCGTCATCGGGTCGCGATTGGTCCGGTAGAAACTGGCGGGAGGATTCGCATAGGTCGATCCTTTGGCGGTCAGGATCCGCCGCGCGAATTCGTCGAGCGGCAGGTCGGCGGCAAACTGGTCGCGAAGCCAGCGCTGAAACACCCAGACACCTTTCTCCCCCATCGTCTTTTCTTCGTTGCGGAGCAGGTCGGCCCATTTCAAGGCCCAGAAGTCCGCGAACTCAGGCAAGGCGAGCAGACGGTCGACCAGTCGGCCTCGTTGGTCGGTCCCGCGATCGGCCGCGAACGCCCGCGCTTCGCCCGGGGTCGGCAGCCGGCCGACGGCGTCGAGATAGGCCCGGCGCAAGAAGACAGGGTCGCCCGCCGGGTCGGACGGATTGATCCGAAGGGCCTTCAGCTTCTGGAACGCATGGGTGTCGACGACGTTCTCGGGGGCCACCTCGCGCCAGGTGAAGTCAGGGCGATCGGCCAGGAAGGCGAGCCGACTGATTCCCCGCCCTCCCAGATAACGAACGGCGATGGTGGTTTCGACGGGCCGAGCCGCCTCGACCGTGCCATCGACCGAGACCGCCACGCAGGTTGGATCGCTGATGTCGTAGGAGGCGAGACGAGTAACGTCGCGCCTCGTTCCATCGGAGAATTCGGCCGTCACAACGAGTTGTTGCCGCAACGCCTTGGGGGCGGCGATCCGCTCGGTCGGGTAGACGTCGAGCCGGGTCAACCGCGGAGCCGAGTTGAGATCATCGCGGGCCCCACCGGCAATCCATCCCAGCAACACTTGCTCTTCTGTTGACCCACTTGGAAACCGCTGGCCGCCTTCGTGGGACAAGCGCCCGGTGGGCTTTTGAACGATCAGGCTCTTCGGGGGATCGACCAAGTCGGTCCGGCGTCCCAGGGCATCGCGGGTGAGCGCGAGCCAGTCGGCTCGGGGATCGTCGCCCCGCAGGCTGAGTCGGAACCCGCCTTTGCCGTTCAGGTTGCCATGGCAGGCGCCCATGTTGCAGCCCGCCTTGGCAAGCAGTGCAACGACGTCGAGCCGATAGCTGACCGGCCGAACGACATCCCGGTGTACGACCGACAACGAGACGTCGATCTGTCGGCCGTCAACGATGACTCGGATTCGCCCCGTACCTTCCGCACCGGGTCGAATCACGCCCGAAGGGGTGACCTGCGCAAGACTGGGTGGTTCGACTTGGTAATCTGCCGAGTGGGTGAGGTCGCGGATCGTCCCGTCGGCGAACTCGCCGGTCACGGCGACCTGCTGCCGCGCTTGACTGCCGCTCAGTTCGATCTGAGACGGTTCGACGCGGATTCGCGAAGGGGGTGATTCGGCCAGGGCGGTTGAGGCGACAAGTCCAACGAGGATCAGTACAACGGCCGATCCGGCTTGGCCTGCGAGATCCGGTCTTCGTCGGATCGAGATGGTCAAGGGAACGACCCTCGCTGGGAGTGGTGGAAGCAGAGTCTCCGCGTGGCGGTTGGTGCTGAGCCGACGGAGCTCGGGTGGGTTTCACTTCATACACTAATCCGACCTTGAGCGGGTCGTCAAGCGCAAGGAACGGGCGGCCCGAGTGGGGCCGCCCGTTCGTCGTTGTCGTCTTGAACCTCAAATCAGGATCAACGATGGAAACGTCGGGCGAACAAGCGAGCGGCGAGCCGTTTCTGGGCCTTGGTGGGGGCCGGCGCCGGGGCCGGAGTGGGGGCCGGGGCCGGGGCCGGGGTCACCACCTGGTTCGTCGTCTGGGTTTGCACCGGGGTCGTCACCGACGACGCCTGGAGTTGCGGAGTGTTCACCTTGAAGCTGTCGGCGAACCCAAGGCTCGGGGCCCCGTTCAGGCTCTTGACCGCCCCTTGCGGGATGGAGAGGTTGACGTCGCCGCTGAACTTATAGCCCCCTGTGAGGTTGAACCGGACCGTTTGCTCATCGATCCAGGTCAGGCTGGCGGCCTTCGCCGGGTAGATGTTGTTGAGGCCACTGCCCGAGATCACGAGGTCGTTGGGAGTCACCGAGCTGCGATCGACGGGCCCGGAGAAGGCGACGGTGATCGTGCCCGGTCCCTGGGACACGGTCATGCCGTTCGCTTGAACCGCACCACCGGGAGCCACCGAGGTGGTGACGATCCGGAACGCCCCGCCCACCGGAATGCCACCGGTCCCCTGGAACTCGAAGGCTCCGATGTCGGATTTCGGTCCGGCGTTCGGGAACCCCTTGCCGGGGATCTTGACCAAGCTTCGGCCCAGGAAGTCTTTTAGTGGGGCCACGGCGTCGTTGCCACCGTCGATCGCCGCCGAGGAGAAGGTCAGGTTGAAGTTGGCGTCGATGAAGAACGCTGCCGGTCCGTCAGCGCCCGGCCGAGGATCGCGCGGCGAGACGAATGCGGGATCGCCCGCATAGTTGCCCAGGCTGTCAGTCGTCGGCGCCAGGCCGATCGCGTCCTTGTTGAAGCCGTTCCCCACGTTGAATCCGGAGAACCGTGCTTGAGTGGCCGAGTCCGCTCCGTTGCCCGAGAACAAGTTGTTCCTGGCGATCAGCTTGTTCGAGACAGTGGCATAGATCCCCGCCCCGTTCCGTCCCAGCGTCTGGTCATGGTTCTGCCAGAAGATGTTGTTGTAGAGCTGAGCCATGATCGGCGAGCTTGCGGTGACGTTCGCCAGGACGCCGAACGTGTTGAACGCGAACGTGTTGTTGAGGAGGGTGGCCTGACCGCCCGCCGGCAGGGCGCTGGTCCCGCCAATGTCGTTCAACAAGAGGCCCGTCGCGTTGCCGATGAACCCGTTCCTCAGGATGTACGGCGTGACGGCAAACGCTCCCGAGGTTTCCACCGCGATCCCGAAGCCGGAGTCGACGAAGTAATTCCTCGTCACCACCATGTTCGAGTTTTGAATCCGCAGGCCGACCGACGAGATGTCGAGTGCGCCCAGTGCGGGGTCGCCCAGGAGCGGGCTGGCGATTGTGAAGCCCGAGATCTCGGTATTGAGACCCGGAACGCTGAACAGGCCGACGGCCGTCACCGTGGTGTTGGTCGCTCCCGTGACTCGACCGGCGGCTGGAGCCCGGATAATCGTGGTGAGCGGGTTGCCGTCGAAGAGCGCGGTGTTCGTGCTCGTCGTGTTGGCCGAGACCAGCCGGACCAGCGACTTGAGCGTGACGTTCTCGGTGTAGATGCCCGGCAGCACGGCCACCACGTCGCCCTGGACGGCGGCGGCCATCCCGAGCGTGATGGTCGCAAACGGATTCTCACGCGATCCGGGCGTGGCCCCGGGATTGGTGACGTAGTTGCCGGCCCCGACGAAGATCGAGTGCGAGGCGGTGGGGTTGAACACCACGTAGTTGTACGTGAGGTCCGCCCCGCCGATGCCAGTGGATCCGCCGAGCGGATTGCCGGCGATGTCGGTGATCGGTCCCGACCCAGTCCCCTTCAGAGTCACCCGATAAAGGTCATTCGCCAGCGCCCCGCTGAGCGTGAACGTGATCCGCTCGGCTCCTTTGCCCCCGGTCTTGAGCGGAGTGATTCCGATGGTCGAGTAATCGATCGGAACGGAGATATCGTCCGGGGTGCCGAAGACCTGGTCGGGGCCCGCCGCGGTCACCAGGAGGGTGTTGACGTTGAGGCTCGCCGGGTTGATGTTCTTGTCGGTCGTGAACGAGAACGTCACCTTCCCGGTCGAGGGATCGGGCTGAAGCAGCGACCCCACGTTCGGGCTGAACGAGGTGACCTTCGGGCCGGTCGTGTCGACGACAAACCCGGTGTACGACGGGTCCGACGTATTGCCGCTGTTGACCACCCGGATTCGGGCGATCGAATAGCTCGTGTCGTCCTGGCTCAGGTTGGCGTTCAGGAACAGGTTGGCGGACGACCGGAGGATCCCGTCGGGACCCACCGTATAGCTCGAATCGGCGAGGGCCTTGGTGTTGGTGACCAGACCGGTGCCGGCCGCATCGACACCGACGGTGACGACGAAGGTGCCAAGCGCGTCGGTGAGTGCCGTGCCGGCATTCATCCGATCGAAGACGCCATCGCCCTTGGTGGAAATGTCGAGGACGACCGTCTGGCCCTGGATCGGGTTGATGGCCGGCTTCGCAACGGTGATCGCTCCCGTGAAGCTGGGCAGGTTGTTGTAGGTGATGTAGTCGCGAACGTTGGTGTCGCTGGGGGTCGCAAGGACGAAGCTGCCCGGAAGGACCTGGGCCGACTCCGTGTTCACCGTGAAGTTCAAGAAGAAGTTGCCGCTCGGGAACCCGTCGCCCGAGGGGAGCGGGAGTTGTGCCCCGTTCGGATCGTCCTTGGCCGTGTTTTCGCCGTCGAGCGCAGCCCCTTGGGGGTCACGAAGGACGTTGGCCCCACTCCCGAGGAGGAAGACCCGGTAGGCGTCGTCCTTCAGCACCACACCCGCATCCGCCAGGTGAATGGTCAGGACGCTCGTGGTCGGGTTAAACGATAGCTTGCCCGAGAGGTCGATGAACGTGTCGTCAACGCTGTTGCCGTTGCCGAAGATCCCGTCACCACCCGAGGCCTGGAGCAGCACCGACTTGTTGGTCACCGTGCTGGGGTCGAGGTTGTGGTTGAGCTGGATGTTGATCGTCAGTGGTGCCGAGTTGCTGCCGGCCGCGCCTCCGACCTTGTAGAAGTTGGAGCTCACGACCCCGCTGGGGCTGTTGGTCGTGGCCGTCACCGCGACGACCTTCGGGGGATTGAAGACGCGATACTCGAACGCCCCGATGTCCAGCGACGTGTTGGAGCCGAAGCCGGTGTCCGGAACGTTCGGATCGTCGAGCCGTTGGAAGCCGAGCGCGTCGAGCACACCGCCCGCCGGTGCGTAGTTGTAGGTGCTCCCGTTCGAGGCGGGACCGGAAACACCGTTCGCATCGGTCGTAAGGACGGGGACCCACTGGTCGAAGAACTTGCGGCTCTGGAACGACCGGCCCGGCAGGAGCACGAGCTTCCGGGGATCCTGAATGAATGCGTTGCCACCGGAGGGATTGCTCCGGCCTGGCGTGGCTGGGAACGTCAGGGAGTTCGGGTCCGTTCGGATGCTGACGGAGGTCGGTGCGATGCCGTTCGGTCCTTGAACCGTGACCTGCGTGACGGTCGGGAAGATTGCGTCACCCGCGGAGAGCGGGCCGATTTCGCTGCGCGACGCATCAATGGCCGCGGAGTTGGGACCAAGCTGGAAGTTGAGGTTAGCCGGATCACGGAACGCAGGATCGCCGATGATGGCCCCGGTATTGCCGATGAACCCGACGGCCGAGTTAGAGAGGTTGCTGGTGTTTTGCCAGAACAGGTTGTATTGGGCCTGACTGCCGTACGCGTAACCTTCGGAGAGGATGGCACTGGTCGTCGAGTTGGAGAAGATGTTGTTCATCGCCAACCAGTAGACATGATTGTTCGGGCCGGTATCGCCGGGACCGTATCCGATGGTGTGCAACCCGATCGGATTGTTATAGAACGTGTTGTTGAGCAGGACGACCGTGGTTGGATTATTGGATCGTTGAGGCGCGAGGGCGTCGGAGTGGGCCTCCACGCCCACAGCGGAGTTGGAGATTGTATTGCCGTACATGAACAGGGTGACACCCTGGCTGCGCTGCGTGGTCACGGTGTCGCGAATCGGGAAAATGAAGGGGCTTGGGTTCGGCCCGGCCAGGCTCGAAACGTCTCGGATGATCGCATTCGCACTGTTGGCATGAGCGAAGACGGCCGCTTCAGAGAAGTAGGCGAGGTTCGAGTTGGAGATCGTCATCGCCTGCGACGAATTGAACTGGGTCAGCGGACTGAGCCCAAGTTTTTGCGTGGCAAAGTTCCCCTCTGTCGCGTTGGCAACGTCGATGATCCCGCCGCCCTGGATTTCGATCCGGGTCAGATAGCGGATATCGGCATTGTCGATCAGGTTCCCGTCGCGGGGATCGTACAGGTTGTAGTCGGTCAGCGAGTTGCCGCCGAAGTAGATGTTTCCGCCATCCCCCTTTGCGGGTGCTTTCAGGTCGCGGGTCGGGTTGAGCACATCCCGATTGTAGATATTGAACATGTTCACTCCACGGACCGTCGTACCGACGGTGCCGTCACGGAGTGAAGTCAGGACCACGGGGACGCGTTGCTGCCCCGTCGATTCATTGCCCGGGATCCCAACAAAACGGATCTGGCTCCCGGCACCGGGATCGACCACGCCACCAGCAAAAGCAGTTGGCGGATCAACGCCGTCATCGACGCCGACCATGAAACCGGCGCCAACGTTCGACGCCGAGCTATTTCCAGCGGCCACGCCAACGGAACCGTATTGGCTCAGGCCGGCGCTCCAGGGTTGGTAGTCGCTCATCAGCTTGACCAAGGCGGTCTCACCGGGTCGGCCAATCTTGGTCCCGTCGGCCAAGAGCGTGTCGGGCAGGGCACTCTGCACCGTGAGGGTAATGTGGGGCTTTCGCTCTTCCACAAACTTGGTCGGATCAGGCAGAGGTGCGGTGTTGTTTAAACTGAAGCGATCATAGTCTCCGGCGAGAACGACGGAGCCTCTCAGGACGTAGGTCAGGTCGGTGCTATCCCAGACCGAATTGACCGTGAGGTTGGTGCCGCCCGACCCAAACGTCCTTTCGATCCGACGAATCGGTTGGTTGGGATCGGTCACAACCTGGAAAACGTTACTGGTGACCACGGCCAGACCATCGATATCATTCCGCTGCATGACGTTGCCGCGAAAGTACGGATGGCCGGAGAGCAGCGGTCTGATCGCGTCGCCCGCCATCAGCCCGTTGGGCTCGATCTGCATCGCCGTATCGAGGTTGTCGAAGAAGTCGTTGTTGGTCACCATCACGTGGGTGCCGAGTTCGCTGACCAACTTCCCACCTGCCGTGAGACCACCCCGAATATTCAGGGGCGTGTCGCTGGTGATGAAGGCCAACACCGACTGATTCGGGACACTGACTCCCGGACCGTTGACCAGACCGCCGCCGTAACGGAACTCGGCCCGATTGACGACGCCAACCGCACCCGACTGGTACGAGACGCTTCCCCACCGGGCCAGGGTCGGCACGTTGTTCGGTGAGGGCTGATTGGCCCCGTTGGAGTTCCCCGAGTCAATCGCCGGGACGATGATCGTGGTCTGTTGAGTGGAGGGGTCGAAATAGGAGGTTGAGGCGACGTTGTCGTAGAGCGAGGTGAACAGGACCTTGGCATCATCGGCCGAGTTGGCTTTGAAACCAGGACTGTTCGGGCTGACGTTGTGATCGGCGTCGTACTGGTTGATATAAGTTCGGCTGCCGATATTCATGCTCGCCTCGTAATTCACGACGGCGATGCCCGCACCACGCTGCGACTTGACCAACATTCCCGGTTGGATGTAGAGCCGCGAGCCCACGAACGAGGTCTGACCACCCGTATCCTGAAGCAGTTGCTGTCCGACCAGGAGTTGCGAGACCAAGATGATCGGCAACGGGTCGTCGAACACGTAGTTGCGCGTGCCGCCCAGCGACGCGGGATTGTCGGGATAGAGAATGGCGTCGGTCTGCTGGGCCACGCCCGAGGAATCGGCTCGGACGAGGATCCCGTTGAGGCTGTTCTGCGAGGTGATGGTGCGGCGGATCAGCGGACCGCGGGCAATGTCGTCCTCGCGGAACGAATCGAAATCGGCCGAGATCGAGGCGACCAGGTTCGAGCCGCCACTGCCGATCGTGCCCGACACGCCGGTGAAGGCCACGGTCGAGTTGGCGAGGGTTGGCCGGCTGTTGTAGAGCGAGATGGCGGACGTCGGCTGCCCCTGGGTTTGCGGGACCGCACCGCCCGCATACCGGACGTTGGCGAAGTTGATAAACGACAGAGTGTCATCGGCACCCGAGATCGCCTTGCCTCCGTTCACACCTTTCAGCGAGATGTCGATCGGGAACTGGAGGTTTCGGTTATTGCTGGCGGTGTCGATACTCCGGAAGATAATCCCACCCCAGTCGCCCGCGGCAGGGGTCGACTTGCCGAACGCACCGTTGGTCTTGCCACCCACGGTCGCGTCGGCCCACGAGGTGATGTTCACCCGGTCGTTGGGGTTGGCACCCCCGAGCAACTGGAGCGAGCTTCCCTGGTTCTGAACATACAACGAGGCGTTTTGCAGCTTGAGCGCGGAGCCCGCGTTGAAAACCAGGCTCGTATTGAACGGCACCGAGGCACTGCCATCGTTGATCGTGGTGCTTGGACCGGCAGGAGCCTGGAGCACGAACGTCTGCTGGATGATCTGACCCGTGACCGGGTCGAGCGTGGGAGTCGCGGGCAAGGCGACCACGACGACCGGACCGCGATAAGAGAGCTGCTCGGCCGCGTAGAGGGCCGACCGTGTGAAGTGGCCGTCGCCGTTGCGGTCGAAGTTCGAGTTGAAGTTGAAGAAGTTCGACGGGTCGTTGGCACCCTTGTTCGGGTCGTGGGTCGGATTCGCGGGGATCGCCCCGGGATCGACCTCGGGGGCCAGCGCGGCGTAGGGCTTGGCGAGACTTCCATCCGGAGCCGTGGTGGGGTCGAGCGGATTCTCGGTCGCGTCGGGCCGGGCATAGATGATGTTCCCGTTGGGAACCACCACGAAGCCGGTCACGAAGGCACCACCACCGACCCCGTCACCCGTGAGACCAGTACGATACTGTCCGTTCGGCAGCAGGTCTTCATAGCCACCCGTCGAGGTGGGTGTGCCGAGGAACTCGCCGTCGAACTGGTTGCCGTAGATGTCGAACAGGCCGGTCGTCGCTCCCGAGTTCGGGACGTAGAGCCGGTAATGGTCGGCCGGGAGGGTGGTCCCCGCCGCGATCTTGACGACCGCTCGGTCCGCGTTATTCACGCCCGGCTGATACGCCGCGCCGGTGACCTTGTCGAAGAAGCTGACCGTGGTTCCCGGCACGACCGAGAAGCCGGTTCCGGTGCTGCCGAGCCCGCCAACCCCGAATGTTCCGAAGTCACCGTCGGAGACTCCGCCGAAGGTGTTGGCGGAGGCGATCAGTTGGAATGCGTTGTTGTAGTTCTTGTTGGGATCGATCTTGAGCGGGTTGGCGAAATCGAGGATGAAGCCCGAGGGCGGTGCATTGGCCCGGGGGGTCTGGTTCAGCGCGGGCAGCTCATAGTACGAGCGAGGGCCGCCAACCACGTTGGAGTTGGCATCGATCGCCTGGAAGTTCGTCAGGAAGGTCGCCTGATTCTGCACCGTGAACTGAAGCTGGAAGTCGATCGAACCGGTCGCGTTGGTATTGTTGAGTGCGTTGCCCGCAGCGTCCTTCAGGCCGCTGTAGTTCTTGCCGCCGGAGGTCCCGGCCGTGTGGGCGACGAAGGCGTAGCGACCGGCGGGGAGGCCGGCGTTGAAGGTCATGTCGATTCGACCCGCGAACGGATCGGCCGATGAGGTGCGCGACGGGGCCGAGATGAAGTCGAGCCCGGTCGCCACGAACACAGCGCTGGCGATAAACGAGCTTGCATCGAATCCGGTGTCGAGGTTGATCAGCGAGTAGTTGCTGATGTTGCCGGCGGTCGCCGGGTCGAGCGCGGAGACAAGGATCTGCTGCGGAGTGGCCAGCGGGCCGCTGGTCGGGATCGGATTGTCGAGGACGTGAAGTGAAAGCGTCGAGAGATTCGCCAGGTTGGATCCCGCCAGCGGGATCGGATTGCTGGTCGGCGTCAGGCTCGCCGCGATTACCGTGGGGCCGGTTCGATCGATCCGGAATGCGGAAGAGAACGAGGAGGAAAGGCCGGGGAGCGGCGGTGAATCAGGCTGGCCGATGACGAGGACCCGGACCGAGTTGTAGCCTTCGGGCAAGAACGGAGCATTGATGATGAACGTGCCGTTGGCGTCGGTCGTCGCCAAGACGTCGAACGTGCCCACGAAGCCGCGGCCACCGCCACCGGGTGCTAAATCAAACTGACCGTTGTGCAGGCCGTTGAACTGGACCAGGACTTGCAACCCGGCGACCGTGCCGGGGAAGCTGGCTCCCACCTGGCCGATGAAGACCGGCTGATTCGCATTCGTGATCCCGTCGCCCTTGATTCCCGTGTCGGACGCGTCCATCAACTGGAATGAGGTGACGAGCGGGGCGGTCAGGCCGCGGAACCCGAAGAACTGGGTGAACCGGTCGTTCCCGGTCACGACGCCGTTGCCCGACGGGAAAACGCCGTTGAACTCGCCGTCGAGGAAGTTGCCGGCCACGTCGGTGACGCCCGGGCCGCCACCGTCGCCGGCGAGGATCACGAGGGCGTACTGGTCCGAGGGGAACTGCGACTGATCGAGCGCACTGTAGTCGAGCGTCGCGGTGAAGTTCGCCGGATTGTAAGTGATCTTGAGCCGGGGATCGTTGCTCAGGTTGACGTTGCTCGGCTTGCCGAAGCTTCCATCCGACCCCGCGCGAATCAACTGGATGTTCGTCGGGTTGATCGTGGACGGGCGGACTGCCTCACTGAACTGGATCGTGATGACCCGACCATTGACGAACGTGTTGGCGACGACCGGAGCGACCGTATCATTCAGCGTGAACGAGATCGGATTGGACGCAACGAGGGCCTGACCCGTGGTGGAAACGATCCCACCTTGCACCTTGTAGGAGTAATTGCCGTTGGCGACCACCCCGATCGGAGAATTGATGGTGATCGGGAACGCCACCATCGTCGGATTCGTCGCGTTGTCGAGCGGGATCGGAGTGCCGATCGCCGCGGCCGACACACCGGGAGGGAGACTGGTGAAGACGAGGTTCGACGCGCTCACGCTGCTGAACTGAACCGCGCTATTGAACGTGACGATAATCTGAGTCGGCGCCACGTTGACGGTTTGCGAGTTGCCGGGAGTCGACGAGAGAACCTGCAATCCGCCGACGAGGCTCACCGCTTTCACGGCATCGACCAGGCCGAATCCACCTTGGACGTTCCAGGTGCCGGCGGTCTGTCCGTTGAGGGGCGAGGCCGAAGCGACCAGCGCGTTGCGAATATCGGTCGGGGTCGCGGTCGGTACCTTCTGCTTCATGAGCGCGGCGACCGCGGCCGCGTTCGGAGCCGCGGAAGAGGTGCCGAAGAAGCTCGGAAGGTTCTGCGAAAGGTTGGTCGGAGTGGAAGGCTGACCCGGGAAGGGGGGATTGCTCGTGTTGATCACACCGCCGAAGAACGAGGTGTTGCCGCCGTCGGGTGCCGAGATGTCGGGCTTCTGACGGAGTTGGGGCGAAACGAGTGGGTTACCCAGGGAATTGAACTTGATCAGGGCGGGACCGTACGAGCTGAACGGCTCCGAGCGCACGGGATTGGGCGCAGGGGAGTTCGTGGGATTCGTCCCCCACCAGGG
The DNA here is from genome assembly GCF_900129635.1 of Singulisphaera sp. GP187. Lineage (GTDB taxonomy): Bacteria > Planctomycetota > Planctomycetia > Isosphaerales > Isosphaeraceae > Singulisphaera. The sequence continues at coordinate 2,446,217 of NZ_FSRB01000002.1, read as the reverse complement.
AATCGCCCCGACTCCAATGGCACTTGCCGAGGTGGGATGGCCAAAGGTTGTGGGATAGTACGTGCTGCCGCCACTGCCGAACTGCTGGGAAACCGAACTCAGCGCGTCGCCCCAGTCGATGAACTGGACGAATCCCGGATCGGCCCCGGTATTCACACGGATGGCAACGTAGTAGGTCGTATTCGGCTGGGCGGCCGCCAGCGAAAGGAACTCGTCGGGAGTCTGGGTCGCGATGTTGTTTGTATTGCCGGACGAGATGACGGCGCCCGTCGAATCGAGCAGGAAGATATCAACGTCCGACGTGACACCGTTGGTCGTGTACCAGGGCTGATCGAACTGGAATCCGATCCCGGACCCGGCGGCGATCGAGCTACTCGTGGTGACCGGCAGCAGAACGGCCGTTCCCCCGTTCGGGTTGAAGTTCATGTAGCGACCCGTGGGCAGGGCCCCGGGAGTCGCAGTCACCCCTCGGAATTGCGAGAGGTAGCCCTTCGACGCGCTGTTACCCGCGGCACTGAAGTACGAGACCCCGTTGTTCTGGGTCACGTCAATCACGGCCTGCGAAATGACGCCGTCCTGGAACATCGGCTCATTCAAATAGCCGACGTCATCCACGATGACTTTGGCGTTTGCCTGATTCGCGAGCTTGCGGATGTTGCCTGCAAAACCGAGTTGACCGTTGTCCGCGGTCGCGAAGGCCAGCGACGCCCCCGGGGCGATGTCGTAGATGTTCTCGAGCATCGCGCGACCTTCATCAGTCGCTCCGGCATTCCCATCTTGAATCACATTGACGTTGTTGGGTAAGTCACCGGTCGCGACCGAGCCCGCCAGGCCGTTGCCAAGCTTGCTGACACTGTCGGAGAGAACTCCCACGGTAACGCCCGTGCCGTTCACGCCGTATTGCTGACGTGCGGTGTTGGCCTTCAGGGTGGCATCCGCTTCGTTGTTGGCCACCCCCTGGGTGCTCATATGCGGCCGGTAGATGGGACCGAGGCCAACCGTCTGAGTCGATGTTGAGACCGTGAGCAGCGCCGAGATCGGCAGCAAGCCTTCGACGATCGACCGCGTCGCATCGGTGGCCGTGACCTGCATCCCGACGTTCTGCAACGTCGTGACGAAGTTGCTGAAGCTGCCGGTGCCTTTGATGTCGACCCCGACCGAATTGCCGGAGATCAGGATCCCAGGGAAGGCCGCGGCCACCTGGCCGCCGTTTCCACCCGCGCTCTGGAAGCTCTGAAACACCTTGATCAAGTCGGCCCCGGCATTCGCCATCGGCCCGTTTTTGACGTCGGATACGTTGCTCGACGACGAATGCCAGGCGATCGGCCCGACCGGTGTCGAGGCGTCGAGCATCGTCCGCTCTTCAAGGTGCTCGAACCGGAGGAGGTCCTGGAACCGTTGTCCAACGGAACCACGACGCCGATCGGGCCCCTGATTTCGCTTGTTAGCCTTGAAGCTCCCCATCGACATACTCCCCGGTAACTTCGGAGTTCCTCGTCATGACCATGTGACTCCCTACGAATTCGGGACGCCAAGGTTCGACTCGGGACACTCCAATGGTTCAAGGTGATCCAGCTTGTCGCTATTTCGGAACCGCCTCGCAGGTTGACCCTGACTCAGCAGCTCGCTTTGACCCCACCGCGTTCGTCTGTCCCGCAAAACCTCTTCCGACCGACTCCCTCCGACCCATCGCTTGTGTTCGGATCGGAAGATCCAATTACACAAGTGGATCTGATGAGGTGGCTCGGCGAATTCAGACTCCACGGGGGGACGCGTTGATTTTTTCTCTTGCCGCCTCGGCACGAATGGAAAACGTACAGAGCAATCCGGACCCGACTGCGTGATTGATTACATGCACACAGTCATTGTTCCCAGTGACGAAACCATTCGTCAAGGGCGATTTTGGAGAATTCGTGGGAGGTGTGGATTCGGAGGGGTCGGACAAGCGAATCTTGCCATCCACCTGCTACGTGGTTGGCGGATCAGTTGGAGTGTGGCCTGCTGAATGGGGTAAGTCAAACCGGCGGGGTGAATGGCTGCGGAATTCTCAAGTGTTGGGCTTGCGATCTGCGTAGGGGACTCGGTTTTGAGTCGTCAAATCTGCGGATTTCAAGGCAAGCGAGCGAACTCGGTCGGCGAATTCGCGGGGTGGTCGCAGCAAAGCGGGTCGGCCCCCTCGAGCTCGACCTGGCCAATTTTGGCCAGGCGGAACCGAGGGGGCCGATGTCGGTCGAAACGGTGCAACTGGTTCCGGAGGGCGCAACCGTCATTGCGGTCAGAACCGCGCAATCTGTGGTCTTCAGGCGGGCTTGCTTGCGGGAATCGAGGGCACGTCGATGCCAGCGGCCCTGAGATCGTTCAGGAGTGTGGGGAATTCCGTGAAATGAAGGGCGGAGAGTCCGGCTGCTTTCGCGCCGTCGACGTTCTCGGCGAGGTCGTCAATAAACAAGCAAGTGGCCGGCGCCTCGCCCGCGACCGACGCGCAGGCGAGGTAGAACTCCGCCGACGGTTTGAGGTGGCCAATTTCATGCGAGAGCACCAGGTGGTCGAAATGGGCCAGGGTTTCGGCAAATTGGTTCTGGAACTGCGCGGCATGGAGGGCATTCGTGTTCGATCCCAGCACCAGGCGGTAGCCCTGTTGCTTGAGGTACTCCACGAGTCGAGCGATCGGCTCATTGAGCCAGAAGATGTCGGACCAAGCCGCTGCGAATTCCTGGTGTGAGAGATCGAGTCCGACGAGCGTGCAGAAACGCTCTGAGAACTCCTCCGCCGTGAGGGCGCCGCGCTCGTACTGCTGAAGGATCGCCACGTAGTTCCGGGTTCGTGCCCGTTCGAGAAGGTCTGCTCCCGAGAGGCCGAACGGACGCCCGAGCACGTCGCAGGCCTTCTGATAGTCGAAGTATGCAACCACGTTGCCAAAGTCAAAGATAAGAACGGGATGGGGTTTCTTGAACAAGGTCATTGTTAATGCCTTTGTGCCAGGATTCGTGACTTCCCAACCGGTGACGAGTCGCGGCTCAACGCCGTCGAGACCGCAGATCGTTCCACTCGAACCCGCTCAGTCGAAAACGAGTCGATGTCTCTGAGGAGTGACTTCCTCCCCCCTCAACTCGCGCGAGCGGGAATCGGCTTGCGTGGCTTTTTATAAACATTGCAATGTTCGTTCTTACCTCGAACTAAGGTTCAGCAGGAGCCGTGATGTTCGGATGCAAAGGATCATTGTCATGCACACCACTGTGTTTATTGAGGCTTTGCCATGCGCCGCAGTCGGAATCCCCGATACGCCCTCGAGTTTCTGGAACAGAGACTGAGCCCGTCAGGACTGCTTGGCAATCCCATACCGGCTGAAGTCGGAACTGCACAATCAGCTCAAGGTACCCTCTCGTCGGTCCCCAGCAGTAGTAATCCGAGTGCCACGAGCACGAGCGTTCCGGGCGACCCGCCGCCCATCGCCCCGGTGCCGCCCCCCGCTCCGAATGGCCCCGCGAATACGGGAGTTCCAGGCAACCCGCCGCCCATCGCCCCGAGCGTCCCCGCGAATACGGGAGACCCAGGCGACCCGCCACCCATCGATCCGGTGCCGCCCCCCGATCCAAGTGGCCCCGCGAATACGGGAGACCCAGGCGACCCACCGCCCATCGATCCGGTGCCGCCCCCCGATCCGAGTGGCCCCGCGAATACGGGAGACCCAGGCGACCCGCCACCCATCGATCCGGTGCCGCCCCCCGATCCGAGTGGCCCCGCCTAATCAGGCCGGGTCAATGACCTCGCTTATGGTCTCGCAGGCGACCCCGAAGCTGGACAACCTGGATCCGCCTCGATCGAACTCGGCCCCTGAAATCATGGGCTGGGTTCGAATGGGTCCTGGGTCTACGGTGGGGTTCGAGCTTCACCGCGGATTTCAGGGCTTCGGTGCGGGTCCGCGCCTGGGAGTCGACGAAAGCAAGAACGCGAGGATATCGCGAGTTTCCTCCTCGCCGATCGCCCCAATCAGCCCTACCGGCATGATGGAGGTCGCGCTTGGTCGAAGTTCTTCGATCTCCGAACGAGGGATCTCCGTGATTTTTGCGTCCGTATCGGTGACTCGAATCTTCTCGGCCCCCGCGGCGCGGACGATACCGGCCAGGACCCGGCCATCCTTGAGGGCGACTGTATAGGCGTTGAAGTCGGGATGAATGGATGAGCTCGGCTCGGCGATGTCACGGTAAATCGCTTCGATGCCGCGATCAGCGAGGTTGCTGAGATCAGGCCCGACACTTCCGCCCTTCGCGCTCACCGTGTGGCACCCCGAACATTTCGCCCGATCTCCATGAAAGAGGACTTCCCCTCGATCTCGATCTCCCCCCGACAACCGAAATGGGGGCGGTGTCAGGTCAGGCTGGATCGGCAGTGGGGTGGGCGGACTCCAAGGCAGGCTCAGTCGATCTCGCGACAACGCCCGTTCGCTTTCATCCGTGGGACTCCGATAGGTCGCACGCAACGAAAAGGGCCGTGCCGCGCGGTCGGCTCGGACCGTCACGAAGAGGGCATTGGCGTCTCCGGTTGACTCCACGACGAACTCGGCTTGAGTCTTGTCCCGCGTGCTCGGGTTCTCGCCGTTGAGCGAAACCTCTTCGATCGGTGCGCTACACACGAGTCTGAGTACGACCCGTCCCTTGGGCAGCACGACCAGGCTCTCGAGAGTGGTTCGCCCTGCCTGACTGAGCAACGCAAATCCACGATCATGTTCACGTGAACTGCAAGTCATTTGCTGACTTGTCTCAGGATCGAGGTCCGGCCACCACCCTTCCCAGGCCGGCTCGCCTTCACCCGCTCCGGCCGCCCATGAGACAGCCACGCCATTTAAGTCGTAGGCGATCGAACCGATCAGAGCCGGATGAACCCCCGTCGGGGTCGAACGCGCTCCCGGCGCGCGCGACGCCCTGGCGTCGAGCAGGTAAACCGCCTCTCGAGGATGAGGATCGGTCGTGAGAATCAGCGTTCTCCGCTCCGGGTCGAGCGTCGCGGCGGCGATTGTCAACGTTCCCAACGGAGGCGAAAACGAGGGCGAACCCTGTCCACGCCACACTTCAACATGGCGTTGCCGGAGATCAAAATGGATCGCTTTTCCGATGAGACTCGTTCCGAGTGACAAGTCGATCGGACGGTCAAACGAAATGCGGGCTTCCATCGGCCCCGAGGGCCAGGCGACCACAACCTTGGCAGCCTCGTTCGAGTCGGCATCCACTCGACTCGCACCCAGAAGCCCAATCAGCAGGCCACTCAGAATCCCGGGGCGGAACAATCGAATTCGTCGTAACATGCAATTAGGTTTAAACTGAGAAGGGGACGTGGAGGTCATAGGATCGGAGGCCGATCCTCCAGGGTTCCATGCTCATTGTACTGGCATGGCAAAGCCGACGGCAAGGAGATCGAACTCGTCGGTCCGACCAAATTTCAAGCGAAATCCGTCGTAATTTCTCGAAGAAAGAGTCAAGAGCCAAGCAATCCGCGTAACCCATTCAATCGGCTCAAGCGGACCCACGAGATGGGCCGATCGAAAGTCTGTCGCGAGTCTTCGGTGCGATCTCGTGGTGGGATTTCACTCGTGGCCAGGCCTCAGAACGGGTGCGCCGGAATGAAGGGAGCCTCTGCCCGCCATCAATGGCTGTGCCCCTGGCTGGCCCTGGGATTCATCGCGGTGGCGACCCTCCAAGCGGGGTCTCAGGACTTGAAACCGGCGCGGGCGACCGTGCCTTCCTCAACCTGGGGAGTGGGACGACCCCTCGCGATCAAGGTCCATGAGGGACGGGCGCAATTCCAGGTCAAGGCTCCGCAGCCGGGATCAAGGACGCTCGTCGTCGTCTCGGCGTTATCAGGTTCAGCGGGTCCCTATCCGATTCGCCTGACAGCGCGAGGGAGCGCCGATTCTCGTCCTCCGCTCTTGGCCCCCGCCGACAAGCGCGGCAAGCCGAACTTGGTGGCGCCGATCCTCCCCGCCGTCGCGGCGCCGGTCGACACCATGCCTCCCCACGAGCGGAAGTTTTACGTCCTTGCCCGCGACGGCGATGTCGCCAGCGCCAGCAATTATCTCGAGATCAAAGGTCAATTGCGGGCGGTTGGAGAACGGATCCAGGTCTATGTCGATTCGTTGGATGGAGCGAGGGTGAGCGAGCCAGTCCTCCGCGAACTGGTGGCGACATTCGACCAACAAGTCTTTCCGACCGCTGCGCGAACGATCGGTCTGGCACGCGATGCCGACGGCGATGGCCGATTCACCGTCCTGATGTCGAGTTGGTTAGCACGGCTGGCGGGGGGGCGGCATACCGTCGATGGCTTCGTACGAGGCGCCGATCTCGACCCGGGGTTTGCCGCTCCGTTCAGTAATCACTGCGACATGATGTATTTGAACGCGACGCTCCAGGCCGGCCCGTACCTACGAACCATCGTGGCACATGAATACACCCATGCGGTCACCTATAGCGCAAAGACGTTCACGGGACCGTTAGGCGAGCGACTGGGGACCGACGAGGACGGCTGGCTCGACGAGGCCCTGGCTCACCTCTGTGAAGATTTGCACGGGTTCTCCAAGTCGAACCTCGACTATCGCATCAGCGCTTTCCTCTCGAATCCGGAACGGTATCGGCTCGTGGTCGAGGACTACTACACGGCCGACCTCTTCCGAAGTCATGGAAATCGGGGGAGCACCTACTTGTTCCTCCGTTGGTGCGCAGACCGCTATGGACCGACGCTCCTCCCCGCGCTGATCCGATCGCCGCGGCACGGGACCGAGAACCTCGAAGCCGTGACCGGAGCCCGGTTCGCGGACCTCTACCGTCAGTGGTCGCTCGCGCTTTACTTCAGTGGAATGGACAAAGCTGCGCCGGCCAACGGGTTCCGAACTCTCGACGTTCGCGCCTCGGTCGACGGCTGGGAACTGGCGGGTCCCCGAACGACCCGGGTCATCCCCGATGGAGGGACCGAGAACTGGTCCGCCGCCGGCACGAGCAGCCACTTCGTGGTCGTTGACGCTTCACCACTCGGCGCGATTGATGTCGAGATTTCCGGCCCCGCGGAGGCCGATTTGCAAGTCACAGCCGTCCCTCTGCCCGCGGATCTCGCAAACCTCGAGTTGCGCGCGGGCGTTGAATCCAGGTCGGGGGGCGAGCTCTATCTAAGGGCCGAGATCCGCGAGCGCGACGGTACAACGGCCACACTCTCAGCCCTGGCGTGGGAGCCGCTCGTTCCGGCAGCCAGCCCCCACGGTCCGGCGTTTCGGCGTGGCAAGATCGAAACCAATGCGCTCGTCACCGCATTCGGCACATCGGTCCTACCAGGTCGAGGGACACTCCAGTCACGGCCGATTCGCCTGGAGGGGGTCTCCAAGAGCAGTGGACCGCTGATCGTCAAAGCCACCGGGATCGATCGCAATGGCAGGCGAGTCGCCGCCTGGGCAGAAGTCGCGCTCGGGGGCGAGTGAAGTTGTGGCGAAACCCCGCCTTGGGATTCCTCGGCCGGGGGCTGAACTTGCGAGGTTGAGTCGTAGCCGAAAGCCAGGCAGGACGCCATGTTCGGACCCGACGGGATCGTCTTGACGGGTTTTCATTCTCAAACCATACTCCGCGCCTTGGTTCACGACGCTCGGTCGTTAATCCGAGCTTGAGTGAAATTACGCAAAACAGGGAGGGGAAATGTCACGCCTTGGCGAACTGAACAAATCGATTCGACGGCTTGAGCCCCAACCCTCTCGGAGCGTGCTCGATCCTTACGTGATGCCCGGAATCCAGCCTCGTTCCAGATTCTCGGACCAACTCCATGGGTGCCGTGTCTACCCGCTCTACTATGATCCGCTGACTCGCCTTGAGAAACTGATGGTGAAGACGGGGTTCGGTGGGTTTGGCACCTGCCTTGTTTGTGGCGCGTTCACCCACTGGAAGATTCATTCGGAGAATCTCAGGGAGTCCGGTTACTGCCGCAAGTGCACGGCCATGAACCGATACCGCGCCCAGGCCTATGTGGTCTGCAAGTCGTTAAGCGACGCATTGGGAATCAGACTTCGCTCACTCGCGGATGTGGCCAAGCTGACAAATCTCAAGGTGTACAACACCGACGCCCATTCGGCGGTCCATCGAACGCTTGCACCGATGAAAAACTACATTTGCAGCGAATATTTCGGAGACGAGTACACGAGCGGGCAATGTTTCAACAATGTCCAGCATCAAGACCTGATGAATCTTTCTCTTCCTGACAAGAGTATCGACCTGGTCCTTACGGCCGATGTGTTCGAGCACCTCCCCGACCCCTATCGGGCTCATCGCGAGATTTTCCGGATTCTCAAGCCAGGGGGCCGCCATATCTTCACCGTCCCCTTCGATCAGGCCCAGTATCTCGACGAAGTGCGTGCAGTGGTCGACGACAAGGGCTCGATCCAGATGCTCAAGCCTCCGGTCTATCATCACGATCCCCTTCGGCTCGACGAAGGATGCCTCGTTTACTCGTTTTTCTCGATCGAAATGCTGAGCCGGTTGCGTCGGATTGGGTTTCGAACGAATATGTACCGCGTGAAACGCCCTTGGAATGGAATCTTCGGCAATAACAGTACGGTCTTCGAAGCAATCAAGTGGGACGCCCCTTCGGAACTCCCTTCAGAAGACTGGTTCCAAGGCTCCAACGCCCCACACCGCTGAGCAAGCACAAGAATCCAGGAAATTCCGCCCACTCCGTCGAGGTGGGCTGAATCACGGGTCCCACGATTCGCGTAGGGTCCGCTCTTTCGGACCCTTTTCATGAGCCATGACGGATGGTCCGCAATCGCGGACATTACGACTTCATTAATGAGTTCGGCGAGGTGTTACCGAGCGCTCAACCGAATCGGGCTCTCGGCCTTCGGGACGTGGGTCGATCACTGCCGCCGTATGACCGACCGTACGCGCCCGGCTTGTCCAGCGAGTTATGCGCCCATCCGGAAGCGGTTCGCTCCGTTCGCCCCTTCCCCTCGACACTATGATCCTAATAATTGTTCGGGCCACGAGCGGGAACGAAGACCGTCGGATTCGCTGTCGGAGAAGAAGTCACGATGTTTGACGACCTGCTGGAAAGACTGGGGCTCGCGTCGGTCAACAGTGGTGCTTGCGACGCAGGTTGGATCGAGCGACCGGGGGGCGAAGTCATCCGTTCGGTCAATCCGGCCACGGGTGAATCGCTGGCGGAGGTGGTCATGGCCTCGGTCGACGACTACCAGCGGATCGTGGAACGGTCGTGCGAAGCGTTCGTGAAGTGGCGGCAAGTCCCCGCGCCGAAGCGAGGTGAGGTGGTCCGTCAGCTCGGCGTGGCTCTGCGCGAGCGAAAGCGGGACCTTGGGCTGCTGGTCACCCTCGAGACGGGAAAGATTCGGTCGGAAGGCGAAGGCGAAGTTCAAGAGATGATCGATATGTGCGATTTCGCCGTGGGGCTGTCACGACAGCTTCACGGATTGACGATCGCCAGCGAGCGTCCCTTGCATCGAATGATGGAGCAGTGGCATCCACTCGGCCCGGTCGGGATCATCACCGCGTTCAACTTCCCGGTGGCGGTCTGGGCGTGGAACGCGGCCTTGGCGGCGGTCTGCGGTGATTCGATGATCTGGAAGCCGTCGCCCGAGACGCCCTTAACGGCCATCGCCGTGCAGAAGATCGTCAACGAGGTGGCGGATGCGAACGACTGCGCAGGGGTATTTAGCCTGGCCGTCGGCGGAGCGAACGACGTCGGGGAAAGCTTGATCCAGGACCCGAGGCTTCCCTTGATTTCCGCGACGGGAAGTTGTCGCATGGGGGCACGCGTTGCGGAGGTTGTCGCGCGACGGATGGGGCGATCGCTCCTCGAGTTGGGAGGCAACAACGCCATCATCGTGACTCCCAGTGCCGACCTGGAGCTCGCGCTGCGGGGCACCCTCTTCGCCGCGGTCGGAACGGCCGGACAACGTTGCACGACCGTCCGCAGGCTGATCGTCCACGAGTCCTTGATCGAGACGGTGATCGAACGACTCAAACGTTCCTTCGCCAGCCTTCGGATCGGCAATCCCTGGGATGATGGCGTCTTGATGGGTCCGCTGATCAACGAGCGGGCGGTCGAAACGATGCGGCAAGCCCTCGAGTCGGCCGTGGCGCAGGGTGGAACGGTCCTGTACGGTGGCAAGCGACTGCCACGGCCAGGATTCTTCGTGGAGCCAGCCTTGGTTCGTGCCGAGCCGGGAATGCCGATCGTCGGCGAAGAAACGTTTGCGCCGATTCTTTATGTGTTGAGCTATTCGACGCTCGACGAAGCGATCAGTATTCAGAACAGCGTGGCGCAGGGATTGACTTCGGCCATTTTCACCAATGACCTGCGCGAGTCGGAACAATTTCTCTCGGTCGAAGGATCCGACTGCGGCATCGCCAACGTCAACATCGGCACCTCAGGCGCCGAGATCGGTGGGGCATTCGGAGGCGAGAAGGCGACCGGTGGTGGCCGCGAGGCAGGGTCCGACGCCTGGAAGACCTACATGAGAAGACAGACCTGCACTGTCAACCGCGGTTCCGATCTGCCGCTCGCTCAGGGCGTCAAGTTTGACACGGAACATTCGATGACTTGAATTTATCTCAAATTCTCAAGCAGGTGGGCCAGGCGGGCAACGCGGGCGGGATCGATGGCACTCCGTCGGTCTCCGTCGCAACAGGCGGCCCCCCGGACGGCGATCCAATCCGGAGCCAAGGACGCGAGCCGTTCGATCCGCGATTCGTTCAGGCCGCCGGCCAGCGCGATCGTCAATCCCGCTTGATGCGCCCGGGCGAACCAGGGGAGCCAGGAATGGTCGACCGTGCTCCGACTTGATTTGTCCCAGGTGTCGATCAACACTCCCGTGCAATCCGCAACGGCGATCGCTGCTTCGAGCACGTCGTCAGGCCGCGGCGCCTTGGCCAGTCGCCAGTCGGAATAGACCACGGCGACCCAGGCCGGCCCCTCACGCCAACGCTTGCGCAGGTTCGCCCAATCGGTTTTCCAGTCGGCCCCGACTTCCGCCAAACCGAGCTTCCGATAGGAAATGCCTGCAAAACCGGTTGGCGCAGGGTCCGGCTGGTGGGTCCACTCCGGGAGTTCCCCGAGCGCTACGCTGAGGCAAACGCCGACCGGCAGCGCCTCACGGATGGCCTGCCAGACCGCGGTGTCGGCCCGTCCCAACGGACCTCGATCCGGTTCCTTGATGTCGATGATCGACGCTCCCCCGGCAAGCGCAGCCATCGCCTCTTCGACCGATCGTACGCTGACTAGCAGCCGCGGCACGCTTACGACTCCGAAGGCGTGGAGGCTGTTGTCGTCTCGCCCGGTGCTACGACCTGATAGCGCGTCACCCGATCGAGCCGAAACGACTTCTCGTACGTATCGATATGGCAGAATGCGACCAGGTAGGCAACGCCGCCCCGATGAGCGAATCCACGCGGCGTGACCTCGCGCGGGGCAGGTCCGCGCGAGCCTCCCGCGTATTCCATCCGAATGGGCAAACCTTGAGCGATCGCCTCGTTGAGTAAGTCCCAACCATTCGGGGCGGGCATCCCGCCTCGGGCGTCGATAATTGGATAGGAGACGAGTAAGTCGTCGGGCATGGACGCGCCATCCAAGGCAAGCCAGAGTCCCTTGACCCGCAGGCTATCGGCCAAGGCGCGGTGCGGTCCGTCGGGGTCGAGGCCGTACAACCGTGCCAGGGTGTCGAGGCGATGGTCGCGTGCCTCGGGGAACTTTCTCCTCGCCAACGCGAGTGTGTCGACAACGGCATACCCGGTCGCGTCTCGACCGATCAGGGCAAGTTCGCGACCGAGAAAACCGGCGTCGAACGCGGCGTTGTGCGCCAGGAGGGTGGTGGCCCGAGGGTCGCCCAGGTATTGGAGAAACTGGGGCAGGACGTCCCGAGCGGGCTGGGCGTCCGCCAGGTCAGCGTCGGAGATGCCGTGGATCGCCTGCGCGGCGGGCGACATCGGACGCTCGGGGTGGACGAGGCGTTCGAAACGCCCGAGCTCGCGACCGGAAGCATCGAACCGGACCGCGCCAATTTCGACCACCCGGTCGGTTTCCGCCACCAGCCCCGTGGTTTCCAGGTCGAACGCGACGTAATGACGCGTCGGGTACTCGGAGTTCATTCCTCGGGCTAACTCCCGTTGATCGCGCTGACATCCCAAGGGAAACCAGCATTATCGGGCATCGCGGGCGGCACGACCAGTTGAATCGATACGGGTTTGTCCGAAGCCGCCTGGAATCGCTCGTTCCACGGGGACGAAGAGGTCGAAGATTCGTTCATGCTGTGCCCCGTTACCGTGACCCTCCGGAGGAAGTTCAGCGTGTTGGCCGCGATGATGGCGATGCTTCCTGGCTGTCTTGTGGGGACAACCCGTACCCCTCGGGCTGCGGTCCCGCGCGATCGTGTCAATCCGGCAAGCTCTGGCGACACCCTCGCCGGCCTGATCGATGCTCATAACCGCGAGCGCGCCCAGCGGGGACTTCCGGCGCTCACGCCTGATCCTCGACTCGAAGCCGCCGCGCGCCGGCACGCCGCCGACATGGCCGCCCGGCGAAAGATGAGCCACACGGGGAGCGATCGCACTTCGCCGTTTCAACGAATGAAGGACGAAGGTTATTCGTATCGCCGCGCCGCCGAGAATATTGCCGCCGGAGCGTTCAGCCTTGAAACCTTAATGACAGGTTGGATGAACAGTCCCGGACATCGAAGGAATATTCTCGGCCCTTATACCCAGGTCGGCGCTTCCTTTGCAAACGGAGAAGGTGACACCGCGTATTGGTGCGTCACCTTCGGAGATCCAATCCGCCCCTGAGGCCGCCTCGTGGGCGGTTCATCGGAATCTCATTGCGTTGACCAGGGCGAGCAACCCCTTGAAGCGGGACAACGGCCCGAAAGGTTTGGGATCTCATGCGTGGTCATCGTTGGTTCGCAGTGTCACTGATTGTGCTGGGGACAGGCTGCCAGTCGGGGACCTCTGGCCGGCGCCTGGCGTCGGCGGAGCCAACACTCTTGCCGCCGTCCGAGGCCGGCACGAGCGTGGTTCAGACGCAGCCGGCGCGCGAGATGACTTGGGTCGACCGGCACCCCTTGTTTATCAAGCCGCGTGAATATTACGACAACTCGGGAAGCAACCGAGTCGTCAAAGCCGCCGCGGCGACCGTCATCGGGGTCCCCGCAGGCATCATCGGTGAAATCAAACAGATCGTCGTCGGCACACCCCCCGAGTTGCGTTACTAACCGCGGAGTCGGGGAGAGTCCTTTCGTTCGTAGCCGCTCCAGGATCGGCTAACGCAAGGCGGGCAAATTGCAACCTCACGAGAGATTGCAAATTGCCCGCATGCCTTGATTACCCTCGGATTCAACTCTTCGCACGATCGAAGGAGTTGGTCGCGCTCGATCCGCTGAGCGGAGCCTGAACCAGCCCCTCGTTCCTCAGTCGACTTCGACCGTCGAACGCAGACCGGACAACGAAGGGATCGATTCGACCGAGCGTTGCAAACCGCGGCGCTGCCAGAAACGAGTGGCTCGTCCTCGGACGGTCACCTCGCGGCCGACAACACGAACTTCCACGTCTCGTAGTCGATCTCCAAAGGTCTGACGGATCTGGTGCTCGATCCTCCGCTTTAACGCGGCGTCCGACGCGGGGTCCGTTCTGGGTTCGACCTTGATCGAATCACTGGCGCCGGCTCGTGAAGCACCGGCAGGAGGCGCGAACGGAGTCGGAAACATCCGCCCAAACAAGCCGGGAGCACGCCTTGGGGCGGGCGTCGAGGTCGGCGCAACCGGTTTCGACGCCGCGCGGCGCGGCAATGGGGTCGTGGATCGCGACGGAAGATCCGCCGCTTCCCCTTCGGGAACCGATTCGAGCACCAACGAACGACCGCGGTCGTCGGGGGTGGGACGCGCAACCGGACTCGCACTGCGACGGATCTCCGGCATCTCCGAAGGACCGACCAAGGGGGGGAAGTCACTCGCGGTCGCCGGGCCCGCCGATGCCGGCGTGGGCGTACTCGATCGCCGTGGAGCGGTCGGTTTGTTCAATCCCGGAATTGCAAGTACGGAACGACCGGCAGATCCGGAGGCGGGCATCGACTCGACCACGGGCGACAACTCGCTGCTCGCGGTCGCGGTCGCTTGCGACGGCGCGGGGGACGGCGGGAGCAACGGGAGAGCATCGTCCTGAGCGATGGCCCCTCCGGTGATCCCGAGCCCGAGACTCAAGGAAAGAATCGTGTCGATTCTCCGCATCAACCCATCCCCGACGTGGCCAATTCACGCGATTTTCCACCGGTCCGCTTCTTAAGTGGTCGGCAGAAATCTTCAAAGAAATCCAATCGATTTTGAGCGAGAGGCGAGGCCCCACGATGGCGAAACGACACCGGTCCCCCGGGAGAAGGCGTCGACCACCCGGATTCTCGTGGAATCGTTCGGTGTTCCGCTCGCACGAGTCCCCGAGTTGATTCGCCAAGGCCACGCCCGAGCCAACGGCAACGATTGTCGGGAGCGATCTTTAAGGCTCGTCGTCGAGCTTCACCTGGCAGACTGGCGAGAGAAAAAAAAGGGGCCGATCGGCGCAAGCAAAAACCACTGGCAGCGATCCATCCGAGGGCTCTCGATCACCGCGTCGAGAGGGAGAGCCGAATGTTGAGCCCGTCGCCTAATTTCCGCGCCCAGCCCGGTCGCTGACCGCGCGAGGAGAAACACAACACCGAGGCATGAGCCACGGCTCTGCCTGCGCATCAAGTCAGGTCGCGGCCAAGTTTGCGAGCGTGGATCCAACCCAACGGGCTCGTCAACCGAGGACGAGTTCGAGACTACGAAGCCTGATTGGCAGCCTTGATCGCGAGCAACAGATTCGTGGTTTTCCGTCGGCTCACGGGTGTGACTTGGCCCTCTCGAATGATCCGTTTCAGGAGGTGCTGGGCCTCATCCAGGAGTAGGCCCGTCTCGATACGTTCCTGTCGCTCTCGAAACCAAGCCTCCAGCAACTGATCGATTTCCTCGGCTGAGTGATTTGCTGAGAGACAGGTTGTGGCAGACGCTCCATCATCAGCGGTCGCCCGAAGCAGTTCGTTGAAATGACCGATCATCGTCGAGGCTCCTTCGCCCAGAACCATGCCGAGGCACGACGATCAATGTACGACTCGGCATGATTCGACCTCCAGCGTTTCCGATCCGGCCTGGTCAAAGACGATCCATCGTGTCATTGGCGATCGGGGGGCCGTTCGTCGAGCCGCCCCACGCTTATCGATGTTCCCCCTTCTGTCGGTTGATGTTTCGATAAATTTCACACGACTTTGAAACGCAAGGAAAAAAACAGTCAGAATCGTTGATCCAAATCCCCGCGTCACAATCGATCCCCAGACTCGTCAGTACGGAGTGTCAAGTTCGTGTCACGAGAAGTCAACAAAAAAATCAGATCTGTGTGATTCTTGGTCGGTCGCACTTCAGCTGCGTTCCGTGATCACCCCATGGCCAGCTCCACGCTCCGCGCATGGCCATCCTTAGGCTCCGCAACGCGGGGGCGATCCCACCAGTCCGGTCGTCTCAGGCGAATGAGCGCATGCATCTTCCCTCCATGACGCGATGGTTGAGGCGAGAAGTTGAGCAACCGCGCAGCCGCTGACTACGATAGCGAGTGAATTTGAGACGCTACAGGAGCCTGCAAAGGATTCGGCCCGAGGTGCCGTTCCCAGCGCCTGGCCTACGATCATGCGTTTCGATGGGCGATCTTTTTGGGCTTCTCCGTTCCGCAGTTTGGCCCAGCCGATAACCATCAGGATTAATGATGGTAGCGCCCCATGTGGTATGTCAAGATTGTGTCTCGAAAATCTTTTGGCGGATTTGCGTGACGCTTGCGGCAGGGGGCGCGGTTACGATCAGCCGCGGTTTTACAGGTCACCCCAACCTCAACCATCCCGGTCATGGTCGCTCGACTCGATCGTCGCTCGGGTCCGGTTGAGCGTGGGGTCGAGTTGGTGTCGCCCCGCCAGGCCGGAGGCAAGATCGACACGGCCGGGGACGGTCGCGAGTGGCAATGGGGAATGGCCCTTGTGTCGCAACCAGGAGCGGGGGTTCATGAACCGCAGGAACGAATCGAGCTCGTCAGGTGCGAGGAAGACGAGATAGCAGGCGGTCATGACCTCGCCGAAGATCGGCACATTAACGGTGAAGAGAACTCCGGCGTGAAGTCCGAGGCCCACGATCGCCGCCCAAGCCCGCGTCGGTCGAAACCAGAGCAAAGCCGCGAGAGCGAATTCCGAAGCAAGTGCAACGTAGGTCAAGAGATTGATCACGATCGGATATTCAACCAGCCACATCAGTTGCGAGCGACCCACTTCGGTATTGTTCAAAACGAAGTGGAGGGCCGTTCCACCGAGCCAGGTGCCCCCGTTGCATTTGAGAACGGCCGTGTTGAAATAGATCAGCGACAGCTGCAACTGGATCAGGCGTTGCGCCCACGGCACGATCAACGGATCGGCGAGCGTCCCTCGTTTGCGGGCCGTACGCCGGGCATCGAGCGAGAATGCGGCGCCACAAGGGCTCAGCATCGCGTAGAACATCATGATCAGGATCAGCGTATCGGGACCGCAGTTTGTCACGATATTTCGATGGTGAATCGAGAGCATCGCGAGGTAGAGCACAACCCCCATGATCCTCGTGTGCCAGCCGACGGTGAACAGGACCGCCACCACGGCGGACGCCCCGAAAAAGAGGCGGATGCTCACCGGGTCGTCAACCCACTGGAGCGGGGAGTAGCGGAGCGGGCCGGCAATTTCCCGGGCCTCCGTTCCTTGCAACAAACCGGTGTCCGTCAGCCAGTAGTCGAGATCGAAGGACACGATGGCGAGGTTGGCCAAGACCAGGAGCCCGAAGAGGATCCGAAAGGCGCCCAAGGGGCGCGCCGAGATCGGCGCGAACCAGAATCGGTTCCATGGGCGGAAGGGATTCATGGCCGCACCTCTTTCTCGCTCGCGAAGTGATAGGTCGCGAACGGTGATCGTTGCAACGGAGTCATCAGGTCGACCGGATTCCCGGGCGGTGGGGTGGGGCGAACCTGATAGACCAGTTCCACTTCCAAAGGATAAGCGTCGGTAGGTGGATGGAGCTGACGCACCACGTGGCGCGCGGCGAATTCGCGTTGCTTCTCGAAGGAACCGACGCTCAGGTTGGCCGCATACTTCGGGTGCCGAAACCGAGGAATCGCCTGGAAGGCCGTGTAATCTGCCAGCTTGGGGAAGGGGAAGACGGTTCGAAGACCCTTCGCGTCGACGACCTCGGCCTCGAGTGTGAGCGTGTTCTGAGCCGGGTCGGGCGAGAACATCGTCCAGTATTGCCAGAAGCCGAGTGGCAGGATGTAGTAGGAAACGAGGGTGTTCGTCCGTTCCCGGAGCGGGCAGGGGGGGATCACCCAGAGAATCGTCGCGCTGAGATGGACGATCAGGAACACTGAGATCAGTAGACGACGAACGGTCAATCGCCAGTCCATGGCCCCTCCTCTTTTGTGACGGCCCGAGTGGAGGGCCGGACTTTAGAGGAACTTGCTGAAACCGTCAATTCGTCTTCCAGACGGGCGTTAAAGCGTGCTCTTGGCCCTCCTGACGAGAAGCTTGAGGAAGGCGGGAATCGGCCCCCGCCCCCATTGTGGCCCGAACCATCTGTTGAATCCTAAAGTCGCGACCGACTGATCTCGCTCACGGTTTTTCGGTGGCGGGGGGGACTTCTTCCGCGAGGAGTGTCTTGACGAGCTCTTCCAGTCCGATCCGGGAAATGCTGTCATCCATGGCGAAGAGCCCAACCAGCTTGGCTCGCACCTTGCCTGCGCGATCGATGAAGAGCGTGGTCGGGAACCCTTCGATGCCTCCGACCGCTTCCTGGGTTTTCTCATCGCCGATCAGACAGGGGTAGGGGATCTTGGTTTCCTTGACGAATGCCGCAATCGTCTCGTTCACCTTCTCAGGTGGCACTTGTTCGTAGTTGATCCCGATGACCTGGGCGCCCGCGGCCTGGTGCGTCTTCTGAAGCTCGATGAGGTGGGGAATCTCCTTCCGGCAGGGTGGGCACCAGGTTCCCCAAAGGTCGACGATCAGCACCTTACCGCGAAAGTCGGCAGAGGAGACCGTCTTGCCCTCGAGGTTGGGAAGGCTGAAGTCCAAACTGAAGGGTTTGGTTTCCGCGAATAATGCCTTGACCCTCTTTTTCGCTTGGAGTCGCGCGGACTCCTCAACCTTCTTGACCAGTTCTTGGAATTCGGGCCGGTTCCGGAGCGACGAGAACGCCTCATCATTCCGCAGGACCTCGACACTCGAGAAGCCGGTTCCGATGGTTTCCTTGAGTGACGCGAGGGCTTTGTCCGGCTTCCCCTCGGACGCCAGGACTCGGGCCTCGTTGTAGAGCGCGACGCGGAACAGGTTGAGCTCCGTCTCGTTCAGTTCCTTGAATTGGGTGCGAAGTTGGCGGATCACGGTCGCTGACCTCAGAAAGGTCGGCGCGCTCTTGGCGGGATCCAGGCCGCTCGCGCGGTCTTGTTCCACGGCCGCGAGCATGTAGAGAGCCTCGCGGTTGCCGGGCTCGCTCTTGATGACCTCTTCCAGCAAGGCCGAGGCACCGCCGAGATTGCCCATGTCCGCGGCCCGCCTCGCCTCCTCGAAAATCTGCTCGGGCTTTGCCGGTGAATTCCGCGCCGGCTCACTACCGAGCGGCTTGGACGCGGAACCGGGAGCCCCGGTCGTGATCTCGATATTAGGCGGGGAGTCACAGCCCGCCACGAGCAGAAGCAGGGCGGCGGGCACGATTCGTCCAAGAACTGTCATCAATCGCTCCGAATTCATTCGAGGAGTCGAATCCCCCCGCACCAGGCATCTTGTGACTTCATCTACTTCATCCGGTGTGGCCAGGGATTTCAAGCCTTGCCGAGAAACTAGGCCCGGCCGACACCGGCGATTTCTCGACCTCGACCACGGTCCGACCATTCCGACCCGACGCGACTTGTGGCTCAAGCGGGAGGCCTCGATCAGCGACCTGGTCGTGGCCTGGCTTGTCGGTTTCTTTGGAAATTCTTATAGTGAGCCATAGGCAAACGACCTGACGGTCCGCAGGGGAATCGGTGGACAAGGGTCTGCTCGGCCTGACCTGTGAGTCGGCTCCGTCTGGCCTACTTAAGAGATGCAACGGATGTCCGGGCAGGAGCCGAGATCGCCGATGGATTCGGGCGTCAATTTGACGAATGTGGTGGTCCTCGGTTCGACGGGCTCCGTGGGGCGAAGTGCCCTGAGCGTGATCGAGCACGATGGAGGATCGCGCCTGGGGGTTCACGGCCTCGGCGCTCATACAAGCTGGGAGGCGCTGGTCGACCAGGCGCGCGCCTATCGCCCCCGCTATATCACGCTCACGGATCCTCAGGCCGCCGCTTGCGTCAACGGCCAATTGCGCGGGACCGGCGTGGAAGTCCTCTCCGGACCGGACGGTCTGATCAAGATGGTCCAGGACGCCCAGACCGATCGCGTCCTCAGCGCCATCGTGGGTGCCGCCGGCTTGCAGAGTACCTGGGCAGCGCTGGAAGCGGGAAAGATCGTCGCGCTCGCCAATAAAGAGACCCTGGTTGTGGCCGGCCCGTTGGTCATGGATCTCGCTCGGCAACGAGGCGGATCGATCCTGCCCGTCGACAGTGAACATTCGGCGATTTTCCAGGCACTTCGCGCGGGCCAGGATCGCGAAGTGCGCCGCGTCATTTTGACCTCCTCCGGCGGACCGTTCCGGGGCCGATCGCGCCGGGAACTGGCCGACGTGACCGCCGAAGAAGCGATGCGCCATCCCACCTGGCGAATGGGCCCGAAAATTTCGGTCGATTCCGCCACATTAATGAACAAGGCGCTCGAAGTCATCGAAGCAAGGTGGTTGTTCGACCTCAAGCCCGAACAGATCGAAGTCGTCGTGCATCCCGAATCAATCGTCCATTCAATGGTTGAGTTCGTGGATGGAAGTGTGATTGCGCAGCTTTCACCGCCCGACATGCGGTTGCCAATCCAGTATGCCTTGACCTATCCCGATCGGGTGGCGGGAGGCTGTCCGTTACTCGATCTGACCAAGGCGTTCTCGTTGACCTTCGAGCCTCCGGACCGCGAGACTTTCCCCTGTCTGGAGTTGGGATTCGAGGTCATGCGCCGGGGTGGGACCGCGGGGGCGGCATTGAACGCCGCGAACGAGGCGGCGGTCGCTCGATTCCTTGCGGGCGAAATCGGTTTCCTCGACCTTGCCCGCGCGTGCCGCGCAGCGCTTGATAACCACACATTCAACCCCAGGCCCACACTCGACGAACTCTGGGTGGTCGACGCCTGGGCTCGGCAGGAGGTAAGACGTTGGAGATCTTGATACCGGTTTGGAATATTTTGAAGGTTGCGCTCGGCTTGGGGTTCGTCATTTTTCTCCACGAACTCGGTCACTTCCTCCTGGCCAAATGGAATGGGGTCAAGGTCGAGAAGTTCTCCATTGGGTTTGGTCCGACGCTCGTCGGCTTCCGCCGGGGAGAAACCGAGTATGTCTTGGCGGCGATCCCCCTGGGTGGGTTCGTCAAGATGCTCGGTGAATCACCCGACGAAGAGTCGAACAAATCGACCGATCCCCGCGCCTACCCGAACAAGTCGGTGGGAGCGAGGATGGCGATCATCTCCGCCGGCGTGATCATGAACGTCCTGCTCGGTCTGGCCTGCTTCGTCTATGCCTACGGACAAGGTATGGATGAGGTGCCCGCGATGATCGGCGTGGTCAAGCCAGACTCACCCGCCTACGAGGCTGGGCTCCGGCCGGGCGACGAGATCGTCGCCATTGATGGCCGACGCGACGTCAGCTTCGGCTCCATGATGCTCAAAGTTTCTCTGAGCGGTGCGGGCCAGAAGGTGAATTTCGAGATCGCCCGGCCCGGTCAGAAGGATACGATCCCGATCACGATCGAGCCCAAGCGGCACGAATCGGAGGACGTCCCCCGGATCGGTGTGGCTCAAGAGACCAGCCTGACGCTCGCCAAACCTCCCGTCGGGAAACCGACGGGGATCGCTCCGCCACCGAAGCCGGCCGATTTCGGCCTCATGTCGGGGGATACGCTCGTCGCAGTCGGGCTTGAGGGGACCGAACCGGAGCAGGTCAGCAACGCCGAGGCGCTGAAGGCAACGCTGGCGACCCACCGAAGCGTCCCGCTAATCCATGTCTTCGATCGTCAATTGAAGGCGACCGCGGAGAAGAAAGCCAAGCGGGACGAGATCAAGGTTGTCACGCCGCCGAACCACGTGCTGGACTTTGGGTTCCGTCTAACAAGCGAACCGATTTCGAGCATTCAGGCCAACTCGCTTGCGTCGAACGCCGGTTTCCAGGTGGGCGATCTGATCGTCAAAGTCGACGGCAACGCCGACTTCGACCCGATGCGATTGCCGGAACTCTGCTTCGATCATGCCAATCAACCGATGACCTTCGTCGTCGAGCGATCGGGGACCGACGGCTCGAAAAAGGAAGTGAGCATCGAGGTTACCCCAGACCGATCGCCCTATGGACTCGAGTATTTCCCGTCGGCGCCACTGGACATCCCCGGGCTTGGGCTTGCCTACCCGATCCGTCCCAAGATCTCCGCAATCGACGAGGGGTCTCCGGCCGACAAGGCAGGGCTGCATGTCGGCGATGTCCTTGGAAAGATCGCGCTCAACCCGGTTGATCAGTCGAAGGATGCCAAGCTGGAACCGATCACGTTCCGCGAGAAGAGCCTCGAATGGCCGTTCGCGATGAGCTTGCTCCAAAACGTGCCGGTCCGCGACGTGGAACTCACCATCAATGGTTCCTCGAAGCCGGTTCGGCTCCAGCCCCGGCTTCATCCCGACTGGTACAACCCCTGGCGCGGGCTTCAATTCAGAACGACGATCCGTACGCTTCCGCCCCAAGGCATCCAGGCGTCACTTCACCGAGGGTTCGACGACACGGTTGACAATATCCTGCGGATCTACGCCATGCTCCGCAGCCTCGCTCAGAAACGGGTTAGTCCCAAACTTCTGGGAGGGCCGATCATGATCGCGAGCGTGGCCTACAACCAGGCGGATACGGGCCTGACCGAGTTGGTTCACTTCCTCGGGATCCTGAGCATCAATCTCGCCGTCCTGAACTTCTTGCCGATTCCCCCGCTGGACGGTGGCCAGATGGTCTTTCTGATCGGCGAGAAGGTCCGGGGCCGTCCCCTCCCTGACTCGGCGATGATCGTCGGGAGCTGGATCGGGATCTTCATGCTGCTCTGCCTGATGGTCTACGTGATGTATCAGGATATTGTCAGGTTCGTCTTCAGTTGAGCTCCGTCGGTCGGCCCCTTGAGGATTCGGGAATGAGCGGTGTCTGGGGACTCGTCGCCTGCCAACCGGGGAGTCCGCCCTGCTTACGCACCGGACTGACGGTCGATCAGGCCTTGGAACGACTCGAGGCGGGTGAATCACCGCAACGATTGCTCGAGTCGTTTCACCTGACAACGGCCGACTTGATCGCCTTACTTGGGCACGCCGCGCTCGGAGACGACCAGGCGGAGGAGGGGATTGGTCTGGTTCAGTCCCCCCCTTCGCGTCCCTGGCTCGAACCGGTCCTCTCCGACTCGACCTGGCGGACGCTTCTCCCGTCCGCGCCGAAACCGGCCCGACTGGCTTTGGTCGCGGGCCTGTTTCAGGTCCACGACTTCTGGGAGGCCAGTCACGAAGCGGCGCAACAGGCTGACGACCTAGGTGAACGTGCCGTCTCCGCCTACTGGCACGGGATCGCCCATCGCCGCGAACCGGACTCGGGCAACGCGTCCTACTGGTTCCGTCGGGTCGGTCAACACCCGATCTTCGTGCCTCTCGCCGACTCGGTCCGGCCACTGCTGACCGCGCTACCCGATCGCTCCGCCGGAGCTCCCTTGCTGGACGGCAATCGATGGAACCCGTTCGGCTTTATCGCGTTTTGCCATGATGGAACGCCTCCCCCCGCCCTCGCCCCCCTCTCGAGAAGACTCCAACGTCGTGAGATGATTGCCCTGCTCAACGAGTCGGCCTCCGCTCTCCTCTCCCTCTGACGATCACGCGATCCTTCGTCGTCCCGATCCACCGCCCGCGTTGGTTCGCGGAGTCGAATTTTTATGCACGCCTGTCGATTTTTTGGGCCGGCTGCAAGGCGTCGCAGCCGTCCCAGGGAGTGACGAGCCAACCCACCTCCCCGCCGCTAATGCCAAGCCAAGGCTCGCGCCCAGCGAGCGCCCTCGCACCTCGTAGATCACTGCACAATACGCCCAGTCTCGCAGATCGATCCAATCCTCAATATTGATTGAATCGTTACTCGCCCCAGCCGGCCGACCTTGGTTTCGCCGAATCCGTGACCGTTTCTCGAGATCCGACCGGATTTTCAACAACAACCGGAAAAGTCGTACTACTTATACTCGTAAGTGGCGAGTCGGATCGCTGACGCGAACGAGCCCATTCTGCACGGGGCGATCCCGATCGGCTTCGAGGACGAAAAGTTTGCCTCGTCACGTTCGGGATGCTCGCCTCTCGGGGCGATCACCGACCACCCGGTGACTGCTGTCATGTTCAGTCGAATGGAACGGCACCAAGACAAGTATGGCAAAAATACGCAGTTTTAAAGACATGACGGATTCCATGTTCTAGGGTTGTTTTGAAGAGGTGATCCTTTCTCAACGAGGTTCCTGGAGCGGCCTCTTCTTTTTTAAGCGGTTGCAAGCAACAAGCAGAGTTTGGTCGACACGGGTCTCAAGTCCGCACGATCACCGTTCACTTTCCTGTTTCGCCGTTCGTATTTGGATCCTGCTCAGTTCGGCTGTTTCTCGTGATCTCGATGTCGAGGGGATGGATCCCGTAGCTACCGCTCAGGGAGGGCGATCGCGATGCACCATTGGCAAGATCAACACCATGAGACCGCAACGCCGACGGGCCACGTTCGTTACAGTCGGAGCACTTGAAGGCCGGGTCTTGATGGCCGCACAGCCGGTCACCGGCGTTTGGCTTGGCCAGGATGGCCACGACCTGGTTGGGTGGACGCAGACGGCTGCTCCGAACGGCGTCCAGGACATGCATATCCGGATCGATAATCTCCCCGCGGATCGCACGGTCACCAAGGTGGTCACGCTCGGCGATGGTGGCGGACAGTGGATCGACAACGGCCCGTGGGGAGGACCCGACCGAGGCTGGGTCCAGCAACCCGGAGCGACGACGGCCGACCTCTATCTCGATCCCTATATGGTCGAGAAGGGGCGCATGTTCTTCGTTAACATCTACTACGATGACGGAACGAGCACCGTTGCCTATGTTCCAGGGGGGACGGCCGATCCCAACCTCCGGATGCCGAGCGCCACGGCCAACGTGCAATGGCTTGGCCAGGATGGGCAGGACCAGACCGGGCCGGGTGCCGGAGTTGGTCCGGACGGGATCCAGGATATTCATCTCGCGCTCGCCAACCTGTCGTCGCAGTTTGCGGTGACGGCATTGACCGTGAGCGCCCCGGCAGGGGGAGGATGGAGCTTCGGGAACAACCCGGGAGGACTCGCGAACGCAGAGCTTCAGACGCGGGGCAGTGATCTGACCAAGGCTGACCTTTATTTCAACCCGATCCCGGGAATGACCGGTCAGGTGCTGACGCTCAATATCGTCTATGCCGATGGCAAGTCCGAAGTCCTTACGGTTGTTGCGGGTGCTTCAGACCCAGGGTTACGCATGCCAACCGTGGCGCCTATCGTCGTCACCTGGGGGACGATCGGCGCGAGCTGGGTCGGACAGGATGGTCTGAACCCGATCAGCCCCGGGGATGTTCATGTGACCGTGACGGGGTTGCCGACGGGGAGGTCGGTGGTTTCCGCAACGCTCAGCAATGAAGCACGGAGTAATTGGGCCTATCAGGCCAACAACGGCTCGAGCGGTTGGGTGGATCCGTTCGCCGGTCGCCTCACGTTTCAACGGTCGACGACCGACGCCTCGCGTGCCGAACTCGGATTCACGCCGAACCGCGACGAAACCGGTGGCTTGATGACTCTACGCGTGGTGCTCGATGACGGCAGCATCTACGCCGTCCAGTTCGCCGGGGGGGCCGTCGATCTCGGAAAGCTGGCCCCCGTGGCCGCGCCGACCTCGATTGTGGCCAGGCCGGGCGACGACCTTGTCAGCCTGGTCAATCAATACGGATCCATCTATCTCAGTGCCGGCATCTATCAGGTCAACCAACCGTTGGTGCTCAACCGCCCGATCATCATTACGGCCGCGCCGGGCGCGACGATCCTGTTTGCGCAAGCGGCGAGCGACCCGGTCTGGACGACCGCGATCAACATCGGGTGCGGAAATACGACCTTGGATGGTTTCTCGGTCCGGTTCGCGGGACCGATCCGTTGGCTTACCGGAACCGACACGCTGGCATCCGTCATCGGCACGCCCAATCCGAGGACCCCACTGGTCAATCTCCGTTTGACTCACCTCGACTTGATGTCGCCTCCGGCCGCGACCCCCTGGGAAGGTGCGATCAACCTGGTCTGGATGACTCGGGCCCAGAGTGGTGTGATCGCCGACAATGTCCTTAAGGGAGGATTGACGGAGCTCACCGGTGGGCCCTGGCTCGTGACGGGGAACAACTATCAGGGCACCGTTCCCAACACGTCCGCGGATGGGGTGTTTGTCCTCCATTATAGTCACGACGTGCTCATCGCGAACAACACGGCCCAGCCCGTCGGTGCGTCGGGGAAAACCTGGCGATTTCTGGTGATGACCGGATCCGGGTATCGCGACCTGGTTCGTAACAACAACGTCGTCGGCATCGGTCCGATGGACAATGACACCGTCGCCCACCCGAACGCGCCCGAGATCATCCTGACCGAGTCCTACAAACTCCATTACGAAGGGGTTGTCTCGTCCGTCTCAACCGATGGTCGGGTCGTGCAAATCCCCTATCTCCAAGGATCAGGGGCGACGACCGGGGATGTCATCTCGATTCTCTCGGGCCCTGAAGCCGGTCAGTGGCGGTTGATCGCCCAGGCCCTCAGCCCCACGAGCTATTTGCTCAACGCTCCGATGTCGCCGGGGAACAGCCTGATCTCGATCTCGACGGGATTCATTCTGGAGACTTACCAAGCCAATACGGTCGACGCGCGCGGCAGCTCGATCGCCGAGGATATGATCTTGGCGGGCAATCACTTCGGGACCAAGGTCCTCGACAACCACTTTCTTGGCGGCAACCACGGGTTGCGGATCGCGGCCACCGCGTCCGAATCGCCGGTGCGGTGGGGATGGAGTCGCGCGCCGTTCCTCGGCGCAACCGTCCAGGGGAACACTTTCGAGGACAATCGGAGCGCCGCCGTCTTTGAAGTCGAGGAGGGTCCTTATACGAAGCGAACCGCGGATCGAACGTACATGTCACTCGCGTTTATTGACAATGCGATTGTGTGGAGCGATGCGTTCTTGGCGGCCCGGGCCCAGGCGAACCTCGGTCTGCCCACGACCTTCGAGGGCGGAAACTCGCAATCGACCGACCCATCCGGGCTCGTGGTCACGGCCAGCGGGAATACCTTCAAGGGGCCGGCAAGCCTGCGTTCGACCGTCACCTGGATGGCTTACGCGGCCACACTCAACGGCCAGCGCGTCACCAATCAATCGGTGGCTCTGCTCCCAACGATTACGCTCACTGCTCCGACCGGCCTCGGGCTCGTCCACGATACCGGTGTGAGTGCAACGGATGGCATCACCAATGACAGTCACCTCCGGTTCGACACCGTGGCAGGCGCAGTCGGCTATGAATATTCTTTGAGCGGTACCCCGGATTCGTTCCAAGCCGTACCGTCGCCTGCGTCGTTCGTTCCCAACGGGATCGGCCAGGGATCGAATACGGTTTACGTCCGCGCGTTCGACTCCAGCGGCAACCGCGGGCCGACAGCCTTTGTCGTCATGATTTACGACTCGATCGCGCCCGGGGCCGTGACCAACCTGATCGCGTTCCAGGATGGCCGCGTGCAATTCGATGCGTCCGGGCCGGATGACCTGCACGAGTATCGACTGGGTGGCTCAGGAACCTATCTCTTCCTGGGTAGCGCCACGCAATTCTCGACCGCGGACTTGCTCAAGGGACCTCGGACCGTCCAGGTGCATGCGATCGACCTGGCCGGGAACGTGGGCCCCGACTCAATCACCACGATCGTGCCGCGTTGGGTTTCCGTCGACCGTGAACCAACGGCCAACGAAATCCCGGCGCCCGTCGCGACACAGCCTTCGGTCCCGTCGCAAGCGAAACCTGATCAATCCAACGTCGTCGTTGCGACAACCCCGAACGTGCCGCCGGCTGGGACTCCGGCCGCGCTCCAGAGAATGCACGGACACCGTTGGATCCGCCTCGCCCAGTTCAGGGCCCAGCACCGACGGATTTCACCGGCGGCTCCGAAGGGGGCCGGCACTCGCTCGCAACTCGCCCCTCCGTCGGCCGAGGCAAACCACGGTCCCGCCGGATTGAGGCAGCGGTTGCGCTCACTGCTCCAGTGGAAGCAGAGTCAGAAGAACCATC
The DNA here is from genome assembly GCF_900129635.1 of Singulisphaera sp. GP187. GTDB lineage: Bacteria > Planctomycetota > Planctomycetia > Isosphaerales > Isosphaeraceae > Singulisphaera. The sequence continues at coordinate 2,418,667 of NZ_FSRB01000002.1, read as the reverse complement.
GCTGAAGGGGACGGGTGGCGACGTGCTGTTCTCCAGAGACCGTCGCCCCATCGCTCAGCCTGGCCGAACCGAGCTCAACGCTCGTTGAGAATCTTTTGCGTGATCTCTCGCTCGCAGATTTTGCACCACTTCCAGCGATTCTGACCGATCGTCTCGTCGAGGTGGACCTTGGCGATGCTGATCGACCGATACCAAATCGCGACTTCTTCGTCGCCAACTTTGTCGAGCTTGGCACAACGGGCGAAGTGCAGGAGATTCGTACCTGCCTTGATCGCCTTCTTCTTCGCATCCTCCAATGGAATGGAGCCATGGAAAATGAAGCCGATCGCTTCAAGGCGAGCCTCATCGAGCTCGTCCGACGAATCGAGGGGGCGGACCCCCGCCTGATCCTGAATGGGCATAGTGGGTTCCCGTTCCCAACACCTTGCTGCACCGCGTATTACGGGCTCAAATGTATCGAAAATCACTTCGCATGGCAAGGCCGACACGTCGACTCCTTCCTGTCGGCGCGGTTGTAGCGAGGGTGAAAGACGGGGTAAGCTGGAGCCGCCAAAGGGAACATTAATGTTGGTGTCTTGCAGCGTCCCGACTTCAGGAACCCGTTGAACTTGATCCGCGAAACCGTCAGTCATCTTCGCGACCTGCCTCGCTACCGCCAGATCTTGGCGTCCCTGATGCGCTACGGCTATCAAGACGTGGTCGCGGCTCTCCATCTTGAAGGAATCGTTCGCCCAATCGAGCGGGTGGCACTGGGCGATGATGTTCCTCCCCAGGACCGCGCTCGGCGCTTGCGGATGGTCTGCGAGGACCTTGGTCCGACCTTCGTGAAACTCGGCCAAGTCCTCAGTACACGGCACGACCTCCTCCCCGAAGCTTATACGACCGAGCTCGCTGCACTTCGCGATGAGGTTCGCCCCTTTCCCTCCGATGAGGCCGAGGCGATCCTCAAGGAGGAATTTGGCCGGCCTCCCGCCGAAGTTTTCGCCCGGATCGATCCGGTGCCGATTGCCTCCGCGTCAATCTCCCAGGTCCATCGCGCGACCCTGCACGACGGCCGCCTCGTCGCGCTCAAGATCCGTAGGCCAGGGATCGAGAAGGTGGTCCATGCCGATCTCGACATCCTCAAGAACCTGGCTCAACTGGCGGAGGGCCGACTCGCTTTTCTGACGCCGTATGCTCCGGTCGCCTTGGTCCGGGAGTTCGAACGGACCTTGAAACGCGAAATGGATTTCACCATCGAACGGCGCACCATGGAACGGTGCCGACGCCAATTTGCCAAGAACAAGACCGCCCATATCCCCTACATCGTCGCCGAATTCTCAACGCCCCGGGTCCTGGCCATGGAGTTCATCGGCGGCGTCGGCGTCAACGACCGGGAGGGGTTGCGGCGAATCGGTGTCGACCCCGCGGTGGCGGCCGTCCGTGGAGCCCGGATCCTGCTCACCCAGATCTTTGAGTATGGATTTTTTCATGCCGATCCCCACCCTGGCAATCTCCGTGTCTTGCCCGGTGGCGTGATTGCGCCCCTCGATTACGGCATGTTCGGACAGCTTGATTCGCGCACCCGGGAACGCATCGCCGACCTGCTCAGCGGGTTACTTTCCCAGGACACCGACCGTGTGATTCGGGCCTTGAATGCGCTGGAGATCCGTGGAGAGCAAGTCGATTCGCGTGCGTTGAGGCGTGACGTCGCCGAGCTCGTTGCCTCCTACTCCGACATGTCGCTCGACACGATTGACCTGGGGGTATTGCTCCGCGAGCTCATTGTGTTCATCAGGACGCACGACCTGCACATCCCTCCCGAATTGGTGCTCCTGATTCGCTCCTTGGTTACGATTGAAGGAGTCGGACGTGCCCTCGACCCGCACTTCGACATCGCCGGCGAGCTCTATCCGTTCATCCGGGATCTTTCGTTGAAGCGATTCGGGCCGTGGCGAATGCTCGGGACCAGCATTCGGACGGCTGAGGACGTCCAGCGGATCGCCACGCTCCTGCCGGACGTCCTTGGCCAATCCCTCGAGTCGATCAAACGAGGGAAGCTGACAGTCCACTTCGATCTCCAGCACTTTGAGAACCTGGTGAGGCAACTGACCCGGGCGAGCCATTTCCTCACCGTGGGCATCGTGCTCGCGGGTCTGTTGGTTGGCTCAGCGATGATCCTCCACGTCGGGTCAGCATCGCTCGCCTACGGCGGTCTCTCCATCGGACTCGTGCTGGGCCTCTGGCTCCTTTGGTCGATGTCGCGATCGTAACAGGCAACATCGGCATGTGGAGATGGCGACCGCCAATCCATGCCTCACCGGCCTGGAGGCCGACCAAGTGGCAGCGGCGGGCGAGTCGATCGTGAATCATCCGTGTTGTTCCGCACAATTTGCCTGGGTGTGATGAGAATCAACCGTTCGCTCAACGCGGATTGAGGGCCGACCCCACGCACATGACTCCCCAGGCTGAGGACCAGGCTGGATCCCTCAGGAACGTCACACTTCCCCGTCGAGTACGAGTAAAAGACCGCTCCCGGGTCGCTCGAAGGTCCAGTCTGGCCTGTGATGAGTGTCGGCTCACTGACCAGGACCGTGAGACGCGTCGCCTTGAGTAAGTGCATCCCACTGACATTGACCTGGACCCCAGCATCCTTTTTCCGTTCGCCTTCACGTACTTTCGCGATCCGCTTCATCTGGCCGGAGGCGTTTTGGAGATTTCCGGGTCTGTTGATAACGAATGCATGAGCGTTTTCGAAAGCCGTGACCTTTGGTGCCTGGACAAGGTTCGAGTTGGCCTCATCGCGCATCTGTTCGATGAAAACGAGGAGGGCCGACTGGTCAATGAGCCAACCGTTCATGCCCGTCTGCGGGTCGAGCGCCGTGAGCTGTCCCTGGAGTTGCAGACGCCAAGCGTCGGGTTCACGCTCGACAAACCGCACCTCGTAGGAGATCTCGCGAACGGCCTCATTCATCGGCGGAGAGGCAGGGACCGGGAGTGGCACCAGAGTCGTGTCCTCACGCAAACGGGTGTCCTGCTTCACCTCCAAGGAAGGCCCTGAGGGTGGGCGGGACGGCGAAGGCTGCTCCTCGGCGAATCCGATGGAGGCGGCCACGAGGGCCACGGCGACGGCCGAAACCAAGGCGACGATGGGCCAAGCCTGAGGGCGGGAACGAATGGGCGTCATGCCAATGAGCTCCTGAATGCGGGGAAGAAGTGACGAACTCTCACCCCCGAACGCCGCACCGATTCGGCGTGGCAGCGGGGGACCGACACGGAGGCGTGCCACGGACTCCAGGGCCCTGGCCAGCGCCATCGGATCGCCAGTGAGACGCACCGCGAGAGCGTCGGCGCAGAGTTCACGCTGGTAGCGGAGGGACCGCGACAGCCAATGGACCCCGGGGTGAAAAAAGAGCAGGGATTCCAGGATCCGTTGCGCCAAGTTTACGAGGTGGTCGGACCGCCGTGCGTGGGCCAATTCATGAGCGAGAACGGCCTCGAGCGAATCGGTTCCGGCAGTGGCGAGCCAGCGTTCCGGCAGCAAGATGACGGGGCGGAACAAACCGCAGAGGCAGGGTTCGTCCAGGGTCAGGTGGACTCGGATCGCCGGGATGATCCTGAGTCGCAAGAGTCGACCAAGCCGTTGGACCCGCTCGTCCACCGACCGAGGCGCAGGCGCTGCATCCCGACAGAGTTGATGCAATCCTTTTATGCCGAGAGCCAGCACCGTCGACAGCCCAAGCACGACCAATGCCCAAGCCATAAGGGCATAGGGCCGAATCACGCGTGCAACGACGACCACGCGATCACGTGTCAGGTCCAGGACCTGAAGCAACCGGATCGCATGCGAAATTCCTCCGGAGTTCGGAGCCTTGCCAAGCGGGGGAGCACCCCGCAGTCGGCCCGTCGAATCTCCTGGCACGATCACGGCAGTCGTCGCCGCACTCACGGAGTCGCCTGTGGAGTGACGCACGGCCGTGAGGTATTGGACGGCCGTGAGAACAAGGGGGCTGAACGCGACCACGCCGAGGGCCAAGAGCAGAGCCGCGTGACGCGATCGGTGCGATCTCACCCACTGAGTCTGGAAGCCCCATGAAACGAGAGCGGCCATAACAAGTCCGAGCCAGATGCTGTGAAGCAGCCCGAGCCAGACCAAGCCCCCGATCAACCCCTGGAGCGCTTCGGTCGCGAGCGTTTGCATGGATCACCTCCTTCCTTGGTTTCACTGGCGCGGCGGTCCTCGTACCCGTCGAGGAGCGACCGAATCTGGTCGAGCTCATCGGCCGACGGCGTGGACTGGTCGAGCAGGTGGGCGACGAGCAGACTGGCCGAACCACTGTAGGCCCGCTCGAGCGTTTCACTCAGCAGAGACCGGAGCGTCTGCTCACGCGGCAACACCGGTTCGTAAAGAAACGCACGCCCCTGAGGCGAACGTCGTAGTAGGCCCTTCTCCGTCATGACATTCATGAGGCTCATGACCGAGGTATAGGCCCGGGGCGACTCGGACTGCTGGTTCACAACCTCCAGGATGTCCCGCACCGTCGCTGGAGCGTTGCGTTCCCAAAGCGTCTTGAGGATCTCCAGCTCGGCGGGGGTCGGCTGTTCGGCGCGTGGACGTGCCATAAGGGCGATGACTCCCGGCTTCGGAACATGTTCTCAGGTGACACGAAGCAGTCTACGGGTTTAGCCGTAGTAATCAACGGCAAAACCCGTAGTCGCGGAGCCAGTCCGCGCGGAGCACTCGCATGGGATCATTGGAAGTGTGGAACGAGTGGGTGAGCCATGAGGTGGCGGCGATGGTTGTGTCGGTCGCTTTCCGGCGGACCGACGTCGGGAGCGGAGAGTTCCGCAAGTGCGGCGAGTGGGATGATCAGTCCAAAGCAGTGCCCTCGCGTACGTATCCATGCGGAGTACGCGATCACGGTTTTGCTTGTTCTTTTTTTTGAGAGATGGCCGCCCAGGCCGGGCGACCGTCAGAGCCCACCGAAGAGCATTGACGATCGCCTCGTTGGGGCTAGGGAAGGCGTGAAAAATGATTCTGCCCCAGCCAAGTCAGGGGGTCGCCGAGGCGCCCTGGATCACGGTCTTGGGTGCGGGGGTCGCACTTGAAGGGGGCGGCGGGAGCGTCGGCGCTTGCGAGGACGGCTCGTGCGTGAGCAGATCGGTGAGCTGGAAGGCGTGGTAGGGCTGGGAGGCGGCCGGTGCGCCGTCCTTGGCGGCGTTGGCGACCCAGAAACGGCTCGACTTGGTTTCGAAGAGTACGCTATGAAGATTCGACTTCATAGCCACAGGTCGATCCATCAACGCCCGCGCGGAGTCGGCGTCGAACGTCCCGAAACCCGATTGGACCCGGCGTGCGAGTTCTTCGTAGCGGTCACCGGCCGAGAGCAGCACGGCGTCCTTGATGGCGTGCGGAAGTCGGGGATGAGTTCCTCCCATCGGAACGACGCCGAAGGTGTTCCAGGAGGCTTCCATGCCCACGCCCTTGCCGGTCTTGCCGTCGGCAATCACGTAGTAATATTCACAGGTCCGAGGGTTATCGCGAAAGACGGCGATCGCCTGGTCGAGGTCGTCGGCCTGTTCAAGCACCATCCGGACCAGGAAGGCCATTGGAATCCCGTCCCAGTGGCCGAGACCGCGGCCTCCCATCTCGCCGATCGAAACTTGCCGAGCGTTCATACCGGTCACCGATCCGATGAACCCCGCATAGGTGACGTTCACGAACGGGATCTTTCCCTCCGGTTCGGCAATCACCAGTACGGCATGATCCTGAAGCCGCCAGTCGCAGCCGTAGTCGAGGATCCGGCCGTGATAGAGGGTCCCGTCCTTCGTCGCCGAGCCGCTGAGCGCGAACCCGGAGCAGTGAAAGAGCTCGGGGATGAAGTTGGCGACGGTGACTTCCTGGACGTCGAGGTCCGCCCCGGCGGCCATTCCACGGAGTTCCTCGTAGAACCGCTCAGGGATGAACTTCTTCTGGGTGGCCGCGATCCCGCCGATCGCTCGCTTGGGGTTCAGGAGTTTGACACCGGCCACCTCGAGCTTCAGCTCGTTCGCCTTCTCTTCGAAGAGAAAGCGTACGTTTTCCCGGATATCGTCCTTGAGCAGGGCTCCGTGCTGATAGCCCATCTCAAACGGAGTCCCCTTGAGGTGGAGCACCCGGTAGCCGTTGACTTCCTCGAGGAATCCGGCCCCGCAGCGGCCGATCGTCTTGGTCTCGGCATGGAGGGGCGCGACCGCCCAGACGACCAATAGCAGAGTCATCCCGATCGTGCGAATCGACGCTCGAAGCATTGTCCGGTCTCCTAAACGCTCCAGGAAAAGCCGTTGCTCGCCCCGCGCCGCAGCGCGATCGCCCGCGCCATTATTCACGCGCGGGCGATCGAAAGGGAGACCGATCCGGATCATTCCCACTCAATCGTGCCAGGGGGCTTGCTCGTGACGTCATAGACGACCCGATTGATCCCCTTGACAGAGTTGATGATCCGCGTGGAAGCACGCGCGAGCAGGTCGTGCGGCAGACGCGACCAGTCGGCCGTCATGAAGTCGTCGGTGTCGACCGAACGCAGCGCGATGGCGTTCTCGTAGGTCCGGCCGTCCCCCATGACGCCCACGGATTGGACGGGGAGGAGCACGGCGAACGCTTGCGCGACCTGACGTTCGAGACCCGCCTTGCGGAGCTCGTCGAGAAAGATCGAATCCGCCTGGCGGAGCACTTCGAGACGTTCGGCGTTGATGGTCCCGAGGCAACGGACCGCCAGTCCGGGACCGGGGAACGGATGTCTCCAGACGAGACTATCGGGGAGTCCGAGCTCGATGCCAAGCCGGCGGACCTCATCCTTGAAGAGGTCCCGAAGCGGCTCGATCAACTCGAATCCGAGCTCCGCGGGCAGGCCGCCGACGTTGTGGTGATGCTTGATCGTCGCGGCCGGACCATCGCGGTCGCCGCCGCTCTCGATCACATCGGGGTAGAGAGTGCCTTGAGCGAGGTACCGAGCCGCCGGAATCGACTTCGCTTCCTCGCGGAAAACGTCAACGAAGGTGTGGCCGATCCGGATCCGCTTCTCTTGAGGGTCGCTGACCCCGTCGAGAGCATGGAGAAACTGCGCGGTCGCGTCGACCACGCGGAGCTCCGCGTTCGAGTGGGCTCCGAACGCTTCGGCAACCGCGGTACGCTCGCCGGCGCGGAGCAGTCCGTTATCCACGAAGACGCAGACCACCCGCGGCCCGAGCGCTTTCGCCAACAGGGCGGCCGCGACCGCTGAGTCGACTCCCCCGGAGAGGCCGCAGACGACTCGATCGTTGGGCCCGACCCGCTCCCGAATCTCAACGATCGAGCGTTCGATGAACGCTTCCATCGTCCAGGTCCCGCGGCTCTTGCAGATCCTATCGAGAAAATTGCCGAGGATCAAGGCGCCATACGGCGTGTGAGCGACCTCGGGATGGAATTGGAGCCCATACACCGGTCGTGTCTTATGACGAACGGCGGCCACGGGGCAAGTCGACGTTGTGGCCAAGGCCACGAAGTCGTCGCCAACGTCGTGGACCTGATCGCCGTGACTCATCCAGACGGTCGTCGACTCGGGGACCGCATGAAAGAGATCTTCCGCGTGGTTGAGCACTTTCAGCTCAGCCCGGCCATACTCGCCGGCAGGGCAGGGGCGCACGGTCCCGCCCATGGCTTCGCAGGCCAACTGCATGCCATAGCAGATCCCGAGGATCGGCACCCCCAGCTCGAACAGCCCGGGATCGCATCGAGGCGCTCCCTGTTCGTAGACGCTCGACGGCCCTCCGGAGAGGATAATCGCCATGGGGTTCAGTTCGCGGGCTCGCTCGACCGTCAGGTCATGACGCACGATCCGGGCGAACGCATGGCGTTCCCGAACTCGCCGAGCAATGAGCTGGACGTACTGCGATCCGAAATCAACGACCAGGACTGGACGATCGGCGGGGTCCGGGCGCTCCATGAGCGTCGTCATCTCCCTCTGGACGAGAAAGTCTCGTTCGAGACCAAAACGTCAGTCTACCACTCTCACGGCCCGGCGCACATCAAAAGAATCGAAGCGTCCGAGAATTACGTGGTCGTGGCGAGTCTGATTCGTGTGGCCCGGATTGCGTTCAGCTTGGTTTCACTTTTGGCGGAGGATCCTGTTCTGGCCAAGGGTCGAGGGGGATCACCTCACCACTCTCGACGTCATGAAAGCTGACGGTGAGTGCCGTCAGGTCGACGAGGGCGAACGTCCGTGAACTGTTCTTGACCACGGGCATCGACACGACCGAGCCTGGGTTGACCACAAGCCCTCGATCGCAACGAAACCACATTGGCTCATGGGTATGACCGACCACGAGGAGGTTGGCGCCGAGATCCGCGAGCGTTGCGCGAAGCCACGACGGCGGGTGAGTTCGCCGTTGGATGAACTCCATGTCACTGCGCGGCGAGCCGTGGACGATGACGCCAATTTGACGGAGGTCGGCGACGACCAGGTCGAAGGGAAGGGCGGCAAGCGCCTGGAGCGTGCCCGCGCTCGGCGTCCCGCCGCCGAACTCATCGGGGACACCGAGCCCGCGCTCGAGGGCCCAACGGTCGTGGTTCCCTCGCACCGAGGCGATTTGACGTTGCTCGAGAAAGGTAACCACGCGATCGGGGTAGGGGCCATAACCGACGAGGTCGCCTGCGCAGACGATTCGATCGGCTCCCATGATCGTCAAATGCGACCAGGCGAGTTCCAGAGCGATCGGATCGCCGTGGATGTCGGAGATCAGGCCGAGTTTCACAAGGTCCCTTTCACTTCGGGGCCGACTGGGCGGCCTGAGCAGCGAGCTCGGCCGAGCGCTTGGTGGCCGCCTCGACCGCGTCGATCAGAGCGGCCCGGATCGACCCGCGCTCCAGGGCGTGCAGTCCCGCGATCGTGGTGCCCCCAGGGCTCGTGACCTGATCCTTGAGCGTCCCCGTGTGCAGGCCGGTCTCAAGCACCATCTGGGCGGCCCCCAGGACCGTCTGAGCGGCCAGGGCCGTTGCCACGTCACGCGGTAAGCCGACCCGGACCCCACCGTCGGAAAGCGCCTCGATGATCACGTAGACGAACGCCGGACCACTTCCTGAGAGTCCCGTTACCGCATCCAAGAGCGTCTCGGGAACACGATAGGCAAGGCCGACCGACTCGAGGCAAGACCGAACGACCTGATCGTCCGATTCCCGCGCACCAGGACCGAGGCAATATCCCGCGGCCCCCGCGCCGACCAGCGCCGGTGTATTCGGCATCACCCGCGCCAACCTGCGATCCGCACCAAGCCCGGCGGCCAAGGTGCCGAGCGAAACCCCCGCCGCGATCGAGATCAGCAGATGGTCCGGCGTCACCGTCGCTCGAAGCGTTTGGAGGACCTCCGACATGCTTTGCGGCTTGACCGCCAGGATCAGGACGTCGCTCTGGCGAGCGACTTGTTCATTGGTGGCGCAGACCGTAATGCCGGTTTCCTGGGCGATCCAGGCGCGGGCTGATTCGATCGGATCACTGGCGAAGATGGTTTCCGGGGTGGCGATCCCCGCGCGAAGCATTCCGCGAATCAAGGCGGTGGCCATTTTCCCCGCGCCAATGAATCCCCAGCGCAGCGGCGTCGTGTTCGTCGTGTTCATCAGACCTCGTTCACAAAGAGAGCCGCATCATGACCAACTTGCCCGAGTTCCTTGAACGGGAACGCACTTAGGGCCGGTCGACCACGATCGGCCGAGCCGGTCGTCCCCCAAGGATAAGGCCCCTCGTCGAGCCGTCGCAATCCGAGCTTGCCAGATCCGAAAAAGAGGGGGAACCCGCGAAAGTCGCCCTTGAATTCCGAAGTCTAATCCGGATAATAGCTTTCTTTTCCAGAACACACTTGATCGCGTGGTTTTCGGGAGAGTCTGTCGTGGCCGTACCAAAGAGACGAACATCCAAATCAGCCAAGGGAAAGCGTCGGAGCCACGACTTCCTGGTCGCTCCCGCCCTGAATGTTTGCCCGCAGTGCAAGCTCGCAGTGCCCCCGCACAAGGTTTGCGACCTGGTCGAGGAATGCGGCAACGTCCAGCGCAGCAAGCCGCACAACCCGTTGGCCAAAGAAAAAGTCTGAACACCGCCAGGGCGCGAGATTGACAAGGAGCCTGTCCCATGGGACGCCAGTGCGAAGTTAGTGGTAAGAAGACCGCGTTTGGAAACCATATCACCACGCGCGGTAAAGCCAAGTATCTTGGCGGCGTAGGTATCAAAACGACCGGCGTGAGCCGCCGTTGCTTCCGTCCGAACCTCCAGCGCATCCACGTTTGGCTGCCCAACGGAACGACCCGTTACGTCCGGGTCGCCACCTCGGTCATCCGTTCCGGGATCCTGACCCTTGAAGTCGATGGGAAACTGAAGACGTTCCCCTTGATCAAGGCCTCCAAAGGAAGTGCCAAAGCCAGAGCCGAACTCAAGAATCTCTACCCGATCTGACATGGGACGAGCTTTCTTCGCGGAATGAGCCCCACCATCGGCGACGCCCTCGCGGCCGATGACGTGGGGCATTCTCATGCGCCTTGAAAATCGGCGACAACAAGCCAAGCCAAGCCGACCACCTGGCAAGAATTGGCCAACTCATTTTCCCGTCATACGGCCGTCTCGTAGCCCGAGGTTTTGCAGGCGGAAGATCGCCCTGTTACACTTGTCATCGCATTGGCGAATCCAAACCTCGGGGTGAAACCATGATGTTACGATCCCGGCGTGACGCGGTCATTCGGTCTCTCGTCATCCTCTGCTCTGTCCTCTGCGGCATCGGTGCAACCGCGTCCCTCTACGTTGTCTTGGTGCGTGTCCCCGCGCTTGCCAATACCAAGCTCGACACGTTATTTGGAACGCTCCAGGGAGTGGCGGTCGGCCTTCTCTTCGCGATCGCGGCCCTCCTGACCAACCTCACGCATCTGCTCTGGCGAGCCAACCGCCCGTCGCCGCTTCCCCAAGTCTGCGACTGACGACAAGATTCGCTCGCCCCAAAGGCGAGCGGGGAGTGTAAGCTCCCTGTCTGAGGTTTCTTCATGGGGACGTGGGCCAGACGACAGGGAGCTCCCGCTCCCCGCTCGCCTGAAAAAACTTGAGAACTCAGGCTTCATGAATTCCCGATATCACTTCGCGTCGACCGCCCTGGGCTTGTCCTGACCTTGTGGGGCGACTTTCGGGGCATCAGGCGGGATGGGCGCCTTGTCGGCCGGAGTCAGTGCCAGGTCATCCGGCAACGATTTCAAGAAGACGTCACGATACTGGATCTTCATGGGTGGGCCGACATGGACTTGAACCGCCAGCACCCCCTCCAGTTTCCGGCCCTGCTCGTCGAGGTCGATCAGGTCGACCGTGGGATGGCCGTCGATCCAGTGACGATGGCGGTTCCCTTCGACGAGAACGCGGTAGTCGTGCCATTCACCCGGGAGAAACGCCTTGAGTGGTAGGTTTCCGACCACCCAAGGTTGACCTTGGGTGTCGATGACGACCTGTTCCCCGGTGTGGGCCAGAATCCGCCGGCCACGCTCTTCGTAGAGCATTCCATTGTAATCGGGTCGGTTCGCCACCACGTCGCACTGGTAGCCGGTGACGACCGACTCACCCAGGTCAGGGCGTTCGGTTCCTCGGTATTGCAGCCCGCTGTTGCCGGTTGGCGAGACCTTGACCTTCAGCCGGAGCTCGAAGTTCTTGACGATCCCCCCGCGCCAGGTGATGAACCGGTTGAACTTGAGCGTGCCGTCGGCTTTGCCGGTGAGGCAACCGTCCTCGGCCGACCAGTAGAGCGGGCTCCCCTCCCAGCCTGTCAGGTCGCGGCCGTTGAAAATCGCCCGGAATCCTTCGGGTGGCGTTGGGGCCGCCGCTGCTTCGCCCGAGCTCAATTCCCGGATCCGGACGTTTCGCCAACGGACTTGATAGGGGCCTTGGCCCTTGGCGATCCCGTGGACTTGCAATCCGATGAAACCATGATCGTCCATGGGATCCGTAAAATCTGACGCGGCGATGCCGTTGATCCAGGAGCGGTAACGATCGCCCTGAACGACGATCCGGTAATGGTTCCAGTCGTCGTCCTTGAACGCGCCCTTGGCCTCCGGCTGGATCTCGTTGAGCCACTTGCCGCGGCGACCTTCGTCGTAAACCTGAGCCGCCGTGCCAGTCGCTTTCCGAGCGATCTCGAATTGAGGGCCGTACACGACTCCCGCCCGCTGGCGATTCTTCGGGTCGGGGTCATCCTTGCCATAGACATGGCTCCGGACCTGGACGCCCGAGTTCAGGGCGGGGTCGCACTTGACCTCCAGCTCCAACTCGAAGTCCTTGTAGTCCCCTTTGCAGAGGAAGGTGTTCGAGCTTCCCTCCGCCGTCGAGCCGACGATGGTACCGTCCTCGACCTTGTAGGTGGCGAACCCACCACGGACCGTCCAACCCTCGAGAGTCTTACCGTCGAACAGGGGCACCCAGCCCTCGTCGGCGGCGAAGCTGGTGGAATTGAGCGCGGACAGTATCACGAGGGCCGCGGTCAGGATGGTTCTCGATCTGGGATCCATCGACTTGTCTCCGATCTGGCTCGAGGCCGAGGACACTTCGTTGGGGAGCCGAGTTTACTGGGCGGGGAGCGATTGCAATAACGGGCGGATCGCCGACCAGAATTGCTGCTTGAACTGAATCGCGACCGGGTTTTCAAGCCGAGCGAACTTCATATCCTTGTCGCCTGCCGGCGCCAAGGCGCCCACGGTGAGCTCCCCATCGGTGTAATACCGGTCTCCGCCCCCGTTTCGGCCCAAAAGGGTTGACCCAACTCCTGTGACTTGAAACAGTTCGGTCAGCCAGCCCGCCTTGCGGAGATCGGTCATCAAGCTGCCTCGCTCGGCGTCGATGTCGGGTCCGATGTGGTGCGTGATCTGACCGGTCAGGTGGCTCAGCCCGACGCTCCGGTCGTACGTCGCGGACCCGAGCCAGAGGGGCGCACCGTTTCGCCCGATTTCCTTTGATCTCCAGAACCGGACATGGTGCCGATGCGAGGCACTCTTGCCGACCGGCTTCTCGAAGGCGAGGTCTTGTTTCCGCCCGAAAAGAAAGAGGCTGCTGACCGGCGCATCGGGGTAGGGCCGGTCCCGCAGGACACTCCCGGCGATTCGCAGACTGGTCCGCAAGGTCACAGGATCCGCAGGGTCCCAGCCCGAACTGAGCATGGCGTGGACCAGCACCTTCTCGGCCCCGATCAAGCCGACGTTGAGCGGGTCGCCGGGGATGCCCTGGGGGGTCAAGGTCGTCTTGGGAGCATCTTCCAGGCCGGGTTGGTATTCATAATGCTTCCAGGCGGCAGGGAGGATCACATAGGCCAAGGCGAGCCAGACAACCACCACACAGGCCAGGATTTTGAGTCCCCTGATCAAATATCGCCGCCACCACGGGGCTTTGGCCGCCGGAAGCTCACCTGGTTTCGGATCGGTGCCCACCAGGCCTGGAGTGGGCTGCGAATCCGTGGGTGGAACCGTGGAGTGGTCCGCATCGCTGATCTGATCGTTTGACATGAGAACCTCGCTCGTGGCTCGGGAGCACGATCGTCGACGACTTGCCAGTCGATCATCTCATGTTGGGAGAGGTCTAGCACCAGCCTGAATAGGGTTCCGAAACGGACGGCGCCGGGGGAGATCCGGAGTTCGCGGTCAGTCAGGCGACGCCCGTCCTTGAAGCCGGGTCGCCGATCCGAGCTCAGAGTGACGTGCGAGGGACTTCGGGTATGAGCGGCCGGAACAGGGGGGTGGGGATGAGAGGTGGGGTCCGAGGTCCCGAGGCTCGAATCGCAGGGACCTCGCCCCCCTCCCTATCCTCGGCCTCCCACATCTCCTCGATTCGCCGAGAAGACGTGGTGAGGCCATTCGGAGTTCTCGCTGAAAGCTTAGACTTCGTCTTCTTCCTTGAGCTTGGCAAGCACGCTCAGGTCTTCCAGTGTGCTCGTGTCGCCGGTGCTCTCGCGACCGGCGGCGACGTCGCGCAAGAGTCGACGCATAATTTTGCCGCTTCGCGTCTTGGGCAGAGACTCGGTGAAGCGGATGTCATCAGGACGGGCCAGGGCGCCGATCTCCTTGACGACGTGAGCGCGCAGCTCCTGCCGCAGGGCTTCGGTCGCTTCCTGGCCGGTCTCCAAGGTCACGAAGGCCGAGATGGCCTGTCCCCGAAGCTCGTCGGGCTTGCCGACCACCGCGGCTTCGGCCACCTTGGGATGGCTGACGAGTGCGCTCTCGACTTCCATGGTCGACAGCCGGTGCCCCGCGACGTTGAGAACGTCGTCGACCCGGCCCATGATCCAGAAGTTGCCTTGAGCATCGCGTCGCGCACCGTCGCCGGTGAAGTAACAACCGGGGACCTCGCTCCAGTACGTGCTCTGGTACCGCTCGTCGTCGCCGTACAGCGTTCGGAGCATCGCGGGCCACGGTTGCTTGATGACGAGGAAGCCCCCCTCATTCGCACCCACCGGATTGCCATCCCGGGTGACGACCTCGGGGACGATGCCGGGCAAGGGACGCGTGGCCGAGCCTGGGACCGTCGGGGTTGCCCCCGGCAGCGGCGCGATCATGATCGATCCCGTCTCGGTCTGCCACCACGTATCGACAATCGGGCATCGTTCGCCGCCAATGACCCGGTGATACCACATCCAGGCTTCCGGATTGATCGGCTCGCCAACACTGCCGAGGAGGCGGAGACTGGACAGGTCGTAGCTCTTGGGGAATTGCTCACCCCACTTCATGAAGGCGCGAATGGCCGTCGGCGCGGTGTAGAGGATCGAGACCTTGTTCTCTTGGATGATCTTCCAGAACCGGCCTTCGTCGGGCCAGTTCGGCGCCCCTTCGTACATCACGCAGCTCGCACCATTGGCGAGCGGCCCGTAGACCAGGTAAGTGTGCCCGGTCACCCAGCCAACGTCGGCCGTACAGAAATAGACGTCATCATCCTTCAGGTCGAACACCCACTTGGTGGTCAGTGCGGCCCCGAGGAGATAACCGCCCGTCGTATGGAGAATCCCCTTCGGCTTGCCGGTGGAGCCCGACGTGTAGAGGATGTAGAGCGGGTGCTCGCTATCGAGCGATTCGGGGGGACATTCGGTCGAGGCCTTGGCCGCGAGCTCATGCCACCAGTGGTCGCGACCTGCCGTCATCGCGATTTCGTGACCCGTCCGCTTGCAAACGACCACCGCTTCCAAGGAGGGGCAAACGGCCGCCGCGCCATCGGCGTTATCCTTGAGAGGAACGACTTTGCCGCGTCGAAAGCCTCCGTCCGCGGTCACGAGGACCTTGGCCTGGCAATCCTGAACCCGTCCCGCAAGCGCCTCGGCGCTGAAACCGCCGAACACGACGGTGTGCGGCGCCCCGATCCGGGCGCAAGCCAAAAGCGCGATGACGAGTTCGGGGATCATGGGCATGTAGATGGCGACGACGTCGCCTTTGCGCACGCCCAGCCCTTTGAGGACGTTCGCGAACTGGGAGACCTCGCGCAGCAGGTCCTGGTAGGTCAACACCCGCTTTTCGCCGGGTTCCCCTTCCCAGATGATCGCTGCCTTGTCCTTGTTCGGCCCTGCGCAGTGGCGGTCGACGCAGTTCACCGACGCGTTGAGCTCGCCGCCGACGAACCACTTGGCGAAGGGCGGATTCCAGTCGAGAACCTGATCCCAGGGCTTCGACCACTCGAGAGTTTGGGCCATCTCGCCCCAAAAGCCCGCCGGATCATCTTTGGCACGATTCCAGAGCGACTCATATTGTTCGAGGCTCGAGATATGAGCCTTCGCCGCAAACTCCGAAGGAGGCGGGAAGACCCGATTCTCGGTGAGGATACTAACGATCGATCCGCCGTTTTCAGCCGACATCGTAGAGAGGCTCCGGAATCGCGTGGTCGTTCGCGGGAAGCTTACCCCCGTCCCGGATCGGAAGACGCAACGACCCCACGCGTCCGATCCTCAAGGGAGGCAAACCTTGGATTTTAAGGGGCGGCACCGCGTGACGCAAGCGGCCAATGCCCATATGGCATAGAAAATGCTTTATATCAAACGGTGTAACAACTCAAACTCAATCACGCAAAATGGCCACACCCGCGGCTCGGACCGATTCCTGGGAGTCGGCAAAGCGAGTGAGTCCGCACTCGACCTCGGTTCCGGTTTACCGGTCAGGGATCGGCTGTGAGGGGTCATCGGCGTCGATCGAATGCTCGGAAAAAAGCGAAGTGGGCCGGTCCCATCGATCGTCGAACACGAGGGGCTCGAGCTCGACCCGATTGAGCCAGCCGAGCCTCTCAAGCTCGGGCGAAGCCGGAAATTCCGCGACCCGGCCCAGGCAGAGGTAAGCCACCGGGATGACCTCGGCCGGAAGCGCGAGAATCTGGCGGAGATCTTCGATTTTGACGATGCTCACCCAGCCGACGCCCACGCCCTCCGCGCGGGCGGCCAGCCAGAGATTCTGAATGGCGCAGACGGTGCTGTACAGATCCATCTCGGGTTGTGCCGTCTTGCCGAGCACGACCGGACCGTGCCGCGATCGGTCGCAGGTCACGCAGACGTTGAGCGGCGACTCCATGATCCCTTCCAGCTTGAGCGAACGATAGAGTTCGCCGCGCTCACCCTGGAACTGCGCGTTGGCCGCCGCGTTGGCGCGCTCGAAGGCGGCTTTGACCTGGGCGCGGACTTCGGTCGAGCGGATCAGGAGGAAGTTCCAGGGTTGCATGAATCCGACTGAGGGAGCGTGGTGCGCCGCGCTGAGGAGCCGGGCGATTAAATCCGCGGGCAATGGATCGGGCAGGAAGCGTCGGCAATCTCTGCGTTCGAAGATGGCCCGATAGACGGCCTCACGCTCGGTCTGGGAAAAGGCGGACATGAACGGAAGCCTCTCACTCTCAGGCCGCGGCCGTGGCGGCAGGGTCGGCCAAGGCGTTTAGGACCGAATCGGCGGCGGCCCGCGCCCCCCGGATGCAGTCGGGAATGCCGACTCCGTCGAAGGCATTTCCCGTCATGATCAGCCGGGGATGCCGGGCAAGCTGCTCGCGAATCGCCGCGACGCGGTCGATATGGCCAAGCGTGTACTGAGGCATCGCCCGAGGATGGCGACCCACCTGCATGAACAGGGGATCGCCGAACGTGCCAAGCAAGTCGCCCAGTTCTTGGCGTACGATCTGTCCGATCCGGGTGTCGTCGCACTCATAGAGATCGGGCTGGGTCGCGCCGCCGACGAACACGCGCAGGAGCACCTTGCCGAGGGGGGCGCGGCCGGGGAACTTCACGCTCAAGAACGAGACCGCGAGAATCGATCGGCCTTCGATCGCCGGGACGACGGCCCCGAACCCGTCGAGCGGGTGCGCAACCTGATCGCGGCGGTACGCCACGTTCACGATCACCGAGGATGCGTACGGAATCGATCGCAGCTGGAGCGCCAGGTCCGAATCAAAGCCGTCGACCAGTCGAGCCGACGCGTGGGCCTCGGTGGCCAACACCACGGCGCTCGCCTCGATCGGCAGACCGCTCAACAATTCGACCCGCCATGGCGAGATCGCATCGGGACGGTGAATCCGGCGCACCGGAGTCGACGTGCGAATCGTGCCGTCCGGGAGCGCCGCGGCCAGGGTCCTCGGAAGCGTGTCCATGCCGTCACGTGGAGTGACGAAGAGACCGTAACGGGCCCCCGAGGCAAATCGCTCGGCGGAGCGTGCCGCCTTCGCCTGGCGGAGCGCCCCGAGAATCAGGCTCCGGTGTTCGTTCTCCATCGCGAGGAATTGCGGCAGGGTCGCTCGCAGGCTCAGTTCGTTGGGATCGGCCGTGTAGATCCCCCCGACAAGCGGTTGAACCAGCCGTTCGAGCGCCTCACGACCGAGCCGTCGCTTCACGAACGAGCCCAGACTTTCATCCCCTTGCTCGTCGCGGTCCCGGCGCGGCAGGATCAAGTCCATCAGCATCCGCAGCTTGCCGCGCACCGAGAGGATCGGGGTCGTGAGGATTGGGCCGAGCCGATTCGGAGCCATTAGAACGAAGCCTTCGGGGACCGGTACGAGTCGCCCTTGGCGGACCACGAACGACCGACGGTGCTGGGTGTCCGGGCTGATGAGCTGATCTTCAAGACCGAGCTCACGGCAGAGGTCCACGCCCCATGGCTTGTTCGTGATAAACGAGTCCGCCCCCCCTTCGAGGGTGAATCCGTCGCCTCGGTTCGTCCAGATCGCCCCGCCGATTCGGTCCTTGGCCTCGAGCAGGACCACTTCGACCGCCTTACGAGCTTGCTTCGCGCGGTCCACGATCCGGTGCGCCGCGACCAGCCCCGAAAGGCCGCCGCCGATCACAACCACCCGGTCTTGTCGCGACGAAGTTTCCGGCAAGGCAACATCCCCTCAGTCCGAATCAACCGCCGGCTGGCGCAATCAAAAAGGGACACCACATCGGTCCCATCTGGCTAGCGATCGGCTCCGATCTTGGTGACGACGAGGTCTCCAAGTGCCTTGATAAAGGTGGGATGGTCGTTGACCGTCCCCGCTCGGACCATCCTCATTCCAAGATCGCGGCAGGTCTGCGCGGCCTCGAGGTCCAGATCATACATGACTTCCACGTGATCGGAAATAAATCCGATCGGACAAAGGACCACGTCGGTGACTCCATCAACGTGGAGCTCCCGGATCTTCGTGTTGACATCCGGCTCGAGCCAAGGAGTCCGCGGATTCCCGCTCCGGCTCTGCCAGACCAGGTTCCAGGGGAGTTCGTCCAGGCAGGTCGAGACGTTGCGACAGGCCGTTTCAATCTGGGCGACGTACGGGCAACGCTCGGCCGTGGCCACCGGAATACTGTGCGCGGTAAAGAGGACCTTGGCCTGATCTCGCCTTGATTCCGGAATCTGCTCCAGGGCCCGCCGGACCTCGTCAGCCTGGGCTTCGGCAAACAGCGGGTGGTCGAACCAGGGTTGCACGAAATCGATTTGCAGCGTTTCGCCCGCCCCCGTCGAGTCAAGCACCTCTTGCACGGTCTCCTGGTACTTCTCGAAACTGGGGTCGCTCCGATAAGGCGCGAGGATGATCCCGACGGCGCGCTTCCGACCGTCCCGAACCATCGCGTTGATCGCCGTGAACATGTACGGCTTGGCGAACCTCATCCCCACGTAAACGGGGAGTTCGAGACCTTGCTCATCGATCCAGGACTTCAACCCCCGAGCCTGACGAGCCGTCAACTCGTTCAGAGGGCTCTTGCCACCGATCAGCTCGTAGTGGTGGACAACCGCCTCGTAGCGCTCTTTGGGAACCGGGAGGCCGCGGAGGATGTTGTCCAGGAACGGCCGGACCTCCTCCATGTTCTCAGGCGCTCCGTAGGCCATCAGCAAGACACTGTCGTAAGTGATTTCCATGTGTAAAGGTCAACACCGTTGTGATCGATGGAACGCCGAGGACTCGGCTCGGACCATTGCGCCGAGGTCGCTCGTTCAGTGAAGTTTATCCGATCACCAAGGACTTGGCGATGGTCGGCACCGCCGCGACCATCGCCAACCAAGTCCAGTGATCAGCGACCGACCGGTTGCCCGTCTTCCAGCCGGACGCCCTTGACGAGGTTCCTGGGGATCCCGTTGGGATACTCCTCCGTCAAGATCGACCGGATTTCTTGGAGGCGGGTCTCGGGGAGCGGGTGCGTCGCGAGGAACTCGGGCTGCCGACTCCCCTGGCTGGCCTGTTTCAAAATCTCCATGACGTCGAGCATGGCGGAAGGGTCATAACCCGCCTGAGCCATATAACGGAGACCAAAGCCGTCGGCTTCGGATTCATCGTCTCGGCTGAACCGAAGCTGGGAGACCTGATTCACCATGGCGGCGACCATCTGCGCCTTGCGTCCATTGTCGTCTTCGCCGCTCGCCCCAACCCCGACGGCCAGGGTCAGCAACTGGCCTAACCGTCCCTTGGCCATTTGCGCGGCGGAGTGGCGACCGACCACGTGGCCGATTTCGTGCCCGAGCACCCCGGCGAGCTGGGCCTCGTTCGTCATCTTCTCCATCAGGCCGAGGGTGATGAAAACCTGGCCCCCGGGAAGTGCGAACGCGTTGATCGTCTCGGGGTCGTTCAGCAAGTAGAAGTTGTAGTTGTCGACGTACTCGCTCCGGCTGGCATCGCTGCGCTCGACGAGTCGCCGGCCGACGGCCTGAACGAGGCGCGCCCGTGCGTCGCGGGACGGGTCGATTTTGCCCCCCATTTTCGCGGCCATTTCCGGGGCGGCTTGCAGTCCCAGGGTTTTTTCTTCAGACGGGCTCATCGCGATATGCTGGGTCTTCCCCGTGACGGGGTTGACTTGGGTTTGAAACGAGTAGATCGCGATGCTGATGACCGCGATGATGATCGCACCGATCACTCGGAGGTTCGGCCCTCGGTTTTCGTTGGAGGGTCCATAGTAGCCACCGTACGACATAACGATTCTCCCGCGCCGGACTTGTTGCGAACCGCTTCGAAATTATGTTTTAGCAAAACGAGGGCCGACGTGCCGCAATCGGTTCGCTCGAGGCGGAGAACGCTTGCCACATCCTTCCCGAGACGCATACGCTGGCATACCTCGGGACATTTTTTTCCTCACTTGCGGCGAGGGGGGGGATGGCTAAAATGTGGTCGTTTCTCCCGTCCTTCGGCCGTCGCAGCGAAAGGGGTTGGGCGTGCGCATCGCCTATTTCGACTGTTTCAGCGGGATCTCCGGCGATATGACGCTCGGAGCGCTCGTCGATGCAGGGGTGGATTCCAAGGCGATTCAGGCGGCCGTGGCCAGCCTGGGCTTGCCGTGCGAGCTGACCTTTGAGACCGTGCGTCGCGGCGGATTTCGCGCCAATTATGCGCGCGTTGTCACGCCCCACGAACACGCGCATCGCCACCTCCATCATATTGAGGCGATCATCGACAAGAGCGTTTTGACCCCTCGTCAAAACGAGCTGGCCAAGCGGATTTTTCGACGCCTCGGCGAGGCGGAAGCGACGGTGCATGGCATCGACCTTCAAAAGATCCACTTTCACGAGGTCGGCGCCGTCGACTCCATCGTCGACATCGTCGGCGCGGCGGTCGGGCTCGACCTGCTCGGAGCCGAGCGAATCGAGGCGAGCCCCGTTCCTCCCGGACTTGGGTCAGTGATGGCCGCCCACGGACGGATGCCGCTCCCCGCGCCCGGGACTGCGGAGCTCCTCAAGGGCGTGCCCCTGGCCGAGTCGACGGTCGAAATGGAGCTGACGACCCCGACCGGAGCGGCCATCTTGACGTCGGTCGCCGACCGCTTCGGTCCGGTGCCGGCGATGACGATCGAGTCGATCGGTCTGGGAGCAGGGACGCGCGAGCTTCCTGGTCAAGCGAACATCCTTCGCCTCCTGGTCGGTCAGATCAGCATGCCGGCCTCGAGTGACCGGGTCTGGGTGCTCGAAACGAACCTCGACGACCTTCCGGGCGAGATCGTGGGCTACACCACGGAACAGCTCATGAAGGCCGGGGCGCTCGACACATTCCTCACCCCGATCCAGATGAAGAAGAATCGGCCGGGCGTAATGGTAACGGTGCTCTGCGACGAGGACCGGATCAATGCGCTCGAGGAAATTCTGTTCCGAGAGACGACGACCTTGGGGATTCGCCGTTACCCGGTCAGCCGGCACAAGCTGAAACGGCAGGCGACCGAGGTGGAAACCTCGTTCGGCCCGATCCGAGGCAAGCTGGGCTGGCGTGACGACCGGCCGCCCGTATTCAGTCCCGAGCACGATGACTGCGCCCGGGTCGCCTCTGAGCATGGCGTGGCGCTCCGCGAAGTCTACGACGCCGCGCATGTCGCCTATCACTCGCGGCAAGCCGCGGATCGTGTCGGCCAGCCCGCGGGCTGATCCATCATCGAACCGAGCTTGAAGTGTCCACGAAGCGAGGCCCCGGCACGGAGGCCTGGGCCCGCCTCTGACGTCGACACGACTCGGTCGAATTTCACCGCCTTTCCAGGGAAGGGATCGCGACATGTCTCCGTCACCGAGATTGCTGATGACCCTGATCGTGATCTTGAGCGCGGTGTTGGGGCTCACGGTCATCGTCCTGGCCTGGGTCGTTGTGCAGTTGCGCCGCACCTCGATCACGACGTTGGCGAAGGTCGTCGATGACCTTCGAACCCGTCAGGACGACGTCGAAACGCTGATGGAGCGAGAGGACGCAACTCGGCTGGTCGAACCGACCCTCAAAGTCCAGCACCCAGGGCCTCCGGTGCGACGTCCGGGGACGCGGAGTCGTCGCGTCGACACGGCCGAGCCCACCGCGGTTTCCGGTCCGACCTTGATTACGATCCCCAGCTTGGCCTCGGCGTCGTTGCCGTCGTCGGCCGCCGTCACCCATGATCTGGGCCGTCGATTTAGCCCGATCTGGGACCTGGCCGACACGGGGGCGACCCCCGACGCGATCGCTCGCAGCACCGGCCAGCCGATCGGTCAGGTTGAGCTGATTCTCGCGCTCCGGAGACAGCTCAACGCCAATGTCAACGTCGGGGAGCCTCGTCTTACATGAACGCGCTGGAACCCGCCGCTGAAGACTGCCTCGCGCGCACGCGTTCATCCGTGATTAATGTCTTGATGGGAATTGCGGCAGGAATCGCGGTCAGTGGCCTTTTACTGCGCTGGCGCGACCGAGGCGCGATTTGGCGTGCCACCGACGAGCTCCGGCAAGGGTTGCTCGCGGGCCTGTTCCTCATCCTTTTCTCGAGCTATGCCGTGAGGCGAGTCGGAGCAAGTCGGGCTCGACTCCACGATCCCGAGCGCCGCGCCTCACGATTTTACCAAGCGCACTTGACCTCGGCGGTCATTGGATCGCTCGCGATTTTGCTCGGCGTCTGCTACGGTTGGTGGATTCGGCCCCGGCTCGACGCGGTCAGCCCGTTTTGGGTGGCTGCGCTGGCTCTCGGCTTTCTGGCCCTTCCTCGCGCTGACGAACTTCGAGACTTCGAAGCTCCGATCCCTGAACCGAACGAGCCGACGCGATGACCCCCTCCCAACGCACCCTCCTCTGGGTCTACGCCGCGATCATCGCCATGTGGCCCATCCGGCACCTGGCCCTCTGGTTCATTTTCCGCAAGCTCGACATCCTCACGCCCGACTCGCCACGGCTGAAGATGGACAATCCGCCCTTGGTGACGGCGATCATCCCGGCCAAGGATGAAGAGCGGACACTTTCGGAATGTCTGGCCTCAGTCTGTGCCCAGTCCTATCCCAACCTCGAGATCCTCGTTGTCGACGATCGGAGCACCGATCGCACCGGCGCGATCGCTCGTGAGTTTGCCGCGTCGGACCCACGGATCGAGGTTCTCACGATTGAACATCTGCCGCCAGGGTGGACCGGCAAGACGCACGCCGCTCAACTGGCGGCGGATCGGGCGCGGGGGGATTGGTTCTGGTTCCTGGACGCCGACACCCGGCACGCGCCTGAGAATCTCGAGATCGTGATGGAGTACGCCCGTGACCGTGGCGCGGCGCTGGCCAGCCTGTTGCCCGAGATGCGTTGTGAGACGTTCTGGGAAAACGTCGTGCAGCCGCTAGCAGGCATTGTGTTGATGCAGTCCTACCCGCTCTATCGGGTGAACAACGATCGCTCTTCGTTGGCGTTCGCCAACGGGCAGTACATCCTCATCAAGCGGGCCGCATATGAAGCCGCGGGGGGCCATCATGCGGTCCGCGATCGGTTCGTCGAGGACATTCGGCTGGCGGAACGGGTCAAGTCGATCGGCTTGCCAATTCGGGTGGCGATCGCCCGGGGGATCGGATCCACCCGGATGTACGCGTCCCTGGATCAGCTCGTTCGCGGCTGGAGTCGGATCCTCTACGACGCCTTGGGACGAAACCCTTGGCGCCTCATCGGCCGGCTGCTGGACCCCTTGATTTTCAGCCAAACGGGACACGTCGCACTCGTGGTGGCACTCATTCTGCTTGCTCGAGGGAATACCGGCCCGTTTGCATTTGGGCTGCTCGGTCTGAGTGTCGTCCACCATATTTTCACGTACACGGTGCTCACTCGCGTCTATCACATGTCGGTTCCTCGCTCGCGTTACACGGCCTGGTTCCCGGTGGCGAACCTGGTGATCGACGTGATCCTGATTCGCGCCATCAAAATGTGCTTGACCGGACGCGTCACCTGGCGAGGCACGGTCTACGGGCCTTCGGTCAATTCAACGGCCGCTCGGCCCGTGACCAAGTCGGTGACTCCTCGCTCATGAACCGATCTCGGCACTTCCAAGGTGGGTGGGGGGTCATGTTCCGCTGAACCCGTGATGAAGTCATGAACCATTTGCAATCGATCAGCGGTCAGGATGAGATTTTTCCCGGAGGGTGGGCACGTCCCACAATGCGGTTCGCTCGCCTGGGGAGGCAGGTGATCTCCATTGATTCCGATCCAGGGTGAGGTAACGCATGGCCATCGCTTCCGCGGACGTCCTGATCGCTCAGAACCCGTCCACCGGCGAGGAGCTGGGACGGGTGGACTCAACCCCTTGTGAGTTGGTCGGCCCGCTCGTCGCACGCGCTCGCGAAGCCCAGCGGTTGTGGAGCGGCACAGCCTGGTCGGAACGTCGCAAGATTCTCAAGCGGTGGGCACGCGCACTCGCTCGTGACGCCGATGCCTGGGCCATTGCCATCGGCCAGGAGATCGGAAAGCCGAGGGGAGAGGCGTTGGGCGAAGTGGTCATGAGCCTGGATGCGATTCGCTGGACGATCCGCCAAGGCGGCCGGGCACTCGCGGACGAAACGCTCGGGGCCGGTTGGCAGTCCATCCTCTTGATCCCGGGGGCTCGGGTCCGCTATCGGCCTCTGGGTGTGGTCGGGATGATCGGCACCTGGAACTACCCGCTCTTCCTCAATGCGCCCGCGATCGCACAGGCGGTCGCGGCGGGCAACGGGGTCGTCTGGAAGCCGTCCGAGATGGCACCGCTGGTGGGCCGTAAGCTTCAGGAGAGCCTGGACGAGGCCGGGTTTCCCTCGGGGTTGATTGCCATCGTGCAAGGGCGTGGCGAAGTGGGTCGAGCGCTGGTTGAAGCCCGTATCGACAAAGGGATGTTCACCGGTGGTATCGAGAACGGCCGGCGTGTGCTGTCGACACTCGCCGCGAATGGTGTCTCCGCGCTGGCTGAGCTTTCCGGTTTCGACCCCGCGATCGTCCTGCCCGATGCACCTCGCGCCTCGACGGTTCGCTCATTGACGTGGGGGGCGTTCGTCGGGTGCGGCCAGACTTGTGTAGCGGTCAAGCGGATCTATATCATTGGCGATGTACGTCCATGGATCAAGGAGCTCGCCGAAGCGGCCCGTGCCGTGCGCGTGGGCGACCCGGCATCGGCGGAGACCGATATGGGCCCCTTGATCTCGGAAGCGGCTCGAGAACGATTCGACCGGTACGTCCGCGCGACGGTGGAGCGAGGCGCCGAGGTGGTGACAGGTGCTGAACTTCGGCCCGGCCCCGGTTGGTTCGCAGCGCCGACGGTCCTCGTCGCCCGATCGGCCGAGCCGGAGTCGGCCCTTGCCGGTGTCTTCGGTCCGGTGGTGCTCGTTCGGCAGGTGAGCAATGTGGAAGAAGCGGTAACCGCCGCGAATGCGAGTCGGTTCGGTCTTGCCGCCAGCGTCTGGGGCCGCGACCTCGACGCGGCGCGCGCCGTGGCCGGTCGACTCGACGCGGGCACGGTGACGATTAACGACGCGGTCACCCCCATCGGCCACGCGTCGGCCCCGTTTGGCGGCGCCAAGTCCAGTGGATTCGGACGGATCCATGGCGTCCACGGGCTCCGCGAGTTCGTGCAGACTCAGGTCGAACAGACCCGCCACGCCAGCGGCTTGAGACCGCAGTTGTTTCCCTATTCGAAACGCATCCCCAGCTTATTGAAAGCGTACCTCCGGATTTTCCATCGGGGATCGTAACCCTGCGGTACAGCGGCCCTTTTTCCGCATCGACAGGCTGGAACGGGCGACTCACAAATGCATCGGCGCTGGCCTGCGGGCCCGAGAATCGGTACAATACAGCACCACGCAGGAGGGCCGCCTCGGCGGCCTGGACCAAGGGACGAAAATCAACGGAGTCTTCCCACCATGGCGAAGTTACGCCTGCTCAAGACGGGTCACGGCGACCTCTGTTTGGCGGAGTGGGACAAGGACCGGCCGGAAACCATTACCGACGCCGCCACCGCATTCGCCGAACACTTTACTCCCGGCCGGCTCGCCTTCCGGCTCGACGGCCCGGGGCAGACGCGGCCAATCCGCGAGTTCGACGCCACCGCGCCGGAAATCTTACTCGTCCCCGCTATCCAGGGAGGCTGAAGGGACGTGCTGGGCTCGACCTGGTGAGCGAGGGAGGGCGTACCCGCTCATCCTTCCTGGATGGGCCTCAGTCCGCTCGTTCGGAACGCCATGATTCGCACTGGCTATCTCCGCTGGGAAATCGACGTCGTCGACGAGCGATCCCCGATCGATCCTCGGGCCCGTGAGGTCACCTTTCGAGCGCGACCCAGCTTTCGCGTGGTTCGCGTCAAAAGCACCGGACATGTCGATGCCGCCGAGCAGTTTACTCAAGGCGAAGCGACTTACGACACCGTGCTCCGCGCCATGCGCCGCGACGGTGAAGAGACCGATGTGGTCATCCCCGACGTAGGCCCCAGGCCGTTCCGCTACTCGGAAAGCGTTCGCCTGGAAACTCCCCGGTTTTGGATGATCAAGATCCAGCGCGAGGCGAACGCCTTCGCTCACGACGTCGTGCGCGCTGCGGCCGGGTTTCCCCAGATGGTCATCTCGAGCCCGGCACTCCGCGCGGGCTATGCTCGACTCGTGGAGTGGGAAATCTTCCGCGTCATCGAAGGCCGGAGTACTCCGCAGCCGACCCGCGAAGATGAGCCGATGCGACTCGACGCGGGGGCCTATCAGTCGGGGGTTCCCGAGCTCGTCGCGGCGGAGTTGGTTCGCGACGTGGTCGACGCGAAGGAATTCGATGAATTCTGTCGGTTCGATTGCGTCACCGTGCTCAACGGCGGCAAGTACTTCCGGATCCCAAGGCGTCCGCACGGCCTGATCGAAGTCTGGGATGCCCGGACCCAACGTCCCGAGGCGCGGCTCTGCGTCGTCTTCCAGGATCCCGGGATGCCCCCTTCCGACGAGGTGGTCATGAAGTACCTCCTCGCCAAACACCAGCCCGACCTCCTCTGGCAGGTTGGCATCAAGTTCAGCCCCCCGGCCGGCAAGTTCGAGTCGACCCCTCCGCGACGGTGGCGGCGCGGCGATTAAATCGAGCGGTCGCTCGACCCCGGTGCCCGGTGGTGCGTGACTCCGGTCGCGTTCAAGTGCCTGGTCTTGAACCCCGGGGTCCAAAACGGGGGCCGAACGGCCTCGGTGCTGCTCTTCCTCCAAAGTGGTTTGTTGGGGGTGGGCCGCCGGGAATTGCACCTGCTTGCGGAAGCGGTGTCGGAGTCGGTAGGTTTCCGCCCACCGCCGCCTCGGGAGCGGGGAACCGAGTCGCCCGTACAAACCTGGGGGGCGGGTGGGGGAAATGGTTGCCTGCCATTCCCAATTCGCGCTCGCCCATGATTTGTTGGATCTCATTCGCAGGAGCAACGATCCCTTCGAGCGCTTGGCCCGCGCCTGGGATTTGCCCCACGCGAATGAATTCGTTCCCCATCATCAGTGAGGCGGAGTCGAGCCTCGTCTTGTACTTTGCCTTAGCGGCGTCAATCGCCGCCATCGTGGCCTCTTTGTCCTTGTGAGTACGCAGGAGAACGACCACCCGCTGGAGACTGACCACGATTTGCGGGGCGGCCACTCGCGCAGAGGCTTCGTCGTGGATCGTCCGGAGTGTGGAAACACACACCTCGGTTTCACTCACCATCGATTTGAAAAAGTGCTCGACCTCGGAGCGGTTCGACAGACCGAAGCCACCGATGTATCCATGCGAAATCGCCAGGCGGACGACGAAAACGGCGACTGCGACGATCGCCACGATCGAACCACCTGCAGCCCCTTTCTGGCCCGTGCTCCTCGAACGCCCCGATTTCGACCCGTTCGCAAAGAAACCTCGATTCGCCTTCTTCTTTTTCGGGCGGACCGGAGTGGGGAGCTCGGACTCTTCCACCGGACGCCTGGCTAAGGGGGGGAACGAAGTCAGTGGTGGTTCGTCATCAAACAGGTCGGGCCGAGGTGGTGTGGGGCGGCCTCGAGTCGTCGCGCTCGGTTGACGTCGCTGCGGTGGTTGATCGTCCAAGCCGTAAGGGTCGGTCGCTGGCGGCGGCGCTCCACCGGCGGGTTGCGATGGGGACGGCGACGGGATCCGATTCATGTGCCCGCATTGCTTGCAACGTCCCCGTTTGCCGGCGAGGCTCACGTCCACTTCGAAGGACTTACCGCAATTCGCACACTCGAAGGAAACGGTCATCGATCGACCTCGATCGTGGAACGAGAATCGGCGCGCATCCACCGACCGCCTCGAGACAGTCGAGCCGCTCCCATGATCTAACGGGAGTGTATCCTTAACCACTTCGCCGTGATGTTTCGGCGTGAACCATCCAACTTTCGACAGGGAATCGAAAGCATAATTCGGTCGGAGGTCACTGTCAACGAAAACTGACGCGTTTGGTTACAGTCATTCTTATCGAGGAGAAATGACACCGATTTGAGCACACATTGAGTTCAGAGTGCAGGAGGAACATTTCGGCCGAGTTCCCGTGCAGACGAATCTGCCGAACGGAACGAGCCGCTCGTTGATCTCGATCCAGTAACGCCGAGGCAACGTTTCCGCCAGGAGCTCCGCAGTCTTCTCCGGACTACGGCTCGCGACGTAGCCCCAACGGTTGACGATGCGGTGGACGTGGACATCCACGGCGATTGCAGGCAGTCCAAACCCGACCGCCAACGTCAACGCGGCAATCTTGGGGCCAACTCCCCGGAACGCCGTCAAGCCCTCGAGCGTGTTGGGGACTACCCCTTGATGCTCTTCCACGATCCGTCGCGACAGTTCGAGAAGGTCGCGTGCCTTGACGTCGGCGAAGCTCGCCTCGCGGATTAATTCCGTCATCCTCCGCTCGTCAAGGTTCACCATCTCGGCGGGGGTCCGTGCGACGGCAAAGAGTCGAAGGCAAACCGCGAGCGTGGTTTCGTCGCGAGTCCGGGCGGAAATCAGGCTCCCCACCAGTTGCTCGTAAGGGGTGTCGAAACCGCGGTCGCGAAGGTCGAACATCGCGGCCTTCGCAAGTCCCTGCGTGGCGAACCGAAGCCGGCGGAAGGCTTCGTCGATCGGGAATGGTTCCTTGCTCATTGGGACCGACCGTCTTCAACGGGATGGGAAAATCACCGGCGTCCGTCCAAGGAAATCGAGATAACAGTTTCGATGCCAATTTGTCAGGATCCGCTCAGAAAGGCGTCGCGATTGGCAGTCAGATGAATCGACCGGCGCCGACTTGAATTTCCCAAATCCTTACTGAACTTAAAGTTACGAATTTATGGATTGCTTGGTACGTACCTTGCCTGTTACGGTGGATTCACCAGAATCGAGAGGAAGAAATGCGCCTCTCGGATCTCACGAGCCTCGTCTCGCGATCTCATTCGATGGGGACCTTCGATGGCAGCCGTTTCGGAACCGCAAGAATTTTCTTTTCAAGCTGAGATCAGTCAGTTGCTCCACTTGCTGGCGCATTCGCTCTATCAGAGCAAGGAGATCGCCGTACGCGAGTTGATCTCCAATGCGTCGGATGCCCTCGACAAGATGCGGTACATCGCTCTGACCGAGGAGGCTCACCGTGGCGAAGCGCCGCTCCAGATCGTCATCGAAGGGCAGAAGGATCCGCGTCAACTCGTGATCCGGGACAACGGGATTGGAATGACTCGGGAGGAGTTGGTTACAAACCTGGGCACGATCGCCCATAGCGGTTCGCTCGAATTCCTGAAAAATGCGCTCAGCCAGAACAAGGGAGACCTCTCGCTGATCGGGCAGTTCGGGGTCGGCTTCTATTCCGCCTTCATGCTCGCTGACCGGGTTCGGGTCCGCACTCGGAGTTTCAAGGAGAGCGAAGGCTGGGAGTGGGAGTCGGACGGGACCGGGACGTTCCGGATCACGGCCGCGGGGCCGCTCGAGCGCGGGACCGAGGTGATTCTCCACCTCAAGGACGATGTCAGCGACTTCGTCGAGGAGTCGAGAATCCGCTCGATCGTGCGCCGGTACTCGAGTTTCGTGCCGCATCCGATCCGACTTGGCGACCAGGTGATCAACGACCAGAAGCCGATCTGGGTCGAGCCCAAGAGCCAGGTCAGCGAGGAGCAGTATCTTCAGTTCTACCAGCACCTGACGCACCACTCGAATGAGTCGCCGCTCTGGCACCTGCACCTGGCGGCCGATTCGCCGTTTCAGTTCCGTTCGATTCTTTACTGCCCCCCGAGCAACATCGAACTGCTCGGCTTCGGTCGTCTGGAGCACGGGGTCAGTCTCTGCGCCAAGCGAATCCTCGTGCAGTCCGATTGTCGCGAACTCCTTCCCGACTACTTGCGATTCCTCCACGGGATCGTCGACTCCGAGGATCTGCCGCTGAACGTCTCGCGCGAGACGCTGCAAGACAACACGGTGATTCGCCGGATCCGCAATACGCTGGTCAAAGGGGTGCTCGACAAGCTGAATCAGATGGCCGACCAATCGGCCGGGGGCTTCGAGGAATTCCACCGCCAGTTCGGCGGGATCCTCCGCGAAGGGATCCCCAGCGACCCTGCCAATCGCGAACGAATCGCCAAGCTGCTCCGATTCCCGTCGTCGCATACCGACGGCGCCCAACTGACCTCGCTCGACGACTACATCAAGCGGGCAGGAGCGGACCAGAAGCCGATCTATTACCTGGGTGGCCCCAGCCTGGCGTCGATCAAGACCAGCCCCAACCTCGAGATCTTCCGGAGGCGCGGAATCGAGGTCCTCTACCTGAGCGATCCGATCGACGAATTCGTCATGTCGACGATGCAGACGTTTGACGGCCGGTCACTCACATCGATCGATTCCGAAAACGTCGCATTGCCCGAGATCGAGGCCGAGAAGAAAGTCGACGAGGAACCGCCGGTCGGCACGACGCGGGTACTCGAGCTCTTCAAGGCCGCGCTCGGGGATCGGGTCAAGGAAGTCCGCGAATCGAAGCGCTTGACCGACAGCCCCTGCTGCCTGGTCAATTCGGATGGCGGCATGAGCAGCCAGATGCAACGGCTCATGAAAATGGCGAATCAAGATTTCATGCCTGCCAACCGAATTCTTGAAATCAATCCCTCCGCCCCCTTGATCCGCCGGCTCGGTAGCCTCAGCTCCAACCGAGAGCACGACGACTTCATCAAGCTCTGCGCCCTGCAACTCTGGGCCAACGCAATGCTCCTCGAGGGGACCATTCCCGAACCCGAGAGCATGGTCGCCCGAGGACAGTCGTTCATGGAGGAAGCCGCTCAGAAACGGTCGTCGATCATCGTCTGATCGGGTCGGGTCCGAGCCGGTTCCGTGGTGGGCCGTGCCCACCCTACAAGACATCGGATGAGAATTTTCCGATTCGTAGGGTGGGCACGGCCCACCGGCTTTTTGTTACTTTCCTTGGTTGCTTTTCGAGATCTCATTCACCGACTCACCTGGTGATCGATGAATCGGCTCCGTGGGAGCGGCCGGTTCCGCCGGCTCAGGATCACCCTCGCGCCGGGCGGAGATCACCTTCCAGCCGGTGTCGATCCCTTCCAACCGGAAACGCATCAGCTTGAGGTAGAGCCGAGTGGGAGGATCGCCGGAGGAGGCGAGCCGGTCGGCGACCATGGCCGTGACTTCAGCGCGGTCGAGGATGTACGGCCCATCGGCTTTCAAGGTCGGAAAAGGGCGTTTCAAGAGACGATCCCAGGTCTCGCGGTTTGCGCCGAAATCGAGGGCGAGCTCCTTCTCATTCAAGGGCAGGGGGGGCTTCGCGTCCTCAACGAGTTGCTGATATGTGGGAATCAACTTTTTCGGGGCCAGCGCTCCCTCGGCCAACTTGTCAAAGGTCGAGGCCATCGCCTCGGCGGCGTCGAAGAGGTCGTCCGGGCTTCCGCTCGCGATCTTCTTGGCGGTCTCGACCTGTTCGGCCTTGGCGGCATGAAGCGCGTCGAGCGTTTCGGCGGCTGGACCGAGCAAGTCGCGCGGCTGGTACCGGCCGATTTCCGCGTTGTACTCAAACGTCTTGTTGAGTCGGTCGTGCAACTGGGCGATCGGTCGGAACGACCCCTTCAAGGGACGATCGCGGCTGGGATCATGACTCACGTCGCGGAACGACCGGATGGCGGGAGGCTCGTCAACAATCGAAACTTGCTGAGTCACTTCCGGGTGCTCGGCCGTCAGCGAGCCAAGAAAGGTCGAGGCCACGACCTCGATCGGGTCAGGCGGAACCGGGTGCCACCAGGCCTGAATCGTCGGCCAGGCAACGACCACGGCCATCGAGAGCGTGGAGAGCAAGAGGAACAAGACCAACCAGACGGGACGGAACCGCCGACGGCTCGGCGCGTCGGCGGCGGGAACGAAGACCGACGCCTCCGGTGCCTCGGCTCGCTCCACCACGACCGTCGTCGGCGCCATTTGCTTGGCCCCACACTTGGGGCAGGCGACGCGCTGGCCGACTCGATCGTCGGCGGTCAGAAACGTGGCGCGGCAGGCAGAGCAAATCAAGCGGATGCTCATGTCGGATCCTTTGGAGCTGAGCTTCAAGCGCCGGCGGGAAAGAGCGGTGCATCCGTCGGCCGCTGCACCACGCAACGCGGACAAGACTCCGCGCTCCCCTGGAATGGGCGAGCGCAACGGGGACAGAGGCCGGCTTTTCGCCGCAAATTTGCCAAGGATGCGCGGAGACTGGCCGCTTCGGCCGTGTCGCCAAAGGTGTCGACCAACCGAGAGGCGAGCAGGGCGACGTCTTGCGCTCGACGTCCCGACCGCACCCAACCCTGAAGCAGAGTCACCAGCCAACGCACCAACTGACGATCGAGTTCCACAAGTCGCTCGCCTCGCAAGTGCAACGTGAGGGCGTCGCGCGCGTCGATCACACGATCGGGGTCATTGGCGACGCGTGCGGCCTCCAGCTCCTGGCGATGGGTCTCGATCACGCGATCGCGGGCTCGGCCCAGCTCGTCGCCAAGGGCCGACGCTTCGGACGCAGCCTGACGATCGCGGGCGAGCGCTTCGATCAAACCCTCGGCCTCTTCCCAGCGGCAGTCGGCGATCGCCCCGCGAATGGCCGTTAGCCTTGACTCGCTCGGATGGACTTGGGGGGCAGGTTCGGACTTCTCGAGCGCGTTGGCGATCCGGCCAAGCGTCGGAATCATCCGGAGCTCGATCAGGTCCGCCGTCCGCCAGGCGGAGTCCGCTGCATCGATCAGGAGGTCGATCAACTCCGCGGAGGCTTTCATGAGCCGGCCCGCGACCCAGCCCCCCAACCCGAATCCGCCGATCGTGAGCAGGGCAACCAGCCCCATGATCCGGCGCTCACCCCAGGTGAACTGGCCATCGGAGAGTAACGGCCCGACCTGGTCGAGAAAAACCGAGACGCCGGTCCCCCAGAGACCGTAACGAACCAGAGGGGCCATTCGTCCCAGCACCTGGCGGGAGGTGCGAAGCGACTGGTAGCGAGAAGTCCGCCGAGCCGGATCGATCATGGCGGTGCCGCGGAACGAGATTGGAAAGTCTGACCGTTCGAACGAATGTCATTATGGCGTATGCCGAAACTCGCCGCCAGCGAGTGGCCGTGTTTAGGACCAACACATCTCAGAGCGACTGCTCCTCAGCGTTCACGGCCGTTTGAAGGACGTTCAGAGGTTCGCGAAGGTCGGCGATGTCCGCCAACAGGTCGGTCCGGTACGCATCAACCCAGAGGTCGACGGTGCGTGAGATGACCCGGGAGACCGACTGTGGACCAAGCGACGGGCCAAACCAGCGCGTGCCACCAGGCAGGAGAACGGCGACCAAACCTTGGAGCGCAAGAAAGAAGAGGATCATCATCGCCAGCAAGTGCCAGAGAAGCGTCAGGCCGGCATAGGTTCCCGAGAAGAGGTCTCGGGTCATGACGAAGAGTCCGATCACGACGAAGGCCGAGGGAACGAGGCCACCCAGGCTGCTCGCGAACCCGATGATCGAGCGCCCTTGTTCCGAGAGCCGGACTGCGGCAAGCTCGAATCCGGCTTCGATCTCCTGGGAGATTTCCGTGATGAGTCCGGTGCCATCGACGTTCGCTGTCAGTTCACGCCAGCGTTCAATGGGAAGACTATTGGCATAAAGTAAATCTTGGATTTCGCGAACTTGAGAACGAAGCACGACCTCCACCGCGCCTCGAGCGGCCCGGTCGAGCGTGGACTCGATCAGGCTCGGTCGATCGGTCTGGCGCCGGCCGATCGAACGACGTACCAGGTTTGTCAGACCAAAACTGATGAAGTCGCAGAAGGCGAGCCAGAAACGAAACGGGCCCCAGAACCGCTCGTGCCGATGCATGATCAAGAGGGGGACGAGTTCCGCCTCGACGGCCGCCAACGGTTCGGCAATCGTGCCGGCGAGCCGTGTCCCTGCCTCACTGGCGCGAGCCGTCGCCAGTCGGGCGACTTCTTCTAGCTTTGAGGATAAGGTGGGGGGAGCAATCCGGTCGATCTCGGCGCGGAGGTGGGAGATCACGGCTTCGCGTTGCCGCCGCAAGAGCCGAGCGATCTCGCTGCCGTGAAGTTCGCGTTCAAGATAAGCGCGAAGCGCAACCATATCATCGACGTCGGATGCGAGGTTGGGGAGGACGCCCGAGGGATCAGGCACGTGGGCCCGAGCACAAAGTCGAAAGATCCGGATATCCCCATGTCCCAGCGCAGCGAAATGGGCCCGGAGGTCTTCGGTGATCTGCTCGAGCTCTTCGGGCGACCCGATCCGATCGACCTTGTTGAGGATTGCCGCGGAGGCGCTGAATTCGGTTTCGGTTCGGAGGATCGACCAGGTCCGCTCCTCAAGGTAGCGTTCCGGACTGAAAACGTAGAGGACGAGTCCGGAACGTTTGAGAAGTGACTTGGTCGTGGCGCGGTGCTGGACCATGAAGCTGTCGAGGTCGGGGGTGTCGACCAGCATTTTGTGACGCAGCTCGGGACGGTCGTGGGCGACGAACGTCGCTTTGCTGGCCAGTTCTTCGGTCAGGGCGCCCAGCGAATCATCCTGATGGTGGTACGCCTGAAGCTGCCGGGTGGTGGGGCGGATCGCGCTCGCCTCGGCGATCACGGTGCCGGCGAAGGCGTTGATGAGCGTGCTCTTGCCGGCCCCCGTCCCCCCCGCGAGCGCCACCGTCAGAACGGGCTCGGAAGGCCCGAGCCATTGGCCTCGCGCCCGCTCGATGAACGACTCGATGAGCGCCTTCTCGTACGGGCGGATGGCAAGCGCTCGGGGCGTTTGGATCCGCTCCGAGAGTCGCTCGAGTGCGCGGGTGATCGACCGTTTGGTCAGGTCATCGTTCACGACCGGGTCCCTTCCGCAATCCGAGTCGCCTCGGCCTTGATCGATGCGAAGTCAGCGCGCGCCGCGTCGAGCTCGCCCGCGCTGACCGCTCCGGGGAAGAGGTTGCGAACGGGCTGCTCGAGATGAACTTCAACGAGCTGGCGCATGGCCTGCAACTGGGCCTCCTTCAATTCGGTCCGCAGCGTCTCCAGGTAGCGCCCCAACCCCCACTCGAGCAGATTTTGCCAGACTCCGGCAACCACCGGCCCCAGAACGGCGTCGGACCAGTCCAGGCCCGCGGTCTTGATCACCAGGGCGACCGAGGTTGCACTCACCATCAGGTTGGCCCCTCGCATCGTGGCCAACTTCTTGGGGTTCTCGCTGAGCCTCTCGTAGAGGTCCTCCGCGCGTCGCCGTACCAGGCGTTCCATGCGTTCGCGGTAAACGTCGAACGCCCGTTCGAACGGGCCCACCAGCGCGGTCCGAAAACGCACGCTCTCCAACTCCTGGACGATCGCGGTCCACTCTTCACGGCCGTCCGATCGCGCGAGTACCTGAGCTTCAGCCTTGATCGCGGCGAGCCAATGCGGGATCGCGTCCTGGAGAATTTCCTGCTCGGGGGGAGACTTCGATTCCTCCGACCCGTGCCCGAGCAAGCTTCGGATCCCTCGACCGGCAAGCCGCAAGGGAATGCGGACCACCCGGCCGGTCAGATCCAGGATCGGGCCAATCAAGGGGACTTGCAGCCGTTCCATGAGATGGAGCAGCGTGCGGTTCAACTCGCCGTAGCGAATCCCATCGAGATAGTCGCGCCGGTAGGGTTCGAGAATCGCCTCGCGGGACAACCGCGCGACGGTGGCTTGCCAACTAGCCGACGCACTCACTTCGTGGGTGAGCGGTCCCAAGAATTCATCAAGGTGCCGTTCGAGAAACGCAATCGAACCCAACAACGAGCGTTGCTTGAGAGCGGAGCCCAATGCGGCCTCTCGCTGAACCGAATCACGAAGCAGATCCGCCTCGTCACAACGAAGCAGTTGCTCCAGGCGGTCGAGAGTGGAAGTGCCCGAGATTTCGGGCAGTCGCAAGACGGGAGCCTGGCTTCCTCCGGCGGTTCCGAGCGTCCGGCCCACGTCATCGAGGAGTGTTCGATTCTCGGGAAGTTTATTGGCCACGATCAGAGTATTGACGCCCGCGTCGCCCACCATTTTGAGGAGGGACGTACCTCGATCGTCGGCATAGCACTCATCGGTCACGGTCATGACGACGAGGTCGGCAAGGGCCAGCAGGTCAAGGATCGTGCCGAGGTAGGAGCTGGACTGTTCGGTGGAAAAGTCGGGCGCGTCCCAAACGATCGCGGTCGGCGCGGCGATTGGAGCGAGGGGAAGACCAGGGAGGCGGTCGATCTCGAGGAGGGCGAGGGCCCGCCGATACCCATCGCGATGCAACTCCTCGTCAGACTGGCGGGGAGGGTGTTCGTCCCGATAGCGCCGATACCCCTGGAAACGCGTGGGGTTGCCATCGAGCCAGCGATCACCGACCGCGGCGGGGCGATAGGCCTCGGGGTGCTGGCTACAGCGTGCTCGAACCCCCATGCCCGCGGCGGGGCGCCCGACAATCAGGTTGACAACGGTGGATTTCCCGGTGTTGGTCCCGCCAAAGAGCGTGATGTGGACCGGGTCGGTGACGATCCAATCCGGCTGAAACGCGGGACGAACGCGCATCCGCAGTTGCGCGATTGCGAACGGGAGGATCGGCACCCGGATCGCGTCGTCCGATGCCCACCGGCCCTTTGAGCTCAAAGGAATGGCGCGTTCGAATACCGCGATCAGCCGGTCACACGCGGCAATGGGATCGGTCACCCTCATCTCGTCGCCCATTCGAACGTGTCGCTCCCTGACTCCACCCGTTCAATGGCTCTGGAAATCGAGGGCGAATGCCTTCGGATTCAGGCTTTGACCAGTCACATGGCGCGTCAGGTCATCCCAGGTCAACGAGCGGCCCGGACCGAACAGGCGTTCCTTGAGAAATCGGCCGACCGCCGGGTTGCCCACATAGCTCGCCTTCGACGGATCGACACCCTGCAAGACCTCGCGGGCGATCGTATGATGGACCTGGGCCGCGAACAACTCACCCATCATGTAGTTATGATAGTAGGCTGGAGCGCTGACGATGTGGATCTTGCTCGCGTAGTCGGGCGCGTTGCGACCGTCCGGTCGGCGTATTTCCTGATATTTCTCCACCAGGTCCCACCAGAGTCTGTTCAAGTCCTGGTCGGGGTTCTCGTAGAGTCCCTTCTCGAACCTGAGCATCACCTGGCACCAACGTGAAAAGATGAGCAACTTGTTTTGGCGCATCCTGGCCCCCGCCTCGTCGAAACCGCGGGGGTCGGCGAGCTTGACTCCCATCTGCTGGAGCCAATCGGCATCTTTTGAAAACTTCTCGAACATCATGGCCACCCCCTCGGTGGTCAAGATGTGCGCCTCGGTCCTCAGCACGTAGGGGAGCTCGCGAGGAATGTTCTTACTGCTGTAGACCGAATGACCGAGTTCATGAAGCATCGTGCCCATCCAATATTCATTGGGCACAATGTTGGCGAGAACCCGGACATCCCCCTCGCGGTCGATATCAATACAGAAGGCGTGAGGACTTTTCCCCGGCTTCTCGTAGAGGTCGCTCCGACTGATCACGTCCTCAATGGGCAATCCGATCCCGGCGTAGAACGTCCGGCAGAGTTCGAGAATGTCGGCCTTGGCGTAGGCCTCGTCGAGGTCGGTCTTGAAGACGGCGGGCGTTTCCTGGAAGAACGGATCGTGATAGTGCCAGGGACGGAGGTCGGCGACGTTCAACCCGAAATTCGCGGCGAGCTTGGTGTCGATCTCCGCCTTCGCTGCGTGGAAGGGCGCACGGGTGAGTGCATCCAACTCGTCGAACAAGGTGAGAACGTGCTCCTGCGATTGCTCGTTCAGATGCAATTGCATCGCATGGTAGTTTTTGAAGCCGAGCGAGTGGGCCGCCTCGTTACGCAGCGCGACGAGTGCCTTCAAATCGGCCTCGACGGTTGCGCCTACCGCTTTGCTCGCCTCCCAGACGGCCTTGCGTCGGGCCTGGTCGTCCGATTCCTTCAAGACCTTGCGCACCGCGCTATCGGTCATCTCGCGGCGGTCGACCGTGGCGCGATAGGCGTTAAACGCTTTCTCAATCGCGTTCGCCTTCGCGGTCATCTTCCGGAGCAACGCGGGATCGACCTGCTTCTCGAGGTAGCTCAGATAGAGGACCTCGATCTGGCGTTTGAGGGCGGAGTCGGCGATTCGCCCTTCTTTGAGCGTCTTGAGTGCGCTGAACCGCGGCCGATCGGCAAGGGCGGCGTCCAACTGGTTCTGAGCCGCTTCCTTGGCCGCGAAGTCTTCATCCTTACCTGTAACGTTGGCGTTCCACCAGGCGAGGGCGGCAGCCTGCTCCAGGGGTCGGATCCGGGTCACATGATCGCTGACGAATCGCTGGGCCTCGTCGTCGTCGCCACCCGATTCGGGAGCAGCCGAGGCGGCCTGGATGTTGGAGAGTCCCATCAGGAGTACCGTCAGTGTCAGGAACCGGGATCGATGAAACATGTCGCTTGGCTTCCTCGTGCCCTCGAGAGGAATTCTCGAGGGCACATCTTCTCACGGGCGCCTTCAAGATGCAATCGGCGCTTCGTCGCCCGAAGCGATCGCTCGTCTGATTCTCAGGATCACGACTTGCAGCCGCTTTTTTCCCCGTAACCTCAACGAATTCGGATTGACCGTGTTCCGGTTCCGGCGGAAAATACGAGTTCTGTGGGACGGATCGACCGAAGGGGCCGGCTTCGTGACCGAATCGCCCGTCGGACATGGCGGTTACCGTCAGCCAGAGTGCGCGGCGGTGTGAGAACGCAGAGCGCATCTCGATCGGCCAATCGATTCCCCACGAGATCGAGATCGGGTCGGTGATGACGTCGATCGCCCCATCGGTTCGCAGACAGGTCCCTCGCCACCGCGAATCGATTTCTTCAGTCTGATCGACGCTCCCCTTCGCAGTGGACTCTTAATCCCCATGTCCGAACATGTGATTATTTCATGCAGCCACTGTCAGCGGGAGCTTCGAGTCAGGGTCGAGTACCTTGGTCAGAAGGTGGTCTGTAACCACTGCGGCTACTTTTTCGTCGCCGAGGCGCGCGCGGAGTTGTCAACGGCTTTCGTGAGTTCGTTGAACTCGACCCCGTCCAAGAATCACCGCCCTGCCAATGCGCCACCCACCACGGCGAGTCAGGATCAAGAGCGGGAGCAGAACGAGCTTCGTGAGGAGGTACTCCGCCTGAAAACGGAGAACGAGCGCCTCGCCTCAAGATTTGTCACGGCGAACTATCAACGGGTGTCGCTTCAGATGCGGGCGGAGGATCTCGAGTCGCAACTGCAACGGGCGCTCGAGCATCTTCGGCTGATCCAGGACGAACTCGCCGCCTCCGAGGCGGACCGATCGGAACTCAGCCGACTTCGCGTCGAGGCGTTCGCGCTCCGAGAAGCGGCCATGCACACCCTCCAACTCGAGAATGAGCTCCACGCGCTCCAGCAGCGGGCCCGGGAACGACAGGCCGAGTACGAAGCGTCGGTCGCACTCCACGCTCGAATTCAGGAGGAAGCCGAGATGCGCGCCGCGGCAACCGAGCAATCTCGCCTTCAAGACATCGCCCGACTCAACGGCGAGTTGATCGCGGCCCACACATCGCTTCAGGCTCAGAGTCTCGAGAATGAAGCGGAGTTGGCCCGTGCCACTCAGGAACGCGACCTGGCGGTGAGGGACCGTCAGCAGTCGGTCGGCGAACTCGAGCTCGCGAGGCACCAACTCGCGACGATGAAGGACGAACGCGATCGACTCCAGGGGGAACTCCAAACTCTCGGAGCGGGTCTCACACGGGCCCGCGCAGAAATCGAGGGGCTTGGCAAAGCCGTCGCCGAGAACGCCCGGGATGAGGTGCGGATCGAAGCCGAACATGAGAATGTTTCAAGGCTGAGAAATGAGCTGCAAACGTTAGTCGGCGAGCGGGAACGCTCCCTGGAAGATCAACTCGTTGAGGTGGCTGAAAAACGCCAACGCCTCGATTTCGAGCACTCCGCCTTCAAGTCCCGACGGGATCGTGATCGGGAAGAAGGACTTGCCAGACTGGAAAGAGTCGCGGAGCAACTCGCCTCGATCCGCCGCGAACGGGATGATCTCTTTCAGACCCTACAGCAGACGCGTCGTGAGTTCGAGACGTTCAAGAATCGCCGGTTCGACGAAAACGAGGCGCAGGGGAACCGGGAACGCGAACTGCGATCGATCATCGATCGCCTCCAGTCGGCCCGACGACCACCTGAACAATAGATACATTTTGTCAGTTGAATTTATTGAACCCGTGAAACGCAGCCTCAAGGCGGGACGCGAGCCTGCGAGCTCGCCTGAGTGAACTGCGGCTCAGAAGCTCGACGCAGGTGGAATACGGGGAGCCGCCCCCATCCCGATCGCCCTCGGGGTGAGTCCGTGATAGAATGAGGCCACGGAACCTGGCGACTCCTCGGTCGTTTCGGAGTGCTCTCGGGAAATGCCGACCAGCTACATCGTGGACATGGACGGGGTCATCTACCACGGCCACCGCCTGATCCCCGGGGTCCTCGACTTTCTCGAAAAGCTGAGGCGGGGAGGTCACAAATTCCTCTTCCTGACCAACAACAGTCAGTGGACTCCGCGCGACCTCAGCCATCGACTGGGCCAGATCGGTATCGACGTCGATGAGTCAAGTTTTCATACGTCCGCGCTCGCGACTGCGGACTTCCTGCATCGCCAAAAACCCGGTGGGACCGCCTACGTCATCGGAGGCGCGGGCTTGACTCATGCCCTCTACAGCGTCGGCTACACCTTGACCGAACACAATCCGGACTATGTTGTGGTCGGAGATACCCGCAGCTACGACTTCGAGAAAATCGAGCGGGCGAGTCGACTGATTTCGGGGGGGGCTCGGTTCGTCGCGACGAACCTCGACCTCACCGGTCCGTCGGAACAAGGCATTCAGCCAGCCTGCGGCGCCCTGGTGGCACCGATCGAACTGGTGACGGGTCGAAAGCCGTACTTCGTCGGCAAGCCCAATCCGTTGATGATGCGGACCGCCCTCCGCAAGCTCGACGCCCACTCGGCGGACTCGTTCATGGTGGGCGATCGCATGGATACCGACATTCTCGCCGGAACCGAGGCCGGGATGAGGACGATCCTCGTCCTCTCGGGAGTCAGCACCCGGGAAACGGTGGAACAGTATCCCTTCCGACCGACCCACATCTTTGAGAACGTTGGAGAAATCCCAGTCGAATCGCTAATCTGAACCCACCTGGTTCCGTTGGTACAGGCTCGTCGACCGGACTAAGAATTCCCGAGCTTTTGCCTGGGAACGCAAGGGGGGTGGGGTGGGACACCGAGGTGCCCCGCCCCTGAGGCAGATTCATTCTGACGCCAGACTACCGACTACAGCGGAGGCGGCAGTCCTTCACGACGCTCGTCGCGCGGGCGATCGCCATCGCGGGGCGAGCCATTCGGTCCGAACTCTTTGGTTTTGGCCTCGTACTCTTTGCGTTTCGGCTCAGCGCCTTTGCGTTTTGCCTTGGGGCGATCGCCATCGCGGGGTCGCCGCTTCGGCTCAAAGTCTTCGCCCTTCGCTTTCGGACGATCGCCATCGCGGGGAGGGGGCGGGCCGTCGTGAAGCGCATGGGCGAGATGCTCGGAAACGTGGGTGATCGCGGTGGCCGCTTTGGCGAGTTCGCCGGCTCGTTCCAGACGGCCGGCCTCGGCATCGCGGCGGGCGGCATTGTAGAGGTCACGCGCCGCGTCGATGTAGAACTTGTCGGTCTCTTCCTTGGGGGCGTCGAGGCCGCCGCGTACCCGGTCGTGAGCATGCCAGAGGTCAACCCGCACCCGATCGTTGTCGCCTCCGGGGCCCCCTTCGGGGGGGGGTGGTAGGTCGTTGTCGCGTTCTTCGTACACC
Organism: Singulisphaera sp. GP187; assembly: GCF_900129635.1. Classification (GTDB taxonomy): domain Bacteria; phylum Planctomycetota; class Planctomycetia; order Isosphaerales; family Isosphaeraceae; genus Singulisphaera. The sequence continues at coordinate 2,376,241 of NZ_FSRB01000002.1, read as the reverse complement.
GAGGCGTTCTTCGAGTGCTCCACAGCGCGGGCCAGATCATGAGCCGCAACGCCGTATTCATGGGCACGCCGCTCGTCACCCTCCTTCTGGGCCTTGACTCCATCGCGATAGAGCTTCGAGGCTCGCTCGGTCCAGTCCTTGAGACGTTCCTCGGGTCGACCCGAGGATCGGCCGTCAGCCCGAAGCCGCCGGAGCAGCTCGTAAGCCCGTCTGAGCTCGCCACCCGGTGGCTCATCCGCTTTCTTTTGAGGAGGCGGGGGAGGGGGAGGAGGAGGGGGACCGCCTCGCTCCTCGTCCGGAGGAGGCTGCGCGGCAAGCAGCGCCATACCAATCAAACTGCTGGCACCCATCGTCAGGATCTTGATCACGGCTTGTTTCTCCTTGGCTCCAGCCTGATCCGTTCTCCACGACAGCAACAATCGCTGCGTCTGTGGAGCCTCAAAGCACGACTGATGCCAAAGCCAAAAAGCCGGGATTTCCTTGGTTTTTGGTGGGCAAGATGCCGGTCATGGGCAGGAACCCCCCGCTCCGGAGGGGGAAATCCGCCCAAGAACGGGTGCTCAAACGATAAGATCGACGCTGATTCTCATGAATCACCGGCATTCCTTCAAAGTCGACGTTTGGCCCGACGATTGCTTCGTGGTTTGGGAATGGGGCGACTCGATCACTTGGAACCAGGCGAGGATCATGACGCATCAGAGATTACGGATCCCGCTCAAGTGGCAGATCGGCGTGGTCGTCGCGTTCTTTGTGGCCGCCTTGACCTCGCTCTGGGTGACGTCCACGTCGGTCATCGATCGCGAGCGGCGCCGCGGCTCCGCCAAAGGGGTGCTCGACCGTGCCGGAGAGGAGCTGGCGAAACGCGGCACCTCAGTCCTCGTGCGAGCGCCACGCTGGCCCGACTACCTCGACCCAGCCGATTGGGACGAGCTCGATCGCGATCTCTCGGTTCAGGCCGCCGAGGCGTTGGCCCCGTTCGACGGCGTCGAAGGCGGTTACTACGTCCGCGACTTCAACCGATTCCTCGGCGCGGCGTTTCCGAGCGCTCCACCCCCGCCCCCGCCCCCGCCCCCACAGTACGAGGTGGTGCCGCACGGCCGACGTCCCGGACCGCCGCGATCCGAGGCCGAGCTCATCGAGATCCAGATCGACGCCGCCATCCGGAAGAAACAGAGCCTGTTCGTGGTCGAAGTCAGCCAGCCGAGCCTGGTCGCGATCCGAACCGCCCCCGTCGACGTGCGCGGTCAGGTCGTCGCCGCAACCTGGACGATGATCCGGCTCGAAGATCCCTTGTTTCTGAACCGGTCACTCCGGGGTTATCAGCTTGCGGCCGGTCTGGCGCTTGGCGGGATCACGCTGTCACTGGTCCTGATGGCGGGACTCGCGAGGACCGTTCGGCGCCAAGCGGCCGAACGCGAGCAACTGCAGACGGAGCTCCGGCGTTCGGAACGTCTGGCCGCGCTCGGCAAGCTGCTCGCAGGGGTCGCGCATGAGGTCCGCAATCCGCTGGCGGGGATCCGCTCGACCGTCCAGCTCTGGCAGCGCGGAATCGGGCCTGACGCCGAGTCATTCGAGGGGCTCGTTGATGAGGTGGATCGCCTCGAAGGGATTGTGGCTCGCTTGCTTCAATTCTCCAGGGCCGATGCCCAGGACTTGATGCCCAGCGACCTCAACGAAGTCGTCACGGAGGTGGCCCGGTTGTCCGCCGCCAGCGCCGAGGCGCAAGGGGTGACGGTCGAGCTCGACCTCGACCCCGGGCTCCCACCGATCCTGATGGCTCCCCCAGCGATCATGCAGGTTTTCCGCAACCTCTCGACCAACGCGCTTCAGGCCATGCCCACCGGCGGGACGCTTCGGCTCTCGACCCGGTCCGACGTCATCGCGGGGATCGTCGAAGCGCGAGTCGGCGATACGGGCCCAGGTCTTTCCCCCGAAGTGTTCGCTCACTTGTTCGAGCCTTTTTATACCACCAAGGCGGGCGGAACCGGCCTGGGGCTCGCGATCGCACGCGAGATCGTCCTGGCGCACCGCGGCGACCTTCGATTCGAAGTCGGCCACCCGGAACGGGGCGCTCTTTTCTGTTTGACGCTGCCAATTCTCAGAGAGAACGGCCATGGAGACTGATCCGATGAGCGAACCGGCGCTGATCTTGGTGGCCGATGATGATCGAACCATCCGTCGCAACCTCGTCCGGCTCCTTCAGTCCGAGGGCTACCGCACGTCCGAGGCGGCCGACGGTCTCGAGGCGCTCGCCTCGATTCGAAACGAGCCCCCAACCGCCGTGCTCCTTGACCTCAAAATGCCCGGCCGGGATGGCCTCGACGTGCTCCGCGAACTCGGTCCCGCCCTCTCCGACCTCCCTGTGATCGTCGTTACCGCCTTTGGCGGATCGGCCGCGGCGATCGAGGCAATGCGCCAGGGTGCCTACGACTATCTCTCCAAACCGTTCGACCTCGACGAGGTCCTTCTGATCTTGAAGCGAGCGCTCCATCAGCGGTCACTGGCCGCCGAGGTTCGTTCCCTGCGCGCGGAAGTCGACGTCGACGAAACCGGCGAAGGCCCCGACGACGAACCGCAAATGGTCGGACAGAGTCCACCGATGCGCGACGTCTACAAGGCGATCGGACGCGCCGCGGCGACCGATGAACCGGTGCTGATCGTGGGTGAGAGCGGCACCGGCAAGGAGCTGGTCGCCTCGGCCCTGCATACCCACTCGCGTCGTGGCGAGGGTCCGTTCGTCCGGGTCAATTGCGGGGCCTTGCCCGACGGCCTCATCGAAAGCGAGCTCTTCGGCCATGAACGAGGCGCCTTCACCGGGGCCGATCGCCAGCGTCCCGGCCGATTCGAGCGTGCGGCGGGAGGAACGATCTTCCTCGACGAAGTGGGCGAGCTTCCCCAGGCCGCTCAGGCCAAATTGCTTCGAGTGCTCCAGCGTCGCGAATTCGAACGCGTGGGAGGCACGGAGACCCTCAAGACGGACGCCCGAGTCGTCTCGGCAACTCACCGCGACCTTCCCAAAGACGTGGCGGCAGGACGATTTCGTGAAGACTTATTCTATCGTTTGAACGTGATCCGGATCGCCATCCCCCCCTTGCGGGAGCGCCCTGAGGACATCACCCCGCTGGCTGAGCATATCTTGCGGCAGCTCGAACGAAAGTATGGTTGGGTCAGCCTCAGCTTGACTCCCAAAGCCTCGGAGAAGATCCGCGCGAACCCTTGGCCCGGCAACGTCCGGCAACTGGAGAACTACCTGGCCCGAGCGGCGATCGCCGCGCGGGGTCGCCCGATTCTCCCGGAGCACCTCGAAGTTGACGAGCCTGGAACGAGCTTGGCAGTCGAGACTTCCGAGACGGAAGAGTCCTTACCGTTGCGGGCCCTGCTCGCCGAAGTCGAGCGTCGCGCGATTCAACGCGCCCTGCTCGCCTGCGAAGGCAATCGCACCAAGGCGGCCGGGCGTCTCGGAATCTCACGTCGCCAACTGTTCGACAAAATTCGTGAGTACGACCTCCATCCCTAAAGGGACGAGACCCGAATCAGCCTCTCCCTCACAGAAGGGGTTGAAGGCCGCGTGTGGAAGCGCGAGAGCACGAGGGGGAGGGAGTGGGGGGCGGGGGGGAAATCGGACGGTCGGCGTCGCCCGACGAGACGAGTCGCCTGGCTGTCAGACTTACTTCGATGCCGATGAGCCTGAATCGGCTTGCGGCTTCGCCGCCTCGGACTCGGGTTCCGATTCGGTTTCTGCTTCGGACTTCGACTTCGCGTTCTTCGCCGGCTTGCGATCCGGAACAAATTTCAAGGCAACGGAGTTGATGCAGTAGCGCAGGCCGGTCGGTGCGGGGCCGTCATTGAAGACATGACCGAGGTGCGAACCACAGCTCTCGCAGAGGACCTCGATTCGAGGGGTTCCCTCACTGGTGTCAATCTCGGTGACAACGCTGTCCACTTCATTCGGCCGCCAAAAGCTTGGCCAACCCGTCCCCGAATTGAATTTGGTTCGTGAGCTGAACAGCTCGGCACCACAGGCCACGCAATCATACGTTCCCTTGGCATGGTTGTTGAGCAACCGACCCGAGAACGGCTGCTCGGTCACTTTCAGCCGGCAAACCAGAAACTGACTGCGCGTCAGGATCTTGGCCCATTCTTCGTCCGACTTGACGACCTTCTTCTTTGGCTTGTGGGCCGGTTCCTGCGCTGTGCTCGGCATTGCGGTCAGCACCGCGCACGATAATAAGGCAAGCGTGGAAATAATGCGTCGACTCATGGTCCGTGTCTCTCCGAAATCCGGTGTGACGATTCAGAGCTGATCGAAGGTCGCCCTCGCAATCGCGCCTCGCAGACACGATCCTTTCCCGACCTGGTTCTCGATCACGAACGCTCGGCAACTTCGCCCATCAAACCCGATCGCCTGATTTTCATTCATTCTACTCGTTGAGACAAGTACGCTTCTAAAGGTCCTGCTCTCCCTGGTTTTCGCAAACCACCGAAATTACCGCATGTCCCCCCGAGGATCTGGGGTTGCGGCCCGAATTTCCGTTGGTTCAAGCCTACCTCAATTTTGGGAAGAAAGCGTCGAGCCGGTGGACAAGTCGGGGTTGATCTTGAGCTTTTTGGCGATCCGGAGTTTCATAAAGATGCGTGTTCAATTCCGGACTACGGAGGGTTCCGGGGGAGTCAAGGACTGATGTCGCTCACCAATTCACCTCGCAAGCCTCGAAAATGGCTCCGCAGGTTTCTCCTTGCCGCGATTTTGATCCCAGCCCTGACGTTGCTCAGTCTGACTTGGCTGGCGTCAAGCGCGCCCGTCCGAGTCATGGTGGTCAAGACAGCGAACCAAACACTCGCGCCGAGCCGGCTCGAAATCGGTTCCCTGCGGTTCTCCTGGTTTGGAAACCAGGAGATGTACGGCGTCGTGCTCCGCGACAAACGGGGGAAGGCGCTGGTCAAGATCCCGCACCTGAGCCTCAGCCGAACCTTGCCCAGTCTGGCCACGGGCAACCTCGTGGGGGGACAGCTCGTCCTCGACGGGGCCGCCATCGACATTGAGCGTCGGGCGGACGGCTCAATCGACCTGGTCGACGCCTTGGACTCGCTCCTCAAGGGGGATCCCGCGAAACCGGCCCCGAAGGAACCGGCCCCGAAGTCCGCGAAACCAGGCCAAGCCTGGGACTCGGTTTCGGTGAAGCTTGTCAATGGCTCACTCAGCGTGCGGGCTCCCGAGCTTCCGGAGCCGATCACCGCGCGTCAATTCGACTTTTCGGCCCAAATGCCCGCCGTAAAGGGACCCGTGACCTGGCGGATCGCGCTGGCGAACCCCACTGAGAAGGACGATTCGACGATTGAGATCACCGGGGAGGTCGATCCTCGCGTTCCGAACTCGGGCATTCCCGCGCTCACGGCCAAGATCGTCGCCCGGCGCTGGCCCTGGAATGTCGACTCGGGCGGCGTGGCCATGAAGGGCCGGCTCGATGGGACGTACTCAACGGTTCGGCAGGCCGATCAGTGGAGTTTCTCGGGCCGTGGCGAGGTGCTGGCTCTTGAGGCCACGGGCGCGGCACTTTTGGGCGACCGCCTGCAACTCGATCAGCTCCGCGGAAACTACGAAATCGCCGAGGCCGATGGAGCTTGGGACGTCCGCAAGCTCGACCTGGTCTGTCCTCTCGGTTCGATCAAAGCGACCGCCAAGCTGGCGAACGCATCGCAATCGGTTTCTACAAAGATCAACGGCCATCTCGATCTTGCCGCCCTGGCGCGGCAACTTCCGCATGTCTTGCACGTCCGCGACGGCCTGACTGTCGAAAGGGGCTCCGCACGGCTCGACCTGGAGATCGCCGAGGCGGGCCAAGGGCCAGGTCGCAAACTGGTCGCCGAAGCCCGAGTCTCCGACTTGGAGGCGCACGACAAAGGCCGCCTGATCGCCATCCGCGATCCGGCAAGCCTCTCGGCGCACATCCTCCAACGCCCTGACAACCTCAAGGTGGAACAATTCACCGTCAAAACGGCATTTCTTGATGCAGCCGGATCCGGCGACCTCGAAAGCGGCGTTAAGGTCTCGGCCACCGTCGATCTCGAAGGGCTCAAGAACCAGCTTCGTGACCTGATCGATTTCGGAAAGCTCGATCTCGCCGGCAAGGGACGGATCGCGTTCGACTTCCGACGCCCGGAGAAACAGCGCTATACGAGTCGGTTGGCCGCTGAATTCCTCGCCCTTCGGGTGGTGGGCTTGACGGCCGAGCCGATCGCGCGGAATGCGTTCCGGATCGACCTCGGCGCCACTGGCCCCCTGACCGAATCCGTCATTCCTCAGGCGTGGAACGTGGCCCAGTTCGCACTCAAAACGGACGATCTGACCGCGTCGACCAGGCTTTCGACCGCAACGACCGACGGGGCGTTCCAGATCGACGAACTCAAGTTCGCTTTGGTGCCGCTCCCCCAGAACCAGGCTCCCACCGCCGCCCTCGACCCGGTCCGACTCGCCGTAAAGGGCCGCTTCGACCCGACGACCGGGACGCTCGAACTGCAGTCACTCCCCGACGGGCTGAAACCGGAACCGATCGCGATCGCCGCGGAGGGCCTGAAAATCATCGGGCTCAACCGGGGGGGAGCGCTCCACGTGGAGGGAAGCCTGACCGGGGATCTCGCTCGGATCGACCGGGGTTATGCCTGGTGGTCGGGGGGGACGGCGATGGACCTGGCCGGCGCCCTGTCGCTGAAGTCTGGGATCAATATCACGCCCGAAGGAGCGATCACGGCCTCGACGACGTTCCAATCGCCTGACCTCTCCATGGCCGGTGCCGCGGGAAGCCCTCGCCGCATCCTGGCGCCGGCGGTGCTCGCGATGCATACGCAGAGTTCCCCCAGCTTCGACCAGATCGAAGTCGTGAACATGGCGATGGCGATCCGCCACGCGAGCATTCACGCCAAGGGTAGTCTCAACACGAAGGGCGATCGGCGGTTTGCCGACTTCGCCGGCACCCTCGACCCGAACTGGGTGGTCCTCGATCCCCTGGTGGCGGAGGCGATCGAGCCGAAAGCCAAGGTGCGCGGCGTCGTGCGTCCGTTCAAGCTTCGGGGACCACTCACGGCCGAGGGGTCGGGAAGTATCCTCGAGGAATTGGAAGCGGAGCTTGGCTTCGACCGCTTCGAGGCGATTGCGTTCGGTCTCAAAGTCGCGCCCACTCCGGTCGTGCTGCATTGGAGCGGGGGGGTGGGGACAATCGACCCGATCGAGACCACGATCAACAATGGGCCGACCGTCCTCAAACCGAGGCTCGACGTCGACAAGGCGGGGACCGTCACGTTCCGGCTCGCGCAGGGCTCGGAGATTAAAGGGGCGGAGATCAACGACGAGGTTTCACGCAGCTTGCTTGCCTACGTCGCGCCCATGCTCCACGATGCGACCAGGGTGAACGGCAAGGCGTCAGTCAGCGTGTCGAAGGCGGATTATCCGATCAATGGAGACGAGTCGACCCACTCGACCCTGATCGGACGCGTCGAATTTCAGGATGTGAACTTCGCACCGGGGCCGTTCGCGGGTGAGCTGATCACGCTCACCGGCCAAAAAGGGGCGACGGGACTCCGTCTCGACCAGCCGATCGAACTGGCGATTGCGGACGGTCGCGTCAACCAACGCGGGCTCTCCATCCCGGTCGGCCGTGACGCCAAGCTCGAGTTCGAAGGCTCGGTTGGCTTCGACCAGACGATTGCGATGCGGGCGAAGGTTCCCATTACCCAAGGGATGCTTGGCAATAGTGCCGAGGCGAAGGAATTGCTGGAGGGCTTGAAAGTCGGCCTACCCATCGGTGGCACGCTGTCGCATCCGACGATCGACCGCAGGGGCATGCAAGTCGGTTTGAGAGACGCGGGCAAATCGGTCCTCAAACGAGGAGCGAACGACCTGCTCAACAATCTGGTCAAGCCGGGCCGGTCGAACGCCCCGCGCAACCCGCGTCTTCGCTAATCGCACGGCATTAACGTATTGAGTCATGCGACTTGACAGAAAACATGAGGCCGCCGCAGCAACCTCCTTCCCACCGGCCTTGAAAACGACGCCTCATCACGGCAGCAAAGCTTTATGTCCCCTGGTTCGACACGGCAACTAATGGAGTGAGGTTCTGATCTGGCCTCTTCGGCTCGCGCAGTGAAAAGCCCCGTGGCCCTCTCTTTTCGAGCGGGTCACGGGGCTTTTCCGTTATGTCCCGTGGTTCGACACAGCGTCTGATGGAGTGAGGTTCTGATCTGGCCCCTTCGGCTCGCGCAATGAAATGCCCCGTGGCCCTCTCTCTTCGAGCGGGACACGGGGCTTTTCCGTTGGGAGGGTTGGGGTCCGAAGTCAGACCTCAACCATTTTCAGAGGACTGGAAGCGAGAGGGTTCCCGCTCGTGGTAGGTGGAAGAAGTGGAGAACTCGCGGAATCGACAGGCTGAGAACTTGGGGTCGGGCCGTTGTAGGCAAGGTGTCGAGCCGGTTTCGTCGGAATCGAAGTCAAACGTTCCTTGCGTCGTTCAAATCTCCCCACGCAATTCAACGAAGTTTCGGGGTGGGCAGGTGGCGGCTCATCCGCGTTGGTTCGCCTTCCGGGGCGGGCATCCGTCCTGGTCGAGGCATCGGTCCCGGGCCGGTATAACCGAATTGGAAGGGTGCTGTTTGACGGACGCAACGGTAGAGCCGCACCGTTTCCACCGGAATACCCGCGCGGACGATCGGGAATGTCGCGATCGGCTCCACGCGTGTGAACCACGGGACGTACGTTTCCGCCTGCACCTGGCTGTCTTCGACTTGGATGAAAATACCGTCGCGGCCCACCCAGTCTCTTGGCCGACTCCAGAAACGAAAGCTGCGGGCATCGCGATGGTAGCAGGCCACGTCAACCTCACGGCCCGAGACGATCGCCAATTCCGCGCTGAATCGCCAGCTATCCGTGAACAGAAAAGTGACGGGATCATCAAGGAGTCCCCTGATCTTCAGCTCACGGGCGATCTGCCCCCAACGAATGGTGTCCACCGTGGGATCAGCCACCGGCCAAACCGATCCCAGAAGCTGGCCTCGTTCGTTTTGAAAGAGACCTGATCGAGCATGGATCACGAACAGGGTACCGACCAACAACGGGACCGCGGCGCAGAACCGGAGTCTCCATCGAGTGCGCCTCGGGGACGCCGCCAGTTGTTCTGCCCAACCTTTGCCCATCAAGGGCATCAGCGACACGAAGCCGATGAGCGGCCAGTGCGGCATGATCCGCCGAAAGGTCGCCACTCCCATAAATATGGCCAGGGCCGGCACAGCCTGGGAGATCAGAAACGCCTCGGACTCACTCCAGTCTCGTGGTCGGCGAATGATGAGCCGGGCGAGGATCGCCACCAATCCGATCCAGATCCAGGGGGTGAGGTAGAGACACTGTCCGAGGATCGCCTCAAGGAATAGTTCCGGCTGGAAACCTTGGAATCCACCCGCGCGATTGCCCTGGAACGCGAACGATGCCCACCCGTGCTCGGCATTCCACCCAATGACGGGCGAGAACAGGGCGAGTCCCTCCACAATGGCCAGGTAGGGCCCCGGCATCCGCAGGCAGCGTCGGGCCGAGGGCTTCAGCACGAGGTAAAGCAAGAAGCCGACGGGTAGCAGCGCCGCGTAGTATTTACTCAACATGGCGGCACCCCAGGCAAAGCCCGCTCCCACCCAGAGCGAGGCCTGCTCGGGAGCCTCCAGGGCGGCCCCCAACCGCTCGAGCGTGAGCAGCCAGAAAAACAGCAGAGGGCCGTCCGGTCCCGCCAGGGTCCCCACGACCATGCCGTAGAAGACCGTCACGTTGAGAATCAAGGCGGCCATGACCCCGGCCCGCTCGCCAAACGAGCGCGTCGTGAGCCGCGCCATGAGCCAGGTGGAGCCGGCAAACATTGCGATGAATCCGACCCGAAGGCCAAAGGCCGGTGACAGTCCATGAGTCACCCCAAGCCCCAGCGCCGCGACGAAACCGACCATCGGCGGGTGGTCGAAGTAGCCCCAAGCCAGGTTCTGCGCATACAGGTAGTAATACGCCTCGTTCGTATAACTGCCCAGGTTCGCGGCCCAGACCAACCGCAGGACCGACGAGACGCCGATGATGGTCCAGAGTGCCCTTCGGTTCGTCATTTCGGCTCCTCCAGTCGAGCCAAGCCGGCCTCGACGCAAAGGTCGCACCAACGATTCCGAAGCTCACCGAGCGTCCGCCTGAGCGTATCAAGCGGGGACCTCGTCGCAGTCGAAGACGTGAGCGATTCCCACTCAGAAGGCGCGCGCTGACTTGGCGTGGGGAGAGTCGCCGGGGCTCTGAGAGATGAAACGGGTCTTCCCTGACCAGTCATGGGTAGAGGTCTCCATTGTGCAAACCTGCAATCGGGAAATGTCGGAGTACGCCAAGGGGACGCGTGCCCGATTGCGGAAAAAGCTCGTTGCGCAGCCTTCCGTAAGAGTGAACGTGAGTCGACGGTCAGTGGTCGCGCACAAAATTTGCCAATCGGCCACCGGATTGAACCGAACTGGTCTGTCGCGTTCGATCGTTCCCACTGGCGAGGACCCGAGTCGTCCCTTCGGTCGAGCTCAGGTGCCGGGAGGATTCAAAAAATCGACAACCCGCGCGCGCACCAGACCGGGTCGGCGGGTTGGGCAAAATTCCCAATGAGCACGCCTGACGCCTTCTCTGGCGTGCCTGTCGGAGTCGCGCGGGTGCGGGCAGGTGCTCTCGATCGGCTGGTGAGGGGAACTCATGCGGGTGGATTCGTCAGGAAATCGTCCGCCGTCGGTCGCAACTGAGACCGACGGCGGGAACGACGGATCCTCCGACTCGCGTTGGGGGAACGGAAGGCTCGATGACGCACAAGTCGGGACCGTGAACCGAGACAATGGCGTCGCGTCAACGCCTAATGACTTGCGAACATCAAACTTAATTTGCCAGTGTCGAATTGGTGATGTGGAGAGCTCGAATGTGAGGTCGACGGTGTCAGTGTAACATCCACGATCCCGCTCCCTTGAGCGTTATGATACTGCCCTGTGCCACTGACGATCTGGTAGGTGAAATGATGAGACAGGCTTGATATCATTGTCGAGCCCGGAGCGGTGATGTTCAACGTCACCGAACCTCTCAGGCTCTTCAAGGTGACTGTCCCCTCGACCTTCCCATTCTGGATCAAGCCGGGAACCAGGAACGAGCCAATGATCGAGGTATGCCCCAGCGGAGCGATCTTTCCCTTCGCGGTCCCCTGGAAGGTCGTTCCCGTATCGGGCTGACTTTGGTGAGAGGTGTACTCACCGCGTGCGGTTCCCGAAAGCGTGAGCTTGGCCGTCAAACTCCGCGATGCACTCGCCGTGAGCTCGACCCCCTGCAAGACGGTTGGACTGTGCCCGCTCGGCTGCGCGACACTTGCCATTGCGGTACTCAACGCAAGCCGGTCCTCCAACGAGTCCATAGCGGGACGAAATTGATTTCGCATGTTCATGTGTTGTCGTCTCCTGGAATGTGGTATTCAGGATTTGCTTGCGGGATTCGCGTCTGCAAAACGAATTTGAACCGCGGACTGGAACCGACGGATCCGTGACGGGAAGCCGGTTTTAGGGCCGGACCGGTTCGTTGCGTGCGTCGCGGTCCCACCTGGGGTAACGCAAGGACGCAGTCGAAACTCGCGCGAGAAATGGAGAGTTCTCGCCGATTGCCAGCGCGTTTTCACTCGGAGTCAAATCGGAAAGGATCGCAGATTGTTGAATTGTCCAGACGATGCATTGCCTATGGAATGTGGCATGAAGTGTTGAAAGTGAACCGTCCTGGGCTTTGGGGAAGTGAGGAAAAGGCTTGCCCAGTCACCAGCGAAACGACGTGTGTCTCGGGTCCAACTCCGCGCGTGGAACCGCCGGTTCGACAAACGAGGAAGACGCGTGAATCGCGCGGGTCCAGGTCACTCAATCCATTGAGGATTCAAGCTTACGTCCCGTCCGAGGGTCGGAGGAGGCGTGGTCAATGCGAGGCACGACGAGCGTGGGGTTGAGTTTGAGGGCGCGGGCATAGTCTCGGGACGCCTGGATCGTGTGGCCCAAGGCGGTCTGGGCTCGAGCCCGATTGAAGAAGGGCTCGGCACGATCGGGCGCGAGCGCGATGCAGACCCGAAAGGCGTCGACTGCGTCCTCAAAGTGTTGGCGTCGATAGGCGCACACCCCGAGTTTGAAGTTCGACCAGAAATCCTCGGGCCGAAGGGCGAGGGCACGCTCAAACGCGGCCTCGGCGGCTTCGAGGTCGCCGGAGGCGAGCAAGTACCGCCCCATTGCGTAGTGCTCTCCCGCGGTCCGCGGAGGCACGAGTGTGGCGCTACGAGCCGCTTGAGCCGCCGTGTCGGCTTGCCCGAGGGCCTGAGCATGCGCCTGCCGTTCACAGAAAAGAATATGACTCGGGCCGAATCTCGCCTCGGCCTCGTCAAGTACCCGCAGCGCCTCGCGTCTGGCCTTGGTGGAATCGTCGGCATCGACCGCGAGTCGAACCCGGAGGCTGGTCCCGATGACGGCCAGGTCGAGCATGTCCGACCGGAGGCGAGCCTCATCCTCTGCGCCGAGCGTGCCATCAAGCCCTTCGAGGATCATCTGGCGCGTTTCCCAGAGGGTCTGACAATGTTGCTCGACGGCCTTCGTTTCCCGGAGCGGGAGCGGCGCCGTCGAGTCCAGAAACCGAAGCTTCTCCACCAAATCGTGAAGCAGATCGGCGTTCCGCGCACAGTTGACCCGACGGGCTTGGCCGGCGATTTCTCGGGTCAGCACGCGGCCGCCCGGCAGCCCCTCGATGAGCGCTGCGCCCCGTGCCAGGACCCGAGCGGCCTCTGAATAGTCGCGTCGGCTCAAAAGCGACTTCCCGTCCCCCAACGCCTGCTCCGCCGCATGAAACCGGGGGATGAGAAAGACAGCCCAAACCGCGGCGATCACGGCAATCAGTAGGGTCGATCCCACGACCACGGTTTTCAATCGCAACAGGGCCGACGGACTTCGGCGGCACCACTTCAACCACCGCTCCGAGAGATTCCGGTTCGCGACGCCCTGGAGTGGGAGGTCGGCCATATGCCGGCGTAAGTCGTTGGCGAGCGCGACGGCATCGGTGTAGCGATCGCTGGGATCGAACGCCAAGCACTTCCGGATCACATCACCCAAACTCGTCGTCACCTGGCGAGGGAACAGGACGGTCGCGTCACGAACCGTTCCTCCGAGCGCCTCGCAGAGGGTCCGCCCCAGCGCATAGAGATCGGTGCGTGCGTCCACGTCGTTGGGCACCGCCCGCCCCTCAGAGACCGCGGTGATCGCGGCGTACTGCTCGGGGGACATGTAAGCCGGTGTTCCCCCCACCCACTCCGACTGCTCCTCGCCGGCACGAAGCGGGGCGCGGGCGAGGTGGAAGTCGAGGAGCAGCGGCTGACCGTCGGCGGCGAGCAACACGTTGGACGGCTTGACGTCCATGTGCACGATCCCACGTTCATGAGCATACTGCAACGCATCGGCCAGACAGGCCCCGGCCCAGCAAATCGCCCGGACATAGGTCGTGCGGGCAAGGAACCGGCGCGTCGGACTCGCGCTGGAAACCATCGGGCGCACCGCCTGAATCCGGTCGAGAGCGTTGAGGAGCGACTGCCCAGTACGTCGGTCGGGGGGCACCTCGCCCAGGAGCGCCAGGACCTGCCCCAAGGTCGCGCCGCCAAGGTAGGGCATGCACATCGCTCGGAGGTTGATTTCCGGGAACTCTTGCTCGCTATAGAGTGGGACAATGTGCGTATGCTGCAAGCAGGCGAGCGACAGGTGCTCGACATGATCGCATGAGGTGACTTTTAGAACGACGAGCCTGTTGGCAAGCGACGGCTGAGCGGCCAGAAAGCAGCGTCCCCGCGTGCCTCGGCCGAGCTCGTCGAGAAGTTGGAAGTCGCCAAGGTTCTCCCCGACCAAGGGAAAGGGGAGCGCCTTCGGTCTGGAGTCCAGTAGGCGGTCGCATTCGAGCAGAATTTCCAGTTCGGTCCCCCATTGCGGGAACCGGCGAACCAACTCCGAGAGGGAGACGTCCTGGCCTTCGCCACGGCGAAGGCAGACCTCTTCATAAATCAGCCGGATCGCGGCCTCGGCGTCGGCGCGAAGCTCGGGCTTGCGTGCGAGGTACTCCTCGGCCAGAACTCGCTGCCCACGGCCCCAGGCGGCAACCATTTCCTCGACCATCAGCGTCGCGACCCCGCCTGATAGGCCCGCCACAGGGATCGCCTCAGCAGGTGACAGCAGTCTCAACACCTCGTCGGTTCCGGATGTCCCGGAGTTCGCATACGGCAGAATCATGGACCGTTCCTCAGGTGGTCTGACGGGACGGCACGATCCGCGCGACACGTTCGACTGAGACTCGGCAAGCGAGGGTATGCAAAATCCGATAGATACTTCCCTCGTGGAGGCCGGTCTGGGATGCGATCTCGGAGACGGCGACTCCTTGTTGCCGAAGTCTCAGCACGTCGCGGTGAGCAGGAGGGCAGAGCACGAGCATCCGCTCCCAGAGTTCGTCGGCCTGCGCCACTTCACTGGCGCTCGGGTGGCGCGATGTGGGCGCGGCCGTCGGTTCGATCTGAGACAGCGGCTGTTCTCGGACAACGGCGGTTCGACACCGACGCCAATGGTCGATGAATCGATTGCGGGTCGCGCGCACGAGGTAGGCCCGGAGTTGGGCCGCGCTGGCGAATCGCCAGGTTGCATCGCGGAACCCAGAGAGCATATGCGCCCAAACCGATTGAACAATGTCGATCGAGTCGAATTTGGTTCGAAGCCGTGTCGAGAGCTTTCGGCGCACAACCATCCGGAGATAAGGCTCGAACGCCACGAACACCCGCTCCGCCGCAGCCATGTCCCCGTCACTCAAACGCTCGACCAGTGAATCCAATGGATCAGGCTTCATGGCAGTCCTAGGGGCCAGGGACCGATCGGATCAATGGCTGAGTCAGGGTCTCCCCCCACGAGCCGGACGCGCGGAACGAATCTCTGTCGCCACCACCCCTCGCGGCGAGCGGTCTCACGAGCCACCAATGAAGTCATGAGGATCGCGATCAACGTCGGTAACACCGAGCCATGCTCGGGACCCACCGGGATCGACGGTATCCCGCCGACTCGAGCGAGCAATCGCCGCAAGTCATGATCGAGCCGCTCCCACTCGAGGGATCCGACACCGTCCAGCAGTTCGGCCATCTCCGGACGCGTGCCCGCGCTGGCCGGTCCGGCCTGACCCATTCGGCCCGGACCTGAGCCGTCATGGAGCAATTTTGCCCCGGCTTGCGACTCGAGGCTGATCCGACCGAGGTCCTGCGCGGCGGGGCTGTGACCGTGGAGGAGTATGACCGAAGTCGTAACCGAGGAGGCCCAAGCCCTTCGCAGCGCGGTGGTGAGCAGATCTTCGTCATTGCTTTGGCCGTAGAGGCTGATCGCCAGGCCGGCCCGATTCGAGAGCGATCGCCCTTTTCCGAACAGGTTACTACTTGCCCACTCAGCGAAGTAGAGATCCGACAGGGTGTCTAGGCCGCCGTCATCGTCACTCTCATCGTCGATGCTCGCGTCTTGAGCGGCTTGAGCGGCTTGAGCGGTTCCCCCAGTCGTGCCGCTGTTCAAGAGGCTTGGGACCGAGAGACTGGTACTGTCCAAATCGATCCAATCGACGGTCGTGAGCCCCGCGGAGGCGCCGTTCAGCTTGGAAGTGCTGACTGGCACACGGATGGGAGTGGTGGCAACCGACTTGGAGGTTGTGGGACGGTTCTTCGTCTCGTTCAGCCACCTCACCTCGATCGGAGGGGCCACCTCGGCTCGTCCTGCCGCGGCAAGGCGTGGAACCACACTCGGAGCGATCACGCTCAAAAGCGTTCGATCCTCAAGCCATTCGATCACCGCGTTGCGTCGCCCCGTACGGCGGGTAGCCACTTCCATGCACACACTCATCAGGAATGCCTGCCCTGATGGAAATTCAAGATCCGACATGCGAGGTCAGGAGGGGGAACCTTCTCGAATTGGACGAGCAACAAAGGGGGGAGGGTTGCGCGTTCCAGTTCCGAGTTCCTCGCAGGGAATCAGAGACGAACTATACGCACCAACCCGGGCGGAACACAAGACGGACCTACCGCGCTTCCACGGTCGCCGCCAACGAGCCGAAGCCGTGAAGCCACGCGGGTGCAATTGACATGCACTTACCGCAGTTTACCAATGCGTGGCACATGCAGCCGCTTCATCATCAGAGTTGCAACCCGACGGTGAGAATGCTCGCGCAATCATGCCCCTCGTTGCCTGCCCCGCAAAGTCACCGTTCTTGGCCGAGGACCCGACCCGTCTTGCCCTGAGTGAAGTCGTCGCGTGGGGCCAACGATTCCCGAGAGGGTCCTCTCTTGAGGACCCGCTTCGATTGCGGCTTCGTTGCAGGTGTCGTCCGCGATGATGCCCCATGACGGAGGGACCGCAAGAGCGGAGCCGACTCATACGGAAGTTCCCAAAGGTTTGGCGTGACTCGAGCCGTCATCCGCTCGTGAGTGAAAGATGAAGGCACCTGCTCACAGATCGCCAAGCCAATGGATCCCCATAAAAAAAGGGCCACGCCCTGGAGGCGAGGCCCTTGGATATTGCGATCGTCGAACGGAACGGTTGCTCAGAAGTAGAGCTGGAAGCGAGCCATCAGCAGATCGCTGGTCGACTGCCTTCGTCCGGGAGCGAACAACACGGGGCTGCCGAAGTCCGAGTGCTGCCAGTCGAGGTAAACCTTGACATACTGAGTCATATGCCAGTTCAGCCCGACGTCGACCATGCTGACCCGGTTGGTCCAGAGGTTCGGATCGGCGAGTCCGGCGCTGAAGACCTGCGAACCGATATTCAGGTAATTATATCGACCGGTCAGTTCCCAAGCTCCGAGGCCGAACTGTCCCCGACGCAGATCGAAAGGTTTGAGCGGCTTCACGATGCCGACGCTGCTTCGCGTTTCGCCCGTCAGGTAGTAGCCGGCCTGGACATAGAAGCTGTCGATCGGGAGATGAGTGCGATCGGCAAGGTTTCCGACCTTGGCGTAGTCCTGGAATCCACTGCCCCACTCGCCAATGAGGGCCAACTGCTTATAATACCAGGCCACATGGAGATCCCAGAGGGCTCGGTCGCCAGACTCACGGACATTGTTGTTGAAGTTCAGGAAGGGGACGCCGATGATCTGATTGCCGGTGGTGGCGATCGCCGTTCTGAGGGTTTGCGGCAGGGGGACGTTGTTCTGGTTGCCGGCGACGACCGAGCCGCCGACGTTTAAGTTCTCGAGAAGCGTGTTCTCCTCGCCGCTAAAAGGACGCCAGTTGAGGAATCCCACAACGTCTTTCGCGTCGTTCTGGTCGAGGAAACCGTTGCGAGTGCCATTCTGGATCGCGACCGCGTAGTCGACCTGGGAATCGAGGATCCGGCCGTGAGCCATGATCCCGTCATCGCGGTTCAAGCCGAAGTTGTTGAAGAACAGTGACCGTTCCGGCGAAATCAGGCCTTGAATCGGATCAACATAGAACTCATATGTGAATGGCGTTTTGTAACGGCCAATCCTCACCTTAAGACGTGGATCATAGTCGATATCAAGAAAGGCGTCGAGTAATGAGACGGTATCGAGACCGTTCTGCAACGAGACGAAGTAGCCAAACGGTCGGGTGATTCGACCACTGAACATGAACCACTGACGAGGGATCGCGAAGGTATCATGGGTCGGATCCTGGCCCCCCTGAAGGTAGCCACGATAATCAAACTGGGACAAGTTGTGAA
This sequence comes from Singulisphaera sp. GP187, assembly GCF_900129635.1. Classification (GTDB taxonomy): domain Bacteria; phylum Planctomycetota; class Planctomycetia; order Isosphaerales; family Isosphaeraceae; genus Singulisphaera. The sequence goes on along the minus strand of NZ_FSRB01000002.1, from coordinate 2,358,460 downwards.
ACTGGAGAAAGTACTCGTCGTCGTCGCTCTTGATCTCGAAACCGGGGCCGAACTTGACCTTCCCCGGAACGTTTTGAAGCGGGGTCGGTGAGTTGAACCGCGCGGAGGGGAGTGGGGTCGGCGGCATCGACTGCCCGGGGGCTCCCGCTCCACCGCTCCGAGACGGGGTCGCCATGTTCGATGCGGATCCGACATCGCCCGAGCCCGGGTTCGGGCCGGGACCTTCGCCCGTGTTCCCGTTACCACCGCCATTGCCCGCACCCGCGGCGCCCGCCGCGGGCTTGAGCTGCTGGATTTGTCCCGACAGTGTATTCACCATCGTTTCCAACTGGCGAATCCGAGCTTCGAGCTCCCCTTCACGCGGGGTCGTCGGCGGGGGCAGTAACTCGGAACCATCGGCCGCGGGGGGACGGCGAGATTCGGAGTCGGGGCCCCCACAGGTTCCTGCGCGGGCGCCGCGGGCTGCTGCGCAGCGGCTCCCTGCACAGCAATCGATGCCAACAAGGCCTGCCCGAGGAGAGCAGCACAGGCCTTCTGACATCTCAAACGCATTAACATGATTCGGACTCCCCCGAGTACATCGTTCCGGGACGGAGGGTATCACCGGCGTCTGCACCATACGTGTCAACTACCAGGAATAATTCGACCCCCGCAACGGAAGTCTTTAACGAAAGTGCCGGGTGCGCCAACCTTGCGGGTTATGCGGACAGCTCAACTCGGCTTGCGGGAGCATTCGGACCGAACCGCAACCATAGACGCCAAACTAAGCCTGAAAAACACCATTATTGGTGTTTTTTCTCTCAATGGACCAGTGACTGAGGTCGATTCCCAGAGACGGGGGCGTGATCGTGCGGCCCGGTTTCACCGACGTGGGATCGGTGCCGAGGGTGGTGCCAGAGTTGGACTCGCGTTCTGAGGGAACGTCAGAGTCCGATTTTCGTTCCCGATGGCCCGCTGTGCCCAGCGCCGCACAGCCCCCTTCGAAGAGGCAGAGAAGCGCAATTCCAACGACCCATCGCCGCCTTGGCGTTTCGGCCTTTTTGATCGACATGGACGACCTCCTTCCTTGGAGTTCAAGGCGCGGCCGTTGCGGCCGGCACCGCCCGATTGCGGGCAATGACTTGACGTCATCCGTCCTCGGGGCAAATCCAACGGCCCCAACCTTCCCTGGCATCCCAGACAATCTTTGGCCCGCTCGCAAAAAGAGGGGACGAGGAGGCCGGACAGATTGTGTTTGCCCATCAACGGAGAAAGGGACCACGACGAGCGCAGTCCCTTTTGATCTGATTCCGAATGGCCCGGAATGTCAACCCCGACTTTGGTTTGAGCCCCCGATCAGAGTCGCGGTGGCGCGGGGCGTACGGGAGCTTGGAACGCGTTGGCGCCTTTGACCTTGAGCTTCCGCTTGTAAACACGGTCCCCACAGGTGGCCACGAGCGTATCGAAGTGCTCACCACCGATCCGGACGTTGGAAACCTTGCCGTTGGGGGTCGGAATGATGCAATTGACCCGGCCCGCTTGATCGCAGACCTGCACGCCCATCCGGGTGGCCACATAGAGTCGGCCGTCGCGGTCCACGCACATTCCATCGGCGCCGCTGTCATCGGCACTGTCGGGTTCATGAAGATGATAATACCGCTGCTTCGATGCGAGAGTCCCATCCCCCTGGATCTGATAGCTATAGACCCAGCGCGAACGGCTATCCGCGACGTAAAGCAGCGATTGGTCGGGTGACAAGGTCACGCCGTTGGAAAACTTCAAGCCGGTGTCGACCACCTGCTTCTCGCCTCCTGGGCGAATCATCCAGACCTTGCTCGGCTCTGCATTAGTGCGGCTCGGATTCGTGACATAGATCGTGCCGTCGTTTCGCACGATCAGGTCGTTGCCGCGAATGCCGTCGGCCACCACCGTCGGCTTCCCGTCCGCGTCGTAGGCGAGAACCTGCTCGGTTTCCGTGACCACCGCATAGAGCCGGCCATCCGGCCCAAACGCTTGTCCGTTCGCTTTCTTGGAATCAGGGAGGAAGAGACTCACCGTGCCATCAAGGCTGATTTTATATGTCTTTGCATTGGGGATATCATTGAAAAAGACTTCGCCCTTGCCGTTCGAGGCGGGACCTTCCGTAAATTTGTAACCCTCGGCCACGAGCGTCCAAGGCTCACCGGGTAGGAGAATTTCACGGAGTTGCGTGGATCCTTCTCCGGCTTTCACCGCGTTCGGCCAGTCTTTCCAGAGCCACCGAATCGCGTCCGGAAACACTTCGGTGGCGTGCGTCCCGTTGTGGCCTCCTTCGCCCCAAGCATGGCTCACTTCGTAGCCGGCGAAGTGAAACGCTCGTTCCATTTCCTGGTTCGCCATCCACCAGTCGCCTCCGTAGATGTTCAGATCATTACTGCCATCCTGGAGAAAGATGCGGATCGGTTTCGGTTCAAACTTCCGCAAGAGTGTTGGGTAGACGTTGCCGCCGCGGAGGCCGACGTAGGTTCCGATCGAGCTGAACACGCGTCGGAAGGCGTCGGGGCGTTCCCAGGCCGCGGTGAATGCGGCGATCGCTCCACTGCTCGAACCCCCGATGCAGCGGTCGTTGCCATCCGTCGAGAGGCGAATCGGCCGACCGTCCGAAGTCGTCTGCTTCTCAACTTCGGGCAAGAGCTCCTCGAGCAGGAAACGGACATAATGATCGCCGAGACCATCATATTCATAACTTCGGTTGAAACGATCGAGGGCCGAGTCGGACAGGGCCTTCACCCGACCATGGGTGACAAAGATCCCGATCACAACCGGGATCTCCTTCTCATGAATCAAGCGGTCAAAGACGGCGGGCGCATTGAATTGAACATTGTCCTGGTTGACGTAAACGCAGGCGGGTTTGGCGGGGTCGTACTGCTTCGGCACGTAGATCCAGTAGTCGCGCACCGTGCCCGGAAAGATTTTGCTCTGGGCGAAGCTGTGCTTGGTCACAACGCCCTTGGGAATGTCAGCCTGGGACTTGGGCACGTCCGCCCCAACGGCGAAGGTCGTCGCCTGGAGCGACATGACCGTCAGGAGAGCAAGAAAACGGTGATGGGGGAGCATCATCATCGGCGGAGGATCTCCGTTCGAGCCAAATGGCAGCCTCGTGCAGGCACACGCAGGGCAAGATTCTAGCCCAGGCGCGGTCGCGGCAACATCGAGTCCCGGCCGACTCCAACAAAGGTGGAGCAGGGGAGCGGCCGGTCCCCAAACGTTGCGGAGCCGTCCTATGGAATCCATTGGCGATCCGGGCGCATTCGACGACGAGCGACGGCGGACGCGACTTCGCGAACCGTGAAGCCCCCAGGTGGACTCAAGGCTCGGGCACGTCCGATGTCGACAGGGAAAAAAGCAGGGCGTGACGTCCGTCACCTGCTTCGGGGCGTTGGATTCAACGCTGATCGATCGGCGTGTACGACTGGAGCGTGGGTCCGGTGTAGATCTGACGCGGTCGCGCGATCCGGCTTGCCGCGTCCTGATTTTGCTCTTTCCAATGCGCGATCCAGCCGGGCATCCGCCCGATCGCAAAGATCACGGTGAACATCGAGGTGGGGATTCCCATCGCCCGCATGAGGATTCCGCTGTAAAAGTCGACGTTGGGATAAAGCTTCCGCTCCACGAAGTAGGGGTCGATCAGCGCAAGTTCCTCGAGCTTCCGAGCCACGTCGAGCAGTGGATCCCGCACTCCCAGACGCTCGAGGACCTTGTCGGCGGCACGCTTGAGGATCAACGCCCTGGGGTCAAAGTTCTTGTAGACCCGGTGTCCGAACCCCATCAACTTGAACCCGCTCTGCTTGTCCTTCGCCAGAGCCAGCGCCTCCGCGGCCGACATCCCTCCCTTGTGGATCGCTTCGAGCATCTCGAGCACGGCCACGTTCGCGCCGCCGTGCAACGGTCCCCAGAGGGCCCCCACGCCCGCCGCGCACGATGCGTACAGGTTCGCCTTGCTCGAGCCGACGACCCGGACCGTCGATGTACTGCAATTCTGTTCATGGTCGGCGTGCAGCATCAGGATCAGGTTGAGGGCGTCAACCACCTCCTGGCTGGCGATATGTTGCTCGTACGGCATCGAGAACATCATGTGGAGGAAGTTGGCCACGTACCGGAGCTTGGGGTCGGGATAGATGAAGGGAAGGCCGAGTGACCGCCGGTACGAGTAGGCGGCGATCGTCCGGACCTTGCTCATCAGCTTGGCGGAAAGCTCGTCGATATCATCTTCGGGAGCTTGCCGCCCATCGCACGAGGAACTGGAGAGGGTGTTGATCATCGCCGAGAGAATCGCCATCGGCGGGGCGTTGAGCGGGAACCCTTCGAAATGGTTCTTGAACCCCTCGTGCAGGGGCGCGTATTTCGTCAGGCGCTTGCTAAACTGATCCAGTTCGGCTCGGTTGGGGAGCTTGCCATTAATCAAGAGCCAAGCGGTCTCGACAAACGTCGAATGTTCAGCGAGTTGTTCGATCGGCAAGCCACGATAGCGGAGGATCCCTTTATCACCATCAATGAAGGTGACCCCGCTCTGGCACGCGCCGGTGTTGCCGAAACCAGGATCCAGCGTGATCAAGCCGGTCTTGGCCCGCAACTGCGAGATATCCACCCCCAACTCCCCCTCCGTGCCCTCGATCACGGGAAGTTCGATGGTCTGGTCGCCGTAAGTCAATGTCGCAGTGCGGGTCATCGTGCTCCGTTCCCCTCGCTGAACCACCGAATCAGATTTTTCAGGAGTTGAGTATAAGGTGAGCCACGACCTCGAGGCCACATGCTGGCGCGAAATCAGGCGAACCAATCCACGAAAAAGCACCCCAAAGCCGCCAGTTCCACGCGAATCTCAAGAATGCCGATCGACTTGGAATCGTGACTCGCGGGAGATTTGACAGGTCGGTTCGGTCCCGCCACACTGGAGCCTCGCACCCGAATCTCCCGGATTTTCCAGCGAGGCAACCCCAATCATGCGGACCACTCTCGGAGCGTTTCTGGCTCTCCTCGTCGCGGCCACCGCGGTCGTCGCGGCCGAGGAGCCGAAGACTTTTCCCCTCTGGGCCGAAGGCGCTCCCGGCGCATTGGGCACTGAGGCCGGCGACCCGTACCATGCCGGGGACATCCCCACCGTTACGGTCTACCGACCCGACCGAGACAAGGCCAACGGCGGATCGATCGTCGTCTGTCCGGGAGGAGGCTACGGTTTCCTCGCAACCGATCACGAGGGGAAAGACGTGGCCGAATGGGCCCGTTCGCTGGGACTGACCGCGTTCGTCCTGAAGTACCGGCTGGCCCCGCGCTACCACCATCCCCGGATGCTCGAGGACGCGCAACGCGCCATTCGAACCGTGAGGGCGAGGGCGTCGGAGTGGGAACTCGACCCGAACCGCGTCGCCATCATCGGCTTTTCCGCCGGTGGACACCTCGCCTCCACGGCCGCCACCCATTTCGATGGTGGCAAGGCCAACGCCACCGACCCGATCGAGCGACAGAGCAGTCGGCCTGACCTGGCCATCCTGGTCTATCCGGTCATCGCCATGGGGACACCTTACGGCCACACCGGTTCGCTGAAGAATTTGCTCGGAGACAGTCCCTCGAAAGCGTTGGTCGAAAGCCTCTCGAACGAGACCCAGGTGACGAAAGACACGCCCCCCACGTTCCTCGCGCACACGAATGAGGACAATGGGGTTGTCCCCGAGAACAGCCTGCTGTTCGCCCTCGCCCTCCGCAAGGCCAAGGTGCCCGTCGAGCTCCACCTGTTCGAGAAGGGCCAGCATGGACTCGGTCTCGGCACGGGATGGGCTGACAAGATCCCCCCGAACGAGGCGTTCCAGGCGTGGCCGAAGCTCTGCGCCACCTGGCTCAAAGGACGTGGGTTCCTCACGCCGAGCCCTTCCGCAACCGCCAAGTAAACGCGTTGTCCCTCCTGAGTTTCGAGAAGGCGGGCGCGGAGTGGACGCTCCCTGCCCGCCTCGGCAATTCCCGCTCCTCGAGACGGCGGGGGAGCGGCAAAGCACCGATTTCAAACACCCATGTCTAAAAATCTTGACTCGCCTACGATCGACTTGACGTCCGCAGTCGAGAGTCCGACTTTAGAGATCATGACATCATCCGGAGTCAATTGATGCCCTGCCGTTCCCTCCGTTCGCTAGTCGCCCTACTCCTCGGAGCACCGACCCTGATTGCCGCGGCCGAACCGGCTGCCCAACGTCCGAATGTCCTCTTCATTGCGGTGGATGACATGCGCGACTGGGTCGGCTATCTCGGCCGGAATCCTCAGACGATCACGCCAAACCTCGACAAGCTCGCCGCGCGAGGCGTTTACTTCACACGAAGTTATTGCGCGGCTCCGGTCTGCAATCCCTCGCGTGCGGCGCTGATGTCAGGGCTTCGACCAGCGACATCCGGGGTTTACGACAACGGCAACGACTGGCGCACGGTCATGCCGGAAGAGTTGATGCTCACCACCCAATTCCGCAAGGCGGGATATGACGTCCGCGGATCGGGGAAGATTTACCACGAGGCCTACAAACGCACCAGCGAGTGGGATGCTTACCAGACGAACTCGGGAGCCGATCCCAAGCCCAATGGTGACACCGGCGTCGGTGGGATCGCGTTCGCGCCTCTTGACTGCAAGGACGAGGACCTTCGCGAGTGGAAAATCACCGACTACGCGATCGACCAGTTGCAGAAGAAACACGACAAGCCGTTCTTCCTCGCCTGCGGCCTGCACAAGCCGCACATGCCTTGGAACGTCCCCCGCAAGTATTACGAGATGCACCCGCTCGACCAAATCCAGCTCCCCCCCTACCTCGAGACCGACCTCGCCGATATCCCGCCCGCCGGCATTAAGATGGCTCATCCCGAGACCGATCACGCCAAAATCCTGGCCTCAGGTCGCTGGAAAGAAGCGATCCAGAGTTACCTCGCCGCCATCAGTTACTCGGACGCCATGATCGGCCGGCTGATGGATGCGTTCGACAAGAGCGAGCACCGCGACAACACGATCGTGGTTTTCTGGTCGGACCACGGCTGGCATCTCGGCGAGAAGCACCACTGGCGGAAGTTCGCCCTCTGGGAAGAGTCAACTCGCTCGCCGATGATCTGGGTCGTCCCCGGTCTGACAAAGCCGAACGTCGCCTGCGATCGCCCGGTCGACTTCATGTCGATTTACCCGACTCTGACGGATCTCTGCGGCATTCCAACGCCAAAACACGTCGAGGGCAAGAGTCTCCGCACGCTGCTCGGCGACCCCAAGGCGACTTGGGACCAACCCGCGCTCACAACCTACCGATTCAAGAATCACGCCGTCCGCACCGAGGAATGGCGGTACATTCGTTATGCCAATGGCGACGAGGAACTCTACAACGAGGCCAAGGACCCGAACGAGTGGACGAACCTCGCCACGCTCCCGGAATACGCCGCCAAGAAGGCTGAGCTGGCCAAGCTCTTCCCCACCCACGATCAAGCCGATATCGGTGGAAACCAAGGCACACCGGCCGCCAAAAAGGCCGCACGACAGAAAAAGGCCGCACCCTGATGATTGACTCGCGACGGGTCGCCACCTTCCGGCAGGCGGTCCGTCGCGACATGCTCGCGGGTTAACCACATGCCCGGTTCGACATCCGAATCGAAGGATATCCTCTCATCATCAAGGATCGAGACACCATACGGGGCTGTCGCGACGCCCGGACAGGTTTCGCCCCTTCACGCGCCAACGGATCAGGTCTCACACAAATCAATGGCCGGTGCCTGTCCGCCGTTGCCCCCACGACGGAACCGCGAATTTTTTTTTGCGCAATCCGAGTCACAATCACGAGTGGGCCTCGTAACCTTCGCACGGCGATCAATTTTACCGGTACGACGACCGCGCCGATCGCGCCGAACGTCTTGTCCGTGAGCGGTCATTGCATCGATTTGGCCGACGAAGAATTCATACTCAACGATACCTATCCGGATCCGTCGCGGAACCAATATCCTTACCCTGATTACATCCGTCACAGCACGCGCTCACCGTGGGGTCATCTCCCCGGGCGATGACTCCTTCCGGAGAGTGGCGGTATGCGATCCATCCGCATTCCAGTCCCGGCGGCCGCGGTGTGGTGATTGACTCACCGCACGGCGGCGCGGGCCGGGAGATCTCCTTGGAGTGACACCCGAAAGATCATCGGCAATTCTTGATCCATTCCGACGATTGTCGGCGTCCCCGCATCGAATCGGCACGCGGCTCAGCCTTTCTCCGGCCCTGCGCTGGCCCAGAGGCGGGACAGGTCCTCGGCAATCCGAGGTCCGCGCCCCATCCGGAGCAATTGTCTCGCAGGTTTCAACCCGAGAGTTTCGCCCATCGTAAGGGCTTGGTTATGGCGGGCTGGAATGTCGATCACCACCGACTCTCCCGCGTATCGCCGGCTTGCGTCAGCGAGAAGCTGTCGGCCGGACCACTCGTTCGCAATGCAGGGTCCGATCTGGCGCGCCCGCGAGCCGGGGCGACTCATCAGGAACCCAACGACATCGCGGTTGTCCTCGAGAACACGAAGGGAATCACCATGGTCGGCGATCAGCCGGGAGATCAGCTTACCTCGGTCGGTTCCGGTCACTTCGCGATCGAGGGCAATCAGTTGATGATCACGCCCTTGCAACTTCCCCGCGGGGAGTTCCACGGCGCCAACCGCGGGGTGAACGATCCCCGCAAATCGGACGAAGGTTGTTTCCGGGATAAATCCGAGTGACTCGTAGAGCGGGCGGCCGAGCGGCGTGGCGTCCAGGCGGACCGAGCAAACCTCATGGCAGGCGAGGTCCTCAAGGGCCCTGACCATGAGGCGTCGGCCGATGCCTTGCCCCCGGTAATTTTCATCGACCAGCATCATCGCGATCCAGGCGACCGGACCAAATCGGCAGGTGGTCACCGTGCCAATGGGCTTGCCGTCGAAGGTGGCGACGAAACCACCGTCCGGTTGTAAATCAAACAGGCGTTGCCAGTCAGGCTCAACCTGATTCCAGGCGGCCTGTTCCTTGAGTCGCATCCCGTGGGCGATGTCCTCGCGGATCATCCTTCGAATCTGGATCACCGAAATCTCTCTCCGAGCCTTCGGGCCGGCCAAAACGATTCGATCATTGTAGTTAGCAGTACGACGTGATCCAACCCAGGGTATTCCCCGAGGACTCGCCCAGGGAATTCCCTGAAAAAAAAAGGGTGCCCCCCCTCGCTCCGCACCACTTCTCGAGACATCGAAAACGACCTCGATCCGAGGATTCATCGTGGCCGACGCTGATAACCGCCTTGCAACCGAGGTGGTGATCGGGGTTGAGCATATCGCTCTTCGTGCAAGAGGTGATGGCTTGCGGTTGCGGCTCGCCCCTTTGAAATCAGGGGAGCACGAGCGGCTCGTTGACCACTCCGTCGAATTCGGCTTCTCCGTGAGAGGGCGGGGCAAGCCCCGGACATCAAGATCCTATCGAGGCATGACGGGCAAACATACCCGATCAGGAAAGATACGGATGATCGCGGAACTGGGGACCGTCATCAGAGGTCGGCTGTCATTGTGGGGTCGGCTTGCGTCAGGTCGAGGAGGCGCAAGGCTGCGACCTCGAACGCTGCCAACGATTTAGAATTCGTGAATGCGCCACGGTGTCTTTTGGCTCACTCCGCCAAGCGCTGTTGGTCTGAAACGCGAGCCAAGGTATCATGAAGAAACATGCACAATGAGGAGCAACGAATTTCCCACCAGATCGCCAACGCAGAGCCGAGCCGAGGAGCATGCAGCCAACCGATCCACCACGCCACGAGCGAGTCGCCAAGCGACGTTGGGTTCACCCGGTCGGGAATCTCCTGCTCGTGATTGTTGCCGTGGCAGTTCTGGCGACCTTGGTTCGCTCGAAGACCACGTTCGAGGCCGATCGCGTAGAGTGGCGGCCGGTCTCGATGCCGGACGGACAGAGCAGCCTTTGGATGCCGGTCAATCCCAAGGTCTCCCAGCGTTCGGTTGCTGACGGTCCGGGCACGTTCGAGACCACCGAGCTCAAGTGGGTCTCGAGCAACGGCGCCACGGTATTCGGCTGCATTCAAAACGTGATTCCCGCGCATGTGTCGCTCGCTCGCGAAAACGAGATCCTGTCAACGATTTCTCAACAGGCGGCATCCGCCGCGAAAACCAGGATTATCGCCCAGGAGCCGATCCGGCTCGCCAAGAAATGGAACGGTCGCGAAGTGCGCGTGGAGTCGGATCAGGGGTCGTACGGTGTGCTTCGCTACTACATTATCAAACACCGGATTTACCAACTGCAGGCGATCGTCCCCAAGTCAAGGAACAAGTCACGCTTGATCGATCGATTTCTTAACTCGTTTGGATATGCGAGCGAGGCATCAGAGTCGACACCTCCCATTTGACTCCTCACGTGTTCCCCAAGTCCGATGAGCGCTCCGACCCGTGGCTTCGTCCCGGCCATCGGTGCTCAGGCCAGCACAATGAACATGCAATCCATAGACAAACGTCAGACATCGTTTTTGACTAGTCGCTAAGGATTGGCATGTGATATGCTACTGATAAAGCTCATGGAAAGTGTTTTTCCGCATTACTTTTGAGGTGAACTGAACAATGGCTAGTACAGACGTCAAGCGTACCACCGCGGCATCACGGAATACGGGAACCCCGGCCCCGACTGCTGCGGACAAGTCGATCCGCGAACTGGTTCAGGTCGCTCGCCTGCTCAGCGACGAAACCCGGCTCCGCATTCTGTTCTTGCTCGCTGAGCACAGCGAGCTGCACGTCACCGATCTCTGCGAACGACTGGGGCAGAGCCAGCCCGCCGTGAGCCACCACCTGGCGCTGATGCGGGTGTCGGGCCTCATCGAAGCCCGACGCGAAGCCAAGCACAATTTCTACAGCATCCGGACCGATGCGTTTGGTGAAATGCTCGAAAGCCTCTTCACCGTGACGGGTGAGGTTCCCAAGAAAGTCAAGTTCCATGACTTCACGTTGACCTCCAGCGGTCGTTGATCGTGCAATTTGTTGCTCACTTCTGGGAAACCCGGCAACACTTCGATTAACGAATCACTTTTCGGCTGAAGGCGACAATAAAGAGCCCCCAGAGCAGGGTTCCCATCAGCGACTCGGCGATCAAGGGCAGGTTAATCCAGCCCGAGGCCGCCCCTCGAATGTCGCCAAAGCCGGAAGTGAAGGCTGAGACACTCGTCAGAGTTCCAATCATGAGCCGATTCGCCAGGGTCGATTGGTCCCCGGCGAACGGCGCATGATCCGTATGCAGCGAGCCCACATCGAGCGCATAGATCAAGGCAAACCCGAAGATGATTGCGAGCGCCGTGCGGACCGCCCGGAACGGGTTGGTTCCGTAGCCACACCCGTGGTCGAGTAAGAGCCAATCGGCGCAGCACGCAACCTTGGTCCAAGGCCGCCACCAAGTTCGCTTCTTGCTGAGCCGCTGATTCACCTTGAAGCGGTAGAACGCCCAGTCCTCTTCCTCATATCGGTGCAGCCCCTCGAAAATCCGCTTGAGCAGACCGTACTCCTGCATGGCCTGTGCATGGTCGCCCGCCGCTTCCGACGCCAACCGACCGACGAGTTGTTCCGGGCGGATCAAAATCCGTTCGGCCAACGCATTGGTGAACGCAAACCGCTGCGTTTCCCCCTGTTCGATCGCCTCCAGATAGACAAAGTCGTGGAGCTTTGCCTTGGAGAAGTCGAGCATGCCCTCAAACCGCGTGGACTCAGCCTGCCACTTCTTCTGAACCGAGGCGCCACGGAACAGGACGTTCGACCGGAACTGGCAACCGCTGATCACGAAGCCCTCGGCCACGTGAATGCTCCGAAAATCCACCTCGTCGACAAATTCCGATCCCTTGAGCTCGACCCAGCCCTGGAACTGAGCCTCCCAGAACCGGAGCCGACCCTCGAACCGCGCGGCTTCGATCAAGAAGCGGCCCCGAGTTCGGAGATTGTCGCACCGGAACACCCCTTTGACCGTGATTCCCCGTAGGTCCGCCTTGATCAACGTCGATCCCGTCAGGCTGAGCCCTTTCTCAAACTGGGATTTGCGCGAGAATCGCGGACGTTCCAAGGTGCAATGCTCGAAGCCAACCTCCTGAGCGAACGTCGCCTTCTCGATGCTGAACCGAACCAGCGTGACCTTGGAAAACCGAACCGGCTCGGTGAACTCGCCCTTGAGCGTGAGCCCCACCACGCGCGTCCGCTCAATCGGTTCGCCACGTTTGAGCTTCTCCAACGCCTCGGCGGCCGACATGGTCGATCCCGAGTGGCCGGTTCCCGCCTCATACCCCTGGACCGAATCGTCGAAGGCCGCTTCAGACTCAAATACGTCCATCACAAGGACCTCATGAAACAGGGAAATTGCGGATCGTCAAGAAGGATTCGCCGTGCGTGTCGACTTCTTTTGGGGTGCTGGTGGAATCTCAGCCGAGACCCGGGGAAACCGAGCGCGTGCCTCGTCGACAAGTGCGTCGAACCGCCCCGCATAACGCGTCGAGAAGTGGATCAGGATCAGCTCCTCAACGTTTGCGGCCAGCGCGAATTCAGCCGCCTGAGTGGCCGTCATGTGATGATGCTTATCGGCCTGCTGAATCTGTTCCTGGGCATAAAACGAGTCGCAGTAGAGCCGGTTGGCTCCGCCCGCCAGTCGCAGCAACGCCGGGCGGACCGACTCACTCCATGCCGTATCGGTCACGTAGGCGATCCGCGAACCCTCGGTTTCCATAAAATATTGATCACGCAATTCCCCGAGCAATCGAGCCTGGCCGTCGACCACCACCGGAGTTTCTAGGGGAGCCCCCGCACGCAATCGTCCCAGGGCCTCATTGATCCAAGGGGACCGTGAGGGTGAACGGCCTTTGAGACGCGATGGGTCGGGAGCAATCCCCGGCTTCTCGACCCAGGCGAAGGCGAGGCAGGGGACGGTGTGGTCGACGTGCGCGGCTTCGACCTTCAGGTCGTCCGTCTCATAGATCACCGGTGGATTCCAGTCGACCTCCTGAACTTTCGGTCGCGGGAACCGTCGCGTACATTCCAGTCGCGCGGTGCGGAGTTGGGTCGCGTGGACCTCGTGAACGTCAATGACAATTTTTTGAAACGGAAAGAAGGGATACTCGTAACTTTTAATCTTTCCGTAGACCTTGGCAATGGTTCCTTCGGGTCCATAGACTTGGAGCGTCTTGTCCCGGTCAAGGTTCGCACGTACGATCCGATCGAAACCGATGAAATGATCGACATGATGATGCGTGATGAACACGGCCTCGAGATCCGCGAGCCGCTCCATTCCGAGAGTGGCATTCTCGCCCGCATCGAAGAGGATCGCGTCGTCGCGTCCCGGATGATCGATATAAAGGCCAGGATCGCCCGTCGAGCCATTGAGCAGGCGAATCTCGGAGATTTTACGGGAAGTTCGCATCACGCGCTCGCTTGATGGTAACGGGGGAGTCCACTCCACACGGAATGACTCGAAGTGGCGAAAGAGTCAAGACGAATCGGACTGGGCTCGCCGAAGATCGGCCCACCAGGCATACTTGGCAACCGGCGAATTCTGTCGCGTCCCCAGGGCGGCGCTGTCATGCGATCACAGGGAGGTGGCGCTTGCCGACGACCAAGCCGCATTCACCAAACGCCACTCATCCTCCAAGGCTTCCCTTCCTGGATGGCATTCGCGGGCTGGCGGCACTTTATGTCACCTTGCACCACGCCGCGCTCATGATTCCCCCGGCCGGGCTCTCCGGGCCGGTCCTTGCGATTCGATTCTTTCTCCGGCATGGCCACGGCGCGGTCGCAGTTTTCATCGTCCTGTCGGGCTATTGTCTCATGCTCCCGGTGGCCTGCGATCCCTTGAGCCGGGCTCCGTTCAAATGGGGTGCCTTTTTCAAGCGGCGAGCGCGGCGAATCCTGCCTGCTTATTTTGGGGCGCTCTTCTTCTGTTGGATCTTGGTCGCATTGATCCCCGATTTCGGTCATTCCCAACGGAGCCCCTGGGACCGTGCACTCCCGGTGGCGAGCCCGGGGGTGATCGCGTCTCACGTCCTGCTGGTTCATAACCTGAGCGAGCGCTGGATCTTCAAGATCGACCCGCCGATGTGGAGCGTGGCAACCGAGTGGCAGATCTACCTGTTATTTCCTTTGTTGGTGGGGCTCTGGCGACGAACTGGCATCGTCACCACGATCGCATCAGGCTTTGCGATCGGTTTTGCGGTGGCGGCCCTCGCGATCCCGCTCAAGAACTCCGCGCTCCGAGAGCTCTGTCCCTGGTTCGCCGGCCTCTTCACGCTCGGCATGGCCGCGGCGCTCGCGGCTCACGCCTCGCCCTTGATTCGCGAACGCGGGGGCACTCGAAGATTCGTTCTTGCCGTCAGTCCAATTGTCGTCGCGCTGCTCTGCGCCGGGGTTGCATTCGCCGGGACAGATGACCGCGATTTCATGATTACCGACCCGATCATCGGCGTGCTGATGGCTGGCCTGCTCGTACGCTGGACGCGTCGCGCCGTGTCAGGTGGCGCGGGACCACGGCTTCCCTTGCTTCGGCTCCTCGAGTGTCGAGCGGCCATCACGCTCGGCACGATTTCTTACAGTCTCTACCTCATCCACTATCCTCTGCTGGCCCTGGGAGACGCCGTCTTGCGTCGAGGGTCGTTCAGCCCCGACGCACGGCTCCTGGTCTTGGTCCTGGTCGCCTCTCCGGCGATCCTGCTCGCCTCGTTCCTCTTTCATCGCGTTTTTGAGCGGCCATTCACGTCGAGTTGGCGACAACCGACCGGAGCCTCGCCCGCAACTCATCGTTACTCGCAAATATCTCGTGATTCGCAAACTGAAGAATTGATGCTTACTTGGCCACCACCACGGTAAGGTCACCGCCCCGTCGCAGGACGTTGACACCCACATCGTCGCCATGCCGGACGAGGAGCAAATCCACGGTCGCCCCGGCGACGCTCAGATTCGTGATCTTCAGCTCCGGTACGAAGGAGGGGAGCCGCGGCTGGTGGAACCAGACTTGCCGTTCGACTCCGCTCGCGCCCAGCCCCAGGCACGCTTGGACCAATAGAAAGACCGAACCCGCCGCCCAGGCTTGCGGAGCGCACGCCACCGGGTACGGGACTGGTCCTTCGCCCGGCTCTCGAGCGAATCCGCAGAACAGCTCGGGCATCCGGTTGAGGTCGAAGCTACTCCCGGCCGCGAACAGCCCGGACAACACCCCGACGGCGAGGTCCTTGAGTCCGTACCTCGAGGCTCCAAACGCGATCAGGGCGTTGTCATGCGGCCAGACGGTTCCATTGTGATAGGCCATCGGGTTGAAACGGACCTCGGTCGCGGCCAGCGTCCGGATCCCCCAACCGGAGTACGAACCGGGGCACATCAGGCCGGTCGCGACTCGCGCGGCTCGATCGGGCGCGGCAATCCCCCCGAAGAGGCAGTGCCCGGCATTGGAGGCCCGAACCAGGCAGGGCCGCTTGTCGCCGTCCAGGGCCAGGGCGTAAGTCCCGAGGTCGTCGCGCCAGAAGGCCGCCTCAAACTGACCGCGGAGCACCTCAGCCTGCCGTTCGAGAGCGGAAGCCCGATCCGGCATCCCCAGGGCGGTCGCCAGGACGGCCCCGGAGCGGCGCGCGGCGTAGACGTACGATTGCACCTCGCAGAGGGCGATGGGACCGGTCGCCAAGCTCCCGTCGGCGTGTGAGACCGCGTCGTCGGAGTCCTTCCAGCCCTGGTGGATCAGGCCGTCCCCCGCCCGTCGCTCGTACTCGACGAACCCGTCGCCATCGCGGTCCCCATCGCGGTCGATCCAGGCGAGCGCGGCATCAACGTGCGGCCAGAGGGCCTCAGCGAACGAGCGATCCGCAGTCCGCTCGAAGTAGGCCCCCGCGAGCAGCACAAACAGCGGCGTCGCGTCGACGCTCCCGTAATAGCGCCCGAACGGCATCTCGCCGAGGGTGGCCATCTCGCCGTTGCGGGTCTCGTGGAGGATCTTGCCCGGCTCGGCGTCCTGCGCGGCGATCACCTCGGTCGCCTGGGTGGCCGCCAGGTAGGCGAGCACGCCGCGCGCCAACTCCGGCCGAAGCCAAAGGCACTGGAGGGCGGTGATGATCCCGTCGCGGCCGAATGGAGTGTTGAACCAGGGGACACCGGCATAGGGATAGAGACCAGTTGCTAACTCAGAATTCAGCATATGCAAGTCCGACTCCGACCGCCTGAGCCAGGTGTCGAATTGGCCGTCCGACGCCGCGACCCGGCAAGCACCGGCCTTGTGGCGCTCGAGCGCAGCGGCGGCCGCCGCCTGGGCGGTCTCGAACCCAGGGGGGTCGGAGACCTCGTACCCTCGCCAGCAGGCCACCGCCAGGTCGAACGTGACCACCTCATGCGGAGGGACCCGAAGTCCGAACCGCGCCTGGTCCGCGACCAACTCCGCGGGGGCAGGCGAGAACCGGAGCAGCGTCCGCCGCCGCTCCCCGTCGAGGCCGACGTATCCGAGCACAACTCGGTCCCGCCCGACCTCCGGGGAAAGGTCTTGGCCTCGGGCCTCGCGCTTCATGCCGCGAACCTCGAAGATATCCGCGAAGTCGGCCCGAAAGCGGACCTGGATCACCGCGTCGACCGGGTCCGGCCCGTGGTTACTCACCTGGAGCCGCCAGTGACAGGTTCCCTGCCAGAGCAGCGTCCGCACGGCGAGATGGAGGGTCCCGAGTGGCACCTCGACCCGTCCGTCGAGCGTCCGGTCCGGGTTCGTCAAGGCGACGGAGAGCTGATCATTCTGGTCGCGTACCGTGGAACCAAGGAAGAACGGCGACTCGCCATCCAGCTCGAGGATCAGGAGCGACAGATACCGCGTCCCCTCGTGATAGAGCCCTTCTTCACCCAGGCCACCGGGCTTGATGCGGCCGAGGTGGTCGAAGACGGCAAACGTATCACCATGCTTGAGAACGCGAGTGCGGTCGTCGGTCACACTCGAGGCGGCCAGCACATGGTGCGGGTCGCCCCCCGAGACGAGAGTCGAGTTCATCGAAGTGGGTTCCATGTCAGGAGGCCAGGGCCGACCTGCCGACTTCGACAGGCCCGAGAATGACCCGACGGTTCGGAATTGCCCCGGTCGGGTGAGAAGCGTTGAGGGGCCTGCCGTCCTGCGAAGCCGTCCAGTCCTTCTCCGAGACGAGATTGCGGTAGACCGCCTGGTAGTCGCGTGCCATCCGGTCCGCACCGTACCGCTGGGCGAAGACCTGCCGGCAAAGGCGCCGACTGAGTCCCGACACGCGGCCGACCGCCTCCACCGCCTCGGCCACGTTGTCGACCACGAAGCCGGTCACGCCTTCGACCATCACCTCGGGGACGGAGCCGCGGCGGAAGGCGATCACCGGCGTGCCGCACGCGATCGCCTCGATCATGACAAGGCCGAACGGCTCGGCCCACTCGATCGGGAACAACAACGCCGACGCACCCCCGAGAAAGGCGTCCTTCGCCGCCCCGCCCACCTCGCCGACGAACTCCACCCAGGGGGACGCGCGCAGCAACGGCGCGATCTCACGCTCGTAGTAGGTTCGTTCCTCCGGGTAAATCTTGGCCGCCACGCGGAGCGTCATGCCGGCTCGTCGGGCGATCTCGATCGCTTTCTCGAGCCCCTTCTCGGGCGAAATCCGACCGAGGAAGGCGAGATAAGTCCCTGGAGCGTCGCGCGGGGTGTGCAGGTCAAGGGGCAGCCCGTGGTAGATCGTCGCCCGCCAGTTGGCCCGTGGGATCGGCCGCCTCTGGTCGTCCGAAATCGACACGAGCGGAACGTCGGGATAGGCGTCGAACAAGGCCTCCTGATCCGGAGGATAGAGCCGCCCGTGGAGCGTGGTCACGGTCGGGCATGGCAACCGACCGACGACCGGGAAATGGAGATAGTCGAGATGGAAGTGGATGAGGTCGAACCGATCCGCCTCACGAACGACCATCGTGACGAGTCGTACGTGGTGCGGAAGCGTTTCAAGACAGCCGGGCTCCTGCCAGAGTGCTCTGGGGCAGCCCGCAACCAGCCGGGCGTTCGTCCGCGAGTCGCCGCTGGCGAACAGAGTGACCTCATGGCCTTGCCGGACCAACTCCTCGGTGAGGTACGAGACAACACGCTCGGTCCCGCCGTACAGCTTGGGGGGGACGCTCTCATACAGTGGGGCAACCTGCGCGATACGCATCTTGGGATGGACTCCGGGGAAGTGGGAACGAAGCGGCTCAGCTCGCCCGCCGGTTGTTCACCTTGGTCCGGGGAAGGCCCCGGCGGTCCTTCTCGAAGTAACAGATCTCGATCAGAGTCGGCCAGAGCTCGATCGACCCTTTGATCGTGGTCACGACGTCGTCCACGATCCGCAGCAGGTTTTGGTGGAAGAAGTCCGGCTCGAAGGCGTAGAAGGCCTTCTGCAAATTCGCCGCGAAGAGCCGAAGCGCATCCTTCCGCTCCGGTCGCGTCGCCCGCTCGGAGGCCTGGAGTGCCCGGGCATACATGGCCGCCACCTTGTCGAGGACGGCATGGGCATCCTCGGCCGTCACTTCGCCGTCGTAGTCGAAGGCGATGCCCAGTTCGTCGACCCGAGTGACCGTGTCCTTGATCTTCTTCTTGAGCAGGTTCGACACCTCTTCGTTGAAGATCTCGGCGGCCACCGGGTTACGCATGTAGTTGGATCGCGTGTGATTCTGCGCCGAGTCGACGTGAGCGGCGGTAATCCCGTCCTGTTGAATCCAGAGCCGGTAGATGTAGTCCTCGAACCGCAAGCGGGTCGGGAAGAAGGGGGGTAGCCCGAAGCTGTTGTCGTACCCGGCGACGCCGCAGTCCATCCGCCAATTCCGATTGGTCACGGCCGGGCGGAAATTGACGAGCACGTAGAGCTCATTGAGGCCGTCCGGGTCGATCTGGTCCTCGTCTTCGAGGAAGAGGTCGGCGAAGTCCATCGCGTCGATGTCGTTGGTGCCGGAGCGGAACGTCTGGGCCATTTTGACCACCGCATCGGCCGGCACCGGGCCCCGTTCCAGGATCAGCGAGTTCTCCCTGGATAATCCCATCGACACGTTGGTCTCCAGGTGCATCGCGGTGTCGACCAGGACCTCGCCCTTCTCATAGTTGTCCGGGACGTCGCCAGCCCGCTTGCCCAGCACGTCGAGGAACGACCCGAGGATGTCGAACGACTTGGGGCCGTAGCCGTTCTGGCCGGTCCGGTGCAGCCGCCCGCGGCTCACCTCCCCCTCACCGAGCGACTCGAGGCTGTGCTCCATCAGGGCGTAGGGCCGCATATCGTCGTCGGACGAAACCATCAGGCCGCCCAACGTGTGCATCAGCGTGTGGTTCCTGTTCCCCCCGTAGCTAGGACGAAACAGGTTTTTGACCAGGCCGTCCAAGCGCTTGTCGCGCAGCCGTCGGCTCAAGAAGCCGATGAACTCCTCCTTCTCGCGCGGACCGACATAGTAGAGCTCGCTGTGAGTGCTCGTTCGCTCCAGCAATGGATAATACTTCTCCTGAGCGACCGGGCTGGAGTCGTCACACACGATCAGAATCGGCGAATGGCCGTTTCGCCAGAAATGCTGGTCGTAGGCCTCAACCGTCTGCGCAACGTCCCGAAGGCGACAGGTCGGTATCATAAAATAAATTTCATCGACTTGCATCATTACTCCTTGTCCCACCGGTGGACGGCGTCCCGAAACCGGTAAGCGTCCGTGCCGCGAAGTCGTTCGGACCGCATCGCCTCGACGCGGCCGCGACCGGGGTTCGTCCTTCGCCTCGGCTCGAGCGGTGTCCGACCGACTCGAACGGTCTATGATGAAAAGCAAGGCATGTGCCCAACCGTCCAGCAAACCGCAAACGATTGCGCTATCACCCGTTATGTCAAGCGCTTTCCGCAGACCACGACACGAGCATCGTGCATCCTGCACGACCCACAAGGGCAGGTTGCATGGTCGTCCGCGGCCACGACGCATCAAACCATGCGAGGCAATCCCCGCCGAGACGCCGGCTAGGACCGGTTCGACCTCATGGGTGAATGGTCGGGTGAGGATACGAGCGGCCGTCTCATACTCGGGAGCGACCGCAAAGTCGAGGGGTTGGAACGGATCACCGAATTCAGGGGCCTGAATTCCACTCGTGACGGTCAACCGGCGGTGAATTCAAACCAAGGGGCTAAGAAGGGTTGCCAGAGTGGGGGAACCCGGCGATCATGTCGGCGCGATAATCCGATGAGGAATTGACGGGGGCTGGGGTTGATTCACGCCGCATGACTCCCACCAAGTGAGGTCTTCCCTTGAGGACTTCGCCGAACATTCCGGTTCGCGATAGGATGGCTCGATGTGACCAGGCGTAGGCTCGGGGCGGCGATTGGCCTGGCACTCTTCTTCGGGTATGTGGTGCTGCGCAGTGCGCAACGCGGCAATGATTTCAAGTATCCTTATCTCGCGGCCAAGGCGCTCTGGAGGACCAGCCGGCTCCACGTCGCGGCGCAACCCCGTTATCCCGTCTCGTTCCATGTGCTGCTCGCACCACTGGCGTCGCTGCCGATCGGCCTTGCCTCATTGGTCTGGGCCGCACTATCGTTCGCGGCCGTCGGCGCCTTGCCCCGGATTTTTGAGCGGCTCACGGGACTCAACTTTCGTCGGCAAATCCCGGCCTGGTACGTCGTGCTCCCGTTTTTCATCGACGCCCTGGTGCTTGGCCAGAGCGACCCGATCAACGTCTGCCTCGTTTCGTTGGGATTAACGGCCCTGCTTCAAGAGAAAGCGATGACGAGCGTCGCGCTGGTCGGGATGGCCGGGATGATCAAGATCCTGCCGATCGTCCACTGGGCAACGATCGTCGCTCGGGTCCGCTCCTGGAGAATCTGGCTGGCCATGGCCCTGACCGCGACGTTGGGCCTGGGTGTCATCGTGGTCGCGGTCGGCTGGTCCTCAGCGCTCGCGGCGATCGAGGAGCAGGTCGACTGGATCAGCAACTACGAGAAGCCCTGGCACCTGGTCGCTCGCCATGCCGACCTCAGGGTGAACAACGAGAGTCTGCCGATCGTTCTGGTTCGAACCTTCGGCGATCTCGGCGCCTACGATCCGTTGCACTCACTTTCTCTCGGGATTCTCTCGTTGAACCAGATCTGGTTCCTCTGGGGAGTCGTTCTGGCGGGCCTCACCCTGGCCTGGACTGTCTGCGTCTGGAAAACGAGGAATGCCGAGCCGCGCCGGGCGACCCTTGGAGTGTTTGCGCTCTCCTCGGTCATCATGCTGGCCGGCACCCCCATCTGCTGGCACCACTACTTCCTCTGGTTATTGCCAGCGGTCATCTTTCTCGCGCACCGTCCTCGACTCCTCTGGGCCTGCGGCACGCTTTCCCTGGCCGGAACAGCCGTACCCGTAGCCCGCGGCCTCGGTTGTCACATGCTGATTGCTCTCGGACTCTACGCGATCATCGTCGGCGACCTCCTGCGACTGCCCACTGATCCGCCATAAACTCATGCACGACTGACGATTGATCGGCGGTCAGGATCGGATTCTTTCTATGGGGTGGTCACGGCCCACCCCACGGGAATCGTTGGACCCAGGATGACACCACAGTCGATCGCGCCGAAGAAAGGGGGAAACGGGTTCGGATCAGGATTTCGAGCGGAGCGCTTCGGCAAAGAGATTGAGGTTTCCGGCCAGGCAGAGGCCGCCATCGGTCACCACGATTTCGCCGTTGATATTGGCGGCCGCTTCGCTCAGCAGAAAGAGTGCGAGATTGACCACATCGTCAATCCGGCCGAGTTGACGCGTGGGGATGATCCGTTTGAGTCGCTCGGCGATGGCTTCGGGAAAGAGCCGGCGGGCGCCTTCGGTGTCGCTGATCGGCCCGGGAGCGATCGCGTTGACCCGGATTCGTTGCGGTCCCCATTCGACGGCCAGGGTACGCGTCAGGGCGTCGACGGCCGCCTTGGCCGCGGCGACATGGACCTGCCCGGGGGTTCCGCCGTAGTGCAGGGTGGCGCTGATGTTGAGGATCTGCCCCCCGTGCTCGCGCAACCAGGCGTGATACGCGGCCCTCGACACGTTCCATGTCCCCTTGGAATCAATGTCGAGGACGGTGCCAAACCCGTTCGGCGAGAGGTCGGCCGAGGGGCAGAGAAAATTGCCGGCGGCGGCATTGATCACGCTATCGAGCCGGCCGAGTTCGGCGACGACTCGGGCAACCGCGGCGTCAACTTGCTCCGGCTGTCGAACGTCGGCGACGAGAGCCAGGCAGCGGCGACCGGTCGCCTTGCTGATCTCGGCCGCCGTCGGATCCAAGTGCTCGGCGGTCCGGCTGAGGATCGCCGTGTCCGCTCCGTGAGCGGCCAGGGCCAGGGCGATTCCACGGCCAATCCCGGTTCCACCCCCCGTGATCAAGATGACCTGATCCCGGAACAGGTCGTCACGAAAAATGCTCATGTCACGGTCCTCTTGGAGGAACGAAAAACAGCGTGAATGCTTCGGTTTCAGAGCGAATCGAGGAAGCTGAGGATGTCGCTGATCTCCTCGTCGGTCCATTCGGTGTCGCGGGGATGCTTATGCTTGCGAAAGACCGCTTCGAGCGTCTTGGCCCGCCCATCGTGTAAGAGCGGCGCACGATAGCGGACGCCTCGCAACGACGGCGGATTGAACCGACGTTGGCCGACCTCGTCCGCCAGTCCCACGTCATAGAGCCGGACCGACGTGTACTCGGGCTTGGCATGACAGGTGGCACACTGCAACTCGAAGAGTGCCTGTCCACGCTGGGCCGAAGCCTGGTTCGAGGGGGCGATCGGTGGAGTGCGCGGGTGCGTGAGCGTTCGTAGGAAGGCGGACATCTCGGCCACCTCGGTCTCGGTCGGCCAGAGGCCTTGAACGGTCGTGACGGTGGATTGGTGCACTTGTTCATCAAGGCGATCGTTGCGACCGGTCCAACCCCAGGGGCCCGTCTGGCTCGTGCCGAACAAGGAGGGGACGCGTTTGGGCGCACCGTAGCCACCGTCGCCAATCGTATCGACGTTGAGTCCGTTCGTGTGACCGTCGGTGTGGCAACTGTGACAGCTCATCCAGCCGCCTCGGGAGAGCCGGGCGTCGTAGAACAGACGTTCTCCACGCTCCTCGATCGAGGCGTCTCGACTCGGTCCGAGGGGGATCTGGGCCCGACGCTTCCCCGTCTTGATCTCGAACACGGAGATCGTGTCGTCGAGGGTGTCCGCAACATACACCAGCGCCTGATCGGAGTCCAACGCGATCGCGGTCGGGCGTTTGCCACTCCCGGTACGGATTTCCAGATGAGAATAATCCGATCCCGTGACGATTTGGTCGACTCCGGCCAGGGAGAGAATGACTCGCCCGTCACGGTCACAGGCGAGTGCGGATGGATCGCCCGAGAATCGGCCGAGATCGATCACTTGATCCGATTGTGCGGGGGGACGCAACCGCGCCTCGGGTTGCCGGTCGAGGAGTCGGTCGAGCTTGAGCACGCGGACCTTGTTTGAGAGCAAGGCCCCCCACTGGATGTCGTCCTGAATCGCGCGTCCGTCCGGGTTGAGCTCCTGGTGACCGAGGAGCAACGCGTCGCCGTCCGGAGTGAGTGCCAAACCGCGGATGTTGTGGGCCGGGAGCGAGTGAACCGCCAGAATCCGGCCGCTCTGCACGTCAATCAGCGCAAGCTGACCTCCGAACGCGTCGGCGACAATGAGCGTTGCCCCATCCCGTACCAGAAGCATGTCACGCGGACTGAACGGCAAGTCGATCGAGCGGGTCACGCGCAAGGTCGATCGCGGTTCGGTTGCGGTCTGAACCCGCGAGCAAACGGTCAGGGAACGCCCCAGGCGTGATGCGACAACACATGTCGTCCCATCCGGCATAAGCACAAGCTTTACCGGGTCGAGCTTCACCGGTTGCCGCGCGACGACTTGGAGCGAGCCGTTGCGTTCCTCCAGCAGCAGAAGTGCATTCTCCTCCTGATCGACGACCAGCCACGAAGTGCCGTCGGGCAAGGGAACGAGGTCGGCCAATCCTTGGCCTACGGGAGATTCGGCGATAACCCGCTGTTGCCGAACGTCAATGACCGAGAGGCTGCCGTTGTTTCGGTTCGCGACGAAAAGCCGGGTTCCGTCCCGGTTAAAGCAGAGCGCGACCGGACGCCGCGGCGACGGCAGGGTCGACGCGGTGGGAGCGGGCGTGGCGGCCTCAACCAGGCGACTTAGCCCCAGACAAAGAAGCAGGAAAGCAAGCGTGCCCTGCCCGCAAGCTCTGCCTCGATTGTTCGACTCGGACCAAACGCGTGGGAGCCTCAGCCAGGGGGCCACTCGGTTCGAGTTCAGCGTTGAGTTCGGTCCAAGCATGAATCGCTCTCGGTCGGTCCAGGAGACGTGGAATCCCCCGTCGCACTACGGTCGATTCCTGGAAACATAGGCAAAATAGGCGCCACAAAGCTCGCAACCCTGCTCATCATAAAACCAGCTTTGCATGGGTAACTTGACGTCGCTCCGCAAGTTCACGGTAAAGGTGACGGCCTTGGCATCGGGGAGAACCGGTTTGGTCTCGTCAAGGTCACCGATTTTCAACCGGACGCGTGCAATCGGTAGCGCCTTGCCCGGTGGCAACTCGCCGTCGAAAGCGAGAAACTCGGGAACGCCCCCCGCGATGGCGGCGTCGGCCTCCTTGGGCCATCGACGAAGCTCGATTGTATCATGGCTTTTGCTCGCCGAACACGCGATCGAGACCCCTTGGGAACGGAAGTCGTGTCAGGTGTCTCCCCTCCCCAGGTTGCCAGAATCCCAGCATACGCGGACGCCAACCGCCCCGGAAGCCCCGCCCCTTGGCTCGATCTCCGCGACGGTTCCGGCCGGGCCCCACCCCTGGAACGCCCAGGCGATCCGCTCACTCTCGACGACGACCGGGGTTGCCGATTATCCTGAGCCCTCCATAATGACTCGCGGCGATCTCGATCGAGGGACCCGTGGCGACTCGCTCATGATGAGCGAGTTCCACTCTCATTCGATGATGGAATTGAACGGGTGCCATGTCACAGCAAACCTTCGCACTTGTCGTGATCGGATCAACCCTCATTGATTTTCTTGTGATCACGGGCGTCTGCTTGGGAGCTCGTGGGTTTGGTGTGCGGAGCGGCTCCGCGGAAATCGGCATGAAGCAAGTGCTCAACGCGGTGCTGATCACCGCGTTGGTCTTCATGATCAAACTCACTCCGTTGACTTTGTTGGGGTTGAACCTCTTTGGAGTGATCCACCTGGTCTATGTGGATCTGATGATCCTCCCGCCGGCGGCCGCAGTCGCCCTGCTGGTTGCTTCGTCGCTCCCGCTGGGAGAGGGTCGGCGCGTGAGCGTGTCGAAACCAGCGCGGATTTTCGCGGTGGGGACCTTCGCGCTCATCCCAATCGGCGTTTATGCGAGTTGGATCGAGCCGTTTCGCCTCCAGGTGGAAACGACCCGCGTTCCGCTCGGTCCTGCGCGCCAGGGGAAGGCAACGTTCCGGATCGGAGTGATCGCCGACCTACAAACCTCAAGGATCACGGATTACGAGCGGTCCGCCTTCGATCGGCTGATGTCGCTTCGCCCCGACCTGATCCTGATGCCCGGAGACTTGTTCCAGGGATCCGAGAAAGACCTCGAGGCGAATCGAGCGGATCTGATCGAATTGCTCAGTCGGCTGTCCGCACCGGGCGGTGTTTACTTCGTCCTGGGCGATGTGGACCGAGGACATTACGGACTCGAGGAAATTCTCCAGTCGGCGGGGGTCGGCATGCTCGTCAACGAGGTCACCCGGATCAAGCTCGGCGACCGACAGGTGACGATCGGTGGCGTGGAGTTGGATACGATGACCGGCGGAGCCCGGGAAACCATCCATCAATTGGAAACGGCCCCAGGAGATGAGGATATCCGCATTCTTGTGGCCCACCGACCCGATGTCGCGCTTGGCCTGAAACGCCGATCGCGGATCGACCTCACCGTGGCTGGGCACACGCACGGGGGCCAGATCGTCGTTCCCGGCTTCGGCCCCCCGATGACCCTGAGCGATGTGCCTCGGCAGGTCGCCGCCGGCGGACTCCATTCGCTCGTCGATAACCGGCTCTACGTCAGCCGAGGAGTCGGCTGCGAACGGGGACAAGCTCCGCGCATTCGCTTCTTCTGCCCACCCGAAATCTCAATCCTCCAACTGAGCAGCGCCCCCTAACCAGGTGAGCCCGGTCTCTCTTTGTATTGATTGATGTGCAATCCCTGCGATCGCCCATCAGAAAATCAAAGAAAACCGAGACCCACGAGTGGGTCTTAGGGAATCGTCAAGGCACCCCGCCCGACGACTCAACGATCCGTGGTCTTGAGAGCGACCGGTCGAATCAGGTCGGGGTGGCTGGCACGATGGACAACGCCGTCCAGAAACGGAGTGGAATTGGTGGCTGAGGCCTCGGCAACTCGCTCGAGAGGGGCGGGCAGCGTGCCAAGACTCCGCACGCGTTCGTCATGTTCCTGGGTCTGACGCGAAATCGCAGCCATTTGCTGCTGCAATAAACGTTCGCGTTGCTCGAGTCGATTCGCTCTTTCGTGGAGCTGAAAGGCCGCGAAGAGCAGGGCACCGATGGTAACGATCCTGAGTGCCGAATGCTGAGACCGCGAAGTCCACTGGATGAAACCGGACCATGCACGCACAGGAGTTACCATGCGCTGACTCCTCCTTGAGACACGGCCAAACCGGGGTGAATTCGCTGAACAATGAAGTCAGCGTTAAAAACCGTACCGTGAGACCATGAATTTTGGAAGAGCGTCCCGACAGATTCGCATCGAGCCCATTAGGCGCGGCATCATCTCAACATGATCGTTCAGGATTTGTCTCACGAATACGATCGTGGAGCAGGCGGCAGGTCGCGTACGCAAATTCGCAAGTGGCTTGCTCGTGGGCGGCGGACCGAAGCGATCGGGAAAGGCCCCAACTCCATCGCGCCCAGTGATCCCAAAACCTCAAGGAGTCAGAGAGTTTTGGGAGCGGCTTGGAGCCGACCCGCGAGCCAAACGCGTCAACTTACCAGGAGGGCTCGGGCGGCCAGCCGTTCGAGGCATGGCTCGAGCTCACCACCGAAAATCTGAGCGATCCTGTCCCGATCTTCAATCGGCCGCCCGCCTTCATGAATCGAAAACTCGCCCGAGTCGACGCTCATCAGAAGTGCTTCCAGGACGGCCCGGCGATCGTGGCTCCCATTCAGGGCGCGTAGCACGAGGCGCTCGAACGGGTCGAGTCGGACGGTCCGACCGCGGAGATTGATCACACGCTCCTCGTCCACCGCCTGGACCCGGGCGAGCGGACTGGCCACCGGTCGCTCGCTGAGCGCGATCGCGAAGGCGGGGGGCTTCGTGCGCAGTTGGATCAAGGAAGACATGAAGCAGCGAAGCAAGGCGTGTTTCAAGTGGTCGGGATCGCGTGAAGGGTTCGAATCCGGATCCTCCCCCAACCGCGACAGAACCCGTTCCCAGAGGGCCGCAAAGCGAATCGAGCGCGGCGCGATTTCGAACAGCTCGACCAAGGCCGCCTTGATCAACGGATCGTTGGTCGACAGGTTCGCCTCTCCCTCCGCCATCCGAAATTCTTCGGGTGCAAGCGAAACGACGTCGGGATCGGGCGAAACTGGTCCCAAGCTGGTGCTGATCCAGAGTGCGTCGAGCGCATCGGCCGCGGGTTCATCGAGCCGAGCTACGTCCACGTGGGTGAGCAGGGTCTGCCGAAACGTTCGATTGCATAAGATATCGAGATATTGCTCGCGTCCCAGTTCATCGTCGGCCCATTCCTCCAAGCTTTCCCGCGCGTCGTCCGGGAGATTGGCGCTCATGCCTCCAGAGCGCGCTTCGACCAAGAATTTCAGGCGTTTGGCCTCGGCCAGGGCCACGAACTCGTGGAAGTAGAAGGGGTGGTTCGTCTCTTCGAGGTGCTCGTGAAAGAGGTAGGTATTCGGAACGCCGCGAAGGTACGCGCTCTCGGTCCGAAGGATCCGGGCGTAGGAACTATCCTTGTCGGGAATGACTCGCACAATCTCTTCGAGAAATGAACGCGCCTCGTGAACCTGCTCCAGTGGGGTCGCGGACGCGGTGCGCCCGAGGTGGTAGGCGAGCAGCCTCCGGACCATCCCTCGTCCGTGCCAGCCCGGATAGGTGTTGTAGCTGAGATAGGCCAGGCCCTGGGGGGCCAGGTTCTGGGAGCAGATCGCCAGGATCTTGTCCCGAACCGGCTCGGGAACCCAGGAGAAGACGCCATGACAAATGATATAGTCGAACGACCCGAACGACGCGTCAACCTCGGTGATGCTCATCGCACGAAGGTCGAGGTTGCGGAGGCCGAGCCGTTTGACGACGGCCTGGCCATTGGCGATTTGGCGTGGGGAAAGATCAATCCCGACAAACTGGGCGTCGGGGAGTTCCAAGGCCATCGGGAGCAGGTTGCCCCCCTCGGCACAACCGAGTTCCAGTACGCGGCAACGCTCGACCGCGGGCGCGTCGATCCCGAAGAGCGTCCCCAGCGTGGCGAGGTGGATCGGGTGGGTGAAGGGAAAGAAATGGTCGCCGTAGGGGATTTCGTCGTACGTGTTCGCCTGATCCGACTGCATGGGACTCACCTTCTCTCCGCCGCATTGGATGTTATTCAATCCCCACGTTTCCAGCCCAATGATCGCTCGACGACAGGTCAATCGCAAGCGGGGCCGGTCAAGTCTCGATTCGACCGGTCCCTGAACCCATCGGACCAATCAGCCCGACGCATGAGGGTGCGGAGGGCTCGTTGTTCTTGTTACTTCGGTGCCTTGGTTCTGTGACGTCCGGTCGTGCCGGCGATGAGTTCGACCGCCCTGATTGCGAGTTGGCCGTCGGCCGTCACAGTGGCAAACCCGACCGTAAAGCATTCATAGCAATCGGCCAACGTACTTCTCGGACCCGCCGGGCAAGCCCGCTTGCCTGAGTGGGCGACGCGTGTGAGAATCAGCCGAACGCTCGGCGTGGGACCGGAAGATCTTCGGATTTCGTGGAGTCGATAATGGCGACCTATTTGCAAGCCGATCGGATCATGACGGTCACGACGCCGTTAAAGAAGGATGCGCTCTTGATGGCTGGGTTCTCCGGCCACGAGTCGATCTCGCAGCTCTTCGAGTATCGCCTCGAACTCTTCGCCACCAATGACGAGCCGATTCCGTTTGAGATGTTGCTCGGTCAAAAGGCGATCGTCAGACTGGCGCTGGAGGGGAACAAACAACGATTCTTCAGCGGGATCTGCAACCGGGTGAGCCAGGGGGCGCGCGACAATACGTTCACGGCCTACCACCTGGACGTGGTCCCGCAGTTCTGGTTCCTGACCAAGCGCGCTCAGAGCCGGATCTTCCAGCAGGTGTCAGTGCCTCAGATCCTCCAGCAGGTGCTCGCGGGTCTGGACGTCTCCTACGACTTGCGGGGAACCTACCAACCGCGCGACTACTGTGTCCAATACCGCGAGACCGACTACAATTTCGCCTGTCGGCTGATGGAAGAAGAGGGAATCTTTTTCTTCTTCAAGCACTCCGCCAACGGCCACACCCTGGTCGTGACCGACGTGTCGCAAGCCTGCCCGGAGCTCGCTGGAAAAGCGCGGATGACGCTCGGCCGGTCGGAGGAGGAAGTGAGCGGCGAAGAGTTGGTGCTCTCGTGGGAGAAAACCCAGGAGCTTCGCTCCGGGCGTTATCTGCTCTGGGATCATAGCTTCGAGCTTCCCCACAAGCATCTGGAGGCGGATAAGCAGATCGCCGACAGCGTCATGGCCGGGCAGGTGTCGCACAAGCTCAGGATTGGAAACAATGACAAACTCGAGCTTTACGACTATCCCGGTGAGTACGCCCAGCGGTTCGATGGGATCAACCCGAGCGGCGGCGACCGCGCGGGGGACCTGCAAAAGATCTTTGATGACAACAAGCGAACCGTCGAGATCCGGATGCAGGAAGAGGCGGCGGCCAGCTTGTCGATCCAGGGCGAAGGGACCTGCCGGAGCTTCGCCACCGGCCACACAGTCTTGCTCGACAACCACTTTAATGCGAATGGCAAGTATCTGATCACAGGCATTCGCCACATGGCCAGGCAAAGCTACAACTTCCGGTCGTCGAACGAGTCGGCGGAATTCTCGTATCGCAACTCATTCACATGCATGCCCTTCGACCTTCCCTACCGCCCCGCGCGAAAGACGCCGAAACCGGCCGTTCAAGGGACGCAAACGGCCGTGGTCGTCGGGCCGGCGGGTGAAGAGATTTTTACCGATAAGTATGGGCGAGTGAAGGTCCAATTTCACTGGGACCGGCAGGGCAAGAACGACAACAATAGCTCCTGCTGGATCCGGGTCGGCACCCCCTGGGCCGGTAAGAACTGGGGGATGATCCACATCCCTCGAATCGGCCAGGAAGTCATCGTGGACTTTCAGGAGGGGGATCCCGACCAGCCGATTATTATCGGCAGCGTGTACAACGCCGCGATGATGCCCCCTTACGACCTCCCGGCGAACAAGACCCAGAGCGGCGTCAAGACCCGTAGTTCTCTCAGGGGGTCCGAAGCCAACTTCAACGAGCTCCGGTTCGAGGACAAGAAGGGGGAGGAAGACGTCTACTTTCACGCCGAGAAGGACTTTCACCGGGTCGTCGAACGCGACGACGACCTCAAGGTCCACCGCGATCAGACGGTTACGATCGATCGGGACCGCACCGAGCAGGTCAAGCGCAACGAGAAGGTCACCGTCGACAACAACCGCGACGTGATCGTGAGCCAGGGCAATGACACCCACAACGTCAAAATGGGCAACCGCGCCGTCAAGATCGACATGGGCAATGATGCATTGACGATCAAGATGGGGAATCAGACCACTAAGCTCGACCTCGGCAAGAGCGAAACTCAGGCGTTGCAGTCGATCGAACTCAAGGTCGGCCAGAGCAGCATCAAGATCGACCAGACGGGTGTTCAGATCAAGGGGATGATGATCGACATCAATGGGCAAGTGCAAACCCAGGTGAAAGGCTTGATGACACAGATCAGCGCCTCTGCCATCCTGCAAATGAAGGGCGGACTGACCATGATCGGTTAGTGACATGACTCGATCACGACGATTGTGCCAGCGTCGTTGCGGACAGCCCGCAGCTCACGCCTGGAAAAACCGCTCGAAGTGGCGATTCGACATGAGGGCCGGAGCCGACGATGAGTGAGGAATCCTTGATCCACCTGGTTGAGCAGACCCCAAGGGAACTCTGCCAAACCATTGAGCTCAGCGCGGCGTCGCGGGAGTTGCTTCGCAACGAGCCGACGGCGAAACAATTCTTGAGCCTGCTCGTCGAGAAGCAGGAGTTCCCCGACGCCGCGCGGTTCTGGGCGCACGCGTTGCCGAAACGGGAGGCTGTCTGGTGGGCCTGCGTGTGTGCCCGAATCGTGATGGCCGAGGGCGCACCGTTGCCTCAACATGCCGCGCTCGAGGCGGCGGAGGCCTGGTGCACCGACCCGACCGAGGAAAACCGACGCAAGACGATGCCCGCGTCCGACGCGGCCGGACTCGGAACCCCGGCCGGATGCGCCGCGGCCGCGGCCTTCTGGAGCGGCGGGAGCCTCGCCCCTCCCGACGTCCCGGTGGTTCCACCCGGTGAAGAGCTCACCGCGCACGGGGTCGCCGGCTCGGTGATGCTCGCCGCAGTGCGCTCCGAGCCCGAAAAGGCCCCTGAAAAATACAAGAGGTTCTTCGAACGGGGTGTCGGTGTCGCCGAAGGCACGCAGCGCTGGAGCGAGCCGGTGGTCCCGGCGGCAACCGCCCCGCGGAAGGCTACACCCGACGACCGATCGAGCACCCCTACCTCGCGCCCTGCCATCAACTGGGACTAAACCGATGCCCATGCCCGCGGCCCGCGTCACCGACATGCACGTTTGCCCACTAGTAACGGTTCTCGTCCCCCACGTGGGCGGACCGATCCTCCCGCCGGGCGCCTTGACCGTTCTGATCGGCGGCTTGCCCGCCGCCCGAATGGGTGATCTCGCGGTCTGCGTCGGTCCCCCCGATGTGATCGCGCTCGGGAGCTTTACCGTCTTGATCAGCGGTCAGCCCGCCGCTCGCCTGGGAGATATCACCGCCCACGGCGGGGCCATCGTCATGGGTTATCCCACAGTGCTCATCAACTAATATCGCCATGCCATGAAATCCATTGGTCATGGCATGTCTCGAATTCCAGTCTGATTGCCGACCCGTCGTCGATCCTTGAGGCCGATGATGAACTCGTTACCGAAATCGATCAGACCTCGATCTCCGTTCGCTCCGACCGTGGCACCCGGACGGGGACCGGAACGGTTTCGCGTCCCGGGGCCGATTTGCTGGACGCGCGACCCCTACCTCGAACGAAACATCGCGTTCGTTGCCGAGGCCTGGGAGTTGGCCCGAGCTCGTGACGTTGAGACGGCGATCACGAGTCAGACGGGCGACGAATTCCTGGCGCTCATCCGCAGCCTGGTCGGCGGCCTGTTGATGGCGGCCGACCTCATGGAGGAACTCAACGCGGGCGGCGCGAGTGCCTTGGGGGTCGGCGTCACCGGGCTCCCGGGAACATTGGTTGGCGCGGGCACCGGTTACGCGTTGAGTTTGCGGTTCCTTGAGGGGCTCGAGGCCGGTTTCCTGCTCAGCGAACTGGCGCCTTATCTTGAGGTGGTCGACCGCGCCTTTGCGCGGGGCATCGCCGAGGCCTGGGAGTCGGCGGGTTCGTCCTTCCGGATCCATGCGGCCGCTTTGATCATGGCCGACGCGGTCGGGATCTTCTTCAGCCTGCTCCTTCAGGGCCTCATCGCGTTTCTGGCCAAAGAAATGGGCGGAAGGGCCCGAGGACGGCTTCGCGTGGCCCTGGCCGAGCAAAAGGAGACCAAGCTGCTGAGGGCGAGCGTTGGACTCGAGACCTGGATCCTCATCCAGTACGATCGGCTGATCGAACGCTTCCGAGCCGACGCCTTGTTTCAAGGGCAGGGTTCCTCCCAGGTCGCGAACGCCTCGACGAGTGGAGTGATCGCCCCGCGGATTCAGCCGAACCCGTTGCTTCCTGATATCAGCAACGACTTTCGGTTTGAAGAAACGGTGAGGGATGGTAAGACCTACAAAATCGGCAGCGGTCGGCTTGGCGTTCCGGGTCGGGTCCGAACCCATCGCAACCAGAACGCCCAGCGCGGGGTTTCCGAGGGGAGCGGCGATGACGCGGGCCACCTGATCGGCAATCGCTTCGGCGCCCCGGGCGGTCCCGAAAACCTCTCGCTTCAGAACTGGGTGGCGAACCGCTACGGCACGTACAAAGGCCTCGAAGATGCGTGGGCCGAGGCATTAAAGACCGGCTCGGAAATCGAGGTCACGGTAACGGACATCACCCGGCCCAATGAAGACCGACCATTTATGCGTGAGGTGCGCTGGACCGAGATCGAGGCCGACGGCAAGCGATTGGCTCAGAACCTGACGTTCGCGAACATGCACACTCCAAAGAGCCGAAAGGCCCAGGATATCGCCCCGACCAACCCATCAGGTGAGATGGGCAAGGTCATCGAAGTCGACTTCACCAAGAACGACTAACCGCAAACCTCAAATCAAAGCCGGCATCGATCGTCCCATCGGGTGGACACGTCTCACCAAATTCTTCCAAGCGGCTTGCCACGCGTGGGTGCACGGTTCATGAGCGGGCGAAACCTGGTGGGCCGTGCCCACCCTACAAATTGGAGACCGTCGTCACGTTACGGGAGGCTCTTCGTCCATCGGAGGACAGGGAGCTCACGCTCCCCGCTCGCCTTGGTAAGGCGAGCGAAGACTAATGACCAAGGGACGGCACCGGTGTTGATGGGACTCGGGGGGAAATCCTGGTAACGTGGCGATATTGCCACAAAACAACATGTCTAGACGCTCGAAGTAAACACGGCGTCGTCGACATCTTTTTGGAGCGGACGACTCCGAAGCCAGGCGTGGCGTCCCAGGCGGGCGCCGCCGCTTCCTTGCGAGGAGAGACGGCAAGGGGGGACGTCTTCGGCCTTTAGAATGAGTTGGACGTCGAACTCGAATTCGACGTCGACGAAGAGCCGGACCATCTGGGCCACGGCGAGGAACTCCGGACCGTCGGGTTGCAACGCTTGGAACCGGTCGAAGGAGAGTGGGCCGAGTCGAATCCGAATCTTCCCTTGCGCGTCCCAGGCGCGCGATCCGAGAACCAGGCTCCCACCGAGTTCGTTGTTGCGACCCAATGCCCCCAGGGAAGAGCAATCGCTCGGTTCGAGTTGAAGCCAACGGCCGACGAACTGCTCGATCTCGATCGGGAAATCGAAATAGTCGCGCAGGAGACTCTCCAGGACCACGGCGGGACGTTGCCTGCGAGCGAAAAAACCGGAATAAGGCAGGAGCGCGGCGTCAGGGAATTCGTGGCGGTTCCGGAGTGCCGTGGTCCCGAGCCCGATCAGGTCGAAGAGGTGGCGGGCGAACGGTTCATCGCCGCCGTGCTCGCGCGCGACAATGAAATGATGTTTTTCCCAGGCTCTGTAAAAGAGTGAGATGAGCCGGTGGTTGATCAGATCGAAGAAGGCCGCGAGCGAGTGATCCCCGAGTCGCGAACGCTCCATCAGCAGTTCGGTGTAGACGTGGGGGAGCACGCCTGAGGGGCCGGTCAAGCCGAAGAAGTTGACCCGCATGCCAGGCGCCGCGCCCGGGAGGTCGCGAGGTTCAAGGCTTCGGATCGAGCTGGCCGGGAAGCTCATCGTGAGATGGGTCAGGAACCGGACAACTTCACGGTTGGCCGGTCCTTCGCGGCCGACCGAGGCGCGCTCCGGGTTCAGCCGGGCCAGGAGCCTGACCGCCTGAAAAAAATCGAACCGATAGGGCTCCTCAAACAGCGTTTGCTCTAGAGGAGGGTCCGTTCGCCGGCTCGGGGTGGCCATTGCTTCAAGATTCCTTCGCGCTGTCGCGTCTTGGCGACCATCCTGGTAAATGAATTGATCGACGTATAGAGCCCGAAGAATCGGTCCAGCACACTGGCGAGCAGAAAAACGCCGCCCCCCACGAAGTGGGTCTCGTCGAACTCGACGGTCACCTCGGTCCCAAGGCAAACGGCGCTGCCGATCTTCCGACCGGTGCGGACCGGAACCCGCCGGCTCGACACTCCGGTCACGCCAGCGATCTGCTGCCGGGTCGCCGCGCTATCGGCGAAGTTATAGATCATTAAGATTTCATGCAGTGCGTCCAGCCCTTGCTCGGTGTCGGCCAGCGAGAGGTGATTGAGCGAGAGTAGCGAGATCAGACGCCACTGGGCGTTCCGCCCCAAGGGGGGACGGAGCGGCTTGGTCGGCTTACGCAGGCAGCGGACGCGGCTCACCGGTCCTTGCCCTTCGAGCTCAAAGTCTCCTTGCTCGCCGCCAAAGGGCAATCGGCTCGGCAAGTCGCGATTCGTGCAGGTGACGTGAACTGTGATCGTCTCGCTGGCAGGGAGCTTGGGGTTGAAGCCGGGATCAACGAATGAGAGTTCCACTTCGGTTCCCGGGTCGTCCTTCACCTGGGAGGCGCGCCGAGTCGAATACCAGTAGGCCCCCGGCGCTTCGCCTTGCCGTGCATGGCGCATCGAGTAGAACGGTTCGTAGGCCAACGGTTCGTCGAGGAACCCGCCGACGCTGGACACCCGATCGATCGAGTAGACCTCGGTGGCCATCTGGCGATGGACGTCGGGGACCACCCGATACTTGTACTGCGTCTGGCTGAGCGAGATCGGCTCGGCGACCGTGGTGTAGAGGTTGACGACCGGCGTACAGCCGAGCCGGAATGTGTCGGCCTGCACCGGCAGCTCGTTCCGAGGCGAACGGTTCAGGAAGAACATCAACTCGATCGACCCGCCAAATTTTCGGCCGAAGAGGGCTTGGAGACCGGTCAGATCGAAGAACAGGAACTTCTCCGGAAGCGCGAAATACTCCTGGATCAGGCGGTAGCCAAGGAACGACCGGTTCGGATAGTCGAACATCCCTTCATCGCGGCCGAACCCGACCGATTCAATCGCGTCGGGGGGGAGCACGAGGGACTCATACCGCCCATCCTCGAGTTTACTCCGGACTTGGACCTGACAAACATTATTGAGGAGAAGCTCGTAAAGGCTGTAAGGCAAGGGGCCTGAGCCGTCGAGATAGAAGCGCAATCGATCGATCGCAAGCTGCGAGAATTGCGCTCCCCCGAGGCACGAGAGGGTCAGTTGCAGGAGCGCGACGGCCCCCGGGGGCTTGCCGGCCACGACGACCCGGTCCGGATCGAGCCGCGCGGCTACGACTTCGATCGGCCAGAGCGTGACCGGGTAGGTGGTTCGGAACGGGCAGGGGGCCCCATTGACCGGCCGCGAATTGATCCGGCTCCCGCGCTCGATCGTGAACCCTTCGGCGAGGTTGGCCTGCGCCCGGTTGAGCACGAACTGCACGATCGACAACGAGGGAAGCGGACGCTGAAAGTGAGGGTAGAGAACTCCGAGGAGCGAGTCGGTGATCTCAGGAAACTCATCGTCGATCTTATGGCGAATCCGCGCGGTCAGGAAGGCCACCCCTTCGAGCAGGCGTTCCACGTGCGGGTCTTCGCACTTGTCCGACTCCAGGAGCAGTCGGGCCGCCACCTTGGGGTACTTCTGGGCGAACTCGGCCCCGAGCTCGCGCAGGTAGGCCAGCTCGCCGTTGTAGTAGTGCAGCAGCTCGTCGATCATTGCTTAATCACCCTGCACGACGAAGGCCCGGGTCGTCAACTGGAGCACGGAGTCGAACGTGACCGGCTCGGGCGCGGGATCGACCCGGAGCATGGCATCGATCCGAAACCGAAGGCTCCGATCAAATTCACGCCCCTCGACGGTCGTGACCGAGACTCGGGAGAGTCGAGGCTCGAACCGAGCGATCGCTTCCTCGACCGTGCGCCTCAGCTTGTCCTGGTGAAGGGCATTGCTCAAGCTCGAGGACGAAAAGTCCGGCATCCCATAGGTCAAGATCGAACATGAGAGCTGTCGCAAATCCTCGGGCCATTGCGCCAGGAGTTGTTTGCTGTTCAAGAGCCATTCGAGGTCGCGCTTGACCGACTCCTTGATCTGCGCCGGGAGCGGATTTCGCCCGGACTGCGACTCGGTCGAGACTTTCGGTTCAAGGTCGATCAGCCGGTCGAGAACCGAGGGCAACAAAGAGTATTCGATTGGCGCTCGCGGCATCGGACCTCCTCATTTCGTTTTTCTCGGCAGTCATTATGGCCGCCGTTCGCGGCCCGCCAAAACAAAAACGCCACCGGGGGCCCGAAAGGCCTCCGGTGCGACGCGTTTTTTTTGGCTCGTGATGGTGCCGCAACCGCCGGCCTGATGGGATCCAGCCCCACTCAGGCTTGGCGGCACTCAGCCGCCCGTGTTGGTCTTCATGTCCCAGTGCTTCTTGCCGGCCGACTTCGTGATGCCCTTCTCGTCCTGGGCCAGGTAGTCGATCTCGACCTTCGAGTAGTTCAGGCTGATCTGGTCCATGGGGACTTCGCCCCCTTGCGACCCGCCGGTCTGGTAGCTCGAGACGAGAACGTCGGAGAGCGTGACCACCATGAAGTTCTGCTGGGTACCGCCGGCCTTGCGGCAGGTCAGCTTCGCTTCCTTGAGGTGCTTGCCGTTGGCACAGAAGAGGAAGAGGGTCGGCGACGCCGAGTTGTTCCGCATCACGAAGTGGAAGTCGTTCATCGAGACCTTGCCGGCACCAGCCCCGGTCCCGTGTGAGGAGGCACCGAGTTGGGTCGCTCCCCAACTGAAGGACTCGATCTCGATCTCGCCGGAGTGCGACTTGTCTTTTGATTCACCTTTGACATCAGTAATCTTCAGAAACATGTCAACAGCCATTGCAGCAACTCCTCACAGGTTTCCGCTTTTGGTCCGGTCGGCCATCCCCACCGGGCTTACTTTCATTACGACATCCTGGCATCTTGGTGACGTCGGTCCCACGAGATTTCTCGAACGGTCCTCGACGTCACCAGACGGAAGCCCACCCTGCGATCAACCGCCCGACGCCGGAGGCGGCAGTTCGGCCACCATGCGGAGCGAAACCGTCAGCTCGTCGAGCTGGAAGTGCGGGCGGAGGAACGCGATCGCCTTGTAGGCGCCCGGCTTGCCGGGTACCTCCATGACATCAATCCGGGCTTCACGCAGCGGATATTGCGACTTCGTCTCCTGGCTCGCGGAGTCGTCGGTCGTGACGTACTGGGCGATCCAGGTGTTGAGGAACGTTTCGCACTGGCTGCGGCTCATGAAGCTGCCCAGCTTGTCGCGCATCATCGACTTCAGGTAGTGGGCAATCCGCGACACCGCCATGATGTACTGGAACTGGCTCGAGAGCCGGGCATTGGCATTGGCGGCGTCGGTGTTGTAGAGCTTGGACTTCTGGGCCGACTGGGCGCTGAAGAACGCGGCGTAGTCGGTATTCTTGCAGTGCACCAGTGGGATGAAGCCGAGATCCGCGAGCTCTTTCTCGCGACGGTCGGTGATTGCGATCTCGGTGGGGCACTTCAGGGCCACGTCCCCTTCGTCCGTGCTGAAGGTGTGGACCGGCAAGCCACTGACCAGGCCGCCCCCTTCCACCCCTCGGATCGCCGCGCACCAGTGGTGGCGGGCGAACGACTCGGTCAAGCGGGTCGCGAAGGCGTAGGCCGCATTGCCCCAGAGATACTTCTTGTGATCGGCACCGTCGACGTCCTCCTCGAAGTTGAACGCTTCGACCGGAGTGTTGTCACGCCCATAAGGCGTCCGCATCAAGATATGCGGGAGGCAGAGGCCGACGTAGCGAGAATCCTCCGAGTCACGGAACGAGCGCCACTTGACGTAATCGTTGGTCTCGAAGGTCTTGCTCAGATCACGCGGACCGGACATCTCGGTGAAATCGTCCCAGTTGAACAACTGGGGGCTGGCGGCGGTCATGAACGGGGCGTGCGCTGCGGCGGCCACGTTCGAGATCTTCTCCATCAGCGCGATGTCCTGGGTACTACGACTGAACTCGTAGTCGCCGACCAACGCGCCGAACGGGGAACCGCCGAACGTGCCGAATTCTTCCTCGTAGACCTTCTTGAACAAGGCGCTCTGGTCGAACTCGGGAGCGCGCTCCATGTCCTTGAGGAGGTCTTTCTTCGAGACGTTCATGACCTTGATCTTGAGCGTCGGTCCCGTCTCGGACTGATGGACGACGTAGTGCAGTCCGCGCCAGGACGCCTCCAGCTTCTGAAAGTCCTCGTGGTGCAGGACCGCGTTGAGCTGCTTGGAGAGCAGGATGTCGATCTGCGCGATCCGCGCGTTGATCATCGCCTGCGTGTCTTTCGACACCCTCATGGTCCCGGTCATGACCTGATCGACGAACTCACCGATCAAATCCTTCGCAAGCGCCCTCTGCTCCTCGTCACGAGCCATCCGGCCTTGCGAGATAATCTGGTCGAGGAGGCTGACCTCCTCGTGCGATGTGGTAGCCGACGTCGGCTGACTTTGTTCGGCGGCTTCGCTCATCTTAAGACTCCTCCGACTTGGACTCGACGCGTCCCGTCTCGCTGCTCAACTTCTTCAACGAATCGGTATTGTTGACCACGTCCTGGAGCAGCTGCTCGAGCGTGTCGTTACCGTCCATCTTGGTCACGAGGTCGGAGAGCCGGTCACGTGCTTCGAGAAGTTTGCGGAGCGGCTCGATCTGGCGAACGACCTGTTCAGGCTCGAAGTCGTTCATATGCCCAAATTTAAGCTCAACGTTGATCTTGGTGTTGTCGTTCTGCAGGGTGTTGTCCACCTGGAACGCCAGCCGAGGCTTGATTGCGTTCAGGACCTTGTTGAAATTGTCGCGGTCGATTTCAACGAATTTGCGGTCCTTCATCTTGGGCAAGGACTCGATCGGCTTGCCCGAAAGGTCGGCCAGAACGCCCATGACGAAAGGCAGTTCCTTGACCTGGATGGCGCCACCGATTTCGACGTCGTAAGTCAAATGGACGCGGGGACGACGCACGCGATCCAGCTTGTGTTGGGTGCTCTCGAATGACGGCATCTGTTTTTTTCTCCCGAACGGAACACGTTCGAATCCGAGAGGGGTAGGTAAGGTAACATCACTGCGGTATCAGGGCTCAAGGATGTGGCCTTGAAGCGTTTGTGTCAATCGAATTCCTCGGCGTGCACGCGAGGAAAGGCAAGTCGCTTCCTTGGCTCGAGAGCGTTCGGTCCGCGGCCTCCGAGCCGCGGACCTTGGGGGGTATAACCCCATGCATGGATTAGTGAGGGTGGTCTCCCTCCAACGCCAGTGCCTGGTTGATGTCGAGGCGGCAGAGGCGAGCAAAAACGGGTTGCAGTTTCTCCGCGGCCGAGCTCCCGGCACCGACGGCGCGGAGGCAGCGGTAGAATGCCGCCCAAACCCGAGCGCAAAGCTGTTCGGATTCCCATTCCTCTAAACGGAATTCATCCACCAGCCGCGCCAAATCTTCGGAAAGCGGCAGCGCGACTTGATGGCGATTCGCCATCAGACAGAGTTCGGCGAGTTGCAGTTTGCGTTGGAACCGTTCGCGACCGCTCGAGGCCATGGCCAAGGCGCGCCGAATCAAGTCGATCGCTTCGTTGATCCGCTTCCCCTGGACCAGCTCAAGGGCCTCGGTCCAGACGTCCGCCGGCTCATCGGCCGCTCGCTCGCTGGCGTCGGGAACATACGGTTCCATCGGAGGCGGTTCATAAGTGACCGGTTCGTCAGGTTCCGAGGCGACCGGTTCAGGAGCAGGTGGGACGATCTCTTCCAGGAGCCAGTTTCGGGTCTCGGCATTCGCCGTCGGGGTTCCGTCGCCCAGCTCCGAGTTGCTCAGCTCCGGGAAGTCGGTCAGGTAGGTTCGCAGCAAGCTGCGACACGCCAGCGCGGCCGACGAGCGGTCGATATCGCCCGATGCCATCGCGGCGAGTGCATAGCGGTGTGCATCGAGCCAGGCCGTTCCTTCGGGCCGGCCGAGCGCCTGTTCGGCCTCTTCCAAGAGTTGGGTCCACTCCCCCTCCTGGGCGAGCTTTCTGAGGCTCATCCGAACCTCGCTCGAGGGTGCTTCACAGACGGAGACGTCCGCGGGTTGTTGGCCTTGGCCGTACAATTCCCCCATCCGCAGGGCCCGGACGACGAGGAACGGGGCCGGACTGCTCGGATCGTTCTCTCTCAGGTAGGCGCTCGCTTCGAGGATCCGTTGGTGGGCATCGGCCACGCTCGTGATCGGGCCACCGGTGGACCGGGCGGGCCGCACTCGGCGCCGGGGCGCGGCGACTTGCGGCTCGTCATCGTACGAGCCATCCGGCTCAGCGGAACCGAATTCGTCCGCGGTTTCGGGCTCCGCCGTCTCATCCTCGGGCTCGGGTTCGAGCGATCGTTTCAGGTTCAGAATCGGCTCGAGGACGTTGCGGCAATCGGTGAGCGCTTTACGGACCGAGACCACCCCCGGCGAGTCCCGCCCTAACCGTTGATCCATGCTGTCATCGAGAGCCTTGAGCGCATCAATGCTCCCACGAAGGTCCTCGACCAAGGTCTCGTAGAACGACTTGGGCGTTTGGGCCACCGCATCGTCGAACTGCTGGCCGGTGATCTTTCCTTCCGCGATCAACGCATCCATCGCATCCTGGCTTTTCAGCCCGGCGTTGTCAGTCGCTCGCGACTCCTGCCAGCGGTAGTAGGAGTACCGCTCGTCGCCGAATCCGCGGCACAAGGGGAGGCTGCGGATCAAGGGAGCGACCACACTCTCAAGGAAGATGAACGGGCCGGAGCGTGACTCGAGATCGCCATCGTCGATCTCGGGGTAATAGGTTTCCCAGAACTGCTCCTGGATCCCAAGCATCAGCAAGAAGCCGTCGCGGAGACCGCCGAACGCGTGCCGACGGCCGAGCGCCTCG
This sequence comes from Singulisphaera sp. GP187, assembly GCF_900129635.1. Taxonomy (GTDB): domain Bacteria; phylum Planctomycetota; class Planctomycetia; order Isosphaerales; family Isosphaeraceae; genus Singulisphaera. The sequence goes on along the minus strand of NZ_FSRB01000002.1, from coordinate 2,316,600 downwards.
GTGATCCAGGCGGCGACTTGCAGATCCTTCGACTGGCCCTGGAGGATCTCCATGCCCAGCTCGATGACGCGCTCCCAGTCCGCGACCTTGGCCTTGCGCTGCCAGTCCCCTTGCAGGGTGTCGTCCTCGGACCGTCGCGCTTCGCGCAGTTCGTCGTAAACGGCCTCGTAGGCGAGGTTGCGTCCCGACGGGTTATCCCCTGGGATCGGTGAAAGACACTCCTCGACGTTCAGAACCGATGTCGTGGCCATGGTCAGGATCGATCTCCCGCCGGCGATTCCGGGTCCAGCTCGCCCGTCGTGCCTTCTGCCATGGGAAACTGCGCTTGGCCGAGTTCTTGCAGCGTCCGTACCTCTTCGCCCACCAGGAACGACTTGCGGCCCACTCCTCGAATGATTCCGGAGCCGACGTCCACCCAGTCGGTCTGGCGTCCGAGTCGGAGCGGACCATCGGGGCTCGCCGACGTCCCCGGATAGAGGCTCGGGAGGTAGACCTCACCGAGTTGACCGTCATAGGTTGCCAGCTTCGCCGGCGCCCAGAGCAGGTCGAGCAACGTCTTCGGCTTGGGGACTTCGAGGAATTGGACGTGAGCCCAGGGGACCCAGTAGTAACCGGTCGTTGAGAAGACCTCGAGTACCGGGGCCAAAATGTCGTCCGCATCCCGAAAGTCGTCGAATTCCACCCCGTCCGCGGTGCCTCGGACGGCCTCGTGGCTCGCGGCCGCCCGCTCGAGCAGGGCTCGAGCCTCTTCGAAGCGTCCTTCTCGGGTCGAATCGAGGGCGTCGAGGTGAAGGGTCACGCTCTCCGGCGGCCTCACGAGAAAACGCGGGCGTTCGCCCTTCTCGAAGAGCTGCGTTCGCGCCCGCTCCGCGTTTAAAAGGCCCTGATAGACCCGCAGTCCGTTGACGTACGCGATCTCGGTACTCTTGGTGCGAACCACGTCGAGTTGCTTCTCCGCGCGGACGAGGTCGCCGGCGTAGCAATGCAACTGAAAGAGAATGGTGCGCAGCTCGAGGTCGGTCGGATTGGCCTTGATTTCCTCGTTCAATGCACGGATCGAGTCCGTGAGCTGACCGCGGTCCAGAAACTCTTTCGCATTCATGGTAAACCTTTTCCGAACGTCGGACGAGCAAGCCCTGAACTTTCGAGATTGTCGGCGCCGCGGCGTTGGTTGCGTCGACCGTAACTTGCCGTCTCAACAACCGGCAACGTTTCGCGTGGGAGGTCGCTGGGGAGAGGAGCCAACATCATACTGGCCGTTTGCCAGAAAGGGACACCGTACCGGTGAGATTTGGCGATTTCGATCGTCCACGATCGGACCACTGACATTCTGCAATGTCGAAGCTCAGAGCGCGCAGGCTGTCACCTGCGTCACCCGCTTGAAAATCGCGCGTAATAAATCAGGCCTCATTCGTTCGAACGCACTTTGACGAGGGGGGCCGCAACGCCTATAGTGTACGAATCCACTGGGTTAGTGCCGATACTTGCATCGGGACCGTCGCGATTTTTGCTGGTGGCCCGAAGCAAGTCCGGATTGACTCGAATTCGATGTCGCGGGTTCTTTAGCGAGCCGGAGAAGTCGGATGGCGCAAATCTGTCCCCGATGCGATGCGACTGTCGGCGACGATCTCACGCGCTGTCCAAGTTGCGGAGCCGATCTCGATCCTTGTCGGACGATCCCGCCGGCGCGTCCCAGGCAGATCACGCCCGCGAAAGCGCCGGCCACGGCACGCAAAGCCAGTCCGGTGGAGCGGTCGGACTATCCCGACGAGAGGGAGACCGCTACACCTGCGGCGGCACCGCCGCCCAGGCCGATCAAGAAAGTCAAGCCGCGTCCGGTCGCCCCGCCGGTGTCGGCCCAGAGCCCCAATGCCCCGACGCCGCAACCTGCGAAACCAGGTCCCCAGCTCGCGTACACGCCATCGACCTCCACCGGAGAAATGGCGTATGCGTCGGCCTATCCTCCTCCGGCGGAGGCGGCTCCGACACCCGCTCCCCAAGAGAGTCGAGGCGGGTTGCGCGGCTGGATGATCAAGATGCTCGGCGGAGCGCCCCCGGCGCCTCCCCAGTCTCAGCCGCAGCCACAGGCTCACCCCGGGGCGGGTGCTCTCCCTTACGGCTATCTGCCTCCCGGTGGCGCCCAGCCACAGCCCGGCATGCCCCCGGCCGCGCATCCGGGAATGTATCCGCCGGGCGCGGCTCATCAGACACCCCCGGTCATGCAACCGGCCCCGGGACCGGGCCATCATCAGGCACCACCACCCGGCTGGCCCGATCAGCCCCAGCAGCCGGTTCCTGGATTCGGCATGCACCATCCCGGCCAACCGGGGGCCGGTGCGCCGCCACACCACGATGCTCCCCCCTCTCTGCTCGACCCGTTTGCGGGCGGGTCGGACGAATACGCCAAGACTCAGTTCCTGGGCGGGGTCGACCTCGATAAACTGAAGATCCCCAAGTACACGTTCACGCTCCAGATCCTCGACAACCAAGGACAGTGGCGCGATTGGGGGCCAATCCACGCCAACGGCCTCAACGTCGGTCGTGCCAAGACGAGCGCCGAGTTTCCTGGCCTCAGCAGCATGGCCGTGCGGCACATGAAGTTACGTTACGAACGCACGACCCTCGTCGTTGAGGATCTCGGCTCGATCAACGGCGTCTACCTGCGGGTGATTCAGCCGACCGAGCTGAACGATGGGATGCGGTTTCGGGTTGGCAACCAGACGATCGAGTTTCATGAACCGGCCGCGTTCGAGCCGGCCGCGCCCTTGGTCGGGGAAGACGGCGAGGAATACTGCAGCCGTGATCTCGAACCGCTGGCCTTTCTGGACCTGATTCGGCCTAACGGTCAACCGGGGCTTCGATTCCCGATCACAAGACAGGATGCGACGATCCTCGGCCGCGAAGGACCGAACACGCACATTGCGCTGACCAGCGACAACTCCGTGAGCGGAATGCATGCGCGGATCTATCGCAAGGATGGCAAGTTCATCCTCGAGGATCTGAAGAGCCGCAACGGCACCTTCGTGCATGTGCTGGGCTCGACCAAGGTCACGTCGGGTGACGTGCTCTTGACCGGCCTGGTCCTGTTCCGGGTCGTCGACCACCAAAGTTAGCGAAGAAACGCGGAACGATCGCTTCAAAGTGGTTTTCGATCGGGTGAACCGGATTTGAGCCACTCGAAGGTGAACCGCGCCTAGGATGGGATTCTTACATCAGTGAGTTGACGGCGGCGTCCTAGCGGACGACGCGGAAAACCACGATCAGCCAGACGATCAGCATGATGACTGGCCCCGCCCACCAGATTGCATTGCCCGTCATCATGATGATGACCAACCAGGTCAACAGGGAAAGGCCACCGCCCACGAGCCCCACTGCCAGGGCGAGCTTGCGGTAGAAGCGGTCATCCTCCTTGGCCTGTTGGGTCCACTGGGTCACCGGATGCTCGGCGAGGATCCGACCGCGCGGACCACGCAAGAGTCCAGCCGTGAAGGCCTGCTCGCGCGGATTCGCCCCGGTCGCCGTGAAGTAACAGCCGCGGAACAGCATCGGCTCGGTTTCCCGATGGGTCGAGAAGGCCGCTTCCAGCACGGATCGGAGTCGCTTGCGATAGCGGCGGAATTCGATGTCGAGGCTGAAGAGTTGGTTATTCCCGGGCACGTTGAACAGGTCATCGGCCATCAGGCTCAAAATCCAGCCGTGATACCAGCCTGACATCCAGATCAGGCCGTTTTGAACCAGGTCGCCGCTGAACGGGTGCGACGCGGGAACGGCGAAACCGCAACGGCTTTGCCGGAGTGCGGTCGACATCCGCCCCACGAACTCGGGGAACCCCGGGGTCGTTTCCATCTCGGAAAAGACCGCGAACACCGGGCAGCGGACCTTGAGCACGCGTTCGATCGTCCGCAGGTCTTCGCGCACCGACGACGACCATTTCACCGATTCAGGTTGGCCCGCCCAGGTGATCGGGAACAGGACGACCACGCCGCGCACGACCGGGCAATTGGGACGTTCGGCCAGCAGCCGTCGGCAGACGTTCTCGAGGCTTCGGCTCCCCTCCTCGTTCTGGACGCCGAAGGCCGAGGCCCCCGCCACGCTCAGGAAGATGCCGTCGGCCGTCGCGTACGCATGCACGGGCGCTTCGCCGTCGGGGCCTTCGGCGAAGAGTTGAAGTCCGGCGGAATGGACCAACGCCGAGGCCCATCCTTCGTCGGGGACCAAGACCAGATAGACGTGCTGCGCTCCCGGCTCGATGCGGGCATTGCTCAGCCGGAGCTGGATCTCCCGCCACGCGGAGTCGATCGCGGACGACTGGTCGGTTCCCCCCTCGACCGGACCGTCGGGAACGGCGGCCGTTCGACCCTGGTAGAGGAGCCGGCCGAACGAAATCAACGAGAGGGTAAACCCGACAAGCAAGACGAAGATCCAGGGCCAGAAATAGTTGAGTAGGAGCGGGGGGGTTGACTCATCAAGGAATGCGTGTGCGGGATTGCGGATCGGCAGGAGGAACAGGAAGACGACCGCCGCCACCGCGATGCAGAGCACGGTAAACCAACGCCAGGACCAACGGGCCAAGAAAAAGGCGCCGACCGCCGTGATCGCGACCCCAATGGTCAACGCCACCCACTGCCCGAATCCGCTGAAGTAATAACTCACGTTGCCTCTCGGTGGATTGGGGCGTTTATCGTGGATGCACGGCCAAGACGAAGCAGGCCAGGGTCAGCAACGCCGTGATCGAGACCAGGACACTGACGGCCAGCAAGATCGACTGCCCGGGTAAAGGGCTCAAGGGCTCACGCTCGAGCGACTCGTCCGGCAGGAACTTTTCGGGTTGAAGACCACTCGAGGCAATCCGGTTGTAGATCCGCTCGGCCCAGGCGCGAAGTTCCGGCTGGCTCTCCACGTACTTCCCACGAAACCCGAGCGCTACGCACAGGTAGTACGTCTCCAGGGGGTCGGTGTTGGCAAGCACTTCGGCCTCGTGGGCCTTCTCAAAAAAACGATCGGCGCGGAGCCGTTCCTGATAAATCTCCCACTCCAAGATCTGCTGGCGCCATTCCAGGGCGTGCGACCAGTGCGAGTTGATCAGGATCTCGTCGATCCAGTACACCAAGGCGTGCTTGGCGAGCTCAAAGTCGTGCGACAACTGGCTCGAGATGCCGGCCTTCCGCGCGGCTTCGTCGAGGGCCACGACAATTTGTTCCCGTTCCGGGCCAAGCGGGGGGTTCTCCCCCGCTTCCAGACGTTGCTGGAGATCGAGCACGGTCTGGAACACGGGGCTAACGAGACTGGCGAAGGGGTCGGTCATATTGAGTATTTTAGATAATAAACAGCGCGAATTGAAGGTTGGTGGTCTTGCTTCCCTTGGGCGGCACAACCGACAAGATCCGATCGCTCTGGAAGGTCGCACGCGCCAGGTTCATGCGGATCGCCATGGAGCAAGTATCGGCCACGTCACGCCAGAACACCTGGTCACGTTCGATCTGGTAGTAGACAATTCCAGTGCCCGCCGGCAGGGCACGGGGCGGCCGCACGATCGGCACGAGCTTGAGACCACGCAAGGCCTGCTTGAAGATCTGCTCGACCCTTGACGTGCTTCCCAGCTTCATATCCATCGCCCGGAGGAGCTGTTCGCAATCATCATCCCCCAGTTCGGTCTCGACCCCGAGGAAGAGGGTCTTGGTACTGCTCAACCAACCGGGTTCCAGGCTGACCTGAAGCCGTTCGCCGTTCTTCTCGAAGTAGCGCTTCTCGAACGCCGACGGGGCGATGGTATCGAGTCCGAGCTGAATATACTTGATCACGGTGTAGAAACAACCACCGATGTCCTCGTGGTCATACGGCGGCAGCGCCGGCGGCCGGCGCGCGTCCATGAAGATGGCAAGCTGTCCGACCAGTCGGCAAAGCTCGTGGAAGAGCACCAGTGGCGTCAGGCCCCGGACGAAGACGATCGACTCGAACGCCGAGAGCGCTCCATTCAGGGTGGCCAGCTTGAGCAACCGTTCCGCGTCGCCCGGGACCTGGCTATCGAACGAGATGCTCCGGTCCACGATCTGGGCGGCCAGTTGGTCGACCTTGGCCCCGATCTGGTGGTAGAGCGACTGGACCATCTGCCAGAGCGGCGTCCAGGCGTCCAGCACGAGCAGCGGAGGCACGTAGTCGACATCCAGTTGCGGAGGCGCTTCAAACTGAGCGGCCCGCTCCACCCGTGCCAGGGGAAGCACTTCGTAGCCGGTATGATCCTGGGTCGAGAGCAGCAAGCGCGCGCGGGTTCGCCGGACCAGGAGCGCCTGCTCCTCGCTACCGGTGTTTTCGTCGGTGATCTCCAACTCGTCGACCCAGTACCGCGGGCCGTTGGCGGTCGGGACCTCCTCGACGTTGGCGCGCCCGGCCTGGAGCGCGGGGACCGCCAGGTAGATCATCGCCGATCCCGCACTCGCCAGGGCGTTCCTCAGCTCGACGGGATCGACGGTCCCGTCCCCCGGGATCGAGATTTTGGTCCCATCCTTGAAGCGGGCCTCGCACGACCGGAGCACGGCCGAGTAGTTGCCGAACGCTTCGCGGTCAAACTCCACCGAGCGCACGCCCCAGTTGAACGGGTGGAACCAATCTTCCGAGTCGCGGAGACCTTCCCGAACATTCCGGTCGGCGACCTGGAAGTGCTGAGGGCGTAGGAACATGCCTTCATGCCAATGAATCGGTCGGCTTGCCATCGGACACTCCCAGCCCCTGACCTCATCGGAAACGTGTGAAGAGCATAGCCGATCGGCGGGGCGATCTGAAAGGCTGGCCTTGGTTCGCGGAAGAATTCGGAAACGGGCTCGTTTCTCCGAGACGGTTGCGCCGTAGTTTCGAGACGGAACCGATTCAATTCCTACGCGAAGGTGTGCGCTCTGGGACACAAGTTATTGACGCACTTTCCAACAGCCCATCATACTGAAGAAAGTCGGTCACAACACGAGGCGAAATATCGTAAACTGAGCACGCCGAGATTCTCTCCGTCGATTTTGCGCTCCGTGTTACGGCAAGTCTCGTCCCCATGGTTTTGAGCGGGTTATGACGACAACAACGCTACAGCCCGGCCGTCGGCGATTCGGACTGGTCGATACCCAACGAATTTCCAAACCGAGGCTCTCGCGACTCATCCTGGTCTTTACCGGGATGGTGATTGCCCTGGTTCTCTTCATTTGGCTCCTCTTTTGGATTAACCCCACCCGCCGCGGGATTGGCGGCCGCTGGATCGCCCAGCGCGGGCTGACTCGGCCCTGGCTCGGCCACCAGGCCGCGGATATCGAAAAGATTACGGGGGCCGTGCGAGGCACCGCGCCCGAGTCGGACTACGGGTCGTTCCGCGACGTCCTCCGCGATTATTTGAACAAGGCGGCCAATCGGCCGGTGGTGCTCTATGTCTCGGCCGCGGGCGTGGTCGACGACAAGGGAGCGGTTCTGCTCCGCGACGACGGCGGAATCATCGGGGAAAGCTCGGAGCCGGATGCGCAGCAGTCTGCGATTTCGCTCGAACAGCTTTTCGAGGTGTTCAAGGACGCGGGCGAGCGGTTTCCGAGCCAATCGCGGTTTCTCATCTGGGATGCCGGTCAGATTGGCACCGATCGCAATCTGGGCGTCTACGCCAACGGCTTCTTACCCAAACTCCGGTCGTACCTGGCGGAGAATCCGGTCAAACGCCTGATCATCCTGAGTTCATGCGCACCAGGGCAGACGAGTGCCACCAGCGAGTTCGACAATCGCTCCGTTTTCGGCTATTTCGTCGAACAGGCCCTGGCGGGCAAGGGGAGCACCCCGAATGGCCTCACCGTTCAATCGCTCACCCGCTACGTCCGATCCCAGGTCGCGCTCTGGGTCCGCAACCACCGGCAGGCGGAGCAAACCCCCGAGCTTTTCGGTGACACCACACTCGACTTCCCCCTTCCTCGCTCCCGCAAGCTGACTCAGGCCGCGGCGCGACCGGAGGGTGACGAGGAGAAGGAAGAAACGAATCGATTCCTCAAACGACTGGAGCGGGCTTGGGCCGAACGCGACAATTGGCAGAAACGAAAGCCGTATCGCGCCGCGCCACGAACCTGGCTGCGGTATCAAGAGGCTCTGCTTCGCGCCGAACGCCTTTTCCGCTCCGGCGAGATGACCGAGGCCGAGTCGGCCCTGAACAGCCTTCCCAACCTGGCCGGTGAGGTGACCCGAGTTCCCGCACTCGCAGGTTCGCTGGCACTCCTCGAAAAGCAGTTGGCCAACGCGCCGGAGAAAGCCCAAGAAAAAACGTTGGAAGACGCCCGCGGCTCGATCAATGAGGCGCTCGATCTCATCCTCGGTGGGGACGAGTCGGCCACCCCTGGAGACGACGCGGACGGAGCGGAGAAGGCGGACGAGCCAGCGGCAGTGACCGAGAAAGAGAAAGAGTCAGACAAAGGCGAGGCGAAAAAAAAGGGGGAGCCGGGGCCGGTCCCCCCCGCGAAGCGGGAAATCAGCGCCAAGAAAGCGCCTGGCGCTCTCGATAAGAAGAAAACGGAGTCGGGACACGGCACCCTCACGAGTCGTCGCAAAGCGGATTCACCGATCGCGCGGCTCTCGGCCCTCGATGACGATCGTCGTCCCTTGTTCCCCGAGGCGCAACTGGTCGTCTGGGCCGACACCTTCGTGACCCGAGGTCCGGACCGCAACGCGTTCCGAGGTCGACGCGGCGAGGCCCTCGAGAGGGCGATGCAGACCCGCACGCTCGCCGAGGGCGCGGCCGCTTCGGACGAGCGAATCAACCGTTGGATCCGACCTTGGGTCGAGGCGGGGGACATCCACCGCCGCAAAGGCCAGGATCTCTTGTTCGCCGCGGAGCCGGCCGTTCCCCGCTGCCTCGAGGCTCTCGACCTGGCGGACGAAGCCTATCAAGTCGCAACCAAGAACGCCGAGATCTGCGAGCAAGCCATCGACCTGACCGAGCAACTCTCCGCGGAGTTACCCTACTACGGCGAATGGAGAGCGAGACGCGGCGGTCGACTGGAAATCGGTCTCGACCCCGCGTTTCAGGAACTGCTTGACTCGGCCGCGGAGCTGGCGCGACTGATCCACTCGGTCCCTCCCCCGCTCCGAACCGACGGCGATCCCCTGGCGGGGCGCGACGAGCAGATCCAGCGCATCAAGCGTCAGACCAGCGCGGTTGCCGAGTCGTTTCGCGGACTGACCGACGACTTCCACAACCAGTGGGAAGGGGGCCGCTGGCGCGACCTCGACACGGTCCTCAAGGTCCCCCTGATTCCGGCCGAGACCCGGATGAAACTCCTCAACCGAGTTCGCTCGCGGCCCGTCGCCTCAAGCCTGGAAGGGACGCCGACGGACGGCTCGCCCTCGTCCTCGGACGGGTCGGAAGGGCACCTCAAGCGAGAGTCGGACGCGTTCCGCGCCGAGCGTGCCGCGCGGTCGGCGACGAATCTGGACCCGACCTCGAGCGAAGAAGAATCGCCCCCCGACCCCAACTTCTGGCGAACCGCCTCCGGCCTCGCCCGGCTCGAACTGGGACTGCTCGAGATCGGTGGTGCCAAGAAGGAAGAAATCGCCTCGCTGCGCGAGACCTACGACCGGGCCTGCCGAAAACTGGGAGGATCCCCGTTCGCCGAGTTCGCCGAGTTCTCGGAACGGATCAGGAGCCTTCGTCGCGCCCGGCTCAGCGCCATCGGCGAGAAGCCGAATCCCGAATTGCTTTACGAATACCTCGACGCTAGCGATCGCGCGATTCGGGTCCTTGCCTTGGCCGACGAGGTCGGTCGCGACAAGGTCGTCGAACTGCGGATCCGGTTCCTGCGCCGGGATCTCTCGACCTGGCATGGCCAACGCTTGCTCGACGACTTCGCGCCCCGGCAAACCCTCGCCCTTCTTGAGAAAGCAGGGGAAGATTTCGGCGATTCCGATGAGCTCCGGAAAACCGTCGAGAAGGCGAAAATCATGCTCCGAGCCAGTTTGCTCGTCGACGCCCAGGCGCCCCAGCAGCCCACGCTCGACGACCAAGAAGGCATGACCGTAAGTATCAAGGTCCGCTCGGAGGGAGAGATCCCGTCCGGTGACGCAGTCGCCTTCCTCGGCCACGACCTCCGGTTACCGGTGTCGGTCAATCAAAAAGGCGCTGACACGTCGAGCGGAGCCGCGGGGACGTTGGTGCCGATTGGCGCAGGCAATCCGGCCGATCCGGTCGAGTTCGTCGTGGAGCGCACCGACTCGACCCCCGAGACGGTCTCGATCCCGCTCGAGCCGGGTGCATTCTATCGCGGGCAGATCTTTCCCAAGGATCTCACCGCCTCGGCGATCGTCTTCCGTTTGACCCCCGGCAAGGAGGGGATTGATGTCACCCTCAGGCAGAGTGACCGAAAGTTGATCAAGATTTACGGCGATCAGTTCGAGCGCCATCCGGGGCAAGGCTTCCTCCACCCTCACACGCCGCTCGCCTATCGGTTCGTGATCAATCACACGCTCACCAAGCCGGCGAAGATCTGGGTTCGCTATGGTCTGGATGGGATCGACAGCACGTTCGTCACTCGGAAGGACGTCAAACTCGAACCAGGGCGGCCCAACGACGAGATCGGTGACCGAGTCGATACCGACTCCCATGAGATTTCGCTCGACAAGCCGCGTTATCTCGTCCTCGAAATCCGCAAGGACACCGAGATGGGGCGGGTTCTGTTCAAACGCAGGTATCCGTTCCGCCAGATCGCACCGTCGCAATACATCCGAGTTCAGGATGGGTTCGACGAGGTCCAGAACATGGCCTACGTCAACGTCTGGCACCTGAAGAGCGACCCCGTGTGCGGCCCGTCCGACGTGATCGTCACCCTGGACGGGCAGACGATCAAGACGACGCTCGACCGTGGAGCCGCCGAACAGTGGTGGCGGATCTATCCCAAGCCGCCGCTGCCGGTTGCCTGGAAGGTCCAGGTCGAGCAGGTCATCGACGCCTTCAAGGGAAGGATCGACACCGGTGTGGTTCCCCCCGAGAAGACGGCCCCGGCTCAATGAGCAGGACAGCGAGAAGTCGAAAACTGGTGGGCCGTGCCCACCCTACAAGAGAAGAAGTCTTGAAATGATTTCTCTTGTTGGTTGGGCACGGCCCACCTTGAAATCGGCTGGGGAGCTCACGCTCCCCGCCGTATTGCGATTGCTTGGTCGCTCAGGAGAATTGGTAGCGGAAGTTCCCTTGTTCGTCGACGTCCACCTGAACGGTGGAGAGGACGTCGCCCGCGGCCATGCGAGTCAGGAACTCCTGGGAAAGCTCCGGCAAGAGACTGCGAGTCAGGATCTGGTCGACGTTGCGTGCGCCGCTCTGGACTTCCTTGCAGCGGCTGGCAATGTTGGCGACGATTTCGTCACTGTAGGTCAGCGCCGCTTTGTGGTTCTCCCGGACCCGCTTGACGATTCGGTCGAGCTGGAGCCGAACGATCTGCTTCATCACATCGTCAGAGATCGGATAATAGGGGACGACGACCAGGCGCCCGAGCAACGCCGGGGGGAAGACCTTGAGGAGCTCGGGGCGGAGCGCCTCGACCAAGCCGGCGGCTTCGGGCGTGGTATCTTCGTCGGCACAGAGCGCCATGGTCGTATCCGTACCGACATTCGACGTCAGGAGGATGACCGTGTTCTTGAAGTCGATCACGCGTCCTTCGCCGTCCTCCAGCGTGCCCTTGTCAAAGACCTGGAAGAAGAGCTCCATGACGTCGGGGTGGGCCTTCTCAACCTCGTCGAGCAGGACCACGCAGTAGGGCTTGCGCCGGACCGCTTCGGTAAGAACGCCGCCTTCGCCGTAGCCGACGTAGCCGGGAGGCGAGCCTTTCAGCCCTGAAACGGTGTGGGCTTCCTGATACTCCGACATATTGATGGTGACGAGATTGCGCTCGCCGCCATAGAGCGAGTCGGCCAGCGAGATCGCGGTCTCGGTCTTGCCCACGCCGCTGGGTCCGACCAACAGGAAGACTCCGATCGGCCGCCGGGGGTCGGTCAGGTTGGCCCGGGAGGTCCGGATTCGCTGACTGACGGCCTCGAGTGCCTGGGCCTGGCCGATCACGCGTTCTTCGAGCTTCGTCTTGAGGTTCAAGACCGTCCTGATCTCATTGGCCAGCATCTTGCCCACCGGGATCCCGGTCCAGCCGGCGATCACGGCGGCGATCGTCTGGGAGTCGACGTTCACCTGCATCAACGGTGAGTCGCCCTGGAGGGCTTTCAATTCCAGGTTCCGACTGGCGAGATCGGTCGACAGCGACTCCGGCGGGGCCGTTGGCTCGGTCGGCGGTCCGCCGGCCTTGCCGTTCTTGGCGGCGTGCGCCTTCTCGATCTGGTCGGCAAGCCCACGGATTTCCTGGACGAGCTTCCGCTCCGACTCCCACCGTTGCTCGAGCTCGACGAGGCGGGCCTCAGCCTTGACGAGTTCGTCGTTGGCCTCGGCGAGTCGCTCAACGTGGGGGGCACCGGTCAGGCTCTCGCGTTCGAGGATTTCGATTTCGACCTTGAGGTTGTCGATCTGGCGCCGGCAATCCTCGACGGCCGACGGGATCGCGGACTGGCTGATCGCCACGCGGGCGCAAGCGGTATCGAGCAGGCTCACCGACTTGTCGGGAAGCTGCCGGCCGGGGATATAGCGTGCCGAGAGCCGGACCGAGCCCTCCACGGCCTCGTCGAGGATCCGAACGCCGTGGTGAGCTTCAAGCATGGCGGTAATGCCACGCATCATGACGATCGCTTTTTCCTCGCTCGGCTCCTCGACGCGGATCACCTGGAATCGTCGGGCCAGGGCCGCATCCTTCTCGAAGTATTTCTTGTACTCCGCCCAGGTGGTCGCCGCGATCGTACGGAGCTCGCCACGGGCCAGGGCCGGCTTGAGCAGGTTGGCCGCATCGCCCTGGCCGGCCTGTCCCCCCGCGCCAATCATCGTGTGGGCTTCGTCGATGAAGAGCACGATCGGCACAGGTGACCCTTTCACCTCGGCGATCACTTGCTTGAGCCGATTCTCGAACTCACCCTTGACCCCGGCCCCTGCCTGGAGCAGGCCGAGATCCAAGGTTCTGAGAACCACCTTACGCAGCGGTTCGGGCACGTCGCCCGCCGCGATCCGCACCGCGAGTCCCTCGACGACGGCCGTTTTGCCAACGCCCGCCTCGCCGGTCAGGATCGGGTTATTCTGGCGTCTGCGAATTAGGATATCGACCATCTGGCGGACTTCGGCCTCGCGGCCGAGGACCGGATCGATCTGCCCGGCCCGCGCCCGTGCGGTCAGGTTGATCGTGTACTGATCGAGCGCAGGGGTCTGAGTCGGTACGCCACTAGCGGGTGCGGCTTGCCCGGCGGCCTCGCGCGCGGCCGCCGGCGATTCATCCTCGGCCGAGCCGGCGATCAAGCTCGCCATGCCGCTCGCCAGGACTTCCACCTTGATCTTGGCGAACTCCGTCGAAGCGTCACGGGCGAGCCGGCCCAGTTGTTCATCCTCGAGCAAGGCGAGCAGGAGGAAGCCGGAGCGAACTTGCCGTGCCTGGTACTGGAGCGAAGCGAGCACCCAGGCCGAGCGAATCAACTCATCGATGGCGGGAGCCAGAGTTGGCGTTCGTGCGTTGCCGGTCTTCAATCGATCGAGTGCCTTGGTCAGGTCGCGCTGAAGATGCGCCGGGTTGACCTCGAAGTGGCGGAAGATCCGGGTCAAGTCGCTATCGTGTACCTCGGTGAGTTTCAGTAACCAGTGCTCGATCTCGACGCTATAGTTCGTGCGTGACAGGCAGAGCCCGGCGGCCGCCTGAAGGGAGTTGACGCAGGTCTTGTTCAGCGTCTTGATGACCGCTCCCGAATCCACTCCCATGGCATTACTCTCCTTCGCTCGGTGATTCCGGCGAGTCCAACAGAGACGAGTGTGAGTCAGACGAGTCATCTCCCTTCGGGTTGCCACCGCTCACCTTGCCTCTCGCCGACACGGGCGAGAGACGATGACCCGATGACAACCCAACCGGAGACGACTGCCGGACCGAACTTAACTTTCAAGCAATCCGCTTGTGGATCTTAATCTGACGTGAACAGCAAGGCAATCCGCGGGTTCGAGTCAGGTTTACTCCGCCCGGAGGTCGCGAGTGACGGTGGTTGAGTCAATCCGCGGCCCTGATTTTGTACCACTCGGGCCATGAGCTCACGGATCATCAATGGCGAGCCGAAACCCGACAGCGGAATCGCATTTGTCGAAAACCATCCCCATCGGCCGACAGACACACAAAAACACATTTATGAAAAAATCGATTTGTTAACACAAAGGACTGGCCGGGTTGCCATACGAGTTCGACGTTCCCGTCGGAAAACGGAAGTGTTTCTCCTTCGACCAATGCGTTTCGCGTCCATTCACCCCCACTGCCGGCCATGTCGCGACAACCGACTGGACTCAGAGCGTTGGGCGACGAACCGACCGGCGCGGGACGAACTCGACCGAGCGAACACGCGATCGAACGGCGCCCGCTTCGGCTCATCGTGGAAGTGATGCAGACAGGATCGACCAAGCAAACCGATCGGGCTTGAGCGCGGAGGCGTTCAAGCCCGATCGACATTGTGGCTGAGATTGAGTTACTTGGCGTTGTTCGCCTTCGATCCCTGGGCGGCTTCGGCACGAGCCTTGGCGAGGACGGTCTCCAGCGCAACCGGCTTGCCCCCCTGGCGCTTGCTCTCGTCGGCCGCTTCCATGAAGGCGAGGATTTCCAGGGTTTCGTCCGCGCTGACGGGTGGCTTTCCGGTCTTGAAGAACGTGCAGACCTCTTTGAGCAACAGGTCATACGCACCGGTCCCCACGCACGGGGCGTACCCCTTGGTGCCGAACACCATGGCGCCGTAGCCCCCGGGACCCCGCAGCCCCCGGAACGTGCCGATCCGCCCGTCAGTCCAGGTGCCCGTGACGAATTCGGCGTCGTCGGACTGGACTCGGGTCACAGACTTGCACCCGGTTCCCATCAGCGTGAAGAGGGTCTCAACGCCGTGGATCCCGTACCAGAAGAGGTCGGGGTGATGCTTCTCGAGCTCGCACGGGCTGAACGCGTCACAGCCGCGGATCGCGCCGACCTTCGGATTCTTCTTGATCGCGACGACTTCCGGTGAGTAGCGAAGCGACGAGCTGGAAAAACAAGGGGTTCCCGACTCGCCTGCCAGCTCGAAAATCTTCACCGCATCGGTGAGCGAGCCGGCGGCCGGCTTGTCGATGAAGACGGGCTTGCGCGCCTGAAAGACGGGGCGAACCTGCTCGAGGTGAGGGCGGCCGTCCACGCTCTCGAGGAAGACCACGTCGACCTTTTTCAGCAGTTCGGGGATTGAGTCGACGATCTCCACTTTGAATTCGTCGCGAAGCTGCTTGGTGTAGCCCTCCACACGGTCATGGCTCGAGGGAATATCCGCGCTCCCGCCGGGATAGGCCGCAACCACGCGAACGCCCAGGGAATCCGACCCGTTCAGGAGTTTCGTGAAAGCGATGGCATGGGAGGTATCAAGCCCGATAATGCCCGCTCGGAGTGGTTTCGCAGGTTCTTCCTGGGCATTGGCGATCTGAACAGCCAAACAAAGCATCGAGCTGAGCAAAAGAGGCATCGCGGGGCGGCAACGCGCCATGGGTGGAACTCCAGCAGGGTGGGATCGAGGCAGGACTTTTCACAGGGTATCTAAGCAAGATCTTGGCTTCAGTCCAAGCCCTTGGTCCTCCAAAACCGGGTCCATGAGGTTGCCGCGACTTCGATTTTCGTTCAGGCGACCGACGACTGTGGGCTCCCTGTCGGTTGGAAGGCGATTCGAAGGCAGGGAGCTTACGCTCGCCGAGAAACGCGGTCCGACGCCGATCGAGTCGATCAATGCCCTCGGATTGCGACGCCGGTACGGCACCGCTATGATCGGGATTGGATCGACGGTAAAGCTCGCGGTCCTCGCTCCTTGAGAGGTTGGCCAAGCTCGGCGGTCCGCCCGACGCCCTCGTCGTCGAAGCGATTTCGGCATCCAAGGGTGTTGCGTCGGGCTCCGCCTGCCCCGGAGCTTACCCGGACCATGGCCGACATCGTCTTGATCAGCCCTCGGTTCAACGTCTCCTACTGGGGTCTGGAACATGCCCTCCCGTTGATCGGCAAAAAGGCCAACATGCCGGTCGCCTGTCTCCCGCTCCTGGCCGCGCTCACCCCTACTGAGCACACAATCACCTTGATCGATGAGAACGTCGAAGCGATCGACTTCGAGCGTTGCGCCCAGGCTGACATCGTCGGTGTCACCGGCATGATCGTCCAGCGGCGGCGAATGCGGGAGATCCTCACGGAACTGAAACGACGGGGCACATTCGTCGTCGTGGGAGGCCCCTGGGCCACGGTGCAGGAAGCGGACTTCGAGGCACTCGCGGATGTCCGGTTCGTGGGCGAAGCCGAACAAACCTGGCCCCAGTTCCTGCTCGACTGGCAACGAGGGGAGCACCGAGCCCGTTATGAACAGGCCGACAAGACCGACATGACGAGGGTCCCCACCCCGCGATTCGACCTCCTGAAGATGCGCCACTATGCCTTTGGCAGCCTTCAATTCTCGCGAGGCTGCCCGTTTCAGTGCGAATTCTGCGACATCATTGTCACCTTCGGACGCAGGCCGAGGATCAAGACGACCAAGCAGGTCATCGCCGAACTGAATGCCCTCCGCGAGCAAGGGATTCACATGGCATTCATTGTCGATGACAACCTCATCGGCAACAAAAAAGCCATCAAGGAAGTCCTTCGCGAGGTGATCGTCTGGCAGGAACGGCACGGCTACCTGATGACGTTCTTCACCGAGGCCTCGATTGACCTGGCCGATGATCCGGAATTACTCGGCCTGATGGACGAAGCCAACATTGTGAGTGTTTTCATTGGTATTGAGAGTCCTAATGAAGCCGCGCTTCGCGAGACGAAAAAGTTTCAGAACGTGAGGGCAGGGGGGACGCTGGTCGAAAAGGTTCACCGCATCCAGGATGCCGGGATCGAGGTCTGGTGCGGCATGATCATGGGCTTCGACCACGACGACGCGACCATCTTCGACACCCAGTTGAAGTTCATCGCCGAGGCCCGGATCATTCAGGTCATGGCCGGGATGCTCTTCGCCATTCCGAAGACTCCACTCTACGACCGGCTCGCGGCGGAGGGCCGGCTCGACCTGGCCGACGAACCTGAGTTCGGCACGAACGTCATTCCCCTGCAACTCGATCGCATCGAGTTACGCGACGGGTATCTCCGTGTCTTGAGCGAGTTGAACGAAGCCGAGGCCTACTTCAACCGGTTGGAGGACCTTTATCTCAAGGGTCGACTCCGCTACAGCCGAGGGGCGAACCGGTACTGGGATCGCCATCCGTTGCGCTGGGTTCAGGCCAAGGGCCTCCTCTTGTTGCAGGCCATCGGGTTGCTGACCCGAATCGCGATCGTCGTGCCCGAGCCCGCACTTCGCCGCGAATATCTGCGACGAGTCTGGAGGCTTCTCAAAGTCCGCCGCGATCCGGAAGTGCTCTGGATCTACGTCATCAAGTGCGCCATGCATTACCACGCGCACACGATGGCCCGGCAGATGAGCGAAGGGGTCGCGCCCGTGGTCAATTCCTATTAGGACAGCCCACCGCCTGCGCGGAGCAATCTATTGCAGCTCGATCAGAACTCGGCGTTCCCCGGGGTGCGGGGGTAGGGGATCACGTCACGAATATTGGCCATTCCGGTGGCGTAAATGATCGTTCGCTCGAAGCCGAGTCCAAAACCGGCATGGGGGACGGTGCCATATCGCCGGAGGTCGCGATACCAGGCGTAGTGCTCCTTGGAGAGCCCAAGTTCGTCCAGCCGAGAGTCGAGAACGTCGAGACGTTCTTCGCGCTGGGAACCACCGATGATTTCACCGATCCCGGGGGCCAAGACGTCCATGGCGGCCACCGTCCGGCCGTCATCGTTCATCCGCATATAAAAGGCTTTAATGTCCTTAGGGTAGTTCATCAGGACCACGGGCCGGCCCACGAGCGACTCCGTGAGGTAGCGTTCGTGCTCGGACTGGAGGTCGATCCCCCACTTGACGGGGAACTCGAACTTCTCGCCGTGAGCCTGGGCCTTCTCGAGCGCCTTGATCGCGTCGGTGTACTCCATCCGCTCGAAGCTCGCGGCGACGAACTTCTCGAGTCGGGTGATGCAGTCCTTATCAACGTGCTGGGCGAAGAAGGCCATATCGTCAGGGCACTGATCGAGCACGGTGCGGAAGAGAAACTTCAAGAACTCTTCAGCCAGGTCCGCGTCGTCGGAGAGGTCCGCGAAGGCGAGCTCCGGTTCGATCATCCAGAATTCGGCGAGGTGCCGCGTCGTGTTCGAGTTCTCTGCGCGGAAGGTGGGGCCGAACGTGTAGACCCGGCTGAGGGCCAGGCAGTAGGCCTCGACATTCAACTGTCCCGAAACGGTCAAACTGGCGGCCTTGCCGAAGAAGTCGGCGGAGAAATCCACGTCGCCCTGTTCATCGCGCGGCGGATTCGCCAGGTCGAGGGTCGAGACTCGGAACATCGCCCCCGCCCCTTCGGCATCGCTCGTCGTGATGATCGGGGTATGCACCCAGAGAAAGCCGTGTTCGTGGAAGAACCGATGGACGGCCGACGAAAGGCAGTCCCGAACCCGCGCGACCGCCCCGAAGGTGTTGGTTCGAGGGCGCAAATGCGCCACGGTTCGCAAGTGCTCAAACGAGTGCCGCTTGGCGGAGACCGGATAACTGTCCGGGTTCTCCACCATCCCGATCACTTCGACCCGATCGGCCTGGACCTCGAAGCGCTGTCCTTTTCCCTGCGACTCGATCAGAGTTCCGACCACGCGAACCGCGCAGTGCGTCGTCAGGTGAAGGATTTCCGATTGATAATTCTCCAGAGTCGCCGGCGCCACCGCCTGGATGGGATCGAAACAGGAGCCATCGTGAATCTGGAGAAACGAGAAACCGGCCTTGGAGTCGCGTCGAGTGCGGATCCAGCCCTCGAGAGTCACCTGCAACCCCACCGGCACGCGACCGGTCAGATAATCCTTGATCGTGTGCTTCGTCATTGAATGTTCCCCGAGGCTGAATCGCTCGCCCGCCCGATAATTATGGACAGCCGCCGCCGGCTTGTCCACTCAGCCTCGTAGGCCCGGCACCCCCTCCCGCACTCACCTGATTTACGCCCTGGTCTCCCTGGCCGAAGTCCCCTCGTCCGCGTGCTCGCGAGGGCTGGATCCCACCAGACCGGGATCGTGGCGAAACCATCCTGTGAAGGGACAACCTTGCGACCCTGCGGATCCGCTCTTATCCTGAAAAAATGCAAATCCGCGCCTGAACTCAACCGGATCTGGGATGTCCTTCCTTCGGGACCAATGGTGGGATGCCCGCGACCCCTGAGATTACGCGTTACTCAATGCTCGGCACTGGGATCGGAGTCGACCGATGGATTTGACCTACCAAACAGAGACCGAGCTCGAACCGGCCGAGTTCATCGATCTCCTGACGCGTTCCACCTTGGCGGAACGTCGGCCCGTGGACGATCTCGAAACCATTCAAGGCATGCTTGCCCACGCGGATCTCATCATCACCGCACGCCACAATGGCCTCTTGGTTGGCGTGTCGAGGGCTCTCACCGACTATCATTTCTGCACATATCTTTCTGATCTCGCCGTCGACGAAACCTACCAGAGGCAAGGGATTGGCCGGGAATTAATCCGGCTGACCCATGAAGCGGCCGGTCTCAAAACGACACTCATCCTGCTGGCCGCGCCAAAGGCTCGCGACTATTATCCGCGGATCGGGATGGCCCATCACGACTCGTGCTGGATCATCCCTCGTCGCGATTAAATTCGCAAGCCGCCTGCTCAGACATCTGTAGGGCCGCCACGGCCCACCTGGTTCCGCCCCATCGCGAGAGACGGGCACCCACGCACGCCAATCCGCCTGGAAAAGCATGGTGGGCCGTGCCAACCCTACAACATACTCTCACATAGGCGTCTTTTGTAGGCTGGGCACGGCCCACCAGGTTTCGCCCCCTATATTGGCCGGGCACCCACGCATGCCAAGCCGCCTCGAAAAGTATGACGGCCGTTCCCACCCTACAAGACCCACTCTCACCTGCGTGTTTAGAGGGCAGCCGCCGCGACATCGGAAGGTTCGAGCACGATCTTTTCCCCCTCCTCGAGCCCTTCAAGGACTTGGGTGTAAACCGCATTCCTCTGACCGACTTTAACCTCGCGGCGCTCGATTCCACCATCGCCGATCACGTAACAGACCTCCTGGCCTTTCTCGACCGTGATCGCGACGGGAGGAAGCACCAACACCTCGGGAATTTTTGACGTGATGATCTCGATCTCGGCCGACATCCCGGGACGCAGGCCACTCGGGATGGTCTCGAGACGCACCAGAGCGATGTAATACTTGACGTCCCCCGCCCCCGAGTTCTGGTCGAACAACGGCAAGCGAGCGACCGAGGTCACGATTCCCTCGGCGGATCGGCCCGGGAGCGCCTCGAAGCGGACCCGTGCGGGCATACCGACATCGACTCGGTCAACGACGGTCTCATGAACCATCGCCTGAACCTCCATGCGATCGAGATCCGGTAGATAAAACATGCGCTGGCGTTGGCGAATCGAAGCGCCTTCCCAGATCCGTTGTGGCTCGCCCGGCTCGTTCGCATAAATGACGAAGCCGTCGTTAGGTGCGCGCATCATGCAGCGCTGCACCTGGTCCTCGAATAAGGCGAGTCGATCCTGCTCGAGCTTCAATCGGGTCGACTGGAAACTCAGATTGGCCCGCGCCCCCTCGACTTGACTCTGGAGCGAGCGTCGGTCGCGCGGGAGACTGTACCGTCGATAGTTATCGTAAGACATCTGAATCTGATCGAGGGCAAACTTCAAGCGAAGCAGCGTCTCTTCCTCACCCGAGACCACGCTCAACGAGACGTAGCCTTTGGTCAGCATCCGCTTGGCCCAGGCCAGGCGATCTTCCTGGCGAGCGAGGCCCGAGGTATTCAAGGCGACCTGTCCCTCGAATTCCTGCTCAGCTTGCCGGACACTCCCCTCCAGATACGACTGGAGGTTGATCTCGGCAATCTCGAGGTTGAGTTGCGCCTCAAGCGTTTCAGCTTCCGCTTTTCTCACGCCGATCAATTGCCGGCGGACGAGTTCTTGATAGTCCGCGGAGTCAAGCTCGCAAAGCAGATCCCCCTTCTTGACCACTGACCCATCAGGGATCACGCTCAGAATCGTCGACGACCCACTCGAGGAGACGGAGCCGCCGGCGCCTGGGCTTGCCAGTCGTTGCAGCGTGCAACGAATCTCCGAATTATTCATGCTCGCCGCGCGTCCCGCCGCCGTGATCGAGGTCGTCAGCCAGTTGACTCGACGAACCGGCACCGACCGGAACTTCTCATAAGGATCGGTCTTCCGGCGGATCCCGCTGAAATCGGGGGATGACGGAGCGAAGAGGGCGATGAGAACCACAATGATTGCGAGAACCGTGATCTTCGATCCAAGGCCCCAGGAAAGCCAACCTCGTTGCATCGAAGAATTTCCTTTTGGTGAATTCTTGATTGCGCGGAGAGCCGGCTCCACCTGGCATCAACATCGACGCGCCGGCCCCCGGATCTCGGAGTGTGACCTGCTCCGATAGAGGAAGTAGGCGGCAAACCCTCGATCCTTGCCCTTCGGGTTTCCTCCTGTTTTCCAACTCGCTCCGAGGATTGCTCGAAGTCGACTCCCCGATTCAGGATACGATCGCATCGGGGGTCACCGACCCGCTCGCTACGAGCACGCTCGGAGGGACCTCTTTCCTCTAGAGGATGTCGCGAATCACCTCGCCTCGGCTCAGCGGGTAGGGCCGTCCGAGGGTATCGCGGAACTCCGTTTGCGGCGTGTGTCCCAGGCAGTGGAGGATGGTCGCGGCCAAATCTTCGGGACCGACTTTCCCCTCGCGAGGATAGGCGCCGAGGCGGTCGGACGATCCGAACACCTGGCCGCCGCGCACGCCGCCCCCCGCCAGCGCCACCGAGAAGACCGAACCCCAGTGACCTCGACCACCGTTGCCGTCCAGCCTTGGGCTTCGACCGAACTCCGCCATGCAAACGACCAGGGTTTCGTCGAGCAAACCTCGACCTTCCAGATCGGTCAAGAGCGCGCCCAGGGCCCGATCCGTGGGAGGTACCAGCACATCTCTCAGTCGGGCAGCTTCGTTCGAGTGGCTATCCCAACAAGGGTTCGCGGGGGGTTCGTCCGGTCCCCGGTACCAGTTGACCTGAACCAGCCGGACTCCCCGCTCGACGAGTCTCCGAGCGAGTAGGACTCCTTGACCAAACGGCGTCTTGCCATACTGCTCGTGGTTCGACTCCGGCTCGAGGTCGAGTCGAAACGCCTGACGGGCGCGCGGAGAGTGGAGCAGGTCGAAGGCCCGGATCGACCGTTCGTCCAACCGCTTGGCGACCGGATCCTCCGCCAGCGCATCGAACCGATGTTGCAACCGGTCGAAGAGCTCCTTGCGACGCCCCAGCCGCTCCAGATCGAGATCGGCGGGCAGGTCGATTTCTTGGATCCGATACCCGGCGGAGCTCAGTCGCGCATTCAAGAGCCAAGGGTCCTGAGCACGCCCCAAGAACCCCGCGTCCTGCCCTGGCCAGACGCTCCCGTCGGTATTGACGATCCGGCCAGGCAGGGTGATCGTCGGAGGGAGGTCGCCTCGATCCGACCGGAGCCGGCCGAGCATCGCGCCGAGGCTGGGCGCGTCGTTCGGAGGCCCTGGGTTGGCGTTCTCGAAATTCATCGGCTGATGAGGCCGACCCGTGAGCATGTAATAGCCGCTGGAAGAGTGGGCATTGTCCCGGGTGGAGACCGCGCGGAGGATGCAGAGCTTGTCGGCCACCCTGGCCATCCGTGGCATCAGCTCGCTGAGGGAGAGCCCCGGAACGTTCGTGGCGATCGGACCGAATTCACCTCGGACCTCGGCCGGTGCATCCGGTTTGGGGTCCCAGGTCGAGTGCTGGGGAGGCCCTCCCATCAGGAAGAGGAGAATGCACGACTTCGCCCGGCCGAACGAGGAGTCAACCAACCCGGGAACCGTCGAGGGAACCTCGGCACCGGCCAAGTCCGCAAGGCTCAGACCCGAGCCAAGAATCCCCAGACCACCGATCCGGAGGATCTCTCGGCGGCTCCAGCCATCACACAGACGGACACCAGGGCCCAGCAAGCGGAGCATGGACGCCTCGCAACTCATTGGAGAGGAACCAGCGGACAACATTTGCTAAACAATAGCCACGTTATCAGCCATTTCCCTCCGATTCAAGCGAGTGTCTCGCCAAGCTGTCCAGACTGACCTCGCGCTGGGACTCGCAACGGAACGAAAAGAAATCAAGAATTGTCGATCGCCGAAGGGTCTTGATGAAGATACTGCCAGCGGTCGATCAACTCGCGAAGTTCGCCGAGCCCATCAATGAAGTCATAAGCCGACAAGTCGACCATACCGACCCCCCGAGCTTGCTCGAAAACGCGGCTCCACTCCACGGAAGGCACCGTCCCGCCGGTTTGCGTCGGCGCGTCGCTGATTTGGTTCGACGCGGTGTCGACCTGCTCGCTCAATTCACTGCGATCGCGTTCCGCTTCAATGGCCCATCCCGAAACCCTCATGACGCCCATCGCCATTTCCGTTTCGTTATCCGGCACGTACCCCGTCGACTCGGAACCGGTCTCAACCTGACCGACGGTCGCCTCCAGTTCAACGCTTGCCGGCTCGTCATGGACCAGCGCCGGCAACGCTTCCACCGCTTGGGCCAGTCGCTCGGATTCCGCGGCCGGCTCGTCGGGAATCGGCGGAGAATCCACGGCCACGACGGGGGCAGTCCGCTCCGTCAGGTCGCGAATTTCCACCGGTTCAGGGCCAAGCGCGGGCAAGAGCGGGGACGCATCGGGAATCGAGGCCGAAGCGATCGCGGCCGAATCGGGCCGATCAGATCCTGAAGCCTTGCGTGCTGCAAGCTGTTCAAGATGTCGTTCAAGGCCATTGATGAAGCCGTCGAGAAATTCCTTCTTCTGAGGCTGGAAGAGCCGGGTCGCAAATCGACTGCGATCCTGCTTTGCCTTCTTGAGCCAGGCCTCGACCAATTCCGGGGTGCCTCGAATTAGGTGCTCGGCTTCGGAAGTACCCTCGTAGTAAGGCGTCATGGTTCGCCCTTGAATTAGGAATGCGGCGACTTCACCGCGAGGTTGCGCGCTTCCTTTTCAAAGTGATCGGCATCTCGCACGCATTTCTCGCGGATCGCCTGGTAGTGACACGACGGCCTATTGTATCAAGTTTGCGGCCGCGAAACAGAACGCCCACGCCGGTCCGACCCAACCCGCAAAGTTGAGCCCTACAAGAAGTCGTCCAGGGCGACGCCGCTCGTGAAGCAAGCCCCTCACGACCAGAACCGCCCTCAATCGGCACGCTTCAGCCGGACGCGCGCGAATTTCAACATTGATGGACCTCAAAAGAATCATTGTGTCGTTCCGCGAGCGGCTCGATTAGGGCAGATTCATCGTGGGTGCCGAACGGAGGATCGAGCTCTCGGCCGGTCGTGCCGAAGGCAAAGGCTTTGCCCCATTGGGGCTGGGCAGGGGAACCGACGCGGCCGGTACCAACAGGGTGCCGGGTTCGCTTCGGGAATGTCCGCGGGTCGCCGGATTGAGTCGGCTCTCGGCGTCGATCAAGAACGCGCCGGCCGTGGCGACCTTCTCGCCGGGGTGAAGCCCGTCGAGTACCGAGATCCGGTCGCCCGATCGCGGTCCGAGCACCACCCTCCGCCCTTCGAACACTCCCGGAGTCGTCTCGACATAAACCACCTGGGCGGTCCCGGTGTCGATGACTGCCGAGTCCGGGATGCTGAGGACTTCCTGCACAGGCGGAGGGGCGAGTCGGGCCAGGTATTTGGCCGGCTCCCCCTTCACTTTCGAAGTGCAGGCGCGGCAGCAGACCCAGACACGCCGCCCGTCCAGCTCGACGGCGATCGGATCGCCCATCGAACCGAGCTTCGCATGCGTTACCGGACACTCCGTCTGCGGCGCGGAGTTGCCCGCAACCTGGCGGACCTGACCACTCCGTTCGCGAAACAACGGCGTCTCCGCCATCAAGGTCTTGAGCGTGACCGTGGCGAACATGCCGGGCCGGAGGCCTCGGTCCTGGTTGTCGAGGTCATAGCGGACCTCGATCGTGCGGGTCGTCGGTTCGACCCGCGGCTGAACAAACGCCACCTGGCCCTCGAACCGCCGGCCCGGATCGGAGCGCACCGTCGCCTCGACCGATTGCCCGACGCAGACCAGGCCGACCTGATCCTCATAGACTTGCGCCTTGACCCAGACGGTCGAGAGGTCGGCAAGCTCAAACATCGCCTGTCCCTCCGCGACGTACTGCCCTTGAACGACGTTCTTCTGGACCACGACCCCAGCGATCGGGGCAATGATCGGCAATCGGTCGACCGCCTTGCCCCGGGCGATGATCTCGTCGCTCTGGGCCTGGGTCAACCCCCAAAGCTTGAGCTTCGCTTCGGCCAATCGCACCGGTTCGACTCCGTCCGCCGCGACCGCGCGACCCGAGCCAGGCGGAGTACGGGGCGTCTCGCGACTCGACCGTTTAGCCAGCAAGAGTTCCTGACTCGCCTGGAACAGCTCGGGACTGGAGAGCTCGCCCAATTTGTCGCCCGCCTTGACGGCCACTCCCGTGAAGTTCACCGCGAGTGTTTCGACCCGCGCCAACCCTTTGAATTGGGACGCAACCTGGGCGCGCTTGCGCTCGTCGTATTCCACCGTGCCGACCGTTGTCAGAGTCTCGGTCATCGGCGAATAACCCACCTCCACCGTCTGAATCCCCGCCTGCCTGATCCGGAACGGGGCCAGCTCGATCCGAGCAGTCACTCCCTCGGCGAGTGTCGCCCTCTCCTCCTTCTTGCGCATCGAGAGCGGCATGCCACAGATCGGACAACTCCCCGTGTCGTCGCGGACGACGTGCGGGTGCATCGGACAGAAGAACTCCATCGTCGACGTCACCACGCGCCGCTCTTCCGAGGGACGCGTCCACTTGTCGTACTGATTCCAGATCGTGTCCCAGTAGGCGAACACGAGCCCGGTGATCGCCATCAACGCGATGAACCGAAGCCGCAACTCGACCACCCTGACGACGAGGCGAAACTTCTGCCAACGCGTCAGCGGCGCGGGCGGCTCAGAGGCCAACGATCCCGAGGACTCGGGAAAATCGAGTGAAGACATGTGGCTGATCTCGCTCCCCACTTCGCGCCGCTTCCGGCCATTTGCAAATTCCGACCCAACCCGAACCAGCGTGGCATCCCAACGGACCCGGTAGGCACGGCCCACCCAAGCCATGATTTCGAGAATCGGGTGGGTCAGGCCCAATCCACGGCCGAAGCGCCGGCTTCAGCCTGGCGATTTACCGGGTCTCGGCAACTGCCAAGCAAAGAAACGGGCCAACACAAACTCTTCTGGATACGGGTTGTACTGAATCTGCGGGTTCTTCCCCATTTTTATCAATCGCGCGGCAGCGATTGCCATCCGCTTCCCGATGAAACTCAAGCCTACCACTCATTAAGGGTGCCTGGGGACTCTACGCTTTTTTATGATCGGGCGAACTTGCGGGAGCGCGCACCGACCAGTGGTCTCGCGACTCCTCCCCCTCGATCCTGGCAGGAACTTCCCCAAGGGCTAAGTTTTCTGGCATTCGTGTGGTCCGCTCGATACCATGCAAAGCGGGTCGAGGCGACAGGTCGGTCGGCTCGTTCGCAACGGCGAAGGGCTGAAAATTCGCCTTCGAGTCGAATCAGACGATGCGTAAGCCACCCCATTCTCGTTCGCTTCGAGGAGTGGACAATTCCTCGTCATACGAGACGTACTGAGACCCCTCATCGATCGGAGCTCCACCCATGATGCGCACGGTCCTGGTCACTCTCGCACTGGTTTTGCCGACGACGACGGCCTGGACCCAGGAATCGGACGCCAAGAAACTGGCGCAGGAGATCGTGGATAAGGGGTCAGCCCTGTACGACACCAAGGATGCGCCCGCCATGGCGGCGACGTACACGGAAGATGCCAAGATTCACTGGTACTCGAAGAAGGATTCCGGAGAGGTGGAGGAGGGGACGAAGAACGGACGTGCCGAAATCGAAGGCGTCTATCGCGACCTGTTTAAGGACCCGAACAATAAAACGACGTCCAAGAACACCGTCGAGCACGCGCGATTCGTGGCTTCCGACATCCTGATCATCGAAGGGGTTTTTCAGCCGAACGTCGCCGCAACGGGAAAATTCCCGTTCGTCCAGGTGAGAATCAAAGAGGGAGATAAGTGGCTCATGAAAACCCTTGAATTTTTTGCCGTTTCGCAAGACTGAGACGTCGATTCGTCCGTGTCGGCCCGGCCACTACCCGCGCTCCTTGCTCTTTCAAGTTCGCTCGCTCTCTGGAGACTCATGAATGCTTTCGACGACGACGCTCAACTCGGGCGACGCAATGCCGCTGATCGGTCTCGGCCTCTGGAAGATCGAGCGTGCCGACGCTTCCCAATCAGTCCGCGAAGCGCTTCGCCATGGCTATCGCCATCTCGATAGCGCCTGCGATTACGGGAACGAAGCGGAGGTCGGCAATGGTATTCGCGAGGCCCTCGCCGAGGGGTCCTGTCGTCGCGAGGAGCTCTGGGTCACCTCGAAGCTCTGGAACACGTACCACGCCAAGGAGCACGTCCGCCTCGCGGCGGAACGAAGTCTTCGTGACCTCGGCCTTGACGTGCTTGATCTGTACATGATTCATTTTCCGATCGCGATGGAATACGTCCCGTTCGACCGGAACTATCCGCCGGGATGGATCACGGACCCCGCGCACCCGGAGCGCGGTATGAAACTCGCCAAGGTTCCGCACCATGAGGTCTGGGCGGCGATGGAAGACCTCGTGCAAGCCGGACTTGTACGAAATATCGGCATCTGCAACTACAACACCGCCTTGCTTCGTGACTTGCTTTCGTACGCCAAGATCCGGCCCGCGGTCCTGCAAGTCGAGCTTCACCCCTACCTCACCCAGGAAAAACTCCTGCGTTTCTGTCGTGAGGAGGGAATCGCGGTGACCGGCTTCTCCCCGCTCGGTGCGCCCTCCTACGTCCCGCTGGGGGCGGCGACCCTTGATGAATCGGTGATGGAGCAACAGGTGGTGCGCGACGTGGCCCAGCGGCACGGCAAGACCCCCGCGCAGGTGGTCTTGCGCTGGGGTGTGCAACGTGGAACGGCCATTGTCCCCAAAACGTCAAAGCCGGAGCGAATGGTCGAAAATCGATCGATCTTTGACTTTGCGCTGACGGACGACGAGATGCGCTCGATCTCCGCCCTGAATCGCAACCGCCGATTCAACGACCCGGGGGTCTTCTGCGAAGCGGCGTTCCACACATTTTGCCCGATTTATGAATAAGCACATTCCAGGGTTTCGATCATGAATGATCCCCAAGTGCAAGTGTTTCCACTGGCCGTGCCGGGTCAGCAGTGGCATGACGGCGAGCCATTCCCATTGGTCTGGGAATCTCGCATGCCGGACTTTGACTTTGCGGCCGTCGAAGCCTGGATCGCGTCGAACCGTGAGGATTTCTGTCACCAGGCGAATCGACACGGAGCCATCCTCTTCCGAGGCTTCCCCCTGGTCACGGCCGAGGATTTCGACCGGTTTGTCGCGGCCTTTGGTTTTGAGAATTTCCCGTACGAAGATTCCCTATCGAACGCGGTGCGCATCAATCGAACGCCGCGCGTCTTCACGGCGAATGAAGCCCCGCCGACCGTCGAGATCTTCTTGCACCACGAAATGGCGCAAACCCCGCGTTATCCGAGTCGGCTCTTTTTCTTCTGTGAGCAGCCGGCGGAGCACGGAGGAGCGACTCCGATCTGTCGCTCCGACCTGCTCTGGAGCCGCCTGGTCGAGCGTTGTCCCGACTTCGCCCGCGATTGCCTGGAGAAAGGGCTGACGTACTCCAACGTCATGCCGACCGCCAACGACCCGAACTCTGGCATGGGCCGAAGCTGGCAGAGCACCCTGAGCGCGGCAACCCGCGACGAAGCCGAACAGCGTCTCAAAAGCTTGGGCTATCATTGGGAGTGGCTCGACGACGGCTGTCTCCGCGCGACGACCCCCGTCCTTCCCGCAGTCCACCACCTCGCTCCCGGCCGCAGCTCCTTCTTCAATCAATTGATCGCGGCCTACTGTGGTTGGAAAGACAGCCGGAATGATCCCGCAAAATCGATCACCTTCGGCGATGGTTCTCCGCTGGATGGAACCGCCGTGCGGGTCGCTATCGAGTTGGCCGATGAACTCACCTTCGACATCCCATGGCAAGAAGGGGACGTGGCACTCGTGGACAACCTCGTGGCCATGCACGGCCGACGGACCTTCTCAGGGCCCCGAAAGATCCTCGCCTCGCTTGCTTGTCCTAACACGTAGCAATCAAAGAAGCGGCATTCATCGAAACCTGATCACCGCTGGGGCATTTCGCCTCGTCAGTGATTTCAATCAATCGGAAGAAATTGGCTCCGGCGGCGCTGTGCCTTGAGCGGCCAACAGGAAAGCGCCGGCGGCCGCGGTCCAGACCGAGTACGAGAGCGGCGGCTCGGGACCGAGTGCGGTCGTCATCGCAACCGCGAACGTGACGAGGAGAACCCCACTGGCAAGCGCGGACCATCGGACCCGACAGCCAATGAGGAGGGCAACGGCGAGCACGATCTCGGCGGCGGTCGCCGACCAGCCGGCGACCGACACGAGCGAGTCAGGCAGAAAGGGAAGAAGCGTCTTGGTATACCCCAGGAACGCGGGGAATCCGCCCCACGCCACGCCGGGTGTTCCTAACGGTCCCCAGAGCCCAAAACGGTCCGCGACCGCCGAGAGGAACCCGGCGGACAACGCAATTCGCATCGCGACGGTCGATAGTCGCTTTTCCATGGCATTCATTCTCGTCGCTCACGCCTCGAACGAGTCTTTCTTGAGGGCTTCATTCAGGAAGACGATTGAACGTTCGAGGGTGTGACATGACGGAGGATTTCGGTCGAGAGTCATTCTCGAAGTGCGAAACAAACTTATCAAGGTCGGCCATCCGGTCCGTCCATGCCTTCTCGGCCGGCTTGTGACGTGGCCTCCACGAGCTCGACGCGCGAGTGTTTGAGCCGAGGTGGTTGCATGGACCGAATTTCCGAGACTGTCGCCACGCTACCGGGTCTCCGCCCAGCCCCAGGTGGCCCGTATCCATCAACACAGTGCCGTTACTACAGTATCGAATTTTCCAATCGGCCAGATGTGTTTAGTTTTTTAAACCTAACACCTATTAATAAAACGAGCGACATCCCTCACCGGTCGCAACGGTCCGGCCGAACCCCAACCCTGATCGCCCTGGGATCACGGCCCTGAGTGAACGCTTCCGCGACCGAGGAAAGCGGGAGCCAGTGAGCGACGAGGGCGGCAAACGGGAATTGACCGTGATGAGCCGAGAGGAAATCGACGGCGGCAAGCAAATGCCAAGGTGCGTAATTATGAATTCCTCGAATCGTCAAGTGCCGGCGCACGATTTGTTCGAGAGAGATCGAGACGGGCGGGGCGGGGAAGACCGAGCCGACCAAAACGAGTGTACCGCCCACTCGAATGTGCGGCCAGGCCGTCTCAAACGCGGAGGGATGGCCGGAGAGTTCGAGTACCACGTCAAAACCATGCGGACCCGTCACTTCGGCCGCGAGCGTTGCGAGATCGCCCGGCTGGGCGACGCGACTGGCTCCGAAGGACAAGGCGCGTTCGCGCCGAGTGTCGTTGGGATCGATGCAGACCACTTCTCCCGCCCCCTGGACTCGTGCCATGGCGCAGGCAGTCAGCCCAAGCATGCCAGCGCCAAACACGCAGACATGCCGCCCTTGCAAATCACCGGCGGCCTCAAGGGCGGCGGCGATCGTGGCAGTCGCGCAGCTCGCGGGGCAGGCGACCTCGATTGGTAACGGATCGGGTAGGCGCACGATCCCGGTGCCGGCGACAAGAAGACAGTGCTCGGCGAGCCCGCCCAGCAACGCTCGTCCGGGACGGAATGGCTCATGCCCATACTTGATCGCGTTCAGGCATTTTTGCGGCAACCCGCGGTTGCAGAAATCGCAATGACCGCAATTCGCGACGATCGCCCAGGTGACCCGATCGCCAACCTTGAGTTCTTGACCAGCCAGGTCACAGGTCGGAACGTCCCCGGCGAACTCAACGATCTCACCGACGATCTCGTGACCAAGTACTGTCGGTACGGGCACCGGACGGCGGCCCTCAACACTGTGCAAATCGCTCCCACACAACGTACAGCCAAGGACTTGAACGAGGATTTCCGACGGTTGCAACGCAGGGATCGCCAACCTTCGCAGTTCAAGCCGGTCGGGAACACCGTCGAAAACCGCCGCGCACGAATGAGTCATAAGTCATCTCTGAGAGATCAGGCGTTCTCGACCGGCGTTTCCATCGCTGCAAAATAACGCCAGCAGAGCACCAGGCAGACGGTCGCGAGCCCGACTGCGAGCCAGCAGGCGCGGGTCAGCAGCCCGAGGAAGTCAACCTCACCGTGGTACGCATTGCGCGAGAGCATGACGATCACGTAGCCGAGATAGCCGATTGAGTCGGCGACGTACATCAGAAATCCAATGTTACCTCGATCACGGGTCATGGCAAGGAGTCGTTCGAACACCGTCGTATGGATCGCGACGTAAGGCAGATAGAACCCCAGTCCGATAAGGACCATGAACCCGAAACCTCCGATGAGTTCGTACTGTCGAGCGAGTAACGCGACCGCTAATAGGCCGAACCCGACTCCGCACGTCGCCAGAGAGGTCAGGAAGGCGCGGCGATTGTCTCGGATCAGGACCGCCCCACCGTTGATGGCGAGAACGCCGAGGGCCACGAGGATTTCCGAGCGTGTAAAGGTTCCCGGTTGGGCGGGCTTGCCGAGCCCTCGCCAGATTTCCGGAGCAAAATCCGCCCGAATGCTCCGCAGAATCGTCACACTGAGGTAAACCAGAATGATCGGGATCAGGCCGAAGGCATAGCGACACATCAACGACCACCGATCGGATTGGCTCATCGTGAATCGCTTGGCACGCGCCTTGATGTCTTGAGGATTTGGTGGGGGGATCCGGGCGAGCATCGCAACACAAAGACCGAGGGGAAGCAGAAACAGCGCCCCCGCGACGCTCGGCATCCAGTCCTCAGGGATCCCTTGCTCGAGCAGGTAGGCGCCCACCGACTTGGTCACGCCATCCGCCAGGATGAAACTCGCGCAGAGTCCGGCGGTGAGCGCCTCGGTGAGCCGCCTGCCTTCAAGGAGTCCCAATACCAGGCCGAAAACCATGCCGAGCGGCAGTCCATTCATGAAGAGACAGACCGCGTTCCACGGTCGAGGGATGAGACCAAAAAGCACCAGTGAGAATTCCGCAAATAAGACCAGCCACATGATGCTGATCGCTCGGCGCTGGGGCGGCATCTCGGCAATGATCTTGATGCCCAGGAACTTCGATACCATATAGCCCGCCACTTGCGACGTCACCAGGACGGTTTTGAAACCGATGCCCCAGACGGACGTCTCCGCATAACCCGCGGCCGTGAACGGCTTCCGAAACGCATACATGCTGAAATAACTGCCGAACGCGGCCAGGAGGGCCCAGACGGCCCAAAAGAATTCATGCTTCCGCTCGACCTGGTGCCTCGAGGGGAGTATTTCCACGGTCGGGTTCATGAAGGCACCGATGGTTTTTGACGGAACAATCTACGTCGTCAATCGCCGGCCCAGTATACTGAACACCCGACGGCCCGATAATTAAGATTTTATGAGGATTTCAAAAGGTGTCTCAGGACGGTTCGCCCAGCGCCGAATGTACGACGGAAGAGGTCCTTCGACTGTTCCGCGAGCACGGCGATTCACGCTATGGCGGCGAGGCGATCACACAACGCGAGCATGCCTTGCAAGCGGCGATGTTCGCCGAGCGTGAGAACGCTCCGGCGTCGTTAATCACGGCGGCGTTGCTCCACGATGTCGGCCACCTGCTGCACTCACTCCCGGACGACGCGCCCGAGCAGGGGGTCGACGACCGCCACGAAGCACTCGCCGCCCGTTGGTTGGAACGGCGATTCGGACGCGACGTGGTTGAACCCGTCCTCATGCACGTGGCCGCCAAACGGTATCTTTGCGCGACGGACCCGAACTACTTGACCGAGCTCAGTCCCCCCTCGGTCTTGAGTCTCGGGCTCCAAGGTGGCCCGATGTCCCCCGACGAGATCCACCAGTTCCAGGCACATTTATACTATAACGCGGCTCTGGCGCTCCGCCGCTGGGACGACAAAGCGAAGATACCGAACCTCGAAACTCCATCGCTTGAACATTTCGTTTTCTACATCACGCAATCCATTGCGAATTTCAAGAGCAAGAAAGGATCGTAGTCTCGATGGATGTGGGCGTGATTGGAGCAGGAATCGTCGGATTGGCTCACGCTTGGTCGGCCGCCGAACGCGGGCATCGCGTCACCGTCTTCGAGCGTTCAGGACAGGCCAGTGGCGCATCGATCCGAAACTTTGGCATGGTCTGGCCCATCGGTCAACCCGCCGGCGAATGGCACCACGTCGCGCTCAGGAGTCGAGAGCGTTGGCTGGAACTCTCCAAGGCCGCGAACTTGTGGGTGAATCCTTGTGGATCGATTCACTTGGCCCATCGCGACGACGAATGGAGCGTTCTTCAAGAATTTCATGCGCTTGCGCCTCGCCTCGGTTTTGATTGTACGTTGCTTTCCGCCGGTCAGGTGATCGAACGAACCCCTGCCGCGAATCCCGAGGGATTGAGGGGGGGACTGCATAGCCCGACCGAGTTGTGCGTCAACCCCGTCACCACAATCCGAAGCCTCCCTGAATGGCTGACGAAGACGTATGGCGTCCTGTTCGCGACTCGGACGGCGATCACGGAGATCGACTCGGGATGGGTGACGAGCGCGGACGGCCGGCGGTGGGATCTGGATCGAGTGATTGTCTGCGGAGGTTCCGACCTCACGACCTTGTTCCCAACGGTGCTTGCCCAGTCGGGCTTGAAGCTTTGCAAGCTGCAGATGATGAAGACGCCCCTCCAAGCCGCGGGGTGGCGGATGGGTCCACATCTCGCGAGTGGGCTCACGTTGCGGCACTACCGCAACTTTGAGGTCTGCCCGAGTCTCGCCGCGGTGAAGGCGCGGGTCGCGATGGAAACGCCGGAACTTGACCGCTATGGCATTCATGTGATGGTGTCACAAAATGCGGAAGGCTGCCTGATTCTCGGCGATTCCCATGAATACGACTCCGAGATCGAGCCGTTCGACAAAACGTTGATCGACGAGCTCATCCTCCGAGAATTGCGGGCGATCGTGCGGCTTCCCGACTGGACCATCTCGGAGCGCTGGCACGGGATCTACGCAAAGCATCCGAGTGCCCCCTGGTTTACCGCCGAGCCCTTGCCCGGCGTCTTCGTCCGTACGGGAACCGGAGGCGCGGGGATGACGATGGCATTCGGCCTTGCCGAACTCGATTGGAGTCGTTGGTCATGAACCGTCTGGATTTGCGTTCTCTCGAAGCCGTGATTTTCGACTGGGCGGGCACGACCATCGACTACGGTAGCCGTGCTCCAACACAAGTCTTCCTTGAAATCTTCAAGCAACGAGGCGTTGAAATCACTGTTGCGGAAGCTCGAGGCCCGATGGGGCGTGCGAAACGCGACCACATCGCCGCCGTGGCCTCGTTACCGCGCGTCGCCGCGGAATGGCGGCAACGCTTCGGGCACGAACCCACGGACGCCGACGTGCAGGCGATGTACGACGACTTCCTGCCGCTCCAAAAAGCAACGTTGGCCCAGGGATCGAACGTGATTCCGGGAATTCCTCAGGCCATTGCCGCACTCCGCGACCGTGGCTTGAAAATTGGATCGACGACCGGCTATACCCGTGCCTTGATGGAAGTCGTTGCCCCGATCGCGGCCCGCGGCGGCTACGCGCCCGACGTCATCGTCTGCTCCGACGACGGACCGGCCGGCCGACCCGATCCCTGGATGAATCAACGAGCCGCCGAACTCCTGGGAGTGCTCTCGATGAGCTCGGTCTTGGTGGTGGATGATACGGCCGTCGGCATCGAAGCGGGCTTGAACGCGGGCGCCTTGACCGTGGCGGTGACGCAAACCGGTAACGCCCTCGGCCTCTCCGCCGAGGAAGTCGCTCTGCTTCCTGCCCCGGAACTCCAGGCCAGGCTCACCCAGATCGAGCAGGACTTCCGCTCGCTCGGCGCACAGATGATCATCCCCTCGGTCGCTCAGCTTCCCTTGCTGTTTCGCTAAACAAGTCGCCAACAACCCGCGTTTGCCGATTGTGCAGGAGAGCGGTTTCCGCATCGGTTTCGTGCTTTGGGACCATGGACGCCCCGCCTGCATTCAAAGTGCGGCGGGATGATGGGGTTCCAAGCTTCCGAAAATGGCGATTGAATCTGCGCCCATTTGTATCGCTATGGACAAACGTACCGCGAGCCAGTAGGGTGACAAAAATGGCTGGCGGCAATCGACCGTAACTGTGACTTCAAAGGAGGGAACCATGAGCTTCGGCCAATCGATCCTACCCGAATTCGACCAGGAGATGGCGAACACGCGCAAGGTGCTCGAGCGCATCCCGGATGACAAGCTCGACTGGAAGGCTCACCCCAAATCCAACACGATCGGCTGGGTGGGGGCACACCTGGCGGAGATTCCGGGTTGGGTCGAGGGCACCTTGGCGCACGAGACCTGGGACATCAACCCCGTGGGTGGCGAGCCCTACAAGACCACCAAGGCGACCAGCCGAGAGCAACTTCTCGGGATTTTCGACACGAATGTCGCGGCGGCTCGCAAAGCGCTCGCGGCCACGACGGACGACGCGTTCGCGAAGGAATGGTCGCTGCTCTCCCAAGGTCAGCCCATCCTGACCATGCCTCGCACCACGGTCATTCGGAGCCTGGTGATCAACCATACGATTCATCACCGCGCAATGCTCTGTGTCTATCTGCGATTGAATGACATCCCGGTCCCGGGGATGTATGGCCCCTCAGGGGACGAGTGAGGAACGGGTGCACCGCAGCGCACCGTGTCGTCGCACTCGGTGCCTATTTTTCCCACTCCTCCGAGCGAGGACGGCGACGATGACCGGGCCATCTTTCTCCGTGGCCCGATCGGAATCGAGTCCCAAGGGGAACCTGGGTGCCACGGGTTCCGTACGCGGAACCCGTGCGCCACAGGCCAAGGCGATCGCCCCCGAGTTCCCAGCCTCCAACCCGAGGCCTCGGAAATCGGTCCGCGCTCACGGAGTGTTTCGATAGGTATCCACGGCAGAGAACGGCTCGGGAAGAACCGGTGGGCCAGCGATCATACGGCCTTGTGAGGGCTCCGGGCCTTCGCGTTACGCTTGGGGGCGGGAGCGGGGGCCGCTTCCTGTCCCAGCGGCTTCCAACTCAGTTGGACAAGTGCTTGCCCGGTGATCGGATCCGTCGTCCCGAGGTCGACGACGTCGGTGAGCGAGACGAGAACCGAATCCCCTCCCTTGACGTACGACGGCTGCTGGCCCGCCCGCGACTGGGAGAGAGCAAAGAGAACGGTGTCCCCCACCGCAAGCGACCCGCCAGGGGGCAGCGGGACCACGGCCCCGCAACTTCGGCCTCGCTCGATCTCGGAAATTCGCTGTTCGTTCGCTGGGTAGCTGTTCATATCGAGGTCCGCCCAAGGGTTAAAGTTCCAGTCAGCAATCGCACGGCGGGCGCAGCTTCTTGAGACACGATCAGAACGGACCGATCGGGTCCGGACGATCACGAGTGGAATTCGCCAGATCCTTCGCAACCGGGCTCAAGGTCGATCACGAGGATCGTTGCTCACAGTCTCCGCCAATCCGGCGGCGTTCCTGGAGCGGTTGGCGGCCGACTGGCAATCCGGATCATCGAGCCAAGGTCACCCGGCCTGAGCGTGCCGGTGCGCCGTTCGGATCCCGCCTCAACGGAGCGGAACCAGAGTCGATCCCTTCGTTCCAGGGTGCGCGTGCGTCCCCGTGGAAGGTCGCTCGCGTTTGGGGATTCCCCAAGGCGCTCGATTCGGGGAGTCGCCCGTTCGCGCCAATCACGTACCCGTTTGGAGTCAAGCAATCCACGTGCGGCATTTTATCCAAATTTGAAGAAAGCATCAGACGCATATCGACCCTCGGGGCGTTCGTTTCGGGGTCGTGAACGAGCAACTTTTGCTGAAATTCAAACGGGCATGAAACGTGCGTGTGAAAAAATAAGGGATCGAGACCGAAACCAGAGCGCGAGCGATTCCACGACGGTCAGTGTACCAACTAAAGCATACCAAAACCTCGGATCACTGGATAGAACCTGGCGGTCCTTGCGCGAAAACCGCACTTGCATTCCCGCGGGGGCGGTCCTATTCGTCCACGGATCGAACCGTTGCTGATCGTGAGTTGGCTCGCGGTTGGGGCATGCAGCGATCGAAGGAAAAAGATCACGGTCCGAACGCTCCAAGGAACAATCAATTCAACAATTCGAGTCAGTTTCGCTTGAATCGGCCGGACTATTTTGAAGTGGCGAACTGTGGGATCGTGCCACCAGGGGACCGAAGGCGTTCGCTTTTGGCGGGTCGGCCGCTCCGTTTCGGCGCCCGGCGCGCGACCCGACCGGGCACGTCAC
This sequence comes from Singulisphaera sp. GP187, assembly GCF_900129635.1. Lineage (GTDB taxonomy): Bacteria > Planctomycetota > Planctomycetia > Isosphaerales > Isosphaeraceae > Singulisphaera. Next base: position 2,278,876 of record NZ_FSRB01000002.1, on the reverse strand, counting down.
CGAGGAAGCGAACCCGCGGACGGCTGTTGCCGTTGGTGGATTTCAGGTCGTCGATCCTGACTTACGGTTCAGGAGTCAACTCTCGCCCTTCGGAGATTTCGGGGCGAGCCTTGCAGCCGGCACTCCAACCGAATCCGGGATCGTCAGTGCGTCGTGGCCTTACGACCCGTCAGGGATTATCTTGGAGGGTATCGGATGTGTTTCCTCCAACAAGCAGGGCCAAGTGAAGTTGGAGCGACTCCAAGTCAGAGGCACCCACGGACTCAGTCGAGTCGCGGGCTCTCCGAGATTCTCTCCTGTCGAGGCTCGATCATGGACGCCGACCAGAGCGACAGTCACCACAACTCAATCGATGCCACTCTCGCGAATCTCCTCGAAACTCTGCCCGATCGTCCGTCCTGGTACGACCGTTGGCGGAGCCTGGGCCCCGATTCCTCGGAGACCGACCGGCTTTCGGTCTATCAGGAGATCCGGGATTCCCAACTGCTTCCGGCGGACGCCGGCTTTCACTTGATTGCCTGGCAAGTTGACGCCCTCGCCAGCAAACACGCGGAAACCGCGCTTCGCGAACTCGACGACCGGCTGGAGGCCCTTGAATCCGCCCCCACTTTGAACGAGGAAGACGACGCGGAATCGGGTGCCACCTCTTTCGAGCACGAGCGCCTGCTCGAAGAGTATCATCGCGCCTGGTCCGCGATCTTCACCGCCCTGCTCGACGAACACGGCGAGCACGAAATCGCGGCGCTCTTCCGAACGAATCGCGAGGAGTTCGACCGGCGGAACGAGGCGGGGCGCCAGCTGTTCCAAGGTCCGCGCGACCTGACCGACACCCACGACTCGAACTGGCTCGACTCCCTGATCGAGGCCGTGGGGGCCAGTCTGGCGGCCGACAACCTGATGGGGCCGCTGGGGATCCTCTACGGGGAAAAGGATGGATATTGGGAGGTCGATATCTATCCGACTCCGGTGGAACTGATCGGCGGCGCGGACGATGGAGCCGTAGTCTCTCCCGCGTTCTCACTGGATCTGGAGGCGTTGCGATCCGCGTTCGAGCGGATCGAGGACTTCGGCTGGACGACGATCGGCTGGCCTGACGGCAACGGTCCGTTCGTCTGGATCAAGGGAGCCTACCAGGGGCACGAGCTGCTCTTGCGAATTCTGGCGCAGGCCCCCGAGGGGGAGGAGCCGGGATCGAAGTTGCGGATGCCCGAAGCGTCGAAAGAGACTCCGGACGATTTGGAGTGAGAACGCTGCACGATCGTTGAGATCGCCGCTTGCAACCGCGCAGGGCCGGGGCGGCAAGGCGCTCAGCCTCGGCCGACGAAGGGCATCTTCGTGGCCATCAAGGTCATGAAGAGGGCGTTGGCCTGAAGGGGCAGGCTTGCCATGTAGACCACGGTTCGCGCCACGTTGTCCACATCCATCGTCGGCTCGACGGCCTTCTCGCCGTTCGCCTGGAGCACCCCACCTTTCATCCGGGCTGTCATTTCGGTCTCGGCGTTGCCGATGTCGATCTGACCGCAGGCGATGTCGTACTCGCGGCCGTCGAGGGCGGTCGACTTGGTCAAGCCGGTAATCGCATGCTTGGTCGCCGTGTAGGGCCCGGAGTGGGGCCGGGGGGTGGTCGCCGAGATCGAGCCGTTGTTGATGATTCGGCCGCCCCTCGGGGCTTGCGTCTTCATGAGCCGGAAGGCTGCCTGGGTGCAGAGAAAAGCGCCGGTGAGGTTGATATCAACGACCCGCCGCCACTGCTCGAACGTCAGCGCTTCCAAGGGGACCGGCGGAGCGCCCGTGCCGGCGTTGTTGAACAGCAGATCGAGCCGTCCAAACGCCTCTTTCGTCGCATCGAAGAGTGCTTGTACGGAGAGCGGATCACTCACATCGGTGGGAACCGAAAGCGCGCGGGGCCCAGCCGGTCCCGCCTGCGCCACGGTCTCGGCGAGCGCCTCCGACCTGCGGCCGGCCAGCACGACCGAATAGCCGTCCCGCAGCAGCGCCAGCGCGGTCGCTCGCCCGATCCCCGACCCCGCGCCCGTGACAATGGCGATCTTTCCTACCGAGTTCATCGCGTTGACACCCTCATTCTTGAAGCGAGCCCGTAGAATCAACGACGACCCTACCCCCAGTCTTCTCACACGGCGGATCGCCAGCCAAGCGGGCAGAATGAAGAGAGGATACCACAGCGCCGTTTCGATCGTGTCGAGCACCACAATTCACGCTGCGTGACAAACGGCGACGGGCCTCCGAACCAGCGTAAGCCCGCGTATCGCCGCGTAAAGCGACCAATCCGCAATCCCGACGCGGAATTAGACGCCCTTTTCGACACTGGAGCAAGGACACTGGGTTGACGGATCCGGGTGGCCCGGACAACTTGCTTGTCCGGGTCGCGAAGCGACAAGAGGCTCAGGGTTTGGCCCGACCCGAGGGAAAGTCACGGCCGACCGGACGCCTCATGCGGCTTCGCCGCCCGGACAAGCAAGTTGTCCGGGCCACCCGGGGCCAGGCGGATCATCCGGTAACGTAGCGACAGTCTCGATTCCAGTCGTATTAATCAATCGTCATCATCATCGTTCTCCAGCCGCGGCACCACAAAGGCCGCGCGGACCGGCGGCGGCATGGTTGAGTTCGCTCCTTTGACGGCCTTCCAGATGATCTCGTTGAACACGAGATCATCCGCCTGATCCTCCTTCGAGAGGTCCAGCTTCAGTGACGCCGCAGCGCCCGGGGCCGTACGGAGGTTCACCTCCTTGAGGTCCACGTTTGCCGGACGGACCGTGTAGGGCGACGGATCGGCCGCTCCGGTGAATGCCGGCGACATCGGCCGCGACGAAGCGTCGAACTGGCTCATCGGGTCCAGCCCCAGGATGAGCTCGATGGTGCGGAGCATCGACGAGGTGGAGTACATCGTCGAATCGACCACCTTTCGCCTGGCATACGGGCTGATCATCAAGGCCACGGTGCGATGGGCATCCACGTGGTCCGAGCCGTTCTGGGCATCATCCTCGACCACGAAGATCGCCAGCTTCGGCCAGAACTTGCTCCGTGACAGACCGTCGACGACTCGGCCCAGCGCCAGGTCGTTGTCGGCGACCATCGCCGTAACCGTCGGCTTCCCGGGCGCGGTGCCCGAGGTGTGATCGTTCGGGAGCCGCAAGACGATCAGGCGGGGCATCTCCCCCGTTTTCTCAAATTCGGCCAGCTCTTCGAGGAACCGGTCGGCCCGCTTCTGGTCGGGGTAGTCGAGGTCGTAGCCACGATACTTCGGGTCGAAATGGCCTTGGAGCGCCTTGACCTTCGTATGCGACGGGTCCGCGGGGGTCTTGCCATTCTCGATGAATTCGCCGTAGCTCCGATACGTAACGCCCTTGGCCGCCGCGCGGTCCCAGAGATAACCGCCGGCCGGAGTCGCGATCGCGAAATTCCCCTCGGCCGGGAACGGGACGCGACCATCGCCCCGATAGCCCAGCGGCCAGGTCCGTTCCACGAAGTCGGTCGCATACGCTCCCATCGTCCATTCGTGGCCGTCGGCCGAAACCTCGGACTCGACGTAGAAGTTATCCAGGAGGACGAACTCACGCGCCAACGCATGATGATTGGGCGTTACCTTCTCGGGGAAGAGGCAGAGCGAAGGCTCGCCGTTGCCCTCGGACATGTCGCCGAAGACCTGGTCGTAGGTGCGATTTTCTTTAATGATGTAGATACAATGGGTGATCGGGGAGGGTTCGCCGACCTTGCGCGGAATGGGGTTATCCTTGGCGAGTTCGGGACCGGTTACACCGCCCGGGTCATCCTTTCTGATCGGACTGCACGCGTAAACGGTCCGGGAATAGTCGGCCATCTGCCGGGGCGAGGGCATCGGGATCGTGGACAGGGTGCCCTGAAGGAGTCCGCCGATGTACTGGCGGATCCGGTTCTCTCCTCCTCCTGCAAAGCCGGGGCGGGGGCCATCACGGTTCGCCTTGGAGGATGCCCCCTTGCCGTTGGTAACCCAGACCGTTTTCCCGTCGCGACTGGCGCGGACGCTCGTGGGATACCAGCCCACCGGGATGAATCCGAGCGGAGTACTCTTGCCAGGCTCCTTGACGTTGAACGCCGCCACGTCGTTGGTGTTCGCGTTGGCGACGAGCAGGATCGACTCGTCGGGGGTCAGCGACAGCGAGCTGGGTGTCGATCCGGCCGGGGCGCCGGGGGCGATCGCGGTGTTGATCGTCTCGACCGCTTGCCCTATCTTGGTGTCGAGGACCGTCACCGTGTTGCGGTTCGCATTGGCGACGAAGAGGTACTGCCCCTGCTTCGCGGTGATCATCTCGTTGGGGTGCTCCTGCGTCTCGTAGTGACTGAGGAGCTCATTTGCCTTGATGTCGATCACCGCAACCTTCGCCGCGCCCCATAGGCTCACATAGATTCGCCCCGTGTTTTCGTCGAGTGCCAGTCCGTAGGGGTACGAGTCGAGCCCGAGCTCGACCTCGGATACCAGGGCTTTCGACTCGGTGTCAAACCGCGCGAGCGTGTGGCCGAAGGCATTGGCGGCCCAGAGGCTTTTGCCGTCGGCCGAGACGGCCAGGCCCGCGGTCACGCGCTGGCGTTTCTTGCCCGCTTGGCTTGCCCCGGGGCCGTTCAGAGGTTTGCCGCGGTCGGGATACTGATAGATCGATTGGTTCGAGAGCAACCCGTCCTTGTGGTCAAAGCCGTAGATCAGGTCATCGAACCCGCCTCCGACATAGAGTCGGTGACCGTCCGCCGACCAGGTCAGGCCCGAGAAGCTTGCCGGAATGACAGCGCGGGCGATGGTCCGACCGGACTTGGCATCAAGGGTCCAGACCTCATGGTCGCCGAACCCGGCATGGAGGATCGCCAGGATCGGGGCCTTGGGGTTCTCAACCAGGAGTACGGGCAGGTCGCCCAGCGGCGATTGCTTGCCCGCGGGTTGCAACGACCACCCATTCGGCAGGAGCACGGCCCCGGACCGAGTCAGACCCGGAAGCATAATTTCGCGTTGATCCGTATCGCTCCGAGCCGGGTCATCGGCCCCGAGCGCCATCGCGGCGAGGATCGCCGTAATGACCGGGTACGCCCGTCCCATTCGTCCGTCGTGATGTCGCATGAAGTCCTCGTCCGTCCGCATGAACTTGCCAATCGTGGCCGTCTGGCCGCAACCCCTAAGGTAGCGAAGCCGGGAGCGGAGAGACACGCGGATTCGGTCGATCAGGGCATGAATGCACGAAAACTTCATCGTCCGAGCCGATCGCGAAGGTCCCGCCTGAGGATGATAGCTCAGCCGCTGGGCGATGTTATCGGGGCCGTCGCCGCCAAGTTCCCACGAGTTCGTTGCGGCAACCGCGAGACGGTACTGGTACCCTGGGCACGAGCGTGCAAACTCATCGTTCGTGCCAGGATCGAGAGACGCCACGAGGTCACTGATGAAGCACCTTCCCATCGGGCCGCTCTACTATGAATTCAGCCGACATCACGAGCCCCGCCTGCGGATCGAGCCGGGCGAAACCCTCTTGGTCGCGAGCGAAGATGCGCTCTCGGGACAGATTCGCAGCAACGCCGATCGACGTGACAAGATCAAGATGCCGTATAGCAACCCGCTCACGGGACCGATCGTGGTTGCAGGCGCCGAGCCCGGTGATGCGCTGGCGGTAACGATCCACGCGATCCGACCGACCCTCGGCGAATGTGCGACCCGAACCGCCGACCCGAAGCAACTCTGCGAATGGCTCGGCACCGACTGTCCCCACGGCACACACGTCTGCCCGATTCGCGACGGCCTGATTTACTGGAGCGACTCAGTCACAATCCCTTATACGCCGATGCTCGGCTGTATCGGCACCGCCCCCGACTGGGGTTGCCCGACGACCGCGCCGGCCGGGCCGCACGGCGGCAATATGGATATCATCGAGACCGGCCCGGAAAGCACTGTCTACTTACCCGTCTTCGTCCCGGGTGGATTCCTCTATCTGGGCGACGCCCACGCCGCGATGGGCCACGGCGAATTATCGGCCACCGGCCTGGAGATGCCCGCGGAGACCACGATCACCGTCGACCTGCACAAAGGGAAACGGCTGACATGGCCCCGAATCGAAACCCCCACCGAGATCATGACGATCGTGAGCGGCGCCCCGATGGAACGCTCCATCGCCCAGGCCTACGCCCTCCTGAGCCTCTGGATGGAGACCGAGCACGGCTGGGATCGCTGGCGGGCGTACGACCTGTTGACTCACGTCGGTCAGATCTCGGTGGGCTACTACGGAATCGGCACCGTGGCCGCCAAAGTCAACAAGCGTTACTTGCCAGGACGTTGATCGAAGCAGGAGCGAATCCGTCCCCAGGAGAAACACAATCCCGGCCGATCGCCTTGTCGAGGAACCGTGGGAATCCTCTTCCCGCATCAAGGCAGCCAGAACCGAGGTGCCACGGGTGGAGTCAGTCGAACCCATGGCCCTCAGTCGTGGTCAGCGTGGAACGGGAAGCTCAAGCGAAGAGATCGTGGGCCACTTCGCCGGCAACGTCGGTCAAGCGGAAGTCGCGGCCCGCGTACTGGTAGGTGAGCCGCTCGTGGTTGAGCCCCAGCAGGTGCAAGATCGTGGCATGAACGTCATGGATGTGCATCTTATTTTCAACGGCATAATAGCCGTAGTCATCCGTGGCGCCATACTTGAACCCGCCTTTGACTCCCCCCCCGGCCATCCAGAGGGTGAACCCCTCGGGGTTGTGGTCGCGGCCGTCGGTCCCTTGCGCGGTCGGGGTGCGGCCGAATTCGCCGCCCCAGAGGACGAGCGTGTCCTCGAGCAAGCCGCGAGATTTGAGATCCCTGAGCAGCGCCGCGATTGGCAGGTCGACTTCGCGTGCGTTTTTCTCGTGCCCCTCTTTGAGCTTGGAGTGCTGATCCCACTGCACGTAGGAGTCGCTGTGGGTGACCTGGACGAAGCGGACCCCACGCTCGGCGAACCGGCGGGCCAGCAGGCACTGGCGGCCGAAGTTCGCGGTCACCGGGTCATCGAGGCCGTAAGCCTTCAGGGTCGCGGGGTTCTCGCCCGTCAGGGACTGGATTTCCGGCATCGCCGACTGCATCCGGAACGCGAGCTCAAACGAGTCGAGCCGACCTTCCAGGTCGAGGTTCGGGCCGACACCGGCGAGGTGGTCGCGATTCAGGTCCGCCAAGAGGTCGAGCTGCATGCGCTGAAGATCGCGAGGGGTTTGCTCGTTCTCGATGAAGCGAACCCGGGCTCGATCGGACGGCACACTCGCGTTCCCGAGCGGAGTCCCTTGGTAGCGGGCGGGGAGGAAGGCCGACCCCCAGTTGAGCACGCCGCCGTGCGCCAGCGTCGGGCAGATCGTGATGAACCCGGGCAGGTCCTGGTTCTCGGTGCCCAGCCCGTAGGTGATCCAAGACCCCATGCTCGGACGCACGAAGCTATCGCTGCCGGTGTGGAGCTTCAACAACGCTCCGCCGTGGGCCGCGTTGGTGCCGTGAACCGAGTTAATAATACACAGATCATCAACGCATTGAGCCACATTCGGGAAAAGCGAACTGACCTCGATCCCGCTCTGACCGTACTTCTGGAATTTCCAAGGGGAGGCGAGCAGTTTGCCAGTCGGCGCGAACTGGACGCGCGGCTTGGGGAAAGGGAGGTCCTTGCCGTTATCGCGTTGCAGGAGCGGCTTGGGGTCGAAGGTATCGAGGTGCGACGGCCCCCCCTTCATGAACAGGAAAATGACCCGCTTGGCCCGTGCCGGAAAATGTGGTGCGGGCGGCCCCTCAGCCTTCTTGACCGGCGCACCGGCCGAGGATTCCTCGGCCATGAGTGCGGCCAGGGCAAGGGCCCCAAACCCCGTGGCGCAACCCTTCAGCATCCGACGGCGCGAGGTCAATTCCCAATTGAATTGGTCCACGGTCTGGCCCTCGTTACTCGATATAAACAAATTCGTTGGACGCCAGGAGCGCCTGGCAAAGCGCTTGCCAGGTGCGGAGCACTCGCTCCGGCGCGTCGGGCACCGAAGCCGCTATCCCTTGAGCGAAGCGGTCGAGGAACGCCCCGGCACGGGCCACTTCCGCCGGCTCCGGCGGCCGGCCGAAGGCGCGAACGTAGAGCCGGCCGATCCGGTCGCCGTCACTGGCCAACTTCGGTGCCAGCAAGTCGGAAGCCAAACTCCGCGCCGCTTGCTCGACTAGCGTGCTGTTCATCATGAACAAAGCTTGCGGAGCGACGGTCGTGGTCGCCCGGTCACCGTTGGTGACACCGGCTTCAGAGTAGTCAAACAGGTCAAACGCATCATACATGTGATTGCGCACGACCGGCAGGTAGACGGACCGCCTCGGGACGTTATAGTTGGTGGCATCCTTCGACGTATGATCGAAGAAATAGCCGCGATTCTCGACGTTGAGGAGCGATCCCCCCATCGTCGGATCCAAGGTGCCGCTCACGGTCAGGAGCGCATCGCGAATCGCTTCCGCCTCGAGCCGGCGCGGGCTAAACCGCCAGTGAAGCAGATTTTCGGGGTCGACTTCCCCCCCTTTGGGGTCGAAGGCCGCACTCATCTTGTAGGTGCTTGAGAGCATGATGATTCGGTGCATCGCCTTGATCGACCAGCCCGATTCGACGAATCGCTGGGCCAGCCAGTCGAGGAGCAACGGGTTGGTCGGGCGTCCGCCCAGGGCTCCGAAGTTGTCGGGAGTCGCGACGAGTCCCTTGCCGAAATGCCAGCGCCAGAGCCGATTGACCATCACCCGGCTGGTGAGCGGATGCGCGGGATCGGTCAGCCAGCGAGCGAATTCGAGCCGACCGCTCTGGGAGGCACTGAACTTGGGCGCGTCGGAGGAGGCCAGAACCGTCGGAACCCGACGTGCGACTTTCTCACCGAGCGACAGGTGGCTACCGCGAATGTGCACCGGGACGTCCGCGACGGTTCCCTCGGTCACCCCCATCGCCGCAGGCATCACGGGGGCAGATTTTTCCAGTTGGCTCAGGGCGTCGCGCAATCGCTTGAGCTCATCTTTGGTCGCTTGCGGGTAGAGGGGCTCGGGGGCTTTCGGCAGTACGAATCCCGCGCCCGATGCCGCTTGAAGCTGCTCGTTGGCACGACGGGTCAGCGCGTCGATCACCGCTTTCTGATCGCTGACCCGCTTGGCGTGTTCCGCCAGTCGAGCCCGATCCTGCGCGGTAGCCAGGGGGATCTCATACCATCGGGCGACCTTCTCGAAGGTCTCCATGGTCTTGGTGCTGCGGAAGATCCCGGCCAAGGCGTAGTAGTCGGTCGTGGCGATCGGGTCGAACTTGTGGTCGTGACAGCGGGCGCAACCGATCGTGAGCCCCATGAACGCGCGGCCGACGGTGTCGACCTGTTCGTCGACGATATCCATCTCCATCTTGACGCCGTCAACCTCGGCCAACACCTTGGGGCCGAGCGAGAGGAATCCGGTCGCGATCGACCGCTCGTGGGTCGTCGCTTCGTCCCCCTCGGCCGGCAGCAAATCGCCCGCGAGTTGCTCGCGGAGAAACTGGGAAAACGGCTTGTCCTGGTTGAACGCCTGAACGACGTAGTCACGATATCGCCACGAGTTGCCGTAGGCGACATTCTCATCAAGGCCGTTGGAATCCGCGTAACGGGCCACGTCCAGCCAGTGCCGCCCCCATCGCTCACCGTAGTGGGGCGAGGCCAGCAAGCGGTCCACCACCTGGGCGAAGGCGTCGGGAGATTCATCGGCCAGGAACGCCTCGATCTCGGCGGGCGTGGGAGGCAGGCCAATCAGATCAAAGGTCGCCCGACGAATCAACGTTCGTTTATCGGCCGCGGGCGCGGGCTGCAACCCCTTCTCCTCGAGCGCAGCCAGGAGGAAGCGGTCGAGCGCGGTTCGAGGCCAGGCCGTGTTGCGGACGACCGGGACTGGCGGGTCGACCGGAGCGCGAAACGCCCAGAACGAACGCCCGGACTCCGCATCGATTTGCGTCTTGGCCGGTGTCGGAGCATCGCCGGAGCGCGGGTCGGGAGCGCCCATCGCCACCCACTCCGTCAGCAAGGCGACCTCACGCTCCGACAGCTTGCCCTTGGGGGGCATTTTGAGGTCTTCATCGTCGTAGCGCACCGCCTGGATCAAGAGGCTCGTGTCCGGCTTGCCGGGCTCGATCGACGGCCCAAGATCGCCCCCCTTCACCCAGCCGTCCTTGAGGTCGAGGCTCAGCCCCCCTCGGATCTTCTTGGACTGCTTGGAATGACATTCGTAGCAGCGTTCAACCAAGATGGGCCGAATGTTCTTCTCGAAGAACGTATTGCCATCCTGGCCCGGCGCCGCGGCGGCAACCGACCCGGGTGACCCGGCGGCGACGGCCAAGAGTGCGATCGAAACCGCAACGATCCGTCCCAGACTTTCGCCCCTGGTCCGGTTCGTCTGATGGCGAGGCGTCCATTGACCTCGCAGCCACGATGTCTCGATCATGACGTTGTCCGATCAGGGCCAGGGGCTTTGTTCTGATGACACTGAAAAACAATTGTACCACAACCGGCCTGCTCATCCAAAGCGGTAATCGCGGCGAGTCGCACTCGTGCGATCGCATTTGGGATGAGGAGCGGGGGCAGCGGTCGGTTTCCCAGTTTACCTTCGCGCCGAAGCGGTTGGAAACTCGCAGTTGTCAATCTTCAGTGATAGAGTCGGGGCCTGAACGAGTCGACCCTCCGACACGGGACGGACTATCGATGATACCGATGCGACGAACCACCGCGTACCTGGCCTCCTGGGTCTTGCTGTTCACGACTGCCAGGGCTGACGCTCCCCCGGCTCCCCCTTCCTCACCGTCGCCCGTTCTCACCATCGTGACGTTGGGCGACTCAATCACCCACGGTGTCCGGGCGGGGGTCCGACCGGAAGAGACGTTCGCGGCGATCAGCGAACGCGAACTAAAGACGAAGGGGCTCAATGTCCGGGTGCTCAACCTGGGCATCGGTGGCGAGCGGACCGACCAGGCCTTGAAGCGGTTGGACGCGATTACCAATTCGCGGCCGCAAGTCGTCACAGTGATGTACGGCACCAACGACAGCTATGTGGATGCCGGCAAAGAAGGCCCGCGCGTCAGTCTGGACGACTTCCGGAAGAACTTGCGCGCCATCGTCGAACGATTGCTGCTCCATGGGATCGATCCGGTCTTGATGACGGCCCCGCGTGAGGCGGAGAACGCTCCGCTCAATGGGCTCGGCGAGAACCGAAACCTCCGCCTTGCCCCATTCATGGTGGCCTGTCGCGAGGTGGCCAAGGAGTGCCAGGTGCCGCTCGTCGACCACTTCGCGCGCTGGACCGATGCAGAGGCCAAGGGCCAGTCCCTGAAGGACTGGACGACCGACGGCTACCACCCCAATCCTGCCGGGCACCAAGACCTCGCGAACGCGATGATTCCGGTACTCCTCGAAGCCGTCCGGCCCAACACTCCTCGCGTCCCGTTCACGACCCGGCTTGACACCGTGCTCGAGCACAACGACGGCAAGTTTCTCTGGTATCACCCGCGCGTGACGGCGATCCCGTCGCCCAACGAGCCGGGAGTTCCCGAGGTGTTGATGACCTTGCAAAAGCATTTGAACGTGTCCGACCACTACTCGGGTCTGAGTATGATGCGGAGCAAAGACCTCGGCCAGACCTGGACCGAGCCCGACGCCGTTGCGGAGCTGGACTGGATCCATGAGCCCGGTGATGTTGACGTGGCGGTCGCGGACGTCACCCCCGGTTGGCATCCGGCAACGGGCAAGGTTCTCGCGGTCGGGGCCCAGGTGCGGTACAGCAAAAAAGGGAAGCAACTCGAGGACCAGCCTCGTTCCAACCAGACGGCGTACGCGGTGTTCGACCCGAAGTCGAGTCGGTGGACGGCCTGGCGACGACTCGAGATGCCGGACGGCGAGTCGTTCAACTTTGCCCGAAGCGCGTGCGCCCAGTTCGTCGTCGAACCCGACGGATCGATCCTTCTCCCGTTCTACATCGGCCGATCGGCTGAGGTGCCATATGCCGTAACGGTAGTTCGCTGCGGGTTCGACGGAGACAAGCTGACCTACCGCGAGCACGGCGACGTCCTGGCGTTGGACGTCGCCCGCGGTCTCTATGAGCCGTCGCTGATTCGCGCGGGGGGCCGGTATTTCCTGACGATCCGCAACGACCTGAAGGGATACGTCACCGCCGGCGACGATGGGCTCCACTACCGACCCGTCAAGGCCTGGACATTTGACGACGACCAGGAACTTGGGAGCTACAACACGCAGCAACACTGGCTCGCTCACGGCGACTGCCTCTTCCTCATCTATACCCGTCGCGGCGCCAACAACGATCACATCATGCGGCACCGGGCCCCGCTCTTTCTCGCCCAGGTCGATCCGCAACGGCTCTCGGTCATCCGGGAAACGGAACGAGTGCTCGTACCCGAGCGCGGCGCGGAGCTCGGCAATTTCGGGGCGGCGGCGATCAGCGATCGCGAGTCCTGGGTCACCGTATCCGAGGGTCTGTGGGACCAAAAGGCTCGAGAACGCGGCGCGAAAGGTGCCTTGTTCGTCGCTCGAGTGCTCTGGGAGGAACCGAAGCCGCCTGTTCTCAAGTCGACCCGCGAAGCCCTTCAGGGGGGCAAGCCGGTGCGAGTCGTCTGCTTCGGGGACAGTGTGACCGGGGTCTATTACCATACCGGGGGGCGCCGAGCCTATACCGATATGCTTAGGCTTGCCCTGCGACGATCCTGTCCCACGGCCAACCTCACCATGACCAACGCCGGGATCAGCGGTCATACCACGCGCGACGCCCTGGCGCGGATCGACCGCGATGTCTTGAGTCACAAGCCCACGCTCGTCACGGTCATGTTCGGCCTCAACGACGTGGCCCGGATCCCGATCGAGGAGTACCGCAAGAACCTCGACGAGATCGTCGCTCGGTGCCAATCCGCGGGCGTCGAGGTGCTCCTCTGCACGCCGAACAACGTGATCGACACCGGGGATCGCCCAATCACGAAATTGCTCGCCTACTGTGATGTCGTGCGTGAAGTTGGGCGGCGACTGAACGTCCCGGTCTGCGACATTTATGCCCGGGGAGAGTCCCAGCGCAACCGTGACGGGCGCGCCTGGCGGCTCGGGATGAGTGACGAGATCCACCCCAACATGGACGGCCACAAGCGGATCGCGGAATCGATCGCCCAGGCGATCACCGGAACCGACGTCTCGCTGGCCGACGTCCCCCCACCGACTCCCTTGCTCGCGCGGACGACCGCCCAACTCAAGGAGGGCCGACCGATCCGGATCATCGCCATGCCCCCCTTCGACGACCTACTCCGCGCAGCGTTGAAGGCCGAGGCTCCCGACGCCAAGCTCGAAGTCACTCCCTGGCCCACGGACGGGAAAACGCTCGCGGAGCTGGAGCAAGATGCCAAGGCGCGAATTCGTCCGGCGGCTCCCGACCTCGTCGTGATCGCGGTCCCGCGTACCGCCAAGCCAGGCGTGCAGGAAGCGTTCATCCACGATTACGCGTGGCTTATGAACTGGTCTCTGAACTTCGGCCTTGGGGGCTGGGACTGCATCGTCATTCACCCGTCGGTTATCGCCGCCGATCCCTCGGGGGAAAACGACCACTTGATCCGCCAACTGGTGCGAGCCCAGGATTTGCCCCTCATCGACCGTCCCCCCGGCGATGACCGCCCTGCCGCGGAACTCCTCCGCGATTGGTTCCGCCAGCAGCCCTGGCAAGAATAATTTCGCCTTAATCCACCTTAAGGGAACGTTGATGCGTCGTGCCAATCCGATAAGACATTTGCCGTCATGTCGGGTGGGCACGGCCCACCAGGTCTTACCTGGGAACGAAGCAGATCACCACCGCCACGGTCCTCGAGTCGAAGAGGTGGGCCGTGCCCACCCTACGATTCAATATGCCACTACACAAGAATTTCTTGAATTCGCTTGCCGTGATCGACTTCGAGTCGTTTGCGGCCGGGGATTTCGAGCCGGCGCGAGTCGAGTCCGAGGAGGTGGAGGACAGTCGCATGAACGTCGGTGACGTAGTGGCGATGCTCGACCGCGTGAAACCCGAGCTCATCGGTTGCGCCATGGACGATGCCCCCCCGGATCCCACCACCGGCCATCCAGATTGAGAAGCCGTAGTTGTGGTGGTCACGGCCATCGGCCCCTTGGGCACAAGGGGTCCGGCCGAACTCGGTCGCCCAGACAACCACGGTGTCTTCGAGCAAGCCCCGTTGTTTGAGGTCGGTGATCAGGCCGGCGATCGGCTTGTCAACCTGGGCGCAAAGGGTCGAGTGGTTGGCAACCAGGCCGGAGTGAGCGTCCCAGGCGCCCGCGGCGCCATCGCCGTGGAAGACCTGGATGAAGCGAACGCCTCGCTCGGCCAGGCGGCGGGCCGCCAGCATCTGCTGACCGAACGGACGGGTCACGTCCTGGTCGAGTCCATAGAGTCGACGCGTCGCTTCGTTTTCCTCCTGAAAGCGGAGGACTTCCGGGACGGCCGTCTGCATCCGAAAGGCCAGTTCGTACGACTTGATCCGGGCGCGGAGCTTGGGGTCGTTCGGGTACTCGAGCGCGGATAGGCCGTTGAGTCGCCCCAGCAAGTCGGCCTTCATCGCCGCCTCGTTCGCCCCGAGCGGCACTCCCGGCCGGGCGAAGGGCAGGGGGTCCGCCGGGTCAATTTTGAGCGTGACGCCCGAGTTCTCGGGGCCGAGGTAGTTGGCGTCGGTGGCCCCCAAGCACTGGTGTTCGAGGGCCGGACCCATCGAGATGAACTGAGGTAAGTCATCGCTCAACGCGCCGAGGCCGTAGTTGACCCACGCGCCAATCGTCGGATAACAGCCGTCGAGCAGGTGCCGCCCGGTGAAGAATTCCATCTGGGCACCGTGGTTGTTGTCGGTCGTGTACATCGACCGAATCACGGCAATGTCGTCCACACAGCCACGGACGTGCGGCCACCAGTCGCTGACCTCGATCCCGCTCTGCCCCCCCTTCTTGAACCCAATCTGAGTGGGATAGATCTTCACCTTGGTTTTATCGATGATGTTGTTGGCAACCTGCTCGCGGACGTTCCTCAAGAACGGCGAACCGAAAACCGTATTCTTGTACGCACTCTCGTTGATCGTCTTCCCCGCGTTCTTCGTCAATTCGGGCTTGGGGTCGAAACTCTCGAGGTGGCTGACACCTCCGCGCATCATCAGCCAGATGACCCGTTTGGCCCGTGGCGGAAAATGCGGCTGGCCGTCGGGGGGACCCCAGCCTGGAATGGAATTGGCGCGGACCACTCCATCACGGTGGAGCATCGCCCCCAGCGCCAGACCGACAAACCCCATCCCGGCATCCGCCAGGAACCCTCGACGCGTCGGTCCAGGGCAGGCACACATTGCGTGATGTTCGTCCATGGCGTCCGTCCCAATTATTGGATCGTGATAAAATCGTTATGATTCAAGAGCACATGGACCAGGGCCACACGCGCCCGACCTTCCGGTGAGGCGCCTTGCTTCTCCGTGGCAAACGCCGATGCGAGCCGCTCGAGGCCCGACGCGCACTCAAGCCGCTCCGCGACGGTCGGCGACCGGCCCAGGAGTCGCTCGTAGGCGGAGTCAATGAACGCTCCCCGGACCGCGGGCTCCGCACCGACTTCATGGTCGATCACCGAGGCGATGTCCCCCGCTCGCGTCAGAATCATCCCACTATTACTCAAGGCGAGTGCCTGCTGAGGCACGATCGTGGTGGGGCGGCGGTAACAATCGGTCACGCTCGCGGCATCAAAGACCGAGAGGAACGGGATGTTCTCTCCGCTCGCATAGCGGTAGTAGAGGGTCCGACGGGTGCCGGTCTCGGCCGAGGCGACGGGCAAGTCAGGCCCACCGAGCTTGGGGTCGAGGAGACCGGCAAGGAACAGGACGCTGTCTCGGACCACCTCTCCCTCCATACGCTGAACATTCATCCGCCAGACGTAATGATTGTCAGGGTCGATGGCCACGTTCGAATCCGCGGCGCCCGCGTCAGTCGAGCGCATGCGGTACGCTTGCGAGGTCACGATCAACCGATGCAGATGCTTGAAACTCCAGCCGGATTCGATGAACTCGACGGCCAACCAATCGAGCAGCTCGTGGTGATCGGGCCGAGGCGTTCTCAGACCGAAGTCGTCGAAGGAACCGACCAAGGGTTCGCCAAAGTGACGGGCCCAGACATGATTCACCGCGACGCGGGCCGTCAGGGGATTGCGGCGGTCGACGAGCCAACGCGCCAGCGCGAGTCGGCGGCCCGTACTCGTCTTGGCGTAGGGGGCGTTGCTCGGGATGTCGCGAAAGGTGGTCTTGGCGCGTGGAAATTCGAGCGCACGCGGGGTGTATTCCGTCGTGACGGGTGCACCGATGGATTTCTCTGCGCGGGCGAATTGCGATTCCGCACGGGAGAGTCGACCGCGTGCCTCGACGAGCTCTCCGGCGACCTTGGAGCGCGCCGCTTGGTTGGGATCAGCCTTCGGGTCAACGCCAATCGTGTTGAGGAAGCCATCGAGGGTGCGTCGCGCGCGGCTCAGGTCTCTCTGAGCGATCAGGCGGTTGGTCTTGGATTCGATCCAGGCGAGTCGACGTTGAGCCGTCACCGCCGCTCGAGCGGCCTCGGCCCACGCCTCGGAGCCGTCGGCCTTGGCCCCCTGATCTTCAAGTTCCTCGGCGCTCAGGACCGCCTTCAAGGCCGTCTGCCTGGCCTCGGCCAAGGCCAGACGCGACGTTGCAAGATCGAGGTCGACCTGGGCGTCGCGAGCGGCCCGATCCGCACGGACAACCGTCTCGATAACCAAAGCAGCCGCGGCTAACGCCGCCGTGAGCTCGGCAGGCTTGTCGGCGGTGGCATTGACTTGAGTTTCGGCCTGATTGTTGGATTCGGTCGCGGCGGCGAGGGCTTTGTCCGCCTGCTCGAACCGCTTCCGAGCATCAGCGACGACGGAACCGGCCTGCGCGACGGCTTGCTGAACGGCCTCGAGTGCTTCGCGAGCGACAAACGCGCGTTTGTCGGGACTGGCGGCAACGTCGGAGAGGGAAACGGGGACAATCTTGATCTCACCCCCCAGGACGTTGGGAGTCGCCGGCTGGAGCGGTCGGGTCTTATCGGGAGTGGTCTCATCACCGCGAATGAACAAGTACGTCGACGTTTCCAGAAAGTCATCGAAGACCCGCGGCAAGCCCGCCTTGGTGCGATCGGGCTGACCCGGGACTCGGTCGACCCGGACGTGGTGAGGCTCGAAGAAGGCACGAAGGCGGTAATAGTCGACCTGGGAGACCGGATCGAATTTGTGGTCGTGGCAACGGGCACACTGGATCGTCAGGCCGAGGAAGGCGCGGGCGGTGTGCTCGACGGTGTGATCGAGCCAGGCGTTCCGATTGAAAATATTCCAGTTCCGCACCAGAAATCCGGTCGCTCTGATTGTCTCCGGGTCGTCGGGGGCGAGCTCGTCGCCGGCGAGCATCTCCTCGACCATCCGGTTGTAACCCTTGTCGGAGTTCAGCGCCTCGACGATCCAGTCACGCCATTGCCAGATATGAGGATGACTGTAGCGAATCTCCTCGCCGAGTCCGTACCAGTCACTATAGCGCCAGACATCCATCCAATGCCGTCCCCAGCGCTCGCCATGGCGCGGGTCGGCGAGAAGGCGGTCGACAACGCCACTCGCCGCGTCGGCCGATCGGTCGGCAAGAAACC
This sequence comes from Singulisphaera sp. GP187, assembly GCF_900129635.1. GTDB lineage: Bacteria > Planctomycetota > Planctomycetia > Isosphaerales > Isosphaeraceae > Singulisphaera. Next base: position 2,261,194 of record NZ_FSRB01000002.1, on the reverse strand, counting down.
GTTGCCGTTCCGCACGGGTCGGTGGCAGACCGATCAGGTCGAGCGAAACGCGGCGGAGCCAAAGGTCGCCGGCCACCGGCGGACTCGGCTTCAGGCCTCGGGATTGATAGCCGGCGGCGAGAAAGGCGTCGATCGAGTTGTTCGCCCAGGCTGGGTCGTTGGGGCGCGGGACCGCGAGTCGAACCGGTGGCTGATAGGCCCAGTGCCGGCGGGGATCCTCAGGGGTCGGCTCCGGCGGTGCGTTGGCCCCCTGGTCGATCCAGGCCCGGAGTGTCTCGACCTCTACGGCGGTTAGTGGCACACCCTCGCTCTCGGGCGGCATTCGCTCGGCGCCGGCCGCCTCGGCCACCCGCTCGAGGATCAGGCTCTCGGCGCTCTTGCCCGGCTCAATCGCAGGCCCGCCATCGCCCCCGCGGCGGAGGAATTCCGCCGTGTCCAGACGTAAGCCCGCCTTCTGCCGGATCGCCCCATGACAGCTCGTACACCGCGCGGCCAGAATCGGCTTGATCTCACGACCATAGTCCACCGGCGCTGCGGCCGAGGCAACTTGAGCCATCCCCAGGACAGACCACCCAATCATCAGCCTGATCGCCATCAGGTCGCCTCCAAGTCACCTGGCAAGTTCAAACACCAATCCAAGGATCTCATCAATCGTTGATTGCCGCGGCCCCGGGCACTTGCCAACGCTCGTCGAACAACCCGGCCTGAATGACCTCATCGTTTGCCGGTCCCGAACGATTCTCGGCAAGCTTGACGACGGCCCAATCGCCCAGGCGGGGGAAGAGCAGGTAGTTGAGGGTCGACAATTCCTTCGCATGAAAGGTGTGGCCGCTATTGAGAACCACGTACCGATGGGGAGCGAGCGGATTGGGATGAATCAACAACGGTGCATAATTCGCCGCCGGGTACGTTGCATTGCCGACCGTGCATTCGTCCTTCGTCCAACGGACCGGAAGTTGAGGAAGCACCTGGCTGATCCAGCGGTTGCTCCCGGGGTCGCCGAAGAGGATGAGGTTTGCGCGGCGCAAGTCGTCCGGGGTCACGGCCGTATCATCCTTGATCGGCAGTTCGCCGCGGAAATACTGGTTCCACTCGGCGGCGAACTGCTTCAAGCTCTCCTCCGACCACGCCTGAACGGCCGGGTTCCAGGGCGTCCCGGTGCCACGGACGCAGAGGAATGGAGTCGTGAACGCATCATCGATCGGCCCCTGTAATCCGGGGCGTTTGCTGATCCGTTGGGAGTCGTCGAGCGCACCGTCGTCGACCCATCGGCCCTCGCGTTTGGCGAGGACGATCGCATGGTCGCCCTGATCGGCACCATTCCCCGAGATCGAAGTCCATTCCGAACCGACCCGGATCCGCGTGATGCCAGCCTTCGCGATCGGCGGATGGAGAGCGAAACAGCTCACGTTGGTCGGCTCCGCCACTTCGATCGAGCCGTCGTCGCTCACTCGGGCAACGATCTCGGCCCGGGTGTAGTGCTCGGTCATGCCGAGGATTTGCACCCAGTGGGAGCGACTGTACTTCAAGGTCCAGGTGACGAAGCGAATCGAGCTCGGGGCGTGGTTCAGCCCTTTGTCCGCATGCTCCTGAATCCGCCGCATCTGCTCGCGATGGGTCACGGGGTCGATCACGTGTCCGGTTCCCGGCGAGATCAGGTTGACCATCGTCAGGCCCGCATCGGCCATCGCTCGACCCATCATTTCGTGGGCCTGGAAGTTCTCGTCCTTCTCCCCCATGCAGGCGATGGCCGGCACAATCCCGGCATTGGCCGCGTAGTCGACCGAGTCGAGCATATGCAACCCTTTATCCTGGTAGGAGGGCAACGCGCCGACTTTGACGAAGCGGGGGACGGGAGTCAAGGAAAACTGACGCGTGTCGACATAGCCGCAGTAAGGGCCGAGGGCGACGAATCGATCCGGGTGCTTGAGCCCGAGGTGCCACGTCCCCGAGGCGCCCATCGACATCCCTCGGAGCACGATTCGGTCTCGGTCGATCGCGTAGTTCCGACAGACGGCCTCGATCGCCTCGAAAACGTCGGTCTCGCCCGCCCAACGATACCCATTCTCGACCCGACCCAACGGATGGAGTTCGATATAGTTTTGATCAGGATTTTTTTTGCCGGGATGATTATCTTCGTCGAACCGTTGCATGAACCGCGACTCACTCATTCCGGTCGGCAACGAGCTGCCGTGCAACACGACGTCGAGCCGGATCGGTTTGGCGCGGTCGTAATTCGCCGGGACGATCACGCCGTAGGGTTGCACCGAGCCATCCACCGCGGAAACGAAGCCCCGGACGACCGGCCCCTGTTTCTCGCCCCAAGGTTGCTTGCCAGCCTCGAGCGCGGCGACCCGGTTCCGGCAACGCTCCATCGCCCGTTCGAGCAGGGAGAAGTCGGCCGGCGCCAGCTTCGATTCGTAGCGGAGGGCCCAGGTGATCGCCTTGGCGAACACCTCGGCATCGGCACGTTGGTCCCGATCGGCGGGATTGAGCGCAGGTCGTTTTTCAAGTCGACCCTTCACGTCGTGAAGTTCCTGTTCGAGCCGCGCCCGCTTGTCGACGACCGAGGCGCTCGGTCGCACGGGCGCGAGGATCCGCGACGCATGCGGGCGGTCGTGGTAGACCGTATTCGTCGCCACGACCTGATTCGCCGGAGGGTCGAGCGTCAGTGGCTCGCCCGTGTTCGGGTTCGGCTCGTAGAACGGGGCCCCGGTACTGGCCACGGTGATCCGAATCCGATGACCGCGGTTAAAGACCTGGCTCGTCCAGCCGACGTCGAACGCGACCTTGGCGATTTTGCCGGGCTCGAGCAGGACCTCTCGGTCATACCCGTCGCGGTAACGAGCCCGGCGCACGTAGTCCATGAGCAGGATCGAGCGGCCGTCAGGGTAAACATCGGAGACCCGGACGATGAAGTCGGTGTCTCGGGCCGTGGAAGCGACGTAGAGCTCCGCCTTCACCTTCCCCGTCCACTCGACGGGTTCAGTCAGGACCTCCGTGGTAAACGTCCGCACTTGCGCCTGGCTCTCGAACTCACGCGCGTCTTTCGCCCCGGGGAAGCCACGGGCCGGAATCTCGTTCGGGTGGACCGGGTCAGCCAGGAAGGTCGTCGCCGACGTTGGGGTTTCGGGGGCCTTGGCGGTGAGTTTCCCTCCCTCTTGGAGGTAGAGTGACGCCTCATCCACGGGCAGCGGCCAGTCGGTCGCCGTGCGCCACTCGTTGCCCGGGGCCGCTTCTTCTCCGACCGCCCCCATCACATAGTAGCGAACCGTGGGCTCACGCTCGACACCGTTGTCGACCCCTTTGAGGTAGTGGTCGAACCAGCGGATCATGTGCGCGTCCATCGCGAATCGGGCGTTCTCGGGATAGGTCAGCTCGCCAACTTTGTTCGACTCCTTCACCCCGCCGTGGAGCCAGGGTCCGATCAGAAGTTGTTGCTTCCCTTGAGAATTCGGTCCCCCTCGGTGCTGGCGGCCGATGAAGCTCTCAACCGAGCCGATGCACATAAAATCAAACCAGCTTCCGACGGTAAAACAGGGGACGTTCATCGCATCGAAGTGCCGGGTGCAATCCTCGTCAGCCCAGTAGGCGTCGCAGATAGGGTGCGTGAACCACTCTTTGAGAAGGCGGCGGTTGTCCTCGGGCACGCGGCAGACGGCGTCCATGGTTTTGAACCGTTCCGGCCGAGTGGCGCCTCCGATCCGGTAGCCTTCGTGGAACAGGCTCAGGCCGGTGTCGATCATGTACTGGCAGGTCAGGTGGGGCGGACGGGTGACAGCCAGGAAGTTTTGCGCGAAGCCGGCTTGCGAGCCACCGAACGTCCCCACCTTGCCTGTCGACCACGGCTGTTTGGCGAGCCATTCCACCGTGTCGTAGCCGTCCCGTTTTTCACCCCAGCCGAGGTCACGATAGCCGACCCAGGTCCCTTCCGAGAGCTGGGCGCCCCGGAAATTCTGGCCGGCGACGACGTAGCCCGCCGCGGCCATGCGGGCGAGGCTCTTGCGTGCGCCCTTCAGGTCGGCATACCGCTGTTCATACAAGACTGGCCAGGGACCATCCCCCTTCGGGATGTAGAGATAGGTCGACAGTCGAACCCCGTCACGCATCGGCACCATCACGTGCGTCTCCGTGACCGGGCCCAGGTCGGTCGCGGGGGCTGGCTCCGCGGCCTCCGAGACGCTCACCGCCGCGATCAGGCCGGCGAGAATCCACAAGCATTTTCGAGTTCTCACCAGCAATTCTCCCTGTCAGAAACACAACGACACGTCAACTTCGACCCGATTGTCGAAGGCTGAAAACCGGGATGCAAGCAAGAGCCGAAAAGATCGGGGAAAGCCACATTTGCGCGGGTAACTTCGAGGGTCCGGGATTTCACGAGCCCGAGACTCTCCGAACCCAAGACACGCTTTCGACGCTCAGGTGCCCCCGCTCAGTCTTGAACCTGCTTGACGAGTTTGTGGACGGTCCCGGCGATCCGGTCTTCGATATCACCGGCCCATCGAAGGGCAGGGCGGCCGTACTCGAACAGGTTCGAACCACCCTCGTAGCCCCCTTCCTCCCAAACGCGTCGCGAGGGGATGTACGAGATCATGTCATCCACGTAACCGCAGACCCAGGTCCCGGGACCGAACTCGCGTTTGAACCGAAGCGCATAATCCACGACCGTCTCTGCCCCCAGACCAATCACGAGCGACTCCTTGCCGAGCCGCCACGCATGCACCGGATACGGATAGGAGTGCGCAAAGGTCTCGCCCGCGTCGAGCTTTCGGAGCATCCGCGTGGCCCATCGCGCGCGAATCGGGCTCTGATCCGCTTGCGCGGCGATCAATTCCTTGCGAGTCACCACCTGCAAGTAGGGGAGCTCGACGTATTCGAACGCGGTTCGAAGCCCCGAAGATATCGACTTCAACGGTTGCTTCAATGCGTCTTCGACCGCCGTCGCCAGCAAGTGCCCGTAACGCTCGCAGAGCTCGACGCTTCGCCTTGGCAGCGGATTCTGATCGCCTCCACACGTATTGACGAACAAAGCCGTCGCTCCCGGGTGATTCTGCTCCACCTCGAGCTGGGCGAACCCCGGGTAGTCGCCACACCAGGTCGTAAAGCTGAGCGTCGTGGGGTGACAGGCATAACCGAACAGCACGGCCACCAGGTTCCCTTCCGGCCCCATCACGGTCAAGACCGGTACACTGTGATCCACCGGCCCGACCAGCGGCGTCCCGTTCGCGAGCAATTCCGGCACCTTCGCCTCGGGATTGTTGCGCCGATTCACGGCAAAGGTCGCCTTCCCCGCGCCGATCCCGAGCCGCGCGGGAGCGAGCCTCGACAGCGATTCGCCGACCACCGCAACCAATTTCTCGACCATCGCCGCCGTATACTCGTCGACCAGCTTGACCTGCTCGGCTTCCACCGGATAGTAGTCGACCAGGTCATCCCCCAGCCTGGGACCGCAGTGGTTATGCGAAAACGTCAGCATCACCTGGTCGCGTTCCAGCGCGTACTTCTGTTTGAGCCGAGCAAACACCCGGTCGCTCATCGTCTTGGGAACACCTTGGAAATCGCTGGTGATCATCACCGCGCGACGCCCTTTTTCATCTTCAAGTGCCAGGACCTTGACCCATAAGTCGTGCAGCTTGCCGTCCGGCGGTCGTTTCGATCCGTATCCCGCAAGCCAGACACTCTTCTCAGGCGTCACAACGACCTTTGCCACCCCTGCTTTCCAGGAAGTCGCGGGCGTGGCCTCAGGCTCGGCGGCGTGGCCAACGCGCGAAGCGACCGCGAAGAATCCAGCAAACGCCAGGGTGACAGCCAGACTCAACGCAACATGCGTCGATCTCGGGACAAAACGCCGACGAGTCGTTTGCCGTGTCATCAGCTCAGGTCTCCGCACTTCGGATGGATCGATGGTTTCGGGGTCTCAGCTCACATCAAACCCACAATACTGCATATTTCAATCAACTGACAAACATCCTTGTCGAGGCCTGAGTACGGCCCCGATCGAGCGGCCGTCAAATCCAACCGGTTTTCCGTAAAACGATTGTTGAATTTCCCTGGTGACCTTACAATACCGATCGATCGGGTCAAACGCAAAGAATGCTCTCGGTTTGCTTCACGTTCTCCCTGAACACGGTTCCTGCGTTCAGAACGACCGCATCCTTCACGATTGCACTTCGGCCGATGAGCCGGACAGGACAGCCAGTCGCCTAATCGCAGTCGGCTGGACCTCCGTAGCGACCGCAACCCAGGCGCCTGCTAACATCACTTCAGGCATGCGATGGAGACCTATTTTCCGACTTTCTCGTGGATAGGGTGACTCGAATCGATTATCAATAGCACCATGTAACGTCATTTCGACTGAACAGCGGCTCGCGAATGAGGAAGCCGAAGCGCCTCCTCGGACGGATTGCCGACGCGCGGAATGGAATTGACCGCCACAAATCCGAAGAGGCACAGAGATGCGTCCCAGTTACGCCCGGAACGTCTCGGGTTGCGCGTTGGTCGCCCTGACCTTTCTCGTCGGGTTCGGCCTCTCGGCCCCGGCCGATGCCGAAGCGCCGTTCGGCCTGCCGAAACGTGTCCCCTGGAACGCGTCTCGCCTGATCGGTTCGCCGGAACCGCCCTTGCCCTACACGGTCGAAAAAACGTTCACGAAGTTGACCTGGAAAACCCCGATCTACCTGGCTGAGGAACCAGGAACCGATCAGCTCTGGGTGATCCAGGAGGGGATTGCCGCCGAACAGGGCTCACGGATCGTGCGGATCAAGGATGACCCCGACACCGCGGACTCCGAGTTGGTTCTCGACCTCCCGAAGTATCTGGTCTACTCCGTCTGCTTTCATCCCGACTACGCCTCGAACGGCTACGTTTATCTGTTCCGCAACGGTCCGAGGGCGGCCCCGGAGCGGATGAATCAGATCCTCCGGTACACAGTCGAGCGCCAGCCGCTGCATAAGATCGTGCCGAAGTCCGAAACGCTGATCCTCGAGTGGCAATCCTCCGGACACGACGGCGGCGACATGACGTTCGGGCCCGACCAGATGCTCTATCTCACGACCGGCGACGGAAGTAGCGACTCGGACACTTACGTTTCCGGCCAAACCCTCAACGACCTGCTCGGCAGCGTACTCCGGATCGACGTCAACAAGCGCGACGGCAATCAGCACTATGCGATCCCGCCGGACAATCCGTTCGTCAAAACACCAGGCGCCCGCCCGGAAATCTGGGCCTACGGGCTACGAAACCCTTGGCGGATGGGCTGCGACGCCAAGACCGGGCAAATCTGGGTGGGAACCAACGGCCAGGACCAATGGGAAACGGCTCATCTCATCGGCCGCGGTGAGAATTACGGCTGGAGCGTGTACGAAGGGAGCCACCCGTTCTATCTCGAACGGAAACGAGGTCCAACACCGCACGTCCCCCCCACGATCGAGCATTCCCATGCGGAGTTCCGCTCCCTGACCGGCGGCGTGGTCTACTATGGGGACAAGCTCCCGGACCTCAACGGGGCCTACATCTACGGCGACTATTCGAGCGGGCGGATCTGGGGAATGAAGCACGACGGCCAGCGCGTGCTCTGGCACCGCGAACTGGCCGATACCCCCCTCCAAATCGCCTCGTTTCGAGTCGACCACCACGGGGAACTACTCATCGTCGATCACGGCGGTGGAATCGATCGGCTCGTCCCCGTACCAGAATCCGAAACGCGAGCGCCGTTCCCGACCCTCCTGAGCCAGACCGGCCTCTTGACTTCAACGTCCGAACATAAACTTGATCCCGCAATCATTCCCTATTCTGTGAATGCGCCAGGCTGGACCGACGGGGCGCGTGCAGAGCACTTCATCGCGGTCCCGGGTGATTTGAAAGTCGGTTTCGACCCGGGCCGCGGCTGGGACTTTCCCGACAACACCGCGCTCGTTCAATTGCTCACGCTCGAACGTGAGCCTGGGAACGAGGCGTCGCGGTTCCGGGTGGAAACCCGCGTCATGCTCCGTCAGCAAGGCGAGTGGACAGGCTACTCGTACCGCTGGAACGATGCGCAAACCGACGCAACACTGGTGGCGAAGAACGGCGAGGACGGCGAATTCGCCATAGCCGGCCCGGCGGGTGCCCGTCAGAAATGGCGCTTTCCCAGTCGCTCGGAGTGCATGGCGTGTCACAGTCGAGCGGCCGGTTTCGTTCTGGGCGTGACCGGAGCGCAGTTGAATCGAGATCATGACTACGGGGGTGTTCGCGACAACCAGCTCCGGACGCTCGACCATATCGGTCTCTTCACCAAGGCGTTGCCCAAAGAACCCAAAGATCTCGATACACTGATTGATCCGAGGGATTCCAGTCACGATCTCGAGCGGCGGGCGCGGACATATTTGCAGGTCAATTGCTCGGTCTGTCATATCGAGGCCGGCGGCGGTAACGCGAAGATGGTCCTGACCCTCGCAGCGCCACGCGACAAGATGGGGCTGTTGGACGCTCGGCCGCAGCATGACACCTTTGGCATCAGCAACGCGATGCTGGTTGCGCCCGGCGATCCCGAGCGCTCGGCGCTCCTGCGTCGCCTCTCGGTGCGCGGGCGTGGCCAGATGCCACCGCTGGTGACGAGCCGAGTCGACGACCAGGCAGTCACTTTGTTGCGGGACTGGATCGCCCAGCTCAAGCCCGAGCACACGTTCGTCCAGGCCTGGGAGATGGCCGACCTCCTGCCCGAGCTCGACCAGTTGAAGACAGGGCGATCGCTGGAGGCAGGCCGGAAAGCGTTCCGCGACACAGGCTGCATCCAGTGCCATCGGTTCGAGGGCGAGGGCGGGAGTGTCGGGCCTGACCTGACGGGCGTTGGCCGCCGACTGAACAACCACGACCTCCTCGAATCGATCCTGCTGCCGTCGAAGGTCATCCCCGACGAATATGCGGGCATCTTGATCGAAACGGCCGACGGGGCGGTGGTCTCGGGCCGAGTCGAACGCGAGGATGATCGGTTCGTGGTGTTACGCCCCCCCGGCGCGGTGAATCTGGTCGCGATCGAGAAGGCGAACATCCTCCAAAGGCGCCGATCGGAGCTTTCGAACATGCCTCTCGGCATCGTGAACGTGCTCCGAAAAGAACAGGTACTCGACCTGCTTTCATATTTGCGGAACGACCCGGAACCCAAGGAATCGGCGAGCCAGTAAGTGAGTGGCGCGCGGTCCCTGCGAAGTCGCCAATGCCAACGAGCCGCGGGATTCCACCCTTCCCGATCAGAGCCTCCACTTTCCACGGGCCCCATTCCTTGAGAACTGGCCCCGTGGAAGGGGATGAATTCAACAACTTGCGGGCGGATCAGACCCCGACGTGGATCTTGGGGCGCCGCGCCGGGTCGGGCTCAGCCCGGCGCAGGACCTCGTGCGTCACTGGGGCGATATCCCCCTGACCTGACAGGAGATACTTGAGCAGGTAGAGAAGCGGATCTCCCTCGCCCCAGTTGAAGTAGGCATTCGGCCGCCGTCCTGTGATATCGCGCAGGTGGAGCAAGAACGCGGCGATCGCGTTGGGGACGGCCGTGGCCTCCGCTCGTAGCACGCGATAACCGCCCACATCCGACCCACTCACGTGAAGCACTTCGGAAAAGTCGGAAGGGTCTCGGACGTAGACCTCGAAGAACAACAGTGGATGGTCGGGGGGGATCTGGAAATCCTCGCGTGCCTCCCGCTCCTTCTCTTGGTATTCCCGGACGTCGCGTTCATCGGGTTGGTTCGCGATGATGTGGATCCCGCCCGAACCCAAGTCGTCGATGAAGGCTTGAGCTGTCTCATCGAGTTCGGTCGCCTCGACGCGCAACTCCAGGGTGCGCCAGATTCGCGAGACGAATGAAACCGCCACGATCGCAGTGATGAAGAAGCTAGCGATCTTTACGCCATCCGGTCGCTCAAGGACGTTGACGACGGTCGTGTAGGCAAACACGAGTGCAATGGCACCGAACCCTGCCGCCACTCGCCTGGAACCGCGACGCTTGGCCGAGAGGGTCACGGCGACCGAGGCCGAGGTCATCAGGACCAGGACGCCGGTGGCGTATGCCCCTCCTTGCGCATCGACGCTGGCCCGAAAGATGATGGTGACGGCGAACGCGATCGCGGTGTAGATCAAGACCAATGGACGGGCCGCGCGGGTCCACTCCGGGGCCATGCCGAATCGTGGCAGGTAGCGCGGGACGATATTCAACAATCCGGCCATGGCCGACGCGCCTGCGAACCAGAGGATGAGGATCGTCGAAAGATCGTAGATGCTCCCAAACATCTCGCCCAGGAAGCCATGCGCCAGATAGGATAAGGCGCGACCGTTGGCCTTGCCGGCCGGGTATCCGTTGCTCGCCGGGCGAAACTCCTCGGCCGGGATCAGCAGAGTCGTCACCAAGCTACTACTGATCAGGTAGGCGCTCATGATCAGGGCCGCGACGACCAGAAGCTTTCGCGTATTGCGAATGCGACCTTCGGGACTCTCAGGAGTATCCTTCGGCCCCCCTTTGACCAGCGGCATGAGCGCCACACCGGTCTCGAAACCGGAGAGGCCCAGCGCCAGCTTGGGAAAGACCATCAAGGAGATCGCGAGCATGACCATCGGGTTGCCGTGGGCCTCGAAGAGCCGCCGGTTCCAATCGCCAATGACTTTCGGATGAAGGACGACCCGGTAGAGCCCGTAGCCAATGACGACCGCATTCAAGACCAGGTAAACGGCCACAAGCGCCACCGCAATCCCGATCGCTTCCTTGAAGCCCTTCAGAAAGACGATCCCCAGCGCGGCGATCAGTCCAAGCGCAACGGCCACTTCATGCCCGTGCAGAAAGTCGTGCAAAAACGGGTTCTCAACGAGGTGGGCGGTGGCATCAGCCGCTGACAGGGTGATCGTAATAATGAAGTCGGTCGCCACGAACCCGAGCAGGGCCAAGATGAACAGCTTGCCCTGCCACCACGAGAGCAGGTGTTCAAGCATGGCGATGGAGCCCTCGCCGTGCGGGCTCTCACGGGAAACCCGAGCGTAAATCGGCAGGGCCCCGAACAGGGTCAGCAGGACTAGGATCAACGTGGCGATCGGCGAGAGCGCTCCTGCGGCCAGTGCGGCAATCCCCGGCTGATAGCCCAGCGTGGAGAAGTAGTCGACCCCGGTCAGGCACATGACCTGCCACCAGGGATGCTCGTGCTCATTCGGCTTCTTTAGCCATGGCCCCTCCAGCTTTTTGAGGTGCCCCTCAAGCAGCCAGCGCAAGAAGGGACCAGCGGAGCGGTGCTCGCGGCGTGGCCGGGGACCGACGGAATCGTCCATATCTTGAACCTTTACCCCTCGGAGAGCGTTGGCACGGCGGCTTCTTGCCACGTACCCCGGATTCGACGGCCTTCACCAGTCGAACGTCCCCGGCCAGTGGCGGGCCGAGCCAAAGTTGGCTCACGACCCGACCAATCCTCGCGTCTGCGTCTGGGTCGTGCGTACGAATCAGGACGCGGAGCCCCGTGATCGTACACGGAAAGGGCTCGTCACCAATAGGGGCTCACACTTCGCGAGTCGGAAAAGAACCCGGACGATCTCCAAGGAGTTTGACCACTTCAGAGCACCTGACTCACAGGAGACCAGGGAAATCCGGTGGATTGTTGGCTGGTCCAGGGTTCATGAAGCGAAAAAAATGAAGCCCTGAAAGAGCGGCCCAATCCCGTGGGTCGCTCTTTCAGGGCTTGTTGAGAAGGATTCGTTGATAATCTACAGCGGATTACCGTAGGATGGCGATCGAATTATCGCGAACTGGACGTATATCGTGAGCATGTTTATGGTTTGACTGTTCAGGTTCAGCCCCAACGGGGCGGCCCAAGGTAGCCCAGGCAACGCCTTGGGGATTCGGTCACGAGGATCAGCGGCCCCGAAACGGCGACTTAAAGGGTTGCATTGGCACGAACTACGTCGCAAGGCTGCCGCTCGGATTAAGCCGCCCTTGCAGGGCCATGGAATGCGAACATGTCGATTACATGGGGCATTGCCCGGGCTGCCTTAGCCCGCCCCGTTGGGGCTGAAACCGGCGAGAGCGTGCACCAATCGACGGTAAAACGCTGGAGGACGAGCTCGGAACGCCCGTGGTTGGGGCGAACCCCGCGTCGATTCCCGTGGCAAACCGCCTTATTGCGCTGCGGTGTTGGGAACGATTGTATAGTTCCAGCCGCCGTGTAACCCCTCCGCCGTCAACAGGAGATTCTCGATCTCCTGGTAGGTCAATTCGGTACCGCGCGTCGAACCTTCCTGAACGAGTGAGCGCGTGGCCCCAGGTTCGCTGACCGCGGGGGCCGCTGTGACGAGGCTGATGACGACGTCATGACTGACTGCCGGTTTATCGCGCAAGTACGGGCTGATGGTCGCGACGAGTCGATGCTCGATGTGACTCCACCGCGTGGTCGCCGGTGGAAAGTGGAAGACCGAGATCGCCAGTTGGGTCTCATTCGCGAGTTTTTGAAGTCCCGATCGCCAGAGGTGAGCTGTCAAGTCATCGCCGCCACCAATGTCGGCCACGACCAGCAAACTCTGGGCCTTCAGAAAGAGCTTGCTCCCCATCGATTGCCACCAGCGATGGATGACCTCGACGGTAAACTCGGTCATATCGCGATCCACCATCACGCCGCTCCGGCCTTTCCCATGAGCTCCGGCGTGCTCATCGTCCAAATGAAATTCACATCGCCCGGTTTCTCCGACATTGACATTTTCTAAGCGATCGGGTCTGTGGATTTCATCCGGAGTCACCGATTTTCCCTTGGACTTCGGTTGATCCACAATTTCCTTCGTCATCGACTCGACCGTGATGACGGGTTGCCCGGTGCGAAGCGCTTCGCTGACCTTATGATTGATGTACCCGAACTGAATGTCACGATGACTCGGGCCGCCTCCCTCCACGCGCCGTCGCTTTGATTGAAGGCTATACCCAGAACTGTGAAGCAATTCCGCCACCATCCGATGGCTCGTCGCGTGCCCGATCCGAACCAGTTCCGCGGCCAAGGTTCGCACACTGGAGCAGGTCCATCTCAAGGGAGACGTAAGGTCGCCCTTGGATACGGGGTTAATCAATTGCTCAAGATCTCGGACCAGCGTGTCGTCATCGACAATTCTCCGTCGTCGACCTCCCCCAGGGCGACGAACCCGCCCCCGTGCGGAATTGTCGCGCGACCGTAGCTCTGCGAGCCCAGCGGCGATGGCACGACGCGAGACTCCCGTGAGCCGGGAGACGATCGTGATGCCGCCGCGTCCCAAGACCCCTGCCTCAGCCGCACTGATGAGACGGCGGGTCCGCTCATTGAGTAGCGGTGACAGCAAATCAAATCTGGCCTTGATTGCGGACTCTACATCAATCATTTTCGGCACCATCAGATCGCCACTCACGCGGCGGATCGAATGAAAGATGGGAAGATCGCAACTACGCACACGCTTATTGCTGCATGCACAATTGCGTTTCATGTTTACCCCTTCTCGTCGAGCACGAAGTGATTCACTTCTCTCGATCTGGCAATCGACTCGTCTCGTGACATCAAGGAGGATGGGTTGCCAAACCAGCGTGGAGCGATGCTTTCGACGTATCGCTGCCCCACGCCACGCGGGTCGACGGTTCGTCTGGCGCGGGTTTACCGAAGCGGGGGGGGCGGTGGTTGCGTTGCGGTGTGAGAGATGAGGAGAGATGCAAGCTGCCGATCACGGTTTTGGAGACTGTCGCCACGTTACCGTGTGTTCCGCCCAACCTCGGGTGGCCCGGATCCATTAACCCGGCGCCCTGGCTACAGTTTCCGGTTTTGAAACTGTCGCCATGTTGCTGAGGGCTCTTCGTCCGTCGGAAGACAGGGAGCGATCAGCTCCCCGCTCGCCTTTGGAAGGCGAGCGAATACCAACGAACAAGGGACGGTACCGATCGTGGTACAAGGGATTTCGCTCGCCTCTGAATGGCGAGCGGGGAGCGTGAACTCCCTTGGCTTTGGGCCTAGCCATGGGCTGGTTCTTTTGACACTGGGGCCACGGCACCGGGTGGATGGATCCGGGCGGACGACCCGATAACGTGGCGACTCGTGTCGTTCTTAAGCTCGATTGCGAATCGTTGAAAAGAGATGCCCTGCGACGACCTTGGAGATCGGCGTGGCTACGGCTCACGTCCGGGGGATCGAGCGTGAAGTTTGCTGTCGCTCTGCGGCCCACGATCACAGACGGCTGTTGAAGTTCCTGGTGACATTGCCGTTGAATCGCGGTCGAGACTCGCGATTGCCAGCCCAAGTGGACCGCTCCAGCCACCTTCGTCCTGACCTTGATCGACAGACGCATCGCTCACGGGAGGATCGGCCCGATCAGGTTATCCCTTGGCTCGCCGGAAGCCGCACGGGGAACCAGAACCGCCCAGCCCTGTGCCTTGATCCGCCGAGCAGGGGCGACGCATGGCGAGAACCAACGTCGAGGGCGGGCTTGACGCTTTTGGAAAAACAACCCGTCAAACTCTCTGAAAACGGCAGAACCCCAGACACCCACTCACACTCAACAAATACGAGCCCCAACTGATCTTGCCCAGCGCCAAGATTTCAGCATTCGCGCAAATCGCGACTCAATCGAGCGCGGACATCATCCAGGTAACACCTTTCTCTGCGCAGACGGCGTGGCTTCACCGCGTCCCCGGAATGACGTTGGACCGGCCAGGAAGCTGGTTCTCGGTTGCCGGCACCCCTACCGCTCCCCGATTGCCCTGAATTCTCTCAACCACGAGATCGTGAATCGCACTCTGCAGGGTCGCCAACGCCGGATCGTCCGGCGTGAACGTCAGCAGCAACGCGAGTTCATCGGGACTCAGGTCATAGTTCCGACGCAACAAATAGATTGTTAACGCTAGCTCAGCCCTCAACGCCTCCGAATGATCCTCGACATCGATCGCGGCGGCAAGGAGCGCGTCGAACTCAGGATCCTGCCGGGCTGGATCGCCTACAGTCGGATCCCAAGTCTCACCGTCGGCTAATCGGACTTGAATACGATCCATGCACATTTCCTTACGAGTGATTATCCAAGTTTCGCGTGGATACCCTCCCACGTGGAAGGGTAACGATCGTCATTTTTCCGACACGATCTTTCCCAGCTCAATCGGTTTCGTGGAGCAGACGTCAAGCTCCTCCCTTGAAGCGAGAAGGGCTGACTCTGATGCAAGCATCCTCGTGAGCCTGCTCGAAAGGCTCGAATACGCTCCGCCGCGAATCCCCTGGATCCGCGAACCAAATGACGGACGACCTGAACCCATTCAAGAGCAAATTCCATACCTGCAACAGAAAACCCGAAAATTGCCCCCTCAGTCCGTGACGAGGACCATTCCCAAGGTATTCCTCACACTCGCATGTTGCAGGACCACACCCGTGGACAGACGACGATCGCAGTCGACCCATAACTCACGCAAGCCCAATGACTTCTTGCCCGAAGCGATTGATCCACCGCCCGAGCCCGCTCACCCGACGGTCGAGGACATATGGCAAACCCAGCAACACCAATGCAGCATGCATCGTTGACCAACATCCCGATTCCGCGTAGGGAGACTGACCACGCGTCGAGCGATCGTACCCACTCTTCTCATTCATCTGTGAATGTGGCATTTATTGTGTAACACCATTTCTGATATCTTGCAATGGGGTCGATGTCGTCCCCAAAAAATTGACCACGGTGTGCGTGTGGGTAACGGGGACTGAACCGATCGCGGTGGTGCGGCCGTGCTGATCCCCTCACCCGGCCTCCGTGACGTCTCCCACTCCGTATCGTTCGGCCTCCACTCGCTTTGCCCGCTAACCGAGGACGCCGGACCTCGGAGGCCATCCCCTCCGCGAGGGCGACGATTGGCTCGGTCGACTCGCCCGTTTGTGCGCCCATTGCCGCGACTTCCGCAATGCTTTTCCACCTCCGAACGATGGGCGACCGGAAGACATGCGAATCGAAGGTGAGCTCGCCTCGATCGCCGACAGTCAGCCTGAGGCGGATGATGGCCGGATTTCACGCCTTCCCTGGCGGTTCCCGTTCCGATTCGTCGCCGGCGTGTTCTCACATCCGGTAGATCGAGATCCCGAGCAAGGTGGGGATCGCGATCGAATCGGGCGAGGTCAGCACGAGTCGGTATCGCAGGTAACGGCCGCTTGGACTCGCGATCGTCCCACCGTTGACGACCGCTGCCCAGGGCGACCAGGTGACGTTGTCGGTGGAACTGCTCGTCTGGACGATCACACTGGTGCCGGCGGGGAGTGACGAGGTCCAGGACGCGTTCAGCCAAGTCGTGGTCTTTCCCGCGTCGAAGGTTGAGGAGATGTAGGTTCCTCCCATGACTCGGGTCCAGTCCGCTTGAAGGGGGGACTGAGAAGCTCCCGCGAAGTCGGAGAGCACGAGTCTCAGATTCGTTCCGGCCGGCAACGTCGCGGTGATTGTGGTCTGGAGCACTCCATCGACGGAGAACGCAAAGCCGGTCGCAACCGGCTGGATCTGGTACGTATGGAAACCGACCGGCAGGGCGCCGAGGTTGACGTCTTGCATGACCCCGTTAACGTTGACCCGGGCGAAGAGCGTGTTCGTCGTTCCACTCGTGCTGAACAGCGCCCAGGAATTTCCAATGCTCGTCACAAGGTCGGTGGCCATTCCGAAGTGCTGATAGGCATTGGAAAAGCTGATCCGGCCTTCAACCCCCGTATCCGTAGCCGTTGCCGCATTATGGAAGATCTCCTCAGCGGCGACCGTGACGACGCCTCCCGTGATCGTCGAGCGGGCTGAGGGGCCCCATGCGACGGTCGTCCACAACGGGCCCAGCGTACTGCTGATGAAGTCGTCTCGCAGATTTGACGCCAGCTTGATTCCGCCGGCTGACGCATCGGCGACCAGGGTCCCGTTGAAGGTTCCGGTGGCGAAATCCGCCGGGGTCGATTCGGTCCAGACGCTTGGCGTTGCGGTCGTGAAGGTCCAAGCGACACTCGTCATAACGTTGTTGGCGAGGTCCTTGGCGCCGCTGACGTTGACGGTGTAGTTGGTCTGCGCGGCCAGCGGGGCCGACGGCGTAAACGTGGCCGTGTTGGTGCTGGTGGTGTAGGCGAACGATCCCGCGACGGCTCCTCCCGGACCCGTCAGCGTCATCACGATGGTGCCGGCCTGAACCGGTTCGCTGAAGATCGCGGAAACCGTGGTGGTGGTCGCGACTCCGGTCGCATTCGCGGCGGGTGTGCTGGTGGTGACGGTGGGCGGCGTCGTGTCCGTGCCGCTGTAGACGACGTCGACCCAGTAGTTGGTCGAATTGTAGGAATTCGTCGGGAACCCGCCATTGCTGCCATAGACGTAGAGTCCGTTGCCTCCGCTCGCCGGGCTTGAGGGGGCATGGAGCGTCCCGTTATCGACTCCGGACGTGGCGAAATATGCCGAATTGCTTGCATACCGACCCACGGGGGCGAAGTAGGAGACAACGTAGGTCGTATTCGCGGAAATGGCCACCGGCGCGGAGAAGAGAACTTGCTGCCACCCCGACGCCGACTCACCCGTGAACGTGGCGGTGGCGAGGAGGGTTCCCGTGGCGGTCCAGAGGTGGGCGACATGGGTCCCGGTGTTCGCGGCCCCTTTATAGAAGCGGACCCCCGTAATGGTTCCCGCGGTGTCACTGGTGAATTTCATGCCAAGCTCGACGGCCGAGGTGTCGGCGTCCGAAGCAACCGCGGGAATCACGGAGTTACTCCAGAACGAGCTGACCGAGACGCTGCCGGTTCCGGTGGTAAACGACCAAGAGGTTGGGGCCATGACGTTGTTGGCGAGGTCCTTGGCGCCGCTGACGTTGACGGTGTAGGTGGTCTGCGCAGCCAGCGAGGCCGACGGCGTAAACGTGGCCGTGTTGGTGCCGGTGGTGTAGGCGAACGATCCCGCGACGGCTCCTCCCGGACCCGTCAGCGTCATCACGATGGTGCCGGCCTGAACCGGTTCGCTGAAGATCGCGGAAACCGTGGTGGTGGTCGCGACTCCGGTCGCATTCGCGGCGGGTGTGCTGGTGGTGACGGTGGGCGGCGTCGTGTCCGTGCCGCTGTAGACGACGTCGACCCAGTAGTTGGTCGAATTGTAGGAATTCGTCGGGAACCCGCCACTGCTGCCATAGACGTAGAGTCCGTTGCCTCCGCTCGCCGGGCTTGAGGGGGCATGGAGCGTCCCGTTATCGACTCCGGACGTGGCGAAATATGCCGAATTGCTTGCATACCGACCCACGGGGGCGAAGTAGGAGACAACGTAGGTCGTATTCGCGGAAATGGCCACCGGCGCGGAGAAGAGAACTTGCTGCCACCCCGACGCCGACTCACCCGTGAACGTGGCGGTGGCGAGGAGGGTTCCCGTGGCGGTCCAGAGGTGGGCGACATGGGTCCCGGTGTTCGCGGCCCCTTTATAGAAGCGGACCCCCGTAATGGTTCCCGCGGTGTCACTGGTGAATTTCATGCCAAGCTCGACGGCCGAGGTGTCGGCGTCCGAAGCAACCGCGGGAATCACGGAGTTACTCCAGAACGAGCTGACCGAGACGCTGCCGGTTCCGGTGGTGAACGACCAGGAGGTTGGAGCCATGACGTTGTTGGCGAGGTCCTTGGCGCCGCTGACGTTGACGGTGTAGGTGGTCGACGCGGCCAGCGGGGCCGACGGCGTAAACGTGGCCGTGTTGGTGCTGGTAGTGTAGGCGAACGATCCCGCGACGGCTCCTCCCGGCCCTGTCAGCGTCATCACGATGGTGCTGGGCTGAACCGCTTCGCTGAAGGAGGCGGAGACGGTCGTGCCAACCGCCACACCGGTCGCGTTGCTGGCTGGCGTGACAAGGCTGACCGAGGGTGGGGTGGTGTCGGCGCCGGAGAGCCCGAAGATGGGGTCGACCCAGTAGTTGCTCGATTGGAACGAAGCGTTGGGGAATCCGCCGCTGTTGGTATAGAGGTAGAGTCCGTTACCACCACTCGTTGGACCTGAGGGCGCGTGGAGATCCCCGTTGTCGAACCCTGAATTGGCGAAGTATCCGGCCGTGGTCGCATAGCCACCCACGGGGGCGAAGTAGGAGACAACGTAGGTCGTATTCGCGGAAATGGCCACCGGCGCGGAGAAGAGAACTTGCTGCCACCCCGACGCCGACTCACCCGTGAACGTGGCGGTGGCGAGGAGGGTTCCCGTGGCGGTCCAGAGGTGGGCGACATGGGTCCCGGTGTTCGCGGCCCCTTTGTAGAAGCGGATGCCGGTGATCTGTCCCGCGGTGCCGCTCGTGAACTTCATACCGACCTCGACGGCCGCATGGTCAGTAGCGGAGGCAATGTCAGGAATCGCTCCGCCTCCCCAGAAGGAGGCACGGTACACGCTGGAGGTGGTGAAGGACCAGGAAATCGGCGCCTGAACATTGCCATAAATGTCTGAGATCCCGTTGAGAGTGACGGTGTATCTGGTTGACGGAATCAGGTCCTGCGAGAAGATCAAGGACTGCGTGGGAGCGTCATAAATCAGACTGCCGGTCACAGTCCCGTTGGAACCGGTTACGGAGACATTGTTCGGATTGAACAAAATCGGCTTATTGAACGTGACCTTGATGGGACTGTCTGTGGCAATTCCAGTCGCGTTCGGAGCAGGGGACTGGCTGGTCACGGTCGGAGCCGTGGTATCCACCGTCACCGTGAACGAACTCGAGGTTGCCTGGTTGCCATGGGCGTCGGTCGCCACGGCGGTAATGGTGTAGGTGCCCGTCGCGAGGGTGGCAAGGGCCCTGTACGGGGCCGTCGTGAGCGCCGACCCGAGCGGATTGCCGTTGGCCAGGAACTGCACTTGGGTGACACCGACGTTATCCGAAGCGAAGGCCGCAAGAACCATCTGGCTGCCAGCCGTCGTGTTGGCGTAGGGACTCATGAGCCGGACCGTCGGAGCGACCAAATCGGTGGGATTATTGACAGTAACCGACACGGTGCTGGAGGTCTTGAAATTCCCTGCCATGTCGCGTGCTCGCGCCGACAAAAGATAGGTCCCGTTGGCCACACTCGTCGTATTCCAGGCCAACGAGAACGGTGCGGCAACATCTTCGACCCCGAGTGGGCTGCCGTTGAGCAGGAACTGGACGCCGGCGACCCCGGTGAAGTCCGTTGCATTCGCCACGATCGTGGTGGTTCCGCTGAGGCTTGCATTGGCAACCGGCGATGTGATCGCGGCGGTGGGGGGCGTGCTATCCATGGCGCCTCCGACGGGGGTGCCCATGTCGGCTTGAATTTCCGCCATACTCAAGGAACGATTATAAATCCGGACGTCGTCAATCAGGCCATTGAAGAACTCGCCGAACGTGGAGTCTCCCCCAATCCGAAGCGCCCCGCCGGACGAGGACAAGGTGGTGACACCCGTGGCCTGACTGACCCTGACTCCGTTCACATAGAGGAGAAGCGTCGATCCATCGTACGTGGCCGCGACATGGCTCCACGTATTCGTCGCGAGGGACTGGTAGGCCGGGGCGCTGAGCTCCCCTGTGATATTGTGGTTGATATAAATACTGGGTACGGACTTATAGGCACCATAAAGTGAGTATGCACTGTTTCCGGCTCCCTCCCTGAAGAGAAGGGGACTGGGGTTGGTGATGGAGGTGGGCTTGACCCAGGCCTCCAGTGTCATGGCGCTGCTCAGATTGAGCGAGCTGGAGTTGGCGACCGTCACCCAACTGTTCGTGCCATTGAAGGCAAGCGCGGAGCCGGTATGGCCGGAAGTCGTCCAGGTCGCGTTCGAGATGGTCCCATTGTTGTTCTGACCCGACAGGTCGGTGAGCGTCGTGCCACTCCCCGCGTCGAAGTTGTACTCGGCGACAAGCCCGGTTGCGCTCGTGGGCATGAGCGTGACGTTTTCGGAGACACTTGCCGAGGGTTTGCCGATGTTGGCGCTGTCGTCGGTGGCGCGGCTTTCAATGAGGATCAGGCCGCTGATGGCAGGCGTCCAGGTGTAGCTCCAATTTTCTCGTCCCGTGGCTCGGCTCCAGGTTTGTCCGCCATCGACCGAGACCTCGACGCCCCCCACCCGGCCACCGCCGGTATCCGCCGCGGTACCGGTGATCGTGATCGGAACGCCGACCTGGAGGCTCGAACCCGATGACGGCGAGGTGACGACGGATGAGGGGCCGACCGTGTCGGTCGACATCGTGGCATAGACCAGGCCGGACTGGAGCGTCGCGGGTTGAACGCCCATGTCGGCGAACAGGTTGACAGTCGCCTGACGCATGCTCTGGTCGGGGACTGTCGAGCCTCCATCATGGGTCCCGTCCAGGCCCCACGACCACTGGACCGTCCCCGCGCCGAAGACCAAGGCCCCGCTGCTGGCGCGGTAGAGGGTCAGGCTATGGGTCGCGGTCCCCGTTTTGACGACACAACCGCACGACGCGCACACCCCTCCCGGGTTGGCCCCCGAGCCTCCGAATGGGCAGTTCACATAACTGTCATCAATTAACTGAGGGATGTTCTGAGTCGTCGAGGACATGCGAATCAGGCCGGCGGGCCGGAATGCGTTGTCACGATCCTCGTCCCACTCGTAGCCGAGAACCTGATCGCCGAGCGTCGCGGTCTGACCGGGCGCAAGGCCGGCGACGGCGGTGTTGCGCCAGAGCCGTAGCAGTCCATCGGCTTGGGGAACATTCATCGACGTCCCGGTCTCGCCCCCAGGACCGCGATTGACGACGAAGATTTGACCTGAGAGAGCGTTCTCCGACAAACCGCCGTCCCCTGGAGTGCGGAACCGGGGATCGCGCCAGGTGCCAGTCCAGACGCCGGCCATCGGATCGATCTTATTGGCCGCGATCGTTTCTTTGTAGCAGACCAGGGTTCGGTACGGAGTGTGGGACGAGTCGATACTGGTATCCCAGCGCGTTTTCCAGTAGATCTCGTTGGCGCTGAAGAAGGCGAGGTTCACGCCCGCGTCGCGCGCGGTCTCGACGTTGGCCCGCTGCTGACCGGACCAATATTCATCATGGCCAACGGACAAGAACCCATGATGTTGAAGGATTTCCGAGCCGTAGCGATCGCTATCCACCCCGGTGAAATAGCTGACGTCGTACCCGTTTGCTTCCAGCCAGCGAACCATGGGATACTCTTCACCAAAGACGAAATCACGTCCGCCGACAGTGCTGGTTCGGGTGATGAACGGCCGGTTATAGCTGATCTCGTAGGCCCGACTGGGATTCTGGCCGAGCGGACCGGTGTAGAAGCTCACACCACCCCAGTTGTTGTACGCTTCCCAAGTCGTGTCGGAGGTCTGGAAGAGTAAGTCGGAATGCCCGCCATCGTCGCGGACCACGAAGTAAATATGGCTTGCCCCGCCCGTATCGGTGCGCGTGATCTTGGCGAAATAGATCCCGGACGTCGCCGTCGAGGGAACCGCCCATGTCGCGGCCACCGCCCAGTTCCCTGCGTCGACAAGCCCCGTGGACGCATCGGTGAGCGGGGCCGGCTGCACGATCCGAAGCGTCTGGGTGGAAGGGATCGTCGCCACCCTCCGTGCGCCCAAGCCCGCATAATACCCCATACGATAGATATCAATTTGATAGGGAGCGGAGGATGTATCGTTGATCTTGAAAGAGACCGTCTGCCCTTGATCGACACTGATGTCCGTGGCGAACCCCTGGAGCGACGTGTCGCCCGAGCCGGCAATGTCCCACTCGCTCGGAGGATTACCAGGTAACTGATTTTCAGCGACGATTGGGTTGACAGCAAAAAGGACTTTGTCTTCCAATACCTCGACAAAAGGATGATTCGCAAAGTGGTGCTTCTTCATTTTCGACTGACGATGGAATCGTCTGTTCATCACTAGGTCCTCCGATGTGGCGTCTGCCATGGGCAGGGGAGCGATGGTCCCAGGGTCGCCACACCCTAGTTTGGTCATGGCTTGAATGGATCCGACCGCGGTTCAGTGAGCCAAGTTGCAGTCACTGTCGGAGACATGCGACTTCATTCAGGCGATGCCCAAGCGACTGGAGCGAGCCACGACAATGAGCCGGGTTCAATGCAGACCCGGAACCGTGAGGTCGCAGGTTTTTGGAAATCGAGGGCAGGGATTGTTTCGGGGGTTGAGACGAATTGAAGAGAGTTCGCCTGGTGGGACGAGATGCGACGCAAACGCAGATAACCGCTGAGAACGTGCAACACTACACGATCGGAAGCACGGTTTCGACCGAATCACCGCGGCTCGATGGCGGCTAAATTGAGTCGCTCTTCGACGAACGAGTTGTTGATCTTCTGCATCATTGATTACGGTCAGTTCAAGCCTCAGCGACGATCACGAAGCCCCGATGAACCGACGAGGAATGCTCGAGCCCTGGGCAGTCGAGACTCGGATCGATCGACGGAATGAAACGGAACCAGCCGAGGCTTCGTCGCCAGACGAAGAAACATTCCCACGCACGCTCCAAGTCGTCCCGCAAGCACACACGAGTAATGAAAACATTCTTCATTCCCAGGACTAAGCGAGAGCAGGGCCCGCGAGAGATCCTTACAAGTGAGTGCGACGTGCCAGCCTCTCCGAATGACTTCGTGCAGGCAGACCTCTTGCTCGGGCCGTACCCGCATCTCACCGCGTTCCCCCCAGTAACAGCGGCTCCAGAACCAGCGTCGGCGGAGCCGCTCGGGTGGGACCCGGTGCCCGACAATCAGGGCCGGTTCGTACAGCAGGGTTCCTCCCGCCGCCGCGATTCTCTCGAGCAGTTCCGATTCTTCGCCGCCCAACAAGCATTTCCCAACCCGGCCAAGATCCGTCCTGAACCCTCCGACGTGATCGACCCACTCCTTGAGGAGAGCGAGATTCAGGCCAAAGAGTTCGCCTGGATTTGCTGGCCGCCGCTCTGATCCGAGTTCCACCTTCGTGAGCAGCCCCTCGTCGCGCTCGCCGAGCCACTTCGGTCGGGCCTGGGGGAAGATGAGCGAAGCGCGACCGCCGATCGCGGCATGACCGCCGGTCTCGAAGGCCGCCATCAAATGACGCAACCAATTCCCATCAAAGTTTACGTCGTCGTCCACAAAAACGATGATGGGGAAGCAAGCCTCGGAGATGGCACGATTCCGAGCGTGGCTCAAGCCTTGTTTCGGTTCGTGAATGTACCGCAACCGCCCCGAAAAACGGTGAGACATCCTCGCCGCCACCTCGCTGGTATGATCACTGCTACGGTTGTCGACAATCAGGATTTCGTAATCCTCGAGTCCGGCCCGATCAACCTGATCGAGGCTGATAAGCGTCCGCTCGAGTTCTTCGGCCCGGTTATAGGTCGCAATAGCGATCGAGACACCCATAATTGCTTCCCTCTCCCTCTTTTTTTCCTGAGCATCGGCCAGGCAACCCGCGATTGCAGAGCCAGGGACCCATGGTGCGCCTGGCTCGCGTTGCAGGGTGGCAATCAGTTTCTCCAACACCACTCCGCGGGTTCATGAAACACACCAAACTCGGTGCTAAGATCGGGATGGCTGATATGGATGCTCTTTCCGACCTGGGCACAGTAAAGATGCTGAAACGAAGTGTCCCAGACCAGGACATGGAGGGCGTAGAGCTCGGAGACCAGTTTGAGCGGGGGAGTGCGTAATTCAATGGTCCCGCTGCCGGAAACCAATGCGGTCGAGAAGCCGTCCATGCTTGTGTTATAATTACAGCAAGCCACCGCATCGGACCGCACCATGGCCACAGTGAAGTTCGGTTCGCGAATCGGCTTCCGGACCTCATAGTGGAGTCGGATGCGAATCCTGTCGCCGTATTTGAAGAGGGTGCGTGACTGCCCCTCATCGTCCAGCGTTTCCATCGAGCTGATTGAGATCGGGCATTGTGAGGGGTCGGAGCCCACCGTCTTTTCCGCCCAGTTCGCAACCTCCATGCTTCCGTCTTGGTCATAGTGACAAACGGCTTCCTCCGTTGCGCCATCGAAGACGACTTTGCCTTTTGAGAGATAGACGGATCGAGGGCATAGCGCCTTGATTGAAAACATATTGTGTGAGACGAACAAGAGGGTTGCATCGCTCTCCAGGAGTCGCTTCGTGTGCTCCATGCATTTTCTCTGAAACGCAAGGTCGCCGACGGAGAGGACCTCGTCGATCAGGAGGATGTCGGGTTCCATGTGAGCCGCTACGGCGAACGCCAAACGCACGTACATGCCACTTGAGTAGCGCTTCACGGGCGTATCAATGAATCGGTCGATTTCGGCGAAATCAACGATCGCGTCGAACTTGCGCGCAATTTCCTGGCGGCCCATCCCGATGATGGCTCCGTACAGGAAAACGTTCTCGCGACCAGTCAATTCCGGATGAAAGCCCGTTCCGACCTCCAGCAAACTTCCCAAGCGACCACGAATCCGAACGCGGCCATCCGTCGGCGATGTAATTCGGCTCAGGATTTTCAGAAGCGTCGATTTTCCTGCGCCGTTGCGGCCAATGATCCCGATCGCCTCGCCCGGACGGATCTCAAACGAGACGTCCTTCAGGGCCCAATGCTCATCGCTTTGCGCGTCATGCAAGCCCGTGCGATCACCCTGGTAGAACTGACGCAGACGCCTGATCGGAGCGGCGACGGCCGCCCCCAGGCTCTCCCGGAGCGTCGCGTAACCCGCCTGCTGGCGAGCCCCCAGATGATAGAGTTTCGATACATTCGCGACCCGAATTGCAAGCTCCATGCGAACCTCTCATCCAGGACTACGAATCGAAGTTGGCCTCTCAACTTGGCTGAGTCACACGATTCAACCAGACGTGACGAATCCGCTGGGCCAGAGGCCGCAATGCCGACCAGAACCTTGGCCCTAAACGTCGCTTCCACGCCATCCGAGCCCACTCGGGCTCGTCACGAAGTCCAGGATACGCGTTTACTGCAAATGTCACCATGATATGATGTGACGAGAGATCGCCGCGGTCAAACGCAAGGATTGCCTGCCAAAAGCTCTCGCGTGCGATCGAGCGATTGGCCACGGACCTCAACCGTTCGGCGTCATTGATCCGATGGGAGTAAGAGTCGAAGATCGTATCGAATACCACCTTTTTTTGTCTCAAGTCCGCAAGAATGGTATTGAACCAATACGAGCTCATATTCGCGGAGTGAAGCCGGTAAAAGGCCTGGAGTGAAGAGAGAATGCCGATAGGCGAGTGGGCCGCGAATCGCATCCACATCTCCATGTCACCGGCATGGGGAAGTTCTTGGCGGTAACCTCCCAACTCCTTCTGAAGGCGAGTCCGCACGACGGCGGTCGGCGTGCACACGGGGTTGTCGGCAGCGGTGCAGCACTTTTCCAGGAATTCGCTGCCGGGGACAATTTCCAGGCCGGACGACTCGGCGGACGCGTGCCATTCCGGGATCGGCTGATCCGAATGGAATGCGACCCCTCGACCATAAATCATGCCGACCTTCGGATCATGATCCATCGGCTTCGCCGCACGAGCCAGTGCGCCGGGCGCGAGCAGATCGTCGGCCGAGAGCAGGACGGTATAATCTCCCTCGGCCCAGTTCAAGCCTTCGTTATAGGTAGCGATATGGCCTTGGTTCACGGCATGTCGGCGATATTGGACCCGCGGATCGGCTTCGATCAAGGCCGCGGCCACTGTCGGAGTGTCGTCGGGCGAGGCGTCGTCAATGATGAGAACCCGAAGGTCGACGCCCTCCTGCGTCAGAACGCTCTCGACGCACTGGCGAAGGAAGTGCGCGTACTTGTAGCACGGGACGATCACGTCGACCTGGCTCATTTTCCGGTCTCGCTCAGTGAGGTGAGGGATAGTGGGTTGACACGCAAGAGCGGACGTGCGGGGTTGCCGACCACGATCGAGCCGGCGTCGGTCTCACGGATAACGACCGCCCCCATCCCGACCAGCGATCCCGCGCCGATTCGGATCCTCTGGCGGATCACCGCCCTCGCGCCGATATAGCAACCTCGTCCCACATGGACATGTCCGCTAATCACGGTCCGAGGCGCGAGGATCGAATAATCCTCGATCGTCGCGTCATGGCCCACGATGCATCCGGGACAGAGGATGACGTTGTTACCGATCTTCGCTCCCCCCCCGACGCTGACGCCATAGTTGACCGTAACTCCTCGGCCGAGTTGCGCGCGGGAGGAGACCGAAGCGGCCGGGTGGATCAGGGTGGTAAATTCGTCCGGGGCCAGACCCGTCGACTGCAAGATTTCGGGGAGCCGTCGGAACGTCGAGTCGCTGCCGATCGCATTGACGAAGGCATGGCCATAGAACCGTTCCGCCACGTGCAGCGGGCCGAGCACCTCGAGATCGAGGTGTCGGGAGCCCGCGGGCCGAGCGTCGTCGAGATAACCGACCACCTCCCACGTCGGCGTACGCTGATTAACCGCCTCGACGATGTCGAGGACGTCGTGAACGCTTCCTCCGGTCCCCAGGATCACGAGTGGTAGGCTCATCACACGCCTCAGATTCTGATCGCCGCGGCAAGGTCCCGCAGCGTCTCGAGAATGTAGTCTTGATCATCCATGGTCATCGTGTCATAGAGCGGCAGGAGGATGACCCCGTCCCTCGCCGCCTCCGAGTGAGGTAATGCGCCGTGCCATTGCCCCGCGTAGGCCGGTTCCTGATGGGCGTTCATGATGCCGCGGCGGGTGCTGATGCCTTGCTCCAGGAGCGACTGCATCAGTTGATCGCGGCCGATCGGGAAGTTGGCCGTCACTCGGACCGCATAGGATTGGTAGTTGGGCCGCGTCCCGGCGGGCCGCTCGGGAGGCTCCAGGCCCGGGATCTCGCCCAGCCCTCGGGTGTACTCATTGGCCAAGGCCAAACGTCTCGCCAGCATTCCAGGCAGGCGTTCAAGCTGAACGCGACCGATCGCGGCCTGGATGTCGGTCATACGGTAGTTGAAGCCGACGATCGGGTACTCCTCGAAAAGGACCGTCTCGGACGAGTGGCGGGCCGTGTCCGGGATGCTCATTCCATGCTGCCGGAGCCGCCGGAATTTGTCGTCGAGTTGGGAATCGAGGGTGGTGATCATTCCCCCGTCACCCGTGGTCAGCACTTTGCGAGGGTGGAACGAAAAGCAGGCGACCGTGCCGTGCGGCCGGCCGATCCGCTCCCACTGGTTGTCCACGAGCAACTCGGATCCGATGGCGCAGGCGGCGTCCTCAATCACCGGCAGGCCGTGCCGCCCGGTGATCTCGAGGATCACCCGCATGTCGCAAGGGAGCCCGATTTGGTGTACGAGAACGAGGGCCCGGGTCCGCGGCGTGATGGCCGCCTCGATCAAGGCGGGATCGAGGTTCAAGGTCCGCGGCTCAATATCTACGAAGATCGGCCGAGCTCCGCAGTAGCGAATCGCGTTGGTGGTGGCGATAAACGAATGGCTAACCGTGATGACCTCGTCGCCGGGTCCAACACCCAAAGCGTGAAGTGCCAGGTGCAGTGCGGTCGTGCAACTCGAGACGGCACAGGCGTGGGAAGCGCCGACGTAGGCGGCGAATTCCTCCTCGAACGCCGCGACCTCGGGACCTTGAGTGATCCAACCCGAGAGGATGGCCTGCCGCGCGGCCGCGACTTCGGCCTCACCCAGGTTGGGCCGGGTGATTGGAATCTTCCGCAGTTGCACGCGACTCACCGAGCCACCTCCTCGAGCGGAAGCCTCAACGAATGTCTCCATGTCACGAGCCGGCGTAGGCCTTCTTCGAGGGAAATCGTTGTCGAAAACCCCAGGTCCCGTTGGGCCAAGTGCGTGTCCCCCAGCCTCCGGGGCACCGGATTCACCTTCCGCGCCGGGAGGTGCTCCGGCGCCAGGTCCGAGGCCCCGCTCACCCTCCGCATCGCGTCCCAAAGCGCCAGGAGGCTCGTCTCGGTCCCGCTGGCGACGTTGTAGACATCGTCGACCCGGTCCGATTTCATCGCGAGCAGGTTGGCACGCGCCACGTCCTCGACAAAGACGAAGTCCATTGACGTGGAACCGGCGCCATGGATTTGCGGCGCCCTCCCTTGTTCGATGCAATCGAGCCATCGAATAAAGACCTCGGTATAAGCCCCGGTTACGTCCATACGAGGGCCATAGACGTTGAAGTAGCGCAAGCCTACACTCGGTAAGCCGTACATATCGTGAAAGCTTCGTGCAATCCCCTCGTTCATCAGCTTCGCGGCGCCGTAGAGGGTGCGATTTCCATAGGGGTGGTGGACTTCGCGGGTGGGAAAGTCCTTCGCTCCGCCGTAGACCGAGGCCGACGACGCGAAGACGACCTTCTCGACCCCCGACGCCACGGCCGCCTCGAAGACGTTGAAGGCCCCCATCACCAAAACGTCCAGACACTCCCGCGGCTGCTCGGCGCAAAGCGTGATCCGGATCGCCGCCTGATGAAAGACATAGTCACACCCCGCCACGGCATCCGCGACCGTCCGACGGTTACGGACATCGCCATCAATGAACGTGATCGGGTAACGACTTCGTGCGAAGGCCAGGTTGGCGTCGGACCCGCGAACCAGGTTGTCGAGCACGCGGATCTCACCCGCTCCCTCATCGATCAACTGGTCGACGATGTGCGAGCCGATCAGCCCCGCCCCCCCCGTCACCAGGAACGTCTTCCCTTCAAGTGAGCACGTCATACCGGGTCCTCCCGTAAGAGCGTTCGCACGGCCGCGACGACCTGATCCTGCTGGATTGCCGTCATCTCGGGAAAGAGCGGTAGCGACAGACATTCCCGTGCGATACGCTCGGCGACCGGGAAGTCGCCTTCGCGATAGCCCAGATGGGAATACGCTCTCTGAAGATGGACTGGGATCGGGTAATGCAGGCCCGTGCTGATCCCGAGCACTTCCAACTCACAACGAAGTCGGTCGCGCTCGGGGTGGAGGACAACGTAAAGGTGCCAGGCATGCCGGAGATCGCACGCCTCGGTGGGCAATTGGAGCGGCAGATCGGCGAGCCGTTCCCGATAACCGGCGGCAAGACGGTGCCTCGCATGGGTCCAGGCGTCGAGATAGCGTAGTTTCACTCCCAGGACCGCGCCTTGAAATGCATCCATCCGATAGTTGAAGCCGAGCTCGTCGTGATGGTAACGCTGCCCCTGAGCGTGGTCTCTGAGCCGACGGAGCCGCGCGGCAACGCAGTCGTCGTCGGTCACGATCGCGCCGGCCTCGCCGTAGGCGCCGAGGTTCTTCCCCGGATAGAAGCTGAAGCAGCCGGCAAAACCGAGGGTTCCCGCCCCTTGACCGTGATAGCGGGCGTCATGGGCTTGAGCCGCGTCCTCGATCACGGGGATGCCATAGCGCCGGCCAATTTCCAGCAGAGGCGCGAGGTCGGCGGGTTGTCCATAGAGGTGGACCGGAAGAATGGCGCGAGTGCGCGCGGTGATCTTCCGTTCGACTTGGCCGACGTCCATGGTGTAGGTCACCGGGTCGACATCGACCAGGACCGGTCGCGCTCCCACGTAGCTGATCGCCCAGGTCGTCGCGACGAAGGTCATCGGCACGGTGATCACCTCATCGCCGACCCCGACCCCCGCGGTGATCAGTGCCAAATGAAGCGCGGAGGTCCCGCTATTGACGCCGACGCAGTGCCGGGCGCCAATGTGGGCCGCGAACGCCTCCTCGAACTCGCGGACTCGCGAGCCGAGCACATAGGTTCCACTGTCGGCGACGTCCTGGAGTGCCCGGGAGATCTCCTCTCGCAGGTAGAGATACTGGGCTTTCAGGTCGAGCAGCGGAATCGTCGAAGGCGCGGGTTGAGACTCCAGCGTCGGCAGGAGTTTCTCGGTGACGATACTCATGGGCTCTGCACTCCTCTCGATTCTCGGAGACGAAACTGCCGGGCTGGAACTCCTTTGACAACCCCACGAGCCGCCACGTCTCGGGTCACGACGGCCCCCGCGGCCACCAATGCCTCGGGCCCAATCGTGAGACCACCGAGGATCACCGCTCCACTGCCGATCGAGGCACCCTGACAGATCCGCGTCGGCCTGACGGTCCAATCCTGGTCGGTCAACGGGCGACCGTGATCGCTCGCCCGGGGGTCGATATCGTTAATGAACATCACACCATGGCCTATGAAGACGTCGTCCTCAATGGTGACCCCTTCGCAGAGGAACGTGTGGCTGGAGATCTTGCAACGTGCGCCAATCGACACGTTCTTCTGGACCTCGACGAAGCTGCCGATGCGCGTGTCGTCACCGATCGAGCAACCGTAGAGATTAACGAAGCAGTGAATAATCAAGTCGCGACCGAGCCTGACGTCCGGCGCGATCCTGATTCCGTTCGAGGGGTCCGATCGCGGATGCGTCTGAATTGCCATTGTGGTTGGCTCCGTGGGAAAGAACGACACGCCCCCCTTGGGCACGAATGCTACGATTCGCCGCGTCGAGCAACCGGGTCACCCGCAGACCCATCCGACCGTCACTGAGCGGCGTCTTGCCTTCGCGGATGCACTCCGCGAAATGCGCCACCATGCTCTGAAGTGCCTCGCCCGCCTCAATGTGAGGACTCCAGACATCGCCAGTGCGGTAACCGACGAGGAGCTTGTGCCGGCCTTCGACCCCTGAGCCGAGCTCGATACCACGGTCGTACACCTTGACCGGCTCGGTGGTATTGAGTTCGTTGAAAACGACGCTCTTGCGGGAACCGGCGAAGATCATTTGGCGAATCTTGACGGGGGAGAGCCAGTTGACGTGAAAGTTGGCGAGCATCTGGTCGCCGTAGTCGACGTTCACGTAGGCGATGTCTTCGGTTCCTCGGTTCGTGTGCGAGCACCCCCAGGCGGAGATACTCCTGGCTTCGAAGTCGACCACGTAGTCGGCAATCGAGAGGTCGTGCGGTGCCAGGTCCCAGACCACGTTGATGTCGTGCTGGAAAAGGCCGAGGTTGATCCGGATGCTGTCGATGTAATAGAGCTCGCCCAGCTCACCGTACTCGAGAAGCTCCTTGATCTTCCGCACGGCGTTGTTGAACAAGTAGGTATGATCGACCATCAAGACACGCTTGTGATGATCCGCGAGATTGATGAGCGCCTGGGCCTCGTGGACATTGGCAGCCAGCGGCTTCTCGACCAGGACGTGGAGCCCTGCTTCCAGACAGCGCTCCGCGATCGGGAAGTGGGTCGACACGGGGGTGGCGATCGCGACTGCGTCGAGCGGCAGTTCCAACAGTTCATCGAGCGAGCAGGCCAGCTTGAGATGATTATGGTTCTGGCCGATCGTCGCAAGACGCGCAGGGTTGGCATCGCAGACCGCCACGACCTCGGTCGTGGGGCAGGCCGTGAAGTTGCGAATCAGGTTCGGTCCCCAGTAGCCACAACCGATGATTCCGACCTTGAGCTTTTCCATGGCGCCCTCGGGTGTCAAATGATGTCGGCAAAACCACGTTCGACGGTTCGGAAGTAGAGCGATCCCAGGGCGAACATCACCATGGAGACCCCCAGAGAGATCGCAAGGGAGTACAGCTCGATCGGGCCCCCGACGATCGCGGCACGGAAGTTGGCGATGAGGCCATAGGCGGGGTTGAGGGGCAGGACCCACCCCCAGACGCTGGAGGACAACGCGGCGGTGTCCATGTAGACGGTCGGTGTGGCAAACATCCAGAGCTGAGTCAGCAGCGGGATCACGTAGCGGAAATCACGATACGCCACGTTCAAGGCCGCCAACAACGAACCGACCCCCGCGGCCGCGACCACAAGACCGGCCACCATGACGGGAGCGAGCAAGAGGGCCGAGGACGGCAAGACGCCGTAATAGAGCATCAAGACGCCGAGCATTCCGCAGGCCACCGCGAAGTCGACCAGCCCGGCCCCCACCGAGGCGAACGGGATGATCAACCTTGGGAAATAGACTTTCGTGATGAGCCGTTCGTTGCCGACGACACTCTGTCCGGCCGCGGCAATCGCGTTTGCAAAGAAGGTCCATGGGAGTAGGCCGGCAAACGCGAACAAGGGATAGGGAATTTCGCCTGAGGAGACCTTCGCCAGCCTCGCGAAAAAGATGCTGAAGACGATCATCGTCATGAGAGGCTGAAGGACGGCCCAGGCTCCCCCAAGCACGGTCTGCTTGTAGCGGACCTTCACATCCCGCCAGCACAGAAAGGCGAGGAGCTCTCGAAAAGCCCAGATCTCGCTGAAATCAAGGATGCACCATTTCTGGTCCGGAACGATATCGATGACCGGAATCTCGGCCTGGTCGAGGCGCTTGCCGACCGGCGCTGAATTCACGGTGATTTCAATGGTGCCGCTCATATTGGGTTGATTCGTTGAAAATCGTGGTCTGATTGCGCCACGCGACCGCCGCGGGGCTCAAGTCAACGGGCCAGCTCTCAAGGTCTGGATTGACATCCGACAGCCTGATTCGCCATGCCTCGTTCCCAATCCAATGAAGCGAGCCTGAATCCCTGCGTTGCCCTGCTTCGGGCGAATAGGGCCGTTCAACTCGTCTGGACGCGGCTGGGTGTCCAACTGAAATCATCCAATCTCGGCACACTGAAAAACCTGCAAGAGGTGGCGTACGGGATCCCGACCAGACCGAGCGCGGTGCAAGCCGTGACACGCAGGTCCAGCCAAAGATTCATTTGTTCAATATAGTGGAGATCGCATATCAATTTCCGCCGGACGCTCGAGAGGTCAGTATCCGGCGGCAACTGAATCTGCGCCAGCCCCGTCACGCCCGGACGCACCGTGAGACGCTCCCGATAGCGTGGCAAAACCGCCTCGAGTTGGCCGACGAATTCCGGTCGCTCCGGCCTCGGCCCCACCAAGCTCATCTCGCCTCGCAAGATGTTCACGAGTTGCGGGAGCTCGTCGAGGTGGGTGCGGCGGAGGAACCGGCCCACCGAGGTGATCCTTGGATCATCTCCGACCGACCAGCAAGCACCCGTGAGTTGTTCACAGTTGTTGCACATCGTCCTGATCTTGTAGATGGTGAACGGCCGGCCGCCATGCCCAAGCCGAATCTGGGTGTAAATCACCGGCCCCTTCGAGGTCAATCGGACGAGAATCATCGTCACGAGGATGAGCGGAGCGGCCGGGATCAACAGTAATAGAGCGGTCAGAAAATCGACGATGACCTTGGTTCGGTTCATTCGAAGCATGCCTTCAGTGGATTCCGCGTCTACGGCGGCACGAGCCGGGTCAGGCGTGCGGGCATTGGTGAGTTTAGCGGCGATCATTGGATCGATATCCTTGGTGGACAGCAAGTCAGCGGTGTCCCATGAATACAGTCCGTCGTGCGCTTCATCGCTTTTTTGCCAGCACCAAACGCCGGTATCTTCCCCATAGATTCAATCATCAGTAATCGAACCCGGAGAGGAGTACGTGGCAATCTGAGCATCTGGCGTTCGTGCAAACTAGACAGAGGCAAGCGTCGAGGAAGCGCGCCGGAAACGGGTCGTCGGCTCGATGCCTCGGGATTGATTCACGCAACCCGGCGAATCGTCCTCGGCCGGCTCGACCTGCCAATCTTGGAGGTCGACCGCCGCGCCTCGGCCGAGGAATTGGACCACGGCCACGAACCGGTCACGACCGTCGCGACGCGTGACGGTTCCGACGAGACCTCGGAGTGGACCGGACAAGATTCGAACCAGATCCCCGACCAGGTAGGTTGGCTCGGGCGTAATCGCCATCCCGACGCTGAGCATGCGATGGACGCGGCGGAGATCGCGCTCAACCCCGTCCTGATCCCAGATCTCAAGCATGTTCGCGAGATGGTTTCCCTGAATCGCCTCGCCGCGATCGTGATCATCGCCATAGAGGAACAGATAGCCCGGGAAAAGCGGTACCGTCGAACAGATCCTCCGCCCTCCAGGCGTACGCGTCTCTTGAGTCACCTGGGGCAGGTAGTGCGCAACCCCCCGGGCACGAAGCGAACGCGCAAGCATTTTCTCCTGGCGAGGCTTGGTGTGCAGACACCACCAGAGGCGGTCCTGCTTGTCCTCCACCAGATCGCTCTCCCAGAACGTTTCGGGATACCATTCCGGCTCCGCGGGCAGAATCGGCATGCTTTGATCCTCCTGTGACCTGGACGCTTCACACAACTCCTGCTTCCCTTGAGCC
This sequence comes from Singulisphaera sp. GP187, assembly GCF_900129635.1. GTDB lineage: Bacteria > Planctomycetota > Planctomycetia > Isosphaerales > Isosphaeraceae > Singulisphaera. The sequence goes on along the minus strand of NZ_FSRB01000002.1, from coordinate 2,226,229 downwards.
CGCCTGTTTTTGAATCTCCGAATCACGGATTCGAGTCGTAACCGAAGCGTCTGCGTCTGCCTCCACTCCCGCAGCCTCAACGGTTTACGGCGATCCGGACTCGAGTCGAGTCGACCCCTCTCGCCGATGGGAAACGAGTCAAACGCAGCGCGTACCTTCCGCCCGTGGGTTGTCGCACTCCCCGCCAGTGTCGAGTTTGGTGCGTACCTTGGGCCGATGGGTTGCAATTGCCCCTCGGCCTTTGACCAATTCTAATGAAAATATGAACCATGACCCACCTCAACGGAGGTGCGAATGCACCGACGAGAAGTGTGCAGCCTTCAGCCCTCATTCGCGTGAAACGGACTGACGACGATGAATTTCACGCAACGAGTCTGATGCTCAGCAAGCCGGTCGATTGCTCATTTTCCAAGACGCAAATCGTCGCGTCACTGTTCCGTCGTTCTTCGACGGTCTCGAACCTCAAAACGATCGTGTCCCAAAGCTCTCACTGCTCTTAACGATATTGCAGGCTCAGAATATTTTACAACCGAGAATGTGCAGTCCGCCATTAGGCACCAATTTGACGCATTATTATGACGCAAACCAGGTCGTAACTGTGGTCTCCGCGATCCATAAAAAGCCATGTCTCGCCTATTTATCCTTCTTCCCGAATCCGCAAGCACGGAGCGGACCGGAACAATCTTCCCGGTTCCCGAGAGGCGAAACGGACTGAGACGAACCGCTCGTGGTTCAAGGACCTGACTTGGCACGCGCAAGCCGGCACGTTCACGCGTGGACTCCAAGAATGAATCCCCTGGTCGCTCAAGCTGAGTCAGCTGCCGTCCCTTGGTCGTTGGTCTACGCTCGTCTTCCAAAGGCGAGTGGGGAGCGTCAGCTCCCGGTCTTCCGACGGACGAAGCGCCCCGATGACGTAGGTCGGTATCAAAGAAAGCCCCGGATTGACCTGGTTCTCAGGTCAATCCGGGGCGAGTCCGCTCAACACTCTCGGGAGCGGTCCGAGGGATCTGACGATCCGAGAATCAACGGCCAGGGATCAAGCTCACGCCTGGGATGTCCGGCGACGACGCAGACCCACGAAGCCGAAGGTGCCGAGGCCCGTGAGGGCGAGGGCCACCGTCGAAGGCTCGGGGACTGGATTGGGCGCGGACTTGAGGACCCCCCACTCCTCGAATCGGACTTTGGAGCCCCAGTGGCCTGGAGGACGGCCGAATTGCGAATAGAGATAGACGTATTGGTTGGCCGGATCCTGGAGGAACGGGTTGCCGGCAATCGCGGTTTGAAACGCGTCGTCCCGGACGTAAAGGAACATATTACCCGGTTTGGATTGCGAGCTGAGAGCCGCGTTGAGCTTGATTTGAAGGAAGCTCGGATTGTTGGTGTTCAACTGGAACACTTCGCTTGAAAACGGGTCCACGAAGGCGATCACCGGCGGTGTGGTTTTGGTCACCGGGAATTGGGTGAAAGCCCCGCCGAGATCTCCGGAATCTCGCAAAAAAATCTGCACTTGATTGAGCGATACGATTTTTGACTTATCGCCCGCGCCTGGACCGAGTTCGAGCACGAATTGGCGATAGTTGGTGCCATCGATGTTGACGACCGGCACATCGCTCAGCAACAGTGAATGGGTCAGTTGTGGTGACTTGGCTTCGTCGAACTGAAGGGGACGAAAGTCCGTGTTATAGCCCTCGACACTCCTTTCACATCCTTCGGCTTTGAGTCGCACGAACGAGTCGATGACCTCAGATCCGGTTGACGGGATGGTCGTCTGTTGAACGATGAAGTTACCGCCGAATGCGCCGGTTTCGTTGGCCGTGGCCCCGGCCTTTGTCAAATCGATCACGGTTGACGCGGACGCAATCGAGGTGGTCAGTGCCAAGAACAGAGCGCTGACCACTAACCCTTTGGCGTGGATTCGAGTCATCCTTCTGGCTCCTTTATCCTCTGAAAAGGTGAGCGAATCGGCGACGATGGCTCTCGTCGTGATGGCACGGTGCCTGCTCACGATGTCCTCGATCAACGACCGAGGCGAGAGTCCGTCGCGAGGTTACAACTCCAGCGCGAGCCAATTGATCGAGCCGTCGACCTCACTGACGAGGTCTCCGGCTCCCGCGCTTTCCGAGATTTTTCAGCACATACACACTCCTCTATGGAACTCGTGGTGGCCCGAAACGCTTCGGGGCGGACGTTGTTTCCCGCCGGCTCAGATCGGCGAACAGGCGGCCGTAAGCCTCGCGATCGAGGGGGTGGAGCTTGTCGATCTGGAGGCCCGCGGCCTTCACATTCCGGAACGCCGCGTCGGCGCCTTCCTGGTCATTCCTCCGCAAGCGAGCCTGGGCTAAATGCAGGTACATCTCCGGCGAAGGGTTTGCCGTGATGGCGGTTTCCAGATCTTTGATCGCCAGGTCACTCCGATCCATCGCCAGGTGTGCGATCGCGCGGGTGTCGAGCAGGTTCGGCTTCGGCCCCGCCAAGGCAATCGCCTGGCCGATGACGGCAAGCGCCTCGGCTCCCTGACCCTCAGCGGCCGCGAGGAGCCAGGCCAGGTTGTTCAGAGCGCCATCGTCGGACGTGTTCCGCTCATAAATCCGCCGATAGAGCATCTCTGCGTCCCGGTAGTTTCCCTGGAAGCTGTAGAGGTTCGCGAGGTCGAACAGCAGACTGATCGAATCGGGGTTGTTCCGAACCGCCTGTTCGAGCCGAATCGCAACGCTCCGGAACTGCTCGGCAGTGGCCTTGGCTGCAGAGATCGTGAGGAGGCTGGCATGGCCGACCGCTTCGGGATTGCAGACCGACCATGCTCGCTCACAGAGGTCGAGTGCCTCGGCGAGCCGCCCCCGACGTCCGAAGTACTCCGCGAGGATAAGGACGGTCTCGGGTCGCGGGGAACGCTTGACCGCGTCCTGGTACATCGCCTCGGCCGCCTCCGGTTGGCCCAGTTCTTCCAGCAGCGCCGCGAACAGGGGGAGGTAGGCATCCTTATCTTTATCATTCACGTAGGCCTTGAGCAGGGCGGCGGCGTCCGCCCCCTGGCCCCGGGCCGCGAGCCAGCGTGCTTTGAGCTCGATTGTCTGGGAATGTTGAGGCAGGGCCTTTTCAAGACGATCGAGCCAGGGCTGAGCTTCTTCGGCTTTTCCATGCCGCAACAGGCTTCGTGTGAAGGCGGTCAGATAGAGCGCGTTCCCATCGTCGGAGGAAAGTAGCCCAAGCATCAAGGAGTGAGCCCGAGGCCAATCGCCCCCGAATTCGAAGAGTTGGGCAAGCACGAATTTCTCGTCGCGCGTGGAGGGCTGACGCCGTTCCAGGTCCTCGAGTGTTCGGATCGCGTCGCGCAGCCCGCCCGGCACTTTCGCCAGCAACAGGGCCTTGGCCCGTTGGTCTTCGACTTCGTTGCTCGCCTGGAGGTTGCATTCGATCAGCGCCAGTCCCTCCCTGATCTGTTGATAGCCCCCCTGGAGCGCCAGGCCAAACGCGCGTTTGCGTCGCGCCCAGATGACCAGGGCCTCGGGAGAACCGATCCGCGTATCGACAATTTTCTTCAAGTAGGGATCGGCCTTTGAATTCTGGCCGGAGCGCAAGTAGAAATCGGCGATGATCCGCAAGGTTGCCGGGTCATTGGGTCGGGCGGCCAGAGTCTGTTGATACTGCTCCTCGGCCCGATCCGGCTGGCCCATCGCCATGTAGCAGAGCGCCAGAGTCAGCGGAGCCTGATCGGGTGGAAGCTTGCTCTTCGCCCGCGCGATCGCCGCTTCGGCCAGCGCTTTCTGATCGGTTCTGGAGAGGTATTCCACCCAAGCGATCCAGGTTTCAGGAACCGAATCCGCCAGTTCCAGGCCGCGACGGAGCGCGGCCTCGGCCTTCGCCCTCTCCCCGATCGACCAGTAGATCTGGCCGAGCCAGAGGTGGTCGCGAAAGTCTTGCGATTGGGGCGAGACCGCGCGGGCCGCCAGAGCCAGGGCCTCCTCCCGATTCGCATGCCTCAGGGCCTTCTCGGCGGCCAATTGACCCAGGATTCCGGTGGCGGGCCCTTGATCGAGCCGTTTCTGAATGATGCGATCGGCCTCGGCAAAGCGTTTCTGGTCGATCAGCAGATTAACAACATGACGAATCACCAGGGGTTGCCCCTCGCCGCGCTCGATGGCCCTCAGGTAGGCCTCGGTGGCTCGCTCGGGGCTCCCCTCCTGCTCGGCGATCGCGGCCTCGAGCAGGGGCACCTGTGACCAATCGGGGCGCCGCTTGGCGGCCTCGGAGAGCAGCAGACGGGCTTGATCGAGCCGTTTTGGATTGGCTTGCGGGCTCTGCCGAACCAGGAGGGTCGCCTCGCCGAAGCGCCAGAGCACTCCGTCCTCGCCTTCGATACCGTGGAGCCGCTTGACGGCTCGGGACAGTGTCCCACGGTCTGCTTGCTCTCGGGCTTCAAGGGCCAAGCCCAGGTCGAACAACCGGATTGCGGCATGGAGCTCATGGGGCCGCCGTTCCGCCAAGCCGGTCCAGAGTTCCTCGGCCCGACGGACATCACCGAGCTGAGCGAAGACATCGGCCAGCCCATCGTCGAGGCGGTCGCGGTCGTCGGCGGAGAACGCGTCGAGGTTTACCGCCAATGGCTCCAGGGCCTTGAGGGCGTCTTGACCACCGCGTTGGCCCCAGTAGTAGGCGCGAGCCAGACGGAGCTCGACCCGATCTCCGAGTTGCGTCTGGGCTTCGTCCAGGACGGAAAGGATGGCGGTCGACTTGCCCTGGCGACCGGCGAGATTGGCCAAGGCGATCCAGAGCTCGACCCGGTTCGGCTGCGAGCTCCGCGCCTGCTGGAGCCGTTCCCGGGCCTGATCGAACTGACCACGGGCCGTGAGGGCATCGGCGCGGAGGATCGTCACTTCGACGGCATCCGCCCCCGCCCGGTCCGCTTCCTCGAGCGCCTGGTCAATCTCGGGCCAGAGGCGTTGATCGTCCGGCAGACGGAGATTCCGAGCCAGCAGGAGCCGCGCCACGGCGACCCGGGCCTCGACCGACTCGGGAGCGGCTTTGCGAAATTCCTCGAGTGCCTCGTCGGACCGGCCCAGCGACAAGAGCGCCGAGGCCTGCGCCAGGCGGGCAGACACGGACTTGGGCTCGAGGAGCAATGCGCGTCGGCTGGCGGCCGCCTGCTGATCAGGATTGCCCAACTGTTGATAACACTGGGCGAGGAGAAGCTCGGCCTTGAGGGTCAGGCTCTTGAGGTCGAGCACGTTTGCCATCAGCGTCCGAGCTTTTTCGAGGCGACGGACGGCCTCGGCCCGCTGACCTTCGTTGAGCAGCACACGAGCCGTGAGGTACTCAACCGCCGGCTGGAAAAGATCGGCCCGCCTCCGGAGTCGGGCGATGACCAGTTTCGCCTCAGGGCTCCCCGCATTGATCAGCAGGTCGGCAAGATTCCATTGCAAGTTTCGCTGATCCGGCAATGCCAAAACGCCCCGGCGCAGGACCGCCAGCGCCTCCTTGGTGCGTCCGGCCCGGGTTTCGATTTCCGCCAGGTTCTGATACATCCGCACATCGCGTGGATAACGCTCCATGCCACGTTCGAGAAGCTGACGTGCTTCCGAATAGTCTCGCCTCTCTCGGGCGATTTCCCCGACGGCCACGATCACGTCGGCCTCCTCCGGGGCGAGTTGCCACGCGCGGGTGACGTCATCCGTGACACCCGACAAGCCCAACGCTTTGCGGTACTGCGCCCGCGCCAGATACGCGAGGTACGAGTCAGAGTTCTTGGCGACAACGCCGTCTCGAATATCGCCCGCGTCCATGACCCGATCCGCCTGCGCCGGATCATCGATCGGACCCCGCAGAAGCGCGGCGAGCCGGACATAGAGGTCGACCCGGTCGGGGGCCCGCGTCAGGGCGAGCCGGTAGCAAGCCAAGGCTTTCAAGGAGGAGTGGTCCGACTCATCGCGTGGTCCGGTTCGTGCTTGCTCTTCCAGGCAACGGCCGAGCAGGCTCAACACCTCTGCATCGGGGCGTGCCAGACACTGCTCCAGCCCCGGGGACGGGGGCTGCGCCCCATCCTGGCGTGCAAACTCGAGTAGCAAGGCTTCGAGACGTTGGACATCCTCCGGCTCCGGCTCCGACCCCGACTCCGACCCCACCTCCCCGCCAGGGGATGGCTTGAGGAGGAGAGTGACGAGGTGTACTTTGGCTTCCTTAAATTTCCCAAGCTCCGGCGACATCGCCAGTTCCGCGGCGCGGCGGCGGATGGCGTCGCGCTCGGTGTTGTGCAGCAGGGCCCGCTCGAGGACTTGCAACGCCTGCAAGCGAACTCTCCCCGTGGCCGCCCCCTCCGCGAGCAACAGCCCATAGCGAGCGAGCGCTTTGCCATCCTCAGGCCGGAAGGCCAGATAGCGTGCCAGGAGCTTCTCAAAGCCGGCACGGTCTCCTTTGCGTTCAGCCCGGTCAGCCTCTTTGAGCAAGGCGCCGACATTCTGTTTTTCGAGCACGCCATGCACCCAATGGATCCCGCCGCCGACCAGAGCGGAGGTGACGAACAGGCCAAGTAGGAATCTGAGATTCAACTTTCCGTTCATGATGTACGGCATCCTCAGCGATCACCCGTTGGCGGATTGAGACAAGCACGATCACCGGCCAGTTGACAAACGGTTTCGACTCCGAGCGGCCCGGAGCACGGAATCGCGCGTGCAACCGCGGCTGAGCAGAGGCCAGCTCCACTAGGCACCCCCACGTCGGGGTCCGCGCTGATTTCTTGGGTCCGACTTCGCCAGTTCCCGCATCGGGCCTGGCAATCTTTCGGTAACGCCCCGCACTCCTCACCGAACACGCTTAACACAAAATATTCATTTCGTGTCTATGCGACTGTTTTATGTTTTTAGATTATCCTCTTGAAACCATCCGAAATGAAGCTCCGGAGAATTCGCTCGGGGCGAATCCCTCCTGAGGAAATCAGGCCGCCGCTCATTCTCATGCCTCCATGCTTTTGCCAAACGCCACATCTCACTCTCGATCCGCAACGCAAAGCCCAGAGCCGACGACTTCAAAAATCGGCACCCGCGCGACGAACTCGCAGGCGGAACAACCGGCCTGAGTCATTTGTCGCGGGAGTGGCTTCGTACCAACCCGTCGAAGCCAAGATTTCGACGATCCACCCACTCAACCTCTCATCGCCGCTGGCACATCCTTTGCACGGTGAGACGTTTCCAACGTGTGAAATCGCTTCGGGGGTGGTCGCCTGTCGATCGATGGGCAACCGCTTGAACGGCCGCTCAAGGCTGCATGCGAACATGTCGCTCTCGACAACTCCGTGCGACCACAGCTTAAGAATGGCAAATCGATCGAATTCTGGGGCGTTCCGACCAGATTCTTGACGGACCTGAAACCGGGGGTCAACGGCGTGAGGAACGGCCTCCGCGGAAGTCAGGGCAACCACGAGGGGAAAAGCCCAGCACCACGGCCCTCCCGCGTTCAATCGCACAAAGCCAATCCCAATCATGGGTTCAGTCAAGTGACGAATGAGCCGGTTATTTTGCGACGGCGTTTCGGGTCGGTCCTCTCGAGGGTGCCGTCACGCGAATCGTTCGACACAGTTAATTCGTGACTTACTAGCGACTGCTCATCTGTTGTAATCAAAATTGGAAAGTGATCTGTACGAACCTTAATTTGTAAACTATGGTATGGGTATCGCCTTCACGCTTCGCCTTGCTCGAGGCGTGATCTCCTCCTGAGGCTTGGTCCTTCCTGACCGGCGTCTCAACCCGAATAAACGGATTGCAACTTCAAGATTTGCCCCACGATTCTGGGTCGTCGGACCCGTTGGAATGTCGGAATCACGAGAGTGGCCCGACACCCCACGACAACCCGAAGGAGACAACCACCAGCACTGCGAACTCGCACTACCCACTCTCGTGCCAGCCATCCCCCCACTTTATAATCCGTTCAAACGCCGTGGGCGTTGGGGACACTCGACCGGAAGCCAAGGCCAGCCAGCCTCGGCCCTGGTGACACTCGTGTTCTTGAGGACAATGGCTCGACCCGATCACAGGTCATCACACTCAGTTGCCGGGTTTCTTGAATGCGAAGAATCAGACTGGTGCGACTCGACACCACAACAAAATTACTTCTTCGCATTTCAATAGACTTGCCTTACAGAATGCGTCTCCTTATAATCAGACTTCTTATCCGACAAAGTAGCGGACCTCATTGGCCTCTTTCCCTAACAAAGATACGATTCCGCACCTGAATCGTTTTGCGATCTCAGTAACCCTATCCTTTGATTCGATAACTCTTGTCTCGCTAATTCGTTCGCCGACCGTAGTTCTTTCCCGATAAGAATTCCGATCGACCTCGGTCCGCGATTGGGACGATTTGCGAGACTTCTCGCCAATCGCGACCGATACGCTTGCACGCTGGTTCTTTGGAGAAGAGTTGTGGGAGGAAGCCAAGGTGCTCACGGGTTGCCCTCAAACTGTGCGTTCCAAGCCAAGATTCCCACGTACCGAAAGTTTTCGCTTTCTGAACTCGAGTTCGAACATCTGAACTTAAGTTCAAACTGAACGATCGAGACGCCCGTCCGCTAGTGCTGTCACGCTTGAGTCTCATCAGCCTGGTCCAAGACAACTCAAATGCGTCTCTGAGTCGTCCCCCCATGCTTCTCACGGGAGAGGCGGGTTCGGACCTCGGCTACGATTTGCATTCGCCTCACAGTGTTGCTTTGGAACTCGGGGAGGATTCCCCGACCTGAAGCAGTTCCTATCCCATCTCGATTTGCAACGCGAGGTTGATTGGATGATGAACCCGTCTTGGCGTGGTTTCCTGCGAGCCCGAAAATCCAAAGACAAAGGAGTTTCGAAGGCCAAGCTCCGATTGCGAGTTGAGGCCCTGGAAGACCGGCAGTTGATGGCCTCGGGGATCTCCTCGTACTCCTTTGATCTCGGCGCGATTGGCTCCACATTCGGTTCGAGGGCAGGCGCAGTGGCCAACGTCGCCCCGACCGCAAAGGCGGGTGGCCCCTACGCAACCGCAGCGGGCCAGGCACTGACGTTCAATGGTTCGGCCACCGACCCGAATCCATCCGACACTGCGGCCGGATTCATCTACACCTGGAACTTCGGCGACAACACACCGCAAGTCAGCGGGTGGGGACTCTCGAACCCGAGCCATGTGTATACTACGCCGGGAGCCTATACGGTCCTCGTCACCGCGACTGACAGTCAGCGAGCCACCAGCCCCATCGCCCTCGCCACCGTGATCGTCGGCAAGCCATCCTCCTCGACGCTGACCGCCTCCGCGGGGGGGACGTACACCGGCAAGGAAGGCTCCCCGACCACCCTCAACGCAACGGCCACGGGCGGAACGGGCAAGTACACCTACGCCTGGGACCTGGCAAACAACGGCAACTACGTGACGGCCGGGCAGAACATCTCGACCACCTTCCCGGATAACGGCACCTATATCGTCGGACTCCGCGTCACCGATTCCGCCGGCGTGATCGCGCTCTCGAAAGCCACCATCACCGTCGCCAACGTCGCCCCGACCGCGACCGTGGGCGGACCCTACACCGGCACGGCGGGACAGGCCGTGACGCTCAAGGGCTCGGCCACCGACCCCAGCTCGGTCGACACCGCCGCCGGATTCACCTACACCTGGAACTTTGGTGACGGCTCGGCGCAAGCCAGCGGACTGGGTCTGACGAGCCCGAGTCACGTGTACGCAGCGGCGGGAACCTACACGGTCCTCGTCACCGCGACCGACAAGGACAAGGCCACCAGCTCCGTCGTTTCCACCACCATCACGATCGCACCGCCAGTCGCACCGCCGCTCGTCGCCTCCACGAATGGAACGTACACCGGCAATGAAGGCTCCGCGATCGCACTCAAGGCAACGGCCACGGGTGGAACCGGGACCTACACCTACGCCTGGGACTTGACCAACAACGGGACCTACGCGACCGCTGGACAGAACGTCTCGGCCACATTCCCAGATAACGGCACCTATATCGTCGGGCTCCGCGTCACCGATTCTGCCGGCGTGATCGCGCTCTCGAAAGCCACCATCACTGTCGCCAACGTCGCCCCGACCGCGACCGTGGGCGGACCGTACACCGGCACGGCGGGACAGGCCGTGACGCTCAAGGGCTCGGCCACCGACCCCAGCTCGGTCGACACCGCCGCCGGGTTCACCTACACCTGGTCCTTCGGCGATGGCACTGCCAATGTCTCCGGCAAGAACCTGACCAGCCCCAGCCACGTCTACGCCGCGGCGGGGACCTACACGGTCCTCGTCACCGCCACCGACAAGGACAACGCCACCAGCTCGAGCGTTTCCACCACCATCACGATCGCACCACCGGTCGCACCGCCGCTCGTCGCTTCCACGGGGGGGACGTACACCGGCGATGAAGGCTCCCCGATCGCACTCAAGGGTACGGCCACGGGTGGTACCGGGACCTACACCTACGCCTGGGACCTGGCCAACAACGGGACCTACACGACGGTTGGCCAGAACGTCTCCACCACATTCCCGGACAACGGCACCTACATCGTCGGACTCCGCGTCACCGATTCCGCCGGCGTGGTCGCGCTCTCGACGGCCACCATCACCGTCGCCAACGTCGCCCCGACCGCAACGGCGGGCGGACCCTACACGGGCACGGCAGGGCAGTCCGTCGCATTCAACGACCCGGCCTCTGATCCAAGCCCGGTCGACACTGCGGCCGGGTTCACCTACACCTGGAACTTCGGCGATGGCTCGCCCAGTATCACCCAGAAGGATCTCTCGACCCCGAGCCATATGTATGCAGCGCCGGGAACCTACACGGTCACTGTCACCGCAACCGACAAGGACAATGCCACCAGCGCGCCCTCGACCGCCACAGTAACCATCGCCGCACCGCCGCTCGTCGCTTCCACGGGGGGGACGTACACCGGCAAGGAAGGCTCCCCGACCGTACTCAATGCAACAGCCACGGGTGGTACCGGGACCTACACCTACGCCTGGGACTTGACCAACAACGGGACCTACGCGACCGCTGGACAGAACGTCTCGGCCACATTCCCAGATAACGGCACCTACATCGTCGGACTCCGCGTCACCGATTCCGCCGGCGTGGTCGCGCTCTCGACAGCCACCATCACCGTCGCCAACGTTGCCCCGACCGCGACCGTGGGCGGACCGTACACCGGCACGGCGGGACAGGCCGTGACGCTCAAGGGCTCGGCCACCGACCCCAGCTCGGTCGATACCGCCGCCGGGTTCACCTACACCTGGTCCTTCGGCGATGGCACCGCCAATGTCTCCGGCAAGAACCTGACCAGCCCCAGCCACGTCTACGCCGCGGCCGGGACCTACACGGTCCTCGTCACCGCCACCGACAAGGACAACGCCACCAGCTCGAGCGTTACCACCACCATCACGATCGCACCGCCGGTCGCACCGCCGCTTGTCGCCTCCACGAATGGAACGTACACCGGCAATGAAGGCTCCGCGATCGCCCTCAAGGCTACGGCCACGGGCGGAACCGGGACCTACACCTTCGCCTGGGACCTGGACAACAACGGGACCTACGAAACCGCCGGCCAGAACGTCTCATCCACCTTCCAGGATAACGGCACCTACATCGTCGGACTCCGCGTCACCGATTCCGCCGGCGTGGTCGCGCTCTCGACGGCCACCATCACCGTCGCCAACGTTGCCCCGACCGCGACCGTGGGCGGACCGTACACCGGCACGGCGGGACAGGCCGTGACGCTCAAGGGCTCGGCCACCGACCCCAGCTCGGTCGATACCGCCGCCGGGTTCACCTACACCTGGTCCTTCGGCGATGGCACCGCCAATGTCTCCGGCAAGAACCTGACCAGTCCCAGCCACGTCTACGCCGCGGCGGGTACCTATACGGTCCTCGTCACCGCCACCGACAAGGACAACGCCACCAGCTCGAGCGTTTCCACCACCATCACGATCGCACCGCCGGTCGCACCGCCGCTCGTCGCCTCCTCGGGTGGGACGTACACCGGCAATGAAGGCTCCGCGATCGCCCTCAAGGCTACGGCCACGGGCGGAACCGGGACCTACACCTACGCCTGGGACCTGGCCAACAACGGGACCTACACGACGGCCGGACAAAACGTCTCCACCACATTCCCGGATAACGGCACCTATACCGTCAGACTCCGCGTCACCGATTCCGCCGGCGTGATCGCGCTCTCGACGGCCACCATCACCGTCGCCAACGTTGCCCCGACCGCTAGCGTGGGCGGCCCCTACACGAGCACCGCGGGTCAGTCCGTGACATTCAAGGGTTCGGCCACCGATCCGAGTCCGGCGGATATCGCGGCCGGTCTCACCTACACATGGAGGTTCGGCGACGGCACGGCCGACGTGAGCGGCAAGGGCCTGACGAGCCCGACCCACGTCTACGCAACGGCGGGGACCTTCACGGCGAGCTTGACCGTGTCCGACAAGGATGGCGGGATCAGTTCCGCGTCCACGGTGGCAGTGACCGTGACTGCGTCGGGTGGCGGAACGACGACACCGCCCACGGGGTCGGCCCTCTTCGACAATGCGGTGGTCAAGTGGCAGTCGCAAATGATCACGTATGGTCGGATCGCCGCCAACGAGCTCCATACGGCCACCGGCGATGCGGCCCTCGGCGCGACTTACTACGACTCCGCCCGGGTGTTCTACCAGATCGCGAACTACACCGGTGACTCGTCGTGGCTGACCGCGGTCAATGACTCCATGAGGATCTACCGGGACGGCTATGTTCTGCCGGCCAATGGCAGCGTTCCGGGCTACTGGAATTTCACGAATGGTCTCGCGACGAACTACCGCCTCACCGGTAGCGCCGCCTCCCGCAACGCCGTCATGCAATTGGCAACGAGCATGTACGGCAACGATGGAGTCCCGGCGAGCAGCACGTCCTCATGGGAGATGAGTCGGGAAGTGGCGTACAGCCTCATGGCGAATTTGGACGCCGAATCGATCGGCGGGCCGCATCGCGCCCGGACGGACTTGCTGGCAAACCAGGCTCTTTCACACCTGGATCAGTTTACCGTCTCCCAAACCGCCTCGTGGGTCAAACCGTTCATGGTCGCACTGACATGCGAGGCATTGATTCAGTACCAAGCCGTGACGGGCGATACCCGCGTGCTTCCGGCCGTTCGCACCGCCCTGAATTGGATCTGGGCCAAGACCTGGCTTCCTTCGTCCCGCGCCTTCTCTTATGCGAACGGCCCGACCAACGACGACACGAACGGCCTTGAAGCGGCTCCCGACCTGAATCTGCTGATCGCCCCGGCCTTCGGATGGGTCTATCACCAGACGGGCGACACGACCTTCCGGGATCGTGGCGACCAGATCTTCGCGGGTGGAGTCGATCAGGCCTACCTCCAAGGAGCAAAGCAGTTCGACCAGAACTATCGCTGGAGCTTCTCCTACGTCCAGTGGAGAACCCAACCGACGCTCGGCAACTAACCGTCTTCACCGAGAAGCCAGCCGGGAAACCGGATGACAGACCGTAAGGTTCCGACGAGGCAAGGACAAGGTCCTTGCCTCGTCGCGTTCACCTGCTGAGCTCCGAAGCTTGCATCCGCATTAACCACACTCCAGTTTTTGTTTATTTCACGGCACGAATGATCAGCAAGGTCCCCGGCCGTGAATTCCGGATTGCGAGGCGATCCCCGAAGTCTGCCAGTGGGCGCAAGGGCCGTGGCAGGTAACTGCTCCACTGGCCAACCCGTGAGAGGTTGACACAATCCACGGACTGGAACTTGCCGGCAAAGCGACGGACTTGGTCAGGGGTGTTCGTCCGGTAGTAGACGGGATAGTCCTCGTACCGCTCGCTCCCTCGCTGGCCGTGGAGCCGGTTGAGGTACCACGACTTGAGCCGGCAGCGATCGGCCCACCGCGAGGCTTGGGCGAACGAATGGCGGCCGTCGACGGTCATGGCCCAGAAAACGCCGCCTTCGCGTAAGGATTCCCAGAGCTTATCCCAGAAGCATTGTGGAGTCGGCAGGTGCTCCAGCACCATCACCGCGAACGCCAGGTCGATCGAGCCCGGCCGGATCGGGGCGGATTCGAACAAGGCGTGGTGGGTCTCGTCGAAGTAATCGGCGAGCGGGATCTCCGGATCCGGTTCGATCCCGATGTAATGGTCCGCCAGTTCGGCGATCGACCGCTGCAAGAGCACGCTACCATCAAGGCCGCGTCCACAGCCGATGTCGAGAATCGTCGAACCAGAGCCCATGCGCCGAGCATCGTCGGCGAGCAAATCCCGGAAGATCCGGTCACGCCATTCACCCTCGCGGTAGCGCTGAAGATAGGGAGCCCACGCCGCGGAGAGATCCGTGAGTTCGGTATTCATTCCACTCGCTCCACGAAATCGACGCCGGGAACTTCGTACGCCACCTTACCCCAGGACTGCGTCGCCCGACCTGAGAACCAGACCCAGAACGCCATCCAGGCGGCGGCGTTGAGAATCAAGAACGAAGCCGAGACCGAGATCGCCCGAATCCGTGTCCCGAAGCCGAACACGCCCGTCAATCCACCGAGGTAGGCGACGACCTGGATCAAGAACAGGGCATGGTACAACGATCCCCCCAGCGCCGCCGCAATGCCGAAGGCCCCCAACAACGCCCAGGGCACGAGGAGCCGGGCCAACTTGTGCGAGACGAACTGCCACCAGATCGGGTTTCGCCAGGGGAGCAGGACCGCGGGGAGCCGGACGAGAAGTTGGTAGTTGCCGCTGAGCGTCCGAACTTTGCGGCGGAACTCGTCGCGGACCCGGTCGGGTAGGCGATCGTAGGCCAATGCGCGGTCATCCTGGACGACGCGATAGCCCTGCATCACCACCTGCAAGGGCCAGTAGACGTCGTCCAGCAGGATCCCCCGCGGAATCGGCCGGAACAGCTCGCGGCGAACGGCACAGATGGCTCCGGTCAGGCCGATGCTCGAATGGAGCCGGCTCTCGGTACGGCGCAACCATTTCTCGAACCGCCAATACACCCCCACGCCGGCCAGGGCACCCTGGTCCGTTTCCAGGATCAGGTGGCCACCGACACCGCCGACGGACGGATCGCCGAGATTCTCCAACAGCCGTTTCAGCGCGTCCGAGGCCCACGACTGCCGGGTGTCGGCCAGGACCAGAATCTCATGCGAGGCCGCGGCGCAACCGGCGCTCAGTGCCGCAGACTTACCCACGTTGTCTGCCAGCTCGAGAACGCGTACCAGTTCGCCCCCAGCCAACCGCGCGGCATTCGCCGTCTCGTCAGTCGACCCGTCGGAGACCACGATCACCTCTCCGCGCAGCCCCGATGAGGCGATCATGGCGGCAAACTCGCGAACCCGGCGCCCGATCGAGGCCGCCTCGTTGCGCGCGGCCATGACCACCGAGACCGAGGGCCAGTTCTCTCCCTCGTCGCGGACCAGCCCTTTCCCTCGCCGGGCGAGGGCCGCCAGAACGAGGGGATAGATCACGTAGGGATAGGCGATGCATGCGACGCACGCCCAGAAAGTGATTTCAAGCACTGTCTTATCCCTTCTTTTCACTCCGAGTCCGGCTCGGATCGTGGGTCAGGTCGCCCTCATGACGCCACAAGACGTAGTCAAAACTCCATCGGTAGTTCTGATTGAATTGCTTGCCGCCGCCGAGCCAGGACTGCTCGACCCCACCCGCGAAAATCGCGTCGGCTCGATCCCGGTGCTGAACTTCGCCGGTCCGTCGATAAAGCCAGGCGTAAACCGGTGCGATCAGGAGGTTCAAGTCGGGAGCAGGGTCAGGCCCTCCCTCGCCTGAGACCACACGATCGACATACTTGAATGCCCGCCCTTTGGGGATCCAGGTGTTCTTCCAGAGCCACTCCGCCCCGATTCGGATCGCCTCGGGAATCCGCTTGTCCCCGGTCTTCGCGTGATAGGCGATCAAGGCTTCGGCGGTCAGTCCAAACATAAACGGCTTGTGATACGGGGCCGTCCGGGAGATGAACCACTGGTCGATGTGCCCCAATGCCTGATCCACGAGCAGCGGCAGACGAGGTCGAGGCGGTTCGCCGACCTCCTCGGCCTTCATCAAATTGTGGATGTTGTAGGCCACCTCGCGGCTCGTGATGACGTCCTTGGTCCAGCCGGCGGGCGTGGAGTCGGCGGCGAAGGCCGCGTTGCGCGACAGGCAGCGGAGGGCTTCGCGAGACTTCGGATCTTTCGTGCGCCGGTAGTGAAGCGCCAAGCCGTGGGGAAAGATCCAGTAGCCGGGCACTTTCCCGTCGTTTTCAAGGACGTAGCGGTCGCGATAGATAGCCATGGCATGGTCGGCGGCCGCCAGCCAGGAGCGATCGGCGGAGAACTCGGCGATCTGGAGAAAGACCCGCTGCGCGTCGTAATAAGTCGCGCCGAGCAGTGGGTCGAACGGCCCCTTCGACTCCTTCAGGTTCGCTGCGTGGGTCTTGCCGAATTTGATCATCTCGGCCCACCAGCGGCCGAGTTGCGGGATTGGCGGTAGCTCCCTCGCCGGGCGTGGAGCAAGCATGAGGGCCGGTGTCACTGCCAAACTCAGTGATCGTTCCAAGAATCCTCGCCGGCTGATTGATCCATGGTTCATGATCGGCTCGCGCTTTGAGGAAGGGTTTCGGGAGGGCGCCCGAGACGAGTCGAGGACAGCGTGCCGGAAAGGCCAAACAGCGGACACGAACATGATTGCAATGAACTCTCACATGAGTCTCCGTATGAATTTCTCAGACTTCGAAATCGACAAAACGCACCGCGCAACAACGGGCTCCGCTGATGCGAGATTCGCATCACCCAGCGGTGCAATCCCCCGAACCTCAGCAACTCGAGGATCAACCGCGCGCGACGACACCGAGCGCCAACTGGTAGTTCGCGGCGAGTTTCCTGCCGGCCTGCTCCCATGAGTATCCCGAGGCGTGCCGGATCAGCTCGTCTTTCAGAAATGGCCGCTCCCGGAGCTGCTCGAAGGCCAAAGCAAAGCTCTTCGCATCCCGCGTGACGAGGATGCCGAGCGACTCGTTGCAGATCACCTCCGGGGTACCCCAGACGCGGGTACCGATGACCGGAGTACCGCACGCAAGGGACTCGAGGAGCACGTTGGCCCACCCCTCTTTGCTGGAAGCGAGGCAGAGCGCATCCGCCGCGCTATACCAAAACGGAAGTTTGTCCGGCGACTGCTCGCCCACCAAGATGACTTCCGCTTCGAGGCCATGTTTTGCGATCAGCTCCCGCAAGTGCTGCGAGATATCGCCTTCCTCGCTCGCGGCCCCGATGATCGCGAGTGTGGGAACGGGTCGGTGCCGCTCCTTGAGAAGTGCGAGGGCTTCGATCAGAACATGATGCCCCTTCCGCTCGACCAGATGTCCCACGGAGACGAGGTAGTGTTTGTCCGGATCTAGCTTCAGGAACTGGCACGCGACCTCTCTTGGCACCGGTCGGAATGTTTTCAGATCCACACCGTTAGGGATGGTCTCGGTCCTGTCCTCGGGGCACCCCAGCGAGAGAACGCACTGCCGCAGGGCTTCCGCAACCGACATGACGCGACTCGCCCCGCTCAAGGCGTATCGTACCTGCTGGCCGCGCA
Organism: Singulisphaera sp. GP187; assembly: GCF_900129635.1. Classification (GTDB taxonomy): domain Bacteria; phylum Planctomycetota; class Planctomycetia; order Isosphaerales; family Isosphaeraceae; genus Singulisphaera. The sequence goes on along the minus strand of NZ_FSRB01000002.1, from coordinate 2,208,666 downwards.
CCGGGAATGCCGGGAGGTGGTTCACATCATGGCCCCGGACCGTGATGCAGAACGGAACTCTCCGGAGCTTGGCGAGAAGCCGTGCTGCCCAACCCTCGGGAAATGCCAATTGGGCATCAATCAGGTCGAACTTCGACCGGCGGGTCGCCCACCAAATCGAAGCGGCCAGGAAGATTCCATCAAACGGTTTGAAATACCGAGGTATGGAAAGAAAGCGCGGGTAATGAACCTTCAAGCCGAACATCTCGGATCGAACAGGAATGTGCTCGCGATGACGATAGCGCTTGAGGCAAGTCCCGAAAGGGAACCACGGCACCGGAGAAAGAATCTCCAGGTCGGCAAATTCGGCAGCAGCGCGGAGACGACGAGCGACGAAGATCCCAAAGTTCGGCAGGGCCGGATTCGGGAACATGGTGGCGATCACGAGGACGCGCGGCTTCACCGGGTTCATTGCATGACCCTCAATGGAATCCTCAACGGATTCGTGCGGAGCGACAATCGTGCTCGCAGGGATTACCCAAGGAATCGAGTCAGAGGCTCAGGTCGCACGGGCGTGCATCCCGGAGAACGTTGGGATCCGCCAGAAGCCAGAACGTGAAGTCGTAATATTTATACGTTTTCATTGATTTGTCATGCGGTTTGCCAGGGCTTGGCCCACGTGTCCCCGCTTAATTGAGACAAGCTTCCCAGATGCGGCCGAGTCGGGCGGCGAGCACGTCCCAGTCGTAGCGTTCCAGGACGAGTCGGCGACCGGCTTCGGCCATCGCCCGCGCAGCGTTCGGGTCGCGGATGCAGCCCAATAACGCTTCGGCCATCTCCTCGACCGGATCGACGATCGTCAGGTCGCGTCCCGAGGTCAGCCGGAGCCCCTCGGCGCCGATGCGGGTCGAGACGACCGGCAAGCCCGAGGCAAGGGCCTCGAGGATTTTCAGGCGCGAGCCGCCGCCGATTCGAAGGGGCACGGCCATGACCCCGCTCCGCGCCAAGAAGGGTCGAACGTCGGGGACGTTGGCGTGCAGTTTCACATTGGGGAGTTCGAAAACCCGCCGTGCCAGCGACTCGGGCGGGTTGCGTCCCACGAGGTCAAGCTTGGCCGAAGGCATGGCGGCCAACACCCTCGGGAAGATCCTGTCAAGCAGAAGGGCCACCGCGTCGAGGTTGGGACGCCACTCGAAGCTGCCGAGAAACACGATCCGGTCAACCTCGCGATCTGGCTCGACCGACGCGAAGTAGGCCCGATCGATGCCGTTATCGACCACGTCGACCCGGTTGGTACCGAACTGCTGGCGGACGAGTGCCGCATCCTCGTCGCTGACTGCGACAACCCGCTTCGCCTCGGCGAACGAGCGCCGTTCGAACCGCTCGAACTTCATCCACTGGCGGGCGATATACCACTTCTTATGCGGCTGACGTTCCGTCTCATGGTAGCGCTGCCAGATTTGCGATTCGACGTTGTGGGCCATGACCACCTTGCGAGTCCCGCTCAGGACCCGCAACGATTCCATGAACGGCACCCCTTCCGCTTGCCACACGTCAACCGATCGCCGTTCCGCGTGCCGGCGGATCGCCTGAACGAGGGCAGGGCTGTTGTAGGTCGCCACCGAGTAGGGCAGAGGCGAGGCAAGATTGGCCGCCAGGCGCGCATAAAAGGCCGGGCCAGACTTTGAGGGAATCGACTGGTCGACTCCGATGGTCTCGACCCCGTGGTCGCCGAAGTAGGCGACCGCCTCTCGGTCCGCGCCAGGATCCTCGCCACGATGAAAGATGAGAGTAATCCGGTGAGCGCAGGCCAGCCGGAGTGTCAGGTTCAGCGTCCGCACGCGGTTGCCCGCGGTCGGGGGATACGGCAGGTTGCCACCGACAATTGCGATATTCATAGGGTTAACGCCGAAAACTCATAAAATCATGCGTCATTCCAGACAAGAACGCTCGCCGGCGGTTTACCGAACGATATCCCCATGTTTAGGCGGCCAGCCACGCCTGAAACATCAACGCATGCCACAGGTGGCCTTCCCAATTCCGGCCGCCGGAGAGGTGTTCCTCCCACCTCCGGCGAATCGGCAACGGGTCGAGGAAGCCCTCATGCCGAAGTCGCTCCTCGGCCAGCAAGTCGTCGGCCCAGGCGCGGAGCGGGCCCCGCAACCAGGCGCCGACCGGGACGGAGAAACCCATCTTCGGCCGCTCGATCAGGGCACGCGGAACATGGCGGTCGAGTACCTGGCGGAGCAGCCACTTGCCGCTCCCACCACGAAGTTTCAGGCCGGTTTGCACCCGTAAGGCAAACTCGACGACGCGATGGTCGAGGAACGGTGCCCGCGTCTCCAGACTGACCCCCATGCCGGCCCGATCGACCTTGGCGAGGATGTCGCCCGGCAAGTACGTCCGCAGATCCGTGAGCATCAGGCGACGGGCGACGTCGCCGTGACCCGGTTGCGCCTCCCAGTCCCGCGGGATCGGAGTGTCTCCGGCCGCTCCGAGTACGACCGGCATCCGGTCATCCCACTTCGAGAGCAAGACCCAGTGAACGTCCTCAGGCTCAGCCGATCGCCCGAGAATCGACGCAAGCTTGTGTAATCGGTCGCGAGTCGCGAACCGGTTGGTCCGCCCCACACTTCCGGGCCGAGTCGGCACGCGGCTCTCGCCCCCGGCGAGTCCCGCGAGCACACCGGCGCTTTGTCGGCGTAAGACCCGGGGCAGCCGCCGGACTTTGCCCCAGACGCTCGCCGTCCGAGGGTACCAGGGGTAGCCACCGAAGAGTTCGTCGCCGCCGTCACCCGAGAGGCTGACCGTCACGTGGCGCCGGGCCAACTGAGCGACCAGGAAGGTCGGGATCGCCGACGGGTCGGCGAACGGCTCGTCATAGAGAATCGGCAACCTAGGAATCACTTCTCGCGCCTCGGCCGCCGTCACATACAGCTCGGTATGCTCGGTCCCCAGGTGGTGTGCGACCGACTCGGCATGCACGGCTTCGTTGTAACCGACCTCGTCGAAACCGATGGTGAATGTCTTCACCGGGCGCGTGCTCTGCTCCTGCATTAAAGCGACGATTGTCGATGAATCGATACCTCCGGAAAGGAAGGCCCCCAGAGGAACGTCGGCGACCATTTGCAGACCCACCGCTCGCCGCAAGAGCGTCTCGAGCCGGTCGATCGCTTCCGTCTCCGTACCCTTGAAGGGCATGGCAATTCCGGCCTGGCTGGCATCCTGAGCCGACCAGTAGGGGACCGGTTCAGGAAGGGCGACGGCGTCTCGAATCGTCACGATCGTGCCCGGCGGAAGCTTGCGAATATTCCGATAGATCGAATACGGCGCCGGGACATAGCCGAACCTCATGTAGAGGGACAGCGCCTCGCGATCGAGGTCACCGCGGAACCCCGAATAGGCCCGCAGCGCCTTGAGCTCTGACCCGAAAACGAGCCCTCCGGCTGCCTGCCCGTAGTAGAGCGGCTTCTCGCCGATCCGGTCGCGAGCCAGTCGGAGCGTCCGCTCATGACGGTCCCAGAGGGCGAAGGCGAACATTCCCACAAACCGCTCGACGGCCCGTTCCGGTCCCCACTGTTCGAAGGCGGCGAGCATGACCTCGGTGTCGGAATGGCCGCGAAAGGGAATGGTCCGGACCGCCTGCAGCTCGCGGCGCAACTCAATGTGATTGTAGATCTCGCCGTTGAAGGCCAGAACGTAGCGACCACCTGCCGAGCTCATGGGCTGATGCCCCTCGGGCGAGAGGTCGACGATCGCCAGTCGGCGGAAGCCCAGGGCGAGTCCCGCTTCGGCGTCGACCCAGGCCCCGCGATCGTCGGGACCGCGATGGTGCAGCGTATCGACCATGGCGAACACCGATGTTGTCATCGCGTCCGTGCCGGCCTGGCGGTTACGGTCGAGAAATCCAGCGAAGCCACACATCGGTCTAGGCCCCCCGAGCCGTCGAAGTCTGCCCTTGCCACACGCCGCTCGCAGTCCGGGTAGTCACTTCGTGGTAAATCCGGTCATACTCCGCGACCATCCGGTCCTCGGAGAACAAGGCCCAGGCCCGCTCGCGTCCGGCCCAACCCATCCGCATCCGGAGCCCTGGATCGCCGGCCAGGCGAATCAGGTGAGCGGCCAGTGCCTCGTCGTCGCCGGCCGGCGCGAGCAGACCGGTCTCTTGCTCCACGACGACTTCCGATACACCGCCGACGCGGGTCGCCACCACGGGGAGGCTCGCGGCCATGCCCTCGATCAGGCTGAGTGGGATGCCCTCGCTCAGGCTCGAAAGCAACACGGCGTCGGCCGCCCCGAGCAGCCGAGGGATGTCCCGCCGCAGGCCGAGCCGAAGCACGTGGGTCCCCAAGCCCCAGTCACGAACCATGGCTTCGATTGGCCCCGCTTCCGGGCCATCGCCCACGATGACCAGCCGCAGACATCCGCACTGCCCGGCGACCCGTCCCGCGGCCCGAAGCGCCGTGGCGTGATCCTTGATCGGGTCGAGACGGGCGGCCTGTACCACGACGAAATCGTCGTCGGCAATGCCGAGTTCGCGGCGGACGATCGCGCGGCCCCTGGCGGTTTCGGCGAATGCGTCCGTATCGATCCCGTTGTAGATCAGTTCGATCCGGGCGGCCGGAAAACCCTCGACTTCGATCAGGGCTTGACGGACCGATCGGCCCACGGCAAAGAGCCGATCGTGGCGGCGAAGCAACCAGGGATTCGCCAAGACGTGGCTGGGCCGAGCCGGGTCGGGGAATGACCGCCCGTGCTCGGTGAGGACGACAGGGAGCCGACCTGACGGGAGTCGCGACAAGGCCGCGTAGAAGAACGGCCCGTACTGATGAGCATGGATCAAATCCACCCGCTCCCGATGGAGCAGCCGCCGCAGGCGATGCGCAGCCCGCAGGTCTACCCCGGGGCGCTTGCCCAGAACCTGCACAGGGAAGCCATCCGCACGGAGTTGCTCGCCGAGTTGGCCAAGCTCCTCCAGGCATGCGAAGATGATCCGATGTGGCCCCGAGAGACGGCGGGCGATGCGAGCCGCCATGATTTCGGCTCCCCCGAATTGGAGCGTCAACAGGAGTTGGCAGACCGTCAGTCGGCGATCGGACATGTGATCCTCACCTCCCCGTCACGTGACAACCTTCAAATCTCCCCGTGGGGACCCCGCTCCACCAACTCGATCGGGATTCCGTCTCGCCCGATCATCCAGGCGATCCGCCGGCCCGGAAAGGCCACAGCGAACGTCGGAGCCTGAACCGGAAACATCCCCCTTGTCCGCATTTCAAGACATGCTGCCTCAAGGTCGTCGACGGCATAGCAGAGGTGGTTCAGGCCGCCCCCTTTGTTCAACGCATTGGACAACTTGCTGGCCTCGCCGTCGGGGGCGACCAACTCCAGGAAAACCGAGTCGCCCGGCTGGCTCAGGAACCGAACGAAGGCCGTCTGCTCTGGGTCGTGGATGATCCTGCTCCGGATCTCGCAGCCGAATCGGTGAACGTAGTCCTCGGTTGCGACGTCAATCTCCTTGACCAGGATTCCGATGTGGTGCAAGTTTAATTTCGTCATTACCTTTGCTCGTCTAATGATTTCTTAAATTGCATAACTTCACAATCATCACACTGAATCGTCACTGCCATGACTTTTTAATGGGCGGCGTTTACCCGCGGCGCAAGGCTCCCGGACGGCGTCCCTTTCCAAACCTCGGTCGCAATCGACGTCAACGGCGATGACGTCGGGACCAGGCCGCCGGAAGGCGCGGGTCTGACCCTCTGACAGTGGCGAAGCTTACGATGGGCAATCGGCTCAGGGCGCCGAACGGACAAGCCCCTGACTCGTGACTGGGGTCGGTCCCCACCCATCTGTAGGAGGGATGAGCCGAAAACCATAGTGCGGGTACAGCTCTTCCGCGGCCGTTCCCAACGTCCGTGCATCGCACGGATCAAAATAATGGGGAGTGTAACAGCGCCAGAAGAGGGGCGCGATGTCACGCGTCCAGGGGCGGCCTCTCCGCCTGGCATCAGTCCGCAGGATCTCGTTCAGCCGGGTGGTCGAACGATGGCAAGAGATGTTTTCGACGGCCCAAGACCGGGGCGAGAACTCATGCCGCGCTTCGAGAAATCGAGCAAGCTGTCCCGAGAGCTGACGACGGTCGAAGAGAACGCCTGTCGTTGAATTGATGTGCGTATGCGAACCGATGTGAGCGTCCCGCATCATGCCAACGGGTGTGTCCGAAAACAATGATTCGGCCACGGCCACACAGGCCCCCTCCCGGCGGGTAAAGATCACCGAGACGCTGGCTCTCCCCATGTATCCGTACACCTGTTGAATCGGCACCAGGCCGGGGAGTTCGATTTCCTGCTTGACCCCGAAAGCGCGGATCTCGGCCTTGACGTGCTCGATCGTCCGCCCCTCCCAAGGGCCACCGAGGAGCACAACCCGGAGATCCCGGCGCATCCCTCGCAACGCCTCAAAGAGCAGCCAGTGGCGTTTATAGGCGGCATAATTGGCCACCATGAGGATGTCCACGTCGCGTTCCGACCGCGGGCTCGGCCGAAACTCTGCCGGGTCGAGCCAGTCACACGCCATGAGCGGGATGGGTGTATACGTGGGGGCCAATAATTCATAGGTTGGGTCATCGGCCCGGTTGGAGATCCCCACGTAAATCGGGTCGCTCGAGTACCCGACGAGTCGCGCGAAATCATGAAGTTGCGGCGGCGACCAGGACGACAGAATGACCAGGTTGTAATCCTCGAACAACCGGGTACCCCTTCCCGCTCGCTCCAACGCCGACCATCCCATCTCCATCCCGAGGAGCAGCACACCTTTCTCCCCGTCGGGCCCTGGCTCCTTCAACAACAGGGCCGAAGAGATCGAGGCATCGGTCGCCGCCACGAAGGTTGACCGGGGCTCGGCAACGTCCAGTTCCGCACGACGTCCGGCGATGCATGGGGCGAGCGCCGAGCGGATCAACCGGCGCACGACTGGGCGTTTGGTGAGCCGCGCGGCGCAAAAGAGATCGCCGGTGTGTTCCTGACCGCCAGACCGCCAGCGGCCCCTCACTTTCACTCCGTAGGCCGCAAGTCGCATGATGGCCAAAAACTCCCGGGCAACTTGCGAAGCCTGGACGCGATCCTTCAGGCTGATGACCCGGCGTGCAAGGAAGCGACGAGACATCCCCGTGACCGGGCTCGAATCGCGGCAACCCCGGTCCCTCCGCGCAAGCTCGGCCGCGGTTGCAAAACTCGGCAGAATCTTGAAGAATCTTGATGCGACCATCTCAGTTCCTTCAGATACGGTTCCGTCTCATCCGCTCGACGTCATGCGAACTCATCGGCATGATCGCCGAGACTGTCGGGAGAGGAGTCGCGGTCGACTTCGTCGGGGCACCGCGCCCATTCAGGTGAGCGTACGAGGATTGGCAAGACATCTTGATGTTTAGCCATCTGATCGCTTTGCCTTTGCCATGCTTAGCACATTGCGTTGTATCGTCCATGAAGGCAGTCGAGAATTGCCTCGTGGGACGTAAAACGGTCCACGTCCTCCGGCGAGACCTGGATCTGGAACTCCTCCTCGATGACCGTCAGAAGCGTGAAGGTGGCCAGTGAGTCCCAGCCATCGACGGTGTCTCTGGTGGCTTGTGGGATCTGCGCTTCGTCCAGGTTGGCGAAGACGGCGGAGAAGCAACGGTTCAGGCGGGTTCGCGGATCAGCCATGAGTCGGTCCCCAGGACGTGGTGGTAGAGCGGTGGGCACTGGGCCCGGAATTGGTCAGAGGTCAATGGGCACCGGACCGAGGGCGGCGAGCCCAGGATCCCGGTCAAGAAGTCGCGGAGCGGCCCGTTTTTCGGCGTTGCCTGGTAGTCGAGCTCAACCCGGTCCGCCTTGGTTCGCTCGAGGATCGCTTCGAGACAGCGGTATTCGATCCGCCGGGAGAACGCACGGCAGCTCATCACCCACTGATCGACGACGACCTCGCCCCGTGTAACGCGGCCGGTCAAGACCGCGATCGTGCCGAGGGAGCCAAACTTGTCCTTGTACGAGAGGATCATGAGGAAGGTGTCGGGGTTCCTCAGGTGGGCCAGCCACTCGCCCGCGGAATATCGCCGCCCGTTGAGGTTGAACTGGTTGGTCTTGTTGATCAGCTCCAGGGCACGGGGATCGGGCGGATTCTTCGCGCCATCGATGACGATCTCGGCACCGACCTGCTCAAGGAACTGTTCCGGAGGGGGAGCTTGGCTGCCCGGTCCACCGAAGAGTTCGGCCGATCGCCGGAGACTCTCCAGGCGGAGGGCATCCTCTCCGGAGACCGAGTTCTTACCGAACAGCTCGCGGAGCCGGACGATCAGAGCGTAGGTTGCCGACTCGTCGTTTCGAGCGAACGGGATGCAGAGCAAGTCGGGATGGGCCGCGGCGACTTCGGCGAGCTCCATCGGACTGTCGTCGACAAAGACGACGCTCTCAGCGCCGATGTTCCAGGCGCGGAGGATGCGGCCCACCGCCTCTGACTTGGCATTCCAGCCCACTTCCATCGGAAAGATCCGATCCCGCTTCAGGAGCAGGTCGGTTCGCCGGAACGCCTCGTCCACGACTCGTGGGTCATTCTTGCTGGCGACCGCGATCAAGACGCCCGACTCGGCCAGCGAACCGAGCATTTGCTGGTAGAGGCCGTGGGCCTGCGCATGGTGGTCGAGGTCCCAGGCGATCGCGTCGGTACCGACGTCGCCGACGATCCCCAACCAGAGGGTGTCGTCAAGGTCGGTGATGATCCCCTTCATCGGTACGGACGGCCGAATCAGCTTCGCCAACAGCTCAGCCACGGCCGACGCATGGGCCAGCCGGTACGGGAAGCCGGACGACAGTTCGGTGCGCACGTCGAGCCGTTCGCCATGAGGAGACAGCTCGGCAAGCCGCTCGGTCTTGACCACCCGAACCCCCGGCGCCTCCGCGACCCGCGCGGCCAAGGAGGCCGCAAGCTCGCTGAGCCTCAGGTCGAATGCACCCGAGACGTGGGGAGGCTGGTAGGCCACGGGCGGTAGAGGAAGGGTGGGCAAACAGAGCGCCAGCGGAACATTGGCCGAGACACGAACGATCACCTCGGCAAGTTGGCTCGCTCGACCGGCCGCCGTTTCCAGGATGTCGGCGAGCGTCGCGACGCCCCAGCCCCCGAGGTGACGCAGGCCGAGCCGGGGATCGAGGTCGGACCACTCCACTATGACCGCGGCCGCCTCGGGAGGAGCCAGGGCGAGCCGCTCCACATTGCCCAGGCAGTCGCCGTACAAACCAGACCTGATGACAGGCCGATCGTTGGGTTCGATTTGCCGAAGGTGGGCCGCCAAGAATAACTCAAGGTGCGCGGGCGTAAACCCACAGGCGAGCCCGACCTCCGTCGTCCGCACACCGGCGGGGGCGGGCGACTTCAGAATGTTCAGCGCCTCGACAAGCTTCATCGTCAATCGCCTCACAACTCCGATGGGACCGAACCCGAGCAATGCACGGGTGACAACAATGGAGTCACCGGGGACTCCGGAGTGCGCCTGTCCCGAAGGGAACCGATCTTCCGGGCCGGGTATCCCGCGACCACCGTGTACGGGGGAACGTCGCCGAGGACCACGGAGCCGGCCGAGACAATGCTTCCCTCGCCGATATTGACACCCGGCGTAACAATCGACATCTGTCCAATCCACACGTTATCGGCGATGGTGATCGGCCGCACGTCCTCGAATTCTGGAGGCAGGCCCGCCAGACGAGCTTCAGGGTCCGACTGGTGGCCGTTGGAATCGAACATCTTGACTCCCATCGCAATCAGACAATCGTTGCCGATCGAAATCCGTCGGCCGATCGAGAACGTGGTGCCGCGGACGCACGTACGATCACCCACCTCCAGGGTCGGATTCGGAGTGAACCGGGCGGCGAACATGATGTCGCACTTGCCGCCAAACTCGACATCGTCGCCGATGACGATATCCCCTTTTCCTTTGATCCAGTGGATGAAGACTCCCGTTCGCAACCGACGGCCGTGCCGACGACAAGCAGCCTTGAACAGTGGCTCACAAATACAAACCCGCATTGCAAAGTAGTAAAGCTCACGGAGGGCCAGGTAGGCCCAGAGCATGGGCTTAATGACGTACCGTGGCGCGGGCAGGGAGAAGGTCTGCACTCCCCAGTAAAGCCGTCTCAGGATGCGGGCGGCCGGGTGCTGGGACTGCGCCAGCCGATATCGATAATTCAAGGTCGGTGACTCCTCACGACGAGTTCGATCACGGCCGTCGATCCAGTCCGGCTCACCTCAGTGACGGTCCGAAGGCCCAGGTGCATGACCACCTCGAGCGAGCTGGCAATGGTCCTTCCTCTGAATCCGCGGGCCGGGCCGTGGCAAGTCGCTCTCCCCGACCTCGCCGGCCTCAAACATGGCCGCGCAACTTTAATAATTTGCATTTTTTTTGATAATAACAAACATAATGAGCAAAAATGCTACCCCGGAAAGCAGGAGAAGTCCGATCATCGTCGGGCCGAGGCGCAGCGGTCGTCGCGGCGAGACGGCCAGTGCCATCCGCTCGTAGGCGGCGACCAGGCCGAGGATCGAGTAGGTCGGGGTCACGTAGCACCGCGAGAGCGACATGATCCCGAAGGCGAAGCAGCCGATACCGGCCAGGAGAAAAGGCCAGAGCTTGGCGAGCGCGGGGTCGAGTCGCCCCGTCCGAAGCGGCCCGATCCTCAACAGGGCATAGAGGCCCAGTAACACGGCCCCTAAGAACGACGTGCCACCGACGTATCCCAACTCAGCAAAGGCATGAAGATAGGAATTGTGGGCCACTTGATCGGCATAGTCCAGACAATGGTTGTACCCCACGCCCAGGACTGGGTTTTGAACGAACAGGCTAAAAAAACAATCCCAGATCACCACCCGGGTCTGCCCGGTTCCACCAGAGAGCTTAAACTCCATTTGGCGACCGCCAACCCCGAGCACGACCGGCAGGGCGAGAGCCATCGGGAGCAGGGCGCGCCAGCCGTACCTTGCAATGCCATAAATCGCAAGGGCGACCAGGAGTGTGAGCATCCCGGCCCGCGAGTAAGTCAGGAGCAGGGCCATGAACAAGACGCCCAACGGCAGTAGCCAAAGCGCCCGGAGTGGCAACGCAACCGAACGGTCGCTCGCGAGATAAAGGCTGTTGATCATACATCCGACCAGGAACAGACCGAGGTCATTGGGGTCGGCGAAGAGGCCGGTGCTACCGAGCCTCCGGAACGGAATCGCTTGCCCGTTGGCATACCGCATCTCCTCGACGACGATCAGGCTTGGGATTCGGATGATCCCCTTGTAGTCTGCAATCCCAACCCCAGCAACGACGCATCCATTGATCACCATGGCCGCCAAAAACCATTTCAAGCGCGCGGGCGTGCGGACGACCACGACCAGGAGGATGTAATACAGGAAAACCTTGCTCATCACGTCAAACGCATCGGCCGCGTCCTGGATCCCGCCATTCGCCAGGTTCGAGAGAACCGCCGTGGAGGCCAGGGTCAGTACACAAACACCGATCGGATGAAAGACGATCGTGCGGAGCACGCCCTTTCCAAGGAGAGCAGGGAGGCTCAGGAAAAGGCAGAGGCAGAACGCCATGTTATAGAGCGGAAGGCCATAGAACGCGGGGATGAACTCCATCGGCCGAATGAAAAGCACGGCGTTGAGCAAAACAAATGCAGCGAAGTCCATGGCGAGCCTCGGGTCATGCGGTCGGCGGCGATCGGAGCGACAGGAAGCCCATGACTCATGCTGTAATCGGCATTAGCCAGCGTGCAGATCCGTGGTCAACACAGGGTGCTCAGACCGCACACTCCGTGGACCACTTCCCGAGGGTCGCGAGTGAAGCTTCTCCAGCTCGGGCAGCAGAATCCGCAGAAAGGCTGGACTGGGATCCTCCTCGATCGGCTCATCGTCCGCGCTCAGTTCTCGGATCACGTACAACTTGTACAGGACCTGATTGGACGCGAACGCCACGCGCGGGTTCTCAGGAACCTCCCAAGGTCCGGCGGCGGACCAGGACCAAAAGATGCGTAAATACGTGGGCACCGGTGCGTTAGTCTTGCCGAGCAGAGCGTGTCGAAATTCAGCCGTTGACCTCGAGGTCTCGATCGGTAGCGCGAAGAGGTCCGGCTCTCCGATCAGTTCGAAGCCGGCCGTAGAGTAGCAGACGTCCGGCGTGTGTACGGAGATCGGCCCGGGGGAGCCGCAGACCAGGAGGATCGTCACCGCGTCTTTGCTGAGCGATTCCTCGTAGCGTCGTGCTACATATCCCGCGATCCCCGCCAGGACCACCTGCTCACGATTGAGCTCCAGCGTCTCTCCTTGCCAATCGCCCAGGACCAATGGCAGTCGCTCGAGCCTGGCCGCGGCGTCCTCGATCGCATGCGACACGGTCCAGCGCTGGGTCCACTGGCCGTGGACGATCCCGGCGGAGACGACCATCACAAGGGCGATTGTCATAGGCAGGAGTCGAAGCATTGGTCCGCTCGTCGTTGGCGAATCCGAGGGTGCCGTATCCGCGGGTTTAGGCGCGGCCCGAGGGGAGATAATTACTGCCGTAGTGGTCGGTCTGCTCGCCCGTGACAATCGCCCCGAGCATCCGGATCCCCAGTCGGGCTAACCGATCGTAAGCGGCTTGGACCGTGGGAATGCGGCTGACGTCGCGCATGATCGAGAAGATCACCGCGTCGACGTGCTGGCCGATCAGCAAGGCGTCGGCCACAGGCAATACCGGGGAGGAGTCGATCACGAGGAAGTCAAACTGTTCCTTGAGCTGATCGAACATGGCCCGCAAGTCCCGGGAAGCGAGCGTCTGGATCGAGTCACTATCACTGAAGCCCGCGGTAAGTAATGAGAGTCCACTGATCAACGTCGGCTGAACAGCGTCGATCAGCTCGATCTCGTCCCGGAGCACCTCGCTGAAGCCAGGCACGCAAGGCTGGTCAAATAACTCATGCACCGAGGGACGGCGCAGGTCGCCATCCACAAGAAGGGTCCGCCGGCCGGCACGAGCGAGACTGGTCGCCAGGTGGCTCGCCAGCGAGGTTTTCCCCTCGCCGCCCAGCGCACTGGCGATCATCACCACGCGCACCGATTCGGTCCGCGAAACGTGCAACAGGGCGGTCCGCGCGGCGTCGACCGACTCGATCAGCATGCTACCCCACCGCCGATGTTGCGCCGCTCCCGAGCCGAGCATGAGTCGCCGCCGGGGCAGGATCGGCAACGTCCCGAACAGATCCATTCCCAGGCATTGAACGACATCGCTCGCCGAGTCGACCCGACGGGCACTCGACTCCCAGAAGGAGATCCCCAGCAGCGCGAGGGCGAAGGCACCACATCCCGCCACTCCGGCCAGCTTGAATTTGCGCGTCTCATCCTTGGTGCGCGGCAGTTCGGCCTTCTCAAGGAGTCGGATCCGCGGTGGCGCCTGAAGCTCAACGGTCAGGGCCTCAACCTCCTTGCCAATGAGTCGGGCGATCTCGTCGGCGTTGGCGATTTCCTCCTGGATCGAGAAGAGATCGACCGAGTTCTGGCCGATCGAGCGGCTCCGTTCGGTGAGCCGCTTGACGTCGTCCTGCAGCGCGGCCTCAATCTTCTCAAGGATCACGCACCGATGCTGGACCAAGATTTCTTTCGATTCGTCGGAGTCGCGTCCCATGTCTTGCAACTGCTTCGTGACGATCGGGTAGAGCTTGCGGCGCTGCGCCGCGAGCGCGACATGAATCGCCTCAAGATCGTCACGATGTTTTTTAACCGCGGGATCGTTTCGATTGCGGACCAAATGCGAGACGCGATCGATGGCCCGTTGAACGAGCGCCTCCTTGTCTTTCAGCAACTCGATCGAACGATCCCGGCTAATCGCATCCGCGATCATGGCCGGAGTGACCATCATCTGGTTCAAGGCCGCTTTCTCGTGGAGGACCTCGGACTCGATCCGCAGGCTTCTCAGCTCGGACTGGATCCGCGACAATTCATCCTCGGCCCGGCCGAGACGATCCAGTTCATGTTGATGGATTGTGGCGATCGTCGATTTATTGTCCGATCCGGCCAGTTCCGTCAGGCCCTTGAGTTGCTGACGCTTCTCCCTCAAGTTTTCCTGGTAGCGATTCCAGGTCGATTTCAGAAGATCGTAGCGCTGACGACTCTGCTTCATCTCAACATCGACGATCTCATCCAGATATGCCTGCGTCACGGCATTGACCAGGAGCATCGGCAAGTCGGGTTTTTCGGCACTAATGCTGATGCGAAGGATTTCGGAGCCGGGGGCGAAATCGACCTTGAGTTCGTTCTCCAGCCACTCGATCGGATCGCTCACCTTGGTGAGGATCGGAAGTTTGGCGACTTCGGGCTGCTTGAGCGCACTACTGAGCACGAGGCGACTGTGCAGCAGTGCCAGTTGGGTCCGCTGGTAGGCTCCATACTCGGTGTGGACTTCACCGGTCGTCAGCAAGATTCTCGGCTGGACCGAGTTGACGTGGAGCATCGACCGCGCGGTGTACTTCGCCGCGGGCACCAAGAGGTAGGTGGTGAAGCCGATGACACCCGCACCAACCAGACCAATTCCGAGCGCCATCGCCCAGCGACGGCGCAAGGCCTTGAGCAGCATGAATGGATCCAGACTCGTAGACGATCCCATGACGGCCGACGAGTCCGCGAAGCTGTCTTTGCGATGCGGAGGAATCGTCGCGGGCAGGTTCACTGAATCGGGTCTTGATCCAGGGTTGGAATTCAACATCATGAGGGGCGTGCTCCCAGCAAACCAGTCCAACCAGTTTAGGAGTGCGTCAACAGACCCTTCACCGCGGCGGAGGCAACCGGCTTGCCGTTGCGCCGATTGGAATCACCGGGCTCTCGCTGATCGCGTGCATCCCGGGCCGCTCGAGCCAGATCGATCGGACTCAGGGCGGAGGACACGAGCACCGGTTCGGTGAACAGCCGCGACAGGAGCTTGAGTTCGAGCCAGAGCAGCCCCAGGGCGGTCGGCATCATCAGCCAGCCGGCCAGGTCATGAAAGACGAGGTTGGCCATCACACTGCCCACCAACTCATGAAGCACCCCGGTCACCGTGATTCGTATCGTATTGACGATGAGGGCAATCGGGACGGCACTCATCACGATCACGAGCTTGGAAAGCCAGTGCCGCCGGATCACCATCACCAGACCGGTCGTCAATGCGAAGAAGGTGAACAGCATGCTCAGACCACTGCATGCCTCGACGACGCCAAGCGCGAATTCATCCAGATGAATGACATTCCCCTCGGCCAGGGCAGGGAAGCTCAGCGTCTGCAAAGCATAGGTGCTCGCTTGGGTGGCAACGCGTTGCAACGGTTGGGCCAATGCCCCCTCCAACCGATAGGGCAGTGGCAGCATGAAGACCAGGAACGCGATCGCCGGCCACGACCACCGGAGTGACGGCCAACCCCAGATGAGCACGCAGACACCGGCCACGGCCGGCAGCAGCGACACGGCCTCAAACCACTTAACATAAAGATACGTCCCAATCATTCGCATGCCGATTGCGAACCCGAGGAGCGCCACTCCCCGCCAACTCGAGCGGGGTGTGAGTACCATGAACCGGTCGCGTCGGAGCCAGAGCACGATCACCGAGAACAGGGGAACGAGGTAACCATGCGCATAGCGCGGATCGGTCGACCAGCGCTGGGCCATTTCCACGAGGGTCGGCCAATAAAACCAGATCAGACCCGCGCCCAGCAGACTCGCCAGGAGGATGAGGGGATCCAACCGTTTCCGCCCACTCACAGCATCGGGAGCGTGGCATTTCATCGAATTCCCCCTCCTGGCGCCTACGAGACCGCCTCTCAGAGCAGCAATGATCCGCACGCAAATCCGTTACGACTTGGCATCTCCATCTTAATACGAAACCTGCCCACGCATGCTCATCACGTTTCTTTTTATGAACCATAAAACTCTACGGTATTATGGTTCCTGGTCGTAGGAGGATGCGAAAGCGACCGGAGCCGCCAAGTCTCGTCGGTTTTCACAACGTAACGGATCCGGGCCACTCTCGGGGTGAATTGCGAAGCAAGTGGAGCGCTGCCTTTGGATTGATGGGAAGAATCGCCCTCATCAATCCTTCATTCCTCAGGCACCAGGTGAGGGCGACGCGACCGGCATCGGTGGCGGGATGAGTCCTCCCGATCCCGACTTCCACCTTGAGGTACGAAGTGCGCATACCTTTGGCCGATGGGTTGCAGCGTCACCCTCAACGTGCCATCGTCATTTTCGTGGGGAGACGAACCACCAGTCGCCGGTGCGAATGCACTGACGAGCGGTGTGCGGCGATCGTCCCTCAATCGCGCGTGTCGGGCTGACGGTTTCAACTCCCACACGACGACCACAAAGTTGGGCGAGCCGGCTGACAGTTCGTTTCCAAGACGCAAATCATCGCGTCACCGAGCCGTCGTCCTTCGACAGTCTCAAGCCTGAAAGAAGTTGACCTCCCGTCGACCTCTCTGCATTTAACGATATTGCACGCCCTGAAAAAAATACAACCAAAAATGCGATGTTCGCCATAAATTACCGCGTTGACGGATGACTCGATCGCAAACCTTGAGGAAACTCGGCCGCGACTCCCCCAAACAAGGCCTATCTCAGCCTATTATCGACTCAGAGTGACCTTGGATGAATTGTGCCGACTCAAGCCAGCGCCCCGGTTGATACCTCACCGCGGCTCAGCGGTAACCCGACCCTCGAACCGGTCCAGGGGCATCTGCCTTCAGTGCTGGCCAGAAGCTTCGATCGAGATCCAGCTCTCGGCCGCGACCTCGACATGACTGACCACCCAGTGTCTGATCGCCGCCGGCGCTCACCCATTCGAGGGGCATGGGAGTTGAGGTTGCGGACTCAGGATCAAGCTTCGCCGAACCCGTTTCCCCGTCCTTCGGCGCCATCGACCGTGGCAGCATCGTAGGTCCAACGATTCCCGTCGGGTCCGCGATTGCAGACCAACTTCGACCGCGGCCTCGTTGGAGGTGTCGTCCGTGATGATGACCCATGACGGATGGTGATGGTCCGCAATCGCGGACCCTACTTATGCCCCAAATAATAACCACATCGCAACCATTTTGCTCTTTTATGGTGGGCACGGCCCACCCTCATTTGCGATTGCGCGGGACATCGAAGAATCTTGGTGGGCCGTGCCCACCCTACTGGTCGATCCACTCTAAATTTGTGGGGTGACACATACTCGCTATTGACGTGCCGAGTGCATTGTTTCAGCCAGGTCGACGAGTTGTGGCCGCCGTAAATACCCACGAATTTAGAGTGGATCGACCACTACGGGAAAAAAACGATCCTGACCGCTGATCGATCGCATCTTATTCATGAATTCAGAACGGGTTCGGCGAAGCTTTACGACTCAGGGGGATGTCCGCCGGGTCGGGACTTCGCCATGAGCGGCTCCCCTTGGGATGGCTGGGGTCCGGACTCGGCCCCCGATGCAAGAGCCAGAAGTCCGGCGGCCGAGTCCGGACCACAGCCACCGAAGATCGCTCCGTCCATGACCCACTCGATCGGAGAGCGGCGTGACGAACTCGATCACGCACGCACGACCAAGCAGCACAGCCATGTCGAGGACCGACGGTGCGGGAGACGACCGAATTCCCCACGAGAGAGGGGAGGGGATTCGGTCCATTCCGACCGGCCTAACTGAGGGGGGCTTCGGAATCGGCTCCTGGTGCGATCTGGGGAAACCGCGTCCGGATAATGTTGTCGAGCAGTCGGAAGATATTATGCTTACGTTTATTCACCGCTTGTTGGCTAATTCCAAGAACTTCCGCCACGCATGCCTCAGTTTTCCCCTCCCAAAAGATTTCTTCGATGAGTGAAGCATCCGACGATGGAAGCCGAGCGATCGCCTCGTTAAGCAAGGTCCCGACGGCTTCGCGTGAGGGAGATTTCGCCCCCTTGACGGCTTCGCAATTGTCGACCGCGGCTTCGGTGCTCTGGTGGATCGCGTAGGTCCACTCACGACGATACCGGGCGAGCGCGGTATGCAAAATTCGCCGGTGGAGGAAGGCGCCGAAGGGGACGTTTCGGCTGACATCGAAGTCATTTGTCGCTTGAACGACACTCAGTGTCACCTCGGCCATGATTTCGTCGAACCAATCTTGACACGACCAGTGAGGCGGGACTCGCCAGCGGCGAATTCGCTTTAAACAACAGTGAATGGTCACCCATTCGGACGAATCCTGTCCACGGTAGGTCTTTGGGCCCTTTCCATCATGAGTCGGTTCGCCTTCCATGCTCGATCGGGCCGGATCTTCGTTAAGCAGCTGCATCAGATAGTCGCACTGGTGATCCTGCATGGGGTCGACCTCCGTTTGGTACGACTCATCCCTGATGTGAAGCCGGACTAAGTGCCTGAGCGTTTGCAGACGCTCGAAAAAGGAATCCGCCCAGTTGTCCCGTGCGACCGGCTCAAGACGAAGTCGCTCCGGGGGAATCGTCTCAGCGTAAAATCACGATGATGGATGACTCTGAGATCGTGAACTCTCCTCGGAAGCGTAGACCGTACGTTCTGGCACCGCTGCAAAAGGAACGGATTGAGTGAGAAGCCCTCGCTCGACACCCGGGCTCACACCTCCGCCGCTCCTGAACAGGCGTCCCACTTGGTCCCAAAACCGATTCCCCAAGAGCGACCATTCATTCGAGAAACCTGAATCACTTATTTTTAACATGTATTTTGTCCCAAACACCACGGTTACTCTGAAACCTCCTGATTCCATGTACTATAATAAGAGACGTCATTTCCGTCGCGGGTCAATCGCGAGAAATCACCATCAATCGCAATTTTTATTTTGTTTCCGCATTCAAGCGGGAACTTCCGGGTCAATTCAGCTCACTCCTCGGGGCCCAATCCCCTAGATTTTGCATCCACGTTACTTTATAAAGATTACGCCAACACCCAGATTCCAGCCATCTGCGCCTGGGTTTCTCGGACGTTTCGCCCTCTTTCATCGCGTCCAGCGCAGGGAACGCCGCGACCGGCGGCATCCGGCACATCGTCGGTTCCGGCAGGGCTCGAGCGCGTGCGACGACCCCATCACGGTTGCATGGTCTACGAGGCAGAGGATCGGAAACCAACACCCTCGGACGGTGGAGGCGGCCCTTGAAACGGTGGGTTTCGGCCGCGATCGACTTGCCAGGGATCGACCGGGAGCTTGACAGGGGAGGTGATGCTCAGGAGTCCGTCGGCGCGTAACCGACATGACCCGACGCGACTTCGACCAGTTCCCGATCGTCGTCCCGAAAGAGCAAGGCGAATCCAAGCAGGACTGCTCCGGACATCATTGAGGGGATGATCCAGACCCGACTCCAGTCGTGGAGGACGGTACCGTCGGTCCGGGGAACCACGGACGATTCGCCAAGCAGACCGGAGAGCCAAGTCCCCACGAACATCCCGGTGCCAAGGGTGACGAAGGCGAGCAGGCCCTGGGCGGTGGCGCGAAGATGCTCGGGAGCGCGGCGGTCGACGTAGATCCGGCCCATCACGAAGAAGAAGTCGTAGCAGATTCCGTGCAAGGCGATCCCGGTGTAGAGCAGGCCTGGCCAGGTCAAGCCCGTCGCATACAGGTAGAACAGGCCGAAGCGCACGGTCCAGGCGAGCATGCCGAGCAGCAGCATCCGCTTGACTCCCAGCCGCCCCACGAAGAAGGGCATCAGGAGCAGGAACGTCACGTCGGAAACTTGCCCGAGCGTCATCTTGCTCGCGGCGTGCTTGACCCCGATCTCGTTCAGGAAGACGTTCGTCCAGCTAAAGTAGAAACTCAAGGGAACGCAGATCAGGAACGAGCCAAGCAGGAACACGGCGAACGAACGGTGGCGAAGCAGTCTCAACGCGTCGAACCCAAGGGCCTCGGCCAGGGTGGTGGAACGCTCGCGATTGAGCGGTGGGGTAGGGGGCAGGGTCAGACAATAAAGCCCCATCGCGGCCGACGCCAGCGCCGCCCACTGAAACTGAGTCGCCGCGGCCTCGACTTCGGCCTGGCCGATCACGAGGCCAGCGGCAATCCAGCCAACGCTGCCCATCAACATCACGAGCGGGAACTGACGACCTGGATTCGTCACATGCCGCAAGGTCAATGTATTCGTCAAGGCAAGCGTGGCCATGTAGCCGATCGTGTGCGCGATCAGGCCACCGTAGAACGCAGGGAAACTGGTCGTGGTCGAGACGAAATAGAGCAGGCCCGCGCCCATGAGATGAAGCGCCGCCAGGATTCGTTCGGCCGCGAAGAAACGGTCGGCCACCAGGCCGACCAGAAACGGCGAGATCATGGCGCCGATCGCGGGAGTCCCATAGGCCAGCCCCACTTGGCCGCCGCTAAAATGAAGGGTCCGGGTCAGGTAGGTGCCCATCGTCACATACCAGAGGCCCCAGATCGCGTACTGAACAAACGCCATCACCCAGAGCCGCACCAGCAAACTCGTCTTCAAGGTTCGCCTCGAATTCCGTGGAGGATCTCGCGTCGCCTCACCCGCTCACAGGCCCATTGATAATGATGAGATCGGAAACAACATTCCGCTCGGCGCCGCGGTACGCCACCTCGTTGATTTGAACGTCTGTCTACCGCAGCATCGCCGAAAAGCGCTAAGCCGACTCGCGTTCAACCGGCTTCCGATCATAATCTCGGCAAATCATGCCGTTGGCATTGGGGTCGAAACCGTGTGGGAAGCAAGTGCGGGAGTCATAGGTCGCCCCCTCGACGCGGGTCCGCTCGAAACTCAGTCCTTGAAGGTTGGCGCCACGGAAATCGGCCCCCCGGAGATCGGTCAAGTCGTTGAGAGGATCGCCGCCAAGGGTCACTCCTTCCAAATTCGCCCCGGTGAAATCGGCCTCTTCGAAGTGGACTCCCCGGAGATTGGCCCCGGAGAGATCCGCGCCTCGGAACGAGGCGCGATATCCGAAGGCGCCGTTGAGGTCGGCTCCCCGGAGGTCCGCCTGATCAAAGTAGGCATCGGGACAAAAGATCCCCTCCATGACGGCACCCGCGAGGCAGGCGTTCGACAGGTCGGCATCGGAGAAGTCGGCGGAACTGAGGAGTGATCGTGAGAGATTCGTCGCCCTCAGCGAGGAGTCTTTGAAATAGGCGCTGGGTAATTTCAGGCCGCTCAAGTCGGCTCCGGCCAACTCGCCCTCGCGTTCAAGGAGCAGTCGGCCCGAATTTGTGGTGATTCGCATCGGAACTCCCCGCGACGACGAGGTTCAAGGCCGACATTCAATGACAGCTTCAGGGTAGAAGTAGCCCGTTCGTGGATTCAGCCAAGTGGATCAGGAGGGTCGCGCCGGCTAGCGGCCGGAGTCGCGAAAAAATCCAGGGCCGGTATTCCTCTTTTGGCGAAGAAGAGGGGTATCCTAACGATCGAGCCTTGCCAGAAAGAGTCCCGGTTGGGGCGAAGTTTATTGAAGACAAGATCATAGCTTATAAGCACAGCGAATCCAAGACAACCGAGGAATCCGATGAGGCAAACCGATTCAGGTGGTTTCGGGCGGCGAGCATTCCTCAAGGGGGGCGCGTTGGTGCTGGCCACCGCGGCCCTTGACGTGACGGGCTTCCACGAGCTGTTCGCTCGGGAAGATGCGACCCCGGACGGGCTGCGAATCGGGCTGCTGACCGACCTGCATTACGCCGACAAGCCGCGGGCCGGATCGCGCTACTACCGGGAGACTCCGGGGAAATTGGCCGAGGCGGCTGAGCGGTTTGGTCGTGAGGACTTACAGTTCGTGGTGGAACTCGGCGACCTGATCGACTCTGCCGACTCGGTGGCGACCGAGCAAGGCTATCTCAAGCGGATCAACCGGGAGTTCTCGGCGATCTCCCCGAATCGGCATTACGTACTGGGCAACCATTGCGTGTCGACCCTGACCAAGGAAGAGTTCCTCGACGGCGTGGGCCAGAAACGGTCGTACGACTCGTTCGACCATGGCCAGTTCCATTTCATCGTTCTGGACTCCTGCTTTCGGAGCGATGGGACGCCGTACGGACGGCGGAACTTCGAGTGGACCGACGCGAACATCCCGGCCGCGGAGGTGGACTGGCTCCGCGACGACCTCAAGGCCACGGCCAACCCGGTCATCGTCTTCGCCCACCAGCGGCTCGACGTCAGCAACAGCCACGGCGTCAAGAATGGTCCCGAGGTGCGCCGCGTCCTGGAAGCTTCGGGGAAGGTGCTGGCTGTCTTTCAGGGCCACAGCCACAAGAACGACTACAAGGAGATCGCCGGAATCCACTACTGCACCCTGGTCGCGATGATCGAAGGCTCGGGGGCCGAGAACAACGGGTACTCGGTGATGGAGGTGCGACCTGACGGCACGATCCGAATCCAAGGCTTTCGCAAGCAGGCGGACTACTTGTGGCCCACGGGCCGGAAACCGTCACTGTGAGGAACGGGAGCTGGGCTGGAACCACTCGTGTCCGGAAGCACGAGTTGTAACCTGAGAGCAAGAAAGCGGTTATCGACATAATCGCCGTCAAAATCCGAATCGCATGCCGATTTTACCGAACCGGACGAGGCGAGGTTGCGTAATGAGCCATGCACGCCGCTCGATACCTCGACTCACATCACGGAGGGATTTTCTCCCATGAACCCAATAGTAAAGCACTACATTCACATCACTATCGATGCCGTTGACACCGTCGCTTACGACCCCGAGGGCCGGTACGACGCCGACCGGTTCGATCGTTACGCCACGTTCGACGAGGCGCGTGACGCCGCGCTCTCCTCGATCGAGCTGATGCTCGATGAGCAAGACTACGACGACGAGGTCCATCGGCAAGAACTCGAAACGATGCTCCCGCTCCTGGAAACGTCCCGCTCGTTCGAGCATCTGAATGGTCAGACGGAGTACAGGCAACTGCTGAACCGGCTGGAGCCGGCCACCTCGATCGCAGCCTGAGGCCCTCCATCCCGAGATCCTGGTCTCAAGGATGGAGGCTCCTCATGGCTCGACCGGGGTTCACCTGGCCAAGTTCCACCGCCCATTGCACGGTTTGCGAGGCGAGCGGGGAGCGCACACACACCTCGCTCGCCTTGGATTCGATCACCAGAAGGCCAAGCGTCACGGAGCGCGAGCGGCCCGCTACTTGAGGAACCAGACCGCGGTTATCTTGTCGCCCTTCACCTGATAGATCGCGACCACGTGGAATTGCCGGCCGCCCACGCTGACCTCTTCTTGGTCGACGACACGATCGCCCTGCACGATCCGCTTGACGATTTTGACATTTAGGGTCGGCTCCCTTTTGAAGAGATTGCCGTAGCGCTCCCGCATCGACTCGAGTCCCGAGCCCGTCTCCTTGTCGGGGAAGTCGTACAGCTTGATCTCGGGAGCGTAGTTCTTCAGAAACGCCTCGAGATCGTGGCGGTTGTAGGCCTCAACCTGCGCCTGAACAACTTGCTCCGCTCCCGAGATCAACGGACCTTCCGGACTCGCCCCAGCCTGCTTGACCTCTTGCCCCCGGCCTGGCGCGATCAGGAGTGGGTGGGCCATCACGAGCGCCAGGGCGACCGATGCCAATCTGGGAAATCCGAGGGTGGGCTGCCACGCCATGAACTGGCTCCTTTTGGGGACCCGAGATACCAACCGGTCGTCGTTGGGGAGCAGGGGGGAGAGGAATCCTGTCCGGAGCCGATCTCACGTGGAAAGGCGGTCGAGCACGTTCTTGGTGACACGCTCCACCACAGGGTCGCCACCGCCGAGGCCATGGGACCAGTCGGTGGTACCGACGGTGAAGACCGTACCTCCGCGGTGATAGGTTCCAAGCACGGCCGCGCCTGGCGTCGGTCCGCCCGAGGGATCGCGCGGAAAGTGGTCATACCAGAGGGCGTCATCGGGGTGCCACTTCGCCGGACAGGTGGCGAGGATGGTGAACCCGTCGGGAGTCCCGTCGCGGTGGGTCGGGACGGGCAACCCGTCTTTCATCTCGAACTCGCAGCCATCGCATTCGTAGCCGACCACCGTATGCTTGCCGCCGAATGGCTCGCCCGCCTTGAGCCCCGTCCCCTCGAAGGCCCAGTGGTCGGGCCGATGGGTGGTGAACGCCCCCTGACCGTCCATGAACTGGCCGTGGCTCAGGTGGTATCCCCCATGGAGGAAGCCGACCCCGGTGAGCTGGTTCTCGGGCCGTTTCACAAGATGGTGGCTCCACAACGTCGAGAGCGTCCGATAGTCGCCGGTCGGAAAGAGTGGGTCTTGGCTATACCCCTGCTTCCAGCAGGTCAGGGCGCGACCACCCTCCTCGCTACGGACCTGCCAGCAGCAGGTGTTGCCGCTGAAGAACGCAACGTTGCCCCCCTTTCCGATGAACGCCTCGACGTGATCGCGCATCGGGGCCGACCAGTATTCATCATGCCCGACACTCAGGACGAGCTTGTAATGGTCGAGGAGTTCCGGACGAAACTCCATATCATCATTTGAACAGTAGTCGAGGACGTAACCGTGGCGTTCGGCCCAGGCCACGAACGGCAACTCCCAGTTACGGAACAGACCGGAGAGCGGCCGGTCGAACGAGACCCGATGCCCTTGCAGGTTGTCGCGCCCATGGTAGGCGTAGAGACTGCTGCCACCCCAGTTGTTGTAGGCGTTGTACGTGTTGGTGGCCAGCGGCAGCAAGATCGACCCGTTTGCGCCTGGGTTGGCGGGACGGACGATGAAAAAGAGGTCGACCTCGGCCGACCGGTGGTTGCGGCCGATGAACTTTCCTCCGCCGTCGACCACGCGCAGCCTGACGTTGTAGTATCCCGACCGCCACTCCGGCGGAACCGTGATTTGCTGCGAGACCGGCCAACGGCAGCCGTGCGACGACGCGTTCTCGGGAATCGGGTGGAGGGCACCCGGAAGGCCGGTTTTGCTGAGAACGACCTCGTCCTTCGCCCCGAGGCGGGTCACCTCCATCGAATACTGCGGCGCTGTGGTCGAGACCTGCAAGCTGATCACATCACCGGCCCGGTAGCTCAGGCGGTCGGCGTAACCCTCGACCCCCAAAGGCAGTGGCCCGTCGTCCTCACCCGTTGCGGCACTCGCCTTCACCCCGGTCGCCGCGACAAAACCCGCCCCGATCCCGCCTATGAAATTGCGCCGAGTCGACATTCATCGCCCTCCTCGAGCCTCACGAGTCGAAACCCTTGGCTCAGTGTAACCGTCAGGGGGCGCAGATCAACGCACTGGAGGCTGCCGCCCCAGATTGAAGTCCGCGGTTATCATCGGAGTGAGGGGGGAGCCGTGAGAATTGGGCTCGAATTGCAAGTTGGCATGCCGTCAGGAGCGGACTTCTTCACAACTTCGGCGACGAGACGAAGCGGCATCGAATGAGGCAAAGCGCAAAGCCCGAGCGGACCCAGGGTAGGGTCCGCTCGGGCTCGAGAATGCGATGAGAGACAAGGCTTCGACTCCCGCGAACGGAGTTCGTCCCAATCGCTCTGGTCAGAGAGGAGAGCCATCCCACCCGATTCAAGGGTGGGACGATTCTCTGATCCCAGACCAGTTCACGGGGTTTCCGCTTCGGGCTCGCTCGGTGCTGCCGCTTCGGGTTCGCTCGACGCTTCCACTTCGGGTTCGCTCGGTGCAGCCGCTTCGGTCTCGCTCGGTGCTTCGGCGGGTTCCGAATCGCCGCCGAGACGGAACAGCAGACCGCCGCCTCCGAGACCGCCCTTGAGGTTGGCGGGCTCTTCACGAGTGGCCGCGGGGGTCGAACCGGTGGTCTCGGCTTCGTCCCGCTCTGCCGGCGAATCCTGCGCCTTGCGACGCGACAGGCCGATCTTTCGTTCGCCACGATCGACGCGGAGAACTCGGACCTCGATGTCGTCACCGACGTTGACCACTTCCTCGGGGCTGTCGATCTTGTGATCGGCCAGCTCGGAGATATGCAGGAGGCCTTCGAGGCCGGGCTCGAGTTCGACGAAGACGCCGAAGTTCGTCAGCTTGGTGGCCTTGCCGGTGACGATATCGCCCGCCGTGTACCGGTCGGGGATGTCCGTCTCCCACGGGTCTTGTCGCAACTGCTTCAGTCCCAAGGCGATCCGCTTACGCTCCAGGTCGACGCTGAGGACCTGGCAGCTCACGGTCTGGCCCTTTTCCAACACCTCGTTGGGGTGGCCGATCTTCCGCGTCCAGCTCATGTCGGACACGTGCAGGAGGCCGTCGATCCCCTCTTCAACTTCGACGAAGGCACCGTAGTTGGTGAGGTTGCGGACGGTTCCCTCGACCATCGTGCCGGGCGGGTACTTCTCAACCACCTGATCCCACGGGTCGGCCTGGGTCTGCTTCATGCCAAGCGAGATTTCTCGCTTCTGCTGATTGATGCCGAGGACAACGACCTCGACCTGCTCGCCCGCCTGAACGACCTCGCTGGGGTGGTTGATCCGTCGGGTCCAGGACATCTCCGAGATGTGAACCAGGCCTTCGATGCCCGATTCCAGCTTCACGAAGGCGCCATAGGACATGACGTTGACCACTTCGCCGGTGACGCGAGCGCCCACCGCATACTTCTCCGCGACCTGCTCCCAGGGATTGGCGGTGAGCTGCTTGAGGCCAAGGGCGATCTTTCCTCGCTCCTTGTCGACGTTGAGAATCATCACTTCGATCTTCTCTTCGACGCGCAGCCGCTCGCCTGGGTGCTTCAGTCGCTCCCAGCCCATATCCGTGATATGGAGCAGGCCGTCGATGCCGCCGAGGTCGACGAAGGCACCGAAGTCGGCGAGGTTCTTCACCGTACCGGTGCGGACCTGGCCCACGGCAATGTCGGCCAAGAGCTGCTCGCGGAGGGCGACCCGTTCGGTCTCGATGAGGCTTCGTCGAGAGACGACGATGTTGCGCCGGTCCTCGTCGATCGAGAGGATCACGCAGCGGACCTCGCGGTCGAGGTAGTCGGCGATGTCGGGTGGCCGACGGATATCCACCTGGCTTGCAGGCAGGAAGGCATTGATCCCGATGTCGACCAGCAACCCACCCTTGATCTTGCGGGTGACCTTGCCGGTGACCACGTCTCCTTCGCGGTGCTTGGAGACGACGCGCTCCCAAGCGCGCATGCGGTGGGCCTTCTTGCGGGAGAGGACGACTTCGCCGGTCTCGTCGTCCATTCCCTCCAGCAGAACTTCGACTTCGTCACCGGGTTTGGGAGGTGTCTCCTCTTCGTCCCATTCGTGGAGCGAGACGAGGCCCTCGGACTTGTAGCGGACGTCAACGACGACCTGGTCGCCAACGACCTCGACAACCTTGCCGAGGACGATGCTACCGGCCACGACACTTGGGCCGTCCTGGAGGAGGAAATCCAGGTCGAACTCCTCGCCGTCCACGTCCTGGACGTCGAGTTCACGGAGCAGGTTACGATCTACCATAGAGAGTGTGGGTTAACTTTACGTGAGTGTGTCCGGCCCCGTCACGGGTCGGCTGCACGCGCAGTCGGACCGGGTCCGTCGAGGTCGTTTGGCTCGGATACGGTGGAAGACCACCGCCCAAGTAGGAGATCGGACGCGAGGCGAAAAAACGATCGTACTCCAAGTCAGGGGTCGACCAACAGTCCGGTTTTGCGGAGACGTGAGATCGCACGACCTGAATGGGCGGCTCAGCGGCTCCCGCGACCCCATTCTCAGGGCCTCCCCGAAGGGCCGTTCGCCCTACCACCAACCCTTGATATCAACTCCACAACCGCCATCTCGCTCCCCCAATTTCACTTCGCAAGTTTGTTCCATAAAATCTTTGTCTATCAAGCATTATGTCGAGCAATGAGCACTCGCTCGACGATGATGATTCCGCCCCGACGTCCGGGAGATCAGCCTCCTGCCGTGGGTCGATCGCGGCGTTGAGGATCGATTCCGAGAGCATCGAAAACTCTTTTTTTTCTTGCGAAGAAAAGATCATGCTCCGCCTCTCGGAAATCGCGCGAACATGAAGAGAGCCAACAGAATTGCCAAGTTTGCTCCTGAGGACCGAGCGACCGAGGGTGATCGGTTGGATGTCGAGGCCACGGTCCCGGATCGTCTTGTTCGGCTCCATGGCGACCTCACGATCGCCCACAGACAATACATTGCCTCCAAATCACCCACATTCCCGCAGGTCGCGAAGAGCCGTGTGGCTGAGAATTTTGGAAGTTGGGGCGTTCCGAGCAAGACACACGATCGGGATCGAACGCTCGGAGAGATGCCCCGTCCCCGAAGAAACGCAAAAAAAAAGAGCGGGCGAGGGCTGATGCCCCCGCCCGCTCGGACTTCTGATCCGGTCGACCTCAGCTCTTCTTTGCTTCCCAGTCACGCGACTGGGCTTCGCCGTTGCGCTCGAATTCGACTTTGCCCTTGATCGAGTCCGCGCTCACCTTGCCCTTGTACTTCTGGACGAACTTGTTGCCGTTGAATTCCCGGGTCACTTTGAACGAAACGTCATCGCCGTCGACCTTGCCGTCCTCGATCTCCGTCTCGGTGTTGTTTCGTCCGGAGACGGTGCCCGTCAGCTTACCCCCCTCGTGCTTCAACTTGAGCGTCGTCTCAAACGTCTGGCCGTTGCGCTCGACACTCCACTTCCAGGTGCCGGTTGGGTCGGCCGCCAGCGCAGGAACGGCGAAGCAGACCAGGGCCACGGCGAGAAATCCACTGATTCGGCTCAAGGGAACCTCCAGGGTTGAGATGAGGACTCGGATCTCCCAAGTCATTCAGGGAGACGCGCCCGACATTGAATCAGGCGCCCCAGGCCGGGTCAAGGATTCAGCAAATCAACAGGGCGAGACACCAATGAAACCCGACGGGACGATTGGGAAATCGCCCCGCCTATCGATGTTCGTGAGTCGAGTGGCTCTGACGGCGGCTAGCGACGTCTACGGTTCAAAACCGATCGGAAGGATCGAATCGCAAAATGGCAACCCGAAGCCGAGCGATTCAACTACTTACCAAGCATCTTCGCAACCACGTAGATGCCGGCAGCTCCCATGAAGCCTCCTCCCAACAGCAGGTAGATCAAAGAATACTGAGCAGCCGCCACGACGATCGGGATCATCACGATGGAATTCATAGCATTCTCCTCTCAAAAGCAACGGGTGGTATCAATCGCAGCCACTTCATGTCAAACAGCCTATCACTCAACGATTTTTATCGGTTGTTATGCTTTTTAGATCTCAACACGAGAAGTTAATGCAGCATCACGTCAAGCAAGGTTCCCTGACGTATTCGACTGTTTGCCTGAACAAAAAGATCCAGGACGCAAGCCTTGTGCCAATCAGGCAAGATTCCTTCCATTTCGAGAGTCGCTGCGCGCCCAACAGAAGTGTTGCCTGGTCACTGGACGCGCGTCGCGGCTGGGCCACGGACCACACACCCCAGGTACCGATCAGCCCGTCGTCCAAAGATTTGAAATACGATGGTCTCGAGGTCCCAGTATTCTGAAGGAGACACCCGAGGTTCTACGGAGGTCGTCATCATGGCGAACGGGCAATCACAGGCGGTCCCGAAGCAATCCAGGAAGGTCCTGGACGCAGGGATGAGCGACGGTCAACTGCTGGGGCAGTTCAATACCCATCGCAACGAATCGGCCGAGTTGGCCTTCGCCACTTTGGTGCGTCGGCACGGCCCGATGGTCTTGCGCGTTTGTCACCAGATTCTCGGCGACCGCCACGATGCCGAGGATGCCTTCCAGGCGACCTTCCTGGTCCTGGCACGAAGGGCCAGCTCGATCAGACAGCCGGAATTGCTGGGGAACTGGCTCTACGGTGTGGCCTTGCGCACCGCCTGGGAGGCGAGGATGAGCACCGGGCGTAGGCAACGGCGCGAGGCCACAACCGCGATCATTGCCGATCAAGAGCCCTCCGACGACGCGTACCGGCCCGAAATGGCACTGATCTCCCGTGAGGAGTTCGAGGTCCTCCACGAGGAGGTTTCCCGGTTGCCCGAGCGGTATCGCATTCCCGTGGTTCTCTGTGAACTCGAAGGAATGACGTACCAGGAGGCCGCGCATCGGATGGCTTGCCCGGTGGGCACCATCGGGGTGCGACTGAGCCGTGCGCGGGAACGACTCCGATTGCGGATGATCCGACGTGGAATTCTCCCGACGGCCGCACTGAGCAGTGCGTTGCTCGGAGCGGAGGGTGCCTCGGCCTTGGTGACCACCGTGCTGGTCAACGCCACGGTTCGGGGCGCAGCGGGATTCGCAGCAAGCGATGCGGCTGCGACCGGGTTCGTCCCGGCTTCGGTCGTGGCCCTGGCCGATGCCGTGCTCAAAACGATGGCGGCAACCCGACTCAAGGTGGCGACGAATCTCGTGCTGGCCGTCGGTATCACTGCAACCGTGGGTTGGGTCGGCATTCATCAACCGCCTTGGGGGGCTCCCAGGACGGAACGGAACCTCCTCCAAACGAACAGCCCGCCAGCGCCTGCGGAGAACCGCGCCGCCGCGACAGCGATCGGTCGAGCGCCGCTCGATGTGAGTGCGGAAGGCTCGTCCCCGGTCGCCCCCCCCATCCCGACGGGTTTCCCCGTGTCCCGCCCCCCAGGGAACGGGTCGATCGTCAAGTTCGCGAACGGGGCCGCGGCGATACCGGCATCCCCGGTGATCTCGACACGAGTTGGACGACACTTCAATGAAGAGCAAATGCGAGGCGAGTTGCTTTTCACCAAGGAATGGGCGGTCAACGACGACAGGAGTCGCAGTGGTGATGGTTTAGGGCCGGTCTACAACGAGACCTCGTGCGTTGCCTGCCATGGCCTGGGCGCTCCAGGCGGAGCAGGCGCGGAGAACAAGAACGTGGTCCTGCTTACGGCGATCAGTTCCACGGGCGGAAGCGTCCCCAAGGGACTGGACCGGATCCATCCCGGTTTCCGCGGCACCCGAAGCACCGTCCTCCATCGCTTCGGCACCGATCCCACCTATGGGGCGTGGCGGCGACGGTTCTCCGAATCGTCTCGCGCGCAGGGCACACCTCCTCCTGAAGTTGACGGCGATGAATCGGTTGAGGTCCGGATCAAACGGCTTGCGGAGCAGACCGACTTGAATCGTCGGCTTCGCACCCATTCGGCTCGATTGCAGCCGGAGCCAGGCATTACCCTCGTCGTCTCCGAACGGAATTCCCCTGCGCTTTTTGGGGCGGGTCAGATCGACGCCGTCCCGTCCGTGGTCATGATCGACGAGGCCAAGCGGCAGCCGTCCGACATTCGGGGCCGAGTCAGCCGCGACCCGAAAGGGCGGATTGGCCGTTTCGGCTGGAAGGCGCAAATCTCCAGCCTCCACGAGTTCGTCCGAGGTGCCTGCGCCAGCGAACTGGGCCTGGAAGTCGCCGGCCATTCGCAGGGCATCTCGCCCCTCGGCCCCGACGTCAAACCATCGGGTCTCGACCTGATCGAGCCGGAGTGTGATGCGCTGGTCGCCTACGTCCGAGCTCTGCCCGCACCCGTCGTCGTCGATCCGACCGGGCCGCATGGCACGATTGCCATGAGCGAGGGACGTCGACTCTTCGCCGAAATCGGCTGCGCCTCCTGCCACACTCCGTCACTCGGTAATGTTCGCGGGATTTACAGCGATCTGCTCTTGCATGACATGGGCACAAGTCTCAGTGATTCGGGCAGTTATTACTGGATCGACGGTTCCGAATCGATCGGCGGACCAAGACCCGGCGAGTGGCGCACTCCGCCGCTCTGGGGCCTACGCGATTCCGGTCCCTACCTGCACGACGGGCGGGCGCAGACCTTGGAAGAGGCCATCGCCCTTCATGGAGGTCAAGGGACCAAGGCGGCTCGACAGTACTTCAGCCTTCCCTCTCAGGAGCAGTCGAATGTTGAGGCGTTCTTGAAATCGCTCCTCGCCCCCTCGGCGGCATCCGCGGCCGGCGTCATGCTCGCGGCTGAACTCGAGTCGCGCATTGTCCCGGATGAGGTCCGTGATGCCGAGGCGCTCGTCAGAAAAGAACGTGAGGAAGCCGCGGACCGCGAGGAGCGACAGCAAAGCGAAGACCGACGTCGACGACTCGTCGCGGCGGCGGCGAAACGAGCCCAGCAAAAACTCCCGATCGCGCTCAACCTGGAGCGGTCGGGGAAAATCCCAGGCGCCTTGAAATACTATCGCGAGATTGCCCTGGAAGCTCCCGATACAGAGGAGGGTCGGTCGGCCGTCGCCCGAATCAGCGTGCTCGCCCCATCGCGATAATCGCCCGCTTTGTTGAGAACCTGAGGCTTCCAACCGGTCGTGTCCCACTCCCGAAGGAGCGGTCGAGTTCTGAGGCGGGAAATCTGCGACAGCGTGGGGCCACAGGTTCCGTACCTGACATCAAGGCGCGCATTGGAAGGCCCGGAACGCGTCGTCCCAGCAAGGACTCCGTTCCGAGCGACCGTCATCCACCGCGTCAAAACCAAAATCGCAACCGGAGGGCCAAAGAGCCATTCCGGTTGCGATGATTTCGCTCCCATCAACCCTCCACGGTGGCCAGTTCCGGACGCATCGTCCCCAGCTCAGCCGCCCGTGTTGGTCTTCATGTCCCAATGCTTCTTACCGGCCGACTTCGTGATCCCCTTCTCATCCTGAGCGAGGTAATCGATTTCGACCTTCGAGTAATTCAGACTGATCTGGTCCATCGGCACTTCGCCCCCTTGGGAGCCGCCGGTCTGATAGCTGGAGATCAGCACGTCGGACAAGGTGACGACCATAAAGTTTTGCTGCGTACCGCCCGCCTTGCGGCAGGTTAATTTGGCTTCCTTCAGGTGCTTACCATTGGCGCAGAAGAGGAACAGCGTCGGCGACGCCGAGTTATTCCGCATCACGAAGTGAAAGTCGTTCATCGAGACTTTGCCGGCACCGGCTCCGGTCCCGTGCGAGGAAGCGCCGAGTTGGGTCGCTCCCCAACTGAAGGATTCGATTTCGACCTCGCCCGCATGACCCTTGTCCTTGGATTCACCCTTGACGTCGGTAATCTTCAGAAACATGTCGACAGCCATCGAATTCACCTCTTTATATCTTCGTATTTTCCGACTGGTCCACCCTGCCGGACTGCCTTTCTTTACGACCTTGCGACGGCGCGGTGACGTGACACCGAGGATATTTTTTCGAGGATTCCGTCGAGAGTCGGAAGCGGAGGGGATTGACAACGAGGATTCCGATCGGCTCAGCAGGCTCCATGAGCCGATGAGATCTGCCGTGTTCACCATATTGTTATACAGGCCAGGGCGAATCGGCGCGGAGCAAGCGTTCGGGTGCGTCGAGTTCCAAAAATCTCGGCCTCTCCTTCGTCACAGATCGGTTCCAGCACGGTACCCCCCTCGTGACCCGACGTTTGGAGCTCAACGTCCTGGCTCGGGCAAATCCTACCCTGTTCGGAGAACTCCGTGTCATTGATCATCTGGATGAGTGCGTTTATCCCAAAGACGGTGAAGGGCTACACGAGAGTCATTCCGACAGGCACACATGTCGGCAAAACCGCGATCCCGCTGCCTACGATGGCAAGTCTCAATCCTGTCAACCTGTGGACGGAGATCAAGAATGCAGGTGACACGGGCTTCCTCACCGACCAACGAACCTTTAGCGACTCGCCCAAAGCAAGTGCTCGAATGCAGTCGTGGGTCGAGATCCAGTTGTCGCCACTCGAGGTGATCGCCAAGGGCCATCGCAGCTCGGGAACGACCGAAGTTGACTTGGTAAACGGCAAAGAGTTGCGATTCAAAGTGGCCAACATGTCACGATGTTCATGGACCACTCCCACAATCAAACCCTTGGCGACGTCGCCCTCTTTTCCGAGTCCGGTCATGCCCGGTTCCGCGCTCGGGGCAACGGCCCTCGTTTTAAAGCTGAAAGCGGCCGCAGGCGATCCCTTGGTGTCCGCGGCCGCGGACATCGACTATGAAGGCGAGTTTGTGATCCGCCCTGGAGCAAAGAGTGGAGAAGTGACGATCGAGTTTAACGGCAAGATCGATTCGTTCCCGGCTTTCGAGGCTTATGCGTCGTTGGATGGCAAGGTGAAGCCCCTTTTCACGTCTCCACCTCCCGCCGGGAATACCGTGATGAGTCTTCCCGGATTGGCGAATCGGCCGATCACGGCCACTGTCAGCTTTCCTTAATCATAGTTCAGAAGCGAACATTCGTTGAGTCACCACTCCACAGGGCTGTACCGACAGGCATCCACGATGTCAGTGATAAAGCGGGTCTCCGGTGTGAGCTATGTGTACGGCGGCGAGCCGCATCGCGGCTGGCTTCCGCCCGGCGCCGCGATTCCGTTGCCAACCCCGGTCCACCGTGTGACTCTCGACATCACAATCGAGGAGGAAGGACCGGGCTACCTGCTCATCATCACGGCGCAAGGCGATTCGAGTTTCGCCAGCGACTCTTGGTTCGACACCTTGACCGGTGCGGAGTCGATGGCCCTCGAGTGGTTCGGGATCGCGCCAGACCAATGGCAGTACGCCTCCGAAGACCCCGAGCTCGGCGCAGCCCGCTGAGCGACGGGCTTCGTCGGACCGACCGGAGAGCCAGACGTAGCCGACCCCCTCTTCCCGAGACTCCAGAAGCCAGAGCTCAAAAGCCAGAGCTCAAAAGCCAGAGCTCAAAAGCCAGAGCTCAAAAGCCAGAGCTCAAAAGCCAGAGCTCAAAAGCCAGAGCTCAAAAGCCAGAGCTCAAAAGCCAGAGCTCAAAGTCGAGCCCGGCTGGTGCGGTGAGAGCATCGCGTTCCGGTCCACTCAAGAAGTCGCCTGACTCCTTGAGTCGTTCGGCTCCTGCCTCGATAATCACCGTGCGCCACCCGCAACCAACGGCTCAAGCGACGGAGGAGGCAGAGAATGAGGTACAAACACGTAGGGTTCGCATTGGGCTGGCTGTCCCTGATTGGAGGAACCTTCGCTGATGCACAGCCCGCGCCGAGTGGAGAACGGCCGGGCCATCAGTCGGAGGCTCCAAAGGAACAGCCGATCGACTTCGAGCGGGCACGAATGTTGATGGGCAAGCGCCAGCGCGGTGAAGCGCTAACGGACGACGAGACGGCCTACCTGAAACGAGCCATCGCGGCACGCCGGGAACAACAGAAAGCCGGTGTGACGGAACGTCAAGGCCCTAAACCGGTCCCGAGGGACTCAACCGGGCTCAATCCACTCATCGAGATGACTGCGGATGATCGCTACAAGCAGCAGGACGGTGGCTTGTACGGTGGCGGCAAAAACACCCCACCGGAAACTCATCGCCGCGAGGCGGAGCAAGAGTTGGCACGCATCCAGCCCCTGAATACCGATGGACGGCCTGCCGCGGATGGCAAGATCGTTTTCGTCTCGATCAGCATGTCGAACGCAACGCAAGAGTTTGCGCGATTCAAGAAGATTGCCGACCTGGACCCGGCCAAGTCCGCGAAGTTGACCATCGTGGATTGCGCTCAAGGGGGGCAGGCCATGGCCGAGTGGGCACCACCGGATGCGCGGACTTGGTCCATCGCCGAGCAACGGCTGGCCAGCGCCACGGTATCGCCCAAACAAGTGCAGATTGCCTGGATCAAGCTTGCAAACAAGGGGCCCCACGGCGAGTTAGAACAGCATGGGCGGCAGTTGCAGCGCGACACTCTGGCCGTGATTCAAAACGCAAAGCGACGCTTCCCGAACTTGCGGATCGCGTACCTCTCAAGCCGGATTTACGGCGGCTATGCAACGACCAATCTCAACCCCGAACCGTTCGCTTACGAATCCGCCTTTCCCGTGCGTTGGCTCATCCAGAACCAGATCAAGGGGAGTGGCGCATTGAACTTCAACGCAGATCGGGGCCCGATCAAAGCACCACTACTCCTCTGGGGTCCCTATCTCTGGGCTGATGGTACAACCCCGCGGGCGAGCGACAAGCTCAACTATCAACGTGCCGATCTCGCCGCCGATGGAACGCATCCCTCCGAGGCGGGCCGCGACAAGGTTGCCAAGGTCATGCTCAACTTCTTCAAAACCGACCCACTCGCCAAGCCCTGGTTTGCTCCTTGAGCACCGTCTCCGCCATCAAGCCAACCATAACTAAACATCAGTCAATAGTATGGCCTTGGAGGCGTAGGGGAGGCGGTCGGTGAACGCACTGCGTCCTGCCCAGGTGACGATCAGTTCGTCCGTGGCCCGGGTCAGTCCCACGTAGAGCAGGTTGCTATCGCGGACCTCGTCGATCTGCTGCCGATTCGGCAGCAGGTCCAGCGCACAGAGGATGACGGCCCTGAACTCCAGGCCCTTGGCCGCATGGACCGTCGCCAGCCGCACCCCCGGCTGCGCGAGCGCCCGGACACCGCCGCCGGGATCGGCTTCGTTGGAGATCCAACTCACCTCGCCCGACCGTCGCAGCGTCTGGCAGAGCGCGTCGATCCGACCCCGTTCGTTACGCGGATAGAGGACGGCGATGTCCTGTGCGGCGATTCCTTTCTCACGATACCGCTGGACCAGCTTTGCGATCAACGCATGCTCAGCCTCAATCGTCGTGCTGCCTCGGTAACAGGGGACCGGCCCGCGGCGGAGGACACGGGTCGGCACGAGCCGGACGAGAGTCTCCGACTCAGCGTCGTCCTTGACCGTCGACTGGGCCACCTGCCAGGCGAATTCCAGGATCTGTTTTGTATTGCGATAATTATGCGTCAGCCGACGCGACCGACCCCTCGCCTGGACGCCGACGCTCAACCAGGTAAACTTGCGGTCGCGACCGTAAAGGCTCTGGGCGCCGTCCGCCGCGATCAGGATATCACCCACGGGGCCGTCCCGGAGCAGGCTCGTGGCGCAGCGGAACCAGTCGGGTTCGAAGTCATGGGCCTCGTCGATCAGGATTGCGTCGTACTTCTCGGCTTCGGTCCAGTGGTCCGCGCCGCGGAGCATCGCGTCGACGAGCCGGCGTTCGTAGTCGTCGAAGCTTTCCTCCTGGCGCTTGCGGAGCCCGGTCTTCCGTGCCACCCACGAGTGGAAGTGACGGATTTCGATGTTTTTCGGGCCATGCGGTCCGAGCCGCGCGACCAGATCGGCCGCGAGCGCCTTGTTGTAGCAAAGGATTAAAACCTTCTTCGCCGCGTCCTGGAGCGCAATGAGCTGGGCTCGTGCCAAGATCAGGACCGTCTTACCTGACCCGGCGACGCCGAAGACAATGTGGTGTCCGTCGCCCAAGGACCGCGCCACCTGCTCTTGATGAGCGTCGAGGACGTCGAGAGCCACCGCCCCCGGCAGCAACAACTGGCCCTTCGGAACCGAGGCCGCCGTTGCCGGTCGGCGACGAACGATAACTTCTTTATGGAGGACGCCCTTGACCGTCTTGACCTGGTCCTCGGTGAGCGGATCGAACGGAAAGGGGGCCGGGAACATGGCCTTGAGTCGGCGGATCACCGCCCGGTCGCCGGCGCCATCCATCGACGTGAGCTCATCGCGGCAGATGACCTTGTCGGGAGGGAAGAGTTCCGAGAGCTTGGCCGCTCGAAGTTGAGCGCGAGTGATATTGGTCAGGATCACGCCGAACCCCCATGGGAAGCACGGCTTGCCGCGATGCTCGCCCTCGGGTTGACGGAGGATCGCATACTCCGGGCGAGCCAGCTTATCCATCAGGAGATTGAGGTAATCGCGGACCTGACGGATGGGATTCTTGTGCATCTCAACCTGGGTTTCCCCCCCTTCGGTCCGATGCAGCTCAACCTCCTGGTCGGTGGCCCGCGCGATCTGGCCGGCGTACCAGCCCTTGACCTCCAGGACGATCAGACCGAAGTCATCGGCCAGGAGGGTAAAATCGGGGCGCCGGTCACCGACGACCGGCTCGTACCAAGCCGTGTAGTTGTCGGGCAGGGCGTCCCGGAGCAACCCATAGACGCGTTTCTCCCCCACGGTCGCCTTGGAAGGACAGGTGTCGGGGATCAGAATCGCCATGAAACGCGTCGACTTTCTTCAATGCAAGGGCCGATTGTCAGAGGCACCAAGCCCAACCCGCGCCGGCGGCACGCTTCGCGCCAAACAAGCGGGTATGGTAGCACCGCGGAGCATCGCTCATTAAGTAGACAAATAGTCATCGGGTCGTCTGCAGGGTTCGCCCGCGGGGATTCCGCCCTGGGTCTACTTTCGGAAGACCGGAATGTGTACAATCGAACAGAATCGGAGTGTGTCAGATCCTGACAGACAGGCTGTCCTGTTGGGATGATTCCGCCATCGCGCCCAGACCGTGCTCACCGCCAGATCAGCAAACCAATCGGGGGGAAGCGGCGGGGCATCACCCGGCCCAGGGAATTCATGAAAGTCGTGATCGCCGAGAAGCCATCCGTCGCCCGCGAGCTGGCCGCCTTCCTCGGCGCCACGGCACGTCGCGAGGGGTACTACGAGGGCAAGGGATACCAGGTGACCTGGGCCTTGGGGCACCTGGCCACCCTCAAGGAACCCCACGACTACGACCCCGTGCTGAAACGCTGGTCGCTGGAGACTCTGCCGTTCGTGCCCGATCGTTTCGGTCTCAAGGTGATCGAGGACCGGGGCGCCCGCAAGCAGTTTGAGGTCATCCGCCGCCTCTTCCGCACGGCCGACGCTTTAGTTTGCGCCACCGATGCCGGAAGAGAGGGTGAGCTGATTTTCCGGTACATCCTCGACTTGACCGGTTGCGGCGCCAAGCCCGCGCAACGGCTCTGGCTCAGCTCGCTGACCGAGTCGGCGATTCGGGAAGCGTTTGCTCGCCTCCGGCCGCTTTCCGATTACGATACTTTGTTCGCCGCGGCCCGGTGCCGGAGCGAAGCCGATTGGGTCGTCGGGCTCAACGCCACTCGCTACTACACGGTCCGCTACCGCACCCCGGGCCTGCTCTGGAGCGTGGGCCGAGTTCAGACCCCCGTGCTCGCGATGATCGTACGACGGGATGATGAAATCCGCACGTTCAAGCCCGAGCCGTTCTGGGAGGTGATCACGCGGTATCGCGCAGTCATGTTCAAATTCGCGGGAAACCGCTTCGTCAAAGAAGAGGAGGCCCGCGCGGTTCTCGAACAGGTGCAAGGGCAGCCGTTCACGATCCGAGGGATCGACCGGAAGCCGGAACGAGTCCCTCCTCCCCAGCTCTACGACCTGACGGATCTGCAACGCGACATGAATCGTCGCTATGGAATGTCGGCCGACGCCACGCTCAAGACCGCGCAGTCGCTCTACGAGGCCAAGCTGCTGAGTTATCCCCGGACCGATTCCCGTTACCTCGGTACGGACATGAAGGCGAAGGTCCCGGCGATTTTGGCCGAGCTCCGGGATTTGAAACCCGAGGAGATTGGTAAGCTCGACTTGAAGTCACTCGCTTTCACCGGGCGCATCATCAACGATCAGAAGGTGAGCGACCACCATGCGATCATTCCGACCGGCAAGTATCCCGGCGACCTCGCGCCGGCCGGTCGGAAGATCTTCGACGCGGTGGTCACTCGCTTCATCGCCGCCTTCTATCCCACCTGTCTCAAAGAGGTGACGACCGTCTCCGGGCTCGCAAACACGGTCCCGTTTCGGGCTCGGGGTGTTCGGATCGTCGACCCCGGCTGGACGGTGCTTTATCCCCGGAATCAGGACGATAAGGACAAGAAAGAGGAAGAACAGGAACTTCCCGAGTTCCGGTCCGGCGAGAGCGGCCCCCATGAGCCTTCGGTCAAGCGCGGGGAGACGACGCCGCCCAAGTCGTACACCGAGGGGAGCCTTCTCGGGGCCATGGAAACGGCCGGGAAGTTCGTCGACGACGAGGAGCTCAAGGAAGCACTCAAGGAGCGCGGACTCGGCACACCAGCGACTCGGGCCTCGATTATCGAGACCCTCCTCGCGCGAGGATACATCAATCGCGACAAGAAAACGCTCGCCGCGACCGACCTGGGCCGCTACCTCATCGCGCTCATTCAAGTCCGAGGATTAAAGAGTCCCGAACTCACCGGCGAGTGGGAGGCCAAGCTCCGGGAGATCGAACGGGGCCGACTTGATGCCCGAACCTTCATGGGCGAGATCGCGCACTATACGGGCGAAGTCATTCGCTCCGGCGATGAAACCGCGATCGATCCCGACCGGCTCGGCGACTGCCCGCGATGCGGTCGCCCGGTGATCGTGGGCAAGAAGGGCTACGGTTGCTCAGGTTGGAAGGACGGGTGCAAATTCGTACTCTGGCGGGAGTTCCAGGATCGAACACTCGGGGAGAACGAGGTCCGGGAACTGTTGCAACGTCGCGTGCTCTTCGGGTCGGGTGGGGCGACGGGCTCGGGCGGGGTAATCGTTCACCTGACGGACGCGGGAGAATTGACGGCGATCCCAATACCGGCCGGAAAGCCGAGGCAATCCGCGCAGGCGCATCGTCGGCCCCCGTCCCCACGAAAAGCCAAGGGGGCTGGGCGACGCGAGGCCGTTCCGGGCAAGTCCGAGAAAGCCACGACGCACAAAGACAAGTCAAGTTTCGCATCCGTCTCCCTCGGCCCCTGCCCCCTGTGCGGGGCCGAGGTCGTCGAGCAGGAAAAGGGGTATCGCTGCGCCGGGCCGAAGGGAGCGTGCCGGTTTACGATCTGGAAGCAGATCGCCGGAAAAACGATTGGCATCCGCGCAGTCCAGGCACTCCTCAAGCAGGGTCGAACGGCCGTGCTCAAGGGTTTCAAATCGAAGGCGGGAAAACGTTTCGAGGCACGTTTAAAGATTGATGAAGGTGAAGTCCGCTTCGATTTCGAGAAATGACCAACCGGTGGCCCAGACCACCCCTCATCGTTTGGCCTGTGTGTCATGCGAGTGAGAACCGCTGTCAGCAGAGCGGCGGCCGTTGCGTTACCAGCATCGCTGGAATCGGCTCGTGATTCAACTTCACTAGAAATGCTTTATACTCCAGTGGTTTATCCTCGAATTGCTCTCGTCTGGGTGGCTGATAATCCACTCGAACGTAAACCACTGGAGTCATGAGTGGATCCGCACGAGCGCCAACGCTGATGATACCCCCCATCCGATTTCCATCCAACGGCGATGGCCACACACTCGCCTTGCGGATTCCACACGGCCGTTGGCGGGTCCGGGCTCCACGACGCCACGACCGGTCGCTGAGC
The DNA here is from genome assembly GCF_900129635.1 of Singulisphaera sp. GP187. GTDB lineage: Bacteria > Planctomycetota > Planctomycetia > Isosphaerales > Isosphaeraceae > Singulisphaera. The sequence goes on along the minus strand of NZ_FSRB01000002.1, from coordinate 2,167,705 downwards.
GACGTTGCGGAGGCGGTATGAGCCTACCTCCCCCCACCAACCCGGGCCACGACGAAACCGACGGGACCGGGGACGACTCGATCCTGGCGCAATGGGTGGCCGAGCTCGCCGATCGGATTCGGGCGGGCCAGGCTCCGGACCTGGAGACGCTCATCCGCGATCACCCGGAGCGCGCCGAGCAACTCCGCCAGCTCCTGCCCACCATCCAACTCATGACCAAGCTCGGGCCCAACAACAACAACACCGACACCACCCCCAACCCAACCCTCGACCCGGGAAGCGACATCGGCCTGGCCGATCGCACCTTGGGGGAGTTCCAACTCCTCCGCGAGGTCGGCCGAGGCGGCATGGGCGTTGTCTTCGAGGCCCTCGAAGTCCCCCTGGGACGGCGGGTCGCACTCAAGGTCCTCCCGTTCGCCACGGCACTCGACCCCCGCCAACTCAAGCGGTTTCAGCTCGAAGCCCAGGCCGTGGCCAGCCTGAACCACCGAAACATCGTGCCGATCTTCTCGGTCGGACGAGACCGGGGGTTCTCTTACTTCGCGATGCTACTCATCAACGGCCGGACCCTGGCCGACGTCGGCCGCGAATTGCGGCAATTCGAAGATCGGGCGGTGGGGAAAGCGCCCCTCCCAGTCTTGAGCGATGTGACACGCTCGATCCTAGAGCGTCCATCCGCTCCCGGACAAGGGGAGAGCTGCACCGCCGATTCCGACGCCTCGGCTCGCAAGTCCGACGATCCTCCGTCTCGGTGGAGTCGAAGCAACCCGGCTTCCTCGCTTCCTCCCACTCGGGGACGAGCTTACTTCCGCGCGGTGGCCGACCTGGGACGGCAAGCGGCCGAAGCGCTAGCCCATGTGCATGACCTTGGAATTCAGCATCGCGACATCAAGCCGGCGAACCTGCTCGTGGACAACCGCGGCCAGCTCTGGGTCACCGATTTCGGACTGGCCCGGCTTCAGGGCGACGGTGATCCGACACGGACCGGCGACATGATCGGAACCCTCCGCTACATGAGCCCGGAGCAGGCCCTGGCGCGGCCTGGGCTGATCGACCACCGCACCGACATCTACTCCCTGGGTGCCACGCTTTACGAGGTGATCACCCTCCGACCCGCCTTCGCCGGGGACGATCGGCAAAACCTGCTGATGCGGATCGTCGAGGAGGAGCCCGTTCCGCTCAGGCGGTTGGATGCGACGATCCCGACCGACCTGGAAACGATCGTCACGAAGGCGATGGCCCGTGAACCAAGCCGCCGTTACCCCACGGCGCAAGCGCTCGCGGACGACCTGAAGCGGTTTCTCGAGGGACGCCCAATCCTTGCCCGCCGACCCTCTCCGGTGGACGGGCTGGCGAAATGGGTACGCCGACGCTGGCCGCTCGTGGCGACGGCCGCCGCCCTGAGTCTCCTCTTCGTGGCGCTCTCGATCGCCGGCCTTTCCTGGTCGAACGCCCGGCTTCGCGGCACGAACGAACGGCTCGAGGACTCAGTCGCCGAGGCCAATCGCAACGCAAGGGAGGCCGCTCGGCTCCAATCGATCGCTCGGGAACAACAACGGTTGGCCAACCGACACCTCTACGCCACCCGGATCCGCTCGGCCCACCAGGCGCTCGAGGAGGGGCGAATCGAATGGGCCCAGGAGTTCCTCGAGGAGATCAAGCCCGGCGACGATGGCACCGATCCTCGCCATTTCGCCTGGCACTACCTGCGGCGCCTGGCCACTCGGGAAATCGAGGTGCTCCGCGGCCATGACGATCCGATCAACCACGTCATGATTTCCCCTGACGGTCGCGCGCTCGCAACGCAAGACACAACGCATCGGGTCTTACTTTGGGACGCCCTCACCGGTCGCCTCCGCGCCGAATTGGCCGGCAAGACCTTCGCGACCGGATGCCCGGAATTCTCGACGGACAGTCGTCTCGTCATCGCGACCGAAGCGACCAGGGACGGAAGCATCGCCAACCCTAACGATCATCATCGCTTTATCAGCGTATGGGATGCGTCCAATGGCCGCCGTCTCAGTCGCACAGAACTCTACCAACGCACAGGCCGTATTTTAGAACTTGCATACAATCCGCCACACCATACCACGATGGATCAGACTCTCGGCATCCAATGGTTGGAGGCAGACAGAACGGTCTCTGCGACCTTCTGGAGGGTCACTCCCGATCACCCGGCACCTCAGCTCCGACTTGAGGTCAAAGGTCTCCAGGGAGCCAGCTTCGCGCCGGGCGGCCGCACCTTCGGCACCTGGGAACATGGCCGTTTTCAGCTCCGCGATCGCGAAACCGGAAGCATTCGCCATCGACTTTCACCCGCCGGTAAGCCTGACGCGGAGCTGGATCTCTCACCCGACGGCCGTCTCGCCGTCCTCACGGAAAGTCCCTCTGGCGTGATGATTTACGACACCGAGTCCGGGATCGAAGTGGCGCGAGATCCGACGAAAAACCTACGCAGGCCCTTCAGCTTCAGCGCCGACAGCCTCAGTTTCGTTGCCGGTGGGAACAGGACCGGACTCGTCCACCATTGGGACAGGGTGACCCACGATTGGCAAACCTTGCGGCCGGAGGCGGAGCCGGGAGTGCCGCGAGAGTTTCACTGCACCCTTTCTCCCAACGGCGCTTGCCTCGCCCTGAGCGCCCATCCCAACACGAAAGGCCGAGAGTCGATCATGCTCTGGGATGTGCCAACCCTGCAACGACTGAAGCCCTTTCCGGGCCGCCCGGCGGCCTATTGTAAGCCGGTGTTCGCACCCGACGGCCAGTCACTCTTTCTGGCACGTTCGTCCGACCTCTACCGATGGACTCCCGAACCGACCGACGGTGAGACACCCCGTTCTCTGCCAGGTCACTCCGACGAAGCTTGGGCCGTCGCATTCTCTCCTGACGGTCGGATTCTTGCCTCGGGCAGCAATGACACCCACGAACCGAAGACGATCAAGCTCTGGGACGTGGCCACCGGACAACTCCTCAAGGGATGGCTGGGGCACGAGGCCACCGTGACCTCGCTGGCGTTCTCACCCGATGGCCGATCGCTCGCTTCCGGAGCGATCAGTGACGACCAAAATGTCAAGATCTGGGAGGTCGCAACCGGACGCTTGAACACTACCCTGGTCGGCCCCACACGGGTCCGCTCGGTCGCCTACAGCCCCGACGGCACGCGGCTGGCCGCGGCCGGGAACGACCACTCGATCTGGATCTGGGACCCGGCGACCGAGCAGCCGCAAGCGAGACTCCGGGGCCACACCAACATCGTGCAATATGTGGCTTTCTCCCCGGACGGACGGCTCCTGGCCTCGGCCGGCGACGACCGAACGGTCCGGGTCTGGGACCTGGCCACGGGAATACCCCGTTACACCCTCGACGGCCCAACGGAGTTCATGGCGGTTGCCTTCGCGCCGGACGGATCAATCCTCGCAACAGTCAGCGAGAGCGGACAAATCGCGCTCTGGGACCCGGCCTCGGGAACCAGTCGAGGGACCATTCTTTGCGACGACGGCGGGTTGCGCGGGCTCACCTTCTCGCCCAATGGAGCGCTGATCGCCGCGGCCGGAGTCTCCCAGACGATCCACTTGTGGGATGTCGTCACTCGACAAGAATTGATGAACCTCTCAGGGCACCAGGCACCGATCAATGACCTGGCCTTCACGACGGACGGGATGACTCTGGCCTCGTGCAGCCACGACGGATCGATCAAACTCTGGGAAGCCAGGCCTCGGGGCATCAGCCACGACAACGGCGCAGAGCCAAAGCACCCGACCCACGAGCTCCTTCCCGTCAATTTCGACCTGCCGTCAACCTACTTTCAAGACGCTCAATCGCGTTGACAACTCAACGCTCTTGAGCGATCGTTTGTGCTCGACCCCTCTCCCCACCTCAGCGAGCCGAGCCCCCATGGACCCGCAGGCCCCCAGCGATATCGACGTCCGTGGTCCGAGTCTCCGTACCGACGACCTGATCACGCTCCGCGCCCTGTCCGGCCGGTTTCCGGACATCGACTCGGCCACGGCGGAGATCGCCCGCCTGGTCGCGGTCCTGACCCTGCCCAAGGGGACCGTGCACGTCATCAGCGACGTCCACGGCGAGGACAAGAAACTCCGGCACGTGATCAATAACGCCTCGGGCACCTTGCGCCCGCTCGTTCAGGGCCTGTTCGCCGGAAAGATGTCCGCGGAGGAGTTTCAGGAGTTCCTCACGCTCATCTTCTACCCGGCCGAGATGGTCGAACGGCTGGAACAGACGCTGCTCGCCCCCGAGCAATTGCGCTCGTTCTGCACCCGGACACTCCGGCACGAGTTCGAGCTGGTCCGGGTTCTGGCCGCGCGTTACAGCCTGAAACGGGCCATGGAGGTCTTCCCGCCCGAGTACCGCGACCTCATGGCGGAGATGCTCCACCAGCCGACAACCGAGCGAGACAAGACCTTCGTCGAGGCGATCGTCGACGAGCTCCTCCGCCGCGGCCGAGCGCTCCACCTGATCCACCTCACGGCGCGGCTCGTGCGAAACCTGGCGATCTCCGAGCTGATCATCGGCGGCGACTGCTGGGACCGGGGACCGAGAGGCGACCGCGTGGTCGACTACCTCCGCCAGCAGCCGAATGTCTCGTTCATCTGGGGCAACCACGACGTCGCCTGGCTGGGGGCCAGCTTTGGCCACGAGGCCCTGATCTGCCACGTGCTCCGGCTCTCGTTGCGATACCGCCGCCTGGGCCAGCTCGACGAAGGGTACAGCATCCCCCTCACCCCGCTGGAACACCTCGCCAGGACGGTATATGCCGACGACGACGCCGCCGGATTCCTGCCCAAGTCGAGCGGGATGCGACCCGACCTGATCGTCGCCCGGATGCAGAAGGCCGCCGCGGTGATGCAGTTCAAGCTCGAGGGGCAGGTCGTCGCCCGCAACCCGCACTGGGAGATGGATCACCGCCGCCTGCTGCACCGGATCGACCACGCCGGTAAGTCCATCGAGGTCGACGGTGTCCGGTATCCGCTGAGCGACACGTACCTGCCGACCCTGGATCCGGCCGCCCCCTACGAGCTTTCCGAGGACGAGCAGATCTGCATCGATCGCCTGCGCCGCTCGTTCCTGGCCAGCCAGAAGCTCGGTGAGCACATGCTCTACCTCGTGAGCCACGGCTCGATGTACCTCGTGCGCGACGGCTGCTTGATCTTCCACGGCTGTGCACCGGTCGACGGTGCCGGTCAGTTCCTCACCATGGGCATTGAAGGACAGACCTTGGGTGGTCGCCCCCTGTTCGACGCGATTGGCAAGGCGATCTTGCGAGCGGCGGATCAGCGGGCCCTGAAAGACCTCGACTTGCTCTGGTATCTCTGGGGGGGCGAACGCTCGCCACTCTTCGGGAAAGACCGGATCACGACCCTGGAGCGCGACTTCATCGCGGACAAGGCCACCCACCATGAGACCAAGAATCCCTACTTCGAACTGATCCACGAACCCTGGTTCTGCGACCGGATCCTCCGCGAGTTCAACGTCGATCCCACTGACGCCCTGATCGTCAATGGACACGTCCCGGTGCGGATCGAGAAAGGGGAGAACCCGGTCAAACGGAGCGGCAAGGCGATCACGATCGACGGCGCGTTCTCCGAGGCATACGGCGACCACGGCTACACCCTGGTCCTGGAGGCCGACCGGACCTTGCTCGCCGAGCACTCGCACTTCGAGTCCGTCGAGGCCGCCGTCCGTGACGGCGTGGACATCATCCCCAAGGTTTCGGTCGTCCGGACCTGGGACCAGCCCCACCGCGTCGCCGACACCGAGCGCGGCGATCAAATTCGAGGCGAAGTCAGGATGCTCGAGCGGCTGATCGACGCTTACCGTAACAACGAACTGCGGCAGAGCGGACAACGACCGTGGGCCCCTCGCTAACGCCTTGGGCCGAGGGCAATCTCACGCTCGACCCCAAGTCACTTTTGAGTCCGAGCCACAAGCATAGCGCAGCGGAGTCAGCGTTCTGGCTGCGCTCGACTCCTCGGTACGTCGGTCGGGGACCGCTTACTTCGCTGCGCTGCGTGCGCGGCTCGGTTCACGCGAGGACCAGCGATGGAGTCGAACCCGAGCCAATTCTCGGTTTAAACGAACTTGAAGTCGCGTGTTTCCGCGATGAGTTGGTCCAACCACTCCAGATAAGGCGTCCCACCGGTCCCCCGCGGGTCCTCAACCCATCGGGAAATATACTCCCGAGCAAAGCCTAAATGGGTCTCGCGGAAGGTCGCCAAGGCCTCCAAGGCGTCGTTGAACAGCGTGCTGTCGACCAGTTCGCGGACCGAGGGCATCGCCTCGACCCGCTTGAGAAAGGCGCGGTGCTCGGCCGGCATGTACCGGCGCATATCTTCCAGATGGTCGGTCAGACGCGTCGGCTTGTGGGGAATTTTGAGGAACGCGACCAGTGCGGGGATGACGCTGCTTTGGGCGCCGGTCTCGCCTCGGTGGTCGATTGGCGTGATCCCCACCCCCTCGTATATGACCTCCTCGAAGAACCGGATGTAGGGCCGAAAGGTCTTGTAGTAGAGCGCCGGGTCCATCTTCTCGGGGATCCGTCGGAGCACCCGCACCTGCTCCCAAACCGCTTGAACCACCCGCCGCATGGCCGCATCGAGCGCGGGGCGATCGACAGCGACGACAGCCGTCTCCGCATCGAGGATCGCCGAGAGCAGGCGCGCGGCAATCGCCTCAATTTCAACATGCACGAGTATGAACCAGTGCTCGTCGTAAAGTTTCACGAAATTTTGGATTGTGTCAATATTACCCAACATGATCGGCTCGGCCGAGTTGAACCGCTTCCAGTTGAACAGGGCGTACCCGTCATAGCTCAGGATCGGCGGACGGCCCAACCGGGTACAGACGTCGCAGAGCGGGACGGCCAGGTTTGCGGGCAGGAGCTTCACGGGCTCCATGCCGACCTGGTGGATGTAGGCCGAGGCGAGAAAGCCGAGGCGGACGTAATAGAGCTGAAGCATAGGGAGCGCGGGGTCACGGTCGGGGAGGGGGGGAATCCTCAACCCGCGGGCGTACGACCGAAAACCAGGATCCTCGAGCAGGCTCGGCAAGTTGTCACCCCACTCGTCGAGTGGCGCGAAGACGGAGTCGTCCCCAAACCGAACGAGTGGATCCTCGGCCGGCAAGAAACCACGACTTGCGAAGATTGCGTTGGAGTTCATGCAGAATGACCTCTCTGGAACGCGATGCGAACGCCGGATGCGGCCACGCCTTCGGCCCTTAATCAAATCATTCGTCCGAAATCGCGAATTGGCAAAACTTCGATCGACCGAAACGTGCGACTGGCTGGTTTCCGCCGGACCGGGTCCGGTCCTACGATGAGGTTCCACCCCGTTGAAAATCGCCTTGAGAATCCGATGACTCAGGGCAGGGGGATTTACGACGAATCGGATAGGAGTCAAACTCGAAGAGACGTTTGTGAGATCGCAGGGTGCCCGCCCCCTATCCTTTTCCCTGGTGCCCTGGATAAGTTTGTGAGAGACTTCGCGGCACTGGGAATCGTTCGTTGGGGTGGAGAGCGGAACGTGGATGTGGCAGCAACTGGAAGTCAGGGACATTCCCACGCTCACGGTGGGGGCCTATTCACACGCATGCGCGAGGCGATGGGGACGGTGTACGGGGATATCGGAACGTCCGTACTCTACACTCTCATGGAGATCACCCGAGAGACGATCTCACTCAAACACAACGTCCACGGCGAGCACCTGACGGCCCTGCTCGAACCGGGCGGCGCCCTCGTCAGCCGTGGCGAAGCACTCGGCGGCTTTAGCCTGGTGTTCTGGGCGCTCATCTTCCTGACGGTCAAGTACGACCTGATCATGATGCGGGCCGACAACCGCGGCGAGGGGGGGACGTTCGCCCTCTGGGCGCTCCTCAAGGGCGCAACGGCGAAGGTGTTCGGAATTACCCTCCTGGGCTACCTCGTGGTCGCGGCGGCCGGACTCCTCGCCGCCGACGGCGTGATCACACCGCCGATCAGCATGTTGGGTGCCTACGAACCGCTCGGAGAACACTGGGCGGTGGCGGCGACGCTCGTCAGCCTGTTCGTCCTCTTCAAGCCCCAATGGCGCGGAACAAGCCAGGTCGGGGGGCTCTTCGGTTGGTTCATGATGCTGGTCTGGTTCCCCTGGATCGCGCTGAAGGGCCTGCCTTGGATCGTTCGGAATCCCGAGGTCTTCCTGGCGATTAACCCAACCTACGCGGTCCGGTTCATCGCCGGGTTTCCCCAGATCGGCCTCTTCGTCATCCTCGGCGTCGTCGTCCTGGCGATCACGGGGGGCGAAGCCAAGTACGCCGACATCGGCCACTTCGCGCGCCGGGGCGAGTCTGAGGTCCATGACGGGCAGAGCATCAACCCGGCCGATTCAGGCCGTCGCCCCGTGATGTATTCCTGGTTCTACCTGGTCTTGCCCTGTCTGGTTCTGAACTACGCCGGGCAAGTCGGTTACCTGCTCGAGCGTGGGGTCCCGCCACGCGCCAATACCTTCTATGCCCTGACCCCGAGGACGGGCGACCCGAATGTCGATCGAATCATCCTCGGCGTCGACATGGTCATCTCGGCGATCGCCGCGTTCATCGCCGCACAGGCATTGATCACCGGGATGTTCTCGATCGTCAAGCAGGCGATCGCGCTTGGCTTCTGCCCCCGGTTCGAGGTCAAGTTCACCAGCCGGGAGGCGGAGGGGCAGGTCTACATCCCCGGCATCAATTGGACCATGTTCCTCGGCTGCGTGATGATCACGCTGGTCTTCCGCACCGCGGGTAACCTGGCCGCGGCCTATGGAATTGCCGTTACCGGGACCATGGGCATCACGACGCTCGCCTTCGGATATGTGGCGCATTACCGCTGGGGGTGGCGAATCTGGAAGGTGGTCGCCGTCTGCACGCCGATCTTGGCGGTCGACCTGCTCTTCTTCGTCAGTAACCTCCTCAAATTCATGCATGGCGGCTACTACCCCGTGGCCATCGCCGCCGCGCTCGTCACGATCATGCTCACGTGGCAATGGGGAAGGTCCGAGCTCGCCAAGGCGTTCTTCGCCTTCGGCGTCGAGGGAGGCAAAAAAATCAGTTGGCTCGTCGCGCTCCGCGAGAAGGTCGACGAGATCCAGCTCTCAATTGATGAGAATCTTCCTCTCGCCAGGACCCTCGTTCAGGGCAGACGCAGACTCGTCGAGACCGATCGCGCGTTCGTCTTCCTCTGTTCGCGACCGATCCGCGACCTTGACGAGTACGTGCCCGTGTCGATGCGGGTCTTCCTCAAGAAATTCGGCGTGCTCCCGTCCCACGTGACGCTCTTCCACGTCAAACAGCTCTCAGTGGCCGAGGCCGACCTGGGAAATGGCCGGTTCGAGGTGATCGACCTCGGCCGCCACATCGTCTCCGTGGTCGGGACCTACGGCTACATGGAACAGCCCGACATCCGGGGCGCGCTCCGCGAGTTGCAGTCCAATGGTGAAATCGACATTTCCTCAGATCGCTGGATCATCGAGACCGGTGAGGAGGACATCATCCTCAGCGATGATCTTCCCTTCCACCGCTGGCTGCGGATCCGGTTCTTTCGGATCATCCTCCGGCTCTCCACCCCGGCGCACAAGTTCCTCGGCCTGGGCTATGACGCAGCCGTCTCAAAGGAAATCATCCCGGTGGTTTTCAACCGAGACGGTGTGAAGGTCACCCTGCCTGAGCTGGAGATTATCGAAGCGGAGCAGCCCCTCAAGGCGGTTCCGGTGTGACCGTCGAGAAACGCCACGACTCTTGAGCGTCGCCGATCGCGATTCGCGTCCCCAGGAAGCAGTCTCGCGAGGCGGCGATCAGGAGCAAGTCGGTTCATGCGATAGTCGGGAAGCGAATTCAGCGCCCTGGTCTCTTGACCACGAGACCAGGGCGGCCATTTGACCGTACTCGCATCAGAAATCGACCCAGCGATTGAGACTGTCGCCAAGCTACCGGGTTTTCCGCCCGACCCTGCGTGGCCCGGATCCAATACCCCGGCGCCCTTGCTACAGTGTCCAAAAACAACATGGACCTCATCATGCCGCGATCTTTAGCGCCTCAGATCAAACCGATCAGAGATCGACGTTCCGGAGCCGCAACGAATTGAGGATGACCGAAACCGAACTCAGGGTCATCGCAGCGCTGGCGATCATCGGACTCAGCAGAATGCCAAAGAACGGGTAAAGAACACCCGCGGCGATCGGGACCCCGAGGATGTTGTAGAGAAAGGCAAAGAGCAAGTTCTGACGGATGTTTCGCATCGTCATTCGGCTCAGTTTTCGGGCCCGTTCGATCCCACGCAAGTCCCCCTTGATGAGCGTCACCGACGCGCTTTCCATCGCAACGTCCGTGCCCGTGCCCATGGCAATGCCGACCTGAGCCTGGGCAAGGGCTGGGGCGTCGTTGATGCCGTCTCCGGCCATTGCGACCACCCGGCCCTCGGCTTGCAGTCGCTTGATCGCCTCGCCCTTCTGTTCGGGGAGCACCTCCGCCTGGACGTCGTCGAGCCCGAGCTTCTTGGCAACGGCCTGAGCGGTGGTCCGGCTGTCTCCGGTCAGCATCACGACGCGCAGGCCGTCCGCATGCAACGCCTTCACCGCGGCCGCGGCCGATTCCTTGATCGGATCGGCCAGTCCCAGGAATCCTTTCACGCGTTGATCGACGGCGACGAAGACAGCGGTCTCGCCTTCGACGCGACGGCGCTCGGCCTGCTCCTGAAACGTCCCGGCATCGATGCCGACTTCGGCGAGCAGCTTCAAGGTGCCAATCGCGACCGGACGGGCGTCGACCGTGCCGATGACTCCATGGCCCGTGACGGAGCGGAAATCGGTCGCTTCCGAGAGCGACAGCCCTCGCTCCTTGGCCGCGTCGACGATGGCCGCCGCCAGGGGATGCTCGCTCCCACGTTCGAGGCTCGCGGCCAAGCGAAGGAGCTCGGACTCATCCTGGCCGTCGGCCGCGACGATCGAGACGACGCGGGGCTTGCCCATGGTGAGGGTCCCGGTCTTGTCGACCACGACCGTGTCGACTTTCTCGAGTCCCTCCAGCGCCTCCGCGTTCTTGATGAGAACGCCGGCCGTGGCGCCTCGGCCGGTGCCGACCATGATCGACATCGGCGTTGCGAGCCCGAGCGCACACGGGCAGGCGATGATCAGGACCGCGACGGCGTTGACCAAGGCATAGGCGAGCCTGGGCTCCGGCCCGACGATGGCCCAGACGCCGAAAGTCAGGACGGCGATGAGCAGCACGATCGGCACGAAGTACGAGGAGACGACATCCGCCAGCCGCTGGATCGGAGCGCGAGTGCGTTGCGCCTCGCCGACCATGCGGACGATCTGCGCGAGCATGGTCTCCGAGCCGACGCGTTCGGCTTGCATGACCACGCTGCCCGTGCCATTCACCGTCCCTCCGATGACTTTGTCGCCGGCCCCTTTCTCGACGGGGATGGGCTCGCCCGTGACCATCGACTCGTCGACCGTGGTCGCGCCTTCGAGGATGAAGCCATCGACGGGGACCTTCTCGCCGGGGCGGAGCCGAAGGCGATCACCGACATGCACATGTTCGATCGGCACGTCCTCGTCATGGCCGTCAGCCCCAAACCGCCGGGCGGTCTTGGGCGAGAGGCCGAGGAGCGCCTTGAGGGCGCTGCTGGTCTGGCTCCGCGCCCGGAGCTCGAGCACCTGGCCGAGGAGCACCAGGGTGGTGATCACCGCGGCCGCCTCGAAGTAGACCGGCACCATGCCCCCGTGACCGCGGAACGAGTGCGGGATCAGTTCCGGGAAGAGCGTTGCGACAACGCTATAGAGGTACGCCGTCCCCGTCCCGATCGCGATGAGAGTGAACATGTTCAAGTTGCGAGAAACGAGCGAGGCCCAGCCGCGCTCGAAGAAGGGCTTCCCGCCCCAGATGACGACCGGGGTCGCGAGCACGAGTTGGACCAAGAGAAAGGCTCGGCCAGCGAAAAAAGGGCGACCGAGTACCATCTCCCCCATCGCGATCACGAGCAGCGGAACAGCCAAGGCGAGGCAGACCCAAAAGCGTCGGCTCATCTCAATGAGCTCGAGGTTCGGCCCTTCGTCAACCGAGGGGTCGAGTGGCTCGAGCGCCATGCCGCATTTCGGGCAGCTCCCCGGCCCCTCCTGGACGATCTCCGGATGCATCGGGCAGGTGTAGAGCGTCCCGCTCGGGAGGGCCGCCGCCCCTTGCACGTGAGTCATGCCGCCGGGCCCATGGCTCAGGACCCGCGCGGGATCAGCGCGAAACTTCTCCAGGCAGCCTTTGCTGCAAAAGAAGTAGGTCTGCCCCTCGAAGCCGAACGAGCCTGCCGCCCGGTCGGGGTCGACGTCCATCCCGCAGACGGGGTCCTTGACCGCGCGCTCGCTCTTTACCTCGTGCGAGGAGCAGCACGAGTGGCCCCCGCCGCCCTGAGCCGGCTTCAGAACGACGAGACCCGGAACTTGGATCACGAACTTCGTGGGCTCATGGTCGAATTTTTGCTTGCAAGAGCCCGAGCAGAAGAAATAGGTTTTCCCCGCATGCTCGCTCTGCCCCGCGGCCGATGCCGGGTCCACCTTCATTCCGCACACCGGATCGGTCACGGTCTTGCTCTCGGGAACGGTGTTGATCGCCATCGTCGCCTCCTTAACATTCGGTGCCGATGAAACGTTTATTTCAGGAAGCGGGCCAGTACGGTGCGGACCTCGTCCACGAGTTGGTCCTTCGACATCGGCTCCGCCTGAGCATGCTCCGTGCCCGTGCCGTGACCCAACACACAACACTCGAGGTGCTGACTCAAGAGCTCGATCCCGAGTGCGTCCAGTGCCGAGCGGACCGCGGCGATCTGATTGAGGATGTCCACACAGTAACGATCCTCCTCGACCATGCGCTGAATCCCGGCCACTTGCCCCGCGATCCGGTTCACCCGCGACTTGATCTTTGCTGATCCGCCCTTGCTCATCTTGCTTCCTCCATATACCCCCCCAGGGTAAATCAACTCTATACCCATGGGGGGTATAAAGTCAATACCCGGGGCGTCGTCGCGGGGGCGTGCGGAAGGGGACATCCAGGCCATCCGACGAACGCAAGGCCAAAGGCCGAGACATCGTTATGGTTGATTGCCTCATGATCCGACCGGCGGATTCACCGGGGTCGGTGATCAAGAATTGGCGATCGGGGCCCGAGCCGTCGCCGACACAGGTTGCCCGGTCGTCGGTCCAGCCAGGACCGGCGCACACGCGGCCAGGACGATGGTGACGTCGTCTTGCGAAGCCTCGCCGCCCCGAAACTCCGCGGCCCGTTTCAGGACGGCAGAGACCAAGGCCTCCGGCTCGTCGTCCGCTTCGAGCGACGCCGACAGCTCACCGTCCCCCCACAGGTCGCCCTGCGGGTTCGCGGCCTCGGTCAGGCCGTCGCTGAAGACGAGGAGCCGACTCCCCGGCCCGAACGACACCACGACTTCGGATTCCGGTAGGTCGGGGATGATGCCGAGGAGCGGCATCGTCGGTTCGAGTTGACTGGTCACGCCCACGGCGTCCCTCAAGAGGGCCGGCGGGTGGCCGGCGTTTGCGTAGTGGAGCTGTTCGTTCTCCGGATCGAACCAGCCGAAGAAGGCGGTCGCGAAGTGTCCCTCGGGCAGGTTTCGGCAGAGCTCGTCGTTCAGCCGGGACATCACGTCGCCAGGCGATCGCGCCTGCTCCGCCTCGCGCCAGACGATCGCCCGGACCATCGCCGTGTGGAGCGCGGCGGCGACGTTGTGCCCCGAGAGGTCCGCGATCAGGAGCCCGACGCGGCCCCCCGGGAGGAGCCGGACGTCATAGACGTCGCCCCCGACCGGCCCTGCCTGGAGGCAACGCCCCGCGAGCTCGATCCCGCCGATCTGGACGTGCTCGGGGGGATCAAGCTCCGACTGGACCCGCCGGGCCGTCTCCATCTCCCAACGGGCGGCGTCCGCCTGGTCGGCCAAGGAGCGAGACATGGCGTTGAATTGCCTGGCGAGCATTCCGAGCTCGTCATTGTTCGGGGACGCGACTTCGACCCCGAGCCGGCCCCCCTCGAGGGCGCAAACCGCCCGAGCGATGCGACCGATGGGGCGGAGGACTGCGCGTCCCATCACGAAATTGATCGCGCCGAAAAGGAGGACGGCGGCCCCGAGGAACCAGACGGCCTGGCTCTTCAGGTTCGCCCGGACGCGATCCGCCACGGCCCGGGTCGACTCGGCCACGACGATCCGCTCGGTCCCCTTGCCGAGGACCCCGACGAGGAACGATTCGCCCCCCTCGCGCCTCGTCCAGGTCCCTTCTCCCATCGCGGCCAGGCGCACCGGTTCCATCGGCCGTCGGGCGTGCTCGGCGGCGCTGGCGACCACCCGAGTCCCGTCAACGAGGGCTACCTGGTGCTCGGGCGAGGCCGAAGTGTCGCTCGCGTGGCAGAACGCGCGGAGGAAAGCGACGAAGCGAGGCGACATACCGAACGAGTGGTAGGCCGCTCGGACGAAGCGGGCCTCCTCGTCGAGCCTGGCCTGGAGAAGCGTCATCCCCGTAGCTTCCTGACGTCGCCATTCCCAGACGAGCGAGGTTCCGAGGACGAGGAGCAACATCAAGTTGATCGGCAGGGCGAACTTGTAACGGAGCGTCATTGCTTACCATTTCCTTGCTGAAGAGATCAGCAACTCCTTACATCGAGTCAAAAAGTAATTTGCAGTCCCTTCGGGGCTGCGAAATACGTGCATTTTTTTCTGACGCACAGGAGTGGTTCATCCGTCGGGCGGCCCGGACAACAAATTGTGGGGGCCGCCCCTTTCATGAATCGAAAGGTGATTCTCGGCCTATTCCTTAGCCTTAGTGCTTGAGGTCGTGTTCATCCTTTGCGGCCGGGGACGAGGCCTGGTTACCGAAGTACTTGGCCGGGTTTGCCCGAAGCTCTTTGAGGCAACCCTTGCAGCAGATCAAGGTGGATTTGCCATCGCGGGTGACCTTCAATGGCCCGCCCATCGAGTCCAGATCTTCGTTGCTGACCGGGCAGGTTTTCAGCGCGGCGATGGCCTTCGCGTCGGCCTTGGTCGCTTTGGTGACGATGAGCTCGCCGCGCGACGACAGGGCGAACGGAACGATGAAGGCCGCCGTCGTCTCGGCCGGCTCGGGCAGTCCCTCGACCTTGAACTCAACCTTAGCGCCGCTCGCGGGGACCTTGCCCAGATCGATGGCGGTGCCGATCGAGGACGGCGCTCGGCCGGGGCTGGCGGCGGTCGGGGCGAGCTTCCGCTCGAACCAAGGCTTCGACGACGAGCTCGGGTGGTAGAACGTCGCGGTCCCGGTCAGCCGCGAAGCGTCGACCGGCTGATCCTCGTGGCTTCGCGGGTAGACCTTGATCCCGTCCTTCGCGAAGACGACCTCGAAATGGTACTCCTTGGTCATCGCCACCTTGCCGCCGTGAAGGGGCGCGCCGTGCTCGTGACCGTCGTGGGCCAAGGCGAGTCCGGTCATGCCAAGAGTGATGGCGACACTTGCGGCGAACGTCAGGAGATGATCACAGCGAAACGTCTGCATCGATTGGTTCCTTTTCGGTTAACAGTGGGTGATCGCTCCTCTGGAATCCATCCCAAGGGTGCGACGGGTTCTTGCGACTCGCGTCTCTGACGCTCCATCTGTCAAGAGGCGCAACTCCCCGGGATCGCGTTTGCGACCGAGGAATCGTGCATCGTCCAGGCCTACTGAAGTCACTCGGCCACGGGGGCCGTCGTGTGGTTTTGCATCCCGGACGCCATCGGTTCGTTCACGGCGAACAGACCGATGTGGTGAATCTTCCGCCACTGCCACTTCTTCACCGCGAAGTAGAGGACAGGGAGGAAAATATCGATCACCTCATCGGCGATGAGGAGCCCGCCCAGGACAGGCGCGGCCATCGGCCGGATGACCTCGGAGCCAACGCCGCTCGCCCAGAGCATGGGTGCGATCGAAATGATCGTCGTGCCTTCGGTGAGAAGCTTCGGCCGGAGCCGGTGAATGGCCCCTTGGAGGATTGCCTCTTTGAGCTCGGCGATGGACTCGATGCCCTCGAGACCGCCACGCTCTTCGATGGCTTCTCGTAAGTAGACGAGCATGACGATGCCGGTCTCGGTCGCCATGCCGAAGCAAGCGATGTAGCCAACCCAGACCGCGACGCTGAAGTTGAATCCAAAGAGCCACTGGAACATGGCCCCGCCCGCGAGCGCTCCGAGCACGCTCGTCATCATCAGACCTGCATCAATCCAACTCTTGTAAGTCAGATAGAGGATCAGCACGATGACCGCGATGACGGCCGGGAAAACAATCTGCAACGTCTTGCGCGTCTTGAGCTCGTTCTCGAACTGCCCCGACCATTCGACATACATCCCCTGCGGGAGCTTCACCTTGTCCGCGACAACCCGCCTGGCTTCCTCGACAAAGCCGACTTCGTCGCGGCCGGTGACGGTAAGCTGAACGTAAGCCCGGAGCAGGCCGTTCTCGCTCTTGATCATGGATGGCCCTTCCACCACGCGGACGGTCGCTACCTCGGAGAGCGGCACCTGGACCGGCTGAGCAGCGGCCCCCGATGCAGGGACACTCGCCGAAGGACCTGCCATGCCGTCCCCGTCCGCGCCCGAGCCCGAGCCGCCGGTCGCCCCTCGCGCGGTGACAAGCGTATTCTTGAGCGCTTCTTCATCAGTGCGGAAGTCGCGAGCGTAGCGGACGCGGACGGGAAACCGCCGGCGGCCTTCGACGGTCATCGTGAGCGGCTTGCCCCCCATGGCAACTTCGACGACATCCTGGATGTCGCCCACCTGGATGCCGTAGCGGGCGGCTTTCTTGCGGTCGATATCGACCTCGACGTAGCCCTTGCCAACGATCTGGTCGGGCACCACGCCGTTTGCTCCCCGCACGCCGCGGAGCACGTCGGCAATTTCCTGACTGACGCGCTGGATTTCGTCGAGGTTGTCGCCGAAGACTTTCACCCCGACGGGGGTTCGCACGCCCGTCGCGAGCATCTCGATCCGGTTGATGATGGGCTGGGTGAAGATGTTTCCCCAGCCGGGAACCTGGAGCGCCGTGCTCATCTCGTCGACGAGGTCTTGCTTGGACTTCTGCCAGAGGAAAAGGCGGTCGCTGAACGGCTTCTCGAGCGTGGCCCGGAGGGCGGGGAGCTCGTCGGGATTGGGCTTTCGGACCGTGAGATTCTTCGCGTCCCCCCGCGTCGTCAGCTCTTCGAGTGCGGCCCAGGTGCCCGCGCCAACGGCTCGGTCGAAGAGCTCCCAGTTGAGCGACTTCATTCGCTCCTTGACCTTCTCCTCCTGGAACCCGACCAGCCGTTCGGTAAGTCGCGTGAAGAGCGTTTCCTTGCTCCTGCCGAACAACTCCCCGACAGCGTCGGTTGCCTGTTCCCACGAGTTGGGTTGAGGCGAGAGCAGGTCGGGATGCTCTTTGAGAACACCCAGGTGAATCAGCCGCTTGGAGGCATCCTTTACGAGGTCGGTCACATCGTCAAATCGAGGCTCGAGCGCGAGCCGTTCGCCATGGAGTTCGCCGAGCGACTTCGCGAGGTCCTCCCGCTCCGCCGCGGTAAGTTTGCGATCGATGAGCGTCGGGTCCACCCGCTCCAGCAGCAATTCGACGGCCTCCCCCGCGAGTTGGGTCCCGAGCACCGGCCGGTGTTCCTTCAGTCGCAGCAATGCCAGGTCTCGGAGCGTCGTATCGACGCGGGTCACCACCTCCATCGCCGACTCGTTCAGAAACGCATCGCGATCCTCTTTCGTGGCCGAGGGCTTCAAAATGCCTTTCGACTCGAGCGCGGTGAGCGCGGCCCGGGTTTGGCTCAGGGCGTCGTCGAATTTGAGCTTTCGCTTGGGCCAGACCTCGCGGTCCTGAAGGTTGATGATCGTCTCGACCATGTCGAGTGGCGAGGGGTCGGTCGCGGTCTCGGCACGACCGGCCTTGCCGACAACCGTCAGTACCTCGGGAAAACCGCGAAGCACGGCGTCGCGGGCCTTCAGGTCCTGCGTGGCTTGCGTCACCGACATCCGCGGTACGCTCGTCGGCATGTCGAGGATCGACCCCTCATCCAGCGGGGGCATGAACTCGCTCCCGAGTCTGGTCGAGGCGAGGTAGCCCGTGCCCAGGATGCAGACGAAGAGCCAGCAGACAAGTGTGGTCCGATCCATCAGCCAGGAAAGCATCGGTTTGAAGATGGTGATCATCGTCCGGACCAGCCAACTATCGTCCTCGGACTTGATCCGGCCCTTGAGGAAGATCGGGATGAGTGCCGGGACGAGCGTGATGGCGAGGATCGCCACGCCAATTAGCGCGAAGGTCTTGGTCCAGGCGAGCGGGTGGAACATCTTCCCGGAGCGGCCGGTCAGAGCAAACACAGGGAGAAATGAGACGATAGTGATCAGTACCGAGAAGAAGATCGGACGGCCGACCGTGCGGCAGGCCGGGATGATTGTGTCGAGCACGTTCCCGGTCACGCGGCGATTCCCGAACCGTCGCGTGAGGTGGTGTGCCGCGTTCTCGGTCATGACGACCGCCTGGTCCTCAAGGATACCGACCGAAATCGCGATCCCGGCGAGACTCATGATGTTCGACGGGATTCCGAATATCTTCATGAGCAGGAAGCTGAAAAGGATCGCCAGCGGGAGCGTGATCGAAACGACGAATGCACCGCCGAGGTGCCCCATGATCAGGACGATCATCACCGTGGAGATCAGGATCTCTTCCTTGACCGTGTCCGAGACCGTTTCAAGTGCTTTGTTGATCAAGGGTGTGCGGTCATAGAACGGGACGATGCGGACCCCTTCGGGGAGCCCGGCGCTCAGTGTCGTGATCTTCTCTTTTACCTTGCGCGTGACTTCGAGCGGGTTCTCGCCGAACCGCATCATCACAACGCCGCCAACCACTTCTCTCCCATCCTTCTCGAGCACGCTCCGCTTGAATCCAGGGCCCATCTGGACCGAAGCGATGGTCCGCAGGTCGATCGGCACGCCCCCACGCTGGGCGACGACGGTATCCTTCAAATCCTCGAGATTTTTGATCCAGCCGACGGAACGGATCAGATACTCGGCGTTCCCCTTGTGAATGACCCGGCCGCCCACGGCCGAGTTCGAGCGCTGAACGGCCGAGTAGACCTCGCCCAAGCTGATGCCATAGGAGCGGAGCCGGTTCGGGTCAAGGTCGATCTGGTACTCGCGCGGGGCCCCGCCCACCGAGGCGACTTCAGCAACGCCGGGGACGGAATTCAACTGATAGCGGACGTACCAGTCCTGGATGGCGCGGAGTTCGCCGAGGTCGGAGTTCTCCCCCTCGACGGTGTACCAGAAGATCTGGCCGACGGCCGTGGCGTCGGGCGCCATATACGGGGTAACGCCTTGCGGGAGTTCGGGGGCGACGGTCGCGAGCCGTTCGAGCACGCGTTGGCGGGCGAAATAGTAGTCGGTCGAGTCATCGAAGATGACGTTGATCATCGAGAAGTTGAACTCGCTCGACGAGCGAACCACCTTCACCCCAGCGAGCCCTTGGAGCTTCGTCGTGAGCGGATAGGTGACCTGGTCTTCGATCTCTTGCGGGCTCCGACCCATCCAGTCGGTGAAAACGATCACCTGATTCTCGGACTGATCCGGAATGGCATCCACCGGCATCGTCATCAGCGCACGGAAGCCCGCGATCCCGACCACGATGGAGGCAAGAATGACAAGGAAGCGGTTCCGGATCGACCACTCGATGATTCCTTCGATCATGGACCAACCTCCTTTCTCAATGCCGGTGGAGTGGCGTTGCTGCGGCGGGGACAGGGGCGGAGGCCGACCGCGTTGCGTCGGTAGCCGGCTTGGCGGCCGCCTTCGGGTTGAGCCGGTTCTCGGCGTCGATCAGGAACGATCCCGAAGTCGCCACCGACTCGCCGGGGGAGAGGCCGTCGAGCACCGGGTAGCGGTCACCCGAGATCGGGCCGAGCACGACTTCGCGCCCTTCAAAGACGCCGGGGTCGGTCTCGACGTAGACGACCTTCTTGGTCCCGGTGTCGATGACCGCCGACTCGGGGACGGTGAGCACCTCATCCTTCGGCGCCGGGGCGAGCCGAGCGAGGTACTTCACGGGCTCTCCCTTGAGCTTCGCCTCGCACCCATCGCAGCACATCCAGAGCTTCTGCCCCTGAACCTCGATCGGAATCGGGGCCCCCATCGAGCCGAGCTTGGCGTGAGTCACGAGGCAGACCTGCTGTTCGTCAACCGTGAGGCTCGCCCGCCGAGTCGCTCCCGCAGTGGGACGTGAGACGATCCGGGCGTGGAACGCCGGAGTGTCGGCCACCGGGGTCTTGAGCGTGACGGTGGCGAACATACCAGGGCGGAGGCGAAGGTCCGCGTTCTCCAGGTCGTAACGGACGGTGACCGTGCGCGTCTGGGAATTCAGGACCGGGTCGATGAACGCAACCTTCCCCGTGAAAAGTTCGCCCGGGTAGGCCTCGACGGTCGCTTCCACCGCCTGTCCGACCCGAACCAGTGAGAACTGATTCTCGAAGACTTGTGCTTTGACCCAAACATGCGTGAGGTCGGCGATCTCGAACAGGGCCTGGCCTTCGCTGACGTATTCCCCCTCGACCACGTTCTTCCGGATCACCACTCCGCCGATGGGCGCGAGGATGGGCAGACGGAAATCCGCCTTCCCTTCGCGGAGGATCTGGTCGACCTGGGCCTGGGCAATTCCCCAGAGCTTGAGCTTCTCGCCCGAGAGCCGGACCAGCTCGTTCGGATCTCCCAATACCGAGCGGCCGAGGGTCGTCTGCATCTGCGATTGCTTGCGCATCGAGCTCTGATTGAGGAGGAGCTCCTGAATGGCTTGATACAACTCGGGGCTGTACACCTCCGCGAGCGGTTCCCCCGCCTTCACCTTGGTGCCGGTGAAATTCACCAAGAGCCGATCGACCCGGGCCATCCCCTTGGTCTTCGACGAAATCCGCTTGAGTAGCCGCTCGTCGACCTCGATGGAGCCAACGGTCGTCATCGTCTCGGAGAGCGGAGCGTAGTTCACCGTACTCGTCAGCACCCCGGCCTGGGCCACCCGGAAGGGAGCGAGCGAGATGCGAGCAAGAACCCCCGCTGGCAGCGTCTCCTTCTCCCCCTTCTTCCGCTTCGAGAGCGGCATGCCGCAGATCGGGCACGAGCCCGGCTCGACCTGAATCACCGTCGGATGCATCGGGCAATAGTGTTCGCTGTCCGACGCCGCCGCGTGCGTCTCCCCCGCGGGACGGGTCCACTTCTCGTAGTGATTCCAAAGCGTGTCCCAGTAGGCGAAGACCAGGCCCGTGACGGCCATTAGGGCGATGAAGCGGAGCCTGAGCTCAACGACCTTCACGACCATGCGAAACTTCTGCCAGCGTGTCAGCTGCGGCTCATTCGCCGCGCTCGGCGCAGGTCGAGTGCCAGACTCAGGCGCACCCGAGTCGGACTGAGGGGAAGGTCCATGAACGGACATGATCGAAACTCCTCGCTCAACTCGGGTTATAAACCCGAGGGGCGCGTTTCTTGCGTGCGTCAATCACGATAGGGCGTGGTTTTGGAACGGCTTATTGCCGAGCGTACGCCTGGCGAAAGAGACGCCAAACGAGCGCAGCATGAAGTCGTCATTCGCAAGTGGGAGTTCAGATCAAGAGATGTGAGATTCGAAGGTAGAGCGGAGACTTGAGCAGGCTCTCGTTCGGAAGTCGGTGACGGCTGAGCGTGAGCGAAGGCCGGACCGTGAGGGGGACGACGGCCGAGAGTTCGCCACTCTGCCCGTCGGTGCGTTGGCTGTGCGTCGGCTGGGCCGGACGCTCGGAAGGAGCGGCGGGCTCGTTCTCCCGGCATTCGCACGTGGGCGAGGCAGGCGGGGAGCTCAGCCGAGCGTGAGAGGCGACGATCACATCCCCCAGCTTCGCTTCGGCCGAAGTCGGCATGGACTCGATTTTGCCGCAGCAGCCACACTCAGCCGGAGGACGATTCGCGCAACAGGCACGGGATGCCGCCGGTGCGGACTTCGTCGTCGTGCAGGCCGAGGCGACGTCCGCAAACGACAGCATCCCCGCGATCGCCACAAAGGCAACCAAGGCGAAGTTCGTTCTCGGGCGTCGTGTCGTCATAGCCTACAAGTTCTTTCGAGGAGTTGGGGGGATCGTGCGATTTCGATGTATTCTACCGCACTACCGCCTTGAGAACAAGTTCGGCAGCCGCTCGTCAAATCTTAAACATGGCCGACTGCGACAACAACGACGGGCCACGCCTCCCTTGGTTTCGTTGGGAATCCGTGGCGAGATTACGGCTCAAACCAACCCGAACTCCTTGAGACTCGCTCGCGCCGAAAGAATCGATAGAAGCGAATGAACCGTCTCAGCCGATACACGGGATTGGGTTCCCCCCCCGATGGCGGCGTTGCCGGTTGCGCCGATCGTGCGTGCATTGATCTCCTTTCAAGAAAGCAGGGGCCGGCAATGAGCCGACTACAACCTCAACGCCTGATCCCTCTCACGCTTGTCGCGATGGTTGGCTGCGTTCACCCATTCCCACTTGTGGAATACGAGGAAGTGGCCGGCAACGTACAGGCCACGGCCCATCGTCCGCCGGAATCGATACGGCCTGACGAGCCAATGGCCACGGCACTCGACCCGGCCCCGGCCCCCCCGGCCTCAGTGGTGAGCAACCGGTCGACGTGTATATTTGTCACGCTCTGGCCGAGAACCGCGGGGTGCAGGCCGCGCGGTTCAACCTACTCGCCATGAAGCAGCGGATCCCCCAGGAGACCGCACTCGAAGACCCGATGGTGCAAAACACCATCTGGCCGTTCCCGAGCAACGCGCCCCAATACTCGCTCATGGGGTACATGCCTTATGAGCTGATGATCACCCAGCAGTTCCCCTGGTTCGGCACGCTCAAGCTTCGCGGTCAGGCAGCGGAGCAGGAGGCGAAGACCGCCTTTTACGAGTTTCTGGCCGCCCAGCTCGAGGTCGTCTCACGCGTGAAGCGTGCTTATTACAATATTTACTTCAACCAGAAGGCCGAAGCGATCCTGGCCGACAACCGGAAGCTCGCCGAGGATTTCGTCGTCCTCGCCCGTGAGCGACTCAAGTCGGGCACGACCACGCTCCAGGACGTGCTTCGCGCCCAGAACATCGTCACGGACGTGGAGAGTGAGCTAGTCACTGTCCGCCAGGAGCTCGCGGGGGCCAAAGCGGCCCTCGCACGGCAACTCCACGTCAGCCCCGAAGCGGACCTGCGGGCCGTTTCGGAAATGCAAGTTGCTCAGGTCCCCGCCCAGGTTGAGATGCTTTACCGCCTCGCCGCCGCGGCCCGGCCTGAGTTGCAAGGCAAGCTCGCCGCGATCGCCCGCGACGAACGGCAGGTGGAGCTCGCCAAGAAGCGTTACTACCCAAACATCACCGCGGGTATCGCTTACGGCATGATGACGCGAGTGAACAGCATGTCCGCCATTGCCGACGGACGAGACAACGTCGGCTTCATCGTCGGATTCAACTTGCCCATCTATCAACAGAAGCTTGCTGCTGGGGTGAACGAGGCCAAGGCCCGCGCCATCGCCGACTCCAGGGGCTACGACGACCTCAGAGACGAAACCTACGAAGAGGTGAAGGAGTTATTCCTCGAGGCCAAAGCCCGGCGCGAGGTGCTCGACCTCTTCCGAACGAGCTACCTACCTCGGGCCGAAAACGTGCTCGAACTGGCGACGAACGACTACCGGGTCGGCAACCAGGACTTCATCACCCTGATCACCGGCCTCAGGGAACTCCTCACCGTCCGACTCCAGATCGCCCGCCTTGAGTCCGAACTGGGCAAGGCGCTCGCCTCGCTCGAGCGGATCGTCGGCGTCCAGCTCAATGAACATCCGCCCGCGACCATCACAGCACCCACCGAGCCCTCCGCCGGCCAGCGTTTGCAACCACAACCGCCGCCGACCTCAAATGGAGACGGTCCGTTCGCGTCTGGAACGCAGACAACGGAGCCGAAGCGCTCAGACGCAAATCCACAATAAACCTATCGACAACATCAAACATCATCAACGCAGGTTCGGCCAAGCTTTACCTGGACTCCAACCCGTCCCGCCGACTTCAGAAACCGTTTTACACGGATCCGACCGGGACCTCCAACATCGAAGTGCGGGGGTCCAGCCTTTCCGGGTCAGTCGGGCGTGGATCGTAGTCGGTGAGCGACTTCGGTCGGATCGCCATTCGCAGCGCATTCGCGACGGCGAGCACGTCGATCATCTCCTGGCCAATCGCCCCCGCGACAGGAGGTAGATAGCCTGCTGCGGCCACCGCCATGCCGATTAGGCTCAAGGTCATTCCGCCGATCGCGCTCTGCAGTGCGATCGTCCGCAATCGTCGACTAATATGGAGAAATTCGTCGATTTTCTGAAGTGAGCTATCGAGAATCACCGCGCCGGCGGCTTCGGCGGTGATATCGCTATTCCGCCCAAGGGCGATCCCGACCGTCGCGGCCGTCAGGGCCGGAGCGTCGTTGATCCCATCTCCCAAGAAAACGGTATTCGCCCGTTGCGTCTCCCGGCGAACGATTTCCAGCTTCTGCTCCGGGGTCTGGTTCGCAAAGACCTCGTTAATGCCAACCTGTTCAGCCAGGTAATGAGCTTCCGACTCGCGGTCACCCGTGACGAGCATCACCCGGTCGAATTGGTGCCTGGGACCGAGGTGGTGAATGAACGACGCCCCCCCGGCCCGCGGTTCATCACGGAACCGCAAGGTGGCGGCGTAACGATCGTCGATCAGGCAGATGCACTCAAGGCCACCCGCGATCGCAGGGAGTTCGCGGTCCACTTGCGGCTGTTGCGCGACCAGCTTCTTCCGGCCGGTAATCTGAATCCGCTGTCCGTCGAGGATCCCCAAGAGCCCCTCACCGGGCCGTTCCTGGATCTGGTTCACGTCCCGAAGCGTGACCCTCGCTGCGCGTGCCCCTTCGAGGATGGCGCCCGCCAACGGGTGCTTCGAGTAGCGCTCGAGGCTGGCGACCAGCGCGAGGACTTCATCGGCCTCCAGCCCTGGGCGAGGGATCACTTCGGTGAGTTTCGGCCGTCCGTAAGTCAAGGTTCCGGTCTTGTCGAAGATCGCGGTACGGCAACCGTCGATCGTTTCGAGGACGGCCGGGTCTTTGATGACAATCCCCCGCCGCGCCGCCAGCGAGATCGCACCGATGATCGCCACCGGAATGGCGATGAGTAGTGGGCAAGGTGTCGCGACCACGAGCACCGCCAGGAACCGGATCGGATCGCCACTCACCCCCCAGGCGGCCAGGGCAATCGCGACAGCCAATGGCGTGTAGATGGCACCAAGCTGATCGCCGAGCCGTCGTAGCTTCGGTCGACGTTGTTCGGAACCACGCATTACCCGCATGATCCTGGCGTAGCGCGAGTCTTCCGCACGCTTCTCGGCCCGAATCGTGAGCGCCATGTCGCCGTTGATCGCGCCCGAGATCACGGTCGAGCCAGGCAACTTGGACATCAGGTAGGGCTCACCCGTGAGAAATGACTCATCCATCGTGCCATGCCCCTCAAGGACGAGCCCGTCGACCGGGCAGATCTCGTGGGGCAAGACGACCAGTTCATCGCCGATCCCAACTTCATCCAACGGGATATCCGCAAGACTGCCCTCCTGTTTGCGATGAGCGCGCAACGGCATCCGTTTCGCCAGCGCCTCCAAAACGGAGGAGGCGCTGCGCACGGCGTAGGCTTCAAGCGCCTCGCCGCCGGAAAGCATGAGGACGACCAACGAACCTGCCAGGTATTCACCGAGGAGTACCGAGGTGAGGATGGAGATTCCGGCCAGAAGGTCGGCGCCGAACTCGCGACGGACCAGTTTGCCGAGGAGTTCGAGAATCAGTGGTCCACCGCCGAAAACGAGGCAAAGTAGCAACGGGACAACCGCGAGGGGGATTCCCTGAAGCGTCGAGGGCGTTCGAATTCCGAAGCGAAGGAGCAGGTGAACCGCGATCGCCACGAGTGTGAAGATCGCGATAATCCCTTGCTGACGGTTCGCCCCGGACACCTGCGGATCGGGTTGCGGCTTCGTCACCGTTCAGTCCTCAAGTCCAAGATCGCGGAGAATGGTGGCGGCCCGAGCGAGCACGCTCTTTTTGTCTCCGCCCGAGTCGATCTCATGGAGCGACCGCGTTGTGATCGGCCCCGGCGCCTCCCAGTCGGCAGCGGCCTCGAGGTAGATCGACCAGTCGGCATCCGAAGCGTCATGCTTGCGGCGCTCGAGCCGTGCCCGAACGACCTCCGGCTCGGCTTGGCAACAGAGGAACACCGTCGGTACTCCCCAGCGCGCCGCGGTTTCCAGAAAGGCAACGCGATTCGCCTCCACTCCCAAAGTCGCGTCGACCACAACGCGTTTTCCCTCGAAGAGAAGCAACTCCGTTCGCTTCAAGCATTCAGCATAAGTCTGTTCGCTCCACTCAGGGTGATAGATCCCCGTTCCGTAGGGGGAAGCTACGGATTCCTCGGGAGTGAGTCGAGCCAGTTCCTTGCGAACCAGGTCCGAGCGAACGAGGGTGAACCCATGTTGCCGGTCGAGCGCTTGCGCCAGGCTCGACTTGCCCGTCCCCGGCAGGCCTCCCACCAGGACCAGGCAGGGTCTCCGGCCCGGCTCTTCGAGCTCGCCAAGGGCCAGGAGCCAGTGGGCGCGGGCACTGGCGAGGGCTTTCATTCGTTCGGCCGCGGGAATCTCCGGCTCCCTGGCGATCAGGCCTTCGACCTTGCCACGCACCGCGGCGCGATAGGCCTTGTAGAAATGAAGTAGAGTTCGCCCCTCGAGGTCATGCGAGGCGTGAAAGTAGGCATCGGTAAACGCCCGCTCCAGGTCCGGCCGGCCGTGACGGGCGAAATCCATGGCGAGAAAGGCCATGTCAGCCACGGGGTCGGCATGGCGGAACCGCTCGTTGAACTCGATGCAATCCACGATGACGAGGTCTTCCGGAGGCGGTCGGTCGGGGAAGAGGTAAACGTGAACGAGCCGCAGGTCGCCGTGGGTGTCGCGCGGCACTCCGTGCATCGCACGTGCCTCAATATCGAACCGATGATAAGTCAGGGCCTCCTCGGTCAAACCCCGCAATCTCTCGAACACGGCTTGGCTCACGGTCATGCCGACATCCGACGTGGCCTGCTCGAAGTTTTCCCGGGCGTTTCGGGCGACCACATCAAAGCGGCCGGCGGCCGAAATGTGCGGACTGGCTTCTGCATCGGCATGGAAGGCCGCCACCCGCTCCGCCAGCGCCTCCACCTGATCGACTCCGACCTCCTCGCGACGGAGCCGTTCCCGCATCGTCGCCGTCTCGGGCAGCCGTGTCATCTTCACGGCCCATTCGATCGCCTCGCCCGGGCCATCCATCTTGACGGCCCTCCCCTGCCGCACGACAGGGACGACGCCAAGATAGACCGTGGGCGCTAAACGGTGGTTCAGGACGACTTCCAGTTCGCAAAACTGGAGCCGATTCTCCAGGGTGCCGTACTCGAGGAAGTCCAGGTCGAGCGGCTTCTTGATCTTGTAGGCGTAGGGACCCGCGAGAAAAACGACCGAGATGTGGGTCTGGTGAACTTCCACCTCGTCGACCGGGTGGGGGTAGGCACTCGGGTCGGTAAGGGCAACGATCAGATCCGTGAGCTTCATCGAAACCTCCTGCGCGACTTCGCGCCGGCCATCTCTGACGAGACCTGAAGTCTCGAAGCTTCGGTTGATAACTCAATGCGAATCTTATGCCTTCGAGCGAAAATAAATTCGCTTGGTGAGCTCCGCCACGACGACGTAGAGTGCAACGATCGCTCCCAACGCCAACGGGTACACGGCTGGGAGCGTGCGGAACCCCAGAACCACCCCCAAGGGGGTGGAAGGGAGCAAAAGTGTCGCCCCCCCGACCAAGATCGTGCTCGCCAGCAGCGTCTTTCCCGGCCGGCTCGCGTAGAACGGCTTTCGGGTCCGGATCACCAGCACGATCACCGAGGCGGAAATCACCGACTCCATAAACCAGCCGGTCCGGAATTGACTCGGCGCGGCGTGGAGCATCACGAGCAAAACGCCGAACGTGGCGAAGTCAAAGAGCGAGCTGATCGCTCCGAAGACGATCATAAAATTGCGGATGTCACGGACGTCCCAGCGGCGGGGTCGGTCAGTCAGCTCGTGGTCAACCTCATCGGTGGCAATGGCCATCTCGGGCAAGTCGGTCAGCAGGTTCATGAGTAGGATCTGCTTGGGGAGCAGCGGCAAGAACGGGATGAAGAGCGAGAGGCTCGCCATGCTGAGCATATTACCAAAGTTGGCGCTCGTCGCCATGTAGACATACTTCAGGGTATTTGAGAACGCGACCCTTCCCTCCCGGACCCCTTCGATCAGGACGCCGAGGTCCTTTTCGAGCAGGACGATATCGGCCGCCTCTTTGGCAACGTCCACCGCCGAATCGACCGAGACGCCCACGTCCGCCGCATGCAACGCCGAGGCGTCGTTGATCCCATCCCCCAGGTAGCCCACCACGTTCCCTGCCTTCTTGAGAGCGAGGAGGACACGCTCCTTCTGGTTGGGTTCGACCTCGGCGAAAACCTCGATATCGCCAACCCGCCGAGTCAGGGCCTCGTCGCTCATCCGGGCAATCTCCGTCCCGGAGAGCACTTCAGACCCGGCCAGCCCAACCATCCGGCCCACAGTGGCGGCGACGAGCCGGTTGTCTCCCGTCAGAATCTTGAGTGCGATCCCGAGCTGACGTAACGTTCGGATCGTCGCGTCGATGCCGGGTTTCGGAGGGTCATGGAGCACGAGGAACCCGAGAAAGGTCATCCCCTCCTCCTGATCTCGCAAGGGCGTTGAATCGTGTCCAAGGTCACGGTACGCCACCCCCAACGCGCGCGATCCACGAGCGCCGTACTCGACGTAGTGCCGCTCAATCTCAGGCCGGACCGAGGCGAGTTCCACGACCTCGCCCTCCGCCCCTTCGGCCCGAGTGCAGACCTCCAGGACATTGTTGAGAGCGCCCTTGGTCACCATCAAGCAACGGCCGTCGACCTCGACCGCAACGCTCAGTCGTTTTCGGATGAAATCATAGGGTGCTTCACCGAGCTTACGGTAGCGGGATAGGTCAAGGGATTTCGAGTCGCGGAGCGCTTCGTCGATCGGGTTGGAGAACCCCGCCTCGAACGAGGCGTTGAGGCAGGCATGGAACAGGACCTTCTCGCTCGGACGCCCCGCGCAATCCAAGGCCGCTTCGATCTGGACAACCCCCTCGGTCAGCGTGCCCGTCTTATCCGAACAGAGGACGTTCATGCTGCCGAAATTCTCGATCGACGCGAGCCGCTTGACGATCACCTTGCGCCGAGCCATCGCCCGCGCTCCATGCGCGAGATTGACGCCAATGATCACCGGCAGCAACTGAGGGGTCAGGCCGACCGCCAGCGCCGTGGAAAAGAGCAGGGCATCCAGCGCCGGGCGTCCCTGGACGACGTTGATCGCGAAGATAATCAGGACCAGGACGAGCGTGAACTCCATCAGCAGGTAACCGAACCGGCGAACGCCGCGCTCGAATTCAGCCTCGGGCCGTGTCTGGTCGATCCGCTGCGAGATCCGGCCGAACTCGGTCTGCTCCCCGGTGTGGACCGCGATGACCGTGGCCGTGCCGCTGACCACATGGGTGCCCCTGAAGAGGCTGTTTCGTCGCAGTCCGAGTGCCGTATCCTCGGCCTCCACGCCCGCCGCTTTCTCGACCGGGTAGGTTTCCCCGGTCAGTGTCGCCTCATCGAGGTGGAGGTCCTTCGACTCCAGGATCAGACAGTCGGCCGGAACGATATCGCCGGCATTGAGCACGACAAGATCCCCGGATACGACCTCCTCAGCCGGCACTTCGACCTCCGCACCAGCCCGGATGACCGCGGCCTTGATCCGGACCCGAGCCAGCAGCGCCTCCACGGCGTCGGCCGCTCCATTTTCCTGCCAGAACCCGAGGAAACCGCTCCCCAGCACGATCGCGATGATGATGAGCGCATCGGTGTCCTGGCCCAGGGAGGCGGAGAGGCCGGCGGCGGCGACCAAGATCAGGATGATCGGACTCTTGAACTGCGAGCCGAGCAAGACCAGTCTGCCATGCCGAGCCCTTGGCCGGCCCAGGCTCTCGCTCCAGAGTATCAATCGCCGCCCCGCCTCGTCGGGAGTCAGGCCTTGCCGCCCCGACCGAAGGCGTCGCAGCAATTCCTCAGAAGTGAGGCTCCAGAACCTTGCGGTCCGGTCGCGATCGAGCCGGGGCAGATTCGGAGTTGGATTCAGGCCAGGCTTCCCATTCCTCCCCACGCGCGAATCGTCACGGTTGTTCTTCGTTTCGGAGCGATCGTCATCCGTTTTCCCAGATCGTCGCTTCGGCACACGGACTCCTCTCGAGTGCGGACTCCCCTCGGTTGCGTTCCGTGGAGTGATCGTCGTCCCACCTATACCAACGTAGGGTGACAGAAGTTCTTTGGCAAACACAAGCCTCAGTAGCGCATTCTCCGAGACAAGAGAGTCGAATAAAGCCCGAAACATGGAGACTGTCGCCACGTTACCGAGGGCACTTCGTCCGTCGAAAGACGGGGAGCGGACGCTCCCCGCTCGCCTTTGTCAGGCGAGCGAAGACCAACGACCCAGGGACGGCACCGATCGTGGTGCAATGGATTTCGCTCGCCTCTGATAGGCGAGCGGGGAGCGTCAGCTCCCTGTCTGTGGGCCTTCGCGTGGAGTGGCACTTTTGACACTGTGGCAGCGGCACCGGGTTGATGGATCCGGTCGGAAAACCCGGTCACGTGACGACCGTATCGATCATTCCCAGTAGAAGCCGATCCGGGCGCACCCGGCCAGGTGGTCAGCCACCTCCTCGTCGTCCGGGTACTCGGAGAGTCCGGACCCGCCAAGGTGGGTCCGGATGGAGCCGAGCCGACGCGCCAGGCCGACTGGGTCGGCGACCGGCGCGGCGAATTGAAGTTCCAGCGAATGCGACTCGCACCCGATCAACGTGAACGGATAATCGCGTTCCATCGCCTTCAGGTCACGAATCGTGAAAGCAGGACAGACCCATCCCCAGTCGGTCCCCGGGCCGCAGACGGCGGCGATAACGACATAGGGGTCGTCGGTCGGCAGGAGGCCAATCGTCTGCCGCTCGAAGTCGAAATCGTCACCGTAGCATGAGGTCCGCACCGGGAACGCGCCGCGGCGGCGCCAATCCTCCTGCTCGGCGAGCAGTGCCTCGGCAACGTCGCGGGTCGTGTGGAACTGGGCGCCAATCGTCGGCCCGGTCGGGAGCTCACCGCTTTGTCGCATCCGCTGGAAGTCGCGCCGCGTCGGCCGGTCGGTCCAAGGCTGAGGCTCGAGGCCGTAGCGCCCGGCGAAGGCTTCGACTTGGGCCCGGAACCCAGGGGCGCGGGCCGCCCTGGCGAGCGTCCGTGCCTTCAGGTAAGCCGCGCTCACGAAGTCCCTGCCCGCGCCGGCCTCAACCAGCAGGCAGGCGATCTCGGGCTGGCCAAGGTCCAGCGCGTACCAGAGCGGCCGGTTGCCGCAGTCGTCCTCCCGGTCGACAGCCGCGCCGGCCTCAACCAAGGCGCGGACGATCGCCAGGGTGCCCCGGTCGTGGGGGCCTTCATCGTCCAGCCTGGAGGAGTCGTGCAGCGCGTTCTCGTCGGCCCGACTCGCTTCGCCGATGGCGACCATGAGGGGCGTCTCCCGCTCCTCGTTGCCGTGCCGCCGGGAGCCAGTGTCGGGGTCGGCCCCGGCGCGGAGCAGCAGACGGACGACCTCCGCGCCCTTCGCCTCGATCGCCATCAGCAGAGGCGTGGCGTCGTCGGCGTCGCGGACGTTCGGGTCGGCCCCGGCGACGAGCAGCGTCTCGACGACCACGACGCTCCCCCGCTCCGCGGCCAGCAGCAAGGGGGTCTTCTTCCCGGCCAGCCGGGCGTTCACGTCGGCCCCCGCCTCCAAGGCAGTCTGAACCGCCGTTGCGTCCCCTGCCTCGATGGCCTTCCGCAAAACGCCCAACATCGACCGACCGCCCCGGGGACGATCTCCCGTCTTGGCCCGCAGCACCCGGGCAAGCGCTTCGTGCCCGGCGCGGCGGGCGACGGCCTCAGGTGTCAGGCCGTCGCCGTCCGCGGCCAGGGGGTCGGCTCCGGCGGCGATCAGAAGCTCGACCGCCCCGGCGCGTCCCCCTTGGGTGGCCCAGTGCAGGGCCGTCCGGCCGTTCCGCTCGTCGCGGGCGTCGACCTCCGCCCCCGCGTCCAGGAGAGCGCGCACGATGTCCTCGTGCCCCTTCTCGACCGCATGCATCAAGGCGGTACGGCCGTCGGCCTGGTCGCGGGCCTCGACGTCGGCCCCGTGGTCGAGCAGCAGGCCGATCATCTCCCGGTCTCGTGCCCAGGCCCGGGCCAACACGTCGGGGTCCTTGTGCCAGCCGACCATCGACGCCGTGCCGTTGCCCGCAAGGCGGATCAACGGCGTCTCCCCCTTCGTCACACCGTCGGGCCGACCCTCCGGGCTCGCCCCGCGCTCCAGGAGGAGGCGGAGCACGGCCGGGCCGCCGAACATCACCGCCAACGCGATGGGCGTCGAACCCTCGCGGTCGGTGGCGTTCGGGTCGGCCCCGGCGTCGAGGAGGAGTTGCACCAGGCCCAGCGCCTTGTGGCAAGCCGTCGCCAGGGCCGGCGTGCCGTGCTCGTCGCGGGCCGAGGGGTCGAAACCCTCGTCGAGCAGCCGCCGCACGAGTTCGTCCGAGCCGGACCAGACCGCCATTGTCAGCGTCTGCGGCTCGAGCTCGATCCCCCGGGCCGACAGGGCATCGTGCAGGACGAGCGCCGCCTCGACGTGCCCGCCCATCGCCGCCAGGGACAGGTCGTGGGGCCGGGGTATCGCGCCCGCCTCCAGCAGGGCGCGGACGCAGTCGGCGTGCCCCTCGGCGGCCGCGTCGCGGAGCGGCATCCCACGCTCGCGGTCCTTGAGATTGACCTTCGCTCCAGCCGCAATCAGGTCGCGGACGATCGCCGCGTGGCCGGTCCCCGCGGCGTGGAATAAGGGGGTCCGATTCTCGTCGTCAAGGGCATTGGGGTCGGCCCCCGCCATCAGCAGGGCCGCGGCCACGTCGCGCCGCCCCTCGCGTGCAGCGACGGCCAGAGGGATTTTCCCGACCTCCCCCCGCCGGCCCCCGCCGGCCCCCGCGGTCGGTGCCCCGGCGGCCATCAAGGCATTGGCGATCGCGTCATGCCCCCGCTCGATCGCCAGTGCCAACACCGACCGGCCGGCGTCGCCGAAAGTGCCGGGGCCGCGGTCACGATACGGGTCGAAGTCACCGAAGTGCTCCTGCGCTTCACAACGCAGGATGTAATGATACTTAAACGTGTCGGGGATAGTCGCCCCCGAATCAACCCCCGCGGCAAGCAACTCCCGCACGGCCGGCTCGTCCCCCCGGCGCACGGCCGCGACCAGCTCGTAAGCAAGGAGGAGCGACTCCTCATCCTCGGCGGGGGGCGCGGCCGAACGCAGGCGCCGCGCGGCCTCGGCATTGCCGCTCGCCAGCACGAGGGCCAGCGGGGTGAATCCGAGTGAATCCCTCGCCGTCGGGTCGGCCCCCGCGGCGAGCAGGTCGACGACGAACTCTGGCTCCTCTCGGCAAGCTGCGAGGTGCAGGGCCGTTGCCCCGCCGGGCAGGGCCTGGGTCGCGTAGGGCTCCTTCTTCTTGCCCGTAACCGCGCAGTTCGGGTCGGCCCCGGCCGCGAGCAGGCTGTGTACGCCCGCTCGGTCCCCCTTGGCGACAGCGCGCAGCAGCGGCGTGAGCCGGCGCGAATCCTCGGCGGCGAGGTCGGCGCCGCCGGTAACCAGCACCGTGATGATCTCGGCCTGGCCGCGGTCGAAGGCCATCTCCATCACCCTGCTGTCGAGGAACTTCGCACGGGTGTCGGCGCTGGCGGCGAGCAGCGCACGCACCGTTTCGGCGTTGCTGTAACGGACCGCCAGGTGCAGGGGAGAAAAGGCCGGCCAGCTCTCGACCGCCGTCAGGTCTGCCCTGGCCTCGACCAACGCCCGTACCGCGCCGGCCTGGCCGAGCAGCGCGGCGACGCCGACCGGCCGCATGTGATAGTGACCCACCGGGTCGAGGTCGGCGCCGGTCCGAATCAGGGCGTGGACGATTGCTGCATGATCGAAGGCCGCGGCGTAGGCCAGGGCCGTGAAGCCATCGCGGTCGCGCCGGTTGACGTCGGCGCCGGCGGCGAGCAGCCACGCAACGACCGCCTCGTGCCCTGCGGCTGCGGCGGTCATCAGGGGGGTCGGACCGTCCGGGTTCCCCTTTCTCCGCTCTCGGACCGTTGCCTGGCCGTACAGTAGGGGCCAGACCCGATCGATCAGGCCCCGGCGGCAGACGACCGGCAGGATCGGCTCTGCCGGCGGATCATTCGAATCCTCGCCGGGCGGTAGGGCCGGTGCGTCGACCTCGGCTCCTGCCTCAACCAGGGCCCGCACCGCGGCGAGGTGCCCCGCCTCGGCCGCGAGCAGGAGCGGCGTTCGTCCTTCGTCATCGCGGACCTCGGCAGAGGCTCCCGCGTCGATCAAGTCGCGGATCGTCGCCGCGTCGCCGCACCGTGCCGCGTCGTGGAGGATCATTGCAATCATCTCCTACAGCGGTTTACCAACGCATGGCGCACGCTCACGCCGATTTTAGCCCCAACGGGGCTAAAACCGGTATGGGCGAGTGCATCGCGTTGGTAAACCGCGGGAGTGAGGACCGAGGGCGACAGCTCTCGATCCTGGCCAACGATTCAGGGGACTTGATCGACCTCAAAAGGCGTCGCTGCTGATCACTTCGCCGCCGCCAATTGTCCCCAGGCTCCACCAGGTGGTCTGATTGGTTGAGTCCTTCATGAACTGGACGTGGCCGTCGGCCATGAGCACATTCACTCCACCGGAATGGTAGCTATCCGCGTTGCTGATATTCGAGCACGCCCCGGATGCGAGAAAGCCGCAGTAGGCCCACTCATCCGATTCGCCGTTGGGTGGGACGATGGTATTGAACAAGGTTGCGCACATCCCTCCCTGGCACCAATTGTCGCCGCGCTGGAGGTCGGGAGTCTTTGCCAAGGTGTTCCAGGTCTGTGAGCACGCCGCAATGCCGGCCTTCACGCCGGCCGGATTCGTGAAAGCGTTGTATTGGACGGCCCCGGTCGCTCCGGTCTGGAGCGGGACGCCGACCAGTCCCACCAACTTCGATTTCGGTCGTGCCGACGTGCTCCCCACCGTCGATTCGGAATAGGCGATGGTGTTGGACGTCCCATCAATGACGCTGGCGATCGTCTTGGATTGCTGGAACGCGAACAGCCCGGTGGTCGGGACCGTGGCCAGGCTCGGCGTCGCGGTATTGGTATTCGAGCCGCTACCGCCGAGGATGTCGGTCGTGGCCCCGATGGAGGCGAAATAGCAATTATTGCCCGCGGTGCCATCGTTCGCCAATGTCGGCCCGTTGGGATCCGAGGGGCAGAGGAACGTAAGCACCTGCGTGTGAAAGACGGTGTAGTTGGGGTACGCAGTCGGATAGCCCGTCGAATCGCAGGTAAAGTTGAAGTTGATCGCGTTATAGAGCGCAGTCTGCTCCAACAGAGGGAGCAACGACGCGTGAGAACTCCAGCACTCCTTGGCCTGGTAAGTCATCGTCGCCGGCGCGAGCACACCGCTGCCGGACCCCATCGGGAAGCTGTTGTTGACATTATGGTAATTGTGGAGCGCAAGTCCGAACTGCTTCAAATTGTTGACGCACTGCGATCGCCGGGCCGCCTCTCGCGCCGCCTGGACGGCGGGGAGCAGCAGGGCAATCAGAACGGCGATAATGGCGATCACGACCAGCAGTTCGATCAGCGTGAAACCTCGCCTCTTACTTCTCATCGGGGAACCCCCTCGGGATTGGAAGAGAAGGAAAGAATCATGGACGCTGTCTGACCTCAGTGGGCGCATCAAGCCGCTTTCGCAGATCGCGAGTGGCCTATGAAGGGAGAACTGGCCTTAATCGTTAACCGAACATCATTTTTTATCGCTCATCTGAACATGAATAAGAAATACTCCATCTCAGCGGAGCGTGCAGGACCGCGACAATCGCATCATGTGGCGATTGCCGTGGGCAACGAATGGCCTGAAATTGGCTCTGGCTCCTCGTAGAATCCATACTCACCAATTTCATATTCGGAACCGAAGTTCCGATATTTCAAAGCAGCGGAACGAAGGAAGAGGATTGCTCCTCCCCAAGTGGCAGTCAAAATTCGAACAGCGGGCATGGGTTTCAAGCCGCCAACACCCGTTGAGGCCCGGGGGACAAATCATTCCATCGGCTCGTTTGTGTGGTCAACCTTTCTGCAATTTTGGGAGATGAGGTCCGCGGGGTCTTTGAAACACGACGGCCGGCGTCTGCGCTCCCGAATCCTACCCCCATTATGTATTTGCAGAGAACTTACTCGACTCGGTGGCCTCTAGTATGAGACGAATATACGTCAGGCGTGTGAAACTGATCAATCTCGGTTCGATTCTTTTTCAGATTTTTTTTCGGACGGGGGTCCAGCGACGTCGGCAGTCCCCAAGTTTCACGCAGTTTTGGGACTGCGAGTCCTTGGATCCTGGGAGCGAGCCGTGCCAACCCTGACGTCAACTCAAAATGCGACTTTGTCTAATTGTGATTCAGAAAAGTAATCTCTGCGGCATGCAACGCCGAAGGGGCGACCGTTCCTACCTAGGACTCGCGCCCTGGGTCGTAGGAATGGTCGCCCCTCCGGGGCTGGCAAAGTCGGGAAAATCGGTGAGTATCGTCACGTTGCCGGGTTTTCTGCCCGGCGTTGGGTAGGTGGCCCGGACAAAGTGTTGTCCGAGCGGCGAGACCGCGCACCGATCCGGGGATCAGCCCCCCGCGGGACCAGCGGTCCGACATCGAAGCCCCAAACCTGATGGGGACTCGCCTGTCGGCCATGGAACCATTCCAAGTTGATCGATGACCATCGATCCCGTGAAGGCTCAGGAATTCGACCGGGCAAGTGGAACCGGGACAGCTCAGAGAGACGTACTGCGTTCGGGGAGCATGGGTTCGATTTGGTCGGGAATCCGGGCCACACACCGGCAAAACGCCTCGTGGTTCGGTCCGGCCTCGGCCATCGCATTGAGGAACTCGGTCGCGTCGGCAATGGCTCGATCGATCAACTCGTGACGCCAGTTGCTTTGAGCATTCTCCCGCGCACATTTCAAATGCTTAACAAGTAAGGCGACCCCGTCCGCGACCGAGCCGCACTCGGCCCTGATCTCTGGAAAGTCACTGTGATGCACACGCGTCGTGTGCACCGAACAACTCGCACAGAGCGCGTCTTCCACGATCAAGTGACACTGGTCAGTCCGCATGGCAAAATTCTCCGCGAAACCAACAATCTCCTGGAGTCATCTTGCACGCACTTCTAGTGCCGTGGACTCTCGGCCCGCGATCCATCCGCTCCCGTTCGCCCAAGCTTCAGGTCGGTTGGGTTGGAGACAACCGAAGGGGCAGGGGAGGGAACCTTCACGTTCAAAGGAGCAGACAACGGGGCCAAGTTCCGCCGGGGTGCCTGATGAGCGAACAGAACCACCGTGCCACAACGGGCGCCATCGATCATGATTGGTTCGTTCAACTTGCGACTCAGGACCAGCTTCGCGCCCAGTTCCCCTCCGGGGATGCGAACGGGCTCGATGCCTCCCATGGCTGGAGCGTCCGTGCCAACGCGTTCGACCCGGTCGTGTCCAGAGTTCCCTCCGCCTCGTGGCCGAGCGGCGAACGGCCCGCGGGCGCGACGACATCAATATGATTGACAACCTGGTTCACGCCTTCGATTTCGGAGACGATCGACTGGGCGACCTGCTTGAGGTAGTAGGTGGGCAAACGCCCGCGCAGCCACAAAGTCCCCGCGTGGGATTCCGACGAAACGGAAACGTCGCGCAGAGCCAGGTAACCACTCTCGCAAAGTCGACGCTCGGCCTCATGGCCAAGGCCGACTTCAAGCGATGGCCCCGGGCGTGCCTGTGGTTCGCGATCACTGGTTGGACTCAATGAAATGGTCATGGTGCCTCCTCCTGTCCCCCCAAGGGATGGAGAACCATCGCTGGGGACCCGGGGCGGCAGCCATTGCCGCGGTGTGCTGGACCGGAACGCAGAACGCTCCGGGTCTCCGTTCGTCGGAAATGCGGGCAAGGCGCAAACAAACGGCCCCGGCCTTGCCTCAATTCGCAGGGCGGGGCCACCATAGCCTCGAGCCATTACCCCTCACGAGCAATGACAAACTCATCGTAACGGCGCAGTCAGCATGTGTCAAGCGGGCATGATTCAAAGGTCTTTAGTCTTCCCGGGCGGCGGCGGCTGAGCTTCTCCAATCCGTTAGAACTGTTTTCCTCAGCCCAGGACTTCGAGTAGATTGGTCTTTATCGGTCGGATGGTTCGCGACGGACAATCCGACCCGGGTCAAGTGAGCCCACGCAACCGCCCCAGGCGGGGAGGGGGCAATGTTTTGGAATTGAAAGGGAGCGGCGTGTGGGCCTGAGGTCTTGGGAATGAACCCGGATCGGCTCTTCGATCGTTACCGGGAGTTGCAGTCCTACGTGGGTTGGACCGACGAGGATGCTCGGCGAATCGGGGCCGTCGCCGCGCGGCTCGATCCTGAACTCCCCGCCCTCATCAATGACTTCTACAACCAGATCGAGCGCCATCCCGCGGTCCTCAAAGTGATCACAGGCGGCCAAGCCCAGATCGACCGCCTCAAGTGCACCTTGCTGCAGTGGGTCCGCGAGTTGCTTGCCGGCCGGTACGACGCGTCGTACGTCGAGCGCCGCTGGCGGGTCGGCTGGCGCCACGTCGAAATCGGCCTCGACCAGGTCTACACTAACGTGGCTCTATCCCGACTCCGCTCGGGCCTGGACCGAATCCTCCAGGGGAGGTGGGAGGGAGATCTTTCGCTGCTCAAGGAAACGAACCGCTCCTTGAACACGCTGCTCGACCTCGACCTGGCCATCATCGAGGTGGCCTATCAAGCCGAATCCGCGTTGCGACTCCAGCGCACCGAGCGACTGGCGACCCTCGGCCAGGTCGCGGGCGGGGTAGCCCATGAGTTGCGTAACCCGCTCAACGTGGTCAAAACCTCGGTCTATTATCTCCTCAACGGCCCAAGCCCAACGCCCGAGAAACTCGCCGAACATTTGCTCCGGATCGATCGGCAAGTGGGGTTGGCCGACGGCGTGATCACGACGCTCGCGAACTTCGCCAGAATGCCTATGCCCAGCCTGCGGCCGACTCTCGTGGCAGCTTGTGTGAATGAGGCACTCGAGGCCGACCCACCGGGGCCTGGCATCAAGGTCGAAGTCGAGCTGCCTGCATCGCTCGCCCCCGCGCTGGCGGACGCGGACCAACTCCGAATCGTCTTCGGCAACCTGATCCGCAATGCGCGCGATGCCATGGCCCCGAGCGGCCTGCTGACGATCTCAGGCCGTGAGGTCGACGGAACCGTGGAGGTGGCGATCGCCGATACGGGGGTCGGCATCACGACGGCGGATCGGCTCAAGATCATGGAACCGCTTTACTCGACCAAGCCGCGCGGGCTGGGCCTCGGCCTTGCCATCGTCCGGACGATCCTTGATAAGTGTGGAGGAGGGTTGCGAGTGGAGGGCGAGCCTGGCCTTGGCAGCGTTTTCACGGTGAGTCTGCTGGCGTCCCCCTCCCCGAGCGAGACTGGGCCGGTCCGACTCGATCGCAGGCCGCCCTGACGGGAACTTGACGTTGACGCTCAAGGTGGGTCAAGGGCGCCGACGCCGACAACGATCAACCATGGGACAACTCGCGGCGGTTGGAGACCCTGGAGCCATTGACCAAGGTACCGAAGTCAGCAACAATGGAAACGGTGAGATCACTTCACATCCTGGTCATTGAGGATGACGCGGACACCCGGGCCAACCTGCGCGACATCCTCGAGTTGGACGATCATCGGGTTGAAGTGGCCACGTCGGCCGCCGAGGCCATGGCACGGGACAACTGGGCCTCGATCTCGGCCATCATCCTCGATCGCAGGCTCCCCGACACCACGGCCGACGAGTTGTTGCCCCGGCTCAGGCGGGTAGCGCCCGACGCGGCCGTCATCATCGTGACCGGCTATCTCGACCTGCAGGGGGCGGTCTCGGCGTTGCGCCACGGGGCGACCGACTACATCCTCAAGCCGATTGACCCGGACGACCTCCGTACCAGGCTTGGACGAATCGCCAAGATTCAGGGGACCGGCGACAAACTGAAGCGGCAGGCAGAGATCATCCGGTCGCTCCTCGAAAACGCCACCGACGCCATTATCGTCGTGGACGTCCAGGGCAGGGTCTTGCTCTCCAACCCGGCTGTCGAGCGGCTCATCGGACCGCTGAGGGTGGGCGCTCCCCCCGAGGAATGGGGCGCGCTGGGGAAGGCCTACCGACCCGACGCCGCGTCCACGGATTCGCGCCGGGAACCGCCGCTCGCCCGAGCGCTGAGGCGCGAACCGGTCACCGACGAGGAGGTGTTCGTCAGGCGGTTGGAGCCGCACTCGGGTCGCTGGATGAGCGTGAACGCAAGCCCGATCTGCGTCGACGGAGTCATCAAAGGCGCGGTCATCATTTATCGCGATATCACCGAGCGCAAGCGGGCGGAGGAGGAACTGCGTCGCGAGCGCGACCTCGCGGAAGG
This sequence comes from Singulisphaera sp. GP187, assembly GCF_900129635.1. GTDB lineage: Bacteria > Planctomycetota > Planctomycetia > Isosphaerales > Isosphaeraceae > Singulisphaera. The sequence continues at coordinate 2,126,967 of NZ_FSRB01000002.1, read as the reverse complement.
CCTGATCGACGCGGCCCCGGCCGTGGTCGTTCTGCTCAGTCCGGAGGGCCGGATCGTCCGCTACAACCACTTTGCCGAGGATCTCTCCGGCTACCGCGCAGAGGAAGTCCTCGGCCAAGACTTCTTCGAGACCCTCTTACCTCGTCGCGATCGGGTTCGGATCCGGGAAGTCTTCCGAAAGACCCTCGACGAGGTCGAAACTAACGGCACGGCCAACGCGATCGTGACCAAGAGCGGGCGAGAGCGGGAGATTCGCTGGTCCAATCGCGTCCTCAAGAATGCCGAGGGGAAGATTGTCGGCGTCCTCGCACTCGGGCAGGATTTCACAGACCTGAAGGAGGCTCAGGAGCGGGCTCTGCATGCGGAACGCCTGGCCGCCATCGGCGAAATGGTCGCCGGCCTGGCGCACGAGAGCCGCAACGCGCTCCAGCGGAGCCAGGCCTGCCTCGAAATGCTCGCGCTCCACGTCCAGGACCGCCCCAAGGCAATCGGCCTGATCGACCGTCTCCAGCAAGCCCAGGATCATCTCCACCACCTCTACGAGGACGTCCGCGGCTACGCGGCCCCAATTCGGCTCGAGCGACGTTTGTGCAAGCTCGCTGAGATCTGGCGCGAGGCCTGGGCCGACCTGAAGCCTCAATGGGCAGGGCGGGCGGTCACTCTCGTGGAGTCGGGTGAAGATCCCGACCAGCGCTGTGCGGTCGACCCGTTTCGCCTCGGGCAAGTCTTTCACAACATCCTCGAGAATGCGCTCTCCGCATGCGTGGACCCGGTCAAGATCGAGGTCGGCTGTACACGAATCGAGGTCGACGGAGTCCCGCTCCTCCGCGTCGCCGTCCGTGATAATGGCCCGGGAGTCGGGCCGGAACACCGCGAGCGGATCTTCGAGCCCTTTTATACGACCAAGACGAAAGGGACCGGCCTGGGGATGGCGATCGCGCGGCGGATCATTGAGGCCCACGGCGGACAGATCGCCGCGGGCCAAGCCGCCGGCCAGGGCGCCGAGATTGTGATCACTTTACCGCAAGGAGAGCCATGAACCAATCATTGCGGATTGCCGTTGCCGACGACGAACCCGACATGCAGGAATACTTCAGGACGATCCTGCCCCGGTTGGGGCACACGGTGATCGCCGTGTCGGGAACCGGTCGAGACTTGGTCGAGCAGTGCCGTGCCAGCAAACCGGACCTAGTGATCACTGATATCAAGATGCCCGATATGGATGGCATCGACGCCGCGGCGCTCATCTACAAGAGCTCCGCGGTCCCCGTGATCCTGGTCTCCGCCCACCATGACCCGGCCACGATTCGCCGCGCGGAGGCCGACTTCGTCATGGCGTTTCTCGTCAAACCGATCAAGCAGGCCGACCTCGAGCCGGCGATCGCGATCGCCATTCGCCGCTTCGACCAGTTCCAGGCCCTGCGCAAGGAGACGGCCGACCTGAAACAGGCGCTCGAAGATCGTAAAACGATCGAGAAAGCCAAGGGCATCCTGATGAAGAAGGCGAATCTCGACGAACACGATGCCTTCCGTCGGCTCCAAAAGCTCGCCAGCGACAAGAACAAGAAGCTGATCGAGATCGCCCGAATCATCCTGACGGCGGAGGAAGCTTATGGGAGCATCTGATCGAGAACCATGCTCATTGTCTTTAAATGACGACCGTGATATCATGCATCACGAGATTCCGGACCACGCTCGTAACCACCGTGAATCATCGAGTGGCGCATGGAAATCATGGGGACCGGCATCGTCGTCACGAAATCGGTGGAGGCGGCTCATGCGCTATGCGGCCGGTCACAAGGCCCGGACTCGCGCGAAGATCGTCCAGGCGGCGGGAAAGGTCTTCCGTCGTGAGGGGTATCACGCGGCGGGGATCGACATGGTCATGGAGGAGGCGGGCCTCACGGCCGGCGGGTTCTACGCCCACTTCCCCTCCAAGGCGGCGCTCTTGGCCGAGGCCCTCGCGCCCGCCGCGGCCGAGGCCGGCGTCCCGCACGACCAGGAACTCGAAGGCGAGACAGGCCGCACCCGAACCGAAGCCTTCATCGATCGCTATCTGGCCCCTCGGCACATGAGAGACACTGAGGGCGGCTGCCCACTCCCGGCCCTGGCCTCCGAAGTTGCCCGCACGGGCGGGCCGGTCAAAGCAAGCTTCGAGGCGATCGTCCGCGACCTCGCTGCCCGGCTGAAAGATCAGGCGGACGGGGAACTCTCGGAGGATCGAGCCCTGGCAATCCTCGCCCTCTGCGTCGGCGGGCTCGGTGTCGCCCGATCGGTCCAGGACAAGGCCCTCGGCGAGCGAATCCTCGCGTCCTGTCGTGACCTGGCCAAAGCGAGCCTGGTTACCCTACCTGCGCCGCAAACATCGGCCGCGACACGTAACCGTGAAACCGACCAATAATCCACAGACAAGAATATTTTGTATTCGTTTACGAACCAGCAACCGTCCTCTTGGTTTCGCGGCCCGAGTTCACTGTTCAGGTCGCGTGCTATTGACTGCATGCTGTTGAACTTGCCGAGGAATCCCTCCGGAACTCTCGCTGGAGAAGCAATCGAGCGAGTCGAGCCCGTAGGTCAGGGCGGGAGCTCCCGCCCCTACCGAGTGCCTTTCGGTTCAACTCGACGCCAGCAACCCGTCCCAAGCCCCGGGGCTCACGCGTGAGTAATAGCGGCCGTCGCTCCGGACCACGTCGAGGGGACAACGGTAGACGGTCGAGAGCAGGTCGGACGTGAGCACCGCTTCAGGAGTCCCTTCCGCGGCGATCTTCCCTTCGTCAAGGACCATGACCCGCGACACCGCTGGCGGGAGTTCTTCCAGGTGGTGCGTGATCAAGACGACCGTTGGGGGATCTTCGCCGGCGCGGAAGAGCGACTCAATCGTCGCCAGCACCTGCTCTCGGGCCAGAAGGTCGAGACCCGCTGTCGGTTCGTCGAGCAAGAGCAGGCGGGGCTTACGAACCAAGGCCCGCGCAATCAAGCAGCGGATCCGCTCGCCGTTGCTCAAGGTCTGGTAGGGGTGTCGGCTGACCGACCGGAGCCCGACCACGCCGAGGAGTCGTTCCGCCTCCGCTTGGGCCTCGGCGGGGGCTTCGCGATAGAGCCCGACCGTCCCGAACGCCCCCGTCAAGGCGACCTGGAACGCCGTCATCTCGGAGGCGGGTTCGGCCTGTCCGATCGGCTGAACGAGGCGGATCGACTCGCGGAGCGCGTGCAGATCCACCGCGCCGAATGGCTCGCCGAGGACGGAAACTTCCCCCTCGGTCGGCCAGAGGTAGCCCGAAATCACCCGAGCGAGCGAGCTCTTGCCGCTCCCGTTGGGCCCGAGCACGGCGACACACGCCCCACGAGGCACCGTCCAGTCGACATCCTTCAAGATCCAGCGGTCCCCCTTCCGCACTCCCACACCGCGGGCGACGATCGCGAACCCATCCGAATGGCCGGCGCCGGCCCCCTCCGCTGCACTTCGATCCATAATCTTGGCCTTCAGTCCCGTCACACAAGCATGTTTACGATTCAATCGGATCCGGTACGAGCGCGAACCGGACATCGATCCGAGGTTTCCCCGATGAGACGAGCGGCCGTTCCTTTGTTCGCTCATCCTCGACCGGTAGAGTCGTTGTATTGAAGGACTTGGGGCCGCCGCAGTCAAGCGGGGGAGTCAACGGCGAGCACGATTTGAGGAATCGTCTCACACGGGATTCCCGTACACAGAGGGTTCTTGTGTTTTGCCCAGGCTACCCAGGGTCAGAAAAGCAATACGCAAACACGCCCAAATTTGCTACCATGCTGCCCCGACCAAATGGACCGCTCCGTCTTGAAGGCTAGTAACAATGAGGATCAAAAGCTTCTCAATAAGTAGGTTGATGGCGGTGGTGGGCATCGTCGCGCTGCACCTGGCGGTCGCTCGCCGTCTTGCTGCCTATGACAACAGACTCATGGTAGGGGTCATGCCTACCGCGATCGTGTTGCAGGTTGCACTGTTCCGCCTGATCCGTGCACAGGAGAGGAGGCGGGCGTTCTGGACCGGATTTCTTACGGCCGGCTTTCTCATGATGCTGTCATTCGGCTGGGCCACGCGATTCTCCACACCGCTCAAGACCACGTATAATTATACCACGGACACTCTTACCGTGGGCGCCGGGGTTCCCGGGTACTTCAGCGCCGATCAGATGCGCGCAATATAGAACGGTTATGCCAATGGGGTCGTCGGTTGCTTCCCGGGCCTGGCACAATATCGACTCGTAACCGCAGTCGTATTACTCATGCCGCAAATGCTGGCGGCGTTGGCATGTGGTCTCTTCGCGTGGCTGGTCAAGGGGAGAGCGGAGTTGTCCCGAAGCGAGTCGAACACAAAACATTCTGCTTAGCTCAAATCACAAACAAATCGTTATTCAAATGGTTTTTGGAGAACACGACTTCTGCCAAGAACCGCGTGCATGACTTTCCTGACTCTCGACCCCAAAAAACGCGGGGAGCCATTCAGGCTCCGCCGCGTTCAGGAGCACTCGATCAAACTTCGAGAAGCTCCAAAAGGCTCGCGTTGCTCAGGGCTTTTTGTCAGCCGAACCGGCCGCCTTGGGGGCTGCTTTGAATTCCTCAGCCGTCACCCGCGAGACCGTGCGGTCGAGGTGGAGGACATAGCCGCCCTTCTCCGGGACCTCCTTGCCATAGGCGAGAATCTCGGGAGCCGGCGACTGGCCAGGCTCTTCCTTGGTGTCGGGCAAGGCCGCCCCCCACTCGACCAGGATATTGCCGTTGCGCACCTCGGCCATCGCCGGAGAGGCCATGGTCTGCAAGACCTTCATGTCATCCATCTTGCGAGGCGGTTGCTTCTTGGAGATCGAGTACATTCGATAGTCTTCGGCGAAACTCTGGAGGTTGAGCGTTTCGTCCGGAGTCCCCGCAACCTGCGCTCCTTCGCCACCGCAACCCGACATCAGGCTCATGAGGACCAAACCGAGTCCGAGCCGTTGCCACCGATCCAATCCTCGCATCAACAGATTCCCCTTGATGAGAAGCGAGGGCGAGGATCGAATTCCTCACCCTTTGCTCATGATGTCAGTAAGACCGAACGCCAACAATCGCGACGGAGGGTCGATGGCATGGACGCGTCGACTCAGTAAGAGTCGGAGCTGATGACCTCGCCCGCGCCCTTGCTGCCCAACGCCCGCCAGGTGTTGAGGTTGATCGAGTCTTTGATGAATCGGACCGAACCATCGCAAAAGCCCGTGTTCACCCCGCCGGAATGGTAGCTCCGGGCCGCACCGTGGATTTGGGTATAAGTGGCGAGGTCCGCGCAATCCCACAGCTTGTAGTTAGGCGGGACGGTATGGGAGTAAGCACTCGTCGAAGGAAGATCACGATAGTACATCTGGGCACGATAACGAATCCGAGTCTGGGTTGCGAACGTCCGGCAATCGTCCGGCGGATCGATGGTCGACGCCCCAGTAAAGCTCGCTGCAGAGGTGTAGACGTTTAGGACATCCGTCGTGGGCATCTCGGTCGTCAGGTTCATATCGGCGCGGGATCGCTTGGTTTCCGAGAACAAGGCGGTATTGCTCGTGCCGTCGGTAATTTCGGAGATCCGGACTCCCAAGCAAGCCCGGTAGTTCGGATTCTTGACGGTCTGCGCCACGTCGGAATACTGGGATTCCGACGTGTTCAGACGAATATTCGTAATGCCGGCACGGCCTGAATTCGCTTCTTGATAGGTTGCCGAGCCAAGCTGCTGGCAGGGCGTGTTGCCAAGGCTCCCGAAGTAGTTGTTGTAGCCGAGACCACCGGGAGAGTACTGACGAAACTTCGTGGTATTCGGATCGGACGGGCAGACATAGGCCGAGACCACCTGGTACATCGCCGTAAGTTGAGCGCCTTGGCCGGTCCCGACGCCGAGCTGCATGTTGAACGAAGAATAGGCGGCCGCTTGCTCCATGTACTGGAGCATGACCGCCGCCGTCGACATCCGCGTAAAGTCCGTGCCCGCGCTCGGGTATGGCCCCGTACCCGGCGGCATGTTACTGAAGGTCGACTCGAAATTGGCGGCGGCCAAGCACATCTGCTTCAGGTTGTTCGTGCACTGCGAGCGGCGAGCAGCCTCGCGGGCGCTTTGCACGGCGGGGAGGAGCAGGGCGATCAAGACCGCGATGATCGCGATCACGACGAGCAACTCGATCAGTGTAAAACCGCGATAATGACGAAATCTTCTCATGGTCGAATCCTGATACTGAGGGAAATGAGGTACGCGGGTGTGAAGCCTTGGGGAGTAAGGACCCAAGGCTTAGGTTGAAGATCGCGAATCAGGATTCACGACGATCAAGAGCGGAAGGAGGCGCGATTCAGAATCGGCCGAAGCAACCGGGCAACCAACGAGCGAGTCGTCAAAACCATCGCGGCAATTCATCAAGCCGGGAAAGCGGCGTCTACAAGATTTGCCTGAGAGCGACGATTCTGACCGAACTCGCTCCGAGAGTTTTGGGAAACACTCGGAGAATCCCGGATGCACGGGAGAGGATTGCATCCGGAACCATGATCTCGAAGGACCCGAAAGTCCCATCTTCAACGGGCGTCTGTTCAAGACGCCAACGATCGACTAATGCGGCGACGAATTAAAGTCATCCCGATTTGACCAAACCAACAAAAACTAGTTAATCAAGTGTAGGAGCCGGAGGGTCTGATGTCAAGATTTCCTCGGCGAGGTCGTTGACGCGTTGACGCGACCCACCATCCCCGCTTCTCGCGAGCCAACGTCTTTCATGCTTGAATTCGATAATCTTGGACTCTTCAGCCAACAGGCCCTGCATTGATTGCCCTGGCGATCCCGGAATCCCGCCGATCCAGGTCGGTCCGCCCATGCCGTGTCCCTTGTCGAGAGAGTCACCGCCTCCCTCAAGTTCGGCGGGGGTCGCGCGACCGGCGTTCGGGCTTGGCCTCACCCCAGGTCGACGATGAAGGCTTCCGGCGCCACCGCCTCGACGAGGGTCCGCGCGAGGTTAACCCAGGCCACGCAACGGTCGAGGACGGCGGAATCGGCCGTCACGATCGGGTCACCGGGAGTGGCCAGGAGGGCGTCGGGGTCAGGCACAACCTCGGCATGCCAGTGGGCGTCCTCCGCCCGGATCATTGCGGCGAGCCGGCCGCTGTTCGAGACCGGGGCATCGAGCAACCAGGTGCATGGTCCGACGCCCCACTCCGCCAGCCTCCGCGCCGCCAGAGCGAGGACCGGCCGCGTCTCCTCCACCCGGCGATACGTCCCGTGCACACCGGCCAGGTCGCGGAAACAGCCGTCGCGACCACCCAGCACGACGCCGCCCCCGAGGGCCGACTCCAGAGTCAGCACCAGGTTGAACCCGTCAATCCGCAGCCGACGGCCCCGAACCGCATCGAGGTCAACCCGACTTGCCTGGCGGCGTGCCAGGGCCTCGTCGGAACACGCCGAGCGAAGTACGGCCATCCGTTGCCGCGTCACCAAGTGATAGCGGTCACCAACCAACTTCAATGCCGACACCTCGGCGTAGCCCCGCGAGAGCAGCCACGACAGATCGGCCACGGCCGCCGCGAGGGCCGGCCGCGCCTCGGGGCCAAACCAGACCCGGTCTTCGGGACCGGGACCACGGTGCGTTCGAGTGTCGGGCACGACTCCACTCCTCGCTCGGAATGAAATTCCAGTGAGAGGATCCGAAACCCACCCTAACCGAGCCGGGCAGGGGGCGACCACAGTCAAGAGTGACTCGAAACGCCGAGGATCCATTCAATCCTTGTCGACTCGTCCATGACCCGAAGGACGCTTTTGCGGAAACGGACGGATGGGCGAAGTGTAATGTTCGTGAGGGTTCGGTCCCAGAAGTCGGCTGAAGAAGCCTGGGATTCCGACGTGTGATCCGTCGAAAAACCTCAGGAGTAGACTCACACCCGGAGGGATCATGCTGAAAAACATCCGTCTGGAACGCCCCTTGGCCGTGATTGACCTGGAGACCACCGGCACCGATACCCGGAATGACCGCATTATCGAAGTCAGCGTATTGAAGCTGGCCCCCGGCGGTGAACTCGATCATCGGACCCGTCGCGTGAATCCGGGGGTGCTCATCCCGCCGGAGGCCACCGCGATCCATGGCATCACCGACGACGACGTGGCCGACATGCCCTCGTTTCGAGGGATCGCCCCGGGCCTGAGCCGATTCCTCGACGGCTGCGACCTGGCCGGCTTCAACGTCTTGAACTACGACTTGAAGTTGCTGGTCGCGGAATACAACCGAATCGGCCTGAACTTTCCCGTGGCCGGACGCAAGGTCGTTGACGCCTGCAAAATCTTCCACAGACGCGAGCCAAGGGACTTGACGGCCGCCTACCGATTCTATTGCGGCCTCGCCCACGAAGGAGCCCACGGGGCCGCGGCCGACGTGCTGGCAACCGCCGAAATCCTTGATGCACAGGTCGTCCGCTATGACGACTTACCCAGGACGGTGGACGGGCTCCATGGATACTGCAACGACCCGTGCGCGCTGGATATGGGCGGAATGTTCGGCAGGGACGAAGACGGTGTGATCCTCTTCATCCGCGGAAAATACAAGGGGCGATCGCTGAACGACATCGCCCAGTCCAAGCCGGACTATCTCGAGTGGATCCAGCGGGAAGACTTTTTCGACGACACGAAAGGGATCGCCCGCGACGCCCTCAAACAGGCCAGCTAAACCGATAAGGATTCTTAGATTTATGTGGCCGTATTCTGGACCGAGACCCTTGAGAACCGGGGGTCGGAGCGGGGCGCTCAACCGCGGTCCTCTCGGGCCAGATAGCGTTTCCAGAGCGTCCCCAGCGCCAGCGCGGCCCCGGCGGCAATCCGTAAGTCCACCACGTCCGAGACTTCCGAACGGCCCGGATTGATCTCCACGGTCGGGATGCCCGCCCTCCGCGCCCGCAGCACCGGCGCGGCGATGTACGGGAAGACGCTGCTGGTACCGACCGAAAAGACGAGGTCGAAGCCCCGATCCAGCTCGCGTTCCAGCACCGCCAGCTTCTCGGCCGGTAGCTCCTCGCCAAAGAGGACGACGTCGGGTCGAACGACCGCCGCGCAGCGAGGACAAAGTGGCACATCCAGATCGGAAAAGTCCTCGACTTCCTCCCGATAATCGCAACGGGTGCAGATGAGGACGTGCAGATCGCCGTGGATGTCAATAACCTGGCGCGAGCCGGCGTGGCGATGGAGCCCGTCGACGTTCTGAGTCAGGACCCAGACCGCCGCGAACTGGTCTTCCATCGCGGCGATGACCCGATGAGCCTGGTTCGGCGACACCCCTCGGCAAGCCTGCTCCAGCTCGATAAGGTACTCCCAAGTGACTTCGGGATGCCGACGCATCATCGGGCCGGACAGGACCTCCTCGATCGCGTGGCCGTGGCGGGTGAGGTGGGCGTCGCCGTAGAGCCCGCCGACGCCGCGATAGGTCGGCAGCCCGGAGTCGGCGGAGAGCCCCGCGCCGGTGATGAAGAGCAGACGCCGGTCCGGCCGAAGCAGTCCGACCACCTGGTCGATCACCTGAGAGTCGGCCTCGGTCAAGGTCATGGTCACCTCGAGGATCATCGGGAGCGCCGCCAGGCCGCAGAGGGAATCTGAGACTCCGGACCTGGTGATCGATTCCGGTCAACCGCTCGCCTTGGTGAGCGACGGGATCGGAACATAGTAAGTCATATAAATTCGGCCATCCGAATAGGGTCGGCCCTGCGGGTCTTCGACCAAGACGGTCGCGCGCTTGGTGATCCGGTTGACCACACCGACCCGCTGCCGTCCCTCGTGCTCGAAGCTGACCCGGTCCCCGAGCCGGACCTGGTACACCGCGGCGGCGCGCTCGCGCGGTGTCACGAGGTCGTGGGTCGCCCCCTCGTGGCCGAAGATCCGCCGTGACAGCGCATGGAAGTTCGCGGCCGAGCAACTCGACTGGCCCCAGGCGAGGAATTCGGCCAGGTGAAGCAACTCGTGCTCGAAGATGCGCTGGAGGATCTCCAGCCGGTCGCCACACACCAGCCCACCGACGGTGACCGGTCGCCCCGGCTCGCGGAAGTTCTGGAACAGCAGCATGGTCGAAACCGCGATCTCGTACTCGACCCGGTCGACAACTCCGGCGGGCGTCCGCCGTCGCTCCCGGCGCACGTAGGTCTTGCCGGCCGCTCTGGTCATCCGAGTCGAGGGCCGCAAGGCCACCTCGCCCACGCCGTCCTCGCGGAGCATCCGATCCAGCAGTCCGTCGAAAAACCGGGCGTCGTAGAGATCGAAGAGCAGGCGGAGATCCACGGAACCGAGCGCGGTGAAGTTCCCGACGCGGACGTGCTCCGACCCGTGGAGCATCGCATCATAGATGTGCCGGTTCCTCCGCGCCACCTCGTCGGCGGTGTGGTGGAGCGACCAGAGACGATCCGGTCGATCCAACGGGGGTGTCATGGGGCGTGACGGAGGATCATGTCGGCTCATGGGATGTCTTCAGTTGGGCTTCAGGAACATTCGAGGGCCAACTCCACTATTTCAGGCGAGGTGATCGGAGGATGCAAGCCCAGCGGTTTCACAAGCTCGGGTTATGACTCGCCGGTATGGCGTTGCGCACGAGCCAACTTGCCAAGAAGAAGGGACGCTTCGACGGCTTCCGCTCGGGGCTTCGATCCCCCCCCTGGCGGGAACAGAGACGAACGGTTGTAATCCGCTCCCTTGAACCTCGAGCGTGGCCGAGTCATCATCAAGAAAAAATACGCGAATCACCCCTTCTACCGCGGTGCAAACCATGCAGAGACGAATCCTGATCCTCGGCTTCTGGCTTGCCTCGGCGCTCCCCGTCCACGCGGGCCAGGACCATCCCAACGTGGTTCTGATCGTGGCCGATGACCTGGGTTGGGCGGACCTCGGCTGTTACGGGAGCCGCTTCCACCGGACCCCGAATCTTGACAAGCTCGCCGGGGAGGGACGCCGGTTCACCCAGGCGTATGCGGCCAGTCCCGTCTGCTCGCCGACTCGGGCGGCGCTCATGACCGGCAAGCACCCCGCGCGGCTCCATCTGACCGATTGGCTCCCCGGCCGACGCGACCTCCCCGGGCAAAAGCTCGCGCGGTCGCTCATTCGCCAAGAACTGCCCCTCGAAGAGGAAACGATTGCCGAGTCGCTCCGCGCCGCCGGCTACGCCACGGCCCATGTGGGCAAGTGGCACCTCGGCGGTCAAGGATTCGACCCCACACGCCAAGGTTTCACCCTCAATATCGCCGGCGACTCGATGGGTTCGCCGCTGAGTTACTTCGCACCGTTCCGCCGCAAGGGCCAGATCATGCCCGGCCTGGGCGACGCCCCCGACGGCCAGTATCTCACGGACCGCCTCACCGACGAGGCTGAGAAATTCCTTGAGGCCAACCGCTCGCGGCCCTTTTTCCTCTATCTGCCTCATTACGGCGTCCACATCCCGTTGAAGGCGAAGGACGAGCTGATCGCCAAATATCCCCGGTGGGACGGGATCCCGCACGGGCGTCAGGAGAACCCCGTGTACGCGGCGATGATCGAGAGCCTCGACGAGAGCGTCGGCCGGATCGTCGCCAAGATCGAGGAGCTCGGGTTAACCGACGACACGCTCATCCTCTTCACCAGCGACAACGGGGGCCTCGCGACCCTCGAAGGCCCGAACACGCCGCCGACGAGCAATGCCCCGCTCCGCGAGGGAAAGGGCTACCTCTATGAGGGCGGTTTGCGCGTCCCCCTGATCATGCGCTGGGCCGGGCGGGTGCCGAAAGGGATCGAGGAGACGCCCGTCTGGGCGGCCGACCTGCCCGTGACCCTGAAGGCCCTCTGCGGGGTTCCCGGGCCGATTGCGGGCGACGGCGTGAGCCTCGCCTCGCTGTTGACCGGGGCGAAGCCGATCGCCTCGCGCCCCCTCTTCTGGCACTACCCGCACTACAGCAATCAAGGGGGTCGGCCCGGGGGCGCGGTCCGAGACGGCAACTGGAAGCTTGTCGAAGACTACCAGTCCGGCCGTCGCGAGCTTTTCGACCTCGGGCGCGATATCAAAGAGTCGACCAACCTCGCCGAATCCGAGCCGGGGAAGGTCGAAGAGTTGGCCGCGAAGCTCGCCGCCTGGCGGAAGGACGTCGATGCCCAGATGCCGACGCCGAACCCAGCCTACACGCCCAACGCCCAACTCGCCAACGGCACGATCCGCCTACTGGCCGGCACGGCCGAGGTCCATGGCGCGATGCTCCGATTCGAGCCACTTCCTCATAAGAATACGCTTGGCTATTGGGTCCGCGCCGACGACTGGGCCTCCTGGGAGTTTGACGTCACGAAGCCGGGAACATTCGCGGTTCAGGCCCTGGTCGGCTGCGGCGACGGCAGTGGCGGAAGCACCGTTGCGTTCCGGGTGGAGGATCAGAGGCTGAAGCTCACCGTCCCGGTTACGGGCGGCTTCCAGCGGTTCGTGCCCCAGGCGCTCGGTCAAGTCACCCTCCCACGCGCCGGCCGGTATCAGCTCGAGGTTCGCGCGATCAAGAAACCAGGGCCGGCGGTGATGGACCTGCGGGAAGTCACCCTCTCGCCTTAGCCAAGGTGGATCAACGTGGAACGACCGAGGCTCACTGACACAGGCGTGTGTTGATAAAACGAATCAGTGAGATCAGGTGTTGCCCGCGGAATCACGGCATACTACACTCGGTGAATCATCGCTCGCGACGGGCGATGGATGTGACCCGGCTATGGCAGCCCCCTGTGTGTACCATCACGACGGCGGGGCTGTTTTCGTGCGCCCTGCGTCCGACCGAACGGTCGGATCGGAGGACCACCTCCCGCCTTCGGAATCCCGCGGCGATGGTTGCCGCACTGTGCGCGGATCCCGGGCCCACCACCCAGGATCCCGGGAGGTGGTCCCATGCCCATGACAGCAGCACTCCGTGAGCCGGTCCGGTGCGACCCGTTCGAAACCGGTTCCGAACATCCCTCTTGCCGCGGTCCAATCGACACGCGAGCAAATGTAACACCGCACCCTCACTGGCCAAGCCCACCGGCAAGTGAGAATTCCGTTTCGGTGAGCGAAGAGGACCTCTTGGGTCGCTATCGAGACGCTCGTCGATCGGAGGATTTCACCGCGCTCGTCGTCCGCTACTCCGACGAGTTGAGTCGCTACCTCGCCCGTTACCTTGGTGATCTGGCGCTCGCTGAAGACGTGCTCCAGGACACCTTCCTCCGGGTCCACAGAAAATGCGACCTGTACCGAGACGGCTTACCGGCCCGGCCCTGGCTGTACGCGATCGCCATCCACTGCGCAGTCGATGCGCTGCGACGATCCCGGAAGCTGCCGACGATCCGGATCGACGGACCGTGTGCAGCGGCGGTCGAGGAGGTCGATCCCGGATCCCTGCTCGAATTGCTGGCCAGTGCTGCGCCCGGACCGCTCGAGGAATTGCAGGGACGGGAACGCCAAGAATGGGTCCGCGAGAGCGTGGCCCGGCTCTCCGAACCACTGCGGCAGGTGCTCTTGCTCGCCTATTATCAGGGGCTGAGCTATGCCGAGATCGTCGGACTGCTGGGAATCCCCCTCGGCACGGTCAAGTCGCGGCTGCATGGCGCCATCGCTCAGCTCCGTGAAATGGCCGAGCGGGCAAAGAGGTCATGATGCCATGGACCCCACCGAGCTGCTGGATTACGCCCTCGGCCGGCTGGACGGCCCGCGTCGTGCGCGGCTCGAGCGATTGATCGCGGACGATCCGGGATTGGCCGCTCGCGTCGCTCGCCTGATCCGGAACCTCGACAGCCTCCTGGATGATGGCCAGGGGCATTGTCCCCCGAAGGAAGAGGTGTCGTCCCAGTCGCCCCCCCCGTCGGACCCGGCTTGAGCGAGCGTCAACACCGGAACGGGAGGCCCAAGCTTTGCTGCTGTCCCGTCTCGGTTCCCCTCGCGAGCGACCCTTGACGTCGGCTCTGGGTCGTTCTTGACCGGATCGCCGATTTGATCATATCCCAATCCCCGTTGGGGAGGGCAACCCGCCCGCGGCCCCAGGGGAATTCAATGGAATTCGCCGTTTCCGCAAGGGGATCGCTCTGATCGCCGCTGCTGACATCTGATCATGTCTAGAGTATCGGCTTCCGATCCGCGTGCGGGTCTCCCGGATCGGGCCGGTCGCGTTCTTGAGCGATGAGGCGGGTCGTGGCAACACTGAGCAAGGAACGGCAATAACCGTGCGATCGCGACAACTCCGCAATGGCGGCAGCCCACAACTTGTCCCGCTCGATACGGCTCCGGCGGCTCTCGGCGATGAGCGAACTGCAAGCCTCATAGAGGTCGGTTTCGCCGACCGGTGTCGGGACGGATCGCCGGTGTTGATTCCTCCAGGAGGTGAAGGTGGCAAACCGGCCTTGAAGGAGGGATCGATCCATGTGCTGGTCCCCGAGAGGCTTTTCGCGGGCCGAAACCTCTCACCGAATTCGGATACGACTTACTTCAATTCGTCGCGATTCATCGCCCCCTATCGAGGGTCAGAAAAGTTATGCACCCGAGGGACGCTTGGTCAGAGGGTTCATTTCCCTTGTAGCTTCGAAGGGGTGACCGTTCATTGCGAGGGGCGCAAGCCCCTGGAAACAAAATATGCTTAAATCCGAATCCGTTTCGTTTGCAGCCCCGAAGGGGGCGACCGTCAAACGTAGTGTCCGACTCGGACGGTCGCCCCTTCGGAGCTGCAAAACATAAATATGTCGATTGTCCCCAGGGGCTTGCGCCCCTGGCGATGTACAGTCGCCCCTTCGGAGTTGCAAAATGCGTGCGTCACTTTTCTGACTCACCCTAGTATCCACAGCATGCTTCAGAGGGGCAACCATCCACCCACCTTTGAATACCGAAAGCCACAACCACCCCAAAGGACCAACCGTACAACCCTTCCTGGGAACGACCGGCGGCCCGTCGCTCATTCTGCGATAACCGATTTGGTGGGCACGACACACCGTGCGACGCACGCGAACGTTGGTTCGACATACGTCTGTCGATACGGATGGTTCACGAGTGGGTTAGCCACCTCGAGAATCGCCCTGGGGAAATGAGACTTTAGCAAGGATACCGGGATCTCGTTGTGATCCTCGGACGCCGGGCTTGGGATCTGGATTCCACGCATCGACGAGCAGATCGTGTTTTTGTAAACATACGCCTGTTTCAGCGGTGAATCGTGATCGCGTAGCGTGATCGCCGCATGACTCGGCGCAGTATCATCAACGAACACGTTGTCATGGATCGCGACTCGGCCCGAAGCCTGCAGGAGCGATTCACGCGGGTTGTGGCAGATGAAATTGCCGTAGATCTCCTACAGGTCGGCCGAGCCGGGGCCACTGGCGGGAAAACCACCGACCAGCATATTGGGTCGGTCCCCATCGGGACTGCGCGCATCGTTCTTGATGAACACATTGTGCCTGATGAGCGTGCTGCCGGGGCCGATGCGGGGCAGGGTCAGCTCCTGGTGACCCCGCCACGAAAACGCAACGCATGATCAGATCTCACGGAGCGGCTCGGTGGCGTCACCGAAGCGGTCGAGCCGGACGTCCATCTTCTCCATCATCGAGAGGTAGAGCCGGCACATCTGCCGGTTCGATTCCTTGCGGTAGTCGAGGACCCGGCCGGTCTCGATCTTGCCGCCGGCCCGGCCCAGCATCACCACGGGCAATTGCGTGGCGTCGTGGCCGCCGCTCATCATGCTCGAGCAGAACATCAGCATCGAGTTATCGAGCGCGGTGCGTTCTCCCTCCTGGATCGCATCGAGCTTGCGGGCGATGTAAGCGAGCTGGCCGACGAAGAACTGATTCACCTTCAACCAGTCGGCCGTGTCGGAGTGCGAAAGCAGGTGGTGGATCATGTAATCCACGCCCAGGTTCGGGAAGCGGAGCGACGAGTGGTCGTTGTTCAACTTGAGCGTCGTGATCCGGGTGGTATCGGTCTGGAAGCCGAGCACCAGGATGTCGCACATCAGCCGCATATGGTCGGCGATATCTTGAGGGATCCCCTCGGGGGGCCGGGGGATGTTGGGCTTGTCGAGCGTCGGCCGCCAGCCTTGAAGCTCGCCGCGCTTGCCCGCCCCCTCGATTCTCCGCTCCACGTCGCGAACCGATTCGAGGTACTCGTCAAGCTTGAGCTGGTCGGTCGTGCTGACCTGGCGGCGAAGGTCGTTGGCGTCTTCGAGCACGGCGTCGAGCACGCTCTTGTCGCCGCGGCGGACTTCATCCTTGAACAGCCGGTCGAACGCCAGGGCGGGATAGAGCTCGAGGGGCGTCGGGGTCGTCGGCGAGGTCCACGAGATATGCGAGCTATAAAGCATCGAATAATTCTTGTGGACTGATGGGTTCGACTTCTCGCAGCCGAGCACCAGGCTAGGGACCTTGGTCGAGCGGCCGTAGGTTGCGGCGAGCCACTGGTCGACGCTCGTCCCCGAGCGGATCTCGCCGCCGGAAGCGAGCGGCGAGCCGGAGAGGAGGTTCCCGGTCTGCGAGCTATGGATGTTCCCCTTCAGCGCCTGCTCGTTATACAGGCCCTGGACGAAGAGCATCTTCTCACGGAAGTCGTTCAATGGGGCGAGCACCTGGCCCAGCTCCATGCTCTTGCCGGCCCCTTTGGCCCACCACTCCTTGCTGTGGAACCCGTTGCCCGCGAACAGGACCGCCAGCCGGACGGGGGCCTCGCTCGAACCGGCCTTGCCGGCCGGCTCGTCGCCCCAGACGGGGCGCGACTCGAGCCAGGGGAGGGCCATCGACACGCCGAGTCCTCGGAGCATGGTTCGGCGACTGAATCGGTGGGTCGTCATCCGGGTCAACTCCGGTCTCATTGAGGGGTGGAAATTCTTCAATCCGTGTCCGCGGTCTCGCGTCCGCGGATCTCGCGGAACTGCCGGCTCAGGACGATCACCTCGATCGCGGAGCCGACGCGGTAATCGTTCGTCTTCAGGGCGGCCTGCATGTCGGCCAGGAGCGTCGCGTCCGAAAGCTGGATCGAGCGTCCCAGGGCGAAGCCGAGTAACTTGCGGCAGGCTTGATTCAGGAAGGACTCGCGGCGCACGGTCAGGAGATAATCCGTGAGCCCCTCAAGGCCCTCGAATTGCGTCCCGTCCTTGGCCTTGGATCGGGCGTCAATCGGCCGACCCCCCAGGTCCTTATCGCGGCGGCGGCCGATCGCATCGAAGCCTTCGAGTGAGAATCCGAGCGGGTCAATCCGTTCATGGCAGACGATGCACTTCGGGTTGCTGGCGTGCTGCTCGACGAGTTGGCGGACGCTCAGACCGTCGGCTCCCGCTTCGTCGTCCGGCAGGAGCGGAATGCCCTTGGGGGGGCGTGGCAGGCGTTCGCCAAGGAGGACCTCGCTGATCCAGTCGCCTCGGAGGGTCGGGCTGGTCCGGGAAGCGCCGGACTGCTTGGCCAGGACCGTCGCCTGGCCGAGCACCCCGCGCCGGCCAAATTGCTTGATGCCGTCCACCCGGCGCCAGTCCTCGGACTTGCCGGCCACTCCTGGCTTCTTCTCCAACGGGATGCCGTAGTGCTCGGCCAGCGGGCCGTTCAGGAAGGTATGATCGGCGTCGAGGATGTCGAGAATCGAGCCGTCGTTCCGGAAGAGGTCGGTAAAGAACCGGACCGACTCCTCGTACATCGCGCCTCGGAGCCCGAGGAACGTGGGGAAGTGACGCTCACTCTTCTCGTCAAGCTGGTCGAAGTCGGCGATGTGGAGCCACTGGCAGGCGAACTCGGTCGCCAACCGCCGGGCCTTGTCGTCCCGGAGCATCCGCCGAGCCTGGCTCGCGAGCGTCTTGGGGTCGGTGAGCTTGCCCGACTCGGCAAGCGTACGCAACTCGCGGTCAGGCTGCGACGACCAGAGGAAGTAACTCAGACGCGTGGCCAACTCCTCGTTCGAGACCGGACCTTGCCCCGCCCCCGGCACCGGCTTCTCGGCCCGGTAGAGGAACGCCGGCGCGACCAGGACCCGGGCGAGCGTCATGCGGAACGCCTCCTCATGGGGGATCTCCTGCGCCCTCAGTCCTTTGTAGAGACCAAGCAACTGGCTCGCCTCAGCTTCGGTCAATGCGCGACGGTAGGCGCGGGCGGCGAAGTCGAGGAGTGTGCCGACCTGCGTGGGCTCAACCGCAACCAGTCGCCGCCGGTAGGCATCCGCTCGGTCGTTGATCGGCTGGCGGAGCGGTTCGAAGACCTTGGGGTCCGCGTCCTGCGAGGCATATTCCATCAACTGGGCGAAGGCGTCCACGAGGGTCAAGGCGTCGCCGCTGATGAAATGGAGCTCGTCCCAGAGGCGGTCGAGCTTGGCCTTCGCCGCGTCGTCGAGCATCAGCCGCGCGAGGTGGCCATCCTCGCGATGGAACAGCGTGAGCGTAACGACTTCATCGACCGGCACGATCTTGTTGTAGCAGAGCGCGGCGGGGAACAGGTTGCGAAAGTCATCAAGGGCGGCCTCAATCCGCTTCCGGCTCGCGCTCCCGTCGTTGACGACGATCGGCGAAGTGGATGATGCCCGCCGGTTATCCGAGGTCCAAGGTCCGGCGGCAAGAGTCACCTTCAGACCGCTCGGATTCAGCCCGGTGACGGTGGGCGGCGGCCCGGCAACCACGTTGAACTGGACGCTCCCTTCCGCACCCGTCGTTGCTTCGAGCGTCCCGGTCGTGACCAATTCGGCCCCTTCGGCAAGCTCGGCCGGGAGCCGAAACGAGATCACGGTTGGAGCCTGAACGCAGAGGTCGCCGGCGTCGATGGCCTTCCCGTTCGGGTGCTTGCCGAACCTCGATTCGTCGAGTCCCCAGTCTGGCTTGATCGTCGCCAGCCCGGGCTCAACCTCGGGTCGTGTGCGAAGGATCGTGCCAAGCAACGGCCCGCCGAGCGACCGGAGTTGTCGGTAGAGCGTGGCGTCGGGACCAGCCTTCGAGGCGGGCGTGCCCGAGCGAATCAGCCGCTGCGTCTCGGCGGCGAGCCGGTGCTTCTCGTCGTCCGACTTCGCGGCCTGCCACCTGGCCAGGACCGACTCGGCGGGGATCACCGCATCCGCTTCGGTTCCGCCCTTGTCGGGCTCGGTGTAGAAGTGCCAGACCCCCGGATGGCCCAGGCGGTCCGCGTGCGGGTTGCCGGCCAGGACGTCGCTCGAGACGTCGGCGGCGAGATCCCAGGTCCGACCGGTTTCGCCCGTCTCGACGATTCGCAGGTCGATCGCGGTCAGGTCGCAAGAGTGATTCCCGTCACGAGCGCCAATCGCGAGGGCGAGGAGGTCGCCGGGCTGGATGGCAAGCCTCTCGATCGGGTCGACTTTCCGTTCTTGGTCCCCTTGCGCAATACCGGCGGCAAGCCGACGTCGTCTCGAGCCGCGGCGGAGTTCGAGCGACCAGGTCACGCCGTTCCCGCATTCGGGGTGGGCATGCCTGACCGTGGCTTCAACACGCACCGTGGTCATCACGGGGCTGAGCCAGCCAACGGCCGTGCGAAGGGTCGGGGACGGGTGAACCGCAACCCCGTGCGGCTTCATGTTGCCGGGAATCCGAACGTGCTGGTCGGAGGAGTTGGTCAAGAGTTGCGGCGTCTCGTTACGGCCCCAGCCATTGATGAAGTCGTGGCCCCCGCCTCGGGTGAGCTTGTCGGTGAAGTGGCCGGTCAGGGTCAAGGCTTCGGCCGGCACGATGCCCAAGTAGTCGAGCCAGGCCCGGAGCGCGACCGGATCGAGACCGCGTCCAAGGGCCAGCTCCTCAAGGTCGACCCGGCCTCGAGTCGCCTCGACTTTGGCCGACGCATCGAGATATTCCGTGGTATCGGCGAAGAGCCGCTCGCGCCTCGTCGCCAGGTCGCTGGCGACCCGCCGGACGTCCCGCAATGGAAGATCCGGGCGGCCGGGCGCGACAAGCCTCGGCTGCCGCCAAACGACGAAGTCGTGCTCGTTGCCGTCCCCCGCGTCGGTCGCAACCAGCGAGAGCGTCACGTCGTTGCCGTCGGGCGAGGAGGGCACCTTGAACCGCACCTCCTGCTTCGCGTTCAAGGGGCTGACCGGCTCCATCCAGGCCTTGGGACCACCCAGCTTGCCGATGTGGCCGACGCTGGAGAACTTCCAGAGCCCCTGCTGCCAGGCAGCGACCTCGGCGACGAGAGCGGGGACATTTTCAAGCGTGGCGACCCGCCAACGCGCCTGAAGCCCGCCAAGCAGAAGCGACGGCGTCGAGCTCGAAAGGCTTCGCCAGAGGATGCCCAGATATTTCGCATTCAGCCCGCTTTCGCTCGCAACGGTCTCGATGCTCTTGGCCCCCGAAATCAACGAGGAACGCTCGGCGATCGTCGCGGCGAAGTAGCGATCAAGCGGCAGGCGTCCGCCTTGGTTGGTGTCGAAGACGATCCCCTGCAAGTTGACTTGTTCGCCGCCGCTGCGAGGGTCGGTGTACTCGCGATAGAAGTCGCGGATCTTGGTCAGCGTCTCCTCGGTCCAGTCGCGTGGGGTGGCCCCAGGGGAGAACCGAAAGCCGTCGGGCAACAGGACCGCATGGCCGGCAACCCCTTTCGCCGCATCCAGATACTTGGTGACGAGCGAAGGCGACATCACCAGCGCATTGCCCGTGTTCGTGAACCCCTCGCCCGCCGCCCCATCGACGGGGAACTCACGGGCCGGTTCGAGCGTCGCGACGCCCGTCAGATCGCGGAGCGTGTATGTGTATTCGGCGTTATTCAGCCGTCTGAGGACCACTCGTCCCGGGTCGCCGGCCCGCCGGATCGCCTCGGCCGTGAGAAAGCCCCGCACCCACCCCCGCAACCGGGCGCGTTCGCCGGCGTCCGGCTGATCAGCCTCTTTGGGCGGCATCTCGCCGTTATCGAGCATCTCGGCGACTCGCTGCCAGACGCGCGGGGCGTTCCGCACCTGGTCGAGCTTGGTGAATCGTTCGAGGTCGAGGTCCCCTTCCTGTTCCTCCGCCGAGTGACACTCAAGGCAGTACCGCTTCACCAGCGGGAGCACGGCCCCCTCGAATTCCTTCGAGACCTGTTCCAACGCGGGCGGCGCGTCGCCGAACCCGAGGGCAGGGGGCGCGAAGCTCAGCAGAATCAAAAGGAGGACCAATGCGTGTCTGGCGCCCATGCCCAATTACTCCCGTGCCCTCGACCGCCCGACCGCCTGACCCGAGGCGTCCGGAATCTGAACGACCAACTTCGAAAGGGAACGGATGAGCAGGATCGGCGATCGTGCTTTGACCCGTGGCTCGAGTTAAACATCTTACAAACAAGGCCGGCCGATGGGAAGCAGTCGCTCGTCGCCCCTCGGGGATCTCGGTTAGTCAGGGGCGTCTCAGCCGGGGCCTTGGTGCTTGGGGACATTCCCCCATTCAAGGAGAGCGCCACGAAGTCGATTTCGCTCAAGGATCGCACGCTTCGCCAGGCCCGATCAACCGGATTCCCGCACGGGATCGAGCGGGAAGGGCGGAGTGCCCTATCCGAACTCCTGCGGCGGATCGTCGAATTGTGCTGAAAATTCCGCCGAGAACGCGTTCAAGTGGCGGGTCGAAGACAGTCAGTGAACAAAATCACACAACCACAAGCCGGTTTGCGAGCGTTTTGCCTCGTGGTCGCTCGTCGGATATCCTCTTATGTTACGGCTCGCGCAAAGCCGAGACTTCATATTCATTGAAAACTGAACTCACTGCCCCCACGATCCCCCGGGGCCGAGTGCCAAGGCGCACTCGCCCGCCTGGCGATCCCGATTGAACGTCGAGGCAAGCCCCCGAGTCGACTGGGAATCCAAAAGTCGCTTTGCATTCACGATGGAACAGACGTCATGGCCGACTTCACACCAACCCAGGGCCGCTATCTGGCCTTTATTCGCGCCTACATCAGTCAGCACGGATACCCGCCTGCCGAGACCGAGATCGCCGCGGCCATGTGCGTGGCTCCGCCGTCGGTGAATCAGATGGTGAAGATGCTTGAGAAGAGAGGGTTGATCCTACGCCACCCAGGACAGTCTCGTTCGATTCAGATCCTGATTCCGGAGGACGAGATCCCGTCGTGGAACAGTCGCAAGCCCGCGAAAAAAAGCCCGGCGCCGTCGCGGCCGGTCGTCAAAGCCGCCCCACCGGCACACTTATACGTCATCTCGACCTTCATTTTGAGTGGCCCGATCAGTGAGAAAACTGCCAACAAGGTTTTCTGGCGAGTGATTGAAATCCGCGGCGACCAGACACTCGAAGACCTCCATCACGCCATTTTCAAGGCATACGACCGATCAGACGAACGTGCCTACGAATTCCAGTTCGGCAAACGCCCGCACGATCCGACCGGGCCCAACTACGGACTGCCCCGCCCACAGAAAAGCAAGAAGGGATACGGCGACGCCCGTACAACGAAACTGGACGACCTGGGCCTGAAGCCGGAACGCGTCTTCGGCTACTGGTTCGACTTCGGCGATAACTGGTATCACAAGGTCCAGGTGGATCGGATTGAACAAGCCATCCCGACCGTCACTTACCCGCGTGTCATCAAGCGAGTGGGCAAGTCGCCGTCGCAATCTCGCGACGAATAGCGAAGGCGAGGACGGGTCCTGGATTCGAGCCCAAAAGTATTGGGAAGCCATGTCGAAACGCAAACTCACGGCCGCGGCAAAACGAGCGCGACGCGAACGGAAGCGCAAGTACATGATGGTTTTCATGAACGGCAAGCAAGTGCGAGTCCCGCGACCCCAGACGATCGATGGTATGCCCATTGATGAATACATCGTCAAGAACGCCGACCCCATCTGGTTGCACCAGAATGGCCACTGGGAGCACATCACTCCTCCGGAGGACGAGTTTCAAACCGAAACGTGATCGTCGCTTGCGCAGAGGTCAGCGAGGACCAGTCGGTCGACTTGACAGACAAGGACAAGACAATCCATAAGGTTTCATCTTTCCACACAAAAAAACTAGCACGACCTATCGACACCAAACGATGTCGATTTTAACCCGTTTAACATGTCATGAAGATTTACGGGCTGAGGTTCTCCCGGGCTTCATGGCTGGCGGGATCGCCTTGGCCTCGGACAAGCGGACCGGCATCGGTCCTTCCTGATCGCCCAGCGCGAACGGGGGCGGTTCCCGATCAATCGACGCTCTCCCGCATCCCGGCGCTCAGCCGGGGCAAATTGTCCCAACAAGGGCGCGATCCATCGCGCCCGGAATCGATCCGCGCCGTCGTTCCGGCCTACGAACTGGGGCGAATTCTTCGAGCGTGACCATGGCCAACGGCGAGAGACGCGTGCCGAACGACGGCCCCGTGCTGTTGAAGGACCGCGTTGCGATGCCGGATCGCCGTCACGACAGTGACAGGCACGTGGTCGTGGTTCGGAGCAGGCGAGCGATGAGCGGGGGAATCGTGCCGGAGATCTTGACGTACCGGCTTATGATGCCGAATTGCCTTCACGACAGGCTCGGTTGGGGGATACGGGCTCGGCAGGGGCGCGATTTGGGGGGGAGTCGCGACCAACGGTGCCGGCGGTGCCGGCGGTGGGACGGTTTGAGCAGGCCCAAGTGTTACCGGGTGACCGACCACCACGGGCGGCGATTCGGCGGGAGGATCCGAGGGCGGCAGCAGAGGGCTGACCATGATCGGATCACTGACGAGGGCATAAGCGGGGCCGACGGCCACGAGAGTCGCGCCATCGTCCTTGGTCACCGTGACTCGGATCGCATAAGAACCGGCCTGGGCGTAGGTATGGTTCCCGCTGACAAACATGACCGGCGGCCCGCCGTTGAGTGAGGTCGGGACCAGGAATGCAAGTTGGCCCTGCGTTGGGGGTGTTCCGTCACCCCAGTCGATCGTCGCCTCGACGACCCCCGCCGTTCTGAACGGCCCGGGGAAGTCCAGGGTCGCGACTTGCACGTTGGTCAGCGCCGTACCCGTGGTCGGGAACAGCACAGGGGTCGGATACTTGACGTTCTCCAGAGCAACGGTGGCCTGAGACGTCAGGGTCGTCGAGTGGCCGTCGTTGTCCGTGATTGAAACGGTGATTGCGAAATGCCCATTGTTTTGATAGGTGTGGCTTCCTTCGATTCCGTAAGATTTCAGGTAGGGCGCGTTCCCGCCGGGGTAAAGCAGACGCTCAAGACTGCCGGCGGACGTGGTGCCGTCACCCCAGTCGATCGTCACTTGGTAGCCGTCGGGCTCCTGGAGCCCCCGCGCGTCGTAGAATTGACCGAGCGTGTGTGAACCGAACTCACTGCCGACGACAGTGTTGACGTCCGTCGGCGTCGAAGCGAGCGGCCCGGCCTTGATGGTGGCCTGGTCGTTCACGATGGCAGTGTGGCCGTCACTGTCCTTGATCGTGACGGTAATCGTGTAGTTCCCAGTCTGCGCGTACGCGTGGTCGCCTTCGACATCGAAGTCGTTCGTGAAGGAGTATCGACCGACCGTGCCGGATGTCGGCGCCGAATTGTCGCCCCAGTCGATGGTGACATTGAAGTCGCCTGCCGTACTCTGGGGCCACTTGGAGAAGTCGGCCAGCGTCTCACCGGAGAATCCCGTACCGACGTCATGACCGAACGGTACCCCCTGGAATTCCAAGATCTGGAAGCCGCCGCGCGCCTTGATCGCTCCTCCGTCCGCCGACAGCAGCAGGCGACCTTCCAAAACCTCGCCCCAGGGCTTCAAGCCCCGTTTCCCCGATCGCTCGGCGACCCGAGACCGGTCCTCGTCCCCGATCTGAATCCGACGCCCCAAGAAGCTCATCACTCGCCCCCTTCATTGATGTAGATCTTCGTCGATCAATCGTCGCTCAGGTCAATCCATAAATCGACCCCAGTCGGCATCATGCCTAAGCATTCCCCCCACTCATACATCGCAGGATGCGTCAGATCTCCGTCACAAACTCGCAAGTCATTTGTCCTGATACCTGGGACGAGTCATTCTCTTCCGATCAGCGAAGGCGTACAGTCCTTGTTCGACCGCGCACTTCAATGGGGCCACGGCTCGGAAGCCGTGGATGACACGCGTCAAGGAGGCAGGGAAGCGGGTGGGGATCGAGCTTCAATGGGGCCACGGCTCAGAAGCCGTGGATAACCAGTTCGTCCTGGAAGAAGAAGATCTGGTCGGTGGAGCTTCAATGGGGCCACAGCTCGGAAGCAGTGGATGACCTTGCTCAATGTCGTCGGGTTCGGCAAGGAAGCCAAGCTTCAATGGGGCCACGGCTCGGAAGCCGTGGATGACTCCGCCGAAGAGACCAACCGTAAGGCCCGCCTCTAGCTTCAATGGGGCCACGGCTCGGAAGCCGTGGATGACATCCCCCTCACGCACCAGTCTCGCCTCAACCGATCGGCTTCAATGGGGCCACGGCTCGGAAGCCGTGGATGACTGCGGAATGCAATCCCGCAATACCGCACAAATGAAAGCTTCAATGGGGCCGCGGCTCGGAAGCCGTGGATGACGTCGAGTATGCCAGGGGCGAACCGTCCCAGGTAAGGCTTCAATGGGGCCACGGCTCGGAAGCCGTGGATGACGGCTGCCGTTGGGGCTGCTGTCCCTCCGGAGGATATGCTTCAATGGGGCCACGGCTCGGAAGCCGTGGATGACCGGTTCAGGGTCAGGTTCAGGCTGCCAGAAGGCAAGGCTTCAATGGGGCCACGGCTCGGAAGCCGTGGATGACGCGATCGGCTGGTAGGTTCGCGCCGGGAGGGCACAGGCTTCAATGGGGCCACGGCTCGGAAGCCGTGGATGACGTCAGACGCGAGCATGTCCGGTTGATCGGTAGAGATGCTTCAATGGGGCCACGGCTCGGAAGCCGTGGATGACGTTCAATCAGCGTCACTCGCATGAGGCGGTGGCTCGAGCTTCAATGGGGCCACGGCTCGGAAGCCGTGGATGACTCTCATTCGCGACGGCGTTCATGTGCCGCACTGCGAGCTTCAATGGGGCCACGGCTCGGAAGCCGTGGATGACGGCAAACAGCCAATCACGTATCTTGAGACTTGCACAGCTTCAATGGGGCCACGGCTCGGAAGCCGTGGATGACTCACCGATCTCTCCATAGGGCTTCTCTTTGCCGTCAATGCTTCAATGGGGCCACGGCTCGGAAGCCGTGGATGACTGCCCGCCGGCTCCACCGGGAGCGGCGGCATGACGCTTCAATGGGGCCACGGCTCGGAAGCCGTGGATGACTTCGGCAACGATCGCTACGTCGTGGCCGCCTATGTGGAGCTTCAATGGGGCCACGGCTCGGAAGCCGTGGATGACCGCCGAGGCCGCCAAGAGCCGCATCGTTCACGCCGAGCTTCAATGGGGCCACGGCTCGGAAGCCGTGGATGACGCGAACCGTTGTCCCAGATCGCATTGGCATTCGCGCTTCAATGGGGCCACGGCTCGGAAGCCGTGGATGACCCGAAGGATTGACGGACTGCAAAACCCCCTGGAAATCGCTTCAATGGGGCCACGGCTCGGAAGCCGTGGATGACCAAGAAGACGTGGAACGTCGCTGATGAGGATGGCTACGCTTCAATGGGGCCACGGCTCGGAAGCCGTGGATGACTCGTTTCGGTCGCAGGCAACCATGATTTTATTTTTGAGGCTTCAATGGGGCCACGGCTCGGAAGCCGTGGATGACCTGGATCGCGGGCGAGTGCTTCGAGCGGCAAGAGGCGCTTCAATGGGGCCACGGCTCGGAAGCCGTGGATGACAGTCCGGCGACAAGTCCACCGTCGAAATCAAGTCGTTGCTTCAATGGGGCCACGGCTCGGAAGCCGTGGATGACCCGATGGCGAGTTAACGCCCGAACTTGAGGCGGCCCTGCTTCAATGGGGCCACGGCTCGGAAGCCGTGGATGACGACGGTCACCAACGGTGGCTCTGGTTACACTTCGGCCCGCTTCAATGGGGCCACGGCTCGGAAGCCGTGGATGACGAGATGACTCACCCAATCGGCGATCGGTCCGGCCGTGGCGCTTCAATGGGGCCACGGCTCGGAAGCCGTGGATGACTGTGCCGGCGAAGCTTGTTTTTCCGTGTCAACGCGCTTCAATGGGGCCACGGCTCGGAAGCCGTGGATGACTCAATGCCGAGTTCTGGTCGAACGTCGCACATGGCGCTTCAATGGGGCCACGGCTCGGAAGCCGTGGATGACGACGATCGCGCAGATTCGAGGGGAGGGTAATGCCGCTTCAATGGGGCCACGGCTCGGAAGCCGTGGATGACGTTCTCAGCAGGCAGGTTCGCCATCGCGCGGGCATGGCTTCAATGGGGCCACGGCTCGGAAGCCGTGGATGACTCGGCATGTACATGAATCCGATCACCGGCGAAGACGCTTCAATGGGGCCACGGCTCGGAAGCCGTGGATGACGGATGATCGTCGATCGGATCCTCGCTAACGAGGCCGCGCTTCAATGGGGCCACGGCTCGGAAGCCGTGGATGACCCACTCCGCAAGCATCACCCGGACATCGACCGCGGTGCTTCAATGGGGCCACGGCTCGGAAGCCGTGGATGACAAGTTTTTACATGGACTGGCCAGAGCGAGGAAGCTGCGGCTTCAATGGGGCCACGGCTCGGAAGCCGTGGATGACGAATCGAAGTGACGACGGAAGAACTGTCCGCGTTACGGCTTCAATGGGGCCACGGCTCGGAAGCCGTGGATGACGCGAGGACGCGGCGCGGGCGGTGGCGAAGCGGAAGCTTCAATGGGGCCACGGCTCGGAAGCCGTGGATGACGATGGACAAGACTGTTCATGAGGCCAAAGGGGAGATTGCTTCAATGGGGCCACGGCTCGGAAGCCGTGGATGACACGGCGTGGAGGGGCTAGGGAGAGGTGGACGGCGGGGCTTCAATGGGGCCACGGCTCGGAAGCCGTGGATGACGGCCGGGGACCTAACCTCTCGTAGTGTAGCGAGTTAGTGGGGATCTTGCGAGAGGTGACTCTTCTTGGGTTGCTCGCTCGCACACGAGGGCGAGCCTTGTTGCCCGAAAGGCATGAGGTGAAACGACTTATCGTTTGCGAGAGGGGCTAGGGCGGCATTTTCACGCTTAAATCCTTATTGTCAAAGAGCTTGAAGACGATCCCGGAGCCGGCGCGGATTTCACGATCCTCGTGCTCGCGGGTGGTCAGGCACCGAAGCCTACGAAGGAGGTTACTCGCTCGGGACGCCCAAATCATCCGGTTACCAGCGAACAAGCGGCGGGTCGCGTGGCGAGGGGCGGGAAGGGCTGGCCAGTCCGAATTCGGGGGGGAATCGCCAGAGGCGGTGGGGAGTCCGGCCGGATGCTCGTTGGATTTCGATCGGGCGGAGACCTGGAGCACGATGGAGAAGGGTCGGGATGAAACAGGCGGCGATCGTGGCCTAAGAATGGCTTCGCCGCCCCGACTTCCCTTCCGGGTCGGTTGAGGTTTATGGAGCGGGGCAGTCGTCAGAGGTCAAAAGCCTCGGGAGGAAAAGGCCGAGACCGAAGTGACAGGAGTGCCCGAGGGCGATCGGGCCCGAGACCGGGTGCGGGAAGCGGATTCGGAAATGACCTCGGGGACGACGCTCGCCATCGCCACCTTCCTTGAGACGGCTCAAGTAAAACTCCAGGGGACGGATATGCCGCGGCCCGATCCCGCAATTGCCCGAGGGCGAGGGCTCGATCGTGGCGCCAAGGAACTTTTCCGGGTCAATCTCGGCGCGACGGGCCAGTTCCTCTTTGAGGACTTCGCGAACGAAGGAGGCGTGACCGTCGGGGCCTTGGGTCCATTCGAGCGGGTCGCGGTTGCGGCCCCGGCGCTTGAGGTGGCGGGTCACGACGAACGGGGTCGCGGATTCCCAGGTCGTCGCCGGGCCCAGGAGCCGAGAGCGGGCAAAGTCCTCGGGAGCACCCAGGCCAATGACGACAAATGACAATTCGTGATCGCCGTACTGGAGCCGACGGAGACGGTCGATCGCTTGAAGCTCCAGGCGACTGAAACCCATCGGTGCGTAAACGGCGACGTGGTCGATAGCGCCGTCGCCGTCCTCATCCACCGGGAGGAAAAAGGCGTGACGGTGTCCGGTAAGGGGTTTGCGATCCTCGTCCTTTCCCCAGAACGCCGGGGTGATCGTCGTGAGGTCGGCGACGGCGAGTCGGGGATCGTCGGGTTTATGGAGCCACTTGCAACGGCGCAAGAGCTGCACCCGCACTTGCTCGGCGAGTCGTATCGTGTCGGTGACGAGGGGCAAAACCGGGCCGTCGAGGGCGAACCGCACGAAGGTTGCCGGCGGGCGGTGCGGGACGTTGGCGCGCGGATCCCGTTCCTGATGCGTGGGTCGGATCGAGTAGTTCACCCATTTCGCTCCGGGCACTTGAGGCCATTGCCGATCGTGGATCGTTTGCGTGTCGAGGCAAAGATGCCAGCGCGGGGAGTCGAAGAGGAGGTCTCCCGGCTTGAACCCATTCTTGAGCATTTTTGCCGTGTGAACAGGATAACATTCATTTCCGAACGCGGTGGTCGGGTCGGGGCAGAACACGGCCACCGGGTTGGGGTCGGACGGCTCGGCGGGGAGGCAGTTCCAGCGGTCGGGCGTCGAAGTCGACAGCTCGAGATGGGCCCAGCTCTCCGCTCGACCAAGGGAAGTCAGGTTTGCGACGAGCTGGGCGAGCACGGCCCGGTCGCCGGGGGGGAGCTCAACGTCCGGCCAGCCGATGACGAGTGGCTGGGTGCGGTCGATGGCGACGAACGTATCGAAGACCAGAGTGCGGTCGTCCGGTCCGGCCTTCCCCCGCGGCATATAGTGCCGGGTGTGGGCGACTCGTGACGCCGGGAGTTGGAAGCTCGGCGGGGGGAGCAAGGGTTCGAGCACGCGCCTGACTTGCTCCTCCGAGAGATCCGGGCAAGTCCGCCTCCAGACGGCGACGAGGGCCCGCAAGAGTCGCCAGGGAGAGGGCGGCCACTCAGGGGCACCTTCGTTGACGTGGCGGCCCCAGGGGGTTGCGTGGTATCGACCGGCCGGGAGATTCAGCGTCAATGTGACGGGCATCAGCGCTCACTCCTTCGAGCTGACCGGCTTGTTCCAGGTCAGGACCGTCTTGGTGGGGTTGGCGAAATGCGGTTTGCACTTCTTGATGAGATCGGTGAGCTCCTTCGCGAGTTCCTTGGTCGAAGGGAGCGCGAAGTCCTCGGGGCGGACCACTTCGATGCCACCGGCCTTCTCGTCGACCTCGAGTTCGCAGGCGGTTCGGAGCCGCATGTTGGAGTCGAGGAACCGGCGGACCTTCCAGAGCGCAAGGACCTTGAGAAGCTTGGTCGCCTCGGCGGGGAGGCCGTAACCACGGATCTGGGCCAGGTCGAGCGAGAAGAACGCGGTGATCGATCGCGCGGTGTACTCGGAGCGATGGAACGGCACGTTACCATATCCCCCCGCGGAGTCGACGCCGCCGACCTTGGGGCTGGGCAAGACTCGGTCGAACTTGACGCCGCCACTGTCGGCGCGTTCGACTCCGCTCGCCTCGATGAACGCGGAGAGCGCCCGAGGATGGCGCAACCGGCCGGCGATCTTCTCGAGGAAGACGCCATGGACCAGCGAATTCGGGTCATACTGGAAGCAGACGGACGCTAACTTACGGAGGTTGACCACGCCGGCAACTTCGACACGCTCCTTCTCGCCGGTCGTTTCCTCGGTGGGCGCGGCATCGGCCCCCTTTTTCGACGTCTTTTTTCCCGGCACCGATCCTAACCCAAGCGCTTTCCTGATCACGTCGGCAAACACGCTCCCGTCATCCCTGGTTCCGTTCATGATATAGGGAGAGTTGAGTCGGTGGAATTCGAGCAGACTGCTCGTCATGTCGGTGCCATTACCGAGTCCGGAAAGCTTGACCGCGACGAACGGCAGTCCGGTCAGTTCGGGGGCGATGTCGTCGGTGGCCTCATCCCAGCAGACGGCCTCGAGCCGGTTGGCCATCGACTGGGCCGACTCGACGAGAAGCATCTTGACGAGGCCGCCTTTGTCGTCCGGGGCATCATATTGCGCCGCGCCCAGGTCCGGGAACCCGGTCGGCTGGATCCGGGTGCCGGCGACCGGCTTGAGGTGGGCCTCGATCAGGATGCGTGGAGCGTTATTCAAAACATCATCAAAGCTCATAACGTATCATCCGATTCGGGTGGGTAGAGCACGGTGTTGGCCACCGTCTCAAGGTCGGGTTGGGAGAGCGGGAACATCATGGCGGCGAGGAGCCGGTCGGCTCGAAACGAGGAGCTGACAGCGAGAGAACGGCCAGCCAGGCGGCGGTTGCGTGAACCAGCGACGAGCCGGCCACCCGCCTTCAATCGCCGCGCCGCGCGATCCACGCACTGACCGATCGCGTCGGCTTGACCGGAAGCAAGGACCTGGAAGACGTCGGGGTCGAGCACAGCGTTCGGCTCGCCGCCCTTGGTCAGCTTCCATCGCAACGGAAAGCCGGTCGGGCGGGTACCCCACGGCTCGATGAGGCGTCGAGGGACACGAACCGACTTAACTGACCAGGGCTCGACGAGGAGTCGGGGCACGCCAAAATCGAACGGAACCGCCGCATCCTCACCCGATTCGACACCATCGATTCGAGTCACTTTCGACCAATTGATGGCCACGAGGCCCCAGATGAGGTCCGCGAATTTGTCGTCATCAAATGTTTCGTGCAAAAATGCAACGACATCCTCGAGTTTTGCGAAACGGGGTGACCGCAACGGGATTCCGATCTGGCCGTCGCGGAACGCTTCCATCTGCCGGCGGAGGAACATCGCCGCGAGGTTGGCGGTGAGCGGGCGGTTCGACCAAACGGCCGTCTTGTTCTTATCCTTGGACCATTGAAATGAACTCTCTCTCATTTCCTCCATGGATTCAAGGAAAACGCGAAATGAGCCCACCTTGCCGCTCGCTTCGATTCCGGAGAGTGCGACCGCAAGCCGAAATTCCGGACTCTGATCGTCGGCCTGTTCGAGCCACTCGGACGAGAGTTGCTGAAGTGGGCGAAGCTTTTCGTCTTCGCAGAATCGCCGACCAGTTGAGAGGGCCCGCTCGGCGCGGCCCAGAGCGCGGAGGACGTCGTTGAGTCCGCGTGGGTCGGACTCACTCCCCGTGGAGAACGCATAAATCGCCTGGTCGATTTGTCGAAGGGCGGTCCGGTATCGCGCCGGGGTCTTTTCAGTATCGCGGCAGGCCAAACGGAACTTGTTGAGCCATTGTGTCAGGTTGGAATCCTGAAACAGGTTGGCCGCTGGCTTCAGGGTGACCGGAACGCGGCCGAGGGGGACCGCGAAGTACGAAAGACCGTTGCGCATCACGAACGCGTAGCGAACGAACGCATCGATGCCCCGACTTACCCCCAGGAGGTTGATTGCCAGGGCAAATTCGATGGTGTTCCTGGCCTGACGCCTGCCGAACTGGACGCGGCCCTCGGTGAACAAGTATGTCAACTCGGCGAGGGTCACCGGCTGGTTCCACCAGAGGGGAAGCCACAACTCGGCGCGGGTTCCGCTCTCCGCTTCCTTGTCGGATTCGGAGGCATAACCGACGGCGATCGGCTCGACGCAGAAGGGGAAGCCGGCCTTGCCGGCCGTATCGCTCCCAAGGCGCCGCGAGGTGGCGCCGGCGAACATCAACGTGCCTTCGATCGCCAGGAGGTAGTCCCAGGGATTCGCACCGCCTCCGCCGTCGAAGCCCTGGGACGAGTTCGGGCCGCCAATCGCCCCGGGACTGAAGTGGCCGACCGAGATCCCGTCGAGCGTTGCGCTGAATCCACCGAAAAGGGCGTCGACCACCCCTGCCGGATCAGTCGCGTCGACCAGGAGCGATGCCACCAACTGGGCGAATATGGAGACATAACTTCCGCTCCCTTCGTTGCCTCCCGTGCCGAGGAGCGGGGGAAACCTGCGGGAATCGCCGGTCAAGATGAACACCGCGTCGAGCCAGGGCAGCAGGGCGTCAGGAAGGTTGTTTCGGCAGAGCCGCATCAACGTCAATTTGTCATCGTCGCGAACCTTCTCGGTCATCCCGTTCGCCCGCAGGAGGTCACGGACCGCCTCGATCACGTCGCGAAACGGGGCAAGTCGCGGGTACGCTGCGGCGCCGGCGACGATCTGGTTCAGGGCTTCGCGGGCCGACGATTCCGACGAACCGGGATAGAACCCGGAACGGGCACCCCAGGGGCCGATGATCGGGGTTGGGCTGTATTGATTCGCGAAGAAGTCAATCAGTCCCTCGCGGTCGAGCGTAGTCAGTAACCGGCAGACGCCGCCGTGCCAGACCATGCTGGCCGTCGGATCGGCCTGTTCGACCACGAGACGAAACACACCGAGGGCCTTCAAGTAGCTCATCAGCGGCTCGGGCTTGCAGCCGGGTAAGTCAATGACGTTCACGCCTTCCATCCTTTCCGCTCTTCCTTGCTCGCAAGCAGGTCGGCGGAGCGCAACAGCGCCTCCATGTAGGCGAGGCGGAACGGGCCGATCGCATCGCGGAGCGCCAGCGCCTGGGCCGTCCAACTGGTCGCGCCGCCGAGTTGCATCGGCGAGAGGTCGAGCTTCAGCCCCGGACACTTCTCGTCGCCAAGGTCAACGTCGGTGAGTGTGTCGCCGTCATGGACTCCTTGGGCGAAGAGTCTGCCCGGTTGGTCGGGTGGTCTCTCGTCCGGCAGCGAGCGAATACTCAACCGGACCTTGCCATGATGGGCGGCAATCAGGTAGACCACCTCGAATGGCAAGCCGTGCTGGAGTGCGGCCAGCGCCGAGGCGAGCTCATGCCGGAAGTGAGGGCGGTCGTAGCTCAGTCGCCCGGATCTGCCCGACTTCGCCCAGAGCTTCTGGGAATCAAGCGAGGGATTGGCCTTCCTCACGCCGCCTTGGAACACGTCGTGAGCCTTACCGAGGTCATGCCAGCGGGCCGCACGCCTCAAATGGGCCGACCAGCCGTCCGGCAAGTCGCCGAGTCCACTCAAGAACTCATCAAGCTGAGAGCAAACGTGCTCCGTATGCTCGGCGATCGTGTATTCCGGCCCGCAAGAGTTCAGGTCGTCGCCGACGGCCTCCTCGAGTGGTCGTTCCTCATCGTCGAGTTCCACCGGTTCGACGGCCTCCGAGGAATCTTCGTCCCAACCAAGCTTCGTCGAGTAGCCCCCCGCGACAGCCGGCAGGAGGACTGTCATCCCGGGGTGTACCTCTCGCTCGGACTCGCGAATTTGCCGCCACGCTCCGTCGAGGTGGTCCCACAAATAGGCCGCCGGCCTCTTGCCTTTTTTCTCTTTCCTGAGGAATGTTCGGAACGCTCCGATCGGCACGCGACAGAGTTCGAGGCGGTTCGGAACCTTCGCGTCTTTTTCCGGAAAAGGAGAGCCAACCTTCCGCCAGTAGACTTGAACGTCGCTGTCTTTCTCATCGCCGCGGATGTAGGGTGCAACGTCAATGTCGTTACCCGACAGGTCGGGCGTCGTATCGAACAGGTCGAGCAAGTCGCGACGGCGCAGGACGTGGGTGGGAACGAAGTCCAGGGTGATCGACTCGTGATTCTTAAATACGTCGAGTGCTTTCGGCGAGACATCCTGACCTATAAGCTTGACTAATTGTTCGCGGGCAAACCGAAGGGCAGGGGGCTCGTACGGGGCGCCTAGCTTGTCGGAATCGAGGTCAATCCAGAAGACGCGACCCGGGCCGTCTACTCCCGTGCGGTTGCAACGGCCGATGCGCTGAACAAGGCTCGACCAGGGGGCCAACTCGGTGATAAGCGTTTGAACTGAAATATCAACACCCGCCTCCACAACTTGAGTGGCGACGATGATACGGTCCTTCGCCGGTTCCATAAGTTCTTCGTTTAATCGCTTTCGATCGCTTTGACGAAAACGCGAGTGGACGAGGAGCACATTCGTCGGCGCCGACTTATCTTTCTTAATCGACTTATAGACCTCTTTCGCCCGGTCCACGGTGTTGAGCACCACCAGCGTTTGGGTGCCGGTAAGGTGGTTCTTGACGACCTGCTGGGCCACATCTTTCCCGTCCCTGGTCGCCATAATGCCCAGGGGCTGTAAAGTCTTCTCGGCGGTCATCCGCTGATTCAGGGGCCATTTCGGGTCAAAGTCGTCTGACTGGAGCTCGAGCGAGGGGCCACGCGGTTGCTTGGCGAAATCCACGGTGTCGAGCCAGCTCGGTTCCAGGGTAGCCGACATCCAGAGCGACGAGCAGGGGGCAACCATGCCCAGCGCGGCCCGCAACCCCGCCAGTTGCGCTGAGGTGGAAACCCCGTTACCCATCAGTTGCGGCTCGTCGAACACCCAGAGGCAGTCGTTATTCAGCAACCCGAAGTCGATCGGCCAGTGGAAGCGGCTCGCGGCATACCCTCGGTTAAGTGCCCGTGACAGCAACATATCCTGGGTGCCAATGAGGATCGCGGAGCGTTCCGGCTCGAGGTACCAGTCGTCAGACTCGGCGCCTCCCATGAGGACGCTGATCTTGGTCCGGTCGTGTTTGAGTTCGCGGAGCCATTTCTCCGCCTCGCGAATCGACTGCTCGACCAGTACCCGCATCGGCAGACAATAAACCAGCCGGCGCGGGGTCGCCCGCCGCACCTTATCCTCGGCGTAGAATCGCCTCCAGAGCCAGGCGAGCACGGCACCGGCCGTCTTACCCGCCCCAGTCGGCACGCGGACCAGCTCCGCCAACTCCGGAGCGGTGGCCAGGCGACGTTGATAAGGATAGGGTGAATTACCAGTCGCTTGCTTGAACAATTTATCAAATGTCATGGTCCAGCTTACGATGACCGCATCCCTCGCAACCTACGACTCGATCGGCCGCGAGATTGTCTCGATCAGGCCCACGCACCGTTTGCAAAGCGGCACGAACACGACCTGATCCCTTCCTGGTCGACGATGTCATGAAGGCGGATGTGCAGTCGTACCAGGCCGGTCCGGGATAGTCGACAAAAAAACACCGTGAATTAATCACTGCAGCGATGCCATACCATCTACATAGACACCACTATTGCTAATTTCTCAATATGACAAACCAGCCGTAGGTGGTCGTGTAAACCACTGGAAGGTTGACGAAGACAATCACATGGCGGATCGAGCCAATCGGAACTCGGTTGACGTCCCGCGAGTTTCGCCGAACGAGGATCGGCTCGCTCTACCGGCCGGCAAGCGAGTCAGGCTCGTTTAGATTCAACGACCCGATACAGGGTTAGGAAGGCTCTCGCTCCTCGTTCCCACGGTCCCCCGTGGGAATGCAGTCTGGAACGCTCTCCGTCCTCGGCTTGCGAGGGCCAGACGACGCGGAGCGTCGGGGACGGCATTCCCACGGAGGACCGTGGGAACGAGGGGGAATCTTAGCTCGATGGCGGGTCGTTGTTTAGATTTGACACGTCACGTCAGGCAGCAACAGTGGCTTGCCGCCTGTGACGCCATCCAGACGCGATCCATGAGAAGGAGACGCCATGAGGCCACGAACCGCTCGTGGATGTGGCAATACGTAGGCCGGCCATCACGAGATGGCTTGGCCAGGCGGTTGCACTTCACATCGCGATTCAGGAGCATGCCCTACTTTGGCAGACACGGTCTACGCCAGTGAGGGCATCAACCACTTGGCCAGCGCCGGCGTCCGAACGCAACCGGCGGGAATGCACTGCGGTTCTTCGAAATAAAAAAAGAACCCGGTAGAAAACCGGGTTCTTAGACGAATCAGAGTGATGCTATCGAAGAAAGCAACAATGTTCAACCGAAGATTCAGTAATCTATCGGAAAAGTCGGGGCGAGAGGATTTGAACCTCCGACCTCACGGTCCCGAACCGTGCGCTCTAGCCATGCTGAGCTACGCCCCGTCTAATTCTCTTTTTATCTCAGTCGTTTTGCAGTCGCGTCGTGTAGAAGAGAATCATAGCAGACGAACTCGATCTGTCAATCGGGCTCTGGAAATCCAGGCGAAGAATCATCGAACTCCTGGCTTACGACTCTCCTCGAGTGGTGTTTTCAGGCTGTCGACGTAGCGCTGCCAGTCGGTTTGGAGGTCTTCGAGATTGGCCCCGAAGGCCTGGCGAAATGCGGCTGCGGAGCGCTGTTTGGAACGAGGGGCTTCGGTGGTGTCCGGGGCACGGAGTAGGTCCAGGAAGGTGAGGAACTGCTGGGGTCGTTCTTTGCGAAGGAAAAAGACCAGGGCCCAGGCTTGGGCGTAGGAGTCGCGCTGGTAGCCGCGTCCGAAGCCTTGGTCTTCGATAAGGAGCGGCAGGGAGGTGCGCCGGGGGATCGCTCGCCAATCGGGTAAGCGCAAGTCGTGGGCACGACCGACGCCTGCCCAGCGGCCGCCGCGGATCACCTCGAACTGGGCGGCGAAGCCCTCGTGGAGCCAGAGAGGGAAATCGTCGTGGTGGGGCGCGAGCCGGCTTGAGGCGACAAGCTGGTGCACCATTTCGTGCGCCGCGGTCCCGAGGTCGATGGAACGACGATCGAGTTCGAGAAGGAGTTGGCGGCGACGGAGGTCACGCTCAAGTCCCTCAAGGTATTTCCGAGCCTGCCCCCGGCTCATCGTCCGAGAGAATTCGCCGCGAAGCTGAATCACCAAGCGACGGTCGTTGGGAAGGCGCTCAAGGGTCGTCTTCCAAATTGCGAGTTCTCGCTGCCTGGCCGCAAGCGGCTCCCACGATTGTTTCAAAGCCCCCGAGCTCCGCGCGTCATACGCGAGAACGGCATTCAAGGTCGGGTGATAATATCCTCGGGTCGAACGGAACGCCTCCAAGTGCTCCGTGCGAAGA
This sequence comes from Singulisphaera sp. GP187, assembly GCF_900129635.1. Lineage (GTDB taxonomy): Bacteria > Planctomycetota > Planctomycetia > Isosphaerales > Isosphaeraceae > Singulisphaera. The sequence goes on along the minus strand of NZ_FSRB01000002.1, from coordinate 2,089,306 downwards.
TACTCGAGGTAATCCTTGTGCTCCAAGAAGTAGGCCGAGGCCAACCGATGAGCCGGTACCGCAAGGTCGATGTCCTGGGCCGCGAACAGCAGGTAGTAGGTGGTGACGACCCGCTCGAGAAGATCGACCCGTTCGGCGGCCTCTTCGGCCGTGTGCTGATGGATCAGGACGACATGCGGACCGCGGACCACCTCACTTGCACCGCCGAGAGCACGGAGGAGTGGCTCGAGGTCGGGGTCCGGGCACGGTTTCGCCAGCGAAGCCAGGACCGCGACCATTCGCGCGGTCGGTTGGTGGGTCGGATCCGCCTCATGAGCGGCTTTAAGCATCGATTCGGCCTGCGGAGTGAGGCCGTTCTCGAGCGCCCACCACGCGGCCGCGGATCGTGCTTCGGCTCCGCCGGTGAGTGCAACGGCTTCTCTTGCCTTCCACTCACGTTCCGGCCAATGGCCCGGTACGATCGCTCGAAAATCCTCCTTGAGGAATTCAAAGGATCGACCGGGAAGGTCGACGCGAACGCTCGCCCCCTCAGTCGTCACCGGCACCTGGGCTTCCGCCCCGTTGGCGAAATAGACCAAGTCTGCGCGAACCAAAGAACCGACCGTCAACCAGCCGCTTAGCCCCATCCCCGCGAGGATCGCAACGAGAAAGGGAAACAATCCGCGGGAACAGGCTTCCCGACGACTTCGCGACTTCGACTCCGTTCCGGATCTGCGCATTGGTCACCTGCATCAAGCCGGGAGCGGCGAACCGAAACATCATAAACAAATGCACACCACGCGAGAGCGTTCCTACCGCGTGGAGAACTCGGGTTGGCTTACGAATTGGGATCGTCCCGCATCGAAAACATCGGCAACTTCCTCGCGGCCAATGCAACCGGATCGGCAAAGTCGAACAGACAGGGTCGCTCACGCCATGCTAAGTTCAAAATCCGTAGCAACGTGGGGAACGAACTGGAGGAGTCGATTCGATGATCCTGGCTGGTGACATCGGCGGCACGAAAACCGTCCTCGCCCTCTTTGATCCCGCGGATGGCGGACTCCGTCAAGTGCGGGAACAGTCCTATCGAAGTCAATCGTACGCAACCTTCGAACAAATCCTGACGGAATTCCAGCCTGAGCGGACGACCGGGCCCGTCCTCTCGGCTTGCTTTGGGGTGGCCGGGATGGTCGTGTCGGGCGGTTCGCACACGACAAACCTACCTTGGCAGCTCGAGGAGCGGGCGTTGGAAGAACAGCTGGGCATCCCCCACGTGAAGCTCCTCAACGACCTGGAGGCCGCAGCCTACGGGATGCTCCACCTCAGTGCTGACGAACAGAGCGTCCTGCAGTCGGGTGCAACCGGCCCGCGGGAGGGGAATCTTGCCTTGATCGCGGCGGGCACCGGGCTCGGTGAGGCGATGCTCTACTGGGACGGCCAACTGTTTCATCCGATCGCATCGGAAGGGGGGCATGCCGATTTCGGGCCGGCGTCCCCGATCGAGGTCGAATTGCTCCAGTACCTCGCTGAGAAATTTCACGGGCATGTCAGCTGGGAACGCGTGCTCTCAGGCCCAGGATTTTCCAATATCTACACCTTTCTGCGTGACACGGGGCGTTTTGCCGAAGCTCCCGAACTGACCGAGAAATTCCAACTCGGCGACCCCAATCGCTGGATCTCCGAAGCCGGAATTGCGGGAACTGACCCGCTCTCGGCCGCAACCGTGGCCCTCTTTTGTTCGATCTACGGGTCCGAGGCCGGGAACCTCGCGCTGCGGAGCGTGGCGGTGGGAGGGGTCTTCGTTGGTGGCGGGATCGCGCCCAAGATTTTGACGGCCCTTCGGCGGGGCGAGTTTTTGAAAGCCTTTTCCGCCAAGGGAAGATTCGCGGAGTTCCTCCAGCACCTGGACGTCCGCGTCTCCCTCAACCCCAAGGCGCCGCTGGTCGGCGCCGCGTATTACTCGTTACGTCTGCATACGCAATAACCAACCGCGCTCGATCCGGATGTCGGTTTGCCCCCGTCCGGCCGGTGGGCTCGTTGCAAACCGCGACAAAAACCTGGGGATGACCGGCCATGCGCGAGACCACCACAGTCCGTAATGCGAAGAATTGATACGTCTCCACAAAAGGCCGACTCCCGGAGTTGGACCCGGGGCGATTCATAGCGCAAGCTCTCCGATGGCGGTTCCACGGGATTGGAATGCCTCAACCTTCATCTTCAAGGAGGAGAGATCTTGTCTTCGACCAAGGCTCAATTTCGGCCACTGGTGGAGACCTGTGAACCACGCGTTGCGTTGAGCGCAGACGTTCCCTCCAACACGCTCGCCGTCGTCCAGGGCGAAGTTCAAACACCGCACGAGACGACCAAGGTTTCGGTCCCGGTCTCGGCCCGAAACATCAACCGCCGTCATTCGATCCTCATCGGTGAGTCGGTTCGGCCGGAGGACGGGAGTTCGTTGATTCCGGCTGTCAGGCACGCCCACGGACCTGGCGGCGAGCCACTGGTGGTGCATCAAGGGATCCAGGCCGGGCTCGGCCGGCACACGCCAACGCACGCGTACATTCGCACCGGTCAGGCGGGGACACTCAGTTCCGGCGTCACGGGGCGGGCGGGGACGACGGGCGGATTCCAGCTCAGTGCGACTCTCCCCGGAGACGTCAACGGCGACGGACAAGTCACGCTCGCCGATCAGAAGGCGTTCAAGAGCACTTATCTCTCGAAATTTCGCAACGCCAACTATCTCGCTTCGGCCGACGCCAACCATAACGGGCAGATCGGGCAAGGAGATGCCAAGTTCCTTTTGCGCAACCTCAAGCCGCTCACGCCGAAGGTTCCCCTCAGCGTCTTCCTGACCCTGGCGCCTGAAGACGCGGCGAAAGGGCCGACGCCCAAGACGTCCGGCGGCAAGACGCACCACCAGGACGTCACGATCCTGGGACGTACGACCCCGGGCTCGTTCATCTTCACCGATAGCGGTGTCGGCGACTTTTCGTTCCGTGGTGATATCCTCACCACCGATGCCCAAGGCAATTTCGCGCTCAAGGTGCACAACAAAGAGGGGCTGACGAATCACAACTTCCTGGTCATCGACCCTTATGGCCAGCAAGTGACCCGGGTCTATCCCATCTACTGGCTCGACTTTGCCGCTCCCGGCTCGAGGCTCAAATAGCCCGAGCCCGACAATGGCCTTGGCCTCGTCCACTCAGCGGACGGGGACCAAGGGCAGGGGGGGCGCGGCGACCGGTGCAGGCGGAAGCGGATCGGTGCCGGGTCGGTCGAGGGGCGGTGGCGATCCCAAGGACACGAACAGACGCAACTGCGCCCGGTTGTTCTCAATGATCGCGCGAAGGTGGTCGATGCGCGCCTGCGCCAGCAACTCCAGGCTATTCGTCAACTCGATCGGCCGGCCCACCGTGTTTCGGAGTCGGTCGAGGTCGGCGAGGAACCCCGCCTCGGAGGTCTCGAGTTGATGCCTGGTGGCCTCGACCCGCTGCTGGGTGGTCAGGACCAACGCTTTCGAGGAGGCGACCTCGCGTCGGATCGTATTGATCGTCCGTGATTGCTCGCCCACCGCTTGGCCGATGGTCGCCCGACGCTGTTTCTGGAGCGCCAGGTTGCCTAAACCGAGATTCTGGAACGTCCAGAAGAGTCGGACATCGAAGTCGGTCCGCCCCGCGAAGTTACCGACCAACGGCGGGACCAGGTTGCTTCCGCCCCCCAACGCACCGCCGCTGAATCCAAGCCAGACCGTCGGTAGCAATGGACGAGCGATTTCCTGAGTCAGTCGAGTCTCCGCAACACCGATCGCCGCCGCCCGAGCGCCCATCTCCGGCCGACCTTGGAGCGCCACTCGAACGAGTTCCTCCACCGGACTGGTCGCATCAATGAGCTTGATCGGCTCCACGCCCGGTACAATCGGGTGAACCCGAACGGCCGGATCGAGATGCAGTCGCCTCGAGAGTCGCGCGGAGGCAACGGCAACCTCCTCCTCGCTCTGCTCGACCGCGCGGTGGATCAACTTGGAGAGCGTGGCGGCACGGTCGGCATCCGAGACGAAGCCCTGGCCCGAATTGGCGTAAGCCGACGTAAGGCGAGCCGCTTCGTTAGACTCCGCCTCGGTCTCACGCCGCAACTGGAGTGCAGCCTCAGCCCCCACCAGGTCAAAATAGAGCGTGGAGACGTCGAGGAGCACGGAGTTGGCGGTCGCCCTGGCGGCAAACTGGGTACGGGTGACATTCTGACGCGCCGCCAGGGGCTCAAAAATGGCGTCAGTCAAGGGACTGGCGATCATCACCGCCGGGATTGCCACGGTATTGGATCCGGTTGCGACGGCTCCGCCGCCCACGTAAACCAACTGCTGCGACACCGCCAGCGTATGCCCCGCAGACCGCTGGAGGTCCCCGTCATGTCCGTGATAGGAGAGGCCCGCGTTCAGCGTCGGAAGCATCAGGGCGTAGGCCGCCTGCCGAAGCGCGGTGGCTTCGAAAATCCGCTGCCGAGCCTCGGCAATTTCGGGATTCTCCACCTCGGCGAGCCGCAACGCGGTGGTCAGGTCGACGGGGAAGGTTTGAATCGGTGGTGGGACGACCGGTGCGGTGACGAACCCGGGGATATTGGGATCCGCCGAGGTCGTCGTCCTGAGTCTCGGATCGAGCGTGGAACCGCGGGGGGTGGACCGTCGGGATTGGGCCTCGGCCGTTGCCTCTCCCCAGGTCGGCAGCAGGAACAAGGGGGGTGCGTTGAGCTTGGAGGCGTCCTTCGCCCCGCCCCCGGGCCGAGCGCTTGTCGTCTTGGTCATTCGCAGAGGAATCGCTCCCAGCCCAGACTCCGCCGATCCCCCCGATTTGGCAACAAAGATCGAAAGCAGCGTCGTCAGGCTGGCGGTTCGCCTCCACCGTTTCCGCAAGGAGATGGTTCGCGATCGTGAGTCGGTCAACATTCTGGTGCCCTCCGTTCCGTGTTTCGCCACGATCAACGACCCGCCTGAGTCGGCGGCAGACCGGGCGGACGGCTATTGGCGGCAGTCGGGGCCAGTGTGACTCCATTTGCGGGTCGGTTCGGCAACGGTTCCGGACGGGGCTGGCCCTCCGGGTTCGCGGGAGTCGGAATCGGATCGCCCGTGGGAACAACGCCGGCGGTGGGGACCGGACGAGCCAGCGCATTCGCCGGAGGTTGTCCTAACGCCACATAGAGCGCGAACTGGGCCTCGTTGTAGTCGACGATCGCGGCCAGGTACTCGTAGCGGGCGCGAGCCAAAAGCCTCATGCTATCGAGCAACTCGATCGGCAGGCCCACCGTGCTCTCGAGTCGGACGAGGTCGGCACGGAAGCCTTCGGTTCCGCTACGGACCGCTTGTTCCGTGGTGCCGATCTGGGCGTACCGGGCGTGAGTCCGGGCGTACGCTTCCGCCACTTCCGCGCGAATCCGATCGAGAACCGCGACCTCCTGATACCGCGTGATGCCCACCCGGCTTCGCGCCAGATTGATCATCGCCATGTTTCCCACGCCGAGGTTCTGGATCGTCCAGAAGGCATAGGCATCGAGGTCGGTTCGCCCGCCGAAACCACCGAAAACGGGCCGGACGAGGTTACTGCCGCCTCCCATGCCCCCCGCGCTGAAGCCGACGAGGATCGTCGGTGAGAAGGGGAGAACCTTCGACCCTTCGAGCATCAAGAGCGTCTCGCGGATCGCCGCGCGCCGCTCACCCAACTCGGGGCGCTGGAGCAACGCCAGGGCAATCAACTGCGAGACGGGAATCGGGTCGGGGACGATCGGTTGAGGTGTTACCCAGGCGTCGGTCGGGTGGAGCCGGATCGACGGGTCGACGTTGAGCACCTCGCAGAGCCGAGCAGACGAGGTGAGCACGTCGCCCTCAGCGGCCAGAAAATCCGACTCGCGTTTCGCCAGCTCAGTCGCCGCGCGATCGGCATCGGCCTTGCGCCCCTGGCCCGCAGCGGCATAGGCGGCCGTCAGGTGCGCGACCCGGCGCGCATCGTCACGGACCTGCATGGCGACGGCCCGTGTTCCCTCACCGCGCATCAACCCACAGTAGGCGAGCGTGGTCTGGAGGAACGCCTGATTGCGGACCGCCAGGCTCGCGAACTCGCGTTGCCGTACCACCTGCTTCGACGCCAAGTAGCCGTAGACCACGGTCGCGACATTGCCGCTCAAGACCACTCCCGGGATGTTGACCGTGCCGGCCCCGATGGCGTTCGCACCTGCGCCCACGTAAATGGAGGACCGGTTCACCGAGAGGATATTCCCGTTCGACTGCTGCACCGGGCCGGTGTGCGTGTCGTAATTCATCCCGAGATTAATCGACGGCAGGAACTGAGCCGCCGCAAGCTGCCGCAGCGCAGCGGCCTCGACCACACGTTGGCGGGCGATCAGCAGGTCGGGATTCTGCACCCCCGCGAGCTGGAGCGCCGTGTTCAGGTCGATCGGACGAATCGCAGGGTCCAAGATCGTCGGCGCGGGCGGAAGCAACAGGGGAAGCTGCGTTTCGGCAGCCGAGGCGGTCCTGGTTGCGGGAATGCTCGCCGTGGCCCCTCTCGGGCCCGAGTCTTCGCTCGCCGGCCCGGTCGGAGCCACGATCGCGGCGGGCGAGTCGAGAGGTTCCGCACCGGGGACGGCCGACGGACTCATGAACAGTACCACCCCTAAAAGTTTCCAGGGGAGGAAGTTGCCTCTTTTCCGACCTGTCATTCTCATCCTCCAGACCTCTCTCGTGTCGGAGCCCTCCGAGCGGACTTTCTCAACGATCGTATCGTCCATAGGGATTCGTGCGCTTGAGCCGTTAGGCCTTAGGTAAGCTTGACTTAATCTTGGACTTTTGATCCAGGACCTCGCTGGCCTTCGATCCGAAGCATGCTTCTCCGTCGGACGATCGAGCGCCTCCCGATCCATGAACCAGGATCAGGAGGTCGTCGCGTTACGAAGTCCGAACCGCCCCAACCGGCTTCCCCCTCGCCCACGAACCCGTCGCAGGCACCAGTGGGGACTCGCCCGCTTCCCTCGCCTCGGATTATCATGCAGACAACAAGTCAGTTGACGAACGACTCGCGTCCTCCTTGCCGAGTCTCCCCTCTTCGGTCGGCGTGTGAATTCAAAGTCCATGGCAAGCAAAGAACACGAGCGGCTCCAAGACAGTCGGGACGATGCCACGGGGTGGCGTCGCTGGGGACCCTACGTCAGCGATCGGGCTTGGGCGACCGTTCGCGAAGACTATAGCGCAAACGGTGACGCATGGGACTACCTGCCTCACGACCTGGCGCGAAGCAAGGCCTTCCGCTGGGGCGAGGACGGGATCGCCGGAATCTGCGACCGCTATCAAATTCTCGTGTTCGCCCCCGCCTTCTGGAACAGCCGCGACCCGATCCTCAAGGAACGTCTGTTCGGCCTCTCCTCACCCGAAGGCAATCACGGCGAAGACGTCAAGGAGTACTACTTCCACCTTGACTGCACTCCCACGCATTCTTACATGCGTTTCCTCTACAAGTACCCGCAACGAGAATTCCCCTACGAGCGTCTCATCAAGGAGAACCGCCGTCGATCCACGTCGGAGCCTGAGTTTGAGCTGCTGGACACCGGCGTCTTCGACGACAATGCCTATTTCGACATTACGATTGAGTATGCGAAATTCAATTCCGAAGACATTTGTATTCGCATTGAGGCGATCAACCGCGGGTCAAGCCCGGCTCCCTTGCACATCCTTCCTCACCTCTGGTTTCGGAACACCTGGGCTTGGGGTCCTCGTCCTGGCCCCGAGCCAAAAATTCGGATGGTGCTCGACGAATCCGCGGACCTCTGTCTCATCTCGGACGATTCCGAGCTTGAGCCGCAGAGCTCAATCCCGGTGACCTATCGCCTCGGCACGCGCTTCTTCCATGCACCCGGAGGCGGAACCCCCTTATTTACCGACAATGAAACGAACATGCCTCGCGTCTTCGGGCCGGGGCACGCGAACCGGAAGCCCTTCGTCAAAGACGCGTTTCACCGGTCGCTGATCGATGGCGATCCCTGCACGAACCCGCTTCAGATTGGGACAAAGGCGGCCGTCCATTACCGCTTCGAGGCGGTTGCACCCTCGGAGTCGGTGGTCCTTCGCTTCCGCCTGACCGATACACCCGGCCTGAACCAGCCTCTCGACCAGGTTGAGCGCACGGTCGCGCTCCGCCGCCGCGAGGCCGACGACTACTACGAGACGCTCTACCCGCCCAAGGCGACGGCCGACGAACGACTCATTCAGCGCCAAGCGTTGTCATCCCTCCTCTGGAGCAAGCAATCGTACCTGTTCGACGTCGACGTTTGGCTCGACGGCGACAACCCGAACGTGCCTCCCCCCGCCTCGCGCAAGACGATCCGCAACGAGCACTGGCGGCACCTGAATTCACTCCGGGTGATGACCGTCCCGGATAAGTGGGAGTACCCTTGGTTCGCGGCCTGGGATCTCGCATTCCAATGCGTCGTGTTCGCGCTCGTCGACGGTGAGTTCGCCAAGCACCAGCTCTGGCTCTTGCTCTTCGAGCAATTTCAGCATCCCAACGGCCAGATCCCCGCCTACGAGTGGGAGTTCTCCGACCTCAACCCGCCCGTTCATGCGTGGGCCGTCTGGCGGGTCTACAACATGGACCGGATTCGCTCCGGCAAAGCAGATCGCGATTTCCTCGAACGCTGCTTCCACAAGCTCTTGATCAACTTCACCTGGTGGATCAACAAGGTCGACAGCAAGGGAAACAATATCTTCGAAGGCGGATTTCTTGGGCTCGACAATATCACCGTCGTCGACCGGAGCACACGGTGCATGGACGGCTCACGCCTCGAGCAATCGGATGCCACCGGCTGGATGGGAATGTTCTGCCTAGTCCTCATGAGAATCGCGCTGGAGCTGGCCAAGGAAGATCGCGTCTACGAAGCATTGGCATCGAAATATTTCCAACATTACATTTATGTCGCCGCGGCCATGAAGCACATGGGGAACCGCGACTATCAGCTCTGGGATGAGGAGGACGGCTTTTTCTACGACGTCTTGCTCTATCCTGACGGTCGCTACCGCAAGTTTCGCGTCCGCTCGCTGGTTGGCCTCATTCCCCTCTTCGCGGTGGAGCGGCTGGAGGTCGCCTGGATCGAACCGTTCAAGGAGTTTCGAGAGAACTTCGACTGGTTCATGAAGAACCGCGCGAAACTGGCTCAGAGTGTGGTCCATACCGTTGAGCGCAACGGGCAAGTCACACACGCGCTTACGATCCTCAATCAGGATCAACTCCGGCGGATGACCGCGCGGATTCGCGATCCCGATGAGTTTCTCTCGGATTACGGCGTCCGGAGCCTCTCGAAAGCGCACGAGTCGCATCCGTTCGAGTTCAATGGGAGCGTAGTCCGGTATGAGCCGGCCGAGTCGATCGACAAGATCAAAGGGGGCAACTCGAACTGGAGAGGACCGATCTGGTTTCCCACCGGATTCCTGCTGATCGAGTCACTCCGCAAACTCGGGAAGGCGTTCGGAGAAAAACTCGGCTGTCCCGCCGCGCACCCTGGAGACGCCTCACTCCCGTTCAACGACCTGGCCCGCGAAATCGCCGAACGACAGATTCGCGTCTTCGCCCGTGATGGGTCAGGCCGACGACCGGTCTTCGGCAACTCCCAAAAATTTCAGGACGACCCGCACTGGCGTGACCTCATTCTCTTCTACGAGTACTTCCACGGAGACAATGGCACCGGGCTCGGAGCGTCGCACCAGACCGGCTGGACGGCGCTCGTCGCCTCGCTCATCGACGAATGGCGCCGATAGACGGGTTCTGAGATAAAAAAGAAACGGTCAGGCCGCGCCGAACCCACCCTCCCTGCCGGCTGATCGCCTCGTACTTTCCCGAGGTCGGGAAGCCGATTCTACAAAACGTTACGTTCCCCAAACTCGGTCCGAGTTTGGGAGCCGGTCGATCCCTTTGCGGTTGGTATCCGGCGCCCGCCGTAGACCGAGCACGCCCCTCAAACAGCAGCCTGGCAAAGTGTTGCGTCGAACGGTCGCTCTCAAGGCAAGGGCTGAGGGCGCGTGACAGGGTCGAACCATTTCCAAGAACTTCGGGCTTGCAGTCGGTCATTCGAAACGCGGCGTGATTGTCGGTGAACGTTCCGACTTCTCGATCGTATTGGCAGAGTCAGGTTCGACGGATAGGGTAAAACCGAGTTGGCGAGGCCATGGCAGGGAGGCTGGAATGCTGGTTCTCAGTCGAAAGCGAATGGAGCAGATCGTGATTGGATCCGACATCCGGATCACCGTCGTGAAGTTAGAGGGGGGGCAAGTGCGACTTGGGATCGAGGCCCCGAGCGAGGTGATGGTGCTCCGGGAAGAATTGCTCGAACCACGCGTCGAGAAGGGAACGAAAGAGGCCGCTCCCGTCACTCGGACAGGGCGGCCCAAACGCTAAGGCTGGGAGCTCGGGTTTCGGGAAAGGTGACTGGTGCGGAGGTCAGAAGGCCACTCCGCTCGGTCCGGCCTCGCCACTCGCTTCCGCCTCGCTCGTCGCGCCACCGAAGAACCGACGGGCCCTATCCCCGACGGCGAACGACTCGAGGCAGAGTCCGATCTTCGAATACAGATCCGCCTCTTCGCTCTTGGGGTATTCAAAGATCAAGGCCACTTCGTACGGTTCTTTCTTGTAGAGATAAATCTTCACACTTTTGTCGTTGACCGTCATGCTGTGAAATTTAAAGTCGTTCTTCTTCTTGGTTTCGGTTTTGAACTTGGTGATGGTCAATTCTTCGGGAGGCTTGTAGAACTCGTTCAAAATCGCGAGCACGTCGCCGTTGAAGTTGGTGCGATCGACCGTGTCGGCCGGCGAGGGGACCGCCTTCTTGCCCGGGGTCTTGGCCCGCTTGACTCGCGCCAGGACATGCATGTTCTGTTTCTTGGGCTCGTCAAAGCTGGCTTCTTGATCGAACTTGCCCGGTTCGGTCTCGACCAGCATCCACGCCTTGGTCTGCGCAAGTTTCTTGGGTGGCCGCAGGTAAATGGATAACTCTTCCCACTTGCCCTTGGTCAACGCGGGCGTCAGCAGTTTATTGAGGCGATCCTGATACTTGATGTTTTCGAGGGTTTCGGCGAGCCGGAGTTCATAACTCTTGCTGCCGCAACCTCCGATCATCAAGAGTGCCATCGTTGCCAACATCGCCAGCACCCGTCGCATGGATCACCTCTTACGGCCGCAATTGAATTCGCGCAAGCTTCAACTCGCTCAACGAACTTCCACTTTCACCCGGACATGGAGGCTTGTCAAGCGTTCCGATTCGGTGTGGGATGGAACGCCGAGCGTGCCACTCCGGGCCAGGGCTCCCGAGCGAGTGAGTTCCACGATTCGAGTCTGCGATGGAGGGAGTTCGGTTGGTTCAAATCATCGCCTTGGTAAAGCCGTTCCGCGCCCAGGCGGTCTTGGCAGCGCTAGAGTCCATTGAAATTCTGGGCGGAACGGTCCGCGAAGCCATGGGTTATGGCCGTCAGAAGAACCGGCTCCATCGTTATCTCGGGAGCGAATATAACGCGTCGTTCCTCCCCAAGGTTGAGATCACACTGTTCGTACACGACGATGACGTGGCCACGGCGGTCAAGCTGATCGTCTCCCAGGCGCGAACCGGCCGAATGGGAGATGGTAAAATCATGATTCTTCCTTGTCTCGACTCCGCTCCGAACTTTTGAGAAGCGGAGGCCAGGGTCCATTGATCAGGATCAGGATGCGGATCAGTGCGGAGTCCGGATCCAGAGGACCCGACGGATTCGATCGTCCTCCGACACCCCTTCGGCGTCGAGCGACACTTGGTACGACTCTGCTTCGGGTGACTCGGCGCGCAGCAGGGCGTGATCACCCTGGACCTCGAACCAACGGATCTCGGGCGTTCCTTCCACCCAGGCGACCACAAGCTTGCCGTCGAGCGTGGCCGGATCCTCCTCCGAACTCGCGAAGACGACGCTGGCGCCTTCGGCGACGATCGGGCTCATCGCCTCGCCTTTGTTGAGAATCCGCCGCCCTTCCTCCTCGGCTTCGAGCCACTCCGCTTGCGCCGCGTGGAAGCGTGAACCCGACGCCCTCGTCAACGGCTCGAGACTCGCGTCACTGGCATCGACGAACACGACATCGTCGGACGCGTCGGACTGCTCCTCCGAATCGTCATGGACTCGGTTCGCGACCGGCCGCTTGGTCTGTTCCCCGCGTTCGAGGATCTGAAGCGCCGTCCTGAGCAAGGAACCGACCGACCGTTCGGAATTCAGCGGCAACTCAAAGTCTTCGATCGGTTTCGGGCGAAACTTGGCGCCCTTGCCGTGCAGCAACCACATCGGCTCGACCGCGGTCAACTCGATGATCCTGAGCACGACTTCAGCCGGGACCGTCACCCCCGCCTCGTAGTTGTACCAAGTACGAACCGGGATCCCCAACCGGCGTGCCAACTCTGGCCCACCCCGGTCTCCAAACAACTCGGCACGAAGCCGACTGAGCCGTTCCGCCAACGAGTACTTGGTTTTGACCAAGTCGGGCAACGTCTTACGACGGGCCATGATATCAACCTTTTCGTGTCAAGCCTCACCAGGGTCGATTCCCGCCGACGTCGCCGGGACCTCAATCCTCAATCGCTACTGATAGCCTTATATGGCGATCTTAATTCAAAATCAATTGCATTCCCCCTCGGGTTGCGTTCAGGCAACGCGGACCGTGTCGAGGTTTGAACTCGAGAACGGGAAAGGGCGCAAGTTCGAGGGGCGTACCGAGGGCAGGCGAAGGAGTCGATGGGGAGGCAGGGAAAGTACCCTTCGACCCCTTGGATCGGGTCTGCGAGGCGGGGAAATCGTGACGAGGCCCAGGTTCTTATGCGTCGTCACGACCTCGCAAGGGCACGGGAGTCAATCCTCGTCAAATTTGATATCGAGCAGAAAATCCGCAATCGCATCATCGCCGAGTAGCTTATCCGGTTCGGCGGGCGTCCGGGATGGAGGAGTCGGTTCAGGCTTCGGTTTCGGTTCGGTTTTCGCTTCGAGTTCTGGGTCCGCCGGAGCGCTTGCGACCTCGTCCACGGTGGGAATCGTCTCGACGGAGGGAACGTCCACGTCGAACTCGATTTCAAATTCGTCGTCTTCGACGGCCGGGATCGCCTCGACAACCGCCGTATCGCCCGGCTTCAGAGGTGGGGCGGTCGGGGCCTTGGGAGGAGCTTCGCCGACCTTGGCCACCTTAAAGAGAAGCTGGCCAATGCTCAATTCATCGCCCGGTTCCAGCACGCGCTGTTCTTGAATCCGCTTGCCGTTGACGAACGTGCCATTGGAGCTTCCAAGGTCTTTGACCAGCAACAGTCCCTTCTTCTCAAACAATTCGCAGTGCTTGCGGCTCACTTGCGAGGACTTGATACGGAGCTGGCAATCGTCTTGACGACCGACGGTGGTGACACCGTCAGCAAGTTTCACTGTCGTCGAGGCCCCGCGGCCACGGACGATTAAGAGTTGGAAATCCATGTTCGAGAATCCTAACGGAATCCGCCGGGAGGGCATTGAGAACCGCGTGGCGAAAGGTAAATCTAGGCTATACCGTGGCGGGCCGGCACGCAAATGAATTTCAACCCCGGTCCTGGTTCCCCGGGGCGGAATCGATTTCCGCCGATTTCGGGAGAGCCGTATTGAAATCCCGCCTCGTCCGTCTATACTAGGTCTCGCCGGTCGGGTGAAGCCAAGCCGGGCCGAAACGAGTCGAAACGATCCTCAAAAAATCGCTTCAACTGAGATTGAAATCTCGCCTCGCCAGTCTATACTAAGCCTCGCCGCCCTGGCGAAGCCACGACGGACCGGAATGAGAGCCGAAACGATCGAAAAAAATCGTTTCAAGTGGGATTGAAAGTCTGACTCGGCCTGCTATACTAAGTCACGCCGGCCGAGTGAGGTCGAAACAAAACGAAAACGAGTCAACATGACTCTGAATTTGATTTGTTCCGATTGAGAGCGTAGCGGGAGTAGCTCAGGGGTAGAGCGCCACGTTGCCAACGTGGTTGTCGTGGGTTCAAATCCCATCTCCCGCTCTTTCACGATTGCTATCGAGAGGCTGGCGGCTTACGCTCGGAACGCGTCGGGTGCGTGATGGCGGACCAAGTCATCCCAGCCTGGCGAATTCCGAGGAAGGCCTGTTTGATGAGCACTGGCGAGCACGAGCACGACCAAGAATCGCCCGTAACGACCGCCGACGCGTCTCAGCATGCTGAGGTCGACGCGGTCAAGCGGAAGCTCGATCTCGACGTCCAGATCGCTGATGTCGGCCCTTGCAAGAAGCACTTGAAGGTCGTCGTCGCACGTCCCGAGATCGACCGTCAATTCAATGAGTCGATTGGGACCATGACTCGGGAGGCAGCCGTCCCCGGCTTCCGTCCCGGTCGCGCTCCGAAACAGCTTGTTCAAAAGCGGTTCCGGAAGCAGGTCGCCGAGCAGGTTAAGAGCACTCTGCTGATGGCTTGTCTCGAGCAAATCGACGAAGACTACAAACTCAATCCGATCACACAACCCCAGCTCGACGTCGAGGCGATTGAACTCCCCGACGACGGGCCGATGATGTTTGAGATGGACCTTGAGGTTCGTCCTGACTTCGCGTTGCCCGCCTACAAGGCCCTTACGGTCAAGCGGCCGGTCAAGACGATTGCCGATGGCGACGTCGACGCCCAGCTCAAGCTTTTCCTCGAGCGACACGCTCAGATGGTGCCGAAGCTTGAGGGCGGAGCGGAGATCGGTGATTTCGTCACGGCTGACCTTCGGTTCCATCGCGATGGGGAAACCCTCAACGAAGTCAAGGAAATCCAGTTCCGGCTTCAGCCGGAGCTCCGGTTCCAGGACGGTTCGGTGCCCAAGATCGGCGAAAGCCTGGTGGGCGTCAAGCCGGGTGAGTCGCGAGACGCCGACGCCAAGATCGGCTCCGGCTCGGTTGACCCCACCCTTCGCGGCCAGAACATTCAAGTGACCTTCCAGGTCCACGACCTCAAGCAACTCCGACTTCCTGAAGTCGATCACGTCTTCCTGTCGGGACTCGGTTTCGACACGGAAGACGAACTGCGTGAGGCGTTGCGTGAGATTCTCGAGCGTCGTCTGGCCTTGCAGCAGCGTCAGGCCGTTCGCCGTGAGATTCTCGAACAGTTGATCAAGGAAACTCCCTTCGATCTTCCCGGCGACCTCGTCAATCGCCAAGAGAAAGCCACGCTGCGTCGCCTGATCCTCGACATGAGGCAGGAAGGACTGAACGAGAACGAGATCCGGGCTCGCGAGGCCGAGATCCGAGCCAATGCCCACGAGTCCACGCTTCGCGGACTTCAAGAGTTCTTCATTCTCGCCAAGATCGCCGAGGCAGAAGACATCTCGGTCGAGGACGAAGATTTCGAGTTGGAGATCGAGGCGATTGCCGCACGGACCGACGAGAGTCCTCGCCGGGTTCGGGCGAAGATCGAGAAGGACGGGCTTGGCGACGCGCTCGCTTCGCAAATCCTCGAGCGAAAAGCACTCGACCGGATCCTCGATTACGTGACCTACGAAGAAGTTCCTCACGTCGAGCAGCAGGCTGTGGAGACGCTGGACCAAAGCGCGTCCTCACTCACCGCTTCTGAAGCGGACGATGCGGCGACTGAAGACGGGAGCACCGCCGGCTCGAAGGACGAGAGCTAACGGTCCGGTTTGCCCCGGCCGTCCGGCTCCACTCTTGACTCGACTCGAATGATTGTCAGGTTCGCTCGACATCGTTCGCGGCGGTTCGAGCCCTTGATCCTGAAGGACTGCTTCCCATGTACGCCGAACACACGCTCGCGCAGCCGACGATTCAACGTTATCGCGACTATGCGCGACAGCGGCAGATGACCCTGGGCGATCTGTTGCTCGAGAACCGGATCATCTTTCTCGAGGGCGTCATCAATGACGCCGTCGCGAACTCCGCGGTGATGAAGTTCTTGTTCCTCCAGTTCGAGAACCGGACGCAGGGGATCAGCTTCTACATCAATAGCCCCGGTGGGAGCGTCAGTAGCACGCTCGCTATCTACGACACGATGCAGTTCATTGACTGCCCGGTCGCGACCTATTGCATCGGCATGGCAGCCTCGGGAGCTGCCGTTCTCCTGGCCGGAGGGGCCAAAGGCAGACGCTATGCCTTGCCTCACTCCAAAGTCATGATCCACCAGCCTTACGGCCAGGTGGGTGGGCAGATCTCCGACATCGAGATCCAGGCCCAGGAGATCGTGAACAGTAAGAAGGATATCAACGAGATTCTTGCCAAGCACACCGGTCAGACCTACGAGACGGTCGCGAAGGACACCGAACGCGACCGTTATCTGACCGCGCTGCAGGCCAAGGAATACGGGATGGTGGACGAAGTTGTGGGCCACATTCCCAGTGGCGAGCTGAAGGCGCAAACGCCTCCGGCCGCTAACTCGTGATTACCCCCTGGAAAGAGATGATCACATGCCACTGATTCCGATCGTGATCGAGCGAAGCGGTCGCGAAGAACGGGCGATGGATATTTACTCCCGCCTGCTTCAAGATCGCATCATCATCCTCGGTTCGGCGATTGACGACAATGTGTCGAACCTGATCGTCGCCCAGATGTTGGTCCTGGCGCACCAGGATGCCAAGGCCGACATCCACCTTTATATCAATAGCCCGGGCGGGAGCGTCACCGCCGGCATGGCGATCTACGACACCATGCAGTGGGTGTCCTGCGACGTGGCGACTTACTGCATCGGCCAGTGCGCGAGCATGGGCTCGCTCCTGCTCGCCGCGGGCGCCAAGGGTAAGCGCAACGCCTTGCCGCACGGTCGGATCATGATCCACCAGCCCCTCGCGGGCATGGAAGGAACAGCCACCGACATCCTGATCCACGCCGAAGAATTCCTCAGGATGAAGAAGCAGCTCAACCAGATCTACCAGAAGCACACTGGGCAGACCCTGGAGAAGCTGCAGGAAGATACCGATCGCGACCGATTCATGTCGCCCGAAGAGTCACGTGCTTACGGACTCATCGATAACGTGGTCGATCGTGAGCCGGCGATTCCTCTGAATCCGAACCCGATCCCTTGAAGTTTTCCTGAACTGAACCAGGAATCGTATTGTGAATGGGACGCCTCTTTGAGGCGTCCCATTTTTTTGGTCCCCTGTGATCCTCTCCACCTCCACCTCCACCTCCACCTCCACCTCCACCTCGATCGATACGATTCCCGTCGGATCCTCTCATCCTCCGGGGAGTCGTTCCAGCAAGCCACGCAGCATGGCGAGCGTTTGCGGTTGGGTGAGAAGCCAACCGCCGATGGCCAGGAGCAAGGTCAACGCCGATCCCACGAGGAAGAGTCCGCCAACCTTCGAAGCGGGTGGCACCATCGTCCGTAATCGATCTTCGAGCCGGCCCTCGAGCATCTGGATCATTCGTTCAGGCTCATGACCGTACGCTTCGATCGACGCGGTCATCCAGCGCGATGACGCCTCAACTCGAATTCCCCTCCGCTGGACCGGATCCTCGAAGCCGTGGATCGTCCGAACGAATCGGCCGGCAGCATGGGTGAGAATGTCATCGAGTGCGCGCTCCAAGGTCGCGGCGTCGACGTGATAGACCAACAAACGTCGCCAGGCGCGTCGGGAGACAAGGAGCGCCGCCAGCGTCATCCCCGAGGCGAGCGCCAACCAGTCGAGCGCATTCGGTCTGACGAAGAAGATTTTGGCAAGCGCTTGGCCGATCGGACCGAAAAGCACTAACCCACCCAGACCGAAGGTCAAGAATGCAAAATCGGCGGGGCCCGACACCACCCGCGGGGATCGGCCGCCGTGCCACCTGGCCAAGATGAGTAGATAGAGTGCCAGGAGCCCCACGGAGAAGGCGTAATGCCATTGGGAAAGCATGGCACTCCTCGTCGGACACGGTCATTGGTACCCGATCGAGGCGACTCAGGTCGGATCCGTCCGACCAGCCTCGTTCGACAATTCCTCGAGGATCGGCTCGTTGGCGCCCGGGAACGTCAGCGCAAGGAGAGC
Source organism: Singulisphaera sp. GP187 (assembly GCF_900129635.1). Taxonomy (GTDB): domain Bacteria; phylum Planctomycetota; class Planctomycetia; order Isosphaerales; family Isosphaeraceae; genus Singulisphaera. Next base: position 2,071,308 of record NZ_FSRB01000002.1, on the reverse strand, counting down.
ACGCGCCTCAACCCAGCGAAATCCGGTCTCGGGCCGCGGCTCGGCAGCGGGATCGGCCGTCGTGCAATCGAAGTAGAAAAGCTCGACCCAGGCATGCGGATAACGGTGAACCAACCGCCGCCGAAGCCGGCCCGCGATCGTCGCGAGGCCGGTCTCTTCGCGGCACTCGCGAACGGTCGCCTGCTCCGGGGTCTCGCCGGGTTCGCACTTGCCACCGGGAAATTCCCAGACGCCCGCCATGGCTGCGCCCGGCGGGCGTTGACGGATCAAGTACCTGCCGTCGCGAGCCATCAGCCCGATTCCCACGACAATCGGTTTCTCAGTCTCGGGTTCGCTGCGAATCATGGATTTATGGTGCACTCAGATCGAAGCGCCCGCTTTGGCCGCCTCAATGGCTCGTCCCGGAGAACCCATGACATTGTAGCCGCAATCGACGTGGAGAATCTCGCCGGTGATCCCGCTCGACAGGTCGGAAAGCAGGAACATGCCCGAGTTCCCCACCTCTTCGCGCGTAATGTTTCGCCCGAGCGGCGAGACCGCTTCGTAGAGGCCGGCAAGCTTATCGGCATCACCCACCGCCGAGGCGGCCAGCGTCTTGACCGGTCCGGCGGAAAGACCGTTCACTCGAATCTTCTTCGGACCCAGGTCGTAAGCAAGGTAGCGGACCGAAGCGTCGAGCGCGGCCTTACAGACCCCCATGAGGTTGTAGCCGGAGACGACCCGTTCGCCCCCGTAATACGTCATGGTCGCAATCGACCCGCCGTTGGGCATGGATTCGGCGGCATGCCGGGCGACGATGGCCAGCGAGTACACGCTGATCTCCATGGCCGTCTTGAACCCTTCGCGGCTCGCGTTCACATAGTTGCACTTGATGTCATCAATCGGCGCGAACGCGATCGAATGCAGCACGAAATCGAGCGCACCGTAAGTCTGGCGGGCTTCTTCGAAAACGCGAGCGACATCCTCATCCTTCTGGACGTCGCACGGCGTGATCAGTTTCGCGCCAATCGGGTCCGCAAGTTTGCGAACGCGTCGCTCCATCTTATCGCCGGGCAAGTGGGTGAAGCCGATCTCCGCCCCTTCGGCCAGCAATTTCTGACTGATCGCCCAGGCGATGCTGAAGTCATTGGCGACTCCCAGCACAAGTCCCTTTTTCCCAGAGAACAAGCCCATCAGCGGGACCCCTTCGCGTGGAATGCGCGTTGTGACAAACGTTTTGAACCGGAGCGATCGCACGTCTAGCGTTGCCCAGGATACACGGAGAAATTCGACCACTCAACCGGACTTTGCCCAGACAAAGCGGTTGGTCGCACGCGATCAAGGCTCGACCTCGGATCCAGGCGCTTCATTTACGGGAAGAACCAGGCCGTTCAACTCCTCGAGCATCATCGAGCGCACTTGCCCGAGCGCCTTCTGGGTCGCGGCCCCGATATTCAGGCTTCGCTTCTTGACGTCGTCGGAAACTTGCCCGAGTCCGATCGATTCCACCAGGTTGAAGAGGCCCTTGACTTGCGGGTCTTCGGCGAGTGGTGCTCCCGCATTGGCCGCAAGCGCATCGGGCCGGACCAGCGCGTTTCGGGATCCGGCGGGGAGCCAGCGCTCGGCCCTTCGGACCCAGAGCGTCGACTGAACTCGAACCGCGGTCAGGTCGGGACTGATCTCCAACTGGGTCACCAGTGCGCCGATCCGTCCTCGGGCCGCGATTTTGCCCAACGCCTCGGCCAGTGGATCGGTCGCGCGATCCTCGAGCAGCCGCGTCAGATCGGAAAGCGCGGAGAGGGCTCCGCCCACCGCGAGTGGTTGCCCAGGTTCGGGCTCCGGCAAGAGAACCGATCCGGTCCGGACAAATTTCAAGCCCGGGTCCGTGGCGACCTCGGTCGCCGCGCGACGGGTTGTCCATTGCGTCTCGGTCTCGACCGGTTCCGGCAGCAGGCGATCCAACGAAACGGGGGCAACTCCCTCCGCGGCGAATCCTCGCCCTTCCAACGACTCCACGAGGCGGTCCAGCGGCATCGTCTCCACTCGGGGAAATCCCGAGCGCCAACCGAGTTGGAGCAATCTCGCCGAGCTCCTGGGACGACGCACCACCGATCGAACCTCGCCTCGGTTCAACTTCACGGACATGAGTGTCGATTCGGAGCTCGGCTTCTGCACGCTGAGACGTGCGACTTCTCGGTCGATCCAGGCCAGGATCGCGTCATCGGCGTTGGCGAACGGGGCTCGGCTTCGTCGCCAGGCCGAGAGCCGGTCCAGCCGTTGTGCGCGGGCGCGACGGAGCGAAGGGGCCTCGACGCTCTTCCAGCGCGCGTACCAATCAGGAAGCTCCGCCTCGGCCCAGGCCCGTCTGATAAGGACCACGAGCGTCCCGCGCGGAGCCGGTTCAACCACCTGACCGTGCAAAACCTGGCCATCCCGGAGCGTAATTTCATCAGCCGCCGTCTCAGGGGGCAGAGGGGCATCGCCCCCGATCGTCAGGATCACAATAATGAGAAGGGGGCCGAGTCCCACGATCACCCTCCAATCCTGGATCGAATCCAGGCGCGATAGGAGCGACGACTGCTGATCCCAATCCACCCTATCATGTGGGGATCGATTTGTCGCACAGGAGAATCGAGCGGTATTCTTGAGTCCGGAAGCAAGTAGGCTCAGCGCCCGGGACGTGAAGGCAGTGAATTAGACCGGAGTGTTCGACGGCATGATCTCGATGGGGCCACTCGGTGATCGGGCATTCCTGGCCCACTTTGCTTCGGAGGACGAGGCATCGGCCTGGACGACCCTGGTTCGTGGCAAGGCATGGCGCGGAATTCTCGACGTTGTGCTCGCCTATCGGACCGCGGCCGTCTTCGCCGATCCTGACCTGGTGGACTTTGACCAACTCGAGGCAGATCTCCGCGCCGTCCCTCCAGCGCCCGGTCCGTCTTCCGCAGGCACTCTGATCCGGCTCCCCGTTCTCTACGATGGCGAAGATCTGCCGGAAGTCGCGCGCCGACTCGGGCTGACGGAACCGGACGTCGTCGCACTTCACTCCGGGACCGACTATCACGTCTATGCAATCGGCTTTCTTCCCGGATTTCCCTATGCAGGGTACTTGCCCACGACGCTGAGCGGTTTGCCACGCCGGGAAGAACCGAGGCAGCAAGTCCCCGCCGGTTCCGTCGCGATCGTGGGTAAGCAAACGGGGGTTTATCCCCATCCCTCGCCCGGTGGCTGGCACTTGATCGGCCGCACGCCGCTCCGAATCGTTGACGTCGATCGGGCTCACTTCCCAATCCGAGCCGGAGACCGGATCCGGTTCGAGCCAATCAACGCTCAGGCCTTTGAGACGCGACGGGGGGAACTCCTTTGAATCATCCCACGGCACGCGCGGTCGACCTGAATGCTGACCTCGGTGAAGGCTTCCCCAACGATCGGGAGCTCCTCGATCTGGTGAGCTCCGCCAGCCTCTGCTGCGGCGCACATGCCGGCAATCGACCGGTGATCCTCGAGACGCTCCACCAGGTGGCCGAGCGCAAGGTGGTCCTCGGCGCTCACCCTGGGTTTGCGGATCGGGACCATTTTGGCCGGCGCGAACTGGCCACCTCCGCGGTTGCGGTCGAGCAACTGGTGCTCACCCAGATTGACGCCTTGGCATTGCTAGCCGCCGAAGTTGGTCTCGTGATTCGCTATGTGAAACCGCACGGAGCCCTCTACAACCAGGCCCAACGACAGGCCGAGGTCGCCGAAGGGGTTCTCTCCGCGATGGCTCGCCTTCAGCTTCCCTTGCTCGGCCAACCCGGGACGATCCTGGAAACTCGGGCTCGAGCCTTGGGCGTAACGTACGTGACCGAAGGGTTCCCGGACCGGCGGTATCGCGACGACGGCCGTCTTGTGCCGCGATCGGAGCCGAACGCGGTCCTCGTCGAGGCCCGCGAAGTCGAGTGCCAAGTCCTCCGGCTGATCGACAGCGGAGTGGCAAGCCTCTGCATTCATGGCGACGATCCACGCGCCTTGGAGAACGCACGGACGATCCGCAACCTCCTCGAGCGGCACTCGATCGTCATGAAGGGCTTCGTCTGACATGGGACTGCTGATCCTCAACCCCGGTCATTTCACCACGATCCAGGATCAGGGGCGGCCGGGGTTCCGGGAGTGGGGCGTTCCCTGCGCCGGAGCGTTTGACCGCGACGCGTTCGCGATCGCCAACGGCCTCCTCGGCAACCCGCCTGACTCCGCAGCGCTCGAGATGACCCTGTTCGGCGGGAACTACGAGGCCCAGATCCCCCTCGCGATCGCCCTGGCCGGCGCACTGATGGAAACGACGCTCATCGATCGCCAGGGCGCGGAGCATCCTCTCCGCATCCCGCTCGCCTGTTCGCTGAAACCAGGAGAACGCCTTCGAATCGGCGGAGCAACCCTCGGCGCACGCACCTACCTGGCCGTGAAAGGAGGTTGGCAATCAAAAATCCAACTCGGAAGCCGTTCGCAAGAACTCCGACTCAGCCCCGGGGCGACCCTCGCGGCGAACCCAGGTTCCACACCAACGCGCCATCCTCGCCTTCCTGCGTGGTTTCACCCGGTTGCGGAACCGATCCGCGTGATCGACGGCCCGGATGCCAATCGCGTCGAGGATCCCGATCCATGGCGGGGCGCGCAGTTCCAGGTCAGTCGCCAGTGCGATCGCATGGGCCTTCGCATAGCGGGAACGCCGCTCATCATGCGTGACGCTCCCGAACCACTCTCCACACCGGTGGCCCCCGGATCGATCCAGGTTGCGGGCGGACAGTTGCTCCTCTTGGGGGTCAATTGTGGCACCATGGGCGGCTACCCGATCGTGGCTCAGGTCATCTCCGCGGACCTCGCGCGGCTCGGTCAACTTCGCGAGGGCGATCGCCTCCGCTTCGAGCGCGTCGACCTCATCACGGCGCGTACACTCGACCGCGAAAACCAGCGAAAAATGAGGGATTTCGTTCAACGACTTGCCACACTCGCCAACGCCTCAGACGGCGATCGACCCGCGCATTGAGCTTGCCCGAATTTGGGAGATCAGGTACACCGACGCGACGTCCCTTTCCATGGCCTCCAAGGAACAATCGGTTCCACGGATCCATCATCTCTCTCGCGGCCGAAGCAGGGGTCGTTCGATGTCCGAAGGCAGCCAAAGGAGGCGGACCGTAGTGGGTCTAGCCTGGATCGCCATCACCGTGGTGCTGACCGCACCCGGGTGTGCGCGGATCCCGGTGCCTCGCGCCAATTCGAATCAGGTCCACCTCCCGAATCCACGCCCGGACTCCCTCCCGGCGCCGGTCCCACTGGTCGCGACGAAATCGACCGCGGCGGCTCCGGAACGGACCGAAGGGGGCGAGAGACTTCCACCGCTTCCGCTCTCCCCTCAGCTCGTCTCGTTGGGCGTGCTGAGCGCGGCGGACGCTCCGACCCCGTGGTTGGACGAAGCCCTCGCCAAGGTGGACGCCGAGGCTGAGCATGTGGGCGTCACCGATGCGAGTTTGAATCGGGAAGCCGAGTCGACGGAGTCCGCGCGGGACGAACCCGCCGTGGCGCCGCGGCTGACTCAAGAATCGGCTCCGCCGTTGGCTCCCGAGCCGCCGGCAGGCCCGGCACCTGATCCCAAACTCATGGCACTTCGCGCCTTGACCGGTTCCCAATCGGCGCCCGGGACCATCAACCCCGAAAAGTCAGTCAAACCGATCGACCCTCGCGAGCTCTGGAGCGAGGGTCTGGCGCGGCTCCGAACCATCGCCAGCGAGCAGGCCAAGGCGGCCGGTCCGGGCACCTGGTCTCAGCGGGCCCATCTCTTGGAAGCCATCGCGGAAGAGGACCTCAAGGGGATTGGGAAATCGGAGCCCGCTCGGCCTTGGCGAATGGCGCTGGCCGCGCTCGGCATTCCCCATTCGTCCGCGACCACGGCCACGGATGAGGACGAGCCGCCTCGAGGCGCCGAGATTCGCGCGGCGGTCGTCGCGCTCGAGGGCGAAGCCCCCCTCGAAATCAGTGACTTGAGGCTCTGCCGTAAAGTCAACGGATTCGGAAATTTCGATCCGTTGGATACCGCGGCGTGTAAAGCCGGCCAACCGCTGATCGTCTACTGCGAGATGTCGGGACTGCAATATTCCGCGGCGGGAGAGCAGTTCCACTCCCGACTCTCGTCACGTGTCGAGTTGGTCCCGTCCAGCGGTGGTGACCCCGTCTGGGCACAGTCGCTCGGCTCGGCCGAAGATGTCTGCCGACGTCGCCGCCGCGACTACTACGTGAACTACCGGATCATCTTGGCCGACACGATCCCGCCCGGCGTCTATGAACTTCGCGTGGTTCAAAAGGATGAGATCGCCGGACACTCGACATCCGCCTCCATCCCCTTGACCATTCAGCGCTGAGCTCTGACACTGGAGCAGAGAGACCGGAGTTCCCGACCCAAGGCCGCCGGATGCCTGAGGTCAGCCGGGGCACAATCGGCTTCAATGCCCGGCCTCTTTCAATCGGCTCTCTGAAGTCTCGTCCGATCCATCGTCTCCTGCTCTCCAGGTTGATCGGAACCAGGCCCACTCAGTGCCTTGCGAAACCTGAACACGCGTGGGACAATGAACGCATCCAACCGTGGTGTTTCAAGTTGAGGTGGGGATCGGACTATGTTGAGAATCCTCTCGAGCCTCGGTTTCGTTTGTTTGACACTCGCGACAGTGGCTCTGTCGGAAGAGACGCCCCAACGGCCCGCCTCGCTGGGAGCGGACGTCGTGAGCGGTGGAGCGCTGTCGAGCCGGCAGCCGCCCACTACGCCTCAAATCATTCGGATCGCGCAGAAGACACGCGGCAAGAAGAAGATGGAAAAGGGGAAGGGGACAGAGCCGGCCGAGGCCGACGCACCTCCTCCCGCCACCGAAAAGGCTGCGAACCCTGAGCCGGACGGGCTGAAATTCTCGCGAGACATCGCACCGATCCTCGTCGGCAACTGCATCGGTTGCCACAACGAGAAGGCGATGGCGAAGAACGGAAAGCTTGACCTGACCAGCTTCGAAAAGATCAAGAAGGGGGGAGCCGGCGGGGCGGGCTTCGTTGCCGGAATGCCCGACGAGAGTCATCTCTACCTCCGGTTGACCGGCGAAGAAACACCGCGGATGCCCCGAGGTGCCAACCGCCAACTCTCCGAGGCCGCGATCGAGAAGGTCGGAGCATGGCTGAAGGCAGGCGCCTTGTTCGATGGCACGGATCCAAAGGCCCCACTGACCTCCTATGCCGCGACCCCCGAGCAACTTCGCACCGCCGAGCTCGCCAAGCTCTCGGTGGCGGAACGCGACAAGCTGGTCGAGACCAAGGGCCTGGAACGCTGGAAGAAGGGGAATGCCAAGGACACGCCGCAGGTCACGCCTGGCAAGAATTTCATGTTGTTCGGCGTTCTGCCCAAGGATCGAATCCAGTCCACGTTGAAACTCGCCGACGCGCAGTACCCGAAGATCGTCGGATTGATTTCGGATTCGGGATCGAATGAGCCCGTCGAGAAAATCGGCCTCTACGTGTTCAACGAGCGGAGTCACTTCGTCGAATTCGTCCGCAGCAACGAGAATCGTGAAGTCGACAAGCTCGAGGAGGGAACGGCGAGCTTGAACGAGGCCGAGCCTTATGTCGCGGTCCTCGATCCCTCCGGCGGGCGTGACGAACCGGCGGCTCCGACTCGGCGCCCCAGCCGCTCAAAGAAGAAGAGCCGCGACGAGTCACCGGAAGTGAATCGGACCCTGGGCGGGCTGATTACCGACTCCCTCGCGACGGGCGTCGTCAAGCGTGAAGCGGAGAAAGCGCCGGTCTGGCTGAGTCTCGGTGTTGGCTCGTTCTTCGGGTCACGGGTCGATCCGCGGAGCCCGAACACACAGCGACTTCGCCACGCGGCCTACGAGCAATTCGACCTGGGCTGGACCGACCGGGCGAACGATGCGCTCGGGGGCGAAGGCAAGCCGGAGAGCGTCCGCGCCATCGGGTTCGCGATCATCGAAGCCTTGGCGACGGCACCTCAGACTCGGGCCGCACTCCCGCAGTTCGTGAAGGGCCTGCTTGCAAACCCCGCCAAGCTCGATGATGTCCTCAAAGAGGTTCTGGGCACCGACCGCGCACAATTCCTCGCGGGGACGGGGGAGTTTGTGGCCACTCAATATGGACGATCGCGATGAGTGATCCCTGGATTGAGGATCCCTATTTTATCCCGGCCGGCGCGGGGTCGCGGCATCAGATCTTTCCGGGCGTCGAAATCCGCACGACGCCCGGTGAGCGGATGATGTTGTCGGTCGTCACGTTCGAGCCGGGTTCGGTCGTACTGGACCATTCCCACCCCCACGAGCAGATGGGGATGATGGTTTCCGGCCGCCTCGAATTCACGATCGGCGACGTGACCAGGGTGCTTGGCCCGGGTGATCTTTGGCGGATCCCCGGTGGGATCGTCCATCGGGTGCGGGCGCTGGACGGACCGGCGGTGGCACTCGACGTGTTTCATCCGATCCGCGAGGATTATCTCTGACGAGGGCGCACGAACCCATGGCTCGCGTCGTCGTCCTCGGGTCCAGTAACACCGACATGACCGTGCATCTGCCTCGGCTCCCCGCGGCCGGCGAGACTCTGCTGGGGGGCTCGTTCCTCAGCGGACCGGGGGGCAAGGGGGCGAATCAAGCCGTCGCTGCGCGGCGTGCCGGGTCCGTGGTCGTCTTCCTCTCCGCGGTGGGCGACGATCGGCTCGGTCACGACGCAATCGACCGTTACCGACGTGAAGACATCGACGTTTCCAAAGTGATGATCGTCCCTCACGTTGCTTCCGGCGTGGCCTTAATCTTCGTCAACGATGCGGGAGAGAACATGATCGGCGTGGCGTCCGGGGCCAACGCGCACCTGGACCCCGCGGCCATCGATCGCTTGCCTGACTCGGTCTTCGATCAAGGCGGAGTGTTGCTCGCGGGACTCGAGGTTCGGCTCGAGACGGTCGCCCACGCCGTGCGCCGCGCCCATCGCGCGGGCCTGCGTGTGATCCTCAACCCCGCTCCCGCCGACCTCCGGTTGCTCGACTCCGAGATTCTCCGGTTCGTCGATATCCTTACTCCCAACCACGTCGAGGTTCAAGCCCTGACGGGTAGACCGAGCCGGGACGATGATCCTGACAGTCTCCGCTTGGCCGCAGAAGAATTGCTTGCGCGGGGAGTCGGCGCGGTGGTCGTGACGAACGGGAAAGCCGGTTGCCTCGTCGTCTCCCGCAACGCCTCGGGAGCGACCTGTCAGGCAATCCCCGCCTTTCCCGTCGAAGTCGTCGACACGGTCGGGGCCGGCGATGCCTTCAACGGAGCGCTCGCGACCGCGATCGCCGAGGGACGGCCCCTCGACGAGTCGGCCGTCTGGGCCGCCGCAGCCGCCGCTCTCGCCGTCACTCAAGCGGGGGCGCAAACCGCCCTCGCCGATCGCACGGCCATCGATCGGTTGGCCGCCACGTATTCCCATCCAGGCCACTCTGGATAAGGATCGGCCTTTGCTGCTTCCGACCGAGCCCAGCCGTTCGGATTTCAGCCAGGCTGAACTCACTCCCTGGCGGCATGACTTCGACCGAAGTGGACGCTCGCCTGGAACCCAAAAGAATCAGCGTCTCCCCATCATCTGAGCCATCCTCCTACGCCGAACCGGAGTCACTCATGCCACGGCAAGCGGATCGCCTCGGTCGGATCAGAGTCTTGGCGTCGACGATTCTCTTGCTCTCGTCCGAAGCGAGCCTCGTCAAGGCTCACGACCGGCCGAGCGGCCCTGCGCAGAAGACGCGTTCGGCCGTGTTTGCTCGCCATGGGATGGCGGCGACCAGCCAACCGCTGGCCACCGCCGCTGCGATCCGGATGCTTCAAGAGGGGGGCAACGCCATCGACGCGGCCATCGCCGCCAATGCGGTGCTTGGCGTGGTCGAGCCGATGTCGTGCGGTCTCGGGGGCGACCTGTTCGCGATCGTCTGGGATGCAAAAACCAAGACGCTTCACGGGCTCAACGCCAGCGGCCGCGCTCCCTATGCCGCGTCGCTGGACTTCTACCAATCCAAAGGCTTGAGCGAGATCCCCGCTCAAGGACCATTGAGCTGGTCGGTTCCCGGGTGCGTCGACGGTTGGGACCAGCTCCGGCAACGGTTCGGCTCCAAGGACTGGACCGAGCTTCTCGCCCCCGCGATTCAATACGCCGAGGACGGTTTCCCCGTCAGCGAGATCATCGCGAACGACTGGCAGTCCGCCGCGGCTTCCCTGGCCAAGATCCCCACCACCGCGGCCACTTTTCTACCGGGTGGCAGGCCCCCGAGGTTGGTGACCTGTTCCGCAACCCGAATCTGGCGACGTCACTCCGCACGATCACACGCGACGGTCGAGACGCGTTCTACCGGGGGTCGCTCAGTGACGCGATCCTGGCCTACTCGAAAGAGGTCGACGGCCTATTCTCCCGCCGGGATTTCGAAGACCACACGAGCACCTGGGTCCAACCGGTCTCGACATCCTATCGCGGTTTCGAGGTCTGGGAGCTCCCTCCCAACGGCCAAGGGATCGCCGCGCTCCAGATGCTCAACCTGCTCGAACCGTACGACCTCAAATCCATGGGTGCGAATTCGGCCGAATCGCTCCACCTCATGATTGAAGCCAAAAAACTCGCGTACGAAGATCGGGCCAAGTACTACACCGACCCCGAATTCGCGAAGGTGCCAGTCGCCGCGCTCATCTCCAAGGAATATGCCGCGACCCGGGCCCCGCTCATCCACCGCGACCGCGCCAATGACCGGCCGATTCCCGGCGAGCCGGCCGCGGCCGACACGATCTATTTGACGGTCGTCGACAAGGACTTCAACGCCGTCAGCCTGATCCAGAGCAATTTCGTCGGCTTCGGATCAAAGCATGTGCCTGGAACCTTGGGTTTTCCGATTCAGAACCGAGGCTGCCTCTTCGCCCTCGACCCCAATCACGCCAACCGGCTCGCCCCTCATAAGCGACCCTTCCACACGATCATCCCAGGATTCGTCACCAAGCAAGGTCAGCCCTGGCTCAGCTTCGGCGTCATGGGGGGCGACATGCAGGCCCAAGGGCACGCGCAAGTGCTTAGCAATATGATCGACCATGGAATGGACGTTCAAGACGCCGGCGACGCCGCGAGGTTCCGCCACTTCGGCTCCTCCGAGCCGACCGGCACTCCGGCCAACGCGGGTGGGTCGGTCGCACTCGAGTCCGAGATCGGCCCGGAAGTCCGCCGTGCCCTCGAGGCGAAAGGCCACCGAATCGTCGACTCTCCCGGTGGATTTGGCGGCTACCAGGCGATTCGGATCGATGTCGCCCGCGGCGTGCTGATCGGCGGCTCCGATCCCCGCAAGGATGGATGCGCAAGCGGCTATTGATCGTTCATGAGCCCGCGAGCCGCTCCAGCTCAGCCTCGTCAATCACGGGGATATTCAGGAGGCGGGCTTTCTCGATCTTGCTCCCGGGCTCACTCCCGGCGAGGACATAGCTGGTTGACTTCGACACCGAGCCCGTGACCTTGCCGCCCTGAGCCTTGATGAGCGACTCGGCCTCGGGCCTGGTCCGGTTCGGCAAGGTGCCCGTGATCACGAATGTTTTCCCCGCCAGGGGAAGCCCAGCGCGGCTCGCCGGAGCATACACGACTGGTTCCGGCAAAAGGCCGACCGATGGGAGGGCGTCGAGCAGGCGCTGGTTTTCCGGATCCTGGAAGAACTCGAAAACACTCGCCGCGACCACGGGCCCGATCTCAGGCACGGATTCGAGATCGGCGAGGGGGGCGGTCCGAACGGCTTCGAGCGTCGAAAACCGCTGCGCCAGGATCTCCGCGCTCCGGGTTCCGACATGCCGAATCGTCAGGCCGGTGAGAAACCGATTGAGGGGACGCCGCTTACTCTCCTCCAAGGCGGCCAGCAGGTTCTGAGCCGACTTTTTGCCCATCCGCTCGAGGCCGGCCAGCGTGGCTTCATCCAGTCGGTAGAGGTCAGTCAGGTCGTGAACGAGGCCCCGGTCCACAACCTGCTCGATGAGCTTGCTGCCCAGTCCTTCAATGTCCATCGCATCGCGATGAGCGAACCAGCGAATCCACTCCTTGAGCTGGTCGGGGCACCGCGAGGGCGGATTGGCGCAGTGGAAGTCCACCTCGCCGGCGGATCGCTCGACGGGTCCGTCGCAGCTTGGGCAGCGGCTAGGGAAAACGAACGGAGTTTCACTGCCGTCGCGTGCTTCGGCCTCGACGCGAACCACTTGGGGAATGATCTCGCCCGCCTTCTGGATCACGACGGTGTCGCCGACCCGGACATCCTTGCGGAGGATCTCGTCGGCGTTGTGGAGGCTCGCCCGCTTCACGGTCGTGCCGGCGAGCGGGACCGGCGTCAAGTCGGCCACCGGGGTCAGCTTCCCGGTCTTGCCCACCTGGACGGTGATCGCGACGATCTTGGTCACGGCCTGCTCGGCCTCGTACTTGAAGGCAATGACCCACCGGGGGCTCTTGCTTCGCGTTCCCAACCGCGCTCGTTGCCCCAGATCGTCGACCTTGATGACCAGGCCGTCGGTCTGGAAGTCGAGCGTGTTTCGCTGGCTCGACCACCGCTCGGCGTGAGCAATGACCTCGTCGATCGTCTCGTAGGCTGCATTGTGCGTGCTCACAGGGATGCCCCACGAGCCCAGCAGGTTCTGCATCTCACCATACGAGGAGACTTCGATGCCTTCGAATGCGCCGAGGCCGTGCGAGATGAACTTCAGCCGGCGCTGACCGCAGAGCTTGGGGTCGAGCAGTTTCAGCGAGCCAGCGGTGGAGTTCCGCGGGTTCGCGAACGGAGCCTCCTCGCGGGCGAGCCGGAGCTCGTTGAGCCGGACGAGTTCGGAGTTGGTCATGAAGACCTCACCGCGAACCTCGAGCAGGGGAGGGGGGGCGTCGCGCAAGACCAGTGGAATGTTGCGGACGGTCCGTAAATTGGCCGTCACGTTGTCGCCCCGTTCGCCGTCGCCCCGGGTCGCGCCCAGAACGAAGCGTCCGTGCTCATAGCGCAGGGAGACGGCGACGCCATCGACTTTGAGCTCGACGGCGAAACGAACAGTCTCGCCCGGATTCAAGGCCTTGCGGATCCGCATATCCCAATCACGGATCTCGTCGTAATGATACGTATTCTCGATCGAGAGCATCGGGACGGAGTGAGTCACCGTCTCGAACGACGTGAGGGGGGCGCCGCCTACCCGTTGGGTGGGGCTGTCGGGAGTGAGCAGCTCGGGCGCTTCGGCCTCGAGCTGCTCGAGCCGCTTCATCAGGCGGTCGAATTCTCGATCGCTGATGGTTGGCGCGGCGTCTTGGTAATAGCGACGGTTGTGGCCCTCGATCTCCTCGCGGAGTTTCGCCACCTCGCGTTCGATCTCCCGAGACGCCATCAGTCGTTCTCCTTGCCCTGACAAGATTCAACGACCGCTTCGCTGAGCCTTCGAGGGGAACCATTGATCGGTCGCCATCGCGAGCAGGGCGAAGACGAGCATCAGCACAAACTCGACTCCCAGCGCCAGCGGCCCATTTCGATCGAGCCAGGCCGCCAGCGCCAGGGACACCGTCCCGGGCTTGGCGGCCTGCCGAACGCCGTTCGGATTGGCCCCGACATAAGGGCTCACGACGTACGCCAGCGCGGTCAACACAAAGAGCGTGCTCATGACCAGCAGAACGACGTAGAACGGGTTCGGGAACAACGGCTTCCGGGGGCGGTCCGCCATCTTGTTGTACGCTCCATCCAACCAACCAACCGACCGGAGGGAGGAAGGTCAGGCTCCTCCGAAGACCCACTGGCTGCCGTCGATCGAGTAGTCGACCACTTCCTCGGGACGGAACCAGAGGGCGATTTCGCGCTGCGCCGATTCCGGGCTATCGCTGCCGTGAATCAGGTTATTCTGCTTGCTGATCGAGAAGTCGCCCCGGACGGTGCCAGGTGCCGCGGCGGCGCCGTTGGTCGCACCCAGCATGCTCCGAACGACCGTGATCGCCTCGTTCCCCTCAAGCACGCCGACGACGACCGGGCCGCCGGTGATGAAGTCGATCAGGCCGTCGAAGAACGGCTTGCCTTGATGCTCGGCATAGTGCTTTTCGCCCAGCGAGCGATCGACCTGCAAGAGTTTCAGGGCGGCGATCCGCAGACCTTTGCTCTCGAACCGCTGGAGAATCTGACCGACGAGCCGTCTCTGGACCGTGTCGGGCTTGAAGATGATCAAGGTGCGCTGCATGGAGAGTCGAACCCCGCGAAGTCGGGTCAAGGATGACCGAAGCCCTTGGCCGGTCTTGGCCTCAGGAAACAAGAGGGGTAGTGTAGCGGCTCAGGTCAACCGGTTCAACGGCAACGCGACCGCGAACGCGTCGGTCTCATTCCTCGGTGAGCCGCCAGGGAAGCTCTTCGAACGACTGGGGATCGAGCCGCCAGATCCGGACCTCGGGCTCGGAATTGAGCAGCGAGACGATGATTCGGGGCACTTCTCCGTAGTAGTTCTCACGGAGGTCGGTCTGGCTCGGGATCGCGGCCCAGCGGGGATGTGAGTGATAGATCGCGAGGATCTCCGCCCCTCGAGCGCGGAGTGAGTTGACCGCTGCGATGAGGTCGCGCGGATCGGCGTCGTACCGGGTCTCGCTGGCCGAGGCGTTGCGGAGGGGATGGAATGAAGAGACCAGGGGGGGGAACCCGCCCAGAATTCCGCAGCACTCCAACGGGGCCTCGCGAACGCAATGTTCGACCATCGCGTCGTGGATCGCGCGCGGAAGCGTGAGGATGCGGGGCGAGTCGCTCATGGTATCTCGTGGGAAAACGTGGGTACAGGTCCGCTCAGACAGCTCAGCTCAACTCATTCGGGGAAGAGGGGGGTCGACAGGTAGCGTTCGCCGAGGTCGGGCAGCAGGACAACGATCAACTTTCCCGCATTCTCGGGGCGTTTGGCGACCTGGATCGCTCCGGCGACCGCCGCACCGCAGGAGATCCCGCAGAGCATCCCCTCCTCGCTCGCCAGGCGGCGGGCGAACTCAAACGCCTCTTCGTCGCGGACCAAGGCGACCTCGTCGATGACCTCGGTGTTGAGGATGTCGGGAATGAAGCCGGCGCCAATTCCCTGGATCTTGTGAGGTCCCGGCTTGAGCGGTTGATGGTTCCGGTGCTGGGTCAGGATCGGCGAGTTCACCGGCTCGACGGCGATGATCTTGACGCTAGGCTTCCGCTGCTTCAAGACCTCGCCGACGCCGGTGATCGTGCCGCCCGTGCCGACGGCGCTGACGAAGAAGTCGACGGCTCCGTCGGTGTCGCGCCAGATCTCCTCCGCCGTGGTCTTGCGGTGAATTTCGGGGTTCGCCGGATTCTTGAACTGTTGCGGCATGTACGATTGCGGGGTGTTCTTGACAATCTCTTCCGCCTTCCGGACCGCGCCCGGCATCCCCTCGGCGGCGGGGGTCAAGACGATTTCGGCCCCGAACGCCTTGAGCAATCGACGCCGCTCCAGGCTCATGCTCTCGGGCATCGTCACCATGAGCCGATAGCCCCGCGCGGCGCAGGCGAAGGCGAGCGCGATTCCGGTATTGCCGCTGGTGGCCTCGACGATCAGGGTGTCCTTCGTAAGCTTGCCCTCGGCCTCCGCGGCGTCGAGCATCGCAGCGCCGATGCGATCTTTCACCGACCAAAGCGGATTGAAGTTTTCAAGCTTTCCGACAACTTGAGCATGACAGCCTTCCGTAACGCGTCTGAGGCGGATCAGCGGGGTATTGCCGATCGTCTGGGTAATATCATCGTAGATCCGGCCTCGAGTTCGCTCGGCGCTCGCCATGTCATCTTCTCCCGAGCAAGGAACTCGCGGGGTCGTCGCCAACCGTTGTGCCACCGACCCCAAGCCAAGCCCTTGCCAATGTTAAACCGTCCCCGGTTCTCGATTTCCGATTCGAGCCAACGCGCAACGGACGGCGGTTTCGGCATCGTATTACACAAGGTGTTGAGGAACAAGACGATCTTAAAAGAGGGTTGCGCAGGCCGTTCCGATCGGTTGCGACTCCACGAAGACGGCTTGGCGTAAGCGGGTGAGGAACCTCGTACAAACAGCAAGCTTACGCTCCCCGCGCGCCATTCAGTCGAGCGAGATCTCTGGGGCTAACGGGGGCGTACCAAATGGCTCATGACGCAGCGGGACGTTTGCGGTCATCCACCGGGCACGATAAGCTTGAGAAGGGGGAACCGTAGGACACCTGATTCGATCCCTGATCCTTGACTTGGTCGAGGATGCCAGGCGGATTGGTCTCTCCAAGCCTCCGGCCTTCTCCGCGACTCGGCCTCGTTTTCGATGGCATGAGGCGGCCGACCATGGAATCCGATACGCCCTACCCTCGAATTCTGATCATTGAGGATCATCAACCAGATCCATCGATTGACCCGCATGCGCTTCAAGGGTTCGAGGTTGAATACGCCCAGTCGGGCGAGGCTGGATTCGCAAAACTGGAACGCGAATCGTTTGACCTGGTGATCCTGAATATCCAGCGATCGGACACGAGCAGTGAGCACGTGCTCACTCGTATTCGTACTGAGCTATGTCTCGACCTGGCCATCGTCGTCGTGACCAGTGCCAGCCGCGAGTGCCTCGCCGTCAATTGGCTCCAGTGCGGCATGAATGACTACCTGACCAAGGAGGAGTTGCACACCGCTCGCGTGGCTGCCACCGTCCGAGGCGCACTCGAACGACGGCGCCTCGAGCACGTTCGACGAGCCGCCGACCAAGAGCTCCGTCGGCGGTCGGAGGAGCTTGAGTCGGCCCGTTGCCAGCTTCGGGACGCTCAGACTCACCTTGTCCAGAGCGAGAAGATGGCCAGTCTGGGCCAACTCGTCGCCGGAGTGGCTCACGAGATCAACAACCCATTGGCCTATGTCTCCAACAACATCGCCGTACTCGACCGCGACGTCCATTGCATAGCCGCGCTCATGACGGAATACCGGAGCGCCTTCGGGGCCTCGCTTCCCGAAGCGATCCGTCAAGCGGAAGAGCGGCTTGACCTCGACTATACCCTGGAGAGTCTCGACCGGCTCTTTTTGAGCACCAAACTCGGGCTTCAGCGCGTTCGCGAGATTGTGGTCGGCCTGCGCGACTTCTCCCGGCTCGACGAGACCGATCGCAAGCTGATCAACCCGAACGATGCCGTTCGATTGACGCTCGAGATCGTTCGCTACCAGGTCCGCCTCAAGGAAATCAACCTCGTGGTCGAACTCGGCGAACTCCCCATGATTTCGTGCTTTGCGGGCAAGATCAATCAGGTCTTGCTTAACATTCTCATGAATGCCATCCAGGCCGTCGACCCCGGCGCAACGATCACGGTTCGGAGTTGGTCGGATCTCGAAAAAAACGAGGTCTATCTTGCCCTCTCGGACGATGGCCCCGGGATCCCCCCGTCGATCCAAGCCAAGATCTTCGATCCCTTCTTCACCACGAAGCCACAGGGACTCGGAACCGGCCTCGGGCTCTGGATCAGCGATAATATCATGAAAGAACACCAAGGACGTATCGAACTGGAAACGGCATCAAATCAGGGCACAACCTTCACCTTGATCTTCCCGATCCGCTGCGCGAACCTTGCGTAGCGTCACCTCGACTTCCCCGTGATTCAGCCATGGTTACGCCCGCGCCCCCGTTGGCAACGGAGCGAACGCCACGTGGACTTGGCTCCAGACCACTCGGCGAGTCCGATGGACGGACGTTTGAGACCGAAGTTCGGCGAGTTGGTATCCGAATCCATTCGTTGAATTGACTTGCGAGGCGGGGCCGCGCCTACTATACTTGGGGCACTGACGTTCGTCGGAGTCATTGCATTCCCGCGAGGGAGGGCCTTGCTGTGAATGAGCTTGAGAAACCGATCGGGCGAGTCTGGCGTCGATTGCGATTTCAGCGATTCCTCTCGGCCCTGGTTTGGTGCTGGGGGGGGACGTTGCTGGTCGTCGCCATCGCGATTGCGGTGGAGAAGTTCGCCGACCGGCCCTTGCCCGGCGCGGATTGGGTGCCGTTTGCGATCGCAGGCGGAGCCGGTCTTGTCCTGGCCGCCCTCATTGCGGGTTTGAGCGGCCCGAGCCGAGTCGACGCCGCGGTCGCGATCGATCGCGTCTTCCAACTCAACGAACGTTTGAGCACCGCGCTCACGCTGCCCGAATCGTTGAGGGCGACCCCCGCGGGGCAAGCCCTCCTGGCCGACACGATCCGACATGTCGGCAATCTCGACATCAACGTCGAGTTTGCTCCGATGCTGCCGCGCACCGCGTGGGTGCCGTTGATTCCCGCGGTCTTGGCCCTGAGCCTCTTGTTCGTGCAGCCGTTACTTCAGAAAACGGCCGCGGCGAAACCGTCGGACTTGATCGAGAAGAAGCTGGTGGTCGATCAGACCAAGGCGTTGGGAAAGAAAATCGCCAGCCAGCGGAAAGAGCTCGAGAAGGGGAAGTTCGCCGAAGCCGACAAACTGCTGGCTGAGATTGAGAAGGCCGCTGAGGATCTCGCCAAAGCTCCCCCCGCCCAGAAGGACAAGGCCCTCGTCGAGCTCAACAAGCTGACCGACGCAGTGAAGGATCGGCAGAAAAAGCTCGGCTCGTCCGAGCAGATCGATCGGCAACTCCAGCAGCTCAAGCAGATGGCCAGCAGCGGACCCGCCGACGATTTTGCGCGTGATCTGGCCAAGGGAGAGTTTCAGAAGGCGGCCGACGAGCTCAAGAAGATTCAGGAGAAACTCAAGTCGGGCAAAATGACCGAAGCCGACAAGAAGGGACTCCAGGAGCAGCTCAAGGAAATGTCCAAGCAGCTCGAGAAGCTTGCCAATCTCGACCAGCGCAAACAACAGCTCGAGGAAGCCCGCAAAAACGGCGGCCTCTCCGAGGGGCAGTTCAAGCAAGAAATGGCCAAGCTCGAAGAGCAGGCCAAGAACTTACAACAACTCCAGAAACTGGCCTCCAAGCTCGGCCAGGCGGGCGAGCAACTTCAAAAGGGGGACGTGGAGAAGGCGGCCGCCGCCATGGGCGTCAGTCAGAAACAGCTCAGTGAGATGGCCAGCCAGCTCCAGGAACTGGAATCGCTCGACGGCGCCTTGGCCGATCTTCAGGAGGCCAAGAACGGGATGGCCGGCGACCAGGCGAATCAGCTGGGCGATAGCCTGTCTAACATGATGGGCATGGGCAGCGGCAATCGTCGTGGGATGGGGCAGGGCTTGGGACGCGGGCGCGGCCAAGGGGATCGGCCCGAGGCGCCTGACGACACCAACACCTACACCGCCCAGGTCAAGCAACAGATGGGTAAGGGGAAGGCGGTTCTCAAAGGTTATGGGCCGACGGGTAACCCGCTCAAGGGACAGAGCGTCATCGACATCCAGGCCGAGATGGCCACGACGGAAGGACTGTCGGCCGAGGCCTTGACGAACCAGAAGGTTCCCAAGAACGTCGAGAAACATATCCGCGGCTATTTCGACCAGATCAACAAGGGCCGTTGATCCGCGGTCGCGGACCGACGGCCCGGGCTTGGGCGATTTCCTGAGCGCGATCGATCGTCAGAGCCCGTCCGTCAAGTGGCTCCGCGGCTTCACGATGTCGGTCAGGAGCCGGCCCCGTTTGAAGATCGAGATCGTCCCCGTCGACTGCGAGATGCAAAGCGCGATCGCGGTAGACGTAGCCGTGATCGCGGCCGCGGCTTCGTGCCTGGTTCCCAGCCCCTGAGGCAATGGCTCGTCGAGCTTGGCCTGAGGGGCAAGGTAGCGCCCCGCGCTCAGGATGACGCCGTCCCCGCGAATGATGAACGCCCCATCAATGGCCGAGAATTCCTTGATCGTCTCTTCGAGCCGGGGGTCGAGGATGTTCCGCTCCCCCTCGGGATATCCGTGGAACGGATTCATCACGAGCTGTCGGCTCTGAGCGAGCACTCGCTCACTATCGCCCACGACGAACAAGGTTCCCACCGGGCGCCCTTCGCGCCCTTCGAGGCTGAGCTCGCTGGCCAAAGTGAGCAGGCGCTCGAAGACCGCGGGCGTGACGTCGGGAGGAAGCGGGTCGGCGGCCGAGTCGCCGAACATCTCGACCTCGACGCCGAGGTCGAGCACAATGATCATATCAATGGTTCCCGACCCATCGATTCCGGTCAGACAGACGATCCGATCCCCCACCCTCAGCAGGTTCTCGGCGGCGGCAACCAGGGTTGCCACTTTCACCTGCCCCGCTCGGGTCATGGTGATATCGGGGACGCGGACAATCGCACAGAGGTCTTCCCACCCTGGCGGTGCCTGGAACCCTGCGCGGCGGGAGACCAGGATGACGCGGAAATCAACGTCCTGGATCAAGTCCGCGAGGTTCTGGTCGTTCTCGACCACGTCGGCGTAAAGCAGGATCACCCGCGCACCGACTTCTCGGGCGATCGCATGGGCGTGTCGAACCAGGCTTCGAGTCAAAGTCTTCAAAGGGATCTCACGGCTTCTCGGTTGCGGCCGGCACCGCTCGATCGTGGGGAAATTCGACGGCGATCTCGAGGACACCCAGGTCGTCCAAATTGTTCGGATCGAGCTTGGTTCCAATCTGATCGATTCGAAGCAAGTTGCGCCCGGGATGGAGTAGGCCCGCGGGAATCGGCAGTTGAATGCGCTCGGCGGTCTCATTCTTGGAGGTGATGTGCCGGTTCAGGTAGTCGAACGGACGGCCGTTGATTGAGACATTGGTCCGGATCTCTCCGTCCTTGACGAAGCTGAAGAAGGGAAGCCCCGCGCTTTCGCCGGCCACTTGAACCACGTCGAGACTGAGAAAGGCGGCTCCAGGAGGAACGTCGGCAAGCTCGATCGCGCGTTCCAGCGTTCGCCCTTCGGGTTGAGGCGGATCGAGCGGAAGCGGGCTCGCGACGATCTCATTTCCCAAGTGGTGGGCCGTGGCGTCGACGACGATTCTCCGGCCGCGGCCGAGAACCTCGAGCCGCCTCAATCGGTTGCGTGCGACCGTGAATCGTCCCACAAAAGGAACTTCCAGGGTCAAACCGGTGGCGGTGTGGCTGACCAAGGCGCCATCGATCCGGTCGAGATCGAGGGGGTCGTCCCCCGGCGCGGCGCGCCAGTCGATCCGCAGCCAGGTCCCGTCGATGGGCTCCGACTGACCGGCGACTCGGCGGAACTGGAGTCCGGCGACTTCACTCCAGGGCATTTGGATCTCGTTGGGATCGACCCGCAGCTTGATCGCGCCGGCGTCGGCTTGCACGATGGTGCCGAAAACCTGGTCACCGCCGGAAAGGCGGATTTCGTCTTGGGTCGGGTCAACTTCCAGGCCCATGCCCCCTTCGGAGAACCGAACCAGGCGAAGGTCATCGAAATAGGCCTTGAGGCCGTTGGGCGCCGGTCCACGGCCCGCGTTGCTGGTGGCGAGCCGGACCTCGACGAGGGAGCCGCCCGGGCCTTTACCGTGTGCGAGGTCGTTGCCGTCCACGGCGATCTCGGTTTGCTCCGGCCCAAAGCGAAGGCTCAAGCGGTGCCAACCGGCTTTGCGCGCGAGACGCTGGACCGCGAGCGCCGGTCCACCGGGAGACTCGACCGAAAGGCTTTCTTCCGACCAACCGAGGATGACGCGAACCGTCACCGGGTCGGCCGGGCTTCGGAACAGAAGATCGACAAAACAATGCTGATCGGGCTCGATGGCCCCGCTGTCGTAAAAGGCGAGTTCAAGCCGGCCCGCCGCCACCGGTTCGTCCAGGCGACGGGTCACGGAGGTTCCCCCCGCGGGAATACGCAGGCTATGTTCACCGGCCATCTTCGGCTCGTTGGCGATTTCAGGATCACCGATGAGCACCCACCGCTTGCCGTTCAGGGTCTCGAACCCATCGTCGAAGATTTGCATCTCGCCCAGGCGTTGCACGACCGAGCGGACTCCCGACCGCGCGATCGACACGCGGCCGCCGGCCGAGCTTTCGTCGAGCCGCACTTGCTTGCCATCCACGAGCCCAAGCCGTCCGGAAATCCTCCGCCCAAGGCCCAGATCGACCTGGAATGGAGGAGAGCCGGCGGTCGGTTCGGGGCCTGGCCCATCAAAGGTAACCACCGCCCCTTTCTCGATCGGCAGCGCGGAACCGCTTCCGTCGACTGCAAATCGAACCACCGACGACGTGTCGTCGATCAGGAGCTTTCCGGCGAGGCGCCGGCCGTCGGGCGGTTGCAGCGTCCCCGACCAGTCCGGTGGAGACGAAGGCTCGCCGGCGCGAGCTGGTCCCCAGCTCCCAGGAATTAGGAGTCCGATCAACGCGAGTGAACCGAGCCGTGTACTCATCCTATCGATTCTACGGCGTTTTTTCCTGACTCGGCAAGCATTATCGACAATTCGAAAAGTAATCTCCGCAACCACCTGCGAAAGACCAAGGCCATGGGAATTGTCCTGGTCAACCGAACAGGCCATTTCGGACGAACGATTGCCCGACGGCACGCGCCCCTTTGCCGATTCAACCGGTTTCCGTTGGGTCCGCCAAGGCGTTGAACGCGGGCCCTGGATCCGCGCTCGACCGCTTTTCGTTCGACTCGCGAATGGGCGACGGATAGAACGTCTCCGGGACACTCAGGTATCTCGGGTCCGTTCCCACGTTCTCTCTCAAGGAGATTTGACCGATGCTCCGATGGCTTCGCTTTGCGCTTCCCCTTTTGCTGGCGGCCGCGTCCTGTTGCCCGAATCTCTGGGCCGCCGAGAACGATCGGCCGCTTCGGATCATTGTGTTCGGAGCTCATCCTGATGATTGCGAGCTCGAGGCGGGCGGTGTCGCCGCGCGTTGGGCCAAGCTCGGGCACAAGGTCAAGTTCGTCAGTGCAACCAACGGAGACATTGGCCATCACGAGATGGCCGGCGCAATCCTGGCTCGGCGCCGCGCGGCCGAGGTTCAGGAGTGCGCCAAGATCCTCGGCATCACGTCCGAAGTCCTCGATATCCACGACGGCGAGTTGTTGCCGACGTTGGAAAACCGCCGGACATTCACCCGGAAGATTCGCGAGTGGCAGGCCGACGTGGTGATCTCCCACCGCCCCAACGACTATCACCCGGACCATCGCTACACGGGGGTTCTCGTTCAGGATGCCGCGTTCATGGTGATCGTCCCGAGCTTTTGCCCCGACGTTCCCGCGTTGAGGAAAAACCCGGTTTTTCTGTACACCGAGGACGATTTCAAGAAGCCGAATCCGTTCCAGCCCGACGTCGTCGTCCCGATCGATTCCACGCTCGACCAGAAAGTTCGAGCGATTGACGCTCTCGGGTCCCAGTTCTACGAGTGGAACCCCTGGCTCGCCGGCTATCTCGATCAGGTTCCAACCGGAAAAGCCGAGCGGCTCGACTGGACCCGGAAACGGACCACCCAGCGTTACGGAGCGCTCGCCGATCGTTTCCGCGACAAGTTAGTCAAGGAATTCGGCCCGGAGAAGGGAAAGGCGGTGAAAACGGCCGAGGCGTTTGAGGTTTGCGAATATGGGACCCAGCCCAACGAGGGAGAGCTGAGAAGACTCTTTCCGTTCTTCGACGCAGACTAACCTGCTAGCCTGAGCATCGCTTCGACAACGACAACGCGACCGGGACTCACTCCTGCTCGCGATTCGAGGAACCGCCCGCGCAACGAAAAAAAAGCCCCGGAATGTCGGCGCCTGGGAGGCGAGCCGACATTCCGGGGCATGACCTTGGCGGGTCAGCGAGTCAGATCAGACCTGACGGTTCAATCGCGACCGTCGGATCGACGTCACGGAGGGGTCGTCGCGACGGGGGGTCCACCGCAGCGGCGAAGGTGATCCTTGTCGATGTAGACGACCTCAACCCGATGATCGACGTGGTTGAACGGGATCGGGTAGTCGGACCAGTACGACTCGTCGAAGTAGATGGTGCACTTGTAGTGGCAGTGGACGAGTTGGCACGGTCCGGCCAGAGGATAGACCTTGCAAGGGTCGATCTTGTCGCCGATCTTCTCGATCAGGAACCGAACGTTGTTCCTCTGCGTCTCGTAGAACGGCGGCGATCCGTTCTTGAACTTGGTGACCTTGTTCCAGACTTCCTGCTCGCTGGGCGGGTCGAGGCACGTCGCCGGAGCGAATTCGCCCACGATCGGGTCGAGAATGGGGACGCGATCCGCTTCCTCGCGTTCCATATCGCGTTCGAGTCGTTGCTGCTGAGACGGCAAGATCGGCCATGCAAACGACCAACCGGTCGGACGCAGTGGCGAAATGTTCCGGAATACGTAGGACAGGCCGCAACCGAGGTTGCTAGTGGCGACGACCGCCAATAAGGTTCCCGTCAGAATCCCGCGAACCCAGCGCGGGGTGATCGGGCCCCGATGCCGCGCGAATTGGGTCATTGGATCTCCCCTCCATGGAACTTGCGCGAACGCGCCGGCGGGCAATCCTGCCCCACCGGCCTCGGCGCCGGGCTCGTTGATTCGGCGCTGATGACCGATCGATTCGGCGTCGTGTCGAATCGACTAACCGGCCCATGTGGCTTAGTTATCGAACGAGGATAGCTCGGTGTGTGAGGAATTTCCTTGCTGTGACGCAAATTCCTCTTGCATCATTCGCCCTCGCGTCATAGGCCCCATTTCTGAAGTCTTTGTTTCGAATGTTTGGGAGAATTTCCTGGGTTCGAAACGACCGAAGAGCCGCCAGGAACGAATCCTGGCGACTCTTCGGTGTTGAGAAAGACGTGGGATCGTGGTGACCCTCTCGCCTGGCTCAGTAGGCGAACAGGCCGAACGGGTACGGGGTGAAGAACGGTCGGGTGTAGTGCTTCTTGAAGTCGAGCCACCACAGGCCGTCATCCCAACGAAGCGTGACTGCTCTCCAGTCGAGGGGCACTTCGGGGTAGGGGTGGGGCGGGCCGATGTTCGGCCAGGCCTGCCAGGGGTAGACGGTCGGGTAGCCGACCGCGGAGTAGTTGGGATAGGGAGCGTAGCTGGGCCACGCGTAGTTCGGCTGACCCGGAACGGCCGCCTGAGTGGCACCCGGTGCTCCGGCAGGACCTTCGGGAAGCGGCCCGCCGTCGAAGGAGGGCCCGGCAGGGGCGGCTCCGGCACCAGCGCCACCGTCGTAGATGACCTCGCCACCGCCAACACCGGCTGCGTTACCGAAGCGGTTGTGACGGCCTCCCATCGCCACTTGTTGCGGCTGGTACTGGACCGGCTGAACCCGGCTGTCACTGGCCAAATTCAGTTGATCGCTGACCGCGGCTACGCCGGGAACCCCTTGGACGCGGGCGACCGCTTCGGCTTTCTGGGCCGGAGTGGCGACCGTACCAGTGAGGGTGACCACGCCGTCGCGGGTCTCGATCGCAATACGATATCCGGAAAGGGCCTGACTTGCTCTGAGGGCCCCGGCGACGGCGTTGGCCGTCGTCTGGTTGGGACTCTGAGCCATCGCCTGTCCCTGGGTCGACGCGGCGAAGCCGGCCAGAAGGCCGAGTGCCTTGGAAATCCGTTTCAGTCCAACCAACATGGGCTTGTCCTTCTCCCGCCAGTATCCGACTCGACCACTCTAGCGCACGACGAGCGGGACACGTCGTTCGGGTCGGGGATTGGTCCGACGCTACTGCGTCTCGGAAGTGACCGTTCCTGACAAGGACTGCCCGACGCTTGCGCCGGAAGAGACCCTGGCAAAGGAAGCGGGCCGATCATCGCAACGGATGAAAGGGGCGGGTTGAATTGGGGGATAATCAAATGAAGCCTTCGCGATTCCATCCGCCGTACTCCGATTCGTCGCGAAACTATGTCGCGCGGTTTTGGCGTGTCAAATCGCAAGGCAAAAAAAAACCGGGGCCGAAAGGCCCCGTTATGGTAACACGTGTGTGGAATTGAGTTTACGCGTTCGGAAAAAGTTCAGCTCGCGAGATTCGCCTCCGGAGCGACCAGGCTTCGGGGCGGTACGGTCGTATCGACTTGCCCGCTTCCCATGGTCATTCCGATCAGCAGGATCGTCATCGATCCGCCAGCGAAGAGGGCGAAATCCGAGTCATGTCGACCACAAAAGGCACCGGCGAGGCCGAGGCCGATCATGGCCACGACGAAGCCCGCGCGGCCCCGGTTCGCCCATCGAATCGAGGAGGGGGGCAAAAGTCGACTCACGCAGAGCGCAATCACTCCAACCACCTGGAACAGGATCACGGAGAGTTCGAGCATCGCGCAGAGGCGAAGGCTGGACAAGGCCATACAGGCTCCTTCCTTGGGCACTGTCTGGAGATGTGATGTCCGTCGCTGCGGCAAGATGAATAAACTTGAACGATGAGGAGCTAATGCAGCTTCAAAGCCAAACCTTGAGAAAACCTCAAAATGGCCACTCTCGCGGCAAAGCAAGAGGACAACTTGAGAAAAAAATAACCTCCGACCCATTTTTTTGGGCCGGAGGTCGGAAAAAACTACAAAACGTGTGTCGTCAAACTTACAGAGTGCAAACCAAGCGAAGCATACGGGTGCCAAGCCGGAGCGGTTCGATGGCCTCAACGGCGCATTCCGCGACCGCGAATCATAATGGGCTTCTCGATCGTGCCCACGCCACTGATATCGAGGACCTTCCAGCCGTCCTTCTCGTGACGAGCGGTAATCGTCCGCCGGTAGTACTCGCCGTTCTTACCCGGTTTGCCGAGAATGAGCGTGTATCGCCCCGTGCTCTTGGGCGCGTTATTGCCGACGACCGTGTACCCCTCTAGCTTGTTGGCCAGGTCGCTCAGGTCGTCCTCGGTCAGGCTTTGTTCCAGGATCGAGGCGAAGAGCTTCTGATTCTTCGGGCCGGAAGCCTCGGTCGGCGCCCGTCGGGCGGTGGCCTCCGCCAATCGTTCCGCATTCTTCGCCTTGAGCGCTTTCAGAAATGCGTCCACGGCGCTATTGGGCGATCGGAAACTGGCGTGCCCGGTATCACCACCGGCATGGGTCCCCTCGGTTCCCCCCGGATATCCCGGAATCTCGCCGCTGTTGGCCCCCGGACTGGCGGGAATATCACCAGGCATCATGCCAGGCATGGAGCCACCCGGCGCGCCTGTGGCACTTGTGGGAATTCCGGGAGGGTTGGCCAACATGTTATTGGCCATGGCACCAGGAGCCCCCGGTCCCTCAGGAGTTGTCGGGACCGCCGGAGCTTCCGTCGGCAAGGGCTTGTTCCCGAGCGCGAGCATGTCCGCAGTCGCCGACGCGTTCTTCGCTCGACTCGGATCCACGGCGGCCCCGGGTGCTTCCGATGCCGCGGATGCGGCCGGCGTCTCCTCGGCAGAACTCGCGGCGGCGACCGGCTCGGCCGTGGGCGCGGCGGCGGCGGCGGGAGTTGGGGCCGAGGCTTCGGCGGGTGCCGCCGCGGCGGGCGCTTCACTCTCGGCGACGGCGGGAGTTGCCGGCTCGGACGCCGGAGCTGGGGCCGCGGGGGCTGGGGCCGCCGGAGCGGCAGCCGGCCCTGAGGACGCAGGCGGTTCGGCGGCCGCGTTCGTGTCGGCGTCGGGGTCGGGAATATCACTTCCCCCGCAGCCAGCGATGACGAGAGACAGGCTGGCCAGCCGAAGCATTGATCGCCAGGATTTCCCAAGGTTCATGAGTCGACGATCCTTTCCGAGAAAGGCTGGGGAGGGATGTGCGACAGGTTGGACCCTTGGCCAAGACTTAGCCAATACCAGCCGGTCCGTTACGAACCATTATGACGATGCCGGGGGACTTCGGTAAAGAGGGTGGATGGGCGGAAGCATTGGCAGCCATGAAGCGAGGCGAATCCGCTACTTTCGGTCCTGGTCCGATCGGATCGGGCTCGTTGAAACGCACCGACGAATCGACCCGGCCGGTCGTGAACCGTCACGGCCATTAACGGTTCCAGGCGGCGGCGGACTTGCTCCGCCCTGAACCGCGGTTTATGATAAAATGAGTAGTCTCGCGAGCAACATTGCGCTGGAGCCACAGTAATGCCGTCAGCCCAGAAGGTTATCCTTCTCGTCGACGACGATAATGAAATCGTCGAATCCATGCGCGCCGTTCTTGAGAGCAAGGGCTACCGGATCATGGTTGCGAGGGACGGCAATTCCGGACTCACGATCGCCGAGCGCGAGAGTCCCGACTTGATCGTCCTGGACATGATGATGCCCAAGAAGAGCGGGTTCCTCGTTCTCGAGAAGCTCAAGGGGCGGCCCGGAGGTCTGATTCCGACCATCATGATCACCGGGAACGAGGGCAGCCGCCACCGCGCCTACGCCGAGATGCTCGGGGTTCGCGACTATATTCGCAAGCCGTTCGCGATGGAAAAACTGGTCAAATCGGTCGAGAAGATCCTCGACCCGCGCGCCACCAAAGGGGACGACCAGGACGATCGCTGAGCCCTCCGCGATCGTCACTGCGTCAGCCAAGCCGATGCTCGTCCAGCCACCGCCGATCCAGGGGACACCCCCCTGGCGGCGGCTTACGGGATGGGATAACCGAGCGTCCGCAGCAGGCTTGTCAGGGCAATCAGTGGCAGGCCCATGATCGACGTGTAATCTTGCGTTTCGACCCGATCGAAGAGTGAGATTCCGCGCTCCTCCAGCTTGTAACTCCCCGCGCAATCGAGAGGACGATCGGCCGCCACATAGCGTTCCAGCTCGACACGCGATAGCGGTCGCATGTGCATCGTCGTGATGTCGGTGTGGACCGAGGTTTTTCCCTGGGTCCACACCGCGAGCGCCGTGATCAGTAGGTGCGACCGTCCCGCCATTGCGGAGAGTTGCTCGACAGCGCCCTCGGTCGTTCCCGGCTTGCCGTAGATCCTCCCCTCGAAACTGACGAGTTGATCGCTCCCGATCAGGGTCGCGGCCGGCTCGGCTTCGCCGAGGCTTTGGGCCTTGGCGAGCGCGAGGTGCTCGGCCAATTCACGCGGTTCCCAGTCCCCCAATTTCATCGCGTCCTCATCGACCCGAGGCGCGAGACAACGAAACGGAATCCCCAACCTCGCCAACAAGGTTCGGCGGTAAGGCGATGTACTCGCGAGGATCAACTCCTTCAAGATCCGAACCTCCGCGCTGAGGGGAGCCTGACCTGATGCGCGTCGCTCCCAAGGGGCCGATAATCCACCGCACTTAACGGCGATCCGGTTCACCGTGCTCGGTCTTGTACTGGAGGTCGTAGGCTTCGAGCCAGGCTTTGGCGCGAGGCAGGTCGACCGCGCGAACCCAGACCCGCGGACCGTCGCGCATGCTGCCGAGCGCGTCATGCATGTCATGGGTGTCTGCCACGGCAGGCATCCCTTCCTCGTTCAACTTGTCGGCGAGGAACGTCGCCTGCATCAGGTCGCTCGCCCAGTAGGCTTCGACCAGGTCCTCGAGCGGCGGGGCGGCTTGAGGAATCGGGTCATTGCCCGGCGGCATATCGAGTTCGAGCGGAGAGTGGGCAGGCGGAACCGAATCGGCGAGCACGAAGGTCGGGTCCTCAACTCCATCACGGCCGGTCCCACATGACCAGCAGACCTCGAACGAGGGGTCAACCTTCGTCGCACATTTCGTACAGGTCCACATGTCGCGGTTACCTCAACCCATTGTCGTTTGGATCGTCCAGAGGCTCGGAAACGGAACGGTTCAGAAGGCCTCGACGTCCGCGCGGCGCGCCTTCTTGCGGAGCTCAAATTCGTCGACGAGGCCACGCGCCCGAGCATAATCCTCGGCGCGCACTTCGAGTCGAGGCGAGAACAGGGGCAGCACGTATTCCATGTTTCCCATGTGCGTCCCATTGGCCACGGCCATGATCCCGTTCTCGGCCAGGCGGTCAACCAGGAACTTGGCCTCCGCCGAGTCGCGTGGCCGGTAGCATTCCACGAGTTCGAATGGAGGAGCGGGCCACTCGGGTTCGAGGGTCGATTTCGGCGGGGAGTTCCTCAAATCACCAGGCGGATGATCCTCGATCGGGTCGGCATTGTCGGCCGTGACGAACGTGGGGTCTTCCACACCGTCTGCGGTCGTACCGCACGACCAGCAGACGTCGAACGAGGGCTCCACGCTGACGCCACATTTCGGGCAGATCCACATGATGAACTCCTGAAAGGAGCATTCCTTGCCGAGAGCGCACGACCGCCTGGACTGGTCACAGTCCTTCGAGCGGTCGCGCGATCGCTCCGTCTCTTGATCGTCCCCTTACAGTCGGAGCGTGTCCAGAAGTTCGGAGGCGGACAGGATGTATCCGAAAAAGAAATCACCGAAGAGCGCGTATTTCGCCGAGCTCACGTCGTACCGCATCGTGTAAACGATCTCCTTGAGGTACGACGGGTTCTTCGCCCAGAGCGTGACCCCCCACTCCCAGTCGTCGATTCCGGTGGAGGCGGTGATCAACTGTGACACTCTTCCAGCGAATTTCATACCGCTTCGGCCATGGTGGCTCATCAATTCCGAGCGTTCTTCAAACGGAAGCAGATACCAGTTCTGATCGCCCTGGCGCATTTTGCTCATCGGGTAGAAGCAGAAGCAGGGCCAGTCGGGGAAGTCGGGATAAAGCCGCTGCTGGTTCATCGGCTCCAGCCGCGCGGCGTAGGCGGCGACTTTCGTCTTGTAGCTCGAGCTCTCGGGGTCGATCCCTTCGCGATCGCGGAGGATTCGGCCGTATTCCTCGACATCGGGCACGTATTCCGAGACCTCGGTGATCGAGTAGAACGAGCTGGTCGCCACCAAGGCCGGACCGAGGGGGGAGGCCTGGATTGCGATCTGGGTCGCGTGAACGGCTTTCAGGTCCGCTCCGGCCAGCATGATCCCGAAGTCGGCCTTGTGGCCGGGGACCGCGAAGCACTGCAGACGGTCGGGAGCGCCCGGTGCGGCCGGGTCGAGCACCTTCTTCAAAGCCTCGATCCCTTCCCGCCGCGTCTCGGCCGAGAGACCGGCCAGAGCGGCCCGATCGACCTTGTAAAAGACGTGCAGGAAGTGCCAACCCTCTTGGGGAACCAAGGTCGCCGGAACCTGAGCCGCGGATGCCGGTCGATGGCCATGTGGCGGCGTAGGAGGGGTCGTCTGAGAAGTCGGTTCGGCGCCCTGCGACATGGCGGTTGCTCCCTTAAACTTAGCGGGTGGAATGGACAGAGAACGCGCGACTCCTCGAGAACGATCAGGCCGGTGCGAGCGGAGCTTCGATGGAGCTCACGCCCTCCTCCTTCCCCATCGTTTGTCCCCGCGGAAACAGGAAACAAGGCGTCTCGAGTGACGTCAGCGTCCTCGTGAAGTCATCATCGAGGTTGCGTGGAAGACCCCATTCTACGCGGGACCGAGCGACGGGCCAAGGTGACGGAATCGAGTCTTCGCCACGGGTGACTCGTCCTCGCGATCGGTCACATCCTGGCTCCACCCACTCTGCAAAGTGATTGGGATGATCTCGTTACGCCCGATTCGTTGGGGGTTCGCCATCGTTGAACCCGTTTGCGCCGTGGGCGATGTCATCTCCCAGAGTAGGTCGACAAAGCCATCCAGCCTCTTCCGGGGTTTGCCTCCCGGTATCGACAACCCCGACATTAGGCCCCATGACTTCGGCCCCGTCTCGATACCTGGTTTGACTCTTTTGCTCCTCGAGAGCAGTTCCTTATCAAGGCACTGGGCGTTGCAGGATGACCCGCTTGACGGCCGCCTGGGCGGGCCGGCCGGGCGCCTCGCCGACTTGGAACGTGGCCGCCTCCGTCGTCCCCGAGATCGACACCGAGTGCGGGCCGGCCTCGAGCCCCCGGAGGGTGAGGCGGCCCGAGGCGTCGGCCCGGAGGGTCGCCGGCCAGAGCGAGGCGAAAGGGCCCTGGGGGCGGGCCAACGTGAAGGATTCGCCAGCGAGCGGCCGGCCGGCGTGGTCGACGAATTCAAGCGTGACCGACTCTCCGGGCGCGGGGATCTCGAGGGCGAGCGGCGGCGGAACCTTGTCTGACTCGACCTGGAGTTCGACCGCCTTCGAGGCCCAGATCCCGTCGCGGGCGGCCTGGACCAGGTAGCGACCGGGCGTGAGCCCGGCGAGAGTGAATCGGCCGTCGGGCCCGGCCGTGGTCGCGAAGCCGAGCGCGGCGTCGAGGACCCCTCGCCCCTGGTGGGCGGCCACGACCCGGACGAGCGACCCGTCGACGCGTGGGGCCCGGCCGCCGAGCTTGACCGTCCCCTCGGCCTCGATTGTGGGCGGTAGGACCACCCGCCGGGCCGCCCCCTCCTCGAGCGGGACGATCGCCGCGCCATGGCGGCCGGGGAGCGAGACGACCAGCGTCGGCTTCTCGACGAGCCCGGCCTTGGGAGGGTCGTCGGCATTGCCAAACCTCCACATCCCCCGCCAGGTCAAATGGCCGCTGGCGTCGCTGATCCCGTGCGCTGTGGGCTGCTCCTGCCCAGGCTCGTAGAGGATGGCTTGGGCGGCGAAGGCGGGCGTCGTGCCGTCAGGCAGGAACACGGTCAAGGGCGCGGCCTCGGGCGCTCCCGGGTTGACGGTAATTCCGCCCATGCCGAGCATCGTCTGCCGCTTGGCGGCTGAGCGGTCGGCGGCCTCGGGTTCGCCAGGCTTGAGCTCGACGTGCACCACCTCGCCCGCGACGACCTCGACCACCGGCCGGCCGCAGTTCCGTTGCGTCCCGTCGGGCATCTTCTCGAAGAGTTGGAGCGTCGCCGGGCCGCTGGGGAAGGGCCCGGCGAGGAAGTCGCCCGTCGCCGGGTCGTATCGCCAGCTCGGCTCGAGGACGCGCCTGTCGTACTGGGGAAAGACCCCATAGTCGGCGGCCCACCGGCCGTCGGCGGGCTTGAGGGTTCCCCGGACGTAGCCGAGCGGCCTGGCCCGCAGTTCGAGAGTCGCCTCGCGGCCCGGGACGACCGCGACCTCGGCGGCCGGCACGAGCGCGAACCGCCCGCGGAGGGCGTCGTCCGCCGGCATCGGACCCGCCGTCGACCATGGCGGCGGCGTCGGGCCGTTGAGGTGGCCTGCGACGAACAACTTGCGCCCGGGCAGGCCCTTGAAGCGGATCTCACCCCGCTCGTCGGTCGAGCTGATCGACCCGTCGAAGCCGACCACGCCCCGCGCCGGCCGGCCGTCGACGTCGAGCAGCCGGACGAGGAGCGACCCCGTTTGTCGCTCGCGACGGACGCCAACCAGGCGGATCGGCTCGACCGCCCCGAGCGTGGGCGAGACCGGAACCAGCGCCTCGGCCTCGTCGTACGGCGCTTCATGGATCGGGAACGAGTTGATCGGCGCGTCGCGAAACCGGACGACGACCGTCCACAGCCCGGCCGATTCGAACGAACGCTCGCCGGCCCCCTCCCCGTTGAGCTTCATGCTGGAGCTCCAGTTCGTCTGCCCGCCCCGGCCGAACTGGAGGCTGACGTCCTGGTCGGTCACGGGGCGGCCGTCGGGGCGGACGACCAGGAATCGCGCGACGTGCTCGACGGGGGCGGTCGCCAGGGTCACCTTCGCCTCGCGTCCAGGCGAGACGGCCACGCCGTGGGCCTCGGCGTGGGCATAAGCCGCGTAGAGGCCGGGCAGGAGGTCGCCGAAGTGCGCGACGCCGTCCCGGTCGGTCGCCGCCGTCGGGCCGAGGATGGCGTCGAGAGCGGCCAGCGCGGGGCCTTCCGTACCGCTGGCCCAGCCGAAGCCGAAGTGGATATTCGCGCCCCCTTCGGCCTCGAGGCGGACGTTGGCACCGGAGAGGGGCTTGTCGTCCTTGAGCACGGTGACGCTCGCCGAGCCGCCAGAGTCGGCCAGGGTCAGGTCGAGCTTCGAGGGTCGGTCGTTCCGGGTTGAGCGGGCCTCGGCGTTCGCCACGGCGGGAGGACGCCCTTTGGCCTTGGCGACCACGACAAGGCCCTCGACAAAGCCGTGGACCGGCCCGCTGATCGCGTAGTGGCCCCGGGCGTCGGTGGAGGCCTGTCGGACGTCCTCGTACATCCGCATGCCTCCGTGGAAGGCGGTCCGGACGAAGACGTCGGCCCCGGCCAGCGGCCGGCCCGACGTGTCGCGGACGGTCCCCTCGACCCAGAGCTCGTCCTTGTCGTTCTTACCTCGCCGGCCGTTGAGATGCTGAAGCAATTTCTTCTGCTGCTCGACCTCCTCGGGCGTGGGCGGCGGGATCTCGTCGACCACAAGGCCCTCGACCTTCCCCCCCGGCGCGACCCAGACGGTGACCTGGCCGGCCCGAACGCCTTCGTTGCCCTTCGTCAGCCGGAGGACGTACCGGCCCGGCGGGATCTCGCGGACCTCGAACCGGCCGTCCTCGTCGCAGGGCGTAGGCTTCTGAGTCTTGGGGTCGAGGACGACGTTGACCCCCGGCCCGGCGAGCTTCGGTGCCAACCGCCCCGCGATCGAGCCGAATCGTGCCAGCGGCGAGGTCTCGACGGTCACGGTCTTCCCCGCGGCCACCTCAAACATCGGGGAGGAGCCCGACCCCTCGCCGGGGACCGTGACCCAGAGTTGCCTGGTACCCTCGAACCAGCGCATCCGGAACCGACCCGCGGCGTCCGTCCGGCCGGCGAACCGGGCGTTGGCGGGGCCGAACGATTGGAAGGCCGCCGCGTCCGGAACCACGCGGACCGGACGGTCGGGCAGGGGCTTGCCGTCGGGCCCCCGGACAAGGACGTCGACCTCGCCCGGCTCCGGGCACTCGACGCGGAGGATGCCCTTCTTCCAACTCGCCTTGACGTGCCTGGCCAGGCCCTGGGCAACCGACTGACGCAAAGGCTCCGGTGGAAGGGGAAACGGGGGGGAATCGATCGGCTCAACCTGCCATCGCCCGGCGGGTTCGGCCACGGCCCAGCAGGGCGTCGCCACCCCGTCGGGCTGGGGGACGGACCAACCGGACGGGGCCGGCGAGCGGAACCGTCCCTGGCCGTCGACGACGACCGCGAATCTCGGGTCGGTCTGCTCGATGACGTGCAGCGTCAGGCCGGCCGCTGGCCGGTCGGTACCGGCGAATCGGGCCACACCCTCGATCGTCCCGAGCGGTTCATCGACGGCGACGGCGGGGATCGCCAACAATAAGGCGAACGTGACGAGCATAGGAGGCCTCCCATCGACCTCGATCGTCCCGCCATCGATCGTCGGACGGGCCGGGACCGGTATGATTCGGAGGGTCGGTCTGCCGCGATCGTAATGATACTCGTGAGGCGATGCAACGATGCGCTCGCTCGGTTCCATCACGGCGATTTACCCCAGAGTGGAATTGCGGACCCGCCCCGGAGAAAAGCGTCTTTTGGGCCGCGGTAGCTGTCGGGCCGACACAAGTGCAGGAACAGGCCAACTCGGCAAACGAACTGGCGGACAGCCATGTGCCGTAGTCGCGGCCGGCCCGAATCCGTCGGTCCGCCACGCCTCCAGGGTTACCTCAAGTCCTCTCGTGGCTAAGCCAATATTTACGCTCGCCCACCTTTCACAATTCTCGCATCCATAATTGCCAACACATAAAGTGCGTCCCTGAGATTGGAGCATCTGGAGGCCGTCCTTTGGGTACGGCCAGCAGGACCGACTTAAGAGAAGAAGGGTCCCGAACGATCGCTCGCCGCGGATCGACGTGGTCCCGGCCCGGGATCGCATCACAACCAACCGGGGTGCCGGTTCACCGGTGCCTGTCGAACGCCTCGACCTCGACGCCTCATCCGACTCAATTTCCTCGGGAGAAGAGATGCGGCACCCCCTTGGCGCCAATCGTTTACTCCAGTAGATCTATCATGGTAAACAAAAACTTGGTCGGGGAGGCGCGGGCGATGGGCGAGACGCAACTGGGGCGGATGCAATTCCGCATCATGCAGGAATTGTGGGAGCGCGGGAGAATCACCGCCCGCGAGATCACGGACGCTCTGAACGAGTCGGAGCCGGGATCGGTGGCGCACAGCACCGTGCAGACGCTCTTGCGTCAGCTCGAGGCGAAGGGAGCGGTCGGCCATTCTGCGGAGGGCAGGACTTTCCTTTTCTACGCACAACTCAAAGAGGACCGGGTCAAAAAGACCGCGACCCGCGATCTCTTGGAGCGGGTCTTTGGCGGGAGCGTCGGCAGTCTGGTCGCTCACCTGCTCACCAACGAGCAGCTCTCGAAAAAGGAGCTCGACGAGCTCCATCGCTTGATCGACCAGAGGCGCAAGGATTAACCGAAAGGGGTTGCCATGTCGCACGATCTTGCAACGCTCACAACGCTTCTGATGGGCCTTGCGTTGACCTGGCTCGCGCAGTCGACGTTACTCCTCGGGATCGGCCTGCTCGCCGGCCGGCTGGTCAGGAAGTCGGGCCCCGCCGTGCAGTCGGCCGTTTATCGAACCACGCTGGCGGGCGTTTTGGTCTGTCCGATCGCCTCGGCGCTGTTGACCTGGGCCGGCGTCGACGGATTCAAACTCCGCCTCCCGCCACCTAGGACCGAGGTGTCCACGGGGATGAAACTGGGTGCCGAATTGCGGCAACAGCCGATCGACGAGGCTCGACCCGCCCAGAGATTCGAGCCGGGGCTCGAGTCGATTTCCTCGATCGCAGGGATGAGTCCGAATCCCGAGCCGCCGGTGCAACCAATCCCGATGGTTGAGCCGAAGATATTGGAGACTCAACAGCCTGCTCCGTCTCACCTGTTGAGCCTGATGCCGATGGCGGGGATTGCCTTCGCGGTCTGGCTGATCGGATCGGTCGTTTTGATGGTGAGGCTCTTGATCGGTCAGCGGCGGATGGCTCGCCTGCGGTCCGCGGCGGTCCCGGTCGAGGCCGACGCTGAGGCGCTCTGTCGCGAGATCGCGGATCGGCTGAGGCTGACCGCGCCGAGCGTCTTGCGAAGCCCATTCCTGTTCAGCCCGTGTCTGGATGGGCTCTGGAGACCGGCAATTCTGCTTCCGGACGACGTCGTCGATAATCTCCGCGAGACGTTCGTTCACGAACTGGCGCACCTCGCCCGCCGCGACGGGCTCTGGAACCTGCTGAGGCGATTGGCGTCGGCGAACTTGTGGATCCAACCGTTGCTCTGGATCCTCTCACGCCGGCTGGAGGTGACCGCTGAGGAGGTTTGCGACGATTACGTGGTGCAGCATGGCGCCGACCGCGCCCGATACGCCGGCCATCTGGTCGAACTGGCGGGTCGCGCGCTACCGCCGACCGCGCTTTCGGGGGTGGGGATCAGCTCGCTCCGATCATTGCTCGGACAGCGGGTCGTGCGGATCCTCGACTCCTCACGGTCGCTCAGCACCCGTGCCGGACGGCGGACCGTGGCAGCGGCACTGATCGCCGGGATTGCAGGAACCCTGCTCGCGGGGCTGCTCGGCGTCAGCGGGGCGAGGAAGGAAGTCAAGGCAGCGGCCCCGCAGGTCGAAGCGCCGAAGCCTGACGCCGCGGAGAAGGCCGACGACAACCGGACAGTCCATGGCCAGGTGATCGACCCTGATGGGAAGCCAGTGCCGGGAGCGACTGTCTATCTCACTCCGGCTTATGGATACCTGAGTAAGCCCAACACCTTGGTTGTTTCCACGACGGCAGGGGCCGATGGCCGATTCATCATCGAGGTTCCCGAAACGAGGGAGTTCGAGCACAGTCGGATCGTGTCGGCGGGGGCCCCGGGGTTCGGGGTCGGCTGGGTCAAGACGAGTCCGGGCGACCGGTTGGACAATCTGGGGCTGCAACTGGAAGTCGATGATGCGCCGATTGACGGCCAGATCGTCGACCTCGAAGGGAATCCGATCGTTGGCGCGAGCCTCCGGGTGATCCAGATCAATGCGTCGCCACTGAACGACCTTGGCCCCTGGCTGGCCGCGGTTGAACGCAAGGAAGGTGATCCCTGGGAGCTCGAACACAGGTACCTCTCACGGTACACCCTCGAGCCGAGTTCCACAGCCCTGACAGACGCCGAAGGCCGCTTCCGGATCACGGGTATCGGCCGAAACCGCGTCGCGTGGCTCCAGCTCGAAAGTCCGAAGGTTGTCAGCCAGCAACTGCGCGTCCTGACCCGGCCGGGCAAGGCTGTGGAAGTCCCGCATGGCGGCGGCGATCACGAAACCGGCGAGCCGCTTGTCGCGACGACCTACTTCGGCGCGAGCTTTCGCCATGCCGCTGCGCCGACGCGGCCGATCGTCGGAGTCGTCCGGGATGCCGACACCAAGAAGCCACTGGCGGGCGTCCCGATCCGCAGTCGGACGCTGGCGACCCGCCCCAATTACCTGGATGACATCGCCCAGACAGTCACCGATGCCGAGGGCCACTTTCGGCTGACGGGTATGCCGAAGGGGAAGGGGAACACAATCGTGGCGGTCCCGAAGGCGGATCAACCGTACGCACCCTGCGTCAAAGAGGTGCCCGACGGTCCGGGGCTCGCGCCGGTGTCGCTCGAGATCGAGCTGAGGCGAGGGGTTTGGATCGAAGGGAAGATCACCGACAAGGCGACGGGTAAGCCAGTGACAGGATTCGTGGAGTATTTCGCCCACTCCAAGAATCCAAGCCTCGCCGAATACCCCGAGTTCGACGGTTCGGTCTTTTCCCATCACCACCCGGTCCAGGAGGACGGCTCATATCGGATCGCCGGCTTGCCCGGTCCTGGTCTGGTCGCCGTGTTGCGACGGGCCGATTATCTCTCCGCGCCCGAGAGAGACGATGAATTCGGGACCCAGCAACGGGAGTTGAGCACGGCCCCGTACCATCTGGGTTTCACGAGCAATTACTCGGCCCTCGCAGAGGTCGATCCGCCCCGCGGCTCCAACTCGCTGCACCGGGACATCACCCTCGACCCGGGGTCCACTTTCCCGGGAATTGTACTCGGTCCCGACGGCAAGCCGATGACCGGGGCGCGAAGCTGGGCCGTGGACTCCTTGGAGCCCATGAAGACGGCTGAATTCACCGTCTCCGGAATGGCCCCCAAGGAGCCGCCGCGCGACCTGGTCTTCCTGCATCCGGAGCGGGGGCTCGTCGGAATCGTGCGGCCCCCCCAGGAGAAGGGGACCTTGGTCACCGTGCGGATGCGGACCGGAGCGATGGCGACCGGGAGATTGGTCGATTCCCAAGGAAAGCCGCGCCCGGGGATGCCGATGCGGCTGGCCTATCGGACGCCCGATCAGGAAAAGTGGTGGGGCTATCCGAACGGACTTGTCGAGACCGACACCCAAGGCCGATTCACGATCAAGGCCCTCGTCCCCGAGTACACGTTCCAACTCCGAGAAGGGACGATCGACGACGGGCCCACCTTCGGTGGTACGCTTCGCGCGGGGGAGCTCATCGACCTCGGCGATATCCGGATCGAAGCGCCCAAGGTCAAACGGGCCGACGCGACAGCGACGGCACTCAAACCGTCGGACAAGCCCAAACCCAACCCGGAGCCCAAGCCGGCGGACATGCCGATTACCGGGCGGATCGTCGACCTGGAGGGCCGGCCGATTCCGGGGGTCACGGTTCAGGTCGACTCGATCTCCAAGGCGAAGGGCGGCGACCTGACCCCCTGGCTGGAGGCCGTGCGGAGGGGCGAGCCGCCCTGGGCGGCGTACCGGCACCTTGAGGAGGACAAGGAGAAGCCCTCAGATAATGCGGAGACCGATCCCCAGGGCCGGTTCCGCATCGAGGGCCTCAACGCTGAAAAGGTCGTCACGCTTTCGATCGCAGGACCCACGGTCGCCTACACGACCCTGGACCTCGTGACGCGGCGGATCGAGCCGTTCCCGACTCGCGGATTTCATAACGACTTCGGTCCCGGGAATCAGACCGTCTATGGAGCTGACCTGACCTTCACGGCCGCGCCGGGCCGGGTCGTCGAGGGTGTCGTTCGCGATGAGAAGACCAAGAAGGTGATGAAAGACGTCGAGGTCCGGAGCCTCAGCTTTGCTGGCTCCAATGTCGGCGTCATCAAGAACCTCAACAAGACCCGCACCAATGGCGAGGGCCGGTTCCGTCTGGCGGGATTCCCCAAAGGCCGCGGAAACAAGCTGCTGATCGTACCCAATGATGATCAGCCCTTTTTCATGCAGGGCGTCGCCATACCCGACACGCCGGGGTTGGGGGCCATTTCGGTCGAGATCGCCCTGCACAGGGGGATCTGGATCGAGGGTAAGCTCACGGACAAAGAAACGGGTGCGCCGGTCGCAGGGGCCTGGCTCCATTACCTGCCCTTTGTGGAGAATCACTTCGTCCAGGCGACCCCCGAATTCCGCGGCGGCGTCTACAGAGCTGGAGCTGGCTATCAAGATCGATACCAGAGCAAGGCCGACGGGACCTACCGCCTGGTCGGGCTGCCGGGTCGAGCGATCGTCGGGGCTGTGGTCTTTACGGGCAAGCCCTATCGCCGCGGTGCCGGCGCCGAGTCGATCCAGGGGATGAACGAGCACGGGCACTTCGCCACCGTTCACAACCCGATCACGGCGAGTCGCTATTTCCCCGATTCGATGAAAGAGATCGAGCCTGCCGAGGACACTGAGGTCGTCGATCTCGACCTCACGCTGGATCCGGGGGCGAAGATCCACCTTCGGGTGGTCGACCCGCAGGGGAAGCCCGTGACGGGGGTGAAAACCGGCGGCTGCCGCGATCGCGGCGGGTACGAGATCGAGCCTGAGGCCCAGGCCGAGATCGATGTGGTGACCCTGGGACCCGAAGAGGATCGGATGGTCTGGTTGGTCCACGAGGGGCGAAAGCTCGGCCGGTTGATTCACGTCAAGGAAGGCGATGACAAGGAAGGCCCCGTCGTCGTAAAGCTCGAACCGTCCGCGACGATCACCGGCCGGATCGTGGATCCCGACGGAAATCCGGTCTCGGGGGCGATCATCCGGCCAGGCCTCAAACCGGGCGGCGATTTCTCCCTGCGTCTGCCCCAGATCGCGTGTGGCAATGACGGGCGATTCACCGTGCCCAACGTGCCGACGGGATGCGACTATTCGCTGGTGGCCGAAAGCTGGGCAAAGATCACCCAGGAGCGGCGGTTTGCATTCAAAGATGCCGCGGTCCGACCGGGCGAAACCACGGACCTCGGCGACATCCCATTGAAGGATTGACCACCAGAGGATCATCTCCACGGGGAGCCGATTCCGATGAGCCCATCGCGATGGTCAGCGTATCGTCCGAGCGCGAGTGCCCCCTGGGACCTGGCTCGCGCCTGGACGCTTCGCCGCGACCTGGGACGAACGACAGCGCGACCTGGAAAGTGGTCCCGAAGCGGCGGTGGACCGGGTCACAAACGGCACCAGCCGCATTCAGGGCACGATCGCGGATCTGCTGGGCGATACAACCGCCAGCGGCGGAAGAGCGAATCAGCAGGGTCCGCTCTTTGCGGACCATCACCATCCGTCATGGGTCAACATCGCGGACCCTACTTCCAACGAGGCCATAATCGAAGATGGTCCGCAATACGCGGACCATCTTCGGGAATCGTTAGGAAGCGTTGACGCCTCGCGGACCAGGCTCAATTGCCAGTCGACTTCTGAGCTTGGCGATAGACCTCTGAGGCCGCCGCCAGGCCCGCGCCCGGTTCCAAGGTGCTCCCGAGGTCGCGCAGGCAGGTTTCCAGAGCGGCGAGCAGCAAGCTCACGTTGGCCTGACGCGAGTTGTGCCCCATCAAACCAATTCGCCAGGCCTTCCCCTTCAGAGAGCCGAGGCCACCACCAACCTCGATTCCCCAGTCGCTCAAGAGCCGACGGCGCACGGCCATG
This sequence comes from Singulisphaera sp. GP187, assembly GCF_900129635.1. GTDB lineage: Bacteria > Planctomycetota > Planctomycetia > Isosphaerales > Isosphaeraceae > Singulisphaera. The sequence continues at coordinate 2,029,790 of NZ_FSRB01000002.1, read as the reverse complement.
TCGTCGATTCCGTCGGGGATCTGAGCGCAGGTGAGTTGCGGGAGTTGATGCCCCGCGACGGTGACAACGCCAATCCCCATGGCGGCCAGGCCGGCTTTCAAGGCGTTTGCGTTCAAGGCATGACGCGCGTGCCGGGCCTCGAGCCCCTCTTCCACGACCAGGGCGAGCGCCTCGCGAAACGCGAAGTTCATACTGATCGGCGCGGTGTGGTGATAGACGCGGTCGCTTCCCCAGTACTTCTGGATCATCGACATGTCGAGATACCAGCTTTGCACCTTCGTTTTTCGGTTGGCGATCAGCTCGGCGGCGCGAGCGCTGAACGAGACCGGGGCAAGGCCCGGCGGACAGCTCAGGCACTTCTGGGTTCCCGAGTAGACCGCGTCGATCCCCCACTCGTCGATCTTGACCGGAACACCACCGAGCGAGGTCACCGCGTCGATCGCGATGAGGGCACCCGCCTCATGAGCGATCCGGGCGATCTCCTCGACGGGTTGCCAGGCCCCGGTCGAAGTCTCGGCATGGACGATGCCGACCACCTTCGGTCCGACCCGCTTGACCGCGGCCCGGACCTCCTCCGGATCAAAGACTTCGCCGTAGGGGCGTTCAATCACCGTGACCTTGGCCCCCGCGCGTTCGGCGACGTCGACCATCCGGCTGCCGAAGACGCCGTTGACGCAAACGAGCATGGAGTCGCCCGGCTCGATCAGGTTGACGACGACCGCTTCCATCCCGGCCGAGCCTGTTCCCGAGACCGCGAGCGTGAGCCGATTCTCAGTCTGAAACACGTAGCGGAGCAGGTTCTGGGTTTCGTCCATCAAGGCGATGAACTCGGGATCCATGTGCCCGAGCAACGGCAGACCGAGGGCGGCCAGGACTCTCGGGTGAACGTCGCTGGGTCCAGGACCCAGGAGGAGCCGAGGCGAGGGGCTGAGAGGAGACGGAGGCATGGGGCGTTCAATTCCGGACACGGAGAGGCTCCTCGTTTAATGTTCACCCTGGGGCAGACCGGGTTGCTGAAACGACTTGACCAACGCGCTGATCGCTTTGAATTCGGGCCGATCCGAGCGCTCGGTCCACTCGAAAAGGATCGCCTCGGTCGTTGTCAGAACCACGCCCGCCGCTTCGAGCCGGCGGAGCGCGAATTTCCAATCCATCGTCGTCCGCGACGCCACGGCGTCAGCCGGCACCTGGACGGCGAAACCAAGCTTCAGTAACTCGAGCGCCGTCTGCGCGACGCAGACGTGGGCTTCGATTCCCACGAGCGTGACGTGCTTGATGTGATGTCCATAGAGCTGTTCAAGGAACTGGGGAACCGCACAGCAATGAAACGTCGTCTTGGAGTGCCGGTCCGGGATCAGAGCGGCCAGTTCCGCAACGGTCGGGCCCAGCCCTTCGGGGTATTGCTCTGTGGCCAAAAAAGGCAGCTTCAGAATCTCCGCCGCACGGACCAGCCGCACCGCATTCGCGACCACCAGGTCACGGTATTTGATCCGTGCCATCAGCTTCTCTTGGACATCGACGACCAGCAGGGCGCCATGATGTCCGGTGAGGCGTTCGGTTAAACGCATTGACCAGCGCTCCAGCGGCAAGATCGTGTCGAGGAAGGGGCTTGAGCGATGCTAGTGGCCGAATCGAGGCCGTGTCAAGCCGCGCGCTCGGCTTGCTCCGAAAACGCGAGCACGCCCGCGGTCCGGCTCCGAGGTGCAACCCACCTGGCTCGTGAAGTTACGGTGGATCCGCCACACGCCGTCGGCCGGTTTGGCGAATTCGGAAGCGGGATCGCGTGAAAAAAAAGGGGCGAATCGGCAAACAAAGTCTCCAACATGTTCGGTCGAATGAGCGTAGACGAGGAAGGGGTGTACCGACCCCCAAGGGCGTTCGTCAGCGAGCGAGATGTGGTGAGGATGAGGCATCACGAGCGGGATTCTCAACGTCAGTCGTGTGCTCGACTTGTCCGAAGCAGGGGAGAGGCTGTAGGATGGGGAATCTTGAGCCGGTATGGAGCGGCCCCTCGGCGCGGGGCCGGACGTGCCGCGTCTTAGCGGGAGCGACACGTGTGGCGGGCAAGCCTCGGCTTTTAGTTATCGAGCGCGACAGTCACCTCGGTTCGTCGCCGCGCGAGCAACTCTCACAATGTTATGAGATCGTCACGGCGCGAACGATGGCGCGTGCCTTGGTCTTACTGCGAGATCAGGAATTCGACGGGGTTTACGTCGATACCGCCCAACTGACGGCCGTCCGTTGGGCGGGTGTGCTGATCCAGGCGGAAGAGATTCTCGACGCCATCGCCGACGGCGTGGCAATCGTCGATCCCGACCTCCGGGTGATCTGGGCCAACCCGGAATTTCACTCGCTCGCCGACCAGGCGGTTGAGACGATTGGCGGCAAGTTCTATCGGGCGCTCGGGAATCCCGAAGTGATCGGTCCCGACCCCTGTCCGTTCACCTCCGCCGTGGCGTCGAAAACGCCCGCGAGCACCGTACTGCGGATCGGTGCCAATCGCTATCTTCGAGTCACCGTGACGCCGGTTTTTGACTCGTCCCAGAGTCTCACCCAGTTGATCGCGCTGACTCGGGACATCACCGACGAGACTCAGCAGCAGTTGAAGGTCAACGCGATCCACAAAGCAGGCGATGAGCTCGCCGACTTGACGCCCGAGGAGTTGTCGGAGTTGGGGGTCGAGGAGCGGACCGACCTGCTCAAGTACAACATCACGCGGCACATGAAGGACCTGCTCGGTCTCGACTTCATCGAGATCCGCTTGCTCGACCGCCCGAGCGGAAAGCTCATCCCGCTCTTGACCGAAGGGATGACGCCAAGCGCCGCCAACCGCGAGCTCTACGCCCGTAAAGAAAACAATGGCGTGACCGGGTTCGTCGCGGCGACCGGCCAGAGCTATCTCTGTCCCGACACCACCCACGACCCGCTTTACCTCGAAGGGGCCGCCGGAGCCCGAAGCTCGCTGACGGTTCCCTTGATTTACCACGGCACGGTCATCGGGACACTCAACGTCGAGAATGCGCGATCGAACGCGTTCGACGAGCGCGACCGGCAGTTCCTCGAGATCTATGCCCGGAACGTCGCCTCGGCCTTGAACACGCTCGACCTGCTCCAGGCCGAGAAGTTCAGCGCGGCGACAGCGTCGGTCGAGGCCATCAGCCGCGAGCTGGCCATCCCCCTGGACGATATCCTCAACGACGGCACGACGGTGCTCGACCGCTATGCCGGGCACGACGACGATATCATCGCTCGACTCCGGCATCTCCTGGTCCGGGCCCGTGAGATCCGGAGCCTGATCCATAAAGTGGGTACCTCGATCGCGCCCGAACCGAAGCGAAGCACGCCTCGGCCGGCGCCCCGGCTTTCCAGTGCTCGACTCCTGGTGGTCGACGCCGACGAGATGATCCGCAAGTCGGCCCATCATCTGTTGGGATCCCACGGCGCGATTGTCGAAACGGCACGCGATGCGCACGAGGCGATCGCCCTGGCCAGGCAGACCCCGTATGCGGCGGCGCTCGTCGATATCCGGCTTCCCGACCTCGACGGGTTCGAGACCTACCGCCGGCTCCGTGAAGTGCAGCCCGGAGTGCCGATCATCCTCATGACCGGGTTTGGCTGGGATCCCGCACACTCGATCGTCAAGGCACGCCAGGAAGGGTTGCAAACCGTGCTTTATAAACCCTTCCGCGCCGACCGGCTGATGGAGGCCGTCGAGCAAGCGCTTCGGCCGTCGAGCCCGATACCCGCACCGAACTCGCCCCGACCACCGGCTCCGCTCCCTGTCCCGCCCCCCTCGGACAACCAGGACGACGCACTCGATTCTCCTCCTCCCAAGGCAACCGTGCATGATGCTTAACTGGTCAATCGCGGCCTTGGTGGCCATCGGCCACGCGGGGGTCTTCGTCTACCTCACGAACCTGCTGCACGGTGTGGGCTTGAAGCCACCGGTCAGGGGACGCGTCGGGAAATGCTACCTGGCGCTTGTACTCCTCGTCTCGACGGCCATGGTCTGGGAATTTTTCCAAGGCGGGGGAACCCCTTCGTCCTGGCCGATCCTCGCTTATTCCCTCCTCTGTCTGGTGGTCGCGCTGGTCGGGATCCCGGTCTGCTCGTTGCTCCTCCATCGCCGCCGGATCCCCGACGGCATCGCCGAGGAGACGTCGGATATCGACCTGGCTCATCGGTTCGGGAAAGAAAACCTGATCGGCTCCGGGCGTCATTCCTGGCTCTTGAGAATCAAGGGGCACGACTCGTTCCGGCTCCGGAAACGCGAGTGGACGGTCACGCTGCCGACGTTACCGGCCGTCTGGGACGGTCTCAGCATCGTACAGATCAGCGATCTCCACTTCGCCCCTTGCTTCCAACAACGGTTCTTCGAACATGTCGCCGATGAGGCGGCCGAATGGCCGGCCGACCTGGTCGTCTTCACAGGCGACCTGATCGACAACGACCGTGCGCTCGACTGGATCGTCCCCGTGATGTCGCGGTTGCGCGGGCGGCGAGGAACGTATTCGATCTTGGGCAACCACGACTTCGATCATCACCCCGTAGAGGTCCGGAGGCGTCTCGAGGAGGCCGGGTTTATCGATCTCGAGGGAATTTGGACGCAACTCGAAATCGAGGGCCTAACCCTGGCACTGGGAGGGACGTCCACGCCGTGGGGACCGAAACTCGACCTCAGCGCGGCCCCGGACGCCGATTTCCGGCTCTTCCTCAGCCACTCGCCCGACCAGTTCCAGGGCGCCGTGGACGGCGGGATCGACCTGATGCTTTCGGGACACAACCACGGCGGCCAGATCCGTCTGCCTGGGGTCGGCCCCGTCTTCATGCCGAGCCGCTACTCCCGACGCTACGATCGAGGTTACTTCCGCGCGGGCCGAACCTTGCTGCACGTCAGCCAAGGGGTGGCAGGCAAACATCCGATCCGTTTCGGCTGTGTCCCCGAAATCAGCCGCCTCGTGCTCCGCATTGGCCGTGACCAGTCACTGTCCTCATCGAGCCCCCAACACACGCGCCAGTCTCAGGATTCGACTCCCAGCGTATTCCACTAAGCCGTTGGCCGCGGTGTTCATTGATTTTCTGATCGGTAATCGCAGGGATGCAGAGGCTACTGGGTGCCACGCAACGTCAGTAACTCGGCGTCGTCAACAACGGATGTAACTCTCACCGGACCAGAGAATTACTGCCGCTCCGTGGCTGCGGTTCGTTCGAGAGAAGGGGGGGCAAAAAATCGCCGTTCTTCGTCATGATGGGTGCGGCTAGCAACCGGCACTCACCTGGATTGAGGAAGAACGGCGATGAAGGCAGCTCGGACGCTGCAAGGCTTGCAGCAACCGCAGTCGTTGATCGGCTATGTCCGACAGTTTCTCACCCCGACGGTCTGGAAGCAAGCCCGAGGGGTTGTTCCTCAAAGGCGGTCGGCGCCGCGGTGGGATCTCCAGCCACTGGTCGTGGTCATGCTCGCCATGACCTGGGCCACCGGCGACTCCGAGTCCGAGAGGTTTGAGAAGGCCCGGGGATACTACGTCGCCTGCCATGAGTCGCGAAGACGCCCGGGAAAGACCCTCGTCGGCTTCCAGAAAGCGATGCGACGCGTCCCCATGCGACAACTCAGGGCGTTGGCCGCGGGGGTTCGGCAACAGATCCACGCCCGACTGGGGTCGCGGCGGATTGTCGACGGCTTCGAGCCGATGGGCTGCGACGGCTCGCGGATCGAGTGCCCCCGCACCCCCGAGTTGGAACGGGGACTCGGGCAGGCCGGCAAGAACGACGCGGCCCCCAACGTCTGGCTGACGGCGTTCGTCCACTTGCCCACGGGACTGCTTTGGTCGTGGCGACTCGGCCCGGGCACCGCGGCCGAGCAAGAGCATTTGAGGCACTTGCTCGCCACCCTCTCGCCCGAGGCCCTGATCGTCTGCGACGCCGCTTATATGGGCTTCGATCTGGTCCGGGCGATCCTCGGTGTCAAGCGATCGTTCCTGTTCCGGATGTCGTCGCGGGTCGACCTCTACACCCTCGAAGTGGCGAACCTGGAGGATTGGACCGAAGGCCCTGTCTTGTACTGGCCGAACTATGTCCAGAAGAAAGGGGAAGCGCCGATCCAATGCCGCTTGATCCGGATCCCGGCCAAGGGCAAGGGTAAGGGGTCGGTCAAACGCGACGTCTGGCTCCTGACCGACGTCCTCGACCCAGCCCGGATGTCGGCGGCGACGGCCGCCAAATTCTACCGCTGGAGATGGCGTAATGAAGGACTATTTCGCACATACAAGCGTATAATCAATAAATTGAAACTCGCTAGCCGCACGGTGGCCTTGGTGCATCGCGAGGCCGAGTTGTCACTGCTGGCCACGCAGATCCTCCTGGCGCATGCCGACCTGGCGCTTCGGCCGGCGTCGGCGTCGGCGACCGATGGCCCAGTGATCAGCCCCCGCAAAGTTCTGATCGAGATCCGCAAGGAGATCGACGCGGCCGTGAAACCCAAGGCCAAGTGTTACCACAAGCGACTCGCGGGCTGCCGCGCCGGGTGCCGGAAGCAGAAGAGCCCGAAAGCCACACGCAAGTGGCCTCGTCGCAAACCGCATAAGCCGCCGAAACCGCCTGTGCTCCACACCCTGACTCAGGAACAGAAAGCCTTGCTAAACAAGCACATGAGTGCAGTAGGATGAGGCATCAGTAATCGACGTTGGGTGCCACGGGTTGGACTCAACCCGTGAGTGATTTGCCCAGGTTTTTGGCTCACGGGTTGAGTCCAACCCGTGGCACCCAGAGCTTGTACATCATTCAATATCCCGAAAAACCAGTTCCATCTGTTTAGAGCAGGCATGTGCCGGCCGAGGCCACTGGAGTCAGGCTCCGCTTCTGCGTGCCTTCTCATGCCGTCATCTTTTCTTACTGGGGTGTGTACGACGCGTGCGAAAACCGCGTTCATGCGGCCAGCGCCGGTTTCTCAATCAAGTTTGCCCTCGCGTGTGGTCGGGCGCTTCGAGTTCCCAGACGGCTTTCTCGGGCTCATCGACTCCCGTCGGTCGGCTCTTGATCAAACCGATCATGATTCTAAGTAGGATGAGCCCGGCGACCACCGCCAAGCCGATGAGTATGCCTGAGACAGCTCCCGCGGTCGCCCGTGCCTGGTCATGCTTGAATGCCGAGACGAGGATCCCACAGCACGAGCCGAGCAATGCGTACGATCCGGTCCGGAGGAGCGCCAACAGCCGCCGGGGCCGCGCAGAGAGATGGCGTCCCCAGAGGATCCCGGCAACGAGGCCCACGAGGCTCCAGGGCAGCGCCACGGCCGCCACTCCGGCAATCACCCCGGACAAGCCTCCCACGAACGAACCCAGAAAGACCCCGAAGTGCGCCCCGTAGCGGAACCGACCCACAGTCCCCGCGATCTTGCCGAACAAACCCGATACGAGTGCCCCGAGCATCCCCAGGGGGATTCCCCAGAGCATGGCAGCCAGCCCGGCCCCGTTCAACGTCCGCAGGCCCGCCCCGATCGCCGCCCCCAATAGGCTCACGATGACAAGGCCGACGAGGCCCCATTTGATGAAAAACGAAACCGTCAGCGGCGGGACATCGGCCCCGAATGCCTCAAATTCAGCATCCGGGTCGACATCGTCCTCGTACGAGCGCGGCCCGCTCACGAACCAGTTTTCGTAATCCGAGATCAGCTTGAAGTTCGGGCTTTTTCGCTTGACCTCGATATTGGCGAGCGGGATCTCGATCGCCTCGCCCCGATCGTCGCACGTACAGATCAGACCATCTTCGAGATCCAGGTTCTCGCCCTCGGGATCGAGCAAGCCGGTCACTTTCATGGTGATCCGTTTGTGAGCGAAGGGGCCGACCTCCTCCGAGTCAACCGAGTAAGTGGTGGTGAATGGGAACTTCAAGTGCGTCGTCAAATAAACATAATAGGCAAGAAGTGTCTCATGACAGATCTCGGGGAGCGGGTCGTCGTGCGTCAACCCGAACACCTTGCGAACCCGATCGTCCTGATCCGACTCCGAAAGCGGCGGCGTCTGGATCTCGGTCGGCTGAGCGATTGGCACCACCGTCCCGTCGTCCGGCTCAACGTCTGATTCCGCGAGCCAAACGAACTCCGGCTCGAGGTCGTCCCGCGCGCAACGCTTGAGGTAGACCGGGTGCATGGCGTCGAGCGTTCTCTGATCCCACTCAATCTTGTAATGGATCGGAACTTCAGAGTCCCCGGTTTCCTCGACCGTCCCGGTCCAGCCGCCCAGGGGAATATCCGCGAAGTCGGGACTCGCGACACCGGATCTCACCCGGACCTTCGCCCCGGGCGCAAAGCGGGGCTGTCTCGAGAACGTTTCAATGTTGGTCATGACCCTACCCGCAACGAGTATCCACAGACCCAACGCCATGCCGTTCGCACCGACCCCACAGGGTCATCCTCATGAAACGGCTGCCGCTCTCCTCATTTCCAATGGAATCGCCAGATTTTGATTTCATGCCCGGATCTCATAGCGTTCAAGGAGTCATTCAAGTCTTTCTTTGGGTGCAATCCGGGCGAAAATCGCGATAACACGTCTTCACAAAGCCAGGGGCCTTACGCTCCCCGCTCGCCTTTCCAGCCAGCGAATGCACCGGGATTCCTTGGGCCGCCCCGTTGGGACTCAGACCGACGGCAGTGCGCGCACCGCGTCAGCGAACCGCTGTTCACGCAGTCGCTTAGACATAAACACGGCGGTTGTAAATATACCATTCCAGAAGTACGATGCCGAGGGCCATCGCCGCGAGCGGCTTCCACCAGTCCTTGCGAATCGGCCGCGGGTTGCGGGTGCCGGAGACGGGGTTGTAGCCGATCTTGATCTTGTAGCTTTCGGCCAGGGTGGAATCAGGCGGAACCCCTTCGGGGACCAGACCGCGAGTCGCCAGGTCGCTCTCGCGTGCGTCGAACTGATTCACCGCGAACGCGAGTAGGCCGTCGGGTTCCCAACGGGCGTGATAGATCCCGGTCGCGTCGACCTGATCGTCCACATAAGTCCCCTGAAGCGTGCGTGACAGGGTCTCGACCTGCCGGCCGTCGGCCGACGTGACCTTGACCTGCCCCTTGGACGACTCCGCACGTAGGACGACCGACTGCCCCGGCAGATGGAGCTCATCGCCGCCCGACTCACGAGCATTCCCCAGAACTTGGAGACTGTTGAACAGAAACAGCGGAAAGCTAATATTCCGATACCAGTTCGTGTTAAATTTTTCACCATCCATGAGCGCGAAGGTGACGACGGTATCCGAGTAACCCTCGCGCGGGGCCACGAACGCAAGCGGCCCCTGATTGCCCTCGATCAGATTCGTCGAGCCGGGCGGGGGCTCGACCGTCACCGCCTTGAGAATCGCGACGGTGGGTAAGTCGCGGACGTACTGCATGAGCGGGTGGGAAACATCCCAGTCGAGGATGATCGGCTGCTCCTGAACTTTCGACTTCGCGTAGGCGGGGCCGGGAGGAAGCACACCGAAATAGAGCGTGTTCGCCGCGGGAGACGACTCGGGACGAAAGTGGTCGAAGATCACCAGGTCGTATCGGCCCGATCGGAGATCGCGGGCGACCGCGTCGGTCTTGGTCTCCTCGGGGGTCACGACCGTGACGTCGGCACGCTCGACGGCGGTCGGCGTTCTGAGGGTATCCACCAGGTAACGGTTGCCGGCCGTCACGACCAACACTTGCGCTTTGCGCGGGTTGCCGACAACCGTGAACGCGCGGTTGTCCAACGCCAGGGAATCATCGACCAGCAAGCGCACTTCGAGCTCCGCCATCCCCGTGTCGGGCAGCTCGAACTTGAACGACTGATCGCTCTGGGGTGCCAGCTTGAGCGCAATCGCGTCGATCAGGTTGCCCTTTTCGCCGGGTTTTTTCGGGTCGTGCCTCAGGAGCTGGGCCTCGGTCGCGACCGGCTCGCCACGATAGTTGTGGATTCGTCCGAAGACCTGATACGTGTCAATACGCTCATCATTTCGCCGCGACTGGAGTGCGAGGATGGCGACATTGTCCGAAGGCGGCTTGGTCCGGGTGGCTGTTCCGACTTTGGGGTCGGGCGTGGCGGACACGGCAGGCGGCGGGGGACCGATCACGATGACTTCGGGCTCGAGATTTCCCAGGCTGAACCCTTCGACGTCGGCAAAGCCGCCGTCGGTATAGATTTTCAACTTGGGCGGGACGTGTTGGGTCGCCACCACCCCTTCTCCCACCTGTCGCGACGGATTGGCCAGGCCGGCCGCAACCTGAAGCGCCTCGCGAAGGGTGGTCGACAACTCGGTCGGAGTGATCGAGTCGATCCGTTGGGCCAACAGCCGGCGATCTCCCGTATAGCTTGAGATCACCTTGGCGCCGTCGGAGAAGGCGATCACCATCGCGAGGTCGTCCGATTCCATTGAGGCCACAACCTTCTTGGCGTCCTCCTTGGCGAGCGCCAGCCGCGACGGTTTGACGTCGGTGGCCGACATACTCGCCGAGTTATCGATTGCCAGGACGTACCGCTGTCCCTGGGTCGACGTCCCCTTGATCCTAGGCCCCGTCAGCGCCAGCATCGCCAGCAAGACGGCTGCCAGTTGGAGGAAGAGCAGCAGGTTCCTGCGGAGCCGCTGGAAGAGGCTGTTGACGTGCAGGTCCTCGATGCTCCGTTTCCAGAGCAACGTGCTCGGAACCTGCACGGGGCGCCGACGGAGCTTGAGAAAGTAGAGCGCGACGATCCCGACGGGAATTCCGGCGAGCACCGCCCAGGCTGTCGCCCCGAGCGGACTCGCGAACTGGACGCTGGAGCTCAAGCCGCTCAGACTGCCGAAATTCATTCCGCCGTCTCCCGTCCGGGCTCAGAGTTCCGGTTCCCGGTCCAACGAACCGGGCCGTTCCCCCTTGCGCCTCCGAATCATCATGTAAAGCAAGTAGGCGACGATCGCTCCCGACACTCCGAAGAACACCCAAGGGTTATTCACCATGACAGACCAGGCCTCGTCAGTTGTCTTACTTCACCAGTCCGCGCTCGCGGAGGTAGTTCAGAATCAGTTTGTCGAACGGATTGTGATTCGTCGTAAAAATATAGGTGATTCCACGCTTGGTACACCAGTCCTTGAGCCCGCCGACGAAGGCGTTGAGGTTATCTTTGTACCGTTTCAATAGGGGTGCACTCACGGAAATCTCGGCCACGTCGTCGTCTTCGGAGTCCACGAGCCTGAGGTCGCCCACGAGCTCGGGCTCGACTTCTTCGCGACTGAGAACGTGAACAACGTAGATGTCCATGTTCCGGGCGACCAGGTAGCGGAGCGCATCCTCGTAGCCCCGTTTGTCGAGAAAGTCTGAGATCACGACCACGACGCCTTTGCCCGAGTGCTTGATCGCGAAGGCGCGGGCGGCGGCCGTCAGGTTGCTCGAACCGCTGGGGGTCAACTGATCGAGGTACTGGACCACGCGCCACATCTGCGAGCGACCGCGAATGCTCGGCATTCCGCCGTCGAGCGTGGTACTGAAGGTGTCGAGCAGGACCCGGTCATGATTCACCAGGCCGATGAACGAGAGCGCGGCCGCCACCTGTTTGCCGTAATGGAGCTTGGTGGGATCGCCGAAGTCCATCGACAGGCTCGTGTCGAGCAGCGTGTAAAAGTGAAGGTCTTCTTCCTCGAGAAAGAGCTTGAGGAAAAGCTTATCGAGTCGGCCGTAGACGTTCCAATCGATATGCCGCAGGTCATCGCCGATCGAATAGTTGCGGTGATCGGCAAACTCAACCGACGACCCGCGCCGCTTGCTCTTCCGCTCCCCCTTCATGCGGCCGACGAAAATTTTCCGACTCACAAGCTCGAGGTGCTCGAGCTTGTGGAGAAACTCGGGGTCGAGCAGGGGAGTGAGCTTGGTTTCCGGCATCGGCAACTCGATCCCATCTTTTTTGGAGGGTAGGCCTCAATCGCGGTGACGATTGAGGCGGGGGGAAACGCCCACCCGGTCCTACCGAACAACCCACTCACCTTCGGAAGGCTCTTAGCTCAACCAGTCGGAAACGTAGAAGAGACCGAGCATCAAGGTGGCGGCGATCCCCAACCCGACCAGCCAGGGGACCAGGGCGGCGACGAAGATGGTCCAGCGTGCCTTCACGCTCAGCGAACGACGACGGTGCATGAAACCGAGCGCAGTGAACCAGCTCTCGAGAATAACCAGGCTCCCGCCCAGAGCAGTGATGAACGCCACCGTCGGTTCCGACCGCCAGACCAGGATCGAGGCCGCGAACAGGGTGGCGCAGAGGGTGGCAAGGCAGGTCAGGTCTCCGCGGGTATAGAAGAGGCGCTCGGACTGGGGCGGATTCCAGGCCACCGGGGCAGGGGGGGGATTATAAATGTCATACATGGGTGCAATCTCCTGGGGTGCGTTCTCTGCTCCTCCGTCACCGGCACCGTCAGCCCGCCTTGGCGACCGGTGCCGATTCCTCCGCTTTCTCGGGGACCGCGGCGAGAACCTTGAGCAGGATCTCGTCCGAGCCGATTCCCTCGGCCTGCGCCTCGAAGTTTAACAGCACGCGGTGCCGCAACGCAGGCAAGTAGACCCGGCGCAGGTCTTCGAAACTGATATTATACCGTCCGTCGAGCAAAGCTCGAACCTTCGCCGCAAGTACGAGCGTCTGAACGCCGCGGGGGCTACTCCCCCAGCGGATGTACTGGTTCGTGACCGGGGGCGCAAACTGGCCCTCGGGGTGAGTGGCCAGGCCCAGCCGGATCGCGTAGTCCTGGACGTGAGGCGCGACGATCACCTGGCGGACCAACGCCTGCATCCGAATGAGCGTCGCTCCGTCGATCACCGGCTCCGCCTGCGGTCGTTCGCCGCGCGTTGTCCGATCGAGGATGACGTTCAACTCGTCGCGGGTCGAGTAACCGACCACCAGCTTGAACAGGAACCGGTCGAGCTGAGCCTCGGGCAAGGGGTAGGTTCCCTCCTGCTCGATCGGGTTCTGCGTCGCCATGACGAAGAAGGGCTCTTTCAGCTTGTGGATGTGGCCACCGACGGTGACCGAGTGCTCCTGCATCGCTTCCAGGAGGGCCGACTGGGTTTTCGGCGTGGCGCGATTGATCTCGTCCGCCAGCACGATCTGGGAGAAGAGCGGTCCGCGTTGAAATTCAAAGACACGCCGCCCGTCCGGAGCTTCCATCACGATGTTCGTGCCGATGATGTCGGCCGGCATCAGGTCGGGCGTGAACTGGATCCGGTTGAAGTCGAGCGAGAGCGAGTCGGCCAGGGTCCGGACGAGGAGGGTTTTACCCAGCCCGGGAACGCCTTCCAGCAAGGCGTGACCGCCGACGAATAAGCAGGTAAGCACGCCGTGAACGATCTCATCGTGGCCCACGATCACCTTGGCGATCTCGGCTTTCACCCGCTGGTAGGCCGTGCGAAATTCCTCGGCGTGGACTTCCATTGTGGCAGGTTCGGTCGTCGACATCGTCGTTGGATCCTCAAGCTCGGGGGTGGGCGGCGCCCACCGACCTGGGTCAGCATCTTACGGCTTGTCTTGGTTCTTTTCGCGTTCTTCCCAGACCTTCTGCTTGGCCCGAAGAAGGCGGTTCGTATAGCTCTCGGGTTCGGCGGCCTTGGACGCGTCGGGACCGAGCCCGGGGGCCTCGGGGGTCGACTTCGCGGGCCGGCGCGCGTCGGCCGGTCGATCGTCCTGCAAGAGCGGTTCGCCGGACGGGACCGATTCCGAAGGGGGCGGAGCCTCGAATCGCGTGGCGGCTCGGGAACGGTCGAGTTGCTCCCCGACCTCGGCTTTCCGCGTCTTGAGCTTCTCCATGTAGTCGACGGAGGGGGCAACCTCCTGACCTCGAAGCTTCTTCCACTGGTCAGCAACCGACTTGCGGATCCGGTCGATATCAGGCGCCACCCTGCGGACCGCCACGTCACCCAGGAAGAGGACCACCGCCAGCCAGAGCAGGGTGGGCCAGAGGTTGGCGAAGGAGCGGGGATTGACCAGGGTGGGGTCGCGGCGGAAGTGATCGACCGAGTCGATCGTTCGCTGGAGGTCGACTCGTCCGTCCGGGAAGTATTTCCAGGTCGACACCTTGCCGTCGGTCAGGCTCGAGATGTTCTCGAGCGTCACCGGATTCGAGCGGAGTTCGCGGTACTCGTCGGAATAGGGGACCGAGACCCCCGAAGAGATCACCCCTTGAATTCCCTCCGAGCCGCGATATCCGAGGTTCACGAAGTAGTTGCCGCTCGCCTCGGCGTCCTCCACCGTTCCCTCGTACTTCCCGGGCGCAACTTGCACGAGCTCGACCGATGACCGCTTGAGGTCGGGGCTGACGACATTCCCCTGGATCTGGAGGAAGTTGAGGAACTGGTTTTCCTTGTCGAGGGCGTCGACGACGACCTTGATCCGCCCCTCTTCACGCCTGACCGTGAGGGTGAGATTGCCTCGGTCGACCGGGCGCATCGACCAGCGGATGATCTGCGACCAGAAGGCCGCATAGCTCTGCCAGTCGGGCCACGCTTTGGCCCAGCGCCGGCCGGCGTCGGAGGTGAAAGCCACAGACCGGCCCAGGCCGTAAGTCCAGTGCGCCAACAAGGGATTGACCTGGCCCGCCGGCAAGGGGGAAGTCAGGGGGACCTCGACCAGCTCGTTTTCCTTGAGACTGGTCAGTACGAGTCCGTTGATCGGGGGAATGTCGGCCGGCAAGCCGATGACCGGCTCGCTCAGGTAGTTGACCTTGGGGGCCCAGGGCGTCCCTTGCTCGAAGATCAAGGGCCGGGAGATGGTCCTCGCTTCTTTCTGGTAGATACGCGGCAGCGCTTTGGGGTTCGTCACGTTGTAGAACCGCCCTTTGGTCCGAGTGGCGAGGTTCCGCATCGTGGACTGCGCCCCGAAGTCGTTGCCGTGGGCCGCGGTCAGCACGGAAGTCACGGTGATCTTGTTCGCGGCGAGCTGGCGAATCACTGCCGAGGTGGGCGGAGTCGGGTCACCGTCGCTGATAATCACGATGTGCCGGCTCATCGCGTCCTTGACCTGCATCAGGCCCTTCATCGCCATCTGGAGCGACGGGTCGAAGTCGGGCATGTCGCCGGGCGTCATCCGATCGATCGCGCGAAGCATCGTGGGACGGCCGCCGCCAATCGAGCGGAGCGAAAAGAGCCAGGCTTCCTGCCCCTCCCAGTGAAGCATACCGGCATAATCGTATGTCGAAAGAGCATTGAGAGCGGCCTTGGCGACGACCTTCTGCCAGTAGTTCCCTTCGGGGATCTCGCTGGCGTGCATGATCATGACCATGGCGCCGATCCCTTGGACCTTGAGCGCCTTGATCTGCATGTCGACCGGCAAGGCTTTCTCCACGGGGGTGTTCATCCACCCCCCCGCGCCAAAGCTATCGCGCCCACCGATCATCACCAGGCCGGCGCCCATGTCATGGACGTTCGACTCGAGAATCTGGTGCTGCGACTCGGTGAAAGAATCCTTCGGTACGTTGGCGAGAATCACCGAGTCGTACGGCTGAAGCTGTGCCAGGTCGGTCGGCAGCGGATCCCCCCCGACTCCACCTGAACCCTCGATCCGAGGCGCGACCAACGGGGTGACCGCGATCTCTTTCTCACGGAGGGCCCGGATCAACTCGACATGCTCGCCCGCGGTCCCCTCGATCAGGAGCACCTGCGCCTTGCCGCGAGCGTGGGTAAACCCTTCGGCGACGTTGTTGATCGCGCGACGGTCCCCGCTTCCTTTTTCAGGCACGAACTCGGCGGCGAACGTGTAGAAATTCGGCTCGTTGATCTGCTGCTTCAGGTTGAAGACGTTGATCCCGCGCTGGAGCTCGATCGGCTGGGGAGTCTCGTTGCCGGGTGCGGGAGCCCGGTAGTTATCGGCCTTCTGGAAAACCTGCAAGGTCCCCCGTGTCGGCTCACTGGCGCGAATGACCACGTTGATGTTGACCGTCTCCCCCTTCTTCACGTCGGGGGGAATCGACACCTTTTCGACCAGGACCTCGCGATCGTAGTGGTAGTCGAGCGGCACGGTATCGACTTGCACGCCCAACTTCTTGGCGGTCAAGGCCTGCTCGATCGCGTTGCCCCGGTTCTCGTTCCCGTCGGAGAGGATCACGATCCGCCGCGCGGTGTCTTCCGGGAACGTCGCCAGGGCCAATTTGATCGCCGATGCCAAATCCGTATATTCCGAATCGATTGTGCTTTCGATTCCGAGCAAGTTGATCTCGGTGGGGGCCGGAGGAGACTCCACACTTGGCGATTTACCGAAGACGATCACCCCCGTCAGGTCGTCCGTCCGACGCTTCCTCGACGCGGCCGTGACGTAATCCTGCGCGGGGCCTTGAAGCTCACGGGGAACACTCTGCGACCCATCGAGGAGGAACATCGTCGTGAGCCGATCGCTGCGCCGCACCATCTGGAGCTCGGCCAGCGCGAGCACGATCAGAGTCACCACCGCGGACCGGAAGAGAATGGCGACGATTCGCCGGACCGACCCCAAGCCCGAAAGGCTTCGAAAGCTGAGTAAGATCAGCGGCGGGATCAGGATCGGGAGAAGAATCAGCCACCAGGGGTGACCGACGGTGACCGACAGTTTTCCGAACATCGTGGCCTACGCCTCCGTTTGGGGCTCCAACCTACATACGGAACCGCTGCACGCGATGATTGTTCGAATCGATAACCGAGACCGCGCCCGAGTGGTCGATCGCGAGGGCGAACGGGTTGTAGAGCTGACCCGGTCCCCGCCCCGCACTTCCCCAGACGCCTAGCGATTTGCCGTCGAGGCTGAACTTCTGGACGCGATGATTGCCGTACTCGCAAACGTAGAGGGCGTGGTCGGGCCCGATCGCCAGGTCATACGGATAGTTCATCTGCCCGGGAGACTCACCACGCGTCCCCCAATGGAAGAGCAACTTGCCCATCGTATCGAAAACCTGGATCCGATGATTACAGCTATCCGCCACATAGATACGATCTTGATCGTCGATGGCCAGGGCCCTGGGCTTGAGGAACTCTCCCAGGGCATAGCCGTGCCCCCCCCACTGGCGAAGCCATTTCCCTTCCGGCGAAAAGACCTGGATCCGGTCGTTATCGCCGTAATCGCCCACGTAAAAATTACCCGCCCGGTCAATCACGACGTCGGTCGGATAGCCGAACCGCCCCGGGGTCGTTCCTTGCACCCCGTCCCCGAGCTGGAACAGCAGTTCGCCCTTGAGCGAATAGACGAGCACCCGATAGAAATGAGTGTCGGAAACAAGCAGCCTGCCGTACCGGTCCACGGTCAAGCCGCTCGGTCCGTCGACGTTGAAGTCGGGCGTTCGCCACCCCAGAAGGTATTTCCCGTCGCGGTCGAAAGCCTGGATTCGATCGGTGAGGTCGGCCATGTAGAGCCGATCCTTGCCATCGAACGCGGCCGCCCTCGGCTTGTGCAACCAGCCCGGGCGGGTCCCGTGGATCCCCCAAACCAGGTCCGGACGTGGGTTCGCTCCGCCATCACAGCCAGAAAGGCTGACGGCCATGAACAGACTCAGTCCGAAGACCAGACCATGACGCACGCTCATGTCAAGGATGACTCAATCCTTCGGTTGGGAGTCGGCGGACTGGTTCGCTAAACTGTAATCAGAGAGCAAGCTCCGACGCAAGTCCTAGGCCCTTCGTTTCAGGCCGCTTTCTTTCGTGACAACGAGCGTGATTGCATGGCATATTTCTCCAAGGTATGTAACGTCGCCGACGTGGTTGAGGGGCATGGTTTCCCCGTCGAGGTGGACGGGCTTCGCATTGCCGTCTTCAATGATGGTGGTCAGTTCCACGCCCTGATTGGCCGTTGCCCCCACGCCAACGGATCGATGGGGGATGCCTGGATCGAGGACGGAGAGGCGGTCTGTCCGCTCCATCGTTGGCGGTTCAAGCTCGCGACGGGGCGCTGCACGACGGTCGGCGGCAACTCCCTGCATCGATTCCGGTGCGAAGTTCGGGGCGATGAGGTTTGGGTCGAGGCCTGATCGAAGAAGGTCACGGACCTTTGAATCGGTCGCTCTCAGAGCCAAACCTTGAGTCGACCGCGCAGGCAGTCCGGCAGCCGCTTGTCGACGATCCGCTGGATCTGATCGGGGTGGAGCCGGGTGCTGAAGTGCGACGCGATAATCACCTCGTTCTCGAACCGGTCCGCGCGGGCGATGATGTCGTCGAGGTGGGTGTGGCCGTACTTGTGGATCAGCGACGGCCGCTCGCCCGGCGCCACGAAGGTCATCTCGAGAATGATGATCTCCGCCTGGTAGAGATCGGGGAGCGCGTCAAGTCCGGCAGGCGCGGTATCGCCCAGGTAGGCGACCTTCGGCAACCGGATTTCGGTTGAGACCTCGACGCCGGAGAGTCGGATATCGCGAATCTCCTCGCCGCTCAGGTCGTGGTATTCGGGCTTGAGTTTCCTGCGCCGCTCGTAGACGAGATAGCCGATCGAGGGAATCGTGTGCTTGGTCGCGAACGTTTTCACGACCAACTCACGGCTGAGCTCGATCTCCTGGCCGGGCACAACGCCGACAAGCTTGACGGGCAAGCGCCCTCGATCGAGCTTCTGGAAGGCCCGCAGGAGCATCTCGACGGCGTCGATCGCCTCGGCGGGGAGATAGATGGTCGGCGGTTCCATCTTCATCATCCGCCGGCGGGCCACATAGACCGGCAGTGAGGCGATATGGTCGAGGTGGGTGTGCGACAGGAACCAGGTCGGCGTCGACATGAACGACCAAGGCTGGCCCCCGAGGTCGAAGCCCAGCTTCAGTTCCGGGATCCGCCAATAGGTCTGGACAGCGGCACGCGAGTATCCTTCGACGGTCAGCCCTTTGTGCACAAGGGAGCGAACCGGGGCATTGTCGACCGGATGGTCCAGGGATTCCACCGTCGTATCGAGATCCGAACTCAACGATCCGCTCTCCTTCCCAACCAGTTGCAAACCTCGCGCTCGCGTTCGCACCCAGTATAATCAACCCGGCGGTGTTACGACGAGACGGCGGCGCATTGGAGGATACCCGGGATGACGCGACGGACTCTGGTCTTTGGCCCGGCCTACCTCGACCGGATCCTCCGTGTGAATCAGCCCCTGCTCGCATCCGACGGCGGAGGCCCCCTCGATCAGAGCGTCGACGGCCGGTTGCGGTTCGGTCCCGGGCTCACCCTGGTCGATCCGGACGGCGGGCTGATGGAACTGGAACTCCCCGCTGACTGGCCGGGGCCGACGGGTCGAGTCGAGCTCTGGCGAACCGTGGCACCTCCCGGATCGTCGCTGAGGAGGACCGTCCGAGGCATCTCCTGGAGCGACGAACTTGGCGGAATGGGAGCGGGCTTCGCCGCCGCGCTCGGAGGCGACCTCGTCAGTGCACTCGGCGCCGAAGCCGACCGCACGAGCCAGGTCGTCGCCACCCAACTGCTGCGTCACGGGATCCCCCATCACCCCATCCGCTTCCCGGAACATCCGGCCGACTGGACGCTGCTGATCACGAGTGGGAAATTCGGCGATAAGCTGCCGATCGGGTTCCGAGGCTGCCATGCGGCTCTGACCTCGCTGGCCCCTTGGGTCGATCAGTCGTGCGCGCTCAGGGTCGTGGCCGGGCTGCCGAATCGGATTGCCGCCCAGGCGCTCCGTGCCCCGGGAGCGGGGGTCCGAGTCTTCGCGCCCGCAATGCGAAACATCATCGATCGCGATTGCCCGATCTCCCGGTTCGCGGAAGCCGTCGACGTGCTCAGTTGCAACCGGCACGAGTGGGAACAACTGGCGGACCGAGAGGAAGTGGCCTGGAAACTCTCGGTGCTCGCCATCACCGAAGGAGCCGACGGCTGCGTCATCCGGTTCACGAACCCGGTGGGGGAGGCGATTTCGCTACGCGTTCCCGCATTTCCGAGGAGCCGGCCGCCGCGCGACACCAACCGTGCTGGTGAAGCGTTCGCGTCGACCCTCGTCGCCAGTCTACTCGATGGGGGTTGGGAGCCGGGCGTGACCGAGGAATCCCTGATCCGAGCCGCCGCGGAACGAGCCTCGGCAGCCGCGGCGCTCGTGCTCGACCGCCTGGAATTCGGGTTTCCGACGCCGCGCGAGATTGATGCGGCCCTGGTTGTGGGGCGTGTCCCGTAACGCCTCAAGACTCGGACTCGAATCTCCGCTACAATGCGGCGAAGCTCGAAGGGAAAACGACGATTTGGGGAGGAGACCCTCAATGAGAGTCATGCGTCTGGGTCTGATGGTCGCCGTCGCGGTGGTCGCCCTGGTCATGTCGGCCCGCCTGTCGCTCCAGGCCCAGGATGCGAAGCGATCGGACAGCCCCGCAGCCACGGTCGTCTCGCCCAAGTTCGAAATCGGCGCCGAAGTTTCGCGCACCGTGCTCGATGCGATGGAGCGAGACTTCGACCTGCCGTTCGGTGAGCCGACCTCTCTGGAGGAGGTTCGCCTCTACCTCCACCGCAGCCTGAACGCCCCGGTCGTCCTCGACCTCGCCGCACTCGGCCGGCAACACCTGCGAAAAGACGAGAAGGTAGAACTCGAGTTGAAAGGCGTTCGGCTCAAGACCGGGCTCAAACTCTTGCTCGACCAAGTCGGCCTGACCTTCCGCGTCGTGCCCGAAGATAACCTCTTGATCCTGACCGACAACCAAGGCGCGGACGACCCGTTGAAACGAGTCCAGGCCGAGGTTCACGAGCTGCATCTCGAGATCCACGACGTCCGCGATGCGCTCGATGAGGTCCGGACCGCCCTCGGTCTCATCGATGGGTCGAAGGTTCGTAAGCCGACGATCATCGAGGAAATGCCCGACGGGGTTATTGAAGAGAAAGAAGCTCCCCCCACGACCACGCCCCGCCCCCGACGGGGAATCTGAACAGACGGACCGGCTCTTCGTTTGCGCTGCGTGCAGGCCCAGGGTGCCACCGATTTTGGACTCGACTCGTGGCCCCCAGCAGCATTGGCCTGAACTCGGCAACCCACCAAGACATCAAAGCCTACCGCAACAAACAAGCAAGCAAGCCTTCACTTTGAATGCCCGGCACTCTCAATTTTCCGAGGACGAAGGGGAACAGGGATCATGACCCCAGGCCGTCGAATCTTCGCCACGCTGCCGGTCGCGGCGACAGGACAAGTTCCGATCCGCAAGAGCCGCCGGCGGTCTGAGCCGTCCGATGCCCCGCGCGGCTGGAGCCGGTGGCTGGGTGAGCCGAGGAACACGGTCTTCCTCGTGCTGGCGTCGGCACTGTTGCTCGGCGGAGGGAGGAAATTGCTTCAGTGGTGGCGTGCTCGCGCCATCGTGGCACGCCTCGGCGAACCCGACCTGACGGTCGAGGCGATCGAAGCGGCCTCGAGCCACGGTCGGGCCCCCTTGATGGACCTGTTCCGGATCCTGACAACCGCCGAGAGCGAGCCGTTACGCTGGGCCGCGGGTCGAACCTTGGCCGTGCTCTGGGCTCAGGACAACCTGATCGTCGAGGAAGAAAAGGCCCTGTTGCTTCGCGGTTTCGCCACAACCTGGCGCGCTCGTCGGCGCTATCCGAGACAGACTCATGCGTCGATTCCGATCGCCGTCGCCTACGGAATTCCATTTCTGATTGAAGGGGGAAAAGGAGTCGGTCCGGAGAACCTCGAGTGGTCCCACCGGATCATGGGAACGCGACGCGCCGCCCATGAATCGTTTACCCCATGGAAGGCGGGGCCCGGCCTCGCGAAGTTCGACCTGATTCCGGGCGACTTCGACACCAACGGCCCGCACCGACTCGTGCTTCAAGCGAGGGTCCGAACCTACGGGCTCACGGACGCCTGGGAACTCGACCTGCCCCAGATTCCGTTCCACATCGAGTTCGACTCGGTCCTCACTCCCGACGCGCTCTTCAGTCTGGCCGACGCGTCGCGGGGCGAGGCGTTCGCTCGGGCAATTCAGCTCGAGTCGATCGAGACCAACGAGTCCGATGGGGTGGAGTACCTCCCGCTCAACGACGAGTTCGCCTTCCGAGCTGCCCCGCGGTTGCGGGTCATGACTCCGCTCCCGTGTGACCTGGCCCATACGCTCGAAATCGAGATCGAGGGGATCCCGGGCCGGTTTGCGGCGGGGGCGGTCATCATCAGTGGGCAAGGGTCGACCCCGGAACCGCGGGCCGACGTCCGCCGGTTCCCCATGGGGCCGATCGAAGCCGTCCCTCAAGCGGCGATCGACCGCCCCGGCACTCGGCGAGTTCGCGCCATTTTGACGGCCGATCCCGACCGAGGCTGGGGTGATCCCGACATTCGTTCGATCTGGCCGGGAACGCTCGAAACCGACTGGGTCAACGTCGAGGTCGCCCGCCGCTGAAGCTCGGCTCGATCGTGGGAGGCACGTCGACGGCGAATCGCTTGCCGGCCACGAGTCGCGCCGCGACCCGGACCGCCTCGATCAGACTCGAGGTCTCGGCACGTCCTTTCCAGGCGATGTCGAAGGCGGTACCGTGTGCCACGCTGGTCCGGATGATCGGCAGGCCGAGCGTCACGTTGACGGCGCGGTCGAAACCGATCGTCTTCAGCGCCACGTGACCTTGGTCGTGGTACATGGCCACAACCGCGTCGAACTCGCCGGCAATCGCGCGAACGAACAGGGTATCGCAGGCGATCGGCCCGGTCGCATTGATTCCGGCCTCGACCGCACGCGCGATCGCCGGAGCGATGACCCGCTCTTCCTCGTCGCCGAACAGGCCCCCTTCGCCGCCGTGCGGGTTGAGTGCGGCAACCGCGACCCGAGGCGGCCGCCCCTCTGTCAACGGCCGGATCGCCCGGTCGGCGAGCAGGATTTTCGACTCCACGGCCTCGACCGTCAGGAGGTCGAAAACGCTACGGAGCGGGACGTGCAACGTGGCGTGGACCACGCCGAGCCCCGTATCGCCCGCCCCCACCGGTGGCCCGATGTAGAGCATCATCGCGTGATCAAGGATGCCGCAGCGTTCGGCAAGGATCTCGGTATGCCCCGGGTGGAGCACGCCGCCGGCGCGAAGCGCTTCCTTATGGAGCGGCAGGGTGGTGATCGCGTCGATTCGGCCGGCGAGGGCCAGGTCGACCGCGGTGATCAAATAGTCGTACGCGGCCCGCCCGGCCCGCGGATCGACCAGTCCCGGCGCGATGTCGGCCACGTCCTCGTCGGTCGCTTCGAGGCAAGGGATGAGCCGCGCCGTCGGCCGCGCATCTTCGGGCCGACTGATCGACTGCACCGTCGCCTGTCCACCGACACAAGCCAGGGCTCGTTCGAGGACCGATTTACTTCCGATCACAAACGGACGCGCGAGGGCCCGGAGCGGAGAGTCGCCCCAAGCTCGGGCGATGACTTCAGGCCCAATGCCCGCGACGTCACCCATGGTCAACGCCACAAGCGGCCTGTCATCTTGCGGAATCATTAACGTCCTCCCTAGCCTACCTGCTGCGGTTCGCGTGCGACTTGCGAGGATTCAGCTCAATGAGTCGCGATGGCTCGCGGCGGTTTCGTCCGCGCATCCGCCGGCTCAGTTCCACTCGTCTCACCGGAGGTTGTCCGCTGCACCCGGTGCGTGGCAGGCGTCTCTCCACAGCCAAGCGGGCCGGCGAACAGAAGGAACGCAAGGATCATGGAGTGAGTCAAGCGAGGTCGTCCCTGCAAGGCTCGTCCCGGGGATGGGTATGGTTTCGGCAAAAGAGCATTCTCGAATGCGGGTGACACGACCGTAACGCCTAATTATCGCCCGGGCAACTCTTCTCTGTCGAGTCGAAACCAACAGGACCAATGTCATCATCGCGAAGTGGTCAATTCCTCCCCCATTCCATCTCGGAGGACGATCGTCGGATCCAGGCCGTTTCGTTGGCCGCCGGAACCAGGGGGGCGCATGCGAAGTCAAGCCGCGGCCAAATCGTAGCCGGAAGTGGGTTCACGATTGGGATAACTGTTCAATGTTGTGGCGGTTGGTTAAGATGCAGCACAGGGAAGTCAGGTAGAACCGATCCCCAAATGGGGCGGGTGACGTCAATCACGAATTGGGGCGACACCTGTCCGCTGAGTGTCTTTCGCCGGGAGAAGGTCAGGTCGATGGTCAATCAGACGTTGAAAGACTTTATCGTTAAGCAGATCCTGCCCGGCGTCACGACCCCCGCGCAATACATTGGCGGCGAGTTGAACAGCACCCCCAAGGACCATCGCGAGGCCCGAGGGCTGGTCTGCCTTGCCTTTCCAGATACCTATGCGCTCGGCATGAGCCACCACGGGCTCCAGGTGCTCTACAGCCTGATGAATGCCGCGGATTGGGCCTGTGAACGCGCCTTTACTCCGCTGCCCGACTTCGAGAAGGCGCTCCGCGAACACGGTCTCCCGCTCTACGGCCTGGAGACCTTCACGCCGCTCAATCGCTTCGACGTGGTCGGGTTCTCGCTCCAATACGAGATTTGCTACACGAACGTGCTGACGATGCTCGACCTGGGCGGGATCACACTCCACGCCGAGGAGCGCGGGCCGGACGACACCCTGGTGATTGCCGGTGGCCCCGGAGCGCAGAACCCGGAGTTGATCGCCCCCTACATCGACCTGTTCGTCGTGGGTGACGGCGAGCCGAGCCTGCCGATCGTCTGTGAACTCTGGAAGTCGATGCAGGGCGATCCCACCCTCAGCCGGGAAGACAAACTTGCGAAGATCGCCGGAAGCGTGAACTGGGCCTACGTCCCGCGCTTCTATGAGCATCAGTACGCTCCCGACGGTACGATCACGGCGATCGAACGGACTCGGAGCGACGTGCCCGCCGCGATCAAGGCGTGCGTGATCGACTGCCTGGACGCCAGCCCCTTGCCCACGGCGCCGATCTTGCCGTTCGTCGAGACGGCCCATGACCGGATCGCGATCGAGATCATGCGCGGATGCCCGTGGCAGTGCCGGTTCTGCCAGAGCACGGTCATCAAGCGTCCGCTCCGGTTTCGCACGGTCGAAACGATCGTCAACGCGGCGATGGAAAGCTACAAGAATACCGGCCATGACGAGATCAGCCTGCTGTCACTCTCGACCAGCGACTATCCTGATTTCGAGAAGCTGGTGACCCGGATGAGCGAAGTCTTTACCCCCCTGGGAGTGAAGATCTCGTTGCCGAGTCTGCGAATCACCGAGACGTTGAAGAAGATCCCGGCACTGCTGGCTGAGGGGCGCCGGGGGGGTCTGACCCTCGCGCCCGAAGTGGCCCGCGACGACATGCGCGAGCAGATCCGCAAGCCGATCAACAACCAGGACCTCTACGACGGTGCGGCGGAAGCCTTCCGGCGCGGCTGGCGCAAGGTCAAGCTCTACTTCATGTGCGGCTTGCCCGGCGAGCGTCCGGCCGACCTGGACGGCATCATCGAGATGGCCGAGACGATCGCGAGAATCGGCAAGGATGTCACCGGGCGGTACGCGGATGTGGTGGCCAGCGTCTCGAACTTCGTCCCGAAACCGCACACGCCGTACCAATGGAATGGGATGCAGACCCGTGAATACTTCCATTGGGCGCACAAGTATCTCAGGTCCAGGGTCAGAATCCGCTCGGTTACGGTGAAGTGCCATGACATCGAGCGCAGCCTCCTCGAAGGCATCTTGACCCGCGGGGACCGCCGGGTTGCCGAGGGTCTGGAAGAAGTCTGGAAACGCGGCGCCCGCCTTGACGCTTGGTCGGAGTATTTCGACTCCAAGCTCTGGTGGTCAACCTTCGCGGAGTTGGGAATCGACGTACCTTTCTACAGCCAGCGCGAACGGCCCGTCGACGAGATCCTGCCTTGGGACCACATTCACGTCAAGAAGGGGCGTGACTATCTCGCCAAGGAGCAGAACCGCTCGCTCATCCAGCTCGAAGCGATGGCCGGAGCCGTTTGAGCCACTTCCGATTCCGAAAGGGCCGTGGGACGTGACCGAGCCTGCGACAGCGTCGACGACCGAGACCGGACCGATTGAGCCGCCGATCGCAGCCACGGATCAAGTTCAGGAAAATGTCACGAGCCGGCGCCGCTGGCCCGCTCTCGTCGTTTTTCTGGCGATCGTCTGGATCGTCGTCGTTCGCGTTCCGTTGGTCCTCAACGCCCAAAACCATCTGGATAGCGACCTGGCCGTGGACGGCATCACCTTGCGTGACGCCGTTCGGGGCCAGTGGCGCTGGCATTATCCGGCGACGCCTTACATCGGCATTCCGCCGATCCTGTATTCGTTGCCCCAGTCCCTGATCTGGGGCGCCAACCCGTTCACGCTCGTGAGCGGGGGAACCGTCGCCTATCTCAGTCTGGTGGTGGCGACCTTTGCACTCACCTGGGTCGCCTTCGGACGGACCGCGGCCGCCTGGGGGCTCCTTCCCTTGACGTTCGCCTCGACCGGCGTGATCTGGCTCTCGGGACGGATCACCGGCGGCCATCTCAGCGCAGTCGTCTGGCATGCGATCGCGTTCCTGCTGCTCTACCTGACCCTGGCGCGTGGCGGACTCAAATACGCGATCGCGCTTGGGGTTTGGTGCGGCCTTGGCGTCTACGTCGATTCGATGTTCCTGCTGACGCTCTCCGGTCTCGTGCCCGCGGCGATCGGGGCCTGGTGGAGTGGCGGCCGATCGCGTCGCGGCCTGCTCGCAGCGCTGGTCTTTGTTCCGGCCTTCCTGGTGGGCGTCGCCCCTCGGGAGATCGGCGCTCGGGTCGATCCGCACAACGCCTATCCGCAAGGATTTCTCACCTCGTTTGATACCGCGGTCTTGATCAACCACGTTCGCCTGCTTGGCCTCGACTGCTTACCCCGGCTCATCGCCGGCCACCGGCTTCCCAACCTCGAGTCCGACCCCGCTCCTTTGGAACTCGGTGACCCTGGCCCCAACGACAGCCCGAAGGATACGAACCCGCTGGCGATCGCGGTGACGGTCCTCGTCCTGGTGTTGTTCCTGGCGGCGATCCGAGCGATCGCCGATCCGGACTCGAGCCGAGGGAATCTCGCGGCCAATGCCGTTCGCTGGGGCCTGCTCATTTCCGGGGCGGCGACGCTCGTTGCCTTCGTGGCTTATCGAGACATTTTCAATCCCGATAACTACCGATACCTCGTCGACTTGCTGGTTCTCTGGTCGATCGGCTTTGGGCTGACGATGCGCTCGCTTACGCGGATGGGACGCGGGGGCCTGGCGATCGCGGTGCTCTGCGGCTCAACGATGGCCGTCCTCATGACGCTCGATACGGGCCGTTGGTATCATCAGTTCGGC
Organism: Singulisphaera sp. GP187; assembly: GCF_900129635.1. Lineage (GTDB taxonomy): Bacteria > Planctomycetota > Planctomycetia > Isosphaerales > Isosphaeraceae > Singulisphaera. The sequence goes on along the minus strand of NZ_FSRB01000002.1, from coordinate 2,002,633 downwards.
TGGGTCGACTCACGGGGGCGACCGGTGCGGGTCCCCGTGGACGACCTCGTGTTAGCCTGGTTGAATGACCATCGCGAGGTCGATTCGTTTCTCACCGGCTACTGGGACGCCTACCGGCTCACCTTCCTCGCGGATCGAGCCGTGCGCGGCATTCCCTACCCGATCTATCCCAACCGGTTCCCCGAGTGGTCGCGCGCCTTGCCGGGGGGGCATCCCCAGATCGTGATTGCCCGGCAATACCAACGCGGGGGAGAGTACGTCGAGCGTGCCCTGCGGAGCGGCGGCGAGTTTCTCGAGCGGGGCAATCGGTTTTACATCATTTCTTGGCCTTAGAAGGTGGGACGAGACGTGACCCCGACGTCGTTGGATGATGTGTCGACCTGGCATCCCGAACGACGGCCATGGGGCCGAGCCGACGTGCTCGCCTTGCTCGTCTGGACCCTGGCGGTCGCGGGTTACTTCTGGGACGCCGTCACCCTCCAGAAGGCCCTCTTTTACTTCGACATCACCGAGATCAATTTCCCTTACCGCGACTTCTTGGCCCGCGAGCTGTGGGCCGGCCGGTTCTCGCGGTGGTGTCCGGGCCTCTACTGCGGATTCCCGCTCTATAGCGAAAGCCAGGCGGGGTATCTCCACCCGTTGAAGTACTTCCTCTATCCCTGGCTGCCCACCTGGCAAGCCTTTAACCTCGACACGATCCTCTCGATCTGGCTGACCGGAGTCGGGACCTACGGGTGGCTGCGACGCCACGTCGGGGCCAGCGGCGCCCTGGCCGGCGCAGGGGTCTTCGGGCTGGGCGGATACGTCTGGGCGCACCTGATCCATACCAGCATGATCAATTCGCTCGCGAGCGTCCCCTTGATCATCTGGGCGCTTGAGATCGCCTGGGAACGTGGTCGCTGGTGGCCGATCGTTCTCGGGGCCCTGGCGCTCGCCTGCCAGGTGTTCGCGGGCCATATGCAGGACACGATCCTCACCTCCGAGCTAATCGTCCTCTACGCGGGTTATCGCGCAGTGACCGACCGGTCCCGTCGGTCCCGGTTCGCGGCGCTCGGAATGGCGCTGGTTTTGATCGCGCTCGCCGGCACGATTGCGGCGGTTCAAGGCCTGCCGTCGAAAGAACTGCACAGCCGGTCGCCACGCGCCGGAGGCCTCACCTGGGAAGAACTGACCTACGGCTCGTGGCATCCCGAGCTCGTGCCAACCTTGATCCTCCGCGAAACCTATGGCACGTTCGCCCGCGACACCGACTGGATGGATGGCTTCTACCCGTACCACGAGATGAATGCATATCTCGGCGCGATCGCCTTGGCCCTGGCCGTGGTCGGTGCCGCCGCCTCGCGCGATCGCTGGGTGGCGTTCTGGATCATCCTGGCCGGCCTGGGTGGCATTCTGATGCTCGGCCGGTTCACGTTCCTCTTCGACTTTGCGCACCGGATCCCGATCATCGGCAGCGGGCGAATCCCGGTGCGCTACCATCTCTGGGTCTCGCTCGCGGTCGCAGCCCTGACGGCGGTCGGCGTCGACCGCCTCTCCAGGCCGGGGACCGTCCGCCTCCGCCCCGCGCTCCTGACCATCGGAATCCTGGTGCTGGTTTCCATCCCGATTCTCATCACCATCTATACGCCGGTCTGGTCCCAGTCGGCACGTTGGCGGTATCCCTACCACCTGGCGCGGTTCCGCTGGCTGGGTGAGGAGCTTCGGTTCGCCGCCCTCCGAACGGCGATCCTGGCGTTCACGGCGTGGGCGGTGGCGGCCTCGGCGTTACGCAGCTCGTCACCATTGCTGAGGACGCGACTCGTCGCGATCCTGCCGGTCCTGATTCTCGCCGACCTCCTCGGCGCCCATTACTCCGACGTCCCGACGATCACGCCACGCTACTGGACCGATCCCCCCGAAAGTGCGCGACAGCTCAAGGCGGATCCCGATTTCGTCCGCCTGATCGGGGTCGCCAAACGCGCCTCCAACGAGCCGGGCTTCGCGTCGAAACCGGTCGATTTTCTGACGGCCCGCGACACCCTCGACTGGAGCCTTCCCCCGGTCTGGGGCTTGGCGTCCGCCCGGGGTGAAACGCCGATGCTCCCGCGTCGCCTGGTCGAATTCAGCGACCACGTGCTCCCGCGCGAAGGACGATTCGACCTCCAGGCCGTCACCCACCTCGTGACGAGCATGCCCAACATCGAAGTCTGGGGGAAAGGGACCCCGGCCGGCTCCGCCTTCATCAACCGCAACCCCAACGCCTTGCCGCGTACTCGGCTGATGGGCCGGCCCATCTACGTGGAGTCGGAGACCGCCGCGATTGCCGCCCTCGACCGGTTCAAGCCCGCGCTCCGGGACCGCCCGGTCATTGAGGATCCGACACGCCCGCTCCCGGTTGATGCCCAGGTCTCGGGAACCGCGACGATCGCCCGTGAACTTCCCGAGCTGGTCGAGGTTCGCACCGAGTCGAACGGCCCCGCGTACCTCATTCTCGCCGACACCTTTGATCCCGGCTGGTCGGCCACGATCGATGGCCGCGAGGTGCCGATTCGCGCCGCCTACGTGGCGTTCCGTGCGGTCTTCGTCCCGGCCGGAGCGCACACCGTGCTATTTCGCTATCAGCCGGCCGGATTCAGGCTCGGCCTGACGATCACGGGCCTCGGCCTGCTCGCGGGAGTGGCACTCCTGGTTTGGAAACGGTCCCTCACACTCGACCCCGAGCACATCGATCTGGCCTGGCCGCGCGCCTGGCCGATCGCCGGGATGGCCGGATTGTTGCTGATCGTCCTGCTCTCGGCCTTTGAATTCGATCGCAGCTATCGGCCCGTCATCCACCCGCGCTGGGCGCGAAGCTTCCATCGCTTCACCTGGGGTGCCGGGATCGAAGCGATCAACCCGCCGCGAGGGAAGAATGAACCGCCTCAACGGTTCGGAGCACCTCAGCCCTGATGGCCCGACGCGAGCCTCGTCCCTCACCCACTCGGATGCAAGTCAAAGATCCGTCCACGTGTGAAACGCTCCCAAGGAGTCGGTCCGTGGCCAGGCACCGAAACCGCTCCCGACGTCCATCAGTCCGGAGAGGTCCGCGATACCAGGCCCGACGGGACGGGAGTCGAGCGAACCGTGTAACAGCCTGACGGCGAAGTGGATATGATTCACTCATCCTCTCTAATCGCACCCGCATGCACACAACCACGCATCTTAGGGTGCGGACTCAACACACTGATTTGAATGTCACAACCCAAAATGTTGAGGTAACGGAACAGCCGGTCGGTCGTAAAACCATCGAGTCGGCCGTTGAGCAATGCGGAGACCTTGGGTTGCTTGAGTCCCAGCACGACAGCGATGGAGGCTTGGGTCAGGCGTCGGCGTCGGACAATCTTGAGAATCTGGGCGGCAAGCTCGGATTTCGCCAGATAGAGGTCAGCGTTCTTAATTCCAAGGTCGGCGAAAACATTGCCGCTGCTTTCTTTGACGCCCACGCTCGCGTCCACGACGATCGGCTCCGGAGGGGCGGACTCGCGATCGGGGTTGTCACTGAGCTGGCGCCCGAACGGGGGTACGCTGCGGCTCATCGGTCGCGGTCCGAGCGGATCATCGCAGCGCTGTCAGAATGGACCCGGCCGTCAGCCGCGAGCCGCTGCCGCAGTGCCGCGGCATCGGCCCGCGCCGTCGTCACCGTGACCAGCCGCGAGGCCGCGGTGAGGATCGACCGCAGCTCGGCCTCGAGCGACCGGTTGTTCGCCGCCGCGATCGTCTTGAGCCGCTCATAGACCTTGTCATCAAGCTCGCGCACCAGGGCCTGTGCGATCGCTTGTCCTCCACTCCGGGGCTAGCAACCGAGCCAGGATCCGGCCCGCTCGGATCTGCTTACAATATGATAGCACGGTGGCGTCCCCGGGGAAACGACGGCCCTGGATCTCAAGACAGCGGTGCCCAGGCACAGAGAGTGGATCATGCGGCAAATCTGGCGAATTCATCCGGGGCGACAGCCGGACGTCTATTTCCGCCAAACCACCCAGACCTCCCAACTGAGGTGCCTGGCTACTCAATCCCGAACAGCGACCCCGCGCCGATTTGACCCGTTCCTCGACACCCAATTCCGAGTGTGACAACGGCTATTCTCCAAAAGGATGGGCCAGTTTGCGATCCAACGGGGGAGGGGGGATTGCATTCTGAACGACGTTCGCCTAGATTATGAACCTTCCAGCGTAGGAATATTCCAAGAACGGCTTTGATGACAAAGCCAGCGGTTTTGGGGCGTGCGATGGCGATCACGAAGGAGAAGAAGACGGAGATCATCGGGTCGTTCAGCCGGGGTGAGGCCGATACAGGGTCGCCCGAGGTGCAAATTGCCCTCCTGACGGCCCGGATCAACGATTTGACCAGTCACTTCAAGAGTCATGCGAAGGACCATGCCAGCCGCCGTGGGCTGCTGATGATGGTCTCGAAGCGGTCGAGCCTGCTCAAGTACCTGAGGCTCCACAATCGCAAGAGCTACCTTGAGGTCATCGGACGTTTGGGCATCCGCAAGTAACCGGCCGTTGGTGACGACCTGCCTCGGCCGACCCTTCCTCTCGGCTTAGGGACCACCCTCTCCGGGCGCTCCCCCTCGGTCGGGCGCTTCGGATGGCCGTGGCCTCTTCCTCTCCCGGATCCCCCGGGGCATCCATCCGAAATGAGGCTCCTGCGCCCGGTCCCGCAACGGACCGGTGCGCATGGTCGCCTTCCCATTCCCCGACCGCTACAGAACGAACGTATGTAGGTGCAGTCCATGTCAACCTCGTCTTTCGCAACGCGGAAGCCTGTCACCGTCGAACGTACGATCGGTGATAAACGGCTCACTATTGAGACCGGTCGTCTCGCCAAGCAGGCCAGCGGCGCAGTTGTCGTTCGGGTCGGCGACACCATGACTCTCGTCGCGACCGTGGCCGGCCCCGGCCGTGAAGGGCTCGACTTCTTCCCGCTTACGGTCGACTACCGGGAAAAGGTCTATGCCGCAGGTAAGTTCCCCGGTGGCTTCATCAAGCGTGAAGGCCGGCCGACCACTAAAGAAATTCTCACCTCCCGACTGATCGATCGCCCGATCCGTCCGCTCTTCTCCGACTCGTACCGCGACGAGGTCCAAATCCAGGCGGGTCCGATCTCGTCGGACCGCAAGAATGATGCCGACGTCCTCTCGATGATCGGCGCCTCGGCCTCGCTCGTCCTGGCCCGGCTCCCGTTCCTCGGCCCCATCGGCTCGGTCCGACTCGCGCGAGTCGACGGCAAGTTGATCCCGTTGCCGAACGTCGACGAGCTCGCGGAAAGCGATCTCGACCTCGTCGTCGCGAGCACCGAACACCGGATCGTGATGATCGAAGGGTTCAGCGATGAACTGCCCGAGCCCGAGATGCTCGAGGCGATCATGACGGCCCACCGAATCAACCAGGATATCATCGCGCTGCAGCATGAGCTCGTCGCCGCTTGCGGGCTGCCTCCGTTCGAGCCCCAGGTCGCTCCGGAAGATCCGCTCCGGCGGACCCTCTACGACCGATTCGGCCGGGAACTCCGCGACTACAAGCAGATCCATGGCAAGGCCGACCGGAACAACGCCACCAAGGATCTTCTCAAGCGGATCACGTCCGAGTTTTGCCCGGAAGACAAGTCGGGCCACGTCACCCCCGCCCAGGTGAAGGGGGCGTTCTCCGCGGTCGAAGAGCGCGTCGTTCGCGAGTTGATTCTCGAAGGCAAACGGCCCGACGGCCGCGGCCCACGCGACCTCCGACCGATCCATTGCGAGGTCGGCGTCCTCCCCCGAGCCCACGGCTCGGCGATCTTCCAGCGGGGCGAAACCCAAGCCCTGGTGACGACCGTGCTGGGGACGTCCGCCGACGAGCAGCGGGTCGACGGCATCATGGACGAGTTCAGCAAGAAGTTCATGCTGGACTACAACATGCCCTCGTTCGCGGTGGGCGAGGTCCGTCCGATTCGCGGCCCCGGCCGTCGTGAAATCGGCCACGGCGCCCTGGCCGAGCGGTCGGTCGCCCCGATCCTGCCCGGTTCGACGCGATTCCCGTACACGATTCGCGTCGTGTCCGACATCCTCGAGTCGAACGGCTCGAGCTCGATGGCCTCCGTCTGCGGAGCGACGCTCAGCCTGATGGACGCCGGCGTGCCGATCAGCGACCCGGTCGGTGGGATCTCGATCGGCCTGGTCGAAGACGAGGCCTCCGGTCGATTCGTCCTCCTCACCGATATCATCGGTGACGAAGACCACTTCGGCGACATGGATTTCAAGGTCGCCGGCACCCAGCGCGGCGTCACCGGGATCCAGCTCGACCTCAAGAACGCGGGGATCACCGAGGAGATCGTCAAGGCGACCCTCGAGCAGGCTCACGAAGCCCGGCTCGAGATTCTCCGGGCGATGCTCCGCTCGATCAAGCGGCCGCGCGAAGAGATCTCGAACAACGCGCCTCGCCTGATCCAGATCCAGATCAACCCCGAGAAGATCGGCCTGATTATCGGCCCCGGCGGCAAGACGATTCGTCGCCTCCAGGACGAGACAGGCGCCAAGATCGACATCGAAGACAGCGGAATCGTCACCCTCTCCAGCAGCACGGCGGAAGGGGCGGAGGCCGCTCGCGACAAGATCCAGGCGATGACCGAAGGCGTCCAGGTCGGACGGATCTACGAAGGACGCGTCACCTCGATCAAGGACTTCGGCGCCTTCGTCGAAATCCTCCCCGGCAAAGACGGTCTGGTACATATCAGCGAGCTGTCCGACGGTTACGTCAGCAGCGTGACTGACATCTGCCGGGTCGGCGACCCGATGCTGGTCAAGGCGATCTCAGTCGATGACCAGGATCGCGTCAAGCTCTCACGCAAGGCCGCCCTGGCCGAGCGCGGCGAGGTCGACGAATACGCCAAGGCCCACCCGGCCGGTGACCGGCCCCAGGGTGGCGGTGGTGGAGGCGGCGGGGACCGCGGTCCCGGTGGTCCTCCTCGTCGCGACTTCGGCGGTGGCCGAGGTGGCCCCGGTGGTGGCGATCGCGGACCGCGCCGCGACTAAGCCTCACGCTCTTTCTCTTTTGACGGCAACCTCAGGACCGGCTCCCTCTTGATTGGGGGCCGGTCCTTTCTGCCAAAGACACGCCGATCTCCACTCGTCGTGGCTCCGAGGCCATCGCGCGTTTCCCCTGGGACCGGGCATCGCCCATGGACAACCACTCGCTCAATAATCCGACGGACGACGATCCCCAAGACTCGTTCGCATCCACGATCGCCAGTGAGATCGACGAGCACGAGATCAATCGCCGGCTCCGCGCGCAGTATGCCGAAATCGCCGAGCTCGCCGGTGGCCTGGCGCACGAGATCCGGAACCCGCTCTCCACGCTCTCCTTGAATCTCGACCTGCTTGCCGAGGATTTCGAGAATCCGGAAACACCGCGCGATCGCCGCGTGCTCCAGAAAATCGAGCGACTCCGCCGCGAGAGCCAGCGACTCCAAGACATTCTCGAAAACTTCCTGCGCTTCGCCCGCGTTCAGGAACTGGAGACCAAGCCCACCGACCTCAACGTGGTCGTCGATGATATGCGCGACTTCCGCGAGCCTCAGGCCGCGACGAAGGGGATCGTGTTCCGAACCCAGTACACGCTCAACCTCCCGTTGGTCCCGCTCGATACCGAACTGTTCAAGCAAGCCCTTTTGAACCTGATCCTCAACGCGGAGCAAGCGATGCCTGACGGCGGCGAGCTCATGATGAGGACGAGACGCGAGGGGCGCTGGAACATCCTCGATGTTACGGACACGGGGATCGGCATGAGCGACGAAGTTCGCTCGCGCGTCTTCGAGGCGTTCTTCTCGACGCGGGCCAATGGAAGCGGCCTGGGCCTCGCCACGACCCGGAAGATTGTCGAGGCGCACGGCGGTAGTCTGCACGTCCAGAGCGTGCCCGGCAAAGGGTCTCAATTCACGGTTCGTTTGCCCAACCTCGATCCGGATCCCGAGCAGAGCTGAGGTCTGATGGATCAGCAAATTCGCGTCCTTGTGGTCGATGACGACGAGCCCCACGCCGAGGCGGTGGCCGAAAGCCTCGAGCGCGTCGGCTATGAATGCGTGGTGGCGAACAGCGGGCGGGAAGGGCTCCGGCTGATCGAAGAGCAGAGCTTCGACATCATCGTGACCGACCTCATCATGGACGGCGTCGGTGGTCTCGAGGTCCTTGGCAAAGCCAAACGCGAGCTTCCCGACTCCGAAGTCGTCATCCTGACCGGCCACAGCACCATCAAGACGGCCGTTACCGCGATGCAGGCGGGGGCGACCACTTATCTGACCAAGCCGCTCGATATCAGCGAACTGCGGACCGTCGCCGACAAAGTCTCGCAAACCCAACGGCTCGCACGGTCGAACCTGGAACTTCAGCGCCAGCTCAACGAGCGGTTCGGCTTCGAGGGCGTGATCGGCAACTCTCCGTCGATGCACACGGTGGTCGCCCGGCTCCGCCAGATCGCTCCCACCTCGGCCACCGTCTTGATCACCGGCGAGAGCGGCACCGGCAAGGAGCTTGTGGCCAAGGCGCTCCACAACAACAGCCCAAGACGCTACAAACCCTTCGTGCCCCTCAACTGTGCGGCGCTCAGTGATAACATCCTCGAAAGCGAACTCTTCGGGCATGTCCGCGGTGCATTCACCGGCGCGGATCGCGAGCGAAAAGGCTGGTTCGAGCACGCCAACGGCGGCACCTTGTTTCTCGACGAGGTCGGCGACATCCCGCTCTCGACCCAGGTCAAGCTGCTCCGAGCCATCGAGTCGGGAGAGATTGTCAAAGTCGGCACCAATGAACCTTTGAAAGTGAACGTCCGGCTGATCTCGGCGACCAACCGTGACCTGACCGAGGCGATCACCGCCGGCTCGTTTCGACAGGACCTGTATCACCGCCTCAAGGTGGTCAGCGTAAAGTTATCGCCCCTCCGCCAACGGCGCGAGGATATTCCGCTCCTGATCGAGTTCTTCCTCAAAGAATTCACCACTTCCCATGGCAAGACGGTAACCTCGATCACCCCCGCCACGCGCAAGGCGCTGATGAGCCATCCTTGGCCTGGAAATGTCCGCGAGTTGAAGAATACGATCGAGAGTATGGTCGTCATCGACTACGACGGGATCCTCGACATCGATGACCTGACCGAGGAGATCCAGGCCTCGGCAACGATCACCGGTGAAGCGACCGGCGGCGGCCAAGTCAGCCTGGTCGGCCGCTCCCTCGAGCAAATCGAAAAATACTACATCGCCGAAACGTTGAAGATGACCAACGGAAATCGCGAGGATGCCGCGAAGCTTCTCGGAATCGGCGAGCGCACCCTCTACCGTAAGCTCAAAGAATACGAAATCGCCTGAGGTCCCCCGAACCACGATAGCCACAGCGCACTCGCTTGGTCGAAGACCTCGCCGAACCTGTGATAAAGTCGTAATCAATTCACGGTTGATTCACGATCAAAATCGAATGGTTTCCGTAGGGTGGGCACGGTCCACCTTCCCGTTCTCCTTGCCAAAACGGGGGTTAAGCAAAACCAAATTATCGCAATTTTTCAACCACGAATGACACAAATCATTAATTTCAACTAATTTCTTAATTATTTTTTATTGCTTGCATTTATTCGTGTCATTCGTGGTTAAATTCTTAATTTGTGTGATTTGTCATTGAATTTTTAAATGGTGGACCGTGCCTACCCTACATCCGGGAATGACGGGTTCGGCGAAGCGGTCCGGCTTGGCCTTCTCGCTCCCAGGAAGTCAGGGAGCTGACGCTCCCCGCTCGCCTTGCCGTTTCAATCCGGGTGGGCCCGCCTACGGCACTCGAAGTTTCGGGACGAAAGACCAGAGGTTATAATCTCGTAAAGAGTCTTTCGGGGGAGTGACGTCATGGGGATCATCCGGCAATTGTCAGCGGCGGTCATTAATCAGATCGCGGCCGGCGAAGTGGTGGAACGACCGGCGAGCGTGGTCAAGGAACTGCTCGAGAACGCGATCGACGCCGGTGCGTCGCGGATCGACGTGGCGGTGGAGCGGGGGGGGAAGGATCTGATCCGGATCGCGGACAACGGCCGCGGGATCGGAGTGGACGACCTGCCACTCGCCTTCATGCCGCACGCGACGAGCAAGCTCGCCGAGGCGGAGGACTTGTTCCGGATCGCCACCCTCGGCTTTCGCGGCGAGGCGCTGGCGGCGATCGCCGAGGTCTCCAAGGTGCGGTGCCAGACTCGTCAGGCCGACTCGCCGGAGGGGTCGGAGATCTCCATCGACGCCGGGATCGCCAGTCCAATCCGGTCGTGTGGCTGCCCTCCGGGCACGGTCTTCGAGGTCCGCAACCTGTTCGCCAACACGCCCGTGCGGCGGACGTTCCTCAAGTCCGACTCGACCGAGGCGGGACACGTCGCGGAGATGTTTTCGCGGGTCGCCCTGGCGCACCCGACCATCCACCTCACGTTCCGGTCGGCGGGAAAGCTCGTTCACGACCTGCCCGCGGTCACCGGCATCAATGAACGGATCGCCGTCTTCTTCGGGCGGGAGTTGGCCGACTCGCTCCTCTGGATCGAGAGCCAGGTCGACGACATTCATCTGTGGGGCTACGTGGCCCACCCCTCACAGAGCCGGTCGACGGCCAAGGGACAGTTCCTGTTCGTGGGCGGGCGCTATGTTCGCGACCGATCCCTGGCGCACGCTTTGGCCGAGGCATACCGGGGGTTACTGATGGTCGGTCGCAGTCCGGTCGCCTTCTTGCACCTCGACCTTCCCCCGGACCAGGTGGATGTCAACGTCCACCCCACCAAGGTGGAAGTCCGGTTCCGGGACGGTCAGCGAATCTACAGCCAGCTCCTCGCGACCGTCCGCCAGACCTTTCTCGCCAGCGACCTGCACTCGAGACTTCAGGCGAATGCCGAAGCCGCCTCGGCGACTTACTCGGCCTCGGAAACACCGCCACGGAGTGAGCCCACCTCGCGGTTCCAGCTTGCCGAGCCATCCCAGGCCCGCCAGGAGGTGGCCAACTGGTTCGCTCCCAGCACACCGAGCAATCCCGGCCAGTTCAAGGCATTCCCATCACCGGGCTACGCCGGGGGACCGGTCTCGCTCCCGTCGTGGGCCCCGGCGCTGCCGTCGACTCCGCCACAAGCCTCCGAGACTCCGTTCGACGAGTTTAACGACTTATCGGCATCGGAGCATGCTTCGACGGGCGCGATCCCCCCACCGGCCGGCCCCGAGGGAGAGCGAGAGTTGGAACCCAGTGTCGGTGGCGGCGAGCTCAGCCTCCTTCCCGGCGTTCCCCTCAAAGCGTTCCAGGTTCATGACAGCTACCTCGTCGCCGAGACGGATGACGGGATGATGGTCATCGACCAGCACGCCTTGCACGAACGGATCCTCTATGAGGAGCTGAAGCGACGGGTGGAGCGGGGGGGGTCGAATCGCAGCGGCTCCTCGTCCCCGAGCCGGTCGACCTCCCGGGCGCCGAGGCGTCGCTGATCCTCGAACAGCGCGACTTGCTCAAGAATCTGGGCCTCGAGATCGAACCGTTCGGCGGAGACACCGTGCTCATCCATGGCGCTCCCGCCATGCTTTCGGGGGTCTCTCCCGAGCGGCTCCTCCGCGATCTCGCCGAGCACTTCGCGACCAAACCACTGCCACCGACCGCCGACGCGATCCTGGCCGATCTCTTGAACATGATCGCATGCAAAGCCGCCGTGAAAGCCGGTCAGCGGCTGACGCCCGACGAGGTTCAGGCGTTGCTCGAACGGCGTCACCTGGTTTCCGACTCGCACCACTGCCCGCATGGCCGTCCGACGGCCTTGATCTTCACCAAGTCGGAGTTGGAGCGTCAGTTCGGACGGGTCTGATCGGTCGAGCCGCGATCCCGCAAAAGATTCAGGTCCCGAGCGTGGGATGAAGCCTGAGCCAGTTTCGATCCGCCCTCTTTCGTCAAAGCCGGGCCGCGCCGTACAATTCGGGTCGTCTACACAAATACTTAACCGCCGTAAGTCGGGTTGGGTCTGGGAGTCCGACGATGATCTGCGTCACACTTGGGCGAGGCCGTCACGCTTCGCTCGCCGAGGAATGGAAAGAGGCCGCGGCCGCCGGCGTCGAGCTGGTCGAGCTGCGCCTGGATTGCTTGCGACGCGAGCCGGACCTCAAGCGCATCCTGGCCAATCGGCCGACCCCGCTCGTCTTCACGATTCGTCGCGGCGTCGATGGCGGAATCTGGCGGGGAAGCGAAGATCGGCGCCAGCAACTGCTTCGCGAGGCGATCGCGCTCGGGGTCGATTACGTTGACCTCGAGATGGATATCGCGCCCAAGATCCGCCGGTTCGGCAAAACGAAGCGGATCGTCTCCTATCACAACTTGAAGAAAACCCCGGCGGAACTCGTCGAGATCGCCGAACAGTGCGATGAGATGGACGCTGACGTGGTCAAGATTGCCACCAAGGCCGAGAGCTTGAGCGATGCACTCCGCGTCCTCAACCTCGGAACCCGGGCGCACGTGCCGACGGTCACGATCGCGATGGGGGAGATCGGGTTCTTCACCCGGGTCTTGGGGGCCAAGTACAAGGCGCCGTTCACCTACGCGGGCATCAATCCCGAGCGGACCTTCGCGCCGGGAATGCCCACCTATCAGGTGCTCAAGAACGACTACGCTTATGACATGATCGACGCGGAGACCGAAGTCTACGCCGTCATCGGCGACCCGATCGAGCAAAGCCTGAGCCCGGCGATCCACAACGCCGCGTTCCGACACCTCGGCCTGAACAAGGTCCTGGTGCCGTTGCTGATTCCGGCGGGCACACTCGAGGCGTCGCTCAAAGAACTCGAAGTGTTAAACATCCAAGGGTACAGCGTCACGATTCCGCACAAGGAAGAGCTCGTCAAGCTCCTCGACCAGAAGGACGGGGCGGTCGAGCGCACCGGTTCGTGCAATACCTTGGTGTTTCAAAAGGGCAAAAAGATCGGCCACAATACCGACTACCGAGCGGCGATGGACACGCTCGAAGCCGGGATGGGAGGGCTGAAAGAGGATGGCACCAGCCCGTTGATGGACAAGCAAGTCCTGATTCTCGGGGCGGGAGGAGCGGCCCGCTCGATCGGCTTCGGGTGTGCGCGGCGCGGTGCGAGCGTCACCATCACGAATCGCCACGACGCCCGCGCCACGAAATTGGCCGAGGAAGTCGGTTGCCGCACGGTGACCTGGGCTCAGCGGGCCAGCACGCTGGCGGAAATCGTGGTGAACTGCACTCCGGTCGGCATGCACCCTGACGTCGATGACACGCCGGTTCCCCCTGCGACGTTCAGCACACCCGGCATGATCGCGTTCGACACGATCTACCACCCCGAAAACACGATGTTCCTCAAGCTCGCCCGAGAACGTGAGTGCATCCCGATCAACGGGGTGGATATGTTCGTGGGCCAGGCGGCCGAGCAGTTCAAGCTCTATACCGGCATGGACGCGCCGAAGGACGTCATGCGAGCCGCGCTAAAGCGTAAACTTGGACCGGTCCGTTTATGAAGGAAAATCGTTCACATCGTCAAGGTCTGGCGCTGGTCGGGCTCCGAGGGACCGGAAAGTCGTCAGTTGGGCGGATTTTGGCCGATCGACTGGGCCGCCCGTTCGCGGATGCCGATGTCGAATTGGAAGCCGCGTCCGGCCGATCGATTCCGTCGATCTTCGCCGAGCTCGGCGAGCCCTGCTTTCGCGACTGGGAAGAACGGATGCTCGGTGAGCTGACCACGAGACCCGAACTGATCCTGGCGACCGGCGGAGGCGTGGTCCTTCGCGAGTCGAACCGGAAACGACTCCGTGAGTTTGGCTTCGTGGTCTGGCTCACGGCCGACCCCGCCTTGCTCACTGATCGGCTGCTGGCGAATCCGCGGGGCCTGGCTCATCGCCCCGCGCTCACGTCGGCCGGCACGATCGCGGAACTGGCGGACGTCCTCCAAGCCCGCGCCCCGTTGTACCGCGAAGTCGCCGACCTCGTGATCGAGACCGGCGGCCGGACCACGCGACAGGTGGTCGACGCAATCCTTGACGAATGGGACGACCGGGGCGGACAATCGTCATAGTGGATCCTCCTTTTTTTTTGTGCAAAGGCTGCTGACTTGCCCACGACGTTGCCGCTACTCCTGTTGATGGGAACCTGGCTGTTCGCGCTCGGGGCCGTCGTCGGCAGCTTCCTGAACGTCTGTATCTACCGGATTCCCTGGCAGAAGAGTGTGATCTGGCCGGCGTCCCACTGTCCCCGGTGCTGGAGCGCGATCGCCGCCCGCGACAACGTGCCGATCTTCGGGTGGCTCGCCCTGGGCGGGAAGTGCCGGTCGTGCCGCAATCCGATCTCGGTCCGCTACCCGTTGATCGAAGCGCTGGTCGGCCTCCTGTTCGTCGCGATCTTCATCGTGGACGTGATCCACGGGCGCCGGGTCTGGCAGGGGGAATTGCCCACCTGGCTGTTCACCACCTGGTTGTTCCACGCCATCCTGATCGCGCTCCTCGTGGCCAGCACGTTCATCGACTACGACCTCTACATCATTCCCGACGCGATCACCTTGACCGGAATGATCGCGGGGGTGGCTTTGGGGACGGTCTACCCTTGGATTCGCCCCGAGCCTTCAACGGCTTTAACAGCGTGGGGCGGCTTTTGGACCGGGGTGGCCGGGCTCCTGATCGGGGGAGGCTTGACCGGGACGGTTCGGCTCCTCGGCTCACTGGCGGTCGGTCGCGAGGCGATGGGCTTCGGTGACGTGACCCTGATGGCGATGATCGGCGCGTTCCTGGGCTGGCAGGCGGCGGTCCTCACCTTCTTCATCGCTCCCTTCTTTGGTCTGGCGCATGCCCTTGGAAAACTCGCCAAATACATCGTGAAACGGCTGAGTGGCGCGAAATCCTCGAGTGCCGACCGCGAAATTCCTTTTGGGCCCTATTTGAGCATGGCAGCGGTCGCACTGGTTCTGTCGTGGCCCTGGCTCTGGGATGGCTGGGCGAAAGACCTCTTCCACACACTCCTCGTGCTATTCTTGTGGGTGACGATGGGTGTGGAGGGATGAGCGAGTGTGTCCGCCCCAATTGAGGAGAGGGAGAGTCTCGCGGGAGGCGATCACATGGCATATCTCTACAAACGCCGCAGGCCTTCGATCGTCCGGAACTTCTGGGTGTACCGCCGCCTGATCGCGCTGGCGATGGTGCTCGGACTGATGCTCTGGTTCATCTGGGCCAATAACCAACCCGTCACCGTCGCCTTCCCGTTCCGGCTGGGCAGTCTTTCGAGTTCGTTGGGACTCGTCATCCTCCTCAGCGCCCTGGTGGGAGCGATTGTGACCGCCCTGACGATGACCCTGGTCTACACGGTCAAACGCAGAAAATCGCTCCGGCTTCGAGGCGGAGACGAAGGATCGGAACTCCCCGACGATCGTCCACCCGCGGATTACGCCGCCAAGACAACCGAAGGTTTTTCAGAGTCGCAGTGGTCCTGAACGAGTCGATTTCAAATCGGCATCCCCTCGCGCCGCGATCGGCCAGGTGTCGTCATGTGGTTTGGCCAAGCCCCCAAAATTGTCACTCTCGTGGCCGTGTCCGGTCTCTTGACGGGCTGCGCGCAGACCGGCACCGGCATCACGTTGCCGCGCCGGACGTCGATGGGGACACTCAAGACGAGCCTCAGCCATCTCGAGTATGAGAATCAACAGCTCCGTAAAGAAGTGGCTCAGCTCAAGACCGACAGTCGTGAGATTGAAAACAAGCTCGTCATGGAGGAGACCGACAACGGCGACCTCCGGGCCAGGCTCGATGACGCGCGACTGCAGTTGAGCCAGCGAGGGGTGGACTTCGACGCTCAGTCATCGGCCACCACCAGTCGCGACCTCGACGGCGGCGCTGACGCCAGGAACACGATTCCGGCCGCGCAATCGAGCCGGAAGCGACGCAAGGCACCGTTCACGCAAATCCCTGGTCGAATCGAGACGATTCCGCGGATCGACCCCAATGACGACGAGCACGTGATCGACCCCAGGCCGACCCACGGTGATGCCTTCGGTCCGCAAAGCTCGCTGAACGATCCCGACCGCTGGCTCCCGATCGCGCACGGCACAACCGCCTCGAACCCGAAGAAGCAGGTGCGCTGAACCTCGAGACGTGTTGTCGGTCTGGTTCTTTGGGTGTTACCATCGATTCATTTTTTTGACGACAAACAACCCGAAGAGCATTTTCGAACGAAATGATCGTCATCATTGATTACGGGATGGGCAACCTGCGGAGCGTTCAGAAGGCGCTCGAGGCGGTGGGCCAAACCGCGGAGATCAGCTCCGATCCCGACCGCGTCCGCAACGCCTCCAAGGTCATCCTTCCAGGCGTCGGCGCCTTCGCCGATGCCGCTACCGAGCTCCGGCGCACCGGGCTCGGCGACGCCTTCCGCGAGGCCGCACAGGCTGGGAAACCTTGCCTCGGCGTCTGCCTGGGCCTGCAACTGCTCTTCGACGTCAGCGAAGAGGATGGGATCCACCAAGGGCTCGGGATCATCCCCGGCCGCGTGGTCCGGTTCGTTTCGGCACCCGGGCTGAAGATTCCCCACATGGGTTGGAACACGCTCCGGATCCTCCACCCGGCGCCTCTGCTCAAAGGCCTGGAGCCCGCCCCCTCGGTCTACTTCGTCCACTCGTACCACGCCGTGCCCGAACGGTCCAAAGACGTTGCGGCCGAGTCCGATCACCCGACCCCGTTCACCGCGATGATCTGGCGCGACAACGTGATGGCCTGCCAGTTCCACCCGGAAAAGAGCCAGCGCGTCGGACTGGCGATGTACGCGAATTTTGCCGCACTCTGAAAGTAGTGATCCCCATCGTTGGCTCCCCGGACAAGGTTCTTGCGAGCCCCTCCGGGCACGGCTACATTGAACGTGTCGAAGGCTTGATGAGGCCCTGGTGACGATCATGCAAGTGATCCCGGCCATTGACCTGCGAGGGGGGAACTGTGTTCGCCTCAAGCAGGGTGACTATGACCAAGAGACTGTTTTCGGTAAGGATCCCGCGGCCATGGCCGCGCATTGGGAGGCGGAAGGAGCGACCAGGCTTCATCTGGTCGACCTCGACGGTGCGAAGGCGGGTCGCCCCGTCAACGTCGAGGCCGTTCGCAGTATCCTGAAACGTCTCACCATCCCGTGCCAGCTCGGCGGGGGAGTCCGGGACGAAGCGACGATCGCCGTCTGGCTCGAAGCCGGACTGGAACGAGTCATCGTGGGGACCCAGGCGCTCAAAGACCCGGCCTGGTTCCGGGCGATGGCGCTCAAGTACCCCCAACGGTTGGTCCTCGGTCTCGACGCCCGCAACGGCCAAGTCGCGACCGGTGGCTGGCTGGAAGTGTCTTCGGTCGAGGCGACAACCTTGGCCGAACAGTTCGACGATCTGCCGCTCGGCGGCGTCGTCTATACCGACATCGCGTGTGACGGCATGCTCGAGGGGCCAAACCTGGCCGCCACCGAGGCGCTCGCCCTGCGCTTGAAGACCCCTGTGATTGCGTCAGGGGGTGTCGGTCGTCTGGAGGATCTGGCGCAGCTGGCGGCCTTGCCAATCGCGGCTTGCATCGTCGGGCGCGCCCTGTACGACGGTCGTTTCCGGCTTCGCGAAGCACGGGAACGGGCTGGCGACCATTCTTCAACACCCTAGGCAGGCCGGCTCGGCTCGTCCTTTTCTTACGGGTGGCTTGGTCGTCGGTCCCAAGGCGGGAGACTCAGCCCAAACCCAAACGGGAGGACGAGACGCCATGACCACAACCTATCATATCACTGACATCCGCAACATTGCCTTGGCTGGACATGGGGCGTCGGGTAAGACCAGTCTTGCCGACGCCCTCCTTTACACCGCGGGCGCCACCGATCGACGCGGGTCGGTCGATGACGGGACCAGCCTCTCGGACGTGGAAGACGAAGAGAAACGCCGCCATATCACGATCGACTCCCACCTGCTTCACCTCGAGTGGGCGAACCGGCAGATCCACCTGATCGACACCCCCGGCTACCCTGACTTCATCGGCAATGCTCTCAGCGGCCTGGCCGCCGTCGAGAACGTGATCACGACCATCGCGGCCACCGCCGGGATCGAGGTCAACACCCGGCGCATCTTCCAAGAAGCCGCCCGGCTCAGGCTGGGCCGGATCATCGCCTTGACCAAGATGGACGGCGATAACGTCGATTTCCTCGACGTCCTCGAGCAGATCCGCGAAACCTTCGGACCCGGTTGCGTCCCCTTCTACGTGCCGATCGGCCAAGGTTCCAAGTTCTCGGGCGTGATCGATGCGCTCAACCCTCCCGAGGACGTGCCGGATGACTGCCCGATGCATCCGGCCGAAGCCTATCAGATGGTGGTCGAGCAGATCGTCGAGACCGATGAAGACCTCATGAGTCGCTATCTGGAAGGGGAGACGCTCCCACTCCATGAGCTCCGCGAAGCCGCCTGTCGCGCCATCACGAACGGGCAGCTCGTGCCGATCGTCTGCCTCTCGGCCCGCAAGGAAATCGGCCTCAAAGAACTGCTCGATCTCCTGTCCGACTGCAGCCTGACCCCGGCCGACAGCCATCGACTCGGCTCGCGGGCCGACGACGAGGTCGAGCTCGAGCCCCATGAAGACGGGGAACTGATCGCACAGGTCTTCAAGACAACGAACGACTTGTTCATGGGGAAACTCAGCTTCCTCCGGATCCACTCGGGACGGATTGCCAGCGACACGTTGCTCTCCAACCTCCGCACCGGCAAGACGAGCAAGCCCGGGCACCTCTACCGCCTGCAAGGGAAGACCCTCGAAGAAGTGAAAGAGGCGATCGCCGGCGACATCGTCGCGGTCCCCAAGTTTGATGACCTCCACATCTCCGACACGGTCACGGCGGCGGGGAACGGCCATGAGCCGCATCTGATCTTGAAGCCGATCCAATTCCCGACCCCGATGGTCCCACGCGCCGTGGAGCCGAAGACGCGGGAGGATGAGCCGCGGATCTCGGTCGGCCTGACCAAGATCGCCGACGAGGACCCGACGTTCACGTTCCGCCGCGACTCCCAGACTCACGAGCTGGTCATCTCCGGCATGAGCGAGTTGCATCTCGATGTCATCCAGCATCGACTCAAGAACCGTTACAAGCTCGACATCAACACGCATATCCCCCACGTCCCTTATCTCGAAACGATTACGGGAGAGGCGGAGGCCCACTATCGCCACAAGAAGCAGACCGGGGGCCGTGGCCAGTTTGCCGACGTGCAGTTGAGAATCCGGCCTCTCGGCCGCGGTGAGGGGTTCCGCTTCGTCGACTCGATCAAGGGAGGGGTAATTCCTGGCCAGTATGTCCCGGCCGTCGAGAAAGGGGCCCGGGAGCAGTTGGAGAAGGGGATCGTCTCCGGGAATCCGGTCGTCGACGTCGAGGTCGAAGTCTTCTTCGGCTCGTACCATGCCGTCGATAGCTCCGAGCAAGCCTTCAAGACTGCCGCGGCGAACGCATTCCGCAAGGCGTTCGTGAACGCACGACCGGTGTTGCTGGAACCGATTGTCAAGTTGGACGTCGTGGTTCCGCTCCCGAAGTTCGGTGACGTCACGGCCGACCTGGCCACGCGACGCGGCCAGATTACGGGGATGGAAGCCATGCCCGGCGGCGTGCAATCGATCCAGGCAAGCGTGCCGCTCAGCGAAGTGCTCCGTTATGCCACCGATTTGAAGAGCATGACCGGCGGGCAGGGTTCGTTCACGATGGAATTCCGCTCCTACGAACCGGTCCCACCGAACGTCCAGCAAACCATCATGGATCGGTGGGCCAAGAGTCGCGCGGGCATTGAGGAAGATTGACCAGCTTTGAAATTTTCAAGACACCAAATCAACGACGGGCCGAGAAAAGGAATTCCTTTTCTCGGCCCGTCGACTTGGATCCGACTTATCGTGCGACGCGACCAAATCGCTCAGTTAAAGCCGCCGAAGAAGCCGACACCGTAACCATACCCAAAACCACGAAAACTATTGAGTTGTTGCTGCATCACGGAGTCGCGCTGAATCCCGATCTGCTGGGCCGCCCGTTGGTCGGCCAGGGTCGGTCCGCCCCCTCGATCGAAGGACGCGACGCGAACCGGGTCAACCCCGGGGTTCACCTGAAATTGGCCGCCCGGCGGATAATACTCGCTAAAGCGACCGACTCCACCTGGGTTGCGGAACCCGCCCGAACGGTCGCTCGTGTAGTAGTTCGGGTAAGGGTAGGGGTAGTGATGAACGATGCTCCGACGCCGCGGTGGGGCCGACATCTGTGAAAAGGCGGATCGGTTGTTGCTGCTTCGAGGAAGCACATTCGGCGAAGGGCTCGGGGTTTGAGCCGGGGCGAATGGCACAAACGTACCCGCCACGATCATGGTTACGGAGAGAATTCGGAGTGGGGCCATTGGTGATACCTCTTGGCGCACGGACACAGGGGTGAGGCCCGTCCACTCGGGGTCGAACCTGACTTTTCACTCTATTATTAGAGCGCCGTTGCCGACGGGCAAACTCATTCTCGGAAATCCGCTTACCCACGCTCCGCAACTCGCGTTGCAGGCCAGAAGCCAGGGAGCGAGTTCACGCTCCCCGCTTGCCTCAGATTCTTCGCATGCCTCTAACGGCTCAGCTGACGTCATAGGCCAGATTCGGTGCCAGCCAGCGTTCGACTTCAGCGATCGGCATCCCCTTGCGCGTGGCATAACTCTCGACCTGGTCGCGCGTGATCAGGTCGACCGCGAAGTAACGCGCCTCGGGATGGGCGAAGTAGAGGCCGCTCACCGACGCCCCCGGATACATCGCCAGCGACTCGGTCAGACGAATCCCAGCCGCAGCCTCGACGTCGAGCAACTTCCAGAGCAACGACTTCTCGGTATGGTCGGGAGACGTCGGGTAGCCCGACGCGGGACGAATGCCGCGATACTTCTCGGCGATCAGGTCGGCCTTGGCCAAGCCTTCGTTCTGACCGTAGCCCCACTCGCGACGGACGCGCTCATGGAGATATTCGGAGAACGCCTCGGCCAGGCGATCGGCCAGAGCCTTGACCATGATCGAGTTGTAGTCGTCGTGATCGCGTTCGAAGGCTTCCACCAGGTCTTCGGCCCCAATGCCCGTCGTGATCGCGAAGGCTCCCAGATAGTCGGGGCGACCCGTGGAGACGGGGGCAATGTAGTCGGCCAGGCAGCGGAACGAGGTCTGCCCCTCACGCTCCCACTGCTGGCGGAGCATTGGAAACCGAAAGGTCGGCGTGGACCGCGACTCATCCGAGTAAACGACGATATCGTCGCCCTCGGAATTCGCGGGAAAGATTCCGTACACACCCGAGGCTGTCAACGACTTACGCTCGACGATCTGATTCAACAGCCGCATCGCGTCGTTGAAGAGTTTTTTCGCCTCGGTGCCCACCTCGGGCGACTCGAAGATCGAGGGATATTTCCCCTTCAACTCCCAGGCCATAAAGAAGGGGGACCAGTCGATGTACGGGACCAACTCGCTGAGCGGAACTTCGCGGAGGATCTGCGGTCCGAGTCGCGCGGGAACGGCAATCTCCGAGGTGGCCCAGTCGATCGAGAATCGCCGCTTCTGAGCGTCGGCGTAGGTGACCAGGTTTCGCTTCCGGCGCTGGGCGAAACTAACCCGTTCCTTTTCCTGCATCGTCCGGTTTTCGTCGTCGATCAAGTGGCGTTGATCGTCGCGATTCAGGCGATCGACCACCCCCACGCAGCGCGACGCATCCTTCACGTGGATGACCGTGCCATGATAGCTGGGCGCGATCTTGACCGCCGTGTGCTTGATGCTCGTGGTGGCGCCACCGATCAAGAGCGGAAGGTTGAAGCCTTCCCGTTCCATCTCCTTGGCGACGTGGACCATCTCGTCGAGTGAAGGGGTGATCAGGCCGGAGAGGCCGATCATGTCCACCTCATGCTCGCGGGCCGCGGCGAGAATCTTCTCGCACGGGACCATCACGCCGAGGTCGATCACTTCGTAGTCGTTACAGCCCAGGACGACGCCGACGATGTTCTTGCCGATGTCGTGAACGTCTCCCTTGACGGTGGCCATCAAGAGCTTGCCACGTGCCTTGCGGGCACTGACGTCCCCTTTGGCCTTCTCCGCCTCCATGAACGGGAGCAAGTAAGCCACGGCCTTCTTCATCACGCGGGCACTCTTGACGACCTGCGGGAGGAACATTTTCCCCATGCCGAACAGGTCGCCGACGACGTTCATGCCGTCCATCAGCGGCCCTTCGATGATCGAGAGGGTCCGCGTGTACGACTGCCGGGCCTCCTCCACGTCGGCCTCGACGAAGTCGGCGTTGCCCGTGACCAGGGCGTGCTTGAGCCGCTCCTCGACCGAACCGTCGCGCCAGGCCAATTCCTTCCCGGTCGACTTCTTACCCCGCTGTTTGACCGTTTCGGCAAATTCGGTCAGGCGATCGGCGGCGTCGGGCCGGCGGTTCAAGAGGACGTCCTCAACGCGCTCGAGCAGGTCCTTGGGAATCTCCTCATAGACCTCGAGCTGACCGGCGTTGACGATCCCCATGTCGAGCCCGGCGGCGATCGCGTGATAGAGGAAGGCCGCGTTCATCGCTTCCCGGACGAAGTCGTTGCCGCGATACGAGAACGAGACGTTGCTGACGCCGCCGCTCGTCTTCGACTCCGGGAACATCTTCTTGAGTCGGCGCACCGCTTCGATGAACTCGACCGCGTAGTTGTCGTGCTCCTCAATCCCGGTCCCGACGGTCAGGATGTTGGTGTCGAAGATGATGTCCGACGGCACGAAGCCAACCTTGTTCGTGAGCAGATCATAAGCCCGCTCACAGATCTCGACCTTGCGATCGGCCGTGACCGCCTGACCTTCCTCGTCGAATGCCATCACGACGACGGCGGCGCCGTAGCGGTTGACGAGCTTCGCTTGTTCGAGGAACTTCTCTTCCCCTTCCTTGAGGCTGATCGAGTTGACGATCGACTTGCCTTGAACGCACTTCAGGCCCGCCTCGATGACCGACCATTTCGAGCTGTCGATCATGATCGGCACCCGGGTGATGTCGGGTTCGGCCGCGATGAGCCGGAGAAACTTGGTCATCGCCTCCTCGCCGTCGATCATCCCCTCGTCCATGTTGACGTCGATGATGTTGGCGCCCCCTTCGACCTGGTCGCGGGCCACGCTCAAGGCACTGTCGTAGTCGCCTCCCTTGATCAGCCGGGCAAACTTTTTCGAGCCCGTGATGTTGGTTCGCTCCCCGACCATCATGAAGTTGCTTTCGGGGCGAATCGTCAGGGCGTCGGTCCCGCTGAGAATCGACCAGGTCGGCCGGACCGGTCGGATCCGCGGGCGGACCCCTTGAATGGCCTCGGCGATCGCACGGATATGCGGCGGGCGGGTGCCGCAGCAGCCTCCCACGAGGTTCAGCCAGCCGTCGGTGGCGAACTCTCGAATCCGCCTCGCCATGTGGTCGGGGCTGCCGAGCGACCCGGGGCTGTCGTCGAACTCGCCCAGCGCGTTGGGCAGGCCGGCGTTCGGGTAACAGCTCATGTACGGGACCGCGAGGTCGGAAAGGGCCTCGACGTAGGGACGCATCTGGTCGGCGCCCAGGGCACAGTTGATCCCGACGCTAAACAGGTCGTAGGCGGACATCGAGGCCCAGAACGCCTCGACCTTCTGCGAGGTCAGGGTCACCCCGCCGTTGAAGATCGTCGTGGAGGCCATGACGGGAATTCGCCCGCCGTGCTTTTCAAAATATTGGTCGATCGCGAACAGGCAGGCCTTCAGGTTCAGCGTGTCGAACGCGGTTTCCGCCAGGAGGATGTCGGCCCCGCCGCTCACCAGGCCACGGACCTGCTCGGTGTAGGCGTCGACGAGCTGGTCGAAGGTGACCGGGCGATAGCTCGGGTCCGGATTGTTCGGATCCGAGGGGTTGTTGAGCATCTTGTTGGTCGGCCCCAGGCTGCCGGCCACGAACCGCGGCTTGTCGGGCGTCTTGCGGGTCATCGCGTCGGCCGCCCGGCGCGCGATCGCCGCAGCCGCCTGGTTCAGCTCGAAGACATACTCTTCGAGGTCGTAGTCGGCCATCGAGATCGCGTTGCTGTTGAAGCTGTCGGTCGAAATGATGTCGGAGCCGGCTTCGAGATAGGCCGTATGGATCTCCTCGATCATGTGCGGCTGGCTCAGCGCCATGATCTCGGTGCAATTCTTGAGCAGCTTGGAGTGATTGCGGAACCGTTCGCCGCGATAGTCCTCTTCCGTCGGCTTGTGCGCGTGGATCATCGTCCCCATCGCGCCATCGAGGACCATGATCCGCTCGGAGAGGATCTGCTCAAGGCGATGTCGCGTATCGGTCATTTGACTTCCAGGCATCTTAAAAAAGACGAATAAAGGAATCCATCATTCACGAGCATCGCCGCGCCAGGTCGCATCCAGTCAGAAAGACATGTTCGACCGCTGCTTCGAAGTCGCTGCTCGCATCGCCCCTGTCATGATACTACCTAGGCGACTCATTATCGAGTGTTGCGACTTCCCGACGAGTGGGGTGTCGTGGTGACCAGCGGCATTGGTGGTCGCTGTGTCTTCGGCCTCGAAGCCCTTCGCGTTTCCCTTGAGGGCGGCGGGTGAACGATTATCTTTCGAGTCCTCAAGCCCTGTCAAGGTGGATCGATCAGGCAAGAACATCGCGCGTCGATTGGATCAAACGGAGGCTTCAGAACCGATTCCGAGACGCAATTGCCGAGAGCAAGGCCACGACCATGACGATAAAACCCCAGAGCACGGTCTGGGTCGCGGGGTTCGGACCGCGAAGCCGGCGACGTTGCCGAGCCCACTGTCGGGCCAGCGAGCGCTGGCAAGCATGGTGCTTCCAGCGAAACAGGCAACCTGTCGCTCCACAATCGAGGCAGTGAAATTGGAGTAGGCCGGCAATCGCGACCAGGCTGGCCAGGAGAATCAGGATCGACGGGACGTGCTTGGCCAAGAACGCCAGGCGGGTCGCCGCGAACCAGGGGATCAGGGCCGCGAGCGCGAGGAACGGGTTGGAGACGAGCCGCTGATACTCCTCGAAGTAGGGTTCAAGCACGATCGGTGCGCGAGCCGGTGGTCGGTCCAGGTCGGGATCATGCTGATGAGGCCCACGGGCGGGTTCCACCGGAGAACAAACCCTCGACGGGAATCAATAATGGCGGACAATCCGCAATCGCTCGCAACCCTTTTATCGTAATACGAATTGAGGCTCATCGCCAAGTCAACCGTTCCGCTGCGCGCACGAACCGCCAGCGCCTACTTTACAAAGGGTCCCGAGAAATGAAGAATGGTGGTTTGGTCGTCGATTGTTTGGGAGCGGTTGGGGATCACGCCGTGCATGAAGAAGCGATCCGCAAGGCGGATGTCCTGATCGAGGCACTCGGTTACTTCCGCAAGTTTCACGGACGGTTCACCGTCATCAAGCTCGGCGGCTCGGTGATGGAAGAACCCGAAGCGCTCCGGGCCTTGCTCGTTGATATCGTGTTCATGCAGACCGTCGGCATGAGACCCGTGGTGGTCCATGGCGGCGGCAAGGCGATCACGCACGCCATGGAACAAGCCGGACTGCAAGCCCGGTTCGTCCAAGGGCGGCGGTACACCGATGACGCGACCCTGGGAATCGTCGCCCGCGTGCTGGCCGAGGAAATCAACGTCGACATTGTTCGACACATCACGAAGTACGGCGGCCGCGCCGCGGGCTTGCACCATAAAACCACGCAATGCCTCTTCGGCCGCCGGCTGACCTTGCCCGACGGAGCCGGGGGGGACGTGGACCTCGGACGCGTGGGCGAGGTGACCGAGGTGGAGGTCTCGCTGATCGAGAACCTCTGCTTTGCCGGGGTCGTGCCGGTGCTTCCGTCGCTGGCCGAGGGGGACGACGAGCTGCTCTTGAACGTCAATGCCGACACCGCGGCCGCGGCGGTCGCCGTGGCGCTCAAGGCCGAGAAGCTCGTGTTCCTGACCGACACGCCGGGGATCCTCAAGGACCGATCCGAACCTCAGAGCCTGATTCGGAGTCTGACACCCGTCGAGTGTCGTGACTTGATCGCGCAAGGGATCATTGATAAAGGAATGATCCCGAAGGTCGAGGCCAGCCTCGACAGCCTCCGGGAAGGTGTCCGGAAAACGCACATCATCGACGGCCGGCTCCGCCACTCGCTCTTGCTCGAGATGTACACCGACAAGGGGATCGGGACCGAGATCGTCTTGCAAGAAAATGCAAATGGATCGAGCCGAGGGATCTCGGCCAGGCATTGAAATCAGAGGCAGTCGACTCGCCTCCGATACTGTGCGGACACACAACCCTCTGGTCTTCTCACGAACGCCGGGTCGCCGGCCCAGCCTGACGGGAGCTCTAGCCTTGGCCCAAGTTGCGAATCTGAGTTCCGAGGAAACGATTGCCCAATTCGGCAAGTACGTGATCCCCAACTATCGCCGCTACCCGGTCTGCCTGGTCAGGGGCGAAGGTTCTTGGATCTGGGACGCCGAAGGCAATCGTTACCTTGACTTCTTTCCGGGCTGGGGCTGTAACTTGCTCGGCCATTGCCCGCCTCGGATCGTCGAGGCGGTCCGCGAGCAAGTGGGGCAACTGATCCACGTGCCGAATACCTGGTACATGGAGTCGCAGGGGGCGTTTGCCCGGGCGCTCTCGGAGAAGGCCTTCGGCGGCCAGAGCTTCTTCTGCAACAGCGGCGCGGAGGCCAACGAGGCGGCGATCAAGCTCAGCCGGCTCTACGGTTCGCCCCGGGGTCGCTACAAGATCGTCTCGATGGAGAACGGGTTCCACGGGCGGACCTACGCGGCCCTCACCGCGACCGCTCAGCCGAAATATCACGCCGGCTGCGAGCCGCTGGTGCCCGGCTTCACCTATGTGCCCTACAACAACCTGGACGCTGTGGCCGCGGTGCTCGACGAGCAGACGGCGGCCATCCTGGTGGAGCCGATCCAAGGGGAAGGGGGGGTGAACGTCCCTTCGCCCGACTACCTGCCGGGCCTCCGCTCGCTCTGCAACGAGCGCGGCGTGCTTTTGATCCTCGACGAGGTTCAGACCGGCCTGGGCCGGACCGGCAAATGGTTCGCTTATCAACACTCGAACATCACACCCGACATCCTGACCTGCGCCAAGGCATTGGCGGGCGGGGTTGCGGCCGGCGTGATGATGGCGACCCCTGAAGTCGCCAGCCATCTGAAGCCAGGGACGCACGCGAGCACGTTCGGCGGCAACCCGATCGCCTGCCGCGCGGGTCTCGCTGCGGTCGAGACGATCGAGCAGGAAGGCTTGCTCGAACGCGGACGCGCGGTGGGCGAGCGATTCCGCGGCCACTTCCAGGCGCTCCGCGACGAGCGGCCCGACCTGGTCCGCGAGATCCGGATCCTCGGCGTGATGATCGGCCTGGAGTTATCTTTTGATGCGTCAATCGTGGTCTCCGAATGTCTCGAACGCAAGCTCTTGATCAACGCGACCCACGGGAACGTGGTCCGACTCTTGCCCGCGCTCAACATCAGCGACGAGCAGGTCGACGAAGGGTGTGCCATCCTGGCCGACGTGATCCGGCGTCAGACCATCTGAGCCAGGCGAGGAGGTGCCCGATGATCCGCCATTTTGTTGACCTGTTCGACCTCTCGGCCGAGGCCACCGTAGACCTGATCGACCGGGCCATCGACCTGAAACGTCTCGACCAACAAGGGCATCGCCCTCCTTACCTGGAGGGTCGAACGCTCGGCCTCATCTTCGAGAAGCCGTCCCTGCGAACGCGGGTCAGCTTTGAGGCGGCGATCGCCCAACTCGGCGGCAACGCGATCTTCCTGAACGGCAAGGACGTGGGCATGGGGGTGCGTGAAAGCATCCCTGACTTCGCACGCGTCATCAGCCAATACGTGGATGTGCTCGCGGTCCGCACCTTTGCGCACAAGACCATCGAAGCCCTGGCTCAGCATGCCACCATCCCCGTTGTCAACGCGCTGTCCGACGCCGCTCACCCGTGCCAGGCCCTCGCCGACGTGATGACGATCAAGGAGACGCTCGGTCACCTTGAAGGCGTTCGACTCGTCTTCGTGGGTGACGGGAACAACGTAGCCCGTTCGCTCGCGTTGGCCTCGGCGCTCGTCGGCATCGAGTTCGTCCTGGCCGCGCCGGAAGGGTACGAGTTTCCTCCCCAGTTCCGAGCCCGATACGAGGCCACGTTCCCGCAGATACCGCTCGTGGTCGAGCACGACCCGCAACGGGCTCTCGTGGGGGCCGACGTCGTCTACACCGACGTCTGGGCGAGCATGGGACAAGAGCATGAGGCCGAGCTGCGACGCGCGGCGTTTGCCCCGTTCCAGGTCAATCGCGAATTGCTCTCGCGAGCTCGTGACGAAGCAATCTTCTTGCATTGCCTGCCCGCGCGCCGCGAAGAGGAAGTCACCTCCGAGGTCCTTGACGGCCCCCAAAGCGTCGTCATCCCCCAGGCGGCCAACCGTCTCCACTTCCAGAAGGCACTTTTGATCTGGCTGCTCTCGGACAAGTGGCCCGAGGAACTCACGCGAACCATACCCAACGCATTGCAGAGCCAGACCTCAGCCTAAAACCAACCGCACATGCGAGCATGTGTCTTGGCGGGTGAGCACGGCCGACCACACCTTCTGACAAAGCGTTTGGTAGGCGTGGGTGCCCCTTCCTTCTGGGGGCAAAACCTGGTGGGCCGTGCCCACCCTAACAAAAGTCAAATGCCCCATGAACACGCATCAATAAGTTTGATCTCTGGAGTTCTGCATGCCCCGACATGATGGTCGCGCTCCCAACGAACTTCGCCCGGTCACGGTGGAGCGTGGGTTCGTCCGTAATAGCCCCGGCAGCGCGCTCTACCGTGCCGGTAAAACGACGGTCCTCGTCACGGCCCACCTATCGGACAAGGTGCCCCCGTTCCTCGAGGGCAAGGGCGTGGGATGGCTGACCGCCGAGTACGCGATGCTGCCGGGAAGCACACCGACCCGTAAGTCGCGCGGGACCGATGGCCGATCGACCGAGATTCAGCGCCTGATTGGGCGGAGTCTTCGCGCAGTGATCGACACCAAGGCACTTGGCCCTTGGACCCTCCACGTCGATGCCGACGTCATTGAGGCCGACGGGGGCACCCGAACCGCCGCGATCACGGCCGCGTTCATCGCCGTGGCCGATGCCCTGTCGAGCCGATTCGGAGCCGCGGCCGGTACGATTCTTCGCGACAGCGTGGCCGCCGTCAGCACCGGGATCGTCGCGGGCGAACCGGTCCTCGACCTCGATTATCCTGAAGACTCGACCGCCGAGGTGGACTTCAACGTCATCCGGCTCGGGGGCGGCGGACTCGTCGAAGTCCAAGGCACGGGGGAAGGGGGGACCTTCTCAAGGGCCCAACTCCAAGCGCTCCTCGACCTCGCCGACGAGGGGATCAACCGCTTGATCCAGGTTCAGCGCGAGACGCTCGGAACCCACTGGCCGTTCATCGTCTGAGGTCGTCGATCGCCGCTCGGAGGAAGTTTCGCCAACCTCCGAGCGCCCACCTGCGAAGTAGGTTGTGCTTGCTTTTTTGATTCCGTCTGGTCGACTTTCCGATCTTCTGCTAAAGTCCCGCCCGACAAGTCGCCGCGACCTCATCCTTTCGATTTACAGCACGACTGAATGGATTCAAAGGAGAAGACCCGTGGTACGGATCAGGGGGGAGTGCGTCCATCGATCCCCTTCGAACCGCCGCGTACCCGACAGGATGGGGGATCGCTCATGAAATCGCCGATCGCCACATTGGCGCTGGCCGGCTCGTTGGCCACGCTCACCGTCTGCGCGTACGGTCAGAGCCCAAAGAGTGGGCTCTTCCGTTCGTCCGCGACGCCAAAAACCGGATCACTGCCGACCGCTTCCGCATCCGCAACCCCAACCGCCGTGGCCAATGCCAACCGGGCCGGGATCTCGGCCCCGACCGATTCCAACATCCGTCCTGCCAATGGGACGACCGCGATGACGTCGCAGGAGTACCCGGAACAAGGCGATCGGGCCAAGGTCCCTCTTCCCCAGGGCGCGATCGAGCCTTACCTCCTCACCAAAGACGTCGGCCCGTTCATGGTACTGGCCCGGACGTTTCGTGGTCCCGATGCCGAGCGCTCGGCCCTGGCCCTCGTTCTTGAATTGCGGAATGAACACCAGTTACCCGCGTTCATTCTTCGAACCAAGGACTTTCCTCGGTACAGTAACATCCGCAACGTTCCGCCCACGGCTCCCGCCGGGGTCGAACGAGCCCGGCTCGCCGATCCGGAGCGGGTTCGAAGCTACGACGAAGCGGCCGTCCTCGTGGGCAATGAGAAGACCCAAAAAGGTTCCGAGGCCCTGCTCCACAAGGTCAAGAAGATCAGGCCGAAGTGCATCGATAACTTGCCCAAGATGTATATCTGGCAAACCGGTCTGAGCAAGGCGATCCGGACCACCAATCCCTATGTCCCCGCTCAGAATCTGTTTCCGGGGAACAACGACCCGTTCATCACCAGGATGAACCAGGGCCCTCACAGCCTCTATAACTGCTCGGCAAACTACACGCTTGAAGTGGCCAATTTCAGTGGCCGGGCCAGCTTCGACATCGCCGGCACCCAGTCGCTGGGCGATCTGGGTCTGAAGAAGAGCCCGCTGATCACCGCCGCGGAAGATGCCGAGAAGATGGCACAAGCGCTGGCGAAATCCGAAGAGATCCGCCAGCTCGGCCAGCCGGTCTACGTCTACCACGATCGATCTTCGAGCCGCGTGATGATCGGGGCGTTCAACGCCGCGAACGACCCGGCCGCCGTTCAGCTCCGCGAGCGGTTGCTCCGGCTCTCCGTCCCGCTCATTCAACCGGACCCGTCCAAGGGACGCCGTAAAGCGGTGACCGACAGCATGATCGTCCCGGCCGCATCGCTGACCGAAGTGGCGCCGCTCAAGCCCAATTAACTCGGCTCCCCGGCCGCCGACCACGATCCAGGGTCCGATCCAGTGCCGAGCATGTCACGCTCGGCCTCGATCCGGACCTTTTGTCGTATTGACGTGAACAGGCCTTCCCTTCGATGATTGAACCAACCCAATTGCGATCGTGCCCCTCCTTTCGAGCGCCAAGATGACCTCGTCCCGCCCCGACTCCATCGTCCTCGTCATCGGAACCCGGAATCGCAAAAAAGGGGAGGAGATGGCCGAGCTCATCCATCCTGCCTGGGAGCCGAACCCGTACCTGGCTCGCCTCTCGGTCGGTTCTCTGGCGGACCATCCCGAGGTGGCCGACGTTGTCGAAGACGCCGACACGTTCGCGGGGAATGCCCGCAAGAAAGCGAGCGAAACCGCCCGGAGCTTGCGCGCCTGGGTGCTTGCCGACGACTCGGGCTTGACGGTCGACGCCCTCAATGGCGCCCCTGGAGTGTTCTCGGCTCGTTATGCGGGCGAACACGGTGACGATGCCGCAAACAACCGTAAACTTCTCGACGCGCTGGCGAGTGTGGACGACAGCCAGCGGGGAGCGGCCTTCGTCTGCCAGATCGCCCTGGCCGACCCCGACGGCACGATCCGCCTGGAGTCGGCGGGAGCCTGCCGCGGCCGGATCACACGCAGCCCCCAAGGCGAGAACGGATTCGGTTATGACCCTTTGTTTCTCATCCCCGAATACCACAAGACGTTTGGCGAGTTGAGCTCGGTCGTCAAGCGGCAGCTCAGCCATCGGGCGCGTGCGTTCGGTCGGTTTCGCGACGACCTCGCGCGGTTGATCGCGTCGAACGCGATGGGGTAAACGATCGCCTGGTTAACGCCGTTTTGAAGTGAGGGAGCGATTCACTCTCCGCTCTCGCCTGGAAGCTTGTCCGACGGCAGGGCCGTACAACGCACGAACGCCCTCCACTTTAGTAGTGGAGGGCGTTCGTGATTCAGCGGCGACTTGGTCGGACACTCTTGTCGCTCAATAACGACCGAGGAATCGGCCGAAGAGCGGGTGTTTGCGATCGCAGGGGTCGCAAGCGGGGAGGGTCGTGCAAGGAACTTCGGTTTGGGCGGAGGCCACAACGCTCTGAGCGGAGGGAACCACCGGACTCGGGCAGTGGACCGACACCGGGACCTGAACGCAGACCTCGACCGGAACCTGGCGGCAGATCGTCTTGGGCACGCAGACGGTGCGGCACTCGGTGACCTGACGCTTGACGGTCACGGGGCAGTGAACGGTGGTCGTCACCGGCACCTGACGGCAGACGGTGTAGGGCACCTTCCGGACGCACTGGATCGTCTGCATTTCGCAGATGGTCTGGGGCACGATCCGGACGCACTGCTCGGTCACGGTCTCACAGATGGTTTGCGGAACCCGCTTGACGCAGGTTTCGGAAACCATTCGGCAGGTGGTCACGGGAACCGGGCAGTGCCGGGTCTCGGTCACCATCCGGCAGGTGGTGACGGGGACCTGCTTGACCTGCTGGGTCGTGACCATCCGGCACGTGGTCACCGGGATTCGCTTGACGTGAGTCTCGCGAACGGTCCGAGTGATCGTGCAGGGGACAACCTTGGTGCAAGGCACCGAGACCATCCGGGTGACGGTGTACGGAACCTGCTTGACCTGGGTCTCGGGCACCATCTGGGTGACGGTGTAGGCCTCCTGGCGGCAAAGGGTCTTGGAGCACATCTTGGTCACGCTGACCGGGACGGTCCGCGTGAAGGTGCGGGGGACCATGGTGCAGTAGGAGTAAGGGACGGTCTTGGTGGCCGTCTCAGTCACCATCCGGCACGTGGTCACCGGGACCTGCTTGACGCACTCGGTCGCAACCGTCTCGCAGATGACCCGGGGGACCTGCTTGACCACGGTCTCGGAGACCATGCGGCAGGTGGTCACCGGAATCTGCCGGACGCACTCCTGGGGAACCATCGTGCAGGTGGTCACCGGGATCTGTCGCGTGACGCACTCGGGCACCTGACGGCAGACCGTGTACGGGACCTGCTTACGGACCTGCTGGCTCTCGTAAACGGTTTCGCAAACGTTCTCAACGACCGTCCGCGGGCACCACACTCGCTTGCAGATATAAGTGGGCGGGCACTGGACCCAGCAGCCGTTGACGCAAACCATCTTGCCCGGCACTTCGATCTGCTGATTGACCCACTCGCCACTCGTGCGGCAGACCTGACGGGTCACCGTTCGCGGCACACAGACCGTCTCGCAAACTTCGCGGGAGGCGGTTTCCGTGACCGTTCGGTAGCTGGTCTCGGTGATCGTCTTCAGGGTGGTCGTCTGAACCGGGCGGCAGACCGTGTAACGCTGCTCCTGCATCACGGTCTCACGCACGGGGCGGCAAACCGTGTAGCTGCAATTCTCGATCACGGTCCGACGAACCGGCGTCTGGACGGTGTAGCGGCACTCCCGCATCACGGTCTCGCGGACCGGGCGGCAAACCGTGTAGGCCA
This sequence comes from Singulisphaera sp. GP187, assembly GCF_900129635.1. GTDB lineage: Bacteria > Planctomycetota > Planctomycetia > Isosphaerales > Isosphaeraceae > Singulisphaera. The sequence goes on along the minus strand of NZ_FSRB01000002.1, from coordinate 1,969,235 downwards.
CCTGCTTATAAGCGCACTGTTTGACTGGAACCATCGCGGTGTACGGCTGGCACTGGAGCACCGTGGTCTGAACCGGCACCTGCACCGTGTAGGGAACCGAGCGATAGCAGGTCTTCTGAACCGGGCGGCAAACCGTATAGGTGCAGTTCTTGTACGCCGTTTCCTGAACCGGGCGGCAAACCGTGTAGTTCACGGTCTTCATGAACGTCTCTTGCACCGGACGGCAAACCGTGTAGGCACATTCCTTATAAGAGACTTCACGAACCGGGGTGGTGACGTTGTAGGTGCAGGTCTTCAGCGTGGTTTCCCGCACCGGGCGGCTCACCGTGTAGACCCGATCCTCCATATGCGTCTCACGAACCGGGCGGCAGACCGTGTAAGTGCAATCCTTCCAGATCGTCCGGCTGACCGGGCGCTGAACGGTGTAACGGCACTCTTTCTGCACGGTCCGATAGCTCGGACGCTGGACGGTATAAGCTTCGTCACGTACGCACTGCTCAGAAATCGACTGCATCGTGGTGACGGTTCTGGGCTGCATCACCGTTTCGCAGACATCTCGTACCGACGTGACTTGCTGATTCTCGTAGACGGTCTCCTGCACGGCCTGGAGAACGGTCTGACGTTGGGTTTGATATTGAACATGCCCCCCGCACTCCTGGGGAACCGGACAACAACGTGTTGAGGCCCCTCCAGCATAGCTGGCCGCCTCCGCCGGGTGCTCGGTCACCCACGCCCCAAAAACCAGGGTCATGAGCGCAACCGATCGAAGTTTCCGCATCATACGCTCCTCAATCACACTCCCGACCTCATCTCGCCGATCGCTGAGCCCGTGCCTCGAAGCTCCGCTCGGGCTTCGGACCCGCCAACTCACAGATAGTGTTCGGTCACTCAGGGCAGGTGGCTTAAGGTTGTTTCTCCAGATTCCCTAATAGCCCTGGCCTTCCAGAACGCAAGGTTTACCCAGATGTTACGTAGCCTCAACAGAGCCCCCGCAATAACACCCGGACCGTTACTGAGCCCTGATTCGACAGGTCCGTAATGACCGCCAAAGTTTCGCGGATCGGATTCTTCTTCGCCCACGCGAACTCACAGATCCCTATGGCGTCTGGGAGTCGTGGGGTACGCTATGGGGGAGTGGGAACCGGAGCGCGGGGGTGGGACGGCGAGGACGGAAAGGACAGTGCAGCTGATGAGCGTCTTGGATCGATTTCGGCTCGACGGCAAGGTGGCGCTCGTGACCGGGGGCTCGCGCGGCTTGGGCCGGGTGATCGCCGAGGCGCTGGCCTCAGCAGGGGCCTCGGTGGCCCTGACGGCGCGGAACGCCGAACAGGTCCAGTCCGCGGCCCTCGGCATTGAAGCAACGACCGGTGCCCGGTCGCTCGGAATCGTGGCCGACGTTACTCAACAGGTCGATGTCACCGATACGGTGGCCCGAGTGCTCGACACGTTCGGGCGGCTCGACATCCTGGTCAATAACGCCGGGATCAACATCCGCGGCCCGATCGAAGAACTCAAGGAGTCGGACTGGGACCAGGTGATCGACACCAACCTCAAGGGTCCCTGGCTCTGCTGCCGCGCAGTCTCCGCGGCGATGAAGCGGCAGAAGTGGGGCCGAGTGATCAACATGTCGAGCATGCTGGGCGAAGTCTCCCTGCCGGGCCGCTCCCCCTACGCCTCGAGCAAGGGTGGCCTCGACCTCCTGACCAAGACGCTCGCCCTGGAATGGGCAGCTGATCGAATCAATGTCAACGCGCTCTGTCCCGGACCGTTTGCCACCGAGCTCAATCTGCCGTTGCTCAACGACCCGACCGTGAACGCGGCGATGCAGGCGAAGATCCCGCTCGGGCGGTGGGGAGAGCCGGTTGAGATCGGACCCGCCGCGGTTTTCCTCGCCTCCGAGGCTTCCAGCTTCGTGACCGGAGCCTGCCTGTTCGTTGACGGCGGCTACACCGTCCAGTAATGCGCTCATGTTGCCTTTTTCATTTTTTCAGTGAGAGATCGCATGTCGTCTGCCTCTGAATCGGAATCCAAGCTCGAGGTCCCGGCCGGGTTTCGCGCCTCGGCGGTCAAGGCTGGCATCAAACCGTCGGGCGGGCTCGACCTGACCGTGATCGCCAGTGACCGTCCCTGTGCGGCGGCCGGAACGTTCACGACCAACCGGGTCTGTGCGGCGCCGGTGCGTTGGGATCAGGCCCTGGTGCCTTCCGACGCCATTCGGGCCATCGTCATCAACGCAGGCAACGCTAACGCGGCGACCGGCGCTCAAGGCGAAGCGAACGCGGCGGCGACCGCCGCCTTCACCGCCGAGCAGCTCGCCTGCCTCCCCCAGCACGTCCTTGTGGCTTCCACGGGCGTCATCGGCCACCAACTGCCGATGGACAACCTGCGCGACGGACTGGCCCGCGCCTTGCCCCACCTCTCCGGCGATCAGGAACGGTTCGCCGAGGCGGCGCAAGCGATCATGACGACCGATACGCACCCCAAGATCGTCTCGCTCCGTCAAGAACTCGACGGTCGATCGACGGCGCTCTTGGGCCTGGCGAAGGGGGCGGCGATGATCGGCCCTCGGATGGCGACGATGCTCGCCTTCCTGGTCACCGACGCGCACGTCGCTCCGGCGGACTTGCAGGCGATCCTCTCCGAGGCGGTCGAAGCCTCCTTCAACTGCATCTCGGTCGAAGGGCACACCAGCACCAACGACACCGTCCTCCTCCTGGCCAACGGGGCGGCCGGGGGCGAGCCACTCCAAGGCGACTCCCTGGCCCAGTTCGCGGCCTCGATCCATTCGACCTGTCAGACGCTCGCGCGGATGATCCCCGAGGATGGCGAAGGCGCCACCCACCTCATCACGATCGACGTCGAAGGCGCACGCGACCGCGAGGAGGCGCGAACCATCGCGCGGGCGGTAGCCGATAGCCCACTCGTGAAGACCGCGGTGGCCGGCGCCGACCCGAACTGGGGCCGAATCGTCTCCGCCGCGGGCTATTCCGGCGTCCCGTTCGACGAACGCGAACTTTCCCTCTGGCTCAATGACACCCCGCTCTATCGCGACGGAGTTCCCCTCGACTTCGACGCAGCGGCCGTCTCGACCCACCTCCGAGCCGAACGCGAGACGAAGATTCGCCTCACCCTCAAACGTGGCTCGGGATCGATCCGGTTCTGGACCTGCGACCTGACGGCCGAGTACGTCCGACTCAACGCCGACTACACCACCTGAACGGAAATGCCACGACCGAACTTCCCGGAGGGTGGGCACGGCCCACCCTGCCGATTTGTTCACAAAGGTGAACGTGAAACAGAGCAGATCTTAACCACGAACGACACGAATGACACGAATAATTTTAATTAATTAGAAATCACATTTATTCATTAAATTCTGTAAATTTTCTTGCATTCATTCGTGTCATTCGTGTTATTCGTGGTCAAACTCTTAAAATGATCGGCCGTATCCAGCCGATTCGTGGGGCATTCCTCCAGTCTACGGCGTCGGCTTGAGTTCCTTGTCAAAGAACGCTTGAACGCGTTGGAGAACCTCTCCGGACGTGGGATTCGTATCACTGCGAAAGCCGTGTCCGCCCCGTTCGACTTTGACCAGTGTCGCGTGGACTCCCGCCTTGGTCAAAGCCGCATGGAATGCGAGCGATTGCTTCAGGGGGACGAGCGGATCTTCGGTACCGTGACAGATCAGGAACGGGGGATCTTCCTTCGTGATGTGGGTGATCGGGCTGGCGTCGCGTGCCGCATCCGGTTTCTCGGAGACCGATCCACCCAGCAGTTGGGCGACGGCTCCCTCGGCTTTGGCAGCATGCTCGGCATGAATCTGGCTGAAGTCCGCCGGGCCGAAGAAGTCGCAGACGGCCTGAACTCGGCTCGACTGGTCAAGATGGTCGCCGACGTCCCATGCCGTCTTGTCGCCGGCCGTTCCTAGCAAGGCAACGAGATGTCCGCCCGCGGACGAGCCCCAGGCGCCCACCTTGTCGGGGTCGATGTGGTAGGTCTTCGCATGGGCGCGGAGCCAACGGAGCGCCGCCTTGCAATCCTCGATCTGTGCGGGGAATTGGGCCTCGCTCGAGAGTCGATATTCGATGCTCGCAACGACGTACCCTTTCGTCGAAAGCGTGGCGGCACCGGTGGGGTACTTGCTTCCCCTGCGCCAACCACCCCCATGAATCCAGACGATCAGCGGTAACTTCTCGAGCGCGGTTTCAGGCACGTAGAGGTCGAGCTTCAGGGCGCGGTTGGCCTTGAGTTTGGCATACGTGAGGTCTCGTTCAATCTTGACTCCTTCGAGAATGGGCAGAGCCACCTTCTGCTTGACGAAGGCCCGCTGCTTCTTCTTGGGTGCATCCTGTTGCAAGAGGGGCGGAGCACCACCAGGCACGTCGGCCTGTGCCAGAGCTATCGCTCCCATGGCGATCAGCAACGTGACCATGGCGAAAAGCCGCGGGATCCGACCAAACATGTTGCAGTCTCCGGGAGAGGGAACCGCTTGAGCGCAGACACCGCGCAACGGTGAACCTTCCACGCGCACGATTGGGATGAGACCCGCGAGTGGCGTCCAAGTTTCCACGATGGGCGAGGGAAACGCCACGCCGTTTTAAGTCCGTCGGGAGAAGGAGGGTGGGGGTGGGAGGGCTGCTGTTCTCGTCGGTGTGGGCCAGGCCCACCCGACGAAACGTTTTCAAGAATTGATAAGAAGGGGCGAATCTCGGTTGAAAGCGGGAGAGCGAATCAGAGACCCGCGTTCCGCGTTCAGCCCTCAGGCTTTCTCACAGCGGCGGCGAGGGGCCGCAGCACAGCCAACATGGTGTTGAGATGCGCGAGACGAGGCCCGAAGCGATCGACAAAGTCGGTCAGCGCAAAATCGCCGTCGAGGAGATTTTCATGATGGTCGGAGACGTAGTTGGCCAGCTCTCCCATAAGCGCTGCGTGCACTTTTTCAAGATTGCCAAGCGATTCTCGGCAGTGCTCGAGCACCGGCTCGTGCCCCGTCTGCCAGCGTTCGAGCTCGGCGATTTGGCGCGCTCGTTGCTCGCGGTTGACCTGGGCGGCCTCCCGGGAGAGTTCGAGTTGTTGTCGCTGGTTTTCGAGGATCTGGCGTTGAATCTCGAGCGTCTGATTTTGCAGATTCACCAAGAAGTGGAGCAACGCGACCGGGTCATTGTAGTTGGCGGCGGCCGGCGCGGGACCCTGTCCCGTCGGAGAGACTTCCATCCGGTATGTCCAGGGCGGCGACGATGGGTTCTCGCGTGAAGACACCCCAACCTCCTTCACTCGTTTCGGGACGGCATCGACCGACGGTCGGGTTGTCTCCGCACCATCCCCCACCCGTGTGGTTAAACTCAAGTATACGCCACGACTTCCAGATCGCACAGAGCAAGCGCTCGAGCAATCCGGAAATCGTGGCTTCAAGGGGGGGGTGGAGATCGACTCAACGGTCCCCATTGGAAGGGTTATTCGGCGCGATCGAGCGATTATTCTTCGTTCACGCGGTCAGATGATAAAACGCATCGGCGAGGACGTCGACGATATCCCCGGCGATCGTGCCGATCTCGCCGTTCTGGTCGCGGGCCAGGTCGCCGGCCAAGCCGTGAATGTAGACCCCGAGCTGCGCCGCCTCGAACGCGGGGAGCTTCTGGCCGATCAGACCGGCGATCACGCCCGTGAGCACGTCGCCCGTGCCACCGGTCGCCATCGCCGGGTTCCCGGTCGAGTTAACGTAGATCCGTGCCCCATCGGTGACGATCGTTTTCGCCCCCTTGAGGACGACGACCAGGTTGTCAGCCTGAGCGAGCGCCACGGCATGAGTCTCGCGATCGGCCTGGATCTCGGCGACGGTCCGCCCCGTCAGCCGGGCGAATTCGCCGGGGTGGGGGGTGATCACCGTGGGTCGCTTGAGGTCGGCCAAGGCGTCGGTCTGACCGGCCAGGGCATTGAGCGCATCGGCGTCGATGACCGTCGGGAGGCTGACCGATTCCAGGACCCAGCGCACGAGGTTGCGGATCCCTGCCGACTGCCCGAGTCCGGGCCCGATGGCAAGGACCGTGGATCGTTCGAGCAGCGTTCCGAGCGCCTTCTTCGCGGGTTCAAAGCGAATCAGCCCCTCTTCATCGTTCTCCAAGGGGTAGGTCATGTAGCTGGGCTCGAAGCTCGCGACGGTCGGCTGAACTTCGGCCGCGCTGGCGACCCGAACCAGGCCCGCCCCCGATCGAAGGGCCGCGACGCCGGCCAAACCGGCTGCGCCGGCCATTCCGCGCCCGCCCGCTACGACGAGTACCGAGCCGTAAAGCCCCTTGTGTCCGTCGGCCGAACGTTTCGGAAGAATAGGAAGAGTGTCGACCCGCTCAAGCGTCATGGACGGAACCTCCGCGTGATGGAATCTGTGTCTGGGCTGAGCTTCGCGCTTGCCCAGCCCGCCGGGCGATGAGACCCGCGACGTGGCCCCCCTTGAAGCCGGCGTCGATGTTCACTGCAACAACATTAGATGCGCAACTATTCAACATCCCAAGCAAGGCCGCCAGTCCGCCGAAACTGGCCCCGTACCCCACACTGGTGGGCACGGCGATCACCGGGCAATCGACCAATCCGCCGACAACGCTCGGCAAGGCCCCTTCCATTCCCGCGACGACCACGACGACGTCCACTCCCCCCAGAGTGTCGAGCTTGTGCAGGAGCCGGTGAAGCCCCGCCACGCCGACATCGGCCAGAAGCGTGACCTCGCAATTCCAGGCTTCAGCCGTCACTCTGGCTTCCTCGCCCACGGGCAGGTCGCTCGTACCCGCGGTCACGATCGCGACCTTACCCAAGGCTGGGCCCGGGTCGATCGGCCCTCGAATCCGGAACGTTCGCCCCAGCGAATGATGTTCCCCATGGGGGAAGACCGATTTCAGGTGGGCCGCCGTCTCCGGCTCGATCCGGGTGACCAGCCCCCCTTGTTCGTGCTTGAGCAGAACCTTCAGTATGCCCTCAATTTGCTCCGCGGTCTTACCTTGCCCGAAAATGACTTCGGGAAACCCGCAGCGAATGCCGCGGTGCAGGTCAACCGACGCGTAGCCTCCCGCGTCCTCAAACGGGACCGTGCGGATCTTTTGCACGGCGTCCGTCGGCGAAACCTCGCCTTTCCGCACGCTTTCCAGCAGCGATCTGAGCTCGTGTGAGTCCATAAGTTCGTTCCACGATTTCGCGTGCGGCCCGATGGTCGGGGTTCCCGCCTCGACCTCTACTTGTAACCAGGCTCGCCCCGATCCGCAATCGACGCTCCTCGGTTCTCCTCCGCCGGGAGGACCGATCGACCCAGTCGCTCCCCCTCGGATTCGGACCGGAGCGGTAAGAACGATGAGGTCTCGCTCGACCGTGAACGAGTCACTTCCACCGCTGACCTGCCCCTGCGGGACCGTGGCGTCAGCCTGCATTGCGGTAGGCGGGAACCTGGAATTCGAACGGTTGCCATCAAGCCGCTCGCCGCGAATTCGAACGGTTGCCCTCTTGGAGGGTGGGCACGGCCCATCAGCTTCGGGCTTTACTTGGAGGGCAAGTCTAAAGCGAAGCCTGCTCTCCAAGGCGAGAGTGGCTCACCAGGGCAATGACCCGCGGGATGGCGTGAGTAGGTGGCCGTTCACCCTCGGGGCAAAACCTGGTGGGCCGTGCCCACCCTACAAAACGGATTCACCCATTCTGAGTTTTTCAGGAATTCAGGGCAGCGTCGAATAGAGCACGATGTTCGTGGCGATCCGCAAGGCGCTCTCATAACTATACCCCTTGCAATCCAGGCCCTGATGCCGCTCGAGGGCGCAGCCGAGGTCATACTTCGAGTAGATGACCGCCCAGTGGCCGTCGATCTTGATCCCTTCGAGCTGCGGGTAGTCGACGCCGCCACCGGCCGCCTTGGTGAAGTGGACGTCGGCCAGGTCGTAGCCGACCTTCTTCGAGTAGATCTCGTCGTCTCGAGGGATGGCGACGAGGGGTGTGTTGGGGAGCAAGGTCGCGACGAACTTGCGAAACGACGTGTCGAACGACGAACTGCCGCACGCGGCATCGGCGAACAGTGTCCCGCCGCCCGGCGTAAGGTGCCGGCGAATGGCGTCGGTGTCCTCTTTGGAGTAGGTGAACGCCGCGCGGCCGTGGAGGTAGATGAGCGGGAAATGGACGATGTTCGGATCGTTGGGAAAGAGCTCTTTGTGGTTGATGACCACGTCGAGACCCGACTTCTGTCGCAACGAGGTGGTCAAGTTGGGGATCGCCAAGGGGGCGACGTTCCAGTCGCCCGCATGAACCAACTTGGCGATATGCAACGCCCCCCGCCGGGGACTATCGGGCTTGAAATCCTTCACCTCGCGGACCGCCAACTTATCGGCCGGCAACTCCCGGCCAGTCGCATAGTCAACCACGTTCTGGCCCACCCGCAACGCCTTGATCACGGCCGGGTTGGCCGGGCTATTCTCCGCCTGGTTCCAGTAGCAGGACAGATCCTCGGGGGAGTAAATCACGACCGTTCGGCAGCCGTGCTCGATCCCCCAGAGCGGGTGAACGTCCGGGCTCAACAGGTGGCGGGCACGCCAGACCGCGTGTTCCTCGGACAAGGTATCAAGCTTGTACTCTTCCTCAGGAAAGATTCTCTTCATCAACTCACGAAATCCACTGTCGAACTCTTTCGAGCTGCAGCACGCCTCGGCGAAGATGAACCCTCCCTGCTCGACGAAACTGCGGAGATTTTTCTCCCCTTCCTCGGTGAATTCGGGGGCCTTATGACCATTGAAGTAAGCAATGGGCGCTTGCATCAGGTCTTCGACGGTCGACACGTTCGGATCGACGATCTGCCAGGTCAAGAGCTGGCCGCCGAGTAGGGGTTTCCAGTCCCGTGACACGACCCCCACCAGGTTGCGGATATCGTCAGGGTCGTTGTCCCAGTCGGACTTGGGTCCATGCCGCAACTTGTTGATCAGGACGGGCGACCGCCCCTTCGCCAGAAACAGGAGGGAGAAGCTGGTCGCGACCACCGGGTCCTGCTCGAAGATCGCGCCCCGCCAGAAGCCGCGGAGCGGATCCTGATCGTGGACCAGCTTTTCAGCCCCCTCGCGATACCAGTCGTGCTCGCCGAAGAACCGCCGGCCCGTCAGTCGACCGGCGCGTTCCATCCCGTAAAGGTAATAGTAGCGCCATTGCTGACCGTGCCCGAAGTTTTCGCCGACCCGAAAGTGGTTGGCCATCCAATCGAGGCCGCGCACCAGGTCGACGTTCACCCCTCCTTTGCCGCAGTTGTGAATCTCGTCGCCGACGAGGGTCTCCTGCCCCTGGTAGCGCTTCAAGCCGGTGATGATCAGGCTCGAAATCCCCGCGCTGGTCATACTCCCGGATGCGGGAGAACTCGCGTCGGGCGTGTAAGCCCAGCCGCCGTCGCGGTGCTGACAATTCTCCCAATAGCTTCGCGCCAGGGTCCAGACGTCGGGGCGGACCGGGATCCCGACCTCATTCGCCGCGTGGAGGCCTAGTAAGGCGTATTGGGAATTCGAGTTGTCGCCATGGCGATTCTTGATCACCGAGTAGGTCCAGGACCCGGGCCAGTTGACGCGATCGGCCGGCCGGATCTGGGCTCGCGTCAGCCACTCGACGTTGGCGACGAGCTTCAACTGGTCGCGCTCGGGCTCGGCCGCCGCGAAGACCATGGTCTGAAGGGCCACGGCATAGGTGCTCTTCAACTCGTCAGGGCCGAAGTTGCGCAAGTACCCGAGCGCTCGGCGGATCGTCAGCGAGTTGGTCGGCTCTCCGGCCGTCAGCAGCGCCAAGGTCACCAGGCTGGTCGAGCCGGTGTGCGCGTCATTGTCGACGTCGCTCCACGACCCATCGCCGCGTTGCTCTTGCTTGAGGAAGCGAACCCCTTCGCGAATGGCGCGCTCGACCTCCTCGCGAGTGACCGCCGCTTGCGCGGGGGAGGTCAGGAGCGGTCCCGCATAGCCGACAATGCCCAATACGATCGCGAGGAATCGCCCGATTCGCGACATGGTCGGAAACCTCCCTGGCCGAGCTGCGGGGATCGAGGAACGCTCACCCCCATTTTAGCATGACGCGCCCACCGGCAAGGCGGCAAGGCGGGATCCGGCAGGGAGTGGCGTTTTCCCGCCACGAACCGAATTCGACCGCGAGGTTCTCAGCGAGAACTCGGGTCGACGCGTGGCGGCAAGGGAGGTGAACCGCGAGCCAGAAGAGCGAGGTCGGTAGTCGGGCCGTTGCCGCTTCCGCCGAGAAACGGGCGGCGCGATCGGCTCGCCGCCCGAATTCCCTCGTCAGTTCCACGCGACCCGGCCCTTGCGTAAGACAAGGCGTGCCAAGACCGCAGCGGGGGCACGCTCCAGGTTGGGGACGGGAATCCGTACCAGCGTTTCGGGCTTGGGATCGGTGTTGAGCACCGAGAAGAGGGTACGGCCGTCGGCGGAGAAAATCGGGATCGCATGCGACTGCTTGTCCGCGACCGTCTGACACCGAAGCTCATCCACGATCGGAATCCCGGTCTCGAATTCAATCTCGAGGGGAGCCACGTGCAAACCCCAACCGTTTTCATGCTCCTCGTGGGTCATGTAGGCCAGGGTGAGCCCCCCCCCAGATCCGGCGGAATAGACGGCTGGGAGCGACTCGTCGGGTCTCGGGGTGGTGCCGGCGCCAGGCGTCATTGTGTCCGGTTGACCGATCAGTCGGCCCGCCCGGACGATCTCCGTCCCCGCGGGGTTCAGTTGGAGCCATCCCAGCCGAGTACGCATCCTCGACTTACCGTTCGTGTCCTTGACGATGAAGGTGAGTGAGGCGATCAGCCGACTCTTGAGCCGAGGATCGGTCGGCCAGATCGGGTCGTTGATCGAGACCGGCATTTCGCCGGCCGTGGCAACCTTCCAGACCAGAGGACTCAGGCGGGTTCCCTCTCCCGGCGATTCGGAGGTGTCCGACTCTTTTTCAAACTGATAACGATAGAGCTGACCGTCTCCCGCCGCGAAAATCACGCGTGAGGGATCATCGGGAAAGAAACAAGGACGACTGACCGGCATCACATCAAGCTTGACGCGCTCGAGCGTCTTGCCGCCGGGAAACTTGAACCGGCCCAAGCCACAGCCCTGGCAAATGCCATCATCGGCCTTCGACCGACCGAGCCAGCGTCCGACGACGTACGACTGCCCCCGATCGTTCTCCCAGGGGGAACAGGTCGCGCTGTCGAAGGAATCCACACCCTCCAACGTGACGTCGGAAAGGAGGCCAGTCATGGGATCAAGGACTCGAGGAATTCGATCATAGCTACGGAAGTGATATCCATTCACAGGCACAATCATCGACGGCTTCAAGATCCGGAAATGCGACTCTTGGGGAGCGAGACGGCTGATCCCAATCGCGGTGATGCTCGAGACGATCGTCAGGTAGATGAAGCCGCGAAGCAGGCCATTCAGTGAAAAAATCATTGCTCAGCTCCCAACAAATTTCGTCGGATCGTTCCGCCACGGCCTGCACTGCAACAAGGCGCCGGGGGAATCGCGATCCAACGGCTCAATTGTCAACGAATTCATTAAGATTCAGAGTTGAACGCGGGACGTTTCCAAGGAAGGAGTGAGAAAGTTCAAGGTTGAACGAGCGAACAACTGGCGTGAGGAACGACGAATCCACGTCGCCCAGTCGTTCCGGAATCTCGTCGACCGAGGGGTTGGATCAAGGGCTGAGGGGACCAGGCCCTTGGATCGGCGGAGGACGTCAGGTCATCAGCTTGACGCTCGCCAACAGGGGAGGGACGAACCGAGCTCGGTCGAGCAAGTCGGGCAGGATGGGTTCTGGGGGCGGTCCACCGTGATCATTCTCCTCATGGCGTTCACCTGCGGAAACCGTGAGTCCAAGCCCGCATGGGCTGCACACCAGGGAATGCAAGTCAGAGACCAGAGCGGAAAAACGAGGTCCGATTTGTCCGGGAGCGGGGAGAATTCGCCTTTTTCGTTCTGCAGGTTTCTTCTTGCATGCCAATCAGTTAGGAACAATGACGTGATCGTTCGGACGAATGTGATTTTTCCTCTGGATCATGTCGACTCGCGGAGCGTCGCGGTCGCGATTCGCGGCAGTTTACGCTGATCGAGTAGGCAGCCTTGCCCGAACGAGTGACGATCGAAGGGTGTTGCGGTGACGTCGAACGCTCGCGGCAACGCAGCAACCCTGGAGCTTGAGCCGGACTGTGCGCCCGCCCGTGGCTGGTGTAGGCTGGATGAGCTCAGGGCCATTTCGTTTGTGGGTTTGGAGACGTTCGCTTCGATCATGTGCGGCATCGCCGGTTTCGTGAACCGTGAGAATGGTCCTGTGGATCCCGCCGTGCTGGCGAGGATGACGACAACGCTGGCGCATCGGGGCCCCGATGGCGAGGGGTATCGGATCGACGGCCCCGCGGCGTTGGGGCATCGCCGGCTCTCGATCATCGACCTGGCCGGTGGCGCCCAGCCGATGGCCAACGAAGACGAAACGATCTGGATCACGTACAACGGCGAGATCTACAACGAGCCCGAGCTCCGGAAGTCACTGCTCGCGCAGGGACACACCTTCCGGAGCCAATCGGACACGGAATGCCTGGTCCATCTCTACGAAGAGCATGGAGCCGATTTCGCCCGTTTCTTGAACGGGATGTTTGCCCTCGCCCTCTGGGACAAGAAGCGGAACCGCCTGGTCCTGGCCCGCGATCGGATGGGGCAAAAACCATTGCTCTATGCCCAGACGTCCTCCGGCGGTCTGGTGTTCGGCTCCGAAGCCAAGGCGATCCTGGAACATCCCGAGATCGCGCGTCGCCTCGACCTGCCCGGACTCGCTCGCTATCTTTTTTATGAATATATCCCTGCTCCCTACTCGATCTGGGCGGGCCTGCGGAAGTTGCCGCCCGCGCACGTCCTGGTCTGGGAAGGGGGCGAAGCGCGAATCACGCGGTACTGGACGGCTCCGGACTCGCGCGAGGAGCATGAGTGTCCGCCGTTCGACGTGGCCGCGGAGCAGTTCTGGACCGACTTTCGAGCCGCGGTCGCCCGTCACCGCCGCTCGGATGTACCACTCGGCGTGTTCCTCTCGGGCGGCATCGACTCCTCGAGCGTCGCGGCGGCTCTCGCCGAGTTGGAGCCGGCGCGGGGGATTCACACGTTCTCGATCGGATTCGCCGACCCGAGCTTTGACGAGAGTGCCCATGCCCGCCTGGTCGCCCGCCACCTCGGCACCGATCATCACGAGCGGACGTTCTCCGTCGAGGCCGTGCAGGAACTCTTGCCCGACGTCGCGGGTTGGCTCGACGAGCCGTTTGGCGACGCCTCGATCTTGCCCACGCACCTGTTGAGCCGATTCGCTCGCAGCGAAGTGACCGTGGCCCTGGGTGGCGATGGCGCCGATGAGCTGCTGGCGGGCTATCCCACGTTCGTGGCCGAACGCGCCGCGAACCTGTTCCGCCGGCTCCCTCGCGCCGCGCGGGCCTTGGCCGGTGCCGCCGTCGGCAGGTTGCCGGTCAATCACGGCAACATCAGCCTCGACTTTCGACTCAAGCAGTTCCTCCGGGGAGCCGGCGAATCGGCCCCGCTCGCCCATCAACGCTGGCTCGGTTCGTTCTCCGGAGCGGAGATCAAGCGGTTACTGATCGCGGACGAGACGCTCGACGTCGAGGCGGAACATCTGCTCCGTGCCAGCGGACTCGTCCCCAGGGCCGACCCGCTCACTCGCTCCCTGGCGCTTTACCAGGACACCTACCTCCCCGACGATATCCTCGCCAAGGTCGATCGAGCGAGCATGGCTTGTGGCCTGGAAGTCCGCGCTCCCTTTCTCGACGCGCTCCTGGTCGACTCGATGCAGTCGCTCCCTCCCCGCTTTAAGTATGGTCGCAATCAGACCAAGCGACTCTTGAAAACGGCCGCGGCCGGCCGGCTCCCCGCGACCATCCTCGACCGCCCCAAGAAGGGTTTCGGGATCCCGGTGGCGCACTGGCTTCGCGGTCCTCTGGCCGGACTGCTCGGCTCGTTGCTCGACCGCAAGCGGTTGGAACGGCAGGGGTTGTTCGATCCCAACGAGGTGGAACGGCGGATCGGCGAACACGCGGCGGGCGTCCGTGACCACCGGAAGCCACTCTGGACCTTGTTGATGTTTCAACTCTGGTACGATCGCTGGCACGGGTCTTGAGCGTTCCGCGATTGATCCCGTCCACGGGATCGCGTACCCTGTGCCTCTTCGACTCCCGGTCTCGCAGTCTCGGGAGTGGGCGATCGATGAACCAAGGGACTCCCCAAACGCTCCGAGCGGCGACCTGACCCTTTGACGTTCGCGAAGTCATTGCCATCCTGGTTCGGCATTTGCCATCTCGTATCGACTGGACCCCATTCGATTCCAACGCTCAGCGTCCTTGGGTCGTCGCAAAAGTTGGATCATCCCCCTTGGCACCTTGCCGGAATCGCCCCTGATGCGAATCCTCGTCGTCTCCGATATCCATGCCAACTGGTCCGCGCTGGCGGCGATCAACGAACCGCACGACGTCTGTCTCTGCCTGGGTGATCTCGTCGACTATGGCCCCGACCCCGCCCGCTGCGTCCGCTGGGCCATGGAGCACGCGCGCTATGCCATCCGGGGCAACCACGATCATGGCGTGGCCCAGGGGATCGCGGTCAGTGGCGAGACGGGGTATCGCTACCTCACCCGGGTCTCACGACCGCACGTCTGGGATGCCCTCGGGTCCGACGAACGGCGCTACTTGCTACAACTCCCCCTCACTCAACGGTTCACGCTCGGCGGTCGGCGATTCTACCTGGTCCACGCCACTCCGCGCGACCCGCTCGACGAGTATCTGATGAAAGACCGGCTGCTCTGGGCCAAACGCGTTCACAATGTCGAGGCCGACATCGTGTGCGTCGGTCATTCTCACATGCAATTTAACTTGTCGGTTGACGGCACCGTCGTGCTCAATCCAGGGAGCGTCGGCCAGCCTCGCGACGGCGATCCAAGGGCGGCCTACGCCGTGATCGACGACAACAAGGTGGAACTCAAGCGGGTCGACTACCCGATCGAAGAGACGATCTCGCGGATTGAAGCCACGTCCTTGCCTGAGCGAGCGAAGCAACTCATGAGCCATTCGCTCCGCACCGGCCGCCTGCCCGACGCGTCGATGCCCCTCGAGACTCCGGAATGAACCGGCCGGCAAACCGGAGGCTCCTGCTGTTCGGGCACCGGACCGGCCCGGCCCTCCCGCTCGCCTCGTGGCGCTCTGGCGAGGCGCGGCGTCTGCCTTGCTTCTCACTCGGAGCCGCTTCATGTCAACGCGTGATTGGCTGTTGATCGCAGTCACGGCCCTCGCGTTCAGCGTTCTCACCTTCTTCGCGTTCTTACCCTGGATCGTTCAACCTCTCTTCCGACTGCTGCTTTTCCCCCATTACCGCTTGAAGATTCGCGGTCTGCACCACGTTCCCCGAACGGGGCCGGTCCTTTTCGTGGCGAACCACGTGAGCTGGGTCGACGGCTTTATCCTGGCGGCAAGCTGCCCGAGGCGTGGTCGGATCCTCGTCAACGCCGACTTTCTCCGACAGCCGGTCCTCGGCATCCTCGGCCGTCGAGCCGGTTTGATCCCGGTCCCGTTTTCCGGGGGCCACACGGTGCGAACCGCGATCCGAGCCGCGCAAGAGACGCTCGACCAGGGTGACGCGGTCGGCTTGTTCCCCGAGGCCCAGATCACCCGGACGGGATTGCTCGGGCCCTTTTATCGCGGCCTCGAGGTGATCCTCAAGGGACGCGACCCCGTGCCGGTCATCCCCGTGTTTCTGGACAACCTCTGGGGCAGTCGCTTCAGCTTCGCGGGGGGCCGATTCTTTGCTGCGCGGTCCTCGCCGAGGCGGCGAACCGTCAACGTGGTCTTCGACGCGCCGATCCCACCACCGATCACCCGGTTCACCGTCAGGCAAGCCGTCCTCGTCGCAGGCGTTCTCGCGGTCGAACAGCGCGACAATCGCCCACGTCCCCTCGAGACCCTCGACCCGTCGCTCCCCCAGCTCACCCATCCTGAACTCGGCCCCTTGACGGGCTCGACGGCCGACGTCCACCTGGGTCCGATTCACCAGATCGGCCACAAACCAGGCTCAGTGGGCCTTCCCCTTCCGGGAATCGCCCTCCGAGTTGTCGGAGCCCACGGGTCCCCCCTTCCGCCGGAACGGGAAGGACGATTGCAGACCCGGATCGCCGGCCGCCAAGAATGGCTCGAAACGGGCTTGCAGGCCCGTTTCGACCACGACGGCTTCGTTTATCTCAGCGCAACGGCGTCACAGGCATCGACACGGTTTTGAGAGCTTGGGTCTGAGTGGACCTCGGTTCAAGAATCCCACCGATTTCCATCGGGGATGCACAAGCTCTTCAATCTGGAAGCGACAACGGTGAACGCTTGGAGCTTCGCGTTTGGGATCGAGAGCAGGATGCGGATCTTCCAACGAACCGGCCGTCCGGGACCGGACCGCGCAAGCCGGTTCCAGCAGCCACGGGTTTCGGCCTCTGCTGCAGCGTTGGGAACAAGCCGAGAACGATCTCCCGAATCGAGGAGAAATCAAGGGAGGGCGAAGGTTGCCTCACAACCCGGACCACCTGGGATCGAGGTTGTGAGGACGCGTTTGCTTGGAATCCGGGCGATGGCTGGCACGTTTTAGACGCGATTGGACATCAATGAACTGGCGGGAGGGGCCGGGGAAGAGGCGGAAACCGTCGGTCGGCTCGGTTCCTCCGCGTCGCTCTGCGGCTTGGCATCGAGCAAGCGTCGCATTGCCGCTTCATAGCCGACGATTCGGATGTTTTCCAGGATCCGGGTCGTCCGCGAACAGCCGATTGCATGCGCAAGATCAAGGATCTCCCGTTCCTCGGGAGAGAGGGGATCAGTCGTGATGGCAGGGTCGTTTTCCAGGGTGTCGTCGGCCAGATAATCAAGTGAGACACCCACCGCCTTCGCAAGCCGGAAAGCATTCTCCAACCCGGGTCGCGATTTTCCGGCAAGAATTCGCGAGATTTCCGAGTCGCTGACCTTGGAGATTTTCGCCAGCTTCTGGCCATTCAGGCCCCGGCGAACCATCTGGCCGAGAAGTTTCTTCTGAAGCGGCGAGGCCTTGTCGGCATCCATGATCGAACGTCCTTGATGTGCCAACATCTCGTGAAAGAGGAGCGTTTGGATGCCCCAAACCTAACTCTACCACATTTCCCGATCCCGAAAACAGCCCTCTCCTGAATTAGCAAACAATATCCCATTGTTCGCAATAATCTTGCAAACTGCGGACACGGCGCGTAATAAACGCACGTTTTCCGTGTCGCGTTGCACGTGCAAACGAGGCCCGATCAGGAGCGGCGGACTCAGTCAGAGGCAGTCGTTGGATGGGTCAAGATGACGACACGGATGCGGCGTGGCGCATCAAGTGTCGAAATGTCAATCGATCAGGGCGTGGGGAACGCCGAACGGTGAGGCGCTCCGGTTTTCGGTCACGAACTGCGGCGAACGACGTAATGGGTCAGGCTTCGGAGCACCGACTTCGCATTCGATTCGGACAGGCATTCGAGGGCCGAGTGGGCACGCTCGGCGTGTGCTTTCGCCCGATTCCAGGAATACTCCAAGGCGTCCGAAGAATCAAGATAATCCCTGAGACGCCGGCGATCGGGTTCGGCCTCGGCGAGGAGTCGCCGGACGGAAGCGGCTGAGGCGGGAGGGGCGGTGGCGAGGAAGCGGATGAGGGGCAAGGTCAGTTTCTGCTTCTTGAGATCGGTGCCCAGGCTCTTGCCGGTATTCCGTTCTTCGCCCCAGAGATCGAGGACGTCGTCGGCAATCTGAAAGGCAATTCCCAGGTCGCGACCGTAATTTTCCATAGCCTCGATCACGGCGCTGGGAGCTCCGGCGTAGTGCGCTCCAAGCCGGCAGGAGACCGCGGTCAACTCGGCCGTCTTCCCCTGGATGATCGAAAAGTATGCGTCTTCGTCGAGGTCGAGATTCCCCCGATGGTGAACCTGCTGCATCTCCCCTTCGCAGACCAGGTTGGTGGCATGGCCGATCCAACGGCAGGCCAGCGTCGAGTCGAGCGAAGCGGCGAGGTGGAACGCGTGGGTGAAGAGGTAGTCACCCAGGAGCACGGCTGGTTCGTTGCCCCACTCGGCGTTGACCGTGGTCGCGTGCCGCCGCACCAGGGCCTCGTCGAGGATGTCGTCATGAACCAAGGTGGCGGTATGGATCATCTCGACCACGGCCGCGAGCACCGGGTGGGACGCGTTGAGCGCGCCGGACGCGCGCGCCGAGAGCAGGACCAGGGCCGGTCGAAGCCGCTTGCCACGGTAGTCCGCACAGTGATCGACGAGTTGTTGCACGAACGGGAATCGGCTGCCGAGTTCGGCCTCGAAAATTCGCTCGGACTCGGCCAACTGGTCGACGATCGGCGCATAGACAGCCGCTAGTTTCCCGTTCGCTTCCTCAGGCTTCATCAGTGATTGCGACGACATCCCGCGGCTCCCAATAACTCAACGACCGTTTCATCTCAAGCGAACGCAAGGAAGATTCACCGGCTCTTTGAGGTCCGATCCACGCTCGAACTCTCCCTCAGAACCGAACCCGCCTCGCTGCCTTTAACCGAACTCAGGTTGTTTCGCGACGAAAATGGCCGCGACGACCGCCAGACTTCTCTTCGAGGCGAACCGAGTCGATCACCATCTCACGATCGACGGCCTTGCACATGTCATAGACCGTGAGGGCCGCGACGCTCACCGCGGTCAGCGCTTCCATCTCGACCCCCGTTCGTGCGCGGACTTTGGCCACGGCTTCAATGCGAAGGGTCGTCGGATCGATCGCGGTGAACTCGAGTTGCAGGCTATCCAGGCCGAGTGGATGGCAAAGCGGGATCAGGTCTCCGGTTCGCTTCGCCGCCATGATTCCGGCAAGCCGGGCGACTTCGAGGACATCCCCTTTGGCCATCCCGCGGTCGAGAACCAGGCGGAGCGTCTCGGGCCGCATTCGGACCAGGCCGCTCGCCCGTGCCAGGCGTAGGGTCACCTCTTTCTCCGAGACATCCACCATCCGACTCGCTCCCGAGTCGTCGAAATGGGTCAGTCCGGACATGCCAGCGGCTCCTTTGTTTCAATTCGTTCTGAACGTATTTTACAAATCGTCCCTCAGATGGCTAGGGACAATCCCGAATCAAGGCCGCGATCGCGAGGGAGAGCGCTCGGCGCGGGGAGTCGGGGCAGGGGGGGGAAGGTGCCAGAGCGAGGAGAGCCAAACCCCTTGTCGGGTCCTTGAGAAGACCGAGCGGCCTTCACGGAGCCGCGATTGGAGCTCAGGACGCCAGTAGGCGGTTCGCCGGGAGACGACCACCCATTCGGCCCGCAGCGCGGCGTCCTCGTCTCTGAGGAGGACCGGTCGCTGGCCCATGGCGCGAGTGGTGCTCGCGATCCCCTGGCCGGGATAGAGCGTGGGAGCGAGCGCGGCCGAGGCCTCAGGCTCGGCCACCCGCACTAGATGGTCGAGCAGAACAGAGTCGACGGCGTCGTTCCAGTACGTCAGCTCCAGCCCGAGCCGCTCGGCGCCCGGGAGTCCGCCCACCAGGGCGTTATAGTAACTCAGGCCGAATGGGTGCGTCGTCATCACCCCGAACCCTTGGGCCAGCAGGAACAGGCCGAGGAGAGCACGAAGCCAAGCCTGATGAACGGCAGAGTAATGCCAGGCGACGGCAAAGCCTCGTCCGATCAGGAGCGCCCAGAGGGGAAAGACGAGCAAGAAGAGACGTTCGCCATCATAGACCGGGATTCGGGTGCTGAACAAAACGAGGAAAAAGGCGATCGAGCCGGCCAGGAGGAGGGGGAAGGGATCGATCCGGCGCTGCCGCCACCCATGGACCAGGCCGAGGAGCCCGAGCGCATGGAGACCGATCGGCACCGTGACCGCGAAGTAGAACCAGGGATAGTGCCAAGGGACGTCCCGATCGAGGTAGACCTGGCCGAAGTAGAGGACGCGGAGCGACGCGCGTTCAACGCCCGTTCCCCAATACGCCCGGAGCCGGTCGAACGACTGATACCAAAGCCAGGGCCACCCCAGGACGAACAAGGCGAGGCCGGTCCCCCCCCAGATCGCCAGCAAGCCCAGCGCCCGGGTGAGCTTGACTCGGGCCAACGCCCAGACGAGCAAGATCGGCGGCAGGAACCACGCGTGAATCTTGGTCAAAAGCGCTAACCCGAAGGCGAGCCCGGCCCCTGCCATCGCCAGCGGGGCTCGACGATGCTCCAGACTCCGCTCGGCCCGCAGCAACGCGTCGACCCAGAACAGGCAAATGAACGTGTCAAGCGCCCCCAGATGTGCGTGGGCGAACACGCGGGGCATCACCAACAGGGCGAAGCCGGCCGCCAACCCGGCGACCCGACCCTGGCGACGCCCCGCTGCGTGCACGACCAGACCGATCAGCACCGCGAACGCGAGCGCGGGGGCAAGCCGGCCGGCATGGAGATAGAGCCCGACCGGGTCGGGTCCTCCCATCATCACCATCTCCAGCGGCGCACCCAGCGTCGAGGCAAGCCCGAGCAGCCAACGCCCGAGCGGTGGGTGCTCGGCGTTGTCGCGGAACACGGCCTCGACCACCTCAGGCGCAAAGAACCGCCAGCCCTTCGCTTGCAGGGTCGCGAGATAGTTTCGCCCGGGTCGCACGTCGAGCGGTTCATCAATCGTAATCCCGGGGCCGCCCAGAGTGAGCACGACGGCAAGCCCGGCCCCTACCGCCGCGATCAGGGCAAGGCGGCTGATGCTCCAAAATTCTGCCGGGCGAGCGGGTTCGGATATCACCGGTGAAGGTTCGCCATCGATCTTTGGAAAGTAGCCGTAAGCAAATCAGGACGGCCCCGTGCGAGCCGCGTGCCGGCCATATTATGAACGATGAGCGGGAATGGAGCGACCCGACAGTCGCCCTTTGATCGTGGGCAGGGCGCAAAAAAAAATCGAGCCCGAGGTTCGCCCGGCGCAACGCCGGGACGAACCTCGGGCTCGATCATCGATCAAGCAGACGGGACGGGGGGGCGATTCAAGGCTCGTCGGCCTTCTTCTGGGAAATCAGACGACGCACTCGCTCGGCGAGCAGAGCACCATCGAACGGTTTCTTGAAGGCGTCGTTGAAGCCGAGCGAGTACAGTTCCTCGCTGGGCTCATCGCTGGTCAGAGCGACGAGAATCGTCGAGATGTGATCCGGGCTCTTACGCAGGTTCTGAGCAATCTGCCCCGCTTCGATCCGACCCACGGCCAGGTCGATGACGATGCAGTCGGGGTGGAAGCTTTCGGCACGGATGCCGGCCTCGAAGCCCGATGCCGCCGTCTCGATCCGGAAGTCGTCCCCTTCACGAAGCTGCTCACGAAGGCTTCCTAGCATCGGGGCATCGGCGCCCACGACCAGGATCTTATGGTAGACCTCGGCTTCGAGATCTCCCAAGGGCATTCCATGCTCCTTGAGGAACCGAAGCAGATGCTCGCGAGGGATTCGACGGTCTTGCGAGCCGGGAATTCGATATCCACGCAAGCGGCCCGAATCGAACCACTTGCTAACGGTACGAGGCGCGACTTTGCAAATCTTCGCGACCTGACCGGTTGTAAACACTTTCTTCATCGTCGAGGACTCCACTCGCCCAATTTTCGGTGCGAGACCTCGGAGGTTGCCTCACCCCTCCGGATTGACCCAATGTCGGCGCGGTGACAGTCCCGGCTAGGCGGTGTCGGTCCAACCCGCGTGAGCGGACGAACCGGCCGCGAAAGACGGCGATCGTAATGAACGCTCCGACCCCGCTCCCGTACCCTGTCAAACTCGCTACCGAAACGGTCATCCACGATATTCAAAATACGTCGTGAACGACCGTTTAGATCGCAAGCAAAGCCCAGGTCGGCAACCCAAGCCTCATCGACAGGATCCGAGACACTCCTCGCTGATCGCGAAGGGTTGCCCGGTCTAGGGCCACCAAAGAGGTAATCACTCGCCTCCTTGCCGTAGCGAACCTGACCGTCAAGACTATTTTTCGAGCAAAACGGCGTGTGACTTTAGAATGGACCAGGACTAGCTCGACTAAACGAACAAGTCCTGGCGAAAAGTCAATCTGCGAGGAATCTCGAGACTGAAGAAGATGGGATCTTTGGGCGGATTTTTTGGTGGGTGCGGCAAGGATTTCGGGGCAAAAGCTTCGCTAGACTACCCATTTCAGCGACGGCGGAGGCGATCGAAGAATCCGCGCTTCTCGCTGGTCTCCAGGCCTGACTTGTTGATCGCCTCGTCCGTCTTGGGCGTGTCGGCCTTGGGTTCGTCCCCCTTGGACGCGTCGGGCTTGGCGTCGGGCTTCACGGCCGCCTTGTCGCTCTCCTTGTCTTTGTCCTTCGTGGTCTCGTCCTGGTCCTTCTCCTTGTCCTTCTTGGGCTCTCGGCCGAAGAGTCCGAAGAACCGTCGGCGGGGGACCTCGGCGCTGGTCTTGCTGACCTCGTCGTCCTTCTTGGTCGTGTCCTTGCCAAGGATTGCCGCCTGCTGGTACTCGGTGGTCGTTACGGGGACGGCATCGACGACCAGGGGACCGGGCAAGTTTTTCTGGCGGGCCGCCGCCTGAAGGATCGTCACGATGTCGGGATACTTGGCGCCGAGGCCGGCCGTCTGGCGAATGACGTCGTCGATGTCCAGGCTGGCATGAACCTTGGAATCCTCGTCGCCCACCCGCCCCGACCCGATCTTGCTGATCTGAAGCGCGTGGTCGCCGTCGGCGGCGTTCAGAAGGAGGGGGCCGTTGCCCAGCACAATGGGGGTGAGCAGCCTTTGCCCGCGCCCGAACACAACGACCTCGCAACGTTTGGTCCGGGAGAGGTGGACCAACGGGGGACCGTCCGTATCCACGACGTAGAGCGCGAACGGATCGGGCCGGTGGACTCGCTGAGCACTCGAGGTGCGGGCGATCGCCATCGACATCGTCTCGGAGTCGTCGGATTCGTCCTTGGGCTCCTCGAGCACCTTGACGCGGCCCAGGAACGGGTCACTCGCGTCCAGGGTCCGGAGTGCATTGAAGGCACCGTAGCGGACGGGGATCTCGGGGGTCTCCATGAGCTTGACCAGCTTCATCCGCGACGCCGGCTGGTCGGTCGCCGCCAGGGCCGCAAGCGCGAACGGGCGAAACTCCGCATTCTTGATTGCGTGATCGCCCAGGACATCGGCCCCCGATGCGTCGTTCAGGTACGCGAGTGCCTCGGCGGCGAAGAACTTGACTTGCTCGTTGGGGCTGGCCAGCCCCCGCTTGAGGGTCTCGATGGCCGTGACCCCGAGGCCTTCGAGCCGGAGCGCCGCGATCCCGGCCTTGGTCGGATCGAGCAACTCCTCGCCCCAGATTGCCATTCTCGCCTGAGAGAGCTGTGGACTATCGACGAGGGGCAACAGCTTGACCACGCGGAAGTAGCGGATCTGGTTATGCTTGTAGACGTTGGGGACCCGCAGCTCGAGAAAGCTATCGGTCTTGGCCGTCGCCATCCCGTTATGCTTGACCCCTTCGGTCTGGTGGAACCGATGGTTGACGACATTCTGGAGCAACTGCGCGCTCTTGAAGCTCTTGCGGTTTTCCTTGAGCTCGAGTCGAAACGGCGAATCTTTCTTGACCATCGCCCCGCCCAGCACGCGACCCACCTTGGGATCATCGGGCTTGTCGTCGGTCCCGATCATGACGGGTCCCTTGGCGATGGCGAGTTCCTGCCCTTCCTTGGGGGTTCCGCCGGCGATCGCCACCTCTTTGAGCCGGCACTCGACCAGGTATCCCCCTGCAAGACTCGTCGTCCCGCACGCGGGAGGCAGCTCGAGCTCCACGTCGAGGTGGTCGTGCTTCGAGGTTCCGGTCGGGATCGACAGTCGCGCGATCACGATCGAGAGGCTCGGATTGGCGAGCAGCTTCTCCGAGTTCTCGATCCCGGCCTTGCGCATCTCATCCACCAGCCGCTCGCGATACCACGAGGGAGGCGGTTCCGACCCTGTATTGTCGAGTCCCACCACGAGACCGACCCCCTCCAGCCGCATGCTATTGTGGGAGGAGGCAAAGATCGAGGCGAGGTTGGTGACCGTCTCCTCGACCTTGGGTGGCTTCTCTTGCTTCTTGAACGGCGAGCCGGCCCCAACCAGGACCACGGCCGCGATCGCCCCGAGGGCCAAGCAGGTCCTCTTGCGCCTTGCCTGATTTCGCCACATTCGGCCAGCCTCCTTGCCCATCAATCGGGGAGAACCCCCGGCCACGGCTCGAGAACCAAGCCATGACCAAATCATGCTGCCGCTCACGCCACATCCTTGTGAGGCTAACGGCGGTCGGACTTTATTGTCTTCTGGAATTTGGGTCAAGTCCGAATCGAGCGCCCTGAAAAAGAATTAGTGGAGCAACAACCGGAAACGCCATCGACCCAAACCTTGAGCCTAATGAATTCATTAGGCTCGGGTTCGAGATGGGGTGGGGGTGGGACTTGCCCGCATGGTAGAATCGAAGACGAGTCGGCCCGGCTCTGGAGAAGTCTCCAAACGAACGCGGGCCGAAGCCTTCGAGTTTGCCCGATGAACGCTGTCCCCACGATTGCTCGTGACCCCCACCTGCTGGCCGAAGAGATTCGAAACCTCGCCACCCGCGCCTACGAGACCCTGCACGATCCCCTGACCAATCCCCAAGAGACTCGCGAACTCTCCAAGCGGATCCTTCAGCTTCAGGGCTTGATGGGGCCGATGGCCTCGAACGACCTCAGTCTCTGGCTGGAAAACCTTCGGCGCCGCGTCGACGCGCCGGCTTCCCAGGCGCGACCGGGACCAGGTGTCCGCCAACTCACTCCGGTTCCGTCCCCATGATGCACACGGGTGCCGACGGGTTCGCGCACCCGCGACGCCCCTGACTCCGGTTCCGCAACGGATCTGAGACGAAAAAAATGGAGGGGAACCAGGTGGCCGATCGTTGTCCTGTTCCCCTCGCTCCCTCCTGAAAAATTCCCCACCCCTCGGAAAATCCCGGCACGAAAATCGCATCACCAGAGCTTAGGGTGAATGGCCACGCCCTCCCCTAAGGTTTGGGTGGAGGCACCGCCGCCGGGGCAGTTGGCCCCAATCCGGTTGGACTCATTCACCTGATCGGCGTCGAGTGACGGATCATGTCGATCCGGCTCGTTGCGTCACGAGTCTTTCGAGGTGGTTCATGTCGACCAACCCGTCCCCTCCTCAGGAGATCGCTCAGGAACTGAACGACGACGAGAGGCAGATCATCGAATTCTGTCGCGTGCTCCAACTCAACAAAGACGAGGCCCTGAAGCGACTCGCGATCCCCTCGTCCTCACCGATTCATCTCCACGGTCAAGAAATCGCGGCCAATCTTTCCACGGTCGCAGACGAACTCGCGCAAACCCTGGCGGATCCGGTCGCACTCTCCGGCCACGACGATCCCGACTGACTGATCCGTCCGTCCGTCCGGATCCGATCGTGGCTTGATCGCGATTCAACCAGAACGAGCTCCTCTCTGACGACGGCCGAACTGGCGCGACTCGCGGTCTCCCACGAGATCGCGGCCGATCGAGCCGATCGGGGCTTCCCACGCCAGCCGATCGCCGTTGTGGGCGACGCCGTCTCCAACGTCAAGAAGTGGTCCCGCTTTGCGCGGGTCAGGAACGGCTCGATCCGTAGACAAGTCGAGACAATTCGGGAGACAATTCGGAGGCCAGGCACCTCAGAAGTGCAACGCGGGTGACTTAGGCAAGTCGTCAAGTCATGCGACGGGGCACCCATCCTTGCCGAATCTCTCAGACATCCCAATTGAAGGGCATGGCTGATTGTCCCAGCGTTGAGGTTGGAACCCGTGTCTCGAGTCCGAGCACTCGTGGAGTGAAGCTTACGCGGACTCGGCCAACTCCCTAAATCGGTTCGCCATCCTTGGCCCCTTGCCTTCGTCCTCGTGCTTGAAGTACACGAACGCATGCTCCCAGTTTTGTTCCTGCACCCGCTTCACCCATTCCATGAGTTCCGCATCGCCATAATCGGCGCGCCGTAACCGCAGATAGCCCCAATCCGTGGTGGCCATAAACGGAACGTCAAGCTTGTCATCGGCGTCGGCGATGCAGAGCGTTGCGCGATGATCGCGTAGCAGTCCGAAGACCTCGTCGTCGAACCACGAGGGATGGCGGAACTCAAACGCCGTGCGGAGTTGCAACGGTAGCAACGCAAGAAACGCCCGCAGGCGGGTCACATCCTTTTTCGATGTCGACGGCAACTGGAAGAGCAACGGCCCCTGGTGCTCCGCCAATGCTCCGGCGACTTCGAGCAAATGCGACATCAATTCGCCTACGTCGTTGAGCTTCCGAACATGTGTAATCTGCCTCGGCGCCTTGAGTACGAATTTGAAATCGGCGGGAACCGCGTCAGCCCATCCTTCCACGGTCGAAACTTTGGGCATGCCATAGAACGTGCTGTTGATCTCGACCGTCCGAAAGCGCTCACCGTAAAAACGGAGCATCTGCTGAACCGGTAGGTCTTTGGGATAGAATGTGCCCTTCCATGGCTTGTAGGAGTAGCCACTGGTGCCGACGTAGAGGCCCATTTGTCGTTCTCTCGTCAAAAAGCTGAGCCCGCGGATGGATGCGGGCTCTTGTGTAGGAGCAACCATTCGAAGCAGGATAAGCAGGATATTAGCTCGGCACTTCAATGGGAATATCGGGGAGATTCAGCAAAACGATCCGCCAAGTCTCTCCGAGACTTCGGGGCCGTTATCAGGCTCTTTTCCGCGAGTTCCACCCGAACTCGAGGCATAAGCATTCTTTTTCACAAAGCTTGCTCGGACCGCGAGACCGCAGAATCCAAAGTGTGCCAACGCCAACCCAGGTGATTCGCATGGAATATGAAGTACGGCTCGAACAAGTCGGCAGTCATCCTCTGGCCGTCGTGCGCCGGCGGGCGAGTTCGAAGGAACTCGCCAAGGTCATCCCAGACGCTTGCGGCTTGGTGTGGAGTGTCGTCCGCACGCAGCAGATCACCGGTGCAGGCCGACACATCGCGCTCTACTGGGATGACCAGATTAACCTCGAAGTGGGCGTCGAGCTCGAAACGCCCTTCGCCGGGCACGGCGAGGTTGTTGGCTCGGTCACTCCAGCCGGCACGGTCGCCACGTCGACGCACTTCGGTCCCTACAACCGTCTCCACGAGACCCATCTGGCAATCCGCCAGTGGTGCGCGAATCACGGCTACGAACTGGCCGGCCCCCACTGGGAAAGTTACGGCCATTGGACCGACGAATGGAACACTGACCCGGCCAAGATCCGCACTGATGTCTTCTACTTGCTGAAGGTGGACGGGGTGTCGGCCGGCTCCCCCCACTCCGAACCTGAGTTCCCGGACGAGTAGCCTCGAAAGCCGAACTCGGTGGTCAGGCACCCAACCTGGGTAAATCGGGGAGCCTGAATGGTCCACAGTGCCTGCAGCCAGTGAGCCAGCCCCCCTAACCCTCTCAGCCCTCCCCAATACAATGCCTGGCCACTTGCTCCGAAGCACGGCTTTCGCCAAGGTTAGGACTGCGAAGATGAAGCTCGCCTTCGATCTCGACGACACTCTGATCCCTGGCGTCGTCCACTTCCCAGTCGAGAAACAAGGATATCTGGCAAGACTCCTTGGCCACGAGCGAATACGGGAGGGGACCATCGCCCTGATGAAGTCCTTGATCAAGCAAGGATGGGAGCTCTGGGTCTACACCACGTCCTTCCGCAGTCCTATCTATGTCAGGATGCTTTTTCGGCTTTACGGGGTTCGCATCGCAGGCATCATCAATCAACATCACCACTTCAAAAGGGTGACCGGGCGCGGTCACTCCTACCAAGACTGCTCCAAGTACCCGCCAGCGTTCGGCATCGACTTGTTGGTTGACGAGTCTGAGGGGGTTTGGCTCGAATCCCAGAGGCACGGCTTCGAGATGGTGCTCGTCCGGCCCGAGGATTCTGCTTGGGCAGATGCCGTCATGGCCAAGGCCCGATTGATGTTGGATCGTTGAATCTCGTACAAGAAAACATCCTATCGGTCCCAGCCGTCTGGCAGAGTCTCACCCCCGGCAATCGTCGAGAGAGTTTCAAACACTTTCGAGTCGATCGTCTCCTTGAGGCACCGGCCCGACCCTCGACGAGGAGGACCAACACCCCACGGTGATTGCCCCTCCGAGCCCGGTTCGGAGGCCAAGCGCATAGGTTGGACATGAGAGGGGTTCTGGGCGGGAAGTTGGGGAAGTTGGTGCCCAGGCACCCAAAGGGGATAAATCAGGGGGGGTTGCGCACTCCAACGGCGTCAGCAGCCAGTCATCCAACCTCCTTAAACCTCTCAGCCCTCCTTGATAAAGTGCCTGGCCCTTTGCTCCCCCATGGCCCTTTGCTCCCCCACTCGCGTTGCTCCCCCACACGCGGAAAGCGACGGCGATAGGTAAAATACCCAGTTCGACGCGGTGCCCCCGTACCGGTTGATCCAGTTCGGTGGCGGGAGCGGGGAGTAGGGGACAGTCAAAGATGTCGTTGTCCGGTGCCAACGCCCTCATGCCCGCCAGGCCAGTGGCCGTCGGCCTCCAGGGCCCTTGTTCCCTCACACGGCCGACCGCAACTCCGGGAACACCTTGCTGACCTTGGCGAGCAAATATTCCCCGTACGTCCCCTCAAACGCATGGACACTCGACCGATCCCAACGCTCGTCCTTGTCGTCGGCAATGGGGCCGACCAGGTCGATCGGCCGGACGATGGTGTCGAACCCGGGGTCGAAGAAGAACGGGAAAGAGAGCCGGTCGCGGGGAGCCGCGTTGCGGACGCGGTGTGGGGTCGAACGGTAAAGGCCGCCCGTCATTCGGTCGAGCATGTCGCCGATGTTGCAGACGAATGAGCCGGGCACCGGTGGCGCGGGCACCCAACGAGACCTCGACTTGACCTCCAGGCCTCCGGCGTCGTCCTGCAACAGGATAGTCAGCATCCCGTAGTCGGTATGCTCGCCTACGCCCCACAGGTCCGGTGCGGGAGATGACGGGTAGTTGAAGATGCGGAACAGAGTCAGTGGGTTTCCGAGGTAATGCTCTGAGAAGTATGATTCCTCCAGGCCCAAGCTCAGGGCCAGGCCACACATCAACCGATGGCCGAGGGATGTGAGCGCGGCCATATATTCCAGAACCGCTTCACGATAGCCGATTGGCTCCTCCGGGAAGAGGTTGGGGCCATGCAGCGGCGTCCCGTCGCGCACCCTCGGGTCGTCCGGAGGCAGTTCCTCGCCAAAATAGATCCCCTCCTTCTGGTCGGGCTTGCCGGAGGTCAGCTCGTCGCCGACGCGGAAGTAGCCCCGCCAGGCCCGGCCGCCCCGGGCCATCCGGATCTTCAGCTTGGTCTCGGTGTCGAGCGAGAAGAAGGCGCGGCTGAGATCGCGCAAGCGGACCAGAAGTCCTTCGTCGACTCCGTGCCCCACGACGTAGAAGAATCCGCTCTCTCGGCACGCCAGGCCAAGTTGATCGGCGACAGCCCGTTGGCCGGGTTCTCCCGCGACCAGCATACTGACATCGACAATCGGGATCCGCGAGAAGTCCGTTTCGCCCATGAACTCGCCTCCTCCAAGTAAGGTCCGGATTCGGACGCGAAATGAGACACGGTCGCCACGTTAGCGGGCTTTCCGCCCGGGTCCATCAACCCATTACCGTTGCCACAGTGTCAAATGAGCCAGCCCATGCGAAAGCCCTAAGTCAGGGCGCTCACGCTCCCTGTCTTCCGATAGATAAAGAGCCCCCGGTCACGTGGCGACAGTCTCGGAGATTTTGCGTTCAAGCCCTTCCAGGATAACGACTTCGCCCATGTCCTGGCGAATGCCCCAGCCGATCAGGGCAAGAAGCTTGCCCATTGCGACTCGACTCTCAATGCCGATGCGTCCGCGTCGATCCCCGGTGGATACCTCTCCGATCAGCGCGGTGTTCGAGGGGCCATACAAGAGAAAGTTCCCCGCACCATTGCGACGCGGCGGTTCTCGATCGAGGGCAGGACGGCGTGTTTCGGGCCGACTCCGTCCTGGTGGGCTCAGAATCGTGGGACGGGACAACTCGCGGAACCTCGTTCAGAGTGGCACCACGTTGACGTCGGGGAGTGTGCATGCCAGGATTTTGAAGTCGGCCAATGATCGAGAGGGCAGCAATCTGGAGGGATTGATGCGCATGGTGAGTGGACAAGCCCTATTGAAGGCGATCCTCGATTCGCCAGACGACGACGCGCCCCGGTTGGCCTACGCGGATTGGCTGGAAAGCCAGGGTGAACCGGAACGTGGCGAGTTCATCCGGATCCAATGTACCCTCGACCCGATGCCCGCGAACGATCCGGGGCGACCGGCGCTCCTGGCTCGTGAGGCGGAGCTGCTGGACCAATACGGCTGGACGTGGGCCGAGGAGTTCGGCACCGAGATCACCGAATGGGTCTATCAACGCGGCTTCATCGAACGTGTTGAGATGAGCCTGGAGCGACCCGCCGACCAGATTCTCGCCACCTTGAGCAAGGGGCCGATTCGCCATGTCCGTGACACCGGGCAGTTCTGCGACCTCGAGGGAGTTGTCGAAGCCCTCCCCCACCTCGAGAGACTCACCGGCCTCGAGTTCTGGGGGTTCTATGCCATTGACGACCGACTCTTGGCGAAGCTCTTGAACTCTCCCCACTTGAAGAATCTCCGCACCCTCGTCCTGCAGCACGACCGCAACGGCAACCTTGTCAAGAACAAGGTGCTCGTCGAGGGCTTGCTGTCCCCCTACCGGGGGAACCTCAGAGAACTTGCCGTCAACGTCGACGGTGTTTGGCGAGGGCCGTCACCCAAAATTCTTCTTGCAATGGCTCGGTCTCCCTATCTGGCGAACCTACGCAAACTCAACCTATCGCATACGATACTGACCGGGGATTTGGTCCGGACACTCGGGCAATCCCCCGCTTTCGCTCATCTGGAGGCACTGGACCTGGGGGGATGCCGCTTTTCCCCTCAGCTCTGGGACGAGGTTCTCCGGGAGACCTGGGTGCCTCGGCTCAACTGGCTTCGCCTGAGCAGGGCGGCGACCGTGAACGCACAAGGTTTCACCATCGACGAACTGAAGGACATCTCGACCTACCGTAGTGGATTTGACCAGCGCGTGCGGGTTGTGGACTGGGAAACGGAATTTATCGACCCGTTTTCCCGCAATACGAACTGGCAGGGGCTTACCTGGAATGACCGTCAGCGGCATCCCCTCCGAGCCATGAATCACTGGGTTCAGGCTGGGGACTACGCCGGTCTCGAAGATCAATACCGTCGCCTGTGTCAGGATCTCGCGGGCGCGGAGGTCCGAGCGGAGATCGATTGCCTTCCGTTCGAAGAATACGAGGAGGCGCTACAAATCGCGTTTCGAAAGGCACTCGCGGTCCTGCCGAAGAAGGAGGGTAAGGCGATCTACCTGCGGATCAGGCCTGATCTTAGGTGGATGGGAAGCTTTCATGTGCAGGCGAACGATTCAACTGAGTTCCAGGGCCAAGGCGAAGTCCCCGAGGAGTTCGCCTACGAGGGCCCCGTCGCGGAGATCAAGGTCCCGGATTTCCCGGAGGCCGCGCAGGTCTACGAGCGACAGCCGCTCCACTCCGGGATCCGACCCAGCGGTCCGGCCCTCTATGTACTGGCGCGAACTGCTGCGGCATGCGGGCGCTGCCTGTTGAAACACGAGATTCCGGTCCCTGTCTATTTCAGTTGCATGCACGCGGTGTTCTGCATGAGACGACCGGGATGAGAAGGTTGAAACGAATTCAAAGAGGCCAGGACCCGATATAGCCATATCGGGTCCTGGCCTCTTTGAATTCTCCTGACCGGAAGACCTCACGGAAAGTCGGAACAATTGACCGACTCAACGGCTTTATTGTAATGGGAGGATCACAGATCGCTGAGGAGACCGAAATCTATGGCACTCGAACGGAATGGGACCGTCCTGAACAACATCCGCACGCTGTTCAATGTGGGAATGACCGCCGGTCTGACGGACGGGCAACTCCTGGAGCAGTTTGCCACCCGGCGTGGCGAGGCATCCGAACTGGCCTTCGCGGTCATCGTTGAGCGGCACGGCCCGATGGTCCTTCGCGCCTGTCGCGGCATCGTCCAGGATGAGCACGACGCACAGGACGCGTTTCAGGCGACCTTCCTGATCCTCGTGCGGAGGGTCGGGGCGCTCTGGGTGCGGGACTCCTTGGGCCCCTGGCTTCATCGGGTGGCCTGCCGTGTGGCGACTCGTGCCCGACTCGGGACGGACCGGCGGAGTGCGGCCGAGAGGAGAGCGGCCGAGGCGGCGAGAAACCGTGGCGGTGGCCCAGCACCGGATGATCAGTGGCGGGTCATCCAGGAGGAGATCGACCGGCTCCCGGACCATTACCGCATACCAATCCTACTCTGCGACGTGGAAAACCGGACCTACGAGGAGACGGCGCGACATCTCGGCTGCCCCATCGGCACGGTCAAGAGCCGACTGGCGCGGGGCCGCGAGCGGCTACGCGAGCGACTTGCTCGCCGGGGGCTAAGCCCCGCATCGGGCCTGGTTGGGGTCGGTCTCCTTGCGGAGCCGGCGAAGGCCATGGTTCCGGTCGTGCTGATCGAAAACACATGCCGGGCAGCGGTGTGGACCGTGACGGCCAAGGGAACGGGCGGACCGGTTTCGACGTCCGTCGTGGCACTTGTAAACGGGGTATCGAGAACCATGGCCATGACCAATCTCTGTAAGGTCCCGTCCGCAGGACTTGTCCTCGGGGTCGTGGCAATCGGCGGGGGTGGACTCATCCCCACCGGAAGCCATCCGTTGGCGATCGCCAACGGGGTCACTGGCACATCGAGAACGGACGATCCCCAGTGTGACTGGGATAAGCTTCAAGGCACGTGGGTCAGGATCTCCACGGACGGCGTCAAGGCTGATAAGACCGTCAAGATGATGGTCGAGCCGGCGAAAGACCGGCCCGAAGGTGACCTCCCAGTCGGAGCCTTGACGCTCAATTTCACGTGGAAAACCGACGGAACAGCGGGCGGGAGCCACAACCGCGTTCTGCTGGACCCGACCAGAAATCCGAAGGCGCTCGACTTCCTCGCTGACGAGGAGGGCGCACCTAAGGTCTGTCCCGGGATTTATAAGCTGGAGGGCGACGTCTTGACGGTTTGCTTCCGTGCAACCCAGGGCAGGCGGCCAAATGAATTCGTCACGGTTAGGCGCGGTGAGACTCTCGATGTCTATCGTCGCGTGAAACCCTGATCAGGGGTGAGTCAGGTGA
Organism: Singulisphaera sp. GP187; assembly: GCF_900129635.1. Classification (GTDB taxonomy): domain Bacteria; phylum Planctomycetota; class Planctomycetia; order Isosphaerales; family Isosphaeraceae; genus Singulisphaera. Next base: position 1,935,955 of record NZ_FSRB01000002.1, on the reverse strand, counting down.
CCGGCCGCGAACTGACGCGTGAAGTGAGAGGGGGCCGCGTTCACTCGGCCTGGGTATTGAGGTTAAGCTGGCGGACAACGCTCAGCGGAATGAACAGATGAAGGGGGTCGTCGAGCAACGCCCGAAAGCCGTATTTCAGGTAGAACCCCTTCGCTTGCTCGTCGATGGCGTCGACGACAACGGCATTGATCGCGATCTGCTGGGATAAGAGCACGGCTCGGCCGAGAGCCGACATCAGCAGGATTTCTCCCAAGCCCTGGCCCTGGGCATTCTTGTCGACTGCCAGTTTGCCAATTAGGGCCGCGGGGATCGGCTGTTTCCTTGGCAACCGGTTCGCGATCGGGGCTGGCATATCCTCAAAGCGGATTTGGTAGCTCGACAGACTGTAATAGCCGAAAACGCGGAAGTCCACCGGACGCACGGCTACGTAAGTCCGGGAGGTATCCCGCTTATCGTTCTGGCCGGCATAACGCTGAATCCATTCAGACAGGGACTGCTTTCCACAGTCGAACCCTGAATGGTCATGATTTCCGGTTAACTGTTCAATGGCCCATTCTGGCACGAATCGTCACCGGGTTGCGGCGTTGAATCTTTCGGCCGCACGAAGCAGGGCCGCGTTTGGCTTGGCGTTCTCGTCATCTAACGCAGCAAGGAAGCGGTCCCGGTCGCGGCTCGACAAGGTGAGCTGCTGCGATTCATGAATCACCTGGCGAGCATGCGGAACAACCACGCTGAGGACGAAAGCGGAAACCGGCAGCCCAGATATCGTAGCGGCTTTCTCGATCATGCCTTTGACATCGGATGCGATCCGCAGGTCAAGGCGTTCACCTTTGACCTGGGTGGATTCCGCCCGGTCGTCGCTGGTCCCATCGTTCTTGACCGCAACTGCCATTGTCCCCTCCTCTGGTTGTCTCCCCGGATGACCATCCGTCTTCAGAACCATGATCACCCTCAGTAGCAATTCTACCGTCCGGCCGGCCATTGTCCACACAAGCGACCTGTTCGACATTCAACTCTTGCCCAACGTCCGCACCTTCATGCGAAAGTCTTGGTGCGTGCCCATCGTGCGGTGGGCTGGCGTTGAAATGAGCCCTGGGAATGGAAAGGGGGGCAGGAGCCGAATATTGAAGGTTCACAATAATTCGGCGGGATCGGTTCCTGCCCCCGTTCCCTGATCGAGGAATTCCACACGCCCTAGATTTCATTCAGCAGCGAATCGACGGCCCTGTCCAGACTTTCTCCAATCGCGTTCTTGTGGCGGATGATCCCCTTGGCGTCAATCACGAAGACCGTAGGATAGAGGCGGACATGGAATCTCTCGACGATCGGGCCGCCCTTGTCTTCGCCATCGTGCCACTGCGGCCAGGTCATCTGCTCGGTTTTCATTGCCTTCTTGGCAGCTTCGATGTTCTCGTTGCAATTCACACCCAACAAGGCGAACGGCCGGCCCTTGTATTTCTCGACTAGTTCGCGCTCGTGGGGGACTTCTCTCATGCAAGGTCCGCACCACGACCCCCAAAAGACCAGGACGACCACCTTGCCGCGGTAGTCGGAGAGCTTGAGTGACCTGCCATCGATGTCCTTGCCGTCGATCTCGGGGGCGGGCTTGCCTTCGGCCAGGTTGTGCATCTCGTCGAGGTGGCCGAGGGCGACCTCGCCCAGCGTCCGCTTTCGTGCCAGCAGCGCGTCAAGCTCCTTGATCTCGCCGACGGTCAACGGCTTGTTGTTCCCCATCGGGACTGGCTCTTTCTGCAATGCCTCCAGCTTGCGGCGGTGCGTCGTGACGTACGGGATGTCGCCGTACTCGTCGATCACCTCCTCGTAGAGCCGCTCGGCCTCGCGGCGGACGGCATCGGGGTCAAGCAGGCGGAGCGCGACGCGGTAGCCCTCCTCCTCGTTGGACGGGGGGATCGACTTCTTCACCAATTTCCCGGTGTCGTCGTAGGTTTCGAATTCGATCGGGTGACGTTCCCGCGAGGTACGCGCCCCCTTCGCGAGCAACGCCTTCTTCTCCAGGTACTGGGCCATCGCCAGACGGGCCAGCCCCTTCGCCTCGCGGCACACGGCGCCGACGTACAACCCGTCCATCAAGGCGTCGCGGTTGCGGGAGAGGATGTTATCTAGCGAAAGGGCGACGCGTACGGCCTCGGGGTCGTCGGCGTGTTGGTTGACCAGCACCCGGACGGCGCGCGCGAACTGGTCGCCGTAGGGGCCGCAGTCGGAGCAGTACGTCTTGTTCAGAACCCAGACCAGGGCGTCTCGCGAGACCGGGTCGTTCGGCGCGGTCAACGCCAGGTCGACCATCCTTTTGGAATACGCGGCGTCGTCGGGGGACATCGTCCCGTAGAGTTTCCAACCCTCGAACTCGGTTTTGGCCGCCGCGACGGCTTCGGAGAGCTTCTTCTGCTCGCCCTCGAATTCCGCGATGATCTTCTTGTATTGGTCGGCGACCGTCGGCATTTCCACCTTCGGTTGCGAATCGTCCTTGGAAGCCGGCGTGGTTTTCGGCTTCGGTTCGTCCCCGCGGCCGAAGACCGCCGCGCCGGTCCCGAGGCATCCCAGGCCAACAAGCACGGCTCCCGCCGTGAGAAGTCCTTTCGACATAATAATGCTCCTTATTCCATAGGAAGCCAAAGCGGCGACGGTCGTCGGGACCGCCCGGGTCGCGCCTTTCGCCGCCCACTCAGAGGCCGACTCGATCAGGGCCTCGGGCACGGCCGCCCGGGCGCGGCCCGATGCGAGATATACCGGGAGCGCCAGCGCCGAATGCGTGAACCCGCGTCGGATCAGGCGCAATCGCAGGAGGTCCTTCGCCCGGGACAAACGGCTCCCCACCGTGCCGACCTGGCAGCCCAATCGGGCGGCAGCCTCTTTCAATGCCATCCCCTCCAGGTAGCACAGACGCACGGCCTCGCCGTATCGCCGGGGCAGCCGGTCGATTTCTTCGTCCAGAATCGAATCCAGTTCATCGGAGGGCGTCGTCCGATGCTCCCAGGATTCCGACACGCCGCCGGCCGGGAACGGCCGCTTCAACGCCAGAGATCGGGCCCGGACCGCCACCTTCCGGCTCACGGCATGGAGCCATCCGCCCAGCGAGTCGTCCACGCGGATCGACCCCGCCTTGCGGACCAGGACGAGAAACGTGGCCTGGAAGGCATCCTCCACATCGTGTGGGTCGGCCAACGCCCGGCGACAGACGCCCAGGACCATCGGGCCATGACGCAAGACCAGGGCCGCGAAGGCCGTGTCCGCGCAATCCCCCGACCCCGTCACAAATCGTTCGAGCAGCTCACGATCGGTCATTCCGGCCACGCTGCCTGAGCCGAACAGCGTGCCGAGCCCTCGCAGGTAGACAGCCACACTCGCCGAGTCGATCGCCATGCTTGATGACCTCCGAGTCCGAATCCCGCCCCTACTATGCCGCGACCATGGAGTTTTTTCCCGATTTCTCGAACAACCCAGCGGCTTCGGTTCTTTCACGTCCACACCACGGGGCGAATTCGATCCACAACGCCATTGCTGGACGGGCTTACTTGCTGGTGGTCGTTCGGCAACGGCTTTGCATGCAAGACCCGGATGGATTCAGGGTCGGCGGGATGCACCCCGGCATCGGCATGCGGCGGATCAGGACTTGGGGCTTGCGAGTTTGCGGGGGATTCCGCCTGAGCGGCCGGCCGCTCATTCCCGGGCCGGGAAGCGGGCCTCGTTTAACTTGAATCCCAGGGTCGCCCCGCTCTACAATAGTCGTGTCTCAATTCCGTCGGTGGCCCTGAGGTGGGAGACGGCCCCCGCTCGGCGCTGCTCCTGTCTCGACTTACTCCGTGGCGGCGTGTTTCCCCGCGGGTTCGACACCCATCCTCCAGGGCACCCCACTGGCATGTCCACTTCCGGCGATCGGATCACGCATCTCCTAGATGAGTTTCGCCACTCACGCGACGTGATGGTGGCCGAGCTGAATAAGGTCGTCATCGGCCAGCGCGAAGTCATCGACCAGATCATGGCGGCGATCTTCACCCGAGGCCACGTCCTGCTCGTGGGCGTTCCTGGCCTGGCGAAGACCTTGATGGTCAGTTCCATCGCCAAGATCCTCGACGTCGGCTTCAAGCGCATCCAGTTCACGCCCGACCTGATGCCGTCGGACATCACCGGCACCAACGTTCTGGAAGAGCCCGAGGCGGGGCGGCGTGCGTTCCGGTTCGTCCCCGGACCGATTTTCTCGAACATCATCCTGGCGGACGAGATCAACCGAACGCCCCCGAAAACCCAGGCCGCCCTGTTGCAGGCCATGCAGGAACGGGAAGTGACCGTCGGCCAGGAAACGCTTCATCTGCCGGAACCGTTCTTCGTCATCGCCACTCAGAATCCGATCGAGCAAGAAGGGACGTATCCGCTGCCCGAAGCGCAACTCGACCGGTTCATGTTCGACATTCGGGTGGGCTATCCCACCTTGGAAGAGGAGAAGAAGATCCTCTCGTCAACCACCAAGGGAGAGTCGGTCGAGCTCAAGAAGGTGCTCTCCGGCAAGGCGATTCTGAACCTTCAGAAGCTTGTCACGTCGGTGCCCGTCTCCGACTACACGGTCGAGTACGTGACTCGCCTGGTCCGCGCCACGCGGCCGGGCGATGAGAAGTCGCCTCCGTTTATCAAAGAATTGGTCGACTTTGGGGCCGGGCCCCGCGCCGGCCAGAACCTGATTCTCGGTGGTAAGGCGATGGCCGCCCTGGACGGCCGGTTCAGCGTTTCGCTCGACGACATCCGGCGTGTCGCGATTCCGGTCCTCCGGCACCGAATCAGCACCAACTTCCAGGCTCAGGCCGAGGGCCAGACGACCGAGTCGCTGATCCGAAAACTGATCGCCGAGGTCAAGGAGCCCGACGTGCCCAAGTATGACCGACGAGGAACGAACTCCTGATCGCCTGGCCGTGACCAGCGGAAATCCTTCCTCGAGTCGCTGATCCGCAACATTGAGAGTGAGGTTTCCCCGTGTCCAGCACGGCCGAAAAGTATTTGAAGCCCGAGGTGATCCGCCAGGTGGCGCGGCTCGACCTCCGTGCCAAGTTCATCGTCGAGGGGTTCCTCTCCGGCCTCCACGCCAGTCCGTTCCAGGGCTTCTCGGTCGAGTTCTCGGAGCATCGCAAGTACACTCCCGGTGATAACATCTCCGACGTCGACTGGAACGTTTACGCCAAGACTGACCGATTCTACGTCAAAAAGTTCCAGGCCGAGACGAACCTGACGGGCTATCTCGTCATGGACCTCTCCGGATCCATGGGCTACACCTACCGGCAGGAACTCACGAAATTCGAGTACGGGATCAGCCTGGCCGCCGCGCTCGGCTACCTGATGATCCACCAGCAGGACCCGGTCGGCCTGATCGCGTTCGACCAGAAGGTCCGCCAGAGCTTGCCCCCCAAGAGCAAGCGGTCGCAGCTCGGCAATATCCTCTCCCTGCTCGCGAAGCTCCAGCCGGCCGGCGAAACGGCGATTGCCAAGAGCCTGCACCAGGTGGCCGGAATGATCCGCCACCGCAGCCTCGTCATGATCTTCAGTGACTTGCTGGGGGACGCCGAACCGATCATTCAGGCCTTGCACCGGCTCCGATTCGCCGGGCACGACGTCATCATTTTCCATATCCTGGATGAGGCGGAAGCCCTCTTCCCGTTCGACGGCATGGTCGAACTCGAGGACAATGAAACCCACGAGACCTTGCTGGTCGATGCCGACGGAATCAGGGCCGACTATCTCGAGGAAGTCGCCTCGTTTCAGGACAAGTTTCGCAAAGAGTGCCGGAACGCCCGCATCGACTACACGGCGCTCCATACCGGAATGCCATTTGATAAAGCCTTGATGAGCTACTTGCTCAGCCGGCAGTCGCGCGGTTGAGCCCCGTGGAGTCAGGAGAATCCGCGACCCCGGGCGGTTGAGTTCACCACGGCGACGCCGAAAGATTGGGAGAGCAGCATGAACACCGCGCGACCCCCAGAGCCGGACGGAGCGACATGGATATCTCCCTGATTCACGCGGGGCTGGCTGCGGGAGCCGCAATGGCGGCCGTGCCGGTGATCCTCCACCTGTTCATGAAGCAGCCTCCCAAGCGCGTGATCTTTCCCGCCCTCCGCCTGATCCGGGAACGGCAAAAGCGGTCCCGGAAAACGCTGAAGATCAAGAACTGGCTGCTCCTGCTCGCCCGGATGGCACTCATCGCGCTGATGGCCCTGGCGCTGGCGCGACCGCGCCTCTTCTCCCAGACCTCACTCGGCGGCGACCAAGAAGTCCCCACGGCCGTCGCGCTCGTCTTCGACACCAGCCTGTCGATGGGCTACAAGCCTCGAGATAAGTCGCTCCTGGATGAGGCGAAGCAGCAGGCGAAGGACATCCTCAAGAAGATGCCCGACTCGAGCCAGGTCTTTGTAATCGACTCGGCGGAACCAGGCGCTCCGCCTCCGCTCTCGCCGGCGGCCGCGCGCAAGCGGGTGGATGGGATCGTGCTTCGACCCGCCAATCGCCCGCTGAACCTGGCGGTCGGGCAGGCTTACGCCTCAGTTTCCGACTGCGATCGACCGCGTCATGAAGTCTACGTGCTCACGGACATGGCGCGGTCGTCCTGGGACCACGACCGCGCGGTCGAAGGGCTCGACAAGGTCAAGAAGATCAAGTCGGGCATTGCCACCTACATTGTTCGCATGGCTCCCAAGGAGATCCGGAACGTGGCCGTGGCCGAGGCCTCGCCGTCGATCAGCGTGGCCACGCAAGGCGAGTCCGTCGAGATTCGGGCCAAGATTCGTTCCCAAGGTCCGGCCACGACGCGCATGGTCCAGTTCGACCTCGACGGCACACCGCGCCATAAAGAGCAAGTGACGCTCGCGGCCGACGGTGAGACCGAACTCAAATTCATGACCCCCAAACTCGATCCGGCGATCCCGATCCATAAAGGGGTCGTGCGGCTCAGTGGCGCCCCGGATCCCTTGGAGTTTGACGACAGCCGCTCGTTCACCTTCAAGGTCCAGCCGGCCATGCGGGTGCTCGTCATCTCCGACCGGGAGAACGACGCCCAGTTCGTGGCCGATGCGCTCGACCCCGACCCGGGGTCGCTCCCGACCGGGGCCCCGCGGACCTACCGAGTGGAAACGATCCGGACCGCGAAATTCGAAGCGCAGACCGGCGACACTCTCAAGCACGAGACGGCCGTGTTCCTGCTCAACGTCAAGGAACTGAGCGAGACCGGATGGAGCCGCCTCAACGCCTTCGTTCACGACGGGGGAGGCCTGATCGTCGGGCTTGGGGAGTACGCCAGCCCCGAGAACTACAACCTCCCGGGCGCCTCACAGCTCATCCCCGGTTCGTTGACCAAGAAGGAATCCCCCAAGGAAGCGACCTTCGGCAAGATTGCCGACCTCACTCACCCGCTCTTCCGGAGCTACCCAAGGCAGCTCGGGGAGATGCTTTCGCAGATCCCGATCTTTCACTACTGGGGGATCACCCCTCCCAAGGGGTCGCGAACCCTGCTCTCCTACTCCAACGGAGCGCCTGCCTTGGTCGAGCGCTCGTTCCAAGGGAAGAAGACCGGCCGGGTCTTGCTCTGGACGACCCCGTTGGCACGGGTCACGGATTCACGCTTGAAAACAGCCTGGAATGAGTTTGCCCTCCCGGTCGGCGAGAACTGGTCGTTCTATCTCCTGATGAGGCAGACCATCCCCTACCTGGCCGGCACGTCGAGCGAGCAGTTGAACTACGAGGTTGGGCAAGATGCGATTCTGCCGATCGATCCGACCCGCCGGTTCAAGAACTACGTAATGCAGAGTGAGGACGGTAAAACGATCGAGCGACTCAACCCGCCCGTCGATTCACTCGTGATCGTTTCTCCGCCGATCGGCCAGTGGACGGTCACCGCTTCCAACTCCGAAGGGGAGAAAACGTTGATGGGTTTCAGCGTCAACCCGCCCCTCTCCGAGATGAATTACGCACCGATGGAAGTGAGTGACTTCGACGCACTCTTCGGCAAAAAGGGCTACAATCTGGCGACCGACTCCGAGAGCCTGAAACGCGAAGTGACGATGAGCCGGGTCGGGTTCGAGATCTTCCCCTGGCTGATGGGCCTGATCCTGATCCTGGTCACCCTCGAGAACCTGCTCGCCAACAAGTTCCACCGCGAAAGCGCTCCGAGAGGGGCCGTGGGAGCGCCTGCGTGACGGTCATGAACAGGACGAGGGGGACTCGAATTCACCAACCGGAGCCGCTCCGAAGGTCGTTACGATGAACGTCAGTTTCGACCCGATCAGTTCCTGGTTCGTGGTGGCCGTGGCCGCCCTGATCGTGACCGGCCTGACCGTCTGGGCGTATGCGCAGCGGATGCGTGGGACCACGGGGCGCTGGCGCTGGTTCGCGCTGGGCCTGCGCCTCGCCTCGGTCTTGCTCTGCGTACTGGCCGCCTTGAGGCCGTCGGTGATCCTCCAGGAAAAGAAGAAGCAGCCGGCCTCGGTGGTCTTCTTGCTCGACGACTCGAAGAGCATGCAGTTCAAGGACGAGGCCGGGGGTAAGAGCCGCTGGGAGGCCGCTCGCGCCGCACTCGAGCTAGCGCGCCCCGTGGCCAAGAACCTGGGGCCGAACCTCGACGTGAAGTATTACCGGTTCAACTCCACGCTCCGGGAAGAAGTCAGCCCCAGCAGTGAAAAGGCGGACGAGGAACCGAACGGACGGGAGACCGCGCTGGGAGATGCATTACTCGAGGCGGTCAAGCGCCAGGCCGGCACGCAGGTGGCCTCGCTCGTGGTCATTTCCGACGCCTCGAACAACGCCGGCTACAATCCGCTGGTCGCCGCGCGGCGGCTCCGCGCCCAGCAAATCCCGATCACCGCCGTCGGCGTCGGTTCGGAAAGCGCCGGGCCAACCTCAAAAGACATCTCGATACGCGGCTTTGAGGCGGGTCCCTCCGTCTTCGTCAAGAACCAGCTCCAGATCAAGGGGTCGCTCGCCGTCCGCGGGTTCCCGAAGCAACCGATCGAGCTCGAGATGCTGGTCGATGGGAAATCGGTGGCCAAGACGACCCTCGAAGCCCCGATGGGCACCGAAGTCCTTCAGATCAAAGGTTTGAAATATATTCCCCAGACGCCGGGCGAAAAGCTGCTCACGCTCCGGGTCAAACCCAAAGACCAGGAATTGCTCACCACGAACAACGAGTCGAGCACGTTTATCAACGTGCTCTCCGGCGGCCTGAACGTGTTGTTCATCCAGGGTCCCTCCTCACCCTGGGAATATAAGTACTGGAACCGCGCCGTCACGTCTTCACCCGATATTCAGGGTGACGTGGTCGTGCTCCGTAAACCGGCCGATAACGGCGTGAGCGAGCTCGACGACGCGGTCTTTGCACCAGGAAAGTATAACGTTTACATTCTCAGTGACGTGCCCGCCAATTTCTTGTCCCCAAAGCAGCAGCAGCTCCTCACGATGGCCGTCGAGAAAGACGGCGCGGGGCTGATCATGCTGGGCGGCCGCTCGAGCTTCGGCTCGGGGAAGTGGGAGAATACCCCGATCGCCGGCATCTTGCCCGTGAAGATCAGCGCCAGCGACGGTCAGCTCGAGCCCAAAGACGGGATCCGATTCGACCCGCAGACTTCCGGGCTCGAGAACTATCTCTTCCAGATCGGCCCGACCCGCGAGGAGAGCAAGCGGATCTGGGCGACCCTTCCCCCGCTCACCGGCACCAATCGCTTCGGTGAACCGAAAGCCAACGCGATGGTGCTCGCAAGGAGCGGCGATCCCAACGCGGAACCGCTCATGATCGCCAGCGACAGCGGGGCAGGGCGGGTCGTCGCCTTCGGCGGCGAAACCTGGGTCTGGCCCCGCGCCTCGGAGCAAGGCCAGGCCGCCCACCGCAGGTTCTGGAGGCAGGTGACGTTCTGGCTCTCACACAAGGAGGATGAGGGAGAGGACAAGGTCAAGCTGACGCTCGACACACGCAAGGTCTCGGTGGGCGAAACCTTGGGCTTCACGGTCACCGCGCGCGACGCCAAGAACGTGCCGATCCCCAACCTCACTTACCAAGCGGCGGTCACCATCGAGGGATCGAAAACCCCGGAAGACCCCGTCCCAGTCTACAAGGAAGGCGAGGCGGCTCGAGGCTCCTACCCGGCGATCGGCCAGCCGGGGTTGTATCGAGTGACCGTGGTCGCGAAACGAAACGGCCAAGAGGTCGGCCGGGACAGCTCGCGATTCATCGTCAACCAGGACGACCGAGAGATGGAAAACCCCGCCGCCGACCTCGATCTGCTCCGCCAGATGGCCGAGACGACGGGCGGTCAGTATCTCCCCTCCGAAGGGCTACCTAAGTACCTCAAAAGCCTGAACGGCAAGCTCTCCACCGAATCGATGACTCAGATCGAGCACAAGATCTGGGACAACTGGCCCTTCTTCCTCATCTTCACCGCGTTTCTGACGCTCGAATGGTGGCTACGCAAGCGTCACGGCTGGGTCTGAAAGAGGCTCTGCCATCTCAGGGGCGGATGGTCCGGATGGCGGAAATGCTTGGTCCGTTTGCCCTTGAGCCGGCAGGGAACCAGGGGATCGCACGTCGCGCCGGACTTGCCAGACCAGTGTGGCGACCACCACCGCGACCCACGCGACGGCCGACGCCAGGGTAACGGCGGTGCCGCGTTTGAGTCCGGGCGCCTCATAGCGCAAGACGACCTCGTGGCGGCCCGGCCGGGTCAGTGGGATCACCCGTTGCGCGTGGTTTCCGCGCAAGATTCGCGTGGGGCGTCCGTTGTCCTGGGCGTCCCAGCCCGGCATCCAGGTATCGGCGACCACCAACAAGCCCGGCGCTTCGGTCGTCACCTGAATCACGACGCGATCGGGGTCGGTTGAACCCCAGACGGCCGGGGTGAACGGCTGGCGCGGCCCGGTCGGCAGCGGATCGGCCGACATCAGCACCGCCTCACGGGGATCAACCGCGCGGAACCCCGCGAGTGCCGAGGCCGCGTCCTCCCCGGTCGGCTCCGCCCGAGGAACAACGTAGGCACGGGGCATGACGGTCGGATTTCGATGAATTGAAAACGTTGAGCCGTGGGACGTTCCCGAGGCGACGAGCGGCCAATGCGGGGCGGACTCGACGTGGTCGGCGACAAGGAACGCGACGTTCATTCGATCGAGGATCCGCTGACGATTTTCCTGCTGATGTTCCGCGACGACCTCGCTCATCGGCGATTTCAGGTCCACGGTCCGGGGCGCGTAGAGCAAGGCGAAAAGTGATTCGTAGAGATCCGCTGCATGCTGGATCTGGAACGAGTCATTGATGTTGATTTTCTCAAATCCGTTCGAGGATGCGCGCAGATCCGGATAGAGCGTGTCGCGAGCCCGAATCCGGAACGGACCAGCAACCGGCGGCTCCGCATCACCGAGCGCTCGACTGATCGGGTCGGGGCCCAGGAACTCCGAGGGCGGGGCGACCTTGAGCAGCCCGTAACCGGAAACGCCGAGCTCGATCAGGCCAAGGAGTCCGATCGACCAGGCGTACCGCGACCGACGATCGCCGGAGCAACGGCAGCCGACGGTGACAATGACCCCGATTCCGACAAGTGCGAACCAGAATGTCCCGCTCCGGGCGATCTGACCCGCGGCCGAGGCGGCGACCGAGGGCCCACTCTCCCCCTGACTCCTCAGAATGGCCCGAATCTCGCGCAACGAAAGCGCATGGTCCGGCTTCGCCCGCGGTTCGTTTCGCTCGCGCGTCGAGAACGGCAAGAGGCCGAGCAGAATCGCCCCGACCACAATGGCCACGAGCCGGGATCGCCGGGCGAGCCATTGCCAACCCTCAGCGCCGAACGCGCGAAGTGCCAGCGTCTCAACCCCGAAACCAGCCAACACCGCTGTCCCCAGGCTGACGACGAACAGCGATCGGGAGGGGACGCGAAACCGGTTCATCCCGGGAACGCACGCGAACAGCAACGGAAAGAGACCAAGCTTCCGCCCCGCCGCGAAGACCAACGCCCCCACGATCAGGATGAGCCAGCCGCGGACGAGCCGCCGGTCCGGGTGCCGCGCGGCGGCGACTGCGACGAGCACCAGCGGGATCAGTCCGATCGAGAAGACCGTTTCCCAGTAATTATCATGGCCGAAGTAGTCGCTCGGGGAGCCGAGCGCCCCCGGACTCAAAAGCTGAAAGCCGTTGAGCGCGTGCAGTTGATACCGGCTCACCTTGCCCAGCGAGAGCTGGCTGCCCCGCAACGACCAGGCTTGTGCCATCATGTCGGGAATGAGTTCCACGGCCGCCAGGCCCAAGCTCAACGCGACCACGAACGACCAACCGCCGAGCCTCGCGAGCGCCGCTCCGGGACGCCCTTCGACGCCGTCGCGGATCGCATCCCAGAGAGCCCAGACGCTCAGGATGAAGATCAGGTAAAACCATTCCTGCGGATGCCCGGCCAGCAGCGCAAGCGCCAGGATCGGGGCGAGCGTCAGCGCCCGGCCCCACCGCCGGTTGCGAAACTGCACGAAGGCCCAGAACGCCCAAGGATACCAAGACGCGGCCCAAACATGGGGATAGTGCCCCTCGAACACCTGGGCCAGGACATACGGAGACGCCTGAAAGCACCCGGCCGCCACCGTCGCGGCGGCAACGCCAGCACCCAGACTTCGCATCAGCAGGAACAGACCGAGGCTCGACCAGAGCAGGTGGCCGACGGTCAACCAACCTAACGCCGACGGAGCTTGCAAGCCCCAGATCAGGCGGAGTGGCGGATAGAACAGGCCCCCTTGAGGGTTGCCGACCAGCGGGCGCCCGGCAAAGCCCGAGGAATCCCAGTGGGGGACCCGACCGTAACGCGCGAGCTGGTCGGCCAGTTGGTGGTAGTGAGGGAGATAGAAGAACGTCAGGTCGTTGCCGACCGGACGGAAATCATCGCGTTGGGCGTGATCGACGCTGGGACGATCGCCATCCACGAGGAGCCCTGACGGCTCCGCCACCAGGCGCGCGAAGCAGGTCAGGGTCAGGGTCAGCACGATCAGCCCGGCGAAGAATTCGCCCAGCCTCAACCTCATTGGTGCCGCGAACTCCATGCGTTCCCCGAAGTCGTGCCGTGGGTCAAAGACTCAGCACGGTGGGTCGGCGGCCGGTGGGGGGGTGAAAGGGCTCGGCCGGTCTGGATCCCGTGAATCAATGTGAAATACTTGTCCATGTGCGCGGTCTCGGACCACTCGCCGGTGCGCATCGCAAACCCACGATCGGCCAGTTCCTCGCGCAGATCGTCATCGTGGACAATCCGCCTCATCGCCTGAAGCATCTCGGCGTCGTTCGAATACCCCAGGCCCCCGCCACTGAGCACGCCCGTTTCGTTGAGCGCTCCGCCGCCGGTATGGACCACGACCGGGGTCCGAACCGCGTAGGCTTCGAGCACCACATACCCGAAGGTCTCGGGGAAAAGCGAAGGAACAACGACCGCACGCGCTCCATGGAACAGCTTGGCGAGCCCTTGGCCCCCGAGCAGCCCCTCGAAGTGGACGTTCGGCAGGTCGCGGGCGAGTTTGCGGAGCGTAGGTTCGTAGGGTCCCGTACCTGCAATCCGCAGGTCGACCTGGGGCAAATATCGCATCAGCGGGATCAGTTGTTGGAATCCCTTCATGCGAACGAGTCGCCCGGCGGCGGCGAGGTAGGGTCGCTCGGTCACTTCGGGCTCTTCATCCTCGATGCCCGCCGACCAGTCGTCGGGAAGGAAGTAGGGCAGATGGATGAGCGGGGCGCCGATTCCCCGCGTGCGATGCTCCTCGAGCGCATGCCGGCTGGGAAAGATCAGCGCGTCGAGCTCGCGAAGACCACGGTCGATCGCTCCGGTGTATCGCCAGGCCTGGGGCGGTCGGCCCCCCGCCAGGGTACAGCGAGTGCAATCGGGTCCGTCGCACGTCTTCTTGCCGTTCTTCCAGAGCAAGTGCATCGGGCAGATCAGCCAGTGCTCGTGAGCGGTCATGATCCGCGCGGCACGACGGCCAAAGTGGAGGATGCCCGGGCCTCCGACCAGCGAAATATTGTGGAAATGGACGACGTCCGTGTCCACGGCGTCGAGCTCCGCCCGCAGCGCCTCGGCCTTAAAATAAGGGCGGCCGGTCATCTGGGTCGCCAATGGCGACAGGACTCCAAAGCCGCTTTCGAGCTGATGGATGTGGAGACCGGGCGGCGGTGTATACGACCGCAAGGGGTGGGCCCCTCGCACCGCATTGAATGCGTCGGCGCAATGGAAGACATGGACTTCATGCCCACGTCGACAGAGGGCGCGCGTCAGACGATCCACGTAGGCCGCGTCACCACCAAAGCTGTGTGCGCCGAAGAACGTGGTGACCATGCAGAACTTCAACGGCGACCTCCCTGTCTTCGTCCGTTCGTCGGTACAACTTCGACGCTGTCAAGCACGGCATCCGTTCCGATCAGCGGCGAGCGTCGAGTTGTCGCGAGAGTTCGGAGATGTACCAGCTTTATTGGGGAATTACCAGTTGGCTTCTTCAGTTTCCGACACGGTTCCGGCTCGCAAATTGGGTGTGCGGCCGCGGTGGCGTCCGCGGTTCTCCGCGGGAGATGATCGCGCGGAGCTCGTCCTGCCGAAGGCCGCCAATCGCCCAGAGCGTGACCAGATAGGTCAAGGCGCCTCCGCCGACGCCAGCCAGGACATGCCACTGCGCCAGGGAGAGGCAGACCGGAACCATGACCAGCGAGGCCGCGAGAGGCCGCCCCAGGTGATGATGCCACTCGGGCTGACGCTCTTCCCGCGCCAGGAGCACATAGCCGGCGATGACCAACGAAAGGCCCATGAACAAGACGGCCCCCGCCGCCCCCGGAAGTCCGAACGTGTAGCAGGAGAGCGCAATCAAAGGCGCGGAGGTGGCCGCACCCGCGAGTAACAGGCGAACTCCCGCCCCCTCGCGATTCACCGCGATCAAGGTCGTCTGGTAGAGATAGGCCAGGGTCAGCAGCGGAGCTCGCCAAATCCCCAAGGCCAGGAGCAGTCCCGCCCCCGCATACTCCTTCGTGAGCATGAACCGCACCAGCGGCCCCGACAGCACAGCGCCTCCGACGGCGATCGGTATCAGGCCGAGCATCAAGACCTTGACCATCACGTTGAGCGCATCACGCCCCGCGGAGGTCGTTTGCCGCCACGACCGCGCCAACGTCGGGAACGTGACCTGTTGAAAGATCATTCCGAACGTCAAGATCGCCGTGATCATCCGATGCGGAGCGCCATACTGGCCGACGTCCGACCAGCGTCGGCTCATCAGGTCGACCACCATCAGGTCGGCCGAGCTAATCACCGTCTGAGCGATCTGGATCAAGCAGATCGATCGGCCCCGCTTGAGAAAGACCCGCAAGAACCGGAAGCCGAGGACGGGTCGAGGCAGTCCGTACTGTCGCGAGTAACAGACCCAGACCAAGGTGATCCCACACGCTTCCCCCACGGCCAACCAGGCCGGCACCCAAACAATCCGCGACGCGTCCCCGACGCTCATCCAGACTCCCGTCGCATAGACCAGAGTCCGAATGCAGAGCGAGAGGGCGACCAGTCCCATTCGCTCCGTCCCTCGATAGACGAAGTCGAGCCCGAGCGCGGTGGTCAGAAGCAGTAGGCCGTACAGGGTGAGGAGCGCCCGGTCCGCGGCCGTCGAGATCGTGAGCGAACTCACCGACACCAGCCCCACGAACAGGCTGAGCGACAGCAACCCCCTGAGCGCCAGGACGTGGTTGACCAGCGGGCGAACCAGCCGCGGGTGGCGGGCAAGCTCGCGTGAGATGATCACCTCGAACGCATCCCGCACCAGCAGGACGAGCCAGAAGACGATATCGAAGGCGAAGCCGACGCGTCCGTAGTCCGCCATCCCCAGTCGCTTCGCCAGCGTCAGCGTGACGGCCACCGACGCACCACGGCAGATGATCTCCGCCAGGCTCATGAAGACAAAATTCGATGCGATCCGCCGCGGCGCGGGCGCTCGATTCGGGGGGGGGCTCGAAGAATTCGGTAAAGCAGAAGCTCGATGAGGCGTCAGTCTCGACGATGGTAGCGTGGTGGCCATGCGCGGTCGCACTTCCCTGTGGCTTGGCCGTCGGTCATTCCTGATGACCGATCAGCCCACCCTCCTGCCGCCACGACTCCGGCCCGTTCAACGCAATGGAAGAAGACGGACCGGAATTCGAGACGGAGATCGTTCCATCAACGAGGGTGCTTCGGTTCTGAGTCGTCCGCGAGGCGTCCTCAAACTTCGGGTGATGGCAGTGCCGCCCTTTCCGATCGCTCCGAGCGAGGGACGCCGGTGCGGCCGCATCCTATTGGCGCGGTCGATCAGTGTCAATCCGAAGAAAATTCGGCTGGACCGCGCGGCAAACTTAAACGAACTCAACCCAGCTTGCGCTATTTGCCAGGCTTCAGTTCATAGACGACGTGAACCGTAACCGCCAGTTCCTGCTCGCCCGCGGCAATCGGCATCGGTGCCGCCGCCCTCGCCATCATCTCCATGCGAGGCGCATAGAGCGGAGACGGCGGTCGCGGCCCTCCTCCTTCATCAACGATCTTGAGCGGAGATCCGAGGACAACCCCGGCTTCGCCCGCGAGCAATTCGGCCTTGCTCTTCGCGTCGGCCATGGCCTTGCGGCGAATTTCATCGAGGAGCTTCTCGGGGTTGTCGACCCGGAACGAAATTCCGTGGATCTGGTTGGCGCCCGCCGTCACCAGGGCATCGAGCAGCGCGCCGAGTTTCGGGATCTGCCGTGCGGTGATCTGTACGGTGTTGTCGACCCGGTAACCCACGATTCGCGGAACGAACTCCGCTTCGTTGACCGCCCTGGGCCGGTTGGGGGGCTGGGAGTACTCGGGGCTGACCTGGATCTGGGTCGTCTGGATATCCTTGGTTGCGACCCCGTTCTCCTTCAGGATCGAGTGCATCGCATTCATCGACTCGTTATTTGCAGCAAGAGCGGCCTGGGCGGTGGGAGCCTGCGACCGTACTCCCACCTGGATCTCGGCGATGTCCGGAATCGCGGAGAGCTTGCCCGTCCCGCTGACCGAGATCGTCGGCTTTTCCATTTTCTCCTCCGCAACGCCGGGCGACGAGCAGACCAACACGGTCGACACGGCCGCCAGACCGATCAAGCTCAACCTCATCATGATTCGCCTCCTATTCGAAACCTCAGAGATCGCGACGCCGCCGGAATCGATCCAGGGTCACAGCCGCCACGATAATGGCTCCAATGATCACGTCCTGGCTGGCATTCGGAATCCCGGCGTGAACGCACCCGTTGTTCAACACGGACATGATCAAGCAGCCGATCAAGGTGCCAACCACGGTCCCCTCGCCACCGTTGAGGCTGCCACCACCGATGACCACCGCCGCGATCACCTGCAACTCAAGTCCGTCGGCGGTGACCGGGTCGCCCGTGGCATTGAGGTAAACGTATTGCATCACCCCCGCCAAACCAGTGGCCAACCCGGCAAGGACATAAACGGCCAGCTTGACCAGCGGCACGTTAATCCCGCAGAGACGGGCCGTCGACTCATTCGAGCCAATGGCGTAGATATAACGCCCCAACAAGCTATGCCTTAGGGCCAAGGCCAAAAAAACGCTCAAAATGAGCAGCAACCAGACCCCCGGAGCCACGAGCAGCCAGCTCGGTTCCGGTTCGGTGGCCAGGATCGAGGGGAACCACCAGACCTGCGCCTCGTCCGGGACGTAGACCGCCGTGCTCGAGGAGAGCCATTTCGCCAGGCCACGGAAGATTTTCAGCCCGCCAAGCGTAATAATGAAGGGCACCACGCCGAGTCCCGTGATCAAGGCCCCATTCCAGAGCCCGCAAAGACCCCCGACCACGATTCCTCCGGCCATCGCCAGCGGCATCGGCCATCCCAGGTCACGCACGGCCAGGGCGATCGCCACCGTCACCAGAGCGACCGCCGAACCCACCGAGAGGTCGATCCCCCCGGCGATCATGATCACGGTCATTCCCAGTGCCGCCGTGCCGACGATCACGGTCTGCACCGCGATCGTCCTCCAGTTATAGGTGGTCAGGAACGAACCCGAATGCCGCGTCAGGTACGCGAACAGGACCGTGATCAGGATCAATCCGAGGAAGGGTCCGAAGACCGTCCAGACCCAACCCAAGGTCCCTCGGAGCGCGGGCGATCCTTTCTCACGTCCGACTTCGACCGCGCTGACTCCCACGTGGCCGCCCCCTTGTTTTATCAATTTCGAGAATGCCCGAACGATGATCTCCGCGGTTCGCACGAGGATTTTGAGCATCGCCGACGCGCACTGTCATTACAAGCCATTCCCAAGCGACGCGCGGGGAGTTCACGAACCGAAATCCACCATCGACCCGCGTCAGTCGCACTCCTGACCGAGAAACTCGATCGTCATCGAAATCTCAACAGCCTCCGGTCGCAACTTCCATGACGGCGTGCTCAGTCCAGGCCGAGACCGGGCGTGCTTCGCTCAGAACCCCCCGAGACATGACGGCGATCCGATCGCAGATTCCGAAGAGTTCCGGGAGGTAGGAGCTCACCATGATGATCGCCTTCCCTTGCGCGGCCAACTCACCGACCAAACGATAGATCTCGGCCTTCGACCCGAGGTCGATCCCCCGCGTGGGCTCGTCGAGGAGCAAAATGTCAGCGCACTGGTGCAGCAACCTGGCGATCGCCACTTTTTGCTGGTTGCCTCCGGAAAGGTCGCCGATCACCTGGCCAGGACCGACCGCCTTGATCCGGAGCTTGGCCATCCACTTCGCGGCCTCGGATCTCCGCCTGCCCAGGTCGAGCCATCCCCAGCGTGAATACTGGTCGAGGGCCGAGTAGGTCATATTGTCCTCGATCGAGCGGCCCAGCGCGAGTCCCTCTCCCTTGCGGTCTTCGCTGAGGTATCCCATCCCCTGGCGAATCCGCAGTCGAGGAGTGGCGTTCCGACTGGTAATCCCGTTCACGCGAACCGAGCCCGACCGCACCGGATCAAGGTTGAAAATCGCGCGGAGCAATTCGGTCCGGCCCGCGCCCACCAGGCCGGCGATCCCGAGGATTTCACCACGTCGAAGCACCAAATCCGCTTTTTTCGGGAGCGGCCGCCCCGACAGGCCGGTTAATTCCAGAATCGGTTCGCCCGGCTCGTGGGGCACCCGTGGGAAGAGCTCGGTGAGGTCGCGGCCGACCATCTGTCCGATCATCGTCGAAAGTTCCGTCCCGGCCACCGGCCCCGTGGCCACGGAACGGCCGTCGCGAAGCACGGTATAGCGCTGGGCGACCCGACGGACCTCTTCGAGGAAGTGGCTGATGTAGACGATGGCCAGTCCTTTGGCACGCAACCGATCAATGATTTCGAACAGACGCTCGGCGTCGCGCTCGGTCAGCGAGCTCGTCGGTTCATCGAAGACGATGACGCGAGCGTCCGCGACCAGGGCGCGGGCGACTTCGACGAGTTGTTGCGCGCCGACACTCAAACTTCCGGCCAACGCGTCCGGCCGGATGTCCGGATGATTGAGCAGGTCAAGCGCCTGGGTCACCAGGCGGCGATGCTCTCCCCGCCTGACCAAGCCGGCGACGACACGCTCCTGGCCGAGCATGACGTTCGCCTCGACCGAAAGGTGCGGTGCGAGCGTCAGCTCCTGGTAGATCATGGCCACCCCGAGGCTGCGGGCGCCGCGCGGACCTCGAGGCGCGTAGGCAACGCCCCCGATCTCCATCTGCCCCTGATCGGGCCGATAGGCGCCACTCAGGATCTTCATCAGGGTGCTTTTACCGGCCCCATTCTCTCCGATGAGTGCGTGGACCTCGCCTCCTCTTAATTCGAGTGAGACATGATCGAGCGCGCGGCTCGCGCCAAACGACTTCGAGACCCCGCGCATCTCCAGCAGGGGAGGGGTCATGGCCGCGAACCCAGCATGCCGGCCCCCTCTAAGGCGCGAAGCATTCCGAACGTGCTCGACTCATTGCAACAGAAGATCCCGTCCACCCGCCCGCGATAGCGCGTGACCAGGCTCTGTGATTTTTGCTGCGCGGTGTCCGAGGTCGCGCCGGCATACTCGGTGTCGGAGAGATACTGGATCTTGGGGAATTCGCTTTTCATCGTGTCCGTGAATCCGCGTTCGCGCTGCTCCGTACTCTCGGAGCCGACCGCATAACGGAGCAAGATGATCTTCCCCTCGCCTTTCAGGAGCTCACCCAACCGTTTCGCGGCGAGAACTCCACCATGATAGTTGTCCGTGGCGACGTAACTGACGATTTTCTTCGACTCGAGCCCTGAGTCGATGATCACGACCGGAATCCCCTTGGCCACCGCGTCCTCGACCGGTTTGACCAGAGCCCGGGCATCCAACGGAGCCAGGACGATCCCATCGACGCCGGCCGCGACCGCGCTCTGGACGAGCTGAATCTGCTGAAGCCGGTCATCCTCCTTCTGAGGACCCTGCCAGATCACCTCGACGTTCCCCATGTCGGCCGCCCCTTTGAGTGCGCCCGCGTGGATCGTCATCCAGAACTCGTGGGTCGTCCCCTTGGGGATAACCATCACCCGCCACTTCTTCGTCTTGCTCCCCGACAGACTCCCTTCCGCCCGATTCTCCGCTTTGACGGGATGAAGCAGAGGCGCGATTGCCGGCTCCTCCATATTGTCGGGGGTGACCATCGTCTCACCGGTTGAAACCTGGGGCTCAACTTGCTGCTTCTCGAGATGCTGAACCAGGGTTTTGACCCCGAGCTGGCCCATGAGGTAGGGGTTCTGGACCACAATCCCCTGGAGCTTATCTTGCTTCAAGGCATTAACGAGCGGCGCACTCGCATCAAACCCCACGAAAAAGACGCGTTTGGCCTCGCCACGAACGGCCCCCGGCGCAGCATGGCCCTCTCTTCCCGCACCTCCACACCCCGGCTGGGAAAGGGCCAGCAGAACACTCAGCAAAGACCATTCGAAACGCGGGCGCGTCATGAAGTCTCTCCCTGAAACACATTCATTAAGGTGGATTAAGTGCCATCGTAAGGCCCGTTTCCAACCAACGCAAGCCGCCACCAAACGCAACTGTACACGCGAACACTTTCAGAGGTCTTACTCGAAATGAATGAGAAATGGGGACTAACGAGTTGACTCCGGCCAGGATCCCGTTAATATAGTCCTTGTCGCCTGTGTCACCACGGGTGACAACGAAACGGCCGGCTGACCTGGCGGCGGGAAACCGACGACCAAGACAGCGGGCCGCGATGTTGTCGGTAGGGTCGGCCGGCGTGACACGCCTTCACAGGCAAGTCGCTCCGGCCAATCGCATCGATAGCAACTTCGTTCTTTGACAATCCGGTCGATCGTGGTTCTTGTGGTTGAAGAGAACCTTTGAGGGAAGCCGGCGTGGAGCCGTTTGAGTCGTCTCGACCCCGTTTGGTTGGAGGTCGAATCGCGACGGAGACGGATCCAACAGCCAACAGCACGAGGGAGCAGGGGCTTGCCCCGGTGCCCTCGAGCTGCGACCAGTTAGCAAATTCCTCAACCCTTTGGAAGGTGAGGACCGGATCTTCGGCTCTTCGGAGTCGGGGAGACGACCAATCTCGAAGGGTTTGATCCTGGCTCAGAATGAACGTTGGCGGCGTGGATTAGGCATGCAAGTCGAACGGGCCGCAAGGCCAGTGGCGCAAGGGTGAGTAAGGCGACGGTAACCAACCCCAAGGTTGGGTATAGCCGCGGGAAACCGCGGGTAATCCCCAGCGACGCAACGACACCGGCATCGGTGTTTTGCCAAAGCTTCGGCGTCTTGGGACGGGCTGTCGTGGTATTAGCTTGTTGGCGGGGTAATGGCCCACCAAGGCTGCGATGCCTACCGGGCGTGCGAGCGTGGCCCGGCACACTGGGACTGAGACACTGCCCAGACTCCTACGGGAGGCTGCAGTCGAGAATCTTCGGCAATGGGCGCAAGCCTGACCGAGCGACGCCGCGTGGAGGATGAAGGCCTTCGGGTTGTAAACTCCTGTCGAGGGGGAAAAAGGGTCGCAAGGCCTTGATTGATCCCTGGAGGAAGCACGGGCTAAGTTCGTGCCAGCAGCCGCGGTAAGACGAACCGTGCGAACGTTATTCGGAATCATTGGGCTTAAAGCGCGTGTAGGCGGGTTCGTGCGTCTGTCGCTGAAATCCCCCGGCTCAACCGGGGAAGGGGCGCGGATACGACGAGTCTGGAGGGGCATAGGGGGACCTGGAACTTCCGGTGGAGCGGTGAAATGCGTTGAGATCGGAAGGAACGCCCGTGGCGAAAGCGAGGTCCTGGATGCCTACTGACGCTGAGACGCGAAAGCCAGGGGAGCGAACGGGATTAGATACCCCGGTAGTCCTGGCCGTAAACGATGGGTACTGGATAGGGGGCTCGCCGATGGGCTCCCTGTCGTAGGGAAACCGTGAAGTACCCCGCCTGGGGAGTATGGTCGCAAGGCTGAAACTCAAAGGAATTGACGGGGGCTCACACAAGCGGTGGAGTATGTGGCTTAATTCGAGGCTACGCGCAAAACCTTATCCCAGGCTTGACATGCACGGATTAGCCGGCGGAAACGTCGGTGAGGCCGCAAGGTACAACGTGCACAGGTGCTGCATGGCTGTCGTCAGCTCGTGCCGTGAGGTGTTGGGTTAAGTCCCCTAACGAGCGAAACCCCTGTGTCTAGTTGCCAGCACGTAACGGTGGGAACTCTAGACAGACCGCCGGCGTTAAGCCGGAGGAAGGCGGGGATGACGTCAAGTCCTCATGGCCCTTATGCTTGGGGCTGCACACGTACTACAATGGGGCGGACAGAGCGTTGCTAGGCTGCAAAGTCACGCTAATCGCAAAAACCGTTCCTCAGTTCGGATTGCGGGCTGCAACCCGCCCGCATGAAGCTGGAATCGCTAGTAATCGCGGATCAGCATGCCGCGGTGAATGTGTTCCTGAGCCTTGTACACACCGCCCGTCAAGCCACCAAAGCGGGGGGCATCCGAAGTCGCCGGAGCCGCAAGGCAGGCGCCGAAGATGAAACCCGTGATGGGGACTAAGTCGTAACAAGGTAACCGTAGGGGAACCTGCGGTTGGATCACCTCCTTTCTAAGGATTTTTCTTAGAAAATCTCGGCTCTGAATGGGTTCGGATCGGGCTTTATGCTCGTGACGGCTCATAAGAAGGGCCGCATCGGCACCGTCTCCTTGATCAGATGGTATTTACGCCGGCTTCCCACGAAGGTTCTCGAACCACACACACGATCGACCAGGGAGGGGACCCCTCATCCGAGGGGTCCTTTCGCTTTCTTCCGTTTGCGTTGCACTGCTGGGTGCGGGGCGGGACCGTACGCGGTTTCGCCCCCTGGCCAGCGGCCAGTGCGGATTCTCAGGAGGGAACTTCAAGGCTTCGGCCTTGCGGGTCCGTCGTGGGAGTTCGGTCAGCTCTTTTTCAATTCGGTGGTTAGATCACGCAAGTGAGAACCGCAAACGAAGTGGTCGTGGCAGACCAAAGTAGAAGAATCTCTCCACAATACAGTGGAACCCTTACGGATGCGTGAGAGTCGCTTGCCGCGAGGCAACCGACCTCACATTGGGATCGTTACCCAAAGTGAGAGTGATTCCTGCGTCGCGAGACGCTGGGCACTCGATCGAAGAGAGATCGGGGACTGACCCCTCGCCAGTTCGGCCGTCGAGTTTCTTTCGGGAAACCGCGGCGTCCGGATCGGCGTGGTCAAGCTCCTAAGGGCACGGGGGGGATGCCTAGGCGTCATCAGAGAGACAGGCGTGGAAGGCTGCGATAAGTCCAGGGGAGTTGCCCAACGAACGTCGATCCTGGAATGCCTGTAGAGACCCGGGGAACTGAAACATCTCAGTACCCGGAGGAAAGGAAATCAACCGAGACTCCCTCAGTAGCGGCGAGCGAACGGGGATCAGCCTAAACCGAGTGGGACACCACTCGGGGTCGTGGGGCCGATAACATGGGATGAGTGAGCGTCAGCTGAAGTCTCCTGGAACGGAGCGCCAGAGCGGGTGATAGCCCCGTAAGCGACGATGCAACCTCCCCTCTTCGGTACCCGAGTAGGGTCGGGCACGTGAAACCCGGCCTGAATCGGCGGGGACCATCCCGCAAGGCTAAGCACTCGATGACGACCGATAGCGAACCCAGTAGGGCGACCGAACGGTGGGAAGAACCCCGATTAGGGGAGGAGACTGAACCTGAAACCCCGTGCCTACAAGCGGTGGGAGCGCGATGTCTTCGGACCGCGTGACCGCGTGCCTTTTGCATAATGATCCGGCGAGTTACTGTATCCGGCCCCAGGTTAACCCCTTCAGGGGGGGAGCCGTAGCGAAAGCGAGTCTTCATCGGGCGCCATAGTCGGGTGCAGTAGACGCGAAACCAGGTGAACTACCCATGGGCAGGTTGAAGCGACCCTAACCGGTCGTGGAGGACCGAACCCACCAGTGTTGAAAAACTGGGGGAGGACCCGTGGGGAGGAGTGAAAGTCTTATCAAACCTGGAGATAGCTCGTTCTCTCCGAAATGGCTTTAGGGCCAGCCTCGGGACATATCACGCGGGGGTAGAGCGACGGAATTCGGTAGGGGGGCTTCCCGCCTACCCTCCGAAACCCAACTCCGAATACCGCGTGACGGACCCCGGGAGTCAGAACGTGGGGGATAAGCTTCACGTTCAAAAGGGAAACAACCCAGACCGCCGACCAAGGCCCCCAAATCGACGCTCAGTGGCAAAGGAAGTGGGATCGCGGTGACAGCCGGGATGTTGGCTTAGAAGCAGCCATCATTTCAAAAGTGCGTAACAGCTTACCGGTCGAGCCATCCCGCGCCGAAAATGACGGGGACTAAGCGTCGTGCCGCAGTCGCGGATCAGGTTAAAAACTGATGGTAGGAGAGCGTCGCCCACCGCAACGAAGCAGAATGGAAACGATCTGTGGAGCGTGGGCGAGTGCGAATGCCGGAACGAGTAACGACAAGACAGGTGGGAAGCCTGTCCGCCGAAAGCACAAGGTTTCCTGGGGAAGGTCAATCCGCCCAGGGTCAGTCGGGACCTAAGGCGAGGCCCAAGGGCGTAGCCGATGGACAGACGGTTAATATTCCGCCACCCGATGGTAAGGTTGAACGACAGAGGACGCCGGTTTCAGTCAGGTCGGGGTGCTAGAATACCCCGTGCCGCAAGGCCGACAGCATTCGATCTGGAAGCCTGATGCCAAGCCGGCCACGAAAAGCCCTGTCGGGACGAACCATCCGGCCCGTACCGCAATCCGACACAGGTGTGCTAGGCGAGTATCCGAAGGCGTTCGGGAGAACCCTCGTGAAGGAACTCGGCAAAATGACCCCGTACCTTCGGTATAAGGGGTGCTCTCCGTAAGGAGAGCCGCAGAGAATCGGCTCTAGCGACTGTTTATCAAAAACACAGGACTCTGCCAACTCGCAAGAGGACGTATAGAGTCTGACGCCTGCTCGGTGTCGGTAGGTTAAGGGAGCCGATGAGGCGTAAGCTGAAGTTGGCGACCGAAGCCCCGATAAACGGCGGCCGTAACTATGACGGTCCTAAGGTAGCGAAGTTCCTTGTCGGGTAAGTTCCGACCTGCATGAATGGCGTAACGACTGGAGCACTGTCTCCACGAGGGACCCGGTGAAACTGTAGCCGTGGTGAAGATGCCACGTACCCGCGGTCAGACGGAAAGACCCCGTGAACCTTTACTGCAGGTTGGCATTGGGTCAGCGTCCTTTCTGTGTAGCATAGGTGGGAGGCCGTGATCCGGCGGCGCCAGCCGTCGGGGAGCCATCGGTGAAATACCACCCTGAAATGACTCTGATCCTCACCGGTCCGTAGCCCGGACCGGGACCATGCTCATCGGGCAGTTTGACTGGGGCGGTCTCCTCCCAAAGAGTAACGGAGGAGTGCAATGGTACCCTCGGCCAGGTCGGCAATCTGGCAACATGAGCGCAAACGTAGAAGGGTGCCTGACTGCGAGACCCATCAGTCGAGCAGGGACGAAAGTCGGCGTTAGTGATCCGGCGGTGCTGGATGGAAAGGCCGTCGCTCAACAGATAAAAGGTACTCCGGGGATAACAGGCTGATCTCCCCCGAGCGTCCATAGCGGCGGGGAGGTTTGGCACCTCGATGTCGGCTCATCGCATCCTGGGGCTGGAGAAGGTCCCAAGGGTTTGGCTGTTCGCCAATGAAAGCGGTACGCGAGCTGGGTTCAGACCGTCGTGAGACAGGTCGGTCCCTATCTGCCGTGGGCGTAGGAAACTTGCGAAGGGTCTCCCCTAGTACGAGAGGATTGGGGAGGACCGACCTCTGGTGTACCGGCTGTTCCGCTCGGGGCATCGCCGGGTAGCTAGGTCGGGAAAGGATAAGCGCTGAAGGCATCTAAGCGCGAAGCCCTCTTCAAGACGAGGTTTCCAGCACGCAAGTGCGAAGGCTCCTGGAAGACGACCAGGTCGATAGGCCGGGAGTGCACGGCGAGTGATCGCCGCAGCCGACCGGTCCTAACAGCCGATCGCTTGACCACCCCGATCCGTCCGCCGGCTCCCTTGATTGGGACTCGAATCGGACTGGAATCAGGGTTGCATCATTCACCGATCGCATTCGATCGATCACACGGCGACGGATCCCATCCAATACGGGGACCACGCGTCGTGAAGAGACTCGAAGACGGTTGGTCATGCCCATCGAAACGCGCGGTTTGAGCTTGCGTGATGACCACACGAATCTGAACGACTGACACGTGCTCGGCAGGCTTGATCGCCTGCCGAGTGCTTTTCCGGCGAACATACTGACGGGGTCCCACCCGTTCCCATTCCGAACACGGCCGTTAAGCCCGTCAGGCCCATGATAGTGCCTTTGGCGCGAAAGTCGGTGATCGCCGGAATCCTTCAGCAACGCCCCGATCCTTCTTTATCGAAGGGTCGGGGCGTTTTTTGTTGCGCGCTAGCTTGCGTGAAGCTTTCGCTCGCCTTCCCAAGGTGAGCGAATCCCGCCCGCAGGTCAGCGATCGCCCCCCCTGGGACCGCGGGCGACCCGCCCGCAATTCAATTTGATCTTTCAATTCAATACAAGAGCGGGCGGGTCGCCCGCGGTCCCAGGAAGCTCCTGGCGGAAAACCATGGGGGGTGGCATTGCGAGGGGACAGGGAACTTACGCTCCCCGCTCGCCTTAGAGGGCGAGCGAAAGTTTGACGGTAGCGAAAGGTAGGGACCTGTACTCCCCAGTCGCCTCGTGAATTCATTGATGCAACGGCGCTTCGATCGCCGATAAAGCCATCGAATGGGATGATAGGGACGCTCGATCCTCTCTTGATGAACGAGCCTGGAGGGGGTCAAATCCGTTCAATTCGCTCAGCGACCTTCCGAAGGAATTCGTTTTTAATTGCCTCGATCGTCTCGTGTGACGCTTAAGCAAGGAGACACCAGGAAGGATCATCTCCCCGGTTATTATCCCAGATCGGTAGAGGCCCCCCCTAATCGGGCATTGAGGCCCGAGGAGATGCGTACTTTGTTATTCGCTTATCTCGGTCCGGAAACGCTGTTGCCCATGACGTCCGTCCTGGCCGCCGCGGTTGGGTTTGCAGCGATGTTCGGCCGAAACGTCTTCGTCTTGGCTTCAAAAATCTTTCGGTCGATCCTCAGAATTCCTCGACGCTTGGCGAAATCATCGCAAACAACTCTTCCCAGATACTCGCGGCAAGATCGGCGCCAGGGAGATTGGCGCGGTCCTCGGACGCACCCGGGTGAGGCCCATGTCGAGGGTGTGCTCCAAGGAACTCAGCCGCTAAGAACGTCCCGTTAACCGAGGCCGGTTAAAGGCAGAGATTCGCCACGAACCTGAGTCCATGGGTGGGACGACCGATCCGTCTCGCTCATGGTTTCTTGACACGATCGATTCCCGAGGTTCTTCAAGGATCTCTTGCAACGGATGAGCAGGTCGACCATGATTCGGCCGTGCCGCGTCAGAGCTTCCTGAGCCCCCATCTTGACGGGTGCGGTCCTCGTCACTGACGTGACGAACCCTGCTCGGACCATTTTCGACGCCTCGACGAACAGTCGAGGGGTCAATTCCGCACGGAAGGAGTTCGTTGCGGCCATGAAGATCCTCGTCGTTGGACTCGATTGCGCGACGCCGGAACTGCTATTCAGTGACGAGCGTCTGACGAACTTGCGCCGATTGATGGAGGCCGGTTGCTACGGCCGCTTGGAAAGCGTCATTCCTCCCATCACGGTCCCCGCCTGGATGTGCATGGCGACCAGCCAGGATCCGGGGTCACTCGGCGTCTACGGGTTCCGGAACCGGGTCGACCATTCTTATGACGGCCTCGGCATCGTCAACTCGCGGTCGATCAGCGAGCTGGCGATTTGGGATCAGGTCGCGCGTGAGGGAAAACGGTCGGTTGTCGTTGGCGTACCGCCAGCGTACCCACCCCGCAAGCTGAACGGCGTTTCCGTCGGCTGCTTCCTGACACCCGACACCTCCAAAGACATCTATACCCACCCTGCCGAAATTGGCAACGACATCAACACCCTGGTGGGCCCTTACCCTGTTGATGTCAAAGGGTTTCGGACGGACAACAAGGACTGGCTCGGCAAAACCGTCCTCGACATGAGCCGCAAGCAATTCGAAGTCGTGCGGCACCTCATGAAGAACACGGACTGGGACTACTTTCAGTTCGTGGAGATCGGTCTCGACCGGATGCAGCATGGCTTCTGGAAATATCACGACCCCGAGCATGTGCTGCACGAGCCGGGCAATCCCTATCAAAACATGATCCGCGACTACTACCGACATCTCGATGAGGAGATCGGTCGGGTCCTGGAGCTCCTGACCGACGACACGGTCGTGCTGGTCGTTTCCGACCACGGAGCGCGTAAGCTCGACGGCGGCTTCTGCGTCAACGAATGGTTGATCCGCGAGGGGTTGCTGGTCCTGAATCAGTATCCCGAAAAAGTCACGCCGTTCAGTAAGCTCGACGTGAACTGGGACAAGACGCGAGTCTGGAGCGAGGGGGGTTACTACGCTCGCGTCTTCTTCAATGTGAAGGGGCGAGAACCACGCGGAATCATCGAGCCGACCGAGTACGAGCGGTTCCGTGACGAGATCAAGGGCCGCTTCGAAGCGACCACCGATCCCGAAGGGGAACGGCTCGGCACCCTCGTGTTCAAGCCGGAAGAGGCGTTCCGCCACGTCCGGAACGTCGCCCCCGACCTGATCGTTCACTTTGGAGCGCTCTCCTGGCGTTCAGTGGGCGGGGTCGGCTACCCGACGATCCACGTCCAGGAAAACGATACCGGCCCCGACGACTGCAACCACGCCCAATTCGGTTCGTTCGTCCTGGCGTCGTCGAACAACCCGCTCCAAGGCGAAATCCAAGGGGCGCATCTTCTGGATATCGCCCCCACCCTGCTGGAACTGGGAGGTTACGACCGTCCTCAGTCGATGCAGGGGCGGTCGCTCGTCTCCGGGTTGGAAGTGAGCGCGACCGCGCCAGCCGGTTACTCCGCGGCCGAAGAGGAAGTGGTCCGCGACCGCCTCAGCGGGCTCGGTTACATCGGCTGACCTTATTCGCTTGCGGCCCTCGACTTGCAGGAGTTCGACCAGGAGGGTCGACGTTTATGACGGATCTCGCCACGAGCTCAACCCCTCGCCGTCTTCGTCGGTTCCTCCTCTCGCGACCAACCGCTGGGCCCCGCCCGGCGGCGGCGCGGGCTCAACCACTTCGCGTGCTGATGGTGTCCGTCTGGTTCGGGCTGCTGACCGGCCCCACCGAGCTCGCACTCGTCCTCGCGCAGAAGCAGCTCCGCGACGGGACGCCCGGCTTCTTTCAGATGAACCGGCAGATTGCCTGGATGATTCCCCTCTTCCACCTCCTCCTTTTCAGCGCCCTCGGCGCGTTGCTCGGACGGCTCGTCAGCAAGTGGTCGAGGTTCTCGACCCGACGCGCAGCCTTCTTCCTCGGGTTCGTCTCCCTGCTGAGCCTCTCCCTCGCAGTCCACTCCATTCATCCGATCGCCAGCGCGATTCTCGCCTGTGGGCTGGCCTATCGGGCGGCGCCTCGAGTCGAGGCGTCCTGCCTCAACTCGGGCCGACTCGTTCCGTTCACGTTCCCCGTGCTCGCCGGAATCGTCATGGGCTTGGTCGGCCTCTCGATCGGACGTGAGGCCTGGACGGAACATCGCGTGATGACAAACCTGCCTCGCGCCGCGGCCGGGGCACCCCACGTCTTGTTCATCGTGCTGGACACCGTGAGCGCCCAGCATATGAGCCTTTATGGCTATTCCCGAGACACGACCCCCAATCTCGCCCGCCTGGCACGTAAAGGGGTCCGGTTCGAGCACGCTCGGTCGGCGGCCCCCTGGACGCTCCCTTCACACGCGAGCATGTTCACGGGGCGATGGCCTCATGACCTCTCGGCCGGCTACGGCCAACCGCTCGATTCGGATGTCCCCACTCTGGCCGAGACGCTCCGCGATCGCGGGTACGCCACCGGAGGGTTCATCGCGAACACCCTCTACTGTAGCGCGGAGACGGGACTCAATCGCGGGTTCATTCACTACGAGGACCATGAAGTCTCCGCTTCGAGCGTGCTTCACTCGGCCGCATTCGGCCAGGTCTTCCTCGAAAAAATCGTCGCGGTCGCGGCCCGATCCACGCGTTCCAAGACGGTGACAGCGCCGGCGAGACCGTACAAGGATTCGTCACGAATCCAGCGCGACGCGCTTCGATGGCTCGCGAACCAAGGCGATCGCCCCGCCTTCCTGTTCTTAAACCTGTTTGACGCTCACACGCCGTATCTGATGCCCGATGGTTGCGCCAAGCACTTTGGACTGAGCCCGGAGAGCCGTGCGGATTACTCGCTCCTGAACGCGTTCTGGGAGGCTAACAAGCGGCGACTCTCACCCCGAGACGTTGCTCTGGCCCGCGACGCTTACGATGACTGCATTGCACACATGGACGCCCAGGTCGGCCGACTCCTCAAGGAACTCGAGCGCCAAGGAACGCTGCGAAACACCGTCGTCGTCATCACCTCGGACCACGGCGAAGCCTTCGGTGAGCACCAGCTCTTCGGGCATGCCAGCAGTCTCTACCGAGGCGAAGTGCACGTGCCCCTCCTGATCGTCGCGCCCGGGCGCGTCCCCGCGGGGGTCAGCGTGCGGCAACCCGTGAGCCTGCGCAACCTCCCGGCCACGGTACTCGACCTGGTCGGTCAACCTGATGAGGCGCATCGATTCCCGGGAACGTCGCTCGCGCGGCACTGGGATCCCGCGGCTCGAAACATTGATCCCGTCACGGATCCGGTGCTCTCCGAAGTTGCCGCGCCGGCGAAGAACAACCCGAACAATGGCCGCTCACCGGTCTTTCGAGGTTCAATGAGCTCGCTGATCGTCGACGGCAAGGTGTACATCCGCAGCGGCAACAGCCACGAAGAACTGTACGACCTCGACGCCGATCCCACTGAATCGGAGAACCTCGCGAAGAGGCAGGACTCCGGGTCCGCACTCGCCACGGCCCGCGCGGCCCTGATCGAAGCGCTCAAACCCGAGCGACGCTGACAAGAACGTGGGTGGGGAACTGCTACGCTGCTACGGCCAGGCAAGCCACCCGGCTCACTTGCGATGTACGACAGTTGTGCTACGATGGTCACGATGGAGGACGTCAATCGATGCACTTCGTGTGGTCAGCCGCTCGACCCCGCCCTCGGGTCGTGCCCGGACTGCGACCGAGCCTCCGACGAGAACGTCCTCTCGTGGGTGGCGGGCACGGACGAGCCTGGGAAGGTCAGGACCGATCGGACCTGTCCGTCATGCGGTTACGAAGGCGATTTCACGGTGGGCCCGGATGCGACCTTTTGTCCGGCTTGCCTCGCGGAGTATCCCAGGTTCCTCAATGAGCCTGTGTCGTCCATCAAACAGCTCGTGCATTGTCCGAGCTGCAATTTGGCGATCGGGATCTCGGACCAGGATCGAGACAAGACGATCGTCTGCTCGCGATGCAAGTATTTCTTGGGTTGCGTGTTCAAGACGGATCGGCAGGCTCGGAAAAAAGACGCACGCGACGCGCGACGTTCCGAGTAATTCAGACACTCTCACGCTTCGACCGTGGGTTCGTTTTCGGGCTCGCGAGGTGCCGGGCGGGCTTGCTCATCGATTTCCAACCCGCTTCGATTCGATTATTTTTAAAATCAGAATTCGGGCGGGACGCCCGCGGTCCCAGGGAGCACGACCGTGACGGAAACCGCTCTATTGTCGAGCGGTCGGTGTTCCCGGCGTCGCGCTTGCTTGGGGAATGGGCTCGAGGTTGCTGGTTTCGAGGCTGAGCAGAACGACCCTGGCGAGGTCGGCCGAGGAGGAATGGGCCACGCCGTGATCGCGGGCCCAGCGAAGGT
This sequence comes from Singulisphaera sp. GP187, assembly GCF_900129635.1. Taxonomy (GTDB): domain Bacteria; phylum Planctomycetota; class Planctomycetia; order Isosphaerales; family Isosphaeraceae; genus Singulisphaera. The sequence continues at coordinate 1,903,607 of NZ_FSRB01000002.1, read as the reverse complement.
GGTCGACGGCCCAGTTCTGCTTGCCGGATTGGAGAAGGTCGAGCGCCAGGAAGACGTGGGCCTCGGTCTTCTGAAGGTCGTCGCCCGCCGCTTCGAGCATCTGCTGCGCGGGCAGAGCTCGGTACATGTATCGAAGCACCGGTCCCGGCCAGGCCGAGCCGTTGGTGCCGGAAAGGGCCTTGGCGAGGAAGACGCGGGCCTCGGTTTCGTTCCCAGCCCGCCGCGCTCCGAGCGCTCCGAGCAATGACATGTAGAGTGTGGACGAATCGGGCCGTTCCTGGAGCGCCAGATAAGCGCGAGCGTCGGCGTCCGCGCCGTCACGGTCGGAACAGAGCAGGGACCAGCCGCGCAAGACGTAGGCCTCGGCGAATTTCGGGTTGATCTCGATCGCCTTGGTGAAATCCCCGAGGGCCCCTTTCCAATCCCCCTCGGCCCGTCGCGCATTGCCCCGACTGGTATACACGCGTGCGTTCGACGGATTGAGCTGAAGGGCCATGTCGTAATTGTGAATCGCCTGGACGCGGTGGCCCAGACTGTCGTGCGCTTTGCCCAGTCCCACATGCGCCAGGATCGCTTTCGGATCGAGTCGAAGCGCCTCGTTGTAGTCTTCGATCGCTCGCTCGAGCAGACCGAGCCGAGCGTAGGCACCCGCCCGGTTGAGGAACACCAGCGAATTGGTTGGCGCCAACCGCGTCGCCTCATTCATCTCGGCGAGGGCCCGTTCGTACTGCCCGACTGCGAACAGGGCCAGCCCCAGATTCGTCCTCGCCCCGGGGTTTATCGGATCAAGATGAATCGCTTCGTTCAAGTCGTCGACCGCCTTCTCATACTGCCCCAGTCCGCTGTAGGCGGCCCCTCGATTCTGATACGACGTGGCGCGGCGAGGGTCAAGTTTAATCGACTTGTTCAGGTCTTCAATCGCAGGTCCGTAGCGACCGAGTCTGACGAGGACTCCGCCGCGATCCTTATAGGCCGCCGCGCGGCGGGGATCGAGCCGAATCACCGCGTCGAGGTCGGGAAGGGCCCGCTCGTTCTCGCCCAACTGGGCAAGCAAAGAGCCGCGGCGGCTGTGCGCCTCCTCATTGTCGGCATCGAGCTCGACCGCGAGATCGAAGTCCGCGAGTGCCTCTTTGAGTCGCCCGAGTTGCCAGAGGGCGTCGCCGCGGAAGGCGTACGCCCGCGATTGTCTGGGGTTGAGCCGGATCGCCTCGCCGAAGTCGGGCAGGGCCCCCTCGAAGTCTTTCTTCGAGACAAGCGCCTCGGCCCGACCCAGGAAGCCGCTCGGATCGCTCGGGTTGGCCCGGATCGCCTCGCCGTACTGCTCGATCGCCACATCGTCCTGCCCCAGCCGGTGCGCCACTTGCCCGAGGCCGCAATGCGCGTTCGCGAGGCTGGTGGGATCTCGCTTGAACGAGAGCGCGAGGAGACCGAGCGACTGGTCGAAATCCTTGCGGGCATCCTCGTAATCGCCGAGCATCACGCGGGCGATCCCGCGGTCGATGTGCGAGGAATACGACCAAGGGGTGATCCGGATCACCGCATCGAAATCGGCCACGGCCTGCGCAGGCTGGTTGAGGCGAAGAGAGGCGATTCCGCGCTTCGATCGTGCCTCGAGATCACGGGGCTTCCGCTTCAAGAGTTCGTCGAATTGAGCGGCCGCCGATCGATAGTCGCCGGCTTCAAAAAGCCGGAGTGCCTCGGCTCGAACGTCCCCGACACGCTGCGCGGAGACAGGGCTCGTCAGGACGACCAGCAAACCGGTCGCGATGAGGAAGGGGAGGGGGATCCGCCTGATCCGCATGTCTTGATCCTTGTCGACGTCGGGAACCACATCTCTGATTGTCGACGTGTCGAACGGCGGGACGCCTGCCGATTGGGCCGGTCCGCGCGACCTCCCTGCCGGTTATCCCGATCCTGGCGATGTTGCGAGCGGAAGAACGCGCCTGACACGGCTCGAATACGAAAGCAAGAACCGGAGTTCCTCACGGGCAGTGCCGTCTATGATGGAGTCCATGAGCACTGGGCCAAACCGAATGAGCATGAGCGCGACGGGAGGACGAACCTCATGACCACTGCAATCGAGAGGACCGATGCAATCGCATCGCCGTTCTCGAACGACGAGGCCCGCTGGCAGGCCGTCGTGGATCGCAACCCCGTCGCGGACGGCACGTTTTACTATTCGGTGCGAACGACGGGCGTGTACTGCAAGCCCTCCTGTGCCGCGCGGTCGGCGCTTCGCAAGAACGTCCGGTTCCATGCCACCTGCCAGGACGCCGAGTCCGCAGGCTTCCGCGCTTGCAAGCGGTGTAAGCCGACCGAAAAGGGTCTGGCCGAACGCCAGGCCGCGATGATCGCCCAGGCCTGCCGAACGATTGAAGCGGCGGACGAGGTCCCGAGCCTGGATGAGTTGGCCACCTCGGTCGGCATGAGTCGCTACCACTTCCACCGAATCTTCAAGGAACAGACCGGTCTTACCCCCAAAGGCTACGCGTCCGCCCACCGGGCCCAACGCGTCCGAGCCGCGCTCACAAGGAGTCCGACGGTGACCCAGGCGATCTATGGTGCGGGGTTCAACTCCAACAGTCGTTTCTACGAGTCCTCGACCGAAGTGCTCGGCATGACGCCGACCGCATTCCGCGCAGGGGGCACCGGCGCGTCGATTCGATTCGCGATCGGCGAATGCTGGCTCGGTTCGATCCTCGTGGCCGCTTCCGACAAGGGCGTGTGCGCGATTCTTCTCGGCGACGATCCGGACGAGCTGGCCCACGACCTCCAGGACCGCTTTCCGAAGGCCCAGCTCATCGGTGGCGACGCGGACTTCGAGCAATGGGTCGCCAAGGTGGTCGGATTCCTGGAGACGCCCTCGCTCGGCCTCGACCTCCCCCTCGACATCCGCGGCACCGCGTTCCAACAGCGCGTCTGGGACGCCTTGCGGGCGATCCCGGCCGGTTCGACCGCGACCTACGCCGAGATCGCCAACCAAATCGGACAGCCCAAGGCCGTGCGGGCGGTGGCCCAAGCCTGCGCGGCGAATGCCCTTGCGGTCGCGATCCCTTGCCACCGCGTGGTCCGAACGGACGGGTCACTGTCAGGCTATCGGTGGGGCGTCGAACGTAAGAGTCGGCTGCTCCGACGCGAACAAGGGGCGAGCTGATCCCCATGGTAGGGCAAACCCGCACTTACGAACTCGACTACACGCCCCCTCTGGATTGGGCGTTCTTCCTCCAATATCTCGGAGCTCGGGCCACACTCGGCGTCGAGGCCGTGGAGGAAGAACGCTACGTCCGCACGTTCGCGTTGGGGGAATCCCGCGGCACGCTCTCGTTCACCCACCACCCGACAGCCGCCCTAATTCTGCTCACGATCGAAGCCAAGGTCGGGACCGAGACCCAGGCCATCCTCGCGCGTGCGCGAAGGATGTTCGACCTGGAGATCGACCTGTCGTCAGTCCACCTGGTCCTGGGCGCCGATCCTCGGATCGGTCCCCTCCTGGCGGCCTCGCCGGGGATCCGTGTCCCTGGGGCCTGGTCCCCGTTCGAGTTGCTCGTCCGGACCATCGTCGGCCAGCAGGTGACCGTGAAAGCGGCGACGACGATTATGGGCCGGATTGCCAGTCGACTCGGCGAACCCGTCGACCCAGCAAGTCGAGGCGGCCCCTCGTTCCTGTTCCCGACTCCGCGCGCGGTCGCCGACGGCAAGCTCGAGGCGATTGGCATGCCGTCGCGGCGGGTGCAGACCTTGCAGCACGTGGCCCGAGCGATCGCCGATGCGACGATCCCATTCCCCGATGGCGACAGTTGCGTGGTCGGGGTGAAGGAAGCCCTCTTGAGCATGCCCGGAATCGGGCCTTGGACCGTGGAGTATTTCGCGTTGCGGGCACTCCGCGAGGCCGACGCCTGGCCAGGGACCGACCTGGTGCTGCGCCGGGCTCTCGAACCCCATGAGCCGGGAAGGCCGACAACCGCGGCCGACCATTGGCGGCCGTTTCGCGGGTATGCCGCGGTGCACCTCTGGAACCACGCAGCCAGGCAATCACTCCCACAAACCGCGGACCAGAAAAAAAATGAGTCATAAAACCGTGACGCAAACCACACCGACGAGCGTTTCGGAGCGCGTCGCGTCCCTGGACTGGGCGAAACTCGCCGCCGAACTTGATGACCAGGGCTCCGCGGTGATCGGGCCCATACTCACGCCGGAGCAGTGTGACGCGCTCGCGGCCTCGTACGACACCGGCGGGAGCTTCCGGAGCCGGGTCGTCATGGCACGGCATGGCTTCGGGCGCGGGGAGTATCAATACTTCGCCTACCCGTTGCCACCCCTGATCGCCGATTTGAGGAATGCGCTCTACCCGCCACTCGTGGAGATCGCCAACCGCTGGAATCAGGCGATGGGCCTCGAGGTCCGTTATCCGGTCAGTCACGCAGCCTTTCTGGACCGTTGCCACGAGGCGGGCCAGACCAAGCCCACGCCCCTGATGCTCCGCTACGGCCCCGGCGATTACAACTGCCTGCACCAGGACCTCTACGGCGAACATGTCTTCCCGCTCCAGGTCGCGTTCTTGCTCTCCAAACCAGGCGACGATTTCCAGGGCGGCGAGTTTGTCCTGACCGAGCAGCGGCCCCGAATGCAATCGAGGGCCGAGGTCGTCCCCCTCGGCCAAGGACAAGGCGTGATCTTCCCGGTCCACCATCGCCCGGTCCAAGGCACCCGCGGTTGCTATCGCGTCACCATGAGACACGGCGTGAGCCGATTGCGCGCAGGCAGCCGCCACACCGTTGGGTTGATCTTCCACGACGCAACCTGAAGGCAGTCACACCCAAACCAATGGATTGGTGGATTTGGGCGTCTCCACTCAAAGCGAGCGGCACGGATCCGATCATGAGTGGGCCGCGCTACCCTTCCCTCCTGAGGTCCGCAGGAAACCGAGCCAGTCATTGGGCCGCAGACCTGAGGTGTGATAAGGCAACGTCATCACGCAAAACCGGCCCCCCCCATCACCACTCACACGGCTTCACGCTCGAATCGAGCTCACTGCCAATCCACCGACGAGATTCTCCTCACATATTGGAAAATCCGGAAATCCAAACCATGTCGATGATTCAAATCCCATGGTAGTCCTGGTAAACTGAAGCGGTGCGCATGACGTGTCCCGTCGTCCGTCAGGCGCAATTCACAAGTGGATGTCGGCTCCTCGTTCGCAACGAGGCAGGACACGTTGACCGTAAATTCACCCATTTTACGGACTTTCCCGTGACATTTGTTCAACCGCATTGAAATCGGCTTGCGCTCGACGCAGGACCTCAGACGATCGCCGCAACCCGTTTTTTTGATTGTCTTGCGCCGATTCGGAGCTTCGGTTCCAAGATTTGGGTGAACCCCGCTCGGTCCTTCATCGACTTGACCCGAGAGGCTCTTACCCGTCAGGATTGGTAAGGCCATTCTCACTCTGAGCGGAAGCCTCCCCCCCGAGCCGATTCTGTGGGGGATGAAGTCTGGGGGACAGTCATCGTGGATCGATGCTCGAAAGAGCTATTTCTGGCGTCGTGTGGTTTAGCTGGACCGTTGCGACTGAACATTGAACGACCGAGGGGCACCGAGTCCCGCGTATTCGAGGTCCCGTTCGTCGTGGCGGGAAGTGATCCGAGGACGGACTTGGTCGTGGATCACCCGCGGGTCAGTCGGCGTCAGGTTTATCTCCAGGTGATTGCGGGCCGGAGCTTCCACGTCAACATCGGAGGCCGGATCCACGACGACTGTGAGCGAGAACTCATCCCACAGGGGTGGGTCGACGACCAACGGGGGATCGAGATCGGCCCGGTCCGAATCCACACGGAGGATCCAGCGAGCTCCGTCAATCTTGGGAACCCTCTCGACGCGCGGTCGCTTGATGATTCCCCGTTGCCGGTTGTGATCTTGGAGTTTCCCCAGCAAACCGGGCGCCCTTCCTGGAAGCTCAGCCGCGTCCTGACCCTGCTCGGCCGCACCAGCGAGTGCCGGCTGCGATTCTTGGATCACGAAATCTCGCATTACCATTGCAGCCTGCTCCGCACCCCCTCAGGCACGTGGGTCGTCGACCTGCTGGGACGGACGGGGATCAAGCTCAATAAGCAACCGATCCGCTGGGCTCGGCTGGAGAATGGCGATCTGCTCGAGGTGGGCCGCCACCTGATCCGGATTCGGTGCGAGATGCCCGCCCCCAAGCCGTCCAGCCAGGCGATTCGGACCGTCTCGACCGTCGCGGTGGTGAGCCCACGACCAGGGCGGCCCCCTACGCTCTTGGAGATCGGCCACGACCTGCCACAGGATCCACCGTTCCTCGCGCCAACCGATCGGACCGAGTCAATCATCGCCTACATGGCGAACCAGTTCGGCCAGATGCAGCAGCAGATGCTCGATCAATTCCAGCAAGCCATGGTGACCATGGCGCAGACGTTGGGCTCGCTCCACCGCGACCAGATGGCCCAGGTGCGTGACGAACTCGACCAACTCCGCCAACTCAGTCAAGACCTCCTCATCCTCCAGTCCCAGGCCCAGGCCAATCGCGGGGATCCCTTGCTCGTCGCATTGCCTCCGATCAGGTCCACGAATGGCATGGTTGCCACGGACGATGCCATGTCCCGTGTTCAAGCTCTGCTCCAGGCCTCGCTGACCGCCGCCAACTCCGCTACTCCGAGCGAAGAAGACAAGGCGGTGACCAAGCCACGCTCATCAACCCCTCCCGACGACGAGCCGCAGCACGGGGCGATCAAGAACGGAACGAGTCCGAAAGCCAATCCTTCCTCCTCGAAACCGACGAGCATTCCCACACCCAGTCCTGCCCAGGTCTCGGCTGACGACGAGACGACCGCGCCTACCGACAAGTTGCCCGACGATCAAATCCATAGTTTCTTGTGTCAGCGCATGGCCAAGCTCCAACAGGAGCGTCAGGGCCGTTGGCAGAAGATTTGCGACCTGATGCTCGGGCGCTAACACCCTGCGAAACTCCGTCGAAGCGGACCTCGAAAACGAGAAATCCTGAGTGCGCCTGGCATTCAGGCCCTCCCGAGGACGGCCTGTCCGTCGGGTCGACCAATCAGCCGGGCGTATGGAAACGCGTTGCGGAGAGCGTGGCCACACGGATCGACCGGTTCAGCCGAATCTTGACGCCCGCCGTGCCCGACAAGGTACCGAGCGTCGTCCGGCCGTCGCCCGGTCGTGAACGCTTCACGCTTCCGCTGAGGATGCTCCGCCGCGCGACGGTCTGCACCAGGCGCAACTGGCGGGCTTCGCCATCGGCGCCGCGTTGCAGCTCCATCAGGCCCCCTCGGGACAACCGCAGTGTCACGCGATCGCCGTTGCGGTCGGAGTAGACAAACTTGTCGCCCGCACCAAAAATCACGGTATAAGCCCCGCCGTTGACTCCGTTGGAATCACCGTCGAGCAGGTCGCCGTTGGCGTTAGTCACTCCCACCGTACCGCTCGGGTTCCCGTTGACAACCAGTTGATTGAACGTATTCAAACGAAGCGGGGTTGCTGGAGTCAGCAAGACTTGAAGGCTTGCCGGAATGTACACAGCCGACGCCAAAGGGACGCTGAAGTCGTCGGGCGTACTCAAGTACCCGTCCGCCCCGGCGGAGACCACGACGAACCCGTAGCTCGCCACGTTCTGGGCCCGGACCGGATCGAGTGGCTCGCTGAAGGTCAGGAGGATCCCGGTGACTCCCCCCGGGCCAACGATCAGGTGGAAGTCGCGAATCAGCGGGCCAGGTTGATTCAGGTCGGGATTCGGATTTGGCTTCGTCGACGGATTGCCCGGATTCGGACCCGTCGAGGGACCGCCGGGGGTCACGACGCCGCTATCCTTGATCGTCAGAACCGCCGTACTTGGTGCTCCGAGAATCCCAGTGCTCGGGTTGAACAGCGTCAGGTTGACAACCTTGTCGCCGTCGGCCAGGTTGTCGTTGAGAATCGGGATCGTGAACGTCCGGGTCGTCTGACCGGCATCGAATGTCACCTGGCCCGACGTGCTCTTGTAGTTGGTGCCGGCCTGGGCGGAGCCGTTGCTCGTGGCGTAGCCGACGGTCAGAGTGCCCACGCCACTGTTTCGGGTGACCGTGATGGTGGCTGTTCCCGCCTTCTCGTTGACCGAGTAGGTCGCCGCGTTGAACTGCACAGCGGACTGATCGTTGTCAACGATCGTCAGAATCGCCGTGGCAGGGGTTCCCGGCGTGGCCCCATTGGTCGGCTCGCTCAATGTAAGAAGGATCGTCTCGTTCGCCTCGACCAACTGGTCGTCCGTGATTGGAATCGTGACCGTCTTGGTCGTCTCGCCCGGATTGAAGAAAATCCGACCCGAGATCGCCGTATAGTCTGCCCCTGCTGTCGCGGTTCCATCGCTCGTGGCAAACTTGATCGAGGCGGTTCCACCACTACCACCATTACGAGTGATGGTAATCGTGGCGCTTGCGGCTCCCTCACTGATACTGAAGGTCGGGCTGCTAAACTGAATCGTCACCGGCTCGCTAGGCATCGCGTTCGAGAACTCCGAAGTATTGCCCGTGGGGTCGGTGGCGGTTGCCGTAACGAACTGTCCCGACGGGACGGCAATCGGCACGTTGAGGGCGAACGTGGCGTTGCCCGAGGCGTCGGTCATCAAGGTCGATGTTCCGAGCAGCATCCTCCCCTGGCCAAAGCCCGACTTGTCCTTCTCGAGACTCGAAAAGAACTGGATCGTGAAGCTCGTATTCGGAGCGGCGTTAAACGTGCCTTGCACGAAGGTGGCGTTCCCGCTGGGGGCCACGGCTGTGAGGATCGGGTAACTTTGGAGGCGGTTCGCACCCGAATGGGGACTGCCGGGCGAATTCGCCGTGACGCCGTACTGATCCTGGTTGCCTCCGACAAGGTCGATTCCCAGCACGGTATTCGAATCGATCCGATTCGAGAGGATCGCATTATCGGAACCCGACTCGACTCGAACGCCATCGCGGACGTTGAAGGCAATCGTGTTGCCAGCCCCCGGGTCGATTCCGCCGATCAAGTTGCTCGACGCATCGGAGGTGATGAGGACGCCGTCGACCTTGTTGTGGAGAGACACGGTCCCGGTAAGGTCTGTGCCGATAAAATTTCCTTGCACGAGGTTGTCCCTCGCGCCCAGACCCATAATATGCACACCCGTATTGTTTCCCGAGATAACGTTTCCTTCACCGGTGGCGATTCCGCCGATCTTGTTGCGGGGCGCATTGTCGAGGATCACGCCGTCGACCGCGTTCCCCAGGTCGGTAATCCCATCGGTCGCGGTTCCGATGAAATTCCCCTGGACGAGGTTTCCGGTGGCGAGAGCAGGACTCGTTGAGCCCAGGTCGCGGATCACGATGCCGTGGTTATTACCCGAGATCGTGTTACGATCGCCTGGGTTCGGCCCACCGATAATATTGTGCCCTGCATCTTCGAGATGGATCCCATCGAACGTATTGCCAAAATCGCTGCCACCGTCGGGATTGAGGCCGACAATGTTGCCCCGAATGACGTTGTCGGTCGCTCCCGCTCCCTCTAGCATGATACCATGCTCATGATTCAGTGAGATAACGTTCGTCCCCGCGGCCGTCGAGTCGCCAATCAACGTCCCCGAAGACCTGATGCGAACGCCGTTCAGGTTATTGGGGATCGAGAGCGAAATCAGGTTATCCGCAATATTAAATCCAATCCAATTGTTCAGCAAGCGATTGTTTGTTGAGGCGACTCCATCGATCAGCACGCCGTCGGCCTGATTCGCGGCGATGACGTTCTTGCCGGCGGGAATCACACTGCCAATGGAATTCTTGGGCGAGTTCCGAATCAGGATCCCCTCGGCGCCGTTGGGCCGGGGATTCATCCCCTTGGGGATCAACGCGTCATTGGAGAGATAGCTGATGTCAGCCCCGATCACGTTGCCGAGGATCTGGTTGCCTTGGATTTCGGCATCGGGCGTGCTCGGGTTCGGCCCGTCGGGTCCAAGGATCATCACGCCTTGGGCGCCGTTGCCGGAGATGACATTTCCGCCCCCCGCCAGGGCCTCACCGATGGTGTTATTGGACGAGAGCACCAGCACACCCTGGAAGACGTTGTCGAGGATGGCGTTGCCTTGAACGAGGTTGCCGGTCCCTTCCTGCTTCGAGATGCTGATTCCCACCGCTTTGTTGCCGGCGATTACGTTGCGAAGCCCCGGGGTATTCCCACCGACCCGGTTGTTGGATGAGGTGATGGAGACGCCCGATTGCCCATTGCCCTCGACCGTTGAAATCGGCTGGCCTGCAACCGGATTTGAGGACGTCCCGATAAAGTTACCGAACAGCGAGTTCCCCTGGGCCTTCTTCACGATCCCGTTGTCAATGCGGTTAGAGATTTCGATACCGTTTCCCTGGAACTTAACAATCATCAGGCCAGAGATCACGCAGTTCGACGCATTGATCGTCAACCCATTTGCAGCGGGACCGGCGAGTGAACCATCCAGGCGAACCGTCAACGTTGCGTAGTCGATGCGGGTGATCGCCGGCGCATTCGGCGATGCCCCCGGTTGGGTATAGCCGTCCATGGTCACCGGATGCGTGATCGCCGGCAGGGCGGAAACCGGCGTAATCGTCTGGAGTCCTCCGCCCGGAATCGCAAACGCGATATAATCCTGCGCGGAGGTGCTCGGAGTACCGACGACCATGCTTTGGGCGGCCGTGCTCAAGGCCGAGACCGACAAATCCCCGTTCGTCAGCCTGATCGCTTCGCGAAGCGAGATCGTGGGATCCGTGGGGTCGTTCTCGTCAACGGCCGTGGTGACGTAAATCGTCGCCAGCAATTGACGTTTCTCCATCGCCTCGACCTGAAGCGGGAGCGCCCTGGAACGTCGACGGCGGTTTTGACTCATAGCCATTCTCTTTGACGTGCGTCAAGGCGGGAAGCGGAACCACCCAGAGCGATGGATCATCCGGCGGCAAGGGATCGCAATCATCCCAAAGATACCGCAGAAAAAGCCGGAGGGAAAAAATTGGCGGGATCGCGGCGCGTTGCTGCCTTCGCTCGCCTGCGGGAGGGTCCCCAAGAGTCGGCTGGCAACCCGAACGAGCGACAAGCGGTCATCCAGTCGAATTCGATGGATCCGAATTTGAGGCGGCCGTGCGTGGCCTACACCCCTACAACGTGTGGCCGGCCCAAGCGAGCAATCAGACGATCTCGATTCCCTCGTCACCGCCGGTCTCGTACAACGAGGCCCTGCGCGCATCAGACGGGGAGAGGGTGCAGACGGCGGCCTCGAAGAACGCGTGGGGACAAGGCTCCCTGAAGGCGAGCCGAACGGTGCAAACCTTCTGACGCGCTTTCCTGACCTCGAGAACGGTCGCCTCCAGGCAATCGCTCGGGGTGGGCTTGCCCAGGCAGACCCAGACTCTCGACCGCTCCCTAGGAGGATCAACCACCAGGAGTTGGGCTCCTCCACGACTGACGTCGACCAGGCGGGCCGTGTTGGCGACGAAGGTGTCCCCGTTCTTCTTCCAGCCGAGCCAGACCTGAAACGGCCTCGTCTTGTGCCGAGGCATGGATCGACGCTCCTGGGGCAACTGGGCGACCCAGGCGCGAAAGAGGTCGAGCAGCCCCTTTTGAACCAACTCCGGTTCCTCATCCGGGGGAGGCAAATCGAGACGAATCGATTTCTCCCCGATCCGTTGAAACTTCAAACGATCCAAGTCGTCGCTCATCGTCTTCCTTCGGATCTGTCGGTCCCAATCGGTCTTCCTTGACTACGGGTCCCAAGAGAGCTTAGGACACAATCCGCGCCAACGTTGCCCGGAATCGACGTCACTCGCGGAGCGAACTGGTATTGTCCGAGCTGTCGCTCCAAAACCGACCGGGCGCGATCGATCGTCGGGGTCCCTCCCTCGTCTTGCCCAAGCGATTCGACTCCCGTAAACTAGCGTTGGCTTGTAAGGGACTCGAGCTAATCGGTTTCCGAAGAAAGACCGCCGCAATGTCCGTTCAGATTGCCGTGTTAGCGAGCGGTTCACAAGGGAATGCAACCCTGGTTCAGACAGGGGGTTCGGGTTTCCTCCTCGATTTGGGGCTCGGTCCGCGCGCCCTGACCCGCCGGTTGGAGAGCGTCGGCTCGTCCTGGGAGCAGATCGCCTCGGCCGTCCTGACTCACACCCACGGCGACCACGTCAATAACGCCACCTTGATTCAGATGACCCGCCTGCGAATCACCCTCTACTGCCACGAGGGGCATCGCCGGCAACTGGGCAGGAGTCCCGGATTTCATCAGCTCGATCGGGCGGGACTGGTCCGTCATTACGACGAGCGGCCGTTCCTCACGTCGACGGGCCTGCGGATCGAGCCGCTCGAATTGCGGCACGACGGCGGGCCCACGTTCGGATTCCGCGTCGAAGCGAAGCCGGCCCGAGGCGCCCGTGCGATCGCGATGGGGTACATGGCGGATACCGGAAGCTGGACCGAAGCCATGGCCGATGCGCTGGCCCAGGTCGACCTGCTGGGGGTGGAATTCAACCACGATGTCGAGATGCAGCGGCGAGCGCCCCGATCCTACGCCTTGATCGCGCGGAACCTCGGCGACTGGGGGCATCTGTCGAATCACCAAGGGGCCGAGTTCGTGACCGCCGTGCTCGATCGGTCGGCCCCCGGATCGGTTCGCCACGTCGTCTTACTCCACCTGAGTCAGCAGTGCAATGACCCAACCCTGGCCGTGAGCACCGCCCGCGCGGCGATTCGGGCCAGCGGCCGGCGAGTGGCCGTTCACGCCGCCACCCAGGCCGCCGCGTTCCCCAACGTCGTCGTCACCCCCACTCGACGGCGAGCGGCCAAGGCGGCCGCGCAAGGGCCCTTACTCCCGTTCTGAGGTCTTCTCCTCGTGTCGTCCTATTTCACCAGCGACGTCCACCTGCGCCTCGACCGCCCCGAACGCGGCCGACGGTTCGCGTGCTGGGTTGAAAGCCTCGGCAAGGATGACAGCCTCACAATCGTGGGCGACCTCTGCGACTTCTGGTTCGCCGCTCGGCAATATCAAACCGGCGCGAACTCCTGCCCAGGACTGAGGGCGCTCGCGGATTTCCGGGCGCGTGGGGGACAACTCACGATCATGGCGGGAAACCACGATGGGTGGCTCGGCCCGTTCTATGAGAAAGAGCTCGGGGCCCGGTTCGCCCCCGAACCGCTGGAAATCGAAACCCACGGCGTCCGCCTGATCCTCCGTCATGGCCACAACGTGGGAGGTCAACGCGTCTGGAAGCGCGGGATGGAAAGTCGGTCGTTCCTCAACGCCTTCCGGAACCTCCCTGGAACACTCGCCTCGTTCCTCGATCATCAACTGAACCGGCGCAATCAGAGGAAACGCGAAGGGGACGACACGCGGCAATTCACCGCCTATCGCCGATACGTCGAGAGCTGCGTTGGGCGGGCCGACGTCGTCATCATGGGACATATTCACCGCTCGTTCGAGGACGCGACGTCAACGCCCCGCCTGATCATCCCCGGCGGTTGGTTCGGGCAGTCGAGCTTCGTCAAGGTCGACGCCTCGGGCGCATCCTTAATCGTCGAGAAGACTCCCGCTTCGACCACCTGTTGAGGTTTTCTTTTTTCTCTTTGGATTTGGATTTGAGAAATGCCCAAGTTTGATCACCATTTACATACCAGCCGTCACTCGCCAGACAGTTCGATCGACCCGCTCGTCCTGATCGCGCATGCGAAGGCGGTCGGACTCGACGGCGTCGTGATTACCGATCATGACTTCCAGTGGGATCCCGAAGAGGTGGCCGAGCTCGCCGCGCAAGCCAACGGCCTCTCCGTTTTCTCCGGTGCCGAAGTCTCCGCCCGAGAGGGCCATTTTCTGGTCTACGGACTCCCCAATCTCGACGAAGCCCCCCCGGCGTGCGATTGGCCGACTTGCTCAAGCTCGTCAAACGCCACAACGCGGCGATCGTCGCGGCCCATCCGTTTCGCTGGGACCAGCCGTTCGACGAGTTGATCGCGACCCACGGACCCGCCTTCGACGCACTCGAGCTCGTTAGCAACAACGTGACCCCCGAGACCCGCACCAAGACCGCGGCGGTCCTCCAGCGCCACGCCGCCATGGGCGCGACCGGGTCGAGCGACGGCCACGAGCGGGACGCCATCGGCTGCTACTACACGGAGTTCACGGGAGAAATCGCGACGATCGCCGATTTCGTATCCGCGCTCCGCGACCATCGCGGCCGCCCGCGCCATCGTTCGGGCGCCTGGCAAACGAGCGGTCCGGTGGTCGACTGATCCCTTCCCGGTCGACCGGATCAAGTCGAGTCGTCGCGCGACCCGCTCATTGGATTCCCGCCTTGCGGACCAGCTCGGCGCGGCGGACCTGAGCGGCCGACAGCTCTTGCGAGGCCCGCCGGATCAGCGCCGCGAGATGAAACTGAAACGCGCGGGCCATCAGCTTGGTCGGCGGCTGCTCGAAAACCTTGGTCAAGAGTCGGCGAACTTGCTGGAAGTCATCCTCGGTGGGAGGAGAACCGAGCGTCGGTGCGGCCGCCTTGAGAATCGCCAGGTATCGCGCTTGCTCCGCGCGGAGCGTGGCCCAAGGAATCGTGAAGAGGACGGACGCACCGACCGTCGCGGGCCGGGGCACTTTTTGATTTGCAAGCAGCAGCGACTTGGGGACGTAACGCGACTGTTCGAGCTCGGAACGCATCACGGCCTGCGGATAAAAGGCCATCAAACGGAAGAGCTCGAAGGTCAGTTGTTGCGACTGCTGTAACCGTTTCTCTTCCGCCAAGACTTGCGGCCGATAGGAGGCCTCGACCCGGCTGTCACGCCATTGAGCCGCGCCGCACACGACCATGACAACGCTCGCCACCAGGCCGGCCCACCAGGCCACGGGTCGGTCCACCGTGCGGATCAGGATCCGATGCATGAAGCCGACCAAGCCGCCGACCAGCGCCCCTCCGGCATGGCCCCAGTTGTCGATCATCGGGTGCATTTGACCGAGAATCGCCGTGAACACCAGGATGCCGACCATCTGGCCGCGGAGATGGTCGCCAATCCGCGACCGCGAGCGCCAACCCATCACGGCACAGAGCGCCACCAGACCGAGGACAACGGTTGAGCCCCCCCCGAATGCATCCGCGGCTCCATGCCTCGCGCATGCCGAAGGAGCGCCGAGACCACGTTGCCGCCCCCCCGAGCACCAGGTAGACCGCCAGGAATTGGCCCGGCCCATACCACGATTCCACCAAGCTACCGAGCTGGTACAACCCGTAAAGATTCATTCCGAGGTGAAGCAAGTTATAATGCACAAAAGTACATGTAACGACACGCCAGATTTCGCCGCGGTAGAGCTCGTTGAGACTCAGGTCGCCGAACGAATGGGCGCCCCCGATATTGCCGAGCAGGAAAGTTTGCAGGGAGGGGAGGGGGCCGTTACTCAGGCGTGTCATGACCATGAGCACGAACACGAGGACCCAGACCGCTCCCAGGAGCATCGTGGCCGGAAAGTCTTTCGCGTCTTCGAGGAGCACACGAAGCAAACGTTTGGGCGGCTCGGCATTCGTCATCGTTCGAGTTTCAGCGTCGATCGGATGTGGTCCATGACCCGGTGAGATTCCTGGTCGCCGAGGACAGGGGTGACCCCGTCCGTCTCCAAAGGGGGGTCAAGGGGGACCCAGGTCTTGCAGCCCGCATGTTCGGGAGTCAGCCGAACGAGCCAAGGTTCCGCACGACGATAGACCCGAACACCGAGGACCCAGAGCCCTGGTTTCCGGTAGTGGAATCGTCGCTCCACCGTCGCTTCGTTCCATACATGAAAGTCTTCGAGTTCGATCAGCCGCTCGAGGCGATCGACCCACCCGATCGGGCCGGTTTCCACCAGGGTCCGCACCGCGACCACGTTGGAGGGCGCGTCGGAAACGAGCGCCTGGTCTCTGGGGAAGCGCAGTCCCTGCTCCAGCTCATGGATATGAGTCGGGTAGAGCCAGAACAGGCGGTGTTCGGGAACGAAGCCGTTCGGGCCCTCGGCGATCCCGCCTTTGCGGAGGATCAACGACTGCCTTCCGTCGCTGAGTGCTTCGCAAACCCCAGCCCACTCTTTGAAGGCCGTTCCGCACGCCAGGGGCCAGGAGTCGTCGGGTCTCATCGCCCCCCCTCGACCTTCGGTTCTCGGATCATCAGGTCGGTCACCGCCGCATGGGGCGACTTGCCCTCGAAAAGGACGTGATAGAGCTCGTCGGTGATCGGCATCTCGACCCCGCGGTTCCGAGCCAGGTCGTGCACGCTCCGGGTGGTCGGGACCCCTTCGGCGACGTTGACCATCGAGGCGAGGATCTCCTCGAGCCGCTCGCCCCGACCGATGCGCTCGCCCACCGACCGATTGCGCCCGAATGGACTATAGCAGGTCGTCACCATGTCGCCGACCCCGGCGAGTCCGAAGAAGGTCGAAAATTCGCCCCCAAGCTCGACGCCGAACCGGGAAATCTCCACGAGCCCGCGCGTCAGCAGCGCGGCCTTGGCGTTGTCGCCGAAGCCGAGTCCGTCACAAACCCCCGCCGCAATACCAAGGATATTCTTGAGCGCTCCGGCGAGCTCGACTCCGATCAGATCCGGGTTCGTGTAGACGCGAAAGGTCCCCTGGTTAAGTGCGTCCTGGATCTCCCGATTCAGACCCTCCGCTTCACCAGCGACCACGACCGAGGCCGGCAAGCCACGTGCCAGTTCCTCGGCGTGACTGGGGCCGCTCAAGACGGCGACCGGACGCATGCCCAAGACCTCGGTAACGATCTGGCTCGGCCGCGCCAGGGTCGAGTTTTCGATCCCCTTGACGACGCTCAGGACAGGGATTCCGGGCGGAATTCGTTCGACCAGGCCCTCGAGCGTGCTCCGGAGATAGGCCGACGGAATCGCGATCACGATCAGGTTGGCTCCGCCGGTGGCGTCACACGCGTTCGGGGTCACCTCAACATTGACCGGTAACCACGCGCCCGGCAGGTGCCGCGCGTTTTCCCGAGTCCGCCCCAACTCGGCGGCCTGCTCGGGGTTCCGCGCCCAGAGCTGCACCGAGCGCGCGGTCCTGGCGAAAAGAATCGCAAGCGCCGTCCCCATTCCGCCCGCACCCAGGATTGCAACGCGTTTCATCATTCTCGGATGAACCCTTCCTGCTCCGACCGGCACTGGCCGTAACTCACACGCACGGGTTCCAGGCCCTGAACTCGTGGCCCCCGTAAAGCTTCGCCGAACCCGTTTTCCCCTTCTTCGACACGATCGGCCGTGGCATCATCGTTGGTCCCACGATTCCCGTAGGGTGGGCACGGCCCCCCATCTTATCTTCAGTTCCGGCAAGGAGATCGGGATGGTGGGCCGTGCCCACCCTACCGGAAGGTTGAGATCAAAAAGCGCCCCGCCCCATTCATTCACCACCTCTATTTTGGCGAAAAGCTCGGGAGGGAGCAACATCGAGCGGCCAACCGCTCCCCAAAACACAATTTCATGCGATATTAAGTCCAGGTCTACACTTTTAAAACCCGTTCAGCTTTAATGTCCACACCCATCGGCTCGATTCCGTCCAGGGTCACTTCGGGACCGCACTTGAACCGGTCAGGGTGAGGGTTCGGGGGCTCGGCCCGTGGCTTGTCGGGAATAGAAAACCCGCACGCAGCGGCGTTTGCCGAAGGGGAGGGGGGTTCGCTCATGACCCGCACGATCCGGAGCCGAGCCATGAGGTTGACGCACTCCGAGCGACGAATCGATCGTCAATGGCCCAGTCGCGACGGGTCAAGTTGTCGCAGCAGCCTGGCAACGTCGAAGTCACGAAAATGGTCGACCACCTCATCAGCGCCGGCATCCCACAACGCCTGGGCCGGGTTTGTGGTGGTGATCCCCACGGCGTACATTCCCGCGGCCTTCGCAGCCTGAATCCCGACGGTGGCGTCTTCAAACACGACGGCACGGGCCGGCGCAATCCCCGCCCGCTCCGCAGCGACCAGGAAGACTTGCGGGTCGGGCTTACCGCGGTCGATGTCTTCGAGCGCCGCGATCGCGGCGAACCGGTTCGCCAGGCCGCATGACTCCACCGTCAAATCGAGGTTCGCACGCGGGGCGCTCGAACCAATGGCCAGAACGACGCCCGCCGCCGTCAGTCCGTCAAGCAAGGCCGGGACGCCGTCGATGAGGTCGATCCGCTCGCGTGCCAGGTCTCGATAGCAAAGCTCCTTGAGGTCGGAGTAGCTTCGAACGTCCTCCGCAACCAGGGTCTCTCCCAGGAGCCTTCGGAAGATGCTCGGGTTGGTCATCCCGAACGTCTCATGGATCAATTCGCGGGTGATGCCCAAGCCGGTGCGGCGGCCCAGTTCGAGCCATGCATCCTGGTGAAAGTCATAGGAATCGACCAACACTCCGTCATGATCGAAAATCGCCAGGAGAGGAGCGGGGGCATGCGACACGACGGCTTGTCCTCAAAGGAAGGTCGACGAAGCCACCCGGGTGGTCCCGAACCGACCACCCAGGCAGATTGTGGACTAGTCTAACACGCGCGACCGCCCAACGTCAGGGGATGAACGCCTCAACGTCGAAGACAATCGATCAACGACAACGCCCCCCTTTTCTTGAAATACGGTGATCTTCGGGACATGGCAACAGTCGACCGGATCCGGGGGGACGAGGATGAGCTCAAGATCAGAGCGTCTGGAGGGTCGCGATCATCCGGCGTCACCGTGCCGTCCCCCCAGCTTGGCCCAGCCGTGGTGGAGCGGGAGAGGCGGCCCGGTTGGTCACAGCGGAACGCCCACCAGTCGGCGGTCGCCGCTCCCCGAAGCCAGCGTTTCTGCGCCTGTTTGCTCCACCCGGAGTCGTCGGTGTACTCCCGACAATGGACATGGCGAAAAAAAGTCAATTCTCCAGGGCCGTCATCGGATAATCAGCCGCCCACGCGTACCACATGACCATCACCCCCGGCAGCCATCGGAGCGTTTGCCCCTTTCGGGGACCGGCGACCGCACGGCCGACGATGGACCAACGCGAGCCCGTCTCCTTGTCCACCCAAGGGGACTCGGGGTCGCCCATGTCCAGAGCGAGCGTCACCGGCCCCGCGGAGTCGCCCTCCAACTCGGGTGCATAAGCCGCCGCGGTCCGCGTCCGACTGTCCCAGAGGATGACGACCTTCTTGCCGTCGAGCGTTAATTGACGCAGCGCGGACCGCTCGCCGAACGATTTGAGCGGCCACGCTCCGCTCGCCCCTTCGAGGGCCAAGCCGAAGACCCGTTCCTCCGCGTCGAGTCGCGGGTCCGGCTCGGAGCGACTCATTCGCGACTCGGGGAGAAGGGCGTTCGGAACCAACTGCGGCTGATACTTCGCGACCATCGCATAGGCCACCGTGCCGGGGTTGGCCTTCAGCCACGGGCCCCAGTTGGTCTCAATCGTGGGAATGGGCGTCAGCCGCTCGCCCTTGCGAGGGCCTTCGAACGCCAGCCCGGTCAAGCAGTCGAAGAGCGTACCGTCCTTGTGGCGCATCACCATCACGCCATTGCGCCAGCCATGGAATCGAAAGTCGAGCGACGCGGGATAACCCCGCACGAAATCGGCATCGGCGTCATAAACGAACACGCCGTAGGTGTCGCTGATGACGCGGTAGGGCACGAGGAACCAGCGGTAGGGAATGGCCCCGCCGTCATACTTGCCGCGAATCCAGGAGAGCACCCGGTCATCGTCGTGGAGGGCGCCCGCCTTGCGACGGGACTCATCGACGCAGTGCGAACAGGCGGGATTGACCAGCGTCTCGAACATCCCCGGCCGGAAGACGGCTCTGGGCTCGTTGCGGTCGCCGGGCTCGGAGCCGAGGACGGCGAGAAGCAGGCTGAGAGCAAGCATTCGTAGTGAACTCCGATGTGTCAGTGCCTCACGGCGTCGAAATCGACGATTTCCCCATCAGCTTTGCCCTAAAAATACGAACGAATGTTCATCTTTTTAAGTAACGACTATCATTGTTTCCATTCGTGTCCTTCGTGTTATTCGTGGTTAAAATCTTCAATTTTCCCCTGGCGTTCGCCAGACAGTGCGTGACTCTGGGTAAAGCGCAATGGCTGCGACTGGCAGTCGTCAGCGGCTACGGCTGTCTGGGATCCCTCGACGGTTTGGTGCTTCGTCAATCGGCTCCTATAGCGCGCACCATCTGGCGAGCGTTTACGAAATCTGGTGGAGTCGTCGACTCGCTAATCGAGCCGGCGTCGAAAGACCCCGTAGATGAACGCCTGAGGGGCTCCCCAGGGCGTGGTGTGCGTCTCCGCGGCGTGTCGCACGAGTGAGAAGCCATCGAACTCCGCACGCAACGAATCGGCATTGTAGCGGCAGACGTCGAGGTCGCTGCACTTCTTCGGGCCGCTTTCGGCGAACGTGGCGATGATGAGGTGGCCCCCCTCCGGGACCGTCCGCCGGGCCAACGCGACGTACTGATTTCGGTCCGCCGGATCGGTCAGGAAGTGGAACACGGCCCGGTCATGCCAGACATCGAACGCGCCGAGATCCCGGATTTCGGTCACGTCGGCCGCGAGCCATTCCACCCGAGCGGCATGCTCACCCAGCCGTGACCTCGCCTTGCCCAAGGCGGTTTCCGAGATGTCGAGGACCGCGATTCTGTCGAAGGGAAGGTGGATGAGTCGATCGACCAGGACGGACGCCCCGCCGCCGACGTCGATGATCCGACCGCCCTGGACCGGAGCAACCTCACCGATCAGCTCAAGTGATCGCGTGGGCTCGTCCTGATACCAGCTCACGCTGGCCTCGGATTTGTTTGAGTAGACCCCCTCCCAATGCGACTTACGCTCCGAACTATTACTATTCATTTGCAAACATTATCTCCACCGCATGCTTTCCATCATCGTCACCGCCAGTGGGAGCGGCACGTTCCTCTTACGGGACGGGGACCGCGCGCGGCTCCCACGACTGCTCGATTGGATCAAGGGCCAGGACCCACCCCGAGCGGTTCACCCGCTCGAGGATGGCATCCACGGTTGCTTCCGGCTTGCCCCAAGCTTGAATGACGGCGATGGTTCTTTCCGGCCCCAGCGCGGTTCCTCCCCGCGGAGGCTGTTGGAACAGGATGAGGTCGGTCTCGATCCAGTGCGCGGGATCCCGCCGAAAGACCTCTGGCCAGAGGCCGAGGGCGATGGGGCCGCCCGTCGCCTTCACGAGCGGATTCCAGTTGCGGACGTAACGAGGCCAGCAATCGCCCTTCGCGCAGGGGACCCCGCCACAGAGCCCGGTCCCGCCCTTGGCATTGGCCAGGTCCGCCGTTTCGCATTCCGTAACCCAGACGGGGACAATCGTCTTGCCGGGATGGCGTCCGACGACTTCGGCGACGACTCTTGCCGCGGCGTCGTCCCCCGGCGTCTTTGCCGCCGTTGAGGGCGTACCGTAATCGAGGGCCCAGCGGCATTGGTCGTTGCCGCAACCGCACGACGAGGGGCCGGCCTGGAGGTCGTTCAAGAACGCCCCGGACCACGCACCGGGCAGGTCACCGAGCAGTGCTCTCAGCCGCTCACGGTGGGCGTCAAAGGCCGGGGCATAGCCGATGGGGACCCAAGGCCACGCCTTGATGACTTCGCCAGGCTTTGCTGTCGGGGCAGTTGGGAATCGTCGCCGCCAGTCGTCATGATGGCCGCCGGGAGCGGCCATCCAGTCGGGGTGGGCGTCGGCCATTGCCGGGTTGCGGGCCACCTCGACCCAGGGCCAGAGCGTCATCCCCGCCCGTTCGACCGACTTGGCGATTGTCTCCCAGCGTTGTTTCGTCACCTCGTCGAGCGGCACCACGACAGCCGACGCCCCCTTGGCCTTCCACGCCGCGAGGAATTCGGGCGTAACCCGCCCCGGCCGGACGAGGACGCCTCGTACCGCGGCTTGCGGCTCGGCCGCCCCGGCGTCGCTCCGCGCGACGATTGCCGTGAGGGGGATGGAGACGGCCAGGAGGAGCACGACACGAAACACGGAGGTCTCTCGCAATGGAGCGATGGAAAACCCCATGTTACTGCGATCTACCGTCGGGTGGCTATGGGCGTGTGGCGGTAACTTCCCGCGTTCCAACTGAGGGGCGACCGTTGATCGCCAGAGGGCGCAAGCCCTTGGAATTCAAGAGATCCAATGCATCCTAATCATTTCACGCAAATCCCGCCGCCGCGGCTGGGCGGGCCAGCCGCGGCGGCAGGATTTGTACGGTCGCAACCGACTTCGGGGACGCCCCCCCCAGGACTCGTCTCCTGGCCTACGAACGGTCGCCCCGTCAGGGCTGGCAAAGGTGGGCTAACTTCCCAGGCCCTCACATGTTCTGAGCCGAGTGTTTGGTCGTAGCGATGAGTCACGAAGCATGAGAATCAATCAATGACCCGGGAAACGGCGAGAAACCAGACGAAAACCGAGATGCCGCAAGGGGTTGACAGACCGATTCTTGCGTAACACCAATCGATTCAAATCTTTTTCCGAATACGACCGACACCGCCTTCAAGAAACCGCGGTCTTCGTGCCGTTTCTCGGGCCATTGTTTTCAACTGGGAGGGCCGTCGATCGCGGGTTCCAGCGCTGTTGCAAGGCTTACGGGTTATCGAACGCCCGCCGCGGGGCTCGCCGAGGTCCGGATCAGGTTCACCCGGATCCAACCCGACGGTTCGAGCGGGCTGACCTCGCGAATCGCGAACCCTTGCAGCTTCAAATTGCTCAGGGGAACGTCGATCGGCCGACCCTGGAGTTTGTTGCGAACGCCAGACATGACCGCAACGGAGGCGAGGGGGCTGAGCGCGGTGGCCTTGGCCTCATCGTCATTGATGGTGAGGATCCTCGCGCCCGGTCCCGGGTCGAATCCTTCGATCTTCCCGGCAAGCCGGACCGGCGAGGTCTGGGATTCCGGTGTCACCTGGAACGAGATCACGAACTCCGCCTGGGGAGAGGTGATCCGATAAACCTGGGCCGGCGGCCCGAAGAGCCCCCCCTTGGTCATCTCGGGAGGGACCGGGACCTCGATCTGAAAGTCGTGAACCAGGGCCACCAGGTAGCCGCGCGCGTCCGCGGCGAAGTCAGGGGGCGTGGTCGGCTTCTTCACCCGGATCGCCATCACATTGGGGTCCGCCGCCGCTCGGGCGTCGTTGACCGCCTTCAGGTAAGTGGCGAAGTCGGAGTCACGCTTGACCACGACCCCTTCCGCCGGGGGAGCGTTGGGGACCGGCTTCTTGGTGATAATCATCAGGTTGTTGACGGACCGGGCGGGCTCGCTCTGAAGATATCCCCGGCTCAGGCTGGTGAGGATCGAGCCCAGATGGAGGTCGGCCGAGACCCCCGCGTCAGGCGTGGCGAATTTGGCCGGCTGCGGCGCATCGCCGCCGACCTGGTCACTCGCATTGAGCCACTGGAGCCTACCACCAAGCAACACGTTCTCCGGTCGGGAACGGAGGGTCAGGCCCGTGATCAAGAGGTTCCGCAAGGCGGCGGCATTCCGGCCGAACAGCAAGTATTGGGCGAGCTGCGCGTTCTTCTGCGCCTCGGCCTGCGCGGTCCTCTCGCCCCCCAGCTCCGCGGCTTCCCTTGCCACGTTCTCGGCGATTTTGCCGATCGCTCCCTGAGCGACCTGCTGTTGAATCTTCGCCTGATTGAACCCGAGGAGCGAGGCAACGAAGCGTCCGAGGCCTTTGCCCTGCTGCTTGAACGAGGAAAACAGAGCGCTGACGTTGTGCTGATATTCCGGCCCGAGCCGAAGCCCGTTCGGAGTCAGCACCGCCGTCACCGTGATCTGGGAGTTATCCACGGAGGTGGCGGTGAAGTAATAGAGATTGGCGGCCCGCCGGCCCCTGCGGTCCTGCTGGACCTGGTTCTGAAAATCCGTGATCGGAGTCACGCTGGTGGCAAGCTGGCTGTTGTAGAACGCGATCCCCTCGTCGCTCGACAACAGGCCGAACCCCGTTTTCTGGCCGGCGGTGACCTGCGTGACATAGCCTTTACGATAGATCGGACCCGACTCTACAACATCCGCCGAGAGGGCAGGGGCCACCGTCGAGGCGTCGGCGGAAAGGTCGAGGTTGGGGACGTTGTAAAGGTCGTTCAACGCCGCCTGCAACTCCACCGAAGGAACCCAGGGGCGAGACGCGTTGTTCGCTTGCAGGGAATTGAGCGCCGTGTACAGGTGCTTGAGGGCCAGTTGACGCTGAGAAACGGTGATCGCCCCTTCGTACTGACGGAGGGCATCGCCCAGGTCGTTCCCGACGAACTTCACCCAGCGCTCGCGGTTCTGCTGGACGCCGGCATCGGGGACTTGGGGAAGGCCCTTGACGCGGTCCACCAGCTTGCGTTCGGCCCAGGCCAGCCGTACGCGCGGCCGGAGCCAGGCGCGAAGCTCCTCGCGAAGCTCGGCGGCCGGCGGCCAGGTCGTTCCCTTCAGCGCCACCGAGATCTGATAGACGCTGTTCAATGAGGCCAGCCGATCGTTCTCGGACGGTAACACCGAGTAGTTCTTCAACTCACCGAGGAGCGCATCGAAAAAGGCGTTCCACCCCTGAGCGTTCGGTTGAGCCACGGCTCCGGGCTTCGTCCACGCCTCGCGGATCGTTCCAATCTTCTGATCGACCGCATAATAACTCGGCGCGGCGGGAGCCGCTCCCAGGCTGCCCCCCATCATTCCCATCGCCAAGATCCATCTGCCCACGCCGAGACGTCGCATGCGCTCCTCCCAGTTGATGCTGATTTCGAGAGGTGGGTTTGAACCACCTGGTATCGTATGCTATCGCAAAGAACTACGGCTCAAATCCACTCAATTCTCCCCCAAACCGCCAGCATGAGTCGATTTTGCCGGATTCTCCGAAATCACCAATTCTGTCCGAGGCTCGAGGTCGCACCGGCTTGACTGAAGCCATTCTGACTCGCAGAGTTCATGCCAACCCAGCAAATCCACCGGATCGCCAAAATTCCGCCAAACTGCCGAAACAAGCAGAAAGAGTCGCCCGCGGACTCCTCAAAGGGAGCATCATTAGAGGCGGAAACCGCTCGCAAAACGACGGCTCGGGAGGCTCGCAGAGCTTCAGAGACTTCCGATTGCCGGTCCCGCGCTTTAGAGATAGGATGCCGGCGCGGCTCGGCCCCAGAGGGAGGAGCGCGACGCCCCGACAACGACCATCAGGGTAAGGAGGCCCGATGCCCGTGCTTGCCACATCTGAACCGACGTCCCAAGTCGGTGAGCCCAACCTGTCCGTGGTCGTCGCATCGGTCAATGGCTGGGAGGTCCTCGAACCCACGCTGCAGGCGCTCGACGCCCAGCCGGAGCGGGCCTGCATGGAAGTGATCGTTGTGGAGGCGATCGGCGGGGCGGTTCGCGAGCGGCTTCGGGCCCATCGGCCTGAGGTGGTCGTGATCGAGGCCGAGCGGATGCCGATCCCCAACTTGCGGCACCTCGGCGTCTGCCGGGCCCGGGGCAAGATCGTCGCGATCCTCGAAGACCACGGCCAGGTCGCCTCGGGCTGGGCGGCCTCGCTGCTCGAGGCTCACGAAGGGCCTTGGGCCGCGGTGGGGGGCGCTGTCGAGAACGGCAAGCGGGGCCTGGTCAACTGGGCCGTCTTCTTCTGCGAATACACGCCCTACATGAAGCCGGTCGTCGAAGGGGAAGCGACCGACCTCCCCGGCAACAACATCGCCTACAAACGCCCCCACCTGATGCGCCACGCCAAGGTCCTGGCAGAGGGGAAGTGGGAATCCTGGATCAATGATAGCCTCCGCGCGGACGGGGTCCGGCTCGCCTCGACCAACGCCGCGGTGGTTCATCATATCAAGCCGTTTCGGCTCGGCTATTTCGTCGTGCAGCGGTTCCACTTCGCACGGTCGTACGCAGGGATGCGCCGGGTCGACCAGTCGGTGCTCAAACGCCTGGTCTACGGGTTCGGTTCCCTCGCCTTGCCGGCCTTGCTGATGGCCCGGGTCACGAAAACGGTCCTGACCAAGCAGCGGAACCTCGGTTGGTTTCTCGCGGCGAGCCCGCTGGTCGCGCTGTTCCTGTCCGTGGGCGCGGTGGGCGAAATGGTGGGCTACCTCTTCGGGCCAGGCTCGAGCCTGAACCAGGTTGAGTAAGCGACCCGTCCTGACAGTGATCGTCGCCGCCAGCGATTCGTGGCCAGCCGTCGCGCGAACCGTCGCCTCGCTCCGGAACCAGGACGCCATCGACCGGGCCGAGATCATCGTGGCGGCGGCCGGCGACCAGATCGCGCCGCCCGAATCCGTCGAGGGCGTCCATTGGATCGCCGCCGCGGCTGGCAGCGGCGTGCCGAGGCTGCGTCGGCTCGGGCTCGACCAGGCCCGAGGATCGATCGCCGTCTTCACCGAAGACTCTTGCCGGTTTGATCCAAATTGGATGGCCTGCTGGATCAGGGCGTTCGAGGATCAGGCAGTCACAGGTGCCTCCGGTCCAGTCGAGCCGGCGATGGGAACGGCGGCCGTCGACTGGGCCGTCTTCTTCACGGAATACGCCTCCTTCCTTCCCCGGCAGACCGGTCAGGCCGGACCGCCGGACCGACTGGCGGGGAACAACTTCGCCGTCCGTTTGACGGGCACGAGCATCGACCTGGCCGCGCTCGCGCGGGCCGAGATTCAAGAGAACGAGGTGCACCGAGAACTGCGCCAACGCGGGGCGACCGTCGTCGAAGTCCGAGAGGCTATCGCCCGCCACGTCCGCCGTTATTCCTGGCGCGAGGCATTCGGTGATCGGCTCCGGTTCGGCATCGAATTCGGCCGACTCCGTGCCGGTTGGCACTCGCGACTCGTGAACTCGGCCGCCCTGGTCGCGGCCCCAGCGATCTTGTCGGTCCAGTTCGCACGGCTCGCGGCCGCCGTCGTCTCACGACGGCGCCATCGTCGCTTCTTTCTCCTCAGCCTGCCGGTCACACTCGGGTTGTTGACGGCCTGGAGTGTGGGTGAGGCGCTGGGCTGGACGTGGGGGCCGAGACGATCGCGCCGCTCCGTCGACAATGGATGTGATAGAGCGGACCGAACGCCAGCGCCAGCCACCGACCATAACCGGCCACCGCGCGATTATAGAGCCGAGCGAGAGCGCGTTTGAACGGAGCGAACTCGGCCAGTTCGTTCTCGCTCAGCCCCGGGGCCGAGACAATCCCGCCTTCGAACGGGCTCCGACGAAGCAGCCGCTTCCACTCAACGTAACTCAGCGTACGAATCGCCCGAAAGTCAACCTGTCGCTTCCAGAAGACGTAAGCGGACATCCAGCGCCGCGGCAGGAACCCGACTCCCCAGACCTGAACGTGCGGCTCGGGAGCAAGGCTGAACCGATTTGGCGTCGCCAGGTAGAGCCGACCCCACGGCTTGAGGATCCGATGCGCCTCCGCGAGCGTACGCGCTTGATCGCCGACGTGTTCGATGACGTCGCCGCCGATCAGGCCGCCGAAGCTCTGGGAGCCGAACGGTTGGGCCTCTGCGCAGCCACAGACCAGGCGGACGTCGGAGTGCCCCGCCTCGTCGAGTCGTTTCCGGGCGACCAAGAGCCAGCGCATCGCGATATCGACCCCATACAGGGGCCGCTGGTCCTCGTACCCATCCAGGTCGGCGGGGCGACTCGCCAGCGCGAGCAGGACCGATCCGGTCCCGCAGCCGAGGTCGAGCACCCGGTCCCACGAGATCAAGCAACGGAGCATGACCGAGCAATCGAGGTGCTCCGAGAACCGGTCGGGGCCGGTCAGGATGTGGGCGATCTGCCGGCGCCGCAGGTCGCTGGGAATTTCGGGAGAGAGGTCGAAGTAGCGCTCGAGCAGGCCGCGGAAGTCGAGCCGGTCGTAGTCATCGTTCAGCCGCAGCGCAAAGTCCCAGTCGGCGCGATTGGCCAAGAACAGGTCGTCACCGGTCCGCAGGTCGGGGATCCCCCGTAACCCACGGTAGGACGCCCCACAACCCCGGCACGACCACCGGTCAACCTGTTCGTGCAGACTGCCCTGACAGCGTGGGCAGACAATTGGGTCGGTTCCGTCCACGGGCAGCCTCCGATCGATCGGGCCGCAAACTTGGTTCGACGGGCGAGCGGCGAATGGTATCCTTGAGCCTCAATCGGGGGAACCCGAGAATAGTCGGCGCGGACCAGCGAATAGTACCCCGTGGTGGTTATTGCGCGGGCAATCCCCAAGAAACGAAAAACGATCAGGAGCGACCCCACTCATGGGTGTAGGCGACCCCCAGTTCGACGCCGCGAACGCGCGGGATTATCGACAGCCGGTCGTTCGCTTCTCCGCAATCGGCGAGGCCTGGACCCTGGTCCAGGCGGAATGGTTCACCTGGGCTCTGACGATGTTGGTTGTGCTCGCGGGAAATTCGCTCGTCTCGAAACTCGCCGACTCGCTGTTTCATCTGGGCCATAACGGTGGCTTGGTCGGCTTCCGATGGCCGATGCCTCGCGAGGAGATGGCCGTCCAGGTCGTTCTCGCCGCGCTCATCAACGGGTTCTTCGTGGGCGGGATGTTCCGGATGGCCTGCCGTCAAATCCGGGGCATGCGAATTCAGGTCAGCGACCTGTTCTCCGTGGTCGACGTCCTCAACGAACTCGCAATGGGCGCGATCCTCTGCGCAGTCATCGTGGCGCTCGTGAGCTTCGTCTGCTTCGTGATCCCGGGGCTCATCCTCCACGGCCTCTTCATGTTCACCATCCCGTTGATCGTCGACGGGCGATTGACGGCGATCGCGGCGATCCAGCGGAGCTGGAACGCACTCAAGTCGCAATGGCTCCTGGCCACCCTGTTTCATGCCGTCACGTCGTTCCTCAGCGGCATCGGCACCTGCTTCTTCTGCATCGGGATCCTGCTCACGGGCCCGATCTACGTGCTCTCGATCGCGATCCTCTACCGCGATTTTTTCCTCGCCAAGGGCGTTGCCTTCGACAGCAAGCCGGCCCCTCCTTATTCCGACTTCTGAAACCTGACGCCAAACCTCACCCGCCTCAGAAAATTCGCTCGCCTCAAGCGCAAACGGCGAGCGAAATTCCGAGGGCGATCCTGACTAGTCGGGCTTGATGTTCTCGAAGAACTCTTCGACGGTCTCGGTTTCGCGCTCGGCCGTGACCTGCTCGGCGAGCCGCTGGATGAACCCATGCTTCAGTGCCTGGACGGCCGCCTTGAGGATGGTGGCCATCGCGGCCGACTCGCCGGCCGTCATCTCGCGACCGAGCGTCTGGCGGCCCAAGGCGCTCACCAATCGTTCAGCCTGCTCTTCCACCGAGGCTTCGCGTTCCGGCTCGCTCATCGTCGTCCCTCCTCCAGGATCTCACGACCAGGCCGCCCCGCCGGCTCTGAACGGCGCGTTGCCGGAGGTTGTCTGGCGGCTTAGCCGACCCTTGTTACGATATCATCGGCGATCCTCGAAGCGATGTCACGACAGAATTGAGAAAGGCGTCTTTGATGCGAGATATCCGTGTCGCAACCGTCCAGTTTGAGCACCACGACAACGACAAGCCGTACAACCTCGCGCGAATCCGCGACTTGACCCGAGTCGCGGTAGAGCAGGGGGCCGAGATCGTCAGCTTTCACGAGTGTTCGATCACCGCCTACACCTTCCTGCAACATCTCGACCGGGACCAGCTCACGGCGGTCGCGGAGTCCGTCCCCGACGGCCCATCGGTCCGGGCCTTGACCGAGATCGCGCGGGAAGCGGGCGTGGTCGTGATGGCGGGCCTGATCGAAAAGGACGAACAGGGGCATCTCTATAATTGCTATGTCGCCGTGAGTCCCGACGGATTTCTCGCCAAGCATCGCAAGCTGCACACATTCGTCAATCCGCACCTGTCGCCCGGTGATCGCTACACCGTGGTCGAGATCCTGGGGATCCAGGTCGGGTTCCTGACCTGCTACGACAACAATTTGCCGGAAAACGTGCGGATCACGACCCTGTTGGGCGCGGAGGTGATCTTCATGCCGCACGTCACCGGGTGCCTGCCCTCGGTGATGCCGGGGCGGGGGACCGTCGATCGCCGGCTCTGGGACGAGCGGCACCGCGATCCGGTCCGGCTCCGCCAGGAGTTTCAAGGTCCGAAAGGACGAGGCTGGCTGATGCGCTGGCTGCCGGCGCGGGCCTGGGAGAACGGGATCTATGCCGTGTTCAGCAACCCGATCGGGCGCGACGACGACACGATCAAGCCGGGACTCGCCATGATCCTCGACCCGTTCGGAGAAGTGCTTGCGGAAAGCGCGGCACTCGAGGATGACGTGGTCGTCGCGCTCCTGACGGCCGACAAGCTCGAACAGGCCTCCGGCCGCCGTTATCTTCGCGCCCGCCGCCCTGAGCTTTACGACAAGCTCGTCGAGCCCCCTCCTGCCGGCCAGGAGCCGATCACCAAGCCGGGCTGGGCCATGGCGCACGAACAGAACCCGCCGGCCGATCGCTCATAAAGAGGCACCACCCTGTCCTTGCTCCCGTAGGGTGGACACGGCCCACCAGGCTCTTGAGGAGGTAGGCCATGCCCACCCTACGGGACAACACAGCAACACATCAACGCTTAAAAATGTCGATCACTTACCCTTGGGATCGAGGTTCTTCGCGAGTTCCTCGACCGAGACCGGGCACTTGATCCCTTCGGAGGGGACCTCGAGCTTGGCGCTCCAAAGGATCGAGTTCAGCACGAGGGTGCGGAAATTTTCGTCGCCCCAGTTGGTGTGAAAATGACCGCCGGTGAACCCGAATGCTCGGCCGCCGCCTTGTCGCTCGGTCGCCCAGGCGACCACCTGGTCCCGATACGTTTTCTTATCGTGGCCGACGAGTTCCTCGGCGGTCAGGATGGGCGTGACTCGGGCGTCTTCGGGGCGGAACCGAATCTTGAAGTACCACTCATCGTTGACGCGAAACGGCTTGACGCCTCGCGTAATCGGATGATCACTCTTGGGGATGATTTGGGCATGATTGTGGGGGTTGTCGGAGTAGGCGGTCTCGTAGTAGCCGCCGAGCCAGTCGAGAATCTGGTCGCCGACCTTGCCTTTGGGGAACTCGACCGCGTAGTGGAGACAGACGAGGCCGACCCCTTGATCCATCAGCTTGCGCATCGTTTCCAGGCGCTCTCCCTGGATCATCGGGTGCCGGCCGCCACCGTCCATGAAGAAGACGACCGACTTGGCGCCCTGGAAGACGCTCTCGTCCTTCGGCCAGCCCCCCTCGACGAAGACCGGGTCGATCCCGGGGACCTCCTTGAGACACTTGACGAGCAGCTTCGTCCCCGCGTTGAACTCGTGCGCTCCGGCGGGATGGCTCGGAGTGCCCGCGATCAAGACGATCTTGGTATCCGCGGCTTCTGCGTTCGACGTGGCGGCAACCAGCGCCAGGCCGCAGAGCGCGAACCAACCGAACAGCCTCTTCATAGGTCAGTCCTTTTTCGTCATTTTATGATTGAGTGAGGGTGTGAGGTGGGAATATGCGAAAGGCACCTCCCCTCGCCAAGGAGGGGAGGTGCCTCAATCGGTTGGGACCGAAGATTAGATGAACTTGGTCTGGCCGGGGATGGCCACCGGCGGCACGGGCAGGTTGCCCATGACGAGATTCGCGGGCAGCAGGTCTTCCTTCGAGTTGAGCGCCTGTTCCCAGGTCACGGCTTCGCCGGTGTAGGCCGACATCCGGCTCATGATCGCGGTCAAGGTGCTCTCAGCCACCGTCTTGAGCTCGTTGAGCGGCTTGCCGGCGCGGATGCTGGCGAGCAGGTCGATGTGCTCCTGGACGTAAGGATCGGTGGACTTCTCGTTGAACCGATACTTGTCCTTGCCCGTGAACTGGAGCCGGCTGCCCGCGCTCGACCACTTGCCGGCGGTGCCGACGACGGTTTCCGAGATGTTCTTCTCGCAACCCTCGATCTGCCGGGCCATGCTCATGACGTGGACGCCGCCGGGATACTCCAGGTCGGTCGCGAAGTGGTCGAAGATGTGGCCGTAGTCGGGCGAGGTGCGGACCTGGCGGCCCCCCATCCCGACGGCGCGAACCGGGTGAGTCCCGAAGGCCCAGTTGATCACGTCGAGGTTGTGGACGTGTTGCTCGACGATGTGGTCGCCCGAGAGCCAGGTGAAGTAGAGCCAGTTACGGACCTGCCACTCCATGTCGCTCCAGCTCGTTTCGCGGGGCTTCATCCAGAGCCCGCCCTGGTTCCAGTAACATTGCCCGCCGGTGAGCTCACCGAGGGCGCCGTCGTGGATCCGCTTCATACACTCGACGTAGCCGGCCTGGTGCCGACGCTGGGTCCCGGCCACGACGGCCAGCCCTTTCTTCTTCGCCTCTTCGGCCGCGGCGAGAACCTTGCGGATGCCCGGCCCGTCCACGGCCACCGGCTTCTCGGTGAAGATGTTCTTGCCCGCCTTGACGGCCGCCTCGATCATCATCGGCCGAAACCCGGGCGGCGAGGCCAGGATCACCAGGTCGACGCCGGAGTCGATGACCTTCTGGAAGGCATCGAAACCGGTGAAGCAACGCTCCTTGGTCACGTCGACCTGATCGCCCACAGCCCCCGTGAGCCGCTTGCGGGCCGTCTCGAGGTGATCGAGGAACAGGTCGCCCATCGCGTAGAGCTTGACGTTCTTGTCAGGCTGCGACGCAATGCAAATCTGCTCGGCCGCGCCGGTGCCCCGGCCTCCGCAGCCGATCAGACCGACCTTGATCACGTCCGAACCCGCGGCGTGGGCCGTCGAGCTCAGCCCGATCTGCGTGGCGACGGCACCTCCGACGGCGAGCGTCGAGGTCTTGAGGAAATCGCGGCGATTGGAGCCGTTGGGCTCGGTCATAGTGCGTTCTCCCTTGGCTGAGGGCGTTCAAGAACGGGTATCAAGAGTCCCTAGAGATCGGCGCCGGAATCGAAGCGAGCGAGCCCGGCGCCGATCGTTCTCACAAAATGAAGGGAGGAATTACTTCGTTCCCTTCTTCTTGACCACAAGTGACTTCACACCTCGGAGGTCTTCTTGCTCATTGAGGGCGCGAACGACCCGGAAACCGACGAAGGTGGCGTCGGTGTGCCACCAGATGCTCTGAGGCCGCTGCGGATCCTGCACGCTCCACTCGAGGTTCGAGGCCAGGCGTGCCGCGCTCCGAAGCCGATCGGCATCGTCGTCCCACGACCCGCCGCGGGCCACATACGAGTATTCCTGGGCGGTGGGGAGCACGACCGGCCCTTTTGCGAGCGGACCCTTCGCCAGAGTACTGTAGAGGTCCGGAACGTAGTGGTCCAGACACCACTCCGAGACGTTGCCATGCATGTCATACAGGCCCCAAGGGTTCGGCTTCTTCTTGCCGACCGGCTGGGGCTTCTCGGCATTGTCGACGTTCCAGGCATACTCCTCGAGCTTGCTCGGATCGTCACCGAACGAGTAGGCGGTCTTCGTGCCCGCGCGGCAGGCGTACTCCCATTCCGCTTCGGTGGGTAGACGATAGAGCTTGCCCGTCTTGGTCGAAAGCCAGCGGCAATATTCCATGGCCGAGTGGTGGGTGATGCAGATCACCGGCTGGCCCTTCCGGCCGAGTCCGAAGGTCTCGTCGGCGTAGGGGGGAGTCGGCCGGGTGATCGCGTCGGCCGCTTTCTCGC
This sequence comes from Singulisphaera sp. GP187, assembly GCF_900129635.1. Lineage (GTDB taxonomy): Bacteria > Planctomycetota > Planctomycetia > Isosphaerales > Isosphaeraceae > Singulisphaera. The sequence continues at coordinate 1,870,084 of NZ_FSRB01000002.1, read as the reverse complement.
TCTCCGACTGCTTGGCGGTATCGACGCCTTCCCGTTGCTTGCGCTTCAGGTCAAACGCGAACGCGAATTCGTCGTACTCATCCCAGGTGACTTCCTTCTTGCCCATCCAGAAGGGGGCGATCGCCACTTCGTGTTGCGCCCCTTCGTCCTCGGAGCGCTTCTCCTCGGTGGCCGGGCTCCCCATCACGAACGTCCCACCCGGGATCGGGACCATCTCAAATTTCTGGTCGGTTCCCGGAATTTTTTCGACATATGGCTTCATGTCTTCCGGGCGTGAAGCGTCCTTCTCTTCCTGGGCCAGGCTCACGGTGGACCCGGCAAAACCGGCGAGAGCGAGGGCCACGGCAACCGACAAACCAGGCAGCGAAAACAAGCGCACTTGTGGTATTCTCCACGGAAGGGTCGGGGGCGGTCGGCGCCCTCAAAACCGGGTCGCTGGGGGTTTCGACAATGATCGCCCAACTGGGCCTTGGGTTTCTGCTCGTGCTCACAACGGCCGGGGCCAGTGCCGAGGACAAGTCAACGCCAAAACTGACCCGATTCGACTTCGCCGAAACCCACATGGGGACCTCATTTAATACTGTTTTATACACAGAAGACGAGGCGACTGCCAGAAGCGCCTCCCAGGCCGCCTTCGCCAGAATCGCCGCTCTCGACGCGATTTTGAGTGATTATCAGCCGGAAAGTGAGCTGATGCGGCTCTGCCGGCAGGCCGGTGGGCCTCCGGTCCCGGTCAGCGATCCGCTCTTCACGGTCCTCGCTCGCGCCAAGGCGGTCTACGAGCAATCCGACGGGGCATTCGACGTCACCGTGGCCCCGGTCGTCCGACTCTGGCGCAGAGCGCGTCGCGACCAGAAAATGCCCGACTCCGACCGCTTGGCCGAAGCTCTGGCCCTGGTCGGTTCGGATAAGCTGCGGCTCAACCCCCGGGCGAAAACGGTCCAGCTCACCCGGCCTCGAATGAAGCTGGATCTCGGCGGACTGGCCAAGGGATACGCCGCCGATGAAGCCCTCCGCGTCTTGAAATCGAAGGGCGTGACCCGCGCCCTGGTCGCGGGGGCCGGAGACATCGTGGTGGGCGATCCTCCCCCCGGCCGCGACGGCTGGACCATCGGCGTCGCCGCCTTGAATCCGGGCAAAGACGTGCCCAGGCGCTATGTTTCCCTGAGCAACGCGGCCGTGTCGACGGCCGGCGATGCCGAGCAATTCGTCGAAATCGACGGCAAGCGCTACGCCCACATCGTCGACCCGAGGACCGGCCTGGGCGTCGTCAACCGCTCCAACGTCACCGTTTTCGCGCGTGACGGCCTGACCGCCGATAGCCTCGACACCGCGATTTACGTCCTCGGTCCCGCGCGGGGGCTCCCCCTGGTCGAATCCACCGAGGGCGCGGCCGCCTTGATCGTCCGGTCCTCGCCGAAGGGCGAAGAAACGATCGAATCGCGGCGATTGGGCCAGATTCGGCCGGCGCAGCCGATGACGAACGAAAAGCCGGTGCTCTCACGCCCCTGAAAAGAGGGCTGAGTCGGCGGACGGCCACGGCCATTCCAAAACACGGCCGGGCCGGCGAAACGCCGGCTTGGTCGGTTCGATCCCGCCGTAACCAGTTCGTTAGCCGAGCGAGAGCATGGTTGCGAAGGCGACGATGGCGCCGACGATCAAGGCCGGCAGCAAGGGACGAATCAACTCCGAGGGCGTTACGCCGACGATCCCGGCGCTACAGAGAACGACCGCCGACACCGGGGACATGGTCCGGCCGAACGCGGCCGCCAGGCAGGTCAGAGCGCCCAGCATCGGCACTCCCGGGTGGTCGCCCAGCGGGGCGATGCACGCGTGCGCAAAAGCGAGGACCGGCCCGGTTCCCGATCCCGAGAGGGTGGCCAGGCTCCAGGGGAGGCCAATGGCCAGCGAAGCCATCCCCCAGCGCGAATCGCCCAGGTGGCGGATCAAAAGCTCCCCCAGCCCGACCGCAACGACGCCGGCTCCAAAGCACTGGGCAACAATCGTCAGCGAGATCACGTCGCGGTAGGCGGCCCCCATCCCATCGAAAAAACTTTGCACCACCTGCCGCAGGTCCCGCCAGCCGATCGCGGCCGCCAGCGCGAACCCAATCAAAAGGGCACGGACCACCGGGATCGCCGCGGCCAGGTCGGGACGTACATTCAGTCCCTCCACCTCGAGGAGCCAGCCGAGCGACTTCAGCCCGCCGTGAGCCAAGAGCAAGAGACTGACCGGCACGAGCGGAACGATCGCCTTGAGGAAATTCACCCGTTCCTCCACTCCTGGTTCGAGGTCCTGCTCGTCGAGGACGTCGTGCCTGCCGCTCGGCGATCGAGCCGTCACGAGAACGAAGGTGACGATCGCGGTGACCAGGCCGGCCAGGCTCGCGGGAATCACGCGGGAACTGAGCGCCCCGGGGGAGACGCCGAGCAGACCGCTCAGCGATTGAACGTCCTGCGCGGCCGGATTGAGCAGATCACCTCCGAAGGACGCCCCCAGCACCAGGGCCGCCCCCGCCACGGCCGGACTCCGCTTCGCCGCGATCAGCAACGGGACGAGGATCGGCCCGAGCATCGCCGCCACGCTCGATTGGCTCGGTACCGCCAGGTTGACGAGATAGGCCGACGCAATCCCCCCTGGAACGATCGCCCAACGCCGACGATTCAAGGGAGCCAGGAGCAAACGGACCAGTTGCCGGTCACAGCCGGTCGTCCGCAAGACCGCGGCAAACCCCATCGCCGCGCAAATCGGCGCGACCATCGGCGCGACCATCGACCGTGCGAACGTGTCCAGCACCGCCAGTGGTCGACCGGCCAGGATCGCCAGCGCCAATCCGCCGCCGAGGAGCGTTAGCCGAATCTCGTAGCGTCGTACGATCAGCCCGACACTCAACCCCACGACCAGAACTGCCAACGTGAGCTGCATTCGTGTTTTGCCCCCAGCGCGAGGCGAGGCTGGCGGCCGCGCGACCTTCGGAAGGTGAGCACGATAGCAAAAATCCTCGCAAGAATCGGCGGCCTACTTCGGATACGATCAATTTTCAGTTCACTCCCTTCAAAGTCGAAACCCCAAACGACGACACCCTCGGGTCTTGTCATTTCCCGCAGTCTTCGCTCGCATTGCGCCCAAGAAATCCTCTGACTCCTTGACTGCGCTCAGCTCCGAGGTCGCTGAGACCATCCCGGCAAATCGAACACCACCCAATCTAAACCCTGAAAAATCAACCACTTGAGCCAACCAGACTTCGATTTCCTATCAATCCGGTCGACTTAATGTAGATTTTGTCTTGACATCAAACTCTCAGGAACCGATGATCGTGCAACATACGGTGACGAGAGGTCATTGAAAACGGTTTGGCAGTCAGTCAAAATCACTCATCTCGCCAGGAACCATTTGATGAGAATGATTCTCTGCTGTAGTCACTCAAACACCTGTCTTACTGAGTGCCTGTACCCGTCTTGATCGAAGGCGGGAGCCAACTCGAAATCGAGGCGACCGGCGTTCCCCCCCGCCAATGGCCGCCCAGTCCCCGCTCATCTTCGCAGACTCGGTGGGCTACGAGTGGCATCCGCCCCACGGGGCGGACCGGTACGTCCTGACTTCGCTGGGGTTCCGGACGCTCCCAGGTGACGGTGCGTCCCTGAAAAACCGCGTAACCGGCGGGTGACCGCCTCTGACTCCATTGGCCTGCGGACGTGACGCTTCTGCGCCCATCGCGTCCGCGCTTCGACCTGTGATCGACGTGCCCTTGGTCGGGACCGCACCACGCGATCTTGATCGGGAGGGCGGATGTCCCCAAACCCGGAGATTCTCAAGCCATGCGCTTTCGACAACGGCCTGGATTTACGCTGATCGAGCTCCTGGTGGTGATCGCGATCATCGCCGTGCTGATCGCCTTGCTCTTACCCGCCGTGCAGTCAGCACGCGAAGCGGCCCGCCGCGCCCAGTGCACGAACAACCTGAAGCAGCTCGGCCTGGCCTTGCATAACTATCACTCGAGCAATGACGTCTTCCCGCCGCTCGCCGTCCCCGTCAACGGCGTGGGGGCCCTGGATAATTACCAGGATCACTGGGGACCGAGCGTGCTGCTCCGCAGCCTCGGCTCGATGGAAGGTCAAAACCTGTACAACGCCTTCAATTTCCAGGTGGGCTGCGTCATTGGCAATTGCGACGTCAACGCATCGGGTAACACGACGGTCGTCAAGTCGAGGGTCAACACATTCATTTGCCCCTCGAGTCCACACTCGACGATCTTTCCCAATTCCACGAATTATGGTGCCAGTATCGGTCCCCAGTTCCGCTGGGACGCCACCTCGGGGGGCGTCGGCATCGGCGCCTTCGCGTCGCAAGTCTCTCGTGGAATCAAGGACTTCGTGGATGGATCGAGCAACACGGTGGTGATCGCGGAAATTCGGACCGGCAACTCGATCCTCGGCAGTAAGGACCATACCGAGTTCTTCACCAAGGTCCCCTGGCCGTCCAACGCTCCCAGCGGCAACGGCCAAGATCAGGTGGCGACGAGCCCGGCCGGTTACGCCAACAACAAGGCCTACACAGCGGCCTGCGACGCCGCTCGTACGGCCGGCCTGAACGAGCTTGACCAGGCGGCGGAATTCTGGGCCTTGAGCCGGACCCACCGAGGCGCCTTGGTCTCGATGCTCCAGACCCCGAATACCCCCCACGCCGACTGCTTTTTCAACTCCACCCACCTCCTCTCCGAACTCCCGGCCGCCGGCCCCAACATGAACACGGCAAGCCGGAGCTGGCACTCGGGAGGAGTCAACGTGCTCCTCGGTGACGGCAGCGTCAAATTCATCAAAGACTCGATCTCCGACCGGACCTGGTTCGCGCTCGGAACCCGGGGCGGTGGCGAGGTGATCTCGGCCGACTCTTATTGATTCCGGAGCATCGCACCCAAATTCCTACTATTCCGATAGACTCACTTTTAAATCGGAGCCTTCTGATGTTGCGACTCGAGATGAATCAAGGGGTTCGGCTCTGCGACGGCCTGACCCGGCGGGAGGCGATGCGGATTGGGGGCCTGGGCCTGGGGGGGCTCTCGCTCCCCGGGCTGCTCCGGCTCCAGGCCCAAGGGGCGGAGTCGGTGGCCGCGGGGCGGGCTCCTGGGTTTGGTAAAGCGAAGTCGGTCATCATCTTCAGCACCAACGGCGGCACCGCCCAGATGGATTCGTTCGACCCCAAGCCGGACGCTCCGGCCGAGGTTCGCGGAGCCTGGAAGCCGATCAAGACAAGCGTTCCTGGCGTGACGCTCAACGAACACTTACCAAGGCTGGCCAAGCTCCAGCACAAGACCGCGATCCTGCGGGCGATCCACCACAACCAGACGCTCCACCCGTCGGCGATTTACCTGACGCTCTGCGGCGACTTGATCGGCCGGGTCGTGACGCCGGAGTCGGCGACTATGAGTCGCGACGACAAGCCCCACTTCGGTTCGGTCGTCTCGAAGCTGCTCCCCGTAAAGCCCGACTTGCCCGGCTTCGTGATGTTGCCCGAGGCTATGGGCCCGAACGGGCCGGAGTGGCCGGGGCAGTTCGCCGGCTTTCTCGGCTCGGGCTATGACCCGTACCGGGTCAACAGCTTTCCGGGCCAGCCCGGCTACTCGCCGGGCGCCTTGGCGTCCGACCCCGAATTGCCCGCGGCCCGGCTCGGCAATCGCCGCTTGCTTCTCGACCAGATCGGCCACACCGCCAGCCGACTGGACAAGGTCGCGGCCGCGAACAATCTCGACCCCCACTACCTCAAGGCGTTCGACGTGATCTCGTCGCCCGCGGCCCAGCGTGCCTTTGACGTCGAGGCCGAACCGGCCAACGTCCGCGAACGGTATGGCGACCACTACTTCGGCCAGTGCTGCCTGCTGGCGCGTCGCCTGGTCGAAGCCGGGGTCCGGCTCGTGCAGATCAACTGGCTGCGAAGCAACATCGGCGGGGTCGGCGGACCGGGCTACGACACCCACCAGAACCACTTCGCGCTGACGCGTGACCAACTTTACCCGCCCACCGACCTGGCGTTCACGGCCTTGCTCGAAGACCTCGACGAACGCGGCTTGCTCGACGAGACCCTGGTCTACTTCCACAACGAGTTCGGCCGGACCCCCAAGGTCAACCCGCGCGGCGGTCGCGACCACTGGCCGGCCTGCTACAGCACCCTGCTGGCCGGGGGTGGGATCAAAGGGGGGGCCGTCTACGGCGCCTCGGACAAGATCGGCGCCTACCCGGCGGCCGACCCGGTCACGCCCCAGGACGTCCTTGCGACCATCTACCACGCGCTTGGCATCGACGTGGAAACCCATCTTTATGATCAACTGAACCGGCCGCACAAGCTGGTCAAGGGCGATCCGATCCGCGCCATCCTGGCCTGAATCCCCAAAAAAATCGATCACGGGCGGCGGCCCTTGTTGTTAGGCCGCCGCATCCCAACATGAAGGGGAGCTGACTCGAACATGCCTGGAACATTACGACCCGGCCCGTGCCCGTCCGCCGCTCCGGCGCTCGCGTTGGCCCTGGTCTTCGCCGCATTCCCCGCAGTCGCGGGGGCGGGGGTCGACGACGATGATCGGGGGATCGGCCAGCCCGACACCCTCGCCGTGACTCCCGCGAAAATCGACCTGGTCGACCGGAGAGAAACGCGTCAACTCCTCGTCGCCGGCCACGACCGCGACGGCGCGGTGCGTGACCTGACGCACCTCGTCAAGATTGAGGTGGACGACCCGCGAATCGTCTCGATCACCGTCGATGGTCTCGTCACACCCAAGGCCAATGGCCGAACGACCATCCACCTTCGCGCGGGGAAGGGGGACGTCGCCGTTCCTGTGACCGTCGCGGGCCTCGACGGCCCCGACTCGGTCAGCTTTCGCCGCGAGGTGATCGCCGCCTTGAACGTCTCGGGTTGCAACGCAGGGGCCTGCCACGGCACGCCGTCCGGCAAGAACGGGTTCAAGCTCAGTCTCCGTGGATTCGACCCCGCGGCGGACTACCTGCAACTGACCCGCGACCTCGCGGGCCGGCGGATCAGTGTCTCCGACCCGGACTCGAGCCTGATCCTCCAGAAAGGGCAGGGGCGGGTCCCTCACGAAGGGGGCCAGCGCCTTCGGCCCGACGACCCCGCTTTCCCCTTGATCCGAGCCTGGATCGCCGGGGGCGCCAAGGATGACCCGGCCGACTTGCCCAAGCTCGCCGGCATCGCCATCGCGCCCGGCCCCCACCTCATCAAGGCCCCCTCGAAGCGGCAGCAGGTCTCGGTCACGGCTCGGTTCAGCGACGGCACGACCCGCGACGTGACCCGCCTGACCGTCTTCACCAGCAGCGACGAAGCGGTGGCGAACGTCGATCGCAACGGCCTGGTCGAGTTCCATCGCGCGGGACAGGCCGCCATCCTCGCCCGCTACCTGGACGAGCTGGCGCCGGTCCTGCTGACCTACATCGACCCCGATTCGAGCCAGCCCTGGACCAACCCTCCGACGAACAACTACGTCGACACCCACTTGTTCGCCAAGCAGAAGCTGCTCGGCCTGGCGCCCGCCGACCTAGCCCCGGATCATGAATTCCTCCGCCGCGTCTCGATCGACCTCTGCGGCGTCTTGCCCACGCCCGAGGAGGTTCGCCGCTTCCTCAACGACCCCCGCCCCGATAAGCGGACACGGCTCGTGGACAGCCTGCTCGAACGCCCGGAATATGCCGATATCTGGGCCTTGAAGTGGGCCGACGTCCTGGGCAACAACCGCCGCGCCGTCCAGGCCAAGGGGGCTTATGCGTTTCACGGTTGGATCCGCGATCAGGTCGCGCGGAACAGGCCGTTCGACGCGGTTGTCCGTGAGCTGCTCTCAGCCAAGGGGAGCACGTTCAATAACCCGCCGGCCAGCTTCTTCCGCAACGACCGGGTCGCCAAAGACCCCCAAGGGCTGGCTCAGAACACGGCTCAGCTCTTCCTCGGCGTCCGGATGTCGTGCGCCCAGTGCCACAATCATCCGTTCGAGCGCTGGACGCAAGACGACTACTACGGTTTCTCGGCGTTCTTCGCCCGGGTGACCTCGAAGCTCGATCCGACCAACCCGCGGATCGCCCGGTTCAACCAAGGGGCCCTGATCATTGAGGACGACAAGTCCGGCGAGACGATCCACCCGCGGACCGGGCAAGTCGTCCCGCCCAAGTTCCTCGGGGGAGCCGTCGCCGAGATCCCGGCCGGCGGCGAGCGCAGGGTCGTGCTGGCCGACTGGCTAACGTCCAAGGAGAACCCGTTCTTCGCCCGCGAACTGGCCAACCGGACCTGGTATCACCTGCTCGGACGCGGGATCGTCGACCCGGTCGACGACGTCCGCGACTCCAACCCGCCGGCCAGCGAAGAGCTACTCGAGGCGCTGGCCCAGGACCTCATCGCGAACCGCTACGACGTCAAGCAATTGATCCGGACGATCGTGAACTCGCGGGTCTACCAGCTTGCCTCGCTCCCGGACGAGGAGACCCGCGGCGGAGCGCGTTACTTCGTGTCGGCGGTGGTCAAGATGGTGCCGGCCGAGCCCTTGCTCGACGCCATCTCATCGGCCACGGGCTCGCCGGAGCGGTTCGACGACCCGGACCAGCGGAACCGCGACGCCGGCCAGAAGCTTGTGGACACCGGAAACGCGAGCCAGACGTTCGGGGGAATGCCGGTGGGGACGCGTGCCGCGCAGCTCCCCGACGGCGACGTCTATCAACACCCGTTCCTCTCCGCCTTCGGCCAACCCGCGCGCGAGACCTCGTGCGAGTGCGAGCGGGGTGGCGACGCCGGCCTGGTGCATGCGCTTCAACTGATTAACGGGCCGAGCGTCCGAGACAAACTGACCCGCCCGGAGAACCGGATCGGCCGGCTCCTGGCCGCCAACCGTGCCGATTCGGAGGTCATCGAAGAGGTCTACCTGGCCACGCTCTCACGCCTTCCGACCGCGGAGGAGCGCGCGGCCGGGCTCGGCTATGTCTCCAAGACGCCCGACCGCCGTCGCGCCTGGGAAGACCTGCAGTGGGCCTTGCTCAATTCCAAGGAGTTCCTCTTCCGCCACTGAGTCATTTCCCAACGCCTCCTCGGCGTCGGGGTCGGTGCCCTTCCGCACTCACCCGCCGACCTTGGGTGACCGCGCCTGAGGAGGCGTCTTCCTCCCGAAAGGACCACGATCATGCGACGAAAAACGATCCGCCTCGCGCTGGGCCTGGCCGTTGCGGCCGCGGCCACAATCCAAGGGGCCGGGGCCGGGGCGAGCGACGTCCCGGCCGGCCCGGTCGAGAAACCGAAACCGCAGGTGGAGCCGAAGCCCAACGGCGTGGTCGCCGTCTTGGGCGACGGCACACGCCACTGGGCGGCCGTCCGATCGCTCGCGTTCAGTCCGGACGGCCAATCGCTCGTCTCGGCGAGTGACGACGGTACGGTGACACTCCGTGACCCCAGGTCGGGACAAGCGATCCAGTCGCTCGGCGGCCGCAAGTCCGGCGATGATCCGATCGCGGCGGCCCGGTACGTGGGCGGGGCCTATTTCACGCTCGCCTTCAGCCCCGACTCAAAGACCCTGATCGCCGCATCCAGCAATAAAAACGTAATTGCCTGGGACGCAACCGACTGGTCCACTCGGGAACCATTGACCGGCCACACCGACGGCGTCTTCGCCGCGACCTTCTTCCCCGATGGCAAGACGATCGCCTCTGCGTCCGACGACCACACCGCGCGGATCTGGAACGTTGAGTCGGGCAAAGCAGAGCGAACGATTCCAAGGCCCGGCGAATACCTCTCGGCACTCGCCGTCAGCCCGGACGGACGGGCCCTCGCCCTGGCCGCCTGGGACCACTCGATCCGGCTCTACGACCCGGCCAATGGCCTCGAAACGCTTGTCCTCCCCGGCCATGAGAAGGGGCGTGCCCTCTCCTTGGCGTTCTCCCCGAACGGCTCGGCCCTGGCCTCGGCCGGAACCGATGGCACGATCCGGATCTGGGATTGGCGGAACGGTCGCGAACCGCACGTTCTGACCGGCCATGACGGCTCGGTCCTGATCGTTGCCTACGACGCCAGCGCCAAGGTGCTCGCCTCGGCCGGAGCCGACGGCACCGTCCGGCTCTGGGATGCCTCCTCAGGGTCCCTGTTGCGGACCATCCCCGCGCATTCCGGTCCGGTGCTCGCACTGGCGTTCCGGCCCGACGGCCAGACCCTGGCAACCGGAGGCACCGACGGCCTGGTCCGGCTCTGGGACATGACCAGCGAGCCCTCCCCGGATGGGTCCTCCCACCAAGCCGGCGCCATCGTGGCGGTCGCCTTCAGTCCTGATGGAACCACGATCGCCACCGGCGACAGCGCCGGGCGGGTCAAGCTCTGGGATGCCCAGACCAACAAGGTCCGCCTGGACCTCGAAGGGCACGAGGGAGAAGTGGCAGCCGTCGCCTTTAGCCCCGACGGCAAATCGTTCGCCTCCGCGGGCGCGGATACGGCCGTGCGACTCTGGAATACAGCCGACGGTAAGCCGCTGGCCAAACTGGCCGGTCATAGGGATGCGGTCGCGACCTTGGCGTTCAGTCCCGACGGCCAGACCCTGGCCTCGGCCGGCGCGGACAAGTCGATCCGGCTCTGGGACCTGGCCTCGAACCAAACGCGAATCCACTTGACCGCGCACACCGGGGCGATCACCGCCTTGGCCTTCTCCCGCGACGGCCAGAGCCTGGCCTCCGCGGGCAAAGACCGGTTCGTCCGGTTCTGGGACCCCGCCGAAGGGCGCAAACGCTTCGAGATCGAACCCGATGAAGACGATGACCCGGACCTGCTCGCCCTCAGCCCCGACGGTGCCCTGTTGGCCACCACCGGGCACCGCGACCTGACCATCAAGCTCTACGACGCCTCGACGGGCCAGCCTCGCAAAACCCTGGCGGGCCACACCGGCCGCACCGCCTCCGTGACCTTCTCCCCCGATAGCAAGACCCTCGGCACCTCGGCCGGCGACGGCACCGCCCGCACCTGGGACGTCACGACCTATCAAACCACTCGCACCTATCGACTCCATCGCCCGCGGGGCGAGATCTCCCGACTGGTCTACAGCCCCAAGGGAGACCGGCTCGCGACCGTCAACGGCGATGGCACCTCTTACCTGATCGATCCCTCGATCGCCGAGACCGACGAAGAGAAAGCCGAGAGCGCGGCCGGGACGAGGAGTCGTGGCAACCGTCCCGCGGCCGACGCGATGACCAAGCCCAACGAGGGAGAAAAAAAGGCCGAGGAGAAACCGGCAACCGATGACAGCAAGTCCTCGAAGACGTCATCGAAACCGGGCACGGAACGCTCCAACTGAGCGTCTGAGATGACGTCTTGTCGGGTGGGCACGGCCCACCAAAACCTCTGACATGTAGGTAGAACCTGGTGGGCCATGCCCACCCGACAAATGCAAGACATTATCAATCAACAAAGAAAGCAATCCCATGCATTTCCTGAATCGTTTTCGAGGTCGCTCCCAAGCCGTCCTGGCGGGACTTCCCGTGGTCCTGGTACTCGGACTCACCGGCTGTGGTGGCCAAACCTCGGCGATTGAGCCGGAGCCGCTCTACGTCACCAAGGGAAAGGTCGAGCTTGCCGACGGCAGCCCCCTCTCGTCGGGGAAGATCGAGTTCCTGCCGCTCAAGGCCAGGGTCGCGGAAACGATCGGCGAGATTGGGCCGGACGGCGGGTTCACGCTCAAGACCAATGACGTCGACCAAAACGAGGGCGCCGCGCCGGGTGAGTACAAGATCCGGATCGTTCCGGGCGCCAAAGGCCTGGGGGGTAAACGGGGCCTGACCCGCGTCGTCGACCGCGCGCGGCTCCCGTACCACGCCAAGTATCTGAACGAGGAGACCTCGCAATTGACCGCCACCATCAAGGCCGAAACCAACGAGTTGCCCCCGTTCCGGTTAACCAAATAGCCGACCGAACCGAGCACCGAACCCTCAGGAAATTCGATGATGACCGTATCCCGACGCATTGGCCTCGCTTGGAAATGGGTCGCCCCCATCGTTTTGGCACAGGTGGCCGTGGGCGATGAGCCTCCTCGTCCCCCCTCGGCGCCCGGCCGTGTCAGCTTCCTGAACGACGTGGCCCCGGTCTTGGTGGAGCACTGTATCGCCTGCCACAACTCCAAGAAGGCCGAGAGCAAATACGACCTGACGACCTTCACGCGGCTAGCCAAGGGGGGCCAGCAGGGCGTCGATGTCACCTTGGAACCCGGCCAACCGAACGAGAGCCGGCTGGTCGAGTTGATCCGTCATGACGGTGAACCTCGGATGCCACACAAGCAGGGTCCGCTTGCCTCGGAGTCGGTCGCCTTGATCGAGCGTTGGGTCACCGAGGGAGCGCGGTACGACAGCGACAACCCAGACGAAGACTGGGTCGCCGTTTGGCGCCGCCGCGCCCCGGTGATCGTGCCCGAGCGCTATCCGACCGCGGTACCGATCGCGGCCGTCGCGTTCAGCCCTGACGGATCATCCCTCGCCACCTCGGGAAACCATGAGGTGAACCTCTGGAAGGTCCCCGACGGCACGCCCGAGCGGCGGTTGCGCGGAGTCGAGGAGCGGGTCCACGAGATCGCCTACAGCCCCAACGGCCAGTGGCTGGCGACCGCCAGCGGTGACCCGGGCCGGTCCGGGTCGGTCAAGCTCTGGAGCGCGACCCGCAACGGCCAAGCCGAGCCGGTCCGCACACTCTTCGAGGGGGACGACTCGATTTTCGCCGTCGCCTTCAGCCCCGATAGCGCCCACGTCGCCGCCGCGGGTTCCGACCGCACAATCCGGGTCTGGAACGTCGAGTCGGGCAAACTCCTGACCGAAATCGACGACCATGCCGACTGGATCCTTGGACTCAGCTTCAGCCCCGACGGCCGGCTCCTGGCCACGGCCAGTCGCGACAAAACGAGCAAGGTGTTCGACTGGGCCAAAAAGGCGACCTTGGTGACGTTCGCCGGCCATGCCGACACAGTCTACGCCGTGACCTTCACCCCAGACGGCCGGCGGATCGCAACCGGCGGCGGCGATGGCCTGATCCGAATCTGGAACCCCACCGAAGACGCCAAGCAAGAGGCGTCGGTCAGCGGTTTCAAGGGACCGGTCTTTCGCCTCCGGTACAGCCCGGACGGCGAGCACCTCGTCGCCAGCTCGGCCGACCGGACGGTGCGCGTCTTCAAGGAGAACAAGCTTCGGCTCACCCTCGAGGGCCATGCCGACTGGATCCATGCCTTGGCGATCTCGCCCGACGGCCTGACGATCGCCTCGGGAAGCTGGGATGGCGACGTGCGGCTCTGGCGTTTATCCGACGGCAAGCCGACCGGGGCCTTTCTCGCGGCTCCAGGGCTTTCGAAGCTCACGAGCACATCCCCGTAACTAAGCCAATCATCTACCCGTTGGAATTTCTTCCAGGCGAGCGAGGGACGTCAGCTCCCTGTCTGCGAAGTAGGTGGACCTGGTCTTCCATTACATTAAATAATGTGCAAGCCCTGGGTGCCACGGGTTGTACTCAACCCGTGAGCCAAAAAGCTGGGCCATCACTCACGGGTTGAGTACAACCCGTGGCACCCAGTGGGCGATGCATCCCCAGGGTCACCCATGAGAAAATCGAAGAAAACCGATGCCAACGGCGTAGACATTGTCACAAAGTCAGGGAGCTGACGCTCCCCGCTCGCCTTACGGGCGACCGAATTCTCTGAAGGCGAGCGGGGAGCGTCAGCTCCCTGTCTGCACATCCAGGCCGATTCCATGCCGCAAAGCCAGAGAGCTTAAATGCTCCAGTTCGCAACGAATGGTTCTTCCTCTTCCCGCCGCGAGCGGTCGCGCCGGACCAGGTCGGCAAACGTCGTCTGGTCGACGACTCCGGAGAGGGCTTGATCGACCTGTTCCCAGAATTGGAAAAACGCCTCATTCCCAGGGAGTTCGCTCTCCCCAAGGGATAATTGGTTCGCGGCCCCATCAAAGGGCGAGATGGGACCATCAATGAAGCGGAGCACCTCGCCGATCATGATCCGGTCGGCCGGTCGCGCCAGCCAGTAGCCCCCTTCGACCCCGCGCTGGCTCCGGACAAATCCTCCCCCTTTGAGTTGGTTGAGGATGGCCTCGAGAAACTTGAGCGGGATCTTCTGGCGCTCGGCGATCTCAGCGATCTTCAGAGGTCCCGGGTCCGTGCGCTCGGCAAGGACGAAGATCGCCCGGAGTGCGTATGAACACTTCGACGAGATTTGCATCGAGCGGGAAACCTTCGGGCCGCCTCGCGAGTGAGAGTCGATTCCCTGGCGGCTCGTCCCAGGGATCATTCCCAATAAACGTCGATCAACGGGCCGGAGAAACGCACCGCATCCCACGGGGTGATCGGAACTTCCGACCGCGGAGAAGGCCGCTTTCCGCGCCTGCCGTCTGTCGACGATCCCTGAAATCCGCCGCCGAGTCAAGCATCTCCAGAACGAAAGGATTCATCGAACCGGTGTGAAGGAATCGGGAAACATCCTCAGAAGCGCGGGGTTCGGGGCGCGCAGAGCGACGCGACCGGAAAACCATGACGGCTCTTCCGGTCGCGTGCGATTGGGGCGAATTCCGGTTTCAAAGCGAAGGACGTTGGCTGGGGTTACTCGGCGCGGCGGCCGGCGTCGTCGCCTTCAGCCAGCGGCGCGGACGGATCTTTCGCCCACTCGCTCAGCCCCGCAACATAGTGACGGGCCGGGATACCCAGCCGTCGCAGGGCGAAGATGACCCCGCCCGAGCGACTGCCGCCCTGGGAGTAGACGATGATCGGCTGGTCGACTTTGATACCGGCCTTGGCCAATTGCGCCTGTTGGACTTCGACGTTCCGGAACCGGCCGTCGGCATCGACCAGGCCGTAAAGGTCGAGCAAGCGGGCCGAGGGAATATGCCCGGCCCGGCCGCCGTTCTGCGGCTTCTTCTCGCCCTTGTATTCGGCCACGGTACGGGCGTCAACAAGCTGCACCTTCTCGTCCTGGATCGCGGACAGAACCTCCTCACGCGTCGCCGATCGCTTGGCGTGGAAGTGGACCGCGAACTCGTGCGGCTTGGCCTGCGGATCGTCCGAGTTGATCGGCCGCTTCTCGCGTTCCCAGAGGGGGAACCCACCATCAATCAGGCCGACCCGAGGTGCCCCCGCATACGAGAGCAGCCACCAGACCTTCCCCGCGATGTGCTGACGGTCGTCATCATAAACATACACTTCGGATTTGTCGTCGATCGCCAGCGCCGCCAGACCACGGGCCCAGGCGTCCTTATCGGCGATGGCCTCGGGTTTGGTCAACGCCTGCAACGCCTTGACATCCACCCAGAGTGCCCCGGGGAGATGGCCCTTCTTGTACTTCTCCTCGGACCGCACGTCGAGCAGTCGCAACTGCGGCTCACTGAGCCGCTTCTGCAAAGCGTCGAGCGAGATCAAGGGCGGAGCTGACACCTTGGGCACCGGCGCATCGGCCGCCCGGCTCACAGCGGGCACCGCCAAGGTCAATACCGCCATCCAACGCACAATCCCAGTCGTCTTCATCAGATCGCCTCCGAAATTGCAAACGTGAATACTTACAAACGTTTTAAATCATTTTTGGAAATCGTCGAAGCTCCAGGTCCAGGGTTCGCAGCTCCACAGCCCCTCGCAAATAAAAAGAGGGCGCAAGGGGACGAACGCCTCGCCAGAGCGCAGCCGAAGGGGACGAGACGAGCCGACGACCGGTCGGACCGACATCCCCCTTCCACCTTGTTGTTTCAAAAAGGGCGCGAGACGGAGCCCGATGTCAGCGCACGTCTCAAGCACGAGTCAGAGGAGGGATGGGGTCAACAACAGCAAGACAGCCTGATCGCAATCATGAAATGGATCTCCTCAAGGCGACCCCGGACCGGCACCTCCCAGGCAACAATCCCAGTCGCCAGAGAGATCATCGGTCTCCCCCGAAGGGAAGTCAAGACCTATTCCCGACAATTCCTATCGATTCACTATGAATTTGACACTGACTGGCGTTTCGAGTCGCGACCTGCCGCAGATTGGACCTGGGAGCGACCCGGCGGCGCGGGATCATTCGGAAGCCATGATGCGGGAACCAGGGAAACTTTCCCCTTGTGAGACCGGGTCCATCGCCACGAGACTCATCGCCAAACCCGCGTCCGATCACAGGACGATTCGGGCGTATTCACTCGAATTCTCCAGATCTACATTATTCCGATCGATATTGTGCAATTTCTTGTATAATCGGGCCCCAGAGCCAGCTGAGCTCGCGCTCGGCCTCGATCATTCCCGGAGGAGGACGCACGATGCGCCACGCCATGCGACTTGCGTTTCTGGGCCCGATCATGACACTGACATTGGTCGCGGGGGCGCCTCCGGGGTCGGCCCCCGGGGTGGCCGGCGGATTGACCGACGCCGATCGAGTCGCGTTCGCGGATCGGTTCACACGGGGTATCTGGCCGCTGATGGCCGAACCCAGCCTCACGGAAAAAGGCTGTCTCGCCTGCCATCGCAACGATCAATCGAACACGTCGCCACTTGTTTTCTCAGGGAGTCCGAGCGCGGTGTTTGCGAGCCTGCTCGATGAAGGCTACTTCGATCGCAACAATCCGTCGGCGATCCTGACCCGCGTGGCTCACAAGAACGATCGCTATCGGATGCCTCCCGTGCCGGCGCGGTCCTGGTCGCGAGCGGAGCTGAAAACGCTCCGCACGTTCGTCGCGGAGTTGAACGCGAGACGGATCCGCGAGGAGCCGGTCGAGGGCTATCGATCGTCACGGTGAGCGCCGTTGGCGACGACGATCCGGTCGATTGCCGCGAACAACTCCTCCGCGCGAATCGGCTTGGCGATGTACTCGTCCATCCCGGCCGCGAGGCAGTGCTCGCGGTCTTCTTGGCGGGCTCGCGCGGTCAGGGCGATGACGGGCAAATGCCCCTCCGCGTACTTCTCGCGCTCGCGAATGGCCCGAACGACCTGGAATCCGTCGAGATTCGGCATGTAGAGGTCGAGGAGCAGGATGTCGAACTCCGGCGGCGCCAGAGGGCGCTCGTGACTGGCCCCTTGTCCCTCGATTCCCAGCAAGTCCAGCGCCTCCCGCCCGTCAGTGGCCAGCCGGACAACGTGGCCCCGTCGGTTCAACAACCGAATCAAGTGGCGGGAATTGAACTCACTGTCCTCGGCCACCAGGATCCGGAGCGGCGGATTGGTCGGCGCCGGGGCAGGGACGGTCTCCCCAGGCCGCGAAGTCGCGCCGTTGGGCGGGCTCGCGACGTCCTGGATCGGTTCCGCGGAGCGCGAGCGATCGCCAAATCGCGCCGTGAAGGCGAAGGTGCTCCCCTGGCCCGGCTCACTCTGGACGTGGATCGTCCCGCCCATCAGGCCGACCAGCCCCGCGGCGATGGTCAGGCCGAGGCCGGTGCCACCGTATTGCCGCGTGGTCGAGCCGTCCTCTTGCTCGAACGCCTGAAAGATCCGCTCTTGACCGTCGGCCGGGATGCCGATGCCGGTGTCGGTCACCGCGAACCTCAGCACCGTTTCACCGCCGGCCTCAGCACCCTCGGCGAGTGGTTCCACCCGGACCTCGACGCGCCCCTGCTTGGTGAACTTGATCGCGTTCCCGACCAGGTTGAGGAGCACCTGCCGCAGCCGGCCCGCGTCACCGACCAGGGCGTTAGGAACGCCCGGCCGCACGTCGCAGCTCAACCCCAAGCCTTTTTCATGTGCCCGTGCCAGGAGGGTCCGCATCGTCTCGCTGAGCACGGCTCGAAGTGAGAATTCGGCCGGGTCCAACTCCAGTTTGCCCGCCTCGATCTTCGAGTAGTCGAGTAGGCCGTCGATCAGGCCAAGCAGGCTTTCGGACGCCGCCTTGACCGTTGTGAGGCATTGCCGCTGGTCGTCGGTCAACGGCGTTTCCAGGACCAGCTCGGTCATGCCGAGGATGCCGCCGAAGGGCGTGCGAATTTCGTGGCTGACGTTGGCCAGAAACGTGTCCTTGGACCGGTTCGCCGCCTCGGCCGACTCCTTGGCCAGGCACAGCTCGAGCTGAGCCTGCTTGAGATCGGTGACGTCCAGAAAGACATTGATGGCCCCAACGATCCGGCCGCCCGCGTCCCGAACCACGTCCACATTGACGAGAACATGGATCCGCCGCCCACCGGGCTGCTCCATGACCAGCTCCCGGTTGCGGGAAGGCGTCCCGTCCCGGAGGGCTTGGGCCATCGGTGTCTGATCGTGCAGGAGCGGGGTGCCGTCCGGCCAACTAAGCTTGGAGGCGCCGCAGAATCGGTGGACCCGATCGCCGACCCGCGGGGACCAGCCCCAGATGTCCGCCGCTCGGTCGTTGTAAAAGGTTATGACACCCTCACTATCACATGCACACATCGCCACGGGCGAGAATTCCACGAGGCGGCGATACTTCGCTTCGCTCGCTCGCAGGGCTTCGTCCTTGCGTGCCTGCGCCGTGATGTCGAGGAGGGAACCGACCCGAGGCGCCGCCGTGTCAATGGCCCAGCGGGAGTCGCCGATCGGGCGTCGGAACCGAGCTCCGAGCGGGACCGCGTCCTGATGGACGGTGGCCAGGATGCCGCCGATCCCATGGGGCGCATCCTCGTCGGGCACGGGGCGGCAGGCGATCGTCAGGGTCGCCTCCTCCCCCAATCCCGGGCGTTTGAGCGCAAGCTCGAGACCCTCGCTCCAGGTGGCCGGCCCGCCGTGGAACGGGGTGTCGATGAGCGGACCAAGGACCGCCCAGTTCTCCAACCAGCAGTCCGCGGCCGGCTGGCCCACCGCTTCCGGGTGCCTGGCGCCCAGGATCGGCCGCAGGGCGTCGTTGTAGATCTGGACGTAGTGCGGACCCCACCACAAGAGCAGGGGGAAGCGGTTGGCCAGGAGCCTCCGCACCATGTTGCCCAAGGCAGGAGACCAGGTCTCAACGCCGCCGATCGGCGTCTTGGACCAGTCGAAGGACCGCAAGAGCGAGCCCATCTCACCACCGCCCGCCAGAAAGTCCTGCATGACGTCCTGCGGCATTGGCATGATCGCACCTCCGCCAGGTCGACCGTTTCCCCGGTTCGGCACTTGACTTGATCAGCGGTATTCTACCCGACCCCGCGCAGGAAATCCGCAAATCCGTGCGGACCGATCCGGGGCGGAACCGCCCACCCGTTCGAGACACTCGCCCTACTGTTCGAAAAGTGATCGCCGCAGACGGATCGGAAAACTTCGAGCCCGTGTGGCCAAAACCCCGTGAAAACGCGTTGAAGAGCGTCGAACCCAGGGCCTCGGCACTCGCGTCCACAATACTCGAGACAGGAAGATCGACGATACGGAATGATCTGCAAGCCTTCTCTCAGAACAGAAAGAGAGCGTCGAACCCGAAAAAGAACTCGTTGTTGGTCCGGCCGTGGCGGGTCTCGAACGGCGGAGCGCCGATGGCGCCGTCGTAGTCGATCTCGGGCCTGATCCAGAACCATGGGGTGGGCTTGTAGATCAAGCCCAGCGCGGTCTCGAAATAGGTGTCGTTGAAGCCGGTCCGCACTCCCCCTTGGTCGCGGAAAAGGCTGGACCGTACGACGCCGGTCCAGCGGTCGTTGATCGTATAAAGAATCCAGTTCCCGGCCCCGTACCAGGTCGAGTTGCGCACCGTTCCGGCGGTGGTCGAATCGACCGGAATCCCTGTCTCCGCACCACCGTCGACTTCGAAGACCGTGGTCCAGCGCCGGTTCCAATCGTGACTGAGCACGGCCGAGATCAGGGTGGTTTCTTGGCCCCGATCTCGACCTCGAAGCGAGCGCTGTCTCGCCGCGATCGGCAGGGGAGAGCGGGGCAGGGAGCGCGTGATCTGGTTTGGTCCCGCATAGTAGGCCAGGCTCAGGTTGGTTCGCTCGTCTTTCGAATCCCAGTTGATTCCCCCCATGTATCCCCACTGATCTTGAGCACTCGGGAGGCGATCCCAGCCGTTCACGGGTGCATTGAAGATTTGGAGCTGATCCGAGACGTTGAGCGTCGTCAGCAGCCCGACGTTCGTAAACGGATGCGAATAATTAAACAAGAGCCCGGTTGACCGCAACGGACGCCCCGGGGCGAACGCCGACTCGTAGCCGGCCAGGGAAATAAACTGACCGAAGCGAAGGTCGAGGCCCCCCGCCGTGAGAATCGGCAGGTGGAGGTCGGCGTACCACTGGGTCGGCGTGTAACCGAAACCGTTGGAGAGAAACGGCTTCTCGAGTTGGCGAACGTCGTTGAAAAGCACGAAGTCCGTGCCGATGAGGTTGTCGAACCGAAAGCCGTAATCCATCGAGTCGACGTTCTTCATGACCCGTTCGATGGCGAGGTAGGCCTGAGGAACCTGCCAGCGGTTGGCGAGGTCGGAGGGGGAGTTCGGCAGCGTCTGATGGTTTCTCGGCGCCGCTGGGTCGAGGAGCAAGGCGCCCTCCACCCAGCCGTACACACGGGTCGAGGGCGCCTCAAATCCAAGGGCCTTCATCAGTAGGTCGGGCTGTAGGAAACCATCGCCGTTTTCGTTGTCGTAAGGCTCGGGCTTCGCGGCGTCTTCCTCTTCCTGTCCCCCGGAGGCCACGGAACGATCGCGACCGGGAACCTTGCCGGGACGTGAGCCGATCGGCCCCTCGCGATTGAGCATCGGCGAACTGGAGCGGCGATCGGCCCCGCGCAACCCCACCTGCACCGGGGAACGCAAGCCGGGGTCGTCGCTCCCGTCTTCGTCATCCTCGTCCTCGTCGTCGTCGTCCTCCTCGTCGTCATCACCTTCGTCGTCTTGGGGCATTGACGACCGACGGACGCCCGGGTCGGAAGAAGGAGCAGGGCGTGCGCCTGGAAGGACCGCGGGGGCACGGGCCATGAGAAGTTGCGAATCAGAAGACTTGCTTTTGAGCCGCCGGTCGTCAGCCGCTCTCAAGGGTCGACGGATCGTGGGCGATGGCTCGGGTCGCGGCCCGGTCGGAGTCGTCTGGCAACCCGAGGCAACGATCAACAGCAGCGCAATCAGGGCAGGCCCTAGGCGCAACGCAAGCCGGCCCTCGCCCTCGCTCGATCTGCGACAGCGCGGACTTCGAAGGTGGTTCGGACAGTCGAGATTGCGCCGGGGCCCGAGCAAGAACGAGTCCTCCGTCGCCAACTGACACGACCGGCCCGGCCATGTTTCCCTCGAATTCTGAATCTCGGCCGGGCCGACCGAGCCTCCGTCTCGCGCCACGGGCGCCGCGACGGAGGGTTGACGTCAAGGAACGCGCCGGATGCACCACTCAATCGGCCAACCGTGCCGGGATCCCGCGCCAGCGACTCTCGGCCGGAAGCCGTTCTCCTTTCATGACGAGCGAGAGGGCGTCAAGCCGCGAACCCGCCGCCATCTCCGCGTCATAGAGCACGACCGAGCGCGGCCCCACAGTGCAACCCTGGCCGACGATCAGCGAAGACATTTTCATGACGCGATCTTCGAAGAGATGGGTCTGGAGCGAAGTCCAACCGGCAACCATCGCGTCGTCGTCGACCCGAACGAGGTCGAACTCGGTCAGAAACGTGGTCTCCATGTAGACGCGCCGGCCGATCCGGGCGCCGAAGAGCCGGAGCAAGGGGGCCATGAGTGGCGTACCGGTAAACCAGTGCAAAATCCAGGGAACCGCCACATTTTCGTAGAGCGCGGTAATCAGCTCGGTCCGCCAGACGAAGAAGGACCACATCGGCACGACGCGCGGGCGGTAGCGACCGACGACGAGCCACTTCAGCCCGGCCGTGATCAAGGTCACGGCCAGCCCCGAGCCGAGGTAGACGGCGGGCAAGGTCAGGAGCCGCAACCCGATCGGCCAGCCGGCCGTGACGAAGGTGGACTTGAGGCCGATCAACAGCGCCAGGTACATCAACGTCGCCGGCAGGACGACTCGCACGCTCTCGACCGCCAACCGGCCCGCCACCAACCTCGGCGGCGGGCGGTAGGTCACGCTCTCTTCAAAGTGGCCACTTTCCTGCCTGCGCGGCAGGAAGATCGCGGGTGAACCGAGCCACGAGCTGCCCGGCGCCATCGCGTTGGCCGCCAGCGGCGGCACCGACTGCACGCCGATCAGACTATCAGGGGGCAAATACGAGGCACCCGGCACCAGCGCCGCGTTGCCAACAAAGCTGCGCGCGCCCAACTCGGTCGTCCCCAGCACCACACAACCGCGATGGTAGCGTGCGGCGCCGATCACGGCGAGGTCGGCCACGAAACTCTCGGTGCCCACGACAAGCAGGTCGGGATCGAGATTCGACACGGTAGAAATCTCGGCCCGCGGCCCGACCTTGGCGCCGAGCAAACGGAGCCATGTCGAGGTGAAGAGCGTCGCATAGAGTGAGTTGGTCGCACCAAGGCTCGTCTCCATGAGCCTGTCGGAGAGCCATTTACGGAGGCCGAACCAGGAGCACAACGGATACACGCCCGGTCGCGCATGCGGCATCACCAGGCGCTTGCCGACCGCCACGACAAGGCAGGTCGTTAACACATAAACAAGCCCCGCCAGCGGGGTGACGGCCACGCCGTGGAGCCAGTGCGCGTTGTCGCCGAGGTCGTGGTGCAAGAGCACCAGGCCGGGCGCCAGCAAAAGCACCGGCAAAAGCTCGAGGAAGAGGCTGCCGAACAGGAACCCGGCCAGCAATGGCGCCGACCACCGCGCGGGGGCAGGCAGTGCTTCCAGCGCGTCGAGCCGCGGGTCGCTCGGTCCCGCACTCGAGGGCGACCCCGCCCAGGAGGTCGCGGCCGGGATCGCCTGGTCGCGGGCCACGAGCGACTGCTCGGCCACCCGCGCTCCCGCGCCGATTTCGGCCCCGAGCATCACCACCGAGTTGGTTCCCACAAACGCCCCCGCTCCGATCCGGATCGGAGCCAGATGCAGCCAACCGTCCTCGACCAGGAACGGCTCGAGCGCGACCGCGTACCCGATGCTGGCGCCTGGTCCGATCTCGATCAGGTCGGGCAGCATCAGCAAGGAGGTCGCGATCTGGCAGTCCTTGCCGATCCGGGCGCCCAGGAGGCGGGCATACGCCGGTAGAAGCGGCGTGCCGGCGAGCAGATCCAGAGGCGCGAGCTGGAGCAGGTGGCGCACCAGCCACCAGCGGCAGTAGTACCATCCCCAGAGGGGATAGCGGCCGGCCTGGAACCGGCCGATCAAAGTCCACCGCGCGAGCACTGGCAAAAGCGTGCTGGTCACGATCGCCAGGGTAAACGCCAAGGTCGCGGTCGCGGCGAAGCCCCAGGCCGTCCCGGCCACCGCCCCGGCGCCCTGCATCAGCAGCAGGCCAGGCGCCCCCAGGACGAGCAGCATCAGGTAGAGCAACCCGAATTGCACCGCGCCACACGCCCGGACGCGACCGTTGCCGTGCCGCAACCGCGGGGCTTCCTCGCGTGAATCAGAATCGAGGTCCGAATCCGCCCGCGAATGCGGACGTGCCGCAGCGCCTTCAAGAAAAAGGGCGAGGCGGCGAACCGTGGGATTGGCGTAAAGGTCGGCGATGCTGAGCGACCGGAACTCCGCCTCCTGACGCAGACTCGAGACCAAGGTTGCAGCGGTCAGCGAGTGCCCTCCCAGGTCTTGAAAAAAATCGGCCTCCACCGAGAACGAGACCAAGCCGCGGCCGAAGCATCGCGCCCAGGCCTCCGCCAACCTCCGCTCCAGAGGCGTGCCCGGTGGCACGTGCGGAGCGGCGGCCGCATCGGCCAGTCGCGGGGAGCTTGGCGGAGGAAGCCGGGAGCGGTCCACCTTGCCGCTCGCCAAGGTCGCCATGACGTCGAGCACTTCAATCGAGGCCGGGCACATATAAGCAGGGAGCCGCCGCCGCAGACTGCTCTGCAATCGGCCCCGCACCGCTTCGGGACTCTCCGTGTGAGTCCTCAGAGTGATATAAGCGACCAGTTCGCCGACTTCACCTCCATCCCGTCCCGTCCCGTCGAGCACGACCACGGCGTCGGACACCGCGGCGTCCTCCCGCAACACCGCCTCGATCTCCTGAGGCTCGACGCGATAGCCTCGGACCTTCACCTGGCTATCGGAACGCCCGAGGAACTCGAGCTCCCCCTCGGGAGTGAACCGGCCAAGGTCGCCGGTGCGGTAAAGGCGCGCCCTGGGGTTCGCGTCGAACGGGTCACGGATGAAGCGGTCACGCGTCAATTCGGGCCGGTTCAGGTAGCCAACCGCGACCCCCGGCCCGCCGATGCAGATCTCGCCGACCTGTCCCTCCGGCACGGCCTCCCGGTCGTCACCCAGTAGCCGCACCGAATAGGTTGGCAGCGGGCGACCGATCGTCACGGGCTTGCCGGGCCGAAGCTCGCTCCAGGTCGCGGTGACGGTGGCTTCGGTCGGTCCGTAGGTGTTGAGCATCCTCCGGCCGTCGCGAGCCCAGCGGCCCACCAGCGCCTCGGGGCAGGCCTCACCTCCGACAACCAGGGTACGGAGCGTGGGCACCTCGCGTTCGATCGTCGCAAGCAGCGTGGGCACACAGAAAAAGACCGTGATCTTTCGCGCGATCAGGAAGTCGGTGAGCCCGGAACCGAGTCGACGGTGATCGATTGGCCCTGCAACGAGGGTCGCGCCCGAGGCCCAGGTCGGCCAGATCTCCTCGATCGAGAAATCAAAGGCGAGCGTCATTCCCTGGTAAACCTGGTCGACCGGACCGACGTCATAGACCGGACGGCACACTTCGACAAAATTACAGACACTTGAGTGACTAACCAAAACGCCCTTCGGCCGCCCGGTGGTGCCCGAGGTGTAGAGGATGTAGGCCGCGGCGTGGCCGTCGGCGCCGGTGTCGACCTCCAACCGCCGTCCCGGCTCGGCCATGATCCGCCCGGCCGAAGCGTCCCAGTCGAGAATGGGACACGAGAGGTCGGGGACCGCGCCAGCCAGGGTGGAGGACGTCACCACCAAAGCGAGCCCTGCATCGTTCGCAATAAAGACGAGTCGATCGGCGGGGAGAGCGACGTCGAGGGGCACAAACGTCGCACCACACTTGAGCACGCCCAGAAGCGCAACATAAAGCGGCACAGAACGTTCAAGTCGCAGACCGACGCGGTCGCCCGGCCGAATCCCGAGACCGGCCAGGTGGCGGGCGAACTGATTGGCCCAAGCGTCGAGCTCAGAATAGCTCAGCCGCTCGTCACCGCAATCGAGGGCAGCCGCATCCGGTCGAGAATCGACCGCGCGTTCGAAGAACTGATGCAATCGCGAAACCGTCGGAGTCAAGTACTTATGAGGGAACCGACCGCGCGAGTCCGTTTCCCTCGAACGATCAAGCCCCGACGCAAAGGCATCATAAAGGCCGCGACCATCCTGGTCGTCTCGATATCCAGGCATTCCCTTCCCCTCGCCGTCTCGTCATGAGCCAATGGTCCGAACGGTCCCCGGCGCGTGATCGACAAGCTTTTTTTCCAAGAGCACTTCGCCCACTCCAGGCCCTGATTCCTTCAGAGACGAGGCGCGATTGAGAGTGCGAGCGTTGCTGCCGATTCTGCCATGCCGGCCCGATTGAGCGGATCTGGGAGTTCACGAGTTCCACGGGGGGTAATGGAGGTCTCTTCGAACAAAATCAGTGCGTCGCCTTCGCCGCGAACCGCGACCCTTAAACTAATAACGCATCGGAGCCTGATTTCTCACATTAATCTTAACAGTCCTCGCCGATTTTTCAGAGAGCATCGACGCAAACGTAACGAAATCCAGGGGTTTCGGAAGAATCCGGGTGACCCATGATGCAAAAAAAATACAGAACGGGGTACGTCAAAAGTCCGGGACTCAAATCGCCAACCCCGCTTGATTCCCAGAAGCCTCAAGTGGCATAACTCTTGCATTACAGACTCGGGGACGACGCACGACAGGAAAGGAACCGAGCCATGTCGATGCAAAATTATTGGGTGAAGCGAAATTCCAGGTCGGGCCACACCCTGTTGGGGATGGGCGTCGATCCGCGCTACCAATATTCGGGTGGCAGCAAAAACGTGAGAGAAGACCAGGACATCCGGATTCACCCCGTCCCCGGCGCGTTCGGGAGCTCCCGCGCCAGCGAGGAGCCGGAACTGTTGCCGACCTGACGCGAACCGAGAATTGTCGTCATTTGCCTTCGACCCGTCGTGGTGGATTCATTGCCGCCCCCATTCCTCGCCCTCCAGGGGTTTACCCTCGACTGGCTCACGTCTGGCTGGCTGGGATCCGTACTCGGCCCCCGGTTTTCATGATGGCCCGCGCACCGGGGCGGGGTCCGAGTACGGCCCCCAGCCACCCGGATCGCTCGACCCGTGGTCCACCCGAACGGAAACCGCTCGAGAACCGACGACCACCGCGAACACTCGAAGGCAGTCATTTTTTGGCAATCCACGCGGGAGAGTCCGACCTGCTCGGGAGGAATGCGACGGAGACACACGCCTATTGTTTGTGCAAATTCGAATTGAAACCTGGCAGACCTTGACTGGCGCGAGCGGTGGACTCGCGGATGAAGCGGGCCTGGAACGGTGGCCGGCCATCCGAGTGAAAACCGCGGTAACACGTCGTCACCAAGACAGGGAGCTGACGGTTTTCACTCGCCTTTCCGGCGAGTGAAAACCGTCAGGATCGGGAGTGAGCGCCTAGTTTCCGCTGGAGAACGGGATCGATCCGGTCGATTTCGGAGCGGCCTGGGGACGCGTCGGTCGCCTCGGATCAGTTCGGAACCTCGCCATTGGAGTTGAGCAAGACTCGAATACGTTCCAGGGCGCGCAGATGTCGCATTTTCACCGCCCCCTCGTTCAGCCCGACCGCCGATGCGATCTCAGGGAACGACAGGTCTTCGAGATACCGCAAAACCAGAACTTCGCGATCGCGGGGGGCAAGCCGGTCGAGCAACTGGCGAACTTGTTGACACAACTCCCCACGAATGACTTGCTGGCTCGGAGTACTCTGACTGGAGGCCAGCATGTCGGCAAGTTGGAGCGTCGTCTCATCCGGCAAGAACGCGTCCGCAGTTTGCTCCCGTAGCGAACTCCGCTTGTCCGTGTAGAGGTGGTGCCGGTGGAGCTGGATGACGCGTTCCATCGCAAAACGACGGAGCCAAGGATAAAACGGCAGGGGGGGTTCGCGGAGATACTCGCCGAGGTTCATCCCGGCGTCCGCGAGCGCGTCCCGGACGACGTCGGAAGGATCGAGACGGGATGACACTCGACGATCGAGCCGCACGGCAACCATTTGCTTCAGCCTGGGACGATACTTCTCGAGAAGACGACCCATCGCCTCCGGATCGCCGTCGCCGACTTGCCGAAGGAGAATGTCGGTGTCGGAGTCGTTGATCGCCAAAATGAAACTCCTCGTGCTCAAATCCTGATTCTTCAACGAAGCGAAGCACGCTCAGAACGCGGGATCGCATCCAAAGTCGGCTCATAGCCGATCACAAATTGACTCCGGGTAACCCGTTACCCTCTTTCGGCCACAAGCCGCCCCCGGTTCGATCGGCCAAACCGACCGCAGATTCGGCGCAAATCACCCCAAAAATCACCATCTCCCGAAAATTCCCGTGACGATTTTCCCAATTCCGCAGAACCAATGAGCGAGGGGACTCCTGGTGGACAAGTGCGGAGGGCAGCTTCCTTAAGTTCGCGAATGGGCGACTCCCGCCTGAGCATAACCTCGTCGCCGACCCAAGTCGACTGCGTGCCCCCCCCTGCGCGTCCATACAGGAACATGATTGAGGCCCATTTGATAATCCTATTTAACAATAATGCGTCTTTTAATATTCAACAAATACCATGCACACCCTAAATGATTGAGACGGGATCTTGCCGTCGTGCCCGAGCGTAGGGCCGCGAATCGACCTCGGCTTGGCTGATTCGTGGCGCCGATGATTCGGCACAACGGCAAGATCCTCGTCGCCAGGGACCTGGCAAAATCCACCGCCGATTCGGGACGCGTCGAATCGCGGCGGGAGATCGATGAGAGCCTCAACATACGAGGCGGGATCTCCCACAGGGCGACGCTGCCCTCCCGCGAACGATGAGCCAAACTCTGGGACACCTGGGACACCGCCAGCGGTCGACTCTTGAAGGGATGGAAGGAATCCCCAGGTATCGTCATGCCCCTGGCATGCTCATCCGACGGACGATCATTCGGCCACGGACGGGATGACGCTGGCCTCGTGCCGCCACGACGGAGTGGTTAAACTCAGGGACGCGCGGCTACCGGACGTGAACCAACCCGGCAACGGGAGCGATCCGTGGCCGCCCCCCCCATCCGCCAGAGTCGATTTTCGACCAGCCACAATCCGATTTTCAAAGTCGGTCCAACACTACCCCCACAGCACACTTTTCCACAACGGGAACGCGTGGCGTTGGGGTCCAGCCTCACCCGATTCGTCCCCAACGGCCCACCGTACGGATTCCCAACCGCGCCGTCGGGCGACTCTTTCTCCGCGCCGGCCCCAAGTCAGCAAGCAAGCCAACACGCATGTCCTGGTTTCACAGCAGGATTTGCATAGAGGTCAGGCACGCTTGCCGAGACGAGCCCGCTGTCCGCGGCGAAACGAAATTCCTTTCGCGATCCTTTGGATGAAGCTCGAGCACGCCCACAGACTGTTTCATGGGGTCTAACGATCAACTTCGGGGATCGGGACCATGGCTTGGGCCATGCCGAGCGTCAAAGATCTCCTGGGACGGCATCGGTTTCGCAATCTCGCCTCTACGTCTGAGCCATCCCGGGTTTGACCGCCAACCGCGGAATGCGCGGGCGATCCTTCGGACTTGCAGGGGGACGAGGGGACGGCGTCGCCACGGATGCGCCACGACGCGAGGTCCACGACAATGGCTCGACTTGAGCCACTCACCAAATCAACATTTGCTTATTTTCACAATTATCAAGCAAACCATGAACCCGCAATCCATCGATTCATTCATCCTGCCCTGCAAAGCCAGATTCACTCAAAACATAAAAACCCCTGCCCATCGCCGATAAAACGAGTCGGCCTAACCGGCTCTCACGATCGGTTGATTTTTTTATTTTTGCGTTGCACACCCCAGCGATTAGTCTAGACTTACCATTAGCAATTCCGGTTCTCTATTAGAGTTGTCCATATCGCCGGTCTGAATGGTGTGCCGACTAAGGACACCAATTTGCGGTGGGCCTCGCTCGTTCCGCCTCGGTTCGCAAAGTCGCAGCATCCACGCATTCTTCTTATCCACGTAACTGTTCGGAGGGTGGCATTCCATGCGCACACGTCGTGGTTTTACCCTGATCGAATTGTTGGTCGTGATCGCGATTATCGCGGTCTTGATCGCCCTGCTACTTCCCGCCGTCCAGGCAGCGCGAGAAGCGGCTCGTCGCTCCCAGTGCATCAACAACCTCAAGCAACTGGGCCTGGGGATGATGAACTACGAGAGTTCCAACGGCGGACTCCCTCCCGCCAAGATCTACGCGAGCACCTGTTCAACGGCGGGTGCCAATGGCGGAACCGGTCGGTCGATGAGCACCACGGCGTTTGCCCTTGTCCTCAGTTTCATGGAACAGACGGCGCTTGCCAACGCATACAACTTTAGTCAGGCGTCGACCAACGGTCTCGTCGGCCAAACCACCAGCACCGCAGGATCGGCCTTTTCCAACACGACGGTGATTGGGTCGATGGTTGCGTCGTTCGTCTGCCCGTCCGAGTCCAACCCGAACACGGTGGTTAACGACACCGTCGCCACCTACTACTCACGACAGAATGCCATGCGGAGCAATTACCTGGTCAGCTCCGCAATTTACACCGAATACAACTGCCCCGGCAGCAACGGCACCGGCATGCCCGATCAGGCCTCGCGCGGCGCCTTTTACAACGACCTGACCACGACCATCGCCAACATCTCCGACGGCACAAGCAACTCGTTCCTGGCCGGCGAGTCACTCAACGGCCTGGGACACTACCTGGGGACACAGTCGGCTTCTGATACGATCGGATACGGCTATGGACCGTACTGGGGATCGGGCACGCATACCTCCACCCACGGTCGGATCGATCCACCGACGTCGGGAACGGTTCTCATGTTTCTCCCCAACGGGAAAACGGGGAGCTACTACACAACCGTCGCGGCCGACCAGAAGAATCGCCCTTACGCCTGGGTGTTTAGCAGCAAGCATTCCGGTGGGGTGAACATGGGTATGGTCGATGGCAGCGTTCGATTCATCAAGAACACCATCAACGTTTACACGTGGTGGTCCTTGGCGACCATTTCCGCGGGCGAGGTCATCAGTTCCGACGCGTACTGAGCGAGCCGGCACCGCCCTTTCCTCGGTGCGCACGACCGCTTCCCAGCCGGTCGTGCGCGCCTCGCTCGGTCCATTCCGCTTCCGCTCGACCTCATCTGATATAAAGGCAAGCGTACCCGATGAGACAGATTCGATTGACGGCCGTCCTCGTCTTGGCCGGACTGGCGGGCTGCGACTCGGCGGAGAGCCGGGTCAAACTCGTCCCCGTTGTGGGAACGGTCACTCAAGGGGGCAAACCACTGGCCAATGCCGCTCTGTCGTTCATTCCCGAGCCGAGTAACACGGACAGTACCCCCGGCACGGCGTCTTCCGACGCGACCGGCTATTACGCGGCGATGTGGCTGACCCGGTCGGGATTGGCTCCCGGCAGCTACCGGGTCATGATCACCGCCGATCCATCGTCAGGGGGTGGCGCGATTCCTCCGGAGTTCCAGGCCGATCCCCTCATGGCTCAATTCCAGAACGCCGCGGCGCGACCCGCCGCCGCCAAGCCGGCCACCACGCTCAAGAGCGAGTTCAAGGCCGAGGTGACTGACGGGAAGGACCCCTTCGACTTCGACCTGGGACGGCTCCCCGCAGACTCGTCGGCGAAGAAGTAACCGCCTCGACTTCGAGCATGCCATTGGGGTGTGCTCGTAAGCTGATCCTCTGGCTGCGCGAGACTCCCCATCCATGATATCAAATCGTTTCATGCGACAACCATCGCGCTGGGCGATCATCCTCGCCATGGCCGTTGGCTCGGGCTGTACGGGAACCACGGAGGAAGAAGGCCCCGACTTCTCGAACCTGGTTCCTGTCACCGGAGTCATCACTCTGAATTCCGAACCTTTGCCGGGAGCGGTCGTGACCTTCCTCCCCAAACAATGGGCGACCGGACTCGGCGAAACCAATGAGAAGGGAGAATACAGCCTCTCGACCGCGAACCGACCGGGCCTCTCGCCGGGCGACTACAAAGTGGCCATCAGCCTTCTCCTTTCGGCGGAGGGGGAACCGCAAGGGCTTGGTGCCCGATCCAGCCTGGCTCAACCGCCAAGCATGTTGACCGCGAAAGAATATCTGCCCCGACACTATGCGGATCTCGGCACCTCCAAGCTCACCGCACATATCGAAGCCAAGGGAGGTACGTTCAACTTCAACCTCGACGCTCCCGAACTCGCCAAGCCTCCCCGGCCCGAGAGCGGAACCAACGAGAAAGGTGAACCGGCCGCCGCCAAGGCCGGAGACGATTCGCCCGTAACACCCGCTTCTCCCGCCAACGCCGAACCCAAGTAATGGTCGAAGGCAGGATGAACGAACCAACGACTCACCGCATTAAGATGGGCCAGAGCAGTTTGATCCCGTAAGTACGTTGCGGCCCATTTTTTCTGACACGGCTCACTGGGACGGAACCCATGCCATTCTCCTCGATTCTCTCGCATTGGATCTAATGCAAGTGAGTAGGACGGTACTGGCCGTCCTCAAGGCGTTCTCCCGGTTCAACCGAGCCGGAAAACTTCTTGGCCTTCGAAGACAGCGTCACAGTCGTGAGTCACCGGTTCGCTACGAAGCCAGGTGTTCCAGCCGAGTCGAGGGCCAATCTCCTGAGTTTCCTCCAGGACGCAGTCGGGAACCTCGTCGCCGCGCAGGATCAGTCGAACGTCGAAATCGAGATCCTGGCCAATGTAGAGCCGCACCAACTGAGCGAGCAGAAAGATGGCCTTGCGCTCAGCCACCGGGTCGCGGTCCGGGAGAAACTCGACGAACTGGGCGTAACCGATCGGGCCGAGATGAATGCAGATCTTGCTCTGGACATCCCAGACTCGGTCACCCACCACAGCGCCGGCGCCCAGTACGTTGTGACTGGCGTCGGCTCCGATCTGAGTTCGGTCGTCAGGCTCAAGCGCGAGCCATTGGCCGACATGCTGAGTCACACGCGCGGTGAGTCCGAAATAATCTCCGACGAAGGCCTCAAGACCGATGGCATTACGCGGGCGGTGGGCGAGAAGTCCCGCGTAATAGATCAAGGAGAGGTCATCGACGCGGGCCAGGGGCACATCGTGTTTCGCTTCTTCGGTCGTGACCCGTGTCGAGACGACGAGACGGCCGCGGACCGAGGGGGTCCCCAGTCCCACAAGGCTGTATAAGGATTGGCTGAAGGTGTCGAGATCGCCACTCCCCCAGTCGCGACGTTCGTAAGTGACCGGGAATCGGTATTTCTCCCAGGCGCGGTGGAACAGGGAGAGAAGCCGGTGGTTGAACAGGTCGAGCCACTCGCGCAAGGCCGCGTGCTCGGGCTCTTTTGAGGACTCGAGCCGGAACAGCAACTCGGTGTAGTGCCTGGGCAGAACTCCGCTCGGCCCGGTCAGACCGAAGAAGGCCTGGGTCAGCAGAGGAACCCCTGGGCCCGACCCCGGAAGCGCGAGATCGACGATCGCGCTCGGAGGAAAACCGAGCGAGACGTGGGCGCGAAACCGGACCGACTCGGACTCGGGCGGACCCCAGAGCCCGACCGGCACCCGCGTCGGGTCGAGCCGGTGGAGCAGGCGGACCGTCTGAAAAAAGTCGAACCCGTAAGGCGCGGCGAACAACTGCCGGGCGAGGCTTTCTGGCAATAACACACTCATGTTTTCATCCAAAGACTAGACGATCACATGATAGCCAGCCCGCGCGGGCCAGGTCTTGAACGGACGCCCGTCCTGCTTCGTCGTGGCCACGAGTCGGGTGAACGAGTTGATCGAGCAGTAGAGTCCGAGGAATCGCTCAAGGACGGACGCGAAGAGGTAGACGCCGGTGCCGACGTATTTCTCTTCGTCGAATTCGATCGTGATCTCGGTCCCCCGGCAAATTCCCACCTCGTCCTGGTCCGTCAAGCGAGCGACCGCGCGGCGGCTCCGGAGTGACGTCAGGCCTTCGATCAGTTGCCGATTGATTGTCGCGGTCGGTCCGCTCTCGTCGGGGTCGGAGAAGTCGTAGAGCCGGAGGATTTCCTGGAGCGCGGCGAGCCCTTCGTCCGAGTCGGACAGCGAGAGGTAATTCAAGCTGAGGTGTGAGATCAACCGCCAGTGGGCGCCTCGCCGCAACGGTGGGCGGATCGGCCGAGTGGGTGACCGCAAGCAGCGTACGCCGGTAATCGGCGCGGCCGTGACCAGCCAGAGGGCCAACCGATCGCCCAGGTGTTCCAGCCGTGTCGGCATATCCCGGTTCGTACATGTCGTCCAGACGACCAACGTCGAGTCGGCCGGTAAATTCGGGTTGAATCCCAGGTCGACCAGGTTGAGGAAGACCTCCGTTCCCGCGTCATCCTCACGAAGCGAGGGTTCGCGGCTGGCATACCAAAACGCTTGATTGTCGCGGCGCTCAGGCGCATGGCGAAACGAATAGAAGGGTTGATAGTCGGTGGTCGTCCGCGCGACCGGGTCGGTGCTCCGGACGGCGTTGACCGAATGGACTTCCAGGCCAAGCGGATGGGCCACGTCGGGGACGACGCGGTACTGGAACTGGGCCTGCGTCAGGGCGATCGGTTCAGCCGTCTGTTCAAATAAGTTGACGACCGGCGTGCAGCCCAGGCGGAACGTGTCGAGATTGACGCCTTGCTCCAGCGTCGGCGACGTCCGGTCCAAGAACAGGATCACCTCGATCTTGTCGGGATAGGCCGCCGCGGACAACCCTGCCAGGCCGGTCAGATCAAAAAAGAAGAACCTGCTCGGGAAGGCGAAGAACTCGGTCAGCAGGCGATAGCCAAGGAACGACTGGTGAGGGTACGGCAGCAGCCCCTCGTCGCGGTCGAACCCCACCTGACTCAGGCATTGCTCAGGGGAGAGCGTCAGCGGTGGCCAGCGCGGATCTGGGGTGGCCGGACGAATGACGATCCGAAGCGTGTGGTTGAAGATGGCCTCGTAGAGCGCGGCGGTGGTCGGACCATCACCGTCGAGGTAGAACCGAAGCCGGTCGAGCGAGAGGTCGGCGAACCGTAAGCCCGCCAGACAATCGAGCCGGAGTCGGATCGCCGCCGCCGCCTTGGGCGGAGTTTCCAGGCCGGCGGGAAACGGCGGGGGGGCGAGCCGAGCCTCGGTCAAGCGAACCGGCCAGAGCGTCACGGGATAGGCCGTGCGAAACTTGCAAGGCAGCTCCTCCAACGGCTGAGTGACGAGCTGGCTCCCTTTGGCGATCGTGAATCCGCCGGGCAGCCGCGCACGACTGGCATCGAGCTCGAACTGAACGATCGCCATCGACGGGATCGGCGCGAGGTAATGGGGATAGAGCGTGTTCAGCAACGCGTCGGTCAGCTCCGGGAACTCATCGTCGAGCTTCTGGTGCACCCGACCTGCCAGGAGCGCGAACGACTCAATCATCCGCTCGACGTGCGGGTCAGCGCTTCGATTCGACTCCAGCAGGAGTCGCCCCGCGGCCGCCGGATACTGCTGGGCGAAGTCCTGCGCCAGCCGGCGAATGAACCGCAACTCCCGTTCGTAATAAGTATAGAGCGTCTTGCTCATCGTGGAATCATCCCTCGCTTGACGTGATCAGGGCCCGGCCGGTCGTCAGCTCCAGCACGGTCTCGAACCCGAGCTCGGGATAGGGCTCGACACGCAGTCGCCCATCGATATGAAAGCGGATTTCTCGACCGAGCGGATCCTTATCCGCCAGGACCACCTGGACGTCACACAGCCGAGGCTCGAACCGCTCGATCAGTTCGGCGATGACCGGCCCCATCTCGCCGTCGCGTTCCAGGGCCATGGTCGAGAGGACCAACACGTCAGGAATCCCGAACGTGAAGACCGAGTGGGTCAACTCCTCGTAACACTTGGGCAGATCGCCCTGGGACTGCCTTGTGTTAAGTAACGCTTCCAGGTCGCGCCGAACCGCCTCGATCATCTGCTCGACGCTGACCCCCTCCGATCGGGTCGGTGTCGTTGAGCGGTTCGCCTGGGGCATCAGCCGGTCGAGAACCGACGGGACAAGGCCGCGATGGGGATCGACTGGGGACAAGAACGACCTCCCATGTCATTGCATTCAATTCGAGATACGAAAGGAATAGGAGGCCCCGATTGGACCGGAGCCGATCACGGTCAGGCCTCGGGCAGGCGCGCCGGTTCCGACTCCGACTCGACGATCAACTCGCGCCATTCCAACATCCCGATCGGGTCGTCGCCCATAAGGAAAGTCCGCAGGCCGAACCCGAGGGTAGGGCCCGGCTCGTCACCACGCCAGTCGGTCTTCCGACCGAGTTGAACGAGTTCGTCGGCATCGGTATGAGTGGCAGGATAGAGCGCCGACACGAAGACATCGCCGGACGCGGCGGCAAGCTCGAGCCGCGCGGGGATCCAGAGCAAGTCGCGAGGGAACCGAGGCGCCCCCATCGTCAAGCGCTCGACCTGCTCGAGCGGGACCCAGAAATAGCTACCACGCGCCATGACCTCGATCACGGTGCCGAACAGATCGTCGACATCGCGGAGCAGTTCAAAAGGCTGGCCGTTGAGCGAACCACGAAACGAGGGGACGTCGGCATTCGCCTTCGCCAGCAAGACAGCCGCGGCGGCCGAGTCGCCAGCCTGGAGCCGGGCGACCGCCTCGAGCCTGAGGAGGACGTGGGCCGGGGGATCGGTCAGGAACTTCGGTGGTGGCGAACCTGCCTGAAACAGCTCGCGCCGGAGCATTTCGGCGTCGAGGAGTCCTTGATAAGTCACGACCGCCGCCTGCAACTCGGGCTGGTCGAAATGCAAAGCATCGACCTGCTTTCGCGCGCGGCCGAGATCGCCCTCGAAGGCGAGGAGCTCGAAGAGGAAGAGGCGCTTCGCGGTGTCGGCGGGATGGGCCTTGACATCGAGGATCTGGGCTTCGATCGCTTCGCGAAGTCGACCCGCCTTGAACAGTTCATCGGCGCTCATGAGCATTGGCCTTGGCGCTGGAGGACGAAACCCTCGGCCTCCCGGGGGCGACCAGATCGCCCAGCCGGAAGGCACGCGAGGATCTTCATAACGGTCATCGATTAGACGTTCTTGTTCGTCGTCACGTCCCAGCCCTTGACGTTCGGCGTCCCCTTGCTCCCGCCCGTCTCCTGAGGCGTGTAGGTGATTTTCACCTGGGAGAACGAGAAGGTCACGATCTCGGACGGCCGGTCGTCGGTCGCGGTCGCCCCTTGCGCCTGGACCGTATCGATGTAGACTTCCTTGAAATCATATTGCAAATAGACGTTCTGACCGCCGCCGGCCTTCCGCATTACGACCGTCGCGGTGTCGAAGTGGCTCCCCTGACAGCAGGCGAGAAAGAGGTCGGGCGAAGAGTTGTCGGCCTTTTTCTCGACCTGGAAGGAGGAGAGTTGAACCTTACCCGCACCACTCCCCGGTGTCGCCGATCCGATGTCGCTCGGATTGCTCGCCCCGAACGAGAATGAGTTGAGGGCGATCCACTTGCTATAAGTGGAATCGGTCGACTCACCGGTGGGCGCGTTGCTCCCTTTGAACTGGAGGTAGCAATCGAAGGCCATGCGAAAAAACTCCCGAAGCTAGAGGATCGAGACGGACCGCGACTGACCACACTCAGCCCGCGGTTTCCACGGCCAAATCTTCCGGAATCCCAAACCTGGCATTGTTACGGTCGACTCACGACCCCGGATCGAAAAAAAAGAATGAGACTTCGCAGGTTCCACCGAGCGGACCCGACCGAAGGAGTTGAGGACCGACCCGTGTCGGCCCTCGTCGCCTCGAGGGGCTGCGCGGCGTCAGCTCTTCTTGGGAACCTCGGCGACCAGGCGGAGCGAGGCGGTCAGGGTCTCGAGCTGGTAGTGGGGACGGAGGTAGGCGATCGCCTCGAACCAACCCGGCTTGCCCTTGACCTCACGGACCTCGATATGAGCCTCGGAGAGCGGTCGTTTTGCCTTGGTCTCATCGCCCGCCCCTTGCGGGTTGACGACGTAGTTGTTGATCCAGTCGTTGAGCCACTTCGAGGCGTCGGACAACTCCATGAACGAGCCGATCTTGTCGCGTGCCATGACCTTGAGGTAGTGGGCGAATCGCGACGTGCAAAGCAGCAAGTTGAACTTCGCCGAGAGCTCGGCGTTGGCATTGGCCGCCGGGTCGAAGTAGGTCTTGGGCTTCTGAGTCGACTGCGCTCCCATGAACACGGCGAAGTCGCGACCTTTGTCGTGGAGCAGGGGGAGGAAGCCGAGGTTGGAGAGCTCGAACTCGCGACGGTCGGAGATCGCGATCTCGGTCGGGCACTTCATGGCGACATCGCCATCGTCGGTCGGGAAGGTATGCACCGGCAGCCCTTCGACCTTGCCCCCCCCTTCGACCCCTCGGGTCCGCGCGAACCAGCCGTACTTGGCGAACGAGTCGGTCACTCGGGCCGCGTACGCCCAGGCGGCGTTCATCCAGAGGTACTTGCTGTGGTCCTTACCGTCGACGAACTCCTCAAAATTGAACTCATCCACTTTGGTGAACTGATCACCATAGGGGAGTCGCGACAGAACGTGCGGCAGCGTCAAGGCCACGTAGCGCGAGTCATCCGACTCGCGGAAGCTCTTCCACGACGCGTATTCCACCCCGTCGAAGATCTTGGCGAGGTCGCGGGGGGTCGCCAGTTCGGTGAATTGCTCCATGTTGAACAAGCTGGGGGCGGCGGCGGCCACGAACGGCGCATGCGCGGCGGCGGCGACGTTCGACACCATGCGGAGCAGGCCGACGTCTTCCGGGCCGCGGCCGAACTCGTAGTCGCCCACCAGCATGCCGTAGGGCTCGCCGCCCAGTTGGCCGTATTCCTCTTCATAGATCTTCTTGAAGAGGGCGCTCTGGTCGAACTCGACCGCCTTTTCCAGGTCTTTGAACAGATCTCGCTTGGAGACATTCAAGACGCGGATCTTGAGACTCTCGCCGGTCTCGGACTGGTGGACCAGGTAGTGCAGTCCCCGCCAGGTGGCCTCGAGCCGCTGAAACTCGGGGGTGTGGAGAACTTCATTCAATTGGGACGAGAGCTTCTGATCGATCGCGCCGATCCAGGTCTTGATGTTGGTTTCAACATCCTTCGAGACGACCTGGCCCGGCTCGACGACGTGGTCGAGGAACTGGCGAAAGTAGTCTTTCGCGCGGTCCGCCTCGACACCACTTTGCGGTCGGGTTGCCGCGATGACCTGATCCAGCAGACTCGGGCCGGCCGCGGCCTCGGTCTCGACCTCGGTCGGCGCGGCGACGGATTGCACTTGCTCGTCGGCGCTGCTCATTTCGAGGGCTCCGTTTCAGTGGCAGGTTCGGTGGCGGCCGGCGACTCGCCGCCCATCTGTTTGGCCAAGTCTTTGGCGGCGTCCGTATTGCTTAACACTTCCATGAGCAACTGCTCAAGCTTATCGTTGCCTTCCATCTTACTGAGGAGCTGAGTGAGCTGATTGCGCATCTCGAGCATCTTCCGCATCGGCTCCACCTGCTCGACGACCCGGGCCGGCTCGAAGTCTTCAAAGCTCTTGAAATTGAGCTCGACAGCGATCTTGTTGCCCGAGTCGCTCAACCGGTCGGGGACCCGGAGCGCCAGCCGGGGCGCCGCCTTGGCCAGCACATTATCGAAATTGTCGCGGTCGATCGCGACGACCTTCCGCTCCTTGAGCGGTTTGGGGGAGTCCTTGGGCTGACCGGACAGGTCGGCGAGCACGCCGACGATGAACGGCAGCTCGATCTTTTCCATCGCGCCGCCGGTTTCCACGTCGTAGGTAATCTGGACGCGTGGCCGGCGCACCCGATCCAGTTTGTGCTGTAGGCTTTCGCTTGACATTGTCATCCTCGGATAGAGACCACCGGTCGCGCCCCGGACACCTCGAACGAACGGCATTCCGCCAAGGTCGCCGAGGGTTGGTTGGTTTGGCGAATCGGTCGAACAAGCCCTAAACCCACAAAATCCCAAGCCCACGGTTCAACAATTCCCAAGGGCGGAATCGGACTCTGACGGTGGCTCCCGACTCCGCTCCCCGCGCTCCGGACGCAAGGCCCTTGATCCTCGCTCCACCGCAAGCGGACGATGACCATCCCCCCATCCGAAGCCTGCGAATCGAGGACCGTACGTTCAAGGATAGCACCCAGTCTTGAGCGATGTTGACTTGCAACCAGATCGGCAAATGCCGGATTCACTAGACTCTAAGAGATAAGTTTCGCCCAGTAAACACGCCTCGAAAAAAAGCCGAAGCGTCTTCACGACCTTTCGCAAGAGTCTGATGATCGCAGTCGGAGCGATTTTTTCGAGACGGTCGCCACGTCGCCGGGTTTTCGGCCCGGCCCCGAATGGCCCGGCGCCCTCGCCACAGGGTCGCATCAATCCGTAAATTCCACGCGTCCGCCCGGACGAACCACAAAACGGAGTCGTTCCGCATAATCCCCGTTGGTTACATATCCGAAGTTGCCGACCACCTTGGTCCCATCAGCCAGTGATCCGTTGAGCACGAACCCATCATCGCCCTTGATCCAGAACGGAGCCGTCTCGGCTCCCCCATCGGGCAAGCTCTTGATCGTCACGATGTGCCCCGCACGAGACAAAGAAATATCCAACAAATCGAGTGATTGTCCCGAACGGTTCTCAACGACGAGCCGGTTCTCCGCGCGTCGAAAGCCGCAAGTCACCCCGCCGAACACCAAGGCCAGTCCCGCGATCGCCGTCATCCCCTGTCGCACCGAGAGTCGCACGCCAGGCAATCGCATGGTTTGGGTTTCCTCAATAGTTCGCCGATAGCCTCATGAGGCGAATCACGATCGCTGGGGGCGTCGCATCGTCGTCGTAACCGGGAGTCCGCAGTCAGCTCGCGAACCGGGAACCTTGTCGACCGGAGGCGAATCCATGGGGCATTCGTCAATATTGCCGTTATTTTGGCAAGATGGGACACCACAAAAAGTCTCAGGGCCAATCTTATCCAACTTGCGCAAACTGCGTCAAAATATAGGAATGCCCCCTTTGAATTCCCCCGACAGCGAACGGGGCAGTCGGTTCGTGGAACGGATCTTAACCGTGGTGGCCAGTTGCCGATCCCAGAGTCGCGACGTGCTGAAATTCCTCACTCAAGCCATCATGGCCCACCAGAATGGGTCTCAGAAACCATCGATTCTGGGCGAGGGGGCGTGAACGCTTACGATCGGAATGCTGCCGACCTGATGCGTTCATTCGCTTCACCAGTGTCGATCCGAACACACCGAATGAAATTCTTCAACTCCTGGGATTCGGACGCCTTTCGGGCGCGAAAGATCATTACGAACTTACATTTGACGTTCCAGAGTTAATTGCTTTGAATCAGAAACACTTTCCAGATTCTCAGTTTTGGAAGGATGCCTTTAAAGGTCAGAATTGCAAGCTTCCTGATCAGCAGCAAGGCTGAATGAGTACACGTCTGTCGATTGGCCGACCGCAATGAATGCATGCAAGGTTTCATGCACGCACTTAGAGATTGGGTGGCGAATTCATCATGTGACCTTCTCGCTAGAGATTGTGGCTTCCAGAGGATAGAATTTCTCCTAAGGGCGAGAAGGGGATAACGCTAACTCAACGAGTTGTCGTCGAATCCCGTTGGTCGGGAGGGCCTGGAGGTCATCACTTCTCGCACCAATCTCAGCACAGGGTTCACGCACCGTGGCTAGATGCACAGCACCAGTACAGGGCCATCGCTCAGCGGCCGCTCGGGCCGCCTGCCCTGCATGCGGCGGCGGCGGACGCTATAGCGGCTACAGCAGCTACAGCTCCTACTCAGCCCCTTCCTACTCGTCATCGGGAAACAGCGGAGGCAGCCGGAGCAGCGGCGCCGGCGGTTCCAGCAGAAGCGTGAGGCCGCGCTGGTCACCAGCCGGTTCGACTCAGTTTTACACGCCCGAGGAAGTGCGGGCTCTCACGCCAATCCGCGAAACCGTCGAGAAACGAGCGCTTTTGCCGGAGCTTCGGCACATCTTTCTGTGCCACGCGTGGGACGACCGGCAGGGGGTCGCCAAGACACTGTACGATTTGCTCGTGGCAAGTGGTATCTCGGTCTGGTTCAGTGAGAATGACATTGGCCTCGGCGAGCCGTTTCTCCGTGCTATCGACAAAGGCTTGGCGAAGTCGCGAATCGGAATCGTACTGGTAACCCCAGCGCTGCTGAAGCGCCTTCCAACAGCGGGCGTCGCAGACAAGGAGCTTTCGGTACTCCTCGCGCGTGACCAGATCGTTCCCATCGTGCATGGTACGACGTACGACGATCTCCGCGAGGTCAGCCCCATGCTTGCCTCACGAAACGGCCTAGACACCGCAGAAATGCCGATGACAGACGTCGCAGCCAAGCTCGCCGATCTGGTCACCTACATCGTCGCACAAGTGGTCTAAGTGCCGACGCGGCGGCTCTCACCGGGACGCCGCGCACCGTGTCACGGGTGTTGCTCGAGTTGGCGAACCTTCAGTTACACTGCTCGTGGTTCGGCGTTGGGCCCAGCAGCTTTTCGTTTATGACGGCACTCTACTCAAACCAGAGTTATCCCATTGACCAGCGGCTTCGCGCCCGTCCTTCTCCTGGGCGATCCTGACGATCATCCTAACCGGATCTTCGTTGAGCTGTGGGATACGAAGGATTGGCCGGACATGCTGACCCATTTGGAGACGCTTCACGGCGTCTCCTACGTCACCTCGCATGAGGCGAGACCGGACTCACCAGGGCTGACTTTCACTTACGCTGGCCACAAATTCTCATTCCATCGGGGGTGCGGCGATTACTTGGGTTTGGTCGAAGATCCTCGTTGCCCCGATGAGGTTCTTCTTCGCGTTGCCAACCATTTCAACAGACTTCTGTGCCCAATTACCACGCACTGGTTCCGGTCTCATTGGAGATGCCGTTGGCGATGGGGAAAGCCTAACCGAAACCGGTCCGCCGATTGAGCCGTCGAGCATTAGGATAGGCAGCTCGTTTCGGTGTAATCGACCGGAGAATGCATTGATACTAATCGCGGGCTCTTCACCCAAATGAGTAACCAGCTGACGATTGGTTTATGAGGCATGCTCATTTGTCGCTTGTTTGCTTTTCGTCGAATTCTTTGAACTCTTTCATCATTCGTACTGTGTCTTCTCCCATTGATTTCATGAATTTTGGGAAATAGTCCTCCTTGCCATCGACAGACATAGTTTCCGCCCACATGAATTCGACGAAAAAACCGAGTAATCCAATACCGGTCGCAATAAATGCTCTTCGTGGATCCGAGTCATTTTTTCCTCTCTTATAGCCTTTGAACTCTTTTAAACAAAGCTTCTCGCAGCTTGAGCTTATGGTGACATTCACAAATTGAAGATTCTCGCGCGAGTGTGCGAAACCATTTCGGATTGTCCGGATTGTTTGAAGGTTATCGTAGACCGTTTTGCTAAAGCGTCGCATTAGATATGCGAGTTTAATTCTGCTCGAGAATGTCCCTAACGCGGAATCGAACCGAAACACTTCGTCGATTACACGCTTATCCTTGACCAATCTGCTTTTAATCATCTCCGACAGCGCGTCATCGAGCCAAGCTGTTACGATCAATGCCACTGCTCTGTCCGATTCGCTATCAAGCGTGGCGACCATCTTATAGATATTCCTGAAATGAAAATCGGCGTAGTCGAACGGCTTTTGTTTCGCCATTGTTGCCTCGGAACAGGGCTTAGGACAGGGCGATTGCGTCAATAAGTCTTGCTGTGCGATGAATTTACGTCGACTAGAGCACCAATCTGGGGCGGTTTAGTCGACGCAAGTCCTTGTAGCAAGATCATTTAATGGTGCAATCGCCCTGGGGCTTAGGAATAGGCCGGGAATAACTTCCCGTTTTCATGCTGGTTTGGGGAGAGCCCGGTAGTTCCATTTGGGCAGGACTTTGTCGAAGACAATTTTCATGCCCTCCTTGAATCCCTCGGCGCACTTCATGCCGGTCTGATACACCTTCTCAAGGATTCGCACTGCCACCTTCAAGCCCGTGGCAGTCTCGGTCTTGGAGATGTAGTACTGGACCGTCTCCAACGTTCGAAAGATCACCCCGCGGCAGGCCCGCGTCACGTGCGGGAAGAGGCGGTGCTCGATCGGGTTGTACTTCGAGCAGTACGGCGGGTAATGGGCGATTCGGATCTCGATGCCCAGCCGATTCGCCAACTTCTGAAGTTGCTCCTTGAATACATATCTTGACGCACTATTGCTACCTCCGCCGTCGCACAGCACCAGCAGTTTCTTTGCCCCGGGATAGGCCAACCGACCGTGGTATTCCCACCAAGCCGCAATGCTGTCACAGGCCAGTTCGCTGGTGTCGTGGCTGGTGTTGAGGTGGACGAATCCAAGGTTCCGCCCCACGTCGTAGATCCCGTGCGGGATCACAGTACCCGAGCCCATGCTCCCGAAGTCATGGTCGTTGACCACGATCGTTTCTTGAGTATCGATCACCCCGTCGCGTTGGAAATCGCCCAGCAATTCCTTCTTCTTCGTGTCGATGCTGATTACCGGCAAGCCGGCCTTCAAGTACCTCTTCTTGAGACGGGAGATATTCTCGAACTGGGCGTTGCGATCCGGGTGGCGCGGCCCCATCGTCTTCTTCTTCACCGCCTTCCGCCTGCGGTAACCATGCTTCCGGAGCAACTTCGAGACGATGTCGCGACTGACGCGTGTCCCCAATTCCTCCATCCGCTTGGCGATCTGGCGCCGCGACAAGTTGGTCCATTTCACTTCAAGTCGCATCGGGTCGCCCGCGGTGTGGTCCTCAAGGACCTTGTGAAAGTTCGCTTCGATGGCCGAGTCGACCTCGATCAACCGTTTCCGGCCGCCCCTTTTTTGCGAGTGCGGCCCGTGTCCAGGTCGTCCTCGCCTTCCAACTCCCCGAGGCCTAACCGGATCGTCTTCGGGTCGCACTCCAGGACACCCGCGATGTATTCGACCCCGCCGTGCCCCAACTTCGCGGCCTCGATCGCCGCATACCGCCGCCGGTCGTTCTCTTTCAACGAGCCGAAGAGCCGTTTCATCATCCGTTGGACTGTCGATGTGTAGGCTTCCATGTGACCCTCCCGTATACTCCCTCCAAACATCTGGTCTGACATCCTAACCGATGCCAACCACGGAAGTTATCCCCGGCCTATTCCTTAGTGCTTTTTGTTTGTCAGTATGAACGCGACCACCCAAACGAGTATCCGGTTCAGATAAATTTCTCCCAAGCTTGTAGCGCCTTCGTCGCCACATCGAATGCATCGAGTTTTGCGCCATTGTGATCAATCTCGATCTTCAATGAGATTGTTTGTGGGACTTCTTTG
This sequence comes from Singulisphaera sp. GP187, assembly GCF_900129635.1. GTDB lineage: Bacteria > Planctomycetota > Planctomycetia > Isosphaerales > Isosphaeraceae > Singulisphaera. Next base: position 1,825,654 of record NZ_FSRB01000002.1, on the reverse strand, counting down.
ACCGGCTCCCCGGCAATCGGAAGCGTGTCCGTGATTCCGATTGTGAATGTCTTTTTACCCATCGTCGGCAGTGCGCCGCTCCTTGGGCTTTTTGTCAGTATGAGATGCTTAGTTGAGTTGCAAATATCCGCGCAGATTGCCAACTCCAGAGTAGTATTGATATGGTTCTCGATCTCTGGACCGGTGCGCGTGCTGAAGGCTGGATCATTCTTCAACCAATCCTTAAGGTGATAGCAGTTTTGGAAAAAGGCGTGGATGTCGTCAATATGATTCTCCACGGAGCCATCGAATATACCGCTTTCGTTAATCCGCTCAAATCGCTTGAAACATCGGCGGACGCGGTTGAGTTGCTCTTGGTAACCGGTCATCTGTTGGCCTCGCATTTATATGCTTTTGTTGTGCCCAGGCGGTAATCAGAAGTAGATTACCGCCGAGTTGGTGAGATTCCCGAACGAGTACTGGTAAGCAATCAAGCTTTCTCGATCGAGATGAACGTCCATTTGGCAGGGCCATCGGTTTCCGCTCTAAAGCCAGCGTCACCATCGGCCGTTCGCAGCGGGGTTCCCTTATGAGACGAGACGCCGACGATATCGAAGAGAAAGTGGCCTGAATCGTCGTTCAGATCCACCGCAACTTGTTCGGTTTCGTCCATCTTGGAGAGCTTTTCTTTGAGTTCCTTGACTGTCATGATTTTGCCTCAGGGAAAAAACGTCTCGGTAACAGCTCGCCATCCATGATATCGCTCTCGGAAGCTCAGACAATAGGCATTTTCCACGATCTCCAGTACCGTCTGTCGCTACGCGGCCTGCGTGCCCCTGCGTATCTTCCGAGTGCCCGTACTATCGGGGAGCAAACAAAGACAGCCATGTAGGAATCGGTCAAAACGAGGGCGGGCAGCCTGGGGACGAAGTGGCCCCTCCCGGCCAGGAATACTGGCGGTTTGTTCAGATTCCGGGGACGAACCGCGGGCCGATGGACCATCTCTGTCGCTGCAGATCACGCTCGCCACACTGGTAATATCAGGGGAGTGACCCCACACAGCCGGATCCGACGTTGGTGATCGGACAGAGCGCCACGCTTTAACCACGGCTTTGCGCCACGGGGACATTCGACGTTATTCGGTCCCTCGGCCGGGTCGTCACTCTGTGGGATCAGGCTCCCCTGACACGCTCGATGGTAGCAAATTCACCCCCAGCTTCGCCAAGACCGCGGGGAGAATCTCGCCCAAAAGTTGCGGACCGGTTCCCCGCTTCGACCGGGGCCGCGACAGTTCCTCGGTCAGCGGGACCGCCTCCGACCGATGCTCCGATCGGGGAAGCTGGCACACCGCCGAATCCAAGATCAACATAGTACGTGCACAATCAACATTGTGTTCGTTCAAAAATTTGATCAGTTTTTCAAGAACATAATGCCGATGCTGACAGCTCGGGTGGCGGTAGACCGATTGCCCCGCCACCATCTGGTAGGCGATCCGGCAGAATCGGCCGCCGACCTTGACATGGATGTCGCGCGGATCCTTGCCACTCAATCGCCACTTGGCGGCTTGGATCCTGAAATAATCATTACATGTGATCAAATTGTCGGCGATCCGGAGGATCACTTCGCGGAGCGAGTGATTGCCGCGGCGCACCAACGCCCCGTTGCTCCGGTCGACGGTGTCGCTTTGATACCGCGAGGGAAACAGCCCGGCGCGGCCGGTGATCGAACGGGCTTTGGGATAACGGCCGATCGGCCCCATCTCGCCAGCGAACTCGGCGGCGGTCGCCACGTTGATCCCCGGAATTCCCAGCAACAGCACGTAGGGGGTGCGAGCCAGGAACCCGGCGAGATCCCCTTCGACGGTCCGGATGGCCTCAAGCTTGGTCATCCGATCTCCATCAAGTGACATGAGCAACCGCAGATGACTTGGCGATTGCGAATGTTGTGCGGGAGCCGCCTTGGACCAGGCGACGATCTTCTCGACGGTCTTCAGATGCGGATGGAATCCCGCCTCACGAAGCCGCCTGAGGAGCCCGAGGACACCGACCTCGAGAATCGCGTCGGCCGATTGCAAGTTCTTGACGATCCAGAGCGGCAGTGGGCTGTCAAACGGATCAATGACCGCACTAAACCCTGGCATGATCAATTGAAAATGGTCGTGAATTTGGTTTCGAAGTGTGACGTTCTTGGTGACAAGATCGCGGCGATGACGAGCCAGGAGTTGGAGGTCAGCGTAGAGGGGGTCGGGTTCGTGCTCGAGGAGTCCGAAACCGTTGACCGCCGCGCGATGGATGGCGGAGAGGTCGGTGTCATCGGTTTTATTGCCGGGATCGGCGGGCTGGCGAAATTGCTTGGTGGCGAAGGGATGGACGATCCGGACCTCAAAGCCAGCCGCCTGGAACGCGGCCTGGACCGGCAGGTGAAACCGCCCCGTGCGTTCGACCACGACGATCACCACCCCGAGCCGAAGCCGCTGAGCCGCCGCGTGGACCGCATGAATCGCTGCCTCGAACCCCCCGCGATCGTGGTTGATGACCGTGGGAGGGAGCAGGACCGTCCCATAGAAATCGGCCAGCAGGAACTTGGATCGTGCCTTGGCGCAATCGATGCTGACGATCCCAAACCGTTCTGGGCCCACGGCTTGCACTCGGGGATGCAAGGTTCCCGTAGGCTTCTGAATCTCGTGGGAGCGACGATGCCGCCTGGAAGCAGTGCGAGTTGCCATGCGAATGGACCTCCAAGAAAGGACCGGGAAGAAATCCCACTCCTACTATGGAAGTCTTTATGAGCCAGAGAGTTAAGAGTTATTCTCTCTGATTTGCTACATACCAGGGGACATTCGTCAATATTGCCGTTGTCTGGGCAAAATGGGATACTACGAAGAGTCTTACAGGGATAATTTTATCCAGCTTGCGCAGACTGCATCACGACATGAGAATTTCCCTATTGAATTCCCCTATTTGAACCGCCTTCGTGTTTGCTCAGTCCCTCAAAACCAATCGCTGCCCCAATCCCAACTCATCGAAAACCACTGTCGCCTATCTTGGATAAGCAATTCGCCACGTTACCGGATTTTCCGCCCGGGTCCATCAACCTGGTGCCGTTTCCACAATGTCAAACGAGCCAGCCCATGCGAAGGCCCAAAGACAGGGCGCTCATGCTCCCAGGCTTCCGATAAACAAAAAGCCCCGGTAACGTGGCGACAGTCTCGCGATTTTCCAAGGATGGACCGGAGAGTTGACGGCCGCCGCTCTGCTCCGGAGAATGGCACGGTCGACTCTCGGACTTCAAGCCGCTGCCTGCTTGCATGATGATTCGTAAACGTAACAGAACATGATTCACAAACAATACTGTTTCCTGTCAGGGCTGCCCCGGAGCGGCTCGACCCTCCTGGCGAACATCCTGGCGCAGAATCCGCGATTCCATGCTTCGGCGACGAGCGGCATTCTCGACGTCATCTTCGGCGTGCGGAACCACTGGGACCAACTCGCCCCGTTCCAGGCGATGATCGACCGAGACGCGTCTGAGGCGGCGAAGCGCCGGGTTCTTCGGGGTATCCTCGAGTCTTATTATGCCGACGATCCGCGCCCGGTGGTCTTCGACAAGTCGCGGAGTTGGCTGGCCCACCTTGAGCTGGCCGAAGCCATTCTGGGAAGGCGGGCGCGGGTCCTGGTCCCGGTCCGCGACATCCGCGAGGTCCTGGCCAGCTTCGAACGGCTCTGGCGGAAGGCGTCGGCGACCCGACAGATCCCCCAAGAATCCCAGTTTTACGTCGAGTTCCAGAGTATTGAAGGCCGATGCGCGGTCTGGGCTCGGGGCGACCAACCTCTGGGCCTGGCCTGCAACCGGATCCGCGACGCCCTGATGCGCGGATTCCGCGATCGTTTGCTGTTCGTGCCTTATGAGTCGTTGACTGCGGCTCCCGCTATGACAATGGCTCAAATCTACGAGTTTCTCGGTGAGGAGCCGTTCGCGCACGACTTCGAGAACGTGGTGCAGGTGACTCATGAGGACGACCGGGCCTATGGCTTCGCCGACCTCCATAGCATCCGCGCCCGGGTCGAGCCGACACCACCGCACTGGCCGAAGGTGCTCGGCGAGGCCGCGGCCCTCTATGCCAACGTCCGATTCTGGTGACCAGGTGGGTTGAGCCGTCCCAACGTCGCCGCAACCGATGCGGGGCCGCTTGCGTCTCCTGACCGTTTCTGGCACAGTTCAGCCTGACTGAGCGGGGCGACGCATCGCGTCGGCGGTACTCATTCCACCCCCCTGCCTGGGCCGTTCGCACCCAATCCCAAACGAGCGGCCGGTCGACTAAGGAAACGTCGATGTCCCGACATACCCAGGCCGACGTGCTGAAAGTGCAGACACCACTCGGCGCGGACGCGCTCTTGCTTGAGAAGTTTCAGGGGCACGAACGACTCTCCGCCCCCTTCCAGTTCGAGCTCGACCTGCTCGCCGAGGCCGAGACCGACGTCTCGTTCAAGAAGCTGCTCGGTCAGTCGGTCACCGTCTCGCTCCAGCGGCCCAACGGCACGACTCGCTATTTCAACGGGATCATCAGCCGGTTCAGCGAGGGGGAAATCGTCCCGGGGCCCAAGGGGGAGCCGACGTTCTGCCGGTACCAGGCGGTCATGGTTCCCAAGCTCTGGTTGCTTTCTCGGAACGTTCAGTCGCGAAACTTCCAGCAAATGACCGTGCCCGACATCTTGATGAAGGTGCTGTCGGAGCTGGACGTGGCGAATCGGATCCAAGGACAGTTTGCGCCTCGCGACTACTGCGCACAATACGGGGAATCCGACCTCGATTTCGCCTCCCGCCTGATGGAGGACGAGGGCATCTTCTACTACTTCGAGCATTCGTCCGGTGGGCACCAGTTGATCCTGGCCAACACACCTCAGGCTCATCCCGACGTCGCCTCGCCGTCACGGGTGGTCTATGAACGGGTCGTCGGCGGCACCCGGAAGGACGAGCGGGTCACGGCCTGGACCAAGTCGCAGGAGATTCGCTCGGGCCAGTCGACCTTGTGGGATTACTGCTTCGAGATGCCCGACAAGCCGCTGAAGTCGTCGCGGCAGACCGCGGCCTCGGCCACGGCCGGAACCGTCGAACACTCGCTGCAGGTGGGGGGGAACGACCACCTGGAGCGGTTTGAATATCCCGGAGGGTACGCCGGCCGGTTCGATGGGATCGGCGCGGGGGGGAACGAGCAACAGGCCGACCTGTCGAAGATCTTCGATGACGGGACGCGGACGGTCGGGATCCGGATGCAGGAAGAAGCGGTCGCCGGGCTTCGGATCGAGGGGCAGGGGGGCTGCCGCCAGTTCTCCGCCGGCTCGAAGTTCACCCTCCAGGGGCATCGGAACGGCGATGGTGCCTACGTGCTGACCGAGGTCAAGCACGAAGCCAGCCTCGAGGGCTCGTACACCACCGGTTCCCCGGCGACCTTGCTGTACCACAACACGTTCCAGTGCATCCCCCACGACCTCCCGTTCCGCCCGGCTCGGACCACGCCAAAGCCGCGCGTCGAAGGTCCGCAGACGGCCGTGGTCGTCGGCCCCTCGGGCGACGACCCGATCTTCTGCGACAAGTACGGCCGGGTGAAAGTCCAGTTCCGCTGGGATCGCCAGGGCCAGTTCAACGCGGACAGCTCGTGCTGGATCCGGGTCGCCCAGCCATGGGCAGGCGCCAACTGGGGGGCGATCACACTCCCCCGGATCGGCCAGGAAGTGGTGGTCGGATTTCTCGAAGGGGACCCCGACGAGCCGATGATCCTGGGTAGCGTCTACAACGCGGCCCAGATGCCGCCGTTCCCGCTGCCCGACCAGAAGACTCAGGCCGGGATCAAGACCCGGACCGTCGGATCCGGAGCGTCGCAGCCGAACTTCTCGGGGATCCGGTTCGAGGACACCCAGGGAGGCGAATACGTTCACATCCACTCGGAGCGGGACATGTCCCACAGCACCGAGGGGAGCATGTATGTGAATGTCGCCAGCGAAAAACACGAGCACGTCGGATCGTTTCACTCGCGCCAGGTGGGGAGCGTGCTGCCGGGGGTTAACCACGCGCTTTGGCCAAGCTCGAAATCGAGTGGCGCGGGGGGGGGCGGCCAGGAGATGGACACCGACTGGCAGCCGACCATCGGTACGTCGCCGGCGATGAATCTCGACCTGACCGTCGGCTGGCACCGCAATAGTACGCTCGGCCTCTATTCCTGGAACCTCGTCGGCCAGATCTCCTCCACCAAGATCAACCCGCTAGCGCTCCTTTCGATTGCTCCGTCCACGGTCGTCGCGGAGGGGTTGACGGCAGGGCTCGGCGCGGTGGCGCAAGGGTTCAGCACGGCGGCGCAGGCGGCCAATATCGACGTGATCCTGGGCGGCAATGTCGCCTTCCAATACGGCCCCAAGTTCGAGGTCCGGCGGGGAACGGCCCCCTTCTGTGTCACTCCCAGCAACTCGACCGTCTCCGGGATCGCCGCCGCGGTGTTCGCGAGCCTCTACGCGGCTTTCAACATCGGCGAAATCTTCCTGGCGGCCGCGGCGCCCGATATGGGGGTGGGGGGCCAGTGGGGAGAACTCGCCGGGGTCTGGGTGATCAATGACCTGATCCTGGGCGCCTGGATTTATGCCGAGGCGCTCTCGAACACTGTCACTCGGGAGTTCGCGACGGTGGCCGAGTTGCAGCAGCTCAGTGCCCAGGTCACCGCGCTGAAGACCGGGACGTCATACGTGACCAATCTGTTGGCGCTGAACCAGACGATCACGAGAAGAGAGCTGACTCAGTTCGCGACGCGTCGCGATGCCGCGGGGGGAGCGTCAGAGGCATCAAATGACACCTCGGGTTGCCACTCCGAATCCGCCGACGTCCTTTACGACGTGATCGCGCCTTGTATCAATTTGGTCAGTGCGCTGTCACCCACCGACGAAGGCCCCTCACTGATCTCGATTCAGGCCCTGGGCAACGAGGAGATCGATGGCGTTGTTCTCATCTGCGGCTCGAGCATGAGCGTCGTCCAGGGGGGGACGATGGCCTGGCTGAGGACCGAAACCGCGGAGGAGATCGGCTCGGTCACGGCCGACTGCGGGGCGGACGGGACACTCACGCTCCAGTCAGGCATCACGCAGGAGCCCAACTGCATCGAGATGACCCCGGAGGGTATCACGGCCACTTCGGCCTTGATGATCACCGTTGAAAGCGAGGAGTCCTCGGTGAAGGTCGACCCGGTGGGAGTAACGACCTCGGCGGCCGAGAGCACGATCTCAGTCACAGCCGAGGCGATCACACTCTCGGTGGCCGAGAGTATGATCGCGATCACGGCCGAGGGGATCACGATCTCGTGCGGGGCATCCGCCATCGAGATCACCGCCGAAGGAATCGTCATCAGCGGACCGACGGTGGACGTCACCGGCGACGCCGAGGTCGGCATCACGGGTGCGGCGATCACCATTACCTGAGGTCCGACCCTTGGGCAAGGGATGGTCCAGCAGGTGGCCACGTCACCGAGCCGGATTGCGGACGGGATCAGACCTCAAGGACTCTTGCGGGTGGGACGCGAGCGAATGGAACCAGGGAATGCAGGAATTCGATCGAACCCGCAGGCCGGGCCCAAGCCGGCCGTGGGTGGAGCGGCGCCCCCGACAATCAACCCCGATCGGACCGCGGACGAGATCTGCAAGAACGTACGCATCGGCATCAGGGCGAAGAAGCTACTGGTCGCGGGCATGAAGCCAGGCCAGTTTCTCACCCTGCTGGTCGAGAACCGGTTGTACGCCGACGCGATCCGCTACATGGCCCACGCCTTACTGAACCGCGAGGCGGTCTGGTGGGCCTGTCTCTGCGCCCGGTCGGCGGAAGCCGAAGCGTTGGAGACGATGCCGACGGCGCATCGCCAGGCGCTGGGGGCAGCGGTCCGTTGGGTCCTCGAACCGACCGAGGCCCACCGCCAAGCCGCCGGCCGTTCGGTCGAGCCGGCCGGTACCAGGACCTCGGCCGGCGCCGTGGCGCGTGCGGCCGCGTTTGCACTCGGCCAGAGCGAGTCCCATGGCGTCGGATCCACCCCTCCCAATCCCATCCTGGCGGCGCGGATGGCCGCGGCCAGTGTCCTGCTCGCGGCGAAGTCGTCCGACCGACTCCGCCGGTTCATCACGGTCGGGCTCGACGTCGCCTATGGCCACAACCGCTGGGATTGATCGCCGATGAAGCCGTTGCCGATGCCCTCGATTCCGTACCGGAAGCAGGAGACCCGATGGACCTGCGGCGCCGCGTCGCTCCGCATGGTTTATGCGTCGTTCGGCCTGGAATTCTCGGAAGCGGAACTCTGGGCGATCCTGAAGCCGAACCGGATCGATCGCTCAGGTGTTTATGCGTCACGCTTGGCCTGGGAGGCGCAGCAACGCGGGTTCGCCGCGCTGACGGTGCAGGCGCGACTCCCCTGGGAACTGCTCTCGACCTGCTCTCGGCTCGGGGTTCGCGTGGTGTTCCATCAACCTTTGTCCCAGGGCTCCCGCCAGCGCCACTTCTCGATCCTCACCCACGCCGACGCGGACGGGATCGTGCTCCACGACCCTCAATTCGGTCCCGCGCTCCGCTTTCGCAAGTCCGAGTGGCTCGAACTCTGGGGCGCGGCCTACGGCAACGATCGGGCGTTCCCGAATGAGTTGGTGGCGATCGCCGACTCCCCTCCGGCTCCCGACCCCGCCGCCTGCTCCGATTGCGGGACGGCGATCCCCGAGACCTGGCCCTGCCCGGTCTGTCGGCGGCCGGTCAAGCTCCGCCCGGCCGCCGTGCTTGGCTGCCTCTCATCCGACTGCTCCGCGCGACTCTGGGAGCAGATTGCCTGCCCAGAATGCGGGCATTCGCTGAGCCAACTCAACGGCCTCGGTTCCGACGATGATCCAAACTTCGCCCTGGAGAAATTCACCATGTCAAACGGCGACCCGTTCCAGACCTTGAACGCGGCGATGTCGGACTATCAGCGGAAAGTGGCGAAGATGCAGAACGTCTCCTCCGACGCCTCGGTGCGCGACGTCCTTGGGAAACTCCAGGAGAGCATGAAGCTGGCAACCGACAAGCTCGGCGATTCATTGGAACGCTTCGAAACGCAGAGCCATGAACGAAGCAAGCGGATCGAAGAGCAGCAGGCGAAGGCCGAGAAACGGCTCGAGGAAGCGACGAAGGCGCGGGAGCAAGCCCTTGCCGAGCTCGCGGCCAAGAAGGCGGCCAAGGCGGCACGGCCTCAGGCGCGGCAAGCCCCCGACGATCCCCACCTCGGCGCGAAGCTGCGTGACAAGCTCCTGGAGGAGTTCGGCACGCGCGTGGATCAGCCCCCGGCGGGCCTGTCCAATCCCCAGGGATCGCTGCTTGATTTCGAGCCCGGTGTCTGAACAACGCCTCGGGGAACCTTGGGCAACGAATCATTTTGGAAATATCATGGACATAGAATCAAACAAAGAATTAACCCGATCCGACCTCGAGCCGGCGGCGTTCGAGCGCCCGCTGCCGTCAGGGCGGACGCTCGTCGTCCGTGTGGGCGCGGCCGGTGAGGAGTTGGAGGTCCGGGACCGTGGTGGCGCACTCGAGCTCAGCATCAGCCTGACCGAGGCGGGGCCGATGGTCCGGATCCGGGCGGCCCGGATCGCGCTCGAATCGCCCGAGACGATCTCGCTGCAATGCCGGCGGTTCGAGGTCGACGCCACCGAGGCGGTCCAGCTCCAGAGTGGCGGCGAGGTCCGAATCCAGGCGAACGAGCTGCGGGTCCGGACCGTGGAGGATGTCCACCTGGACGGCGCCATGATCCGCCTGAACTGCGACCCACCGCCGGGTCCGGCTCCGGAAGCCAACGGCCCCGCGCTCGAGGTCTGATTCAAGCCGCAACCCGCGTCAGGGCACGAGCACGGTAGGCGCGCCCGTGGCGACCGCCGTGGTGACCGGGACGCCCGTCTCCGGATTGGCCCCCACCACGCTGCTGGTGACCCGGGTCGCCGGCCGACCCATGATCAGCACGGTCGGGCTACCCACGACCACGGTGCCGACACAGACCGACCCGGCAACGGCATCGCCCATGCATGAGGCGGGCATCCCCGCGATTTCAACCGTGGGGGCTCCAGGAGCGGTGATCACATCCCCCGTCACCGTCACATCCGTCAATCTCGACACGGGAAACGGCATTCTCGACCTCGCGCAATCAGTTCCGGGGCGTCGTTTGCTCCCCCCGCGCTTATGTCAAGTATACTAGAGATTGGGAGCCAAGAATGCGAGGGATCTCCGGGGTTGTTGAGGAGGCCGTGTGAGTATGTCGAGCCAGCGATCCGCCTCCTCGGGCGATGACTGGCGGCGCACCGGTGCGTCGAGCGAGCGCCGCTCGGCCGGTCCGAAGTGGCGCCGTCAACTCGAGGCTCGATCGCCGAGGCGGGTGCGTCGGACGAGGGCCCTGAAGGTCGCGGGCGCCGCCCTGGCGCTCGGCATCCTGGGCGGCCTCTTGATCTGGGTCAGCACCTGGCTCTGGCCCCCCAAGCCGGCCTCGCTCTTCCTTGTCGGTGCCGGCTACGAGCAGAACCTGGCGATCCCTCACAACGCTTACGGCCGTAGAAGTTTGCAAGTTTTAGCGAATCAGGCCGTCCCCGCAAACGCTCCGTCAGGCTGGGGCTCGGGTCGGCTTCGGCTCGCGCATGGTCCCTTGATGTTCACCGGCGACACGGCCTGGGACAGTGGCCTGGCGCAATTCGAGGGGAGGACACTCGTCCTGTTCCTCGCCCTGCACGGTGGCAGCGACCAGGACGGCGCCTATCTCCTGACCGACGATGCCGACGCCCGGCCGATCGCACGGAACCGGCTTCGGCTCACTGCGGTCCTCGATCGCCTCGCCAAGCTCCCCACCGCGATGAATAAGGTCCTGATTCTCGACGCGACCCAGATCCAGAGTGATTGGACGCTCGGGATGATTCACAATGACTTCGCGCGGGAATTAGCAGCACTTGAGTCCCGCGTTCTGGCGATCCCGCGGCTGGTCGTCTTGAGTGCCAGCGACGTCGACCAGCGGTCCTGGTCGTGCGACTCGCTCGGGCAATCGATCTTCGCCGCCACGCTGATCGATGGCCTCCAAGGGGCCGCGGTGAATGAAGACGGCCGGATCGACGCGGAGGATCTCTTTCTGCACGTCCGAGGCCAGGTCGAACGGTGGGTCGGGATCAACCTCCAGGAGCGGCAGACTCCCGTCCTGATCCCGGCCGGAGCCGCGGGCAGGAAGCGCGCCCGCGCAATCGAACTCTGCGGCGCCACCGGTCTGAGCACCCCGCGGGCCCGATCCCGCGATCACCAGTCCGAAACCGAGAAAGCGCTCGCCGCCTGGCGTGACTATCAGCGGCTCCGCGAGTCCATTCCGACGCCGACGATCCATCGCCCCCACAAGTGGCGGCTCTACAAGGAAACATTGATCCGCTACGACGAGCTGCTCCGTGCCGGGGCGGTCGACGGCGCCAACGAACTGGCCCTGGATCTCAACCAGCTCGTGCTCGAGTTGGGCCGGCCGCTCACGATCGACCTGAGCTCAATCCAGGGCACGCTCACCATGGGCGTGATCGACGGACAGGGGGGCGCCGGTATCGACTCGCTCCGTCATCCTTTCGAAAAGCTCTGGGAAGCGTCGCCAGGCGATGAGGTCAAACTCTGGCAGCAGCTCCAGGCGTCCGCCGGCCGCACTTCGAACGACCTGCGTCGTGGTCTCCTCGACCTCTTGATTCAGCGCGCGGCCGACGACCCGGCGCACCACCTCGACCGGGCCGTCCGGCTCGCCCGGCTCCTGGTCGATCCGGCGAGTCCGCCACCCGTCGAAGTTCAAGAATTGATCATGATGGCACGCGACTTGCCGCGAGAGAGCCTCGCGAGCCCTGGCCTTTCCGAGCGCGTCTCCCAGGCGATCCGGGTCCGCCGCCTCGCGGAACAATCGGCGCTGCTCCCCGCTGACCCCACCGACCGCGGTCTGCACCCGTATGTCAGTCAAGTCCTCCCCTGGGTTCGCCCCCGGATGGACGAGGCCGATGGGCTCCGTCGCCAAGGGCTCGACCTCTTGTTCGCTTCGGAAGCGTCCAACTGGGACCGCGGCGGTGACTTGCTCGAGCGCGCCGAGCGGATCTACCAGGAGGTGCAAGACGACGCCGGGCAGGTGCGCGCTGCCTGCGGGATCCGCGACGAGGTGCTCGAGGCGCTCCCCGACTACTCGCTCTGGCTGGCTCGGATCCGTCCTTACGGACAGCGGGTCCGGAACGTCCGGCTCGACGAATTGGAGACAAGCGTCACCACGCTCTGGGATTCCGCCCATATCCTGGTCGCCACTCTTGAGAAAGGCGATCCCCGGTCGATCCGTCGCCCTGCCGATGGCGACTCCCCATCGACTGACCTCGTGAACTTGACCGCCAAGGTCCGGGGGTTGTTCCAGAAGGTCGTGGCCGACTTCGACAGTCACGTCAGGGGCATCGAGGAAAGCGACCTGGGAATCCTTTGGCCGGAGCTCCGGATCGCGATCGGAGTTCCGTTCAACGACCTCCGGATGCGCCAGCGTCTGATGTCGAGCCTCGCGCGAATCGAACGGAGATTCCTGGTCAAAGACAACGACGGCAAATTCGACACGGCGCCCGCCATCACCGAGGCGAGCAATCGTTCGCGTGCGATTCAGCAGGGGCAAATCCAAGGGCTGATGGCGTTGGGGGTGCTGGGACAGAACTGGTTTGACTCCACGGGCAGTGGGAACGCGGATCAATTCGTCCGGGTCCGCGGTCAGCTTGCCCGGCTCCAAGACGATCCCGGTTGGAACGCGACCCTCAGCGGCGTCGGCACGCAAATTGGTGAGCGCTGGCTCCAAATGCCGGTGGTCATCGATCAGTCGATGACCGATGGTTTAATCGCGGCCGACCCGCGGGATCGAACCTTGATCGGCGTCGCCGACCGACTTTGGCGACAGCTTGACGGGGGCGTGCCAACCAACTCGTCGGTCGACCCGAGCACGTCGTTCCGTTTGATCATGCTCAGAGATCTCCTCTTGTGGCAGGCGAGTCGGACCCTCGCCGACCACTGGTATTCCGAAGACCCAGCGCTCGAACCGTACTATCGGACCGCGGGCCTGCGATTCGTGGACGATGCGCGGCAAATCGACCCGAGACCGCTGGCGTTGCGGACCTCGGCCAAAGCCGCGCAGACCGCACTTGAGCGCCCCGGCCAGTTCGGGTTCCAGGGGCCGGCGCGACTGGTCCTGACCAGTGAGCAGCGAATCGAGGTCGAGTATCGACTCCAACCCGACCCGGGCTTACCCGCCTCGTCGGGCTTCCCGGTCGTCTGGTTCGATCCGGGTCGCGACTTGCAGTCGCTCGTTCCCGAGGCGGGTCGACGAATCGCCCAGTCGATCGGCCCCCAACCCGAGGCGCCGATCCTCTGCACCTTTGTCAGTGAGCGGTTGAACCAGTCCGAGCAGTCGCCCCCGTCGACCCCTCGCGTCGAGCATTCGACTTGTGGTGCACATGGTCTCTTCCGCGGCCAACGCTTCCGTTTGGAGACGGCGGTCGACCTCCACCTCGTGCCCGAGCAGGTCGTGGGCCGGCACCCGGTGCCCGCCGGCGCAAGCCTGTCGGTCCGTGCCCAGGATGCGGTCCTCCAACGGCTTGGAACCAGCAGCGGCGCCATTGCGATCGTGCTCGATTGCTCGGGCAGCATGGGCCCCGCGGCCGGTCAGGCATGGGGACCGACGACCAAGTACCGGGAAGCGACTCAGGCGCTTCGTCAGGTGCTGCAAGGCCTGACGAAGGGGACGGTCGTCAGTGTCTGGGTCTTCGGCCAGGCGGTCGGCTTCGAGAAGACAGTCAAGGACGCCGAGCGGACGATCACACGCATCCAGGATCCGGTGACCTGGGATCCCGGTGACCCCGGCCAGCTCAAGCAGTTGATGGATCGGGTCGAGTACCCAGCGCTGGAGCCCTGGAACGAATCCCCCATCGTCCGCACCATGCTCCGCGCTCGCGACGACCTCCGCAACGTCCCCGGGTTCAAGACGCTCCTCGTCCTGACCGACGGGATGGACAATCGTTATGAGCAAGACACCTTTGCAAACCCACATAAAACGCCGATCCCGGTGGCGATCCATGCCTTGTTCAAAGACTCGGGGATCGAAGTCAACATCGTTGGCTACAAGGTGGTCAGCCCGGAGGCCGAACGGGCGCGAGCCCAGTTCCGTGTGATCGAGGAATTGCCGATCCCGGGCAAGTTCTACGAGGTGAACGACGCGGCGAATCTGGCCGGTGTGCTCGGCAAGGCAATGGGGCGCCGGCTCCGTTACTGGGTTGAGGAGGAGGATAACGTGCTGGTCCCCGGCACGCCCAGCGAGGGCCTGACCACCTCGCGGATCGGGGCCAACGACCGCTGGTTTGCCCCCGCGCTCGCGCCCGGCGGATTCAAGCTGGTCATCGATCCCCTCCGCCGCCAGTCGAGGAACATCGCCCTGAACAACGGTGACCTCTTAATCGTCCAGTTGGACCCCGCCCGGGTCGGAGTCGACTTCCGGCGGATCGAGTTCTCGCGTGAGGACTTCTCCTGGAAGCCTGCGACCGAGAAGAACAGTTGGCGACTGGCCGTGCTCCAGGATCAACTCCTGGGAACATCAAGTCTGCAAATGCTCTGCACGCTGGAAAAGGCGTTCAGCCGGTTCGAGACCAGCCTGTCGGTCGTCCGCCCCCGCGAGGTCTGGTATGAGCTGGAGCCGTTGGGGGCATCGGAGGTCCCGTTTGCCACGCGATGGAGCAATCGATCCGGCTTCCCGGCGGCCGCCTGGACCCTGGATGTCTCCCGTTGGCCGTCCAGCCCGGGGACCCCATCCCCAGCGCGGCCGATCCTTCGCTGCTGGTGGAACCCCGATCAGGACACCCCGGCGTCGGCGGGCCTGGATCGCGGCCCGGACTTCGACCTCGACACCGGCCGGGCGGCCAGTCCGGTCCCGGTGGAAGGGGATCACGTGACCGTCGAAAGCGTCCGGGTCGAGGATCATCGCGTCGAGATCCGTCACGGTGCCTGGGAGGTCAAGCCCTGCCTGGTGGTCCGGCTGGGCCATTCGCCCGGGAAACCGATCGGAGTGCGACCGGTTGGCCTGGTTCCCGCCGGTTCCGAGCAACGGTACTACACGAGCGCGGCCAAGACCACGGCCTTGTTCTGGCCCGTCACGCGTGACGAAGCCGGTGCGATGCTGACCGGCTTGAAGCTCTATTCCATCAACACATTCAAAGCCCAGGCCGAGCGCAGGGGGTTCTCGACCGAGCTGAGGGACTTGCCAATCCCGAGGCCGGACGACGTCCCTCCCCAGGAAGTGCCGATCCGGGAGGTTGGGGTGTCGGTCATGCCGTTTGAGTAAGAATCCGCGGTTGCGCCGATCGTCAAGCCAAGGCCTCGTAGGTTAGGCGACCGGTGGTTGCCGAGGGATGATCCGTCATGTCGAATCCGTCGCATTCACCGTCGTCGATCTCGCCACTCTGGCGTCAGAACCCCACGGCGTCGGGGTCCATGAAGCGGCAGGCGGATCGACGGCACTGGCGGATCTTCGTGCTTCTGGCGTGTATCCTGGCCCTGGCCGGAGTCTTGATCGGCCTGCTCGGATGGATCCGCCCGCTTCCCCGCCCTTATCTCTTTCCGATCTGGGTCAGCTCTTACCAGTCGCGCCAGATTTCGTTCCTCCCTTGGGCCGAGCAAGACCTCCACGCGATGAGCCGTGGCGACTCCATCTCTCGAATCATTAATACACCGTTCGGGAATCAGGACCGGAGGACGATTCAGCAGGAGCTCGGGCGGCTCGGCGAGCTCGTCGCGACGGATTCGGTTGTGGTTTATGTCAACGCACGGGCCTGCATCGGCCCCCGAGGCGCCGTGGCGCTGTTTCCGGCGGACGCCGATCCCGCCGACTTCCGCACCTGGATACCACTCCGCGAAGTCCTCGAAGCACTCCGGGCGTCGCCGGCGGGCTGGAAACTGCTGGTCCTCGACCTCACGAAGCCCCACGGCGAATCGCGGAATGCGGTGATTGACGACGACATCGCATCGCGGATCCCCGATGACTTGAAGGCCGTGGACGACCCGTGCCGGCTCACGCTCACGGCCGCCGCGCCCGGCCAGTACTCGTTGACCTCGGAGGAGCTCGGCCGCTCGATTTTCAGCTATTACTTCGAAGCCGGCTTGCGCGGCGGGACCGAGCTGGATCGACCCCGGTTGCAACGCGATGGCCTGATTCGTGTTACCGATCTCGCCGCCTATGTCCGCAGTCACGTCGAACGTTGGGCGCGGCTGAACCGATGCGTGCTTCAGCAGCCCGTGCTCTATGGGGTCGGTGCCAACTTCCCGTTGCTGGCGCTCAAGCACGACATCATCGAGTTCGCCCCGCCGATGCCCCCATCGGCCACCTACCCCGGATGGCTGCAAGCCGGCTGGTCGGTCCGCGACCGCTGGAGAGCCGCGGCCAACGATCAGGTCGCCCCTCTGGCCTACCGGCAGTTGGAACAGACCCTTTTGACCGCCGAAACCGAGTGGCGTGGCGGCGTCGATCCGGCGCGGATCCGTCAGGACCGAATGGCCAATCTGCCAATCTATGAGCAACTGCTTGCCAAGGTCCAACGGACGGCTCAGCCGAAGCCAACCTCGCTCGCCATGGCCACGGCTCAAGGCTGGACTCAGGATCAGGCGGTGGCCGCCGCAGTGGCCGAACTCCTCGCGAAACCGACCGCGCCCGCCAAGGCGGCAACCCCGCCGGCCGCAAAACCGGTGGCCGCGACGAAGCCGGGCACCGGCGACACGGCCGCGGCCCTTGACGCGAAAATCAAAGGCGCGTCGATGCTCGACCTGGCCGGGGCTCTGTTCGACGCGGCCCGAACGGCCGAGCCGACCAGGGAAACGATCCTCCTCCTCGACGGATTGCTCAAGGACCAGCAGCCTGAACCTTTGTTCGTCGAAACCCTCTTGCTCCGGCAACTGGCCGAATTGGCCAAGAGTTATGAAGATGCAACATGGCCGACCGAGACGGTGCGCCGGGCCCTGAAGGTCACGAGCCAGGGCGAGCGAGCGAACAATCAATCGGAGACGCTCGCCTGGCTCCGCCTGTCACTCGAGGAAGCGGCCCTGTTGCGCCACAACGCCGAGGTCATCTTGCGGGCCCACGGGTTCGCCGCGGTCGCCGAGGCGGATCGGCTCTTCCGTGTGGCCGAGGCACGCTATGCCCTGATCCTCGAGCAACAGCGCGTCGTGCTCGACGCAAGGCATCTCTGGCTCGAGGCGCTGCAATTCCTGCCCCAGTCGCTGGATGACTTGAATTCGCCGACCATCGTTCAGAACCATTGGATAGAAACCGTGGGCCGAGTGATCGCGATCCGCGATGCACTCACTCTGCCGGATGAGGTCATCCGCAACGGTACGCCGCTGCCGATCGATGAGATGCGCCGGCGGATCGAAATCCTCCACGCCCAGACGGAGGGGCTTCGCCAGGATCTCGACGAGCTCCAGAGGCCCTACTCGGATGCCGCGCTGGCCACGCTCCTGGCCGAGGCGCGCTCGCCCCGGGCGGGCTCGGAGACCATCCGCGCCATTCAGACCGTGCTCCGCAATCCGGCTCCCGCGGCCAAGAAGCGCGTCGCACTCTGGCAGGCCGCCCACGACCTGGCGGGCCGTTTGCTCAAGGAGACCCTGAAACTCGACCGAGCGCGACTGGATCCGGAGTCGATTGCAAACTCCGGTCAGGTCGCATCACGGGCCAGTGACAACCGACGGCTCGTTGACCGCGCCCGGAGACGGATCATCTTGCTTCGATTGGCGGGATTGCCCGAAGCCGAAGCCAAGGTGCTGGACAATCGGGTCGCGAAGGCCGCGACGCGGGGTGAGGATCCAGGCGCTTGGTGGGACCTCGAACGGGGGCTGCGCGAAGTCTGGAACGGCGGATCCAACGAGTCTACCCAAGGCCCGGCGGATTCCTCGAACCGCGCTCGGCTCAACCCCCTGGTCGCCCCGTCGTGGTCGTCGGCCTTCAATGACGCAACGCCAAAAAGTATATTCTATGCAACATGGCTTCGTGAGAAACGCGCGTTATGGGCCTGGTTGGCCGACCAATATGAATATGAGGGCGTCGACCTGGGCGGTTCGCTCTTCTTCCGAACGGCGGCCCGCGAACTCCGGACAATGTCGGGAAAGTCCGAGCGCGGTCGCCTGGTCTCCCCTTGGGGATTCCCCGGCCCGGTGGCCACCCTGTCGGCCGAATCCCCGATCACGACCGAGTCACTCTCACTCCGCGTCCCTCCCGGCCAGGCGGAGAGTGGGCCCACCCACATCGACCTCCTGCTGGCCGATCCGTCCTGGCTCCGCGTCGTCACGGCCTCGACGGTGCTCCGTCGCTCCGGACCGGCCGGGGCCGCCGCCAACGGCCTCGCGAGCTCCTACGTCCTGTCTCCCTCGACCACAGCCGTCCGCGCGATCCCGCTCCGCGCCGAGCTCGCCCCCGAGGCGGAGCAACCGTCCGACATGCCTCCCCCCCAAGGCTTCTTGGTTCGCGCGCATGTGGATGGTCGTGATTATTACCAGGCGGTCACGATTGACCTGGAACTCGCATCGCGGCGCATGCAGATGTTCCTGAGCGCCAATCCGAAAGAGCCGACCGAGCCTCAACTGGACCTCGGACTGCGCGCCATCAAGGACAGACAGCCGTATTACCTCTACCTCCGAAATCCGACCAGTGCCGCGCAGGATGTCCTCGTGGATTTAAAAGTCGGCGACCAGGCGGTCCCTGGCACGGCCCCACGGATCAGTGTGGCACCCGGGGCGATCACTCGTGTCCCGCTCCCACCCGGGTCGATGAAATCGGAGACGCCGTTGCCCGAGCTAACGGGGCCGTTGCAAATTCTCCTGCGGAACGCAACCGACAAGGAATCGATCCTCGGTCGAGCGACGATCGGGGTGCGGATCGCCGCGCCGGCCGAGTACGTGCGCGTGTCTCATGTCGAGTATGCACCCGCCAGTAGCACCGGTGGCGCGTCGAAGAATCGGCTCTCGATCGCGCTTCGAACGAGCGCCGCGACCGCAGGCCCTCCGACCGTCGCCCAGCTCCTCCTCCCCCCCGATCAGATCCCCGGCTTCCTCGGCATTGGAGACGGCACGTTACGGGGCCTCCTTCCCCCGGACGGCACACCACTACTCCTCTTTGTCAAAGGCCTGCGACGCCTGCCCGGCGCGGACAGTGTTGGCACCTTTTACATCCAGGTCGACGCCTACCCGCGCGGAATCGCCTTCCGGACCACGTTCCCACCGGACGGTCAACCCACTCTTCCCGTCGAGGACAGCCGGCCGGCCCTCCGCCTCCGCGCAGCGCGATCAACCCCGGCCGTCGTCTCCTTCCCCGTCCGGGCCGAGGTCGACAACCCAAGCCCCGGCTCCTCGCTCGAGATCATGCTCGGACGTTCGCAATCCGGGTCGTTCGAGCCCGAGGAAGTCCGGAGGTTCCCCACCGCCCAACATCGCCGGATCGGATTCGCCCCCGGCGGCCCCGATGGCTCGCTCCTGTTCGAAGCGTCGGCCGACGACTGGACCACCACCCTCGACCTGTCGGAGATCGAGGGACAGCGAGTGCTCCGCGCACGCCTTCTCGACGAGAACGGCCAAGAAATCCAAGCCGTGTCTCAACCCCTCTTGATCGACAACAGCCGGCCGAACGGACCGAGCTTGATCGAGCTCCCCCTCCAAGCGCGGCGGGGTTCTAAGCTTATGGTCAAGGCGACCGCCAGCGCCACCGACTCGGGAATCGCCAGCGTCCGCTTCTTCGTCGGCAAACCACCCGCAGAGGGGACTCCCCTTCCTGCAACGGTCACCACCACGCCGGGCAATCCCGATACCGAAGGCGTGATCTGGTCGGCCGAGCTCAACTTGCCCGACGTCAAGGGACCGACCGACCTCGCGGCTCAGTTTACCACCGGTGCCGGCCAAACCTCCTACGCCACGGCCAATATTGAACTCACCGACACCGATCCGGTCACACCCGGCCGAATCGTCGGCACCGTCCTGGAGGGTCCAAGGCCGCAGCCCGGCATGGTTGTCATCCTGTCCCAAAAACCCAAAGATGAGGCTCAGACCAAGGAAGCAAAACCCAAAGCGGCCCAGGCCAAGGAAGCCCCGAACACCGAGATCGCCCGCGCCACGACCACCGCCGACGGCACGTTCCGATTCGACAACCTCGCCCCTGGCAACTACCAGCTCACCACGAGCAAAGAAGCGTCGCAGACCAAGGCCAAAGCCGACGTGAACGTGAAGGCAAGCACAACGGCCACCGTGCCGCTCGAACTCTTTCGATGAGTGCCGAGCGGCTTGCCAGCGTCTCTTCGGCCTGTTCCAACGCGCACTCCAGGACGAACGCGCTCACGGAACGGTGGGCCACCTTCGCCGCGGCCTGGAGCTTCGCTTTCACTTCCTGCGAAAGCCTCAGTTAGCGTTCAATAAATTGCATCCATAAAAAAACATTCGTCAATTCGATGAAATCAGGCGTTCCGGACTCAGCGCAACCAGAAGAAGTATCCGAGCGAGGCGACCATCACCAGGAAGACCGCGATGCTCGACCAGCCCAGCATCGCCCAGCGTCTATAGTCGGCATCCTCGGCCTGGGCCTCCGCGGTCCAACTGACGTAGTTCTGGTTCTCGAGAAGGCGACGGAAGATGCCGACAACGAACGCTTGCTCGTGCGCGGCGTCTCGACCGGTGGCCGCCAGGTAACAGCCGCCGAACAGGGTCGAATCGGGGGCTTCGGAGGCGAACGCTCGCGTCAGCGACCGGAAGACCCGATCTTGGCGCTCCTGGAGCCGGGTCAGGACCTGGTTGAGCTCGATGTTTTCATGGAGCACCTCCGACGCGTTCTTGCGATCCGGTTCCTCAAGTCTCCAGAGTCGATAGACGAGCGTTGGGATCAGGACCTGAGCGATCCAGCGCACACTCTCGTTGATCATCCGGGCGAAACCCGACTCGTCGACCACCGGAACAAGCGGCAGGTCCAGGCCCAGGACCTTCTCACGCTGTTCTTCGGGGAACCGGCCGATGAAGGTGCGGAATCCAGGGACTTGCTCGAGGTCGCAGATCACCGCGAAGACCGGGCAGTGGACTTGCAGGCTGTCACGGACCGCGGCCCGGTCGTGCTGGCAGATTGCCCCGATCTCGTCCGCCTCGTCGGCCGACTCGGTCGCGGCGAACGGGACGAGGAAAAGGATCCCGTTAATCGGGCAGTAGGGCCGGCGGCTCCGGACGATCAGGCGGCAGAGATGCTGGAGCCGACCGGTCTGGAGGTCGACCTCGACCTGATCTTTGATCAGTGAGGCCCGACGCCGACGCGGTTGGCTCGACAACTCCCGGACCTCGGTCTGAGGCTTCTCCCGCTCGTCCGACGATTCGGGCCCGCGTCCGAGCACTCCCGGCTCGAACGGCGAGGAGGCGGTTCCCTGGGTTGCCGTGGCCACGGCCAAGGCCGGTAGGTCGACGGCCATCGAGCGGGCGGGGGCCGGCCTGGCGGCGGGTCCCCCGCCACCAGCCAGGGGTGATTCACTCAAGAGGGCCGACTGCCGCCCGAGCAGCGAGGCTCCGGGACAGGTCAGGTAGATCCCATCGCGATTGGCATAAACATGCAAGGGCGCATTGGCCCCTCGCGGTGTCCGCCCCACCTCGAACGAGAGCTTGGCGGCGTTGAGCAAGGCCTCCTCGGTGCCGATCGGACTCCCCAGGATCAGGAACAGGGGGGACTGCGTGAGGTCGATACTCGCCTGCTCGAGTGCGCGGAGGGCGGCGTCCCAGGCTTCATCAATGTCGGGAAACTCGGAGCTCTCCTTCTCGGCCGTCAGCAACTCCCAGAGCCACCAGATCAGCCAGGACATCATATAGATGATCAGGAAGAGCAAGGGTAGCCAGATCCTCCGGAGGATCGGCAGCGGAGCGCGGAGGACCCGCTCGAGGTCGGCCCAGTCGTTGATGAACCCGAGCAGGACCAGAGTCGCCGCCAGGACCAGCAAGCGGAGCACCCAGCGGAGTCGTTGGCCGGGATGTCGTAGTTCGCGCGCCTTGGCGAAGAAGGGGAATGCGAGTTTCGCCAACCCCTTGATCCCGCGCCAGATCGAGTTGAGCAGGAACATGGCGCTCCGTTACCGCCCGAGTTGATAAATGAGGAAAAAGGCCAAGACCGGCGTCAACAAGAGGAACACCAGACCTCCGGCCACAACCATGATCCGGAGCCGCTCGCCCCCACGAAGCGGCGGGACTCGAGTGGGAGGGGTCAGCTCCGGGGGAGGGGTCCACTCCATCCCTTCGATCTTGGTGAGTTGGGCCCTCGAGCTGTCGACCCAATCCCGGAGCTCCGTCGGTCGGTCGCGAAGGTCACCCCGAAAGCCGAGCATCACGCAGAGGAAAAAGGTTTCTAGAAGGTCCCGATCGAGCCGGGTCTCCGGCCGCCGCGCCAGGTCCCAGAATCTCCAGGCCCGGTCGTTCGTGCCGTTCAGAGTAACCTCCATCTTCCGCTCGTTCCACCGGGTTTCCCACGCGGATTCGAGGATGAAGAGCTCATCGAGCCAGCAAGCCAGGGCATAACGGACCGTCATCAGCCGTTCGGTCGACCGGCGAATGGCCCCCGTGAGCCGGATCGTCCGCGGCTCGGCTTCCGAAGCCGCCGTCCCGTGCTCCTCGGCGAGCCCGGCCGTCAGCAGGCCTTCGAGAATCGCCTGCTCCGTGGCAAACACGGGCGTCTCACCGCGGTCGAGCCGCTCCTTGAGTTGCAGACCACGAGCCAGGATCGGGTGGACGAGCGCGGCAACGGCTTCGTGCATCAGCGGCGAGCTCCATCCAGTTCGACGCCCATTCAACGAGTCTTCGCGACGACGTAAAGCGTGAATTGCAGGGTGGTCGACTGGCCGTCGGCCTTGATCATCAGGGTACGCTGGCCCTGGATGTTGCCTGCGACCAGATTCTCATTCAAGCGGATCGCCAGCGTCAGAGATTTCTGGACGTTCTGCCACTCCAACGGCTCCGAGTCGCGGTTGATCTGAAAATAGATCAGGTTCGGCAGAGCGGGCAGGGCGCGCGGCGGCCTTGGCGTGTGAGTGAACTGGAGCCCCGCCTGGCCGAACCGGAAGATCCCGTCGACGCGATCGGAACTCCCGACTTTCATGTCGAGCTGCCCCGGCTTGGTCAACAGGCGAATGCACTCCTCGGGGTCAAGTGAGCATCGCACTCCGATGAACATCTGACGTGACGACTCGAGCCAGGCCGGTTCCAAGGTCACTTCCATCCGCAGCCCGGCCCCGACAAACGGCTGTTCCTTGTACTCGGGCTCGACCAGGATATCGAGCAGGGCATCAATCTGCTGGCGAACACCATAGAAACAACGGCCCAGATCGTCGTGGTCATACCGCGGCAGTTCAGGAGGGCGGCGTGTCGGGTCGAAGATGGCCAGGTGCCCGACCAGGCGGCAAAGTTCCAGGTAGGCAGCCAGCGGGTGAACGCCATCCACGAACGCAACGACCGCCAGCACCGGGTATGCCTGGTCGAGCTCCCGCAACTGGGCAAAGATCTGGAGGTCGCCCTGAGTCTGACTGTCGAACGTGATCCCCCGCGACACGACCTGGTTGGCCAGCAAGTCGATCTTCTGACCGATCCGGTCATAGACCGACTGAAGGATCCCCCCGCAGAGCGGCTGCCAGGCGTCGCAGGCCAGCAACGGTGGAATGTAAGTCAGGTCGAGCTGCGGCGTCGCCTCAGCGCGGGGCGATCGCATCACCCGGGCGATCGGCAAGACCTCGTAGCCGGTCTGATCTTGGTCCGAAAGCAGCAGTTTGAGGTTCAGCCGACGCACCGAGATCGGCTGCGGGTTGACCCCCGTGTTCTCGTCGGGCAGGGTCTGGGTGGAGACCAGATACCGGACCCCGTCGGACGAGTCCTTGCCGGCCACGTTGGCTCGCCCTTGCTGGAGCACCGGCACACCGAGGTAGACCGTCACCGACTCCGACCGCTGGAGCGCGGGCTTCAAGTCGACGGGGGGCACCACGCCGTCGTCGGGAATGACCACCTGCGTCCCGTCGCGGAGCCGTGCCTTGAGCGTGCGCACGACCAGCCGCGAGTTGGCCAGCGCATCGAGGTCAAGGTCGATCTCCCGCAGCCCCCAGTTGTGATGGTGGTCCCATTTCTCATTGAGGTGCGACTGCTCGGATTGGTGCGCACGCGTAAGCTGGAAGTGGTGGGGCCGAAGGAACATGCCTTCATGCCAATGAACGGGGTTGATTCCCATGTTGGAACGGCCTCTCCCAACGCTTCAGTGCTCTAAAAATGCGCAGACAAACGGATTATAACCGGTATACGCCAGTCGCACGTCATGAATCCCGCAGGCCCGAACCTTCGCACGTGGTCGTTCGGGCCGCAACCCCAGGAGCCCGAGGCCGCACAGGCGAGGCTGCTTCGACACTCCCGGAAGGTCGACTCTCGTAGCAAAAGCAGGGTTCAACGAGCCAGCCGTGCCGAGCGACACCCCTTTGCATTTTTTTGCGCTTTTTCAATAGAAGATACGGATCTCGCTCCGAATCAAAGGGTCACCCCAGTTCGGTGTATTGAGCGAGAAGGCGGTCCCGACGCCAAAGTCGATGTAGTTGCAGACGGCCATCCGCAAGCCGGGGCCGATACTCAGGTACGAATCCCCGGACGAATTTTGGGGACCCAGCACGGGCGCAGTGAACGCTCCGTCCTGAAACGACCAGCCGTTGAACTCCAAGGTGCCGATCAGCGGCACGTCGGGCATCACGTTGCACAAGAGCTGGTTCATGCTGAGATGATAGTGGAGGATCGCTCCGGCATAATTAGGATCACCTCCAAGCGGCACCCATTCGGCGATTTGCCCCTGAAGGTAAGTGTGGGGTGCCAGGTGGAGCGCCATGAGGAGCGACGGTTCCAAGGAGACGTGGCCATTGCCGAGCCCCTGGGTCACGCTGCCGATCGGCAGATAGGTCTTGAATTGGAGCGCGAGCTGGATGAGGTCGCAGTCCAACAGCAACGATTTTGTACCAATGTTCATATCCGAGAAGCCGGCGTGGTGAGCGGTCAGGTCGGGGGACGTCGACCGATACGGAATCTCGGTGAAGAAGCTGAATCGCGGAAGCGCGGCTTCCATGTAGACGTAGAGTTGGTCGTAGTTGAGGAGGCGTTCACCATAGATCGGCTTGCCACTCTTCGTCACCGGCTGGCGCGGTTGCGGACCTGGTCCTCGGAACGACCGCGCCCAGAAATACTCGGATCGGTCGGGGAACCAGAGCGTGTTGCCGTGATCCCAGCGGAGCCGCTTCTGGGTCCGGGGGCGGGCCGGATCGACGAAAAAGGAGGCGTTGGCTTCCGGCACCCAGGTCGGCTCGTAGCACGGGTCGGGGCAACAGAGGCAATGGTACAAATTCGAGGCGAGTCGCCCGAAGTAGGTTGAGGCCTCCGCGTGATAGCACGACTTCGACCGGCCGGGGATGCACCCGCCGGGGCCGCAACTCCCGCCGAAAGTGTCGGAGTGGCCAGCCCCGTGAAATTGCCCGCACGAAGTGCAAGCGACGGGCAGGACGCTCTCATCAAGGAGGCTCGCCTCCTTCCCAGAGAGTTGAACCGCCGGATCTTTCAGGGGGACCGCGGGAGCCGCCTCGTCCAACTCGGGCAGCGCGATCATCGGCAGAACCACCTCGGGAGTCCCGGGCGAGACCCCGGCCGGCGCCTTCTCGTTGGCGATCACGGCCACTGCGCCCGTCCCAAATTTCGAAGGGTCAGGCGGAGGAGGAAGCGCGGCCACCTCCTCACCCTCGATCGTCGATGGGGGAGGAGGAGGGGGAGGGGGGAGCGCGGCCACTTCCTCGAACTCGACTTTCGTCGGGTCGAGGGCAGGGGGGAGCGCGGCAACCTCCACGGCTGCAACCTTCGTTGCGGGGTCGGGGGTCGGGGGTTCGACACTTTCCTCGCGATGAATCGACGGCGGATTATGCGTCCAGTCGATCGACGGCCGGTCGTTTCCACCAGGCGTCAACGGTACGGCACAGCCCCCAAGACAAGCCACCAGTGCGACCCAGGGGATCACCCTCGCGCTGGGCCGAGTGAGGTGCTCGAACAAGCACCTCCCAATCATTCGATGGCTCCAGACTGAGTGTGCAGCACGTTCGCACCTTCTCCTTCTCAAGAGGGAGAATCCGCAGCCGTTCACGTTCGACGGCATGATCTCTCGGAGACTTCCGAAATGGAGAGACCGTAAGGTGTCCGAAGACAATGGGCGATTCGCCTTGAAGAATTGCTCAACCTCGAGCCAACTGCCGCTCGATCGTGCCGGTTTATATCGGCCATCCCACGATCTCGCAATCCCAAGTCTCATTCCCCGGTGTGCTCATCGTCGCGACGGCACCTTGTCAGAAAATTCGCTACAATCCACCATGTCACCGCTTTCGCTTTAATCCGAAATCGCGTCAAGATCCGCCGGTCAAATGCCGAAGTCGATTTCATGGCATTCAGCTCGTCTGCGTCCCTGGGAAGAGCGAACCGACCTACTTCGGGGGAACCCTGGTCCGTCGGACGACCCTCTGCATCTGTCGGAGATCGAGGCATGACCCGACCAACCAAGGCCAGGGCCTGGTCGTCGCTCCTGTTCATCGCACTCAGCCTGACTTTCACCGGGTGCGCCGCAATTCCCGCCGCGGGCGGGGCGGCCGGAACCGCGGGGGCGGCGGGCGCGGCGACCGGATTCACCGGCCTCCTCGGTCAAATCTGTCAGAACATCGAGGCGTGCAAAGCCAAGTTCTGCGCCTCGCCATGCGGCCAGTTGTTCAGCCAGGGGATGTCACCACTGAAGTGCCTGACCGGAGGTTCGTTCGGGAATTGCTGTCCGACCACCCCAACAGCCGCGCAACAGGCTCAGCCGGGTGCGGCGGGCGCGGCGGCCCAGATCCAGGCCGACACCGCCGCGGCCAAGGCGCGGGTCGCCTCGGTCGAGTACCTCGGTACGGTCGACTGCCATTACTGGCCCGAGGCCGAGAAGACCTTGATCGACTCGCTGAGGGCCGACCGCAACGAGTGCGTCCGGTTTGCCGCCGCGCGGGTGATGGGCTCAGGATGCTGCTGCACCAACAAGACCATCGCCGCCCTAACCCTTTCGGCCTCGGCCGAGGACACGGACGGCAACCCTTCCGAAAACTCGCTGCGGGTCCGCGCTGCCGCCGCCGCCGCGCTGTCGCGCTGTGCCATGGCGCCCCCCGAACCGATCAAGCCGCGACCGCCCGAGCGGCCCGATCCGATCCAACCCGAGCTGCCGCCGGCCATTCCGCTCGAGCGGATCGATCCGGCCGTGGGTCGCACCGAGTTCTACTATCAGACCGCCGAGCGGACCCCGCGTGCCGCCCTCGTCGCCCGCGCTCGCCAGGCAATCGCCCAGGCCTCGAGTGCGTCCCAGGCGTCGGAAACGGCGACGGGGATGCCCCCCTTGGGTGGCCAGAGCCTCTTCGACATCGTCAGCCACGCACAGGCACCGAAGCCGTCGGCAACGCCCGACGGGCCAGCGCGGGACGTGGACGTCCCCAACTTCGCGCAGGCCCCGAAGCCGCCGGCAACGCCCACCGCGACGCCGCGGACCGTGGCTCGATCCCAGCCGGCTCCCGCAGTCGCCGCCGCCCCAACGGGTGGTGTTGCCTCGGACCAGCCTGCCAAGGCGAAGACCTTGAAGGACCTCTTCATTCAATCGACGGGAGCCCGCTGAGCCGCTTCGGAAGCCTTTTGGGATCATGCGTCGTCCGTTGCAATCACAAGACCGATTCAGTAGCGTCGACAGACTGCCGAGACCAACGGACGTCTCGAGTCCCCAGACCCTCGCGGAGTTGCCGAGTGGCCACGAATCCCTCGCCGCTCTTGGATTTTGAGCCGCTCCTGGCGCCGATCCCCGGCCCCGAACCGGCGGGCTCGAGCTTGCCCTACATCCTCCGCGAGCGGCTCGATCTGTGCCGCCGGGAGATCAACCCGAGCGACTACGACCCGAGCGATCCTCAGCGCCCCACGACCGCGAAGTCCGCGGACTGGTCCGCGATTGTCCAGTTGAGCCAGCAAGTGCTCCGGGAGACGTCGAAAGACCTTTCCGTGGCGGCCCGCCTCACCGAGGCACTCGTCAAGCACGACCGCTTCGCCGGTCTTCGTGACGGTCTGCGCTTGCTTCGTCTAATGGTCGAGCAGTGTTGGGATCGACTGAGCCCGGCCTTGGAAGAAGGGGACGACCTCGAAGTTCGCGCCGCGGCGTTCCGCTGGCTCGACGATCCCGACCGGGGCGCCTCATTCCCGAGCACCCTGCGCGCTGTCCCCCTGGTCCGGGGCGAGGGGGCCGAGTACGGCTGGTTGGACTGGCGACGGAGCCAGGATCCCCGATCGGGACTGACCCCCGAGTTATTCGACAAGGCCAGGCAACTCACTCCCGTCGACTCCTCTCGCGACGCCGTCGAGTTGCTCGCGGCGGCCCGCCTGGAATTCGACGGGTTGGTCCACGCACTCGATGAGCGGATGGGCGAATCCGCCCCGGCGCTGCTCGGCTTGCGACAGGCCTTCGATGATTGTCAGTTGCTGGCGAATCAAATTCTCCAGCTCAATGCGGCCCCCGACCTGCCGTTGCCCGAGCCCAACGCAAGCTCAGATCCAGCCGACCCCGCCGATTCCATCCCATCAAGCGGGACAACCGCCTCGGCGACCGGGCGACAACCCCTCACCCGCACCCAGATCTACGCTCAGCTCACCGACGCCGCGAACGCGCTGCGACGTCTCGAGCCGCACAGCCCGATCCCCTACCTGCTGGAACGCGCCGTCAATCTCGGGGCATTGCCGTTCCCACTCTTGATGAAAGAGCTGATTCGCGACACCAACGTCCTGACCGAGATGAGCCGCGAGATGGGTTTTAAGGAAGGTTCACCTGAGTAAGTGAATCCGGCACTCGGGCTCACTGACCCGCCGGACGATGCATGTCACTCATGGCGATGGGACGCCGTCAAACTCAACCGAGATCTCGATCGCTAGACGGTGAAGCCGGTAAACGTACATTCGGGCCGGCGGTGCGACACCCAGGACGAATGCCTGGCCCTGGAGCCCGCCGTTCGTGGTCGGAGCCAATCGGTTGCCGATTCACTAACATGCGATCGGAACATAATATCAAAGGTTTCGCAACAGAACGAGGCGATCGCATGAAACGATTGGATTTGAGGAAGGATTTCATCGACATTTATCGCCTCGTCTCCGAGCGAGTGGGGGCCTTTTATCCTGCGAGCAATGATGGCCCGGGTAAGGGTAAGCGAGTCAAGCGAATCGATCTCGGCTATCAATTCGATCAAGCGGGCTGGGTCGCTCTCGTATTCGACACTCGACGCGACGCCCAGCCCGACGGTCAGTGGAATGCACACATCCAGGGAAACAAGTTGGAACGGCCGAAATGGCAGGCCGCCGCGGAGGCGAACGAAGTCGAGCCGGTCCTGTTCACCCTGCCCGACGGCACCAGACGCGAGATTCCGCCCGGGAGCTACGACGAATTTGTGACAATCTTTGGCGATCTCCTCAAAGGCGTTCTCCTCAAGGCCCGGTTGGATGGCGTTTTCGTGGATTTGCCGAAATCACCGCGTTGCGAGTTGGGCGTGGAGGAGCACGAGGGAGCGTTCGGATGGCCAGTCTATGAGGAACGGGGGCGAGAGAACCTCGCCTAACCTCTTGCCACGACTTCCACTAATTGCACCAATACAATTAATTCAAAAACTCTAGCATGCACCTACGCCACAAACACCAGTTTCTTTGCCGAGGCGTGCCATTTTCCGGCGAAGAAACCGGAGACAGTCGCAAGGATACCGGGATCTCGTTCCCACGCGAATTTCGGCCTCCGGGGCAGACAGACGGCCCGGTTTCCTTGCGACAGACTCGGGAATTGCCGTCGGCCGCGGCGGCGATGGTTTGGATTGACATATTAATCCGGACTTGGGGCGATCAATCGTAATATCGAGTAGCTTTGGATGCAGCCCTCGCCGAGAGCCACGGGGTCTGGCTGGGAGCCCTGGCCGATTCGCAACGACAGGCCGGTCTGCGTCTCGAGGTCCTCGAGCACACCGACCTTGGTCCTGCCCTGGCCGCCGAGCCGGACCAACGCCTCGCCTGCCGTCGCGCGGTCCTCATACTTCGATGCCCCGAGTCGCGTGACAAGTTCGGCCGGGTCCGGAGCGACCATGGCTTAGAGCATGATCAAGCCGAGCACGAGCCCCGGAAGCCGATGGCAAGCCATGAAGATCCCTCCTGACGGTTCCGCGCTCCAGAAAGGCCTACAGAGGCCGGGGCCATCCATGCACGGATACTAGCCTTAGTCTATGTCGGCTCTGTGGCCGCTACCAGTCCCATCGGGGCCAAATCGAGACGATCGCCCCGTCACGGGGGCACTTCTTCTGCCGGAAGAGAGGGAGCGATCAGTTCCCCGCTCGCCTTCCAGGCGAGCGAAGACCAACAGCCAAGGGCCGGCGCCGATCGTGGCGTCACGCCAGGGTCGCACGGCTCAATGAGCAAGCACGCTTCCGGCTACCTGGACAATCCGGCGCGGTCCCGGGCGAGTTCCGGTGAAGACTTTCGACCCGCCCGAGTCAGAGCCTGTCTCAGCGTTTGGACACTCTCAGGTGAGCCGACGAATAGCTGGGCGGGGAACTGGTAATACGCAAGGATGCCGGAGAGGATCTTTTCGCCCATGTTGGAATTCAACCACATGCCGGCCAGGTATTGGAGCCGCAGGTTGCGGTCGGTGTTGATCTGGGCGCCCCGCGACCATTCCTTCAGCAAGGGCGCTTCCCCGGAGTAGGTGGTGAGCAGGTCGGTCCCCTCCTGGTTGAACTCTCCGAATCCCACTTCGCGGAGCGACTGCTTCACGAGCTTGTGGTCCGGGCGGTCCAGACGCCCTTGCAGTTCGTCGACGTCGATCACGGTCGGTTCGATCTGGCCGAACAGGACGGCGTCGTAGCCGAAGCCATCGCGTTCGTTGCTCCAGACGGCGTCGGAGCCGAAGGCCTTGTGCTCGTTGCTCCAGAGGATGCCGTTGGGGAAGACCTGGAAGAAGGTGGCGATCACGCTCTTGGACGTGGCCAGGTTGCTTTCGTAGAGTGGGATCCAGAGGCAGACAATTCCGCCCGGATTCAGGTGATCGCGGCACATCTGATAATATTCCACCGTATTCAGCGCAGCGCATCCCTTGACCCACGGGTCGATCGGGTCGGAGGTGATGATGTCGAACTTCTCCGGGGTGGTGCGGAGGAAGTGTCGGCCATCATCGTAGACCACCTTGACCTGCTTGCCATTCACCGTGTGGGGGTTCTCACGGGCGATACCATCGACCACGTGGTAGTTCTCCACACCGAACATCGGGGTCACGATGGTCGGCACCAACGGTTCGATGTCGCAGATGACGACGCGTTTGACGTCGGGGTGGAGGACGAAGGTGCCGGCCGTGATGCCCGCGCCGCAGGCCACGACCAACACCGACTCGGGCTTCTTGTGCACCAGCGCCGGGAGGTGCCCCAGCATCCGCTGCAGCCGCATGTCGGCGGCCAGGGTCGAGGCCTGGATCTTGCCGGCGCCATGGAAGCTCCGCACGCCGTCCGCCGTCATGGTGACGGCGACCGAGACGTTCGTCCCTTCGCCGACGTAGGTGCAGAAGACGTCCGCGTCGCCTGGGTCCTCCGGGACGTCCTTGACGATGCCGGGGGCCGACTGGGCGAGCAGGCTTGGCGTCGCCCGGCCGAACGCCACGAGCTCCCACGGCACCGGCGTCACGCTCCAGGCGAGGCAGCCGGCCACGCCCACCGCGGCCGCCAGCGTCGTCGCCCCCCCCAGCCGCAATGTTCCGGATGACCGCCGGACCAGGGGCAGCAGGGCCACCAGCGCGGCCGTCAGGGCAAGCCCGATCAGCACCCGCTCGGCGCCGGCCGTGCCGATGGTGGGGACCAGCAGCAGGCTGAACACCAAGGCTCCGGCGATGGCGCCGATCGTGTTGGCCGCATAAACCCCTCCGACCAACCGTCCGGGGTCCTGGCCACGAGCCGCGACCGCCGCCAGGGCGAGCGGGAAGCTCGCTCCCCAGAGGCAGGCCGGCGGCAGGATGGCCCAAAGACAGCGCACCAGGTCGAGCTGGAAGATGTACCAGGGGCTCGGCGACAACCCGGGGACGATCGGCCAGTAGGGGAGTGACTGCGAGATCATGACCGCAGTCCAGGCAATCGCCGCGGTCAGGAACCACTGGCAGATGCCAAGCGCCACCCGCGACGAGACAGCCCCCCGCGTCAGGATGGCGCCGAGCGTGCTGCCGATCCCGAGCCCGATCAGAAAGACCGCCAAGATCAAGGAGAAGGTGTAAACCGTGCCTCCAAGCATCAGCGAGAGCAGCCGAGTCCAGACCACCTCGGCGCCCAACGCCGACATCCCGGAGAGGGCGATCGCCAGATAGACGGCCCAGGCGCCGGCCGCCGGCCTTGCGTTCTCGTTCGTCGTGGGGCCGGCTGGCACTTCATGCCGGGCCAGGGAGGCCGCCAGGGCCAACGCGATCGCGGCCACCGCGAGATTGAGGGCGAAGGCCACGTAGGTGGCGGTGGCCATGTCGTGGACGCGGAGCAGGTAGAAGCCAGCCAGCAGACAGCCGAAGACGGCCCCGGCGAGGTTGCCGCCATAGAAGAAGCCGAGCCACGACACCCCCTCGGCGTCGGTCTCGACCCAGCGCGCGATGGCCGGCAGCGTCGCGCCCATCAGCAGGGTGGGAGGCAGCAAGCAGACTGCGGCCACCGCCCCACGCAACCAGATGCCCGGCGCACCGTGCCCGGCGTAATGCGAGTACACCTGCTCGACATAGGGCATCCCGAACAAGACGACGAGCCCGATGGCGCCGATGCCCAACTCGAGCAGAGCATAGACCCGCAACGGGTGGCGCCGAACCGAGACGACGCGCGGTAGCAGCAAACTGCCCAGGCACATGCCGCCCATAAACGTCCCGAGCAACACGGCAAGGGAAACGGCGGTCGAGCCGATCACCAGTTGCAGGAGTTGGAGCCAGACGATCTCGTAAATCAGGGCCGCACACCCGCTGCCGACGAACAGCACGAGGAGCATGGGCAGGAACCGGCGTGGTGCGGCCGGGGCAGTCGGCAAAATCGGGTCGTGTGGGTTCATCGCGCGGCGGTCTCCCGAGAAGATGGACGACGCTTCGCAATCGCTTGGCGGGTCGCGGGATTCCGGAGTCTCCCAAGGCAAACGCAGCGAAAAAATCACTCGCCGTCCGGCCCAGAATCCCGCTCGAGTCCCCGGTGCGTCACCCGGTGGACCGGCTCACTCGCATCGTTTCATTGGGGGGCCGTCGATTCTACCCGACTGCGATCGCGAAAGCCGGGCCTACCTCACCGCCGCTTCGAACTTGCCGCCCACCGCCAGGGTCCATCAACCCATTGCCGTTGCCACAGTGTCAAATGATCCAGGCCATGCGAAAGCCACCGAGAACGTGGCGACAGTCACTTCTTTCACCTTGTTTTTTGGGCCGAGTTCTTTTACCTATCATCCAGGAGAAGCGAAAAAGCACGATCACGAAAGAACTTCGGTCGGAGAATGGGACGCGGTAGCGCACTATGCAGCATCCATTGGGCCAAATTTCGCGAATGCACATGAAGACAAATACAGAAACTGAAACAAGCACACGTTCCGCGAGGATTAACCGCGGTGACGTGTTCTGGATCGGGCCGGATGACTCGCGAGGCCCGGGCTCGAGCTACACTCATCCCAATGTGGTGGTTCAGGAGGACATCTTCAACCACTCGCGGATCACGACCGTGGTCGTGTGCGGTCTGACGTCGAACTTACACCGGGCGAGCGAGCCGGGGAATGTCCTCCTCGATGTGGGCGAAGCGAACCTTCCCACGCAGAGCGTTGTGGTCGTGGCGCAGGTCTCTTCGGTGGACAAGGCCCGCTTGGGTGAACGGATCGGGACGCTGTCCGACACGCGGGTGGAGCAGATTCTGGACGGCCTACGATTCCAGCAAGTGTCGTTCTTTGAGCGGTAGCGACGCGTTCCTGAGTCGAGTGGATCGCGAGGGGCGAGCCTCGAGCCTGGTGCCTCTGGAATGAGCGGGGCGAGGGCGACGTTACGGCGCGTGCGAGCCGGTTCGAGAGCGTCAAGGTGCTCAGCGACCGGGTCCGGCGTCACTCGTCACTGGGCGAATCTAAGCGTTTGGTCCCGGTCTTCTTTGCTTTTCTGAGCGGTGACCGCGGTGATAGAATCGCCGTTGGGTGCCACGCAACGTCGATTACTGATGCCTCATCCTACTGCACTCATGTGCTTGTTTAGCAAGGCTTTCTGTTCCTGAGTCAGGGTGTGGAGCACAGGCGGTTTCGGCGGCTTATGCGGTTTGCGACGAGGCCACTTGCGTGTGGCTTTCGGGCTCTTCTGCTTCCGGCACCCGGCGCGGCAGCCCGCGAGTCGCTTGTGGTAACACTTGGCCTTGGGTTTCACGGCCGCGTCGATCTCCTTGCGGATCTCGATCAGAACTTTGCGGGGGCTGATCACTGGGCCATCGGTCGCCGACGCCGACGCCGACGCCGGCCGAAGCGCCAGGTCGGCATGCGCCAGGAGGATCTGCGTGGCCAGCAGTGACAACTCGGCCTCGCGATGCACCAAGGCCACCGTGCGGCTAGCGAGTTTCAATTTATTGATTATACGCTTGTATGTGCGAAATAGTCCTTCATTACGCCATCTCCAGCGGTAGAATTTGGCGGCCGTCGCCGCCGACATCCGGGCTGGGTCGAGGACGTCGGTCAGGAGCCAGACGTCGCGTTTGACCGACCCCTTACCCTTGCCCTTGGCCGGGATCCGGATCAAGCGGCATTGGATCGGCGCTTCCCCTTTCTTCTGGACATAGTTCGGCCAGTACAAGACAGGGCCTTCGGTCCAATCCTCCAGGTTCGCCACTTCGAGGGTGTAGAGGTCGACCCGCGACGACATCCGGAACAGGAACGATCGCTTGACACCGAGGATCGCCCGGACCAGATCGAAGCCCATATAAGCGGCGTCGCAGACGATCAGGGCCTCGGGCGAGAGGGTGGCGAGCAAGTGCCTCAAATGCTCTTGCTCGGCCGCGGTGCCCGGGCCGAGTCGCCACGACCAAAGCAGTCCCGTGGGCAAGTGGACGAACGCCGTCAGCCAGACGTTGGGGGCCGCGTCGTTCTTGCCGGCCTGCCCGAGTCCCCGTTCCAACTCGGGGGTGCGGGGGCACTCGATCCGCGAGCCGTCGCAGCCCATCGGCTCGAAGCCGTCGACAATCCGCCGCGACCCCAGTCGGGCGTGGATCTGTTGCCGAACCCCCGCGGCCAACGCCCTGAGTTGTCGCATGGGGACGCGTCGCATCGCTTTCTGGAAGCCGACGAGGGTCTTTCCCGGGCGTCTTCGCGACTCATGGCAGGCGACGTAGTATCCCCGGGCCTTCTCAAACCTCTCGGACTCGGAGTCGCCGGTGGCCCAGGTCATGGCGAGCATGACCACGACCAGTGGCTGGAGATCCCACCGCGGCGCCGACCGCCTTTGAGGAACAACCCCTCGGGCTTGCTTCCAGACCGTCGGGGTGAGAAACTGTCGGACATAGCCGATCAACGACTGCGGTTGCTGCAAGCCTTGCAGCGTCCGAGCTGCCTTCATCGCCGTTCTTCCTCAATCCAGGTGAGTGCCGGTTGCTAGCCGCACCCATCATGACGAAGAACGGCGATTTTTTGCCCCCCCTTCTCTCGAACGAACCGCAGCCACGGAGCGGCAGTAATTCTCTGGTCCGGTGAGAGTTACATCCGTTGTTGACGACGCCGAGTTACTGACGTTGGGTGCCACGGGTTGTATTTACAATAGTGTCCGGGATCGACCTTCATCAAATCTTCGCTTGCGCTTTTGGTTACGGTCGGCCACAGTATTCGTCATGGCGGCCAAGAAACCACCCCTGGTTGACACTCCCCCTTCCCAGCGACCTGAACGGGTCGGGGCACCGGGGTGGCTCTCTCGTGATTTGCCCATCTGGCCCGATCAAGTGGTCGGGGCCAAGCACATCCATTCGATCGAACGGCTCATCGCACAACTTCGCGACCAGGACCCCCATGGCAACCGCGACCTCTTCCTCGACGACGTCTTCGTTGCCATGCTCCTGGCCTTCTTCAACCCCACTCTGCGGACCCTCAGGACGATCGAGGATTTCAGCCAAACCCGACAAGCCCAAAAATTCCTCTCGATCCAGAAACTCTGCAAAAGCACCCTCTCCGACTTCAATAAGTTGGCCGACCACACTCGCTTGCAGCCGATCCTCGATCAGCTCCGACGCAACGTTCTCAAGCCCAGTCCCAACCCGAACCAGGCCGCCGATCCCCTGAGCTCGCTTCACCGCCAGGTCCTCGCCGTCGATGGCACCTTCCTTCATGCCGCCGCCTCAGTGGCCTGGAGCGTCCGCCGCCGCGGCGGCAAGACCGGCGCTCGCCTCGACTTCCATGTCGATGCCCAAACCTGGCTCCCCGAGCTGATCGTCGTCCCCGAGGCCGGCCAGAGCGAGGCGACCACCGCCGCGTACTCCATCACCCCCGGGGCGATCCATCTCTACGACCGGGGGATCTTCAGCTTCAAGCTGATCAAGGCCCACGTAGAACCGGCGGCGGATTTCGTGATGCGGTTCCGGAAACCCGGAGAACGCACCCCCAACCTCGAGACGACCGAGACGAGGGAACTCACCCAAGAGGCCCGCGACGCGGACGTCATCTCCGATCGACTGGTCCGTTTTCCCGGCTCGACGCATCGCAAACCGCTGGGCATCGTCCTTCGCGAAGTGGTCATCGTCCCCAAGGATGACCCCGAGAATCCGGTCTACCTCTTGACGACCCTGCTCGAGCCCGACGCATCAATCATCGGAGTATTATATCGTCATAGATGGCAAGTTGAACTGTTTTTCCGCTGGCTGAAAAGCTACGCGCGGTTCGATCATCTGATCAGTCACAGCCGCGAGGGTGTGCTGTTGAGCTTCTACGTCGCCGTGATCGGCGTCACGCTCATGTACATCCATACAGGAAATCGCCCCAGCAAGTATATGTTTAGCCTGCTGGGAATGGTGGCCAACGGCACGGCGACGATGGACGAGATCATGCCGATCCTTCGCGAGCGGGAGCGTCAGTGCCAATTACAGCGTGACCGCGTTGCGCGGAAGCGTGCCGAAAAACCCAAATAAGCGATCAGGGCCCGTCCACGCGCTGCGGACGAGGTCATGCCGCGGCATGCGCCGGGATCGCCCTCCAAACCGAAGGAGGCGGCTGCAAGGCTGTTCAAATCGAATTATTCTGGGATGTCCTGACGAAAAGCCTCCTCGCCATCAGGAATCCCGGACACTATTGTGTATTTAGCCCGTGAATGATCGCCTGGGTTTTTGGCTCACGGGTTGAGTCCAACCCGTGGCACCCAGGGCTTGCACATAATTCAATACAGAGAATGACCAGATCCACGTACTTAGGGACGCGACCGCCCTGGGGGCGTATCGGAAGCCTCGGCACTCGCGCCAGCGCGAGCGGCTTCGGCGGCGTCGATCAGGCCGTCCCTGTCTCGGTCGAGTTTATCGAACTCCGCAGCCGGCCCCGTGAACTCGCGGCGAGACACATCGCCATCTCCGTTGCGGTCCATCGCTCGGGACCAGGCTGGGCCACGACGCGCGACGAGCGCCAGGTCTCGCGGATAGCCCCAACTGACCGCGGCCAGTACCACACGGGGAAGCCTCGCGCGGTCGAATGTGTCGCCCGTCACGCATCCGGCTTCCTCCAGCCGCTCCCAGGCCGCGCGGAGTTCGCGCACGGACAAGGCTCCGTCGTGGCTTGTGTCAAGGATCTCGAACAGCCCCGCCCCGTCAAGCACGGTCACCAGCACCTGCCCGCGTGCGAGCTGCGCTTGCAGGTCGAGCCAGGCGTCGAGCTCGGTTCGGTCGAGCTTGCCATTGGCGTCGCGGTCCGCGATCGGCGTAAGCCACGAGAGGTCGCCCCCGCGCCGCCGATTGCCGCCCGCTTCCGGTCCGGACCAGGGGACTTCGAATCGGCCCGTCATTGCGCGTCGGGCCGTCGACAGGGAATCCTTCATCTTCCCGCTCGCGGCCCAGCCACTCACCCGGACGCCGTCCCCGGCGAATGCGAACCGCTCCGAGGTTGGCTGATCGCCAAGACGGACGCCCCAACTTGCGTCGGGCTCCCGTTTCCGCCACCGGGCCAGTTCCTCGGCCTGGAATCGGGGCAGGCGCCGCGCGACTTCGACGGTCCAGCCTGTCTGCTTAGGATCTGCGGGAAGGAGAACGAGCGGCAGCTTCGCGAGCACGTCCGACGGTGCCGGGCCGGCCGCCGGCGTCAGTAGGAGCGTCCCGGCGGCGCCGGGGTAGACGAGTTTCGGCACGATCTCCCCAGCCCCGATCAGCTCGTCGTCGTTCGCGTCGAGTTTCTTCAAGGTTCCGGCCGCCGCTTTCCACTCCTCCTGGCCAAGTTCGCCGTTGCGGTCGGTATCGAGGGACCTGATCAGCGCGGTCGACAATTCGGCAGTTCCTGGCAGCCGACCCACGCCAATCAGGACCGTCCCGGCGCCGGCACCGCGGTAGAATGCGGCGAGGTCGTCGGCCCTCACTTTGCCGTCGCCCCGGTCGAGGTCGGCGAAAGCAGGGGCGGACCCGACCGGCGGCGTGAAGCCATTGCCCATCGCTTGCCGAAGCGCGAGCGGCGAGGGCAGGAGGGCCGCCTCCTTCTCGTCGAGGACGCCGTCACCCTCGCGGTCGAAGAATGCAAAGAGGCGTGCGAACGTCTCGTCCCAGACCGTGTGGAGCGGCGAGCCGGCCACCTCCACGGATAGCTCGATTCGCGCGACCTGACTACCGCCGAGGAGAACGAGTTCGGCCGGCGCATTGGCTCGCGGGCTGGACTCCGACGTGGGGGAGAGACTTACCGCCGTCAGGGCAAGGTGCAAGATGCCGGGAATATTCACAGCAGCTCCTCGATCGGTTTCGCGGTCGGGTCGGCGATGCGGATGGGTCGTCCTACGTTTGACATATTTTGCTTCATCGGATCGATGCCGATCGCCTTCACGACGGTGGCGATGAGATCCGGCGTCCGGGTCGGCTTACTCTCCAGGGCGATCCCATCGGCGCTGGTCTTACCGATCACCTGCCCGGCGTGGATGCCGCCGCCGGCCAACACCGCGGACCACGATGCCGGCCAGTGGTCGCGCCCGGCTTGTCCATTAATCCGCGGCGTCCGGCCGAATTCCCCTTGGCAGACGACCAGGGTCGAATCGAGCAACCCGCGGCCCTCAAGGTCGGCGAGCAGCGCCGCGAACGCCGTGTCAAGCGTGCCGGAGAGCTCCGCCACGCGGTCGAAATTGTTCTGGTGCGTGTCCCAGCCATCAAGAGTGACTTCAACGAACGGGACACCGCGTTCGACCAGCCGCCGCGCGAGCAGACACCCCTGGCCGAAGGTGGTGCGGCCGTAGGCAGCGCGGACCTCGGCCGTCTCGGCCTCGAGTCGGAACGCGGCGGCGGCCTCGGGGCGCATCAACCGCACAGCCCGGTCCGTGGCGGCCTTCAACGTCTCCGCGACGGGTCCCTTCTTGCCCGCATCGAAACCGTTCTCAAGACCGTGGAGCAATTCGAGCCGCTTGGCGTACGCCGCGGCACTCAGGCCCTCGGGCCGGTCCAGGTCCGGCACTTTCAATTCGTCGGCGCCGCGACCCGGGATCAGACGCCGCTCGCCCCCACCCACCACGAGCGGCGAGAACCGAGGGCCGAGGAATCCGGCCCCGAGGTCGGCGCCGTTCCGGCCGCCGACACTCACGAATCCCGGCAGATCGGTGGCGGGATCGTCGAACTCATGGGCGATCAGTGAGCCCACCGAAGGGAACTGGATCGCCCCCACCGGTGCGTACCCGGTGAGGCTCACGATCCGGGCCCGGCGGTGGTCCCCCTCGCGGGTGGCCATCGAGCGGATGATGGCGATCTCATCCATCCGCTTCGCCAGCTTCGGGAGGTGCTCGCTGATCTTCACCCCTGGCACGGCCGTGTCGATTTCCTGGTACGGCCCGCCGTTCGCGTGGCCGGGCTTCAGGTCCCACAGGTCGATCGTCGCCGGCCCGCCGTTGAGCCAGAGCAGGATGATGGACTTCCGCCGGGTTGGGTTGTCCGTCGCGTCGTCGGCGAGAGCGCGCAGCCAGCCCGACTGCGACACCCCGACGGCGCCCACCGCCGTCAAACGCAGCCAGTCACGTCGCGAGAGTTGTGAGGGGCCGGGCATGGGACTTGCGTCCTTTCGAAGCTAGTGATTGGTGTTGAATTCGGTGGTGTTTACGAGGGCCCAGAACAGGTCCCCGAACGCTCGGCCGCGAAAGCCCTCGGCGTCTTCGACATAGGCGATCGCCGTCCTCGATTCTTCCTTCCGGGGCAGGCGGCCGACCACCGCCAGGAACAGCGTGTCGACCTTGCCCGCCGTGTCGAGGAACGGCGCATCGACGATCCCGGCGAGCGTCGGGTTATTGGCGGGATCGCCGAGGTCGGTCGTCAGCGGGCCGTTCATCATTGAGAGCGCCTGCGTGATCGAACGCTCCGCGACTACCGGCCGCTCGACGTGAAACTGGGCGGCGAACCGCTTGCGGGCCTCCCGACCTTGGCCGCGGCCGAGATCGTCACGCTCCGGCGGCAGACCGGCGGCGGTCCGCAGGCTGTCGTAGAGCTGCTCGCCGGTCAAGCCTCGCACGAGAATCTTATTGAACATTTTCTCGTCTGATGAAATTTCGTCGCCACCCACGACCGCCATCTGATAGGCATTCGTCAACGCGAAGGCGCGAGTCATGTACTTCAGGTCGGATCCGCTGGCCGCGAACGTGTCGGCTAATTCCTCGAGCAAGTCGGCGCGTTCGCCCGTGTCGCTGCCTTCTCCACTGAGATCGTCGAGTGGTTCGACGAGTGCGGTTCCGTAGAGATGGGCCCAGAGACGGTTGACCGCATTGCGGGCGAAGAACGGGTTGTCCTTCGCGGCCATCCAGTCCGCCAACAGCCGGCGTCCTGTGCCGGGCGAAGCCGAGTCGGGCCAGTTCACCGCCGTGCCGTCGAGCAGCGCCGGGGCGAGAGACTTCTCCGTGTTCGGGATCGTCAGCCGAGGTGGGCCGGACTTACCGTCCCGCGTTGGGTTCGGAGAGGCGAAGAACGCGGCGGTCTGCCAAAACTGGTCGCGGGTCCAGCGGGCGAACGGATGGTTGTGACATTGGGCGCAATCGAGGTTCACGCCGAGGAGCGCGCGAGTCGCGTTGGCGGCGAGATTCTCCGGCTTAGACTCACTGGCGGCAAAGAAGCCGATCGGGGAGAGCCGCCCGGGGCGCGCGGCAGCGGCCTCGTCGAGCGTGAGCAACTCGCGAACCACCCGATCATAGGTCACGTCCTCGCGCAGCCGGAGGGCGACCCACGCCTCGAAATCATCGGCCAGTCTCGCGAATTCGGCGGTGTCGGCCTGGGGGATCCAGGTCCTGCGCCAGAACGTCGCCATGTGCCGTGTGTGCCCTCCGGAGTCGACCAGCCGATGGATCAGCCTGGCCCTCCGGCTGGCGGATTGGCCCGGTTCCGAGAGGAACTCACGTGCCTCTGCCGCCGTCGGAATGCGACCGATCAGGTCGAGAGAAGCCCGACGGAGGAACCCGGCGTCGTCCACCAAAGGGGCTCGAGGTGCGCCCGCCTTGGCCCACCCCGCTGTCAGCCTGGCGTCGATCACCTCAGCCAGTTTCTCCGGAGCCGGCGGTTCGACGGCCCGGACGAGCGAAGGCCATCGCAGGGCGAAGACGAGGAGCAGGAACCATGAGTGAAATCGCATGGTGGTGAGATGCCCTTCCGAGTTAGAAGTCGTTCAGGTCGACGACTTGGCCATCATCGCGGATGGTCAGGTGGAGGAACGTGAGCGGATCGAGCTTGGTCCCGACGAATCGGACGGAACCGTCGCAGAGGAGGACGTTCGCCCCGTCGGTATGGAACCCATAGATGCCGAACGAGTTGTTGCAGTTCACAGCGCAGTCACTGGCGTCTCCTTTGCCCGGCGTCTCGCCGGTCGTTGCGGAGGCTGGCCCGAACGCAATCGAACCCCAGCCGGCCCATGAGCCCCGTGCATTCGCGCTCATCCCGAATTGATCGGCGGCATCTTTCTTCTTGCCGAACCGCCAGATCTCGGGGCGGCCGGCCTGCTCGATGAGGAGCAAGGTACAAGACAGGCCATCGCTGATTTTGGAGAGGGGTACATATTCATCATCTCCCATTGGCTGTCTCTGGTTGCCAATCATCGACCCGAGGTCGGCGGCGTTCAGTCCGTAGCCGCCGCCCGGCATGAGTGCACCATTGGAGGTGATGAAGTCGCATGTTCCTCCTTTGATAGAGAAGACCAAATCCTTATCCGGGTTCTCGGACTTGGCCGAAGCCTGCGCTTCGATCGCCACCGTGCGACCGGCCGGAGCCGCCGGGCAGTGGAACGCTCCGACCTGAGCCTCGGAAGCGGTCTTGTTGCCGGGATCGAAAAAATCGAGCTTCGGGTTGTACTGGTTGGCCAGTTCATTCTGAGCGATATAGGGGAGGATCTGGGGCCCCCATCCCGCATAGGGCAAACCGTTGTTGAAGCCGGTCCGCCGCGCCGGGAATCCCCCGTGCGATTTCTCGAACTGGAGACATCCCTGACCGAGCAGGCGGAGATTGTCCTGGCACCGTACCCTGGCGTCGTCCTGGCGAGCCGCCAGCAAGCGAGGGAACACCATCCCGGACGCGAGCAGGGTCAGTACCACCGTCGCAACGACGTCGACCCGGGTGAAGCCGGCGCGGGGCCGGCGCTCATTCGCCATGTGCATTTTATGGAGTTCCTGTCGCTGAATTCCTCGAACATGACGGCTCGATCCAGGCCGAAACAACTCGGCCTGGTCGGCGCCTATCCGCACCTTATCGCGAAGTCTTTAACTGAAACGGAGGGAGGGTGTTCTCGCCCTCCTTGATCGTGGCCGTGAGGCCCGATCGGGCGGGATCACTGTACTTGCCGCGCAACGCGAGCAGGGTCAGTACCACCGTCGCAACGACGTCGACCCGGGTGAAGCCGGCGCGGGGCCGGCGCTCATTCGCCATGTGCATTTTATGGAGTTCCTGTCGCTGAATTCCTCGAACATGACGGCTCGATCCAGGCCGAAACAACTCGGCCTGGTCGGCGCCTATCCGCACCTTATCGCGAAGTCTTTAACTGAAACGGAGGGAGGGTGTTCTCGCCCTCCTTGATCGTGGCCGTGAGGCCCGATCGGGCGGGA
The DNA here is from genome assembly GCF_900129635.1 of Singulisphaera sp. GP187. Lineage (GTDB taxonomy): Bacteria > Planctomycetota > Planctomycetia > Isosphaerales > Isosphaeraceae > Singulisphaera. Next base: position 1,782,276 of record NZ_FSRB01000002.1, on the reverse strand, counting down.
TCACTGTACTTGCCGCGCAACAAGTCCGGTCCGGCAACCTCCTCGCCGTGGTCCAAATTGACCTTGGGCCAGACGACCGTCACCACGTAGTTCCCGGCCGGCGCACCATCGTGGGAGAATCGCGTGCTCGGCCGGAACGATCCGTCCGCTTCGGCGATCGCAATCGGCTGCAAGGTCTCACCGCCCGGGCCGTTCAGGGCATGGAACGAGACCTGGGCCTTTGCCGCGGGCCGGCCGTCGACCAGGACTTTCCCCGAGATCGGGTAAATCGCCGGCCCGCTCGTTTCATCGCCGCAGCCGAAGGCAAACAACCCTACAACTGAAAACAAAATCACATCTAATTTCAATCTGTGTGCCTCGCAACTCTCACTTCGTATCGAGCGTCTGTCCACGCACCCGTTGTGTCAGTAGTCCGACGACGAGAGCGTCTCCCCGCCGTCGCGCGTCGCCAGTGCGAAGACGATCCGGACCGCGGCCGTTTCCTTGAAGAATTGGACGCTCCCGTCGCAGAAGCCGACATTCGCCCCGCCCGGGTGGAAGCCGTAGATTCCCTGACCGTTGTTGCAGTTGACGGCGCAGGCCCAGCCGGTCGCCACCCCGTCGGCCGCGTAACCCTGGAACTGGAAATGGGAATACGACGTCCAGGGATCCCACCAGTAGACGCTCGTCAGGGCGGAGTTCGACGGTTGCTTCTTCCACCCGCGCAGATAGTAGTCGGGACGTCCGGCCTGCTCGTGGACCAGGGTAGTCTGGGAAGTGCCGTCGGTCACGGCGCTAAGGGGCTGAAACTTGCCTGCGCGGAGCAAGACCGGGTTCCCGGCCACTCCATTGACCAGATACATCGAGTTCAGCAGGTGATTCGCTTTGTAGTCGCCCACGTAGCCCCTCGTCCCGTAGACGGTGGAGCCCAAGCCGATGGGCACGTCGTGGAGACCGAGCGGACCCGACGGACAAGAGAAGACTTGGAGGGCGGTATGGGAGACCGTCTGATTCTCGTAGTCGTAGAAATTCTTATCGAGGTTGAAGGCGTTGTAGAGTTGGGGCTGCTCCAAGAAGGGGAGCAGGTTGACGCACCAGCCATAGGAGGGCGTCTCCGTGCGGACCGGCGGAAAGCCGTTGAAATTGTTGTGGTGGTTGTGGAACCCGAGCAGGGTTTGCTTGACGTTGTTCGTGCACTGGGCCCGCCGAGCCGCCTCGCGTGCCGCCTGGACAGCGGGCAACAGCAGGGCGATCAGGATGGCGATGATCGCGATCACCACAAGTAGTTCGATCAGGGTGAAGCCGATGCGTCGGAATCGAACGGCATCGGGGCGGAGTCGCCTCATCATCATGTTGCGGACCTCAGTGGTGAATCTCGGCGTGACGATCGTCGTCAGGACACCCTGGCTCACTCTCTGGCTCGGGCCAGATTCGTGACGAGGCTTGCTCCAATGCACGCGGCATGCCTGGATGCGCAATTTGCGCAACTCATTCCCAGAGTTTGACATCGGTGAAACTTGGGTAAATCATCGAAGCAAGATGTGGACAATCAATCGTCAGAGTCGGCGAGTTTTTGATCGCACGACCGGAACCAATCGCAAGCTCTGACTCGACGTCTGCCCGCCGTCGAGTCTCCCGCGTAGGGCCATGGCGAGGGGAGAGATTGGACTCACCCCTTCGCGACGGCCCGCGCAAGCGCGTATCAGGGCAGGGCCGCTCAGTCCGAGTTTGCCCGATCGGTCCCCACCTCGGCGGCCTGCCTCCACGCCGCTTTGAGAACCGAAATCGCGTGCGGTCGGGCGGAGGGGCGTCGGAGCCAGGTTAATCGGTTCCAGCCCTCCGATTACCGTGGACCCGCGTCAGTAGGAATCGGCGCTGATGACCTCGCCACCTCCGACGGTGCCGAGGGATCGCCATGTCCAGCCGTTGATCGTGCTCTTGACGAAGCGGACCGAGCCGTCTCCGAACAGGGCATTAACGCCGCCGGAATGGTAGCTCCGGGCGGTGACTGCGGCGAACGACGGCTTGCCGAGTTTCTCGCGGCTGCTATTGATGTCGACGTCGGGATATGTCTTCCCCCCGGACTTCCCGGGGGTCGCCTTGTTCGGCGGCCAGGCGGTGGTCATCCCGTTGTGATGCACGCCCGACTCGAACCACTGGGTCCGCCCCTCAGCCTCGCGGACCGCGCAGCCGCCGGAACCGTTGTACTCGGGCGCGACCGTAGCCGGTTCCGCGTCGGGGGGCGGAGGGGCGTTCATGTTGGTGGCGGTAAACGACGAGCAGTCCCGGAAGTAGGTGAGATAGCCCTTCCCCTCGGACATGAAGAGCGTGTTGCTCAACCCATCGGTGAACTCCGCGAACGAGCGGCTCTGGTTCACGCCGAACGTGCCGCGATTCTTGCTGGTGCTCCCGAGCCCACCCCAAACAAACCAGTCGCCCTCGAAAAAGCCGTAGTTGGCGATCCCGTACTGGCCCCCCGCGGCGAGGGCCCGTGCCACGGGCTGGGTCTCGCTCGGGCAGATGAAGACCGAGATCACCTGCCGGACGACCGTCTCGTTAGGCGGGGTCTGCATGTCGACCATGAAGTTGGCCGCATTGTAAGTATTGCCCCCTTCGAGGTTAGGCAAGAGGCGGGAATAGGCCCCGAAGCTGTTCGTCCAGGTGACCGTTGTTCCGCTTCCGACAATCACCAGTGCCGGAGGCAAAGCACTGGCCACTTGCTCATAATTATGAAGCGCCAGGCCGAGCTGCTTGAGGTTATTGACGCACTGCATCCGCCGGGCGGCTTCGCGCGCGGCCTGGACGGCGGGTAACAACAGGGCAATGAGGACCGCGATGATCGCGATCACGACGAGGAGTTCGATCAGCGTAAAAGCTTTGCGGTTCATCGGGGCGGGGACCTGGTGGGGGGGAGGCCGGGACATCCCATGGACAAATGGTCGTCTTCGGCCGTTGAGTCCGCAGCATGAATGCAATCGGAGTGCCGGGAACGTCGCAGTGCCTCAATCCCCATCCATTGGATCCAATACTGTTCCATCACGCGATTCTAAGCAGGTCGCACGTGGCCAATGATTGTCCGTGCGCGGCGAATTCCTCGCCACAGAGCGCAGGGAGGGCCGGCCGTGGACAGGCAGTTCGACGAACAGAGAGCCATCGACTTGACTGACGACCCTATGCCTTAAATCAATCTCGGATGCCATCGGAGAGAAGTTCTTCGAGCGGGACGACCTCGACCACGGCTTCCAGGTCGAGTGGGCCGTAGACGTGCGGGAACTTCTCCCCCGAGTCGGGCGGGCTCTCCCACTTCAGCGGCGAGGTCAACTTGCTCGGCTCGATTCGCAGAACGACCAGTTTGGTCCGACCCTTGTAGAACGTCTCGGCGACCCAGGGCAGTTGCTTCGGCGTCGCGCAGTGGATGAACCCCTCTGTCGCCAACGTATCGCCCCGGTACTCGCCGTTCGCTTGCGCCTTCTCCCACTCCGATCGGGTTACGATGCGCAGGATCTCGCCGGGCCTCGCCGCGGCCTTGCGCACCTGCTCGCCCGGCACCAACGGCCGGATGCGAACATTCCGCCAGCGGACCTGATACGGCCCCTGGCCCTTGGCGATGCCGTGGACCTGGAGGCCAATGAAACCGCTCTTGTCCACGTCGTCGGTGAAGCCAGAAGCAGAGACCCCGTTGACCCACGAGCGATAGCGGTTGCCTTGCACGGCGATTTTGTAGCGGTTCCAATCGTCGTCCTTGAATGCCGTGCGGGCTTCGGGTTTCTCGGCGAAGTCATCGAGCCAGCGGGTGCGGCGAGCCTCGTCCCAGAAGTTGCCCGAGACGCCCTTGGCCGATTCGGCGGTCTCGCACTGCGGGCCGTACACCGTCCCGGCCTTACGAACCTTCTTCGGGTCAGACTCCTGGGGCGTGTCCTTTTCGTACAGATGGCTGCGGACCTGGACGCCCGAGTTCAGCCGGGGGTCGCACCTGACCTCCAGTTCGAGCACGAAGTCCTTGTAATCCCCCTTGCAAAGGAATGTGTTGGGGCTGCCTTCCACGGTCGTGCCGACGATGGCCCCGTCCTCGACCTTGTACGAGGCGAACCCGCCGTTGACCTTCCAGCCGTCGAGGGTCTTCCCGTCGAAGAGTGAGACCCAGCCTTCGTCGGCGAATGCGGTCGTCAGGCAGGACGACAGGACCAGGATGATGGCCATCGGCAAGGTTCTCGATCTCGAAGTCATGACAAGTCCCCTGTGTCCCCTTGGCATTGGCGTGCCTGGCAATCATCAATTCGGGCCGGGCAGCAACGAAAGTCTGGGCATCTGAACCACCAACTTTAACGTCGGGCCTCAACCGAGACGACTACCACGGGAAATCGAGTCTTATGTGTCGATTCGCCAGCCGTCACATCAGCCTGACCGGTAACGCCTCCATACCGCGGGTCCCCAGTTGCCGCGACCATGTCACCTGGGACGGGGGGATGGCGAGTTCCAACTTGGGAAAGCGGTTCAGGAGTTGCTCGAGCGCGATCTCGGCCTCGGCCCTGGCCAACCTCAATCCCAGGCAGACGTGAATCCCGGCTCCGAACGCCAAGTGCGGATTGGGACTGCGATGAATGTCGAAACGATCGGGATGCTCAAATTTCTGGGGATCGACATTGGCAGCGGCCAGCAGGGCAACAACCTTCTCGCCACGTTGGAGCCGCTTACCGTGCCATTCCAGGTCGCGAACCGGCATCATGGGCTTGGTCATCTGCACCGGCGAGAGGTATCGCAGCAGTTCGTCAACGGTGGTCTCCACCAGCGACCCGTCGGACAGCAGCGATCGCTTCTGCTCGGGATGTGTGAGAAGCGTATAGAGTCCCGCACCGATCAGATGCACCGTGGTCATGTGACCGGCCAGCAGGAGCAGGATGACCATCGAGACCATCTCATCTTCGGTCAGACGCTCATCCTCCTGCCTGGCGGAGATGAGTTCCGAGATCAGGCCCTGGCGCGGCTTCGCACGGCAGATGCGGATCTGCTCTCGAATATAGGTATTGATACTCTTGATGGCGCCGAGCATTCGGTACAGGACGAGCGGCGAGGGGCGTCCAGAAAAAGCACCGGCGAGTTTCGCGAACATCGGCCGGTCTTCGGCTGGCAGGCCCAGGAGCTCGGAGATCACCGCCAGCGGGAACGGCCGCGCCAGACCGGCCACGAGGTCGATCGGGTGGCCGTCGCGTCGGAATTTCACCTCCAGTTCGTCGAGCATCTGACGCATGATCGCGTCGAACCGGGGGCGCAATTGCTCGACACCGTGCCGCAGGAACGCCTGGTCGACGAGCCCGCGCAGCCGCCGATGATCCGGCTCGTCGCGATTGATCATCACCTCGGCCATCGGCTGCATCGATCGCGGAAACCACCAGGGCAGATTGGACCGTTGCGGCATGCCCGCCGATCGCGGTTCGCGCACAAACCGCTCGCGATCCCGCAGCAACTCGCTCGCGGCCTCGTAACGGGTCACCATCCAGAGCTTGCCGAGCCATGGAAACCTGACGCGAACCACCGGCCCCTCCGCGACCATCCTGGCCAGCGTCGGATACGGGTTTTGCTTGTAGGACTGCGAATTCAAGTCGAAGGTTCGTGATAGCATGTCTTCAATTCCAGGTGGGGCGACCGTCGGACCGACTCACACGCATTCGACGTCCTCAGGAGCTTCGGATTCACGACCCGCGCCATGCTCGGCGTTCCAGGATGGCGACTCCCCCGAGTTCTGTCCCCAGGAAGGTCAGTCCATTGCACACCTTGGCCACGGCGGAGAGGACCGGCTTGGTAGTGTCCGGGAGCACAGCGAATCGACCCTCGGAGCGGGAGCCAAGTGGCTGATTGTAAACGACATGTCGATTCTTGTCCGGCCGGATCGCCTCAGAGGAGACTTACTTCGAGATCGCCAGGGAGGGCCAATTCCGATTCGGTCTGTGACCAGCTCGCTGCAGACCGACGCAAAGTGGGTGATGTCCGGCCCGTGCCACTCGGTTCGCAACGGGTGAAGGATCAAGCCGAAGAGCTCGGCCTGTGATCCCCCCGAACGTAAACCGCTGTAGGTGCCTGGCTACCGAGTCTCAAGGGTTTAATCCGAAACCTTTCCGTCGAGCAACACGCCGGGTAGAATCCCCCCATCCTCATGGTTAAAAAACTCAAAATCGGCAGACCGCCTCGTGGCCTCGATCTCGAGAGCGTGCTTTCGAACGCGATCATGATCTTGTAGCCGGCGTATCCCACCACGGGAGTACTGACACCCGCAAGTGTCAGGCTTCACCACCAACAGCTCGCTGCACACCAAAGGAATCGCCATGAACATACAAAACATGATTGACAACCCGGGAACCCGGCGCGCGTTCCTCAAGGGGGCGGCGACCGTTGCCGCGTGCGCCGTGATGCCGCGGGGCGTGCTGGGAGCCGACGCGCCGAAGCCCAACTCCGACTTCAACGGTGTGCGCATCGGGTGCATCACATACAGCTACCGCGGCGCCATCAATTCGGCCGAGGATACGCTCAAAGCGCTCCTTGAGGATGGGCTCAGCGAGGTCGAGATGATGGACGGACCGATCCGGTCGTTTGCCGGCATCGGCGGCGGTCGCCGAGGTTCTGGCCAGCCGCAGGCCGAGCCGACCGACGAAGAGCGGCACGCGCAACTGACCAAGTGCGCCGCGATGCGCAAGATGTACAACGATGCGGGCGTCAACATCCACATTCATAAGATCCCCTTCGGCCAGTCGAACGAGACGATCGACTTCAACTTCCAGGTGGCCAAGGCGTTGGGCTGCGTCGGCATCAGCCTGGAACGTTCGGAACCCATGGCCAAGAAGCTCGCCCCCTTCGCCGACAAGCACAAGATCTGGGTGGCCTTCCACAACCACACCAACAACTACCCGTTGCTCGATAAGATCGACCCGATCCTGGCCTACAGCCCGTACATCGGCTTTAACTTCGATGTCGGGCACTATTTCGCGGGCACCAAGGGGCTGTCGCCAATTCCCGTACTCGAGAAGTACCATGACCGCATCGTCAGCCTGCACCTGAAGGACCGGACCGTCAAAGGCGAGAACCTGCCGTGGGGCATGGGGAAGACTCCGATCAAGGAGATCTTGCAGACCATGAGGAAGGAGAAGTGGACTTTCCCGGCCGATATCGAGGTCGAGTACAAGATCCCGGAAGGCTCGAGCGCCGTGGCTGAAGTGGCCAAGTGCGTTCAGTACTGCAAGGAGGCGCTCGCCTGAAAAGTGGTGACGAAGCCGCCGCTCGCTTTGAAAAAACAGGCGCAGCGGCTTCCCGTCAGCCTGGCGCCGCCGCCGCAGATTCCGCCGGTATCCCTCGGCGGGTGGAACTCTCCCCGAGGGCCTGAACATTGATCGTCTCAGCCCCGCGCGTTAATCTCGGGCCGATTCCTTCCCGACCCGATGAAGCGAGGCTCGCACGATGATTCCCCGAGTATGGAACGCCGCCGCCATCCTGTCCTTGACGCTTGTCTCCAGCATGACCGTCTTCGCAGACGCGCCGTCCGATTGGAAGCCCCTGTTCGATGGCAAGAGCCTGAACGGATGGGAGCATGTCGGGCCAGGGCGGTTCGTGGTCGAGGATGGGCAACTCCGCACCGAGGGCGGGATGGGACTGCTCTGGTTCGCGCGAGAGAAGCTGGGCGACTGCGTCATCCGCGTCACTTACAAGACCGGGACCGCGCGGTCGAATTCGGGCGTCTACATCCGCATCGCGGACAAGCCGAGCGACCCCTGGTATGCCGTCCATCATGGTTTCGAGGTCCAGATCGCCGACGGCGGCAAGTCGGCGCGCGGTACGGGTTCGATCTACACCTTCGCCGATGCCAAGAGCCAGCCCGGCAAGCCGCTCGAATGGAACACGCTCGAGATCACACTGAAGGGAAACCGGGTGTCCACCGCGATCAACGGCACGCCGGTCGCTGATTTCGATGCCGGCGAGTTGAAGCCGCAGGCCACGGAAACGAACGGTGAGGGCGACCCCGCGCGGGGACCGCGACCGGAAAAAGGCTACATCGGCCTGCAAAACCACGACAAGGACTCGACGGTCTTCTTCAAAGATGTTTCGGTCCGCCCACTCACGCCCACCAAGTGACGGGCGGGTTGATCCGGTTTAATCCATTGTCTCTTCAACCGTGAACGTCTTCTCCTGATCCATCCCGACAGCATCGCTCGCACGCGGAAGTGACCTGGCTACGCACTTCGCTGGAACACCCGAGAGGTTCAGCACAGCTAAATATAATTTCTCGTAAGTTCCGGAAAAGTTCAAGCGTAGTCGTCCTCCGGTGCATCGGGGGACACCTTCGTTTCCGTCGGTTTCGCGATCACAGGAAAGCTCGGCTTCCCTCGTTCCCACGCGGAGCGCGGGAACGAGGGAAGGCCGCTTTCTACGCCAGGGTTCAGCCGTAGCGTGAACAATAACAGTTCCCCAGAAATAAATTCCATTCACATTCAATAATCCATCAGCACTGTCCCATCGTTCGGTCAAACGGCGATTTGCCGTCGAATTCGGGCTCCGTTCTGATAGACTCGCTGGGCCAGGGGGTTTCTCGGTCGCAACTCGGGAGAACGCCATGAGACTCACTCGCCGATTAGGCTTGGCATTGATCTTTGCGACGTCAGTCCTCGCATCGGCACGGGCCGAGGGAGTTGCGGGCGGCTATGCGGTCGTCATCTCGAAGGCGACCCAAAACGACCAGGCCTGGGCCGCCGTCGCCACCGCCCTCGCGGAGAAGCACGCGGCCGAGGTCATCACCTACGACGGCGACGTCGCCGCGTCCTTGCCACGCCTCAAGGACCGCTTCCCGCGATTCACTTGCTTCGTCGCCCGCCCCGAGGAGGCCGACAAGGAATTCGTGGCCCGCATCCACCGGATGACGCGGCAACTCGACGCCGATCCCTACACGGACACCTCCTGGGGCATTCTCACCGGGTATACGCCCGAGGCCGCCCTGAGGATCGCAAAGCTCCGTGAGCCGCTGACGATCCGCAACGTCGCCGCCGGGACCGAAGTCGCCCTCGAGATGTGCGAGCAGGGCCGCTGGTACAGCGAGGTCAAGCCGAACCAGTTGGTCGTCAAGGAGCCAGGCGCTGAGCCGCGGCAAGAACAAGGCCCGGCGGATACCACCCAGGCTCTGGCGGACGCCCTCGCGAAGGCCGACCTCTTCGTCACCTCGGGGCACGCCACCGAGCACGACTGGCAGATCGGCTATGGCTACAAGAACGGGACGTTCCGCTGCAAGGACGGCAAACTCTACGGCCTGGACCTTCAGAAGAAGGAAATCACCATCGATGCGCCGACACCGAAGGTCTACCTGGCCGTCGGCAACTGTCTGATGGGGCACGTCGACGGCAAGAACGCCATGGCCCTCGCCTGGATGAACAACGCCGGGGTCGCGCAGATGGTCGGCTACACCGACCTGACCTGGTTCGGTTACGGCGGCTGGGGACAACTCGACTACTTCGTCGAACAGCCGGGTCGGTATACACTCGCCGAGGCGTTCCTGGCCAATGACCACGCGATGGTGGAGCGGCTGCGATCAGGGGCGGCGAAGAGGGGTGACATCCGAGGTCTGGAGTATGACCGCGACATCGTCGCCTTCTACGGCGACCCGGCGTGGGAAGCCCGGATGGCCGAGCATCCCAAGGCCTGGGATCAGTCGCTGACCCACTCCGACGGCCTCTATACGCTCGACATCATCCCCCGGCGCGGGGAATCGACGTTCAAGCCGATCAACACCAACGGCTCGCAGCGCGGCGGACGCCCGATCCTCCAGTTCCTCCCGCATCGGGTGGAAGCGGTCGAGATCGTCGAGGGGTCAGACTTGAAGCCGGTGGTCGCGGACGATTTCGTGCTGGTGCCGAATCCGGGCGTGTGCGACCCGAACCAGGTGTACCGCATCTCGTTCCGCGCCAAAAATATTGATTAATTACAAGATAAACTCATTTGCAATAGTCGCCACGGCGGGTGGGGCCGCTGCAGCGGCGGTTACACCTCGGCGCCACATCGACCGACGAGAGCGACCCCGCTTCAATGAAGTGCCCCGGCCACCCGTCTATCCCCAGATCAGCCACCGGTACACCTGCAAGGCCGCAACGGCGGCAACGATAAACCCGGCGAAACCGAGTCTGACGTACTCGCTGTCGGGGCCGTCGTTGGCCTGGTCGATGGCCGCCCGGAGCGTCTGGCCGCCGCCGGAGTCCAGCAGGGAGCTGACCATCAGCATTGTGGTCAGGACCGTGCGGTCCTTCAGCGACTCGACGACCAGCCGCAGCGCTCGGCGATGCCGCTCCGGCCGGCCCCGGCCCAACGACGACCGTCCACCACCGGACTGCGCGACAGTACAGTACTCGAGACGGTCCGATCCACTCCAATTCATCAGAAGTCTCCGCATCGCTACCGTGATGTTGGGGAGCCGGGCAGGCGCCGCGGCCACAGAATGCGGCCCACCAGTCACCACGGCCCGCCAGGCGCAAGGATTTTTTCATTTTTAATTCAACATTTAAGTGAATCATAATACACCGCACGTCTGCGGTCCACACGTTTTGGCTTTCGAATCATTCGACCTGCCCTTGCGGTGGTGTCCTGCGGTGACTCAGTGCCAGGCGGGGCAAGTCAGCCGGCGGAGTCCCAACGCCGCACGCATTCGACAGGCGGCCGTTCACAAAGTTGTCCTCAATAGCAGTAGTACGCCCTCGGTAAAGCGCCAATGAACAGAGGCTCACGGAGGTCACTGATTGAGACAAGGAGGCTTGCCTAAGAAGGACAGATCGATTCCAATTGGTGCTTCGCCGTGGACGCCGTGGTCGGTGGCGACCGAGTCATTCAACCGGGGGACCTCCGCATGAGTCGGATCGCGAAGTCTGCGATCGTGGTGACCGCGCTGTGGGTGGGGCAGGCTTTTGTGACCGAGGTCGAGGCCTTCGTTGACCCGGCCCACGTGCGATCCCAGCTCCCGGCGTTCGAGCAGTACGTCATCCAGAGCCAGGCACGGACGGGCGTCCCCGGACTGTCGATCGCCATCGTTGCGGGCGACCAGGTCGTGTACCTGGAGGGATTCGGCGTGCGCCGGATCGGCCAGCCCGCGGCCGTCTCGCCCGATACCGTCTTTCAACTCGCGTCCCTGTCAAAGCCGGTCGGATCGACGATCGTGGCCGGCCTCGTCGGTCGGGGCGCGGTGCGGTGGGATGCCCGGATCGCAGCGCTCATCCCCGGTTTCCGAATGAACCTGCCGGACACGACCGCCCGCGTGACCGTGCGCGAGATGCTCTCCCACCAGAGCGGCCTCCCCGAGTACGCGGGTGACGTGCTGGTCGATGTCGGGTTCAACCGCCACGAATTGATGACTCGCACACGTTTCATCACGCTGGAGGCCCCCTTGGGGACCCACTACGCCTACAGCAACGTGGGCTACACCATCGGCGCCGCGGCGGCGGCGCGGCCGACGGGTCTCGCCTGGGAGGACGTCGCGAAGGCGGTCCTCTATCGGCCGCTCAAGATGCATTCGACCAGCTCCCGCTATGACGACTTCATCGACGCCAGCAATCGAGCCGACCCGCACGTCCGGTCCGGCTCGACGTGGGTCCCCCGGATCCCGCCGAATGATGACGAGGCCGAATCGCCCGCCGGAGGCGTCAGCTCGTCCGCACGCGACATGGCGAACTACCTGCGTCTCCACCTCCGCAATGGCCGGTTCGAGGGTCGGACGGTGATCGCACCGCGAGCGCTGGAGGAAACGCGCACCCCCCAGATCTCGACGGGTTCCGGCTACTACGGTCTCGGCTGGAATGTGTCGACCGATCCGGAGGGGCGGCTCCGGCTCAACCACTCCGGGGCCTTCAACTCGGGTGCGGCCACGGTCATCACATACTACCCATCGGAGGATGTGGGTATCGTCGTCCTCTCGAACTCGTTCCCGATCGGCCTGCCCGAAGCGCTCGCGGACGGGTTCTTCGACCTTCTCTACAAGGGGGCGATCCAGCGGGACTATGTGCCCCTGTTCGGCGAGTTCTACGCCCGCTTCTGGCAGTCGATCATTGATCTCTACCCCACCTACCCGCCGCCGCCGGTCCCCGCGCCTCCGGCCCGACCGCTTGCCTCCTATGTCGGCGCCTACACCAGTGACTTGTACGGCACGGCCGAAGTGGTGCGGATGGGCCAGGGGCTGGCCGTGCGCCTCGGGCCGAAGCGGGTGACGTACCCGCTCGAGCACTACGCCGGCGACCTGTTCCTTTTCAGGCCCGTAGGCGAGAACGCCTACGTCCCCAGCGGGGCCCATTTCGGCTTCGCCGGCCACGGCACGGCCAGAACGCTCCTGATCGACTACTACAACACAGAGGGTAAGGGCACACTCATTCGTGCCGGGAATGACCCGCTTCCTGGTAACATCCAAGAGCCACTCCGAAATCCGACGAAGCTTGTCAAACGCGTTGCAACCCAGACGAATCGGCTCCAGAGTGCCCTCGGGCGATCTCCGCTTGCCGGCGTTTGGACCGTATTCAAGCGTTACAGTTACGCGAACAATTTCGTTGTTGCTAACGTCTTCAATCGCTATCTCGCGGTCAATCTGGCCCGAGTTTTTGCACACCCATGATCTCCTGGACCGCCGCTTCCTGAGGGGTTGAGCTTTCATAGGCTTGCCCCATGACTCCCCGCGAGCCACGCCATGAACCGCTCGCGCCTCAGCCGGCGGCCTAAACGATACCCCGCCTTGAATCGCGTCAAACTTGGCCGAAGACCAGAGAGACACATCAGATGCGTTACCGAACACCTCGATCCGCTCTGGTCATCGCCTACGTAACCCTCCTCGTACTGGCACGTACCTCGACTGGCCAAACCGATGACGGCAAGGCCGGCGAAGTCTCGATCCAGCCGCAATGGAAGGTCGGCGACAAACAACGATATGAGCGTGTCAAGACTCGTCGGAGAACCTCGGGCGGCAAGGTGACGGCCAAAGGTTCGGCAAGAGGGCCGGTGGATGTCAGCGTCGTCGAGGCGGGAGAGGAGGGATTCCTCGTGCGCTGGCGGATGGGCAAGATCACGCTCGACGATCCCAAGGTGGCCGCCAACTCGAACGTGCACGCGGTGAATCGGCTGATTGAAGGGCTCACGATCGACATCGAACTCGACAACGAAGCGACGATCACCGGCCTGCGGAATTGGGCCGAGATGAAGGCGACGGGGGCGAAACTCATCGATCACGTGATCGAGTCACAACGGACCGCGGGAGTCGACGCAAAGATACTGGCGTCCGTCCGGCCGCCCCTCGAGGCAATGTTCTCCACCAAGGAACGCATTGAGCAATCATTTACGAAAGAACCGCTCACCTTCTTCCTGCCCATCGGCCGGGTCTACCCGAAGGTCGGCAAGCCCATGGAGTATGACGACCTCCTGCCGAACCCGCTCGAAGGACCTCCGTTTCCCTGCAAGGGGGCAATCACCCTCACCTCTTATGAACCCGCCAAGGGCCGCGCCGTGGTCGCCTGGACCCAGACCCCGGACCCCAAGGAGACCGACCGGATTATCAGTGAGACCTTGAAGTTGACCTTCCCGCGTCCGGCGCAATTCCTGCCCGAGGCCGACGAACTCAAGCCCTCCACGATAGTGGACCGCGCCGAGTTCGTGATCGACACCAAGACCGGTTGGATCGAGCAGTACACGTACACCCGGTCAATGACGACCGAGGATGGCTCCATGGAAGACATTCTGTCGATGACTCGGCAGCCAAAACCGAGGTAGAACTCGCGGGTGCCTGGCCATATGCTTCCTTGCGGACCTCGGTCAAAAGGGATTGACCGCGCTTTCTGGAGGCCGAGTCGGTGCACTATCAGCGTCGGGGCCTGGTGCGGATCCTGGCCTGGGCCGATCAGGCCCACGAGGGCACTGAACTTTCAAAGATTCACAAGAGAATTCTTGAGAACCTGGATGAAGAACGCCTCGCCAGGCTGCGATCGATCCGGTCCCTGGAACGCGACCTGGCGGCGTGACTTGTACAGCCCCCCTGCGTCCTAAAGAATGGCGGTTAAGTCCGGCTGCGCTTCGCGGTACTTTGGGAGAGCAAAGCCTGACATACCGCGAGGAGTGGCTGATACTATGACTGAGCTTTTGCGATCCGGCCGGGTTGTGATCGCTGGCGGCAGTGGATTCTTGGGGGTCTCTCTCGCCAACCACCTGGAAGCTTGCGGAACGTCGGTCGTCCTGCTCTCGCGCCGTCCCCCCAAACCGAGCGGGCCATGGCGCCACGTACGTTGGGATGGCCGCACTCTGGGAGAGTGGTGTCGAGAGCTGGATGGTGCGATCGGGCTGGTCAACCTCACGGGTCGTAGCGTCGATTGCGTCAAGACCCCCGACCACCAGGACGAAATCCTCCGCTCCCGGGTGGACGCAACGCGAGCGCTGGGCTTGGCCGTCCGGGTCATCAACTCCCCGCCGCCGGTCTGGGTGCAGATGAGCACGGCACACATCTACGGCGACCCGCCGGAGGTCACCTGTACGGAGGAATCGCCCTTCGGCTACGGCTTCGCGCCGTTCGTGGGGCGCGCATGGGAAGCGGAATTCCACTCAAGCGTCCTGACCACGCAGCGTCCGGTCATCTTGCGTACGAGCTTTGTTCTCGGTCGTGACCGGGGCGCTGGGGGTGGTGCGTTGGCGCGGCTCGTGGTGTTGGCAAGAGTGGGTCTGGGCGGACCGATTGGCTCGGGCACTCAGGGGATGAGCTGGATCCATGAAATGGACATAAATCGACTCTTCGTGCGCGCTCTGTTCGACCCGGCTGTGCAGGGTCCTTACATCGCCTCCTCACCCAACCCCGTCCCTCAGCGGACCTTCATGCGAGAACTACGCCGCGCCGTCGGCATGCCCCTCGGCCTCCCGGCATCTCCCTGGATGGTCCGGATGGGAGCGGGGTGGTTGTTGCGGACCGATCCGGAACTCGCCCTCTATGGACGGTACGTCGTCTCGAAGCGATGGGAGGAGGAGGGCTTTGAGTTTCAATTCCCGCGACTCGGCGATGCGCTGAGGGATCTACTGGACCATCGCACCAGCGAATCTGGGCCGATCGCCTAATAAGAGAATCTGTGCCAGTGGCCAGACACCAAAACTGGGCCGGACGGGAAACCTGAGTAAGTCGTCAAGACTCGCGATCGGGCGCCCAACTTCGCTAAGCCTGCCAGATATCCCAATTGAAGTGCCTGACCAATCTGCTTATCTCAAGAACGGGGAGCACACATGGAGAGATTCGGCCTGGTTTTGCAACCCGAGAGGGCGCAAGTGCTCGAGGTTGGCCAGTTCGCCGCTCACTTGGCAGGCTCAAGCAATGCTTCCACCGCCTGGCCCAAAGCCTGTAACCGGGGTACGGGCTTCGCACGGATAACGCCGTCGCGATCGAGGAGGAAGAGAGTGGGGAAGTTCATGATCCCCCACCGGGTGGTGATCGGCCCCTTGCCACCGTCCCACCAGCAACGCCAGCTGATTTCGCCCGACTCGACCGACGTTCGCAACGACTCGAGATCCTCGTCGGTGTTGACGCTCAATAACGCGAATGGCTTGTCCTTCAGGCGTTGGACCAGGTCCCGCTCCTCAGGGTACATCGACCGGCACGGACCGCACCAATTTCCAGAGAATGAGAGCAGAACCACCTTCCCGCGGTAGTCGCTCAACTTGAACACTTTGCCAACGTGGTCGCGCCCCTCGACCTCCGGCGCGACCTTGCCGATCGCCAAGTTACGCCGCGCGAACAACTCCCCACTGGCGATGTCGCCCAGAGTCCTCCGATCCCCGTCGAACGGACTGCTCACCGTCCCGAATGAGGAGGAAACGCGTTCCAACAGGGCGCAGGCCTCGGCTTCAAGCGAGTCAGGGTCTTTCTTAAGAAAACTCATCATCACATCCTTGCCCCATTCATCCTCCAAGTCCTTATAGGACATATCTCCTTCGGGCCTTTCGCGCAACCAGCGAATATCATGCGACTGGCGACCCACCAAGGTGGCCAAGGCATAGCAGGCCAAGCCCTGTTCGTTGCGGTTGGGGCTCTGATCAAAGACCACTCGCATCAGCCGTTCTACACTTTCGATATAAGTATAGCTACTTAGGCTTGAGCAGACTTTCCTCATACCGGGGTCGCGCGCATGGTCGCGACACAGCAGCTCCAGCGCCGGGGCCAAGGATGATGGTGAATCGATCTTAGGTTCCGAGCCCAGGAGACGTTCGGTCGAGGCGATAAATCGGAGCGCCTCGCCGGCCACGGGATTTCGGGGATGGGCCTTGGCCAACTCCAGGACGCCCCTCATCCGCTCGTAGGTTCCGGCCTGATAGCGGCTGAATGCATTTTTTTTCTCGTCTTGATCTCTTGCAGTGTCAGACGCCTTGAAGAATTTCCTCACGGGCCTTCTGACAGGTTTCAATAATCGCCGCAAGTTGGTCACTTGGGCCCAGCGGATCCTTTGTCGAGTTGCCGTCCTTGGCTTGTCCAAGCTCGCAAAGCGGCAGTAGAATGGGCAGCAAAGTCACAAAAATGTTCACAGCAACACTCATCGAAATTATTCCCTCTGCAGCCATCAGCGGAGCGGAAAAAGGGACACTCGTCAATTTTAGCGCAGCTCGCAAAAGCTGGGTATAATCAGATTCTGCCTCGAACTCCCATCGAGTTTGGCACCAACCCTGCTATTATCCCCATACCATGCAACCATCAACAACAATAACAAATACCCAATAGCCAATCTACAACCAGGTCGCTCGCCCGGGATGGAACCTGGTCCATCCCGGGCGACCGGAGAACGAGTTGGCTCACCAGATCCGGACGCGGCGGTCGGGAGGGAGATAGAGCTTATCCCCCTCCTTGACGCCAAACGCCTCGTAGAACTCGGGCATGTTCCGGATCACGCCGTTGCAGCGGAACTCGGTCGGCGAGTGCGGGTCGACGGCCAGGCGGCGGATCAACTCGGCGTCGCGGGTCTTCGAACGCCAGACCTGCGCCCAGCCGACGAACAGACGCTGGGAGCCGGTCAGGCCGTCCAAGGTGGGGGAGGGCTTGCCGTCCAGGGCAATCCGATACGCCTTGGAGGCGATGGTCAGGCCACCGAGGTCGCCGATGTTCTCGCCGATCGTGAGCGCGCCGTTGACATGCTGGCCGGGCAACTGGGCGGGTTCGAAGGCGTTGTACTGCTCGATTAAAAGCTTGGCACGCTTGTCGAACTCGGCGCGATCGGCGTCGGTCCACCAGTCGTTGAGGTTACCGTCGCCATCGTACTTCGACCCCTGGTCGTCGAACCCATGGCCGACCTCGTGGCCGATCACGGCGCCGATGCCGCCGTAGTTGACCGCGTCGTCGGCGTCCATGTCGAAGAAGGGCGGGCGGAGGATCGCCGCCGGGAAGACGATCTCGTTCATGCCCGGGTTGTAGTAGGCATTGACCGTCTGCGGGGTCATGAACCACTCGTTGCGGTCGACCGGCTTCGCGAGTTTCGCTAGCTCGCGCGCCGTCTCGAACGCGGCCGAGCGACGGACGTTGCCGATCAGGTCGTCGTGGCGGATCTCCAGGTTGGAATAGTCGCGCCACTCGTCGGGGTAGCCGATCTTGGGGGTGAACTTTGCGAGCTTCTCGAGCGCCTTCTTCTTGGTCTCAGGGCCCATCCAGTCGAGCGACTCGAAGTTGCGGCGGTACGCCTCGATCAGGTTGGCGACGAGCTGCTTCATCCGCGCCTTGGCGGCGGGGGGGAAATGCTTGGCGACGTAGATCTTGCCGATCGCCTCGCCGAGCATCCCTTCGACGGCCGCCACTCCGCGTTTCCAGCGAGGGCGGTTCTCGGTCGTGCCGGTCAGGGTCTTGCCGTAGAAGTCGAAGCTCTCGTCGACGAACGGCTGGCCCAGCATCGGGGCGTAGTGACGTACCACGTGCCAGGCGAGCCAGGTCTTCCAGTCGGCGAGCGGGACCTCGTCCAGGCCCTTGGCGAACGCGGTGAAGTAGTCGGGCTGGGCGACCACGACCTCCTCAACACCCTTCGCCCCGATGCCGTCGAAGAACGAAGGCCAGTCGAAGCCCGGGGTCAGCTCGACCAGGCCTTTGCGGTCCTTCTTGTTGTAGGTGAGCGTGTCGTCGCGGCTCTTGACGCGGTCCCAGTGGCTCTTGGCCAGGCGGGTCTCCAGCGCCATGATCGTCTTCGCCGAGCCGTCGGGGTCAGGCAGGCCGGCCAGCTTGAGCATCCGGGCGATGTGGAGAACGTAGGCGTCACGCTTCTCCTGGAACTTGGGGTCGCGGTAATACGACTCGTCGGGCAGGCCGATGCCGCTCTGGCCCAGGTAGATGATGTAGCGGTCGGACTGCTTGGCGTCGGTGTTGACCCCCGCCGAGAACAGGCCGGTGACGCCCGCCTTGCCGAACTCGGCCAGGGCCTTGACCAGCCCTGGCTTGTCGGCAATGGCCTTGACCTTGGCCAGGTCCTCGGCGATCGGCGTGGCACCCAGGGAGTTGACCGCCTCCTCGTCCATGAAGCTGGCGAACAGGTCGCCGACCTTCTTGGCCTCGGGGGTTTGCTCTCCCTCGCCCTTGGCGGCGGCTTCGATCAGGACGCGGAGGTCGGCCTCGGCCTGGTCGCGGAGCTTGTAGAACGCGCCGTCCTGCGGCCGGTCGGCCGGGATCTTCGCGGTGTCGAGCCAGACGCCGTTAACGTGGCGATACAGGTCGTCCTGCGGGCGGGCGGACTTGTCGACGAAACTCTTGTCGATCCCCGACTTGGTAGCGTCGGCGGCATTCAGGGGCAGGGGCAGGGGTGTCGCGATCGAAGCCAGCGCGAGGGCGGCCCAGGTCAGTCGTCTCATCCGATGCGTCTCCGGGATGCGAAGGGTCGAGGCCCGCGCCGGCGGATGGCGTGGAGCCCCAGGTTTGTCTCGCCACTCAGCATGCACCCTTCAATAGAAAGCTTGGCGTTTTCTTTCGAGCCAGATCCCTTCAACGGTGAGTTGCGGGGCAGGGGTCCTGCTGTGAAAGATCTCACCGAAGCCATCATGGCCTTGAAACGGCCCTGAGTCGATCTGGGGCCGTCGTGCTCGCGGAGCGACGATTCGGACAAGATTCTGCACATCGGACCCGCCAGTCGCAAGGACTTCAACGCGACTTGGCACCCTGGGATCGGGCCGGAGTGCCCGGCCGAGCGGAGCGAGTGGTCGCTCCGATTCGCTTTTCCGAGCGAGTCCAGACCGACAGATGCCGTCCGCTGCGGTGCGTCGCGGCGGGTTCCTGTCCGGGGTCGTCAAGGCCACTCGAGACCTATCGATCGTCCCCCCAGCCACGGCACGGGGGAAGGAAACGGGGACGGGGACGTCAAAACTCGCGGCGTCGTCGCTTCCTCACCCGAACCACTGGCACGGGGCGGGGAGCGGATGCGAGGATATTTTTATTGGCTCCGTCCGGGGCGATCGACTGGCGTGGTTGCTGCCATCGTCCTGGTCGGGCCGCCCCCCATCTACGCAACGCTCGTCAAACAGCAGGAGCGGATCGATGGACTGGCGACAACCGTCCGACGAATTTGGACGCCGACTGGCAGTCGCTCGCAAGACGGTCCTGGCAAATACGACCGACCCTTGGCGTGCCGTCGAGCCGTTCGAGCCGATCCTTGCGGAATTGAGATACGTAGCAACCGCCCGTGAAGAGAAGCTGGCGCGGCTCCGGTCACTCGGCCGGCAGTTGTTCGCCGAGATCCGCTCCGGGTGCGGCCCGATAGCAATGGAGGTACGCCATTACTGCTGGCACTTGCAACACCTTGGAGATCCGACCGGATCGCCCGCGTCGAGTTTAATCGACATGCTCATGGTCACGCTCACTCGCTTCGCCCACTACGAGGGACACGAGGTGGAGCGTTGCTTCATCTGCGCCGAGTTCCGGGAGGATCTCCCCTTTCAAGGCAGTCCGGGCGGAAGGGATCACCTCCGCGAATGGCTCAAGCGGCGATTCGGTGACGATGACGAATGACCTTGCGCCGAGCCCGGACAACCAACGGCTCAGGCTGAGAGTGACGGGGGCCAAGTCGGGTGGATGTTGGGGGCCAGACTCCCAAAGCGGGCGAGAGGTAAAATCTGGCGAATTCATCACGGGCGGCGACTGAGCACTAATTTCACTGGGTCTCCCAGGCCTGCCGACTGAGGTGCCTGGCCAAGTTGACGGCCCCGATCCGGTTTGGGGGCGCGAAACGGCCAGCACACCGGAGGTGAGATTGAGCATTCGCAATCGGGAACGGCGACGTCAGGGCGTCTAGGAGGAAAGGCGGGCTCAAATCCTGGATTCCTCATATTACAGCAACACCTAGAAATATCACGATTTTTCAGCTTGCTTCTGCTTCTGGTACGCCACGGCGTTCAAGTAGCGGGCATAGTAATGATTGATGGTCTGGAGTGCCTCCTGTTGGCGCTTGGCGAACGTCTTCATCGGAATGCTCGCCTTCTGTTTCCCGCTCCGGACATAGTGGATCTGTAGCGTGCCATCGTTAAGCAAACAATTTGCAATCTCAGAATATAGGATATTGTCGGGCCATGCGGTGTACCGGACCATCTCGCAGTCGAGGACCAGCATGCCTTTCTTGCCCTCGATCGTGAGTCCGGGAAACGACTTGACGACGATCGTGCGTTCTTCGTCGGTCTCCGGCAAAAACCGATAGGCAAGCGTCTCCTCGTGGAAGGTGCGGAATCTCTCCTCGAACTGCTCCCACTGTCGACGCTCGATCTGTTCGGCCTCATCGATCGACTGATACCAGCGGCCGTCACCCTGGGTGGACACGAGCGTTTGCGCATCCTGCGGTGTGAGCGGGATCCCAACGGCTTCCAGTCGCCGGGCAAGCGGCGGGTGAGAGTCGAACGGATGCGACGTCTCGAGACCCCCGAGGTCTGGTTTCGCGGCGAAGGACATGGCGTGCGAGTGGAAACCTTGTTCAATCTGTGCCGAGATGTTGGCGGTCTCCAGCACGCACTCCTTCTCGAAGAGATCCTGCTGGATCTTGCCCCGAAAGTCCGAGTAGGCCGAGATCCGCAGGAGCGCGCCGGCGAAATCGCGCGGCGACGTCGTCTCCGCCGCGATCCGATCCGCGCGAAACTCGCGCTGTCGCGCGTGTTCGCTCAGCGACAATTCGAACAGGGACCGGAAGCAATGCATGAAATAGTAGACGGGACGCGTGATAGGGTTTCCATACAGCGCCTGCAAGTAGGTTCCAAAACGGCTGAGCAGTGGTGAGATCTTCTTGGAGTACAGTGTGTCATTCCCGCTGAAGTGCGCCATCTCGTGCGCCAGGACGGCGTCCGCCTCCGCGCCATCCATCTGCTTCAGCAGCGACAGACTGACATAGAGCGTCCTCCCTCGACAGGTGGTCTCGTCGACATTCACCGGCATCTCGGTCAAGGCCAGCGCATATCAAAGTGGCTGCAATGAAAGAACTTGTGTAAGATAGTCCGTATTGATCATACAGGACATCATCTTGCCGCGAAGACTATCCTTGTCGGGATGACGCTTCAGGAGCGTCACGGCGAACCGCCGAAGCCAGCTCAAATTGTTCCCCAAAGTTCGCTCGCGAGTGCGGTGCTCGTCCTCGCGAAAGTTGACATCCAGGACCCAATGCATCGACTCGATGCCCCAGTGTCCGCGCACCGCTTCGCCGAACCGCTTGCCACTGAGATCGCAAGTGCTCAGATAGTAACGCATCTCCTCCGACTCCGTACCGTCGGCATGCCGCGTGACTCGCACCGAATAGCCGATCGCTTTGACCCACGGCCACTCTTTCCCCGGGGCGAAATCACTGGGCACCTTGGCCAGAAGATAGGCCCGTTCGTCGATGCGGCCGTGCCCGTCATCGCGGGTCTCGTGATATTGATACCGGAGGTCTTCCAGGTCGCGTTCCATGTGGTCGGAAAAGAACGACTGGATCGCTGCTGCAAGCTTCGGCTGGTTGTCTTTGACGGCGATCACGCAGTCGCCCTTGCCAGTGACGATCTGCTTGACGATCTCTTTCTGGCAGCCCATCGCGTCGATCGTAATGAGCGTACCGGCGAGGTCGATCTGGTTGAGGAGTTGCGGTATCGCCGTGATCTCGTTGGACTTGGCGTCGGTGGCGACCTGGCCCAGTGCGATGCCCTCCTCGCTGGCCCAGGCGCTGACAATGTGGAGATTGCCGAGGCCTTTGGCCTTGTCGTGCGACCCGCGACAAGCCTTGCCGTCGATGGCGACGAGACGGTGGGGATTGTTGACGTCGACCGGAATCGCCTCACAGATCCAGGCTTGAAAGACGCGTTGAAACGCTTCGGGCTTGAGCGTCATGAGCAAGCGTCGGATGCAGTCCCGGGAGGGGATGCCGTTGGGCAGAGTGAGATGCAGGGCCAGCCAGGATTCTCGGTTCTTGGCCCATCGATGGATGGCGGTGGGTCCATCGCAGCCACAGATGACGGCGCAGACCGCAATGACGGCGATATCGACCAGCAAGTGCTTGCGATTGCGTGTATGACGGGGATCGGAGAGCGATTCGAAGTAGGAACCGATCGAAGCCACGTCGACAAACTTGGCCATGAGACGAGATCCTGAGTTCGGTCCGTGTCCAACCTCCACGCGCCAAGTGTCGAGGCAGGCGATCACGAAAACCGTATCTCAGGATATCGAGTTGAATCCTCTCGCGCTAGACCGCCTAAACCGTACAGCTATGCGCGCTGGCCTTGGCATCTCGGTGACGAAGAAATTGTCGTCGACGCCCACGATGACCTGGTCGGGTTCGGCCGTGCCGACTTTGGCGCAAATGGCGCCCAGTTCGTCCCAGAGCCGGGGGGACCCCGCACGATCGAGGACCCGCCCCTCGACGGCGGTGTCGGTCCTGGGCCGCTTGAAAATCGCGACAATTACGGCGAAGGCGCCGACGACGGCCAGCACCCCGGCTACCACGATGAGCTTCACGGAATAGACGTGCATCCACAGGGCCGTGACCCAATACGAGAGCGCCAGGACCATGACACCCTGGATGATCGTTTGCAGCGCTCCGTAGACTCGCAGGACCTGCCAGCCGACCGACAGGCTCAGGTATTGAGCCCGCTGGGATCGGCGTGAGATCAAGACGCAGAAGCCAGCGAGTACGAGCACCGCAACGCCGGTGGCGATTGAGAATGCGGACAGCCGAATCAGCCAACGGAACGTCGCGAACTGGAAGCGTGCCGTCGGATCGAGCCCCGCGGCGAATCGCTCATCCGCGACCAATTCCGAGAAGGGATGTTCGGTGAAGAGCGCAATCGCTCGCTCCCGCTGCTCGGCCGATAATCGCGCGTCCGCGTGGATTTGGGGCAAGACCGCCTCTCGCGCCTCGGCGTCGAAGCGGCGCTCAGCGTGAAGAAAAAAGCACAACGAAATCACAGGTATCAAGAAGATGAGCGCGCCGGGCAAGACAATTGTCTTCACAAATCCAACTTTCGAGAAGTCTTGCCGCGTTTCGCTCATCGATCATTCCTGCCGTTCGAAGGGGACCGTCGCACTTGGACTCGGGAGCTCTAACACGAACTACGAATGGTAGTAAGATCGAGGAGTCCATTCAAGGACATAACGATCGGAGGCAAATGCTGTCGCGTGCGATCACCGCATGCTCAGTTGATCGGGCATCGCCTCGATCGGCCAAGGTGACCGAAACCATGATCCGCCTCCGGGTTCACCATCCGCCAGATCTTGATCGCCGTGGCGCAGATGACCTTGTTTCCGAAGGGATGAAATGTCTGATCCGGGCGCCGTGCCCAGTCTCTGTCCTCACGCCCTGTCCCCCTCAAGGCTTCTGGGGACTTCTGCGTCGGAGACCGGCGGATGTTGGTGACCAGGCTCTTACAGAGGGTAAGAGGGGAAACCTGATGAATTCATCACGGGTGGCGACGGAGCTCCATTTCACTGGATCTCCCAGGCCTCCCAACGGAGCTGCCTGGCCAACTGACGGCCCTTGACAGCCCCATACCCTGTGGAGCGGGCGTTTCGCTCGCACTTCGCCCTCACTTCAGGAAGACAGGGAGCTCACGTTCCCCGCTCGCCTGGGAGGCGAGCGGGCGCTGACCTCGGGGCAGATTTCGTTCGCCTGAACGGCGAGCGGGGAGTGTGAGCTCCCTGTCCCTCAGGGTCACGCCAATCATCGCCGGACGCTGGATCAGGATAATGAGGCGTTCGGATGGTTTATTGCCAGCGAACGTTTCGGGCCGCCCTCCACCGGAGTCGTAGCAGATCGTCAGGATACCGCCCTTGAGCCGGTAGATGCCCCGCCACACCGTTCCTCCCCCAGGGGCGGCTTCGATGTCGATCTGGGATTCTTGGGCCGTCGTTTCTGCTTGCCGTTCGTCGCGCCTCCTCTCGGTGTTCCGCAACACCGCCTCCGCATGGTCGACCTGCTTCTTGGGCATGATCAACGAGCTCTCGGGAAGCCGCTTCTTGCGCACGAGTTGCTCCATCCGGGACAACGCGAGCCGGAACCCCTTGAACTTTTCCTCGGCCGACTCGACCTGCTCGTCGGCCTCCTTCCGCCCCGGTTCCAGCGTGTAGGACAGGGCGTCGAGGGATTTTATCGGGGCTTCCGAGTTGCCGGTCAGGGTTGGCAAGTTGATCGTCTTGTCCGTGACGAGGACGATCTGACCTGGCATCGTGTAACCTTCACGGTTGCCGGAAACCACCGTACCGGTCACGTAGACCACTTCCCACGAGCCGCGAATGTCTGCGGTGTCCCGAACCTTCGGCTCCTCGAGTCGCGGCTTTTCCCCACCCGCGGCCGGGAGCGCCACGCTGGGACGCGACGGGTCCTGCGGATCGCCTGTCGGTTCTCCGAGCCCGGCCCATGCCAGTCCGACGGCCCCGGCGGCAAGCGCTCCGAACGTCACGGCGGCCAGCACGGCCCCCTTCAAGCTGTTCATGAAGGATCCCCTTGAAACGTGTTTCATCACCGCGAGCACTGTCGGGGAAATCACGCTGGTGAGCGGCTGACCGGCCGCGATCTGAATCGCCGCCCGAGTCGTCGCATCGGACCAGGAAACGGGCGGTATCGCCCGACTGGTCCGCGGAAGGATTCCGGCGACGAAGCTTCCGGCCGGCACGATGAGGCCACGACGGATCAACCGGTCTCTGAGACGTGTGCGGCCCCGGGACAATCGACTCTTGACCGTGCCCACCGGGCAGCCCAGATGCCGCGCGGCCTGCTCGTGGGTGCGGCCTTCGAGGTCGCAGAGCAGGACCAGGACGCGGTAACGCTCCGGCATCCGCTCGATTTCTTCGTGGATCGCCGCCCGGAGCTCCTCGCCGTCATCGGCGCATCCTGGGTCGCGTCGAGCCGCGATCACCTCAACCGTCCGCCGCTCCCGGGCCGTTCGTCGGACGATGGCGGAACGGGAGCACCGGGCGGCGCGGTAGGCCACCTGATGGAGCCAGGGACCCAACGAGTCCCGCACCCAGAGCGAGCCGGCCTTGCGAACGAGCACCAAGAAGGTCGCCTGAAAGGCGTCCTCGGCCTCGTGCTCGTCACGCAGTATCGCCCGGCAAATCTGGAGCACGACCGCCCCGTGCCGCTCGACCAAGGCGGCAAAGGCGAGTTCGCCCGCCTCTCCGCCGATCGCGAACCGCTCCAGGAGCTGGCCGTCGGTCATGTCCCCGATCGTGCCCACGTTGAATAGCGAGCGGAGCGGCCCGAGGACCGAGTTTTTTCGCCGTGTGGCCACAGGCATAAGCTCACAAGAGTCGAGGATCTTCCGTCTGACCCATAATTAACGTCGGGAGAGCGAGCAGTCGTTCCAACTTTTTCCCAACATGAGCGGCTCTCTCGTGGTCGAGTACATTCGTAACATCGCGCGATGTACCATGTCTCCAGGGCGACTGCACTCCAAGAGGTAACCTGCGACACCTGAGCCATGGCGACCCGTGAACTCCCCGGTGCAGTTTCCGTCGGCCGTGAGGCTTGCCTTTGGGGCTTTCGGCGTTGGAGGCGGGGATTACAGTTCGAGCCTGCGTGAGATCCCGATGGCTTCCAAGAACGTCGGATCGTGGCTGACGACCATCAGCGCCCCGTCGTAGGCGCGCAACCCGGCTTCGACCGCCTCGATCGAGTCGATGTCGAGGTGGTTCGTCGGCTCGTCGAGGATCAAAAACGGGGGCGGCGCCGGGCCACCCAACACGCAGGCCAGGCCGGCTCGGAGCAACTGTCCGCCGCTGAGGGTGGACACGACCTGTAACGCCGCGTCGGCCCGGAACATGAACCGGGCGAGCGCGGCCCGGCAGGCGGACTCGTCCGCCTCCGGGTTGATGCGCCGGAAGTTGTCACGGATCGAGGTCGACGGATCGAGCAGGCTCACCTGCTGGTCGAGCATGGCGAAGTCGGTCATCCTCTGGACCGTTCCGGTCCAGGGGCTTAACGGTCCGCTGACCAGGGCCAGCAAGGTCGTCTTCCCGGTACCGTTCGGCCCGGTCACGGCGAGACGCTCCGGCCCAATGATGCTGAAGGACAGGTCGCGGAGGATTGGCCGGTCCGGCTCGTAACCGACCGTCGCGTCGTCGACCTTGAGCACCGTCTTGTTGGCCGCCAGGTGCGTCGGCGCGAGCTTGACGGTGAGCGGTTGGAGGACTTCGATGCGCTCGCGTGCCGAGGCGGCGGCTTCGAGGGCCTGGTCCCGCCGGCGTTCGGCCAGGCGGGCGTTCTCGCCGGTCGTGGTTTCGCCCCGGTCCTTCCGGCCGCCAAGCAAGATGCGCGGTGCGCCGCCCTTCGCCCCCTTCCGCTGGCCCGCGCCGGTCCTTCGTGCCTGCCGCTCCACCGTCGCCTGAGCGCCGCGGGCGACCTCGGCGACACGCTTTTCGGCATCCGCCAGGTCCCGCCGCGCCGCTTCGAGATCCACCGCTTTGAGTTCGCGGTATCGACTCCAATTGCCGCCATACCTCGTGGCACCGAGCGAGGTCAGCTCGACGATGGCGTCCATGGTGTCGAGCAGCTCCCGGTCGTGGCTGACGACGACCGCCCCGGACCGCCAGTTGGCGAGCAAGTCGATGACCGCCCTCCGGCCTTCGCGGTCGAGGTTATTGGTCGGCTCGTCCAACAAAAAGAAGTCAGGCTCTGCAAAGATGAGGGCGGCCAGACCGGCCCGCATGCGCTGGCCGCCCGACAGCGTAGCCAGAAGCGTTTCGGGCCGTGTGTCCAGCCCGATGCGATCGAGGGCGGAACTGATGCGAGTTTCCAGCGTCCAATCGGCATCGGCCAGGTCTTCGTCGGTGGCTTCGCCGACTTCGGCACGGTGGAGGAGGGCCAACGCGTCGCGCGCGCCGAAGAGGTCGGCGACCGTTTCGTTCGTGCCCACCTGTACGGTCTGGCGCAGCACGGCCAGGCTACCGCTGACGGACACCTTCCCCGACCGGGGGCGCAGCTCGCTGGAAATCAACTTGAGAAGCGTCGTCTTCCCCACCCCGTTCCGGCCGACGAGCCCCGTCTGAGCCGGTCCGAAACTCAGGCTGAGGCTAGTGAAGAGTGACCGGCCATCGGGAGTGGACCACGAGAGATCGGACAGGTTGATGGAAGCAGCCATAATGGCGAAGTCTCCGGTGACGGGGCGAATGACGTGACGGTGTCAGCGGGCAACTTCGTTCGCTTCATGACTGTCTCCTGGATCGAGGACATGAACCTGAACATGACACCCGGCCTGGAGAGTTGGTTCGCGCCCCGACGGCGTAACCCGCGCGACGCCAAATCGGCTCCACAAATGCGGAGCGACCGACTGATCAGCCCTCGGTCGTTTGCCCGCCGAGGCGTCGACTCAGTCGAGGTCGGTGAAACCGAGGTGCGGAGTGGCGAGGAACTGAGCCTTCTCCCTGTCCCGACGGGTATAATGGGATTTTTGAGCACATCGCTGGAGGAACGGGATGGTCGCTTCAACCGCAACGGGTGCGGATCCTGACTCGGTAGGCTGGCGGTTCGACAACACTTACGCTCGACTGCCGGACGTGCTCTTCATCCCGACAAACCCGGTTGCGGTGCGGGAACCGCAGGTGACGATCCTGAACCACAGCCTCGCGGACAAACTCGGCCTCGATCTCGAAGCCATCCCGCCGGAGGCCGCCGCTGCTCTCTTCGCAGGCCAAGCCTTGCCGATCGGTTCGCAACCGATCGCACAAGCCTACGCCGGGCACCAGTACGGCGGTTTCACGATGCTCGGCGATGGTCGAGCGATCTTGCTGGGCGAGCACCGGACGCCGTCCGGGCGACTCGAGGACATCCAGTTGAAGGGATCAGGGCGGACGCGGTTCTCTCGCGGCGGCGATGGCCGGGCCGCCCTCGGGCCGATGCTCCGCGAATACATCATCAGCGAAGCCATGGCCGCGCTGGGAATCCCGACCACGCGGAGCCTCGCGGTCGTCACCACCGGCGAGCCGGTGTACCGGGAGTCGATCCGCCGGGGAGCGGTACTGACCCGCGTGGCCGCGAGCCACATCCGGGTCGGCACGTTCGAGTACGCGACCCGCCGTGACGAAGCGACCCTGCGAGCGCTTGCCGACTACGCCATCGCCCGCCATGACGCGGAACTGATCGATGCCCCGGGAAAGTACTTGGAGTTCCTCCGTGCCGTCACGGACCGCCAGGCCTCACTCGTCGCGCGGTGGCAACTCGTCGGGTTCATCCACGGGGTCATGAATACCGATAACGTGGCGATCTCCGGGGAGACGATCGACTACGGCCCGTGTGCGTTCATGAACGCCTACGACCCTGGGACGGTATTCAGCTCGATCGACCATGGCGGCCGGTACGCCTATGGCAACCAGCCCAACATCGTGCAGTGGAACCTGGCCCGATTCGCCGAGACCCTCTTGCCGCTGCTCGATCCAGCGCCGGAGAAGGCGGTTGCGGTCGCCACGGAGGTGCTGGAAAACTTCCCCGCCGTGTTCGAGCGGTACTGGCTCGCCGGCATGCGGAAAAAGCTGGGGCTCCGGACGGATGAGGCCGGTGACGTCGAGCTGATCCAAGCCCTACTCGACTGGATGCAGAAGTCCCGGGCCGACTTCACCAACACGTTCCGCGACCTGTCGTCGGAGGGTTTGCCCGCCGTTGACCGGTATCGGGAGCCTGACTTTCAAGCCTGGCACGACCAGTGGCAGAACCGGCTCGGGCGGGACATCCTGCCGAACGGCTTCTCCTACGACCTGATGAGGTCCGTTAACCCGGCAGTCATCCCGAGGAACCATCGGGTGGAGGAAGCGCTTTCAGCCGCCGAGAAGCGCGACGACCTGTCGGTGCTGCACCGGCTGCTTGAGGTGTTGGCATCCCCTTACGAAGCGAGGCAAGAGCTGGCCGAATACCGGGAGCCGCCCCACGAGGAGAACGGCTACCGCACGTTCTGCGGGACGTAGTCCCGCCGCCGATTCGACATGAGCGATGGAGGAAAGTAGGGGCCGAAAGGCACAGTACCACGTCGACAAGTATCAACACCGCGACCTCATGGCGGAATAGCTCACCATACCCCAGATTGCCGAGAGCCGGAAAGTCATGCCTAAAGGAGGTCCGGACCTGGCGGAAAAAGCCATGCAGTCCGATTGGGGATCCAGAAGCTTCAGCAAAAATGAGCGTCCAGTCGCGAAATTTTCAACAAATCACCCAAACCTCCCATTTCACCCTCTGTTAGATGCCTGGCCACCGGCTTCGCCGACCTCGGTGCGAAGCCTAACGCTCAGGATCATCTCGGTTACACACCGCTTCACGTGGCAATGGAGTGCACTTATGCGGACTCAGCCATGACGCTACTCGAACTCGGCGCCGATCCAACGACTTGCGACAACCAAGGCCGTACACCCGTCCAACTAGTCCCGGACAGCGTCAAGTCATATCCCGGGATACCCGAGGTGGTGCACCGCATAGGCCAAACTCCGTAATGGCGTTTCGTCGCGATTCTTGCCAGTCACCAGGGAGAAGTTGGTGGCCAGGCATTTCAACCGGTTCAAGCAGGGAACCCGGCAAAACCATCCACACAATTTTATTTTGCTGACTTCTAGAAACATAGCAAGAAAATACCCCGGCGACTGAGGCTCGAACCTCCCCACTGAAACGCCTGGGCTACGTAGGATCTGGTCAGGCTTTCAGACTCTCGTTCGCGGTCTCCTGCGCCCACCAGATGAAGGGGATGCCGATGCCGTAGATCAGAGCGCACAGGGCTCCGACGCGGGCGTAGTCGCCGCCGAGGGCGGTGAACAGCATCCCGGCCAGCACCACGCCGACGCCGGTGGCGAAGCGACCCGAATTGTACGCCAGGCCGACGCCCGTGGCGCGCACTCGGGTGGGGAAGAGTTCCGGCAGGTACAGGGCCAGCCAGCCGAAGAATAGGATCGCGACGAACCCCTGCGCGAAGACCACGAGATGGAACGACGGACGCAGTGGCGCGGTGAGTTGGAATATCGCGAACGTCATGGCCGCCGAGCCTACGCTGATCAGGACGTAGCTCCGGCGTCTCCCCAGGCGACTCGCGAGCTGCGCGCCGGCGAAGCATCCCAGGGTGGCGTCGAGGACCCACCAGCCCTGGGTCTCGGCCTTGTATTGCGTGTTCGCCGAGCCGGCCACCTTGTCCGCCCAAGGGATCATCCACTTGCTGGCGGCCCACGCCCCGATCATCGGGATCGCGCGGAGGACGACGCCCGCGAGCGTGATGCGGAAGAGGTCGGGCCGAAAGAGCTCCCGAAGTCGCGGCGGCCGACGTCCCGGTTCGCCTCGCGCCGCCAGCCATTTCGGGGATTCCGGCAAGGCGACGAGCACGAGGACGCCGAGGACCGCGGGCGCGCCGGAGAGATTGAAGACCCACTTCCAGGAGTCGGAGGTAATCGGCCAGATCCGCGCCAGTTGCGAGAGCATGAGGATGCCCACGTTCAGCCCGGCCGACGTCACGCCCGAGACGAAGGACCTCGAGGCGACCGGCCAGCACTCGGTGACCAGGGCGACGCCATTGGACCACATCCCCCCTGCGCCTAGCCCGACGATGAATCGGAGCACGAGCATTTATTCCTGCGTTTCCGCCCATGCGCCGAGGGCGGCGAACAGCGAGTCGCGGAGGATGCTCACCCCCATGGCCCGCGTGCGGCCGATGCGATCGCCCAGGTGGCCTAACGCGATCCCACCCACCGCCGCGCCGAACATGAGGGCCGCGGTGAAACGCGCGAACCAATCGCCGCCGAGCGTGGGCGTGAACGACTCGCCGAGCAGCCCCTTCGAGACGGAGAGCGAGGCGACCGGCATGAGCCCGAGCTCGACGCCGTCGAAGTCAAGGCCCACGAACGCGGCCGCCAGGACCGCCACGCGTGCCCTGGGAGAGAGGAGCGCCCCGCTCATGGCCTCGCACTCCTGTAGACGTCGATGATCGCGCTGTTGTCGAGGTCGCCCCATCCCTCGGCCTCGGCTCGCTTCATCAGCCGGCGATGAGTCTCGGAGAGCGGCAGCGACAGTCCCGCGTCGGACGCAGCGTCGAGCATCAGGAGGACGTCCTTGAGATGCTGAGAGAGCCTCGCCTGCACGGTGAAGTCCTTCTCGATCATCTTCCGCCCCTTCACGTCCATCGCGCGAGAGTAGGCCATGCTCTCTTTGAACACCTCGAGCGTGGCCGCAGGCCGGAGCCCGACCGCCTCAGCGAAGGCCAACCTCTCGGCGAGCGCCGCCCGGTTCAGGCGGCCGCAGGGTCGACCGCAACCGCGACCGTTGCCAGTGACCAGGGACATCAAGAAGGTGCTGAGGCCATCTCTGAAGCTCCCAGACCTCCGCACTGAATTGCCTGACCCTGAGGTCGTGGCCCTCCTTCAGCGGGTTGGTGGCGGGCTGGACGATCCTCCCGGATGTTCGATCAGGCGGTCGAGCTTCCGCTCGAGCTGATCGAGCCGTCGCGTCAGGGCCTGGAGTTCGGCCGAGGCAGGATCCGGCTTATTTTTTCCAAGGGAGGATTCCGGCCTTGAAGCGGGAGGAACGTCCTGGTCGAACGCCGGCGCCTCGTGGGCCGCCTCGAGGTTTTCGTCACGGAGAACGATCAGGCGGTCGCCCGGAAGGAGCTGGTAGTTCGTCGACGGGTCCCCCTTGTAGACGATGGCCGGGTAGTCGACTCGAAAGATCTGTCGCTCCGTGCTGCCGGATCCCGGCGGACGGACCAGGCGGATGTCTTGACGAGTGGCGGTCGGCAGCAGGCCGCCAGCATAGTTGATTGCGTCGAGAACGGTGTCATTGCCGGTGATGTACATCCGGCCCGGCTCGGCGACTTCACCCATCACATAGTACATCTTGCTGTTGTAGCTCGTCACTTCCACGTAGACCCGCACCGAGTCGATCGCGGGCACGACCTTGAACTTACCGGCGCGATCGGGGTCGGGCACGATCAGGCCGAGCTGCTCGTCGCTGAGGTACTTTTGGAGGTGGCGGATGACCTTCGTCTTGATCTCCATCGTGGTCAGCCCGGCGACGAAGAGATCGCCGTAGAAGCCGAGCGAGACCGTGCCGTCGGGACGGACCAGGCGCTCGCCAGTGATCGGCTGGCCGGAAAGCGCCTCGTGGACCTCGATGTGGATCATGTCGGGGGGTTCGACGACGTGGGCCGGCAACGTGACCCTCGTCTGCTCGCCAGGCACGGTGGGACTGGGTTCGCGCACGGGCTGGCGGGCTGCCACGCCCGCGCAGGCCGTGGCGATTCCAAGGAGAAGCGTGAACAACCCGATCTTCTTGAAACGGATGAGCGACATTGTCTTCAAAGCTCCTTCCATTAGTTCGATCGCCGCCGCCGAGACCACCCCGGCGCTTGCACCTTTCCCGATCGCGAGCGCCGGGGCGACTGCGGCCCGGGTCGCCTGTTCGACGAGTGCGTACGGCAAGGACGAGGCGGCGGCCGCCTCGCGAGCCAGGACCGCGCCGAGGGGCCCGGCCAGGAGGGCGAAACCGCGGCGGGCCAGCCGTCCGCGAAGCCGTTGCCGGCCCCGAGCCAGCCGGCTCTGAAGCGTCCCGAGCGGCCAGCCAAGTTTCCGGGCCGCTTGGTCATGGGTCAGGCCCTCGAGGCCGCAGAGCACGATCGCGGCCCGGTAGGGCTCCGGCAACCGGCCGATCTCCTCGTGGAGGATCGACCTCAGGTCGCTGCCGACCTCGCTAACGACATGAGACGCCACAGCCGACTCGGCCGCTCGACGTTCGATCCGACGGCGCCTGGCCGCGGCCGAGCGCGCACACGAGGCCACGCGGCAGGCCACCTCGTGGAGCCAGGGCCCCAGCGAGTCGCGCACCCAGAGGCTGCCGGCCCGGCGCACCAGGACCAGGAATGTTGCCTGGAAGGCGTCTTGAGCCTCGTGCTCGTCCCGGACCAGCGACCGGCAGACGCGGAGCACCATGGGGCCGTGACGCTCCACCAGTGCCGAGAAAGCCAGTTCGGCCGCCTCGCCGCCCCGGCTCGTGTACCACTCCAGCAACTGCCCGTCCGACAGCCCTCCGACCGTCCCCACGTTGAAGAGCGTGTGGAGCTGACCCAGGGACTTGCCTCGTCGTTCTTTCGCCATCGGATTCGTTCCCGCAAACTTGGGGACCGCCGTGAGATTGACCGAGAGTGAATGTAACAAGGGGGCCTGACTATTCCGTCTTTTTTGGTT
Source organism: Singulisphaera sp. GP187 (assembly GCF_900129635.1). GTDB lineage: Bacteria > Planctomycetota > Planctomycetia > Isosphaerales > Isosphaeraceae > Singulisphaera. Next base: position 1,748,681 of record NZ_FSRB01000002.1, on the reverse strand, counting down.
GATCTGGGAAATCCAGGGTCGAAGACCCTTCGTGTCCTTCCGACGGAGCCGGGAGATTGGGACGTCAGGCGTTGAAAGGTTTTCGACGGCGATCAGGATCGACGCGGATTCGGTGCCGATCAAGCATTCAGGTTCAGTCATGGTCCATCGTCCCGTTGACGATGTGAGCGGGGCGGGCGTCGGCCCGGGTGCTCTGAAGTCGAGGGCAATCTCCAATGGGTTCACGCGCCCCGGTATCTCAGCAGAGGTTTGGCAAGCGTGACAGACTGTCGTCGCGGATAGAGTCCGACTCGCGCCGTTCGGGCTTGCCGGATTCGGCCGACAACGTGGTAGCGGGGCGTCCCAACGCCTCAATTTACGCTTTACAACCACAGCACTATTTCACGTTTCAATTTCCATTAAAACTATACTAATCCACATACCATCAACCAACAACAATATCAGTCTTCTCGTTTTACTAAAAGTGTCAACCCAGCGGCTTATTCGATGTGAACTGCGGTAATCGCTCCGCATTCGCCGAGCATGCCACCAGCTTTTCCATCCGTGTCAGGCGGGTTTTCTCCTGCTTGGCGCTCACAACCCACCAACTGACCGCCTTCCGGTAGGACGCGGGCTGTTTCTGGAAGAACTCCCAGGCGGTTGTGTTTCCACGAAGGACTCCGTGATACGGCTCCGGTAGTTCGACACTCCGCTGCTCGTGGGAATAAATACCTGAGCGGTTCTCTTTCCGGATTTCAAACGCGGCGACTCCGGCGGGCTGCATCCGCCCTTGATCGAGTAGGGCCTGAACCCGGCCGACGTTCACGCTGCTCCACACGCTTCTGGTCCTACGCGGAGTAAATCGGATCGTGTAACGGTCAGCATCGACGCTGTTTCGGACGCCGTCGATCCAGCCGAAGCACAAGGCCTCATCGACTGACTCGGGCCATGTCATGCTCGGTTGACCAGTTCCCTTCTTGTAGAAGCCCACCAACAGAACTTCGGCCTTGGAGTGGTTCTGCTCAAGCCAGGTCCTGAAGTCCGCGGGCGTTTCGAAGTAAATGGGAATCATAAGTTCCTTTCAGCCGAAAAAAACGCCAGACAAGCTACGAATCGCACCCACACGGACGAACCTGGCATCTCCCAGATTACGTTAGCCCTCCATCAGCGGGAGGAATTGACCGAGCGATTGGGCGACCTGAAGGAGGCGGTCCAGCGGCCTTACCGTGTCGGCGTCGGCCTCGATGATCTGGTCGATGTGGACTACCAATAGGCTCCCGAGAGCAATTGGAGGTGTTTGAGCGTTCGATCCAGGCCGATCGCTCGGATCAGTCGAGCGAGTGAAATCAAGGCGGAGCTGGTCGCAGGCAGGCGAAAGTAGGGACTTCCGCGCCGGCTAGGCCCGGGGGACGCCTGGTGCCCGCCTAACGCCGCGGCGTATTCGTCCCCCGAGGAGGAAGCCGGCGACGCCACCGACGATCGCACCGACGGGTCCCGAAACGAAGGCGCCGGTCATCGCGGCCTCGACCGACCGATCGTGCGAGTTCGGCGAAACCCGATTGACCACTGCGTATCCTGCTCCGGCCGAAAAAGCATAGCCGCAGACTGTGCCGAGGAGGCAGAAGGCAGCGCGTCTCATGAGTCGTCCTCGATGGTACTTTGAGCCTCGGAACCATCCCGAGTCCGAGGGCGAGCATGCTCCCACGGTGAACGCTGGGCCGCAAGTGCAGCACACGGAAATCCATAACGCTCGACTCGTCAAAACCTTGCTCCGCCGCCGCTCCACCGACGAAACAGGTGTTGCGCGAGTGGATAGAGCGGGAACAGTTGCCGTAGTTCTGTGCCACGACAACGTCGTACGCCTCCGCGGAGATTTTTCGGACGACTCCGTTGAGGCGATTGCGCTTCCGACAGCCGAGGTCGATACCGAGCAGGCCGACCACAACCCCGTCCTTCAACCCGGGGCTCACGGGGTCCATCCGTCCCGCCGTCGCATCATCCTCCCCTCCCCGGTGGCAGGTCAGGGTGCCTCACGAGAACCGATCACGCAAGAACGCCAGTTCCTCTCGCCGACGATCCGCGCTGTTCCTGATGATATGCGCGAGGCGGACGACCCTGCCGACCCAGACCGCCTCGCCTTCACCGAGTAGGATCAACGGGTTGTGCGTGAGGATTGCGGCCCAGAACCGCACCTCAGCGTCGACGATGTCGAGGAGCGCTCGCTCGCCGCGCCCGGCGAGGGAGTCCCACACCTCCTCGGGGAGGTCGTCCCGCGTCGTCCCCTTCGGATTGAGTTCCTGAATCTGATCCAACGCCCGGTGGACCATCCTCATGCGCCGGTTGATGCGGAATTCCAGAAGGGTCCTCGGCCGCCCGGTACCGAGGGGATGGGCCTCGACGGGCCGGCGCGATCGGAGCCGAGCGAGAGCATTGCAGGCGCATTCGCGCAGCCCCGCTCCATTTGATGAATCGCGTTGCTTCCTCATGACATTTTCCTTAAATTATGAATATTCGATGCACGCCGTCAAGCTACCCGTGAATCGGGAACTTGCCCCCCCTCAGGGATCTGGGGTCAGGGACGCGACTGACGTACTCTCGGGTCGGACGGCGATCTCCTGCCCGTCGACCAGCGTGGACGGGTTGTCCCGGACGACCAGGTCGGTGTCGGTGAAGTCCTCCCACTCGGCGGGTGCGCTCTGGTCGACCGAGTGCCTCTGCTTGCGTAACACCTCCACTCTTTGTCGGTCACGAAGCCCCAGTCGGACGGGTGTCCTGACCGCCATGTTGCCCATGAGGCGAACGACCCACGCCTGGTCGTCTTGCAGGAAGACTGACGAGGTCGGCACCGTCAGCGTTTCCGGGCGTGAGACCGGAATGCGGGCGGTGGCATACATGCCCGGCCGGAGGATCCCGTCCGTGTTGGGCAAATCGATCTCGGTCCGCAGGGTGCGCGTCCGGTCCTCCAGGAGCCAGCTCGAGCGGGTCACGCGCCCAGAAAAGTCGCGGTCCCCCAGCGCCTGCACCAGGACCCGGGCCGGTCCGCCAGCTTTGACGAGTGCGGCATCGGCCTCGGGCACGTCCACGAAAATCCGCACCTGGTCGGTTCGCGCGATCTCGAACAGGGGTGCGGCGCCGGTCGCATTGCCAGCCGGCGGCTGGACGTACGTGCCGGTGTCCACGCCGCGGCGGGTCAGCACGCCGTCGTAGGGGGCTTCGATCCGGGCATAGCCCAGGATCGCCGCCGCTCGATCGCGGTCCGCGCGAGCCACACGCAATCGCGCCTCGGCGACACGGACGTCCGCGGCCGCCTTGTCGCGTTGGGCCTTGCTCTCGACGAGTCCGGCCTTCGCCAGGGCCACGCCCGCGACCGACTCGGAGACGGCAGCGTCCGCCGTCTTGAACTTCTCGTCGGTCTGTTCCATCTCCGCCTGTGACGAGGCGCCGCGTCCCAACAACCGTGAGACCCGATTGTGCTCCAACTTCCACCAGCTCTTGGTCGCCTCGGCCTTGAGTCGACTCGCCTCGGACAAGCGGAGGGTGGCGTCAGACTGTGTGACCTTGGCTTCGGCCACCCGCAGCATCGCTTGGGCTTGCACGATCAAGACCTCGCCCTCGATGACGGCCGCCTCCTTCTGGTGAAGTTCCTCAACCACTTCCGGCACTGAGAGCTCTGCCAGGAGCTGGCCCTTCCGGACGCGGTCGCCGATGTCGAAGTGATAGCGCTCAACGAAGCCCGGGATCTTGGAGTACAGGGCAGTCCGCTCGAACGCTTCGATCTGCCCCGGTTGCTCGATGTTGCGGTGCAGACTCGCTCGTCGCGGCCGGACCGCGTCCACCATCACCTTGGCCGGAACCGGCTTCGATTTCGGGGAAGCGTCGACCCGTCTGCGACGGTCGTGGCCGACCCCCGCCGCCACAACCAGTGAGAGGAGACCGACCGCCACGAGCCAATTCCGGTGACCCGCGACGCTGAGGTACAGGATCCGTTTCATCGGATAAACTCTCCATTCATGAGGTGACCGCAGTCGGCCGGTCGGAGTCGGGCCAATCCAACGGCTCTCCGGCGTCTGAGAGGAAGTAAACGCTCTCGGGATCCCTCGGGTCGATCGAGGAGGACACGGTCCGACTCCGGGCCTGGACCACCGCGAACACCGAGGGCAAGACGAACAAGGTGGTCAATGTCCCCGCCACCAGCCCGCCGATGACTGCCCGGCCGAGTGGGGCGGTTTGTTCACCCCCCTCGCCCAGCGCCAACGCCATCGGCACCATGCCAGCCAGCATGGCGCAGCTCGTCATCAAGACCGGCCGGATGCGATGCCGCGCCCCTTCGATCGCGGCCTGGGCTGCCACCGCGGGCTCGGCCGAACCGCGACGGCGGTCCCGCTCCGCAAAGGTCACCAGCAGGATGGCGTTCGCCACAGCCACTCCGACCGCCATGATCGCGCCCATGAACGACTGGATGTTGAGCGTCGATCCCGTGATGAAAAGCATAACCGCAACGCCGGCCAGAACCGCCGGGACCGCCGCCACGGACACCAGTGCCAGCTTCGTCGACTGGAAGTAGGCGGTCAGAAGCAGGAAGATGGAGACCACCGACAACACCAGCCCCACCGACAGGCCGACGAACATCTGCCGCATCGGCTCGATCTGGCCACGCACATCCACCCGCACACCGCGTGGCGGAGGGCCGGCCCGGTCCAGCGCCCGATCGATGGCGGTCGCCACCCGACCCAGGTCGCTCCCCTCGATATTGGCGGTCAAACTGATATACCGACGCATGTCCAGCCGGTCATACTCGCCGGGCCGAGCCCCTTCGCGGACCCGGGCCACGTCACGGAGTAAGACCTGGTTGCCCGGGGTCTGCTTGACCGGGATCACCCCGACCTCCTGCGCCGAATCAAGGCGGGGCGGCGGGACTTGCACCTGCACCTGGTAGCCGTTGCCCGAGGCCAGGTCGGCCCAGAAGTTCTGGACGACGTACCGGCTCGAGGAGGTGGCCGACAGCAGCGCACGCGACATCGCCTGGACCGTGACCTGGCTCAGGCCGGCCCGCTCCCGGTCCATCGTGACCTCGACCGTCGGGAAGTCCTGCGCCTGCCCGAACTGGAGGTCACGGATGGCCGGCACCTTCTCCAACTCGGCCCGCACCTTCCGGGCGTACGCGAGGTCATCGCGGAGGTTCGGGCCATGGATCAGCAGCTCCACGGGGGTGGGCGAGCCGAAGCTCATGACCTCGTTGACGATGTCGGCCGGCTCGAACGAGAAGCGGAGGGCCTGCCGTCGCCGAGAGACCTCGTCGGAGCCCAGCCCCTCGCTCCGCCATTTCGCCTCCAGCCACGAGCCGAGCCGCTCCGGCAATTCGCGGCGGAGCCGGGACTTGAGCGCCTCGACCCTTACCCCGCTGTCATGTCTCAGGGCGATCCGCAGGACCGCTTCCTCAGGGCCCCGGGTCCAGAGATAGACGCTCTGGTTGGGGAAGGTGGCCGGCGTCACCCCGACGAAGCCCACCGTGGCCTCGACCGCGTCGGCCCCGGCCGCGGCGGCGATGACGTCGAGGGCCTGCCGGGCAATCTCCTCGGTCCGCTCGATCCGCGTGCCGGTGGGGGCACGGAGGCGGACGAGGAACTGTCCAGTGTCGACCGCCGGAAAGATTTCCCGGCCGACCCGGCTCCCCACGAGCACCAGCGTTCCGACGCTCGCGACGAGGTAACCCACCATCACTTTCTTGCGGTTGTCGATCAGCGCCCGGAGGACACGGTCATACGCCTGCGGGAGACGTCCTGAGGCGCCCGAGGGTGGCGTGCCTTGGTCGCTCGGAGCGACGCCGTGCCGTCGGATCAACCAGACCGAGATGACCGGAACGAACATGCTGGAGAGCACGTACGAGGTGATCATCGAGAAGCCGACGGCCAGGGCCAACGGCACGAACATGTTGCGGACGGCCCCCTCCATGGCGAAGACCGGCAGGAACACGGCCAGGATACAGAGCATGGCCAGGAGCCGGGGGACCGCCGTCTCGGCATTGCCCCGCCGTACCGCCTCGGCCACGGAGTCGGTGTGTTCCATCTGTGAGTGGATGTTCTCCACCTCGACCGTGGCCTCGTCCACCAGGATGCCCACGGCCAGCGACAAGCCACCCAGGGTCATCAAGTTGATCGTCTGCCCCGTCGCCCAGAGCGCCACCAGGGCACCCATCAAGGCCAGCGGGATGTTGAGCACGACCACCACCACGCTCCGCCAGTCGCGCAGGAAGAGGAGCACCATCAGGCCCGTCAGGGCGGCACCCAGGAGGCCCTCGCTGCCGACGCCCCACATCGCCCGAGTGACGAACGGCGACTGATCGAGCTCAAAGCGGATGTGCATATCCGGCGGCAGCGCCTCCTGCATCCGGGTCAGGTTCGCCTTCAAGGCGTTGACCACCGCCAGCGTGGAGGCGTCGGCCCGCTTGCTCACCATCAGGAAGATCGAACGCTTGCCGTTGACCAGGGCATAGCCGGTGGCGATGTCCATCGCGTCGGTGATGGTGCTCAGATCGCGGATGTAGAGGTTCTCCCCGGGCCTCACGGGGATGCTCCCCAGCGCCTGCGGGTCGACGACCATGGCATTCGACGGCACCATCGGGGCCTGGTCGTGGATGCGGGCGTTCCCCGAAGGGACGACCAGGTTGCCGGCGCTCAGGGCGGCGACCACGTCGTCGGGCGAGAGGCGGTAGGCCCTCAGCCGCTCGGGATCAAGGTTGATGACGATCGAGCGGATGTTGCCGCCCACGGGAGGGGGCGCCGAGGCCCCTGGGATGCTGCCGAAGATCGCCCGCACCCGAAACAGAGCGAGGTCCGTCATCTCGCTGACGCTCCGCGCCCGGTCGCTATCGAAGACCAGGTAGCCGACGGGCACGCTCCCGGTATCGTAGCGAAGGATGAACGGGGGCAACGTGCCCGCCGGCATGAATCCCTTGGCCCGGACGGTGTAGCCGACCGCCTCGGCCATCGCCCCGCCCATGTCGGTGCCGGGGTAGAAGGACAACTTGATCACGGCCATCCCCTGGATGTTCTTCGACTCGACGTGGTGAATGCCGGTCATGTAGATCGAGTGGCCCTCGTAGTAGGAAGTGAGCTGGCTCTCCATCTGACTCGGGTCCATACCGCCGTAGGGCTGGGCGATGTAGATGACCGGCAAGTCGAGGGCGGGAAAGACGTCGACGGCGATGCGCTGGGCGGCGAGAAGGCTGGCGACCGCCAGGGCCGCCACGCCGGCCATCACGCTGACCGGATGTCGCATCGCGAAGGCAATCGGGTTTAGAGACGAGTTCACCGCAAAGCTCCTCTCCATCCAAAGCCAGTCTCATCCTGACTAACTACTAATAGGTAGATAATCGGGACCAAAAAAAATCGGATCAGGCGATCAGAGTCTCAAGGATCCATCGGGAGGTGGCCTCGAACCGGCCGATATCGTGAAAGGCCCTGGCTGTCAGCAACGCTCCTTCGAGCGCCGAGAACAAGGATCGGGCGGCCAGATCCGCGGACCCGTTGAACCGAAATTGCCGCTGGTTTCGCCCCGCTTCCAGCAACTTCGCAAGCCAGGCCTCGTTGGCCGCGAAGAGCCGCCGGACCGCTTGTCCCATGGCGTCAGGCAAGGTCTCTTGTTCGGCCGCGAGCATGGCCCCCAGGCACATTCGGTTGTCACAACCGATCGTGCTGGCCTGAAAGAGCTGGATGAATCGCTCGAGCCGGCGCCTCGGGTCTTTTTCGGCGGCGTCGAGTTGAGCGAGGTTCTTGGCGAACACCTCCCGTTCATTCTCGATCAAGGCTTCGCCCAGGTCACCCTTGGTGGGGAAATGATAGTGGATGCTCGCCGTCTTGATCCCGATCTGCTCGGCCAGATCGCGATAGCTGAAACCGTTGTATCCCCGTGTCCGCACCAACGTCTCGGCCAGATCCAGCAACTCTCTGCGTGTATCGCGATCGCTCATCGCTCGATTCCGATCGGGAAGTCATCGGAGGCGCTCAGGACCGCCCGGAGCCAATCCTGAGACCCTCGTCATCGGTCATTTCTCTGGCCCCGCTCGCTGAATCTTACCTACTAGATGATAGGCAATCAATGGGAGGCCAAAGTTTTGTTCGAAGAGTCGCGAAGCAAGCCTCCATGCGGGCCACTCGATCTCAAGTCATGATCCGTGCGCCATCCGACGGTAAACCGCGGTAACATCACCGACGAGAGCGTCTACGATTCGCTGATGTCGGCGCCGGTCCTGAATTCACCGCAATCGGGCGTCCTCGGCATGCACCCGATCCGGAAGCGGACGAGGGTGGTGGACGCCAAGATCGAGATCCGCCCAATGATGGATCTGGCGCTCACGCACAACCACCGCGTTGTCGATGGCAAGGAGGCGTTGGAGGATCCGACTTGCCTCAAATTGGATTTGAGAAGGGGCCCGACCGAGTGACATGGCCAAGACGTCTCTCGGAGCGATGAGTGGCGGCTGGGCATCGAGAAAGGAGCGGGGCGAATGGACGGTCCACTTCCCGACGTGATTGCAAAGGACTTGAGGGTGATCTTCTGCGGGATCAACCCTGGCCTGCGTGCGGCAACGACGGGACATCATTTCGCAGGAAGGAGTAACCGGTTCTGGCGTGTGATCCACCTCGCCGGGTTTACCCCGGACCAGATACTCCCCGAGAACGATCGATCGCTCCTGGAGTATCGCTGTGGGCTCACGACGGCGGTGGAACGCCCCACAGCGGGGGCCGATGAGCTATCAAAACATGAATTCACCGCAAATTCTGCGAGACTCGAGCAGAAGATTGAGCAGTATGCGCCGCAATACGTCGCCTTTCTCGGCAAGGCCGCCTATTCGGCATTATCTCACCAGCGGGAAGTCCATTGGGGTCCACAACCTACCGCCTTCGGTGGCGCATCGGTCTGGGTGCTGCCGAATCCCAGCGGGCGGAATCGCGCATTCAGCCTTGATGACCTCGTGCTCGCCTACCGTCAACTCCGGATGGCACTGGGGTAACGCCTGGTCTCGACGATCGAGACGTCATGCTTCAACTAAAATGACGTTTATACATTGTTTTCATTATTAGAATTGTCATCTGGATTCGATATCCCATGAGCGTATTCCACCGGGCCTGCGGCTGAAACCTCGTCAGCCAAGCCGACCTGCCTTTAACGACAATGCCGGTTGGAGCGTCAACGCTCTGGAGGCAATTTGGCGGAGTCGGGTTCGAGGGCGGATCGACAAATCCATACCGCCTCTCCGGGGCAGACAGTGCGTGGCCTCATCAGCCCCAGTCGGCGGCACATCTCCCCATCGATTTGACCATCGTAAAAGGTACGTCGCTCCAGACAATTGTGGTATGCTCCGGGCCATGAGCGTCGATCCAGGTTGCTCAACAACGGGCAGGGATAGCGATCTTCCATTGGAAGGGAGTACCGACGAAGATCTCGTCCTTGGGTGGGTCGCGTCTACTGACCAACTGGCCGCCACGACCGACGAGGGGGGCTGTCCCACCTGCGGATTCGCGGGCGATCTGATCGATGGCCCCGAGATCTCGGTTTGTCCCGCGTGCCTCGCCGAGTATCCCAAGGCCACAGCCTGGCAGAAGCTCGTCCGCTGCCCCAATTGCAACCTGGCGATCGGGATATCGGATGAATCCGTTGGGAAGACGATCATCTGTTCGCGGTGCAAGTGTTTCATCGGCGGGGTGACCAGGGCCGAAACCCGCACCTCGAACGTGTCCTCCCTGGGTTGGGTCAGGCCGATTCCTGTGTGGGTTTGGCTGGGCTTGGCTGGCTGGCAACTGAACAAGGTCGTGGGGACGATCGTGACGCCGCCTGCCCTCACGAGGTTACTCCCGTACGTCGGAATCTTCGGGTTCTTGGTGCTGGCTTGCTGCCGCGTGTGGCTGTGGAGGCCCACCGGCCGAAAGGGGGCTGATGGGCCGACGCCCTCGGCTCGATGGGAGGATACAAGCCACAGTCGCTAGACACCGGGATGCTGATTCTCTGAACACTCGCTGAATTCGGCCTGGGTCAAATCATCAAAGGAACGCCCCGATCCTCCCGTGGAGGGTGCATCCATTTCTGGCGAAGAGGTCGGACGCAGCAGTTCGACCAATTCAAGGCGGCAACGGCTTCAACTCAGCCTGAAGACCTTGCTGGTGTTGGTCGGGCTCTCTGCATTCCTGTTGAGTTTCTGGAGGAGCTAGAACCCACCGCCTCGGGTCTACGGGATCGTAACGTATGAGGGCACTCCGATAGGATCAGCCGTCATCCACTTCGAACCGCTCGACCCGACGGGACGCAAGGTCTCGGGGGCCGTCGTCCAGGGGAAGTACGAGAGGGAGGCGGGAGTGGAACCGGGGAACGATACGATCGGCTTTCAAGACAGCAGGAAGGTGCTCCCTGCCAAGTACAACCTGCCGAAAACCTCCGGCCTTTGCATGAGGATAATGGACGCCCAAGTCAATCGGCTCGATTTTGATCTGCTTGATCTTCCCTAGCCGAACCGGATGAGGGTGTAGCTCACATCCGAACAGTCCGCTTCTAATCCTCGGTCCTGGGACGTCCGGCCAAGTTCCTGGAGATCAAGCCCCCGACGAAGGCGAACAGAATGGTCAACGCACAGTGACCGACGCCATTTCGGTTGGCTTCGAGTAGATCTACGATGCCAAACGGGAAAGGACCACTTCCTGCTGCCACCGCCGCATCGCTCCGGTGCATTATTCCAGAGACGATTTCGAGGACGACCGATGAGACGAGATTCCTGTTCACCACACCGGGCGGTTGCGATCCGGATGGCGAACCGATCCAAGGTCCAAATCCAATGACAAAGTAGGCCCAACCGGCGACAGCAAAGCCATGCCAGAATGCCCTGCGATACCTGGCTGCGATTGCGGCATAGACCAGCGTGAGGAAGGTGAGGCTGTAGATCAGCTTGAACCAATCGTTCGAGCCTGAACGCAGCCCGGCAAAGACGATCCCGAAGAACACGATCAGGACCAGCAGCCTGGCTATGGTAAAACGGGGAGGTTGCATGCCCGGCCTCCAATTCGCGATGGGATGATCCAGCGCCGTGGAAGGAATTATCCCGGTTTCCGGCTCCATTGCCACTCCCACACCGGAGATTGTGACTCCGTCGTCTAGTCGAAGAGGGGGCAGGGAGCAACGAGTCCCTTCTGCACCAGAGCGGGGGTGGACGCCGTCGTGCCGAACGTCGGGCGACCGATGGGTGAACCTCGTGAACGACGAAGGATCGGGGACCGCCCCACACCAAAGGGTCGATAGCAACGGTGGACCCCTTGATCGTCCTTCCCCTGGAGATCGACCACTCCTGGAACGGCATCTCACCGCCGCCAGGCGTTCCGATCCCCAAGGGCTGGGTTGGGGGCGATCCAGACGGACCCGTCTGCGACTAGAATCGGGCCGGTGACGTCGGGTTAATTGAGGTAGGCCCTGAGTTGGGAACGACGATTGCATCGAAGGAGGCAGACAATGGTTGCAGTCTTACGTGCCGATGGAACACAGTTTGATCCCGACCAGTTCATGGCAGAGAGCCATCTCGAGGCCTGCAAACTCTATCGCAAGGATGAGCCGCTCTTCCCGGAGCTTAAGCCCGAAGGAAAGAAACACTCAACCTCGGGAATCACGTTCGTTGTCAGTGACGCTGACTTCCACGACTTCCCTCAACAGATTGTCGAGGCAACAGCATACTTGGAAATCAACAGGGATGAACTTTCCCGACTCCGCGATTTCGCCGGCATTGAGAGCGTTACCTTGGACTTCGGGATTGCTCAAAGGGATGTCATGGTCCAGTGTGATTATCTTCCACCGTCGTTGATTCGTTTAGCTGGTGAACTCGAACTTGGCATCGAGATCACGCAGTATCCGATCGATACGGACGGAGCGGACTCGGAACCCGGCTGAGAAGATGTGGGCGGCGAGGGGTGGAACTGAGCGCCTAAAAGGGACCGACCGTAACCACCTTCGTTTAGGCTGGATGTCTTTCGCGGCACCCAGTTCGCGGAGGTCAGGATGTGCTTACGGTGGACGACTACGGAGCAATTCGACGCGAGCAATGCGATGGCATGTCCATCCGGCAGCGTGGCGTCACGCTGAGTCAGCTGAAAGATGGCGTGCTCGACGTGGGTCCTGGATGCCTCTGCGGTTCGAACGTCTTTCGTATCGGCCGAGCGAGGGAACTGCTTGCCGTCGTACCAGAACGTGATCAGCTTGTTGCCTTTACTGTCGGTCTTGAGCCCAGCCATCGAGTCGACTCCGGTGGTTTCTGATCGAACCACGAGAATCGTACCGGGCAACAGAAGCCGAACAGGAAGGCAACATGGTGATGGAAATGTGGTAGAGGCTGGAAGGGAAAAAGAAAAGGACTTACGTCTCGTCGACGTAAGTCCTTTTATTGCAGTGCCGAAGAGAGGACTTGAACCTCCACGGGCATGGTTAGCCCACTAGGACCTGAACCTAGCGCGTCTGCCAATTCCGCCACTTCGGCCTGACAGGACTGTTTTTACCAGATCCTTGCAGGATCGTCAAGAGTGAGGGATGCAAAGTCAGAGGAATTGCACGCTTACAAGTGTGAGACCATATCCTTGCATGGACGCCTCCGCCTCTCCCGGCCAGCGCAGCTCGCGAATCTGGAGGCCTCGCGACGAAGCCACACTCAAAGCGAATCGACGGCCGAGAGGGTCAGGGAGAGTGGAGTGATCAGTCCCACAGGTACGCGAGAGGAGAGAGTCTTTCCTCCCGCGCTGAGATTACATGTGGCCCGACTTCTTGAGGATTCCCCCTTTGACGTCGGCCAGGGGATAAACGTACACGAATGCCGCCCGATCGATCTCGTTGACGATGTCCATGATCTTGCCGATCTCGAGCCGGGTGACGACGCAGAAGAGGATGTCCTGGTCCGTCCCCGTCATCCCTCTGCGACCTTTATAGATGGTCACGCCACGGCCAAGCATGCCGGTAATTGCCTGGCGGATCGCGTCGCTACGTTCGGAGACGATGTTGATCGCCGTGTATTCTTCGATACCGTGGAGCAGGAATTCGAGGGTCCGGGAGGCCGAGACGTAGGTCAGGATCGAGTAGAGCGCGGAGTCCGCCCCGAGGAAGAAGGTGGCGGTGAGGAAGATGACGATGTTCAAGCCGAGGATCACGTCCCCAACCCGGAACAAATGGCTGTTCTTGCTGATCAAGAGCGCCGCCACGTCCGTGCCGTCGAGCACCGCTCCCCCGCGCATGGCCAATCCCATGCCGGCCCCGATGAAGAATCCGCCGAAGACCGCCGTCAGGAGCTTGTCGGACGTGACGTCAGGGTAGTGGATGGTCGCGAGGCAGATCGCCAAGCCCACGATGGCCGCGGAGCTTCGAATCGCGAACGCTCGGCCGATATGCCGGTAGCCGAGCGCGATGAACGGCAGGTTGATCACCACGATCAAGGCGGAGAGCGGAAATCCAAGCACTTTTGCCAGCAACATCGACACGCCCGTGGCGCCGCCGTCGATGAAGCGGCTCGAAAACAGAAATCCATGCAGACCCATCCCCGCGGAGAGTATGCCAACGATGATGAACAAAGCATTCTTGAATTCACGTCTCGCAAGTTTCATAGCATAGAACGTACCCGAATCGCCAATACCTGACAACCGGGATCACTCACCTTTCGGCTCGTCAAGCCAGGTTGAGGAGGTCAGGCCAGACGGACCCCAGGACTGAACATTCGCATCTCACGGCGAAGTTACGGAAAGCGGCCGGCGTGTCGGCGTACCCGGTTTCCGTGTTCGGCCAATCGGGAATACTCGAAGGGGTCGAGCGGCTCGGAGGCGTGGAGAACGTCCAGGTCTTGCTCCAACTCGGCGCGGTCGTGCGGGGCCATGAGGACGACCGAGACCGACGGCGACTGGAGGGCGAATCGATACCAAGACGGGGCAGGGGGCACGGCGAATGTAGGGGGGTCGTCGGGCGTCGGCCGCAGCAGGGCTCCCCAGCGCAAGGCGGTATACGCGATCACGGGGAGACCCAGGTGATCGGTCGTCGGGAAGACCTCACGCTCCGCGCCCCGATGAGCGGCGTTGTACCGGACCATCAAGACGTCGAGCTGACCACTACGCGCAATCTCGGCGGCAAGCGGACGCTGGTGGCTGGTGATCCCAATCTTGCGGATGACCCCAGCACGCTGGGCGGCCCGGCAATAGTCCAGGGCTCCCCCGGGAGCGGCCAGCGCGTGCCACTCGGCCGCCTGCTCGACGTAGTAGAACGTAAGCACGTCGATGGAGTCGGTTTTGAGCGTCGCAAGGATCGTGCGAAGCTCCTCGGCAGCCTCGGCCGCCGTCCGTGCGCCAAACTGGACGGAGACGACGACCGACTCGCGCCGGGGCCCGAGCGTCGCCACGGCCCGACTCACCGCGTCCGGGCCGCCGGGCAGGTCCGACTCACCCGGCCAGTTCAAAAAATTGACCCCGCGGTCCAGGGCGTACAGCACGTCGTCCGGCGTGAGCGCGGCACCGCCGCGCGCAGCCAGGCCGAGCCGACAGATCGGCCGGCCGAATGCCTGGGCCGGACTCACCAAGAATGAGGGGACAGGCGATCCCGTAATTCTCCCAGAGGCGACTTCCCCATGGGGATCGACAGGCTCGATCATCGGCAGACTCTCGCGACCCAATCCCAAAAACCAGTGAGGGGTCCGTGGCGATCGCGTCAGCGACCGCCACGGACCCCACGATAACCGGGCGACGGAAGGGATTCGAGGGGCACGCCTGAGTCTTCAAACCGGAGGAACACGCCGTGGCTCGGGTTGTCACAATCGCTCACTTGCGAAGGCTGAGCTGATACCTCAGCACCATCCGAGGTTCGACGTCGGTCCCCACGAGCGTGGCGGTTTCGCCGTCGAGGTGATACTCGAACGGTTTGCCGGTCATCGGATCGACCGGGATGGGAACGACTTTCACCTGGTCGAGCGAGCGCGGGAGTTCGCCTCGAACGGCGGCATCCATCCGAATCGCCTCGATGACACGGAGGGCCGCGACACTCCGATCGAGCCGGGCCTCCGCCGTCAGTGCAGCCATGCTGCTCGGCATCAAGGAAACGAACGGGTCGAAGGGGCCGGTCTTGATGACCCCCACGGGCTTATCGGCCGCCTGGACGCTCGCGACGGCGCGGGGAAACTCGAGATACGCATGCTTAAATTGATCGTCATAGATTTCACGATAACGCGCGGCCAGGTACATCAAGATCGCCTGATCGTCCGACGCGATCTTCTGCGGTTTCAGGAAGGACCTGGCCGCGGGAAGTGCCTGGGCCTTGAATGCGGCCAATTCGGGGAACGTAGACGTCGCGGGATGAACTCCTGCGTGATCCGTCACCATCACCCTGCTCGCGATCGACTGCATCCGGGCATGGAGCCGAGCGAGGATCGGCGTCCACTCCGCATCGGCGTGGGGGCGATCGGCTTCCAGGAGTTCCGGTAGCATCCATTCGGGCATCAGCGCTTCGGTCTCAAGCGCGTTTCGAGCCGAGATCAGCGGTCGAGGCAACGCGGTGAGTGCCCAGTAGAGGTTGGGGGAGTCGGGCTGCGCGATCAACTCTTCCACGCCGCTGAGCATCAGTTGAGCACAGGCGACGCCAACCAGAGTATTGATCAGGACCGGTCCCTCCCCAACGTGCCGGCCGAAAGCGATTCCCGTCTCCATCGATTGGACCGCCTCATCGTAGTTGTGCTCGGCGATTTCCAACCGGACCTTGATGGCTTGCAGGCGGGCCCAGTTGCGCATCTCTTGAAGGTCGGACAGGCCAAGCTCAATCACTTCCTCCCTCTGTTCGGACAGCGTGTAATTCCACCGGCAGGATTGCCTCCGGGCGGCGAACTTCAATTGCTTGAAGACATTGCCCCATGGATCGAGGTACTTCCGAGCCTCAGCGACAGGAAACTGGGCGAGCGGTAGGTTGGACCAGTCCTTGGATTTCTGGCCAATCTCCCCTTTTTTAAGCTCGATCGACGACTCGATTCCTAGCCGCAAATAGATCGGGGCCGCATCGCCCGGGGTCCGTTTCGACTCCATGGGAAGGAGCCGGTACTTGAGTGCGGGCACCGGTGCCGGCTTCGGGGTGAGGCGAAGCTCCCTCGGGTCGCTGTAGGCCTTGGGCTGGGGAGCGTTGGGGGCAAGTTCTGCTTCAGCCAGGATCGTCACGGACAAGGCGGCCACGAGCGCAAGGGCTCCGGCCAGGGTTCGACCTAGATGGCGCACGGTCTTTCTCCCTTCGTACCGAGTGGCGCTGGGGCCGAACGGTTCGGCCTCAGGTCAGGATGTGAAGGCTGGTTTTCCAACGGTTTGCAAAGGACTGGGCTCGGCCTTACCAACAAGACGGGAATGCGGGCGGGACGCCCGCGGTCCCAGGGGGGAGGCAACACTACGCAAGCAAAGCGATTTCTGCCACAATTCTACATTCATTAATTCACTAACACTAACCACTATTAGCAATTATTTGTGCTAATTTAATACTGCGATCATTCAATCAAAGTTCAATCACACGTCCAAGTTGGCGAGCCCGAAGTGGCGTGAGAGGGGGCTCATCCGGCAAGGAAGGTTGGGCCGGCGCAGGCAAGGACGCCGTGAACGGGAATTCATCCGGAGCGGAATCGATCATCCGACGCGTGAGAACGAGATAGCTGTTGGGGTCGGCCGCGACCACCACGGTCGGCGCGGGCGACGTCGGCCGGTCCACATTCACGGGATGCCGCACGGCGGCTAGTTCGGCCTCCACGAATCGACGCTGGCTCCGCTCGTGAACGAGCAGGCCACCAAGGCCGAGAGCCACCACCAAAAGGCCAGCGATCGAACCGACGGCGAACCGCCTCAAGGAAGCGTCGCCGGCCGAGGCCCGGCCCGCCTCGAACAGCATGCGGTCCCGATCCAGGCCGCCGGCCGCGGGTCGCCATTGGCCAAGGCGCTGCTCGAAGGCGTTTCGATCGACTAAGGGATCGCGGTCGGTAGGGTCCATGGTTGTTCAAGCCGCTCCTGAAGCCGGGCGAGTCCGGCCGTATATCGCCTGTGCGCGGTGGTCAGGGAACACCCCTGAAGTCGTGCGATCTCCTCAAAGGTCAAACCGCCCCAAAGTCGAGCGACGATCACCTCGCGTTGCTCCAAAGTCAGGTTAGCCAGAAGACTTGTGGCATCCGTCGCGTCGATTCGCTCGTCGGCCGAGGCAAACCAGATCTTGGACGCCGAGATCAAGGCTTCACGACGACGGCGCCGCTGGTCGCTCCTGGCTGCCGCGATCGCGGCGTTGCGTACCACGCGATAGAGCCAAGGCAGCACGTGCTCGGGCCAATGCCGTTGCCTGGCCAGGGCGACAAACGCATCCTGGACGATATCCTCAGGGCGGTCGGACCATTGACGGGCGTAGAGCACAAGCGCGGACGCATGCTCATCAAACAAACACCCCAGGAGTTCCGGCTCGATGCGGGCCATGCACCCTCCCAACCGTTCCCAGTTCGTCCGCCACTTGATAGACGCCACCGCCTGGCCTTTTTTTCCATCCCTGGTCCCACGATTCTCAAAGGCGGTCGGCAAGCATGCCAAAACGGATCCCGGGACTGGAATCACGATGTTCCCGAAGGGAGAGGAAAACCAGGGACATCGGAGGTTTTTCGATGCAATAGGGTGCGAACTCTGCAAGAATGGCCGACTTCCCGAGCGAGTGGATTATGAACGGAACGTCACTCCGTAGCGCGGTCGACGCCAAGGTCAGCCCCTCATTTTTTTTTGAGGCTCGCGCGACGGCCCAAGGCCGGTTCCGATGGACGAGTTCGAGGTGTCCCTTGCGTCTCCCGACTTTGACGATGCTCGGATTTGCGATCGCCGCGAATTGGGGCTTGGTGCCGGTTGCGCGCGCCGGGGAACCCCTCAACTTTGACCGTGAGGTCGCGCCGATCCTGGCGCGACGCTGTCTCGATTGCCACTCCGGACTCGACCCCAAGGGGGGCCTCGATCTCTCGAGTCGGGCCTCCGCGCATCGCGGTGGCACCAGCGGCGAAGCGTTTGTCCCCGGCAAGCCCGATGAAAGCCTGCTCTGGGAGCAGGTGGCCGACGGGACGATGCCGCCAAAGGTGAAACTCTCGGCGGCGGAGAAATCCACCTTGCGGCGCTGGATCGCGGGCGGGGCCGAGTGGGGCCTGGACCCGATCGACACATTTCGGTCGACGACAGAGAAGCGAGCCGGCCTGGACTGGTGGTCATTACAGCCCGTCGTCCGACCCACGCCGCCGGCTGTTATTGACTCATCTTGGTGCCAGAACCCAATCGATTCCTTCATTCTCCATCGGCTCGAAACCGAGCGACTCACGCCGCAACCGCCCGTCGATCGGCGGACTCTGATCCGTCGGCTCTCGTTCGACCTGCTCGGACTGCCGCCGACTCCGGAGGAGGTCGACACGTTCATGCACGAGTCGCGGACCGACGCGTACGAACGACTGGTCGATCGGTACCTCGCCTCTCCCCAGTACGGGGTGCGTTGGGGACGGCTCTGGCTCGACCTCGCGCGTTACGGCGAGAGCAATGGGTTCGAACACGATGAATTCCGGCCCGATTCCTGGCCCTATCGCGACTGGGTCGTCAATTCCCTCAACCGGGACACCCCTTATGACGAGTTTGCACGGTTGCAACTCGCGGGCGACGCGCTCAGGCCCAACGAGTCGCAGGCCGTGGAAGCGACCGGGTTCCTGGTCGCCGGCGCCTTCGACAGTGTGGGACAAAGCCAGCAGAGCGCTGCGATGCGGAAGGTGGTCCGTCAGGACGAGCTCGAGGACATGGTCAGCACCGTCGGCCAAACCTTCCTCGGTCTGACCATCCATTGCGCTCGCTGTCATGATCATAAGTTCGACCCGATTCGCCAGGTCGATTACTACCGAATCGTCGCCTCACTGGCCGGAGTCCGGCACGGCGTCCAGGACGTGGCACCGCGGGATTCGGACGTCCAGACGGCGCGGCGGCGTATTCCCGAACTGCAGCGCCGAGTGCTCGCGATTGAAGCGACCAGCCCGACGCAGCTATCGTCCACGACTACCAACCGATCCGATTCGACGCCCCCGACCCCGATCGCGCGGTGGGACTTCGATCAAGACGAGCACGACCAAGTCGGCAAGCTGACGAGCGCCCTCCAAGGGGGGGCCAAGCTCGGGCGCAACGGGCTCAAACTCCATCCCCCTTCGAGCTTTGCCAGCACGGTTCCGCTGACGGTGGACCTCAAGGCGAAAACGCTGGAAGCCTGGGTCAGGCTCGACCGGCTCGAACAAGCCGGGGGCGGAGTCATCGGGGTGCAGACGCTCGACGGCCGCCTGTTCGACACGATCGTCTTCGCCGAGCGCGAACCGCGCCGCTGGATGGCCGGCAGTGAGAACTACGCGCGGACGCAGAGCTTCCGCGGCTCCGAGGAACACGAGGCGGTCGACCGCCCGATCCATCTTGCGATCGTCTACGACGAGAATGGCACGATTACCGCCTACCGGGAGGGCAAAGTCTACGGGACCCCGTACCGGTCGCCGAAGCTCACCACGTTTGCCGCGGGCCAGGCTCAGGTCGTCTTTGGCTTGAGACACGGCCTTCCCACGCGTGAAACCACGCTGGGCGGACAGGTGCTCCGAGCGCGCTTGTACGATCGGGCGCTCACGGCGGAGGAGGTCGCGAGCTCGGCGCATTCTCAACGCGATCTCAGTGCGACCGCCGCGCTCGAAGCGCGGCTCACGCCCGAACTGCGAGCCGAACGGTCCCGGCTGCTGGCTGAGCTCGACTCACTCTGGTCCTTGGTCGAAACGAAGGTCCGCAAGGTTTACGCGAATACGCCACGCCCGCCGGAGCCGGTTCATCGCCTAATCCGCGGCGATGCCGCACAGCCGGCCGAGCTGATCGCGGCCGGCGGCCTGCCATCAGTGACCGGACCGACGGCCGACTTCGGGCTCGCTCCCGACGCGATCGATCGCGAACGGCGGAGCCGGCTGGCCGCTTGGGTCACCGACTCGCGCAATCCTTTATTCACGCGAGTGATCGTCAATCGGCTCTGGCAGGGGCACTTCGGCTCCGGCTTGGTGGAAACCTCCAGCGATTTCGGGTTCCAAGGGGGGCAGCCTTCTCATCCCGAGTTGCTCGACTGGCTCGCCGCCGAACTGGTTTCGCAGGGCTGGAGCCTCAAGCAGGTCCATCGCCAGATCGTGACCTCGGCGACTTATCGCCAGTCCGCCCGGCTGAATCCCGATGCCGCGAAGCAGGACGCAGCCAACCGGCTGCACTGGCGGAAGGCACCTCAGCGGCTCGAGGCCGAGGCCGTTCGCGATGCGATGCTAGCCGTTGCGGGCGTTTTGAACCCGCAACAAGGGGGCCCGGGCTACCGTGAGTTCAAAGTCACCAGTGTCAACGGCGCGGCGTCGACCCTGTACACCCCGATCGAGGCGGTCGGCCCCGAGTTCGATCGGCGGACGATCTACCGGACCTGGGCGCGAGGGGGGCGAAGCCTCTTTCTCGATGCGTTCGACTGCCCAGACCCCTCGACGACCGCTCCCCGGCGTGCGGTCACGATTACCCCATTGCAGGCCCTCGCCTTGCTCAACAACGACCTCACGCTCCGCCTGGCCGAGCGTACCGGGGAGCGACTGCGGAACGAGGCCGGCGAAAACGTCGAGCGGCAAGTCGAGCGAGCCTATCAGCTCGCGTTCGGCCGCGCACCCGACGCCGCCGAGCGGGAGCGGGCCCGTCAGGTCGTGGTGAGCCACGGCTTGCCCGTCCTGGCCCGCGCCATCTTCAATAGCAATGAATTTCTCTATATTGATTAAACCAGGTGGGTTAAGGGGGGCCGAATGGACCGTCGCGAGTTCTTCTCTTGGGTCCGAAACGGTCTCGGCGGTGCTGCGCTCGCCGAATTGATGCTCCGTGAACGCATCGTCCAGGCGGCCGTGCCGGGCGAGTCGGTATCTCCCTGTCCCCACTTCGCTCCCAAGGCGACTCGGGCGATCCACATCTGCCTCGTCGGCGCCTTGAGCCAAGTGGATTCGTTCGACTACAAGCCGGGGCTCATCGAAGCCCACGGAAAGGCGCTGCCGTCGACCGAGCGGCCCGATGTCTTCTTTGGCCAGGTGGGCCGACTCCGTCGGCCCGACTGGGAATTCCACCAGCGCGGCCAGAGCGGCCTCTGGGTCTCGGACCTGTTCCCGGAGATCGCGACGGTGGCCGATGAGCTCACCGTGATCCATTCAATGTTTGCCGAGACGTCGAACCATACGCCGGCCACGTTTCAGCAGAACAGCGGGTTTCGGCTCAATGGGTTTCCCACGTTGGGAGCCTGGATGAGCTACGGCCTGGGAAGTGAAGCGGACGACTTGCCCGCGTTCGTGGTCATCCCGGACGCCCGTGAGCGCCCCCCGGGTGGCACCATTAACTGGACCAACGGATTCTTACCCGCTCGGCACCAAGGGGTCGTCATCCGTTCCAACGGCCCGCCAATCGATGACCTCTTCCCCGCGCGGCCGATCGCGCCGGACGCCGAGGCGGCCGCGCGCAGCCTCGCCGCCGCGATGAACCATCAACATCTGCGTGACCACGACAACGATGACATGCTCGCCGCTCGGGTCCGCGGCTACGAACTGGCCGCCCGGATGCAGTTGGCTGTGCCCGAGGTGGCGGATCTCCAAGGGGAGCCGGCCAAGACCCAGGCCCTCTACGGACTGGACCGGCCCGAGACCGCCGACTTCGGCCGCTCGTGCCTGATCGCGCGCCGACTCCTGGAACGCGGGGTCCGGTTCGTGCAACTCTTCTCGGGAGGAACGTTCGGCAGCCCGCGAAGAAACTGGGACGGCCACGAGGACATGAAGCAGAATCACAGTCAGGAAGCACTCAGGATCGATCGCCCGGTCGCGGCGCTGATCCAGGACCTGCGGCGCCGCGGTCTGCTCGACGACACCCTCGTCCTCTTTACCACCGAGTTCGGCCGCACCCCGTTCACGCAATCGGCCTCAGACGTCGTCGGTAAGGGCCGCGACCACAATCAGAATGGTTTCTCCGTCTGGATGGCGGGCGCGGGCTTGAAGCACGGCTTCGCCTACGGCTCGACCGACGATATCGGCTGGAAGGCCGTTGAAAATCCGGTCCACTGGCATGACTTTCACGCCACCGTACTCCAGTTGCTGGGAGTCGACCACGAACGCCTCACATATTATCACAACGGCATTCAACGACGGCTCACGAACGTGCATGGCAATGTCATTCGAGGCATTCTCGCCTGATTGAAACGGTGGGGAAACGTCACTCCACGAGGAGCAGAGTCATGACGCCATCAGGCCCGGCCTTCCGCTTCATAAGAACGGCTCGCGGAGCAGGGGGGATCTTGCTCTTGCTCGCGGCACAGACCTCCATATCCACACTGATGGCCCAGGATCTTGAGGCACGCGACGCAACCAAGCCGGCCCAAGCGAAAAGCCTACGAATCGTCCTGATCGGTGACTCGACGGTGGCCGACGGCTCGGGGTGGGGTCCGAGTTTTGCCAAGCGGGTTGGTCCAGGGGTCGAGTGCATCAACATGGCCCGCTCAGGTCGGAGTTCACGGAGCTATCGGGACGAAGGTCATTGGCGGAAAGCGTTGGACTTAAAACCCGACTACGTCCTGATCCAGTTCGGCCACAACGATCAACCAGGCAAAGGACCCAAACGGGAGACGGACCCGGAAACAACCTATCGGCAATTTTTGACACGGTACATTGATGAAACCAAGTCAGTCGGCGCCCAACCGATCCTCGTGACCTCCATGACGCGCCGGCGTTTCTCGCGCGCGGGAAAGATCGAATCGGACCTGAGTCCCTATGTCGATGCCGTCAAGCGTTTGGGTCGAGCCAAGTCGGTCCCTGTGATTGATCTCCATGCGCGAAGCATCGAACGGCTCAACACGATGGGTCCCAAGGCCGCCGAGGTCCTCAACCCGAAGGACGTCAAAACGGGGGGGGCCGACCGAACCCACCTCACACCCAAAGGGGGAGAACCCATGGCTGACCTCGTCATCCAAGAGCTCAAGAAAGTTGAACCCGCTCTGGCAGACCGGCTCGATTGACCAAAAACATCAAAACATTCTTACCACAAACACATTAAACTCATGCCGCCGACTAATTGTCCGTAGGTCTGGCGATTCACCTCACGGTCGCGATTCTCATCGAGTCCGTTGCCCCCACACGTTTCCTCGGTCACAATCAAGGCTCCTCTCGATTGGAGCCTGAAACCGGGAGACGAGGACGATGCGTCGAAGACGTCTGATGCGGCCGGCGATGATTCTCGCTCTCTTCGTCGCGCAATCCGCCAGTGGGGCCAACGACGACCGCAGTCCCATCGGCCAACGGGTTGCCAACCTGGAATTCAAGGACACGCGTTTCCTCACTCGATCGCTCGACGACTTCGCCGCCAAGAAAGCCTTCGTCATCGTCGCAACCAACACGACCTGTCCCCTCGTGCAGCATTACTTGCCGGTGCTCGCTCAGCTCGAGAAACAGTATCGCGACCGCGGCGTCCAGTTCTTGGCCCTCAACGTCGGTCCGGACGACACGATCGTCGCGATGGCCACGCAAGCCGTCGAAACCAACACAGAATTTCCGTTTGTCAAAGATATTGACTCCATCTGTGCCAAGTCGCTCGGCTTGCAGCGTACTCCGGAGACCGTGGTCCTCGACTCCGACTACCGGATCCGCTATCGCGGCCGGATCGACGATCAGTTCCGTTTGACCGGTGAGCGCCCCCGGGCCGACCGACATGATCTCCGTGACGCCCTTGATGACCTCCTTGCGGGTCGTGCGGTCGCACGCGAAGCGACAACCGTGGATGGATGCCTGATCACAGCCGCTGTTCCGCTCGGGCAGGGACTGGTCCCCACGTACTCCCGAGCGATCGCGCCTTTGGTTCAACGGCACTGCCAGGACTGCCATCATCCGGGAACCGAGGCACCGTTCCCGTTGATCAGTTATCGTGACGTCGTCTCACAGTCGGCGATGATTGCGGAAGTGGTCGCCGACCGACGGATGCCCCCTTGGTTCGCGAGCGACAAGCACGGGACGTTCGCCAACCGCCGCGGGCTGAGCGAGCGGGAACGCGAAACGTTCCTCCGGTGGATCCAGGGCGGAATGCCCCGAGGCGACACCGCGCAAGAACCAAAACCACGCAAGTTTCCCACCGGGCGGTGGCGGATCGGCGAGCCCGACCTGACCACGACGATGCTCCTGGCGCACGAGCTTCCCGCCTCCGGCTCCGTCGACTATCGCTATGCGATCTTGCCCTATCTCTTTACCCACGACACCTGGGTTCAGTCCGTCGAGATCATTTCCGACAATTCTCGGGTCGTTCACCACGCCAACCTCGCCTATAACAAGGTGGGGGAACGAGCGCGTCAGGAGAACTTCATCACCGGGCGCGTGCCCGGCGGCGATCCGATGGTCCTGGACGACGGAACGGCGTACCTGATTCCCAAAGGGAGCGTCCTCGGTCTTCAAATCCACTATACGACGACGGGCAAACCTGAGCGAGCGCGGCTCTCGGTGGGGCTGAAATTCCCGCGCGTCGAGGTCCGGAATCAGCTCCGCCACCAGCAGGTTTCCGCCACCCGATTCCAGATTCCTCCCCAGGCGCCGGCGCACCCGGTCTCCGCCCGCCGTGGCCTCGAGTTCGACGCGACCGGAGTCGGTCTCTTTGCACACATGCACGCGCGTGGCAAGGATATGACATTTCTCGCCCGGCACCCCAACGGGTTGACCGATACCCTGCTCTTGATTCCCAACTACAACTTTGACTGGCAGCAGTCGTACCGCTGGGCGCCGGGGACGAAAACGTTTCCCAAGGGAACCCGCTTCGAGGTCCTCGCGCACTTTGACAACTCGGCGTTCAACCCGTACAACCCCGACTCATCGCAGACGGTTGGGAATGGTGACCAGACTTTCAACGAAATGATGTACGGCTTCTACTTCTATACCCGTAACGACGAAGACTTGCACTTGTCGATCGACCCCAAGACCGGGGCGGTGCTCCCGCACGATCCGGTCGAGACACCACGGCCTTGAACACCTGGCTCGCACTTGGCGTTCATGGCCTGGTCGATTTGACGGCGATCGTCACCCATTGGCAAACCGTTGGGCGCGATTTCTCCGCGGCATGTCCGACGCATCACTCTGTGTGAGCAAGGGGATGCGTTCTTTCCCCGTCGAGCCGGAGCGTTTTTCTTTAATAAACTTAGCCGTCGGACAACGACTTTGCCGTCTTCAATAAAAAAAGGATGCTAAACTTCAGCGACGACCGATTGCTCGCTCTCTCTTATTCGACGCAGAAATAAGCCGAGAGGTCGATCATCCGCAGTCCGCGTGCGCGCTGGCCCATCAAAGGTGGACTGCTTCGCTTTGCGCATTCTTGCCCGATCAACGCACCGCCCAACAATCTGAGTCCCATCGATCGAATGCGATTCCCAAGGAAATCCTTCCCTGGGGACCGGGTTCGTTCTACGCCCATCAATCGGGAGTTACACCGTGGCACCGCTCCGAGACAAGAAAGCAACGGCACGACGGGGCCGACTTCGTGTGGAAAGTCTCGAAGATCGTGTTCTCCTCGCCGAGATGGCCGCCTGGGTGGGACAGAATAATACGGATTACGTGGGGCGGGATGGCCTGAGCCCGGATGGGTATCAGGACATCGACATCCACCTGTTCGGTCTGGACCCCAGTCGGGCCATCGATCGCGTTGAGGTGCAGCGACAGTACGGCGGCCTGTGGACGGCCACGTCCAGCCTGTCCTCGCAGGCGCTCCTGGTCAGGAGCCAGACCCAGGCAACCGGCGCGTGGTCAACCGAAGCCGACGTCTATCTCGAGCCCTATTTCAACGACCCAGCAAACACCCGTTATGAAGCGATCCGAATCAAGTACGCCGACGGCACATTAGCAACGATCAACAACCTGCTCTCGACCTCATCGGTCAACGTTCAACTTCGGGTTCAGGGCAAGGATCTGGGTGTGATCTGGGCGGGGCAGGACGGTCCCGACTTGACCGGGCCCGGACCGTCCGCGGGATCCGATGGGATCAAGGACATCCACCTCAAGCTCACGAATTTGCTCGACTATCGCCGGGCGACCGATGGCGGGCTAAGCACGTTCAACGTCGACACCGACACGGTCATCGTGTCGATGCCGACGGCCGACGGCTCGACGGTCAACTGGCTGGCCGGTCCCCGGCCGACCGGCATGTCCTCATCGTACAACCGGGCGGAAATCTTCCTCGATCCGTCCGACCCCAGCCGGGCGGACGTGTACCTGAACCCGGTCGCCGGACTCGGGGCGGGGTCCACCGTGACGGTGACCGTCGGGTATAACCGGATCGGCAAAATGGACGCCAGCCCCAATCTCGTCGGGTCGGCCAGTCAGTTGGTCGCCACCATCGCGACCACGCCCGACCCGACGCTCGCGGCCAGTGCGTCTCAGGACCCGAGCATCCCGGTCTCGTTCTCCGGTCCTTCGGCGCTTTGGTCGCGACAGGACAACGCGAACACGAATACGCCCGGATTCGTCCACATCACCCTGTCCGGACTCCCCGCGGGCTGGTCCATGGCCGAGGCCGTGCTCAGCGACGATATCGGCTGGGTCTGGACTCCGGGCGACCTCAATAGCGCAAAACGGCTGACGATCCGCCCCCTTGCCGATCCCACCAAGGCCGACCTCATTTTCGCGCCGATCCGCGACGAATCCGACGCCTTGATGAGCTTGCGGTTCCGGCTCGCCGGTGGCACCGTTCAATACGTCAGCCAGTTTCGCGGTGGCGTCGCCGATCCGAATCTCCGCGATCCGGCTCCGCTTGCCAGTTCGATCACCGTCGACCCCGCCTCGATCAGCCAGCCCGGGCAAGACCTCAATTCGCTGGCCAAACGTTATGGAACGATTCACCTGAAGGCGGGAGTCTACGCGCTCTCCGCGCCGATCGACCTGGTCAATTCCATCGCCTTGATCGCCGACCCCGGGGCGATCTTCTCGTTCTCTCAGGCGAGTGCCGACCCGGCCTGGTCGTATGCGATCAAGATCCACAAGAGCCACACGACGCTCGACGGCCTTTCGATCCGCTTTGCCACCCCGATCCGCTGGACCACCGACTTTCAGATGAACCCCGCGGTGATCGGGTCGGCCTATAGCGATTCCAACTTCGGCCCGAATCCGAAGGTCGACCTCAACTTTCGAAATCTGAACATCGATTATTCGCCTCAAGGCTCGGCGATCGGTTACTACAACCTCACGGTCGTCCGTCTGATTCGAGGCAACTACGACGATAGCGGCGTGATCGCCAACAACGTCTTCCGAGGCGGCCCGGTCGAGCTCTGGGGCGGCCCCTGGACGATCACGGGCAACGACTACCGAGGCGCCTCGGCCGGCACGTCCGTCTCGCCGGTCTTCGCGATCCGCTACAGCCATGACATCCTTCTCGAGGGCAATCACGCTCATCAGGTCGACCCGGCCGGTATCACCTACGGCTTTCTCCTCTTCACGGGCACGAGCAGCAATACGACGGTTCGTAACAACGTCATCGACGGTGGAATCGGCCGCGATGCCGCCGTGAATCCCGGAGGGCAGTACAACCTCCCGGAACTGATTCTGACCGAGTCGTACTATCCCCACTACGAAGGCCCGGCGATCGTCAGTCCCGTCAGTCGCCGACTCCTCAAGGTGGGCACTCTGCGCGGAACGCCAGGCGAACCCGGGGACATCGTCGCGATCCTGTCGGGCCCCTCCGCGGGACGCTGGTTTCGGATCGCTCAGACGATCGACCCGCAAAACTATCTCCTGGATGGAGATCTCCCCGCGGGGGATTACACGATCTCGATCACACGAGGCTTCGTCAACGACGTCTACGAGGGCAATACCATCGACACGTCGAGCCTTCAAAAATCGTCGTCGATTGCCTTCCAACTCGCGGGGACGCATGTTGGCACCCTGATTCGTAACAACCTCGTCATCGGGGCCCAGCCATTCTCCATCGCCGCCAGCGCAACCCAGGAAGCGTGGCAGGGGAGTACGGCCTACCCCGCGCCCTGGGGCTGGTCTCACTCGCCCGTCTTCGACCTCACGATCGACGGCAACACCTTCCGAGACCCGGTCTTCTGGACGCTCGGCTCGAGTCCGGCGGGCGCAACGCGCACCGTGGCTCAGGGTGTCCTGACGGTGGAACATAGCACGAACATTCAGGAGAATCGCGGCCGGCTCTACTTGAGTGGCTCAGTCACCGACAATCAATTCATTTATTCGGATGCTTTGGTGGCAGCAACCACCGGGAATTTCACCTCACTCCAGATCGGCGACCCCACCTCGATCGACCCGGGTGAGTTGCGGCTCACCCAGTTCAGCGGCAACAGTTCGACAACCTCCCCCGCGTTCGTCCAAGCCGGCCGGAAGGTCGGGTTCCAGTTCCTCGCGGGGAACCTCGCCGGCCAGGTCCTTGAGCCCCCGCAGTCTCCCGCGGCGACGCAAGTGACCGCCGTGTCGCACAATCAAGACGGCTCGGACTTTGTCGGCCGCAGCGCCACCACGGCTCCGGACGGTCTTCAGGACGTCCACATCGTGCTGGCCGGCCTGCGCACCGACCTGGCGATCCAGACGATCGACATCTATCCCTACGGTGGTGGCCACTACCAATACGCCACAACCGGTCTTCCGGCCAACACGCCCGGCCTCACCCCGGGGGCCTGGCGCATCGGAGTTGTCCGAAGCCTCCTCGGCCCTTCCCGATTCGCGGCCACGGCGGACCTCTACGTTCAGCCTTACGCACCGATCAGCGCAACGAGCCACTACGACATTCTCATCACTTATGCCAATGGCCTTACCGCAAGCCTGCCCCTCTTCGGGGTCGTGGTGGCCGACCCGTCGCTGCGAGTCAATAGTGGTCCCGCCACTGTGACGGCGACATCGCTGGGCCAGGATAACTCCGACTTCGTCGGGTACGGCACCACACTCGCGCCCGATGGATACCAGGACATCCATATCGTCCTGGCGGGGCTCCCCTCGAACAAGGCGATCGCCCAGGTCGACGTGCTTCCCTACGGCTACGGCCACTACCAATACGTCGCCCCACTGCCAACGTCCCTGCCGACTCAGATCAACCGCAGCTCCTGGATTTGGCGAGCCGCGTTGGTTCGAGATTCTCTTGGCCTCGGCACTTATTCCACCACCGCGGACCTCTACGTCCCCTCGTTAATCCCGGAGAACGGCATCCAGAAGGGGACCAATTCCTCCAATCATTACGACTTGCTCATCACCTATGCCGACGGATCGACCAGTAGTACGGTCGCGTGGGGTGTGGTGGGCGACCCCAGCGCCAAGGTGGTCGGTCTCGCGGCCAAGTCGTACGGCCAGGATGGCGCTGACTTTGTCGGCCCCACGCCCGCCCCCCAGAGCGATGGAATTCAGGATCTCCATCTCGGTCTGACCGGACTCCGCACCGACCTCCAAGTCAGCCAGGTGGACGTCTGGGCCGTCGGGGGCGGATCGTGGACCTACCAAGGGTCAGCCTATCAGTCCGCGGTCAAGCTGGTTCGGGCGTCGAACGGTCCCGGTTCGTATGCGCCGACGGGCGACCTCTACCTGGCGCCGAATTCGAGCTTCCTCGGAGCCGACGGCACTCTGATTCCCCAGACGCTCCAGATTCTGGTCCGTTATGCCGATGGTTCCACGTCCGCCCAGACTCAGCTCACCGGAGTCCTCGCCGACCCGCGTCTGCTCAACCCGGTGGCCACTTCCCTGAACCAGGATGGCCACGACCTGGCTCGACTCGCCGCGTCGAGCGGATCCGACGGCAAGCAGGACGTTCATGTCGTACTCTCAAACCTGCCGACCACCACGCCGGTGGCGCGCGTCGTCGTGCGACGCCTGGGGAGTGGCGGTTCGTATCTGTCCGACGGTTCGACCGGCTCGTGGATGGCCGTTTTCCGCCAGCCACAAACCGGGCCGGCGACTTATGCGTCGGCGGCCGACCTCTACTTTGAGCCCGATCCCAGCGTCCACGACGTCAACCAGAGCTACCAGATCGACGTCTACTTCGGCGACACGGCGAGCCGGCCGCTCTCGCTCTTGACGACGATCACGGCGACGCCGGGCCTGGCCATGCCTTCCGCGGCCCCCAACACCACGTTGCAGGTCCGGTCGGTCTCGGCCGCGGCCACCCTCCCGCAGGCGTTCGCCACCACGACCGCGACGGTTCCCCTGAGCACGCTCACCACCAGCACCACCACGACCAGCGTTCCCGCACCGTTGACTGCCGTTCCGACCCCATCGCCTGCAACGGCCGAGTCCTCCGCCCGCAAAATCCCGCTCGGACCGCTCGGCCATCCCCACCGCAAAGGACGCCACGTTCCGACTCCCTCGGTCGTGTCGACCCCGCACCAACCGGCCGCTAACCTCGGAGCCGGCCACAAGGCGGCGGCAGCGCTCAAGGCCTCGATCCGCCGGCACCGGCGAAGCCACTGACCCGCGCGGGAACCCGTTTCTCGCGAGACCGAGTAAAACCGAGGACGAGAAGGGCCACCCCTGGCAAAGATCGGGGGGGCCCTTTATGTTTCATACGGACGTTCCTGGTCAGGCGTTCGCGATCCGAACGGTGCGCCAAGAAACATCAGATCCTCCAATCTGTGAATCTTGGGATCCCAAGAAATCTTCCTGCTCGTTGGCCACGGACTTCTCCAATGAAGCGCACCCTCCTGATGCTCGGGGTCGGTTTCGCGGCATTCGCTTCGGCCTACGCCGCCACGAAGCTCTGGAACGCGCCTGCCGCCCCTCCCCGGGCGATGGTCTGGATCGCGGGAGGGGAATTTACGATGGGCACCGACTCGGACCTCGGCTGGCCCGACGAACGCCCCGCCCACCGGGTCCGGGTCGACGGCTTCTGGATCGACGAGCACGAGGTGACCAACGACGAATTCGCCGCGTTCGTGGCGGCCACGCGTTACGTCACCACCGCCGAAACCGCACCGAAAGCCGAAGACATCCTCGCTCAGTCTTCACCGGGAACGCCCCCGCCCCCACCGGAGGCACTCGTCCCTGGATCCCTGGTCTTTCAACCCACGGAGGAAGCGGTCGACCTCCGCGACTTCGCCCGTTGGTGGCGCTGGACTCCCGGCGCGAATTGGCGGCATCCGGAGGGGCCGGGCAGCACCATCCAGGGCAAAGGGGGCCACCCGGTGGTCCAGGTCTCCTGGGACGACGCTTCCGCCTACGCGCGTTGGGCGGGCAAGCGACTCCCCACCGAGGCCGAGTGGGAGTTCGCCGCGCGCGGTGGCCTCGACGGCCGCCCTTACGTCTGGGGGGACGCGCCCTTCTCGCTCGACCGGCCCCAAGCCAACATCTGGCAAGGGGCATTCCCCTATCGGAACACCGTGGCGGACGGCTACGAACGCACCGCGCCGGTGAAGTCATTCCCGCCCAACGGATACGGCCTCTTCGACATGGGAGGCAACGTCTGGGAGTGGTGCGCCGACTGGTATCAGCGCGACCTCTACCGGGGACGTGCCGGCCGCGGCCTGACTCTCAATCCGACCGGTCCCGAGCAAAGCTCCGACCCAGCGCGCCCGTTCACTCCCCAACGCGTGCAGCGCGGAGGCTCGTTTCTGTGCAACGACAGTTACTGCTCGCGCTATCGTCCGTCGGCCCGCCACGGCTGTAGCCCGGATACGGGCATGTCACACGTCGGTTTCCGTTGCGTGAAGACCCCAACGTCCTGAGAGGAGACTTCCACGTATGAGAAAAAGCGTATTCCTCCAAACCCTCGCCCTGATCGCGATCGGCTCGTTGCTCGGTTACGCCGCGGCGACGACCGGCGGCCCTCGGCCCGTGAAGGCGGCCCCGGCAGTGCCGGGTTCACCCACTTGCGTCACCCCGGGAGAGCCGGGACAAGCCGCGTGCTGCTCGAGCGACCTCGATCGTGGTACGCTCCTGGCCTTGGCGGAGCGCAACGCAGCCGTCGCCGACGAGGCGGCCCAGAACGGCAAGAAACCAAACATCCTGGTGATCTTCGGTGACGACATCGGTCAGACGAACGTTAGCGCCTACTCGATGGGCCTGATGGGCTACCGCACCCCGAATATCGATCGGGTCGCCAAAGAGGGGATGATCTTCACCGACTACTACGCCGAACAGAGTTGCACCGCCGGGCGGTCCTCGTTCCTCACCGGCCAGTGCACGTTCCGCACCGGACTGAGCAAAGTGGGTGTGCCCGCCTCGCCGGTCGGGCTCCAGAAGGAAGACCCGACCATCGCCGAGTTGCTCAAGAATCAGGGGTACGTCACCGGCCAGTTCGGCAAGAACCACCTCGGAGACCTGAACGAATACCTGCCCACGGTCCACGGTTTCGACGAATTCTTCGGGAACCTCTACCACCTCAACGCCGAGGAAGAACCGGAGCAGAGAACTTACCCGCGCGACCCCGAGTTCAAGCGAATCTTCGGACCGCGCGGCGTGCTTCGCTGCAAGGCGACCGACCAGGATGACCCGACTGTCGACCCCCGATTCGGTCGCGTCGGCAAGCAAGTCATCGAAGACACAGGGGCGCTCACCAAGAAGCGGATGGAACACATCGACGATGAAACGTCCGATGCGGCCATCGACTACATCAAGCGGAAGCATGACGGCGGCACACCGTTCTTCGTCTGGTTCAACAGCACCCGGATGCACCTGCGCACCCACGTCGCCGCGGACCGACGCAGCCCTCCCGGGCTCTCCGCCTTGACGGAATACGCCGACGGCATGGTCGAGCATGATGGACACGTGGGCAAACTGCTCAAGACCCTCGACGACCTCAAGATCGCGGACAACACCATCGTCGTCTACACAACCGACAATGGCCCCCACATGAACACATGGCCGGACGGCGCCATGACCCCGTTCCGGAGCGAGAAGAACACGAACTGGGAAGGGGCATTCCGCGTCCCTTGCATGGTCCGCTGGCCGGGCAAGATCAAAGCAGGCTCGGTCTCCAACGAGATTGTCAGCGGGCACGACTGGCTGCCCACCTTGCTCGCGGCGGCCGGCGATCCTGAGATCAAGGAGAAGCTCTTGAAGGGCCACCAGGCGGCCGGGAAAGAGTTCAAGGTTCACCTCGACGGCTGGAATCAGCTCCCCTACCTGACCGGGGAAGTCGAGAAAAGTCCCCGTCGCGGATTCTTCTACTTCAACGACGACGGCGACCTCGTCGGGCTCCGGGCCGAGAACTGGAAGATCGTGTTCATGGAGCAGCGCGCCCCCGGCACGCTCCGGGTCTGGGCCGAGCCCTTCACCCCGCTTCGCCTGCCCAAGCTCTTCGACCTGCGGTCCGACCCCTATGAGCGCGCCGACGTCACCTCCAACACGTACTACGACTGGCTCGTCTCCCAGCCCTACGTCATCTTCGCGGCCCAGGCCGTGACCGGCAAGTTCCTGGCGACGTTCAAGGACTTCCCGCCCCGCCAGCGGGCTCCGAGTTTCAGCGTCGATCAGGCCATGGACAAGATGAAGGAGAATCTCGGCAGCCACTGAACGCGGGTGCTCGGGTGACGTTGGGCCCACGGTCCCATCGAAATGGGCTCGCTCGGTCTCTGCCCAATCGCGAGTCGTTCGGCTGCCATCGGTTCCAGCTTCGGAACCGATGGCAGCCAAGTTCATCGGGATCCGGCGCGTGGTTCCCCTCACGATTGACTTCAAGGAACAAGCATGAATTCACACTCTGCGTCCGCTCTGATCGCGCTGGCGCTCGCCGCGATCCTCACAAAGCCCGCCGTAGGCCAAGTTGACCCGCTCCCCTCATGGAACGAGGGGGTGACGAAAAAGGCCATCGTCGAGTTCGTCGGCAAGGTGACCAAGCAAGGAGGGTCGGACTACGTCCCTCCCGCCGAACGGATCGCAGCCTTCGACAACGACGGGACGCTCTGGTGCGAGCACCCCCTCTACGTCCAGATCGTCTTTGCCGTGGACCGGGTTCGCGCGTTCGCGGCCAAGCACCCGGAAGTGAAGGACCAGCCTTTATTCAAAGCCGCGCTCGGGGGAGACATCCAAGCAGTCCTCTCCGTCTCAGCCTACGATCGCCTTCAGTTCCTCGCGACCAGCCATGCCGGGATGACTTCCGACGAGTTCACCACGATCGTCGAAGACTGGCTGAAGACCGCGCGGCACCCCCGGTTTAAACGGCCGTACACCGAGCTCGTCTATCAACCGATGCTCGAGTTGCTCGCCTACCTCCGTGCCAATCAGTTCAAAACCTTCATCGTCTCCGGCGGCGGCGTCGAGTTCATGCGCCCCTGGACGGCCTCGGTCTACGGGATTCCTCCCGAGCAAGTGGTCGGCAGTTCCGTCAAGCTGAAGTACGAACTCAAGGACGGACAACCGACGCTCTTCCGGCTCGCCGAGATTAACTTCGTCGACGACAAGGCCGGCAAGCCCGTGGGCATCCAGCAATCCATCGGCCGCCGCCCGATCGCGGCGTTCGGCAACTCCGACGGCGACTACGAGATGCTCCGCTGGGTAACGTCGGGCCCTGGCCCGCGGTTCGGCCTAATCGTCCACCATACCGACGCCGAGCGGGAATACGCCTACGATCGCAAGGCCAACGTCGGCCGCCTGGTCCGGGCGCTTGACGAGGCTCCCGAGCGCGGGTGGCTCGTCATGGATATGAAGAGGGATTGGAACGTCGTCTTCCCTCGAACAAACCCATAATATTCCGACATAACACACTAGCTGATTTC
The DNA here is from genome assembly GCF_900129635.1 of Singulisphaera sp. GP187. Classification (GTDB taxonomy): domain Bacteria; phylum Planctomycetota; class Planctomycetia; order Isosphaerales; family Isosphaeraceae; genus Singulisphaera. The sequence goes on along the minus strand of NZ_FSRB01000002.1, from coordinate 1,713,953 downwards.
GCAATTTTTCACATCATTGAGTCGAAATATTCCGACATCTCGACGGCTCACTCCCGTAGATGTTCGCTCGCTGAAGCCTGAGACACCGCAGTAAGGGAGCCTTCGGCCATGAGCAAAACGTTGATGAGACTGTCCGCGGGCCTGATCGTTGCCCTTGGCGCCTGGAGCGCGGGGACGGGCCTACTGGTGACACGTGCCAGAGCTGAGGAACTGGTCCCGCGAACGCGATTGGATGCGGGACGAGCCGCGGGTTTCCCGGTCCTCCCCCCACCTCCCGTGCCATTCCAGGGCAAGATCGACCTGCGGGCCAACGACTCGACGCCCGACTTTCCGCGGCCGATCGATGCGCCCGACGGAGCGCCCAATATCCTCCTGGTCTTGCTCGACGACGTGGGGTTCGGCGCCTCGAGCACGTTCGGGGGGCCATGTCCCACGCCAACGCTCGAAGCGCTGGCGAAGCGAGGCCTGCGGTACAACCAATTTCACACCACCGCGCTCTGCTCGCCGACACGGGCCGCATTGATCACCGGCCGGAACCACCACTCCGTCCACACCGCCTGCATCATGGAAGCCGGCACCGGTTTCCCGGGCTACGACACATTGATGGGAAAGGACACCGCGACGGTGGCCGAACTCCTCAAACAAAACGGCTGGAACACGGCCTGGTTCGGCAAGAACCACAACGTGCCCGACTGGCAGAGCAGTCAAAATGGGCCGTTCGACCTCTGGCCCACCGGGCTCGGTTTCGAGCACTTCTACGGGTTCGTCGGCGGCGATACGAGCCAGTGGCGGCCGGCGACCATCGAAGGGACCAAGCCGATCGAACCTTATCTCGGCAACCCTGACTATCACTTCGATGATGATATCGCCAACCAGGCGATCAAGTGGATCCGCGGCCAGAAGGCGATCTCACCCGACAAGCCGTTCTTCGCCTATTACGCCCCGGGCGCCACTCACGCCCCGCACCACGCCAGCGCCGATTGGATCGCGAAGGCCAAAGGCAAGTTTGACCAGGGGTGGGACAAGGTCCGCGAAGAAACGTTCGCACGTCAAAAGGCACTCGGAGTGATCCCAAGGAATGCCAAGCTGACGCCAAGACCCGAGGGGATCCCGGCTTGGGACACACTTACAGCCGACCAAAAGCGGGTGTATGCCCGGATGATGGAGCTCTATTCCGCCTACCTGTCGCAGACTGACCACAATATCGGCCGGGTCGTTGATGCCATCGAGCAGTCGGGGCAGCTTGATAATACGATCATCTTCTACATCGTTGGTGATAACGGGGCGAGCGCTGAGGGGAGCATGCAGGGCTTGCTCAATGAGATGACCTTTTTCAACCACGTGCCCGAGAACATCCAGGACGTGCTCGGACGGGTCGATGACCTCGGGACCTGGAAGACCTACAACCACTACCCGGCCGGTTGGGCACACGCGATGTGCACCCCGTTCCAGTGGACGAAGCAGGTGGCCTCGCACTACGGCGGCACCCGCAACGGGATGGTCGTCTCCTGGCCGAGACGGATCAAGAACAAAGAGCAGGGGGGTCTACGGAGCCAGTGGCACCACGTCATCGACATCGTCCCCACGATCCTCGACGTCGTCCAGGTCACCACTCCCGCCACGGTGAACGGGGTCGCTCAGAAGCCGATCGAAGGGGCGAGCATGGCGTACACCTTCGACGACGCCGACGCACCGTCGCGGCGAACGACCCAGTATTTCGAGATGCTCGGGAACCGGGCGATCTACCACGACGGTTGGGTCGCCTGCACCACGCCTCCGATCCCCCCCTGGGACCCGAACAGCGCCGACATCGACCCGATCACCGGCTACCGCTGGGAGCTCTACCACGTCGCGAACGACTTCACCCAGGCCAACGACCTTGCAAGCAAGTCTCCCGACCGACTCAAGGATCTGCAACTCCTGTTTTACACCGAGGCCGCAAAGTACGACGTGCTGCCCATCGATAACAGCCGGACCGGCCGGATGGACCCGGCGGGCCGGCCGAGCTTGACCCGGGGCCGATCCTCGTTCCATTTGTACGAGGGAATGAGCCGGATCCCGGAGGGGGCCGCCCCGGACATCAAGAACAAGTCGTTCGCGATCACCGCCGAGGTCGAGGTCCCCAACGACGGAGCCGCCGGGATGATCGTCACCCAGGGCGGCCTGTTCGGCGGCTATGCCCTCTATTTGGAGAGGGGGAGGCCGGTGTTCCACTACAACTTCGTGGACGTCGCGCACACGGCAGTCGCCGCGCGGAAGGCTTTAAGCCCAGGTCGGCACGCCATCCATGTCGATTTCCGTTACGACGGCGGTGGAATCGGCAAAGGAGGCGAGGCCAAACTCTCGGTGGATGGCGAGTCCGTCGGTCAGGTGCGGATCGAACGAACGATCCCGGTCCGGCTCACGCTCGATGAAGGGCTCGACGTCGGCCTGGATACCGGCACGCCGGTGAACCTCTCGTACGACGTTCCCTTCAAGTTCACCGGCAAAATCCAGAAGGTGACGATCGACCTGAAGTGAGCGCTCTCACCCCCTCTCGCACCTTGGAGGCAACACCGTTGCGCATCCCCCAACCCTTCGCCACCGGCGCTCTGTTCGGCTGGCTGATCGTGGTTCCTCTCGTTCCGTACGCCCGCGCCGCAGGCAAGCCAGAAGACTCGGGAACAGCCAATTCTCCCGTACTCCCTCCCCCGGCAACCGAATTCCGAGGCCAGATCGGCCGAACCTACAAGGATTCCACGCCCGGCAAGTTTCCGGTCGTCAAGGCTCCCGCCGAGGCGCCCAACGTGCTGATCGTGCTGATCGACGATTCCGGGTTCGGCCAGTGGGGCACGTTCGGCGGCCAGGTCCCGACTCCGAACCTCGACAAGCTCGCCGCGAGTGGACTCAAATATAATCGCTTCCACACGACGGCACTTTGCTCCCCCACCCGCGCGGCCCTGCTCACCGGCCGCAACCACCACTCAGCGGCGACCGGCAACATCACCGAGTTGGGGAGCAGCTACCCGGGCTACACCGGGCAGATCCCCAAGAGCTGCGCCATGGTCTCGGAGATCGTCCGCCAGAACGGATACAGCACGGCCTTCTTCGGCAAGAACCACAACATCGCGGATTGGGAGACGAGCGTCTCCGGCCCCTACGACCGCTGGCCCGGCCTCCAAGGGTTCGACCATTTCTACGGGTTCGTCGGCGGCGAGTCGAACCAGTGGCAGCCGGCGCTCTACGACGGCAACACGCCCGTCGAGATGGAACCGCCCAAGGGCCGCGAGGCTGATTACACACTCAACGAGCACCTCGCCGACAAGGCGATCGACTACCTCCATCAGCAGAAGTCGGTGACTCCCGACCGACCCTTCTTCGTCTATTATGCCCCGGGCGCCACCCATGCGCCGCACCATGTCCCCAAGTCGTGGCTGGCCAAGTTCAAGGGCCAGTTCGACCGAGGCTGGGACGTCTATCGCGAAGAAACGTTCGCTCGTCAAAAGCAGCTCGGCGTGATCCCGGCCGAGACCAAGCTCACGCCGCGGCCCAAGGAGATCCCGGCGTGGGACACGCTGACCGTGGCCCAGAAGCAGGTGGCCGCCCGGCTGATGGAGGCATTCGCGGCCTACACCGCCCAGACGGACCAGGAAGTTGGCCGTGTAATCGACGCGATCGAGGAAATGGGCCAACGTGAGAACACGTTGATTTTTTGGGAGGTTGGCGATAACGGGTCATCGATGGAGGGGAGTCTGTACGGCCTGTTCAATGAGATGGTCGGCCTGGGCGGCGAGAAGGAAGACCCCGCCTACATTCACGCGCACCTCGACGAGGTCGGCGGCCCAAAATCGTACAATCACTTCCCAGTCGGCTGGGCCTGGGCGATGAACACGCCCTTTCAGTGGGGCAAGCAAGTCGCCTCTCATCTGGGGGGCGTCCGCAACCCGCTGGTCATCTCCTGGCCCAACCGGATCAAGGACAAAGGCGGAGTTCGCAGCCAGTTTCACCACGTGATCGACCTCGCGCCGACGATCCTCGAGGCGGCCGGAATCCGTGAGCCTGCCGAGGTCAACGGCGTCACTCAGAAGCCGATCGAAGGTGTAAGCATGGCTTACTCATTCGCCGACTCGAAGGCGAAAAGCCCGAGGCAGACCCAGTATTTCGAGATGTTCGGCAACCGTGCCATCTACGACAAAGGCTGGATTGCCACCTGCCGGCATGGCCGCCTCCCCTGGGAAAACAGTGGCGGGTCTGACTTCACCAAGGATGAGTGGCAGCTCTACCATCTCGACGACGACTTTAGTGAAGCGAACGACCTTGCGGCCAAACACCCGCAACAACTCCGCGACCTCCAGGATCTCTTCTGGGTCGAGGCCGCGAAGTACAACGTCCTGCCCCTCGACGACCGGTTCATCGAACGGGCCGACCCCGCGATGCGACCAAGCCTGATCGCAGGGCGCACCCAGTTCCTCTATTTCCCCGGAGCGCGGCGGATCCCGGAAAGTTCGTCACCCAACATCAAGAACAAGTCGCACTCGATCACAGCGCAAGTCGTCATCCCCGAAGGCGGGGCGTCCGGAACGCTGGTCGCGGCCGGCGGAGTCGTCGGCGGCTACTCACTCTTCATCAAGGAGGGAAAACCGGTCTATGAGTACAACCGGTTCACCCAGGACCGCTACAAGGTCACCGGTTCGGAACGGCTTGCCCCGGGAAAGCATGCGATCCGAGTCGAGTTCAAATACGATGGCGGCGGTCTTGGCAAAGGGGGAGTTGTCACGCTTCATGTCGACGCCAAGAAGGTCGCCGAGGGCCGAGTCGAGAAGACAATCTCAGGTCGGTTCTCCGCCGACGAAACGTTCGACACCGGACTCGATACCGGCTCGCCGGTGAGTGACGCCTATGAGTCGCCATTCAAGTTTACGGGGACCATTCAGCGGGTTGAGATCGAGCTTGGGAACGAAAACCTCTCGCAAACCGACATCGAGAGGCTCCGCCGGGTCGAGTCAACACGTCGCAATTCTGACTAATTGACATTTCTGTAATCTTGTCGGGTGGGCATGGCCCACCAGGTTTCGCCTCCGGGTATCAGGGGGCACCAAATCCGGCCAACCTGCAGGTCAAAAAGGCACGGTGTGCCGTACCCACCCGACAAGCCAGTTCCCTGGCTGAAACCAACTCCCCCCTGGGACCACGGGCGATACGGGGGGAGGGAGAATGGCAACTTAAAACAAGTCTGAGCAGTGCGGCCAAGGCCACAGGGCTAACACAAGCACATACTTCGCACCAATACCACTTGGGGCTGCGCCAATCGGAACGGCCACTCGTTTCGGTGGTTCTCCTCAGCGGCTGGCGGCGATGGATTTTCGGAATCGGCTCAGGCTGAAAATGAAGAAGACCAGGCCGATGGCGGCGACGGCGAAGAATTGGCGCCAGACGACGCTCAAGCCGGCCCCGCGATAGATGATCGCCTGGGAGAAGCTCACGAAGTGCCGCGACGGGAGGAAGATCGTCATTCGCCGGAGCCAGTCTGGCTGACTCTCGACGGGGGTTGAGCCTCCGGAGAGGAGTTGGAGCACGATCAGAATCAAGATAATCAGCAAGGCGAACTGGGCCATCGTGCGCGTGATCGTGCCCAGGAAGATTCCCAGGGCCGTCGCGAAGAACAGGTAGAGCACCACGCCGAACAGGAAGAGTGCGGGCGAGCCGGCGATCGGCACGGCAAGGATCTTCTGGACCACGAAGAAGAGCGAGAGGGTGACCGCCACCAGGATGACCAGGCCGTTCGCCCAGACTTTCGCCAGGGCGATCTCGATCGCGGTCAGGGGCATCACCATCAGGTGTTCCATGGTGCCGTGCTCACGCTCACGAATCAACGCCGCGCCGGTCAAGATGGTGGTCAGCATCGTCACCTGGTTGATGATGGCGACGATGCTGGTGAACCACGAGGTATCCCCGTTCGGGTTGAACGCTTTGCGGACCACGATCCTGGGAGACAGGCCCGCGCCGGTGTCGCTGTCGGATCGGGACCGATATCGCGAGATCTCGGCCGACAGGATGTTGCGAATGTAAGTGGCGCCGATGCTCGCCTGGAGCATCGCAGTCGCATCGATATTCACCTGCAATTCCGCGCGACGGCCCGCCCGGAGGTTGGACTCGTACCGGGGCGGAATCGCCACGACAAACATGAACCGGCCGTCATCCATCGCATCGGCGACTTCGTTGGCCTTGATCAGTACGGGGGTCTTGAACCGGGGTGGATACAAGGCGGCGATCAATTGCCTGGAGAGAGCGGACTGATCTTCATCAACGAAGGCAATCGACGCGTTGTGGACTTCGGACGAGGTCCCTTTCGCTTGCGTGTAGATCGAGAACGTGAACGCGTAGATCATGAAGAGGACGAGGACATAGTCGCTCCTCAGGCTCCGCAGTTCCTTGGTGCCGAGCCAGAAGATATTGGCAACGCTTCGCACTAGGCCTCCTGGCGCTTGAGGGCGACCGCCGTGAGCAGGGTCAGCACCGGAATGAAGGCGGCGATCAGCAGGGCGTCGCGCCCGAGTTGCTCGACGCCAAGCCCTTTGGTAAACGCCCCGACACTGGCCCGCATGTAATACGTGGTCGGCCAGAATGTCCCGACCACCCGCGCTCCGCCTTGCAGGGTCGAGACCGGTTGAAGGAGGCCGGAGAACTGGGTCGTGGGCAAGATCGTCACGATCGCGGTGACGAAGACCGCGGCGACCTGGCTCGAGGTGAACGTCGACACGAGCAGGCCGATTCCGGTCGTCGCGGTGACATAGGCCAAGGCGCAGAGGACCAAGGTCAGGCCGCTCCCCTTGATCGGAACCCCGAACACGAAGATGGCCATGATCGTCAGGATCGTGAAATTGATCATCCCGATCGCGATATAGGGGAGCTGTTTACCGATCAGGAATTCGAGTCGCGACGTGGGCGTCACATAGAAATTGATGATCGACCCGAGCTCTTTTTCGCGGACGACGCTCACAGCCATCAGCACCGCCGGGATCAGGATCAGCAGGATCGGGGGCACGCTCGGCACCATCGCATAGATGCTCTCGAACGTGGGATTATACGTGTACCGCATCTGCATGTCGGACGCGAACGAGTTGGGCACCTGGCCGTACTTGCGGCGGTAGAGGTCCTCGTAATGAGAGGCGTTGACTCCTTCGACGTACTGCTTGATTGTCTCGGCCCGCGACGGGTTGGCGCCGTCGACGACGGCGGAGACCTCGAGCGGTGAGCCCTTCCGCAAGTTCCTGCCGAACCGGGGCGGCATCTCGATGCCGACGGAAATGTCGTTCGATTGGAGTCGACGCTGCATCTCGTTCGGATCGTGAGTGGGCGATTGCTTCCAGAACGAGCGGGAAGCCGCGAACGACTCGAGGTAAGCCCGGCTCTCCGGCGTCTGGTCCAGGTCGAGGTCGGCGTAGCGGATGTCCTCCACGTCGGTCGTGATCCCGAACCCGAAGACGAGCATCAGGATCGCCGACCCCACGAAGGCAAAGGCCAGCCGGATCGGGTCGCGGAGGATCTCCAAGGTCTCCCGGTTGGCATAGGCCATCAACCGGCCCAGGTGGAAGATCGACGCGGTAGGAGCCCCGGCGGCATGCCGGCCCGACGGTTCCGTCGGCCCGAAGTTTAAGCGCTCGCGGGCCGCACCGTCCGGCGCCTTGGCCTCGCCGATGGCGTCGGCGATATAGTCGATGAACGCGGTCTCCAGGTCCGGAGCGCCTCGGGCGGCCACCAGCGCCGCCGGAGTGTCGCACGCGAGGACCTTGCCCGCATGCATGAGCGACATGCGGTCACACCGCTGCGCTTCGTTCATGAAGTGCGTCGATATGAAAATCGTAATATGATGATTGCGAGAAAGCTCGATAAGAACTTCCCAGAACTCGTCGCGGGCGACCGGGTCGACCCCCGAGGTCGGCTCGTCGAGAATGAGCATCTCGGGTTCGTGGATGATCGCCACCGCAAGCGAGAGGCGCTGACGCAGGCCCAGCGGTAGTGCTTCCGAGACCTGGTCGACGTATGGCCCCAGGCCGAACCGATCGACCAGTTCGGCGATCCTCGCCGCGCGCGTCTCCTGGGGAAGATGATAGAGCCGAGCGTGAAGCCAGAGATTCTGCGCCACGGTCAGTTCTCCATAGAGGGAGAACGCCTGCGACATGTAACCCACGCGATTGCGAATCTCGAGACTGCCGGCATTCACCGACTTGCCGAACAGCTTGGCCTCCCCCTCGGTCGCGGGGAGCAGCCCGGTCAGCATCTTCATGGTGGTCGACTTGCCGCAGCCGTTGGAGCCGAGGAAGCCGAAGATCTCGCCGCGGCGAATCTCGAAGTTGACGTTGTCCACGGCCGTGAAACTGCCGAACCGCATGGTCAGGTTCTTGGCCACGATCGCCGGTTCACCGCCATCGTCGACCCTCGGCGGTATGATTAAGCCGCCGCTTCGACCTCGCTTCGCCTCGGGCAGCAGGGCCACGAACGCTGCTTCCAGGTTCGAGGCCCCGGTGCGCGTGCGGAACTCCGCGGGGGTGCCGGTGTCGAGGATCCGGCCCGCGTCCATGGCCATCAGCCATTCGAATCGCTCGGCCTCGTCCATATAGGCGGTCGAGACCAGCACGCTCATCCCGGGGCTCGACTCGCGGACCCGCTCGATCAAGGTCCAGAACTGCTGGCGCGAGAGCGGGTCGACACCGGTCGTCGGCTCATCAAGGATCAGCAATTCAGGGTCATGAACCAGCGAGCAGCAGAGGCTGAGTTTCTGCTTCATGCCGCCGGACAACTTCCCGGCCGGCCGATTGGGAAACGGGTCGAGGCCCGTCGCCTTGAGCAGCGAGCCGATCCGGGCGCGACGCTCCGCCGCCGACTGGCCAAACAGCCTGGCAAAGAAGTCGATGTTTTCGTAAACACTCAACTCGTGATAGAGGTTCTTTCCGAGCCCCTGGGGCATGTACGCGATCCGAGGGCAGACGACGTCACGATGCTGACGGTCGGCCATGTCGCCCCCGAGGACGCGCACCGTCCCCGCCTGGATCTTCCGCGCCCCGGCGATCAGACCGATCAAGGTCGATTTGCCGACGCCGTCGGGCCCGATCAGGCCGACCGTGCGACCGGCCGGGATCTCGATGGCGATGTCAACGAGCGCCTGCACTCCACCATAGTGGTGGGAGACGCCCGAGAGCGAGATGACGGCGGTGTTCTCGGGCATCGTCATTGCGCAGGGCCAGGTTGAGGGGTATCGCCGGGCTGTGACGTCGCCTCCGGCTTCGATGCATCGCTCGGTTTGGGGGCAACGTCAGGCTTGGCGATTTCCGTCGGCTTGGGGAACCGCTTCTCGAGGGCAGCGGGCCAGGGCACCGAGTTGTCCAAGCGGACGTAACCGACACCTCGGACCCCGGTTTTCACCTTCTCGATGTAGGGGAGGATCAATTCCGAGGGGACTTGGAGCTTTACCCGGAACATGAGCTTATCACGCTCGCTGGGCGTCTCCACCTGCTTGGGGGTGAACTGCGTCTCTGGCGAAACGAAGCTGACCCGGGCTCGGCCGGCATACTGCGGCATCGCGTCGAGCACGATCCGGGCGTCGGCTCCGATCTCGACCAGGGCGGCCACCCGGGAGGGGAGAAAGATCTCCATGTAGATATCGCTCAAATTAATCAAGGTCAACGCCTTGCCCCCCGCGGCAAGCACCTCTCCCTCCTCGGCGAGCCGGTAGAGCACCCGTCCTTGGACCGGGGACTTCAAGGTGGAATCGGCGATCTGCACCTGAAAACGATTCACCTCCGCAAGCGCCGCCTCAACACTGTGCATCGCCGCGCGAAGTCGGGAATTTTCGGACTCGACGGCGGCCTTGCTGGCGTCGCGCTCGGCCCGGAGCTGATCCCACTCCTCACGCGAGATCGTTCGCCGATTGAGGAGGACCTGGCCGCGGGCGTACTTCTGTTCGGCCAGCTTCAAGTTGCTTTCACGTTGGAGGATATCCGACTTCGCCGTGGCGACCGAGTCTTCCGCCTCGGCGACCTGGGCTTTCGCGCGGGCGAGTTGCGCCTCGAGCTCCAAGGTGTCCATGCGAGCGAGAACCTGACCCGGCTTGACAAGGTCCCCTTCGCGCGCGAGGAGCTGCACGAGCCGGCCCGGATACTTCGCCGTGATATCCACCTGAATCGATTCGATCCGCCCATTGCCGGAGACGATGCCCGCTGGCAGAGCAGGGGCCTGACGGGCCTTCCAAACTTGCCAACCGAAGAAGGCCACCACGGCCACGAGGCCGACCCACGCAATCCGCCGCACGATCTTCCCGCTCATCTCCGTCCCCTCTCATCGAGCCGATCGGCCCGCGTTCACCGCGTAGACGGAATGGTCATTCCCAGCCATTCCACGTCTCGGGCCGTTTGTTTCGAATAAGCGATTCGCCGATTTGCCTCTGGCCGCGGTCGAGTCCACCGAACGATGCCACGTCACTGTGATCGCTGAAGGGATGAATATGGCAGGAACATAGACTTTCACAAATTACGGAATCCCCAAACCGATTGCAACTCTCCAGCAAATCCGATGCCCTTCAATGGTAACGACTCGACGCGCCGGAAGCCGGTGCGGCTTGGTCGATCGAGGGAGCCCAACGGCGATCAGTTTCCGACTTGCTCCGTTTCCCGGGATCGTAGCGGCACGAACTCGCTCCGAGAAGGGAATGAGACGCGGTGAGCGTCCGGAACTCCAGGTATGTTTCACCCGAAGTCACTGGCCGTTTGCCAATCGGTTGCGGTTGCGTCCCACGGTCTTCCCGAGAGCCGTCGATGATCGAGTTCGTCAAATCTCGTTGGAGGAACGCGCTTGCGCACAGCCTCTTCGCGTCGCTCATGCTGGCTGGCCCGCTCGTCATCCCGGGCGGGAATCGGGGGCGAGTGCTCGCCCAACTGCCGGGCCTGATCCTGACGAGTCCCGCGCCATCCCTTGAGGGGGTCCCGGCCCGACTCGACGCGGGTCAGGCGTTGGTCCGATCGAAGAGTGCTCACCGAGAGGCAAAGCGTCTCGAGGACGAAGGTTCGCCGACTTGTGTCGATCGTTACTATGAGGCAACCGTTTTCGCTTACGCCGCCTTGATCTCCCAAGGCGGCACGCTCGAGGCCGGCTGGGACCAGGCCCAGGCTCCCTGCCACTACAACCAGAATCTCGCCGACTGCCTGCGCACGGCCGGGACGTTCGGCCGCCTGGACCCGCGTTCGCACCTTCAGATCAACGGGCCGGCGGGGCCGATCGTCGTCCCGATCATCCATCGCGGCTTCGTCTGGTCCCCCCAAGACTTCGAGGAACTCCACGACGCCCGGTCGGCGCCGAAGAATCCGGCCCAACATCGCCCGTATCAGCGTACCGGTCTTGGGGCGGCGGAGGTATCCGCCCGCGCGAACCCGAAGCTCACACCGAGCGATCGCTTCCTCGCCCCGCGCTCCTATTTCCCGGCGACGGCGATTCTCCACCCCGAGCTTGGTCCCTGGATCGGCCTTGAGGGCGGCGCCGCGCAGAGCGTCGACATGCTGGAACTCTACGACCCATTGCGCGCGACCTGCGTTGAACTGGGAGGCCGTCGATATCCCCTCGCATGCAACCTCGATGCCCCGGTCGCCATGGCCGAGGCGAGCGTCGGCAGCCGGCGGCTCGCCTTCATCGGCTTTCTGTACCCGAGCACCGTACTCGACGATGCCTTCCTCGGTTTCGTGGAACCGTACCAGCCCGGGAAGATTCCGGTCGTCTTCGTCCACGGCCTGAGAGATAACCCTTACACCTTCACCGACATCGTCAATGGGTTGCGATCCTGCCCTGGTTTTCTCGACCGGTTTCAGATCGTTGGATATCGATATCCCACAGGTATCAACTTCATCAGATCCGCCGCCATGTTCCGCCGCAGCCTCCGCAACATGGAAGCGACGTTCGACCCCCAACGTCGCGACCCCGGCCTGCAGAATTCCGTCTTCATCGGTCATAGCATGGGCGGCCTCCTCATCAAGCTGCAGATCACCTGGAGTGGGGATGCGCTCTGGAGACTCGCCTCAACCCAGCCGCTTGAGAGCTTGATTGCGCCCGAATCGACCAAGACGTTCCTGCGTGACCTCTTCTTTTTTGAACCGCTGCCTTTCATACGGCGCGTTGTCTTTATGGGAACCCCGCACGACGGCGCCGCACTGGCCAACCGGGCGGTGGGCCGGGTGACCTCCCGGCTGGTTCAGCGCTCCCCCGACTCCCGCGAGTTGGTCGCTCAGCTCCAACGAGACAACCCAGGCGCGATCCTCCCCTACATGGCCAAGTTGCCGACCAGCATCGACCTCCTCACCCGGAGCAATCCGATCCTCGTGACGATGCGGCAACTCCCGATCAATCCGGCGACGACCTACCACACGATCGCGGGCACGAGCTCACTGCCCCCTCAATTCGCCCGAGGAGACGGTGTGGTCCCTCTCTCCAGCGCCCACTCCGACGGGGCCGCGAGCGAGCACTGGATCCCCACCACCCATACCCGGATGAACGCCAGTCCGTACACCCTGATGGAAGTCGATCGCATCCTGCGAATGCATCTCGCCGAGTTCCCCAACGTGCCGCGGACGAGCCGAGAGGGAACGGCCGCGGTGGTTCCGGAAAACCAGGCGATCCCGCGCTCGGAATGACCTTGGTCCGCGCATTTGCGCGATCCTTGAAAACACATGGCGGATCGTCGACGATCGGGCGAGCGTCGGGAACCCAATGGGGATCTTGTGCGGAAAACCCGCGAAGCTCGGTATACTCAACCACGGTTCCGGCGCCGGGGCAGGCCCGACCGTAGGCACCGCTCGCGGGCTCCGGCTTGATTTCTCGCGACCGCACCCCCGCGGCGTCCAGTCAGGGTTACCTGGGAAGTGCGCGAACCGGGGCCGTTTCAGGAGCAAGCCGATGAAGGTCGCCGTCTTCAGCACCAAGCCTTACGACCGGATTTCGTTGGACGGGGCCAACTCGGAGCATGGGCACGAACTCGTCTATTTCGATGCCCGACTCTCCGCCGCGACCGCCCCGCTCGCCGTTGGGTGTGAGGCCGTCTGCGCGTTCGTCAACGACGAGCTCGATGCCCCGGTCCTGGACGAGCTCCATCGCAGCGGCGTTCGGCTCGTGGCCCTCCGCTGTGCGGGCTACAACAATGTCGACCTCGAGGTCGCGCACCGCCACCACCTGGTCGTGGCCCGAGTTCCGGCCTACTCGCCCCACGCCGTGGCTGAGCACACGGTCGCGTTGATCCTCGGGTTGAACCGCAAGATCTACCGGGCCTACAACCGGGTCCGCGAAGGCAACTTCGCACTCGACGGCCTCCTCGGGTTCGATCTCCACGGCCGAACGGTCGGTGTGGTGGGGACCGGTCAAATCGGACTCGAGGTCGCCCGGATCATGCGCGGACTCGGCTGCCAGGTCTTGGCCTACGACATCCAGCCCAATCCGGAATGCGCGGCGTTGCAGGTTCACTACGTCCCCTTGGCCGACTTGTTCGCCAGGTCGGACATCATCACCCTGCACTGTCCACTAACGCCCGCGACTCGGTATCTGATCAAGACGGAAACCCTGAGCACGATGAAGCCAGGGGTGATGATCATCAACACCGGCCGCGGCTCCCTGGTGGATACCGAGGCCGTGATCGCCGGCCTGAAGTCAGGGCAGATCGGCTACCTCGGCCTGGACGTCTACGAAGAGGAGGCCGACTTGTTCTTCGAGGACCATTCCGGCCAGGTGATCCACGACGACGTCTTCGCCCGCTTGCTCACATTCCCGAACGTGCTCATCACAGGCCATCAAGCCTTCTTCACGCGAGAGGCCCTGCAAGGCATCGCGACGACGACGCTCGCCAACCTGACCGAGTTCACGCGAACCGGGGCATGCGCGAATGCGGTCCCGGCCCCACGGTCTTGATGATCACGGATTGAGAATCTGTTCTTGAACGCCTGTTCCGACGTGTCTCGATCAGCCGCGGCAACACCGATGAGGAACGCAACATGCCCCAGTCCTCGGAAACTCCGCTCATCAAAGTTAAGTCCAAGGAGGCCGGCGCCGCTTCTCTGAGCGCGTTCGGTCGGGCGCGGTCCACGGTTTCCGGCAGTCCACTGAGCCCGGATGAACTGGTCAACACCCACGCCTTTTGGCGGGCCTGCAATTACCTGGCGCTCGGGATGATCTACCTGAAGGCGAACCCACTGCTTCGCGAGCCGCTCAGGCCCGAGCACATCAAGGAGCGACTGCTCGGGCACTGGGGAACCAGCCCCGGGCTCGCCTTCATCTACACGCACCTGAATCGGCTGATCCGGCGCGACGACCTCGACATGATCTTCATGGCAGGCCCCGGACACGGTGCGCCTGGGGTGCTCGGTCCCACCTACCTGGAGGGGTCGTACTCGGAGATCTACCCCGACAAGAGCGAGGACGAGGAGGGGCTGCACCGGTTCTTCAAGCAGTTCAGCTTTCCCGGTGGTATCGGCAGCCACTGCACGCCCGAGACGCCCGGGTCGATCCACGAGGGGGGCGAGCTCGGCTACGTCCTCTCGCACGCGTGCGGGGCCGCCTTCGACAACCCCGACCTGATCGTCACCGCGGTCGTGGGCGATGGGGAGTCGGAAACCGGACCGCTCGCGACATCCTGGCACATCAACAAGTTTTTGAACCCGGTGCGTGACGGCGCGGTGCTGCCGATCCTTCACCTCAACGGATACAAGATCAATAACCCGACCCTCTGGGCGCGGGTCAGCCACGAGGAGCTCGAGTCGTTCCTCCGCGGCACCGGGTGGACCCCTTACTTCGTCGAAGGGTCGGACCCGGACACCATGCACCAAGCGATGGCGGCCACCCTCGACAAATGCGTGGCGGACATTCGCGCGGCGCAGCAAGAGGCCCGATCGTCCGGCAAGGTGTTCCGCCCGCGTTGGCCGATGATCGTCCTCCGAACGCCCAAGGGGTGGACCTGCCCGAGCGAGGTGGACGGCCACAAGCTGGAGGGGTCTTGGCGGGCCCACCAGGTGCCGCTGGCCGACGTCAAGAAGAACCCGGAACGCCTCGCTCATCTGGAAAACTGGATGCGCAGCTACAAGCCGGAGGACTTGTTCGACGCCGCCGGCACCATCCGCGCCGAGTTGAAAGCCCTGGCCCCTACCGGCCTCCGGCGGATGGGGTCAAACCCGCACGCGAACGGCGGAAACCTCAAAAAAGGTTTGCGGATGCCCGACTTCCAGGAGTACGGCATCGAAGTCGAGCGACCAGGCACAACCGAGGCCGAGAACTGCCGTCCGCTCGGGGTTTTCCTTCGCGACGTGATGAAGGCGAACATGCACAACTTCCGGGTCTTCGGCCCGGACGAAACCACCTCGAACAAGCTCCAAGCAATCTACGAGACGAGTCAGAAGCTTTGGCTCGAGGAGACGTTCCCCGAGGACGCCGACGGCGGCGAGCTCGCTCCCGACGGCCGAGTGGTCGAGATGCTCAGCGAGCACACCTTGGAAGGAATGCTCGAAGGCTACTTGCTCACGGGCCGCCATGGGTTCTTCAGCACTTACGAAGCGTTCGCGCACGTGATTGACTCGATGTTCAACCAGCACGCCAAGTGGCTGACCATCTGCAACCAACTGCCGTGGCGCGGGCAAGTGGCCTCCTTGAACTTGCTGATCACCTCGACCGTCTGGCGGCAGGATCACAACGGGTTCACCCACCAGGACCCGGGGTTCCTCGACGTGGTCCTGAACAAGAGCGCGGCCGTCACCCGGATTTATCTGCCACCCGACGTGAATTCGCTCCTCTCGGTCGCGAACCATTGCCTCAAGAGCGAAGGCTATGTCAATGTGATCGTGTCCGACAAGCAGATGCACCTGCAATACATGAGCATGGACGCGGCGGTCACCCACTGCACCAAGGGGATCGGGATCTGGCCGCAAGCCAGCACCGACGAGGGCCAGGAGCCGGACGTCGTGGTCGCGAGCGCGGGGGACATTCCAACCAAGGAAGCCCTGGCCGCGGTCGACCTGCTGCGTCAGGAATTCTCGGACCTCAAGATTCGGTTCGTGAACGTGGTCGACCTGTTCAAGCTCCAGCCCGACACGGAGCATCCGCACGGCCTTTCCGACAAGGACTTCGACAGCCTGTTCTCGGTCGACAAACCGGTGATCTTCGCATTCCATGGCTACCCCTGGCTGATCCACCGCCTGACCTATCGGCGCACCAACCACGGGAACCTGCACGTCCGGGGTTACAAGGAGAAAGGCAACATCAACACACCTCTTGAACTGGCGATCCAGAACCAGATCGATCGGTTCACGCTGGCGATGGACGTGATCAACCGTGTCCCACGGCTCCAGGCGACCGGAGCGCATGCCAAGGAGAAGTTCCGCAACCTCCAGATCGCCTGCGTGAACTACGCCCACGAATACGGAGTCGACCTGCCCGAGGCCCGCGACTGGAAGTGGCCGTACTGATCGCCTCGGACCGCCGCCACTGAAGCTGTTCCGTCTGACGTCTTGTTGAGGTCTGGGGCGCGGGTTCGCCGCCCCGGACCTGCCGTTCATCTTGGCTTTTTTCTTGCGACCCCGCCCGCCGACGAGGAAACTCATGGCCAACGCCCAAGTCGTCCTGAACGCGGGCTCGTCGAGCCTGAAATTCTCGGTCTTCCTGATCGAGGACGCGCCAACCCTGCTGATCTCCGGGCAGATCGAGGGCCTCGAGACTCACCCCCACTTCAAGGCGAAGGACGTCAATGGAGCCGTCATCGGCGAACGGAGTTGGAGCTCAGGCACCGGCTTCGGCCATCGGGCGGCGATCGAGTTCCTGTTCGAGTGGGGCCGAGGCGCCCTGGGGGGCCTTCACGTCGTCGAGGCCGGTCACCGGGTAGTCCACGGCGGGACCCGGTTCACGGGTCCGGTCCGGATCGACGCCGCCGTTCTCGCCGCGCTCGACGAACTGGTTCCCCTCGCTCCCCTCCATCAGCCTCATAGCCTGGCGGCCATCCGAGCCGTGGCCGAGCACGTGCCGGACTTGCCGCAGGTGGCCTGTTTCGACACGGCGTTTCACCGCGGTCAGCCGGCCGTCGCCCAGCTCTTCGCCCTGCCGCGCTGGCTCACCGCCGAGGGGATCCGCCGGTACGGGTTTCACGGACTCTCCTATGAGTACGTTTCCTCCGCGTTCCGCCAGCTCGACCCCGCGGCCGCGGCCGGCCGGACGGTGGTCGCCCACCTCGGGAATGGGGCGAGCCTGTGTGCGATGCATAACGGACGCAGTGTGGCCACAACCATGAGCTTCACCCCCGCGGACGGCCTGCCAATGGGAACCCGCGCCGGGACGCTCGACCCCGGTTTGATGACCTATCTCATGAAGCAGCATGGGATGAACGCTGACGCACTTGAAAATTTAATCTACCACCAATCCGGTCTGCTCGGCGTTTCCGGGATCTCAAGCGACATGCGCGAGCTCCAGGCGAGCGATCAGGCGCATGCGAACGAGGCGATCGAACTCTTTGCCTACCGAATCAGCCGAGAGCTCGGCTCGCTGGCCGCCGCACTCGGGGGACTCGACGCCCTGGTATTTACCGGTGGGATCGGTGAGAATGACGTGAATATTCGCGAACGCGTGTGCCGGAGTGCCACCTGGTTAGGTCTGACGCTCGACCCCGCCGCGAATGCGTCTCACGGACCTCGGATCAGTCGACCTGATGGGAACGGAGTCTCCGCCTGGGTCGTGCCGACGAACGAGGAGCTCATGATTGCCCAGCACACCCGGCGCACGCTCGGTTAATGCGATTGACCCTCGGGCCGCTGAGAGAAGATCCAGAGAACCAGGGGCGATCCTTCCAGGCACCTCGGTTTCCATAAGCAGGGCAACGGGATTCGATTGGGACGAGTGCAAAACCGGAGACTCCCATAGTGAGGTCCACTCCCGATGCTGGCGCCCCCAAAAAGCGTCGTCCCTGGATCCGGCTGAGCCTGCGCGGATTGATCGTGCTCGTCATGCTCGTAGGCCTCGGGATGGGACGCTACGTGCGGAGCGTTCAGACGCAGCGGAACGCGGTGGCCGCGATCCTGAGGGCGGGTGGTACGGTCAGTTACGACTGGGAGTGGGACCACTATAATCCAGACATCATCAACCCCAATGGTCGGCCTCGAGCTCCGAAATGGCTGGCGGCGCGGCTCGGAGTCGACTACGTTGGCTATGTCGTCCATGTGAATCTGATCCCTCAGCGAGCCAAGAGTCGGACCAAGGCCAATGACCAGACCTTGGCGCATGTTGGTCGTCTCGGTCACCTCGTATCTCTCGAACTCAACGGCGCGGCGATTACCGACGCCGGTTTAATCCACCTCAAGTCGCTGACCAGACTCCGAGATCTGAACCTCGGAAATACCGTCACGAGCGACGCCGGCCTGGTTCACCTCAAAAGCCTTACGGAACTGAGAGGGCTCCGTCTTGCGGCCAGCCGTGTGACTTACGACGGAGTCCTGGCGTTGGAACGAGCCATCCCCGGGATTCGGATCACCCGTGACGAAGATTTTCAGGTCTATCCGAATCGCCAGCGTGCGATCGACGACCTCGGATTTGCCCAGTCACAGCCGATCCGCGTGGCTTGCGAGTTGCTCGTCCACCGCGCCAGGTTCACGGCCAGCCATCAGGACTGGAGCGAGTTGACCGCCACGGTGAAAGCGCTCTGCACGCTCGAGGCCGACGACCAAATCAGCCTCCTCAAGCTCGCCGAGGCTCGTGCCCAGTGCATCGGGATCCTCTCTCCCTATTTTGCCCCCAAACTGCCAACCTCAGACCGGCAAGCCTTGCAACGGCAATGTACCGATCGGGCAATCGACGCTCTGACCCTCGCGGTCGAAAAAGGCTACGACAACGTCCTCCGCGTGGAGGGCGACTACCGAATGAGCGGCAGCCTGGGAAGCCTGCGCGATCACCCTGACTACCCCAAGCTGATTGCAAAAATGAAGCGTAACCAGGCGGCCCGTTAAGGTTTTCCAGACGAGGTCACAACTCTATTTTTTAACAATTGTTCATTTTTGTAGTATCGATCGGCTTGTCATAGGTCGTTATCTCACAGCCTCTCCCCGTGGCCAGTGCCATCCAGCCGGTTCCCGCATCGGGCCTGGTCGTGACTTCAGTCAGTCGGGCGCTTGGTCCGGACGTGTTACCATGAGAAATCGACTGGAGAGAGGCCGGTCCCTCGGGATCCCCGAACGGAACCCGACCGGCGATTTCGTCAGCGCCACTTGCTGCCGTTCAGTGTAGTCTGGAGGGGATGAAAAGCATCCATCCACAGCGTCCTTGAACAGACGCAAAACATGTCTGTTTTACAGTTACAAAAACGGTAACGAGTCATTACGACCAACGGAATGGCGGTTTTTGATTGATCGTTTCCCGACTTACGTCGACGGCAAGGCGACACGGGTGAAGTCGAGGCAAGGTGTTACAGGGCTAGCTCATGCAACTCCCCCGGATGACGACGAGGCGGTGGTTACTCGCGGTGCCGGTGGGAGCGGTCATTGCAGCCGGTATCGACTGGTCCGTCATCGGGGTGGCGTTCTTGATTTTGATTCACACCGCGCGACGGCCTCAGCCGGTCCATCGGACCACGGCCATCCTCCTTACGCTACTTACCGGAATCCTGCTCTGGGCAAACCTGAGGCCGACCGGATGGCAAAAAGAATTCGGGGGGGGTTGATCGTCCCACGGAGTTGGATCCCATCTCCAAGGCTCTCTTTTGACGAGGGTGGCCTCTCTCTCCATGCATGGCCAGCCTCATCCATGGCCTAAGATTTCATCCCAGTGGTATTGAGCCATGCGTTCTGGCCTTTGACGGCGGCCTCTTTGTGGTCGCCCTTCTTGCCACGAAGGCGGTGTGTGAGCGGTGCTTACGGCGGCTTCAACACCATAACCCGTTATCAATATCGCATTAAGAGACGATGTAGCGACCATGCTGGCTACAGGGCGCATTGCTTGAAGTTGAGTTGGTAACGCCTTCGCCGGCTCAGTCGTCTGAGGTGGAAGAAGTGAGTTAGGAATCAGGCGTTCTAGCCGAGCCGTGCGGAGCCTGTGGCCATGGGACCTCCTCGTGTCAGATTCACGATTCGTTGGCTCCTGGAGACGACCGCGATCGTCGCGATCGTGTTCTGGTTGCTCCAATCTCCAGAGGCAGCAGCGCAGTCGATCCTCCTTTTGGTGTTCTACTACTTCGGGCTCGCCCCGATGCGTCGGATCTACGGATTCTCCCCATTGCGCCGGTTCTTTGTCGGATGGGCATGGGGGCATCTCCCAGTTAGCCCGGACAGTCGGACGAAGGACGATGGCGGAAGGTCGCAAGGATGATTCATAAAACACACTTGTAAGTCACCTCAAACGAGAGGAAATCCGTGCGAAAGTCGCTTGCACAGGTCAAGGTGCGCCGAGTCTTGCTCGTGGCCGTCCTCATCGTCTTGGCGGCACTTCCTGTCCTCCTCCTCGTGATCCAGTGGGCCCCTTTTGTTCTCCTAGCGTTCCAGTCGTCTCTCGAGAAACCCCACCTGAGCGAAAACGATCTTGAATTAGCACTCCGGGAATTCAGAGGGCAGCGTTTCGAGCCTGGCATGCATTTTGACGTTGTTTTGCCTCCTCGGCTTCGCCCGATGACCAAGATGGGGACCGTCGATCTCTTTAGGACAGCGGATGGGCGAATGATCGTCCTCTTCAAGACCTCCATAGGGTGGAAGGGGAATTATCGCGGTATCGTCTTCTCCGACACTCCCCTGAGGTCCGAGGAGGTGGTGAGCGGCACCGGTCGTGATCGTCCCTCATCGATCCTGATCGACAACTTTCAAACGTTCATCAGGAAACGGATCAACGATCGGCACTACGAGGTCTTTTACGACCTCGGGTAAACGCCCACACATTGGGTCGGGTAGCGGCACGCGAGGAGGCACATCCGCGATTGTTAGTCACGACACCAGGATCGATGTCGCGTGACAAGGGAGGCACCATGTCTGCTACTTCCAGCCGAGGCGTACGAGACTTCCCAGGATTAAATTTCGAGAAAAATGCAAGAGACGGTCTCTGACCTGTGAGTATGGGATGAACTCGCAGTGATTCGGAGACCTCGGAACATGGCGATCAGAGATTCCGTCGTGGTCGATCCCCTCAAAACGCTCTTCGGTGGTGGGGCGACCGCGGGGCTTACCGACGGGCAACTGCTCGAGCGATTCGCGACGCGTCGTGGGGAGGACGCCGAACTTGCCTTCACCGCGCTCGTGACCAGGCACGGACCGATGGTCTGGGGCGTCTGCCGCGGATTGCTCCGAAATCCGCACGATGCTGAGGACGCGTTTCAGGCCGCCTTCTTCGTCCTCGCCCGCAAGGCGGGTTCGTTGCGTCAACCCGAGCTCGTCGGGCCTTGGCTCTACGGAGTCGCCCTCCGGACCGCGCGACAGGTGAAAGCCGGGAACGAACGACGGAGGAGGCGTGAGGCGGAGGCGGCGATGTCTGGAGCCAAGGTTGCGGCCGACGCCGGTGGACGCGAGCTCACGCCCTCGGTCCGTGAAGAGATCGAGACGCTGCACGAGGAGATCGACCGGTTGCCCGAGCGGTATCGCACGGCGATCGTGCTCTGCGACTTGCAAGGGTTGACCCATGAAGAGGCGGCGCGGCGTCTGGGGCGACCGGTCGGAACCGTGAGCGCCCGGATCTCGCGGGCTCGGGATCGCCTCAAGGGACGGTTGAGCCGCCGCGGCGTGGCTCTCCCCGGCGGAGTGCTGGCGACAGCCGTGGCCACGGGCCAGGCTTCGGCCATGCCCGCCGCACTCGCCGGTTCAACGACCAAGATCGCAATGAGCGTATCGATGGGTCTGACGGCCGGGACGGTCCCGGCCTCAGTCGCCGCTCTCTCCCAAGGAGTCATCAAAACCATGTTTCTCACAAAGATCAAGACCGTGATGGTCACCCTCATCCTGGCAGGAGCCGCGGCGGGCAGCGTGGCCGTGGTGGCGCAGCAGGGCTCCGCCCCGCGCGTTGACGCCGCCGCGGAGCAACCCTCGGAAGCGGCTCCCCAAAAATCGCCGACGACCGTAACGGACAAAGCAGAGCCCCGAGAGGCGGAATTGATCGTCCGCAGTGCGGCGAACCTCCGAAAGATCGCTCGTGGAATCCATGCCTATCTCGACACAAACAAGCGATTCCCCCCACCGGCCATCTACAGCGCAAACGGCAAACCGCTCTTGAGCTGGCGGGTGGCGATCTTGCCATTCATCGGGGAGAAGGCACTTTACGATCAGTTTAAGCTTGATGAGCCCTGGGACGGGCCGCACAACCAGGGCCTGCTGAAGCTGAGGCCCAAGGTCTACGCTCCCGTCGTGAATCGATCACAGCCGACCGAATCGACCTATTATCAGGGGTTCACGGGCAAGCGTGCCTTTTTCGAGGGGAAGAACGGGATCGCGCTGGTCGAAGGTCGCAACCCCTTCCCGGAGATTCCGGACGGAACGGTCAGCACGCTGATGGTCGTCGAAGCGGGAGCGACCGTCCCTTGGACGAAACCCGAAGACTTGCAATACGCGCCGGACCAACCTTTCCCCAAGCTCGGCGGCCAATTCAAAGAGGGCTTCGTCGCGTTGACAGCCGACGGATCGACCCGGTTCATCAATCGTTCGATCGACCCCAAGATCTTACATGCGATCATCACCCGAAACGGCGAGGAGGTCATCAACAACGCGGCGATCGGCGAGACGATCGCACCGTAACAAAATGTCGAGATCTTGACTGCCCCGGACGTGACCAAGGGACCTCAACAATGCCATCGATCCGAGACAGAGCTCCAGCCCTGCCGATTCGAGTCCTCGCTGTCGGTTCGCCCATGTTGATCCTGGTCGCAATCCTAGCCATCGGCCCGGGGCAGCCGGTAAAATCAGGGCACGATCGGCTTCTGGCCGCGGTGACCGACTCGTCGGCCCCCCCCGGGGCGGAAGGCTCGACGACCGTCCCGGAGATCCTGGACATCGGCGGCCGGATCCTCGATACAAAGGGGCAGCCTATCCCGGGCGCACGCCTTTATTCAGGGAATTTGCCGTCAGACGATGAGCGCCCCCCGGCGGTTCGCGCGACGACCGGAACTGACGGGCGATTCCACTTCACCATCGCTCGCTCCGACTTCGCCGCATCCCGTTCGGTCGGAACGGGTGAACCGGGCCCAATGGTGGCGGCGTTTGCCGACGGCTACGGGCCCGCCTGGACCGCGGACCTCAAGATCGGCGAACCCGACGGCCTCCTCCTCACGCTCCCCCCCGACGATGTTCCGATCACCGGCCGCTTGATCGACCTGGAAGGGCGTCCTCTGGTTGGCGTCACGGCCAGAGTGCTCGAACTTGCCGAGACGCCCGAAGGGGACCTCTCCCCCTGGCTCAAGGACGTCGCGGCGGGCCTATCCAGTTACCGCGCGTTTAGCCACTTGTCGAGGCCGATGGAGGCGGGTCTGACGCGTCTGATGACCCCGGCGACGACCGGACGCGATGGGCGATTTCGGCTCAGTGGCCTGGGCCGAGAACGCCTCGTCTCGTTGCTGATCCAAGGTCCGAAGACTGCGACGTACGTCCTCAACGTCGTAACCCGACCCGGCGCTCCGGTCTCAGTTCCGTTCGGTGCACAGACCCACAAGGGCCCCGCGACCCATAAGAACATCAGTCAAACAGCGGACTTCGTGGATGTGGTCGCTCCGAGTCGGCCTGTCGAAGGGGTCGTCCGCGACCGTAATACGGGACTTCCCTTGCCGGGCGTCGTCATTCGGAACCAGGTCGGCTTCGGGAACGCTGATCCGGAGCACTTTTACCCTCTGACAGACTGGCCCGGAACCTTCATTCGAACGACAACCGACGCGCAAGGACAGTATCGGCTCGAGGGCCTACCCCTTCGTGAGCGGGTCACCCTGCGCGCCGACCCGGCCGACGGGCAGCCTTACCACCCCGGCTCACGCGAGTTCACCAACCGTCCGGGCACAGGGGCGACTCAGCTCGACTTCGCGCTCTTCCCCGGGGTGCTGGTCCGAGGTCGGGTCACCGACCGAGCGACGGGAGCCCCGGTGGCGGCCCTGATCGAGGCCCATCCCACTGTCGGCAATGAGAAGGCCATCCGGTCACGCGAGATCGCCTCTCCCGAACCCCGCCCCACCGATCACGACGGCCGCTATACGGTGGTCGCGTTCCCGGGACCGGGGTTGATCACCGCCAAAGTCGTGGGGGACCGATTCCTTCACGCGGACCTGGTTGCGCGAAGGCAACCGGGGGACAGTCCACCGTTCCCCAACCTGAACGATTCGACATCGCCCTCCCAATGCCATGCGTTCGCCTCCATCGAGCCGGAGGCCGTGACCGATGTCGTGACCTGTAACCTGTCCGTCACGGCCAGTCCTGAGCCGTCCATCACGATCCTCGGCCCCGACGGCCAGCCCGTTGCCGGCGCCCGGGCAAGCGGCCTTGCACCCGGCGATCTTGCGCGGCAGGGGTGGTGGCAGTCGCGTGAGAAGGCCCGGTTTCCCGTGACCGGACTGACCGGCCGAAGCATCCGAGTCGTCCAGTTTCAGCACGTGGGCCGTCAGCTCGCCGGCTCGCTGGCCGTCCGCGATGGGGAACCCGGCCCCCTCGTCGCCCAACTCCATCCCTGGAGCACGATCTCAGGGCGTCTGGTGGACGATAACGGCCGTCCACGCCCCAGTGTCATGCTTACCTATCGGGGATCTCCAGGTTTCCACCGATCCGCAACCCTCCCCCCCACGACGCGACGACCGACCGCAACGGACGGTTCTCGTTCGCCGGCCTCGTACCCGGTCAAGAGTATGTCCTCAAGGTCGCCGCCCCCCATGGAACGGGACTCCGAGTCGGCGAGGCCGAGAATCTCGAGCCGGGAGAAACGAAGGAGCTCGGCGACGTGCGTGAGGTGACGCACTAACCCCTTTGGCCTTGCGATCCCCAACGGGGGTGGATTCGCCCGCGCGGTCTTTTCTCCAGCGTCGCTCGGGCATGGTCTGGTTCCTCGACATCGCCGTTCAATCGTTGTATTGTGCTCTCGCCGGAGAGACGGTGACTGGACCAACAACTTCCAGCACGCGTCGCCGTCTCGACCGCGCAACGAGCCACCACGATGAAGCACCTGCCCACACACAAACACATCCCATCCTTCCTATTCATGCTCGCGATCCTGGGCTCCACGACGAACGCCGAGGAGCCAGCGCCCCGCGTTCTCTTACTTGGTGACTCGATCACCAAGGGGGTGCGTCCCGGGGTCACCCAGGCCCAGACCTTCGGCGGTCAACTCGAGTCGACGCTCAAGGCACGTGGCTTCGCCACCTCGATCAGTAACGTGGGGATCGGTGGTGAACGGACCGACCAGGCACTCGCGAGGCTGAGTGAGGTTCTCAAGACGAACCGACCCGACGTCGTCCTGCTGATGTACGGCACCAACGACAGCTACATCGACGTGGGCAAGCAGGCCAGCCGACTCACGGTCGACCAGTACCGCAAGAACCTCGGCGAGCTGGTCGAACGAATCGAACAGGCCGGCGCCAAACCGGTGCTCATGACTCCGCCGCGCTGGGCTGACGATTCCGCACCGAACGGGCTCGGCGAATCCCCCAACCTCCGCCTCGAGCCGTTCGTCGCGGTCGCCCGAACGATCGCTCGCGAGCGCAAACTTCCGCTCGTCGATCATTACTCGGCCTGGTCCGCCGCCCGCCAAAACGGGGTCTCGCTCATGAAGTGGACCACCGACGGCTGCCACCCCAACGAGGAAGGCCATCGCGTCATCGCCGACGAGATCCTTCGCGACTTGCAGCCGCTCTTGACCGATCGACGGAGTGGGAAAACCCACTGAATCGGCTGCATTTTCCTGGGACCGCGGGCGCCCCGCCCACCTTTTCGGTTTCAACGGGAAAGCAGCGTCCGAAGCCTCCGAATACCAATCGAATCCCCTTGAAGCACCAGGGCGGAGCCTGCTTGAACTATTAAGTTGATGAGTCGCCTTTCGCCCCTCGCAACTTCCAGAGAGACTCCAAACCATGCCGCTTCCTCCCCGACGGCTCCTCACTCTTTTCGTCTTCGCCCTGGTCGCGTCCCCGAGTGCTCGGGCCGATGAACATGACCGGCTCAAGGTCGGCCGACAGCCGGATGGCCGCATCGTCGTGCCCACCAACCAGATCCTCAAGCCATCGGGGATTCAGGTCCTTTTTCCAGGCAGGCCGGTCGACCTCGCCCTGATCGACGCCGGGAAAACCTTGGTCGTCAAAAATCTCAAAGATCTTGTCTTTATTGATTCATCGACCGGTAAAATCAGGCAGACCCTCACGTCGCGGGTCGGCTTCAGTGTTACGGGCCTGCTCGTGCAGGAGGGGCGGGTCTATGCGACCGACTCCAAGGATGAGGTCCAAATCGCGGCCTCGATGAACGGGGACGAATATTCATGGCTCGAGCCGGTAAAGTTGGCGAAACCGGCCGTGAAAGGTGCAGCGCACCCTGCCGGGATCGCCCGCCTGTCCGACGAAGCGATCTGGGTGACCTCAACGCGCGGCAATACCGCTCAACTCGTCAACCTCGCCAGCGGTAACGTGGAACAGAGCGTCAACGTCGGCGTCGCCCCCTACTCGGTCTGCTGCCCAAGCCCGGACCTTTGCTACGTCACGAACTGGGGAGGCAACCCTCCGAACGCCGACGCCCCCCAGGCTGACAGCTCCGGGACAGCGGCTCGTGTCGACCGCCGTGGGATCGCCAATCATGGAACGGTTTCCGTGTTGGAACGAACCGACGGAATGTGGCAGCACGTGAAGTCGATCGACGTCGGGCTCCATCCCTCAGGCATGATCTCCGACCCCGAGGGTCGCTTCGTCTACGTGGCCAACGCCAACAGCGACACGGTCTCGGTGATTTGGACCGAGACCGACGAAGTGGTCGAGACGATCTCTTGCCGACCCGAGAGCCGATTGCCGTTCGGCAGCGGCTGCAACGCGTTGGCCCTCAGTCCCGGCGGCGAAACGCTCTATGTCGCCAACGGCACCAACAACTGCATCGCCGTGGTTCGACTCGGCGCCCGGTCGTCGTCCTCGAAATCCACCACGACCCACCCCCAAGAGAGTCGGCTCGCGGGCCTGATCCCGACCGGCTGGTATCCCGGCGCCGTGCTGGTCTCGAACGACGGCAAGACACTGTTCGTCGCCAATATCAAGGGGGTCGGCTCGCTCAGTCGGCTCAAGGGGAATGAGCGCGAGCCCCGTCCGGATGACGAGGGGATGAACTCGCACGACCACCTCGGCAGTGTCTCGATCATCCAGGTGCCCGACGACGAGCAACTCGCCAACGAGACCGCCGAGGTCAACGCCAACAACCGCCTGACCTATAGCCTGGGCGGCCTCGAAAAACCGCGGCCGAATACCGCGCCTGTGGTTGTTCCCCAGCGGCACGGCGAACCGTCGGTCTTCAAGCACGTCATCTACGTGATCAAGGAGAATCGCACCTATGACCAGGTCTTCGGCGATATGACCGAGGGCAACGGCGACCCGAACCTGGTCATGTTCGGCGAGGATGTGACGCCGAACCACCACAAGCTGGCCCGTGAATTCACGCTCTTCGATAACTTCTATTGCAGCGGAGTCCTGAGCGCGGACGGACACCAGTGGGTGAACGAAGCGTATGTGACCGACTACCTGGAAAAGGCCTTCGGCGGCTTCACACGCAGCTATCCCTACGAGGGGAGCGACCCGCTCGCCTTCGCCTCCAGCGGCTTCTTGTGGGACAATGCGCTCGAACACAAGAAGACGTTTTTCAACTTCGGTGAGTTCGTCAAGGGGGGAGCGCCCAAAGGTTCGACCTGGACCGACATGTACGAAGAGTACAAAACAGGTCCGGGCAAGTTCAAGGTCGAGGCCAAGTTGAATGTCAAGACGCTCGAACCGTACTCCCACCCCGCCTATCCTGGCTTCGTCATGTCGATTCCCGACGTCTATCGGGCGAAACTCTTCATCAAGGAGTTGGCCGAATACGAGCGGAAAGGGGAATTCCCAAACCTCGTCTACCTCTTCCTGCCGTGCGACCATACGAGCGGCACTCGACCCGGCTCACCGACCCCTCGGGCGATGGTCGCGGACAACGACCTGGCGCTCGGCCAGGTGGTCGAGGCCGTGAGCAAGAGCTCGTTCTGGAAAGACACCTGTTTCTTCATCGTTGAGGATGACCCCCAAGCCGGCTTCGACCATGTCGACTCCCACCGCACCGTGGCCCTGGTCGTCAGTCCCTACACCAAACGCAAATATGTCGACTCGACGAGCTATAATCAGACCGGCATGGTCAAAACGATCGAGCTGATCCTCGGGCTGCCGCCGATGAATCAGCTCGACCTGTCGGCCACGGCGATGCGCGACTGCTTTCAAGCCGAGCCGGACCTGACCCCCTATACCTTGACGCCCAATCGCATCGAGCTCGACGAGATGAATCCCCCGCTCGCCAAGCTCAAAGATCAGGCTCTCCACTGGGCCAAGGAATCGCTGGCCCTGGACCTCGACGAGGCGGATGAGGCCGATGAGGATACGTTCAACCGGATCCTCTGGTACGCCGCACGAGGCGACAGCGCCCCCTATCCGGAGAAATTCGTGGGAACTGAGGAGGAAACGCCCTAACTGTCAAGTCAGAAAAGCCATGAACGCATTTTGCAGCCCCTCCGGGGTTGTATACCACAAAGCCATGCAATGCTAAACAACAGATTATCCAAAAGCCACCGGAGTTGAGATGACCAGTAACGAGGTCCGCGCCTCCCCCCCAGACACCCCAACCGGCATGGGCCTGGGCCTGGCGTTGCACGGGCTCGCCAAGCAGCCGTTAACCTGGCTGCTGCTGGCCATGCCGGTGGCGCTCGGGCTGGAGCTGTTCCACGCCGGCGCGCTCTCGATCTTCCTGTTCTCGGGCCTGGCGGTCATTCCCCTCGCGGGCCTGATGGGCCGGGCCACGGAGAATCTCGCCGAGACGCTGGGCGCGGGGATCGGCGGGCTCCTGAACGCGACCTTCGGCAACGCGGCCGAACTGCTCATCGCCCTGCTGATCCTCTGGCGCGGGCCGGCGATGTATCCTCTGGTGAAAGCCACGATCACCGGCTCGATCATCGGCAACGTCTTACTTGTCCTGGGCATGGCGATCCTGTGCGGCGGCCTGGTTCATCAGCGTCAGGAGTTCAACCGCACGGCCGCCAGCATGGGGGCGACGCTGCTGGTCCTGGCGTCCATCGGCCTGATCATGCCGACCGTCTACTATTACTTGTTCCGCGCGGGGACCAGTCTCAGCACCACGGAGTTGCACAGCGTCGAATCCCTGAGCGAGGAAATCGCCGTCATTCTCGCGGTGATCTATGGGCTCAGCTTGGTCTTCTCACTCAGGACGCATCAACACCTTTTCGGAGGGTCGGAAACCGAGTTGCCCTCAACGGGTGAACACCACCAGCCCGAATGGAGTCGGCGCACGTCGCTGATCGTCCTCGTGCTGGCCACGGCAGGCGTGGCCGGAATGGCGCACTTGTTGGTTGGCACGGTGGAGCAGGCGGGACGGGCGCTGGGGATGAACCAGGTGTTCATCGGGGTGATCGTGGTCTCGGTCGTCGGCAACGCCGCCGAGCACTCGACGGCCGTGCTGGTGGCGATGAAGAACAAGATGGACCTGGCGGTGAATATCGCCGTCGGCAGCAGCCTGCAAATTGCCTTGTTCGTTGCGCCGGTGCTGGTGTTCGCCAGCATGCTCATGGGCCACCCGCACCCGCTCGACCTTCACTTCTCGCCGCTGGAGCTGATCTCGGTCGTACTGGCCGTCAGCGTGCTGACCCTCGTCTGTCAGGACGGGGAGAGTCACTGGATGGAAGGGGCGATGCTGATCGCGGTGTACATCATCTTGGGGCTGGCGTTCTATCACCTGCCGGTGAGCGCCCGGTGAGCGTGGGTCGTTGTTATGGCCTTGGAGGGTCGACTCAATGCGGTGGTGGCAGGCGGTGGTCAAAGATTTTTCCGATTTGCCGGAGCTGGCCCAAGTCGTCCGGATCGCGGTCCGGCTCACGGTCGCGGCGCTGCTCGGCGGGGTGTTGGGATTCGAGCGTCAGCGCTCGGGCAAGGCGGCGGGGCTGCGGACGCACATGCTCGTGGCCCTGGGCGCGGCCCTCTTCGTTTTGATTGCGCAGCAAGCGGGGACAACGGTGTCCGACATGAGCCGCGTCATTCAAGGGATCGCGACCGGCATCG
Organism: Singulisphaera sp. GP187; assembly: GCF_900129635.1. Classification (GTDB taxonomy): domain Bacteria; phylum Planctomycetota; class Planctomycetia; order Isosphaerales; family Isosphaeraceae; genus Singulisphaera. The sequence goes on along the minus strand of NZ_FSRB01000002.1, from coordinate 1,683,712 downwards.
GTTTCATCGGCGGAGGGGCGATCCTGAAACAGGCCGATCACCACGAGGTCAAGGGACTGACCACTGCCGCCGGCCTCTGGCTCACCGCGGCCGTGGGCATCGCCGCCGGCATCGGGCACGCAGCCTCGGCCGTCCTGGGAACGGTCATGGCCTTGATCATCCTGTCCAGCCTCCATGGCGTCTCGCGCTGGCTCGACCGCAACGTCGCCCCCAGCGATCACGGTGCTGCGGCGCCCCTCGACTCCATCAAAACACAAGGAAACGTCGACGACGCGATTCCGCATCAGCCGACACAGTGACGGAAGTCGTTGCGAGGCCGCGGTCATCCCTCAGAAAATCAAGGAGTACGGCCTCGGCCGCACGCGTAAGAGAGCGCACGGCCGAGGCAATGACCCACTCCCCGGTTCCTCGCAGAAATCAGGGCAAGGCCGCCCCGATCAATTGGTTCGGTTCAGATTCTTGAGGAAGTCCACTTCCTTGGCGATATAAGGGGATCCATCGCCACGGAGGATTTCGTGGAACCAGACGGGGGGTTCGCCCGTGTACTGGCGGGTCCACGAGTCCCAGGGGTATTGCGTTTGCGTCTTCCCGGCCACGAAGCCCCAGTTGTACGCGCCGATTTTCTGCTCCTTGAGGTAGGGGAGAATCCCCTCGAACGTGCTACCGTTGGGACGGGCCATGTACTCGGTGCAAAGCAAAGGTCGACCATAGCGCCGGAGCGAAGCGACCCGCTTCTCCAACATCGGCAACGGATCATAGCTATGGAAGCTAATCACGTCGGAAGCCTCGAGTTGGAACCGGACGATCGGCGCCATCTTCTCTTCGGACCAGTCTCCCTGCCAGACTCCCGAGGTCAACGGCTGCGAAGGATCGACCGCGCGGGCCCACTCGAACGCCTTGCGGGTGAGGTGGAGCCCAAGCTCCGCCTTATCTTTGGGCTCCTTCGTCCCATAGCTCGACTTGTTGGGATTGTCGGGTTCGTTGATGAGGTCCCACGCATGAATTCGCCGGTCGTTCTTGAAGTGGGAAATGACTCCTTTGACATAACCCTCAAGTTGATCGACCCGGGCGGGATCTTTGAGGACCTCGATGCCTGGGCTCTGCACCCAGCCCGAGTTGTGAACGTGGGGGCGAGGAGCACGTTGCTTGCCCGCACGCGGGAACGGATCCCAGACGCTGTCGAACGGGACGAACATCACGCCGATCTTATGCTTGTCCGCGACGGCGAGGAATTGCTCCATTCGCTTGAGTAGGCCCTCGCGATCCTGCTCCCAGAGCAGGTCGTGGAGGAAGACCCGGACGCTGTTGAAGCCAAGCTCCTGCGCCCAGCCGAGCTCGCGATCGATCGTCGTGAGGTCGAACGTGTCGGCCTGCCACATCTCGAGTTGATTGATCGCGGTTTGGGGAGCGTAGTTGCAGCCGACGAGCCAGCCATGCTCGCGCTGCCAGGCGTTGGCCTTTTCAACCGACCAGCGCTCGCCCGCGTGCGTTGGGGTCGCGATCAGTGCCATGACAAGCGTCGAGGCGAGAAACAAGGGGAGCCGGAAACGCATTGGAGAGAGATCCTCATCAGGTTCACGGATGCCACTGCTCAGCGGCGAGGAAGAGAATTCCAGGGGAAAAGACGACGATCAAGTCCGAGCTTGTCGGGTTGCCCTCCAGGGATTCGAGCCGATCGTACGGGTCGAAACAAGCTCAATTTGCCACAACCGTTTTTCAGGAGCCACAAGCTCATCGATCACCGGGCGTAATATCCAAGCAGTCGATCTCGACCATGCGCTCGCCCTGACCCAGCCGAATGCGATTCGGTCCGGTCTTCAGAGTGACGGAGACGAACTGATTCGACCAGTCGGCGGGGCCCGTGAACAGATAGGAAACGCGCAGGGGAGGGCCGTCATCGACCGTCAAGGTCTGGGTCGCCGACGATTTTCGATCCGACGCGTTGAGGTAGCGGATCGAGACGACATAGGCGCCCGCCTCCTTGACGGTGGCCACGAGGGTGAGTGTGCTGTCGGCGGAACCGGGGAACTGAACCTTCGCCCCGCGAGACGCACTGGGCTGCCGCGCAACACGTGCGGCTCCGACCAGCGAGCCTGCTTCGGCCTCGTACCGCTGGCGGGCGGGCTCGCCACCTGGGACCTTGATCGGTTGATCGGGCGGAGCAGGGGCCCCAAACCGAGGGAACCCGTCCTGATCCCATGAGAACGGCTGAGCGCGGAGCAGCCGGTTCCATCCCGCCCCTCGATAGCGGGCGGAGTGATAGACGATCCAATCTTCCCGCCCGTCCGGCGACTTGGTGAACGAGCAATGTCCCGGCCCATAGACCCCAGGAACGCTTGCGAACACGGGTTTCTCGTACTTCTTCCACGACGCCGGCGCGAGGAGATCCGCATCGATATCGGCGGTGAGCCGGCCCAGGCAATAGGCGTCGGTCCAGCTTCCGCTGGCCGAATAGATCAGGTGGATCCGCCGGTCCTTGACCAGGACCTGCGGTCCTTCGTTGACCGCGGGGGGAGCGCCCTTGGTTTCCCAAGGGAGGGTCGGCCGGGAGATCGCGACCCGCGCCCCGGACAGAATCCAGGGATTGCTCATCGCCGCGATGTAGAGGTTCTGCTGGATGTCTTCGGCCCCTTCCCAGCCCGACCAGACGAAGAAAAGCCGTTCACCCACCCGGAGCACGGTGCCGTCAATCGCCCAGCGATCGTCCTTCGGATCGACGATTTTTGACTTGAAAACAAATTCACCTTTAAATGGATCGTCCGCCAGATTTTCGAGGACGTACATGCGATGATTCGCATTGGCGCCGTCATCGGCGGCGACATAGATGTACCAGGCCTTCTCCAGGCGGTGGAGCTCGGGCGCCCAGAGATTCTTGGCGGCGGGAGTCTCCGGCGATGGAGTCCAGACGACCTTACGCTCTGCCGCCCCCAAGTTGGAGAGGGATCGTGATCGGGAAAGCGTGACGTTTCCACCCGTCGTCACCGTGGCGTAGTACCAGCCGTTCTGGGACCAGAGCCAAGGGTCGGCCCCGGCCGGCGCGACGACGTTGTAAAAGTCGGTAACCTCCTCACCCGCGGCAAGTTTGTCCGGCTCCAGGGCCAGAACATTCACAATCACGACGAACGCGGCGAGTCGAAGGAAGAGACCTCCCGGCATGGTCGAACGCTCCGGCGGCGATGAAACAAGAGTCGATGATCGAATGACGGGAGGAGGACGCGAGCAGAATTCTCTCGGAGGGTGAAAACAACCCACCGTAAATCCAGCTCTTGATATCCAGATATGCTGATAGCCTTGGCCAATTTCGAGCTTGGTGGATAGGCTTCAGCCTGCCCCCCCTCAAGGGTGACGGAAGGCTGAAGCCTATCCCATACATGGAGAAAAGGAGGTGCGCCGGACCCACCCCATCCGAGGAGAGCCCGGCGTTTCAGGCCGATCAGACCTGATCGGGCACCACGTAAGGCGCGCGGTAATTGCGGGTCAGGAAGGTATCAGCCTCGCTATCGCCGATGAACTTCTCGGTCACCGGGTCGAAGTGGAGCTGACGGCCGACGCGGTAGGCGATGTTGCCGAGGTGGGCCAGGCCCGAGCTGGTGTGGGCCGTCTCGACCGGTCCGTGGAGCGTTTTCACATCGCGACTGCGAACGGCGTCGATGAAGTTCGCGAAGTGCTTGCCGACGGGATCGCCGCCTGAACCCTTGGGACCGGCCTCCTTGCCGTGGCGGCCGAGAAAGGTCTCGTAGGTGCTATAACCCTTGATGACCATGTAGCCGTCCGAGCCGTAGAAGATGTTCCCAACCCCTGCGCCGGCTTCGGTGTTCGTGGCCCAGGGACGGACCTCGAACTCGATCATCTGGTTCTGGTTCGGGAACATATAAGTGCTGGAGAGCACTTCAGGGGTTTCCTTATCATCATCCCAGAGGAACTTCCCACCCATGGCGACGATCGACGAGGGGAGCGTCTCCAGGCCCAGGCCCCAGAGGCACATGTCGGTCTCGTGGACGCCCTGGTTGCCGACGTCGCCGTTACCGTAGTTCCAGTGCCAGTGCCAGTTGTAGTGGACGATCCGCTTGGAGAACGCACGCTCCTGAGCGGGGCCCTGCCAGAGATCCCAGTTGAGCGTCTTCGGCGCGGTGTCCGGGTCCTTCGCATGGTCGATCGATGCCCGGTCGCGATAAACGAGCCCGCGCGCCATGTAGACCTTGCCGATCAGCCCCTTCCGGAGATGATCGACAGCCTCTTGAATCGCCTCGGAACTGCGGAGCTGCACCCCGTGCTGGACGACCCGGCCGTACTTCTTGGCCGCTTCGACCATCTTGCGGCCTTCGAAGATGTTGTGACTGCCAGGCTTCTCGACATAAACATCCTTGCCGGCCTGGCAGGCCCAGATCGTCGCCAGCGAATGCCAGTGATTCGGCGTCGCCACGCTCACGACGTCGACGTCCTTGCGGTCGTAGACCTTGCGGAGGTCGGTCTCGCCGTCGGGCCGATAGCCGTGTTTCTTCTCGAACTCATTGAGCCGCTGATCGAGCACAACGCGATCGGGGTCGCAAAGCAGGGCCACCTTGACCCCTTTGGTCCCCGTGAAGCCTTCAATGTGCGCCTTGCCTCGACTGTTGACGCCCAACACCGCAGCGCGGATGGTCTCGTTCGGCCCCTCGGCCGAGGCCCTGCCGGCCAGGCTCGCGGTCGCCACCGTACCGGCGGCCGCGGAAAGGAAGGTCCTGCGGTTCAGCTCGGACATGATCGAAGCCCTTTCGTGATCTCGCAAGAGGACCGGGACGGAGGGGTCGTCTTCCAAGCGGGGAAGCGCGAACGACCCGCCAGGAGCGATCGACTCTCGCCAATCCTGCGCGCACCAAGTTGGCTGAGCACCCAAGATGTCGCACGGTAGGCGGAGGGGGGCGGAAGCGGAGTCGATCTCCACCGGCCAGTTTAGCGCTGAGGTGACCGCGCGACAACAGGGTACCGCGAACCGAGCCGCTCCCAATCCGACCGGGCACCAGCCGCACCCAAGATCGACCGGCGGATTCCAAACGGTCGATCAATGGCGGAAGGCGACGTGGCACTGAATACAGCGCTGATTCAACTGGCGGGCCGCCGCCACGACATCGGAGGAATCGCCTCGCTCGGCGGCTTCGGTCATCGCGAGGGCCGACTGGCGCATCCCGACGGCGTACCCATTCCACTTCGCGCGGTCCGCGCCGTGATCGAAATTCTCGATCCGCTCGGCAACCCGCGTCGAGCGACGCGCGACCACCAAGGCCTCATCCAGCGAGGGAAGCGACTCGTCGGACCGGCTGATCGCGGCCAGGAGCCGTTCGAGGTCTTCGCCACCGTCCTGATGGCTCTTGAACGGGGCCATCGCCTCACGGACCATCACCAAGGCTTGCCCCTGGTCGCGTGACGCGACGCGCAGGGCCTTCAGAGAGACCGTCAGCGTCAAGAGGAGGAGCAACCCGAGCCATAATCCCCGGCTCGCCAGGCGTTGCCGAAGAATCGTGCGGGCCCGCTCCAGCCGCCGGGACATCGAGCCGGATGGCCACCCCAATTGCTCGGCCGCTTCCTCGTTGGTCAACCCTTCCAGGTAGCACAACACCATCGGCGCACGATATTTCTCAGGCAGGCAGGACAATTCCTCATCGAGCACCCGCCGCAACTCGCGGCGGGCAATCTCGGCAAACGGGTCGGCCTGAGGATGGCACTCTTCGGGCAGTGACGAGTAACCAAGGTCCGAGCCGGCCGAGGCCAGGGCGGCCACGGGGACCTCGTGCCGGGTCCGGCGTGAGACACCGGCACGCGCGTTCAGCGACAGTCGATGCGCCACCGCACAAAGCCAGGACCCCACCGACTCGCGCCAGGGGATATCAGCCGCTTTTCGGGCCAGGACCAGGAACGTCGCCTGGGAGACTTCCTCAGCATCATGCTCGTTGCGGAGGATCCGCCGACAGGCTCCGAGAACGCGGGGACCGTGCCGCTGCACCAACGTCGCGAACGCATCTTCCTCACGTGAGGTTACGAAGCGTTCCAGTAAGCTTGCGTCGCTGAGTTGGTTGAGCATCCGCCCCACACATGCCCTCAGAGGGAACCGATTCGATTCATTCTACTCTTGTATTGCCCCGAATCCGCCTCGCAAATGCAAAATAAAAGAAATTTTCGCCAGGAGAAACAGGACTCCTCCTGACGCGTCCCCCTCGGCTGGCGGAAATCCGAGCCGGCAATGATGGCCCCCATCTCGGAGGGCGAACTTCGACCGTTAGCCCGTCGCTTTTGTTCGACGGCTGTGAAACAATATCGCGACACTGAAGGGGGCAACCCCTGGTCGGAAACTTGAGTCTCAGCGACTTGATCGTTGATCCCAATTTGGCCGAATTCGGTGGATCTGGCAGACCACCGATCAGTCGAGAGAGCCTCGGCTCTCGCTCGTTTTCGATTCGACGAATTTGGAGAAGGGTTCCATGATGTCCAAGCCGATTTCTCGTCGTCGCTTCTTGGAGCGATCCGCGGTCGCCGGTGGTGTGGGCGTGTTGAGTGCAGCCGGGTGGTCGCGGGTCTACGGAGCTAACGAACGGCTTCGCGTCGCGGCGATCGGCGTCTGGGGCAAGGGCTGGTCGGATCACACGTCGGTCGCCGCCAGTCCTTATGTTGATATCGTCTCGATCTGCGACATCGACGAGGGGCCGGACCACCTGGGACGAGCGGCCAAGCACTACCCCAAAGCGGCGACGGCAACCGACTGGCGCAAGGTGCTCGACAAGGCCCGAGACATCGACGCCGTCATTATTTCCACACCTGACCACATGCATGCGCCAATCTCTCTGGCGGCCATGCAGTTGGGCAAGCATGTGTTCTGCCAGAAACCCCTGGCGCACACGGTCTTCGAAACCAGGCAGATGCAGTTGGCGGCGGCCAAGAACCGCGTCGTGACCCAGATGGGCAACCAGATCCAGTCGCACACCGCCTATCGCACGGCCGTCAAGCTGGTGCACGACGGTGTGATCGGTAAGGTCAAGGAGGTCCACTCCTGGCAGAGCGGCCCGTTGATCTGGATGCTGGTCGACGAACGCCCGACCGGCAGCGACCCGGTCCCCGCGACCTTGCACTGGGATGAATGGCTCGGCGTGGCGCCGACCCGGCCGTACAAGGAAAAGATCTATCATCCCTTCAACTGGCGTGCCTGGCAGGACTTCAGCACGGGCCAGATCGGCGACTTCGCCTGCCACATCCTCGACCCCGTCTTCAAGTCCCTGGAGCTGACGGCGCCGACCACGATCCGAGGCGAAGCGCCTCCGCTCCCGAGCGACCTCTGGACCCGCCGTTCCACGGTCCAGTATGAATTCCCGGGCACGGCGCGGACCGCGGGCAAGACGATCAAGGTGACCTGGTACGATGGGGAAGGGCACTTCCCCCCGCAAGAGGCGCTGGGACTCAAGGAAGGAACCAAGCTCCCCACCGCGGGCTCGTTGTTGATCGGCGAAAAGGGATCGCTGGTCATCCCCCACGTCGCCGCCCCCCGGCTGCTGCCGGAAGAGCAGTTCGCCGACTTCAAGATCGAGACCGTGCCCGATCGTGACCACTACGTTTCCTGGGCGGACGCCTGCCGCGGCGAGGGTCAAACCACCTCGAATTTCGACTACTCAGCGCCGTTGACCGAGACCGTGCTGCTCGGCTCGATCGCGATCCGCAACCCCGAGCAGGAACTTCGCTGGGACGCCGGCGCGCTCAAGATCACGAACAATGCCACGGCGAACGCCATGCTCAAGAAACCGTACCGCAAGGGCTGGGAACCCGCCTGGGTTTCCTGAAGCTCATCGAGGGTCAACCAGCAAAAAAGGGTCAATTGAATCCTCTTCTCCTGGGACAGCGGGCGTTTTGCCTTTTGCCCGCTGTCCTCGGTATCGGGAACTTTGGCGGAGAGTCAGAAACAGATGATCCGCATCATCGTCCTACAGCGGTTTACCGTCGAGTGACGCACGCTCTCGCCGGTTTCAGCCCCAACGGGGCGGAGTAAGGTAGCCCGGGGCAACGCCCCGGGGAATCGACACATTTGCGCTCAATAGCCCTGTAAGGGCGGCCTAATCCGAGCGGCAACCTTGCGACATAGGTCGTGCCAGCGTAACCCTTTAAGTCGCTCTTTCCGGGCTGATGACCCTCGTAACCAAATCCCCAGGGCGTTGCCCTGGGCTACCTTGGACCGCCCCGATGGGGCTGAACACAAAAAAACCATAAACATGCTCATACTATATATCCAGTTCACTATAATTCGTGCGACATCCGACGGTAAACCGCTGTAAGGAACGAAATCTCGGCAACCTCGAAGGAGCGGCCGTCAGGGTCAGACCTCGACGATCGCCCCTCCGCGACGGTCCATCAAGAGCCAGTCCCCTCGGTCCTCGACGCATCACCGGAGACTCAGATGCTTCAGCCTTGGATGTGCATCAGGCGAGTGGTTATTGCGTGGGTTGGCATGGCCCTGGTCGGCTTCGGTTCCGCCACCCGCGCGGTCGAGCCAGCCACGGTTCCTCACCTCGTTCTCATGATCGGTGAGGAGGGGTATCGCACCAGCGAAACTCTCCCCGAGTTCATCCAACGCGAGCTGGCATCCCCCGGGTTCCGCACCACGATCGTCCGACCCGACCCGAATGACCCCAACCACTTTCCCGGGCTGGACGCACTGAAACAGGCGGACCTGCTCGTGCTGAGCGTGCGAAGGCGCACGCTCCCCGATGCGGAGCTGGCCCTGATCCGCGGCTATCTCGAGGCGGGTAAGCCGTTGGTCGCGCTCCGGACGTCGAGCCACGCCTTTGCCCTGAGCGCGGGCGCGGCACCGGCGAATCACGCGCAATGGCCTGACTTCGATACGACGGTTCTCGGCGGCCACTATACGGGCGACCTCTCCAACAAGACGGGGACCGACGTGACCAAGGCGCCCGGAACCGAGAAAAATGAAATCCTCGCCGGACTCCCCTCGGCCGCGTTTCATTCGGCCGGATCGCTCTACCGATCGGTCGACCTCGGATCGAAGGCGACCGAGCTGCTCCGCGGTGAAACCGTCGATCAGGGTAAGACCGTCAGCTACCCGGTTGCATGGACGAATACGTTCAAGAACTCACGCGTCTTCTACACGTCGCTCGGCCACCCCGACGACTTCAAGCTCCCCGCGTTCAATCGGCTGCTGGCGAACGCCATCCATTGGGCGCTGAACCGGCCGGCGGCCGTGAAGAAAGAGAACGCCCGCGACAAGTACAAGGATGGGCTCGCCGCCAACGAGCAGGTGGAGCGGATGATCCGCGGCTTCCAGGGGAAAGGGGTGACCGGTGACGAGTCGCTTCCCACGTCGCCCGCCGAGACCGTCAAGCGGTTCCAGGTGGTCGACGACCTCGAAATCAAGCTCATCGCCTCCGAGCCGGCCATCCGCCAACCCCTTGACCTGACCTGGGACTCGCGCGGACGGCTCTGGGTCGTCCAGTACCTCCAGTACCCGTTCCCGGCCGGCCTCAAGGTCGTCAAGTACGACCAGTACCTCCGCGCCGTGTTCGACAAGGTCCCGCCCCCGCCTCCCCACCACTTCCCGGGCGCCGATAAGATCACGGTGCTCGAGGATACCGACGGCGATGGCTCCTATGATAAAACCAGGGACGTGATCACAGGCCTGAACATCGTCTCTTCCGTCCTGGTTGGCCGCGGCGGCGTCTGGGTCCTCAACCCGCCGTACTTGCTCTTCTATCCCGACGCCGACGGCGACGACATTCCCGACGCCGACCCCACAGTCCACCTCAGCGGCTTCGGCCTGGAAGACACCCATTCCGTCGCCAGCAATCTCGAGTGGGGTCCCGATGGCTGGATCTACGGCGCCAACGGCAGCACGACCACCGGCACGATTAACTCGGCCGTCACTAAAAACGTCCACTTCAAAGGGCAGATGATCTGGCGCTATCATCCCGAGACGAAAGTCTTCGAGATCTACGCCGAGGGGGGTGGCAACACCTTCAGCCTCGAGATCGACTCGGTCGGCCGGGTTTTCTCGGGCACGAACGCCGGTAACACCCGAGGCATGCATTATGTCCAGGGGGGCTACGCCGAGAAGAACTGGGGCAAGCACGGTCCGTTGACCAACCCGTATGCCTTCGGCTACTACCACCACATGCTCCACGAGGGTTTTCCCGAGCGGTTCAGCCAGACGTTCGCGATCTACGAAGGGGGCGCCTTCCCCCCTCAGTACGATGGCACCGTGATCTCGGCCGACGCGCTCCACAACCGCGTGCTCGCCAGCCGGCTCTTGCGCGACACCTCCACCTACCGAACCGTCGACCTGCCCCCGGTCGTCGTGACGAACGATCGCTGGTTCCGGCCCGTCGACCTCGAAGTGGGCCCGGACGGGGCGGTGTACATGGCCGATTGGTATGACAGCCGGCTGAGCCACGTCGACCCTCGGGACAACTGGCACAAAGAAAGCGGGCGACTCTACCGCTTGCAGGCGAAAGGGAGCCAGCCGATCGCGCCCTTCAACCTGGCCAAGCTGAGCGGGGCAAATCTCGTCGACATGCTCAAACATCGCAACAAGTGGCAGCGTCGCCAGGCCTTGCTCCTGCTGGGCGATCGTCGCGACGAAACGTTGGTCCCGCAACTTCGGACGCTCGCGGGCGACGACGAGAACCCGCACGCCCTCGACGCGCTCTGGGCGCTCAACCTGTCGGGCAAGTTCGACGAAGACGCGGCGACCCGTGCGCTCGCGCATCGCGACCCCAACGTGCGCCGCTGGGCGGTCCGCTTGCTGGGTGACGGCAAGGACGTTTCAGAGGCGATCGCCGGCAAGCTCGCGGCCCTGGCTCAGACCGAGCCGGATCGAGACGTCCGTTCTCAGCTTGCATCGAGTGCGAAGCGACTCCCGGCCTCCAAAGGGCTGCCGATCGTTCGGGGACTGCTGGCTCGCACCGAGGACGTCGACGACAAGCACATCCCCCTGTTGCTCTGGTGGGCCCTTGAATCCAAGACCGAGACCGATCGCGAGGCGGTCCACGCCTTGTTTCAAGAGCCGGAGATCTGGCGACTGCCGATCGTCGACCGCTTCGTGCTCGAGCGTTTGATGCAGCGTTACGCGATGGCAGGGGGTCCCGAGAACCTCGAGACCTGCGCGCGGCTGCTCGCGATGGCGCCGGGGAAGGAACAGACGACCCGGATGATGGTCGGGATGATGGAGGCGTTCCGCGGCCGGGAGATCAGCGGTTTGCCCCCCGCGCTGGCCGATGCATTGGATCAGTACCAGCAGAGCCTCGGCAAGTCCGACCTGGCCCTCGGCTTGAGGCTCGGCAAGGCGGAGTCGGTCCAGCAAGCGCTCAAGATCGTGGCCGACGAGCGGGCCGATCGGCCGACTCGACTGGCCTACATCGAGATCCTCGGGCAGTTGCGCCAGCCCAAGGCGGTCGGCGGGCTGAAAAATTTGCTGGCAGCCTCATCCTCGCATGCGATTAAACGCGTGGCTCTGGAAGCGTTGATGAATTATGACGACCCGACCATCGGTCAGATCGTCTTGCGTCAGTACCACTCGACGCTCCCTGATGAGCAGGCGCTCCGGAGCACGGCGCACCGCTTGCTGGCGAGCCGTAAGAGCTGGACGGTCGCGCTCTTGAACGAGATCGACGCATCGACCATCGATCACCGGACGATCCCGATGGACATCGTGCAGCAGATGCGGCTCCATCATGACCCGCAAATCGATCGACGCCTCGACACGCTCTGGGGCAAGACCCGGGCCACTCCGGCGGAGACCCGGAAGCTGATCGAGCGGCTTCAAACCCTGGTGCGCGGCGAACGCGGCGACCTGAGCGCCGGGCGCGAGGTGTTCACCAAGAATTGCGCCACCTGTCACAAGCTGTTTGGCGAAGGGGGAGACGTCGGGCCCGACCTGACCGGCTACGAACGGACGAATCTCGACTTCATGCTCCTGGCGATCGCCGACCCGAGCGCGGCGATCCGCGAGGAGTTCACGAACTTCGCAGTCTTCACCAACGACGGCCGGACCTTGAGTGGCCTGATCCATGACCAGAACACCCGGACCGTCACCCTCCGCGGGGTGGATAATCAAACGACGCTGGTCAATCGCGACGAGATCGAGACCCTCCAGGCCTTGCCGATCTCGCTGATGCCCGACGGCCTGATGACCAAGCTTACCGACCCGGAGATTCGCAACCTGTTCGCTTACCTCATGAGTCGAGCGCCCGAGGCGAGTTTGACCAATAAGCCTCAAGAAAATCCAAAAGGCCAGATCCCGGCCGTGAAACCGACCAAGTGACCGCGATTCGTTCCGGGACGGCCCCCTGATGTTCTTTCAGTCTTCCCTGGGACCGCGGGTCCAGGGAAGATTGTATTGGCGACGCTCGGTACTCAGACCTCAACCGGATCCGTGACCAATCATGCGACTCAAATCCAGGCCACTCGCACGACGCTTGCTCACAGCCCGGTTCGGACCTACGAGCATCACGGCATTCGCTCTGCTATCGCTATTCATGGTGGGTCGGCCAAGCTCGGCGGAAGACCCGATCGACTTCAACCGCGATATCCGGCCGATCCTTTCTGAAAACTGCTATCAATGCCACGGCCCTGACAAGAACCAGCGCAAGGCCGACTTGCGGCTCGATCTCCGCGACTCGGCCATCAAGCTCGAGGCGATCGTTCCAGGCAAGACCGAGGAAAGCGAGCTCATCGCGCGGATCTTCAGCGATGCGCCCGACGAGCTCATGCCTCCCGCCGAGTCGCGCAAGTCGCTCACGCTCGAGCAAAAGCAGAAGCTCAAGCAGTGGATCGCTGAGGGCGCGGTCTACAAGGGGCACTGGGCTTACGAGCTGCCAGTTCGGCCCCAGGCCCCCACCGGTCCTCAAGGGATCGACCGACTCGTGGAGCAGCGCCTGGCGAAGGTCGGATTGACTCCCTCGGCCGAGGCCGACCGCCGCACTCTGATTCGCCGGCTCTTCTTCGACCTGGTCGGAATTCCCCCGACACCTCAAGAAGTCGACACATTCCTCAACAACGACTCACCCGACGCCTATGAGAGGCTCGTCGATCGGCTCTTGAACTCCCCCCACTACGGCGAACGGATGGCGATCGACTGGCTCGACATCGTCCGGTTCGCCGATACGATCGGCTATCACTCCGACACCCCGCGCAACGTCTGGCCCTATCGCGACTACGTGATCCGGTCGTTCAACCGCAACACGCCGTTCGACCAATTCACCATCGAGCAACTGGCCGGCGACCTCTTGCCCGGTTCGACTCAGGAACAGCAAGTGGCCTCGTGCTTTAACCGACTCCTCCTGACCACCGAGGAAGGAGGCGCCCAGGCCAAGGACTACGAGGCGCGGATGCTCGCCGACCGCGTCCGCGCCGTCGGCACCGTCTGGCTCGGCCAGACCTTGGGCTGCTGCCAGTGTCATGACCATAAGTACGACCCCGTGAAAGCGGCCGACTTCTATTCGATGGGCGCGTTCTTCGCCGACATCAAAGAGCCGATCATCGGCAAGCGCGAGCCGGGGATGATCGTGACCGACCCGCTCCAGGCCCAAGAACGGGCGCGGCTGCAGGCGAACGTCGCCGCGGCCAAGGCTCGGCTCGCGGCCCCAGGGACCCAGATCACGGCCGGCCAGGACGCCTGGGAAAAGGCGGTCATCGCGGAGGCAAGCCAGGCTGACCATTGGATCGCCTTACATCCTGAAACGGCCGTCGCCCAAGCAGGTGCTCAGCTCACCGTGGGACCCGACGGGGTGATCCAGGTCCAAGGTCAATCGCGCGGCGGCAATGACACCTATCGGATCACGGTCCCGACCACGCTGCACGGCATCAGAGGCCTGCGAATCGACGCCCTGGCTCATTCCACGCTCCCCAATCAAGGGCCGGGACGCGCGGGCAACGGCAACTTCGTACTGTCGGAATTCCGCGTCGCCGACGCCCAGGGAAAGGCCGTGAGTCTGGCGCACGCGTCGGCGACCTTCGAGCAGTCGGGCTTTCCCGCATTCGCGGCGATCGATGGCAAGAATGGGCCGAACAACGGGTGGGCGATCGCGGGAGCCACGCAGACGGACAACGCGATCGTCTTCGAGACCGCCACACCACTGGGTGATGGGACACCGACCACGTTGACGCTGACGCTGAGCCACCAGCATGGGTCCAACCACACCCTGGGCCGCTTTCGGATCCTGGCGACCACGTCGCCCGCCCCGGTTCGTGCGCCTCGGGCGATGATTCCTCCTCCGCAACTCGTCGAGGCGATCCGGATCAACCCGGAACATCGAACGGCGTCTCAGCAGGAACAGGTGACTGCGCACTATCGCGTCCTTTCGCCCGAGATGAATGCGATCCGGGCCACACTGGCGGCATCCGAGCAGGCCCTCGCGAGCTACGAGGAATCGCTGCCCCGCTGCCTGGTCTCGCACGCGTTGAAAACGCCCCGCACGGTGCGGATCCTGCCACGCGGCAACTGGCTCGATGAAACCGGAGAACCGGTTCGCCCCGCTCTCCCCGAATACTTGACGCCCCACCGCACCGACGACGACGACCGGAGGCTCACTCGGCTCGACCTGGCGCGTTGGCTGGTCTCGCGGGAAAACCCACTCACCGCGCGTGTCTACGTGAACCGGCTCTGGAAGCAGTTCTTCGGGATCGGGCTCTGCAAGACCGTCGACGACCTCGGCTCGCAAGGGGAGTGGCCGGCCAATCAGGACCTGCTCGACTGGCTCGCGTGCGAGTTCGTGGACTCGGGGTGGGACGTCAAACGGCTGGTGCGCTCGATCGTCACGAGTCGAACCTATCGGCAAGTTTCGACTGCTTCGAAGGAGCTGCTCACACGCGACCCTGAAAATCGAGAACTCGCCAGGCAGAGCCGGTTCCGGATCCCGGCCGAACTGGTGCGCGACAACGCCCTCGCGATCGCCGGCCTGCTGGCGACTGAGGTCGGCGGGCCGAGCGTCAAGCCCTATCAACCGGACGGTTACTGGGAGAACTTGAACTTTCCGCCCCGTCAGTACGTCGCCGACCGTGGGGCAGGGGAGTACCGCCGCGGGCTCTACACCTGGTGGCAGCGTTCGTTTCCTCATCCCAGCATGATCGCATTCGATGCGCCGAGCCGCGAGGAGTGTGCCGCTGAGCGGAGTCGGTCGAACATCCCCCAGCAGGCCTTGGTGCTCTTGAACGACCCCACTTACGTGGAGGCCGCGCGCGTGCTCGCGACCCTGACGATTCAGCAAGGGGGGCCCGACCCGGCCGAGCGGATCGACTGGGCCTGGAGGCGAGCGCTCCAGCGCCCACCGCGCCCCGAGGAGTTGACCAACCTGATCCACCTGGTGGAGCACCATCGGAACCAGTTCGAGCGTGACGAATCCGCGGCCAAAGCGCTGATCGCCGTCGGCCAGTCGCCTCGGCCCGACGACATCAGCGCGGCCGAGCTGGCCACCTGGACCAACGCGGCCCGCGTGATCCTCAACCTCCACGAAACCATCACCCGGAATTGATCGCCATGAGACGCAACTCCGCGGAAGACTCAATGCGGGTGAACCGACGCACCTTTCTCTCGCGGACCGCCATGGGGGTCGGTGGGGTCGCGCTCGGTTCGTTATTGAACCCCGCGCTCCTGAACGCCGCGACCCGAGGTGGCGTCAACCCCTTGCACCATCCGCCGAGGGCGAAGCGGGTCATCTGGCTCACGATGGCGGGAGGCCCGTCCCACCTCGAAACCCTCGACTATAAGCCCGCCCTCGCGGCCATGGACGGCAAGCTCATGCCCGAGAGCTTGACCAAGGGGCAGCAGCTCGCCCAGCTTCAGGGCCAGAAGCTCGTCTGTTTCGGGCCGCAAACTCGGTTCAAGAAGTACGGCCAGTCGGGCGCGGAGATCTGCGACCTGTTCGAGAACATCGGTTCGGTCGCGGATGAACTCTGCATCATTCGCTCGATGACGACCGACGCGATCAATCACGATCCGGCCCACATGTTCATGAACACAGGGTCACAGATCGCGGGCCGGCCGTCGATGGGTTCCTGGGTCCTGTACGGTCTGGGGAGTGAATCGGAAGACTTGCCCGGGTTCGTCGTGCTGACCTCGCTCGGTCGCGGCGGACAGAATCAGCCGATCGCCGCGCGCCAGTGGTCGGCGGGCCTCTTGCCGAGTCGCTACCAAGGGGTCCATCTCCGCGGCAAGGGAGATCCGGTCCTCTACCTCAGCAACCCACCGGGCGTGTCGCGCGACCAGCAGCGGGACGTCGTACAGTCGGTCAACGCGATCAACTCCGGGTTCGACGCGCTGGTGGACGACCCCGAAATTGCGACGCGGATCATCCAGTACGAGATGGCCTTCAAGATGCAGGTTGGGGTCCCCGACTTGATGAACATCGCCGCCGAGCCGAAGTCGATCCTCGACCTCTACGGCTGCCAGCCGGGGGACGGCTCGTTCGCCTCGAATTGCCTGCTGGCTCGGCGGCTCGCCGAGCGTGGCGTCCGATTCATCCAGCTCTACCACAAGGACTGGGACCACCACGACGGCGTCAAAGAGGGGATCACCCTCAAGGCCGAGGAGGTCGACCGCGCCTGCGCGGGCTTGATCCTCGACCTGAAGCAGCGCGGGATGCTCGAAGACACTCTGGTCGTCTGGGCGGGTGAGTTCGGCCGCACCCCCATGTCCCAGGGGGGGAACGGCCGCGATCACCACAACAAAGGCTTCTCGATCTGGCTGGCCGGCGGCGGCATCAAGCCGGGCTTCAGCTTCGGGCGGACCGACGAGTTCGGATACGCCGCGGTCGAGAACGTCGTCACCGTCCACGACTTGCACGCCACGATGTTGAAACTCCTCGGGATCGACCACCTGCGGTTTTCGGTCAAGTTCCAGGGCCTCGACGCCCGCCTATCCGGGGTTGAGCCCTGCCGAGTCGTGAATGAGATCCTCGCCTGATCACAAAAACGGCGGTATCGACCGAATTTTATGGATAGCGAAAAGGTTGAAACCATGCGAAAACGTGGAGGAAGTCGCTTCCTCGTGCCGACGCTTCTGGCCGCCTGGCTCATTGGCTCATTCGGGGCAAGCCGTGCAGCCATCTCCGCGCAATTATCTACGGATGAACCAAGCGGCAAAGTCGCGGCCCAAGGCCAACGGGACGGGCTCGCGCAATTCGACGTTTTCGTGGCTGGGGAAGACGGATACAAATCCTTCCGCATTCCCTCACTGCTCGTCACCCCCCACGGTACGGTCCTTGCCTTTTGCGAAGGGCGCAAACAGTCGAGCGGCGATAGCGGTGATATCGACCTGGTGCAACGTCGCAGCAACGACGGAGGAATCACCTGGGGCCCTCTGCAGGTGATCGCCGACGACGGCCCGAACACGTTGGGAAACCCGTGCCCGGTCGTCGACCGTGCAACCGGGACCATCTGGATGCTCATGACCCGCAACCACGGGCAGGATAAGGAGCCCCAGATCCTTGATGGGACGAGCCGAGAAACACGATCGGTCTGGGTGATGAAGAGCACCCACGAGGGGCTCACCTGGTCGCCTCGGGTGGAGATCACCAAGCAAGTGAAACTCCCCGATTGGACCTGGTACGCGACCGGTCCCGGGGTCTCCATTCAGCTCGAGAGCGGACGCATGGTGGTCCCCTGCGACCATTTCCTCGCCAAGAGCAAGATCAGTCGCTCGCACGTGATTTACAGCGACGACCACGGCGCCACCTGGAAACTCGGCGGTGTCGCTGGCGAACGAATCAACGAGTGCCAGGTCGTCGAGCTCAGCAATCGGACGCTTCTGCTCAACATGCGAAATCATCCGCCGAAACAAGGGCAAGGCCGGGCGATCGCGACCAGTCGTGATGGTGGATTGACCTGGACTCCCCCCACCATTGACCCGATCTTGGTCGAACCCGCTTGCCAGGCCAGCCTGATCGCCCTCAAAGACGAACAGGGGCGTGCGTCGAATCGGCTGCTCTTTTCCAACCCGGCCAGCGCCAAGCGTGAATTAATGACGGTACGTCTGAGCGAGGACGGCGGCAGGACCTGGCCGCGTCACAAGACCCTGCACGCGGGTCCCTCGGCCTACTCCTGCCTGGCAAGCCTCGCCGGCCGGAGTGTCGGTTGCCTCTATGAACGCGGCGAGCGCGGACCGTACGAGCGAATCACCCTCGCTCGGTTCGACCTCGAAGGGTTGGCCTCCGACACCGATTGATCGAGTGACGGTTCCATTTTCTCCCGGAGGATGGCACGGCCCACCCTCTTATCGACTTATCAATCGCCGATTCCAGTTGGTGGGCACGGCCCACCCTCCGGGAGAATTCAGACACCCTCCACTATTCGCCGGGCGGTAGCGGAGCTTGGGAACGCTGGGCCAGATAAGCGATCAGGTCGCGGATTTGGTCCGGGGTGAGGGGGTCCAGCAGTCCTTCGGGCATCAGGGAGAGGGGTGATCCCTTTTCCCGTTCGATCTCGCTGTGTTCCAGGACCAGGCGCTCGGTCTGGGTTTGCAGCGTGAGGGTGCGGTCGGTCCGCGAGCGGACCAGGCCGTTGAGGACGCGGCCGTCTTTCATCTCCACGATGACCATCCGGAAATCGGCACTGACGGCTGCGCTGGGGTCGACGACGTTCTCGAGGAGGTAATCGAGGTTATCCCGCCCAGCCCCGGTCAGATCAGGGCCAATCTCGCCCCCTTGTCCGTAGAGCTTGTGGCACGACGCACAAACCTTGTTGAACGCGACCCGCCCCTGGCTCCGATCGGCGCCGGCGATGACCGACGGGATGAGCGTCCCTTTGAAATGAGCGATCTTCGCTTTCTTATCCGAGGCCGTCTCACGCTGTTCGCCCCAGACCTCGGAGAGGCGGGCTTGCACTTGCGGATCTTCCAGGCTGCGGATCTGCCGCGCATGGAACGGAGTCAGGTCGGCGCGGGGAATCTTGCCGGCGGCCAACTGGTCAAGTAACGCCAGCGCAAACGCGGGGCGGGATGCGAGGGTGTCGATCACCGAGCCCCGTTCCGAAGGGTGGAACGAGCGATAGTTCGCGGCCAGACTGCGGCCGATCCCCGGGTCGTTGAAGAGGGCGAGTCCGCGCACGGCCGTCGCGTTGAGGTGGCGCACGCGAAGCAACCGCTCACAGATCGACCGCAAGTCGGGCGGGCGACTCTCGATCAAGGTTTGCAGGGCCGCGCGGCGGGCGGTCAAGTCGGACTTGTCATCAAGTGCCAGTTTTTTCACTTCATCAAGAGCGCGGCCATCTCCGAAGAGCACGTTCAACTCGCGAACTCGCGTGCGTACGGCAGGATCGACCGACGGCTCGAGCCGTCGAGCAAACGACTCCCACGCGGCGGGTCGGATCGCCTTACGCCAGCCGAGCAGGCCCTCGGCCACTCCCCACACGATGTCGGCCTGGAGCGCCGGCATTTGGCTTGTCTCACCTCTCGCGAGGAGTTCGTTCAACGGCGCGGGGTTCTTTTCGATATCTTCCGCCAGGCGACGCGCAATCAGCCGACGGGTCACGGGCAACACGCACTCAGCCCCCAACCGCGCGAGGGCCGTGGGGTCGGCATCGCCGACCGGGATCAGGCCGTACCAGACGAGGAGCGGGATGTTGTGGTCGTCCCTATCCTCCTCACGCTTCATCAAGGGCGCGGCCAGCTCGGCTCGCCTTGCGACGGGCAACCGCTGGAGCGTCGAGGCCAGGACCAGTCGAACCAGCCCGGAACGATCCTCCTTCGCCATCCTCACAAAAATGTCGAGCACTCCCTCCGGGAGCGCGACGACCGGGCCAGGCCGCTGGCTGGTGACGGTGTCCAAGGGCATCCGATCGGTCAGCAGCCGGATCGCCCAGCCGCGAACCGCCTCGTGTTCGTGGCCGAGCAGGGGCCGAAGCAAGCCCTCGTCGGCCGCGCCGATCGCGTGGAGCGACCAGAGCGCACGAAGCTCCCGGACCGGATCGGGATCATCGACCAGCATCACACGCAGCGCCTCGCGGGCCTGGTCGAGGCGGTCGCCCCGCATCGACCTGTCGGCGAGTTGCCGCCGTGCCGTGCGAACGAACCACTCATTGGAATGGCGGTGGAGCTCGACCAGCGAACGCTCGTCCTGCTTGGCGAGGTCGCCTACCACGACCCGCTTGGGCTCACCGTGGGTGATCTTGTAGATCCGGCCCGAGGTCCGATGCACTCCGGTGCTATCGTGGCACTCGCCGGTGTCGCTCCAGTCGAGCACGAACACGCCGCCGTCCGGCCCATAGCCCAGGTCGATGCCGCGAAACCAGGTGTCGGCGGCGAACAAGCGATCGGGCTCGTGACGCCCCACGTAGCCGCTCCCCGCTCGATCGAGCCGCTCGACATTGACGCGGCGACCATGGAAGTTGAGGGTGAACAGCTTGCCACGATCGGCAGCAGGCCACTGGTCGCCCAGGTAGATCATGGCGCCACTGTGCGCGTGGCCGCCCCCGCGACGGTCGTGCTCGCCCGTGACCTTCCGGGAGTCGGACCAGTCCTTCGAGTGATCCCAATGCCAGTGGTCGGCGTGCTGGTCGATGAGGGCGTAGGCGCGCGGGTTCGGGTCGATCGTGTGGGGACGGACGAAGTGGCTCCCCGCGACGGCATGCCAGAGGTGGCCGTTGACCGTATTGACGAAGAAGGCCTCGCCGAATTCGTTCCAGTCGTGCCCCCACGGGTTCGTCGTCCCATGCGTGAGCGCCTCGAACCGCTTCTGCGCAGGGTGGTAGCGCCAGAGGCCCCCGTTCATCGGGATGCGTTCCGAGTCGGCCGTCCCCGGAATCCCAAGGCGGCCGGGAGATGACGCGCCGCAACGCCCGTAGAGCCAGCCATCAGGGCCCCACCGCAGTCCGTTGGCGAAGTTGTGGTAGTTCTCGGCGGGAACCGTGAAGCCATCGAGCACGACTTCGGCCGCCGCATCGGGCACGTCATCGCCGTTGCGATCCGGAATGAAAAGCAACTGGGGCGGGCAGAGGAGCCAGACACCGCCCTGGCCGAGCTCCAGGCTCGTGAGCATCTGGACGTCGTCATTGAAGACCGTTCGCCTGTCGGATCGACCGTCGCCATCGGCATCCTCAAAAATGACGACGCGATCACGTAACCCGAGGTCGAACCGTTGCGACCGCTCGGCATAGGTGTAGTTCTCGGCGACCCAGAGCCGCCCCCGCGCGTCCCAGGCCATCGCGATCGGATTTTGCACGTCGGGTTCGGCGGCGAACACGTTGACCCGAAATCCCGAAGGCACGCGAAACGAGGCCGCCGTCGCGCTCGCCGGCATCGCCGAGCCAGGGTCGGGCTCCGAATTCCGGGGAGTCGGGAAGTCGCCGGCGAGGGCAGTTCCGGCCGCAATCAGGACGAGGCTCGACGCGAAAATCCAAGTTCGTTTCATAGTCGTGTTCGGGCCGTTGGTCGGGTAGAGTTCGTTTCGCTGATCTTCCCCTGCGCGGAACCTCAAGCCAAGTCTTTACCCCGGTAAGTTTCCCTCGACGATCGGCCGAGGGGTTTGAAACCATTCGCGAAATGAAAAGGCTGCTTGCAACCCGAAGCAGGAACGATCACGATCGTCTTAAGCCCCAAGCAGGTGCTCGCGGCGAATGCGCGCCCCTTGGTCCTGTTCATCCCACCGAGAGACACACCAGGCATGCCCTCCTCAAGACAGGTCACAACACCACCCACCCCTCAAAACCAACAACGCTCCCGCTTCAGTTCCCTTGTTCAGGCCATTGGAACTTCGTTCTGCCTCTTCCTCTTGAGTGTCCTGACGATCGAAGCGCGCGCCCAGACCGCTACGGCTGAGAAAACCAAGCTGACCCGCGCGGGTTCGGAGACGATCCTCAAGCCCGGCGACAACGGATCAGCCGTTGAAGACATCCAGCGCCGACTCAACGAAGAGCTCAAACCTTCGCCTCGCCTGGACATCGATGGTGACTACGGCGACGCCACCCGCGATGCGGTCAGCCGATTCCAGCGTGCCAACGGGTTCCGAGCGACCGGCATCATTGACGGTCGGACCCGAACCGCGCTGGGAACTAAGCCGATCGTGGTCCCGGACGTCCCGACCCCCGCAGAGGTCAACGCCCAGACGCCGGACAAGCGTCCTGCCGACTCGCTCGACGGACCACCGTTCGTTTCCGCGAAAGCATGGGCCATCGCCGACGGACGAACCGGCGAGATCCTCTGGGGAGATCACCAGGCCGAGCCACTGCCGATGGCCAGCACGACCAAGATGATGACCGCGCTGGTCGTGGCCCGCATCGTCGAGCGCAATCCGAAGGTCCTTGATGAAGTCATTACCTTTTCCGAACGAGCGGACGAGACGGGCGGATCGACCGCGGGCGTCCGCGCCGGCGAACAGGTGACTGTCCGTGAACTGCTCTACGGCTTGATGCTCCCTTCAGGCAACGACGCCTCCGTGGCCTTCGGCGAGCACTTCGGCACTCGGCTCAAAAAATCAGGAGACGACTCGGCCAAGGCCGATTCCTTGACCCAGTTTATCGCCGAGATGAATCGGGTTGCGACCGAGCTCGGGCTGAAGGAAACCCGGTTCGCCAACACCCACGGCCTCCCCGCCGAGGACCACCACTCCAGCGCCGGCGACCTGGCCAAGCTCGCGCGTCAGGTGCTCAAGCATCCGGTCCTCGCCTCCGTTGTTTCGACCGTGAAGCGGGGAACCACGCTCAAGGACGCCGAGGGCAAGACCAGGAACATCGTCTGGTCGAACACCAACCGACTGCTCGCCACCGAAGGCTACGATGGCGTCAAAACCGGAACGACCACCGCGGCCGGTGCCTGCCTCGTCGCCAGCGGCCACCGCGGTGACGACCACTTGATCGTCGTCATCCTCGGAGCGGTGACGTCGGACAGCCGCTACCTCGATGCGAAAAACCTGTTTCGCTGGGGCTGGATCCAGCGCGGCCAGACCGCATCGAAGTCCCCTGCCGATGCCAACGCCCGCCCCGCCAGCTCACCGACCGAAGCCCAGCGCGCTCAATAACCCGACCGGCCCGGCCGTCGGGATTCATCCCAGCGGCTCGTGCCTGGCTTGTCGGGTGGGCACGGCCCATCACAGAATTGGCTTTTGATAAGCCCATAAGATAGTGGGCCGTGCCCACCCGACAAGACGATGGGAAGCGAGGATCAAGCCCCATCGTTGCGGAAGTATTGCCGGAAGGCCTGCATGGTGCGTTCGGCGGCGGAGTCCGGATCGGGGTAGGGGAATGCCTCGGCAGAGACGTAGCCTTGGTACTCGATTTCCTCGAGGGCCGCGACGATCGGTGCGAAGTCGATGTGACCGAGTCCCGCGGGACGGCGGTTGGAATCGACGAAGTGAACGTGACCGATGGCCCCGCGCCCCGCGCGAATCGCGGCGGGAAGGTTAGCCTCCTCAATATTCATATGAAAGAGGTCGGCCAGCAACACCACGTTCCGGGTCGAGAGCGAGCGGAGGATGACCATTCCCGCTTCGACCGTGTTGGCCATGTTCGTCTCGTACCGATTGAGAGGCTCGTAGACCAACGGGACGCCATAATTCTTGGCATGCTCGCCCAACTCTTCGAGGGCGTCCGCCAGGTAGCCGGCAGCGGTCGCAGCATCAACGCCGTCGCCGCTCCGACCTTGCATCGAGCCGATGATCGCCGGCGCTTGGAACGGACCCGCGAAATCAATGATCGCCCGGATGAAGTCGCGTGCTCGGGACCGTACCGACGACTCGGGATGCACGAGGTTCAGGCGGTGCTTCACCCAGCCCGCTCCGGTGCCGACCGCCGCGAGTGCCAGCCCGTGCCCCGCGAGTAAAGTCCGAAGCGCCACCGGGTCCACCTCGTCGGGACCAGGCGGAAAGATCTCGACCGCGTCGAAGCCGAGCTCACTCGCCTTGCGGCAGGCGCCCGCAAGGTCGTCCCAGAAGACGAACGGACCGCCCCGGGCCTCGGGCACAAGACTGATGGTGACGGCCGAGCGAATCGCCATAGCAATGGATCCCGTGTCGTAAATTCTTTGATGCAATCGCCCGAGTGCGCGATCGTTCCTCAGAGCCGCATGGCGGTGAAGCCGCCATCGACGTAGTAGGTCGCCCCGGTGATGAACGAGCCGGCGTTCCGGGAGAGCAGGAGGAGGGTCGCTCCGACGAGTTCTCGAGGGTCCCCGAACCGGGCCATCGGGGTTTGCTTCATGATGGTTTCAATGCGCGCGGGGTCGAGGATCTTGCGGTTCTGCTCGGCCGGGAAGAAGCCAGGGCTCAACGCATTGACCCGGACGCCCGACGGGGCGAGCTCACGGGCAACATTTTGGGTGAGGTTGACCACGGCCGCTTTGGCGGCCGAATAGGCGAACACGCGGGAGAGCGGCAGGTGAGCCGACACACTCGCGATGTTCAGAATCGATCCGCCGCCCGCCGAGGCCATCTGGCCACCGAAGATCTGGCAGCCCCAGTGAACCGCCTTGAGATTGCTCTGGAAGACGCGATCCCAATCCTCGTCCTTCGCCTCGAGGTAGGCACTGGCGCTATTGACCCCGGCGCCGTTGATCACCATGTCGACCTGTCCGTCGGTCGTGAGAACATGGTCGAGCAGCCCCGCAATCGAGTCGCGATGGGTGACATCGACCGGGGCAAAGCTCGCCCGACCACCGGCCGACTTGATCGCCTCAACCCGCGCGGCCCCTTTCTCCGGGTCGCGTCCGGCCACCACAACTTTCGCTCCGGCCTTCGCCACCCCCTCAGCCAGCGCACCGCCCAGGACTCCCGTTCCGCCGATGACCACGGCCACCTGCCCTGACAGGCCAAACAACTGCTCGACAAAGCTCTGGGTCATCGCCCCTCTTCCTCTCAAAGAAATCCACGTCGGTTCAACGTCCCCGGCTCGCTCTCGCTCTTGGCTATCATCTCACATCCCGAGACGAAGGGCCTCCAGGTGTCGGCTAAAGTGGTCGGCAAGCACTTCGGTGTAAGTGTCCGGGTGCCGTTCGAGTGTCTCGCGGACCGCCGGGCCAAGGGTCGGGTCGGTCAAGGTTGACCCGAACGTGCAATGGAGGATTTGTCGCCCGGGATGGGTGAAGCCGGCGCCCGGCGGCACATCCGCCCACGACTCCAGGTAGAGCCGCTCCAGATCCGCCGGCTCCGCGACCTCGGACGCCGGGGGCGCCGAGCGGAGGGTCGCCGAGACATGGTAGGTCGCCCGATCGGTCTCGTACCGGCCGCGGGCGAACTCGACGAGCCGGCGGAACAAGGGGACATCGTGCCGAGCCACGACCCGGAGCGCTTCCAGGTAGCTCGTACCGGCCGTCTTCACGTGAAACCGGCCGCGGGTCGCTCGTGCCAGCGCCGCGTACATCGAGAGCTTATCAGAGCCCGAATGCAGGCTCAGCTTGTACGGACCGAGCAGCGTGGCGATCGCGGCATGGTCATGGAGCGAGTGCTCGAGCGCGGCGACATCCCCTTTGTAGTCGACCCCTTTCTCAAGGTCGCCGATGTAGCGGGGGGCCAGGCTGATCAGCTTCATCCCCCGCTGGAGGCACTGATCGGCAATAATGAAGTGCTCGGCCAGTGTGGTTGGTTGCTCGGTCTCGTCGACGCTTAATTCGATCTCATAGTCCCGGCCCGCCCGGTCATGGACCCGCGCGATGTGCTCCGCGATCCGGATCGCATGGTTCAAGGCACGACCATACTTCACAGCCGCACGCAGGCAGGCTTGTTCATCCAACGAAACGATGGTTCCCGTGGCAAGCCCGACCGTCTTGCCCTGATAGCCGCCGACCCAATCCACCTCGCCGGCGACGGCGGCGAACCGCGTGCGCAGGGTCGCCTCACCATAATCATCGGCGTGGGCGTCCACGCTATCGGACGGGTCGATCGTAAAAAAAGTGAAGCCGACGGCGGCCGTCGCATCAACGTCCGCCGTCGTCTTCAGGTGGTCCGCATCCGCTCCGGTGCGCCCGTTCCAGCCCGCCGCCCGCATGCCCCCCAGCGCGTCGTTCATCACGCGTTGAGGGGTCCGGCCCGTCCGAGCCATCTCGCGAATCGATTGTTGAGGAAAGATCGGCTGAATCCCGCCGCCGGAGCGATGCATCGCCGCGACGTGACCCGGTGTCGCCAGCCCGATGCGGTCTCCGAAGCCAAAGCTCGGTTCAAGCCCCAAGGTCACGCAGGCCGTGAGCTTGGCCTGGTCATTCGTCCTCTGCGTCATCGGTCAAGGGCTCCGGGGCCGCGGCGGGCTCACGCTTACCAAGAAAAATCAATTCACTTCAACGATTGCCTTGATGACACCCGTCTCGGCCTTCGTGAACGATGGAAAGAGACCGGGCAGGTCATCGAACGCGGCGCGATGCGTGATCCAGGGCTTCGTATCGATCATCCCCTCTTCAATGAGTCCGATGATCCGCCGGAAATCGCCCGGGAGCGCGTTCCGGGAACAGAGCAATGTTCCCTCGGGCTTGTGGAACAGAGCGTGTTTGAAATGGACCTCTTCGGTCGTGATCCCGACGAAGACGATCCGGCCCCCGGGCGCGATCAGACCGAAGGCGTTCGACATCGAAGCGCTATTGCCCGTGGCGTCGATCACCACGTCGGGCAGGTGGCCGTCGGTCAAGTCGCGCAAGTCTTTTTCTACGTGTTCGGAATTCTTGACGGTGTGCTTGACACCCATCACGCGTCGGCAGAAATCGAGCCGATGCTCGTTCACATCCAGGACGATGGTCTTCGCGCCGGTCAGCTTGACGAACTCCAGGGTCGAAAGCCCGATCGGCCCGGCGCCGATGATCAGAACCGACTCATCGCCCAGGGGTGCGGCACGATTGACGGCGTGGCAGCCGATCGCCAGGGTCTCGACGATGGCAAGCTGATCGAAGGTCAACGAGATCGAGGGATGAAGCTTTCGCGCCGGGAGAATGAACTCAGGGCGCAGGCCACCATCACGATGGACGCCGAGCACCTGCAGGTTTTCGCAGCAGTTCGGATGCCCGCGACGGCTGGCGTAGCTATTCGGGTCGTTGATGTAAGGCTCGACCGAACAGTGGTCGCCCGGCTTGACTTGCGTGACCCCTTCGCCGATGGCGAGCACTTCGACGCCCAGCTCGTGGCCCGGGATTCGAGGATAACTGAAGAAGGGCATCTTCCCCAGGTAACCGCTGATGTCGGTCCCGCAGACGCCCACGCGATGAACCCGTACCAGCGCTTCGCCAGGCCCGGGACTGCCCGGCGAATCGATCTCGACGCACTTGAGGTTCTTGGGGGATTCCAACAACAGGGCTTTCATCGAAGCTTCTCCACGAGTAGGCCGGGGGCCGAATCGGCCGGGGCTCCGTCATCGGATCCGTTCTGAAAAGCACGACTGTCCGTTACTTCACTTCATATCATACGGCACAAACACGACACGAAATCAATTCCCGGATCCGGGGCTGGGATCGTTGTTCTCCGGGCGCCCCTCGGTATAAAACCAGTTCTGGATCGGGCGAAGGATCGCCAACACTTCGCTCAGAAGTTGCGGGTCCAGCGGCGTCTGAGCCCACTTGACCCAGCTCTGGACATTCTCCGGGTTCGCTGAGCCGACGATGCAGGTGGTCATGTCGGCATCTGCGATCGAGAACTGCAAGGCGAGCTGGGCGATATCCACCCCGCGTGCCGTGCAGTGCTCGGCGGCCTGGCGGCAGAGGGCGCGGACTTCCGGGGTGGCCTTGTGCCAGGGCGGAAGCGGGGCATTGGTCAGGAGCCGTGCCGAGAACGGCGCGGCGTTCATGATCCCAACTCCTTTGGCTTGCAGATAGGGGACCAGGTCGGCAAGCATCGTGTTTTGCAGCGTGTAGTGGTTGTACGAGAGAATGACATCGAGCTCAGCGCGGTCGAGGATCGCCTTGAAGATCGCCATCGGATAGCCGCTCACGCCGATGAACCGCACCTTGCCCTGCGCCTGGAGTCGCCGGAGCGCGGGCAGCGTTTCCTCGAGAATCTGCGAAAGCTCGACGAACTCGATGTCGTGACAGAGCACGATGTCGAGATGATCGACCTTCATCCGTTCGAGGCTCACGTCAACGCTCTCGACCACCCGGCGGGCGGAGAAATCAAAGTGAGCCGGCGCATAACGTCCGAGTTTCGTGCCCAGGAGGTATCGATCTCGGGGAATCTCGCGGAGCGCCACCCCGAGCATGCATTCGCTCATCCCACGACCGTAATACGGGGACGTGTCGATGAAATTCATCCCCGAGTCGAGCGCCACATGAACCGATCGGATCGCCTGATTGAGATCGACCGGCCGAAACTCCTGTCCCAGTGAGGACGCTCCGAAGCTGAGTTGGGACAATTGCAGGCCGGTCCGGCCGAGAGGTCGGAAAATCATTACGCACAGTCCCCAGGCGTCGCACGATCAGCCGTAGTCATTCGCGAAAGATGACCGCAATCGTATCCAATCGGGGCGCAAGGTCCATGACCTTGCCCCAGAAAGTCCATTTGAAGGCAAGTGGGGAGCGGATCGCCTCAAGCCGAAACGCAACAGGGACCACGGGAGTTGGCGATTCAGGTTGCCCACGACCTCCTGCAACGTGCCAACCACAATCGTCAGTCTTGCCCCTTGTGGTGCGACTCGCCATTTACTTAAGATTCTTTAGTAATCGATTCGCCCGCGTCGTGCTCGCTTCTTTTGATGCCCATCGCGCACAAGTACGGAGACCTCGTCATGAGATCGATGGCGAAGCAGGCGCTCGTCGCCTGGACCTTCCCGGCTCTGGCTCTCTTGTTGGGTTCGGGGCCGCTCATCGAGGCGGCCGAGCCGATGCGGGTCCTCTTTCTGGGCGATCAGGGGCATCATCGCCCGGCGGACCGGTTTCGCCAGATCGATCCCGTCCTGCGGTCACGCGGCATCGAGCTGACGTATACCGAGGACGTCAACGATCTGAATCCAAAGACACTGGCCGGCTACAAGGCCGTTCTCCTCTATGCCAACATCGACAGAATTGGGGACGACCAAGAGAGCGCCCTGCTCGACTACGTCAACGGCGGTGGTGGATTCGTTCCGATTCACTGCGCCTCGTACTGCTTCCGGAATTCCAGCAAGGTCGTCGCCTTGATGGGAGCCCAGTTCCTGCGACACGGGACGGGGGTGATGCGTGACACCATCACCGAGTCCGATCATCCGCTGATGAAGGGATATCGCGGCTTCGAGAGCTGGGACGAGACCTACGTTCACCACAAGCACAACGCCGAAGGGCGGACCGTGCTCGCCTACCGGGTGGACGATCAAGGGCGAGAGCCCTGGACCTGGGTCCGAACGCAAGACAAGGGACGCGTGTTCTATACTGCGTGGGGCCATGACGAACGCACCTGGGGCAACCCCGGCTTCGAGAACCTGCTCGAACGGGGGATTCGCTGGGCCGCGGCCACCGATCCGGCCGTCGCGGGGGCGTTTGCTGAGCAAGGTGCCCCGCCGCTGCCGACGATGACTCCCAAGAACAAGGACGTGAAGCCATTCGATTATGAAGAAGCCAAGATCGCGTTCTATCCGCCGGACGGGCCGCGGCAAGGCAACGGGTCCTGGAACAAGATGCAGCGCCCGGTCGATCCCAGCGAGTCGCAAAAGCACATCATCGTCCCCGAGGGATTCACCGCCGAGCTCTTCGCCGCGGAACCGCAAATCGACAAGCCGCTCTGCATGAACTGGGACGAGCGCGGACGGCTCTGGATCGCCGAGAGCATCGACTACCCGAACGAGCTCAAGCCCGAAGGCAGCGGCCGCGATCGGATCAAAATCTGCGAAGACACCGACGGCGACGGCCGAGCCGACAAGTTCACCATTTTCGCCGACAAGCTGAGCATTCCGACCAGCCTGACCTTTTCCCGCGGCGGCCTGATCGTTCATCAGGCGCCCCAGACCCTCTTCCTCAAAGACAATGACGGCGACGACAAGGCGGACGAGCGGCGAGTCTTGTTCGGTGGCTGGAACACGCACGATACCCATGCCGGGCCGAGCAACTTGCGGTACGGGCTCGACAACTGGATCTGGGGAATGGTCGGCTACTCGGGCTTCTCGGGAACGGTGGGTGGCGAACGGCTCCGGTTCTCGCAAGGGTTCTATCGCTTCAAGCCGGACGGTTCCACGCTCGAGTTCCTCCGGAGCACGAGCAACAACTCCTGGGGCGTCGGGATCAGCGAAGAAGGGCTGGTGTTCGGGTCGACCGCCAATCGAAATCCGAGCATGTACCTGGCGATCCCGAACCGCTACTACGAAGCGGTGCGCGGCTGGTCGTCGAACGTACTGGGAATGATCGCCGACACTCACATGTTCAAGGCGGTGACCGACCGGGTCCGCCAGGTCGACCACCACGGCGGTTACACCGCGGGGGCAGGGCACGCGCTCTACACCGCCCGCGCCTATCCCGAATTCTACTGGAACCGCACCGCGTTCGTCGCCGAGCCAACCGGCCATCTCGTCGGCACGTTCGTCCTGAAGCGGGACGGGAGCGACTTTCATTCGACCAACCCGGTGAACCTGTTCGCCAGCGACGATGAATGGACCGCGCCAACGATGGCGGAGGTTGGGCCCGACGGCCAGGTCTGGGTCATCGACTGGTACAACTACATCGTGCAGCACAACCCGACCCCCGCCGGCTTCAAGACGGGCCGGGGAGGAGCCTACGAAACCGACCTCCGCGACAAGACCCACGGCCGGATCTACCGCGTCGTGAATCGAGCCGCCAAGCCCGAGCCGCCACTGTCGCTGGCGAAAGCCACTCCCGGGCAGCTCGTCGACACGCTCAAGAACAGCAACATGTTTTGGAGAATTCACGCTCAACGTCTGCTCGTTGAGCGCGGCGATCGTGACGTCCTGCCCGCCTTATTCGCGCTCACACGCGACCCGGGAGTTGACGCGATCGGCTTGAATCCCGCCGCCATCCATGCCCTCTGGACGATCCAGGGCCTCGGCGCCCTGGACGGATCCAACCCCGAGGCGGCCGGCGTGGCCACCGCGGCGCTCGGGCATCCGTCGGCGGGGGTGAGGATGAACGCCCTGAAAGTGCTGCCGCGGAACCCGCAATCCCTGGAAGCGGTCCTGACCCAGGGGCTCCTCAAGGATTCCGACGCCTTGGTCAGGCTCAATGCACTCTTGGCGCTCGCGGAGATGCCCGAATCGGCGGGCGTCGGCCAGGTGGTCGCCACGCTGCTCGGGAAGCCGGAGAATGCGGGCGATCGTTGGATCCCCGACGCGGCCACGGCCGTCGCAGCGCGAAACGCACTCGACTTCCTGGAGGCTGTCGCCAAGACGAAACCGGTTTCGACTCGAGTTCTCGCGGTCACGAACATCGTCGCGGAGCACTATGCCCGTGGGGGCCCGACGACGTCGGTCAACCGTCTGATCGCTTCGTTGGACGACGCCGATCCCAGCGTCGTCGAGACGATCGTCGCGGGCCTGGTCAAGGGCTGGCCCAAGGATCGGCCGGCGACGCTTGACGAGAAGGCGGAGAAGACCCTGGCCGGTGTCCTGCCCCGGATCTCGCCGGGCGCCAAGGGGCAACTGCTTCGGTTGGCGACCGGCTGGGGGAGCCGGCACTTCGAGGCTTATGCCGTCGAGGTGGGCAAGTCGCTGCTGGCGGACGTGCGTGACGAGGGTCAGACGGAGCAACAGCGAATCGCCACCGCGAAGCAGTTGATCGGCTTCCGCCCGGACGACCCCGCCGTGGTCGATGCCCTGCTTGAAATCATCACGCCCCGGACCGCGCCGACGTTGGCCAAGGGAATCATCGAGGCCCTGGGAGAAAGTGGGTCGGAGTCGGTCGGCCCGGCCCTGATCAAGTTGCTTGGCCGGCTCACGCCCACGGCGAAGTCGACCGCCATCGGAGTCTTGCTCCGCCGCCCGGTGGCGACCACCGCGCTCTTGAACGCGATCGAGCAGCAAGAGGTCTCGCTGGGGGATCTGACCCTCGACCAGACCCAGTCGCTGGCCGCCCATCCCGAGGCCAAGATCCGTCAGCGGGCGCGGGCCTTGCTCACGCGCGGGGGGAGCCTGCCGAACGCCGACCGTCAAAAAGTGATCGAAGAACTTTCACCGCTCGTGCTCCGCAAAGGAGACGCCGCCCTCGGAAAGGTCGTCTTTCAGCAGCAGTGCCTCAAGTGCCACACCCATGGCGCGGAGGGGGGGAAGGTCGGGCCCGACCTCACCGGGATGGCCGTTCATCCCAAGGAGGAACTGCTTGTTCATATCCTCGACCCGAGCCGGAGCGTCGAAGGCAACTACCGCCAGTACAACGTGGCGACCACCGATGGCCAGGTCTTCGTCGGTGTCTTGACGTCCGAGACGAAGACGGCGATTGAGCTGGGCGACGCGGAAGGAAAGCCCCACGTCATCCTTCGCGCGGATGTCGAGGAGTTGCAAGCGTCACCCAAGTCAGTCATGCCCGAGGGCTTCGAGAAACAGGTGAATCCCGAGGGAATCGCCAACCTGCTCGAGTTCCTCACCCAACGAGGCAAGTACTTGCCGCTCGACCTGGCCAAGTCGGCCACCATCGTCAGCACGACGGGAATGTTCTACAGCAAGGACGCCGGGGCGGAACGCCTGATCTTCCGCGACTGGTCACCCAAGACATTTGAAGGGGTGCCGTTCCGACTCGTCGACCCGCGTGGGGAACGCGTCCCCAACGTCATCCTACTCTTCGGCCCCTCGGGCACGCTGCCGCCCACGATGCCGAAGTCGGTCAGCCTCGCGTGCAACGTCCCGGCCAAGGCAATCCACCTGCTCAGCGGCGTGAGCGGCTGGGGCTATCCGGGTGGCACGGAAGGGTCGGTCTCGATGATCGTTCGCCTGCACTATGCCGGTGGAGCAACCGAGGACCACCCGCTCAAGAACGGGATCCACTTCGCCGACTACATCCGCCGCGTCGACGTCCCCGAGTCGAAATTCGCGTACTCACTGTTCGGTCGGCAGATCCGCTACCTGGCGATCGCCCCCAAGCGGAACGACGTCATCACCCAGATTGAATTCGTCAAAGGCCCCGACGGCACGGCCCCGGTCGTCATGGCAGTGACCGTCGAGGGCGAGGAATAGGACTCGGGACGCTCGCCTCATCGCTTTACAGCGGTTTGCTAACGCGTTGCGCAAGCTGCCGCCGATTTTAGCCCCAACGGGGCGGCTTAAGGAAGCCCGGGGCAACGCCCCGGGAAATCAATACACTTGCATTTAAAAGCCCTGTAAGGGCGGCCTAAACCGGGCGATGGACCTGGGTCGATCGGTCTGGTAGGGGTGACCCGTTGGGCCGCCCCTACAGGGCTTGGGAACCTTGGTGGCCGATTCCCCAGGGCGTTGCCCTGGGCTTCCATGGACCGCCCCGTTGGGGCTGAAATCAAGCGACACGAGAACTTGTCAGGGCCCGTTGGATAGGTCACGGCGGGACGATGCCAATGCCGCTTGCTCCGAATCCCTGGCTCGTATGCAATGCATGGGTAAACCGCTTTAAGCCTACTTCGACGGATCCAGGAGGCTCCGTCGCAAGACCTCGGCGGCCCGCTCGAACTGGGGCTGCCAGAGGATCTCCGGGGTGCCGAGAGCCAGGCAATCGCGAAGCTTTTCCAGGGTGTTCCGCGCCATATGCGGGCACTTGTTGCAGGCGCAGGTGACGCCGGGCACCGGGTGATAGCGATGGCGGGGGACCTTGGCCTCCAACTGCCAGAGCATGTTGGCCTCGGTGGCGACCAGGAAGTCGGTCGGCGCTTCGTAACCGGCGACGTACTTGATCATCGCCTCGGTCCCCCCCACGAACTCGCTCTGCTCGCGAATGTTCGTCGGGCATTCCGGATGCGCGACCGTCAACGACTCCGGCATCCGCCGCTTCAAGCGGAGCAGGTCCCCGACGCTGAAGACTTCATGAACCATGCACGAGCCGTCCCAGAGGATCATCGGCCGGCCGGTCACTTCGATCAGATACTGGCCCAGGTGGCGGTCGGGCACGAAGAGGATCTCGACGTCCTCGGGAACCCGGCGGATGATCTCCTCCGCGTTCCCCGACGTGACGACCCAGTCGGAAAGCGCCTTCACCGCGGCCGTGCTGTTGATGTACGTGACCGTCTGGAACCGGCGGCCCTCGGCACGGAGCTGAATCTGCCGACGCTCCAGCGCCGGCGCAGGGCAACTGTCGGACAGGCTACAGCCGGCGCCCATGTCGGGCAGGAGCACGCGTTTCTCGGGGTTGAGCATCTTGGCCGTCTCGGCCATGAAATGGACCCCGCAGAAGACGATCGTCCGGTTCTTGATCTTGGTCGCTTCCCGGGCCAGCTTGAGGCTATCCCCCGTGATGTCGGCCAACTCCTGGATCTCGCCGTCCTGGTAGTAGTGCGCGAGAATCGCAGCGTCCTCGCGAACCTTGAGTGCTTCAATCTCGTCGTAAATATCGACGGCAGTGGTGGTTGGCATCGTGCGGAATCCTTGTTTTTTATGTGGCGCAGGAGTAACCCACTCGGGCGTCAAACCGACGTCCCTTTGATGTCCTTCGTCGCCCCGCATCCTATTGTTCAAGAAAAAGCCGTGCAGACAAGAGGAGCTCCTCGCCCCGAGCAAGGAGAGGTACGAGTCCCGCGGGCAAAGGGATCGCCCCCAGGCTTGGGAATTCAGACGGTCTGAACCTTGGGGTACGCTCTGACGTATTAGGGGAAAGTCCTGCGAGTCGGCTCGCGGAACAGGGTGACGAGCCGGTAACGGCTTGAGACCGGCCAAAAGGGATGCTTGAATAAAGCATGTATCGGAATCGAGAACGAGCCAGGCTCTTTCTCACCATAAGACCGATCGCCGAGCGAATACCCCTGCGAAGTGAACGGAATGGCTTCACTGGCCGCCGATTCGAGGAAAGGAGGACGTGATGCGGACCGAACGATTGATCCCGAAAACCGCCTGGTTCTTCTCCCTCTTGCTGGGACAGGCGTCGGTGCTTTTGGGCCTGATGGTGGCGCTGGGATGGGCGTTTGCCTTTGCCCTCCTCATCCCGCAGCATGGCGCGGGGTGGGTGGCCGGGACTCGTGCCTCGCTGCCGTTCGAGCCGCCGCTCATCGGCCTGGCGCTCGGCGGACTCGGCCTGCTGCTCGCCCCATGTGGTCATCAGCCCGTCGCCCGGTACTCGGTGGCCGGCCTGATTCTCAACACCGTGCCACTGGTGCTGGCGTTGATCCTCCTCCTGATTCGCTAGGTGCGCTCCGCGTCCCTTCCATCTCAGCCGCACAAATCGTTCCGGCCGGCCCCCAAGGGACCGGCCGGCTCCATTTCGCGAGCATTGTTTTTCCAGGATCGGCTCGAGCCCTCAGATCCGATCGATCCTGGAACCACGGGCGACCCGCCCGCTCTTGAATCCATGGGAACCGAGTGGAATTGTCACTTCGCCGCCCGCATTTGAATGGCCTTGAGGATCTGCTCCTTCACCGCTTCGAGGTTAAAGCTCGCGCCCTTCTGCATCGGCGGAAACTCCACGAACGTCTCGCCGACCTTCGCGACCGCCTGCTGCACGAAGGTGAAACGCCAGAATTCATGGATGTAGAAGTTATAGAAGTTCAACGACCCGGACAGACCGGTGCGCTCGAACGGATCGAGGCGGAGATTGACCAGGACCGGCCAGTCGGGCTTAACCGTGCCGCCAAGCCAACCGTTGGGCTGGTCGATGAACCGGTACTTGTAGTCGTCAATTCGGACCGCGCCGAGCGTTCCCTCGGCGAAGTACAAGACCTCGTGTCGCTTTGACGGCCCATTGCCCGTGATCAGGTCGGACTGGTCATAGCCATCAAGGTGGACCTTGTAGTTGATACCACCGAGCGACTTGCCTTGCTTGAGCTCGTCGACGACCGCGGGATTGCCGGCCGCCCCCACGAGCGTCGGGAACCAGTCGAGCCCCGACATGAGCTGGTTCTCGACCTTCCCGGCCGGCACCTTGCCCGGCCATCGCAAGATGCAAGGCACGCGCATGCCGCCTTCGAGCACCGTGCCCTTGCCCCCCGCGAACGGCGTCTGGCCACCGTCCGGCCAGGTGAAATTCTCCGCGCCATTGTCGGTGGTGAAGACCAGTATCGTGTCCTCCGCAACGTTCAAGTCATCCAGCTTCTTCATCACCGAGCCGACGATGTCGTCAAGCTGGGCCATGCCGGCCTCGTAGGTGTACCAGCCATTCTCCGGCGTCTGCAGCTTGGCATACTTGTCAGCGAGGTGGGTGATGACGTGCATCCGGGTCGGGTTCAGCCAGACGAAGAACGGCTTGTCGTCGTTCTTGGCCTTGTCGATGAACTTGAACGTATGGCCGAGGATCTCGTCGTCCACCGTCTTCATGCGGTCGGGGTAGAGTGTGCCGGCATCCTCGATCTTTTGCTTGCCGACCTTACCCCAGCGCGGCTGCTCGGTCGGATCATCTTGCTCGGTCGCCCAACTGTGGATCACGTTCCGGGGGCCGACCTTGGCCTTCAGCTCAGGCGGGTAGGAGTGGAAGGCCGGGTCTTCCATTGCGTCGAGGTGGTAGAGGTAGCCGAAAAACTCGTCGAACCCGTGGACCGTGGGGAGATACTCATTGAGATCACCCAGGTGGTTCTTGCCGAACTGCCCGGTGGCATACCCCATCGACTTGAGGGCCGTCGCGATGGTCGGTGCCGTCGCGGGCATCCCGACCTTGGCACCGGCCTGGCCCACGGTGGTGAGTCCGGTGCGGATCGGCAACTGGCCGGTGATGAAGTTCGCCCGGCCCGCCGTGCAACTCGGCTCAGCGTAATAGTCGGTGAAGAGCTTGCCCTGGGCGGCCATCTTGTCGAGGTTCGGCGTCTTGCCGGCCATCATCCCCCGGTGGTAGGCGCCAATGTTGAACCAGCCGACGTCGTCACCCATGATGAAGACGATGTTCGGCTTCTTCCCGGCCAGAGTCGCTGCGGCCTTGGCTGTGGTCGCCTCCACACCGGCCTGCGCGAACAAAACGCTCCTGGCGACTCCCTCTGAACAGCAGGAGGTCTTGGCGACGCCCTGGTCGGTCACGCGGGCCGTGGCCACGCCGGCCCGCGACAAGGGAGCAACGTCATAAGTCGCGGCGATGAACCCGAGCATCGCGCCCAGCCCCACGCACGCCAGCGATTGAATTGACCCGATCTTCATGGCCGGGATGCCCCCACGTTGGTGTCATACCGCACGGGAATAGCCGTTCGCACGCAATGACTTCCACGCGAGCCAACTCACGTCTCATGATTCAATCAAGTGAGAAATCAGGCTCGCTTTCGCACACGTGTTACCGCATCTTGGCACCGTCCAACGAATCGAGTCGATCCGAAGTAGGTCGACCGAAATCATTGGACTCGGACATCGTGGTTCTCGGGCCC
The DNA here is from genome assembly GCF_900129635.1 of Singulisphaera sp. GP187. GTDB lineage: Bacteria > Planctomycetota > Planctomycetia > Isosphaerales > Isosphaeraceae > Singulisphaera. The sequence goes on along the minus strand of NZ_FSRB01000002.1, from coordinate 1,646,432 downwards.
ACCCGCGGGATCAGGATCCGGCCGGGCGGTCCGGTCCCTGAGTTCAAAGTATCGCCGGCTCGCTTCGAGGCCGTCGATCAAGTGCGGGAGGGCGCCGAGGATACTGAAAAAGCCGATGATGATCAGGCCATGACCGACCCGAAGCTGCTTGTGCTTGACGTCTTCAGAGAAGGTTCTCGAGGCTTCGGACAGACCGATCAGGAAAAGCGCGATTCCCTTCACCAAATTGGTGAAGGGATTTTCGACGAAACGAGTGATCGCGCGCGAGAGTCGGTTATGGTGCTTGTTCATTTCCGTCTACGTTAAACAAATCGACGCGATTCTGAAATCCGTCCGTTCCTCGAGACCGAGAATCAGCGGGTGAAGTTCAGCCCCGGGTCCGTCGGCGGTGCGCCGGCGAGGCGGAAGTTGAACTGATCGGCGTTCTGCCAGGTCACGTTGCCGACCAGAGAGCCGCTCTGTCCGCCTTGGTCGACGAAGGTCAGGACACCGTCGGCGAAGGTCGACGCGCCCGCGATCGTCGTCGGCGGCTTTCCTTGGCCGGTCGCGGCCCAGGTAAAGCGACCGTCGTCCTGGATCGTCAGGGCGATGTTGGCGTCTTTGGCCGGAGTGGCCGCCCACTTCCCGGGCAACTTCCCATCGACGGCCGGCGCGCCGGCTGGGGCCGACCCGGCGGAGGCGGGCGGAGCGTCTCCGGAAGGCTGGAACCGGGCGACCAGTTGCGCCGAGAGCGTGTCATCCGGCTGGAGCTTCACGACCTGCTTGAGCTGGTCGACCGCGTTTTCATCGTGCCCTTCGGAAAGGTACTGGTAGGCCAGCACGAAGCGGGCCTGGGCCGACTTGGGGTTGGCGGCAATGTACGTTTCCAGGTTGCGGAGCTGTCCGGTGTAGGTCGCGACGTCGGGATACATCCCGCTCAAGGTGGTCCAGTCCCAACCGGGGCCGACCGAGAGCACCGCATAGAGCGGCGCCGCGGCCTGCTCGTACTTACCTTGCGCAAAGAGTACCAGGGCGAGGAACTCATGCAAGGTCGTGTCGTTGGGCATCTGCGTCAGCGCCTGCTGGTCGAGTTGCAGGGCATTGGCGTAGTCGCCCGCCTTGAACGCCTCACGGGCCTGGTCGAACGCCGAGGTCGCCTGGTCGGCAACGGCCGGCTCGGGCGAAGCGGCGGTCGTACTGATCGGCTGGGAGTAATCGGCGGCGGGCGCTGCGGCCTGCTGGGGCGCGTTGCCAGGCTGCTGCGACCCACCCCCCATTCCGGAGGCGTAGGGATTATTGTAGCCCGAATACCCGTAAGCATAGATCGGCGAACCAGCGCCCCAGGCCCCGACCCCGGTCGTGGCGCCCAGGCCATAGCCCGCCGCACCCCAGGCCGCAGAGTTATTGCCATTCCAGTAACCGTTGACCACGCCGGGATGATACCCGTCGTACTGGTTGCGATTGGCATAACCCGCACCCGCGGCGGCAGCCCCCGCATTGGACAGGCCCTGGTTGCGATTCGCGTAGCCCGCGCCGGCGGCGGCAGCACCCGCGTTGCTCGGTCCCTGGTTACGATTCGCGTAGCCCGCGCCGGCGGCGGCGGCACCCGCGTTGCTCGGTCCCTGGTTGCGATTCGCATAGCCAGCCCCAGCGGCGGCAGCACCCGCGTTGCTCGGTCCCTGGTTACGATTCGCGTAGCCCGCGCCGGCGGCGGCGGCACCCGCGTTGCTCGGTCCCTGGTTGCGATTCGCATAGCCAGCCCCAGCGGCGGCAGCACCCGCGTTGCTCGGTCCCTGGTTACGATTCGCGTAGCCCGCGCCGGCGGCGGCGGCACCCGCGTTGCTCGGACCCTGGTTGCGATTCGCATAGCCCGCACCGGCGGCGGCAGTCCCCGCGTTGCTCGGACCCTGGTTACGGTTGGCGTAGCCGGCGGCGGCGCCCGCGTTGCTCGGCCCCTGGTTGCGGTTGGCATAGCCGGCGGCGGCACCCGCGTTGGACGGCCCCTGGTTGCGATTGGCGGCGGCCGCGGGATTGCCGGATTGGGAGCGTGTGCCGGATCCGGGCTGGTTGCCTCGACCCGAGTCGCCTGAGCCTCGGGACTGATTCATCGGCTGGCGAGACTGGCTGAATGAAGGCGTTCCCCCCATCGCACCGCCCCGGCTCCCACCGCCGTTGCCGCCTCGGTTCTCACCGCCTCCGCCACCACCGAAGCCGCCACCGCCACCTCGGCCGCCGCCACGGCCAGCAAGGACGTCGGACGGGCTAGCGAGTAACGCCAGAGAAATGCCGAGAGCCAGTTTCCAAAGGGTGCGCGTCATGGAGCGAATCCTGTAAGTATAGAAAGGAGGATGGATGGCGCAAAACGGGTTCCAGGACGCTTACTTGCCGGCTTCGGGCGGCTTCCGCACCAGTGTGAACTCGTCAACCCCTGGCGTCGCGACGCCACCGAGGGTCCGGTCGACCGACTGCCAGCTCGCCCGGTCCTTGCCCAATCGCTTCAAAATATTCGTGACCGAGGCATGGCGGCCGTCCTGGCGAACGCCCTCGGCCTTGATCACCCACTCGTCACCGTTGCGGGTCCAGTAGCCCTCGCCAAAGCCCCCTCGGTGTCGAAGATCCAGGTTTTGAACTGGCTCCTCACCGGATCCCAGCCAATCCGTTGCGACCCGCTCAGGACCGGCTGGCCGTGAGTTTTCATGGTGAATTCGCGGAGCAAAAAGTTGCCGTTGTCCGCCCACTTGCAGGTGGTATGCACGACCGCGTCCTGGCTCTCGTTGATCCAGTCTCCGACCAGCCATTCCAGTTCTTTCAGGCGTTCGTGAGGAGTCAACTGGTGCGTCACCTCGTCGCGAACGGCCGACTGGAGCCATTGGCCGTCGCGTTTGACATAGACGACGGTGAATCGGGTCACCTCGGGCACTCCGCCGGCCCCGGCCGGCGTGATCGTCGTTTGGCCCTCCTCGAGCGCGGTGTCGGGGCCGAGGAAGCGCAACGCGTCCACCTGGATCGCGATGGTGCTGCCGGGACTCTCGACAAACGAGGCGGCAAGCTGGTCGCGAACGGCGGCGCGGCCCTCGGTCCGCGTCCCCTGCTCGTCGACAACCAGGGCGTCCTCCGCGTAGGTTGCGGCGGCCGCGGCGGCGTCGCCCGCGTTGAAGGCTTTCGTGAAGGACACGACCAGCCCGGCGATGGCCTTGGCGTCATCAGCCCGACTTGATGCCCGGGCGGCCACCTTCTCTGACTTCACGGCGTCCTGCGCTCCGGAACCGAGGCAAACCCCAAACACCACCACGCCGAACCAAAGGGGGACCGATCTCATTGCCTGTCACTCCTCAGCAATTCCCGAGGCGTACGCCTCGCCATCCTCATCGAATGAACACAAATGACTTCCGCAAAAGATCGGGGCAGGGGATCGCGGTCATCCCGATCGTGATTGCGCGATCCCCCGGAGCGCTTCATGAAACGGAAACGGAACGACCGCGGTTCCCACTTATCGGGACGGTCCCGGCGCGGGGGGCGTGGGCACGACCCCGGTGTGCGGGCTCGGCTGAGGCTTGAAGTGGCTATAATCCATCCCGGAAAAGAACGACGTCGCATGCTTCGGATCCGGCAACGGCGCCTGGGTCGTCAGCGGGTTCGGACCCTGTCCCTGCGCCTGGTCGCGAAGCTGCACGAGCATCGGGTAGATCTGGTCGTAGGCCGCTTCCTGCACCGGGGACTTCGCCACGCCAAAGCGGAGGTTGAAGCTCTGCATGAACGTGATCAGGTGCCCCATGGTCGTCGTCGGATACTGGTTGAGCCCTTTGAGGAACTGCTCCACCTGGGGCTGCTCGAGCATCTTGGACAGGCCGTAGAGGGCCTTCAGGTAGTTATCGGCCTCGTCCCGCTGGCGCGTCCCCGTCTGAAACGTGCTGTCGGCCTTGTCCTTCAAGACCTTGACCGCCTCACGGAAGCTCCGGAGCGTCTCGTCCGAGACCTGGTTCGAGCTCTCGGCCTCCTTCTTCCCCTTCGCGACGAGGGTCCGAATCGCCTGACGGTCGGCTTCGAAGGCCGGGTTCGTGGCGAGGACGTCGGGGACACCCCGAGCGCTGATGTCCTCGAGACTGATCAGGATCATCTGGGCGGCGAACTCGAAGTTGATGTTCTTGACCAGCTTGCTGTCGATCGGCTGCGCCGACTTCTGGACGAACTGGGTGTACACCTTGGGGTTGGCCAACTCGGTGAGGACGACGTTCAAGGCGTCACCGGTGTGGACGTCGTGGGGGTCGGGGTTGTCATGGAGCCGCTTGAACGTCGCGTCGGCCGACTCATTGACGTTCTGCTGCTGCTTCTGGCGCCGGGCCAGATTGGTCGCGGCATTTTGCTTGTTGACCGCGTACATGTAGTTATTCCATTGCATCGCCGTGTTCGCGTTGATCGAACGGGCCTGCGCGGTCTGCACGTTGTACGCGCCGGCCCCGGCGGCGTAATTTCCCATGCCGCTGGCGATGCTCCCCTGTACGGTCGACCCACCACCGCCCCAGCCTCCCCACCCGCCATACCCGGCCGGGTAGCGATATTGCGCGTGGGCCGATTGCCCGGTGACGGAGAGCACGACCACGAGAACCGACCCAATCCCGAAGAAACGAAGCATCGAAAAAGCTCCTCAGACACAGGTGAATGGCTGCCGTTCAACGAGGGACGAAACCGTTGAAACGGCCATCGCGCGAAATGATTGAGGTGGAGCGTCTTGAGCGGAGACCATGTGGGCCAGTGTCGGCGATACAGGGCGATGGTGTTCGTCGCGATCCCACAGAACCATGGGTCCGGCTCCCTGGGGACCACCGCTCTCATTGATCGATCGGTGGATCATCCGCGTGATTTCGTTCATCGCCGTGCGTCACCAAACTGGATTCCGGATCGATCGCGATCAACTACGATCGTGGCCGCCTCATCAGCATAGCTCACACAATTCAACGATGCTAAAAGCGATTTTCGATCGGGCGAATTCGTAGCCGAGCGTGCTTGGGTGGCGGGTGTCCGAACTCAGACCCCAGTCTTCTGACGCGTTCTCCAGAGTCCGAATCGGGCCCCAGCCACCCAGGCGTGGCAAACCAAGGGTAAACCGCACTCATTCGTAAGTCAATCAAGCGAATCTGAATCCCTAAATTTCCAAATAACACATGCAACATATTTATCGAACACAATAAACCTACGACGGTTTATGTTCGGGGGGGGGGATCACGGGCCGAGCGAACTGGGTGGCGGAAGTCCGGACTCGGCGACCCCCGGTCTTTGAGCTCTTGTCCTGGGTCCAGCCATCCAGACGTGGGCGAGTTCGAGGATGCATCGCCGCAAATCCCGGCCGCGGAACGCGGCCCTCACCCCGAGGTCGGCCCGCCCGGTCGCAAGTTGCCGATAGCCTCCGGGGAAACTCCCCGGTAGTCTGATCGTTTCTTGAGTGGCAAAGCCCCGAGTTCGGACTGTTCCTCGCCCGGTCGGGTCGCCGTGCGCCAGCGTTTGGGTGGTCACCATCGATTCGAAGAGGTCGAGCATGGGTTTCTCAACGGCTTGCAGACGTTTCAGGTTTCCCCTGGCGTTCGGAATGGTGGGTCTGCTGGCGGCCTCGTCGCTGGCCCGGGATGCCAGGACGGCGGAAGTCGTTCCGGTCGATCTGCGCGATTATCGCCCGGAATGCGGCGTGGCGATCACCACGGACGAGCAAGCCAAGACCGGTCAGCTCAAAGTCGAGTGGCCCTTGGCGACGGGGGAGACGGGACAACTCCTCATCGACACGCGCCCCGGCAAACCCCTCCTGGCCAGCATGGGCATCGTCATCGGCGACGAGAACGCGGCTCTGGCAACGCTGCTGAAAGACGTTGATCCCGTCACGTTCGTGACCGTCGGCTCGCGGAAATCGCCTCCGGACCGGCCCCCTGGGATGAGCGTTTTCAACGTCTTCTTCGACAATCCGGCCAAGCGTCCGTGTCAGTCGTATCGAGCCCAGCTTGATCTCAAGCAAATCCGCGTGGTCAGTCAGGGCCAACGCGCAACGGTGATCCTCAATGACGTGACCGCCGGACCGTTCACGGGCGCCCTGCACGTGACCGTGTACCGGGGAAGCCGGCTCATCAACGTCGAAACCGTCCTGAGCACGAAGGAAGAAGATCGCGCCTATCTCTACGACGCAGGACTGGCCTCCGAGGAACCCAGTTGGTCACGGTTTGCCTGGATCGATACCGAAGGGAAACTCACCCATCACGATCTTGACAAACAAGCAAACGATCAGCCGGCGGCGGTCCGCCACCGGGCGATCATTGCCGAGTCCGACCGCGGGTCGGTGGCCTGTTTTCCGCCGCCGCACCGGTTTTTCACGCCTCGCGACTTCACCGACAACCTGCAAAACGTCTGGCGGGGCCGCAACCATCGCGGGCTCGACGAGCGGCTTGGATTTGGGATTCGCCAGGCCGAAACCGGGGGCGGGAACTATGTGCCTTGGTTCAATGCGCCTCCGGGCACCGCGCAACACATGGGCGTCTTCTACTTGCTGAGCCCGAAGAACGCGGAGGAGGCGCTGCGGGAGACGCTCCGTTACACCCACGGCGATCGCTTCCCGGAGATCCCCGGGCACACCACGTTCACCAGCCACTATCATATGGCGATCACGATGGCCGCGATGAAGGAAGCGGCCCAAGGGGGACCGAGGACGATCCCTGACTTTGTGGGGATGTTCAAAGCCATGAATGTCCAGCTCGTCCACCTGGCCGAGTTCCATGGCGATGGGCACCAAAAAGACCCTGGTCCGCTCCGCCTTCCCGAGCTCGACGCGATGTTCGCCGAATGCCGGCGGCTATCCGACCCCGAGCTCTTGATCATGCCCGGCGAGGAGGTCGACACCTTCCTGGGGATCTCGGGACCGGGACAACACTCCGGGCACTGGATGTCCTTCTTTCCGAAGCCGGTCTACTGGACGATGAAACGAGCGCCCGGCGAGCCGTTCGCCGAGGAAGACCCACTGCGAGGGACGGTCTACCGGGTCGGCAGCCGTGAAGACATGGCGCGACTCCTGGAACGCGAGCACGGCCTGGTCTGGACCGCACATCCGCGAATCAAGGCGTCGAACTGGGCGCCGGACGCGTTTCGGAACGAGGATTACTTTCGGGCCGACACCTGGCTGGGGGGGGCCTGGAAGGCGATGCCGGCCGACCTCTCGAACCCGCGACTGGGCCAGCGCTCGCTCGACCTGCTCGACGATATGGCCAACTGGGGGCCGAAGAAACAGGTGATCGGCGAGGTCGACGTCTTCAAACTCGACCACACGCACGAGCTCTATGGCCACATGAACATCAACTATCTTCGCCTCGATCGCATTCCCCGCTTCGAGGAGGGGTGGCAGCCCGTGCTCGACGCGATTCGAGGCGGCCGGTTCTTCGTGACCACCGGCGAGGTGCTCCTGCTCGACTTCAAGGTCGGCGGCAAGGCCAGCGGCGAGACCCTGGACTTGAAACCAAGTTCCACGCCCGAGACCCGCGTCACCCTGGAATGGACGTTTCCGCTCGCGTTCGCCGAGCTGGTCTCGGGCGACGGAACCAAGGTCGTGCGCCAGCGGATCGACCTGACCGACACCGAGCCGTTCGGCCACCGCACCCTGACTCTCGAGCCCGAGCTCGCGGGCCGCACCTGGATCCGGGTCGAAGCCTGGGACGTCGCCGGCAACGGCACCTTCTCATCCCCGGTTTGGCTCAAAAAAATCAAGCCATAAGTCGAGGTTTTGTCGCCTAGCTTCTATCGTTGCACTTTTGTTAGACAATCGTGCGTTTTTCGTATAGGATCTGGGGTGAGTGAGAACGAGAGACAGAACAACGAGTCGCTCGTGGGTCGAGGACATGCCGTTGCGTACGCTCGCCTTTTTCATCGGGATGTCATTGGTCATAGCTTCGGTCGGACCGCGTGAGGTGTACGCGGGGGACGCGGAACCCACTGAGTTGACGTTGCTGTCCAGCGTCACGGCCCTGAAGGGGCCGGGCGCCCGCCAGCAGCTCCTGGCGATCGGCAAGGTGGAGGGTCGGCAAGTCGATTTGACCCGCCGGGTCAAATGGCAAGCCGAGACCCCGGACGTGGTGGCAGTCAGCCCCGAGGGCGTCGCCCGCGCCAAGGGGGACGGCGAAGCGCGGATCTCCGCGACATCGGGCGGACGCACGGCCCACCTGACGCTTCAAGTTTCCGGGACGAGCGAACCTTACCGACCCACCTTCGAACGCGACGTGATGCCCGTGCTCAGCCGGGCAGGATGCAACGCGGGAGCCTGCCACGGCAAGGCCCGGGGCCAGAACGGCTTCCAGCTCTCGATCCTCGCGTTCGATGCCGACTCGGACTTCGCCTCGATCGCGCTTGAAGCGCGAGGCCGCCGCGTCTTCCCGGCGGCACCGACGCAAAGCTTGCTCCTCTTGAAAGGCTCAGCGCAGCTTGCTCACGGGGGAGGCCGCCGGCTCGATCCGGACAGCGAGGCGATGGCGACCGTTCTTCGTTGGATCGAGCTCGGAATGCCGCGGACACCGCGCGAGGCGCCTCGGCTCGAGCGGATCAGCGTCGTGCCGTCCGATCGCCTGATGACTCCGGGCTCCGACCAGCAACTCGTCGTGACGGCGCATTTTTCCGACGGCTCGGCTCAGGACGTCACGCATCTCTCCGCCTACCAGTCGAACGAGAGTGGGATCGTCGAAGTCGCGGCCGACGGCCAGCTCAAAGCGGGGCCGATCCCGGGCGAGGCGGCGATCACCGCGCGGTTCCGCGACAAGTTCGCCACCAGCGAAGTCACGATCCCGTTGCCGGGCGAAGTGTCGAGCAGCCTCTACGCCGTCCTGCCTCGTACCAACTTCATCGACGAACACGTCTGGACCAAGCTCAAGCGGCTGGGAATCCTGCCGTCGGAACCGGCCGGCGACGCCACTTACCTGCGCCGGGTCTCGCTCGACATCATCGGGCGGCAACCCTCGCCCGACGAAGTCCGTGCCTTCCTCGCCGACCCGTCGCCCGAGAAGCGGCCGATGCTCGTCGACCGGCTGCTCAATCGCCCCGAGTATGCCGATGTCTGGGCCAATAAATGGCTCGACCTGCTCCGACCCAACCCCTACCGGGTCGGGATCAAGGCGGTCTTCAACCTCGACGCCTGGGTGCGCGACGCCTTCCGCAAGAACATGCCGTACGACCAGTTCGTCCGCGAGATCGTGACCGCGCAAGGAAGCACCTTCCACAACGGTGCGGCCACCATCTTCCGCGATCGGCGCGATCCCGACGAGATCGCGCCGATGATGAGCCAGCTCTTCCTCGGGATCCGCCTCGACTGCGCCAAGTGCCACCACCACCCGTTCGAGGCCTGGGGCCAGGAAGATTTTTACGGATTCGCCGCCTACTTCGCGCGGATCGGCCGTAAAGGGGTCGGGCTCTCGCCGCCGATCTCCGGGAGCGAAGAAATCATGTTCACAGCCAAGGGGGGGACGGTCAAGCACCCCTTGAGCGGTGAGGTCTTGCCCCCCAAGCCGCTGTTCGGCAAGGCGCGGGACGCTAACGACCCCGACTCGGATCCGCGTGAAGCGCTCGCCGAATGGATGACGAGCCCCGAGAATCCGTATCTCGCCGAGGTGATCGTCAACCGGGTCTGGGCCGACCTGATGGGTCGTGGGATCGTGGAGCCGGTCGATGACCTTCGCGCGACGAACCCCGCGAGCAACCCCCCGTTGCTGAAGGCCCTGGCCGAGGATTTCCGCCAGCACCGCTACGACCTGAAACACTTGATCCGGACGATCGTGAGCTCGACCGTCTACGGGCTCAGCTCCGAGCCGAACGAACGCAACAGCGCCGACACGCGGAACTATTCCCGGCACTACCGCCAGCGGTTACGGGCCGAGGTCATGCTCGACACGATCGCCGACATCACCCAGGTTGCGAACTCGTTCCAGGCGGTGCCGGCGAATTCAAGGGCCGTGGCGATCTGGACCCACCGCACACCCTCGCTCTTTCTCGACACGTTCGGGCGGCCCGACCCGAACCAGGATCCCCCTTGCGAGCGGACCCCCGACACGTCCGTCACCCAGGCCCTGCACCTGATGAACTCACCGGACCTGCATCGCAAGATCACGAGCGACGAGGGACGTGCCGCCAAGCTGGCGGCGACCGGCAAGAGCCCCGCCGAGATCGTCGAAGAACTGTATCTGCTGGTCTACAATCGACTCCCGACCGAAGAAGAGAAAGCGATCGGCCAAGAACTCTTTTCCCAGGAGAAGGTCAAGCCCCGGCAGGCGGCTGAGGACTTGCTCTGGGCCTTGATTAATTCGGCCGAGTTCGTCTTCAAGGACTGACGACGTTCCCGCCCTGTTCCGTCTCGTCCAGTCCTGTCGGACCGTCCACGACGCCACCCTAATTCATCGAGGTCCCGATGAGCGTTTATACGAATTGCGAGAGCGCCACGCGGCGAGACTGCCTCCGTCTCGGCCTGGGCGCTCTGATCGGCGGCGGCCTGGTCGACGCATTGCGGCTCAAGGGCCAGGCTGCGCTCCAAGAGCAGGGGCAGGGGAAGCCGTCGGCATCCGCCACAAGCTGCATCTTGATCTGGATGGATGGCGGGCCGAGCCACTACGAGACGTTCGACCCCAAGCCGGGGGCTCCGGCCGAGATCCGCGGCGATTACGACGCGATCGAGACCGCGATTCCCGGGTTCCGATTCTCGAAGAACGTCCCCAAGCTCGCGGCGATCGCCGACAAGCTGTCGATCGTCCGGTCGATCCGCCACGAACAAGGGAACCACGGGGCCGGCAATCACTACATGATGACGGGTGCGCCGCCGCGGATTCCGGTCGGCTGCGGTGCGTTCGTCAGCTTCCACCCGAGCCTGGGGTCGGTCACCGCTTACGAACGCGGTGTTTCCGGGGGTCTGCCCCCTTACTTCTCGATGCCGAGCATGTCACGCTCGGGCGGGCCGAACTTCCTCGGCGCGAAGTACGCTCCGTTCGTGATGTCGGACAACCCGAACTCGTCCGACTTCCGGGTTCGCGACGTCGCCCTGCCGCGCAGCCTGGAAGACGCGCGATTCACCGCGCGTCGCGACCTGCGGAGCCGGGTCGATCGCCTCCGCCGGATCAGCGACAAGGCGGCCGGGGATCCGGCCAATTCGCTCGATGAGTATTACGAGCAGGGCTACAACATCATCTCGTCGCGCGAAGCGCAAACGGCGTTCGACATCGGCAGTGAGCCGGCGCGGGTCCGTGACGCGTATGGCCGGAACGCGTTCGGTCAGCGCGCGCTTTTGGCGCGGCGGCTGGTCGAGGCGGGGGTCCCGTTCATCACGCTCAACGAAGGGGGCTGGGATCACCACACGGGGATCTTCAAGTCGCTCGACCAGAAGCTCCCCCCCTTCGAGGCCACGATCGCGGCCCTGATCGAAGACCTCGACGCCCGCGGCCTGCTCGATACCACCCTCGTGGTGGCGCTCGGCGAGTTCGGCCGTACGCCCAAAATCAACAAGGACGGGGGCCGCGACCACTGGTCCAACGCCATGTCGGTCCTCTTCGCCGGCTGCGGCACACCCCGCGGGCAAGTCATCGGCGCCACCGACTCCAAGGGCTACACGGCCGTCGAGCGGATCCTCTCCCCGGAGAACTTCGCCTCAACCGTCTATCTGAAGCTCGGGATCAACCCGGACAAGATGTACTACACCCCGCAAGGTCGCCCGTCCCACCTTGTCAGCAACGCCACGCCTATCACCGAACTGATGGGTTGATTCAGGTCTTCAAGGCGAGCGGGGAGTTGATCGCTCCCCGTCTTTCCCTGCCGATTTGAAGCGATGATGGCCCACCCGAATCCCTCACATCCCATTGACTTGACAATTGACGCATGATGACCACCCGCCCCATCGTTGCCAGCCTCATCGCCCTGCTCGCAACGGCCTCCGCCGCGAAGGCAAAACCGCCGACTCTCGACCGGCTCTTTCCCCCCGGAGCCCAGCGCGGCCAGACCGTGGCCGTGAAGGCGACTGGCTCGTTCGATCACTGGCCGGTTCACGTTTGGTCCGATGGTCCCGCGATTGAGGTCAAGGCCGAGAAAGAGAAGGGACAACTCTCGATCATCGTCGCGTCCGACGCCAAACCAGGGGTCCACTGGATCCGCCTGAGCGACGAGGAAGGAGCGACTTCGCTCCGACCGTTCCTCGTCGGTGTCCTTCCGGAGCTGGTCGAGAGCGAGTCGAAGGATCAGCCCAACATCGCGCTCGATCATTCTCGGGTCACGATCAATGGACGCCTCGGCAAATCCAATGACGTCGATGAGTTCTCGGTCCCCATGAAAAAGGGGCAGCTCCTCGTCGCCGCGGTGGACGCCAACCGCCTGCTCGGCTCGCCGATGGACGCGGTCCTCCAAGTCGCCTCAACCGACGGGTTCGTGCTGGCCCAGAACGATGACGACCGCGGATTCGACCCCCGCCTCACCTTCGAGGTGCCCGCCGACGGAACCTATCTGGTCCGCATCTTCGCCTTTCCGGCAACCCCGGATAGCACGATCGGGTTCGCGGGGGGAGATGCCTACATCTACCGGCTCACCCTGACGACCGGAGGCTTCCTCGACCACGGCTACCCGTTGGCCGTCGCCCGCTCCGATCCGGGACAGGTTGAAGCCCACGGCTGGAACGTCCCGGAAACCGCCAAACGCCTTGCGGTCGTCGCCGACGGGAACCACGAGACCGCCTCGCTCATCCACCCCGATTTTGCCAATACCGTCGACATCCGCCTCGTCGCTCATGCCGCGCTGATCGAACAAGAGCCGAGCGATCGGGACCACCCCCAAGCGATCCCTGTTCCCAGCACCGTCAGCGGACGGATCGCCCCCGCACGCGATCAGGATGTTTTCACATTCCCTGCCAAGAAAGGGCAGACCCTGAGCCTCCTCGTCGAGTCGGAGAGCCTGGGAGCCCCGCTCGACCCGGTCCTCCGGGTGACCGACGCCGCAGGGAAAACCCTCAATGACGTCGACGACAGCGGCAAGGAACACGACGTTCAACTCGCGTTCACTCCTCCGGCGGATGGCGATTATCAGCTCTCGATTCGGGACCTGCACGGGCATGGGGGGGAACGGTTCGTCTATCGGCTGACCATCGCCGCCCCGGACCCCGACTACACGTTGACGCTCAAGGCCGATCGGCTCACCCTGACCCCGGATAAGGCCGGAACGCTCGAGGTCGCCATCGAGCGCAAAAACGGTTTTAAGAGCCCCATTGAAGTCCGCTTCGACGGTCTCCCCGAGGGCATGACCGCTCCCTCCGTCCGATCCGAGCCGGGCAAGGACACGGAGAAGACGGTGACCCTCTCGCTAACCGCCACGGCAATGGCCGCGGCCACCGCTCCGTCCGGTCCGTTCCGAGTCCTCGGTCGTGCGGTCGATGGCGCAATGGTCGAACGGCCTGCCCGGTTCGCGATCGAAGGACTCAGCGCAACCACCGACCAACCCTGGTTGACCGTCCTCAAGCCGGCCGCTCCCAAAGCTCCTTGATCAAAACCCAATGCAATAAACACGTCATGGCAATTTCCCTCTTGTAGGGTGGGCACGGCCCACCATCTTTCGCGATGGCCCTGGACATCGAAAAATCACAACGACCCGATCCAGGGCGAGGAAGCCGCTCGCTCTTCGTTCCCACGGTCCCCCGTGGTAATGAAGTCTGGAACGCTCTGCGTCCTCGGCTTGCGACGGCCAGAAGACGCGGAGCGTCGGGGACGGCATTCCCACGGGGGACCGTGGGAACGAGGGGGACGCCTCGCTCGATGGCGGTTCGTTGAAAAATCGTGGTGGGCCGTGCCCACCCTACGAATGCACATTGCATTACTGATAATAACGAGGTGATTTCCGTCCTGCCGGGTGGGCACGGCCATAGTTCACACGGAACAGCCAGGCCGCTCGACCCTCCTCATCGCTCGTACAACAAAGCACCAGCACGCCATTTCTTAAGCTTCCGCACGGCTAAAGCCGAGGGATTTCCGGTTAGACCGTGAAGTCCACCAGTTCTAGGGCACGCTTAGAAAGTGCCCGAGCCCTGATGTTCAGGGCGGCGTTTTTGTCCGCGTTCATGCCCATCCCGCACGACACGCAGAGAAACTTCGCTTGGCTCGTCCGGTTCTCTCGGCAGCAATGCCCGCATGCCGAACACGTCTGGGACGTGTAGCGGGCATCCACGGCTTCGATGGGCACGCCCGCAAGCGTGGCCTTGTACGTCATGAACGCGACCAGTTGGCCGAACGACCAGCCGGAGAGCCGATTGCGCGCGTCTTTGCCCCAAGCCGGGAGCCGGTCGCGGATGCCGCTGAGATCTTCAACGGCGATGCCGCGTCCGGTGCCTTTGGCAACCTCGACGATCGCTTTGCTGATGACGTGATTTTCGTGGCGATTGAACCGGGCTTCCTTGCGGGAGACCCGTTGCAACTTCTTCTTCGCCCCTTTGGTTCCCTTCTTCTGGAGGCGTTTGTGCTGGAGGTTGTGCTTGCGGCGGACCCGTTCGGCGGGCTTTCCGCAATGAGGCTTGGTCTCGGGATCGCTGTCGGTCGCCACGTTGGCAAGACCGAGGTCGACCCCGATGAAGTCGGTGACCGGGATCGGTGTGGCTTCTGGTACGTCCACGGTGACGATCAGAAACCACTTGCCGTCCTTGCGTCTGACGAGGTCGGCTTGCCCCTTGGGCATCGCCAGCCGATCCGCGCCGTAGGACCCGACGACAAACGGGACGATCACCCGGCCGTCCAGCGTCAAGAGGCTGACGCGGGCAATCCCCTTGAAACTCATCGTCCGCGGGTCGAACGGCATCGCCGCATCCTTGCGGAACGTCGGGCGAATCGTCTTGTCCCGCTTGTAGGCTTCACAAACCCGGCGAATACAGAGGCATGTGGCCTGAGCCGACAGGCTGAACTTGTCGCGAACGTCGCGGTAGGCGATCCGCTGGAGTTCGATCCGATTGGAGACTTGTTTGTCGAACGCCACGCCCGCCAGCCAGTCGCACGCCTCGTTAAATCGCTCGACGGCCGAGCGAAGTTTCGCGGCGGCATCAGCATCCGGCATGAGTTGGATCTGGGCGACAAGTTTCATGTCTGCTTTTTAGACGGTTTTAATCTAAAAGCAAGACGATCACGCGATTCCTCCCCACGACTGAAGGCGGGAGATTCCTCGCTAGATTTGTTGAAGCCGGGAATCCGGTAAGCTACTCGAGTGGCATCCGTCCCTCGATTCTTCGCCGCTCGGGCGGAGGACAAGGAGGGGGGACCCGACGAAGGGGATCCGATGGAACCGAACATGATCGGCGCTTACGGCCCGTGGGCCGCCTCAATTGTCGGCGACGCGCCCGCCAGGCTCTCGTTCCGGAAGTCGGAGTTCACGGATGTCGAGGCCTGGAGGCAGGTCGCACGCCAGCGGGTTCGCGACTGCCTGCTCGTGCCCGAGAGTGGAGGGGTGCCCAAGGCCGAGTTACAACACCAGTTCGAGTATGACGGCCTGCACATCGAACACCTGCACTGGCAGCTTCCCTACGGCCCTCCCACCGAGGCGATCTTCCTCAAGCCGAAGGGGGCCACTGAACGCTTGCCCGCGGTGCTCGCGCTCCACGACCATGGGGGGAACAAGGCGTTCGGAACGCGGAAGATCGCCCAGATCAGCGACGACCTCCACCCGGTCATGAAAAAACATCGCGACTACTACGGTGGCCTGAGCTGGGCCAACGAGCTGGCCAAGCGGGGTTACGCCGTGCTGGTTCACGACGCCTTCGCGTTCGCCAGCCGGCGAATCCGGGTCGGCGACTTGCCTCGCGTCGTCCGCCGCGACCTCAAGGAAGAGAATCCTGAATCCGAGTCGGAGATCGCAGCGTACAACAAGTTCGCCAGCGAGCATGAGTCGCTGATGGCCAAGAGCCTCTTTTGCGCGGGGACCACCTGGCCGGGCGTCTTCCTTTCCGAAGACCAGCGTGCGCTTGACTACCTCTGCTCGCGCGACGACGTCGACGCCAAACGCGTCGGCTGCGGCGGACTGTCCGGCGGCGGCCTACGCACCGTCTACCTCGCCGGCATGGACGACCGGATCGCCTGCGCCTGCTGCGTCGGGATGATGACGACCTGGCGTGACTATCTCCTCCACAAGGCGCATACGCACACCTGGATGATCTACATCCCCGGTCTGCCGCTCGACCTCGACTATTGCGAGATCCTCGGCCTGAGAGCGCCAAGGCCGACGCTGGTGTTGAACGACCTTGAAGACGACCTCTTCACCGTGCCGGAAATGAAGCGTGCCGACCAGATGCTGGGCGAGGTGTTCACCAAGGCGAACGCGGCCGATCGCTATCGATGCTCGTTCTACCCCGGGCCGCACAAGTTCGACAAGCCGATGCAGGACGAAGCGTTCGCTTGGTACGACCGCTGGCTCAAGTCGTGAGCGGCCCAATCCACCTGCCCGATCACTTTCGCTTTGCTCGGTCGCTCGGGTCCGCAATGGCCTGCCGCGATCGAGCCCAGAACCGGGCCTCGGCATCGAGTCCGTTCGACCTGGCCCACGCGGCGAGGCTGGCATAGCGCCGCGCGGGGTCGAGCCGGCACGCCAGCCAGACCTTCATCTCGTCCTCGGGGCAGAACCAGAGCGGACGTGCGTCCGCTTCCTCGCGATGGTTCGATCCATTCATCGCGCATTCAAAGGCCGCGCAATGGGTCAGACCGAACATGTGGCCAACTTCATGCACCGAGGTTTTCAAGGTCCGCTTGACGCAGAGCGTGAAATCCTCGTGCGGATCCCCCTGACGAAACAACGAGCAGACCGCCACGCGATCGCAGAGTGAGGCCTGACCGAACGCCCAGGTGCCCCCACCGGTTCGCGTGAGGTCGACCGTCGTCATCGCGAGCCTGCCGGCCGCATCGTTGGGCCAATGCGACCCCCTGAGCTCCTCAAGGACATAGGTCGAGAGGAGCCGCCGATCGCCGCGTTCCGGATGGGGGGGACAGGCCTGGTCGTCGACCGAGTCGAGACTCACCGGTTCCTCGAACTTGACTGGAACGCCGTAAAACCGACCGAGCAGCTCGGCGACTCGGTCGACGACCGCCGACTGAGTGTCGTCGAAGTCGCCCCACTTCTGGATGTAAAGCGTGGTGAGCTGAGCCGTCGGACGGCTCGGGCTCCCGGCGCGATATTCCTCGAAGGTCTGGCCGGGCTCCGGGTGCCGGTCCAGCCAATCGCCCGGGTTCGGCTTGCCCATCCGCTGGTGCAGCGGCTCGATCCGCCGTCCGGCCGACGTCAGGAGCGCGAGCCGTTCCGGTTCCTCCACGAACGGCTCGCCAAGGTCCGTCACCGGCGCTGGGAGCGACGCGAGCGAACGGTAGATCGCCGCCCGGCCTCCGAGTCCGAACACCACGGCCAGCACGGCCACGGTCGTCAGCACACCCCGCCTGGGTTTCATCGAGCGCACTCCTCGGAGCAGAACCCTGACGCGCAACCAGGGCCTCGACCTGTCGCGATTCACGAGGGTACGAGGCCCGCCCGAACCTGGGTGGGCCTCGACCCCAAGCACCCGCCTTCAGACCACGTCCAGCGGCTCATACAGCTCCGGCGTGCGGCTCTCGATAATCGGGAAGAGGCCGCCGGTCCCGTACCGGGCGAAATGCTCCGAGGCCCGATGGGCGTCGAGCGCGGCCTGATCGTCATATTGCTCGTAGAGGAAGAACTTCCTCGGGTCGGTCGTGGAGCGATGCGCCAGGTACATCCGACAACCGGCCTCGGCTCGCGTCGGTCCCGTCAGCTTGCCGAACAGCTCGACCGCCTCACGCTCATGGCCGGGCTTGATCACATAAGTCACAGCAACGCAAACCATCGATGAGGCTCCCTCGAGAAAATCACGACACCCAGCAAGAACGCCGCATTGCGGCGCCCGCCACCATCTTACATCAGTAAAAGCCAAGCCGATAGAGCCAAGCGATGGCGCGGATGACGGCACGAAACGTCCGTCGGTCCCCGACCTGGCGGTGGTCGTCGCGCCCTGGTTCGACGCTGCGCTGACGACCAACGACGGGGCTCGGACCATGCCTCCGAACGGATGGGAGGGCACGTTCCAGACGCTAAAACAGAGGTGAGAAACGAGCACGTCTCGACACGCTCAGAATACCCTTAAATTTGCGGGGTTTTCGAAGCGTGGCGGGCAAAACGGCCAAAAACCGGTAATTCGGCGTCTCAGCGCCCGAAAAACCGGACTTTTTCGCTGAAAATGACGAGAAATGACGACAATTGGGGCTGCACGCCTCTAATTTTTCCTGTAATTATCCGATCAGTCTATCGATCGAAGCGAAAAAAGCCTCGTTGATCACCTTCGATGAGGTCGAGGCTCGGACGGTTCGCTCGGACACTTCCAAGAACCAGGAGATCGTAACGACCATGGCCAAGAAAACCGCTCCCAAGGCCAAAGCCCCGGCCCCTGCCCCCGCCCCCAAGGCCGCCCCGGCCAGCGCGGTTAAGGCGCGTGCGGCCACCAAGGGGGAGATCTACGGGACCATCTCCGAGAAGACGGGGTTGGGCAAGAAGGACGTCTCCAAGGTCTTCGACGCGCTGAGCGAGTTGATCGCCAAGGAGCTCGGCAAGAAGGGCCCCGGCCAGTTCGTCGTGCCCGGCCTGCTCAAGCTGAAGGTCAGCCGCAAGGAAGCCACCAAGGCGAAGCCGGGAATCAACCCGTTCACCAAAGAGCCGATCACGATCAAGGCCAAGCCCGCCCGCAACGTCGTCAAGGTCGTCCCGATGAAGGCTCTCAAAGAGATGGTCTGAGCCGCCGAACAGCCGAGTCGCCCCCGGATCCTTCCGGGGGTCGTCCGACCTTCGCCTCGCGTTCTCGGTCGGATTGATCCCCGGACCCTTCACTCTTCTCATGGCTTGCGTACTTGCCTGCCTACCGACTATCGAACGGCGACAGCCCGTTCAACGCGTCGTGAACCCGAGGGCGTCGAACCACCGTTCGCCTTCGCTTCGGCCGGGTCCCAGAAGAAGTAGTCGTTGCTCTGTTCGGGGAAGAGCCGGACCTGTTCCTCGAGCCCATCGAGCGCTCGGTCCACCCACTCGATCGCACGGCCAGGGCGGCGGGCATCGGGGGGAACGATGAGTGGGTCGCGAAAGTCGAGATGAAAAGTCCCTTGCTCATCCATCCGGCAGTAGGCAGGGACGACCGCGGCTCCGGTCATCGCGGCCAGAGTCACCCAGGTCGTCGAAAACGACTCGGTGCGTCCCAGGAACGACGCGGACACCGCCTTGGCATCATTCCAGCGCACGTCGCAGGCGATCTTGACGATCAGGCCCGCGTTCAAGATTCGCGCGGCGTGGTAGATCGTCGAAGCCCCTTCGGCCGTCCCCGCCTTGCGTGAGACGAAGAGCCCGGCCTGACCGTGGGTTCCATCCGACTGGAACTTGTCGATCAAGTATTCCGAGATGTTTCTCGGCTTCTCTCCAAACCAGCGCAACGGGTAAGCCTGGCGGAAGAGCCAGTGGGTCATCAAGACATGAGACCCGAAGTGATTGGCCAGCAGGATGACCCCTTTGCCCCGGGCCCGGGCCGCATCGAGCTTCTCACGCCCCGAGACCTGGAAGAGCGGGTCGATCCAACGGTCGGACCGACCGTCCAGCAGCAAGTCCCGGGTGCGCCAGCGGTAGGTCTGCCGGGCGAGGGCACGGCTGACCGCGCGCACGTTCCAATCACACCCGAGCCGC
Organism: Singulisphaera sp. GP187; assembly: GCF_900129635.1. Taxonomy (GTDB): domain Bacteria; phylum Planctomycetota; class Planctomycetia; order Isosphaerales; family Isosphaeraceae; genus Singulisphaera. The sequence continues at coordinate 1,626,728 of NZ_FSRB01000002.1, read as the reverse complement.
TCGGCCGCCCCGGCGACCGCCGCTTCATAGAGCCGCGTCTGGTGCGGAATCACGAGCAGGTCGAGCCGGCCCATGATGCCGAGTAGCCGGATCGAGAGCCGGTAAGGGAGCCGCCGCAACACCGGTAGCACGGTCTGCAACACAACCTTATGAACGATCATCCAACGCTGCCACATCACCGCGCTCCTTGTCCGGCCACCCGCGCGGTGACGCGAAGCCTTGCTTGAACCACGAACCCGAGCGGCGATCGCCCGTCGCGGCGAAACCAAGTGGACATGCGATCAAGCGGCCGACTTGCCGAGAAGGATCGACACTTGATCGATCAGATCGCTGACCGAGCGAAAGTGCTTGATATCCTCCACATCAATTTCGATGTGGAACCGGTCCTCGAGCCGCATCGTCACGCCGACGATGTCGATCGAGTCGAGGTCGAGGTCTTCGACCAGACGCGTGTTGGCGTCAATGGTCAAGGTGCGCGTATTCTCTGCCTCCGCGCGGATGGCGTTGGCAACCGAGTCTAGCAGAGTGAGTTCGGCCACGCGTGCTCCTCCTGAGCTAAGGGCCAGTCGCACCGGGGTATCCAAGCCGATCGGGCAGAACGCGTTGCATCGCTTCGACAGATCAGAACCAAGGGGCCTGGAATCCATTCCCACCCGGTCGTCCTGCCTCTCGAAGCGCTTCGAGTTCCCACCCCGCTTCAGCTCCGGATCCCTCGCCCATCCATGGACGCCGGCGCGCGTTGACATCTCGACTTCTTCTGTCTCGTCAGTCTGCGCCAGGAACTTGAGTCTATTTTCACGCCGACCTCAAAAAACAATTGGCAGGGGCGAACGACGGATCGATTCTCCCGAGCTGCGTCACTCGGCCGGCGATTCGCTCTCGGAGCGCGACGTCTGATAGGTGGTGTACTTGTCCGCTCGCCCGTAGACCTGATCGATGGGATACTTCAGCGCGGCCAGTTCTACCTTTTCTTGGAGTGACGAGGCCAGGTCAATTTGGCAGACGTCGGCGAGACGGAGCAAGAGCCAGAGGCAGTCGGCGAACTCGTGGGCCAACTCCCGCTTCTTGGCCGGATCGGCCAGGAACGCTTGAATCTCGTCGTTGTTCCGATAGCGAAAGTGCTCGAGAACCTCGCCCACCTCACAAACGAGCGCCAGACCGAGGTCCTTGGGGTGATGGAACTGCTCCCAGTTCCGTTCCGTCGAGAACGTGCGTACCAGTTCCTTGAGCGTGCCGGTCGTTGTCTGCTGGTCGTCCATTGATTCCGTCCACAAGCCTCGGATGCCCGGCGAACGTGCTCGACCGGATCGTGACGGCCATTTTACCGCACGAGCCGCCCGGCGAGCACGCCCTCGGATCGACCTGGGAGGGAAGGGGCAACATGCTCCCGCGATCAGACGTTCCCTCGGGGCGGTTGGATTCGTAGGACAACCGCCCCAGCGCGGCGGAACCGAATCAGGGGGACACCCTGAGAGCGGTCGATCTCCACAGGCAGGGGATCGACGGCAAACGACGGATCTTCGGTCGTCAGGACGAGCTCCAGGCGATCCCACCAGGAAGGAAGGCCGAGCGCGGGCGCGTTCTCCAAGCGGACCGCGCCCGCCCCGCGGAGGCGAACGACAATCAGTAAGGTGGCTCCGTCACGACTCGAGCGCCGGAGCAGGAGCAGCGAGGCATCGTCGAGTGCGATGGCTTGAACGTCGTCGCGCTGGTTCGAGCAGAGTGCGGGGTCACGGCGACGGAGTGCCAGCAAAGCCCGGTACAGGTTCAGGGTCGCGGCATGGGGGGCACGCTCCGGTTCCGACCAGTCGAGCCGACTGGCAGCGAACGTGGAGGCCGCCTGGGGGTCGGGAATCCGCTCACGCGCCTCGGGATCCACGAATTCCTGAAAATGACGAAACTCCTGACGGCGACCTTGGGTCACGAGCTTTCCCAGATCCTCCTCGTGGTCCGTGAAATAGAGAAAGGGTGTGGTCGCCGCCCATTCCTGACCCATGAAGAGGAGCGGGATCGCCGGCGCGGTGAGTAACAAAGCCGTCGCCGCGCGATAAGCCGCCAGGTCGACGCTCAGGCTCAACCGATCCCCAAACGCCCGGTTCCCAATCTGATCGTGATTCTGGAGGCAGAACACGAACGAGCGCGGAGCGAGCCCGCGCGGATCGGTTCCCCGGCCGATGCCCTGATGAATCGACGGCTGTCCATGGTAGTACCACCCTTGGTTCAGCGTCTCCACGAGGTCGGGAATCGATCCGCTGTAGTCGCGGTAATACCCTTCGTGGTCGCCCGCCAGGAAGCGACGAATCTGGTGATGAAAATCATCCGCCCAGACGCCATCAAGGCCCCATCCCCCGACGCTCTCCGGTTGCACCATCTTGGCCAGGTTGCGGTCATCCTCGGCGATCAGGACGAGCTCCCGGTCAGGAGCCGAGGCCCGGACCCGCGACGTGAGCTCGGCCAGAAAGTGGCGAGCGCTGTCGTCGTGGAGCTCGTGGGTGGCATCGAGCCGAAGGCCGTCGACGTGGTACTCGTGCACCCAGTGCAGCGCGTTCTCGATGAAGAACTCGCGGACCCACGCGCTCCGCTCGCCATCCAGGTTCACACAGGCGGCCCAGACGCTCCGATGGGTCGTGGAGAGATAGTTCGGGCTGAACGCTGGAGCGTAGTTGCCCACGGGTCCGAAGTGGTTGTAAACCACGTCCAGGATCACCGCGAGCCCGACGCGGTGGGCCTGATCCACCAGGCGGCGGAGGTCGTCGGGCGTGCCGTAGCTCCGGGAAGGGGCGAACAGGTCGACACCGTCGTAGCCCCAGCTTCGTGACCCCGCGAAGTCGGCGACCGGCATCAGCTCGAGCGCCGTCACCCCCAGCTCGACGAGCCACGGCAGGCGATCGGTCAGCCCGGCGAAGGTCCCTTCGGGCGAAAAAGTGCCGACGTGGATCTCGTGGATGACGAGCGCTTCACGGTTCACTCCCCGCCACCCTTGATCCGACCACCGGTATCCGGCTGGGTCCACGATCGTTGACGGGCCGTGAACGCCCTCGGGTTGGAACCGCGAGGCGGGGTCGGGATAGGTTCCCTTCGCGTCCAAGCGGTAGAGGTACCGATCCCCGACAACCGCGGCCTCGACTCGCCCTCCAAACGTCCCGTCGTCCGAACGTTCAAGGGCGATGATCGACTCACCTCCTTGGGAAGGGAGGTGAACCACCTCGACCGAGCGGGCCTCGGGAGCCCAGACCCGAAACCGCGTCCCGGCACCTCCCTCGTCAGGCCAAGCTCCCAGCGTCGGCCGCCACAACCTCGATCGCTCATCGCCGAGGCTCTGATCCGATGAAGACATACCAACCCTTCCCGATCCAGAGCCAAGGCCCGGGGCACCGAGCAACGACGTCGCACGCAATTTCACTCGGATCGGTCGTTTGCGACGGAAGCCACTCGCGATCGCGCCTCGGCGTTCAAGGGGCGAGTCGCTCGACCTGCCAATCGCCGTTGGGGTCCCGGCGGTAACGCACCCGGTCGTGGAGCCGGCTCGGACGCCCTTGCCAGAATTCCAGTGTGTGCGGCAAGATCCGATAGCCACCCCAATTCGGCGGCCGAGGAATCGGCTCGCCATCCGGATAAAGGGTTCGGTATTCCTCCATGCGATCCTCAAACGTCGCACGCGAGGGAACGACTTCACTCTGGGGCGAAGCCCAGGCGCCGAGTCTCGATTCCAAGGGGCGGCTCTGATAATAGGCGTCCGACTCCTCGCCGCTCACCCGTTCGACCCGCCCCTCAACCCGGATCTGGCGTTCGAGAGCCGGCCAGAAGAGCACGAAAGCCGCATGGGGATTGGCGTCGAGCTCACGCCCCTTCCGCCCGTCATAGCAGGTGTGGAAGGTAAAGCCCCGGGCGTCGACTCCCTTCAGCAGGACGATCCGAACCGACGGCAGGCCGTCCGGAGTGGCCGTCGCCAGCGCCATCGCGTTGGGCTCGTCCACCTTGGCCGCCAGGGCGGCGTCGAACCAAACTTGAAACTGGCGAATCGGATCGGGGTCGATATCCTTCTCGTCCAACGTGGCTTTCGTATACTCGTTCCGCAACGGTGACATCGACATAGACCGGGTCCCTCCAACCAGAGGCCGGGCGTTCGACCGGTCCTCTCTGGCTCTGATTTTACCCGATTTCCTGCCAGATTTCAGGGTGGATCGATCGCCCAAGCACGAGCAGGCAGGGCACCCACGGTCCCCGGGACGAGGGTCTTCCGAAACCGTGGCCCTCCGCCCGGTTCTTTTCGATCAACCCGAGTGCATTGGCATTCGATTTGCACTGCGGATCGTCGGCTCGTTCTGTCATCAATTGATTCCACGTCGATTGACACAACCTGACGGCACGACCACTCGATCACATCTATCAGGATGGAGATGCCGACGGAGTCACTCAGAATCTGAGTGCGCTCTCCAAGTCTTTGGTGCGGCGTGAACCGGCGAAAACCACGCTCGCCCGAACGGCAAACCCTGCTCGCTTTGCTCTGCAAATGAGATGCGTCGGTCGCGCGGGCGAGTTCCACGGCGGCGATTTCGTCGGCGATTTGGGATCGCTCCGTCCGCTGACGCGGTCGCCTGAGTTTCGAAAGCGACCGGCACCGCTCCCATTCCGTCGCGCGCTCCTCGGCGAAAGAATGGGAAAATTCTCCTCTGTTGATGAGGAAATAACTACAAAGATGGGAAAAAGTACAACCGACGGGAGGTCGAGATTTCGGACTGATTCGCGCAAGCCAAAATAAAAGCGTCGTCAGGGAATGAAGACCCTCCAGGGTGAGGGACGGGGGCGACCCATCCGAGTCGCCGTCGGGTGGATTCCCGACTGTTGCAAGTGTCGCGGAAGGACGGCGACCTAATCCTATCCGAGGTAATTTCGCATGCCAGCAGAACGTCCAACAATCGCCTCATGCCCTCGTTGCCGAGCCATCCTTCTGCGCACCCAAAACGCCTTGATCCACCCGATGGGGAGCGAACGCGAGGAGATCGAGCGCGCGCTCGGCGAATTTTGGTTCGAGCATTCGACGACCCGGTTCGACGGCCGCTTCCATCGCTGTCTCGGCCGCGATCCGATCGTGTTCACGTCCGAGAACCGAAAGTCAAACGACGAGAGTCGCGACGCCCCCGACGCCGGCCACCCGATCTACCGTGGCCCGCATCGTGATCTCAAAACCGCAAACTTTGCCAGGCGGATCCTGCTCGTCGTGGCCGTGGTTGCCAGCCTCTCGGCGAATTCGAGCGCTCAGCAAGGTTCAGGCTCGCCGTACCATCGGTATTCGGCCGCCGATGCCAGCCAATCGCTCGAACATCTCTCGACTCATCTCTCGGAAGGAAGCCGGCGCTCGGTCGATCGTTGCGTCCTCCTCGCCGGCAGAACGATCGAGGCCGAGACGGAGTCGGTGCGAGCGCCGTCCTCCCCGGCCCGTCCCCTCCGGGTCGGATCGTGGCAGGGGATGAAGCTCGCGAACGGACGTTACCAGATTCTCGATACCCTGCGCCAGGCCGCCGCGGGCGTCGTCTATCTGGCCCACGACCGCAACCTCGACGCGGACGTCATCGTCGAGGTTCCTGCGTTCCCTCCCGTCCCCAACCACGAATCGAAGGCGCGCTTCATGCGCGCCGTTCGTTCGGGAGCCCGGCTGGTCCATCCCCATCTGGTCAAGGTCACCGAGGTGGGAACCTATGAGAATACGCCTTTCGTGGTCGCCGAGCATCGCACGGGGGGAAGCCTGAAGTTTCGGAGGCCGGTCGGCCCCGACGGACGGCCCGCTCCCGTGGCCCCGCGCTCGCTCGAGCAGTGGCTTCCCGACGTGGCGGATGCGCTCGATTTTCTCCACGCCCGGAACCGGTTCTCTCGCGAAGTGAGCCTTGCCAACATCCTCTTCGATGAAAACGGCCACGCGTCTCTGGGCGGGCTCGGAATGGCCGAGGCGATGGCGGAGTGGCTCCCTCCCTCCACCCCGGGAGGCAGCCCACCGAGCGCCAACGGTCAGCTCGCCGGCGGCTCGGCAATCCTCGCCCCCGAGATCGTCGCGGGAGCGCCGGCCGACGGACAATCCGATCAGTATGCGTTAGCAGCAACAGTCTATGAACTCTTGAGCGGTCACCCCCCGTTCGAGGGTCAAACCAGCGCGGGGGTTTTCGAGAAAGAGACAAGCATCGACCCCCCGGAGCTTCGCCAAGTCTGCCCGACGATCTCCATTGCCCTCTGCTCGGCCGTGCATCGGGGCCTCGCACGCGATCCACAGCAGCGCTTTCCGGATTGCAACGCGTTCGCCCAGGCTGTCGTCTCGGCCGCGCGCCAATCAGGTCCGACTCCCGTTCCAAAAGCCGGGTCCGCCGTCGTGAGACCAACCGAGCGGTCTCCCCTGAATCCGAAACGCACGATCGCCGGTCTCCCCATGATCGACCGCCGAGAAACCGCCCCTACCAATCAGGTCATCCTCGGGGTGGCGTGCGGCTGCCTGATCGTTGTCATCGGAGCCACCGCCAGGCGCAAGCGATCACGCGCAACGGCGTTCAATCAGGCCGTAATCTCCACGCAGGATGGGGGACGAGCGATCGCCGGGTCCTTGCCTCTCGCCCACTCGGCCAAGCTTGACGCAACGCCTCGATCCCTTGCCGATTCGACGACTCATCGCGGATCCGAAAATCGCGTCCTCGACGTCCGCTGCCACGCGACCGAACTCGCGGGCCGGCCGCACTTCGATCAACGGCCTGCGCCCGCACTCGCCTCCAAACCCGCGCTCCTCCCCGCGCTCTCCTCCGGACGAGACCTTGTTCAACTTCCCAATCTCGATCCGTCGACGGACCGCCCCAAAACACGCCTTGCGGACAACCTGCTTCCCGTCGCCTCGACGGTCCCAGCTCGTTCCGAGTCGCTCCCGCAGGTGATCGGCAAACGCCCGCTGATCCTGGCCCGCCGGATCGCCTCTTGAGAACCGAACAAGCCAGCGAGGCGCTGTTACGAGCCACGGCCAACGACTACGATACCGATGAGTACGCGGCCGACCGTGCCGAGCCCTCGGCAACTTGTTTGTCTGTGTCAGGACCCCACTCATGACGACGCCATCTTATCGGTTTCCCGAAGACTTCGTCTGGGGCGCGGCGGCCGCCTCAGCGCAAATCGAAGGGGCGGCCCGCGAGGATGGTAAAGGGGAGTCGATCTGGGACCGGTTTGCGGCCACCCGTGGCCACATCGCCAACGGTGACACCCCCGCAACCGCCTGCGACCATTATCACCGCTACGAAGCAGACGCCGCCTTGATGGCGGACCTCGCGATCCGCAATTACCGGCTCTCGATCGCATGGCCTCGAATCTTTCCCTCGGGTGACGGCCCGGTCAATCCGCGCGGGCTCGACTTCTATGACCGGCTGATCGACTCCCTGCTCGCGGCCGGAATCACCCCCTGGGTCACCCTCTTCCACTGGGACCTGCCGCAGGCGCTCGAAGATCGCGGCGGCTGGCTCGTCCGATCCACGGCGGAAGCGTTTCGACCGTATGCCGAGACCGTGGTCAAGCGTCTGGGTGACCGCGTCAAGAACTGGTTTACGCTCAACGAGATCCCTTGCTTCATCGGCAAGGGCTATTTGGAAGGGGAGTTCGCGCCCGGCCGCACCGAATCCGCGCGAGCGGTCAACCAAGGCTATCATCATGCCTTGCTCGCTCACGGCTATGCGGTCTCGGCCGTGCGCTCACACGGTGGCTCCGGCGCGCGGGTCGGACTCGTCCATAACCATCTGCCACCGCCCCAAATCCCCGTGATCGAGACGGACGAACACATCGCGGCGGCACGCGCGGAGTATGAGCGTTCGAACGGCCAGCTCATGGGACCGCTCTTCCGAGGACGCTACCCGGAGGACTTCCTCTCCGCGGCGGGAGCCGACGCGCCGCAAGTGGAAGTGGGCGACCTCGCCGGGATCGCCCAGCCGATGGACTTCCTCGGGCTCAACCTGTACTCGGGCGACTTCGTGCGAGCGGGTCGGAACGGCCTCACCGAACGACTGGCCTTTCCTCGGCAGTTTCCCCAAGGGGATCTTCCCTGGCTGAACCTCACGCCCCAAGTGCTTTACTGGGGAGTTCGTCACGCCGCCGAGGTTTTTGGCGTCCCCTCGTTCTACATCACCGAGCATGGCGCCGCGCTGGCCGACACGATCAATGCCGATGGTGAGGTCATCGACCTCGACCGTCGCGAAGTGATGCGGAGTTACCTGGTCGAGCTCCACCGAGCCGTCCGCGAAGGCTACGACGTGCGCGGCTATTTCGCATGGTCACTTCTCGATAATTTTGAGTGGGCCGAAGGCTACGCCAAGCGATTCGGAATCGTCCACGTCGACTTCGCCACACAGAAGCGCACTCCGAAGCTGAGCGCTCATTGGTACTCGCAGGTCATCCGGGAAAACCGGCTCCTCTGACCCTGGTCGCCAATCCATCGCCGTTTCGAGTATTCGCTGAGCGGCGAGCGTAAGCCCCTGGGTTTGACACAGCCATACGCGAAGGCTCGAAAAACAGGGAGCGTAAGCTCGCCGTCCTTATTCGCGAGCCAGAGGCGAGCGAAAGCAATCGGGGCCCACTCCATGACGCCAGGGCCTTGTGCGTACGCCCTCGCTTGCGATACTAAGGCTGATCGACGCCAGCTTCATAGAATCGACCGCTCCGGTCGCGGACGCGACCCTTTATTTTCTGAAGGATACGATCGAATGCGCGCAAGCAAGTCGCGGCGAGAGTTCCTGGAGACAATGGGGCAGGTCGGCGCGGGGGCGTTGCTCGCGGCAGCGACGGGGCTCGAGACCACGCGTGGCTACGCGGCAAACGACACGATCGAGGTCGCCTGCATCGGCACGGGCGGGCGGTGCCGGACCTTGATGAAGTCGCTGGCCAACATCCCCAACGTCCGGATCGCCGCGGTCTGCGACATTTACGAACCGCACCTGGAAGAAGGCCGAAAGCTCGCCGACTCCAAGGCCCACGTCAGCCGGGCCTATCGCGAGCTCCTCGATCGCAAAGACATCGACGCCGTTCTGATCGGCAGCCCCGATCACTGGCATGTGCCAATGACCATCGACGCCTGCAAAGCGGGGAAGGACGTCTACGTCGAGAAGCCGCTGACGCACGACCTGGCCGAAGGGGCCGCCGTCATCAAGGCCCAGAACGAGACCCGCAAGATCGTTCAGATCGGCACCCAACAGCGCAGTATGCCCCACATCATGAAGGCCAAGGAACTGGTCGACCAAGGGCGGATCGGCCGGATCTTCAAGGTCCACCTGACCTGGAATCGCAACACGCGGAGCCGGATGCTGAAGGGTCCGCTCGGCGTCGATCCGAAACAGGTCGACTGGAAAGCCTTTCTCGGCTCGGCTCCCGAACAGCCGTTCGACGAGTATCGCTTCCGGAACTGGCGCTGGTTCTGGAATTTCGGCGGCGGACTACTGACTGACCTGATGGTGCACTGGATCGACGTGGCCCACTGGTTCCTCGACCTCGATCACCCCGAGCAAGCCGCGGCGATCGGCGACCAGCTCGCCAGCAAAGGGGTCTGGGAGACCCCGGATACGATCCAGTGCTTGCTCCACTACCCCAACGAAATTCAGGCCTATTTCGAAGGCACGTTCTCGAACGCCCGCAACGGCGCCATGATCGAATTCATGGGGACCGACGGGACCCTCTACATCGACCGTGGACGCTACGAGATCCATCCCGAAGGAGGCAAAGGGAAGCCCGAGGAGTGGATCCTGGGCACCGACCCTCACCGCGGCCGCGACTTCTACGACAAGCCCGATGGCGAGCTGCTTCACCTGACCAACTGGATCGATTGCGTCCGGAGCCGGCAACGTCCCCATTGCCCGGCTGAAGCAGGCGTCAGCGCCGCCTCGGCGGCCCATCTCGGCAACCGCGCTTACCGGAGCGGCCAACTCGCCACCTGGACTTCCGCCTGACGCTCAGATCGCATCAGAACTGAATCATATAAGGCGACTCTCGATTCGCAAGGGGATCGAGGTCGCATCTTCCCGCCCCGCATTAATCACGGCCCAGAGGATGAGAACGCCGATGAGTGAGCTGTCGCGTCGTGGATGGTTGTCGACCGTACCAGCCGGGCTCGGAGCCGGACTGACGCTCGGTGCGCTGGGGGGCGGCAAGGCCGAGGCGGCCGACGACCGAGCCGATTCGCCGTTTGGATTTTGCTTCAACACCAGCACGATCCAAGGTCAAAAGCTCGCGATTCCGGACGTGGTTGACATCGTCGGAAAGGCCGGCTATCAGGGGATCGAGCCCTGGATCCGGGAGCTCGATCAGTATGCAAACGCGGGCGGCTCGCTCAAGGATCTGGGCAAACGGATCGCCGACCAGGGGTTGAGCGTCGAGGACGCGATCGGCTTCTTCGAGTGGGCCGTGGATGACGACGGGCGACGTCGCAAGGGCCTCGAGGAAGCCAAGAGAAACATGGAGCTGGTCCTCAGCATCGGGGGGCACCGGATCGCCGCTCCGCCGCTCGGGGCGACCGATCGTTCCGACCTCGACCTCAGGCGGGTCGCCGACCGCTATCGGACCCTCCTGGAACTGGGCGACTCGATCGGTGTCGTGCCTCAGGTTGAGGTCTGGGGCTTCTCCAAGACGCTCGGCCGACTCAGCGAGGCGGCGCTGGTGGCCATGGACTCGGGACACCCCAAGGCCTGCATCCTGCCCGACGTCTACCATCTCCACAAAGGGGGTTCGAGCTTCGAGGGCTTGAAGCTCCTCTCCGGGCAGGCGTTCCACGTGTTCCACCTCAACGACTACCCGGACTCGCCCTCGCGCGACACCATCACCGACGCCCATCGGATCTATCCGGGAGACGGCGTCGCTCCGCTGGGCGCGGTCTTCCAGACGCTCAAAGCCGTCGGCTACCGCGGGATGCTCTCGCTCGAGCTGTTCAACCGCGAGTACTGGAAACAAGATCCGTTGCTCGTGGCACGCACCGGTCTGGAAAAAATGCGTGAAGCCGTGCGAAACGGGCTCGCTTGAGCGCTCGACGAGTCCGCAAGGCGAGACTTCGTGACTTGAGCTTCGGGTTTGCCGCACGCTAAAGTGGACGTGCTGCCACCGTCCCTTTTGTGCTTGAACCCCATTATTGATAAAGCGGAGCCCTTCGATGGCCGTTCCTCGGATCCTCAGTGTCGGTCAATGTGGGTTCGACCACGGAAGCCTGACCCGGGCCTTAGCCGGTCGACTGAACGCCCAGATCACGGCCGCCGACACGTTTGAAGACGCGCTCAGCGAACTCCGCGCAGGGGGTTACGACCTGCTGCTGGTCAACCGGGTTACGGACCTTGACGGATCGCTCGGCCTTGAATTGATCCAGACCGTGAAGGCCGACCCGGAACTGGCAGGCACGCCCACCATGCTCGTGAGCGACCTGGCCAAAGCCCAGGAGGAGGCGGTTGCCCTCGGTGCGCTTCCTGGGTTCGGCAAGTCGGGCATGAACGACCCGAAGACCGTGTCCCGAATCGGAGCCAGCCTGGTTCGGACCGAGAAGGACTGAGCGGAACCGAGCTCAGTTCGGGCAGGTTCGATGTGCGCCCCACCGAAGCGAACTCCAGCGGTTTACGTTCGGGTGGCCCCCAGCCCCCCAGACCGCCCTTACAGGGTTCTGGGAGCGGGACATGTTGATTTCCCGGACGTTGCCCCGGGCTGCCTTGGGCCGCCCGGTTGGGGCTGAAACCGGCGAGAGCATGCGCCACTCGACGGTCAACCGCAGTCGCTTATGAGAATGCTCACTGACGAGACAGAGGTCCATGCAGACGAATCGTGCGACGAATCCTTGGCTGGTCCGGCCCAAGCCAAATCGACTGGCGAATTTCCGGCTCTTTTGCTTCCCGTTCGCGGGGGGTGGCGCATCCCTCTTCCGGCTCTGGCCGGACCAGCTCCCCGAGGGGGTCGAGCTCTGCGCCATCCAGCTTCCAGGTCGCGAGACCAGAATCCGCGAGCCGATCCATCAGCTCATCGGCCCGCTCATTGACGACCTCGTCGAGGCCCTCGCCGCCGACCTCGATCAGCCATTCGCCCTCTTCGGGCACAGCATGGGCGCCCTGGTCGCCTTCGAGCTGACCCGAGAATTGCGACGGCGAAACCTGCCGAGTCCCCAGCTTTTGATCGCCTCCGGTCGCATCGCTCCACAACTTCGCCCGCGTCGCCGGCCGATCCACACCCTCCCCGAGCCGGAGTTCCGCAAAGAGCTTCGGCTGCTGGATGGAACCCCGCAAGCGCTCCTCGATCACAACGAATTGATGAGCCTGTTCTCGCCGATCATCCGCGCCGACCTTGCGGTCAACGCAACGTATATCTATACGACTGAACCCCCGTTACCTCTCCCCATTCTTGCCCTGGGGGGGCGCACCGACCCTTGGGTCGATCAGGAAGAACTGGAAGGCTGGCGACTTCAGACAAGCGAAACGTTCAAATCTGAACATTTTCCAGGAAGCCACTTTTTCCTCCAGACGGCCACGGCGGAACTGCTGGCGGTGTTGAGCCGGGCCCTGACGCCACTTCAGGGGCTTCCCGCATGACGACAGCCTCCTACTCGTTCAGACCGGGCGACAGTGTCGAGACGCTTGGCCCCGATGACGTCCATGTCTGGATGGCCTCGCTCGAGCAAGCCGAGCATGAGATCGCGCAGTTCCGGACCTTGCTCGACGAACCCGAGCGAAAGCGGGCCGATCGCTACTCGTTTGAAAAAGGTCGGCGCCACTTCACCGTCGCGCGGGGTCTCCTACGAGTTCTGCTCGGCCGTTACCTGCGGATCGAGCCCTCGCATGTTCAATTCTCTTATAATGCCCACGGCAAACCGGCCCTGGCCGACGCCCATGAGCCCGACCTCGTGAGGTTCAACATCTCGCATTCCGGCGAGATCGCCCTTTTCGGGTTCGCGCGCGAACGGGAACTGGGCATCGACCTCGAAACGATCCGCCCCGACTTCGCCGCCGACGCGATCGCCGCGCGGTTCTTTGCCCCCGCCGAGCTGGCTGCGATCCGCTCGTTGCCGGCCGAGGAGCGAATCCAGGCTTTTTTCACGTGCTGGACCCGGAAGGAAGCGTACATCAAGGCACAAGGGAAGGGCCTCGCACTCCCGCTCGACTCGTTCGAGGTCTCACTCGCCCCGGGAGCGCCGGCCGCGGTGCTGGTCACGCACGACAATCGCGACGAGGCGGCCCGCTGGTCGCTGCACGAGCTTCACCCCGGCCCCGGTTACGTCGGTGCCCTCGCCGTCGCGGGCGAAGGCTGCCGGGTCCGAGTACGAACCTGGCCAGGCCTGTCGGCTTGAAACCAGGTGGCCTGACCCGCACGATCATTGCCTCGATCGCAGTCTTCGGCGACGATCTTGTCCTTGGGAGAACGCGCACCTCGGACCTGCTCGACGTCCGAGGCTTGAATCCGAAGAGTCGCTCGAGCGGATCCCGTCCGGATTCGTCGGGCTCGGCTTCGACTGGAAACGGAGTGTGTTGTGATCCGCGCCATCGCTGCGTTGACCCTCTTGGTCCTCACGACGCTGATCCCGCGTGCGACGATGGCCGACGCCACCGTCCCGCCTCGAGAACCGTACGCGGAAGTCGCCAAGAAACTCGAGAGTTGGATCAGTTCGGAGATCGATCAGAAGGAGATCCCGGGCCTCTCGATCGCCTTGATCGACGACCAGCAGGTCGCCTGGGCCCGGGGCTTCGGCTTCGCCGATCCGCGCCGACGCGTCCCCGCCTCGGCCGAGACGGTCTACCGCGTCGGCTCGGTCTCCAAGCTCTTCACCGATATCGCGGTGATGCAACTCGTCGAACAGGGGTTGCTCGACCTTGACGCCCCCGTGTCCGACTCCTTGCCCGGGTTCGCGCCCAAGCAGACCAAGGGGAAGCCGATCACGCTCCGGCAACTCATGTCCCATCGCTCGGGACTCGTCCGCGAATCTCCGGTCGGCCACTATTTCGACCCGACCGAGCCCTCGCTCGACGCGACGGTGAAAAGCCTAAACGACACAGCGCTGGTCTATGCACCCGAGTTCAAAACCAAATACTCCAATGCGGGCATCGCGGTGGTCGGCTTGGTGCTCGAGCGCGTAGGCGGCGAGCCCTTCTCGCAAGCCATGGAGCGCCGGCTCTTCGGCCCGCTCCGGCTCGATCGGACCCGGTTCGCGCCGACTCCCGCGATGAAGCCGTACCTGGCCAAGGGAGCGATGGCGACGTTCGACGGCCGCTCGTTCGCCGCGCCGACGTTCGCCCTGGGCACGGCACCGGCCGGCAACCTCTATTCGAACGTCCTCGACCTCGGCCGATTCCTCAGCACGCTCTTCGCCGATGGCAAAGGGCCGGACGGGGCCACGATCCTCAAGCCTGAAACGCTCCGGCAAATGATCGAGCCGCAGTTCTCGAAGGCCGGCGACAAGTCGAAATTCGGGTTTGGCTTCGCGCTCGCCGATATCGATGGACACCGCCGGATCGGACACGGCGGCGCGGTTTATGGCTTCGCCACCGAGGTGGGTGCGCTCCCCGACGAGAAGCTGGGCGTCGTCGTGATCGCGAACCGAGACTGTGCCAACGCCCTGACCAAACGGATTGCCGACACCGCCTTAAGGCTGATGCTCGCGGTGCGCGCGAGCAAGCCCTTACCCGCGCTTGAGTCCAGTTCCCCCGTGCCTCCGGAACTCGCCCTGAGCCTCGAAGGACGATACGCCGGTGGCGATCAAGCGGTCGACTTGCTCGCCCGCAACGGCAAGCTCTACCTGACTCCTCGGGATGGAGGGGCGCGGGCCGAACTTCGCAAGTCGGGGGATCAACTCATCGTCGACGACCTGCTCGATTATGGGTCCAAGGTCGAGCATAAGGGGGATCAACTCATCGTCGATGGCACCCCTCTGACTCGCGTGGCGGTGGCCAAACCCGAGCCCTCACCCGAGCGCTGGGCGGGCCTGATCGGCGAATACGGTTGGGATCATAACGTCCTGTTTATCTATGAGAACGACGGTAAGCTCCACGCTCTGATCGAGTGGTTCTTCTCGTACCCCCTCGAAGAGGTCTCCCCCGATCACTTCCGGTTTCCTCCCCGTGGGCTCTACGACGGTGAAAGCTTGAAGTTCAGTCGAGATGAGAACGGTCGCGTCAAAGACGTGGTGGCGGCCGAAGTCCGGTTCGTGCGTCGGCCCATTGATGGAGAGGATGGCGCCACCTTCCGGATCCAGCCTCTCCGGCCGGTCGCCGACCTGCGGGTGGAAGCCCTCGCCGCGCAGCCGCCGCGCGAGGCCGACGAGTTCCGCGCCCCGGACCTGGTCGACATCACCACGATCGAGCCGTCGATCAAGCTTGACATCCGCTACGCATCCGCGAATAACTTTATGGGAACTCCCCTCTATTCCTCGGCCCGCTCGTTCATGCAACGGCCGGTCGCCGAGGCCCTCAAAAAAGTTCACCAGGCGCTCAAACCGCTCGGGTACGGGATCCTGATCCACGACTCGTACCGCCCCTGGTACGTCACCAAGATGTTTTGGGACGCAACGCCCGGACCGAGCAAGATCTTCGTCGCGAACCCGGCCAAGGGATCGAGACACAACCGCGGCTCCGCGATCGACCTGACCCTCTACGAAATCGCCACCGGTAAGCCAGTGCCGATGGTCGGCGGCTATGACGAATTCTCCCAGCGCTCCTATCCCGACTATCCCGGCGGAACCTCCCTCCAGCACTGGCACCGCGAGTTGCTCCGCCACGCCATGGAAAAGGAAGGATTCACCGTCAACATCAACGAGTGGTGGCACTTCGACCACAAGGATTGGAGCGCCTACCCGATCCTGAACATCCCGTTCGAGGAAATCGAGAAGGGGCCGTCGCCGGTCAAGGATTAAGCGTCGAAACCATCATCCAAGCCGTCCCGAAGGGGCGACCGCCAAGAGCCAGGGCCTGGCTCGGGCGGTCGCCTTTCGGGATCCAAAACACGTCGCCATTTTCATAATTGACGAGAAAAGGCTATCCCTTCGGGGCAGCAAACGCCCCGCTTCAATCCGTGGCGAGCAGAGCCAGAGCAACCCAACCGGTGGTCGAAAGGCGTTGGGCGTAGCTCTCGCCACCGGTTGGACGGGTGGTTTCGGGCCAGCTCCCGTCCTCGGCTTGATTGGCGACAAGGTAACTCCGCCCCCCTTGGATGAAGGAAGCCACCTCTGGAGGCGGAGCGGGCCAGCGGCTGAGGGCGAGCAGGGTGATCGCGGTATCGAACGCCTCGGGAGGGGAGGTCGGGAACGGGCCCCATCCTCCGTCCGTCGACCGGCCCTTTCGAATCAGGTCGAGACAGCGCACCCGCAGGTCGGACGGCACCTCGGTCGGTTTCAACCCGATCAAGATCGCGGCAACATCCAGGGTGTTTCGCACGGGCCGAGCTTGAAGCCAACGCCCCGCCTGACGTATCGGTCCCGCGAACCGATCGGCATCGGCGGTGAGAAGGGTCCGGCGCGCCAGGGCGGTTGCGAGCGGTGCGCCGTAGGTGGCGGGCGAACCGATCAAGGCCACTTCATCAATGTTCCACGAGCCGTCTGGCGCCTGGTCAACCACCAGACGGGCCGCCGCATTCAGGAGCACCGATCGATCCCCGATCGCGTTGGCGTCGACGGCCGCCGCCAGCGCATTGGCGAACTGGAGCCGCGCCAGGCGCTTGTCGCTGAACGCGGCGTCGACCCCATTCTTGTCCCAGCGCTCCGGTCGCTCGAGAAACGCAATCGTGTCGCGAAGAGCGTCCTCAGGCAGGCTGACGCCCAGCTTTTTCGCGGCGAACAACGCACGCGCGGCATCGCCATTGTTATGACACGAGTAGCAATGATTCTCCCGGAACCATTGAGGCACTTCCGTCGCCAGGAAGGACAATACCCGGCGTTCGACACGTTCCTCGTTCGCGTGATCCGCCGCCCGAACGACCACGGGGCCAACGTATTGCGACGTTGCGATCGTGAACCAGACGATCCCCCACGTAGTCTTTCCGCGCAAGTCTCCACCACGGGCGTATCGTCGAAGCATCCGTCTCTCCACGCGCCCGGACTCACGGTGACTCACTACGCTACGGGTCACGATTCTTCCTTACAGCGGTTGACCGTCGAGCGGCGCACGCGTTGGCCGGTATTAGCCCCAACGGGGCGGCCTAAGGAAGCCCGGGGCAACGCCCCGGGAAATCGACATATTTACACTCATCACCCCTAAAAGGGCGACCTAATCCGAGCCATCACCTTGCGACATTAGCCTTGTAGCCATAACCCTTTAGGTCGCCCTTTCAGGGCTGCTGATCATTTCGACCAAGTCCCCAGGGCGTTGCCCTGGGCTTCCTTGGGCTGCCCCGATGGGGCTCAATTCAAACCAACAAATTCAAGCAATAATGCCATGAACAACTTCACCATGAACGTCGGTGAGCCGGAAGTCGCGGCCGCTATAGCGGTAGGTGAGCCGTTCGTGATCCATCCCGAGGAGGTGGAGGATCGTGGCATGGAGGTCGTGGACGTGGACCTTATCCTCAATGGCCACGAAGCCGAGTTCGTCGGTGGCGCCGTGGACATGGCCCCCTTTCACGCCGCCGCCGGCCAGCCACATGGTGAAGCCAAGGCTATGGTGGTCGCGTCCTTTGGAGCCCTCGGAGGTGGGGGTCCGGCCAAACTCTCCACCCCAGACGACGAGCGTGTCCTCGAGCAGGCCCCGCGACTTCAGGTCGATCAAGAGAGCGGCGATCGGCTGGTCGCTGTTGGCGGCGTGGTTGCGGTGGTTCAGGATGTCGGCGTGATCGTCCCAGGGCTGGCCGTTGCCGTAGTAGATCTGACTGATCCGCACGCCCCGCTCGGCGAGCCGGCGCGCGATCAGGCAGGCGTCGGCGAATTCACCCTTGCCGTACAAGGCACGAGTCGCGGCCGATTCCTGGCTGATGTCGAACGCGTCCTGCGCCTCGAACTGCATCCGGAAGGCCATCTCCAACGACTCGATGCGGGCTTCGAGCTGCGGGTCGCGGCCGCGTCCTTCGAGATGCTCGCCGTTCATCTTCGCCAGGAGGTCGAGCTGACTGCGCTGGGCGGACCGGGTGAGGTTGCGGTTCCGCACGTTCGGGATAACCGCCTTGGGGTCGAGGGACGCATTATTGATGTGCGTTCCCTGGAAGATCCCGGGCAAGAAGCTGTTGCTCCAGAGCTGCGGCCCCACGACCGGTTTACCGGGGCAGAGCACGACGAAGCCGGGGAGGTTCTGGTTCTCGGTCCCCAACCCGTAAGTCAGCCACGACCCCATGCTCGGCCGGGTGGGCTGAATCTGCCCGGAGTTCATCATCAAGAGGGCCGGTTCGTGGTTGGGCACGTCGGTCCGCATCGAGCGGATCACGCAGATGTCGTCGATCTGCTTGCCAACATTTGGGTAGAGTTCGCTGACCTCGATCCCGCTCTGGCCGTACTTCTGAAACGAGAAGGGGGACCCCATCAGGGTTCCGCCCCCCTTCCGGCCCGTCTTGATTCCTTGATTCGCCGGCTTGTCGCCATGAAACCTGGTCAGTTGCGGCTTGGGATCGAACGTGTCGACGTGCGACGGGCCGCCGTTCATGAACAGGAAGATGACCCGCTTCGCCTTGGGCGCGAAGTGCGGCAACCGCGGCGCCAGCGGATTGGCCGCTGGCTCGTCGGCCACGACACGGCTCAGGACGCTCCCCTCGCCGGCCAGCACGCTCGCCAGGCCGAGGGCGCCAAAGCCCCCTCCCATCTTCCGAAGCATGTCCCGGCGCGAGAAAGACGGATCGCCCCCCTGGTTTCGCATGTCCATATCTCCGTCGCCTCAGACTTCGAACTTGTTTCGCACGCCGCCCGACGATCCGAGAATCCGCTCGCGAGGATTCTCCCGGCTGATTAATCCACGAACGTAAATTCGTTGGTTCCCAGCAGGACCTGGGCGTATTCCTCCCACTTCGAGAGCGCGCCCCCACCTTGTCCATCGGGCTTCGTCTCATCGCTTCCCAGGAACTCCAACGCCCATTGCACTTCGCGTTCGCTCGCGGGACGGGCGTAGAGCACCAGGAACGCCTGCTTGATCCGATCGGCAAGCGACATGTCCGGGACCGCGTGCAACCGCGCGGCCAGGGCCTTGGCCTGGTGTTCCATGAAGGTGCTGTTGAGCACGAAGAGTTGCTGGAGCGGGACCGCGGTCACGGTCCGCTTGTCGCTCGTGATGTTCGGGTCGGGGAAATCGAAGAGCCGGAGCAGGCCATCCAGGCTATGGCGGCTGATCGAGGCGTAGAACGTCCTCCGCTTGTTTTCGGAGGAAGTCAACGCGATCGAGGGGCCGCCGAGGGTGGGGTCGAGCGTGCCGGATACCGCGAGCATCGCGTCGCGCCAGGCTTCGACCTCGAGCCGGCGCCGATTCATCTTCCAGAGCAGGTGATTGTCCGGATCGACCTCGTTGTTCCGCGCGTCGTACTGACCACTCAGTTGATAAGTCGCCGATCCCATGATCTCGCGATGCAACGCCTTGATCGACCATCCGAGCGCGATGAACCGGCTCGCGAGATGGTCGAGCAATTCGGGATGGGTCGGCCGCTCCCCCATATGCCCGAAGTTGCTGGGCGTGCCGACCAGGCCCCGGCCAAAGTGGTGCTCCCAGATCCGGTTGACCATCACCCGAGCCGTCAACGGATTGGCCGGGCTGGCAATCGCCCGCGCCAGTTCGAGCCGGCCACTCCCTTGGCGGAACGGCGTGGGATTCTCCTGACTCAGAACCGAGAGAAAGCGTCGAGGGACATCGTCCGCCGGGGTTTCCGGGTTCCCTCGCAGGAAGAGCTTCATGTCCGCGATGCTCGTCCCCTCGGCCAACCCGTGGGTCACGGCATACTTCGGCGGCGCCTCTTTCTTCAAGCGGTTCAGCTCGGACTTGAGCGTCTTCAACGCCGCCTTCGCGTCCGCGGAGAGCAGCCCATCCACCCTGTCCTTGGGAATGGCAAAGAGCCCGTCACGCGAGCCGATCTCCGCGAAGACCTGGCTATCGACGCCCGCGAGCGACGCCCCCGCCCCCGCCCCCGCCACAGACTCGGCCGGCTTGGCCTCGAGGCCGATCGCCTTCGAGGCATTCTGCTGGGCCTCGACCGCCTTCTTCACCGCAACGATCGACTGGAGGTAGGTCTCGAACCGGTGCGCCTCCTCGGTCACCTGGGCCAGGGCACCGGAGTCCGTGGAAAGGTCAACCGCCTTGTCCTGAGCGGCGACAACCTTGAGCCAATGCGCCAGGTAAGGACGCTCGACGGCCGGCTCGGGCCAGAGGTACTTCACCCAGCGGTCGAGGAAGAACGGCTCGACCTGTTCCGCCTTGGCCACGTCGGAGGTCTGGAGCTTCGGCTCGACCTTCCGCCGGTTCATGAGCTTCCAGGAAGCGACCATATACCGCGCCGTCTGAGAGATGAGCGCCTCGCTCAGCCGCGCGGATTCCGAGCGCTGGAACGAAGCGATCTCGTCGGTCTTGGCCTTGATCGCGGCCTGGGCCTGGTCATAGTGGGCGATGACCTCGGCAGAGGCCTGGGGATACTCCTTGTACTGACTGCTCGCGAAGATCCCGGCCAGGGCGTAATAGTCGCGTTGGGGGATCGGGTCGAACTTGTGGTCGTGGCAGCGGGCGCAGGCGACCGTCAGGCCGAGGAAGCCGCGGCTGAGCGTATCGACGCGGTCATCGAGCTCGTCGTAAACCGCTTTGCCGTAATAGACCGGCCCGAGGGCGAAGAAGCCGAGGGCAGCGAGCCGATCGTCGCGATTGGGCCCGTCGAGCAAGTCGCCGGCGATCTGCTCCATGACGAATTGGTCGTATGGCTTGTCGTCGTTGAGTGACTTGACGACCCAGTCGCGATACCGGAATCCACTCGGATAGAGCCGGGCTTCGAACGTATGCGCCTGGTCCTCGCCATACCGCGCGACGTCGAGCCAGTGACGCCCCCAGCGCTCGCCGTAATGGGGCGAGGCAAGCAGGCGGTCGACCACCCGAGCAAACGCTTCGGGCGAGTCGTCGCGCAGAAAGGCCTCAACCTCCTCAACGGTCGGTGGCAGCCCGATCAGGTCGAACGTCGCGCGTCGAATCAAGGTCCGTTTATCGGCAGCCGCGACCGGCTTCAACCCGGCCGCATCGAGCTTGTTGAGCACGAACTCATCGATCGGCGACCGGGGCCAGCTTTTATCCTTGACGTGCGGAGTCGGAGGCACAGTGACCGGCCGGAACGCCCAGAACGCCCGGTCCTGCGCGGAAATCAGAGTCGTCGCCGCGGACGATGATGGGGCAGGGGCGGTGGCGGCCGACTCCGACCGGGACTCGGGCCAGTGAGCGCCGGCCTTGACCCAACGCGTCAGGGCGTTGATCTCTGTCTCTTTCAGCTTCCCCTTCGGGGGCATCTGAAGGTCGTCACCGTAGCGAATGGCCTCGACCAACCGACTCTGATCCGGAGCCCCGGGCGCGATGGCCGGCCCGGAGTCTCCCCCTTGCATCATGGAGGTCCGCGAGTCGAGTCGGAGTCCCCCTTTCTGCTTGTCGGGGCCGTGGCAGCCCACGCATTTGGTCACCAAGACCGGCCGCACATTCATTTCGAAATCCTCGACCTGCGCGAGGTCGAGCTTCGGCTCCTCGGCACCCGGAGCGCTCGCCGAGGGGAGTAACCCTCCGATCACAACAACCCACGAGAGGAAAAGAGGGTTCCGGCTCACGGGAAAGTTCCTCCGGGCATCAGGCTTGGCCGAGGACTTCAATCAAGAAGGCGGGGCAGAATCAGGCAGAGGTGAAAGCCTCATGACATTTTTTTGGAGAGGCGCTCACCTTTAAATTCGGCGGTTCCAAGCATTTTCTATACCCGATGCCACGCTGACTTGCCAACAAAATATTCAACCGCGTGGCGACTTCCTGTTTCCAGCGGTTTCCCCGCGAATTGCCCACGTCCGCTTGGCCTGTGCCCCCCCCCGAAAGTAAACCACTGGAAACGTCCACTTCTCTCTGGAGTCAGGTTCCGATAAAGTTAACTTTGTTCCACGCACCTCCCGGTCCAGGCAAATCGGCTTCCGGTATCGTTGCCAGCCAAAGCGGCGAAACCTTCGGGAGGACTGGTTTCCCCCAGAGTCCGTTCCTTATTGGGTGCGGGCTAAGTGAGGGCGAGCGCTCTTGCACTGTGAACGAAACGCCCCAAGCATCAAGTGACGCCTGAGCTGGCAATTCGGAACGGAACCGGAGCCTCCCCTGATGTCCTCACGATCCCGATCGTTGCTGGTCTTCAGCTCCCTGATTGCCGTGACGACTCTCGTCGGGTTTCTTGCCGGCAGGATGTCGGTCTCAAACCCTCAGCCGCCGATTCCGGTAACGGCCCCCGAGCCGATCCAGACCGACGTGAAGCCGATCCCTCCGGCCGTTGACGTTGCCGTCGTGGAATCGGAGCCCGCGCGGGAGCCAGAGCCAGCGACGGAACCGATTGAGGTCGGGACCGCCGCGCTGGCGACGAGCAAGACGTCGATGCCGGTCGAAAAAAATCAGCCCGAAGTCGTTCGGGCCTCTCCGACTGAAGTGCCAAGACCCGTGGTGATCCCGCCGATGGATCGCCCTGGAACCGCGCCCTCCGAAAGTGACAAGCCACGACCGGATGAGGTACTCACCGCGAAAGGCTTGTCACGATCGGGCCAGGTTTACGTCCTGGCCGCGGAAGACGAGCTCAGAACGCAGGGTCTGCAAGGAATCAGGCAGGCCTCCGCGGAATGGGAGCGGATCGTGGCGAGAATGGAACAGCTCACGATCGCCGCGGCGCGACAATTGAAGGTCTTGCAGGCGTGGGAATATGAATGCCGGCAAGGTTATCAAACCATGGCCGCCCTCCAAGCCAGACAGGTCGAGCGAAAACGACTTCGCGATCAAGCAACTGCGGATTCCCCTCAGAAGGGAACTCCGAATGCGCTAGGCGACAAGTCGTCGAACCTTGAGGACCTGAATGATCAAAGGCAGTGGCAAATCCTCCAATCGCGGAATGTGAGCCTCGAATACCAGGCCGCGGAACTCCAGTTCCAACTCATTCAAGCGCAACGTGAGTACGATCAGCTCGGTTCGATGGCCCTCGCGAAAGAAGGAGAGATCCAGCGGCGCCAGGGAGCGCTGGTCGTCGCGACGGAGTCGGTTCAAAAACGGTATGACGACCTCGCGAACGACCGACAAGTCATCGCAGCACTGGAGGACCTGAATCGGGGGACCGACCTCAAATTTGCACTCGGGCCCGTGGAAAACTACCGATCCAACATCGCGAAAATGCGGTCTGACTTGCTCAAGTCAAAGGACTTGCATGCCTCGAACAAAGGAAAAAGGCTCGTGGTGGGGCTGGATCAGGACATCAATTCGCTCGCGTTCCAGACGAGCACGTTCGAGGATCGGTTAGGAAACGCGTTGGGCAAGCAGAAGGATCAGCAACGCGATGAGGAGTCGCGTCCGAAGCGAGCGGAGGAGTTGGCGGCGACTATCGAGAAACTCGAAGAGCAAGTCGCCAAGGCGACCCAGGCCACCCGCAAGGCGCAATTGACCGCTCAGTTGGCCGGAGCAAAAACCGAGCTGGCGAACTTGCGGAAAGACGAGCAGGAGGTCGCCGAGGTTCGTAAGAAACTCGCCGAGAACGTCGCGACCAATCGGGATGGGTTCGTACAGAATGCCCTCGCCCTTCGCAAGGCGGTGGACGACAGCCAGGAGAAGCACGACCAGTTGGAGAACGACCCCGCGGTCAAGAAGGCGAAAGCGAGGATGAAGGCCATCGTGGTCCCGCTCCCCAAGGGAGCGGTCGACATCCTGAAGCGAGCCGAGAAACTGATCCAGACCGTGGAGCTCCCCTTGGTGGCCGACAAGACGGCCATTCAGGTCGATGCCATCATCAACGGTCAGAGCCAGACGATGGTCGTCGATCCCGCCATTGAGGTTGTCCGCCTCTCCAGAGCGTCTGCCCTCGCGCTCGAGATCGAGTTGAGCGAAGCCTCGCCGGAGTTCGACCTCCTGATGGAGGATGGTCAAACCCTTCGGGCCAAGCGGACGACGATCAAATCCGTGGAGTTGGGACCGTTGAAGATCCCCAACGTCGAGTGCGTCGTGGTGCTCGAAGCCTACGATGCCCCTCCGGTGCTGGGGACCCATTTCCTCAATCAGTTCTCGTACAAGCTCGACCCCGCGGCAGAAACATTAACGCTGACCCAGGTGAACATGATCCCGAAATCCAAGTCTTCCGGACGGTCTCGGTCATCGCGGTGAAGCCGGATTGACGGATCACTCGAGAACGAGGGGAAGTTTCCAGAGTCGGACGAAGCCGTCATCGTCGGAGGTCAGGGCGCGCCGGCCATCCGGAAGCACCGCGACGCCCAACCGCCCCGCGGTCGCATCGAAGCGATGAACCTCGCGATCGTCCTCGACATTCCAGAGGATGAGCCGACCCGCCTTGGTTCCCGAGAGCGCGTGGCGACTATCGGGTAGGAACGCAACGCAGCGGACCTGATCGCGCGGGCCTTCACAACGGCGGATGATCTGTTTGCTGTCGAGGTTCCAGAGGACGATCGCTCCATCGTCGCCCCCCGAGAGGGCGCGATGACCGTCCGGGGAGAAGGCCGCACAGAGCACCTTGGCGGTGCTCTTGAAATCAAACGCCTCATGCGGAGAGAGCCGCTTCCAGACCCGCACGGTCTTGTCCTCGCCCCCGGTCAGCACGCGCTCGCCGTCGGGGGAGAACGCCACCACCGTGACCGCCCCCTCAAGGAGCAGGGAGTAAACCTCGCTGCGTGTCGCGACGTCCCATAAACGGACGGACTTATCACGGCTCCCCGAGAGCGCGTATTTCCCGTCGGGCGAGAGGGCGACACTGTAGATCGGCTGGGTAAAACCCGTGAAGGGGGCGAGTTCCCGGCCGGCCTCCAGATCCCAGAGCCTCATCACCTTGTCGGCACCGCCAGTGAGCGCCAGGCGGTTGTCATGCGAAAAGGCCACGGAGAAAACCGGGCCGTCGTGAACGAAGCGGCGGATCTCGTCCCCGGTCGCGAGGTTCCAGTAGCGAACCGTGCAATCGAGGCCCGCCGACAGGGCATGCTTGCCGTCAGTCGCCACGGCGATGCTCTCCACCAGACGATCCTCGTGGCCCGAGAACCGGCGGATTTCCCCGATCGGCTCGATCGGTTCGGGGACCGCCTTCGTCTCCTCCTGGGTGACGAGGGGTGGCGGGGACGGCTCAGCGCGGGGGGCGATCGCGGATGGAAGAGCAGGGGGAGGCTCGGGAAGAATGGCTTTGGCGGCCGGCTCGGGCCTTGGGCCGACTTGGGACGGATTCGCCGCCACGCTCGGAGCCGGTGGTTCAACTCGCATCCGAGCGACCGCAACCATCAACACGCTCGCCAGGCTGATGGTGAGAACGAGGACCGCGACCCGTCGAAGCAGCCAGGGTCGAGACGGACGCAACGACTTCGTTCCGATCCCGAAGTCAGAGAGCGAGCTGGCGTCGACCAACTTGCTCGGCGGCCAAGCAACCTTCGCAGCGGAGCCGAGGCCTTGGCACGACTGCAAATCGGCGATGAGCTCATCCACCGACTGGTAGCGTGCCTGAGGCGCCTTGGCCATCATCCGCCGTAGTACGGCGTCGAGTGCCAGAGGGAGGTCGGGTTGCGAGTCGTGCAAGGACGGGATCGGCTCCTCACGGTGAGCGATCACCCGCGCCATGAGCGTATCGCCCTGAAAGGGGGGTCTTCCCGTCAGCAGAAAGAAGAGGGTGCAGCCCAGACTGTAGATGTCGGAACGGTGATCGGCGGATCGAGAATTGTACGCCTGTTCGGGGGCCATGAACGCCACGGTGCCCATGATGATGCCGGGGCGAGTCAGTTCCGGGTCGGGCTCGGCGTCCCCCAGGAGGTTCGCCCCCTTGTCCATCCGAGCCAGGCCGAGGTCGAGCACCTTGAGGACCCCGCGCGGGTCAAGCAACAAATTGGAGGGTTTGATATCGCGATGATAGATCCCGCGGGCGTGAGCCGCCCCCAGACCGCGCGCGGCCTGGACGATGCACTCGATGGCCTGGGCAATCGGCAGGGGTCCGCGGTCCTCCACCAGCCGCTTCAGGTCTTTCCCCGCGCTGTACTCCATCGCGAAGAAGTGCAACCCGTTGAATTCATCGGCGTCGAGCACCGCGACGACGTTGGGGTGGCTCACCTTGGCCACGGCCTCGGCCTCGCGATGGAACCGGCGGACGGCCGTCTCATCCTTGGCGAACGAGGGGGGAAGGACCTTCAAGGCCACCACGCGTTTGATCCGCCGGTGGAGCGCCTTGAACACCATCCCCATCCCGCCCGCGCCGAGCTTATCGAGGATGAGGTACTTATCAATGACCAGCCCCTTGGATTTCCCCTGGAGCAGCGCCCCGGCCTGGTATTCGGTCAAACGCTTGAACCGCACCAATCCCCGGGCGAGCTCCTCGGGATTCGTCGGATCGAGGTCGGCCGGGAACCGCTTGAGGAGTTCGTCGAGCTCGGCTTGCTCGATCAGCTCGAGCCGAACCAGCGAGTTCATCAAGGTCTCCGCACTCACGAATCGGCTCAGACCCGATTCGCCAGCCCCCGGCCCTTGCCCCCTGGGCAAACCCGCGCGCTCGCGAAATGAAACGGTCTCGCACAGGTCGTACCACGCAAGGGCCTCGACCGATCGGTCCGAGACATCGCCATCGGTCCGCCGAACAACCTCCCCCCAGCGCGGTAATTTGACCGTGGTTCCCGATTGGTCGTCGTAAAACAGACCCTGCATGCAAGGCACGCAAAGCCCAAGCGGTGCATCATCGGGCAATGGGTTGTGGCATTTCGGGCACACGGAGGCTGGCGGCATCGGTGCTCCCTCGAACCCGACCTCTCAGCGAAAAAAGCAAACGTCCGGCATTCAAGGAATTGTCGCAACCACGCCTTGTTTTGCCAACCGGATGGCGTCGAAGCGATCGTTCTTGATGACGGGGCTTCAAACCTTACAGATCGTGCGCGAGAAACATGGCTGATTTCTTGCAGGGTGGGCACGGCCCACCAGGTTTCGCCCTGAGAACCAAGAGAGCCCCGGTCCCGCAAGCCTCTTGTCAAACGGCGTGGGGCAAGCTGAAGCCGACCCGCCCCCACAAGAAAACAGAGATGGCGGGCCGTGCCCACCCTACAAGATTTAGAAAGCTGTTTAATTATGCAAACGCAAACCATCTGAGTCCCGGACGATTTGCGAGAGGGGGTAATCGATTGATCTTGCATAACGAAAAAGGGGGCCACGAATTCACAAGTCGAGTGCAATCCCAACGCGGTCGGCTCACGGGGTGTAATTGTAAATTCGCGCTTCGCCGTGGTAAATTAAGACCCTTCCGACGTGTTCGGGCGGAGGCATTCGCTCACCTCCCTGGACACGTCTCCGCACCGGAGTCGTCATGCACCCATTCGATCTGGGGGTGATCGTTGTTTACATCATCGGCTGTACTGCATTGGGGGCCTGGCTTGGCTCTGGTTCCAAGGGCCTGAAGGGTTATTTCCTCGGCGAGAGTAATATTCCCGGCTGGGCGGTGATGATCTCCATCGTCGCCACCGAGACGAGCGCCGTGACGTTCTTGAGCGTGCCAGGCATTGCCTACCGCGGCAACATGACCTTCCTGCAACTCGCGATCGGCTACATTCTCGCGCGATTCTTCGTCGCAATCGTCCTGCTCCCGGCCTACTTCAAGGGAGAGATTTTTACCGCCTACCAGGTGCTTCAGGAACGGTTCGGAGGCGCGACCCAGAAGGCGGCGTCGGTCCTGTTCCTGGTCACGCGAACGGTCGCTTCCGGACTCCGGCTCTTCCTCGCCGCCAAAGTGCTCCGGCAGATGTATCTCGCCACCCAGGGTTACCCGGTCCCCTCAGGCTGGGAAATGCCAGGCGCGATCATCACGATCGGGCTATTCACAATCGGCTACACATATCTGGGTGGGATCAAGGCAGTCGTCTGGACCGACGTGCTCCAGTTCTTCATCTACATCCTCGGCGGGATCGTGGCACTTGCGATCCTGGTCGGCGAGGTTCCCGGGGGATGGACGACCATTCTGAAGGAAGGGATGGCCGCGAACAAGTTCCGGGTGTTCGACTTCACCCCGGATCTGACGATCGCCTACGGTTTCTGGGCCGGGCTGATTGGTGCCCTGGTCCTCGACACCGGGTCGCACGGGGTCGATCAGATGATGGTCCAGCGTTACCTCTCCGCACGTTCGCAGCGTGAGGCCGCCTGGGCCCTGATCGCCAGCGGCGGGGTGATCCTCCTTCAGTTCGCCCTTTTCCTGGTGATCGGGGTCGGGCTCTTCGTGCTCTATCAGCACTCACCCCCACCCGTCCTCCCCACGAAGGACGAAGAGTTTGCCTCATTCATCATCCGCTACCTCCCCACCGGCGTGCTCGGCCTGGTGATCGCGGCGATCTTGTCCGTCACGATGAGCACGGTCTCGGGCGCCCTCAGCGCCTCGGCCTCGTCGACGGTCAACGACCTCTATCGCCCGCTCTTCCCCAAAACCGAGGAACGAAATCTGCTGCGACTGTCGAAGGGGCTGACCGCCTTCTGGGGCATCGTCCAGATCGGCGTGGCCATCGCCGCCATCAGCTTGGAGAAGGCGGTCGTCGACAACGCGTTGGCGGTCGCCGGCTTCGTCACCGGAATCTTGCTCGGCCTGTTCCTGCTCGGCCTGGTCTCTCGGAGCGCGGGGCAGGCCTCGGCCTTCATCGGCATGCTCGCGGGCCTGGTCGCCGTCTCGTTCGCCGCCTTCGGCACGAAGCTGGCCTATCCCTGGTACGCCTTGGTCGGCTCGACCACCGTGGTCGCCGTCGGCATGGCGGTGAGCCTCGTGATGCCCGCCGCACCCCGGAAAATCATCGATCCGAACCTCCAGAACGAGATTTGAATGATGAATGCCGCTCGCCTCTTTCTGCTATTTTCCCTCCTCGCCAGCCCACTCGCCGCGCGGGCCGCGCTTCCGGAAGCCGAGCCCAGCGCGGTCGGACTCGACGCGGCGCGGCTGGCCCGGATCGACCAGGCCGTCGAGCGTGCGATCAAACGTAAGGAGGTCTCGGGCGCGGTCGTGCTCGTCGGCCGCCGCGGGAAAGTCGCCTACGTCAAAGCGTACGGCCAGCGCAGCGTCGAACCGACCGCCGAGACAATGACACGCGACACGATCTTCGACATGGCGTCGCTCACCAAGCCGGTGGCCACCGCAACCTCCGTGATGCGCCTCGTCGAGCAAGGCAAGATCAAGCTGGGCGACTCGATCGTCACCTATCTCCCCGAGTTCGACAACCACGGCAAAAAGGCGATCACCGTCGAGCATCTGCTCCGCCATCGGACCGGCCTGATCGCGGACAACCCGATCAAGGACTACGCCGACGGAACCGACAAGGCCTGGGAGCGAATCGCTGAGCAGGAGCTCCACTCCACGCCCGGCGAGCGTTTCCTCTATAGCGACGTCAACTACCTGGTCCTGGGACGCCTGGTGGAACGGGTCTCGGGCAAACCCCTGAATGAGTACGCCCACGCGTCGATCTTCGAGCCGCTCGGCATGGCCGACAGCCGGTACGCTCCCCTGGCGGACGGGAACAAGCCGAATCCCGCGATCGACCTCGCGCGGTGCGCTCCGACCGAGAAGGAAGAGGGGAGCTGGATCCGCGGAGTGGTTCACGACCCGAGGGCGCGCGCCCTCGGCGGCGTCGCGGGCCACGCCGGATTGTTCAGTACGGCCGACGACATGGCAATCTATGCTCAAATGCTCCTCGACGGCGGTAAGGGACAGGACGGCAAAGCTGTTCTCGCGCCGGAGACGGTCCAGGCGATGATCGACCCGGGCAATACACCTGCCCGACAACGTCGAGGACTCGGTTGGGACGTGGAAACACCGTTCAGCCATCCCCGCGGGCGCGGTTTTGGTGCCGGCAGCTTCGGCCATACCGGGTTCACCGGCACGTCGATCTGGGTCGATCCCGCGACCCAAACCTACGTGATCATCCTGACCAGTCGGCTCCACCCGTTCGGTGCCAAAGGAAACTCCGGTCCGATCCGCACCGAGGTCGCCACTCTGGCGTCGGCCGCGATCCTCGATCGCCCCAAGGCTCCAGAGTCGGGGGAGACCCACCTGCATCCGGTCGACTGCGGAATCGACATGCTCGTGAAGTCGAAGTTCGAGTCCCTCCGGGGCAAGCGGGTCGGGCTCGTCACCAACCACACGGGCCGGACCAAGGACGGCGTCCCGACGATCGACGTCCTCGCCAATGCTCCTGAGGTCAAGCTCGTCGCGCTGTTCAGCCCCGAGCACGGGATCCGCGGCCTGGTCGATGCCGAGGTCGGCGATAGTAAGGACGAAAAGACCGGCCTGCCGATCCTGAGTCTCTACGGGAAAACGCGGAAGCCGTCGAAAGAGAACCTCGAGGGCATCGACGTCCTCGTCTACGACATCCAGGACGTGGGGGTCCGCTTCTACACCTACATCAGCACTCTCGGTTTGATCGTCGAGGCCGCCAAGGAGAACGGGATCCCGCTCATCGTCCTCGACCGCCCGAACCCGATCGGCGGCGTCGCGGTCTCGGGCCCGGTCCGCGATGATGGCTTCGAGGCGTTCATCGCCCATCACGCGATTCCGGTCCGCCACGGCATGACCGTCGGGGAACTGGCCCGGCTCTTCAATGCCGAGCGGAAGATCGGGGCCGACCTCACCGTGATCGCCTGCGAAGGCTGGCGGCGCGAGGATCTCCTCGACTGGACGGGCCTGACCTGGATCAACCCGTCGCCGAACATGAGGAGCCTGACCGAGGCGCTCCTGTACCCCGGAGTCGGCCTGCTGGAAGCGACCAACCTGGCCACCGGTCGCGGAACCGACACCCCGTTCGAGCGTCTGGGCGCCCCTTGGATCGACGCCCGCGAGTTTTCCGCGGCCCTCAACGGCCGCGGCCTCCCCGGCGTTCGATTCGTGCCCAACCAGTTCACTCCGAAAGAGCGGCAGTACGCGGGCAAAGAATGCGGTGGCGTGCAGATTTTCATTACCTCCCGAGACCAGTTCGATCCCCTCGCCCTGGGAATCGAACTGGCCGTGGTGCTGCGTGAGCTCTACCCCGAGAGCTGGGAGCACGACGGCCTCCTCAAATTCATCGCCGATCGGGCGTCCTACAACGCGCTCCTGAAAGGTGAAGACGGCAAGGCCATCCGCGCGCTCTGGGAAGAGGAGCTGGCCCAGTTCCGCACGATCCGCGAGCACTATCTTCTGTACAAATGATTTTATTGGATCTTTTTTTGATTCGCACGAGAGAGACAGCGTCCCATGCTTCTTGAAGATCGTTTACTGACCGAGGCGAGGAATCCCGAGTCCGAGGCCGTGGACCGGCTGAGCGCGCGGGATCTCGTCGCCTTGATGATTACCGAGGACGCCAAGGCGGTCGAAGCCGTACGCGCGGAGTCGGACGCGATCGCGACCGCAATCGAGTGGGCGGCCGATCGATTCGGACGGGGTGGGCGGCTGATTTATGTCGGGGCGGGAACTTCGGGACGGCTGGGGGTCCTTGATGCGTCCGAGTGCCCGCCGACCTTCAGCGTTCCTCCTTCGATGGTGGTCGGCCTGATTGCGGGGGGGCCGACCGCGTTGACTCGAGCCGTGGAAGGGGCCGAGGATGACCCGGCCCAAGGGGCCGCCGACTTGCTGGCGCTTTCGATCACGGCCCTCGATCTGGTCGTCGGCATCGCCTCGTCGGGCCGCACCCCGTACGTGCTGGGTGCGGTCGAACAGGCGAAGGCCCTGGGCGCTTCGACCGTCGGGATCGCCTGCAATCGACCGAGCTTGCTCGGAGCGCAGGTCGACCTCGAGATCGCACTCCTGGTCGGTCCCGAGGTGATCACCGGCTCGACCCGCCTGAAGTCGGGAACGGCCACCAAGCTCGTGCTGAACATGATCACGACCGGGGCGATGGTTCGGATCGGCAAGACCTTCGGCAACCAGATGATCGACTTGCAGCCGAGCAATGAGAAGCTTCGGATCAGAACGCGGCGGATCCTGCGCGAGATCGCGGGACTCGACGATGAACAGGCGGCCGACTTGCTCCGACGCTCCTCGGGCCAGTTGAAGCGTGCCTTGGTGGCAGCGATGGCCGGCGTGGAGCCCGACCAGGCCCAGGCCCTTCTCGACTCGCACGGCGGCCAGGTCCGCGCGGCGGTCATGGCACAAACCGGGGTCGACCCGCGATGACGTCTCCCCTCCTGATCGGAATCGACGGCGGTGGCACCTCGACATCGGCCTGGTTGGCCGATGCCTCGGGCAAGGTTCTCGGGCGCGGGCTGGCCGGTCCGTCGAACATCAAGACGGTCGGCCCCGTGGCCGCGCGGTGGGCGCTCGACCAGGCGATCGCCTTGGCCTTCGCGGAATCGGGTCTGTCCCAGCGGCCCGTCGCGGCGGCCTGCCTCGGACTCGCCGGCTTCGACCGCGCCGCCGATCGCGAGGTGCTCAACTCCTGGAATGGGGAATCGCGCTGGTCGAACCACCTGGTGTTCGCCAACGACGGCGAGCTCGTGATCGCCGCGGGAACCCCCGAAGGGTGGGGACTCGGGGTCATCGCGGGCACCGGTTCGATCGCCGTCGGTCGAACGGCCGATGGCCGGTCGGCTCGAGCCGGTGGCTGGGGCCCCCTCCTGGGTGACGAAGGGAGTGGTTACGCGGTGGCCTTGCAGGCGCTCCGCATGGTCGCCCGCCGCTTCGACGGCCGCGACAACCAACCGCACCCTGCCGACGCCCTCACGGACCAGCTCTGCCACGCGCTTGGCATCGATAGTCCCACCCGGCTCGTCGCCACAATCTATTCGCCCGACTTCGATCGCGCGCGGATCGCGGCGCTCGCGGCCGACGTCATTGCGGCGGCCGAAGATGATCCCGAGATCGAACGCGTCCTGCTCGAACCGGCCGGTCGCGAACTCGCCGAGGCCGTCGCCGCCGTGGCCAAGGCGCTGGGATGGCCGAACGGCCACATCCATCTCGCCTTGGCCGGAGGGTTTCTCCTGTCCTCGAACTCGGTTTCCTCAAGTCTCCTGGCGCATCTCAAGAGCCTCGGATACCAGGTCGAAACCACCTACGTCAACCAGCCCGTCCAGGGCGCCCTGCTCCTGGCCCAGCGCTCGCTCAGCCAAGCTTAATCGCAAAAGGGACAGGCGTAGTGCCTGTCCCTTTTTCTTTTTCGCTCGGTATGCATCCCGGCCGTTCCATGCCTCAAAGATGCTCAGGCCGCCGCATCCAGGTCAAGTACCGGGACGTGAAGGTTTACCGGGGAGGGGACCGCGCCGGGCTACCCGACTGATTCCACGACCGGAATTCTAACGATGGTCTCTCCTGGGTGCCTCGGAACATCTTGGAGGTCAGGTTGTCACAAACTTCTGCTGGATTGCCTCACACAGAGTCGTGAATTTGCGGTTGTTACCGGCGATCCGGTCGATGAAAATGTCGTCGTAGCTGCACATTATGGCAAACTGGATATTGCCGAATTGGACCTTAATGCCGACCTCCACCAACTTGCCGTAGCCGGGTGATGGCCAGCCGGGATCGAGGATCGAGACGTTATCGAAACCCTCGATCCAACCCAGGATTTCGACGGCGACATCCATCGAGTAGCGGCCTGGCGTCTTGAGCCAAAGTTTCCGCCCAGGCGTCCAATCCTCGACCAAGACCTCGTTAGCCACGGCAACTCCGATCAGCCTCACGGCCAAGCACAGCGTCCCGTCTCGTCGAGTCAAAGCCACGATAGCGGCGCAAGACCAGGTTCGGCACCGACTCGGCGACCCGCAGCCGATTCGTCGAACGAATGCTCACGATCATCGAATCCTGCCGCCCACCGCTCAGGCGACATGCCCCCTCGCTCATCCCCACTAGGGCGTGAACAGTTTCAAATACTTTAACGCGTAGCTTCCAGCGCAAAGTACATCTTGAGCGTCGGGTCGGGCTGGGTCCGTGAGTACATCAGGCCCAAGAAGATGCCCGGGCCGACCTCGCGGATTTCATCGCGGTAGGGAGCATAGAGGCGGGACGTCTGGCTATAGTCGAGAATGAGCGAAGGCCGGCCATCCAACCAGCTTTGATCCTGGTAGACATTAGCCTTGATGACTTTCAAGCCGAAAAAACGGTTCACCGCCATCGGCTGCTCATTCTTGAAAATCTTACCTTGCCACATCAACCTGGCCACCTTGGACGCCGGCCGTGTCAGTCCCGTGCCTGGATAGAGGATGACTCGCCCCTTCACCTTGCCGACGGGCATCGGTGCGGCGCCCGAACTCTGGTACAAAACGTCGAGCGCCCCACGATCCATTCGGAGCAACTGATCAATGGATGTAATCGGCACGGCCGTATTGCTCAACGAGTTTGATATCCCATTCCAGCCCGTACCGGGTTCGATCCGCTCCGACTGAGGTGATGCCAGCGGCACTCCCACTCCGGCAAGTTCGGGACGAGCCGGAGCGAGTGGCCCGCTGGAACTCAATTCCGGGTGGATGTTCACACCTTGCCCGAATCCCGACGATCCCGAGAGCAACGCGACGACCAGGCCAACCGTGCGTACGCTCCCCACGCCGACTCGCCGATTTCGGCGTGCCATCCCTTGCCTCCCTCTGAACGACCATTCCCTGTGAGACGTGGCCGTTGGGTCGTTCGATCGATCCAACGAGACTGCCCAGCTTTGGGGCTGCCAGCGCACGCCAACGACTGCCGACTGTTTTGGGATATCGGCCAGTCCTCTCCCGGTCTTAACCGGGTCGAAAAAGACGGAATCCTGAGCCGCAAAGAGCCTACAAACCGCCTTCGCATCAAAGAAGGCATCCACGCCGCAAATTACGCGTCGAAGTCGCAAATCGATTGAACGTATTCCCGGCTTCCGTCGTTCGCCCACCCGTCGAGCTGGGCGGTATCCTTGAGCTGTTGTCCGCGCTGGCGATCGACGGCGAGGAACGAGCAGGGCAAGTCGGGAAGTGAGGTCAGATCGCCCCAGAGCTTCTCGAACTGGGCGACCGGGAACACATCCTCCTGGCCATGACCCCAGCGCCGCTTGACGTCCTTGATCGTCACGTAGGTCGGTACCCGCGCGGCCATTGTACGGACGGCGGCGGCGACTTTGGTGTCGTTGGCGTTCAAGTCGGCACGGCTGAGCTGAAACGCATCGAGCAATGAGTCAATATGGACCCATGTCGTGTTCGAGCTGTAGTACCGCAGCGCGAACTCGGTATCCTCGCGCGGCTGGGCCAGCCCCTCGAGCAGGCGTAGCCGGCCGCCCACGCGAGCGAGGCCACCGCCCCGGTCGTCGATCCGACGGGCAATGACTTCAAAGCCCAGGGTCGACTTCGACTCGATCGCCAGACCGAGCACGGTCGGATCGAGATGCACCCCCAAGGTGTCGATGTTGTGGACCATCAGCCAGTTGAGGTTGGGGTGCTCCGCGATCAGCCGGGCAAGAACGCCGTTGCGCAGCAGGTTCGGCACCTCGTAGAAGTGGCCGGGAGGGTTAAACCGCTGGATCGGGACGTTGTCGACGTAGTCGGTCCCTTCTCCACGGCCCCGCGCCCAGTCGAGGATCGCGCGACGGCTGGCGTCGCGGACTTTCTGCTTGTTCTCGTCGAGCGTTTCGTGGGCCCCTTCCTCCCAGAGGAACGAGAGATCGCGATCCATCGGTATCAAGCGCTGTCCGATCGACTGGCCGCGTGACAGGTAGACCGGACCATCGTGGCCGTAGTTCGCCGAACGGCTCAAGTGCCGTTCGATGGCCGCATGGGTGAGGTAGCTGGTCGTGACCACGTGGGGGATCGCGACTTCGAACCGCCGTTGCGACTTTCGGGTCTTGGCCAGATGGAGTTCCAGAAAGCTGCGATGCCGGCCCGCCAGCATCACGAACGGGTTGATCGCCTTGACGACCCCCGCGCCGGTGGTCCAGCGACTACCGACCCCCGCGGCGAGCGTCACGACGGCCACCTCGCCGTGCCGGAGTGCCTGGACGCCGTTCCGGATCAGCTCCGGCGCCGTCGACTCCTCGCGGGCGAAGATCAGGTCGGAGTCCTCGACGTCACGAATGTCTGTCGCGATCGGGAGGCGGTTGAGCGCCAGGCCGATCCGGCCGCGCTGAAGATCCTCGCGAAGCTGCACGTGCTGGACCGGGTCGAAGCCATTCTCGCGGCGAATCCGCTCCGAGTCCTGATCCCACGAGTTCGCGGTCGAGTCGGCCGCGGCTTGGGTGACCGGGAAAAGGTTGTTAATCATCGTCCGGAAGACGCGGAGCAACTCGCTGGTATCGCGGCTCTGGTTCGCGAAATGGTCGACGTCCGACATCCGCAACGGGTCGAGCGCACCGGTCCCCGCGGCGATCATCCGCGGGACCTGGAGCGTGTAATACCGCGACGGCATCATCGCGGCTGCGCCACACTGGAGTGCGGCGAACGTGCCGAACGGGTTGACCCGAAATCCGTAGACGACCGGCTCCATCGCGAACGGCATCGCGTCGTCGAGCGCAGCCTTCGCTCGCGCCATGATCTCGGCGATTTCGCCACGGAACGCGGCCTGTCGATGCGGGGCGACGAAAAAGCCCATGCCCCCTCCCGACATTCCGCCGAGCATCAAGAACCCCCAAAAGTCGTCTCCCAGGGTCTCCTTCGCCTCGCGAATGATCGTCTCGGTGAACTGGTTACTGACCCACGGGATGATCCGCTTGAGCGGCCCTTCCCAGTTGCGCGTGGTCAGCGCTCCGACGGCCCGCACGTCGGCTCGCTTGACGGCCTGGACGATCGCCTCGAAAATCTCGAGTGCCTCCTGCCTCGCCTCCCACTCCTCACCGCTGCGCAGGAGGTATTTTTCCGTCACCATGTTCAGGATCGGCCCGACGTTCTGCGCCATGCCGCCGTGGACCAACACCAGGCTCTCCGCCAGCGCCTCCTGGAATTGCGCGAGTGCCGAATCACCCGCACTGCCGTCGAGCAGCTCGTATTCAGGGAGCAGACGGCCCCGGCTCACCCCTTTTTCCGGGTCCGACTCGCTCGCCGGAACGCCGTGGATGACTTTGACCCCGGGGAAGGTTCCTCCCGAGTCCTGCCAACCTCCACCGGACCCGCCGATCCATTCGCCGAGGATCGCGCGGGCCACCACCACGCGCGCTGCTTCCGGGTCGAGTGGGCCGGTCAAGTTCCTCGTCTGGCCCGTGGCGCGCATCAGGAGGCTGATCAACGAGGCCAGCAGATTCGTCGACACGGCCAGCCGCGATCCCTTGGGGATATCGTTGACCTTGCTCACGACTTCCAGGCCGTAGCCGGGCCGGACGATGTGCCCGAGCAGCTCGTCGAGCCGGTTCGCGGTGCCTTCGAACGACGGAGGGACCAAACCCGAGGCAATGACCCCGGCCTTGATCAGGCCCAGATAGTCGTTGCCGAAGTTGAAGAGCTCCTCAAGCGTCGTCACATCCTTGCATGCGTTTAAGTCGATACTCGTCAGCCGGAGCAACGGCTCGGGGATGGCGCGGACATAGGTCTCGATCGGCGGCCGAGGGTGCTCGTCACGGCCGTGGACGCCCAGGTCGACCGAGATGTTCAGGACGCGGGCCCCCTCGGGAAAATCCATGCCGAGGAAAAAGATGTCGGACCAGGCGCTGTGGGAGAGGTCGAGCCGGACCGGGGTGCGTTCCACCAGAATCGGGAAGAGCGACTGATCCGAGTCGCGCTCCAACAGCGTGGGATGAAGCCGGAGCGGTTGCTCGTCGGCTTGGCCGACCCGGAACATCCAACGATTGCCGCGGCAGCTCCGGACCGAGCGGCGCACCTGGTCGGCGAGCGTCTGATAGGTCAGTTGCTCATAGGATTGCGCCAAGGCACTGGCAATCGCACCATTCGGCCGTTCGCGATCCATCGACCCGCGAAACGAGGCGATCGCCTGTTCGAACCGCCGCCCCATCAAATCCTTGAACCCGTCGAACGGGATGTGGCCCGTTTCGCGCAGGCCCGCGTCGTCCTGGAGCGCATAGCGATAGATCGCGTGGAGAAACATCGAGGCACGAACCCGTTCGTACAGGTTCTCAGCCGACTGGCGGAACGTTTCCAGATCCTCGCAGGCGAGGAGGATCTCCTCGGTCGAAGCCCCCGCGATCAGGTCGCGGACCGAGCGATTGCGAACGCTCGGGTCAGAGCTCGTGATGGTGTCGATCAGCAGCGATCCGCGAAAACTCATGAGCCGCCCTAGAGCCTATCTCAGTAGGCCGATTTGAGGCCAATCGCGAGGGAAGTCCGAGTGCTGAAGGTTCCCGACTCGGAACCTGAAAGCCACCGGCCCAGGGGTTCCCGCACCGGTTCCGAGCGTGTTATCCGTTGGCAACCCGCGGCCAGCCGATCCTCAAACAACGCGAGGCATTCCATTCCAGTCTTCACTCGGCCAAGCGAGCGGGTCCCCTCAAAGCGCCTGGTCCGAAACGACGTGGTTTTGTTCGATCCGCACGATCGACTCGAGCAGACCGGCAAGCATTCGCTCACGGTCCGCGCCGGCGAGCGCCAGGGCGATCTGCGCTTCAACAAACCCGAACTTCACACCGAGGTTGTATCGCGAACCGCGGGTCTCGAGTGCCAGGTATTTCTCCCGACGCGCAAGCTCATTCAGAGCTGTGGTCAGTTGAATCTGCCCCTGCTCCCGCACATCGGTCCTGACGAGGTGATCGAGCAGGTCGAAGACCGCGGGGCTCAGCACGTGAATACCGAAGAAACAGAGGTAGTGCCCCGCACGAAGGCCGGGCACCTGGAGCCTCAATTCGGCCAGCGTCGGGTTCGGCTTCTCGATAATCTCATCGATCGCGTAGACGGCCGGCAGGTCATGCCGCCGTTTCCCGGTCAGCGTACCGTACTGGTGAATCAGATGTTCCCGGGTCGCCTGCACCCCGGAGACCGAGCAGCCTTCGTCCGCCACCAGGTCGATCAGTTGCCGGGCGCAACGCCTCGTCTCGCTCGAGATATAGAGGTGGTCACCCAGCAGCAAGAGAAAGGGAGCGTCGGCGACGAACTCGCGGGCGCACCAGACCGCGTGGCCGTACCCTTCAGGCTCGGGCTGAACGGCGAACCGAAGCCGTTGCTCCAGGTCGTCAAGTCGGCGTGCTTGTTCCTCGGCCCACTCGAAACCTCGGAATGAAGACCGCAAGTTCTGCGCGTAATTGCGGAAATGGCTTCGGTAGACCGACTCGTCACCCGGAGCGCTGACGATGCAGATCTCTTCGATCCCGCTCTCGATGGCCTCTTCGGCGATGATCTGGAGGATCGGCTTGGTCAGCCCGTCACGATCGACCAGCGGTAGCATTGCTTTTTGCACGGTATCGGAGGCCGGATACTGCCGGGCTCCCCGGCCGGCCGCCGTGATAACCGCCTTGGTGATCTGCACGTCGCGTGATCCTCTCGTCCGATTCTCGAAGCACGAGGCTTCAGCCTCGTGCCCAACAAGCTCAGGCAAATCCATGGGTTGGACGACGCTCCATGTGGGGAGAAGTGCAAGCCTAACGGCCATTTCGCGGAGCGGCAACCCCTGTCTCTTGACATCCCCCCCCCTCAGGCCGTAAGATAATTTCCTCAACACGAACGTTGAACACTGAGTGTTGGGGATGTAGCTCAATTGGTTAGAGCACCGGCCTGTCACGCCGGAGGTTGCGGGTTCGAGCCCCGTCATCCTCGCTGGAAAAGCGAGGCTTTTGTTCTCAGGGGCTTCGTTGATTTCCAGGAGTCGGCCGTTGAAGAACTGCTGCTCCGCATGAAGACTTGAAGTGTTGGGGATGTAGCTCAACTGGTTAGAGCACTGGCCTGTCACGCCAGAGGTTGCGGGTTCGAATCCCGTCATCCTCGCTGCCCATCTGCCCGTCAGGACAAAGTGGGCAACCTTGCTTGCGAATTCCATTGACGTGGTCATTCGATCACTCCATAATGGACAATGAGTGGGCAGGATACCTCTGAGTTTGCGGCCCCCGGGGGCGTCTTTGGTCGGATAACCCGGGGGCCGTTTTATGCGCCCCCGCGATTTCCCAACCGCCCCTCTCCATTTCTTTTCTCTGGTTCGAATACACAAAATACACGTAATAACCTAAGTCATTGCAACGACTAGGGTTAACCTGCGCATTCGAACTACACGAAATTCCCCCGTAATACACAAAACTAGAGCCACGCTCCAGAGCCCCGGGATCGGTGCAACTGGTGTATTCGAATACACCGGTTGGGGGAGTTTTGTGCATTTCGTGTATTACGTGCGTATTCGAATGCGCAGGTTAAGTCATTACCCCGCACCACGTTGCGAATTTCGTGTATTTTGTGTATTCGAACTAGGGGAATTGAGGAGGTGGGGATTAATTTCGTAGGCCGCTTTGGCGGTCCGGCCCACGGCCTTAACCGGGGCGGGGAGCGGCCGGATGCAATGCCGCTCGATCAGCCAGGCCACCGCATGGGTCAGGAATGACTTCGATTCCTTGATCCTGGCTCGGAAATTCCCCTTGGCCTCGCGTTCGCTGAATCGGGATGAGCCGCGGTTGATCGCCCAGTCGAGCACGTCACGCGCGTCGGGGTTGTCTTGGTTGCCGGCCTGGATCTGGACGACCCGCCGGAAATGGGCCTTGAAGTAGTCCACGAGTTGGATCGCGGACTCGACTGACTTCACGCCCACGGCGCCCGCCTTCGCCCCTCGCTTGGCGTCATACGCCCAGCGGAGCTGGTCGAGAATCAGAATGAGTCGGGCGCACTGGGTCCGGAATTTCGACCACGGACCCACGAGATGGTCGGGGAAATCGGATTCGTAAGTCTCGTTCATGTGGGCCGTGATCCAGGATTCCCACGCCTTTTTCGCCGCGTCGTCGAAGGGGAGGTGAACCGCCTTGCCCCCCATCACGTCGTCGACAACCATCTCCCGGTTCCAGAGCCGGCGGAACGCTTTCGACCAGTCGGAAACCGCGTCGCCAGTCACATCGTCCCAGCTCCATTTGAACCTGACCTCGGACGGATAACTGAGAAGCATCCGGTCGAGGAATCCGTCATCGACATAGCGGCCGTTCTTGTCTTCGGTGAACCGGTCGAGCTTGCTCGGCGTGATCGCGCCGGTCGCGGCGAAGAATGGGCGGCGGGCATGGACCGGCATCGGCCCCTGGCTCACCCGGTTCTTCTTCTGCGGAGCGCCGTTCCATAGCGAGAGGTAGAAATCACGGTCATCGCCGGATCCGTTCTTGTACTGGTTGAGGCTGTTCAGCCAGCCGGCCAGCTCGTCGCGGACCATGATGATCCCCCGCGGGTTGTTCGCGAGCAGGTCGGACACGGCCTCACACGTCGTATCAGAGACGTTGATCTCGGTCATTCGGGAATTCTCTTCGTCCTCCTCCAGTTTCAGCTTCCGTTGCGCCGCGTCGCGTTCCTCCTTGGATTTGGCGAGCTTCATCGCCTTCTTCCGCTTGTTGCTCTTCGCGTCGGATTCGAGCAGGAAGTCAAACGCGAGCTCCCATTGGAGTTCGACGATTGGCGCCGTCGCGACCGCCAGCGCGGGAGACTTGGCCGCGCCTGGCCGGCCGACGATGGCCGTGAACAGGTTCGCACGCTCGCTCCATGATTTCTTGATCTCAAGCGCGACCGTCGCGCCGATCGCCGCGCCCGCGGCCGTCAGGCAGGGCACGGCCAGGAAATCGGGCGAACACGAAAGGGTCTCGGAAGCCGGAAGGATCAGCTCGACGAGCCGCTTGGGAAAGACCTCCAAGGGAAACGCAATGGGGGGAGTCGGCTTGTCGAGGTTCGGTTCCTCCCACTCAGAGAGGGACTCGATCCGGACCAGGCTGAGGATCGTCGCCTCGACCCGGGAAGCCAGTTCGGCGGCCGTATGCCTACCAGACGCCGCTTCGTCGAGCACGTCGACCAGAGCTTCTCTCGTGCGTCGAGAGAACGCCTTGTCCCTGATGATCCCGGCCAGGGATTGGAGGTTCTCCGGGTTGGGCTCGGCCGCGAGCACCGCGTCGAGCACCTGCTCCCGGATCAGTTCGGGGACGCCGGCCTGAACCAACGCCTCCGTGAGATGGGGCCGATCAGGCTGTGTTCCCGCCGCGTTCAGGTCGGTGATCGAATGAAAGAGGACTCGGTGCGCCGCGAGCTCCATGTCCTC
This sequence comes from Singulisphaera sp. GP187, assembly GCF_900129635.1. Lineage (GTDB taxonomy): Bacteria > Planctomycetota > Planctomycetia > Isosphaerales > Isosphaeraceae > Singulisphaera. The sequence goes on along the minus strand of NZ_FSRB01000002.1, from coordinate 1,584,575 downwards.
GACGACGAGGATCTCCCGGACCACCCCAACGTGCGAGGCATCGCGGGCGAGGATCGCGAGTAGATCACGCTCCGCCTCGCGGCTTTGCAAAACTCCGTCGGGATGCCCCGTCTTCGCCCGGTAGACGTTGAACTTCTCGCGAGGATTGCCTTGCGAGTAGGTCGGGCCCGTCGGCGTCTTCTCCGGGAGCTCCTCATCCGACCAGCCTTCGGGGAGCGGCGCGCTGATGCCGATCTTTTCCAGCCAGTGGTAGGAAAGGATCCGTCGGCTGAACGGGATCGACGTGTTCGTCCAGATTTCCAGGTGGCGTTCGACTTCGTCGGTCGAAGGATTGCTGGACTCGAGGTTGTCGCGGATCGGGATGGTCAAGCGACACCCCCTTCCGTCGCGTCGGCCGCGCAGGTTCGGACAGGCTGGACGTCGACTGGCAGGGTCGCCGGGGTAGCAACGCGCACCTGCTTGAATTTGGACCAGAGGTCAAGGTAGAATCGGCGTTCACTGTGCAGGGACGCACGGACGCCACGGGGGCACGACGGCCCCTTGCGGGCGGAAGCGGACATTTCTGAGTCCTCTGTGTTTGGCCGGTCGCGGGGCGTCTTGGTCGGATAACCCGCTAACAAGCATGAACCGGAAATTACTCTAACTGGCGTTGGTCGATCTAACAAGCGACGGACTGGTTAAGTTCCCTCCTCACAATCCGATCGATCCGATATCTCCGTCATGATCGGATCTCTTGTCCACCTGAACGGGGCAGGGTACACTTCGGCCATCGCGTGCCGTAATCACGCTTCGAACCAACCCAGGGCTTGCCCTGGGTCTGCGCCCTCATCCGGGATTACGGCCCGGGTGGGGGTGTTTTCATTTAGCCAGGTTCTGGATGGACGATGGATCCCGAAGAAGTTTCCAACGAGATCGAAGGCGATGGTCACGAGTGCCTACCCCAGTCCGGCACACAACCTCCCGATCGGCACCATGGCCCCGTCTACATCCATCAGGTACTTGAACGCATCGGAGAGTTACAAGCAGATATTCAACAACTTTGCATTCGCTTGGCAGATACGAAGCGTTGTGATTTTCGTACCTTACGAGAGTTCGAGGCCCGCCGCGAAGCCTTGAAGAACAAGAGGGCCGAAGTCGAGCTGGAGATCCGAGAACTTAAGCATGCGGTACACCTTGCCCGGTACAATGCCGGACGAATCAATCCCGGCCTCAATGACCCCAATGATCCGGTCGTGCTCTTGAATGCGGCCCTCTTCGCCTTCAAGTCCGTGCGTCGCAACGGAGGGCAGATCAGCGATGACGAAACTTTGGTCTTTGATGTAATCGGCGATTACGTTCAGCGGCACGGCAGAGTCGATCTCGATCGACCCTTGGGTAAATCCTCTAAGAGGAAGATGGGCCTGAGAATTAAGAAGAGTTTGGGGCGACTGAAATGCCCCCCAAAGCGGCCTCTTGTCCACCGTCCACGCCGGCGGTAGACTCCCCTCCATCGCGTGCCCATCACCACGCCACAACTCGAATCGGGGCTTGCCCCGATCGTTCGCCCCTGCCGGTGCGTGATGGCCCGGTGGGGGCGTTTTCGTTTGGGTGGTCATCACCTGTGTCAAAGAAACGTAACCCTCTTTCACCAGCCACCCGAATGGCTGTCCTGCATGAGGCGGGCTATCGTTGTGCTGTGCCGGTCTGCCGGACGATCTTGACCCTCGACATCCACCACATCGTCTACGTGTCCGAAGCCGGCTCGGACGATCCGTCGAACTTGCTCGCCCTCTGCGGAAACTGCCATGCCCTCCACCACCTGAAAAAGATCACCACGGAATCCATCCGGGCCTGGAAGTTTCTCCTGATGGCCCTCAATGAGGCGTTCGACAGGAAGTCCGTCGACCTATTGCTCGCGTTGGAACGCGCCGGAGGGGGCACGGTCTGCACGGGCGACGGGCTCGGCGATTACGCGGGCCTGATCGCTTCAGGCTACCTCAACATCACGTGGAAGGAGAGTTCACACAGCGATCGGGCCTTCACCTGGGGCAAGCATCAGGTCTACCTGAGTGACAAGGGGAAGGCCTTTCTTGAGGCCTGGAAACGCGGCGATCAGTCCGCCGCGGTGGGCATCCCGTCCCCGGGCGCCCTCGCTGGTTCCTGAATGCCCAGCTCGTCCGATCCCAAGTCTGTGAGCTCGTACCAAGAACCCGAGTCGTCTCTGACGACGTGGACCAGCCCTCGTTCGGCCAACCTCACCCACGCTTCGATGTGGCGGATGGTGTAGCGGCCGACGCACTTTCTGCGGGCGAGTTCCAGGGCTTCACGTTCGATGTCAGTCATACCGTCACTCTACTTGTTGGATCCTCCGGCAAGAAGCTCCCACCCTGGGATTCAACGATCAACTCCCATCAACCCCGCCAGGGCCTTGACCATCTGCCGAGGCCCCATCGGGAGGTAGTCGTTGACGACCTGGTGGGCCAGCTCGATGGTGCTGTCGGGCCGGTCCGACTCGGCGATCCGCTCGAGCACCACCCGATGGTTGCAGAGCTCGCAACGGTACACCGTGACGAGCAGCGCCACCGGCCCACCATGGGTCAGGTGGTTGTCGGCGAAGCTATCGTGGTGGGCCAAGTGGCCGTTGCACGTGGTGGGCTGAATGCCGGTTCGGTTGCCAGCCAGGGCTTGGACGTGGGTCATGATCGCTCCTCGGCGTAGAAAATGGCGTTGACCAGATCCTTGAGATCGACGACTCGAGTGGCAAACCCCTGGCGTTCGAGTGAAACGCACAGTTCGGCCGAGTCGATGAAGATGTCATATAAAAGATCGCCAGGCAAACGAGCGCTTGCCAAAAGTCGTTTGCCCCTGCTGAGCTTCGTCTGCGTCTCATAGACGACGAGCGTCCCTTGCAGCACGCGCGGAGCTGGGGGTTTCTTTGGGGTTGGTTTCTTCTTGGCCATTAGTCTCCCTTTCATTCGTGGTTAATCACATAAAAGATCCGCGACGGTCGGCAGGTCCGAGCAACCCGGCCCTCGGCGATCGCCGCGGCGAAGTCCTCGAGCCGTTGGAGCAGGCTGTCACGGTATCCTCTCCAGAACGGGGCGTAGCTGTCGGCCGACTTGGCGAGCTGACGGCGGATCTCCCGGCGATCGCGGTGGGTTCCCTTCACGAACCGCTCCGCGTCCACCCAGCCCCGCTTGAAGCCCATCAGGTCGGTCCGACTAGCCATCTCTCCAGCTCCTTTCGTGTCCGTCTCTTTATCCATGCCTGACTGAAGAACTATAGACGGCATTGATTGACCTGTCAACTAAAAAATCCAAATGCTGTCCTGCGTCACGGTTGACCGAGCAACCGTGATCGAGTAGGCTCATCCCAAAGGGGGAGCTTCATGCCCGAGAATGACGTCCACATGGGAAACCTGGTCGCGTGGAATCTCTACCGGCTTGGCCACGCCAAGATCGTGGTCCCCGCTGGCGAGCTCGCCGACAAGGCCGCGGCGGTGGGCCGGCCCATGACCCGACAACGGGTCAACACCCTGATTCAATCGCCGAGGATCACGGACGAGATGGTGGAGGTCCTGGCGCATGCCGTAGGCGTCGAGCCGGCAGAGCTGCTCAGGCCGAAGCCGAAGGGACTGAGTGGTGGGACATGAGCAACGCCCAGTCATGTCGGCACCGCGGCTGCTGGCCGGGGGTCGATGCCGGAGTCGGTCACCGAACCTCCGACACGCCAGCTCATCCGATCGAGCTGAGTCCTCACGCCTAGATCGCTGAAGAATCCGAATTGACAGTTCAGGGAAGGCGAGCTATTAATTCGGCCAGTTCTGAGGACAGAGCTCATTTTCAATGGAGTGAAGACCATGAGGACCCTCGAAAGGCCGCCCATCGCGCCCAATTCCAGTGGGGCACGGAACGTTCCCTATCTCAATCTTGAGGATGCGATCGAAAAAGCCCGCATCCTCTTTCAGAAGGCGAAACGTTCCGCAATTCACTTGAGCACGGCCGCAAATTACCTTGGTTACAGCCCCAAGGCGAGTTCGGTTTCGCTGGTCGTATCCGCACTCAAGAAATACGGGTTGGCCGTCGACGAGGGCAGCGCTGAGGGTCGTCGAGTCAAGCTCACCGAGCTCGGCTTTCAGATCGTGGCCGACTCCCGCGAACACTCACCCGATCGCGATGAGAAGATTCGGCACGCCGCTCTTCTTCCGAAGGCACACCGTGAACTCTGGGAGCATTATGGACCCCACTTCCCTGACGACAACACGATTGAAGTCTACTTGAAGCTGGAACGGTCCTACACGGCAGACGCGGCACGACATGCCGTGAGGGTGTACCGGGCGACAATCCTCTATGCCGGCCTGAATGAGGCGGGTATCCTGGGCGACGTTGCGGCGGATGAAGCCGACACGGATTCGGCGGTCCCCGAACGGCCCACAGATGCGAGGAGTCCGATGGACCGACAGATGGACCGACAGAACCCATCCACGGAGTGGACCGCTCCAACCAACGCATCGCCTGTGCGCACCTTGAGTTTCCCCCTCAAGGGTTCCAGGTCGTTCGATCTCAGGTTCCCCGCGAATCTGACGAAAGAAGACTTCGAGATCATTGGGGATTTCCTGAAAGTCTGGGAACGGCAGTTCGTTGCAACCGAGTAGTGACTTCCACCAATCGAGCACCCCGGTTAAACTCCGCGCGTCGGGCGTTCCGACATCACCAACAGACGCCGTGTCCCTTGAGACGGGGGGCACGGCGTTTTTTATTGCGCTCGAGGTGGGGCGAGTGCCGATCCTCGTCTTGTCTCGCGTTAGCTCCCACCCGGGCCGGGCACTTGTTGTGCTCGGCCCTTTTTCATGCGCCCCAATAGCGATCAACCGGACATAGAGTCTGGGAGGGCCTGATTTTGACGATCGGGAAGAAATTTGGTGGGAGTGTCAAGCAGAGCGCTCGCGCTGACCGATTGATCAGGTGGTACACTTGGCTGTCGACATCCTAAGATGTCATTTTTCTGTGCACGTTTTGTCTTGTTGCGAGCGATTGTTGCAGGTGAGAAGTGAAGGGCGCGGGCCGCCCTGGTTCTGACGGACCAGGGCGGTGCCGTTTCGAATCGGCGATCGGGGAGAAAAAACACGGTCGCCTTCATCAACGCGCTCCGCACCCGCCTCGAAATCCTAGGCCGTCGTTGCGGCTCCGGAGCGTCGCGAGGAACCAGCGTCCGTGATTTCCCGTGGGGGTGGGTCGTTCAGAGAGGATCCCGACGGTAGCAACCTTCACCTTTCGGGCGATGGTCAATTCCCGCCGGAGACGCCGGACGCACCGGCCCCATGCCTCACGAGGTGAGTCGGCTCTATCCGCAAGCGGTTGTGTGACGAAGGGAGGGGTCGGATGGAGTGGGAGTGGGAATGGGGACCGACCAGCATCGCGCTACTCGTCGGTCTGGTGGTGGGCTATCTCTACGGGTGTATCGCGATGATCGAGTATGTCGAGTGGGAGGGGTGGCGGCCTCCTGAGGAATTTGACACTCCGAAATCACAAAGTATCGTTGTGATGCCGACGGAGGTCGCGGGTTCGAATCCCCTCGGTCGAGCTCGTAATGCTCGCCCGTAGCTCAATCAGGTAGAGCGCCGCCGGCAATTCACCCCGTGACGGGGATCGGCCTGCGTTGGCTGTATCGCCCCGGTTGGACACCCAGGGCCCGGATCCAACCGCGGAAACAGTCAGCTCCGATCTCACCTCGACCTCGACCCGCGTGGGCCGGGGTCGTTTGGTTTCTCACGTCTCCAGGATGTTCAACCGCTTCCATTCTGCGATCGTCCGGAGCAGCTCGAAGGTGTTTCGGCCGACGATGGTGCACTGGTTGATACCCTCCTCCAACGTGATCAGCTCGATCTTTTTGTCGAAGTAGCGCTGAACGAGCTCGTCCAAAAGCCCAATGGATCGAGTCAGTCGATCCAAAGAACAGACGATCACGGCGTCGATCTCGTGCTTGTCCAACCTCTTCCTGAGCTCGACGAGTCCGGGACGTTGCCGGTCGTTCGCCGAATACCCCTCGTCCGCGATGACGTCGATCAGGTCCAAACCGTGGGTCCGCGCATAAATCTCCAGGTGCCTCCGCTGGTTCTCAAGAGACATCCTCGTGTTGTCTTGCTGGACGGTCGCGACCCGCATGTAACCGATAACTCGCGGCATTGATTTTTCCCTTCGTGGACTTGGGATAGGTGGACTCAGTTGAGCTCCGGGACGACGTCGGCCGTCGTCGCCGGCGACGACGAGCTGGTGACGCGCCTCGGCAGTCGCTTCGCCCCGGGCCTGCTGGCCGGCGCGTACTTCGCGCCGGCCAGGTCGAGCCCCAGGACCTCGGCAACGTGGTCGGCCGTGCCGAGCGTCCAGTCACGCTCGCCGCGCATGAACCGGGTCACGCTCCCTTGGCTGACGCCCGACTCGGTCGCAATTTCGTACTCAGATCGGTTGCAGTTGGCGATCGCCGCCCGGAGCTGGTCCGCCAACGTCACGCGCTGGACCGGCCGCCTTTGCTTTGACTTCATTCTCGCCGCCTTTCAGAAGTGGGATCGAAACCTTCAGACAGTACGCCACTGACGACCGGGCCCAAGGCTTGCCGGCCTTCGTGTACAGCGAGTTGGAGTTCAGCGAGTCGGCGATCGCCGCAAGGGAGCAACCGGCCTGATGGAGCCGGTCCATCATCCGGAGCCCCTCTTGCTCGGTCGGGTTCTCGACCAGCGCGATTGGCAGGCCGCCGCTGAGAACTCTGCCTGTGTCCTTGTCGGTCTTCATCTTGCTCCGGCGGCCGTCGTCGTGAAGGTCCCAGCCATAGGGAGTTTTTCCGTTCCGCTCGTTCTTTCGGCGCTTGGCTCGGAGACCACCTGCCGTACGAAAGCGAATCATCATCAGCTCAAATTGGGAGAAGAGGTCAACGATCCCTTTGGTCAGAAAGGCCATGGGGTCGTTGGGGTCGAGCGCTTCCGTCCCTTCACCCAGGGCCGAGACGAGACGGCAGCGCTTCCCTTTCAACATCGCCTCGAGCATCGCGATCATCATCGTGTCCCGCGCGGCTCGGTCGCGTTTGGAGACCAGGAGGATATCTCCGCGTTTCAGGAGTTGCACGGCGGCAACGAGGCCGGGCCGACGTTCGAGGGGTGTCTCCCCCGACACCCCGCCTTCCTCCTCGACCTGGTCGACCAGCTCGAGCCCTTCCCGCTCGACATAACGCAGGCACGCATCTTGCTGCGCCCCGAGGCCAGCACCCGACTGGAACTGTTCGTCGCTCGAGACTCGGTAATAGATGACGACTCGACCCATCGTTTCACCTCGGATTTCAAGCGGAAAACCGCGTAATCTTGCGCCTTAGCAACCTTGCTCAAGCGCAATGGTTTGCTTGCGCTTTAGCAAGTAAACCGAGCTCAAGCATGGCTCCGGGAAAATAGGCTGTCCAGTCCTGTTCGGCCCTGTACAGATAGTTGGCCGATTTTCGGTGTCTTGACGTACACTGAAAACGCCGACACGTGTTAAGATGGGCTGAATGGGTTGATTCCGGCGATGCCGCTGAATACGAGGGGAGCTGACCGTGTCTTGCACGACGAAGGGCAGAAGCGTGGATGGATCGCGCGATGACCTCGCATCTGTGAAACCGTCCCAACGGACAATGACCGGCTGTGAAGTCGCGAAACTCGCCTGGATATAGACGTTTGCCGCGTGACATCGCGAACCTATGTCCCTCGAGAAACATTTTTGAGGGGAGTATCGATCACTCCCCGGTCAGTTCACTACGGTTGGGGCCGACGCCCGTCCCCTTCGACGATGCACCAAGACGTGACGATGCCAACAACTTCGACTCTCACACCACGACGGAGGCCAGGAAAATTCTCTGGCCCCTATTCGCAACGTGAAGCGCTCGAGGTCGCTCGGCGAAATATCCTGATCGTGCGGTATGCCGCCGATGGGGAGCCGGTCGCGAACTTGTCGACGCTCACGGGCCTGACCCCAAGGCAGATCAGACGGATCCTCGGCGCCGCTCCTGAGACCCAGGCGACGAAGCAGACCGTCAGTGCTGGTGAATACCGAGAGCTGAGTCGAGAGTGCTCGCACGACCCGGAGAAGCTGGAGTGGCTGGCTTCGGTGCGCGTCGATGCGCGACGCAATGGCCAACCGATATCCAACTGGAGCCCCAATCGTGGCTGACTCCCACGCCTCAAGATCGCTCACAAGTTTGACCGCCATTCCCGCCCGGGGGCGACGGTTGACGACGTCGCCACGCCTGGCGAGCTCTCCGCGTCTGCGCCCGCCGGCGTTGGATTGGCCGGCCTGGACCGATCAGGTTTCGGTAGGCTTGGGGCCCGCACCTGATTTCAAAAACGTGGCCGGCGATCGGTGATTGGTCGGAGCCGACTCGATGGACCTCTCACCGCGCCGGTCACCATCCGCCGACGACGGGGGCCGCGGCCCCCGTCGTCGAAGCCGGATCCCTCTTTGGTTTCGCGTCGAGGTCGTGAAGCGGAACCGTCTCACCGATCAGTTGGTCATTATCGAACTGATTTGGGGGACACGCAGCCGGTGGGCCCAATGGATTGCCGAGCACGATACGCGGAGCCTCGAGGCTTTCACCCTCGGTCCGTTTGTCGTGGCGGTCGGTCTTCAATAAGCGGTTGACGCGATCGGCTCTTCCTTCATCCAACCCTAAATATCATACCGAGTCGATCCAGTTATGGGTTGGCTCGGGACCCTTCGCACACCTACCCCGCCGAAACACCGAAAGAGGACCTCGGGTGAACCACCTCGAGCCGCTCTTGCGCGGAATCAACGAAAAGACTCTGGTTAGCCTGGAGACTTTGACTGAACCGAGGATGACGAAGAAGTCGGACGCCGGCGACCCGAATCCATTCACTGGCCGACTCCGTAAACGGACTCGAATGGATTGCTACCTCGGATCTAACTACGCCAAGGAAGTGAACGAGCGACGCGAGCGAGAGGGGAAGCCTGCGGACTTCGTTTCCAAGCCTCGAGCCTGGGGAAAGGCGATCGAAGCAACTCCTTTGATCGAGCACAAGGAAGAGCTCTATCTGGAGTACTTGGTCGACCAGGTCCATCAGGTCAATTACGAGGTCGACGGTTTCATCGTTCCGGAATCGCTCGTCGAACCGTGGTTAGTGGATGGCTCCAAGAGCAGTCGCCAAGGCTTAGAAAACCAGGCGATCATCCGAACGGCCAAGCTCGCCAACGTTGTGGACGTGCAGATTCAATGAACAAGTTACGAGTCCTCGACCTGTTCTCCGGTATCGGCGGCTTCTCTCTCGGTCTCGAACGAGCCGGGATGAAAACGATCGCCTTCTGCGAGCAGGACGGCTATGCCCGCCGCGTCATACGCAAGCATTGGCCCAAGTCCTGGATCTATGAAGATGTTCGCACACTGAGTAGCAGGAGACTGAAGGCAGATGGACTTGGTGAAATCGACGTCGTCTGCGGTGGCTTCCCCTGTCAAGACATTAGCACGGCCGGCAAGGGCAAAGGACTTGAAGGGGAGAGGTCAGGCCTCTGGTATCAGATGCTCAGGCTCATCAAGGAGATCCGACCCAGTTGGGTCATTGCTGAGAACGTGCCTGCTCTCCGGGCTCGCGGGGCTGACCAGGTTCTCGCCGACTTGGATCGAGCGGGTTACACCGCAACGCCGATCGTGGTGGGTGCTTGGGCCATCGGAGCGGATCACATTCGCAACCGTGCCTGGATTGTTGCCTACCCCCACAGTTGTCGACGCGGTTTCAAACTTCCCTTGGAAACTGCGGTCGAAGGAAACCTGGCAGACATGCAGTTTGCTGGGAACTCGATTGATTGGCCTGCTCTACGGACTCGCCGGCCGCGATCCCTGTCCAGTCAGGGCACGCCCACACCCCGAGTATGTCGAGTGGATGATGGGTTTCCCCATCTCGTGGACCGAGATCGCTGCCTCGGCAATGCCGTCCACCCACGAGTCGTCGAACTGATCGGCCGCTCCATCCTTGAAATCGACAGAGTCGCTAACTCGAACCAATAACCGGTAAGTCTATCAGGATGAGGTCATTGATGCTTTTCCAGAATACGGCCGGTGAGGGTGTCTACGCGAAGGCCTGCCCACGTCGAGCTCCTCGCTTGACGAACGTTCATAGCCGCAAACGCCGCAACGCGCTCTGGCTACACGCGACCACGAAAGGTCTGTTCGATCCCGGTCAGAACCGGATCCGGCCGTACTCGGCGAACGACCTCGCAGCCCTCTGGGGAGTGACTCCCAAAGCCGTCCGTAATGGTATCAACGAAGCCTTGAAGGATCGGGAGCAACTTCAAGCGCTGGCCGCTGGTTGATCGCTGGCCCTTCGATAAAGCTCACTGACCTCTTCGAGCCGACCCGACCAATGTCGAACCATCTCACCGCACAGACTTCAATTTTCTTATGCAACGTCGCGGCATCTCTCTGGTGGGCCGCGGATGCGGTTTACCGCCATGGGCCGAGCTGGGAAATGATCCCGCCAATCCTGATCGGTCTCAGCTCCCTCATCGGCGCCGCTCGCGGTTATGCGAATGACCGTCAGGAGCGCATGCACAAACGCGAGCTCCACCAGCTCGAGATCGCCGACGCGAAAAAGAAACGGTCTGCTCTGCCTCACGCGAGCTGACCACCGCATTTAGCCCGGTCAAGTGGTGAGGCAGATAGAGCCCGATCGGGCGAACGCCAAGGTTCTCATCGGCCTTGGCTGGTGTGGGAAACCATCGCTGCCAGCCTGGAAGAGGATGTGTACCCCTCCTCTGTCCAGGCACTTATCCATTGCTCAAGCGGTCATTCATGCCGAAACGAATCCCAACTCTTCGCCCTGCCTGGATGCCGACGCCGGCCGCGCGGCACACGGATTACAACCGCAACCGTCGCGACCCGGTGTTGCTCGAGCTCTATGGGACCTCCCGATGGAAGCGGTTCCGCTCGAGGATCCGCGCCGAGCGGATCCTCTGTGAACGGTGCAGCACGCGGGAACGGCCAGTGGTTGGAGTCGAGGTCCACCACAAGATCGATCCTCGGGTGAACATGGAGTTGGCCTTCGAAGAGACCAACGTTGAACTGCTCTGCAAGTCGTGCCACTCGAGTGAGACGGCGAAGAACGCGACGAGGAGGGGGCAGTAGCATGCGACTCAAGCTCACCCATAAGGATGACCGGACATCGGTCGTCAACGCCGACACCGGCGAGTCTATCGGTGGAGTGGTCGCCCTTCGGTTCGAGCGAAGCTCACCCCACCACGCAGCCACGGTGACGATGACTCTGATCGAAGCCAAGGTCGGTGACATTGAGACAGACATCGAAGTGAGCACGCTTGATGTGACCACGATCGATGATCGGTTCGGAACTCACAGGCCGAGCGTCAACCCAGACAGTATGACCAAAGAGGAAGCCGACGAGATCGAGCGCCGCGTGAATTTCTGGGACTCACTCAGGACCAATAAGTAACCCCAGGGGGGAGGGTCATTTGCTGGGACCGTCCGATCCTCCAACGCACTGGCCCCTTTTACGTTTTTGCACCACTTTTTTGGGGGTATTGCGACCATGGCGAAGCGAGGTCGGAAGGCCGCACCGTCGCCAGTCGTTCCCGACGAAATCGAGGCCCCCGCGACTCTGAACGCCGCCGAGGTCCGCGAGTTCCAACGACTGGTTGGCGCCTGCCGTGAAGCGGGGACTCTGGTGAAAGCCGACGTGCGGTTGATCGAGGCGACGGCCCGGACGGTCTGCCTGCTCGAGCGGGCTCACGACGAGCTCAGCCAGGTCGGTGCCCCCGACAAGGACGCCGCTCAGCCTGCGAGCAAGCTGACGCTCTTTGCGGCCAACGGCACGCCGATGCCGCATCCGCTGCTGGGGATTATCAGCGCCCAGACAATGCGACTCCGCGGACTTCTGAAAGACCTTGGGTTGACGCCCGGGTTGTCGGCGAAGTCGCGCGGCGGATCGAATGGGAAGCCCGAAGGGGATGGCCGGTGGGGAGATCTTCTGTCAGTGACAGGCTGAGACCGCTACCACTCAATCCGGGCGACCGGGCGCTTCGCTTCCTCAACAACCTGACCCACACCGGAGATTACGCGGGGGAGCCGTTCAACCTGCGGCCCTGGCAGGCCGAGCCGATCAAGAGGCTCTTCGGGACGATCGATCCGGTCACAGGCCTCCGGCAATATCGCAAGAGCTTTTGGGCACTCCCCCGAAAGCAGGGTAAGACGGAGGTGGTTGCTGGCGGCGGGCTCTATGCGTTGATGGGCCAGGGCCGCGCGAACCAACTCATCTACATCGCGTCAGGCGACGTCAAGCAAGCCAGCCTGATCTTCAAGGCGATGGTGAGCATGATCCGGGCAGACCCGGTGCTCGACTCGCTGGTGACGATCTACGAGGGGCAGAGCAACAAGCGGATCGTGTTCCACAAGGGGAACTCCGAACTCGAGGTTCTCTCAAGCGTCCCAAAGTCGAAGCACGGTCTCGGACCCTCGGTCGTCCTGATCGACGAGCTCCACGTGGTCGACGAAGAGCTCGTGAATGTCCTCACGACCGGGTTCGGCGCGAGGAAGGATCCACTCACCTGGTACATCACGACGGCCGGCCACGACCTGGCCAGCGTCTGCTACGACGAATGGAGCTACGCACTCCAGGTCAAGAATGGCACGGTAACCGACCCGACCTATCTCCCCGTGATCTACGCGGCGGATAAGGAAGACGACTGGCGGGCCGAGTCGACGTGGTTCAAAGCGATGCCGGCTCTCGGCGATTTCTGCGACCTCGAGTTCATCCGGAGTGAATGCCGCGACGCGATCTTGCGACCACGGCTCGAGAATCGTTTCAAGCAACTCTACCTCAACCTGTGGACCGAACAGGCGAGTCGGTGGTTGCAAACCGACAGGTGGAAAGAATGCGGGGTTCTGGATCTCGCCGGTTGACCGGACGGTCGTGCTACGCGGGGCTCGACCTTGGAGTAACCGGCGACATGGCGGCGCTCGCTCGGGTCTTTCCGAATGAGCTGGGAGGCCTCGACCTCCTGCCGAAATTCTGGGTGCCGAAAGAAGGTCGATGGAAGCATGAGAAACTGAACAAGGAACGGTATCCGCTTTGGGAGCAGCAAGGCTATTTGGTCTTCACCGAAGGCGAAGCGACCGACTTCAATCAGGTCGAAACCGACATCCTTGAATTGCACGAATCGACACCCTTTCGCGTACTCACTGCCGACCGTGCGTATGCCACCCACCTGCTAACCAGGCTCTTCAACAACCATGACATGAAGGTCGACGGGATCCCCCAGGGACCCGTCTCACTGAACGAAGCCATGGTGCGGTTTGAGTCGATGATGCTCGATCGCACGCTTCGGCATGAGAACCATGCAGTGCTCGATTGGAACATCGCGAACGCGACGGTAAAGACCACCTCGACCGGCCTCATGCACCTCGTCAAGTCCTCGTCCACGAAACGAATCGACGGCCTGGCCGCGACGATCAACGCGATCGTCGGATGGCTCAAGGACGGTGGTGAGGGTGATGACTCGATCTACGACGAACGCGGGATCCTTTTTCTCTGACCTTTAGGAATGAGCATGCCGACAACCAAGAGTAACTTTGTCAAGCTCGCCGTGGCCGCGCTGGTCGGCGCGGCGATGAAGGCCGCGGGCGCGATCGGTGTCTACGCTCCCGAGGCGGCCGCCGTCATTGAATCGGGCGGCGGTGGGAGCCGGCTCGACTATGTCCTCACCGACCTCTCCGCTTCGAACTACGCGAAAAACGGCGCCGCCACCGTCGCCCTCACCGGCACGACGGCGGTCACGATCGACCTCACCGACCTGACCTCGGCGACTGCGTCGAGCGCTGGTGACACGACCTTCGCGACGGTCAATAAGCTCGTCCTGCGAAACACCGGGACGGCATCTCTGACGGTGGCCCCGGGCGGCTCGAATCCCTTCGATGTCTTCCTGGGTGGCAGTTCACCGACCCTGACGATCCCGGCCGGCTCGACGCACGTCCTCGAGAGTGTTGCCGGAAAGACCGTCGACTCGACCCACAAGACGATCCTGATCACTCCGGCGGCAACCGGTTCGTTTGCCATTTGCGCGGGCGGCGCCTAATTCGATGCCCTCGATCCTCGCCCGGACCCTCGACCGGGTTTATTCCTGGATGGAGCGTCGTTCCATGGGGCTGGGTACGGGGTCCGTCCCCGGCGCGCCGGTCCTATCCGGAACGTACGTGACGCCTCAGACCGCGATGGCTTTGACGGCGGTCTATGCGTCGATCAATCTCATTTCCAAAGATATGGCCACGTTGCCGCTTGGGCTGTATCAGAAATTGCCCGACGGCGGGGTCCGGCTCGACCCGACCAACTACTATGACGAGCTGCTTGGAGTCGAGACCGACGACAATACGTCGTCCCTGAAGTTCACCCTCGACACCCAGGGCCACACGCTCGGCCAGGGAAACGGATATGCGGAGGTCGTTCGTGACACCCGTGGTCGCGCCGAAGCGCTCCACATCCTTCACCCGGCGAAGACGATTCCCAAGCAGACTGAGAGCGGACGACTCTACTACCTCCTCGACAACAAACGAGAGCTCCTCGCCGAGAACGTCCTCCACTTCGCCGGTCTCGGGTTCAACGGGATCCTCGGCTACACGCCCCTGACGATCGCCCGCCAGACCGTGGGCCTGGCACTGGCCGCTGAACAGTTCGGCGCGTCTTTCTTCGGCAACTCGGCGATTCCCAAGGGCATCCTGAAGTTCCCCAAGCGACTGAAGGAAGAGGCGCAGAACAACATCCGCCGGTCGATCAATCAGGTCCATCAGGGCACTCAGTCGTCGCACCAGTTCATGATCCTCGAGGAGGGGACGGAGTACACCCAGACTCAGATCTCTCCCGAAGACGCGCAGTTCCTCGGCACCCGCCAGTTCCAGGTCCTCGAGATCGCGCGACTCTATGGCGTCCCTCCTCACAAGATCGGTGACTACTCACAGTCGCACATGTCCAACATCGAGCAATCCAACCTCGATTACTGGACGACGACGCTGGCGTTCTGGGTGGCGATGCGTGAAGGGGTTCTCAACCGCCGGCTCCTGACCCGGGACGATCGGCGGAAATGGGTGATCCGGTACGACATGAGCGCGTTGCTCCGCGGCGACACGGCCGCCCGGATGGCCATGTACCAGGCCCTCCGCAACTTGGGCGCGATCAACGCGGATGAGATCCGGCTCGGCGAGGGGATGCCCCCGATCGGACCGGAGAAGGGCGGTGACAAGTACCTTGTCCAGTCTCAATACAACCCCCTCGATCAAGCGGGGAAGTCGACGGAAACGACTCCGAAAGCTCGGCTCATCAAACAGGGAAGCCGACGGAAGCGACTCCGAAGGCTCGTCGCGCCGACCTCCTTACGCTGAACGGCAGGCAGGAACAATGAACAACGTCGAATCGCGCACGCCGCCGGCCAGCGAGGACCTCGAGCGTCGGACACTGATCGGCAGTGTCGAGCTCCGGGCCGCGGCCGAGGGCTCGAAGTCACCCGGCACGTTGGTCGGCTATGCAGCCGTCTTCAGCCAACTCTCCCTCGACCTGGGGATGTTCCGCGAGAAGCTCGCCCCCGGGTGTTTCACCGACTCCCTCAAGACGGATGACGTCCGTGGCCTGGTCAACCACGATGAAAACATGCTGATCGGACGGAACGTCGCCGGCACGCTCCGGATGGAGCAAGACGAGATCGGACTCCACTACGAGATCGACCTCCCCAATACCTCCGTCGGTCATGACGCCGCCGAGAATGTCCGGCTCGGCAACATGACGGGCTGCTCATTCAGCTTCACGACCGACGTCGACCAGTGGGACATGACCGGAGCAATCCCGATCCGGACCGTGGTGAAGGTCCGGAAACTCTACGACGTGGGCCCGGTCACTTACCCCGCGTACGAACAAACGTCGGTCGCGTGCCGCAGCTTCAACGCCGCGCTACGCCAGCGCGAGATTCCCCCGACCCCACCGATCACGACCCTTTTGGCCAAGGCCCGCCAACGGCTTGCCGAGGCGCAGTTGATCCCCAACTCTTGAACTGAGGAAGCGATGAAAGAAAAGGCATACGAACTGCGTCAGACGCGCGCCACGAAGCTTGACGCGGCGAAAGAGATCGTCGAGCGGGCCGAGAAGGAAAATCGAGGCCTCAATCCCGAGGAGCAATCTTCGTTCGATGGCCTCCACTCCCAGGCGATGGAGCTGGGCAAGCGGATCGGCACGATCGAGCGTCAGGCCGCGATGGAAGTGATCGGGTACGACGATCCCGAGAAGCGGCGATCGGCTCCGCTCCCTCACGAGGATCCGGCCAATACCCGCAATGGCAAGCATCGGTACAGCCTGATCAAAGCGATCCAGGAAGTGGCCGACGCCAAGCGGGCCGGTGGCGCCAAGCGTGGGGCCCCGGGGCTCACGGGCCTGGAACTCGAGGTCTCCGAGGAGATCGCCAAACGCGGGGATAAGGGACCGACCAACGACTTCTATTACCCGATGGGCAACTCCCGCCCGGGTGGCCGCGATCAGTTCGGCCGGCGATCGTCGGAGCGTCGCGCCTTGGACACCTCGGCAGGCGCCGGAGCCGTGCCGACGTTCCTGGACACGGAATACATTGAGATCCTCCGAAACAAGATGGTCTTGATGGCTCTCGGTGCCCGGGAGATCAAGAACCTCCAAGGGAAATTCTCGATTCCACGCCAGAACGGCAA
This sequence comes from Singulisphaera sp. GP187, assembly GCF_900129635.1. Classification (GTDB taxonomy): domain Bacteria; phylum Planctomycetota; class Planctomycetia; order Isosphaerales; family Isosphaeraceae; genus Singulisphaera. The sequence goes on along the minus strand of NZ_FSRB01000002.1, from coordinate 1,567,859 downwards.
GGCGACTGGCCAGTGGGTCGGTGAAGGCGGCGCCCCGACCGGCTCAAACCAGACCTTGGATCAGGTCAACTTCACGCCGCACACTTACGGCGCCTTCACCGATATCAGCCGACGGTTCTTCGAGCTCGCAAACATCGACGGCGAAGCATTCGTCATGGACGACATCGCCGCCATCATCGCGCGAGCGATCGACCTTGCGGGGTTCAACGGCACTGGCTCGAGCAATCAACCGCTCGGCATCATGCAGAACTCGGGGATCACGGGAACCAACGTCATCGCGCTGGGTGCCAACGGCGACGTGCCGACCAACGCCGCCATGGTCGCCCTGGAAACGGTCGTGGCGCGTGGCAATGCCGACCTCGGCAACATGGCCTACGTGACCAACGCCGATGGCCGGGGCACGCTCAAGACCACGGCGAAGATCGGATCGACGTTCCCGATCTACATCTGGGGTGACAACAACGAGATCAACGGCTACCCCGCGTACGCCACCCAGCAGCTTCCTCGCAACCTGACGAAGGGGTCCGGCACGAACCTTTCGCCGCTCCTCTTCGGCAACTGGAATGACCTGATCATCGCCTACTGGTCGGGCCTCGACATCCTGGTGGACCCGTACACCGGATCCTCGACCGGTTCGGTCCGGATCGTCGGACTCCAGGACGTCGATGTGCAGGTCCGTCACAACGAGTCGTTCTCGCTGGTCACGGACATGGTCACCAACCAAGGCTGAGCCCCACCAGGTGGCCGTGGAGATTAATCCTCGGCTACCTCCAACCCACGGACTCCCATGCGCCAAATCCGAATGAAACGAGCGGCCCTCATCGGCGACAACTGGCAAGAGGAGGGCAGCGTTGTCGAGATCCATGACGACTTCCGCGCGGCCAAGCTCGTCGAGCTCGGGCACGCCGAATACGTCGCGATGGTCGCGGTGCCAGTGCCCCAACGAGCTGTTGCCCCGCCCGCCTCCGAACGAGCCACGGCCTCCAACGCCAAAGGTAAGTAACCCTCCATGCGACTCACGCTCGTCACACCGCCGGCTGAGGAGCCCGTGTCACTCGTCGAGGCGAAGCTCTACCTCCGCATTGATATCGACGAAGAGGATGCGCTCGTCTCGAGCTTGGTCACCGCTGCGCGGGTCTATTGCGAGAACTACCTCCGCCAGGCCCTGGTCACCCAGACCTGGCGGCTCGATCTCGACAGCTTCCCCTCGGCCGGCGGTTACTACAACCGAGCGATCCGGGAGATTTGGCCGTCAATGGGGAGCCTCCCCTCGGGACTCGGCTTCTACCCGGGCATGGTCCCAAACTCGACGGGGGTCATCGACATCCCCCGGCCGCCGCTCCAGTCGATCACGAGCGTGCAGTACTACGACTTCCAGGGCGTTCTCCAGACGGTCGCGCCTGCGAGCTACAACGTCTCCATCGGCACTCCGGCCCGGATCCAGCCGGCCTACTCCCAGGTCTGGCCAGTCTCCCGGCCGACGATCGACTCCGTGCAGGTCACGTTCGTTGCGGGTTACGGCAACGCGGCCGCGATCCCCGCGCCGATTGTCACGGCGATCAAAATCATGACCACTCACTGGTACGAGAATCGAGATACGACCGTCACGGGGACACTCGTGGCATCGGTCCCGGGCGCAGTCGATGCGTTGCTGGCCTCCTGTGACCATGGGAGTTACGCGTGAAGCCGGGCACACTCCGCAAGCGCGTCACCCTCCAGTCAGCGACCGAGGCACCCTCGACCGACGGTCAAATGATCCCGACATGGGCCGATGTCGGGACGTACTGGGCATCGATCCGGACCCCGACCGGGCGCGAGGTTTTCAACGCCGCGCAAATCCACGCGACCCTGACGCACGTCCTCGAGATGCGATACATCGGTCCGATCGAGCCGACTCAGCGGTTCACCTTCAAAAGCCGGACCTACGACATTTCTTGGATCAACAATGTCGACGAACGTAACCGTGAATATGTGATCTATGTTACGGAGGTCGTCAAAGCATCATGAACGACACGAAGATTCAGGCGCCGTGGCCGACAGGGGGCAACACGCTCTATACCCATATCTCGAATATTAACGTCGAATTCTGGGATGGATCGGCCTACGTTCCTGCTGAACTCGCCAACTGGCAGGCTTATGCGACGGACACACCGGAAGCGCCGGCCGGGTTCGGGGTGCGCGTCTGCCAGTTCCCGCTCACATCGCCGGCGGGATATTACCTGTGGTCGGTCTATCTCCAAGCAGGTGGCAGCCCCGCGAGCACTGATGTTCGCATCGGAGGCGGTAGTGGCTACTGGGACGGGACGACGTTCGGAAACAGCCCGGCAACGACGGCCACCAACGCGACCCTCGCGAGCTACGACCAGCTCTTGCTCTCCGGATCCGTCGAGGATCCCGCACCCACAACCACCACGTTCCGCGGCTCCTCAACCTTCGCCGTCGACAGCAACCACTACAACGGCCGGCAGGTCTGCTTCACCTCGGGCGACCTTCAAGGGCTGAAGCAACCGATTTCCACCTACGTCGGGGCAACCCGATCCTTCACCGTTCTGCCCGGATTCCCGTTTCCGCCGACAGATGGCGATACGTTCAACATCATCTAGCCGAGGGAATCTCGAGTGGATGGCGGCTCAATGAATATCGACGGCCTGCAAACCGGCTTGACGATCTACGCGGTGATCCGAGATTCGGCGAACCGTGTCTACAACGGAACCGCATTTGTCACGCCTTACGTCGTCGCTGACCTCGCGTCCTATGCGATTCCACTGCCGGAGACGCCGGCCGGGAGCGGTAACTACGCCTGCCCGTTTCCCCTTGGCTCGCCTGCCGGAAACTATCGTTGGACCCTCTTCGAGAAACCCGGCGGTAATCCGGCCGTGGGAGATCCTGTTGTCGGTCGAGGGAGCGACTACTGGGACGGGACCGGGCTTGGGATCGGTCCGCTGGTCGCTGCGGTCCATGAGATGCTGTCCGCCTACAACGAGCTCCTCAACGCAGGGACGGTGAGTGGATCCAGCTCGACGACGACACGATTCACCGCCGCATCGGGCCTGTCGACGGCCAGCGGCTTCTACACGGGCCGCCAGGTGTGTTTCACCTCAGGTCAGTTGCAAGGTTTGAAGACGGTCGCGACCAACTACGCGGGGACAACCAAGACCTTCACGGTTTCGCCCCCGTTGCCTTTTGCCCCCGCGAATGGCGACACCTTCAACATCATCTGAATCTAAAACGATCATGCCGATACCCGTGATTCTGACGATCCTCCGTAGTCAAGCGGCCGGACCTTACGTCGCGTTTGGTTTTCGGGCGGCGCTCGCGACGGGGCTCAAGTCAAATGCCGCGCTCACTCTCATCGTGGGCCAGCGAATCTTTCCCCAGGTCCTCCCTCAGACTGCGGGATTGCCGGCGCTGGTCTACGTGGTCCGTTCGAACGTCCCCGTGCATAACCTTTCGGGTGCCGCCGGCGTGACTGAGGCGCGAGTCGAATTCAGGGCCTATTCCACCGTCAACGGAGATTGTGACGCGATCCTGCAAGTGGTGCGCAACCAGTTCGAGGGGATCATCAACGGCAGCCTCCCCGGCTCGATCCAGATCCTGGAAACCGTCAGGAAGGACGAGTTCGATCGCTGGGATCCGCCAGTCACCCAGTCCGACCTTGGTACCTATTTTGAGATGCACGATTACTTGTTCCGTTATCGAGAATCGATACCCTCATGAGCCTCACCCATCGTCAAGCGCTCTCGATCACGACCAACGGCGCTAACTCAATCGGGGGTTCCGACCTCGAAGTCGGCAACGCCGAAATCGTGCTCGACCAGACCTTCACCGGCGGTACGGCCAACCAGCTCGTCACGCTCGCCTTCACCGCGGCCGCTCTGCAATCTGTCGTGCTTGTCGCGACCTCGAACCTCACGATCCGCACCAACGGGAGCAATGAGACCAAGCGGATCACGGTTACGGGGACACCGACCGGGGGAACGCTCACATCCACCGTGAACGGCCAGACCACGGCGGCGATCGTTTATAACGCCACCGCGGCCGCCGTTCAGGCCGCTCTCGAAGCGCTGTCCAATGTCGCGGTCGGTGGCGCGATCTGTACCGGAGGTCCGCTCCCCGGAACCCCGGTGAACGTCACGTTCACCGGAAACCTTGGCCTCCAGACAGTGACCATGTCGACCACCGATAGCTTTTCGGGTGGCTCGAGCCCCGCGTCGGCCGTGACCACGCCAACGCCCGGTGTCGCGCCCAGCAACACTGTCAACCTGATCGCTGGCAACCCGCTGGTCTGGGGCCGATCGCCCGGCTACTTCGCCAATCCGTTCACCGCCGACGTGTCGTCGATCTCGGTCAGTTGCACCACGTCTTGCCGGCTCCAAGGCAAGATCCTCACGAGCTAACTCGACCCATGGCCAGCCTGAAAATCAGCGGCATCAAGGAGGCCAAGGAAGCCCTCCAGCGGCTCAAACGCGACGTGGCGCCGGAGGTCCTCCTCCCCGCGATTCGCCGCGGCGGTGAGGTCCTGCGCAAGCAAGCGTCCTCGCTCACACAGTCACCGCGGGTCCAGGCGGGAATCCACCAGGACGAGGGGACCCAGCTCGGCGCGACGGTCGCGACGGCGATCGAAGCCGAGGTGGGTGGCCCCTATGCCGCCAAGCTCCTCGAGCAAGCGGTCGACCTGGCCCAAGATCGGGCAATCCAGGTCGTCACGCGCGAGGTTGCGAGACGGATCGACAGAGAAGTGCGCCTATGAAAATTTCCGTTTTCTCGAGTCCTCCCCTTTGAGGTCTTAGCATGGCCCACGTCACACAGGTGAACCCCGGCAAGGGGACCCTGCTGAAAGTCAAAATCAGTGCGGCACAAACCACCATCGCGCAGCGAGTCTCGCTCGATGGCCCGGAGATGGAGGTTGGCACCGCCGAGACAACGAACCTCGACTCCGCCAAGAAAACCTACCGGCCGACGATCGCCGATGGCGGCTCGATGTCCGGGACTTTGCAATACGATCCCCACGACCCGACGCACCTCTTCCTCTTCGGTCTCTGGGATAACCCGTTGTTGGCCACTTTCCAGTTAGTCTTCGCGGACGCCGACGCGACCACGGCCACCTTCGACGGCGTCCTCACGAAGCTGAAGCCGACCGGCATGGAGGTTGAAGGAAACCTCGAAGCCGAGTTTGAAATCAAGGTCTCCGGCGAGATCGTCCTCAGCGCTGCGCCGGCGTGATCCCCGGTCAACCTCTCAGCCCCGTTCTCTGACCTTCCCCCTTCACCAAAACCAAGGCCATCATGCTTTCACGCGAATCGATCCTCGCGGCCGACGACCTCCCGCGCGAAGAAGTCTCCATCCCCGAGTGGAATGGGACGGTGTTCGTCCAGACCATGACCGGGACCGAGCGAGACCGCCTTGAGGCGGCGTACAACAAAGAGCCGGGCAAGGACTTCCGGGCCCGCATGGCGGTCGCCACCGTCTGCGACGAGACCGGGAAACGCCTCTTCAGCGAGAAGGACATCCTCCCCCTCGGCACCAAGTCCGCGGCCGCGCTCGACCGGATCCTCGAGGTCGCCATGCGGCTCTCCGCCTTCACCAAGAAGGACGTGGACGCCCTTGAGGGAAACTCGAATGCCAGCCCCTCCGAAGATTCTGCTTCAAGCTCGCACTGAATCTCGGGATGCCTGTCCGGGAGTTGCTCTCCCGGATCGATTCCCACGAGCTGAGCGAGTGGCTGGCGTACGATCGCCTCGACCCCCTGCCTGACTCTTACTGGCAAGCGGGCTTGATTTCATCGACGATTGCGAATGTCTTCGGCAAGGGTAAGGCGCTCACCCCGGAAGACTTCATCCCCCGCCGGCAGAAACCCAAGAGCGAAACCCAGTCCGCCGCGGCGGGCCTGTTCGCTCTCCGCGCCCTCGCCGCGCAACGAAATGGACGTGTCTGATGGCGCTGGCCGGCAACATCGTGGTCCGCATGAGCGGCGACGCTAACCCCTTCGTCCGGGAGTTGGACCGGGGCATACGCGCCCTCGACAATTTCGCCCAGTCCGCCGTACGCACCCAGCGCGCGGCGGACTCGTTCACCATGAAGGGTCCCAAGATTGAGGCGGCCGACACCTCGAACATGGGGGAAATGTCCAGCCAGGCTCAGGAGCAAGCCGGAGAGATCCAGGCCGCGTTCGCGACGGCTCTGGCCCCTCTCAACCGATTTGCGGCCACAATGACCGCGCAGATCGACAGGATTGGCGGCACGATCGTGACGTTGGCGCGGCGGATCGATTCGGAGATGAAACTCCCCAAGGCCGAGGCCGCGATCTCGCGTCTCCAGCAGAAGCTCCGCGACGAGATCGCCAAGGGGGCCGGCGCCGCCGAGGGCTCCCTCAACAGGGTCCAGGCGGCGGTCCAGCGCATCGGGCCGACCGCCGACAAGGCGCTCGGCGCGTTCCAAGGCTTCCTCAGGCTTAAAAATTTGATCGGGGACTTCGGAGACGTCGCCGGTACCAGACTCTCAAGCATGTTTAACTTCCGGCTCGGACCTCAGATTGCGCAAGTGACCGGGCTGAGAGCGGCGTTCCGGGGTGTCAATTCCGTTGTCCACACGCTCAAAAACTCGGTCATTGCTTTGGGAGCGGAGATCGCCGTCGCCCTCGGCGCCTTCGCGCTCGCTTTCAAAGGGGTTCAGTTCCTCAAGGCGAGCACCGTTGAAGCTTCCAACCTGAACGAGTCAGTCAGCAAGATGGGGGTGATCTTCGGCAACCAGGCGCAGATCGTGCAGAACGCCTCCGATGGGATGGCCACACGGTTCGGCACCGTTAAGACCGAGTTCATCGACACCGCCGCAATCTTCGGCCAGCTCCTCCAAGGCATGGGTGGCCAGACTCAGAAGGCCTCGGCCGAGACCAGCGTGCAGTTGGCGAAGTTGGCGGCCGACGCAGGGTCGATCTTCAACGTGGGCTTCGACGAGGCGGCCGGCAAGATCGCCTCGGCGCTCCGTGGGCAAAGTGAGCCCATTTCCGCGTTCGGCATCGACGTTCAGGATGCCGCGACCAAGCAAGAGGCCTTCCGGCTCGGCCTCATCAAGGCCGGCCAGGAGATGAGCACTCAGCAGAAAGTCGCGGCGCGAACATCGTTGATCATCAAAGGCCTGGCCGTCGCTCAGGGCGATCTGGCCAACACGATCGATTCCCCGGCGAACGCGATGCGCCGATTTGGTGGCACGATGACCAACGCCGGGGCAAACCTCATGAGCGTCTTCTTGCCGGCCTTGCAAAAGGGCATGGGGCTGCTCAACGAATTTGCGACCTGGCTCGACACCGCCTTTACCCGCAATCGCGGGGCAATCTCCAGCTTCGCCGCCAGGATCGGCGATGCGATCGGCGTGGCTGCAAGCTATCTCCGCAACCTGCCGGCCGTCTGGTCGATCGTCCAGCTCAAGTTCCAGGAGGGCATCGCCAACGTTGTCGCCGTCTTCCAGTCGATCCCCCAGAACCTCGCGATTATCGGAGAGTGGATCAAAAACAACTGGGTCAAGCTGATCTTCGCCGGCATCGGACAGGCGATCAAAGCGTTCTGGAACCTGAGCGTGATGGTGATCAAGGTCATCGGGACGATCGTCAGTTACATCCCGTCGCTCGCCATCGGCCTGGTCAAAGTCGCTTTCAGCCTCGGGTGGTCGTTCGCCAAGACGATGGGTCAGGGGATCTACAGCGGGCTCAAGAATGCACTCAGTGGTGGGAGTCTCGACCTTCCAGCGCTGATGGCTCCGAACTTCGCCAGCCTGGAGAAGGAGATTCAGGCCAAGTTCGCGATGATCAACAAGAGCAACCCCATGATGCGGATGGACGCCGGCGGACCGGCCGCGGCCGGCCCGATGGGGGGCATGAAGGGACCATCCGCCCTGGATCCCGCGGCCATGGAATCCCAGAAGCGAATCGCCGAGGGCGCCAAGAAGATCATCGAAGAGACCCGCACTCCGCTGGAAAAATTCCAAACCCAGGTCCGGGACCTGAACGAGATGTTCAAGTCAGGGGCGGTCGATCAGGAAACCTACAAGCGGGCCTTCAAGAAGGCCCTCGAAGAGTACGGCCAGAAAGCCAAGCAGGTCTATGACGACACCCGGACTCCCCTGGAAAAATACAACGTCAAGCTCCATGACCTCGGACAGCTCTTCAAAGCCGGTCTCATCAACAAAGACACGTTCGACCGTGCCAAGAAGTCCGGCGACGAGTTCTCGGATAAAGCCAAGTCGATCTTTGAGGAGAGCCGGACTCCCCTCGAGAAGTACGGCGAAAAGCTCAAGGAACTCGACGCGCTGAAGTCCGCGGGCCTGATCGATGAAAAGACCTATGAACGATCCAAAAAGCTCGCAGGCAAGGAGGAGCTGGGCCAAGGCGGTGAAACCAAGTTTGCCGGGGCTCTCGAGCTCGGATCGAAGGAAGCCTACTCGGCTCTCCTCCAATTCCGGGCCGGGGGGACGAAGGATGACTCGATCAAGTCGGTGGCGAAGAACTCCAAGGATACGGTCGGAGTCCTGAATCGGATCGAGAAGAAGCTCGGCGCGTCGGGTCAGTCCCTGCCGCTCCAGCGGAGGGAATTCTGATGCGGATCATAAGTATCGTCGAGAAAAAACCGGGCGGCCGGGAGGCGAAGAGGGATCAGATCTGGAAGCGATCGTACCGACGCACCTGGTACGTCCAGACCGACGACGCGCGAGTCGGGCCCGGCGCGATTCTGGCCGCGCTGCCCGTCGCGATCGGCCAGGTGTACGACACGGGGTACGAATCGGACCACGGCTCGTTTTGCCAGTCCTTGACGGTTACCGAACGTGACGAGGATGGGCGAGGCTGGGAAGCGGTGGCCGAGTATGGTCCCTACGACGCGAGCCAATTCGCGGCGGATCCGGTCGACCGCCAGCCTCAAGTCTCCTGGGACGAGGAACAATACCAGGAGGCCATCACCGAAGACGTCAACGGTAAGCCGATCGTGAATTCGGCAGGCGATCCATTTGACCCGCCTGTGATGAAAGACCGTTCCCGGCCGATCCTGGTGCTGATCCGCAACGAGCCGAGCTATGACCCCGCGCTCGCGCACTCGTTCCAGGATAAGATCAACTCGACGCCCTTCTTCGGGGCCGATCCGGAATACGTGAAGGTCAAGAAGATCACACCCCAGCGGGCCTTCAACCCTGACATCGGCTGGTACTGGGTCGTCACCTATAATTTTGTCTTCAACGACAAGCCCTGGAAGAGCCGGGTCCCGAACCTCGGATTCCGCCGTCTCGACCCAAGTAATTCGCAGAAGAAAATCGAAATCACGGACGAATATGGCCAGAAGATTTCGTCCCCTTGGCCGCTCAGTCTGACAGGCCAGCCGCTCCCCAAAGACAGCAACGCGAAAGCGGTGACTCTCGAATTCGACGTCCACGAAAAGATCGACTTCGCCGTCTTCAACTTCAACGACTTCTTCGCCCAGTTGCAGGGGACTGCCTGATGGCCGATGCAACGCGGCCCCGAGGTGAATCTGACGCCTCAAGCCCGGCCGACCCGGGCGATCCCACGGTAGGCTTCAGTGAGATCGGCGCCGAGAGAATCATTGACGTCGTTCGATACGTTGAGAAGCTGACCCGCGGCTTACCCGCCCCGCGGGCGCGTGGGGCATCCGGGTCGTCGGAACTGCGTTACGCCAAGACTCCATCGGGTGGGATCCCAGCACGCTCCGGAACCACGGTCGGCAAGGCGACCTGCACCCTCTATCACCTCGAAGGTGACAACCTGGTGGCCGACGAGACGGCCGAGGTCCGCAATCTGTTTGGATCGATCGTCGGGAGCGGCGGCAAGTTCATCGTCGTGGGCATCATCAGCGGGCGGCTGGGCGCGATCTCGGAGGATTGCTGATGGGAATCAAGCGGAGCCCGGGATGCAAGTGTTGTGGTTGCTTCCTCGGCCCATGCACTGCGACGATCCCCGAAGTCCTCTCGTTCTATGACACCTACTACGGTGTCACGATGGCCGCGATCTGGACGCCAGCCAATCCCCTTATTCCTTGCGGCCCAGGCAACTGGATTGCCTACAACCTACTAAGTTATCCCGGCGCGAGTCGAGTAAGCACCTGTCCCGCAAGCACCGTCGCGATGCGGTACATGATGTACTTTCCGTATACCGCAGGAGTACCAGCAACCACACCGGCGTTTTCATTGTCGTGGACATCCGTTGCGGGATGCCCGTCAGGAGGCACGATTCCCGCTGGTCCATGGAATGCGGTTTCGACTCCTAACAACGGATTCGTTTACCACGCATCCAGTTGCACGCCGACTTATTCCGCTGAGTTCTACTGGAACGTCGGTTCGCCCATCTACGATTCCTACATCTTCCCAGCGGTCAGACTACTGGTGACAACCCCGCCATGAACAAGTGCGACCAGTGCCCGCTCTCTGACGAAAGCCGCTCCTGCCCCGGGGAGCGATCCCGCTTCGTCTGCAAGCAGGCCCACCAGCCGGGGCTCATCGCGCAGCTCCGGTCGTTCGCCACGGCCATCGTCCAGCACGTGTCCGCCGGGTCGCCACGGGTTACCGAGGCGCAAAAGAACGCACGCCTGGCGATTTGCCAGGCGTGCGAAGACTTCGATCAGGGGAGTTGTCGGCGGTGCGGCTGCGGTCTGGACCTCAAGGCCGGTTGGTCAGACCAGGCATGCCCGGCCGGAAAGTGGGGCGCGATCCCTGTCAATCAACGCGCGTAGATGGTTCGCGGATACACGTTGACGACATACGGCGAGATCAGTGCCGCGTTGACGTGGATGGGATCGCCGGTCGCCACATCCAAAAGCGTGAACGCATACAGCGGGTTGATCGTCCACACCGTCAGCTCGCGATAGCCCGGAAGCGTCGTGCTCGCGTTAGGCTGGGTCCGTTTCGCGATCCGATACCAGTGACACCGTTGGTACGGATAAAGGAGTTCGAGTTTCCCCGCGATCGGATCGGCAATCATCCGTTGCCGCTCAACCGTGGCGGCTCGTTCGTAAGTCACATCGGCGAACCAGTCACCGACTCGGATTTCCGGATCCGGAACCTTGTCCGACCAGCGGAGCAAGACGACGCGTTTCGCCGTCGACCCGTATCCGACCTTGCCGTCGACGCTCGTGACATGACCGGTGTATCCGTAGATTGCCTCGACAACCGTCTCTCCAGCGACGGCCGTCTTCACGGTGGCGTCAAAGGGAGCGACGATCGGATTCGCCGCGAACGGTCGATTCTCGAAGATCACGATGTCGCCATCAAAGCGATCCCCCTCCGTCGACATCGACTGCCGACCGGTAAACATCCATGTGAACTTCCAGTCGTTCTGGACTGACGCCATGCCCGTGACGGCATTCGTGCCGAGTTGCATGTCCGGAACGATCGAACTGCCGGACCCTGCGCTCTTGGAAGGGGCGCTCGCCGACTGAAGCACAATGTCTTCCGGAGATACGAAGATGCCCGGGACGTTGGCCGTCGTCCACGCCGGGAAATTTGTCACGCGCGGCAAGCCGTGGACACTCCCCAAACTTCCATCCGGATCGTTCCTCACAAATCCAATTCCGGAACCGAATCGGTATTCCGGGGTCGTCTTGGGATCTGGATAGAGTCCCGTTGCGGAGCGCCAGAGCGGGTCGTAAGCGACCGGGAATCCATAGCCCACGAGCGGCCCGATCGTGTTCCCCGTGGATGTCGGTGGCCCATCGCCACGGTAGACACCGAACGGAGCGGCCCAAGGATCGGAGCCATAATCGGGCGTGTCCTGCATCCACGGATCATAAGCTCGAGCCGCGATCGGCGTTGTGTACCAGGGAGCTGTTGCCGGGTTCTTGATGAACGACGACTTAGCCAACAGGTTTTCGGCTCTCATATCGGCGAACGCCGACTGTGCCAGATATCTCGATCGTGAGTAACGGTTCGCCTGACGGAGATTCAGGAGGCCGATCGGGAACAAGGTCATGATGCTCGTCATGCCCACGCCCATGATCAGGATCGAAATCAGGATCTCAAGCAACGTGATGCCACGACGAGTTGTCGTTAGGGGGATTTTCATCGGATCGACCCTCCTGCAAAATGTTTCGGCATCACGCGGCGGACGAACTCCCGCAAAATTGCCCTTCCTTCGGGCGAGGTGACAGCCGGTCCGTCCCCGAAGTGGGGCAACGTTTGATCGCCGAGGTAGAGAAGCGGAGACCCGAGCACTACGAGTAGCGCGACATTGCGCAAGCGAATTTGCGGGCGAGCCGGGGGAGCGTAGGCGGATTTTGGGTCGATGGGCGGATGCATTTTTACCTCACAACTTGAAGAGAAGATTCGAACTGATTACGGTTCGTGCCAACGCAGACGTCTGGTTTGCCCCCTCGGTCACGGATTGACCGGGGGGGCTTTCTTGTGCGCGGCACTCGGGACACGGCATCGGGTGGAGCATCCCCACCGCGATCGGCGACGTCGTCGGGGGCCAACCTTCGGCCAGCTCCCGGACCGCGATCGTCGCGACATAGTCAGACCAGGGCACCCAGTGGCCGAACGCGTCGGGTGCGACCTGGCCGGTGTCCGCGCACGCCGAGCAGCTCGGCGGCGCGGGGTGCTCGACCAGGTCGACGACTTCAGTTGAGCCGGATGTCATGGCCGCGGCCCTCCGTCTCAGCCGGTTGGGCCCCGGCCCCGGGTGCGCATTCGTGGAGCGTGTCGTACCGGCTTCCCCAGCGCTGGCCGTGATCGAGCCAGTCCGCCCACTCGGCGAGTCCGATGGTCTGGACCATCCTTCGTCGACTCAGGAATTTCGGATCCCAGGTATGGATCCGGCCGTCGATGAAACGAATCAGGAACACCACGCAGCCACATTGCGGGCAGCTCGCGAGGTCCTTCGGAATCTCGAACTCGTTCAGGAATTCGCTCATGAGGAACTCCTCTCGACGGCTGCGCCGTTGCGATGGAAATGCCTCAAGAGCCTTCCGAACCTCCGAAGGAACTTTTCATTCCGATGGTCGGTCGATTCGAGCGCGGCGAGTAAGTAGCTGGTCGCTCGGATCAACCTTCGCCGGAATGCCGGGGACGACTCGGGTGCGTTGCTCGCGCTATCGATTTGCGAAAGTGCCAGTTCGACCCATTGGAAGGCGGCGAGTCTCGGGACATGCCCCGGGGGCCACTTTGCATCCTGTTGCTTCCGGAGCTCCACGAGCTCGGCGATCAGGTCGCGTTGGATCTCGCTTTGCGGATTCGGGGCGTGAGTCTCGCCAGTGGGACTGATCATGCGCAGCTCCCTCCTCACCGAGGCACGCCGTAGGCGCACCCGGGTTTGGGTTCCCGGAAGTCAATTCGAGGTGAGGTCACGAGGAGAACGGAGAGAGGGCCTGAGCCCTCCCCTGTCGTGAGGTAGGCGACTTGGACGATCGTCGGGATGAGCTGGGGGAGTGATCACCCCTGAGCCATCCTGGGCGGTTCGGTAATCAAGCGCCCAGGTGTCCGAAGCCGAAGAGATTTGTAGTAGACGCGACCGACGGTCGGTGCGGTCGAGAGTGGCAAGAGTAGACGAAGGAGACTGTCGATGGCTCGACGTGAACGACGGCCGGAAGATCAGACAGCAGGTCACCTCGACCCTGAGTCCGGTGTCGAGAGTGGCATCGAAGCTCAGTCGACTGGTAGCGAGAAGCCTTCGAGGCGACGTGCGACCAAGGTGGAGCCTGTCGAGGAGGAGAGTCGCACAAAGGTGACTCTCAGCCTTGGCCACGAAGTCGCGTGGAGACTGAGGGTGCTGGCCGAGATGCAGGGCACTACACCCGGCCGACTGGTCGAACCGTTGATCGTGCCCTACCTCAAAAAAGAGGCACTCCCCTACGACAGATACCGTCGCAAGGGCTTCCCTCCAGTAGCAGGCTCCGACGACATGTCGGCAGCCTAGGAAAGCCTGGCAAAAAATTCGGTTGAAGATGTAATGATTGGAAAAAAGATGAGTTGAAGACCTGCCCCAGCATGACCGGGGCAGGGGAGGGGTCAAGGCGTGAAGGATACGGTCTCGGCCGCGGCTCTCAAGTTGTCCGCATCCGCATGGAGATAATGCTTCTGCGTGCGGATCGTGGTATGGCGCAGGATCGATTTGAGCGTGGCATCCGACATTCCCCATCGCCGTGAGTGAGTCGCGAAGCTGTGACGAAAGCTCAAGATCGTGAGTCCATCCACGCCGGCCCGCTCGCCGAGGGCTTTGATCTGATCCAAGGGCTTGTGTCCGGGAGGTCCACCGGTCCAGGGGCCGATCCGGCGCACCCCCGGAAAGACCCACGGTGAGCCACACTCGATTAGCCAGCGCTCGAGGATCGGTGACAGCTCGCCTGGGATCGGTACGGCGGCAATGCTCGCCCGTGTCTTCGGCTTCTTCCCTGTCCTGATCCGACGGCGTTTGATATGGATCAATCCCTCCTTGAGGTCGACGTCCTTTCGCTTGAGCTGCAGCGCTTCGCTCTTCCGAAGCGCGGAGAAGGCGTACGTATAGACCAGCGCTTCGAGACGCGCAACCTTCCACTCCCCTGGAAACTGCGCGACCTCCGCTGACGCCTGTTCGAGGATTTTCCGAATCGCGACGATCGAGTGGTGACGGAGTTTGACTTCCTGCTCCTCGTCTTCGTCCTCTTCGTACTCTTCCAAGTCGAGGTTGATCAAATCGCAAGGATTCGATCGCAGATAGCCCGATGCGATACCGATCGAGCATGCCGCCCGAAAGCTTCGTAGAAGGCTGTCCTGCGTAGCGAGGGCCCGATCTGGGTATTGCTTGAGCCACCGGACGATCGTCACTGGCTTCAAGTCCGAAGTCTTCTTCACACCTTCCAATTCTCCTACTTCCCGCAAAGCCTGGCGCATCTTGCACAAAGTCGCGGGTTCCTTCAGTTCGTACACTTCGATCACTTCCGCGGCAAAGCGGCTGTACGAGGCATTCGGCATCGAATAATCCCCAGGCTTGGGACCTGGCCCTGAGCGGCTCATGCGGGTCTCGATCGCTAGGATTGGACCTCTCAGGGACGGTCCCCAGGTTGAACGATCGAGGCGAACCCTGACCTTTGATCGCCGATACCCGGCCCTGATCATCACCAATCTGGGCTGTCCTGGCAGCAATTTTAGGCTGCGCGATACCGGGGATCCCGGCTGTCTGGGTGGTACGGAGGGAATTAGAAGTGCGACCTGTCACGCCGGAGGTTGCGGGTTCGAGCCCCGTCATCCTCGTTTGAGTATCGAGCCCCTGGGAAACCAGGGGCTCGATGCGTTTCGAAGCCGCGCCGCCCCATCTCACCACCTCGCTTCGCTCTGAGGTCGTTCCATGAGACGGGACAAAATCTCAACCAACCCCTTGAACCAGCCCGGGTGTTAGAATGATCGTCGGCAAGCTCTCGGTCATTCCCGCCGGGGGACACCGGGCAAGTCAAACCAGGCAGGCGATCTCGGCTGCAGCGCGTTGGACGGGAGGTCTCGAGCACCCATGCCGAATCAGGTCGAGCATATTGATGAGACGTTCACCGGGGAAACGGTCGTCCTGGATGGTAAGGTCTACCGGGAATGCGCCTTCGTGCAGTGCATCTTGGTCTTTCGTGGCGAAGCGCCGTTTACCCTGACCGGAAATATGGTGGACGCGACTTGTCGATGGCGATTCGAAGGGGCCGCCGCCCTGACCGCCTCGGCGATGAAAAGCATCTATCACGGGTTTGGAGAGCAGGGGAAACGACTCATCCAGGCGACACTCGACATCGCACCAGGCTCGGCCTCCCCAAGCGATTTTTCTCCGGAATCGCACACGGACCAGGCCTTGGAACAGGGGTGATGCCGCGGGGAACCCGCCGCGTTGATGGCAGGATCCGGACGATTCACGGTTCGAGTCGGCTTCCTCGCACAGCGCAGGAGCGACCCACCATCCCAACCTCCCCGTCAGTCTGGAGATTAAGATAGTGGGCCGTGCCCACCCAACGAATCGTTGGACCCACGTTGTTACTGGTCTCGATTGCTTCGAAATCGAGGAATTCGGGTTCAGCGAAGCTTAACCGTTAGTCAAACGATCACCCGGCACAGTACACCCCGCGAGCGCGAATCCGATCGCAATCCGCGGGCTCCAGACTACCGAGGCTCGCCTCGTTTCTTAAACGGAGCCGCGCACCCAGCGCAGTAAGCAATCTGGTCGCGCTCGGCATCTCGGAACGTCAATTTGGGACCGCTGACTCCACTGCGCTGGGTGCGCGGCTCGGTTCAAGCGTGGATCATCGCCGAAGTCAACCGAGCCCCATTTTCTCAAACACAGCCTAATTGGCTCGCGCTTCGGCCTCGGCGTAGCTTTCATGCTTCGCGGAATCGTGGAACCACCACACAATTCGCTCCATCTCGGCGATCTGGCCGTCCCTTAACGCGGCACGACAAGCCAGCAAAATGGAGGCTACCGCGGCCGATTCGAATGTCTCTAAAGGAATCAATTCCTCAATGAGGCTATCGATTCGTCCTTCCGCGCCCTGGTCATAATAGTCGTTCATAATAAGCCAGCTCTCTTCCTATCCGGACGCCGGAATAGCGATCACGAGTTTTCACGTAACGCACCCGTCTGGCGATTCTTCTCTTTTATTCAGTTGCAGTTCGTCCCTTGAACCGGGCAAGAAAAAACAAACATCGTCACGATCCGCATTCCCCGCGACGCCCCCAATGCCTTATCTGGCGTAGCCTCGCTCCCTCCAAGTGAGTCCAAGCCGGAGCAGAGAAGTTCGCAACGGGTTCAGCCAGAATGCTTTCCACGTTTGCACCAAATCGGATCGAGCCACGTCAACTGGATTTCGAAGGCCCATTGGGAACCACGGAATCCGAGACCGAAGGAACGGAACGCTTCTCGTGCCAACGCACCATCCGATCGATTGGCGACCACGCCGGTGGGCCGCGGCCGGTTTCGCGTCACTCTGGCATCGCAATTTCAAATCGGTTCCTCAAGAGATCGGACTCATTTGCCGAACGAGATGAAACACCTTCAGGCGCAAACCTTGCGCTTCGAGGGGAGTTCGCCCCAGGATGAGCCGCGAGCGCCCGCGGTGGATTCGGTGCAAGGATGACGACGGATGTCTCACTCCATCACTTCTTTGATCGGAATAGTTCCGAAGTGGCCCTCCCACTTCGAACCAGGGTCGTCACTGTTACTGCCCCCAATCGCGGCGCCTGGTTCACCGGACCGTGCAGCCAGGCGGTCGGCGATCGTCCGAACCCACCTCCTTTCGGGAGCGCGTCGATGAACGAGCCGTGGGACGATCGTGGGACCGAGGTTCGCAACAGCCGCCTGCCTCGGGGATTCGTCGGCATGCTCGGCCTGCTGCTGGCGATCGAGCTCTTCGTCTCGCACGCCTCGCTTGACCTCGCCCGGCCTGAATACTGGTTGTGGTATGCCACGGGCCGCTCGGCCCGCCTCGACGCGAAGCAGGCCGAGATCCTCTGTCTCGGCACCAGCCAGACGTCGTATGGCGTGGTCCCCCAAGTGCTCGAGGAACAGCTCGGCCGGCGGACGTATAACCTGGCCATGTGCAGCTCGCCGCCGCAGGCCGACTATTACCTGCTCAAGCGGGCCCTCGACTCGGGGGCGCGGCCCAAGGCCCTGGTCCTCGACCTGCACCCGCACTTGATGAAAAACAACTACTGGGGCTGCATTCGATTCTTCCCCAACTTGCTCTCGGCGAGGGAGTCGATCGACCTGGGCTGGACCGCTCGCGACCCCGACTTCACGGCCGAAGTCCTCCTGGCCAAAGCCTTCCCCTCGATCCTCAATCGGTTCGACATCCGCAACGCGGTCATGGCGACGCTGGACGGCAAGGCGTGCTCGCTGAGGAAGCCGACCCTGACGAGTTTGTGGAACCGCGTGAATAACCAAGGGGCGATGATCCTCGCTCCCAAGAACTCCCCACCGACCGAGCTCACACCGACCGACCACGAGTGGTTCGCACCATCAGCATGGTCATACCAGCAAATCAACACGCTTTACGTCCGACGTCTGCTCAAGCTCGCGGCCGCGCACGACATCACGGTCTTCTTGCTGGTACCGCCCCTCGATGCCCGACTTCAGCAATTGCGTCAGGACAAAGGGCTGAGCGCATCGTTCGAGGAGTTCGCGAAGGGACTGCAAGCCCACCACCCCAACCTGGTCGTGGTGGATGGGGCCCACTCGGGATACCCGTCCTCCGCCTTTGCGGACGCGATGCACGTCAGCCGCCCCGGGGCGATCTCCCTGACCTGCGGACTGGGGGAAATCCTTCGCCCGTACCTGGAAGGGGGGCCTCGGCCGGCCTCGCGCTGGTTCGTGTTGCCCCCCTATCGCGAACGCACGAGCCGAGCTGAAATCACCGAGCTCGCGGAAGTCAAAGAGACATCGCTCCCCTGGAAGATCAGGCGCTAACCGGTCCGGAGCGTGCCCCCCACGCGAGCGAACGCATCAAGCCCCACACGCCGAGCCCAGTCATTCAACGGCTCGGCACCGCCCCATCGCCGAGTCGCCCGCCGTCCCCGCGGTTCCAGGCTCGGGCGGCCGGAATCGCCCTTGTCTTGCGGCCCTCTTGCGGGCATAATAGTGAACAAAACCACAGAACAGATGAATTAAGGATGGAGAGGGGGAACCGCCCGTGATCTCGCAGATTCGAGGCGTACTTCGCTCGGTGGCCGAGGAAGTGCTGACGTTGGCGGTGGACCCGATGGAGATCGAGGTTCTCATCCCCGAGTACACGCGAAGGAAGATGCAGACCCAACTGGGAGAGATTGTCAGTCTCCACACGATCTTCTACATCGAAGGCAACGCGATGGGGGGACGGATGACTCCCCGGCTGGTCGGCTTCCTGTCGGCGATCGACCGCGAGTTCTTCGACATCTTCTGCTCGGTCGACGGGGTCGGGGTACGCAAGGCGCTTCGGGCGATGGTCCGGCCGGTCCGCGAGCTCGCGCGCACGATCCAGGACCAGGACGTCAAGATGCTCTCGACCTTCCCCGGGATCGGCGAGGCGACCGCCGAGCGGATCGTGGCCAAGCTCCGTCGCAAGGTCGGGAAGTTCACGCTCATCGTCGGGCAGGCCGCGGCCGCCGAGGGGACCGCGGCCGAGTCAAACGGCACCGTGGAAAACGTCGAACCCGACGTGATCCGCGACACCTTTGCCGCGCTACTCTCCGTCGGCCATAACGAGAGCGAAGCGCGACGGGAAATCGACCGCGTCCTCACGGGCAAGAAGAAGTATAAGAGCGTGGCCGACATGATCGACGCCATCTACCAGCAACAGCGCCAGCCCGACTAACAACAGGGCGGTCCCGGTCCCGGCCGATCACCGTCTGAAAGGATTGTCCGATGCGCGAGCCGATCATCAAGGGAGGACAGGGGGGGGACGCTCCCGAACCGAACCGGAACACGAACCTGCACCGCGAGGAAGGTCGGCCGGTCGATCAGATGGACGAGAAGCTCCGCCCGCAAACCCTGGCCGAGGTGGTCGGCCAGCGGAGCGTTGCCGAGCGACTCTCGATCGCGCTCGAAGCCTCGAAGAAGCGCGGCGAGCCGCTCCCCCACATCCTTTTTGATGGACCGCCCGGGTTGGGCAAGACGACGTTCGCGACCGTCTTGCACAATGAGCTCGGGGTCGAGCTCAACATGACCAGCGGCCCTGCGCTGGACAAGAAGATGGACGTGATGCCCTACCTGACCAACGCCGTCGAAGGGTCGATCCTGTTCATCGATGAGATCCATCGCCTCCCCAAGACGGTCGAGGAATTCATCTATCCGGTGATGGAAGACTTCCGGGTGGACGTGGTCCTGGGTGAAGGGATCGCGGCGCGGACGATCAACCTCCCGCTCAAGAAGTTCACGATCATCGGGGCCACGACGCGAAGCGGCATGCTTTCAGGACCGTTGCGCGACCGCTTCCACATGCACGAGCATCTGGAATTCTACGACGTCGACGACCTGGCGCGCATCGTCGCGATCAACGCCGAGAAGTTGCGGACGACGATCACGCCGGACGCCGCCTGGGAACTGGCCCGGCGGAGCCGGGGCACCCCTCGGCTCGCCAATGCCCGCCTGCGCTGGGTGCGCGACTACGCCACCGCCCGAGCCGACGGACACATCGTGCTCTCGATCGCACGCGATGCGCTCGATATGCAGGAGGTCGACGCCGAAGGCATGGACAAGCAGGACCGGCGTTACCTGGAGACCTTGATCCAGGTCTTCCGCGGCGGGCCGAGCGGAGCCGAAGCGCTCGCGGCGACGATGAACCTGGCGATCGATACCTTGACCGACGAGGTCGAGCCCTATCTGCTCCGCCGCCACTTCATCGTCCGAACGCCTCGAGGCCGACGCGCCACGCCCGCGGCCTATCGCCATCTCAATCTTCCCGAACCCGTGTCCGACACCGACCTGTTCCCGTTCGACGAGCAGCGCCGGCTGTTCGAATAATCGCGAGTCTCTTGGAGGGTTGGCACGGCCCAACAAGGAATCAGCCTTTTATCATTCCATAAAATGGCGAATCCTATTCACCGTTCGCCGAATCTTGGCGACCGGCCGGCCAGGGCCGTGAGGCTCGCCAGATCCGATCCCGAATCGCCAACCAGCGCGGTTCGTCCGGGGGGGGAACGATGACCAAGAAATCGATCCCGCTCAAATCGATCGACTGGAGGTGAGAGTAGAGCGACGACTCGGCCTCGGTGGGCGTCAACAACCGGATGTGCCGGTCAGGTCGACCCATCGACGAAGCGTCGGCGATCGACGTTTCGCCCAGCGAGATCAAGACCCAGCGCCCTTCCCTTGGAAGGGCGTCGACTGCAACGTGCTCGACCCGGAACGTCGGAGTCCTCGGCGCATAGTGCACGTCCATCTGACCGGGACTCGAATGCGGTTGCGCCTCGGGCGGTCGATCCGCCTGGCCAAGCACCTCGCGGCCGAGCGCCTCACGGATTTGCTCGACCGTGATCGACCCGGGGCGAAGAACTCGAGGGGGGCTGGTGGTGAGGTCGAGCACCGTCGACTCGATCCCGACCCCGGTTTGTCCGCTGTCGAGAATCAGGTCGATCTTGCCGTCGAGATCATTTGAGACATGCCAGGCTTCGGTCGGAGAGATTCCGGTCGACCGGTTCGCGCTGGGGGCGGCGATCGGCCGGCCGGTCGCTTCGATCAAGGCGCGGGCGACCCCTGAATCGGGGATCCGCACACCGACCGTGTCTCGCCCGGCGGTGACCACGTCGGGGATGATCGCCGCGCGAGGCAGCACGAGCGTCAACGGCCCCGGCCAGAAGCAACGCGCCAAAATATCGGCACTCTCTGGCCATTGCAGCACGCAGTCGCGAGCCATCTCGACTCGGTCGGCATGCACGATCAGGGGGTTGAACGATGGTCTTCCCTTGGCCTGGAAGATCCGCGCGACGGCCTCGGGGTTTGTGGCGTCAGCCCCGAGGCCATAAACCGTTTCGGTTGCAAACGCGACGAGCCCGCCCCGCCGGAGAATTCCGGCAGCCTGGTTGACGGCGGTCGGATCGGGCTCATCGTCGTTGACGGGAATGATGGGGGTGATCAGGGGCACGAAGGGACGGATGGCGACCGCCTCAGCCCAACGTCTTGCGTGCGGAGGGGTCGGGCTCCCCCTCGGCGCGGTGCTTCTCATATTCCAGGCGCAACGCCTCATAGCTCGCTTCGCGCTGGTCGTAGAGCCGACGGAGCGGCCGCGGGGCGTGCCGGGCCAGGCTATAGGCCGTGAGGAGCGGCAACGCGATCGTGCTGTCGGTGTAGCAGGTCACCGAGTCGGGGAGCCGTTCGGGGTCGACCTTGCCCCAGGTCATCGCCTCGCTGGCCGTGGCGCCGGAGAGACCGCCGGTGTCGGGCCGGGCGTCGGTGATCTGGAGGAAGTAGTCGTGGCCACTTTCCGCCAACCCGAGCACTTCCTGGATCTGCGGCTCGGTCTGAAGAATGAAGTTCTTCGGGCTACCGCCGCCCAGGATCAGGACCGCCGACTCGCCGCCGTTCCGCTTGGCGTTATAAACGATCGCCGCGGTCTCATTGACGTCGCGGAGCGCGTCAATCTGGAGCTTGCCACCCTGGAGGCTGAGCGCGGCGAGGTTCATCCCAATGGAACTGTCGCCGGGGCTGGACGTGTAGATTGGCACCGCCGCCTCGTAGGCGGCCGCCAGCAGACTGTTGGCGGGACGCCCCAGGGCTTGAGCCCGGCCATGGAGGTAGCGGCCCACTTCATAGTGGAACTCCGCGGTCCCCATCGTGCGTGCGAACACGTCGTCGCGGATCAGTTCGCGATAGAACGCGTCGGTGTCGAGCAAGGTCGCATAGTCAAAAACGATGTCATAAATCCGAATGATATCGTTTTGACGCAGCGCGAAATCATCGAGGTTCGGCCGGCTCTGGTGGAGCGGCAGGTCGAGCGCGTAGTGGGTGTCGTGGTAGAGGTTCGCGCCGGTCGAGACGATCCAATCGACGAAGCCGGCTTGGACCAAGGGGATCAAGCAGCTCATGCCCAGGCCCGCGGGAGTCAGCGCTCCCGAGATTGTCAGCCCGACCGTGCAATTGGGCTCGAGCATCTTTCGCGTGAAAACCTGACAGACTTCGCGAAGTCTGCCGGCGTTGTAGCTGAGAAACGCTTGATCGATCAGGTCGGCAGCCAGGTCAGATCCGGAAACGGCCGGAGGCGCGATCCGGTGCTGACTGACCTGCTGGAGGACACTGAGGGGGTTACCTGGTTCCGTCATCGTCGTTTGGACCTCTCTCGGCTTTCGCTCATTCACGGCAGCAGGATCGACGCCGCCACGACGGTGGTCCAGTGTCCCCCTTTATGACCCACGGCCGAAGCCGTCACTTCGCTGGTGTCGGCAATCACGTCGGCAATCTTCCAGATCTCGCGCTTTTCGTCCCACGAGCTGTTCGGGTCGAACTCCACCCCGAGGACAGTCGCGAGCATTTCGGCGGCGAGGTCTTCGGCATAGTCCGCCGAGATCTTGGCGGTCTGGCCGTACGAGTGGTGTTCGGAGAGGTAACCGAACGTGGTCCGATCGCGCGGAATCGCCACACCGACGCTGGCGGCGATCAAGCGGTTCGGCTCGGCCGTCGCGCTCTCGCTCATCACGCAGTGCACGATCTGTCCCGGCTCGAGGTGCTTCAACCCATCCTCAATCGAGACGACCTCGCAGTGGGGGGGGAAAATGCTCGAGACACGGACGAGGTTGTAGCAGGCAATCTTGGCATCGCGCAGAGCGAGCTCGAAGCTCGTCAATTTTTCGCGGTGGACGCCAACCCCTTTGGTGAAGAAAAGCTGCTTGGGTACGTACATCGGTTTCGCTGACACCTCCTGAACCGGCATCCCACCCGGGAAGTGGCCGGTGCAACGTCTCGCGCTTCCCCACCGGTCGCGTCACCACGACCGCGCATCGGATGAAATTACACAGAGGCCAAGGTAAGGCATTCTCGCCCCGGCTTCAAGTCCAGCAACGGGGTCTTCATCACCTCGACACAATCGAACGACGACGACCGTCCTCGCAATCCCGCCCCAACGGAGAAACCCGCCATTCCAGGGCCCTTCCCTTGAGAACCAACGACTCGCAGCCCTCACGATCGACGGTCCTCAACGCGTGGGCGAAAGAAACGTCAGAGTCAGCGCTCCGATCGTGAGTTCAAGGCCCCGCTCAGAGACTGATCTCTGTCGGCAAATTTGAGCCGGGAAACAAAAGAAGTCGCGGCGCGTCCCCCAGATTCACGGCGGAAGCCCGCGAGTGTGCCCCGGGCCAGTGACGCATCAGCTCCGAGTTCGCCCCCTCATGACTCCCCACGCCGCGTCCGGTTCATCTCGACCACGGCCCGTGCGACCTCCGTCCGCGAACCGAGGCAAGTGAGCGAGCATCAGCCCCGAGGGCGCTCCGGTTCGCGCGTCGGTGCAGGATCAACCAAAGCCGCACCGTCCTCCCTTTTTCACGTGGGTTCGACGACACCACCTCACGCAACGCGACCTTCAAGAATATCAATACGAATCGTCAAATTCCCCGCAACCGGCACAACATGAATGCCCGTAGCTGATCGAGACCAACCCACCCCGAAAAATCGGGAGTGACAACTTGGTTGATGCGTCTGCCGGACCGCGAGCGGATCGATCATGCCTCGGTTCACCGTTGCGAACCCGAGGGCTTGAAGCGGGAAAGACGAAACGAGAGAAGCGGCATCCTCCGGTCCTCGCAACGTTGCAGGTCGAGAGGTTTATGCGGGCTGATTGCCAACGGATCCTGACTCGGATGGATCGAGCTTCGCGCGTTTCGCTCCGACGAATTCGCTCGCTTTTTCAACCGCGCACGCGGTCACCACGGCGAGGCCTCGTCACCTAATCGCCTCGGGGCGTGCGATCACGTCAGGCTCCGAGCCTCAAGACGTTCGCCAGATTGCGAGTCCCGACGGACCGCAAAGATCCCCACTTCAAAAGAGCGTGGCGGGCGGCTCGGGCCGACGCATCGACACAAGACGAGACTCGTTCGTGTCCTTGCACCGGTCTCGTTCTCACTTGCCGTTCAGCACAAAACCCGCGAGAAAACGGCGCTTCTCGCAATTTTTTTTTCGAGAGCGAGAGACTCGTGAAGTTCATGGCAGGTGCGATCGAATGCGAGCCTCTTTGACCATCATCGAACCTCAATCATTCTCGGTGAATCTTCAAGAAATCAGGGAAAAGCGAAGCCTAACATCGATTTCACCGCACATGCATTTGTCGTCGCATATGGATTTTCCAGCTTTCCTCAGACTCAAGATTCTTGAATACGTTGGAGATACTGAGCCGGTTTTCAGAGGAATCGCGAGAAAACCATTTGGAGGCGACCCATCTTCGTCTTCCCGGTCCTGATATATTTCGCTATGAAGTGACAGGTGAGATCGGTGGTTTGGTGCCGGTCCACAATGAGTACTACCTTGATGCGAGGGTTCGAAGCGATGGCGGTGAAGAAGAAAGCGACCACCAAGAAGACTAGCCCCTCGGCCTCCCAAACGAAGGCCGCCCCGAAGAAGGTTGCAGCGGCGGCGAAGCCGGCCGCGACAAAAGCCGCCGCGGTGAAGCCGGCCGCAGTGAAGCCGGCCGCGACGAAGGCCGCCGCGACGAAGACCGCCGCGGCGAAGCCGGCCGCGACGAAGACCGCCGCGACGAAGACCGCCGCAACGAAGACCGCCGCGGCCGCGAAGACGGCTCCGGTCGTCAAGGCGGCCACCGCTTCGAAGGCCGGCACGCCCAAGCCGAAGGCCGCCGCCGCCACCACGAAGAAAGCCGCTCCCAAGAAGGTTGCGGTCGTCAAGCTGACCGACCGTCAGCTCGACCTGCTCAAGGTCGTCCACGGTACAAAGGAGGAAGGTTACCTGGCCGACAAGAAGGCTGAAGCGAAGTCCCTGGAGACTCTCGCCACCAAGAAGCTGATCAAGAAGGGTGCGAAAGACAAGGTCAGCGGCCACATCCGTTACCATGTCTCCAAGGCTGGCGAAAAGCACGTCGCATCGTCGAACCCCACCGCCTGAGCAGGCGAACTCTCGCTCCGGCGCACCGATCGCATGGTCGCTCTGACCACCTAGGCTTCACCTCAACCCGCTCGGTCCCGCCCCTCACCAGAGAGAGTCGTGTGAGAGGGGCGGCGACGAGAGCCACGGAGGTGGGGCCTTTCTCCGTTTTAACCGCACAGCTTGAGTGGAATCGCGATCAGCCGAGGCACACGGATCGGCCTCGGCGAAGCGCCACATCGCAAGCCAAGAGGCCAGAGGCCGGCGCTAAGCCAGTGGAGCTGGTCTTCCTTTGATTTGCATTCAGGCCGTAGACGGCACGGGTTGCACCCAACCCACACGCCAGAGTCCGTGAGGCGGGCGTCTCCAAGAATTACGCAGATCTACATTTTTCCATTTAAGAGCACAACCACCCGCGCCGCGGCGAGGGTGGTTGCTCGGCCCCGAACCCGTCCGGGGAAATCCTCATCGGCTTGCGTCCGCGGTCACGAACCGACGCCGCGTCGGGGTTGTCCCACGCGGGCCGCCGGTTCCGGCTTGGCGGGTAAACCTCCTGCCGCCGGACATCGATCCAGGAGGTAACGGCTTGAAGTCTTCCCGCCAAGTGGGAAGCCACCTTCTCTCACATGCTCGTTAATCAGACCGTCCGTCTTGGGCTGATTATCCTCCCGGCCCGGCTGAGTTCCGTTCCGCTCAGTTCGGCTCGGGATCGGGTTCGTCGTAGAGTGAGGCGCAATCGACGAGGCGGGCCGAGTCGCCATCGTGCACGGCCATCTTCGAACCGGCCCAGAGACTGGCCCCGGCGTACCGTCCATCCTTGGCGACGCAATAAAACTTGACCTGAAAATTCGGCCGCTGCTTCGCGTCGCGAAGTCGCGGATTGCGATTCGTCGCCACGATCCGCTTGCAGGCTTCGAGCAGCGCGTCCTTGGGCGCGAGCCCGCGGCGCAAGGCTTCGACGATGGTGTGGCTGGAGAGATTCAGGAGGTTCGCCTCGCCCCGGCCGGTCGAGCCGGCGGACCCCACCTCATTGTCGAGGAAGAGGCCCGCGCCCAGGATCGGAGAGTCGCCCACACGACCGGGGATCTTGTAGAAGAGACCCGAGGTCGTGGTCACACAGCCGAGGTTTCCGTGCGTGTCGAGCGCGGAGCAATGCAGGGTTCCGTGCTCGCGAATCCCGAAGAACTTGCGGACCGCCGGTGACAGTTCCGCATCCGGAGGCGCGATCCAGTCGCTGTCCTTGCCGTTGGTCTCCTTCCAATGGAGCCAGATTTCCCGAGCTTCGTCGGTCAGCAAGTTCGTCTCGGGAATCCCATGAGCCCGCGCGAATCGGAGCGCCCCTTCGCCGACGAGCAAGCAGTGATCGGTGCGCTTCATCACCAGGCGCGCGACGGCGGCGGGGTGCATGATGTTGCGGATCGAGGCGACTGCGCCGCCGCCGTGAGTCGGTCCGTGCATCACGGCCGCGTCGAGCTCGACGATCCCTTCCTCATTGGGGATGCCACCATAGCCGACGGTGTGATCCTCGGGGTCGGCCTCGACGATCGCGACCCCTTCGATCGCCGCGTCGAGGGGGTCGGCCCCCGCCTTGATTCGCTCCATCGCCTTCTCGACGGTCTTCAGCCCATTCCCACTGGCGACCACGATCGGCCGTTTCGATCCCACCGGCACGGGGGCCGCCGCCCCGAGCACCGAAGCGCCCAACCCCGCGGCAGCGCTGACGGAAAGAAAGTGACGGCGATTGACGGAATCGGACATCGAATAATCCCTCGTCGACGTTGATGTCGCAATGGCCCTGGCCATTTGTCGGGTTCATCATAAAGGAGCGGCCCATGGGCACGCCATGATCCCGATGATCCGCTGATCCCGATCGCAACAAGTTGGCCTTGGCCGACATTACACTTCGGATTAAGATGCCCGCCGCGCCGAGGCTCCTGTCGACTCGGCTCGACGATCGACCTATGGCGTCTTCATCTCACGAGCGTCTCGACTCGACAATCCCATTAACGCTCTTAAGTCTGTTGAATTCATTAAGGCGGAACGGTCATGGACGGCACGTTACCGACTCTTTGCGCAGGGAATCGGCGGGCGCTCGCGGCGACCTTACTGGTTGCGGCTGGACTCGCCGGATGTTCGGGTTTCACCGGCACCACCGCGGCGTCGTTCTTGCGGAAGGTCCGCGAAGACCCGGACCCGAATACCCGCTACCTCGCCTATCACAAGCTTGCCTCGCCCCACTGCTATGACTCTGAAGAGCAGAAGAAGGAGGCCGTGGCCACACTGGTCAACAAGCTCGAGCAAGGCAAGGAACCGGTGGCGACCCGCGCGGTCATTTGCCGGACTCTGGGTGAGCTCCACGATCCCGCGGCGCGTGAAGCGTTGATCAAGGCGGTCGGCGACAACGAGGGATTAGTGCGTTCGCAGGCCTGCCGATCGCTCGGCCAGGTCGGCCTGCCCGACGACGCGACCATCCTCTCGCGGGTCATGACTGTCGACACCTTGGAAGACTGCCGGATCGCCGCCATCGAAGGGCTCGGCGAAATGAGGGCAAAGGACCCGAGGATCCTCGAGGTCCTCGTGAACTCAATGGAGCACCCCGATCCTGCGACCCGTCTGGCTTCACTGAACGCGCTTCGGAAGATCACCAAGAAGGATCTGGGCGTCGAAGCCGGTCCCTGGCGGAAGGAGTTGCTGGCCAAGAGCACCGAAGCAACGTCCGCTCCAACCACGCGATGAGTTCACCTGATCCTACGCATCGGCTCCAGGCGACATGGCCAGAACGGACTGCGGCGTGCGATAATCAGCCGGAGGCGAACCTCGAATTCCCGCGTTGTGTCGCAGGAGAATCGGGTCGTGCGGGCTGAGATGACGTGGGGCGCCGCGAGGGGTCATGGACACACATACGCTAGAGCTTCTGGAATTCGACAAGGTTCGCGCGTTGGTCGCCAAGCGCGCCGCCTGCTCGCTGGGCAAAGAGCGGGCCTGGCGCATGGAACCGAGCCGCGATCCCGGTGAGATCCGAAGCTGGCAGGCACTCACGACCGAGATGCTCGAGGCCCTGTCCAGCGGCCTCACTCCTCCGTTCGGGGGCCTGCACGACATCCGTCCCCAAGTCCGCCGCGCCCAGATCGGCGCGATGCTCGACGCCGAGGAACTCGCCCAATCGGTCGAGACCCTGCGCGCCATCGGCCACCTCAACCAGTGGCTCGAGCGGATCGGCGAAGAGTTCCCTCGGCTCGGTGGGCTCAAGCAAGGGGTCGGAGAGTTTTCCGGGGTCGTCAACGCTATCGAGGGGTGCCTCGACAGCCGAGGAAACGTCCTCGATACCGCAAGCCGTAAGCTCTCGGCGTTGCGCCGCGAGATCGGCCAGGTCGAGGAGCGGATTCAAGAGACCCTCCGAAGGATGCTCCGCTCGAACGAGATCAAGCGGATCCTCCGGTTTCCGAACTTCACGATGGTCGGCCACCACTATGTCTTGCCGATCGCCAAAGAGCATCGTGGCGAGATCCAAGGCTCCGTCCACCGGACCAGCGCCAGCAATGAGACGGTCTACATCGAGCCCCAGGCAATCGCCGAGCATTCCGCCCAGCTCTCCTTCATTCGCGCCCGTGAAGCCAAGGAGATTCGTCGGATCCTCCGCTGGCTCAGCGCCCAACTCGGGCAGGTCGCCGAATCGGCGCTGGGTAGCCTGGAAACGCTCGGCGAGCTCGACCTGATCCACGCGCGGGGACGTTACAGTCTCGACGGCCGGATGACGCCCCCCGACTTCAACGAGGAAGGAAAGCTGGTGCTCCGCGGCGCGCGGCACCCGCTCCTCGAAGCCTTCTTCCGAGGCGACACCGCACCTCCTCGCGTGCCCGAACCGCCGCGTGAAGCGCCAACCGAGAGCAATGCCCCCGACTCAGCTCCTCCCCCGGTCGCGAGTCCGCAGGAACCGAGGACCGTCGTACCCATCGACGTCCACCTTGGCCTTCAGTTTCAGACCCTGGTCGTGACCGGTCCGAATACCGGGGGCAAAACGGTCGCGATCAAGACCGTCGGACTCCTGGCGATCATGGCGCAGGCAGGCTTGCACATCCCTGCACATCAAGGGTCGCAGCTCCCCGTCTTCGACGAGGTGCTCGCGGACATCGGCGACGAGCAGAGCCTGGAGCAATCGCTCTCCACCTTCTCTTCTCACGTGCGGCGCGTGACCGAGATCCTTGCACGCGCCACCGCGAAGTCGTTGGTTCTGCTCGACGAGATGGGAGCAGGAACCGACCCGGCCGAAGGGGCCGCGCTCGGTCGTGCGATCCTCGACGAGATCGACAGCATCGGCGCCCGAGCAATCGTGACCACCCACCTCGGCGACTTGAAAACCTACGCGTTCTCGAATCCTCGGGTCGAGAACGCCGCGGTCGAGTTCGACCTGGAAACCTTGCGGCCCCGCTATCGACTACATATCGGCGATATCGGCCAATCGAACGCCCTGCAAATTGCTCGTCGACTTAGCCTGCCCGAACATATCGTCACGCGTGCGGCGAAGTATCTGGCCCAAGGGCGGGGCCAGGACCTTCCCGAGCTGGCGATCCTCCAGAAGCTTCGCAAGGACGCCGAGGACGCGCGTCAGGCCGCTCTGACCGCCCAATCCGAAGCGGAACGCACGCGGGAAGCACTCAACCAGCGGCTCACCGACCTCCAACGCGAAGCGGAAAACGACGAACGGCTCGCCGATGCGCGAGCCCGGCTCCAGCCCGGCGATCGAGTGGTCGTCCCCAAATTCGGCTACGATCGGCCCGGCCGAGTCGTCAAGCTCGACCCCCGCAAGAAGACGGCCGTGGTGGCGATCGGCCAGATGCAATGGGACGTCGCGATCAGCGAGTTGATCCCCCAGACCATGCGCACACCCGAGGTGGCGGCCCCCGCCAAGGCCAAGTCGGGCGTGACTAAGAACGCCCCCCGCCTCGAAGATTTCGCGGACGAGCCTTCACGATAACAAGCGATCATTGGATCCCATTCAAGCATGCTCAACGAACGAACGACGCTCTCCTCGCCATGGACGATGGCGAGGAAAGCGTCGTTCGGTGGTTGTCCGACATCGATTGCAAGCCAGAAAAGCAATGCACACATTTTGCAACCCGATGGAGCTGCAACGGACCTGCTACCGCTGGGTGCCCCGGGTCCAACCACCCGGCCCCCTTGCGACCGTGTCCGCTTTTTCGGTCATGAAGCCGTCGGCATCTTGAGGAACAGGACGGCCATGGGGGGAATGCGTAACGAGAGGTGATAGGGCCGACCTCCATGGGACTCGTGCCTGGCCCAGACTCCCCCTTGGTTGCCGACGTTCGACCCGCCGTAGCGCTGAGCGTCGGTATTGAGGATCTCGCGATAATAGCCGCCGCTGGGAACGCCGACCCGGTAGTCCTCACGCACGACCGGCGTGAAGTTACAGACCACGACAACCGAGTCGCTCCGATCCTTCGCGGACCGGAGGAAGGCGAGAACGCTATTCTCCCAATCGTGAAGCTCGAGCCACTCGAAGCCCTGCCACTCGAAGTCGACCTCATACAGCGCGGGATCGGAGCGATAGATCGCGTTCAGGTCGCCGACGAGATTCTTGATCCCCTGATGGTCGGGCCACTGGAGCAGATGCCAGTCGAGACTGGTGTCGTGGCCCCACTCGCGCCACTGCGCGATCTCGTCGCCCATGAAGAGGAGTTTTTTGCCGGGGTGACCGTACATGTAGCCGTAGAGCAGTCGCAGGTTGGCAAACTTCTGCCAGAGATCACCGGGCATCTTGTCGAGCAACGACCCCTTGCCGTGAACCACCTCGTCGTGCGACAGCGGCAGCAAGAAGTTTTCGTTGAACGCGTAGATCATGCTGAAGGTCAACGACCCATGCTCATACTTCCGAAAGACAGGGTCTTTCGACATATACTCAAGGGTGTCGTTCATCCAGCCCATGTTCCACTTGAGACTGAAGCCGAGGCCTCCCAGGTAGGTGGGCCGCGAAACCCCTGACCAGCTCGTCGACTCCTCGGCGATGGTCAAGACCCCTGGGTGCTCGGCGTGGCAGAGCTCGTTGAGTCGTTTGATGAAGTCGATCGCCTCGAGGTTCTCGTTGCCGCCGTGGATGTTGGGAACCCACTCGCCCGGCTTGCGCGAATAGTCGAGGTAGAGCATCGACGCGACGGCATCGACGCGCAGGCCGTCGATGTGGTAACGCTCGAGCCAGAACAGGGCATTGCCGAGGAGGAAGTTGCGCACCTCGGGCCGGCCGTAGTTGAAGATCTTCGTGCCCCAGTCGCGATGCTCACCGAGCCGGGGGTCTTCGTGCTCGTACAGGTGGGTGCCGTCGAAGAAGCCGAGCCCATGGACGTCGCGCGGGAAGTGCGCGGGGACCCAGTCGAGGATCACGCCGATCCCATTCTGATGGAGCGTGTCGATGAAGTAGGCGAAGTCATCAGGCGTGCCGAATCGCGAGGTCGGCGCGAAGTAGCCAACCGGCTGATACCCCCAACTGCCATCAAACGGATGCTCATTAACCGGCATCAGCTCGATGTGGGTAAAGTTGGTCTCCTTCAGATGCTCGACCAACTGGTCGGCAAGCTCCCGATAGGTGAGGAAGCGATTCCCCTCCTCGGTTTTCCGCCGCCAGGAACCGAGGTGGACCTCGTAGATCGCAAGCGGGCTGTTGAGGCTTTGGGCTTGCTGGCGGCCGCGCATCCACTCGTCATCGTGCCAATCGAAGTTGGTCACGTCCCAGACGACCGACGCGGTCTCCGGCCGCAATTCGGCGGAGAACCCGTAAGGGTCGGACTTCTTGACCAGGTAGCCCTGGACCCGACTCTTGATCTCAAACTTATAGACTTCGCCCTGGGAGAGCTCGGGGATGAAGATCTCCCAGAGGCCGGTGGCGCCACAGCTCCGCATCGGGTGGCGGCGGCCGTCCCAGTGGTTGAAGTTGCCGATCACGCTCACGCGTTCGGCGTTCGGTGCCCAGACCGCGAAGTGGACCCCCGCCACGCCTTCGTGGTCGCGAAGGTGCGCGCCCAGCCGCTCGAAGTTCCGGTAGTGCGTTCCCTCCCCCAGGAGATGGAGGTCAAAATCGCTGAGCACCGGGCCGAACTGGTAGGGGTCGATGAACTCCCAACTGAAGCCCTCATGGCTCTCGACCGCCAGCCGATAGGGAAAGGGGGCCGTCCGCGTCGGGAAATGCGCCACGAAAAATCCGTCGGGGTGAATTTGCTCCATCGGAGTGCGAACACCAGGTTCGCCCCCCGACAGGTCGACAACCCAGGCGTTTTTCGCTTCGGGTAAGAAGGCCCGAATCAGGCGAGCCGGCGCGGCCCCGTCGCTCCATTCATGCGAACCGAGAACGGAGAACGGAGCCCAGTGATTAGCGTGGACGATCCGGTTCAGGTCATCCACCGACGTGGTCGGCGTCTTCGCACTCTTCACGGCCATGCTCGTGAGCTCGCTCATGTTTCGCCAGTCGAAATGGGAGTTCTGTAACCAAAACCTTAGCGACGAGAGCGTGGCGGTGCAACCGCCATGCCCGGCGGTTCTTAATCCTCGTCTCGCACGGGCGAATGAACCCCTCGGAGTTCGCCAAGCGGGCCGCGATTCCGAGAAAATCCGGGGGACGGCCCCGGATCTCGCCCAAAGAAATTTCGACGAGGAACGAGTGCCCGCGACGATCCACCAGGCTCCACTGCGCACGCCAACGACAGAACACGTCGCATCGATCAGCGGGGAGTCGGCACCGCGGACCGCGGAGCCGGAGCTGGAGGCAAGACCACCTCCGCGATCAAAGGCAGGTGATCCGAGCCACAGTCGATCCCGACCCAGCAGCGTGTGAACGTCCAGTGCGGGCTGGCGAGGAGGTGGTCGATCCGGAACCAGGGGACCCGGGAAGGACGCGTGTAGCCGTAGCCCAGCCCCGCGTCTTCGAAGCCAAACCGAAAGACCGACCGGAGTGTCGCCATCGACGAGTCGTCGGAGGGCATATTGAAGTCGCCCCCGACGAGGACCGGGACGTTCCCCAACGCGCTCAGGCTGCTCACCACCCGACCCAGTTGAATCCGCCACCATTGGATCTGGGGGGGCAGCCGGTTCAGATTCCCCTCGAGCACCCCGGTCAACCCGGGCCGGATCGTGGGCAGGTGGACCGTGACGACCACGAATTCGACGCCTTGGGGTGTTCGAACCCGGACCCGATCGAGCTGAGCGGAATACCACCCATCGTTCGACGACTGAACATTCAACGATTCCAGGTTGGCGACGATCGGGTAACGACTTGCCAACCGCTTCGACGGATCGCGATACCATCCCCGATCCAGGTAGGCCTTGAACGCGAGATTGATCTCGACGTTCTCCTGCAAGCAGATCAGATCGATCCGCTCCCGTTCAATCATCTGGATCAGACGATGGGAATCGATCGGGCCGGGACCAAGGTTGTAGGTCAGAATCCGAACCCGCGTTCCCTCGACGCGAGGACCCCAGAGCCGTGCCGTCGAAAAGGAAAGCCCCATCAACGGACCGGCCACGACCAGGCCGATCGTTCCCTGCAAGATCCAGTGCGAGGGACGCCACCTCAAGCCGCTGGCCAGGGCCAGCGCAATGACGGGGCCGAGGTAGAGCCAGCGCGGCACGAACAGTAAGATCGTCACTCCCCACCAGTCTTCACCGACCCAGTAAATGAGCGCGAGGATCGTCAAGAGAAACAGCGCGTACACCCAGGTCGCGATCGCAATCGACCGGCCGCGTCGATGGCGCGGTCGAGCCGGTTCATGACCCGATGCGGCGGCGATGTCGGAGGCCGATACGGATGCGCCGCACCCCAGGCATTGCGTCAGATACGGCCGTGACGGATTCGGCGTTCCACAAGCCGCACACCGCCAGAACGGGTCGGAGATTGCCGAGCGAGCACTCTCTGTCATCATGGTCCTCAACACACTGTCGGTCCCGGTTCGCGATCCGCAAACCGGGCCGCTCCGTCGCCATGTCCGTCAGCGCACGATTCAAGAGAGGGGTCACATCGCCTGGAGTGAGAGCCTTGGGGTAAGATGCACCATGAGCAAGACCCGGGACGTAACCAATGAGGGGGCCACACAGGATGGAAGCGGCTGCCCGACCTCGCCACTCCACGGAGTTTTGAATCCACTCTGTGTCCAGGGAACAATAATTGGCGTATTATACGCGAAGAGCCACTCTCAGAGGAATGCGAGGGAGGTTCATCCCATGACGTTCTCAAGGACGCGACGAGGCGATCGGGGGGACCGCGGCGCGACTTGCGTCGGCGATGGGTTCAAAGGAGTTGCGGCCGATGAGTGCGGTCCTGATCGTCGACGATAGCCCGGCCGATCGGGCCCTGTTCCGAACCTTATTAAGCCGCGCCGGCCACACCGTCCATGAAGTGGCTCGGGGAGGGGATGCGTTGGCAAAGGCGCGGGAGGTCCGTCCTCACGCGATCGTGCTCGACGTGAACCTGCCCGACATGGACGGCCATTCGGTCTGCCGTGCGATCCGCGCCGACCCCGAGGTCGCGGGCGTGCCGGTGCTGATGCTCACGGTGCGCGACAACGACAACGACGTCCTGACAGGCCTCAACGCCGGTGCCGACGACTATGTGACGAAGGACTCGCCGGGTGAGATTTTCCTCGCCCGGATCAGTCGGCTGATCCAGTATCGCCAGATGGCGACCGTGGCGGCCCTGAACGAGCATTTGGTCCAGGTCGGACGGCTCCTGGCCGGGATCGTCCACGAGATTCGCGGGCCGCTCTCTGTCATTCGCGGCAGCGCGGAGTTGATGAAGTATCAGCTCAAGCCCGACGATCCCCACCTGCAATGGCTCGACCCGATTCTGCGGAACGCCCAGGTGCTCCAAATTCGACTCGAGCACTTGATGGCGACCGTCCGGAGCGGCGCGCCCATGGTCGTGTTGGTGGACTTGCCCCCGCTCGTCCGCGAGTCGACCGACCTGTTCCTCAAGGGAAGCGACCCGCGTGAGTGCCCGATCGGAATCGAAACGATCGTTCCCGATCGGGTACCTCCGGTGCGCGCCGACGCCGGTCGGCTCTTGCAGGTCTTTCTCAACCTCCTCGGCAACGCACACGAAGCCATCCTGGCGTCGGGGCACGGCGGGCAAATCACCGTCCGGGTTGAGCCGGTCCGCGACCAAGAGGCGGACTGGGTCAGAATTGAGGTCCGCGACAACGGACCGGGGATCCCGGAAGCCTTGCTGGAACGGATTTTCGAACCGTTCTTCACCACAAAGGAATCGGGAAGCGGGTATGGTCTATACCTCGCCTCCGAGATCCTCAAGGAGCAAGGGGGACGGCTTTCCGCCTCGAACATTCCCGGCGGAGGTGCCTGTTTCACCATCTGGCTACCCCAGGCCGTCATGCCCGCTGCCATCCGGAGCGGGCAGGGGGACTCGTAACCAGCGCCCGCGATCGTCTCCGAGACCCGATCCATCATGCCCGCTCCATCTCACCGCAAGTCTGCCCCGTTCCAAGACCAATGGGGGGCCGCCCTGATTCTCGGCCTACTCTGGGTCGGCTTCGGCGCGGCCAGCTACGCGATTCTCGGGTATCCCCGAAGTCTGCCGATCCTGGTGCTCAGCGCCCTCATGCTTTTGATCGCCGGGCGAGTGCAGAGCGATGCCGAGCGTAAGCGGTGGGCCACCCCGATCCACCGGCTCGCTCGAGAGCTGAACGCACTGGCCGACGACCCTCAACTCCCGTTTGAGCTCACGTACGCCCCTGAACTGGGCGAAGTCCTCAGAGCGCTCCGGGAATTGAAGAAGGTCTGGCACCCGGTTCCCAAGGCGGACCCGCCGTCGTCGCTCAACCTGACGTTGAGCAGTGGCGAGTTCAGCTCGCAACAGATCACCGATTCACTCACGCGAAGCGCCCTGCTGGCGTCGCTGACCCCGGGAAACGATAGCCTCGATGTCTCCCTCTCGGGCGACTTCTCCACCACCGACATGGTCAGCCGGCTCGAGTCCCGAACGCTCCGTTGGATCGAGTCCAGCGCCGCCGAGCAGGAATTCCTGGGCTGGGAGCTCAAGCAGCTCCGCGAGATGTCGTTTCTCGAGATCGTCCACCCTGATGATTACGAGCGAGCGCGCGACGAGCTGCGCGCTGCGATCTCGAAGGGGGAAGCGCACGGCCTGATCCTCCGGATCAAGACCGCGCGCGGTAAGCCGAAGGCGATCGAGATGAACGTGGGCGCCCGCTATGGCGCGGACCTGACGGTCTCGCACCTCCGCTGCCACATCACCGACGTCACCGCCAAGATCCGCGCGGAGCGTGAACTTCGCCTCCGAACCCGCGAACTCACCCAAGTCAACGAGCAGCTACGCCACATCAACCGCGAACTCGAAGAGTTGAAGGATCGGTACAGCGACCTCTATCAGAACGCTCCGGCGATGTATTTCAGCCTCGACGAGCAGGGGCGGCTCCTCGAGTGCAATGATACGCTTCTCCGCACGCTCGGGTACCGACGCGACGAGGTGATCGGCCAATCGTACGAGCGGCTCCTCCCCGAATGGCGCCGCTCGCTGTTCGCGGGGCGGTTCGCCGACTTTTGCCTGAACGGCAAAGTCGAGATCGAAAGCCAGTGGGTGATGGCGAACGCGGAGACGATCGACGTCTGGGTCTCGGGAACCACCGTCGTGGGGTCGGGCGGCAGGCTCCTGCACACCCGCATCGTGGCCCAGGACGTCACCGCGCGACACCGACTCGAGGCCGAGCTCCGGGAGAAGAACGCCCGACTGGCCGTGACGATCGACGAGCTCTCCCGGAAAAACAAGGAGATGGACGAGTTCACCTACGTCGTCTCCCATGACCTCCAGGAACCACTGCGTACCTTGATCGCCTTCTCCGACTTCCTGCTCCGCGATTGCGGCGATAAACTCGACTCTAACGGCCAAGAATACGTCCGTTACCTGGTCGACGCATCAAGGCGCATGCGAGCCCTCATTCACGGCCTGCTGACGCTTTCTCGAGCCGGGAGGGTGACAGGCGATTTCGCGACGGTTAACCTGGAAGAGGTAATGTCGCTCCTCAAGGCCGACCTGGGTGAGTTGATTCGCAGTAAAGGGGCGGAAGTCAGGACGGTTGGAGTGCTACCCACGCTCTGGGGGGACCGCGACCGGATCGGCCAACTCCTCGCGAATCTGATCGGCAACGGGTTGAAGTACAACCAGAGTGCCGCGCCTTGGGTGGAAGTGGGAACGCGAGTCGACGAACCTGGCCCCTGGCTGACCCTTTATGTGCGAGACAATGGGATCGGCATCGACCCCCAGTTCCATACGAGGATTTTCCAACTCTTCCGGCGTTTGCACACGCGGGAGGAATACGAAGGCACAGGCGCCGGCCTTGCCATCTGCAGCAAGATCGTCCATGCCCACGGCGGCCGGATCTGGGTCGAGAGCGAACCCAATCAAGGGGCAACGTTCTTCATCAGCCTACGCCGATCTCCACCCGAACCTTCCATGCCGCAAACCGAAGTGACTCATGCGACCTGATTTCCATATCCTCCTGGTTGAGGACAGTCGGGCCGACGTGATGATCATCGAGCGCGCGTTGCACGACGGGAACGTCCCGCACCGCCTGACCGTCATCCACGACGGACGCAAAGCGCTTGATTATCTAGTCCGCCTGCAAGACCCGAAGGCCGACATCGAGCTCGAACCCGACCTGATCCTGCTCGATCTCAACCTCCCTGGCATCGATGGTTACCAGGTCCTGACCCAGATCAAGAACGACCCGCTGCTGCGGATCATCCCGGTCGTTGTCCTCACCACGTCACTCCGTGACGAAGACGTTTTCCAGACCTACCAGGCCGGCGCCAACACGTATATTCAGAAGCCGTCCGAATACCCGCGCTATCGCGACCTGGTCGTCACTCTCCGTCAATACTGGCACGAGACCGCCGTCCGACCGCCTCGCACCCGTCCGCCCCACTGACGACGTGAGGCCGGTCGGTCGTGCCACTCCGTTCCCATCAAATCTGCGTGAGAAAATACCCGTTGACACCGTACCCGATCGCGTACGGCCATCCTGCCGTTCCTTGAGGAACGTAGCGGGGAGACTCAAAAACAATATTCTGCTGCGGCAGCGGGATCGCGTTGCGAACGTCCGAGTTGAAAGTCACCTGAAAGAGCGGCTTGACCCCGTTCACGACCGGGGCAAAGAACGACTGGTTCTGGCCAGGCCGGAACGTGAAGAAAAAGGTCTGGCCGTTGCGGTAGGTCGACGCCGAGATCCCAAAGGTCACCGTCGTCCCGGTGTTGTTCCAGAGACTCACGACGCCATAGTCAAGAAAACCACCGGGAAGCCCCAACCGAATCAAGCCCATGCCACCATTGGGCCCCGACCCGGGATTGGGCTGAGGCGTCGGCCGCGGACGCGGGTGGCGGCGCTGGGCCCGCAACGCCTCGATCGTCCCTCGCTCCGCGGCGACAGCGGCAGCGGCGACCCCAGGCCCGTTCAACGGGGCCGTTCCCGTGGGCGCTTGAAACTGAGGGAGCCGCGCAAGCACCATCGCCGCTCGATCCGCGCGATGACGAACCGCCATGGCCTGAAGCTCGCTGGCGGCGGCCAAGGTATGAGCGGTTGCGACGCAACGCTCTTCAACGCACTCCGCGCTCGGTCGGAACGATCGTTTCGCCCTATCAATCATCGGTGTCGTCCTCAAGAGGGGCTCGTCAAGTCGCAGGCCCGAGGGGGTCACGCCCACGCGGAGCATGAAGCCGGAACCGCCGAGCTCAGTCCCTTAAATATACCCGACGATTACACGCCTGCATTGACGCGCAGAAATCAAGGCAGACGAGCTCCGACTCTCCCTCCCATCCCCCCTGGGACCGCGGGCGTCGCGCCCGTTCTTTAATAAGTCAAAACGATTTCAAATCAGAATTTAATATCCCTTTAGATTAAATTGCGGGCGGGATGCCCGCGGTCCCAGGGAATTCGATTCAAATCAAAACAAGCAGGACGACCACGGTCCCAGGGAAATCCATTCAAATCAAAAGCAGGCAGGACGACCACGGTCCCAATCGGGGAGGAGAGATGTCGGGGCAGAAAAATTCGGCCAAGCCGCCCCTGCGCAGGGGCGACTTGGCCACTCGAAAACGAAGGGCGATGGTGGAGAAATCGTCAGTCGTTCGTTCCTCCAAGGAGGTTTAGGACGTCGCCGTATCCGCATCCGACACGTCGTGCGTCCGGTCCGCAACCCCGTTAGCACTCGCGGCGGCGGGGTTGGGGGACGTCTCGCGGCCCGGCTTGAGGATCTGGGCCATTTTCACGGCCAGGGTGTAAAACTCCTTGGGATTGGTCGGTGCGGTCGCGAGATGGACGTGCTCGTCAGAGCGTGCTGCGCTGGGGTCGACCGGCATACAGACCTGATGGTTACGGATGTTGTGGACCCCGTACAGCACCTCGATTTCCCAGCGCGCGTTGCGTTCGACATCCTGGCGAAGGGCGAACGCCGCTTGCGCCGCATTGAGGCAGACCGCGGTTTCGATCAGGGCCTCCCGAAAGCCCGGCATGTCGCGTGCATCGGGTCCCCAGACGTCCTTGATCCCGTTGGCCGCTTCGCGGACCGCCACGAAGATCCGCTGGGTGATCGAGCGGAGCATGGGGGTGACCGCCTTCGACCAGAACTTCAACGGCTGGAGGTAGGCATCGACCGCTCCGGTCACAGCGCCACAACCGCTGTGGCCGAGCATGACCACCACCCGAATGCTATGGCTCAAGCTGGTGAGCGCATAGTCCACGCTCCCCAGGCAGGCATCGTCCAGGACGTTGCCGGCGACCCGAATCACGAACAGGTCGTTGAACCCCTGGCCGAAAAGCATCTCGGTCGGCACCCGGGCATCCGAGCACCCGACCACCACCGCGAACGGCGATTGCGTGGGCATCTCGCCGTAGGTCCGCTTCATCCCCACCTCCAACCCGTTGCATTGCACAACGTAGCGAGGTTCACCCAGGGACGTCGTATTGGTCCGGCAGCTCTCCATCCAATGGGAGAACATCCGGTTACCATCTTCCAACGCCTTCCTCGCGGCTTCCGCATCGCGGGTCAAAGGCTTCGCAGTCGGATTTTTTGGATCAAATCTGTAAATATAATCAATCGTATTCATTATTGATCTCGAGTGCGTCAAAACGCGCGGCGATTGCCAGTCAGCGTGGTCGGAGGATTGTCTGAATCAGAACTTCCTGCTTCTCCAAACAAGGAGCACGCGACGCTTGAGGCCGAAACCGTCTCTCAAGATCCAGTGGTCGTACGGCGAATGCGGGGGGGGGGATTGGGTACGAAATTTCAATGCATCGTGAACCAACTCGCAGGTTCCGGACAAGCCTGGACCTTGCCAATCGACCTTGTTCTGGTTGAGGTTGGTCGCTCCGCGGGATTGAGGCCGCATGGTCCGCGACGCACGATCACCTCTTGCGGACGCAACACCGAATTATCTCCGGTCAGGCTGGCGATTGCCAGTGCTCGCTTCCAGCGCAATCTCGAAGGACCCGTGATCGCCTCGATCCGGGGTATCAGGCAGCTCCGACTCGCTCGGCAATTCATCGAGGGCAATCGCTACACGGTCAATTTCCTTCGGTAACCCTCTCGGGATCGCGCAACCTGCGGTCGCACACCCCATTCAGGGCCAGGAGCTAGGTGGATGCCTTCGGCCAGCTTCCCTCACTCGCTCCGATCCCGACTTAGTCCGAGGGCCGTGGAGTCGGGGCCACTCCCTCCGCGGGCACACTTTGGAGCCGAGGACCCGCGAGTTCCTTCTCTGCCCGTTCGACATGAACCAAGATCTCGGGACGCGCTTCGGGCCGTTTGATCGCCTGCCGGAAGCCCGGATCTCTTAGGACGAAGGATAATTTCGAGGTGAGGTGGAGATGAGCCCGCGTGGTGGGGCTGATGATCGTGAACAAGGTATGGACCGGCTTACCATCGAGAGCGCCGTACTCGATCGGCTGATCCAGAAAGCAGAGCGCGATCATGGGACGCCCGACGTGGAGCACGACGGGATTGCGCACGTGCGGAATGGCAATTCCATCGCCGACCGCCGTGGGAGCGATCGCCTCGCGGGCGACCAGGACGCGGAGCAGGAAATCCCGGTCGACCTCTTCCGGCAATCGGAGGAGGCCGACCACCTCGCGCAACACGCTTTCCTTGTCAAAACCCGAGACCCGGTAAAAGACGCCGCCCGCTTCCAAGGCGGCCAGCAGCGACGGGATCGGTTGGTCGGCGGCCTCGGGCTCTTGGAAAATCTCGCTGGAAACCTTGAGCCGGCGCGCAGTCGCCCACTCCAGGATCTCCGCGCGATTGAAGCGGTACTGGTCCTGGACTCGGTAGGCCGGGATGGTCTGCTGTTTGATCCAGCGATAGATCGTCTTCTCGGAGACGGTCAGCAGGCTCGCTGTCTCGCGGACCGAAAGGTTCATGCTCGGAACACCATGATTTCCCCAGCGAACCGCACGAAGGGACCGAACCCTCGATTCAAGGTCAGGGCCCGTCGCTCCTTAAAAAAAGGCCGGGCTTCCGTTACCGCGCGGCCTCGTCCGCCCGACTCGGCGTCCGGTTTCCCCCCGACTCGCGTTGCTCGGCATCGTTCTTGAGAATCGAGACGATCAGCGCGTTGAGCGACGCCTTGTCCTCTTTGGCCCAGCTCGCCAACTGCTCATGCAGCGCCGGTGGCATGCGAATCTGGAAATGCACGACGGTTTCCGGCATGAGCGTGTCCTTGTCCCGAGAGGGTCAGCAAAGCAGAGCGAGAAGACCGGAGCCAGGCTCCACAATCCCTCGCCCCCGAGTGACATCTTAGGACACTATCCTTCCAGGTTCTCCAATTGTCAAGCCTGAGCCATGATTGTCCTTCTCAGGACGTTGATGACAGGTCAGACCGGGCCGCCCCTGGCAGTGGGTCGGGGTGAGCTTCGCGCCGAGTCAAATCGGTGGTGTCAGCCCCGGCGGGCCCCGTGGCTTCTTTTGGACTCACCCTCCAGGCGAGCGACCCGCGCTTTGAGGCTCTCGACCTCCTGAAACAAATCGTCGATCTTGAGCTTGAGAAGTTCGTTGCTGAGTGCCTCGGGCTTCAGTCCCTGATCGCCATGTCTGAAGTGGCCTTGCTCGTGTGACATGAATCGCCTCGGTCTGGCTGGGCCGTCGAGTCCATTTCGCACACACCAGGGTGGCTTGAACCTGCATCAATTATGCCAAACCGGGGATTGACACCAAGGAAAAATCGCCTTGGCAAATCCGTATTTACCACGCTTGATTGACTGACAATCTCATCGATTTCCGATTCTTCCAAGCAGTTCAGTCAGGTGATGAACGGTTCGGGATTGCCCCCCTCGGCGACAACCCAGAGAGTGGCTTCCACCAGGCCGTGAAGGGAGGGGTAGGCCCGATCGGAGTCACCGCGCACCTCGGCGGCAATCGTGGTCGTCTCGTTGGCGAAGTTGAGAAAGAATCGGATCGGGTCAAACCTCCGGCAGCCAGGCGTCGAGAGTGGGGCAGGAGAGGTAAGCTGGTGAACTCAATCAGGCCGGCAATGGTCCGCCTTGCTTTCCTCATTTCGCCAAGCCTCCCAAATGAAGTACCTGGCTATCAAAACTCCAGGAGTTCCGCTGGGAAAGACCTCGGGGCACGCCAGGATGGCGTGCCGCTTGGCGCGGAGGCGTGACGGCCCCTGGGGGTGGAACGACCGTGGCCTTACTCGCACGCCAAGTTAGCCGGCTCATCATGAATCAATGCATACATAAGCATGCCAAATATTCCTGAGATTCCGTCCGCCCGTCTTCTCGTGCAACCATAACGCCGCCACACCGACCGGTACCGTGCAAATCAGCCATGAGAGGAGCCAGGGCAACACCAAATTCGTAAAGCTATAGAGATTGTCAGGTGGCCCGATTATGGCCCAGCCGAGTTGTTTGATCTTGTAGTCAAGACTGAATATACGAGAGCAAACGAGGACAGGGAGCAGAACCAGTTCCCATGCGACCGAAGAGGCGACGATCCGCCTCCAATCACTCGGACGCCGGGCCAATGCATCGTTGAGCCGCACACACACGAACGTGGGCGGCAGCGGGATGAGGACAAAGGCGAAGGTGATCGCGACCCAGGCGAACCGCCCGTCACTCGCCTGAACATCGCCAAAACGAGCCGTGTAAGCGGCGAAGATGGCGGGAGCGAACGCATAGGCGTGGACATAAAGCATAACCAGGCAGGCCAAGTTCCACGCTACGATCGTCAGGAGTATCGACCTGGGCAGGAACAGCCCGAAGAGAACGAACACGGTGGGCAAGAGGAAGGGAGGCCAGGCACACGAGACAGCGATGCTCGCGACCACCCCCATGATCTTGCAGAGAGTGAGTCGTCCTCGTGGGAACCGCGACATCGTGTTTGTGGCCTCGATCGCCCGGCGCTGCCTACCGCCCAAGGTCAGCGAACTGGACCCGCCGAGCGTAACCTGGATATTACCACAAACCGGGGCGGCGGGGCGGCCCCTGGGGCTGGAACGATCGTGCGCTTATCGATATGGGACGTGGCCGAGTGCATCGACGTGCTAATGACGGCTCCGGCCACCAGTGAGGCCGCATGACCCGCGTCAAATTCAAGGACTGCGGAGTAAGTCGGTGACCAGGCACCTAAAGGGGGTAATTCGGGGAGCCTGGATAGTCCAACGGCGTCTCCACCGAAACACAACCGCTTTAAGCCTCTCAGCCCTCCCAAATAAGGGCCTGGCCACTTGCACTCCGGCTCGACCTCCCAGACCAGACAATATCATCACCATATCAAAACAAAATTCATTTAACGTCTTTCGCCGGGTCTCTCGCCCGGTTCGGTCACTCCCATATCGGCCTCTTACTTCAGCGGAATCTCCATGCTCCGATACTATCGCACCGACGGAGATATTCAATCATTGATTTCAGGCGAAGATAGCGGGGACGGCTTTACCAATCGTTTTGCCGATTTGTTCCCTACGAAACGAGGTGAACGGACCACTTCCCCAAGATACCACTGTTCCAGCAGGCATACTGCGGCCCGCGTTTGCCTTGGGGCCTTTCGCATTTGGCGGTAGAATAAAATCGTGATCGGGCGGCCAACCGTCTTACTCGGACGTTCACTCGCAAGGAGCGCACGGCCATGTCGAAGAATCCATCCCCACCTCCAGCGGCGACCGAAAGACTCAGTGTCGCGGAACGATTCCAACGGCTTGCCGCCGAGTGGAAACAGGAGTCGCGCTACCTCTCCAATTCCGCCCAGATGGCCATGCTCAAGCCCTACCAGCGGATCATCGGAATGGGGGCTCCAGTCGTCCCCCTGATCCTCGAGGAGTTGAGCCGCGAGCCCGATCAGTGGTTCTGGGCACTCGAAGCGATCACCGAGCAGAACCCCGTCCCGCCCGAGGCCATGGGCAA
Organism: Singulisphaera sp. GP187; assembly: GCF_900129635.1. Taxonomy (GTDB): domain Bacteria; phylum Planctomycetota; class Planctomycetia; order Isosphaerales; family Isosphaeraceae; genus Singulisphaera. The sequence continues at coordinate 1,522,958 of NZ_FSRB01000002.1, read as the reverse complement.
GGTGCGACTGATGGCCCAGGCCTGGGGCCTGTGGGGTGAACGCCAAGGCGTCCTCGGCCATGGAAGCTGACGAGGATTTCCCCCGCCTGACGCCCGAGAACCACCGGGTCACCAGCCCGGCGATGATCGACGACAACTGCATCGCATGGGCGGCTGGGGACACCGAGTACTGGTGGGAGCCGGGGGTATTCTGGCCTATCGTATCGCCTCCCGACGAATACGGCATCGGTATCCTGGAAGCCGCGTTCAAATCACTCGGCTTCGAAGCCTGTAACGGGGAAGAATCCGATCCGGGATTTGAGAAGGTCGCCATCTACGGCAACCACCTTTTTTACACACATGCAGCCAGACAATTACCAACGGGAAAGTGGACGAGTAAGCTCGGCAAGCTTGAAGACATCGAGCACGATACCCCAGACGTCGTTGCGGGTGGCGTCTACGGGGAGGTTGCGGGGATCATGCGACGGCCAGCAAAACTCGAGTGACCTGACAGACGTCGATTAGGGCAGGGGACTTTGGCTTCGGGCAGAGGCCCGGATTCATCCAACGGCCCGACCCCGTCGAGAGTAAGCGACCACCATCAGCGGGGCGAGGAAAATGATAAGTGCGGCCAGCGGCTAGACCCGGGGTCAGCTTCTGCCGGCCCACAACTGGTCGCTTGATCGATCGTACGGTTGGTTCGTCGCAAAGTAAGCGGAAGCGAATCGGGGGCGCATAGAAAACAGGGGTCAGGGCTTTCGCCCTGACCCCTGTTTCTCTAACCAGTACCCCCACGGGGACTCGAACCCCGGTCCCTAGGCTGAGAACCTAGTATCCTAGGCCACTAGACGATGGGGGCCTTTGCGGTAGGACTATAATGCCGTCCATTCGGGGAGAAGTCAAGTCCTCGGAGTGTGGGAAGATCATAGAATTCGATTTTACGAACCAGGAATGAAGGGGAGGACGCGACAATGCCCGAGATCCTTGCGAACGGGGTGCACCTGTTTTACGAGGAGGCGGGGCAGGGGGAACCGCTGGTCTTCCTCAGTGGGCTGGGGGGCGATCACCGATCGTTCAGTGTGACGATCAAACACTTCGGCGCCAGGTTTCGAACCATCGCACTCGATGCGCGCGACGCCGGCCGGAGTGATCGGGCGACGGCAGGGTATACGACGGCCGATCTGGCGGACGATGTCGCCGGGTTCTTCGAGGCGATCGGTCTCCCCTCCGCGCATGTCGTCGGGCACTCGCTCGGTGGGGCGGTGGCGCAGGAGTTGGCGATCCGGCACCCGGAGAAGGTCCGGCACCTCGTGCTGGCGTCGACTCACGCGGGCACAGACGCCTGGCGAAGAGCAGTGATCGACTCGTGGGTCTTCCTGCGTCGGCGCAGCGAGCCGGCGGAGTTCACCCGGGCGACCCTCCCCTGGCTCGTGGCCCCTGCTTTTTACCGGAACGCGCCCCAAGTGGAAGGGCTCGTCCGATTTTCCGAGCGAAACGTCTGGCCGCAAGATGCGGAGGCGTTCGCGCGCCAGGCCCATGCCGCGGCGGTCCATGAAGCGAAGGAACAGGTGCAGGCCATCCGCAGCCCGACCCTCGTCCTCGCCGGCGCACTCGACCTGGTGAACCCGGTGCGAGTCGCGGAGGAGTTGGCCAGCCTGATCCAAGGTTCGCGGCTCGTCGTCTTGCCCAACGTGGGGCATATTCCTCATATTGAAGATGGGGCGGCGTTCCGGAACGCGATCGGGGAGTTTCTCCCTTGATTCGGTTCGCAACGCTTCGCCTCGCTCTCTTGCGTTCCCAGGTGGGCTGGACTACGCTCGGCCTGGAGAGGTCCCGGTCGATTGCCAACGGATTCAGGGGTTCACTGACGATGGCCACGGAAGAGGAGATCAAGCGGGCTTTCAAGGCGTTCAAGAAACGGCTCAAGCTCGCCAGGCTTGACGACGCGTCGGGCTTGGGGATCGGCAGCAAGGCGTCGAGAATCGGGGGCATCACGCCCCCTGGCGGACATCCTCCGGAAGTCTGGGACGCGCTCGTCGCTCAGGGGAAGCTGAAGCGTGAAGGGGGCGGTATCCTCGCACTGGCCCAGGAACTTTGAGGTGGATCGACCGATTCACCAACGCGGCGAGTGACGTCGACAGGATCCGGGACCGGCTACGGGGCGCGCTTGGCCTCGCCACGCTCGTCATCCTGGTCCTCTCCTGGCCCCTCTGGATCGATCGAGGCGTCTTCCCACGCGTCCCGTTCGTCGCGGGGCTTCCCGCTCTCACCGGCGCGATCGGGTTCGTCGCGTTCGCCGCACTCCTGGCCGCCGTCGCACTCGCGACGGCGGGGGTCGCCTGGAGGGCCTCGCTCACGCTCGGACTGGGAATCCTCCTGGTGCTGATCCTTGAGGATCAGCACCGGTTCCAGCCTTGGGCTTATCAGTTCTTGATGATCGGATTACTCCTGGTTTGCCTCACCCCGGCGCGTGCGTTGACGTATTGCCGTTGGTGGTTCGCAGCGCTCTATTTCTACTCGGGGTTCTCGAAACTCGACGTCTCCTTCTGCAATGAGTTGGGCAACCTGTTCCTGGTCACGGCCGTCAGGCCGTTCGGCCTTGACCCCGCCCAGTGGCCGGCCGCTGGGAGGATCGCGGCGATCCTGGCGATGCCGCTCTGGGAGATCGGCGTGGCGGTCGCCTTGCTCGTTCCCAGGACGCGGCGGATCGGGCTGGCCGCCGCGCTCGTACTCCATACGGCCTTGCTCGGGATCCTCGGGCCTTGGGGGCTTCGCCACAGCACGATCGTCCTGGTCTGGAACGGGGCGATGATGGTCGAAATCGCGATCCTGTTCGGGATGAGTTTTCCGATGACACCGGAAGCGAGCGCGGGGAGCCAAAGCGAGAAATGGCTCGGGCTCCCGGCACGCGTTTTGTTCTGGGTTGCGGTGATCCTGCCGCTGGGGGAGCGCGACGGGTGGCTCGACGCCTGGCCCGGACACGCGCTCTATGCCAGCCACGTCGAGCGTACCGACATCTTCTTGCACGAGGCCCAGTGGGACGAGTTGACGCCCGACCTCAAGGCTCATCTCCAACCGCCCGGGCCGGACGACTGGCGAAGGTTTGACCTGACCGCCTGGAGCCGTGAGGCGCGGGGGGTTCCGGTCTATCCGCAAGGGCGGGCGTGCAACGGCTTGGCCGAAGCGATCGCGGCGCGTTATGGTGGTCGGCTCCTGATCAAGGTGATCCAGTGGGGCCCCGCCGATCGTTGGACGGGCCGGCGGAGCCGGATCGAGTGCCTCGGGTTGAAGGCCATCCAACGCCAGGGGAACGGATACCGACTGAATTCTCATCCGACCGGAACAATCGCACGGAGGCCGGTGCGTCTCGGCCTCGAGCCGACCCGACCGATAGCACCGTAGAGGAACGCCTTTCTATGCGGCTCCCGAGAGCTAGCGGAGTTTTACTCCATCCGACCTCGCTGCCTGGCCGTTACGGAATCGGCGATCTCGGTCCGGAGGCGCACGCATTCGTCCGCTTCCTCGCCGACAGTGGTCAGCGCTGGTGGCAGATCCTCCCCCTGGGTCCCACCGGCTTTGGCAACTCGCCCTACCAATCGTACTCGTCGCACGCGGGCAACCCGTTGCTCATCAACCCCGACCTGCTGGTCGAAGAGGGCTGGCTCGAGGCCGCCGATCTCGGCGATTATCCCGCCCTGCCCGAAGCTCACATCGACTTCGACGCCGTGGCGGACGCCAAGGATCGGCTGCTCCGTCGCGCGTTCCGCCACTTTTCGCCACATCATCCGGAATTCGCGTCGTTCCTGCACGAAAACGCCGACTGGCTCGGCGACTACGCCCTCTTCATGGCTCTGAAGGAGGCGAACGGCGGGACCGCCTGGTATGAGTGGGAGCCCGACCTCGTCAGACGCGAGCCGAGCGCGATCGAGCGGTGGCGCGGTGAACTCAAGCGGTCGATCCTCTTCTACAAGTTCGTGCAATTCGCGTTCGCGCGGCAATGGAACGCCCTGCGTGCCGCATGCGCGGCGCACCACATCCACCTGATTGGCGACCTGCCGATCTTCGTCGCCCAAGACAGCGCCGACGTCTGGGCGCGCCCCGACCTGTTCCAACTCGACGCCACCGGCCGACCGCTGTTCGTTGCCGGCGTTCCCCCCGATTATTTCAGCGAGACGGGCCAACTCTGGGGTAACCCGCTCTATCGCTGGGAGGCGCATGCCAGCGAGCGGTTTGCCTGGTGGATCTCCCGCTTGAAGTCGGTTCTCGACCGCGTCGACCTCGTTCGTCTCGACCACTTTCGCGGCTTCGAGGCCTACTGGGAGGTGCCCGCCGATTCCGAGACGGCCGCGACCGGGCGCTGGGCGTTAGGGCCGGGGATCGCGTTCCTCGAGGCGCTCCGCGACGGGCTCCAAGGGCTCCCCTTGATCGCCGAAGACCTCGGGGAAATCACTGCAGAAGTCGAGGTCCTGCGCGACCGCTTCAACCTGCCCGGAATGCGCGTCCTCCAGTTCGCCTTCGGCGGCGATCCCGGCACCGAACTCCACCTGCCGCATCGCTACGTCAACCACTGCGTCGCCTATACCGGGACCCACGACAACGAGACCTCGGTCGGCTGGTTTCACACGTCGCACATCGAAACGACCCAGACGCCCGAGCAGATCGCGGCCGAGCGGGCCTTCGCGCTACGCTACCTCGGCACCAACGGCTCGGAAATTCACTGGGACCTGATCCGGATCGCGCTCGCCTCGGTGGCCGATACGGTCATCATTCCCTTGCAAGATATCCTGGGACTCGACAGCTCGGGACGAATGAACACTCCTGGCATTGCCAAGGGGAACTGGGCGTGGCGGTTCCAGTCGGGCCAACTTGACCCGAGGGTTCGCGCTCGGCTCGCCGATATGACGGCCGTCTACAGCCGCTGGAACGGCCCGCTCCCTCCGGATTTCGGCCCGCCCCACCGACAGCTCGTCGAAGAGCCATTGCTTGGGCGGTGATCAACCCCGGAGCGGGTTGCGGGTTGATCTTTGGCTGAGCGGACGGTCGCGACGATCTGAACTTCGCTCCGAGCGTCGTTGGGAACCGGAAAGGCAGGGAAAAATTGGATACCACGGGTTCCCAGCTCGGAACCCGTGACACCAAACGTCTGCTCATCTACCAACAGCAAACCGATCACATCGATCCGTGGATGTACGACATCAGATGTTGGTTCTCGGATTGCACCGTGTCGTAGAGGACCTTGATCACGTCGCCGACGGAAACGATGCCGACGAGCTTCGCGCCGCTGAGGACCGGCACTTTGGCGATGCGACGCTCGCTCATTTGGCCCATGACATCATTCACGTTGGCGTCGAGTTCGCAGGTCACAGGGTCTCGCGTCATGAACTCCGCGACGTGCTTGCCGCAAATCTTCTCGCCGTGGTTGTGGATACCGCGAAGCAGGTCGCGTTCGGAGATGATCCCGATGAGGTGGTCTTCCGCGTCGACGATCGGCAAGGAGCCGATATTGTTCTGAACCATCCGCGCAATAGCTTCGGTCACGGTCGCCTCGGGTTGAATCGAGATGATCTGACCGCCCTTGGACTTCAGGACGTCACGGACTTGCATGTCACGTCTCCCGAGTCAGATACGATCGCGCGGCGTCGCGATTCATCCACGCGCGAAACCACGCTCACGAAACAAATGGAATGGAAAAGAAAAAACAGAGATGGCGAACGTCTTGATCCTGCCATTTCCCTGCCGGCGAAGCAAAACTATTCTGGAGGTTTTTGAGGACGAGCCGTTCCGTGGCGGCCTCACCTCACTTGGCCGCTTGACCGGCCGATCCGGGGGGCGATACGATGCGCGACCGTCACCCTTGTTGGTGAACGGGCAGGGGGATGGTGGCGAAACGGTCAAGGAGGTCAGCCCCTTTGTGGTTCTCGCGTGAATCGCTCGCGGTGGTCGGGGTCCTGCTGCTGACCGTCGGCATCCGCGCGATCAAGCTCGACCAACCGATCGTCGAGAACTACGTGGGGCGGCAGATTCCGACCGCCATGGTGGCTCGAAACCTGGCGCGGGGATCTGGGTTCTTGCGTCCCCAACTCGACACAGCGCCCTTGCCAAACCTCTTCCTCGTCGAGCCTCCGCTCTATGCGCTCGCGGCGGCCAGCCTTCAACGACGGACCGGCCTCCCTCTGGAGGCGTCCGGGCGGCTGGTCTCGGCGCTCGCGATTGCGCTGGGCGGTTGGGGGCTTCATGGCCTGGCGAAGCGTCGCCTCGGTGGTCGGCCGGCCCTGTTGGCGTTGGCGGCCTTCGTCATCTTTCCGGTCACGGTGCGCTACGGGCGCTCGTTTCAACCGGACGCGCTGATGATCGGCCTGCTCGTCGCCGGGATGCGTTGTTGGGACGATTATGAAGCGGGGGGCCGTCTGTTCTGGCTCGGCCTTGGCGTCGTTCTGATCGCGACCGGGCTGGCGATCAAGATCGTCGCGGCCTCGATTCTGATCCCACTCGTCACGGTGATCCTCCGTCCGCGCTGGTCTTGGAAAATCGCCCTCGTGGTCTCGTTGATGGTGCCGGCGTTGCTCTGGTACTGGCATGCGGCCTCGTTGCTCTCGGCCGGAGCCGGTTCTCGGGCCTCGGCCGATAATGGGGCGATCTGGCTTCGAGTCCTCATCCCAACGGCCCTGTTCCGGCCCGAGACGGCGGTTCACGTCGCCCGGTTTCTCCTCCGGTCGTTCACGCCCTTCGGCCTGGCTCTGGCGCTTCTGGGACTGCGGCCTCCGCGTGCCGGCGACCGGCTCTGGACGGTCTGGGGGGCATCGACCCTGGCCGCCCTGGCGGCGCTCGCCGGCAAGCTTCACCACGAGTACTACTGGCTGATGTTCGCGCCCGTCATGGCCGTCGGCGTCGGAAAAGGACTCGACCATTTGATCGTTCGACGGCGTGCGTTCGGGGAAATCGCCGGCGCGGGGCTGCTGGGGCTGGCCCTGATTCAGTCCTGGTCGACCTGGAAGACACCGGTCGAGTGGTCCTCGTTGGCCGAGGCCGCCCGCGCCATCCAGGCGAACGTGCCCCAAGCGGCCTGGGTGGCCGCGCCCGAGGCCTTGCTCTTCGCGAGCGATCGCCGGGGATGCCGGATGGAGTTCACCGCCTCGGCCGCGAAACGGGCCGCCGGCGAGTGGGGAGATGTGCTCGATTCGGAGGGACCGTTGGCCCTCGTGGAGTTCTATCGGATCCAAGGCGCCCGCTACGTCGCCGACGTTTCGACGGACGACCCGAACCGCTTGGCCTTGCACGAGGCGATCCGACGGCGATACAAAGTCCTAGTGGACCGGCCGGGCATCTTGCTCGCGGTCTTAATCGATCCTCAGGATGAGTTGGATGGCACCCGCTGAATCTCCCGTCACACCCCCCGACTTCGCGCGCTGGAAACAGCAAGGGCGCAAGATCAGCGTACTGACGGCGTACGACTATACGACCGCACTCCTGCTCGACCAGGCGGAGGTCGACTGCTTACTGGTAGGTGACACGCTCGGCATGGTGGTGCAAGGGCACACCACGACCTTGCGAGTCACGCTCGACCAGATGATCTACCATGTCGAGATGGTCGCCCGCGCCGCGAAGCGCGCGTTGGTCGTGGCGGACATGCCCTTCCTGAGCTACCAGTCGTCTCCTGAGCAGGCGATCCTCTCCGCGGGGCGATTCCTCAAGGAGACCGAGTGTCGGGCCGTCAAGCTCGAGGGGGGTCGCCGATCCGCCGCGACGATCCGCGCGTTGGTCGAGGCCGACATCCCGATCGTGGGCCATGTCGGGCTCACGCCCCAATCGATCCGCCGACTCGGCGGCTTCAAAGTGCAGCGGAACGCCGACGAGATCCTCGCCGACGCCCATGCCGTCGAGGACGCCGGAGCGTTTGCCCTGGTCCTCGAGTGCGTCCCGAGCGACGTGGCCGCCCGGGTCACGGCGGAGCTCTCGATCCCAACCATCGGGATCGGCGCCGGGGCCGGCTGCGATGGCCAGGTCCTCGTCACGCCCGATTTACTCGGCCTCTTCGAGGGGTTTCGCCCCCGGTTCGTGCGCCGCTACGCCGAGCTCGGCGATGAAATTCGCAAGGCGGCGGCCCAATACGTCGCCGACGTCGGTTCAGGAGCTTTCCCCAACGCCCAGGAAAGTTTCCAGTAATCGAATCGAGCCGCGTGCGCTCTGCGAACCACTCCGGCACGTGGTGTGCCTATAATATTATTCTGATCGGTCGAGTCGAATGGATCGCACCACGGTGTCGACAATTCCGGAGCACCATCCCATGAGCACGCTCACGGCCGACGAATTGGTTCGCAAAACCTGCAGCCCTTGCGAAGGGGGCATTCCACCGGTTCCCGTCGACGAGGCCAAAGCCTACCTGACTCACCTTGAGGGTTGGGAACTCGCAGCCGACGGGACACGGATCAAACACACCTGGACGGCCAAGAATTTCATGGCCGCCATCGACTTTTTCAACAAGGTGGCCGAACTGGCCGAACTGGACGGACATCACCCCGACCTTCACCTCGAAGGCTATCGCAACGTCACGATCGTGCTTTGGACCCACGCGATCGGCGGCCTCTCCGAGAATGACTTCATCCTGGCCGCCAAGATCAACCAGATCCCCATCAAGGTCAAGAAATGACCCGTCCGGCGGCCAGGAAGGCCCCCGGACCAATCGCTTACAGCGGTTTACCATGATTGCATACGAGCCAAAGGATTCGAAGCAAGCGGCGTTGGCACCATCCCGCCGTGACCTTCCCAACCGGCCCTGACAAGTTCACGTGTCGCTCGTTTTCAGCCCCAACGGGGCGGCCCATGGAAGCCCAGGGCAACGACCTGGGGACTCGGCCACCAAGGCTCCCAGCCCTGTAGGGGCGGCCTAACGGGTCACCCCAACCAGACCGATCACCCCAGGTCCATCGCCCAGTTTAGGCCGCCCTTACAGGGCTATCGAATACAAACATATTAATTTCCCGGGGCGTTACCCCGGGCTTCCTTGGGCCGCCCCGTTGGGGCTAAATGCGCGCAACGCATTAGCAAACCGCTGTGGGTTAGTTTATCAACAAGCTGCGCACGTTCCCGACGATGCTCGCCCCAACGGAGCAGCCCGGGACAATACCCCGAACCCTGACAGGGCGACCCTAATCCGGGAGAAGCCGGTGATCCCCGACGCCATTGGCGGGACCGCCTAGAAGCCGAAGAACGCACGCATCCGGGTGAAAACACTGCGCCGTTGAGGGGCCGCGGTGCGTGTGGGCTCGAGCGTGTTGTCCTGGAGGCGGACCGTTGTCGCGTCCGACGTGGGCTGAACCGCCACGGGCAAGTCGCGGATCCGCTCGAGGTAGGCGAGCAAGACTCGAGCGCCGTTGCCGTCTTCATCGCGCAGGCGGACGGACAATTTGGCGGCCTTCGGATCCGACCGAAGGTCAGCCAGGTAGGAAAGCAAAACCGTCTTGCCCGTGTTGGGACCATTCAGCAAGTAGTGGACCCAGGCCCACGACTCGCGGTAGTCGCGTGGCGTCATCTGGCGCACACTGGTCAAGGTTTCCAGCCGGGCCATGTCCGGTTTCCAGCCGGCCGCCATGTCCTTGGGAAGGCGGCCGAGATGTTCTTTGTTCAGACCGCGTTGGCTGTCCGCCCCCTCGAAGTACTCGGCCAAACCCTCGTCGAGCCAGAGGGGCAGGTCGCCGTACGCCACATTCAAAAGCGCGTGAGTGGCTTCGTGACGGAGGTCTTCCTCAAGACGTTCGCCCATGAACGTGAAGACGACCCGTTGAGTCCCCTGGGCGAGGAAAAACGCGCGGCGAGGGGGAAGCTCAGGATAATAGAATTTGAGGAAATGACTAAAACTCTGGCGATCGTTGAGAATGTAGACTTCGACCGGCGGCTCGTCGGCGTTGACCCTCACCCCCAGGTTGGCCTCGACGTCATTCTCCAGCGAGTGGAGACTGCGGATCGCCGAGGAGTCGGCCGCGATCGGGAAGTTGGAGAAGACGGCATACGGCCCGGTTCGGGTGCGGTATTGGGTGGGAACCAGTGACTGAGACTGCTCGCCCATCGTCGCGCAGCCGACGATGCCCAGGCTGACCAAAAGTGCAAGGATCAGATACATCCAGACGGGCTGTCTCTCCTGCATCGTGGTTGCCTCTGCGCTCGGGTGGGTCAGTCTATTGGAGTTGAATTCGTTACGTGAGCTTACGTTACGACAAGGCGCGGCCGCGCCGCTTGTTCTGCTCGATCTTGGTCTGGCTGGCGAGTGCAATCGCACGCCAGAAGCCCTTCCAATCGTTATGCGGCGTCAGGCCCCAGGGCAGGTAGGCGCGAAGGAACTGCAACGCATCCGTGCGGGTGCGGTCCTTCACATCAGCCAAGCTCAGATAGAGGCGAGCCAAATTCTGGATCTGCCGGTGCTTCGGCAACGGATGAAGCAGGCGCACTCCGACCAGGTCGATCACGCTCAACTCGATCTCGGGAGCCGACGGGTCGCCCAGAATTAAGAGGTTCGACGCTTTGAGGTCGCGATCGGAGAGCGATCGTTCATGCATCTTGCGGAGCAAGCTCGCCAGCGCCAGCGTCAAGCGGCGGATCTGGGTCCGACGCTCGGCAGGCTCGAGAGTCGGCAAGACCTTATGAACGTAGTCACTCAGGGTGATCGAACGTTCTTCCTTGATCGTGACCAGATACGTCTCGTGGGGCAGATACCACGAGCCCGGATCGCGAAGGAACGGTCGCAGCCGGGCGATGAACGCCAGGTTGCGCGGGGTCGGAATCGCGCGGCTCACCAGGTGCTGACCCGCCTGCCACGACTGCCAGGCGCGCGAAGGACGGAACCAGGTCAAATAGGGATCGATCCACGCCCTTTTGTTGAATCGTTTGTAGATCACCCGGGTGGGGCGGCCCTGAACCAGGAGCGTCGTTTCCGCGACGGTGGTGGTCCGCGACTGCTTGAGGATCACCGTGCCGCGATCGGAGAAGGGAGCGTCGGGGTCTTCAAGCAGCGCCTTGACGATGTCCGGATCGAGGTCGCGTGACGCGATCGACCAGGCATTGTGACCCCGATAGCTGGCGAAGTACTTATTGCTCCCCTGACAGCGCTTGCCCCAACGTCGCCAGAGCCGTTCGGCCCAGGCGCGGGTCGCACTCTCAATCGAGCGCGCGAAGGCGCCCGGGTCGGGGGGCGTGATGTTCCGATCGCGCAGGTAAGTCTTGAAGAATCGATACCGGTCGGATCGGCCGCAGCGCAGCCAGAAGTAGTGATTCAAGAGCGCCAGGTTGACCTGGGCCTCCGGCCAGGACAGGGGATGACAGACCCGCAAGGCATCGAGGTCGATCATCGCGAGTCGGGGCTGGTCGTCATCGTCCTCCATCCGCACCAGGATGTTTCCCGGGTGGAAGTCCTGATGGACGAAGCCGGCGTCATGCAACCGGGCCGTGAGCGTCCCGAGCGCGGCCGCGAGGTTCCGACGGATCCGCGCCTGCCGATGCGCGGGCTCTTGAGGGAGCCGGCGTTCGACGAACTCGTCGAGCGGGAGCGTCTCGGGGATCGCATGCGTGATCAAGTAGTTTTCGAAGAGGATGAACCGCTTGCGCTGCTCGCCGAGTGCAATCGGCGTGATTGTGGTCACACCGATCGCTGCGAGATAGCGGGTGCGCCGCCCTTCGTTGCGTCCCTTGCCGCGCCGGACCCACTGGCGCAGCTTCGCCCTCAGGCCGGGGACCAGGAAGTGCTTGACGTAGACGGCCCCCTCGGGCAGCTCCGCGCGATAGACGACCCGATGCGGTCCCGTCTTGACGACCGTGAGCTGGCCATTGCGCCGCCACTCTTCGAGGCGCAAACCACGAGGGCCGAGCAACGCCTGCTTCCAGTCGGCGCGGACCCACCAACCGACGTCATCCGCCTGGGCCCAATCCCATTCTGGCGGTTCGAAGAGACGCTCCGAGGGAGGCGTCTTCGGAATTTTCCGGAACAGCCAACTCATCCAGTCGCCCTGTCGTGGCCCATCGTTGCGTTGTAAGAGTGCATACTCTCAGCGCCCGATTCTTTCGGAATCAAAGGATTTCCGGGACGGCCCCCGATGAGGCCGAGACTCACGCTCCGCTTGGGCCCGACGACCTGCCGTACTTGCCGATCGTGTCGAGTTGGTCGAACCCGACTCGGCGATCGCGGCGACGAACGTCTCGGCCCAAGCCCCAACCGAGTAGCCCGATTCGACCGAGGAGCGCGCCCCCACTCCCATCCGACTGCGTAGGCCCGGATCGTTTCTCAACCGCTTCGCGGCTTCCACCCACTCATCGTCGGTCGCCGCGAGCAAGCCGGTGACTCCGGGCACCACCATCTCGTTGTGGACCCCGACCGGATTGGCGATCACGGGGAGACCGGCCGCCTGGTACTGAAGTGTCTTCAGACCGCACTTGCCCCGGCTCCAGAGATCGTCGGGAATCCAGGTCACTCCGACGTCGCCCGCCGCCAGCTCAGCGGTCTCGGTCGCCGCGTTCCAGGGAACCTCGACCACCGGAATCGCCGCGAACGTCGGGAACCGGTCACAGATCACCCGGAGCCGAATTCCGGGCACCTCGCGCCCGAGCCGCTCCCAGAGGGGTCGCTGTTGCTCGAGGCCTTGGAGCGTGCTCGACGAGCCGATCCAGACCAGGTCGAGCCGAGTCGCGTCCCGGTTTGCGTCCGAGCCGCGAGGCCGGTATTGTTCGGTCGCCACGCAGGTGGGGATCACCCGCACGCGCTCGGGACGGGCCCCGGCCCTCAATGCACAGTCGGCCAGGAAGTCGTTCCCGGCGATGACCGTGTCGGCGAATTGCACGGTGCGGGCGAATCGAACCACACGCTTCCGACAATGCGGACCGCGCGGATCGTAGGAATCGCGATAGAGGACCGCGTCGTCAAAGTCGAAGACAAGATGCCGCGCACGCTTGCGGAGCGCGCTGAGCTGCCAGCCGGGCAGGAGTCTCCGCTGGAGGAGGACGGTGTCGAATTCCGCGGCTTGCGCGAATTGAAACCAGCGTCGGAAGGCACCACGTGCCAAGGCACGCAACGTGAGCGACCATCCCGCCTCGGCGAGCGCGGGCTCGAAGGCTCGAAGGCGATAGCGACAGCAGACGTGTTCTGGTGCATCGACCAGAGCGAGTGCCTTCATCCCCGTCCTCCCTGACGGTTAACCGGCCGTCCGGTGAGTGGAGGGACGTCCGCGCCTGGAATCCTAACCCCAATTCGCGATCTTTCCTAGACCGATTCTTTGAGATGGTGGCCGAAGAGTTGAAGTCGCATTGCCAAGCCATCCGACAGATGGTAAATGATCCCGTCGCCCAACGCCTTGGCCCGCTTCACCGTGGGTCGGGGATGGCATGGAGGCTATTGGGTAACCCCGTCTTCGGCGATTCTCGACCATGAAGAATTTTGCCCGCCTCGTGCGATTCGCCTGGCCATATCGGGTCCGGTTCGGGCTATCCCTAGCCTGCGCCGTGATGGTGGCTCTGTTGTGGAGCGCCAACATCAGCGCGGTCTATCCCCTTCTGAAGATTCTCTTTTATAGTGAGAATTGCCAGAAATGGATTGCCGAGCGAATCGTCACGCAACAAACCGAGGTCCGTGCCCTCGACGCGCGTCTCGAAGAGATCAAGCTGATCCAGGGAATGGCCGACCCAACCGGGGTCGCCATGAAGGATCACTTCGTGAACGTCAACAAGGACTTCGAGCGCAAACGCGAGAGCGTCCAGGAGTTGGAACGCGCCTTCAACGACGGGATCGCGTTGAAGGGCAAACCGGGTCCCGGGAACCGAGACCAGGTCATTCTCCAATCCCGCCAGGCGGAACAGCATGTTGCGGGCGCTCGACTCGACGAGTTGAAGCGATTCGCCGAGCTGCAACCGTTGGAGCCGGATGCGAATCCCCTGGAGGGCCGCCGGGCCTCGTTGCTCAGCGAGCGTTCCAAAACCTCGTGGTGGCTCAATTCCTATCGCTGGGCTCAGCCGAAGATCGACCGCTACCTTCCCGCCAAGGGGTTCCAGACCCTGGTCTTGCTGATGGTCATGGTCATCACGGGGGTCGCCATCAAGGGCCTCTTCCTGTTCCTTCAGGAAGTGCTCGTGGCCGACGTGATGCAGTTGACCCTCTTCGACATTCGCAACCATTTCTTCCGCCGGACCCTGGCGCTCGACCTCTCGAATTTTAGTGATCAGGGGTCGTCGGAATTGATCGCGCGGTTCACCAACGACATGGATTCGCTGGCGCAAGGGCTCAACACCCTGCTCAGCAAGGTGATCCGCGAACCCCTGCGGGCGATCAGTTGCCTGTCGATCGCGCTCTGGTTGAACTGGCGGCTCACCTGTCTGGCGCTGGTGCTCGTGCCCGTCTCGGCGATGACCGCCAACCGCGCCGGTCAGATCATGAAACGGGCCGTGCGGCGCTCCCTGGAGAGCATGTCCAATATCTACAAGATCTTGCAGGAGACGTTCCAGGGAATCGTCGTCGTGAAGGCGTTCACGATGGAGCGTCGCGAACGGCGCCGCTTCTTCCTCGAGACCAAGAGCCTGTACAAGAAGAGCGTCAAGGTCGCCACCATCGACGCACTCTCCGACCCGGTGCTCGAGATGCTCGCGTTGTCGACGGTCTCGATCGCGCTGCTCGCCGGCTCTTATCTCGTCTTGAACGGCACGATCTTCCTCGACCTCGGCCTCTTCAAGCTTCAACTCGCCTCGCATCGGATGGCGATCGAAGACCTGCTCTATCTGTACGCGACGCTCGCGGGGATCTCGGACCCGGTTCGGAAGATGGCCAACGTGCACTCGCGGATCCAGCGTGCGGCGGCCGCGGCCGACCGAATTTGCTCGCTGATGGACCGCCAACCCCAGGTCGCCGACAAGCCCAAGGCCGCGCGGCTCCCGCGGCACTACAAGACCATCGAATTCGATCAGGTCGAATTCAGCTACAACGGTCGCGACCCGATCTTGCGAGGGATCAACCTCTCCGTGAGGCATGGTGAGACGGTGGCCCTGGTCGGTCCCAACGGTTGTGGCAAATCGACCATGATGAGCCTCCTCACGAGGTTCTGGGACGTGGAATCCGGTGCAATCCGGATCGACGGCCACGACTTACGCGACGTCCAGATGCGGAGCCTCCGCAGCCAGATCGGCATGGTCATCCAGGAGACGATCCTCTTCGAGGACACCATCGCCAACAACATCGCCTACGGCAACCGGCACGCCAACCGCGACGCGGTCATCGCCGCGGCGAAACGATCCTATGCTCACCAGTTCATTAGCGCCATGCCCGACGGCTACGACACGGTGATCGGCGAGCGCGGCCTCGGGCTCTCGGGGGTCAGCGCCAGCGGATCGCCCTGGCTCGGGCGATGCTCCTCGATCCGGCGATCCTGATTCTCGACGAAGCGACCAGCGCCGTGGATATTCAGGACGAGGCCTTGATCCGCAAGGCGATCGAAGAATTCTCGCGGAACCGGACGACCTTCCTGATCACCCACAGCCTCGGCTCACTGCAATTCGCGGATCGAATCGTCCTCATCAACGCCGGTCGCATCGAGTCGGTCGGCACGGATAGCGAACTGCGAAGATCGTCCCCACTCTATCGCCGGCTCCACGAGATCCACTTCCAACGCGAGAGCGCCTGAGCGGTCGTCTACCCACCCATCGAGGGATGACCGCATCGATCCTTGGACCGGGGCGGTGACGAGTCTTCATGGGTGCGTGTAGGACTCACAGAACGCCTCTTCGAGTAGGCTCTCGCTTGCCATCCCTTCGGGATGGTCGCTGGCGAGAGCCTACCCGTTGCGACGGCACACCTTTCCCAGAGCCCCGAACGAAGGGGGGACTGACGAACCGTACCCGACCGGGTTGAGACCGGTTCGCCACCGCCTCAAACGCCTGAATCCCTCCCTCTTTTCGTACCGATCTCCCCTCTCCACCAGCAGTTCCACCAATTCCAAAAAAAGGGTGTCACACCTGACGTTCTACGGCGTACAATTGCAGCGCCGGCCTGTGCTTGCCCTGATGGATGCAGTCGCCTATGTGGTCAATCACACAGAAAATCATTGACGGACTGAAGAATGCCTTTGACCGGTTGGGTTTCCTTGGCGTAATCTGAATTTCAGACACGTCACTATCCGACGCACCAGGGCCGGATTCCGGGACATCGTACGCATTGCCTTTTTTTGAGGAGTGGGCCGATGAGCGTGGGTCCAGTCTGGAAGTCGCCAAGCCGGCGCGTGGTGTTCCTGGCCGTACTGGCGGGCTTGGCCTGGTATGGGGCGATGGCCAGGGCGGATGAGAAGGACGCGGGCGATGACGCCGCGGACACGAAGTTCGTCGCCACCAAGTCGGGCGTGGCCAAGCCGGTCTTCCTCGACAAGATGATCCGCGAGGCCTGGGACGAGGCCTCGATCAAGCCTTCGAAAGAGTGTACCGACGAGGAGTATCTCCGCCGGTCCTATCTCGACGTACTCGGCCGGATTCCCAACGCGGACGAGGCTGCGTCCTTCCTCCGTTCCAAGGAGAAGGGGAAGCGGGCGAAGCTGGTCGAATACCTGCTCAAGCACGAAGATTTCGCCAAGAACTTCGCCAACCAATGGACGGTCATCCTGACCGGCCGACGACGACTGGATCAGATGGTGCTCCGTGGGGAGTTGAACAGCTGGCTCCGCCAGCAGATCAACGCCGACCGGCCCTGGAACGATATCGCGTTCGACCTGATCACGGCCAAAGGGTCCAATAAAGAGAACGGGGCGGTGAACTTCCCGATCTCCCACCTGGAGATGGAAGCGGTCCCCCTGACCTCGGTGACGACCCGCGTCTTCCTCGGCCAACAGATCCAATGCACCCAGTGCCACGACCACCCGTCGAACGACTGGAAACAGGCGGATTTCTGGGGAATCAACGCGTTCTTCAAAGGCCTGAAATCGCGTGTGGTTCGCAAACCGGACGCCAGCGGCGCCGAGGTGATCGACCACATCGAGCTCACCGACGAACCGACCGACGCCTTTGCCAGCTTCGATAAGCGGAACGGCCTGATGGGCGTGGCGTTCCCTCGGTTCCTCGACGGTCGTAAGATCAGCCAGGCGACGGACGTCGATCGCCGCGTCGAGCTCGGCAAGTTCATCGCCGACCCCAAGAACGAATATTTCTCCCAGGCGTTCGTGAACCGGATGTGGGGCCACTTCCTCGGGCGTGGGTTCGTCAACCCGGTCGACGACTTCGGTGCTCATAACCCCGCGAGCCATCCCGAGTTGCTCGAGGCCCTGGGCAAAGACTTCGCCGCCAGCGGGTTCGACATCAAGACGCTGGTCCGCTGGATCATGAACAGCCAGGCGTACCAGTTGTCGAGCATGATGACCAAGGGGAACGAGAAGGATGAAACCCTCTTCAGCCACATGGCGCTGAAGCCGATGGTTCCCGAGCAGCTCTTCGACTCGTTGCTCACGGCCACCAACGCCCACAAGACCGAAGGCGCAGCCAACCTCGACCGCCAGCGCGACCAGTGGTTGGAGCAATTCGTCTTCGCCTTCGGCAACGACGAAGGTGAGGAAGGAACATCCTTCAACGGGACGATCCCTCAAGCCTTGATGATGATGAACGGCAACCTGATGGCACGCGCCGTCGGTGGGAAACCGGGAAGCTTTCTCGACGATCTGAAGGTCCGGGCGGTCGCTCAGCGCAAGATGGCACCGCCCATCTACATGGTCAACAACCTCTTCCTCTCGGCCCTGAGTCGCTATCCCACCCGGTCTGAGCTGACGGCGGCCAGCGGGGTACTGACCTCGAACCCCGATACGGTCTACGTTCTCGAAGACCTGTTCTGGGCCTTGCTGAACTCCAACGAATTCATCCTGAACCATTGAAGCCGGTCCGCATGCAAGAACGGTGACGAGGCCTTTCGCCTCGTCACCCCGAGTTCGCCTCGATTGAGGCGCAAGGGGGGTTTTCGACCGATGTCAGACCACCTGATTGTTCCCAGCGGGATGTCCCGCCGCCATTTCATGGGCCATTTGGCGACCAGCGCAATGGCCGTCCCGGCGGCCCATCTCATCGGCGCTCTCGAAGCGAATGCCGCCGCCCCGGGGCGTTCCAAGCCCAAGAGCTGCATCCTGCTGTGGATGGCCGGTGGCCCGAGCCACATGGACACCTGGAATTTGAAGCCGGACAGCGAGAAGAACGGCGGCCCCTTCAAGCCGATCGCGACCTCGGCCAACGGAATCTCGATTTGCGAGCACCTGCCGAACGTCGCCAAGCAGATGAAGCACCTCAGCGTCATCCGCTCGCTCAACTCGAAGGAAGGCAACCACGACCGCGGCACGTACATGATGCACACCGGGTACACCCCCAACCCGACCGTCGTGCATCCGAGCTTCGGAACATCGTTCGCCTACGAACTTGGCAACCGGCACGAAGGGCTCGCGCTTCCCCACGCGATCTCGATCAACGGACCGGGCGTGGGCGCGGGCTTCCTCGGCATGGCCTACTCCCCGTTCGTCGTCCAGAACCCCAACGGCAAGGTGGCCAACCTCGAGCCGCCGGCCGGGGTCGACGAGGCGCGGATGTTCCGTCGGCTCAGCATGATGAAACTGGTCGAAAACAACTTCATCTCCCAACGCCGGGGCCAGGGGAGCACCGACCACGACGCCGTCTACAACAAGACGGTCCGGATGATGAACGACCGCAAGACCAAGGCCTCGCTCAGCCTCGATAGCGAACCCAAAGAGGTCCGCGATCTCTACGGCCGTGGCTCATTCGGCTCCGGTTGCTTGATGGCCCGCAAGCTCGTCGAAATGGGCGTCACGTTCGTCGAGGTGAGCCTCGGCGGCTGGGATACCCACGCGGGCGCCTTCGATACCCTGTCGAACCGTCTCCTGCCCGAGCTTGATAAGGGCATGAGTGCGCTGGTCGCCGACCTCGACCAGCGCGGCCTGCTCGACGATACGGTCATCGCCTGGATGGGCGACTTCGGCCGGACCCCGCGGATCAACCAAGACGCGGGCCGCGACCACTGGCCGCGAAGCTGGTCGATGGTCCTCGGCGGTGGCGGCATCCGTGGCGGACAAGCCATCGGCGACACCGACAAGGACGGCGTCGACATCGTCGACAAGCCGGTCGCCCCGATGGATGTCATCGCCACGATGACCCAAGCCATGGGTCTCGACCTGGGCACCCAGTGGACCACCCCGCGCGGTCGTCCGATCAAGCTGGTGGATGCCGGAACGCCCATCAAAGAACTGATCTGATCGAATCTGGCCTGATTGAACTTTCAGGTCGGTATGCGTTTTTGATTCAAACTCAATGAAGCAGCCCCTCCTCGGCATCATGGCCGGGCGAGGGGCTGCTTCATTGGGTCAACCGGAAACCGTTCGCTCGCCCTCAAGGCCGATCCGGCATTTTCCGGTGCGCGATCCCAACCGTTTGCACACATGATCAATATTTGCAAGCATGACCATCGATTAGCTGACCGCCCCGAATGCCTGGCGGCATTCCTTTTGGGCTCGATCAAGATGACCAAGTAGCGTGCGCGCTTCCTCGAGACGCCCCTCATCCAGGAATCCTCGAAGGGCGGCGACGGCCTCGCGGAGTTCGTCAAGCTTGACTTGAACCGGGCCTCCGATCGATCCCTGCCGAAGCCGCAGACTTGGCCCCAGCTTCTGAATCAGGTCGTTCCAGCGATCGATCCAGACGAGGGCCTCGTCCGCTTTGCCCAACCGGACGGCGTACTGGACTTCCGTATGAACAAGCACCATTTCATCGAGGAGGACCGGCGGTGCCGGGTAGTAGGTGAGGACCAATGCGATCAACGCCGGAATTGCCGCGACCAGTCCGAGTGCGGTCGTGAGGCGGGGGGAGAGCGAACGATCCCAGGCTCGCGTTCCCGACGCGTGCCGGGGCAACTCCAGGCAGGCGTTCCACTGCATCAGCACCGACCGAATCCGAGGTCGGCGAGCGATGAGTCCGGCCGTTGAAAGCAGCGTGAGAAGAAGTAGCGCCGGAAGGGTAAACGCCTGGCCCTGTGTTGCGATTCCCCATGCCATCGGCACTGCCAAGGACAATTCCAACCCACCGAAGTTGGGACGTTCAACCTCATCAAATGCGTGGGTGTGAAACATGGTCTGGCCCGCCGGTTCCCTCACCGGTCGATCAAACCCCCAACCGATGAGGCATGGCAACAGAATGCCGATACCGATCACGGCCGCCATCGACCAGGGCTTCAGCCTCAGTCCACGATGCAGCCAGTTGAGGATGGCCAGGTTGAAACCGGCACCGGACGCGAGCAACATGAATGCGGTTTGGTGCGTGTACCCGTCACGGACCAGGATCCCTGCTTGGCGCATCGCTCCCAACGGAGTTTCACTCGCGAGTGCTCCCATGGCCGCGGTGACAAGGTTCCCCGCGGGTCGAGGGGGCGAGGCCGCCTGTTGAAGCCAACCGGAACGCAAGAACGCCCCGAGCAGACCAGCGCCCGCGGCTGCGAGCGCGAGATCACGGAGTGACGAACCGGAGCAATCCGTAGCCATGCTCGAGACAACCCTGGCAAGTCGCGCGAAGGGGGTGCCGGGAAGTCCTTCGAAGTCCGAGATCGTCTCAACCGGCGAGCGGTTACTGGTCAGGCGATTGATCAGGAGTCCAGCCAGAAGAGACCAGGCGAACACGGCGACAACGCATGCCGCCATCGGGCGAGGACTCATCAAGGATAGTCCGAGAACGAGTGAGAGGGGATCGAGAACCGACGCCGAGATCAGGAACGCGAGGGTCGTGCCGCGGGGAATTCCCATGGCCAAGAGGCGACGTGCGACGGGGAGCGAGCCCAGCGCGCCAAGGGGCAGGAGAAACCCAAAGATCGAGGCGCAGACCACGCTCCCGAGCGACCGTGACCCGAACCGGTGCCGGATGACCTCGGCGCCGACGATACCCCGAAGCAATCCTGCGAGAACCACGCCGGACAAGAGATAGGGGGCACCGTTGAGCACGGCCTGGATGAACCGGACGGCAGCTCCCGCGATCGTTCGCACGGGATTCAGGTCGAGTACCACCGTGGAATCGCCATGGGCCCAGAGTAAGAGGATGTCGATCATTTCGGACCTTCCTCGGGAGCCACGTAAGTCTCCGGCTCGCGAATCGACTCGGGATCGTCCTTGGCGCGACGGATGAACTCATCGACGCAGGGAGGACAGCAAAAGAGATAGGTTTTCCCGCCAACGATCCAGGAGCAATCCGGGCTGGCCCGCGTGTCCGTGATCGGGCAAACTCGCGAGCCCGGGGCTGGGTTCGGGTCGTGAGAGGCATGGAAACCCGCGAACTTCGTCGAGGCGGTCCTCCGGCCGTTGGCCTGCACGTCAGCCTCGGTGTATTTGCCGCCAGGCGTCAAATACAGCGTTCGCTCCTCCTCATCGGCCACCTTTTCCGGCATCGTCGCCGAGGATTCCGGCTCGGGAGTCTCGAACCCGAAGCGGAGCCGACGACCATCGATCCGGAGACTCGGGACGACGACCACCAAGGGCCGCCCCGCCAGGCCGTCGGGGAACTGGCCGACAAAGGCGGACGTCTTGCTAGGTAGGTCCCCCGGCTGAGGTTCGGGTTTCAATTCGAATGGGCGGGAGTTCAAATCCCCCAGCGCCCGCACATAGGCGGTGATGGTCTGGAGCTCGACTTCCTGCACCCGGGACTCGTTCTCGCCAAGCATCAGGAGGCGGATCCCACCTCGGTCTGTCAGGATCGCCTCGACATGGAAGTGAGCGCCGTCGAGAGGCACGATCAGGCCGCCATGCGTTCCTGGCTTATGCTCATGTCCGCTGGCCGTAGTCTGAGGAGGAGTCGAAGGGGTAATCCTCGGGCGATTGCTCGCCGACGTCGATTCGTGGCAGCCGCTACAAATGAAAAGCAAAAGGAGGTTGAGCAGGCCGTTCCCTCTGAGCTCATTGAGGCATCGCATCGCGTGGATTCTCCATACTCGATCGGTCGGAATGTGACTCTGAAGCGAGAAGGCCGTCCGACGAGCTTGGACGGCACGTGCCGCCGAACCTGCGTCTCTTCCACCTGACCTGGGCGATCATGACGCAGGTCACCCCGGCCACGACAAGCTCAACCAACGGCAACAAAACACATCCACATACCCCAACTTACTTTGCTTAAAATTGATTTAGTGCGCAGCGATTTTATCGGAGGACGGGAACCGGAACGGAAGCGAGGATCTCTCCCAACACCCGATTCATTGCCTCGGGTTCCACTCCGAGGCGAACCTCAAGGACCGGAGTGGCCATATCTTGGACATCATCGGGCGTGACGAAATCGCGTTCCTGGAGCAAGGCACGGGCCTGGGCCAGCCGCTGCCAGGTCAAAAGTCCGCGCGGACTCAGACCGAGAATGACCTGGCGGTGCGCGCGAGTGGCATGGGCCAGTTCGACGAGATACTCACGCACCAACGGGCCGACGGTGACCTGGGCGACGCGCTCTTGCAGGGCATGGAGTTCTCCCGGTTCAATCTTCGGGCCGCTCTCCACCGCCAAGTCGCGTGTGAATCCGACGGCCGCGGCGAGCATGTCCCGTTCGTCTTCCTTTTCGGGGTAGCCGATTCGGAGTTTCATCGCAAACCGGTCGAGCTGCGCTTCGGGGAGGGGATACGTGCCATGCTGCTCGACCGGATTCTGGGTCGCGATCACGAAAAATGTTGGCGACAGGACATGACGCACATTGTCGATCGTCACCTGTTGCTCGGCCATGGATTCTAAAAGAGCGCTCTGAGTCCTGGGGGTCGCTCGATTGATTTCATCAGCCAGCAGGACGTCGGCGAAAACGGGACCGGGGAGAAACTCGAACTCACGGGTTCGCTGGTCGAAGATCCGAAAGCCGGTGATGTCCCCCGGCAACAGGTCGGGGGTGCATTGGACCCGAGCGAACTTGCCACCGACGGCGTGCGCCAGCGCCTTGGCCAGAGTCGTCTTGCCGAGCCCGGGAAGGTCCTCGACGAGAAGATGGCCTCGCGCCAGCAGGCAGGCCAAGACGTACTCGTTGACGACCGCTTTGCCCCGGAGGGCCGCATTCAGGGCGGAGCGGATCCCTTCGATCAGGCACTGCTCGCTCTCTACCATCAGGCTCGAATCAGGGGTCACGAGATCATCTGCCTTTCTCATCTCGGTGCGTCCATTGCCGAGGCGCGAACCCGCCCAAGCGTCCAGCCTCGAACGACGCGGCGGCACATGGCGCGAACGTCATGCTCGTACCACGAGGGCGCACTTCGCACGCCCTCGTGGGCATAGAGAATCCAGTCCGCCAAACGGACCAATCGATCGAGATCGTCTCGAATTTCCACGGACACTCCCTGGGCCATCGGCCCATACCAACGCGCGGGGGTCTGCCCGGGAGGTCTGGGGCGGCCCGCCCACCGCGACCGCCGCTCCACCAAGGAGAGCGTCGCCAGTACGCCCCCGTGTGTCGCCCTTCCCGCGTTCAACCACCAAGCCAGAGTGGCGAAGCCGTCGAACATTTCGCGTCGATGGTAAAGCGAACCGATCACGAGCAAAGTGGAGACGACGAGGGCACAACCGTGGTCGCGGCCCCACCGCGCTGTCAGGACAAGCACCCCGGCCAATCTCTCGACCAGCGTTGGCGACGGTTCCAGAACCTCATAACCCGGGCTTGGCTCAATCGTGACCCAGCATCCCGCGGAGACCATCACCTCAGCCCAAACATGAACATCTTCCTTCTGGACCGACGTATGCCGGGTCCGAACGTCATAGCGAGCCGGCGACGCGTAGAAGCCGCTGACCAGTCGTGCTCGATGGCCGAGCGAGCGAAGCAGAACGACGGAGGCCGAGGCGAAATGGTGGTCAGCGCCGCAATGGGTTCGGAGCAGGAAGTCGGCGACCGGGTCGCCACTCGTGACGAGATGCGAGGCGTCTCGCACCAAGCGGTAATCCGCCTTGAGTCGACCAACGATCGCTTCGACTTGCCCCCAGCCTCGGGGGTGGCCCGAAGCCCAGTGTCTCGCCAGATCGGCCACCTTGGAGGCGATCGGATCCTCGTCGCGGTGACCATCAGGTCCTTGGGTCGAAACCAAGATTGGCGGGAGTTCGAGCCGAGCGAGTCGGTGCCGGTCGACGAGTTGGGACTCGGTCTCGATCACGGTCCCTGCGGGAACTGTCCGTCCGACCATGCGGAGAATACCGCCCTGGCCCCATTCAAAGAAGTCGGGTCGGTCCACGCTTCCCACCCTCAACCGTGACAACTGGGCCGGGACCGGGAGCGTTTCGGAATCGAGGAGGCCGATTTTGAGTTGATGAGACTGGATTCCTCGATCGATCGGGGGAATCGGCCGCACCAGCCGGAGCCAGGCTCCTTGGCCCTCTTTCTCGAGCGAAGACAATGGTTCGTCCGCGGATTGCTCGAGCCAGGTGTTGCCGTCGAAGCGGTCGTAGATAGCCATCCGAAGATGAAGAGGCGTTGGACCTTTCAAATAAAGAAGGGCTTTGGCCGCGCGGTGGCCGGGTCGACGCGTGGGCGGTTCGGGTTTACGACGTACCAGCGGAAACTCGCGTCCGGCCTGGAGGTTCTCGACCGGCAGTTCTTTCTGTTCCTTGACGGACTGAGACTGAAGCGCGATCATCCGTTCCGTCTTCTTGACCTTGAATGGTTCACCGTACCTATCGTTGAACGTGTCGTAGAGGCTAGGCCGGTCGGAGTCGAGATAGACCTCACTCTGGGTGAAACCGACGCTCTGCGGATTCTCACTGGCACTCACCTCGTGATCGCCGTCGTTCACACCACCGCGAGCTTCGCCATCATTCCAGTCCGTTCCCCCCGAGGTCGGCACAAGACCCGCCAGCGTCGTCGCGGCGCGGGTCGGTCCAAAAACCGCCATCCCACCGAGCGTGAAGATCGCCAGGACCCAGACCGCGGCCGACCAGGGGAGCGATTTCGATTGCTTTTCTTCCACGCCCATTGCAATGCCATCCCAGTAGATGAGCATCAACCAAAAGGTTGCGGCGATCGCATAAACACCCATGATCACGAGAATCCAATGACCGTCGCCCAGCGAAGCGGCCACCAAGACCAGGAAGAGACTGATAACGGCCCCGAGCCTGCTGAAGACGGGGCGAAACGCGAGGACCCCGAGCCCGAGTCCAAGATTCCTGAGGGCGGTCAGCAAGACCACCTCAAGCATGACACCCCGCCCCCGCCAGAACACCTGCCCCAACTGACCGACGAACGGTAAAACGAAAAGGATCACGAGAAAGAGGACGGTATTCGCCGGGAAGCGATCGGTTCGAGTCGAAGATCCCTGCGGCCTCGGAAACCGGGGTCGGTGCGCGGGCCCCAAGCGTCGGCTGAGGAACCAGGCCATCGCCCAGGCGGGGGCGACGAGCAGGCCGAGCGCCGTCAGGGCGCAGAGCCACGGGGCTCGGCCCGGCTCCGCGACAGCGAGCTCGATCAGGATCGTCGCCAATGCAATCATGACCAGGGTGAGCCAGCGCACCTTGCGATCCTCGACATCAGCGATCAACGGGCACCTCCTTCCATGCGCGTCGGATGCACTGAGGGACTCGCGTTGGGTCGTCCACCCAAATCCAAGGGGTCAACAACATCGGGGAGGCATGGCATTGCTCCCCGTCCTCTGCGAACGCCGCCGCTCGGAGGACCACGAAGAGTTCGTTCATCCCACGCGAACCGCGTCGTGTAATGCCTTGCACACCCAGGTCGGTGGTGACGACCAGGCGAATCCCTTCGCGAAGTTGGCGGCAGGCCGGCAGGTCGAGGATGTCGGGCAAAGTGAGTAGGTCGTGAGCGTCGAAGCGAGCCAGCGCGTCGAGAAATCGAGCGCGACGCGCCGGGATCGAGCCTTCACGTGGGGCGATGACACGACTCTGAAGAATGAGTTCGACCTCCGCACCCTGACCGATCCAATCCTCGAGGAAGCTTGCCGCGATCCGAATCGCCCATTCGCGCGAACCGTTCGGCCCCCGACCCACGTGAGCGCTTTCATGAGAGTCGATCACGACCTGGACGCGAGGAACCGATTGAGCGTGGTGCTCGCAGACGACCAGTTGGTCGTGACGGGCCGTTTGCGGCCAGTGGATTCGACGCAGAGAATCGCCGCGTCGATACGGTCGGACACCGATCACGTCGCCCGACGTCCCCGGCTTGTCACGAGGGGCGAAGCCTTCAACGCCTCGTCCCGACGTTTCGGGAATCGGTCCGACGGGAAACGTTCTGGGCCAGACCAGCAACCGCGACGCCGTCGAGAGGGGTCGGCACGCTTTGTGAAGTCCGAAGGGAAAGCCGGTTGCGATTCGGGGAGGGTGGATCGGGTAGTCGCCTCGGCATTCCGCAACGAGACAAGAGGTCACATGCGTCGTTCGCCACCCCCGGAGGAGCGCCAGGCCCGCGACGGGGGCCGGAGACTCGCTCGGGTCGCTCGTCATGAAGATTCCTTCAACGGTAAGGCCCCACGTGCTCCAGGGAAGCCGGTTGGTGATGGAGGCCTCGAGCTGCACCTGGTCTCCTTCGCGAACGCGCTTGTGGTCAAAGCCGACCGAACCGTGGACGCCCCGAAGGCCGAGCCAGGGCCAGGCGACGCCGAAGCCGATCACCGCTAAGATTCCGATGAGGATCACGAAGCCTTGCGGATGCAGAATCATCCCGCAGAGCCCCGCCGCGACCGCGGTGAGCCCAAGGCAGCCCAGCGGCGTCCACATCCAGCGAAGATAGGGGTTCACGCTGGGAAAATAGTCGTGCGTGAGAAAGTCATTCCATTTTGATGCAGAGAAGCCCCCGAGTCCGGTCCAGGCGATCGCCGGTCGAGATTCGATCGGGCGCTTGCCGGTCGAAATCCGCCCGCCCATCGTGCTCCACCAGAGGCGGAAAGAATGCCCTGGTTCAGGTCTCATCGCATCGCTCTTTCTTTATTGACGCGACTTTCGCATCCATCGGGAAGGAATTGTAGAACGGTGATACGGAAAGAATTGCGAGAGCGATTCAGCCGGGAACGTACGGTACCAAGCGGAATTTGCAGCTTCCCGGCGATTGCCTCATAGTCCCATTCTTCAACGAACTTCAAGACGAAGATGTCACGATGCTCGGGCGAAAGCTCCTTGAGCGCTTCCAGCAATTCACGATGGAGATCTTGGCTTTCGAGGAGCCGGCTGGGATCATCGCGATCGCAGGATTCCTGGCGTTCGGCGCCGGCCAGGGCCTCGTGTTTTCGGCGGCGTGCGCGAGATCGGGCCATGTGGAGACTGCGGTAAATGACGGCGCGGATGAGCCACGCCCGTGGATTGGGCGGCCATTGCTCCTCGAGCCACAGCCCCAACGCAGCCTCTTGGACGGCATCACTCGCCAGATCGTGGCTCTTAAGGATCTTGCTCGCCAGGGTGACTAACGACCCGAGCAACGGTGCGATGACCGATGAAAACTGCTCGTCCGACAAGGCCCGATCCGATCCTGCTCGAGCTGTCGATCCCATGAGGCTTGCCATACCTCTTCGTGGACAAGTCTCCGTCGATCGACTGCGGAGACGTCAGAGCGCTGTCGCCTGCCGGGTGCCCACCATGAAGGGCTTCTCGAGAGGCCCCAATCTCGGCCTCCTCCACTTCGGACTCGCGGGACCAAGTTGATACCAGAGCAGGCTGCCGTTCTTCCGGCAGCTGGTCCATGGGCCCGCCCATCGCCAGCCACTGGAGTCCGCGCCGGGGCACGGAGGCACGACCCTCTTGGATTTGAGGAGAAACTCGGTCAGGCGCGACCGAAACTCTGAAGTGGAGGGGCACGCGGGTGCACAATGGCGGGCAGGATGTAGGTGGCGACGCGCCGGAACGGAATTCGATCAAGCACCACGATTTGAAAGGACGACGGGGCGATCGTCGGCAGGGAGGGCATTTGCCCCTGCGCGAAGAGATGGCAAACGAGACAGTGACCGGAGAAGCCATGTGGCACCCGGAACGGGTCGTCTTCGTGACTCTTCCCCGTGTCACCGCCCAGTATTGCGGGATGACCGATCTCTGAGATCGAGTGCAAGCTAGGGCCGCAGAGCATCACGCAGCAATGGATCACGACGAGCGAAGCGACCAGAAGTTTGCGGTGCGTTCCCACGATCAAGGGCGTCCTGAATGAGGCGAAGCGATGGTCTCGGACAAAACCTCGTTGATGTCGACTTCTCTTCCCACCTTTAAATGTGCCGCACCTGTCACAAGAGTTCCGGAATCCCTGCGGACTCTTGGCAAATCCCTCGTCTCCTAACATTCGTCACCTGAGCTGACGTCTGTCACGTTCTTAAGGAACCGAGCAGGTCGCGGGTAGACCGGGTGGGCACGGCGTTGGAACGAATCATTGGCGACCGGCACATACTCATTGGGTTCGCATCCCATCGGGGCGAATTCCAGGCTCGCGGACTCAATGAGGGGAAGCCGGACACTTCGGTCGTGGAAAACGTCACCGTCGGTCCCGCGAAACCGGGCTCGGTCGACAGCCTCCTCTCCGATGTCGGTCCTCCCCTGTTCGCCCTTGACCTTCGCAAGCTCCGAGGCGGCCTCACTCCAAGACGCGGCTTTGCCGGCTCTTTTTAGGTATCGGACGAAGGTCGGAGCGGACCTTCCACTCGGGACATGCGCGGGCCTAACGCAATCCGACTCTAGGCTTGCGACCCTGCCACGCGTCGCCCCTTGAGTTTGCGCATCGGTCGTAGCGTCCAACCCGCCCGCTCAAGGACGGCTCCGAGATCCTCATCGCGGCCTCGACGTCTGAGTGAGCGACGCGACCTCAACGACCGGAGCCGGCGGACCGACGGCGTCGTCCGCCGGCGGAGCAGCATGCTTCGGAACGAGATCGACCGTCGTTTCCCCCCCAAGATCTGAAGGACGACCCGATGCCAAACCAATGGGCTCGCCGCCCCCGCGCGTTTACCTTGATCGAGTTGCTGGTCGTGATCGCGATTATCGCGGTCCTCATCGCGTTGCTCTTGCCCGCCGTGCAGGCTGCACGCGAGGCCGCACGGCGAATCTCGTGCACGAACAACCTGAAGCAGATCGGCCTGGCGCTGCACAACTACGAGAGTGCGCTGGGGGTGTTTCCCCCCGCTTACGTCGCCCAGTCGCGATCCACGGAGCCGGCTTGCACGTCGGCCTGGGGGCATACGTGGTCGAACTACATCATGCCCTACCTCGAACAGGGCAATAAGTACAACACCCTCAACTTCAGCTTCCCCGCGGGTTTCCCCCCAAACACGTCGGTCTGGGAGTTCCCGGTCTCGGCCTATCTCTGTCCGTCGGACACCCGGGCCGAGCCGTCACGAACGTCGTTCAAGATCACACAGACGTCGTACGCCAGCGTCATCGGCCTCTCAGAATGTATTGCGAACAATTATGGGACCGCGCTGACGGCCAGGAACGCGCACCTGTGCGGCGCGATCTTCTCCGAGGGAATGTTCGGCCGGAATGCGTGCTACCGAATCGCCGACGTGAGCGACGGACTGAGCAACACCTTGATGGTGGGGGAGACGTCGCGATTTCGTGAGGAGTCGTCGTTCAGTCGCTTCAACATCGCCAATGTCGGTGGTTCGTGGAGTGGTGACGACCTTGGGACTCCGGCGCGCTATGCGAGTTGGAGCGATACCCGGATCTCCGGTGGTGCCTACGTTGTCCCCAAGCTCAACGCCCCGCCCTACATCGGCCGGCCAACCTGGGTCGTCGACCCGGCCAACGGCACCAATTCGACGACGTGGGTCGACGATCCCCGAAGCCTCACTCTCGGACAGTTCGGGTTTCGGAGCATGCATCCCGGCGGTGCCAATTTCCTGCTCGGAGACGGGTCCGTTCGGTTCCTCAAGAGCTCAATCGATGTGCCCAACTACCGGGGCCTGGGAACGCGGGCGGGTGGCGAAGTGATCGGGGCCGATGGTTACTGACCTGAGACGAAGCGTGCGAATCCGGTTGGCTTCGACCGGCGAAAATCAAACCACATGCAAACGCGATTACCACAAAGTTATAAAGGAGATAACGTGACTTGTTTGGGCCCCCGCTTCCTCTTCCTTGGACTTGTTCTGTGCTCGGTCCTCGGCGCCGACCTCCGTGCGGACGGCGTCCCCCGCAACGAGTGCTTCCCGGTCGAGCAACTCGATCCGAAGTTCCGCCCTCAGGTCGAGGCGCTGCTCCTGAAGATGCTCGACAGCGAGGCCCTCTACACTGTTGTCGGAGGGCTCAAGCCGGTCAGTAGCTCCTTCTGGTGGACCCGGTTCCCGGTGGATTCGCCTGACCTGCGGCAGCTCGATGAGATGCGGAGGATCCTCCCCGTCATTCGGTGCGGCGACGCGTTTCAGGCCGGAGTCCTCGTTTTCGCCGCGGTCCATGATGGAAAGCGACATGCTCACGCCTGGGTCGCATCTCGCCCGGCCCTCCGGCGCACGATCAGAGCTCACCACACCTTCTTCTCGACGTATGGGATCACGCCGGAATCGCACCCGATCGAAGTCGTGGAGAAGATGGAGCACGCCCCAACGGCCGACCGCCTTCGCGCCTCGGGCTATCTCTTCGGCTACCCGGATCATGCCGTCGATTTCTTCGTCGGCGCCGACCTGGACGGTTCAAAGTCCACGGACAGGAAGCTCGTCCCCCGCGATTTCCTCACCGTGCCCACCGTCGCGTCGGCATCAAACAAATTCGTCTGGGCCGTCCCCAAAGGCCATCAACCGAACGACGAAGACCGAGCGATCATGGCGCGAGCGGAACCGATTCTGACCGAGTACCGCCGCCGCCGTAGTCTCTACATCGGCGCCGGCAAGCCGGGAGTCGTGGCTCTGCTACGTGACTGGTTCGACGACGGGTACGGTCGTTGCGCGCCCGAGAACGCGCAAGTCAGATCGGACGCTCAGCCCCCAAGAATCGCCTCCCGCCCCGACGTAGTGCGGGTCACTCCGCGGCCGCCGGCGTCTCTCTCGACCGCCGTTTGTGCACCGACGCCGCCGGTCTTCTCGGATCCCCGCGGTGGCTGCAGGCTCCTGATTACGCTCAAACCGCGGCGTTGGGGACGACGAAACACTGTCCCGATCGAGCGGATTCATCCTTAGGCGAGCGAAAACGCGAGATTCAGGTGGTCGGTGGATCAGGCGTCCGGGAAGAGCCAACCGAGTCCGGCCATGAACAGGGCGGCGAGGAAGATCCCGAGGCCGCCGCTGAGGGCGGTGACGGCCAGCGTTGCGGCGAGCAGGAGGACGCTCGTCAGGTTGTTCGACCGGCCGGTTCGGCGCGTCAGGCCCCAGACGAGCGGCGGTAAGGCGACGGCGGCCCACACGAAACCAGCGGCTTGCTCCGACTCGCTCAGCCAGGTGGACGGCTTCGAGGTTCCCACCAGCACGGGAGCCTTGCCGGCCCCATCCAGGTCGCCATCGAACCGACGAGGCTGACCGAGCCGTCGCAGCCGAACCGGGACCGCCGGTTCGGCGAGCTCCGGGGTGGCCGCGGCCGCGTCCTCACGAGCCAGGCCAAGATGGACCCGGGCCGCTCGGGCCAGCTCATCCAGCGCGGCGGTCTCGACGGCCTCCGCCAACCCGTGACGCGCGGCCTGGACCCGAGCCTGGATGACCCGGATCTCGGTCTCCCGGGTCGCGGACGGGAGCGGCGACTCCCAGACCGCGGCGCGCTCGGCGCTCCGGAGCATCAACTCAAACTCGACGAGCGATGCAACCAGCGACTCGCGATCGCGAAGCGAGCTGCGGTCGATCGTCGCGAGCCGGTCGGCGATCAATCGCCCGTGTTTCTCCGCGCGCGAAATGTCTTGCCGGTCCGGAGCCACCGCGGCAAAAACGGGGCTCCGGCTGGTCGTGTCCCAACTCGCCGGAATTCGGAGCGAGAGGAAGGTGGAACTCCGCTCCTGGTCGAGCCCGGGGTAGGGGATCAAGCGTCCCTCACCAGGCTTGGGTGCCACCGTCGGTTTCGACACCCAGACCATCGTCAACTCGTCCGAATCGGCTTCTTCGAGTGGGATCAGCCAACGGCCGGATGCCGCGCGGAGCGGTCGGGTGGGCCGACCACCGACCGACACCCAGACGGGCTTCGAGCCCGCGGGGAGCGAGAACGGGAAAAACGGTCCCGTACGATTCTCGATCAGGCAGCGCATCGATCCCAGGGTCGATCCATCCTCCCTGACAACCCCTTCAATCTCGGTCAGAGCGGCCCGAATGTGGCCACTACCGAGATCCCTCGCCAGTAGCGTCCCGCCAGGCGCATCCACCTTCAAGGACCAGCCCTTCGACTTGACTCGAAAGACACTCGTCGGAAGGCCGGGCAACGGCGAAAACTCCTCGGTCTGGAACCGGGACGAGTCATCGATCGGTTGCAAGCTCGGCGACCCCTCGGTCGAAAACTCGCGCCCCGACGCGTTGACGATCGCCAGGTCGCTTTCCGTCGTCCCGTTGACCGAGGGTTCGAGGACCGGGAAGAAGAGCGTACTCGTCTGGGCGAGCGATCGGACCGAGCGGATCGTCACGTCCTGCGAGCCCCAGATCGGTTGTTCAGGGCGGATCGTCAGGACGGTCGATTCCTTACGCGACTCCGACGTGAGTTGATGGCTGCCGCCCGCCAGCGTGACTTCGGCCGACTGGGCCCAGACGGTCGGGAGCTTGAGTTGAATCGAGTCGCAGGCTCCCCCCGAGACGTCGTAACGGAGCACCGCGACCCACTCGGCCGAGTCTGGGTTGATCGTCAACTGGCTCCTCACCTGGACATCGACGCGCGGGGGCTCGACCTCCCACCGGAGCCTTCCCAGCCCCTCGGGGCGATCCACCCGATACGTGGTCCGCACGGTCGTGAGGCTCAAGTCTTCAAAATCAGGATTCGAGGGAGTCACGCCCGCCGCCGTCTCGAGTTGAAAGGTCATCGGCGCGGTGATGCCCAGAGAGCCCGGACTGATCTCGACGTTTTGCCAGCGCGGCCAGGGAACGCCGACCTCTTGCCGCGTGGTCCCCGTGGCTAACGGGTCGTACGGCACGGGCAGCCAGCCCAGGACCCGAACCGTGCGTTGCTTGGCCGACGCCCCATCGAATCGGAGCTGAATTCGCCCGGAGGAGCGGCTCCAGTCGGTGACCCCGTCGCCTTCCACACGGGTGACTTGCAGTTCGCTCGGGACGTCGAACTCGACCTGGTACGACCGTCCGGAAACCTGAGTGAGCTTCGCCTCCAGACTCACCTCGACGCGCCCGGGACCGAGGTTGAGCTCCACCGTCGGCTGGACGGACAGCCGCGCGGGCTGAAGTCCGGTCCGAACCGACACGCTCGAGGGACGGAGGAAGCGCGTGACCCCGGAGAGCGTCAGAGGTTCCTCGGGGAGGTTCCCCCAGGACCGCACGAACACCTCTTCGGTGATCGGGTCGCTCCCCGCCAAAGCCGCCAGGCGACCGGCCCATTCGGCCGGTCTTCGGAAGCCGATCGCCCCCGAATAGGTTTCGGCCCCCAACGGCTCGATCCGAGGCAGAGTGCGGGTGGGCAACTCATCGGTCAGCTCTTGACCGATCGGGTGCGGCCTCCAGAACTCGAGCCGGATGGCGGCTCCATCCGGGAGCGGCGGATTGATATGAGCAACCCACTCGACTCCTTTCTCGGTCGACTGGAGACTGGCGTCCGCCTGGCCTGGAATCGCAAGGGAACGGACCACAAGCCCGGGATCGAGCCGGAGCCGGATCACCGACGTTCCCTCCGGTTTGCGATAGGTCAAGCGGGCGCGGAGCCGGTCTCCAGCGGGTTCGGCATCCCAGAGCAGGAGGCCTTCCACCGAACCCACGGCCGGGATTCTCTCTTGTTCATTGTTGGAAACCCAGCGCACCTCAAGGCGATCGACCGGGCCGAGCGCTCCCGCCGAACCACTTGCCCAAGGCGTCAACGCCCCGCGCGCGTTGGGGACTTCGATACGCCGGCCGGCTGGTCCGGGACCAACCTCGACCCGAGCCGAGGCCAAGGGGTTGATCGGCAAGCTGATCGACTCCGCATCATCAAGGCGTCGAGGCGTGACGAACCGGCGGATCCGAAGCGGCTTCCGCCCCGCACCGGCAATCGTGACGGACGCGACCTGACCTCCCGACTGGACCTGGACCGGGATCTCGACGTCGTCGAGGGCCGCTGTGATGTCGCGTGCGTGGCCCACCGGGAACGTCCAGAGCGCGGGGCGTGCCCCCTCGAGCGTCAGGTCGATCTCCGACTCGATGACGACTCCCCCCGCCCCTTGCCAGGCGATCCGATGAGTGGCCGCCAGTGCCTCCACCCCTGGGTTCGGTTCCTGTCGGGTCAAGTCGGCCAGCGTCTTCAAACGCGTGTAATCCTCGAGGCGGATCACGGCCTGGTTCGGAATCCGCGCCGGGTCGGCCGCGCCCTCGAACGGATAAAGCGCCACGACCGGAGTGTCATCGCCGGCGGCGGCCAGAAGCCGGACCGAGTCGGCACCCGCCAAAAACACCGAGCAACCGACGAGGGCCGTGATGACCCCCGAACCGGACCGGAGGCGAGGGGAGGAGGACGGCCGCGAATCGCGATTGCGGTTGCGACGGCGCGGCCATGCCGGAATCGCACTTCCTAGCCCGTAGAAGAAGACGGCCAAGGCGCCGGTCGCCCCTCCCGCCGCGATCGCGGCGGGGCGTGGGGCCGTCATGACCAAGCCAACCCCAGAACCGAGCAGGACGACCGCCAAGCCAAGGGCGCGGCGATGGGGAGCAATGCCACGGCAGGCGATCCCGATCGCCAGGACGGCCAACCCGGCCGCCCAGGCCGTCGCACGCTCGTGCTGCTCGTCGACGAGATGGATCGTCATGCCGGACTCGGGCCACCCCACGGCCGAGAACCGCCAGGTTCGCCGGCCGTTCGGCGACGGGTCGATATCGGTGGTTTCACTGCCATACTGCGACTTCCGCGCACTCTCGCCACGCCAGCGGGCGACGGTCTGGAATCGGTCGGAGACATCCGACCCGTTGACCACGGCCTCCCGGATCCTCGCCTCCCATGCGGCTCTCGCTTCGGCGTCGCGCAACGGACCGCCCGGCCGATCGGGGGCTTCCACACGCGTCGTCACGAGCACCGCCTCGCCGATCGGAACCAACGAAAGGCCGAGCGGGCCGATCACCGCACTGGCCGCCCCCGCCCGATTGCGGTCGTTGTGAGGCGGGGACACTCGCGACCGAGGTCCCCAACCCCCGGACTCGAGCGTCATCCGATCGATGACGATCGGCACGGGGCTGGCATCCCATCGGGTGAAACATTCCCCCAGAGTCATCTCGTTCAACGTGGTCTCGGCCGCTTGCTGGTCGAGCGAGCGGAGCACGTCCGCATCGTGCTTCAACTCTCCTTTCCTCGACCACCGCCAGGGAGGCAGGAAACGACGCAACCCCGTTGGAGCGGAGGCAGGGTCACTGGCCGTCAGGGACGGTCCGTGCTCCGCGACCAACCAGGGCTCGGGGACGACCACTTCCCAGCGGAACGCCAGGTAAGTGAGCGATGCCAAGGGGCGTTCCGGACGGTAATCCTGGTCGGCGGCGGACGCGCGACGAGGCGTCTGATAGTCGAGCACGAAGGTGCAGGCGTTACGGGACGAGGTCGGAGACGGTAACGGCAGGGAGTGGCCCCGGGCATTCCGGGAAGGGGCCACCGGCTGACCGTCGCGCTTCACCCGGACCAAGGTCGATCCCTGAGGCAGGGTCAGGTCGAGCGTTCGGGCATCGGCGATCGTCACCCGGAGTGCCAGCCGGTGCCGGA
The DNA here is from genome assembly GCF_900129635.1 of Singulisphaera sp. GP187. GTDB lineage: Bacteria > Planctomycetota > Planctomycetia > Isosphaerales > Isosphaeraceae > Singulisphaera. The sequence goes on along the minus strand of NZ_FSRB01000002.1, from coordinate 1,487,253 downwards.
GTGGTCCCTGGGGATCGACGAACGTGGTCAGGATCGAGTGATCGATCACCCCCTCGCTCGAGGCCGGCTCCAACGCTTCGGTCCGGACCTCGAGCCGGCCTCCCGGTTTCGTGTAGCTAAAGGCATAGGCCCGACGTCTGGGTACCGGGTCGGCGGCAACCTTCAAATTGTCGCGTCCCGCGCGCCGATTCCCAATCCGGATCGCTTCTTCGGCCACCGCCGGCTCGAGGTCCTGGAGGCCGGACGACTCGACACTCGCCTGCAACTGGCGTGCGACGTCCACGATGGCGAAGTGCCGCGATCGAAATCGATCGGGCATGACGAGCAGGGGGAGTCGTCCTCGCCCGTCCCAAGGGACTTCGAGACGCGAATGAACCACGACCGGCCCGGACGGCGCGTCGGGGAGCACCAGTTCCCAGGCCTGACCCGACTCAGGCAAACCGAGCTCGGCCCGCCGCGCGGGATCGATCGGCTTTCGCGGCAACTCGACGGAGCTGACCTCGTTGGTAAAGTGCCAATCCCCCGCGCCTTGGATCGGGTCCGGCAAAACGAGAGGGATCGACCGTAGCGGCTCTTCCCCGGCATCAACCGAAATCCGCCAGTCGAGTCGCAACCGATCGCGGTCGATGCTGGCAAGGAGTTGGATCGAGCCGCGCGGTTCCTCCTGGACACGCTCGCGGTTCACGCGAGCCTCGGCCTGATCGGAAATCCAGCGCCAGGCGAGGGCTTCGCGCAATCCGGCCGGCATGGCGGGGCGGTCATTCGTGGGGCCGATCACGAGCGACGGGTCGATCCAGGCGAGCCCGGTCGCTTTTGCCGGATGAAGCGTCACTCCCGACTCCGTCCAGGCAAGCCAGCGCTCGTCGACGACCTGGACCCCGACCGGGCGAACTCGAGGGAGCGTGATCGGACCACGTCCCCCCGCAATCGCCGCGCTCGCGGTCAGGTTGAGCACCAACGAACTCCGGGTGAAATCCCCCGAGGGCGGGGTGACGTGAACCCGCACGCCCCCCCCCGGCAACGTGCGAGGGTGCCAGGCCAACGGCTCGTCGATGCCGACGACCTGGACCCGTTCGGGAACCCAGGCTGGCGGCAAGTCCACATCGAGCGCGAGCAGGTGCCCGCGATGCACCCGCCAGGTCAACTGGCTCTCGAGTCGCGGCGAAGAGTTCCCGAGGAGGAGCTGTCCGCGGACCTCGACCGAGACATCGACCCGAGGCTTTCCGAACGTGAGGACGGCCACTGATTGAGGCGCTTCGGCCTCGAAGACGATGAGGTTCGGGTCGGCCTGATCGCCGGTCGGTCGTGCGGGCACGCGCCGCCCCGCCGCTTCGCGACAATCGCGCAGCAGTCGACTCGGATCGAGCCGGATGCTCGTTCTCCCCCCCGTCCAGAGCGCGTCGAGCGGCCGGGCAGCCGGGACCGGCCACGGCCCCTCGGCGGGGATCCGCGCGACCGCGCGAAAGGTCACCCGGGTTGGCGCCGCGACCTGGTCGTTGAGCAGGACGGTCACGCGAGTGACCTCGCCAATGACTTCGGCCCGCGACTCATCAATGCCAGGACCGGTGACGCTGGCGAATTCAAGCCCTCGGTCCAATTCCACCTGAAATCGGCGCGGAGCGTGGGGCTCAAGATCCACCAACCAGTCCATGGTCCAGTGCGCCAAGGCCTCACCCAACTCGACGCGAGTCGGTCCCGAAACCCAGGCCCGCGGCTCCTGGTTCGCCCCTTGATCCGACCGACGACCGTGGAGTTGGAGATCGATCGGGCCGCCGCGTCCCTCGAACCGCCAGGTCTTTCGGCCCGGTTCGCTCCCTGGGTCGGGACCCTGGCGAATTCCGGTCGCTCCTTCGGGTATCCAGTCCTCGGGCAAGTCGAGCGTGAGTCTCGACGTCTCGGTGTCGGGCAGGCCGAGCGTGAAGCGGCGGCCTTGCGAACCCGTGCGGGCGCGAAGCTGCCACTTCAAGGTGACCGTGGAAACGGTCCCCGCCTCGACTCGGACTGCGGTCCGGCCGTCGTCGTGCATCCGCAAACGGGTCGTCGCGGCTTCGGCGGGCTCGATCGCGGCGGTCCAGGGGCTGAGGATCAGCTCATACGGTCCTTTGCCTGACGGGGCATCGATCACCAGTACGGAGCTTCCGACGAGCAGGCCGGCATTCCAGCGCGCGGAGTGCCTGGCCTGCAAGAGTCGCGCGGGGGCTCCCCCCGCCAGGCGTTGATAGCCCGCCCGGGCCGACGCCAAGAGCGCATCGAACTGCTCCGCGGACAGGCCGCGCAGCTCCGTGCCGTGGGGAAACCAGGTCCCGACTCTCTCGGCCGGGACCCGGATTCGGACGGCTTCGGGCGGTCCCGCGCCCAGCAAGGCGATCGGGATCAGCAGACGAGCCCACAGCCAGCCCGGGAGACGTCGGTGGCGATTCGGAAGGGCCTTGGAGCAATCGATCGTCACGGTCCACTCTTCCCCGGCAGGGTGCATCTCGAACTATTGACCGATGTTCCGGGAAGAGCCACGTCCCGAGGCCGTGTCCGACGTCGGCTGCGATAGAGCGAGGGCGTGATCGACGGTCGAGACCTGACGGACCCGGATCGCCGTCGAGTCGTCGGACCCAACCCCGCCTGCCTGGTGCACCGAGGAGCCGCCATTCGGACTTGTCCCCAGGTTGCCGGGCTCGCCAAAGACGGCCGTCGCCCCCCGGCCAGGACGATCGACGATCCGTTGTAATGCCGCGGCCAGCAAGGTAAACACCACGCCAACCATGGCACACTGCACCACTTGCAGGGTCAGGCTCGGCTGAGCCGAAGCGGCGACCGCCAACGCCAGGGCCAGCAAGACCGACCAGAGCAAGCGGAACCGCGGCCGTCGATAGACGACCACCAACACGCCCAAAGCCAGGACCGGCCCCGAGCAGAGTGCCACCAGGCTGCCTCGCGTGGCGATGAGCGGACGAAGCTCGGGAGGCTGACCCGGGTGCTCGAACAGATAAGCATGATAGTCGCCCCGACCATCCTCGTCCCAGCCGTTCACGCCCCGGGTTCGACTGGTGGAACCGCTCGCCCACGAAGCGAGGTCCTCGGTCGACTTCCAAGGCCGCCGCCGCCAAACATATTTATCCCAATACCACTGGTTCTCGTCGGTCCATCCCGAGGGGACGCCGACGATCTCACGGCTCGAAGGAACGACCACCTCCCAGCGCGTCTGCTGCACGATGCCGTTGAGCAACTGCGGCGGAGTCCAATCGCGACTGATGGCCGTTGCGGGAACCACATACTCAAGGGCCACGAGCAACGGTCCCGAGCCCGCCTGGGACGGAAATCGGAACCGATATCCGCTCGCGTTGGGCAGTTGCTCCTTCCGGTCCACGGGCACGCCACCGACCCGGACCCGGCTCAGCACGGCCTCGCGCGGGAGCGAGACCGAGAGCGTGGACTCATGCGTTTCCACCCAGAACCAGGCGGTCGTCCGAAGGTCGTTCTCGGGCCCTTGAACCGTCCGCAACCAAAGTCGGGACGCGATAAGCGAGGGCAGGGGAGTCAACGTCAAGGCCGTGGCGGTGAGACGGAGCGGCGGCGTGTCCGTTTCTGCCTTCGAACTCAGCAAACGATAGTGGAGCGGGAGGGCGCCTGGCGAAGCCGTAGCCTCTTCCCCGGCGCCTCGTTGCCAACCACCGGGGACCACCTCGACCCGGATCCCCGGATCCGAGGCGACGCGAGCCCGCACCGGAGCCGCCTCACCCAAGGGAAAGCGGAGCCAGGAGGCGTCGATCTCGGTCTCTCGGTCGGGCTCGAGCTCCGCCGCGAGGGGGCGTCGAAACCGGAACGTCAACTTGGCGCGATCCGTCACTTCGTCGGCAAATTTCAGGCGGAAGAGACGTCCGCCCTTTGGCGTCGGCCCCAGGTCGGTCCGGCTCGCCACATCGCCATCCTCGACTTCCCAGCGATTGACCAGTTCGGGCGGAACGTCCACATCCACATGTTCCAGGGTCCCGAAATGGACGGCGAACTCGGTCTCTTGGCGACCGTCGACACCGCGACGGCCCACCTGAAAGACAAGGCTGGTCTCGTGCGCGACCGACCGCGGGTGAACGACTAATCGGAGCGGTAACGTCGCCGGCGTGCCATCGTAGCGCAGCCAGAGCGCGGGTTTATCTTCGATGGATCGATTCGGGGGCCACGGCCAATCGGCGGGAGGCTCCTGGCGCGCGGATCGGAACGCTTCGGTCCGCGCTGAACCTTCGGTACGCTCGGCCACGTCGACCGTCAGGTTGCGGTCCGTGAGCACGGCGATCCGTCCACCGCCGAGAGAGGATTCACGTGGTTGGAAGAGCGCCACAGCCACCGATCGCGTGGGGTCGATCGCTTGACGTCCGACGAGATGGAGCGCGAACGAATTCCCCTCCTGGGCCCGGAAAGTCAAACGCGCCGTCACGATTCGACCTTCTTCGCGCTCGGGAGAGAGCTGCCACGATTCGATCATGTCCGGCGGGCCGACCGACTCGAGTTCGAGTCCTTTTGGCAAAACGAGATTCAGGTCGAACAGCCGGCCGTTCGCTGTCTCGACGCCCAACCACGTGTCGATCTTCGCTTGCCCGGCTCCCAGGCGAATCGTGGTCCGCGCATCGAATTGAACCAGAGGGGGCGAGGGCTCGATCCGAAGCTCCAAATCGAACGGTTGATCGACGAACTGGTAGGCCAAGAAGGTGCCCGGACGTGCTCGCAGGTCATCGGGGAGTTCGGTCCTCGGATCGATCCGCCGGAGTCCACGCCCCACGGTGGGACTGATGACCAGGTTGCCTCTCTGAGCGATGCCGATCGCCCCAAACTGTTCCTTGGCATTACTCAAGGGGAAACCGTGGAACGAGAGCCGAGCGGACGATTGGGGAGGCAGTTTCCGCTGGGTCGTCATGGACAACCGCTTGGTGGGACCAGGGCGCAAAGGCTCCGTCAGGGGGATCGACAACCGGCGCTCGGCTCCATCCCGCTCGATTCCAGCCGGAATTGACTGACCGTCGAGCGTCACTTCGAGGACCTCGTCGTCGGGGTCAAGCTGCAGCTCGAGACTCCGCATCGCGCCACGGACCGACGTGATCGCCCAGGACGACCGCGCCCGAAACGCCCCTGGATCCACGTCGATGGCGATATCCCCCTGGATCGATAGCAGCGGAGGGAGTTGTGCCCCCGGCTCCGCCTCAACTCTCCAGCTCAGGTCAAGCCGCGACCGTGGCGAGAGATGCGACGAAAGTCGCGTTCCTTTGCCCGCGTGAATTGGCTCCCGGTTCACCGGTTCGACGGGTCCTGCCTGGGCGTCCGACACCACCTGATCCACGTCCAGCTCGACTTGCGTGGAAGGCGCCTCGGGAATCCCGAGCTCGAGCGAACGGCCCTCGGTCGTCGACCGCAGTCGCACCTTGAGATCGACCTGAACCTGGTGCTCTCCCTGGCCGGAGAGCTCGACCTCCCAACCGCCACCGGGGATCACCCGCAAGGGGAGGGGGCGATCCTTCTCAATCGCCCGGGTCACCGTCTGATTATCGAGCCGGAGCGCGACCCGGTTCGGTCCCGGGGTCGGGGTTGCGACCACGAGATGAACCGAGAGATTGGCCATCTCCCCGACGACCGCGCCTCGGATCGCAACGGAACGGACAACAATCCCCTGAGCCGCCAGCAGGGGACTTACTCCCTCCGGCAATGGCTCAGCCTGCTTCCGAAGTTCATCGCCGCGCAGGAGGATGAAGTCGGGCTGCTTCAGCTTCTTCCAAAGTTCCGCGAGTTCGGCGGGTGAGTTGAGGAAGATGTAAACCGGCGGGGGTGGGGCGTCCGGGACGACCCGCTTCGGCTCCTCAACGACCGGGGCAATCGGCTTTGGTTCCTCCACGGCCGGGGCGACCGACGGCTCCGGCTTCGGCTCCTCAATCGCAGGGGCGATTGGGGTTGTTGGCTCCTTCACGGCCGAGGGGGGTGGATCCTCCCCTGCACGCGCTGAAGACAGAAACCCAACGGCCAAGGCCGCCAGGACTCCCCAAGTCAGCAGCCGGATGAGACGACGCAAGTCGTTGGACCTTCGTGGAGGAAGATGGATCAATTTCCTGGGAAATGAAATCCAAATGGCCCTCGGGTGCGGTCCCGAGTGAGTCGCAACCCAAGTTGAGGCGTGTGGGACGCCATTTCTGAATATAGCATGTAGACAGGGCCGCTGCCACGACCCCAGTCGCCCAGCCCGCAAAGTCGCCAGCTTTAACAACGGGCGATCGATCGCTTGCTCGAAGGGCCGGTCGAGTTCCGGAATTCTCCGCACGCTTGAGTGCTCGTTTCGAAGGCGAGCGCAGAGCGAAGGCTCCGCGCTCGCCTGAAAGCCATGCCGACGGGCGGTCGCTCACGTGGTTTTGCCGGCCTTCGCGCCTCTTGCTTCCTCGAGGAACCGAAGGGCCTCGTCGTGGACCAACCCGTTCGTCGCCAAAATCCCCGCGCCGTAGAGGTTGTACGGTTCGCCGACCAGGCCGGTCAGCGTTCCGCCCGCCTCGCGGACCAGGAGAACCCCGGCGGCGGCATCCCAGGGGTGCATGAAGCTCGCGTAACAGACCTCGCACCCGCCGGCGGCGAGGATCGCCAGGTTCAAGGCCGACGAACCGGTCCGGCGTACCGAGTGCGTCCCTGTGGAGAACCGACGAAAGTAGGCCAGTTGAAGGTCCGCGACATCGACGAAATCAGTGGGCAATGCGGTCGTGATCAGGCTGTCCTGAAGCAACTTGGCCGGGCTGACACGAACGGGAACCCCGTCAAGGGTGGCTCCCTGCCCCAGGGAGGCACTATACGTCGCGCCGCTCAACGGGTTGTGGACGACTCCGACCACAAGCTGACCCTGATGTTCCAGGGCGATCGAGACGGCCCAGAACGGGAAGCCATGGGCGAAGTTGATCGTGCCATCAAGCGGGTCGACCACCCAGCGCCACGGTCGTGACGGGTCCGGGACGGCCCCCTCCTCCTCGGCGAGCAGCGTATGGTCGGGGAACGATTCCGAAATCCGCGCCGCGATCAAGCGCTGGCTGGCGAGATCAGCGTCCGTGACCAGGTCGCCCGGCCCTTTCTCGCGCGCCACAACCCGCCCGTAAGCGTCTCGCAACAGGCCCCCCGCCTCCCGAGCCATCCGCTCCGCCGCCGCCTGATACTCTCGATAGTCTTGGCTCAACCGTCAGCTCCCCTTTTGGAAAATAGGCAAAATACACAATTTGGTTTGGAAACCCCTCGATCATTGGCCATATTGAATCTTAGTGAGACCGCCTTTTGATCCAGCGATAAGACGGATCGAGATGGAATCCGTCTGTCGTCGACGGCAACCGGAGTCTTCAACGATGTTCGTCTGGGAATTAGTCTCCTGCCGCTTACGCGTGGCCGGGTGGCATGTCTGGCACTCGACTCGCAACGACGCCTACGGCCCCACCTATACGGTTCACCTGCAGCGGCCGGGCGTCGCTTATGACGTCAGTGGACCGACGCTGACCGAAGCCTACGCGGTCGCATCGCGACGAGCGCGCGAGCAGGAGCCGACGGGTGTTCCGCAAAGTGGTGGCGGACCGCACTTCCCGCGATTGACGGCGATGGCTCGGGCCTGATCGGGAAAAAGGCGAGGGCCGATCCCTTGGCCTCAGCCAGGGGAATCGGCCACGGAGTGTTCAAAACTCGAAGGGCCAGGCTCCGAACGCCTGGCCGGAAGAAAAAAAATGCGGGCATCAGGCCCCGTGCTCACTTCTCCACTTTAGGCGTCACACTCTTCTCATTCGCAGGTTGCGGCGTCCCGACCGCTCGAAGCTCGTGGGCGTTGGACAAGTTCTTCCAGGCGGTCAGCCCTTTGCCCGTGGGGTGGTCGGGATCGTAGCCAAGTTCGTCGCGGCCGGTGAGCGATTGAAGCGTTTCCAGGGCCAGCTCACGCACGGCGACTTCGGGCGAGGAAAGATCATCGACCAGCTTCTTGTAGGTGGCCTCGTCACCGGCTTCCTTGGGCGTGAAGCCCACGAGCAGCTTCTCAACCCGCTCGGCAACCTCGGCGCCAAAGGTGCTTTCCAGTTGGGAGTGAAGCTCGCGACTCGCGTCGGATCCCTCTCCCAGGTGAGAGCGGAGGACCTGAATCGCGGCGCGACGCGACACGGGATTCTCTTCCTGGTGGAGCAGCGGCACGATCAAGGCGATCCCACCCGCCGACCTCGTGGCCGAGATGGCCAGCCGCCGCACGTCCTTCTGGTCGTCCTCGAGCGCTTCCACGAGATTGGCGAGAACGCTACGACCGGGCCGGAAATAACGTTGGAGCTGCTCGCCGACCTGAAGGTCGTAGGGGGAGGCCTTGGATTCGGTCACCCACCCGGGAGGAGGCGTCTTGTCGACGCCGGTCCAGGTGCCTTCCGAGTCGAACGTGATCGAACCAGGGCCGGAGAGCGTCTCCTTGGCGTCATCGGACTGAAGCGCGACTTCTCCCTCGTTGGCGTAGATCTGCAAGGTGGGGTCCGAAGCGACCAACGCACCTGAGCCGCGATGGTTCACACGCTCCACGCCGACCAAGGCGCCGGGCGGCGGGGTGATTTCGATGGTCTTCTTGCCCAGCTGGATCGCGAACGGGGCCGCGGGCATTGCCCCGAGGAGCACGACCCGGCCCTGAGCGAGCTCGAGCCGGCCCGCCTGCTTCGCCGCGGCGGGCAAGACGGTCAGGTCGGTCTCACCCACGAGGTCGACCTTCGTCGCTCCAAGCTCCAGGACCGAGCGGAGTTGGGCGAGGTTGAGCAAGCGGTTCTTATCTTTGAGCGGAGTTTCGGCCGTCAACTGGTCCCACTCGCGCCGGTCCGGGTCATAACGAAGCAAAATCCCCGTGGGCTTCTCAGCCTTCCCCAAGGTGCCCGTGGGAAGTTCAGGCTTCACCATCGCATCCTCGGTCGGTTCCGCGGCTGCGCCCTCGACGTCCTTGGTCGCGACTTTCCCCGGCTCGGTGAGGGACGACTTGGTCGCCTCCTTACCCAGGTCCTCCGCCCCCTTCTTGAGGTCCGTCGGCGGGACGGGAGCTTCGTTCTTGGGCTTGTTGAGCGCGAGCTTCCCGTCGTCAACGCCAGGTCCCTGCGCAATCGGCCCGGCATCGGGGCTCGGCGACACCTCGGGCGGGGGCAGGCTCATCCAGGCCGACCAGCATAAGAGCACGATCAACAGCATGACCGCGGCGGCCGGCAAGACGCGGCCGTACCACTGCTGGCGAGGAGGCTCGGGGGTAATCCAGGGCTGGATCGGCTCCGAGACCGGTTCCGGCTCGGAAGCCAGCGAAGCCCGAGGCGCCTTGGGAGCGACCGACTCGCGTCCCTTGATCAGGTGATACATCCGATGCCGCGCCTCGGTCGGCACCTTCGCCTTCTGACCGATCAGGCTGAGAATCTGATGAACGCTGGCCACCTCCGCCAAATGCACGTCGGAGGTCAGGCACCGTTTCTCGAACTCGGCGACTTCTTCGGGGGGAAGCTCGTTGTCCAAGTAGCTCGCAACCAGGTTGGGATCGGTTGAGTCCGGCCCGCTCCGGCTCGGAACCGTCAGCCTGCGCTGGCGGGTCACGCGGTGCACGCGCTCGACCAACTCCTTCGCAAACGGACTCTCCGCCACCTGCTTGCCGATCTCACGGACCTCGGCTGGCGAGAGCGTGTCATCGAGCCAGGCGAGCAAGGTTCTCAGGGTCAGTCTCATCGCTTGCTTCTCCCCCCGCGGCCTCTTCAGTCACTGATCCTCGAGCTCGCCGCCCCCCGGCTCCGGGAGAGTTCCCAAGCAGAACCCGTGGCACGTCGCATCTCGATGGAATCAATGACGGTAGCACTGACGCTCGACCGTCAAGCCGCCCGCAACGGCGGCTTCGGGACGAAAGTGCTGTCGATCGTCTGCAGTTAATAGTGCGAAGCCAACGACGAATCCGTCGCCGATTTTGGGGAATTCGTAAAAATTCGGGTCAAAGGCCCAATCCACCTTGAGAGGAGGTCGGCCTGACTCGGCAGACCCAGAGCCGGGGACCACCCTCCGCCACACCGTGGCACCACCGTCCGCGGCCAGGCCCCCCAAGAATCGCCCGGATCTCCCCGCTGAAGTGCCTGGCGACTCGCCGTTGCGCTCAAGCCGGCAGGAAGACGGCGGGCGAGACGTTGAAAAGCGAAGCGAGCTTGATGACCTGTTTTTTGGTTAACGCCCGGTTACCCTGCAAAACGTCGGAAATCGTGGACTGGGCAATCCCGACCTTCTTCGCCAGGGCCTGTTGGCTGTAGCAGTTCGTTCGCATCAGTTCGCGCAAGACGTCGGCCTCGGAGGCGTCCGGGATCAGCACGTGATGATCTTCGTAGATCTCGACGAGATCCGTGAGGGCCGCCAAATACTCCTGAGCCCCCTCCTCGAGCTCCTCTTGAAGCAGTTGGTCGATCATCGCCGCCGCCGCCGCCAGATGTTCATCGCTCCGAATGTGGGTGAGCGGGAACCGCTTCACAAGCGCGAAATAAGTACCCGGGAGGGCCCGGTCTAAAGTTGTAACAACCATGGCTACTTCCCTTTCTTCTGCCCTCGAGCAGGGGGCGTATCCTTCGGACGTTCCTTCTTCAGCTTGCTCGGCGGCTTTGGTGGCGGGCTGTTGCATCCACAGTTAGCGATCCAGACCTTTTTGTCATACTCCCTGTGGTCCATCGCTTTCAGAACGTAAACGATGCCCTGGACGTAATTCACCCGGCCTATGAGCCTGAATCGATTGTTGCCCACATCAAAGACGACGCAGTTTCCCACTTGGTCAGCCGTTCCAAATGTTTGCTTGAGTGCCCCAAAATTGGCCCAGTCGGTGTTGATCGCCAATTTGTACCAAGCCGAGAAGTCCCTCTCGGCGATCTCAGAATCGACTTTTCGGGACTCCCAGAACTGCTGCAGCCGCTTCTTGGAGATAATTCGCACGCCGCACCTATCGACCAACGAATTCACTCACGCCAAGAATAATCGCAATTTGCGATAAAATCAATTTCGCAATTCACGATACTGACTTACGGGCAATTTCCAGCGCCGCGGACAACGAAGGCCTTGGCCAGGCAAGCGAATACGGCAGATCGCCGACAAAAAAATAAACAAAAAACCATATCAGCAGATCGCATCGACAGAGCCTTCCCCGCGCTGACGTGCCCCGGGTCTCGGCCCATCGAGCTTCGAGGAGCCCCCCAACCTTGCCTGCCTGAGTTTCGATGACTTCCTCCATGGCTGTCCTTTTTACTGTCTTGCCGCCCTGACTCGATAGATCCGCATTCGTGGATCTCCCTCGACCACGCCGTAGAGGGGGAAGAAAGATTCGGGATGGGTGTCGGCCCAGGTGCGTTCAATCGGAAACTGTTCGGCGTCGGCGATGTTGTGCCGTCCCTCGTCGGGATTGGCCTTGGCGACGACGAGAATTTGAATCTGTTCGTCGTGAAGCGCGGCCAGCCACCCTGCGTAGTCGGGATGGAGGCGGTCCCACCCCGGCCTCGAGTCGGGCCAGGTCGGTTTCCCGTTCGCTCGAGCTTCACGATGGTAGTCGTGGAGCAGCCACGAGCGCCGGCCATCGACATTCACGTAGCGGACCTCGTTGCGCAGTCCCGCCCCCATCAGGTAAAAGGGGATGTTGGTTCCCGCGTAGGCGATCTTCGCCCCCGAGGCCCCCACGCGCGTCTCGAGGTCGAGCCAACCGAGATAGTAGTCGGGGAAGACCGGATGAAACCGCCGGCGCGGATCGAGATCGTAGGGAAAGAATACGCCGCACGCGATCCCGAAGAGCCCGAGGCTGGCGAACACCGCGCGAAGCCAACGCGCGGGGGACCCGCCAACCCGGCTCCAGGCCCATGCGACCCCGAGCGAGCCAACCCCGAGTAACGCGATTGCGGCCAGACCGATCAGGCGGCTCGACTCGCTCCGGCCCTGACGCATCAGCGCCATTTGCGGCATGAAGAAGATCCCGCTCGTCACATCGGGGATCCAACGGCTCAGGTCCCAGGGGGCCGAACCCGAGGCGAACGGCCAGTTCTGCGACATCAGCAAATGGATGACCAGAAGCCCGAGCGCCGTCATCCGAAGCCAGCGACTGCGATCGAGGAGCCGAGCGAGCGGGACCACCGCCAGTCCCACCGCATGGAGCATAAACCTCTGCTGCGTTCGGTAGGGGATCAACAGCCAATAGAGCCCGACATTGAGAATGGCGAGGAGTGAACAGATCCAGACGCAGAGATCAACCGCTCGCTCGGTTCCTCGCGTCCTCAGCGACCAGAGGCCAAGGAGGGCCGCGAACCAGAAAGGAGCGAAGTGCGGGTCGATCACACCCATCACCACGTCCCAGAGTGACCGCCAATCCTCAACGGGGAGATAGTAAGGACTCGTTCGCATCGCGACACGGTCATACCATCCCGAGAGCCAGACCCTCCCTCCGACCGCGAGGTGGAGCGGATAGAGCGGATTGCCCGTCAGCCAGAGGTTGCGGCCGTACCAGAACCCCGCCATCACCAGGGGCAGGGTCAACACCAGGACCAGGTGAATCGCTCGGTCCAAGAACGGGCCGGGCCGCCGCCAAACGGCCAGACCGGCCAAGCCCAGCAAGACCGGGACGAACACCACCCCGATCGTCTTCGACCCCAGCGCCCCCCCCGCCGCCAGCGTCCCGAGCGCCAGTGTGGATCCCCGCACGTCTCCCAGGTGGTAGCGCACGAAGAAGGAGGCGGCCAGCAAGTAACCGGCTACGAAAATCATGTCGACATTCGCTTCAAAGGCGAAGAGCAGGAGCGGCGTCGACGTGAGGAACCAGGTGGTGGCGATCAGCGCGGCGGATGATCCGGCCCCCAACCGCCGGGCCAAGGCATAGGCCGCGAGCCCCGATACCCCCCAGAACGGCGCCTGCCCGACTTTCGCCAGACGCTCTCCCCCCCAGCCCACCATCAGCCAGGTGAACCAGAGGTCGCCGACGGCCGGGAAATATGGCGCGGCGTTCTCGCCGAACGGAGTCGCGATCAGCCGAAGACTCCCTTCCTTCCACCATCGAGCCGCAAAGTAGAGGTGGTAGATCGGTCCGTCGCTGATGACCTTGACCGGCCAGAGCAGCGACTGAACCCCATGAAACAGGCCCCCCCAGATCGTCAGCCCAAGCGCAACGACCGACTCCCAGGACCAGGCCTGTCCGGGCGGATCGGCCGCCTCAACCCACTCGGGCTGATCATCCCAGGCCCGAAGTACGCGCCCAATCCCAAGCCCGAGTGCCGACCAGATCAATAACGACGTCAGCCCCAGTGCGCCTAACGCCCCGAGGATCTCCAGACCGACCGTCGCCCAGGTCCAGGCGAGCGTCACCGCCGCCAACGCCCGAGTCAGACCCGCCGGCTGGCGGAACCCATGACGGGCGGTCCAGTAGGCCCCCAGTCCCAGTGTCGCGTTGAGAACGATCGTACCCAGCAGGCCCATCATCATCGCGGGACCCTCATCACCCGACTCCGCTCCCGTTCGGCATTCTAACAGACTCGTCCCGCCGATCGAGCGAATCACCAACCCGATGCTTAATTGCCTAAACTAGCACGGTTGCGTCGGTTCCGACGCGCTCGCTTCATCTTCACGAGTCCTCGTTCGCTTGGTACAGTCGCTCTATTCCAAAGAGACCTTATCCGTCTCACCCTTCCATTCTAGAAAACGAGAAATTCCTCGGGAGACGTCCGGATGCTCGGTGCGACCCTAGGCGCGAAAGACTACATGGAACGGGTCTGCCGCGAGATCCAGCGTCTCGACATGACTCAGGTCGAAAAGTTCAGCGACCTGATCGAACAGGCTTACCATGCCGGACGCTTCGTCTTCATCTGCGGCAACGGAGGCTCGGGTTCCAATGCCTCCCACCTCTGCGAAGACCTGGCCAAGTGCACGCTGCGCGACTTCGAGAATCAGAAGCGGCTCAAGGTGCTTAGCCTGACGGACAACACCGCCTGGATCATGGCCGTCGCTAACGACATCAGCTACGAAAACATCTTCCTCGAGCAGCTCAAGAACCTCGCCTCGCCCGGCGACCTTTTGCTGGCCATCTCGGGATCGGGCAATAGCCCGAACATCCTCAAGGCGGTCGAGTGGGCCAACCGCAATGAGATGACGACGGTCGGGATCACTGGCTATGGCGGGGGCAAACTCCAAGCCCTGGCGCAGCACAACCTCCACGTCGGGATCGACGACATGGGGATCGTCGAGTCGTTGCATCAGGTCGTCTTTCATTGGATCATCGACGATATCTATCGGCGGATTTCCGGGCCAACGGCGGTAGCGCCAACGGGTGCAAAATGACGGTGACAAACCAACCTCTGTTGCTCGGCATCGAAATCGGTGGCACCAAGCTTCAACTGGGACTCGGTCGAGGCGATGGCGAGATCGTCGCCCTCGAGCGACGGACGATCGAGCCGGCGCAAGGCGCGCGGGGAATCCTCGCGCAGATCGGTGAACTCGTTCCGATCCTCCAGAGTCGGATCGGAGCCACGCGCGACCAGGTTGCGGCCGTCGGGATCGGCTTCGGCGGACCGGTCGACGCCAACACGGGCGTGACAACCAAGTCCCATCAGGTGACGGGCTGGGATCAGTTTCCCCTGGCCAAATGGGTCCGGGCAAATTTGCAGATCCCGCTCGTTTCGATTCAGAACGACGCGGACACCGCGGGGCTGGCCGAGGCGCGGTTTGGCGCGGGGGTCGGATTCTCCCCCTTGCTCTATGTCACGATCGGCAGCGGGATTGGCGGCGGCCTGCTCCTCGACGGCCAGATCTACCGAGGGTCCGGGGCGGGTGCGCTCGAGATCGGCCATCTCTGGGTCATCGACCGGACGACGTCCGACTTCGACGTCATCAAACTCGAGGACGTTGCTTCGGGCTGGGCGATCGCCGGGGCGGCCCGGAATTACGCCGAGCGGCAGCTCGCCGACGGCCTGACCCACTGGAAGGTCCTGGAGCTCGCCGGCGGCGTCCCCGCCCGGATCGACACCACGATGGTGGCCGATGCCGCGAAGGCCGGTGACCAGGAAGCCTCGTTCATACTGGGCAAGGCCGTCCTCGCTATGGCCCATGCATTGAATCAGGCCGTGACCCTGCTCGCTCCCCATCGGATCATCCTCGGTGGCGGCGTGTCGCTGATCGGCGAGGAGTTCTGGTTCGAGCCGATCCGCAACCAGCTCAACCTGAACGTCTTCCCGCCGTTCCGAGGCACCTTCGACGTGGTTCCCGCCGCGTTGGGTGAAGACGTTGTGGTCCAGGGCGCTCTGGCCTTGGCCCGCGACGCCGTCCTGAACACGCAACGCTCCACCGACGTCGCGGAGACTCGCCCGTCCTGACCGGAGCCTGCCGCGCTCGAGGCACCACACCCAACGTCAACAAGCGGGTCTGACCTCGTACGCTTTCGCCGCATCCCAAGCGAGAGGCACGGATTGCCTGATTTTCAAGCAGATCTCCCTCATGGCCGATCTCGGACGGAAAATATTTCCTCAAGTTGGACCCATTCTTCGGGCGACCTCGCTCCTCGCCCGCTCACTTTGCATCCCTCTGATGACTGTGCTTTCCACCTTTCGATGGAAACCCGTCTTTCCCGACCTCAGCGTCATCGTGCGTCCAACGGGTCCCGTAGGGTCCGGCTCTTGCGGACCATCTTCGATTGCGGCCTCGTTGGAAGTGCGGTCCGCGATGAAGACCCATGACCGATGGTCGCAATCGCGGATCCGACGCAGCCGGATCCGCCGGAATTCCTCGGGCCAAGCGAGAAATCCAAGCCCAAGGGCTCGACACGCCGTCTATAGTTAAAGCAGAGGCGAGTGCGATCTCGCAAGCTTTCAACCGGCGACGGGCAACGGTTGCGACGCAACCTCCGGGAGTGACTCTCCACCCGAAGGTTCAAGCCCGTCTGCGGTTAGGCCACGACGTTGCCTTTTTCCAGAAATCGACCGGGAAGATTCAGGACATCCAGACATCTGGTCGTCCTATTCCACCGGGCGAGCCCAGTTACAAACGCTCATCCTCGTTCGAGAGCGTCGACGCCTGGGAATGAAGCGGCTCAGCCGAGCCACGACCGAGTCGCCGGACGGACGAGAACGCTCGAGGATTTCGGACAAGACCTTCGAGGTCACACCACTCTGGCCCAACGTTTGCAGTAGAGTTTCTTTGTCTCCAGGACGTTCTCCGAAAATCCGAAAAGCGGCCGTCACAGGGTCTCCTTCGCACCGCAATAACTTGAGACGGTGAATGAATTTCGGAATTTGCGTGCGAGAGTGAACCTGATTGTCTGCGAGCTCCTCTATACGTGTAGACCAAAAACGACGATAATTCCGCCTCTCTGTGAAAATGACCCTCCGGGGAACTTGGTCGCGAAAAGAAGACACAGAAAAAAAATCAGTCGTTTAAAACCCTCAGCAAGGTTTGAGCGTTTAGAATAGAGGAGAAGCGGTTGAATGGCCGCTCGCTGGCCAAGGAAAGGTCCCACAACCCAAAAGTTCAAGGGGCTCGCCATGATGACGAAATTGGCCGAAACCCAACTGTGGCAGCAGAACCTCGCTTCGCTGATCCGGTCGGGGCTGTTCTCGAGGGCCGAAACAGGCGAGTTGCATGGTCTATTTACGGTCGTTGGGATTTACGGCGACGAAACGTGTTCGGCGCCTCTTGCCAAATACGCGGATGCTCGCCGGGCATCTGATGCCGCGTACCTCGTCAATCAACTGGCGAAATCTCGTCCTTCCGTGGAATCTAACTGAAGGTTTGTTACCTCTTTTCTTGACCAAGTTTACTTGACCAAGTGATTCGGCCGCTCTTCGCTTCACGGCGGAGAGCGGCCGATTTTTTATCGATCCCGAGGCAATGCGTCGTCGATCTCCCAGCCGATTTCCCAGGCGGTTTGTCGATCGATCCGAAGTCGGGAAAGGCTCAACTCATTTAAACGCATGATATCACGCGGGCTGACCGATCGCGGTGGGTAGGAACGAAGCGGCACTCCGTACTTGTCCGACGCGCCGAAGAGATGAAGAAGTTCGTGAACGACCGTCACCGGATCAGTGAATGGCGACCGGATCAGAGGCTCGGGAAAGCTCGATTCACGGGCGTAGCAGACGGCCAGGCTCACGCCGGCCAGCTCGGTCAGGTCCAAGGGGATGGCCAACGACCGGCCCGCGCGTCGCGGGTGGAGCAGCCAGACCAACGCATCGGCATCGACTCGCGCTCGAATCTGCTCCATCCAATCCACGGCGTCGCGGAAGCCGAGCTTGGACGCCGCGCGGCTCGTGTCGATCAACGCCTTCGTCACCGCATGGGCTTCGAGCGGGCCAACGCTCTCCCCTTCGGGCTCGAAGGTCATCTCGACGTCGTTCGTCGCCTCGTCATCATCCACCACAAAGTAGGTGTCGGCCAACGTCAGATTGACCGGGGCCTTCCAGCGGATCGCCTCGCGCTCGATCCATTCCCCCGCGCGAAAGAGCGCGGCATGCGCCCGGGCGATCTCGTCGTCCGACCAGGGGTGCTGGTCGCGACCGACGAAGAGCGAGACCAGCGTGATTCGACCGAGCAAGGGAGGCATACTCCCGGACGGCAGCCGCGCGGGGGGCGGCAAATTCTCGACGGGGCGAAGCGCACGGAACGCCGAGAACCTCGGGTCGCGCCGGTTCGGCTCGCCGGTCGCGCCAGTGATCACAAGGCGCTCGATCCGCCCGTCCGCCGGTTGAGCGTTGGGAGGAGGAATCACCCGGCGCGTCGACCGGATCGCCGTGAAGGCAACGATCAGCTCGCCGACCAAGGCCGCGAACAGCATGACCGCACCGACACCCAGGATGAGCGTACCGGGTGAAACGAGCGACCGGAGGATCCAGACCAACGATCCTCCGGCCAGGGCTCCCGCCAGCCAAAACCCCTGTCGAACGGCCCTGACCGCAACCGTTCGTCCCGTGAGCTTGTTCATTTGGCGACGAGCACGATCGTCGATCGCGGACGC
Source organism: Singulisphaera sp. GP187 (assembly GCF_900129635.1). Taxonomy (GTDB): domain Bacteria; phylum Planctomycetota; class Planctomycetia; order Isosphaerales; family Isosphaeraceae; genus Singulisphaera. Next base: position 1,469,279 of record NZ_FSRB01000002.1, on the reverse strand, counting down.
ACGAGATAGGTCGGTTCCGGGAGGAAGAACGCCTGTTCCTCGGGCACGATGTCTTCCTCGACCGCAAGCGAGGTGTCGACGACCCGATACCACCGCCGGCCTTCGATCGTGGGAAGTTCGATGGTGATCGGCTCCCAAAACGCATTCGACGCCACGTAAATCGGCACGTCCGAACGCTGGTCGGTCTGGAACGCCTCGAGCTCCCAGGCGATGAACCGCGAGGTCTCCGAGAAGTCGGCCTGCTCGGGACTCACTCCATGCCACTTGATGTTCCGCAGGATCGGCGTCTCCGCCTCGTCGGACGTCAGGTAACGCCAGCGGCGCACGATCTGATGGCGTTTGCGAAAGGCGACGATCAGCTTCGTGAACCGCAAGATCTCGACATGCCGCTTCGTGTTCTCCCAGTTAATCCAGTTCAGCGAGTTGTCCTGGAAGACCGTGTTGTTGTCCCCCTCGGCCGTCCGCCGCATCTCGTCGCCGTAGAGGAGCATCGGCGTCCCCTGCGAGAGGAAGAGGAGCGTCAGAAAGTTTTTGATCTGCTGACGTCGAAGCGTCTCGATCGTCTCTTTTTCTTCGTCGGGCAGGTCGGACGTCTCGACCCACCCTTCATATCCGCAGTTCCAACTATTGTTATCGTTGGCTCCGTCGCGATTCGACTCGCCGTTCCGCTCATTGTGCTTGTCGTTGTAGGAGACCAGGTCGTTGAGCGTGAACCCGTCATGGCAGGTCACGAAATTGATGCTGTGAAACGGCGAACGCTCTGATTCGGCGTTGGGGGCGAACAGGTCGTATGAACCAGCCACGCGGGTCGCCAACTCTCCGGTGAGACCAGCTTCTCCCTTGACGAATTTGCGAACGACGTCGCGGAACCGGCCGTTCCACTCCGCCCAGCGCCGATCCGAAAAGCTCCCGAGCATATACTGCTGGATACTCCACGGCTCGGCGATCAGTTTGATCCGGGAGAGGACCGGGTCGGACTCGATCTCGTGGATGATCGGGGTCTTCCCCTTCTGCTGCTGATCGACGTCGATGGCGAAGACGGCCGCGAGGTCAAACCGAAATCCATCGACGTGCATCTCGGTGACCCAGTAGCGCAGGCAGTCGAGAATGAACTTGCGCGTGACCGGGTGGTTGCAGTTCAAAGTGTTGCCGCAGCCCGTGAAATCCATATAGAATTCCGGCTGAGCTGTCAGCATGTAATAAACATTGTTATCCAACCCCTTGAAGCTGACCGTCGGCCCGTAATGATTTCCTTCGCGGGTGTGGTTGAATACCACGTCGAGAATGACCTCGATCTTATTCTTGTGCAGCTCGCGGACGAGCATCTTGAACTCGTCGACCTGCTCGCCGACCTTGCCGTAGTAGCTGTAGCGCGACTCGGGAGCGAAGAAGCCAACCGTGTTGTAGCCCCAGGCGTTGGCCAGGCGCTCGCCGGTCGCGGGGTCGCGAAACGGACCGTCGAACTGGTCGAACTCCATGATCGGCAAGAGTTCAACGGCCGTGATGCCCAGTGCCTTGAGGTGGGGGATCTTCTCGATGAACCCGCGATAGGTCCCGGCGAGGTCGTTCTCCGACGAGTGGTGCCGGGTGAACCCGCGCACGTTGACCTCGTAAATGATCGACTCTTCGATCGGAATGTCGGGATGCTGGTCCCCTTCCCAATCGAAGTCGCTCAGGTAGGCCACGCAACGCGGGGCACCGGCCACGTTCTCCACCGTGCTCGGGACAAGATGGCGGTCCGCCTTGTCCGGTTCGGTATTGTCGTAGCCGAGCGCATCGCCGGGTTGCCAGTAGAAATCGCCTGTGAGCGCCGGCGCATAGGGGTCAAGCAGCGTCTTGGCAGGATTGAACCGGGTCCCGTTCGTCGCCGGTTCGTACGGCCCGTCCGCGCGGAAGTTGTAGAGCGTCTTGTTCGGCAGGCCTTCGACAAAGATATGCCAGACGTGCTCAGTCCGGTTGGTCTCGTCAGAGAGCGGAATGATCTGACTCGGTCTCTGGTCGGCGATATTGTCAAAAAGAAGCAACTCGATGCGCGTCGCACCCGACGAATAAATCGCGAAATTAATGCCGTCAGGCTTCACTGTTGGCCCCAGTGGTTCCGGATCACCGGGCCGCAAATTCGTAATCTTCGGCATAGGGCCTCACCACGAACAGAGTTGCATTGACCTTAGGAAAGCTGTCTGAAAGCTTTGCAAACCGTGTGCCTACACAGGGACACGAACAGAGACCGGGCAGCCCGTTGCGCACACCGCGATCAATCTCAAAAGGGCTTCCTCCACCTCAGAACCCTTCCTGATCGAACTCGACCCCTGAGACTCATACCACACGCAGCAACCGGTTGCGGATCCATGCGTGAAAAACGCTCGATTCCAGCCCCCCGTGGAGGGGGACGACCCTTTTTCTTGCGGATCTACTCTGTAAGGAAAGGGGGAGATCCGTTATCTAAACGACCGGACCGCCCCGGCTCGACGGGCGCAACTGGGGAGATCGCACGGATGGCTCAACTCCAAACCCGCGTTCGTTTCTTGGCAACGATCCTGCTCTCTGGCCTGATGACCGGCTGCGTCGATCGGAGTCCGGCCCCCGCCCCAAACCCAGCCACTCCGAGCGAGACGCTTGGCGAAGTCGGCAAACGACTCAGTCGCACCCGATCGATCGACGACTTGACCACGATCGCCGCCAAAGGCCATCGCGTGCTCGCCGAACTCACGTCGGCCGAACGTGACGCCCTGGGGAGAGGCCACCTCCAAGTGGAGATCGATCGGCCCTCGATCGTCGCGGTGGCCGCGAACCCGACTGCGCTCCCGTTCTGGCTGGCGGACCAAGGCTTCGCCGCGACCGCGGAATCCGTCGAGGTGCAAGGCGAGCGCTGGCCGCTCTATCGAAAGCGGTTCGAGGCCGGCTCGGTGGGCCTGGGAGTGAACGCCCTCGACCGCGCGGTGGCCGAGCATTACGTCCCCTTCTTCCGGGCGGAGGACGGTGGTCCGCTGTCGATCCAGGTGCGGAGACCCGCGCGGTGGCAGACCGTCAAGGCAGCCGAGGGCGTGAGCGCGACCCTCGACGCCCTCGTGCCGGTCCGAGCGATCCCAACCACCCTCCGTGAATCGATCCTCCTGCAAATCCCCCGTGAGTTGCGCCACGCGACCGCATTGGCTCGGGGCCGGATCTGGAAGACCCACGTGGCGTCGAGCCGAACGCCCGATCAAGTCGTGGTCTCGTTTGGTCCCAACCCCGCCCACGACCTGGTCTGGAGCTGGCGGACCGAACCCGGCGCCGCCTCGACCGCACTCAGACTCGCGCCAGCGTCGTCGCGCGGAGACGGCCCGGCCGACCCGAACGCCATCCGCCAGGTGTCCGGAGAATCCCAACTCGTCCGCTCCCCCGACTTGCTCAACGACCCGGCCATCCGCCGACACCAGGTCCGCGTCGACCAACTGGAACCGGCCACAAGCTATGTTTATAGCCTGGGAAATGGGTCCGCCACCGGTTGGTCTCCCTGGCGAACGATCCGGACGGGACCCGAGCGCCCGGATCACTTCCAGTTCTTTTATCTCGGCGATGCGCAATGCGGCTTCGAGGGCTGGGGACGACTCCTCAGCGCCGCCCACAAACAGCATCCCGACGCCGGCTTCATGCTCCTCGCGGGCGACCTCGTCGATCGCGGCAACGAGCGCACGAACTGGGACCACTTTTTCCTCCGAGCGAAGGGGGTGTTCGACACTGTGCCGCTCATGCCCTGCGTCGGCAATCACGAATATCTCGACCAGGGGCCGCGACTCTACACCTCCTTCTTCGAGCTCCCCAAGAACGGTCCCCCAGGGATCGCCCCCAACCTGGTCTACTCCTTCGAATACGGCAACGCCTTCGTCGCGGTCCTCGACAGCAACCTGGCGCTCGTCGATCGCAGGCTCGCCCAGGTCCAAGCCGAATGGCTCGACGCCGCCCTCACCAAGACCGAGGCGGCCTGGACGTTCGTCGTATTCCATCATCCGATCTACGCGTCGCATCCGTCGCGACTGAACCCGACCTTGGGGGAAGATTGGATCCCGGTCTTCGACAAGCACCACGTCGACTTCGTGCTCCAGGGGCACGACCACGCCTATTTGCGATCGTACCCGATGCGCGGCAACCAGCGTGTGGCCTCGAACGCCGAGGGGACCACCTACGTCGTCGCCGTCTCCGGTGAGAAATTCTGCGACCAAAACCCGCGAGACTACACCGAATTCGGCCTGACCCAGGTCGCAACCTATCAGACAATCGACATCAACGTTCCCGAGAATCGTCTGACCTACCGCGCCTGGAACCTCGAAGGGGAAGTGGTCGATCGCCTCGTGGTTCAGAAACAATCGCGGCTCGCCCTGGGCAACCGCTAGAAACCGGCTGGCTCATGTGTACACTTCACAGATTAGGCTTCAGCCCGCCACCACCTTGAGGTTTGCGGGCTGGAAACCTGTCGCCAAACCTCGAGCCCGCCTGGGCGAATTCCCTCGGGAAACCGTCAAAGCCCATCCTCCCGCCCGCTCGCCTCAGAAATATCGCTCGCCTCAAAAGAATCGGGACCTCAGCCCGCGCACCTGGTCTCATTGAAGGTGGGATCCAACGAACGCGTAGGCAAAGGCCGGGGCAGGGGGGCACGATGACGCCAGGGGATTTGGACCTCCGTCTGCGCGAGCAGATCCGAACGCTCTTTGAAGTCGGTTCGCTGGGGGCTTTGTCGGATCGCCAGTTGCTGGACCGGTTCTCGTCCGGCGATACCGCGGCTTCGGAACCCGCGTTCGCCATGCTGGTGGAGCGACACGGGCCATTGGTCCTGGCCGTCTGCCGCCGCTTGCTGGCCGACCCGCACCTGGCCGAGGATGCGTTTCAGGCCACCTTCCTGGTCCTCGCCCGCCGAGCCGGCTCGGTCCGCAACCGCGATGCGCTCGGAGGTTGGTTACACCGGGTCGCTCGCCGGGTTGCGCTCCGGCTCCGGATTCGGATCGACCGGCGCAAGTCCCACGAACGACCGGAGGTTGAGGAGGTCGCCGTGAACGATGCCGACCGGCTGCAACACGACGAGCTTCGAGCGGTCATCGACGCGGAGATCGACCGCCTCGGGGAGGCCCAGCGGCTGCCGGTCGTCCTCTGCTGCCTGCAAGGCCTGTCACATGAAGAGGCGGCCCACCAACTTGACTGGCCGCTCGGGAGCGTCAAGAGCCGCCTGGCGCGCGGCCGACGTCGGTTGCAGGACCGGCTCTTGCGTCGTGGGTTTGCCCCGGCCGTGGCGGCGGTGGCCGGCAGCACGGCATTCCTTGGCAACGAGGCGACGGCCGCCGTTGCTCCGGCCCTGGTTGAGGCGACGGCGCGTGCGGCCACGGCACTCGCCATCCGCGGCCTGGTCACCGGGGTGGTCCCGGCGACGGCCCTGGTTCTCGTCCGGGAGGAGTTGGTCTCGATGATCGCCTTTAAATTGAAGCTGGCGGCCGCCGTCTCGCTCACGGCCGGTAGCTTCGCCTTGCTGATCGGCTTCGCTCTCGCCGCATCGCAGGGCGAAGAGGCGTCTCCCAAGATTGCGCCCGCCAAGCAGGCGGCCGAGACGCCGTCCGCGAACAAGGCCGACGCGTCCCCAGTCGTCGTCAAGCTCTCCGCGTCCGGCAAGGTCGTTGACTCCGGCGGCAAGCCGATCGCCGGGGCGACCGTGATCCTCCGCGAGTGGTCCCTGTATCGGGCGCGCGAGCCGCGGTCCAAGGAGGATCGGACATTTATGGAACGCGAGGGACTCGTGGACTCCTTGGCCGAGACAAAGACGGATGACGAAGGACGGTTCCGATTCGATGACGTCGCCGCGCCTGGCTTCAAGAAAACCGAAGGGGTGGGTCAGAGTGTCTTCCCCTGGGATGTCGTGGCACTGGCACCAGGGCACGGTTTGAACTGGGTCCAGCTTACACTCCAGAACCAGCAGGCTCCGATCACCTTGACTCTTGGTCTCGAGGGAACGGTGCGCGGCCGGATCGTTGAGCCTGGGGGCAAGCCGGTGGTCGACGCTAAGGTCTCGGTCTACGGCCTTCAACCCTTGGGGAGTCCCGACATCAACGGCGTGCGCACCGACAACGGGCTCAACCTGTCCTGGTCGGCTTTCCCCGTGGGGGCCAAGACCGACTCGGAGGGGCGGTTCATCATTCGTGGACTTCCCATCGAACGCATCGCAGCACTTGCCGTGACCGAACCTCGCCACGAGCGATTGTTCGCGTTCGCCGCGACCACCGACGAGCCACAGCCCAATCACATCCAACGCTCCTTTCGCAGTTTCGGCCGTGTCACGGAGAGCCGCCACCCAATCCATACGGGCGGCTTCACCCTGACGGCGAAGACGACCGACCACGTTCTGACGGGGCGCGTGACTCTCGAGACCGGGGGCAAGCCAGCGAGGGACGCACGACTTACTTGTAACAATCAAGCCACGAAAGCCGACTCCGCAGGCCGATTCCACATTGAGGGCCTCACGTCAGGGCCGCTGGAGTTGCAAGTGACTTCCGCGGATGTCGACGCCGCGCCGATCGTCACCACCATCGCGATCCCGGAGGAACCCAAGGTATTGGAACGGTCCCTGTCGTTACCGCCCGGACTGGTCCTGACAGGACGCGTGCTCGACGGTGCCTCGGGGAAGGGAATTGCCAACGCCCTGCTCACCTTCATTCCGATGCCGGAGGCTGCGCGCACTTCACTGGATTTCGATCCTCAGAATGAAACCGATGCGGAAGGGCGATATCGTCTCGTCGTACCGGCGGGACTCGGCACCCTCTTGCTGCAAACCATTCCGCAGGGCTTTGCAAAGCCAGTTGGCGATCGCTTCGATGGCCCCGCAGACCCCAAGTTCTCGCGTGAGATTAGCGGCCGGAGCGGACAGACGATCGAAGTCGCCGAGTTCTCACTCATCCGGAGCCGAAACATCGTGCTACGCGTGGTCGATCCCGACGGCCGGCCGGTGGAGAATGCCCGAGTCGACGTCCGCGACTTCAACCGACAGCCCGAGCAACCCTCGGGGAAGACCGACACCCAGGGGCGTTACGAAGTCACCGGTCTCCAGCCCCATGAGGGCACCGTCATCGACGTCACCGCCTCGGACCGGCGGCTCGGCGCCATGATCGAGCTCCTCGACGACGAGACGGCCACCACCGCCGCGACGAGTCTTGAGGTCCGACTTCAACCGCTCGGCACTCTCTCCGGACACGTTCTCGACGACGACGGAAAGCCACTCGCCGTTCAGGTTTTGTACCTCTACCGAAGTGTGGCATTCCCTGACCAGAGCGGGCGGTCGTTCGGCCGCATCGTCGCAACTCAACACCAGATCGATGAGGACGGTTCCTACTCCTTCGACCAAATCATCGCCGGTGCAAGCTATAACACCCACGTCGAAGTGAGCGGTCATGCGACTTCGTCCGGCAAGCATGCGACCGTCAAACCGGGCCAGTCCGTGCGTCTCGATGACTTCCGATTGCCTGTGACCGACCAGGAGGTGAAAGGTGTCGTGGTCGACCCGCGTGGGAACCCACTCGACAAGGTGATGGTCAGCTACGACCGGTCCAATCGCACTGATGCGATCATGCCACCGACAGGGAGTGTTTGGTTCGAGAAAACCAAGAGCTTTGGCCGATTTCACCTCACCGGCCTCCCGCGCGGTCCCATCAAACTGAGTGTTTCTCGGAGTCAGGAGGGAGCAGACCGCTCCATTCGCAACATCAAGTCTATTGATGTCGCGGATGACCAGCACGAGTTGTTGCGGATCGAGTTGCCCGATGCCAACGACCACCTCCGGGGAATCGATTGAAGCACACCGATCCTGGAGAAAGCGACCATGAGTCTCGCGATCTTTACCTTGGTTCTCCTGGCCATACCGTCTGACCCACCCGTGATCGGCCGATTTACCTTCTTGAATGTTCATCCGGCTGAAAGCTATTTCGTCTATGGCCTGATCGGAACCATCAAGGATGGCGGCGCCATGGTTGCTCGGCAAATTCAGGTCGGGGGCGATGCCGCCACAACCGATGTCGGCGACCTCCCCGTCGTTTCCGGCCACCGGCTCAAGGGACGCGTCTTGCTCTCGGACGAAAAGCCGGTCCCGCCCAAGACACGCCTCCTGGTGAGCCGGGAAGACGCCTGGGACTCACAGCGCGTGGAACTCGACCCCGAAGGCCGCTTCGATCTGATCGGTCTCCCCACCGAGCGATACTCATTGACGGTGACGCTCAAAGGCTATCGGCTCTCCCCCAAGAACCACAGTGTCGACTCCCAGAACCCATGGGCACTCGCCGGGACGATCGACCAGGACATTGACGCTCTCAAAATCCTCATGGAACCCGGCAACAACTAAGAGCGAAAGGAAGCAGGTGGCTTCGAGAATCGGCTTCAGCCTGCCACCACCTCGCGACCGAGGCAGGCTAATGCTTACCCTCCCCTCCAAGGCGAAGACGGAGACTTCGAACCAACCGACGTCGACTTCTCCTGATTCTGCGGTCTGTTGACGCTCCGAGTTGGATCCATTATCGTAAAAGGCGCAAATGATTGCCGTTTCCTGTTCCGACTCTCGCGGTGCGCGAACGTTCGTATTGCGGTGATCGCGTGCGACCGGACCTAATCTCATGCAGCAGCCCCCACCGCGTCCAAGAAGCGAGGCCTTGCTCGACGACGACCACGCCCTTGCCCCGACTGATCCTGAACGGGGACGAGCCTCGTCGAGATTGACCGGAACCGGTGGCTCCGTCGCAAGATGCGGACACGTCGCGGGGGTCCGGCCGGATTCGCCCAGCACCTCACCCCGCTTCATCCATTCGCTCACGCTGTTATTCACACTGAGCCTAGGGCAGATGCCGACGGTCGGAAATGTCGCGTCACGGGACAAACCTCTCCCTCCTCGCCCACTCCTCCAGGCCGGGTCGATCGGCCGAGTCGTCTCCGGCCCTCACCTGACCGTTACCCGATTACGGCAGGGCGCGATCCAGTCGTCGGACGGCCATTCCTTCGTATTCTTCGATGACGTGGCCTGGGACGACCCCGACGGCGATGGGAAGGATCGGCCAAGCCTCTGGCTCCAAGAAATGGGTCTCGACCTGATCGCCCCCGAAGTCGGCTCGACGCCGGCCGGGACCATGAGCCCGGCTTCTCCCTCCTTCATGCCAGAACAACTCCAACGACTCCGCTGTTAGCCTCGCCGAGCCCACTTCACGCCCCCGAACCGTCTGGCTGCTGGGGGCGGGCGCTGGGTGCTGGGTGGATCAAACGGGCCCGACATTCGCCCGCCTGCCCAACGTGAACACCCCGTTCACACCAGTCAACTCAGCCCACAGTCCAGTCGTTTCTTGTCAGCCAACCAGGGATCAGGCAGGTGGGACAGCATCGTCAGGGGGAAACGTCCCCCGAAACCACGGCCTGAGTTCAAGGACGAATGCGAAGGGCCAGCTCATGCTGAGGCGGCAAGATGAATGCCAACCCGCAACATGATGAATCTTTCAAGGGTCAGGGACCCGAACAGCCCGGCGTGGGAACGCCCCCAGAGGCGGCGGAGGTTCTCCCTCCGCATCGCAGGATGGGGTTGGGGCAGAGAGTCGTCGTGGCGTTTCTCCTGATCGTGGTTTTGGTTCCTCCGGCGGCGGGATTCTACAGTTACTTCTCGGGCATCCCTCTGCACTTGCTCGCGGGCAAGGCGGCAGACAATGAGAGCTCGGCCGCGTCCGCCCCACAGAGCGTCTCGCTGGTCCCGGGCCAACCTCACACGCTCCAGGTCCCCGAGGAGGTCTCCACCGCCTTGGGGATCCGCAAGGGCCAGCGCGACGTGTTCGCGATCGCGGAGCCGCCAACCAGGATGCGGCCGATCGTGCTGCCCGGTTCCACGGCCCTCGATCCCACCCGCCTCGCCCGCATCCGCGCTCGATTCGCGCCGGCCAAAGTGGTCGAGATTGCCCAGGTCTGGGATCACTCCCCCAAGACCGGTCAAACGGAGTTCCGCGAACTGAGGCAGGGCGACAGCGTCTCGAAAGGGGATCTCTTGGGGATTTTTTACAGCGCGGACGTCGGGATCAAGAAGAATGATCTCTTGGATGCCCTGGTGCAACTGGAATTGGACCAGAGGATCCTCGACGAAGCCGAGAAACACGCGGAGGCCGTACCGGCTGTCTTCCTGAACACCTATTCTCGGGCCGTCCAGGGCGATCGCAACGCCATCAGCCGGGCCCTCAACAACCTCAAGTTGTGGGACATCCCCCAGAATGAGATCGACGCCCTTCACGCCGAGGCCAAGAAGATCAGCGCCGACAAGAACGCGTGGTTCAAGTCCCCCGAGGGCCGGTGGGTGAAGGGCCTGAAACAAGCCAACGGGGGCAAAGTCGAGCCTGACAAGGAGACGGAGAATCCTTGGGGCCGCGTGACCTTGCGCTCGCCCTTCGACGGCGTCGTCGTCGAACGCAACGTCCATACGGACGAGATGGTGGTGGACAACACGGTCAACCTGTTTCAAATCGCCGACGTGAACCGGCTCTTGGTCATCGCCAGTTGCCCCGAGGATGACTTGCCGGAACTGGAAGACCTCCGCGGCAGCGAACGGAGGTGGACCGTGCGCACGGTCGGCGTGGCCTCCGCCACGGGTCTCTCCGGAACGATCGACGAGATCGGCTATGTCATTGACCCCAATCAGCACACGGCGGTCATCAAAGGGTATGTCGATAACCCCGGAAAGCGACTCCGGGCGGGGCAATACGTCACCGCCACGGTGAACATCCCCCCGCCGAACGACGTGGTCGAGATTCCGACTGACGCCTTGGTGGACGATGGCCTGCAAAGCCTGGTGTTCGTGCAGCCCGATCCGGCCGTGCGTCACTTTACGATGCGGCGCGTCGAGGTGACGCAGCGATTCGAACACACCGTGTTCGTCCGAAACACGCCAATCCCCAAGGAGGAGCAATTGACCGCTCATGAGGCCGAGGAGGGCCTCCTGCCCAAAGCGCCCCTTCAGCCCGGCGAGCGCGTCCTCCTATCCGGGACGTTGGAACTCAAAGCCGCCTTGCTGGAACTCGAGTCACGACCGGCGCAGCAGCCAACCGATCGCGTCGCCAAGGCGAAAACGCGTCCGGCGGCGGGCCTTGAATCACAACGGGTGAGGAAGGCGAAGCTGGGCACGGGCTAACGAACAAAGACGAAGGTGATCCTTGGATTCCACCGAAAGGTTCCCATGGTTCGCAAGCTGATTGGGTGGGCACTCGACAACCCGATCGTCGTGATCCTGCTCGCCCTGTTCCTCGCAGTGATCGGCGTCACTTCGTTCCTGAATGTCAATGTGGAAGTCTACCCCGACCCGGCGCCCGCGATCGTCGAGGTGATCGCGCTGTTCCCCGGCGCGTCCGCCGAAGAGGTCGAGCGCCAGGTCACCGTCCCCCTGGAAGTGACGTTCGCCGGCATGCCCGGCTTGAAGAAGGTCAACAGCAAGTCGCTGTTCGGCCTGAGCGACCTCAAGATGACGTGGCACTACGGCAATGAGTACACGTACCAGACGGCTCGGCAGGAAGTGATCAACCGGATGTCCACGATTTCCCAGCCGCTACCCAGCGGTGTGACCCCGGCCATTTCGCCGGAGTCTCCCACGGGGGAAATCTTCCGTTACGTCTTGAAGGTGCCCAAAGATGCGGCCGGTCGCGAGGTCTACACGCTGAACGACATCAAGGCGATGCAAGACTGGGTGCTGGAGCGTGAGTTCCGGAGAGTGCCGCGGATCGTCGATGTCACGAGCTTCGGCGGCACGGTGCGGCGCTACGAGGTTCAGCCCGACCCTGACCGCCTCCGCCGCTACGGCATCACGCTGGGCCAGCTCCAGGCCACGCTGGCGAACAGCAACACCACGGTGGGGGGCGACTACATCAACCCGGGCCAGGTCGCCATGACCGTGCGAAGCATCGGTCTGTTTGGCGGCGCTCTGGACCCGGTAAACAAAGTGCTCGGACTGAAGAATCCGGTCGCCGCCGCCTCCATCCTCCGCGCGGAGGAGTTGCGCCGGATCCGGGAAATCCGCAGTCTGGTCATCAGCTCGGTCAACAACCAACCGATTCGGGTCGACGACGTGGTCGAGGGGGGCCGGCTTTCCCCGGGGCAGTTGCCCGGCGAGCGGGGCGTGGTCGTCAGCCACCTGACGCGGCTGGGGCGGATCGGCTATTGGCGGGCCGACCGCGAGCGACCGCCGAGATCCCCCCTGCCCATCGCCGACGTCGGGCACGACGAGGACGACAGGGTGACCTGCATCGTACTCCTGCGCAAGGGGGAGGACACGTTACCCGCCTTGAAAGACATCAGGGCCAAGGTCCGACAAATCAACGACCCAGCCTTCGGTCGGCTCTTGCCCGGAACGGAGATCGAAACCTACTACGACCGCACCGACTTGCTCAACATCACCACCGACACCGTGACGGAGAACCTCCTCACCGGCGTCGCGCTCGTCGTGGCGATCCTGTTCATGTTTGTGAACAACATCAAAACCGCGATCATTGTCGCGATCAACATCCCGCTCGCGCTCTTGTTCGCGTTCACGATGCTCTACGTCCGCGGCAAGTCGGCGAACCTGCTCTCGATCGGGGCCGTTGATTTCGGAATCATCGTCGACTCCTCAGTCGTCGTGGTCGAGAACATCTACCGCAACCTGGCCGCGCACAACTACCCAGACTTACCCATGAAGGAACGGATCCTTCGCTTTGTGAAGGAGATCGACCACGCACTCTTGTATTCCGTTTTAATCATGATGTGCGCCTTCGTTCCACTCTTCGCCATGACCGGCCCGGAAGGCGCACTCTTTGCGCCCATGGCACAAACGTACGCCTTTTCACTGGCCGGCGCCCTGGTGCTCGCCCTGACGCTCACGCCGGTCTTGTGCATGCTCCTCTTCAAGACTTTCAAACCGGTCGAGGAGAACTTTCTCGTCCGCGCCTTGAAGTTCCGCTACTTGTGGAAGCTCCAGCTCTGCCTGCGGTTTCCCAAAACCACCTGTGTCGTGATGGCGTTCTTGATCGGCGGCACCGCCTGCTTGATCCCGCAACTCGGACGTGAGTTCATGCCTGAGCTTGAGGAAGGGAACATATGGCTCCGCGGCATCGGTCCGCTGAACATGAACCTGGATCACCAGGTGGCGATCGCCAAGCAGGCGCGTGCCATCATTGCCCGCTACCCCGAGGTCGAGTCGATCGTGACGCAGAGCGGCCGGCCCGACGACGGCACGGACACCGAGGGTTTCTACAGCGGCGAGTACTTCGTGCCACTGCGCCGCCAGAAAGACTGGCCCAGGCTGGTGCCGCAGACCGGTTGGCGGCGATGGATCTGGGGTTCCACCCGCGCGCGAACGAAACGAGAAATCATCACCGCGATGAACAGCGAGTTGGAGCGCGTCCTGCCGGGCATCGTCTGGAATTTTTCCCAGAACATTCGGGACAATGTGCTTGAGGCCCTATCCGGGGTCAAGGGCGACAATTCCCTCAAAATCTTCGGCCCCGACTTCGACCAACTGGAACTGCTCGCCGCCAAGGCCAAGAACGTCCTGCAAGACGTCAAGGGAATCGCCAACGTGGGCGTATTCCATGTCCGCGGATCGTCGCACCTGGAATTCCGGGTCGATCCGGTGAAGTGCCAAAAGTGGGGAGTGACGACGGCGGACGTCAACAACGTCGTCAGCAGCGCCGTGGGCGCCAAGGCGATGTCCAGCATGGTCGAGGGCGAGAAGTTGTTCGATATCTCCACACGCTGGCCCAAGTGGCGGCGGACCGACGAGACGTCGATCCTGGATATCCCGGTGGACATCATCAACAATCAAGTGGTTCTGGCGCAGGGCTCCGGCATCACCCCGAGCGCGGCCGGGAATGCCTTGCCGCCCCCCGCGGTGACCGGCAGCCTGGCCGACACGTCCAACCCGATCAGCAGCACCCCGCGCATTCGGCTGGGAGACCTGGTCACGCCGGTGGGGGCGGACTACGCGCTGGCCCCCAACGGCCCGTTCTATCGCCCCGGCGCCTCAACCATCTACCGCGAACAGGGCAAGCGTTTCATCGCCATCAAGTTCAGCGTCCGCGGACGCGATCTGGGCAGCGCCGTGGACGAAGCCAAGACGCGGACCAAGGACTTCTTCCAAATCCCTTACGCGGGGGTCTGGAGTGGCGAGTTCGAGCAGATGGAGGAAGCCAACGGCCGGCTCATGTGGATCATTCCCTTATCGCTCGCTCTGATCTTCATCCTCCTGTACGCGGCGTTCCGCTCGTTCCTGGACACGATCGTGATCTTCAGCAATGTCTTCGACGTGGCGGTGGGGGGCGTCTGGTCGTTGTACCTGACCGGGACCAATTTCAGCGTCTCCGCGGCCGTCGGCTTCGTCTCGCTCTTCGGGATCGCGATCATGGAGGGTCTGCTGCTGATCTCCTATTTCAACGCCCTTCGGATCCAGGGCCTCCCGGTGCACGACGCGATCATCCAGGGCTCCCTCAAGCGGGTCCGCCCCGTGATGATCACCGCGATGACGGCCATCCTCGGGCTCTTGCCCGCGGCCATCTCCACGAAGATGGGCAGCCAGACGGCGAAGCCGTTGGCCATCGTCGTGGTCGGCGGCATGGCCGTGACCCTCTTGCTCGACCGCTACTTGATGCCGGTGCTCTACAGCTTCTACGGCCACCGCGAGCCGCCGGAAGGGGGCGGGGGGATGGCTCACTGATCGCGCGGTTCCCGGCCCAGTCATCTCTGAGCTTTGCCATTACATCAAAAATTCAATACATGTAAAACCACAAACATCCGCCCCCAAGCCCGCTCTCGGATGCATTGGCTCGTTCCTCCTCATCCGCTCAACAGAACCGCCAAATCCGCAACAATCCGCACAATTCAACCAAATTTCCTGAAGCCGTCCGCTCGGACTGCCGATAGGGAGGTGCAGGAACGACGGCAAAGCGGCAAGGAGGTAAGACAGATGGGCCAAAAAGCGACGGGAAAGCAACACGGCGAGAAGCCAGGCCAGAATCATGATTCGCCCGCAAGTCCGGCGACTGTCAAGGTGACGCTTCATCTTGCCGTCGAGACGGCTCAGCGGCTCGGTGTCGAGTCCGCCATGCGGCGGGTCTCTCAGTCAGCCATCGCCGACGAGGTGCTTGCGGCTTACCTGAGCCGCTGGCAGCTCCCCGACCTGACGGACTCGAATCAGCTCCAAGCGAGTTGAGCTTCGTTCCGGCCGAGTCGAGTGGCCATTCATGACTCGACGGCCGCATCAACTGAGGCCTTGGGGGTACGGAGACCCTAATGAAGTCGATGCGTGAGCCTATGTTGGTCTCGATTCTTCTGCTGATGAGTGGCTGTCACACGCCGCCCCTGCAGATGATTGACAATTCCGTGGCCACCATCGTCTCCCATCCCTTCGATGTGGCGCCGGCTCCCGCTCCGAAATCGGTCGACGGCCCACCTTCTCCGGTGAGTGCGACTCCACCAGCGGCGGCCGGTGCCCCGCGGCAAGAGCGGCCACTCCCCTCGCCACCGCCCGACAGCGGCTCCAGTCCGTTCGGAGCGGTGCCAGCCACCGTTCCCAAACCAGGCGACACCCCACCGGGGAGGGACGCCCTGGCGCCGGGGACCGCGACTCCACGCCATGATGGGCGGGGCTCCGCTTCGGAGCCCGACGATGTCGCTCGGACCTCCTTCACCCAGGTTGACAGGCCCCCCCCCGGCGAGACGGCACCGCCGCTCCGCAAATTCGAGTTGGCGATCCCCAAGGAAATTCCGGGGGCGGAGACACCGCTTGTCAAGCTCCCCGACGAACAGGCGGGGCGGGGAGAAGCCGTCGCCAGGCTCTTTCCGCAGTTACCCCCACTGGCCGAGGAGCCCGTGCCACTGCCCGGCCCGAACGGCCGCCCCTATACGCTCGCCGACCTTCAGCAACTCGCGGCCGCCAACGCCCCGGCGCTTCGTCAGGCCGCATCCGACGTCGAGGCGGCCAGGGGGCTCTTGCAACAGGCGGGCCTCTATCCCAACCCGACGATTGGCTACGAGGCCGGCCCCAACGCCAACAACACGGCCACCGGCACGCAGGGGGTCTTCGTCGACCAGGTGATCAAGACCGGCGGCAAGCTGAAGCTTCAGACCGCGGCGGCGCAGATGAATCTTCGGAACGCGGAACTGGCGCTCAGGCGCGCTCGCTTCGACCTCGCCACCACGATCCGGACGGACTACTACAATCTCCTGGTCACCCGGGAAACGCTCCGCGTCAACAAAGCGCTGGCCCACTTCACCGACGAGATCTTCCGGCTCCAAGCCGACCTGCTGGGGGGCGGGTTCACCGCCAGCCACGAGCCGGCGGCCCTGCGGTCCCAGGCCTTCATCGTCCGCCTCGGGTATCAGCAAGCGATTGCCAACTCGGTGTTTGCCTGGAAGCAGCTCGTCGCGGACATGGGCCTGAAGCAGTTACCACTCAGCGCGGTCGAAGGGCAGGTCGATCGGCTCATCCCGCACTACGACTATGACGCCGTCCTTGCCCATGTTCTCCGCAATCACACGGACGTGCTCACCGCGCGGAACACGCTGCAAGGAGCTCGTTACAACCTCAAGTTGGCCCAGGTCACGCCCGTGCCCGACGTCGAGGTCCGCGGTGACATCTGGAAAGAGAACACCGTCTTTCCGTTCCAGAACTTCCACGCCCTGACGATCGGGATCCCGTTTCCGATCTGGGACAGGAACCAGGGGAACATCCGCGCCTCCTCCGCCAACCTGGTTCGAGCCGCCGAGGGACCGCACCAGGTCGAGGTCGCCCTAGCCAACGGACTCGCCGCGGCTTATGCCCCTTACAAAGCCAACCTGGTTGCCGTGGAGTATTACCGCCGCAACGTGCTGCCCGACCAGGTGCGCTACTACCGGGGCGTCTTTGAACGGCGGAAGATCGATCCGACCGCGGCCTTCGGCGACCTGGTCCAGGCCCAGCAAGTGCTCGTCACCGACGTCAACGCCTACCTGGGCGTTCTGGGATCACTCTGGACCTCGGTCGTGAACGTGGCCAACTTGATTCAGACGGACGACCTGTACCAACTGGGCAAACCCCTGGAACTGCCGCAGTTACCCGATTTCGACGCGTTACACCCCTTGCCATGTCCTCACCCTCATGGGGCCGTTCCGCGGAGCGAAGGCCAACCCTCCCCGACGCCGGTCCCGAACGCGAGCGCGACACCCCCTCCCGCGCCAACAATGCCCTTGAAGCTAGGCCATCGGAGCGCCATCCCGCCGACGATGGGGGCGACCGACCCGTTCTCAAACGCGACGGATCCAGGCCCGGCGGCCGGCAACCCTAAGCCAGGGCCACCGGTTCGCCAGCCCCACGTTGGCGGGTCGCGTCCCACTGAACCACCTTACGCGGCGGACCTTGCGCGACCCCCGAGCGCGGCAAGTTCAAGGAGTTTGTCATCATGAAAATGACACATCTACTTCTGGCTGGCGCCGTCGCTTTCGCGCTCTCCGACGTGGGACTTGCGCAAGATCGTTCGTCGACTCTTCCCGGCGAAGCCACAGCCCATCGCCCAGGGCTCTTCACCACGCCCGACGCTCTCCCTGAGCCTCTGCCCGCCGCGGGGGACGCTGGGATTGGCGGCGGGGTCCTCGAAGCGTTACCCAAGCCCGCCGACCTGCCGGCCTCCCTGTTCGCGCCGCCCCCACCTCCATCCCCGTTGGAGGGAATGCTCCGGGTGGATGCCCCCTATTTCGTCCGCGACCCGCGGCTCGACAGCCCCGAGTTTCCATCACCGGGCTGGTTTTCCGGGATCGAGCTTCAAGTCCTCAAGCCGCACGTCCTCAACGGGTTGAGTGGGACCGTGAGGAACCGGGCGCAAATGGCCAACCAGACCTCGACCATTGTGGCACTTCCCAGCGCTCCGCTGGATTGGACGGTATCCCCGCGTGTTTTCCTCGGTTATCGCCTCCCTTCGGGGTTCGGCGAATTCCTGGTTGCCTATCGGCATCTGGGAACCGAGGGGCGGGGGAGTGGCCCAGGCGGGCAGGGGGCCTCGACCCTGAACAGCCGGCTCGCTTTCGACATGATCGACTTCGACTACAACAGCCGCGAGCTCTCCCTCGGGCCCGACTGGGACATGAAATGGACGCTCGGGATTCGTACCCTCTTCATGTTCTTCGACTCACGGTTCAACCAGCCGTTCGGCCAAGCGGCGGCCGGCAACGGCATCTTCCAAGCGAGACAGTACAACAACATCGCCGGGGCCGGCCCGCATGCGGCGCTGGATCTGGTCCGCCACCTCGGCAATTCAGGGTGGTCACTCGATTTCCGGACCGATTTTGCCAGCGTCTTCGACGGGAGCCACATCGGGTTCCTCACCCGCTCCACGACGCTCGGCCCCGACGGCCGACCTCTCTCCGGCGAGACCCGCCGCTTCGGCACTCAAGACACGCCGATCCTCAACATCCGGGCGGGCGCCACCTGGCAACCCTCGCGCAACAGCAGCACGCGATTTTTCCTGGGCTACCAGTACGAGCGTTTTTGGGCCTTGGACAGTCTGCCCTCGACGGCCACTACCCCCCCTTCGGTCGGCCAGCTCTGGCAGCAAGGCATCGTCCTTCAAGCGACCTTCAACTACTAAAAATGCTTGAATTCCTGTTACACCTAAGACACAAAGCTTAAATGCATCTGAATTCAAAAACAAATACACGCATCTCACAATCCCGAACGGGCGACCGTCGGTGCCGGCCAACGCATTTGAGAGTCGCCCGTTCGGGACGACTCAAACCAATTCGGATTCAATCTTGTCTTTTCTCCAAAGGCTTGCGCCCTGGGCAAGGGACGACCGTCGCCTTCGGGGCTACAAAGTCGCACTTAAATCAACATCCCACCTCAATCCATGCCATCGCAATTATGAATCCATGGGCTTGATCGCCGACGTTAGACTCGGTCTCGACCGACTCCATCAGCAGCACCATCGCGGTCCAAGAATCTGGCTTTCCATGGATTTCAAGATATCAGCGAAAACTCGACTGCCAAATCATTGCCAAAGGCGATAAAATTGGAAAAATCGATCCCAGTTGCCGACAAGTAATCGTGCGAAGCCTTGAGTATCGATGCCTCTGCAACACTCCGATGCCTCCCCGTTTCAGCGAATCACGTTGGCTGAGAAGCTTTCAGTGCGTGGCGACGATGCCGCCATTGACGAAACTGTCGGATTCGAAGACGTGAGCCATTTGATCGACCCGGCGCTTCGGTAGCCGGGATTTTCGCGTGCTCAGGGCCATAAGTCACCTGGCGTTGCTTTGATTCGAGGCCGAACGTCAACGTCGAAGGCTGTCCACCGTAAAAGAGGAGGGGCATTACGGCCCGGGTGCGATCGCGTGCCTCGGACCAATCCCGAACCAACGCATCCATCAACGGCTGTCATCCTTGCGATAATTATACCAATTCAGGCAAATTGATCGTATTGCGCATCGACCCCTTGACTGAATAGGGGGAAACGCAAGCTCCTTAACAATCAATTGGATAAGGATTCATGCCACGTTTACGGACCTCGGGCCGGCGTCAATGGTTCCTGCTCCTGGTGGGGCTGATCGCCGGCGGAGTCTCGCTCCACTGGGGGTGGAATTCACGCTCCGAAGTGTACACGGACAACGCCTACGTCGTTGGCAACATCACGCCGATCTCCTCCTACGTCACCGGCCAGGTGGTCGCCCTGTTCGTCGATGACAACATGATCGTTCAGCCAGGCGACCCCATCGCGCAGATCAACCCGGTGGAGTTTCAGATCGCAGTGGATTAGGCACTGGCCGATTATCAGCAGGCCGGACATGCCGCCGACGCCGCCGACGTCACGACGCACTTCACCACGGACGACCGCAAATCGATGCTGATCGCCGCACAGGCCAAGCGAGCCGAGGCCGAGCAGGCGGTTCAGGCCGCCACCGTGGTCGTGCAGACGCATACGCGGCTCCACGAGAAAGAGTAGGAAGTGCTCGGCGCGCTGAAGGCGCGAATGCCAGGGCTCATGGCGCTCCAGCGCAACGCTCAGTACTATTACGATCGTTTCAAAAATCTAGCCAAAAGCGGCGACGTGCCCGGGCAGGAGTTCGACAATCGCGAGGCCGCCTACCGCGAGGCCATCGCCAAGGTCGAATCGCTGCAGAGTGACATCAAGGGCACCGAGCGCCAGGTGCTGGCCAGCGAGTTACAGCTCCAGGAAGCGAGCGTTCGCCTCGAACAGAGCCGCAAGGCGCTGGCCAATACCGACGCCACGGTCGGCCGGGCCGAGGCCGAGCAAATGCAACTCACCGTGGCCGCCGACACGGCCCTCGGCCTCCGCAACCAGCAGGCCCTGGCCGAGGCCAAGCTGAGACAGGCCAAGCTCAACCTGAGCAACACCCTGATTCGCGCTCCTAGAGCCGGCGTCATCAGCCGTCGCACGATCCAGGTCGGCAAGACGGTTGAAGCCCACGACCCGTTCCTCAGCATCGTGCCGCTCGACTTCGACAACGTCTGGATCGTCGCCAACTTGCGCGAGCAACAGATGCCCAACGTCCGGGTCGGCCAGGCGGTCAAGATCACGGTGGACGCCATTTCCAAGCAGGCGTTTGAGGGCTGGGTCGAGAGCGTCGCTGGCGGATCGGGCGCGGTCTTCTCCTTATTCCCGCCGGACAACGCCACGGGCAACTTCGTCCGCGTCGTCCAACGCTTGCCGGTACGGATCCGGTTCGGACTCAAGGAGAACTTTCAGAATCGGATCCGCCCCGGTATGTCGACCCGGATCACGATCGATACGGCGCGTTACGTCCGAAACAGCCCCCAGGAATGGTAAACGGAGTGACCAGAAACACGCCAATGAAACCTACTGTCTCCAAACCGACTCGGACGTTGTGCCGTCCTCGGCCAGCGCCCCTGCTTCTGACAATCCTCGTGCTGGCTGGTGCCACGACAAACCTTCGAGCCCAGCCCGCCGAATCCATGACAACCGAGGCGGGAGCGGAGAGCGCGGCCCATCCTCCACCTCCCACCGAGGGGTCGCCGGTCCGGCCCCCCGTCCCGTTGCGTCTGGAGGACGCCATCCGCCAAAGTCTGGCCAACGTGGAGACGGTGCAAGCCAACGTGTCCGTGCAAACGGCCGCGGTCGCCCGCTTCGAGGCGCTGAAGGAATTCGTGCCGCTGGTCAACCTCCCGCAACTGGCCGTGGCCTTCAACCAGTTGGGTGGTCCCGGCAAGGTCATGATTCTGCCCGACGTCACCGGCGGTGCGTTACTCGAGGGCAGCCCCGGGCTCCAGCAAGCCGCGCTCAACCGGGCCAACCTTTACTTTCCGCTCGCTCCCTCCGGCCACATCACCGCCTTGCCGATCGCCGAGGAAGGCATTCACGCCAAGGTGCTGATGGAACAACTGGTCCGCCGCTCCCAGATGATGCTGGCGATCCAGGGTTACTATGAGGCCAAGCAGGTCGATTACGGCATCCGGACCGCACGACTGGGAGTGGAGCTGACCGAGGAAACCCTGGCGCTGACGGAGCGCAAGCTCCGCGAGAAGCAGGTGCATGACGTCGAGGTCACCGAGGCCCACGTCAGCGACACCAAGGCACGCGTCCTGCTCGCCGACCTGGAAAAGGACGCGCGGATCACCCAGCGCGAACTGGCCCTCGTCCTCCATCAGAGCCGACTGCTCGTCCCCCAACAGGAGCGGGCCATCCCGATCCGGCTGGATGAGTCCTACGGCTTCGACCTGGCCGACCCCGATGAAGTGGACCTGCGTTGGATGCCCGATTTCCCCGGCTCACGCGAAGAGGCCATCCAACTGGCGAAGCAGCAACGGGTGGACGTGCGGATTCGCCTCGTGGGACTGCGGATCGCCCGACTCCAGCAGAAGCGGAGCGTGTTGGGCCTGCTCGGTGAGGGCCGATTGCCGGCCGAGCTCGGCTTCAAGAACACGTCCCCCACCAAAAACGGCGGCATCACCCTCGGCGCGATCTTCGGCTCGTCCTACGGCCTGCCGGTCGTCGACATCGGCCTCTGGTCGAGCATTCGAGAGGCCCGCCTCGACGTCGTCCAATCGCAGTTGGAGCTGGAGAAAGCCTTGATCGAGGTGGCCGTCGACGCCGGCAATGCCTGGGACCGCTGGCAGCAGTCGATCCGCGAGTGGGAACTGGGCGAAGCCGAGTTGAAGCTGCGCCACGAGTTAATGGAACGGCTGGAACGGCTTTACGAGCAGAAGCAGTCGATCTGGGTCGAAGTGCTCGGAGCACGGGTCAACCTGCTCCAGGCCGACGCCAATCGTTGGACCCAGTGGTACAACCTCCAACTGGCCCGGTTCAACATCCTCCGCGCCACGGAACAACTGCTCGACTATGTGGAGCGAAAACGAATCTCCAGGATGACGGCCTGGCAGAAGCCGCCGCCGGATGGGAACCACCACCGCTGGTTGCCCTGGCTGGCGTCGAAGGAGAGCACCCGGACACCGCTCGTCCCGAAGGAGGGCAACCATGCAAGGCCATAAAACATCCTACAATAATCATCTGACGCAATCCACGATCCTAGCCACATGGATGCGAAGCCGCTTCCTCACGGTTGTGCTAGGGACGGCCTGCGCCGTGGCGACGTTCTGGATCGCGCCGGTCTCCCGGGCGCAGTCCCCGTTCTCGCAACCGCCATCGCGCAGTGGGACGTTCACGCTACCCGTTCCGGCTCCGTTACCCCGACGCGACGGGATGCCGGCGCGTCCCAGCCAATCGCCGTCACTCCCGGCGCCTTCGCTCACACCGCTCCGTCAGATCCAGGGAGAGGTGACGCCGCCGCGTCCCGATGAGCTGTCTCCGATCCAGGAGCCACCGAGCCCGCCACCGATGCTGGCCCCGCGAGCGGGGGCACCGCCACGCACCGGAGCGTTGCCTGAGAAGCCGGCGGTATTGCCGCCGCTGATGGGGACGCCTACCGAGCCGATCCCTCGGGGCGAGCCCATTCTGCTCAAGTCGGGCCTGGCCGTGACCCTCCGGATCTGCCAGTTGCTGCCGACCGACGGCTTCAGTCCGGGCGAGCGACTGCTCAACGGCCGGCCGCCGATTCAGCCGGGCGATTGCTTCCTCGCCGAGTTGATCGAGCCGTGCCCCCCGTACCCGATCCTGGTGGGAGGCACCGTGACGAAAATCACGAGCCCAGGCCGGTTCGGCCGTGCCGGCTTCGTCAGCTTACAGATGACCCAACTGGTCCAAACCGTGGAGGGGCAATCCGGCTGGGTCCCCTGGCGCATGGATCTGGCCGACCGGCGGTTCGCCACGCGGATGCGGCGTGTTCTGCTGACGACCCTGCTCGGGCTCGAGGGAGCCGGCACCGGGGCCAGCGTGGGGGCCCAGTTCTCCGGGGGAAACATGGCCTTCATCGGCGGCGGCATGGGCGTCGGCGCGATCGTCGGCTTGGGCTACGCGAGCTTCCAGCGCGGCACCGAGGCCAACCTCGAACCGGGGGATACGTTTGAAATCGTGGTGGGGTCCACGGATTACCGGCCGGTTTCCAGGGAATGGCAAACCATCCTCTATCCGGCCGCCGAGCCCAGCAACGGAAAGGTGAAAAAACAATGAACACAATCACTTACCCGTTGCGAATCGTCCTGGCGACACTACCGCTGGTCGGTCTGGTCGCCCCGGGGTGTCGGCCTCCCCAGGCTTCGGACAAGACGCTTCCGCCGGCGTACACCTTCAACCAGATCGCCGATCCCGCGCTCCACCAAGTCGCCGACGAAATCCAGACCTGGGCCTCCCAGCAGGCGGGAACCGGGGAGAAGCCGCTCTACAGCCGCATTGAGGTCCTGCCTCCCGTGCCGATCGTCCAACCCTACGGCGTCGGCGTCTTCCAGCAGGAGGTGCGACTGCCGGTGATCTTCACCACCGGGCCAGGCTGGGCCGGCATGAAGCTCACCGAGAAGGAGGCCGCGGTCGTACAAGCCTTCCACCATATCTCGGAGCGATTGCAGGCCCTGAACCACAAGCCGGCGCTCCAGTCGACCCTGACAATTCAGACCCCCCAAGGAATGGAACTGACCTGGATCAATCAACTCGACCCGAGCGGGAAAAACGTCCATGGCGACGAGTGAGACGAGTTCCACGTTCGCCAAGCTGGCGCGAGCCCGAGACCAGGTGCTCGCAGGTCGGCCGATGATCGCCTTAGTGGCCGTCTTGCTCACCACGGGCGGCCACACGATGAACCTGCGCGAAATGGGTGTGAGCCAGGGCTGGGTGGCCGCCGAGGTCTACGCGCTTCAGTCCTGCTATCTTGTCAGTCTCGCCCTGACGATGTTGGCCTGCCCGGCCTTGAGCCAACGTTGGTCTTGCCGCGGCCTGACCCAGTCGGGCCTGATGCTGGCGGTGGTCGGTTCGCTCCTGAACGTCGTGGAGGTGGGGGACCCGCTGTCGCTCTTCCTGATCGGCCGCGTCGTGGCCGGCGCCGGGGCCGGGATGGTGATCTACTTTGCACCCCGATTGCTCGATCACGACTGGCAGATTCCCGTGGCCTGGGCCGCCATCCTCTGTCCGGTCGCCGGACCGGGCGCGGTGGCGATCGCCACGATGCTCTACGAGTCGTCGGAGTGGCAGTATGGCTTCCTGTTCGAGGGCATCGTCGCCGCGATCGGCCTGGTAGCCCTGCTGTCGATGGCGGAGACATACGAGTCGCCACCGCGAACACCGCGCGGTTCGCTGGCCTACCTGCCGGGTCTGGTCGTGGCGTCCGCCGCGCTGATCTACGGCCTGCACTGGGGTCAATTGCACGGCTGGATGGAGAGCGACGACATTGTGGTCGCGACCGCCACCTGCGTCTGTGCCCTGGTCGTCTCCCTCGGCCTGGTTTGGCCGCAACTGGACTGGGCCGTCCTGAAGGAGAACTGGATCCGCCTGGCCCTGTTCTTCTTTGGTGGCATGTGCCAGTTCTTTCACGGCTACATCATGAACATCTATGGTGGCATGATCGTCAATCTCAGCTCCTGGCAACGGACCTGGCTGATCTGGCCGTTGCCGATCGGCATCGCCATCTCTCTGGCCGTCTCACGACTGCGCTGGCACCACCGCCGCGTGATCCTCGGCCTGCCGGGCACGATTCTTGGTCTCCTGCTCTTAGCCGGCGGCATCCACCTGTGTTATCAGCAAATGATGGAATGGCCGTACTGGGATATTCGCGACGTCGTCGACCTCAATTGGTTCCCCGCGCCCGGACAGTGGGAACTCGCCCCGGGCCGTCTCTTGATGGGCCTCGGGATCGGCCTGTTCATGGTCGCCATGGATGCGCAGGTCAGTCCCGACCCGGAGCGAGAAGTAACGGTCCGCCCCTTCCTGAACGTCGTCCAGTTCATCGGCGGTGGCATTGCCGCCGCCGTGCTCGTCAATTTCTTGATCATCGGCCACAAAATCCACTACTCGTACTCGGCCGACCGTGACACCATCCAAGCCGAGGAGTTGTCACAGCGCGGGGTCCTCCTGAGCGACATGCTCCGCCAGGCGGGGCAACCCGCTCCCGACCGCTCGGCCGAGGTCCTGCTCTATCGGTTCGTCAATTACGAGGCCGACAACCTGGTGTTCGCCACCATCTACGTCGCCTTCTTCCTCACCGCGCTGATCCTGGCCGGCGTCTTCGTCGGCCTCTGGATCTGGCGCCGGATGCGTGTTGCTCCTGAATCCTGATAAAATGATCAAGAATATTCTGGGCCACGCCCTCCATGAGAAAGCGGGATCTGACAGTCAGGTCATCTGATCTCTGGGGAATCGAAGCGATGAATCCGATCGAACGAATCAAAAACGACATAGCCGTTCGGCATCCCGGCCTCGCGATTTCTCTGGACAGGCCGATCGACGAGAATGGCCCGTGGTTTCTCGATGTCCACCGCAAAGGTGGTCGATCGCCGGTCGTGGTCGAATGGCGGCCGGAGCGGGGATTCGGGGTCTCTACTCCCTCGGACGACGACTACGGGAGCGGCCCAGATGAAGTCTATGGCAATGTCAAAGCAGCGACGGATCGCGTCGCCGAACTGATCCGGACGGAGGTGGATCCGAGCCGCCGAAAGCCATCCGGCTGAGCGAACTGCGGCAACTCCAGGAACTCTCCCAGGCGGATCTGGCGGAACGCGCCGGGGCGGGCCAAGCGAACATCTCACAGATCGAAAAGTCGGGCGACGCGAAGCTCAGCACGCTCGCGAGAATCGTCGGAGCAATGGGGGGTGTAACTGTCGATTCGGGCCCAATTCCCAGGCAAGGAGATCGAGATTATGATGCCTATCGACATGGGCGAATTCGGCGACGAATGAACGTGGCAACCCAACAACGAGGTGAGAATTCTCACGATCGCTGGTCTGCCCCATGGCGACTCAGGATGTCGGCGAACAAACCACCGGAGATATCTCGATTTGTTGCGGTTTCTTAGCGATCAGACTCGGATTTGATTCTTGACAAGATGACGTGGGTATACCAGTGAACTTCCAACGCGGGACACGAGCGATAGTGCTCTTGTCAAATTCGCTTGCATGGGGTAACTGAAGCTTCGTTCTTCGACTTTCCAGGATTTCGGAGGATCTCATGCAGATCCGACACGGATGTTGCTTAGCCGCGGCTATGGTTGCAGTCTTGGTTCAACCCGTCGATCGCTCTTCCCGAGCGGACGACTCCGAACGCAGGGAACACCAGATCACGATCCTCACCAGCCCTTCGGTTCTGCCCGTGGGTACACAATGCCAGGTGGAACTGAATTCCGAACTGAACGACCAGCAGGAAGTCGTCGAGACGGTTTATGAGGGGAAGGTTGCCAAAGCGAACGACGATGGGATCACGCTGACGGTGGTCTCGGAGCGGCGAAAGGTGAGCAATGGGTCGACGGCATCCCGGATTCCCATCGTAAATCGGCTCTTCACAAACATGGGCATCGCCAAATCCAAGCCTGGCAAGGAGAAGGATTGCTGGATTCCCGCGGAGAAAATCCGCTCGGTGAGGTTGGCCCGGCACAGCACACTTTAACTTGCCAATCAAGAGACTTCTCGCTAATCACCACCACGGATGGGACCGAGGTTCCCCCTCGTTCCCACGGTCCTCCGTGGGAATGCCGGCTTCGACGCTCTGCGTCGTCTTCGATTCTGGCAATGGCGGTCGCCAGAGGACGCGGAGCGTCCAAGACGGCATTCCCACGCGGAGCATGGGAACGAGAAAAACGCGATCAACTGCCATTTACAGCAAGATTTACGTCAAAACTGCGGTGGTGATCAGCGAGAAGTCTCGAAAAACGGGTTCGGCGAAGCTTCGCCATGGGAAGCACCCCCGAGGGGGCACGGGCAACCCGCCCGCTCGTCAATTCGATTCCAATCAGATTGAGAGCGGGCCGGATGCCCGGCAGTCTCAGGAAAGAACCAAGGCGAATACCGCTCGCTCTCAATCGGGACCTCGCCATCTCAGTGAGGATCGCGAAGTCACAAGTTTGATGGAACCGGATCCTCGAACTCGAGATTGGCAAACGAATGACTTGTCTCTTCGGGCGTGAGAAGAATCAGGGTGCTGAGGTCGGACTGGACTTCATCGGGCAATAAATTCAAGTACTTCCAAACATCTTTGCTACGTTCAATCTTGTTCTGATTGGCGAAACTCGAATCGATGATCCTGACGCGGATAGAAACTGAATTCTGGCGATAGATATCAATTTTTGAATGGGGATGGTCGGCCTCGTACGCTCGCAACGCTTCGATCATGCATTCGATGACGCCGTCGGAGTCGCCTCTTGAAATGTTGATTGGCATGTTAAAGCCTCCCATCCACCCAACGAATGATTCTTTCCGCCGCGGATAAGAATCCCACCGCTTCATCCACTCTCAACGTTCGGGGCAAATACCTCATCTCGGTGGACCAATCATTAACAAGCGTAAACGCTTCGGTAATGTCTCGCGGAAAGCGCGCCCCACCCTGTTTGAGGTATCGTGTCCGTAGCCAATCGTACTCGTGCGCCCTCGACCCTCGAAACGAGTTGAGCAGCTCGGCCCGGGCCGTGGGAGCCAGCTCCGAAAGGACAAGTGCCTTCAGAATGCATTCTATGCCGTACCCAGCCAAGTAAACAGCCCCGGTCGTGTGGTCGGCCCGCAGCAAGACCTGAGCGTCATCATACCGTTGAAACGCACAACGGTAGTACAACCGTGCTTCGATCGAGATTGGCACAGCCATTCATCACCCCTTCGCACTGCTAAAGGGTAGGGCCTGAGAACCACTTATCGCCACGAGAATCGCAATCCAAAACTAAATCATACAAATCCATCAACTTGTAAAACAACAGAACCTTTCCCAGCCGATATACCGATGGGGCAGTCAGGGACCTGAGAAGCATACGACCGGGACTGCCGGAACGCTGAAATCGGACAGGCCGCAAGCCTCAAGGGTGGCTCTCACTCCCAGCCCGAAGTTCAGGATTTGCCGGACGAACCACTGGGATGAAGCGCGAATGACGAATTCAGGGTGAGACTTGCGTGAACGGCACCAGCGCGCGGACGCGGTGTCCCCGGCTCTCGACCACCATCTTGCCGTAGAGCAGGCCGAACCAGAGCACCCAGGCCAGGACGACCCAGCCACGCCAGTCGAAGGGGCGAGCGACCACGACGGGCCGGCGATCGGATTCAGATCGGTGCATGGGGCGATTCCTCGCGGTGGATCCGGGCCCACCAGCGTTTTGCCTGGCGATAGACCCGCTCCGGTTGGAGTCCGGACATGCAGGGGTGATCGACAAGTGGGCAGATCTTTTGATGGCACGGGCGGCATGGGACGTTGTGGCGCAAGACCAGGGATCGGCGTGACCAGGGACGCCACTGGCCGGGGCGGTTCGTGCCGCTGAAGAGGATGACCGAGGCGATCCCGGCGCAGGCCGCCAGATGGGCGGGGCCGGAGTCGGAGCCGATGAACAGGTCGGCGCGTTCGAGGAAGGCGGCCGTCTGGGGCACGGTCAACCGACCGGTCCAGTCGCGGAGATTGGCGTGAGGGACCATCCGCTCGGCGACCGGGGTGTCCTCGGAACCGCCGACCAGAACGACCCGCCAGCCATCCTCGAGGAACCGGGCGAGCAACGCCTGCCAGTGCTCGGCGGGCCAGCGCTTCGCCGCCATCCCAGCGCCGAGGTGCACGGCGAGCATAGGTGCCTCGGAGCCGAACCGACCGGCGTGAAGCCAGTCGCCCTCGTCGCTCCAGGTGGTCGTTTCCGACGGCGCCGCGAGCGTCTTCAAACGCCCCCCGGCGTAGCGTTCGCCCCGGCTCCGCGAGGCCGACTGGCTCATGACCTGGGACGCTCGTTCGGGCCAGTCGTCGCGCAGCCATTGGCCAACCAGGACGCGGTCGTGGTCCGTCGAGTAAACGGCCACCCGCGCGGGCTCATCGTCGGGGATCCCGAGTTGCTCGAGCAGGGCGAGCCGCGACGCCACCTCGTGACGGCCGGGGACCCACTCGGCGATGTCGGTCAGCAGGAACCCGCCGCCGCCCATCGCCCAGCCGACGCGGCGCGGGATGCCCGCCAGCGCCAGGACGATGACCGAGAGGACATCGCCGCGCACGTCGATCCCGACGTCGTAGCCCGCGCCTCGGAGCCGTGAACCAAGCTCCCAGACCGCCGTGCCCAGGGCCCAGTGGCCGCGTCGGCGTGCGAACCAGTTGCGCGCGGCGAGCCGGACATGATCGACATTCGGGTCGGACTGGAAGACCTCGATATTGCTCGGTGAGGCCAGGACATCAATCGTCGCTTCGGGATAGGCCACGCGCAAACGTGCCAGCAGGGGACTACTCAACACGGCGTCGCCCAGATGGTCGAGCTGGACCACGAGGATCCGCCGTGGGTTCTCGACCCGCAGCGCGGGGCGAAACTTGCGCCAGAGGCGCATGCCGAGCGAGCCGGCCGCGTCGAGCGCGTGGACCAGGATCCGCCACTTCAGCTTGCTGTAGCGGTAACGGCGAACGGGAACGGGCTTGGGCTCAGCCGGCGATCTGGTCATAAACCTCCGCCGTTCGCTGGGCCACATCCGACCAGAGAAAACGCGAGCCGACGTGCGAGGCCAACCGAGGATCCGGGCCCGATTCCCAGCTCTTCAGAATCGCTCGGGCAATCTGCGAGGGGCGATCGGGGCGAGCATACTCGACACGCTCGCCGAAGTATTCACGCGTGCAACCGAAGGGCGTGATGACCACGGCGCAGCCCGCCAGGGCGGCTTCCAGGGCGGCCAGGCCCGGCGTCTCGAACCAGCTCGGGAGCGCGAAGACGCGGGCCGCCGCATACGCCGAGGCCAGGAGCGGGTCGTCATGATCCAAGGCGTCGATCCAGAGAACCTCGTTGCCCCCGGCTCGGCGGCAGGCGTCCGCATAGGCTTCGGATCCGGGCGGAGGTGAGCCGATGATGACCAGCGGCAAACCGGTCGAGGTGATCGCCTCCACCAACCGCAGTACATTCTTGCGCGGTTCGATCCGACCGACGTAGAGCACGAAATCCCTGGCCCCGAATTCCGACCGGAAGCGGGTGGGGGACGCGTGGGTGAACGTCGACTGCACGCCGTTCGGAACGACCCGAAACCGCCCCGGCTCGATCGCGAAGAGCCGGATGAGCTGACCGGCCTCGGCCATGGAGTTGGGCAGGATCACATCAGCAAGATTCAAGAGCATTCGACGCCAGCTCGGCCAGCGCGGAGCGACCCGTTTGACGACCAGCTTCGCGAGGTCGAAGACCTCACGGGTCCGGTTGGGGGCCAGGAAAGCGATCGCACGCGGCTCGTACCAGCAGATCGGCGAGAGCACCACGCGGATCCCCCGCGCTCGGGCCACGCGGGCCAGCTCGAGCCCTTCGCGCGACATGCCGAACAGGTGGAGAAGGCGGGCCTCCTCGAGTCGGTCGATCCAAGGCGAGAACAGTCGAATGGTGACCCCGAGGTCCTCGAGCTGCTTGCCGGTCTGGACGAGCTGGTTCTCTCCGCCGCCCGGGGCCTGGAACGCGGACGTCGGCGCGTGGAACAGAACCGAATCCGGCTGCATCGCCCCCTGCGATCGCGCGGAGGCCCAGGCCGAAGGATGGATCGCTCTCATCGCGCGTCCCCCCCGTTCGGCTCGTCACGCCACCAACGCAGGCCCTTCTTGACCCGATCGGTCAGCGTGCTCGAGGGCAGATCCGCGAGCGGGGTCACCGTCTCCCAATCGAGGGCCGTGCGGACGGCCGTTTTGAAGCTCGGCGTCCGACGCGCGAGGGTCGGTGCCGGGAGGTCGGCCCGAACCTCGCGGCGCTCATAGGCGAGATCCGCAAGGTGCACGACCATTCTCGGCCCCGTGACCGGCACCGTCGCCACGTGATGACCGCGGACGATCTCGATCGCCAGGGGGAACTCGGCACTCCAGTCGTCGAACTGGATCTCGAATCGCCCCTCCGGCTTCGGCAAGACCGACCAACGCCGCTCGGCCCGCCAGCGCCACCACTGGGCGAACCCGGTCAGCGTGGTGCGCCAGACATACGGCTCGTTGGCGATCAGAGCCGCGAGCTCGGCGAGCACCTCGGGGAACCGAGCGAGCCGACGCTCCGGATGACCGTAGACGAACGCCGGTTCACAGGCGTTGATCTTGGACCGGACCACCCGGGCGAGATACTGCGCGACAGCGCGGCCGTTATCGGCCCCAGCTTCAATGAACAGGCCTTCGCAGACGGGGTGGATCGGCACTTGCAGGACCGTCGAGAACCGATCGCCGAGCCAGGGGAAGAACGGCAAGTCGTCGAAGCCGAGCTGAAAGTCAGACGAATAAAGATATCCGAGCTCTTCGAGAACCTCATCGAGCCCGGCATTCCAGCGCCCGTGGGGCGCGGCGAATCCGACGGGCGGCATCCCGCAATCCGCCAGCGTCCGGTGGGCCCGCCTCAGGTTGCGGCGATTCGCATCGGGATCGCGGTAGATGACGTGGTGATGACCGTGCGACTGGCTATCGTAACGGAGCAAGTCGGAGAGTACCGCCGGATGCTCACCGTAGGCCCGCGTGCTGACGAAGTGCGTCGTGCAATCTTCCAAGGGGCGCCGGGCGCGAGCGAACCGCGCGTAGTCGTCGGGGACCGATTCGTCGAGGTCGACCCGGAAGTTGAACGCCGATCGAAAAGGGAACGGGAACGCGCCCAGCCGCACCCAGAGTCCGCCGGCCTGTCCGACCGCATGGCGCAGGCGTTGCACGATCCGACGGCGGATTCCCGCCTTGGCGATCCGGCCGGCACGCTCGGTCAGCGTGAGCCCCGTCACCTGCCACGACTGGTGCGCAGCCCTCGTGTCAACCAAGGCCTGGAACGGGTCGCGGCGATCCTCCTGGCGGAGCAAGTCGATATCGAGCGCGACGTGGTCGGGAGTCAACGTGGCGCGAACCCGGGCCCCGGAAATACGGCGGCCGTCGTAGAGCACGAAGCGCCCCCTCTGGAACGCCAGCGAATGCGCGGCCTGGACGCGAGAGCAGGGGATCCCTTCCTGCGCCAGGATCAGGTCGAGCCCCGGGGGAGTCTCCCAGAGCAAGAGCGGCAGTGACGGCAGGTTGGAATGATTAAATGGATTCATACAAGGCTCCCGGCAACCCTCGCCGTCCAAAGCGTCAACAGTCGAGCGCGAGGGATCTGCCGGAAGAGCCGGCGATCCGCTTCCTTGGGGGAAAGAATGTGGTCGACGTGCACCTCGTCGAACCAACGGCCCAGGTGGTTCCGAAACCGCCCCGGCCAGAACCAGCGCTCGCGAACCGGGCTGTCATGGGAATACATCCAGAGCCCTCGGAGCTCATCGATCCGCTTCACGACCAGACTGGGAAGCCAGGGCCGATCGGCATTCAGCGCCCCGGCGTTCTTGTCCACGATCGCCAGGACTCCTCCCGGGCGGAGCACGCGACGCGCTTCGCGCAACACGTCATCGATCGCCGCGAGATGCTCGAAGACCTCGACGGCGATCACGGCGTCGAACGAGTCCGCGGCGAACGGCAGTCGCCTCGCCGACCCTCGGACTCGAGCGATCCCGCGGGCGTCCGCCAGCATCGCGGCCGAAAGGTCGATCCCGACAAGCTCAGCCCCTGCCTCGGCCAGCGGCCGGGCGAACCGGCCCTTGCCGCATCCCAGGTCGAGCACACGCCGACCGCGCAACGGTTCGAGCCGCTGCTTCAATGCGCTCAGCCGCACGTCATCCACCGCCACGGTGGACTTGAAGCGTTGCTGCTGCCGATCGAACTGAGCGGCCACCTCGGCCTCGTGGCATGCCGTCACGACGCCCTCCGCATTTTGAGCCGCTCGCGGTATTTCCAGTCCCGGACCGCCACCGAGAACCCGGAGAGAGCGCAGAAGACGAACCCCTCAAGGCCGTCGCGAAACCCTTGCTTCCCCAGGTAGAGCTTGGCGAACGTCCAGAACGGCCGCAACGCGGTCTCGGTCCCGCGATAGGGGCGTGCTTCGCGTTCAAACTCGATCGCTTCGAGACTCGTGTATTCATTGACCTTCCGAAGAAAGGTCTGCATGTCGGGAATCGTCCGATGCTGAAGCGCCTCGCTCAACGTTCCCACCGATCCGTCGAGCGCAACGGTCTCATGGACCGCGCCCACCCAACGGCCCGCGTCTCGGCGGAAGAGGCGAAGCGGCAGGTCGTGCTGCGTCCCCGAGTACGAGAACGGGCGGCCGAGGATCACGCTCCGAATCGGGACCCGGAACCCGTTGTGCGCGCGGTCGGGGTCGGTGGTCGCGCGGCGAATCGCGGTGGCCAGTTCCGGGGTAGCGCGCTCGTCGGCGTCGATGGCGAAGACCCAATCACCCGTGGCCAAGGCCAGCGCGGCGTTTCGCTGGCTGGCGAAGTCGTCGAACGTGCGGACCACAACGCGGTCGGCGGCTTGCTCGGCGATCGCCTGGGTCTGATCTTGGCTGGCGCGATCGACGACCACGATCACCTCGTCGGCCCAGGCGACCGACGCAAGGCAGCTCGGGAGGTTCTCGGCCTCGTTCTTGGCCAGGATCAGGGCGGAGATCCGCGGGTCAGGCATGACGGACCACCACCTTCCCCAGGGCGCTTCCGAGTGCCCGGACCGGAAAGTAGACGGCGTAGACGATCAAGGCGACGTCAAGGCGCCCGATCGCCGCCAGGACGATCCAGAGATGCCAGCGAACATCGGCGTGCCCCGTCAGGCGAACCCACGACTTCAGCCTCGATGGACGCAACGTCGCCGGCGGCGCAGCGGCGACGGCCGCATGATGCGGTTGTCGCGCGGAGACGTGCTTCGCCTCGGCGGTCGTCACCATGAACAGATATTTCCCCATGCCGTAGAGCATGCCGAGGAGGAGCCAGCCGGGATGCCCGTCTCGGGCGAACGCCGACCAGGCGATGGCGGCGTGCAAGACCATGTCACCCAGCTCGTCGAGCGTCGCGTCGAGCCAGCGTCCCAACTCCGAAGCGGTCCCTTGAATCCGGGCGAGGTGCCCGTCCGAGGTGTCGAGCACCAGAGCGAGGGCCAACGCCAGGGCTTCGGCCAGATGAGCCCACGGAGTCGCCCGTGTGAACGCGACCGCGACCGCGGCCCCGACCACGAGTGCAGCGGAGGCGAGTGTGAGCGCGTTGGGCCGGATCCGGGTCGGTCGCAGTCGTCGTGCGATCATCTGGGCAGGAAGCAGCGCCCAGTAGCGACCAATCGGTTGATACGACTGCCGGCGGGTCAACTCGGCCTCAGCGCCGCTGAGGCCGTGCGGTTGATCGAGCCGCCAGAGCACGGCCGACTCGGGGTCCTTCCCCTTCCGCAAGGCGCGGTGGAGTCGTTGGCGATCGTAGAGTCGGTCGGTCCTCAGGATGGTCGCGTTCTCGGGGGGCGGACCGGTGGCAAACACATACGGGGCCGTCGAGCGGTCGGAGAGCAAGTCGCCCAGCCGGGGATGCTCTTCGAGGCGGGCGTGGACCACCACGGTCGCGTTGTCCAGCGTCCTCGCCATGTCGAGCAAGTGCCCCAGGACGCACCGACCCTGGACGAGCTCACCGGCCAGAGGTCCGTGGGGACCTCGGGGGCGCGCATCGATCACCAGGGGGAAAGTCGGACGGGGCATTTGTCGCCTCCTTGCGACGTGTTTTTCACCAACCCACAATCACCATTGGAACCGTTGAAAAAAAGCCTCCTGCCGCGCGATCCAGCGACCGCTCCCCACCGCCAGTGCGCGGCGAGCGGTGCGGACGTGCCCGAGTCGCCTGAGGGCTTCCACAAACGCCAACGCGAAATCGGCGCGACGCGAGGCGAGGTCATGGACCAGCCGCGCCGGGAGCCAGGCCAGGTGCACGGCGAGCCGACGTCCGCTCAGGTTTTTCCATGCAAAAATCAAGCTATTTCGAGCCGCCAGGCGATCGCAGCCCGAGCGGCCGAACGCCGGCTCGAACGAGCCGAAGCCTTTGTGGTAGGCCATCGATTCCGGGACATAATAGCCCGGCCAACCGGCCATCCAACCGCGAAATCCAAGGTCGAGGTCCTCGATCCGGCCCGGGAAATAGAGCGGGTCGTAGCCGCCGAGCGCCAGGAACTTCGCGCGATCGACGGCCAAGATCGGCCCCGAGGCCGCGGTCAGGTCGGGCTCATCGACACAGGACTCGTGACCGGGGACCCGGCACATCCCCTGAACCAGACCAAAGCGAGTGCGGACCCGAGTCCGCATCCCCTCGTACTCGACACCGTCGAAGGTCCAGCACTGGGGGGCCGAGAACAAGGCGTCGTCGTGCTCGTCGAAGGCCGCCAGCAGCGGCGCCACGGCATCAGGCGCGAGTTTGATATCGCTGTTGAGCAAGAGCACGATCGGCTCTTCCAGCCGGGCAAGGACCGCGTTGAACGAGGCCAGACCTCGGTTGGGCTCGCGGATGACTCCGACACTCGGCCAGTCCCGGGCCAGCATTTCCCGCGAGTCGTCGGTCGAGTCGTTATCGACGACCGAGACCGCGCAGGGGACCGGGGCCCGTACGGCGGCCGCGACGATCGACGGCAGGCATTCCGCCAGAAGCTCGCGACCGTTGTAGTTGAGTACCAGGATGTGCGTTCGGTCGGCACCCACGGGGTCCATCCCTCGTGCCAGCAGAATAAGGCCCGCGCCTGTCGGGATCGGGTCGGCGGGTACGATACGCCGCATCCCCGTTTCGGTCAAGCCGGGGTTCCCACGAGCCCGGGTGCATACGGCCAGTCGGCCGGCTGGTAAGCCAGGTCCGCCAGGTGGGGCGTCGGGATGACCGATCCTCCCTCGAGCCGACTCTGCATCAAGGCGGACAGAATGCCGCTGGTCAGCAAGGTCCGCTCGACAGGGTAGGAGGGGTGCCCGGTCACGATCATCTGCTCGATCGCCCGGAGCAGGTGGCCGAAATGACCGTACGGCCGCTTGTCCTCCAGCATGAAGACGGCCGCGTCAGGCTCCTTGACGCCACGACGGCGGCCGGCGTAGGCGAAGCACGAGCCCACCGAGCCGAGGATCGCGACAGCCCCCTTGAGACCGTCGCGATAATTGATCAGAAAGAGGGCGTCGCTCGCCGCCGGCTGGATTGGCTTGGGATCGCGAAACGCCGATTGCCGGGCCGGCTCCAGCTCGTCGAGCAGTGCTTTCGACCAGAGCCCCGCCTTCTCCGCCTCCCAGACCCGCGGCCCGGTCACACAGCGCACCGAGAGCACCCCCGTTTCGCCCCCGCGGCGCCGCTCGGTGATGCACTGGAACGTTTCGAGGGCGTGGAACCCGTAGGCCTCGAGATCGGCATAGCCCACCGCCATCGCCTCGGTCAGCTCGGTGCCGAGGGGAACGTCCAGGGCGGGGAGCCGCCAGGCGACCGGGAGCGACGAGCCGGCCATGAAGGGAATCCCCTCATGCCGCGCCAGATCGTACATCCAACGCGAAAACAGCCAATCATAAGACAGGTGTTTATCACTAAAAACGGGCACCCGTTTCTTCAGGATCCGGAAGGCGTGGACAACCTCCTCGAACAAGCGCCGCCGTGGATAGAGCGTCTGCTCCAAATGATTGTGTGCGTACTGGCCATGTTCGCCGACGAGGATCACGCCATCGACGGCCACCTCACGCGTGCCGATCCCGATCGCCCCCGTGACCGTCGGAAAGATCGGGATGTCGTACTTCCGACAGTAGGACCGACAGAGGTCGTTTACCGGGAACTGATCGGCGTAGACGGCGGCCAGTTTCAATCCGAACGGCTTCGTGTGTCCCCACACCTCGGGCTCGAGGATTCGCGAGAGGAGCACGTCGGCGTGGCTATTCGCGCGCCACTCGGTGATGACGGCCGCGACCGATTTGGGTTCGGGAGCGATCATGCGCGAACCTCTTCGTCGAGGGTGGGGAAGTCGGGTGGGGTAGACGCAGGGGCAGGGGAAAACGCCCCCGGCTTCGATGGCGAAGCCGGGGGTGATCGACGTCTGACGTCGGGTCGCGTCCTTGAAATTGGACTGGGACTCAGACGCTGGGGCGGTAGACCGATCCACGCACCGACTCAAGCAGTTCCTTGGTGGCTTTGATCCCCTGCGGCTCGGTCAGACGCTGGCCTTCGTACTCGATGCCGACGTATCCGTGGTAGCCGCTGTCGGTGACGATCTTGAGGATCCGCGCGTAGTCGAGCGAGGTTTCCCGATTGGAGCTGAAATTGTAGCTCTTGGCCGAAACCCCCTTGGCATAGGGCATCATTCGCGCGATCGCATCATAGACGTCGATCGTATACTCGCCCTTCTTGTCCTTGGGGAAGTTGCCGAAGTCGGGAAGCGTGCCGAAGCCCGGCTTGCCCACGGCCTTCATCAAGGCAATCAGCGCATCGGGGTTGCTCGAAGGCCCGCCATGGTTCTCGCAGATGATGTTGATCTTGTGCTGGTCGCCGTACTCGGTGAGGGCTGAGCACGCCTCGGCGACGTTCGTGACGTCGGTCGGGCTGTAGTTCCCTCCGGTGTTGACCCGGATCGAGTGGCAACCGAGGGCCGCGGCGGCGTCGACCCACTTCTTGTGGTTTTCGACCGCCTTCGTGCGATCCGCCTTCTCTTTGGCGCTCAGGTCCCCCTCGCCATCGATCATGATCAGGACGCAGGTGACACCATGGTCATTGGCGCGGGTTTTCAGGTCCTTCAGGTAGGCCGAATCGTGTGCCTTGTCCTTGAAGAACTGATTCACGAATTCCACGGCGTCGATGCCGTACTGTTCGCGGGCGACCTTGGGGAAGTCGAGGTTGGTCAACTCCTTAGTCTTGTTCAGGGCGTTGTGCAACGACCACTGAGCGAGCGAGATCTTGAAATCGCCAATCTTACCGGCCGCGGGCTGGCCCGACACCTCGGCGGCCCAGGACGAGCCGACTCCGGAGGCGAGTGCGAGGCCCCCCGCGAGGGAGGTTCGCAAAAACGTTCGTCGACTCGTTGAGGATTCGATCATCTGAGCGTTCTCCGGTGGCGATCGAGGATTGGATCCACTTGAACCAGGCTGAGGGTATGCAGTTTATGACCCGTTCCGGGACCGGTCAATCGGGCCGATCCCGGATCGAAGGAGGGCTTTTCCGGGGCGATTCCCACCTTTGGGGTCGGACGGAAAGGACGCCACCGATCAGGCGTACGCGACTCCCTTCGCCTCCAGGGCGCCCTTGAGGGCCCGCGCGGCGTCGCCGAACCGTTCGGGGCCGGTGAAGCCGAAGCTGAGCTCGGCGATCACGAGGTGGGGCTCGAGCACGCAAAAGCCGTTGTAACCGTCATTGGCGACAGCGTCGGCGATGAGGCGAGGAATTTGCCCCTCACCTTCACCGGCCGGAACGTTCTTGTGGGTCTTCGTATCGTAGTCTTTGACGTGGAAGTGGGTCATTCGCGAACGCAGCATGTCCCAAGCTTCGTCGATCGGCTGGCCGACTTCGAGATAATTGGCCGGATCGAAGGCGTGGGACAGGCTGGGCGAGTTCACGGTCTCCAGAATGTCGAGCACGCGCGCGGCGGTATCGCCGAAGATCCCCTTCTCGTTCTCGAGCAAGAGGGTGATCCCTCGGGCGGCGGCGCGGCGTGCGAGCTCGGTCATCCGCGTCATGGTCTCATCGCGGTGGATGGCCGGGTTATCTCCCGGCGGCATGTAGAAGCTGAAAATCCGGATTCGCGGCGCGTCGTAAAACTCGGCCAGGTCCATCGCCAGGTCGAAGCGTTGGAGGTGGCCGTCGAACGGATCGGTGATCTTGATCTTGCCGATCGGCGACCCGATCGCGCTCAGGCCGAAGCCTCGGGAACGCAAGAGAGCGCGAAATTCCTCGTGCTGCGCATCGCTGAGATCGAGGACGTTGATTCCGTGGATCGAGCGAAACTCAATGTGGCGGATGCCGTGCGATTCGAGCACGTCAAGCTGCTCGACCGGGTCCTTGGAAATCTCGTCGGCGAAGGCACTGATACGGACCATGGGTCGTTTCCCCGTT
This sequence comes from Singulisphaera sp. GP187, assembly GCF_900129635.1. Classification (GTDB taxonomy): domain Bacteria; phylum Planctomycetota; class Planctomycetia; order Isosphaerales; family Isosphaeraceae; genus Singulisphaera. The sequence continues at coordinate 1,429,891 of NZ_FSRB01000002.1, read as the reverse complement.
CCTCGCATTGGAATGAGTCTTCGGTGCGAACGTCCAATCGTACCAATCAGCGGGAAAACCGCCAGCGTGCGGTGTGGCCAACGACTCTCGATCCGGTTACGATACGGATCGGCACGAGGACGAGACTTGCCTCCGTCGCGTTGGGCTGCCGATGATTCCTTTGTTGCTTTTCCGCACGCTCCCTCCGGATGCCAATCTTGGGAGCCAATCCGAACTCGCCGAGTGAACAGTCATGGGCGCGATCATCTGGCCGCTGCTGATCTACTGGTTTGCGATGTTCATTTCTTGCTATATGATCGTCGAGTTTGGCCAGGACTTCTTCTATGACGAAGTCACGCCTCGCGCGGGCTTGAAGGTGGGTCTGGGATCGTTCCTGCTCGCAGCCCTGCTGACTTGGCTCCGTCCCTCCTTCGACACGATGTTCACCTCCGACCTTCCCTGGACGGTCCTCCAGGCGATCGTCTGGTTCGCCGTGTTCACCCTGATCTTCCAGTTCCACCCGACGCACGCGGCCGGCATCGGAATCGTCGCCTTGCTCTTGATTCCAGGGGTCGCCACCATGGGGGTCGAGAGCATCATGACGCCCACGCGGACCCTGGCCTCGGGCCGTTCCTTGCAGCGGGCTCCGGCGGTTCGCCGGTCGCTCGCCCCGTCGAGCGCTCCTCCGGCCAATCCCGCGGCAGCGGCGAAGAAGTGATCGGAATGCGGGCGCGATGCCCGCGATCCCAGGGAAGACAAGCGGAACGAAAACGGAATTAGACTCGGGCCCGTAGCCAGCGCCGGCGAGTGAGCCACCAGAGCGGCACCGCGACGAAGCCGATCACCACGAACCAGGGGGCCGCCGCGACGAAGAAGAGCAGGAGACCCCGGCCGAAATCGCCGAGGAGGCCGACCGACTGCCCGAAGGTGCGCGTGATCTCGGTGGAGAGAGTGGGGCTGACCGGAGGCTTATAGTCCTTCACTTCGGTGGCGGTGATGGTGACGGTACTCAGGTCGGTCTGGTGGGTCAGAAAGCGAATCCGGCCCTGCATCTGCTCGACTTCCCCACGGACCCGGCTCAATTCTCGTTCGACCGCGAGAATGTCTTCAAGCTTGCCGGTCGAGTCGGACAGGTGCTTCAACAAGCGTTTTTCTTCTTGTTGCTTGTTGGAGATCCGCGCCTCGAGGTCGTAGTACTCCTGGCTCACGTCCTGCGAGTCGACGTGATTATGCTGGAGTTCGCCAAGCTTGGTCACAGACGCCATGAAGCTGTCGAACCGAGCGACGGGCACGCGGACCTTCCACGTCCCCGTGCGCGGAGCATGCGTTTGCATGTTCGTATCGGTTTCCGAAACGTATCCCCCGCTGGCCTGGACCAGTTGATTGATCTGTTGACTGACGCCGGTGAGACTCTCCACCACAAGCGTGACCTGGGCATTATAGATGATCCGGCGCGGCTGGGCCGGGGGTGTCGCGGACGCCCCTTCCGCGGGCGCCGTGGCTGCCGGAGGCGAGGCCGCTCCAACGACGGATCGCGACGCATCATACTCAGCTTGGGAAACCTTACCCTCTTCCGCTCCACAACCACCACTGCCAATCAAGACGGCGGCGCACCAGAGCACGTGCTTAAACGGGAGGGCAAGGCTCGACTTGATGGCCAAGATCACTGGCGCTTCTCCCCAGCTCAAGAGTTGTCCGGAGTGGTGAATCTCGCACCAAAGCGATTCGCTCGTGCCGATTATTTATTAGGAAAGTGTGCATCGGTCACGCCAAGTATGCGGGGTGACGCCCGTGGTGCCAGAGAGGGAATTCAAGAGAAAGTGTGGGCGGGACGGCTCAAGGGAGCTCGGCGATGACGCCAGCGGTGATGGTCGCGAGCCGATCGGCGGCCTCCTGGGCGTGCTCGTGGAGGGCCCAGAAGTCTTTTAGGCTGGACGGTCGATTCCAGATGGCGCGGAGGGCGGCCCCGACCTGATAGCTGCCCGAGCGGGTCATCAGCGAGGCGACCTCGGCGGGGAGATCGACGCCTGCTTCATCGCTGACAACTCGGATCGAAAGAAACTGAACCGAGCGTTCGTGACAGAGCGCGGCGACGGCCGACGTCTCCATGTCGACGACGTCGGCCGCGAATCGTTCGCGGAGCTCGGCTTTCTCGGCCGCGGTGCGGACGATCGCATCGACCGTCAAAAGGCGTCCGGAGCGAACCCGGGGCCTGGGGGCGTGCTGGGAAACACCGAGGTCAATCGCACACCGCTGCCCTTCGAGGTCGACAACCTCGCTGGCCATGACGAGATCATTGCGCCGGAGCTCGGGATCGAGCGCACCCGCAAATCCGGCGGAGACGATCGAGCGCGGGCGGTGGCCGTCGAGCAGGAGTTGCGCTCCACGCCTGGCGGCCTCGCGGCCCATGCCGGCCACGATCAGGGCGATGACTTTACCCTCGCATTCCCCCTCGATGACCGTATGCTTCGGCCCCGCATATTTGCGAACCCGCTTCATTCGGTCCATCAAGAACCCGACCTCGATCGACATGGCGGCCACTATGCCGACATCGACAGAGGCGGGTGAGGGGGCGGGGGCAGACGAAGAGGCGGAGGCGGACGACGTCCCCTCGGGATTGGTGGCCGCGCCTCCGGATGTCCCACGACTCATGAATTTCCGATCAGGTGAACTGCCACTTAATCATCTTGAACGTATCGCCCAGCTTGCTGTTGACGCCGAGTGCGGCCGAGGCTTCGTAGCCGGAGTGAACCATGCAGTTCTCGCACCGCGGGTCCTTACCGTAACCGTACTTCTCCCAGGGCGTCTTGTTCAAGAGGTCGTCGAACGATTTGTGGTGGATGTCCGTGATCAGATAACACGGGCCTTTCCAGCCTTTGATGTTCCGGGTCGGGTTGCCCCAGGCCGTGCACGACATTTCGCGCTTGCCCTGGAGGAACTCGAGGTAGATCGGCGAAGTGTTGAACTTGTATTTGCGGAACATCGCCTCGGCCGCGCGAAACTTGGTGCGGATGTCTTCGCGGGTCAGGAACATATCCTGGTCGGCGACCGCCGAGTAGCCGTAGCCGGGGGCGATCATGAACCCGTCGACGTCGATCGAGGTCAGGAAGGCGTAGAGCTCGTCGAGCTCGGCCATGTCGGTTTCCTTGAACACCGTGGTGTTCGTGCAGACGAGGAAACCGGCTTCCTTGGCCGCCCTGATGCCGTCGACCGCCGAGTCGAAAACCCCTTCACGCTCGACCGCGATGTCATGGTTCTTCTTCATCCCGTCGAGGTGGACGTTGAAGAAGAACTTATTGGAAGGCTTGAATCTTTTGATTTGCTTACGGATGAACATTCCGTTGGTGCAGAGGTAGACGACCTTCTTCCGCTCGAGAATCTTGGCGACGAGTTCGTCGATTCCCGGGTAGATCATCGGCTCGCCGCCGCAGATCGAGACGACCGGAGCGCCACATTCGTCGACCGAATCGAGGCATTCCTGGATCGAGAGCTTCTGCTTGATCGTCGCCTCGTACTCACGGATCCGCCCACAGCCCGTACAGGTCAGGTTACAGGCGTGCAACGGTTCAAGCATCAGGACCATCGGGAACCGCTTGGTCCGCGCGAGCTTTTTCTTGACGATGTAGCTGGCGACGGTACTGGTCAACGAGAGTGGGAATCGCATGACGCACTGCCTCCTGGGGCGGAATCCTCGGGACCATCCGTGGCCCTCGGGCTAAGAATCAGAGACGGCGGGTCAAGGGTCGAGGGGGAGTGGCGCGGGATGCAACCGGCTCCCCGTCGGTTCGTGACCGACTCAGTGAGCATGATTCAGACGACAAACGGCTCGGGCAGGGCCGGAATTCGGCTGGCCTGGGCACCGGGCGTTGTCACGGGTACCGGCACCGGCACACGTCCCGCGACGGCCTGGTAACGTGAGATCGCCATCAAAGGGAAATAGATCCGGTAAAGATGATACTTGAGGTAGAAGACACGTGGGAATCCCGTCCCCGTGTACGGGCCTTCGTCCCAGGTCCCATCGGTGCGTTGCGTGGTCTGCAAGTAATCCGCGCCTCGGCGTGCGGCGTCACCACGCCCGCGGCCGGCCGAGACCAGGCCGAGCAAAGCCCAGGCAGTCTGCGAGGCCGTCGGCTCACCCCGACCCATCCACGACGGGTCGTCATAGCTCTGGCAGGACTCACCCCAGCCACCGTCGGCTTGCTGGACCGACTCGAGCCAGTCGGCCGCTCGCTGCAAGGCGGGGTGATCCATCGGGAAATCGAGCGCCTTGAGGCCCTGCAAGACCTGCCAGGTCCCGTAGATGTAGTTGACGCCCCAGCGACCGTACCAGCAGCCCTGCGGCTCCTGCGTCTTCCAGAGATAGTTCAAGGCCCGCGCCACGGCCGGGTGATCGTTGCGATAGCCAAGGGTTCCCAGACACTCGAGGATCCGCGCGGTGATGTCGGCACAACTCGGGTCGAGCATCGCGTTGTGGTCGGCGAACGGGACCTTGGTCAGGACCTCGTTGTCGATATCAACATCGAAGGCCGCCCAGCCGCCGTCGCGGTTCTGCATCGACAGGAGCCATTTGACCCCGCGCTCGGTGGCCGCTTTCGCCTCGGGCGTTTTGGCCAGTGCTGTACGCTGAAGCGCGAGGATCACCATCGCCGTATCATCGATATCGGGATAGCGTTCGTTGTTGAATTGAAAATGCCAGCCGCTCGGCTCGACACCCGGCCGACGCACCTGCCAGTCACCGGCGACTCGAACCTCTTTTTCAAGCAGCCAACGGCCGGCGCGGAGCAGGGCGGGGTGATAGTCCGGCACCTTGGCATCGGCCAGTGCAATCGCGGCGATCGCGGTATCCCAGACCGGCGACACGCAGGGTTGCACGCGGACTTTGCCGTCCTCTTCGATCAGGAGGTCGTCGAGTTGGCGATGCGCCCACTGCAACTCGGCCGAGTCGCGTTTGTAACCCAGGCAGTGCAGCGCGACGACCGTGTAGATCATCGGCGGGAAGATCGCGCCCAGGCCGTCGGAGTTTTCAAAGTGGTCGAGCATCCAGCGGTGCGCGGCCCGAATGCCCGGCTGCCGCCAGGAGCGCGGCAAATGATCATCGGCCCATTTGAAAACCCGATCCAAGCCGAGAAACAGGTTGGTCCAACTGACCAGCCGTTTGGTTCGCCGGGCCGGATGGAGCGGGAGGTCGGTCCGGAAGAGCTCCGCAATCCCCTGCGCGGCCGGCAGGCGACGCACCGGCTTGAACGCCGACATGATCGAGAGCGGCACGACGATCGTGCGGGTCCAGGCCGACATCGCGGCGAGGCTGAAACCGAGCCGCGACGGGACAAGCATCATCTCCGGCGGCACGCTCGGGCAATCGCCGTAGCCAATCTGCCCCAGGAGCGCCAGGTAGAACCGGGTGAAGCTGTTGCAGCCTTGGGCTCCACCGGCTTCGAGGATCCACTCCCGCGCCCGGACCATCGCCGGATCGTCGACCGGAACGCCGACAATCTTCAAGGCGAAGTAGGCCTTCACCGACGCACTGATCTCGGACGGACCACCGGGATAGATTGCCCAGCCGCCGTTGGGGAGTTGCAAGTCGCGGAGGTAGCGACAGGCCTTGACGCAGATTTCCTCGGCCCCTCGGCCGATAAAAGCCATGAGCAGGACATATTCCGACTCGAGGATCGTGTCCCCCTCGAGCTCTCCGACCCAGTATCCCTCGGGGTTTTGACCATCAATGAGCCAGCGGCTCGTCGAATCGACGGCCTCGGCCAACGGGTCCTGAGAGAAGGGCGTGGACGAGCCGGACCGTTGTGTGAAGAGTCCCGCGGCTCGTGACGACACGCCACCATCCTTGTTGGCGATCATGCGATCCAGACCCCTCTCCGTCCCGAGAGACGTGGTGTTTTCAAATCAGAATGACGGGGCGAGGAATACAGGGTCCCCGACCGCGCGGGTCATCCTAAGCCCGGACCGGAGAATCGATCAAGATCAAACACCGGTTCGGGCTTGCAACTTCTTTACTTTTTTTCAAGAGACGAACAGGAAATCTTTCCTAGATTTTCCAGTCTCTCAAAAAAGCTCATCTTCGGCCCCGCTACTCGACGATGAAACTCGATTCGAGGCGGAAACCGCGGAGCACAGGCATGGAGCGAAGGATCGCGTCGAGCCGGGCCTTGTCTGCTTGTTGAACGAGCGACCCCTTGATTTCGAGAGTGTCGCCCTGAAGCCGGACCTGATCGACGTGGGCGATGTCACCGACCTGGCGGCGAATTTGCGCGGTCAGGTAGGGTTCGACATCCTCGGGGCGTCCCTTCTGCTGCAACGGGTTCCTCCGTTCGCCGTCGGGGACGACGAACTGGAGCCGGTCGTCGACGTCGCGCACGCCCGGAGTCTGCTGGGCGGCGCGGAAGGCGAGCATGGCCTCATAAACGGTCGGCACCGCTCCCGAGAGATAGGCCACCCCCTCACGAACGGCAACCTTGATCGGCAACTTGGCAACGGCCGGCCGACTGAGTAGGGCTCGACCCACGCGCTGGGAAAGTTCGTCATGGTCGGCCGCGATCGCCGGTTGAAGTGCGGGGTCGATCTCCGGCGCTTCCGGTTTGACCGGAGGCTTGGCCGCGGGCAGTTCCGCAGGCTGGGGGGGCTGAGGAGGTGGAGGGGGCGTCTCTGACGGCGCGACTCCCACGTTCAAGAAGTTCTCGACCTGGGTCACGCCGGGGATCTGAGCGATTTTCTGGCCGATCGCCACGCGATCGGCCGCGGTGGGGACCGTCCCGCGAAGCACGGCCGCACCGCGCGGGTCGAGGGTCATTTCCACGAAACCGTCGTCGGCCGACGCACCGATCGGGACTTTCATCGGCGAGGCCGTATTCGGATCGGCGCCCGGATCCGCCTGCGCCTGCCCTTGCCCCAGATTCATTTGAGCCGGAGGCAGGTTGATCGGTTCCCGAGCCGCGATCGCGGGCCACCACGGCGGGTAGCTCACCAGCGGCGGCTCGAAGCCATAGAACGGGTCGTCGATCCGACCAAATAGGGGCGGTGGATACACGTAATAAGGGGCCCCGAACGGCAGGCCGGCGCGAGGGCCCATCAGGGCCTGGGAGCCGGAGGTCCGGTACACCTCGGACGTGTCGATCTTGAGATCGTCGCGGACCGAGTAGCCGCTCGCAATCGCAAGCCGGACCGCCGTGTCATGAACCACCTTGGTTCCCACCCGACCCGACAGGACGACCTGGCCGGACCGCCAGGTCGTCGCGATCGGGTACTGAGCCGTCACCGGATGGTTCCGGAGTGCTTCGGAGACGACAATCTCGGGTCGATTGACGGGGGTTGGCGTGGACTTGGGAGGATCCGCCGCAAGCGCTGGCGGGATGAGTCCGAGAGCGGCGACTCCGCAGATCGAAAGGAAAGCGCTGCGCGTCCAGGGCCACATCATGTCGGGAAGACTCCCCCGGAGGGACCGCCTGACAGGCTCGATCGAGACTCATCCGTTGCTACCGGAAGTCTACGGATCGAATCCAAGCCGGACAAGCGGCACGGCCCGAATTACCAGCAAGGGCCGGGCGGCCAGAACACCACCCGGCCCGGCCGGTAGGGCCGCTCAGCGCAGTTCGAGCGGCTCGAGTGTCATTTTGCCCAGGACGCGAACGACGGGCAGGAAGGCTTCGTAAGGTGAGACCCCGTCAAGGCTGGTGTCGGACAGCTTGATATGGACTGCGTCAACTTCCGTCTGATCGAAGGCGGCATCCACGGCCACCCAGCGACGGTTGACGTACACTTCATTCCACATGTGAAAACCGAATCCACCGAGACTGTCAGAATAGACGAGCCCGACCACGACACGCGATGGGACACCCACCGCACGGCACATGGCGGCCACCAAGACACCATGCTCGGTGCAATCGCCCGCGAGCGTCTGGGCGACTTCGCTGGCCGGGGCGAACGCTGTCTCGAAGTTCTTGTCCTTCAAGTTCTGCGCCACCCATTTCGTGATCTTGACGGCCTTGTCCCAGGGATCGACCGCGCCTGCGGTTGCCTGGGCCGCGTGCTTTTTGACCGTCAGATCCTCGCTGGTGACCAGGGAATTGGCGCGGAGGAACTGGGCATCGACCGTCTCGGGGCCCGCCGTACCGTCGGTGGGCCGGGCGGTTTTGACATCCAGAAACGCGGAGTTCTTGGTCTTCCCCGCGCGAACGGTCTGCCGGCGGTCGGTCGGCAGGAGCGTGGCGGGGTCTTCATCGGTCAGCCCGACCCGGTAGGTCACGTCGCGACGCGTCTCGGGCTTGGCGATCTTGTGGGTCACCTTCACGATCGAACTGATCGTGAGATTGAGCGCCACCTGGTCGCCGCCCAGACGGGCCCCCTCGCGAGTCGTCCGGTAGATGTCGAGCCCACCCAGGATCTCGCTCCGACTCTTGAGAACCTGGCCGGTCGCGTCGACCCAATGGGTCGTGTTGTACTCGGGCATCGGTTTGGTTTCGAGCGACACGATCTGGTCGATCCGCAGCAACGGACGCTTGCCGTCGCCGAGCGTGACCTCCTCGGTGCTCTTGGCCACGAGCTTGATCTCGCAGATCTTGTTCAGGTCAGGCACATACATCCGAAGGTCACGCGACTCACCCGACTTCAACGGCGCCCGGGAAAGACTTTGTTCGGCGGCATAGGGGCCGCGCACCTCCGGGCCCCACGGGATCGTCACCTGCTGGCGCTGGCCGCCGCCGTCGAGGGAGAGCGTCATCTTGTCGTCGACCACCGAACCGGTCGCCGTCATCTGCTGATTGCTGGCGAGCGTCCGGGTCTCGAGTTTGAGGACGCTTCCCTCCTGCGTTTCGATCGTGCCGTACATGGTCTTGATCGTGACCCGGTCCTCGAGCCGCTTGAAGGTGAACTCCATATCCTGGCGAACCCGGACCAGGGATTTCCCTTTGTCCTTGACGGGTTCGACATACGTGTGGATGAAGCCGACTTTGGCGCCGGAGATGAAGACCGCGTCCCAAGATTCATGGGTCTCAGCGGTCGCCGTGTCCGCCGCGAGGACGGCCCCCAGGCTCAAGATGAGAAGGCCGTAGCCGAGACCGCGTCGGGTCCGTCGCATGAAACAAGACCTTTCGGAAAGAATGGGACCGTGGCCCCTACGAATCAAGAGTTCGAGCCCCACCCGAACCCAGTCAGCGGCGGAGCAAGGGAATCCTCCGCGTCCGTCCTTCCCTGGCATCGCGAGCGCGGAAGGGCGCCCCCTACTATGGTCGATATCCGCGCCGCCCTCAAGTCAAGACGCACGCGTCCCTCACCTCACGAGCACGAATCCGCTGCCCCCCCGACACAAAAACACCCCGGTCAAATGGCCGGGGTGGATCGTTCGCCAGAGTGGGGTTCTTACGTCAAAAAAAAGAGGTCGATCACCGTGCGATCGCGACAGAAACCTCAGAATCCGCGTGGGCCACCCGCCGTCCTGCCGGAGATCGTGATTAGACGGCGACCTCTTCCGCGACCGGCGTGCTTCGCCCCACGGTAATCACCGACGAAAACCGATCGCCCGAAAGCAACTCCAAGGCACCGTGCAAGGCCAACTGCTTCGCATGGTGAGAAGGGGCCTGACCACGGATCACAAGCCGACCCTGCACCTCTTCGACCAAGAGGTTGCGAATCCGACCGTGAGTTGACTGACGAACCCGGGTCTCCACCTGTTCCAGCAAAGTCATTACGCCATCCGAATGTGTGAGTCGCATTATCCTAACTTCCGCCCGCTAGCCACAATAAGCGTTAGTAAATCACGTGATGTGTGTCAGTCGCGAGGGTTCCGAAAACGCCGACCTTATCGATCGGGAAGTCTTCAGCACGCTCTTATTCTGACGAACGCATGCGTATTATGCAAGGAAAAACTTGGCGAATCTGCCGAGAATTCCGAGTTTAACCGATTCTTCATCGGCATTTCCGGCCATCTTCCTCAACCACTCGGTTCGCGCCCAACCTCCTTCCCAAGAGACTCGCAAGGCCCCTAAACCTTGCTTTTAAAAAAACCAGGACGATCAAGTCTTACAACCTAAACAACTCTCCCTTCCCAAAGGAGCACAGGCGTTTGACCTAACCCATCCTTCGCAAACCTCCAACCGTTCGGCGGTCAGGAGTTTGCACGACCAGCCCCTCGGTCAGATCGAGAAATCAGTCTTGGCCTGTTCCTTCGTATGAATTTGTCTGCAATTCTTGAGCCAGCACCGCCAATTTCTGCTCATCCCACTCGGCCACGGCGTCTTTCCAGCGATCCCAGAAGGGCTCGCGGCCGCGCCCGGTGAGCTCGCTCAGCCGGCCCAGGTTATAGCCAAGCTGAAGAACCGAGCGCCGATCGCTCTGATTTCGGGCAACGATCTCGACGATTTTCGCCACGCAATGATCCATGATTGATCGCTCGCCTGAGTTGCTGGTCGGTCACGGAGCGAACGCCTCCCGAAGCGATCAGGAGTGGCCGCTCGGCTGAACGAACGGAGGGATAGGGGAGGGAACCGGGAAGGGGAGTCAGAGTGATTCCAGAAAGGCGATCAGGTCATCCCGTTGCTCGGGACTGAGGCTGGTTTTTTGCCCTGGGCTGTGACTCTCAACGACCTGTGCGAGAGTGGCCGCTCGGCCGTCGTGGAAATAGGGCGCCGACCATGCCACTCCAAGGAGGGAAGGGGGGTTAAAGCTGCGGTTGCCTCCCGAACCGTCGTCGAGTCCGACATCCCGAAGCCCCGCGATCGTGTAGGCAGGGGGCCGGTGGCAGGTCTCGCAGCGTCTTGAGCGAAAGAGGGCCGCTCCCCGCTGGGCGGCCGGGTCGTCACGAGCCCGGCGCGGCGGTGGCGGCTTGAGGCTTTCCAGGTAGGCGACCAGGTCTTGAACCATGCCCGGGGCCGGATCAGGGCCACGCAAACTTGAGTCGAGCGACTGGTGGACCTGGTCGGCGAGTTGGGCCAGCGACCCGTTCCAGGCCGAGGGCTCAGTCCCGGCCACGCCCAGCAGGCTGGGTGTGTTCTTGGGGGCGCCAAATCCACCATCACCCAACGTGTCAAAGTTCAAGCCGTTGGTATGACCCGACTTGTGGCAGCTCGAACAACTCATCCAGCGATCGAGTGCGCGTCTTCCGTCGTGGAAGAGGGCCTCGCCTCGTTGTTCCGGGGTCCGGACGACGGGACCTGGGCTGAGCTCCACGGTAGCCACGCGCGAAAGGTCGGCAACCTTGACGACGGAGATTCGGTCGGACATTGAGTCTGCCGTCACGACATGCTGACCGGACCGGTCGAACGCCAGGGCGACGGGGGAGCGGCCGACCTCGAGCACTTGCAGCCGCTGGTTGTGCCCCAAGGGCCGGAACCGAGGCGCCGCGCCCGACACCGCTGAACCCCCGTTCGTGCGATCGTTCTTGAGGACCTGGTGCGATCCGGCCAACGTGATGAAGATCTGGGTTCCGTCGGGGCTGAGCGCCAGCGCGCTCGGATCGGCGGCGCCGTGAACCGGGCCGTCGAGCGTGACCTGGCGGCGGCTCAGGGGTTCACCCGGCTCCGCTCCCGCGTCGAACTCCGCGAGTGGGACGCCGCTCAAACGGCTCGAGAGAATGATCCCACGGTCGATGTTGGCCACCGTGATCGGCGCGGGTTCGAGTTGCTCCATGTGAATGACAAGTAGCTCTTTGCCTTCTTCCGAGACCGCGACCGCCGCGAGGTTGACGCCTTCGAAGACCCGCACGCGCTCGGTTCCCGGCCGGCCCGGCACGAGGTCGGCGAGATGACCGCCAAACGCGTCGGCCACGACAACCCTCCCCGCGGGCGTTCGAACCAGCGCCCCCACCGGGAACGGCAATCGATGTGTGGCCACGACTTGTCCCTGCCGCCAGTCGATGATCCGCACGGCCGCGTCCCAGAGCGACGCGACCGCGACCTGACCCGCGGCGAGCGGAAGAATTCGGGTCGGGCCGTTGCCCGTCGGCAGGGTCCGAACCACCCTGCCTGCGCGATCGAGGACGAGCGCTTCTCCGTCCGCCCCTCCCACGAAAAACGTCGAACCGGTTTCATCGCGAGTCAACGAGACGGGACGGACGGTTAACGGCCACGCGGCGACGACCTGCCAGCCTTCGGAATCGATGGTGATGACCCGCCGGGCCTCGCGGAGCGCGACGTGAAGTCGATCGTCGGGTCCCCAGACCAGGGCCACCGGCACTTTGGGGCCGTCCCGACTTGTGGGTTCCGAGCGCTCCGCGCCCTGGGCCGAGACCACGGTCGCAACAACCGTCAGCAGCACACCGAACCAGAGCCCGGCGCCACGAATCATGGCACGCATTCTCTCTTTAATCCTGTCGGGGGCGGGCGAGTTCGACCAGAAGCTTTTCGATCACCACGCGAGGAGGCAAGTTGGATGCCCCCTTGAGGTCGAGGTCGGCCTGAAGCAAGAGCCGAGGGAGCTGATCGACTCGACGCGGACCGAGGTGGGTGTGTTGCATGCGCACCTTATCGCGTGCAAATTTGATCCCGGCTTGCTCGCAGGCATTGTCCAGAGACAGCCGATTCCTTCGCAACTGCCCGGCGTGGTGAACTTTACGGAGCGAGGCACTCATCGCCGCGAGTAGACCGATCGGATGCTCTCCGGCTCCGAGCAGGCGATCGAGAAGTTCAAGGGCGAGTGCGCTGCGTCCGGTCGTGGTGGCGTTGAGCACGTTCCAGACGTCCTCGATTCGTCCCGCGCCCACCATTTTCGCCACGACGTCGCGCGAGATCCGCGCCTTGGTTCCGACGAAGACGGCCAGCTTCTCGATCTCGGAGACCAGGAGCCCGACCTCGGTGCCCACCAGCTCGATCAGGAGCGAGGCGGCGTCAGAGTCGAGCCGAACTTCGGAGCGGATTTTGGCCATGTGAACGAGCCAGGCGCTCAAAACTCGTTCCGCCGGCCCTTTGCACTCGATGGAAAGGCCGACCTTCTCCAGGTTCTTGGCGATCTTGGTGTTCGACGCCCAGACCTTGACCGCGAGGACCAGCACACCGGCCGTTGAGGGGCGCTCGACGTAGGCCTCGAGCTCCTTGCGGTGCGCGGTGACGAACGGGTCGGCCCCGTCGACGATCACCATCTTGCGTTTCACGAAGATCGGTAAGGTACGGACCTCGTCGAGGACGTCGGACAGCGAGGCGTGCTCGCCGGCGAACCGGGTCAGGCCCATTTCCTCGTCATCCCCCTGGAGAACCTGGTGGCGGATCGTCGCCAGGCTCTCTCGGCGCAGGAACAGATCGTCACCGAAAACGGCGTAGACCGGTTTGACCGGCACCTTCGACGGGTCTTTGAGAAAGTCGATGGCATGCATGCGGGAAGCGTTCGCTCGGAATCGTCTCTGGACAAGACGCTGAAAAGTGTACCATTGCCGCGTCGCAACCCGCCAGCCAGAGGGCCATCCCCTTGGGGCAACGGGCGCCCGTCCACTGATCGTATTGTCCTGCATTCCCTGGGACTGCGGGCGATGAGTGGACGGAATGCCGATCAAGGCGTTTTGGCCGACCGTTCCTGATCCCCTGTGAGTGCATCGACAATCAGAGCGATCTGCCCCCAGGTTTCTCCCGGACGAGTCGCACGAACCGGGTCGACTTCGAGAATCAGCACGTTTTTCGCCAAGAGCGGCCCGAGCGATCCTGGCCCAAGTGGGACCGTCATGGACTCATCCAGGGGGCCGTCCAGAGTGTGGCCGTTAAGCTCGACCGCGAGCAGACCAGGGACCTGTTCCAGGCGTAGTGAGACCGATTCGTGGCGTGGGTCGATCGGTGGGCAGCCGAAGCGACGGCGCAGCCGCACCGGGCTTGGCTGATCGGCGGGCCAGGCGATTGGCAAGGCCACCGGACGCTTGATCGGGGCGTCTGCGGAACCGGTCTGCCACTCCCAGCCGCCACGGAGGCGAATCCAATGTTCGGACATGCAAACGTCCCGCGCGGTGGCCGCCGGGCTCCGAGGAATCAGAATCGAAGGTGGTCAAGCCGGTTAGGGACAAATCCACAAATCCCGGTCGGCCTATTTGCTCTGGCCAGCGTGCGAGCCAGTCAGTATAGTCGTGTTCTCCCTCGTGACGAGTTCGAGTTTTGCTTGCGAAGGCGAATCTCAAAAATCGCCGAGGGAGTTGTACGAGCCTTGAAGCCGCTTTCCAAAACAATCCCGAATTCCAAAAGAATCCCACCCTCGCGTCGAGCCTTGTTCGGGTCCTGAGTGTTGTCGATCAACGATCCGCCCGCGGAATCGGAAGGGGCAGCCGACGAGGAGTGCCCCTCGGGCTCGGAACTCTAGAACCAGGTGGATGACCGTCGCGGATCGCCTATGAGCAACGGCCAATTGCACGTCGAGCCGCGGACCCGCTCGCTGACGGGAATACAGATCCTCGGGACCGGCAGCTACGTTCCCGAAAACGTAGTGACCAATCACGACTTGCGTGATTCGCACGGGTTTGACCCCGAATGGATCGTCAATCGGACAGGGATCCACGAACGCCGGTTCGCGCTTCCCCACCAAGCCACGAGCGACCTCTGCACCCAAGCAGCGATTCGCTGCCTGAAGGCCGCCGGTTGCGATCCTGCCGAGGTCGACCTGCTGGTCGTGGGCACCTTCACGCCCGACATGTGTTTTCCTTCGACGGGCAACCTGGTCCAGGACCGTCTGAAGTTAAACTGCCCGGCGTTTGACATCCAGGCGGCCTGCGCGGGGTTCATCTTCGCGCTGATTACCGCCGCGCAGTTCGTGGCGGCTGGCACCAGCAAGCGCGCCCTCGTGATCGGAGGAGATTGCAACAGCCGGGTGATCAATCCGGGCGATCAGAAGAGCTTCCCGCTCTTCGGCGACGGCGCCGGGGCCGTCCTGCTGGCGCCGGGGTCTCCGGAGCAGGGGCTGGTCTCGTACCAACTCGGTTCCGACGGCTCGGGGGGCGACTTACTGAGCCGTCCCGCCTGCGGCAGCCGGATCCCCCCCACGGTCGAGGCGCTCCAGCAAGGGCTTCAATACCTCACGATGGACGGTCGCGCGGTGTTCAAGTGGGCCGTGCGGATCCTGACCGATTCGACGGTCGAGGTCATGAAGAAGGCTGACTGCCGGGTCGATGACGTCCGCTGGTTCATCCCCCACCAGGCAAACGTGAGGATCATCCACGCCGCGAGTGATGTCCTCGGATTTCATCGCGAGGCCGTGTTCAAGAACCTCGAACGGTACGGCAATACCTCGGCCGGCTCCGTCCCGATCGCGCTCGATGAGTTGGTCCAGGCGGGCTCGATCGAGCGGGGCGACCTGCTCCTGACCTCCGGGTTCGGCGCGGGGTTGAACTGGGGCACCGCGCTCTGGCGTTGGTGATGAGACGAGCGGTGGGCTCTGCCTGTCTGCTCTGAGCCAGTCAGCCAGCCCTCAAATCATGCAAAAGCGAACGAGCCGTCGCCGGTCCAAGACTGGCGACGGCTCGTCGTACTTTTTGCTCAGACCTCGCGATGAATCAGAACTGAGCGCTGCTGACCTTGCGATGGATCGAGGGCGGGGGCAAGTAGCCACCACTCTTCACGCGGGCAAAGTACCCCGTGCCCTTGTTGTTGAGCGGGGTGGTCCCGGAGGTGGCGTAGAGGGTGCTGTTCGAATGGCCCCTGATCTGCCCAGGGCCGGCGACCTGAGAAACGTTGCCGTAGACGTTGTTCGCGCCCGGTCGAACGGTCGACGAGACCACTCCGCTGGCCAGATCGCCATTGATGGCAACCGGCCCGACCTTGCTTCGCGACCGCGTCCCTTCCAGCCCCGCCGCGAACGACGGGTAGTGGAAGCCCCCCTTGATCTCGCTGTTGACCGTGGTGCCGACAACCTGCGTTTTCCCGATCGAGCCCGACGAAACGATCGCAGACGAGGTCAACGCATTGCCCGGCCGGGCAAAGTAGGTGGTGTACCCTTGGCGATTGAGCTGAACAAAGTCGGGGTTGCTCGCCGTCTGGAAATTCGAGTTGGCGGCCAGGACCTTCAGCCTGCCGATGCGACTTGCGGTCACCAGGCCCCCTTGCAAGCCCGCCGCGGGGTAGCCGGTCTGGCCTTCGGGAATCCCCAACTGAGTGGCCGACGCGCTGTCGCCGACGGGGCTGCCGAGTCCCTTCTTGAATTTCAGCGAGCCGATCCGGCCGTTCACATCCAGGCCCAACGCGTCGGCGTTCGCGCCGAACGAGGCCTTTTTGAGGTGGTTCAGGCCGCTGAACCCGTTCTGGAACGGGACCGCTCCACGCGAGGCGGTGACATTGGTCACGCCCGCCTTGGATTTGAGCTGGCCGATCCCGGTGGCTCGGACCGCCGTCCGCCCCGTCGATCCGACGATCGGGAAGAGGTTCTGAGTGCCGGCGCTGGCGATCGGGCTCAGGGTCGGATTGGTATACCGTAACGTGGGTCCGCCCACCGGGCCGCGGATCGTTTGGACGCCATTGAGCTGCTGCGCCGGATCGACGTACGGATGCTGGGTCGAGGAGACGATTTCGAGCCCGTGCAGCTCGCCGTTCACAAGGAAGTTGACCGTCGGGTTGACCTGCGGATTGGTCGCGACCTGCGCTCCGGTGGAGTCGATGACCGTGTTGAAGATGCTGTCCATCCGAATCGTCGGCGCCACCTTCAACCGCGTCGACGGATCACCGATGACGATGTTGATCGGCCCATCGGGGATCCGCGCCGCGCCGGTCGTGAGATCGCTCGTCGCGGTGTCGAAGGTGCCGAGGATGTTGTGGAACTGAAGCAGGCCCACGCCACCCGTCAGGAAGATTCCGGTATCGGAGTTGTTCGCCGTGCCTTCGGGCGGCGCGACGGTCTGGGTCAAGGTGAACCCGTTGAGAATGATCGACTTCACGCCGGTGGTGCTCACCAGCTTGTTGAAGAGGACCGTACCGTCGGTGGGGGTGAAGGCCGAGGCGGTGGTCTGGGCCGTCACGTACGTCCGGTTCGGGTCGGTCCCGATGAGCTGGATCGTGTCGATATTGTCGTCGAGGATCCCGTCGTTCGGGGTCGAGTCGGTGACCAAGACACTGCCCGGGCCGTGGACCGTGATCGTCCACTCGTTCCGCTGGCGGTCCTTGCCCGAGACGATCTTGCCCCGGCTGTTCAAGAACTGCGCCTGAGGGTTGGTCCGCGCCTGATCGACCAAGCCATCAATCGAGAAGGCGATCGGCTTGTGGGTTACCGCCGTGTAGACCGGTAAGTCGGTCGGAATCCAGGGCGTGAATGGCTGAACTGTAGAGAGCACCGTTCGAGGCTCGAGTGCCTCAAGGCTCGATCCCAGCTTGAGCCGGTTCGAATCGGGCCGGTCAGACCGTTTAGTGGATTTCATCGAAGATTCCCTCCCCAACGCGGCACGAAAAATGGTCGGTCACTCCGCCCGTCTTCCTGCCAGGCGTAAAACCGCCGCGAGCCGCCGTCCCTGATTCGGAATGGCTTGTCCGGCTGAAAACCCCCTGGATCGTGCGCCAATGGGATGAGTCGGGACGGTTTTTCCAATCAGTCCGAACCCAAGCCCTGATGGCGCAGCGAGCTAAGGCTACGGCTTATTTACTCGGCGATCCTCACTCGGCGACTTCAGGCGAGCTGATAAGGTAGGCAAACAGGGGTAACGAGGAAATGAAAAGGGAGGATTACACCGTAGAGACCGGACGAAGGGACGCCAGTGCCTGCGCCTCGTCATCGGCAAAGGTGAAATATTGGGTAAGCTTCATGATTCGCAGGAGGTCGAGGACGATCGGCTGGGTCGCGAACAGGACGAGCTTGCCCTTCTTGGTATCGATCCGTCGCTTCAGACCGACGAGGATCGCGACCCCTGAGCTCGAGAGGTAATCCACTTTGCTCAGGTTGAAGGCGACCCGCGGCGTCTCGATTGCCTCGACGAGCTCGTAGAGCATGTCGCGGAACGCGGACGATCGAAAGTCATTCAAGCCGGCTGCGTCGTCGAGCATGATGACGAGACCATCCGGCTCCTCTCGAGTACGGAACGAGGACATGATGATATCGCCTCCTGAGGATCGCGGCCCAGGTCTGTACTTAAGAAGAGGCAAATCAGGCAGGCCAGGTCTCGAAAGAACCGGGGTCAGTCTACCGAGCCTTACTCACGGAGTGGGGAAGTAGGGAGTAAGGACTTTGCTCTTTAATGAAAGTAACTCAGAGAAGGCGTGATGTCGATCTTCTTCTCGGTGAAGTTCACGGAAAATGGGAGACCTGGGTCATGCAACCCCACCTCAGCCGAATCCTGTCCGCTCTCGTCCTCTCGGGTTCTCTGCTCGGCTGTCACGGCCCTGATCGACTCAGCTCGGACGATGGGGGGGGGCTGGTGAACGTTCGAACCAGGAACGGCGTCCACGTTCGCGCCCCGTTCGTCAACGTCCACGTCGCCACCCGCAACCCGGAGGAGCGAGAGGAGGCGAGCCCGTCGTCCAATCCTCCCACGGAACTCGCTCCGCCCCTCGAAATGGCGCCCCGCGATTGAACCGGGCCGGAGCGAGACTCGAGATCCGTGCGCCTCGACGGTCGCACGGACGAGCTCGAGCCGACCCCGATGTCTGATTTTTCTCGCGGGTCCGCGCGTTTTCAAGCGGCGACGATGCGGTTAAAGTGGGAAATTGATCCGGGAAGAAAGACCGATTTTTTTCCGACGAGTCGCGGGTGGAACGGCTACGATTGATGATGCGAGTGGGCGATGATCGGTCATCGCTCGACGCTCCAGATCCCCGCTCGATCACGAGGAGTTGTACCCTTTGAACCGTCTCTGGCTCGCCCTGAAGTCCTGCTTCCGGACGCTGACCGACCGTGACTTCGCGGCCCGGGTTGAACCGCTCTTTGTGAAAGCCTCGACGGGTCCCGACCTCCGGGTCTTGGCGGTCCTCCAACGCGACGGTCGCCTGATCGACTTCCTCGAGGAAGACATCGACGCCTACACCGACGCTCAGATCGGCGCCGCGGTCCGGGACATCCATCGTGGCTGCCGCAAGTCCTTGCGGGATTACCTCACGATCGAGCCGATCATGAACGCGGCCGAAGAAGAGCGGGTGACGATCGCCGCCGACTTCGATCCGGCCGCCATCCGCCTGATCGGCAACGTGAATGGATCGCCTCCGTTCCAGGGCACTTTGAAACACCACGGCTGGCGGGTCAAGGCGGTCCATCTGCCGGTCCTCCCGGTCGCTCGCGACGATACGTCGGTGCTCTCGCCGGCCGAGGTCGAGGTCTCCTGAGCCGGCCACCGACTCTCGCTCGCTCGCTTGGATTGACCGGCACCGGAGTGGAGCCAAAGTTTTACAGGCTCACATCCTCATTTCTGGATGCACATCGAAGGAGTCCGCATGTCCCGCTACGTCGTCGGCATCGACCTGGGTACGACGAACAGCGCGTTGGCTTATG
The DNA here is from genome assembly GCF_900129635.1 of Singulisphaera sp. GP187. Lineage (GTDB taxonomy): Bacteria > Planctomycetota > Planctomycetia > Isosphaerales > Isosphaeraceae > Singulisphaera. The sequence goes on along the minus strand of NZ_FSRB01000002.1, from coordinate 1,410,544 downwards.
CCGACACCCGCGAGGCGACCGACGACACCCCGGCGCCGATCCGGTCGTTGGCGATTCCCCAGGTGGTGGGAGTCAACGACGTCGGGGAGCGGCCCATCCTCCCCTCGTTCCTCTACCTGCCCGCCGCCAAGGAATTCCCGGCGGCGGCCACCGACCTCCCTTGGAAAGCGCGGGCCGATCAGGTCGTGGGCCTGTTCGCCCGCGAGCACGGCGCCAAGGTCCCGGGACGGCTCGTGAGCTCGGCCAAGAGCTGGCTCTCGCATCCCGGGGTCGATCGACGCAGCCCGATCCTCCCCTTGAACCCGACCGAGGGCGTCGAGAAGGTCTCCCCCGTGGAGGCTTCCACCGCCTACCTGGCGCACCTGCGGGACGCCTGGAACCTGCGAATCGCCGGCAAGACGGCCACCGACCGGCTCGAGCATCAGGACGTGTTCCTCACCGTCCCCGCCTCGTTCGACGCCGTGGCCCGCGAGTTGACCGTCGAGGCGGCACGCGCCGCGGGCTTCGACCAGGTCACCCTGATCGAAGAGCCTCAGGCCGCCTTCTATTCCTGGCTCTCGGCACGAGGCGAAGGCTGGCGGAAAAACGTCAAGGTGGGCGACCTGCTCCTGGTCTGCGACGTGGGCGGTGGGACGACCGACTTCACTCTGATCGCAGTCACCGACCAGGGGGGAGACCTGGCGCTGACCCGCCTGGCCGTCGGCGAACACATCCTGCTCGGCGGCGATAACATGGACCTGGCGCTGGCTCACGCCGTGGCCGGGTCACTCCCCAACGGCATGGACGGACTCGACGCCACCCAGCGTGTCGCGCTCAGCTATGCCTGCCGGACCGCCAAGGAAACCCTCTTCGCCAGCCCTCAGAAGCCCTCGGCGCCGGTGACGATCCTGGGCCGAGGCTCGAAGGTCATCGGCGGCGCCATCAAGACCGAGCTGAGCCGCGAGACCCTGAACACCGTCCTGCTCGATGGTTTCCTGCCTCGTTGTGCCCCGACCGACATGCCCGCGCGCGGTCGTCGCGTGGGCCTGACCGAGATCGGCCTGCCGTATGCGTCCGACCCGGCCATCACCCGGCACCTCGCGCGGTTCTTGGGCCAGCAGGCGGGGTCGCTCCACGCCCAGGGCTCAACCCTTCGCCCCTCGGCGATCCTGTTCAACGGCGGCGTGTTCAAGGCGACCGAACTTCGCGACCGGGTCGTCGAGGTCCTCTCCTCATGGGCCGGCGAACCGGTGCCTCCCCTGGAGACCCACGACCTCGACCTTGCCGTTGCCCTCGGGGCCGCCTACTACGGGCAGGTCCGCCAAGGTCGAGGGATCCGGATTCGCGGCGGGGTGCCACGCTCCTACTACGTCGGCATCGAAACCTCGGGCCCGGCCGTCCCCGGCGTGGCCCCGCCGATCAAGGCCCTCTGTGTCGTGCCGATGGGCATGGAAGAGGGGACCGAGCGCGACGTCCCCGGCCCCGAGTTCGGCCTGGTCGTCGGCGAACCCGCGGAGTTCCGCTTCCTCGGGTCGACCACCCGGCGCGACGACCCGGTCGGCCTGATCCTCGACCGCTGGCAGCCCGACGAGCTCCAGGAAATGGCCCCCATGGAGACCTTGTTGGCCGCCGAGGAGGGCGCCTCGGGCGAGACCGTCCCGGTTCGCCTCCACTCGCAGGTGACCGAGGTGGGCACGCTGGAGCTCTGGTGCAACAGCACCCGCGACGCGCGGCGGTGGAAGCTCGAATTCAACGTGCGCGAGCCGGCCGAAACGTCGTGAGCATGAGGGGCTACGTCCCCTCCTCGGAATGGAGCAGACAACGTCGCCGGTGCCTCTCACTTATCCGACGGAACGATAACCGATGGACAACAAGACCCTGGTTCTGAAAGTCGACGGGGCGGTCGAGCACCCGCTGGAACTGACATTCGAGGAGCTCGCGCAGTTACCCGAGTCCGCGCAGGTGCGCGACGTCTCCCGATTCCACCCCCAACGCCAGGGCGACGGCGTGGTCCTGGAAGTGCTCCTGGAAAAGGTCCGCCCACGCCCCGAGGCCAATTACCTGACGCTTCATGCCGACCGCGACGACTTCCACGTCTCGGTCCCACTCCAAGCGGTCCGGGGCGAGGGGATCGTGGTCTATCGGGTCGGCGATCAGGCTCTCGGCCTGGAACATGGAGGCCCGATCCGGTTCCTGATCAAGGATCCGGCCGCCTGCCACACCGATGAGCTCGATGACTGCGCCAATGTGAAGTACCTCAGCCGGATCGAGCTCACGGTACGCAAGAGCCGAGACACCCGGCCGGCCGATGAGGCCGCACACGCCGCCCTTCACAAGGCGCAGGAAAGCGGCAGCCCGCCCTCAAAGTGAATAAAAACCAACGACCCGCCATCGAGCTAAGAATCACCCTCGTTCCCACGGTCCCCGCTATGCATTACCCACAAAAGTGGGGGGTCTGGCCCAGTGTCCAGCGAGGGTCATCGGCGCAAGTGCTTGAGAGTCCTCCAGTTGTGGCATCCAGCTCGGGCCACAGCCCCCTTCCATAACCTCCGGATTGCTAACGACTTACGACTTGTGGGTAAGGCATAGCGGGGGACTGTGGGAACGAGTCGCACGAGGCTTCCTCGCCCTGGATCGGGTCGTTGTCATTAAATGATTGCCCACATTAAAAGCCATGCACTCTTTTCGCGTCGCTCTCAACGAATGAATTCCGGCGATCTTGACAGTCGAGTCATGTTGACGCTGTAATCATTGTTACTCGACAGGTGCCCCCTGACCTCTTTGCAGGCTTTGGGGAGAATAGGGAAGACGGTGAGAATCCGTCGCGGGGCCGCCGCTGTCATCGGCCAGGCCCCCGGATGAAGAATGCCACTGCCATGCGGCGGGAAGGCGATCCGGGGCCGTTTGGAGCCGTAAGCCAGAAGACCTGCCCGTCGAGTTCTGTTCGATGCTTCGGCCGCAAGCATCCGGGCGGGCCCGCTCGCAGACCGTCTGCCGAGGTGCCGCGCGCCGGGGGGCCGGAGCCGAACCCCCACGCCCGACCCGGCGGAAGGCTCCATGTCCATGCGCCCCCATCCCTCGACCCGCAACCGAAGCGGGTTCACGCTCATCGAACTCCTCGTGGTCATCGCGATCGTCGCCGTGCTGGTCGCTCTGCTCCTACCCGCCGTCCAGACGGCACGCGAGGCCGCGCGCCGAGTCCAGTGCACCAACAACCTCAAGCAGATCGGCCTGGGTTTCCAGAACTACCACTCGCTTAATGACGTCTTCCCGATCGGAGGTTTCGGAGGGTCCTTGCCCACGGAGGCCGTGGGCGATAGCCAAGGGGTCCAAGCCAGGAGGATCAACAGTTGGGGGACGGCAATTCTCCCCTTCGTCGAACAGGCTCCCCTGTACAACAGCATCAATCAGAGTCGCTGGTACATCAACGCTGAGAATTCGACAGCCGCGGGAACGATCATTTCGACGTATATTTGCCCGACAAATGCTACCATGTCTCTCACGCGGCCAAATGGAGAGAACCCCAAAGGTCCGTCCCTCTATGGCCGCAATGACTATTCGGGCAACTATGGGGAGCGGGCCGTCCGTTGTTTCCCGGCGACGACCTGCCAGAACACCTATGACGACCTGGGGGATACCTCGAAAATTGCCCGGGGCATGACCCTGACCGTGAGTACCGCCCCCATCTCAATCAAGCATATTACGGATGGAACGACGTATACCATCGTCGCGGGTGAAGCCCACGAGGCCGCGTTCGGCAGTTGGATGGGGCACAAAAACTTCCTCGATCAGAGTGCCCCCATCAACGCTCGAAACGGTACGGTGCCGGGCACAATCTGGGCTTCCTGCCAGGTTGCAAAGGGCAACACGACCATCGGAAGACTCGGATGTGATTTCAGTCAGGAGTTCGCCAGCTACCACTCCGGTGGGGCGGCTTTCGCCTTCGCCGACGGGTCGGCCCGGTTCCTGAAGGAAAGCATCAACAACAAGGTGCTCGGCGCCCTCCTGTCGCGAAAAGGTCAGGAGATTGTCAGTGCCGATAGCCTCTGAACGCTCGGGATCAACTCGGTCTCACCCCTGCCGGAACGGAGTGCGGGGTGTACCTTTCTCGATCGTCCTCGCCATCCCGCGCGGCCGGCCCGGGATCGATCACGGAGGACGCCCGGCCGGTTGACAACGACACTACAACTTGCCTAAGCTTCCGAATCGAACAGGTGTTGGTGGCCGGTCGCGCGCAGCCTGCCGCGGCCGGCGAACAGGGAATCCGGTGCGAATCCGGAACGGCCCCGCCGCTGTAATCGAGCGTTCACGGGCGACGCACCTCCAATTGCCATTGTCGGGTTGGCCTGAACGGCCGCCCGGTGAGAAGGCTCGTCGCCCCAGCTCGAGAGTCAGAAGACCTACCAGCACCGTTGTGGGCATCGCTTTGCGTGGGACGAGCGTGCCGCAGTTGACCTCCTCACTCCCTCGATAGGGTTGCCGCTAAAGGCGGGGCTCGCCGGCGTAGGCGCGCGCCACCGTGCTGGAGATCTCGAAAGTGCTTGCTCGTTCGCGCCGTGTCGCGGGACTCTCTTCCCCGCGCATGCTCGCCGCGACGGGCGAGTCGCGTACCGGTCGCGGTGGGCTGAGCGGCCCGACTTCCACCGAATGACGCACCGGCCTTCCACTCAAGAAACAGCAACCAAGGATTACATCATGACGATATTAGCCAGGGCTCTCCTGCGGGCAGACGGTGCATGGGGTCGGCGGGCGAAGCGGCACCGAACGACGCGCTTCCGCCCACTCCTAGGTCTGGAGCTTCTCGAGGATCGCAAGCTCCTGGCGACGACTTCCGTCGCGACCTTCGAAAGCTTCGGGCTCGCTCCCAACACGTACGTCAATAATGCGGGTCCGAGCGGCAAGTTCGTTGATGCCGGCAACACCTTCAACACCGAATTCAGTCCCGACTTCGGTGGCCTCTGGTCGGGCTGGGCGATCTCCAGCACGACGGACACGACGACTCCCGGCTACACCAACCAGTACAGCGCGATCACGGGATCGGGGGCGGATGGTTCGCAGACGTATGGCGTCGCCTTCACCTTCGGCGGCGCGGCGGACCCGTTCCACCCCGCCGGCTCATTTGTGAATTTGCCGGACGGCGCGACGCCCGTGTCGATCGAAGTCACGAACACGACCTACGCCTATCTCTCGATGCTGAACGGCGACACCTTCGTGAGCGCGTTCGGCGCTGGCGACTTCTTACGCCTGACGATCGAGGGCTACACTGGTCCGAATGGCACAGGGACGAAGATCGGCGAAGTTGACTTCGACCTGGCGAACTTCCTCGGTTCGAACCACTCCATCATCAACACCTGGCAGACGGTGGGCCTGACTCCGCTTTCGGGCGCGGGGAGCCTGCAATTCGGACTCGAGTCGTCCCGGAACGACCCACTTTATGGAATCAACACGCCGGCATTTTTTGCTGTCGACAACCTGACGGTGTCGACCCCCTCCGGGGCGGTCGGCGGCGTTGTATTCAACGACCTCGACGGTGACGGCTCGCAGGACAGCGGCGAGGGGGGACTCCAGGGCTGGGTTGTCGAGCTTTACAGCGGGGCGACCCTGGTCGCCACCTCAAGCCCCACGGACGGCGGCGGCCACTATTCGATCCCCAACGTTGCCCCGGGCAACTACACGCTCCGCCAGGTGCCGCAGGGGGGCTTCAGCCAGACGCTCCCCATCGCACCGGGTGTGTATCAGGTGACGATCACCGACGGGGGGAGCCTCACGGGCCTCGACTTCGGCAACGCACCGCTGACCCTGACGAAGATCATGGTGACGCCGGCCAACCCGAGCCTCGCCAAGGGCCTCAGCCAGCAGTTCATCGCCACGGGCACCTATTCCGACCAGTCCACGCGCGACCTCACAACCCAGGTCATCTGGGCGTCGAGCACGCAGGCGACCGCAACGATCAACGCGGGAGGCCTGGCCACCGGTGCGGGGCTCGGCACCACGACGATCACGGCGACGCTTGGGAACGTGGTCGGTACGACGGACCTGACGGTGACGGCTCCGGTGGTGGTGTCGATCGCCGTCACGCCGGCGAACCCGAGCCTCGCGAAGGGTCTCGGCCAGCAATTCACCGCTACGGGCACCTACTCCGACCAGACGACGCAGGATCTGACGGGTCAGGTCGTGTGGGTGTCCGGCACGCCCTTGACCGCAGTCATCACCTCCGGGGGCCTGGCCACCGGCGCGGCGCTCGGCACGTCGACGATTACGGCGATGCTGAGCGGTGTCAGCGGCTCGTCCATCCTGACGGTGACGGCTCCGGTGGTGGTGTCGATCGCCGTCACGCCGGCCGCCCCAAGCCTCGCGAAGGGCCTCAGCCAACAGTTCACGGCAATGGGGACGTACTCCGACCAGTCGACACAGGATCTGACGGGCCAGGTCGCCTGGACCTCGGGCACCCCCTCGATTGCCACCATCACCGCCGGGGGCCTGGCTGGTGGGGCGAACTTGGGCGCGTCGACGATCAGGGCGACGCTTGGCGGCGTGTCCGGTACGACGGACTTGACGGTGACGGCTCCGGTGGTGGTGTCGATCGCCGTCACGCCGGCCGCCCCGAGCCTCGCGAAAGGCCTGAGCCAACAGTTCACGGCAACGGGGACGTACTCCGATCAGTCGATGCAGGATCTGACGAGTCAGGTCGTCTGGGCGTCGAGCACGCAGGCGACCGCGACAATCACTTCGGGAGGCCTGGCCAGAGGCGCGGCACTCGGCACGGCGACGATCACGGCGACGCTTGGGAGCGCGTCCGGGACGACGAACTTGACAGTGACGGCTCCGGTGGTGGTGTCGATCGCCGTCACGCCGGCCGCCCCGAGCCTCGCGAAGGGCCTGAGTCAGCAGTTCACCGCCACCGGGACGTACTCCGACCAGACAACGCAAGACGTCACGGGTCTGGTCGTCTGGGCATCGAGCCCACAGACGACAGCAACCATCACCTCCGGGGGCCTGGCCAGAGGCGCGGCACTCGGCACGGCGACGATCACGGCGACGCTTGGGAGCGTGATCGGGACGACGGAATTGACGGTGACAGCTCCGGTGGTGGTGTCGATCGCCGTCACGCCGGCGACCCCGAGCCTCGCGAAGGGGAGCAGCCAGCAGTTCACCGCCACCGGGACGTACTCCGACCAGACAACTCAGGACCTGACGGGTCTGGTCGCCTGGGTGTCCGGCACGCCCTCGACCGTAGTCATCACCTCCGGGGGCCTGGCCACCGGCGCGGCGCTCGGCACGTCGACGATTACGGCAATGCTGAGCGGTGTCAGCGGCTCGTCCGTCCTGACAGTGACGGCTCCGGTGGTGGTGTCGATCGCCGTCACGCCGACGGGCCAGAGCGTGGCGAAGGGCCTCAGCCAGCAGTTCATCGCCACGGGTATCTACTCCGACCAATCCACTCGCGACCTCACGGCCCAGGTTATCTGGGCGTCGAGCACGCTGGCCACCGCAACGATCAACGCGGGAGGCCTGGCCACCGGCGCGGGACTCGGCACCACGACGATCACGGCGACGCTTGGGAACGTGATCGGTACGTCGAACTTGACAGTGACGGCGGCAAGGCTGGTCACGATCGTGGTCGACCCCCAAGACGCGAGCCTCGAGATGGGCCAGACCAGCCAACTCGCGGCGGTGGGAGTCTACTCCGATGGGTCGACGCGCAACCTGACCGGGCAGGTCGCCTGGGTCTCGGCCAACCACTCGGTCGCCACCATCTCCAACTCGGGCCTGGCGAGCGGCGTGACGGCGGGCACGGCGACGGTCACCGCCGCCCTCAACGGCGTGAGGGGCACAGCCGCGCTACGGGTGACGCCGACGGCCACGCCGGTGCCGAACCAGACGTCCCCAGTGACCCTGACCTCGCTGCGCGTCGAGCGGGTCAACCTCGGCGCGACGCGCCGCCTGAGGAATGTCAAGGCCCTCGTCGCCGGGTTCAGCGGTCCTCTCTCCGAGACGGCAGCCCAGAACCTCGCGGCCTATGCGGTTTCCTCGGGCAGGCTCATCCGGGCCATCGGGGGCCCGCGGATCGTCTTCGACGGGCGCGTGACATTGACCCGGGCCCTCTACGACGCCCCGCAGAACCGGGTGATCCTCATCCCCGTCCGCCCAGCGCGGCTACCCCGCATCGAGCACCTGCGGGTTGACGTCTCGCGCTTGACCGACCCGCAGGACCGGCCGATCAACAACGGCCGGAACTTCGAGGCCGTGGCCACCCCGCGAGGGCTCCTGGGCTCGCCCAGCGCGAGCCAGGTGGCACTCTCGGCCGCGGCCGTCGATGCACTTTAGCTAGAGCAGTTCACCTTTGAGTTGCGCACCGCGAAGGAAAAGAGGAAGTGGCCCGGCCGAAATGGCAAGGGACGAAACCCAGCCGGGCCGGCTGGGCCACTGACTTCGGTGGAGCTTTGAGAGTCGCGAGTCGCTCGGTCGGCCCGATCGAAATTCGCAACGGGGAGCGGTCGGGCCGATCATGCTACGGGTTGAGCTTCGTGGTTCAAGCGGTGGCTCGGCCGGCCCGGCTGAGATTTCCTTGGAAAAACCAGGGCCGGGTCGACGATTCTCCCGACTTCGATCCCCAGTGTACGCCACTCATTCGTGAACCGTTCTCGTGGATCCGGGTCACCCGAGACCGGGCAGAAAACCCGGTAGCGTGGCGACAGCATCGAAATCTCCTTAATAGGCCGAAACTTAGGCCGAAACGCTTAATGGTTAATCATTGGTCCGGCCGGGTGGCGGCTCCCGGGCTGTTGATCAGTTCCACCAGCCGAGCAGTTCACCGAACTTCATGGTCAGCACGACCACAGTCACCGCGCCCGATCCGAAGGCGGCGACCAGGACGCAGGCCGCGGCGATCTCGCGGGCCATTCGGAGGGGTGGCGCCTCGGGATCGCCGACCGCACGCGCCAGCGTATCGATGGCACTGTGGGTCAATTCGGACAGCAGCACCATGCAGGCGGCGATCACGAGCAGGCACCACGACCAGGGGCTGACCCCGAGCAGGGCGGCCGTCATGGCGATCAGGATCCCGCGGTAGCCATGGGCGAAGAAGCTCGAGTCGCCTCGAATCGCGTGCTTCAATCCTCGGAGACCGGCCGCGAACTTCTCGCGTGAGTTCCGGCGGCCCGCGCGGGCCGTCCAAATCCCCGGCGGGTCGAACTCACTCCAGTCGTCGTCGGCGCGGACCGGGACGGTCAACAGGCCGCGTGGCATCTCAGTCTCGTGAGCTCCGTCGAACATGAACTGGCCCCCAGGTCGATTCGGAACTCGTCCCGATGGATCCCGCAACTCATTCATGGTCATTGTGTCGGTGCATACCGCGAGTCGAACTGGTTCAGCCCACTCCCTGATCCCAGGCGGATTCCAGGGCTGAGGCGGGGCGAAATCGCGATCGCGATCTGGGAGAAATTGTTGCGCTGGGGATCGACTACCAAGCCGATCGTCGTCAGGTAGTCGGCCCCGACCCGAGTGAACGAGAACATCGACGACAGCCAGATGGCGTTACCGAAGTCATACGACGTGGAGAAGGTCCCGTACCACTTCGGGCTCATCCAGTAGCTGACGCTTGGGTTCAACGCCGAGGTCGTGATCTGACCGCTATCGAGGATCGTGTAACCGATAAAGATATTCCCACGAGGGGGGCGGCTAATCGAGATCCCCGAGGTAATCACGTTCAGGCCGAACGGGTCTTGCGCCAGGTTCTTGCTCGCCTGGAATTTCGGCTTGCCCCCGATGTCGAAGAACTCAAACCAGCCGTAGGAGACCAGGCTCGTGCGATCGCCGAGGAACCACTGCCAGTTATACGAGTTCTGGCCGAACGCCTTGCCGAAGTTATCGCGCTGGGCGTAGGGGAAGTAGGTTGTCGAGAGGTCGAAGGTCATGAAGTCCATGATCCGCCGTCTCCCTTCAGGCCCCCGCTTGGTCTGAAGCCGCGAGTGCATGTTCAACTGGAGGGTCTGAATGGTCCCCTGAACGTCGGTCGTTCCCGTGATCGGCGAAATCGCCCGCCTCATGATCAGGTGGCGCGGGTCGTACTGGGGCGGAAGCAGTCCCCCGTGGTATTGGAAGAGTGCGAAGTACCGTCTGACGAACTCGTACGTGTTGTCGTCGAGGTCGTCCTGGATTCCGATCTCATTCAGATTCACGTTGGAATAGGCGTTGCGATAGTCGGCCTGGAAATTGACCTTGTGGTTCAAGCCGTGGACGTTGAACAGGTCACTTTCGATATCGGGATAGCGGCGCCACGCCATGATGTCGGCCCGGGCGCCCGCGGCACCCCAGAGCCGGCCGACGGCATTGCCGCTGATCTGGTTGTCCCAGCCGACCGCTTGCCCTTGGACGTAGGGAACAACCCGAAGGATGTTACCGAAGTTCAGCGGCATGTCGAGTTCGTGGTTGGTGTAGGCACGTCCCGACCTGAAGACTCCGCTGGTATTCGAGATCGGATCATAGGGCATGAACGCAAAGATATTCGGGTTGTTCACTTCCACGGCCGTGTGAACATTCGCGTAATCAATGCCTGAATGCTGGTCGTAGGTCAGCAGGTTCCCCAAGGGGGAATCGCCCAGGCGGTAGTAGTCGAGCCGAGGCAGCCACTGGGTCTCGGTGTTGAAGTTCTGCAGGTTGGCCTCGGTCCAGATCGACCAGGCCCAGTTGTCTTTCTGGCGAATGACGTAGCCCAAGGTCTCCTGGTCGAGCCCGGTCTCGGTCAAACGCTTATAGTATTCTTCCAGGAACTGACGGTCGGAGACGTAGGCGGCCTCCACCTGTAACCGAAAGTCCTCGTAAGGATCGGCGTCGGCTCCGAGGAGCGACTGCATATGCCGCATATTGATGCGGCCTCGAAACTTCTGGAAGGCGGGGACGCCATTCGGGAGCCCCGGAATTCCGCTAAAGCCTCGTTGAAAGCCGCGCTTACCCGGCACCGTCCCATCGGGAAGGCGAATGTCTCCGGACGGCGTGACGACTGCCGGTCCGGCACCGAGGACGTCGATACCGTCGTCTCGCAATCCCCACATATCCAGGTAGCCGAAGTAGCCGTCAGGTCCGACGCGGTCGACGTCGCGCTTTTCGCGCCGGTACGGGTCAAACAGATCGCTGATGAAGTCTTTGCCGAACCAACCGACTTCCGATCCCAAGGCAGGGAACTGCTGGGTGCGCATGCTCAAGTAATCGACATCGATATTCCAGTTATCGATCCAATCCGGTTTGCGAATACCGAACACGCGGAACCCGTTGAAGTCGGCGAGAACTTGATGTCCGAGGTAGTTGTTATAGCCGTAGCGAATTTGGCGCATCGGCGGTTCGATGTCGTCGGCGTTGCCGAGGATCCGCGGCCAGTAGAAGACAGGCAGGGCCCCGAGGTAGAACACGTTTCGCCGCGCATCGATTCGCCAGGTCAGGTCCGGCTCGGTGCTTGGGTTGCGCGGATCTCCGACAGTCTGGCCCGTGTTGGGGTCGGTCTTCGCACTCACGACGTGAGTGATGTCGACCGATCGGCTGGTGAATCGGTACCCAGGCACCGGGAAGCGGCTGCCGGTGAGCATGGTCTGATCGGCCCGAATCTCCTCGAGTCCATATTCCAGGCCACCGTTCTTCCCAGGAACGAGCGGACGGAACTGCTCGATCCGCGGTGAGAACATCTTGGTCGGAGCGATCAGGCCGGGAGCGAACATGTGGAGCTCGGCCTTGTCCGCGATGAATCGACCCGCCTGGATATTATAAAACGCTTGCTCGGCATGGATCGTCTGCTGATCGCCACTGCCGGCCACCGTCTGCTTATCCTGGCGAATGATCACGTGACCTTCGAGATAGACCTCCATCGGGTCACCGGCGTTTTCGATCAGTTCACCGTTGGGACCGATGCTGGACTTGGCACCCGTCTTGCGCCAGATGATCACCCGGTCGGCCGAGAGGTCGAGTACACCCGTCGGCGGCGGTGACACGGTGAGAACGTTCACGCCCCCCCGAATGACGGTCGTGGTGTAGCCGTCGACAGTGGGAAGGGTTTGCAGTGTGTACGGGGTCCCGTCGCGTGAAATCATCCGCGTCGTCCGCGCCGTGCCGGGCATGATCGGAATCGCGGGGGACGCGGGCTTGCCAGGCCGCGCGGCCTCGCCATTCGGCGAGCCGGGGACCGGCTCGAGACCCGGACCGGGCAGAGGTTCCAGCTCGGTCGGAGGCTCGAGAGGAAACGGTGAGAGATTGGGGACGCTCGGTGCATCCTCCATCTCCGGCGACTCGACCGGCGAAGGGAACCCGCCCGGTGGATCGCCCGCTGAACCCCCATCAAACCCTTCCGGCTCGAACTGGGTCGGAACCACGACTCGGTCGATCTTCTCGGCTGTTTCCGCGCGATCGGCCGACACCGAAGCCGTTGTCGGCAGCACGGGGGGCGGCACCGAGGTGAACTCCGGCAGTGGCTCCGTGACGGGCACGACTGCCGGAATGATCGGGGGCGGAATCGGCTGGGGTGTGGCGAGAGTCGGAGTCTCGGCCCCTTGAGCCACGGGATACCCACGGCTGGCTGGCGTGGCCGGCGAGACATCCGACGAAGTCGGGACGTTCACGGATGTCGACGCGTTCAAATGCTCGACCGGGATCACCGGACCGGAACTCCGCCGCGGCAGGGTGGAGCGCGGAACCTCATCCGCTTGCGTCGCGGGGACCACGCGGCGGGTGACCGTCGTGGGCGTGACGATCGCCGGACTCGGCGCGATCTCCGGGATCAATGGGGATGTGGCCGCAGGCGGCTGCGCAGCCGGACTGACCGAACGCGTTCTCGGCAGCGGCACTGTCGAGCGTGCGGTATTGGCCGGTTGAGTCGCCGGGAACGCGCGGTCGAGAATCGTCACGCCTTTCGGAGGGCCGGGTTCGCGTGCCACAACCTTATTATCATAGGGCTTAAACCGGATATTCTTATCCGTCACCAGGGTCGTTCGATAGCTGTTCCGGGGGGAGACAGGGCGGCCGATTGGCTGCGCCTGCCCCTCGGCGTAGACATCGATCCGGTGTGAGACACCGGTTCGCGTCTCGGACCGAGTCACCCTGATCACCGCTTGGTTGGCGCGTACGCCTTCCAAGCCCTGGTGAATCGCGACCTTCCCCTGGAGCAGCAGCCATTGCTCGGCGCCCTGGTTCCAGAGTCGGATCGAGCCCGCGGCCAGATCGATCGGGTCAGCCGATCGCGCCGACTGTGCGGATTCCGCGTCGCTCTGAGCCTGAACGGGGCTCGAAGCCAGCGTGATCCCCAGAATGATCCAGCACCATGTCCGACGCGTGCTGTCGGTGGTTTGCTCGTGCACCCGCACGGCACCTCCCCATAGTCGACCAAGCCACCGCAAGAGCCGGCCTTCCCTGGCCGAACCCGATGATTGAGCGTCGCATTTCGGAATCACGTCATTCACGCTCCGAAAAGCGTCAAGATCCCAAGGCGTTCTTCGATGCGTTCCGAACGTGACCGGATTAGCAGTCAGTGGCGACGCGGCACGTCGCCCGTTCGAATCCGCGAGGTGACAATCGAGTGTGTCAGGACATGACTTGAGACGGGACAATCGGCGGGCAAGATAGCCGCGACGTCCCCAAGCGTCAACCCAGGAACCGCCGCCGGGCCATTTACAAGACCTCGTGACGGGCCTTGGGTGCCTTGAACTGGCGGAGCAGGGCGGGGTTCAGTCCGTAGCTCATGCTCAAGAGCTTGATGGGATGAAGCGTCCGCTTGGGGGCTCCTTGCTCCATCTGCATTCGACAGGCCCCACACTCGGTGGAACCGATCTCGATGTCGACGTCGCGGAGCCGGTTCAATAGGGGCCGCCCCGCGCGGAGTGAGGTCCGGAAGTGGTCGCGTGCCAGGCCGAAGGTTCCCGCCATCCCGGAGCAGCCGCGATCGATGAATTCGACGTCGAGCTCGGGGATGTTCCGGATCAGGTCGAGCCCTGGCGTCCCCACATCGAGGGCGCGGAGATGGCAGGGTTGGTGGTAGCCGACCCGGGCGCGGAGCGGATGCTTGGGCGCGGGAAGTTGCCCCCGCGCCTCGAGACCGGCGAGGTACTGGCCAAGGTCGAACGTGTTCGCCGCCACGAGTGCGGCGTCGAGATCGTCGGTCAGCTTGAGATACTCGTGGCGGAGCATCAAAGTAGCGGTCGGCTCGGAGCAGACGATCGTGTAGCCATCGCGAACCGCATTGCCGAGGACGCGAAGGTTCGCCAACGCCAGGTCACGTGCGTGGTCGATATCGCCCGCAACCAGAGCCGGCATGCCCGAACCGCGCTGCGCCGTCGGGACGTAAACGTTGACCTCCGCCTGATGAAGCACGGCCACGGCCGCCTCGGCCAACTCTTGATCGAAGTAGTTGGCGTACACATCAACAAAGTACAAGACCCGAGGACCAGGCGCCTGGGGCCTCGGTCGAGTCAGCCCCTGTCTCGCGGCGCGGCGGACGAACGGGGTTCGATGCACCTTCGGTAGTCGTCGGAGCTTGGCGAGGCCGAAGAGCCGCTCGAACAACCAGCGCGTGGTCCCGTTCGATAAGAGCGCGTTGCTGATGATCGGGAATCGGCTGGCCACCCGCGACCAGAGGTCAACGCGGGAGAGCATCCAGTCCACCGGCGGCAGCCCATGGTTCTCGGCGTACGCCGCCTTGGCCTCGAGCATCAGGGTCGAGACATCGAGGCCCGACGGACACTCCTTCGAACAGAGGTTGCAATGAATGCAGAGGTCGGCATTCTGGCGCAGTTCCTCGGTTCCCCAAAGCTTGGGATCGATCGCCCCGGCCATCATCTGGCGGATCAGATTCGCCTTGGAGCGCGGGGTGGCCGCCTCGGACCCGAGGGCCCGGAACGTCGGGCACATCCGCGCCGACGGGTCGGAGGTCCGGCAGGCCCCACAGCCGTTGCAGGCCGAGGCCGTCTCCATCGGGCTTCGATCGGTCCAGCGGAGCACGGGCAGAATCCACGATGTGGCCGCGGTTCCCGTTTCCGCTTCCGCATCCTCGTCCGGTTCCGGCTCGGGAACCGGAACGGGCATCCGCTTGATGTTGCGGGTGATCAGGTGCGGGTCGTCACCAATGACCTTGCCGGGGTTGAGGACGTTCAACGGGTCGAACGCATCCTTGATCTCGCGGAAGAGCTGGACCTGATCCCCGAACTGACGTCTCAGGAACTGAGTCCGGACAAGACCGCAGCCATGGGCGCCCGAGATCGCACCTCCCAGGTCGAGCGCGGCGTCGACGACCTGAGTGGCCAACGGCTCGATCTTGGCCAGGTCGGACGGGTCGGCGATGTCGAGGAAGGGGCGAATCCGCAGCAGGCCGAGACCGGCCTGCGCATCCAAGGTCCAGCTCACGTCATGATGTTTGAAAATATTTTGCAGTTGGTGGAGGAATTCCGCCAGCGCCGCGGGCGGAACGGCCACATCTTCGATGAACGGAATGGGCCGAGCGGGTCCTTTCATCCGCATCAGGAGCGGCTCGACGACGCGGCGGAGATTGAGCACCCGTTCGGCCTCGGCGCGGCGGGTGAACTCGACCGGGTCGGCGACGAGCAATCGCGAGCGGATCATCCGGTTCGTCAGGCGGCGAAGCCGGTCGGCCACCTCATTCGGATCGTCCCCCTCGAACTCGACGATCAAGACCGACTCGGCCAGTTCGGGGATCCAGTCACGAAAGGCCGGGACGGCGTCGCGCACCAGGTGAAGTGACCGCCAGTCATAGAGGTCGCAGGCGGAAGGGGATTCCTCGAGGCACTTGGCAACCGCCATGGCGGCATCACTGAGTCGCGCGAACGGAAGCAGCGCGACCCCTTGCGCGGCGGGGATCGGGATGGTCCGGAGGGTCGCCTCGGTGACCAGGGCCAAGGTCCCCTCCGAGCCCACGAGCAATCGCGCCAGATCGATTCCCGAAGGGGTCGCCGAACGCCCCAGGGCGTACCCGGCGCGGCTCCGAGGCGCCCGGGCGATCCGCCGCGAGAGCATCTCGCTGTTGTGCCTCGCCAGCGCTCCAAGCTTGCGGACGACCACCCCCTTGAAGTCGATCGCGTCGTCGTCGTACTCGGGCCAGGGCTCGTAACCAACCTCGGCGACCTCGCCATGCGCGAAGACCACACGAAGGTGGGCCACGTAATCGCCGGTCGACCCCCAACGGAGCGAACGGGGCCCCACGGCGTCGACGCCGATCATCCCGCCGATCGTACAGAACTCAGAGCCGGCCGGATCGGGCCCGATCCGCCGACCCATCGGCGCGAGCTGTGCGTTCAAATGGTCGAGCACCACACCCGGCTGAACCACCACGCTGTCGGCGGCGATCGAGACGATCCGACGAAAATGGCGACTGAAATCAATCACCAGCCCCGCGCCGAGGACCCCGCCCGACGGGTCGGTCCCCGCCCCGCGCGCCTGCACGGCAATCTGGTTCTCCGCGGCATAGCGGACCGCGGTCGCCACATCCTGCTCGGTCCGGGGGACAATCACCCCCAGCGGGTCGATCTCGTAAATACTGGCGTCATGCGCGTAATTCGCGCGTTCGAGTGGCTCGAATAGCAACTCGCCCTCGATGACTCCGCGCAGGTCGTCGTGAATCCGTGCTCGCCGCTCGTCCAAGGCTGGGCCGCGTCCTTAAACAGTCCGAAGAACAGTTCGAAACGGTGCGTCGGATTCGCCAGTGTTCAGCTAGACTTCTCGGATGAGGATGGGGATGGGGATGGGGATGTGGCATCGGCCGAAGCCCGTTCGCCCCGCAACTGCTCCACGCGCAACCGCTCCTGCCGGTATCGCTCGCCGACCGCCAGGTCGAACATCTTGAACCGGCCCGACGGATTCGACCCGAGTCCACGATACTGCCCCAGGCAACGGTAGCAGATCGTGACGTCGGGCACGCGATAAAATAGCACCATGTCGAGCAAGGCCGAGGCCAAGAGCACCATGTACGTCAGCAATGGCATTTCATAATACCAAAAGACCGTGCTGATCGCGAAGCCGACGATCACGATCAAGAGCCCGAGCCCCTGAGGGAAGTCTTTCTGGATGTAGAGATCTTCCGTCCCGCACCAGGCGCACGACTTCAATTCCCCGTGCTCGGACGAGCCCGGGTGCATGTCGCGTTTCAGTGCGCAGCCGCCACAGGTCACCGAAGGGGTCGACTCAATCGGCGCGACTTCGCCCACCGCGTTACAGTTCGGACACTGATAAGTCAACTCCATCGGCCGCCCTTATTTTCTGCGTGATCGCGCCCGCGCCCCTTTTGGATGATCAGGCCGCCGCCGCAACTCAGGATTCGCACCGGCTCGACTCAAAAATCCCCGTGGTCGTTCACTCGATACCGCCCGCGAACGACCGACTCACCCTCCCCCAATTCCGCACCTCGTCGCGAACCTTTCATTCTACCGTTTCCACCCGCCCGCGCGATAGACGGCCGGCTCGCGACCCACTGTCACCCCATCGCAGGGGAATACAATGAAGTCAGCTCTCCGATCAACACGAAGATGACCGCAATATAGAGGATGCCGGTCGCCGATTGCGTCGAACGGATTTCCACGGTTTTCCAGGTCATCACGGTGGCCAAGGCCAGGCCGGCGAAGCCCATTCCCCAGCGAATCGTCAAGAAAAGAGGCGAGACACCCGCCGAAAAGCTCGAGCCGGGAGGACTATTGAACCAGAACCAGAGACTGAGCCCCGCCACGAACGCCCTGATCCCAAGCCCCCAGGCCATACACTTCACGAACCGCCGGAGGGGCGCAATCGACATGGCCGGGGCCGTGAGATAGTGATGCCCCAGGAGCATCGCCGTGAACGTCGAGCCCATCAGAAACGCGGAGGCCAGCCGACCGCTGGCGGTGAGTGTCCAGGTCGCGGCCCTCGGATCGCGCGACACGACGCTGAGAATGCCTCCGGTGGCGAGCACAATGGCAACCGTGATCGGTAATGCCAGCCGGACCAGACCGAGGCCCCACGTGATCGTGGCGAAGTATCCGAGGACAGCCGCGCCGATGATGACTCCGGCCGGGGCATTCACCCCCGTCCTCGATAGATCGAGCGCAGCCAGAACGAGGAGGCCGAGGATAATCTGAGCGTGCGTTCTGAAGAACGCGGGGGGGACGATCCGCCAGGGAGTGACCAACAGTAATAAGGCCAGGCCGCACGCCAGGCGAATCGCGAAATCAGCCAGCAGCGGGATCATCGGTATCGGCATCGGTCTCGCCGGACTCTCAAGGGCCGCGGTTTTCGGAGTCACTCGCACGCGAACGGCAGCCCGATCCGATCCGATCCGAACCAAGCCTCTCGCGACGGCAACAGCCGCCTCAGGTCTGCTTGCCGCCAAAGATCAGCGAGAGCACTTCATGCCGAGTCGCCAGCCGTTCCTTGAAGGCCCCGCGCATGGCGCTCGTGACGAACGAACTGCCCGGCTTATGAACCCCGCGGACGGTCATGCAACTGTGGCTGGCCTCGATCACGACGGCCACACCGCGGGCGTCGAGCTCCTTCATGAGGAGATCGGCCACGTCTTCGGTCAAACGTTCCTGCATCTGCGGACGCTTCGCGAGCACGTCGATCACGCGCGGAATCTTCGAGAGCCCGATCACTTTGCCGTTCGGCAAATAGGCCACGTGGGCCTGGCCAATAAACGGCAGAAGATGATGCTCGCAAAAGCTCTCGAAACGGATGTCCTTGATCAGGACCATCTCGTCATATTTCTGAGTGAAAAGCTTTTGGAGATGAACTTTTGGGTCTTGGTGCAACCCTTGAAACACCTCGGCATACATCCGAGCCACGCGGTCGGGAGTATCGCGAAGTCCTTCACGGTCGGGGTCTTCCCCCACGGCGATCAGAATTTCCCGAACCGCACCCCGGATACGTTCGAGGTCGATCTTGGTGTCGGCCACTCTGGCAATCTCGTCTTCTTTGTCGTCGTCGAACGCACTGTCTCCGCAATCGTAGCCACTGCGTTCCGACGGAAAAGCCTCGGACATGATCACGATCTCAAGCGGGTAGTCACCGAGGCTGGTCGCGACTGGGTCGACCGACTTCGCGACGTCTGTAAATCAAGGCAGCTTTTCTAGTTCCGTAAAATTCGGAATCCCTATTCTAAGGCCGCGAACCGCGAAAATCAAGCACAGGGCCGCGGCTAGTTCGAACTGAACGGGGGAGGGAAGATCGGCCCTGGGGTCGATTGCGGTCGCTGAGCGAGGATTCGCCCGAGAATCTCCATCAACGCATCGGCGCGATGCGTCACGCGAGTCTCGGCCAAAAGACTCTGCTTCAGTTCCACCGGGAGCCCGAGAGTGTAGGCGACGAGGTCGGTGAGCGGCCCGAGGGAGAGTGAGGTCTCGAGCAAGGCAACCTGATCCGCGTGGTTCGGTCCGGGGCCGGTTCGACTGACAACCTCCCGGAACAGGTCGTGGAGATCGTTCCGACGATGATCGCCTTCGGGAGGGCCAAGATCGACGTCCTCAAGCGTCTCGGCTTCGGCCAGTCGATAGAGCTTTTCCGACGGAAGCTCGCGGCCCAGCCGAACTCGCTTCAGCCCGAGCAAGAGGAGGTTGAACCGGCCGTCGGGAAGCCGCTGATGTTGGAAGATCCGTCCCAAACAGGCGATCTCCTCGACCGCGGGGACTCCCGCCGCGGACTCGGGCGCGTCGTCGCGCTGCTGGACCATCGTAATCAGCCGGTCGCCCTCGGCCAGCGCATCCTCGGTCATCTGGCGGTAGCGTGGCTCGAAGATATGCAGGGGAAGGATCGCATGCGGAAAAAAAACGAGGCCCGGGAGGGGAAAGAGCCGGCAGACGTTGCGAAACGCTTTCAGGTCACCGTCATCGGCCATTGGTCGAGTCCCGCAAAAAGAGAGAGGCACGGTTTGCAACAAGCCAAAACACACTGAAGCCTTTTCACCGCGGCAGAGGCTATCGAATGTTCCGCCCGGTCAAAGGTAAAACGGTTCAGGAACACCACCGGCCTAGCGAAGTCCCTCCCCACCCCCTGGGACTGCGGGCGACCCGCCCACGGTCCCAGGGAATTTCAATCAGACAACACGACAAGCCCATGGGGGTCCCGCCAGCCCCCACAGGGTCTTGTGAGACGCTCTGAAGGCGGCTCGAGGTCGGCGGCCTCAGCGATCCTCTTTCTCCGGGATATAGGGAATCAAGCCCTTCCGCAATGCCTCTTCCTGGAACTCCCGCTTGAGAATCCGGGCGTCCACGATGAAGCCGTTGATCGGAATCATCCAGGACATTGCGGTCGGCTTCTTCTGACTGGGCAACGTCCATTGCGGCTCGGAGTTATGGATCTTGAATAGGCTCCTGATCGCCTTCGACTTCCCCTGGCCGGTGCTCTCGGCAACTCCGAACGCCTTGTCAATGGCCGTCAGCTTCATGTGCGGCTTCTGATTGCGGTCGTCGAGGTAGTTGACCCAGCCGATCGTGCGGACGATCCCACAGGCCCAGGTCGTCGGTTTACCGCCGAGCAAGGGAGACGGTCGTTTGCGCGCCAGCGCCCCGGCGAGTTGGCGACAGAGGACTGCATACTCCTCAGTCAGGTGCTCCCGGCAGAAGGTGTCGGTCAGGACCGCGATGGTGTCATAAACAGGGCGGATCGCGGCCGGGACCACCGGCTCTTCACTTGAATTCAGCTTCTTGGTCGCCATCGGGATCGCCTTCCACGTTCCACGGGGGTGAGGTTTGGCCTGAGTCCAGGTTGAGGACGATGGGGGCAGGCAGAATCGGCTTCGATGTTCAGCGTCGTGCCCCATTGTAGGCACTCACCCCGAGATTCGACATCGCGCCTGACGCCCCAAATCTCCAGTCGTCGCCCAAGCCGGACCTCGTCCTCGAGAAATGGGAGCCGCCGATCGTCCCGGAGGTTGATCTCGCTCAGCACGAACGCAATCGCCGAAGATAAAAGAAGATGGACGTAGCGCGAACGGGGTCGCCTCCTTGCTTGCTGCGATCCGTTGGGAGGCGTCCGGGGCAGGGGCCTGCGGTCGCGTTCGGCGATGCCGGCCGCGATTGACAGGCGTGGGCGACCGGCTACGATCATGACCTCAGAGCCCGAACAGGCCTCAGGTGAGAGGACGCAACGCGATGCCTCGGCTTCCGCAGCCCAATGATGATCCCGCTCTCCAGGCCAAGCAGGTGGTTCGCTCCCTGGTTCAGCTCTACCCGACGGTCGAGTGCGCCCTGGTCCATCGCAATCCCTACGAGCTGCTCGTCGCGACCATCCTCTCGGCGCAATGCACCGACGCGCGAGTCAACATGGTCACCCCCGCGTTGTTCGCCCGCTTTCCCGATCCCCAGGCTCTAGCCAAAGCCGACCTCTCCGAGGTCGAGGAGCTGATCCATTCGACCGGATTCTTCCGGGCGAAAGCGAAAAACCTCGTGGCGATGGCGACCCTGGTCGTCGCACTACACGGTGGCGAGATCCCGAGCGATCTCGACGCGCTGACCGCCTTGCCGGGCGTCGGCCGGAAGACGGCCCACGTCGTCCTCGGCAATGCGTTCGCGATCGCGTCGGGGGTGGTTGTCGATACCCACGTCAAGCGGCTCTCGTTCCGGCTCGGCCTGACCACGGGCCGCGATCCGGTCACGATCGAACGCGACCTCGTCCAGATCATCCCGCGCAAGCATTGGGTGGACTTCAGCCATCGCCTGATCGAGCACGGGCGGCGAACCTGCGTGGCGATCCGCCCACGGTGCGGCGAATGCGCCATCGCCTCGATCTGCCCCAAGCGGGAGGTCAGTGCCCCGAACTCGAAACGGCTCCCGAAATAACCGGCTTTTAAATTCGACTCCCATTCCCAGGTTGCCCCGGTTATCCTGTCTTAAGATCATCGCATCGTGGCAAGCTCCGGAAGATCACGGACGAGCATCAGCATGCATATACTCGACATCTTCAAAGCTCATCCCACTACGTTCAGCTTCGAGTTCTTCCCGCCGAAGACCGACAAGTCGTCCAGTGACCTCTTCCGGAACATCGAACAGCTCCAAGTCTTGCAACCCTCGTTCGTCTCGGTCACCTACGGGGCAGGGGGCTCGACCCGCGAGCGAACCCACGACCTGGTCATCCGGATCCAGAGCGAGACGAACCTGACCGCGGTCTCCCACCTGACCTGTGTCTGCCATGGCATGGATGATTTGGCCTCGATCCTCGACCGCTACGCCAGCTCGGGAATTGAAAACATCTTGGCCCTCGGCGGCGACCCGCCGCGCAACCTGGTCGATTACAACCGCGGTAACGACGCCTTCCAGCATGCGGCCGGGCTGGTCGCGTTCATTAAATCACGCACCTCCCAAGCCCACCCGCGCGGGTTTGGAATCGGCGTCGCCGGCTTTCCCGAAGGGCATCCGTCCACGCCGAACCGGCTGAGCGAGATGGACCACCTGAAGCGGAAAGTCGATGCCGGTGCCGACTACATCTGCACCCAACTCTTCTTCTCCAACGCGGATTTCTATGACTTCCGCGAGCGCTGTGAGTATGCGGGGATCAAGGTGCCAATTCTCGCCGGCATCATGCCGATCACGCGCGACACCAATATCAGCCGCATGGCCGAGTTGGCCCTCGGCGCCCGGTTTCCGGCCCGGCTCTTGAAATCACTCGATCGCTGCGGCGACGACCCCGAGGCCCGCGAGCGGGTGGGCATCCATTGGGCGACCGAGCAATGCCGTGACCTGCTCGACAATAACGTCCGTGGGTTGCACTTCTACACCTTGAACCGCTCGGATGCGACCCGGCGGATCTACGAGAACCTCGGCGTGAAAGACTCGGTCGGGCTACGACAAGCCTGACCCCGAAAGCCCGCCAATGGACCCGGACCTGACGGCTCGTCTCAAGTCTGAAGCCCTTCGACTCGGTTTCGACCAGGTCGGGATTGCGCCCGCGGTGAGCCCCCCGAGTTACCCACACTACCTGGACTGGCTCCAGGCCGGGCATGCGGCGGGCATGGGATACCTCGAACGCCAGGCCGAGGCCCGGGCCCATCCCGACCGGCTGCTCGAGGGCGTACGGTCCGTCGTGGTCGCGAGCTTCGTGTACGGCCGTCCGGAATCCGAGCCGGCGGGGCCGACCCAGGGCAAGGTCGCCCGCTACGCTCGGGCCGCCGATTATCACGAGGTCTTCTGGCGCAGGCTCGAGTCCCTCCTCGACTGGCTCAAGGTCGAGGAACCGGCCGTTCGCGGCCGCGCGGTGACCGACACCGCCCCGTTGCTCGAACGTGATTTCGCGCGCCGCGCCGGGCTCGGCTGGGTTGGTAAGAACACGATGCTCATCAACCGCCGCCTCGGCAGTTTCACCCTGCTGGGGGCATTGCTGCTCGATGTCGAACTGAACTACGACCCGCCCCACGAGTCCAGCCACTGCGGGACCTGCACCCGCTGCCTCGACGCCTGCCCGACCGACGCCTTCACCGGCCCTTACCAACTCGACGCACGACGGTGCATCAGTTACTGGACGATCGAGCATAAGGGGCCGATCCCCGACGACGTCGCAGGGCAGCTCGACGGCTGGGTCTTCGGCTGTGACATCTGCCAGGACGTCTGCCCATGGAACCGCAAGGCATCGGCCGGCAGAGAGCCGGCACTCGACCCCGGGGAGGAGTGGGCCCACCCCAACCTCGTCGAGTGGCTGGCCGAAGATCCGGCCACCTTTTCCAAGGCGATCAAGGGAACGGCACTGGCACGTTCGAAACGCTCCGGATTACTCCGGAACGCCGCGTCCGTGCTGGGGGCGAGCGGCGAAGCCTCGGCCGTGCCGGCGCTCGCGGGCTTGTTGGACGATCCCGATCCGGTGATTCGCTCATCCGTGGCCCGGGCCCTGGGCCAGATCGGCTCGGACGAGGCGATCCAGGCGCTCGAGTCCCATCTCAACGATCAAGACCCGTTGGCGCATGATGCGATCCAACGGGCCTTGATTGTGTCCGGTTCGGGTCAAGCGGACTCGACGACTCCTGAGTGTGAAGAACGGCCTCAGGGTTTGTAAGTGACCCCGGCGATCTTCCCCTTGATGGTCTGCCCGAACGCGTCCACCGAGGTGACCTCGAATACGTTGTCACCCAGGCTCAGCGGGGTGATCACGGTGTAGTTCCCAGCGGTGTCGGCCGTGGTCGAGATCGTCGCCTGTTGGGGGTCGGACGAATTGGCGTAGGTGATCGCGGCGCCCGGTGTGGCCGTGCCGGTGAATCGCGCCGTGGGCATGTTGTTCGCACGGCCCGCGGGGTTGCTCACACTGGACGTGTCGAGGTTGGCGGCGATCACGGGGCTGATCGTCGTCGTCACACCCATGTTTTGCTTGGTGTAAGCGACATCGGTCGCGGTGATCCGGCCATCGCGATTCGTATCGGCATCGAACGAATATCGTTTGTCGCCCGCCTTCGAGCCCAGGAGCGAGCGAACAAGCTTGAGGTCGGTCTGATCGACCTTGCCGTCGCCGTTGGCGTCGCCGGGCAAGTAGAACCCGAGCAAGAACTTACCGGTCGTCTTGCCCGTGGCTTGGACCTGGGTCGTAAACGTGACCGGCTGGGACGGATCACTCGGGAACGAGCCGATCGGGCTGATCACCGCACTCGTGCCCTTACCGCCGGCCACCTGGCGATGCTTCACGTGCGGGTCGTAGATCGCGTGGATCGTTTGCGGAATGATCTTACCGTGGGGGTCCGTCACCGACGAGATCAAGGGCTTCAAGCTGCCCGATGGATCCGCCACGACGTCGATGCCAATCGCCACTTTTCCTTTCGGCCGGGTGAAGTGCGACTGGTCGAGCGTGAACGAGACCGAGACCGTGCCGTTGGGCTTGTCGATGGTGCCGGGGATGATCGCGAAGGTATTGCCCGCACCCCCTGTGAGCAGTTGTCGGGTTTCCAACGCCTCGGCACAGAGTTGCACCTGCTGACGTCGGCGAGGTGCTCGTTTGAACGGGTTCATAAGGCCCTCCTTGGCCACTGCCCGAGATGAATCGCTCAACAACAGACCAGGGGGGAGATGCACCTGAGCGGTTCCAGCGGATTTAGCTGGAAATGGTCGGCTGAGCCTTCCCCACCCAGTGAGGCGCCGAAGTGCTCCGCTCCGGCGACACTGGCTCAATATCCCTATAATCGGCACAATCGGCGCCGCCCTCCACCCAAACACTCCAAGCCGTGGCAATATATAAGACCACGCCCGCCCAGAGAAACATGCCGTACCCTTGCGCCAGTTTGTGACCCCGCCCGTGCGCGAAGATTCCGCCAATCTCCGACGAGGTCGATGCGATCAGGAACGCCGAGAGCGCGAGCGCGCCTCCCAAAGCCACCCTCCGCCATTTCGGTCCCGGCATCCCCACCCGGTACACAAGGTAGGTGTAGGGCAAGAGCAGGGTGACGTAGTGGTGCTTCCAACTCCGCTCCGAGACGAAAAGCATGGTCATGACGATGAGCGCGAACTCACCGAGGAGCCTCGAATCATCGCGACGACTCGTTTTCGTCCGGCAGAGCAGGGCGAGCATGCCGACCAGGCCGATCGAGATCCCTTTGAGAAGTGCTTTCACGAACGCGGGGGACCAGGAGACCAGGTTGAGATCGAGGTGGACGTCGTAGCGACCGCCCCCCGTCTTCGAGTCGGTCAGGAGCCGGGTCAGGACTCCGACCATCGACTGGTTCATCTCCTGCGGACTCACGAAGTCGTTGACCAGGAACGGGGTCATCATCCCGTGCCACCACGTCTTCAAACAGAGCAGGTTGAAAGACGGGCCGAGGATCACGCTCGGGATCACGAGAACGAACAGAACCATCCCGAGCATCGTGGCACCCACGGTCCGCCACGATCGCTTGTAGAGGAAGTAGGGGACGAAAAGCGCCGGAGTGATTTTGTACGAGATCGCCAGCGCCAGCGTGATGCCGGCGAGCACGTCGTAGCCCTTCCGCCAGGCTTGGAGCGCGGCGACCACCAGGAACAGGATGATGAGGTTGTTATTCCCGTGATGGAGATCGCTGAGAATCGGCCTCAGGCTGAGCAACAGCACAAAGCCCTGGATCCATGAGGGGAGCGTCCGTTCGCCGGTAGGTCGCACCATCAGGAAGCAGAGCCAGATTGAGGCGGCGGTGAGCGCGACCTTGATCGTGAACCAGGTGAGTGCCCCTGTGACCGGTGAGAGCGTCATCAGGGGATAAATCGTGATCGGGAAGATCGGCGGGTTCGGGAACCGCATCTCGTCATAGATGTTCTCGCCATCCCAGAACTGGAGCACCTGGTGCCGCCAGCGGACGAAGGCGCTGCGGTCTTCGGCCGCCTTGTCGGCGTAAACCAACGCGGCACCCACCATGGTGATCAGCGCCGCGATCCAGACGGCACGGCGGAAATGGCGATCGAAATCAGGGGCCGCATCGCGAGGGGCCAGTAGCACGGCTCTCACTCCTTCCATGGAGGTGGGGCCACGCGTCAACTCGTCTCGGTCCGCGTGCGGCCTCGTCAGTGCCCAGGTCCGCGCTCCTTGTCGGGCGGAAACCTGATTTCCAGAGTGACCGAGCCACCAGCGGGGTGGAGCCGAATGAACGGCGTCGGATCCTGCTCCAGAAACACCGGTTCCCACCGGGTTGGCGGATTGGTCCTCAGACACGGGACGGAGTGATACCGGAGGACCACGGTTCCGTCAACCCCAGGCTCGCTCTCGCGCACCACCAGCCGCCCCGGCGACGCATCAACCTGGGCCGTACCTTCGATCGCATCGCCGGCAAAGCCGTTGACCCGACCGAACAGGAGCGTACCATCGTCGTCGAGAACCTCAATGAGTTCGGGATTCGACCGGCAGAAACCTCGCGTCCAAGGGCTCCAGCACAAGATGTACGTCGGCCGATAGAGCCGAGCGTAGCGCACGAAGTGGTCGCGGCCCCACTTCGCCTCGCCGAACAACTTCCCCTCGCCGAACTGCGTGAAATTCGTGACCAGAGAGGCGTGGAGATACGGGCCTCCGATGACTTCCACCCCGGTCTTCCAAGGGAGAATCCCGCTGAAACGCCCTCCCTGGAACGGGTCAGGGATGCCGGGGAGCCCAAAGCCCCCTTCTTCGTAGAGCAGACGCTCACCGCGCTGCATCGATCGTTTGATGTGTCCGACCACCCAGAGGAGCCGCTCGGATGGCCGGCTCTCCAAAAACGGATGAGGTCCCGCCACTCGAGAGAGCACCGACGCATTCATCGCGGGTCCGAACAGGCGAAGCCCGACAAGGACCAGCCCGACGACCGCCCAGCGATCGAGTCGTGGCCGTTCCGCTCCGGCGAGCCGGGTCAAACTCTCGGCGATGCCCAGCCCCGAAGCCAGCGCCAGCCCCGTATAGACGGCGTAGGTGTGCCGCCCCGGTTGGAGGAAGTCGAGCGACCGCAGGCCCCCCGCGAGATAGCCCCAAAAAACGCCCGCCCCGATAAACCCGAGGAGCCCCGCTCCAAGAACCCGATCGCGCCGGACGAGCAGAGCGAGCCCCAACAGGCCCGTCCCCCAGAGAACGCTCTCAATCGGGGCTTCGACGGTCACGATCTGGCCAAGCCGCGTGACCACTCCTTCAGGATGAGCGAAGGCGAAGTCGCTCGGCCCCTTGGTGGAGGCCAGCCAGAGGCCCGGAAGCCACCAGAAGGCATTGACCGCCAGCACAACCAACGGAATCAGCCAGACCCCCACGTGCCGCGACACCGGGAAGGAGCCGGGAACCCGCTCGCGCATCGCGAACGCGGTGGCGTAAGCCAGGGCGGCCGCCGGCGCAACGACCATCGAGCCGGTCAGATGGACCAGCACAACCCCTGCCATCAGCGTCGCTGAGACCAGCCACCAGCGTACACCACCCCGCTCCAGGTAGCGGCAAAAGGCCCCCACGGCCGCAAGCCCGAGTGGGATCGCCAAGAGGTAGGGCAGCATGCCGAACGCGGCGTAGTTGATTGGAAAATCGGTCCAGACATAGATCAGGAAGAGCAGGACCACAAGGGAGGCGGCCCCGCCTCGAGCGTTCCAGAGGCCCGCCCCCCAGGCAATCAGCCAGGGGATCAGCGACGCCGAAACCAAGACGTAAACCTTGTAGGCGTACTCGGGGTGATCACCGCCGAAAAGGGTAAGCACCAGCTCCGGCAACGTCGATGAGGCGGGAAATACCACGCTCTTGGCATACCCCGACATGAAGCTGGGGTCATAACCCGCCGTGGTCCCGGTCAGGCTCAAGAACCGGGGGGTGATCAGGGCACTATGAAAGTAGAGTGGATGATCGTCATGCCAGATCGGCCAGCCGTTGGAGAGTCCCGAGCGCCCCCCATCCCCATCCAGATGGCCCAGCCATGAACCAGGGCCATCAGAACGACCAAGCCCCAACCTTTTGAAAACCTGGTCCCTCGACCCCGAGCGAACCAGGTCATGAAACAGACCTGCCCGCTCGCGCGAGGATGCTACCTATCAGGTCGTGGAGTGGACCGCGGCGGTGGCGCGAGGGGTTGTCATGCATCGCGAAGACCCGTTACGACTGCTTAGGACTCTCCGACCCGACCCGATCCGGCTGGTATTTGCGCCTCCTCCTCCGATGGGATGAGACGCTGACACTTCGGCACGATCTTCGGCAATGCGGCCCGCAGGATTCGAACCTGCAACCAAGGGATTCAAGGCCCCTCGCGTTTCCACGAGGCTTGGACTATCTCACCCTCCTCTTTGGCCTTTGGGAAAAGGTCAGGAGGAGGCCGGGCGCTCGTCGGCGGGGGTTATTGTTGGGACTCACCCCGCTAGTCTCTGAACCGTCTTGGCCACCTGTTGCCCGACCAAGCTAGGCTGCGGATTGCCATGCCCTCGGTGCGAAACCGGTTTCGACACCCAGGGTTTAGGTTTCCCGCAATTCACCCGGATCGCGTTCGAGGGTTACCCCCCGGCGCCACCATTTTTTTCCGCACAAAATGATGAGTCCCCTGCTCTGCCGTTGAGCTAGGGCCGCTTACTCGCACTATCATCGCCCCAGTCGTGCTGCGATACAACCCACTACTCACCGAAACCGTTCCTGAACCACAATGCCGATACGCAAGAACGGGTGAGCCGCGGAGTTGCGGCCCACCCGTCCAAGTTCTCTTATGCGATAATCCGAGCGTTCGGTGGCGCGTTGGCTTCGCTTACTTCGAGGCGACGGCCAGTTCGGGCTCGTCGCTGGCCGTGCCGGAAACCGTGGTCATCTCGGGATCACTTCCGGCGGCGTCCTCGACAAGGCGGTCGGGACTGGCCGCGGTGGTCTTCGGGATCTTGGGCATCTTGATGGCGTAAGCAAGACCGAGGAAGGAGAGGAGGCGGATGGTCATGTAGGTCATGTCGACCTCCCACCACCGGAGGCCGTGTCGGGCCGAGGTCTGGAAGGCGTGGTGGTTGTTGTGCCACCCTTCACCGTAAGTCACCACGGCGACCCACCAGAGGTTGGTCGACTTGTCACGTGTTTCGTGCGACCGGTAGCCCCAGATATGAGTGGCCGAGTTGACCAGCCAGGTCGAATGGAGCACGAAGACCGAGCGAACGAACCCGCCCCAGACGAGCCAAGGCATGCCGCCGATCGCGTAGAGGCCGACGCCCAACAGGATCGGGAACAGGATGAAATATTTGTCGAGCCAACGAAGGACCGGATCTTTACAGAGATCGGGGGCCCACCGCTGGTAGTACTCGGGCGTGTGGATCGAGGTGATGTCGGGCGTCATCCACCAGAACATATGCGCCCAGCCGAACCCTCGGTTCGGGCTATGAACATCATCTTCTTCGTCGGAATGGGCGTGATGGCGGCGATGGTCGGAAACCCAACCGATCGGCCCCCCCTCCGAGGCACAGCAACCGATCGCCGTCAGGACGTACTCCAGCGCCTTCGGCCGGGTCGCAAAACTGCGATGCGTCAGCAGGCGATGGTAGGTCATCGTGATGCCGAGCCCGCCCGTCACCCAATGCAGGAAGAAGCAGAGAGCGACGGCCTGCCAGGTGAAGTAAGCCGGGACGAACGCGAGCAGGGCACCCACATGAAGCGCCCCGATCCAGATCAGGGGGGCCCAGGCAATCTTCTGCGGAGCGGGATCGGAAAGCGTCGTGGACATGCTGAACCTTCGATTTGTGGATAGTCCGGGCGGATACTCGTTCGACGGGGTGGGCCGATCATGCTCATCGGCTGCCATTGAAGCGGTCGGTGCCACGATCCAGGCTCACGTACTGTCTTCCGCGTTCCGGCACCAGAGCCCACCCGGAGGTTCGGTCGTGTCTTATAGGACGGCGAGAGCCTCGACAATCGCCAGTCACTCGGAAAAAATGAGTCTGGCTCTCGCCTCGGGCGTGTGCGATCTGTTCGGAGGGAAACCCTATCAAGTCGCGGCAAGAGTTTACTATGATTGCCCTCGCGGAACAAAGACAAATTCGGGGAAAATCAACCGATCCGGCAATTTGCCCGTTCTGGGGCCAGGGCCTCCGCAATCGATGATTATCGGGGAATTTCATGAAAGGTCTCTACTGCGACGGCTCCTCAATCCGGCTCCGTGACGATCTCCCCACGCCAATTCCCGGCCCGGGTGAAGTCCGCCTCCGCGTCCGGAGCGTGGGGCTCTGCGACACCGATATCCAACTCGCCAAAGGCTATCTGGGGTTCCGTGGCGTGCTCGGCCACGAGTTCGTCGGCCTGACCGACGCCGGCCGCCGCGTCACCGCGGAAATCAATAACGCTTGCCACAATTGCCCTGTTTGCCTAGACGGCCGGCCCGGTCACTGTCCGCACCGGACGGTTCTGGGGATCGTGGGCCACGACGGGGCGATGGCGGAACAGGTCGTCGTGCCCTTGGTCAACCTGCATGAAATTCCCGACGCGATCAGCGATCGCGAGGCCGTGTTTATCGAACCACTCGCCGCGGCCTTCCGGATCACCGAGCAACTGGAACTCCATCCCGACCTGAAGATGGCGATCCTCGGCGACGGCAAGCTCGGGATGCTCTGCGCCTGGGTCGCACGGACAACCGGAGCTCAGGTGAGCTTGATTGGCAAGCACCCCGCGAAGCTGGCTTTGGCGGGAGAGGGCATCGCCACCCACCGGCTTGAAGAAGCCTCAGCGCTCGCGAAGCAGTTTGACGTCGTCGTCGACTGCACCGGGTCGCACTCGGGATTTCCCACAGCGCTGGGGCTGGTCCGGTCTTGCGGTACGGTCGTCTTGAAAACGACCGTCGCGGGAACGTACACCCTCGATCTGGCCGGGATCGTCATCAACGAGGTCCGCGTGATCGGCTCGCGGTGCGGCCCCTTCCCTAAGGCGATCGCCGCCCTGGTCAATCGCCAGGTCGACGTCCGCCCCCTGATCGGCGCGGAGTTTCCCCTGGATGAGGCCGAGGCCGCCTTCCGGGCCGCCTCTGAAAAAGGGGCCCGGAAGATCCTGATCCATGTCGACCCAGCCTCGGATTGAACGGCGCTCCCCGAGCGGTCCAAGGTTTCGAGGAAGGAGCCCCGAACGGCCCAAGCCCGTGATCGAAGCAAATCCGGGCACAATTACACCTAAATATCAATATCTTTCGCCGTATAGGCTTCCGCCATGATGAACTTGAATCGAGCCTCGGGTTCTTTGCCCATGAGGTCGCTCACGGTCCGTTCGGTGTAGGTGCGGTCGTCGTCGGGGACGGTTACGCGGAGCAGGCGGCGGCGGGCCGGGTCGAGGGTCGTCTCGTAGAGGAGTGCCGAGGGCATCTCGCCCAGACCTTTGAAGCGTGTGATGTTGGGCTTGGCATTCTTGGGCAACTTGGCCAAAGCGCGGTCGCGTGTCGCGTCATCGGCGGCCCAGTAGGTTTCCTTGCCCCAGGAAATTTTGTAGAGCGGCGGGCAGGCAAGGAAGACGTGCCCATCGTTCAAGAGACTGGGAAGATGACGGTAGAAGAAGGTCAGGAGGAGCGTGGCGATGTGGTGGCCGTCGCTATCGGCGTCGGTCAGGAGAATGACCTTACCGTAGCGAAGTCGAGCTGGGTCGTACTGATCGTCCATCCCGCAGCCGAGGGCGCTGACAATATCGGTCAGCTCTTTGTTGTCGAGGACCTTCGCCTTACCCGCCTGCTCGGCGTTGAGCACCTTGCCCTTGAGAGGGAGGATCGCCTGGATGTCGCGGTCACGACCTTGCTTGGCCGAGCCACCGGCCGAGTCGCCTTCGACGATGAACAGTTCCGACTCGTCGGGGTTGGTACTGTCGCAGTCGTGCAGCTTGCCCGGGAGGTTGAGTCGATTGCTGATCGCCGTTTTTCGGCGGACCTGCGAGGCCGCCGCGCGGCTGGCTTCGCGGGCCTTGGCCGACTGGATCACCCGCGCGGCGATCGCGTCGCCGACGCTCCGGTTCTTGATCAGGAAGGTTTCGAGCCGAGGCCGTACCATCGACTCGACCAGGGAACGGACCTCGGCATTGTTCAGCCGCCCCTTGGTCTGCCCTTGAAACTGCGGCTCATGAACACAAATGGAGAGGACTGCGGTCAAGCCTTCGAGGATATCCTCATTCTTGATCTCGACCCCCTTCTTGATCAGGTCGTGATCGGTCATGTACCGCCGGACCGCCGAACGGACCGCTTCGCGCAAGCCCAGCTCGTGCGTGCCGCCGTCGACGGTCGGGATCGTGTTGACGAACGACCGGACCGACTCCTCGGTGGACTCGGTCCACGCCAGGGCCACGTGGCACCGGAAATTTTCGGCGTCGTCTTCCCGCTCGAGCACGAACGGCAGGGGGGAGACCCGCACGTCCGCCCGCGCCTGGTTGACGGCATCAAGGAAGTCGGCGACACCTCCATCGTGGCGAAACTCGTGACTCTCTTTCTTCTTCTGATCGACGAACTGAATCACCAAGCCCTTATTCAAGTAGGTCTTGATGTCCAGTCGTTCGGCGATCAGCTTCGAGTCGTAGACCTGGTCGAGAAAGATCTCGGGGTCGGGTGTAAACGTGATGGTGGTCCCGGTCCCCCGCGCGGGTTCCCCCGGCTCGACCGGGCCGAGCGGTTTGCCGCGGCGGTAGCTCTGGGAATAAACCACGCCGTCGCGGCGAACCTGGGCGATCAGGCTCTTGCTCAAGGCGTTGACCACGCTGGCGCCGACACCGTGGAGACCGCCCGCGACCTTGTAGGCATCGTTGTCGAATTTGCCACCAGCGTGGAGCGTGGTGAGGATCACCTCGAGCGCGCTCTGGCCGGTTTTGGGATGGATATCGACGGGGATACCGCGGCCGTTATCGAAGACCGAGACCGTCTTGCCATCGGTTTCGAGCGTGACCACGATCCGCGTGGCGTGCCCGTTCATCACCTCGTCGACCGAGTTGTCGACGACTTCCCAGAGCAGGTGGTGGAGACCGGTGGAATCAATCCCACCAATATACATACCCGGACGCCGTCGGACGGCCTCCAGGCCTTCCAAAACGGTGATCGAATCGGCGTTATATGTTCCCGAGGCCATCGGATAGCGTCCTCGCTCAAGCAGACGTAAGGGTCGCGCGGGTATCGATCAAGGGAGAAGGGTGGTTCGCCCTACTCGCCCACTTGTTCGGGCGGTGGGATCGGCGTCGCTTCATCGTGGATGATCGCGTCGAGCGTCCCCCGTTGCAGGACGCCATAGCCCCGGCCGCCCCGACTGGTGACGGGATACTTGGTGGCCCGGATAATCTGGGTGGCCCCACGGTTGGTTTGCACGGTCAGGCCTTCACGCACCTTGTTGGCCAGCGCGAACCCGAGGACGCGGTCATCGGAGTCGAGCTTGATGGCGATGACCCCCTTGGCCGTGCTCCCGACCACATTGGCCTCGGTCACCGGGAAGATCAGGACCCGCGCTGATCGGGTCGCCAGACAGATGTTCTCCGTCCCATCGGTCGCCTCGACGCCCACGACCAGATCGTCCGGAACCGAGGAGTCGAGGCGAACGAGCGAACGCCCCTTGCGATTCGAGACGGTCGCCAAGGGCGCGAGCGCAAACCGCAAGACCTTGCCGCCGGCCGTCAGGGCGATCCCGTAAGGGGGAGGAGGGAGCGCCGGGTTCGTGCCTTCGCCGGTAGTCCCGTTGACTCCGTCCAAGGTTCCCTGGACCAGGGAGACGGGCGACTGCGGAGTATCACCCGGTTCGGGCAGGCAGCGCGGGTCGTGGCAGAGGACGCACACGATATGCTCATTGTCCTCAAACGCGAACTGCTTCTGGATCGGGTCGCCGTGCCCGGTCGTCATCGGGATGTCGTTGACTCTGAGCGTGTACGCCATCCCCCGATCGGTGAACATCGTCAGCGTCTGCCGCGCCCGGGAACGGTAGATCCAGCCGACGCGGTCGTCTTCGCGGACCCGGATGCTGGCGACGTCGGTGAACGACTTCTGCCGCTTCGCCCAGCCGTCGCGGGTAACGATCACCCACGCATCCTCGTCGACGATATAATCCTCCGCGCGATACTCGATCGCCTCGGGAGGCCCGTCGACCTTGGTCCGCCGATCGTCGCCGTAGGCGCGGCCGATCTCTTTCAACTCGGTCCGAATGATCTTCCAACGTGCCGACTCATCGTCCAGGAGCGCCTGAATCTCCGCGGCCCGCTTTTGTCGCTGGGCGAGCTCTTCGAGGATGTCGTTAATCTCAAGCTTACCCAGCCGGTAGAGCTTCGTTTCGAGCACCGCGTCGGCCTGGAGCTCGGAGAGGTCGAACCGGGCGATCAACTTGGGAGCGGCGTCGGCCTTGCCGTCGCTGTCGCGGATGATCCTGATCGCTTCATCAAGGTTGTTGAAGACGATCGCGAATCCTTCGAGGATGTGGATTCGCTGGAGCAGGTTCGTCAGTTCGTACTGCAACCGCCGGGTGACGATATCGAGCCGGAACTCGAGGAAGTGCTGGAGGATACTCCGCAAATCGAGCCGGTCGGGGACCGCAATCTCGGCCCCGGCCGCGGGCAGCAGGCAGGTCAGGTTGACGTTGAAGTTGGTTTGCAGGGGTGTGTTCTTGAACAAGTAGGCGAGCGCCGCGTCGGCGTTCGAACCAGGCCGGAGCTCCAACGCGATCCGAACGTCGTCGGTGCTCAAATCCTTGATGTTCGTGAGTTGGGGAACCAGGCCCTTGCCGATCAACTCGCCGATCCGCTGCACGAGCGGATCCTTCTCGATCCCGTAAGGAATCGAGGTGATCAGCACGGTGTTCGCCTTCTCCGGGTCAAGCTCATAGGTGCCGCGAAGCTTGATTGTCCCCTGACCGGTCGCATACACGTGGCGGATTTCGTCAGGGGTGTTCAGGATCACGCCGCCCGTCGGGAAGTCAGGGGCGGTGATGTACTGGGTGAGCTTCTCCAAGGGGAGATCGCGGTCCTTGAGCAGCGCATCGAGCGCGGCGCAGACCTCCCGCAAGTTGTGCGGCGGAATATTCGTGGCCATCCCGACCGCAATTCCCGACGCTCCGTTGACCAGGAGATTGGGAAACTGGGCGGGGAGGACGATAGGCTCGTCGGTCGTCGACGCATAATTGGGGCGGAAGTCGACCGTCTGCTGCCGCAGTTCGCTCAAGAGCTCTTGCGCGATCGGCGTCAGCCGGCTTTCGGTATAACGAAAGGCCGCCGGAGGATCGCCGTCGATCGACCCGAAGTTTCCGTAACCTTCCACCAACGGATACCGAAGGCTGAATGGTTGAGCCATCCGCACCAAGGCATCATAGATGGATGCGTCACCGTGCGGGTGATAACTCTTCATCACCTCGCCGACGACCGCCGCGCATTTCATGAAGCGGCTGTCCGAGCTCAGGTGCAAATCATGCCACATCGCATACAGAATGCGGCGTTGGACTGGTTTCAGACCGTCACGGACGTCCGGCAAGGCGCGTGACGTAATAACGCTCAGCGCATAGTTGAGGTATCGCGATCGGGTCGCCTCAGCCAACGAGACATCCTCGATGACCGATTTCGGCCGCGCGTTCTCAAGCCCTAGCCCGTTGATCGATCGGCGCTTGCGTTTCGCCATCGCTCCGTTTTTCGCCTCGAAGACCGTGAATCCGTTCGCCCCAGAGCAAACCCCATTCGTCTCTCTACAACAATACCAGTTTTCCCTCCGACCCCGCAATCGCCTACTGTACAAATCTACCGCATTGACATCAAGCGCAACCGACCAACCTGCGAGTAACAGGACAGGAGGCAACCACGAATGGGTGTCGACGCCAGGGAATTGGCGGGTGGGCACAGCCCACCGGCTCTTGGGATGGATCCCAGGCCAATTCCAAATCGGTGGGCCGTGCTCACCCAACCTGAGTCTTCAGGCAGGGGATTTGTCGGGCATTGCTCAGTCGGAATCAACGGGCATAGGCTGCGTCCAAGTTCCGCTTCAGGGTCTCGATGCTCTGGCGGGCCGTTTCCACGGCACCTGGTGAGTAATCGAAGACCTCGACCGAGGCCCAACGATCGTAGCCAGAATCGACGAGCGCCTTCATGATCGGGCCGAAGTCGACGTCTCCCATACCGGGTCCGCGGAGGTTCACGTCCTGGGTGTGAAAGTGTCCGGCGTTGGCGGCGTGCTTGGTCAGCAGTTCGGGAACGGTGGCGGTCGTCTCACCGCTCTGGGCTTTCACGTCCATGTGGAGCTTGAAGTTCGGGTGGCCCACCCGCTCGATCATGACGTTCGCCTGGTCGCACGTGTTAAGAAAGTCGGTCTCACTCGGCGCCAGCGGCTCCACGCAAAGGTCGACCCCGAAGTCGCCGATCTTCGGCATCGATCGGCTCAGCACATCGACGGCGAAGTCGAACGCCTGATCGTAGGAGACCCCCGGCAGCAAATCGCGTTGTTTGGGTGAGCCGAGGACCATCAGGGTGCCGCCGAGGTCGCGAGTCGCCTCGGCCAGTTCCACGAGATAGTCGGCCGTTTGATTCCGGACCGCAACGTCGGGAGTCGTCAGGTAAAAGCCCTCGGTCTTGGCCAAGAGCCAGTGGAGACCGATCGTGCTCAGGCCCGCGTCCTCGATGATCGTACGGAGTTCGCGGCGACGCGCCGCCGAGACGTCGGTGATTCGCGGTGCCAGGGTGAACGGCGCAATTTCGAGGCCTTCGTAGCCGAGCGCCTTGACCGTCCGGCAAACCTCGGCGAAGTCCCACCCCTCGAAGAGTTCGTTGCAAATTCCCAGGCGGATCATGATAGAGGTCGCCTTTAAATTGACGTGAAATGGGCGAGAACCGCTCGAGCCACCCGCCCGAGACGGCCCTGGACTCGTTTTCAGAGGGCCAGATTGAGACAGGTCATGATCGCGACGAACACGATGCCCGCGTCGACGAGAACGAACCCGACCGCGGCCAGCCAGACCACGAGCCGCGCCGGCCAGGGGCCGAAGCTCAGCACGAATCCCGCAAGCGAAATGCCACCCAACGCGATGCAGACCGCCTCGAAGCGCGTGTGACAGATCCACCCTAAGCGGTAGATCAGGCCCGGCCAACCGGACAAAGTTTCGGCCTGGGCCCAGCCACCGGGCAGAAGCGTCGACCAGACCATGGGGACGAAACGCACGAGCAGTTGATAACCCAGGATCAGGGCCAGGGTCAAGTAGATCGCCGCCATCGGAAATCGCGAGCGCGGCCGCCTGGCCTTCCGATCGAGCTGGTTCAGGAGCCGATCAAGCTTCCGGAGCGTCTCTTGTTCCTGGTTCATGATTGGGCCAGAAGCGCGGCCCGCAAGGTATTGCGCAAGAGCATGGCGACCGTCATCGGCCCGACGCCTCCGGGAACCGGGGTAATCAGCGAAGCCACCTCGGACGCGCCCGGGTAGTGGACGTCGCCGCAGAGCGAGCCGTCGCTCCGCCGGTTCATTCCCACGTCGATGACGACCGCTCCCGGCTTGATCCAGTCGGCCCGGACCGCTTCGGGTTGGCCGATCGCGGCGATCAGGATATCGGCCCGGCGCGTCTCGGCGGCGGCGTCGCGCGTCGCGGTATGGCAGATCGTCACCGTCGAGTCGCCGCCGATCCCTTTTTGAACGAGCAGGAGCGCCATCGGCTTGCCGACGATCTGGGAGCGGCCCAGGATCACGGCGTGAGCGCCTCGGGTCTCGACCCCGTGGTGAACCAGCATCTCCTGAATCCCGAGCGGAGTGCAGGGGACAAACCGGGGCATCCCAATCGTCAAGAGCCCGACATTGACCGGGTGAAACCCATCGACATCTTTCAGCGGATCGATCCGTTCGATCACCGCACGCTCGTTAATCTGGGAGGGGAGCGGCAGTTGAACGAGGATCCCGTGAACGGCGGGGTCGGCGTTGAGGCGGTCGATGGTCGCGAGCAGGGTGGCTTCGGACGTGTCGGCGGCAAGGCGGTCGATGGTCCCGTGCATGCCGGCGGCTTCGCACGCGCTCTGCTTGTTGCGGACGTAGACCTGGCTTGCGGAATTCTCGCCGACGAGCACAACCGTCAGGCCGGGAACCAGACCGTGCTCGGCCTTGAGCCGCGCCACCTCGACCGCCACGTCCTTCCTCACTTTTTGCGCGAGGGCCTTACCATCCAGGATTCGAGCGGGCACGGGCGAACTCCTCCGAAGCATGGGTTGTCCGAGTCGCTATCATAGCTCTTAGGGTCGAGTGCGGGAAACCCACCTACCTGCACCCCGGTCCGATCAACGTCCCCCCGTGGGTCGAAAAATCCGAGTCAAGCCGAATTTGGGGCCTTCCCATCGACACTCGGCGCGTCCCCTTGCGCTGACGCTTTGGGGTGCGTCTTCCTCCCTAGTAAGGATCGTGATGGACGACGCCCCTTCGCTTGCGGTTCCCGGCTCCTCGATTGCACGCCAGGTGATCTGGCTGGCCGCGCCGGTGCTCGTTGAACAGTCGCTGCTCTACCTGGTCGGTCTGTCCGATACCCTGCTGACGGGTCGCTACCTCTCGCAGGAGCATCTGGCCGCGGTGACGGTGTCGAGTTACCTCTTCTGGTTTCTCGGCAACATCCTGACGATCGTTTCGGTCGGGGGAACCGCGTTGGTGGCCCGGATGATCGGTCAGGGCCAGCGCACCGCGGCCGCGCGAATCTGCCAGCAGTCGATCACGATCGCCCTGGTCGTCGGCACCGCGACCTTTGCGATCGGCTGGATGACCGCGCCGGCGATTGTGCGGGCCTTGAACCTCAGGGGCGCCGCGGCGATCCATGCGACTCTCTTCTTGAAGATCGTCCTGACGATCACTCCGCTCCTGGCCTGCACCACGGTCGGGATTGCCTGTCTCCGAGGGGCAGGGGACACCAGGACCGGGATGTGGGTCATGATTCTGGTTAACCTGATTAATGTGGCGCTGAGTTGGTCGCTACTCCAGGGCATCGGCCCGTTCCCGACACTCGGCTTCGCCGGAATTGCGCTCGGGACAGCGATCGGCGAGGGGGTAGGGGGGTTGGTCGTGCTCGGCCTGCTGATTCGCGGGCGGTCGGGCATGACTCTCGACTGGCGCGGGATGATCCCGGTCTGGCACGAGACCCGGAGGATCCTCAGGATCAGCGTGCCGGCCGCGGGCGAGAGCATGACCAACGTCCTGTCCCAGCTCTGGTTCCTCAGCCTGATCAACCTGCTGGGCGCGACCGCCACCGCGGCGCACGGTGTGGCGATCCGTTGCGAGGCGATCGCCTTTCTGACCATCACGGCCTTCGCGGTCGCCGCGAGTACGCTCACGGGCCAATACCTGGGCGCGGGACGTCCCGACCTCGCAAGTCAGGCCGCCCGAACCTCCTGGTGGCTGGGAGTCGTCGTCCTCTCCGGCTTGGGGGTGCTCATCTACGGGCTGGCCGGGCCGATGTTCTTCGTATTCACCGGGGGCCGCCAACCCGAAGTCGCGGCCCTGGGCGTGCCGGTGTTGCGGGTGGTGGCCTTCGCCATGCCCGCCCTGGCGACCATCAACGTATTGAACGGCGCACTCCGAGGAGCCGGGGATACCCGCTGGCCCTGGGTGATCGTCGTGCTCGGCTACTTGGTCGTACGGATCCCGCTGACCTACTTGCTGACCACCCCCGAAGCTTCGGGCGGGCTCGGATGGGGACTCTACGGCGCCTGGATTGCCATGCTTGCCGACCTCTGCCTTCGCGCGGCTCTGGTCGCCGCGCGGTTTCTCCACGGTGGCTGGAGGCTGGCGCGAGTCTAAACCGGACAAAATCCGTGTGGTCTGATGGTCGGGCCACTGCTTCTTCTTGAACCGAGCCGCGCACGCAGCGCAGCGGAGTCAGCGTTCCGGTTGCGCTCGGCACCTCGGAACGTCAATCGGGAACCGCTGACTCCGCTGCGCTGCGTGCGCGGCTCGGTTCCAGCGAGGATCATCGCCGAGTTCAACCTCGACCGATTTTCTCAAACAATGCCTAGAAGGCCGCCAGCGAGGCGCGTTGGTCGCGATCGATACTGAAGAGCCGATCGAGGTTCGAGGTCCGGAAGACCTGCTGGAGCACGGGGGAAAGCTCGCAGAGCCGGAGCTTGCCCCGCGAGGAATCGACCCGACGCTGAAACAGGATCAGCTTGCTCAGCAGCGAGCTCGAGATCAAGGCCACGTCGGAGAAGTCAAGCACCAAACGAATGGGAGTGCCGTCATTCGGAAGAATGGCTGCAATCTGGTCCGCAACGTCGCGAACAGTCCGCTCGTCGAAGAGTTGCCGGTCGAGGAGTCGGACGACTTTCACGCTATCGATTTCATTCACATCGATTCGAGGCGTGGACGCCATCGGGAAAAGCCTCTCAAGGAACAAACAACCAGCCCGCTCATCGCTAGCGAAGGCCAAGGCGGCGCGGATCCGAGCCGCAAGCTTAAGACAGCTTCCTTCGTCGGCTTGCGCTGATCAAGCCATCTCCACCGCTTTTACGCGGTGGGGCCGCGGCGGGCACCGTAGGTGAACTGGGGAAGGCGGCGGGAGCCGACGACGACTCCTGACCATTGGCCGCGGCCAACGCCGAGGCGCGATCGGCCGAGAACGTGAACAAGGGGTCGAGCTTGCTGACGCGAAACACCTCGAACACGGTCGGATCGACGTTGCAGAAAATGAGTCGACCCCCGCGTTGCTTGGCCAGACGGTGCATGGCCATGAAGTTGCCGAGCGCCGCCGACCCCGCGT
The DNA here is from genome assembly GCF_900129635.1 of Singulisphaera sp. GP187. Taxonomy (GTDB): domain Bacteria; phylum Planctomycetota; class Planctomycetia; order Isosphaerales; family Isosphaeraceae; genus Singulisphaera. The sequence goes on along the minus strand of NZ_FSRB01000002.1, from coordinate 1,369,547 downwards.
AACCGACGCCCAGGAGGTCGATGACCGCCACGGGCCTCCCCTTCGAGGCCAGGTGCGCTTCGTAGAGCGTACGCAAGTCTTGAACGGGGGCTGGATCGAGTCGAAGACAATCCCAGAACTCGGCGACTAGGATCCCATCGACATTGTGAACTTCCACGGCGGGCTTGAGCATAGCAGAATATCCGCGGCGGTTTGCGTTCAGAGACGTGGGGGAGTGCACGGAGAATGGCCGTTGCGAAGAGAAGAGACGAGCATTGCTGACAAGACCGGTGGTCGCAATCCGTCCTACGGCCCCAAGGACGACGGCAACGCGGAACCCGACTCGATCAATGCCTTATAACCATCGTAACAGCTAGTACTCTCCCCCACCAGCCTGACAACGGCAATCGGGGAATTCGGAATGGGTCGGACGTGCTGGTGGTATCGGGCAACCCCGGAGAAAAACACGAGCTCGAAGTGACGAGGAGCAGCGATGGGGATATGATAGCTTTCGAGCGAGCGCGGGGGTGGCGGCAGGGTCCCGAGGGATTCCGCCATGCCCCGCCAGCGGCCTGGCTGGTTAGGATTGGCTCGTAACGGAGATGCGGAGAGGCCGCTTAGTGATCTGGCCTATAAGAAGGGAATTGGCCCCATGCGTCGCGTTCCAATCCTCATGGCGGCCTGGGCTCTGTTTGCCGCCCATTCCGTGGTTGCGCAGAGCTGGGTCGACACGGTTTTTCCAGAACGAGCCTTCGACTTCGGAAACGTCGCGCGAGGCTCCAAAATCCACCACACCTTCCGTCTGATCAATCGGACGGGTTATGAAATTCACATTGCCGACTGGCGTACCAAGTGCGGCTGCACCGAGGTCAAAGTCGGCGCCCGCGTGATCCCGACAGGAACCCAGACCTCCATCGAAGCGGTGATCGATACCACCAAGTTCGTCGGTCACAAGGCCTCGGGCCTGACCTTGATCATCGATCAGCCCAACTTCGTTGAGGTCGACCTGAACCTGAGCTGCTTCATCCGGGGCGACATCACGTTGATGCCCGGCCAGGTGGATTTCGGGACCGTGCAGCGCTCGGCCACACCGAAGATCAACCTGCAACTGAACTACGCGGGCGGGATGCCCAACTGGCAAGTGACCAAGATGAAGACGCAGAGCAACCACATCAAGGCGGAGCTCAAGCCCGCGGGGAGCACGATCGACGGCCAGCAACAGTTTACCTTGATCGCCACTCTGCACCCCACCGTGCCCAACGGTTACTTCAAGGACGAAATCACCTTGGAAACCAATGACCCGAGCGGAGCGACCATTCCCGTCTCGGTCACGGCGAACGTGCAGACGGCTGTTGTCGTTTCTCCCTCGATCATCAACCTGGGACGCGTCAAGCCTGGCTCAACCGTCACCAAGAAAGTCCTCGTCCGATCCGCTCAGCCGTTCAACCTCACCACCCTCAAGGGGAACAAGGAAGAGCTGTCCGGAAAGGCGGACCCCGAGGGAGCGCGACCGCTCCATACCGTGGATATCACCTTCAAGGCTCCCGACCAAGCCGGTCCCTACAACGCCGTCTTCGAGATCGCAACCGACTTGAAGGACGAACCCCCGGCCACACTCCGAACGTTCGCCACCATCGCTCCCTGAGAGAAGTGTTTCCCACGCGGCTGGTGAGGCCGTTGCGAATCCCTTTGTTTTTCACAGCGATCGAATCGACCAACCAACGATGGTGACGGGTCCAAAGCGACCCCAGCCATCGTGCCTCCTTTGATGGACGCGGCGAGCGGGAACGATCCTCGTTTTCCCTCGCCGACCGTCAACTCCTCCCGCCTCCTCTGGTCTCACCGCCCCCTCGATCCTGATGAAACGCCCGCTCCAACAGATTCTCGAAGGCGCGTGAGGGGGCCGAATCCCTCCCTACCGGAATCGTTGGCCCCACAATGATGCCAAGACCGGGAAAAATGGGTTCGGCGAAACTTCGCGTTCCCGCCTCGGAACGGCAAAAAAAAAGACGGGCTTGATTCTCTGCCCTTCCGTCAGCGAAGCGGTTTGTTCGATGGCATTCGAAATGCAAGACGGAGTCCCCGCGCCACGCGCAAGAACTCCGCCAAGGGATGGAAGGGTCGGGCTCGGGACGCGCTGAACCATGGCTCCCCCAAGGAGCAGGTCAGCGACCCCGCAGCCGGATCAACGGCGGGCGCAGCTGCCGCCGGCACAGTTCGAAGCCCCGGCGGGGCCATAGAACGAAGGATAAAACGCGGCCTGGGGGGCGGCCTGAGGAGCGGCGACGGGCGCCTGAGGAGCGGCATAGGTCGGGTAGGCAGCCGGGGCAGCCGTCCCGCAGGCGGTCCCAGGCTGGCAAGCGGAGAACTGCGGCTGCGGCTGGGCACACTGCTGCCGCGGGGCGCAGGCCGAGAAGCCCAACGTCGGGCGACCGCAACGACTCGTCCCGCACTGCTGGCGTCCGCCGCCAAAGAGTCCACTGGTCGCGGTGAGAGCCGTCAAAAGAATAAGCTGATGCATCGAGTTGAACCCTTTCAGAAGGTGCGAAATCAATCGGTGAATGCGGAGTGGCTCCGCATCGGGGGCCTCGAATTCCGCCGTTGGAACCCAAAGGCCACAGGTGTGATGGTTTGGCCGTCCGGAACAGGCCGAAACCTGATCCCGCGACGGCGCGACCCTCGTCCATCCCAGACGCAGGTTGCCGCTCGGCGACACCTAACCCCCTCATCCTTCCGGGTTTAGGCCACTGCCACCAAGTCGGCCAGATTGTAGGGAGCGTGCGAGCACGCGCCAACAACAAATTCGGAGGTTTAGAGAAATTTTTCCGATTCCGATGTTTCGTCGGAATACACAAAATAGATCATCAAATCGACCGAATGAGGCGCGTGACGGAGCTCATCTCCCGCGCTTTGAACTCGATCGCGGGGTCACGAGAAATGGCCGAACCAACACGGGCCATTCCCGAATCCCCGATGAATCTATCCCATGACTCGCGTTTCATCGGACGTCGTCATAGGTCAACGTCCCGCGTGACCGGTGCCCGTCGAGCCGCTCCGAAACCGGCCCAAACTGCATCCCGCGTCTGAATCCCAATTTTGAAGTTACGGATCATATCTTTCGAGACTGCGGGATTCAATCCCAAATCGATCGCCAAATATCCCGAATGTTGGAAAATCACACCGTTCCTTGGGAGGGCTGGCGACCCATGTCGATCAACACTTCGCGTCACGTACATACTTGACAAGGGAGCAAGGAGTGACTTAAGCTGCCTCCACTTGAGGATCGGTCGATCTCAAGGTTGGGTTGCGGGGCGGTCGGCAGGCCTCCCACGGATTGATTGAGGTGGGTACGAAGTGAAGGGAGTTCACGATCAGGACACCAAGAGCCACGATGGCCATGACTGACTCACGACCGCGGGACGGCCTCGACGTGACGCGGAACCGGCTTGCGCTGGCGGTGGCCGATGTGAATTGGTTCTCCACCGAGAACCTGTTCCGCGAGGTCGAGCGCGAGGGCGTCACCACCCTGCTCCTCAATTGCCGGGACTATCGCAACGCCTGGAAGCACGGGCTTCGTCCCTGGAGCTGGAACACCCCGCTGGTGGAGAGCCGACCCAACCTTTGGGAGCATGAACTGGTGCTCCCCACCGGTTGGATGAAGAGGTTCCCCACCTTGGGAATGAGGCCGATCCGTCGAACGATTCAACACTGGCACCAACGGCATGCCCCGGACGCGCGCCTGGCGCTGGTGATGAGTTACCCCTACTACCTCCACCTCAGCGCCAGCCTGCGTCCCGATTTCCAGATCTATTACAACATCGACGACTACAGCCTGTACTGGCCTGCTTATGCGGACCAGATCAAGATGTTAGAGCGGAAGGCCGCGCTCGAGTCCGACCTCACGATCTGCGTCTCCCGGGTCCGCGCCGAGGAGTTGAGAGCCGCCGTGCCCGAGGCCGCGGCCAAGATCCGGCACCTCCCGCATGGCGCGCCAACGACGTCGCTGACGGAGCACCCCTGGGAGCTCCCGGCGCCGCCCCCCGCCGACATCGCCTCACTCCCGCGCCCGCTCCTGGGCTTTGTGGGGTCGGTCGAAGACCGGCTCGATTGGAAACTTTTGATCCGTCTGAGCGAAGCCTTGCCCGAGGCGTCGATCGTCTTGGTCGGCCAAACCAACGTTCAAAAGTCGGACTCCTGGCACGCCGACTATCAGCAATGCCTGGCACGTCCCAACGTCCACGCCGTGGGGTGGCGACCCCAGAATGAAATCAACCTTTACAACCGCGCGTTCGACGTCTGCATGATCCCGTACCTGACCGACCACCCATTCAACATCGCCTGCTGTCCCACCAAAATCCTCGACTACATGGTGACCGGCCGGCCGATCGTCTCCACCGCCTTGCCCGAATGCCAACTCTATCCCCATCTCCTCGAAGTCGCGGCCGACTCCGACGCGTTCATCGCGGCGGTGCGCGCGATCCTCGAGGCCCACTCCAATGATGGCCGAGCCGCGTTGCGATACGACTGGGCTCGCACAAACACATGCCGTCACGTTGTCGACCGCCTGATCGATTTGATCCCCGTCTGAGCTCCGCCACAAATTGACCGTCATCCCATCGCCTTGACGCGAGCAAACTGCTAAGGTTAATGGCTTTGAGTGTACGCAAGGTCCTTGCGGCCTTCGTCAGTCCGTCCCCCATGATGAGACTCGCGAGAACTTCCAACGATGAATCAGGCCATTCGCACCAAACTCTCGATCATGATGTTCCTCGAGTATGTGATCTGGGGAGCGTGGCTCCCCTTGCTCGGCCTGTACCTTAGCAAGTACCTCAAGTTCGAAGGGGTGCAGATTGCCTGGATCTTCAATGCCTTCGCGATCGCATCGTTGACCGGCATGTTCTTCGGCAGTCAGCTCGCGGATCGCTACTTCGCGCAGGAACGGTTTCTCTCGTTCAGCCATCTGGTGGGCGGGCTGTCCATGCTGGGACTCGCCTACACCAAACAGTTCTGGCCCTTCTTTGGGCTGATGCTGCTCCACTGCTTCTTCTACGTACCGACGCTCTCGGTGACCAACGCGATCGCATTTGCGAATTTGAAGGACGCCCAAAAAGACTTCGGACCGATTCGCGTCTGGGGCACGATTGGCTGGATCGCGGCCAGCTGGCCGTTCATTTTCATTCCGATTGATTGGGCCAAGGTGCCGAGCATGGCCGCAGCCGGCGGGTTCGTTTCCTGGCTGGGCAAGGCACTCTCCACGCCCAAGACCGGTCACGCGATGGAGCTGGCACTCACGAGCACGTTTTTCGTCTCGGCGATTGCCTCCCTCGTGCTGGCCGCCTTCTGCCTGACGCTGCCTCATACACCGCCGTCCAAGGACGGGGAATCGAAGTTCGCCCCGCTCGAGGCGCTCAAGCTCCTGGCCGTCCCGAGCATCCTGGTTCTCTTCGTCGTGACCCTCCTCGACTCGTTCATCCACTACTGCTACTTCTTCTGGACCAGCCCGTTCTTCTCGGCGATCGGGCTCCCCGAGAACTGGATCGCCCCGGCGATGAGTATCGGGCAGATCGCCGAAATTTCCACGATGGCCTACCTCGGCTTCTTCCTCAAGAAGCTCGGCTGGCGGACCACGATGATCCTCGGAATTCTCGGCCACGTCGTCCGGTTCAGCATCTACGCGATCGGAACCCGGGATACGCTCTGGCTGGTCATCCTCAGCAACGTGGTCCATGGATTCGCGTACGCCTTCTTCTTCGCCACGGTCTACATCTACGTGGATGAGAACTTCCCGAAGGATATCCGAACCAGTGCCCAAAGCATGTTCAACCTCTTGATCCTCGGCGTCGGGCCATTCTTCGGCAACTTCCTCTGGGGCTGGCTGGGCGACCAGGTCACCACCGTCAACGCCACGGGGGAGAAGGTCGTGAACTTCAGCCAGCTCTTCGCAGTGCCGGCCGCCCTGGGGATCATTTCCGCGATTCTGCTCGCGATTTTCTTCCATCCCAAGTCGAACAAGGATGTCGCGCCGTTCGACTCGCTCACTGAGCCAGTTCCCGCCACCTGAGCTTCGACGAGAGGCTTAAGATCTCTCTCAAGCGGCTCACTTGAACCGGGAACAAGGAAATTCTGGGTGCCACGGGTTCCGTACACGGAACCCGTGTGTCTCAGGCCACGGCGTGGAGAGAGACGCTCCATCCGCTGCGCCGGTTGAAATCGCTTCTTAGTACGAATCACCCGAGATCGTCTCACTCCCCGCGATCGTGCCCAGCCCCTTCCAGACGACGGGATCGACTGCGTACTTGACGAATCGGACCGACCCGTCGCCAAGGAGTAGGCCAACCACTCCGTCGTGGCGACTACTAGCGGTCATGGCGGCGCCGTTCCAGGTCGCTCCATTCACGCAAGTCTTGCGGCCGGGGGGCAAGAGGTGGTTGTACCGCGTCCAGGACATGTTGCCTTCCAGCCAGGTCAGGCCCAACGTCGCCGACGTCGGGGTGCTCGGAAGAGCGGCAGCCTCGGCGTCGGTCAGCTCGTCGCACCAGGTGCGAAAGGTAGCCTCCGTCCACGGGGCAGCGAGCCGGAATTGATCGGAGGCGAAGTCCACACGTTCGAAATCGTCGTGGCCGCGGAGCCGCTCGGACGCCGCGGCCGTATTCGAGAGGCCATCGCTCACGTCGGCGGGCCGGATCTGAGTCGCCTGGCCAAATAGGCCATCACCCGTGCGCCCCGACCACGAACTGCCGTTGCACGACCGGTAATTCACCTGCCCCCAGGGCCGGGAGGTCATCCGGTTGAAGTCCGACGGGCAGATAAAAACGTCGACCCAAACTTGCGCGGCGGTCTCATTGGGCCCTTGGCCCGTGATCACGATCGGATTGCCCGTCGCATCGGGAAAGAATGGAGCGATGTTGAAGTTAATCTGGTTAAAAACCTACGTTCCGCACATCTCTGGTTCATTATCTCCGAATTTCCGGCGGCCTGCAATTTCAGCGATCGTAGGCCGTCGCCATGCCAAGCAGGTTCAGAATCTGGCGTTGCAACTTGGAGAGCTCGGTCGTGAATTCCACTGGCGCTTGCCCCTCCACGATCAGCTGATGACGCTGCACCTCCTCGAACAAATCAATCACCCGACGTGCCGTCGGGCGATGGCACGCTCGACCTTCCGGGTACAGAGGCACACTCTTCACACCATCGCGTTTCATCGCCGCACGCAGTTCCCGCTCCAGCAGCGCCTCGGTCAACAGGGCCAAGAAATAGACGCAAAGCAGCGACTGGATCCGCCCCACGTTCTGCAGGTACACGGGAGCCACTTCGAAGTCTGTCTTGAGTTGCGAAAACCGCTTCTCGATTACCGGCTGACGCTTGTATGCTAATAGCAATTCTTCCTCAGTAAGCAATAACTCGTTGGTGATTAGGGGAAAGACACCGTCGACGCACATTTCCGCCGCGAGAGCAACATGGTCGATGCGGTAAGTCAATGCGATGCGAACGGTCTCCTCTTTCACGTAGCGCGTCTTGTCGTTGGGACGGCCACGCCCCTCCTGACGGTAAGTTTCCTCCCGTTTTTCCACGACTTCGACTGTGATCCACCGGGCCAAGTCCCGCGGCTCCAGGATGGCCGCGACCGCCTCCTTGACCTTTCCGAGTTGGCGATAGCGGCTACGCGGCGAGCTGAGTTTTAACCGCAGTTCCGACAACGCCAGCAACGCACGCTCCACTTGCTGATGACGTGATGATGCGTCGACTTCCGCTTTCCGTGTGCTGTGACACCAGATCAGACGGTAGCCCTCGGCACTGAGGGTCGCCTGGTCGGCCACGCTGTAGCGTTCCAGGAGAACTCCCTTCTCATCCCGCTTCTCATGGATCGGCTTCCAGGTCACCTGGTCCTGGTACAACAACGCGCGGAATTCGCCATCTTCGGAGCGGGTACGAGGCAGGATGCTCAGGAATCGGCCGCCGTGCTGGTGCAGGTAAGCCATGTTCTCGGCGGTGGCGAGCTTGCAGTCGGCCACATAGAGAAAGTCCCGTCGCCCGGTCAACTGGCACAGCAGGTCCCAGGTGGCACGATGAGTGCGGTCGTCGGTGGTATTCCCGCTTTCGACGCGGAAGTGAACCGGTACGCCGCCATCGCGAGTGACGGTCAGGACGTAGAGCAGTTGTTTGAGGTCAGGGCGATGATCCTTGTTGTGCCCCCAGGTAATGGCCTGGGTCTTCTGGCCCCGCATCAGGTCCTCTTGGGCCGCCTCGCGATAGTCGCCGTGGAAGGTGATTGTGGTCGAGTCGTTATGGAGTTCGTCCAATGCGACGTTGAACTCCGCCACGGCATGGGTGGCGACGGCCAGGGTGAACGAGGGGACATTGGCGTCGAAGAGTCGGTCGAGACAACGTCCGACGCGGTCGTCGTTCCAGTGGGGCAGTTGGGCCGGGGTCAGAGCGAACCACTCGGCGGGGTGGCGACTCGCCCATTGGCCGACGCCATACATGGGTTCACGGGAGACGAGAAGGTTCTTGAGCAAGAGAAGGAGGCCGGTGGAGGTGGCGATCTTTTGGCGGGCATCCTCGGGGGGAAGGTATTGGCGGAGGAAGTCATCCAGTCGAAGTCGGCGGATGATCCGATCGAGGATGGGAAGGGCGCCGAGCCGGAAGGACTTGAGGGACTGACCGCCGGTGTGGGCCGCCTCGCCGGGACTGAGATCGGGAGCGGGATTCGACTGGCGCGGTCGTTTTTGTTCTGGCATGGACCATGGCCTCGAGAGGGATCAAATCGTCCTCGACATGCCCGCGATTGGCGACAGGCGTCGGGTTGTGATTCCCGTCGGCATGATTGTCCGAGAGTCGAGCGGGTCAAGGTGGAAAATTTTGTTGACTTGCAGAAATAATTACGCCTTGACGTAAGTCTAGGCCCGCAAGACTTACGTCAAAAGCGAATCCTCAAGTTTGACTCCGAAAGGAGGCAGGGAACGGTTGGGACATTGCCTTGCATGGGAAACAAGCGAAGAATCGATGGGGAACGATCACGATGGGTTGGCGGGACGAGGAGGCGTGATGTGAGCAAGTCAGTGGCGGAGATCATGGAAGGAGCGGGTCGCGGGAGCCAATACATCAGCGTATGCCAGAAATAGCAGGAGGTGAAAATTCCGAGAAATTGCAGGCGAGATGTGCGGAACGTATGTAAAAAGCGTCGACTTCTCGAGATAGGGAAGCAGTTGCGAGTGGAGTGAGAACCGCCGATTGCCCGTCGAGGCAAACGTCGGGAGGGACTTGTCGGCATCCGCACCGACGCCGAACGGGTAGACCCCGCAGCGACTCTGGTAGTTGGCCAGCCCGATTCCCAACTGCTTCAAATTGTTCTGGCATTGGATCCGCCGCGCCGCCTCGCGTGCCCTTTGAACGGCCGGAATCAACAGCGCGACAAGTACACCGATCACCGCGACGACAACGAGGAGTTCGAACAGCGTGAACGCCTTTTGTCTCATGATCATGGCGCCGGCCTTTCCTGAACGGGAGGTTGATTCGGGATCGCAAACCGGTGAACGTACAAGTGCCGGTGTAAAGACTGGTAATAGTGGAACTCGTGTTGCCGTAACGGTACGGCCCCAGCCAGCACCGGCTGCTCCCCGGGAAGCGGATCGGTACCGATGACCCAGACGCCACGCCCCAGCGCCTGACGCAACTGTTCGGGTGAGATCAGGTCGGTGGGCCGGATGAGGTGCCTGCCCCAGAACAACGGCCCCGAATCCAGCAGCCGGACGGTTGCCCGATCACCAACGTAATACTTGGCGGGAACGTACTGGTGATGGTTGAATGTAACGATCATTTCACCGTCGCAACGCTCGGCCAGGATCGTCGCAACCGCCTGCCGTACGCCTCCCCCATTCGGGATATCGAGGTAATTCCAGAAGACGGCATTCGCCCCGAGCAGGACCGCAAACAGCAGAGTGACGAGAACAGCCCGCAGAGCCAATGACCGTCTCGTGAGCTTCCAGATCGCCAGGGCGACGGCGGTCAGCACAAAGAGGTGAGCGAACCGGAAGTAGCGCGCCACCCAGATCGGCTGGATTGTCGAAACAGCCGCGGCCAGAAGTAACGGGATGACGGCCGAGGCCAGCACCAGGTAGTCGCCGCGCCGCCCGCGAACCGCAACGACGAGCCAGGAGATCACGACGACCGCGCAAACGATTTGGCCTCCATGGAGGAAGTCGAAGCCGTGCGTCGGAACCAGGAACTCGCTAAAGGTCCCCCAGAAGGTCCGCCAGCGTAACTCGGGGATCCAGTATTCTTGCTGGACTCGACCGGTCTGCCCACGCAGGAGGACGAAGCCGGGCAGATAGACCAACCCGACTGTCGCGGCTACTGCGGCCCCATTTGCGGCGAGCGCCCGCGCCTCGGACAGCGCGCCCAGACTGATCAGCCAGACCAAGTACAAGGCAAGAAAGAGGGCTTGCGCGACGACCGAGAACAGGCCGTAGTGGTGTGCGTAGAGCAGGCTAACGACGCTTACCCCGTAGGCCCACCAGAGCCAGCGCGGACCTTGCTGGCGCAGGAGAAGCAGGAGGAGCCAACTGCTGACGGCGGTCAGGGCGGTGCCAAGCGCGTACATCCGGGCCTCGATGGCCCCGAACACCTGGAATGGGGCGACCGCGACCAAGCCAGCCACCACCAACCCGAACTGCCGGGCCCCTGATTCCCGGTCGTCGCCCGAGGCCGAAACCCGATAGAGCTCGCGGGCGAACCGATCGATCCCAAGCACCGTGACCAGGCCGAACGTGATCGAAAACCCGCGAAGCGCCGCAACAGACTCTCCCCAGACCGCCATCCAGGCTTTCAAAAGGACATAATAGAGCGGCATATGAACGTTCATGCGAACGCTCTGCCACAGTTCCGAGAGCGGGAACTTCGCCGTCTGCCAGGACGACGCCTCGTCGTACCAGAGGCTGCGTTCCGTCAAGTAAGGGAGCCGCAGCGCCAGGGCAACCGCCAACACCGCGAGCAGCCCCACCCCCCCACCGGTCCACACCGGTCGCGGTCTCGTCATCCGACCTCCTGCGCTTGCCGCGCCCGCCTGGCCGCCCACCGAACGCCCGCGGCGAGGGCCGCGAGAACGACCACGGCGACTCCCACGACCCACCAGGGCGACCGTTTGGGAGGCACGGGGCTTCCGGTCCAGCCCGGCAGCGTCTCGGCACGAATGGTTAGATCCTTCAAGAGGAGCTCGAGAGTGCGATCGGAGAGTTGTGAATCTGGGCGACGAACCGGACTCGATCGAAATCCTTGGTGGTGAACTCCGTTTTTTGGATTTCGCGAAAGCGATCACTCTCCCCTTCAGCCACCAGGTAGTGCACCTGCGAGCCGACACGGAGGATCCGAAATTTGCCCCGCTTCGCCAGCATCGTGTTCTTGTGATTGTCACGATAAGGCTTGTGTTCCACCTTCTCCGCCGCGGCGGCGCCAACGACGGGCACGGTCCCATCCTTGGGTACCCAGCGATACATGGAGACAAAATTACTCCATCCGTCCACGGTGCGGAGATAGAGCTCGGGTCCAGAACCGGCGCCGACCGTGGGCTTGTCGGCGGTCAAAACCTCGAATGTCGTCGTGATCTCGCAGTCGCCATGAATCCCAAATTTGGTAAAAATGCCGATCCCACGACTCTCTAACTTCGTCGGGATCGCAATCCGGAGCCCGCGGGGATCGGCTTTCACCCGCAATCCGCCCGTGGCGGTGGGCTCGACCGCGAGCCAGCGGTGGTCGTAGCGGTCGTTCCGGAAATCGAAATGATACTCCTGCTTGAGCCGGGCGGGATCGAGCAGGGCCGAGACCGCCGCGGGGGGGACCGACCGGAGGCCGACCGGGGACGATCGCAACGCCCACCAGGTCCCCGCCGACGAGACCAGTGCCACGAGTGCCACCAGCAGCGGGACCGTCAACCAGCGGCGCGCCAGCCGCCACTCCTCAACCCGGCGGGAACGGCGCCGGGTGCGGCCGACCCAGGGGTGGGTGACCATCGGCAGAGAAGGATCCTGGACCCGGGCGAGATGTCGGCCAAGCAGGTCGGCGACCTCGTCGGCCGACGGGAATCGGTCGGCCGGATCCTTGGCGTGGAGCCGCTCGACGACCTCGACCAGCCACAACGGGATGTCAGGGTTCAATTCCTGAATCGGGGCAGGGCGGCCGTCGCAGACCCGGCGGATCACCTCGAGCGTCGAGTCGCCCCGGAACGCCGCGCGGCCGGTGGCCATGGCATAGAGGACGCTGCCCAGGCTGAAGAGATCGGCGCGGCGGTCGAGTCGGTCGCCACGTCCCTGTTCGGGGGCCATGTAGGTCGGAGTCCCGGCCAAGGCGCCATGCTGCGTGAGCCGGGTGTCATCGACCGCCCGAGCGAGCCCGAAGTCGGTAATCTTGACCCGGGCCAGCTCGTTTTCGAGCATGATGTTGCCAGGCTTGATGTCGCGATGGATCAGCCCTTGCGCATGCGCCGCGGCCAGACCTGACGCGACCTGTGCACCGATCCGGAGCAGTTCTTTGAGTTCCAGTGGGCCCGATTCCGCAATCCGCTGCTGGAGCGAGGCGCCGGTCACGTACTCCATGACCAGATAGGGCCGGCTCTGCCATTCGCCGACGGCATGGATCGTGATGACGTGCGGGTGGCTGACCGCCGCCGCGGCGCGGGCCTCGCGGGTAAACCGCCGCCGCGCGCCGGCGTCGGAAGACCATTGGGGAGCAAGCACCTTGATGGCGACGTACCGGTTCAAACCCGCGTCGAACCCCTTGAACACGACCCCCATCCCTCCTTGTCCCAGCCACTCAATGACCTCGTACTCGCCAAGCCGGCCCAGGTTGTCGGGATGGTCGGGGGGCGCGAGCCAGTCGAACGACCACTCCTCATCGGTCGTCCGCGCGATCTCACGGAGCGGGGCGGCGATCGCTTCGATCGCGTCACGGTCGGCAAAGAAGTCGGACAGCTCGTCGAAGAACTCAGGGTAGCGGACGAGCCAACGCCGGCGATCGCCCGCCTCGACGCCCTCGGATTCGGCCTCGTCGAGGATGCTGGCAATGACCTGATCCAGCCGTTCGTCTCGGTCGTATTCACGATCGTCGCCCATGAGATTACCTTTGACCGTTGGTGTCGAGCCGCTGGCGAAGGCCCCGCAGTCCGCGCCTGAGCAGGCCCGCCACGGCCGCCTTGCTCCTCCCGAGCTGGAGGCCCACGTCGGCCACGGAATACCCGCCCAAATGATGCAGCTCGACGGCCTGCCGCTGATCCTCGGGCATGGCGGCGAGCGCCTCGGCCAGAAGGACGAGTTGTTCCTGCCGAAGCACCTGCTGGCTCGGCGACGACTGGTCGACTGCCAGCCAAGTCTCCAGCCGCATGGAGGTTTCGTCGAGCAACGTCAGCAGCGAACGTTCCAAACGCACGTCGCGCTTGCCCCGGCTGTAGCGTTTGACCTCATCGGCGGTCGTCGTGGCGAAGACCTTTCTCAGCCAGGCCGCCCGCTCACACTCCTCGGTTCCTTGAAATTGGTCGAGCGCTTGGTGCGCCCGCAGAAGGGTGAGCTGCACCAGATCGGATGGGTCGAGCTTCCCCTGAAGCCGCCGACCCACCCGGAGCCGGGCGAGAAGCTGCAAATAGTCCCGGTAGCGCTCCAGGAGCGCACTGTGCGTGTCGAACCGTTCTCCCACGATCTTCACCCCCCTCTGCACTGAAAGACGACAATCCCGAGGGGGCGGACCGCGATTCACTCCTATTTTTTGATCGGCCCCCGCAGTACCGGCGACGCGCAACCCGATCCGAGCGGAGAGCGGCCGCACTCGTCTCCCTCGGCGTGAATGTGGCGGGGGATCGGCGAACCATGCGTGGTGAATGATCTCGGCGCGGCTCCCGACGCCGCGAGGAGCGTCACCCCGCCGGTAGCAGACCCTTCGAGCGAAGAAACTCCCGAGCGACCGCCGCCGGGTCGCGTCGTTTGACGTCGACCTCCTGGTTGAGCCGGCGCATCGTCGAGGCGTCGATCTGGCCCGCGAGTTCGTCGAACGCTTCACGAAGCCGGGCATCCTTCCGTAGCGTCGCGTTGCGGACGAGTGGGACCGCCTCGTACGGGGGGAAGTAGCGGCGATCGTCCTGGAGCGAGATCAGGTTGAACGCGGCGATCCGGCCGTCCGTCGAGTCGCCCGCGGCCAGGTCGATCGAGCCTTGGGCGACCGCCTGGTAGAGCAGGTTGCGATCCATCTCGCGTGGAGCGGTCGCGAAGTCCAGGCCGTACGCCTTGGTCAGCCCGGGATAGCCATCGGGACGGTTCATGAACTCGGGTCCGAAGCCCGGCCGAATCGTCGCGAGGTGCCGGCGCAAGTCCGAGATCGAGCGGATCCCCAGCGATTCGGCCTGCTCACGGCGCATCAGCAGGGCGAAGGTGTTCTCAAACCCGAACGGCTCGAGGGTCGCGACCCCATCACGATCGGCCAGGACCGTTCGAACCCGTTTGAGGACGACTTCCGGGTCGTTCTGGGGCGGTTCCTTGAGGATCGCCATCAGCGCGGTCCCCGTGTACTCGACATAGGCGTCGAGCCCCCCCTGGCTGAGGGCGTTGTAGCAGACGAGCGTCCCTCCCAGGTTGAAGCGGCGATCGACGTGAAACTCGGTGCGTGCTTCCACCAGGTCGGCGAGCATGTGGCCGAGCAAGATCATCTCGCTGCCGTCCTTTGAACCGATCACGACGGTCGTGGATCGTGCCCGGTCGGCCGCGCGGTCGCTCAACCACCCCCAGGCGGCCACGCCGAGCAGAACGAGGATCGCCGCCGAGGCCGCGACGGTGCGGAACCGCGAGCGGCGAGGCCGCGACGGGTCGAGGGCGTGCTCAACCTCGCCGAGCGACGCGTCGCAGGCCAGGGCCAAAACTGCCGCCGGGATCGAGCCAAGCAGGATCAACCGAGAGTCGGAGAGCGAGACACCCCGGAAGATGTAGCTCCCCAGTCCCTTCGCGCCGATGGCGGCGGCAATGGTCGCCATGCCGACCGACGCCACGGTGGCAACCCGAACACCGCCCAGGACGATCGGAACGGCGAGCGGAAGCTCGACGATCCGGAGCCGCTGCCAGGCCGTCATTCCCAACCCGACGGCCGCTTCGGCCACGTCGCGCGGGATGCTCCGCAGCCCCAGGATCGTGTTCTTGATAATCGGCAGAAGCGCATACACCACCAACGCGGCACGGGCGGGTGGTTTGCCGATCTGTCCTCGAAAGACAATCAGGAGGAATCCCAGCAGCGCGAGGCTCGGGACCGTTTGCAGTACGTTGGCCAGACCGACGACGACCCGTTCGGCCGCGCGCGACCGCATCGCCAGGATCCCGAGTGGGACCCCGATCAAGACGGCGAGAACGAGGGCCTCCATCACCAGGTCGAGATGGGCGGCCGTGGCCTCGGCGAGTTGCCAGCGCTCGGACCAAGCCAGGTCGATCAGGCCATTCATGCCGAGTCTCCCAGCATATCCTCGAGGACCGATTGGGCGTCGCTGAAGAAGTTCCGAACGAACGCGTTGGCCGGGCGCCGGAGCAGGTCGGCGGGAGTGCCCACCTGGATCAAGGTTCCGTGATCGACGATCGCGAGCCGATCGGCGACCCGGCAGGCCTCGCGAATGTCGTGAGTGACGAAAACGACCGCCTTCCGGAGCCGGAGGCGAAGCCGGTGGAACTCGTCCTGGAGCTCGCGCCGGGTGATCGGGTCGAGCGCACCGAACGGCTCGTCCATGAGTATCAGGTCGGGATCGCCCATCAAGGCGCGGGCGACCCCAACGCGCTGCCGCTGGCCGCCGCTCAGTTGATGCGGCCTCAGCGGCGCGAACCGATCGGGCTCGAGCCCGACCAACTCGAGCCATTCCCAAGCTTCCGCGTCGCGTTCCTGAGTCGGGCGGCCTTGGAGCCGGAGCGGCAGCCCCACATTTTTGAGGACATTCATGTGTGGCATCAAGCCGACATCCTGAATCACGTAGCCCATCGACCGCCGCAACGCAATCGGGTCCCAATCGCGCGTGGAGACGCCACGGACCAGCACATCCCCCGACGTGGGGTCGATCAGCCGGTTGACCAGCTTCAAGAGGGTCGTTTTCCCCGAGCCACTCGTTCCCAGGATGGCAAGGCACTCGTCAGGCGCGACCGTGAGGTCGACCCCACGAAGCGCTTCAGGGCCATCGGGATAGGATTTACGAACCTGGTGCCAGGCGACGGCCGGTGGGGTGTGGGAATTCGGTATCACGTGCGGACCTGTCGGTTGGACGCGGCGGACGGTTAGACCGTATCACGGCCGGCTCGATTCCGATACATTGCTCGAGTCCGTGTTGAAACCCTCATGCCGAGAACGTTGCTTCGGAGCACCCGCTATGCTCGCCTTCCACCTCGCCACATTCAAGGTCGATGCGACTCCACCCAACGGCCACTCCTTATGCGGTGGCTGGATCAAGCCGGTGGTGGGGGTGGACGACCCGCTCTGGTTGCGTGGGGTGGTACTCCAAGGGGCGGGGCTACCGATCGTGCTGGCCGCCCTGGACTGGACCGGGGTGATGGACGAGTCGCACCGGCTCTGGACCGAGGCGCTTGCCGAGGCCGCGCACACGACGCCCGACCGGGTGGCGCTGCACTGCGTCCACCAACACAACGCGCCCTTCATTGATCGCGAGGGGAACGCCTTGCTCCGCAAGGCCAACGCCGCCCCCTTATTATACGACGAGGCGTTCGTCGACGACCTGGTCAAACGCGCTGCGGCCGCGGTGCGGGAGTCTCTGGTCGCCTCGAAGCCGGTCACCCACATCCGAGCCGGACAGGCCGAGGTTCACGAAGTGGCCTCGAACCGCCGCGTCATCGGCCCCAACGGCAAGATCCGGTTCACACGGGGTAGCGCCACGCCCGACCCGGTGGCGCGCGCCGAGCCGGTGGGCACGATCGACCCAATCCTCAAGTCGGTCGGCTTCTTCCAGGGGGATCGTCCCTTGGCCCGGCTCTACTACTACACCACGCACCCGATGAGCTACTACGGCGACGGGCGGGTCTCGAGCGACTTCGCCGGCCTGGCCCGCCAACAGCGGGCCGCCGATGAGCCGGACACGTTCCACGTCTACTTCACCGGGGGGGCAGGCAACGTCACCGCAGGCAAATACAACGACGGCAACCACGCCAACCGTGCCATCCTCGCCCAGCGCATCCATACGGCGATGAAAGCGGCCGACGAGAACGCCCAGGATCGAGCCCGCCCGCTCGACTCGGCCGAATGGGTCACCGCCCCCTTCCGGTTCGCCGCTCGCTCCGACCTTGATCTCGACAAGCTCAAGGCGATCGTCGCCAATCCCAAAGAGAGCGTCGTCAACCGAAATCGAACGGCCATGACCTGCGGCTGGCTGATGCGTGTGGCTTCGAGACGACCGATCCTGCTCTCAAAGCTCGAGTTAGCAGGCGTGACCCTGCTTCACCTGCCGGCGGAAACCTTCGTGGAGTACCAGCTCGGCGCCCAGGGCGAGCGCCCCGATACGCTGCTCGCCACGGCCGCCTACGGCGATGGGGGACCTTGGTACATTCCCTTGGAACGATCGTTCGCCGAAGGGGGCTATGAACCCTCGGTCGCCGGCGTGGCCATCACCTCCGAAACCCCCTACCGCAAGGCGATCAGCGACCTGCTCAAGAAACAGGCGTGACCCGTCGCGTACAATACCCCAGAAGGGGAGCGGATCGCGCCCCCCGCTCCTCTTCCGCCATCCCTTTCTTCCAAGGATGGGTCATGCCACGACGCGGCACTTCTCCGGCGCTTTTCCTTGTAGCCTGGACGCTCTTCGTCGGGTCGGGCCTGCCAAGGGTCAGCGCGGACGACGACCTGGAGAAACATCTGGCGGCATTGCGCAGCCAGGTGGAAAACCAGACGCTCGACCTCGATAAACGCGAGCAAATCGTGCTCGAGATGGCGGGCACACTTGATCGGGCCGCTCAGTCGGCGACGACGGCTTCGGAGCGGCGGAAGCGCTGGACCGAGGCGATCAACCTCATCGATCGGTTCGATTCCGAAAACCCCGAGCATACGCAAGCGAACCAGTTCCGATTTCAGTCCGCGGTTTACCTCTGGGCGCGCGGGCGGCTCTGGGCCGACCAGCGAGAACTCGCCCCCGGCGATCGCGAGGCGGGAGACTCCGCGATCGAGAATCTCGACGTGGCGATCTCCCGATTCCGAGCCCTCAGCGGTGCGCTCCGCGCGGACGAGAAGGTCCTCGCCCAAAACATTCGATTCCGGTTGGCTCAGGCGCTGGCCGACCGGGCGAGGCTCGCCCCTGAAGAGTCGGAGGAACAGCGTTCGCGGCTCCGTGATGCCGCGCAGGTGCTCGAGAAATCGATCGACGAGCCCGCGCTCGTTGGATTCGCGTCGTTACTCCGCGCCGAGGTCTTGGCAAAGCTCGGCGACGAGGGCGGGGCAAAGTCGGCACTCGAGGCGGCGGAGAAAGCGACGCCGCCACCCACCCCCGAAGCCCTGATCGAGGCGAAGGTCGGGATCGCGATGGCGGCGAAACGGTTCGACCAGGCGCTCAAGGACATCGAACACGCCGGTGTCAGCGCCTCGGAAAAGGCGTTGTTCACCCTGCGAGTTCGGCTGAACCAGCGCGCGCGGATGGCTCCCGGGTCGGGCCGCAGTGAAGTCGAGAAGGCCCTCTTTCAGGCGGTGCGCCCCTTGCAGGGTTCGACAACCGCGGAGGCGAAGCTCGCCTTGCTCGACCTGGCGCGAGGGATCAAGGAACCGGACGAAACGCAGGACCCAGGCGCCTGGGAGATCCTCGCCGAGGCCGCGATCGCCGCGGGGGAGCTCGCCCGCGCCAGCGCCCTCGATGCAAAAGGGGGCGATCGTGCCGATGCGACGGGCCAGCCCGAAAAGGCCGCCGCGCTTCGGCTCCGCGCGGGCGCCTCACTCTTCCAGGCCGGAAAATTCCTCGAAGCCGACGCGATCCTGACTCGGGTTGCCGACAATCCCAAGGCCGGCGGCACCCGCGCCAAGGCCGGCCTGCTCCGGATCATGGCGCGGGCTCGCGCCTTGGCGACGAAACAGGCAGGGGCGTCCCAGGCGGCCTACATCACGGCTCTGGAGACGCAGATTCGTGACTTCCCGCAGGATCCCTCGGCGAACGAAGCGCGTTGGCTGTTGGGCAAGTATCGGCTCGCCACGTCCAAGTCAGTGGAAGCTCAGTCGCTCTGGGCCGAGATCCCCCATGCCGATCCCCGTTGGCTCGATGCCAGGCTGGCGGTCGCCGGCCTTCGCCAAGAGGCCCTCGACGCGCAACGGGTCAACAATGACCGTACGCTGGTCCGCCAGCGCTATACGGAAGCGCGTTCCATCCTGAACGAAAGCTACACCCAATGCCAGAACGATACCCAGCGTGCCGCGATCAACCTCGCCCTGGTCCGTCTTGAACTCACCCCCGATGTGGGTCAAGCCGAGGAGGCCCGACGGCTCTGTGAGTCGGTCCAGCGGTCGGCCAGCCAGGCCGATCAGCGAGAACGGGCGCGTCGACTCCATCTGATCGCCGTCGCTGAGCTCAACCACTTTCTCGAAGCCGAACAAGCCGCACGCGCCGAGATCAAACTCAGTCACCCGGCCGACTTGCTCGAGATTGCACGACTGCTCGACTCAGTGGCGTCGGAGTCGTCATCGGACCTCCGGGTCCGTCGCTTCGGCCTGATCAATCGGCTGCTGCTCGCCGGCATCCTCGAACGCCAAGGCGAGCTTACCCAGGTCCAGCTCGGCGAGGCCAAGCTTCGTCAAACCCGCGCGTTGCTGTTCATTGGCGACGAGGCCCGCGCCCGCGCTTCGATTACGGCGGACTGGGGAACCCCTCCCTCCCTCGAGGATCGGATTCTCAAAGACATGGCCGACACGTACATCCGTCTGAGCGCATTCGACCTCGCCGCGGAAGTCCAGCGGCTCCGATCGCGACAAGCCGTGGCAGGCTCTCCTGCCTGGTTCGAGTCGCGGTATGGCGTCGCTCTGGCCCAGTACCGCGCCGGGAAGAACCGCGAGGCCGCCAAGCTCATCGATGCCACGGCCATCCTCCACCCCGAACTTGGCGGGGGCGACCTCCACGAGAAATTCGTCCACCTCCGCGCACGCCTGAACCCGAACGATTAGCCGCCCTCCACGCTTGGGGACATGGTACGGCTTATGAATCCACCGCACGCTCCATTCGCGACGAATCCCGAGTGGGACCAGGACGCACGCGAACCGGCCCTGGGGAACGCGACGAAGCCGGCCTCCCCCCCGTGAATGGCAGAAGCCCACCCTCCTGACGGAGCGTGGGCTTCACTCAACACGAGGGATGGTGACGCCAAGCGGGGAGCGGATCTTCGAAGTCCGCGCTGAGCGTTAGTTCTGGTCGATCCAATTGGTCGCCTTGGGCCACCAGGGCGGATTCTTCAACTGTCGAGGCCCATTCACGTCCGTCGCCTGGGTCGGATAGATGACCGGGCTCAGGCTGGGAAGGTTCGGCGTCGAGAAGGACGTGCCCTCGCTGACCACGGAGCGGCCGTCGTAACCGCGACTGTAGGTTAATACGGGCGCGGAGGTCGCGCGGAGCGAGGAGAGCGGCCCATAGATATCCATGGACGTGTCGCCAAACGAGTCGGCCGGGGTGTATCCGCCGCCGACCGGGAAATTGCCGCGCACGGTCATCACGGGGGTGGGTGTGAACGTCCCGAGCGGAGCGGCGGACCGGGGAGCGGCAACCGGAGCGACCGTGGCAACCACCGTTCGCTCCCGTCGTCGGAACGGCCAACCCGCCTCAGCGCGGGTCGCGTTCCAGGCAAACAGACCGAGGATCGCCAGGCAGCATCTCCCCCGAACCGACGAAAGACCACTCATGTTGTCCCCTCAAGGTGTCGCTCAGTCGGACGTTCCGCGGACCGCAACTCGGCCACACAACGCCGAACCTTGAGGAATTCTACCCGCTTTTTTGGGGTAAGGAGCCGAATTTAGCCAACATGCCGGGAGGAGGGGAGCAATCGGTACGATTCTTCGATGATCCGAGCGATCCCTTCACCGAGATTGGATGAAAGCAGTTCGTGGAGCTTCCATGCAAGCTCGCGTTCACGTACCGAGAGGTAGCTCTCCGCCGGGGCTGTGACCAAGGGGGCGGATTCCACGCTGAACCGCGAGCCATCGACATTTTCGATCGTGGGCGCGGTGCGTGAGGTCGGGATGGTCAGAGGACCTCCCTCGGTGGGGAGCCACTCGGCATTGGCTCGTCCCGGCCGCGCCGTGGCCGCAACGATCGGACCGGCTTCACTATGGCCGAGGAGGATCTCCATCGACACGTCGAGCGCGAGGGCGATCCGCCTCAACGTACCGGCGCGTGGCAACTCCGTCTTGCCGCTTTCGATCTGGTACAGAGCGGTCCGCGAAATCGCGGCGCGGCTTGCCAACTCGTCGGGTCCCCACCCCTTGGAATAGCGATGGTCCCGGACTCGCTGAGCTAACGACATCTTGAGCAACCTCGCTTCGGGTGAATACAGTGTGCTGCGGCTGGGCACCATTCGGAGCCGATCCATCGCCTCCGGCTTGGCCGAGGTCGGTGGGGCGTCTACTCGAATGTCGAAGTATCCATTTCATTGATTCATCATTAAGCTGTCGAAAATTTACAAAACCTTTGTTTCCACGTCAACAATTCCTTTCGTACAAACGGCGCAATCTTATCCTGCGTGCTACATGACCGGTAAATCTCGAACAGTTTTCCGAAATGCTAATCCCCACGGTTAGCGCCTCATTGGGTGATAACTCCACTCACTCACCGCCCCGAGACTCGTTCTACACGCGCGGAGCGGCCCCCAGAGGCTCGAGACGGCCTCGTCGCACCCGTTCGTTGGCAATCCGGGGAGGCAGAGCGAGCGTCCCTACATCGCCAGGGGAAGACGAAGATAAGGATGCAATCCGCGAGGGAAGACCAAGTCCTCTCCCCTGGGACCGCGGGCGTCCCGCCCGCTCTTGAATTCAATCCATCGAAGAGCGGGCGGGACGCCCGCGGTCCCAGGGGGGAAATCAAGACTAGAGAGGATGGGGGACTTGGGGACGCAAGGAAGGCAAATTGACAAGTGGGCAGTGCAGGGACGTTTGGCTCACGTCTTGTTTTCAAGTTCCTTGAGCACACCCGCAAGCAACGAAGGATCGCGTTTGAGGAGCAAGTGCTCGACACGGGTCGCGGGGAACTCCAGCTTCGTCAGGCTTTCGCCCACCTGCTTCCAGAGCCGGTCGCACTTCTTACCTTCGGCGAGATAGATCTCGGTGACCAACTCGCTGAGCCGCTGCACCTGAAGCGAGGAGAAATTATTGTAATATCGCTTGATGATCTTTTGCTGATACGGCGAGTGATCGGCCATCGTCGAGCATCCTGAAGCGTGATTGAGGGAAGGGACGGTGTGTCAGTCCGTTTCGGGCTTGCGGCGCAGTTGCTTGGTCGCGGAGCGTCGCCCCTTCGCTTCCACCCGACGGATCTTCGAGGCATGGGTCGGTCGGCTGGGGCGGCGGATCTTGGGAGGGGTCGCGGCGGCGAGGATCAGCTCGCGCACCTTGGCGAGGCAGTCGGCGAGGTTCCTGGACTGGTCGCGGGTCCGTTGCGAACTGACGAGCAGTTCGCCTTCGCGCGTGAGCCGGTTGGCCAGCGCCAAGAGGAGCCGCGCCCGAACCGGCTCGGGAAGACTCGGACTCGTCGCCGGAATCCAGCGGAGCAACACCTTCGAGTTCACCTTGTTGACGTTCTGCCCACCGGGCCCGCCCGAGCGCGAGACGTCAAACTGAAACTCCGCCAGCGGGATCGAGATCCGGTCGTTGATCCTGAGCATGGTCGCTCGATCCGATCCAAGGGGTGCAGGTGGAAACGAGGCCTTGGACGATGCCTCGCGGGCTGCTTGGGCTTCTGTATTGTAGCGAACGTGACAGAAGTGGCCAGGTGGAATGGAGCCGCACCGCGTGGTTGCCAGTGGGCAGCGCCGATCGGGCCGAGCGGGGATGACGCCGCGCATTCGAAAGGGAAAACCGCCCCGCCGCGGCGTCAAACGCCGTCGGCGGGGCGGGAACGAAATGCGGGTTGATTAGCGGCTGGACGCTGCGGTTCCACTCATATCCATGCTCGACTGGGAGTTGGCCAACGCGTCGATGCTGGACTGAAGTTTCGTGGAGATCGCGGCACTCTGACGCTGTCCGGTGTTGACCACCGGCTGGCGACGCCGGATCGAGACGACCTGAGCCGCCGCGGGCGGGGCCGCCGCGGCAACCCGAGTGTTGCGAACCTGGATGGCGGCCGGGCCGCTAGGAACCTTGGCCGCAGTCACCGGGGTCGCCACAGTCCCCACGACATCTCCATGGAGCGAGGCTCTCCGCTGGAGCACCGAGACCGGAGTTTGCAGTCGGTTCGGATTCGCAGCTTGGCGGCTCTGGGCCTGGGAGACGTCGGCCGGAGAGTAGAAGCTGAAGTCTCGGTTGAAGACCCGCATCGAGGTCACAAACTTCTGGCCATTCTTCAGCGAGCCCATGATGGGGGCTTCGATGATGCCTGGCGGCAACTTGACGTCCGTGCCCTTGAAGACGAAGGTCTCGTCAAGGAACTGGTCACGGTTGACTTTCCGGAAGAAGTTGAAGACCGGACTCGCGCCACCGAAAGTCACCGTCGACGGGTCGATCTGGGTGACGTCGAATCCGGAGGTCCCGAGAATCGAGACCCGGATATCGGTCGGGTGCGCCGTGTTGATGTGGTTGTTCTGGTGCGGGTTGATCACGACCGGCGGCGAGACCGGCGGGCAGACCGGCGGCGGCGGGCAAACCGGCGGCGGCGGCACAATCGTCTTGTCGAACGGCACCGGCACTTGCGGGAAGAACGCCTCGCCGATGCCATCGTCCTCGCCCGAACCCGCGAACGCTCCGATGCTGATCACCTTGTCGGGGGTCAGGGTCTGCCCTGTCTCCTTCAGGTAGAGCTGAGAGAAATGGTTGATTGCGAACTCGAGATTCGGATGTACCGTCGAGTTCACCTTATAGACATTGCCGGTATTATCCGGCAACGGCGTGCCGAAATCGGGCGTCGTAGGAGGCGCATTCGTGTTGACGATTGCCTGGGCAACCTGATACTCTTTCGGCGTCCTAGGATCGTTAGAAGAGTAACCAGCGACAATATCCGCAAAACCGTCCCCATTGAGGTCAAGGAAGGCCCCCATGGTTTCAGACTTGCCAAACTGCGGCGGATCATCGAAGGCGAGCACGGAAGGTCGAAGTGCGCGCACCGCCGCACTCACGGTCCCGTCATCTCCATTGTTGTCGGCATCGCCGGCAATCACGGAGAAGGGACTCGTTCCGGCCTTGTAGGGGAACGGGCCCGGTCCAGGATTGTTAGGGTCGGTTGTGGAGTCTCTCGGTGGTTGGTCGAGACCGATACTCAAGACATCGTCGGATGCCGAGTAAGAGACTCGAATCCCGCTGAGCGTAAACCCTGACACCCCGATGATGGGGGCAAGATCATTGGGAAGGTTAGCGGTTGCACTCACCGTAGTAGCCGGGATGACTACAACGCCTGGTTGCTGTGTAGCGGGAAAATCGACTTTAACGTTCCCGGTGAAGTTAACGCTGAGAAGCTGCCGATGATCAAGCTGTTCCATCGACACGGCGGTCCGTTTGGTGGTCTTGAGACCGCCGGGACGACGCCGCCACGATTGAACGGCATGAAGCAGCCTAGAGATCAGTGACATCGCGCCATCGTCCTTTCTAACAGGCCAGCGTCCGTTGGGACGCGGACCAACAGGGAAGGGTGACCCGATTCGCGGTTCAGGAGCGACCGTGAGTCGAGACATCCCGGCGGTGCGAGGAGACCCGCCTGCCGGAACACACTGCGGTTCAACCGACGTCCGTCGGCCGGACTGCCGTGGTTCTGGGGGCGTTTTCTGTCCCCCAGGTCATCGCGTGCCTCCAGCACGCGGCGGTTGACGCGGGACGTAATACCTTTACGTGGAAGGAGACTCGTAATGGTGAGCCGAAACGCGCTCCGATGGACCCTGGCGACGCTGACGTTGCTCGGAGCGAGTTCTGTGTCGGCGGACCCGATCAATTTCACTGGGTTCGTCGAGAACGATTTCAACAAAGCCAACGACCCTAATGACAAGATCCGAATCATTTCGGTGGATCCCGATCCGTTGAATCGGATCACGCAACTTCCCCAAATGACCGCGCAGAATATCATCAACGGATACGCCATCAAGGACATGCGACTGCAATACGACAAGGCCACGGATACCCTGTCGGTCGGTCTGAACACGTACAGCATCGCGGGGAGCGCCATCGGGAATGGCGGACCGGACATCGCCAAAGCGTTGGCCGACTATGGAGGAGTCGATCCCGCCCACATCGGTGGACTGAAATCGATTACGGTCGCCTTCGCCGGAGCCAATCCGGTTGATTCGAACTCGCATGGCCCCGTCGTCGCCGTGGCGGGGATTCCCTCCGACAAGTCGCTCGCCGGGCCGGGTCTGATCGGGTTCAACGTCGCCGCCTACAACGGTTCGAATAACAAGAGTTTGCAGAACAGTTACGGGGCCACGTTGACGAACAACCTCGGTACCCTGGCCTTCGATCCCTCGGCCGCCCACCCGGGCTTCGAGTTCACCATCAAGAACTTCAGTCACATGGCGCCCGGCGTCCTCGATCCGAAAGACGGCTTCTGGGTCGCGGCCTATGCCGGCTCTCCCAACGACAATCCGATCGGTGAAGAAAGCAGTGGTTTCCTCCACGTCCCGTCGTTCGGCGCACAGGTTCCCGAGCCCGCGACGGTCCTGTCGTGGACGATCGTGGCGGCAGCGGCGGGCGCGGTTCGGCTGCGACGCCGACGCGTAGTCTGACCGGTATGTGATCGATTCCTTGACCATTGATGCATCCCAACACAAGACGGTAGCCCTTCCCAAGGGTTACCGTCTTGAACATCGGCCGTGCCCACCCCGCGAGTCACGCTCTTTTTCGCCACTTGTCGCATGCCTCACGCTACGGCCCTCAGACACTGACTTTCTTCCGCGGACCACCCTGTCGACAAGGCTTCGCTCACCGGCCCGGCTGACTCTGCGGATCACGAAGACCGTCGGCACTGAGGCCCTTTTGCCGCCTCCACGCCACGTGGAGTTCCCGCCACTCACCCCCCACTTGCAATCAAGACTCTTGCAAGTCATGCCTTTCATCCGCTACGCTGCGCGTCTCCCCCCGTCAGGTGAATGTCGAGACGTGAACCGACCGGGATACACCAACATGAGAGTCTTAGCGACCACGCGCGTCCTCTGTTGCTTCTATTGCTGCGGCTTCGCGACCTTGGCGATCGCCCACGGGAGTGAGGACAACCGGCTCGAGCCCCAGCCGGACGCCGCCGCGCAGGCGGTCGGCAGCAAACCCGAAGATCGCCTCTCGATGACCCCACCCGTGGCCTGTCGGTCGATCGATGGGTTCGAGAACTTCGAACCCTTGCCGGGCGCGGCCCTGACCGCGGACGAGAAGCTGCTCGTCTATTACCACCCGCTCAACTACCGCATCATCAAGACCGGCGCGTCGAACCACATTCATCTGATCCAAGCCGGTCAGATCCGCCGCCGCGGCGAAAAGACGGTCTTGCTCCGCAAGGAGAACTTGCTCGACTTCGAGATCAAGGTCGATTATCCGCCGAACCCGATCTACCTGAAGAATTCCGTTTCGCTCAAGGGATTGAAGCCCGGCGAATACGACTACGACCTCATCCTCCGCGACAAGCACGCGCCGACCCAGGTCGCCAAGGAGACGCTTCGATTCCGGGTCGTTGCCGCCGCGCTCCCGAACGAGGATGACGACACGGCCAAGCCCGCGGAAAAAGCTTCGAGTGCCCGCTCCAAGTCACGAGCGCGACTGCGCAGGGCCTCGCACGCGAATGGCAAACGCAAACGCACCACGCGTCCGTAGGGGTTGATCCCCAACGGACGGAATGGCGTGTTCGCTTCCCAGGCGGGCGAGACGGCCTTCCTCGCACTTCAGGGCGAAGTCTTTGGCTGATTGGTACGCGGCGCGCTCAAGGCGGGTTGGTGGACGTCGTCGAACGGGAGGGATGCGCCCGGACCGGCTTCGAGTGAGATCCCCTTGGGGGTCGTCGCCGCCTTGAGGTAGACGTCCATCTGTTCGCCCACATAGAGGTCGACCGGTCGGTCATCGGGCAGGGCGTAGACGACTTGAAGGACCCTGGTATCGACGCGTTCGGAATTCGAGCCGGTCAAGCTCTGCTTCGGGATCACATAAGGTTCAACATACTTAAAACTCAGGTCAAACCGAACCAACGGACGGCCCTTGAGCGTGGCGATCGCTTCGGCATTCTTCTCAAAGTAAGGGAGGTCGTTCTCGTCGATATCGACCCGTACGTGCAGCCGGTCCACGTCGCCGAGGACCACCATCGGCTCCTTCCAGGTCATCGCCGCGAATTGGCCCAGGCGAACGTTGAGTTGAAGCACCCGGCCATCGGCCAAGGCCCGCACGGTGAGCCGGTCGAGCTCGATCTTGATGCTTTCCACCTGGCTCTGCGCCTGGGCGACGGTGGCCGCGGCGACGTCGAGGTCTTCCTTCCAGGTCCCGGCCAGGAGACGCTCCAGGTCGGCCTTCGCCTTGGCGGCGGTCGCCTTGGCGGCGTAGTAGTTGAAGCGGTCCTTGTCGTAGTCGCTGGCGGCGATCATCTGGCGGTTGTAGAGCTTCTCGGTCCGAGCGACCGCCGCCTCGGTATCGGCAAACTTCGCCTTCGCTTCTTCGAAGGCCGCCTGCAACGGAGGGACATCCTCCGGGCGGGGCGCGGCCCGCAACTTATGGAGTTGGGCCTGGGAGGCCGCTAACTCCGCCTCGCGAACCTTGCACTGCGACTTGAGGTCCCGTTCGTCGATCCGAAAAAGCGGATCTCCCTTTTTGACATAATCACCTTTTTTAACGTAAATCTCCCAGACAACCCCAGGCACGTTGGTCCCGATCGGGATGTTCTCTTTCTGGGCCTCGATCAGCCCCGCGCCGGCGATGACCTTGGTCTTGGTCGTCGGTCGTGTGGGGGGCGGAATGACCGGCGTCACCTTCTCAGTCGACTGCCGCGCTTGGACCACCGTGTAGAAGACCGCGAGGCTGACACCGCCGATCGCCACTAACGGCAAGACATATTTGTTAAACATCGCCGATTCTCTTCCTGTCGATGAGGGGGAGGGAGCCGATCAGGCGGCCGCCTCATTGGTCCGATCTTCGATCTCGACGATCACGCCGTCATCCATCCGGGCAATTCGATCGCCGAAATGGAACACGCGGTTGTCGTGGGTGACGACGACGACAGCGCGGTCGGCCCGGACGGCCGCCTCGCGGAGCAGTTCCATGACGGTCAGGCCGGTTTCGTGGTCGAGTGCCGCGGTCGGCTCGTCGCACACCAGGAGCCGAGGCTCATGGACCAGGGCACGCGAGATGGCGACCCGCTGCTGCTGGCCTCCGGAAAGCTGGGACGGCAGGCTCTCCGTCTTCTTGGACATGCCGATCGAGCTCAAAACATCCCGCGCCCGCTGCACGGCCTTCTCCCGCTTCCAGCCGGCGATCACCAGCGGGATCGCCGCATTCTCGGCCGCCGTCAACGCAGGCAGAAGGTTGTACTGCTGGAACACAAACCCAATATTCTCCGCGCGAAACCGAGTCTTCTGGCGGTCACGCATCGCCGTAACCTCGTTGCCAAAGATCTTCACTTCTCCTTCGTCGCAATCGAGGATCCCGGCAATCACGGACAGCAGGGTCGTCTTGCCGCAGCCCGACGGGCCGACGATCATCGACATCTGCCCCATGTACACGTCCCAATCAACTCCCCGGAGCGCGAGAACTTTCTGGTCGCCCGCCCCGAAGTGCTTGGTGACGTTGCGGATTCGGACCGCCACCTCGAGCCCCGGCCGGGCCGGGCGATCGCTCACTTCCATCGCGGCTGG
Organism: Singulisphaera sp. GP187; assembly: GCF_900129635.1. Lineage (GTDB taxonomy): Bacteria > Planctomycetota > Planctomycetia > Isosphaerales > Isosphaeraceae > Singulisphaera. Next base: position 1,340,592 of record NZ_FSRB01000002.1, on the reverse strand, counting down.
ATTCATCCCGACCCTCTCCCTTTAATCTGGAAGGATGGATTCGTTCAACCTCAACCACGGAAAACGACCGCGGGTTCGAGCACGATGACCCGCCGAACGCTCACGAGGCTGGCCAGGATGCAGATCAAGACGACCGCGACCGCCGTGATCGGGAGAATCGGCCAGTAGGGATAGAAGGCGAGCTCGGTTCCTTCGTTGACCATCCCGAACACGGCCCCGAGCCCCACGCCGATGCCGTAGCCGAGCAGGCCGACGACCGTCGCCTGAAGCAGGATCATTTTGACGATCCGGAAGTTGGTCGCCCCCATCGCCTTCAAGGCACCAAACTGCTTCAGATTCTCAAGCGTAAAATTGTAGAAGGTTTGACCGGCGATCGCCGTCCCGACCAGGAACCCGAGCGCCGCGGTGATGCCGAAATTGATCGGAATCCCCGTGTACTTGAAGTAGTACCCCATGGTCTTCCAGATAAACTGCTCGCTCGTCAGAGCACCAAGGCCGGTCTGCCGGCGAATCTGCTCGGCGACCTCTTCCGGCTTCCGCCCCGGCTCGGTCTTGGCCAGCACGTACGACAGGATCTTCCGCTCCTGAGGCGCAAACAACTTGGCCCGCGAATAAGTCGTGTAGACAACCGGATTCGACTGAAACGTACGGGTCGCCTCGCAGACCCCGACGATGATCGCCCGGTGGTCGTTCATCTCGAGTTCCTTGCCGACGAACCAGTCGTAGTTCTCGTAGATCTCCTTGGCCTGATTGGGGAAGAGCTTGGGGAGCCGGTTCTTGTCGATGATGATGGCATCGGGCCGGCGGAGCGCCTGGCGACTGCCCGCGAGGATTCGACTCGGTGGCGGAGCGCCCACCATCGATGAGTCGTCAAGCCCGATCAAGATCACCTGCTCGATCACCTCCTGCTTCTGGCCGTCCCGATCGTACGAGTTGAGCTTCGCACGCGCCTGGCCCTTGTAGAGCGGCACCGCCCAGAGGACACCGTCGACCCCGCGGACCCGGTAGAGGTTGTTCTCGATCATCGGCTTGACGTCGTCCACGAACCGGACGTTCGGGTCCATCACCCAGAGGTCGGCCCCCGTGATATCGATGACCTGCCCGGCAGTCCGGCGCATCAGGCCGCAGAAGATCGACCCCTGCTGCATGATCAGGAGCGCCGCGAAGGTCAGCCCCATGACGATCCCGAGGAACTTCGCTCGGTCACCCATCAACATCTTCAACGCGATCCAGGACATCGCCGTTCTCCTCTTCGTTCCCTCGTGGCAGGACCGTCCGCGCCCCGAGCCCGACTCCTCCACCGCTCGACTCCCCCGCCGCGTTCAAGGGGGGGACCAGCCCCAGGGCCGCCAGACAGAAGGTGGCGATATGCTCGGTCAAAAAATCGAGGTCGAGCGCCTCGAACGCGTCGGTCCCGATCAACCGCTCGGAAACTGGCCGGGCCATCTTGTAGTGGAGACACTGGCCGATCACGCTGAAGGCAAGCGCGTGAAGCCGCCGCTCATCCGCGTCGCCACAAACTTTGCGGAGGATCCCCAGCAACCGCTCGAACCGAGGCCGGATCGCCTCACGGACAAGAACCTCCGACGCCGAGGTCGGCTGAAGCATTTCCCGGAGAATCAGCGTGTGATGCCACTTCGGTTGCCCCCGGAGCGAGACCACGTGGCTCAAGAAGTGGTGAATATAACGGCGGAGCTGGTCGGCCGGCTCCGCTTCCTGAAAGACCGAGTCGGGCAACACTTCACTGCCACACCGGTGCGCCTCGAGTACAGCCTCGGTATACAAACGCTCTTTATCACCGAAATGGTAGTTGATCGCCGCAAGGTTCACTTCCGCCCGGCGACAAATCGCACGGACCCGCGCCGCGTCGAACCCCTTCTCGGCAAACTCCTCGCCAGCCGCTTCCAGCAGCCGCGTCTTGGTCTGGTCGGGTATGGCCATGTTCACCTCGCCCTGAAACGACCGTTTCAAACAGCCGTTTGAAACAAGTGTATTGATCCCATCGAAAGAGTCAAGGGCAATTGATGCGAGCGACCGGAGGAGGCCAAGGCGAGACCAGTGGCGGAAGGACGGGACTCGGCGGCTTGCGTCGAACGTGCACCCGTTGAGGATAGTCGATTCGCATCCGAATCCAGCCATCATCCGGGAGTCTTGATTTAGCAAGAAAATAACGAACAATAGGAAATCAACTCAGGTATTTCGGTAAATCCCCAGTTTTCCTACGCAGGAAAACAATGAAATTCAAGAAAATTCCGACTGTAGTCGAGCTCGCAACCTTTCTACGAGAAGGGCGAGTTCAACTGCCTCCCCTCAGCTTGGAGTGGGAGGAGATCTACCCGTCACAGAGGCGAGAAACCTGAGGCCTTCGCCCGCATGGATGGGGCGGGACGTTGCCACCGATTCGTGATCGAGGTCCAACGGCTTTCGACGCCGAAGGCCCTCTCCGAGGCGGTTGAACGGGTGCGTCGGTACGCCCGCCCCCCCGAGTTCTATCCGCTCGTCGTCGTGCCCTACCTCCCGGAAGCGAGACTTGCGGAATTCGAGTCGGCCGGAGTGAGCGGGATCGATCTTTGCGGAAATGGTGTCGTCGTCGTGCCGAACGAACTCCTCGTCTACCGCACGGGGTGTCCGAACCGGTTCCGATCCGAGGACGAGATCAAGAACGTATTCCGTGGTAACAGTTCGTTGGCCGCGTGAGTGTTCCTCCTCGTCCCCAAATTCATGTTGAGCGAGACGAAAGATCCCACTGCCTATTTCGACAACCGACCTGGGCTCGCGGCCTCTCACGTGCAGACACACTTATAGTTTGCGACCGGCGACAAGCGGGCGAAGGAAACGCGAACGCAGCTCCGCCGCGCGATCCTCGAGTCACTCGCACGGGCGCGGGCATGGGAGTCATGACTCATGAAACAAATCATATAAATAGAGTCGAGGAGTGGCGCAGTAGCTGAACGCCCCGTTTCCACTCCCCGCTCATCGAACCGGACGGGCGTAGGGTAGGCGGCTGGCGAGGTTCGGCTTGTGCCGGGGTTCGTGAGCCCGTAATGCGACAGCAGTGACGGGCAACCGGCTACGTCCTTTTCCATCCACCCCCCTCAGAACCGCTCGTGAATCTTTCGATTCAAGCGGCTCGCCAGTGGTCTATGCTTAGAACGAGTGCCGCCTCGGTCGTTCTCGATGAATGGCCGCGTGGCACTTTTGACAGACAACCAGGGTCTTGCGGCGGCGCGCAGCCATCCGCTTGATCCAGGGCGGCTTCTCGCCCTGTCCTGGTCGGTTCAGATCCGCCAACTTGTGGACGTGGTGGACCTGACAGGCCCCTTCGGCGCCACACAGTTCGCATTTCTGAGCCAGAAGGCGCTGCACCACCTCGCTCCGAACACCGAAGACTTCCTTGGGGTGGTCGTTGAGGATGGCGTACTTCTGCCAGCGAAGTTCAATGCCCCCGAAGCGTGCGACCAGCGGTTTCTTCTTCGGTCCGCGATCGACGATCACCTCCAGTACCTTTTGTGTGCCGTGGGGGACTTCCACGGTTTTCTGGTATTTCCGATAGACCTGGTTGACGGAGGTCTTGAATTTATCCGCCAACGTATGGGTCAACGAAAGTTCCATCACCCGATGAAGTCGCCAAAGGCGATGGACGTTAAAGGCCAGGAGATAGCACTGGAAGAGGCCCCGATATTCGGCTTGGTACTGGGTCACGATGCTGAAATCAGTCTCATGGAGCCGAGCAGCCAGTCGACTCGGTTTGCCTCGCTGCATGTATCGAGAGCATTTCGTCCGGATGACATCCGCGGGGACCTTAAGCCCCGGTGCGCCGTTGATACAGCGATGACCGCGAGGATCGTGCTTCTCGTCGGCATCCAGGGTAACGATCTCATAGCCGAGAAATCGTGCCGCCTCCGTTCGCGCATGGGTAATCAGCGTCTTCCCCCGGGAGAGTTCGAGCTTGAGCGAGTCGCGCAGGAATTCCTCCAGTTGACGCTTGATCTGTTCGGCTTCCTCCCGTGGTCCACTGAAGCCGAGCAGGAAGTCATCCGCATACCGGACATACCACAATCGCCGGAAGTCGGGATCGTTGGGATCGCGCGAGGGCATCTGCTGGGCCTGTCGGCGTAACAGCCATGCCTCGTGGGTTTTCTCAGCGTCCATCTTCCTTCGAGCGGAGTTGAGTAGGGCCATGTAAGGCGGATAGGGCTTCCGTCGTTTTCCGTGGTTATGAGCTGGAATTAACACGGTCTCGACAAACTGATCCAACTTGTCGAGGTAGACGTTGGAAAGGATCGGGCTGGCCACGGCGCCTTGTGGAGAACCACTCAACGTCGCGTGATATTTCCAATCTTCCAAGTAACCCGTGTCAAGCAAGTTGGCCAGCAACCGCAGGAAGCGTTGGTCGTGGAGTTTCTCGTTCAGGATCGACAGCAAAACCGGGTGGTCGATGCGGTCGAAACATTGAGAGATGTCTCCTTCGATGAACCACTTGACCCCTCTCCAGCGTTGGGTGATCTCTCCGAGGGCGGTATGGCAACCTCGATGGGGTCGGAACCCGTGAGAATGTGGGCTGAACTGGGGCTCGTAGTAGGCGTTCAACAGGGATCGCACTACTTCTTGCAGCAGCTTGTCCGACCATGTGGGGATCCCGAGCGGACGTAATTTCCCTGATTTCTTGGCAATGTACGTTCGTCGGGCTGGAGTCCATCGATATCGTTCATGACGCAGCGCGTCGATGATCGCATCGATTTTCTCCAGGGACATGGCATCTACGGTCTCCGGCGTCGAACCGGGGGTCATCGCACCGTCATTGCGGTAGATTCGCCCATAGGCACGCAGAAATAGGTCGGGGTTGAACAGTTGCCGATAGATGTCTTCCAGCGGCAGCCTTCGTCTGCCACGTTCGCTGATGACTCCTAAGATCGTTTCGGCGTTTCGCATCTCGCGTACCTTGACGTCTTGGTCGTCAGACCACCTGTCTCCCTTCGCCATGTGGTCGGCTTTCCCGACCTCCGACTACTACGAAGACTCCGTGACCTTGGGGCTCGCGCCCGTTAGGCCATCCCGCGTTCCGTTGGTCTTGAACGTATCGAGCGTGACGTAGACGCCCCATTCATCCCCTTGAATGAATTCGTTATCCATCGCTCTCCCAGACGGAGGTGGCAGTCCGCAAAACCGAACGGTCCGCCCCTGGGGACGCTGCGTTCGAGACGCTGTAGCAGCGAGTGTGCGGTTGCACCGCTGGGGATTGGGATTCAGGCAATCCAGCTTTCGCCCTATCACGCGGGTCTTGCGGGACGGCACCTTCAGCGTCTTCCAGTGACCCCCGCTTCTCTGGCATGCTGTTTTCCCCTCCGGCTTTCGCCTTCAGGTCAACCAGATGACCCAGGAACATTCCTCCGAGTTCCTCCTGATTGTGTCAGGGATTCAAGGCCGCGTTCCGCGGCGCACGGTTTTCCCGCATCCGGCTCTCGGACAAGCACTCACCCCTTTGCCCACGGAAAGCTTCGTGGGCGATCACATAAGCGAATGAGGCCAAATTCGTCATGAAGCCTCGCGTCGGGGAATCGTGTCGTTCCGCGACTCTGCACCTTATGCTTCCCCCGAAGCCACTGGCGGAGCCGATGCCGCGTGTAGCGGTCAATGGCGCGGTAGGCCGGGCTGACAGGTCCGAGACAGAAGTAGTTCGACCATCCCAGAAGCATCCGGTTCAGTTTCGCCACCCGGTCTTCGACCGTCGTCCACAGCCATTGTCGTTCGGTCAACTCGTGGATCTCGGCCTTAAGGCTATCGATCGACTTCGCGGACGGTTTTGTACCAATGTACGAGCGACCCGTCCGCGCGGAGTGACACAATCCGATCGTATAACTCAGGAAGGTCACGCTTTCCTTGGGCACGCGGCATAGACGCGTCTTGGTCTCGTTCACCGTCAGCCGCAGCCTCAACATCATCGATCGCATCACCCGCATCGCCTCGTCGGCACTGCCGCGGCAACAGATCACGAAATCATCGGCATAGTTGACGATGTGAGCGTCCAGACGACGCTCATGCCCCAATACCTTCCAGCCCAGAATAAACTGCCGCATATAAATATTCGCCAACAGCGGCGAAATCGGAGATCCTTGCGGGCTACCCCGGCCTTCGTCCTTGTTGCGGGTCGTTCGACGACGCCGCCCTCGGTCGTCGACTTCTTCCGCCGGTGCTTCGAGCCACATCTTGATCAGCTTCAAAAGATGCCGATCGCTGACGCGGCGCGAGACTGACTTCATCAGCTCCGAATGAGGGATGCTATCAAACGAGCCTGTCCGCCACCCCGGTCGGCCTGGCTTGTCCCTCGCGGGCGTCCCGTTGGGAGTCACGCGCTCCCACCGATGGGGTTCCCCGTGTTGCCTCGGTTCTCCGTGTGCTCGCATGCCGTCGTCATTACCCCGGTGGAACCACTGGTTTTCTGTCGCTTCACGAGGCGTGAGCCTCATTTCCCCAGCGGCTGCGGCCTTCCCCGATAAATAGGCGGGTCGGCTTCCACGTTAAAACTTTCGAGGCCTGCTCGACGTTCACTCACATTACGGCCTGCCAACTCGCCGAGTCGCTGGTACGACCCGTTTTCTCGAAGGCTCCGGCGGCTTCGTTACCTCCACCACCGCTTCGATAGCTACCGGCTGGAGCGACTGAGTTAGCCGGGTGGGAGTTGCACCCACTGAAGAACCAGACCTTTTCACGGCGCACCATCTATTCACAATTAAACATTGTTTTTGGCTTACATTCCCTATCCTCGAATGGCCTCAATGATCAATGCGACAGAACGCCGCACCTGCCGAGCGTGGAGAGGAAAAGGCCATAAATTCCGCGTCTCCTTGACACTTTGGTGCGTGAACGAGATCATATGAGGTTCGTAGTATCACGCCCAAAGTCCGCCCCATGGTTCCCTCGGCATGCCGGTCCGCTTGCAATCCACCGACCTGTGCCCCTCTCGCCATCGAGCCTATCTCGTGGCGCTGGTCGCACTCGGGTTGATCGTTGCTGGCGGAGACGCGAGGGCTTCTTCCTTGTCGGCCTCGACCGCGACGGAAGCGAGTGACCACGGTCACACGTGCAAGTGCGGGCCGCGATGTCGCGGCGCCTCGTGCTGCTGCGGGCCGAAGAAACCAAAGGCGTCGGCTCTTCCTCCTGCTCTTTCGACACCTACGACGACTTCGCCCGAGAAGGGCGATTCAGGCCCGTGTTTCGCCGCGGCACCCTGCGGCGACTCGGCGACCCCGTCGGGCAGCTTCTCAGGCCCCACGGGCAAAGCGGCGACGTTCATCAGCGACCTCGCCGCTCACGTTCTTGAGACGAGTCGGCTCGCCTCGCGTCCCGATTCCGTCCTCCTCCCCGCCCACCATGCCTCTCGCCTGGAGAGGCCTCCGAGGGTGGACGCTCTGGCCTGACCGTTCAGGCCACATCACCGACGCTACTCCCCGTTGCTCCCTAGTGAAGCCTCGGGCCCTGCTACGTCCGTCGCGTGACTGCTCATGTCTTGCTTCGACCGCGATTTAACGAGTCGCCGGTCCAGGTCAGCGTGCGCACTGAGCATCCCCCCCCTTGGAAGAATACACAGATGCAAAATCGAAAAGCATTCACCCTGATTGAACTCTTGGTGGTGATCGCCATCATTGCCGTGCTGATTGCCCTCCTTTTGCCCGCCGTCCAGGCCGCTCGAGAAGCGGCCAGGCGGGCTCAATGCACGAACAACCTCAAGCAAATCGGCCTGGCGATGCATCTATACCATGATGCCGCGGGCGTGTTCCCCCGCGGCAGCGACACGCATGAGTACACTTTCAGTCCGCTTGCGAGAATCTTCCCGCATATCGAGGGGAACGCGCTCTTCAACGCGATGAACTTCGACCTCGGCTTGCGGTACAGCCCATCCACGGGGTTGGGGGCGAAGGTCCGGGCGGAGAACACGACGGTGACCTGCGTCCTCTTCAACGTGTTCCTCTGCCCGAGCGATGGCGCGAATTCCGCTGTCATTGAGGAACAATGGCGGCCGACGAATTACTCGGCGAACAACGGGTCAGGGCATCCAGACGGGGCCTCCGCCGGAGGTGACGGCGTGATGTTTCATCAGTCGTCTGTTCGCTTTGCGGATGTGATTGATGGCCTTAGTAACACGGCGATGATGAGCGAATCGCTAGTTGGCAATCAGCAAACCTCAACGGGTATGGTTCCGTCCGAACACCGACGTCAGAACATCCACACGGGTTCAGCGGTCCCACCGACGGTGGGGATTTGCCAGGTCAGCACGGGGACGAGCTGGGCGGGAAGCCGCAACATCGCCTGGGCGCTCGGGCGTTTGGATTCGGCCCTCTACAACCATTACTACTCGCCCAACGACAAGCGGCCGGATTGCTTCGCGGGCCGCTCTTACGGCTGGAAGACGGCGAGGAGTAACCACTCCGGTGGCGTCAATCTCGGCATGTCCGACGGCAGCGTGCGCTTCGTCAAGGATTCGATTGCGCTGACGAGCTGGATGGCCCTCGCGACGCGTGCGGGCGGCGAAGTGATCTCGTCGGACGCTTACTAAATCGGATTCGACTTACGGGAACCTCATCATGTCCGAGATCGCTCAGCCTCCAAGCCACAAAACGTGGCCCGATTATCGCGCCGTCTGGCGGTGGCACTTCTATGCGGGACTCTTCTGCATCCCGTTCGTCGTCGTGCTCTCGATCAGCGGCTCGATTTACCTCTTCAAGCAGGAGATTGAATCCTGGATCGACCGCCCTTACGACCGGCTCAGGTTAGAGGGGCGTCCCGCGGTTGCGTCGGAACGGATTCGTGCGGCACTCGAGGCCTTCCCGGGATCGACGTTGCAGGCTTATGAACTCCCATACGTCGCCTCCGATGCCGCTCGGGTGGTCGTCAGCCAGGACGGCAAGGCGATGCGCGTCTATGTCCATCCCGAGTCCTTGAAGATTCTCCATGCGATCGCCGAGGAAGACCGCCTGATGCGGTTGCTCTTCCGAATCCACGGCGAGCTGCTCATGGGTAATCGAGGGTCTGCGATCGTGGAGCTTGCGTCATCTTGGGCGATTATCATGATCGTGTCCGGCCTCTTCCTCTGGTGGCCTCGCGGAGTAGCGAGGTGGGGAGGGATCGTCTACCCGCGGCTCAGGCGAGGTTCTCGGGTCTTCTGGCGAGACATCCACAGCGTTACCGGAATGTGGATCTCGGGGTTCGCGCTGGTCCTGCTTCTCACCGGCTTGCCCTGGGCGAAGTTTTGGGGCGACAACTTCCGGACAGTGCGTCGGCTAACCGGCACGGCAGTGGCCCGCCAGGACTGGTCAAACGGATCGCCTCCGCGGGCGATCCGGGAGGAATCGGGCGGCTCCGGCGAACACAGTGGGCATGGGTCGACGGGGCGTGGTGGGCGGACCGCTTCGCGCCCGCCGGTCGATCTCACGTCGGTCGACCGGATCGTCGCGACCGTGAAGCCGCTTGGGTTGCTCCCGCCTGTTCTGATTGCGCCTCCGGGGGCGAAGTCATTTCGGGGCGGGAACACCACTTGGACGGCGAAGTCGATGACGGCGAACCGGCCATATCGCGTCGATCTGGTCATGGACGGAGCCACGGGCGCGATCAAGAGTCGCACCGACTTCGGCGATCGTCACGTTGTCGACCAGGTCGTGGGCGCGGGAATCGCCGTGCACGAAGGGCGGCTCTTCGGGTGGCCCAATCAGGTCCTCGGCCTCCTTACCGCGATCGGATTGGTCCTTCTCAGCGTGAGCTCGGTGGTCCTCTGGTGGCGTCGTCGGACTTCGGGCGTGCTGGGTGCTCCCAAAGTGCTGGTGCCCCCCGGCTTCTCGTTCGGCCTTCTCGTTCTCGTGACGTTGCTCGGGGTGTATTTACCCTTGTTCGGGGCTTCTCTCGTCTTGGTGCTGCTATTAGACGCTATTGTTCTGCGTCGCATCCCCCTGATTCGCGATTGGCTGGGCCTTCAGCCTCCACGCGAGGTCTTAGCCATGACGGAGGTCGCGACCTGATGTTCACGACAAGCCTTCCCGCTCGGAGCTCTTTCCTGGGAATGCGCCGAGGCTCGTCGCCGCGCCATTGCGGCTTCACGCTCATCGAATTACTCGTGGTCATCGCGATCATCGCAGTGCTGATCGCCCTGCTACTCCCGGCCCTCCAGGCGGCACGCGAGGCGGCTCGACGCGCCCAGTACACCAATAACCTCAAGCAACTCGGCCTGGCTCTTCACAACTACGAGAGCAGCAACCAGTGTTTCCCCGGGGCGAGTAGCGTGAACGACAGCGTCTACGCCTACTCAATGCAGGCGAGACTTCTCCCCTACGTCGAACAGAGCAATCTCCAACAGCTCGTCGATTTTAACAAGCCAGCGCTCCTGATCCCGTCCTCACCGCTCTCGATCCACCCCGCTTCGATGACGGCCGCTCGGACCGTCGTCAGTTTGTTCCTCTGCCCGAGCGACGGCCAAAAGCTGCAGTTCAGCGGCTACACCGGGGCCGAGGTCGTCGGGACGAATTATGTCGCGGGCTTCGGAACCGGCCTCCTGACGTATTACGACCCGGCATTCCTCTCCGACGGTGTCTTCTGGTTCGGATCGCAGACGCGGTTCGCGAACATGACCGATGGCACCTCGAACACGCTCGCCATGTCTGAATGCCTCCTCGGTTCGGGGACCGATCAGTCGGGCCCCCTCGCGACCATCCCGAAGCCATTGCGTCCGATGGCGAACGCCTCGGCTGGTCACTCACGCGTGCTCAACTCGCCGGGTGGAGTATCACCGGCCCTCACCGATGCCGATGCGCCCGCTGCCACGAACTGGCGGGGCGACCGAGGTTCACCGTGGATTTGGGGCCAGGCGAACGCCACACTCTTCAATACGTACCTTAGTCCCAACAGCTCTTCACCGGACACGTTCTCCCACAACCGCGGATGGTTCGCGGCCCGGAGCAATCATCCCGGCGGGGTGAATGTCGTCTTCTGCGATGGACACGTCCAGTTCGTGAAGAACACCGTAAACGTCGCGACCTGGCGGGGTCTCTCAACCCGGGGCGGTGGCGAAGTCATCTCGGCCGATTCTTACTAAAAGGGGGTGACCCGTGAATCGCGTTCACTTCACGCTCATCGTGCTCGCTTCGGCGACGTTCGGTAGTCTCTATGCCATGGTCCGCCTGCGGTCGGAGCTACCGGCGACCGAAGAGGAACTGGTCATCATCGAAGGGTCGACGAAGCATATCGTGACGCCGGAGATGGCCGGGGCGAGTCGAGCGATGCTTGATCGCCCGGCCCCAAATTTTTCAAAAGCCGCGACTGACGGTAAAACCTATCGGCTCGAGGAGATGCTTCGAAACGGGCTGGTCATCCTAACGTTCGTCAAGGAAGGGTGCCCTTGTAGTGATGCTGCCCAGCCCTTCTTCAATGAGCTCCACGCCGCCTATCCTCGCGTCTCGATACGGGGTGTCATCAACGTCGCGGCCGAACCCGCGAAGCGGTGGGCGGATAAATTCCATGTCACCTATCCGTTGCTCCTTGACCCGAACGAGGAACTGGTCCGGGATTATGGCGTCGAGAACTCGGCGTACGTCGTGCTGATTGGGTCTAACGGTGAGATCGCGAAGCATTGGCCTGGCTACTCAGAGTCGATGCTCAGGGAACTGGGCTCGTTGACAGCCAAGATGACAGGTTCGCCGGAGAAAAGTCTCAGCTTCGCGGATGCCCCGACGGACCTCTACACCGGCTGCCCCTACGATCTTTGAAAATTAGGGAGTGTTCACGATGCAACGCATCATCGCCTTGGCCTTTGCCCTAACCACGGTCAGTGTCCTGCCGAGCCTTCGCGCGAACGATGACGTCGAGAAGTCTCCGGCCGAGGTCGTGCTCAAGGGGCTCGACCCCGTTTTACTCCTGGAAGGCAAGGAGAGGACGGGAGTCGAGGATTTTGCTACCACGAGGGGCAGGTTTCGCTACCTCTTCACGGATGCCGAGCACAAGGCACGCTTCGACGCGAGCCCCGATCGCTTCTCGGTCCAGGGTGAAACGTGCACGATGATGCCGAAGGTTCCTGCTTCACCCGACCTGTACCTGGTTCACGACGGCAAGATTTTCCTCTTCGGCTCACCGCGGTGCGTGGCCAGCTTCAAAGCCGACCCGGCGGCGTATTTCAAGCCTCGGAAGAACGTCGCAATCCTCGTCTTTGATGGCGTCGAGCTGCTCGATTTCGCGGGTCCGGGCGAGGTTTTCACGTGGGCGGGCCGCGGCCAGGCGTACAACGTCTACACGGTCGGGAGGAGCGAGAGTCCCATTGTGAGCCAGGGATTTCTCTCGGTCACCCCGCGCTACGGCATCGGGAATTGTCCGAAGCCGGACCTTCTCGTCATCCCCGGAGGATCGGTCCGCGAGACATCGGCAGATCCGGCAATCATCAAATGGATTCAAAATACGGCGGAAGACGCGGAAGTGGTGCTCTCCGTCTGCACCGGTGCCCTTTTGCTTGCAAAGGCCGGTCTGCTTGACGGCCTGGAAGCAACGACGCATCGAGAGTCGCTCGACGCACTGAGGAAAGCAGCAACGAAGACGAAGGTGATCGAGGGACGACGCTTCGTGGATAACGGCAAGGTCGTCACCTCGGCCGGTGTTTCGGCCGGAATCGATGCGTCGCTGCACGTGGTGAGCCGACTCCTTGGGCCGGAAGACGCGAGCGAGGTGGCTCGAATGATGGAATATCGATGGGAGCCGGATAAGAAGAAGGCGGAGTGATCGCACCGATCAGAGCGGAGCCGTAAGGGCGACATACCGTCATTGTCGGTCGACCACTCCGCGGGACCTCGTCCTAAAACGCATCAGCCGAAATGACTTCGCCACCCGATCGTGTTCCGAGGGCGTGCCACGTCGTCAAATTAATTGATTCTTTGACGAACGCGACATGCCCATCCACGAACGCGGCATTAACGCCGCCGGAGTGATTGCTTCGGGCGGATTTCCAGGGGGCGGCGCCGCTGTGGAAGGTGCAGTCCATCGTCCGTGTGTTCGGCGGGAGGGCGGTATTGCCCATCGTACCGTCCTCGAAGTTTCCCGCGTACCATGCCCCCATCTTGATCGCACTTTGGGCGATGGGTGCCTCACAATTCCCTGCGCTACCGGCATTATTCAGGTAACGCTTCACGTCCGTAGATGTGCCAGCGGCCACCTCGTAGCTTCCAGGACTCCCCGGGCCGCGAAGGCTCTCGGAAAAAGCCAGCGTATTCGACGTCCCGTCGGTGAGGGCCGCGAGCCGGATAAACGAGTTCGTGAAGAGCACTCCTGTGGAGCCCACCCCATTGCCCTGGATGCCGCCTATCGTCTCGCCCGCCCCGCTGATCATCAGGTAGTTGGTCCCCTTGAAGGGCGTGGAAGCACGCCCGGAGACCGCCTCGGGGAAGCCGTCGCTCGGACAGAGGAGTGTTTGAACACTCGTCGTGTAGCACGTCAAATTCTGCGGCCAATAGGCATACGCCTGGCCAGGTCCGCCCAAGACCCCAAGGGTGAAATTCATGCTGTTATAAACCGGTGATCCTTCGAGGAACGGCTGAATGGTTGCGGCAGCCCCCCACCCCATGTGATCCGCGGGGATGGTCGGGTCGAGGGAATTGGGCCAAGACGCCTTACCGGCCGGGAGCGAGCCCTGCGAGGCCTCGTAATTCATCGTGGCGAGCATTACCTGCTTCAGGTTGTTCGTGCATTGCGACCGTCGCGCCGCCTCGCGGGCGGCCTGGACAGCCGGAAGGAGAAGGGCAATCAGGACCGCGATGATCGCGATCACCACAAGCAGTTCAATCAAAGTGAAGCCGCTTCGCCTTCGCATCGTCATGCTCCCCAGACCTGGATCAATCGCTGACCTCTGCGATACGCCCGGTATCATGTTTCGCAAAATCGTAACACCCCTGAGCGTATGATGAGCCTACCGATCGCTTTACCGGCGCACAAGGGAGTGGTTCTCGATTCGGCACATCGATTGACCTACACCCAGGCAAGGTAGCGACGGGAGTTGCGGTCTGGGGCCATCCCTAAGTTGGGCTTGCAGATGGTGGTGAGGAATTCGGGGAACCGCTCACCAGCCCAGGAAATCTAGGGTATTATCGGACGATGGTTATCGAGGGACGAAGCCACTACCCAGTCGATTGTGGCTATGATCGTGCGATAGGACGATACGAGTAACGATGCAGTGTGTGCATCTTAGGCGCAAGTTAGCGATGCACTGAACGCGTTGTCGGAACGTCCAATGCCACGGTGAGTCGACGCATCCAATGACCTCCCCGGTGGCATCGGCGAATTGGTTGGCCGAAAGATGTGAGGTCGGAGACATGAAGGATGCCGGGCCCTGATGCGCTCCGAGACTCTGAATGGATTCGGTAATTGCTTGGCGAGACGGATCGACTCGCATTAGAATGGATGGTCGCTGGTCGCTTCGCGACTGACGCTCTTCGCCGAATGAATGCCCCACCGAGTCGAGCCACCCCATGGATCCGGAACGCGAACAACATCGACGGACCTACCAGCTCTGCCGCCTCGGATTCGGGATCCTCTCGTTCGCGCTGCTGGTGGCGTGCGTCACCATGATCTTGGGCCACATTGGGCTCTTCTTCCGTCCCGGGGCGATGCTCTGGATCTTTCGGACACGATTATGGCACTGGAGCGACGTGCCGGTCGTCTGGGGAAGCTTGCTCGGAACCTACTTGCTCTGGGGGCGTTGGTCCGACGCCGGCTGGCAGCGTCGGAGCGGCCTGCTCCTGCTGATGTGCTTCTGCGACGCGTTCTTCTGGTTTCTCGAGCACGGGGCCGAGCTCGGCTTGCGAATCAGCGAGGTCGGGCACGAATGGCTGCGGATGGAGATCGGGCAGGCGCTGGGCTGGGCTCAGTTCGCGCTGATCGCTAGCCTTTCCTGCGACCTGATGGCCCATCTTGGGGTTGAGCAGGCGCCCGAGGCGGGGAAATCCACCCGTTCACTGGCCGCCACGGGGGCCGTGGTCTGGTTCTTCTACTTCCTCGAGCAAACGACGTGGCAGGCCTGGCCCCTCCGGCCGAGGCAGTTGGACTCGCTCGAGTCGCTGCTCCTCTTTCTCGGCTTCACCATGATCTTCACGATCACCCTGATCCAGGTCACCGCGCTCTCGGTGGCGGCAACCCGGCAGGCAGGCCGGATGGTGGCGGAGATGGACCACGAAGACCAGCAGCACGACCTTTTCGGTGCGCCCTCGGAAGCCGACTTCGACCTGCTCTCGGTGCAGCACTCCGACGCCTCCTCGGGCCGGTCGCAATCGGGCTCCCGAGGCAACGACGACGGTTTCTGAGGAGCGACTGAGGACGAAGCCAAGCGGGTTCGTAGTGGGTACGGCCCACCTGGATTCGCCTGCGCGAGTGAACGACAGCGGATTCCAACTTGGAAGGAAGGCTTCAGCCTGCCAGTACCTCGGACGAATCAGGCTGAGACCGATTCCACGAGCAGAACAAAAGGGGTGGGCCGTGCCCACCCTACAAGATGGCAAACCCCTTGGCCTTAGTCCGAACCGGCCAAGGAAACGGTGGCTGGGAGGAGTTCGCGAAGCGACTTGGGCAAGGGGAAGTGGACGTGCTCCTCGCGAACCCATTCCTCCTGAATCGTCGCTCCATAGGTCCGTTGCAGGTATTCGATACACTCCTGTACCACGTCCTCAGGCGCACTGGCGCCGGCCGTGATCAGAACCGACTCCACGCCGTCGAACCACTCGGGGCTCATTTCGGCAACGCCGTCGATCAAGTGCGAGTGCGGACCAAGCCCCTTGGCGATCTCGGCCAGCCGTTTGCTGTTCGAGCTGTTCTGGCTGCCCAGCACCAACACCACATCGGCCCGCTGCGCCAGCTCGCGCACCGCTTCTTGGCGGTTCTGCGTCGCGTAGCAAATGTCATCCTTGGGCGGATTGTCGATCAGCGGAAACTTCTTCCGCAAGGCCGAGATCACCTGGTTCGCGTCATCCACACTCAAGGTTGTTTGGGTAAGATAGGCGATTTTGGACGGATCAGGGACTTCTAGGCGGTCGACATCCTCGGCGGTTTCGACCAGGATCATCCGATCGGGAGCTTCGCCCATGGTGCCGATGACCTCATCGTGCCCTTCATGGCCAATGAGGATGATCGTGTACCCTTCCTTGGCGTACTTGACGGCTTCGAGGTGGACTTTTGTGACGAGCGGGCAGGTGGCATCGATCGCGCGAAGGTTGCGCTGGCGTGCCTGCTCGCGAATTTGGGGCGAGACGCCGTGGGCGCTGTAGAGTAGGGGAGCACCTTCGGGGACTTGTTCCAGCGATTCGACGAAGACAGTGCCTCGGCGGAGAAACCGTTCGACCACATACTTGTTGTGGACGATCTCGTGGTAAACGTAGAGCGGGGCCCCGAAAAAATCGAGAGCACGCTCAAGGCTTTCAATAGCCATGTTTACCCCGGCACAAAAACCGCGGGGATTGGCCAGAATGATCTTCATCGCGGGAAATCCTCCGGCGGGATCGAGTCCATGATGGTCCTATCCTAAGCGTTTCCCGGCCGGACGGAAAGACGGACCATGCCAGGGCCGTTTCGCCGGAAGGCCCGTTTGCTTGCAAGGGCTTGGGGGGATTGCTACGATCCGGGTCGGGCTTGGACGTTGAACTGCTCTCGAGAGACCGCCCATGACCGAGCGAGAAGCTCGTCTCCGTGACGCCGCAGGGTTGGCGGAGATCCTCAACGAGATGGCGGGGCGGATCGCCAAGGATCGATGCGCGGGGGCTCCGTTGCGTCTGGTCGGGATTCGTACCCGCGGCGTGACGATCGCGGAACGGCTCGCGCTGCTCCTCGCTCCTCTGGTGGGTCAAGCGGTGCCGGTCGGCGCGGTGGATATCACGCTCTATCGCGACGACCTGGGCCAAGGGGAGCGCTGGCCGGTCCTCCGGGGCACCGAGATCGCGTTCGACGTGGAAGGGGCCGAGGTCGTGCTCGTCGACGACGTCCTCTTCACGGGTCGGACGGTCCGCGCCGCGATCAACGCGGTCTGCGACCTGGGCCGGCCCGCCTGCGTCCGGTTGGCGGTCCTGGTCGACCGCGGACACCGCGAGATTCCGATCCAGCCCGACGTCGTCGGCCTGGCGGTCACGACCGATCGGACCGAGCGCGTTCGCGTCCGCGCCCGACCGATCGACCCGGTGGACGAAATCGTTCGGATCGCCGCCCCAAACTGACCTTTGTTTGTTGCCGAACCCCCCTCAGGGGAGATCGACCAGATCAGATCTATGGAACCGCACGCCTCGTCGACAACGCCGACGGCCTGGACCCGCAAGCACCTGCTCGGGCTCGAAGACCTCACGCGCGAAGAGATTGTGGCGATCCTCGACACGGCCGACTCGTTCGCGGAAATCTCGCAACGAAGCCGTAAGAAGGTCCCAGCGCTCCAAGGCCGCATCGTCTTCAATCTCTTCTTCGAGAACTCGACCCGCACGCGGACCAGCTTTAGCCTCGCTGCCAAGCGGCTCTCGGCCGACACGCAAGACTTCACCGCCAGTTCATCGAGCCTCTCCAAAGGGGAGACGTTCATCGATACGGCGCGAAATATCGAGGCGATGGGGGCCGACCTCATGGTCGTGCGGCACGCCACCCCGGGCGCCCCTCACTTGCTGGCCCAGCACGTCAACTGCTCGATCATCAACGCGGGAGACGGGGCCCACGAGCATCCGACCCAAGGGCTGCTCGACCTGATGACCATCCGCCGCGCCAAAGGAAAAATCGACGGGCTCACCGTCGCACTGGTGGGGGATATCAGCCATTCCCGGGTCGCCCGGTCGAACATCTGGGGCCTCACCAAGCTGGGGGCACGGGTGATCCTCTGCGGCCCACCGACCCTGGTGCCCAGGAGCATGGAGCGGCTCGGCTGCGAGGTGGCCTATCACCTCGACGAGGTTTTGCCCCACTGCGACGTGGTCAACGTGCTCCGGATCCAGTTCGAGCGCCAGGCGAAGGCCCTGTTTCCCTCGGTCTCGGAATACTCGCAACTTTACGGGATGACGCAAGCGCGGGTCCTCAAAGGTAAAGACAACTTGCTCGTCCTGGCCCCCGGCCCCATCAATCGCGGTGTCGAGCTGACGCCCGAGGTGGCCGACGGTCCGAATTCGGCCATTCTCGATCAGGTCACCAACGGACTGGCGGTCCGCATGGCCGTGCTCTATCTCCTGAGCGGGAAGATGGACTCCAAAGCGACCGGCGGCGACTCATCAACGGAAAGGGATGCCTGACGTGGTCACGATCCACATCACGGGCGGGCGGATCATCGACCCCAGCCAGGAAATCGACCAGATTGGCGACCTCTGGATCAGCCGAGGGCACATTCTGCCCGCCGGGGGGGCATCGGACGACGCCGAGGTGGTCATCGATGCCACCGGCCTGATCGTCTGCCCAGGCCTGATCGACGCCCACGTCCACTTGCGCGAACCGGGCAACGAGGAAGACGAGACAATCGCCACGGGAGCGGCCTCGGCCCTGGCCGGCGGAATGACCTCGGTCGCCTGCATGCCCAACACGATCCCGGCCATCGACAACCAGGCGGCCGCCGAATTCGTGATTCTTCAGGCTCAGCGTGCCCGCAAGGTGAACGTCTACCCGGTCGGGGCCGTCAGCAAGGGTCGCAAGGGGGAAGAGCTAGCCGAGCTCGGTCAGTTGGTGGCCGGCGGCGCGGTCGGCTTCACCGACGACGGCGCGCCGGTGGCCTCGGCCTCCTTGATGCGCCGAGCGCTCCAGTACGCCAAGATGTTCGATCGCGTCATCATGCAGCACTGCCAGGTGCCTGAGCTCACCGGCGGCGGCGTGATGAACGAAGGCTTCGAGTCGACCCGGCTCGGCCTGGGGGGAATGCCCGCCGCCGCCGAGGACATCATGGTCGCGCGGGACATCCGCCTGGCCGAGATCACCGGTGGCCGGCTCCATATTCAGCATATCTCGACAGCCCGATCGGTTGAGCTCGTCCGCGAAGGCAAGCGTCGCGGGGTTCGGGTGACCGCCGAGGCCTGCCCGCACCACTTCACGCTCACTGACGAACGGCTCCGCACGTTTGACTCGAACTTCAAGATGAACCCGCCCCTGCGAACCTGGAGCGACGTCGAAGCAGTGATCGGCGGCCTCAAGGACGGGACGATCGAGATCCTCGCCACCGACCACGCGCCGCACGCTCCCGAGAAGAAGATGCGCGAGCTCGACCAGGCTCCCTTCGGCATCGTCGGGCTCGAGACCTTGTTGCCGATCTCGATCCTCGGCCTGATCGAGCCCGGGCACCTGAGCTGGCCCGAGATGATCCGCAAGCTCACGATCAACCCGGCCCAGCTCCTGGGGATCCCCAAGGGAACCCTCCAGCCCGGCGCCGATGCCGACGTCACCCTGATCGACCCCGAAGCCCGCTGGACGATCGACCCCTCGAAGTTCCTCTCCAAGAGCCGCAACACCCCCTACGGCGGCTGGGAAGTCCGGGGCCGTGCCCACACCGTGATCGTCAGCGGCGAGGTCCGCTACACGCTGGGCGGGATCGTGCAGCAAGGCTCGAAGTCCGACTCCTGACAAGAACCGCTCTCGCGAGGCCGATTCGAGCCGAGAACAAAAGGAAGAGGCGTGGTGCGCGGGGTCCGCGTTGGGACCCCGTGGCACCTGGCAAACCATCGTTTTGCCAACGATCGCGCGGGTCGCTCCAAAAACTCGCCTCACGGCCTGTGAGATCTCGACCTTCCCGGCAAACTCATTAGGGGTAGAATCCTCAGCTCAGGCGAAGGGGTCAATCACTCATGCTCGACCCGTCTGAGGTCGTCGTGATACTGGACCAGCTCGACCGGGGCAACCGGGACGCGTTCCGCCACCTCGTACGCGCCTACAGCTTGTCGCTACGCAGCTACATCGCGAGTCAGGTTCACCACCTCGAAGATGTGGATGACCTGGCCCAAGACGTATTCATCGTCGCGTTCAGGAACCTCGGCACCTTCCGACGTGGCGATGACTTCGGAGCTTGGCTGAAGGGGATTGCCCGGAACAAGCTCTCGGATCACTTTCGGAGCGCGGGTCGGCGACACAACGCCTTGGAGCGGTTCCGCGAAGCGATCGCGCACACCGTCCAGGACGACCTGGACCGAGCAACCGCCAAGGATGATGACGTGACGATCGAGGCATTGCTCCGTTGTGTGGGCCAGCTCCCCGAAAAGCTTCGCAGGGTGGTTCGCGCCGGCCTGGACGGGGAAAAGCCTGCCGCACTCGCCGAAGAATTGGTGACCTCGGTGGCGGCCGTTTACAACTTGCACTACCGCGCGAATCAACTTTTGCGTAACTGTCTGCGGAAGGAACTGGATTGATGGAGCCGGACCTTCAAGAATTGCTGACAGCCTGGATGAGCGGTGAGGTCGAACCAGCCCGTTACGACCAACTCCTCGCGCGCATTCGCGAGGATTCCGAATTCCGGAAAGCGTTCGTCGAAGAGATCCGCCTTCTCGGGATGCTCAAGGCCGTGCAGTCGTCGCAACCGCGCTGGCTCCAGTTGGAAGACGAGATCGGTTGGAGCGTGCAGCGCCCCACCGATTCCAACACGATCGAGGAAGCCGTCGCACGACTGGTGCTCGACGATCCGATCGAGGGACGGTCTCGGAGACGGCGACGAGCCTGGGTTCCGCTCCTCGCAACCGCGGCCGCCCTCGTCCTGATCGGCTTGGGGACGGTTTTCTCGATCGCGACGCGTCGGGCGGCTCCCGGCCCTCAGCCGGCGCCGAACTCCAGCTTCATCGTGAACGCGTCGCTCGGCTCCCACGACGTGGGCCTCGCGATGATCCTCCAGCTCGAGGGAGTTCGCTGGTCCGCGACGGACGGCCCCAGGCTCGCCGTCGGAGAAATCCTCAAGGCGGGCCGACTCCGGCTCCAGTCAGGACGCGCCACCCTTTCCATGCTGAACGGCGTGACGATCGTGGTCGAGGGGCCGGCCGACCTCGACCTGGTGTCCGTTGACCAGGTCTTCTGCCGCCAAGGTAAGCTTCGGACCCGGGTCCCCGAGGGGGCCGAGGGCTTCGTTGTCTCGGGACCGGGCACGGCCGTCGTCGACCTGGGGACCGAGTTCGCGGTGAACCACACCACCGAGGGCCGCGCCCGGGGACGGGTCTACCAGGGCATGGTCGAGGCCACGGTCCTGAGCCCGGCCGGCACCCCGCAGCGAAGCCAGTTGCTCTCGGAGAGCAAGACGTTCGAGATCAATCCGGGCGCGGGCCAGATTGACAAGATCGAGGGGGCCGAACAGTTCGCTGCCCCCTCGGATCTCGCCGCCACTCCATTGACCCTCGACCCCGCCTATCCCCGCGCCGTGCTCGACTCGCGCCCTTGGGGCTACTGGCGATTCGAGAGCCGCGATGAGAATTCGTTTCCGAACCAGGTCAGCGGCGGCTTGCCCCTCCTCATCCACGGGCCAATTCGCCAGACGACGGTCTCAGAGGGGAATCGAAGCATCGAGTTCATCACCGGTCACACCGGCCAATATCTCTCGCTGCCTGAGCCATGGCAGCCACTCGATCCCCGCGGGTACGCGGTCGAACTCTGGTTCTTGCCGACGTCAATCGCCCATGCCGCACTCGCGAGTCTACTCACTCCGGCCGACTCGAACCGCCATACGTTCCTGCTTGAACTCACATCTCGTAACCGACTGACTTTGCACAAACCGGCCTCGATTCGGTTCGTTCATCGTCTGCCTCCCGGTGCCAACGGGGGCGATTACACCTTCTCTGACCAGTACTATATTCCGTACCGCTGGCACCATCTCGTCGGCCAGATCAACGGCGATCAGATGGAGGTGTTCGTCGATGGCAATCCGAGCCCGCCGCTGCATGTCGCGCCCGGCAAGGCGACCCCGGCCGGCCAATTCCTCCTGGGCCGGCTCACCACTCGGCCAAAGCACGAGCCCGGCTCGAGCCGTCCGTTCTACGGCCGGATCGATGAGGTCGCCATCTACAACCAGCCACTCTCCAAAGCCGAGGTCCAGCGCCATTTCCAATTGGCGTCTCCCCGTGCCGGCACGGTGGATTGATCCGCGAGAGCGGATCGGCTCTGCGCGGCGGATGGCCTTACGGGTCCCTGGGTTTCGACAATCCGGGGGAGTCGAACTTCAAAAAAAGGGGCCTTGTCCTGAGAGATCCGCGGGGCTCCGGCAAATTAGTAGTATTCAAGAAGTCTTTCCCCTGGTGTCGTGCGGCCTTCGTCGGAACGAGGGACGGTAAGTCCTCCCCCCTTCATGGTGGCCAGCCGCTTCACAGCGACGGTCTTTGTCCGCGCCGAGCGTTCCACCCGTGCTGATTGGGAACAATCAGACCGCGCGGACGGAGCTCCATGAGTCGCGATTCGCGACCGAAATCAGGCCGCATCCCAAGGGAGAGGAAACGCGACCCGGACACGTCGCGAGCCGGTATTTTTTCCCCGGAGATCTCGATCATGAACATCTCATCGCGTCGTCAGGGATTTACCCTGATCGAATTACTGGTTGTCATCGCCATCATCGCCGTTTTAATCGCCTTGCTTCTGCCCGCGGTCCAGGCAGCCCGAGAGGCGGCCCGCCGCGCCCAATGCACCAATAACATGAAGCAACTGGGCTTGGCGGTTCATACCTACGCCTCGCTCAACAACTGCTTCCCTCAACTGATGACCAATATTCCCAAACCGATTGCGTCCCCAGTTGCCGTCCAGCGACCGCTAAGTTGGGCGGTCTCGTTGCTGCCGGGGATGGAGCAACAGCCGCTTTTCAATGCCGTAAATTTTAGCTTCGGCGCGGACGAGCCTTACAATTATGTCACTGTGACCTACTCGAAAGTGAGTAGCCTGATCTGCCCCTCGGAGGACCTCCAAGGGCCGCTCATCCCATCCTGGTCAAATTACGCGGGTAATATTGGCGGGCCGTCCACCTTCCTGGCCTACGGCGGGCCTATCGTCGTGATGGCCAACGACAACTACGGCAACCCAGGCGGCACCAACAACGTGACAGGACCGGTTGGCATCCATTCGGTCACCGACGGCTTGTCCAACACGGGCATGTTCAGCGAAAAGTTGGTCGGGCTCTCGAACACAACGCAGCAGGTGATCGCCGGGTCGCGAAATGCCCGACGGGTCACCTTCCAACTCAAAAGCCCGATCACATCCAACAACGGCAATGGCGCTCAAGCCCTCGCTGTTTACAATGAGTGCAAAAATGTGCCCCAGTCGAATCTCCCGCCCGCCGGCAACAACCAATATAATGGGATGCTCTGGAGCGGGGCACGCTGGAATACGCTCCGGTTCATCGCCTATACGCACGGAATGACGCCCAATGGCCCAGGCTGCCAACCGGTGGGCACCACAGACGGCATCGTCAACCCTTACTATGCAGGCGTCTTCAATTCTTGGATTACGGCGGCCAGCAATCACTCCGGCGGTGTGAACCTCGGCCTGTGCGACGGCTCGGTCAAGTTCATCAAAGATACCATTAATGTCCAGACGTGGTGGGCCTTGGGCTCCCGCAATCAGGGCGAGGTCATCAGCGCGGATGCGTATTGAACACTGATATCGCCCCCAGTCGTGGCCATTGGCTCCTCATCCCTCGCTCTCGTCGGCGAGGCCGTTACTCTCCGAGATCCATTGTCATGAAGTGCCGCAAATTCATCGGTGTCGGACTGTTCATGCTCGCGGTCGTGATCGCCGGCTGTGAAACCAGCAGCGGCGGTCAGGACGGCGCCACGGAAGAACAGAAAAAGGACCCAGCCTGGGTCCGGCAACGGCTCAACGAGCTCGACAGAGACCCCACCATTCCCAAGACGAAACCAGCAACGGCCAAGTAGTCGGGACGATTGGGAGTCCCTCCCTCCCCCCCTGGGATCGCGGGCGACCCGCCCATTCTTCTCTTGAATTCAATCCGAAGCGTGGGCGGATTCCACGAATGGCGGTCCGAACGTGGGCCGGCCGTTGGTTTGCGAATGGCCTGGCTGATGTCGCGTTGGGCTCCTTGACCTCTCCATCAAGCCGGTCGGAAACCGCGTAAAGTCGAATTTGAGGATGATTTATGTTAGACTGAAACTTGTCACTACCGCTGCTTCGCCTCTGCCCCGCTCCGAGCTTGGGATGCGCCTCTTGATCGACGGCTACAACGTGATGTTCGCCCAGGGCCTCGTGGGGAAGCGGGTCGGTCCCGATCACTTCCGTAAGGCGAGGACTCTGTTTCTCAACAAGCTCTCCGACGCGCTCGGACCTCTGGAAGCACACCTGACCACGGTCGTTTTCGACGCCGCCACCCCGCCGCACGACCTCCCTCCTCAATCACGCCACAAAGGGATGACGATCCTCTACGCCGTCAACGACGAGGATGCCGACCAGCGAATCGAAATGCTGATCGCCGCGCATTCCGCCCCCAAAACACTGACCGTCGTCTCCTCCGACAATCGGATCCGGCAGGCGGCCACCAGGCGCAAAGCCAAGGTCCTGACCGCCGACCTGTTCCTGGCCGATATCGAATCGCGGAAGCGAAGTCCGCGTGAGGTCCCCCCCCCGCCCAATCCGGAAAAGGCGCGCGGGCAAACGCTCTCCTCGAGCGAATCGGCGTACTGGCTCAACGAGTTCCGCGACATTGAGGAAATGCCGGAGACCCGGGCCATGATGGGCAATGAGATGGGGTTTCCGACCGACGCCGAGATTGCCGAGATCGAACGCGAGATCGAGCGGGAGTTCCGCGAAGGCAAGGGAAATCATCGCGGGAAGTGAGGGGGCAAGACAGGCTCGCCGGTTGCGGGAACCCCTTGGTGGAATGACCTGATTCGACGGCTGGGGTCTGGAACCGGGACGAAGCCCTATGGTAAAACCGCCTCGGGGATAGACGGCGCGAGCCGATCGATCCGCGGCGAATGGTCCACGAAGGGTTCGGCGAAATATGAAAGTTCACGAGTATCAGGCGAAAGACCTGCTGCGATCGGCAGGGGTCGCGGTCCCTGACGGGATTGTCATCACCTCCGCCGAGGAGGCCGGCGCCGCGTTCGATCAGTTGAAGGAGGGCCTGATCGTCGTCAAGGCCCAGGTCCACGCCGGTGGACGAGGCAAAGGGGTCGCCATCGGGCCGAACGACGACCGCGCCAAGGCGCTCGAGATCGCCAGCGGGCAAGCGCCTCGCCCCGACGGCATGGCCAAGGGGGTGCAGCTCGTCCGTACCCGCGAGGACGCCATCAAGGCGGCCGCCAGCCTGCTCGGGAAGACGCTCGTCACCTACCAGACGGGCGCTGAGGGCCAGGCGATCTCCAAGGTGCTGATCACTGTCGGACACGACATCGTCCGCGAGCTCTACCTCGGCCTGGCGTTCGACCGCGCCTTGCAGTGCCCCGTGTTGATGGCCTCGACCGAGGGCGGAGTTGAGATCGAGACGATCGCCCACACGCACCCGGAAAAGATCCACCGCGAACCGATCGACGTCGGACTCGGCCTCGCCGGGTTCCAGGCCCGCAAGGTTTGCCAGGTGCTCGGGTTGAAGGGGGAGACCGCCAAGAAGGGTGAAGTCTTCCTCAAGAACTTCGTCAAGCTCTTCCTCGAGACCGATGCCTCGCTGGCGGAAATCAACCCCTTGATCGTGACCGACAAGGGCGACGTGATGGCGCTCGACTGCAAGTTCAACTTCGACGACAACGCCATGTTCCGTCACCCCGCCATCGCCGCCTTGCTCGACGTGGCGGAGGAAGACCCCGCCGAGCTGCGCGCGGGCAAGAGCGGGCTGAGCTACGTGAGCCTTGATGGCAACATCGCCTGCCTGGTCAACGGGGCAGGGCTGGCCATGAGCACCATGGACTTGATCAAGTACCACGGCGGCGAGCCGGCCAACTTCCTCGACGTCGGTGGCGGAGCGAGCAAGGACCAAGTGCTCGAAGGGTTCCGGATCCTCCTGTCCTCGCCGCGGGTCAAGGCGGTCCTGGTCAACATCTTCGGCGGCATCATGAAGTGCGACATCATCGCCGCGGCCCTGTTGGCCGCCTACAGCGAGCTCGACTTCCGGGTCCCGCTGGTCGTCCGCCTCGAAGGAACGAACGTCGAGGCCGGTCGGAAGATGATCGAAGAGAGTGGCCGGAACATCATCACGGCCACGGGCCTGACGGACGCCGCCGAGAAAGTTGTCGCCGCTGCCAAAGGGGCCGCGTAAATTCCATTCCCTCCTCGCCGGTGGTCGTTGGTCGCTCGACGCGCCGGCCGTCTCCCTTGCCGATGGCGTGGAATTACGCCCTAAAGAGGATTCGACGAATGAGTATCTTGGTCGATAAGAATACGCGGCTGATCTGCCAGGGGATCACCGGCAAGGCGGGCAAGTTCCACTCCGAGCAGTGCCGCGACTACGGCACGACCCTCGTGGGCGGCGTGACCCCCGGTCGAGGGGGCGAGTCGGTCCTGGGCGTCCCCGTCTTCGACACCACGTCCGAAGCCGTCAAGGCCACGGGCGCCAACGCCACGATGATCTTCGTGCCGCCGCCAGGCGCGGCCGACGCGATCCTCGAAGCGGCCGACGCGGGGATCCCCTTGATCATCGCCATCACCGAAGGCATCCCGGTCCTCGACATGGCCCGCGCGGTGGCTTACTTGAAGGCCCACCACCCGAACACGACGCTGATCGGCCCCAACTGCCCCGGGGTCATCACGCCTGGCCAGTGCAAGATCGGGATTATGCCCGGCTACATCCACAAGCCCGGCAAGGTCGGCGTCGTCAGCCGCTCGGGCACCTTGACCTACGAAGGGGTCTGGCAGCTCACCAACCTCGGGATCGGTCAGAGCACCTGCGTCGGGATCGGCGGCGATCCCATCAACGGGACCGACTTCGTGGCCGCGCTTCGGCTCTTCGAGGCCGACCCCGACACCGAGGCCGTCTTGATGATGGGTGAGATCGGCGGCAACGCCGAGGAGCAGGCCGCCGCGCTCAAGAAGTCGGGCGAGTTCACCAAGCCGCTGGCCGCGTTCATCGCCGGCCAGACCGCTCCTCCCGGCAAGCGGATGGGCCACGCCGGGGCGATCATCTCGGGCGGTTCCGGCAAGGCGTCCGACAAGATCGACGCGTTGGAAGACGCCGGCATCCGCGTCGCCAAGAGCCCCGCCGACATGGGCGCCGCCCTCAAGGCCGCCCTCAAAGGTTGATATCACGATTTCCTCGTAGCACGAGGGAAATCGGCCGGAGATCGAGGGACAGGGAGCTCACGCTCCCTGTTTCTTTTGGTGTCGTGAGCGAAGACGAAGTTGGTGGGCGATCCCCACGCGACCGGAGCATTTTCCTTTGATGTCCGACCCGGAGCATCGCAACCCCTGGACGACGCTGGAGAGCCGGCTCGTTTATGAGAACCCTTGGATCGCGGTGCGGGAGGACCAGGTCCTCCACCCCAACGGCGCGCCGGGGATCTACGGGGTCGTCCAGTTCCGGAACCAGGCCGTCGGCGTCCTCCCGGTGGATGAGCAGGGGAGGATCTGGCTGGTCGGCCAGTATCGCTACCCGCTCCAACGGTACTCCTGGGAGATCCCCGAGGGGGGAGGACACGCCAGCGAGTCCCCCGAGGACGCTGCCAGACGCGAGCTCCGCGAGGAAACGGGGCTAACCGCCGGGCGGCTCGAGTTGATCGCGAAGTCGCACTTGTCGAACTCGGTGAGCGACGAGCTCGGGTTCATCTACCGAGCGACCGAGTTGGAGCAAGGGATCAGTGAGCCCGAAGGATCGGAACGGCTGCAAGTCCGCCGCGTCGAGTGGTCCGAAGCCTGGGCCATGGTTCAAGACGGCACGATTACCGACTCGATGAGCGTGATCGCCCTTCTCCACGAGGCGGTCCGCCGTGGGGGCACCCACCCGCCCCGCGCGACCGGGATCGCCTGACGATTTGCAGGTGCTCCTCCAAGATGGTGGGCCGGGCCCACCCTACAAAACGGAAAATACCCATCTGTGTTCTCTGGTACGTAGCGGGCGGGTCGCCCGCGGTCCCAGGGAGGTTCGGATCAGTGACTTTGCAGTACCAGGCGATCAACCAGAGCGACGGAGCCAAATAAGATCGTTTGATGCGAGGCCAAACCGTAAACGTCAACATGAGTCTTAGCGCTGAGCATAGTTGCGGGAACCCAGGATCGCCTGGACGGGGAAGTGCTTTCCAGGGCAGGCCGTGGGGGAAGCGGCGAGGGTGGCATGGGTGCCGATCCGATCACCAGTGATTTGATAGCGGTCGCCCAGGTAGTCGATCAACGCTTTGGAGGCCTCGATTTGACGCGGGGTGGGACCGGCGCTGTCGAGGTCACCGACAAGGCAGATGCCGATCCCGTATTCATTCACCTCGCTGGTCTTGCCATCGCGGCAGTGAACGCCGTGCTTCTGGTTCGACCACCGCTGGGCAACCTCGACCTGGCCGTCGGGGCTGCCCGTTCCGTTGCCGATGACGAAGTGGTAGCCGCACCCCTCCCACCCGAGCACCTTGCGGTGCTCGCGGTCGATCTCGTTGAGGCCTCCCGAGGCGTGGGCGCTGTGGTGCATCACCACGTACTTCCACGGTCGATCGGCTTTGGGTGGGGTGAAGAGATCGTCAGGGTCATTGACGAAAGGGCGGAGTCGCTCCCTTAGCGAGGCCTCCCTTGGGCGTCCAAAGAGGCTGCGTCGACCGGTTCCCTGCGAGGTGCTCGGCGTATTCCGGTTGGGAGCGAGGCTCGAGCTCGGGCCGGGGCTGGCGGTCGGGGGAGCCTCATTGGCCGGGGTCAGTTCCAGAGTCGGCTCTTCGGGCACGGCATTGGGCCGGGGGGGCGAAATACCCGCGGGCTTGACGGGCTCGTCGATCCGGGGAGACACGGGGGCGTCGAGCGAAGGAGTCGCCGACTCGAACGTCGAGGAGCCCGGGGCGGCGGGCAGGATTGTCGGCGCCGTCTCAATCGTGGTCTGGCTCGACCCAATCGTGGTCCCACCACAATTCCCGCTCGGGCAATTGTTGGGAATCAGCACGGGCCGAAGGACCCGGGTTCGGGGCGACCGAAAGATCGGACGCATTGCGCTCCGGCGTTGGCTGCAACCCAAGGACGTCGACATGAGCATGGCGGCGGCCAAGAGTATCATCCCGCGACGCGGGCGCAGAACGAACGAGGCCAGCGGATGCAGGACCATTTGCAAATCTCCATACCAGGGTTCGGGGGATCCTCTTGGTGAAGCGCTCTGTCAGGCTTCACACCAAGAGAAGCAAGCGGGATGCCGAACGTGCTTGGAACCCTCTCGAAGTGGCTTCTCCCGGATCCCTGCTTTCGACTCAAGTCTACACTCCGTTTGGCCGAGTGCGTCGCGAGCTCGAAGATTTTTACTTTTTTTCTTCAAGTCCGCGATCGAGCCGGCCGAGAGCCCTTTGTAAAACCCTCTTTCCCCGGTTTGTAGAAGGGATCAACCGAGCAATCACTCCCCCGAACCGCCAGGATCCGCCCAGCCGTTGCAATCGTTCGCCGATCCGCCCGCGCTGGCCACAACGGCGCAATCGCGTTATCCTGAAAGGGCGTGAGGAATAGGCCCCCGAACCTGCGGAGGGCTTTCTTTTTTTTGTCAGGCTCACGTGCTGCGCTAAGCTAAGGTGGGGAGAGCGTCGGTCATGCCCGCATATCACGTCCAGCGGATCGAGAAGAAGTGGCAAGCCTACTGGGAGCGGAACAAGACGTTCCGGACCCCTGACGTCTCGCCGGGCAAACCCAAGCTCTACGTGCTCGACATGTTCCCCTATCCCAGCGGCGCGGGCCTCCACGTCGGCCATCCCGAAGGGTACACCGCAACCGATATCGTTTGCCGGTACAAACGGATGCGCGGGTTCAACGTGCTCCACCCGATGGGCTGGGATGCCTTCGGACTCCCCGCCGAGCAGTACGCCATCAAAACCGGCACACACCCCCGGATTACCACGCAGAACAACATCGATAACTTCCGACGCCAGATCAAGTCGCTCGGCTTCTCCTACGACTGGGACCGCGAGATCGATACCACCGACCCCCACTACTACAAGTGGACCCAGTGGATCTTCTTGCAGCTCTTCGACACCTGGTACGACCCCGACTTCGCCTGGACCGACCCCGACGGCCGATCCCGCACCGGGAAAGGGCGGCCGATCGCCGAGTTGCCGATCCCCGAAGGCACAACCGATCCTGCCGCTTATCGCGATTCAAAGCGTCTTGCCTATCGCGCCGAGGTCCCCGTCAACTGGTGCCCCGAGCTCGGGACGGTGCTGGCGAACGAGGAAGTGATCGACGGCAAGAGCGAGCGGGGGAACCACCCGGTCGTCCGGATGCCCCTCAAGCAGTGGATGCTCCGAATCACCGCCTACGCCGACCGACTGGCCGAGGAGATCGAATTCGTCGATTGGCCCCGGGCCATCAAGGAAATGCAGCGCAACTGGATTGGCCGGAGCGAAGGGGCCGAGGTCGATTTCTTCGTCGGGCCGGATGTCAGCCAATGGCGTGAAGCACGTCGAGCCGGCGGATGGCCCGAGTCGCCGGGCAGCGATGCAATCCGCGTCTTCACCACCCGCCCCGACACGCTCTTCGGGGCCACCTACATGGTACTCGCCCCCGAACACCCGTTGGTCGATCGCCTGACGACGCCCGAACAACGCGAGGCCGTCGAGGCGTACCGACGCGCCACCAGCGGTAAGAGCGACCTCGACCGAACCGACCTGGCCAAGACCAAGTCCGGGGTGGCGATCGGCGCGTCGGCCGTCAACCCGGTCACTGGGCAGTCGGTCCCGATCTGGATCGCCGACTACGTGCTGATGGGCTACGGCACCGGCGCCATCATGGCCGTGCCCGGCCACGACATCCGCGACTTCGAGTTTGCCCAAAAGTTCGCGCTGCCGATCCTCCGCGTGGTCGCCCGCTCGGCCGACCTCGCCGGGGCAGCGCTCGAGACCGCCGAGTCGGAATACGGAATCGCGGTCAACTCCCACGGAGGCGTCGACGGCGTCTCCATCGACGGACTGCCGACCGACCAGGCCAAGATCCGCATCACCGCCTGGCTCGAACAACAAGGGCTCGGACACAAAACGGTCAACTACAAGTTGCGTGACTGGTTGTTCAGCCGTCAGCGCTACTGGGGCGAGCCGTTCCCGATCCTGCTCGGTGAAGGGGAGACCCTGAAGGCCGTCCCCGAGGCCGAGCTGCCGGTGCTCTTGCCCGAGCTCGCCGACTTCCGTCCCTCGGGCAAGCCCGAGCCGCCGCTAGGGAAGGCGACGGACTGGATCCAGTACTCCAGCACCTACCAGCGCGAGACCAACACGATGCCCCAGTGGGCCGGCTCGTGCTGGTACTTCTTGCGCTATCTCGATCCGACCAATGACGAGCGCCCCTGGAACCCCGAGCTCGAGAAGTACTGGATGCCCGTCGACCTCTACGTCGGCGGTGCCGAGCACGCGGTGCTCCACTTGCTCTACAGTCGCTTCTGGCACAAGCTCCTCTTCGACCGCGGGCACGTCAGCACCCCTGAGCCGTTCCAGCGGCTGGTCAACCAGGGGATGATCCTGGGCGAGACCGAATACACGGGGTATCAAGACGAGTCGGATCGATGGGTCTCGGTCCCCAAGGTCAAGGAGACTGAGCACGGCCACGCCCACCTCGATGGACACCCGGTCAAGGCGGTGAAGCTCGAGCCCGAGCAGGTGGTCAAGAAGGGGGAGGGGTTCGTGCTGGCCGACGACCCCGAAATCCGGATCGACGCGCGGGCCCACAAGATGTCGAAGGCGCGGGGCAACGTGATCAATCCCGACATCGTCGTCGACGAGTATGGCGCGGATAGCTTGCGGCTTTACGAGATGTTCATGGGTCCCCTGGAGGCCGTCAAGCCCTGGAACATGAAGGGGGTCGAGGGCGTCTTCCGGTTCCTGAGCCGGGCCTGGCGGATGATCGTCGACGCCGATTCCGAAGAGCTGCGGGTCGACTCGAAGGTCCAGGATGTCGCGCTCACGCCCGAGCAGGCCAAGCTCGTGGCGCGGACCGTCGCGGCCGTGTCCGACGACCTGGACGCCATGCGGTTCAACACGGCGATCAGCCGGCTGATGGAGTTCACCAACGCCTTCACCGGCCAGGACGTGCGGCCGAAGTCGGCCATGGAGACGTTTACACTCTTGCTGGCGCCGATGGCTCCGCACATCGCCGAAGAACTCTGGGAGCTGCTCGGCCACGGTGAGACGCTCTCGTACCACCCCTGGCCGAACTTCGACCCCGCGCTCCTAAAGGACGACGAGGTCGAGATCCCGGTGCAGGTCAACGGCAAGGTCCGCGGACGCGTCGTCGTCCCGGCCGATGCGGGGCGCGACGCGATCGAGGCCGCGGCCCGAGCCGATGAGAAGGTGGCCGCCTTGCTCGAGGGCAAGGCGATCAAGAAGGTGATCGTCGTCCCCGGCAAGCTGGTCAACTTCGTCGTCGCCGGCCCTTCGTGATCGAGACGGATGGAATTGACCCTGGCAGTTTGTCAGACGATCCCGAAGCTCTAAAATATCGGGTGTCTAGCTTCGGCGACCTTGGGGGATCGGTTGGGAATGGCACGCTCACGTTATATCGTCGGGATCGATCTCGGGACAACCAACTGCGCCGTGGCGTATGTGGATACTAAGGGGCGGGAACGGCCCACGGCCGACATCCGCCTCTTCTCGGTCCCCCAACTGGTGGCGCCCGGCGAGACGGCGCCTCGGCCGATGCTCCCCTCGTTTCTCTATCTGCCGGGCACGCATGACCTGCCCGCCGGCGCGGCCAGGCTCCCCTGGAAGGACGACGCCGATCGGATCATCGGCGAGTTCGCGCGGATCCAGGGGGCCAAGGTGCCCGCACACCTGGTCGCCAGCGCCAAGAGCTGGCTCTGTCACAGCGGCGTCGATCGCGAGGCGGAGATCCTCCCCTGGGCCAGCCCGCCCGGAGCACGCAAGGTCTCGCCGGTCGAGGCCTCGGCCGACTTCCTCCGCCATATCCGCGACGCCTGGAACGACCAGTTCGCTCGCGATGACCAGACCCTCCGCCTGGAACAACAAGAAGTCGTGCTGACCGTCCCCGCCTCGTTCGACGAAGCGGCCCGCGAGTTGACCGTCGATGCGGCGAAGAAGGCGGGACTCGGAACGATCATCCTGCTGGAAGAGCCGCAAGCGGCGTTCTACTGCTGGATCGTCTCCCACCAGGAAGGTTGGCAGCGCGAGGTGCGCGGCGGCGAGTTGATCCTGGTCTGCGACATCGGCGGCGGCACGACCGACTTCAGCCTGATCACCGTCGTCGAGACGCCGACCGGTCCCGGGTTCCGCCGGGTCGCGGTCGGCGACCACCTGATGCTCGGGGGCGATAACATCGACCTGGCGCTGGCCCACCGGGTCGAGAAGAAGCTGGGCGGCATCAAACTCGACGCCGAGCAGTGGAGCGCCCTGCGGCACGCCTGCCGCACGGCCAAAGAGAAGCTGTTGGGGGACGGGGACCTGCCGGTCGAGCGCTGGCCGGTCACGATCGCCGGTCGCGGCTCGAAGATCATCGGCGGCAGCATCCAGTCGGAACTGACGCGGGGCGAAACGCTTGAGATCGTGCGTGACGGGTTCTTCCCCAAGGTCGCCCGCGGCGAAGAACCAGACCGCGTGACCAAGCTCGGATTGCAAGAGTTCGGCCTGCCGTTCGTTTCCGACCCGGCGATCCCGAAGCACTTGAACGCGTTTTTGCGTCGGCATCGAGCCGAAGTGGTCGGGCAGGGGGGGCACGCTCCCGACGACCGTCCGGCACGACCTGACGCCATCCTCTTCAATGGGGGAGCGCTAACACCCACGGTCGTTCGTGACCGCCTGGTTGAGGTGGTCTCCTCCTGGTTTCCTGACGATCCAGGGGCGCCGTACGCCCCGCGCGTCCTCTCGAATGCGTCGCTCGACCTGGCGGTCGCCTACGGGGCGGCCTACTACGGGGTGGTCCGGCGCGGTGGTGGAATCCGAATCGGCGGCGGAACGGCACGCTCGTTTTATGTCGGCTTCCAGGCCGAAACGGTCGATCGCCCCTGGCTCTGCGTCGTCCCGCGCGATGCCCAGGAAGGGGACGAGATCGCGATCGACAATCGTGACTTCGACCTGCTCATGGGCCAACCCGTCGCCTTTCCGCTGGCGAGCAGCTCGGTCCGTGCCGACGATAAGCCGGGCGACCTGGTCGCCACCGACCCCGACTCGATCCGCGAGCTCCCCCCGCTCCAGAGCCTGATGCGCGTCGGCCGGAAGGCGAAGGCCGAACGCGTCCCGGTGCGGCTGGCCGCCCGAGTCACCGAGGTCGGAACGATCGAGCTCTGGTGCCAGTCGCGCACCGACGACCGCCGCTGGCGATTGCAGATCCAGCTCCGAGGGCCGGCGGGCACTCCCGCTCCATCGGGAACCGTCACCGACCGGGAAAACGATCGCGTCGTGATCGAGCAGTCGATCCTCGACAAGGCGATCGAGGCGATCCAGGTGGCGTTCGGCCCGGTCACCCCGAGCGAGGAATTCGGTCCGTCCCGGCTGATCAAACGGCTCGAGGAGCTTCTCGACGCCCCCCGCGACCAGTGGCCCCCCTCGGCCTTGCGGGCGATGTGGGAGCCGCTGCGCGACTTGGCCGAGGCGCGATTCAAAGGACCAAGGCACGAGTCGCGCTGGTACAACCTGGCCGGGTTCTGCCTCCGCCCCGGGACCGGCTACCCGCTCGACGAAACCCGGATCAAGGCCGCCTGGCCCGTCTTCCACCAGGGGGTCCGCCACGCGAAGGACCTCCAGTGCTGGGCCGAGTGGTGGATCCTCTGGCGCCGGGTCTCGGCCGGCCTGTCGCGCGCCCACCACGACGAGATCTCGCGCCGCCTGGTCCCTTTCCTGGTGCCGAGCAAAGCCGCCGCGGCGAAAAAAGGGGGCCGGCCTCGCCCCGAGGCGCACGAGCTCGCCGAGATGTGGCGGTGCGCCGCCAGCCTCGAGCGCCTTGCCCCCGACCTGAAAGTCTCCTACGGCAACGTACTCGTAAAAGAGCTGTCGCCCCGCGAGGGTGTGGCCCACCACCTCCTCTGGTGCCTCGGCCGACTGGGGGCTCGGGTCTTGCTGTACGGGCCGGCCAACACGGTCGTCCCCCGCGAGGCCGCCGAGCGTTGGACGCGCTCGTTGCTCGAACGTCCGTTCGCCCCCGGCCGCGAGACGACCGACGCCATCTTCGCCCTGGCCCAGCTCGCGCGCGTCTCGGGCGACCGGGCGCGCGACCTGGATGAAGCCTTACGGGCCGAGGTTCTCAAACGCCTCGAAGAACTCGGAGCCGACGAGGTCATCCGCCGCCCCGTGCGCGAGTACCACGAACTCGAAGCGGAGCAACAAGGGCAAGCCCTGGGCGACGCTCTCCCCGTCGGTCTCAGACTCCTGGAGGGGACCGGGACCGCTGGTTTGTGAGACCGGTGAATCTTGGAGATGATTGCAAGTCAGAAAAGTAATGCGCGCATTTTGCCAGGCTGTCGCCACGTGATCGGGGGCACTTCATCCGTCGGAAGACAGGGAGCTGACGCTCCCCGCTCGCCTTTGTAAGGCGAGCGAGGAACAACGACCAAGGGACGACACCAATCGTAGTTCAAGGGATTTCGCTCGCCTGGAAGGCGAGCGGAGCGTCAGCTCCCTGTCTTTTTTGCTGGCGGCAATCGGTCAGTCGGTGGCCTTCACGCTCTTTTCGGCCGTCGATCCGCCGATTCGGATCTGATCGGGTGCCCCGGTCGCCACGGTGACCGGGATCGTCCAGACGTAGTTCTTCACGGCGCAGAGGCTCGAGTCTTTGCTGCAGACGAACGAACCGACCGACAATTTGACCGTGAACGAATCGCCCGCCTTGGTCGGCCCCGCCAGGGGAACCTTGATCGTGAAGGATTCCGCGGGCGGATCCAGCTTTTGCCCCCCCGTCGCCGCGGTGGCGAGAATCCCGATCTTCTCCGGGGTTTCGACCAGGTAGGGCATCGCGACGTCAGGGCTGACCTTGTAGCCAGGCTCCAGGGGGAGGGTCACCTCGAAGGTCAGTTCCTTGCCGGGTCCGACCTTCGTCGGCTCGAGAGTGGCCGTCTTCGCCTTCGGGAAGGTGGGATTCCGCTTGGGAGGCGTCGGGGGCGTCAGCCCCGCGATCTCGAGCGTCTTGACGGTCTTCTCGCCGAGGTCGACCACGCGGATCAAACCGTTGTTCGTATCGGCCACGTAGAGGTTCGTTCCCGCCACGCTCAGCCCGCCGGGCTGGTAGAACCGGGGAGGATCATTGGACTCGCCGGACTGCTTGTTGCCGACCAAGGTCTCAACCGCCCGGGTTGCGGGGTCGCAGACCTTGATCTTGTTGTTATACGTGTCGGCGATGTAGAGCTTGCCGTTGCCGTAAGCGACTCCCAGGCAGTGCTGGAGCCGGACGACATCGCCCTTGCCGTCGACGTCCGCAAACACGAAGAGGCCCTGGCCGACGATCGTACGAACCACGGGCTTCCTCTTATCGAGGACGATTTCACGAATCGCCGAGACTTCGGAGTCGGCCACGAACAGGTTGTGCCCGTCGGTCGCCAGGCCGCTCGGCTGAGAGAAGAGGGCCGTGTGGACGGGGCCATCCTCAATGTTCTCCCGGCCCTCGCCCGCCCAGATGGTGACCGAATCCGACGGAATATCGTACCGCCAGATTTGGTGGGTGCCGGCCATCGCGATCGCCAAGGTCTTGGTCCCTGGGATCAAGACGAGGTCCCACGGGCTGCTCAGACTGGTCGCCTTCCCCGCCCCGGCTCCCGACCGGCGATGCCCCTGCTGGCCCGTGCCCGCGACGGTGCTGACCTTCTTGGTCTTGAGGTCGATCGCCCGGATCGCATGATTCTCGGTATCGGCCACGTAAAGCGTGTTCTCGACCAGGCAGAGCCCTTGGGGGCGGTTGAATTCCGCCTTGGCATAGTCGCCGTCGACCAGGCCGATCCCCCCCGAGCCCACGACGACCGCCTTCCGACCGTCGAGGTCGGTCAGGACGATCCGGTTGTGGGCGGTGTCCGCGATGAAGAGTTGCTTGGTCTTCTCGTCGGCCAGCACTTTTCCGGGGTAGAGCAGGGGCGCGGTGTCCGGCTTATCGCTCTCGGCGGAGAACTGGAGCGGGGTCGTGTTCAGATCCCCTTTGGCTTTGTGCTTCGCGACGCGGAGGCCGATTTCGTGGTCGAGGATCGCGTAATTGCCTTCGCCACTGACCTTGCCGATGGGCGTGCCGTCCACGTCGATCAGGACCATTGTCGGCCAGCTATCGGCCCCGAACCGATTCCAGAGGACCTGGTTGGCATCGTTGATCACCGGGTGCTTGATCTGATACTCGGCGACCTTGCGACGAATATTCTCCGTCTGACGCTCCTCGTCGAATTTGGGCGAGTGGACGCCGATCACGACGAGTTCGTCCTTGTACTTTTGTTCAAGCTTGGCGAGGTCGGGCAAGACGTGGTGGCAGTTGATGCAGCAGTAGGTCCAGAAGTCGAGCAGGACGAGTTTGCCGCGCAGCTCTTCGAGTCGGATCGGTCCGGAGTTAATCCAATCGACGCCCCCTTCGAGGCTCAACTTGGGCGTTTCCAGAAACGAAGTCCGCTCGACCGGAATCGTTCGCGACGCCGACTTACCGGTGCGCGGGGAGCCCGCCTCGGCCCGAGTTTTCAGGAGACCGGCCGCGATCGACAAGACTAGCGACGACGTCAAAACGAGGCTCAAAAACCATCGGGCCATGGACTTCGGTTGACGCATGCCAGCGATCCTCTCATTGTCAGCACGGATTAACGTGGGATTCCGACAGTCGTAATTCCAACATTATTGTAATCGAGGAGTAACGAACCAAGGTGGATTATTTTGACCGAGTCGACCTCGGCAAGTCGGGTCCGGTAAGAGAGTGGGGCTCGACCTGGCTGGTAGAGGACCCGGTGGATCGTTAAGATCTGGTGTATAGTAGAGGCGTCGCGGCAAACGCCGGATGCGGGCTTTCCGCTCTTCGAGGAACCGTAAGCGAGGCCGATCCTCGAAGGCCACCCAAGCCACGGGCCGCCGTGGCCCCTGTCTTTCCCGCCTTTGTTCAGCTCGAGAACTTCCGGCATGGATAAATCTCTCGTCTGCAACGCCTCGTCCAAAGACAACGACCCGTTCGGTGAGCTCAAAATCTTCAGCGGGAAGGCCAGCAAGAGCCTGGCCAGCGAGATCGGCGCCAAGCTCGGTATCGACCTGGCTCAATCCGAGACCAAGACCTTCAGCGAGGGGAACGTCTTCGTCCGCGTGTTGGAGAACGTGCGCGGCCGCGACGTCTTCATCATTCAGGGCACGGAGTATCCGGTAAACGACAACTTCATGGAGTTGCTCTTCTGGATCGACGCGTTCCGACGCGCCAGTGCCACCCAGGTGACGGCGGTGATCCCGTTCTTCTCCTACGCCAAGGGAGACAAGAAGGACGAACCGCGCGTCTCGATTCGCGCCCGGGTCTGTGCCGACGCCATCGAGGCGGCCGGGGCCGACCGCGTGCTCACGATGGACCTGCACAGCCCGCAAATCCAGGGGTTCTTCAAGATCCCGGTCGACCACCTCTACGCCATGCCGGTCCTGGTCGACTACTTCCGGAAGAAACAGATCCCCGACTTGGTGGTGGCCTCGCCCGACGTCGGATTCGGCAAGCAGGCCTATCGGTATGCGCAGATGATGCATACCAACGTCGTCTTCGGCAACAAGGTGCGGCACTCGCACGACGAAAAAGCCGAGATGCTCGACATCGTCGGCGAAGTCGAAGGCAAGAACGTCCTGATTGTCGACGACTTCACGATCTCGGGGGGCACCCTCATCGAGATGGCCAAGGCCTGTAAAGAACGCGGGGCCCTCGACATCTACGCATGCGTCTCGCACGGCGTCTTCTCCAAAGGTTCGGCGGAGAAGCTTGCCCGGAGCCCCATCAAGGAGCTGGTCCTCACCGACACGATCGGTCACCGGTTCGAGCCGCTCGCCCCGTGCTGCAAGGTCATCAGCGTCGCCGGCCTGTTCGCCGAGGCGATTCAGTCAATCCACCGTCGCGAGAGCGTCAGCCGGCTCTTCGACTTCTGACGCCGCGCTCGAAACGAGCAAGGCGAACCACGATCCGACCACGCACCGAGGGCCATGGCCAGCCGCCGCCCTCGGCGTTGGCCTCGCTTTGCGCCTCGGTTGGACCGCGTTGACTTCGGTACGACCGCTGCCTAGCATGACTGGAGGCGTTACCTGAACGCGCCGACAGTTCTAGCGGAGGGTGCAGTATGGCGACGGAGCGGCCCAGAACCCTGGGCGAGTTGCGGGCAAGTGGCTATCGGATGGAGTCCGTCAAGGACGAGATGAGGCGCAACCTGATCGCCACGATCCAGGCGGGTCGCCCGCTTTTCCCCGATATCCTCGGCTATGAAGAGACGGTTGTCCCCCAGATCCAGAACGCCATCCTCTCGCGGCACGACATCCTCTTTCTCGGACTTCGCGGCCAGGCCAAGACGCGGATGCTCCGCCAGCTCGTCCACCTGCTCGATGACGCCATGCCGATCATCGCCGGGTCGGAAGTCAACGACCACCCCTACGCTCCGCTTTCCAAAGAGGCGCGCGACCGGGTCGCGGCCCACGGCGATGCCACCCCAATCGACTGGGTCGGCCGCGATGTGCGCTACCAGGAGAAGCTCGCCACCCCCGACGTGACGATCGCCGACTTAATCGGCGAGATTGATATGATCAAGCACGCCGAGGGACGCTACCTCTCGAACGAATTGACCATGCACTTCGGCCTGATCCCCCGGACCAATCGCGGGATCTTCTGCATCAATGAGCTGCCCGACCTTTCGCCCAAGATCCAGGTCGGCCTGTTCAACGTGCTCGAAGAACGCGACGTCCAGATCCGCGGCTACCCGGTGCGGCTCACCCTCGACCTCTGCATGGTCTTCTCGGCGAACCCCGAAGACTACACCAACCGAGGTCGAATCGTCACGCCATTGAAGGACCGGATCGGGTCGGTCGTCCGCACCCACTATCCCTTGACGCGCGAGTTGGGGATCGCAATCAGCGACCAGAACGCCTGGCTCGACCGGACCGGCGGCGAACTGGCCATTCCCATCTACGTCAAAGAGATTATCGAAGAGATCTCGCGACTGGCACGCGCGTCGTCGCACGTCAACCAGCAGTCGGGCGTCTCGGTCCGGATGTCGATCGCCAACCTCGAGAACGTCGTCTCCAACTCCGAGCGTCGCGCGTTGCTCTGCGGCGAACGCTGGATCGTGCCGCGGGTCTCCGACCTGGCCCACGTGGCGACCAGCTCGCGCGGCAAGCTCGAGCTCACGATGTCCGAAGACGATGGGAATGAGGATAAGCTGATCAGTCGGATCGTTGACGAGGCGGTCAAAAACGTGTTCGCTCAGCACCTCGACGCCCGCGAGTTCCGCGCCGCGGTGGGCTACTTCGAGTCGGGCAATGGGATCGAGATGGGCGACACGCTTCCTGCCAAGGAGGTGCTTGCGCGGATCGAGAAAGTGCCTCACCTCCGCAAGCGGGCCGATGAATTCGCACGCCAGGTTCAGCCCGAACTGACCGACACCGACGCCCGCGACATCTCGATCGCCGCCGCCGCCGAGTTCATCCTCGAAGGGCTGCACGTCCACAACAAGCTGAACAAGTCGTCCAAGGCCGGGTCGACCTCGTACAAGCGCTGATGGACGAACGCCTGAAGCTCGCGCCCAACTGAGGAAGGAGTGCTTGTGTCTTTCTACGAATACAGCAAGTGGGACGGCTCTCAAGAGTTCCAGCCTCAGTCGGCGGACAAGGCCTTCGACCAGCTCTCGGAGTACCTCCTCCAGCATGGCGAACAGGTCCTCCGCAACCTCGACGAGTTCGAGGAGGATGAGATTCCCGACCTGCTTCAGCAGATCGAGAAGCAAGGCTTGATCGAGCAGGACGACGAAGGTAAGTGGCAGGTCAGTCCCAAAGGACTGCGACGAATTCAGGAAAGTGCATTATCAAACCTGTTCCAGACCTTTCAGCGCGACGCCGTCGGCAAGCACGACACGCCCCAGAAAGGGGAGGGCACCGTCCGGCTCGACGACTCGCGGCCCTATGTCTACGGTGATTCGCTGGCGAACCTCGACCTCCACGAAACCCTCAAAAACGGCCTGGTCCGCCAGGGGGGGGGATCACCGATCCACTTGCGGTACGAGGATTACGTCGTTCACGACACCGAGTTCCAGTCGCGCTGTTCCACGGTCGTGCTGATCGACATGAGCGGCTCCATGGGCCGCTACGGCAAGTACGCCATGACCAAGAAGGTGGCCATGGCGCTTCAGGCGATGGTCCGTGCCCAGTACTCGCAAGACACGTTGCAGATGGTCGGATTCTATACCTACGCGAACCGGATCACCGAGCGAGAATTACTCAACTCGGCCCCCAAGCCGGTGAGCCTCTTCGACAGCCACGTCCGGATGCGGTTCGACCTCGATAATCCACCGAAGCGCGTCCCTGAGCACTTCACGAACATTCACGCGGGGCTTCGCCTGGCCCGTGGCCTACTGAGCCGGCAAGGGGCGCAGAACAAGCAGATCATCGTCATTACCGACGGCGAGCCGACCGCGCACCTTGAAGGCCGCGAAGTCGTGCTGATCTACCCGCCCTCGGAAAAGTCGGCCTCGCACACACTCGCCGAAGTCCGCCGCTGCGCCGCGGCCGGGATCCGGGTGTCGAGCTTCGCCTTGATCGAAGACTACTTCTATCTCGGCCTGGTCAACTTCGTCGAGGAGATGGCGCGAGTGTCCCAGGGCGTCGCCGCCTACTGCTCGGCCGACGACCTGGGCTCGTACGTCTTCGACAGCTTCATCGGTGGCCGACGAAGCCGCCGAATGAGCCGCTGAGCGAATCAAGAGGTTTTCGCATCGGAATCGCGGGATCCATGGTGGGCCGTGCCCACCCTACAAGAGTTCACATGCGATCTCTTTAAGGGTGGGCACGGCCCACCCTCTTTTTTTCAACGACCCGCCAGAGAGCTCGATAGATTTTTTCCGTTCCGAGGAGTGACCCCCTCAATCCGGAGGGCCTACATTTTACACTTGTCGCAGAGATGCTGGCCGGCTATCCTAAGGGCTGGCGACAGATTCGAGCGTTGATCTGGTTGGGGGGTCTCCGATGGACAAGCCACTCCTGGCCGATCGGATGCTCGACGATCGCGACTTCTGGGCCCCGCGAGCCTGACGTTCAGCATCAGTGGGGCGAAGCCAGCGAGGGTAGCGAACCCCGAAAAACGACGCGTTATGGAGCTTGCCAATGCTGAGTCTCGCCATCATGTGTAGGTGCCTCCTCCTGTGTACGCCGGGAGAACTCCTCGCGTTCAGTGATGCCAAAGACCAGGACGCTCAACTCAGGGAAGAAGCACGCGAGGTCGTCAGCCGGTACGCGAAGGACTTCGACGAGTACGTCAAGGCGTTGCACCAGTCCAAGATCCCTGAGCAGTACAAACAAGCCGAAGAGAAGCGGCCCAAGCCCGTATCGAATGCTGTCAGGCTAGTGAGCTGGGCCGAGCGAAATCCAAAGGAACCCGTGGCTGCGGATTTCCTCGCCACGGTGGTCCGCCATGGCCGCTTTACAGAGGAAGCTCAGAAGGCTGCCAGCATCCTGTCGCGTGACCACTTGGATCTCCACGGCGTCCAGTTCGTGGAGACCGCGACGCAGGTGACCCTCTGGCCCATGCCAGTCGCCGAGAAGTGGCTACGGGCGTACCTCGACAAGAGTCCCAACCGACAGACTCGTGCGATGGCCTGCCTCCAGTTGGCGCTGTTCAAGAAGTGGCTCCGCGAACGAGCGATCCTAGAAATGGACGCCGACTGGATCGAACGGCTCGAGGAAAACTTCGGCAAGGGGTCGACGGGCTACCTCAAGGAACTGGATTCTGACCGGCTGAAGGACGACGCGATTGGGCTCCTCGAGCAAATCGTCGGCGATTTCGGCGATGTCGAATGGTCCGGTACACGTATGACCGACCTGGCAAGGCCACACTATTTCCAATTGTCGAAGCTTGCCATTTCCAAAACGGTTCCCGAGATCGAAGCCGATGACTTGGACGGCGTTCCGTTCCGATTGACTCAGTATCGTGGGAAGGTCGTGGTGCTGACGTTCTGGGCCACATGGTGCGGCCCCTGTATGGCGATGGTTCCCCACGAGCGTGCCATGGTGAAGCGATTCGAGGGTAAACCCTTCGCCCTGCTCGGCGTCAATGGAGATCAAGACAGAAACGCCGCGAGGCGAGCCGTACGAGAGCGCCAGATCAATTGGCGATCCTGGCAGGATGCAGGCGCAAAGAATGAACCGATCTCAAAGACATGGAACGTTCACGCGTGGCCAACTACCTTTGTGATCGACCATAACGGGATCATTCGACACGAAAACCTCAAGGGCAAGATATTGGAGGAGGCGGTGGAGCAACTCCTCCTGGACGCCGAGACCGGCGTGAAGGGCGAATGACCCCGTTCTAAGCCGTTGGTCTTGGTATTCTTTGATCTTCTGATAGATAACCGCGGGGGACAGTAAAGGGGACGAGGCAGTAAAAGGGACGGAGGGAATTCTCAATAAAAATGGGCCCTGAAGAGCGAATTACGATAATTCCCTCCGTCCCCTT
This sequence comes from Singulisphaera sp. GP187, assembly GCF_900129635.1. Taxonomy (GTDB): domain Bacteria; phylum Planctomycetota; class Planctomycetia; order Isosphaerales; family Isosphaeraceae; genus Singulisphaera. The sequence goes on along the minus strand of NZ_FSRB01000002.1, from coordinate 1,296,963 downwards.
TTCTGCCCCCCCCCCCGAGAGAGGATCCTTTCCCCCACCAAGTTAGCTCCGACGTCCGTGGAGTTCGCAACATGAACGATGCAAAACAAGTATGCTCTATGTGCGGCGGGACGAAACAACAAGGCATCATTCGGTTTTCAGGGTCTCCACTTCTTGAACATGTGCGCATGGAGTTCGTTATTCCGGGAGAACAGACGGCGAAGAACCCGTTGACTGCCTTCCGCCAAGGAATCTCCAACGCACAATCCAACCTTGTTTTTGATTCATCAAAAATGGTGCCATATCGATGCAGCAAATGCGGGCATTTTGACATCTACGCAATCGAATGACTTGCTGTATATAGTGATGAACTGAACGCGTAAAAAAACTTTCGCCTCGGCATCGCCGTATCCATGGTGGGCCGTGCCCACCATCTTTTTTCCGAGACTTCCCGCTGATCACCACCACGGAAGGGATTGAGATCCCCCCTCGTTCCCACGGTCCTCCGTGGGAATGCCGTCTTCGACGCTCTGCGTCGTCTTCGATTCTGGAAATGTCAGTCGCCAGAGGACGCGGAGCGTCCAAGACGGCATTCCCACGCGGAGCGTGGGAACGAGAAAAACGCGATTCACTGCCATTTACAGCAAGATTTACGTCAAAACTGCGGTGGTGATCCGCGAGAAGTGTCTTTTTTCCCGCACGCCTGGACCGGCTACTTTTGAAGTGCGGCCCGACGCCCCAGCGCGTCATAGGTGGCGTACTTGTAGAGTTCGGTCAGCGTCGGGTAGTTGTAGCAGGTCCGAATGAACAGGTCGGCCCCTTGCTTGAGCAGCAAGGCCGTCAGCCCGACGTGGACGAGTTCGGTCGCTTGCTCACCGATGACGTGAACTCCTAACAACCGCATGTCTTCGGTTGCAAACAGGAGTTTAAGAAATCCCTTGTCGTCGCCAATGATGTGACCGCGCGCGTTCGAGTCGTAGGTCGCCTTGCCGACCACGTAGTCGATCCCCTGCTTCTGGAGCGACTCCTCGGTCTCACCGGCCATCGAGCACTCGGGGATGGTGTAGATGCCGTAGGGCAGAATCACCGCCATGTCGCTCTTGTACTTCAGGTCGAAGGCGTTGACCATCGCAACGCGGGCCTGCTCCATCGCGGTGGAGGCCAGGGCCGGGGAGCCGATCACGTCCCCCGCGGCGTACACGTGAGCCGCCTCGGTCTGATACTGTGCGTTCACCCGCACCACGCCCCGCTCGTTGACCGCGACTCCGACCCGATCCAGCCCCAAGTCTTGGGTGTTGCCGTTCCGCCCCGACGAGACCAGGATCGCCCCTGGCTGCAACTCCAGGCCCGACTTGAGCCGGACGTCGATCGCTTCGTTCGCCGTAACCGATTCGACCGAGTCATTAAAAATGAAGCGGATCCCGATCGACTCCATCTGAGCCTGGAGCGAGGCGGCGATCTCGGCGTCGAGCGAGCCGACCGCCCGGCCACGCTGCTCGACCACGGTGACTTCGATCCCGAGAATCGCGAACATGCAGGCGTATTCGCAGCCGATCACTCCGCCGCCGACAACGAGCATGCTTTTGGGCATATGTTGGAGTTGGAGGATCGTATCCGAATCCCAGACCCGCGGATCGTCGAACGGGTAAATCGGCGGCCGGAACGGTGACGACCCCACGGCGATGAGAACGACATCCCCTTGGATCCGGGTCTCGCTCCCATCGTTCGAGCGAATGCTGATCGTGTGCGGGTCGACAAACGAGCCCGCGCCGCGGAACAGCTTGACGCGGTGCCGCGACAGGTTGTCGAGAATCCGGATCCGCTCCTCCTGGGTGACGTGCTGCTCGTGAACCAGAAAATCGCGGATCGTGACCTGGTGCTTGATGCTAAGGTTCACTCCGGAGAGGTCGCGGTTGCGGAACCCCGAGAGGAACAGGGCCGTCTCGCGCAGCGTCTTGGAGGGGAGGGTCCCGGTATTGGCGGCTGCGCCGCCGAGGTCCGGTTCTTTCTCGATGAGAGCCACTGACTTGCCGAAATAGGCGGCCTGCGCGGCCCCCTTTTCGCCAGCCGGGCCGGAACCGATGACGATGAGGTCGAACTTGCTGGAATCCATGAGGGAAGGTCCCGCTCTCTCGACCATTGGGAATAAAAGATCGCGCCGCGGTTCCACTGGCCCGCCGGGCATGAGATTATGCCCCGGTTCCGCGGCTGTCAAGTCGTCGGCTGGCCCCACTCGATCGCGGTTCTGGCATGTTGACGGCCCGCCTGAGCCGGTTTACCCTGGACCACAGTCCATTAAGGGAATTCCACACGTGAAAGTCATGCTCGTGCCATCGTCGATCGTCACGGATGGCGAAGAGCCCAGCCAATACTTGATCTCGTACTTGATCAACGATTCCGTTGCCATCGACGCCGGCAGCCTGGGAATCCACGGGTCGCCGAGCAAGCAGGCAAAAATCAAACACGTCCTGATTTCTCATACTCATATCGACCATACGGCCACCCTGCCGATCTTCGTCGAGAATGCGTACGAGGGGAAATCCGACTGCGTCACAATCCACGGCAGCGATACCGTGCTCGAAAGCCTCCGGGGCGACATCTTCAACGACCGAACCTGGCCTGACTTCGTCGCCCTCTCCGAAGGCTCGGCCCCCTTCCTGAGGCTTGAGCGGCTTGAGCCGGACCAACCGCTCGAGGTGGAAGGGTTGAAGATCACCCCGATCTCGGTCAACCACGTCGTTCCGACCCTCGGCTTCCTGATCGAGGATTCCCGATCCGCCGTTCTGATCGCTTCAGACACAGGGCCGACGGACCTCCTCTGGAACTACGCCAACCAGGCCGATCACCTCGACGCCGTCTTCCTCGAGGCCGCATTCCCCAACGCGATGAATGAACTTGCCTCGATCTCCAAGCACCTGACCCCCGCCCTGTTCGGGCTCGAGGTCCAAAAGCTCAAGCGGAAAGCGGCCATCATCGCCGTCCACATCAAGGCGCGTTACCGCAAGCAGATCCTCCGAGAGTTGAGCGAGCTCGACCTATCCAGCCTCCAAATCGGCCAGTTCGGCATGACCTACGAGTGGTAGAATGCAGCCTTTCGCACACCAATAAACCCGCAAACCATCATTCTCACACACCTGAATTTCTATGTTGTTAGACAATCATGTCAGGCTGAAGGCTCACCTCCAAGGAACACCTTTTGACCAGCGTGTTGGTATGAATTGGTGACGGTTGTCCCGCAGAGGCGAGCCCCGGTGGGCCGTGCCTACCCTTCGGAAAGATTCCGATCCTGGCCGCTGACAGGTCGTGAATTGCTTACGAATTGATGATGGGTTCGGCGAAGCTCTACGATCGTCGCTCCGAGTTCCTCTGGAGTCGCTTCGCCGTGCTTGCTATCGGGGCTCGGCCCCCTTCAACGGGAGTGTGGCCTTGGACGATTTCCAGACGGTTTTGGCGTTCCTTGTGTTGGCCGGGTTGGTTTTCGTTTATCGGGAGTTGCTTGGCAGTTTGCTGCGGTTTCTCGCCGATCACCCAAGCCAGGCGGCCATCCTGATTGTGTTGTACGCGATCGTGTATGGCCAGATCGGGAACGCGATCGGAATCCCTTACCTGTTTTGGAACGAAGAGCCGGTGACCCGATTGCTCGCGGCGACGGAGTCGACCTTACTGCTTGCAATTATCGGAATTAGCTCGTATTTCTTGCTCGATGAAGATCAGCATCAGGTCGGGATGCAGCGCGTCGCGGATTTCCTCAGCCGGTGGTCGTTCAAATGGCGTTGGGCATTCTTAGAGCGGGGCCGAGATGAGGCACCAACGGCCTGGGAGTTGACCCGGTTCCTCCGGCTCATGCGACTGCCATTTCTGACGGTGCTGGTGCTTCCAGCCGTGCTTCCGGGGGCCTGGTTTTGCTCGGGAGTGCCGAAGTATGCGCCCGTGGTGGACGCCCAGCGCCAACAGCACGCCTGGTTCCACGGCCTGCCCGATGTGACGCGCAACCCGTGGGCCTGGCTCGTTGGGGTGGCCATCTGGTGCGGCGGTGTCGCACTCGGATTGGGCATGATTAAGCTTGGGATCTACACATTCCCATGGGTGACCCGAAAGCTATCGCGGCCCCTGGTGGATGCGTTGTCGCCGTGGACCGAGGCGCGCATCGCGGATGCGACCGACCCAACTTCGGCCCTCAGAAGACGCAAGCGAGTCACGATGGTGACATTCTTCCTGGTGATGATCACCGTGTACGGGCTGTCGGCCTTGACGTTGTTCTACGATTTCGACGCCCCGCTTCCGTGGTTTCAGTCCGTCGGCTACCGGGGCCTTTCGCCGGCCTTCTGCATTTGCGTCCTGCTCGGGATGGCATCGCTCACCGCAGCCGTCGTCTCGCTGGTCCGCTGGCGTCAACGGGTCGTGCTGATGCTGGGGATTTTCGTCTGGATCGGCCTGGCCAATCACAACGATTTCAAGCTCCGCTTTGAGAATCTCTCGTACGCCACCCGGGCGACGCTGGTGAACGAGGAAGCGAATTTCGGCGACGACACGCCGGACAAGCATCTCGCCTCCAACGACCTGGCGTTGAAGAACTGGTTGGCATACATCCACGAACGTGAGGGCGCTGATAAACCAAAGCTTGTGGTCGTCTGTGTGTCCGGGGGTGCGATCCGGGCGGGCTACTGGAGCACGGTCGTGCTGAGTCGGCTCGAAAATACGGCTGAGCTGGGCCAATTCCATGACCATGTCCGAATGATTTCAGGGGCGTCGGGGGGCATGGTGGGCGCGTCGTATTACGTCGCCTGGCTCCGTTCGGGCCGGAAGTTCGACCTCCCGCGCTCCATCCCGTTCCAGAGCCTCTGGCCCGTCGCGCGGCACATCACGCTGCGCGATCCGGTGAAGATGTTCCTGCCGTTCCGTGTCGGCGACGACCGGGGCATGGCGTTGGAGCGCGATTGGCGAGGGCTCGAAGACCTGCCCTTCGCCGACCTGCGGAACGATGAGGGGGCAGGTCGATTGCCGTCTCTGATCTTCTCGCCGATGACGGTGGACGACGGCCGCCGCCTCCTGATTAGCAATCTCGACCTGCGACGGCTCGACACTCCGACTGGCGTTCCTCCTCGCGCCATGGCCCAGAACCGGGCGGCCGCCCTGTCGGAGGATGAGACGGCCGGCAACGAGTTGCGGCCGTACTCGCTCTCGGCGACCGAGTATTATAAGAAGTTCGCCGCGCAGGACCGGGGGCTGCGGCTCGCGACGGCCGCGCGAATGAGTGCCACGTTTCCTTTTGTCTCCCCCGCCGTGAACCTGCCGAGCGATCCGCCGTTGCGCGTCGTGGACGCCGGATACTACGACAACTACGGCGTGGACGTCGCGGCGGCCTGGATCTCGATGAACCGCGAATGGCTGGCCGACCACTGCTCGGGTGTGTTGCTCGTACAGATTCGCGACTCGGTGAGCCGGCGGGATCGCCTTGGCTATCCACTCCCCGTCGCCAGCGCGATGGAGAAGGCCCTCAAGGGGTTCCAGTTCTTCACGAGCGTCACCGACGGGTTCCTCGCGGCCCGCGTCTCGTCGTCGATGTTCCGCAATGACGCGCAGGTGGCCGCCTTGTGCGACGTGTTCCAACGGTTAACCAACAACAAGGCCTTCTTTACGACCGTCATCTTCGAGAACTCGGCCAACGTCACGATTGACGACAAGGAACACTGGCCCGATCAAGACGACTCCGACCCGTCGCAATTGGTGACGACCGAGGTCGCGATGTCGTGGTACTTGACCGTAGCCGAGCAGCGCGCCATGGACCGCGCCATCCCGAGTGAAGCCGCGGCCGTCGCGACCTTCGGCGAGGAGCATCAGGAGGAGCGGCGGCTCGCCCGTCTCAAGAACCTCAAGGCCGCCGCCAGCGAGTCCAACCAGAACGCGCGACGTCAGGCATACCTCTACCTGCAGTACGAGCGGGCGATGAACTACGAACGTCTCCAGAGCCTGAAGCGTTGGTGGAAGAATGATTACTCTCCCCTCGCTGGCGTACATTCCGCATCGGAATAGGGACTCGAAGGCAGTGAGAAGCTCGATTCGGGAGTACGGATATGGATTATCTCAGTTGATGTCTCCTCGTCGCCGCCTGCCGGATCGAACGCGACAGCAAGGCGGGCCTCTCCGCTGATGTCGCGTCGATTTTCAGCCGACCAGGATCGATGACACCTTGAGTCAGAACGCATCCACCGATTCTGTTGAGGAGGCTTCATGGCTTTCTTGCGTTTTCGGGTCCCCCGCAATCGAGTCGGCTCGCCCCAGCAACTCGATGACGTGCTGCTGCAACATCGCCAGGTGCAAGCGGAGGTGATAAAACTCCTTCATGTAGCTCAGTGGAACATCGACATAGGCCACTTGGCTCCCGATGTCTTGAAGCCGCGTGAGTTCCATGTCCAACTCAGGGCCCGATAGCCCGGTGATCAGTCGCTGGTCGATTTCTCGCAGGTCGGAATACCAGAGGTAAATCTTCCGCCTTGTCCGCCAGCGCATCAGCGGGGGAGTCACCCGGAGCAACGGCATCATCAGCATGATCAACGGGATGAGCATGACCTTGGCCCGATCGACCAGCGAAGCCACCCAGAACGGGAGGAGTCGCTGCAGCACGGGCGGGCCGGACTTGTAAAAGTGCCTTGCGTCGTCACTCACGGGGAAGTCGCAATACGAGGAGGAGGGGAACTCACCCGGTTCGGAAACCGCGTCCCCCTTGCCGTGGATCCGGGTGGCGGTCGTGAGCAGGAGTGGGACCAGGGCGGGGTGGAAATCCTTACGAACCACCAGCACGGCCGTGGGCGCCAGCAGAGCGACATCCTGCCTCGGAATGTTCTGGCCCAGGTCCACCAAGCCTGCCGGCACGGTGACCGGGGACAGGAATCGAAAACGGCGATGATAGGCCTCGTGCTGTTCGAAATTCAGGAGACTCACACGGCCATCGTTCAGGAGGTCCTGAATGTAGTCGGCCTCGAAGGCGGCGACGAAGAACGCGGCATCCAACTCTCCGTTCTGCAACGCCTTGGCGGCAGTCGCGACTTTCTCCGGGACCAGCACCGCCCGCGAATTTTCCTTCGCGGTCTTGGAGTCGATCAGACCGTTGGCGGCAAGCAACTGCATGGCGATCGGGTAGGTCCCGCTGCCCGGCGGACCGACACCGATACGTTTGCCCGCGAGCTGACTGAGGCGTTCCAGCGGCTTGTCGCCGCGGTAGAAGACCCACAACGGCTCGCGGTAGAGGCTCCCCAGGGCATAAAACCGCTGTAATTCGTCGGGGCTGGCCAGGCCGCTCTGAATGATGGCGACCGCCACGCCCGAGTCTTCCTGCCCCAGCGCGCGCAGGTTCTCTACCGAACCCGCCGTCTCCCGCACCTCAACGGACAGTCCTTCCTTTTGCAATTCCTCGGCGTATTTCTGGGCAAAGTGGAAGTAGGCCCCGTTCCGGCCTCCACTCGCGATCACGATCTTGCGGGGCGGTGGCGGCTCGACGAAGATCATGTACGTCGCAATCAGCACCGCCAGGCAAAAACCGAGGACCCAAACCCAAGCGGCGAGCGCGGGCTTGCCCTGGCTGCGGTGCCTTGGCGGCGTCACGATTGGCAAAGATGAGGATGACATAGCCCAATCTCCAGAAATCCCCATGGAAGTGCCAGACGGCTCGCGACTCCGAAGGCGTCGAGGTCTTCAATCTTAGCCCATTCCGGGTGCGAATGACGCGACGCGGCTCGTCCCAGCTCGCCCTCGTCACCCGTTGAGCGAAGCCGGGCGAAATCATCCAGGTTCGACTCCCACCTTCATTGTGGGATTCCCCACACTGATGATGGGCTGCCCGTTGCCTCGGTCGCAACGGGCAGCCCCGACTTATCCCGGCAAAAGGTAGATACGCCCGACATTGCTGGATTCCGCCTCTCACGATGCCATCCGCGCGTCTTTGGTCTCAGGGGATTCGATGACAGGGAAGAACGCCAGTTTCGGGGTTTCCCGTCACAAACGCCACTGAGCCGCGTTCTTCTACGCCGAGGTCGGGCGCAAGGGTACGCGTCCTACTTTGGCCGAACGGATTTGGTTCAGGGGGAATTATGGCGTGGTTCTCTCGGATCTCGCGGTTCGGCGACGTCCACTGGGTCTTCGGGCAAGAGCAGCAAATCTCGTGTGGGGTGGCCTGTGTGATCATGGCCGCCTTCAAGATCAACAAGATTGCCCCGGGGACGAAAGCGTTGTTCAGTGAGGCCGACATCCTCGCGAAAGCGACGGCGATGTTCGGTCCCAACCCGCTGGGGTCTGGGGGGTTCAGTAACCCGCAGATTCTTCAGGTGCTGAATCACCCTGACCTCAAGATGACCGGCTGGAACTTCAAACGGCTGGCGACCAGCGATGTCCCGGGCAAGATCATCCAAGAGGTGGGGGTTACGGGCGGTTTCGGCGTCGTCATCTCGGTCAAGCCGATGATTGTCGGGATCGACTGGAATGGTGGCGGTGGCCACTGGGTGGTGGTTGACACGGTCCGCACCTTCATGGGGAAGAAGTACGCGACGGTTTGCGACCCTTGGGACGCCAATATCCACATCGTCCCGCTGGAAGAGAATCAGACTTTCAAGTACACCGGGCAACCCGCCATTGGGTTTGATTTCTGGGGCCAACGGCACAACTACGACACGCCGAGTGTCGGGGGGGCCTTCCTCGGCGACGTCCTTTGGAGGGCCTAGTCAGAGGGTCAATCCGATCGTGCGGGCCGGCCCGCGGTGGAATCGGAATCGGGGACGCAGACGATTTCGCCGGAGGCAAGGCGGTAGGCGGTGCCGAGTTTTTCACCGGAGCCTTCGAGCTTCTCCTGGCTGACGCGATATTGCTTGATCGATTGCGCCCGGGGCAGGTTGACCGATCGGGGATCGCCTGCCTGGGATGGAGCGCCGTTTGGGGTCGTGGCCCGACGGGTCGACCCCGCGAAAACGATCAGGATGGCGATCGAGAAGACCATCCAGAGGTCGAACAGGTTGACCAGGCCGGCGAGTGGGTCGTTCTCTTCGCGCGTCTCCCAGCGGCGCGGACGGCGATCACGCATCAGCAGGCGCTCCGATCGGACTCTCGAGGCAGGCTTGTTCCTGCTTGGGGCGGATCGTATCGAGGACGAATTCCAGGTCGCTGAGATCCTGGTCGTACCAATTGCGACGAAGGACGCTCGCGGCGTAGGCCAGGCCGCCGATCAGGAGCCCGAAGACGGTCGAGGTGAACGCGATTTCGAGGTTCTCGGCCAGCGAGCCAAGGTCCTCCGATGCCAGGCCGCGGAGCGCGGGGCCGAGTGGAAGCAGGGTGCCGACCAGGCCGAGCATGGGGCCGACGCGGGTCGCAAACGAAAGCCAGGAGAGGCGCCTGGCCATCTCGATCTCGAGGTCGTCGAGGCCCTTCCTCAGGCCGGCCTGGCCCCGATGATCCACCGCGCGAAACCAGGCCTGAAATCGCGCGGGGTCGCCGCTCAGAGTCAGTTGGCGGAACGCGGCGCCCTCCTCGTCGCTCCCCGCCTTGAGGCTGGCCAGGTACGTTCTCCAAACCGATCGTGCCCGCCGGCGCTCGAGAGCCTCGCGGGCGAGACCGCCCAGCATCCAGAGGGTGGCGGCCGACATGACGGCCAGGACGACCAGCACCGGTGTCAGCAGGACGCCGGTGACCATGAACAGGATTTCGACAAGCCGATCGGTCATGCCCCCCTCCTTCCCCAAAGGAATCCGCCCACGATCAGGACCAAGGTGGCTCCTCCGAGGACCCAGACCGTGAGGTCCGCCGCGCCCGGCTTCGGATTCGTTGCGGGGGGTGAGGGCTCGAGGCGTTGGCCGCGGACCGGAGCGGCGTTCGATGCGGAGGAATTGGCAGGAGGGGCGTCGGCCTTCGCCTGGCTCTCGGTCGGCGGTTTCGCGACCTCGGGTTGCGGCTTCACCTCCGAACCGTTCGCTTGGCCCTGGCTGGGGGACGACTGCGGCGGCGGAGTGGATCCCAGGGCCGTGGAAGCGACGGGCGCGGGGCCGGGACCGGGACCGGGGGCCGGAACCAAGCCGGCGACGGGCGCAACGGGGGGGCGGACCCGTCGAACCGTGCATGGTACTGGTTTCCGAGCCCCGCCAGTTCCGCGACTCCGGTGTTGGTCAGGGTTCGTTCGACGTATTGCCGGAGCGGTCCGTTCCCTCCGCTCCGAAAGCCACCGTTGTCGCCGTGCCGTACGACGGAGCGGGCGTAGGCTTCCACCAACCGTCGCGTCGTCGCGGCATCCGCCTTCCAGTAGCCTTTGCGGATCGACTCGAGCATCGTCGCGGACAACTCCTGGAACGCGAATGGGTTCTCCGACTCGAACCATTGTCCGATCGACAACCCGAGTTTATCTTTCATAAAGATGGCATCAATCTCCTCCCAGGTCTGCCGCGGAATGCTCCCCTCGCGGACGACCTCCCACCCCATGCTGTTCGAGACCATGTCGGCGACCTGGTCGGCCCCGGCGTATCCTTCTTTCATCATCCCTTCGATCCATTTGCGGTTGAAGAGTCGCACGCGAAACTCACGGGCGAGCGCATCCTCCGCGCGGATGACGCCGGCCCGATCGAAGTCGCGGACGTCGGAGAGCAGGAACTCGGGCGCCTTCCCCGTCAGGTGCTCGACGGCCATCGCGAGCTGGCCGCCGTGGAGCCACATGTACTTATTGGCCAGCGGCCCGGTCATGTGGTCGGACCAGCTTCGCAAGACGGTGTCGGTCCCCTGGATCTGGCGGTCATACGCTTCCGGCGCGGGTTCGCCCCAATGGCCCTTGGTGTACACGTTCTTGGCCTGCGACAGGTAGTGGGCGATCACCTCGTCGCGGGTGGTCCACGACCCCGATTGCTGGATGTACGCGAAGTTGCCGGGCGACCCATACTCCCCCGGCGCGACGCCGAAAATCCGGGCCCGGGACAACGCCAACGCCCGGCCTGCTTCAAGACCCTTCGCCGTCAACTCCTCGCGAACCCGCTCGGAATTGATCCGGACGACGTTGTCGTTCTCGGCCAGTTCGGCGACCAGCCGGATCGCCTTATCGATCAGCTCGAGCCGGCCGGGCAGATTCAGCGCGTACAGGCCGCCCGGGGCGATGAAGACGTCGACGCGCGGCCGCTTGAGGATTTCGGAGGGGATGACCCGCACGTCGTTGACCAGGTCGCGTTCGTCCCAGACGGGCTCGACGCCCAGGCAATAGAGAATTTGAGCCTCCATCACGCCGTAGTCACGAAACGTGGCGTGTGGCCGGAGGTCGAACGCGATCTTCGCCGGGCAGTGCCCCTTCTCCTTGAGCGAGCGCTCGAGGAGCTGATCCACCAGCTTCTTGGCGAGTTCCCATGACGGTCTGGTCGGGATCTCCTCGGGATTGAGCATGTAGAGATTTCGACCCGTTGGCACGGCGCCTGGGTTGCGGATCGGGCTGTTGACCGGGCCGGGCGGAATGAAGCGGCCGTCGAAGGCGGCCAGGAGGTTGTCGATCTCGTCGGTTGTCTTGGCGAACCGGCGATTCAGGTCGATCGCGAGCACGAGCCCTTTCTGAACCTCGGGCGGTAGGTTTGCGCCTGACTTGCCGCCGATGGCCGTGACGGCGTCCATCGGACTGAGGTCACGTCTGACGACCAGTTCGACGGCTTCTTCCGCCTTGTGGCGGAGGTAGAGAACGCGATCACCAGGGAGGCGGGTCTCCTCCGGAGGGACGGGCACGACCTGGCCGAGCGCCTCGAGGAATTTCCTCTTGAGGATTGTCGTGAGGAACGGAACCATCAGATCGTCGCGGGGCGGCTCGCCCAGAACGTGGAGGCTGATCGGGGTTGTCTCGCCTTCGATGTCGTGGAGGTACTCGACGACTTGGTGGATCTGCTCGGGCGTGAGCGGCGATCGTGGTTCCTCGGCCAGTCCCGCCTCCTTTGCCAGGTGGAGCCGGACGACGTCGGACGTGATTTGGCGGCGGAACCCTTCGCGGAGCGCACCGGCTTCGAGGCTGTCCCATTTGTCGATCAAACTATGGAGATTGAGCAGGTCGTCGGAGAGGCCCGCGGTGACGATTGGCGGCGTCAGGTGCCCGAGCGTCACTGCATAGGCCCGCCGTTTGACGGGGGCGACCTCGCCGACGTTGTCGATGATCCAGGGGTTGATGTTCGGTGTCGAACCCATGAGGATGTCCGGCCAGTCGCGGTCGGAGAGCCCGACTGGGTTAGCCGGCAGGAAAAACTCCGAGCCATGCGTGCCGAAGTGGACCAATACGTGAGCCTTGAACGATTCTTGAAGCCAGAAATAGGTGGCGATGTAGTTGTGAGGCGGGGGCGTCAAACCTTGGTGAAGCAAGCTCGGATCCTGACCCTCGCCGCGCAACGGCTGGGGCAGGAGGATGATGTTGCCCAGGTCGATTCGCGGGATGACGATGAAGCTTTGGCCCTGGTCATTCTTCCAGACCATTGCGTTGCCGGGGGCAGGCCCCCAGTGCTTGGCGACCTCGCCGCGGACCGCTTCGGGAACGCGTGTGTTGAGCCACTCGAGGTAGGTTGCGACGGGAAGCAGGACCGCCTGACCGCTCGTGGCCAGGCGGTTCAAATCATTCTGGTTCCACATGCCGTATTGCCGTCCCCGCTCCTTGAGCCAGTCGATCAACTCATTCTCATGGTTCGGGACGGCATTCAGGGAGTAACCGTCGGCCTTCAGCGACTTGAGGACTTTGACCATGCTCTTGGGCGCATGGAGGTGCATGCCGGTGGCGCTGCCGCGCATCAGCTCGTTCTGGCCGGCTTCGCGGTCGTAGTAAACGAACGCGATTCGTTTCTCGGCGTGAGGTGTCTTGCGGAGCGCGATCCATGACAAGGCCCGCTTAACGATGTGTTCAATCCGCTCGGGAATCGGCGTGAACGATTCGGCACTCCCACCGCCGTGGACGGTCCCCGCGCCGATCAGGGGTTCGATCGCGCCGAGGTGTTCCTGACCGATCACCTGAAAGGCGGCGTCGCCCTGGGTGAACCCCCCGAGGTTGTGCTGCCAGAAGTCGATCGAGTTCCGTCGAAAGAAGAGGGAATGCATGTGAGGGGCGTCGAGCCTGGTCCGTTCTTCGACGGTCTCACCGCTGTGGCAGGTGTGAATGATGACGTCGGGTTTGAACGTGTCGACCGGCTTGGTGTCAGCGGCCTGGGGGCCGCCGTCGGTGAAACCGGCCGCGAGGACCCCCTTCGCCTCCAACGAACGGATCAGGGCGTCCACCACCCGGGGCTGCTGATAGTCGAGGTGGGCGGTGTGAACCATGATCGCCGCGCGCGGGAGCCGGCCTGGTTCGCGTCCCTTGGTGGACGACCAGGCCAGGAACGCGGGAACGGATTCGAATCGCCCGTCGTGGTCGGGATGATAGGGGCCGGTCGCCGTTTCGTCGGACTCGGCGGGAGGAAGGATTTCCCCGGCCTGGCCGAGATACTTGATCGAAACGTAGATCAGGAACCGGCGGAGGTTTTCGCGGGATCGGGGAAAATACTTCGAGACTTCCGGGTCAGTCTCGACCGGATTGGCGTCCCCTCGGTCTTTGAGGAAGGCGACCGCCGCGCTCCCTTCACGCCCCACGGCGAAGATCCGCGTTGCGGGATTGGCACGCTTGGCCGCGAGGAACTGGTCGCGGTAGGCGTCCTGATCCTCTTCTCGCGTGTGCTGGATGAAGACCAGGCGGTAGACAGAGAGGTCGCTCGCCTTTTGGGCGATCTGATCGTCGGAGATGTACTCCACACGCAGGTTCAGCCCTTTGGCAAAGCTTTCGAGCGTCTCGAAGACTCCGCCGTGCAAGCCGATGAAGGCGATCCGGGGCGCATCCTGGGGGAACTGAGACCACGCCGGGGCCTCACCAAGGACCATGAGGAGGCCAATCAGGATCCCGAGAGAACGTGTTATCATGAGTGAATCCTGGTGTGAACGTGCATGTTGTCTCGTGCTGCCGTTGCGGGATCGGTTGCAATGGGAATGAAGATTGGCGTGAAGACTCGAGTGGATTTCGGGTGAAAAGGGGGGGCCTGCTCCGCGGTGATTCTGATGGTGGGCCGTGCCCACCCCACAAAATCACGCATGTTCTTACTAGAACTGATCGCTGCCGATCACTTCTCCGCCGCCGCGGGTGGCGAGTGCCCGCCAACTCGTCAGGGCGACGCTGTCTTTGAGGAATTGGATGTGGCCGTCCGCGAAGAGGACGTTGACTCCGCCGGAATGATAGCTCCGGGAGCTGAGCAGGCCGTTGGTGTCACCGGCGCAGTCGGCTTTCTTGTGGTTCGGGGGCCAGTAGTGATTGAGCGTGGAGCCCCCCGACATGCTTCCGTGAAACCAACGGCTGCCGCGAGTGCCGCTATAGGCCGGGATCGCGTCGCAGGCCTCTTCGGTGAAGGTGGAACTGTAACCTCCTCCCCCTTTGTAATGCGCCCGTAGGTCGAATGTCGCTGGCGCGGTGGCGTCGATTCCGCTCCCCTTGATCGACTCAACGAATGCCGAGGTGTTCGAGAGGCCGTCGGTGATGTCGGCGAACCGGACGCGCGAGCCGTCGAACATCAGGCCGTTCCCGTTGCCGTTGGACATCAGGCCGGTGCCGGCGACGGCGAAATAATTGGTCGGGCCCAGGTCGGGAGTGACACGGTCGGCCTTGGGATCGCTCGGACAGGCGTAGGACGGGATCATGAAGGCGATGGCGGTGGTGTTCGCCATGTCGAAGTTGTTGCGCGCGTTCGGAGCGGTGGAGTGGTCGAAATTGATCGCGTTGTACAGGGCTCCTCCCTCCAGGTGAGGAAGGATCTGCGCCAGCGACGACCAGTAGTGAGGCGAGTTGGTTCGGGCGGAGGGGAGGACAAGATGAATCCCCTCGTAATTGTGCATGGCCAGGCCGATTTGCTTGAGGTTGTTCGTACATTGCATCCGCCGCGCCGCTTCGCGGGCCGCCTGAACCGCGGGCAAGAGCAAGGCGATCAGGACCGCAATGATTGCGATGACGACCAACAGCTCGATCAAGGTGAATCCGGGACGTCTCATCGGCGTTTCTCTCGGGTCTGACCCTCAACGTCGACCCTTGGGGGGTCGGATGGGCCGGATCGACGGCGAGCCGAGTCGTCTTAGGCATTTCATGCGCCGAACCTGACGGCCTGAGCTAACTCCAGGCAGCACAAAACTTATCGGTGATCTTAGCTGCGATTGGGCCTCGGTCCAACGGCGAGCATTTCACCCCTCGCGGCGGTTTTTTGTCCGCGAGGCACGAGCGACCTGGGACACGGGAGAGGGGGAAGCCGTCGCGGTTCAAAGAACCAACGAGGAACGGCGGCGGCTTGGAACGGTTGTGGGGAAGAAGGGTGGTTTCGGTGATCTGGGTTGTGAGGGGCGCGGCCCGGGCGAGCCGGCCGCGGATTCGGCCGGGCCGTCGTGGGGACTCAGCGCGACGTGCCGGACTTTCGGTTTCGCTTGGGGGCCGGCGCGGGACTGTTGATCACGCTTGCCAGGAGTTCGGCCAATCGGCGGGCGGCCTCGCCCGGGCCGCGGGACAGTTCGGCCATTTCGGCAAAACTGAGCTGGGGGTCGGGGAATGGCAGTCGGCCCTCCGCGTCTTCGGCGGTCGCGAGGAGTTGATAGGCCTTATCCTTCTGAAGAACTTTCACGCCACAGCGTTTGAGTAACTCGAGCTCGCGATAGAAGGTGCGGAGCCCGATCTGGAGATCGCCGAGGATGGTCTCGCGACTTCGGGGGG
Source organism: Singulisphaera sp. GP187 (assembly GCF_900129635.1). Classification (GTDB taxonomy): domain Bacteria; phylum Planctomycetota; class Planctomycetia; order Isosphaerales; family Isosphaeraceae; genus Singulisphaera. The sequence goes on along the minus strand of NZ_FSRB01000002.1, from coordinate 1,281,239 downwards.
TGACGGCCAGGAACCTGACAAGGCGGTGGAGTCTGGCCGCGCGGCCCAGGGTGATGTGGATGCCCGGACGTCGTCGACTGCTTGACGAACGCTTCATGGTGCGAATCTCTCGGTGAGGTTTCACCGGCCCGAGGGTCAGCGGCCTCGCACAAAACTAATAATGAGGAAGCGCCACCGGGGCGACTGCCTCGGAGCGGCGTAAGATTCTTACGAGCAAGAGAGCGCGTAGTGATTGTCGGGATTGAAAGGATTTTGCGGATTTTCTCAAGTACGCGGCGGGGGGCGTCGATTATCGAGAAAGGCCACATGAATTGCCATGGCACGGGCGAGGACGCGTCAGGTCGCGTGTCTCCCTGCCGGTGACTCGAGCCGGTTTGCCTCTTTGCGTTTTGGGAGTCTGGTCTATGTCGACAAGGAAGCCCACCACACGGAACCGTGCTCTGCGCCCGCTGGCGGAGAATTTGGAAGATCGGCAACTCCTTTCCGGCGTGGTTTCGGGGACTGATATCGACGGTGATCAGTGGGTCCTGCAACTGATCGGCCCCGGATCACTTGTCGTCACCAAACAAAATGGCGCGGATGGGACGCCCGCTCCGCTGAATTCGCAGACCCAAATCAAATCGATCACGATTGGCGGTCTCGACCCCCAGAAGAGCCGGTTGGTCGGCCAGGTCACCAAGGGGGCCAACGGTGACGGCAAGGTCTTCTTCCAGCAACTGGATGAACTCCCCAGCAAGTCGCAGCAACTGTCCGGGGGCAACGGCCCGCTCTCGATCGCCATCCCCGACTTCTGGCTCGCGAACACGACGCCCAGCGGCAGCACAGGCACGCCGGCCCCGGTCACCATCTCGATCCCTGACGGAGTGAACACCCTGCAGTTCGGCGGGGTGGACACGACGGTCGGTCAGGTCAATCCCCCGGCGTCGACCGCGCAGAGCGATATCGCCAAGGTCGTCCTTGGCCTGCCGCAGTTTGGCGGCACCCGGATCATCATCGATAAGTCGATCAGTAGCGCACAGCAGGTTCCCGCCTCCGGAACCTCGACGACGCCGACGACCATTCAGCATGCGGTCGAGTTCGACGTCTCGGGACGCCTCTCCCTGTTCCAGGCCAACGAGATCATCGGGAACACCGACACTCCCCCGGGCCAGTTCGTCAACCAGAATGCCAATGCCACGGGATATGGCGGGACCTGGGTCGTCTCCGGAACGTCGGGGGTGGCTCCGTTCCTGGCCGACGGCCGGATCCAAGGGGGACTGACCGGGCAAATTGGAAACGTTCGCGTGGGTGGCAACGCCACGAACTTCTCGACACTCGTTTTCGACGCCACCGGCACCGGCCAAGCGAAGTTGACGAACTTCTCGGTTGGGGGAGAGACGAACAACGTACTCGTCGTCGCTCCCAACGGAGCCCGCAACCTCGTCTTCGGGCGCGGGATGGACACGGTCGACATCCTGTCCCATGTGGTCAACACCCTGACGGCCAATCGAGGTGCCCTGAACTCGAACGTCTATGTCGACCGCACGATCAGCAAGGCGACGTTCGGCGGCGACGTGGTGAATACCAACGTTCTGTCGGGCTATGTGCAGAACTTCTCGACGATCATCAACACCGTGTCGGGGCAGGCCTCGGTCAGTGCGTTTAGCCCCACACCCCAACCCGCGGCTCCCCCCGTGCCGCAGAACGCCCAGAACGCTGGCGGTATGAGTGTCCTGGTCGCGGGTGACGTCACCAACTCGGTCTTCGCCGCGTCGGTCCAGCCCGAGTTCGTCACGCAGAAAGGCGGGACCACGGTCCCAACCTTCGGCACGAGCCGGAATCTGGTGCTCCCGGTCGGGGATATCAAAGCGAAGGTCGAAGGCAAGATCGACAACTCGACTGCGACCCCCGACAAGCCGACGACCGCGTTCTACGCCAATCACGTCGACCTTCAGAAGGGCCCGGTCATCCCGCCCAACGTCCCCGAGGCTCCCTATACCGGCAAGCAGACCTATTCGTTCGTCCCTGGTTTCCATCATCCGGCCCTAGCCGTCGCCAAAGGCACCGCCGCCAAGATCAGACCGAACCGAGTCGGGGCGCGAACCCCTCAAGGGCCGGGTCGATCTTGATATCAATCCGTCCCCATGAGTCTCGCACACTCCATGCAAACAAGCAAGCGTGCAGTATGTATGCGAGCGGGGTTGGGTGAGACCGCGATGCGCGGAGTGGGCAGGAACCGACGCTCGGAGCCATTGGGGAATGGCTCCGAGCGTCGTTTTTTGTCAACATCGGCCGGGATCGGGCGTTCAGGATCCGGAGGCCTTGATCGCTTTATCCGCGATATCGCGGCGATACCAAGCGCCGTTGTAGCGGATCGCCCGGACCGCCTCATAGGCGCGGGTCTGCGCTTCGGCGAGCGTTGCGCCCAGCGCGGTGACATCGAGGACGCGGCCGCCGTCGGTGACGATTCGACCGTCGCGACCGAGGGTCGGGTCGGTTCGGAGGTTGGTGCCGGCGTGGAACACCTTGACGTCGGCCATGCGGTCGGCTTCTTCAAGGTTGTTGATCACTCGGTCGCGTTCGTAGGGGCCGGGGTAGCCCTCGGCGGCCATGACGACGGTGACGGCCGGGCGGGGATCCCACTTGAGATTGATCGTGTCAAGTCGTTCGTCGACCACGGCGTCGAGGACCTCGAACAGGTCGCTCTTGAGCCGCATGAGGACGGCCTGACATTCGGGGTCACCGAACCGGACGTTGAATTCGAGGACTTTGGGCCCTTGGTTCGTCAGCATCAGGCCGGCGTAGATCACCCCGCGAAACGGCCGGCGCGCCCGCTTCAGGGCGTGCACCACGGGAACGAGGATTTCGCGTTCAACCTGTTCCATGAGCTCGGGCGTGACGATCGGCGCGGGGGAGTAGGCACCCATGCCGCCCGTGTTCGGCCCTTCGTCGTGGTCGAAGGCCCGCTTGTGATCCTGGCTCGATTCGAGCGGAATGATCGTTCGGCCGTCGGTCAGGGCGAGAATGCTCGTCTCCTGGCCGTCGAGCCGTTCCTCGAGGATCATCCGGTCGCCGGCCTTGCCGTAGATCCGCCGGACCATGATCTGGTCGATCGCTTCAAGGGCCTGCCGGAGGTTGTCGCAGACGTAGACGCCTTTGCCGGCGGCCAGTCCATCGGCCTTCAGGACCAGGCCGAGCGGGCGGCCGAGCACGTGGTCGCGGGCTTCGGCCGCGTTGTTGAAGACGCGGCGCTCGCCGCGTTCTTCGATCTCGACCTGGACCCCCGGCCCGAGCTGCTCGCGCGGATCCATGATCCGGTCGATCGCCTCGAGGGTTTCGGCGGCGGTCCGGCAGAGCAAGGTATGCCGGAGCGTCGAACGCCCTTTGGAGCGGACGACGAGTGAGACCTCGCGGGAGAGCACGTAGAGCTCGGCATCGGGGGCCGAGCGGAAGATCCGGTAGTCGGCGGTCGGGATGCCGGCCTGGCGCATCAGCTCTTTGGCGAAGACTTTGCTGCCTTCGAGCTCGGCGGCATCGCGCCGCGGGCCGAAGATCCGCAGCCCTTCGCGCTGAAATGCGTCGACGATCCCGTTCGTGAGCGGTTCCTCGGGGCCGACGATGGTCAGCCCCACTCCTTCCCGCTTGACGAACTGGGTCAGAGCCCGGAAGTCGCCCGGCTCGATCGAGACGTTCTGCGCATCGAGCGCGGTGCCTGCGTTGCCCGGGGCGCAGAAGACCGTTTTGACCCGGGGTGACTGTTTCAGCTTCCAGCAGAGGGCGTGCTCCCGCCCTCCTTTGCCGATGACGAGAACTTTCAACGGGCCAACCTCACGAAGAACTTTCGGCGGACTGTGATTCCCTTATTCTAAAGACCAAGGGCCTCGTCGCACAGGCCCAACAGTCCCGACACGCCGGTGATGTTGGAAACTTTCCCGCTCGAATCGTATGATAGACGATCCTGCGTGGAAGAATTCTCGACGCGAACCGACTTTCGAATCGACGTGTCTTCGCGTTCGATGGCCTTTGTTCGTCGAACTGGGGCCGACCGGCTCATTTGGGTTTTTGCCAGGGAGAGGGAGACCGCCGTGAAGAGCGTTGCCGTCGTCGGGGCGAGTGGTGCCGTGGGAGACGTCATAATCCGCCTGCTTCAGGAACGCAAGTTCCCGATCGGGTCGATTAAATTCCTGGCTTCGGCGCGAAGCGCGGGGAAAACGGTGGTGTTCGGCGGCAAGGATTATCCGATCGAGCCTCTCTCCCCCGAGGCCTTCCTCGGCGTCGACATCGTCCTCTCGAGCACGCCGGCGTCGATCTCACGCGAGTACAGCCCGATTGCCGCTCGCGCTGGGGCGGTGGTCGTCGACAACTCAAGTGCCTTCCGGATGGACCCCGAGGTGCCCTTGGTCGTCCCGGAGGTCAACCCCCAAGACGTGGGTCGGCACCATGGGATTATCGCCAACCCGAACTGCTCGACGATCCAGATGGTCGTGGCCCTGAAGCCCTTGCACGACGCCTTCCGGATCCGCCGGGTCATCGTGAGCACCTACCAGGCCGTCTCGGGGGCCGGTCAGAAGGGGATCCACGAACTGCAATCGCAGACCGAGGCCCACGTCAACGGTCAGGACGCCCCTGCGCCGAGCAAGTTTGCCCACCCGATCGCGTTCAATTGCCTCCCGCAGATCGACGACTTCCTTCCCAACGGCTATACGAAGGAAGAGATCAAAATGGTCCTCGAGACCAGGAAGATCATGGGAGACGACACGATCGACGTCTGCCCCACCTGCATTCGCGTTCCCGTGCTGAACTGTCACAGCGAGTCGATCATGATCGAGACCGAACGGCCGATCACTCCCGAAGCGGCCCGCCAAGTCTGGGCGAGCGCTCCCGGCCTGGTCGTGGTTGACGACCCGGCGTCGCGGCTCTATCCCCTGCCTGCCTCGTGCTCCGACCGCGACGAGGTGTTCGTCGGCCGGATTCGCCAGGACCTCCACAACCCCAACGCTCTGCTCTTCTGGTGCGTCAGCGACAACCTCCGCAAGGGGGCTGCAACCAACGCCGTTCAGATCGCCGAGGAGTTGCTCAAGCTCAAACCGGTCGGGGCCTGAGTCGGAACGATTGGAGCGAGCAGAACGAGGTCAGACATCGCAACGGCGTCGAGGTCGGCCCGCGGCGGCGTTGGGGTGAACTCTTTTCCCATGCGCAATATCAAGCTCCTGCTGAGCTACGACGGCACCGATTTCTCCGGCTGGCAGCGCCAGCCGGACCGGCGGACGGTCCAGCAAACCCTGGAAGAGGCGATCCAGCGCCTGACCGGTGCCGCGGCGGTCACCAACGCCAGCGGCCGAACCGACGCCGGCGTGCATGCGATTGGCCAGGTCGCCCACTTCTACACGGTCTCCCGGCACGCGCCCGAGGTCTTCGTCAAGGCCCTCAACGCCACGCTTCCGCACGATATCCGGATCCGAAACGCCTGGGACATGCCCCAAGCGTTTCATTCGACCCTCGACGCCAAGTCGAAACGCTACCGCTACGTGATCGACAACGGCCGGATCGCCGACCCGTTCCAGACCCGCTACAGCTATCACGTCTACCAGCCGATCGACGTGGCCGCGATGCATCGCGCGGCGCAGGCTCTGAAGGGGCGGCACGACTTTCATAGCTTTGAGACCCAGTGGCCCAACCGCACGAGCAGCGTCCGGACGATCTTCGACATCGCCGTGACACGCAAGCAGAACTCCGTGTGGGTCGAGGTCGAGGCCGACGGATTCTTGTATAACATGGTGCGATCGATCACGGGGACGCTCCTACTGGTCGGCACCGGGCGCTGGGCCGAGTCTCGGGTCCGGGAGGCGCTCGTCGCCGAGGACCGGCGCGAGGCAGGGCCGACCGCCCCCCCTCAAGGACTCTTCATGCTCGTCGTCCGCTACGGCCACGCTGACGAGGTCGATCCCGTCCCCTCACGCTGACCTGTCTGAGTTATTGATTAACATTCATGCGAATTATTCACGTCATTACTCGATTGATTATCGGTGGGGCCCAGGAAAACACGCTCCTGACGGTCGAAGGCTTGCATCATCGGTACGGCGACGACGTGACCTTGATCACCGGGCCGGCCGAGGGGCCAGAGGGGGATCTGTTCGGCCGTGCCGAGCAACTGGGCCTCAAGGTCGAGTTGATGCCCGAGTTGGTCCGCGCGGTGCGCCCGGGGACCGACTTTCGGGCCTATCGCCTCCTTCGCCAGGCGATCCGCCGCTTGCAGCCCGAGGTCGTCCACACGCATAGCTCCAAGGCAGGGATCAGCGGGCGTGCCGCGGCCTGGCATGAAAAAGTTCCCGCCGTGATCCACACGATCCACGGGCTGCCGTTCGGCCCTTCCGAATCCGCGCTCAAGAACCGGGCCTATGTGGCGCTCGAACGGTGGGCCGCGAACCGGTGCCACGCGATCGTGAGCGTCTGTGACGCCATGACCGACCAGGCCCTTGAGGCCGGAGTCGGGCGACCCGAGCAGTACAGCACGGTCTACAGCGGCATGGACGTCGAGGCGTTCCTCAACCCGCCCAGGACTCGCGTGGAGGTCCGGCACGAGCTTGGGTTGGACGACGATGCGATTGCGTTCGGCACGGTGGCCCGGCTCTTCGAACGCAAGGGGCACGACGATATCCTCGCGGTGGCGCCCGCCGTGCTCGCGGCCAACCCGAAGGTCCGGTTCGTGTTTATCGGCGACGGCCTGCTCCGCGACCGTCTGATCGCCGAGACCGAGCGGCTCGGGCTCCGCCACGCCTTCCAGTTCGTGGGCCTGGTTCCCCCACAGCGAATTCCCGAACTGCTCGCCGCGATGGACGCCATCGTCCATCCGAGCCTGCGCGAGGGGCTGGCGCGGGTCTTGCCGCAAGGGCTGCTGACCGGTCGCCCGGTCATCAGCTATGACGTCGATGGAGCCCGCGAAGTGGTGCTGCCCGAGACCGGCGTGCTCCTTCCGCCGCGCGACCTGCCGGGGCTTCAGGCCGCGATCCTCCGGTTGGCTGCCGCCCCCGCGCTTCGCGAGGCACTCGGGCGCGAAGGGCGTGAGCGGTTCGCACACCAGTTCCGGCACGAGACGATGACCGCCCAGCTCCGCTCACTCTATGGGCGACTGCTCGAGATGCGTGAGCCGCACTGACGGGTTCATTCTGAGCAGGATGAACTCGAGCGACTCGCACTGCCCCTTGTTGAGGTTGTAGCCGGTCAGATGACCGAGTCGTTCCACTTCATATTCGGGCCGAGCGAGAAAGGCGCTGAGCTCTCGGGGGAGGACCGCCGTGGTCACGGCGCCGTACCGGAGCACCAGCTTCTTGACTTGCGACCAGTTGCGGACGGTCGGCAACGGGTGACCGTACGCGTAGATCACACTCGGCTCTTGGTACGAGTGGAGGATCGGCTGGGCGCCATGCGCTTTTGCGAGCGCCGCGAACCGCTCGCCCACGATCCGAGGCGTTCGGTACGGTTCGGCTGCCGGAAGCAGCCACGCGCCCATGGCGAGCATGAGGATCGCCCAGGTCGCCACCAGACTTCCCACCGCCCGTTCGGTCAACCCGCGAACGATCAGCACGATCGCGTACGTGGTGCCGGCGGCCAGAACGATCGCCAGGAACAGGAGCGGACTGCGGAGGCTGGCGGGAAGCATTGATGTTCCCGCGACCAGACCGACCAGAAGCACGACCGCGGTGCCGCCCAGCAGGCCGACTCCGACCCGTCCCAACGGCCAGCGCCTGAGGTTGACCCCTTCCTTGACCACCAGTGCGATCAGCCAGGCGGCCAGAAGCGCACACGCGGGGATCGCGGGCAAATAGTAGTGGACCAGCTTCGTCTGGACGCATTCCAGCAGCACGAGTGGACCGACGGCCCACCCCAACAGAAAGCCGAACAGGGGGTGCTCCCGCCGCCTTGACCAGGCTCCGAAGAGCGCCGCGGGCAACAGGGCCGACCAGGGGTGGAACGTGCCGAGCGTCGTGACGAGGTAATAGCCCGGGTAGCCGGTATGTTGCTCCATGCCGCTCGCCACCCGGTGAATCACTTGTTCTCCAATGGCGAAGCGAAAGAACTCTCCATGGGAAACCAGGCCAATCGTCACGAGCCAGGGGGCGACCACGAGCAAGAACCCGCTCAAGCCCCAGCGCCAGCGCAGCCGGCTCCAGCAAGCGGTCGGCCCTCCCCACCACCAGGAGACGACTCCCGAGACCGCAATCATCGCGGCGCCGACCGGCCCCTTGGTGAGCGTCGCCAGCGCGATCAACGCCCAGAACCCCGCGGCGAGCCGCCGCGAGGGCCGCCGCGCCAGTTCCCAGAGGCAGAACTGGGCCCCGACGAGCCAGAACGTCAGCGTGGCGTCGGTCGTCGCGAGCTTCGACTCGGTGACCATGATCGGCGCCGTCGCGAGCATCAGCGCGGCGAGCGTCCCCACCCGAGGGCCGAGCATGCGCCGGCCCATCGCCCTGACGAGCAGGCACGTGCCGACTCCCGCGAGCGACGAGACCAGGCGGCATCCAAACGGGTTATCGCCCCCGAGCGCGACTCCCCCGCGCATCAGCCAGTAGATCAGGATTGGCTTATGATAGCGCGGTTCACCGTTGAAGGTCGGCCGGATCCAATCGCCCCGCGCACGCATCTCGCGGACGCAGGCCGAGTATCTCGGCTCGTCGCGGTCCCAGAGGCTCGTTCGACCGTTGCCCGCGAGGTTCAACGTCAGGGCCAGCAGGCCGATCAGCACGGGCTCGAGGAGGCGCCGCCCACGCGGCACTCCGGCCTCGGGTCCGAAGAGTGGCGGAAGGGACGTTGGGGCCAAGGTTCCCTCCGTGGGTTTCCTGACGGATTCGATTCTCGTCAGAAATCTTGGGGCAAAGCGAAGGTTCGCGCCGCTCGGCGCGGGAGTATAATGCAAGTTGCGATGGGCGCGGAGGGCGCTTTCTCACGACCGACCCGGGTTGCCAGCCTCGACTTGGGATCGAGAAAGAGTCGCCTCCTCGCCGCTTGCTTCCGACCCCCAATCCGACCGAGGATCTTGCCGACATGGCCCTGCAGACCGAAGCCGAATGCCTGCTTGATACCGGCGTGCTCTACGGCGTTCGCGTCATGCTTCGCCCCCCCCTGGGAGATCCGATCTTCGCCGGATTCAAGCAGGGAGCGTTCTCGCTCTACTACGGCGATGGGCCGATCTATCACTTCGATCGGGAAGGCCGCTGGCAGCGCGCGTTCATCCACGGGATCCATTACCTCAAGGGACTCGACACGACGATCCAGGCGATCGATCGAGTCCGTGAGGGGGTGAACATGGTTTTGAAGCGACGCACCCTGTTCTTCGCCGAAGCGAGCGACCTCGACGCCTCGATCCGAGCGACGGCCCTCGACCTGCTCGAGGCGCTGAGTTCGGGTCGCCTGAAACGTGCCGACCCCCCCTCGAAGGCCCAGCCCCTTTCGTCGGATGAGCTGTACGACTTCCTTGGGCGGATCGTGGAGTGGGACGCGACGGCCTGGTTCGCGCATCGCGAAAAGTACCTGGCTACCTACGGCGTCTTGCCCTTCTTGCCGCCGGACAGCCAGAACGCCCTGATCCTCCAGGCCACGCTGGGCCACGCCGATGGGATCGCCTTTGGCGGGGGAGCGGCGGCTCCGCACTACCAACGATCGATCCCGGAGTTCGCCACCCACACGCGCGAAGTTGCCAAGCTCTACGGCCAGCGCCTGCTCCAGTATCGCACTCTCTTTCTGGCGGGCAGCGACGTCCTGCGTCGGCCGAACGACGAGATCGTGGCCCTGCTGGAAACCATCGCCCGGAGTGAGTTGTGCGCGACGACCGGCGAGGCCCCCAGGCTCGAGGCCGTCCACGCGTTCCTCGACAATCTGGCATCGCCGCGGCCGACGCTCGAGCAGTGGCGGACGTATCGCCAACTCCAGTTGCGCCGGGTGACCTTGGGAGTGGAATCGGGCGACCCGACGGTTCGCGGCCTTTACCGGAAAGCGTGGGAGAACAGCGATCTCGTTGCGCTCGTGTCCGACCTGAAGCAGGCGGATATCGCCATCGGCCTCATGGTGCTCATTGATGCCGGGGGCGCAGAGCACGCAGAGCGTCATCTCGCCGCCACGGCCGACCTGATCAACACGCTCGAACTCGGCAAGGGAGATATCGTCTCCTTGCTGGATGCCAACGAGTTCCGTGACCCCGAGCAGCAGGCCCCAAACGTCACGCCTCTGGCGGGTTTGCGTTGGACCGAGCAACAGGCGGCGCTCAAGCATGCCTTGCTGCCGCTCAGGTCGAACCGTGGCGTGAAGGTCGTGCCCTATAGCCTGGAAAAACAAGGGCTCTAACGCGGTTGACACCATGAGTGGCGAGGGGCCGGCTTCGGTCCCTTGCCACCGCAATGACTTGCGGACATAACTTTACCCCAGCGTGGGTGCGAAGCCAATCTGAATCGTAGGGTCCGCTAATGAGGCTGTGAAAAAACGCCTCCAATTAATACATTCATAAATACTGATTAAACAAAGCAGTTAACACTCAACAACTTGCATCCACAAGTCTCGACTAACGCGGTGAGTGTGGCGATTCATTCACTCAACCGATGGCCTGTTCGATCCGCCCACGAAAAGCATCGCCGTGAGTTCGACATCCTGGGAATTTGGCGAAACCAAAGTCAATGGATCAGCAGAGTGCCGACCCGGGAGGAGAGGGCAGGGCAGGGCAGGAAACCAACCTGAGGAGATCGATGTCGGGTGAGCCGTGCGTCAGGAAGGGAAGGGCGGAATCACAATCATCCCAGGCTCGGAACCTTTCGATTCCGAGCCTGGGATGATTGGTGTCTCACGGAACAAGACGATTCTGAAGTGACCGGGGAGGGGCTCGAACCCTCGACCAACGGATTAACGTACCTCATCGGCTTTCACCGACCCCCTGAAGCCTTCGCGTTGAAGGAAAAAAGCACTCTTCAGGTGTTGAGCGTCTGGACTATCCCATCGCCATCTCAGGCGTGCCGCGTCTAGTCTCTGGGGCCGAGGCCGGCGATCCGCCGGTCCCTTGCCTGCTGATTACCCAATCTTCACCTTTTCAGACCTTCACGCTTGCCGTTACCGGCGACGTTGTGGTGGTGAAGCTCTCAGGGCGTCCCAGCATACTGCGGCATTCACTCTTCGCGGTTCGGTTTCTTCCCGCGAGAGGCTCCTATTACTTTCTGCTTCGTTCGGCGTTCCGTTGTTGAAGTCCGTTGCTCTACCGACTGAGCTACCCGGTCAGACTGCCCCCATAGAATAAACATCCGCGGCGGCCACGTCCAGACCCCGCCGCGGATTCGAAGACGGAAAAATGCGAACGAATTCCCGCGTCGCATCGCCGCGACGTGAAAGAAGTATTTAACAAAAAGGTTGTCGAGGCGGTGGGAGGATTGTAGAGTGAACATCGAACCCCTCCGATCAAAGGAGGCTGCCAAGGGAGACGCTCTGCGATGCAACGACGGCGGATGACACGGATTCTTCGCTCGAACCCTTGGTCGACGTCCCTCCAGGCGACTCGCGTCCTCCTCCTCTGGGGATTTTGCGCCACCGCCGCCTGGGCCGATCAGCCGCCCCAAGCTGGATCCGTGGCGGACTCGCTCCGGGTCGTTCCGCCTCGGGTGGTCCTCCGCGGGCCCGACTCGGTCCAGCAACTGGCGGTCGAGGTGATTGCCAGTGACTCCGCCGCGCGGGACGAGTCGGCTCAGGCCAAGTTCGGGTCGTCAGACCCCAAGGTCGCGGAAATCGACGCCTCAGGGATGATCTCCGCGAAGGGAGACGGCGCGGCGACCATCACCGTGCGGTGGGGCGAGCGGACGGTCGACGTGCCCGTGACCGTCACCGAGTTCACCGCGGAGCGGACGGTCAACTTCGCCAACCAGGTCGTGCCTATCTTCACCAAGCTCGGCTGCAACTCCGGCGGGTGCCACGGCAAGGCCAGCGGCCAAAATGGGTTCCGGCTCAGCCTGCTCGGCTTCGAGCCGATCCTCGACTACGAGGCACTGGTCAAGGAAGGGCGCGGGCGACGGCTCTTCCCCGCGCGGCCCGAGCAGAGCCTGCTCCTGACCAAGGGAACCGCGACCGTCCCGCATGGTGGCGGCAAGCGGCTCAAAGCCGATTCGCAAGAGTATCGCGTGATCAGCCGCTGGATCGGGGGAGGGATGCCCGTCGGCAAGGCGACCGACCCCACGGTTTCGGGGATCGAAATCTATCCCGACTCCCGCGTCATGACCCGCGGGACCTCACAGCAGATGATCGTGACGGCCCACTATACCGATGGGACCACCGAGGACGTGACCCGCTGGGCACAATACCAGTCGAACGACCCCGAGGTGGCCGACGTTGCGGAGGGGGGCAAGGTCGCCACCCGGGAACTCTCCGGCCAAGCGGGCATCATGGCGCGCTACCAGGGGCAGGTCGCCGTGTTTCGCGCCACCGTTCCCCTCGGCTTGCCCATTGCCAACGCCCCGGAGTTCCGGCCCAACAACCTCATCGACGTTGCGTCGCTCAAGCAGTGGAACGCGCTCGGGATCCTGCCCTCCGAGTCATGCACCGACGCGGAGTTCATTCGCCGCGCCTCGCTCGACATCATCGGAACCCTGCCGACCGCCGACGAAATCAAGGCGTTCGTGGCCGACCCCAGCCCCGAGAAGCGGGCAACGCTCGTCGACCGGCTGCTGGATCGCCCTGAATACGCAACCTACTTCGCGATCAAATGGGCCGACATCCTCCGCAACAAGCGCGAGGGAGATCCAACCGCCCAGCACGGAACCTTCGGGTTCTACGACTGGATTCGCGAAAACCTGGCCCAAAACACACCTTACGACCAGTTCGTCCGCGCAATTCTCGCCGCCAGCGGCACGCCCGAGACTTCGCCGCCGGTCCAGTGGTATCGCCGGATCAAGGCGGCCGACGCGTTCGTCGACGACTCGGCGCAGGTGTTCCTCGGGATGCGGCTCCAGTGCGCCAAGTGTCACCACCACCCGTTCGAAAAGTGGAGTGAGAACGACTACTACGGGTTCGCCGCCTTCTTCGCGCGGATCGGCCGGAAGCCCTCCGCGCACGCTCAGCGGATCGGCCGGAACGACGAGGTCATCTTCACCGCCCGGACCGGCTCGGTCACGCAGCCGAAGACGAAGCAGGTGATGGCTCCCAAGGGACTCGGAGGCGATCTGGTCGCGATCGCGGGCAACGAGGATCCGCGTCAGAAGCTCGTCGACTGGATGGCCGCCCCCCAGAATCCGTTCTTTGCCAAGGCACTCGTGAACCGCTACTGGGCCCACTTCTTCGGGCGCGGGATCGTCGAGCCGATGGACGACCTGCGGCTGACGAATCCACCGTCGAACCCCGACCTGCTTGACGGCTTGGCGGACGACTTCGTCAAGCAGGGCTACGACCTCAAGCGGCTGGTCCGCACCATCTGCACGAGCCGGCTCTACGGGCTCTCGAGCGTCCCGAACGAGTACAACCGCAAGGATAAACAGAGCTTCGCCCGCCACTATCCCAAGCGGCTGGGCGCGGAGGTCTTGCTGGACGCCATCTCGCAAGTCTCGGGAGTGCCGACGGCATTTGCCGGACTTCCCGCGGGAACTCGCGCCATCGAGCTGCCCGACGAGAGTGTAGTCTCGGCCTTTCTTGACACGTTCGGTCGGCCCAAACGCGACACTCCGTGCGAGTGCGAGCGAGTCGGCGACGCCAGCTTGGGGCAAAGCCTGATGCTCCTCAACTCCGGCGAGGTGCAAGCCAAGCTGGCCGCGGCCGGCGGCCGTGCCGAAGCGCTCGCCAAGGACCCGAGAACCGACGAAGCCAAGGTGGAGGAACTGTTCTGGGCCGCCTTCGGCCGGACTCCCTCCAGCGGCGAGACCGCCAGCGCCTTGGCCCACCTGACTGCCCACGCCGACAAGAAACGCGAGGCCTTCGAGGATATCGTCTGGGCCTTGATCAACGCCAAGGAGTTTCAGTTCAACGACTGACGGACTGGGCTTGGATCCGGAGCGGATCCCACTCCGATGCATCGCCTACCCCCCAGCACGCCACCTACCGCCGAGGAGACTCCCCCGATGTTGGAACTGATGGGTCACTCTTCGCCTCGAGCCCAGGGGCCAAGCCGGCGTTCCTTCCTCAAGGCGGGGTTTCTTGGCCTCGCCGGCCTCAACCTCGCGGATCTCCTTCGGATCGAGGCGGCCGCCAAGGCGGCGGGACAGCCCAAGGGTCGCGACCTGTCGGTGATCCTGGTCTGGCTCGACGGCGGCCCGCCGCAGCATGAAACGTACGACCCCAAGCCCGATGCGCCGATCGATTTTCGGGGGCCGCTCAACTCGATTGAGACATGCGTGCCCGGAATCCGAATCTCCGAGCTCTTTCCCCAGCACGCGGGGATGATGGACAAGATGTCGATCATCCGCTCGATGCACCACCATAACGGCGACCACTTCGCGGCCGCCCACTGGATGCTGACGGGGGTGCTCGGCTCATCGGCCGCGGACCTGGCGCCTCAGTATCCCTCGGCCGGTTCGATCATCGCCAAGCTGAAAGGACCGAAGACGCCGGGCATGCCCGCCTATGTGGGTCTTCCCCAGACCCACTCGGTCGGGCTCGCCCCCGGATACCACGGCGCAGCCTACCTCGGGCTCGGCTACAACCCGTTCTCGGCCGACGGCGATCCCAATTCCGACGGCTACCAGGTGCCGAACCTCGCCCCTCCCGCTGGTGTCGACCTTCCTCGGATCGAAGGAAGGCGCAGCCTCCTCGGCGCCTTCGACCACGTCCGCCGCGACGTCGACGCCTCGGGCCTGATGGATGGCCTCGACCAATTCAGCCAGAATGCGTTCACGATGGTTTCCAGCCCCGCCACCCGCGCGGCGTTCGATATCCGCAAGGAGAGCCCGAAGCTCCGTGACCGCTATGGACGCCACATCTGGGGCCAGAGCGCCTTGATGGCCCGTCGGCTCGTCCAGGCCGGAGTCCGGTTCGTCACGCTGACCTATGGCGGCTGGGACTTCCACTCCAGCCTCGAAGTGGGGATGAAACGCGTCTTACCGATCGTCGATAGCGCCGTCGCCACCCTGGTCGACGACCTCGAAATGCACGGAATGCTCGACTCGACCGTCGTGCTGGTCATGGGGGAGTTCGGCCGAACCCCGCGGATCAACCAAGGCTTGGCCGGCATCGACCCCGTTCCAGGACGCGACCACTGGGGCGAGGTGATGAGCGTGCTGGTGGCCGGCGGTGGGTTCGCTCAAGGCCGTGTCATCGGCTCGAGCAACTCCCGGGGAGAAGTCCCCAAGGATTGCCCCGTGACCCCGCCCGACCTGCTCGTCACGCTTTACCGTCAGATGGGCATCGACCCCGAAACCAGCTTCAAGAACCGCGCAGGGCGCCCAATCTCCATCGGCTCGACCGGCAGAGTCATCAGCGAACTCTGCTGATCGCCCCGCCCAATGGGGCGTTTCGCCCGAACGGCTCGCACCTCCGACTTCGGGGGGCGAGCCGTTTTTCATGGGGGGTGCGCCCTCATCTCAGCAACCCCCTCCGTCCCACTCCCACCACCGACGGGCTCCTGGTCGGAAGATGACAAACATGACCAAGGCCTGCCAAAACGGCAGTTAATGCCACGACCGGCGGTCTCGCACCGGTCATCCTAAGTCATCATTCCCAAACGACTTAAAAAAGCCTCAAAGTGACGGTATGCCAGTTGCATTGGGTTCCACGAACTTTCAGTACGAAGGGGAAACCGCGTGAGCGGTCGACCCTCGCGTCGTCGTCGGCCTCAGGTACGACGAGTGACGGCTCCCGACCGCGTCGAAGGAGAATCCACCGTGGCGAAGATGATGGCCTACGATGAGGAGGCCCGCCAGAAGCTGGCGAGCGGCGTGACCAAACTGGCCCGGGCCGTCCGGAGCACCCTGGGCCCGCGCGGCCGTAACGCCGTGATCGACAAGGGCTGGGGCAGCCCGACCGTCACCAAAGACGGCGTGACCGTGGCCGAGGAGATCGAGCTGACCGATCCCTACGAAAACATGGGTGCCCAACTCGTCAAGGAGGCCGCCAGCAAGACCTCCGACGCCGCGGGCGACGGCACGACGACCGCCACCGTCCTGGCCGAGGCCATCTTCAAGGAAGGGCTCAAAGCGCTGGCCGCGGGCGCGGATCCGATGGCGCTGAAGCGAGGCATCGATCAGGCGGTCACGGCCGTCGTCGAGCACGTGAAGGGGCAATCGAAGAAGGTCTCCGGCAAGAAGGAGATCACCGAGGTCGCCGCCATCGCCTCGAACAACGACACGATCATCGGCGAGAAGCTGGCCGACGCCTTCGAGAAGGTCGGCACCGACGGCGTGATCACCGTCGAAGAGGGCAAGGGCAACGAGACCACCGTCGACGTGGTCGAGGGGATGCAGTTCGACCGGGGCTACCTCTCCCCCCACTTCGTCACCGACCAGGACCGCATGGAGGTCGTCCTCGAAGACGCCTACATCCTGATCTACGAAGAGAAGGTCAGCTCGCCCCAGAAGCTGATCCCGTTGCTCGAGCTGATCGCCCGGTCGAGCAAGCCGCTCGTCGTGATCGCCGAGGACATCGAAGGCGAAGCCTTGGCGACCCTGGTCGTCAACAAGCTCCGCGGCATCCTCAAGGTCGCGGCCGTCAAGGCCCCCGGCTACGGTGACCGCCGCAAGGCGATGCTCGGCGACATCGCCGTCCTCACCGGTGGCAAGGCGATCTTCAAGGACCTCGGCATCGAGCTCGAGAGCATTCAGCTCAGCGACCTCGGCCGGGCCCGCAAGATCACGATCGACAGCGAAAACACCACGATCGTCGAAGGGGCCGGCACCCAGGACGAGATCAAGGGCCGGGTCGAAATGATCCGCCGCGAGATCACCCAGACCGACAGCGAGTACGACCGCGAGAAGCTCCAAGAGCGTCTTGCCAAGCTCGCCGGCGGTGTCGCCCGCATCAACGTCGGCGCGGCCACCGAGACCGAGATGAAAGAGCGTAAGGCTCTGGTCGAGGACGCCCTGCACGCGACTCGCGCCGCGATCGAAGAAGGGGTCGTCCCCGGCGGCGGCACCGCCCTGATCCGTGCGATCACCGCGCTCGACGCCCTCAAGCTCACCGGCGACCAGGCGATGGGCGTCCAGATCATCCGCCGCGCCCTCGAGCAGCCCGCGCGCTCGATCGCCGAGAACGCCGGCATCGACGGCGCCGTGGTGGTCAACAAGATCCTCAAGTCCACGGAAGCCAACTTCGGCTACAACGCTGACACCGGCGCCTGGGGCGACATGTTCGCCGCCGGCATCGTTGACCCCACCAAGGTCACACGGTCGGCCCTCCAGAACGCCGCTTCCGTCGCCGGCCTGCTCCTGACCACCGAAGCCATCATCGCCGAACCCCGGAAGAAGGCGGAAGCCGCCGGTCACCACGATGACCACGGCGGAGGCATGGGTGGAATGGGCGGCATGGGAGGAATGGGTGGCATGGGCGGAATGGGCGGAATGGGCGGTATGGGGATGATGTAATCCCGGCTGTCCGGCCTGCTTTGGAATCGACGATCTTTTCCCCGGAACCACGTTCGGCCCCGTCGGCACGGGGTCGAACCGAACGTGATAAGGAATGCACTCAGATGGCCAAGATTCGCCCGCTCGAAGACCGCGTTGTGATCCAGCAGATTGAAGCTGAGGAGAAGACGGCTGGTGGCATCGTGCTGCCCGACACCGCCAAGGAGAAGCCGCAGCGTGGCCGCGTGCTCGCCGTGGGCCCGGGCAAGTTGCTGGATTCGGGCGAGCGTGCCCCGATCGGCGTGGTTGAAGGGGACGAAGTTCTCTTCGGCAAGTACTCGGGCACCGAGATCAAGGTCGACGGCGAGGAAATCAAGATCCTCCGCGAGTCCGACATCCTGGCGAAGATCGTCAAGTAACCGGCCGTGGGGTGGGCGTGCCCACCATTCCATAAGATTGGTGGGCCGTGCCCATCCGACAAGAGAAGGACAACTGACCCGTGGCAAAGCAACTGCTCTTCTCCGACGCCGCGCGCCGCAAACTGCTCGAAGGCGTCGATATCTTGGCCCACGCGGTGGGCACCACGCTCGGCCCGACCGGGCGCAACGTGATCCTCAGCAAGTCGTTCGGTGGCCCGACCGTCACCAAGGACGGCGTCACGGTCTCGAAGGAGATCGAGCTGCCCGATCCGTTCGAGAACATGGGCGCCAAGCTGGTCAACGTCGTCGCGTCGAAGACCTCCGACACCGCCGGCGACGGCACGACGACCGCCACCATCCTCGCCCGCGCCTTGTTCCGCGAAGGGCTCCGCAACATCACCTCGGGGGCCAATCCGACGGCCGTCCGCCGAGGGATCGAGAAGGCGGTCGAGGCGGCTGTCACCGAGTTGCGTGACAACCTCTCGCGGCCCGTCTCCAAGAAGGAAGAGATCGCGCAGGTCGGCACGATCTCGGCCAACAACGACGCCGAGATCGGCAACATGCTTGCCGACGCGGTGGAGCGGGTGGGCCGCGACGGTGTGATCACGGTCGAAGAAGGCAAGACCGCGACCACAACGCTCGAGTTCGTCGAGGGCATGCAGTTCGACAAGGGCTACCTCAGCCCCTACTTCGTCACCAGCCCGACGACGATGGAAGTCATCTTCGACGACGCCCTGATCCTGCTTCACGAGAAGAAGATCAGCAGTCTCCGCGAGATGATCCCCCTGCTCGAGAAGGTCGCGCAGTCGGGCAAGCCGCTGCTGATCATCGCCGAGGACGTCGACGGCGAAGCGCTGGCGACCTTGGTCGTCAACAAGCTCCGTGGCGTGCTGAACATCGCCGCCGTCAAGGCTCCCGGGTTCGGTGACCGCCGCAAGGCGATGCTCGCTGACATCGCGATCCTGACCGGCGGAACGGTCATCAGCGAAGACCTGGGCCTGAAGCTTGAGAACCTGACCCTCAAGGAACTGGGCACGGCCAAGCAGATCAAGGTGAACAAAGACAGCACCACCTTGATCCAAGGCGCCGGCAAGAAGGCCGACATCCAGAAGCGGATCGACCAGCTCCGCCGCCAGATCGAAGAGACGGAAAGCGAGTACGACAAGGAGAAGTTCCAGGAGCGCTTGGCGAAGCTCTCCGGGGGCGTGGCTCTGATCAACGTCGGCGCGGCGACCGAAGCCGCCATGAAAGAGATCAAGGCTCGCGTCGAAGACGCGCTCCATGCGACCCGCGCGGCGGCCGAAGAGGGAATCGTCCCCGGCGGCGGCGTGGCCTTGCTCCGGGTGATTCCGGCCGTCGAAAAGCTTCGCGACACCCTCAAGGGTGACGAGCAGCTCGGCGCCTCGATCGTCCTGCGGGGCCTGGAAGAGCCGATCCGCCACATCGCGTCCAACTCGGGACACGATGGTGCGGTCGTGGCCGAAGAGGTCAAGTCGCGTACCGGCGCCGTTGGCTTCAACGCCAACACCGGCGAGTACGTCGACCTGTTCAAGGCCGGGATCGTCGACCCCACCAAGGTGACGCGTTCGGCCCTGCAGAACGCCGCCTCGATCGCCGCCCTCATGCTCACCACCGAGGCGATGATCACCAACATCAAAGACGACGAGAAAGACGGAGCGACCCGCGTCGAAGGGTCGGTCCGTTAATCGGTTCGGTTCGCAACGCAACGTTCCCGGGGTCAGGCCCACTCGCTCCCGAGTGGGCCTGACCTATGGTCCTCTTTCCGCTTGCTGGCCGACCGCCTCGAACCAACCGCCATATCTCCCGAAAGCTGTCCAGGCCTCTCATTTTTACTGTGCGATTCCTCTTGAGTTGTCGAGATGGGACGGGATTGGGCCGTGTCACGACTTGGCCTGAGATGCTATCCTGGAACATTGCCGCACGCCGCCCCTGATACCCCAGACCTGAGCGAGACGCCATGCCGATGGCAACCACAAAGCGTGACTATTACGCAGTCCTTGAAATCAAGCGCGAAGCCTCTCAGGATGAAATCAAGAAAGCTTATCGGCAACTGGCGCTGAAGAATCACCCCGACAAGAATCCCGGCAACGCCGACGCCGAGAAACGCTTCAAAGAAGCGGCCGAAGCCTACGAAGTCCTCTCCGACCAGGCGAAGCGCCAGCGGTACGACCGCTACGGCCACGCCGGCCTCGAGGGGGCAGGGGTCCATGACTTCCGCAACGCCGAAGACATCATGTCGGCGTTCGGCGATATCTTCGGCGGCGGCCTCTTCGGCGACCTCTTCGGCCAGCGACGCCGAGGACCTCGGGCCGGGCAGGACCTCCTGTTCAAGCTCGAGATCGACCTGGTCGAGGCGGCCCGGGGCACGACCAAGCCGATCGATGTCAACCGCCAAGAATATTGCGGCGACTGCAAAGGGTCGGGCGCCAAGAAAGGGACCGTGGCCGTCAGCTGCAACTATTGCGGCGGCCAGGGACAGGTCGTCCAGTCGCGTGGGTTCTTCCAGGTGGCCACCACCTGCCCGGCCTGCGGCGGCGAAGGGATGCGCGTCACCGACCCCTGCCCGAATTGCCGAGGCGCGGGGCGAGTCAACGCCGTCGCCCATCTGAAAGTGGACGTTCCGCCCGGCGTCGAGAGCGGCATGTGGCTCCAACTCCGCGGCCAAGGGGAACCGGGCGACCCCGGCGCGCCTCGGGGCAATCTGAGAATCCAGATTTTGGTCCGCAAGCATCCGTTCTTCGAACGGAACCGCAACGACCTGGTCTGCCAGGTCCCGATCAACTTCCCCCAGGCGGCCCTCGGCGCCGACATTGAAGTGCCGACCCTCGACGGCCCTGACCGCCTGCACGTTCCCAAAGGAACGCAGAGCGGCGACGTGCTCCGGCTCAAGGGACGGGGGATGCCCGATATCAGTGGGCGAGGACGCGGCGACGAACTCGTCGAGGTCGTCGTGGAAACACCGCGACACCTGACCCCTCGCCAGGAAGAACTGCTTCGCGAGCTGGCCGAGATCGAGCATCTCGACGTCAGCCCGAGACGAAAGAGCTTCTTCGAGAAGCTCCGCGACTACTTCACCGAGGATGCCGACGGGGCGGAACCAGGCGCGTCCTGATCTTTTCGAGTTGAGTCGAACCGAACCCGTCGCGCGGTCCGCGAGGAGGATATCCCATGAGCGATACGACCCAGCAGAGCGAAAATGACATCGCCGGCGAGCCCAAGCCTAACAACGCGTCGGCCACGGAGGACCTTGGCCAGGTCCAGCGCCAGCGTGACGAGTACTTTGACCAACTCCAGCGCACCCGCGCCGAGTTTATGAACTTTCAGAAGCGCTCAAAGACGCAAGCCGATTCCGACCGCATTTATGCGGTCGGTTCACTCGCGCGTGACCTGCTCGATGGGATCGACAACCTCGAGCGGGCCGGCGTGGCGTTGAAAGCGACGGCCCCGTCCGGGATTCACGAGGGCCTGGACATGGTCCACAAGCAATTGCTCGCCACCTTGGCCAAGCACGGCGTCGAGCCGATCGAGGCCCTGGGCAAGCCGTTCGATCCCAACGAGCACGACGCACTGGTTCAGCAGCCCGACGCCCACCACCCCGAGGGGACCGTCGTGAACGAGCTGAGCAAAGGCTATCGGATTCGCGAACGCGTCCTGAGACCCTCCAAGGTCGCCGTGTCGGTCAAGCCCGCCCAGTCCTGACGAATCCGAACCGAGGTCTATCTCCGATGCCGACCTACGACTACATCTGCGACGCGTGCAACCACGAATTCGAGTCCTTCGAATCGATCAAGGCCGACCCGCAGACCGTCTGCCCGCAATGCCAGGAAGTCAAGCTCCGCCGCAAGATCGGCGGAGGAGCCGCGATCATTTTCAAAGGATCGGGATTCTACCAGACCGACTACCGCAGTGATTCGTACAAGAAACACGCGGCGGCTGATAAGCCGTCGGAGTCGTCGTCATCGAGCTCTTCGACCCCGGCCAAGTCCGACGCGCCGAAGCCAACTAGCACTGGGACGTCTTGAAAATGATCCGGGGCCGTTGCCCAACCTGCGCGAAGAAGTTCGAGATCGAGTCGATCGACAAGTTACCGAGCTTTCCGTTCTGCTCGGATCGCTGTCGGTTGGTCGATCTCGGACGCTGGATCGACGGGACCTACGCCGTTCCTGACGACGTGACGACGCCGACTCCCGCTCCGAATCCATCCGAGGATGAGGCTGACGACTGACGAACGAGCGTTCGTCAGCCGCCAGTCATTCGTCGGTTCCCCGCTCAGCTCATTCGACGATCGGCAATCTGAACGAGCTGGGCGACGGGCAGGCCGTAGGGGCAGGCCGCCTCGGCGGCCGCGAGATTGGCCGAGGCCAGGTCGCGAGCTTGGGCGGGAAGCGCCTGGTAGAGTGCCCGGGCTTCTTGCCGCTTGCCGTACGCCTCGTAGTACCGCAGGTAGCGGAGCACGGTGGCCACGGGAACGCCGTGAGCGGCCGTTTCGCACAAGTGGCCGCAGCCGTGGCAGTAGAGATTCGACGTCCGCTGGCGATGCTCCTCGAGCAGCCGGGCCTCCTTCGCCGTGATCGGGTCGCGGGTCGCGGCGATGTTCTCACGGAGCATGTCGCGGTTGGTCATCTCGCTCACGACGGCGTGGAACCGTTCGTCGGCGAAGACGGTCTTGATCGCGGCCTGCTCCTGCTTGAACC
This sequence comes from Singulisphaera sp. GP187, assembly GCF_900129635.1. Lineage (GTDB taxonomy): Bacteria > Planctomycetota > Planctomycetia > Isosphaerales > Isosphaeraceae > Singulisphaera. The sequence continues at coordinate 1,258,622 of NZ_FSRB01000002.1, read as the reverse complement.
CCTTGGCGATGAATTCCTTGAGGTGCGGCGACTCGCCGGCCCCCTTGAACTCATTCGCCCCCCCTGGGTCTTCATCGCGACCAGGCCGATGTTGGCCTTGGAGGCCTTGTCCACGGCGCGCTTCAGAGCATCGACGTCCATGGTCCGGTAGTTGTACTGGATCATGATATGGTCGATCCAACCGCATGCGGCGGCGGCCTCGACGATCTCAACCAACTGAGCGTCGTGGCAGCTCAGTCCCGCGTACCGAATCGTCCCCTTCGCCTTCAGTTGCTCGAACGCCGCCTTCACGGCCGGGTCGCTGAGCATCGGAATCTGCGAGCCGGTGAGCCCGTGCATGAAGTAGCTATCGATGTAGTCGGTCTGGAGCCGTTCGAGGCTTTCCTTAGCCTTCTTCTCGAAGAAGGCGGACGCCTTGAAGTCGCCGCTGATCTTGCGAGGGGCATGGGTCTTGGTGACGAGAAACACATCCTTGCGTTTGCCCGTCCGCGCCAGGACCTCGCCGATGGTTTTCTCCGACTTGCCGTTTTCATAACCTTCGGCCGTATCGATATAGGTGACGCCGGAGGCGAGGAGGGCCTGGACGAAGCTGGGGTCGACCGACCAGCTCGATCCCATCCCGAGCCGGGAGACCTTTTGACCCGTCTTCCCCAGAGTGATCATGGGAAGCGCTTTGGGATCGGCCGCCAGCAAGGGGCCAGCCGCCGCCAGGACCGGGCCGGCCGCCGCGGCCGTCTTCAGGAAACGTCGCCGATTGCCGCCGCAAGAGCCTTGGGAGCCTTCCATCGTATCGACCTTCCAGAACGAGGGATCAGACCAGGCCGCTCAGTCCCGAGTCCGCACGCCGGGCACGGTCGAGCTGGATTGCGACTCATTCTGATCGAGTTGGTAGGGCATGGTCAACAAGGTTCCGACAATCGGCGTGGACTTTCGATCGGGGCCGGCCCTCCGGAGGGAGGGCGGAGCGCGCTCCGTCTTCGGCCGACGTCGGCACGTCTTTGCGCCTTTCGATTGCCTTAGCTTTGCGTCAAACGAACCCGGGCCGGACCTTCTTTTCCAAGAAGGTCCGGCCCGGCATTAGTGTCGTTGTGCCTCGGACTCCGCGCACCGTCTGACTTACTGAGGAGGGAGCGGCGGCAGATCGATCGGCACGGGAAGCGGGGGCAAGTCGCTATCAGCTTCGGCGGCCGAGGCGGGCGTCGCCATCGTGGCCGAGGCAGGAATCACGTTGGGTTCAACGGGAGCCGGGGCCGGCCGTGAGGGCTGAGCGGGCGCGGGATTCGTCGTCCGCGAAAGGATCGGCGGCTCACCCGCCGGTATGGTCGGATTCACCGGCGTCGGGGGCGGGCCGAGGGGGCCGACCGGGGCCGGAAGCAGAGGTCGCGGTCCGTCAGGTTCCGAGCCCAGGGGTGCCATTGGTACGACCGGGTCGGCAACCGGAGGTCCGGTGATCGGTCGCGGTGCGTAGTTGCCGGTACCACCCACCGGCAGTTGACGATGGGCCGCCTGCTGGTCGCGAGCCTGAATGCTGGCCTTCTGGGGATGCGGGCCTTCCGCCACGGCAATGTTGTCGTAGGCGAGCAGCGTCCCCTTGGCTTCTTCGAGAGCCACGATCGAGATGTTGTAGGTCGTCTTGAACTGCGCCTCCTGGGCCACGGCACTGGCGTACTGGCTGACGGCGTCCAGGTAGCGGTCGATGGTGATCCGGCCTTCCTCGTAGAAGGCACGCTGGGCTTCAAGTCGCTGAGCCGCCGCGGCTCGCAGCCGAGAGGCGGTCTTGAACTGCTTGTAGTTGGCGTCGACCTCGAGGAAGAACCGACCGAGCGAGTGGGTCGTCTGGTGGACGATCTGCTGCAGGTAGGCCCGCTGCTTGAGCAGAACGTACTGCGACTGGCGGGTGTTCGCCAGGGGAGCACGCATGCCCAAGGGCATCTGGAACGTGAACCCGAGCTGCCACGACTGGAAGTTGTTGTAGTTGCCCGGCGACGCGTTGAGACCGGCCGCACGCTGCTGCTGGGAGACCAAGGGATCGATCGCCCGGATGGTTCGCCCGGTCATGACCGACTCGGCCGAATCCAGGTCGGCTCCTAGCCCGTTGAACTGGTAGAGGGCGTTGAAGTTCAAGACCGGCAAGAGTTGGTTCCGAGCGATCAGGAGCTGGAGTTCAGCCACCCGGACGACGAGTTGCTGGCTCACGATGTCGGGCTGGAACGAGAGCATCTGGGCCACGCTGGAATCCCAGTCGGGCTGAAGCCGTGCCTCGCTCGGAGCGGTGACCGGAACGATCCGCCGGCTGTCGGCCGGGGGAAGGCCAAGGATGTTGCGAAGCTGCCGCTCAGTCGTGATGACGTCGGAGGTCTTGGTCACCAAATCGAGCCGGAACTGCTCGAGCCGCTGAGTGGCCTCGGCGACGTCGGCGACGGTGCCGCGGCCGACTTCGAGCTCAGACTCTTCACGCTTCTTGATTTCCTCGGCCAGCTCGACCGCCTTCTCGCTACTCCAGAGCTGGACGTGCTGTTGGGCCAGGCTCCAATACTGCTGTTCGATCGAGCGGACGTGGGCCATGATCTCGGCCTTGAACCGCCAGACGGCGGCATCGGCGTTGAGCCGGGCGATCACGATGGGTGCCCGGTTGGCCTCGAGACCGACCGCGGGACCCGCCTGGCCCCCCGCCAGCGGCGCACTTCCCAACAAAGGCTGGGTCAAGCTGAGCTGGAGGTTGGTCGTATAGGCGGACGGGGTCGCATTGGTCGGGCTATTCGAATACAGGTAGCTGATGTTATGCGTCACGCCGATCTGGGCACCGGTGGCCGTCCGCTTTTGAACGCCCGTCTGAAACTGCGCGGTGTCCTGATCGAAGATGATCGGGAACCGCGAAGCACCGACGATCGTACCGGCCGAGATCGCGTTATTGAACGGGGCGAGACTGTGCCCCCAGAGCAAACTGGTCGTGAAGTTGGTGTCGAAGGACGAGAGCGCCTGCGCGATTTGCGTTTCCTGGATCGCGGGGTCGTAGACCGTCTGGAGTGGACTAGCGCCAAGGGCGCTGGCGATGCCGGAACCGGCCCCGTTGTTCAACGGCGTGGGTTCGAAGCCACCGACCGGGATGCCTTGAGCACCGAGTGAGATGACGCGGACAACTTCGGAGTTGTCCAGGCCCACCCGGATGGCGTCAGGCAGGGTGAGCTCCCAGATCTCCTGGGCCTCAGGGTCGTTCGTGGTGCGCGGCTTCTGCACCTTGGGCATCGGCAGCGCCATCGAACTGCTGAGGAACTGGGCCTGGGTGACTTTTTTATCCTCATCCCCGATCGTCCCCAGTTTTTCATGGGGAACGGCCTTCGATTGGTCAATGTAGGGCAGCCGCTGACAGCCTGAGGAGGCGGCCCAGGCTGCCGCCACCATTGCTGTCTGAGCGAGCCGTTTCTTGATTCGCGTCAATCGCATGGCCAGGCCGTCCTTGACTAAGATCGCCATGTGACGAGTGGTCCCGGGTCGTGAAGGTGAAGGCTCCAGCAACGGAGACCTTCGATCGCTGATCCCTCACACCGCGGTCGGCAGCCGGTCGCGTCCATACGTCCGAACCACCTTGGTCCCCGACACCTCGTAATGGCCAAACCGTCGATCCATCTTCAGGGAAATGACTGCATCCGCTGAGGGTCGAGCCGTTTCCCTGAGCGAACTGTCTCCGCACCAGCCCCTTGGCCCATTGCGGGAGTTCGTCCGATCGACCTGTTCCTAATGATCGGTTGTAGCAGAAGTGCAACTTGAAGCGATGGGGCGGATTCTACGGATTTTGACTGGCCCGTCCTAGGCCAACCTCCAAAACAAAGGCTGCACCAATCGGCAAGCCTTAACCGTCCCCACTGGAACGGGACGCCCAACACACGTGAGTTCCTGCCTGAACGTTGAAATTCAAACTATCGCCCAACTCAACGCGGCGGAACCGTCAAACCGATCGGGCCGTCCCCGGCCGCGATTTGCGGGGCGGAGCGACATCCACGTACGACCAACCCAGTTTCCGCTTCAAGAGGATCACCTCGCCGGGGTCGGTCCCCTCGAGCGCGTGACCGAGGAACTGGATCATGTAACCGCCGACGAAGAGCACCAGGGAAAAGAGGAAGACGGGCAGGGAGAAGAGGTAGGTGTAAATCGGGATCATGAGGATCCCCAGGATCGTCGGCGGAATCCCGATCATGTGGAGCACGAAGCTCGTCGGATCTTGATGCCGGGCCATCCAGCCCTGGACCAACTTCGCGGGAGGGTGGGGGGGGCAGATCATCGATGAAGGCTCCGACGTTGCGGCCTGGGACGACCAACCGGTTTGGCTGCTTGACGGCGCATCGGGGTGTGGTTACGTTGGTCGCTTCGGACCCAACTAGAATATCCCAATTGGAACGGTGTTCGCAACGCCCAAATCAAGGGTGGACGCGATATTGCGACACCAAACTCTGGACCGCACGGCGGGAGACGGACCTGCGATGGCTTATGAAGTGACCCTTATTCCCGGCGATGGCGTCGGGCCGGAGCTGGCGGAAGCCGCGCGGCTGTGCATCGAGGCGACGGGCGTCAAGATCAACTGGGACGTCCAGGAAGCGGGCGTCGACATCATGGCGAAAGTCGGGACCCCGGTCCCCGACAGCGTCATCGAGTCGTGCCGCCGCACCAAGGTCGCCCTCAAGGCCCCCATCACCACACCGGTCGGCACCGGTTTCCGCAGCGTCAACGTCTATCTCCGCCAGGCTCTCGACCTCTACGCCTGCGTTCGCCCTTGCAAGCAGTATGAAGGGGTCCGCACCTTCTTCTCGAACTCGAAGGTCGATATCGTCATCGTCCGCGAGAATACCGAGGACCTCTACCTCGGCTGCGAATTCGAGCAGGGCAAGCCCGAGACGGCCGAGCTGATCGCCGACATCAAGCGGCTGAACAACAAGACGATCCGCCCCGACTCGGGGATCTCGATCAAGCCGATCTCGATCTCCGGCTCCAAACGGATCGTCAAGTACGCCTTCGAATATGCCCGCAAGCACGGGCGGAAGAAGGTGACCGCCGTTCACAAGGCGAACATCCTCAAGTACTCGGACGGACTGTTCCTCGAGGTCAGCCGCGAGGTGGCCAAGGAATACACCGACATCGAGTTCGAGGATCGGATCGTCGACAACATGTGCATGCAGCTCGTGCAGAAGCCCGAGCTCTATGACGTGCTCGTCTTGCCCAACCTCTACGGCGACATCATCTCGGACCTCGGCGCCGGCCTGGTCGGTGGCCTCGGCGTTGCCCCGGGCGCCAATATCGGCGAATCGGGAGCGGTCTTCGAAGCCACCCACGGCTCCGCGCCCAAGTACAAGGGCCAGTGGAAGATGAATCCGACGGCCCTCATCCTCTCGGGGGTCTTGATGCTCGAGCACCTCGGCGAGACCGAGGCCGCCAAGCGACTCGACGCCGGTGTCGCCAAGGTGATCAAGGAAGGCAAGGACGTCACCTACGACATGAAGCCGCACCGTGACGATCCGTCCGCCGTGGGCACCCTTGAGATGGCCAAGGCAATCATTCGCGCCATGGGAGCGTGAGCCACTCAACGGGCTGGTTCAGCGAGGCGGGGTTCCTCCGATTGGTGCGTGGCGAGTCACGCAGCCCGGGAGCCCGTCTCGCCCGTGTTGGTTTACGAATGGCGGCGGCGGGCTATGGCCTGGCCGTCGCCGTTCGCAATGCGCGGTACGATCGGGGAGGTTCCGCCGTCCAAGGCGTGGCCATCCCCGTGATCGCCGTCGGCAACCTGACGCTTGGCGGCACCGGCAAGACCCCCATGGTCGAGTGGGTGGCGCGCTGGTATCGCGCCCGAGGGATCCGGGTCGCCATCCTCAGCCGAGGGTACGGTCAAGACGACGGGGTCAACGACGAGGGGCGAGTGCTCGAGGAGAACCTGCCCGACGTCCCCCACCTCCAAGGCGCGGACCGGGTTCGGCTCGCCGAGGTGGCCGTCGAGGAGATCGAGTCCGAAGTGCTCGTCCTCGACGACGGATTCCAGCATCGCCGACTCAAGCGTGACCTCGACATCGTGCTCCTCGACGCCCTCGAGCCGTTTGGTCTCGGCTGGATCTTTCCCCGAGGCTTGCTCCGCGAACCGGTGCGCTCGCTGAGGCGCGCGGGGGTTGTGGTGCTCTCACGCGCCGACCTCGTCCCCGAGTCGACTCGCAAAGCGATTCGTGCGGAAGCCGAACGACGGGCCGGTCCGCTGCGCTGGGTCGAAGCCCGACATGCCCCGCTCGACCTCCTGGACGCCGAAGGGCCAGCGACATCGATCGAATCGTTGGCGGGCCGTTCGGTTGCGGCGTTCTGCGGGATCGGCAACCCGGACGGCTTCCGGAAAACGATCGAGCCGCTCACCGGCCCTTTGGTCGGCTTCCGCGCCTGGCCCGACCACCATTCCTATACCGCCGCCGACGTGGCCGACCTGACCACCTGGGTCCGTGGCCTGAAGGCCGATCTGGTCTTGACCACGCAGAAGGATTTGGTGAAGCTTCGCGCCTCGAACCTGGGAGCCGTGCCGCTCCGCGCCCTCCGGATCGGTTTGGAGATCATGTCGGGACAAACCGTGCTTGATGAAGCGCTGGAGCCGTTCGTTAGGCCGACCTGATGGGCCGATCCGTCTTGCCGAATCTCCTTCCGGGAAAGGATTCCCTTTATGGATCTCGACTCCGTCGACCTGAACGAGCTGCGCTTTGAAGCGTTGTCGGAGCGGCCGAGCAAGGTCCAGCTCAGCGACCTGGGACGACCGGTCGCGCCCGGAGCGACGATCGCTGATTGGCTCGACGGCCTGCCGAATCAACTGGCCGCGAAGGGGCTGAAGGCACTGCGCGACGCGATCGTCACCGCCCACGAGGCAGGGCGCCCCGTGGTGGCGGCCCTCGGGGGGCATGTCGTCAAGACGGGGTGCGCCCCTTATTTGATCGACTGGGTCGAGCGGGGAGTGCTCGCCGGCCTGGCCCTGAACGGCTCGGCCGCGATTCATGACCTCGAGCTAGCGATCGCGGGCAAGACGAGCGAAGACGTCGGTCCCCGGCTGATGGCGGGGACCTTCGGCTTCGCCCGCGAGACGTCCGACCTCTATGCCTGGGCCTGCGATCGCGCAGCCGCGCAAGGGTGCGGCCTCGGCGCCGCGCTCGCGGACGTGATCCTCGAACGGGGCGGTCCGGGCTTGAACGCGAGCCTGCTCGTCGCGGCGCGGCGCAAGGGGATCCCGCTTACGGTCCACGTGGCGATCGGGACCGATATCGTTCACATGACCCCTCAGCTCGACGGCGCCGCCCTGGGCAAAGCCACCCTCGACGACTTCCGGCTCCTCACGAACCTGGTCGCCCAACTTGCCGGCGGCGTCTGGCTCAACCTCGGCAGTGCGGTCGTCTTGCCCGAGGTCTTTTTGAAGGCGGTCTCGATCGTGCGGAATCTCGGCCGCTCGCTCGATGGCCTGACGACCGCGAACCTCGACTTCAACCAGCAATATCGCGGCCTGCTCAACGTCTTGCAGCGTCCGGGCGCCCAAGGGATCGCCCTGACCGGGCACCACGAGTTGATGATCCCCTTGCTCCACGCCGCCGTCGCCACGCGACTCGCGGCGCCGGTGGCGGCCCCGAGCGTGAATGGCCACCCATGAAGATCGCCGTCTTCTGCCCGAACCTGATCGGCGACACGGTCATGGCCACGCCCGCCATCCGTGCCTTGAGACGGAGCTTCGCCGACGCTCACCTGGTGGGCCTGATCAAGCCCCACGTCGCGCCAACGCTCGGCGGTTCCCCCTGGTTCGACGAGCTCATTCACTTCGATCCGAGGTCGAGCGACCCCAACGTCCGAACCCGCGCCGTCGTTCGCCAGCTCCGCGCCTTGAGGCTCGACCTGGCCGTTCTGCTCCCCGGCTCGTTTCGCTCCGCGCTGGTCGCCTGGCTCTCGGGCGCTCAACGGCGGATCGGCTATGGCCGAGGAGGTCGGGCATTCCTCCTGACCGATCGGCTCTCAACCCCCGTCGATGCGAAGGGCAAACGGCTGCCGGTCCCGATCGTCGAGTCGTACCTGGACATCGTCCGTCGCCTGGACTGTCGGGTCGATTCGCTGCGGACCGAGCTGTTCACGACCGAAGCCGACGAGGCGGCCGCCGACCTCGCCTGGTCGCGGCTGGGATTGAGCCGCGGCGCGCCTGTCGTCACCCTCAATACGGGCGGGGCCTACGGTCCGGCGAAAAGTTGGCCCACCGAATACTTCGGGATCCTGGCGCGCCGGCTCGCTCTCGAGTCGGGTGCGAAGGTTCTCGCCGTTTGCGGGCCCAGTGAACGGGAGGCCGCCCGCGAGATCGCGGCCAAGGCCGACCACCCCGATGTGCTGAGCCTGGCCGACGAGACGTTGAGCATCGGCCTGAGCAAGGCCTGCGTCAAGCGCTCAACCCTCTTGATCACGACCGACTCGGGCCCTCGCCACTTCGCCGCCGCGTTCAACGTCCCGGTCCTGACCCTGTTCGGACCGACGCACATCGCCTGGACGCGCACCTATCATCCGCACGCGGCCCATCTCTTCCACCCCGTCCCTTGCGGTCCTTGCCAGCGACCGACGTGCCCCCTCGGCCATCACCGCTGCATGCGCGACCTGACCCCCGACCGGGTCTTCGCCGCCGCCAAACGGTTCCTGTAACGGGCAAAAAGGGGTGCAACTACCAATGGACGAGGCACGCATGCCAGTCTCCCTGGTGACGGGAGCCAGCGGATTTCTCGGCCGGCCGCTTCGCGACGCGCTGCGCGGATCCCCGGACTCGTGCGGGCGGTTGGTGACGATCGGCCGACGCCGTCCCGCCGATTGGCCGGCGGAATCGTTCCTCCAGGCCGACCTGACGAACCTGGAAAGTCTCCGAGCGGCGATCGAGCAGGCAAACCCGTCGATCATCTACCACCTCGCCGGCAAGACACCGCCAGCGTCCGCGGCGGACCTCTACAACGCCAACAGCGTGGCCACGGCCCTGCTGCTCGACACGCTCCGCGAACGCAGACGCCCCGTCCGCCTGATCCTGGCCGGTTCGGCGGCCGAACTCGGACCGGTGGACGAGCACGAGCTTCCCGTCGGCGAAAGCCATCCCTGCCGGCCGGAGACGCCCTACGGGCTGAGCAAGTGGCTGGCCACTTGCGCCGGACTGGCAGCGCGACCACCGGTCGAGGTCATGGTCGCGCGGATCTTCAACCCGATCGGCCCGGGAACGCCCGAATCCCAGTCGTTGGGTCGGTTCGCCGCCCAATTCAGCGACCCCTCGGTCGAAGAGTTGAGCGTCGGTTGTCTCGACACGAGGCGCGACTTCGTGGACGTCCGCGACGTCGCCCGCGCCTTGATCGCGCTGGCTCGGCACGGTCGACCTGGGCTCGTCTATCATGTCGGGACCGGCAAGTCGCAGCGGGTGGGGGACGGACTCGAGCGGCTCCACCGGCTGAGCGGGGAGCGGGTTCGGGTGACGAGCGATCCTGATCGCGCCGCCAGCGCCGGCCCCGGCGACTCCCGCGCCGACATCCGGCGGATCGTGGAGCACACCGGCTGGGGCCCGGAAATCTCCTGGGAAGCGAGCCTGGAAGACCTCTGGAACGAGGTGCGGGCGCGGCCTCGGTTGCCATTGACCGTGTGAACACCTGGACGTATTATGCGGCCCGCGGACGATGGATCGTGCCGCGCCGTTCGGGTTCAAGGAGGAACTCGCTCGATGTCTGGCCGCCGCTCTCTGCTCGCGCTAGTCCTGCTGGCGGCCGCTTTGCACATCACCGGCATCGCCCGGTCGGTGCTGCCCGCCCAGGACGGCCTGAAATTCCTCCGGACCGCTCGCGATTTCCAGAGCAAACCCTGGATCGACGTGGTCCGAGGGTCCGACCAGCACCCGCTCTATCCCGCCCTCGTCGCGCTGGGCGAACCGTTCGTCGCCGCGATCAACGGGAAGGGGCCCAACACCTGGCGGATCGCCGCGCAAGCGGTGGCCGCGCTGGCCTCACTCGCCTTGCTGATTCCCCTCTACGGGCTGACTCGCACCCTGTTCGACGCTCGGATCGCCTGGGTGGCGGTCCTGATCTACGTCGTGCTGCCGCTCCCCGCGGCGATCGGTCACGATACCCTGAGCGACAGTCTGGCCCTGTTCGCCGCGCTTCTCGCACTCTGGCTGGGCGAGATCAGCCTCCGTTCGAGCGGCTGGAAGGCCCCCTTGGGCTGTGGACTCGTCGCCGGGCTCGGATTCCTGGCCAGGCCCGAGGTCCTCGTCGTTCCGCTCGCCGTCGCCCTGACCTGGATCACGCGCAGCGGAGTCGGAGTGGCCACGCTTCCTCGGCCTCGGACGCGGATCGCACTGGCTCGATTGCCCGCACTCGGCCTCTCCTTCCTCGTGATCGTCGGCGCGTACGCTCTGCTCAAGGGAGAGGTCTCGGAAAAGCTGGCCTTGAGACAGGCCATGGGCATGGGACCGCGGAAGCCGCAAGTTCGCCGCGCCAAACAATGGCTGCCGCCAGGCTTGAACGACCCTCGGTGGGACTTCGCTCCCAAGGAGGAGTCGGAAGAACCGGCGATCGCAACCGCGCCGGGAATCGTGGTGAGACTCGGCCTGCAGTGGGCGGAATGCCTCTGCGGGCTGTTCGCGGTCTTCGCTGTTTGGGGGGTCGCCCGCGCTCGGTTCATTCGGCAGCTCTGTGCGCCGAACCAAGAGCACCAGCCAACGCCTGATGGTGAACCGAGTCCGCCGCAATGGGGGCCTCGGCTCATCGCCGTTTACCTGGCCTTGTTCAGTCTCGTCCTGTTCCGGCACGCGTTCAAGATGGGTTATCTCTCCGATCGTCACACACTGACACTTGTGGCGGCGTCGATCCCATGGGCGGCCGCCGGCACGTTCGTCTGCATGCGTGGCATCGCCGTGAAGCTCCGGTGGAGTCCTCGGTTCGCGCGAATCGCCGGCGCTGTCGCCGTGCTGACCCTGGTCACGGCCGGAGTCAGGCTCCAATCGAAGCCGATTCATCCGAGCCGGTGGGGACACTGGGCCGCCGGCCGCTGGCTGGCCGCTCACACGGACCCGGCGGACGCGGTGCTCGACACGCGCGGCTGGGCCGCCTTCGTCTCGGGCCGGCGGAGCTACGACTACTGGCACGTCCGCCAGGCCTTTACCGATTCGCAGTTGCGCTACGTGGTCGTCGGGACCGGCGAGTTGGAGGCCGAGAGCCGCCGCGCCGCGACGCTCAGGGCGGTGCTCGCCTATGCGGCCGATCCGGTCGTGGAGTTCCCCGAGCGGCAGGATGGACATGGAGGGGCAGGGGTCAGGGTCTACCGCTATCGCCGGCCCGCGTCCTGGGAGGGCATTCGGCGATGAGTCACGGCACGCTCTGGAAACGACTCGTTCGAGGCACCGTCTGGTCCTGGTTCGCCGAACGCCACCGCGCGGCCTTTCCGGCCGATCTCGAAGCGACGGTGATGGATCTGGAGAGCCGCGATCGCCTCCACGCCAAGCAGGGTCGATCGACGGCCCGGGTCGTCTTCCATGCCCCGTCAGGGCCGCTCCCGGTCTACCTGAAGCGGCACTACCAACTCCCCTGGCCGGCGCGACTCGGCGCCTTGATCCACCCCAACGGGAAGCACACCCCCGCGGCGGCCGAATGGGCCCACCTCGAACGAGTCCGGGCACTCGGCATCGCCGTCCCCGAGGTGGTCGCGGCCGGCGAGCAGATCGGCCCTTGGGGAACGCTGAAAAGTTTCCTGATGATCGCCGAGCTGACCGGCTGCCTCGCACTCAACGAAGCCATGCCTGACTTGGTGGCGGCCCACACGCCCGCGAGGCTCGCGGCCTGGAAACGGAGCGTCATCGCCGAGATGGCCCGGATCGTCGCCACCCTGCACGGGGCGAACGTGTTCCATAAAGACCTCTACCTCTGCCACTTCTTCGTCGCGATGGAACCGGCTCCGGACCCGTTGCCAAGCCTGACCCTGATCGACCTTCACCGCACCCAGGAGCACCGGCTCTGGCCCGACCGCTGGCGGTGGAAGGACCTCGGTCAACTGCTCTTCTCGACGCGTGGAGTGCCTGGGATCAACGACCGCGATGTGATGAGGTTCTGGGTACTCTACCGCCGCAGGCTTAAACTGCGGCGACCTGGCTGGCAGGCACGAATGATCCGAATCAAGGCCGAGCGGTATTTCTCTCATAATAATTCGTAAATACGGGCGCTCTTGAATCCAAACCGAATCAATGGCCGGTGTCTGGGGGACATAGAACGATGCGTTTGGCCCTGAATTTCCAGAGGGTCGACCCGACGCGAGGCGGAGCCGAGACCTACGTCGTCGATCTCTGCCAGCACCTCATCCAGTTAGGGCACGAGGTCGACCTCTACGCCGAGTCATGGCGTGAGGGAGCGCTTCCGCCCGAGGTGAATTGCATCCCGGTCGCAGCGGACGGACGGACCCGCACCGGACGAATCCGCAGCTTCGCAAAGAACTCGGAGAAGGCGCTCAGCGAGGCGTCGCACGACTGCACGGTCGGCCTGATCAACACCTGGCACCACGACGTCATCATTCCCCAAGGGGGAGTTCATCGGGGAAGCCTCGAAGCAAACGCCAAGCGGTTCCCCGCCGGCTTCAAACGCTCGCTCTACCGCCTGGGCAAGCTCGCCAATCCTAAGTTCTGGACCTATGAGGCGATCGAACAGAAGCAATACGATCCCCAGCGCCAGGTGCGCGTGATCGCCGTCAGCAACATGGTCAAGGAGCATCTCCAAGAGTACCACCATCTGCCGCGATCGCGCGTTCATGTGATCCCGAATGCCATCGACGCCGGTCGCTTGCAGGTCGATCACCCCGCGGCCAACCGCTGCGCCTTCCGCAACAAGGTCGGCCTGGCGCCGAACGACCTGGTTGCCCTGTTCGTCGGCCATAACTTCGCGCTCAAGGGGCTCGAGCCACTCCTGAAGGCGTTGGCCGAGCGAAAGCGACTCGATCCCCAAGGCCGCCCGGTCCACTTGCTCGTCTGTGGAGGCGGCAAGGTCGCGCGGTTCCGCCGCATGGCCAACAACCTCGACCTGGCCGATACCGTTCACTGGCTAGGGTACACCCCCGACATCCGCCCTTGCTTCTGGGCGAGCGACTTCTTCGTGCTGCCAACCTATTACGACCCCTGTTCGCTCGTCGTCTTCGAGGCCCTGGCGTGCGGACTCCCCGTGATCACGACCTCGTGCAACGGGGCCGGCGAGGTCATGACCGACGGCCGCGAAGGCTACATCCTGACGGCCCCCGACGCCCTCGGCGAGATGATCGGCGCCATCGACCGCATGACCGACGACGCCGGTCGCCAATTGATGTCGGAGCGTGCCATGCAACTGGGTCTCGAGCAATCGTTCGACAAGCATGTCAGTCGCTTGGTCCAGGTTTTCGAGGATGTCGCCGGGTCGAGAACCCGACGGACACCGCACGGCAATCGAGCCACCGCAAAGAAAGCGCGCCGATAAGGCCACCCTTTTTTTCGTAGGGTGGGCACGGCCCACCAGGGAAGAGGCCTGGGAGAGCAGGGCAGGGCGTGACCAACTCCTCTACGCCTGCTTGGGAGCGAGAACCGAAAAAAAGATGGTGGGCCGTGCCCACCCTACAAGACGGGACGAATGGATCCGAATTCTCTTGTAGTGATCTGCCCTTATTTTGATAGGAGCCTCTCACAATGCAAGCGGTCCTCCTCGCGGGTGGCAAGGGGACGCGGCTCCGCCCGTTCACTCACGTGTTCCCCAAGCCGCTGATGCCCCTGGGCGAAGATGATCCGATGCCGATCATCGAGGTGGTGCTTCGCCAACTCGCCCGCTTCGGCTTCAGCGACGTCACGATCATCACCGGTTACCTGACCGAACTGATCGAGGCCTTCTGCGGCAACGGCAAGAAGTTCGGCACCCGGCTCGACTACCGCCGTGAGGTCACGCCGCTCGGTACCGCGGGGGGTCTGACCCTGCTCGAACGGCCCACCGAGCCGGTGCTCGTGATCAATGGGGACATTCTTACAACTTTGGATTATGGCGCCATGTACGAATTCCACCGCGAGCGGGGAGCGGCCGCGACGGTCGCGTCTTACCCGCGAGAGGTCCGGATCGACTTCGGCGTCCTCGAGTTCGACGACGCCGATGACGCGCACGTCTTGACCGGCTACCGTGAGAAGCCGGAATATTCGTTCCAGGTCAGCATGGGCGTCTACATCCTCGACCCGTCCGCGTGGGACCTGCTCGTTCCCGGCGAGCCGTTGCCGATGCCCAACCTGCTCGAATCGATGCGGAAACAAGGGTCTCCCGTGCATTGCTTCCGGCAAGACTGCTACTGGCTCGACATCGGGCGGCATGACGACTACGCCACGGCCAACGAAATCTTCGAGTCGCGCAGGGCCGCCTTCCTGGGCGACATGGAAAAGCCAAAGCTGAAGATCGGACGCGACCAGTGAACTCGACCTCCTTGGCCATTCTGACAATCCCGGTCGCCTACCTGATCGGCGCGATCCCGTTCGGCTACCTCACGGCGCTCTGGGCGCGCGGGGTCGACATCCGCACGGTGGGCTCGGGCAACATCGGCGCCACCAACGTGGGCCGCGTGCTCGGGTTCCGCTTTTTCGTCTACGTGTTCTTGCTCGACCTCGCCAAAGGGTTCCTGCCGACGTACCTGTTCCCGATGGCCGTCGCCCGCTTCACCGGGCACGCGGTGCCGCAGCTCGGCGTCTTCGTGGCCCTGGCGACGATCATGGGGCACAACTTTCCCATCTATTTGAAATTCAAGGGGGGGAAAGGGGTCGCCACCAGCCTGGGCGCATTGCTCGCGCTCAACTGGGTGGCGAGCCTGGCGGCGTTTGTTGGGTTCGTGCTGGCGTTGGTCGTGACTCGGTTTGTGTCGTTCTCGTCGATGCTTGGAGGCCTGGTCTTCCTGGCCGTCTACTTCGGCCGGGTCGATGACCCCTGGAATCAGGAGCATCTCGCCATGAGCGTCGTGACGATCGGGTTGTTCAGCCTCCTCGTCGTGCGGCATCGCAAGAACATCGTCCGGATCAAACAGGGGACCGAGCCGAAAGTCTCGTTCCGCAAAAAGCACCCTTCCGGTCGAGTCGCCTGGGTTCTCATCCCGATCCTGGCCCTGGTCGGAGCGGGCGCGATCTACGGGCTCGCCGCCCAGGCGAACCGCCGTTCGGAGCTGCGTCTTCAGCCCTATGATTTGACCGAGGTCGAACGCGTCGGCACCGGTCATCAGCGCACCGAACGATTAGCCTATGCCGATCACGGCAAGCTTTTGGCCGTCACCTGCCCGCGCTACAATCGGGTGGTCCTCTACCACGTGACCAAGGCCGAGCAACTCGAGGTGGCCCGCGACCTCGAGCTCGAGGGCAAGCCCGTCGCGGTCTGGACCACCCGAGATCGCCTCTACGTGCTGGTCCGGCCGTCGGGCGACGAACGGCACGTCAAGCCAGGCTGGTGGCGGGCGTTCGACCTTCAAGGCGAGCCGGTCGGCCAGCCCGTCCCCGCCGGGATGTACCCGGACGACCTGATCGTCACGGCCGACGGTCGCCATGCCCTGGTTTTAACCTCCGGTCGGGGGGAGGGCGACCCGAAACGGCCCGCCCCCGCGCTCGAAGTGTTCGACCTTGGCGCCACGCCTCCCCAGGTCGTCGGCCGCCTCGAGTTCGACCAGCCCGGCGACGACCCCGCTCGAATCAAGCTGTCGGCAAGCGGAAATTATGCGGCCGTGACCCTGCTCGGCTCGAACCAGATCGCCGCCGTCGACCTGGCGAACCGCGAACGGCCAGCGCTCATCAGTCGGTCCAACCTTGAGCAGAGCGAGGCCCCGCACCTGACCGAGAGCAAGGACGACTCGATCCTGACGGCGACCACGCCGGACCGCGACGCCGTCGTCATCCCCTGGCCCAAGACCGTGGCCACTCGCGGCGGGTGCATCGCCTGCATCCTGCCCCAGGGCGCGGGCCTGACACTCATCGACGCCGCCACGCGCCGGCTCCTGGGCGAATTCCCGTTGCGGGCCGGCTCGTTGAACCTGGGCGTCGCCCGCCCGATGGGCCTGGCGTTCTCCCCTGAACGAGGCTTGCTCGCCGTGGCGACCCGGTCCGGAAGCATCCATCTGATCGCAGTTCGCGATCGCCCCGAAAACATCGGCAAGCATGAGCATGTCGCTGCCTCAGAGCACCTGGGGCGCCGACGGTAATCGAGCCGTTCCGGTGAGCCGACAACCCTCTCCCTCCCCCCCTGGGACCGCGGGCGTCCCGCCCGCAATTCAATTTGTTTCAATTCAATAATTCAATAATTTAAATCCAGTTAAGAGCGGGCGGGACGCCCGCGGTCCCAGGGGGGGGAGGGGGCGGTTTCCGATCCACTGGGATTACTCTACAGAATTGCATTTCAGAACACTTGGACATCCCGAAGGCCGTGGTTGTCTCCGAACGGCGACCACGGCCTCGTTCTTGCGCCAACCCGTTCTGACAAAGGGTTCCCCGAGGAACTAAATGGCCCGGTGCGGCACTCTCCCTGAGGAGAAGAGGACTCTCATTGTCGCGGCATCGTTCGCGAACGTGAAGCTTTCTCTGGGGAAACGTTCCATCGCATCGGGGACGAAGTATCTTGGTCATTCACCGTGGCAGTCTCACACGACTCGCGGTTCTCCTCTCGCTGAGCTACGGGACGATTGCGCTCGGCGGGTCCTCATTTCTTCACAGCCTCGTCGATCGTTCAGTCCACATCGCCGTGCTCGGGTCTGACCACGAACCGGGTGACCAGGCTGCCAGCCTCAGCCTCTCCCACTCCTGCCCACTCTGTGATTTCCTCAGCCAGGGCCAGATCCCGACCGCGCAATTTGTGGTCGCGGGTGCGGTCCTCGTCCTGGCGAGGGAAGTCGACAAGGCTCCGGTCGTCTCGATCGTCAACGCTCCGCTCTCGACCCGGCCCCGTGCGCCGCCACGCTAATACCGGCCCTCTCTCGCGCCGCGTTGAGCACCGCATCGTGAGGTGCACTCGACACCGACTTGCCATCCCTAGCGCAAGCCCCGGTACCGGTGCGCCCGGCGATAACGCACGCGCAGCGCGAGCGACCACGTCTATTCCATCATCATACCCCACTCTTTCACAGTTTTATCTAACGAGCGATTCTCATGCGACGTCGCGCTTTTACTTTGATCGAACTGCTGGTTGTGATCGCGATCATCGCGGTCATGATTGCGCTGTTGCTCCCCGCCGTGCAGGCGGCCCGTGAGGCAGCCCGGCGGGTCGCGAGCACCAACAACCTGAAGCAGATGGGGCTGGCTCTGCACAACTATGAGAGCACCCACAGCGTCTTTCCGAGCCATGGCGGCTCAACCGGCACCGGGTTCTCGGTCTTCGCCAGGATTCTTCCGTTCATGGAACAGGCCGCCATCCTGAACACCATGAATTTTAACCTGGCGGTGACCACCACTCCTCCGGTCTTTTCGTTCGTCCCCGCACAGACGACCTCGGCCGCCACCGTGGTCGCGGCCTTCCTCTGTCCCAGCGACGGCCAGCCGCCGTTCTACCCCAACTATTACTTCAGCGCCGCGACGGCCGGCACGGGCTACATCGCGAACGCCGGGTCAGGCACAGGCACGTATTACGACATGCGATACCCGACCGACGGCGTTTTCTGGAACAACTCAGCCACCCGGATCGCCGACATCACGGACGGAACGACCAACACCATGTTCCTCTCGCAATGCCTCCTCGGCCTCGGCCAGGACACGACCGGTCCAACCCCGATGCGCCGCGATCGCCAGATCGCCAACATCGCGTCGCAGGTCAGCCCATCCAAGGTCGCCCCGGGGGGCTATACCCCCGCGATGAACAACCCTGACCTCACCCCGTTAGCGGCAGGTGCCACTTCCTGGAGCGGCACACGAGGCGCAGCCTGGATCGTCGGGACCGAGGCGATGGTGGGGTTCAACGCCTACCTTCCCCCCAACAGCAAAACCGCCGATGTCTACGGCCACGGCATCGGCTGGCTGAGTGCGCGCGGGCCACACCCCGGCGGGGTCTTGACGCTCAACGGCGACGGCGGCGTCCGGTTCGTCAAGGACTCCATCAACCTGGCCACCTGGCGTGCCCTGGCGACACGGGCGGGGGGCGAAGTCATCTCGGCCGATGCGTTGTAACCAAAATCCGCCGACGCGAGAACAGCAGTACACCTAAGCGAAAAATAGTCTTCCACAACATTGAATGTTGCACAAGCCTTGGGTGCCACGGGTTGTACTCAACCCGTGAGCCAAAAACATAGGCAATCGCTCACAGGTTGAGTACAACCCGTGGCACCCAACGTCGATTACTGATGCCTCATCCTACTGCACTCATGTGCTTGTTTAGCAAGGCTTTCTGTTCCTGAGTCAGGGTGTGGAGCACAGGCGGTTTCGGCGGCTTATGCGGTTTGCGACGAGGCCACTTGCGTGTGGCTTTCGGGCTCTTCTGCTTCCGGCACCCGGCGCGGCAGCCCGCGAGTCGCTTGTGGTAACACTTGGCCTTGGGTTTCACGGCCGCGTCGATCTCCTTGCGGATCTCGATCAGAACTTTGCGGGGGCTGATCACTGGGCCATCGGTCGCCGACGCCGACGCCGGCCGAAGCGCCAGGTCGGCATGCGCCAGGAGGATCTGCGTGGCCAGCAGTGACAACTCGGCCTCGCGATGCACCAAGGCCACCGTGCGGCTAGCGAGTTTCAATTTATTGATTATACGCTTGTATGTGCGAAATAGTCCTTCATTACGCCATCTCCAGCGGTAGAATTTGGCGGCCGTCGCCGCCGACATCCGGGCTGGGTCGAGGACGTCGGTCAGGAGCCAGACGTCGCGTTTGACCGACCCCTTACCCTTGCCCTTGGCCGGGATCCGGATCAAGCGGCATTGGATCGGCGCTTCCCCTTTCTTCTGGACATAGTTCGGCCAGTACAAGACAGGGCCTTCGGTCCAATCCTCCAGGTTCGCCACTTCGAGGGTGTAGAGGTCGACCCGCGACGACATCCGGAACAGGAACGATCGCTTGACACCGAGGATCGCCCGGACCAGATCGAAGCCCATATAAGCGGCGTCGCAGACGATCAGGGCCTCGGGCGAGAGGGTGGCGAGCAAGTGCCTCAAATGCTCTTGCTCGGCCGCGGTGCCCGGGCCGAGTCGCCACGACCAAAGCAGTCCCGTGGGCAAGTGGACGAACGCCGTCAGCCAGACGTTGGGGGCCGCGTCGTTCTTGCCGGCCTGCCCGAGTCCCCGTTCCAACTCGGGGGTGCGGGGGCACTCGATCCGCGAGCCGTCGCAGCCCATCGGCTCGAAGCCGTCGACAATCCGCCGCGACCCCAGTCGGGCGTGGATCTGTTGCCGAACCCCCGCGGCCAACGCCCTGAGTTGTCGCATGGGGACGCGTCGCATCGCTTTCTGGAAGCCGACGAGGGTCTTTCCCGGGCGTCTTCGCGACTCATGGCAGGCGACGTAGTATCCCCGGGCCTTCTCAAACCTCTCGGACTCGGAGTCGCCGGTGGCCCAGGTCATGGCGAGCATGACCACGACCAGTGGCTGGAGATCCCACCGCGGCGCCGACCGCCTTTGAGGAACAACCCCTCGGGCTTGCTTCCAGACCGTCGGGGTGAGAAACTGTCGGACATAGCCGATCAACGACTGCGGTTGCTGCAAGCCTTGCAGCGTCCGAGCTGCCTTCATCGCCGTTCTTCCTCAATCCAGGTGAGTGCCGGTTGCTAGCCGCACCCATCATGACGAAGAACGGCGATTTTTTGCCCCCCCTTCTCTCGAACGAACCGCAGCCACGGAGCGGCAGTAATTCTCTGGTCCGGTGAGAGTTACATCCGTTGTTGACGACGCCGAGTTACTGACGTTGCGTGGCACCCGACGGCCTTTGCGTCCCCGCTGGCACCCATCAGAAAATCAAAGAAAACCGAGACCAACGGCTTAAAGGAGAGCGGGGAGTGTCTTGCTCCCCGCTCACCTGAGAATCTGACGATTCAAGGGTCGGTCGATCAGGATTTCGCCTGAGGCTGATAGGCCAGCCAGAGGGCCCGAAAGT
Source organism: Singulisphaera sp. GP187 (assembly GCF_900129635.1). GTDB lineage: Bacteria > Planctomycetota > Planctomycetia > Isosphaerales > Isosphaeraceae > Singulisphaera. Next base: position 1,238,549 of record NZ_FSRB01000002.1, on the reverse strand, counting down.
AGCGCAAGACTCGTTCCGGGTCACTGCTTTCCGGGATTTCGGCCAAGTTGAAGCCGTCATACTTCTGGGCGGTCAGGAGCGCGAAGAGTTCGGTCCAGGGATAGGCCTCGTCGAACAGGTCGCGGAGATGGACCTCGCGGATCTTGGGAGCGACCAGGGCGAAGTTCTCGCGAATCGAACCGTTCACAACATCGGTTGGATTCGAATTCCAGCAAACGTAGACATTAGAATGATCGGCATAAGCGATAATCTTGGCGAGGTTGGGGACGAGTTGGGTGATTGCGCCGTGGACCTCGACGCGGATCTCGACGCCGAATCCTTCGGCATACTCGCCGACCTCGTGCAAGGCGCGACCGATCCGCCTCAAGGTCGCATCCAGGTCGGCCCCCTTGGGAATCCCGTTGGGGCGAACCTTCACGCCGGGTGAGCCGAGGTCGTGCGCGAGCTGGACGTACTCCTTCGTCCCTTCGACGTTCTTGCGGACCACCTCGGGATCGACCGCTTGGTACTCGAAGGCACTCCCCAGCCCTGCCAGCGCCACCGGCGAATCCGCGAACATTTTCTTGACGGCTTTGCGCTCGTCCTTATTGAGGCCGACCTCGACTTTGTGGGCATGGGTCGTGCGGAGCTCGACTCCTTCGTAATGCAGCGCAGCCAGCCGTTTCAAGAGAGTCGGAAGATCCCAGTCCTTGGCAATGTTGTAGGTGATGGTTCCGAGCTGCATGGAAAACATCCCAAAGGTTGGAGTGAGGTCGCTTCACCGGATTCGTTGTGGTTCTAGCACTACGGCCGCCGGTTAACCAGAGTCCACTTTTGAGATGCAAGCCAGGTCGCCGAGTTGACGATGTTGCCGCGAACCGGGAAAACGGCACTATGCGACTTCTTCGAGCGGTCCCACTTCCAGTCTCATCCGCCATCCGTTCAGCGCGCGTACTCCTCCGAGACCGACGATGAGACCGATCAGCAGTCCCACAACATCGGCCAAGCCGTCGAGCGGATCCGTATCCCGGCCGATGATCGGCAAGCCCTGGCCGATCTCGGTCAAGGCCGCGAGCAGGATGCCGACGACGAGCACACCGATCAAGCCCCGGCGAGAGGGAGCCGCCAGAATCCACAAAAATCCAAAACCGGCGAACAGGAAAGCATGAACCAGTTTATCAGCATGCGAGATCCCGACGTGGACCTGGCTCTCGTTCACTCGCAGCAAGTAACTGGGAATCAGGCAGGCCACCAAGAGTAACGATGTCCAAACTAATGCAGCAATCCTACGCATAAACACCAACCTTTTACTGAAAATGATTCCAAACAACACTTCGCTACAACACTTCGCTCACGCACCAGCGGCAAATCACGACGCCCCCGGCTCGCCAGGCTCGAGCAACTTCACTTCGCGATCGAGAACATTCTAACTCATCGTGTTCTCCTCGACCAACCGGACAGATGAGCCCTGGTTCGTGAAATCAACGCGTTTCCAACCCGCCCAGGGAGCCTATTTCCCGTCAGCGTTGGTAGTCTGCCGGAACAGAACAACCGGCCGCGATAGGTTCTTAACAGACCCATCCTGTTGCGGCTACAATGCTCAGGCTTGCCTTCGTTCCTCCCACCGCCGAGGTTTTCCCCGCCATGTCAACCCCCGACGAATTGTCTCTCCCACGCCGCGATTTTTTGCGAGGCGCAATCGCCGCCGGAGCGTTGAGCTCGGCAGCCGGTGCCGCACGCGAGTCAAACGCTGATGAGCGAGCCGAGAATGACAAAGAGAATCGGATCGTCGCCGAGAATCAGCGGGAAGGCGCCTTGGATTGGCAACTGACGCGGGTCCGCGTCGATGGCGACGGCTTCCGTTCCCCCTGGATCGAGGGGTTTTGCTCGAAGCAGAGCGTCCAGGCGGGAGACGAGATCGAGATCTTCGTCTCCACCAAGCCGGCGCGGAAGTTCCGCCTCGAGATCTTCCGGATGGGCTACTACGGAGGCCGAGGCGCGCGTCTGGTCAAGACGATCGGCCCCTTGGAAGGGGTTGCGCAACCCACCCCTCAGCCCGCGGAAAAGAACCTGCACGAATGCCGTTGGGAGTCGAGCACCCGCCTCAAAATTCCCGGTGACTGGCTGAGCGGCGTCTATCTCGGCCGCCTGACCACGGTTCCCGAAGCGGGGGAAGCGTACTGGCAGAGCTACGTCGTGTTCATCGTGCGCGACGACCGACCCGCCGATATCCTGTTCCAGTGCTCTGACAACACCTGGCAGGCCTATAACTCCTGGCCGAACAAGTACTCGATCTACACCCATCCCAAAGGGGTGCAAGGTCCCTGGGCCGACGTCAGCTTCGACCGCCCCTATGGCCGTGAAGCGCAGCATCAAGGGGTCGTGAACGACCCGCTGACCGTCGGGTCGGGCGAGTTCCTGCCCTTCGAGTTTCCGCTCGCCTACTGGCTGGAGCAGCACGGGTATGACGTCGCCTACTGCTCGAACAGCGACATGCTGAGCCCCGACCGCGGCCTCAAGTGCAAGGCCTTCCTCAGCGTCGGGCATGACGAGTACTGGGACATCCGCCAGTTCCGGAGCGTCGAGAAGCTGCGGGACGAAGGGGTCAACTTGCTCTTCTTGTCGGGCAACGCCATCTGCTGGGTCACGCCCTATCGTGACAGCAGTGCCGGGGAGCCGAACCGGATCATCTTCCGCGGCGGCCCGTACGGCGCGGAGAACGCCTACGCGGTGGGTCGAGAACGCGACCACGGTCCGTTCCCGCATCACGGACCTGACGAGGGGCTGCTGATGGGCGCGCGAAACGTCGATCCCGTGAACGGAGGAGGGGACTGGATCATCGCCAAGCCCGACCACTGGATGTTTGCCGGGACCAACGTCAAGCAAGGGGACAGCATTCCCGGCCTGATCGGCTGGGAGTATCACGGCGAGCCCGCCGCCATTCCCGGCCTGGAGATCGTCGCCGCGGGCACGGCCTGGCAAGGAGGCGTGAATCCGCAGCAGTGGACCGCGACCCTCTATCCCGGGCCCAAAGGGAACTTTGTCTTCAACGCCGCAACGATCTTCTGGGCCCAAGGCCTGAGCACACCGCCAGGACACGTGCTGCCCTGGTCGCACTGGAGCCGGCCGCACGGTCCCGACGCACGCGTTCAACAGATCACGCACAACCTCTTGAAGCGGGCCCTGGCTTAATTCGGCAGGGCCTGGAGCACGGTTCGGTTCGCGGCGCCCCCGAAACGGTCGTCCGCTCACCGCACAGGAGTGAACCCTTGATAAGGGGTTAGACAAGTAAGATCCCCATCGCGCATGCACCGAAGGGACGACCGTCCGGAGCCAGAAGTTGAGGCAGACGGTCGTCCCGTCAACTGGCAAATCTCAAGCAGCGTAAAAAGTCAATACTCCACCGATTTCATCATAAAACTACGATGAATTAACAAAGAATATCCAGTTCTAAACACAATCTCCCCCGCAGGGTAGGCACAACCCACCATCCCTTGCTCTCTTCGCTTCTCTCGTGGTCCCATTGCGGTTTTGACGTCGCGGAAGTCCGCATTTGTAGGGTCCGCGATTGCGGGCCATCCGCGATGGGTCATCATTGCGGACCTCGGCTCCAACGAGGCCGCAACCGAAGATGGTCCGCAATCGCGGACCCTACGGGACCGTCGGATCAACGACGAGGCCAAGGCCCCTCGCACGGAAGCGGATGACGACGGATTCGCCTAAGCCTCACCAACGGAACAGCTTAAGCCAAGACCGTGCCACGCCATTCCAAGACTTCCGAAAAAAAAATGACGGAGCCTGTCGATCTCACTCCCCCGCGTTCGACGTGATGGTAGAACCCGGGAGGTGAGACGGTCGAATCGCCCGGAAGCCCAATTCAGAAAGGAAGTACACGATGCGGTTCATGATCATCCGTAAGGCCGACAAGCAAACCGAGGCAGGCGTGCTCCCGAGCGAGGAACTCCTGACCGCCATGGTCAAATACAACGAAGAACTCGTGAAAGCAGGCGTGATGCTCGCCGGCGAAGGGCTCCAGCCCAGCTCCAAGGGCGCTCGTATCAAGTTCTCGGGCGGGAAGCCGACCGTGGTCGACGGGCCGTTCGCCGAGACGAAGGAGTTGATCGCCGGTTTCACGATGATTGAGGTGAAGTCGAAGGAGGAAGCACTCGAGTGGGTCAAGCGATGGCCGGCTCTCGACGGTGACGGAGCGGTCGAGCTCGAGCTTCGTCAGGTCTTCGAGGCCTCGGACTTCGGCGCCGAGTTCACTCCCGAACTCAGAGAAGCCGAGGAGCGGATGCGCGACCAGCTTCTCCAATCCGGCAAGCCATCGGGAGCGAAGCCGTAGTCGCCGTTTTGGATCCGTGAAGCTCGTCCTGAAGCCGCGGGGAGTCCCCACCCGGATCGAATCGATCGGGAGCATTTTCACGGCCGAAAAAAAAGTTCGGTCGCCACGTCGATTCCACGATTCCCCGTTCGACGTTTCTGTAGAGCCAGGGTTCAGCCGCCTGAGAACGTCGGAACGCCTCGATCCCAACCATCAACCAGAATGCGAGACGCGCATGCGATTCATGATGTTGATCAAAAGCGATGCCCAGACCGAAGCGGGCGTGATGCCGGACGAAAAGATCCTGACCGCCATGGGCAAGTATAACGAGGAACTGGTGAAGGCCGGCGCCTTGCTCGCGGGCGAGGGACTGCACCCGAGTTCGAAAGGTTTCCGGATCCACAACACGGCCGGCAAGCTCACGGTGACCGACGGGCCGTTCGCCGAGACGAATGAGCTGATTGCCGGCTTCTGGATGATCGAGGCCAAGTCAATGGAAGAGGCGATCGAATGGGCCAAGCGCGTCCCCTTCGATGCCGACGGCCCCTCGGCGACGACCGGCGGAACCGGCCAGATCGAGATTCGCCAGGTGACCGAGTTCTCCGACTTCCCGCCGGACTTTTTCGAGTCTGGGGAGGCGGGGCAGGAATCGGACGCCCCCGGAGGGAACCCCGGTGCAACCGGTCCGGAAATTCAGCCGCCGACACCGGATGGCAAACCGAAGCTGCGTTACATGATGATGTTCAAGGCCGACAAGAACACCGAGGCGGGGATCTTGCCGGACAAGAAGGTCTTCGACGAAATGGGGAAAGCGATGGGGGCAATGGCGGCGGCCGGCGTCCTGATCAATGGCGAGGGGCTCCAGCCCAGTTCCAAAGGCGCACGCGTCCAGTTCTCCCAAGGGAAACGCATCGTAACCGATGGGCCATTCGCCGAGACGAAAGAGCTGATCTGCGGCTACGTGATCGTTCAGGTGGACTCGAAGGAAGAGGCCATCGAATGGGCCAAACGCGGCCTGAAAATCCACGGCGACGGCGAGAGCGAGGCCCGTCAGGTGTTCCAGGCGTCGGACTTCGGCGCGGAGTTCACGCCCGAACTCCGGGAAGCCGAAGAGCGGATGCGTGAACAGATCCGCCAATCCAGCAAGTAGCCATCGTCGCGAGGCAGCGTCTTTCGTTTCACGTGCGAACGGGAGTGGGTTGAGAGCGGTCGCTTCATCTTGACGTCGCCAACCCGTCCGCGGGAACACTCACCAGCAAGGCCCTGACGCCTTTGCCAGTCCCAAAGCAACTGGCAGAAGCGGGAAGTTCGCATCAGAAGACCCGCGCCACCCGACGGTAAGCCGCTCCAGTTCAAGACCTGAGCGAAAGCGGTTGCAACAGGGCCGGCCCCGATCGCCGATGTACGGTTCCCACCCTGCATGTCGGGTGTCTCGCAATCCCAATCAGGTCCAACTCCACTCCCGGTTGCCATCGGTCCACAGCCGCTGCAACCTGGGGTGGAGTGCACTTTCGAAAGATCTTATCGGGAATCTTAAGTCCATCGGAGTCAAAATGACGCCGACTTGGAATAACGAACAGCAGACATGCCCGGCACGGGTCCAAGAATGACAACACCACAGCGCGTTTTTGCGTGAAGGCCGTCCTTTTTTGAGCTTCGCGGTTGTGTACGTTCCTGACTCCCACGCCGAGCCGGCCGGCCGAATCCCCGCTTCGACCATACCCCAATGGCCGCGTGGTCCCGATGAATCCAAGGACAAAGGCGTTTTAATCACCATGCGCGATGTCATATTCGCCTATTTTGGGCCTGAGACGACCCTCCCTCTGGCCTCCACCATCGCCGCCCTCATGGGCCTCGTCCTGGCGACGGCGCGAGCCGCGACCAGAGCGTTCGCAATCAAGCTCCGTGGCCGGAGTTAGAAGACCAGGCGGGATGGTTGGATCGCCCGGGAGCCGGGACCACGCCCGCTCCGAGCGTTGAGGGGATGCGCGGGGGTTCCGCCTTCGTGGCTCGCCCCGGACCAGACGGAGGCGCTCCATCGTCGTACGAGAGCGCTAAGACTTCCCGCATCGGCGTCCTTTTCCCGAGCAAATCGTAGGATGCTCCGACCTCGCCCTCGGGTTGGGGGACGTCCCCTTGTGCGCCCTTGTTCCCGCGACGTACCGCATTCCGGTCCGCCGCTGAGCCGCTCTGCGCAGTCATCCTGCGAGGCGAGCGCTCATGAAATCGATCCTGACCAAAACCGAGGGCGTCGACGGCGCTCGGGACGGGCGACCAGGGTACGCGCCCCGAATCATCCCAGGCGGATCGGGGCAGACCCAGCGCCGGGTTGGAGAAGCGACCATGGAGCCATCAGCAGGAGCAACTCCGCGCCCCGTTGAAGACGTCGGCAGTGGACGAGCGCCCGCGAACCCGCTGGCGTTGGTGATCGCGGCGGCATGGGCGGGACTGGTGGTCGGGTTCGTCGAGCTCGGCCTGTTCCTCGCTCGCGTCCACCTGACCCAGCACGGCCTATTCCGGAAGAGTCCGCATGCCCTCTGGATGATTCCGGTGGCCAACCTGGTCCTCTTCGGGGCCGTCGGCCTCTTCCTGACGATCCTGGTTCGTCCGTTTCCGAAGGGGGGCGGTCTCCTCGCCGCCTGGCTGCTTTGCACTCTCGCGCTGACGACACCGTTGCTGGCTGTCCCCGGGCTCTGGGCGAGCTGCTCCCTGATGCTTGGGGCGGGCCTCGCCTGTTGGATCGCACCGACGATCCAGGCCCACCGCGGACGTTTTCGACGCATGGTCCGAGCGAGCCTGCCACCGCTCGGCCTGGCCCTGGTGGCCCTGGGGGCAATCGCGTCCGGCCGGGATGGGTGGGCGGCACGAAGCGGTTCGTCCCACAAAGCGGCCCGGCCGGGCGCTCCGAACGTGCTTCTGGTCGTGATGGATACGGTCCGCGCCGATGCCACGAACCTCAACGGCTCCCCGCGCAACACCACGCCGAACCTGGCACGCCTGGCCGACCAGGGCGTTCGGTTCGAGCGGGCGATCGCGACATCACCGTGGACCCTGACATCGCACGCAAGCATGTTTACAGGTCGATGGCCCTGGGAATTGTCCGTCGGCCCGGACCGGGCGCTCGACACGCGTTACCCCACGCTGGCGGAGTATCTCGGCCGCCAGGGATATGCGACCGCCGGATTCGCCGCCAACACGGTCTTCTGCACGGCCGAGTACGGCTTGAGCCGGGGTTTCGGGCACTACGAGGATTTCGTCGTCTCGCCCCTGGAGACTCTCCGCAGCTCCGCGCTCGGCTGGCTGATCTGCCGGCGGCTCGAGCCGCTCCTGGATCAGCTCTGGACGGCGGCCGGCCGCGAGGCGAGCCATCCGCTCGAGTTATCGCACCATCGAAAGGGGGCCGCGGAGATCAACCAGGCGGCCCTGAGCTGGATCGCGAACCAGGGCGACCGCCCCTACTTCGTCTTCCTCAACTATCTTGACGCCCACGACCCTTACCTCGTCCCCAGCGGTGCGGCTCACCCCTTCAGCCGTCGCCCTGCCACGCTGACCGAGCGCCGGGCCCTGCGGGACTGGATCGGCGAAGTGCCTCGTCAACGGACCGCGGAAGAGCTGCGGCTCGCCCGCGACTCCTACGACGACTGCCTCGCCTATCTGGACGGTCAGATCGGCCGGCTGGTCGCCGAGCTCGGTCGACTCGGCCGACTCGAAGACACCGTGATCGTCGTCACCTCCGACCACGGCGAACACTTTGGCGAACACAACCACAACGGCTACCCGATCGTGGGCCACCGGCAGAGCGTTTATCAGCCGGAGATCCATGTCCCATTAATCGTCATCGCCCCCAATCGGCTCCCGGCCAAAACCGTCGTCCCCGGGGCCGTCAGCCTGCGTGACCTCCCGGCGACGCTCGTCGACCTCGTCGGAATCCCGCAGGCCAGGGCCCCGTTTCCCGGGCGTTCCTTCCTCCCTCCGTCAGTGGACTCCGAATCCGCGCCCGATCGAGTGGTCGAGGGGGCCGCCCTCGCGGAGTTCTCGCCCGACCAGGATCGGCCCGTCTCGCTCCGCTACCACCCCGGAGCCACCGACCTGATGCGTGCCGTCGTCACCGACGACCAGGTCTACCATCGCCATGGCGACGGACACGAGGAATACTACGACCTCCGGAATGACCCAAGCGAGGCGGTCGACCTGGCCCCTTCTCAAGGCTCTCGTGGCCCCCTCGACCGGTTCCGTGCCGCCTTGAATCGCCTCACCCCACCCTGGTGAACTTCTGTTCGTAGACAACACCGAACAGAGCAGGGCATTCACTCGCCCCTCTCGCCTCCCAGAGACGGGTTCGAGCACAATACAGAAAAATTTTCAACCACGAATAACTCGAATGACACGAATAAAAAAGAGCAGCAATTTAAGATTAATTTAATAATTTAAATTCTTCAACAATTTTAATTTCAAATGATTCGTGTCATTCGTGTTATTCGTGGTTAAAACCTGAACTTTTTATTACCGAAGCGGTGGTCCCCCCAGGTCGGTCAAGCGGCGGCGGCACTCCCAGCTTGTGGGACCGTCCATCCGGCGGATCGCGTCGCCGGAGTCGAACTCGAGCTCGGTCGTGACGCGAACCCAGCAGGAGACGCGTTCGGGGACGCCTTCGACGGGGTTCGGAACCTTCCAGCACCGCACCGTCGCGTCGGAGCCACCCGCTGCAAGTCGGCGGCCGTCTTGGCTGAAGACCAGCACTCGAACGGCTCCGCCCTGGGCCAACGGAGGGCCGATCGGCAGGCCGCTGGCCGCGCACCAGAGCCGGATCGTGCCGTCGGGACTGCCCGTGGCCAGCATCGTCCCGTCCGGTCGGAACGCAAGGCAGGTGACCCGCGCCCGGTGAGAAAGCGGTTCGCCGATCGGTCGCCCGGTGCGAGTCTCCCAGAGCCGCGCGGTCCCGTCTTCGCAGGCCGTTGCAAACGCGTCTCCATCGGGCCGAAACCCGACGGAGTGGACCGCTCCCTGATGGGGCAACGTCACGGTGACGACCCGCGTGGATAGATCCCAGAGCCGGGCGGTTCCATCAAGGCAGGCAGAAAGCAGCATCTGTCCGCCTGGGTCGAACGCGAGAACCGGGACGGCCGCACCATGCTCGAGGGGCGTTCCGGTCGACCGACCGGTCGCCACCTCCAGCCGATGAACCAGGCCGTCCTCACACGCCACCGCGAGGGTCTTGCCGTCCGGGGAAAACGCGACGGCCAGGGCCCGCCACTCGCTCTGCCCCGGCTCGCGGAGCGGAAGGCCAGTCGTGAGGTCCCAGAGAATCGCTTGACCCGCGCCCCCGGTCCCGGTCCCGGTCGCAGTCACGGCGAGCTTCGAACCGTCGAGGCTGAAGCTCAGCGCGGCGATCGATCCTCCGATGCGAAGCGGATCGCCAAGCGGCTTGCCGGTGACGGCATCCCAGCGCCGGACCATGCCGTCGTCGCCGGCCGTGGCGACCGACGCCCCATCCGGGTGGAACGCCAGGGCGCGAACCGCGCCTTGGTGTTGCAGCGACGAGGAAAGGCGCGAGCCGGTCGAAATGTCCCAGAGGATGGCGTTCTGGCCCGCGCCCCCGGTCGCAAGCTTTCGAGCGTCGGGGCAAAAGGCCAGGGCATGAACTTCCTCGGCGTGGCGAAGTGTCCGTTCCAGCAGCTTCCCCCCCGAGTGCCAGCCGCACAGGCTGGTGCGAATCAGACGCTGGAGTTCGGGAGGGTCGGCGGGGGCATTCTCCAGCGCACGGGCAAGCCAAAGCATTCCCTCGGCGTGAGCGTCGCGGCCGAAAGCCTGGTGCGCCCGCTCGAGACAGAGCCGGGTCAACGAGCCCTTGACCTGGCTCAGGGCCTGCTCCTGTTCGCCGCGATAGCGGACGTCCGCCTGCCAGGCTTCGAGCTCGTTGGCCAGGTCGAGGGCCGAGGCGTGACGCTCGGCGGGGTCCAGAGCCATCGCTTTCAAACAGACGGCTTCCAGCGTCGGGTCGACCGACCGAAGCACCCGGCGCGGGGCGGGGAAAATCCCTCGGCGCACCCGATCCAGCACGCTCGCCAGGTCGCCGTCCCCGAACGGGGCATGTCCCACAAGTAGACAGTAGAGGATCGCCCCCAGACTGTAGATGTCGCTCGCCGGCCCAACGCGTTCGAGGTCGCCCGCCGCCTGTTCAGGGCTCATGTACCGGGGGGTCCCGATCACTGAGCCGGGCTGAGTCATCGACACGTCCGCCGAAGCAACCAGCGTCGCCGCGGATTCGCCGGGATGGTTCCGGGTGTCGGCGAACGAAGACTTGGCGATGCCCCAATCCACGACGAGGGTCTCGCCGAACGGACCAAGCATGATGTTGTCGGGCTTGAGGTCGCGGTGAACGACTCCTCGACTGTGGGCATAGGCCACGGCGTTGCAGATATCGATCACGCTTCGTAAGAGCCGCCGGAACGCGAGTGTCCGGTCGGCGGCCTTGGCCGCGCTTGCCCCCATGCGGTGAAGCCGCTCGATCGCCGCCCCGAGGGTTTCCCCCTCAATGAGCCGCATCGCATAGTAGGGGCGGCCGTCGGCGTACCGGCCCAGGCTGTAGACCGGCACGATCCCGGGATGTTCCAGCTTGCCGGTGACTTCCGCCTCAAGGAGGAAGCGGGCCTGGGAATCGGGATCATGGGCGCGGCGGGGCTGCAATTCCTTGAGGGCGACCGAGCGCTTTAACTCGCCGTCAAAGGCGAGAAAGACTTCACCGAGGCCGCCGCGGGCGTGCGGCTTGAGAATTTGAAACCGAGAGCCGCCGGGCACGGTGCTGCCGTCCTTCTCGTCGAAGGAACGCCCGGCATAGGCGACGGTCGCGTCCGGCTCGAGCTCAGGCGGTTGGCCGGCGGTCGCTTCGCCGGCGGGTGCAAGGGACCGTTCGCGATCGCGCGTGACCTGGTCTTCCAGCCGGGCGAGTGAATCCCGCTCGAGCAAGCCCCGGCTGACCAGAATCTGGGACAAGGCCCGGTCGCTGGAGCGGGTCCAGGCGCGGATGGCCGAGATGAGCTGTTCGTCGTCGATCGCCCCACTCTCGAGAGCGTAGAGCCCAAGACGCAGCTCGCGTGACGCATCAGCTCGCCCGGCCATTAGCAAGTCTCTCCCGGCTCGGGACGACGTCGAACGGCATTCGACTCGGGAGCAACCGTTTCGCCGAACCGGGACGAAACGTGCCTCCCCCGGCTTTGCCTGCCTGCCGATGATAGTCAGTTCGCATCCGTACAGGAAGGGAGGTTTGACTCGGAGGCGCAGGGAGGATCCGCGCGGGGAGACCGGCGGGAAGCCGCGATCGGGCGGGTTGCGACAACTCCAAGCCGGATCTCGCCTGGCTTCGATGCCGCCGCTGCCGGGCCGAGGCGGATGAGCGCACGGCTCCGGACGTCATGCTCGCACAAGTCAGCACATGCGAGGCTCTTGCACCTATCGAATGATCTCGTAGAGTAGGAGGCTTCCCGCTCCGTTGCCAGGGAGACCGCTTGAATGCTTTCGACCACGCTCGCCATCATTCTCTCTTGTCTTGCGACCGCCGACACCGCGAAGCCCAACATCGTGGTGCTCGTTGCCGACGACCTCGGCTACGGCGACCTGGGCTGCTTTGGGCACTCGCGGATCAAGACGCCGAATCTCGATCGAATGGCTGGAGAGGGAGTTCGCCTCACCTCATTCTATTCGGGGGCTCCGATCTGTTCCCCGTCTCGGGCGGCCCTGTTCACCGGGCGCAACCCCAACCGAGTCGGTGTTCGCGACTGGATCCGCGGAGACTCCGGCGTTCACTTGCCGCGTACCGAGATTACCATTGCCCAGCGGCTCAAGAGCGCAGGCTACACGACCTGCCTGTCGGGAAAATGGCACTTGAACAGCCGGTTTAACGGGAGTGAGCCCACTCCGGGCGACTTCGGGTTCGACCACTGGTTTGCCACCCAGAACAATACCGCCCACCAAAACCCGCCCAACTTCGTTCGCAACGGCAAGCGGGTCGCGCCGCTCAAGGGGCACGCCAGCACGCTGGTTGTGGACGAAGCCCTGAAGTTCATCGCTGACGCCGGCGAAAAGGCGTTCGCCGTCTTCGTCACGTTCCATGCCCCGCACGAGCAGGTCGCCGCGCCCGAGTCATACAGGGCGATGTATTCCGATTTGAAAGATCAGACGATGCGTGACTACTACGGCAGTGTCAGCCTGATCGATCACGAGGTCGGCCGCCTGCTCGAGGCCCTGGACACGCGCGGACTCCGCGACAAGACGTTAGTCCTCTTCACCAGCGACAACGGTCCGCAAGCCTTGCTTGGCTATCCGAACGCGATCCATTCGCACGGTTCGGCCGGGCCGTTTCGCGGAATGAAGCTGTCGATGTACGAAGGCGGTTATCGCGTGCCCGCGATCGTGCGTTGGCCCGCTCGGGTCAAGCCGGGGACCGAGTGCGCGGAGCCGATCGGTTTTACCGACCTGATGCCTTCCCTCTGCGCTCTGGCCGGCGTGGCCCCTCCGGCCGACCGAACCTTGGACGGTGTGAACATCTTACCCCTGCTGGACGGCAAGTCGGTCGACCGCCCGAGGCCACTCCACTGGCAGTTCGACTACGCCGAAGACGGGCCGTGGAGGGTATCGATGCGGCGCGGCCCCTGGAAGCTGCTGGCCGATGCCAAACGCGAACGGTTTGCGCTCTATCACGTGGTCGAGGATGCGGGCGAGACGCGTGATCGATCCATGGATCAGCCGGAGTTGGTCCAGGAAATGAAGATGGAACTGGAACAGCTCTACGTTCCGGAGGACAAGAAATATTCACTCGAATGAACGAGTCTGTCGCAAAGAAACCGGGCCGTCCGTCTGCCCCGGAGGCCACAATTTTCGGGAGAAACTCGTTCCCATGCTCGGCGAGAAAATGCCGTTCTGGCCGCTCTGCGGCCCCACCCGCCGGGGAAGACGACGCGGAGCGTCGCAGACGGCATTCCCACGCAGAGCGTGGGAACGAGATTCCGGCATTTTTTCTATATTCTTGCATGAACACGCAAGCAAATCCACAATGAATATTCACAAACCAGCATTCTCTCCCAACATGAGGGCGACCACGCGAGAACGAACCGCCGAGGCTGGGGCGACCTCGGCGGCACACCTGCCTCTCCCTTCGCAAGACCAATGGGTTTCGATCGAGACACCCGGCTTGAAAGCCTGGACTTTCGCTTGAATTTGTTCGAGCTCAAGGCGGGAATTTACTTGCCCCGTGGTGGCCCGCGATGAGAACCTGGATGGCGATCAAACCAGACACGAGAGGTGGGAGGGCCGGCATGACACGCCGGCCTCATGTTGCGCTCACCATCGAGACGGCAGCCGCCTTGGATCGTCACGTGCTCCTCAAGCCCGGAGGGCTGGAGAGTTGGCAAGGCGATGGGATCCGCTCACGGTGGAACCGATCCGACATCGCCGTGCGACGGTGCCTGATCGTGGCCGGCTTGGATCGTCGACTCGAGCGGAATGCAAACTCCGTTGAGTCGGCCGCGGATCCCCTTATGATGAGCGGGCCGGCGGACGGACGACAGCCGAACTTCCTCGATCACTCCGCCAGGCACAGCCCCCCTGACCTTATTTCTTGGGATCCCAGTTCAATGAATCAGGAAACAGACCAGTCGGGTCGCGTTGCAACTTCGGTGCAACCCCCCGGACCATTCGCACAAGAAACGCCCAGCCACCCCGACCGGACAGGTTCCCGAGTGATGGAGTTACGAGGCATGGAGACGTTGAGGCATCGGTATCGCGTCCGTTTTCGGTTCCTGACCGCATTGCTCCTCTGCGGCGGTCTCTCGTCGCCTGCGCAGGTGACGGCCCAGGAGGTGATTCCCCACGCCCAGGACCAGCCGCCCGGCCCGGCGCTCTCGCCCACTGACGCGATTGCGAAGATGACCGTTCCCGACGGCTTCAAGGTCGAGCTCGTGGCCAGCGAACCCGACATCGTGAACCCGGTCGCCATGACGTTCGACGAGCGGGGCCGGATCTGGATCACCGAGAGCCTCGAGTACCCGCGAAGTTCTCCCGGGGTCGGGCGGGACCGGGTCAAGGTGATCGAAGACAAGGACGGTGACGGCAAGGCCGACTCGTTCACCCTGTTCGCGGAAGGCCTGAACATTCCCTCGGGCATCGCCGTGGGACACGGCGGCGTCTGGGTGGCGAACGCCCCCGACATCCTCTTCCTCAAGGACACGGACGGCGACGGCAAGGCCGACACCCGCGAGGTCGTCGTCTCGGGATTCGGCCGCGACGACACCCACGAACTGCCGAACTCCTTGACCTGGGGCCCCGACGGCTGGCTCTACGGCTGGAACGGCGTCTTCAACCAGAGCCACATCAAGCATCGCGGCAAAGAATACAAATTCACCTGCGCTATCTTCCGGATCCATCCCAAGACACGCGACTTCGAGGTCTTCTGCGAAGGGACGAGCAACCCCTGGGGCATCGCCTGGAATCTCGACGGAAGTGCATTCGCAAGCGCCTGCGTGATCGACCACCTCTGGCACCTGACCGAGACCGGGTATTACCACCGCCAAGGGGGGAATATCCCCCGTTCACCTGGAAGCTCGGCTCGATCGTTGACTACAAGCATCAAAAGGCCGCGTATTGCGGCATCCACTTCTTCGACAGCGACGCCTACCCCGCCCAGTTCCGCGAACGGCTCTACATGGGGAACATCCACGCGAACGGCATCAATGTCGATACCCTGGAACGCAATGGAGCCACCTATCGCGCGAAGAGTGCCCCCGACTTTCTCTCCGCCAACGACGCCTGGTTCATGCCCGTCTCCCAGAAGACCGGGCCCGACGGCTGCCTCTACATCCTCGACTGGTACGATCGCTATCACTGCTACCAGGACGCCCGCCGCGACCCCGACGGGATCGATCGCCTCAAAGGACGGCTCTATCGCGTCCGCTACGAAAACAACCCGCGTGCTCCTCGGATCGACCTGGCCCAGGAGACCGACGCTCAGCTCATCGAACGGCTCAAGAGCCCGAACGTCTACTACCGCGACATCGCCCAGCGAATCCTGATCGAGCGGGCCCATCCGACGGCTCAACCGGCGTTGCAGACGCTCGTGCTCGACGAAAAGCTGCCTCGCAAAACGCGGATGCACGCGCTCTGGTCACTGGTCGGCACCGGGGCCCTTGAGCCCGGCTTCCACCGGCAGGTCCTCGAACTCGCCGATGGTGGGCTCCGGGCCTGGGGCGTTCGCGCGGCGGGCAACTTCCGCCAGGTCGACGCCACGGTCCGGGAGAAAGTCGTTTCCTTGACCGCCGATCCCGATCGCGACGTGCTGGTCCAAGTCGCGATCGCCGCACGAAAGCTCGCCGGTGTGGAGCCGATGCCCATCCTCCTCGAAGTGCTCTCGCGGTGCGGCGACGACGTGCTGATCCCGCACATCGTCTGGCAAAACCTCCATCCGCTCCTGGAAGAGCAGGGGGACGACTTCGTCGCCCAGGTCCGCAAGATCGAGCTCAAGCGCTCACCGAACTTGATCGGGCTCATGCCGCGCGTCATCGACCGGATCCTCGGCCGGCGCAACCATGATGCCGGCCCGATCGTCGGCTTGATCGCGATGTTGACGGCGGGACGAAACGCCGACCACGACGCAGCCGGCAAAGGGCTGGCCGCCCTGGCCACCAGGATTCAGGACGGCGAGATCGCCGGTCCTCGACTCGAGGCGTTGAAAGCGGGGCTGGGGCCGATCCTGCAAACCAGTCTGGCAGATCAGCCCGACTCACCGATCGCGCTCGACGCCGCGCTACTGGCCGCCTCCTGGAAAGATCCGGAAGGGCTCAAGACGGCTCGACGTGGATTCGCTTCGTCGCAACAGTCTGAGACGCGACGGCTGCAGGCGCTCACCGCCCTCATCGTCGCACGCGACGGCTCGGTGCTCGACGCCGTCGCCGAGGCACTTGCCGATCCCAGCAAGAGCTCGGCCGACTTCCGGGGCCGGATCCTTGCGACGTTGGGCCGGGTGGACCAACCCCAAGTCGCGTCCCTGGTGCTGGCCGCATACCCGAAGATGGAGCCCGAGCTCCAACCGAAGGCCATTGAGCTCCTGACCCAGCGCACCGCCTGGAGCAAGCCGCTGGTCCAGGCGGTTGCCGCCAAGACTCTCTCCCCCTCCGTCTTGAACGTCAACCAGATTCGCCGCCTCTCCAAGAGCAAAGACCCGGAGCTGACCCAGCTCGTCAAAGCCCACTGGGGAAGCGTGCGCGAACAACGCAACCCGGGGCGAGAGCAGGTGATCGCACAAGCGCGTAACCTGCTCCGGAACAACCCGGGCGATCCGTTCGCCGGCCAGCAGGTCTTCAAAAAGCTTTGCGCCCAGTGCCACAAGATCTACGGCGAAGGGCAGGAGGTCGGTCCCGACATCACCGGCATCGGCCGCTCGGATTTCGAGCAACTCCTCTCGAACGTCCTCGACCCCAGCCTCGTGATCGGCCCCGCCTACCAGGCGACCATGATCGCCACCACCGACGGTCGCGTGCTGACCGGCCTGGTTGTCGAGGACAACCCGCAACGGGTCATCCTCAAAATCCAAGGCGGCAAACAGGAGACGATCACCCGTGACGAGGTCGAAGAGAAAAAAGTCAGCGAGCTCTCCCTCATGCCCGAAGACATCGAAAAGCAACTGACCACCCAAGAGCTTGCCGACCTCTTCTCCTTCCTCGCCCTCGACAAACCGCCGTCCGACCCGGCCGCCAAGCGACTCCCCGGCGCCCCGGCCAATCGCCCACGCCCCGCCCAGGGGCAAACCGGCCAGTGAGTTGGTCTCCCATTCGTTGACCGGCTTGCCCGATGGGCAGCCGAATCAGCGGGCCATGATCTTCCTTGGACCGACATGCCGCTCCTTGATGCCACGGGTTGACTCCAACCCGTGGCATCAAGCAAAACACGAGTTCATAAGATGCTGTCGCAAGGAAACCAGGCCGTCTCTCTGCCCCGGAAGCCGAAATTCGCGGAAGTAACTCGTTCCCACGCAGAGCGTGGGAACGAGATCCCGGTATCCTTGCTACAATCTCGTTTATAATCACAAATTCCAGAAAACAACCCATTGAGGCCAGGCGTCCCAACCCTTGAACGGCTGCTCCATGAGGGCCGGAGATGCCTCGAAAAGAAAACAGCCAGCAACAATAGCCACAAATAATCAAAATTTATAAAAAACTAAACACTTCAAACGCTCGCCTCCACCAAACTCACGACACAAAAAAACACGCATTAATAAATACAAACATTCTTATATCAACAACCTTCTGTGATTGTGACCACACCACATCACTAGTTCCGATCACAACGGCCGACTCACCACAGACCCCAAGCCGCAATCAGCCGATCGATGGACCGGCCTTATGCGAACGGCGTTCCGACGAGATGACTTCAACGAATGTGGTGATCCGAAACCAACTTCCAGCGATCGGGAGGAAGTGCCCCTTCTCCAGGGCCGGCCAAATATCGATCAGAGCGGGACAGTTTCTGACCGAACTTTCGATCGCTCGCCTGTGACGAGCTCCGGACGCGTCAACCGTAAGTACAAGATCCCGGCCAAGATCACGCCGCCACCTGCCTCGGACACCGATTTTGGCAAATTTTACCAAAACCACCTAGATTCGCGCCTCCGCGCCCCTGTAGCATGAGTCCGCATGATCGCGCAAAGATTGACCCGCATGTTTTGCGCATGATTCATTGGGATCATTGCGAAGATCTCCACGGGATGCGTGCTGGCGAAGTCGCCACCGTCGTGGACTCAGTCCGGTCCTCCCTCATCTTGAAGGTGCAACATGTCCTCCCTGTTGCGCGGTAAGCGAAATGCAGGCCGTGGAATCGATGCACGTGATCGGAACTCGGCCCGACGTCGATGGGTGCTCGGAAACCTCGAAGCGTGCGAAGACCGCACGCTGATGGCGACCGCGTTTGGCGTGACCACGGGGGACGCGCTGATCCGGTTTGATACGGCCACGCCAGGGACGATCACCAGTTCGATCCCGATCACGGGTCTCCAGTCGGGCGAGACGGTGCTCGGCATTGATTTCCGCCCGGTCAACGGCGGCCTCTACGGCTTGGGAAGCAGCAGCCGGATCTATGCGATCAACCAGGTCACGGGCGCGGCGACCGCGGTTGGCTCCGCGCCGTTCTCCCCTTCTTTGAACGGCACGGATTTCGGCTTCGACTTCAATCCGGTTCCCGACCGCGTCAGGGTCACGAGCAACGCAGGGCAGAATCTGCGGCTCAGCGCCGATACCGGCACCGTGGCAGCGACCGATAGCGCCTTGGCCTATGCCGCGGGCGATCCGAACTTCGGCACGGCACCGAAGATCGTCGGCTCGGCCTACTCGAACAATTTCCCGTTCGCCACGACGACGACGCTCTACGCCATCGACTCGAGCCTCGACATCTTGGCGATCCAGAACCCGCCGAACGCCGGTGCGCTCATCACCGTCGGCGCACTGGGCGTCGATGCGGACGCGATCCTCGGCTTCGACATCACCACGACGAGCGGGACTCAAACCGGTTATGCCGCCCTGGTCGTGGCGGGTGTTCCCGGGCTCTATCAGATCAACCTAGCGACCGGCAGCGCCTCGCTCATCGGTGCGATCGGCGGTGGCGCCACGGTTCGCGGCCTGGCGATTGCGCCGCAAGGTTTCACGGCCACGCTCGTGGGCAAGACGGCCACGTTCACGGGGACCGCCGCCGCCGAGACAATCACGTTCGATCAAGCCGGCGGCCTGCTCCGGCACAACCGCTTCAGCTTGGGTGACAGCGGATTCAACAGCGACTTCGACTTCGACTCAACCACCCCCGGCGACCAGCCCCTGAGCGCATCAGATCCGGCCGTGAGCCTGATCGTCAACGCCGGCGGTGGTGACGATACGTTCAACGTGGGCACCGCCAACAGCCCGGCCAGTCTGCTGGCCGCCTCGTTCGTCCTTAACGGCGAAGGGGGAAACAATCGGGCGATCCTCGACGATACGATCGACGCGACCGGGCGCACGGTCGCGATTGCGCCGGGGAGCGTGGTGGGAATCGGCGGCCCGGTGGTTTTCACCGACCTGGAGAGCCTCACCGTCAACGCCGGCAATGGCAGCGACCAATTCAATATTCTCGGAACCTTGATCGCAACCAGCGTGAACGCAGGGGGCGGCGACGACACGATCCGCTTCTCCGATGCCGCCACGCTCTCGGGCGGCTTCCTCGACGGCGGCTCGGGCACGAACACGCTGGACTACTCGGCCTACACCGCCACCGTCGAGGTCGACCTGGCGCCCGGCTCGACCTCGACCTTGTTCGCCGCCCTCCTGAGCGGCGTCCAGGAACCGGGGCCCGTTTCACCGTCACAGGCCAGCGGCTACGGTGTCTTCCAGCTCAACGCGGCCCAGACCGAGCTTGCGTTCGCGATCGCCTACCGCAAGCTCGAGGGAACGTCGCTCAGTGGGGCTCACTTCCACAACCAGGCCGTCGGCGTCAACGGACCGATCGTCCGGGACATTGCGGGGAGCGAGCTGAATGGGTCGACCGTTCCCGCGGGCCTGCTCGCCGGGACCTGGCTGTCAACGGATTCGCAGGCGTTGACCCCGGCTCTGATCGCCGAATTGTTCGCCGGGCGCATCTCTGTGAATCTCCCCACGCTACCAAACCAGCCGAGCGGTGAGATCCGCGGTCAGTTGTTCATGCTCGGGACCGTCAATCCGGCCACCGGAACGGCAGGGGTGCGTGGCTTTGACAACATCATCGGCGGATCGGCCGCGGATTCGCTAATCGGCAACAGCAACGCCAACGTCATCCACGGCGGAGCAGGGGCCGACACGATCGTCGGCGGCCCAGGGAACGACCAGCTCTTTGGCGACGGCGACAATGACCTGTTCATCTGGAACAACGGCGACGGCAGCGACGTCATTGATGGAGGCGCGGGGGTCGACACGGTGCGGGTGAACGGCTCGCCCACCGAAGGCGATCAGTTCCTCCTCCAGGTGAATCCCAACGATAGCACTCGGCTCCGGTTCGATCGCACTAACCTCGGCCTGTTCAACCTCGACATCGGCACCATTGAGCATCTGGAATTCAACACGCTTGATGGTGACGATACGACCACCATCGAGTTTGCCGGCGGCAATCCGATCCCGGCCAACGGGATCCAATTCGATGGCGGCCTGGGAAACGACCGGCTGGTGCTTCAGCGCTCGGCCGGGACGTTCACCGCGACCAACGAAAGTTACACCGCCCTGAACCCGACCACCGGCCTGATCAATCTCGATGGCTCGACGATCAGCTTCGCCGGCCTGGAACCGATCGATGATACGGTCCCGGCGGCTTCTTTCACGTTCAACGCCCCAGCCGGCCCGCAGTCGATCAACGTGGTCAACGGGCCGACGATCGGCGGGTTCGCGACGACGCAGATCCACAGCGCAGTGCTTCCCCCCGCCTTCGAGCTGATCAACTTCGCCAATAAGACCAACGCAATTCTCAATACGTCACTGGGCAACGACACGGTTGTCGTGAACAACCCGGTCGCGGCCACGGGGCTGACCGGCCTGACGATCAATACCAACGGGGGTGCCGACCTGGTGACTCTCGTCGCGACCCCTCCCGGAGTCGCGACCGTCGTCAACACGGGGTCGGAAGACGATCTCGTGAGCCTCTCGGCTTCCAGCCTCGGCGCGGGGGGCACCACCTTCCTGGACGGTGGCCCGGGAACCGACACGCTAAGGTTCGACGCCCAGAATCAGCCTTACACCGTGACCCCGACGAGCCTGACCTTCAACGGCCAGGTCGTAAACTTCATCAACTTCGAGGCGATCCAGATCACGAACACAGGGACCAATCCGGTGGTCCCGGTTCTCCCCCCCTTGCCAATCAACGCGATCGAGGGGACGCAGGTCGTCGACGTGATCGTCGCCCGGTTCACGGACGCCGATTTTGGAGCCAAGGCAGCCGACTACGTCACCACGATCGCCTGGGGCGACGGCACCTCCTCATCGGGGATCGTGACCCAGGACGCGAGCAATCCGAGCCTCTTCTACGTCACGGGGACGCACCTCTACCGCGAACAGGGCAGCCTCTTCGTCACCACGACAATTGCCGACCGGGGCACCACCACCACCACGACCGTGGGCGGCGTGACGATTACAACCATCTCCTCGGCGCCGCCGGTCAACACGACCTCACCGGTCACGGTGGCCGACGCGCCGATCGTCGCAGTCGGCGCCACCGTTTCCGGTCCCGCGGGGACGGCGGTCACCTCGCTCGTCGCCAGCTTCACGACCACCGATCCCGACGCCACGCCGGGCGACTTCCTCACCATGATCAACTGGGGCGACGGCAGCGTCCCCTCGGTCGGGACGATCTCCGTCGTCGGGTCGCTCCCCAACGGTCTGACCTTCCGGGTGATGGGAACGCATACCTATTTCTTACCAGGTGTCTACGCCGTCACGACGACGATCGCAAGCATCGGCGGGAGCGCGACCGTCGCGAACGGGACGGCCGTCATCGCCGAGACCGACCGGCCCGTCCCGCTGTTCGGGCAACTCCAACTGGCGAGCGACACCGGGATTTCCAATACGGACGGAATCACCAGGGACAACACACCCACGTTCGTCGGCACGGGCCAACCCGGCTCAGTCGTGCGGGTCTCTGTCGGCACCGGGGATCCGGCCACCCGGCTTTACATCGCTTCCGCCGTCACCAACGCCGCCGGAGTGTGGGAAGCGACCGTGCTCCAACCCCTTGCGGACGGCACCTACTCGTCCATCGCCGCCGAAGCCACGAGCCGCGCGGGGGTGACCACGAGCGCACTCATCATGAACCGGTTGATCATCGATACCGTCGGGCCCAAGGTAACCGACCTGATCCTCGACCGCCTGAGCGGGCGGATCGGGGTTGCGTTTCAGGACGACCGAAGCGGTCTCGACCAGTTCGGCCTGGTGGACGGGGCCAACTATCGCTTCGCCGGACTGGTCCTCGTCGGGGCGCGTCGCAACACGCCGATCCTGATCACGAACGCCAGCACGACGGCATCGAACAACCCCACGGCCGCTCAATCGGTCACTCTGACGCTCAACCGTGGCCGCCAGATCCGAGGGGGCAAGTTCACCTTCACGGTTCTCTCCGGGGGCATCCAGGACGTCGCCGGCAACGGCCTGGACGGCGACTTCTACGGCTTCTTCCCCTCGGGCAACAACCGGCCCGGCGGCGACTTCGTGGCCCAGGTCGACTCGATCCACCGCGTCGTCTCGGCCCCCATTCCGATCCAGAACGGCTCAGCGTCGCCACTCACCCCGCCGGGCCGACCCGGCCAGCGATTCGTCCTCGGAGCCGGGACCAACCGGTTCCAGTCCGGGAACGCCGTCAAGAAGCCCGGTCAGGCCCATCCCACCGGCCCGAAACAGGGGCTGAAAGCGGTGTCCTACAATCCTCGGAACAGAAAGTCGGGTTAAGCCCTGCGGACCAGGCGATCCGGCTGTCAATGGATCAAGACCAACAACCTTCGGAGCCCGTCCCCTTGCGCGTGCGTCTTCTGCCCCAGATCTCGCACCGCTACCACTCTGTCCTGGAATGGGCCTCTTGTTTCCCGAAGTGGCCTCAACGTGTCGATTGACTTTCCGGAACGTTGCATATACAATCATTTTGGAGATGGAGAATCCAAATGGCGGGGACGAAGGACAACATGCCGGCCGCCGAACTCATCGCGGGCGAGTGCCTGGGCGTCCGGGTGCGGACGCTCAACCGTGTCGTCACCGCGCTGTACGATGAGGCCCTGCGGCCCCACGGGCTGAGAGTCGGCCAACTGAACCTTCTGGTCGCCGTCGCCCGGATGGGGACCGCCAGGCCGGGTGACCTCTGCCGCTTTCTCAGGATGGACAAGTCCACCCTCAGTCGGGACGTCGAGCTGATGAGGCGGAACGGCTGGCTGGAGGTGGACGGGTCGGGCGACAAGCGAGCCCGCCCGTTGAGGATCTCCGCCGAGGGACGAGCCCTCCTCGA
Source organism: Singulisphaera sp. GP187 (assembly GCF_900129635.1). GTDB lineage: Bacteria > Planctomycetota > Planctomycetia > Isosphaerales > Isosphaeraceae > Singulisphaera. Next base: position 1,215,232 of record NZ_FSRB01000002.1, on the reverse strand, counting down.
AGCGGTCGTCCCCGCCTGGCGGCAGGCCCAGGAGCGGGCCGTGGCGATGCTGGGGGGCGAGGCGACCGCCGCCCTCGGGCAGGCCGTCGATCGGCTCTGGAGCGAGGGAGCCACCGAACCTTGAGCGTCTCTCGTTTTGGCCATATTGTTGCATATACAACATAGTGTCGGCTCCATTGCCGGCTCCGGGGACATTGAGATCGACGTCGCGCTCCGGCCCGATCGAACGCCTAGGTCGGGCATGGGAACGGGCCGGCAAGATCCAGGACGAGGAAAGCACCATGACCAAGCTTGATGACCATCCCAGCGTAGTCCGCTTTCGACAATCCGAGCCTCACCCTCGTCCGAGTCGAATCGAGTTCGAGAGGTTGCGGCGGATTTGCCTGGACGCGGGGGCCGATGACGTCGGCTTCGTGGCCATCGACCGGCACGACCTCGACGACCAGCGGGCCGAGATCCTCGGCCTCTACCCGTGGACGAAGGGGCTGATCAGCCTCGTCTGCCGGATGAACCGGGAACCGATCCGCAGCCCGGCCCGGTCGGTCGCCAACTTGGAATTCCACCACGTCGGGGACCATACCAACGAAGTCGCCAGCAAGATCGTCTCCGTCCTGGAGGCCGAGGGGGTCCGGGCGGTGAACCCGTCGATGGGCTTCCCGATGGAGATCGACCGTTTCCCCGATAAGGTCTGGGTCGTCTCACACAAGCCTGTCGCCGTCGCGGCGGGCCTGGGTCAAATGGGCATCCACCGCAACGTCATCCACCCGAAGTTCGGCAACTTCATCCTCCTGGCGACGATCCTGATCGACGCCGAGATTGCCGAGCAGTCGCGGCCCATCGATTACAACCCGTGTCTGGAATGCAAGCTCTGCGTGGCGGCGTGCCCGGTCGGCGCCATCGCCCCCGACGGCCACTTCGACTTCACGGCCTGCCTGACGCACAACTACCGGGAGTTCCTCGGGGGATTCACCGACTGGGTCGAGCAGGTCGCAGACAGCAAGAATGCAAGCGACTACCGCAGCCGGGTCGAGGACCCGGAGACCGTCTCGATGTGGCAGAGCCTCGGGTTCGGGCCCCAGTACAAGGCGGCCTACTGCATGGCGGCCTGCCCCGCGGGCGACGACGTGATCGGCCCCTTCCTGGCCGACCGCAAGGGCTTCATGAACGAGGTCGTCAACCCGTTGCGGGAGAAGGAGGAGTCGGTCTACGTCGTCCGCGGCTCGGACGCCGAGGCGTACGTCTCGAAGCGGTTCCCCCACAAGAAGCCCAGGCGGGTCGGCGGCGGCCGACGGCTCAGGTCGATCCGGTCCTTCCTGTCCGTACTCCCTCACGCCTTCCAGCGGCACGCCTCGGCGGGCCTGGACGCCACGTATCACTTCGAATTTACCGGGGAGGAGCCCGCCGCGGCGACGGTCGTCATCCGAGGCAAGTCGATCCAGGTCGAGCCGGGGCACGTCGGCGCCGCCGACCTCCGCATCGTCGCCGACAGCCGGACCTGGCTCGGTTTCCTGGCGAAGGAGCGGAACCTCGCCTGGGCCTTGATCCGCAGGAAGATCCGCCTGAAGGGGTCTCCCCGTTTGTTGGTCGCCTTCGGGCGCTGCTTCCCATCCTGAGCCCATCGCTCCGAGCTGACGACCCATCTCTGTCGCGTCGGTGGGCCGCGAGGCCCAACCAGCGGCACGTCCGGCTCAACGAACCAGGGTCCGGTTGAGTTCAAGCAAGAATTCCCACGAGAAGGGCTCCTTGGCGGCCGCAAGGCGTTCGAGCACCTCGCCCGCCACCAACCTCGGCGGGCGAAGGTGTTCTCTGCGCGTCCGATGAGGCCAAACCCTAAAGGCGATCCACGGTCCCTGGTTGCTGCGTTCGCAAATCGCCACCAGCCCCTACTTCCCCCGATCAGAGGGAACGACTTAAATTGCAGTCATGCCCTCTGGATTCAACCCCCAATCAATCCCAGCGATTGAGGTTCGGCCGAGCATGAGCGAATATCAGTACTACGAGTTCCGCGCGATCGATCAGCCCCTCAGTGAAAAAGAGATGGACAAGCTGAGTGCCATCTCTTCGCGAGCAGAAATCACGGCGACAAGCTTCACGAACACATACAACTACGGTGACTTCCGGGGCGATCCCGAGGCCCTGGTGGAGCGTTACTTCGATGCTTTCGTCTACGTGACCAACTGGGGCACTCACCAGTTGATGTTTCGCCTCCCCAAGGGCTTCCTCGACATTAAGGCCGCCGCACCATACGGCAGCGACGAGACTCTCTCGTTCAAAGCCAAAAGTGACCATATTATTGTCGATTTCACATCCGATGACGAATCGAGAGACGAATGGACCGAGGGTGAGCCCTGGATGGCCTCGTTGATCGCGCTCCGGGGCGACCTGATGCGCGGCGACCTCCGGGCCCTCTACCTGGGATGGCTCGCTTCGCTCCGATTTCTGGTCCTCGACGAGGATCCCGAAGTGGAGGCGCAGCTCGAGCCCCCCGTCCCGCCCGGCCTTGCGAAGCTCTCGGGGCCGCTCAAGGAGCTGGCCAGCTTCCTCTGGATCGATGACGAGTTGATCGAGGCCGCCGCACGCGGCAGCGCGGGCGAGCCCCCCGCCGCGCCGTCGCTCGACGTGATGCGCGGGTGGGTGAAGCAACTTTCCGCAGCCGACAAGGATGCCTATCTCCTCCGCTTCCTCACCGAGGAAGGAGACCTGATCCTCCGCGCGGAGTTGGCGAGGCAGTTCCGCGACGCGACCCGGCCAACCGGGACAGCACCCGCCGCGGATGCAGCGCGGCGGACGGTCGGACAGCTCCTCGCGGCCCGCGACGAGATCGTCGAAGCAAAGAGGCTGACAGCGGCCGAGAAGGCAGCCAAGGAGCGCGCCCGCAAGGAACGCGAACGGACCGAAGCCCGAACGAAACACCTCGACGACCTGGCCGGCCGCGAGTCGGCCGCCTGGCAGGAGGTTGACGATCGAATCGCGGCGGGGCAAGCCAAGGAGTACGACCAGGCCGTCACCCTCCTCGCCGATCTCCGTGAACTGGCCGCGCGAACGGGCCGCACCGCCGAGGTCGACGCGAAAATCCAGGCCCTCCGCCAGCTCCACAAGAAGAAACCCAGCCTCATCAAACGTTTCGACACCCATAAACTGGGAACGTGAGGCCGTCACTTCTCGCGACTCGCGCGGACCGAGCGGATCACGAAAAAGAGCGGGTTCTCCGCCCACTCCGCAATTCCGTATTTTGCATTGTACTATCGATACAGCTTATGGCTGTGTGGCCAAGGTTCCCAACCTCTGGATGCCACTCTCCGATTCTTTTCAACGCCCCGATCCAGGGCTAAGCAGGTGGACATGGTCATCCATAATATTGAATGATGTGCAAGCCCTGGGTGCCACGGGTTGTACTCAACCCGTGAGCCTAAAACCTGGGTAATTGCTCACGGGTTGAGTACAACCCGTGGCACCCCGTGGGCCTTGCATCCCCGAGGTCACGCATCAGAAAATCAAAGAAAACCGAGACCAACGGCTTAGGAAGCCTCTCGCGACTCGTTCCCACGGTCCCCCGTGGGAATGCAGTCTGGGACGCTCTGCGTCCTCGGCTTTCGAAGGCCAGACGACGCAGAGCGTCGGGGACGGCATTCCCACGGAGGACCGTGGGAACGAGGGGGGTTCTTAGCTCGATGGCGGGTCGTTGATTCTTTTGAGATTCGCGCGAACATCAGGGCAGGGGAGTGCGTCTGAAGGGAGTGAAGCCAGAAACGGCAACCCAAACCTAACGCGAATCCAAATCATGAAGCTACTCACTACCCTCGTTCTGGCTGAGACCTGATGAACAGCATTGTGACCCCACGTCTCCATGCTCGGCGAGCTTCTCATTATCATCTTCATACTCATACATTTCAACAACTCAACTTTGATGATCGATGGCTCGGTAGGCAATCGGCAGACCACTCTCGTTTAGACCGAGAGATGCTGAGGGTTCGAATCCCTCCTGAGCCACTGGCGGGCAACGCGAATCGAACCGCTTCGTTGCTCAGCCTCTCGACCGAGTGGCGGAATGGCAGACGCGCGAGTCTGAGAGGCTCGTACCCTGAACGGGCGTGGGAGTTCGAATCTCCCCTCGGTCATTGAAATCTAAAAAATTAGATCATGTATCAATTTCCGCGACGATCGGCGTCCACCAGAACGCCCATCCTCCCAGGCGTGGCAGGCGCCTGGCCAGCTCCCATAAGGCTGGCCGCCCGGATCGATACCGGGGCCTGGGACTTGTGAGTGGGCCGGGGCTCGACCGTCGTTCCCGCGTTCGGAGCGGTGGGATCGACTCCTGTTTCCGTTCCACTCGCGAATCGTCGACCTCACCCTGCCGCCGTGGCGAGCCCACGCGGTTCCAGTTTCGGGGCGTTGGCGGCCAAAGCGTTGAACCCGCCGGCGACCACCTGCTGGACCAGGTTGTACATGATGATCGGGAGCAGAATTCGCGGGTGATCGGCGAATGCGAATGAGGCGAGCACCAGTCCGGTGCCGTTGTTGTTCATTCCCAGGCCGTACATCAGCGATGCGCGTCCCCCCGCTTGCAGCCTGAGGAGATGGCCGAGTCCCCAGCCGGACCCGAACGCGAACATGCAGAGCCCGCCTGTGATCGCGAGGATGGCGGCGAGGAAGTCGAGGTCGGGCTGGGCCACCGCCTGAGGGAGCGAGATCGCGGCGTTCGAGTAGCAGAGGACCAGCAGATTCGCCGAGTTCGCGAGCTTCAGCCAAGGCCGCATGCGGTCGGTCAACCGATCTCCCAGCAATTGCCGCAGGAGGATTCCAAGCAGCGAAGGGAAAACGACGCAGACAATGAGGAACGCTCCGGTTCCATGCGTGGCGAGTTGGTGAAGACTTGTGGCGTAGTCTCCCTGCGTCATCAAGCCCGCCGCGTGCAGCGACAGCGGGGTCGTCAACGGACTCACCAGCGTGGAGATCAAGACCAGGCCCAAGCTCAGCGCCAAGTCCCCGTCGGCGTTTTGCGCCCAGGCCGATGACGACCCCGCGATCGGCATTGAGGCAACCAAGGCCAGTCCCACGAGAATGCTCTGCAACTCATCCGCGTTATGCCAGAAGTCCATCGACAGCGAGACCAACGCGATGAAGAGGATCGGCACGAGCAGATTGGCGGCCAGGCCAAAGACCAGCGGCCCTGGGTTCGTGAGCAACCGTTTCAATTCGGACGTGCGCACCCCGAGACCGGCGTTCAACAGGAGCAGGCCAAGCATCACCGCCGGCAACGTCAGATGCGTCGACCCGCCGAACAGGTGGATCGTGCCGAACGAGACCGAGCGAATCATGAGCCCGGCCGCCGGCGCATATGCGGCAACCGCGTACGTCGCGATCAGGATCCAGAGAAAATGCTTATGAAACCAGTGCAGTGCCGTCACTAGCCTTCGATCGCCATGCATGGACATCGTCTGGCATCCTTGAAAAAATCATTCTGGCGGAGAGCGGGACCCGACGTCCCCTTCTCCCTCGGTTGCGAGCAATCACTCGCGTCATGGACGAATCTTAGAAAACAGACTTAAGCAACACCTGAAGGAAGCCTAAAATTCTCTTCACCCTTCGCGACGCCCCGCAAATCCCCGCGAACCATTCAGGCGGGTGGGGGATCTCTCTTCATTGCAGAATCAAACGGGATCACCATTGCTTCCTAAACATGCTCAATCGCTTACATATCAGTCCCGATGGTGAAACGGACGATCATCCCTCGCTTCGACCGAGGAGTTCCGGGGTCGAAATCCTGGCCGGGGCAGTTCGATGAAATCCGGCAATGGACCCTCTCGTCGGGAGCCGGACTTGGATGCCTGGAACACGACCATTCCAGTCAAAACAAGAAGGCGGGCGGAACGTCCCGCCCGCTCTTGAATTCAAACTGAATTGAATGGAATTGCGGGCGGGTCGCCCGCGGTCCCAGGGGGAGCAACTTTGGCAATGCAAGTGCGATTACTTTTGGGGAAGGGCGACCCGATTGGCGACGGGACCCGCTTGGAAAGCGGGCGAGCGATGAGCCTTGCGGGTTCGACTCCCGCCCCTTCCGCTGTGCCCGTGGTGTCAACGGAAGCATGCCCGCTTGTGAGGCGGACGGTGCCGGTTCGAACCCGGTCGGGCACATCAGTGATTACCAAACAGGAATTCGTTGATGCATAAGCAGCTGAACCGGCCGATGTCGGTGCACGGTCGGGAACGCATTTCCGTGAACGCGTTGCCCCAAACGGGAAAGCGAACAAACGGTCAGTTCGTCGGACAAAAAACTGCAGATCTGCACAGACAAATCCCCTTCCAGTCGGTTTCCGCCGGTCTGAGAGCCATCAGGCCGTCCTCGAGTGGGGCGGTTCCCGTAATCTCGGGTCGACTCAGGCGGTTGGCTGACGACTTTTTGCAGCGTTCGGAGCCCATTTTTCGAGGTCGTCCGCGCGGCGGATCAGGCTGAATTTCAAGCTTGATTTATGGTTGGTTGATGTAGGCGGTGTGTCCCTTTGCTTAACAATCCGTGGGTACAGGCTCTTGCAACGGAACTCTGGGCGGTTATATTCGACCGTTCTTCTGAGGAATCTCAGGTTCCGAACCGATCGTGAAATCCTTCACTTTCGGCACAAACCCGTGATTCCACGGAAGAACTCGGCCGGCGCCGGCAACCTCGGGTCCGCTGTCAACAGGCCGTCGTTTAAGTATGGGGACCCTCTTTATTCCTAAGTTCCTCATCGACCGAACCGCATGGTAGACCACCGAGCGAAGAACCCCATCCAACACGGCGGAAACCAGGCGAATATCCGAGCGCGGCTCAAGCTGGGCAACCGGCCGCTTTTGGATTTTTCCGCCCCTTTGAACGCCCTGGGGCCGCCCCCCGTGGCCGTCTCCGCCGTTCGAGCCGCCACCGAGACCATTGATCGCTATCCGGAGCCGAACTCACCCCGGCTCGTGGAGCGACTGGCCGAATTTCACGGGGTGCCGACCGACCAGATTATCGTCGGTGCGGGCACGACAGAGCTGATCAATCTGATTGGTCAGATGGTTCGCGAGACCGCCGGCCGTCGCAGGCGGAGCTTCGGCGTTCCCAAACCCCCGGCCGCGCACCTGGTCGAGCCGAGCTACGGCGAGTATCGCCGGACCTCGGCCCAGAACGGGATGCGCACCAAGATCTGGGACGAGCATGTGCTCGGGTGGGCCCAGGAAACGTTCCCGGAAGGGAAGCGAGGGGTCTTCTGGACCGGCCATCCCAACAATCCGTCCGGCCGCGCCTGGGACCGCACTCGCTTGCTCAACCTGGTCGATCGTTCGCCGTCGCTCATGACGGTCGTCGACGAGGCCTACCTGCCGTTTCTGCCCGATGAGGCGAAGCGGACCCTGATCGGCGCAACGAGCACCCGCAACAACCTGATCGTGTTGCGGTCGATGACCAAGATCTACGCCTTCCCTGGGCTGAGAATTGGTTATGCCGTGGCTTCGCCCGACATCGTGGCGATGCTCCGACGGAGCCAACAGCCCTGGACCGTCACGACGGCCGCCGAGGTCGCGGCGATCGCGGCGGTCGACGATCGTGACTACCTGCGACGCACCGTGGAACTGATCCGGACCGAGTCGGCCCGACTCACCGATCGGCTCTGGGACTTGCCCGGCGTCCGTCCGCTCTGGCCGGGCCGGCAACGCCCGTCGTTCGCGCCGCCGATGGCGAACTTCGTCGTCTGCAGCCTGGTCGACACGCCCTGGACCTCGCCTCAGCTCCAGGATGCGTTGGCCTGTCGCGGCATCTTCGTGCGGGAATGCTCCAACTATCGTGGGCTCGAGATTGGCTCGGTCGTGACCGGCCCCGGGCAAGAGCACCACACCCGAGGACATCTCAGGTTCTGCGTGCGAAACCCCGCCGAGAACGATCTCTTGATCGAAACCCTCGCCGACGTCATGGCTTCGGAGTCCGTCTTTCTCCGTTCACGCGAAGAAATTCCGGTCTTGAGTGGATTTCGTCGCTGGCGGCTCCGCGCTCGCTGAGAGCGGTCGGGGGTCGTCACCCTGAGCTGAGCCTCGCAACCCATCATCGAGCGGCCGGGCAGAGGGGGGGATCCTCCTGATTCTGCCCGGCCGTTTCGTTTCCTACGAGACCTCGATCCGTCAGGCAGAGGGGGGGATCATCCTTGATCCTGCCTGACAGTAACCTCCGGTTCGTTGCTTGGCCGGGCAGAGGGGGGGATCGTCCTTGATTCCACCCGGCCAAGACATTCCGCGGCTCAGAGCAGCAATCGCTCGGGATCAGGGGCGGAGCGGGGGCTCTCCTCAGCCCACGGGAGTTCTCGACTCCCTTCGGAGCCGTCCCGATCGTCGGTCGCCGCCAGGTTCATCAGCCGGTCTTCCCGCTCAGGACCACGCATCAGGCCAAGGATGTCGAGTTCCCAGTAAGGGTTCCTCCGCAGTCGTTCGAACGAGATGAGTCCCATCCGTTCGAGGGAGCGTCTGCCGTTGATTCGGTCTTGCTCCTGAGACACGGCCGCGTTCGAAAACCCGTCGTTTTCCCTTCGATCCGACTTCGGATGATTCATCGTTACCGCTCCCAAGTGACTGGATTCCCAAGTATTTGGTGAGAAATTGCGGCGGACCCGTCACGCCAAGGAGCCTCAATCGACGCTGAGGCGAGACCTTCGCGGGGCGCGAAGGTCATCGGCTCAACGGCGAAGCCGACTCGGTGCGAGGTCCAGCGACTTCACGTTCGAGGAGCGACCGCTCGGGGACGTCCCTCGATGTGGAATGGGAGGATCAGTCGATCCGGCTCAGCACATGAAGCGGCAGAGTCGAATCGAGGTGGGAACCGCGGTGGCGAGCGGAGTGGTCTGAAGGTGGGTTGTCCCCCCTGATCCCGGCCAAGACGCCTGGAGGAACCCGGGAGCCTCAGGGTGAAGCCAGCGCTGATCCGACCGCGATGCGATCGGAACCAACGACCAGGTCAAGTCATTCAGGTCATCGGGTGCTTCGTCACGTTCGCCTTCGCAATCGGTCGCGTCAAGTTCCTCACACAACGGCGTGCAAAAGCCGACCGCCGCAAGGATCGGGACCGGGACGACATCGAGCCCGGACCCAATGACCGCGAACGCGACCATCAGGACCCGGATGCCGGACCAATGAAGACGAAGCTGCCAACTCACCTCAACCCCCTGCAATGCTGACTCGTTCATCGAGCGTTTCGAGAAGTGATCAAGGAACAACGACCTCCCTAATCCTATCGGAGGAAACGTCCTCAATGTCAAGAGGAAGCGTCTTGGCATTGGGGAACCGCCGGCGGCAAATCGGCCGGAACCTCCCGAGATGATTGGTGAAACCCACCACAAAAAAAGGGATCTCGTCCGCAACGAGATCCCTTTTGTGTTGCAATGCGTTCGTTCGGGACCGACTCCGCGTCGCTCTGCTCGGTCCCGAGCGCGCCGGTCGATTCCGGTCAGGCGGACCGAGGCCGACGGGTCGGCTTGTCCACCGCGCCCGCTTTGCGGTCATGGGGCGTTGCGATCGTTCGCGAGGTACTGGCACTTTTTCCCGGCGACGAGGTCGTTTTCTTTGACCCGCGCTCGCTGGGGAAAAGCTTGGGAACGACGTCATCCAGCGTGTCGACGGAGTGGAAGGTCATGTCGGCCTTGACCTCCGCCGGGAGCTCGATGAGGTCTTTTTCGTTGTGCCGAGGGATCAGGACGGCGAGGATCCCCGCACGACGGGCGGCCAGGATCTTCTCGCGGACCCCGCCCACGGGCAGCACCCGGCCGGTCAGGGTGACCTCACCGGTCATCGCCAAGTTCTGATGGATCGCCTTCTTGCGGACTAGGCTCATCAAGGCCGCCGAGATCGCCACGCCGGCCGACGGACCGTCCTTGGGCACCGCACCCGCCGGCACGTGAATATGCACGTCGTTCTTGGTGAACCAAGAGGCCTCGATCTCGAGCAATTTGGCGTGGCTCCGCATGTAGCTCATGGCCGCCTGAGCGCTCTCACGCATCGACTCGCCGAGCAGGCCGGTCAGGGTCAACCCGCCCTTGCCGGGCATGGCGGTGGCCTCGATAAAGAGGATTTCGCCTCCGGTCGGGGTCCAGGCCAGGCCGGTGGCCACGCCGGGCGTGCCGGTCCGGTCGGCCACCTCGCGGAAATAGCGGGGGGGGCCGAGCGCCTCGGGAACCTGGGCAGGCGCCACCTTGGTCAGTCCGCGTTTGCCGTCGGCCCGTTTCCGCGCGACCTTCCGGCAAATCGAGGCGATCTCACGCTCGAGGTTCCGCAAACCGGCTTCGCGGGTGTAGTCGGCGATGATCTTGCCGACCGCCTCGTCGGAGAAGACGACGTCACCCGCCGTCAAGCCGTGCGCCTCGAGTTGCTTGGGGATGATGTACTTCTGAGCGATCAGGGTTTTCTCTTCCTCGCTGTAACCGGGGAGTTGGAGGACCTCCATCCGGTCGAGCAAGGGGGCCGGGATCGACTCGAGCATGTTGGCGGTGGCGATGAACATCACCTTCGACAGGTCGAAATCGACGTCGAGGTAATGGTCGCGGAACGAGGCGTTTTGCTCGGGGTCGAGCACTTCGAGCAAGGCGGCCGAGGGATCACCCCGGAAGTCGGACCCGAGCTTGTCGACCTCGTCGAGCATGAAGACCGGGTTATTCGTCCCCCCTTTGCGGATCCCTTGCAAGATCCGGCCGGGCATCGCGGCCACGTAGGTCCGGCGATGTCCTCGGATCTCTGCCTCGTCGTGGACTCCGCCCAGGCTGATCCGGACGAACTCGCGTCCGAGCGCCTTGGCGATGCTCTTGCCCAGCGAGGTCTTTCCCGTGCCCGGAGGCCCGGCGAGACAAAGGATCGGCCCTTTCATGTCCTTCTTGAGCTTGCGGACCGCCAGGTACTCGAGGATCCGTTCCTTGACCTTCTCGAGGTCGTAGTGATCGGTGTCGAGCACCTTCTTCGCCCGTCGCAGGTCGAGCCGGTCGCGGCTCGACTTGGACCAGGGGAGCATCGCCATCCAGTCGAGGTAGGTCCGAACGATCGAGTATTCCGCCGAGCTCGGATGCATCCCGGCGAGCCGCTCGATCTCCCGCTCGGCCTCGGTCAGTACGTCGTCGGGCGGGTTGGCGGCTTTGAGCCGCTTCCAGAGTTCGTCGAGCTCGGGGTTATCCCCTTCTCCCTCGCCCAGTTCTTCCTGGATTGCCTTGATCTGCTGGCGGAGGAAATGGTCGCGCTGGGCTTTGGTGATCTCCGACCCGACTTGTTCCTGGATCTTGCTCGAGAGCTCGAGCACCGCGAGCTGCCGCGAGAGGAACTGGCCGAGTTTTTCGAGCCGGGCGCGGACGTCGATCTCGCTCAGGAGCTTCTGCTTCTCTTCAATCGAGAACGGCAGGCTGGAACCGAGCAGGTCCGCCAGCCGGCCAGGCTCCCGGGTGTTCATCGCGGCGACCTGGAGCTCTTCGGGCACTTGCTGGCTCTGGTCGACCATCCGCTGGAACAACCGATTCACATGATGGACCAGGGCGTCGAGCTCGACCCCTTCGGCCACCACGTCGTCGTAAGGCTCGATCTGACCAATGAGATAGGGCTCGAGCTGCTCGACCTTCGTCAACTTGGCGCGGTAGAGCCCCTGGCAGACGATCCGCGTGGAGCCGTCGGGAAATTTGAGCATCTTCAAGACGGTCCCGACGCAGATCGTCGGGTAGAGGTCATCCATCCCCGGCTCTTCGGTGTCGGGATGGCGTTGGGTGACCAGGCCGATCATCTTGTCGCCACCGAGCACTTCGTCGATCAGCTTAATCCCACCGGGCCGGTTGACCACCAGCGGGACGACCGTCTGGGGAAAAACAACGTCGGAGCGGAGCGGCAGCAACGGGAGCCGCGAGGGCAGCACCGGCGCACCTTCGGGACGTTCGGGCAAGACCAGAGCCCGCCCCGTCGCCGCGACATCCTCCGCGACCGATTCGGGGTCGGGCGCCATGGAAGGATTTGAGGGACGATCTGATTTCGACGTGCGAGTGGTTTTCTTCTTGGGTCGCATAAATATCGACTTAATGGATAGCGAGGGAATCCGACCAAACTCTCGTCTCAAATCCAGGGCAAACCGCGCGGCCGTAGCACTGAATTGTTGACCAACGCCCCGAGGAAGGAAAGAGCGCACCCCGACGGTCGATATTCTTTGGTCTAAGTGTTGTTCAGTCAAGACATTGGATCAGGAAGTTCCGAGCCCGCTGGCGTTCCGCGGCGCTCAAGGCCCCCGTACAACGCAGCGACAAGGTCTTCCCCGGCCCCCAGGTCCCCCGAATCGTGAATGGCCGATCCGCCGCGAGGTTTCGGACGCAGAACTCTTTGATCTCGAGCACCTTCCCCTTGGGTACACGACCGCGCACGTCGATCGAGTCCCTCGTCCGGTATCGAATCAAAAAGCCGTTCGACCCCGTTCCGGCCAACCAACTTGCGCGCCGGCCGACCACGAGAGCGGCGATTAGTGTCACGACGAGAACCGCGACGATCACTCCCTGGACCATGAAACGCCCTCGACTCAGCGTTTCCACCAGTCGGCATCGTCCTCCACCAAACCGTACTTCGCCGACTGGTGCAGGGTTTGCAGAACCTGGTAGTTCTGGAACGCAAAATAAGCAAACCAGATGCCAGGGCCAATCTGATTCCGCTGAAAGAAGACCATCGCGAGCGCGCCGGCCGTAAGCAACGAGACGATGTGGGCCCACCGCATACCCTGCCGCCGGTTGTACATCGTCAGGAGCACTTCGGTGATCCGACCGCCATCGAGCGGGAGGATCGGCAGGAGGTTGAGCAGACCCCACATCAAGTTGATGGCCGTCAGGACCCAGAAGACCGACTGAGCGATGGGCGAGAGCTGGAAGTAGGCACCGCTCAGGTTCTGGCCCGAGCTGAGACCGACCATGATTCGGATCAGTTCCAGATCGTCCGCGAAACTGATCCCGAGAAAGAGGTTGCCCACGAGAAAGACCAAGCCCAGGAGCGCAAACCCCGACCCGGGACCCGCCGCCAGCACGGCCAGGCGCTGCCAGGGTCGTTGCCGTCCCAGATCGCAGGCACAATAGCCCCCCATCCAGAAGAGGACGATCTCGGTCGGCGGGTAGCCATAGAACCGGGACATCAGGCCATGCCCGTATTCGTGGACCAAGATCGAGAGAAAGGCACACCCGATGAAGATGAGCACCTTGTCCAGGTGGTTCTCACCCCCACTCAGAACGGCCATGATCAGCCAGAACAAGGGGTGAACGCGAACGGGAATGCCGAGCAGACGAAAGCGCAAGTCGTAAGGCGTCGGCGCGGCCAGACCCAGCATGGGGCACCTCAAAAGGGAAAAGCGATCGGGTCTCCTGTTCAAAAGAGTAGACCCGGATGGCCTCCGGAAACAAGAGCGTTACCGCAAAAGCGGTTCCGTCGAATGAACTCCAGGCCGGTTGCACGACGCTGCATCCCTTTGGTAACGTTTTCTCTTAAAGGAGGAACGCAACAGGTGGTTCCGGAGATTTCGGCTCGATTGACCGCGCCCGTTGGCCGCCACTCAGAGTTGCCCGGCGTTCTCCAACGCGCGGGGTTTGCGATCGTGGCCGACCTGATCGATCCCCGAGTCATTTCGGAGTTGATCGATGCGATCGATGCGATCCCACCGCAGGGCCTGGTCCTCGAGCGTGGAGGCAGCGTTTACGCCATGCGGAACGTCCTCAGCGTCGTGCCGGCCAGCCGCGCTCTTGCCGAATCCGCCCCCTTGACCACGTTGACTCGGGCCGTCCTCGGACCGGGCGCCTTCGTGGTTCGAGGCCTCCTGTTCGATAAGACCCCGGAGGCGAACTGGGGCGTCCCCTGGCACCAGGACCTGACCATTGCGGTCAAGGCCCGAACGGACGCGGCCGGGTATGGCCCCTGGACGATCAAAGGGGGGATTCCCCACGTTCAGCCCCCGGTTTCGGTTCTGGAGCGAATGTTGACCGTGCGCGTTCACCTGGATGACAGCGACGAGGAGCGCGGGCCTCTGCGGGTCGTCCCGGGTTCGCACGCCGCGGGCCGGCTCGGAGCCGAAGCGACTCGGGACTGGTTGACGCGCGTCCCTCCCGAGACTTGCCTCGTTCCTCGCGGTGGAGCGCTCCTGATGCGCCCTTTGATCTTGCACGCCTCTTCCCCGGCCGAGGCCTCCGGCCGGCGGCGGGTGATCCATCTCGAATACGCGGCCGCCCCACTGCCGGGCGACGTGACCTGGTTTGAATCGGAGCTTCCCGGTCCATGAAATTTACGAAGATGCACGGGCTCGGCAACGACTACGTCTACGTGAGCACCTTCGACCAGAAGGCGCCCGCCGACTTCGGTGCGCTGGCGATCGCCGTGAGTGATCGACACTTCGGGATCGGCTCGGACGGCCTGATCATGATCCTCCCGTCGGAACGAGCCGACGCCCGGATGCGCATGTTCAACTCCGACGGTTCGGAAGGGGAAATGTGCGGCAATGGCGTTCGCTGCGTCGCCAAGTACGTCCACGACCACGGGATCGCGCGCCGGCCGCGGGTCACGATCGAGACGGGACGCGGAGTTCTGACGCTCGACCTCGAGGTCGAAGGGGGCGAGGCGCGGCGGGTCCGGGTCGATATGCAGGCCCCGATCCTTCAAGCCGCTGCGATCCCGACCACACTTCCGGGCGACCCCGTGGTCGACGCTCCCCTCACGATCGACGGCCGGACGTTGGGCGTGACGGCCGTCTCGATGGGCAACCCGCACGCGGTGGTCTACGTCGACGACGTGGCGCGGTTCCCGGTCGAACGGGTCGGTCCTTTGATCGAGAATCACGCCACATTTCCGAAACGGGTCAACGTCCATTTCGTTGAGGTCGTCGGGCCGGGTGAGGTCCGGATGCGAACCTGGGAACGGGGTTCAGGGATCACCCTGGCCTGCGGCACAGGCGCCTGTGCCGTCTGTGTTGCGGGCGTCCTGACGGGACGGACCGAGCGCAAGATCGTCGCCCACCTGCCCGGCGGTGACCTCGAGTTGGAGTGGTCCGGCGCAGACCAATCGGTCTTCATGACCGGACCGGCCACCGAGGTCTTCTCGGGGGAATGGACGCATTGATCGGATCGAGGTTCGGCCACTTTTTGAGGAGGGGAACCGGGTTCGATTCAATTCGATTCGATTCCAAAGGAACGATCCGAGCGGCGAAGGACGCGGCGATTCATGCGAGTGCTGAGCTATAACATCCACAAAGGGATCGGTGGCCGCGACCGACG
Organism: Singulisphaera sp. GP187; assembly: GCF_900129635.1. GTDB lineage: Bacteria > Planctomycetota > Planctomycetia > Isosphaerales > Isosphaeraceae > Singulisphaera. Next base: position 1,199,984 of record NZ_FSRB01000002.1, on the reverse strand, counting down.
CTACCGGATCGACCGGATCATCCGGGTCATCGCGGAGCAGGAGCCGGACCTGATCTGCCTTCAGGAAGTCGACCTGAACGTCCGGCGGACCCGACACGACGACCAACCGCGACGGCTCGCCGACGCGATTCAATCGGCCGCCGATCTCTATCAGCTCAACGTTCACCTCGGGGCGGGAGGCTACGGCAACCTCGTGCTGTCGCGCTGGGGGTTCCGCCAGACCCACCAGATCTCGCTCCGCCAGCGGCGCAGGAAGCCGCGAGGCGCCCAGCTCGCCATCGTCGAAACTCCGGAAGGCCCGCTCCACCTGATCAACTGGCACCTCGGCCTGGCCGAGCGCGAGCGCCACTGGCAGGTCCGGCACCTGCTGGAGCACCACTGCTTCCGCGAGTCCGACACCCTGCCGACCCTGATTATCGGCGACTTCAACGACTGGCGGAACACGCTCGCCCGCATGGCCTTCGCGACTCAGGGGTTCGAGCAACTGACCGTTCCCCACGAGCGGTTCCGCTCCTTCCCCGCCTATTTCCCGGTCGTCTCTCTGGACAAGGCGTTCGCGCGTGGTGGGATCGTGGTTCATCAGGCCCGCGTCATCCGGACCCCGCTCGCCAAACGGGCCTCCGACCACCTCCCCCTGGTCATCGACTTCCACGTCCGACCGGTTGCGTCGGACCTGGCTTCGACGACCGAAACCCATGCGTCATTGTAAATGATCGCATTTTTTCAGTTCGATCCGAAACCAACCGCGATGAATGCGGTGAAAGTTGACGATCATGGCCTCGGCTGATACCGAACGCGACGACGATGACCCGCTGGCGACAGTCGATCAAAGTCAACAGACCGACGTCCCCACCGACCGGTCCAAGGAGCCGATCGACTCCTCGTTACAAGCCAGAGGTCGGTACGTCCTGATTCGAGCGCATGCCCGGGGAGGGCTGGGCGAAGTCTTCGTGGCCCGCGACAAGGAGTTGGGCCGCGAGGTCGCTCTCAAGGCGATTCAAGAGCGGCTCGCCGATGACCCGGCGAACCGGGCTCGGTTCATTCGTGAGGCGGAGATCACCGGCAATCTCGAGCACCCGGGAATCGTCCCGATTTATGGCTTGGGCCAATCGGCCGATGGCCGCCCCTACTATGCGATGCGATTCATCGAAGGGGAGACCCTGGCCGCGGCGATCGACCGATTTCACTTGTCCGGCGAACCGATTCACGCGGCCGGTGCACGATCGGTCGCCCTGCTCGCCTTGCTGCGCCGGTTCAATGACGTCTGCAACGCGATCGACTATGCGCACAGCCGGGGAATCCTCCATCGCGACCTGAAGCCGAGCAACGTCATGCTCGGGTTGCACGGCGAAACACTGGTCGTCGACTGGGGCCTGGCCAAGTTCATGGGTCAGGACACGGCGGAACCGCCGGTCGCGGGAGAGACGGCCGCCCTCCTGGTCACCGGTTCGGCCAGCGACCAGACGCTGCCGGGCGCGACGGTCGGGACCCCCGCCTTCATGAGTCCCGAGCAGGCGGCCGGACGCATTGAGGACCTGGGCCCGACCAGCGACATCTACAACCTCGGGGCCACGCTCTACTATCTCCTGACGGGACTGGCCCCGTTTGATCACGCTCCCGCGGGAATCCTGCTCGCGAAGGTCCAGCGGGGGGACTTCCGGGCGCCCTCGGCGGCGGCGTTGGGGCCGATCCCGTCGGCACTCGAGGCCATCTGCCTGAAGGCGATGGCGCTACATCCGAAGGATCGCTACGGCTCGGCCCGGTCGATTGCCGAGGACATCGAGCGCTGGATCGCCGACGAGCCCGTCCTGGCTCAGCCCGAGTCGCGGCTGGCGGGGTTGGCGCGTTGGTCGCGCCGGCACCGGGCCTGGGTCCGCGCCGCCGCGGCCGTACTGGCCGGCCTCCTGGTCGTGATGTCGATCGCCACCGGGGTCGTCCATCGGGCCTGGGTCCGCGAGCAGGCCGTTCGGATCGCATCCGAGGACCTCGCCGCCAGCCTCGATCTCGACAAGGGGATCAACCTCTGCGAGCAAGGGACGACCGGCCTCGGCATGCTCCGACTGGCGCACGCCCTGGCGATTACCCCGGCCGGCGCCTCCGACCTGAGGCGAACGATCCTGAGCAACCTCGACGCCTGGCACGCGCCGATGATCCCGCTCCGCCAGATGTTCGTCCATCCCGACGCCGTCTGGTCCGTGGCCCTCTCGCCCGACGGCCGGACCCTCCTGACCGGCAGCAGCGTCATGACCGCAGGCAAGCTTCAGGGGGAGGCCCGCCTCTGGAACGCCGAGACGGGCGAACCGGTCGGAGCGTCTCTGAAACATGGGAGCTACGTCAACAACGCCGTCTTCAGCCCCGACGGCAAGGTCATTCTGACCGCCAGCTCCGATCGGACCGCGCGGCTCTGGGACGCCGCGACCTGCCGGCCTCTCGGCCCCTCCCTCGTCCACGATGGTTCGGTGGAAACGGTGGCATTCGCCCCCGACGGCCGGACCTTTCTCACCGTCACCGGACGCTCGGTCGGCTTCTGGGACGCCGCGACCCAGCGCCCGCTGCGCCCCACCCTGGCGGACCAGCCGGCCCCGGTCCATCCGGCGATCTTCAGCCCTGACGGCTCGTTGGTCGCCACCGGTTGCGAGGATGGGACGGCGCGACTCTGGAAGACCGACACGCGAGCGCCGCTCGGCGCTCCTCTGGCACACAACTCGGCGGTCAACTGCCTGGCGTTTAGCCCCGACGGCAAAGTCCTGGCCACGGGAGACGAAGACGGCAACATCCAGTTCTGGGACACCGCCACCCAGTTGCGGATCCGGACCCAGGTGGCGCATCGGTCGGAGGTCTACGGACTGGCGTTCAGCCCCGACGGCCAGGTTTTAGCGAGCGGCGGTGACGACGGCACCGCCCGGTTCTGGGAAGCCGACACCGGCCAGCCCCTCGGGCTGCCGATGGAGCATCTGGGCGCGGTCACAGCGGTCGCGTTCACCCCCGACGGCCGTGCTCTCACCACCGGGAGCGGTGACGCGGTCGCCCGAACCTGGGACGGACCGACCACGCGACCGCTCCTGGCCAAGCGGACGGGAGCCGAGCGTCTCCTGGCACTTGCCTATTCCCCCAACGGCCGAACCTTCGTGACCGCCGATTCCGGCCGAGCAACCCGCGTCTGCGATGCCGTCACCCTCGAGCCCATCGGCCTGTCCAAGACCCACAAGACAGACATCCGCGTGGTCGCGTACAGTCCCGACGGGGCGACCCTCCTGACCGGGAGCTCGGATGGGACCGCGCGACTCTGGAGCGCTACCGACTTCCGGCCGATCGGCCACCCCCTCAAACTCTCGGGCGCGGTCGTCACGGTGGCGTTCCGGCCCGACTGCAAGGCATTCCTGGCCGCCGGCGAAGAGACGACCGCCCACCTCTGGGACCCGTACGCCGGACGACTCCTGGGGCCCTCGATCCCCCTCGAGTCGGAGATCATGGCCCTCGGATTCTCACCCAACGGCAAAACGATCATCACGGCCGACGGAAGCTCCGCGCGACTCTGGCAGGTGGCCGACGGCGTTGCCACCGGCCAGATCCAGCAGGTGCTCCAAGGGCACCAAGGCTTCATCTACTGCCTTGCGTTCAGCCGCGACGGCCGGCTCGTCGCCACCGGAAGCGAGGACGACACCGCCCGGGTCTGGGAGGTCAGGACCGGTCGACCCGTCGGCCCGCCGTTGCCCCACGGCGCGAGCGTCATCTCGGTTGCGTTCAGCCCGGACGGGAGCACGCTCCTGACCGGGTGCAATGATCAGACCGCCCGCCTCTGGAGCCTCCCCACCGGCCGAACGATCGGGCCCCCCTTGGAGCACCAAGGCAAGGTCTCCGCGGTGAGCTTCCACCCTTCCGGCCGTTCGTTCCTTACCGGCAGTTACGATCGATCGGTCCGGCGCTGGGAGACACCTCGCCCCTGGGTCGACGACGTCGAGCGGATCCGAAGCCGAGCGCAAGGGTTGACGGGCATCACACTCGGCCCCGAGGCCGATCCCTCCGAACGCGGCAATATCCTCGACGAGCACACCTGGCGGCTGGAACGCAGGCTCCTGGACGCCTCAGAAGGTTCGTCACGCTAATCCCGAACGCCTCGCTCCGCGTTGCCCGCGTGCCCTTCTGGATTGCGGTCGGCAGGACCGGTGCGGGAATCCGTTGGCCTTGGGGCTCGAGGTCCGAGTTTCGCGGCGATCAGCCTCGCCAGTCGCGCCGGGTGTATCCCGGCATCGTGACGTCGTCGACGTCCTGGCTCGCGCTGAAGCCGTTGATCGCCGCTTTGAAGATCAGATAAGGGCAGGCTTCCGGGAACTTCCAGCGGATCAGTCGCGGCCCACGGCCGAGCAGCCCCGTCTTGGAGACCGCCACGATGGTCGCCGCGACCCACGGGGAAGTGTCATCGCCTTGGAGCCGAAACCAGGCCATGGTCCCGACGCAGGGAGCGTTCTTGGCCAGGGCGGAGCCTCCACTCAGACTGATGTCACGGAGCGTGGCGACGACGCTCAGCAACGTCTCCCCCTCCGTCCAACTCAGAACGACATACGTCGGCCCCGTATCGTAGCGCGACGCGCTGCGGCGGTCCTCGCCACCGTTCGGATTGGACAGGTTGTGATTCGTACGACGCTCAATCATAACAGCATCCCGGCGATTCTTCAACCCCTGCCGCCGACTTCCCTCGCTCCGAGAGCCACTCGCCGCGAAGGAAGTTGGGCTCGATTTCGCCCACAATCAAGTCTAGACCAATCCCAACCACGCGGAAGGCGGATTCTGGAAAAAAGTCGAAATGAGGATCCAACTCGCGCTTGAGTAGGCAAGTTTCCGGTCAGGGGTTGAGCCAACGGCAATTTTTCTTGCGATCGAGTTGGTTCCAGACTTTGAAGAACCGTTCTCGTGAACGATCGGCCAGACGCATCTGCCGCTTGAACAGCCGGTGAGCCGCCAGGGTGAACGGAATGTCGTAGGGATGAAGGGCAACGATTCGCGAGATTTCTTGGGCGGCGACGATGGCATCCTGGTGTTCCCCCAGGATGTCTTGCACCTTGGTCGCGAGCTCGGCGAACCGCCTCGCCTCCTGCGCACGATTCTTGCCGAGCGCATCGGCAACATCCTCGGCCGCGTACCGGGCGCGTTTGGCGCGTTTGCGGACCTCGTGAAAATCTTTGTCGGGGTCGGTGGGGCGGAGCGCTCGTCCCCGCTTCTTGACGGATTTCCAGGCTTCCCCGACCAGGGACGGGAGTTCGGAGCGTCGCAGCTTCTCGGCGTCCCGCCGAACCGGAGTGACGATGACGGACTGCTCCAGCAGGTCGATCAGGGCACGATAGCGATCCCCCTGAAGGACCGCCTTGAGCCGCCCGGAAGCCCGCTCGTGCTCCACCGCCAGCGTCCGAAAAAGCGGGGCGAGCGCCTCGGGGGCGTCCCCCGAGGCGCGGAGCAAACGGTCGCGGAGCACGTCGAGATCGCGCACCGCTCCCAGCACTTCCGCCAGCCACTTGAGCTCTTGCTCGAGCGGCAACGACCATTCGGCCTTCACGAGCGTGCCGAAGGTGCGGAGCGCACTGCGGAGGCGGCGCGTCGAGGTCCGCATTCCGTGGACCCCCTCGGCAACTCCCTGCCTGGCCGCGGGATCGCTCTGGAGCATCCGCTCGACGCCCCGCGTCAATGCGGTCCGGACCGCCACGGAGCCGGGACCGACCGGCGTGACTTCTGCTGGCAACTCAACCTGCTGCCGAGCCTTGCCATTGGCCATTGTAGGCACGTAATTCCCGACCTTTATGCGGAATGACCCCAATCGATCGGACCACGAGAGCGTTGTCTCGACCGACTCCCGATCCATCGTTTGACCTTAGCCAAGATCGCCCAGACCCGCAAGGGCGGGGGAACCCGTAACAACCACCGCACCGGCCCAGGCGGAACGGCGGCGGGTGCTGTCAACGGTCCGGCAACGTTCCGATGAACACACCACGGGTGTCCGCGGCGAAGATCCCGGCAAAGTCGGCCTCTCCCACGTGCGTGTGCGAGACCACCCCGCCAAGAACCGTCGACTTGGTGGGCAGTGGCAAGTTCAGGGTCGTCGTCCCGGTGGTCGACGTGCCCCCTCCCGAATTGGTCGTCGTGACCGAGGGATCGTTCAATTGAGCCTGGGTCAACGGCCTCGACGCAAAACTGACGTTGATCGTGCCGGGAAGAATGGAGTCGTCAATCACCGGGTCGAGTTGCCTGTTGTACGCGATCTCTTTGAAGGTCTCGTTGAAGTAGGTGATCTCGGTGTAGTTGATGTAAGGAACCGGGGCGGCCACACTCCCCCCGAAGATCACCCCGGCGGGAGCGTCGTAGGTCCCGTCGCCGGGGTCGGTCGAGGGGATCGGCGGCGGGCCGTAACCCGAAGGGGGCAAGGTGCCGTTACCACCGCTGGGCGCGACGCTCGCGGCGATGACCGAATCGATCAACGAACCGAGGATCTGGAAATTGTCGATGTTGCCCCCGGTCAGGTAGTGCCCCTGACGATCCTCGCCGGCGATGATCCGGGTGGGATAGCCGGTCGCGTTCGGGTTGAGCGCAAACTCAGACCGGACGTCGCCGCCGATCGTCAAGTTGCGAATCTCGACCCCCGCGCGAAGCTCCGAGTTGAGGACCGCGTCGACCCCGTCGGCCCCAATGTTCGCGGCCGCACCCGACGCGCCACTGCCCGTTCCGTCGATCAACACCCCCGCCGTGATGAAGCTCTTGAAGATGCCGTGGCGCACGTTGAGGCCGGAGAGATTCTTGCCAACGTCGAGGTTCGCCTCTTGGATTCCCCCCAGGGACGCCCCGCCACCGAGGACCGCCAGATTGGAGAGGTCAAGACCGACGAAGAGGTCGACCGCCGTGGGCGATCCTTTGCCGTTCAGCGCCCCGTTGACCGTCAGGCCGACCAGGTTGCCTTTGACGGCCAACAGGCCGCCGGTGGGCTTCACGTCGAAGTCGCCTCCCACGGTCAGCGAGTCCAGGTCTCGGCCAACGATCACGCTGCCCCCGGAGTCGAGCGTCAGATCGCCATTGACCGTCAGACCGCCGGCGATATCGCGACCGACAAAGAGGAGTCCGTTGTCGGAAGTCTTGACGGAATTGGCAACGGTTGCCGCTGTCTTGATATCATTCCCGACGATGAGCCGGCCCCCCTGGAGGCTCAGGCCTCGCCCCAAGGTCAACCCACCCAGGTCATGGCCAATATTGATCAGGCCGTTGGTGTTTGCCTGGATGTCACCGCCGACGTTGAACCCGCCGCTCAGGTCGTGACCGACCGCGAAGACGCCCCCGTGCTGCACGATGAGGCTCGCCGGATTGAACGTGCCCGTCGCGTCGTTATCGACGACGAAGCGCCCACCGTCCAGATTGATGGAACCGCCCACCGACCCGGTCAGGTTGCCGCCGACGTGGATCCGTCCCGTCGGCCCCAGCTCCACGCTCGCGGCGTTCAGTTTCCCCAGGTCTCCACTCACATCCACAGTTGCGTTGCGACCGATGCTGCCGAGTTGAATCGACGAGACCGAACCCTGGAGCGCACTCATCGGACCGAGCAGATTCGCAGCGCCCGCGTCGATCGATCCGAGCAGGCCGGTCTTGACGTCGATCTTGCCAATCTTGATCTGACTCGTATTGAAGTGCGCCTGACGCGGCTGGGCCGTGATCGTCAGAGCGCTGTTGGGATTCGTGGCGAACAGGTTGATCGCAAACTGGCCCCCCTTGAGCCGCTTGACCGTCTGGTAGCCCCCGCCGGTCACGCTGATCGTGAACAGCGAGCCGTTGGAAGCGATCGGCCGGGTCGACGACGGCCCGGTATAGAGAGAGAGGAGCTGCCGCGTTTCAAGCGCCTCGACAACCGGCGTTGCGGACCTCCGCCGCGCACGAGAGCCCAAGGAAGAGGTAGTGCTTGGCCGACGAACTGGCCGTCCGTGGTCCCGAGTCATGGGCAGGGCTCCTTCCCAACCGCCGAAATCAGCACGACCCCGACAAGCTCCCTGTCCTTTGGAAACCTATCACGAGATCCAGACTCGGCTCAACCTATCGCGAGCGCATATTCTTTGTCACAAATCGGATTCGTCATCGCGAGCGATGAGAAAAAGCACGAACCGCGTACCCAGCTCGACCGCCTCTGCCTGCATTTTCGACAAAACCCTCCTTACTTCCGTCGTCTTGCCCGACCGTCAGACGTGCGGTAGCCTCAAATCGAAGGGTTCGCGTGCCTTCGATCCCGGCCGGAAGCAATGAGTGAGCGCGGGCGCTGAGACGGCCCTGGGTTTAATATTCAGAACGTTGGTGGTCGCGCTCTGGCCCATGTCGCCCTGAGGCTGAGTTCCTCGACCTGAGAGCGGCCGCCGATTTGATGCCGTTTCAGAAGGTGGCCCGAGTCCAGTGCCGTGCCCGACTATTGGAGTACCGTGATGCGGCTTCGGTTCACCGTGCGATGGCTCATGATCGTGGTCGCTTTCATCGGGCTGGTGATGTCACTGGTGACGTATCGAGAGCAACTCAGGAGACAGGCCGCATACCACAAGGTCCAGATCGCTGTGCACGCCCCACAAACACCCGCCTCTCCGTCCCCGCCGCCGGGAACTTTGGTCGTCACAAGCCCCGAAACGGGGGCCGTGACGGCCTATCGGATGACTCCCCAAGCCGAATGGCACGCCAGAAAGGAAAGCGAGTATTCTGGCTCCGCCGCCCGGGTCAGCGTGCTTATCACATTACTCACATCATTAATATCACTAATATCCGTTGCTACAATATTCAATCGCAGAAAGTACCGCCGGTCCCGGGGCCAGTGGTGACTGACTTTGCTTCGGTTTTCCGATAAACGTTGCCGACTGCTTCCTCAAATCGCCGGTCATTCCAACTGGGACACCCGAGTGATTCAGCGAAAATAGGCATCCTACAGCAGTTTACCGTCGGATGGCGTACGAATCACAGCTTACTGAACATAAGTCGTGAACACATTTGCAATTTTCCTGTTCAAATTCAGCCCCATCGGGGCGGGCCAAGGAAGCCCAGGGCAACGCCCCTGGGGACTCGGCCACCAGGAGCAGCAGCCCTAAAAGGGCGACTTAAAGGGCTACGCCAGCATGACCATACGTTGCAAAACCGCCGCTCGGATTAGGTCACCCTCACAGGGCTTTTGAATGCGAACATGTCGATCTCACGGGGCGTTACCCCGGGCTTCCTTGGACCGCCCCGTTGGGGCTGAAATCGGAGAGGGTGCGCCACTTGACGGCAAATTGTTGTTAAAGAGAGCCTCGACGGACAACCCAGACTGCCCAACCAGCCCTCGCTAGGTGCATGGCCACTTATCCGTCCTAAACTGGATCGAAGGGGCGAGGACATCTCAATCGGGCTTCCATTCGTCCTGGACATGCTCTGTGACAAGACGCGTCATCGGCGAACTCAAGGGTTTGCCGCGCTTCTGTCAGCATTTCCCAACCTCGTGAACCAGATTCCCGACTCTCGCTACAATGATCTGCCGGAGAAATGCAGGCGGAAGGTGGAACCGCTCCGAAGGCTATCAAAACCTAGCCGTGTGAATCCCGACGCGTCTTCTTCAGTTGTCTAGGAACGATTCCGATCGTTTCGCACTCCATTAACCGCAATCGTCCGAGTTTCCTAGGCCGCAGGAACGGACTTCGTTTCCGAGATCGAGTTTTCCTCGTCGATCGCCGATTTCCTCCTTGAACAAAATCGACCCTACCTTATCAGACGTTCACCGTTCAATTCCGGGTGTCGACACATTTTCTTGTAGCGCCGTAGGTCTTGGGTTAGGATCGGACCGTTCCCGGTGAACAATCCCGCGCGGGCTCGCCCATCCTCTGGGTCTCGAGTCCGCGAACTCACGCTCTCTGCACCCTCGCGGGCCTCCTTCCTCGAACCGCGGTGAATCGCCATGAAGACGACGCTCGTGACCTGGCTCGGCCTCCTCGCGCTGCCTGGGATCCTCTCGGCGGCCGAAACGGTCGATTACGCGCGTGAGATCAAGCCCCTGTTCACCAAACGGTGCGTGGCCTGCCACGGGGTGCTCAAGGCGAAGGCCGGTCTGAGGCTCGATACCGCGGCGCGGATCAAAAAAGGGGGAGACGGCGGGCCGACGGTCGTCCCCGGCATGAGTGCCGAGAGTCTCCTGATCGAGGTCGTCACCGGGGCGGACGGCTTGCAAATGCCTCCTGAAGGCGAGCCCCTCTCGGCCCAAGAGATCGCCACCTTGAAGGCCTGGATCGACCAGGGAGCCGAGTCTCCCGCGGGCGAGGCCGAGCCGGAAGACCCGCGCCGACACTGGGCGTTTCAGCGGCCGGCTCGATCCGACGTCCCTTCGATAGCGGGCGTCCCCCTCAAGAGCAACCCGATCGACGCCTTCCTCGCCGCCCAGCAGAAGGGGCAGGGGATCGTCCCCGGACCGCTCGCCGACAAGGAAACCTTGATCCGTCGAATCGCGCTCGACCTGACCGGCCTGGCCCCGACCCCGACCGAGCTCCACACCTTCCTTGAGGATTCCTCGGCCGACGCTTACGAGAAGGTCGTGGATCGCCTGCTGGCGAGCCCCCGTTACGGCGAGCGCTGGGGACGGCACTGGATGGACGTTTGGCGCTACAGCGACTGGGACGGCTACAACCAGGAGGTCCGTGAAAGCCAACCCCACATCTGGCGCTGGCGCGACTGGATCGTCGAATCACTCAACAAGGACAAGGGATACGACCGGATGGTCGTCGAGATGATCGCCGCCGATGAGGCCGCGCCCGACGATCCCGAGGCCCTGCGCGCGACCGGTTACCTCGTTCGGAACTGGTACAAGTTCAACCGGAACGTCTGGCTCGACAACATCGTCGAGCACACCTCAAAAGCGTTCCTGGGCCTCACGATCAACTGCGCCCGGTGCCATGACCACAAGTACGACCCGATCGCGCACGAAGACTACTACAAGTTCCGCGCCTTCTTCGAACCTCACGAAGTCCGCACCGATCGGGTCGCCGGCCAGCCCGACCCGCTCAAGGACGGCCTGGTTCGCGTCTACGACAAGGACCCGAAGTCGCCGACTTTCCTCTTCGAGCGGGGCGATGAGAAGCGGCCGGTGAAGGAGAAGCCGCTCGATCCCGGCCTCCCGCGGGTCCTCAGCCAGGGCAAGTTCCCGGTCCAGGCTGTCGCGTTGCCCTCGCAGGCCTACTATCCCGGTGCGCGTGCGTTCGTCCAGGAAGAGACGCTGACCCAAGCCAGGGCCGAGGTCGCCACCCAAGGAACCGCCCTGGCCAAGGCGGTTCGGACCCTCGTCGATGCGGCCGTGCTCGAGGTGATTGCTCCTGATCCGAAGTCGGCTCATACGGCGACCCGCAAAGCCGAGGGGGCCGCCGCACTGGCGTCGCGGTCGCTGACCCTGGCGCGTGCCAACCTCGCGGCCATCGAAGCGAAAATCGCCGCCGATCGCGCCAAGTACGCCACCCCGCCCGTCGCCGACGCCCCCGGTCTGGCCCTGGAGGCAGGGCGGGCCGAGCGAACGGCCGCCGTCGCCAAGGCCGAAGTGGACCGGTTCGCCGCCGAGCAAGCACTCAACGACGCCAATCTGGCCTCGCCGATCGCTGCTGCGTTCCGACCCGGCAAGACCCCCAAGGAGAAGGGGCCGGAACGGTCGCTCAAGTCGGTCGACCTTCCCGCCAAGCAGGCCGCGGTCGCCGCGGCCCTCAAGAAACGGGATGAGGCTCAAAAAGCGTTCGACACCGCACGCGGCGCACTCGACAACGGCAGCGCCACCTACGTGAGCCTCGGCACGGTCTATCCCTCGACGAGCACGGGACGTCGGCTCGCTCTGGCGAACTGGATGACTTCGAAGGAGAATCCGCTCACGGCCCGGGTCGCCGTCAACCACATCTGGTTGCGACACTTCGGCACCCCGCTGGTCGCGACCGTATTCGACTTCGGCCTCAACGGCAAACGCCCCTCGAACCCCGCACTCCTCGACTGGTTGGCGAATGCGTTCATGGACAACGGCTGGAGCATGAAGCAGATCCACCGCCTGATCGTCACGAGCGAGGCCTATCGCCGACAGTCGACAGCCACGGGGTCGAACGACCCGAACTTGGCACACGACCCGGAGAACCGATCGCTCTGGCGGATGAACCCGCGGCGGATGGAAGCCGAGGCGGTTCGCGATAACTTGCTGCACGCGGCGGGCAACCTCGAGGAAAACCTGGGCGGGCCCGACCTCGACCCGAACGCCGGTCTCGCATCAAAACGTCGGAGTCTCTACTTCCGGCACGCCAAGGAGAAGCGCGTGACATTCCTGAAGCTGTTCGACTCTGCCAACGCAACGTCCTGTTACCGCCGCTCCGAGAGCGTCGTCCCGCAGCAGGCATTGGCGCTGGCGAATAGCCCGATCGCATTCGAACAGTCAAGGCTCCTGGCGGCGGCGATCTCCCGCGAGCTCCAGTCCGACCCGGCCCGCGCGGATAACCCCGCGTTCGTGACGACCGCCTTCCAACGAGTGCTCGGCCGCGCCCCCGCCCCCGAGGAGCGGACCGCCTGCGAGACCTACCTGACCGAACAGGCCGGTCGGCTTGCCGACAAGGCGGGCCTCCACCCATTCACCTCCGGACCGGCCACCACCGTGAAGCCCGCCGCCGACCCCGCGCAGCGGGCCCGAGAAAGCCTTGTGCATGTGCTCTTCAACCATAATGATTTCGTGACGATCCGCTAATCCAAACAGGAGCGTGACGGATTCGCCATGGGCTCGAGGACGGACACGACTGATTCTCCATGGTGGACAAGTGGCCCCAATCCAAGGCGAGTTGGGCATCTGATTCGCAAGAGTAGTCCCGGTACGGCTCGGGTCGGATGGTTTTGAATTCGACGAACCGGCTCCGTGCAGCCTTCGTAATAGGGCTGTTCGAGTCTTGCGGGGCAGGGCTTCGCGGAACCGGCCCGAAGCAGGGACGAGGGGGTGTCGATTTGAAGATCCAACTCCACCTGACTACGAAGGGGAAAGCGGTCTTCCACGCCGAGAAGTCGGCCGCGCGGGAGGAGCATCCCCCCCATCATGGGTTGCGCGGCTGGATCGAACGCAAGGCCCAGAGCCTCAAAACGGCATGGTCGCAGGCGGACCGCGGACCGGCGGGGCGGGTTCGTGCTTTCTGGGAGAAGCTCCAGAGTCGGATGCCCGACGATGAGTCGATGCTTGCCCGCCTGCGCACGGCCTCGGCGATTGAGATGTACCACCCGGCCACAATGTCAGGCGAGGAGGCGCAGGCCCACTGGGTCGACTACATGGCCCGTTGTCGTCGTCGCCATCTTCCCTGGTTGGGGTTCAACATTCTCATCTCTCCCATCACTCTGATTCTCGCCCCCTTGCCCGGACCAAATCTGATCGGCTATTGGTTCGCCTACCGCGCGGTGAAGGACGCGCTTGCCCTGTTGGGGTTGCGACACGCCCGCGATCCAGGGATGGCCACCACCTATCATCCCCTGGAAACGCACGCGGTGGTCACGCCCGTCGGGGAGTTCTCCTGTCGGACCGAAACCAACACCGCCCCCTTCGCGGGCCTGGCGGCGGGGAGCCCTCCCTGAGCGGAGACTAAGACTGAGGTTGAGGCCAACGACTCGAACTTTCTCGCTGGCGGCAAATCGCCGAGCCGACTAAGGTAACGGGCCGTTGAGGTGCCACCCTCTCATTCCGGGGGATCAGTCTGGCCAGGGAGGGCCGATGAAAATTCAGCATCCGCTCTTGGTCCGTGCGGTCGGCGTCACGGGCGCATGGACGGTCCGCCGGCTGGTGGGGACCTGCCCGTTCCACTTCCGGTATGCGGACCCGACGCTCAACCCCGAATTTGCGCGACGAACCGGCCAACGCTACATTTATGCATTCTTCCACGAGGTGATGCTCTTCCCCGCCTACTTCTGGGCCTGGCCCGAGATGCAGATCCTGATCAGCGACCACCGCGACGGTGAGTTGATCACGCAGGTGGTCAAGCGGCTCGGATTCGGCGTCGTCCGGGGCTCGACCACTCGCGGTGGAGCGCGGGCGCTCCGCGAGATGACCAGCCGGGTCGATCGCGGCCACCTCTGCGTGACCCCCGACGGTCCCAAAGGACCGCGCCGGCACGTCCACCAGGGTCTAGCCTACCTCGCGAGCCGGACCGGGCTGCCGATCGTCGGGGTCGGCATGGCGTTCCGCGACCCTTGGCGGGCGAAGAGTTGGGATCGGTTCGCCGTCCCCCGGCCGTTCCAACCGGCCGCCTGCGTCGTCCCCGAGGCGGTCCACGTGCCGGCCGACGCCGATCGTGAAACCATCGAGGCCTGCCGCCAGGAGGTGGAGCGGCGGATGCAGAGTTGCACGCTCGAGGCCGAGGCCTGGGTCGAGCAGCTCTAGCGAGGCGGGTGTCGAGAAGTTCATTGGATGTTGTAGGCGGATTCAACCGACTGTCGGTCAGGCCCGCGGTTGCTCTTGCCTCAAATCGAGACCTCCGGTAAGTTGACGCGACCTGTCATGTGTCTGGGGTTTCGACCCATGCGTACGCTTCGGATCACGTCATCTCGTCCGATCGGCCCACCATGAATCGGCAGCTTGAGCGATCTCGGTTGGGACGGCCAACCCGTTGCGCCCTGATAATTTTAGCTGTGGGGCTGATGGTGGTCTTGATGATCGCGCGTTGGCTGAAGCCCGATGATCGCGGCTTCGGCACGCACACTCAACTCGGCCTCCCCCCCTGTGCGTTTTCGGTGGTCACGGGCCACCTCTGTCCGACCTGCGGGATGACGACGGCGTTTGCTTGGTCCGTTCGGGGACGGTTCCACTCGTCCTGGCGGGCCAATCCCGCGGGGAGCCTTTTGGCCCCCGCTTGCGTCGCCTTGATTCCCTGGCTGGTCGCCTGTGCGGCCCTGGGGCGGCCACTCGGGTTCCGAACGCTGGAGCAGCCCCTCATCGGCCTCGTCGTGGCCACCGTGGCCTTGAGCCTATTGTTCTGGACACTTCGCTTGTTCTTAGGGAGGGTGTTATGAAGACCCCTCGGCCGCACGCAAGGACGCGACGCGCCGCAGCCACTTTCGTGATCGCTACCGCAGGGCTCCTGGCCCTCGCCGGCTGTGATCCACGAACCGTGCTCTATTTCCTTCAGCCGTTCGAGCCCACGATCCCTCCCCCGTGCAAAACCGATCTCAAGGGGAAGAAGGTCGTCATTCTCGCCCACGCGCTCGCCGGCACTCAGACCGAGTATCAGTCACTCGATCGCCAGGTCGCTCGTGAAGTCGGCAAGCTGTTCCGCGAGAAGGTCAAGAAGATCCAGGTGGTCGACCTCGAGAAGACCTGGACCTGGATCGAAGGCCATCCCGACTGGACCGACCCGATCGAAGCGGCCAAGGCCTTCGAGGCCGACATCGTGATCTTCCTCGAGATCGAGTCGTTCCAGGTCTCCAGCCCGACCAGTCCCGGACTGCTCGAAGGAAACTCGAAGACCCACATTCAGGCGTTCGAGCTGGCTCATCCCAAGAACAGCAAGGGAAAGCCGATCCTCGACCAGCCCAAGGAATCGCAGAATATCTACGACGCCTACAAGGACACGGTCTTCCCGATCCGCGGGCCGATCCCCGAAAGCGCG
This sequence comes from Singulisphaera sp. GP187, assembly GCF_900129635.1. Classification (GTDB taxonomy): domain Bacteria; phylum Planctomycetota; class Planctomycetia; order Isosphaerales; family Isosphaeraceae; genus Singulisphaera. The sequence continues at coordinate 1,184,367 of NZ_FSRB01000002.1, read as the reverse complement.
GGGGCGAGCAAAGCGGCGTTCCGGACCAAGTTCCTCCAGATCGTGGCCACCGAAATCTCCTGGCACTTCATCCCGCATTCGCCCGAAGAAGACATCCAGGACGTGAAGTTCGGCGGTCAGTAAAGACGTCAGCCAAGCAAGTCGTCCCGTCATCCCCGGCTCCGCGGCGCGTCCGGCCAGCCCCATTGGGTGGTTGCGACGCTCCGCGGATCGTGGATTCGTTCCGACCTCAGCCGAGCATCATGCCATGGCTGTCCTGATGGATGATCTGATGAACGCCGCGCGCGCGGCGAGCCGGTCGGCTTATTGCCCGTACTCGAAGTTCCGCGTGGGAGCGGCCATTCTCGCGCAGGGCCGGATCTTTACCGGCGCCAACATCGAGAACGCCTCCTACGGATTGACCATCTGCGCCGAGCGCACGGCACTCTTTTCCGCCATCCTGGCGGGAGAGACGGCCATCGACGCACTCGCCCTGGCCTGTGTCGACGCTCCGGCCGGAGCCGAGCCAAGCTTATTGATGCCTTGCGGCGCCTGCCGCCAGGTCCTCGCCGAATTCGCTCGTCCCGAGCTTCCGATCGCGGTCGATGGCGCGGGTCTGTACACCTTGGGCGCGTTACTTCCGCTGGCGTTCCGGCTCGGCGGATCGTCCGGCCGTTGATCCTGTCAACATGTCAATACCGCTCGGTCAGCACGCTCTTGCGTGAGCGGCGGTCCACAGGTTAGCATGACAACCCTGCTCTGAATCTCCGCTTCTCCGCGACTTGATCTCGCCGAGAGGCTGAGCCTACCGTGCGATGAAATCGGCCCACCTGAGACTGTTCCGGACGCGAAGCGTTTGCAAGGAGAGTTGACGAGATGCTGGTCGATCGTCGTTCGTTTGTGCGCGGAACGGCCTGGGCGGGAGTGTCAGCCCTCGGTTTCCTGAGCGAACGGAATTCGTCTCGGCTCCAGGCGGCTCCGAATGAACGCCCGTTGCGGGTCTGCGTCTGGTGCGAAGGAACCGCGAAAAAATCGGTCTACCCCGACGATATCGACGGCGCCCTGGCCAAGTATCTCGGCCAACGCGACGGCGTGAACGTCGTCCGTGCCCGCCTGGGCGATCCCGGCTCCGGGCTCGATGATAAGACACTCGACAACACCGACGTCCTCGTCTGGTGGGGCCGGCTCCGCCACGACGACGTACCGCGCGAACGGGTCGCGGCCATCGTCAAGCGCGTCACGGCCGGGCAACTCGGGTTCGTCGCGCTCCACGCCGCCTGTGCCAGCAAGCCGTTCCGGGAATTGATGGGCACCTCGTGCGAGCCGGGCCGCTGGCGCGAAGACGGCCAGCCCGAACACATCACGATTAAAACGCCCGATCATCCGATTGCGCAAGGCATCGCTCCGTTCACCATCGCCAAGACCGACATGTTCGCCGAGCCGTTCAAAGTCCCCACGCCCGAAACGGTCGTCCTGGTCTCCACCTGGGACCAGGGGGAAACCATGCGGAGCGGACTCACCTGGACGATCGATAAGGGACGCGTGGTCTATCTCCGCCCCGGTCATGACGCCTTCCCGGTCCTGGTTCATCCCTCGATCCGCAAGGTGATCGGCAACGCCGTCCTCTGGGCGGGCCATCGGGCTTGACCGCAAACGGTCGAGGCCATCGTCAGCTTCCCAAGCCGTTGACTCGACCGAACGGCCCCTTATAATCGGGAACGAAAAGGGTGAGCACGTTTCGGAATAGATGGGATCGTGCCGCCACGTTCGACGCTCTTACCACTGCGGGATCCTCGGTTTTCTCCAAAAGCTGAGGTCACACCACCGACACGGCGGTAAAAGGGGCCCCTTGGGATGGCTGGGGCCCTTTAAGGAATCTGCTCGGAACCGTGAGCGGCCTTTCACGTCGAGAGCTCGACTCGGTTCATCCTTCCCCTTTGAGGAGTTCGCACCGATGCGCAAGATGTTCTTGAGCCTGGCTGCCCTGACCCTCGTGGCGAGCCCGGTCTTCGCCGGCGCCGGCAAGTACAACTCGGCCGTCGCCCCGGGCGACGCGGCCCCGGCCTTCTCAGGCATTCCCGCCGTCTTGGGCGACAAAGAGACGACCCTGAGCCTCGGGGATGTCAAAGAAGACGTGGTGGTTGTCGTCTTCCTCGCCAACCATTGCCCCGCGGTCACCGCCTACGAAGACCGCGTCATTGACTTCGCCAATGACTACAAGGGCAAGAACGTCAAGGTCGTCGCCGTCTGCGTCAACGACATGGACTCCGACCGGCTCCCCGCCATCAAAGAACGCGTCAAGGAGAAGAGCTACCCCTTCGCTTACGGCTACGACGCGAGCCAGGATGTCGGCCGAGCCTACGGCGCGTCCAGGACCCCGCAGTTCTTCGTCCTCGACAAGACTCGGACGATCCGCTACTCCGGCGCGTTCGATGACAACTCGAAAGAGGCGAGTGTCGAGAAGAAGTACGTCCGCGACGCGGTCGACTCCGTCCTGAAGGGCGAGTCGGTTGAAATCGCCGAGACCCGGGCCGTCGGCTGCGGCATCGGCTACAACAAGAAGAAGTGAACCCGATCGCTCGTCCCGTAGCGTAGCGTGGGCCCCGCAAGGGCCGACTCAAACCTGGCCGCCGTCGATCCATCCCATCGGCGGCGGCTTGCTTTATCGCTGAACCAACCCCAACCTACCTCCGGCCGACTCCCCAGAAAGCCAGCCTAAGCCTGAGTCGTTCCGCACCGCGAGCGGAGCGAAGCGGAAAACCTCGCCACTTCACAAACCGGCTCCATCATGATTGGGAGGGAAACATCATGAACTCAATCCTTCGCGCATCCCACCGCCCCCTCCTGGGACTCGCACTGGCACTCGCGGGTTGCGGCGAGTCGTCCGACCCAAGTGCCACGCCTGCCCCCGCAACCAACGCGTCGACGGCACCAACATCCACTCCGTCCGAAACCGCACAGGTTGCGCCCGCCGTGCCAACCACGGATGCGTCGCCAGCGCCGGAAAAGGCCGAGGTCACCACTCCGGCCGAAACTGACGCCACGTCCAAGGTCGAGGTGGCTGCGACGGCAGGAGCGGCCAAGCTCGAACCGGTCAAGTTCGACGAGTTTCTCAAGCGGGTGGCGAACAAGAATGCGAAGTTTACCCTGGTCGACGTTTGGGCGTCGTGGTGCATTCCTTGCAAGGAAAACTTCCCCCACTTGGTCGAGATGAACGCGAAGTTCGCCGATAAGGGCCTTTCCGTGGCCTCGCTTTCGTTCGACGACCCCGCCGAGCCCAAGCAGGTCAAGGATGCCATCGACTTCCTCACCGCCAAGAAAGCGGCCTTCCCGAATTACCTGCTCGACGAAGAACAGGGGGTCGGCTACGAGAAACTGAACATTGGTGCAATCCCGGCCGTATTCATCTACGGTCCCGACGGCAAGGAAGTGAAACGGTACACCATGGACGACCCCAACAACCAATTCACCTACGAAGAGGTTGAGAAAGACGTGATGGCGCTGCTCGACGGGAAGCCGCTTCCGAAGGATGAAAAGAGCAAGCCGGCCGAAAAGTGAGCGAACCCAAAAAAGGAATCGTTCCCTCCTCGCCCACAATCGTTGAGTTTGCTACAATCTCTGGGTCGAACTGGGCGGCAGCCCCGGTTGGTTTTCTTGAGTGGCGAGACGATCCACCCACCCATGGGTGGAGCCCGCATAGATTGGATCAAAACATGAAAGACAGCATTCATCCGAATTACCAAGACTGCGACGTGACCTGTGGCTGCGGCAACACGTTCAAGACGCGAAGCACCAAGCCCAAGATTGCGGTCGAAGTCTGCTCGAAGTGCCACCCCTACTACACCGGCTCGGTGAAGTTCGTCGACGCTGCGGGCCGGGTCGACAAGTTCAACAAGAAGTTCCAGGGGACCTACGGCAAGGCCAAGAAGGAAGCCGCCGCGGTCGAGGCAACGGCCAAGGCCTAGTTTCCAGCCCTGACTTTCGTGGTACGGCCCGCCGGGCGGCACTCATCGCAGTTGCTGCCTCGTCGGGCCGTCGGTCGTTGATTGAACCGGCTCTTCCCGTCCGTGGTCCCACGGCGCGGAGCCGGGTTAAATCACGTCGGGTTTTGATGGACGGGCCTTTCTTCTCGACTTCACTTTCGCTTTGACCGAATCGTCCATGGACCGTCGCGGCCGCAAGCCGCTTTGATTCTGCGAGGTCCTGAGTGTTCGACAAGTTGCAGTCCGACTACCTGCGTTTTCTCGAGCTGGAAGCCGCGCTCCTCGATCCCGCGCTGACCTCCGACGTCTCTCGGCTCACGGCGATGGCCAAGGAACGGAGTGCCCTGGCCAAGGTGGCCCTCCCCTACGGCCGTTACCTGGAGCTCGGCAAGCAGATCAGCGAGGCGGAGGCGCTCTGCGCGGCTGAACCCGACTTCGAGATGCGTGCCTATGCCGAGGCCGAGCTCGAGTCGCTGCGGACCCGGCATAACGAGCAAGGGGAAACCCTCCGCGACCTGATCTACGACAAGCAGGCAGGCGTTGACCGCCCCGGCCTGATCGTCGAGATTCGCGCGGGCGCCGGGGGGGACGAAGCGGCCCTGTTCGCGCGCGACTTGCGGGAGATGTACCAGCGATTCGCCGACCAGATGCACTGGACCTTCGAACCGTTGGATATGGTGACCACCGAGCTCGGCGGCTATCGCGAAGTCTCCTTCAGCATCTCGGGGGAGGGGGCGTTCCGCTACCTCCAGTTCGAGAGCGGCGGGCATCGCGTGCAGCGGGTCCCCGTCACCGAGACGCAGGGACGGATTCATACCTCGGCGGCGACCGTGGCAATCTTGCCCGAGCCCGAGGAAGTCGAGATCGTGATCCGGACCGAAGACCTCAATATCGACGTGATGCGCGCGGGGGGGCCGGGCGGTCAGCACCAGAACAAGACCGAGAGTGGGGTTCGGATCACGCACCTGCCGAGCGGCATCGTCGTGAACTGCCGCGACGAGCGGAGCCAGCACAAGAATAAAGCGAAGGCCATGCGAATCCTTCGGAGCCGACTCTACGACCAGGTCGAGGAGAAGGCACGATCCGAACGCGCCGAGGCGAGGCGGACCTTGATCGGCTCGGGAGATCGGTCGCAACGGATCCGGACCTACAACTTCCCCCAGAATCGCGTGACCGACCACCGCATCGGCCTGACCATGCACAATCTCGACCGCGTGATGCAAGGCGACCTCGCCCCGCTGACCACGGCCCTGATCGACCATGACCGCCGCGAGCAGCTCGGCGAGGTATAACTCACGATGCCCAGAGACACGGATGCGTCGCGGACTCGTTCCATGCCAAATGCCCCAGAGCCTGTGCCGGCACAGGCGGCCGCTCCCGACTCGAGCGAGAGCTGGACGGTCGGTCGACTCCTGACCTGGACCACCGACTTCCTGAAACGGAAGGGGGCCGAGAGTCCTCGACTCGACGCCGAGGTGCTTCTCGCCAAGGTCCTGACCTGGGAACGGGTCAAGCTCTACACCGACTTTGAAAAAATCATCGGCGAGCAGCCGCGCGCCGAGTTCCGCGACCTCGTCCGCCGCCGCGCCGAGGGGATGCCGGTGGCCTACCTGGTCGGCCGCAAGGAATTCTACTCGCTGGCGATGGCCGTCTCTCCCGCCGTGCTGATTCCCCGGCCCGACTCCGAGTTCGTGGTCGTGGAGTTCCTCAATCTGACCAAACCGCTCGAAGCGCCTCGGGCCGTCGACGTCGGCACCGGCTCGGGCTGCCTCGCCCTCGCTTGCGTCCATCAGCACAAGACAGCGCGGTTCGTGGCCATCGACCTCAGCCCCGAGGCGCTCGCCGTCGCCGAGTCGAACGCCAAGAAGCTCGGCCTCACCGATCGCATCGAGTTCCGCCAAGGTGATCGCCTGGGACCGGTCGCCGGGGACGCACCGTTCGACGTCATCCTGTCGAACCCTCCCTACATCCCGACCGACGTGATCCCGACCCTCGAGCCGGGAGTGCGCCTCTACGAACCGCATACCGCGCTCGACGGCGGAGCGGACGGCCTCCGGGTCGTGGCCCCCTTGATCGCCGAAGCGGTTTGCCTTCTGAAACCGGGCGGGCACCTGATCCTGGAAATCGGCTCGGACCAGGAAAAGGCGGTGCGCGACCTGATCGCCGCTCAACCCGAGTTCACCCTCGCCCCCACCATTCGCGACCACGCCAACCACCCACGCGTGGTGCGGGCCACCCGCCGGGCTTGATCGGAGGCCAGCGAGGTCCTTTGCCACCCCACCTCCCTCCCACTCGGCGGGAGGTGAGGTCGTACGGGTCTTTGTTCCTCACTCCGCTCAGAGTCTGTCCCGGAAGGCGAATCCCACCGAAGCTTTTGGGTCTTCTCCGGGTGCCATGCGGTTCCATACTTGTCACGCGACAGTAAGTTAGGCCGCGCAATCGCGACACGAAGTTTGTCCGCAACCTGTTCGTTTGACACCTACTTGTTCGTCACCGCTAATCCCATGATCCGCTCGCGACTAATCTCGGACGCCACTTGCCGGCTCAACTGTCGCCCCTCGGTGTCCGCGATTACCCACTCACAAGCCAAGGGGTCAAAATTCACATAAACATGCTTATTTTTGTCGAGAATTCCGATGTAAAGATTTCTATTGTATACGGAAATGTATCCAGTTGCTCCTGCCCATCGTCGACCTGTGGAGTTGGCCAGGTGCCTATTGACCGATTCCAGACTCCAGTTGTCCCGCTCCCACGCCGGTGTAAATTCGCGACCGGAGCTCGCCAACTCGGGGTACGCTTCCAATCGGCTCCGGCCCTTCACGCTGGGATACTCGCCACGCTGAATGTCGTCCATAATCTTCAGGCGTTCCCGCAACTCTTCCGGGGTCGCGCAGGCCTGCGGTTCCGCCCACCGCTTGGCCGTCCCTTGGGACCGCTCAACCACCCCATTGTCCTGGGGGGTTGCCGGAGGGTTGTAGTCGATACCGACCTCTATCCCGGCCAGCCACAGTCCGAGGTCCGTCGGCAGGTCGCCCCGCGCCGAACCCCACGGCGTCCCATTGTCGACCCGGATCCGATCGGGTCGGCTCCAGCGGGCGAAGGCCAGGCGGAGTTGATCCTGGGTCGACGCGGGCGAGACCTGGTTCCAGCGGGCCGGGGGGGAAAACCTCGGTCCAAAGGACTGCGCCACTGCACTCGTCAACGATTCTTAACCAGCAAACTCGCTGCCCGGTCTGGAGCGGAACGAGTTCGGCGGCGTCCATCTGCCAGACCTCATGAGGCCTGGCAGCCCGTAGAGTATCGCTCGAGGGCCGCCGTCCCGGCGGGGCGGGCGCGAGGTCGGCTCGGAGGAGCCACCGTTGAAGAGTCCGAGTGGCGGGGAGCGGTCCGTCGAGACCGTTGCGACGTAACATCACGCGGATCAACCCCGCCCCCCAGGTTGGGTGCTCGCGGCGAAGCTCCAGCACGGCTTGTACAAGGGTCTCGATGGGCTTAGGTGTCGCGACTCCACAACGGTCGTAGGACGTGGCCAGCGGATCGGCGTTCTCGGAACGGAAACGTTGAAACAACCGCCGAACGGTGCGTAAGGAGAGGCCCAAATCCTTGGCGATGGTCCGAACATCCTGTCCATCCTGGAAGCGATTCCAGATGGTTTGACGAATGGGAAGGGGGACGTGGCGTGGCATGAGCCGTTCTCCACGGACGACGGGCGAAAGAACGAGTCTCTACTGTAAAGCCATACCGATTCGCGGACAAACTTCGTGTCGCGATTGCGCGGCCTAACTTACTGTCGCGATTGCGCGGACAAACTTCGTGTCGCGATTGCGCGGCCTAACTTACTGTCGCGTGACATACTCGGAACCCATGCGGGAATGCCTTGGCCTGGGGGCACGGGTTCCGAGTACGGAACCGCGTGGCACCCAAACACCCCTGATTGCCCGGTTCAGACTGACCTTCTGAGACAGACTCTCAGACCGGGGCTCCGACCGCGATCGAGCGGAAGGCATCGGCGAGGTTGGCCATCGACGGCCAGCGATCCGCTTTTCGGCGGGCGATCAGCTTGCGGATCAGGTCGGTCAGCTCGGACGGAAGCCGAGGGTTGGCGATCGCCGGGTCGAGCGGCTCGGTATTGATCCGTTGCAGGAGCATCGCCATCGAGTTGTTGTGGCCAGCGTCGTACGGGAGCCGATCGGTCAGCAGCTCGAAGGCCAGGGCACCGAACGAGAAGATATCGAGACGCTCGTCGGTTGCCTCGCGGCGGATCAGCTCGGGGGCCATGTATTGCAGCGTGCCGGTCCGGTTGCCCGGCCGATTGAACAAGGCCGTATTCGGGACCGCCAGTCCGAAATCGATCAGCTTCACCCGCTGGTCACGGTCGACCAGAAAGTTCTGCGGGCCGATGTCATGGTGGATGAAGCCGTGGGCGTGAACCGCGGCCAAGCCTTCGGCGGCCTGGGCGAGCAGTTCGAGCTTCTCCCCAAGGTTGGTCGAGTGCAACTCCCGCACGAACTTGAGGCTGACTCCCTCGATGAACTCCATCGCGAGGAAGTGCTCGCCCTTGGTCGACTGGCCGTAGTCGTAGGTCTTGACCACGTGGGGATGGATCACCTGGCTGCTGATCTCCCCTTCAGGCGGCCGCGTCGCCTTCGCCGAACGAGCCGCGGCGGCCTCGTTCTTCTCGGGGATCTGGATCTTCAAACAGACGACCCGACCGGTCTGATTATCCACCGCGCGATGGACCCGCGACATGCTCCCTTGCCCGGTCAGCGCGACCAGGGTGAATCGACGCTGAAGGTTCACCCGGGCTCGGCGCGTGGCTCCCCCCGACTGAGCCGCCCCGCTTGGCTTCAACGACCCGAACATATCTTTCAATTTACCAAGCATCGTGGTGAACCCTCTCTGTGATCTCTAAGTCAGCCCCTCACGGAACGATTCGGGTCGCCTTTATCTCTGATTTTCAATTCTCCGCAGGCCTTCCGGCAAGGCGAGAATCACGGGTCACCTTTACGAATTCGCTTGCATGATATCACGCCGTGCGTGCCATGCACCACAACCATACGGCGCAATCCGCGTCTGGTGACTTCGTTCTTCGCTTTCCTCAAAAAAAAGAGGAGATTCCGCCATGTTGCGGAATCTCCTCAAGCAAAAGGTCGGCCGGAAGCCGCCAATCCCACTCGTTTTCCAAGCCGAGGGATTCAAGCCGCCCAGGACCCCGATTTGCTACATTGGCTGCAAATCTTCTATTTCACCGGACTTTGGCGGGCGATTCGCCAGGAGAATTCCCCGGCGGTTCGGGCCAGGACCCGGGTGCCGCCGTACTCGTCCTGGAACGAGGCGACCTTCACCAAGGCAGGGGCATCGGCCGGCCAGTTCTCGAACTCGGAATCGAGCAAGAGGACGTGGTTCGTGGGCTTGTCCTTCAGAAACGTCAGGAGCTTCGGAGAGGCGAGTTGCCTGACCGGTCGACCGATCGAGAACGCGAGGTCGGGCGACCAGGCGTGGGTGATGTAGACAGGCCAATTCGGGGGAATCCACTGGCCGATGGCCCGGCCCCAGGGGCCTTGGCTCCGGCGGTAATTCCATTCAGGGGCGTAATAGCCCATGTGGGCGAACTTGAGGCAGACGGTCACCAGGGCCACCATGATGAGTGCGCGACGCGGGTCGGACAGAGTGACCGCTTTGTAGCAGAGCCCCGCGACCGGCACGGCGAGAACGATCAAGAGGATCGCTAGCCCCCGATAATAAGAAACAGCGCTCCCGAGGTAGATCCCCCCCACCACGATCGGGACGATCCAGAGCAGGGCGATCGTGACCGCGAGCCCCAAGGCGCGGCGGTGCGTGACCGCGGAAACCGTTCCGCTCCAGAACCGGTCGCAGCAGGCGGCGGCGACCACGGCGAGGCCGGCCAGGGCCGGCAGACCGGCGGCCAAGGCCAGGCCCGGCACCACGGTCCCCGCCAACACGCAGGCGCCTGCCACTTGCAGCCAGCCCATGATGAGGAGACGTCCCGGCGCCGACCAACCGTCACGGACCGAGCGACTCGCCACCAGCGCCACGAACGGGCTCCAGGGAAGCCCCAGGGCAAAAACCGTAACGGGCAAAAACCAGGCCGTCTTCTGAGTCAAGGGAAGCGCCAGCGCCGCGGCCCAGGCCTCGGTCGACATCACGTTCAAGGCCCAGACCGACCAGGCCACGGCCGCCAGGATGGGCGGAACGAGCAGCCCCACGCTCAGGCCGGTCTCCCGCCTTCCCAGCACGATGGTGGCCAGCCCAATCAAGGCGAGCGGCGGCCAGCCTCCGCACAGGAAGGCCAACGCCGCCCAGAGCCCGGCCACCCAGCCGGAACCGCGGCCCAGGATCCGGTCGAGGGTCGCCACAATCGCCAGACCCGAGATCAAGGCGAGCCCGGTCCCCGCCGATCGGTCCATCAAGGCGACCGAGCCCGACCAGCACAACATCGTCAGGATCGCCGCGCGCATCCCCAACGTCGCCATCACGCGTCGGGTGAGGATCAGGCCCGCCAAGAGTCCCGCGATCGCCGCCGGCCAGCGCACCGAGGCGGACGTGATCCGCCCCTCTTCACCCCACCCCCAGAGCTGGCTCGGAACCACCTCGCCCGGCCAGAGGCTCGGCTCCCAGCCGCCAAAGGTGAAACCGAGCGGGCCGAACGGCTCGCCGGCCGCGATCCCGAGCCGCGCCTCGATCGGACCGAGGTCCTGGCGACCTCCGCCAACCAGGATGAACCCGGCCGCCACTGTCAGCACGAGTGCCCAGGCCCAGAGCTCCGTCATCTGTCGCTGCTGAAGGCTCCGCTCATCAGGGGCGGGAACGTCGACGACGGGTTCAACGGACATGGATCGTCTCCTGCTGTGCCTCACCACTACCACTCGGAAGGTTGCGATCCAACGCCACCGCCGGTTGGAAGATCTCCTGACCTGGGCGGTTACGGACCATGCCGAAGACATAACCCGGAAGCCAACCTTCGCGATAGGTCTGCCGCTTCATCTCGGCCACCACATCCTCGACCGTCCAGCCGTCACGCTCGAACCGATAAAGCGCCGTCGCGGCGCCTGTGCGGCAGGTGCCGCGGGCGCAGTGGATCAACACCGGGCGCCGCGCGGGATCGTCGCAGGCCTTGAGGACTTCGCGGAACTGGAACTCCTGGCCCGAGCCGTCTCCCGGCATCGGCAAGTTCATGAAGTCGATGCCCATCCACCGCGCGAGGTCACGCTCGGAATAGACCTCCTTGCCGGGGATCTGGAAGCTGACGACCGTCTTGATCCCGTATCGCTTGACGGCGGCCTGAAGCTGGTCCCCGTTGAGCTGTCCGCTCCGGTAGAGGACGCCCCTCTTGACGACATCGAAGTGATCCCAGACCAAGCGATTGCGCCTGGTCTCGACCGTCAGCCAGACGGCGGCCACCACGATCGAAAGGGCCGCCGCGAAAGCTATCGCAGTGCGCATGGGCTCGCATTCCGCGCAAGGAGAAAGGGGAACGAATCCGAATGAGTCGGGAGGAGCGTCGAAACGCCTTCGTCAATCGCTCGAGCGAAGCCCACTCATTCAGGATAAGGAGAAGGGAAGGCCCTCCCCCGCGCCGGGATGGTAGGGGAGAACCTCAGGGGGGTCAACCCGAATCGAGGCGTTGGAGAACGCGCGCAGGGGATCCCCCAATTTGTCGGGTAGGCACGGCCCACCAGGATTCGCCCCCGAGCAGGGAGAGGCCCCTCATCCTCCGCACGCCAGCTCAAAGCTCAAAGCGTACAAGCGAGGGCATTCATCGCCTGGGAAAGCTGGTGACGTCGAGGTAACGGTAGGAACCTCCCGTCGACGTGGCGAGCTTCTTCAGAGGGCCCGAGCTCCCCACTTCCGGCCCACGTCCGAATTCAATGGCCTGGATCCGAGTCTTGCCGGCCTCGGCGAGGATCTCGACGACATCCGAGTTGGTCATCAAATCGGCGTCGGTCAAGAAGAAGATCACCTCGGGATGACGTTTGAGCGCCTCCCGCAGGGCCACCATGTGATCGGTGCCGCCATCGGGCACGATCGCGTCGAGTTGCGAACGAACTCGGGTCTTATTCACGGGAGTCGCCGCCATCAGACCGCGACGTCCTTGCAGATCCGCCAGGGTCGTGGCGTGGAGGTTGTAGAAGACCACGCCGAAGGTCGCGTCGCTCGGAAGCCGCGCCAGGCTCGCCAGCAGCTCGCGTTTGGCAACGTCGAGTGCGTTCCGGGTCGCCATGCTTCCCGAGCAGTCGATGACATAGGTGAATGAGCCAGCATGCTCGCGGGCGCCGAAGAACTCGGTGCCGGGCCCCACGCCCCGACCCACGCCTCCATTCGATCCCCCGCCCGAACCGCCACCACCACCGATCCCGGTTCCCGGCAAGACCCCGAGGCCCGATGTCTGTGGACCGGGCAAGGCGCGTTGTGCGGCGTCGGTCGGCATGGCCGTCGGCAAAATCTCCGCCAGCAGGGCATCAGCCGCGGGGTCAAGCCCCTCGCCGCGCGGAGTCAAGCCGCTCGCCGCGGGGAGGGCTTCGATCAAGCCCTCGCCGCCCCGTTCGCCCGGGCCGCCTCCCCCGTCCTTGGAAGCACGATTGTCCACCGCGTCGAGCTCGCCGCGTAATGCCCGCGAACGTTCGGGCGCCGCGGGAACGGCCACGCTCAAGGCCGCCAACGACGCCACGACGAGTAGGATCACGTGGAAGAGGAGTGAGCTCCCCAGCGAGCGCGGGTCGGTTAACGGGGAACGCCCGCGTAAATCGTTCCACAGAGACATGAGCGCAACTCCCTGAAATCGGGGAACCCCATGACGGTGATAGGGAAGGAAGCTGGCCCCGGGAAACAACGAAGGCCGACCGAAGCCGGCCGGCCTGTGGGGAAACGCAAATGAGGTAGAGTGGTCAAGACGTCGGCATCAAAGCGGCTCGAATCCCGAAGTAGCGGCGGAGTGAATCGGCTGTCTCAGAACCGCCGCGACGTTGAGTTTCGAGTTCGGATCAATAGCGGCCACGACCGCCGCCGCCACCGCCGTAACCACCACCACCGCCACCGCCGTAACCACCGCCGCCGCCGCCACCGTAGCCGCCACGGCCACCGCCGCCGCCACCGTAGCCACCGCGACCGCCGCCACCACCACCGCTGCCGCCGCCGCCGTAGCCGCCGCGACCGCCACCACCACCGCCGCGATCCTCACGAGGACGCGCTTCGTTGACCGTCAGGTTCCGACCCCGGAAGTCCTGACCGTTCAGGGCGTTGGCCGCTTCGTCAGCGCCATCGGCCATTTCCACGAACCCGAAACCCTTCGAGCGGTTCGTGTCACGATCGATGATGATCTGCGCTGAGAGAACCTCGCCATACTCGCTGAACAATTCCACCAGGTTGTCTTCCGTGGTGTCGTACGTGAGATTGCCGACGTAGAGCTTCTTGGCCACTGTCATACCTCTGCGAAATGAGCGTTCTGGCGAGGCTAGCACCCGAAACGGCTAACTAAAGGGAACCCGCCGAGAGCGGCTGTCATAAGCCTAACGTTTCTTCTCGGTTTGAACAGCTAGAATTCGCGAGGATTTTGAATTTTTTTCCGATCAGTCAATTCACGCTTCGACTCGATGGGATTCCGCGGGGGCGTGATGCCGAAAGAAGGGGGGTTTGCGCCCCGGCCGCAATCAAGGCAATCGCAGGTACGATGGGCGCTCTCATCCTCATGTCGGTCCAGTAGATCGAATGGACCGCCGTCAGGGCAAACACAAAGGCAGGTGCGGCGACCCCGGGCCAGCGCCACAGCCCCCGGCGCGTCAGACCGAGCGCAAACGCCAGCCAGAGCGGGACCGTCCAGATCAAGGTGACACCCCGAACCACCCGGGAATAGACCGCACCGGCGGGAGCAAAGCCCCAAAACCGCTCCAGGCGGGCCGCCGAGGCGCGAACGAAATCGCGCGGACGACTGGCGATGAACCGCAGCGCGATCGCCCGAATCTTCCGGTCGGCCGCGGGTTCCGGCAGCCCCTTGACAGCCCGTAGCGTCGCGTCGAACCAGCCTTTTTGGTTCGCGCCCGACCAGACCGCCCCCGACGGGCCGTCGAGTACCTCGGCGTAATAGACCGGATTGTTCGCCAGGGCCAGGGTCCAGCCGCCGTGAGTCGTCGTCCCGATCGGCTCCCCAAACACCCGAGCGTTCCGCCACGCCCAAGGGGCGAGCAGCACGGCGGTCGCGACCGCCACCAGGCTCGCGCGTCGGAGCCGCTCTCCCACGGTTCCAGGCCCAAAAGCCAATGCGGCAAACACAACCAGGCCGGCCACCGGCAAGAGGCTCGGACGGCAGAGCGCGGCCAGGCCCAAGCCGATCCCGCCCCAAACGGGGCCTCGCGCGTGCCTCGACGCCAGGGCCGCCAAGCTCGCGGCGACCAGAAATGCGGCCAGAGTTTCGGTCATCACCGCACGACTTTGCGCGACCAGAACCGGGTCACAGGCCACGATCGCCGCGGCAATCAGCACCCGGGCCGAGGTCATCTCCCACCGCTTCGCCGCAACCGCCGTCAAAACCACCGTCGCCGCCCCCGCGGCCAGGTGCAGGCCCGCAATCCCCCAGGCGAGCCGATCCTCGCCCAGCGTTGCGAGCAAGACAGATAGGCAGAGGGGGTAAAGGGGCGGACGATAGGCCGTGGGCCGCCCATTCACGGCAAACCCGTCCCCAGCGACCAGCGACCGCGCCAGGATCAGGTAACGATCGGGGTCGTCCAGCGTGCCAAAGGACGGCACGATCACCGCCAGCCGCATCAGGATCGAGATCAGGACGATCGTGAGCACGCCCCAGCATGGAGATCCTTCCGCGGACTCACTCGACGGCAAATTACCCATCAGCGCGTGGTCTTACCGACAGTGTGAAAAGTCATGTCTCGCAACCGCTCTCGCCCGGCTCTTTTTTCGACGTGCGCCCAATCCTATCGCGCGTGGGAACCGTTGTGGTAGTCTGGTCGCCTTGGATCGCGGCGGCCGGTCGCGGCGATCGACGATTCCCAAACGACCTGCGCAATCGCCCCTCCGCGCAGACCCTCCCCAACGAAAAAAAAGGCGAGCCGAACTCATGTCCCAGAGGCCGATCGTTCTGTCCTTGACCAAGATGCACGAAGCCGGGATGAGCGTGCTTCGCGAAGGATCCGAGCTGCGAATGGCCTCGGGCACCGATCCCGAGACGTTGGGACGTGAGATCGTCGGTGTCGACGGCCTGATCATCAGGACCGGGGGCGTTATCGACGCCGCCTTGCTCGACCGGGCCGACCGGCTCCGGGTGGTCGGTCGACACGGGGTCGGCTACGACCAGATCGACATCCCGGCGGCGACCGAGCGCGGAATCCAGGTGGTCTACACGCCGGGCGCGAACACGCAGAGCGTCTGCGAACATGTCTTCGCGATGATGATCGGCCTGTCGAAGCACTTCCCCCAGATGATGACGGCCCTGGCGGCGGGCGATTACCACGCCCGGACCTCGATGATGGGTCGCGACCTGCTCGGCCGCACGATCGGCATCATCGGCTTCGGCCGGATCGGCCGGCGGGTCGGCGAGGTCGCCAAGACGGCCTTCGGAATGCGCGTGCTCTACCACGACATCATCGCCGCCCCCGCCGAAGTGGAAGCCCGAGCCGGGGCGACCCGGGTCAGTCTCGACGAACTGCTCGCCGCCTCGGAATATGTGACGGTCCACACCCCGCTCGACGCGAGTACCCGCCACCTGATCAACCGTGATGTTCTGGCCAAGATGCGCCCCGACGCGATCCTGATCAACGCGGCTCGAGGGCCGATCACCGTCGAAGCCGACGTCGCCGCGGCCCTCGACGCCAAGCGGCTCTGGGGCTATGGGGCCGATGTCTACGAGGTCGAGCCGCCTCCCAAGGATCATCCCTTGATCGGCCGGCCCGACGTCATGCTGACCCCGCACAGCGCCGCCCAGACGGAAGAGGGGCTGAGCAACATGGCGAGCTCGATCGTTGCGGATGTGCTTGGCATTCTCAAGGGCGAGGCGCCGCTCAACCCGGTCAACGATCCCGCCGAAGTGCTGGCGAACCGGCAAAAGCTTGGCAAGGCGTGATCGATCGAAGGTATCCGATCCGGCGTTAGTGCACCGGATCGGCCTGAGCCACCTTGGCCTTGTCCTGATCCTTTGTCTTGGTTAGCGCCCCGTTGAGGAACTTGCCGAACACCAGAGGGTTGTTATATCCGCCAATGGTCTGGATCAATTGGCCATCGGGATTCAGGACGACGTAAAACGGGTTGGTTGTTTCCTTGGTCAAGTCCAGTTGGAGGAGTTGGTTCTTCTCCGCAACGTCCATGCGTTGCTCCACGGTCAGCGAGCTGATCGGGGGTTTGTCGGTAAAGAGTTGCACGGTGACGAATTCGGAGAGCAGGCCCACAATCTGCTTCTTGTTCAACACCGTCTGCTCCATTTTCCGGCAATTTACGCAATTGACCCCGGTGAAGTCGATCAGGACCGGCTTGTTGCTTGCCTTGGCCACCTCAAGGGCCTCGTCGTAACTCATGCCCCAGACAACCCCGTGGACATTCTTCTCCTCGCGTTCGGCCGTCGCGGGATCGGTCGAGACCGCCTTCTTCCTCCCCTCCTCGACGACCGCGCCACCACCAGGGCGATCGAGATCGCCGACGTCGGGGGGAAGGATGCCCACGATCTGGTCCCAGAGCGGGCTCTTTGGTGGATTGCCGAACAGGGCAGGGGCCAGGAAGAGAGCCAAGGCCAGGAAGAGCGAACCGATCAGAAGTCGGCCCGGGCCAATTTTGACCTCTTCGTGGTCATGGTCCGTGCGGAAAAGTCCGAGTAGGTAGAGACCACAGACCGCGGCGATTCCCACCCAGGCCGAAAGGACCAGCGGGGCGTCGAACCAGGCGTCCTCGGGGACCACGCCGAAGCCGATCTCCGCGGAATTGATGAACTTCAAGGCCGCGCCGACTTCGATCAAGCCACCGACCACCTTGACCGAGTTCATCCAGTCACCACTCTTCGGCATCTTCGACACCAGGCCGGGGGCCAGGGCCAACAGGAAGAATGGGAACGCCAGCACCGACGAAAAGGTGGCCAGACCGACGATCGGGTAGAAGAACTCGCCGTTGGCCGCCATCACGATCAGGCCGCCGACGACGGGAAAGGTGCAGGTGAACGAGGTGATCGTGAGAGTGAGGGCCATGAACATGACGCCAATCATCCCTCCTCGACCTTCCCCCTTGGACGACACGTTCAGCAGGAAGTTGGGCAGCCGAACCTCGAACAGGCCGAGCAGGCTCAGTCCGAACGCCAGAAACAGGAACGCCACGAAGGCGTTGAGCCACGGATTATTGGCAAGATTCTGAAGCGCGGTCGCCGAGAAGAAGAACGAGACGAGAACCCCGACCGAGGTAAAGACTCCGATGATCGCCAGGCAGTAGGCGACGGCCAACCCGGTCGTCTTCCCTTTGTTCTTGCTCCCTTGCTTCACGAAGAAATTGACCGTGATCGGAATCATCGGCCAGACGCACGGCATCACCAGGGCAAGCAGCCCCGCCGTCGCCGAAACGAGGATGAGCGAAAGTAACCCCTTCCGAGCCTCGCTGGCCACATCGCCGGTCGGAGCCACGTCGGCGGCGGCCACCGTCGCTTCGCTTGAGGACGGTGGTGGCGTCGGTGCCGTGGCCGCCGCGTTGCTTCCGCCGCCGACTCCGGGCACGACCGTCAAGGTGACGTCGGGAAGCGTCGAGCGGGCCGGAGGCTTACAGCTATTGGCGTCGCAGATCTGAAAGATCGCCTGATTGCGCAGGGTTTTCGGGCCAGGAGCCGTTCCGGGAGGGATCTGGAGCTTGAGACTCCATCGGGCCTCGTTTTCATAGAATTCGAGGATTTCGTTATTGAAGGCCGGCTCCGCTTTCCGGATCGGTTTCTTCGCCGCCGTCCAGTCGCCGACCGGTTTCAGGCCCGCGGGATCAAAGAAGTCGAAGTAGGTATCCCGTGTGACCCCTCCCTCGGGATTCGCCTTGTATTGATAGATGTGCCAGCCGGGAGCGACCTTGGCGGTCACCGTGTAGGTGACGACATCACCCGCCTTGGCTTCGGCCGGTTCAACCGAACCGCTGAGCACCACTTCTTTGGGCTTAATGAACGCATTGCTGTCCTTCCGTTTCGGCTGAGCGTCCACGGCGAACGCGGCCGCAGGAAGCAGCGTGACGAAGACGGTCAAGGCGAACAGCGTCGAGACAGCCAGACCATGCCGGATTTGACCGAGCCGTCCGAAGAAATTCTGACTCATGGCGTTTTGTCCCGTAAAACCCAAGCCCGCGTGCCATTGCGACGGCGCGGTCGACTCCTCTGTCATCCTAATCCGAGCCGACCTCCCGGACAAGGCGACGCGAGGGTCAATCACCGGAGCCAAGCTCCCGGATCGGACGTAAATCGTGAAGCCAGGGGCCGATCCCCGTCGTGCCACGAGGTTCAATTCCCCTGGGACTGCGGGCGTCCCAGGGGGGGGGAGGAGGAGCGAGGCGAGCGCGCCCTCCCGGCCGGCCAGCGACAAACAAGCCAAGTTCGGGAATGGCCAGAAAACTCACGCATTGATGCGTCGATAAAAAATACCGAAATGTGGCGTCCTGGCCTCGCAACGCCTCGGGTCCGGGATGCAAGTCGAGCGGGTTCACGGGTTTCCTGTCTACTCCCTATCCGAGTGCCACCCGGTTTTGTCTAATCCTGTTTATCACCGGTCGGATAGCCGGATTTCCCGAACGAGACCAGAACCGATCCGCAAGTAACGGCGACGTGGCACTTGGCCACCGGCGGCGACCGGACGTCCCCCCTCACAGTGCACCGAGGATGTGGAGGTCTTTCTCATGCGACGATGGCACGGCATCTCGATCGTGGCGATCGTATGGGCCGCCCTGGCGGCTCCTCCCTCGCTCTTCGCGCAGGCACCGGCGCCAGCCGCACCGGCGGCCGGCTCGGGATTCAAATATTTTGCGTTCCAGAATGACCCGCACTACGACTCGGTCGAGCGGGGAGCGCTCTGGGTTGTCCTGGGCGTGGCCGTCGCGGGCTTGCTGTACGCGGGAATGCTGGTCGGACAGGTCCTGGGGGCCGACCAGGGAACCGAGAAAATGCGGTCGGTCGCCCAGGCGATCCGGATGGGGGCGAACGCCTACCTGAGCCAGCAGTTCCGGGCGATCATCCTCCTCGTCTTCATCATCACCGGGATCATGTGGGGCGTCTCGAGCGCGGAGGAGCATGTCGCGATCGGCCGGGCGGCCGCCTTCTTCATGGGGGCCGCCTTCTCCTGGACCGTCGGTTACGTCGGCATGAGCCTGGCGGTCCGCGGCAACCTCCGCGTGGCCGCGGCGGCCCGCACCAGCTACGGCGCCGCGCTCCAGCTCGGCTACCGCACCGGCACGATCACCGGGATGCTGACCGACGGCCTCGGCCTGCTCGGCGGCACCTTGATCTTCATGGCCTACGGCGAGCACGCCTACGAGGTACTGCTCGGGTTCGGCTTCGGCGGCACGCTCCTGGCCCTCTTCATGCGGGTCGGCGGCGGCATCTATACCAAGGCGGCCGACGTCGGGGCCGACCTCGTGGGCAAGGTCGAGGCGAACATCCCCGAGGACGACCCGCGCAACGCCGCCACGATCGCCGACAACGTGGGGGACAACGTCGGCGACTGCGCCGGGATGGCGGCCGACATCTTCGAGAGCTATGAGGTGACGATCGTCGCCGCGATGATCCTGGGCTACGCCAGCTTCGGGCACAAGGGCGTCATCTTCCCGCTCCTGGTCCGGGCGATCGGCGTGGTCGGGTCGATCATCAGCACGTACACCGTCAAGGCAGGTCCGCAGAGCACCAGCGATGAGGCCCTGCACTCGGTCCACCGTGGCTTCGTCCTCGGCTCGATCATCAGCGTCATCGGCTTCTTCTTGCTCGGCTTGGGCTACCTGCACTTCGACGACAAGTACATCAAGGAATATCCGCAAGCCCTGGGCGGTTACCTCGTGACCCCGGAATTCCAGGCCGATCGTAAAAAATTCGAGGATGCCCAGACGCTCGACAAGGCCAAGACCACCGACCAGAAGGCCTCCGCGTTCCGCACCTTCGTCCGCGACTACGACAAGCCGATTCTCTCCGCGAGCCAGCCGTTCTGGTCCAACTTCGGCTACGGCGGGCTCGACATGCGGCCGGCCTGGACCTGCTTTATCGGGATCATCCTGGCGATCGCCCTGAACAAGAGCACGAGCTACTACACGCACACCCACTTCGAGCCCGTGCGGTCGTTGGCCAAGGCATGCACCACCGGCCACGCGACCAACATCATCCAGGGGTTTGCCCTGGGGTATGAGTCGACGGTGGTGGCCGTGGGCGTGATCGCGGTGGCGCTCTTGTGCTCGGTCCTGATCTACACGGGGGCGAGCCCGATTTTCATCGCCTACGGCGTGGCGATGTGCGGGATCGGGATGCTCACCTTGACCGGCAACACGATCAGCATGGACGTCTTCGGCCCGGTGGCCGACAACTCCAACGGCATCGGCGAGATGGGTTACGACCGGGACGAGATGGGTGAGGAAAACTACAAGCGGGCCCGACAAATCCTCGCCGACCTCGACGCGGTGGGCAACACCACCAAGGCCGAGACCAAGGGGATCGCGATCGGCTCGGCGGTCATCGCCGCCGTGAGCCTCTTCGCCAGCTTTATCGCGGTGATCGCGGTCGGCAGCGAGTCGAAGATCGGCGAGATGACCACCGCGCAATATCTGGCCGAGGCGGGCAAGCTCTCGGTCGCCCAACCCTATGTGTTCATCGGCATGCTCATCGGTGGATCCGTCCCGTTCTTGTTCAGCTCGATGCTGATCCGCGCGGTCGGCCGCGCCGCGTTCTTGATCGTCAAGGAGTGCCGGCTCCAGTTCCGCGACCCGGAAATCTGGGCCGGCACCAAGACGCCCGACTACGGCCGGGTCGTCAACATCTGCACGGCCGCGGCGCAGCGTGAACTGATCGGTCCCGGCGTGCTGGCGATCATGATGCCGATCCTGGTCGCCATCTACCTCGGCCCGTACGCTCTCGGCGGCTACCTCGCGGGCATGATCGTGGTCGGCCAGCTCCTGGCCGTGTTCATGGCCAACGCCGGTGGCGCGTGGGACAACGCCAAGAAGTTGATCGAGGACGGCCTCTACGGCGGCAAAGGTTCCGAAGCGCACAAGGCGAGCGTCACCGGCGATACCGTCGGCGACCCGCTCAAAGACACCGCCGGCCCGGCCTTGAACCCGCTCATCAAGGTCATGAACATGGTCGCCCTGCTGTCGATCGGTCCCATCCTGCATGCCACCCAGGGCGGCAAGGGCTGGATCCTCTATCTTCTCGGCCTGTTCGGAATCGCCGCCGTCGCCTGGGCGGTCTGGCGAAGCAAGACCGAATCGAAGGAGTTCCGGGAGATGGAGGCCGAGCTCGGCGGCGAAAAGGCGGACACCAGCCTCGAGAGCGTCAATAGTTGAGCTTCATGAAGTGAGCGGGTGATTCCGAGGGGACGGATCCCTCTCGGAATCGCCCGATCCTATCTACGCAAACAAGCCCGTGAAAGTAAAACACCTGTCCATTTTTTTCGGGCCGATTCCATGGTGGGCCGTGCCCACCATCTTCGGCTTCGCTCCCACCAACCGTCGGAGCGAACCGTATCGGACCCAGCACAGTGCCGACGGGTTCAGAGCAGTCGCGGTTACTTGGAGCGTCCTGGCTTTTCCAGCTTGAAGTCGAACTGGTTTTTGGAGGCGTCGGACGAGATGTTCGCCGTCAGATCCGATTTCACGTTGTACTTTTCCGGGATCGTGTTGACTAGGAGCTCCATGGTCGGTTCGCCATCCCCCATCATGTTGGGAATCGTCTTGCCCGACTTCTTGAGGGCATTGATCTGAACCTTGTAGTTCTTCTCGGCCACTGGGCCGGCCAGCGCGGGGAGGTCATAGCGCCCCGCCTTGATCGGGGCCTGGGCCGGGGTCGCCCCCTCGGGGGAGACGAAGTCGATACTGCCCTCCTCCACGGGCTGACCGTCGTAAGTCACGTCGCCCCAGACCCGCATCGTCTGCGGGCCGGCGGGCTTTGAGCAGCCTTGAAGGGCGACGAGGCAAACAACGAGACATGAGCACACCATTCGTTTCATCTCAAGTGCTCTCGAATGCGGCCGGGTGGGTTCAAAACGCATCGGACGACACAACCTCGCCGGCGTCGATGCTCGCGATCGCCTGCCAGGTGAGAAGGTTGATGCTGTCCTTGACGAACCGGGTCGAGCCATCGGCCATCAGGACATTGACACCGCCGGAGTGATAGCTTCGAGCGGCATAAGCTTGCTGGCACCAATTGACCGTGGTGGTCGTACACGGGGCCTTGAGCTTGGTACTCACGCAGTAATTTGCGGGCCAGACCAAGTCGGGGACGAGCGTGTTGGGCGGGCGGTAGTGGGTGTATTGCACGCCCCAGTCATACCAGGCCGTACCGCGACCATCGTTGGTGTTGGTCGGGCCGTGGATCACCTCGGAGGCGGCGACGGTGTTGGACGAGCCGTCCAGAATGTCCTTGAGGCCACGTGTGATATTGAAGTTGAAGAGCGACTTGCGGGTCGAGGGGTTGACCGCGGTGTTGCACGACTGGTCGTAGGTGAACGGGGCGTTCCTTTCGACCATAAAGCCGTCGGGATTATAGGTGGCCACATAGTTCGACCGCGCCCAGTAAAAATTCCCCCGGTTCATGGTGCCGCCGGTGTCGTCGGGACAGAGGTAAGTATTGATCGCCGCCTGGGTCACCGTCGAATTGGTCGGTCCGTAAGCCGCGCCACCGCTGATGGTGACGTTGATGCTCATGCTGTAGTTGTAGGCGTTGCCGATCGTCCCCAGCTCAAGGTACGGCAGGATGAACGCAGTCCAGAAGGTCCGCGCCCCCTGAAGGTTGAGCGGACACAGTTCACCCGACGGAAACGAGTCGTTGGTCGAATGGTAGTTGTGCATCGCCAGGCCAATCTGCTTGAGATTGTTGATGCACTGGGCTCGGCGCGCCGCCTCGCGTGCGGCCTGCACGGCGGGCAAGAGCAGGGCGATCAAAACCGCAATGATTGCAATGACGACCAGAAGTTCGATCAGCGTGAATCCGCGTCGTCGCATGAGTCACCTCCCGGGATTTCAATGAGAGAGACCGCGGGCGAGCCCGCACAACTCGTACGTGAACGATCAACGAGACCAGTGATCCGTCGGACCGACCTCTGACGGCATCATCAGTCGGCATGGGCCCGCTGAGAGGCCGATCGGAAATGTTGCAGCACCTCCTCCGGTGAGAGTTGATGATCGTAAATGGCGAGCTCGTCGAACCGGCCCACGAATGGCCGGACATCCTTGGGGTCGCCCGTGTCGGGCGACCTTCGTCCCACCACAAGCCGGCAATCCAAGGTCGGTGGCTCGGTGACAATCGGCATCGAGCTTTCCAGCACCCCGTCGAAGAAAAGGTCCATCCGCACCCCGTTCTTCTGGGCCACGACATGGTGCCAGCGGCGCGGGACGTAAACGTCCTGGGAGAAGAGATTGCAACCGACTGTCGTGTCGAGCGGCCAGCGATGCAAAAACCGGATCGAGGCCGGCTTGTTCAATGACTGCCGCTCTCGGGCCGTGAGCTCGACGAGTAACGTATGCACGTAACGCGAGAACTGACCCGGCAAAACGAGTTCCTCGGGCGGCAGGAGCCCGACGAGCGAGGCATGGCTGAAAACGTCGGACAGGAACCAGAACTCGACCGCGTGCCCCGACTTGCCGGCGACCTCCCAGAGTGCGTCGGTTCCCAGAAATTGCTCGGGCGCGCCGGCCTCGAACACAGCGCAGCCATTGCCCTGGCGAGGGTCAGTGAGACGAATCGGCCCAGAGACTCGCAACGGCGGGCGGCCGGCCACCTCGTTGGGGACCAAGTTGTCGGCCAGCGACTCGAACCGCCAGTAACCGCGCGGCCCCGATCGCAGCACCGTCGCGGCGTAGTCTGCGTCGAGGACCAATGACCGCGGGTCCATCTCCGAGGTCGAAACAAACCCTTCCGGCCGGGCGACCGACTCCGCGATCCGGTCACGGTCGGGGTCGAGCTCGAACTCCTTGCTCTTGGCCACAAGCTGGGTCCGCTTGGGCGAGCCCGCCGCGTCCAGCAGCGCCGCCTCGGCCAGGCCCTCGAAAACCATGACCCGAGACTTCCCGTCGGTCTCGACGTTCAAGGCGAACTCAGTCCCCAGGTCGATCACGGCCGACCCGGGCGAGGCCACGACAAACCCTTCGGCTCCCTTGGGAACCCGCGCCCGGAGCCGGCCCCGGCGGCAAAAGACCTTATCCAGGGCGACCAATTCAAAGTCCGCGGGCCCTTCCACCACGAGCACGACCCCGGTCAGCATCGAGAGCGTGAGCCGCCCCGAGCGGAATTGCAAGCGACCGCTCGCCACGAGCTCCCCTTCCGACGGGTGCGGGCCTTCCCGCGGCACCCAGAGCACGTCGTCAAGCTTGACGACCATGGCGAGCCCAATCGCGGTGGTCAGCGCACTCAGGCCACCGCCTGGAGGTTTTTCATGACCTCCCGCCACCGTCGTCCGAGGCGGATTCCGAGGCTCGGGCGTCTCGGCCTTCGGCCTCCGGAGGGCCAGTAGTCCACCCGCCACGATGGCCGCAACACACGCCACGGCCGCAATCGTCCGGGAGAGCCAGGGCCGGCCCGCACTCTTCCGAGAATCGCGCGCCCGCAAGCGGCGTTCAAACTCGCCCGCGAACTCGTCGTCTCCGCATTCGCCGTTGAGCCGGAGCTTGAGCGACTCGAGGAAGGCGAGGTCGTCGGGAACCGCACATTGCCGAAGCAGGTCATCGACCGTCAACAGCCGAATGACTTCCTGGGCAAATTCCTGGTCGTCACGCATCGCCGCGGCCAGTACCTCCCCGTCGCTCGGCTCGGGATCGCCATCAAGAAAACGAGCCAACACATCGTCAAGCGATTTTCGGTCGGATTCTGTCATGACAGTTCGATCTAAGCGAGGGGGGTTCCCGTGCGACGCTCCATGCACGCCAACAACACGCGGCGCAACCGCAACAGTGTCTGCCGGATCTGGTTCGACGGCAGGCCCAGGCGGCTACCAATCGCCCCCGGGCTCAGGTCTTCGAAGTAACGTTGCTGCAAAAGCTCACGGCTCCGCTTCGGGAGACCGGACACACACTCGCGCAACCGGACGATTTCCTCCTCGCGTTCTTGGAGCTCACCCGGATTGAGCGACTCGCCATGGAGTTCCAGGAGGATATCCGTGGCATGGTCGGACAGGATGATGTCACGGCGCATTTCTTTGCGCCGTTCGTTCGCAATCAACCGCCGCGCGATCTGCCGGACCCAACCTCCGAAATCACCGGCCCGGTCGAACTCGTCCACCCGCCTCAGAGCGATGAGCAAAGCCTCCTGCGCAAGGTCGTCGACCCACTCGGCACGGACCCCGAGGGAACGAACATACGCGCGCAGACGCACCTGATTCTTCTGAACCTGTTCAAGAAACCACTCATTTGAATTTTGGGATGGCACTCGCGTGGATCATCCTCAAGAGGCCAAGGATGACGCTTCCCTATAAAAAGGATGTCGCCACCCGACCGTCCGTTACCACTAAAAACAGTCATTCGCCGATCATTTTGCTGAACGCAAAAACATTCATGGATCCTATGACCCAATCAGCCAAGCGGGCCGACAATCTCGCACGGAAGCTCATTCCGATCCGCCTGCGAAACCCGCACTATCACCCCTGTCAAAAAAAAGCAATCTCGCTCGGAGTGAGCGTTGCGGGAGAGGTGCCCTCACGGCCGATAATGGAATGAGCGCACCGCTGCGTTCCGAATCCATCGTTTCTGTGTCCGCGAGGCCAATCATCGTGAGCCACCCTCACCCCGCCCGTGTTCTTGTTGTTCCGAGCGCCGAGCTGGACCGCCTGGGACGATTCCAGGGATTCTCCGCCGAGGCCGATCGCTATCTTCATGCGTTGCTCGTCCCCGAGCTGGCG
This sequence comes from Singulisphaera sp. GP187, assembly GCF_900129635.1. Lineage (GTDB taxonomy): Bacteria > Planctomycetota > Planctomycetia > Isosphaerales > Isosphaeraceae > Singulisphaera. The sequence continues at coordinate 1,158,356 of NZ_FSRB01000002.1, read as the reverse complement.
CGGTTCTTGCCCCGATCCGAAGTCGAGGACGACCCAAGCTTCAAGCAGATCATCCCCTACGTCGTGTTTCGCTGTGACGACGCCGTCTTTAGTTACACCCGAGGCAAGTCTCAGGGCGAAGCACGACTCCATCGCCTCAAGTCGATCGGGGTCGGGGGCCACGTCGACGAGTCGGATGCGGACGGTCGCGCCACGTTCGACGCCTACGAGATGGCGATGCGTCGCGAGATCGACGAGGAGATTGCCCTCGGCAGCGCTGGTGAAATCCGCCTGGTCGGCCTGATCAACGACGACTCAACGCCGGTCGGCCAGGTTCATCTCGGGGTCGTCCACGTCTACGACCTCAAGACGGCCGATATCGTGCCCCGCGAGGAAGGACTCGCCGAGGCTGAGTTCATCCTCGTGTCCGACCTCATTCGTCAACGCGACCAGTTCGAGACCTGGTCGCAAATCTGCATCGAGGCGTTCTTGACCGGCAACCCAACGCCGTAGCGCCCAACGTTTCCATCCGCTCGCCGCCCGCACGCTTTCGCTCGCCTGAACGGCGAGCGGGGAGCGTAAGCTCCCTGTCTTCAGGCGTAAACGTGAGCCAAGAAGCCCAAGATTTCGCTCGCCTGAAAGATCACGCCGTCCCGATCAATTTTGAGGAGTTGCCAGCACCGGCTGTGGCTGCTGCGGCGTGGCCAATGCCGGGCCTGGCTGACGGCGATCAAGCCAGTCGATCATTGGCGGGAAGATTTCTTTGGACGCGTTGCGGCTCCAGACGAGGTCGCAATGGCCGTAATCGGCGACATGACCATCGCCGCGTCCGAATCGCATCAACGACTTGTCGAGGCTTCCCAGGGCAGCCAGGGTCAGCTTGGTCGAGGCAACGTCGGACATGGTGTCAGCCTCGCCGGCCACGAGCAGCGTGGGCGTGCGGATCTCTCCCAGCCGCGCGGCGTAGTCGATCTTGCGGTCGGCCGAGAGGAAGTGGCCGTGCTCGAGGTAGGGGTCGAGCTGTTTGAGTGCCGAACGCCCTGGATCTTCCAGAGTGTAGCCGTAGAACCCGCGGACGGTCTGTTTGTCGACGACCGACGAGGTGTAGTAGAACTGGTCGATCTTATCGAGACCGGGGGGCTGGAAGAACATCAAGGGACGCCCGAGCCGCCCGGTGCTGACGACCGAGGTCAGCTTTCGCAAGCCTCGGTTCGCTTGCAGCATGCTCTTCTGCGGGTATTCCGCCAGGATGATCGTGCTTCCCATGCCGACGAAGTTCGCAATCCGGCCGGCGTCGGGGCTGAGCTCAAGAAATGAGAACAGCAGCATGCCTCCGAGACTGTGTCCAACCCAGTTGACCCGTTCCTGGCCGGTCTCTTTTTTGACATAGTCGAGGATCGCCGGGACATCGTAGAGCGCCATCTCGTCGACGTTCCAGGTGCCGTCGCCCCATTCCAGGAGCAGCGTCTGGCGCAACGCCGCGTTGATCTTTCCGATCCGGCCCACCCGCGCACTCTCACCCGATCCTCGGTTGTCATAGAGGAAGACCTCGTAGCCGCGCGCAGCGAGTTGCTCGGGGAGATGGGAATTCGTGAGGGTCCAGAACGTGGCGTTGAGCCCCAGGCCGTGGCAGAGGACGATCGGCAGCTTGCCCGGGTCGGGCTGAGCCGGTCGGATGTGGCGCACGCCGAGCATCCAGCCGTCCTTGGTGTAGGCGAATCCGTCCGTGCAGGGGCGCAGGTCAGGCGTCGACACGTGGCGACGCATGCTCGCGCAACCCGGCATGAAGGCCAAGCCGATGACACAAAGACCCAGGATCCGCAAGACCTGCCGGCCATCGCGCATATAGTCAGGGAATCCTTCCCGAACAAAACAACGAGGCAACACTTCCTGGTCGCCCCCGATACTTCTTGGGATTTTCGTCGATGGGGCCGTTCGCCTTCACCGCGAAAAGTCCCAAGGTTCCACCGCCCCAAGGCTTCGATCCGCCCGGACGCCTTGACCAAAGCGGGGGGATTCTAGCGAAGAGTCTCATTCATGGGAATGCGAGGCCCCAAAAAAGAAAAGGACCACGGCCGAGACGCGAAGCCAGACGGCAATCTGACTGGACAGAATTCGAGGTTTCCGTTCAACTCCCGGCGAACCGTTTTGAAGCCTCGAAAGGTCGGACGGAGAGGGCAAGGTCGATATGGCAGAGCGAACGAATCGCGCCAGTGTTCCCGGCGAGACCCGCGATCCGGCGGACGATCACTCCCAGCCGGTCGACACAAGCCCATCCTCTCATGATCATTCGAGCCGAGACCGGGACCAACACCGTCCCAGCTCCACGTTCCGTCAAAGGCTCGGCGGCGGAACGGCTCAGCTCAAGCGAGAAACCGCCGCGGCGGGTCCCGCTTCTCATGCTCCGGCAAGCGGCCTGCCTGGTGTCTTCCCCTTAGTGGGGGCAACTTTGGCCGTAGGTGCCGCGGCGGGCTTCCTCGAGTTGGCGCTCGTCTTCGGGCAGTTCCACGGGCTGCATCAGGTGCGCTGGAGCAGCCTGATGATTAGCCGGCATGCCGCCTGGATGATCCCGGTCGCCGAGACCCTTCTCATCGCGGCCTGGACCTTGGGGCTGGTCGCGCCGGTGCTGGGCCTGACGGCTTGGCTCGCGTCGAAGGGGCAGGGGCAGAGGCAAGGGGAGCGGGCCATCGCCTGGGCCTGGACCTGGGCGGGCTTGGTCCTGGGGACGTTGCTCCTGCTCGGGCCGCTCCTCACTCTCCCCGGGCTCCACCCGGTCGCGGTCGTCATCCTGGCGGTTGGCATTGGCTATCGAATTCGAGGCTGGCTGGTGCGGCCGACCGCGGCCTGGAACCGCGGCTCGTGCTGGGCGGGCGGCCTCGTGGTCGTCATGCTCCCCACTTATGCCTTCGTGCAGGAGAGCCGAGTCGCCGCCGCGCCCGCGCGTGCTTGGTCTCGGCCCGCCCCGGGGGCGGGAGCAGGGGCCCCCAACTTGCTCTGGATCGTGATGGACACGGTTCGCGCCGACCACTTGAGCCTCTACGGCTACGGGCGACGGACGACCCCCGAGTTGGAGGCGTTGGCGAAGGAGGGAATCACCTTCGACATGGCCCGCTCGGCCGCCCCTTGGACCTTGCCATCGCATATGACCATGTTCACGGGTCTCTGGCCCTACCAGCATGGCGCACGGGTCGACCGCCCCTATTTCGGCCCGTCCCCGATGCTGGCCGAGCACCTGAGCGCGAATGGCTACACCACCGCCGGCATCGTGGCCAATGTCCGGGTCTGCAACGCCGGATACGGGTTCGGACGCGGGTTCGACTCCTATGTCGACTATCCCCGGAACCAGACGATCGACCTGAACGAAACGATCTGCAACTCGACCCTCGGCGCCTTCACCATGAACCTGATGCGTCGGGCGCGATTACCGGTCCCCGGCGTCTCGCCCTTCTTCGTTCACCGCCCCGCGCGTGAAATTGTCAGCGACGCACGGCAATGGCTCGACCAAGTCCAGAGCCGAAACCAAAAGGCCGACGACGCTCCGCGCCCCTTCTTCCTGTTCCTGAACTTCATGGACGTCCACGGCCCCTATCTCCCTTCGCCGAACTCCCGCCGAGAGTTCTGGAACGGGCCCGTCCCCAAGCAATCGCTGGCCTCGCCCAACGGGGGTTGGCTCGCGGTCAGGGCACGCGACTCCGCCACGCCCGAGCAACGGCCCCAGCGTCAGCAAGAACTCGACACCGTCACCCAGCGGCTCGTCGATCTTTACGACGAATGCCTCCACGGCCTCGATGCCGAACTCGGCCGCTTCCTCCGAGACCTCCGCACAGCGGGTATGCTCGACAATACCTGGGTGGTCGTCACGGGCGACCATGGCGAACACCTCGGCGAGCACGGCCATTTCGGCCATGGGTCCAGCCTCTACAACGAGCTAACCCATGTTCCTCTCCTGCTCATTCCGCCCCTGGCAACGGCCGCAACGGATCGCGCGGGCACTCCACCGCTGCGTGACCGGAGGATTGGAGTTCCCGTCGCCCATCGCGACTTGCCGCGAACCTTCGGAGACTTGCTCCTCCCCAAGGTCAAGAACCCCTTCCCCGGACGCAGCCTCGCCCGCCACTGGGACTCGTCCGACCCCCAACGTCCCGACCCAATCCTCTCCCAACTGGAGAAACAGCCTCTGGACGGACAGGAGGTCGACACCGAGCGGGTGGTCACGATGGACTCCGTGATCGATGAGGATCACGTTTTCATTGAGAACAGCATCAACACGCCTGAACTCTACCAACTGTTTCAGGATCCGAAACAAGATCGGAACCTCGCGGACCACGTGGCCGAGAGCCCACGGCAAGTCAGGCTCAAACGCACCCTGGAGTCGCTCCGCCGCATCCCCGCGGTGACGGCGCCCTAAGCCATTGATCTCGGTTTTCTTTGATTTTCTGATGGGTGACCGCAGCGATACAAAGGCCGCTGGGTGCCACAGGTTGTACTCAACCCGTGAGCGATCGCCCGGGTTTTTGGCTCACGGGTTGAGTACAACCCGTGGCACCCAAGGCTTGCACATCATTCAAGACAAAGGAAGACCAGGCCACCTGTTTAGCCTTATCGAAGGCGATTCCAAGGGGGGCCGTGCCCACCATTTTTGACTGCTCGCTCCCACGAAGACAAAGAGCCGATGCTCCCCGCTCGCCTGCCTGTTGGCCTTCGATTGAGCACCGACCCGGATCCAGCAGGAAAGCCTCCCGACGCCCGCGACGGAGATTCGTGGAGCAGCCGAATCCACGCCACGAGCGCCGGGAGAGCGACGTCGGTCGCACGCTTGGTAACTTCTCGACAGGTGGATCGGCTCCAGAGTGTCGTGTGTTTCGTCAATTAACCCGAACCGAACCTGAGCGACATCTCCCCCATGCCGGGCCGTAGCCACTGATGGGATCTCCCCTAGAGTCGGGTTCACGACGAATTCGGCGACAAGCAAGTCGCCACAATCTGACATCGCGGTCCATATCCTGCAGCAATCGATCATACGTCAGCGTATCACCTCGGCCGTTTCAACCGAGGAAGCCGCACCACGAAAATCACACCGCCGTACGAAAAGGAGGCTAAAAAATGATTTTCATGACTTCAAATTCAGTGATCACAAAATAACATCAGCGTTCTTTCCGGACTCAACTTGACTTTTGCGGTCAAGCTTCCAAGGTCAACCGTCCCTCACCACGCCGTGGCATTTGCAACGACGAATGCCTCAAACGTGCCGAGCGGACGACCGAGCAGCTGAGACACGGTGGCGTCAGGGGTGGCGCACCAGCCCTGTCGGGTCAGTGCATAGAACCGCAGGACCCGTTCGACGTGGGCCGGGCTCAGCCCGCGAAGGCCCAGGAGCCGCTGCGCGGACTCCTCGTCCAGGGGAACGTACCGGATCTCCCGACCCACCTGACGAGAGACGAGTGCCGCAACCTCGTCGTGACCGAGCGCACGGGGACCGCTCACGTCGAGCCCCTGGCCTGACAGGGACGGGTCGATCAGCGCCCGTACCAGCACCGCCGCGACATCGTCAGCGTCGACGTAGGCAACCTTGGCGTCGCCCAAGGGGAGACTCAACGTGCTCCTGGTCGCGATCTCCGTACTGAGCGGCGGCAGCGCAAGCATCTGCATGAAAAAATTCGGGCGAACGTGCGTCCAACCCAGGCCGGATCGTTCGACCAACGTCTCCACATTGTGCAGCGAGAACTCGACGCGCCGCTCGGCGCCAAGGGCCGAGAGCACCACAACCCGAGCCACGCCGTGCCGGACCATCGCCTCGACGAACGGCTCCGCGTGGAGATGAGCCTCCTCATCGCCCGGCCGGGAAATCAGCATGACCGTGCTCACATCCGCCAACGCCGGGGCATAGGTCGACGGCTCGAGCAAGTCGAAACGCACGTCGCCAGGCCCCCCGTTCCGCCGCGACGCCCCCTTGACGGCATGGCCGAGGCCCTTCATCGTTGCCAGGACGCGGCGGCCAACCGTTCCGCTGGCGCCCAGGATCAAGTACCGTTCGGACATCGTCACCATCCTCCAACCTTCCTCACAGAGAGACACTAATAGTCACGGCAACGTTACCGTTACTATAGGCCGCCATGAATCAGAAGGCAAATCAACGTGAAGCGACGAAGCAGGCGTTTCTGACGGCCTTGGAGGCTGAGTTGGTCTCGGGGAAGCCGTTGACGGTGGAGGCGATTGCCGGGCGGGCCGGGGCCAACAAGGCGCTGATTTATCGTTATTTTGGCGGCCTTTCGGGGCTCATCACCGCCTATGCGGCCGACGAGACGTTCATGCCGAGTGCGGCCGAGCTGCTCTTGCTCTGCGACGACGACCTCAGGGCGTTGCCGCCGCGGGTTCGCTTCTCTCAGTGCGTGCAGGCCTGCGTCGTGGCTCTGGCGAAGCGGCCCGCCACGGTGCAAATTCTGCTGCGGCTTTCGACCTTTGATCCCGAGACCCTCGCCGCGCTGCGTTCGGGCCGGCTGCGCGGGATCGCGGACATCCGCCGGGCGTTCGGCGATTCGGACTCCGGCCTCGGCTTCGATTCCGACCTCGCGTTCAACTTGCTCGTCGCGGGCATCTGCCAGATTCTGGGAGCGCGTCGTCTGAACTGGCTCCAGGAGGAGACCGACGATTCCGAACTGGTTGCATCCTTGTCCCGGACCATCGCGGGCCTGCTCGTTCCGCCCTCGGCCGGGGATCACGAAGCGAACGACTAATCGCTCAGCAACGTTGGGGCCGCCTCGCAATCGCCCGAGTCGGGTGCGCCGGCCGTAAAGCCGAGGATTCCACCCCAGAGCCGCTCGTAAGCCTGCACCACGCGTTGGGTCGAATAGGCGGTTTCGACCCGGGTACGGCCCGCTTCGCCGTAGCGGCGGAGGCGGTCGGGGTCGGTGCCCGCGTCGAGCAGCGCCTGGCCGAGCTGGTCGGAATCGCCCGCGGGAACGAGCCAGCCGGTCTGGCCGGGGATCACGAGTTCACGGCTCCCCTCGACGGCCGTCGCGACGACCGCGCGGCGGGCTGCCATGGCTTCGAGGACCACGTTGGGCATCCCTTCCCAGAGCGACGCGAGAACGAGGAAGTCGGCCGCCTTGAGGAGTGCGGGGACATCGTTGCGTCTGCCGAGCCAGTGGACCCGGTCCGCAAGGATCCGGCTCGCGGCCGCTCGCTGGTGGAGCGGGTCTCGCTCCGGGCCATCACCCACGATCACGAGGTGCCAGTTCGGCTGGGCGGCGATGACCCGTTCGGCGGCGTCGAGCAGAAAAGAAAGCCCTTTTTGCACGTCCAGGCGGCCGACCGAGAGCATGAGCCGGGCATCGGCCGGAACGCCGAGCGACTCACGCGAGCAGGCAATCGCGGAGTCGTAGGGCCGGGGATCAATGCCGTTGGGGATCACCGCCAGCCGCGCGGGGTCGGCCCGGCCGACGTCGCGGAGATGCTCGAAAACCCCTTGCGAGACGCAGACCGACCCCAGGGACAGGGCCGACGTCCAGCGTTCGAGGTTCAGGTGCCAGCGTTTCTGATGCTCGGCCACCCGAATGCCGCCGACCACCCAAGGGGACCCCACCAGGGTCGCCGCGAACCGTGAGGCGATGTTCGCATGGAACAAGAAGCTCTGCACGAGCCATGGTGAGCGAGCGCCCAGCGCCCTGGCCAACCGGCGGACCGCTGGAATGGGTCGCCTGCGATCGACGTCGAGACATTCGGTCTCGACTCCCGCCGCGCGGAGCGGTTCGACCAGGGCTCCCTCGGCCCCGAGCGCGATCACCGAGGGCTGCCAGCGTCCGCGGTCCAGCCCCGTCGCCAGGGCGACCAAGGCCCGCTCGGCCCCGCCGACGTCGAGGTCGGTGATCACCAACGTGATCGGGACGGGCCGGACCGGCCAGGGCTGGCGTTCGGCCGTCTCAAGTCGTCGGGCGAGAGTTTGCACGGGTCGGTACAATCGAGACTAGGGGCCTGAGGTTTTCCAAAAGCGGCGAGCGAAACCGTTCCACGTCGAGTGGGGAGTCCCCGAGGTCGTTAGATTGTGCCCGTTCAGGATGGTCAGGAGGAAGAGGTTTGCAGACCTCGGAATTTGATTTCACGCTCCCCGGTGAGTTGATTGCCCAGCACCCGGTCGAACCACGGGACCAATCGCGGCTGATGGTCATCCGTCGGAACGAGCAGCGCTGGGAGCATCGGACGTTCGCCGAGCTTCCTGATTTACTCGAAGCCAGCGATATTCTCGTCCGAAACAACACGCGAGTCGTCCCGGCCCGCCTGATCGGCCTCCGCGAGGCCACCGGCGGCCGCTGGGAGGGTCTCTTCCTGCGGGCATTGCCGGAGGGGACCTGGGAGATCCTGGCCACCACCCGCGGTCGCCCCGTCGAAGGCGAGCGGGTGGTCGTCGGCGACGGACTCAAGCTGACGCTGGAAGCGCGGGGCGAAGCAGGGCGTTGGATCGTGCGCCCGGAGTCCGACGAAGCGGCCCATGACCTCCTGGGCCGGCACGGCCAGATCCCACTCCCCCCTTATATTCGCAAAGGGCGTGAAGACCCTGGCGATCGACTCCGATACCAAACCCTTTATGCGAGCGCTCCCGGAGCGGTCGCCGCGCCCACCGCGGGCCTCCATTTCACGGACGACGTCTTCCGCCGACTGGCCGAGCGCGGCATCGCCAGCGTCGACGCCACGCTCCACGTCGGCCTGGGGACGTTCCGGCCGATCGAGGTCGAGCGGATCGACGAGCACCGACTCCACGCGGAGTGGGCCGAGCTCGGCGTACTTGAAGCCACCGTTTTGAACAAGCACAAGAGCCAAGGGGGACGGATCGTGGCCGTCGGCACGACCTCGGCCCGGATCCTGGAAACCAGCTCGACCACGGGAACGATCCGACCGTTCTCGGGGGAGACTGCGCTCTATCTGCGGCCCGGCCATGTGTTTCAAGGGCTCGACGCGCTGCTGACCAACTTCCACCTGCCTCGAAGCAGTCTGCTCGTGCTGGTGGCGGCGCTGGCCGGGGTCGACCTGGTCCGCGCGGCCTATGCCGAGGCGATCCGGGAACGCTATCGGTTCTACAGTTATGGCGATGCCATGCTAATTCTCTAATTCCAAGGGCCGATCGCTCCCTCGCGTGAAACCGACCGGGTGCCATTGCCCAAGTTTCCCGACGCGATAAGATCGTCGCTGATCGCCGCGCGGGGCGATCGTCGAGAGGCCGCAAAGAGACGAAGACAAGGACAGGCTTATGGCGACGGATTCAACGGCGGCTCCTGATATTGTGCGGCTCTTCACCGACGGTGCGTGCAGCGGAAACCCCGGCCCCGGGGGCTGGGCCTACATCCTCAAGCATCCGGCCAGCGGCCAGACCATGGACGCCTCGGGGGCTGAGCCGACGACCACGAACAACCGGATGGAGCTGACCGGAGCGATCGAAGGCCTGGCCACGCTCCGCCGCCCCTGCCGCGTCGAGTTGATCACCGACAGCCAGTACGTGGCCAAGGGGATCGCCGAGTGGATGCCGAAATGGAAGTCGCAGGGATGGCAGCGCAAAGAAGGAGGACGTTTGAAGCCGGTCATGAACGTGGACCTCTGGCAGCGGATCGACGTCCTCCTCACCCGCCACAAGGTGCGCGTGACCCACGTCCTCGGTCACAACGGCCACCCTGAGAACGAAGCGTGCGACCGGATGGCGGTGGCCGCATACAAGGCGCTCAAGGCCGACATGCGGGGCTAAATCCAATCCCAGAAGCCCGGCGCTCTTGAAGCCAGCAAGAGGCCGGGCCCCGGCCATCCCTTCGGTTCCTCCGGAAGCCGGAGTTCGGATCAACCGACCATGCTTCCGACCGCCTCACGGGCCCGTTTCATCAAGGGACTCTCCTCGGTCTTCGCGCCCGGGAGATTGAACATCATGGCGGCTGCCAGTGGTGCCCGCCATTTCGGATCGCTCGCCAGCTCGCACTCTTCCCAGGAGGCCGCGCCGAACTTGTAGTCGTGGCTATCACGCCCCTTGTGGAAGATCATCCGCCGCGCCGCCGCGAAGATCAGATCGGTCGAGCCCCCTTGCTCGAGATAGGCCACGGTCTTGCCGGCCGCCTTGCCACGGCCCTCGGCCCCTTCATTGATCGTCTCGAAGATCTCGGCGACCGCGTCGTCCCCCTTGGCGACCTCGTGTTTCAACGACGACAGGTCATCGATCGTCGGACCGCCCTTGGGCTTGATCCGGCCGCGGTACAGCGGCTGCCAGCCGACGCCCTGGAGCAGCGCCAGACGCCGGGTCGTGTCATCGCCGCTGGCTCCGTAGATGTAGTGCAGGGCGTTCGCCGAAGTCACGGCGTGGATGGCGAGAATCCCCGGACTACGCATCAGGATCTCGCTGCCGGAGAGCACGACGGCATCCCAGAGCGAGCTGGCCGCGACCCCTTGGTTGAGGAGCTTGACCGCTTCGGCCGAAGCCTCTTCGGGCGTCGCCTGACGCATGACTTCCAGGAGCGACCGGGTCGCGCCGGGGTCGGGCTTGCCGGCTTGCCAGTCGTCACGCACCTTGCCTGCGTTCTCGAGATTGGCCTCGTAAGGGCCGACGGCCACGGGCCGGGAGTCGCCATTGAGGTAGAGCAGGCCGAAGACGAGGGAGCGGAGGACCGGTTCGGCGTGCTGCCAGCCGATCGCCTGCAGGGTCCGCCAGCTCTGCGCGGCGAAGATCGGCTTGTGGCCGATGTCGCGTTGATCGCGGACGGCCATCCGCCAGATCGGCTCCATGGTCTCGGCGGCCCCCGCGCTCCGGGAGAGGGCGGCGACGGCCGTGTCGGCGGCCTCGGGGTCCCAGGCCTCCATGGCCCGGATGAACTCGGCTTTCGCCTTGCCGGGCTTCGGCAGCCGGGCCTCGTCGACCTTGCCGAGAGTCCAGTCCCCTTCCTGGATGTCCTTTGCCTGGGACTTCTTGAAGGTGTCGAGCGCCCAGAGCAAGGGGAGCAGCCGGTCCGAGGCCGCCGCGGTCTGCCCCAGCAGGTGAGCTGAGTTCATGACCATGACCGCATGGAACTTAAAACCGACCGGATGCGGTTTAATATTACGAATACCCGCCAGAAAGAGGCCGGCCAACAGGTCGCGGTAGGAGAGTCCGTCCTTGAGATGCGCGACGGCCACTTCCAGCGCTCGATCGTGAGGCGTCTCCTCGATCCAGCGCACCACGGGCTCGATTTCCGGCCGAAACTGAACCGCGTCGGGCCCGACCTTCAATTCGTCCGCGCGGGCGGACTGGAGCGCACCCAGCCCGATCCCACTCCCCAGGCCCACTCCCAGTCCCAACGCCGAGGCCGACTGCAAGAACTGACGTCGCCTTAGATTCCCATCCATCGCAGGCTCCCTTCCATCCTCAAGTTGCCCGGCCCTTCTGGCCACGGCCTCCGCACGCCACCGCCAGGCGCAGGAGAGATCGAAGGCCGCCCTCGCCATTACAATGCGTCAACGACTCCAATGATATCCCGTACTTCTTGTCTTCCCGAAATCCCGTGCTCCTGGGGCACAACCCATTTCAATGTCCACTATGGTGACACCCATCACCATTGTCACGACATGACCTTTGCATTCCAAATGAGTCTGATACAATTTGATGCGGCGATCGGCCGACTTCTCTCCAATGGTCAGCCGTACGGCCCGGTTCGATCCGTTCCGTTCCACCGGCCAACCGAACCGGGATCCGGCCTCTCCTCGAGAGGCTCACTCATGTTTCCTTAACATTTCGATTTCGATTGGAGGGCGAGTCTCTCATGGCACTCCAAGTGACCTGCCGCGATTGCGGGCACGTGAACCAGGTGGATCTCGCTCGGGCAGGGCGGAAATATCTCTGTGGCGGATGTGGAATCATGGGTTCGCTGCCCGCGTCATCGGGTTCCCCCAGCGAGTCGGCCGAGGGATCCGTCGTGAGGTTTCATTGCCCGTCGTGCGGGCGCAAGTACGCAACGAACGCCGAGTTAGCGGGCAAGAAGATCCGTTGCAAAGGTTGCGGGGCCGGAGTGCGAGTGCCCGGAGCCGGGACCGGAACCGGGGCCGACACGTCACACTCCGCGATGAAAGCCGCCGGGAGCAGTTCCCAGGCGATCGCCTCGCAGCGGTCGGACACGGACCCCATGCCGGCGTCGCCCCACGCCGAGGATGACACCTTGTCGTTGCTCGACGACCTCGCCGCGCTCGAGGGCGGGAAAGGGCGCAAGCGAACGGAAGCAGTCCTGCCGTCGCGATCCGAGGCCATGGAGCAAGTTCGCCAGAAGGTCGCCGAGCAGGAAGCCGCCGAAGCCCTCAAGAAGGAGGCGAAGGCCAAGCGGATGCGAAAGAAAAAGAAGGGATCAAGCTACTTCGATCCCAAGGACACCCTGATTCTCGCGGGCGGTGTGACCGGGTTCGTCGCCGTGCTCGCCTTCCTCTCGTGGGGCTACCCCGACCTCCGGTTTCCGGTCGGAGGGTTCATGTGCGTCCTCGGGTTCATCGTCTACCTGCTGGGCGCCGCCTCGATCAAGCAGATCGTGGCCGAGGAGGGGTTCCATCACGTGGTCCTGTTTCGCTTCTTCCCGCCTTATCAGTGGTACTTCGTCGCCACGCGCTGGTCGGAAACGAAGGATTTCGTCGCTTTCTTTGCCGCCGGACTCATCATCCTCGGGATCGGCGGGGCCGTCCTCAAAACCTCACCGATCGGCAAGAAAGCGGAAGCCTCGGAACGCGCCTATCAAAAAGTCCACCAAGGGAGCGATCCAGACACTCCCCCGGCCGTCTCGGGAGCCGTGGTTGAGGAAGACAAGTGAGACAACTCAACGCGGTCGTCGCCACGGGATGACCGCGTCAACCGCCCGCCACCCGGCAACGTAAGGCACGTCAAACAAGCGTCAGCAAAACGTCAGCGAAGCGTCAACGATCAACACCCGCGCGATCGCCATGTATAACGACACCCGCCCTGGAGTGCGAAGGGGCGAAAGTTCAGGCGGGTGGCCCATCCCGGCCGATTCAGGGCTTTGCAGATTGGGCACGGCCCGCCCGTTTTCGTCCTCGACAGGTGACCTTCCGATGTAGGCGCCTACTTGCCCCGCTGCATCTCACGCAATTCTTTCTTGAGCGGAACGAGTGACGACGGTTCCACCAAGCGCTGTTCCTCGAGCAGGTCCACGAGAATCTCAACCTCATGGATCAGTCGATCGAGCCGATGCGTATTGCGCTCAACGGTGGTCTGGGTGGATTGTTGCGTTCCTTGAGTCGCCATCGGAATTCCCCCCTCGATTTGGGACATGCAGCGTTGGTGAAGGCCGACCGATTGGCATCACCACGGGGGGGGGAATCATCAGGACGGTTCTATTATAAGCACCCACCGCTTCAGTTCAAGCAAGCGTTCGTTCGAGGCTTCGCCGCGGCCAACCCACGGACCACCAATAATCTTTTGGCAATTTGATTGGTGCGTTGACTACTCTCTATCGTAGCGTCCCCATGGTTTGGGGAACGACCAGGCACCTCGTTTCACCCCCTCTAGGGAGGTCCCATGCACCGGATTTCGGCTCTTGTGATCGCTTGCTTATTCACCCTGATCGGCGGATCGGGCGCGCGGCCGATCCTGGCCGCACTCGCTGAGGCAGACGCGGACGCGGACGCGCCGGACGTCGCCGGCGCATGGAAGCTTGTGATCATGCAATTTGGCGAAGACGAGTTCGCGATCTTCGACGTCAAAGCGACCGACGGGAATCTTGCCGGCGCGGTCACCAGCGCCCAATCGATGCTTGGACCGATCAAGAAGGCCGAGGGAACGGTCAAGGGCGATCAGATCACGATCCGGTTTCCCGAAGCGGGCGAGCCGTTGGTCTTCGACGGCGTCCTGGACAAAGCCCGAACGAAAGGGTTAGGCAACATCCAGTTCCGCGGGCGAGGCTATCCCGGTCGGATCGAGAAGACCGAGGCCAAGAAAGTGGCCAATCTGGCGAACTCACCGATTCGCCAGAAGGTCGCCCAGGTCCAGGAGGTGAAAGACCCCAAGGAACGGACGGCCAAGGTTCTCGAGTTGATCAAGGAGAACGCCGGCCACCCGGCGAACGCCGCGGCCTACGAGTTGCTCCTGAGCGGGGCCGATGCCGCCGGCCTCGGGCCGGATGAGGTCCGCGCCCAGGTGGAGAAGTGGAGCGACGAGGCCAAGCCCTATGGGGCCGAGTGGACGGGCGAGGTCCAGTCGCGTGCCCTCAAAGCCCTGCAAGGCAAGAAGGACTACGCTGCGCTCGCCACGGAGTTGGGCCAGGCCGCGGTCAAAGCGCTGCCGGCCGACGCTTCCCTGGAGCTCCGGGGCAATCTCGTGGCCTTGCTCGCCCGCTCGGCTCGACTCGCCGGCAAGGAGGAGATCGCCGCGGAGGCGGAGAGCCGTATCAAGGAAATCGACACCAAGCTCGACGCCGAGTACCACGAAAAAGTGCCCCCGTTCAAGCCCGAGACCTATGCGGGCCGCCCGGATGGCAAGGGGACCCGCGTCGTCCTCATGGAGATCTTCACAGGCGCCGAGTGCCCGCCTTGCGTTGCGGCCGACGTCGCGTTCGATGCCCTGCTCAAGACCTACAAACCGTCCGAGTTCATCGGCTTGCAGCACCACCTGCACATCCCCGGCCCCGACCCCCTGACCAGCCCCGACACCATCGCCCGACAGACCTATTACGGTACGGAGGTACGCGGCACACCCTCAACCTTCTTCAATGGCAAGAGCCAAAGCGGCGGTGGCGGCTCGATGGCGGGCGCCGAGGGCAAATACAAAGACTACCGCAAGGTGATCGAGCCGGCGCTCGACGCGGAGAAGCGGTGCGAGATCAAGCTCACCGCCACCCGCGCCGGCGATGAGATCAAAATCGACGCCCAGGCCACATGCACACCCGCCGCGCCCAAGGCCGATGGCGCCGATGACAAGGACAAAGACGCCGCCAAAGAACCCAAGCCGAAGCTCCGCCTGGTTCTGGTCGAGGAGTCAGTCCGATACCCGGGGGCAACAGGCTACGGTTCCATCACAACGTCGTCCGCGCCTTCCCGGGCGGGGTCGAGGGCAAGCCCCTCGAACAGGGAAAAGCGGCGATTGAGACGACCGTCAATCTCGCCGAGCTCCGCAAGAGCCAGGAGGCTTACCTCGAAGCGTATCCCAGCAGCCCCCGCGGTCGCGCCTTCGCGCACCCGCTGCCGCCCCTCGATCTCGACGACCTGGCCGTGGTGGCCCTGGTGCAAGACGACGCCGACCATAATATCTGGCACGCCGTGCAAGTCCCGGTCAAAGCCGAGACGCCCTGAGCGTTCGGACGAGGGGCGACTGTCAAACGCGTGGGCCAGCGCTGACGGTCGCCCTTTTGGGGCCGCAATAACAAATTCAGATTTCATCTTGTCTTGTACCCAGGGACTTGCGTCCCTGGGTAGAAATGGTCACCTCTTCAAGGCGACAAAAGTCGACTCATCGTCCTGAGTCACTTCGCCTCTTTGGCCTTCTCACGCTCGCGTTCGGCGGCCTCGGCCAGCACGGCTTCCGGGTTTTCCTTGAAGAGGTCGCGGCAGCCGGAGCAGCAGACGTGGTAGGTTTTGCCTTGATAGGAAACGGTCATCGTTCCCCGCCCCTCGGTGACGATGCAGATCGGACCGGACTCACCCGCGGCGAAGGCGACACCGTCGCGGGTGTACCCCACTTCGCCGAGTTGATAGAACATCCGGTTGACCGGGTCCTGCCCCTCCAGCTTCATCAAGAGACGCGTCTCGTGGAGCGGCGTGAGGGTGATGCGGCGGACCCCGTCACCGGCGCCATCGGCAGTCAGGACGAGTGCTTTCTTGCCGTTGTCCGCCCCTTGGTAGGTCCGTGAGGACCCGTCGGCCAGGGTGGCGGCGAGGGTATACGTCTTCGGCTTGGGACCAGGGTGGAGCACGACCGACTTGAGGTATTTGCCCTTGTCGATCGTGGCTTCGAGCGCCGCGTCGTCGGCGCTAAGCTTCCAGGCCCAGGACGCCTCTTCACGCCAGGCCCCTTTGATCTTCCCACGCTCGGGCTGACCCGAGCCGCGCCACTTGCCCACGAGCGAACCGTAGGGTTTCAGGGCCGCCTGAGCGTCGCGGCGGCCGCCGGGGGGCGCCTCGGCGCTCCCGACGGAACCGAGACAGATGGCCGGCAGCAAGGCGCCGAGGATTTTGAGGAGCGAGGTGGTGCGCATCGAGTTTTCATCCACTCGCGCGCCGGCCCGGGTCGCCTTGGTTGCGCGCTCAGGTTTGCTGAAGTTGATTGATCTTATTGTAGAGGGTCTTGAGGCTAATGCCTAGCTCCTTGGAGGCCGCCGGCTTATTGCCGTTGTGCTTCTCCAGAATGACCTGGATGTACTTCATCTCGATGTCCCGAAGCGTGGGCGACCCGTCGGGAATCTGGAAATGAGGGCCGGCGACCGCCGAGGCTGAGGCCGACGACGCCATGGTGGACAACGAGCGCCGCGAGGGGACCTGGGTCGGCAGATGCTCAGGATAGATCGGGCCGCCGCCCGAGAGGATCGTGGCCCGCTCGATCGCGTTGGCCAGCTCGCGGATGTTGCCCGGCCAATCGTGCGTCTGGAGCGCGGCGATGGCTTCGGGGGTCAGTGCCGTGTCGAGGTCGGCCCGGCGCGACCCATATCGCATGAGCATATGGCGTGCGAGCGCGGGGATGTCCCCTTTGCGTTCGCGGAGCGGGGGCAGGTGAATCTCGAACGTGTTGACCCGGAAGAACAGGTCCTCGCGGAACTGTTCCGCTTCGATCATCTCGCGGAGGTCGCGATTGGTCGCGCACAGGACGCGAACGTCGACCCGGAACGGGTCGTTCTCGCCGACCCGGCGGATCTCGCCCGACTCCAGGAACCGGAGCAGCTTGACCTGAACGCTCTTATCGAGCTCGCCGACCTCGTCGAGGAAGAGGGTGCCGCCGTTGGCGACCTCGAAGAGCCCCTTGCGATGGGTGTCCGCGCCGGTGAACGACCCCTTGCGGTGGCCGAACAGTTCGCTTTCCACCAGGTTCTCGGGCAAAGCCCCGCAGTTGACCGGGATGAAGCTGTGCGTAGCGCGCTTGCTCTTGTCGTGCAGGCTGCGAGCGATCAGCTCTTTGCCCGTGCCGGTCTCGCCCAGGATCATCACGCTGGCGTCGGTCGGCGCGATCGTGTCGATCAGGCGGCGGACCGAGAGCATCGACGGGGTCTCGCCGATCAGGGTCGGCGACCCCTCCGCGCTCTTCAGGCGGGTCTCGAGCGCGGCCGCCTTGTTGGTCAGGTCGCGGCGTTCGCTGACCCGGCTCAGGATCACCTCGAGCTCGGCCCACTTGCAGGGCTTGGTCAGGTAGTCGAACGCCCCCAGCCGCAACGCCTGGACGGCGGTATCGACGGTGGCGTGCCCGGTCAGAATGATGACCTGGGTGTCGGGATTGAGCTGACGAATCTTGCCGAGGACCTCGATGCCGGTCATGCCGGGCATCCGCAGGTCGAGCAGCGCGGCGTCGTACGAGCCCTTCTCCAAGGCCCGCAAGGCCGAGGCCCCGTCGGGGCAGACGGTCACTTCATGGCCGAGGCGCGGAAGCTCCATCTGCATCAGGTCGCGCAGGTGAGCCTCGTCGTCGGCGAACAAGATTCTGAGGCCACCCTGGTGGGACTTCTCCATGAGACAGGTCTCCTCCGTGAGACTCAACCGAATCGGGGAGAGTTCCCCACCTTCGTGTCAGAATATTATCAAATCTCGGGCGTCAGGCCGCGCGATGATTCTTGGAAGCCATCGCCGACTCGGGAGGGGTGTCATCGGCCGGGCGAATCGGCAACCGGACCATGAACGTGGCGCCCGCCCCTTCACCGGGGCTGGTCGCCATGATCTCCCCTTGGTGCTGGCTGACGATCCGATGCGTGATCGACAGGCCCAGCCCCGTCCCTTTGCCCACCTTACGTTTCGTGAAGAAGGGCTCAAAAATGTTCTCGAGCACTTCCGGCGACATTCCGCAGCCATCGTCGGCGAACACCAATTCCGCCATCCCTTCGGCGTGACGCATCTCGATCCGAAGGGTGCCTTCCGGCTCCATCGAATCGAGCGCGTTGACCACCAGGTTCAGGACGACCTGCTTGATCTCCTGGCTGTCCACGTGGGCCATGACGGCCTCACGCGGCTGAAAGACGATCCGTTTCCCGCGATACTTGCCCATATGACGGATCATCTCGACCACCCCTTGGATGAGGCCGGCCATGTCGGTCCGTTCCCGCTGAATCTCCGCGCAGCGCGCGAAGTCGAGCAGTTTCTCGGTGATGTTCTTACAGCGGAACGCCTCTTCCTGGATCATTCGCAAGTAATTGCGGACGACCTTGGCGTCAGCGCCCTCGTGGGCGTCGAGCATTGGCCCCAGGCGGTTCTCGAGCGCCTCGGAGCAGAATGCGATCGATGCCAACGGATTGTTGATTTCGTGGGCCACCCCCGCGGCCAGGAACCCGACCCCCGCCAGTTGTTCCGATCGAACGAGCTGACGGCTTCGCTCATGCACCTGGCGTTCGAGATCGGCATAGGTCACGCTCAACCGCGCGGTCATGTCGTTGAACGCCTCGGCCAGGGCCTGCATCTCGTCGCCGGTCTTGAGGTCGATCTTATAGTCGAAGCCACCCCGCGCCACGCGACGGACCCCCCGTTGCAAGAGCCGGACCGGGTACAAGACCCAGCGGTGAAACAGGGCGGAGAGTCCGCAGAGCATCCCCATCACGGTCAGGGCCGAGGTCCAGACGATGACCCGACTGGTCTGATACTGGTTCTTCGACATCGTGAGGACCGCGTAAAAATCGCGGTGGAGGATGTCCGGAAGTTCCATCACCCGATGGTTCAGCCGCGCGATCGTCTGGCTGAGCCTGAGCGGGTCCTGAGAACCGGCCACGGCGATCGGCTGAGCCTCGGGGTGACGGGCCAGGTAGGTCGTCGTCCCGGGCAGGCTCGGTTCGATCGGCGGGCCTTGGTTCAGCTCGTTCAGGATCGCCGTCAGGTCGCTGTCAATCAGGAAGGCCAGCCCCAACTCGTCGCGGCCGTCGTCGGCGCGGTTGCCCTGGGTCGTATTCTTGCGAAGCCAAGTGTGATAGTCGAGCAACGCCTTCTGAGCTTTGTGAACCTTGGTTTCCAGCTCGAGCCGTTCGGCCGGCGTGTCGATGTCCCCCATGCTCTCGAGCGGAACGACGACTTGCAGCAGTTCCTTCGATGCCCCCAATTCGTGGAGTTGGTCGACCAGTTTCAGGTTGCTCGCGTGGAACGCGTGCAGGCCGAAGATCGACCCGCCCATGAGGGTGAGCATCATGCCGACGACCAAGGTCAAGCCAGCGATCAACTTGACTCGGATGGGCCACTGAGGCATGGCGACGACCTCCTTGTCGCGGGGCGGACACGTCCTTTGTCCGGGTCCGGAAGATGTCCGCGGACTATACCAAAGTCAGTCCAACCGACAAAGCCACATCGCCTGACTTTTCCTCAAGCCGGAGCCCCCATTCGCCGAGCAGCGCCCCGGCGTGGAGTCGGCCCGCCAGAACCGGCGTTCAACGCAAGTGTTCGACCGAGCCGGTCGCCAGCGCGATCAAGACGGCCGCGATCAACCCGAAGGCCACGATGACCCGAAGTCGCGAGACGCCCGACTGGAATCGGGTCACCGCCTCGGGCTTTCCCTCCAGCCCTTCGAGGAAAGCGATCCGTCGCGCGATGCTGCCGTGCCGCCAGGATCGGGTCTGGAACTCCATGCCGTTCAAGTTGGCGACGTTCGTCAGCGCGTTGGCGAAGATCCGGATCCCGACCGGGCAGAGTCCGGACGCCGACGCGGCTCGGCCCGGCAGCCGATCGAGGTCGTGGTGGGGCGGGCATTCGACCTGGTCGCACGAGACGGCTCGGCAGCCGAAGACGTCCGCCTGCCGCTCGAAACGACGCGAAACATGCCCGAACACCACGAGGAAGTAGAGACCCGCCGTGAGCAGGACCATCGCCGCCTGGATGATCGTGGCCAGGATCGGGTGCGCCTGGCCCCCCAGGACGTTCGAGAGCGCGAGCAAGGGGGGGTCGATCGCCTCGCCCAGCAATGCCAACACGCCCAGGCTCCCCAGGAAGAAGAAGCCAAAATAGAGTAGGTGGCGATGCGCGATGTGACCGATCTCGTGGCCGAAGACCGCGGCGATCTCGTGGTCGTTGAGGCAGTCGATCAGGGCATCGGTCAGGAGCACGTAGCGGAACCGGGGCAACGATCCCGTCACGCAGGCGTTGACGACCGATTGCCCGGTATCCCAGATCAAGATATCGGAGCAGCGGAAGCCAAGCCGCTGCGCCTGGTGTTCGAGGCGTTCGCGCAACGGCCCGTGGGGCAGGGGCCGGGTCGGCCAGGCCAGCCGGATGAAGACCGGCGAGAGGACCAGGACGAGCACGCCCATCAGGCAGACCTCGAGCGGCAACGCCCAGGCGCTGGCCGACAGCCCCGGCCATTGGCGACTCACCAGGTCTTGCCCGAGCGAGAACACGACCAGGACCGGCAGCACGAGGCCGAGGGTCTGCCGCGCCCGGAGCAGAACGTAACGGCCACGGCCGGTCGTCCGGGTCACTCCAAAACCGGCCCGCAGTTTCTTCTCGGCGGGATAAAGGCCCCACCAACTCACGAGTTGCATCAGGACGAACGGGAGCAGGATCAGGGCTTCCTCAACGACGGCCACGGAACCGGTTCCCAGCGCGGTCCGCACCACGCGAGGCCACTGCCACTGGTGAATGATCGCGCTGTAGCTGACCAGGATACCCATCTCGAGAATCCGAGCGCACCGCGAATACCCACGGCGCAGCGCTTGGCTTGCGTTCCCGGCACGCCCTACCCGACTCGAAACCCAGAGGCCGACCCCCATCGACGCCAGGGAGACCGACGCCACCAGGCCGAGCACGGCTGTGACCCGGCTCCCGAGCTCGGCCTGAGTCAGGGGATGGAACGGGCCTGCCGACTCGAGCCCAAAGGCCAGGAAAAGGGCGAACAGCAAGGGGAGCGGCATGCAACCTCGTCAAAAGCAAAAATAACAACAACCCGATACAGGCCAGGAAGCCTCTCGCAACTCGTTCCCACGGTCCCCCGCTATGCCTTACCCACAAGTGGGGGGTCTGGCCCGGTGTCCAGCGAGGGTCATCGGCGCAAGTGCTTGAGAGTCCTCCAGTTGTGGCATCCAGCTCGGGCCACAGCCCCCTTCCGTAACCTCCGGATTGCTAACGACTTACGACTTGTGGGTAAGGCATAGCGGAGGACCGTGGGAACGAGGATGATTCCTCACTCTCTGGCAGGTCGTTGAAAAAAAAAGGGATTGCGGACGATCCTGACCGCCGTCAGATTACCAATCATTTATAAGGTCATGACGGGCTCAGCGAAGCTTAACCAGGAACGTTCCGTCACAATCAACGCTTCGAATGCAAGGGAAGCCGGGCGCTCAGTTCGCCGCCACGCCGATCACGACGAGCTGAACCGGGAGCGGAGACGCCGCGGTTTCGCCCTTGGGAACGAGGTTCAGGGTCGAGACGACGCCCCAGGTGTTCTTTTCCTCGTCGTGGACGATTGAAGTCTCCCCCTTGGGTGCCGACTCAGGGGCCTCGAGCAACATCAAGATCGCGGGGTGGCTGGTCCCTGCCGACTCCGCACTCTCTTCGTGCAACGGCTTCTGCGCGAGGTCGCCGAGCGTCTTGTCCTTCGCCGCGGGCAAGAGCAGAGCGAAGTCGCGGAACGGGCTCGCGCCAAGGTGGTCGCCGTTCATGGGCTGAAGCCCATAACGCAGGGTGTACACCCCTTTGGAAATGGCCTGGTCGCGAAAGTCGCGCCCCTCCGCGGCGAATCGAAGCGCCCCGATCAGTTCCCCCGTCTTGAGGGTCGGAAACAGGATCGGTCCCTGAGGACCGCCCGGTTTGCCGGCGGCCGGAGTCGCCTTGCGGAACCAGATGTCGGCATACGGTTTCCCCTGGTCGTCGACGACCCGAATCCCCTCGGCGTTCAGCGCCTCTTTGATGGGTCCGGCCAATGCCGCGGGAGGTGCCTCCTTCAACGGCTCCAGCTTGAACAACTCCTGGGCCTGAACGCTGACGGGGAGCAGCAAACCGACCAGGGCGAGAACACGGTTCCAACGCATAAGGGGTCTCGATTCTCAAGCGTCTTGAGGAGTCGTCAGTGCGGCGGAATCCGCCGCCTTGTCCCACATGGGCTCATGCTGGATGCGTCATCAACGCGAAAACGCCGAGGGGAGGCCCGATGGTCGGATCGGGCCTCCCCTCGGCGCATCATGGGTCAACCGGATCGGCCGAGAACCTCGGCCTTGGGCTCAAAGCGTGAAACGGCCGACATAGCTGCTGCGGCAGTTCGGGTCGTCCCAGGTCGACTCCAGACCTTGCCCCTTGTACTGGTTGCCGAGGGTGTAGGCCGGCACGGCCACAACGCCCTTGGAGAGCGGAGTGTAGGCCACCACTTCGTTGCCGCAGAAGTGGTCGCCTTCGTCGAGCGGACGGGTGACGATCTGAGCCAGGTTGGCGGCCCAGAACGAGGCGCGAGGCGCGTGCGGCATGCCGTGCGCGGCTTGGGTCTCCGCCGCATCGGCCACCGAGTGTGCCTCGACCTTCAGGCTGATCCGCGCCGACTTGACAACGACCACGTTGGCCAGCCGCTTGCCGCCGAGTTCACGAGCCATGGCGATCAAGGCCTCGCGCTGACGCGGGTTGGCGTTGGCATCCACGATGATCACCGCGCTGGCCTGATCGGGCTTGTCTTCGGAGAGAGTCGTCGTCGCTTGCAGGGCCGCGGCGACGCTCAAGCCGTTGAGCTCAACCCCGTTGTACGCGCCTTCGGTCACCTTCCAGGCCATGATCGCCTGCTTGCCATAGATGAAAGCTTCGGCATTGGAGAAACAAGGGCCGGTGAAAACATCAGCCGTGCGGGCCTCGACGTAATCTCCCTGAATTCCGGCCGCGCCGGCCACGCTCACGCTAGAAACGACCAGGGCCCCGCAAAGGGTGCACAGAGCTTTGAACATGGTTCCTGCTCCAGGATCGCAAAAGGAAAGGTGGGGGCGGGTGGAACCCTCAAACCTTCAATACAAATTGGATTATGCGAGGGGATCGGAGTCGAAGTCAAGGGCCGGCGGCTGCGCCCGACGTCGGTGGCACGCCGAACAGGTGGATCTCGATCCGGCGATTTCGAGTCCGCGACGCGTCATCCGACTCATCCATCAAGGACTCGGCCGCCTCGAATCCGGCCACCTCGATCCGCGCGGGGTCGATCTGCGCTTCGACGGCGAGCCGGTCGCGGATCCGGGTCGCTCGATCCAGGCTCAGGTGCCCCGGCGCGGGGGCCTCGTCCTCTCGCAGGCTCGCCTGCCGCACCGACGAAGCTTCCGTGTGGCCGGCCACCAGCATCCGGACATCCTTGGCTCTCGAGTCTTGAAACGAGGCCGCAAGCGCTTGGAGCAATGGCTTGGCCGTCGGCTTGAGCTGGTCGCTCCCGGGCTCGAAGAGCGCATCGGACGACAAGGTCAAAACCCCCGTGAGCGGGTTGAACTCACAACCCGGCCGCCCCTTCGCGAACCCTTCGAAGCGTTGGATCAAGGAGGTTGAGACCGGGTTGGCCGAGACTTGCAGCAAGCCCTTGACCCGCGCATAGTCAGCGGCGAGCTGGTCGCGCTCGTCCTGGTAGGCCTGGACGGTCCCCCGCAGTTGGTTGACCTCGTCATCCCGAGCCAGGAGCCGCCGGGCGTCGTCATCGGCGCGCTGGGCGAGGTCGTTATGTTGCGAGCGCAGACTCAACAGGTTGTCGTTGAGTCGAGCCTTATCGGCCTCGAGGGTCTGGCTCAGCTTGTGGCAATCGTCGAGTCGCGACCGCGGGACGACAGAGCAACCGGTCAAAAGACCAGCCAGTCCGAAGGCCGCCAGCCGCGCTGATCGTGAGAGCCAAGAAGGCTCGACCATCCGTTCCGACTCCTTTCGGCACGACCGGTCCACCGAGAATCCCGCACACAAAAATCAGGCGGAGGAACCCGTTCGCACTCCGGCGAACGGGTCCTCAAGGGAAAAAAAGATCGCGGATCAGCTCGAGATCAAGCCGGCCAGGCTCTTAACGATCCCCGACGCGGGCGAGTTGCCCTGGAAATCGTAGAGGTTGCGCACCAGATCCATCGACACGAAGGCCAGGAAGAGCATGAACAGAGTGGCGACTCCGAGCATCGTGACCCAGAGGCCGCCCCACTCCGCCGAAGCTCCCGGCGCGGCCAAGACCGAAGGCGCGGTGGCCGCTCGGCCCGCCGAGGAAGGCGAGTCGCCCTCGCTCTCCACGTCCCAGGCGCTGGCCATCTCGCCCGAAGTCGCTTCCTCGAACCCGTCGTCGTCTTCCTCTTCGAGGAGGGCGGGGCCCATCGCGGTGGCCGCGTTCTGGTCGACGTCGTCCTCGTCGATCGCGAACACTTCGGAGCCGGTATCGGCTTCCTCGAGCTCGAAGTCGCTGGCCGCCTCGAGTTGAACGGTCTTGTCGTCCGCGTCGCCGTCCGAGGCCAACGCGTCGACCTCGAAATCGGTGTCGTCGAAGATGTCCTTCTCGCCCTTGCGGGCCGCGGGGGGCGGAGTCGCCGCCAATCCGGGCTTCTTGGTCGGCTTGGGCGGGGAAGGCATCGCCTTGATGTCATCGCCGCTCAAGGGAGCGAGCTCGATCGAACTCGCCCCGGCATTCAGACCCAGGCCGGGCGCCATCTGCAAGTTGATTCCCGAATCGCTCGGCCGCGACAGGTTGATCCCGGAGAACCCAGGGTCCGCGGCGGTCACATCCGAGTCGCCCGGTCGGAGCATCGGGGTCGACTCGAACTCGTCGCTCGGCTCCTCGAGCGCACTCAGTTCGAAGTCGCTTCCGGAGTCGGGCTGCAACGCATCGATCACGCTCGAGGGGGTCAGCTCGAAATCACTATCGGCCTCCTCCTCGTCGTGGATCGCCGGCACTTCCGCCGAGGAACCGAAGACTGGGCTCTTGCGGACGGCCGTGTCGTTCGGCGACGCCAGCGCCTGGTAGTCGGAGGTGTCGTCGGCGATCAGCGTCACGTCCGAGTCGCTCGGTGGCTTGAAGCTGGTGGGCGAGGCCAACCGGACGTCGGAGTCGCTCGGGCGTCCCCCCGGTTGATGCGCGTCGGGAATCAGGCGAACGTCGGAATCGCCCGGCAGTTTCCCGCCGCTGTTGTGCATCCCGATGATCACCGAGCTCGATGCGGACATCGGGTTCGGGGGAAGTGACAGGTCGTCGAGCAAAATATCATGATCGGAGTTGATGTCCGCCCCGGAGACATCCATCGTCGCCGGCCCCAGGTCGGGGTCCGCCACGCCGAGGTTGTATTCGGAGAGGTCGAAATCATCGCCCAGTTCGGCCTGGGTGACAGGCACATCCAGGTCGGAGAGCCGCAGTTCGGCATCGCTGCCGAGTCCTCGGCGCCGTGCCAACTCATCAACATCGACGACGCGAAACCGCCACGAACCACCATCAAGGAACGCGCGGACTTCACGCTGCTGCGCCTTACCCTGCAATTCCTCGGGACTCATTCCAAGGACGCGGGCGGCTTCTTCGAGGGTATAGAATTGAGCCATGGACGTGCTCCTCGCGGTCGGAGTCGGCCTCAAACGGCCGGTCGTATTCGGTTCGATTCGCGTTCCGAGATCGGCTGAGGAGGGATCGCGACGGCGAACACGCCCACGTTCCCTCGAAACTAACGCGCCGGGTGTCCCAAGGTCTTGATCATCGACTCGACCGAGGCGACATTCGGTTCCGCGTTGTTATACTCGCTCAGCTTCATATCCCACTGGTATTGCCGACAGCCCGCGAGCTGAACCGCTCCCTTTGGGTTCGAGGGATCGATCCGGTAGATCGCAAAGGCATGGGCCTTGGTATCAATCAAGTAAAGTAACTGCGATGTTCCGCCGTTGCTCGACGTCGAAAAGGCAATGGTGCCCGAAGCGTCGTTGCCGGCCGCTGCCGCCACCCGGGACCGTTCCGCACCAGGCAGGCCCTCTGCCAAGGCTGAAGGCCCCCGTACATTGCCGAACCCTCCCATAACAGCCAGGCCCAACAACAACCCCGGTACGCCGTAACGCACCACGCCACTCCAGCCACGCAAAGCCATTGCCGTCTCCTCCTTGAACCGCCCGGGATTGTGT
Organism: Singulisphaera sp. GP187; assembly: GCF_900129635.1. Lineage (GTDB taxonomy): Bacteria > Planctomycetota > Planctomycetia > Isosphaerales > Isosphaeraceae > Singulisphaera. The sequence goes on along the minus strand of NZ_FSRB01000002.1, from coordinate 1,132,205 downwards.
CGCCGGTCCTCGGAGACACATACGATAAAGCTACACCCGAGCCCCGCCATTTTTGGGAATGGCGGGACGGAAATTATTGGTCACGAGGCTACCGGCTTTTACCGGTCTTGTCCAGTTTACCACATCCGACGAAGGAAATGAGCAAGAGACTCAAGTCGGGGTGGGTGAACTTGTCCGGAATCACCGGGATGGGCATTTCTACACTGCTAATTTTACCCGTTTCACCTATTGCTGCAAGGCCAGAGCGGCTGAGGACCGAGCTCCCTCAAGGGCTTCTCGAGAGCCGCCGGGCCGGCTCGGCGCCCAAGAATCGGACGCCGGAGTGCGAACCAAGGGCGGTCGCAGCCACGGGATCCGTCCCGGAACGCGGCGGGTTGATCCGGCGAGACCGGCCGACCGCTCCTCGAGAAATTGTTTGACTTTGCTTGAAACAACCGTCACTGTTCGAGTATGGTTTGAGAATTACGACGATGACTCGACGAGAGCCTCCGTCAAACCCGCCGCGCTTTCGGCCGGCCGCTGACTGCGGTCCCGAAAGAGCGACTCTCTCGCCTCCGTTTCGAAATTCGACGACGAGGAGCGATCGATGAACGCTCGACGAACCAAGGGGTCATGGGCGCTGGCACTCTCCGCGCTCTTGGTCTGGCAGGCGGATCCGGTCCGTGGGGCCGACGATCCGACCGTGATGATCGGGACTCCGTCCTCAGTCGCGATCGAACCCTCGGGCGCGGTCCTGCGAGGCCGGCGAGCGACGAGCCAGTTGATCGTCACGGCGACCTACGCCAATGGGACGGTGCGCGACCTGACCCGCGCCTTGGAATGGGTCAGCCTCAACCCCGAGATCGCCACCGTGACCCCCAAGGGGCGGGTGGTGCCCGTCAGCGACGGGACGGCCACGATCGCCGCGCGACGCGGAAGCGTCGAAGCCACGATGGTCGTCAACGTTGAGAAGATGGGCCAGCCGGCGCCGGTCAGCTTCCGCCGCGATGTGATGCCGGCACTGAGCCAGGCCGGTTGCAACATGGGAGCCTGCCACGGCACCCCGACCGGCAAGGGGGGGTTCCGGCTCAGCCTCCGCGGCTATCTCCCCGACCAAGATTTTTTCACGCTCACCCGCGAGGCGGCCGGACGGCGGATCAACCCGCTCGCCGCCGCGACCAGCCTGCTCCTCCGTAAGCCGCTCGGCGAGCTGCCCCACGAGGGGGGGCTCCGGCTGATCCGCAACACCAAGGCCTACGAATTCCTCCACGACTGGATCCAGGAGGGGGGGAAGGACGACCCTGCCGCCGTGGCCCCCGTGCGGCTCGAGATCCTGCCGGGGGCGCGCGTCCTCAACGACGTCGCCAAAACCCAGCAGGTCGTCTCCCTGCTCCACATGGCCGACGGCACGGTGCGCGACGTCACCTCGATCGGCTACTACGACTCGTCGAATCCCGAGATCGCCGAAGTGGATGTGGACGGCCACGTCACCTTCAAGTCGCGTGGCGAAGTGGCGATCATCGCCCACTACCTCAACCTGGTCGCCAACGTCCGGCTGACCCACCTGGTCGAGGTCCCCAGCTTCAAGCTGGCCGAAGTTCCCACGGACAACGTGATCGACAAAACGGTCTACTCCAAGCTGAACCGGATGCGGATTAGCCCGTCCGAGCCCTGCACCGACTCGGAGTTCATCCGTCGGGCCTACCTCGACACCATCGGTGTCTTGCCGCGTCCGAACGAAGTCGAGGCGTTCCTGGCCGACCCCGCGCCCAACCGCCGCGCCCAACTGGTCGACCGGTTGCTGGTCCGCCCGGAGTTCTACGACTTCTGGACCTTGAAGTTCGCCGATATCCTCCGGTCGAACGGCCGCCTGATCCAGACCAAGGGGACGTTTGGTTTCAACCGCTGGATCCGCGCGCACCTCGAAAAGAGCACGCCGATGGACCAGTTCGTCCGCGAGTTGCTGACGGCCGACGGCTCGGCCTTCAAGAACCCGCCGGCGAACTACTACCGGATCAGCCGTGACCCGGAAAACCTGACCGAAACGACCGCTCAGCTTTTCCTGGGCGTCCGCATCCAGTGCGCCAAGTGCCACAACCACGTGTTCGAGAAGTGGACCCAGGACGACTACTACGGCTTTGCCGCCTTCTTCGCCCGGGTCCGCCACAAGAAGGGGGCGCTCCCCGAAGATGAAGTCGTCTTCAGCGCCAAGGATGGAGAAGTGCGTCAGCCGAGAACGGGCCAGGTCATGAAGCCGAAGGTGCTCGGCGGCCCCGTACTCGATGACCCGGCGATCACCGATCGTCGGGCGGCGCTCGCCACCTGGCTGACCGGTCCCGCCAATCCGTTCTTCGCCAAGAGCCTGGTCAACCGGGTCTGGTATCACCTGATCGGCCGTGGCATCGTGGAGCCGGTCGATGACTTCCGTGACTCGAACCCGTCCTCGAACGATGAGCTGCTGGACGGCCTGACCGCAGAGTTCGTTCAAGGCAAGTTCGACCTCAAGTCGCTGATTCGGTCGATCCTGGTCAGCCGGACTTACCAGCTCAGCGCTCGTACGAACGAGCTCAATGGCGACGACACGCTCTACTTCTCGCACGCCTTCACCAAGCTCTTGCCCGCCGAGGTTCTCCTCGACGCCATCTCGACGGTCACGTCGACCGTCACCACGTTCGACAACCTGCCCAAGGGTTTCCGCGCGACCCAGATCCCCGATGGCAAGATGGAGAACCCGTTCCTCAAGACGTTCGGCCGCCCCGCCCGCGAGCTGGCCTGCGAATGCGAACGCGAGAGCGACTCGAACCTCTCGCAGGCCTTGCAGCTCATCGGAGGCGCCACCGTCAACGGCAAGCTCCGTGACGATAACGGCCGCATGGCCACCCTCGCCAAGAGCACGAAGACGCCCGAGGAGATCACCAAGGATCTCTACGTGGTCGCCCTCGCTCGCGACCCCAACGCCAGCGAGATGGCCGCGGCCGTCAAGCACCTGAACGCCGCGACCGACCGTCGCCAGGCCGTCGAAGACCTGGGATGGGTCCTGATCAACTCGAAAGAGTTCCTGTTCAGGCATTGATCGGAAAGGCAGGGGGGATCGCGACCGAACCGTGATCCCCGCGCCGACGCCCAGACCAACGTCGAACCCGCGGAGAGCGTGGCAACATTGCCACGCTCTCTTGCGTTTGCGCGGAGCTTGTCCCACCGAGGACCAGGTCCAGGGAGGCCCCCTTGGACCGCGCGGAAGACGGTCAGCCAGCCCGCGAGGTTCCCGAAACCCCTTCGTAAAACGAATTCACGGCGGGCTGGCCCGTGGAGTTCGGCCCGGCCCGGTCGTCGGCTCCCAGGTAGCGGAAGGGGAGATCGATCGACTGCTTCCCCCGGCAACGGAGCAGCCGGCGCCTCGGATCGTACTCCAGCCCCTCCCGCCGCAGCGCAGTCGCGACCCGCCGGCCCGCCGACCCGCCATCGCCCCGCTTCAGGTTCTGAAGATCGAGACTCGCCACGAACAGGCCGTCCTCGGTCAGCCATGAGGAGGCGCGGGCGATCAGCCGCAGCTTGTCGCCGACATAGTGCAGTCCATGGACGCATGTAATCACGTCGAAGTGTCGGTCCGGGCACCAGTCGCTCAGCGACGCTTTCACCAGCCGCAGGCCGAGCAGGTCGGGGTCGGGCCTGAGAAACATCCCGACCAGATCGACACCGACGAGCGTGACCATCCTTCCGAGGCCTTGGTCGTGGACAATCCGGGCGGCCTCGATCAGCGCCTTGCCGCTGCCGCAGCAGAGGTCCAGCCAGGCGGCCGGGCCGCCGCGGGAGGTCCGCTCCTGGAGGATGTCGAGCGGGTTGAAGCCGAGTTCCTTGGCGTAGCCATTGGTGCCAACAAGATTCCGTTCCCGGTTCATTCGACAGTTGGCCACGACCGCCGACCGCTCCAACTCGTCGTCGTCGAGGAGATCCATGGTGTTCCCTGGCTCCGTGGCACAGTACTCGTCCCCGAATCGATCAGCCTCGCGAACGATGCCGATTGGGCCGGTGGAAGGATAACTTGTCTTTATCGTCGACCGCCTGACTCTGGCATTGCCTTTTTTCGAGGTTTGGCCAAAAATGCCGCCGCCTTGGGGCCGAAAGGTGGCGAGGCACTCGGTCCATGACGGGCCGGGTTCATGGCTGGCAAGGAGGCTAGAGCCGATGGCACGCTGGTTTGTGGACCGTCTGCCGCAGCAAGGGATCCCATCGGTCAGCCTGCGACGACTCCTGCCCGAGGCCCAGTTCGTGGGATGCCACGACTGGGAAGTCTCCGGGTGTACGGCAGACAGTCGCCGGCTCGATCCCGGACAGTTATTCGTCGCGGTGCGCGGGGCCCGGCACGATGGGCACTTGTTCGTCGAGCAGGCGCTCGAACGCGGCGCGGCGGGGGTGGTGGTCGAACGGCCTTGCCCGGAGGCGGGCCGACTTCAGGTGATCGTCCCTGACTCCCGCGCCGCCCTGGCCAGGCTCTGCCAGGCCTTGGCGGGCGACCCATCCAAACATCTTTCGATCCTAGGGGTGACCGGGTCCTGCGGGCGCGCTCTGACAAGCCTGTTCATCCGGTCGATCTTCGAGGCGACCGGCGTCCGGTTCGGCCTCATCGGTTCGCTCGGCTGGTCCGACGGAGTGACGACCCGTTCGGTTGCCGATACCTTTCCAGGAGCCGAAGGCCTGGCCTCAATGCTCGCCGCGATGGTCGAACGCGGCTGTGCCGGGGGAGTAATCGAAGTCCCCGCGGTTGCACTCGACCAGCGCAATGTCGATGGTCTGGAGTTCGACACTGCCGTGGTGACCGACCTGGCCTCATTGGCCGGGGCGGATGCTGACGACGGTCTCTCGACCCGTCGCCGCCGCAAGGCACGCCTGTTCCGCAAGGTCGTGGCCGGTGGCACGGCGATCGTCAACGCCGACGACCCGCAGGCCGCGCTCCTTGGAGCCGTCAACCTCGACGCGCGGTTCGTGACCTTCGGGGTCGATCGCCCGGCCGACGTCACCGCGAAGATCGATCGGCTCGACGCGCGGGGATCGCGGTTCTTCCTGCGTGGCTTCGCTCGCGAAGTGGTCGTCGAGTCGCAACTGATTGGCACCGCCCAGATCTCGCAGGCGCTGGCCGCGGCCGCGGTCGCCTGGTCACACGGACTGCCGGTCGAAGCGGTCCTGGCCGGCCTGGAGTCCGCCTCGAAAATTCCAGGGGAACTCGAGCCCATCGTCGAAGGGCAGGGCTTCAGTGTCTGGATCGATCAAGCGCGAACTGGGGCCGAGCTCGAGCGCGCGCTCGGTGCGCTTCGGGCGATCGGCGCCCAGCGGATTCACTGCGTCTTCGGCGCGGAAGGGCTTCACGAACGAAGCGAGCGACTCGGCCTGGCCAAGGCAGCCGAAGCGGGCGCCGACCGCGTGACCCTGACCACCGACAACCCGCGCACCGAGGACATCGATCAGATCATCGACGACTTGCTCGCCGGCTTCCGCCGCCCCGGCCGCGCCCGGGTCGAGCTCGATCGCCGTCGCGCCATTGAAGCCACGCTCGCCGACGCCCAGCCGGGCGACGCGGTCTTGATCGCCGGCAAGGGTGTGCGAACCTTCCAGATCCTCGCCGATCGCGCCCTCCACTTCGACGACAAGGCGGTCGCCACGGATTGGCTCCGCTCCCGCTACCAACTCGTTCGCCGAACCTCCGCCTGACGCCCCCACACCCTGATCCACCATCCCCACACCACCACCCAGTCGGTACCGACCACCCAGCGTAATCACCCCACCCGGGTGATCTCCGCGCGGGAGTCGGTACGGCGAAATCGATTCCATCACACCATCACCAACCTGAGATCAGGGTGCCTTGCATGATCACCCGGTCCCGCTCTCCCCAGCGATGTCCAACAAGAGCAGGAGCGATCCTAAAAATCAAAAAAAGGAATGCACGCGAATTGCAGTCCCAGAGAGGCGACCGTTCATAGCCAGAGGTGCCCCCCTGGTGAATCTTCGTCATATTTCCTTGCGTTGTAGCCCCGAACGGGCGACCGTGAAACCTACAGGGGTTTACCGTCGGATGGCGCACGAATCATGGCGATTTGGACGCACACAGCAAGCATTCTCATGTTCGCTTGTTTAAATTCAGCCCCAACGGGGCGGCCCAAGGAAGCCCAGGGCAACGCCCTGGGGATTCGGCCACGAGTATCAGCAGCCCTGAAAGGGCGACCTAAAGGATTATGGCAGCATGACCTACATCGCAAGACTATCGCTCAGATTAGGCCGCCCTTACAGGGCTCTTGAATGCGGACATGTTAATTCCCCGGGGCGTTGCCCCGGGCTACCTTGGGCCGCCCCGTTGGGGCTGAAACCGGCGAGAGTGTGCCTGCGTTCCTCGACGACAAACCGCTGTAGGACTGGTATGAGCGGTCGCCCCTTCGGATTGACACAAACCGGCTTGTCGAACGCGGTTTCCGTACCTTGCTTTCCTGACCCTCGACAAGCATTCCCCCACCTGGAATTTGAAATGTTCAGGTGAGCGTTTATGTACGGCGAACCACTCATGCGCGCTCAGAACGATCCTCTCACCGCGACGCCCGACCTAATCGGGCGTCTTCGGGCAAGACGAGGATCTGCCCCTCGACCAACTTCGGACGGGGGTTGTCGTTGAGGATGTCGCGGTTCAGGTCGAAGATCTCGTCCGAGCGACGGGGGTCCTTCAACGTTTCCCGTGCGATACTCCGCAACGTCTCGCTCGAGTGGCGAACCTTGTAGCGCGGCCGGGACGCCTGATAGCGTTTCTCGGGAGGAGGATCGAGCTCATCGTTCGATTGCAAACGATTCCGCCGGGTGATCAGTGAGTTGTCGATCGGCAGAATCAGGTCGACCTCCGACGACGACTGCGCCCCCGGGTGAGTCGAGTCGTCTTCCTTCGGCTTGGAGCGCGACGTCTTACGAATCGGTGAACTCGTCCGGGCGGATGAGGACGACGAACCGGCATTCGCCTTTCGGGGCGGCACGATCTCGCGGCGGTCAAGCGCTTCCAGGGGTGGGATCACGATGGTCTGGCCGACGGTAAGCTGGTCGGCAGCGGAGACGGTCCGGCTGTTCGCCTTCCACAAGGCCATGTAGTAGCGACCGGAGTTGTAGTAGTACTTGGAGATCGTCCAAAAGTTCTCGCCGCTCTGGACCACATGCAATTCGGAGGTGAGCAGGTCCTGGCCGCTTTCCTCAGCCTCCGCCTTAGCCGCGACCGCACCTGAACCTGCGGCGGCCATGGAGGCACCAACCGCCGCGGTCGCCGGAGCGAGTTTCGTTCCCAGGTCCTCATCCAGGCTGCGGCCCTTTCCCGCATTCGGGATCGGGATTCCTTCGCCCGGCTTGATTTCGGGCGGGGCGGCGGACACCGCCACCGCCTCGTCACTCGCCGGCGATGGTGCGAAGTTGGGAACGTCCACAGCGGGCCGGACCGCGGCCGATCCGACATCCGTCGGGACCGGCGCAGCGACCTTGGCCGTGGCCGGCGCCTGGTCCGTTCCCAAGGCCGGAGCCGTACTGGGAGGCGGGAGCCCCGGTCCCGGGTCGGCTAATTGTTTCGATGGCACCTCGGCTTGAGCCGGAGGAGCACTCACGTCAGACGCTGGCATGGGAGGAGCGGCCGCTTGGGCTGGAGGAGCACTCGCTTCGGACGCTGGCTTGGGAGGAGCGGCCGCTTGGGCTGGAGGAGCACTCGCTTCGGACGCTGGCATGGGAGGAGCGGCCGCTTGCGGCGGAGCGTTCCCGTCGGGCATTTCTGCGCCGACAGGGGGCGCAAGTTCGGAAGTGCCCCCCTGAGCCGGTTTCGGTGGTTCCGTCTCGCTCGGCGGCAATGAGGGGGATTCGGCCCCCGGGGCCGGCGCCGGGGCCGGGGCGGGCGCGGGTTCCGGAGCGGTCGCAATGTTCTTGTCCGACTCATTCGTCGCCGCGGCGACGGAGGGATCGGCAGGCAGCGGGAATTCCTTATCAGCCTCCTTTCCCGCCCCCAAATCGAGGCCATCGAGGGCCGACTGCGTGGCCGGAGGAGGGAGTGGCGAGGTCGTTTCCGACTCCAAGGCGACCGGACGAATCTCTACATTCCCCGCATCCTGCAGATTCGTATCCGAGCGCGGCGGGCGTGTCCCCTCTGCGACCAAGGAATCGGAATTCGGCTCCATGGGAGCGGGCGGTGTCCCGGGCTCTGTCTTGGGTTCGCTCGGTCCATCCGGTTTCTTGACTCGAGGCTTGGCTTTATCCGGAGCCGAGGCGGATTCAGGCTTCGAACTCGAGGAGTCGGATGACGAAGCCTCTGGCGGAGCCATGGCCATCGGCAGCGGCGGCTTAGTCCCCTTCTTGGAGCCCTTATTCACGAGCAGGACGGAGACCAGGATCAAGAACGAGAGCAACGCCGCAATGCCAAACCGTGTCTCACGCTTCAACTTGGTAAAGCCGAGCTTGCCACGCTGAGCGAACGCAAAGCGGGAGCCCTTCTTCGTCGGGGCATGCTCATGCCCACTGGGCTCGCCTTCGTCCCCTTCGTGTGCTTGTTCGTGTTCGTACGTCGCCTCGAACTCCGATTCGGGAGCGAGCGCCGCGTCGGGAAGATGGTCGTGTTCACTCAACGGTCGCCCCTCCTCTCTTTCGAGCGGCTGTACGACGGCAACGGCGGAACTTCCTGAATGGGACATCGCTCGGCGACCCTCAATTTCGCGCTTCGCGCTCGGGGGTTGACAGCCATCTCCTCAGCCGATGCCGTCACAGGCTTGCGTGTCAGGGCTTTCAAATTCGGGTCATCGCGGAACGCCACTTTCACGCGCCGGTCCTCCAGCGAGTGGAAGCTGATGATGACCGCGCGGCCTCCCGGATGGAGCAAGTCGGGAAGTTGCTCGAGGATCGAATCCAGATGGTCGAGCTCGTCATTGACCCGGATCCGGAGCGCCTGGAAAACCCGGGTGGCCGGGTCGATCGGTCCCCACTTCCCCGGGATGCTCTTGCGCACGATTTCCGCGAGCCGGCCGGTGGTCGTGATCGGCACGATCCGCCGACCTTCCACGATCCGCTTCGCCACCCGCCGGCTGTACCGCTCTTCGCCGTACTCGAAGAACAGGTTGGCCAGTTCCTCTTCTTTCCAGGTGTTCACGATCTCGGCCGCCGTCAACGACGCATTGGGGTCGAAGCGCATGTCGAGCGGGCCGTCGGCCGCAAAGCTGAAACCACGTTCCGCCCAGGCGAGTTGATCCGACGACAGGCCGAGATCGAGGAGGATTCCGTCGACCCCGTCCAGGCCCATTTTGTAGAGGACCTCGGCCAGATCACTGTAAGGCGCCTGCACCAACGAGACCGGCAATCCGCTCGTCGCCTGCCCGGCCAGGGTGAGCATCTCAGGATCGCGATCGAGCCCGATGACCCGGCCGGTCGATCCGACCCGAGTCGCCAGGGCTGCCGCATGCCCGCCGGCGCCCACGGTGCCATCCACCCACACGGCCCCTTCGCGCGGAGGGAGCCACGAGAGGACCTCGTTCAAAAGCACGGACCGATGGACTGGCTTCGGCGAATTGGGATCGAGGGACACAGCGGGCTCGTTGATGGGAAAGACCCGTAAAAATCGATCGGCCGGAACGACACGATCCGAAGCGCCGACTCTAACCTTGTCGGGATTCCTGTCAACCCCGGGCGGCCTGATGAGGGCCACCGGTCCGGAACCCCGTCGCGGGACCTCCTGACCGTGTCAAAACGGAATACCGCCATTCGTTTTATCGGCCAGGCCGGGGAGGTGACTTCACCACCTTTCCGTTTCAGGGCGATCCCGTGGTGCTTCGGCCACCCCTTAATCCCGATGGCAACCACACAAATCGCCAAAAGCGACGATCCAACTGCCCTGAGACGGGCCATCGAGCCAAACTCGGCGGCGCATGAATTGCATGGAACAATCCTGATATTTTGACAATCGGCCCCAGATGATTTTTTCCAGGATCGAGAGGCTTCCATGAAGGACGAGAAGAAGCCCGAACCCACGTTTTCCCCAGATTTTCCTCCTCCCAAGGGGCTTGAGGGAGACACCCATCCTCGCGAAATCCAGAGCGACCGCGAAAGGTTACTGGCAAGTGACGAGGTCGATGAAGCGTCCGAAGAATCGTTCCCCGCGAGCGATTCCCCATCGTTCACCCCGATCACATCCATCGGCCCCCCCTCTCGACCGAAGTCGAAGACATGATACCCTGAAGGACTCCAAGGACGGGCGGACGAGTCTCGGTTGGCCCTTCCCCTTGGTCGGCCATCCCAAATGAGAGACGAATCGGTTTCAGATCAGAGGCTGGGTATCAATCGGAGGGTTGGAGATGGGTGGAGGATGGATTCTTGCTGTCATCGTCGTCGGGTTGATCGTCGCCGCGCTCTGGGCGTTCAGCAAGGGATCTCCGATCGGCGTTTCGGCACGATCAGGGCCGGGCAACAAATCCGCACAAGCCGGTGCCGGCGAGGTTGCGCAACTCCGCAAAAACCTGCGGGTCAAGGCGCTGGGCAATGATGCCCTGGTCGATCGCTTGGTCCAGGCCGAACGCAATCGGATGCCGGGCGCCAGCGAAGCTGCCTGGTACAAGGCTGCGATCGAGAGTTGGGAGCGGGACAACCGCTAATCGGCTCCTGGCCCGACCCGTCGCGGATTCGGTCTTCTCTCGAAGGCCACCCGGTTCACTTGGCGGCTCGTCCTTTGGGACGGGCCGTCGGCGTTTCTACGCTCGAAGAGCCGAACGCAAAACATAAGTCAACTTGCATGCCAATTTTACGAAGACCTGGACAACAGCATTCCCGAGGAAACAAGAATGCGGGCGGGACGCCCGCGGTCCCAGGGAAGGCAATGGCAAAGCAAGAATGCGGGCGGGTCGCCCGCAGTCCCAGGGATGAGAACCGAGACTGCACAAGCGTGACCGCCCGGTACACTCCAATTTCACAGAAAGAAAAATCACATCAACACGTTCAATCTTAATGACAACCACATCCCACGCGTCAGCCGTACATCCGATTGGCTTCCCCATAAGTGATCTTGGGGGCTTTAATCAGTCCTCCCGAGAGCTTCTCGCCGGTGGGATCGACGTACACTCGGTTCGGCTTATTGGGGTTCTCAGGGTTGTAGCCATCCACATGGATGTTAAAGATAAACGCAGGCTCTTTCGAAAGCGCTTGGAACCAGTGAACGTTGTCTTTGTGGTCGGAGACGGTTGAGTATTCGCCGGGGGTGAAGGTGCGATCGACCGTCGGGCGGACGATGTAGTGATCTTTGTGATCTTCCAGGCGGTCGTAATGCCGGCCCCGGAGGCTGCCTTTGAGGACGAGGAACCCGGTGGCCATGTTGTCATGACCGTGCGGAATGACCGAGCGGCCTTGGCTCATCGCGAAAATCTGCCGGCCGTAGACTTGGGTGGTGGAGATGCCCGAGACGTTCTTGAAGTCGACCGGCAGGCTCTTCGCTCCCAGCGCGGGGTAGGTGACGCCGGCCGCGATTCGCTCGAAGTCGAGCGTTTTCAACAAGGAGGGAAGGTCCACCCGCCGGTAGAGCGCCTCGAGCTGGTTCTGGAACTCGAGGTCTTTGACTCGGTGATCGTGAATGTCACGACTGATTGTCTCGAGTTCTTTGAACCAGCGGTCGACAATGGGCTGAGTCTCGGCTCCGAACAGGCGGCGCACCGCCAGCCCTTCGATCAAGGCCAGGGCGGTCAACGCCTGCAAGGCGTGTTGGGTAAACTCGCGGCGAGTTTCGAGAGGCATGGCACGCTCCGGGACTCGAGGGCCGGGAGAAAGGTCGCGATCCCCACTGTAGCGCGTCGAGAAAACGACCGCCAGCCCTCACTCACCTCGGCCTCAGTTTCGAGTCTCCGGCGGGAATGTCAACCGCCGCGATCTCATTCCGGATGGTGGCTCCCCGATGGCGCCTGTGCAAGCTATATTGATAATTAGTCCCGAAGAACGAATCCTCGTTCCGATGCGAATTTTTCCATGGGAGTCCTGCGGTGATCGGAACGACCCTCAACCAGCGATTTTCCCTCGAGAAGGAGTTGGGTCGAGGGGGCATGGGGGCCGTCTATCGGGCGACGGACCAGATCCTCCAGCGCAGCGTCGCCATCAAGGTCTTGAAGGAACAGAGCGGCGATGAAGTGAATCGGCGGATCCGGCTCGAGGCTCAGATCCTCGCGCGGCTGCTCCACGATCACGTCGTTCGGCTCTATGACTTCGGCGAGGCCAACGGGACCTGGTATCTCGTCATGGAGGAGGTCGATGGGACCAGCTACCTGCGACGTTGGCGCAGTATCACCCTGGCGGAGCGGCTGCGGATCCTGGCCCACGTGGCCGATGCGCTCGACTACGCCCACCACCAAGGGGTGATCCACCGCGACATGAAGCCGGGGAACGTGCTGCTGACCGCCACCGACCAGCCCAAGCTGTCCGACTTCGGACTCTCGGTCATGGCCGAACAGTCGGATGAGTCGGGGACGATCCGCGGAACGCCCCAGTACATGAGCCCCGAGCAGGCGAGCGGGCAGCGGCTCGACTACCGGACCGACCTCTATTCGCTGGGGGTGATGCTCTACGAGAACGCCGCGGGCTCGATTCCGTTCACCGGCAAGTCGCTGTCGGTGATCGCTCAGCACGTGAACGCCGTTCCCGAACGGCCTCGAATCCGCAACCCGGCGCTCTCCGAGAGCCTCGAGACGTTGATTCTCCAAATGCTCGCGAAGAAGCCCGACCAGCGCCCCGGCTCGGGTTCGGAGATCGCGCGGCGGCTTCGCGAGGAAATGGAGCGGGAACTCGCGCGCGGCACGGCGGTGACCGTCCAACTTCCCCGGACGGACGGCGAGCGGCCCCAGTCCGACTCGGCGAACGGAACGATCACACTCACCGAAACCAAGCCGGATGCCCTGTCGCCAACACCGGCTCCGGCTCCGGCCGCTGCTGCTGCCGCGCCGCAGCTCTCCTTCGCCGCACCGATGGCCGCGCCTCCTCTGGCCAAGTCGATGCTCGACTCGATCCTGGCCGAGCCGATCATGCTGACGGCCGACGAGCGTTATCTCTGCGGCCACTACCTGGCTTATCTCCTGGGAGGCTCGCGGCGCAAGGGGCTCTTGCTCCGCCGCCCGCTCGACCCACGTAATGCCGACCGTGCGCGGTTGATTCTCGGCATGACCTCGATCATGCTCGCCGGGAACTCGGAGGAGTCGATCGCGAGCGCGGCGAAACTTCTGGATGAGCGCCCCGACGTCCGATCCTCGCTCAGCCCGATCGTCGTCGCCAAGTATCTCTTGAGCCGCAACTCGCCCGCCAAGACGAAGAAGTTCCGCCAGGCCCGCAAGCAGTTGCTCGAAGCCAGCAAATATGCTCGTGAGCATATGACCGACGACAAGGGACGGCTCAACCCCGGGTTGATCCCGGCCGTCCTCAGCGACCTCCAGAAGGTTGCTCCCGAACGGACCGAGGTCGACGACGAGCTCGTCGAACGTTGGAACCGGGTCGCCGAGGTCTGGCGGGACGACGCCAAGTTCCGGACTGCGGTGCTCCGCTATGCGACCCGCAACGCCGCCAACGACCCGGCCAGCCTCGAGCTTTGGCCCGAAGTCGTCTACCCGTTGATCGAACGCGTCCGCTGGCAACGCCAGACCCGCACCAAGGCCGAGGCGATCTGGGACAACGTCTGCGCCCACTTGCTTCATGTGCCCGACGCCGGCGTGCGGCTCGACCGCGCCTTCGAAAAGGCCGTCCCCGCGCGGGTGGTCGAACAACTCGACGCCGAACTCGATTCCTTCGAGGACGACCCCCAACTCGACGCCGACTTCGGCCCGTCCGACTCTCAGGCGTCGAACGCCGATCGCTTGACGGCGCACTCCAAGCACGGATCGATCAACCTCGAAGCGCTTGTGGACGACCCGGGACCGGGCGAGAAGGGAATCGTTGGCCTGGCGAATCCCGACCCCTACCGATTCACGCTCGGCGACCTCGGAAGCCTCTGGCAGGAAGCGATCGCCGCCCTCAGGTCACCCAACAAAAACAAGCCGGCGCACCGCCTGGTCCCGGTCGGCCCCTACCGCCTGGTCGTCATCCCGTCCGTGCGCGGGCGGTCGGCGGGGCAAGTCGCGATTCAAGGGATGCCAAATAAACAGATCGAAATGCTTACCCCGTCGATCCGCATGGGTGGTTCCGGGAGCAAGCCCGTCATCGCCGTCTGGATCTATCGCGACAACAGCTTGGCGGCCGTCTATCTCGACTTCAAGAAAAGCGAGAACTACATCCTCTGGCACGCCCCCAACAGCCAGCAATTCAACTTCGACGACCCGGGCGAACTGAACCACATGCTCTACAACCTGGGCATGGAAATCCCCGATCAACTCGACCGGGTTCTTTCCCGTTGGTTCAAGCCGAAAAAGCCCGTCTAAACGCATCGCTTCGCTCGCCCCAAAAGGCGAGCGGGGAGCGTCAGGAAATCAAACAACGACCCGATCCAGGGCGATTCCTCGCCCTGGATCGGGTCGTTGAAATTGAAAACCGACGCGAGGCCCTTCGTCTTAAGACGTCAAGCCATGCTCAATACTTGCGAACGACGCCAACGAGGATCCCGAGGATTTCGACGTTGTCGCGGAAGATCGGCTTCATCGTCTTGTTGGCCGGTTCAAGGCGCACTCGGTTCCGCTCGCGGAAGAACTTTTTGAGGGTGGCTTCCCCTTCGTCGTCACGAACGGCAACGATCTGGCCGTCACGGGCCTGATCCGCCCGCTTGATGACGACGAAGTCGCCGTCGGCGATGTGTTCCTCGATCATCGAGTTGCCCGACACGCGCAGGGCGAACTTGTCGTCGGCCCCTTCCCATTCGGCGAAGCCGAGTTCCTCATCCTGCTCGATGGCCTCGATCGGCTGACCGGCGGCGATCCGCCCGAGCAGCTTCAAGCCCGAGACGGGGGCCGAGGTCGGGTCGTCGAGCAATTGAATCGCGCGCGACATGTTCGGCTCGCGATGAATCAGGCCCTTCTTCTGAAGGGCCTTGAGGTGGCACATCACCCCGTTGGGACTCTTGATCTGGAACTGAATCCCGATTTCACGGACGGTCGGCCCGTAGCCACGCCCTTGAATTTTGCTGCGGATAAAGTTGTAAATCTCTCGCTGCCG
Source organism: Singulisphaera sp. GP187 (assembly GCF_900129635.1). Classification (GTDB taxonomy): domain Bacteria; phylum Planctomycetota; class Planctomycetia; order Isosphaerales; family Isosphaeraceae; genus Singulisphaera. The sequence continues at coordinate 1,117,076 of NZ_FSRB01000002.1, read as the reverse complement.
CGACGTCAGCATTTCAAGGTCGGCCATGGGAAGGCTCCGAGGTGGGCAGATCGCTTGTGTCGAGGCCAATGACCGTCCTACGAACGGACGATCACCAACTGACCCTTTGTGGCTAATGTACACAGGTCGTCTAGCGCACGCGAGAACATTTTCCCAAAAAAAGGGGATTCACCGCGCGAAAGACGGTGGCTGAGTTGCGGTAAAATGGTGAGAATGCCTGTTTTTCCGCAGGACTTCGGCCCTCACTGGCGAGGGATCTGGTTTTGCTGGGGACTCCTTTGTTTCGGTTTTCGCACTTTCGGAGATCGCCATGACCGCGCCGATCCGCGTTCTCGCCCTGCATTCCCATCCTGACGACATTGAATTCCAGTGTGCGGGCACGCTGGCACTCCTGCGTGATGCGGGCTGTCACCTCACCCTGGCCACGATGACGCCCGGCGATTGCGGAAGCGCGGAGCATGATGCCGAAGCGATCGCCGCGATCCGCCGCGCCGAGTCCGCGGCGGCGGCCGACTTGCTCGGGGCCGACTGCCTCTGTCTGGAATTCCGCGACCTGGCCATCTTCAACGATGATGAGTCCCGCCGGCGCGTGACCGAGGCCCTGCGGCGAATCCGGCCCGACGTGATCCTGACGGCCCCACCGGCCGACTATCTCTGCGACCACGAGATGACGAGCCTCCTGGTCCGCGACGCCTGCTTCACCGCGCCGATCCCGAACTACGTCACCCGCCAATGGGAGCCGGCCCCCCCGCTCGAGAAGATCCCGCACCTCTACTACGTGGACGCCATCGAAGGCGGGGATCGCGACGGCCGGCTCCAGGCGGCCGGGTTCCACGTCGACGTCACGCGGGTCTTCGCGCTCAAGCGGGAGATGCTCGCCTGCCACGCCAGCCAGCGCAATTGGCTGCTCCGTCAGCATGGCATTGATGAATATCTCGACAGCCAGGCGAAGTGGGGCGCCCGCCGCGGGTCGGAGGTGGGGGTCGAGCAGGCCGAGGCGTTCCGCCAGTACCTCGGGCACGCCTATCCCCACGACAACCTGCTGTTGAAGCTGCTGGGACAAGACGGCCGAGGTGGCGTGGTCAAGGCGTGAAGTAGCCGATCAACTGGGCGAGCATGCTCCGCAGGTCGCGTCGATGCACGATGCGGTCGAGGAAGCCGTGTTCCAGCAGAAACTCGCTCGTCTGGAAGCCGTTCGGGAGCTGGACCCGAACGGTCTGGGCGATCACCTTGGGGCCCGCGAACCCGATCAGGGCCTTCGGCTCGGCCAGAATGATGTCCCCGAGGGAGGCGAAGCTCGCGGCCACCCCTCCCATGGTCGGATTCGTCAGGACACTGATGAACAGGCCGCCCGCCGCGTGGTGCCGGGCCAGGGCGGCCGAGACCTTGGCCATCTGCATCAAGGAGAGAATCCCCTCGTGCATCCGCGCTCCACCCCCCGACCCCGAGACGATCACCAGCGGGAGCTGCTGACGGGTCGCTTCCTCCATCGCACGCGTGAGCTTCTCCCCCACGACCGACCCCATGCTTCCCATGATGAAGCTGCTGTCGGTCAGGCCAAAGACGAGCCGGATCCCCTTGATGAACCCTTGGCCGACGACGGCCGCCTCATTCAGGCCGGTCCGCTCCTGCTCGGCATGGACCCGATCGGGGTAGGGGCGACGGTCGTTGAACCCCAGCGGATCCCCTGGCCGTAAATCCGGAAACCACTCCTCGAACGTGTCGGGGTCAAGCAACTGGGCGATCCGGTCGACCGCCGAGACCACGAAGTGATGGTTGCATTCCGGGCAAACGTTGAGGTTCTCCTCGACCTGCTTGCGGAAGAGCGTGGCCTGGCAGCCATCGCAACGCATCCAGACCCCTTCGGGGACCCGCTTGGGTTCGAAGTGTCCATGCCAGGCATTCACCGTCGGTCGATGTCTCATTGGCCGAGGTCCGTGATTCCTCAAAGCAGAATTTAGGAGCGGGTGGATCGTTAGCAAAAAAAAAAACGAACGAGGGCCGTCGACCCCGCATTGTCCCTCGCGGCTCCATGCCTGTCTGTTCATCGGACAGGAGAACGCCGGAAATCGCTTTTTCAGTGGCCGTTGCGTTCGGAGTCGGGTGAAAACTCGATGCGCTCGAAGCCGCCGGTGGGGACACGGTCCTCGAGTTGGACCCGAGGGTCGCGGCGGAGGTAGCAGGCGATGAGCTGGGCGATCGGCTCTCCGGCGACCAGTCCGATCGACTCGTCATGGTGGCGGCGGATGAGCGGCCGAAGCGCCTGCTTGATCCGCTCCTGGGCATTCTCGATCGTCTCACCCAGAGGGGGGCAGACGGTGACGGGGTCGTCGAGCCATTGGCGGAAGACCTTGAGGTTGCGCCTTTTGATCTCGTCGAACTGAAGCCCTTGCCACAGTCCCTGATCGAGGTTGCGGAGACAGTCGATCCGCTTCGGGCGAAGTCCGAGCGCCTTGCCAACGGTCTCAGCCGTTCGCACGACGCTCTCGCCGGGCCCACAATAAAGCGCCGTGAGCCGGGCAATCCCGGAACAGGGCTCGGCTAATTTTTCGGCGAGCTGAACCACCTCGACGCGGCCTCGATCGCTCAAGGGGATATCAAGGATCCCCTGGACACGATTCTGCTCGTCATAGGCGGTCGCGCCGGGCCGGATCAAAACGACCTGGGTCATTCGCACGACGGTGGCCGAGCCCTTAGGGCCGGACCCCCACCTCATTCGATCCCGCGGCGCGCGCCCTGGACCAACTCGGCCAGGGCTGCCGCGTAGTTGCCATCGTTGCGGAACACCGCCGAGCCGGCGACCAGTTGCGTGACTCCGGCCGCGACGGCCTCGGCCGCAGTCGTCGGATTGATACCGCCATCGATCGAGATCGGCAGCTCGGGACGGGCCGCCCGCAAAGTGCGGACCTTCTCGAGAACCGACGGCTCGAACGCCTGCCCGCCAAAGCCGGGCATCACGCTCATGACCAGGACGGCATCCAACTCATCCAAAAACGGCTCAATCGCCGACACGGGCGTCGGCGGGTTGAGGGCGAGCGCCGCATGGCAACCGGCCGCTCGGATCCGGCGGAGCAGGGGGGTTGGCTCCGGCACGGCCTCGATGTGGAAAATGATGACGTCGCAGCCCGCTCGAATGAAATCATCCAGGTAGCGGCCGGGGTCGCTCATCATCAAGTGCGTGTCGAACGGAAAATCCGTCCGAGGCCGCCAATCTTTGATCACGGGCGCACCGTACGTGAAGTTGGGCACGAAGTGCCCGTCCATCACGTCCAGGTGGACCGCGATCGTCCCGGCCTGCTTGAGCGCCTCGAGCTCCTCGGCCATCCGCGCGAAGTCACAATTCAGGAGCGAAGGCGTCACCAGGGGACGTTCCGCACCCATCAAAACCGCGAGCCTGGCCTCGCGAGCGGCCGGCGATTGGCGTACCTCTGCCATAAAACTGTTCGCTCCCCCAACCCGGACGAGACGTTGAATCTCGCCCGGGACGATCCGCCCCGATCCAAAAAAATGAACGAGCGGCCCTTATCGTTTAACGATCGGGAATGACTTTCAAGGAGTTGAACGATTTTCCTTCGAGGCACTCAAGAAAGGCGCCTCCACCCGTCGAGACGTGGCTCATCTTCTCGGCGTAGCCGAATTCCTCGACCGCTTCGGCCGTCTCACCGCCACCGACGACGGTCACCCCTGCCGAGTCGGCCATGGCCTCGGCCACCTTGACCGTCCCCTTGCGGTACGGCTCATCCTCGAACTTGCCCATCGGCCCGTTCCAGATCACGGTACCGGCGTTCTTGATCAGTTCGCCGTAAGCGGCCGCGGTCGCCGGGCCGATGTCGAGGCCGAGCCAGCCGTCGGGGATCTCGGTCCCCGCCACGACCTTGGTCTCGGCGTTCGGGTCGAGCGACGTGGCCACCAGGTGATCCTGGGGCAGGACCAGCTTGTCGCCGGCCAGCTCGAGCAGGTGGCGGGCCTCGTCAAGCTTGTCGGCCTCGACCCGGCTCTTGCCGGTCGGATGTCCCTGCGCCTTGAGGAAGGTGTAGGTCATCGCGCCCCCGATCAGGAGCCGCTCGACCTTGGGGAGCAGGTTCTCGATGACCAGGATCTTGTCGGAGACCTTCGCCCCGCCCATCAGCGCCACCATGGGCGGCTTGGGGTGTTTCAGCAGGGTATCGAGAATCTGCAACTCTTTCTCGACCAGGAACCCGATGGCGCGGCGATCGGCTGGGAAGCACTCGGGGACGGCGACCATCGACGCTTCGTCGCGGTGGCAGGTCCCGAACGCGTCGTTGACGTAGGCGTCGGCGAGTCCGGCCAAGGCGGCGGCGAACGTGGGGTCGCCCTTCTTCTCGCCCGGGTTGAACCGCACGTTCTCGAGAACGAGCACTCCCCCCGGAGCCAAGGCGGCCGCGGCGGCTTGCGCTTCGGGTCCGACGGTGTCATTGACCTTGGTGACCGGCCGGCCGAGCAACTCTTGCAGCCGTTCCGCCACCCGATCCAACCGGAACGCGGCGTCTTCTTCGGGCTTGCCCGAAGGGCGCCCCAGGTGGCTCACGAGGACGAGGCTCGCCCCATGCTCGAGGGCAAAGTTCAAGGTCGGCAGGGCCGCCTTGATCCGACGGTCATCGGAGACCGCGCCTTCTTTGGTCAGGGGGACGTTGAAGTCAACCCGGACGAGCACCTTCTTGCCACTCAGGTCCAGGTCACGAATGGTCTGCTTGGACAACGCAAGGATCCTTAGTTAGCTCGGGGAGGAACTTATGCTTGATGCCCAATGTCCGAACTGATCTCGGACATTGGGCATCAAGATGGGGTCACAGACGCGACCGATCAACCGAATTTGGCGACCTTGGCGATCAATTCCGTGGTCCGGCAGGAGTAGCCCCACTCATTGTCGTACCAGGCGATCGTCTTGACCAGGTTCCCCTGGATGACGTTCGTCCATTCGCCCATGAAGATACAGGAGTGCGGGTTGCCGATGATGTCGCTCGAGACCAACGGGTCGGTCGCGTACTCGATGATCCCCTTGAGCGGGCCATCGGCGGCGGCCTTCATGGCGGCGTTCACTTCTTCCTTGGTCACATCGCGCTTGAGCTGCGAGGTGAGGTCGGTGATCGAGCCATCGGGAACCGGAACGCGGAGCGAATAACCGGTGAGCTTGCCGTTGAGGTCGGGGATCACCTCACCCACGGCCTTGGCGGCGCCGGTGGTCGAGGGGATGATGTTGATCGCCGCGGCCCGGGCCCGGTAGGGGTCGGAATGGATCTGGTCGGCCACACGCTGGTCGTTGGTGTAGGCGTGGCAGGTGGTCATCAAGCCCTTCTCGATGCCGAACGACTCATGCAGCACCTTGGCCATCGGGGCCAGGCAGTTCGTCGTGCACGAGGCGTTCGAGATGATCCGGTGCTCGGCCTTGAGGATATTGTCGTTGACCCCGAGGACGATCGTGGCGTCGAGCTTGTCCTTGGGCGGAGCGCTCAGGATCACCCGGTCGGCACCGGCGTCGAGGTGCTTCTGCAGGGAGGCCCGGTTGGTGAAGAAGCCGGTCGACTCGAGGGCGACCTGGGTCTTCAACGCCTTCCAAGGAAGGTTGGCGGGATCCTTCTCCTGGGTGATCTTGATCTCTTTGCCGTTGACGATCAGCGACTGTTCACCGGCCTGTACCGTCCCTTTGAACGGCCCGTGAACGCTGTCGTACTTCAGAAGGAGGGCGAGGTGCTTGGCGTCCGAGAGGTCGTTGATCGCGACAACCTCGAAGTCGTCAGGCCGCGCTGCCAACGCCCGAAACACAAGTCGGCCAATCCGGCCAAAACCATTGATACCAACTCGAACGGCCATTCGTCCCGCTCCTGCCTTCTTACGAAAAGAAATCCAACGCTTGAATTTCAGCCCCGGCGATTCTGCCTTTGAACAGCGTCGACAATCGCTTCGTCTGACCGAGTCCGAATTATAGGCGTCCGCCGAGAACGCTGTCAACGTAGGGGGTTAAGCGGTCACGCTTGGCCCCGCGGCGCAGGCTCCGGTAAGATCGGCGCTGTCGAACCCAACCACCGCCGAGCACGCGAGGCGGCGAGTTGATCCTGAATGAACCTTGGGAGAGGAACGAGCATGATCCGATTGGCGGTAATCCTCGGCACAATGGCCGTTCTCTGGAATGCCTCGGCGGCCTTCGCCCGCGACCTCCCGACACCGTCCGGCGAAGACGGAACGCTCGCCACCTACTTCAAGGTCTACCTCGATCAAGTGTTCCAGGACGAGCCGCTAACGGCGACCCGGCAGGGGGACCATCGGTTCGACGACGCGCTCGATGACCTCTCCCCCGAAGCCCGAGCCGCACACGTCGAACGCGACCGGAAGGCCCTGGCCGAGCTGCCGCGTCAGGTGACGTTCGCCAAGCTCTCTCGCAACGCACAGATCGACTACGAGATCTTGCGGCACCACCTCACCCGCGAAATCTGGCTGGCCGAGAACTTCCAGCCGTTCGAGGACGACCCGCGCGTCTACGGCGGTTATCTCACCGAAAGCATCTACCTCCTCCTCACCCAATCGACGCTCCCCAAGCCGACGAATCTCAAGAATGCAATCGCGCGGATGGCGTTCATCCCGAGGGTCGTGGAACAGGCCAAGACGACGATAAAAATTCCGACGCGGGTAAAACTCGAGACCGCGATCCTCCAGACCAAGGGGGCAATCGGGTTCTATACTGAGGAATTGTTCACACTCACCGGTGAGCCCAAAGGAGAAGGGGAGCTCGGCGCCCGCGCCAAGCTGATCGTCACAGCCCTGGAGGACTACCTGACGTTCCTCCGCGAGACCGTGCTGCCGCAAGCGACCGATTCCTGGAGGATCGGCAAAGACTTATTCGTCCGCAAGCTCGAGCTCGAACTCGACTCGGGAATCTCGGCCGATGAGGTGCTCGCCGAAGCCCAGGCCGAGGCGATTCGGGTGGAACGTGAAATGGCCGTGATTGCCCGCCAACTCTGGGGAACCACGTTCCCGGGCCGGCCGATTCCCCCGGACGACGCCGACGGCCGACGGCTCATGACCCGGCAAGTCCTGGCCGAACTGGGCAAGGTTCACGGGGCTCCGGAGACGCTCGTCGCCGATGCGCGGGCGACCGTCGCGGCGATCAAGACGTTCATCACCAAGCACGACATCCTGCCGCTTCCCGAGCCCGACCAGTGCCGTGTGATCGAGATGCCCGAGTTCCAACGGGGCAACTCGGTCGCCTACCTGAACCCCGCGCCTCCGCTCGACGTCCGCGGCTCGAGCGAGTACGCGATCAGCCCGCCGCCGAGCGACTGGAAGCCCGACCGGGTGGCGAGTTACTTGCAAGAATACAACCGGTCGATGCTCAAGATCCTGACGATCCACGAGGCGTACCCCGGCCACTACGTCCAGCTCGAGGCGAGCAACTTGCACCCATCCCTGATCCGCAAGATCCTCTCGTCGGGTACGTTCGCCGAAGGCTGGGCGGTCTACACCGAGCAGATGATGCTCGACCAGGGGTTCGGCGAAGGGGACCTGGCGCTCCGGCTCCACCAGTTGAAGTTCTACCTCCGCGCGGTCGTCAACGCGATCCTCGACCACGAGATGCACGCCGGCGAATTGACCGACGCCCAGGCCATGGAGCTGCTCACCGGTCGCGCCTTCCAGACCGAGGGCGAAGCCGTCGGCAAGATCATCCGGTCGAAGCAGTCGTCCTGCCAGCTCTCGACCTACTTCGTCGGCCGCACCGCCTTCAATCGCCTCCGCTTGAAGGTCCAGCGCGACCTGGGAGCCAACTTCCAGCTCGGCCGCTACCACGAAGCCGTACTCGCCCACGGCACCCTACCGGTCAAGTACTTGCCGGAGTTGGTGCCTGCGTCGCTGAAAGCCGGCCGCTAAAAACGAGTTCAAGAAATTTCGCTCGCCTGAAAAAGGCGAGCGAAAGAAGTCGAAAGCAAGCTCTTTGTCTTCGTGACCTGGGCTCGTGATAAAAGCAGAAGACAGGGAGCTTACGCTCCCCGCTCGCCTTGGGGCGAGCGAAAGGAGTCGTAAGTAACGCTGTGGCTTTCGACCGATGATTACTTCTTCTCGTCTTGATTGACCTTGGGAGCAAGATAGTCGAGATGCATGCCCGAGAAGAAGTCGGTCGGCCGGTTTTTCGCCGCGGCCAGCTCTCCTTGGTCGAGCTTGGCGTCCTTCAAGAGCGTGTCGCGCTGGGCCGCCATCAAGGGGTAGAGTCCCTGGTAGACGGCGCGTTGCGATGGGGTCTTCGCCGGTCCGAACCGCAGGTTGTACGTGTGCATGAAGCCGAGCAGGTTGCCCAGGGTGGTCTTCTTGACGTCCTTGAGTTTGGCCAGCACCTGTTCGGTTTGCGGACTCTCCAGCATCCGAGCCATGCCGGCGAGGGCCTTCACGTAGTTCTCACCCTCGACCATCGTCTTAGGATCATTGGGACGATTGGCCTCGAACTTCGCACGGATCCGCGAGGCCGCGGCGCGAACTTTGGCCAGGGTGGCTGGCGAGATTTCCCCCTCTTCGTCTTCCTTCAAAGCGTCGGCGATCGCCGCCTGGTAACCGGCACGTTCCTCGGCAAAAGCGTCCCCTTGAAGGGCCAGGGGCCAGCCTTCCTGGGCGGTCAGTTGATTGAGACTGAGCGTGATCCCTTCCGACGCGTTCTGGAACGGAATGTCGTTGATCACGTCGCTCTCGAGCGGTTGCGTCGCAAGGCGGAGCGCTGAGCTGTGAATGCGCGGGTCGGTGATCTGGCCGAGGATCACATTCAGCGCGTCACCATTGGAAATGTCGCCAGCGCTCGGAGATTCGAGCAGTCGCTTGTAAATCGCATCGCCCGACTTGCTGTCGCGCTGCTCCCGACGTGCCCTGCGGATGTACTCGCGCTTGTTCGCCTCTTGCTGCCCCAACCAGACATACTGATTCCATCGCATGATGGTGTCGGCATTGATCGAGTTGGCGACCGCGGTGTCCTGGTTATAGATCCCCGCGCCGATGTTATAGAAGCCAAGGCCGCGGGCAATACTCCCCTGCGGGGTTTCGCCTCCCCACCCTCCCCAGCCATATCCGCCGTACCCACCGTAATACTGGGCATGGGCTTGTCCAGCCGAGGCCGTCGCGACGACAACCAAGGCGAAAGCCAATCGGAAACCTCGGAACATCGAGAACCTCCTTCACGGGCGCCCGGATTCGGTCACCCCTGAACGTGTCGAGTGAGTCGAACAGAGACGCGCATGCAGCCACGGATTCTTCCAGTAATCCTAGGGAACTTAGCACGCCTCACCTACGGACTACATGAAAAAATGAAGCCAATCCGGCGCGACTTATCGAATCAATAAAAATTTCGCTCGCCTGAAAGGCGAGCGATCGACAAGAACAGAGGACTCAGAATCAGAAGTCGAGGGGAATCAAGTCGCTATCGGCGTCGTTCACCGGAGTCGGCAAGGAAGGGAGACTCGAAGGTTTTGGTGATTTGGCAACTTTCACGGCAGGACGAGGTGCCGGGGCGGGGACGGGTGACTGCGGGGGCGCGATCAAACTCTCCACGCGGTAGAGAATGGGCCCGATGGCCACCTCGTCACCGGGATGGAGCTGCGCTTCTTCGATCAGTCGTCCGTTCACGCGGAGACCGTTTCGACTCCCCAGGTCGCGGATCATCACCCGGTCGTAAGCGAGCGCAACGCAGCAGTGCCGTCTCGAGATCTTGGGCAAATCGAGCCGGACGTCGCACTCGGGATGCCGGCCAATGAGCAAGATGGGACGCTGGAGGGGGATCGCCGGAAAAGTCCCCGGGGTCATGGGGACGAGTTGGGACGACATGCGTCGAGTTTCTCCGCCACGGCCGCATCATCACGCATCTGGACAATCACCTGAATTCGGCAACGGTCAGCGACTCCTGCCGGGAGCAGCCCGCGCACCGCGCGTGCCAGCGGGTTCTCTTCGGGAGTCGGCTCCGCGAACGGCCTCGGTTCCAATGGGGCTTCTTCGGACGACTCGGCCAGGGGAGAGAGCGAGCCAACAATCTCGTGGGGGACGTCGGCAAGGCTGTTCCCATCCACCAAGGTCAGGTCATGAGCCTGACCGCCGTCGAAACGATAGCGGATATGCGCGATGGAGAGTTCGTCGCCCGGACGCAGTCTCCCCAACTCCACGCGCTGACCGTTGATCCGGATGCCGTTGGTACTTCCCAGGTCCCGCACGACCACATCACCATTGTCTTGGGTCATGCAGCAATGGTGACGGGAAATCCGCAGCGAATCCAGTCGCGCATCACACTGGGGGTGACGCCCCACAACGACCATGGTCCGGTCGAGAGGGATGTCACTTCCTTCATCAAGTGCCACCAGGCGTGCGGGCATGTTCGAGTCCTGAGACCGAAGCCATTGGCAACGCTAGGATTTTATCGCCCGTGAGGCCGTTCCACAAACATCCATCATTATAGTGGAGGCGGCCGACGACGCCAGGACGAAATCGTTAGAAAACTCACGAGATTCCCGAAATACGGCGTTTCTCTTGTCAAAAGGATAGCCTATGGCCGCCCTCCATGCATCGCGGCTCGCACCCGAAATCCGCAATCGGCGCCACGGGATCAAAATCACGCCCCGCTCATCCCCTCACTGGCTCCTCGGTCGAACTCGCTGGGGAACGGTGGTGGCTTGTGGAGCCTGAGGTTTTTAACCTGTCTCCCGGCCCCGCTTCGATCTGGCCATCCTGGCGGAGCCAGGCCACGGAGTCGGCCAGCGACTCGCGGACCGGTCGTGGCTTCAGCCCCAGGGCGGCAAGACTTCGCGACGCGTCGAAGTGCATGGTGCGTTGGGTTAATTTGACGCCGGTGACGGTCGCCTTGGGAGTCCGCCCCGAGACGTAGTCGGCCCAAAACTCGCTGAGGTGGGCGACGGCCAGTCCGAGAGGGTAGGGGACCCGCCACCGCGGAACGGGAACCCCCGTCTGCTCGGACAAGATCCCGAGCAGGCCGACGAGCGTGAGGTTTTCGCCCCCGAGCAGGTAGCGGCGGCCGGGCTCGCCTCGTTCCATCGTGAGGATGAGGCCCTCGGCCACGTCGCGAACGTCGATCAAGTTCAAGGTGCAATCCATCCGCGCGGGGAGCTTCCGCCGGCAAAAGTCGCGAATCAGGCGCGTCGGGGGCGACAGGCCGCGGTCGCCCGGGCCGACCGGCATCGTCGGGTTGGCGATGACGACCGGCTGGCCCGCTCGGGCGCGGGCCATCGCCTCGTTCTCGGCCAGGAGCTTCGACCGGCAGTAGGGACCGACGGCGTCCGAGAGTTGCACTTGCACCTCATCACCGATCGGGCCGGTCGCCCGGGTACAGGTCAGGATGCTCTCGGTGCTCGTGTGCAAGACCCGTTCGGCCCCGCTCGCCAGCGCGGCATCGAGAACGTGGATGGTCCCTTGATGGTTCACCGCGCTGAACTCGGCGCGGTCGCGAACCCAGAGATTCGGGTTCGCCGCCAGGTGGTAGACCCATCGGCCGCCGCGCAAGGCTTCGGCCACGGCCGCTCGATCGCGAATGTCGGCCCGGACCAGCTCCACGGCAGCCGGCAGATGCGCGGCGTCGGCGCCGGGCCGTTCGACCACGCGGACGCGTCGGCCGAGGCCCACCAGCCGATCCACCAGGTGGCTCCCGATGAACCCCGCGCCACCGGTCACGATCGTGAGTGCGTCCATGCGTCAACTCCCTGTGTTTCGAACCCGAACCTTGAAGAGTTGCTGGCGACTGCCCATCGGTTCCGGCTCGTCCAGCACCCCCGCGGCGACCAGGCCGGCGAAGAGCTCGGGCGTGACGTAGGGCGTGAACCCATAGTTGCCCGGCGATCGATACCGCTCGATCTCAAACCAGTCGACATACACGTGGGTGATGCCACCTTTTTCAAACGTCGCGGCCACCTCGTCGGGAGTCTGGCCGCGGGTCAGGGTCTCGATCGTCTCGTTGTCAAAGACCGTGTTGTAGACGATCGGGTGCCGGAAATGGAAGACCGCCGCCTGGCCGACCAAGAGGACCCTCGCGTCGGGCGGCAGTGCGGCGTCGAGCCGGGTCAGCGGCGGGTTGAGCATCTCCGGAATCGACCGACGGAGAACCAGCAAGTTGCCGGTCCACTCGTTGAAGCCGGTCAAGGCCGTCGACGAGTAAGCCATGTTCGTGACGATCGCAACGAAAAGAAGCAGGCCGAGGAGGACCGACCAGACCCGGCTCCGGATCCAATCCGCGCCTAGTCCGGCCAGGACGGCCAGTGGAGCGAGCAGGGGGAGCCAGAACCGATCGAGCCGGTGAGTGAGCAGCCACCAGGTTGCGAACAGGTAGAGGACATAGCCCCAGAGTGCCAGAGCCGATCGTCGGGAACCCCGGCGCAGCAGTGTCAGGGGGGCCAACGCGACGTAAAGCGGGGACTGCCAGTCCGACCGACCGGCCACGTCGACGATCGAATCCCAGAGCGCCTGGAGTTGGACGTCTTTGGGCCCGTGCGCGTGGTTCCACTTCGCCTCGCGGGCCTGATCCCAGTACCGGCCGCCGAACACGCGGTTGGCCAGGGGGTAGACCGGGTTGCCCGTATCGACAAGGTTCTTGGCCAACCACGGCGTCATTACGATCGCCCAGCCGAGCACGAAGCCGGCGACGATCGGCCAGGACCGGCGTCGAAGTGCCTCCACCAGGGCGACGGCCCCGAACGGCAAGACCGCGGAGATCAGGCCCGGGTATTTGCAGGCCATCGCTCCCCCCGCGAGTCCTCCCAGCACGACCCAGAACCGGGCCCGGACGCTCGGGTCGGCGACGGACCAAACCCGGGCGGTCGACCAGACGAGCGCGGCGTGGTAGTAGCAGAGCGGACCTTCCACATAGGGCAAGACCCCGAGCCGGTAGATCCAGGGGGTTGTCAGATAAACGACCGCGGCCATGACCGCAGCGCGTGGCGACGCCAGCCGCCCGGCCGTCAGGGCGATCAGCACCGCCGCGGCCGGTGCATAGGCCGCGATCAGCAACTGCCCGGCCAATGCGCCTCGCCACCAGTCGCCCAACACCTCCATGCCCAGCAGGTGGAGCATCTCCACACTGAACGGCATGCTCGTATAAACGTTATGGGCCAGGAAGCGAATTTGACCCGCCTGAAAATATTCCTTGGGACCTTGGAGGTGATACTCGATCGCGTCGAAATCGATCGTCGGCAACATCGCCCCCAGCGCCATCATCACCAAGAACGGACCGATCGCGAACAGGCTGAGCCCAATCAGCGCGGGCAGTCCGGATGACGGCGCGGGCGCCAGGCGCGACGTGCCCGATGGAGCGTTGCGTCCTGGATTCGCTCGCGAATCGCGGAGGCTCAAGCTCAGCTCCACCGCGATCAAGGCGCCGAGCCCGAGCCGGATCGGCCAGGGGGCGAGCGCTCCGAACCGACCGAGGATGAGCGTGATCAGACCAAGTCCGGTCGTCCCCAAGCCGTAAGCGAGCGGAAGCCGCTCGATCGGGCGGAGTAGGCGATGGAGTCGAAGCGCCCGGAGCACCCCCTGGCCCAGGGCCAGAGCTCCCCCGGCGATGAGCGCGGCGGCCAGCGCGATCGGAACGCGTTGGGGCAGGTTCTCGAAATGGCCGAGCTCGTCGAGCGCCATGCCGAGATACGATTGATCGAAGCGAACGCCCGGCACCACTTGCGGCAGCGCGCGCGCCAGGAACATCCAACGGCGCACCGTCCCACCGACGTTCCCCGCGTTCGGCAAGGGCTCGACCAGGAACCAGCCGAGCCAGGCCAATTCGAGAACCGCCAGGGCAAAAACCGCCGCGACGAGGCCGGAGCCACGCATGAATTTCAGAGGGTCGGCCCGATGTGCCAAGGGGCGAACTCCTCCTCGCCGACGCCTTGCTGTTCGCTTTTCGTCTTCGCCCCGCTCGCGGAGTCGAGGATCATCTCGAAGAGCCGCCGACCCACGCTCTCGACCGACTCCCCTTCGAGAATCGTCCCGGCGTTGAGGTCCATGTCGTCGCTCATCCGGTCGAAAATCGGCGTGTTCGTCGCCACCTTGATGCACGGGGTCGGCTTCAAGCCGAGCACGCTCCCCCGCCCGGTCGTGAAGACCAGGACGTTGGCGCCACCGGCAACCAGGCCGGTCGTGCAGGGCGGGTCGTAGCCGGGCGTATCCATGAACACGAGCCCGGGGGTGTCGACACGCTCGGCATACTCGACGACGTCGACCAAGGGGGTCGAGCCGGCCTTGGCCAGCGCCCCCAGCGACTTCTCGTAAATCGTCGTCAGGCCCCCCGCCTTATTGCCGGGCGACGGGTTGTTGTTGATCTCCGCGCCGAAGAGGCGGGTGTAATCCTCCCACCACTTGATCCGCGCGACCAGCTTCTCGCCCACCGCGCGACTCACGGCGCGGCGGGTGAGCAAATGCTCTGCGCCATAGATCTCGGGGGTTTCGCCGAGGATCGCGGTCCCCCCTTGAGCGACGATCAGGTCGGCGGCGACCCCCAGCGCGGGGTTGGCCGTAACCCCGGAGTTGCCATCCGAGCCGCCACACTCCATCGCCAGGCTGATCTTGGAGGCGGGCTGCTCGGTGCGTGCCCACTCGTTCGCCTCGGGGAGCAACTGGTGGACCGCCGCGACGGCCGCCTCGACCGTCTTGTTGATCCCCCCTTGCTCCTGGATATTCAGCACCCGAGGACGCACCGGCTCGACTTGGCGACCGCTCTTCCTGACCCCACCCAGAGTGACGAGATCCTGGGTCTCGACCAGGTGTTGTGCATAGCTCACCTCGCACCCGAGGCCGACGATCACATAAGCGGCCACGTTGGGGTGGTTGGCAAACCCGGCGAGCACGCGTTCGAGCGTGTTGTGGTCGGGTCCACCGAACGGGATGGCGCATCCCCCTTTGTGGGTCACTGCAAACACGCCGTCGACGTTGGGATAATCCTTCCGCCAGTCGTCGCCCCGAAACCGCTCGGCGATGTAGCGTGAGGTGCTCGCCGAACAATTGACCGTGCTGATCACGGCGAGATAGTTCCGCGTGCCCACCCGTCCGTCGGGTCGGAGGAACCCTTGAAACGTCCTCGGCACCATCGTGGGGAGCGGAGGCGCCTGTTCCGACGCGTAGGCGTAGTCGCGGTCGAAGAGTTCGGCGGTGACGTTGTGAACGTGGATCCAGGCCCCGGCGGCGATCGGCTTCGAGGCGAACCCGATGATCTGCCCGTACTTCCGGACCGGCTGCCCGGTCTCGATCGGTAAGAGCGCCACCTTATGCCCCAGCGCGATCGGTTCGCGGACCTCGACCGCGCGGCCGCCGACCGCAATGACGAATCCCTTGGGGATCGGCCGGGCGGCCACCGCCACGTTGTCCTCGCCCCGGAGGATGACCGCCCGCTGCTCTTCGGCTGCCGTCGCCATTGTGGGTGGACCCTAGATTCTTCGATGGTTGGTGCGCGAGCGTCGCTTCCGGTCAGTCTAGTGGCTTGCGCCGGCTTTGGGAAGCCAGTATGCCCCGGGGCGTCGTGACCAGGTAGCCTCTATTGAGAGGACAACTTCTCACCCGTCGGCCTCCTCGCTTGCTCGGGAGCCTCTCGCAATGCCATCGCTATTTCCGGGCTTGGATCCTTATCTCGAGGAGTCGAGGCTTTGGCTCGACGTGCATCACGGCCTGATCTCCGAAATCCAGGCCACGTTGAATCGGCAGCTCCGGCCGAAATATCACGTTCGCGTCGAAGAACGTGTCTATATTTCCGATGAGAACGATCCTGGCCGCGCTGGGCTCATTCCCGAGCTTCGAATCGCAGGTCGACCCGGCCAGGAGGGATCGGCAAGTGCCCCCACGCGCGGTCTCGCCCTCAATGTGGCGGAACCGATTGTCGTCACCACCTTGATTGAGGAAGAGATTCACGAGGCGAGGTTGGAAATCATCGATCGCGCGCAACATCTTGTCGTGACGGTGATCGAAATCCTCAGTCCGACGAACAAGGTCGCCGGCTCTCGAGGGCGGACGAGCTTCGAGCAGAAGCGGCGCGAGGTCATGAACTCACCCAGCCATTGGGTTGAGATCGATCTCCTCCGTGGGGGTATCCCCCTCTTCATTCGCGAAATCATACCGGCATGCGACTATTTCATTCATATTTCAGAGACCACGCGACGTCCCCGCGGGCTCCTGTGGCAGATCGACCTCTCGCAGCGATTGCCCTCGGTTCCGATCCCACTTCGGCCGGAAGATCCCGAGGTCAGGCTCGATCTCCAAGCGGTGCTGGAACACGTTTACGATCGCGCGGCGTACGACATGGCCATCGATTACAAGACCGACCCGGTCCCTCCGCTCAACAAAGAGCGGGCCGCTTGGGCCGATCAGTTGCTTAAGGAAAAGGGATTGCGACCCACCTGAATCAAGAGGTCGGCCACCCTAACTCTGACCCACGCGGAGGAGCGAGAACATGAGGACGCGCAGCGTCGTGGCCAGAGCGCAGCGTCGTGGCCAGGCACCTAAAGAAGGTAAAGCGGGGAACCTTGAACATCTATCGAATCCTATTATGTGGGTTCCATCGTGGCCAGGTAACTAAGGGTCCCGGACCTGATGCCCTTTCGTGCACGACAGTTCCTGGAGAGCGGCGCTCAGCGCTCCGAGAGCCAATTCGGCACCAAGGATAGGGAGGCCTTGAGTTCCTCGTCGGTGACGAGCCCTCCGACGACCTCTCTGAGCACGATCAGTGCGGCCCGCTCAGCAACCAATTCCTGCCAGGCCACGACCGCCTCGTGCAACCGCCCCACGAATTGATCGTACTCACCGAACTGCTGCGGACCGGCCGTCGTCAGGTGGCGGCCCAAATGGCCGCCATCGGGTAGGGCGTAACCGTACACTTCGAACCGATCGGCGTGGATGGCCAACGGCCCCGGGCCGCTGGGAGGCGTGAGCCAACGGTTGAACAGATGGGGCGAGTCGGTGGCCAGGCACCCAAAGAGGGCGATTCGGGGGACCGGGATGAGGCGTGCAAGCCGGCACCAGGCACCCAACCGCCCCAGAAGAGCGACCGGCAGAGCCAGCCTTTCGCATTTGACGGTTCCCCCTTCGGTGCCGCGACGAACCTGCTCACGGCTGCTTAAGGAACGCGATCAGGTCGGCCAGCCCCTGCATGCCGAGGGCCTCTTCAAGCCCTTCGGGCATCAGGGTTCGTCCGCTCGGTCGCAACACTTCGATCTCGGAACGAAGCACAGATTGCTCGACCCCCTCGGCCCCGCGCAGCTTGAGGCTCGACGCCGTCTCCTCGGCTAGGAGTCCCGAGAGCGTCTGACCACGCTGGGTCACAACGAGATAGGTGGAGAAATCGGGAGAGACGTCGGCGTTGGGGTCGAGCATGTCCTTGAGCAAGGCCGAAGGAGGGCGGCCGGCGACGCCGGAAAGGTCGGGACCGACGCGGAAGCCTCGGCCCTGGCGCTGGTGGCAGGTCTGGCAGTTCTTGGCGAAGAGCTCGCCGCCGCGACGGGCGTCGCCGGTCAGGTCGAGGACCGGCTGAAACTTCTTGACCACGGCTGTCCGGTCTTGCGGGGCCGACGCGGCGAGCCGCTTCTCGACCCGGCCGCGGAGCGCGGCGTCGGGGGTCAGGCGGAGGGCGTCGCGGTCGGCCGGGGCGAGCTCCGTCAGGGACACGACGTCGTCCTCGATCGCGGTGACGAGTCGATCGGCAAGCCGGACCGAGCTGGTCAGGGCGGTGAGCACCTCGCGCCGGGAGCGCGTCGGGAGCGACGCCCACTCATCGAGGATCTGGCCGGCCAGTTCGGCCGAACCGACCTCGGCGACGGCCCGCGCCGCGGCCGACTGGACGTCGGCCTCGACGGAGTGGAGCAGGGCGGGGATGGCCACCGCCGCGGCCTCGGGGCGGCAGCGGGCCAGTAGCGTCAGCGATTGGGCACGGTCGGCCGGAGATGCTTCGGCAGACGCGACCGTCTTGGCCGCGCGGTCGAGGAGAGCGGCGATCCCCTCGTACCCTTCTGTGGCTGGCCCTGCCTTCAGCAGCTCGTGCAACGGCCGACCCGCGCGAGCCAGCCCGTCGGACAGCCCGACGAGGAGCGCGATCCGGCCGGCGACGGTCGTCTCGCCGGGCGCAGGGGTGAGCTGGGCCGCGAGGGATCGCAGCTCCTCGGGCCGATTCCGAGCTCCGAGGATGGCGGCGGTCGACGCCAACACGCGCCCTTGTCCGAGTGTCGGCGCGGCGAGCCAGCCTGGCTCCGCGACGAGCAGGGCGTGCAGGAACGGCCAGGCCTTCTCGCCGAGGCCGCTCAAGACCGCCAGCCGCACCCAGTCGTCGTCGGCGTCCCGCGCCGCGATCTTGGCCAGAGCCGTGGGGGCGCGGCCATCGTCCAGATCGCCCAGCGCGATCGCCACCTGGAATCGAACGCGAAGCTCCGGGTCGTCGGCCGCCTTCACCAGTGCGTCGGCCAGGCCGGGTCGGCGGGCGGCGAGCTTGGCGGCGCATTCGCGGACGCCCGGGCTGGCGTCGCTCAGGGCCTTGGCCAAGGTCGCGTCCTCGAGACCGCCCAGGCCGTCGAGGGTCCAGACGGCATGGATCCGCCCGAGCGGAGTCGATCCGGCCTCGGCGCGCTTCCGGAGCGCCGGGATCGCCTCCCGGTCGTGCCGCTCGACGATCAACCGCTGGGCGGTGTCGCGGCGCCAGCCGTTGGGCTCCTCCAGCGCCGCGACCAACTCGGCCGTCGACGCCTTTCCCAAGGGGGGGCAGGGGTCGTGCTTCACGTCGTCGTTCGCGATCCGCCAGAGTCGTCCCCGGTTGTTCCAGCGGCGGAACTCGATCGACTTCCGGAGCTCTTCGGGCACGAACTGCGGGTGCTCGACGATCTCGCGATAGAAGTCGACCACGTAGAGTGCTCCGTCGGGGCCGGTCGTCAGGTTGACCGGCCGGAACGCGGGATCGGTCGAGGCCAGGAACTCGCGATCGGGCTCAACGCGGCGGGCCAGAAAGGTGGTGCCACGGTCGTCCAGGACGCGACGCTGGACCAGGTTCGTCAGCGACTCGCAGACGAAAGCGTTGCCTCGATAGGAGTCGCCCATCAGGTCGCCCCGATAAATCGTCGGGCCGCAGGTGGCGTTGAAGTAAGCGGTCGACTCGCGGTTGTAGGTCGTGGGCGCGGGGCTGATCGGAAACACACGGCCGCCGTCGGCGGGGTCGAGAATCGCGGCGACCGACGCCGACTCGGCTAGGTACGGGTTGCGGCTAAGCACGGCCTCCTCGATCACGGCGTGGCGGATCGGGATCGTATTCCACGACGGGTATCGCCGCCCCCAGTCGTCGCGCGGCAGGCCGAACTGGCTGAAACCGGAGACGACCTCGACCTCGCCGGTCTCGGGACGGAAGCGGAAGTCGTGCCTCCGCAGCGGCACCGCCTTCTCGGCGGGCTCTCCAGGCCGCTGCGCGGAGCCGTCGCTCCGGCCGTTGGCAGCGTAGACCCAGTTGTCAGCGCCCCAGGTCAGGCCGTTGACGCGCAACTGCGAGTTACCCTCGACAAAACCGGTGAGGACGACCCGCCGCTCGTCGGCGACGCCGTCACCGTCGTTGTCCTTGAGGAACAGGATGTCGGGAGCAGCCGTGACCAGCACGCCGCCAGCCCAGGGAAGCACGCCGCTGGGGAAGTTCAGGCCCTCGGCAAACGTCCTGTCGACCTCGTAACGGCCATCGCGGTCCAGGTCCTCGAGCATCCGAAGTTTGCCCGACCGGGGCCCGGCGGGATAGTCGGTCATCTCGACCACGAAGAGCCGGCCGTTTTCGTCCCAGGCGATCGCCACCGGGCTGGCAACGGCCGGCTCGGACGCGATCAGGTCAATCCGTAGCTTGGGGTCGATCAGCCGGAACGTCGTCCGCTCCTCAGCCGGCGACAGCGGTTTCGGGGCCGGTGGGGCCGCCAACGAAGCGCCGCCGAAGGCGACTAAGACGAGGGCAACCAAAGCCCCGAGCATCCCCCAAGCCGAACAAGACGAACGGCGCACAGCCTGAAATTCTAACGACATAAACATCGCTCGTTGAGCCAATGGGGCGTGAGAGATCGATTCGACCTCAGCAGGAATGGAGGAGGAGGCAGGGAGAACCTACGATCCCCGCCTGGGATCGTAGCAAAGTGCGCGTACATCGACGATGCGGGGCTCGCACCCCCGCGCCTCGAAACCGATCTCTCAGCGGGCCTGGGCCGTGGATCGGGGTTCGTCGTGCAGCGTCTTGAGCAGCGAGAGCGCCTCGTCGACGATCATCTCGCCGGTCCCCGGGGGAACGAAACTGTGGAGGCCGGTCCAGGTCTGGTAGCCACCCAACTCGTGGCCCTTGTGGTCGGGGACATAGCCGATGTAGTCGTTGGCGAGCTCGAAGACGTAAGTGTAGCGGAACGGCGAGCGCCGCTTGATGTCCTGACCGAGCACCGTGAAAAACTCGGCGGGCACGCCGACGACCGCGGTGTCGCCGATCCGGATCGCCTGGACCCATGTCTTCCGCTCCTGGCCCTTGAGCGGCATCAGTTCCTTGCGCATGTCGCGAAAGATATCGACGACGAACTGGGCGATCTTGGGGTCCTTGATCTTGTGGGCCTCATAGGCCACCACGGCCGCGTCGTCCTCGGCATCGTCAAAGTCACGAACCTTGATGGCGACCTCTTTTCGGATCCCCCGGACCACGTCAACCGGACGAGGCTTGGCCTTGCCCAGGGCGCCGAGCACGGCCTGCTTGATGCGCGTGGTCATTTCGGGGCCATTGAGGTCCAAGTTATGCGTCGAGCCCGAGGCACCTTCAAAAAAAAGAACGGTGCCGCCCAGCTCCGGCTCGAGCTCCTGCGCCGCCATCCCATAGAAGCCGGGCGACCGAACCCCGGGCTTCTTCGACCCGATCGTGTGCGTCGAGTGGTTGAACATCAGCGCCTCGACCGAACCGTCCTTGCGGCGAAAGGCCCAGACCGGGAGCTCGGGATCGAAGGGGCCGGTGGGCCGCACGAAGTCCTCCTGCGAGCCGGTCCAATAGATCATGCCGTTGCTGAGCAGGAGGCGGCTGTTGCGCCCGACCGACGATTCCTCGCCAAGTCGGAAGTCCATCGTCACCGGGGTGAGCCGCTGATGCGCGGCGACGGCCGCTTCCACGACCTTGTCGCCCACCTGCTGCGTGAACGCCTCCTCGCGCCGGTAGCCGTGGATCGACACGGTCGTCGGTGCGTGGTGGGTGTGGGTCGCGTTGATGAGGATGTTGTCGAACGGCACCCCCGTCGCCTTCTCAATCGCGTGGGCCGCACGGTCCAGCACGTCGCGATTGACCATAAGGACGTCGCACTCGACCAGGGCAACCTTCGCGCCCTGGGGATCCTGAATTACCAAGGCCGTCGCACGCAACTCGCCTTCCTGGCCGTTGGACTTATGCGGCCCGATCCCACCGCCGATGACCAGCGAGTCGTCGGCCGTCAGGTTTGCGGCGGCCGCGCCCGCCATGAGCTCGCCCGCTTTTCCGGAAACACCGACACCGGCCGACATCAGCACCATTGCGATCAGTAACCCGTTCCGAAGCATCACCGTCGTAGCCTCCGCGAATTCGCCGCGCTCACGATCATCGCAAGTCAACGATGCACCGCAAAGCCTGTCCGTCGTTCATAAGAAAAGAGGAAAACCCCGTCGACCGCGCCGCGAAGCCGAAGTCCAGGCGCGAGCCGACTCGTTGTTGTGAACCTTCCCGACCAAGGTGGTCGCCACGGGAGCGGTCACAGTCGCGGCGCCTTCGGGGCCTTGGCCAGACCCTTCCTCGAGCCTCCCTTGACCGTCTTGGCCAGGTCGGCCGGAGACTGCGTCAGCGGGGGCGCCGGCGGCATCGAGTTCGGGGGCAGGTTCGTCGGCGTCCCGGCCAACTTATCTTCCGAGTCGCAGCCGGCACCGCAAAAGACCCAGCCCACCAGAAAGAGACTGATTGTTCGCCTGGTTGTTCGTCCCATGGATGGATCCGCCTCATGAGCTTGGTGCCGAAGCCGAAGTCGTCGGTTCAGCTTCCCGGCGGGCGAGAGTCTCGGTCGCCCCGCCTCGTCCGTTCGTGCCGGGAAGCCGCCGTGCCGATACAAGGGGTTGTCCTGATACGAGCGCCTGGCGGACGGGGCACCCTTGCCCCGGTTCGCCCGACCTCAACGGGTCAATAGGCGTCGGCGCTGACCACTTCGCCGACCGACCGGCTCCCGAGCGCCCACCACGTCGGCAGGTCGATCGAGTTCTTGATGAATCGGACCGAGCCATCGGCCATCCCGAGGTTCACGCCCCCGGCGTGATTGCTCGAGGCCGCCGCCGCGCCCGTAGGACCGACGAACTGGACGTACGAGATGTCACTCGCGTTGCCGCACTGGAGTGAGTTCGGCGCCGCCACGTGCATGTAATTCATGAGGCAGACGTGGGTCGGGTAGGCCAGCAGCCAGTTGTATCCCAGGTAGGGTGAGGCCGTCGCGTTGGCGAGGGTCGTGGCCGGCAAGTTCATGCACGCTTTGGCGGCCGCCATCGCGCCGGCGGCGCCCGTGTTGATCGCCGACGAATTGGTGCCGGGAAAGATCACGCGCTTGGCGTTCCGCGAGATTGGGGTGATCGTCGCGAGCTCGTTCGAGATCCCGAGGCCGATCAAGTGCTCGCTGAAGACGGCGGTGTTTGACGTCCCGTCGGTGATCGACGCGATCCGCACGATCCCGGCGCCGCCGCCCCAGCCCACGGTGCCGATGCTGCCGTTAAGCAACAGGTCTTTAGGGGGCACGATCGTCCCACTGTAAGCCATGATCTGCCCCGGGCCGCCGAAGTTCCCCACGTAACTGGACGTCCCCCAGGGATAACCCGGCCGCTGGCCGATCGACTCCGAGGGGCAGAGCAAGGCCGCCAGTTGCGTGTACCCGGCGGTCGTGATCTGCAACCCGTAGTTCCCCTGGGAGAAGTTCATCGAATTGAACAGGGCCGCCTGCTCGATCTGCGGAAGGAGAGCCACGGCCCACGACCACGAGAAGCCCTGGTCCTGCGACTCCGACGTGTTGTAGTTGCTCTGCATCGGCATGGCTTCGTACGTGGAAATGTAATTCTGGGCCCCCAGGCCCAACTGCTTCAGGTTGTTGATGCACTGGGCGCGGCGGGCCGCTTCGCGGGCGCTCTGCACGGCCGGCAGCAGGAGCGCGATCAGTACGGCGATAATTGCGATGACCACCAGCAACTCGATCAGGGTAAAACCTTTCTCCCGTCGCATCATCAGCCTCCTCAGATTCATTGAAGTCATAACGAACGTGATGGAGAGTTCACATGAAGTGCGTACGAACGTGATGGAGAGGTTTACTGGCCGGAGTTCCTCGTAAATGGGATAAGAGGAGTGCAGGGGAGGGCACCTGCCAGCATCCAAGGCAGCCGGCAACTGGCAACTGGCAACTGGCAACTGGCAACTGGCAAGGAAACCGCATGGATATTGCATAATAGCCAACCATTGATTCGTTCGCCTACAGAGGTTTTATGCAAAAGCAACTAAGGAATTGTGTCACAACGATGCAAGCCGTCGTCACCGGCCATGCGGCCCGCTCCCAGATGACGACCGAACGCGAATCAGGCACATAAACGACCGACACATTCACGAAATGAATCCAATTCCTTTAATCCCAATAACCTCTTGATACCAACAAATTCCCCGCTATATTCCCCGCATTTTGCGAATCCATCGATTGCGGGCTCGTCGCTGGCTTCCGAGCGTGACAGGACGTATGGGGGGCTCGATTTCCGAAGGGCGCGGACTCCCTCGTCCGACAGCCGGGTGTCATTCTCGATCACGAACGGGGGAAATCGTTGCCGACGTGGTGAAGGGGGCCATGAGCAGGAGACGGCTCCTCCCAGTCGGCGGTGATTCGGCATGCCCGCGTGTGCGTACGCGAGTCACCTTCGCCAGGGAATATGCTTCCGCTTTAGGTCGACCCGAATCGCGGGCGCTGGACGGGATTCTCGGGGCGATGTAGCATTTGTCGCGGAAGCGAAGTCGACGGCCTTGGTTGGCCGCGGCTAGGTTCTCGGGCTCGACATCGAGTCGCCGAGAGGATAGGAAACCCGGATCGGGACCTCCAGTGATGCGGAGAAAGGCGCGTCCCAGTCCTCCTCGCGTGGCGTTCATCATCGAGACGTCGATGGCCTACGGCCGTGAAATCCTCCACGGCATGGTCAGCTACGTGCGGGAGAACGGCCCCTGGACCGTCTTCTTCGAGCCCCGATCGCTCCAGGATCCCGTGCCTCCATGGCTGGGCGATTGGAACGGCGACGGCATCATCACCACCCTGTTCCCGCAATTCTCCGAGCTGATCCTGAAGACCGGGATACCGACGATCGACCTCGACGACCAGGCGCCGCGATCCGGCCTACCGACGCTCCGAAGCGATCAGCACGCCATCGGTGTCATGGGCGCCGAGCATCTCCTGGGACGCGGGTTCACCCGCTTCGCCTTTTTCGGGTACCCGCAGTTCGAATGGTCCCGGCTCCGGTCCGACGCCTTCTCCGCGACCGTGCGGGCCGC
Source organism: Singulisphaera sp. GP187 (assembly GCF_900129635.1). Taxonomy (GTDB): domain Bacteria; phylum Planctomycetota; class Planctomycetia; order Isosphaerales; family Isosphaeraceae; genus Singulisphaera. The sequence goes on along the minus strand of NZ_FSRB01000002.1, from coordinate 1,092,568 downwards.
CGGGTTCCCCTGCGACGAATACCTCCAGGCCCAATCCGTCTCCTGGGGGCACCAACTCCCCGCTTGGGAGGAGGAGATCCAACGGGTCTCGCAGTGGATCGCAAGCCGTCCCAAACCCCTGGGCTTGATGGCGTGCAACGACTTTCGCGGCGTCCAGGCGCTCGACGCCTGCCGAGCCGCGAACGTCGCCGTCCCCGAGGAGGTGGCGGTCATCGGCGTCGACAACGAGACCCTCGCCTGCGAGTTGGCGCGCCCGTCGCTCTCGAGTGTCATCCCGGACTGCCGGCGGATCGGCTACGAGGCGGCCAAGCTCCTGGACCACTTGATGAAGGGCGAGCGGAAACCAACGGCTCCAGGCCTCGTTCCTCCCGTCGGGGTCGCGACCCGGCAATCAACCGACGTCATGGCGATTTCCGACCCAATCGTCGCCGACTCGATGCGGTTCATCCGCGAGTACGCGTGTGACGGCATTCGTATTGAGCACGTCCTCGAGCATGTCGCCGTCTCGCGGAGCTCGCTCCACCGCCGCTTCCAGGCGTCCATCGGCCAGACGATCCACGACGCGATCGCCGCGGTCCGCCTCGAACGCGTCAAACGGCTGCTGATCGAGACCGAACTGCCGCTCCAGGCAATCGCCGACCGCGCTGGCTTCTCGCACGTCGAATATCTGATCGCCGCGTTCCGCGGAGCCACCGGCTCGACCCCCGGAGCCTACCGACGAAACCACCGCGAAGGGCGTCCGTGAAGGGGATCTTCGCCACCAATCCATTCAACATACACCCAATAAACCCACCTGGTGCCAAGCCGGACCTTGGAGGGGAACAGGGTCCATGCCCCCTCCAAGGCCCAAGTGACGAAAGGCGGTTACCGGCTCGGCCCGGCCATAGGTGCGAGCTTGGGCCGATCGGTGTGGGTCTGAGGCGGCGACTCGGAGGCGAGCTTGCCGAGCAGGGTTTGCTCGAAGCCCTTAAGGTCGGTCCAGAAGGTGCCGGGGCCGGCGTAGAAAATGCCGAGCCGGAGCTTTTCGGACAGGCCTTCGGCGAAAACGTAGCGGTTGTAGGCGTCGGGGCCGCCCAGCGCCTTGACGTAGAGGCGGAAGCGGTCGGCCTCGGCCTCGCGGACGAGCTCGATGGACTTGGCGGCCGCCTGGCCGAGGGTGGTGGTCGTCTGCGCCGCGAATCCGGCGGTCTTGGCATCGGTCTCGGCGATCAACTTCTCGGTGGTCGCCTCGATCTCCTTGGCCTTCTTTTCCCCCTCGGCCTCGACCTCCGCCACCAGCTTTGTGGTCGAGGCGATGGTGCGCCGCTCTTCGAGCATAACCTTCGCCTTGGCCTCGGTCAGGTCGGCCTCGGTCTTGGCGGTGAGCTGTTCCTGGTCGCGGGTTCGGGTCAGCTCGTCGGCGATCTTCGCCCGCTGGATCGGCTCGCGAACCTGGGCCGGGACGTAGATGTGCCGGGTCAGGCCGAACAGGAGCGAGAGCCCTTTGGCGGCCAGCACCCGCTCAAGCTCCTCCGACGTCTCGTTCTGGAACGCCTCGCGGGTGTCGCCGACCAGCAGGTCGACCGCGCCCCGTTTCGATCCATGGAGCCGGCAGATCGAGCCAATCTGGGGGAGGATCACTTTCTGTTCGACGTCCCCAAGCATGCCGAACTGGCGCACGACCTCAGGCGCCTGCTCGGGGGTGATCCCCCAGATCGCCGTGAAGTCGAGGTGGATCAGAAAGCCGTCATTGGAGGGGAACTCGATCCCCTTGCCCACGGCATAGAGCGGTTCCTTGGGCACCGGCTTGCCCTGGCGATCGACCGCGATTGGGCTCGTGATATCGGTGGCCGAGTTCGCGGCTTCGACCGTCAGGGACGTCTCAGCATAGCCGACGCTGATGATGTCAATCCGCTTCTCGACCGGGTTGAGGAAGTAAATGCCGGGCTGGAGCACCTCCTTCTGAATCCCCTGCACCTGCTTCATCCGCGGGTCGGCGATCTTGTTCGTGACCACGCCCACGTACCCCGGTGGGATCAGCGTGGGGTCGCCCGCCTTGCGCTTGACCCGGGTGTTCGGTTCCACACAGGCATCGACGTCGATAATGTCAACGGCATAGGCGTATTCGTTCATCCGGTATCGTCCCGGGGTAAGCACGCGGCGGCGGATCCCGCGATATCCCAGGGCGTCGGTCAGGTAGGTGCCCGCGGGCAGAGGCTTGCCGAACTTTGCGAGCACGACACCGAGCTTGCCAGGAGGGATGATCAGGTCCGGAACGAGCTTCTGTTCATACTCTAAAGGTGAGTAGAAATGCCGACCCGGGCCGGGCATCGACTCGAGGACGCCCACCTTGAGCGGGTAGCCGCTGGAATCGGTTTGCACCAGCGTCCCCTCGGCGACCTGCTCCATGTTGCCGAACGGCCAGGGGCCCTTGTAGCGGAGCAGCAGGCTTGAGCCTGGGGGGACCTCGACCCGGCAGAACGTCCATTGCCAGATGCCGACATAGCCGACGACAAAGATCAGGGCGAGGACCGCGAGCCCCTTCGCCAGCGCTTGGTATTCGCGACGATTCATGGCCGGGCCTCCTCGACGGCGAACGGGGGTTGGGGCAATTCCGTCGCCGCGGGTCGGATCGCTGCGGTCGTGCCGGCCCGGTCGTCCGCGAGCGGCGACGAACGGGAGACGGGCTCGGGGTTGCGGGTGAACTGGCTGAAGAGATCCATCAGTGGGCCTTCGGAGTTCGATAGGATCGTCTGGAACGAGGGCGCCAGCTTGCCGATCATGATGTTGCGGGCGAGGGCCCCGCCGTCGCCGTCGAACGCCGCGACGCGGGCGGACAGGCCCGCGAGCTCGGCCTTGTTTTTGAACCGGATCACGTCGGCCTCAGCCTGCGCCTTGGCGGTGATCGCCGAGGCTTGATCCTTGGCGGCCGCGAGTTGCGTCTCGGCAACCTTAAGCTTCTGTCCGGCCAGGGTCAGGGCCACTTGCTGGTCCTGTTCGGCCCGGGTCGTCTTCTCGACCACCCCTTGCTCGGCCTCGACCAGTTTCTTCTTCTGCTCGGCGAGGACCTGCTGGACCCGCAGTTGCGCCTCGGAGAGTTGCTGGACCTTTTCCTGCTGATATTGCGCTAACTGCTGCTTGGCGACCTCGCGGAGCCGGACCGGCTCAGCGATCTCCTGGGGAGGTTTGATCGAGGTGATCGCCACGGCGAGGATCTCGATCCCTTGCTTCTTGCAATTCGCGGTGAGGCTCTCGACCAGATCACGCTGAAACTTCTCACGCGCGTCGCCGCTGATGAACTCGCCGCCGGAGAGCTTCGAGCCGCCGATCCGGCAGAGCGAACGACTCTCGGGGGTGATGATCTTGGTGATGATCTCCTCGTCGATCGCGTCGCCATTCCTGTCTTCGTTGTATTTCACGAAAACCTCGGCAACTTGCTCGGGGCGGACGTGGAACTCGACAACGCCATCAAGGGTGATCGGGAAGCCGTCGGCCGAGAGAAAGTCCATCTCGGTATCCTGCGCCAGGTTGAACCGCTTCGAGCGGCAATCGACCAGGCTGACGAGCGTCTCGTACGGGTTGAGCGGATAGGTGCCGGGTTCGAGTGTCTTGGCCTGCACGCCTCGCTCGTTCTCCTCGACGAGAAAGATATTCGGATTCTTCGGCAGGGTTCCGGACAGGAGCGTGACGACGCCCCGGAAGCCCGCGGGCACGGTCACCAGGTCGTGGAGCTCGATCGTCTGTGCATACGGGTTGTAAGGATAGCGTCCCGGCTTGAGGACCTCGCGGAGGATCCCCTTCTGCCCCGGCTCGGCGAGGATCTGCCCCTCGGGAAGGTCGTCACCGCTGAGCGCGACCCGGATGCCGATCTTATCGCTGGGGACGACGAACTGGGGGATCACCTCCCACGACCAGAAGAACGGGTTGTAGAAGTAGCGGCCCTCAAGGAGGACGCCACCATTCGGTCCTTCGGTCTGCACCCCCTTGTAATACGTCTTACCGTCTTTCCGGGGGGGTGCCAGCTCCATATCCCGGTCGAGGTCGAGCCCGGCGCGACGGATCAAGACCGCCTGCTCCCCGGTACCCACCTCGATCTTGCAGGCGTTGTAAAGGAAGACGATCGCCCCCAGTCCAAGACTGACCAGACCAAGGACCGCCAAACTCCAAAGCGGAAGACCGGGGCGAGGTGGCGGTGGGCCCGCACCCCGCCGCACCGGCCCCCGCCGGCCCGGCCCCTGGGCACCGTCGTCCTGCTCCTCGATCCCATTCATCGCGCAACTCCTTGATACCGCTCTTGATGAGGACAAAACCGGCTCGAGAGAGCCTGAACGCCGCAGTTCGGGCAACCTGAAACCTTTGGGTGGAGACAAACGCAATCCAAAGTGGCGACTGATCCCCGCTTTACGGTATCAGTGCATTCCGACCCGTTGGCGTCAGGCCGCTTTCCAATTCACGAAGCTCTTCGCGCCCCACAGCGGATTATTCATGCCCCCATCCCTGAACATTCCGCACAACAAGCAACCGCTTCCTTGACAGCTCAACTTGCCACATTGTGCGCTATCGTTCGGGACGTTGCTCCGAAACCGTTCCTCGGGGTGCTTCTTCTTGGCTTGAAGATCTTCCGGCGAGGGAGCCGCACGGTGGGTCGATATCGCGAGAGTGAGAGGATTCGACCTGGCCCTGGACCAGGTCGATCCTCCCTTGCGAAACGCATCCGTTCCATAAAAATTCACAAAGTCGAACACGCATAAGTCCGCATCTTGCGGCCCGGAGGGGCAACCGTTCCTAACCAGGAGCGCAGGCCCCTGGAAACACAAAAATCATCAACTCACCACTATTCAATATCATATCGTGATCTCGTTCCCACGCTCTGCGTGGGAACGAGTTTCTCCCGCGAATTTCGGCCTCCGGGGCAGACAGACGGCCCGGTTTCCTTGCGACAGACTCCGCCGACATCATCAATCCCCGGCCCTTCGGCGAGGGAGTTCGGTACTTCCTTGCGGATCGCCCCATTTCGGTGCATCCTGGAGGAGTTCGTGCCCGTGAGTTGTGAGGTCATGAAATCCCGAAGCATTCGATCATTCCAACAGCGACAGGGACGGTTCATGAAGTTAGGACTTGCGTGGCTCGCGACGATCCTGGTTGAGACGGTCGCCATGGCTGCGCCTCCCGACGGCCCCGGCGAGGCGTTCTTCGAGCAGAAGGTCCGGCCGATCCTGGTCGCGTCATGCGCGAAGTGCCATGGGGCCAAGAAGCAGGAGTCAGGGCTGCGGCTCGACGCCCGGGCGGCCCTGATCCAGGGCGGCGACAACGGCCCGGCGGTGGTGCCCGGTGACCCGGCGAAAAGCCTCCTGATCCAGGCGGTCAACCACGAAGGCGACCTCGCCATGCCGCCCGGTCGGAAGCTCTCCGACGAGCAGATCGGCGTCCTCAAGCAGTGGGTCGAGCGAGGCATGCCCTGGCCCGGTGGGGACACGCCCGTCGCCATTCGCTCGAGCGCAATCACCGATGAGGACCGCCGATTCTGGTCGTTCCAGCCGGTGGCCGCCAAACCGGCCGTGCCGACGACCGCCGACCGCGCCTGGCCGCGCACGGAGATCGACGCGTTCATCCTCGCCCGGCTCGAAACCGAAGGCCTCAAGCCGGCGGCCCCGGCCGACCGCCGGACCCTGATCCGCCGTGCCTCGTTCGACCTGATCGGACTGCCGCCGACCCCCGCCGAGGTCGCCGCCTTCGTGGCCGACCCCGCGCCCGACGCGTTTGCAAGGGTCGTTGACCGCCTGCTCGCCAGCCCACGCTACGGCGAGCGCTGGGGACGGCACTGGCTCGACGTCGTCCGTTACGCCGACACCGCCGGCGAGACGGCCGACTTCCCCGTCCGCGAAGCGCACTTATATCGCGATTATGTGATCGATGCCTTCAACCGCGACACGCCGTACGACCAGTTCGTCCGCGAGCAGGTCGCCGGCGACTTGATCGCGGCGACCGACCCCGCGCGGCACGCCAAGCTGGTGACGGCCACCGGGTTCATCGCCACCTCACGCCGGTTCGGGTTCGACCCGCAAAACTATCAGCATCTGACGATCCAGGACACGATCGATACGGTCGGCCAGACCGTGCTCGGCCTCAGCCTCGGCTGCGCCCGCTGCCACGACCACAAGTTCGACCCGATCTCGGCGGCCGACTACTACGCCCTCTACGGGATCTTCGACAGCACCCGCTATGCCTTCCCCGGCTCGGAGGAAAAAAACCGACCACGCGACCTCGTGCCGCTGGTCCCACCCGTCGAGGCCGCCGCCAAGCAGAAGTCGTATGATGAAACCCTCGCCCGACTCACTGCCGAAATCAAGGAGAGCGACGCCCGCCGCGCCACCGCGGAGCAGGCTCGAACGGCGCTCCAGCAGGCCGGTCCTTTTCCCATGGCCTACGGAGTGACCGAAGGCAGTCCGCACGACGCCCGCGTCCAGAAGCGTGGGGAGCCGACGATGCCCGGCGAGGAAGTCCCGCGCCGATTCCTCCAGATCCTCGGCGGCGATCGCGTGCCCCCCGGTTCAGGAAGCGGCCGGCTCGCCCTGGCCGATTGGCTGACCCGGCCGACGAACCCGCTGACTCCCCGCGTCATGGTCAACCGGGTCTGGCAGCACCACTTCGGCCGCGGCCTCGTGGCCACCGAGAACGACTTCGGTCGGCGCGGGCTCGCCCCCACGCACCCCGAGTTGCTCGACGACCTCGCCCGCCGATTCATCAACGGCGGCTGGTCGGTCAAGTCGCTGCACCGCTTGATCATGCTTTCGAGCGTCTACCAATCCGCGGGAGCGGGAGACTCGGCGGCGGACCGGCTCGCGCGGTTCCCCCGCCGCAGGCTCGACGCCGAGGAGATCCGCGACGCCATGCTCTTCACCGCCGGTACGCTCGACACCAGCCCTGCCGGCCCGCATCCGTTCCCCCCCGTCGAATCCTGGGGGTTCACCCAACACAGCCCCTTCGCCGCCGTCTACCCGTCGAACCGGCGCAGTGTCTACCTCATGACCCAGCGGCTCAAACGGCACCCCTACCTCGCCCTCTTCGATGGCCCCGATCCCAACTCCTCCACGCCGCACCGGTCGGCCACGACTGTCCCCACGCAGGCCCTCTTCTTCATGAACGACCCGTTCGTCCACGAGCAGGCCGCGGCGCTCGCCCGCCGGCTTCTGACGGCCGAGCCGGACGACCGGGCACGCCTCCGCCTCGCCTTCGAGACGACCCTCTCCCGGCCGCCATCGGCCGACGATGAGTCGGACGCCCTTGGCTTCCTCGCCGCCGAGCGCAACGACCTCGCGTCGTCGGGCGTCGCCCCGCCGGAGGCCGACGTCCTGGCCTGGTCGGCCCTGGCGCGCACGCTTTACTCCCGCAACGAATTCCTCTTCATTGATTGACGGGAGCCTCCCGTGAGCGAATCCTCAAACCAACCCATGATCTCACGTCGTGAACTGCTCGGCCGCGCCTCCGGGGGCTTCGGCGCAATCGCGTTGGCGGGCCTTCTCGCCGAACAACAGGCTGCTGGCTCGACGGCCGACCCGCTCGCGCCCCAGCCACCCCACTTCGTCCCGAAGGCCAAGCGCGTCATCTTCCTGTACATGACCGGCGGCGTCTCCCACGTCGACTCGTTCGACCCCAAGCCCCTGCTGATGGCCGGGCACGGCAAGTCGATCACGGTCGACAACTGGCAGGGCAAGAAGGGGGCATTTCAACGTTTTTTCAAACGTCCCAACTGGGAGTTTCGGCCTGGCGGCCGGTGCGGCACGGAGATCAGCGACCTCTTCCCGTACGTCCGCGAATGCGCGGATGAGCTCTGCGTGATCCGGTCGATGTCTTCGGACCACACGAACCATTACGAAGGCACGCTCGGCATGCACACCGGGTCGTTCACCTTCGCCCGGCCGAGCATCGGCGCCTGGGTCAGTTACGGCCTCGGCACCGAGAACCACAACCTGCCGTCATTCATGGTCATCGCCCCCGCCGCCCCGTACGCCGGCACACAGACCTGGGCGTCCGACTTCCTTCCCGGCTGCCACCAGGGCACCCATGTCGTCCCCGGTCCGACGCCGATCCCCAATATCCGCCCTCTGATCTCGGTCGAGACCCGGCAGAAGCGTGAGCTTGACCTGATCGCGCGGGCCGACCGCCGCCACCTCGCCGAGCGCTCGGCCGACTCCGCGCTCGAAGCCCGCATCCGGTCGTTCGAGACCGCCTTCGGAATGCAGAACGAAGCGCCTCACGCCTTCGACCTCTCGGGAGAGTCCGCCGCCACGCTCGCCCTGTACGGCCTCGAACGCGGTCAGACGACCGGGTTCGGCTGGCAGTGCCTCGTCGCCCGCCGGCTCACCGAGCGGGGGGTTCGGTTCGTCGAGTTGATCGACACCGGATCGTCGGGCAACTGGGACTCGCACGGCAACATGCAAGACCACGCCGGACTCGCCCAGAAGGTCGACCGCCCGATCGCCGGCCTCCTCACCGACCTCAAGCAGCGCGGTCTGCTCGACGACACGTTGGTCGTCTGGACCACCGAGTTCGGCCGCACCCCATACCACGAACAGGCCGGTCACGCCGGCCGCGAACACCACCACCAGGCCTTCTCGTCATGGCTGGCCGGCGGCGGCGTGAAGGGGGGGATCGTCCACGGAGCGACCGACGACTACGGCGTGGCCGTCGCCCAAGACCGCGTCCACGTCCACGACTTCCACGCCACGATCCTCCACCTGCTCGGCCTCGACCACGAGCGTCTCACCTTCCGTCACGTCGGCCGAGACTACCGCCTCACCGACGTCAGCGGGGACGTCGTCAAGGAGATCATCGCCTGAGCCTGACCCGAGGCGCTCGATCAGAAATCAACCGTTGTGGGCTATCCCTGTTGCTTCGCTGGTGGTCCCGTTTCCAGAGAAGGGCGACCGCGAACGGTCGCCCTTCGGGGCTGCAAAATGGAGACCGTCGCCACGTTACCGGGGCTCTTCGTCCGTCGGAAGACAGGGAGCTCACGCTCCCCGCTCGCCTTTCAGGCGAGCGAAGACCAATCACCAAGGATCGGTACCGATCGTGGTTCCAGGGATTTCGCTCGCCTTTGAAAGGCGAGCGGGGAGTGTAAGCTCCCTGTCTTTGGGCCTTCGCATGGACTGATTTATGCGTCTTTTCCTCGGGCTCGATCAAAGCCCCGATTTCCTCGGCACGAGCCGGTAGATTCGACCATCGGCGGAAGATTTGCTGCCGAAGGCAAGAATGTACAACTCGCCTTCCGCATCCTCGCCGAAGGCGGCGATCGGCAGCTTCGTCGCGGGCTTGAGGTCGATCAGCTCGGCGCTTGCGACCGCCTTGCCGCCCTTTTCGCGGAGGCCCCAGATTCGCCCGGTGTCGAAGTCACCGTAGACGTAGACGCCGACCAGGTCCTTGAGGGCCTTGCCTCGATAAACATATCCGCCCGTGATGCTCTTGCCGTCGTCGGGGCGCTCGGGGGTCGGCTTGTGGGGGTATTCGACCAGCGGCGGGGAGATCGGGCTGGCGGGATCCGCCTTGGTCCTCCGCTGGGGGAGGAACGGGTGGAAGGCTTCCTTGATGCTCCAGCCGTAGTTGCCACCGTTCTTGATGAGGTGGACCATCTCATAAAGGTTCTGGCCGACGTCACCGGCGAACAGGTCTCCGGTCTCACGGTCGAACGAGAACTTCCAGACGTTCCGCAGGCCGATGCAGTAGACCTCGGGCGCCCAGTGGGCGAACTTCGGGTCGCGGCGCGCGGGGTTGTCGCTCGGGATCCCGTACGCCTTACCGTCGGCCGGATGGTCGACGTCGATCCGCAAGATCGAGCCGAAGTGATCCTTGGGGTTCTGGCCCGAGCGCAACGGATCGTCGGCCGAGCCGCTGTCACCGAGCGTGATGTAGAGGAAGCCGTCGGGTCCGAACGCGATGCAGCCGCCGTTATGGTTGCCGAACGGATCATCGGGGCCGATCCAGATCCGTTCTTCGCTCTTGGGGTCGGCCACGCGCGGGTCGGTCTTGGAGACCCGGAACCGGGAGACGACCGATCGACGTCGCGGTCCGCCCGATGCGCTGTCATCGGCCGAGTAGTAGACGAAGAACTGGCCGTTCTCTTTGTATTTCGGGTGGAACGCCAGGCCGAGCAGCCCTTCCTCATTATCCTTGCTGATCGGGGCGGGAAGCTGGAGAAACAGTTGCTTCTGGCTGGTCTCCTTGTCGTTGGGGAACGACCAGACCTTGGCCTGATGCTGCTCGACCACGAAGAGCAGGTTGCTGCCGTCGTTCGGGTAGTCCATAGCGACCGGGCGGTCGAACTTCAGGTTCGGGAAGGCCACTTCGGTGGCGAGTTGGGGCAACGGCGTGTCGGAATCCTCCGCCGCGGCAATCGCCGGGGCCATTGCAGCCAGAACGGTGAACAGGGTCGAGAAAGGCATTCTCACGAAAGCAGCCCTCAGTAGGAGTGGATTCGGTGGGACGGGCCGAATGGGAAGGAATTCGAGGCGGGCCAGTGCGTCATCTCATGGTCTCGGCGAACGCGCGTTCCCGAAGTCCCGTTACGATGAGGTCCTCAGACGTTTCGATGGGCATTGTAGCGGCGACTCAATGGCCAAGGGGAGATCCTACCGATTCGGGATCGCTCCGAATGGCTCGATCGCGGACGTTGGAATCCATCCGAAACGACGACACACTCCGATGAGGAATTCAAATGCGGGCGGGTCGCCCGCGGTCCCAGGGAATCCGGATTGCACTGGGTAAAAAAGGGCGGGCGGCGAATCCTCGCTCAGCTTCGATAGTAGTTTTTCGCGGTCTGGATCGCGTGCTGCCAGCGTTGCGAGGCGGCGGTTCGCCAGGCGGCGTCCTTACCGGGTGAGAACGTCTGGCCACCGGCTTGGAGGTGATCGACGGCCGTCGAAGCGTCGGTCCAGACTCCGGCGGCGAGGCCGGCCAGGAGGGCAGCGCCCAGCGCGGTGGATTCGGGCTGGGGGCTCCGTCGCAGCGGAAGGCCGAGCAAGTCGGCCTGGAACTGGAGGAAGGGGTCGGAGCGTGCCATGCCGCCGTCGACCCGCAGGTCGGAGAGCGGTGAGGGCAAGTCGGCGTTCATCGCGTCGATCAGGTCGGTGATCTGGTAGGCGACCCCTTCCAGAGTCGCGCGGGCGAGGTCGGCGAGCGAGGTGGCCCGGGTCAGGCCGAAGAGGGTGCCCCGCGCCTCGGGGTCCCAGTGCGGAGCGCCCAGGCCGGTCAGGGCGGGGATGAAGAGGACGCCGGAGTTCGGGTCGGCGCGCAAGCTGAGCTCATCGATCTCGGGGGCCGCGCCGACGGCCTTCAGGCCGTCGCGAAACCACTGTACGGCCGCCCCGGCGACGAACACGCTCCCCTCCAGAGCATACTGCGGCGGGCCATCGCCCAGGGTCGCGGCCAAGGTCGTGATCAGGCCGCGGGTCGAGGGAACGACGTTCGACCCCGTGTGCACGAGCAGGAACGCCCCCGTCCCGTAGGTGCACTTCGCCTGTCCCTCCTGCAAACACCCCTGGCCGACGAGCGACGCTTGCTGGTCCCCCACAACACCCAGGATCGGGAGGCCGTCCGGCAGGTAGTCCAGGCCCAAGGTGCGCCCGAACTCCCCGGAACTCGGAAGGATTTCGGGCAATATTCCGCGGGGGACGGCGAAGAAGTCGCAGAGGTCATCGGCCCAGCGAAGAGTCCGCAAGTCCATTAAGAGCGTGCGGGAGGCGTTGGTGACGTCGGTGACGTGCTTGAGGCCCCCGGTCAAATGCCAGATCAAGAGACTGTCGACGGTTCCGGCCACCAACTCGCCCGCCTCGGCGCGACGCCTGGCGTTGGGAACGTTCTCGAGCAGCCAGGCGATCTTGGTGGCCGAGAAATAGGGGTCGAGCACCAATCCGGTGCGCTCGCTGATCCAGGCGCCTCGCTCGCGGTGTTGCTCGCAAAAGGCGCTGGTCCGGCGATCCTGCCAGACCAGAGCCGGCGCGATCGCACGGCCGGTTCGCCGCTCCCAGATCGCGGTCGTCTCGCGTTGGTTGGTCAGACCGATGGCCGCGATCCGATCCGCGCCGAGGCCGGCGTCGGCGAGCGCCTGAGTCACGAGCGGACCGACCGACCCGACGATGGCTCCCGCGTCATGCTCCACCCAACCCGGCTTCGGATAGGTGGGCGAGACTTCAGCCTGCGCTTGGCCGACGGTCCGCAGGCGGTTGTCGTAGACAACGGCTCGGGTGCTGGTCGTTCCCTGATCGATTGCCAACACGTGGTCGCGTGCCATCGGTGAATCCTCTGGGCCGGTATCCGAAACGAAAAGCATCGTGGTTTATGTTCGGGAGTGACTTAAAATACCATCGGCCCCCCTCGATCGCGAGAGGCTGCGACCGATGGGGCCCGAGTCACCCGCTCCGCACCAGAACCCCCCAAGACTTCCCAGAAACAGAGTCCCGAGCGTCAGGAGTTGCCGATGAAAGACGTGGTTCTCGTCGTACCGATCCTGATCGCGGGTGCGACGATGCTTGCCGCGACCCAATCCAGGCCCTGGCAAGCGACTCCCGGCTACCACACGCCTGAACTCGCGTTTCTGGCGTTTCTGTTTGGCCTCCTCTTCGCCTGGCACCGCGGCAAGCAGTCCGCGGTGGAGCGGATGAAGGCCATGGATCTGGGCTGGAACCTGGCCGCCGATTCGCCCGCTTCCTCGCCCCGCCGGAGTGTCGTTGGCTTCGTCATGTTGATGCCGGCGAGCCTGATCGGCGTGGCCGGGTTGGCAAGTTCAAACCAACCCAATTTCTCGTTCCCGATCTGGAGCGCCGCGAGCCTGCTCGGAGTGACGAGCCTGATCTGCGGGACGATCCTCCTGCTCAATCAGCCGGCCTCATTGTCTCCCCTCGAGCCAAGTCGCCGGCGCGGGGTGACTTCCAAGCCCACCGTCGATCCCGATGAGTTCGACGTCGTCAGTCAGCGTGGTTCAAACGGTCATCCTTCCGAAGCGAGATACTGAGCCATGGACCCGAGTATTGCCGTCATCCCGATCGTGGGCATGTCGATTCCGATCATTCTCGTCCCGGTGAGCCTCGGCTTGAGGCACGCGCGGCTCGTGCGGGAACTCGAACATGCCGAGCGAATGAAAGCGCTGGAGCTGGGACGGACCCTGCCGAAGGACGAACCGTTCTGGGGTCCCGCACGCCTCAGCCTCGCGTTTGGCCTCGGCGTTCCGACGGCCGTCTTCTTCTTCGCCTGGATGGCGTCCCACGAGGAAAATACCGCTCAGATTCCCCTCTGGATCTCCGCCGGGGTGGTGGGACTTGGGGGAGTGATCAGCGGGGCGGTTCTCGCTTATCGCCAACTCGAGCGATGGTGGGCCGGGCCACACGTTGAAGACTACCGGACCCACAAGCCGGCCAACATTGATGAGGACGCCTTCGACGTGGTCGGCAGTCGCGGCTGATCGTCCGACCATTCTGGTACAGGAGCTCATCATGCAGCCAGTCGATTTCAGTCCGACCATTTCCTGGGGGATCCTCGTGGTGGTCGGGCTTATCTTGGCGATGCTCCTGGTCACGGCGACCTGGATTTCGTGCATCCTTCACAGGCGGCAGGCGTGGGACCACGCGGAGCGGATGAAGGCCCTCGAAATGGGGATCCCCATCGCTTCCCGCGAATCGGCCTGGCCGCGCACGGTTGCTTGTGTCTCGATCGGCGTCCTCGTCCCGCTGGGAACGTTCCTCTGCGCCTGGCTGGCCTCGCTCACCTCGCCGGCTTGGGTGCAAGCCGTGATCTGGGGGGCCGCCTTCCTGGTCAGCACCACCGCCGTGGGCTGCGCCACCAGCCTGGCCCCCGGCCTCTCCGGTTCAGGTGGCCGGGTGAAACAGGCCAGGGCGACCGGCAAGCCGCCCGCGTTCGACCCCGAGTCGTTCGATCTGATCCACGGTCGTCGGTGAGTTCGCTCCCCATCGCGACACGGCGGCCGCGGCCCAGAGACCCAGGAGCGGCTCGATCGGGATGTGAAACCGCACCGAGACAATCGTGAGCGAGTGAAAAAGCGCGATCAGGGCCACCGCAACGACGGTCGGCCCTAGCTTCCACCGCAGGTCAGCGCGGGCCAGCAACAAGCCGAGGGCCGCGGCCAGCGTCAACGTCAAATGGCTCGCCCGATAAATCAGGCTCCGAGTCTTGGGGTTCGTCTCGTCGAAGAAGACGAAATAACGGAGCCGACGAAGACAGAGCGACGTGTAACGCCCCGGCGCTTCCTTCAGATCCACCAGCGCCCTGCGAAAGAGGATCCGGGAACGCTCCGGTTCCGAAACCGCCCCGAGCTCCTGGTAATCGGCCGTGGTCAACGCCACGTCATCCAGGTAGCCCGCCTCGTGCCGGGCGGCCCAAAGTGAGTCGTTGACCCCTTGAAGACCGCCGCGTTTCGGCCTGAGGGCCCGCTCGACCGAGGCGCGGACGACCTTGTCCGTCCCCTCGCTCAGCGTGCAATTGCCCTGCCAGAACGCGTAGCCGAACGTGCTTTTGATCAGCACGAGCTCGCCGTGCACCTGGCCGTTCCGGAGGATCCAAGGGGCAACTCCGGCGGCCAAGGCGAGCCCGACAAGACCGAGCGGACGAACCGCTCCCCGCATCCCTCGACCCATGACAATGGCCCACCCGACTCCCGCGACCACCAGGGCCAGAATGGGATCGGTCAGCCCGAGCAGAGCCAGCAAGCCCCCCGTGACCAGCGCATCGCGATCCCGCCCGGTGCGCCCCGTCCGATAACCCCAGGCCAGGGCCGCCGTCACGAGCGTGGCCGCCAGCAGCGCCACCTGAACGTGCGTGGCCGCATAGACTAAGGTCGGATGGAGCGCCGCGATCGAACCGGCCAGCCAACCGACCCAAGGTCGGCCGGGCGCCACCTCGCGGGCCAGGGCAAGGACCGCGACCACCAGCAGCCCCCCCAGTGCGGCTTGTCCAAGCTCGAGGATCAGGAGCGAGCGCGGGGTCTCGACGCCCCCGATCGCATAGGCCCCGGCCACAATCCAGGGATAGACGGGCGCTTGCTGCGAAGTGGGGCCATCGGATCCGAGGAAACGGACCGAGAACCCGCGCCCCGCGAGCAAGTTCTCGGCAATCTCGCCATGCTCATAGGTACTATGGGGAACCCGGTGGCTCTGTAAGACGAACACGGCGGCCCCGCGGACCAGAACCGCCGTAATGATCAGTCCCCAGGCGATGCGACGGTCGGACATCCTTTGTCGGCTCCAGCCAAAAGAACAGGCGGTCTCGACACGCCCCTTCCCCCCCAAGCCCGCGGATTCTGGTCGAGAGTGGCACTTTGGTCAACCCAGGACCCAAAGGGGTGAACCGCCGCGGGCATCCCCCCCTTTGTTGCCCGGAAACCGCACTGATTGCCTGAACCCGAAGGTTCGGCTATTTTCAGAGCTCGCGGCCTCAGCCCGGGACACCGGCCTGATCGACAAACCGCATTTCGCTGGAGAGGACGTCCCACAATGACCTGCACCCGATGGTTGACAGCGTTCGCAGGGCTCGCGCTCGGTGTGATCCCCTGCGTTGCGGACGACCAAGCCACTCCACCAGCCACGCAAGACGCCATTTGTCGAAAGGTCAGCGCCGCCCCCACGATCGATGGCCGACTCGACGATCCATCCTGGGCAAACGCCCAAGTCATCGATCAATTCCCCATCTTCTGGACTAAAACCGAGGGACCGAAGGTGACACGAGCCCGCCTGGTCTGGGACGACGAAGCGCTCTATTTCGCCGCCGAGATGGAGGACACCGACCTCCGTTCGTTCGGGACGAAGCGCAACGACCACCTTTGGGAAGGGGACGTCTTCGAGCTCTTCTTCAAGCCACACGCCGAGCGGCCCGAGTATTACGAGTTTCAGGTCAATCCTCGCTCGGTGATCCTCGAGCTCGCGTTCCCCAAGCGGGGCTTCGATTTCGCCACCCTGGCCGCCCGCCCTCCACTCGGTATGAAGGCGGTCGCGACCCGTCGGGGGACGGTCGATCAACCGGGCGACGCCGATCTCGGCTGGACCGTCGAAGGCCGAATCCCCTGGTCGATCTTCGGACCCTCCGGCGGGCGACCCAAGTCCGGCGATGAGTGGCGGTTCGCGCTCTGCCGCTATGATTACGGCGCAGGCAACAACAAACCGATCCTGACCAGCTCAGCCCCCCTGACCCAGCCCAGCTTCCATCGTTATGAAGACTACGGCCGGCTTCGCTTTGATTGATGATTCCACCAGCAACCGGGACTGGAGCAAACCGCCCCGGACGTCGATGATTAATCTACCCGGACAACCAAGATCCCCCCTTTCCCCATTGGCGACCGATTTCGGCCCCACCCGGGGAGGGTTTGGCCGAGTAAGCAAGCTAGGCTATCACCAACACCTTGACAAGCGTCCATATTCTCGAGGCTAAGATCCCAGATTCATTGAACATTTCGCTGGCTGGAAGCGAATTCCCTGTGATTTCATGATCTTTTTCTGGGTGCTTCGGTATAATGACCCGTTCGAGCAAGAGCCTATCGACGTGCTGATCCACGGGTGGTAAATCAGGTTCTTGCCCCTAGATCCAACAATGGTTGACTGCTACAGTCGAAAGAGTGCTCGACGCGATGAATTGAGCGGATTGCACCTGGTTTTCGATGGATCCGCGCCCTGAGCGATGGGTCTCGACAGCCACGCCGAACTTCCATTGGTACAAGTCGGCGGCGCGAAGCCGAGCCGGATCGCGGTGTTCCGTTCTCCCAGCCGTCTCAAAAGAAAGACACAGAAAAGTGGATCGCGCCTCGCGAACTGGGCAGGCGAGCGTGATTTGCCTTTTGGGGCCGATGCATCGGTAACTCAAACCAACGAATTGAGGCGAGGGAGTGCCTTCTTTGCCCTGGAGGTATCCCGAGCCAAGCCGACCGCGGGAGGAGCGGTCACGGTGATGACTCAAAGACGAGCTCTATGCGACGATCTCAGCGCGATGGAATTGTCGGACCCCTTCCGTGCCGAGGTGGGCCATCCGCGACGGTTCCCGGTGATCGACCGACGAACGATGCCGACCCCGGCGGATTCCAGCCCACTCGCCGCCGGGTCGCTCGAGGCGATCGTCGCGGAGTTGACGGAGGGCTGGGATCGGGGCGAACGACCCCAGGTCGAGGCGTTCCTGGGACGAATGTCGACCGCCCATCCGGCCGACATCGTCGAGTTGATCTACCACGAGTTCTGTCTCGCCGAGTCGAACGGGCTCGCCCCCGACCCCAGCGAGTTTTTACGACGGTTTCCCGACCGCGAAGCGTCGCTCGATCGGCTCTTCCGGCTCCATGGCGCCCTGAGCTCGACGCAACTCCGCGAGTGGTCCGACCCGGACATCTTGCCCGAAGTCGGGGACGAGATCGGTCCGTACATCCTCAAACGCGAACTGGGGCGCGGGTCGTTCGCACGCGTCTATCTCGCGGAGCAGACGAATCTCGACGACCGGTTGGTGGTCCTGAAGATTTCGACCCGGCTGACCCTAGAGCCGAGGCTACTGGCCCGCGCTCGGCACTCGCACATCGTCGAGGTGCTCTGGCATGGGTCGGCCGAGAACGGGACGCTTCAGCTCATCTGCCTCCCCTTCCTCGGCGGGGCAACCCTGGCCAGCGTCCTGGCCGAACGGCGGCGGATCGGGAGCCGCCCGAAGTCCGGTCGCGACTTACTCTCCGACCTGGACCGGGTCTCCGCGCCCGAGTTTCCCAAGGCCAATCTGGCCCGGCCCGCCCGCGAAATCGTCGAAGGGTTGTCGTACCCGGCCGCGACCGCCTGGACGGTCGCTCGATTGGCCGAAGCGCTCGACCATGCCTACGTCCGGGGCGTGGCGCACGGCGACATCAAGCCGTCGAACATTCTGCTGACGGCCGACGGCAATCCGATGCTGCTCGACTTCAACCTGGCGGTCGGCTGGCGACTCCCTGGGGCCTCGGACTTACCGGCCGACACGGGCGGTACTCTCGCCTACATGGCTCCCGAACGGCTGCAGGCGGTGGCTGAATCGCAACGGTCGTCGACCCCAAGCGCCGCGGACCGGCATCGGGCCGACATTTTCGCGCTCGGGATCGTCTTGCTGGAGACACTCACCGGCCGATCCCCCGACCTCCCGCAGGCAAAGGCCCGGACTCGGCAAGAGATCGCCGTGATGCTCGTCGAATCGGGGCGTAACGGTGACGATGCGCTGCGATGGCTAGGACGCTCCTCGGTTCCGCGAGGCCTGCGCTCGATCCTGGCGCGATGCTTGGCCCCCGATCGGGCCGACCGCTACGGCCAGGCGTCGGAATTAGCCGACGACCTCGACCGCTGGCGAACCGGCCGGCCCCTCGCGTTCGCCGAGGAGCCCCCCTGGCGGTTTCGCATCGGCCGCTGGGCACGCCGTCAACGTTTCGCCCTGGCCGCCACGGTCCTGGCCCTGGTCCTCTGCGCCACCGCCATGACCGTCCTCTGGTCTTCGTTCCAGAGCACGCTGCGCAGACAGGCCGAGGACAAGCTCTCGCTCCTCTGGGACCACGACGAAGCCGACGTGTTCCTCTTCCGTCGCTTCGGGAATTGGTCGCCCGAGAAGCAGGGAGTTGCCGCCGAAAACGCACGCAAACATCTCGATCGGTACAACGTTCTCGAGGACGCCGACTGGCGACTCCGTAACGACGTGCGCAACCTGCCCGAACCGGAACGCTCTGAGCTCGAGGCCTGGCTCCTGGAGCAAATTCTCCGCTATACCAGGGCCCTCGGCGAGCGTCCCAAGTCACCCGACGATTGGCTCAGGGCTCAGGCTCTGCTCGATCAGGTCGTGAGCCGAACTCCGTTCGGTCCGCTCCAAACCCAGCGCCGCCTACTCCTCGAGCAGATTAAGGAAACCACCGCGAGACCGATCGCGATTCCCCCAGGCAACCCGGCCCGATCGGCGCTCTGGATCGAAGACTACCTGCGAGGCATCGAGGCGGAACCAAGGCATGCACGCGCCGCCCTCGCTCATTACCAGGCGGTACTCAAGGCCCGCCCCGATTCCTTCTGGGGCCACTACCGCGCCTCGACGGTTGCGTTTCGCCTGGGCGACCAACTCGCGGCCGTCGAGCACCTGAGACGGTGCATCGCCCAACGCCCGCGGAACGTCGCCTTACGCGCTCAACTCGCCGGCTGCCTGTTCATGTTGGGACAGTACGACGCCGCGCTTGAGGAGTGCACCAAGGCGTTGGAGCTCGACCCCGACCACACGGTCTCGACCCGCAACCAAACCTACGTACGTAGCCGGCTAGGGCAGGGAGACCATGTCGTTTCCGACCTCGACCGCATCGAACTGCTCACGGGCAGCCAAAACGAAGTCCTGACGCTCAAGTTCCGCCTGGAGGCGATGGGCTCCGCCGATCGCACCGGGACGGCTCGTGACTCAAATCACGTCGAGCCGATCCCGATGAGTGATGAAGAGGCCGACCTCGACACTCGAGTCCTCCGCGCCACCCAGTTCCGGGATCGCAATCGTCCCGACGAAGCGCTGCTCGAGTTGGACAAGATCCTCCGGCTTGAACCCGAACACCTCGAGGCGCGATTCTACCGCGCGATGCTTCTCCGTAAGCTCAAGAACTGCAAAGCCGTGGCCGACTTCGCCTACCTGGTCGAGCATCCTCGTCTCGATGAGCTCATCCCCCAATACAAACGGGCGGTCAGCATTTATCATCATCGAACGAGCGACCTCCTCCGGGCCAATCAGCCGGCAGCGGCGATCCAGGTCGCGCAAGCCGGCCTGGTGCAGGCCAAACGGTATCAGTCGATGTTGGGCGAGTCCCACTACGCTCTCGCCCGCGCCTATGCATCGGCCGCCAAGTCCAACGCGAGCCTCGTCCAGCGCGTGGTTGAGGAGCTCACGGAGGTCGCCAAGACCAATCCGAAGCTCCTCGGGGAGTCCTTCGAGAAAGACTCGAACTTCGACGGTCTCCGCGACCGCGTCCGCCCGCCGCAAATCAAGTCCCGGTGAATTGCGGCTCTCCGAGCGGCATCACCGGGCGGCCCTCCCAGATGTACTCCCGCAGGACATCCTGGCCCCACTCCCGCAGGACATCCGAAGACGCACACCCAGACGCATCACCGGGCGGCGTGGCGACGACTCCCCGCAATCAGCTTCTTGACCCCACAGTCGGAGCAGCCGCCCGTACCACAACCCCCGCCTGCTGAGCCACAACCCCCTCCGTCGGAGCCACAACTTCCGCAGCCTCCGGCTTCGACATTGTCTTCAGCCACTTCCTCATCCGGCACGTCGCGGCCGACCGGTTCGAGCATCACGTCAAGGTCGTACGTCGAGCGAAAGGCCGAGAGCAAACCGGTCACGTCCAGGCGATGCGGCCCCAGGTAGTGGAGGACCGTCCGGCGATCGTCGAGCAATGGTTCGACGTCGATCAGTTCCATCGGCCAAACACCATCCTGAAAGAGTCGCTGACAAATCTCGAATCGACTCGGGCGGGTCGACTCGGCTTGGCGGGCCTGCTCCAAGTCGTCAGAACCGGCGATGCGAAGCACACGGGTCGGCGTTTCTTCTTCGCCTGGCGCCGAGGACAGAGGCGCGAGCACTTCGCCAAGTTCCGTCCCACGATGCGATCGGATCACGACCGTCATGCCACGCTCGAAGTCGGCCGAGTCCGCGGAAAACCTTCCGACCCGAGCCATCAAGCCGTAGCGGATCAAGTACATGTGTGCCATACGGTCCTCGACCCTGACCCGACAGACGTCCACCATTCCATGATTATCGTGATTTCACCCGAGTACGCAAGGCAACGACTCGAGGAGCAGGGAGCCGCAACCCGGCCTGATCCACTCAACTTCGAGAACGGGGCGGGGCAATTGCGTTCTCGAAAGACGTCGTTCACCTTATAATTTCGACGGGCGACCTTGCCGGATCAGATTTTACGCCCGATCCCTCGAGTGCCCGCCGATCGAAGCGGCCCAGGACGACGGGGCCGTGTGCCCCTGCTCACGGACGGAAAGGACTGCCAACATGAGCCGAGCTCGCTGCACGTTCAAGGTTGCCGGCCTCGATTGCGCCGTCGAGATGGAACAGCTCCGCGCCGCTCTGGGTGAGGCTCCCGGCGTGCTCGCCCTCGGCTTTGACCTGATCCACGGGTCGATGACGGTCGATTACGAGCCGGAGCGGATCGGTCCGAGTGAACTCTCCGATCGCGTGGCCCAAAAAGCAGGAATGCGCGCCTCGCTCGTCGAGGAAAGCGTCGAAGCGGATGGATGGTGGACGAGAAACGGCCGCTGGGCGGCGACCCTCGGATCGGGCCTGGCGCTGCTGGTCGGAGTCGTGCTCGGGTCGACCTCATCAGGGTATCCCGGCTTCGAGCGAGCGGCCTACCTACTGGCGATCCTCTTCGGTGGATATGAGCTGTTTCCGAAAGCCATTCGCGGGCTCGTCAAGTTCCGGTTCGACATCCACGTCTTGATGACCGTGGCCGTCGCAGGCGCTTTGGCCCTGGGCCAATGGGACGAGGCGGCGACTGTGGCCTTCCTCTTCGGCCTGTCCGAGGCCCTCGAGCGGTTCAGCCTGGACCGGGCACGCCGGGCTGTCAGGCGACTGCTGGAGATCGCGCCCGAGACCGCTGAGGTCGTCGCCGCGGACGGCACGATCCGGGTCGTCGCCGCCAGCGAGCTCAAAGCAGGTGACCGCGTCCACGTTAGGGCAGGGGACCGGATCCCGATCGACGGGGCCGTTGTCTCCGGCCGCTCGAGCGTCGATCAAAAAGCGATCACCGGTGAGTCGGTCCCGGTGCCGCGTGAGCTGGGCGACCCGGTCTTCGCGGGGACGGTCAACGGCGAGGGGGCGCTCGAGATTGACGCGGCCGGACCGATCGGCAATGCCCTGATCTCACGGATCATCGCGCAGGTCCGCGACGCCCAGGCCGCCCGGGCGCCGGTGGAGCGTCGAATCGGCCGGTTCGCCGCGATCTACACGCCCACCGTGATGGCGATTGCCGCGTTGATCATGATCGTCCCCCCCGTCCTCCTGATCACCACGGGAACGCCGCCGGGCTCGGCCCAATGGGGGACATGGTTCGGTCGCGGACTCGTCGCGCTCGTGATCGCCTGCCCGTGCGCCTTGGTCATCTCGACCCCGGTGGCGATCGTCAGTGGCCTGACGGCGGCGGCCCGGCGTGGGATTCTCGTCAAGGGCGGAGAATTTCTCGAAGAGTTCGGTCAGCTTCGGGTCCTCGCGTTCGACAAAACGGGTACGCTCACCCGAGGCGAGCCCGACGTCGTCGAGGTTGTCTCCACCGACGGGAGCGATGGCGAAGAGGTGCTTCGGATCGCCGCCGCCCTGGGCGATCGCGGCGGCCATGTCCTCGGCCGCGCGATCGCGCGCCACGCCCGCCAGCGCAGCCTGATCGTTCCGCTGGCCGACGGCTACCGAGCCGAGCCCGGCCGGGGCGCATCGGGGCTCGTCGATGCGGTGGAGTATCATATCGGCAGCCATCGTTTCCTTGACGAGTCCGGCCTTTGCCCCCCTGAGTTCCACGCCCGACTCGATTCGGCCGAACGGAACGCGGGGACGGCCGTCGCCCTGAGCGCTCAGTCCGGCCCGCTCGGTTGGATCCGGCTCGCCGACCAGGCGCGCCCCGAGGCCGCGCGCATTCTCGCCGAGTTGAACGCCCTGGGGATCCAGACCGTGATGCTCACCGGCGATAACCCACCGACCGCCGCAGCCATGGCCCAGGAGCTCGGGATCATCGAGCACCGCTCCGGTCTGCTCCCCGCCGAGAAAGTCAACGCGATCACCGAACTCGACGCGCGCCATGGCGCCACGGGCATGGTCGGCGACGGCGTGAACGACGCCCCCGCGCTGGCGACCGCCCGGGTCAGCGTGGCACTCGGCGGCATCTCCAGCGGCGCGGCCCTCGATACGGCCGACGTGGTCCTGATGGCCGACGACCTGAACGCCTTGCCCTGGCTGGTTCGCCACAGCCGGAAAACCCTGGCCCGGATCCGTCAGAACATCGGTTTGGCCCTGGGAACCAAGGCCCTCGTCCTCCTGCTTGCCGCCCTCGGCTACGCCACCCTGGCCATGGCCATCGCCGCCGACCTGGGCACCAGCCTGCTCGTTACCGCCAACGCGCTGCGATTGCTCCGCAATTCGTCCGCCGATCGTCAGTAACACCGAACACCACACAAGCTCGGCCGATTCGAAACCTCACCTCAGCGGCGACGGCGATCCGTCACAAACAAGCGACGGCCGCGTCTACTTCGGGAATCGATAACGCCCGAACAAGCCACTGGAGTCTGACCAAGGCGGATCGGCCACGATCAGCGGACGAGAGACGGAGGGAGGCCGCTCGGTGACTTCAACGAAGGCCCAAGCGGCCGGACCACGCGGGTCCCAGAATCGTTCTTACCGCTTTTATTCCCCCCAAGGTCATGGAGAAGTCGCCCGTGTCATCTCTGGCTTCCGATATCGTACGAGTTGCGCGGAGTAAGGTGGGTTCGAAGGCCTGGATGTACAGCGTCGCGAAGGATGATTTCGCGGCAAACACCAACAAATGCAATAAATTCGTCTTCGATGTCGCGGTGGAAGCCGGAGTCACGCCGCCGCCCAAGGTCTCGATGTACCTGATATTCAGCCGGCCGCCGACGGCAGGCGAGTGGGCCGATCCCAAGGTCGCAATCAGTGGCTGGGACGTCGTCACCAGCCCTCTGCCTGGTGACGTCGTCGCGGAGGCGCACCGCTACGCCGACGCAACCGGCCACGTCGGCATCGTCGTCGGCCCGAATTTGACGGTCTCGGCCTCCGCCCTCGTGGGTGGTGTGATCGTGGAGAACGACTGGGGCTTCCGAACCGACCAGACCCCAACTTTTCGGCGTTACACACGATAGTTTTTGCTTACGACCAGATCATCACCTCGGATTTTCATCCGATCAATTCACAAGTGAGAAAAAAAAAGAACGGTTCCCCACGATACGGGTTGACACCCCATCGTGCGGAACCGCTTCTTCACGCTCGAGAATCAAAAGCGAGCAGGAGGTACAGCCCGGCGAACCCAAGGGTGGTGATCATCGAGTCGGTCGAGGAGCGTGACCCGCACCGCGGAACTGCGGAGCGATTTCGCAACCCGCAGCCCCGCGAATCCCCCTCCGACGATCACGACCTTCGATCGACCCGCCGCCCTGTGTTTCATCCCGCAACTTCCTCGGATCAGATCAATCGATGAGCCTCAGCAACGCCAGGTGTCCGTCGGAATACGGCGGGTAGCGGACGGGCAGGTCGAGATGGATCGACCTGGCGAGCACGCCCTTGCGGTGGGTGAACATCTCGAAGCTCCATCGGCCGTGGTAGCGGCCCATGCCGCTCTCGCCGACGCCGCCGAAGGGGAGCTCCGGCACGACCATGTGCATCAGGACGTCGTTGATGCAGACGTTGCCCGAGCTCGTCCGATCGATGACCTTGTGCTGGGTCGCCTCGTTGTGGGAGAAGACATAGAGCGCGAGGGGCGAAGGTCGGTCCGCCACGAACTCGATCGCCGCGTCCATGCTGGGGTCGGCGAGCACGGGCAGGATGGGGCCGAAGATCTCCTCGCGCATGACTGGCGCTTCGGGCGGCACTCCCTGGAGGATGGTCGGGGCGATGTATCGTTCCTTGGCATCGGCCTGGCCCCCGCAGACGACCTCGCCGTCGCGGAGCAGCTTCGACAGCCTCTCGAAGTTGCGGTCGTTGACGATACGGCAGTAGTCGGGGCTCGTCCTGGGGTCGTCGCCGTAGAAGGCCGCCACCGCGGCACGCAGGTGCTTGAGCAGCTCCATCTCGACGGCCTCGTGCACCAGCACATAGTCGGGAGCCACGCAGGTCTGGCCGGCGTTGCTGAACCGGCCCCAGACGATCCGCCGGGCGGCGACCTCCAGCGACGCGTCCCGGTCCACCAGGCACGGCGACTTGCCACCCAGCTCGAGGACGACGGGAGTGAGGTGCCTGGCGGCCTTCTCGAGCACGATCTGGCCGACCCGGCTGCCCCCGGTGAAGAAGATCAGGTCGAACCGCTCCTCCAGCAGGGCCTGGGTCTCGTCGGCCCCGCCCTGGATCACCGCGACGGACTCCGGATCGAGGTATCGCGGCACCAGGTCCGCCATCAGGGCCGAGGTGCGCGCCGCGATCTCCGACGGCTTCAGGACCGCCGCGTTGCCGCCGGCCAGGGCGCCAACCAGAGGCGCGAGGAGCAACTGGACGGGGTAGTTCCAGGTGCCAATCACGAGGACCACGCCGAGGGGATCGGGCGTCGTCCAGGACTTCCCGGGCTGGGCCAGGAGCGACGTGTGCGTCCGCTCCGGCTTCATCCACCGGTCGAGGTGCTGCAGGGCATCGCCAATCTCCGCGATCACGAAGCCGACCTCGGTGAGGTAGCCTTCGAGCCGGGGCTTGCGGAGATCGGCCCACAACGCCTCGTAGATCGCGGACTCCTCCTCCTTCAGGAGCCGCTTCAGAGCCTCGAGCTGCGCGCGACGCCACGAGACGTCGCGCGTCCGACCGCCGCGGAAGCTTGCCCGCGCCTTGGCCACCCTCTCGACGATTTCCGCTCCGGTATTTCTCGTTTCCAAAGTCGTGTCAGTCGCTTGAAGATTGACGGCGGTCATTTTGCCCTCGCTTTGACGACAATCGTCCCGCTCAATGACTCGGCGCACGATCGAGGCGTGACCGATGCTCAGAAGTGCTTCATGTACTCGATGAGCGCACGCTTGTCGTCATCACCGAGTTCACGCCCGTAGGTGTGGCCCCGGTCTTCGATGAAGTCCGGGCACATGTTGACCTCGACGAGCTTCTCCATCAGCCGCTGCTGGCCAAGCGCCTGGTTCTTCGACCGCAGCTCGGCGAACTTCTCCCCGGGCTCGCCCTGCAGGATGCCGTCCACGTAGTCCTGCAGTACCGACGTCACGTCCTTCGCGTGCAGTCTCATAATCAAGTTAACAGGTGTCCAATTAGGAACGTTGACCAGATCAAGGTCCAGGCCGGACAAGTCCGAGAACTCCGACATCACCTTCATCAGCATTGGGAGGAAGTCCGGAAGTTTGCTGTCCTGCGTGGTGACCAACATCGAACGGACTCCCAGCCGCCGTTCTGGCCAGAGCAGCTTGGCCATGCCATCCTCGTAGGCGGCCATGCGGCCAGCCACGGACGGGTCGCCGTTGTACGATCCGACCGAGTTGTTGTGCAGGTAGGGCGCCGTCGCCCACACGCTCACCAGGGGCGGCGTGCGGTAGAAAAGCCTCTTGGTGGTGAACTTGATGTCGTGCTTGCCAGTCAGCGGGTTGTACAGCGGGATTGGCTTGCCGTCCCTGTCATGGTCGAACACCTGCTCGGTGCCTTCCTGGTTGAGTTTGAACCCGAGGCTGGACATCTGCCCGTAGCCACCGCCCGCATCCCAGTTGGAGCTCAGGGTGCGCCCGATGTGCGTACCCAGCTCCGAGCAGGGGTAGCGTTCGTCGTCGGACAGGAAGTTGTCCGCGAGGAAGTCGTCCCGCAGCACAAGCTCGCGCCAGGCTTTCTTCTGAGCCTCGGCATCCTCGGGCAGGTTGTCGGGCTTCTTGCTGCTATGGCAGCGGGCGCAGTGATCGGCGAAGGCGATCTTCCCCTTGCGGAGAACATCCGCGTCCGTCGCGAGATAATCCTTGCCGTTTTTGCCCCCTCTTCCCTCGGCCTCGATGGCATCCTTGAGCGGGAAGCCATCGTGGGTGCTCAGGTAGAGCGCCATGTTCGGCATGCGAGCCTCGGTCTGCATCCAGGGGCCTTGGGATCCTTGCGTATCTTGCCCAGAATGTTGAATTCCTCTTGCTTGAAGCCGCGTTCCCGGCTCCCCTTGAGGTCGTACGGGTTCAGGGCCCAGGTTGGCAACCAATCCTTGTGTCCGGACCCCTCGTTGACGTAGACGCGGGTTCCGGCGATCACCAGGCCCATCGAGTCGGCCCCGGTCGACAGGACCCTCGGGGAGCGGTACGTCGGCTCGGCGTCGGTTCCGCCGATGCCGTCGTTCTCGGGCAAGCCGAGGTGCTTGTTGATCGACTGCATCATGACCTTTTGCTCGGGCGAGATTCGATCCGCGTGCGCCAGCTTGAGGCGATCATTCAGGCGGTAAATCGAGTTGATCAGGATCGGGCCGTTGATGAAGTCCGTCGGGAAGCGCGTCGTCTCGCTCGTGCCCGGCGATTGGTTGTGCAGGTACTGCCAGGCAAAGGAATCCTTCGGCATGTCGAAACCGAACAGCATCCCTTCGCGAAAGTACTGGCTGCCGATGTGAGAATCTAAGTTTTCCCAGTTCGGCTCGGCCGGGTTCTTCGGCGGCCGGTTGGGGTTAAAGGCCGTGTGGCACACGGTGCAGGCCATCCCAACGAGGTACGGCGGCTCGACACTACGCGCATCATCGAGGTATTTGTCGATGGACCATTTCTTCGCGTCGAAGTTCTAGTTCTTGAAGAGTTGCAGGCCGACAACACCGCTGGAGAAGCCGAAAACGTCCGGATCCCAGGTGAGCGTGCCGTCCTTCATCCGGTCAATCCGGAGGCCGTATTGGTCCGGTTTGTCGGCGGCCACGCAATCGGGATCGTTGATGAGCCCGATCTTTTCCCACCGCTGGGAACGCGGCAAGGTGTGCAACATCCGCAGAAGATCAATCCGGGCGGTGAGCACGTTTTCATTCTTGCTGGTGAGCTTGGCCATCTCGCGCCAGAACCCTGGGTTGTCGACGCCGCACCACCAGTGCCAGGTGTCCATGCCGTCGCCGACGGCGTTCGGGTCCACGCCATAGCGTTTGGCGGCCCAGTCGGAGTGGGTCTTGCGGTACCAGTCATACGTCTGCTCGTCGTCCGTCACCGGCCGGCCGAAGGTGTACTCGACCTCGTCGCCTTCCGCGGCGAGCGCAGCCCGATCCCCGCCGACGCCCCACAGGGCCGCCAGGGCCAACGCGGCCATGGCGCCCCTCGCGACAAGTCGCTGTCTCCCGGTGTTCATGGTTGCCCCTCTCGGTGAGGTTGGGCGCGATCCTGGAGGGTCTGCAGAATGTCATTCGGATTTCCGGAGGCCGTTCCGCGGATCGCGCTCCGCATGCAACGTTAACTTGACGACATGACAGCATTTCTACAATTTCCGTCGCCTTCACCGAAGCTCGGATCGGTCGCAAACGTTCGGCGCTCTAACCATTCCCGTACAGGGCGTCGAGGCTCTGATGGGCCATGGCGAGTCCTGCCGGGAAGTCCATCCGGCCTCCGACGACCTCGATGTAGCTCGCCGATTCGCCCGTGGCGGCCCTGGCCAGCGCGGCGTCGAGCTCGCCAAGCGTGGCGACTTTCGCCGTGAACCAGCCCCGGCAGCCCAGGGCGGCAGGCAGGGCGTGGTAGTTCCAGGGGGCGAGGTCGTTGTAGACCCAGTCCGGATCCGCCTCGAGCGCCCGCTCGACCATGTAGCCCCCGTTGTTGAGGACGAAGATGACCGGCTTCAGCCCGTGACGCCCCATGGTCCCGACGTCGGCGGCGGTCATCTGGTGCGAGCCCTCCCCGGTGAAGAGCAGGGTCCGCCGCGACGGGTCGGCAAGCGCGATGCCCAGCGTGGCCCCGGTCGCCCACCCGATCGAGCCCCAGAGAGGTTGAAGTTGGACCTCCGCACCTTCGGGGAGCGGAAGCGGGATCATCCCGGAACTCATGCTGCCGCTCTCGAGGACGATCCGATCCCATGGCTTCAGGAAGTCCCGAAACCGGGGATACATGTTCACCGCGGTGATCGGGTCGTCCGGCTTCCCGCCGGGCGGGGTCGGCACTTCCCTCGGCGACGCCGAGTATCCGAACTTCTTCTTGACCGCACCGGCCAGACCGTCGAAGACGT
This sequence comes from Singulisphaera sp. GP187, assembly GCF_900129635.1. GTDB lineage: Bacteria > Planctomycetota > Planctomycetia > Isosphaerales > Isosphaeraceae > Singulisphaera. The sequence goes on along the minus strand of NZ_FSRB01000002.1, from coordinate 1,063,723 downwards.
CGCCCATCCGGACGGGGTTATAGATCCGATCCGCGACCCGGACGTGATCCACCCCGATGGTGACGAGCTTCCCGGGGTCGACGCGGCTCGTGTAGGCGGACGTGTTGATTTCGTTGAAGCTGACACCGCCGGCGTCGATGACGACGTCCGCCCCCTCGACCGCCTCGAGGACGGCGGGGGACGAAGCGGCACCGGAATAGATCCCGACGAACTGGGGATGGGCCTCGGTCAGGATCCCCTTGTCCATCGCCATCGCGGCGAACGGGCAGCCCAGCGCCTCGATCAACGCCCGGAGCTTGTCCTGGAGCTTGAACCGCGAGACCGTGTAGGCGGGGAGGACGGCCAGCGACCGGGCGGCCTCGACCCGCTCGGCGATCGCCGCGACGGCCCTGGCAAGGTCGGGGCCGCTCGCGGGCTTCGGGTACGGGGTCGGTGCCGAACCGGTAACCGGCGTAACGGCAAAGTCGCCCGCGACGAGGATGTAAGCAGGCCGGCTCTCCCCCCGCGCCGTGGCGATCAGCCGCTCCATCTCGTGGACGCAGTTGTCGGGGGTGATCACCGCCGAGACGCACGCTGCTTGCGCCGAGATGTTCGCGAAGTTCTGGAACTCCCCGTCGCCAAGCGTGTGGTGGACAATCTGGCGGACTCGCTGCTTGCGCATCGTCGGCATGCCGACGACGTGGAAGACGCACGACCGCTCGGCCTTGGCCCCCATCACACCGTTGAGCGCGGACAGCTCGCCGACGGCGTACGTGGTCATCAGCATCGAACAGCCCCGCACGCGGGCGTAGCCGTCGGCCGCGTACGCCGCGTCCAGCTCGTTGGAACACCCGATCCAGCGGATCGCCTCGCTCTCCGCGACCGCGTCGCAGAGCTTGAAGGCGAAGTCCCCCGCGACTCCGAAGCAGTCGGTGATCCCCTCGCGTGCGAGCCGTCGGACGATGTAATCCGCGACAGTCGGTTGCTCACTCATCGGATTGTTTCCAGGTAATAAGATTGGGTTTTAACATAATTACGTCAATCGACCATATAACATTCTCTCAACTCAAAACAATCGTGCGCAGGGAGCACTGGAATCCCCACAAAGCAATACTTTACGCACCTGCAACACTTGTACCAAACTGGCGAGACGGAACCTCCTCGGCGGGTCCCGACCGGAGGACCAGATCGAAGCCTTTGCCGGGGTTACAGTTTGGAGCGAGAAAAGGAGTCGCGAGGGGCACGCACACAGAGCGGCGCGGGGTCCCGGAACCGCCTGGGAACGCCGGACGGGCATCGCTGTGGGAGCAGATTGACCGGGCCGGGTGGAACATCGGCCACGACGACGATCCGGCCGGGAGACCTGGCCGCGTCCCCGCGGGAGTGGAGCGGTCGGGTTCAGACCAGGTCGTCTTCCTCCGCTTCGCCGGGGCGCGTCGCGGACAGCCCCAGGTCCCGGAGCTTCAGGCGCAAGGTCTGCCGGGCGATCCCGAGCAGGAGGGCCGCCTGGAGATTGCCGCGAGTGTGCTCCAGGACGCGCGGCAGCAAGAGCCGGTCCACCTGCCGGTGCGTCTCCGCGTACAGGTCACGCACATCCGACTCCACCCGTTGCCGGATGACGAACGTCTCCAGGCCGGGTTCTGTCGCGGTGGGTACCCTCGCGGTCGCGGACGAACTCCCAGCGGATCGGCACCAAGCCGGCGTCCGAGTTTAACGGGCTCAGTCCAGCGGCCCGTACGGCTCGGTCGGATTGCGGTGGATGGTCGGATTGATTTGAGCCTGGATCGCCTGGATCTCGGCTTCGACGGCAGCCACGGCCGGAGCCGTCGAGAGCACTTCGAGGGTCGTCTCGGTCACGTAGCGGCCGTGCGCGGGGAGGGCGACGACGCGTTGCCGGGCCTTCTCGAACGGCTTGGGATTGGGATAGTTGGTGCCGGGCTCGAGCCCGGTGACATATCCTTCCTTGAGTCCGCCCGTGCACTTCCAGAGCGTGAACGCCGGGAGCTGGGCGGGGGAGAACCGGAGCACGACTCCTTTGTCGCCCGCCTTGTTGCGGAGCATGGTCACCGTGCGCCCGTCGTCACGACTGCCTTGGAGCTCGAAGAAGTAGCACTGCTCGGTGAAGCCGGGTTCGGGTCCGCGGTAGGTCTCGTAGTGATCGATCGCCGTGCCGGCCCACGCATCCCGCGGTGCCATCGCCTTCACAGGCGCCACGAACCGGGACCCTGCTTCGAGATAGGGGGGGCCAAAATTCCAGTGGTAGAGCACCTGCATCTCGCCGGGCGCATCTTTGAGGTTGAGAAACTCGTCGCGGACCGTCAACCGGTTCGAACCGGGGGTGGTGCTGACCCGGGTCGTCATCCGAATCTGCGGGGCGAACAGCTTCGACTCTTCCACCTGCCCCTCAACCACGATTTCGTAGGGGGGTTCCGTGCCGACGTGGACGGCGACGAACGAGGCGGGGATGTTGGCGATCTTGCCATGCAACCCGTAGGTCGTGTGCCGCTCCGAACCATCAGGGTTCGTGACCTTCTCCTCGTAGGGCGCTCCGTTATTCTCGAGTCCGCAACGCGCGACGAGCTCGTCGAACCCTTCGAGCCAGCCGAGTCCTCCCCAATTCATCAGGTTGACAAACGCGGGATTGACGGGTCCGTCACCAACGGGCGAGTCCCAGCCGACCCGATCGCCGCCGAGCTGCCCTTTCCAGAGGCCCATCCCCCGAGTGGGAACGACTGAAAACGTAAAGAGACCATTATTGACCTGAATCAAGTCGACGCCGTCGCGACGCCCGCCCCGAAGCGAGCGCTTGGTCACGGACCAGGTGTGAGGCGAAGGTGACTCAACGCTCGCTGCGTCGATCGCAAAATTCTCGACCCAGAGATCGCGACCGACGTCGGTCAACGTGAAAGAGGGCATACGGACCTCGCCGGACTCACGGAAAGGGGCTGGTTCAAGCTTCGACAGCGCGGGCCAGCATACTGTCCTCGCACGATCAAGTCCAGGGTCCGAATTCACCCCGCGCGCGTCGTGAGATCACCGTCAGAGCTCAGCCGGGCCCCCCTCAGGGGTTGATCCGAAAAAATATCCGACTCCCGATTGCCACAGTGATTCCGCATACACTCATGCCACGATGGTTCGAAACCACGTTCGCAAACCAACCTTGTGGCCGTCGCGACATCGGGGAAGCCGGCCCCAAGCCGTCCCTCGCCAGAGAGATCGATCGCGATTCTCGCCAAGAAAGGGCACGCGACTATCGCAGGTCATTTGCCTCGTGTAAGCTCTTAAGAGGGGGCATCGCTCTCTTCAACGCCCCTGAGCGCGACGAACCCATCATCTCTCAGATTCCAGGGTCGTACAAACATGTCAAACCCTTTGCAGATTCCCGCGACGACCGATATCGGCGACGTCAAAAACGGCCCACTCGCCAAAGCTGGCCAAAGCCTGATCGGCGTCTACCAGGACTATCAGCAGTACATGGAGGCCGGGGGGAACGGGCCGTTTGCCTCACCCCTCGGTGCCAACGTCATGATTGAGGGCACCAGCGTCGGCGTGATGATCCGAGGCGCCGACTGGAACGCGCTCCAGACCACTCTCGTCGAACTCGGGATGCAAATTCGGGCCACCGATCCGAACACCAAGAGCGTCGAAGGCCTCCTTCCGATCGCCCAGCTTCCCACCGTCGCCCAACTTGCCCTCGTGATCGCGGTGAGTCCGATCTACAAACCCAAACATTCTTGATCTCAATCGGATCGATTGAGCGGAACCAAGACATTCATCAACGGACCAACTCCACGCTGTCAAACGAATCCTGAGGCGGCTCAGCCAGTTTGATCCCGGCTTCTTGGGTTCAAACCGTTTGCTTCGAGTGCGATCCGCAACGAGGCAATTTGCCGGTTGCGAGGGTTACGCCAACCACGACAGGGCGAACCTCCAAATTGCCCAATCGGACCAGATTTCTTTCCTTGCCCAAACAGTCCAATCGCACTAGGGTGTTTAGAGGATTTTTTCCAGTCGTCGCCATCATGCGGCGGATCATCTCAGAATTCGATCTCTGGCGAATGAGCGACAGAACTTCTCTCCGATTTTCTTCGGAATAGGCTCGACGGTCACGAGTGTTGTCGCATCAATGGCCGATCCATTCCATGAAGGAAGGACCTCCATGACTTACCCCTTGCTCACCGGCCCGACCGACTCAGATAGCCTTCCCGCAGATGGTGATGATTCGACCTGGATCAATCGCCGAGCCACCGAGACCGCCCAGCGGGCCGCCAACGCTCGCAAAGGAAGTGGTCGGCGCCGACTAATCGATCCGGCCACCTGCGAGCGTGACTACTCCCAGGCGGAAGTGGAGTTCATGCAGGCAATGCAAGCGTATAAAACGACGAGTGGCCGGTCATTCCCCACGTGGGGAGAAGTGCTCCAAGTCGTCCAGCGCCTGGGGTATCAGAAGCTTGAGCCGGAGAAATCGTCCGCCAAGCGGTCCGATTGAATGCGTCGAAACCCGCGAATGGCGGCTCCCCTCTCATCGGGACTCCCTCACCCCTGGATCATTTCCAGGGGTTTTTTTGTGGGTGGAAATGGGTCGGCTCAATCGGGTCTGCGAGGCTCCGGATCGATTCTCCACCAAGTCATCCGTTAAAATGAGAGGCGAAGAGGGAAGAACTTACGGGTCACGAGCAATTCGACTCACTCGCGATCGATCAATTCATCGCGGAGAGGGCTCCCAATGATCGAGGACAACTCACTCGCGGACCCAACAAGGCGCGGCCGAGAGCGTTCGCGTCGGGAGTTCGTGAAGACCGTGGGCGCCACCGCATTGGCGGCCTCGATCCCTTCGGCAGGGTCGCATGGGGTTGTCGGCGGTTCGACGCCTCGAAAGGTAGCGACGACGGGTACAGAGACCCCGATCGCCCGATTCTTTCGAAGCCTCGATGAGACTCGGAAGGCCCAGATCTGCTTCCCTTTCGAGCACCCGCTCAGAACGCGGGTTGAGAACAACTGGGCCATCGTCAAACCAACGATCGGCGACCTGACGACGGAGCAGCAGGCGCTCTGCCGTGAGATCTTCAGGAACCTCTGCAGCGAAGAGGGTTACCAGCGATTCAACCGGCAGATGAACGACGATTTCGGCGGGTTCGCGAACTACCACGTGGCCCTGTTCGGTGAGCCCGATACCGACCAACCCTTCGAATGGGTGCTCACCGGACGCCACAACACCCTCCGCGCCGACGGCCACCGTCATGCGGGGGCCGCCTTCAGCGGGCCAATTTTCCATGGCCACGCTGTTGGGGACCAGGAGAGGGCAGGGCAGGGGGGCAACGTCTGGCGGTACCAGACCGAGCAGGCGAACGCACTGTACGCGAGCTTCGACGCGAGGCAACGTATCCAAGCGTTCTTCACCCCAAAGATGACGGGAACGACCGGTTCCGCCCGCCCCCAGGGAACCGGATTCGAGTGCGGTGGACTGGCCGTCGCCGAGCTCGACGGCGAGCAAAAACAAATGGTTCAGCAATTATTGAGGGATCTGATCCGTCCCTTCCACCGTTTCGACGCCCTGGAAATTCAGAACTGCCTTGGTGAAGTGAGCGGCGTGGACCAACTCCGCTTGACCTTCTACCAGGACGGCCACCACGGCCAACCCTGGGACATCTGGAAGCTCGAAGGGCCGGCCTTCGTCTGGCACTTCCATGGCACCCCGCACATCCACTCGTGGCTAAACCTCACGAGCCGAGCCGCCAGCGTCTGAAGAAATCCGTTCGAATTGCGAGCGGTACGCCCGCAGTCCCAGGGAAGATCAAGAACGCAAAAACCCCGGAGAGAATTCCTGTCATTCACGGGAGTGAATGACAGGAGGTTCCTCCGGGGCCTTGGTCTACAGCTTGTCGATCGCGAGAACCGTTGATCCGGTTCCCTCAAGGACGACGACGCGACCTTGGATTAGGAACATCCCATGCTATTACCGCAGTTGAAGCAGCGGTAACAGGTGCCGCACCGGACGGTCAGCGAGCCGCAGTTATCGCACGAGGGGGCGTCGCTCTGGAAGTGGGCGAACTGCTTCTCGCGTGCTCCGACACCGGTTTCGCGGAGCGTCGCCTCGAGCTTGGGCGTGGGAGGCGTCAGGTTCGCTTCACGAACCGCTTCGACATGCTCCAGGTCGTCGATGGTGGCGGTGCGGTGCCCGTTCACTTTGACGACGGGGGTGGACTCGGCCACCGCGTCCTCAACCGGCCGTTGCGGAGCGTTGGCCTCGCGATAGCCCGGGATGAACTCCATGCCAAGCCAGCGGAAGATGTAGTCGGCAACGCTCTTGGCGATCGGAATTTCCGGGTTCTGAGTGAATCCGGCCGGCTCGAATCGGCTATGCGCGAACTTGTTGACGAAGACTTCCAATGGCACGCCGTACTGAAGTCCGATCGAGATCGAGGTCCCCAAGACGTCCATCAGGCCGCCGATGGTTGACCCCTCTTTGGCCATCGTGATAAACACTTCGCCCGGCCGGCCGTCGAGGTAGAAACCGACGGTGACATACCCCTCGTGCCCCTGGATGCTGAACTTGTGAGTCAAGCCTCTCCGGGTGTGGGGCAGCCGCTCACGACGGGGCTTGAGAGCAGGCGCGACGGCAGTGGTGGCGGCGGCCGCAACAGCCGCCGTTTTCGCTTCCACGATCGCGAGCGAGTGGGCGGCGGCCGCAGCCGCCGTTTCCGCGGCCGTGGCCGCCGCGACGCTGGCGGCGGCCGCCTTGTCAGCGGCCTTGTCGGCCGCGCCTTCGGTCTCGGTCTTGGTGCTCACGGGCTGACTCCCCTTGGAGCCATCGCGATAGATGGCCAGCGCCTTGAGGCCCAGCTTCCAGCCTTCGAGGTAGGCCTCGCGGATATCGTCGACCGTGGCCTCGTTCGGAACGTTGCAGGTCTTCGAGATCGCCCCCGAGAGGAACGGCTGCACGGCCGCCATCATCCGCAAGTGACCGCGGAAGTGGATGCTCCGGCCCCCTTGCGGCGGCCCGAACGCACAGTCGAAGACGGGCAAGTGTTCGTCGCGAAGGGCAGGGGCCCCCTCGATCGTGTCGTGGGCGTCGATGTAGTCGAGAACCCCGGTGATCGCCGGCTCGTCGTAGCCGAGCGTCCGCATCGCCATCGGGACCGTCTTGTTGACGATCTTGAGCATGCCGCCGCCGGCCAGTTGCTTGTACTTCACCAGCGCGATATCCGGCTCGATCCCCGTCGTATCGCAATCCATCATGAACGCGATCGTCCCGGTCGGCGCGAGCACCGTGACCTGGCTGTTGCGATAGCCGTTGCGGCGGCCCAACTCGAGGCACTCATCCCAAACGGCGTGTGCCTCGGTCACGAGGTCGGGCGGCCCGGAGCGGTCGATCGACCCCACGGCGTCGCGGTGCATCTCCATGACGCGAAGCATCGGCTCGCGGTTCAGCGGGAAGCCGTCGAACGGGCCGAGGTGCCCGGCGTGCTCAGCGCTGGTCAGGTAGGCCTGACCGTGCATGATCGCCGTGATCGAACCGGCCAACGCCCGCCCCTGATCCGAGTCGTACGGCAGGCCCGCGGCCATCAGCAGGCTGCCCAGGTTGGCGTAGCCCAGTCCCAACGGACGGAACTTGTGGCTATTGCCGGCGATCCGGTCGGTCGGGTAGCTCGCGTGATCGACCAGAATCTCTTGCGCCGTGATGAAGATCCGGCAGGCCGCGCGGAACCCCTTCGCGTCAAACGTGCCGTCCTCGCAACGGAACTTCATCAGGTTGATCGACGCGAGGTTGCACGCCGAGTCATCAATGAACATATACTCGCTGCACGGATTACTGCTATTGATCGGCGCGGTGTTGGGGCAGGTGTGCCAGCGCTGGATCGTGTCTTCGTACTGCATGCCGGGGTCGCCGCAGAACCAGGTCCCCTCGGCGATCTTGTCCATCAGGAGCCGCCCTGGGTACGACTGCAACGGCTGACCGGTCGTGACGGACCGGGTCGTCCACTCGTCGCCCGTCTCCGAGGCGCGGAGGAACGCGTCGGTGGCGCGGACCGAGAGGTTCGCGTTCTGGAACATCACCGAGGCGTAGGCTTCGCCATTGAAGTTGGCCTCGTACCCCATCTCGATCAGGGTCAACGCCTTCTTCTCTTCCTTCGTCTTGCACTCGATGAAGTCAAGAATGTCGGGATGCCAGACCTTGAGCGTCTGCATCTTGGCCGCGCGACGGGTCTTGCCCCCCGACTTGACGACGCTGGCGATGGCGTCGTAGACCCGCATGAAACTGACCGGGCCCGACGGCCGGCCGCCGCCGGTCAGCTTCTCTCGGCTCGAACGGAGCGTCGACAGGTCGGTCCCCGTCCCCGAACCATACTTGAAGAGCATCGCCTCCGCGGTCGCGACCCGCATGATGTCCTGCATGTCATCGGCGACGCTCTGGATAAAGCAGGCCGAGCCTTGAGGATACTGGTAGGCGCTCTCCGCCTTGACGACGCTGCGCGTCTCCTCGTCCCACCGCCAGTTATTGGCGGGACCGGCGATCCCGTACTGGTGGAAGAGACCGACGTTGAACCAGACGGGGGAATTGAACGAGCCGTACTGGTTCACGCAGAGCGAGGTCAGCTCGTCGTGGAACCGGTCGGCGTCCTCGTCCGTGGCGAAGTAGCCGTCTTCCCGGCCCCAGTCCGAGAGGGTCCGGGTAACGCGGTTGACGAGCTGACGAACGCTCTTCTCACGCTCCGGCGTATTGATTTCGCCGTAGAAGTACTTGCTTGCGACGACGTTGGTGGCGAGCTGGCTCCAGGCCTTCGGAATCTCGCACTCGGTCTGCTGAAAGATGACCCGGCCCCGCTCGTCCTTGATCTCGGCCGTCCGCAACTCCCAGTCCACCTGATCGAAGGGGTCGATTCCCTCGGTGCTGAAAACTCGCGGGACGACCATCCCAGAACGCCCTTGCGCCCCTCGAGTCTCCGATGCATTCCCCTTCGACTGTGCGCCAACCGTTGCCATGGACGCTCTCCCGAATATCTACTGTAAGTTTGTCGCGTTGTCTTGCGTATTGGTTCGTCGTCAACTCATCGGCGATTGAGCGAAGAAAGCTGGTGACGAATCCCCCTGAAACTCTCATCCGAAGTTGGGTTATCGGGGTGGCCGTCCCGTTCTCCTCACCGAAGCGTATCGAGCTTGGGAAGATAGTGTTTCCAAGTCCACCTGAACAGACGTGCCGAGTTTTCGAAGATGTACCCTAAGTCGAAGCTTTCCACAAGACCCGGTACGAGGTGGAAGATTCACACAAAATCCAAACCAATTCTTGACGGAACATAACGGCTTTACGGGATGGGGCTTCCAGACAATCGCCTTCCTCTTTTCGGAATATCGATTCCATTCCGCTCGACCCGTCGGCTCCGCCCAAACTTCGTTCCCCCTCCTGAGTTGAACCGAGACGCCATGAACCTGCCGTAGGCGAGTCGGTCTTCACCCATTCTACCAAAACCTGTCTAGTCCCCCAGCAAAAATGCACCGCAACGGACAAAAGAGACCCCAACCAACCCATTTTGTGCCGATTGTACCGAAAAAAGTGTGTTCGACCGCAAAGTGGTCGCTTACCACCACCTCGATTCGAGGAAGGAGAGGATGAATGCAGGGCAAAAAAAAAAACCGCGTCACGCCTTCGGGAGGGAATCCCGAAGGCGTGACGCGGTTCTGAAGTTCAAGCGAGCTTGGCCGCGGTGCGGAGCCTCTGATCAGGCGGTGGCGGCAATGCTCGTGATCAGGACGGTCGTGTAGTGCTGCCGGTGTCCCTTGCGACGGCGCATGTTTTTGCGGCGGCGGAACTTCTGGACGATGATCTTCTTATCGCGAAACTGGTCGACAATTTTGGCGTGGACCTGCGCACCCTCGATCACGGGAACGCCGATGTTCGCTCCCTCGGGGCCGGCGATGAGCAGGACCTTGGGGAAGACGACTTCGGTTCCGGCGTCGCCTTGACGCCGATCGACGATGACCCGGTCTCCCTCGCTCACCCGAAACTGATGGCTACCGTCTTCAAAAATCGCGTACATCCGTCAAGCTCCTCACGACCCGGACCTTGTATGGAAGGGACCGGCGTCGATCTTTTCCGCTGTCTTGATCCCGCGTCGGGAAAACGACCCCATTCTGGATTCGTGGGGAGGACGCGGAAAAAGTCAAATGTTACCGAGTTAAGTCCTGAAAAGAAAGGGCACGCTTCAGACCAACAAAGCCACGCGCGGTTCCCAAGGGGGAACCCGCCCCTCCCACAGGCCCATCCGAGGCCCCTGTTTCGCGAGAAACAGGGGCCTCGGATGATTCCGATCGTATCAATTAGTGCCGGCCACGATGGGTGGGGGCAGGCGGCGGGAAGAGTCGGATTTCGCTGTTGTTGCCGTCGTAGCACTCGAGTTGGAGATGCTCGGCGGCCGCATCGGGCTCGGTCCGAATCTGGATCGTCATGTTGGCTTCGGTCTCGATCCGGGTGATCTCGCGGCGCTTGCGGTTGTTCAAGTAGGTCGCCACGGCTTGGCAGACCACGACCGAAACGCGCCGGATATCTTCACGGTGGGAGGCGAGGGCCAGCAGACGCATCACGTCGATCGACATGCTCTCGACGGTTTTCACGACGCCGGCTCCGGTGCAATTGGAGCAGTCTTCGTAGACAGAGCGTTTCAGGCTGGGTCGAATCCGCTGGCGGGTCATCTCGATGAGCCCGAACGCGCTCATCCGGAGGACCTTGGTGCGTGCCCGGTCCCGCTTGATGGCGTCGCGCAGGGCCTTCTCGACCCCTCGGCGGTGCCGCTCGTCACGCATGTCGATGAAGTCGTTGACGATCACTCCGCCGAGGTCGCGGAGTCTGAGTTGCCGGGCGATCTCCTTGGCGGCCCGGAGGTTCATCTCGTAGGCGGTCTTCTCGGCGTCGTTCTCGACCCGGAAGTTGCCCGAGTTCACGTCGATGGCGACGAGCGCCTCGGTCTGATCGATGACGATGGAGCCTCCCTCGGGGAGGGGGACATTCCGGCGCTGAATCTTGGCGATCTCGTCTTCGATGCCGTACTTGTGGAAGAGCGGCACCTTCTCGTCATAGAGCTTCAGCCGGTTCACGAACCGGGGCATCACGACCTTGAGGAACTCCTGGGCGCGTTCGAAGGCCGCGGGCTCGTCGATCCAGATCGTATCGATCTCGGACGTGAAGATATCGCGGATGGTCCGCGTGATCATGTCCGATTCCTGATAGATCGGCGCGGGGGTCTTGGCCTTCTTGATCCGGCGGAGGATGACCTTCCAGAGCCGGAGCAGGTAAGCGAGGTCGCGGGCCAGCTCACGCTTGGTCCGTTCCAGGCCGGCGGTCCGCACGATAAAGCCGAGTCCCTTGGGCGGGTTCAGCTCGGTCATGATCTCGCGGAGTTTGCGGCGCTGGGATTCGTCGGCGATCTTGCGCGAGACACCGACCCGGTTCAGGCCAGGCATCAGCACGAGGTAACGGCCCGGGATGCTGATGTAGGTCGAGAGCGTCGGGCCTTTGGTGCCAATGCTCTCTTTGATGACCTGAACGAGCACCTCGTCGCCGCGGCGGAAGACCTCCTGGATCGGGGGCTTGACCAGCCCACGGCCCCGGGTGAACCGGCCACCGCGTCCCGTGTCGGGCTCGCCGTCGCCCCGGCGGGGTCGGGCTTCGACGGGCCCTCGCAGGCCCATTTCACGCTCCAGCTCGGCGATCTCGGCGATCTCACGACGGATTTCTTCCTCGAGCTCCGGGTCGATCTCTTCATCGACGGCGGCGGCGGAGGGATGTTCATCGAGGAAATCGTCGTGCTCTTCGTCCGGCCCGGCGTGCTCGTCGCCGAAGTCAAAGTCGTCGATCACGAGCTGCTCTTCGTCCTCAACCCGCCCACGGCGAGCGACTTCGCGTTCCAGCGGCTCGTCAAGCTCGAGATCGTCTTCGTCCTCAATGTCGGGACCGAAGCCGGGTCGTTCCGAAACCGTCGGGGTTCCCTCGGGCTGCTCACGCTCGCGGCGCCGGCCACGGCGACGACGGCGGCGGCGAGGCCCGTCGAGCTTGCCGGTTTCCGGTCCCAACTCGTCCGGGCCCCCTTCGCCCTCGATCTCGTCGATGTCAGGCTCGGCGACCAGCTCCGCCCATTCGAGCGAAGCCGGGGGAATGTCCGAGCCGAACGGGGTCTCGGGCGCTCGGGAACGCTCACGACGAGGAACGTAGCCCGGCTCACCGGCACGGCCATGCGCCTTACGCTCGCGGGGAAGCTCCGGTTCCGGTCCGCGGGCACGCTCAGGAGCACGTGTTCGCTCAGGTTCCCGAACCCGTTCCGGCTCTCGGGCTCGCTCCGGCTCCCGAACGCGCTCCGGTTCTCGGACGCGCTCCGGCTCGCGAACGCGTTCCGGCTCGCGGGCTCGTTCGGGTTCGCGGTATCGCTCGGGCTCACGAACCCGTTCGGGCTCACGGGTGCGTTCGGGTTCCCGGACCCGCTCCCGAGGCCGTTCGACCTCGATCTCGGCGCCTCGTTCCACGGCGGGGGGCCTGGAACGCTCGGGGGCCGTTTCTCGGGGTCGTTCGCCGAGCGACTCACGTTCGCCGCCGCGAGAGCGAATGGCGGCTCGGCCGCCGCGGCGTCGCGGGGTTTCGGGAATGTCTTCAAAGACCGGCTCCGAAACCGGTTCGACATCGGGCTCGAACAGGGGCTCCGGTTCCGGCGCGGGGCGTTCGGGCCGACCGCGTCCCCGAGAACGACGGGCATCGCGCGGCGGCTGCGGTTCGGAGGGGAGGTCGGCGTCAATGATCCGGCCACGTCCCGAATCCACGATCTCGGGGTCGACAACGGGGCGGCTCGGCGGGGGCGCTTGGCGCGATCGCTGGGTGCGGCTCGGCGGCAGATCGGGGTCGAACGGCTCGGCCGTCCGGCTGGCCCGCGAGCGAGGCTCATCGGGTTCGAAGCCCCTCGGCGCGTGCTCCGGAGCGCGGGCCTGGGTCACCTCGTCCGACCAGGAGGGCAGGGGAGGTTCGGGCCGACTGCGGCGCGGGTCGACGCGTTCGGGGGGAGTGGGGCGAGCCGGTGGTGAGCCGGCCGACGATCGGGAGGAGAAAATGTCGTCGTCGGCCAAACCTTCGCCGAAGCTGCGGGGTTCCGAGCGGTCGCGGCGGCCTTTCTCAGAGAGTTCGGGCCGCTCGCGATCACGGTACCGATCTTCGGGGCGCGGGGGAGCGGACGGCGAGGCCGGGTCGCGCTCTTCGTTGCGGCCACGACGGGTCGGCTCGCGATCGCGCCTCGGTTCCCCACGGTTCGAGCCGAGGGCCGTGGTGGAGGTTGAGGAAGGGCCAGACGCCTCGGCCTCGGCGGCCTGATGACGCTGAAAATATTGCGGCTCCACGTCGGAGACGTGCAGGAAGCCGTTGCGGCCGACCGAGAAATCGACGAACGCGGCCTGGATGGCCGGTTCGAGGTTAACGATCTTGCCTTTGTAGATATTACCGGTATAGCTCTCGTGGCTGGTGCGCTCGACGTACAGCTCCTCAAGGATGCCATCCTCAACGATGGCAATTCTGCATTCCTCGGGCTGGAGCACGTTGATCAGCATTTCTTTCTTCATACGGTCATCTTTCTAACACAATCAAGTCGGTTGGCATTGGTCGGGTAAATGGGTTCCGCGGCGGCGTCCGCCAGGAAGCAGGTGCAGATCAGATCGTTTGCGGGTGCGCTGACGGACCGTCACAACGGGAACCCACCTCGAGCTAAGGGACCAGTTCCACTTCGGTACGAACCAGGACCGATCCCTGTCCCAGCAGGTCGCGGAGGCCAAGAGCGTCGATAATCTCTTCAGGCCGGGCCGAACCACTGGGTAACATCTTCATGCGGAAACGAAGGAGGCCGAGCGAGTCGAGTTCGGCCTCGAGCAGGAACGGACGGAGATCGATCGCGACGGTCCGATCGGGGCGATGCCGGGTATACGGCCACTGTTCACTGGCCAGAAAGGCGGCCAGGCGGGTTCGGCCCTCGTCCTGACGGTCCGCGGGGATCTCCAAGAGATAAGAAACCGACTCGGGCTGTGCGGCACGACCGGGGGCGACCCCTTCGGCGTCGAGCCACTCGAGCCCCTGCGGTGTCGTGGCGCGGAGGCGTCTGAGGACCTCGGCCGGCTCCATGGGCTCGGCCAATTCCAGTTCGACCACCTCGCGACGCCCTTCGATCCCGAGCGCCAAGGCGAGGGTAAAGACCACCTTGGGGCGTGGGTTGAATCCCTGGCTCGTCGCCGTGGGGATTTGGGCGCGGCGGAGCAAACGCTCGAGGCAGCGCATCAAGTCATGGTGGCTGATGAGTCGAAGATCGCCGTGCTTAGCGAAGCGGAGTCGCACCTTGGTCGCTGTCATCATCGCGGCATACATCGAACCCATGTGAGGGTCCGCAACGCCCGTCCGTCGTTCGGTCCGTCTCTTGAGGCCCCCGAGGGCTTGCTCGTTGGGCTCGCGAAATCAGTACGGTCGGAGGGCGGTCAAGAGGGTCCATTCGGTTGGATCGTGGTCGCGGGCGGCGTCGACTCCGAGCCGAGGCTGCCATGGTTCGGTTGAGCGGGCCTGCCGGGGCTAGCCGGCTCGGTCCTGGGCTGAGGAGGCCGGGGTGTCGGGCAGAGCATGGCGTAAGGCACTATCGAGAAGAGCGACGACGGCCTGCGAGGTCTCTAAGTGGAGCGCCTCGGCGGCAATTGACCGGGCCTCCGCGACACTGACCCCGCGGATCACTCGCTTGATCTCAGGTAACTGGTGCGGCGGCATGCTGAGCTGGTGAACGCCCAGCCCGAGCAGCAGCATCGTATAGAGCGGCTCGCCCCCCATCGTCCCGCAGATGCTGACCTCAATCCCACGGGCCCTGGCGGCATCGACGACCATGGCGATCAGGCGAAGCACGGCCGGGTCGGCGGCGCTATAGAGATCGGCCACGGTTTCGTTGGTTCGGTCCACGGCCAAGGTGTATTGGATCAGGTCGTTGGTCCCTATCGAGAAGAAGTCCACCTCCTTTGCCATTTGGTCGGCCATCACGGCGGCGGCAGGCACCTCTATCATGACACCAACCGGCAGGTCACGCCGGAATGAGACACCTTCGGCGGCCAGTTCGGCGGCAACGTCCCCCAGGATGGCGCGGGCCCGGCGGAGTTCGCCGAGCGTCGAGACCAGCGGAAACATGACACGAACATCCCCCAGGGCGCTGGCCCGGAGGATCGCGCGAAGCTGGGTCCGAAACAATTCGAGCTCGCGCAACGACAGCCGCAAGCTCCGAAGCCCGAGCACCGGATTCGCATCGGCGTAACCGACGTTCTGGTAGGCCACAAGCTTGTCGGCTCCCAGGTCGAGGGTTCGGATCGTGACCGGACGCCCTTTCAGCGATTCAACGACCGCCGCATAGGCTTCAAATTGTTCTTGCTCCGTCGGGGCACGTTCGCTGTTGAGGTAGAGAAACTCGGTGCGGTAGAGCCCGACTCCGACGGCGCCTCGCTCCAGACAGGCGGCCACCTCGCCCGGGAACTCGATATTGCCCCAGAGTCCGACGGCAGTCCCGTCCAGGGTCTCGGCGGGCAGGTTGGCCAGCCCGGCCAGCCCCTCGAACCGGGCGGCCCGCGCGGCGGCGTCGCGGCGATACCGCTCCTGGGTGGCCAGGTCGGGGTCGAGGACCACCAGGCCCTCGTCCCCGTCGATGATGATCATCCGGCATTCGCGGGCCAGTTCCAAAAATCGTCCCAGACCGACCACCGCCGGGATTTCCAGGGCCTCGGCCACGATCGCGGTGTGACTGGCCCGTCCCCCCGCCTCGGTTGCAAACCCGAGCACCCGCTTCGGGTCGAGCCCCGCCGTCTCGCTCGGTGAGAGGTCATGGGCAAGGATCACCGAAGGCACGGCAACCTCGTCCATCGGCGTCGACCGACGCTGGCCCGAGAGCTGGGCGAGGATTCGGTGCTGGATGTCGCGGACGTCGGCGGCTCGGGCGGCCAGATGCGAGTCGGTCATGCTTTCGAGCCGAGACGCGTAGGCGTCGAGCACTTCGCTGACCGCGTGCTCGGCGGAGATCCGCTCGTGCTCGATTCGCGCACGCGCGTCGCGCCGAAGGGTGGGGTCGGTGATCATCCGGGCATGGGCGGCGAGGATGTCGGCGTACTGGGGTCCAAGTCGCTCGCGGGCTTCAGCCTCGGCGGCTTCGGCCTCACCGTGCGCGGACTCGATCCCCCGTTCCAGCCGTTCGAGCTCAGAAGCGACAGCCTCGGAGGAAATCGCACGGTGGGGCAGGCGCTGACCGCGCGGATCGACCACCAGCGGTGGTCCGATGGCGACCCCTGGGCTGACAGCAACTCCACGAAGCGTCTGCATCGTCCGGAGCTTGACCGGGGGAAGGACCACATGACCCCATTCTTCGGTATGGCAAGGCGGATCGACACGAGGGCCGCGGTGGCCGGTGGGGCCTCGCCCGTGAGGCGTACGCTTGGGCCGCGGATCCCGGGCCTTCATGGGGCGGGCTCCTGGGCTCCCTCGTCACTCTCGTAGAACTTCGCCTGGACCAACGCGGACAACGCCTCAACGGCCTGATCGGCATCAAGGCCGCGAGCTTCCACCTCGAGTCGAGTGCCGCATTCGGCGGCCAGCGACGTCAAGTCGAGAATGCTCTTGCCGTTGAACTCGTTACCGTTATAAATTACGCGAACCTCCGCCTTAAACTGGAGTGCCAGCTTGACGAACTTGTCGGCGGGCCGCATATGCAAGCCGAGAGCGTTAATGATCTCGACTTGGCGGCGGACGACGGGCGAATCGTGGCTCATCGGCGGCTCGATCGGCCTGGGCACAAGAGACCACGGACTGGAGTTCTGACCACCGACGGTCTCGGGCCGTGTGTCTCGACTGGATTCCATTGATCCCCCAAGCTGGCTAATGGGGGAGACGCCGAAGAACAAGCAATCCACCGGGTCGGTCGAGGGCTTGGCAAAGCGACACTTTGCAATGACGGACGACCCGGCGGACCATCCTCGCCCCCATGCCGGCTCGACTCAGCTCAGCCGGGCCAAGGGCGGAAGCTTCGCTCAGGGCGCCCCTTGGTCGGCTTCTTCAAGCAGGTCGACGACGTTCTCACGCGTCTTGGCTTGCCGAAGGAAACTGACGAAGCGTTCATCCTTCAAGTGACGCGAGATATTCTCCAAAGCCCGCAAGTGATCGCCGGGTTGGTTCGGAGGGGAAATCAGGAGAAAGAGAATGTCCACGGGATCGCCGTCCAGGGCCGCGAAGTCCACGCCTCGCCGCGAGAGCGCAACGGTCCCAATCAGGCGGTTGACGGTCGGGTGCCGGGTATGGGGTACGGCGACCCCCTGACCGATCCCGGTCGAACCGAGTTCTTCACGACCAAGAATGGCGCGGGAGACGCTTTCGAGGTCTCCCTCGGCGAGCCGGCCGGCCTTGGCCAGGCTGCCCACGATCTCTCGGATCGCCTCTTCCTTGCCGGTCGCCTGCAGATCGACGAGGATCGCCTCACTCACCACGAAATCCGATAACTTCATCCAGCCCTCCATCGACGTGCCACCGGCCTACCAACCTGGCGCCTGGCGTCGGAACTCAAAACCGTCAGACAGAATGCCTCGGTCGGTCAATCCGACGGAGAGGCAACCCGGACGTCTCGACGCTCGCAAACCTGGGCGTAGGGAGTAACTAGGCGCAGTCGAAACTCATCCGATCGGGTCACGCCGGCTCCGGAGACTCAGGAAGGTCGTCCGACGCGGGCGAGATCTCACCGAGTGAAACCTCACCCTTGTGGTGCGTCACCTTTTCCTTATACCGGCGAAGCTGCTGTTCGATCTTGTGAACGCACTGGTCCATCGCCGATTCAGGCGTCGGCCCTTCTTCGCGTGCGATGAAGTCGTGCTTGTGCTCGGCCGAAACAAAGATTTCCACGAGCCACGAGTGCTTGAGGTGTTCGACCTCGACTTCGATCGCCATCAGCCGACCGAAGTATTTGAGCAGCTTTTCGGCCTTATCGTGGATGTATGCCTGAGTTTCGGGCACCAAGCCACCATGGCGGGTCGATATCTCGATGTGCACCCGTCCGCTCCTTACCAAGTCACCCCGCCTGCCCGAAACGATGTTACGGGCGTGACCAAAGAGTAACCCTCAGTGACCATTGCGGTCAAGGGTGCTCCGGGAGGATGTTCGCCGAGTTTGGCCACCAAAGGCGCCGCGAAACGAGCCCACCTGGGGCTCGAGGTTGGATTTCGAGGCCCTTTCGCGACCCTCGGCCATGCCGTATGGTTTGCACCTGGCACGACCTCACCACCCAAACGGCCCGCTCGCAAGAGTTTCGACCGCCGGAATTGACGTTCCGCCGGGCGGGTTGCGGCGAGTCGGCTTCGCCCCCTCGGTCGAACGCGTGCCCAAACGACCAGACCAGGACAGGAGCGACCTCGCCGTGTGGACGCAAGTCTATGACCCGTTCGGAAATTGGCCACTCTCGACGCTGATGGCCGCGCTGCCGGTGCTCGTCCTGCTCGGGCTCTTGGCGTCGGGCAAGATGGGGGCATGGCAGGCGGCGCTCTGCGGCTTGGGCACCGCCTCTGCGGTGGCGGCGACCGTCTTCAGAATGCCGCCGGCGATGATCCTGGCCAGCGTCGGGGTGGGCGTCAGCTTCGCCTTGTTCCGAATCGTCTGGCTGATCGTGGCGGCCGTCTTCCTGTACGACATCGCGGTGGCGACCGGGCAGTTCGACATCATGAAGGCGTCGATCGCGCGGCTCTCCGGAGATCGCCGGATTCAGGCCGTGCTGGTCGCCTTCTCGTTCGGGGCATTCATTGAGGGGGCCGCGGGCTTCGGCGCCCCCGTGGCCATCTCGGCCGCGTTCCTCGTGGGCCTCGGATTCCAGCCGTTTCAGGCGGCCATGCTCTGCCTGATCGCCAACACCGCGCCGGTGGCCTGGGGGGCGATCGGCACCCCGATCCTGACCTTGAGCAAGGTGACCGAGCTCGACGTCGAAGCCCTCAGCGCCACCGCCGGCCGGATCTTGCCCTTTCTCTCGCTGATCATCCCGTTCTGGCTGGTCCGGACCATGACTGGCTGGCGGCAGACCTTCGCCGTCTGGCCGGCCCTGCTCGTGATCGGCGGCACGTTCGCCGGCATCCAGTTCGCCTGGTCCAACTTCGTCGGCTTCGAGCTCGTCGACCTGGTCTCGGCCGTCGGCAGCCTGGTGGCCGGCGTGGTCCTCCTCCAGTTCTGGAGGCCCAGGGACGAGTGGCGGTTCGCGCATGAGGAGGAGTCGGACAAAGACAAAGCCGGCCGACCGCTCGATCCGACCCACCCACCCCTCACGGCCGGCCGGGTCGCGCGGGCCTGGATGCCGTTCGCCCTCCTCTCGTTGACGGTCCTCGTCTGGGGAATCCCGGCGGTCAAACCCCTCGGCACCCCCGCCGTCAAGGATTGGCTGGACACCCACACCTCTTGGAAGCCGGCGATGCCCGGCCTCCACGAGCAGGTGGCCAAGGGAGAAGCCGTCACCGGCCACTCGCGTCCCGAGCCAAAAGATTACGAGAAAGCGACGCTCGACCTCGTCCCGGTCTCATCCACCGGCACCGCCGTCTTTCTCGCGGCGATCTTGAGCGGCCTGCTCCTGGGCGTCGGGCCGGCGTCGATGGCGATGACTCTGGCCCAAACCGTGGCGCGCATGGTCCCGGCGATCGCCGCGATCTTCTCCATGCTCGCGCTCGGGTTCGTCACCAAGTATTCGGGGATGGACGCCGTGCTCGGCCTCGCGTTCACCCGGACCGGCCCCTGGCTCTACCCGGTGTTCGGCACCATGCTCGGCTGGCTCGGGGTCGCCCTGACCGGTTCCGACACGTCGAGCAACGTCCTGTTCGGCAACCTGCAAAAGATCACGGCGAAGAAGCTGGGCCTCAACCCGATCCTGATGGCCGCGGCCAACACGACCGGCGGAGTCATGGGCAAGATGATCGACGCCCAGTCGATTGTCGTGGCCGCCGCAGCCACCGGCGAAGGGGGCCGCGAGGGCGAATTGCTCCGCGCGGTCCTCTGGCACAGCGTGGCGCTGGCCCTGATCGTCGGCGTCATCGTCTGGATCTATGCTCACGTCACCCCCTGGATGGTCGCCATGCCCCACCTGCCCAGCCACTGAAATGAAACTCCCAAAGACAGGGAGCGGAGTCAGCGGTTCAAGCGACTTCGATCCCAATGCGAGACAACAAAACAATTGAAGCAACATCAACTAACATGTGATGTGAAGAACGATAGATATTGATTCGCCAAAAAATCGGGGTCCCATCGCCGAGCTTCCACCCTGGCCCGTTCCTGGTGCGTCGCCTCCCACTCCGGGTCATCCCAGAGTCGTTCGATCGTCGCGACCCATGGGGCGACCTCATGAGCCGTTGGTACAGCGTCGCTCGTGGGCGTGCATCGTTCGGGGATGGTGAGGACGAACCCCGCATCCCCCAAGGTTTCCGGCAAGGAACCCCGGTCGCTCGCCAAAACCGGAATTCCGTTGGCCATGGCTTCAGATGCCACGCGGCCGAACGTCTCCCGGACCAGTGACGGAGCCAGAAGAATCCGGGTCAACCGATAGATCGCCCGAGGATCGGACACGTTGGGGAGCCGATTGAGATTCCGAAGTGCCGACAGATCGAGCTTCACCTCCGCCAAGCCATCGGCCGACCGGCGGCCCTCAACCACGAGAAAGGGGATCTCGGGACGACGCAGGGAGAGCTCGGCGGCGATCCGTGCGAACACCGCGGCTCCCTTGGCCGCCTGGGGATTGATGAACGTCACGTACCGTGGGTCGCGATCGATGGCCACGGTACGCGCGGGAATCAAGGGCGACGGGATTGCCACGGACTCACGACCGAGTCGCCGCGCATAGTGCCGTCGAGCGTACTCCGAAGGAACGATGAGCGCGGTGACGTTGGCGAATGTGGGACCAACATCGTAGGCGAGATTGTGGAGGTGGAAGACCACGGGCACGCCTCGCTGTCTGGCCTGGGCCATGAGGGCGAGGTTCGCCGAGTGGCCTCCATAGGTCAGAAGCGCTTGCGGCTTGAACTCATCGAGAGTTCGCTCGAAGTGCTTGAGGAACGCGTGCGATTCCATGCGGTCAGGCGCCCGCTCGATCCGGCTCGAGGCCGTGCGAACCAGGGTTACACCCACACGACCGAGCTCAAACGAGCAGGCATCAACGGCTACTCCGTTGTCCATAGGAACAGCGAATTGACGGATCGGCACTTCCAGAGCCTTGAGCATCGGCGCCAGCGCGGTCTCGCGTTCGTACGAGAGCACCCCGGTCGAGATCGCGCGACACTCGACCCCGCGCGCGGCCAGCAGTTCGAGCACGTCCCGCGTTGCCCACGCGGCGCCGCTGGAGGGATCGATATAGCTATGGCACGAGGCGAAAAGAAGCCGGCGGAGGCTCACGAGGCCGACCCTCCGAAAGAAACGGCAACCTGGGCCTGGCCTAACCTGCTCAGCGCCCGCAGGGCATCGGCTTCTCCCGGGCGCTCGGCGAGCACGGCCGACCAGTGTAAGGCGGCTTCGGCCCGGTCTCCGCGTTCCTCGGCCAAGGCCGCCAGGTTGCGTCGAGTCACATGTCCATAGATCCCCTCGTCCACGCTGGCGAACCGTTCGGGCCGACGCAAGGTCAGGACCTGTCGCCAGCAGGCACCGGCCTGATCCGGCTCCCCACGCAGCCGGTGGAGTACACCTTTGCGGAACAAGAGCTCGGCGTCGTCCGGCTCCGATTCCAGCCCCAAGGCGCAGGCGGCGAGTGCCTCATTCGATTCGCCCAGGAGCTGATGCGCCCGCGCGATCAGGGCGTGCAGCTTGCGGGTGATCGAGTCGGATCGGGCCGATCCCGCCAGGCTTCGCCGCAGGTAGCCGAGCGCATCGCGGACATCACCGGCCTCGAGTGCCACCTGGCCAACATTGAACAGAACGAACGGATCGTCGGGCCGCTCGGCCAACTCGGATTCGAGGATCGCCCGATCGCGTCCGAGCTTGGTTTTGCGGAGGATCGGATCGTTGTAGCCGACATGGCGCACGACCAAGTCCGTCCACCGCACGTCGACCCCGACACGGCGCAACGATGGCAGGATCTGTTCATGAACTCGGTACGTCCAGCGGACATCTTCGCGAACCGGGAAGAGTCGAACGTGGTCGACGACCGTGGCTCCCCCGCCGCTGGAATCGGCGTCGCAGGCACAGCGGACGACGTAGGCCGAGTCGGCCGAGCGGAGGCCGGCAAGCAGGGTCCGCAAGCGATCGCGTTGGGCCGGTTCGACCCGGTCATCGGCGTCGAGCCAGAAGGCATAATCACCGGTCGCGCGGGCCAGGGCCGCGTTGCGGGCCGCGGCGAAGTCGTCGACCCAGACGAAGTCGAACACGCGTGCGCCGAACGAGCGAGCGATTTCGACCGTGCCGTCGGTCGACCCGGTATCGACGACGATGATCTCATCGAACACGTCGGCCACCGAGGCCAGGCAATCCGGCAGGTTGGCCGCCTCGTTGCGGACGATCATCGTCAGGCTCACCCGGCATCGACGCCCTGGTGTGGTCGCTTCGTTTCGAACCGCGACGGCCGAGGAGGCGGAGCGTGCCCTCCCTTCGTGGACGAACAGGTCGTTGGCCACGGCGAGGTGAAAGCCGGCGCTCCGGATTCGAGTCGACAGCCGGTCCGGTCGAAGTTCGGTCGGCTGGCCTGCGCGACTCGTCCCGGCGGAAGTGAGATTGAGCACCCCGCGCTTGACCAGCAGGCAGCGGCCGCCGAGCGACTCCGCCCTGAACCAGCGCCCTCGATGCTCGGCCCGCCATCGCGCGGCGAATTCATCAAGGTCATGGCCGGCTCCATCCCCGGACTCGGCGGACCATTCGACCCGTTGCGGGGGGGCCGCGGCGTTGCTCATCGGGGCGACCATGCCGATCGCGGGATCCGAATCCGCCAGGGCGACGAGCTGATCGAGCCAGGCATCGGTGACGCTCGTGCCCGCTCCCAGCAGAGCCACATAGTCCCCCCGCGCTTCTTGAATGCCGAAGTGCCAGGCGGCCCGGGTGCGCTTCACGTCGGGGGCGACCACCACCTTGACGGGGACGCGGTTGGCATCGCCGATCCCGGCCAGGTAGGCCGGGACGACCCCGGCCGCTTTCCGGGTGACGGCGATCAGTTCCCAGGGGCGCCGGGTGTGCCGCAGCAGAGCCGCCACGCTCCGGCGGGTCGACTCGAGCCGACCGAGACAGGGGACGATCACCGAGGTCAGCGCGGGAAGTGCGGGGCTGGTCATGACCGGATCCCCCATGACGCCTCGATGGAACCGGTGACCGGTCGTGCGCCGCGGACCTTCCTTGGCTTCGCCGGTGAGAATCGCCGATCGCACACCCGGCGCGACATTACATTACAACTTGTTCGCATGATGGATTTGCTTCCAGTAGTCGACATTCCGGGCATTCACGTGGGGAAACGGGATGGCCGGTCGCGGCAGGCCAAGGAACTTGCAGAGGGGATCCCAAGGGTCGCCTCGATCGGTGAGGTCGAAGACGAGTAGGTCGTTCGGGCGGTCGCGAAAGTAGGCCTCGACCTGGCGGCGGTGTTCCCGATACCGGGCGACGAATGATTCCTCGTCGGGCTCGTCCGTGCCGAACGCCTCGATGTAGCATCGGCGATCGATTTGAGCGTCGGCCGAGAGCTGACTCTCGGTTCGTAACCGTTGAAAGTAGGGGCCCAGACTCCGAGTGAACGAGGCAAACCAGGCGTGCGGGTCGCGCCAGGTCAGAATGTACTTCGACCCCGGATACCGCTGGTCCAGCTTGGGATAGTCGAGATATACCGGGGTGTCGAAGAACGCCTCGCCGCGATCGTACAGCGCGTCGTCGAAGCAGGCGTGGCAGGTCTTGAGGCCGAGCTCCATCATCGCGGCGGCGACGGACGTGGTCCCGGTCCGCGGCAGACCGATCCCGAAGACCTTCCCGCTCCGCCTCGGCCCATTCGGCTTGATCCGCGCCGGATTTGCCGTCGATGCCACCGCGGGGCTGATCCCTGATCCGGCGCCCCCCCGGTCACCGTGGCGGTGGACGAACAGATCCAGGGCCACGGCCCCCCGATAGCCCGCCCGGCGCATCCGTTCTCCAAGTTCGTGGTCGTCGATCATGCCCGAACCGAGTGGTTCACCGAAGCCGCCGGCCTCGACGAGGGCGCGTCGCTTGATCAGAAGGCAGAAGCTGGTGAGCCTCGAGGCCTCGAGCCACTTCCCGCGCCGTTCTCGTCGCCACCGAACCGCGAATTGGTGCATCGACTCCAGATCGACATAGAGGCAGTCGGTGACGAGTTGCGGAGGACAAGCGTCGTTCGAAACCGGGCCGGTCATCCCGATCGTCGGGTCCGAGTCGGCCAGGGCGACGAGCTGTTCGAGCCAGCCGTCCGTGACAACCACGGTCGGGTCGAGCAGGACCAGGTCGGTCCCGCGCGCCACGGCCAGCGCCTGGTTGTAGGCGGCCGCGACCCCCTGGTTCGCCGCGTGACTCACGATCGTCACGGGAAACGGCGCTACGTCGCGAACGCCGGCAAGGTACGCGGCGGTGCCATCGATCGATCCATTGTCAACGGCGATCAGCTCCCAGGGGCCGCGCGTGTGCCTCACCAGCGAGGCCACGGATCGCTGGGTCATGGCCATTTGACCGGAGCACGCGACGATGACTGAGGCCAGTCCGCGGGACATCGCCGCCGATTCCTTCATCAATGTCGGTGATCCCGATCGCAGGAAGAGGTCGGAAGATGTTCTGGGAGTCACAAAAGTAGGGCTGACGACTGTCGCGTGTCAATAAGCTCGCATCTGACCGGCTGGTGAATTGTCCACTGATCGCATCCGGGTTGATGCCTCAGGCCATCCTCGAGCACTCGACGCCCACGGACGATAACTCAAATTATCTTCACCATTCACGCTCTAAAGAATTGACTGATCGACTGGACGAGGGATTGCGGTTTCCTCCTGGCCCCAAGCGGCCCCGAGACTGCGGGTCAGGAGGGCCATTTTCCGGCCGGACAGTCCTCGTGAGGCAATCTCGCCTTGGCGGCGGAGATACAACCGCAGACCCGACAACGTACGCCGGTGAACATTTCGCATGGCGTGCATGTCGCCAGTCGAGCCCGGTAGACGTCCAGGGGGACGGTCTTGAATCCCGAACCGGCGAACGTCGCGGCCGCCTTCGTCGCGGTCAGCGCCATGCGCAACAGGCCGGGGCCGGCCGCGGTCGAGGCCTGGGTCTGGGGCTGGGTTGTGATGACGTTGGCGTCGAAGATTCCTCCCGCCCTCAGGGCCGGCGTTGTCGAGCCACCGCCCGCTCGATAGTCGGCCAGATGTTGGGCGTACCGCTCGGTTTGCGGCTTCCCCAATCGGCGGAGCAAGTCGACGGACTCTTCTCCGCGGACGATCGCCCGGTCCCGTCGGCCCAGATCGGCTTCGGCGATCGCGACATACCACAGAAGCATCGCCTCGTGCTGGGCATCCCCCACCCTCCGGGCGATCCCCAGCGCCTGCTCGAAGTGCTCCCGCGCCCGGATCGGATCGGCCCGACCTTGATACGCGAGTCCCAGGCGTTCCAGCGCGACCTTCTCGGTGTAACGGTCGCCGGTCTCGCGGGCATAGGTCAACGCCGGCCCGAGGATCTCGATTGCCTGCTCCGGCCGGCCCAGTATGACCGCGGCCTGGCCCAGGTTGACCAGGGCATCGAGTTCCCGAACCCGGTCACCGAGCCGGCGTGCCCCGTCGCGTGCTTCCTCCAGGAGTGACACCGCGGGCTGGGCGTCGAGCTTGTGCAAGTAGGAGACGGCGAGATCGATCAAGGCCGTGACCTCACGGGAGCGATCCCCGGACTGACGCACCTCGGCCAGCGCGTTCGCGGCGAGCTGCCGCGAGGGGATCATCGGTGGCAGGTCGCTGGCCGACGACGCTACATCCGTCTTGACCTGCGCTGGCTCGATGCCAAAAACCAAGCACAAGCCCCGGCCAATCCGCCGGATCTCCTGCGAGGCTGGCCATCGGCCCCTGATCCGAGCCTCGTCGAGCGAGTCCTTTCCGTCATCGGACCACGCAAGCACAAGATCAGTCCGCCTCGGCCCGGATCGCGCGCACGTTCCCCCGCCCGGGAGTTTCCAGGTTGGTTCGGTTTTCGACCTGACCAAGCGTCGGAGGAACGCCGGCAAACCCATCCCGGTCTGCTGCTGTGCCGGGCTCAAGACCACTGGCAAGGAGCAGAGGCCGTCAATCGCGGTCACGATTGCGCCAGCCGCCGTGCCCACGCGATCCCAGTGCCGGAATCCGTCTGCCTGGGCGCCGGGTAGCCAGAGGACGAGGCGGCCGTCACCCGACGCAGCGTCGAGCAACACTCCCTCGTCGGCCACCAGCGGGCGGCCATCGGGCAGATTCATGAAGGTCATACCAAATTCGCCAACGATAAACAATGAGTAACGCCAACTACAAGGCGATCAAGCAGGCTTTGGATTGAAAACAATCTTACGCGTAATTGCCAAGAAAATCATCAGGCATGTCAAAAAATCGATTGCTACGGATCCGCCCCTGCCGTCGGGAGTACTTATTCGACTTCCTCGAAGTTTTTTCTCGGAGCGGCGGCTTGACCTAACTCCTGAAAAATCAATCCGTTCGATCTCGCCAGGGATTACGCTGCACCCGCCTGATCACGCTGTCCGGAAAACATTTTGCTTGATTTCGGTTCGGGGTATGGTTGAAGTGTCCCAACGTTCCGATTTGACGATGACTCCATTCATCAGGATCCGAAGCAGATCTAAAATCACCCGACGACAAGTCCCCCCCCCCTTCGGCGCTGGGTGTGCCGCTCGCCCCACTCTTGATCACTCTACTATTGAAACCCTTGCGTCAGCTCCACGGCATCGCCCTGCGCGGTGCCGGCGACGGCACGCAAGGCGTTCACGAGGAAGGACCGCACCCATGAGCCGCCGACAACGGAAGCCTCTCACTCCTCGTTTCGATTCTCTCGAGCCCCGCCAGATGCTCAGCCACAGCGGCTGGAAGCCGAGCGTCATCCCGGTATCGACGGCCCAGGCTCATTTCAAATTGCGAGACGACGGCAACACACGACCCGATCTCGATGCGTTTGCGCAACAGCTCGTCAGTGATCGCCAGGCGGCCACGCGCCAGGGTCTCGGGGCCCTGGCCACGGCGATGAAGCAGCATTCGGCCTATGCCGCTCGCAATGGCTGGGGAGGTTGCCTCGCCATGGTGCTCGCGCAGCATCCGGCCTATGCGGCGCGGCACCACCTGACGGCGTTCCTCACCCCACCCACCCCGAACTCAACGTCCAGCCCGGAATTGGCTACAACGACGCCCGAGGTCAGCACTCCGCCGGCTTCAGCCTTACCCACGACGATCATTCCACCGACCCAGTCCCCAAGCGGAAAGCCTCTTGATTCCACCACGCTTTCCCCTGTAATTAATCCGCCTATCGTCACGTCAACAGTGCAAAACATTAATATTGGGTCAACCCTCGACCTCACGATCCAGCCCGGCGGTCTCTTTGGCCAGAACGTTACTTATACAATTACTCCCCAGCCTCTTCCCGACCATATGACCTTTAATCGCCAGACCGGCGAGCTGATCTTCGCCCCGGCACCAGGTCAGGCCGGGACGATGACCCTCACCGTCGTTGCCAGCGATGGGGTCCATGAGGCCGCCCTGAAAATACCGGTTCAGGTCAACGAAGCTCAGCTAACGACCACCGAACTGTCGGGGCATGTCGTCGACGAGTCGGGCACGCCCCGCTCAGGCATCCCGGTTGCGATCGGCGATGCCAAGGCCATGACCGATGCCAACGGGAACTTTACCCTGGCCGGGGTGCCGACGAATCCAGGGCCGATCAAGGTTGGCGACTCCAAATCGAACAGCGACGATTGGCTCAACCTGACGGCGCCAGTCGAGCAGTTACTTGGTCATCAACCCTATGCCAATGCCAACAATGCGATCGTCCAGCCGCTGATTTTGCCCAAGATCGACTGGTCGGCCCCCGCCGATTTCAGCCGGACCGATCCATCCAAGGCCGCCAGCGTGACCAACTCGGCGATACCAGGATTTGCGATCCGCCTACCGGCCAATTCCAAGGGAGCCGTCACCGCGGGGACGATCTCGGTGGCCGAATTGCCCGCGTCACTGGCGTACCAGCATATGCCGGGATCGCTGAGAGGCGCGATGCTGCTTTATCGTTCCGTGGGGATCGATCTGACCCAGCCCGTTGAGTTGACACTGCCGAATACCGCCGGTTATCGCCCCGGAGCGGTCGTGAACTTGCTGCGAATGAACATGCAAACTGGCGGCAAGGACGCCGTCACGCGCATGGTTGTGTCAGCGGATGGGCTGACGCTGAACTCGATCGGCCCGATTTCACTCGCCGCCGCGAAACCGCCGCAGTCGTCCGCCTTCCACGCCATGTCACTGGAGGAACTCAGCGGAAGTGGAGGAAGTGGAGGCAGCGGTGGCGTCTCGTACTCGGGTTGTCTGATCGAACAACCAGCACCGCCGACTTCCGCTCCCAATCCGCCCTGTCCCGACTGCGATCCAACAGGGAACCTGGTGGGAGGTTCCAATCCCCCCAGCGGCCTGGATCCCATGCTCGCCTCGGATGCCAGTTTACTCACCGGCCAGTACTTTCAGGACCACCAAACGGTCACCTATCAGTCCCAGGGACTGAGTCACGGTCTCGACCTGCAGTACAGCTCGGACCAGGCTCACTCGCATCCCGTCGTCCAGTATCAATTCACGGCACAACCTGCCGGCGACGGTTCTTCGATCAGCTCCATCTCAGCCCAGGTCAGTCTGGGAGGGGTGATTCAGGGAGGCGCCACGACCTATCCGACCCCCGGTGGACTGGTAGACGGAACCACATACTACATCCCACTCCAGGTCGACGCCTCGGCGCTACCCACGGGCGTTTATCCCTACACCGTAACCGTAACCGAGGTCTTCGGCTCCGTTCTCACCGGAGCGACGTTCTTGACGACCTCCGGGGAAGGGTACGTCAACGTCGTCAACTCGGCAAGCGACGCACTGGGAGCCGGCTGGAGCATCGGTGGCCTGGAGCACATTTCCCAGGTCACCCCAGGGGAGTCGGCGCTTCTGAGTCGGGGTAAGCAGGGGTCGGAGCGATTCGACGCGGTCTACAACGACGGCCAATCCTATGTTCAAGACCTCGCCCTGGGTTCCGCTGTCACCGACTCGCAGATCCTGGCCAATGATGGGGCGGGGCACTTCACGGCCGCCGCGGTCACAACCTATGGGGGAGTCGTCGGAACCGTGGCCGGGGCTCTCAATGGCGACTCCTGGATCGATCAGGTCGTGGCCGACTCGTCGACCCTGGCGATCCGGCTCAACAACGGCGCGGGGGGCTTCACCGCGGGCAGTTCCTACACTCTTCCGACCGGGACGATCGGCAAGGCCGTCGCCCTCGGCAACTTCACCGGCCACATCAACGGCGTGCTCGACGTCGCGGTCCTCCTGGCCCCAAGCTCCGGTTCGGGCAACTACTCCGTCGCCATCTACACCGGCCATGGCGACGGCACCTTCGCAACACCCGTCGTCTCCTCGGCCGGCAACGGCGTCTCCTCGGGTTCCAGACCAGACTCGATGGTCTTCGGCGACTTCAATGGCGACGGCAAGGACGACCTGGCGTTTGCAACGGACAACGGGCTGGCCGACGTGATGCTCGCCACGGGGAGCGGCTCCATGGGGTCGGCCACGGCCTTGGCACTCCCTTCGGGGCACACGGCCATCGGCGTCGTCGCAACCGACTACAACAACGACGGCCATCCGGATCTGGTCGTCGAGTCCAACAACATGAACGTGGCCGAGTTCGGCTTCTATCCCTTCGTCAGCCTGGACCTCTTTACGGGAAGCGGCAGCGGTAGTTTCAGTTTCACCTCCACCTACCAGACCGTCGGTCAGTCCGACAAATCCACGATCGGACTTGTGGCAGGCGACTTCAACGGTCCAGACTCGGGCCTGGAGATCGCCGTGCCCGTCAACGACAATAATGCCTGGAACTACCTCGATATCATCCCGCTGTCGTCCTCCGGAATCTGGGGAAATGGCACCCTCCACACGGCCGGACCGTTCAACTACGCTTACCAACCGGGCAACATCGTGGCGGCCGACCTCAACGGCGCGGGCCGGCCGAGCATTGCTCTGACCGACGGCACGGGACAGGTGCGGCTGTTCCTGGCCGACCCCGGTTCCAACCAGTTCTTCCCGCTCGATTCCGTTCCCTTCCCTTCGAGCTACGGTAATGTCGGGATGATCACCGTGGCGCCGTTTGACCGGCAAGCCGCCACCCCGGGCTTCCGGGGGACGAGCATTTCTCCCTCCACCTTGGTCCACAATCTCGACGGCACCTGGACTCACACCTACCCCGACGGAATCGTGATCCAGTTCGACACCGGTGGCCGGGAGACCTCCCAAACCGACCGCAACGGCAATTCGACCTCCTACGCCTACCTCGCCAGCGGTGTGGCCGCCGGCGCCCTGCACACCATCACCGACCCGGTCGGGCTGGTCACGACCCTGGCCTACGATGGCTCCGGCCACCTGGCCGCGATCACCGATCCCGCCAGCCGGGTCACGACAATCACCATCGACTCCAACGACAACCTCACCGCAATCACCGATCCTGACGGCGCCATCGTTCAGTACGGCTACTCGACCCCCGCAAACCACCTGATCACGACCGAGATCAGCCCCAACGGCCACACCGCCACCGCTTACTACAACGCCTTCGGTCAATTCGCCAGTGAGACCCTCTTCGACGGCACCTCGTCGACCTCGGTCTCGCCATCGCGGAACCACGGCTTGCTGGCCCCCGGGGATAGCGGGGGACTCTCTACCGCTTATAACGCGAGTGTCACCGACCCCAACGGCCGCACGACGACGATTACCTTCGACAGGAGCGGCCACCTCACCGGTGTCGCCGACGCCACCGGGGCATCGATGACCACCACTTACAATAACCGTGGTTTTCCGGTGACCCAGACCGACGCGCTCGGCCGGATCACGACGTTCACTTACGACTCGTTGGGCAACATTACCTCGATCACCCGACCGGGCCCCAGTGCGGGTGGGTCAGGGGGGTCGGGAGGCTCGGGTGGTTCTTCCCCCAACATCGAGACGATCACCTACGGGCCTTATCAAGTTCCCACGTCGATCACCGACTTCAACGGACACACGACCACGTATACGCTCGACTCTCACGGCAACGTGCTGCGTCGCACCGACCCGGACGGATTGCACGAAGACTGGACCTACAACTCGGCCGGCCAGAAGCTTACCGACACCAGTCGCAATGGGAACACGACCACATACGCCTACGACGCACGTGACCGGCTCACCACGGTCACTTACCCCGGTGCCGGGTCACCCCACGTGGTCTCGGGCTACAATTCCGCCGGTGACCTCACCTCGATCACCGACGAACTCGGTCACACGACGACGTTCACCTACGACCAGGCCGGCCGCGTGCTCTCGGAGCAGAATCCGGTGCAGGCGGCGGCGGGGAAGTCGACCTCCTACACCTATGACGCCGACGGCAACGTCACCAGCGTCACCGACGCCCTGGGACACGTCACCACCTACGCCTACAACGAACGCGACATGCGGATCGGCATGACCGATCCGGTCAACCAGGGAACCAGCCACCACACGACGTACTCCTACGACGCCCGGGGCAACCTCAAGACGAGCACCGATCCGCTGGGTCACACAACCTCGTACAACTACGATAACGACAATCGCCTGACGGGCATCCTTGATGCCGCGGGGCACCGAACGACATACATCTACGACCTGGCTGGCGAGTTGACCCTCGTCACTGATCCCAACAATCACTCCACACAATACACGTACAACGATCTGGGCCGGCTCGAGACGATGATCCTGAATGCCTTCAACCCGGGTGGCTCGGGTGGCTCCGGCGGCTCGGGAGGGTTTGGAGGAGTCACCTACACCTATGACTACGACTTCCAGGGCAACCTTACCAGCGTCAGTGACCCGCTCGGCCACAAGACAACCTACAGCTACGACAACCTCGACCGCCGGATTGCCGTCACCGACCCACTGAATCAGACGACCAGCTATGGCTACGACGCCGACGGCAATGCAACGACCATGACCGATCCGCTCGGCCATGTCATCACCAACACCTATGACGTCCGCGACCGTCTGGCGAGCCAGAGGGCCCCCTCCGGTGGCGGAACGACCACGTACACCTACGATTTGCACTCACGATTGACGAGCCTGACCGATCCGGTAGGCAATGTGACCAGCTATGGCTATGACGCTGCAAACCGCGAAACAACGGAGACCGACCCGCGGGGCAAGGTGACGACCTATGCATACGATCTGGCAGGCAACCTGACGCAGGTGACTGACCGCGACCTGCGAATCCGCCAGTTCGGCTACGACGCCGATGATCGCCCAACGACCGAGTCCTGGATCCCCATCGGCGGCGGCGCGGCGACGAACGTCATCACCATGAACTACGACGCGGCGGGGCGGGTGACCGGCATCAGCGACAACGTCAGCCATTACGCTTACACGTACGATAATGCTGATCGTTTGATCACAGTGGACGATGCGGGGACCACGGGCCTTCCGCAAGTGACTCTGACCTACGGTTTCGACGCGGTGGGAAATCGGACGAGCTTAACCGACAGCCTCGGAGGCGTGACGTCGTATGTCTACGACTCACGGAACGAACTGGTACGTCTGACGCAGTCCGGTACGGGAGTGACGAATAAGCGGGTGGACTTCACCTACGATGACGCGGGCCGGCGGACGAGCCTGATTCGCTACTCGGACCTTACGGGAACGTCGACAGTCCTGGCGACCGCTTACTCCTACGACGCGGCAGATCGCCTGACTAACCTCGTCCACGAGACAGCGCTCACGGGTGGGACGGTGGTCTCGTCCTATGGCTACACGCTGGATGCGGCGAGCCGCTTGACGCAGGAGGTGAAAACCTGGACGTCGACCGGCGGTTCGGCCAGCGACACGCTCGGCTACACGTACACCAACGACAACCAGTTGACGGGCGTGTCCCACACCAATGGCTCGTTTGCCAATGAGTCGTTCGGCTATGATGCTAACGGCAACCGGAACACAACCGGCTATTCGACGGGCACAGGCAATCGTCTGTTGTCGGATGGGACTTTCAACTATGCCTACGACGACGAGGGGAATCTGTCGAGCAAGACGGAGATTTCCAGCGGCGACAAGACGGTTTACACCTGGGATTTCCGTAATCGGCTGATCGAGGTATCCCAGGTGGTAGGTGGAGTGACAACAGTTTTGTCGACATACACATACGATGCCATGAACCGTCGGATCGGAATGGCGGAGGGAGGATCGACAACTTGGACGCTATTCGATGGGACTTCTCCGCTCCTTGACTTCAACGGTTCAAGTACTCTAACCGCGGGATATCTCAACGGTCCTAGCGCAGTGGGAGTCGATACGGTCCTGGCTCGCGACACGCCCTCAGGGAATGTGGCGTGGTATCTACCCGACCGCCTTGGGACAGTCGGTGATATAGTGAATAACACCGGCGCCGTGATTGACCACATCGAATATGGTGCGTTCGGGCAGGTGCTGAATGAGACCAACTTCTCGAACGGAGACCGGTTTAAGTTCGCAGAGACGAATTATGACCCGAGGGTAGGACTGAACCTAGCGTTTAATCGGAGTGAGGATCCGACGAGTGGCAGGTGGATTAGCCAGGATCTGGTTGGCTTTGCTGCCGGGGATACCAATCTCAATCGTTACATTAAAAACGATCCCCTAAAGGCCGTTGATCCGACCGGAAATTATCCCCTTCCCCTGGGGCCAATCGGGACGATTCCTTTTGGCCCCGAGGATCCGCCATCAAATCCATTTCCCCCAGACCCTCTCCCTCCTAGTGGTTCCGTCCCCAATCCTTTCAATCCTGGAGATGGCCCACTCTTTCCGACACCTCCACCCTACATGCCATGGACACCTCCCAACACACCATGGTGGGATGGATGGCCTGATAGCAAGGGGCCAAACATGGACCTCACCCCCCCTCCATGGTATAAAAATCTGCCTAAGCCCAAGAATCCGTTTGTCTACAAGAAAGGGCCCTGGGAATTTGAGTGCGATCCCCGACGATTCCTCCACCATGATCCTAATTTCAAGTTCAAATATGAGATCCGATACTGAGTCATTAAGCACTGATCACGAATCAAACATGATTGCACCAACATCGATCCGGGGAGGCGGGGTGCTTCATAACCCCGTGGGGGGGGGCTGCTTCGCCGGGTCGAATCCAGAAGGGCGTTAAACGGACTCTTCCTGAGTCAAATTTAGGAATAGGCCGGGGATAACTTCCGTGGTTGGCATCGGTTAGGATGTCAGACCAGATGTTTGGAGGGAGTATACGGGAGGGTCACATGGAAGCCTACACACCGACAGTCCAACGGATGATGAAACGGCTCTTCGGCTCGTTGAAAGAGAACGACCGGCGGCGGTATGCGGCGATCGAGGCCGCGAAGTTGGGGCACGGCGGGGTCGAATACATCGCGGGTGTCCTGGAGTGCGACCCGAAGACGATCCGGTTAGGCCTCGGGGAGTTGGAAGGCGAGGACGACCTGGACACGGGCCGCACTCGCAAAAAAGGGGCGGCCGGAAACGGTTGATCGAGGTCGACTCGGCCATCGAAGCGAACTTTCACAAGGTCCTTGAGGACCACACCGCGGGCGACCCGATGCGACTTGAAGTGAAATGGACCAACTTGTCGCGGCGCCAGATCGCCAAGCGGATGGAGGAATTGGGGACACGCGTCAGTCGCGACATCGTCTCGAAGTTGCTCCGGAAGCATGGTTACCGCAGGCGGAAGGCGGTGAAGAAGAAGACGATGGGGCCGCGCCACCCGGATCGCAACGCCCAGTTCGAGAATATCTCCCGTCTCAAGAAGAGGTACTTGAAGGCCGGCTTGCCGGTAATCAGCATCGACACGAAGAAGAAGGAATTGCTGGGCGATTTCCAACGCGACGGGGTGATCGATACTCAAGAAACGATCGTGGTCAACGACCATGACTTCGGGAGCATGGGCTCGGGTACTGTGATCCCGCACGGGATCTACGACGTGGGGCGGAACCTTGGATTCGTCCACCTCAACACCAGCCACGACACCAGCGAACTGGCCTGTGACAGCATTGCGGCTTGGTGGGAATACCACGGTCGGTTGGCCTATCCCGGGGCAAAGAAACTGCTGGTGCTGTGCGACGGCGGAGGTAGCAATAGTGCGTCGAGATATGTATTCAAGGAGCAACTTCAGAAGTTGGCGAATCGGCTGGGCATCGAGATCCGAATCGCCCATTACCCGCCGTACTGCTCGAAGTACAACCCGATCGAGCACCGCCTCTTCCCGCACGTGACGCGGGCCTGCCGCGGGGTGATCTTTCGAACGTTGGAGACGGTCCAGTACTACATCTCCAAGACCGAGACTGCCACGGGCTTGAAGGTGGCAGTGCGAATCCTTGAGAAGGTGTATCAGACCGGCATGAAGTGCGCCGAGGGATTCAAGGAGGGCATGAAAATTGTCTTCGACAAAGTCCTGCCCAAATGGAACTACCGGGCTCTCCCCAAACCAGCATGAAAACGGGAAGTTATTCCCGGCCTATTCCTTAGTTGCCACAATCTGAGGAGATAGTGCGAGGACGCATTGACGCTTTCGGACCTTGTCGTTTAGAAAGCACAGCCGCACGTTCCGCGTTGCGGATGCTAACGCTCCTTGTGATTCAGGGTATACAGGGAAACCAAAAATCTATTCCGCTATCGAAAAGGGGTTCGAATGATGCGTGCAGTACCATGCCTGTTTGCTACGGTCGTTTTCTCGCACCTCCTCACAATCGGCGTTCCTTCCAGAGCAGCCGAAGTACTATCGGCCGGCGATCTGATCAGTTTGGCGCCGCGCATCAGCAGTTCGGACGAGAAATGCAAGAGCATTGAAATTGGCGGCTACCTCAAAGAAAAAGACGATTTTTACATGCGGTTCCAAGCGTTCTATCAATCGCCCGACCAATTCGCCTTCTTTCTCCAAGACGCGGCAGATGGAACTCCGATCTTGTATTCATGCAATCATAAAGTCCTTCTTTATGATCCGGTTAGCTATTCTGTGCTGCTTAGCAATGACACCAACATTGAATTCTCTATAATGCAAATTATGGACAAATTTGAGTTATCTGGTGATTTGATCCACACAAGCAAGCCTTGCAAGCTGTCATTCGATATCAAGTCGTTGCTTGGCGGATCCGTAAGGTCTAGCAAGGTGGACCTAGTTGGGAATGGGAAATATCGCCTGACACAGATAACCGAGAGAGGAAACTCTTTGGTTGCTTCAGTTGATATGTCCGTGGCATGCCCATTTCAAAAACTTGAAATTATTGACAATAAACAACATTTTACACCAATTTGTATCGATAAAATTTTATTAAATACACCTGTTGTTCGAGATCCCTTTAGGTTTCCTTCCAAGGAAACATTGGCCGAGAGAATCACTGTACGGGAATGGCCAAGCAATGGGTTAGTCGAGAAACTGACTGGGTGGGCCTTAATGATGAGGGCCTGCTCGATACGCGTGGGTGCTAGGGATTCTGAGTTACGCCAAACTCTCAGGTTTCCTGGGTTTTCGACAGTTGATTGGGAAAAGGTCAAAGAGAACGACAAGAAGTTCTCGAGGGCACTCAGAGAGCTTCTCGCCCCGATCCCCCTGAAATGAATCACCCAACTTCCAGAGTCTACAGCAAAGTTGCCGGACTCGATTGGCGGTTCGCTCGTCCAGGATCGGCTCACCGAGCGGGGAACCCGCTCAATGACTCGAAAGCGTCACAGAGGCCAAGGGCGCCCCAGAGGCCAGGCACTTCAGCAACAGCAAGGACATGCATTGCGATCTAGATCCTGGCATCAGAATTTGGTAGATTTCTTGGAATCACTAAATTTGACTTTTGCCGTTTTGACGACCTTGTCGTGCCAGCGCGCACGCTGATCCGAGGAGACCCCTTGCGACGGCGTCTCGGACCGGGCTTTTGAGCTTGGCAAGCGGCTTGGCGGAGGTTCAGGCCGCGGGGGCGAGGCCGTTGAGCAGGAGTTGCCGGAATCCGGGCGTGAGCTTTTGGAACACCGCGCGATCACCAGGGATCGCCAAAACCGTGTGCGTCCGGTGAACCCCTTCTTGTGGCCCATGCTACGATCGGAGCATGGCCGAAAGGGGGTGAACGATGGGCCGAGTGGCAGGATCGAGAAACGGGCGGGAGCCGTACTGGCGGCTGGTTCTGGCCCGGTGGAAGCGGAGTGGACTGTCGGTCCGGGCGTTCTGCCTGGCCGAGGGCGTGAGTGCGCCGTCGTTTTATTGGTGGCGGAGGGAACTTCAGCGGCGCGACCAGCCCAAGCCCGCGTTTCTTCCTGTGCATGTGCTCGCCGACAAGGCTGAGTCGCCCGCCGGGAAAAAAATGGGGACATAGCACTTTATTGACAGCAGACGCCACGGCGATTATCGTGTGTGGCATGCCGCGAACCGCTCGTGCCTCCGTCGCTGGCCTCTGGTATCACGTCCTGAATCGGGGCAACCGCCGCGAGGCCGTCTTCCACAAGCCCGGCGATTACGACGCCTTCGTCCAGGCGATGGCTGACGCAGGGAGCCGCGTACCGGTGGACTTGCTCGGGTATTGTCTGATGCCCAACCATTTTCACCTCCTCGTGAGGCCCCATGGCGATGGTGACCTCGGCCGTTGGATGCAATGGCTGCTGACGGCGCACGCACGCCGTTATCATCGCCATTACGGCACCACGGGCCACGTCTGGCAGGGGCGATTCAAAGCCTTCCCCGTCCAGGACGACGGCCATCTCGTCACGGTGCTCCGCTACGTCGAACGCAACGCATTGCGTGCCGAACTGGTCGCGCACGCCGAGGACTGGAAGTGGTCGAGTCTGCCCGGTTGGCAGCGTGGCGATCCGTGGTTGTGGAAGGGCGAGGTGTCGGTCCGGGACGAGGGGTGGCTGGAGCGGGTCAACGAACCCCTCTCCGTCGGCGACCTCGAACGGTTGCGGCACTCGGTATCCCGAGGCCGACCTTATGGTGGGGAATCATGGACCCGGGAGACGGCGATCCGGCTGGGACTGGAGTCGTGCTTGCGTCCCCGGGGGCGTCCCCGGAAGGAGCAGGCATAAATCGCTATGTCCCCCTTTTTTCTCCGAAATCGAAACATCCCTAGTTCTTAATGCGGACTACGCAAGCTGGATAATTTTATCCCTGTGAGCCAATACATAATTTGCCATACTACCAACACAACGGCAATATTAACACATTGCGTTGATTCCACTTGTGTCATGGGAACATGATCCCACAGAGTGATGACCGGCCGAGGGCCCGAATCACGTCGAATGTCCCCGTGGCGCAAAACCGTGGTCAAAGCGTGGCGCTCTGTCCGACCACCAACCTCGGATCCGGCGGTGTGGGGTCACTCCCCTGATGTGACAAGTGTAATCCGTAGCGACAGAGATGGTCCACCGTCCCCCAGTTCGTCCCCAAAACTGACCAAACTGCCAGTAGGCCTGGCCGAGACGGGGCCACTTCGTCCCCAGGCTGCCCGCCCTCGTTTTGACCGTCTCCTAACATGGCTGTCTTTTCGACCCTCCAAGAGTAAATCCTCGGGGACTCCGACGTCTTCGAACCCGTGGAGGACGTTGACCTTAGGAGTGATTCTCCTCCTAGTTTCTTCAGAGCACCCTTGACCTGGGCGGCCAAGCATTATCTAACATTAGATTGACGGGACCATCCCTTTCTCAGAGCCGGTCCCGCGACTCTCTATCGTGCGAACATCTCGTTTATCACGTCTCCTTCCAGGAAGGAACTACGCGCATGAGTCTCCCTGCCTTGCGTCGGCGCTCGGGATTCACTCTCATCGAGCTCCTCGTGGTCATCGCCATCATCGCGGTCCTGATCGCCCTCCTCCTGCCGGCCGTGCAGGCGGCCCGGGAGGCCGCCCGCCGCGCCCAGTGCGTCAACAACCTCAAGCAGATCGGTCTGGGGCTCCATAACTATGTGTCTACGCACAATAGCTTCCCGCCGCTGGCGGGCAACATGTGGGAAACTGGTCCTGCGAAACCCGCCATGGGCGATTGGCCGCTGGGCTGGGCCGCGTCGCTGATGCCGAGTATGGAGCAGCAGCAGCTGGCCAACGCGGCGAACTACTCGTTCGGCGCGAACGCGACGGAGAATTACCAGACGGTCTGCCGGGCGCGGGTGGCGACGTTCATCTGCCCGTCGGAGAGCGTAGGCACGGGGCCATGGCTCGCGTCCTCCTGGACAAACTACTGCGCCAATGCCGGCGGACCGGCGTCGATGTCGACCTGGAGCGGTATCATCATTCCAATGAAGGAAGAGCCCGGGAAGACAAGGGTGGGAACGAACTACCCCAACAACTGCAGGACGATCGGCCTCGAGGGCGTGATCGACGGCACGTCGAACACTGTGGCGTTCAGCGAGCGGCTGGTCGGCATCGGGCCTAACGATGTTACGGTCACCCGCGGCTCAGCGGATGCGAGGCGGGTCACCTTCGGCCCCGTGCCGACCGTCTCGGCCGACTCGGGAGGCAGCGCGCAGGCCATGGCGTTCGTCCAGGCCTGCCGCGGACTGCCCGCCACCACCTCCACCGCCGGACAGACGAACAACTCCTGGATCGCCGGCGCGG
The DNA here is from genome assembly GCF_900129635.1 of Singulisphaera sp. GP187. Classification (GTDB taxonomy): domain Bacteria; phylum Planctomycetota; class Planctomycetia; order Isosphaerales; family Isosphaeraceae; genus Singulisphaera. The sequence continues at coordinate 1,023,962 of NZ_FSRB01000002.1, read as the reverse complement.
TCTGGGCGGGCTCGCATGCCAACACCCTTCGGTTTAACAGCTACACCCACGTCAACACGCCCAACGGCATCTCGTGCATGGCCGAGAACTATCCGCCGGGTCAGGCCATCGACGCCATCACCGTGGGGAGCAACCATTCCGGCGGCGTCAACGCCTGCATGGCCGACGGCTCCGTCCGGTTCTTCAAGGACACGATCGCGATCTCGACCTGGTGGGCGGTGGGCACCCGGGCCGGCGGCGAGATCGTCAGCTCCGACTCGTTGTGAGTCGACGTCTGTTTTGTCGAGATGCGGGAAACGCTCGCGACGCGAAACCTTTCTCCCCTTGCGGGAGAAGCGGGCCGAAGGCCGGATGAGGAGTACGACCTGAGACCTTCGGATCGGAAGGCGGGACGTGCCCGGGCCGATGATGAGATCCCGCGGCGGTCGACCCCTCATCCGCCCCCGTGGGGCAACTTCTCCCTCAACGGGAGAAGGTCGTCGTTCGAGCCCTCCTTGCGACTCTCCAACAGAATCATCGACGCCCCGAAGGCCGGTCATGCGAAACGCCCGGCCTATCCCTTACTGTTTGACAAACGCGAAGAGGATTGCTTCATGTCTTTCGTGCGAATGATGTCGGTCGGCCTCGTTCTGGCGGTCTTCTTTGCCCTCCCCGGCTGCGGCGGCGAGGGTGGCGGTAAGACTGCGCCGACGGTCGATGAGACCCGCCCGGACGCTGGTCTGGAGGCCTCGAAGAAGCTCCAGCAGATGCAGCCGCCCCCGCGGCCCGGCGCAGCCGGCAAGAACGCCCGCCACTAAGCTCGACTTGTGCAGTTCTGAGTCCGCCTCGGGCGGTACGACGAGAGGCTAAACAGACTTCTCGACGCGCACCGCCCGAGGCGGACTCATGCCCATTCCACCCGAGACTCCCGCGGATTCCGGGACGCCTTCGCCCCGATCTTCACCCGGCCCACCTTCCGCCGATTCCTAACCCTGCTGGGGCGTCGACATGGGGACATCCCTGACAGCAAGGACATGTATTGCACTCTGGACCCTGGCATCAGAATCTGGGAAAATCCTCAGATTCACCCAGGAGACTCAGCAATAACGATCGCTCTCGCTCATCTCGTCGACCCCGACGTCACGCGATGGGGGCGTGTCGAGCACTCAAAGCCGCCGAGGCGGGGAGCGTGGCCGCCCAGGCGCTATCCTCCGGCCTGGTGAAGTCACACTGGCTCTGCCCGATCGAGGATCGCCGCGGCTTGGACTCGACGCGTGAGGGGATGGTCGAAGGCTTCACGCTGGGGAACGACCTGTTGCTCATTCGATGACACGGGCCAACTGTTCCGGGAAGGCAAGGCGTCGATCTCGGGGGAGTTGCCCGGGGTACTCGCTCGGCTGTTGAAGCGGAGTCATGGCTGGTTGCTGGGGCGCTACTTCGCTTCGAGTCAACCGCGGTTGCGTGAGGTGGCCGACCGCCTGGGACTGCTCCACCTCCGTTTCGACGATTCAATTTCACTCAGGCCAGCGTTACAATGCATGTCCTTGCTGTTCCGCGTTGCTAAGGAATAGGCCGGGAATAACTTCCCGTTTTCATGCTGGTTTGGGGAGAGCCCGGTAGTTCCATTTGGGCAGGACTTTGTCGAAGACAATTTTCATGCCCTCCTTGAATCCCTCGGCGCACTTCATGCCGGTCTGATACACCTTCTCAAGGATTCGCACTGCCACCTTCAAGCCCGTGGCAGTCTCGGTCTTGGAGATGTAGTACTGGACCGTCTCCAACGTTCGAAAGATCACCCCGCGGCAGGCCCGCGTCACGTGCGGGAAGAGGCGGTGCTCGATCGGGTTGTACTTCGAGCAGTACGGCGGGTAATGGGCGATTCGGATCTCGATGCCCAGCCGATTCGCCAACTTCTGAAGTTGCTCCTTGAATACATATCTCGACGCACTATTGCTACCTCCGCCGTCGCACAGCACCAGCAGTTTCTTTGCCCCGGGATAGGCCAACCGACCGTGGTATTCCCACCAAGCCGCAATGCTGTCACAGGCCAGTTCGCTGGTGTCGTGGCTGGTGTTGAGGTGGACGAATCCAAGGTTCCGCCCCACGTCGTAGATCCCGTGCGGGATCACAGTACCCGAGCCCATGCTCCCGAAGTCATGGTCGTTGACCACGATCGTTTCTTGAGTATCGATCACCCCGTCGCGTTGGAAATCGCCCAGCAATTCCTTCTTCTTCGTGTCGATGCTGATTACCGGCAAGCCGGCCTTCAAGTACCTCTTCTTGAGACGGGAGATATTCTCGAACTGGGCGTTGCGATCCGGGTGGCGCGGCCCCATCGTCTTCTTCTTCACCGCCTTCCGCCTGCGGTAACCATGCTTCCGGAGCAACTTCGAGACGATGTCGCGACTGACGCGTGTCCCCAATTCCTCCATCCGCTTGGCGATCTGGCGCCGCGACAAGTTGGTCCATTTCACTTCAAGTCGCATCGGGTCGCCCGCGGTGTGGTCCTCAAGGACCTTGTGAAAGTTCGCTTCGATGGCCGAGTCGACCTCGATCAACCGTTTCCGGCCGCCCCTTTTTTGCGAGTGCGGCCCGTGTCCAGGTCGTCCTCGCCTTCCAACTCCCCGAGGCCTAACCGGATCGTCTTCGGGTCGCACTCCAGGACACCCGCGATGTATTCGACCCCGCCGTGCCCCAACTTCGCGGCCTCGATCGCCGCATACCGCCGCCGGTCGTTCTCTTTCAACGAGCCGAAGAGCCGTTTCATCATCCGTTGGACTGTCGGTGTGTAGGCTTCCATGTGACCCTCCCGTATACTCCCTCCAAACATCTGGTCTGACATCCTAACCGATGCCAACCACGGAAGTTATCCCCGGCCTATTCCTAAGCGGCCGGACGGAATCTTTTTGGAGTTTTTGATGGAAGGTGCTCGCCGTAGTTGGAGAACCCAGTCTCCACGGCGTTCCGCAATTCACAGCGTGTCGGAAAGCTCCGTTGAGGGATCTCCTGATGCTTCACCTGTCGGAACACCGACTCGATCAGGTTCAACTCCGGACTATACGGCGGCAGGTAGTAGAGATAGATTCCCGATGCCGCCAACTCCTGACGGGCCTGTCGGATCACCGCGCTCGTGTGGAAGCTGGCATTGTCCAGTACCACGACACGCGGGCGACTCGACCATGGCAACGCCTTCGTAAGCGCTCGAAATAGCCAGTCTTGTGCCGCCTGATAGCCTGGAAGACGGACCATTTTGTTCGTCCTCCGGAGTCAGAAGATGCCACGTGCCGCCAATCCTGCCCTCCCAGTCCTCTGGCGTCGGCGACTGCAACAGCAGTCCGACAGCGGTCTCACCATCGGCCAGTTCTGCCACGGCCAAGGGATCTCGACCGCGTCTTTCCACGCTTGGAAGCGACGCCTCGCCTCGGATTCGCCTGGCCCTGTCCCCTCTCCGGCTCGCGAACCGGCATTCGTGCCGGTCATCCTCGCCGCCGCCCCCGAGTCGCGATCCGGCGATTCCGCTGAATTCCTCACCATCCGACTCCCCGACGGCGGACGAATCCTCCTGCCCATCGCCGCGGGCGACGAACTCGTCTGCCGGGTCGTCGAGACCGTCGCCCGCGTCGCGGCGAGGATGGAGGACACCTCATGTTGAGCGTCCCACACACCGTGCGGATCCTCCTTCACGCCGACTCCGTCGACCTCAGAAAAAGCTTTGACGGGCTCTCGGGAATCGTCAGCCAAGCCTTCCCTCAGGAGGAGCTCCTCTCCGGCCATCTCTTCCTCTTCCTGAATCGCCGACGTGATCGCATCAAGATCCTCTACTGGAATGTCGATGGCCTGGCGATCTGGTACTATCGCCTCGAAGCCGGCTCGTTCCAGGTCCCCCTCCGGCCCTCCTCCGACGCCCCGATCGAACTCCGGTCCGCCCAACTCGCCATGCTCCTGGGCGGCATCGACCTGGGGAACGCCCAGCAACGAAAACGATACCGGAGGCCTGAGAAAAACAGGGAGAATCCCGGGAAAACCACTTGAAATCAGAGGTGAGCATGCGATAATTCAAGTGATGACTATTCCTCTCGGTCGAAATGCCCAATCCGGCCCCGAATCGCCCGCGTCGCCGCCAGTCTCTGGCGACGCGGCCCCTCCCGTCGATGCGATGCAGCAACGGATCCAGGACCTGCTCGCCGCACTCGATCAAGCCACCAGGGCCAATGAGGAGTTGGCGCAAGAGAACGACCGCCTGCGCCAGGAGTTGGAGCGGTACCGCCGCTATGTCTACGGGCGACGTAGCGAACGATGCGACGATCCCGGACAAGGTCATCTCTTCGCGTTCGGCGAGGACCTCGAGGTGACTCCCGAGGCCGAACCGGAGGCCCCGACGCCGGCCGCTCCGAGGAAGTCCCGGCCATCGCGGACGCTGGATTTCAGCCGCCTGCCCCAGGTCCGCATCGAACATGACGTGCCCGAGGCGGACAAGACTTGCTCATGCTGCGGCCGGTCCAAGGCACGCATCGGCGAGGATGAGCGGCGTGAGCTCGAATTCATCCCGGCTCGCCTGGAGGTCCGGGTCCACGTCCTTCCCAAGTACGCGTGCTCGCACTGCCACGACGGTGTGAAAAGCCCCGACGGACCGGAGCGGCCGCTCCCGGGGTGCATCGCGGGAGCGGGTCTGCTTTCGCAATTGCTGATTTCCAAGTTTATCGATCACTTGACCCTGTACCGCTTCGAGGACATCTCGGTTCGCTACGGTTTGCACCTGCCGCGTGCGACGCTGTGCGATTGGGTCCGCAAGGCCGCCGAGTTGATGGGGCCGCTCTACGACCTCCAGAAGCAGCTCGTGCTCCAATCTCCGGTGATCTGGACCGATGACACCCCCGTCAAGGCGCTGGGCGGCGAGGCTCCCGGGAGCCTGACGACACGGTTCTGGCTCTATCATGGGGACGAGGATCATTCCTACGACGTGTACGACCATACGGCGAGTCGCAAACGCGACGGGCCGGCGACGTTCCTCGCCGGCTTCGCGGGTTATCTTCAGGCTGACGCATATGCCGGATATGACGGACTCTATCTCGGGTCGCCTTCGGCGATCCTTGAAGTCGCTTGCTGGGCGCACGCCCGCCGCAAGTTCTACGATGCGCGGTCGTCGTCGCCGGGGAACGCGGGTTTGATCCTGGAAGCGATCCGCCGGTTATACGACGTGGAGGATCGCGCCCGAGGGTTGTCCGTTGAGGCGAGACAGGCCCTGCGTGCGCAAGAAGCGGTGCCGATCCTGGAACGGCTTCGAGGGGACCTCGATCGGCTTGCGGACCAGTCGCTGCCGAAATCGGCGTTGGGCCAGGCTCTGACCTATGCGCGGAATCAGTGGAAGGCGTTGTGCCGCTACACCGAGGACGGCCGGCTGACGATCGACAACAACGTGGCGGAGCGTCGCCTCCGCGACCAAGCCATCGGCCGGAAGAATTGGTTGTTCCTGGGGAATGTGGATGCGGGACCGCGAGCGGCGGTGTTGAGCACGATAGTGGCAGGGGCGAAGCGTCATCGTCTGGAGCCGTGGGCCTACGTCAAGGACGTGCTGATGACGCTGAGCGTGGCCCCGGAACGAGTCGAGGACCTCTTGCCCGATCGGTGGGCTCGGAACCATCCGGGACACGTGCTGACGCATCGCCTGGAGGAATCACGTGAGCGGGCACGGCGTCGCGACGCAAAACGAGCGGATCGTCGCAAGCGGAAGTGATCCAAGGGCGGTCCGATGCGCGGAGTGACGGGAGTGCCAATCGCGGCCTCCCCCCTGGGAATCTCGAGCGCTTACACGCCTTCAAGAATCCAAGCAGGTCATACGAATCCCAGGTCCGCTCGGCCGTGAACACCTCCAGCCGTGGCGTGCGGCCATAGGGCCGATAGGCGGCCATCGCGTTGACCCGGCGCCGTTGCGAAGCCTCGTAGCGGATGAACTTGCGCTGCTTGGGCAACGACCAGCTATAGCCGACCGGCAGGGTGGGAGCGAAGCCGCACTCGTCGAGGAAGTAGAGCGTCAAATCCCCGTTGTCCGCCTTCGCCTTGAGGTTGTCCAGGATGTGGCCGGCTCGCTCCACTTTGACCGGATCCTGCTTATGCTTCAGGGTCCAGGCCGTGCGGTGGTAACTGGCCTGGATTCGCTTGAGGTGGCGGCGGACCTGCTTGGAACCCAGGACGATCCCCTGCTCGGCGAGAGCTTGACTGAGTTGCCGACTGGTCCAGGTTCGCTCCTCGGCAAGCAACCGCCTCAACTCGTCGGCCACACGGTCGCGATTGGCGAGGTTGGGGGCGGGTCCCGAGCGGAAGGGATACAGCGCCTCGAGGCCGCGGGCGAGGAACGCCCGGAGGACGTCGCGAACGGTCTGGCCACAGACCCCCAGGTGGATGGCAATGCGAGGGGCCGACCAGCCCGCGTCGGAGAGGAGGATCATTTCGACACGATCACGGACCCGCGGCGGAATCGGGTTCCGGCGCAAGGCTTGGAGTTCATCACGGGTTGCGTCGTCAATTGGTGTGCGAATCATACTGAATTATAGGGGGACCGAGTCCACCCGCTTAGACATCGCGTGCTGAGCGGCGACGGACTTGGGCTCTCGTCCCAAGTTCACATAGACCGATGTATCCCGAACCAATTCGAAGGTTCCCATGGACCCTGCTTGGGACGAATTTAGGCGACGACAACGTGCGTTCTGGTTGGCGATCCTTCTATGTCCACCATGGTTCGCATTCGGATCGTTGCTATGCGACTTCATCGCCCGCTTTGGATTAAATTATGACATCCTTTTCATATTAATTGCCGCCCTGCCGGCGTTGGGCAATATCATGGTCGCTCATTGGAGGAAATTGTTTTGGCCCTGCCCAAATTGCGGGCGTCCCTTTCATCTCACCTGGTTCTACGGCAATTTGATGGCCCGTGAGTGCGTCCATTGCGATCTACGAAAGTGGGCACCGGTCAAGGCTAAGACAATCAAATCCATCTCGCTGGATCAGTGGAATCCGGTAGCGGACGAGTACTTCGATAAGTAATCGTTCACGACCCTGCTGACGGTCCGCACATCTCGCCCGGGGCGTTGAAATGGGGACGCCCCTCATTCTTGACGCAGTCTGCGCAAATCAGATAAACTCATTCCTGTGAGACACTATGCAATATCCCAGATTGACCAAATGACGGCATTATTGACGAATGCCCCCTTTTCGACCTCACCTCATGAACGGTGAAAGACACTAGCGGCCTCCGGTCCCCGTCGATTCTGCGGTGGGTTCTCTACCTAAAATAGCGCACCGGCCGGGATATGGCCAACAGGCTCCCTGGCGGCCCGCGGCGCGATCCGGTGGCGCCGTTGCCAGCGTCACCGCCCGCGGTCCGACCGGGCCTCATCGAGGCAGTAGTGTCGCCGCGCGGCGGCTGAACAGCCCGCGGGCGACGGGGGAGAAGTTGTGGCCAATGGTGACGCGGGCCAGCGCCAGCTTGCCGAGGTTGGCGATACCGCCGCCGACGCGGGCGTGGTTGCCGCCGATGATGACATTGGTGAGCCGCGCCCGGCCCGTGTTGAACAGGCCACCGCCGAAGCCACGGGCGGAGTTGTTGCGGATAATGACGCCGGACAGCACCAGCGTGCCGCCGTCGTTGCGCAGGCCGCCGCCGTGGTCGGCCCGGCCTCCGGCGATCGTCAGCCCCGACAGCGCCGCCGACCCAGCCTGGACGTCGAAGACCCGACTCCGGCCGTCGCCCTTGATCGTCAGCCGCCTCGCCCTTGGACCGTGGATCGTCGTGGTCGCCGGATCGGTCAGCACCAGCGGGCCGGCGAGAAGCCGGATCGTTCGGAGTGACTTGCCGAAGAAGTCGGCCGGGGTGAAGGTGATGGTGTCGGGGCCGGGGTGACTGTTGGCGTACGCGATTGCCTCGCGCAAGCTGGTCAGGCCGTCGAACGCGTCCACCACGTCCTGGTAGTCCGTCACCACCAGGCTGGGCGCCTCGGAATTGGCCAGGGCGAAGCGAGCCGACGCGGCGCCGGCGGCGGTCGCGGTGACGGTGTACGCGCCGCGCGTGGCGTTGGCGATGGCGGTCGCGCCGGCCTGGCCGTTGGCAATGATCACCGTGGCGGCCGAGAGCGTGGCGGAGGCGCCGGCCGCCGGCGCAACGAAGAGGACGACGCCGCCGTCGACCGGCTCGACCGGATTGTTGGCCTTCACGGTGACGATCAGCGGGTGGGCGAACTCCTTTCCGACGACGGCCGATTGCGGGCTGCTGCCGGCGACCGGCGTGAGGATGAAACCGCCGCTCTGGAAGGCTCCGATATCGCTACGCCCGGATCGCCCCTGGCCGCGCTGATCGGTCAGAATCTTTCCGACGGGTACGCCATTGCCGATGGCCGGGCTGCCGGGCAGAAGGGCCATGGTCTGGGTCGGTCCGCCGTAATTGCCCAACGTTGCCAGACGGGGATTGAGCGGGTTGGTGCGCGTGCCCGTGGTGAAGTCGGAGGATTGCCAACCATCGCTTCCGCTGTCGACCACACCAATCAAGTTGCCGCCAAGAGAGGAGACGGTGGCATAGACGTCGGGGCCGGCGTCGGAGCCCTGATTGGAAGCCGTGTTCCCGGCGACGATGTTGTTTTGCAGGTTCACCGTGCCGGTATGATAGTTATACACGCCACCGCCGTAGGTGGCCGAGTTCTGGCTAAAGGTGCAGAACACCAGGGTGGCCGAGTAGCCGTCGTTGTACAGGCCGCCGCCGTAATAGCCAGGGCCGGCGGAGTTCTTGAAGACAGTACAGTTGGTGATCGTCGCCGTGCAGTAATAGTTGTACAGGCCGCCGCCGTACTGGCCAGCAGTGTTGCCGCTGAACGTGCTCGAGGTCAGCGTGGCGGTGCCGTGGCTGGAGAGCAATCCACCACCGCCGCCGGAGCGTGCCTCGTTGCCACTGACGGTGCAATTCACCAGGCTCACACTGATGCCGCCACTGTACAGGCCGCCGCCGCTCGCGCTGGAGGTGTTGCCGCTGACGGTGCAGTCCGTCAAGTTCAAGACACCGCCAATATATTCCCCCTCCGCGACACTGAAGGCGCCGGCCCCCCGGTTGGCCGAGTTGTTACTGATGGTACATCCCTGGAGATTCAGCGTACCTTCACTGTAGAAACCGCCGCCGTCACCGTCAGAGGCGGTGCCGTTGCCGCTGATGGTGCAGGCGGTCATGTTCACCGTCTTGGCCAGCACATTGAAGACGCCACCGCCTTTTTCGGCGGCGCTATTTCGTTCGATTATGCAGTTGGTCAGGTCCGCCACATTACCGTTGTAGAGGCCGCCCCCCCCTCCCGCATTGGGACCCACGCTATCCATCGCGAGGTTGCCGCTTATCGTACAATTGGTCATCGTCAGCTTGCCGCCCGAGCCGTTGGCAATGCCGCCGCCATGGGGGGACTGGCTGTTGCTGATGGTGCATCCGGTCAGAGCTGCGGTGCCCAAGTTCAAGATGCTGCCGCCGGCATTTTGGGCGACGTTGTTACTGAAGTCGCAGTTGGTCACCGTCGCTGTCGCGCTGAAACCAATGAACAGGCCAGCGCCGCCATAAGCGACAAAGTCAGGATCATATCCGTCGGTGATTTCAAGGTTGGAAATCGAGGCGGTCACGCCGGTCAAGACCGAGAGTACGTTATTGACATTGCCATCGTTGCCGCTGACCCTCACTTTCACCATCGGGCCCTGGATCGTTTCCGACCAACTCTGGTTGGTCAATTCGAGGCCGGAAGTCCTGCCTTGGGTCAGCGTAATCGTCTGAGGTGTGTTGAATAGGGGAGAGAACTCGATCGTGCTGGACTCGGAGGCCGCATTCGCCTGGCCGACCGCCCAGCGCAGCGTGCCGTCACTGCCGTCGTCGGTCGTTTTCGTGACGGTGAACAGCGAGAGCAGTTGGCGTTCCTCGAGCGCCATCAACGTCGGTCGTTGCCGTCGACGTTGCCGACCTTCGAGCGTTCCCCTCACGGCCTTCGGCGGATTCTGCGCCAAATGGAAACTCATCGTTATGCCTTGTGACTGGAGTTGAACAACATTGATGGAGGAAAACCTGTCTCACACGCTCCTGAACGTCCCGCGTGGCACACTCCTGCGCTCGGCTGATCCCGCCGCACCAAGGGTCGCTTGCGCCGGCCCGCGCAGAAACGCCGGCACGTTGGCGAGCACCGCATCGGGCACCACGAATGAGTTGGCCAGCAGCTTCGCGTCGTCGTTGATCAGTTCCGGGTATCGTCGGCCCGGTAGAACCGTCAGGGCGAAGACCTCCTGCACGGCGGTATCGAAACGCAAGAGCGCAACGACCTGGCCATTCCTCAGGTCGATCGCGCAGACCCCGCAGGTCCGCTCGTCGGCGGGCAGTCGCTCGGTGATCGGGATGCCGCTAAAGACAGCGCTCTCCCGCACCTGAGAGAGGCCGACGAAGGCGAGGTTGCCGACGAAGTCGACCCCCCGTGTGAAGCCCGGCACCTCGGCGATCGGCTCGTACTTGCCGGTTGTCATGTCGATCGTGCCAAGCGTCCCCGTGCCCGATTCGCAGACCCAGAGCCGGCCGCCATGCCAACGCGGCGAGTGGGGCATCGACAAGCCACGGGTGATCACCTCGCCCGAGGCGACATCCATCACGATGCCGCCTTTGGACTTGTTCGCGCGCCAGCCCGACGGCTCGTCAGTCTCGCCAAGCGCCGTGACATAGCGTGGGCGGCCGTCGACCATGGCCAGGCCATTGAGGTGGCAGCGGTCGGACGGCTCCAGCGCCGTGATGAACGGCGGTTGCCACTGCGGCGTGAAACTGGCCGAGCGGTCGAGCGTGCAGAGGCAGGAGAACCGGGTGTTGACAACCCAGAGTGCCCCATCGGCGTCCCAGGCCATCTCGTGCCCCTGGATGTTGCCCGTGTGGTGGCTGGCGCGGGGCAGGAAGCAGGCGTCGTGCCGGCCGGGCGGGTCGAGCTTGGAGGCCACCGCCGGAACATCGACGTATTCATGCACTTGAACTAGTGTGCCGATGGCCAGCCGGCCACCGTCGAGGGCGAGACCCATCGGGGCGTGGAAGAGGCGGAAGTGAGCGTTGAGGTGGTCTCCCTCTTCGCGGACGATCACCAGCTTGCCGGCTTGGTAGGTGGTTACCAGCAGAGACACGCCCAACTGCCGCAGCAATGCGGGGAAGTTCGTCGTGTGCACGGCCCGTAGCGGCTCCAGGGACTCCGGCGCGGGGGGGCCGAGTTCGGACGTCCGGCTGTTGAATGAGTCGCGTGCGGCCATCGCGTTTTCCCGGGGGACACCCTCGTCCTCTGGTAGGCATGACTGCAGGACACCCCCTGCGACCCGACGCTGCCGGCGCTGACCTGCTGCCGTCTCGGTGAGGCGAAGCTGGGCTTTGGGGGAGCAATCGGAAAAGGGCAACCTCGGGGCGGACTACCACCGCCAACCTCGTTCACCCTACGGAAGCAAGCATTGTAGTTGCGATGCATGCGAGAAGGATAGGGTATCACGCCGGCAAAATAGGCAATTTGTCCGTCGGCTTCCTTCACCTTGGTGATGAAGTTGCGGGGCAGGGCGGGGGGCTTCAATGCGTCCCTGCCGAAAGTCCTCAAACGTGGCAGGCTGGCTAGCGTGGCCAGTTCGATCATGGAGGTGCCGAATGACCTGGAATCTCGCCGATGCGAAGAACCGACGCTCCGAGGTGGTGAACCTCGCCTTGAGCGAAGGTCCGCCCCCGAAACACGAAGCATTTCGAGGCGTGGGGAGCCCTGATTATCGACCCTTGGCAAGGAACGTAATCGTGGAAAGCCTGGACACGTAATGCGATTCCAAGATCACAATGCGTGTCCTTGCTCAAACGATTCGCTTTGGCCTACTCCCCGATTGTCAGGACGACCCGAAACCGCGCCTTGCCGCTCATCATGCGGTCGTAGGCCTCGGCAACCTTTTCCAGCGGGAAGGTCTCGTTCATCGAGCGCACACCGGCCATCACGCTGAACGCCAGCGTATCCTGCGAGTCGATCGAGGTCCCGGAATACCAACCCTTGACGGAACGGCACCCCGAGAGCAAGAGCAGGGGCGAGACCTGCATCGACTCGGCCGCCCCGATGACGAGCAACGTCCCGTTCGCCGCGATGCCGCCCTGGACTGCGCTCATCGCCTCGCCGTTGGTCACCGTCGCCAGGATGGCCTTGGCCCCGCCCAGCTTGTTGAGCTCCTCCGCCGGGTCCTGCGAAAGGCTGTCGATGTAGACCGACGCGCCCAGCTGACGGGCGAGCGGCTCCTTCTCCTTCCCCCGCGCGATGCCGACCGTGCGGAAGCCCATCTTCGCGGCATACTGGACGCCGAGATGTCCGAGGCCGCCCAGCCCGAGAACGGCAACGACATCGCCCGCACGCGCCCCGCTATTTCGCAGGGCGTTGAACGTGGTCAGGCCGGCGCACATCAGTGGCGCAGCTTCGACAGCCGGCAAGTCGGCGGGCATGAGCGCGACCGCGCTGGCGGGGGCGATCAGGTATTCCCCATAGCCACCGTCATAGGTGATGCCGGTGACCTGGCCCCGCACGCAGGCAAAGAACTCCCCGCGGCGGCAGTGATCGCAATAACCGCAATAGCCGCCGTTCCATCCGACTCCCACCCTCTGGCCCGCCGCCCATCCCGGGACACCGGGGCCGACCGCGTCGATCACCCCGGCGACCTCATGCCCGGGAACCCGTGGATACTGGATCCCCGGCAATAGCCCTTCCTTGGTGATCGAATCACTGTGGCAGATTCCGCAAGCCTGCACCTTGATCCGCACCGTCCCCGCTCCTGGCTCGGGGATCGGTCTTTCCACGATCTCGAAGGAGCCCTTGGGGCTCGAGACCTGCGCGACACGCATCATCGCCATGCTGATTCCCTCCGCGGTCCGCCTCTTTGGGATCGGTTCAGTTGCTTCACTCTCCGGCCATCCTACTCCGGTGACGTGGCCGGGGATAGTGCCGGTCGTTGGGCCGTCAGGTCGCTCGATTTCCCCGCTCAGCCCCGCAAACAGGCCGTATCAAGGGAATCTGAACACGGCGCATCGCCTCTCATACGGAATGACCGTTTTCCTTCGGGACTCTCCGCAATTCCGCATACGGCCCCAAGGAGTGGGGCCAGGAGCAGAGAAACAACAACAATATTGACGACTGCACAATTTTATGTCACACGTTCAATGATGATTCGCAAAAACAAGGGATAGCCTGTATGCATCACAACTCTTGCCACAAAGGTGGCATGGCTCGAAGCCGTCGACGCACATGCTCATTTCCCTATTCAAGTAACATCCTCACTATCAGCCCCTCGACGTAGCGGTCGCGACAAGGTTTTCCGACGCTTGGGCGACTGCTACGTGCAATGGCTGTTTCTGGGGATTGCTGAATGTCGGCATCCCCAAGCCGTAGCACGGCCTGGAGGCTCACGCCCGCGGAAGATCCCGACCCGCCTCTTGCCTTCCGGCCGGGCTGGAGGTGCAAGCGGTTCCTCCGCGATGGCACGGCATGCGGACGTTCCGCCAGATCCAGATAGAGACCCGAAAGGAGCCTGCCATGCCCACGTCCGCGCGAAGTGCCCGATTGAAGTCGATCCTTGGCCGCTCGGCCATGGTCATCCTTGTCACGATCCTTGGGTTGATCGGCGGACTCGCCGTCGGCGGCTACCGGGCCATGACGGTGGTGAACACACTCCCCCCGGCTCCGGGGACGATGGGCTTCGAGTCTGCCGGGTTCGCGCCCTTCGTCATTTTCGCGATCGACCTCGCCGTCGGGGCCGTGGGCGGGGCGATCTTCGGTCTGCTCATCGGCGTGGCAGGCGCGATCCTGTGGCCGCGCCGATCCAGCCCCGGAAAATGAGGAATGAGGAGATCGAGGCCCGCGGCCTGGAACAAGCTGACTTGCGCCCCGCCCCGATCCGTGCTACCCGTGGCCGATGGACCGAGGAGCAGGAGGACGCGAGACGCTTCGGCGTCATGGTGTCGAGCATTTCCGGGAACTGGGCCGGAAAAGGCTTCGCCTCGTTCACCGCCCGAGATTTCGCCGGGTTCGTCGACCGCGAGCTGCCCGACGGCCTTGTGTCCCCCTTAGCAATCGTCAGCGGATCTCCACGTCCTCGGCCAGAACGTTCCAGCCGGATTGCTCGATGAAGCGGATGTCTTCATTGGCCAGCCGGATGGCATACCGGCCGTCGTCCCGGAGACCCGGCGACGGGTCCGCCAGGTGCAGCGACAGCGTCCAAGGGCCACGGGGAGCGTCTGGCGGCAGGCGCAGCTCGCAACCGACGCGGATCGCCACACCCGGGTCCCAGCGCCGGGGGTCCGCGTCGGCAATAGCCCGGTATTGGGTGTCTCCCCGGCTCAGCACCATCGCGACCTCGCGCGGCAGGACGGGTGCGGCGAAACCGACATTCCTCAGTTCCAACTCGATGCGAATGGGCTCGCCCGGCATGACCGCCAGGTAGCGCAGCCGATCCGCCACCAGCCGATAGCCGAGCCGTCGCTCGATGTGGCTGAATGCGTTCTCGCCAAGGTGCTCGGCTTTTCGCCAGCCGTCGAGCGTCCCCCGGTGATACGCACTGTTCAGATACGTGGTGTGCAGTTGCTCCAGCTCTCGAACCACCTGCTCGATGGGCGTCCTCGCCGAACTGGGGACCGTCTCGCCGCCGAACGGCGTGTAACGCCCCTGGTTCTCGCACCAGCGGAGCTCGCGGTCCCGATCCCAGCCCCGCTCCGCGTAGGTCCCCATGTCCGTCGGCAGGCTCAGGAGCGCGTCGTTATGCCAGCCGGTCCTCGAGAGCAACACCCCCTTCGAGGCGGTCTCGGCCGTCAGGTCGGGTTCGCCGGCGAACAGGTCGCGGATGAACATCGGCCGCCGGACCTGCACCGCGACTGGTGACGGAACCGCCTCGAACAAGCCGAAGAGCACAGCACGGCGTGCCTCCAGCGACGGGGTCTCGCCGTGGTTGGATCCATGCCATTCCCCCCAGGGGCCGAGGAATCCTGCCTGGACTGCGAAGAGAACGTCGCGATCCGCCGCGAAGACCGTCCCGAGCTGCTTGATATGGCCCTGGATCCGCCCCAGGTCCTTGGGGTCGGCCTGGTAATCCCGCCCGGTGAAGCCGTACGCGGCGCGGAAGATCACCTTCAGCCCGTTCTCCCTGGCTTTGGAGAAGGCGAGCCGCAACTCGGCGAGCTTCTCCGGGCTGAGCTCACGGTCCTTGAAATCCCGCAGGTCCATCTCGACGAGGAGCAGCGTGATCCCGCGTGCCCGCAGCCCCTCCAGCCCGTCCATACGTTCGCTCATCCTGGGCGCATAAAAGCCGCGTTCCGGGTTCGCGATGGCCGTGCGGCTCTCCCGGTAACGGACTTCCTTCGTGCCGACGGACTCCTGAGCCTCCGTCGTCCCGAACTGGGTCACCAGCCAGAGACAGGCAATCACTCCGAGTCGCGTCAGTAAGCCGAGCATGTCGACCTCCCTTTTGAGGTTTCCGTCCTCGAGATCAGTGAGGTTCAGGTACGAACCCGCGCGTCCTGGTCTTACCGCCGGGCCCGTCAGAAAAACAGGGCTGGACGTGCCGTGATCGGGCCCCCATTTCTTGCTCGTCTCCTCAGGCCGTTGCGAGGTCATCATATAAGACCTGAGCTGAGACCGACCGGCCTATTTTTCTTCTCAAACGGATTTTGAAAAACCGATCCTTCGCGTCACTCGCTGGTGATTCCACGGAAATCTGGGCGGTCGGCCATCTCTCGCTTGAGTTTTCTGGCAATTCTCCTCGAGAGACCGATGTGCCACTATCTCGATCAAATTAGCAGGAAATGATCCTTGACGAGTTGGAGGACGGAACGAAAGATAGATCATCGAGTCACTCATCCGCGGGAGAGCGGGCCCTTTTTTTGCCGATATGGGGAGCGAGAGGTCTGGTCAAATGGGCTTGAAGATGGATATCCTCGAGAGGGTTTGAGATCCCCTGCCAGGGATTTTTGGGACGCATTGCTCTTATCTCCACCTCTCCCGATCGCTTCTCTCCCGGCCGGACGGTTCCCTCCCCCGGACTGGCTGCTGTTCCTCGTCGTCGATTGCGAGCCGATCTCGCCGGGCGGGCTTGATTGAGCACGCTCGGATCCTCGTTTGCCGGGGTCGATCCCGCGTGAGTCTCCGCGATGCCGCATCCTGAGAACCATGATGACGTCGAGGTCGCGTCCTGGCACGCTCGAGCCCCGCGCCACTCCGTCGGCCAGCCTTTGGATTCGTCGCCCTCGGGCGGCACTCGTTCGAGCCTCTCGGGGTCGCCTGCCGATCTTGCAGCCCTTGACCCGGTGCTTGTCGATCTGGTGGAGGAGGCGACGAAGCGGATCCTCGGGGGTGAGACGATCGACATCGAGAAGATCGTCGAGGAGCATCCGGCCTGGGCCGAGATGCTCCGGAGCCTGCTGCCGGCGATGCGAAGCCTGGCCGAGCTTGCGGAGGGCGGCGGTGAGGACTTTCCGGAGGCCGGGAGGGACGAGGAAGGGCGTACGGTCTTCGGCAACTTCCGGATCCTCCGCGAAGTGGGCCGAGGAGGGATGGGCGTCGTCTACGAGGCCGAGCAAGTGGCCCTCAAGCGCCGGGTCGCCTTGAAGATTCTGCCCCAGGCCTCGGCGATGGATCCCCGCGCCTTGCAGCGATTTCAGCTTGAAGCGCAAGTGGCCGGCTGGCTCCAACACCCCCGGATCGTCCCGGTGCATGATGTGGGCCTGGTCCACGGCGTCCCCTATTACGCGATGCAATTCATCGAGGGGGGGAGCCTGGCCGACCTGGTCGGCGAGCTCCGCCACCTGGTCGATGGCCACAGCGAGGTGGCCGCGAGTCACTCTTCCTCCGAGGGACTCAGCACCGTTGCGGCGGGGCTACTCTCGGGGCGCCTGGCCCCGCTCCGGCGCGAGCCCGAGGGGAGCCGTCACGGTTCGCAACCCGCCCGCGGATCGGACCATTCCGACGCTTCGGGAGGGCCGTCACTACGCAGTCGCGCCTTTCTCCGCGCAGTCGCCGGCTTGGGGGTGCAGGCGGCCGAGGCGCTCGGCTACGCGCACGACCAAGGGGTCGTTCACCGCGACATCAAGCCGGCCAACCTCCTCGTCGACCTGCGCGGCGAGCTCTGGGTGGCCGACTTCGGGATGGCCGACGTCCAGGGGGACGCCGGCCTCACCGTCACGGGTGACTTGCCCGGCACGCTGCGCTACATGAGCCCCGAGCAGGCTCTCGGCAAACGGGCGTTGGTTGACCGCCGCACCGACATCTACTCGTTGGGCGCGACTCTTTACGAGCTCTTGACGTTGCGACCCGCCATCACGGGCGACGATCGCCAGGAGATTTTCCGGAGGATCGCCGAGGAGGAGCCGACGCCGCTCCGGCGTCTGAACCCCGCTGTCCCGTTCGACCTGGCGACGATCATCGCCAAGGCGATGGCGAAGGACCCATCGAATCGATACGAGACGGCCTGGCACCTCGCCGAGGACCTCGGTCGGTTCCTCGATGGCCGGCCGATCGTCGCGCGTCCGGTCGGACCGCTGGCGCGGTCGTGGCGCTGGTGCCGGCGCAAGCCGATTCAGGCGGGGCTCGTCGCGGCCCTCGGGCTGGCGATAGTCGTCGGCTTCGCCGGCATCACCTGGAACTGGCGCGAGGCCGTACGGCAGAAGCGACTCATGCTCGTCGCCGAGCAAGAGGCCCGAGGCGAGGCCGCCAAGGCCGCGGCCATCAACCGGTTCCTGATCGAGGGCCTGCTCGATCGAGCGGAGCCCGCGAGTAACCCCGCCGCGAACCGCCTGACGCTATCGGAAGCTCTGGACCGCGCCGCGGCGAAGGTCGGCTCGTCGTTCGCCGGCCAGTCCGAGATCGAGGCGACGATTCAGCTTGCCGTCGGCCGCGCCTATCACGGCCTCGGCGAGTATTTCAAGAGCGAGTCCCACTATCGCGCGGCTCACAAGCTTTTCGAACGCCTGGGTGATCGCGATCGGGCGGACCGGCTCGAAGCGGCGTCGGGGCTCGGCCATCTGCTCTCGCACCTCGGCCGCTGGGACGAGGCCCGGACGCTCCTCACCCGGTCCCTGGCCGAGGCACGCCGCACGCTCGGGCATTCGCACGCAACCTCGTTGCGAACCGCCGAGTACCTCGCGGAGGTCCACCGGACCCAGGGGCGGCTCCAGGAAGCGGAGTCGCTCTATCGGAGTTCCCTCGGAGCCGCGCGTCTCGCCTCGAAACCTGATCCGGACATCATGTTCTCCGCCCGCTTCAACTTGGGCGACGTCTTCCTCCAGGAAGGTCGGTTCGACGAGGCCGAGACGCTCTACCGGGGCCTGGTCGACGAGCAGCGGCGCAGCAAGGGACCGGAGCACCCGAGCACGCTGACGACGCTCAACAACCTCGGCGTTTCCTTCGAGAAGCAGAAAAAGTACGCCGAGGCGGAACAGATCTTCCGCGAGTCGCTCGCCACCGACCGCAAAATCCTCGGCGCCCGCCATCCCGACACCGTGACCGCCCTCTACAACCTGGGCCACGTGCTGAACCAGCAAGGGCGGTTCGAGGAAGCGGAGCCTCTGTTCCGCCAGAGCCTTGAGGCGCGGCGACAGTCTCTCGGCACCGAGCATCCTTCCACCCTCTACGTCGCCAGCAGCCTCGCCGCCCTCCTCCGGACCCGAGGCCGGCTCGACGAGGCCGAGACGCTGCTCCGGCGCTGTCTCGACGCCCAGCGCCGCGTTCTGGGACCAGAGCATCGCCATACATTGCTCTCGGCCGCCCGGCTCGACGATCTGCTCAAGGACCGATCCCACCACACACATCCCGACTCAACACAACCGACGGGAGTGGCAGATCCCTGAGCCCCTTTTTGTTTTCGCTCGCCGCCCTCCCGTGTCGTGATCACGCCCCCCGTCCTCGAACTCGGCGAGACGGCGGCCAGAGCGCGAGCATGAAATCACTGTGTTGCTTTGGGTGAGAAAATCGAGAAATTTCTCGCGTATCCTTTTTCGCGCGATCACGGGGTCTGTGGGTAGGAGGATCGCCGATGACCGAGACAACCCGGGTCGTTCAAAAGCTGATCGACCAAGCCCTCCGAGGAGACGCTGACGCTCGTCAGGAGCTGCTGGAGCTCTATCGCCAGAACCTGAGGCGGATGGTTGCGTTCCGCCTCGATCGTCGGCTCGCCTCCCGGGTCGATCCCTCAGACGTCGTCCAGGAGACCTTGGCCGACGCCTCGACGCGGATGGACGAATACCTGCGTGACCGGCCGCTCCCCTTTCTCGGCTGGCTGCGCCAGCTCGCCAGCGAGCGCGTGATCGACACCCACCGGCGGCACATCGTCTCGCAGCGCAGGAGCATTACCCGGGAGGACCGGATTGGCGGGTGGCTCGATGATTCGACTCGGGCGCTCACACGCCGATTCCTGGCAAACGACACAAGCCCGAGCAATCGGCTCTCGCGCAAAGAGCGGCGCGACCAGGTCATGGCGGCGCTGGCCGCCCTCTCGTCGCGTGATCGCGAGGTGTTGGTGATGCGCTACCTCGAGCAGCTCGGCGCGGCCGAGATTGCCGAGACGCTCGGGATCACCGAAGGGGCGGTGAAAGCGCGTCTGCTCCGCGCCTTGATCCACACGCGGAGCTTGCTGGAGGCGAAAGGATGATCGATCGAGGCGGTCCGAGCGTTCCCCCGACCCCCTACGGAGATTCCCGACTCGCCGAACTCACCGAGGAGATCACGCGTCGTCTCCTGGCAGGAGAAGCGTTCGACGCGGAAGCCTACGTCGCCCAGCACCCCGACTGCGCCGGGCCGATTCGCGACTTGCTGCCGACGATGCATCACCTGGTCGAACTCGCCCGAATCGTGGCTTGCGAGCGTCCCGAGGGTCCCCGATCAGACCAATCGCACTCGCTGATAAGGAAAGATCCACTCCCATGAAGAATCGCAACATCCGGTTCTGCCGATCCGTCATCCTTGGGCTGAGCATCGGTGTCTCGCTCGTCGCCGGAGCCGGGTGCGGCGGCGACGATACCGTCCGAGGCGCCGGGTCGATTGACGTCCCGAAGCCGGCCGGGTTTGTCATTCCGGAGAAGGCGGCCGCCCGACGCGGCAATGGCAACGGCAACGGCAAGACCGCCAGCATCCCCTCCCGCGCCCAGTGACAGGCCGGAGTTCCCACCGTCCCTGCCTCTCTCAACCATCCATCCCTCATTTCAATGAGTTTGAGGATCTGGACATGCACTCCGAAAACCCCCGCCTTCCGAGTCGTCGAAGTCGAGGTTTTACGCTCATCGAGCTCCTGGTCGTCATCGCGATCATCGCCGTCCTGATCGCGCTCTTGCTCCCCGCCGTCCAGGCGGCGCGCGAGGCCGCCCGCCGTGCCCAGTGCACCAACAACCTGAAGCAGATCGCCCTGGCGGCCAGCAGCTACGAAGCCGCCAACGGCGTCTATCCGCCGGCCATGCTCTTCAACTTCCCGAGCATCGGATTCTCGTCACTGGTCCGCATCTGCCCCTACCTGGAGCAGAATGCAATCTACAACGCGACGAACTTCACGCTCTCCTATTTCTTCCCCGATAACTACACGGTTGGCGGCACCGGTTTCTCGACGCTCTTCTGCCCCAGCGATCCCTCCGCCTTCAAGTCGAACCCCATCCCGTACGGACCGCCGAATTTCCTGCAGTTTCACAACCACTACTCGGGCAACGTGGGCCCTTGGAACGCCTTCGGCGCTGTCCAGGGGCCGTCGGGCCTCACGACCGACCCGCAATTGTCCAGCTACGCGCGCGGCGTGATCATCGCAGGGGGACCGATCACCATCGCCTCCGTGACCGACGGCACGAGCAACACGCTCATGTATTCCGAGAACGGGCACGGCGTCTTCACGACCGGGTCTCAAAGCTACCTGCACCAGTGGCACGTGGGCCAGCCGAGCGACTGGTGCCTCGAGACCCGGTTTCCGCCCAACTGGGGCCGGCGCTATTCCGACCCGGCCAACGATCCGGGCAACAACGCACTCGCCCAGTGGGCGACCTTCGATGCCATGAGCTTCCATCCCGGTGGGGTGAACGCCGCCTTCTGCGATGGCTCGGTCCACTTCCTCAAGGACTCGATCGACTCGTGGACCATCCCCTCGCCCCAGGTCAACGGCATGCCGGCCGGAGCGAGCCGGACCCCGGCGTCGAATGGCTCCGACTACGGGCTCACCCTCGCGACGGGATCGAAGCTCGGCGTCTACCAGAAACTTTCGACCCGCAACGGCGGCGAAGTGCTCAGCGCCGATCAGTATTGATTGAACACCGCGTTCAGGCTTGGGCCTCCCTTCCCTTCAAAAGAGAATATGAGCGATCGTCATGCAACATGCCTTGATGACTGTGCTTCTCGTGTCTCTCACCCTCACCACCGCGCCAGCGCAGACCCCGAAGTCGGCGCAGCCGGCGGCCGACTTCGAGGCGATGAAGAAGGAGTACGACGATGCGGAAATGGCATTCCGCGAAGTCATGGGAAAGGAGTTCGCGAAGTCGACGGCCGAAGGCAAACGCTTCTACATTCCCTTCGAGAAAACGCCCCCGGCGCGATTCGCGGCACGATTCCTCGAATTCGCCGAGAAGAATCCCGGCGACCCGCTCGCCTTCGATGCGCTCGAGCGTGCCGTGAATGGAAGCTTCGAGGATCCGACCACGCGAGCCCGCACGATCCAGAGGCTCCGCTCGTCCTACGTGACCGATCCCAAGATCAAGCGTGTGATCGTACAACTCGTGATCTCGCCCGATGAGGAATCGGAGAAGTTCGTCTACGAGATCATCGCCCGGAACCCCGATCGCGAGGTCCGAATCATGGCGTACAAGACGCTGATCCGTCACACCGAGGAGGCGATCCAGCGTGCCGAGCGGATCCAGGCCGACGAGTCGGTCCGGAAAGATCTCGAGGCGCATGAAGGGAAGAGCTACGTCGAGCGGTCCCTGGCACGAGGCGAGCGTGGCAAGAAAGACCTCGAGGGATACCGCAAGATCGCCCTCGAATTGTTCGGTGACCGCGTGCCCGACCTCTCGATTGGCAAACCGGCCCCGGAACTCACCAGCCAGACCCTCGACGGCAAGGAAGTCAAACTCTCCGACTACCGGGGCAAGGTCGTCGTCCTCGACATCTGGGCGACATGGTGCGGACCTTGTCGTGAAATGATCCCACACGAGCGCGGAATGGTCGCCCGCCTGAAGGACAAGCCGTTCGCCCTGGTCAGCATCAGCGTGGACGAACAGAAGGAGACGCTGACCGAGTTCCTCGCCACCGAGAAGATGCCCTGGACCCACTGGTGGAACGGGTCGGAAGGCAAGATCATCGAAGCGCTTGACGTCACACACTACCCGACGATCTTCGTCCTGGATGCCAAGGGCATCATCCGCGCCAAGGAACTGAGAGGCGAGTCGTTGGAAGAGACAGTCAACAAACTGCTGGACGAGATCGAGGTGAAGGCGGCGGAGTAAGCCGAACCGGTCCACCGCATTGAGCTCCGCCCTCAAGATCAACCATCGGCTTGCCGAACGTCATCGCCCTGAACCTGACAGGGGGGCTTCGGAGCAAGCCGCAGGAAATCGCGATACGATTGACAAGACGATAGGTTGATCGGAGAGCGGGTGCACTCACCGTGGCCATCCTCGCTCCGCGCGAATTCCCATACATAACTGCTTACGACAGTGCCAATCGTGGATCGCTTTGCGACTCACCGTACTCGCCTTCGACCCGATCCACCCTTGTCGCCCACTCTGAACCCCAAGAATTCGGCCTCGCAGTTGGGCAGAGACTGTACTTTCCGAGAGAACGCGCTTGATGATGCCGCCAGGCTAGGCAGCCTGGCGGCGGCCTGAATCTCTGCCTCTGCAACCCTACCCCGGAACTCCGTCGGCATGACCCGGCCAGCGGCCGATTGTTGAGTTCAGAAACCGTCCAGGTCGGGCGAGTGGCCTGCACGATACCCTGGCCTTCGCTGGTACAATAGCCACATGTCTCGGGAGTCCCCCCCAAAAAACCGTTCGGCGCCATCCGTCCGAAAGAGACGAGCATGCGACTCCCGAGGTTCACAATCCGTCTTTGGATGGTCGTAGTGGCGATCCTCGGCATCATGCTCGCACTGCCGCCGGCCTCCACCGTTTGGATCCTCTTGATCCTCGCGATCCCGACCCTCCTGATCTCTCAACTCCCGTCCCGGGTCCGGTTGGCGGTTGAGATCCCAATCCTCCTTGGTCTCTTGGTTCACTCGGCGTACGAACGGCAGTCTCGATTCTATGCCATGCTGGCTGATCGGACGACGCGACTCGCCTGCTGCGCATCCGACTGGGCAACCGTGCCGAAAAGTTCCAAGGCTCGGGCGATCTTACGCCGCGAGTCGGCCTGGTTCGCTCGCCGATCCGTCACGCTCCGCCGCGAAGCGATCTGGAAAGGTTTCATCCACGGCCCGATCTATCCTTCCGGGAGGCGCACTCGTCAGGAGAACTGCCACCTGATCGACACGTTGTGGGAAATCCAGAGGCACGAGGACGCGGCGAGGCAGGCATTCGAACCTTTGAACCCAGCGTACATTCAATAGGCCCCATCACGTGCAATGCAACAATGTTCAAGAGTCGTACAGATTTCCTTACCCAGCAGCGCACGAAGCCACGGCCGCCGCTTGTCCGTGTGGCTCGGACGGCGTGGCGGACTGTCCCACGGCGAACCCGCAGGTCGGAATGGGGACATCCCTAATTCTTGACGCGGCATGCGCAAGCTGGACAAAATCATTCCCATGAGACACCATCCAATATCCCACACCGCTTAAATGACAACATTATTAACAAATGTCAATTTTCGCTCCGAGATTTGATTCCGCACGGGTGTGCGACTGCTTGGCGTCCCGAGGGAAGACGGCGTTGTTGCAGGTCTGGGATCACGCGTCCTGGCGCATCAGCCAGCGGGTGCGGTCCTGGATCCGGGCGCACAACCTCCGGGTGAAGCAGGAGGGGGTGTTCGGAGGCCGGCTGTCGACAGCCGGTGAAGAGCCCGTGGCTCAACCCGATCGAGCCGAAGTGGGGCCACGGCAAGAGGGCGATCGTCGAGCCGGACCGGCTTCTGACCGCTCAGGAGGTCAAGGACCGCGTCGGTGTTGTCCTACGGTTCGGTTTTGACCGACCGGAACCTCTTGTACAAAAGGTCGCTTGAATCTGCGTTAGGGGTGTTTCAAGCCCACGATCAGGATGTCGATCATCGCGGCCAAGCGTGCCCGATACGGCTCTGGGGCCGGATCGCCCGTCTTGAAGGCCCCCCATGCAGCGGCGAGGAACATGTCGGCCGCGTCTTCTCGCTCAATCCCCAATGTCTTCAAGGCTGACTGAAGCAGTGTCAGGAGCCGAGCATCGAAGGATTTACCGACCTCTGTCAAAATCGACTTATGGGATCTTAGGACCTGGGCCGCTTCCGGCGTCTGCGAGATGTGGCGGCTGAACTTGCCGACGTACGCATCCAGGAACCCGACCAACTGCTCGGTTGGTGGTCGGGGCTCAACGAGCGCGGCACTGGCCTCGGTGAGTGTCTCCTCGCAGAAGCGCTCGGCTACCGCCGAGAGGAGCGCCTCCTTGGAATCCAAGTAAAGATAGACCGTGCCTTTGGCAACCCCCGCCTCGTTTGCGACGTCTTCGATGGAAGTCCGCTTGAAGCCGTGACGCAGAAAGAGTCGTTGAGCGGCCACGATAATCCGTGAACGCTTGTCACTGTGTGCAAGAACGCTTTCGTCAGCCATTGACAGTCAACTCTGTAAGAACCAGCGGGGTGCCGCGGAGAGGAACACCAACGGATTTCTACCGCAATTCTGCCGCAGGGACAAGTTCGTCTGGCCAAATGAGCAGAGCCGAAGTGCGGGGCATTCGCTCTTCGGACATTCGAGCGATGCTCTGCACCACCGCTCGAATCCTCGCCGTCATGACACCACCGGGTGCGGCGGAAACCGTCTGGCTCGCGAAATCACCTCGGTGCTCGCTGAAGCCATATTGACCCACTGACCGAAACAGCGTAAATAGTCATTACGAGTTTTGCGGACGGCATGCCGGCTCGACTCCCGGGCTGGTGGCCACGAGCCCAGGGACTGGGCCGATTCTCAAGGACGGACCCGTGCACACAGCTCTCGTGTCAGCGCCGCAATTTTGGACCACACAAGTCTATCGAGTCGCCGCGTGTCTGTTGGCTGGACTTGCGGCGATGTCCTCCGGCTGCAAGTCTCTCGACCCTTATCAACCCACGCAGAGCGGCGTACTCAGCGACTACGCCGGGCTCACCAAGGACTCCTTCCACATCAATGGCGGCCTTGGCAAGCAACGGAATCTCTCCCGAAACGCAACGCCTGAGGCCCTCGCACGGATCGACTCGTTTTACATCGAGCCGGCCGGTTGGATGGTCGACGAGCAGAGCAGAGCCGGGCGTGACTCGAGCAGTCGCCCCGCATTGACCGCGGAGCTTTCGATCGCCCTTCGCGATCAACTCGGCACCATCCGACCGGTCGTCGAGCGGCCCGGCGCGAATACCGCCCGCGTACGGAGCGTCATCACGGTCGCGCGACTCTCCCGGCCTTACACAAACGCGGTCTTCCATGTCGCTGGGATCGTGGGCACGGTCGTCGGCGTTCCGGTCCCACTGCCGATGTTCACCGGCGGGGCGTGTGTCGAGGCCGAGGTCGTCGGCCCAGACAACCGGCAAATCGCCGCCATCACGTGCGCCTCCGCCGGCGGCCCGCTTGACTTCTTCGGGAACTTCATTCGCCTCAAACATGCCAGGAAGGCGATGCGACGGGCCGCCAAGGAACTCCGGGAAACCATTGCCCGCTGACAGGATCATGGGAACCTCCTGACATTTCCCACGGCGAATGGCTGTGTACCGCCTCGAAGGATTGGGGAACCCGAACTTGACCAAACTGACCTCACTGTCGCGTATCGATCCCCGCGCGGAGTTGGGATTCCACGTGGAGATCGGCCCTTTTTGTACGATCGGGCCTGACGTCAGGATCGGACAAGGCACTCGCCTGATCTCCCACGTCTGCATCATGGGTGACGTGACCTTGGGTGAGTTCAACACGATCGGCCCGTTTGTAACACTCGGGGACGCCCCTCAAGATCTCTCCTACAAGGGGACTCCCACTCGGGTCGAGATCGGCGACTACAACGTTCTTCGCCAATGCGTGACCGTCCACCGTGGCTCCGAGAAAGAGGATGGCACAACCCGCATCGGCAGCCGCAACGTCCTGATGGCCGGCGCACACGTCGCCCACGACTGTCAGCTCGGCGACCGAATCACGATTGCCGAGCGCACGGTCCTCGGCGGCCACGTCCATGTTGAGAGCGATGTGGAAATTGCCAATGGAGTGGCCGTCGTCCACGAGGTCACGGTCGGTGGATTCAGTTTCGTCGGCAGCCAGTCGAAGGTCACTCAGGACGTCCCACGATACATGCGGATCGATGGCTATCCCTCGAGGGTCCGTAGCCTCAACACGCTGGGCCTGCGGCGCAACGACTTCTTTTGCGAAGAGACGATCCAAACCCTCCGCGAAGCCCACCGGTTGTTGTATCGGGCCAAGAAGGGTTTGCAGCAAACGGTCGAGATTCTCAGAGCACGCGGGCAACTCTCCGCCGAGGTTCTCCACCTCATCGCGTTCGTGGAGGCCCAGCAAGCCGGCAAGAACGGTCGGGCTCGTGATCGAGGCGCCAATTTCCGCAAGGCGCGCGTGGCCGTCCCTTGCGAGGCCACACCGGATCCCCACTGAACGGAGCGGCTCCTTCCCCTTCACGAGGAAGCGTGAGACCGACAAGCCGAAGGGATGAGCACGGCCCGACCGGGGGGCGTCCCCCGCCGTGGTGTTGCCGGGTGCCGAGAGTTTCCCGATGAAAGGAGTGAAGCAACCACGATGCCCCCCGTTTATTTACATTACCCATTGGTGACACTACGTCTATTTGATCCCTGCCGAATCGGGTTATGGGCAACGATGACAATCGTCATGGCTCTCGCTTTGGTCACGGTCGCAATCGGATGCGGCCAGGGCGTGGCCAGTGACAACGTCGGAGGCAACCTGCGGCCACGGGAACGCAGGCTCGTGGACATCGGCGGTTCGACCCACCGGCCTTTTGATGACTCCAAGGTGCGGGCGGTCGTACTCGTCTTCCTCGTGCCCGATTGCCCCATCTCCGACTCGTACATACCGGAGCTCAATCGGCTGCATGCGGATTACGAGCCACGCGGCGTGCGCTTGTTCCTGGTCCAGGTCGACCCGCAGTTATCCATCGAAGGTGCGAGCGAGCACGCCCGAGAGCATCAGCTTCGGCCTCCGGTCGTGCGGGACGAGCGGCACGCCTGGGTGCGGAAGGTCGGTGCGACCATCACCCCGGAAGCAGCCGTGCTCTCGCCCGCGGGCGAGTTGCTCTACCTCGGCCGGGTCGATAACCGCTACGCCGGTCTCGGCAAGCGGCGGCCCCAGGTCACCTTGCACGACCTCCGCGACTCCCTGGACGCAATCTTGGCCGGGCGACCCGTCCCCCAACCACATACCAAGGCCGTGGGATGCATCATCCCTGATATCCACTAGGAGACAGACTTCGATGAAACCCTCTATCGTCGGGTTCGCCTGTGCCTTCGCGGTCTTCCTCGCCCGTTGCAGCCCCTGTGCCGCCCAAGGGCAGCCCGTGGCTCCGGCCGCCGATCCGGCGCCGGTGACGTTCAACAAGCAGATCGCTCCGATTCTCTTCCGGCAGTGTGTGGAGTGTCATCGACCGGGGCAGGTCGCCCCATTCTCGTTGCTGACTTACGCCGACGCGAAAAAGCGGGCGACGATGATCCAGAGCGTGATCTCCGAGCACATCATGCCCCCCTGGAAGAGTGTCGAGGGGCACGGAAGCTTCGTCGGGGAACGACGATTGGCGGCCGAGGAGATTGAGCACATCGCCCGCTGGGTGACCCAAGGCAAGCCGGAGGGGGACCGCAAGGATTTGCCGGCCCCTCCTCGGTTCACCGACGGTTGGAAGCTCGGCGAGCCCGATATCGTGGTAGCGATGCCCGCGGCCTACGAGGTCCCGGCGGAGGGCCGCGATGCCTATCGCAATTTCGTCTTCGCACTCGAGATCCCCAAGGGGAAATTCATCAAGGCCGCGGAGTTCCGGCCCTCCAACCGTCGGGTGGTCCACCACGCGCAGTTGACGGTCGACGTGACCGGCCGTTCTCGCAAGCAGGATGAGGCCGACCCAGCCCCGGGATTCGATGGCGCGGGGACTCCCCCCGGCCAACTCTTCCCCGGCAGCCTGGCCACGTGGACCCCCGGCCGCGACCCCATCCCGCTGCCCGACGGCATCGCAATGCCGTGGGAACCCGGAGCCGATTTCGTCCTCAACCTCCACCTCCACCCGACCGGCAAGCCCGAGGTTGAGCAGTCCAGCGTCGGGTTCTACCTGACCGACCAGCCGCCACGAAGGTCGATGGTGGACCTCTTGCTGATCGATTTCAAGATCGACATCCCGCCGGGCGAACGGTCGTATCGCACACGGGCTGAACTCAGAGTGCCGATCGATGTCGAGGTCGTGGGCAGCTTCCCCCACATGCACCTCATCGGCCGCGAGTTCAAGCTGACCGCCTACCCGCCGAAAGGCGAGCCGTTCTCGCTGCTTTGGATCGATGACTGGGATTTCAACTGGCAGGTCTATTACCAGTACGCCGCCCCCGTGAAGCTGGTTGCGGGCACGCGGGTCGTCATGGAATCGGTGCATGACAATTCGGCCGACAACATCCACAACCCGAACCAGCCGCCGAAGCGGGTCAGGTGGGGTGAGCAGACCACGGATGAAATGTCCCTGGCCTTCCTCCAGGTCATGCCCGCGCGAGAAGAGGATTTCGAAAGGCTCGGCGTGAGCGAACGAGGGGGCACCTTAGGCGTCATCCGAGCGGTGGGTCGCAAGTGAGCGAAGCCGAACCTGGCCCGGCGAGCTGGAGTCGCGGGGACGGGCGGATGGAGTGGCGGCAATCGATGGCACACTTCGTTTCCACCGTCGAGCACGAACCCGTGAGTACAAGAAAGACTCCCTTGCGACGGCGAGTCGGATCGATGGTCGCGGTCTTCGCGGTCCTGGCGACCGGTTGCGGCAGCATCGCTCGCCGCCATCCCTCGCCCGACGTGCCCGCGCACACCGTCCTGGTCCCAGTGGAGGAGTCACGCCCTCCGGTCCCGGCCCGCACGGCGCTGGTGCTGTCGGGCGGAGGGGCGAACGGCGCCTTCGCGGCCGGGATCCTGAAGGGATGGACCACGACGGGGCGTCGCCCCCAGTTCGACGTGGTGACCGGCGTCAGCACCGGCGCCCTCATCGCGATCTTCGCCTTCCTCGGGCCGGACTGCGACGATCGCCTGGGCGAGTTCTATATAGCGACCGGCGAACGCGACGTCTTTCATCGTCGATCCTTGCTGACGGCTCTCGCCTGGGGCGACTCGCTCGCCGACCCGGCCCCGCTCCGCAAGCGGATCGACGACGAGGTCACGCCCGACTTCCTGCGGCGGGTGGCCGAGGAGCACCGCAAGGGGCGCCGGCTCTACGTCGCGACCACCGACCTGGATTCAAAGACGGGCGTCATCTGGGACCTCGGCGCGATCGCCTCCGGCGCCGCTCCGGGCCGGCGGGTGCTCTTCTGCAACATCCTCCTCGCCTCGTGCTCCGTCCCGGCGGTGTTCCCGCCCGTGCCCATCGACGTCGAGATCGACGGCCGGATTCACACGGAGCTGCACGTGGACGGCGCGGTCAGGGCCAATGCCTTCCTCCCGGCCTCTGTATTCGGAGTCGGGCCGAACGGGGCCGCGGGGCCGACCCACGGGCGGGCGGAGGTGTACGTGGTGCTCTCGGGCAAGCTCGCCCCGACCCGCAAGGCGGTCGAGCGACGGGTCAGGGCGGTCACCGAGGAGGCCCTCTTGGGCCTCCTCGCGGGCCGCCAGGACGACGACCTGCTCAAGCTGCACGTGCTCTGTCGTGACGTCGGGGCGGGGTTACACGTCGCCGCGGTCCCGGAGGAATGGCAACTCGACGACAACCCGCTCGCATTCGATGCCGCGAAGATGCACGAACTCTACGCCAAGGGCCGGGAGATGGGGCGGAGCGGCCACTGGACGTCCAGCGGCCTCGAGTTCAGCCCGGGCGAGGAGCAGGTCCCTCGAGGGGGCCCCAAGCTCAAGGCGGTTGACCGACCGCCGCCGGTCGAGGACGAGCCGTTCGCCCGCTTCTTCCGCCGGTTGCGACGGAAATAGTCCCATCCCGAAGACGAGGCCGGCCGGAAGGGAAGGGAAGGGAAGGGAAGGGAAGGGAAGGGAAGGGCGGCGGCGATTCAGGTCCTGAAACTTCACTGTCATCGACGAATGGAAGACCGCACGGCCCCTGGTTGGCGAAGGCCTGCGGCTCGGCATGCCGCGGGCGGGATGGGTCGATGCACCTCCGGGAATCGATTCCCCCAAAGTTGGTCTTTCCCAGAACGGGAACACCAGCGGTAATGGAAGGCCACACGGCCCCTGGTTGGCGAAGGCCTGCGGCTCGGCATGCCGCGGGCGGGATGGGTCGATGCACCTCCGGGAATCGATTCCCCCAAAGTTGGTCTTTCCCAGAACGGGAGCACCAGCAGTGTCCCATTCTCCTTCTGCGCCCGTGTCGGGAGATCAACTATGAAGCCATTGCAGGAATTGGAGACGTCGGACGAAACGTTCGAGGGGCCGGAGGAGCTGGCGGCGAAACTCATGCCGTATTTCGATCCCGACGTCGCCGGCATTGATGACCTCTCCCGGCTCATCAAGCTCCTGTTTCATGCCAGCCTGATCCCGGATGAAGGCCGATACCCACGATTTCGCGTTATTTGTGGAAATGAAACATTTGGACACACCGTCGAGTTCGACGTCCCTTGGCCGAGCATGAATTCCGTCGAGGCAATCCGTTACCTCGCTCCGGCCATCTCCGATCCGAACACAGCGGTCAGGATCGTTGGGGATGCACGGCAAGGCTTCAGGGCCTTCCAGATTCTTGATTTTCAGGAGCATTCGGCCCGAGGCGACATGGAGGCAATTTCCGAAGTCTCCCTCCCGGAAGGGACGCTGACGGTCCGAGTGGACGGGCCAGGGGAACTCCGCGCCACGATCCAGCCCGGCCCCGTGTTTCATCTGCGGGGAAACAAGATCAGGGAATTGATCGCCTTCGACAAAGCGGTCCTGCCTTTTCGTGGACTGGTGCGACAGCTCTGCGAGGAATTTCTGCAGCCTCCTGATGCAATCAAGGGCGACCCTGTTCTGTCGGCGGAATTGCTCGTGGACGGGTTCCTCTACGTCTGGGCGACGATGATGGCGGACGTCATCAACTCACCGGATGGAGGAGCCTTCCTGATCATTCCGCATCGTCATTGTCCTTGCGTGGAACCGAGGTTTCGAGCGAAAGGCAATCTCTTTCGCGCTTTCGAGTCGACGATCGTGACGTTGATACAACGCGCGGGCGAGAACGTCTCCGAAGGCCGCAAACAATGGCTGCTGCAACGGGGACACCTCCTGCGCGTGGCACGGATGTACGGGAGGTTGTCGGCGACCGACGGAGCCGTCGTTTTCGACAGCGAACTGAGTTTGTGTGGCTTTGGCGCGAAAATCGTCGGTGCGATACCGACGTTGGCCCTTCACGATGCGGTCACGGGCCACTTGCTCGATGAAGGAAACGGCGGCGGAATGCGACACCGATCTGCCGCCGAGTTTGTCCGCGCGGTCCCCGGGGCCATCGCATTCGTAATCTCGCAAGACGGTGACTTGTCCGCATTCTACAGCGATGACGAGCGGGCCTATCGACTGTCGAATCTCGACGCATGGGGAACGGTTTCGGATTTCCTTTAGGACGCCCTGGGACGCAGGACCTCGCTGTCCACAAACTCGGCCCCAATATTCTTACACATTTCCACGTAAACAGGCCCAGACAAACAGCCATGCACTTCAAT
Source organism: Singulisphaera sp. GP187 (assembly GCF_900129635.1). GTDB lineage: Bacteria > Planctomycetota > Planctomycetia > Isosphaerales > Isosphaeraceae > Singulisphaera. The sequence goes on along the minus strand of NZ_FSRB01000002.1, from coordinate 991,980 downwards.
TGAGACATCTGGGAGGTCCGGCAAAGATGGGCACCCAGACGGACGGCTTAACGAATCGCCCAGATCCTCCGCCTTGCCTTCTTTAGGTGCCTGGCAAACGACTCCCCTCGATTGAATTCATTCGGCCTGCCATACCTCGATCATCAGGCCATCCGGGTCGGCGATCATCATGAACTGACCGTCGGACGGCTGGATCACCTCGACCTGATGCCGGGCGAAGAGCCGCTCCGCGGCCCCCAGGTCGTCAACCTCCAGCCAAAGAATCGTCATGGCATGGTCCGGAAACGACGACTGGCTTCTCTCGGCCGCATTCGGCATCAGGGTGATGGACCAGGCCCCGAGCCGAAACCATGGGCAGCCATAACCATCGCGGGGGTCAGGGGAGGCACCCAGCACATCCTTGTAGAAACGCCGGGACCGATCCAAGTCGGTACATGCGATCGTTAACGCCGTCGGCCTGAAAATCAGCTCGCGTCCCGTCATCGGTCGCCTCCTGATCACACCGCCCAAAGGGACTATCAGTGTCAGTTCATTTTTCCATTACACAGCTCGCCTTGCTCAAAAGCAGCAGACAAACAGCCATGCACTTCAATTGGGATATCTGGGAGGTTTAGCAAAAATAGGCGATCGGACGAGAGGCTTAACGAATAGTCCAGATCCCTCGCCTTGCCTTCTTCAGGTGCCTGGCTAACGACTCCCCTCGTGGGCCATGCGGAAGTGAGGCGTGCTACAGCCTGCGGCAAAGGGCGGAGTAGTCCCAGAACTGGATCGTCGCGGCACGCCGAGTCGGCCCTTCCTCGTTGATATCGGGGCCGGAGGTGACGCCCAGGACCGTGCGATCACGCGACAGCGCCAGGTGGCCGATCGGCTTGCGGCCCGGCGGTTCGACCAGGACCCCCGTACGGCCGTCGGCCAGGTCGAGGTAGCGGACCAGCCCCTCCTGGCCGCCGAAGAGCAGTCGGTCGCGTTCAGGGTCGTGGGTGAGAGCCGCCACGAAACTGTTGCGCGACACAGGTCCCTCGGGCGTCTCCTCGAACCAGGGCTCGAGGTCCACCGCAAGTGCGGGCGGCGGCATCGCGCCGGTCGCGGCGAGGACGTCGTGCCAACGATAGACCCGCACGCCCAGGAGAGTCGCCGCGAACAGCCGTTCTCCCGCGGGGTCGAACGCCAGTTGAACGACGAACTCGCTCGAAAACGCCTTTTCTTCAAGCCAGCCGGGCGATCGAGTCTCCGCCAGCGCCACGCGGGCATGCCTACCCGCCGCTCCGATCCGGGCACGCGATTCCTTCATCAACGATTCCACTTGCGCGGCGGGCTGAGACCGGATCTGCGACTCGTGATCCCGGAGGAGCTCCTCTTCCCTTTGCCGCAACACCTCTTCAAACGTCTCCGCGTCGAACGTAAGCCAGTCGCGTGGATAGTCCGGCCCGAGCAGATACGCCAGGTCGATGGGTGGCCGAATCCCACCGACAAAGCGAGCCCGATCCACCTGGCCCGAGGTAAGTTCGAGCACCGAGAGACGGTTGCGGCCATCCAGCACCGCAAGCGTTCCCCCGGCCGGGTGGACCGCCACCCGCTTGTTGGGTCGCGAAAACGCGATGAGCCGAGGCTCGCCGGGACCGAGCGGTACAATCCCGATCACGCCCTCGTCCAGGGACGAGGCGACGCAGACCATGGCCGATTCGTCAGGCAAGAAATCGACCTGAAGCACCGAGTAACCGTCTGGCATCCGAGCCACGCAGCGCCGGTGGACCAGGTCCCAGGCCGCACCTCTTGGATTGGAATTCGTACATGCGATGGCGAGATAGCGCCCGGACGGGCTCGGAGCAAGTTGCCAGACCTTCGGGTCAATCGTCAGCCCGGTCGCGATCGGCCCCGCGGACCAGGGAGGGCCACATCGTTCGAGGGGCACCGCCTCAAGGCTGGTGAACTCCGCCGGGGCCCAGGCGACGAGAAACCCCGCACCGTCGGGCGCCGGACACCAGTGCGGCGAGGGAATGGCCCGGCTTCGCCGGCCGCCGAGCTCGGCGAGAAGAAGTCCTTCGCGCAAGAGGCGCCGGGCCTCCTCTTGAAGGGCCTTGTCAATCCCGTGATGCCGGGCCTGCTCGGTCCGAAGGTCGGGGATATGGACAAACCTGTCCCAACCTTCGACGTCGTTCTCGCCCTTAATCAAGTATTCATAAGAAGTTTGAACGTTCTCGATACCAAGCGCCGCGGCGATCAGTGTGAGGAGCTCGGAGGCGAACACCACGGGTCCGCTTTGCTGTTCGGCGAGCCGAGTCCGGAGCTGCGCGAATCGCTCGGGGTCGGTCGCCAGGTGCTCGAACATTTCAGGCCGGCCTCGCAACGGCTCGCGCGCGGATTCGGGCAAGAGACCGAACATATCGGGACGGGAGTTGTACCGATCGACACATTGGCCATCGCGATAGCATTCGTAGGCAAAGATGTCGTCATCGTAGACAAAAAGCGAGATGAGTTCGCCTCGGAGCGAGCGTGCGAGGTCGTGAGTAACGCCTGAGTCCTGAACGTGGAGGCTCGGGTAGACCCCGACCCAACCGCCGAGGGCCGGGCCGACCCAGTAGCGGTCCTTGTCCGTCCGGGCCAGGCGCTCGAGCACGCCCCGGACCGCGTCGTGGTCCTCGCCGCGAACCTGGATCGAGCTGTAGAAGCCTCCCACGGGCAGTCCCTCCGCGACGGTCGTTCAAGGACCAAGGCGAGTATCATGGCCCAAACCGCCCACCGTTGTAAAGTTGCGGGGAACCCAGCCGCTTTCCACCCGCCCTCGGAGGCATCGCGCGGGCTCCCGCCTCCTCCTCTCCGTCCGTTCCTCATCCTTCGGCGGCTCGTTTCAACGCTTCGAGGCGAGGGCGGATCTCGCGGGCGAACGCAAAGCGAGGCGTCGGAATGGGGGCATCCCTAATTCTTGACGCAGCCTGCACCAACCGCATCAAACTATTCATTCAATCCACTATGTAACACCCGATATTGCCAAAATGTCAGCACTATTGATGAATTCAAGATTTCTTTCACATAAACACATTTAACTTCGCATCAGGGAACCTACCCGAAATGTGAAGCTCATGTCAGAATTCCCTGCAAAGCACGAAATCCGTGCGACAGAGATAATCCGCCGCGTAATTCTCCGGGATTCATAACAACACACGACTAAAATCGGATGGAGGCACTGATGACTCGCCGGATCACGAACGTCATTGAAGCATCGTGCGGCGCTGCCAATTCAGCGTGATACCAATCTTGCGGGACAAATCACCGTTCCAATCGACCTCAAAGCCCTCGTCTCGCAAGTATTGACAAACTTCACGACCGATGACGATCGCGTTCTTCTGATAGACATCTGGAGCGACTTCGGAGTTGCCTGGCGAGACCCAACCGTAGGCAAGATAGACATCCAGATGGCTATTGTCGGCTAAACTTTCGGGCAGGTTCTGATCAATAAAGAAAGAATACCCTCGGGCGCGATCGCGAAAGCCTGGATCACGTTCGTTGATGACGCCAATCCGATCCGAGAGTTCGGCTCTTGTGCAAGTGTCGCAGCAGGGAGAGACTTGCCAGAGGAGTATCCCTCGCTCACGCAAGGCGTTTTCGACGCGGTCGAGACGATCGCAATCGGTTTCGTCGGACCATGTCGCGCGTTCAGATGCAAGTTGAGTCGCCGTTCGTTCGATTTCGTCCGCAGAGAACTGGATGAATCCTTCCCTCTCGGATTGAGGAGCATCCTCAATGTAAACCTCAGTGCAGTTCTGGAGGATTTCCTCATGCCCAAGCTTCGCCAACCGAAGCTCACCAAGAATGGCAGACCGAAGCTGCTCGCGGAGCTCGTCTCGTGACTTGTCGTCCCACGCCTGTTCGTCGCTCATCGCCTCTGATCTCCAGGACTGATCGACACCGCGACGACCGTTCTGCGCCAACATGCGATCCACCGGATCAAGGTTGTCACTCATGCAATCGGCGCTTGACCAGTCTCGCCATTTGCGCCATGCAAATAACGAAAGCAACCTCAGGCCTTCTCCATGACCAGCCGGACAAACAGCCATGCACTTCAATTGGGACATTTGGGAAGTTCAGCGAAAATGAGCACCCAGACAGGAGGCTTGACGAATCGCTCAGATCCCCCGCCTTGCCTTCTTTGGGTGCCTGACTAATGACTCTTCTGCGGTGCCCATGCTTGTGTCGCTGGCGACGAGCGTTGTGGCGAACTTCATCTACCAGGGCATAAGCCCTATCTTTCAAGAGTAAAATGGCTTACGACCGGTCAATGGCCTGGCGAAGATCGGCGATTAGAGTCGAAGGTGCGGTTCAATAACCAGTTTGTCCGATCGTCACTGCCGAGCATCCCGTGCTGACAAGGAACTGTCGAAATTCCGTATTGATATGCTCGTTGCTTCGATTCACGAGGTACTCGATGTCCTGGATGACCTTCAGAACGGTACCACCTTTGTCGAGGGGCTGCGGCGACATCCGCGGCCGATCACAGTTGTGGATGCAGTCGTGCCGCCTCTGGAAGATGGCGCGGAACCTGTCCTCGAGCTGATCGTTCGCGTTCTTTCTCGCATTGTGCTTGTCCAGGTCGTTCATCGCGAGGTAATCGGCACGCGAAACGCCGAAGAGCCGAATCTTCGCATCCGGCCGTGAGATCCAACCATCAAGGAGATCACCGAAGAACTTGTGGCCCTTGCGGAAGAACTTGTTGAAGAGCGATTGAATCGCCGAGAACCTGATGACGTTCTCCCGCTCCATCATCTTACGGGCCGCCATCCTCCATCGCCAATTTGGATTATCATATTATTCAAGGATCGCTCTGATCGGAAATTTGATCTCGTAGACCCACTCCGGTAGGACAATCGCGGGCTGCCGGCTCTTTGAACTCGCCGTCGCGGCAACGATGTCGGTGTAAGCGTCCAAAGCCCCGACCGCGAACATCCAGACGCTGCGTAACAAATCGGAGCGGAGCAGTTGCTCGGCGTCGTTCGTGCGTGGAAGAGGGTCCGCATGACCGACGATCGCCTTGGCTCGTGCGATGTCTTCCTGGAAGTGCTGGAGGGCGGTGGCGGGCACGGTCGGCTCCAAATCGTGAGGTCGAGCATCGCCCACAATCAGTCGGCAAACCCGACCATCTCTTCGTTGAAGCGGATCGCTTTTTCTTCTTCGTCGTACCAAACGTTGCGGTCCTCCGGGAACACGACGCTCCAAAGGTCGACGATCTCTTCCGCCTCAAGACCGCTTCGGATGTGCTTGACGAGATCGCCCGCAACCAGGGAGGCCGGCGAGGGCGTTTCCGGAAAGAGCTCGGAGAAGATTTCCACGAGGTCGGTCGGCTTCGCCTTCTCTACGACCTTGGCGAGCTTCTCGGCTGCTTCAGCCTTTGAAATCGCAGGCAAGTTGGGATCTCCACCGCAAAGTCCGTCGAGATGCACTTGATCTGATCATTTTATCCGTACGATCCTGCTCCGCCAATGCCGCACCTCAACTCTTGCGCGGTAGGCGAGCGGCGTCCCGATTGGATTCGAGTTGAGGAATGGTCTGTCAAGATCCCCTCCGTCGCTTGAAATTTTCCATCCTCCGCTCACGACCCGACCTGGGTGCGTCTGCGGCCGGCCCAGACCATGAGCATGCTTCCCCCCAGCAACAGGCCCGACACCACCGCACTCAGCAGCAGGGCCAGGCGGAGGGCCTCACTGACTCGCGCCTCGTCCTTGTCCAGGGGGCGGATGATCTCGAGGACCCCGCGCACGTCGCCGACCTGCCAATCTTTCCGCGGCGACTGATCGTGTGTGCTGTGGCACTGGACGCAGGAACGCTCCATGATACGTGCCTGAGCGTAGCGGACAACGCGCCGCCCACCCACTTCGGTGAATTGATGGACCGTCTCCCGCCCCTTGCTCCGACGCAGACGCCGCAGCGCCTCGCGCTCGAACTCATCCCGCGGGCCACCGTCGGTTCGCCAGGGGAACGGGTAGTCGCTGTACTGGCGCACCTTGACGCCGGTCCTACCGGTCAGGCCCAACTGCTGGCCGACGTCGTGCAGATAGGTAGCCGGGATGCTCAGCGGCACGGTGCCAGGCGTAGGCGGGACCGTCTTGTTGACCGTAAAGCCCGCCTTCTCCACGTGCTGGACGTTTCGGCTGTACTCCTTGGTGGCTTCTTCAAGCAGCTCAGCTTGCTGCGCGGCACTATCCAAGGCGTTCGAGCGGACCAACCGGGCTGAAAGCAGCGACATGGTGATCAGGGCCACCGCGGGCGCTAGCAGGCCGGCGGCGAGTAGTCCCGCGGCCGCCGGGCGGCGGCGCACCCAACGCCTCAGTTTCTCCACCGCACTGACTGGTCGGGCCCGGATCGTTTCGTCGCGAAGGAACCGATGGAGATCCTCCGCCAACTCCAGGGCAGTGGCGTAGCGTTGGCGGGGTTCCTTGCGGAGACATTTCAGGCAGATGGTCTCCAGATCCCGCGGCACGTTGGGCCGGAGGCTGGTCACGGGAACCGGTTCGTTGTGGAGCACTTGCAGGACGGTCGCCAGGGGCGTCTCCCCCGTGAACGGCGGCCGGCCGGTCAGGAGCTCGTAGAGGATGGCGCCGAGGGCATAGACATCCGCAGCCGGGCCAACCGGCTGGCGGGGCACCATCGCCTGTTCGGGGGCCATGTAATTGGGCGTACCGAGTAAGTCGCCCGTGACCGTGTGACCGCGAAGGCCCGCCGCCTCCCCGTCGCCGTCGTCGCACTTGGCCAGGCCGAAGTCGGTGATCTTGGGGACGAGGGACGCGAGGCGCGACGCGAGCGGCCTGGCCTCCCGGGACTCGCCCCTCGCGTCTCCCCGCTCGTCCCTCAGGAGGATGTTGGCCGGCTTGAGATCGCGGTGGATCACGCCGTTGGCATGAGCGACATGGACGGCCCGCGCCAGGGTTTCGACCAGTTGGGCCGCCGGCCGTACCGGCTGGGGCGTGCCCTGGAGGTACTGGGCCAGGCTGCCGCCGGCCACGAACTCAAAGACAAAGTACGGCCTGCTCCCGGTCTCGCCGACATCGTAAATCTGGACGATGTTGGGATGCTGTAAGCGAGCGAGTGCCGCGGCCTCGGCGCGAAACCGGGCCAGCTCCTTTGGGCCGGGCTGAAACCCGGTCAAAATCATCTTCAACGCCACGATGCGACCGAGGCCGAGTTGCCGGGCTCGGTACACGACCCCCATACCGCCGCGGCCGAGCAGCCCCAGAATCTCATAGCCGGAGACCTCGGGCAGGGCCTCCGCCCGCGGGTCCGTTGGCCCGAGCGGTACGTGCCGACCGTCGATCGTCGTCTGGGTCATCTGTCCCGGCAGTTCGCCGCGGTACTCGGGAAACCGCTGGAAGAATTCGCTGAGAGCGAGGCCGGGCTCGCGGCGCCGGCGAAACTCGTGCTCGGCGGCGATCAGCTCGAGGATGACCGCCCGCTCAGCGGTCAATTCCGGGTAGCGGGCCAGATACTCTTCGACCCGGGCCGACTCGCCGGCCCGCAACCGGTACTCGAGATCGACGTGGACCAGCTCAGTGAGCAGACGGGTGCGATCGGCGCCGGTCGGCAGGTAGGCGAGGATCTCCGGCCGCGCCGAGCCCTGCCAGGCGTCCTCGAAGCGCCGGATCACGTCCTCGAATTCGTCCCGAGCTCGACCCGGCAGGGTGGCGGAGTCGTCCATCGGCGTAGCCTCTCCCGCACGTTAATCCGCCTCTTGCAGGCGCTCGAGCCGCACGCGGATCTGCTCACGCAGGCGGCGGACCGAGCGTTCGGCCCGGCCGAGCCGAACACTGATCTCCGAGGTCGTGTAGCCCTGGAGGCTTAACTCCAGGACGGGGCGTTCGTGGGTGGTCGCGTCCCGGAACAAGCGTTCGACGGTCTCGGCCAGGATCACCGCCTCCTCCGGCCGCGGCTCGCGGTCCAACGCCCCCAGACAGGCGTCCGGCCCGTCCCCGCCGGCCGAGCCGGTCGCCTCCCTTGCGGCGTCACGCCGCTCTGCCAGGAAATACTCGGCCCGATCGGCACACTTGCGCAGCGTGATGAGGGTCAGCAGGTTCCACAACCCGCCCGAGTCACCTACGTCCAGTTTCCCCTCGCGGTGACGGACGAAAAAACTCTTGAAGGCCGACTGCACCACGTCCTCCGGGTCCACCTTGCGAGCCAGGAGGCGGTTAAACCGGCCGCGGGCCAGCGCGACCAGCCGACCGGCGAACCGCTCGAACACCTCCCGCGCGGCCGCGTCCTCGCCGGAGCGGAGCCGAGCCATCAAGCGCGCGAACGACTCGGTGTTGGCCATGGCCACTCCCGTCGGGTGCCAGCGGATTCTTTGGATTTTTTGGCCGACACGCACGCCGACCCGGATTGACACGTGTGGAGTCGGGGAAAGTCGTTCTCATCAGGCATTGTACCGCACCGCGGAGGAGATGTCATCGCAGACCGTTACGCCGCATGTGATCCGGGCCGAGTGCTGAGACCGCCCGGGAACAGAGAAAATGAGTCGGTCGAATCCAGGAGTCGATCGCTTCAACCCCGGTCCTCAGGGCGCGGTCGGCTCATTCGCCAGGCTGCTCGTGGACTGACAAGCCAAGTCCGGCCCTGCGGGGGGGGGGCTCACGGATTCCCTGCGTCTTTTCAACAATTCCAATTCCAAGGAAGCCAACAATGATCACGTCAAGAACTCAACGTTTGTTACGGATTCCCCGCGTCTTCTCAACAATTCCAAGGCCAAGGAAACCAACAATGAGCACGCCAAGAACTCAACGTTTGTTTCGGTTTTCCCCCGTCAACGTGGCGCCGGCCGCGCTGGCCCTGACTCTGCTCCTATTCTTCGCGTTCGTCGCTCCCGCGGGGGCGGACTCGGGCCATGACAACCAGGCTCCAGACCTGGGAGATTGTCAAAAGTTACAGGTGCCGGTGGGGAACAAGGTCTTCTTCCATGCGTTCGGCGTGGGCGTACAGATCTACCGCTGGAACGGCACGAGTTGGGACTTCGTGGCGCCCGCGGCGGTCTTGTTTGCCGACGCGGGCGAGGACAGTGCCATCGGCATGCACTTTGCCGGCCCCACTTGGGAGAGCATCGGCGGCAGCAAAGTGGTCGGCACGGTGATCGATCACTGCACCCCAGACCCCAACGCCATTCCCTGGCTCTTGCTCGGAGCGGCATCCACCGAGGGACACGGTCTCTTCCGCCACGTGACCTACATCCAGCGGTTGAACACCGTGGGCGGCAACGCCCCGATCCACCCCGGCGCCTTCCCAGGCGACGTGGCAAGAGTGCCTTACACCGCCGACTATTTCTTCTACCAACGGGCGCACCACTAACCCTATCGCGGGCGACGAGTGGCGGCGGCGGCCCTCGTCCCCAGTACGGGTCGTGCGTAACGCGCCGGGTTTCGCCCGGTCATTTGAACACGCCTGTGGAGAGGTTCTCCGATCGTGGCGTGAGACGGCGATCCCTCCAAAGGCCGGCCTTTTGGTCTTCGCCAGGGGATCGCGAAGAACTTCGAGTGCCGACGTGACCAGCCGTTCGAGCAAGGTCGGGCGTCGAAGGTTCGTACCCAGATTCCATTCAGGGAGCCTTCGGGCTTCCCGCGGCTTCCTTACAACTTTGGAGACGACACTCATGTGGAAGCGTTATTTTCGTGATGCTCTTACCCGTCAATCTGGCCGTCCGCGATCGTCGCAACGTGTTCGACTCGTCGAACTCAATCGCCTCGAGTTGCTGGATCGCCGCGTCCTGCCCGCGGTCACGGCCACCTTTTCCGTCGCGCAGGGCGTGGGCCTATTAACGGTGATTGGCGATGCGGCGGACAACACCATCGGGGTCTCCCGCGACGCGGCCGGGACGATCCTCGTGAACGGCGGCGCGGTGAGGATCAGGGGCAGGATCGCCACCGTCGCCAACACCACTCAGATCCAGATCTTCGGGCTCTGCGGCAACGACAACCTCTTCCTGGACGAGGCCAATGGTAGCTTACCGAAGGCGAATCTCTTCGGCGGCGACGGCAACGACACGATCACGGGCGGCAGCGGCAATGACATGCTCTTCGGCGAGTCGGGCAACGACACCCTGCTGGGCAAGGGCGGCAACGACCTACTCTTCGGCGGCGCCGGGAATGACGTACTGATCGGCGGCGCCGGGACCGACCAGGCCTTCGGCCAGGCGGGTAACGATCGGATGATCTGGAACCCTGGCGATGGTAGCGACCTCAACGAGGGCGGCGCCGGGATCGACACCGTCGAGTCCAACGGCGGCAACGGCGCCGAGAACTTCACGATCACGGCCAACGGTTCGCGAGTCCGGTTCGATCGCGTCAGCCCCGTCCCCTTCACCCTGGACATCGGCACCACCGAGAGCCTGGTCGTCAACGGCAACGGCGGCGACGACATGATCACGGCCGGCAACGGCCTCGCCACGCTGATTCAACTCACGGAGGATGGCGGCGCGGGGAATGACACGCTGACCGGCGGCGACGGCAACGACACCTTGATCGGCGGCGACGGCAACGACCTCATCAACGGCGGCCGGGGCACCGACGTGGCGATGTTGGGCGCCGGCGACGACACCTTCGTCTGGAACCCGGGCGACGGCAGTGACACCGTCGAGGGCCAGGACGGCAACGACACGCTGGTCTTCAACGGCGCCAACAACAACGAGCAGATCGCCATCTCCGCCAACGGTCAGCGTGCCCGCCTGACCCGCGACATCGGCAACGTCACGATGGACCTCAACGGCGTCGAGGGGGTCGACGTCACCCCCCTGGGCGGAGCCGACACCATCACCGTCAACGACCTGACCGGCACCGAACTCACGCAGGTCAACATCGACCTGGCCGCCACTCCGGGGAGCGGCACGGGCGACGGCCAGGCCGACACCGTGATCGTCAACGGCACCAACAACGGCGACGCAGTCGGCGTCACCGGCGCGGGGTCCAGTTTCGCGGTCACCGGCCTGCCGGCCGACGTGGCGGTCAACGGGTCCGAAGGCGCCAGCGACTCGCTTTTCATCAACACGCTCGGGGGTAGCGACACCATCAACGCCACCGCACTTCCCGCTGGCATGATCAAGCTGACGGCCGATGGCGGCAACGGCAACGACGCGATTTTCGGCAGCAGCGGCGACGACAGGCTGTTCGGCGGCGACGGCAACGACCTCGTCGACGGCGGCCGGGGCAACGACGTCGCCCTCCTGGGCGCTGGCAACGACACCTTCCGCTGGGACCCGGGTGACGGCAGCGACACCGTCGAGGGCCAGGACGGCAGCGATACGATGCTCTTCAACGGCTCGAATGACAGCGAGCGGATCGACGTCTCGGCCAACGGCAGCCGGGTCCGGTTCACCCGCGACGTCGGTTCTATCACCATGGACCTCAACGCCGTCGAGGTGATCAACTTCACCGCCCTGGGCGGCGCGGACACCGTCACTGTCAACGACCTCACCGGCACCGGCGTCACCCAACTCAACCTCAACCTGGCCGACGTGCCGGGGAGCGGCATAGGGACCGGCGACTCCGTCATCGTCAACGGCACCAACGGCGCGGACAGGATCGCGGTCGCCGGCTCGGCGTCCGGCATCGATGTCGCGGGCCTGGCCGCCTCGGTGCACATCGCGGGGAGCGAGGCGTCGAGCGACCAACTCACGGTCAACGGTCTCGCGGGCGACGACCGCATCGACGCGAGTGCGCTCCCGGCGAACGCGATCGCCCTGACCCTCAACGGGGGCGATGGCAACGACACCCTGATCGGTAGCCAGGGGGACGACCTTATCAACGGCGGCCGGGGCACCGACGTGGCGCTGATGGGCGCCGGCGACGACACCTTCGTCTGGAACCCGGGCGACGGCAGCGACACCGTCGAGGGCCAGGACGGCAACGACACGTTAGTCTTCAACGGCGCCAACATCAACGAGCAGATCGCCATCACCGCCAACGGCCAGCGTGCCCGCCTGACCCGCGACGTCGGCAACGTCACGATGGACCTCAACGGCGTCGAGGGGGTCGACGTCAACGCCCTGGGCGGAGCCGACACCATCACCGTCAACGACCTGACCGGCACCGACCTCAAGCAGGTCAACCTCGACCTGGCCGCCACTCCGGGGAGCGGCACAGGCGACGGCCAGGCCGATACCGTCATCGTCAACGGCACCAACGGGGACGACGCCATCACCGCCCTGGGCGATGCGAGCGGCGTCTCCGTGATCGGTCTCACCGCCCAGGTGAACATCAAGGGCGCCGAGGCCGCCAATGACCGGCTGATCATCAATGCCCGCGACGGCGATGACGTGGTGGACGGCTCCAGCCTCGCCGCCGGCTCGATCGCCTTCACTGCCGATGGCGGCAACGGCGACGACGTCCTCATCGGCGGGGCAGGCAATGACACCCTGACCGGCGGCGCGGGGGACGACGTCCTGGTCGGCGGCCCGGGCCTCGACATCCTCGACGGAGGACCAGGCGACAACATTCTGATCCAGGATTGAGCCGGATCCGCCTCAACGTGGCCAGGAGAGTGTTCGATGTCGCTTATGGGACCTCCCTGACGACTCAAGGCGGGAGAAGCCATGAGGACGCCCCCAAGAAAAACGGGGTTCCTGACAACTTCTCCTGCCCGGCCCATCGTGAACCGTGGCGCCGCGGCCATCCAAGACAAACATCACAGCCTATACTTATTTTTAACAGAATCGACTTTTCCGCATTTACTATAAGGAGTATGCACCATGCCTCTCGTTCAGGTGAAGGTCATTGAGGGCGTCTTCTCGGAGTCCCAGAAGGAGGAGATGATTCGCAAGCTCACCGACGCGATGGTCACCATCGAAGGTGAGAATCTGCGAGCGGTCACCATGGTGGTCATCGAGGAGGTGAAAAGCGGCAGTTGGGGCATCGCAGGCAAGGCGTTCACCACGGCTGATGTCAAAGCGCTCGCCGCCGGTGAGTTGCCGACCGCGCCCGTTGTCTGAGACAACAACAACGAGGGGGACGGAGGAAATCCTGCGAAACTGCCCCTGAACTCCATTCCGGCGGGAGATTTCCTCCGTCACGCGACGGTTCTCAGAATTTAGGGAGTTCTCCGCCTTGATCGACCACGACGTCCTGACTTGTTATGGAGCGGCGGCGGGGCGACTGGGATCGTCCCTCGCCGCGGCACGCTCAATCTCCTGGTTCGCATCCCCGGGGCAGCTCCCACCCCGGGGCATGGCCGAGTCACTCGTCCAAGTTCACCTGCGTGCGCTCGGCACGGCGGCATCCAAGGTCGAGGAACTGCAATGGCTGGGCGGGAGCCTCGAGCTGCTCCACCGGGATCGCTGGGGGATCGATCCGTACGAACCTTGGGGACCGCGATGGGCGGAGTCCGAAAAGGCCTTGGGCGGGGTCGTTGCCGACCTCCAAGCTCGTGTCGTGGGGCTTACCGCCGCACGGGCCCGGCTCATTCCGCCGCTTTGGCCCTTGGCGGGCAATCCGAACGTCGTTGGAGAATGCGTGATCCCGGATCTCGCCGCTCTGCCCCCGAGCCGAACCACGGGGTGGGGAGACCGAGATCGGGTCGTCGCCTGGGGGCTTCTTTGTGCCGCCCAGTCGTGGATCAGCGAGGCGTTGCTCGGAGAACTCGTGGCCGACCTGATCCCCGGTCCGAATCCCTTCCTCCCCCTCCTGAACTTGTATTGCCTTGGATATTTCCCCATGGGTTGGGAGGGCAGCCAGTATTCGGTCTATTGTTACGAGCCCGGCGAGCGGAGTCCCGACCTCGGCTACGGCCACACCAACCTCTCGGAACCTCCCAGGCCTCCCCACTGAAGTGCGTGGCCACCCGGGCCGAATTCTCAATATTGGAGGGAGAACGCTGGAGGCGGGGACCGCCACCTCGCCGGTGACGGCCCCTTGGCCCCGTTCCCGCCCTCCAACTCGCAGCCCTCCTACCTCAGCCGGACAACAAGAGCGAACGGCTGCGAGAACCGTGTGATTCGGAACGCCCGAACCACAACCTCGACCTGGCCCGCCGGCGGGGACGGCCAGATCAGTTGCTCGACGTTGTTCACCCGGTCGAACGCGAGGGAACCCGAGGCTACGTTCCCATGCCACTCTTGGCCTCCCGCACGAACGATCAGATCGAGGTCATTCTGGAGAGTGGCCCCCGCCGGGTCTGTCCAGACCAGCGTCGCCTTCAGTTCGGCGACCCCCGCCGGGACTTGAACGGTAACCGTTTCCTCGTCCCCGGTGTCGAGTTGACGGCCCTCATCCTGGACGAGGGCGAGCTGGACCTCCCCCGGGCCAAGCACGGCCGCCATATCCGCACGTCCGAACCCGTCCGCGAAGTTCGGGATCGGCCCGGCCTCAGTCGGGGTGTACTGCCCTGGAATGCCCAACGCCCCGTTGATCAGCATCGCCTTCACCAAGGCAGCGCTCGGTGTCGACAGGTTCCTCTGACCGATCAAGTACTCCCGGATGAGAGCGCAGCAGCCCGCGACCAGCGGCGTGGCCATGCTCGTCCCACCGTCAAACATGTACTGCGGGTCGGCGGACAGGCCCCACCCGACTTTCGTCGTGTCCCGAGAGCGGGCAGAGAGCACGAAGGTGCCGGGGGCCACCACGTCCGGGCAGAACCGTTGGTCGCTGGTCGGCCCGCGGCTGCTGAATGCGACCATCCCTTCCGGGTGGTCGGCCGTCTTGTCGGAGAAGATCGGATTGGCCGGGAAATCCGACGGCCAGCCCGATCCGTAGGTCAGAGCGAAGCTCGGGCGATTGTTCTCGCTCGCCCCCACCGTGATGCAGTTCTTGGCGGTCGCTGGCGGGGTAATCGACGATCGATCGATGAGCCCGTCGCCGTCCGCATCCACACCCTCGTTCCCGGCGGCGAAGCAGATCACGCAATCTCGGTTGTTCCAGACAAAGTCGTCCACCTCGAACGCCTGGGAGTCGTACCGACTGTCCCCGACGGTGCTCCCCCAAGAGTTGGTATGGACCCGGACACCGTCGGAATTGTAGGGGTCGCTGAAGAGGTCCCTTAGGTCCGTGGGCAGCCCGCCGAGCCCGCCTCCCGCATCCAAGACCGATTGGAAGACGAGCCGGGCCTTCGGGGCCGTCCCCCGGATCGAGGTGCCCAGTACCGCCGAGACGCCATCCCCAAGCACCGACCCGGCAACGTGGGTGCCGTGCCCGTTCGGGTCGTTCGACTTCCCCGGCCGGCCGAGGGCGTAAAGCCTCTGGACTCGTCCTGTGAACGCCGGATGGACAGATGCGGTCGACCCCTTGTCGAACCCGGTGTCCGCGACCCCAACCGTCTGCCCTCCCCCCTCGAACGGGAGCGATCCGGGGTTCGAGCTGTCGAGTCCGAGGATGCCTCGGGCGATGTCGTTGTGCAGCTTGGCCGGGAAGACCGGCTCGATCGAACGGACCACGTCCAAGGCGGCCAGGTCGTTCAGCCGGTTGGCCTGGACTGTCAACCGGACCTTGTTCCGGGACGGCTTCACGTCGGTCGGGTCGATCCCGGCCGCGATCGCCACCTCCTTAGCCGCCGCGGCCACGTTCACGTCCCCATGGAACACGACATCCACGACCTTTGGGGTCTTGCGCATGACCGCCGGGGTGCCGACTGCGGCCTCCATCAGGGACATCCGCCCGATCGGATCCGGAGTGAGGGACGCAGCCACCTTGAACCCCTGGAGGTAAGGCCCAGCCCACTCCACGAACGGTAGCTTGCGGACCGGATCGAGGTCGGCCGGCTCGTACCGGCAGACGTAGGTACTCTCCGGCACGTACTCCAAGATCTTTGCACCCGCCGCCTCAAGGTCCTTCCGGTAGGCGGCCGTCAGTGGGCCCTTCGCCTGGATGAGTACATAGTTCGTGTCCTCCGACGGCAGAGTGGCGGCCGCGGTGGAGAGGGCGGTGGCGGCACCCCTCAAAGCCGGAGACGCGTTCGCTAAGCCGACATGGGGTGTATCGAAGGGATCGACCGTAATACCGTTGATCGTGATGTCTGCCATCGCAACCTCCTAGTTAGCGGGCCGGACTCAACCGGGCCGCGAGAATAAGCGGCCGGCGCAAGGTGGCGATCGACTCCAATCTTATCGACCCCGCCGGCACACCCTATGTTGAACCCCTATATTTCTTCATCCCTTGCTTAAGCATGACCGTTAACGACTTTACCTGCATCGGGGACCGGTGCAAGCAAAATCGAAAAACTTGAGTCTGTCGCAAGAAAACCGGGCCGCCTGTCTGCCCCGGAGGCCGAAATTCGCGGGATTCCGGTATCCTTGCTCCAGTCTCAAAAACCTTAGCCGGCTGCAGTCAAATCGAACGGTAACGGAGGGAGTCGGACCGTAGGGAGTCAGGCGACAGACAATGGCATCGACAATCATTTTGTGCGGGGTATGACCGCGTTGTTGCAGGGTCCGAGAGACGCTCATCAACACCGCTTGAGTATCGGCTCTACGTTCGCTCCGATTGCCGAAGCGGTTCTTGCGGATCACAGGCCGGTCTAACGCCGCGAACTGGCGACCTTAGAGTAGACCCTCCAGAAAAACGAGGCGAAATCGCGCAACACCTACTTCTCAATTATTTGACTCCCATGCAAATATCAATTTATTACACTTTTTCATTTTTCAATTTTCAATTTGCTTGCCCCACCATACAAATTCCCATCAATTCCATTATTGCCAGTATTGCGAAACGAGTTCTCGCTATGCTCGCACCGCTCACGCCTCAGCCGCTGGGTCTTGTTCTCCCGTCCTGAAACAAGGCAAGATTCGCTCCTCCGTCTTCCGCAAAGTGAGCGACGACGCCTTCCTTGAAATGAGGGCTGAGGTGGCGATCCGCCTTTCGTGATATCTACGACGGGTGTAAGCCGCAAGCGATCCTCGACCTTCGAGTTTCCCTGCCACAGCTCCGGGGAGGCCGCGTTGATCCCTCAGCCACTCGGGATATCATTCGGTGGAGAGAGACAATAGATTGACTCATGCAAATTTGTTAGTTATTCAGTTTTCTCTACGGCTTTGACTCAACCACGCAAGCGTCTGATGCGAGAAAGACTCACCCTCAGGAACG
The DNA here is from genome assembly GCF_900129635.1 of Singulisphaera sp. GP187. Lineage (GTDB taxonomy): Bacteria > Planctomycetota > Planctomycetia > Isosphaerales > Isosphaeraceae > Singulisphaera. Next base: position 974,944 of record NZ_FSRB01000002.1, on the reverse strand, counting down.
GGACGCAAATAACTTCCCGAATCTAACCCCACGAAGGTAGGCTGGGGCGAGACCTACGGCGATTTACCGTCGAGTGGCACACGCTCTCGCCGGTTTCAGCCCCAACGGGGCTGCCCAAGGTAGCCCGGGGAAACGCCCCGAAAAATCGACATGCTCACATTCCATAGCCCTGTAAGGGCGGCCTAATCCGAGCGGGGCCTTGCGAGGTAGGTCATGCCAACATAACCCTTTAAGTCGCCCTTTCAGGGCTGCTTATCCTCGTGGCCGAATCCCCAGGACGTTGCCCTGGGCCACCTTGGACCGCCCCGTTGGGGCTAAATCCAAACAAACAAACAAACAAATCTTAAACACCCCATTAAATTCAGTAATTAAATTTCCGAATACCGCATTCAGCATCAACAGGGACATCCCTGAGGTTCGTGGCGATCCGCGGCACACCGTCGCAGGGAGGGCCGACCGCGCCCCGTTGCGGCCTCCGCGCTTGGTGTGAGGCGTGGTCTTCACCAGGATCACCCGCACTCGGGGGTCTGGCTGGGTGTCACGCTTGGCGGTGGTGAGGTCCACGACGAAGTGGCGAAGGACGACGGCGGCCTCGGCTATCGCCGAGACGGGGCGATCATCGATCACCGCGTCGAGCCTGCTATTCCCATGGCTTGCGACGCACCCGAGCTTCGGTCGAGGCATCGTCGCGATGCGGCCTAAGTCGCGGCAAGCGCAAGACGGCGTCGTCGGACTAACCCGGCTCGCTATGACCCGCGTGCCGACTCTGAGCTCCTGAGGATCGGCACGTGGGCGAATGGCTCGCCCAGGACGTCCCGGCTCGACGCGCCCAGCCAATCGTCGAGAAGCGTCGCGTAGACCTGGCGGAAGTCGGTCGTGTGCTTCGGGTCGCCGTCCTCCAGGTGCTGAAGGTCGGGGGCCACGCCGTGGATGCCAGGGCAGACTCCCTTGCCAAGCAGGAAGACGGGCGCAGCCGTGCCATGGTCGGTCCCTCCGCTACCGTTTTCCGCCAGGCGCCGGCCGAACTCGGAGAAGACCAGGGTCAGGACGCGTTCGCCGTGTCCGGCCGCGTCCAGATCGTCGAGGAACGCCTGAAGCGAATCTCCCACCTCGGAGAGCAGGCCCTCGTGTTTCTCCCGCTGATCGGCGTGAGTGTCGAAACCGCCCAGCGCAGTGTAATAGATCGAGGTCGACAGCCCCGCCTTGATGAGCTGCGCGACCAGCCTAAGCCGGCGGGCAAGCCCGAGCGATTCCGGGTAGGACGAGCCGACTGGTGCCGCGGCGTCGAGCACGGCGTCAAGCCGGCCTCCGCTGAGGCAAGTGGAGGTCGACATCCGCTCGACGAACTGGAGGAGCGAGCCGGGGGTCCCTCGATGCTGGTGGCCGATCCGGTCGAGGGCCGCGCGCTGGTCCAGGGCGTCGGCCCCGTCGAGATCGCCGAGCCGCCGGCGGAACGGCTCAGGACCGGTCAGAGTGGGCACGTAGCGTCGGCCGCCTGACAGGGAGCGGAGTGGCAACCCGTCGGCGGCGCTCAGTGCGCAGGGGTCCCCCTCCTCATCCGTCGCGATGCCGTCGAGAAGGCGTGCCAGCCATCCGGGAGCGTCGCGGGTGGGGTCGAGCCGCGCGGTCTGCCAGATCGCCATCGATTCGAAGTGCGAGCGGTTCGGGTTCGGGTACCCCACCCCTTGCACGATCGCCAGCCGATGCCCCTGCAAGAGTTTCGAGAAGCCTCCGAGCGCGGGGTGAAATCCCAGGCGATCGTCGATCTTGCGCACCCGGTCTGCCCCCAGCGCCAGCCGAGGCCGGTGCTTGCGGTAATCGTCGTCGCGATAGGGCACGACCGTGTTCAGCCCGTCGTTACCGCCATCGAGCTGGACCACGACAAGCACGCGGTCTCGCCGGCCTTCGACGGCTCGGGCCGACTTTGCCAGAAACGTCGGCACGCTCGTCCCACAGGCCAGCAGTGCCTGCGTGCCCAGGCCAAGTCGCAACATCGCTCGGCGAGTCGGATTCATGGAGACCTCCTCAGGCCAGATGGGATTCGGGACAGTTCACGAGCCTCAGCAACGCCTTTCGCAGCCCCTCGGCCCCTCCTTTGCTCCCGGCGCTGAGGATCAGGGCGCGGGCCTCGGCGCCCAGGTCGCCTTGCAGCAGCAGCTCGGTGAACGCCGAAGTGACACGATTGGCCGCGAGGCCGTGACGTTCTGCCCACGCCGACGGATCGTAGGGACTCTGGCCGGTCTCGGAGTCGCCCCAGAGTATGTCGGCGGCCCAGTTGGAGCGTTCGATCAGGGTGGTGCTGTTGATCCAAGGCTTCCCCCCCTCCCAGCCGGCGACGTTCGGCGGGAAGAAGAGTTCCTGGCCCTGGCGGTCGCACGAGGCCGACAGCCCCGGCAAGCTCAGGGACCCTCGCGGGACCTCCAGGGCGCGGACCAATCCGACGTTGAACTCGACCGGGCCCTTGATACGTTGGCGGATCGCCGCGCGGGTGTAGAAATGTCGCGATCGAAGGATCAAACCGACGGCGCGGCCGATCCCGTCCCCCTCGCCCCGAAGTGCTTCCGCCAGAGGGCGGATCAGGTCCGCCGAGGGGTCGTCGCCTTCGCTGACGAAGCCGCGATACAACTTCCGCGCGAGGGATTCAAGAGTGGCGGGATGTCGGGCGACGATCCGGGCGAGGTCGTCCCCCTTCCAGGGACCGGACTGGCCCAGGACGGTCTTCTCCCCCGAGTCGAATTGCGTCAGGTCGAACGGGAAGCGGTAGGGCTCGAACGAGTCCGTCCCTTCGCCGCGAACCCAACCCGTCAGGGCACGGGCCGACTCGCGCACATCCCGCTCGTTGAAGTGTCTACGTCCGAGCGTGAAGAGCTCCAGGGTCTCGCGAGCGAGGTTCTCGTTGGGGCGTCCCTTGCGGTTATCCACGCCGTCGAGCCAGACGAGCATGGCCGGATCGCTCAGGACCTCGGTCAACAGCATCGCGAAGTTGCCAAGCGCGTGGCGGCGGAAGAGCTCGTTCTGCCCGACCATGAGCGCGATGTCGTCCACCTTGCGCTGGCTGGTCGCGAAATGGCCGTGCCAGAACAAGGTCATCTTCTCGCGAAGCGGGTCGGCGCCGAAGGCCATCCGATAGAGCCACCACGCCTTGAGCCGTTCCGGGTCTCTTGAGCGGAGCACGCCCTGGCGGAGGCCATCGAGCACCTGGCATTCATCGGGCGACTCGTGCCCCGGGTGCAGAAACCGTTCGACGCTCGCGGCCGGGCCGGCCTCGAGGTCGCGCTGGAGCTCGCCCCAGGTCGCGCCGAAGCCGGCGCGACGGTGGAGGTGGGCCACTTTGCGGAGGTCCCAGGGGTCGTCGGCCGAGGGCTCGAACGCCGCCCAAGGCCCCTTGTCCATCGTCATGGCGGTCACCTCGCTCACTCGGAATCCTTGATGGTCACGTCCCCCAGGTCCACGGTTTGGCCCGTTGCGACCGTGAACTCCCTCCAGGCATCGTCGGCGGCGCCGCCGATCCGGTAGGTCGCCCCCGGCACCAGCCCGTACAGGGTCACCCGCCCTTCCGAGTCGGTCTGCTCGCGCTGCTTGTACGCCTTCGGACTCGACGGGGCGGGAAATCCAATCTGGTCTTCCGTTGCCAGGAGGCGTTGTGGAGGCTTCACGTACGAACGTGGTCCGGGGGCGAGCACGGCCATCGGGTGCGGCGTGTAGCTCACGAGCGGCTGTCCTTTCTCGTCGACGAACCGCGCCCAAGCCGAGCCGCACGGGGCAAGCCGGATCGTCAATTCCTCCCCGGCCTGCGTTCCCGAGATGGTCACGGTCGTGCCCAGTCGTCGGCCGTAGTCGAAGACCAGCGCGGTGACGGGTCGCTCGGGGTCGCATCCGGTGAACTCGAACCGCCCACCGCGTGCGGGGAGGCCGTACCCCGCATGCCGCACGATCCCGGGATGCTGGTTCAGGATGCAGTGGACCATCGCGTCGGGGTCGGTCCGGCCGTCCGGGCCGACGATCCGGGCGTGGACCGTCACGCCACGTTGCAGCGTGACAGGGACATCCCGATCCTCGCCAGGCTTCAGGTCGAGCATCGCCCAGGCATGGGCGAACATCCGAGAACCGCCGGGCTTCCCGCTAAAGATCTGGAAACTTCCCATGTCCGGGTAGACGTAGTCGAGGGTGGGGCCGTACACGCTAAGGTGTCCCAGCCCCGGCATGACGGTCGCCCGGAATGTGCCATCGGGCCCGGAGACCGCCGCGTTATCCCATCCGAGGATAAGGTTATCGCGATAGTCTTTGTTGCCGTGCAGTCGCTGCGAGTAGATCAGGCTCGCCCCGGCGACCGGACGGCCCGAAGGGCGTTCGGTAACCTTCCCGCGCAGGTACTGGCCCCTGGGCAACGCGAAGTCGAGCGTGTGCCCGCGCTTCGCTTTGGGCCATTTCAGTTCCTTCGTCACGCCGATGTAGGGAGTGTCCCCGGACGGGTAACACCAGATCAGGTAACCGTTGTAGTCGTCCCCTTCGCCCTCGTAGGGCGGGAGATTGACGCGGTAACGGCCGTCCGCGTCGGCATCGATGGCGATTCCGGGGCCCGTCCAGCCATCGTAGCTCCCCTTGTGGATCACCAGGCGTGCCCCGGGCATCGGTGCCCCGGTATCCTCGAGTGTGACCCGACCCCGCATGATCATCGCCGGCGCCAGCGCGTGCGAGACCTCCCTGACGGCGACCGGCTTGTCGCTTCTGACAACCAGGCTCTGATCCGCACAGGCCGCGCCGCGAACGTGGAGGACGACGAGCGGGAACCGGCCGATGCCACGCAAGGTGTATCGGCCCTGGTCGTCGCTCGTCGCCGCCGCGGGCCAGAGCGACACGCTGGTGAGAGGCAAATCGGAAGAGACCATCTCGTTTCCCTCGGCGGACTCATTGCCGAACGCGGTCACATCGACCGTGACATGCGCGGCGGGCTGGCCCTGAAGATCGAACAGCCGGCCGTGGATGACCTGATCGGGCGTCAGCCGGATCGTCAGTTCCTGGCGATCGAGTCCGGGATCGAAGCTTCGGATGCCGAAGCCGTGCCCCTCGACCGTGGCGAGGGCGTAATAGGTGGGGAAGAGGTCAAGCGATTCGCGGGGGACTTCGAGGCGGAATCTCCCTTCAGCGTCGGCCCGGGTCATCCCCAACGGCTTCAACGGCATACCGCCTTGCTTGTTATCGCTCTGTCGAGTCGCATTGGACCGGTGCACGACTGCGACCCGGGCCCCGGGCGCGGCCTTGCCGTCGGGATCGAGGACCTGTCCGAGGACCAAGGCGATTCCGACCCGGTTGGGCGGAGTGGGGTCAGGTTGTGCCGCGGGAAGACGGGGCGTTCGCGACGTGCTGAGGACTTCCCGAGGGCGATCGGACTGAGTCTGATCCCCGCCCGGGATCAAGGCGGCGGAGGCCGCGAGGGCGATCGCGCCCGCGACGAAGAGGGTAGCGGACAGCATCACCGTCTTGAGTAACATGGTATTGATCAACTCCTGGGTCAGCGCGGCCGCCGATGCCGACACTCCGCCGCCCACCGCCGCGCGGGCGGCCGTCTCGATCAAGGCACTGGGCAAAGCCCCCGCGCCCACCCCTTCGCGGGCGAGGGCCGCCAGCGTGGCGGCCGGTGCCAGGCCTCGGCGGATCAAGCGGGCCCGGAGCCGTTGCTTGGCCCGGCCCAGCCGGCCGCGAACCATCCCCTCGCTCCAACGGAGCTCGGCCGCGGCCTCCGACTGGGTCTTCCCCTCCAGCAGACAAAGCACGGTGGGCAGTCGATAGGGAGCGGGCAGCCGTTCGATCTCTTCGTCGATCACTGGCCCCAGTTCGTCGTTCGCTACGGTGGTCACCTCCCGAGCCTTCCGCCGCTCGGCCGCCTGCCGCTCGTGCCTCCGCCGCCGCGCCGCGGAGCGATTGGCCAGCAGGCAGACCCGTCGTGCAACGCCGTAGAGCCAGTCCCCGAGCGCGACCCGATCCCGGACCGACCGAGCGCGGCGGGCGAGGACGAGGAACGTCGCCTGGAACGTGTCGTCGAGGTCGCTCCGATCATCGAGCGTCCGGCGACAGACGGCCAGAACCATCGGCCCATGTCGCGCCACCAGGGCTTCGAAAGCCGCCTCATCCCCGCGGGAGAGGTAGCGTTCGAGGATCTCGCCGTCGGAGACCCCGGTGACCGAGCCTTCGGCGAATAGCCGATGGATGGTCCGCAAGGCGGACCCCAGTTGCCCACTTGCCATGGTCTTCGATCTCCCCGACTCCCGGCTCTTGTCGCCACATAAGATAGCTGCCGGAGACGGGGCGATCCGCACGCCTTTTTTTTTCGAGTGTGCGAGTCATCCGAGCCTGCGCGGCCCCGGGCCAGATCGGCTGACGATGACCGAGAAATCTTCGTGCCAAGATCGGCCCGGCAATCAAGCGGCACAACGCCCTCGAACCGAGGAACGGAAGCCCTCCGCGGGTTCGAGGGTCAGCGTGCGACCGCTCCCGCGTTGACCTTGCCCGCGCGGGTCGCCGATCGATCGGCAAGCATCAGATCACCTCGGGTCGCTTGCCCGACCAAAGCGGACACCATCGAAGTGCTCAGGACTTTGCACGGGGCAACGGACGCTCCCCGCTCGCCCTTTGAGCCAGCGAACCAAGCAGAATGCCCCGCACTCCCCACCGGTTTGGTCAGAGGGGGGAGGCGGGGCATTTGAGGACAGGTGGGACGTCCGACCCTTGGATCAGCGGTCCTTCCCTAGCGGGGAGTAACCCGTAAAGGCCGGTAGAACGGGGCGGTGGGGCCTCCGGTGTCCCAGGAGAGATCCTGGCCCGACCGCTCAGCTCTGGCTCCGGCCATGGGTAAATTCATGCTCCACGAGGCCGTGGCGACCCTCTCCGGCATCAGGGGCTTCCAAAACGCTGCCGGCGCGCATTTCGGGGGCCTCGCGAGCAACCTCGGCTTGCTCGGGAGCCTCAATATCCTGATAAATAAGCTCGACAATGGAAGAGGACGAAAGGGACGTCGAGTGTTCCGACGCAATGAGACGCTTAGAACGAATTGCGATCGACATGCGATACCTCCCCGCGAAACGCGGGAAAAACCAGGGACGGGGAGCCGCGATCCGGCGTTGCGGACCGAAACCAGAACTCCCTTCCCGCGACCGACCTTTCTCGCGGTCGGCCGCGTGCCTGCCCGTGACAAGGGCGGCACAGAGCCTTCCAAGAACCGCGTCCTCAGGACAAAATCGTGACCAGGAGTGCGCGGGCCTCGTGTTCTCCACGGGTTAGTTTACCGCCGGATTCCACGTTCGGCCAGAGCGAGAGTGACCTCGAGCCGATCTCCTCGATCGAATTGAGGGACCGATGACGCTTCTTCTCAACAGGAGTCATGATGCGAGTCGGAATCCTTTCCGATACCCACGACCGCGTCGAACGAACCCAACGCGCCGTGCGGTTGCTGATCGCCCAAGGGGTGGACGCCCTCATCCATTGCGGCGACCTGACCAACCGTGAAGTTGTCGAGGAATGTTCGGCCCTACCTTGCTATTACGTCTTTGGCAACAATGACTTCGACGAATCAGAACTGTGCCGTTCGATGACCCTCGGAGGCGGGGTCTGCCTCGGAAAAGGGGGCGAGTTCACCCTGGCGGGACGGCGGATCGCGGTGACTCACGGAGACTCGACCCGGGAAATCCGCCGCCTGGCCGCGCTCGGCCCCGACTACTTGCTGTTTGGCCATACTCATGTTCCGGCCGACGAAAAACATGGGCCGACTCGATACATCAACCCGGGTGCGCTCCATCGCGCCCCGACCTGGACGGTCGCTCGACTCGACCTGGACTCGGATGAACTGGTTCATCTGGATGTTTCCGATCATCAGGGACGGTGAAATTCGGGCTAGTTAAAAGGTTCCGATCTGGCGGGCTTTGCAGATCGCGGCCTATAATCACGATCGCGATGCCGGCTAAGGACGGCAATCTCGACATCGCTGCTCTCATCCGCGCACGACGCGGTGCGTGCGAAGGTCGAAACGCCGATCTAGCTACGGAGGGATTCATGCGTCTCTGCCTGGTTGAAGACAACGCTGTCGCAGGCCTTGAGCCATTGACTCTGACCCGTCCGGTGTTCTCTCTCCTTCTGGGATCGAACACTCTCGGCTCGAAAATCGTCAAAGCGTTCGGTGTCGGTCCGGGTCCAAACCGCAGGGGCGTCGTCATTCGCCCGTACCTGGCCGCACTCCAGCAAGCGCTCGATCCGCAAACGCCGGTGAATGATCGCGACTGGCTGGCACGTGGTCCCGTCCTGGCCGTCAACAGCCGCTGGGTGCCTCCCGCCAAGCTTGAGGTCCCCAACGCATCCACGCCTTGGGTTGGCCTGTGCAACGGCCAGCCGGTCTGTGCCTTGGTCGGCCCGGATCAGGCGATCGGGCTGGAGTCAAACAACGCCGGCACCTGGTTTGACGAGCAATTGTCCCGATTGGGCGGTGTCGAGTTGGGCGGGGAATGGATCGAACGCCCCTGGGACATCGTCGTCAAGAATGCCGACCACCTGGTGCGCGACTTCAACGCCGATGGAAAAGTGGGCCTGAGCAACCGCCACCTCACGACCGCCGCGCTGGTGGGACCGGCCAATCGCCTCTTCGTTCACGAGACCGCGCGGATCGACCCGTACACCGTGTTCGATACCACGAATGGGCCGATCACGGTGTCGGCCGGCGCCTGGGTCCAGCCGTTCACCCGGATCGAAGGGCCCTGCTTCATTGCCCGCGACACCCAACTCTTCCGCGCCAACCTGCGAGGGGGGGTGACCCTCGGCCCCAACTGCCGGATCGGCGGCGAAGTCGAAGCAACGGTCGTTCACGGCCACTCGAACAAATACCACGAAGGGTTCCTGGGGCACGCTTACGTCGGTGAATGGGTCAACCTGGGGGCGATCACCTCCAATAGCGACCTGCGGAACGACTACGGCGAAGTGTTCGTCCCGCTTGGTGGCGACCCGATCGGCACCAAGCAGGCCAAGGTCGGTTGCTTCATCGGCGACCACACCCGAACCGGGTTGGGCAGCATGCTGAATACCGGAACGGTGATCGGTGTCATGTGCAACGTCCTGCCGGCCGGCCCGCTGTTGCCCAAGCACGTTCCTTCTTTCACCGCAGTGCTTTATGGCAAGGTCGCGCCCGGCTTCCCGCTGGACCAGATGTTCGACACGGCCCGAATCGTGATGGGTCGCCGAGGACAGGTCTTCACCGAGATCGAAGAACACCTCTACCTCGACCTGTACGAGCAAACTCGTCTGGAGCGGGAACGCGCCTTCCAGCGAGCGCACGAGCGCCGGAGCGATCATTGGCCGGTCGCGGGACGGCCTCCGCTTAACTCGGGCCAGGGAATCGCCGGCGTCTGAATCGACGGATTCCCGATTTCCTTCGAGGAACCGGGAATCACTCTGGCGAGGGTTCCCCAGGGAGAGGTCGCGGCGGGCTCGCGAAGCAAGAGGCCGGGCATATCCTCACCGGTTCATGAAACGGGCGGCCGGGTCGTACCGCACTTTGACCCGGCCACCCCAGGCTCGCATCGCCTCCCATGGCCCAACTTGTCACTTGTCCAGTTCGAAACGAATGGTCATCGTCTGCCCGGCGGGAAGGGAAACTTGCTTCTCCAGGGAGATCTGGCCGTAACCGGCGGATCCAGGGATATACCCCAGCGAGTAGACCCAGTCGCCGGGTTCGACGACGGCGCGGAGCTGGCCCTTGGCGTCGGATCGGGGATTATCAATGTAGCCCGACCGGCTCTGTACCGAAGACCGTGATCCGGGCTTGCCGTCGGCCTCGGACAGGAACGTGACCCCGGGGATGCCTTCGCCCGTCTTCGCGTCGACGACTTCGAGGTACAGGATGCACCCTGGATTCACGCGAACCTCGAGCGGTTGCTCGGCGGGTTCATCAGTCACCCTGAGTGTCGATAGCGTGCGGATGCAAGTCGCGCCTCCATCGGTCGGATCGGCCCTGAGGTCATACTCGCCAGGCGGGAGGCAAAACAGGAGCTTGCCGGCGGCATCCGTGATGCCGTTTGCGCTAGCACCGGCGGATTTTTGGGACGCGGAAACGCGGACCTTCGGCGCCGGCCGCCCTGTGTCGGCGTAGACCGTCCGGACGGCGATCCGCCGCGTCGAGCGCAGGATCACGTTCAGCTCCCCGGTCTGGACCGGCGGTCGCTCCTGTCCAAAACCGATCGACTGGCGTGGGTACTCGAACGCCGTCGTCGGCCGAGCGGTCGTCGCGGCGTAGAGGCTGAGCCTGGCATAATCCGGGTGCTGCACGTGGACCCTATAGCCGGCCTCTTGTAGGAGTCCTTCCAGGCGGAAATGACCGTCCTTGTCGGTCTCCGACGTCGTAAAGACGCGGGGGGCGGACTGAATGGACCAGAATTCCCGGCAGTTGGGGTGCGATTCTTTGTGCTCGGTGTCGAGGTAGTCACAGTCGATGAGCCGGATCCTGACGCCCGGCACCGGCCGGCCAGCTTCGTCGACAACGCGACCGGCGAGAGTCGCGGCAGGCAAAAAACGCAGGTCCATGACCAGCGGCTCACCCTGAAAAATAGTGTAGTCCTCGCCCGCGACCCTCCAGGCTGCGGGGCGGGGCCGGGGTTGATAGGCGCGCATGCCATGCCACGCAAAGCCGTGGCCCGGCGCCGTGCCAAAAATCTGAAAGCCTCCCTGCGAGGGGATGTCCTCCCGCGTTTGAGAGACGCGAAGGCGAGCCTCGCGGAATGTGTACGATCCGTCGTGGTCGGTGGTCGTCGTGCCAAGGGGGGGATCCGTGTCGTTGGACGAAACGAGGAAGATCGTGGCACCAACGACCGGCTTTCCCTCTCCGTTGGTGGCCCGGCCACTGACCGTGATTGGGGTCGTCAACGGGGCTGGCTGCGCGGGCTCCGCAGCCTCGGCGGGCGGCTTCGCCGCACTTCCACCCTTGGTCGTCTGCCCTGAGCCGACTGGACTCCGATGCGTGGGCGGAATGTCCCCTCCCGTTTCCCCCTTCGGCATTTGGATCCCGGCGCCCGGCGTAAACCGGGCGAGCTCGTGAGTCAGGCCCGCCGAGAGTCCGGCGATGACGGCAAACGTCGCGGTCCACTTCAGCCTGGTCAGCAACATCGCTCGGTTCATCCCTTGAATGAGTACGGTTACGGCAACCGGAGCCACCGCGGCCGCGGCCCGACCCAGCGCCAGTTGAGTCGCGGCATGGGTCGTGAAATCTGCCCAGGCCGTCGTGATCGCGACCGACCTCGCCTCCGCAATGAAAGCCCCCTCCATAAGTCCGACCGCCGGCATCAGGCCGCGGCGAACCAGCCGCCGCCCAAGCCGTTCACGACTGCGATAGAGCCGAGTCTGAAGTGTGCGTTGGGGGCATTCCATCGCGATCGCGGCCTGTTCGTGGGTCAAACCCTCAAGGTCGCACAAGACGATCGGCACCCGGTAGCGCTCGGGCAACCGATCCAACTCCTGGTACAACCCGGACCAATCCCGATCAAGACCATCCGACGTGGGATCCGAGGGGCGCCGTTCCGCAGCCGTCTCCACATACCGGCGCTCGTGCCGGCGGCGGCGGACCGAGTCGCGGCTCGCCCGAGCGGCAACTCGGCGGGCAGTGCCGAAGAGCCAGTTGGCGAGCGTCTCATGGCGACGGACCGAGTGGGCCTTTTGGGCCAGGATCAGGAACGTGGCCTGGGCAACGTCTTGGGCGTCATGGGGATCTCCGGTCACATCACGGCAGACGCGAAGCACCATCGGCGCGTGCCGCTGGACCAGGGCCCCGAATGCTGCCTCGGCAGCCGCATCGCCGCGGAGGAATCGCCTCAGTAACTCTGCGTCGTCCAGCGAGCCGACCGACCCTGCGTCCCACAGGGTCTGGATCAGCCGCTCGACTCTGCTCGCACCCGCTTTCCCCATCGGTCTGATACTCCACTCTCGATCTTGTCTTTGAAGAAGTACCCGGCCGCAGGCTCAACTCCCTCAAAAAAAAATGGCCACCAGGATCGTCCAGCGATTGCCTTCGCCTCACGAGCAGAATTACCCAGCCACGCACGCTCGGATTGACTGTATGCGACTTCACTTTATGAAAAGCGCGGGCGTGGATCCGGCAAGTCGCCTGACGCTAGGCATACGCCAATCAAGGTGAACCTTCTGCCTTGCCCTCTGCTCTAGGATGGGGAATGTAGCGAGCGCCCGCGTACCGGTCGCTCGGAAGCAAGCACTGATGCTGTCGAGAAGGCGGTTGATCGCTATGTCGGTGACGGAGATCGTGCACGGGGAGACGAGTTCGGATCGGGTAGGGGAGCTTGGCGCGTATGTCTCCCTGGCGTTAATGGTCTTGATCGGATCGACCACGGCGACGGCCGCGAAATATGTCGTCCGCGAATTGCCGGTGGGGCTCGTCCCGGTGATTCGATTTGGTTGCGCGGGGCTTTGCCTGCTGCCGGTCGTCTGGCGTGAGGGGAGCCTGAGCCGCCTGATTCGGAACGATGGCCTGCGGCTCCTCATCGGAGCGGCGCTCTGCGTGCCGATCAATCAGTCGTTCTTTCTCAACGCGACGCGGCTGGCGCCCACATCGCACGTGGCCTTGTTCTATGCGGCGGTCCCCCTGGTCGTCCTGCTCCTCGCCAGCGCCTTGGGCCAGGAACGTTTGAATCTCGACCGGCTCGGAGGCGTTCTGGCCAGCATCCTGGGCGTTGTCATCATCGGCCTGGGAAATTTCTGGCAGGGGGGCGCGGAGAGTCGAGACGCAATCTGGGGCGACCTCCTCCTCGTGGGAGCCGTGGTGTCTTGGGGCGCCTACATGACGGTCAATAAGCCGCTGGTCGCAAAGCACGGGGCGCTGCCGGTGCTCGCGGCCACGTTCCTGCTCGGCAGTCTCCTCGACTTGCCGATCGCGCTGGCGACCCGGCCGAGTTGGACGGCGATTCTGGCCGCCTCACCGGCCGCCTGGCGCGGGCTTGCCTTTTTGATTTTGGTGTCGACCATCCTCGGTCTGGCCTTTCAGAACCAGGCGCTGCGCCGACTCGATGCCAGCCAGGTCGCTTCGGTCGGCAACGCCTCGCCCATTCTGACCGTCATCTGGGGAATCTGGCTCTTCCACGAGGCAGTCACACCCACGCTTGCCCTCGGTGGAATGCTGACGCTGGGCGGGATCGTCTGGACCAGTCGCAAAGACTTCAATTTCGCCCCGCAGTTGGCACCGGCCGATTCGATCTCGCTCTAACAGCGTGTGCGAGAAGGTAGATAGGGTGGGCACGGCCCACCTTGCCTTTTGACACTCAGGGCAAAACGTCTTTCTCAGGTTGAAACCTAGTGGGCCGTGCCCACCCTGCGAAACGGGGGTAGACCCACGCGACCAGGGCGAGCGACTCATCAGCGGCCGGACTTCACGATGATCCGGGATTCCTCGACGTCTTCGAGCGGGACGGGCGAGGGATCAGGACGATAGGGGGGAAGGTTGACCCAGCGGGACGAGGCGACTGAGCCACCGGCGAGGTCGCGCCGAAGCAAGCGCCCGAGTTCGGTCGACAGGGTCAAGGCTCCCCGACCGTCGAGATGAGTCGCATCGACAAACGCGGTGGGGTCGTAACCTGCGTGGCGTCCATCGACGACGGTGATCTCAGGATAGAGTTGCTGAAACGAGCGGACGAATTTCAGGGATCCGGCCTCGGCCCCCGTTTCCTCGCGTTTCGCTTGAAGCGCGGGGGAGACCGGGGGAAGGAGCCAGTAGACCCGGATTCCGTGCTCCGCCGTCAGATCGAGAATGCGGCGGACATAGGTTTTGTTCACGCGATGGCAGTACCAAAGGTGCGAGAGCAGTGTCTTGTGCTGCTCGGCACTCACCTCGCCGTTGAAGGCGGGGTTCCTGGCCGCGACGTTCGCGCCGTCGTTGACCCCCCAGTTCCGCTGACAGATCCGGTTAAGCAGCCGCATCGGGGAGTCTTCGCCCCGCAGCGCCGCCAGAATGGCGCCACGGACTTCCAGACGCCCCCGAAACGTCGGCAGGAGCCGACCCAGGGCGAGATGGATCAGGAGCGAGCCGCCGTGATCGTTTCGCGCCAGGTCCAGACATTCCCGAACCGTGAGGATCTCCTGCCAGTAACGGAGGTTGTAGCGCGGGCTGCCCACAAGAACCCCCGGCTTGAAGTCGACCACGATCGCCTTCGGCCGGGCGCCTGCGTCGAGGGCGCGACGGAGCAGGAAGTAGGTCGCCGGCGCGGGTCCGCGGGCGATCGCCAGGTTAGTGGTCCGCTCTCCCGTCTCCGCCTCGAGCACGGACGGAATGACGCCGTGCTTGACCAGGCTGTCGCCCACCCCCAGGATCGTGCACCCGGGTGCATCGCGCTCAGCCGCCTGGGCACTGAGCCGCCAGCTCAGGCTGACCGGGTCGGAAAAATCAAGCGGATGCCGGGCCACCCCGCATTCGATCACAGCCAGCAGGCCGAGCATGCCGAGCAGACCCCAAGGAATCGACGAGGTCGAAACGCGCCCCCCCGCAGGCGGATTGCCCACCAGGACGCGGGAGACGCGCGGCGATCGGGTCCGAACCGCCGGACCAAAGAGTCGAGGCGAAGACATCGCTCAAAGCCCTTCCTGAACCGCCAACAGCCCCGAGCGGCCGGTCGGTTCGACCGGATCGCCAAGGCCTTTCGCGCCTCATCCAGCGCCAACCCTCGAAAAAAGTCCAGGCCAATGACGACGCGTCAAGGCGTTCAGGTCCGAAGAATCGCGGGGCCACCCGCCCCTGTTGGCAAGGTCTTGCCGGCCGATCGCCGAGTCGGTTATCCTCGCCCAACCCGTCTTGGCCAAATTCAATACGCCCCCATCGTGGCGGCAGGTAGAGGTTTTCCATGGGACGTTGCGGCGGGTTGGCCGTGTATGTGACGAGCCACGGCTTTGGCCACCTGAACCGCTCGGTGGCAGTGATCAACCGGATGCCAACCGACATTCCGGTCACGGTCCGTTGCCATCCGAACCTGTTCGATCACTGGCGCGAGCGGCTCCGCCGTCCGGCGGAACTGGACGCTCACGTCTCCGACGTGGGTGCCCTGAACCCGCCCGGCGACAGCAATGCCACCGACGGCGAGGCCACACTGGCGATGGCGGGCCGCGTGCATGCCGAGGCGATCGCCCGGGTCGACGAGGAGGCCGCCAAGCTGCGCGACGAGGGGACGGCGGCCGTGCTTTGCGACGTCCCGCCCGTACCGCTGGTGGCCGCCCGGCGCGCGGGGATCCCCGGGTTTTTGCTGGCCAACTTCACCTGGGCCGATATCTATGCCCCGTATGCCAAGGCCCTGGGGGGAGAAGCCGCGGCCTTTGTCGCCGCGATGCGTCGTGACTATCGCCAGGCCACGGCCTTGTTCCGGGCCGAGCCAGCGCTCCGGATGTCCGAACTCGCTCCGACGATTGAAGTGGGGATGGTCGTAACCCCCGGCCGGAACCGGAGAGACGAGCTGGTGAAACAGCTCGGGCTTTCCCCGTCGGTCAAGCTCGTCTACTTCTACGTCGGCCGGTACGGCCAGGCAAATCTCGGCTGGGAGCGGCTTGAACGGCTCCAGAGCCGCGGAATTCACTTCGTGGGTTTTCATGAGGCCCCTGGGGGTCCGCTGGCCAACCTGCACGCGATCGGGGCGACCGGTTGGACGGGGGCCGACCTGGCGGCCTCGGTCGACGTGATCGTGGCCAAGGCCGGCTATGGCACCACCTGTGAGGCCATGGTTTCGGGGACGCCGATGATCTATCCTCCCAGGACCGGTTTCGCCGAACATCGCGCCTTGGATCGCGCCCTGCGAAGCTGGGGAGGAGGCGTCCCGGCCTCCGCCCGAGCCTTCGCCGAGTTCAAGCTCACCTCGCACCTGGACAAGGCCCTGGCATTGAAACCGGGGGCCCCCCCGTTCCCCGCCGACGGCGCGGCGCGGATTGCCGAACGGCTGGCACAGACCTGCCGGAGTACACCGCCTCGGAGACCGCTATGAGTTCGACCCAGATCGTGATCCACCCCGCCGTTGAGCCCGAGCGGTTCGCCATCCTCCGGTCGAAGTTTCCCACGGCCCGCTGGGTCAACGCCGCCGACCCGGCCGAGGCCCTGGCTGCAATGCCCCGGGCCGACGCCTTCCTCGGCAAGATCACGCCCGAACTGCTTGCCCAAGCCGGCCAACTCCGCTGGGTCCAGGCGTTCACGGTCAGCCTCGAGCACTACATCTTCCCCGAGCTCGTGGATCATCCCTGCGTGCTGACCAATGCCCGCGGCCTGTTCGGTGACGTCATCGCCGACCAGGTCATGGGATACGTCCTCTGCTTCGCAAGGAACCTGCATACCTACGTCCGGCGCCAGGTCGAGCATCGTTACGAACCGGTCGGCGGCGAGTCCGCGCGGGTCAACAACGCCGCGGGCCCGGGAACGGTCAACGCGATGGATCGGGCCACGATCTTCCTGCCCGACACGACGATGGGGATCGTCGGCTTCGGAGCGATCGGCAGCGAGATCGGCCGTCGTGCCCTGGCGTTCGGAATGAACGTCCGCGCGGTGGACCGCTACGCCGATCGCAAGCTGACTCCCGAGGGAGTGACCTCGTTGGACGGGCTCGACCGACTCCCCGACTTGCTTGCCTCGAGCGACTTCGTCGTCATCGCCGCTCCCCACACGCCGGAGACCCTCGGCCTCTTCAACGCCGAGCTTCTCGCGCACATGCGTCCGACCAGCTACCTGATCAATATCGGTCGAGGCGCCATCGTCGTGCTCGACGACCTGGTGGCCACCCTCCGTGCCGAGCGGATCGCCGGGGCCGCGCTCGACGTCTTCGAGGTCGAACCGCTCCCCAAGGAACACCCGCTCTGGGACTTCCCCAACGTCATCATCACCCCTCACACGGCCGGCTATTCCCCCGTGATCGCCGCGCGTCACCTCGCCACCCTCGTGGAAAACGTCCAGCGATTTCGCCGCGGCGAACCGCTGATCAACGTCGCCGACAAGGCGATGTGGTTCTGAATCCGTCGTCACGACCCGAGCGTACGCGGAGTGTCGCACACAGAGGAAAAAAAGGGGAACGACGATGCCTGAGTCTCCGGGAGCTGTCATCGGTCGAGTCCGCGAGATCCGACGCTATCCCGTCAAGTCGATGCTCGGTGAGGTGTTGGACTCGACCAAGGTGACCGAACGCGGATTGCTCGGCGACCGGATCTATGCGCTGGTCGACGCCGAGACCGGGAAGATCGCGAGTGCGAAGAACCCGAGGCGATGGCCCAACCTGTTCGATTTCCGGGCGGAATACCCGGAACCGTTCGCCGAGGCCGGGCCATTGGCGTTGCCGTCGGCCCGGATCACCCTGCCGGACGGCAACTCCGTGACCACCGACCAGCCAAACGTCGAGAGGCGGCTGTCCGATGCCGTGGGGCGACCGGTGCGCCTGGCACGCGCGGGCGTTGAGGGTGCCACGGCCGAGGGGTACTGGCCCGACCATGACTGGCTCCCCAATCCGGACGAAGTCTTCGAATTTCCGCTCCCGGCGGGCGCGTTCTTCGATGACTCAATGGTTCACTTGCTCACGACAGCGACACTCGACCGCCTGCAAGCCCTGGCTCCCGAAAGCCGATTCGATGTGCGCCGGTTCCGTCCCAACTTCGTCATTGAACCCACCAATGGCACGGACGGTTTCGTCGAGGAGGATTGGATCGGCCGGACGCTCACGATCGGGGAAGCCGAGCTACGGATCAACGGGCCGTGCCCGCGCTGCATCATGACGACGCTGAGCCAGGGAGACTTGCCCAAAGACCCACGGGTCCTCCGCACCGTGGTCCAGGGGAACCATGGAAACGCCGGTGTCTATGCGTCGGTCGTTCGCGTGGGAGCGGTCCGTTTGGGCGACACCGTGATTCTTAATTAAGTCGTTGGCCCCATATTCCTTGGTTGATCTGAGTGGCCGGGGTGGCGGAGCCCCCCCCCCCGGGACGGCGGGCGATCCGCCCGCACTTGAATCGAATGGAAGAGCGGGCGGGACGCCCGCGGTCCCAGGGAATTTCATTCGGACACATGTTCCCGACTGAGGATTCCGATCGAGGGCTCAAACCCTCAGCTTGTGGAAGACGCTCGGTTCGATGGCGGGGAGACCGAATAGTCGGTTGTGGAGCATCTGTTCAAGCGTCTCGAGATCGCCGACGTACGAGGTGGCGGGGATCGTGTCTCCGATGACGCTGGCGGGGTCGGGATAGGACTGGAGCAGGGCCAGGCGGTCGGGCAGGGGAGGGTGCGCGGGGTCGTGCGCGCCGCCGTCGGTCAGCACTTGGAGCCGCAACGCGGTATGGACTTCGGCGGGGAGTCGATACCAGAAGGCGCGGAAGAAGGCGTAGAGATTGGGCGCCTCGAGATCTTCGGGGTCGTAGTGTTCGAGGACCTCGCGAAAGAGGGGTTGGACGAGCGCGACTTTCACCAGGGCCGAGGCCGCCGCGCTGCCGCCGGCGATCGCGGCCGCCGAGCGATCGGCCCGGGTCTCCTGCCCGCGAGCGATCGGGCCGATCAGGCGGGACGACCAGCGGAAGCAGGTCCGCGCCAAGAAGCCGAGCGGCCCGTGCTCTTGACCCGCGGCTTGGTCGAGCGCCTGGCGCAGGCCTTCGACAAACCGAACCGAGCGGGCCGCGCGGGTCGCGTCGCCCCGCGCCAGGTGGGCGAGCTCGTGCGCCAGGATCGCGCGCACTTCGGCCATGGTCAGGACCCGTAACAAGGGCAGGCCGAGAATCAGGGCCCGCGAACGCTCCCAGGCGACGACCCCGCAACACGGCAGGTACGTCAGCCGGACCTGCCCGGGAGGCTTCACTCCGAGCCGTCGCGCCACGTCGTCCATGGCTGAGAAGAGCAGGGGGGCATCCGACCGAGCGAGCACCGGCCCCAGATCCGCGTCGGGGTCGCGGGTCTCGGTAATCACATGGACCCCACCCAAGGTCTCGAGAACCCCACCCCAGCCGCGAACCTCGTCCCGGAGCCAGCCTCGAATCACCGGCAGAAATCCCCCGAAGACGAGCAGACCGGCCGAGCCGACAAACACTCCGGTCCAATACGCATTCTCCAGCCAGCGCAGCGCCAGGCCTCGCCAGAACAAGGAGATCGATCCTGGCGGCGGCGGTTCGGTGCTGGGACGGGCCGCGGCCAGCTCGTCACTCGGCTCGCGACGGCGCGCGCGAAAGGTCTCGCGGCATTGCGGGCAACGAAGTCGATGATCATCGCCCGCAACCTCGTCCAGCGGTTCCAGACCCGAACCGCAACCAGGACAAAGCAACCCGCGGGGGGGTTGCCCTCGCTCCATCTGTCGCCTCCGCGATGTGTCGACAACCGGTTGGCCAGAATTGGCCATCATGATGACCTCAATGATTCAAATTATCCCTGATCTTCTTCGGAGGATATCCCAGTTTGTTATTTCCGCGACACCTCCGAAGCAGAAAAATCGAAGAACATCTCCCCGACCACCACCGCGAAATCAATCAAGAAATACGAAATTGGCCGCCCATTCGCTCCACTCGCCCTCCGACCTTAACAGTTTCGGTAATCGAGAGTTCGAGACGACACCGAGCGAAATCCAGACGTTTGTCAGAACAGAGGGGCTTGACGTTGTGAGACAGTTGTCTTAGGATACGAAAGCCGGGAGAGACGGTCCGTCCCGGCCCCGGGCTCGCGGGGTCCCAACGGGGCGCGAGATCGGGGCGGATTTGACCCGTTCGATTTTTGAGATGACCGCCGATGGCCAAGCGTCCACTGACCATACCCGACTCGGAACTCGATGTACTGAAGGTCCTCTGGGATCGAGGCCAGGCCACGGTCCGTGAGGTTCTGGAAACCCTCCGCGCCGCCGGGCGTCAGTGGTCGTACGCCACCGTCGCCACCCTGCTTGACCGACTCGAGACCAAGGGAGTGGTCACCAGCGACCGGAGCGAACTGGCGTTCGTCTACCGGCCCGCGATCACGACCCAGGAAGTCCGCCAGAAGCGAGTCAACAACCTGGTCGAGAAGCTTTACCAGGGGGAGACCGGCCTGCTCGTGCTCCACTTGCTGAAGTCGCACCCGCTTGACGCCCGCCAGGCCAAAGAAGTCCAGTCGGTCCTCGAAGAGATGACCGGCGACGCCTCCCGGAAAAAAGGCAACGACTCCTCGCCGTCCGCCTGAACCGATCTGATCGGCTCTGATTCTGAACTGCACTCAACCGATCGGCTCTGATCTGATCGAATGGTCCGGCCAGTTCCCCCGCCAGGCGCTGGCCTCGACCTTTGGGTTCGCCTCTTACAGTCGTCCTACACATCGCCCGCAACTCGACCTGCCGCGGAGAGGGAGACCGAAATATGGCCGCACGTTCGCGCATGCGCCCGGCGCACTGGATCGTCCTGGCATTGGTCTTGGCCCCGGCCTGGAAAGTCGTCGAACGGCTGAGCCGATCCGGGCCCAAGGTGGTCAGTGCGGAATCGGTGGCCGAGGGCCGCACGCTGTTCAATCACGATTGGACCGTCAAAGATCCGCTCACCAAGGGGGACGGCCTCGGGCCCGTCTTCAACGCCACCTCGTGCCTCGCCTGCCACAATCAAGGCGGAGCCGGGGGCGGCGGTCCGGTCGCTCGGAACGTGACCGTCTACGGGCTCTCCAGCGATCCCAAGAGTAAGGTGCCCCCCTCGGGCGTCGTTCACCAGAAGGCGATTCGACCGGAACTCCAGGAGACGTTGAACCTGGTTCATAGCTCGCTCCCGCGTGAGCCGTCGATCCCGCTGAGCGTGCTGACCGACCGGACCCGACCGCGCTCACCCGAAGTCGTGATCACCCAGAGAAATACCCCGGCCTTGTTCGGCGATGGCCTGATCGACGCCGTCGCGGACGAGACCCTGCTCTCCCATCAACGCGAGCACTCGACCGCCGCCCGCCTCGTCGGTCTCAACGGCGCCCGCGACTCCAAGGTGCGCGGCCGGATCGCCCGGCTCGCCGACGGCCGGATCGGTCGGTTCGGCTGGAAACTCGAGTTCGCCACGCTCAATGACTTCGTCAAGGCCGCCTGCGCCAACGAGCTGGGCCTCTCCAATCCCGGCCGGCCGCAAGCCGTCCCCCTCGGTCAGCTCGCCTACAAGGCGGAAGGGACCGACTTGACCGACGAGCAGTGCGTGATGATGACCGACTTCATCCGCGACCTCGCCGCTCCCACCCAGGTCCTTCCCTCCGACGCGAAGGGCCGGTCCCAGGTCGAGGCCGGGCACGCCTTGTTTGCCAAGGTGGGCTGCGCCGATTGCCATTCGGAGAAGCTCGGACCGATCGCGGGAATCTACTCCGACATGCTGCTCCACGACATGGGGGTCGAGCTCGAGTCGAGCACAGGATACTACGGCTCGATCATCCCCCAACCGGCGGTCCGCAACGATAAATTCGCGGTCTCGGAGCAGCCGACTCCCGCCGAATGGCGAACAGCCCCGCTCTGGGGCGTGGCCGACTCGGCCCCTTACCTTCACGACGGCCGCGCAGACTCGCTCGAGGATGCGATCGTGCTCCACGGGGGCGAGGCGAGCGACGTGGCCGTACGCTTCAAGGAACTGCCCGGCGCCGATCGCGACGCGGTCATCGCCTTCCTGAAAACCCTGCGGGCCCCGGCGCAAGCGGAAGAGACGAAAACCGTTGCGGTGAGGTGACCCCAAAATCGTGGCCGACGTCACCATTTTGGTCTGTGCCTGCGGCATGAGGCTGAGAGCGGCCGGGGCTGTCCCCGGCCGCGTCGGCAAGTGCCCCGCCTGCGGCGGACTACTCCGGGTCCCAGACGCCAAGGCTATCGCAATCCCAGCGCCCCCCTCAGTCGGGGCCGATCCGAATCCCGATCCCGATCCTGAAGCAACCGCCGGAGCCTACGGATTGGCGGCGGCCTCCACTTCCCGGCCTTCGAGTTACTCCCCCACGCGGGTTCGTTCCCCTCGGGAGCCGTCGACCGCATCCAGCAAGTCCCGTTGGAACGGGCTGATCCGGGTTCCGCCCCACCCGGAGACCCGATTGCGCGAGAGCCTGCTCTACCCGCTCTGGGGTGAGACCGGGATCGCGCTTCTGATTCTGATGCCGCCGGTTTTCTGGCTCGCCACGATCCCGCTCCTGACGATCGTTCTGGCCTGGGGAGCCGGGAGCGTCAGCGGTCCGCTCGGGACCATGCTCGCCCTGCTTCCCTCCGGACTCGTGCTTCTGCCGCTGGGGAGTTTTACACTGCTTTTCCTGGGGCGAGTGGTCACCACGAGCGCGGTGGGCGAGGTCCATCATCCCCGCTGGCCGGACTGGGATCCGGTGGAGATGCTCCACGGGATTGGCCGCTGGATCTGGGCCATCTTGGTGGGCGGCCTGCTTGGTGGGTTCCCCTCGGTGGCTTATTGGCTATATTGTGGGGATGTTGACCTGTTCGACGCGATCATCCTCGTGGAGCTGGCGGCCGTGGGGGCAATCTACGGTCAAGTCGCGTTGCTGGCATCAATCTTGTATGACGATCCTCTGGGGGCTCACCCCGGGACCGTCGTCCGAGCAATCTGGCGGGTCGGGTGGGCCTGGGTTTTCCCGTCGATCGTGATCGCGACGTTCCTGACCGTGGCCTGGTACGCGTTGACGGTCCTTCTTGAGGTCCAAAGCCCCTGGCTTTCCGCTCTGGCTTACTGGGGCTACTGGGTCTTTCTCTGCTACGGGGCGATGGTCGTCCTGCGAGTGCTTGGGCTCTTCTACCATCGCCATGCCCGGGTGTTGGGCTGGTTCCGTGAGCGACCGAGGTGGGGCGGCTGAGATGCGCAAGACTTGGTACGATCCCAACGCACCTGTCGTTCCAACCATCGCGGAGATCCGGACGGTCCGGGCCGGTCAACGAGAACGGAATCGCCGGCTCCGCGGCTCAGGGTTGGTTTCCTGCCTGCTTCACCCGGTCAGTGACGGGCCCGGAGTGGCCTTGCTCGTGTTCATGCCTCCGGTCCTGTTCGGACTCTCGCTCCCCGTGTTTGATTGGATCGCGATCGTCGATCCGTTCCGCCGCGCGAACTGGGCCCTGGGGTTGCTGGCCCTGCCGATCTTCCTCCCCCTCTTATTCAGTTTCTCGATGACCCTGGGATACACCCTGCTCGTCCTCGGTCAGATGCTGGTCGCCAGCGCCATGGGAGAGGGCGATCAGCCGAATTGGCCCGAGTGGAACCCGGAAACGATCTCCGAAGGGCTCGGCCGTTGGATCTGGGCGGCCCTCTTCGGCGCGGCCGTGGGGGGGTTCCCGACCGTGCTCTACTGGATGTACTGCGGCAATATCGACTGGTTCGACCGGATCGTTTTCGCCGACCTGATCATCATGGGCGCCGGTTACGCGTCAATGACCTTGGCCGCGGCGCTCCTGCACGAGAGCCTCGCCGCGGCCAACCCGATCACGGTCCTCGTCGCGATCGGACGCATCGGCTGGGATTACGTTCAGCCGGCCCTGGTTGCCGGCTTGAGCGTCATGCTCTGCGGCGGCTTCCTCTGGACCGTCCTGTTCGCGATCCCGTCACTTCGCTTGGCCGCCATCGGCCTCTGGGGCTTCTGGGTCTTCGCCCTCTATGCGGCGATGGTCTCGTTTCGGGTGCTCGGCCTTACCTACTACGCCCACTCCGACGCCCTGGTCTGGTTCCGCTACCGGCCGAAGTGGGCCACATCAACCCGCGCGGGTCGGCTTTACACCAACTCCTGAACATGCCTATCCGGCCATTCTTTGATTGATGTCCAGAGCAATGGCCTGGGTGCTTCCCAGTGGTCCAAGGATTCACCCAGGCAGCCCACCTGAGCCCCCACTCAGCTCAGCGGAAGGTTCAAGACCCCTTCAGCGACCGCCCTGACCTTGTGGCCGATCGCCTCGAGCATCTTGCGGCCGCGGTCGGCATCGGCCGCTTCCGGGTAACCCACAGCGCCATGGTCGGTCCGCCGACCGAAGTCGCGGGCCCAGGTGATGGAACGGAGTGCGCCGGTGTCCGGGTCGGGATCGTCGAGGATCAGGTCCTTGCGCACCAGGTCGGGGCGGAGGTGCATAATCATCGATGTTTCGATCTCACAGGCATGGCCCATCGTCTTGCGCGGCCCCTGACAGAGGGCGGCAATCTCGGCCTCGGCGAGTTCCCAGTACGCAGCGCCCGTCAGCACGGCCTGTGGAAACTGAGTGTCGAGCCGTCTCAGCGCGATCCGAAGCGGGTCGATGTTCCCGCCATGGCCGTTCAAGAGCATGGTCCGCCGGAACCCGTCGCGGAGCAGGGGGGTCAGCAACTCCATGAGCATCAGCTCATAGGTCGGCAGCGTGGCCGTCAACGTGCCGCCGAACGGCAGGTGATGCTCGCTCGCCCCCATCCAGAGCACGGGGAGGAGCAGCACCTGCTCGGGCAGGCTGCGCTCGACTGCGTCGGCCACCGCCGCCACCAGGATCGAGTCGGTGAACACCGGCAGGTGCCGGCTGTGCTGCTCACACGCGGCGATCGGTGCGATGATCAGCGTGCGCTCGCGCGAAAGGGCACGAAGTTCCGGGGCGGTCATTTCGGCGAAACGCATGCGGCGGCCTCCTCACACGGCGAGTCGAATCAACAACAGAATGGCGATCGAGTAAAAGATCAGTAGACCGGTGGCGTCCACGAGCGTGCTGATCAACGGTGCCGAGACGACCGCGGGGTCGATGTTAAACCGGCGCGCCAGTAAGGGAACCAGGGCCCCAACGCCATTGGCCCAGATGCAGATCCCCAGAATCGCCAGGCCGATGACCGCCCCGAAGATCGGGGGATGGCCGAGGATCAACCAGGTAAACCCAAATCCGAGAACCCCCAGGAGCATCCCCAGAAGCAGGCCGGTGAGCACTTCACGGCCGACCACCTTGAGGGTGTCACTCGTGCGGATATCGCCCAGGGCGAGGCCGCGGATGATCGTTCCCACGCTCTGACTCCCCGCATTCCCTCCCGTCCCGATCAGGAGCGGGATGAAGGTGTCAAACTCGAGGAGCGGGAACCGGTCGTCAACCCAGTTGAACGAGTGCACCACAAAGCGTGTGATCGTGCCGGCGAGAAAGAGCATCAGCAGCCAGCCGATCCGCCGCCGGACCGCCTCGACGATTCGCCCCTGCCAGTACGACTCCTCATCGGCCTCGGCATCCTTCGAGACACCACCAAAGGCGAGGATGTCTTCGGTCTGCTCCTTCCGGAGAATGTCCATGGCATCGTCGTGCGTGATGATGCCGACCAGCATGTCCGCGCTATCGACGACGGGGATCGCGATCAGGTCATATTTACCAATCTGGCGGGCCACCGACTCCTGATCCTCGTCGACCCGGGCGAAGATCACGTCGTGCCGCATGATGTCGCCAATCCGGGCCGACGCACTCCGCGAGAGGATCAGGGTCTTGAGCGAAACGAAGCCGACGAGCTTTCGCTGGGGGTCGACGACGTAGTTGTAATAGATCGTTTCGCTGTCGGGCGCATCGTGACGCAGCCGTTCCAGGGCCTCGCGGACGGTCAGTTGGGGGGAAAGCGTCACGTAGTCGGTCGTCATCACCGAGCCGGCGGTCCCCGGCTCATAGCTGGCGAGCCGACGGATGTCCTCGCGTTCGGCCTGCGCCAGGTGGGGGAGGATACGGTCGACATTGTCCTCTTCGAGCCGGTTGACCAGGTCGGCCCGCTCGTCGTGGGACATCAGGTGGAGCAGGGCGGCCGACTCTGCCGGCGACATCGACTCGATCAGGTGGACCTGGCGCTCGCTATCGAGGTAACTGAGGATCTCGGCGCGGTTCCGAGCCGGGAGAAGGCCGAGGATCGTGTCCCCCTCAACCAGTTGGAGGTCCTCGATCATCTCGGCGACCTGGGCGGGGTGGTGATCGCTGAAAAAGTCGCGAAGCGCCGCCGTCTCACCGGCCTGGATCAACTCGCGCAGGTCGGGAACCAGCAGCGGGTTTCGCATTCGGTACCCTCATGGACGCAATGACATTCGGGGGGTTCATGTCGGACAACTCAGGGCCGTTGGCCCATAATCGCTTTGCCCATATACGGCTGCAACACGGGGGGGACATCCACCAGGCCGTCGGCACGCTGATAGTTCTCGAGGATGACGATCAGGGCCCGGCTCAAAGCGAGCGCCGTACCGTTGAGGGTATGGACAAATCGCGTTCCCTTCTGGGCGGACGGCCGGTAGCGGATGTTGAGCCGACGCGCCTGGTAGTCGGTGCAATCCGACGTGCTGGTGACCTCACCATATTCCCCGGCCTCGCCGCGACCCGGCATCCAGGCCTCAAGATCGTACTTGCGATAAGCCTGGCCCCCAAGGTCGCCCGAGCAGATGTCGAGGACGCGATAAGGGATGCCAAGGGCGGTGAAGATCTCTTCCTCGATCGCGAGCAGTTCCGCGTGCGTCTGGTCGGACGCCTCGGGCGTCGTGAACGCGAACATCTCGATTTTCGTGAACTGGTGAACCCGATAAAGCCCCTTGCTCGCCCGCCCCGCGGCGCCCGCCTCGGTTCGGAAGCAGTGCGAGAGCCCGACGTACTTCAGCGGGAGCACCGCCTCGTCGAAGATCTCATCGGCGTGCATTCCGCCCAGGGTGATTTCGGCGGTGCCGATCAGGCTGAGGTCGGAATCCTCAACCGAGTAGATCTGCGTCTCGGTCCCTCGCGGCGTGAACCCGATCCCCTCGAGAATCTGGTTCCGCGCCAGGTCGGGCGTCACGACCGGGGAAAACCCCTTCTTGACCAGCGTCTGGATCGCAAACTGCTGGAGTGCGAGCTCAAGCAAGACCGCATCATTCTTGAGGAAGTAGAAGCCATGGCCCGAGACCTTGGCACCACTCTCGAAGTCGATCAGGTCGAGCGCCTTGCCGATCTCAACGTGGTCCCTGGCCTTAAAATCGAAGACACGAGGCGTGCCCACCTTGCGAAGCTCCAGGCTCTCGTCCTCGAGAGCGCCGACGGGAGCGGCGGGGTGGGTGAGATTCGGGATCCGACCCAGTTGGCTCTTCAATTGAGCATCAAGACTCTTGAGCTCGGTCTCATTGGTGCCGATCGAGGCCTTGAGTTGTTTCCCCTCGGCAATGAACGCCTGCCGCTTTTCCGGGTCCTTTTCCTTACCCGTCGCTTGAGCGTTGGCATTCTGGAGCCGCCGAACTTCCTCGACATCCTGGAGGAGCGTCTTCCGCTTCTGCTCCAACTCGACGACGACATCAACGGCATCCAAGATATCAGTCGGGACGTTTCGATTGCGGCAATTCTGTTTGACGGCCTCAACGTTGGCCAAGAGATATTTGATATCGAGCATCGAACGACCCTAGAAAACAAAAGGTCTCGTGATGGATAGAAACGTCTAACTTCGATAAAGCGACCGGCAGTCGTCGCCAGGGGTGGATTCCCCATGACACACGGCACGCACCAAAGCGTAATCGCAACCCCGGAGGGCGACCGATCGTGGCCGGCCCGGCCACGATCGGTCGCCCTCCGAGCTGGAAATTCCCTCGAAGTCACGGCCTACGGATGAACACCCACCCGTGCTGAGCTTCGCATTCATCCTCAAGACAACCCGCGACTCCCTGGAGGTTCGAAAGTCGCCTCGAATTCAGGGCCCCGCGGGTTTCGATCGATCTCCCTCCTTGACCAGCTCTTCGAACAGGTGAGCGCTGGCCTTGATTCCGTTCTGGAAGTCGGCCAGGGAGAACTTCTCGTTCGGCCCGTGCAGGTTGTCGTCGTTCTGACCCCAGCCGAGCAGCAGGGTATCGACGCCGAGTTGGTCCTTGAGCAGACCGACGACGGGAATCGAGCCCCCTTCGCGGATGAAGACCGGCGCCTTGCCGAAGCCCACCTCGACGGCGCGGACGGCCGCCCGAACGCCGGGGCTGTCGACTCCGACGAGGACGGCGGGCGCACCGTGGTGAACGATGAGCTCATAGGTGACACCCGGCGGGCAGACCGCTTTGAGGTGGGCTCGAAGCTGTTCGGCGACCGTCGCCGGATCTTGGTCGGGGACGAGACGGAAACTGAACTTGGCTCCCGCCTTGCACGGGAGCACGGTCTTGGGTCCAGGACCTTGGTAACCGCCGTAGATCCCGTTCACGTCGCAGGTCGGTCGGGCCCACTTCCGCTCGAGCGTCGTATATCCCGACTCCCCTTCCAGTGACGGCACACCGGTACTCGCCTGGAATTCGGCCTCCGAGAACGGCAGCTTGGCGAACTCCGCCCGCTCCCAATCCTCCAACGGCTTGACCGAGTCGTAGAAACCAGGGAGTTGGATCTTGCCGTCCGACCCCTTGAGGCTCGCGAGGATCTCCGCCAAGGCGTTGCACGGATTGGCGACGGCCCCCCCGAACGTCCCCGAATGGAGGTCGACTCGCGCCCCTTGGACGAGGATCTCGAAGTAGGCCAACCCCTTCAGTCCATAAGTGATCGCCGGCATGCCCGGGGCAAATTGGCTGGAGTCCGAAATCACGGCATAGTCGCACGCGAGTTTTGTCTGGTTGTCGGCGACAAACTGTTCCAGGTTCGCCCCCCCAACCTCCTCCTCCCCCTCGATCAGAAACTTCACGTTCAAGGGAAGCTCACCCGCCCCTTTGAGCCAGGCCTCCGCGGCCTTGAGGTGGGTGAACATTTGCCCCTTGTCGTCGGTCGCACCGCGGGCATAGAGGTTGCCATCGCGTTCGGTCGGTTCAAAGGGGGGGGAAATCCAGGGCTCCAGAGGCTCGGGCGGCTGAACGTCGTAATGGCCATAGATCAGGAGCGTGGGAAGACCGGGGCGGGGCGGGTTCTGGGCAAAGACGATCGGATGCCCCTTGGTCGCGATCAGCTCGGCTTGCAAGCCCATCGCCGCGAGGTCGTCGCGAATGAACTCGGCCGCGCGGTGGGTGTCCGCGTTGTGATCGGGCTGGGCGCTGACGCTTGGAATCCGGATCAGCGCTTTGAGCTGCTCCACGAAATCCGCGCGATGAGCGTCGATATAGGCATCCACCCGGTCGATCGCCATGTCCAACAGCCCTCGTCAGTACCTGGTTCCGGACGTTCCTCAATCATGCGGAATTCCGCAAGGGGAACCCAGTATAACAGCCCCGACGAGCCTGGGCGATGGCTTGGGGAAGCGCAAGGACCCAGTCAATCCGCCAGCCGCAAATCCATCACCTCATGCACGATTCCACCTGGACCACTCCTGCGTGCCGGGGCCGTGCGAAACGCGGAGCGAGCGTGAGACAGAAGGAATGTTGCATTCCCGCGTCACACGCCGGGGATGAGAAAAGCGGAAGACTTGTATGCAAGACGCGCAAAGTTTACAAAAAGGACCGGTCGGATTGCATCGTTGACTTCCCCAACGCGCGCACGCCGATGACGACCAAGAAGACTCAAGTTTCGACCAGGCTAGGCCGAAGGGGGATTTTCCCCGTGGAGTCGTACGACTGGTACTGGATTTGCGAATAGATCTTTTCGCAACGAGAAACCAACGGGCCGTTCGATCAGGGACCGATCGAATTACCTCGTTCTCGCATCGGTCTGCTCCTTGTTTTTGCTTCACTCTGTTTTTCAGCTCGGGCGGGTTTTCGACGCTGGACGTGGTATATATAGAAGAACGGCATTGAAGCGGTGCCAAAGGAAAGGCGACCGTCCCCGGGGTGGCTTTCGGCTCCCTTGGGCGCGGTGTCGAACGAACGCCTGGGATGGCTAGGTTCGGGCGGAAGCCCGAGGTCGTTCGACGCAGTGACCGAGGATTCTCACGAAACATTCCCAATGTTCGTCGCGGTTAGGAGGGGTCCCTTTCCCATGAATTTTCTCTCACGCTTCCTCGAGCGGGTGTTGCGTACCAACACGAGCCGTATGCCTCGAACCAGCTTCGACGACCTCAGCCAAGATCAGCTTGATGCTCATCTCAGCGTAGGACGATACGGGAACTTCGCGCTGACCGATGCGGTGCGCCCCTCATTCGGTCTTGAGGTGATTCCTCGCGAAGGATATCGCCGCGATGTTTATTGCGATCCCGAGACGGGCAATAAGATGCCGGTCCTCGCCGCCTCGGTTTCCTCCGAGCGGCTCTTTGATGTTTTGATGGATCTGCTCGATCCCTTGGGGGACGAGGTGGACGTCGTCATGGAATCTAGCCATGAGAGCGAGCCCGGAGCGCACGCCGACCTCTACCGTGAGCACATGGATACGGTCATCTTGAAGAGCACGCTCTATGACTATGAGCCGCTCTTGCTCCATGACGGTTGCACGGGCTTGGCCGCGCTCAATCCCAACGGTCCGATGGAAGTGCAGTTCGACGAGCACAAACTGCTCTTCGTCTATGCCAACGACCTCGAGCCGTTCGAGGCGATCCTCCTCGACCACGGCTTGCGTCGTGACGACAGCTTGAAGTTCATCTCCGAGGCCGAGCACCTGCACTCGACGGACGACGTCTACCGCGATCAGTTTGACGAGCTCCGCTACCGCTTGGGAATCGACCACTAAGCTAAGAAGCTAAGTCTCAGCGAAGACGAAGCGACCCAAATCACGTTTACGTTCATTGGGTTCGGCCCCTCCGATGCACCCTTGATGAGCACCCCGCGGGGCGGGGCCTCGGTTTTCCGAGGCCTCGCCCCGCTGAGCTTTGGTCGCGCTGTTTGACCGCTCAATGCCGCGTTGCGTACCATTGGATTCACTCCGGGCTCGCGTCCCGGAGCCACGCCTTTTCGGATCACGTTGAGGTCTGCCGGAATGACGAGGCTGGTGACTCCGCGATGCCGGTTTGGTCTGTTCGTTCTCCTGACAAGCACGGTGGGCTGCACCGGGAGCTCGAACACACCCACGGCCCCTGAGCAGCCGTTCAAGGGCGTCACGATCGTCGCCGCGGCGATCGGAGACCCTGGCATCCTCCCGACCCTGACAGCCCAGCGCGGCGAGTGGTCCGCAAACCGAGGGGCCGAGGTTACGATTCGGGAGAAACCGGTCGATCCCCGGTCGGAAGGGGTCGACGTCTTTCTTTTCCGCGGCGACCGCTTGGGTGAACTGGTCGATCTCGGCCTCCTGGCCGACTTACCCGAGGCGGTCACCCGCCCCCCCGCGCCCTCCGTCAGGCCCGAGCCCGGGCAAGCCGAGGTGCCGCCGGGAGAGCGGCCCGCCGACCCGCTCCAGTTCGCCGACTTGCTCCCGGCTTATCGTGACCAGGTCATCAAGTACGGTGGCGTGAGGTTGGGCCTTCCTTACGGCGGTTCGGCCCTGGTGCTGGCGTATCACCGCGACGCCTTCGAGAGCGAGACCAACCGGGCGGCGGCGAAGGAAGCTGGGATCGAGTTGAAGCTCCCCGAGACCTGGGAACAGTTCGACGCCCTGGCCAAGTTCTTTCACGGTCGTGACTGGGGTCAAGACGGCAAGCCTCGGTCCGGTGTCGCGCTCGCACTCGGCCCCGATCCGGAAGGGGTGGGAGATGCCACCTACCTGGCACGCGCCGCCAGCCTGGGGCAGCACCACGACCAGTATTCGTTCCTCTTCGACGCCGACTCGATGGCTCCCCGCATCGACTCGCCGCCGTTCGTCGAGGCCCTCCGGGGTCTGACAGCGTTGAAGGCTTACGGGCCTCCCACCAGCGAGGCGTTCGATATCAAGGCCGCGCGGCAGGCGTTCGGCGGTCGTGAGGCAGCGATGATGATCGATCGCGCCGAGGACGCCGCGAGTTGGGGGGACGGCAAGTCGATCGGTGTGGCCCGTTTGCCCGGCTCGGAGCGCGTGTTCAATCCGGACCGCAACCAGTTCGAGCCGGCCTCGCCCCCCAATCGGCCCAGTTATCTGCCCTATGGGGGCGGCTGGCTGGTGGCCATCAGCGCCGCGGCGAAGGGTCCGAAACGCGAGGCGGCGCTCGACTTCGCCAAGTATCTCATCAGCCCCGAAATCGCCAGCCGGGTCCGTGCCGACCCCGACTTCCCGATGCTGGCGGTTCGACCCGCTCTGCTCAGCCAGGGACCGCCCGACTCGAGGGCGAGCCTCGGTGTCGATGCGCGCCAGTGGTCCGATGCGGTCATCCAGACCCTTGCCGACTCCCGGGTGATCCCAGGACTTCGGATCCCCGACGCCGAAGGCTACCTCGCCGACCTCGCCAAGGGCCGGGCCGCGGTAGTTCGGGGCGAACCGGCCGAAACCGCGTTGCAAGCGGTCGCCAGCGCATGGACCGAACGGACCAAGCAGCGTGGGGTCAAGCGTCAGCTCTGGCACTATCGCCGTAGCCTCAATAGTGCCCTGGCCACCGCGCCCAAGCCTCCCGCGCCCGCACCCGCCCCCTGAGCCACAGCTTTCGACGAGACCTCGGATGGACGAGCCTGACGACGACGCGACTCCCACGATCGGCGGCAACGCCGAGATCAATCAGTTGATCGGCCTGTTCGACCTTCCTGCCTTCGCCAGGCGTGGGCAGGATCTCGAATACGCGATCAAACGAACGCATGAACGCTGCCAACGCGAACGGAGCGCGATGCTCGACATGGTTCGTGTCCGCCTCCGCCAGTGGTCCAGCGCGGTCACCGGTCCCGAATCGAGCGTGGCGGTCTTCGCCGCGCCCCTCGATTCGCTCTGGCCCCTGAGTGGCGCGGAAGCCCCCACCTGGGCCCGCCAATCCGCCCCTCCCCGGCGTCAGCGAACCATCGCGCTCGACCTGATCGCCAGCGCGGTCCGGTTCAACCGCCGCTGGACTCGATTCCTCGACGAGCTCGGCGTCGATCACGTCAACCGCCTCATCGACCAGTACAACCGCTATTACCTCCTGGAGAAGGAGTGCTGTCTCGGCTCCTCCCGGCTCGCCGCGCGGTTTTTCACGCCTCAGACCGAGATTACCCGAGACAGCTTGCTCGAAACGTACCCGCTGTTGCCCGTCCCGGAACTCAAGGCCTAGCTATTCCGACGACCCGGTTTCTCCCTCGCTCGTCACCAAATCCGGGTGCGACGAAGGGACCACGAGGATGGGAACATAACGGTACAGGACGAGATACAACCCATATCCGAGCAACCCCCCCAGGGTGTTCAGAAGCAGGTCGTCGACATCGGCGATCCGTCGTCCCGAACCGTACTGGATCGTCTCGATCAGTAGGCTCAGCGCGGCGGAAAGGCACCCGACTCGCCAGACACTGGTCCGTCCCCGTCTGACGACCGGCCAGAGGAGCCCCAGCGGCATAAAGGCCCCGAGATTCCCCACAACGTTCACCAACATCGGCCAGCCCCCAACGGCGAGGAACTCGGCCGTGGTTCGCAACGGATGAAGCTGGAGCCGATTCTCCCAGGAGAGAGGAGCGACGGAGTGGGGTGACAAGGTCAGCCAGCCGAGCAGACCACCATAAGCGGTGAGAAGCAGGGCCGAGACGGCGCTTCGCAAGGCATCGACCTCCCGGAAACTCTCCGAAACCGCGCACGCAACGGAGTGGAGTCAACGACCACCTCTTAAACCGAGCCGCGCTCACAGCGCGGTGGAGTAAGCGATTGGGTTGCGCTCGGTATCTCGGAACGTCAATCGGTAACCGCTGACTCCAGTTGCGCTGCGTGCGCGGCTCGGTTCAAGCGAGGATCTCCGGCCGTTGGGCTTCCCATCGGACGATTTTCGTCAGCCTCCGTGCGGCGTTTGTTCCCGGTTTTGCGAGGAACGCTGGTTTCTTCCCTCGCCGTTCGCCCAGGGCCGTTCGCCGGGATGCGAAGGTCCATCCATCCCCATGCCGCCGTGCGGCCAAAGCCGGGTTCGAATCGCGGCACGCAGGCGACCTTCATCGAGCGGTGCGTCCCCCCCCTCGCCGGATTCCTTGACAAACTGGGCGGCCGCAAAGGCCGCCTCGTCCGCGCTCAGGAAGCGATCACTATTGAGATCAGCCGCTTCGAAAATCCGACTGGCGATTAACGAAGAACGGATCCCACCCATTCCGGGGGGTGGAAAATGCGGTCCCGCCATGATCGCGTCTCGCCCCGACGCTCTCCCACCAATGAACTTGGACCGAATGAACGCCCCGGCCACGGTCATCGCAACCAGGTTGGAGCCGAGCGCTAAGCAAATGATCAAAGTCGAAGTGTCGCTCACCTTCCGACGGATCAGGTGAAACAGGCCGGAGAGCCCAAGAGCGAGCACCAGAGCCATAAAAACACCGCCGATCAACTCCTCCGGCGTCCGATCCAAAATCACGTCAACAATTGAACTCACCTGCGGATTCATGGGATCCTCTCCCGGTCTCAGAAGGTCGGCGCGATGACCGAACAGGACGGCGATGCGCGGAGGTGATACAAAAAAGCCTGGATGTGAAACCGCTCAAAAACGCACTCCCTTTTCTGAAGGTTAACCTCAGCGACTCCTTCGACGCAACGGATCAGTATGGCGATCAAACGTGAAGTTGCTGATGGTCAGCCCCCGCGGTCCCCTCCCGATGCCGACGGCTCGGGCCGTTCCAGCAATTCCCCGCTGCTGGGAGCGTGCCTGAGCAAGTGCACCGAGTCGAGACCCGCCGACGACGGAAAAGGGTGCATGGGAAGCGGATCCGTTGTGTACAATCCTCACCGTACGGCGTTTTTTTTGCCGCGAGAGGTCGGGGTGCCCCCAGCCGAGACAGACAAGGAGCGTTTCATGCCGGTGCTCGATCGGGAGGAATACATCGAGCAGGCCTATTTTTTTCACGCGTTTCGTGAGCGCGTGCTCGACGGCTTGCCGTCGCAGGACGTCCTCTCACGCATCAGCGAGGAACTCCTCTCGACCACCCGCCTTCCGTTAGCGGTCTCCTACCTCGCCACCGAGATCAAGACGATCGGACTCATGGCGCCGGCCATGGTGCGGATCGGCCATTACTTCACCCCGTTCCAGACCCACGTCATCGCGGAGGCTGAGCACGATACCAGCCGGTTCCCGATGGACCAGGCGCTGCTGATTCTGGAGCGCGAGGCCCGCTATAAGGCCGACGGACCGACCCTTTCGGGTCTGTTCGTCTATCAGTTCGAGGCGATGTCACGGAACCGCCTGGGCTATGGCAAGGGCCTCGAAGCCATCGCCGCCGATCCGTTTTTCACCGAAGACTGGCACGACTACATCCTCTTGCTTCGCGCACGCCTGGGCGACGTCGATTTTGCCGACCTGATTTTCGTCCGTTCCGCCTTCTACGTAACAGAACAGAAGCGACGAAACCCCGGTTTCGAGCCGAAATTCCCGATCCTGTTCGGCGAAAAGGAAGGGAAAATCGCCCGCGCCAACCGAGGCCGCGACCCGCTTTACCTGTTCTCGGCCCTGCAACGGCAACTGAACTACCCCGAAGTGCCCCGCCCCCGACGCCCCGACGAGGCCGAAGCGCGGATCGCCCTGCTCGAACAGCGCGTCGCGCTGCTCGAGAACCGCCTCAAGTCGGCCGAGTCCGATATCCACAACGAGATCGACCTCGCCCAACTCCGCGTCAAGCCCGAGGACACCGCCGGGCCCCCCGCCGGCTGGGGCAAACATGAACCGACGTGACGGTCGATCACCACTTGAGGCCCAAAGGATCACCCCGTGATACACCGAGGATTCACCAGCGCGGCCAAGGCCTTAACATCCCGGCTCTCGTCTCGTTCCGTGGCCGCGTTCCTGCTTCCCATCGGCCTTTGCTGCAGCTTGCCCTGCGTCGCCGCCGACCCTCGCCCCCTTCCTCAATTCGAGCGGATCGTCATCGACGACCAGTTCCCGGGTGCCTACCAGGTCGAGGTCGCCGACGTCAACGGCGACGGCAAGCCCGACGTCGTCGCCCTCGGCGGCGGCACCTGCGCCTGGTATGAGAACCCAACCTGGAAGAAGCGGATCGTCACGAACCCCCAGCAAACCCCCGGAATCATCAGCACCGCCACGGCCGACCTCGACGGCGACGGTAAAGCCGAGATCGCCATCGCCTACGAGTTCGCCATGAATCAACCCGCCAAGGGCAAGCTCTTGCTAGCGCACCCTGGCAAAGGACTCGACGACCCCTGGACGCTCGTGCCGGTCGCCGATATTCCGAGCATCCATCGGCTTCGTTGGATGCATTCCGAGGCTCATATTGGCAAGACTTCGGCTTCCTTCGGCTCACGTCCTGCCGGTCAAGACCGCGAAAAAGACATGCGAGTGGTGAAGTGGACCGAACTGGTTGTCGCGCCTCTCTTCGGCCCCTCGGCCAAGCCCCCCACCTTCGCCGAGGAGCCGGCTCACTTGGTCCTCTTTCCTGTAGAATTGCCTAAGGACCAGGAGAGAACAGGCGGCGTCGGAGGCGGAGCCGGTCTGACTTCAAAGAGCGTCGATCCAAAGCCGCGTCTCGCCCATCCGGTGACGAGTGATCAGGGACATCAGTTGCCTCGGGAGATCGGCAAAGCTCCCGTCCTTCATGCGATCGACGTGGTCGATCTCATGGCGAACGGAATCTACGTCGTTCTCGGAGCAAGCAATCTCGGGGTGACCATGCACTCTGTTTTTGCCTATAGCGGTGCGGCCCTCTACAGAACCGAAACTCTCGTCCCGGGCGCGCCTGGCGACGCCCCCAAGCAAGGAGCGAGCGAGATCCACGTCGGTCGGCTCAAGGACGGCCGCAGGTTCCTGGCGACGGTCGAGCCCTGGCACGGAACCGATGTGGCCATCTACCTATCCGAACCAACAGAACCGTTCATCTCACCGAAGTTCGGCCCCCGAACCGTGATCGACTCGACCCTCAAAGATGGCCACGCCCTCTGGGTGGCCGACGTGGATGGTGACGGCGACGACGAGGTCTTCGCCGGCTATCGCGGCCAGGGCACGAGCCTGCTCGGCTATGACTTCGACGGCAAAACCTGGAACCGCACTGTCATCGACACCGCCATCGCCGCCCAAGACCTTCGCGGCGGCGACATTGACGGTGACGGCACTCCCGACATCGTCGCCGTCGGCGGTTCCACTCACAACGTCGTCTGGTACCGGCCCAAGAAGGATTAAGCAAGAATCACTTGCTTTACCGAGGTGAGCATGAGTATTTCCCACGCCACGACCGCGGATGAACTCTGGAAACTGCCGAACACCGGAGTTCGACTTGAACTGGTGAGAGGAGAGCTAAGATCCATGTCACCAGCGGGAAGCGAGCATGGATCGATCATCGCCGAAATCACGGGTTCGCTCCAGCCATTCGTAAAGTCTCATCAACTCGGCAAAGTCTTCGGGGCGGAAACCGGATTCAAGCTTTCGACCGACCCTGACACGGTGCGGGCCCCCGACGTCGCATTCATCCGCCGTGAGCGGATCCCGAAAACCGGTCTCCCGAAGGCCTTCTGGCCCGGCGCTCCTGACCTGGCCATCGAGGTCGTTTCTCCGAACGACACCGTTGAGGAAGTCGACGAGAAGGTCGCCGACTGGTTCAAAGCCGGGGCGCTGGCGGTCTGGATCGTGAAGCCAAAGACGCAGACCGTCACGGTCTTCAGCGCCCCCAATGTCGTGGTCGTTCTCACGGGCGACGACGAAATCGACGGGGGTGAACTGCTGCCCGGATTTCGCTATCGCGTTTCTGACGTGTTCGCCCCCTGAACCTCAAGAGAATTCGCAGAAACCGAGATTGAAACCGGGCTTCGCCGCATTATCTGAGCGGGCAGAGCCTTCTCACACGGAGTGTCAGCGGCCATGGCGAACGGACTCGGCGGCGCGGTCCTCCCGCAGATTCAGCGGATCTTCCACGCCGGAACCCTCGCCGGCTTGACCGACGGACAACTCCTCGAGCGGTTCGCCGCCCGAAACGACCAAGCCGCCTTCGAGGCCTTGCTCGCCCGCTATGGCCCGCTCGTCCTGACCGTCTGCCGCAATCTGCTCCGCGACCGCGACGACGTCGAGGACGCGTTTCAGGCGACCCTCCTCGTCCTCGTCCGCAAGGCGGGGACGATCCAGCTCGAGGCTTCGCTCGGACCCTGGATCTACTCGGTCGCCTATCGCGTGGCGATCCGGGCCCGGGCAAACCGAACCCTCCGAATCAGGCGGGAAAACGCCGTGGCGGACTTGCCCCCTCAGGCCCCCGCCGGAGACCTCGACGGCCACGATGTGGCACCACTGCTCCATGACGAGCTCGCGCGGCTCCCCGAGCGGCTCCGCGCCCCGATCGTCCTCTGTTATTTCCAGGGCCTGACCCACGAATTGGCCGCGGCACAGCTCGGCTGGCCGGTCGGCACCGTGCGGAGCCGGATGGCGCGAGCGCGCCGGCTGCTCCGTGAGCGATTGACACGCAAGGGCGTCGCCCTCTCCGCCGGGTTCTTGGTCGCGGCCTCGCGACAGACCACGGCGGCGATGATTCCCCGCATTTTGTCAGAAGAGACGATTCAAGCCGCGATCCGGATCGCGGCCGGTCGAGCGGCGATATCGGGGGCTCTCTCGGCCCCGGTGGCCGCGCTGATGGAAGGAGTCCTGAGCGCGATGTGGTTATCCAAACTGAAAGCCGCCACGGCAGTCGCCCTCTTACCAGGATTCGTTCTGGCAAGTCTGGTTGCTCTTGCCGCCCAACCCCCGAGCAACGAGGCTGGCCCAGCGACACCCGCCAACTTACGGCAAACGGAGCAGGCCGACTCCGATCGTGACAAGTCGCCACCGAAACTCGTGCTCAACGCCGACACCAGTACGCCATCCATCCTCGGCCTAGAAGCGCTTCTCGCTCGATGGGAGAAGAATGGTGGAGCACGTACCCTCAACGTCACGTTTTCCCGGACTGACAAATCCCCGAAAAGGTATAAAGAAACGTATGAGGGGAAATTTCTGATGAAGTCTCCCGACCATTCGTTCATCGCGACCGATCAGGTCAAAGGGCAATCCAAACTTCCTCACGAGAGCCTGATGCGAAGTGGCGAGCGCCTCTATCAATACAGGCACTCATCAAAGCAGGTTCTGGTTGTCGACAAACCAAGAGGCATGAAGGATGGGCCGCGAGAATCGCTCGTGATGCTCGGCGTCAGAGCCTGGCTCAATGCTCGTCTGGCAGACACCCTCTCCACTTTCTTGAGCGATGAGAGCTTCCCTTTCCTATTCTCCATGCATGTCGCCGAAATCAAGCGAGATTTCACGATCAAGTTGCTCGAAGAAACGGCAAACTCCGCCGTGATAAGATTCACACCACGGAATCCGACAAAAGACAACTGGATCCAGCACGTTTTTGTTGACTTTGACAAGATCCAGTCTCTTCCCCGGGTCGTCGTCATCATCGAGCCCGAGACTAGAACCACCAAAACATTCCGATTTCTTTCCGTCACTCGCGACGGCCCCGTGGACGACTCTCACTTCGAGTTCAAGCCCTTGGAAGGATGGAAAGTCATCAAGAAAGATGATGAGGTTAATCGCGATGAGCAGGGACTCATGAGAAATGCAGTGGACGCCTTCAGTCAGTGGGGCGGAATCCATTCCTGGGCCGAGGTCTCGACGCGAGTTCTCTACTCCCTGGAATCACTCGGAGCGGTAAGGAGGTAGCGTCCATGCAATGTTCCCAACGCGGATCGTTCTTTGTTACAGTAAATCAAGGGAGAACAGCACCTGTTCCGGCCCGCCTCGGACCGACGAGCCCGATCTGATGACGCCAACCACAGGCCTGACTGCCGTGCTCCCGATCGCTCACGAGAACCGGCACGCGCCGGCCCACCACGACTTGCAACCTCAATTGGACTCTCGCAAGGTGCCTCGCCCCCGACGAGGCCTAAGCGTGCGGATCGCACGGCTCGAGAACCGCCTCAAGTCGGCCGAGTCCGATATCCACAACGAGATCGACCTCGCCCAACTCCGCGTCAAGCCCGAGGATACCGCCGGGCCTCCCGCCGGCTGGGGCAAACATGAACTGACGTGACGGTCGATCACCACTTGAGGCCCAAAGGATCACCCTGTGAAACACCTTGGATTCACCAGCGCGGCCAAGGCCTTAACATCCCGGCTCTCGTCTCGTTCCGTGGCCGCGTTCCTGCTTCCGATCGGCCTTTGCTGCAGCTTGCCCTGCATTGCCGCCGACCCTCGCCCCCTTCCTCAATTCGAGCGGATCGTCATCGACGACCACTTCCCGGGTGCCTACCAGGTCGAGGTCACCGACAACAACGGTGACGGCACCCCCGACATCGTCGCCGTCGGTGGTTCCACTCACAACGTCGTTTGGTATCGGCCCAAGAAGGATTAAGCAAACACGAATTGCTTTGACCGAGGTAAGCATGAGCATTTCCCACGCCACGACCGCGGATGAACTCTGGAAAATGCCGAACACCGGAGCTCGACTTGAACTGGTGAGAGGAGAACTAAGATCCATGTCACCGGCGGGCTTCGAACACGGATTCATCATCATGAGGATTGCTCGCCCTCTCGACCAGTTCGTGACGGACCATCAACTCGGCGTCGTCGTCGGGGCAGAGACCGGCTTCAAGATCGCGACCGACCCCGACACGGTGCTTGCCCCCGACATCGCGTTCGTTCGCCGCGAGCGGCTCCCACAAACCGGCCTCCCCAAAGCCTTCTGGCCAGGCGCTCCCGACCTGGCGGTCGAAGTCGTCTCGCCAGGTGACACGGTCGAAGAGGTCGACGAAAAAGTGGCGGACTGGCTTGGTGCGGGCACCAAGGCCGTCTGGATCGTGAAACCGAGAACTCGGTCCGTCACGGTGTACCACAGCCCTAGCGCATTCACCGTTTTTACGGCCGACGAGGAATTCGACGGCGGCGAATTGCTCCCCGGATTCCGCTGCCGGGTCGGCGACTGGTTTCCGCAATGAGCGAAAGTCAGAAATATCGAGATTGAAACCGGGCTTCGCCGCATTATCTTAAGTGGGCAGAGCCTTCTCACACGGAGTGTCAGCGGCCATGGCGAACGGACTCGGCGGCGCGGTCCTCCCCCAGATTCAGCGGATCTTCCACGGCGGAACCCTCGCCGGCTTGACCGACGGACAACTCCTCGAGCGGTTCGCCACCCGAAACGACCAAGCCGCCTTCGAGGCCTTGCTCGCCCGCTACGGCCCGCTTGTGCTGACCGTCTGCCGCAACCTGCTCCGCGACCGCGACGACGTCGAGGACGCGTTTCAGGCGACCCTCCTCGTCCTCGTCCGCAAGGCGGGGGCGATCCAGCTCGAGGCTTCACTCGGCCCCTGGATCTACTCGGTCGCTTATCGTGTGGCGATCCGGGCTCGGGCGAACCGAACCCTCCGAATCAGGCGGGAAAACGCCATGGCGGACCTGGATCCTCAGGCCCCCGCCGGAGACCTCGACGGCCACGATGTTGCACCGCTGCTCCATGACGAGCTTGCGCGGCTCCCCGAGCGGCTCCGCGCCCCGATCGTCCTCTGTTATTTCCAGGGCCTGACCCACGAATTGGCCGCGGAACAGCTCCGCTGGCCGGTCGGCACCGTGAGAAGCCGGATGGCTCGGGCCCGCCGGTTGCTGCGAGACCGATTGACGCGCAAGGGCGTCGCCCTCTCCACCGGGTTCTTGATCGGGGCCTCGCGCCAAACCACGGCGGCGACGATTCCCCGCATTTTGTCCGAAGAGACAATTCAAGCCGCGATGCGGATCGCGGCCGGTCGAGCGGCGCTAACGGGGGTCCTCTCGGCCCCGGTGGCCGCGCTGATGGAAGGAGTCCTGAGCGCTATGGGGTTGACCAAGATGAAAACCGCTGTCGCAGTGGCGATCATGGCCGGGTTCGTGATGACCGGTGTCGTGGCTCTCGCCGTCCAAGCACCGGACGACACGCCTGGCGAGACCGTTCCGGCTAAGCCCCCGCAGGCTGACCAGGTCGAATCCACCACTCGCGAGTCGCATTCGAGAACCTACCCAAAGACCTACTACGTCGGCGACCTGGTCGGCCTCTCCACCGTCACTGCAAACGGGGAAGAAAAGGCTCCCCCTTCGGGCGATCGGCCCAAAGCCGACTTTGAGCCCGTGATCGAACTTCTCACATCATCCGTCGCCCCTGGTAGTTGGAGGATTGGGAATCAAGACTTGTTGGGCGCGAATGGAAGGCCGCTCAACAAAACAGGACCGATCGGATCGGTCACTCCCTTCTTTCTGAGCGTCACTCTCATCATCCGTCACACCGATGAGGTCCACGCCGAGATCGCAGACAGGCTCCGCCAACTTCGTCAGATCACGAGCCGACAACATCCCGACCCCAATACGAAAACGAGCTTGCAAACGGGCCTCACAGAGAAGGAGTTTGACGAAAGGCTGGGAAAGTTATCAGGAGTGTTACAGCCCGCAGAGCGAGCCAACGCACCTGCACCACCAGTCGCCAAGCACTCTCGGGTGCAGCAACTGATCAAGGAACTGGAGAAAGAAATGAACCAACTCGTTCACGAACACGCCTTGTTGCAGGCTAAAGCGAAAATGACTGGCGGCGCTCCCGATTAAGCACTATCGGCAATTCCTGATCGCGCGGCGGTGATCCACCTTGATCGTCGCGCGGACCTCATGATTAGAATGGGAGACGGCAAAGACTCGTCGCGGGTCCTTGCCGTCTCCC
Source organism: Singulisphaera sp. GP187 (assembly GCF_900129635.1). GTDB lineage: Bacteria > Planctomycetota > Planctomycetia > Isosphaerales > Isosphaeraceae > Singulisphaera. The sequence continues at coordinate 932,541 of NZ_FSRB01000002.1, read as the reverse complement.
GTTTGAATTCACGAAAGATCAACGAGCCCAGACTGATGGCGCCCACCGCAGACCTGACCGCCGTGCTCCTGATCGCTCACGGGAGCCGGCACGCGCCGGCCAATGATGACTTGCATCAGCTCGCGGCCCGGTTCATCGAGCGGGGCGATCACCCGATCGTGGAACCCTGCTTCCTCGAGCTCGCCGCGCCCGATATCCTCAAGGGCGGCGGACGGTGCGTGGCCCAAGGTGCGACTCGGGTCCTGATGATCCCCTACTTCCTCTCGGCGGGCGTCCACTTGCTGCGCGACCTGACCGCTGCGCGCGACAGCTTGAGGCAAGCCCACCCCGGTGTCGAGTTCCGACTCGGCCCCGCCCTGGGGCCCGATCCACTCCTGGAACAACTTGTCGCCGAACGAATTGCCCGGCTCGACAGCGACGACGAGGCCCCCGCTTTCGCCTCATCCGATGATCTGGCAAAGCTTTACGCGCCGATGGATCATCACGAGGGTTCGGAAGGCCTCACGGTAATGGCCTCTCTTGACACAAATCGACCGAAGGACTAGCGTGCGTCGGCCGATTTTCTCCATGGATGGAGAACCGCCTCGGGTACGGTCCGGGGCCTCAAAGGAGTGAAGGCGATGAGTCTCTCGATTGAGTCCTTGAGTGTCCCCGCCCTCGACCTGAAGGCGCAGTATCAGACGATTCGCGACGAGATCGATCGAGCGGTCCGCGACGTGATCGAGAGTCAGTATTTCATCCTCGGTCCCGAAGTCTCCAACCTCGAAGCCGAGGTCGCCCAGTACTGCGAGTCCGAGCACGGGATCGGTTGCGCCTCTGGGTCCGACGCCCTCCTGCTGCCCTTGATGGCGCTGGAAGTCGGCCCCGGCGATGAAGTGGTGACCACCCCTTACTCGTTCTTCGCGACCGCCGGGGCGATCTGGCGCACCGGGGCCAAGCCCGTTTTCGTCGACATCGACCCGGAGTCGTACAACATCGACCCGGCCCTGATCGAAGCGGCGATCACGCCCCGGACCAAGGCGATCATTCCGGTCCACCTCTACGGCCAGACGGCCGACATGGACACGATCAACGCCATCGCCAAGAAGCATGGACTGGCGGTCGTCGAGGACGCGGCCCAGGCCATCGGCGCCTCGTACAAGGGGCGACGCACCGGCGGACTCGGCACGGCCGCCGCGTTCAGCTTCTACCCGTCCAAGAACCTCGGCGGGTTCGGTGATGCCGGGATGGTCACAACCGACGACCCCGAGCTTGCCAAGCGGATCGCCCGACTCCGGGTTCACGGCATGGAGCCGAAGTACCACCACCATGAGGTCGGCTTCAACTCCCGGCTCGACGCCCTTCAAGCCGCCGTGCTCCGGGTCAAGCTCCGCCACCTCGACGCCTGGACCGAAGCACGACGCACGGTCGCGGGACGCTACCAAAATCTTTTCGAGGGCCAGAAGTCGACCCGCGAGATCGGCCTGCCCACCGAGTCGACCGACCGGTTCCACGTCTACAACCAGTTCGTGATCCGGGTCCCCTCGGCCGTACGTGACTCGCTCCGCGAGCAACTGGCCGCGCGTCGGATCGGCACCGAGATCTACTACCCGGTCCCGCTCCACTTGCAGACCTGCTTCGCCGCACTCGGCCATACCCCGGGCGACTTCCCCCACTCGGAAGCCGCCGCGAACGAGACCCTGGCCCTGCCGATGTATCCGGAACTGGCCGAGGAGGCCCAACGCCACGTCGTCGAGTCGATCGGCCAGATCTTCGAGGAACGGGCGAAGTCCTCGAAGAAGGGAAGCGGACGAGCCGCCTGAACCAGGCGGAGCAAAGCGAGCCGACCACGGAAGTTCGCTGGGTGCCACGGGTTCCGTACTCGGAACCCGTGTGGAAACCACCCTGGCCTGTTGTGACACACGGGTTCCGAGTACGGAACCCGTCGCACCCGGAGCCGCCGCATGGCCCGGAACGAGGGAGCCGGGTTTCCGTGGGACGCACTCGTAAGCTGAAGTTCGAAACAACCGTTCCAGACGCACCGCAAGCCACGGCAAGTCCCGACCTTGACCCGGTTTGGGTCGCACGAATCCGTGAGCGGCTCGTGGCCTGGTACGCGGAGGCGCAACGCCCGTTGCCCTGGCGAGCCGATCGGGACCCCTACCGCGTCCTGGTCTCGGAGATGATGCTGGTCCAGACCACGGTCACCGCCGTGATCCCCTACTTCGAGCGGTTCCTCAACCAGTTCCCCACAATCGAGGCCCTCGCCGCCGCGGACGAAACCGAGGTGCTCAAGGCCTGGGAAGGGCTGGGCTACTACCGCCGCGCCCGTCAACTTCACGCGGCCGCCCGCGCCGTGGTGACCGAGCATGGTGGAGCGTTCCCCACGACCCCAGAGGCGATCCGGGCCTTGCCGGGAGTCGGTCGGTACATCGCCGGGGCGATCCAGTCGTTTGCCTTCGATCAACCGGCTCCGATCGTCGAGGCCAACACCCAGCGCGTGCTGGCACGCTGGCTGGCCTGGCGCGAAGACCTCAAATCGAGCCGCACCCAGGCCCGGCTCTGGGAAACCGCCGAACGACTCGTCCCCCCCGAGGGAGCCGGCGTCTTCAACCAGGCCTTCATGGAACTCGGCGCCCTTCTCTGTACTCCACGCTCCCCAAGTTGCCTTGTCTGCCCAGTCGCCGCCGAATGCGGCGCTCGGGTCCTGGGGATTCAGGATCAAGTGCCGACGACCACGCCCAAGCCGCCGCCACTGGAGGTGGCGGAAGCTTGCGGTCTGATCGCCCGGGGCGGTCGGGTCCTGATCGTCCAGCGCGGTCCCGGCCGGCTCTGGGAGCACTTCTGGGAATTTCCGACGATCCACCTCACTGGTGTGGATCCCGCGGGGCGGTCGTTTGCCGACGCGGTGGATCTGGCGGAGGGAATCCAGCGCTTAACGGGTGTCCGCGTTCGCATGGGGCCGGTCGTGCAGACCGTCCGATTCAGTGTGACCAAGCATCGGGTTCAGCTCGACGCGTCCACCGGGGTCGGGCTGAGCGAAACGTTGAAGCCAGGGCCGGGTTTGGTCCGAGCGATCTGGGAAAAGCCCGAGAATCTGCCAAGCTATCCGTTTGGAGCGGCGAGCCGGCGTCTCGTCGCCTGGGTGGCCAAACACGAGGCGAAATTCCCGGATTTCGAGTCGGACGACTGACACAAGCCGACCGTCGCGGAGTATCCGCAACAGCGTCGCGTTCGCGTCTCGATTCCATCCGGCGGCCTTGCTCGGAGCGAAATCGTACTCTAGAATGGGTCAGTTGGCGGATGACGAGGGTGCTCTTGATCTCTTCAAGAGACGGGTGGAATGGATTGTATCGAGGCGGCCGTTGTAGGATTGGGCCGCCGCAGGACGCGGCTACGTCGACGGCCCACTTCTCAACCGCAATGATGCCGCGGGATTAGGACGCTCCACCGCAAGATTGAAGCGGACCCAAACTCACCGCCCGGCCGCTTTTGCGCCGGCAGGGCGTCTCCCCCAACGGGGGGCGAAAGGGATTATGCATGCCATCGGGTAAGGACATTACGGGTGGTGGGTCGTCGGGCGGAGGCGGAAAGCGCGGGGGGGGCGGCGGCAGTGCTCCGACGAGCACGACCGGTGGCAACAAGAAAAACGCGTATTGCTCGTTCTGCCGTAAGAGCTATCGCGACGTCGGTCCCCTCGTCGAAGGCCCCGGCGACGTCTACATCTGCGGCGAATGTATCGAGCTCTGCCAGTCGATCCTCGACCAGGAGCGACGACGACGAGGGGTCCCCAAAACCCTCTTCACCGACATTCCGACCCCGCGTGAGATCAAGGAACAGCTCGACGCCTACGTCATCGATCAGGACCGCGCCAAGAAGGTCCTCTCGGTGGCCGTTCACAACCATTACAAACGGTTGGTGCATGGCGAAGACGCCGACAGCTCGATCGAAATCGACAAGTCGAACATCCTCCTGATGGGCCCGACCGGGTGCGGCAAGACCCTCCTGGCGCGCACCCTCGCCCGGATCCTCAACGTTCCCTTCGCCATCGGCGATGCAACCACGCTGACCGAAGCCGGTTACGTGGGTGAGGACGTCGAGAACATCCTCCTGAAACTGCTCCATGCCGCCGACTTCGATCTGGAGAGTGCCCAGCGCGGGATTATCTACATCGACGAAATCGACAAGATCGGCAAGACGAACCACAACGTCTCGATCACCCGTGACGTCTCGGGCGAGGGGGTGCAGCAGGCCCTCCTCAAGATGCTCGAGGGGACGGTGGCCAACGTGCCGCCCCAAGGCGGTCGCAAACACCCCGAGCAGCAGTACATCCAGCTCGACACGACGAACATCCTGTTCATCTGCGGCGGGACCTTCGTCGGCCTGGACAACCTGATCGCCCGCCGGGTCGGCCGCAAGACCATCGGCTTCGGGAGCCAGTCCGAGGCCGAGCACAACGTTGAGCTCGGATCGTTGCTCGACAAGGTGACGTCGGACGACATCCTCGAGTTCGGCATGATCCCCGAGTTCGTCGGCCGCCTCCCGGTGGTCTGCCCGCTCATGCCCCTGGATGTCGACGCCCTGGTCCAGATCATGACCGAGCCCCGCAACGCCTTGGTCAAGCAGTACCGCAAGCTCTTCGAGATGGAAGGGGCCGACCTCGAGTTCACCCCCGAGGCCCTGATCGAGATCGCCAAGAAGGCCAAGGCCAAAGACACGGGCGCCCGCGGTCTGCGGTCGATCGTCGAAGAGATCATGCTCGAGATCATGTACGAGCTGCCCGATCGCTCCGCCAAGGAGAAGGGGCGGTTCGTGGTGACCCCCGAGGTCGTCCGCAAGGAAAAGAACCTCTTCGACACGCCGCCGCTCCCGCTGACCCCCGCCAAGTCGGCTTCGGAGCGCAAGAAAGAAAGCGCCTGAGCCTCAGCCAGCACCGGTAACAAAGACCACGACGATCCGTGCGAGCCCTTCGCCGGATCGTCGTGGCGTTTTCGGCTCGGCCCAAACTGATCGACGGAGGGCGACTGTTCCCATCGCCCTCCGCCGCAATCGACGGTTCGTCTTAGGAGTGGGCCTGGGTCACCGGGGTGCGTGCCATCGCGCGGAGGACGTCGAGGCCGCGTGCCAACGTCGTGTCGTCGACGGCGTATGAGATCCGGAAGTGCGTGTCGCGCTTGCTGAAGACGTTGCCGGGGATGATGAGCACGTTGCGGCGGATCGCCTCGGCGACGAACTCGGTCGCGGTTCCCCACGGGGCACGCGGGAACGCGTAGAACGCGCCTTCGGGGCAGGCGAGCTCAAAACCTTCGGAGAGGGCCGCCACCACGGTGTCGCGCTTCTTGCGATAGGCCTCGACCCGGTCATTGAGATCCTGGTCGAGCGCAACGACTCCGGCGTACTGAACCAGGCTCGGAGCGCAGACGAAGCTGAACTGCTGAAGCTTGGCCATCTCCTGGATCACGTGGGCCGGGCCATGTGCGAAGCCGAGTCGCCAACCGGTCATGCCGTGGGCCTTGCTGAAGCCGTCGACGACCAGCACTTCGTCGTTCCAGGTTGCGGGGGTCGCGAACGAGCCGTCGTAACAGAAAGCGCGATAGACCTCATCACTGATCAGCAGGACCCCGCGCTCGCGGCAGAGCTTGGCAAGCGCCTCCATCTCTTCGGCCGTGGCGACCGCGCCGGTCGGATTGGCCGGTGAGTTGACCACGATGCACTTGGTCCGCCCCGTGATCGCGGCGGCAACCTTCTCGACGTCGATCCGGAAGTCGGGGTAGGTGTCGACCAGGACCGTCGTCCCGCCGGCGAGTGCCACGAGGTTGCCGTACATGACGAAATAGGGGTCGAAGACGATCACTTCGTCCCCGGGGTTGACGACGGATGAAAGCGCCAGCAACAACGCACCCGAGGTGCCCGAGGTGACGATCACCTGCCGGTCCGGATGGTGGAACTCGGCATCGACCGCGGTCTGCAGTTTGCCGCGGAGCTCGGGGATCCCCTGGGTGACCGTATAGGCGTTGCGGCCTTGCTCGATCGCCTCGATCACGGCCGCCTTGACGGGGGTGTCGACATCGAAGTCGGGGAGGCCGATCGAGAGGTTGATCGGGTCCTTCATGGACTTCGACATGTCGAACGCCTTGCGGATCCCCGAGGCTTCGATCTGTTTCATCCGGTCGGCGATCCAGGCGTCGTTCACGTGGGCGGCTCCGCCTCGAGGCAAAGGAAGGGGTTCGGTGGTCAAGGGACATCGGGAGAAGAATTATAACGCGCAGGGCCAGAGGTCGTGAGGGGCCTCACGTTGCCAAGACCGGGAGCCTTCGCGTACCTTAGAGCGATCGACCTCGGAAGAAGGTTCGCTGCAATGCTCCGCTGAGTGGCAAAATGCTTCGCTACTTCCTCGTTCTTGCCGTCACCGATGGCTCCCTCCTGATCGCCAGCTTCGTCCTTGGTCTGCTAGCCAGCGGCGAGCCGCGCGGGCCGGGTTCGATCTGGCGCGGAATTCACTTGCTGTTCGCCTTGTTCACCACCATGGCGACGCTCGGTGTCCATTCGATCGCCTACACCTACTTCCTGGCCACCGGAAAGTGGGCCAAGGAGGTGGTGCGAGTCTACCAGCTCCCCGATTGGATCAACGACCAGGCGAAGAAGAATAAGCGGAAGGCGTTTCGCTTCGAGTTCTGGAGCATGAGCCTGATCGCAATTACCGCCTGGCTCGGCGCCGCGGCAGACACGCAGGGGCTAAATCCGCTCTGGCACCTGGGAATCGCCGCAGCGACCATCGCCTTCAACCTCGGGGCCTTTGCCGTCATCTACGCGGTGATCGTCGCCCAAGCCCGGCTCCTTCTGGAAGTGAAGGCCCGGGCCGATCAGATGCGCGAGGCCCGCTATGGGCCCGATTCAACGAATGTCGCCGCGGAAGTGGCGTCGGGGGAGGACCGCCGCTAATGTCTCCGCTTGGTGTCGTGATCACGATCGTCCTGATCGATCTGCTCGGTTTCAGCATCGTCATGCCTCTGCTGGCGCCCTTCGCCAAGCAATACGGGTTCTCGGGCGGTCAGATCGGCCTCCTGTTCGCCGCTTATCCGATGTGCCAACTCGTGGCCGGTCCGATCCTCGGCCGCCTCAGCGACCGCTACGGCCGTCGACCCGTCCTGATCGTCAGTCAGGCGGGCACAGCGCTCTCGTTCTTGATCCTCGGTCTCTCGTCGAACTTCACGGTGATGCTCCTGGCTCGGATGCTCGACGGCGCCTCCGGCGGCAACATCCTCGTCGCGCAAGCCTACGTGGCCGACGTCACGAAACCGGAGAACCGGGCACGCGGGATGGGCCTGATCGGCATGGCGTTCGGCCTCGGCTTCGTGCTGGGACCACTGATGGGAGGCCTCCTACTCGAGTTGCCCGTCGATCCGGCCTGGCGGCTGAGGATCCCGTTCCTGGTGGCGGCCGCCTTCTCGACGCTCGCCTGGGTGCTCGTCTTCACCCGCCTCCCCGAGTCGCTCCCTCAGGACACCAAGGCCCGCCAAGCCGCACGGGTGGTGAGCTGGCGAGGGATCGTCGACACCATGACGATTCCCGGTGTGGGCCGGCTCGTGGTCCTCGGATCTCTAGTCGTCCTCGCCTTCGCCGCGCTCGAAGGGACGTTCAGCCTCTTCCTCCGGGACCGCTTCCATTGGGAAGCGCGCGGAGCGGCCTTTGGCTTCTCGTACCTCGGACTCGTCAGCGCCCTCGTGCAAGGCGGGTTCATCCGTCGCCTGGTCCCCAAGTACGGTGAAGCCCGACTGATCCTCGTCGGCGTGGCCACGGTGGGACTCGGATTCGTCGGCCTCGCACTCTCCGAAAGCATCCCCGTGCTGCTGGGAGCGACCCTGATCGTCGGGGTCGGCCAAGGCCTGGCCAGCCCGACCGTGACCGGCTTACTCTCCCGATTCACCCCCGATCGAGAACAAGGGGCCGTCTTCGGCGTCCTCTCGTCGGCTCAGACCCTGGCGCGAATGGCGAATTACGTCGTCGCCAATCTCCTGCTGGCGCGAAGCGGCCCGGCCGCTCCGTTCTGGGAGGCCGCCGCCATCAGCGCGGTGGCGCTCCTGCTGGCCCTGACCGTCGCCCGAACCCATCGGCCCAACCGAGAGCTCGACGAACCCTTGGCCGTCGGCAGCGAGCAAGCAGACGAGCGAGGAGCCTAGTTCTACTGTATCCGCTAGGTTCTCAGCTGCGTCTTCAACGGCGGTAAGACCTTACGCGACCAGTGGTGATACAACCGAGCCGACTCGTTGCGTTGCGACCAGCGCGTGCTGCGGCGGCTTTGTACCTCGACTTGGTTGACCTTGAGGTGCTCCTCGATCGCTGCGGCGAGCAGTTGTCGGAGCTGCGGTAAACTCAGCGCGGCGGTCCGGATTTTTTCCCCGCCGCGTCTCCTGATTCAGGAACCACGCGGCGAGGAGGGCCAAGGTTTGGTGACGATGCCAGGCAGTCCAGGTCCGCACCTGGTAGTCGCCCAAGCCGGCCTCTCCCTTCGCTCGCTTGAAGCACTCCTCGATTCGATGGGCCGCCTTGGTTACGCGGGCCAGTTCCTTCAGAGGGGTCGTAGGATCGGCATTTGATAAATAATAATCATGCTTGAATTTTCCGTCCGACTGCTTCTCACGAGTAATGAACATGAGCTCTTCCGGCCCTGTCCCATTGGTCGGTGTTCGCGCCCGGACTCGACACTTCACAACCTCGACGACCAGAGGACCCTTTTCCCCGTCGCGGACCTCGATCGTCGTCCAGGCCGACTCCGCCAAGGTCTCTCGCCAGTGGTCGATTCGCCGAAACGGAGTCCAAGGGGCCGGTCCCCGGCCCCCCCGTTCCGACGGAGGCGCTTCGAGGTCGCGGATCAAGGTGTTGCAGGGGACCGCCAACAGATACCGTTCGTTCCGACTCCTTAATTTCAAGCGAAATGGCGAGGGACGCCCCATCTCGTCGTCCCCCGCCACCCACGTGTGCGGCAACAACGGGCCATGTTGATCCAGCATCTCCAACGCCAGATCGTGGCGTGTCTGGAACTGAATCTTTCGAGGGACCCCGGCCGCGTTACAACGCTTCCGATCCTTCGTCCACTCCTCAGGAAGATAAAGACGCGTGTCGACAAGAGCATGTTCGCGTGCTGATGCGTAGCCCATATAGATGGCCACCTGGCAATTCTCCTTCTTGCCGACTCGGCCACACCATTGCCGCATCACGCCCACCGACTTGGTCCCCTTCTTGACGAAGCCAGAGGGGTCGAAGACGATCACACCGTCGGGTTCGCCCAGTTCGTTGCCGACCTGCTTGGCAAGCGTCCGCAGCAGAGGTGAATGATCCCAGGGACTCAGGCCGATGAATTTCTGGAGGGCTTGTCGCTCCTGGTCATGCAAGTAGGCGATTCCCTCGCCCGTCTTGTGCTCGAGCTTCGAGATCAGTCCGGTCAAGTATTCCACGGTATGTCGTCGTTGCTCCTCGCTGGCCATGGAGGCCGCGTAAGGAACGACGAAGGTCTCCAGACGCGACAGAAAGCCCTCCACCAGGTTCGGGGGGACATCCGCCTGAGCCAGCATCTCTCTCAATCGGGTGTGGAATCGCGGGTCCATCGCAGGCCTCGCTCGTTGAAGCACCCATATCAGAAGTGAGTATCTTAAAAGAGTTTAATTCAGAACGGGGCGGCGATACAGTAGAACTAGGCCGTTGGTCTCGGTTTTCGGCTCCTCAGCAGAATCTGTGGGTGTGGTTCGGCTCAGGGAGCGCCCCAAGCGTATGAAATAACGCGAGTTCTATCGCCTCGCTTGTGCGAAAACCGTACGACTTTCTCATGGTCAATTTCACCTTGTTGTTCAGACCTTCGACGACCCCCGAGGACATCGTCCCTTTCGCCCTGAACCAGTTCAGGATCAGCCCTTCATGCGATCGTAGGGTCCGGGCCATCTTCTTCATTGGCTCGATCTTCGAGCGCATCGTCCGCGTGCACCACTCCTTGAGAAACTTCTCGGCCCATGCCGGACTTCGGTACTCCCAAAATCTCTGGAAGTCCTCGCGAAGCAGGTAGGCTCGCACCGCCTTCAAGTTGCACTTCAGCAACTCGGAGAGCTTCACGGTTTGTTTCTCCGTCAGGTTCTCCGGCCGCTTCAGAAGGCACCAACGCGAGTTTTTCAGCACCGGTGTCTTTCCCTTCTGCTTCAAGCGCTTCGCCTCGTCGGCACGGACCTCGTCGATCGCCTTGTTCATCTTGGCCATGATGTGGTAGCGATCCAGAACATGGATCGCCTTCGAGGCCTTTTTGGCGATGACCTTGAGATAAGGACCCCACATGTCACTACAAACGTATTTGATCGCGGCTGACCGCTCCTTGCCCAGCATCCGGAAGAAGCGGAGGAAGCTCTTGGTCGTTCGGTCCTCTCCGACCCAGAGCAGTCGCTGAACGTTGTCGTCGATCTGGTAAACCAAAGTCAGATACTTGTGCCCCTTATGCCACTGGATCTCGTCGACGCCGATGGCCTTGATACCGTCGAGGTTGCGATGCTCCAGGCCCCAGGTCACCGCCATTTTCACGGATCGGAAGACGTTCTCCCAAGTCGTGTGAAACACCTCGGCGACCTCCTTCCAGGAGAGTCGTTTCGCCCAGGTTGCCAGGAACCAGCGATAGGCGATAGTGAGGTGGTTCTTGCCTTCGGCCCAGGGGACCATCTCGACGACCACCCCGCAACCTGGGCAATCGACTCGTCTCATCGTATAGAGAAAAGTGACGGCCATCCCCCAGAGCGGTATGAACTGAAAACGCCTTTGGGATTGACGGTCGTATCCGCGTCGCTTTCGGCCACAACCGGAGCAGACGGGCTGGCTATTGGCTCTGGGCTGAATGACGATCTCGATGACGGGCCCTCCCGATTCTTCAACCAGGCGGACCTGCTCATAGACGAAGGACTTGAGCGGATGGACGCGATTGAGGATAGTCTTGAGTTGCATCTTGGGTGGGCTCCGGTTGGGCTTAGTTGTGGTAAACCAATCCTAATCCGGAGTCTGCCCAGGATGCACCTCACTTCTCTTCAAAGGCTCTCGCTAGCCCATGACCTTGGCAACCACACCCACAGTTTCTGCTGAGGAGCCCGGTTTTCTTTAGGCAACCGTCGTGATGCAAAGACCCTGGCTGGCAGACCGTGCTCACGCTCAATTGACGGGTGAGCACAGCCCCGACAAAAAAATGCCCCGGGGGGTAAACCGCTCTAACGCCCCGTTTTTGAGGGCCTGACAGCGAAGTCCTGATCGAGATAACCGCCGATCGCGGCCGCGTCGGTGTAGGCGTATCGCGTCAGTACGGTCCGCACGGCATCGGGGCGACGGATCATCATCTCGATGGCCTCGGTCAGCGCCTCCGGGCGGGTCCGGAGGAGCTGTGCCGCAAACCGGCGATCCGGGACCTGTCCCTTGGACGAGCCAGGGCTGTCGAACCGGGTCAGCACGGCCAGCAGCGCAGTGGCCCCCGGATCGAGGACGATGGGGTCCCCCTTCACGATCGCGGGCGCGGCCGCGACGATCGCTTGCGCGGCGGCTCGCAGACCGCTCGCATCGTCATGAGCCCACTCGAACAGAGGTTCATTGACCCTCAGGACTGGAGCCCTGGTGAGCCCCTCTCCCCAGAACCGACCGAGCCACGGGGCCGATTCGCGGACCCAATCAGGGACCTCGGCGCGAGGGGCCGGCACACCCGATTCGGAGGCAAGCAGATTCAACGCCACCGCGCGGGAGACGGCCACCGGATCGGCCACCGACGCGACCCTCAAGTGATCGAGCTGCGCGGGAGCGAGCGCGTATAACGGCTTCATGGCAAACAAGAGCCGGGATTGCGAAGAGGCTTTGGCATCCTGGGTAAGCAACCAGCCATGGGGGAACTTGCTCGAGTCCTTCATCCCGAGGTCAATGTCCCCGCGCAAGACCCCTAACGACTGAAGCTCCGAAAACGTCGGGGCCTCCACCTTGCCCGTGAAGAAGCTCACGGCGGCCCCCGGCGGCAGGAGCTCGTTGATCGCCGCGATCGCCGAGGGATTGAAGGCGTCGTACCAATAGGCGAGCTCAAAGCCCTTTTCACGCGCCCCCTTCGGCCCTCCGACCAGCTCGTTGTAGTACGACAGCTCGAACGGATGGACCTTAACCGACTGCCAAGCCGAGCTCAGCAGAACGAGGCCGGCCAGCACGCTCCGAGTCCAGACCGTGCGGGCCCCAAGCCGTCGTGCCAGGCCGTCCGCCACCCAGACCGTCCCCCAGCCGGCCAGCCCCGCCATGAAAAAGAAGGCCGGCAGGAGAAGGCGAACGCCATCATGTGCGGGAGTCGGCAGCATCCGGAGGATCGGCCAGGTCAAGAAGTGAATGAGGAAGTAGAGCGGGATGCGATCCTGGCGCACGACCCGAATCGCGTAAATCATCCCGGCCAGCGCCGCGAAAACGATCGCCGCGGGCGTGACGACGGCGATCAAGACCCAGCCGTTGTGCCACGGAAGACTGAATTCGTAGAGCTGGCCCAGGTAGAGGATCCAGATGTCGGGAAGCGACCCGCGGCGGTCGGTGTTGAGCATGTAATAGTGGGCCAACCGCGGTAGCGTCTCGCGCCACCAGGCCGGGTTCCCGAGCCAGCTCACGACGGGTGCAAACGCCAAGATTGCCGTCCAGGTCTCAAGCGCCGGCCGCTCCGGCCCCCAGACCGGGCTCCCACGATTAACCCGTCCGAGCAGCCGACGAACGATCCAGACCATCAACGGGAGGGCCAGGATGATGCCGGGCAGAACGCTCGGCGGCCGGGCGATGAAGAGGTTCGTGTTCAACGGCGGCGGGAGTTTCGCCTTCAAGCGGAGAATCTCGACGAATGCAATTCCGAGCGGGACGAGCATGGCCAAGCTGGTCAGCACGCCATCGATCCAGGCCGCCTTCGCTCCGCCTCCCCGGCGAAACGCCCTCGGCAGGTGGCTGAGAATCAGCCAACCGAGCAGTGGGATGACCACAAGCACGGCCGCCATCTTCTCCACGAACGCCAAGCCGATCAGCACTCCCACCAGGACTCGCCACCGCCGCGCCCTCGGCTCATACAGGCCCTTCCAGAACGCCAGGGCCGTGGCCGCCCAAAGCAGGAGCCCGGGCATGTCGGTCCCCGCGATATGGCCGTCTCCATAGACTCGCGGCATGCAGAGCAAGGCCCCCGCCATCACACCGCCAACCCAAGCCCCATACCGCCGCGTCAAGAACCCAAACCCGATCGTGATCGTCAACGCGTATTCGAAAACCGAAGCCAACCGCCGCGACGGGATATCCTTCACCCACCGCCCGAAGAGCGCATGCGTCGCCAGGTTCAACTGCCCGGCCAGCGGGGGATGAAAATTGATCCCGTGCCGGCCGTAAGGCCAGTAGTAGAGCAGAACGTCGGGGTCAAACAGGGTCGAGATCTCCTCACTCGACCTCGCCTGCGCCAACCGCTCCCACCACTGCGCCGACATGACCTGACTGTACCGGTAGGCCGGCTCGTCCCAGGTCAGGCCGATGTCCCCCGTCGTCGGCAAGATCGCCACCAAGGTCGTGGCAAACACGACCCCACAGGCCAACCACCACCGCGCTCCGGAGAACAGCCGGATCGACTCGTGCTCGTCAGCTCGACTGCGCTCAGAATTCGCCATTACGCTCACACACGCACATGCCTGGTCGAATCATGCCACCTGAAATCGAAAGATCCACAATCCAGCAATATCCAAACCACACAACCTATCCCACCTAATTTTCCCAAGTTGAAGGAAATCCGTTGCACGAATGCGATCCTTATTTTATTCTATCCTTCCAGAGGCACACAATTTTGCCCAATCGGCAGACTCGCATTGCCGGACCTCCCGTGGGGTCCTGAGTTTGAGTATGAAGTAATCTAGGAGACAAGTCCATGCGACGACAACTGTTGACCCTGGCCCTGACCGGTCTCTTCGGCACCCTTCTGCTGAGCAGCGATGCCAGCGCTTGCCACAAGAAGCGCTGCAAGTCCCCCGCGACTTGCGCCCCGGTCGCGACCGTCGTGGTTGCCCCCTGTCCCCCGCCCGCCCCGGTCTGTGCGCCCGCCCCGGTCTGTGCGCCGGCACCGAAGTGCGGCTTCCCCCGCAAGAAGCTGTTCGGCGGTCTCTTCCACCACAAGAAGCAGGCTTGCGCGACCCCGGTCGTCTACGCCGCCCCCGCCCCCTGCGATTCCTGCTCGGCCCCCACGAGCTTCCCCTCCTACCAGTCCGTGATCCCCTCGGGTCAGGGCTTCTGATTCATCGAGGGCGGATGGCCGGCATCGACCGGCCATCCGTCCTCGTTTTTTTTTCAACGATCCGCCAATGGGCTAAAAACCAACTGAAAAGAGCGGACGCAGCAAGTCGTTATCCTGTCATGGTTTGCAGTCGACGCAGCGACGCAACTCTTTTCGGGTAAACCTTTTGCAGAAACACCCAAATCCTACTGGTTTTTAGCCCATTGGCGGATCGTTGTTTTTTTTTGCGCAAATCCAGCCAATCGACCCCACTTCAAGGTCCCGTTCAAGTCGATGAGGCAACCTCATCTCGTCAGGCGAGGCGCATAAAAAAGGCGGCCGAAATCAGCCGCCTGAAACTCAAAGCCGGGTCACGAATCCCTCAGACAAGCTCTCGAATCGGCCGCCCCTCGTAGTTGATCTGGATCGGGCGGCCGTCGGGCGTGGTGTGAGTGGTATCGAGGGGGATGCCGAGACCGTGGTAGAGCGTCGCGGCAAGGTCTTCCGTGTAGTACGGAGCCTCGGTGGGTTGCTCGCCCAGAGCATCGGTGCATCCCACGGCAACTCCGGGGCGGATCCCGCCACCAGCGAGAAGCGCGATGCCGGCCGTAGACCAATGGTCGCGTCCCGCGGACGGGTTGACCTTCGGCGTCCGACCGAAGTCGCTCAAGGTCAGGACGATCGTCGACTCGAGCATGCCGCGGTCGGAAAGGTCTTGAAGCAGGCCCGAGAGCGCCGAGTCGAGGCGTGGAAGCAGCCTGTCCTTGAGCGCGGTGAAATTGTTTTGGTGGGTATCCCAACCGCCGTCGGTCACGGTGACGAACCGGACGCCCGACTCGATCAGCCGGCGCGCCAGCAAGCAACCCTGTCCCAGCGAGTGCCGACCATAGCGATCGCGGATGCGCGGGTCTTCGCGACCGATGTCGAACGCCTTCTTCGCCTGGGGCGCGGTGACCAGGTTGTACGCCTTCTCATAGAACGTGTCGGCCGCTTCGAGCGCCGAGGTGCTCGACTCGAACTGGGCCTGCCAGGTGTCGACGGTTTCCAGCACCTTCATCCGGCGCTGGAACCGCTCCTGGTCCACGCCGCCGGGCAAGGACACGTCGCGGACGGTAAAGCTCGGGCTCGAGGCGTCGCCGGGAAGGACGAACGGGTTGAACTGATCCCCCAGGAAGCCGGCCACGCCCCCACCAAACCGCTGGTCGATCGCCACGCCAAGCTGCACGTAGGGGGGCATGCTGTTGCGATCCCCCTTCTCCTTGGCAACGACCGACCCAAACGAAGGAAAAGTGACCGACTGGTTGAACGGATGGCCCGTCATCATGTAAGCGTCGGCCACTCCGTGCGACCCATTGCGCGGGTTGAGCGAGCGGAGGATCGAAAACTTGTCCTGATGTTGAGCGAGCCGGGGGAGCGGGTCGCAAACCTGGATGCCGGCCACCTTGGTATCGATGACCCCGAACTCGCCGCGGATCTCGGCTGGGGCCTCGGGCTTGGGATCAAAACTGTCGATATGGCTGATCCCCCCCTGAAGCCAGAGCAGGATGCACGACACCTCTTTGCCCGGCGACCCAGCCATCGCCCGTGCCCGCAGCAGGTCGGGCAACCCCAGTCCGAGCGCCGAGAGCGATCCGACTCGGAGGACATCGCGCCGAGTCACCCCGTCACAATCCCGATTCGACCCATTCTTGAGCTGGAACATCGGGCCACTCCCTCGTCGAAAAAGAGGTCGACCACCGCGTCACCGTTTCACGAAGTACGTGCATGATCTCATCGACCACACTTTTAAGGAAAGTTTAACACTGCCTCCACCCCGGAGCAACAAGAATCCCTTGTCCTTGACCACGACGAAAGGCCCGGAAAACCGAGTGTTTCCCCAGGGGCGACCAAGCCATCGAAACCGGTCGCCCGGCCAGGCGACTCCAGCCTTTGACATTCGTAGAGAAACGTCCATGCCGGATGCACCATGGAGGGTCCCGTCACGGTATGATCGGCTGAGTCCGGACACGAATTGGCCGGGGATTCAAGCCAGCGAGAGCGGGGCAAGTCATTGGCTCAGGTCGCACTGAAGAATCTCTCGAAGACTTATCCGGGGGGGTCGCGGCGGTCTCGGCGATCGACCTCGAGATCGCTGATGGCGAACTGTTCGTGCTGGTCGGCCCGTCGGGTTCGGGCAAGAGCACGCTCTTGCGGTTGATCGCCGGGCTAGAAACGCCCACAGCGGGCGGACTCTGGATCGGCGAACGGAGGGCGGATCGACTGGCTCCCGCGGATCGCGACCTCGCGATGGTGTTCCAGAGCCCCGCGCTCTATCCCCATCTCTCGGTCTTTGGAAATCTCGCGTTCGGCCTGCGCGCCCGGCGGTTCCCGAAGCCGGAGATCGTGAAGCGCGTCACGGAAGTCGCGGCCCGGCTTGGCCTGGACGATCTCCTCAACCGCTGGCCGGCGACACTTTCCGGAGGCCAACGTCAGCGGGTCGCGCTGGGGCGTGCGATCGTCCGTGAACCGCGCGTGTTTCTCCTTGATGAGCCGTTCTCGAGCCTGGACGCCCCGCTCCGCGCCTCAATGAGGGCTGAGTTGATCGACCTTCACCGAAAGCTCGGAACGACAATGATCCACGTCACCCACGACCAGGCCGAGGCGATGGCGATGGGGGGCCGAATCGCAGTGATGGACCAAGGCCGGGTGGTTCAGGCGGGAACTCCCCTGGAAGTCTATCACCACCCGACGAGCCGCTTCGTCGCCCGGTTCATCGGCAGTCCACCGATGAATATCCTTCCGTGCGAACTCGAATGGTCGAGCGACTCGATCAGGATTCGGGTCGAGGGCACGCCCCTGGAGTCGGCCTGGACGATACGTCTTGGCTCGGGCTGGACCGAACCGCTGCTCGCTCGAAAACCGGCCCGGGTCGACCTCGGCGTGCGCCCCGAGCAGATCACCCTGACGGATGGGGAATCCACGGCATCCGAGCCTCTTAAGGCGTCCGCCGAGGTGCTCCGGCTCGAGCCGCTCGGACACGAGACGCTCGCGACGCTCAACCTCGGGCCGCACCCACTCAGTCTGCGGATTTTTCCCGGCACTCCGATCCGGGTCGGCGATCGCGTTCCCATTCGCATCGACCCGAATCGCACGGCCTGGTTCGACGCCGACACGGGTCAGACGTTGCGCCCCTGAGGAAGGCCTTGGACCAACGAGGGTCGAGACAATCGTTCTGGGTGAGCGAAGTGCCTGATTGTCGAATGGCGACGGACGGGATAGCCTTGGCGTGGTGGCAGCTTCACGATTTGCCTCGATCGGGTAGGGCCCAGGCGCAATGCGCGACGTGCTGCAACGGTTGACCGACGCCCTCGAGCGCGGGCGGGAACAGATCCTTTGCCAGGTGGTCGAGACCAAGGGATCGACTCCCCAAAAGGCGGGGGCCCTGATGGTCGTCGACCCCGACGGCGGTCAGTCCGGTACGCTCGGGGGGGGATGCGTCGAGGCCGAGGTCAAGCAGAAGGCGATCCGCCGTATCGGCGAGACCGGCGCGGAGATCCATTTATTCATTCTTGATCACGACTATGCCTGGGCCGACGGCCTGATTTGCGGCGGCAAGATGGTGATCGCCGCCGAGGCCCTCCGTGGGCTCGATCCGCTCGCCTACTTCCGCGTCTACCAGCAACTCCTCCAGGCCGGCGAAGGGTACACCGAGGCTGTCGTGATCGACGAGGAACGCGCGGGGGCCGCGGTCGGCTGCCGGTTTCTCTTCGATCATAACGGGACGCTCGCAGCGGCATGGCCGGCAACCCAGACCCCGGGAGCCGCGGTCAAAGGCGTGATTCCGCTCTCCGATCGGCCTCGGCCCAGCGTCAAGGCTGGGGTCGCCTTTCTACCGACCTTACCGCGGATCCGCCTGATCGTGGTGGGGGGAGGACACGTCGGGCAGGGGGTCGCCAACCTCGCGGCCCAGGCGGATTTTGAGGTCTGGGTCGTCGACGACCGTCATCAATACGCCAACGCCGAGCGATTTCCCATGGCGACGCGGATCGTCGTCGGACCGATCGACGAAGTCCTCCCCGCGCTTGAGATCACGCCGCAAACCTACGCGCTGATCGTCACCCGGGGACATGGCCACGACCAGGAAGCGCTCTATCACCTGGCCCCGACGCCCGCGTCTTATGTCGGCCTGATCGGTAGTCGCCGCAAAATCCGCCTCATTTTCGCGAGTTTGCGGGAAATGGGTTTCTCTGAGGCCGTGCTCGGTCGCGTGGCCGCGCCGGTCGGCCTGGACATCGGCTCGCAGACCGTCCCCGAGATCGCGATCAGTATTGTGGCCGAGCTGATTGCACGGCGCAACTGCGGACCGGGAGGACAGGCAAGTCGCCCGGCGCTCGAGCCGGCGCCAGACGAGGTCCCGGTTACCGGGCTCACCCCCCCATGATCGCCTCGATCGTTCCCGCCGCCGGACGAAGTGAACGGATGGGGCGTCCCAAGCTGATCCTGTCCATTGAGGGCCGAACGGTCATCGCGCGAGTGGTCCAAGCCCTGGAGCAGGGGGGTGCGAAGCCGGTTGTCGTGGTCACTCCCCCACGTGACGCGGCGGGCGCCGGTCCCTTGATCGACGAAGCCGAGAGGGCAGGGGCCATCGTGGTGGTCGCGGAGACCCGACCGCCCGAAATGCGGGCCACGTTCGACCTCGGCCTGACTCATCTGGAAAGTTCGGACCACCCCTCGGCAGTCATGCTCGCACCAGCCGACAGCCCAGGGATCACCGCCGCCCTCGTCGCCCAGCTCGTGAACCATCATGAGACCGCTCCCAACTCGATCCTCATTCCCACTTATCAAGGTCGACGCGGACACCCGATCATCCTTCCCTGGACGATGGCACTCAAAAGCCGCGAGTTACCACAGGGTGCGGGCCTCAATTCACTCATCGCCCTCCATCCCTCGGAAGTTGCCGAAGTCGAAGTGTCCGAACCCAGCATTCTCGACGATCTCGACACCCCCGATGACTACCAACGCTGGGTTCCCTCTTCCGCCCGCCCATAAGGCGAGCGGGGCGCTGATCGCTCCCTGTCTTTGGGATGACACATGCATGGCCTAAAGTGACCGCTTCTCCGTCTCATCCCCGAGTCATGACCTTCGTTCACCCCGGGCCATACATAAAGGAAGCCGTCGCTTGCAGCTCACGATTCGACTCTTCGCCCTGGCCAAACAGAAGGCAGGGCGGCCCGAGATCACCCTCGAACTCCCAGAATCCGCCACCGTCGCCCACCTGAGGCAAGAGATCGCCCGGACCTGCCCCGAGCTGGCCCCTCTGGTTTCCAGCCTGATGGTCGCCATCAACTCGGAGTACGCCGATGACCAACGGAGCATCAAAGCCGGCGAGGAGATCGCACTGATCCCCCCCGTCAGTGGTGGCACCCCCCTCGACCAACGAAATCCTCAGACGCTAACATCCTTGCCAAGTAGGTTTTAAGAAAATTCGACGAGAGATTTACGAGCAAACGATTGACTTCGGTCCGGATCCGGATATTATTTCCCTGTCGCCTGTGTCACCACGGGTGACAACGAAACGGCCGGCTGACCTGGCGGCGGGAAACCGACGACCAAGACAGCGGGCCGCGATGTTGTCGGTAGGGTGGGCCGGCGTGACACGCCTTCACGGGCAAGTCGCTCCGGCCAATTGCTTCGGCGGCAGCTTCGTTCTTTGACAATCCGGTCGATCGTGGTTCTGTGGTTAACAGAGAACCTTTGAGGGAAGCCGGCGTGGAGCCGTTTGAGTCGTCTCGACCCCGTTTGGTTGGAGGTCGAATCGCGACGGAGACGGATCCAACAGCCAACAGCACGAGGGAGCAGGGGCTTGCCCCGGTGCCCTCGAGCTGCGACCAGTTAGCAAATTCCTCAACCCTTTGGAAGGTGAGGACCGGATCTTCGGCTCTTCGGAGTCGGGGAGACGACCAATCTCGAAGGGTTTGATCCTGGCTCAGAATGAACGTTGGCGGCGTGGATTAGGCATGCAAGTCGAACGGGCCGCAAGGCCAGTGGCGCAAGGGTGAGTAAGGCGACGGTAACCAACCCCAAGATTGGGTATAGCCGCGGGAAACCGCGGGTAATCCCCAGCGACGCAACGACACCGGCATCGGTGTTTTGCCAAAGCTTCGGCGTCTTGGGACGGGCTGTCGTGGTATTAGCTTGTTGGCGGGGTAATGGCCCACCAAGGCTGCGATGCCTACCGGGCGTGCGAGCGTGGCCCGGCACACTGGGACTGAGACACTGCCCAGACTCCTACGGGAGGCTGCAGTCGAGAATCTTCGGCAATGGGCGCAAGCCTGACCGAGCGACGCCGCGTGGAGGATGAAGGCCTTCGGGTTGTAAACTCCTGTCGAGGGGGAAAAAGGGTCGCAAGGCCTTGATTGATCCCTGGAGGAAGCACGGGCTAAGTTCGTGCCAGCAGCCGCGGTAAGACGAACCGTGCGAACGTTATTCGGAATCATTGGGCTTAAAGCGCGTGTAGGCGGGTTCGTGCGTCTGTCGCTGAAATCCCCCGGCTCAACCGGGGAAGGGGCGCGGATACGACGAGTCTGGAGGGGCATAGGGGGACCTGGAACTTCCGGTGGAGCGGTGAAATGCGTTGAGATCGGAAGGAACGCCCGTGGCGAAAGCGAGGTCCTGGATGCCTACTGACGCTGAGACGCGAAAGCCAGGGGAGCGAACGGGATTAGATACCCCGGTAGTCCTGGCCGTAAACGATGGGTACTGGATAGGGGGCTCGCCGATGGGCTCCCTGTCGTAGGGAAACCGTGAAGTACCCCGCCTGGGGAGTATGGTCGCAAGGCTGAAACTCAAAGGAATTGACGGGGGCTCACACAAGCGGTGGAGTATGTGGCTTAATTCGAGGCTACGCGCAAAACCTTATCCCAGGCTTGACATGCACGGATTAGCCGGCGGAAACGTCGGTGAGGCCGCAAGGTACAACGTGCACAGGTGCTGCATGGCTGTCGTCAGCTCGTGCCGTGAGGTGTTGGGTTAAGTCCCCTAACGAGCGAAACCCCTGTGTCTAGTTGCCAGCACGTAACGGTGGGAACTCTAGACAGACCGCCGGCGTTAAGCCGGAGGAAGGCGGGGATGACGTCAAGTCCTCATGGCCCTTATGCTTGGGGCTGCACACGTACTACAATGGGGCGGACAGAGCGTTGCTAGGCTGCAAAGTCACGCTAATCGCAAAAACCGTTCCTCAGTTCGGATTGCGGGCTGCAACCCGCCCGCATGAAGCTGGAATCGCTAGTAATCGCGGATCAGCATGCCGCGGTGAATGTGTTCCTGAGCCTTGTACACACCGCCCGTCAAGCCACCAAAGCGGGGGGCATCCGAAGTCGCCGGAGCCGCAAGGCAGGCGCCGAAGATGAAACCCGTGATGGGGACTAAGTCGTAACAAGGTAACCGTAGGGGAACCTGCGGTTGGATCACCTCCTTTCTAAGGATTTTTCTTAGAAAATCTCGGCTCTGAGGATCGTTCGACGTGGCTTCGGTCACAATGACGATTCAAGAAGGGCCGCATCGGCACCGGCTCCTTGATCAGATGGTATTTACGCCGGCTTCCCACCAAGGTTCTCGAACCACACGCACACGATCGACCAGGGAAGAAGCCCCTCGTAAGAGGGGTTTTCTTCTTGTCAAGGTTCACTGTTTGCTGCTTGCACTGCTGGGTGCGGGGCAGGGCCGTTCGCGGCGTTGCCCCCTGGCCAGCGGCCAGTGCGGATTCTCAGGAGGGAACTTCAAGGCTTCGGCCTTGCGGGTCCGTCGTGGGAGTTCGGTCAGCTCTTTTCCAATTCGGTGGTTAGATCACGCAAGTGAGAACCGCAAACGAAGTGGTCGTGGCAGACCAAAGTAGAAGAATCTCTCCACAATACAGTGGAACCCTTACGGATGCGTGAGAGTCGCTTGCTGCGAAGCAACCGACCTCACATTGGGATCGTTACCCAAGTGAGAGTGATTCCTGCGTCGCGAGACGCTGGGCACTCGATCGAAGAGAGATCGGGGACTGACCCCTCGCCAGTCTGGCAGTCGAGTTTCTTTCGGGAAACCGCGGCGTCCGGATCGGCGTGGTCAAGCTCCTAAGGGCACGGGGGGGATGCCTAGGCGTCATCAGAGAGACAGGCGTGGAAGGCTGCGATAAGTCCAGGGGAGTTGCCCAACGAACGTCGATCCTGGAATGCCTGTAGAGACCCGGGGAACTGAAACATCTCAGTACCCGGAGGAAAGGAAATCAACCGAGACTCCCTCAGTAGCGGCGAGCGAACGGGGATCAGCCTAAACCGAGTGGGACACCACTCGGGGTCGTGGGGCCGATAACATGGGATGAGTGAGCGTCAGCTGAAGTCTCCTGGAACGGAGCGCCAGAGCGGGTGATAGCCCCGTAAGCGACGATGCAACCTCCCCTCTTCGGTACCCGAGTAGGGTCGGGCACGTGAAACCCGGCCTGAATCGGCGGGGACCATCCCGCAAGGCTAAGCACTCGATGACGACCGATAGCGAACCCAGTAGGGCGACCGAACGGTGGGAAGAACCCCGATGAGGGGAGGAGACTGAACCTGAAACCCCGTGCCTACAAGCGGTGGGAGCGCGATGTCTCTTCGGAGACCGCGTGACCGCGTGCCTTTTGCATAATGATCCGGCGAGTTACTGTATCCGGCCCCAGGTTAACCCCTTCAGGGGGGGAGCCGTAGCGAAAGCGAGTCTTCATCGGGCGAATTAGTCGGGTGCAGTAGACGCGAAACCAGGTGAACTACCCATGGGCAGGTTGAAGCGACCCTAACCGGTCGTGGAGGACCGAACCCACCAGTGTTGAAAAACTGGGGGAGGACCCGTGGGGAGGAGTGAAAGTCTTATCAAACCTGGAGATAGCTCGTTCTCTCCGAAATGGCTTTAGGGCCAGCCTCGGGACATATCACGCGGGGGTAGAGCGACGGAATTCGGTAGGGGGGCTTCCCGCCTACCCTCCGAAACCCAACTCCGAATACCGCGTGACGGACCCCGGGAGTCAGAACGTGGGGGATAAGCTTCACGTTCAAAAGGGAAACAACCCAGACCGCCGACCAAGGCCCCCAAATCGACGCTCAGTGGCAAAGGAAGTGGGATCGCGGTGACAGCCGGGATGTTGGCTTAGAAGCAGCCATCATTTCAAAAGTGCGTAACAGCTTACCGGTCGAGCCATCCCGCGCCGAAAATGACGGGGACTAAGCGTCGTGCCGCAGTCGCGGATCAGGTTAAAAACTGATGGTAGGAGAGCGTCGCCCACCGCAACGAAGCAGAATGGAAACGATCTGTGGAGCGTGGGCGAGTGCGAATGCCGGAACGAGTAACGACAAGACAGGTGGGAAGCCTGTCCGCCGAAAGCACAAGGTTTCCTGGGGAAGGTCAATCCGCCCAGGGTCAGTCGGGACCTAAGGCGAGGCCCAAGGGCGTAGCCGATGGACAGACGGTTAATATTCCGCCACCCGATGGTAAGGTTGAACGACAGAGGACGCCGGTTTCAGTCAGGTCGGGGTGCTAGAATACCCCGTGCCGCAAGGCCGACAGCATTCGATCTGGAAGCCTGATGCCAAGCCGGCCACGAAAAGCCCTGTCGGGACGAACCATCCGGCCCGTACCGCAATCCGACACAGGTGTGCTAGGCGAGTATCCGAAGGCGTTCGGGAGAACCCTCGTGAAGGAACTCGGCAAAATGACCCCGTACCTTCGGTATAAGGGGTGCTCTCCGTAAGGAGAGCCGCAGAGAATCGGCTCTAGCGACTGTTTATCAAAAACACAGGACTCTGCCAACTCGCAAGAGGACGTATAGAGTCTGACGCCTGCTCGGTGTCGGTAGGTTAAGGGAGCCGATGAGGCGTAAGCTGAAGTTGGCGACCGAAGCCCCGATAAACGGCGGCCGTAACTATGACGGTCCTAAGGTAGCGAAGTTCCTTGTCGGGTAAGTTCCGACCTGCATGAATGGCGTAACGACTGGAGCACTGTCTCCACGAGGGACCCGGTGAAACTGTAGCCGTGGTGAAGATGCCACGTACCCGCGGTCAGACGGAAAGACCCCGTGAACCTTTACTGCAGGTTGGCATTGGGTCAGCGTCCTTTCTGTGTAGCATAGGTGGGAGGCCGTGATCCGGCGGCGCCAGCCGTCGGGGAGCCATCGGTGAAATACCACCCTGAAATGACTCTGATCCTCACCGGTCCGTAGCCCGGACCGGGACCATGCTCATCGGGCAGTTTGACTGGGGCGGTCTCCTCCCAAAGAGTAACGGAGGAGTGCAATGGTACCCTCGGCCAGGTCGGCAATCTGGCAACATGAGCGCAAACGTAGAAGGGTGCCTGACTGCGAGACCCATCAGTCGAGCAGGGACGAAAGTCGGCGTTAGTGATCCGGCGGTGCTGGATGGAAAGGCCGTCGCTCAACAGATAAAAGGTACTCCGGGGATAACAGGCTGATCTCCCCCGAGCGTCCATAGCGGCGGGGAGGTTTGGCACCTCGATGTCGGCTCATCGCATCCTGGGGCTGGAGAAGGTCCCAAGGGTTTGGCTGTTCGCCAATGAAAGCGGTACGCGAGCTGGGTTCAGACCGTCGTGAGACAGGTCGGTCCCTATCTGCCGTGGGCGTAGGAAACTTGCGAAGGGTCTCCCCTAGTACGAGAGGATTGGGGAGGACCGACCTCTGGTGTACCGGCTGTTCCGCTCG
The DNA here is from genome assembly GCF_900129635.1 of Singulisphaera sp. GP187. Taxonomy (GTDB): domain Bacteria; phylum Planctomycetota; class Planctomycetia; order Isosphaerales; family Isosphaeraceae; genus Singulisphaera. Next base: position 907,591 of record NZ_FSRB01000002.1, on the reverse strand, counting down.
GGGCATCGCCGGGTAGCTAGGTCGGGAAAGGATAAGCGCTGAAGGCATCTAAGCGCGAAGCCCTCTTCAAGACGAGGTTTCCAGCACGCAAGTGCGAAGGCTCCTGGAAGACGACCAGGTCGATAGGCCGGGAGTGCACGGCGAGTGATCGCCGCAGCCGACCGGTCCTAACAGCCGATCGCTTGACCACCCCGATCCGTCCGCCGGCTCCCTTGATTGGGACTCGAATCGGACAGGAATCAGGGTTGCATCATTCACCGATCGCATTCGATCGATCACACGGCGACGGATCCCATCCAATACGGGGACCACGCGTCGTGAAGAGACTCGAAGACGGTTGGTCATGCCCATCGAAACGCGCGGTTTGAGCTTGCGTGATGACCACACGAACCTGAACGACTGACACGTGCTCGGCAGGCTTGATCGCTTGCCGAGTGCTTTTCCGGCGAACATACTGACGGGGTCCCACCCGTTCCCATTCCGAACACGGCCGTTAAGCCCGTCAGGCCCATGATAGTGCCTTTGGCGCGAAAGTCGGTGATCGCCGGAATCCTTTACAAACGCCCCGATCCTTCTTTATCGAAGGGTCGGGGCGTTTTTTGTTGCGCGCTAGCTTGCGTGAAGCTTTCGCTCGCCTTCCCAAGGTGAGCGAATCCCGCCCGCAGGTCAGCGATCGCCCCCCCTGGGACCGCGGGCGACCCGCCCGCAATTCAATTTGATCTTTCAATTCAATACAAGAGCGGGCGGGTCGCCCGCGGTCCCAGGAAGCTCCTGGCGGAAAACCATGGGGTGTGGCATTGCGAGGGGACAGGGAGCTTACGCTCCCCGCTCGCCTCAGAAATCACGATGCCGCTGGAAACTATCGACGTTGCTCGCGTTGCCCCCTTGCCCTCGAACCGAGGTTCGGCGAAGGTGGCCAAGGTCTGATTGAAACGCCCTGAAACCGAGGAGCCGATTCGCCCATGACTGCCAACCCGAAGCTCCGCTGGGGCATCCTCGGGTGCGCCCGGATCACGCGCCGTGGTCTCATTCCCGGGATCCGCGCCTCCGCCCAGAACCACCTGCAAGCGATCGCCAGCCGTAACCTCGAAACGGCCCGCGCCTGGGCGACCGAGTTCTCAATTCCGAGCGCCTTCGGTTCCTATGAAGAGGTGCTTAGCGACCCGGATGTCGATGCCATTTACATCCCGCTGCCGAACGAACTCCATCGCCAATGGGTATTCGCGGCGGCCGACGCCGGGAAACACGTCCTTTGCGAGAAGCCACTGGCGCTCAACCTCGCCGAGGCGCGTGAGATGGTCGCCCACTGCAAGTCACGCGGCGTGGTTTTGATGGAGGCGTTCATGTGGGGCCATCAGCCGAGGACCGCGGCGCTCAGACGGCTGGTGGCGGAAGGGGCGATCGGCGAACTCCGCTTGGTCCGTTCCTCATTCTCCTTCCCGATCGACCCGGGCGACTGGCGACTCGATCCCAGTCGGGGCGGCGGAGCGCTCTGGGACGTCGGCTGCTATGGGGTGAGCACGGCACGGCTCTTCGCCGGCGTTGAGGCCGACACCTACGCGGCGGTCGCTCGGTTCGGCCCCACGGGGGTCGACCTCTCCCTGACGGCCAGCCTGCGGTTCCCCAACGGGGTGCTCGGGCAAGTCGATTGCAGCTTCGAGCAACCCTTACGCTGCACTTACGAGTTGGTCGGCACGACCGGCGTGATCGAAGTTCCCGACGCGTACCTTCCTCCGGCCCGGCCGTCCGCCCAGCTCCGCACGGCTGACGCGGTCAAAGAGCTCGTCTTCGACGGCGATAACCAGTACGGCGGGATGGTTGATGCGATGTCGCGGGCCGTGGCCGACGGTGGGCGTCTGAGCAAACCGGCCGAGGACGGCCTGAACCAAATGGCGGCCCTCGACGCAATTCTGTCTGCCGCACGGACAGCCTGACCCGCAATACCGCCGCGTCCCATCCATCGAGGGTGAGATCAGGCTCGGAAAACGTATTTCACTTGCAACGCGTGAACGAAAAACCGCGGAGAGAGAGGCCAAAACCTTCCCCTCCGCGGTTTCGTAAACTCCAGTTCGTCGTCCGGGCGACCGCGGGTGAACGCGTCGCTGTCATCCCTCCACCGGCGGGTCGTTATTGGCGAGGCTGGGGCGCGGGCGTAGGCGTCGGAGTCGGCGCGGGTTGCGGCTGGGCGGGACGAACACCCAACGCATTGAAGTTCGGCACCGGGGCGGCCTGGGCCGGAGTGCGGCCCGACTCGATCAAATTCTTGGGTGAGTTGGCCGGCTCGGGCAGGTACATCTTCCGGATCTGGCTGGTCAGGGCGCGCTCGGCTGCCTGGAACTCCTGGGGAGAAAGCTGCCCATCGTTATTGGCGTCGAGCACGAGAAAGACGACGTGGGCCGGCTCGACAATCGCCTTGTCATATTCGGCCTGGCTCAGTTGACCGTTACCGTCGGCGTCGGCCTTCTGATACATCGCCTGAACGACCGACCGCACGGCGCCCGCTATGGCGGCATTGACTTCGCTGGGACTCATCTGGCCGTCGCGGTTGGTGTCGGCCACGGCATACACGCTCTGGACGGTCGTCTGGACCGCCTGCTTCACCTCGGGCGCCTGAATCTGACCGTCGCCATTGGTGTCGAGCAGGCTCATCACCCCCTGCTGGACGTTGCGCGTCGCGGCCGTGACTTTGGGGTCTTTCGCTTGCGCACGTTGGACGATCACGCGCAAGATCGGCCGCCGCGCCAGCAGCGCCTCACGCGCCTGATCGCTTTCTTCCTTGCTGACGCTTCCATTGCCATCTTTGTCAGCGCGGAAGAAGTAGCCGCCGACGAGCAAATTCCCCGCGTCGATCGCTTCTTGCTGCGAAATCTGACCGTCCCGGTTGGCGTCGGCCATCATGAACAGCATTCGGCCCGAGTCCTGAAGATCGTCTAGGCTGTCGATCGGACCGGGAAGATCCACAACCACCTTCTTGTCCTTGTCATCCCCCCTCGCGGGCAAGACCAGTAAACCCATCGCCAGCAGGCCCAACCCAAGTGATCGTAGCGTCATCATTGGATGTCCCCTCCTTGATCGGCTCATCGCGAGCGACCAGTGCCGACCGGTCAACCCTAGCCAAACTCCTGGCCAGACCAACCGGCGGTGTCGTCGGCACTTAGCCAAGCAAGCTCGATGCCAGGACGGTCTTCATTCCAATGTTCAACGGAATCCTTCGCCTCAAACTTTGCCTGCTTGACTCCCTTCTCTATATTAACACCACCTTTTGCAATCACCCCGCCACTCAATACTCAGGATGTGCAACACACCGCGAGGTTCCGCGCAGCGCGCTGCCTTGCATGCCTAGTTTCAATACACAAAAAAGTGAAAGTAATCATGGCCGAGGAAGTGGTCAGGCGGGAGCAACTCACCAAGCAACGCTTGAAAATTCATTCGATCATCGAAACATCTGGCCCCGGCCGACCGCCTCGAAGGCGTTGCGGAAGTGTTCAACGGTCGGGGCCTTGCGGTCGTCGGGCCAGACGATCGCCACGACGTCGAACCGCGCCTGTTGGTTTTCGAGCAGTCGGTGTCGGGCGAGGAACTGGAGCGCGGCCATGGTGAGCCGCCGCTGCTTCTCCAGGGTCACTGCCTCGGCCGGTTGCCCCTGCCGGCGTGACTTGACCTCGACGAAGACCAGCACGTCCCCGTCGCGTGCGATCAGATCAATCTCGCCGAGGGGCGTGCGGTAACCTTTCGCCAGAATGCGAAATCCCTGCTCACGCAGGTAGCGTGCGGCGTGACGCTCCCCTCGGCTCCCGAGCAGTCGATTCAAGGCGGCCCGCACGATCGGGTTCATGACACCTCGCTCGGTCAGGGAACTCCCAGGCTCCGCTCGATGTCGCGGGCATCGGAGCTCAGTGCGCCTGGGAGCCGGCTCCCGTGAAAGAATCCTTTGGGGGGCGGCGACTTGACCGCTCCCACATTGTCGGTCTCCTCCGACTGCTCGTGTTCGTGAACCAGGTCGCCCGACTTCGACCGTTTGTCGTGATCGAGCAGCTCGCAGCCACTGAGACAGCAGCACGCACAGACGAGACCGAGGATGAGACGCTTCATTGCGACACCACCTTGCGAAGGACCAGAGTCGGTCCGGACCGGGACGTCGCCCCAGAAGAAATGAGGAGGCGTACGCCCTTTTGACAGGATCGCGGCGGATCATGTCAGATTCCCCAAAAACCGTCTAGCTCGATTTCAGCTCCTCCGATTCGCTCCCCCACCCCAAAACCAGGGCGCCTAATCCGAGGTACGGAATCAGGCCCACGATCACGAACAAGACCCCAAAACTGCCGGTGGTGTCTTTGACCCAGCCGACGACGGGATGAAATCCAGCGGCAAAAAGATTCCCCAGTCCCCCCAGAATTCCAGCGACCAATCCCGTGTGATAGGGCGACACCTCCTGGACGAACGCAAAGTAGTTGGCCATGAAGGCCGCGGTCCCCATCGCCATGAACGCGATCAGGAGGAGTGCCAGGAAGTTGCTCGAGACCGAACCGACCAACGCCCCGCCGGTAATCAAGAGCGTGCAGAGGGCGATGACGAGCAGTCGGGCCTTGATGGCACTCATCCCCCGACGGGCCAGGAACGACGACAAGGCCCCACCGCCAATGTTCCCCACGTCGGCCGCCAAGAACGGCACCGTGCTGAACAGGCCGCCGGCAAGGTATTTCATACCGCGATCATTGATCAGGAACGAAGGCAGCCAGTTAATCAGGAAGTGCCAGCAAACGTTGATCGTGATCGAGACCAAGACCAAGATCCAGAATCGCCGGAGCCTGACGATCTCGCCCAGGCTCTGGGCCCAGTCGGCCCCTTTGAGCGCATGCATCGGAAGGCGCAGGGCGGCCAGCAACAGACCGACCATGAGCACCGTGATTCCCCACCAGATCGCCGGTTTTCCAAACTGAACGGCCGACGAGGACACGACAAGGGCGGCGACCACCACACTGCCGAAGCCGAAGAGGGCCTGGCGCGAGAGTCCCGACGTCGACGGGCTCTCGCTCGCCATCAGGTCGTCGGCCGACACGGGCTTCGAAGCCGATCGGCCCGCGAAGATGTCGCGCCGCCGCCCGCCAAGCGCGATCAACCAGACCCCAACCCAGAGAAAGCCCAAGAGCCCGACCACCACAAACGCGGTCCGCCAGCCGTACTTGGCCGCCACGACCGGCACCACCAAGGGGGTTAGCACCGCCCCCACGGCGGCTCCCGAATTGAAGATTCCGTTGCCCAGACTGCGATCGGCCGGAGGCAGGATCATCGCATTCGCACGCAACCCACAAGGCCAGTTGAACGACTCGCCCACGCCCAGCAACGCACGCAGCACCATCAGCACAGCCAGGGTCGGCGCAAACGCCGCCGCCATCCCTGCCAGCGACCAAAAGGCCACGGCGCCTGCATACGCCCAACGCACGTTCCAGCGATCCACCAAATAGCCCGCCGGCACCTGGAAGAGGGCATAAGTCAACTGGAACGAGGCCAAGACCCAGCCGAAGTCGACAAAGTTGATCTTGAACTCTTTCTGAATCATCGGCCCGACCAGCGCGATCGACTGCCGATCCATATAGTTGAGGACGGTTGACGCGAACATCAACCAGCAGATCCCCCAGGCCCACCGCTCCGCCCTGATCGGGGGAGTCGTCACGGCAACATCTGAGTATCCAGCAGACTGGGCCACGGGCAGAGCCTCCTCGCCTCCCTGCATCACCAGCCCGAGCCGAGCAAGCGGGAGGACAAACGATCGGTCGCCCTACATTGCCAGAGCCCAGATCGCACCGCAACCAACTCTCCACGCTCAATCGCGAAGAGCCAACCATGATGACGAACCCAGGTGAGCGACGCGAAGTTCCCTCGATCGCTTGATCTCGGCCCAACCGCCTCCTACGCTGGGTGGAGCAAGCGAGCCGAACCCGTTCGCGCGCCGATCGAAATCGCCCCGGCCGCTTTGAACAGGTAAAGACTGTCCTCGAAGGACCCCTCGAATGCGCCTCATGATCGCTTTCGCCTCGGCGATGCTCGCCGTCACCTCGGGCTTGGCCGCGGAAAAAGCAGCGGCGCCAAAGCCGCCGCCCAAGGTCGTCCTCGTCGGCGACTCCATCCGCATGAGCTATGCACCTATCGTCAAAACCGAACTTGCCGGTAAGGCGATCATCGTCAGTCCCGCGCCGAACGGGGGCGACAGCCGGAACGTACTCAAGCACCTCGACGAGTGGGTCATTCGCGAGAAGCCGGACGTCGTCCATTTCAACTGCGGGATTCACGACACCAAGCAATCAAAGTCGACCGGAACGTTCCAGGTCCCGCCCGCGCAGTATCAGGCCAACCTGAGAAAAATCGTGACGCGGATCCGTAAGGAGACGGGCGCGGTCGTCCTGTTCGCCACCTCCACGCCGATCGTCGACGACCGAGCCGCCAAGGCGCGGACCCAGGAGGATTACAAGCTGACTCAAGCCTCCATCGACCAATACAACACGCTCGCCCTCCAGGTGATGAACGACCTCAAGGTGCCCGTCGATGACTTGCGAGCCGCCTTACCCGACGCCCAGGCCACCGCCAAGATCATGACCCCAGACGGCGTTCACTTCATCGCCGAGGGGCAGGATCGGCTCGGAAAGCAGGTCGCCGCCTTCGTCACCCAGCACCTCCCCTCCGACACCCCTCCCCGCTGAGGTTCGTTCGCCGCACCGCAATGATTCGAGCCCGACATCCCAAGGGCTCGGATCACCGGCCGGTAGGTCGCGGAGTCGAAGGTGGAGGTAATGGGGGTCGGCTAAGCTAAGGAGTCGATGCATCTGGTTTCGCGAATTCTTTGAGCCGAAGGCTCGTTTGATGTTCCCTGGCACGCACGCCGTTGGCCATCACCCCGAGCGTGTATTCCTTCTGCCAGCCGCGGCGTGCCGCTTCGCTGTCCGGCGTGTTGAGTGCGGCGTTGAAGTCGGCGCGGGAGCGAGCCCAGTCGAAAACCTGTTGGTGGAGCAGGGGGTCGGCACCGATGGGAAGTTGCCGCGGCTCCAAGCTTTCCGCCAAACCGCGAGCCATGGGAACGACCATGCAAATAGGTTCGCCACGCTCGAACCGGACGGGATGATTCGGCCTGGTCAGTTTCCAATTCATGGTGAAGGTGGCCGGTAGCCAGTCCGTCTCGATGATCCCTTCGAGAGGTTGTGCGCCGTCCTTGAACTGGTTGCACGGCCCCTTCGTCCAGAGGTTGATCCCTTCCGGAGTCCGGAACAGGTAAGGGATGGCGATGGTCAGGATGCCGCTGCCGAAGTGGCTCAAGACCCGGGAATCGCGGTGCTCGACGGAAGGCCCGAAGTCAATTCGAAGGCCGTCCCTCGTGTTTTGGCCGTCCCAGGTGACGACGAACGTGGCCGGACAGGCGATGACCCAGCCGGCCTGGTTCGCGATCGTCAAGGGCAGGCAGCGGTACGCGTACCGGCGCTCCGACGCGTCCATCCAGTCGCGGCCGACCGGGGCCGTCTGAATCGCCATCTGCGAAATATCGCTCATCTCATAGGCATAAAAGGAATTCTTTGTTTGATTCATGGCTCGGGTCCTGAACCTTCGGCGGATTTTCCGGACAGACACCAACCCTGATCTCCGACCATGCAGGACCAAGGCCACCAACCCCCGAATCAGGATCAAAAGGCGCCGGCTCATCGACCGTGGGAGGTCCGTACGCCCACGATTCGGAGGTCAATGGGCATCCGACTCCGTAGCAAGCTAGTCGTAGCCGGAGATCACCGCAACCTCGACTTCACGAGGAACTCATCCCCGAGCGGCCCGGCCATGAGAATTCGGCTGAGCCTCAAGTCATCCGGAAGGACGGTTCCCCAACAACAACCAGATCGAAGCCAACCACCGACGGTTTTGCCGCCCTGAGGACAGCCGGCTCACGTTTCAACGCGAAGCCGAACCCGTTGGCACCCCCTACTTTTACGTCCGCCTGCAACCCCGATCCTGGCATTTTTTCGGGCGCATCATTTCACATATCAGCGTCGTTTGCGTATAATTCAACATCGAAACAAAGCACGGGAGATACCTGAGGCGAGTCAATGCTCGACTTCGGCTTCATCGACTGGGACGACATGAGCGGCAACCTCCAGCACATCGCCGCCGCCCTGACCGTCGATGAGCCTGACCGACCTCCAGGAGAAGACCGGGATCGACCGGCCACTTTGTCCAAGATTGAGAACGGCTAAGCCATGGGTCATGGTTTTCTTTGCTTTTTGATGGGCGACCGCAGTGATGCAAAAGGCCGCTGGGTGCCACGGGTTGTACTCAACCCGTGAGCGATCGCCCGGGTTTTAGGCTCACGGGTTGAGTACAACCCGTGGCACCCAGCGGCTTGCACATGATTCAATGTCAACGAAAACTAGGACCACCTGCTTAGGTGCCGAACCCCACCGACTCGAACCTGGCGACGTTTGCGCACGTCTTGGGGTGCCGCGTGACGGTGGAATTGGCGCGGGCGGCGACGGTAGATGAGGCGGCTGGCTTCAAAGGACGATCCACGGTCGGGCCTCGTTTGAAATCGCGGTCACCCCAATACGATCATCCCTCCGGCCCCAAGGGAGGCAGTCATGTCAATACAGTCAGGTGATATCGTGCAGTTGAAGACAGGCGGCCCGAGAATGACGGCTGGCTTCATCAATCCCGGACAAGCCAAAGTGAACTGCTATTGGTTTGAGGGGAGTCAATTTCGGCACGCAGAGATCGAACGAGAAGCTTTGGAGTTGGCCAAGCCCGAGAAGGATGCTCCCGACGAGCAAAGTCCTCCAGGCCCTCGAACGTGAGAGGTTCTGGGTGTGGGACAGCTTCGATGGCTGAGTCGTCGTTTGCCAGCTTGGCTCCGCGAGGCCCTACCCGCTCCGCTGCACGTTCGGTTGCCGGAAGGCGAAGGTCTATGACGGCTTACTCCAGTATGGCTGCCAGGTGGGGGAAAGGGGACAGGAGCCGATGTCCGATGATTCCTCTACCTGTTCGGCTTCTTTCCCCCGTTTCCGCCCCGCTGGCAGTGTAAGCTCGGTCTGGCATTACCGATTGCCCGCCTGACGCCACTGCCTGCGATTACTTTCTCTCACGCGCCGCGGCCGGCGTCGGTCTCTTGACGCGGATTTCTTCCGTGACCGTCTTTCCGGGCTCCAAATCGACCGAGCCAGAGTAGAGCGCGGGGCCGGCGCTGGGAATGACGTTCAGCGAGTATTTGCCCGAGCCCAACTCGTCGGCCAGGAACCGGCCGTCCTTCTCGTCGACAAGAATGTTCATCATCTCACCATTTCCCCATGAGAGCATGATTCGCGATCCCGAGACTGGCTTCCCCGACTCGTCGAGCACGGTCCCCGCGAGTCTCGATTCGGGCTCGACAAAGATGTCGACTTCCTCCTCGTCATTCACCCATTCGAGCCTCGTCCGAGAGAAGCCTTTGGCCCTCACGACGACGGTCCCCTTGCCGAACGCCAGGTTGGGGAACTCAGCCCAGCCCATTGCATTGGCTTGCGCGGTGACGCTGTCGTCCCAGGAGCTGTCGCTGTACCCCCACTGGAAGCCGCCCCGGCCCTCGTTCTGAATGATCGTCACCCGGGCACCCTCGACCACCTTGCCCTTCTCCCTGATCACGCGGACCCGCAGCGTGTGCCCGACTCCGAGCCTGATCGTCAGATCGTCGGCCGGCTTCAGGCGGCCGAGCGACTGGGACTCGACGCGTTCCGCCACGCCCGCGCCGAAATTCTCGGCGATCACGGTCAGGCGGTGGATGTTCCCGGCCGTCAGGCCGCTGATGGTGAACTCACCGTCGTTGCGGGTGAACGCCAGGCCCGTGCCCCCATACCCCGCAAAATAACCGCCCACGGGATCGCCCGGTTTGGCGTTCTTGGGAATCCCAACCTGAACCCGGAAGTTTTTGACGGGATTCCCCAGCGGGTCGACAACTCGGCCGCGGATCGCGCCCCCGCCGAGCAACACCACCTCGTTTTTCGACTCGTCCGAAGGCGAGAGCGGCCGTTGGCGGGCCGCGCTCCGCCCCTCGGCCACGACGTCGCACCTGACGTTTTCGGGCATCCCTTCCAGGGTGAATTTGCCGTCGCGATCGGTCTCCGCCTGAAGGGTGTCGAGGTAAACGAAGCCGGCCCAGTTGGGCTTGGGGTTATCGATCTGGGGGACGACGCGCACTCCTTCAATGGGCTTGCCCTCTTCGTCCACGACACGTCCCCGGATTGTGACGCCCCGTTTCAGTTCCACCGTCACCTGGAGGTCGCCCCCGGACTCGACCGGCGGAAAGGCGGGGGCAAGCCCCTTTGCCATCACCGAGAGGACATTGGCCGCGTCGGGCACGTTTTCCAGGCGAAATGCGCCTTCGGCGTCGGAGTTCGTCTCGGGGACGCTGTCGCTGCTGACCAGCAGGTCCCAGCGCACCACGGCCCCGGCGACCGGCTTGCGATCGGAGTCGACGATCGTGCCGGACACGGTGCGCCGGTTCAGGGCCTTGGCGACCGTCTTCGCCGTCGCGGTCGATCCCTTTCGCGGATCGGGCCGAAGCGTAAAGTTGATCTCTGTCGGCACCGCAGCGTCGAGGGCGACGACGTCCTCGCGTTCCTGGTCCTGATAGCCGGGGGCGCGAGCGGCGAGTCGGCCCGTGCGGCCGAACGGCTTGCCATCGTAGGAGTACCGGCCGTCAGCGGAGCATTTCTCCCACAGCGCCGAGCCGGAGAAGATCGAGCCTGAGGTTCTCAGCCCCACGCTCGCTCCCGCGATCGGCTTACCGTCCTCGTCAAGGACACGCCCGACGATCTTTCCCGCCTTCGGCAGCCGAAGTTCCAGCTCCGCGTCGGGTCGGCCGGTCGTGTCGAACAGGATGCGTTTGCGTTCGAAGCCGGGGCAGAGCGGGTAGGCCTCGTGGTTGGTCAAATCCAGCCCCGGCGCCTCGAACCGCCCCTGGGCGTCCACTTCCAGGAGCCGGGCATCATCCAATGCGAACCGCCCCTGGGTGACAGGATCGCCGGTCTCGGCGTCGAGCAGACGGCCCTTGAACCGGGTGGGCGCACCGAGGCGAATGGCCACGGGCGCGGGGTCCTTGCCATCCCCGACCTTCGCGATCGAGCCCCAACCGCCCCGGCCGCCTTCATCGCCACGGAGGGCGAAGACAAGCCAATCGCCCGGCCCGACCTCAATGTCAAAGGCCCCCGAGCCGTCGGCCGTCGCCTCCTGGGTCTCGCGGGCTTCGAGGAAGCTGAGCTTCGCGGCCCAGACCAACGCGCCGGCCGCCGGCTTCCCCGCGCGGTCGACGACCGTGCCGCGGACGCGACCAGCCTCCGCCCCGCCCGGGGAAAGAAAAAGAAACAAGGCCCCGAGGCAAACCATTCGCACCGCCCGGCGACGTCGATCCCACATTCCAGGCCTCCTCATCGGTGAGCGTTCCAATGACAAGTGTCTTCGGCTCATGCCCCGCGAGTTTCGCATGCCGCCGTGGGATCGGCAATGGGATCGAGACGGTTGAGCATCCCTCTCAGCCGGCGCGTGCGGTCCTCGCTCGCGACGTCGTTCGGGGCAAGAGAAAGTAGTCAGGAGTCGATGGTCGATGATCCACCACCGCTTCGACTCCTCCCCCTTCCCGCCCCACCACTTTCCGGCGCGAGCCAACCTCGGGGAGTAGGGCCACACTCACAGAGACGGAAAGCACGCTCGCATGCCTGTCTTAATCAAACACAGATTCCGGCTATCCTTAACTGCAACGCTGACACAAATCGGTCGTCAAGGCTATAAAATGCTCGGTGCAATGGCATGTCAGTTTGATCGCGCACTGTTGGGGTGGCATCCTCAACCAACAACAAAAGACGCCCTTGCCTGACCGGCATGATTCATGGATGATCCTGCTCTCAGTCCGGGCGAAGCTGCCCCCGGATTCATGTTGAATCCATGCTAGCAGGCATCGGCGAAGTCTCGCCGCACAGGAGTCATTCGATGATGAAGACAACGAGGCGGATCGGGCTTGTGGTCGCGGTTCTGGGCTTCATGGTCGGGGTGGCGGAACAGGCGAGGGCGGGACTCGTCGTCTATAACAACCGCGCCGATTTTGATGCCGCCGTTTCGGGCCAAACAATGATCGACTTTGAAACGTCGCTCGGAACTGACGAATTCCACTACTACGGGGCAACGACCGGGTCCGACTTCGGCGGCGTGACATTTACAGATCCGCACGGCAGTGGCAGTCTATTCTTATTGAAATCCAGCTACTACGACACATCAGGCACGACACAATACCTCAACTTGAATGACAACGGCTCCACAACGGTTACAGCGACATTCACAAACCCCAACACCTATGCATTCGGCGCAGACTTGGGCAGCCTGTTCAATTGGGGGATGACCGCTCAGCCGGGAGACATCCAAGTCATCCTCTCGACAGGGGAAACCATCCCGACAACGATTGAGAGTGATCTGGCTTTCTCGTCAAAATCCCTGACCTTCTTTGGGGTCGTATCCGACACCGCGTTCAGCAGCGTCAAATTCGTCGACCCGTCCATGGGCCTGATGATTGACAATTTCGCCTTTGAATCGATTCAACCCGTCCCCGAGCCCTCAACCCTCGTCTTGGTCTCCACCGCCCTCCCGATGGGCCTGGGATTCGCCTGGATGCGTCGTCGCAAGGCGAGGACCGCCTGACCCGATTGACGCTTCACACCAAATCCCCTCGATCCTCTCGTCTCCTTGGCCGATTCTACACCCTCGAAAATGGGATCGACCGTGACTCAAACGGGCCCGCCCATGCAAAGGCCCAAAGACAGGGAGCGATCAGCTCCCTGTCTTCCGACGTGACGAAGCCCCCGGTCACGTGGCGACTGTCTCCTTCTGACGGTTTCTTCCCCCTTGAAATCAGTCCCGCCCCATTCCCCACTGTCTCTCCAAAGCCTGCCTGTCTCTTAACCCCTGCACCCGGATAAGATGGAGAAGCCGCAAGTCGAGCCACTCGATCGCGGACTCAATGAGAATCAGCCCGGCCTTGAGGCGTGCGGAAGAGGAGTTCATCTCGAGACCCATGGCAACTTCAAACCTAGGTCGGATGACTCGGCGCCGCTGGAAGGTGTTGGCCGGAGTGCTGATCCTCATTGTGTGCGCGATCGCCGCAATCCCTTGGGGGTTGGGAACGAGGCCCGCGCGGCGGTGGTTGCTCGCGCAGGCGAACCGAGCACTCGCGCCCGCCGGGATCGATTTCGCCACGATCCGATTCTCGTGGTTCGGCCCGACCCGGCTCACTAACTTCGTGCTCCGCGACGCCCAGCATGACCAGGTCATCGCCTCGCCCAACGCCGTCTGGGACCGGAACCTCCGGCAGATTCTCTTTGAGCGCCCTCGGCTCGGGACGTTCGACCTCAAGAGCGCGAGCCTCGACGTGGAGCGGCACGCCGACGGTTCGATCGACCTTTACGAGGCGATCAAGCCGGTTCTCGGCAAAAACCCAGGCACCGATTTGCACATCCGGATGCAACGCGCCCGACTCAGGTTCCGAACCGCAGGGCAGCCAGTCCCCGTGACGGCGGAGCGTGCGGACCTGACCCTGGACGTCCCCGCCGCCCCTCGGCCGATCGCCTGGAACTTGCAGTTGGAAAACCCCGCGACTCGGAATTCGGCAAAGCTCCAAATCGGGGGCCGGTTCGAGCGCTGGAAGCCGGCGAACACGCTGGTCGTGGAGGTCAAGGCGCAACGCTGGCCCTGGGCCGTGAGCGTGCCCGGCCTGGAATCGGCGGGGCACCTGGACGGCCAGTTCTCGCTCGGGCGTGAGGCAGGGAACTGGGCGGTCTCGGGAGATCTTGGCCTGCTCGACGTCGACGCGACCGGTTCGCGTCTGGCCGGCGACCACCTCCGGCTCGACCGCGTCACCGGGTCCTGGAACCTGACCGAAACCGCGGGAACGTGGGTCGTCCACCGCCTCGACCTGACCTCGCCGCTCGGCTCGATCAAGGCCAGTGGTCAGCGGCCGGCCTCGGCCAATGCTGTGGCGAAAGTCGAGGGGACGCTCGACCTCGCCGCAGTCGCGCGCCAGTTGCCCCATGCGCTCCGGCTGCGCGACGGGATCGCGCTCGACCGCGGCTCGGCCAAGGTCCGCATCGAGTCGCGGGACGATCCCAAACAGCAGGGACAGGGCTGGGATCTCGAGGCGAAAATCAGCGACCTGGAGGCGCAGGATCACGGACGTCGTTTCACTCTCCGTGAGCCAGCCACGCTCACCGGCCGACTGGCGAGGCGCGATCAAGGGCAGGGGATCGCGCTCGAGCGGGTGGCCGTGCGTACCGCCTTCTTGAACGTGACGGGGCAGGGGGATGTCGACCGCGGAATCGACTGGTCGGGGACCATCGACCTCGGCGGCCTCCAGCGACAGCTTCGCGACCTGGTCGACTTCGGCGCCATCGCGTTGGCCGGCGCGGGCGAACTCTCGGGACGCTATCACCGCGACGGGACCCGCTTCCAAGGGAGGTTGACCTCCGACCTCCGCGGCTTGCAGGTCGACGGCCTCGCGGCGGGTCCGCTCCGGCGCGAGCTCCTGCATCTCGATCTCGCGCTCGACGGAACGGCGGCCGCCTCGGGTCTGCCCGCGGCTTTGCACTCGGTTCGGTTCGATCTCGCGAGCGATGACACCACGGTCAAGCTCACCACCAAGTCGGGGCCGAATGCGAATTCCGTGACCCTGGATGCCAAGGCTCCCATCGTCTGGGTCGATCCCCCGCGCCGCGCCGAGGGACACCTTGAGGCCCAGTGGAGCTCGACCGGCGTCGTGATCGACCGCCTCGCGGTCTCGCTCACGGCCCTTGCCGAAAACGCGAAACCAGGAGACGAGCCGATCCGGGTCGACGCGAAGGGACGTTATGACCGGAGCGCGGGGGAGTTCGTCTTGACTCCCACGACCGCAGCGCCGGGACCGTCAGCCTTCGCGTTGGCTCCCGAAGGGATCCGGGTCTCGGGTCTCGGCGGGACCGGAGCCCTTCGCGGTTCGGCGGGGTTTGCCGGTGACCTCGGGGCCGTCCGGCAACTCATCGCGCCCGGTGATGGAGCCTCAAACGGGGGCCTGACCGGCCCCTGGTCGGCGCGTGCGACGGCCGAATCGACCGACGACGGCGTTCGGTTCGTGGGCAAGGTCGACCTCCATCCGCTCATGACCTCCGGCCCGGCCAACGAAGTCGTTCGTGACGAGGGGCCGATCACCTTCTCGCTCAACGTGCTTCGCCCAACCGATACGAACGAATTTCAGGTGGCCGAACTCGTCCTGGCGAGCCGCTACGCAACCCTGGAGGGGTCCGGTCGCCTGACCGACCCCAAGGGCAAGCGCAACGCCGACCTCCATGGTTCGTTGACCCCGCGTTGGGATGCGATCAACACCCTGCTTGCCGAACGCGTCGAGCCCGGAGCCCGCGTTTCGGGCAAGCCGCGGGCGTGGCGGATCAAGGGTCCAGTGGCGGGCGCGTCGCTGCCCGACGTCCTCAAGTCGCTCGACCTCGAGTTCGGATTCGAGTTTGCCGATGCCAATATCTACGGGCTCCGCGTCGGCCCGCTGCCGATCGTGGCGCGAACCCGTGAGGGCAGGCTCGAGATCGACGTGATCGACACCTCGTTGAACGGCGGTCGGATCCACCTCGAGCCCGTGCTCACCCTCGATCGCGAGCATGGGTCGACGCTCACGCTCGACGAAAACTCGTCGATCGCGAACGCAGAGATCAATGATGAAGTCTCGCGACGGTTCCTCTCGTACGTGGCCCCGGTGCTCGACCGAGCGACGCGTGCTCACGGGCGAGTTTCCGTCGACATCGAGGAAGCGGAGTTCCCACTCGGCGGCCCGGTGAAGCGTGAGGCCAAGGTGGAGGGGCAAGTCGTCTTCGAAGCCGTCGAGTTCCTCCCCGGCCCGTTCGCAGAGCAGCTCTTGAACCTACTCGGGCGGACTGATCGACCCACCATCAAGCTGGATGAACCGGTCGCGCTGACGATCGCCGATCGCCGGGTCTATCAGAAGGGCATGGCCTTGCCGCTGGGCCAGCTCACCCGAGTCGAGCTTGAAGGCTGGGTCGACTTCGACCGCAACCTCGAGTTGACCGCAAGCCTGCCGATCACGGCCGCGATGGTGGGCAATGCCCCCGTCCTCAGCGCCATGGTGGAGAACCAGCGGATCAGCGTGCCGATCCGGGGCACACTCAAGAACCCGGAGATCGACCGCGAGGCGATGAACCTCTCCCTCAAGAACCTCGGCCAATCGATCCTCGGCAACGGGATGATTCGGGGCGCGGCCGAGATGTTCAAGCAGCTTCAGAAGCCCCGCGATCCCAACGCCCCCCCACCCCCCACCTTTCAGGAACGGCGGGCCAACCGGCTCGAGCGCAAGGCCGAACGCAGACGCCAACGGGGCCTCGAACCCTGATCGTCGGGTCGGGTCGGATCGGCCAGGCCGCACTGAACTCTTTTTGAATCCACAATGCACGATGTCGGCGCATACGAATTTCAAGAACTTTTTGATCATCATCCCGGGTGGTCCGCAACGACTCAAAGGAGAACCCGACGGTGGGAGGGATCGACGCACGAACGCGGTGGCGGCTCGCCGGGATGATGGCCTTGATCTACGCGATCCAAGGGGCGTTCTGGCCGCTCCTGGCGGTCCACCTGCGGGACCTTGGGATCGATGGCCGGGGCCGCGGTTGGATCTTCGCGACCTTGGCTCTCGGGTCGTTCGCCATGCCCCTGGGCGCGGGCCAGTTGGTCGACCGGCTGATGCCGGCCCAACGGTTCCTGGCCCTCGCTTACCTGATGGGGGCGGCGATCCTGGCCGCCCTGGCCGTGGGGGTCTCGGTCACGCCCTGGCCCTTGTTCGCCTGGTTCCTCGCTTACTGGCTGGTGATGGCGCCAACGACCGTGATCGGCGCGACGCTCGCGTTTCGCAACCTGGCCAAACCGCAAAACGAATTTGCCGGGGTGCGGCTCTGGGGCACGATCGGCTGGATGGTTGCCGGCTGGTTCGTCTCGGTGCTGATGTCGAGCGTGGGTTCGTCGAGCGCCGGGCAAGGGGCCTATGAGGCGTTCTGGGTCGCGGCCGGCCTTTCCCTCGTCCTCGCGGTCTATAGTCTGACGTTGCCGCATACGCCCCCGCTGGCGGTCGGCGCCCGGACCACTTCAGGCCTTCGCGCGGCGGTCGCGATGCTCCGTCGTCGCGAGATCGAGGTGTACTTGCGGACCGCCTTTTGCGTCTGCCTGACCACGCCGTTCATCTATCAAGTGTTGCCCACCCACCTGGAGTCGCGCGGGTTGCCCCGCGCCTGGATCTCCACGGCCATGACCCTCGGCCAGGTTCCCGAAATCGCCGCCTTGGCGGTCCTCCCTGGGATGTTTCGGCGGTTCCAGTTTCAAGGGACCTTGGCGATCGGCATCGCCGCTCTGGCCGTTCGATTCTTGAGCCTGGTGGTCGACCCGCCCCTCTGGGTCATCCTGGCCGGGATCCCACTCCAAGGGATCGGCGTCGCTTGCTTCACGATCGGCGGGCAGGTGTTCATGGACAGCCGCGCTCCCGCCGAGCGACGCGCCGGTGCGCAAGCCCTTTTAACGGTCCTTACCGCGGGGATTGGTTCGCTCTTGGGAAGCGTGCTTGCGGGCGAAATATCAACATGGTTCTCCAGGGATTCCGCTTTGGTATTCTTAATCCCTTGCGTGATAGATGGGGCACTGCTAGTCTATTTTTGTGCGAGTTTCCGGCCGGACTCCGCAACCACCCCACGAATCGACGTCGGCGACGAGGCGCGTCCGTTGGGAACCGATGGTGTGCGGGGTTCAGTCGCACTCACGGGCAACCTCGTCACGGAGTCGGCCGATGGGTGACTATCTTCGCCTGTTGACCGCCAGCGACCGGGAAATTCCTCTGGCCACTCTTCAGCGAGCCGCCAACATCGGCGCGGTCTGGTCCGTGGATCATCCGGGCACGCTCGGCAACTATCTGGCGATCGGTCCCGACCCGAACGACTCGCAAAACGTCTGGGCCACCATCGAATGCAACCCAGTCGCCCCCAACACCTTGGGAGCCGAAGAGGTTGCCGAATACATCGACAGCCTCGACTCGGGCGGCCCGCCCGCGGCCGTCCGCTGGCTCAGCGACTATCTGGAAACCGTCCGCGCGATCTATGCCATCCGGGTCTATCCCGAGCCGATGAGCCATTCTCCCGCGGCGATCGAGGCAATCCTGGCGATTCGAACCGCGTTACGGACCGCCGTGGGGGGGGTTGGCCAGTGGGACGGCCAAGGGTTCACCAACGAGGACGATCGACTCATCTGGTGTCACCCGTCCACCCACCCGAAAGGCTCGGTCCGCGCCGCGCTCCTGGATGAATCCACCGGGGAGTGGATCCCTTGCGAGCTCAACCTCGGCCATCCCGAGCAACTTTCCGCGTTTGTCCGGGGCGAAGTCCATCGCTCCGCCCGGCACCGGGACGCCTGATCTCCACTCTCGGGCCCGGGTCGGGTCCCACCCTGGCTTTGATTTAGTGCTCGTCCGTCGACTCTTTTTTGGTGGCCTGCTGCTCGAGCTTTTTCGCTTTCGCACGTGGTCGACGCTTGGCCGGAGGTTTGGGAGGGGGCGGCGGGACACTCGCCTCTTCGAGCGCCTCGGCCGACTGCTCGAGTTGACTCACCAGCAAGCCGAGAAAATGGAGTCGAGTTCCCTGGGTTTCCAGGAATTCGTTGAAGAGGAATCCCCCTTCAATCAAGTCTTCCCCTTGATCGAGGATGTCGTTGGCGAGGCCCTCGACCAAAACGTCGCGACCGCTCTGAAGCACTTCGATCGCCGCTCGATACTTATTAAAAAGCCGGTCAGGCATGGTCGTTCACTCCTCCGTAGTCTTATCGAAGCGGGATGTCGGCTCAGTCCGAGAGGTCGACTCAAGATCCAACAGGCGGGTTGACGCGTCCCCAACGCGTTGCGAACCAGGCCGCAACGCGTGCATCAAGCCAACGGCGATTTCCACCCCAGCGCGTCCGGCTGAAATAGCCAAGGTGCCCACCACTGCTATTCAATTCCAATGCCAAACCGGGAGGAAATTTAATATAGCGAAATGGGTCAGGAGGGATAAAGGGGTCATCCTCGGCATGAATCACCAAGCCGGGAATCTGGATCCGGGGGATCAGCGGCCCGGAACTGCTCTGAGCGTAATAATCAACGGCGTCTCGGAAACCGTTCCGGGGCGCAGTGTAGAGGTCGTCGAAGTCGAGGAGGGTCTTTGCAGGCGTCAGGTCGATCGGTTCCAGGTCGGGAAAGCGGGCCTGCAACCGGGCCACTTCGGCACGGAGTAGGCGTACGAAATTGCGGTCGTAAATCCGATTCTCCGGACGCTGGATGTGTCGGCAACAGGCCGCCAGGTCGATCGGCGGATTGGCCGCCAGGACCGAGTCGAGTCCCTCCACCGGCCTGTCGACGGCTTCCGCCGCCAGTTTCAACGCCAGGTTGGCCCCCAGGGAGAACCCAGCCACGGCAAGCGGCGAACCGGGAGCCGTGGAGCCGAGCCAGTCGACCACCCGCCGCACGTCCTCGGTGCGGCCCGCATGGTAAATGCCCCGGGCCAATCCGAACCCGGCACCCGCGCCGCGGAGGTTCATCCGAACCACCCGGATCCCCAACCGCAACAGGCGAGCGGCCACGCGCACCACATAGGGCGCTCGAGCGCAGCCGCCGAGTCCGTGGATCAGGACCACCCCCGGGTCCCCCGACACCCACCCCTCCGGCGCGGAATCGAGGATGCAAAGCCGATCCCCCTGGTCGACGTCGATCACGTGAGACGTCGACGGGAACTTGATCCGCGGTCCGGGAAGATAGCGACCCACAATCGTCTGGGTGTGCCCGCCACGCACCCAGGGATGGGGCACGAAGGGGGGAATTCCCGTGTCAGAGCACCGTGGTGCCATCAAGCTCGTCATAGCAAAAAGTCCGAGGTCGTCGTTTCCGCTCAGCCCGAGACGTGTCGTCGTCAGTCCCCGACTCACGGGCCGACCTTGCGAATCCGGTGGTTGCCGGTGTCACCAATGTAGACCGCGCCATCGGGCCCCACGGCCACGCCATGGGGACGGTCCAACAGGGCCGAGGTGGCCGCGCCACCGTCCCCCTCACCGCCCCGGCGACCGGTGCCGGCCACGGTCCGGATCAGGCCGGTCCGGGCGTCGATCCGCCGGATCGCGTGATTCTCGGTATCAACAATGAACAGGTTCCCCGCGCGGTCGATCGCCAATTCCTTGGGACCGTCGAACGTGGCCTCCTTCGCCGGGCCGCCGTCACCCGAATACCCCTTGGCCCCCGTGCCCGCCCGGGTCGTGATCAGGCCGTCCCGCGGGTCAACGCCCCGGAGCCGGTTGCCTTGCCGTTCGAGGATGAAGACCGTGCCGTCGGCCCCGACCTCCACAGCGCGGGCCCCCGCGATCGAGGCGGCCAAGGCCGGTCCGCCGTCCCCCGCGAACTTGCCGCGGCCCGTCCCCGCGAACGCGGCGATTTCACCCGTCCCGAGGTCCAGCACGCGCACCCGATTGTCCGCCACGTCGGCAATGAAGAGCCGCGCTTCCTTGGGGTCCAGCGCCACTCCGTTGGGTTCGACCAAACCCGCCCGCGTCCCAGGACCACCGTCGCCCGAATAAGTCTTGGACCCATCCCCCGCCACGGTCGTGATGATCCCCGTCCCCGCATCAACCCGGCGCACCCTGCGATTGAGCCGATCGGCGAAGTAAAGGTTCCCGCGCGAATCGAGCACAATTCCGTAGGGTTCGTCCAACTTCGCCTTCAAGGCAGGCCCACCATCCCCTGAAAACCCCTTGGTCCCGCTGCCGACAACCGTCGTGATCGCCCCCGTCTTACCGTCGACCCGCCGAATACAGTGGTTCATCGTGTCGGAAAGGTAAAGGTTGCCCCCCGAGTCGAACGCGACGTCAAACGGCATGTTCAACGGCACCTCGACCGCGGGTCCGCCATCCGCGGGCCGCCCCAGCTTGCCGGTCCCAACCGCCGTCGACATGGTCGGATCGGCCAGAACGAGCAAACAAATTCCCAGAGGCAGGGTCAAAAGTGCCATTTCAACGGGCCCTGGAAGTCTTGAAGGTGCTTCGAAGTCTCGAACGCCCTGCGACAAACGCGTTCAGGTCGTTCTGAGATTCTAGCGTCGGCTCCCCTCCCTTCCAGGGACTGACGGGAAAATCGTGTCGGCGTGTTGACACACAACCCATTCACTCAATCGCCCACTTGAATTTGGGGGTTCTGGACAATCGAGGCAGTTTTCAATCGAAGAAGCGCAGCCTCAATCGGTGCCGTTCGAGCCAAGAATAGCACCGGCCCGTCCTCCTCTTCTGCTCTTCTCCCCCCCCTGGGACCGCGGGTGTCCCGCCCGCTCTTGGAAGGAATTTTGAAATTGATAATTGAATTGTGGGCGGGACGCCCGCGGTCCCAGGGGGGGTAATCAGACCGCGCAATTCTGAACGGGAGATCCGTCCTTAAACGCATTATCAAGAGTTGCAAGCCTATCGAATCGCACAAAGCGACCCAGTCCAAGAAGGCCGCTGGAGTGGAACCCACAAGTCGAGAAAAACCAACCTAAAACAAATTTATTAATTCATTTTCATTTCTTTGAAAGAATGGGCCTGACCCACTCGACAAAACCCCACAAGACTTCTGGTCGTCATGCGGCGTTTCGCGGCGAAATCGCCATGAGGCTGGGGACAACCGGTTGTCGGTTGCCCCCAGCGCAGGAACTCATTGCGGGAAGATCCTTTGTGGGGGCAGGGGACCGCACCCATCGCGGTCTGACGAGTCGTTCAGCGAGTCGCCTCACCCTGCTGTCTTCCCAAGGAGGTCGACCTCCCTACTCAGGTTACGATGATTCTACCTTTCGTGACAGAGTCCGAAGGAAAACGTGGCTTTCCCGCACCCATCATCCGCGAGGCGGGTCGGACGGACGGGCGGAGGCTCGAACCATGCGTGAGGATCGGGGGGTGCCCGCATCAAAAAAAGTAAGCATCCTCTGACCAGTTTGCCTTTTCCCCTCGTAGGAAGAATGCCGGGTGAGGATGAGACCTGGGGGGTCTTCCTGACACTCGCAAGCTGAGGAGTCCACGCAGGGGCGAGCGTTCCTCGCTCCGCGACGAGGCTCGCGCCTCTCGAAGGAGAATTCCGATGAGTGCCTGGTTCAGGCGGGTATCGAGCGTGTTGGGAACCGCGGCCTTGGTGCTGGCCGTTGTCGCGGGGTCGGGGTCGACGGCGTTTGCTCGAAGCGGCGGCAGACACGGCGGAGGCGGTTATCACCATGGCGGCGGCTACTCCCGAGGCTATGGGAGAGTGGGCGGCTTCGGCTTCGGTGGATTCGGGTATCGGAATTACTATTCCGGCTACCGCGCCCCCGGCTACCGCTTCGGCTCTGGGGGTTCGTACTACGCACCGTTGTACGTCTTCCCCCCGTACGTGTCCCGCTCTCCTTATTACTCCGCGCCGGGCTTCCGACGCGGGTACAGTTACGCCCCTCGCTTCCGCCGGGGATATGGCGGCTACCGTCGTTGACGTTTCGGCCCTGGATGGGTACTCGACCATTCTCAGATGCAAGGTCCAGCCTCCAAACCCAATTCGACTCGCTTCCCCTCTCCTCTCCACCCCCCAGGAGAGGGCTCTCGTTGATCTTCTCCGAACCGGAAAGACAGAACGGGACTCGGCATCCTTTTATGCTGGCAAAGGACCGCGTGTTGGGCCGGTTTACGAGAACCATTGGGGGGGGTGGACGATGGCTGACAAATCAAAAGCATCGGAAAGCGGCAAGGCAATTACACACGATGAATTGATCGGATTGTTAAACGAGGACCGCTCCCGAGAATACCAGGCGATCATCGCTTACGTCGTTGAATCGCAGGCCATCAAAGGTGCGCAGTACAGGGTATTGCCAAGGAGTTCGAGGTCCATGCCGGTGAGGAATTGGCTCACGCCCTGACGATCGCCGGCCAGATTGACGATCTGGGCGGCCAGCCGACGGTCACGGTCAAGCCCGTGAAGACGTCGGAGCCGGAGGAGAACATGCTCCGGTTCGACCTCGAGAACGAGAACGATACGATTCGGGCCTATCGCGAGCGGGCCCGCCAGTGCGAGGCGCTCGGGGAGTACGCCATCGCCGAGCAGATCCGCGAGATCCTGATCGACGAACAGGAGCATCAAACCGATCTGGCGACCGCGTTGGGGATCGACGCGCCCGATGTCTCTCGCTCCTGAGCCGGGACCCGGTACGAGCCGGTCGGCTCACTGCCGGCCGAGACCGGACCGCCTCGGTTGGCTCGTCCATCGTCGGGCCAGACGATCCGATCCGGTGCCGGTACCACCGCGCTAATCTCGTCCATTAACTGATGGATCATGGACCGAAGCAGACTCGCTTCGTCAATGGTCAAGCTCGAGTCGGCCAGGCGACTCGTCATTCGCTGAAGGGTTTCGATGGCGGGAGTTCGGTGTGACAGGACGGACATGGGACAACTCGGAATCGGAGTTGGTGAGATCGCACTCAAGACGCGAGAGGTCATTCCTCTTGCTTGGCCTCTCTTTGGGAAACTCGCACGAGCTTAAAGCAAATGAGTCGCCAAAGGCCGCCCCCCACCTTCAAATTTCGCCGTCCCCCCGTGAAAATGACCCGCCGAATCCGCCCTAACCCCTTCCAAAATCGTCTGTTACATGTCAAGACTCCATCTTGGGCTTTTGTCCCCGATTCCGGTTCGACCGCTTGCGACCGCCGAAATTGAGGGCACGAACGCCACGACCTCGGGCGATCATTGGAAGGCCCGCCTCACCTCCCCGGCAACTTTTACAGAGTGTGACGATCGTCTCGTGAATCCCTCGCTCTCCGCACCGCGCATGAAGGCGATTCCAGGCGAGTCACGCAGACGACCCCAACGACAACGCATCCACACTGCTGCACTGTCGATATTCATCAGGAGTGAGCGAAAATTCGAGAGAAACGTGGTCGAGCCACGGCCCCGAAACTCAGAACTTGCCTGGCCCAACGAGCATCCACCGAGCTTGGCCGTCCCGTCATTCCCGCAGAGAAAGTCGAAGCGTGCCGGTCCGAACCGTTGATTTTCAAACGATAGGATGATTGATACGTCCTGCTCTGCTAAACTGATGTCGATTATGCCGCGGCGATGGCGCTGACAGCGATGCACATCACACGGGTGGTCGAGGCCTTCATGGTCGCCAAGTTTGCCTCCAGGACTACGCCACGCGGGCCCTGGTCATCGCCGCCGCCGGCCATAACGGCTTCATGATCGGGCCAATTACACCCGCGTTCTTCGTGCGGACGATGAGTTGACTTCCATGAGATTACCCATCGACGAGCAGTTGCGGGAGCGACTCCGGCAATTGCGTGAACTCCAATTGGCGGAATGCCGTGCTGGTCGCCCTCAGGTCGTCGATGAGGTGTTCCTCAACGAGGAGGTCGTCCGCCTCAAAAGCGGGGGCGGACACTCGGCATACCTGGGTCTGGACGGGCGAGCGATCACCGTGAATGACAACGAAGGCTTCCCGCCCGTGGTGCTGGAGGCCCCGAAGGACATCGCTTCCGTCGTCGTCCGCTGGGCTCCGGAAGCCGGCCTGGCGGAACTTGTCGAAGTCCTGCCTCCGAAGGCCGACGGGGGTGCGGTTTGCTCTCTCTGCGATGGAACTCGATACGAGGAATTGCAGGGTGAACGTTGGTGCTGCCGACGGTGCTGTGGGCTCGGTTGGACCAACGCATGAAGATCGAGATTCAACATCAACCAGGGGCGTCGATTGTTTTGATGATCGGTCCCCTCCGGTCAAGGACAGAGCTATGCGTGTGCCACGGTTTTCGTTACGGGGCCTGATGGTATTGATCGCGCTGCTTGCAGTCTCGCTATCGGCCTGGGTGACCCTTAATCGGTCGATTGGTCGAGGGGGGCGGCTCTATGCGCGAGCCCGCAGCCTGGCCGCCATGGGGAGGTCGGCACGGGAATACGCGGCCGAGTTCCAGGCCTGTAATAATCCCAAGCCCCCCCTTTGCAGGTGCTGCCACCTGGAGTACCTCCCGGGACGCGTCGAAGCCAACGCGACCAAAAGACGCGTGACGGTTCACACCCAGTACATCCGCCAGTTCGAATCGATCGCCGCGCGCCTCGACTCAATGTCACTTCAGTGCCTCCACGCCGCCGACCGACCCTGGGTCGCTGCGCCGACCCAGTCCGCTGAGTGGCACCTAGCCTCCGAGGCCATTAGCCTGTTCGGCGACTTCCGTTCCAATGCCCAACCCTTTTGATCCAGGCCGGCGACGTACTGGGCTTCGTCACCGCTCTTCGGTTCCGGCTCCCATCGGACCAACTCGTTCATCGGTCATCCTGACAAGCCTGCCCGTCCTCCGGAAAATCGTCCGTAAGGCCAGATCTCCGAGAACTGGATTCAGAGGCGATCGAGATTCCTCCGGACCTTCGCCAACAACTCGGCTTCGTCGACCTCCAGGCTCATGAACTCTTCGACGCTCCGCTTTTCAATTCCAATCAAACACCTTACGAACAATCAGCCATAAACAAACCGAAATGTTTACTTAATCCAATTGCAACTTCGTCAACATTTCAGCAGTTCAGGCAAGAGAGGGTAAAATCCAGTCTGCCGCCTCGGTTCTGGAGGGCTGACGAGCAAGACGCCCTCATCGAGTCGCCAGCCCGCAGGACTGTTGCCTGAACGCCTCGCTAGATTTTCGAGTGCAAGGATGATTCGCCCGCCCTCTCATGCTAAACTGATGTCGATCATGCCGCGGCAATGGCGCTGACGGCGATGCTTATCACACGGGTGGTCGAGGCCTTCATGCTCGCCAAGTTCGCCTCCTTCACCCTCGTCGGGATCGAGGCTGTCACGGTTGAGGTCGAGGTTGATATCTCCTCCTCCTCAATGCCCAAAACCGTCCTCGTCGGCCTCGCCGAGGCCGCGGTCCGCGAGAGCACCCACCGGGTGGAACGCGCCCTGGTGAATTCCGGATATCGCCGGCCGATTGATCGCATTATCATCAACCTCGCACCGGCCGACCTCAAAAAAGAGGCCAGCGGGTTCGACCTCCCGATCGCCCTGGGCATGCTCGTCGGCAGCGGCCAGGCCGCCATGGAACGACCGGGACGGTACGCCGTCGTCGGCGAGCTCGCTCTCACCGGCGAAACCCGCCCGATCAAGGGCGTCCTCGCCATGGCTCTCGCCGCCGCCCACGAAAAGTTCGACGGCCTGCTCGTCCCCGAGGCCAACGCCTCCGAGGCCGCCGTCGTCGAAGGAATCCCGGTTTTCCCGATCGGCAGCCTCGCCGAGGCCGTCGGATTCCTCTCCGGACAGCTCGACATCGACCCCCGATCGGTTGACCTCGAAGAAGTCTTCCGCCGCCTGACTCGCGGCGAGGAAGACTTCGTCGACGTCAAAGGACAGGACTACGCCAAGCGGGCCCTCGTCATCGCCGCCGCCGGCGGCCATAACGTCCTGATGATCGGCCCTCCTGGCACCGGCAAGACGCTCCTCGCCAAGCGGCTGGGCACGATCATGCCCTCCTTGACGCCAACCGAGAGCCTCGAGACCACCCGAATCTACAGCGCCATGGGCTTGCTCCGCCCCGGTGAGCCGCTCATGGCCGTCCGACCGTTTCGATCGCCCCACCACTCCGTCAGCGACGCCGGACTCGTCGGCGGCGGCAGCACGCCCCAGCCGGGGGAGATCAGTTTAGCACATAAAGGCGTTTTGTTCCTTGACGAGCTCCCCGAGTTCAATCGCAAGACCCTCGAAGTTCTCCGCCAGCCCCTTGAGGAAGGCCACGTCACCATCAGTCGAGCCTTGCGGAGCACCACCTTCCCCGCTGACTTCGTCCTCGTCGCCGCCATGAATCCCTGCCCCTGCGGATACCGCAGCGACCCGCGACGCGCCTGCAACTGCACCCCGCCCCAAGTCGAAAAATACCTCAGCAAAATCTCCGGGCCGCTCCTCGACCGCATCGACCTCCACGTCGAGGTCCCCGCCGTCCCGTTCACCCAACTCACCGAGGCGCCTCCAGGGCCAACCTCGGCCGAGTTCCTCAACCAGGTCCTCAAGGCCCGCACCCGCCAAGCCCAACGCTTCGGCAACAAGGGCCCGGTCGTCAACGGCCGGATGACGCCCCGCCAAGTCCGCAAGTTCTGTCCGCTCCGGCCCGAGGCGCTCAGCCTACTCAAGGCTGCCATGGAGGAACTCGGCCTCTCGGCCCGGGCCCACGACAAGGTGCTCCGAGTCGCACGCACCATGGCCGACCTCGAAGAAAGCGAGATCATCCTCCCCCAACACATCGCCGAGGCCGTCGGATACCGCTCGCTCGACCGCTCCGTCTGGGCCTGAGCAACGCCGCACGTGGCTCTGTCTCGCTTGGGTTTGCGGTGAGGTGCTCCAGATGGGCTATCGCCAGGCACGTCAGCGAGGAGGCTTGAGTAGTTTAGGCAGAATAGCAGTTTAGCCGGGCGTCCAGACAGGCTACCCAGGCCTCCCGCTTTGTTCAATTTGGGTGCCTGGCCAATCGTGATCCACACGGTTCTCCAGACTCCCGACGGAGCGTGGTTCTCGTTTGAGTGGCGGGCCAAGAAGGAAACACCCTAATTCCCCCATGGGGGAATTCTGGCACGCCTAGCCGGTCACGCCTTCGTTTTTGCCTTGGGCTTCCTCGCTGGCTTCGGCTCCGGGCTCGATGACGCGACCGCCAGCCCCTCGGGCACTTGACGGCCGACCGTGAACAGCGCCTTCAGCATCAGGTCCACCGACGTGTCGGCCGTCGCGGATTCGAGTTTCGCGATCCGGGATTGGCTCGACCCGATCGCCCCGGCGAGTTGCTTCTGGGTCAGCCCCTTCGCCTCACGGCCCTCGCGGACGGCCCGAGCCAACATCACGCGGAATTCTACGATCTTCTCCTCGACCTCCGTCAAGCCGAGGAACTCGGCCACGGTCGTGGCCCGGAAGCCAGCCGCCTCCAACGCTTCGAGTTCGTGCTTATCCACTAGGTCTTTCCTTCCTCGCCTTGGCCAGAGCCTCATCGTACCGGGCGAGTCGCGCCTTGCAACGGTCGATCGCGGCCTTCGGCGTCTGCTGAGTGGTCTTGGCGAACACATCGGCAACCACGATCGTCCCCGCATCGATACACGGTAGACGACCCGCCAGGGCCGGTTCTCGTCCTTGATCCGCAACTCGTGACACCGGGGCCCGATGCTGGGCATGGGACGGGAGTGGGGCATGCCGAAGATCTCGCAATCCTGGAGCCGGCGGAGCAACGCCCCCGCCTCGAGCCTCGCCGCTTCCGAGAAGGGCGGAGTCTTGATCTCGCCGTGGAGAAAGAACAGGGTTTGGGGTTGCTCGTTCGCCGTGCTCACGGAGGAATCATGTGTCAGATCCGCCATCAAAGCAATAGGTCGGATCTGACATTTTCCGATCGCCACCATCGACGGACTAAGACTAAGCCGCCAGAGACGAAGCCGCCAGGCAATTCGGTGAGGAGGCTTGAGCAGCTTAGGCAGAATAGCAGTTTAGCCGAACGCACAAACAGGTCACCCAAGCCTCCCGCTTTGTTCAATTTGGGTGCCTGGCCAATCCGGTCGTTCCTGGCTTGATTCGACGTGTTGGTCGTGGAGGCTGTGGCGCCAACCTGAGACAGGTTTGCGGTCGATCACCTAGTGTCCCGATACGGCTTCTTGTCCTTATAGAGCTTCAGCCTCTCCTCAAACTCTTTCTTGTTCTCGGTGTCGGTCGAAAGCCTGTGAGCCTTCTCTTGCCATTCTACGGCTTTATCGAAATTTGCCGACTCGGCGTAAGCGGCGGCGAGGGTACCGAGGATATTTGTATCTTTCCATTCGCTCAATTCGCAAGCCGTGGTGGCTGATTCCACTGCCTTCTTCCCGTCTCGGAACCTTTCATCGGGACAGGTAGCCCACAACCAAGCACGTCCGTTGTAGGGTTCGGCAAATTTAGGGTCGAGTCGGGTGGCCTCGTTGTAGTCGGACAGGGCTTTGTCATACTCTTTCTTATTCCGCCAGAAGTCACCCCGATTCTTGAATGCCCACGCATGTTCTGGGCCGAGACGAATGGCTTCGTTGCAATCCATAATCGCTTTCCCGTATTCATTTTTACTGCTCAACACCAAAGCTCTGTTGTTGCAAGCATAGGCATATTTGGGATCGAGCCGAATGGCCGTATTGTAATCAGCGATGGCTTTTTCGTGCTCCTTCTTGTCCTTCCAGGCATTGCCTCTGTTGTTATACGCATGCACATATCCCTGATCGATTCGGATAGCTGTAGTGTAGTCAGCGATAGCCTTTTCGTGTTCCTTCTTGTCCAGCCAGACGTTGCCTCTGTTATTGTACGCATGGACATAGCCCGGATCGATTCGGATAGCTGTAGTGTAGTCGGCGATAGCCTTTTCGTATTCCTTCTCGTCCTTCCAGGCGAGGGCACGACTGTTGTATGCGTTTACGTATTGGGGATCGAGCCGAATGGCTTCACTGTAATCAGCGATGGCCTTTTCGTCGTTCTTCATGACTCTCCAAGTGTCCCCCCGATTTTTGAAAGCTCTGGCATAAGTTCGATCGAGTCGAATTGCCTCGTTGAAGTCGGCGAGAGCCTTCTCGCATTCATTCTTGTCCTTCCAGGCGATACCCCGATTGTTGAAATACAAGGCTTCATTCGGCTCAAGTCGGATGGCCTCATTGTAGTCGGCGATGGCGATGTCAGCCTCTCCCTTCTCGTGCCATACTAGCCCTCTTGAATTATAAAGATGCGATTCAGGGTTCGCTCTGATCCGGTTGGTATAGAAATCAATGGCTTGCTCGTAGGGGATGACGTGCTTGGCCTGCACCCAACCGCTGATCCCGCTCATCTCGTCCTGGAGCCAGAGCCACTTGCCGTTGACGTGCTGGACTCGGTAGGTACGGCTAGACTTCCGGTCTTTTCCCGAAGCCGTGATGCTGGCGGTACGTCCTTCATCGTCCACGACCTTATTCCCGACTTTGAGGACCGTCCCGAACCGCGTGAAGACACGCCTGCCGACCCAGGGGTCTTTCGTCTGGGCGTTCGCCAAGCCAGCCATCGTTAGCTGAGCAAATACGGACCACATCATCAGATTCTTCATTGGGGTCTCGCATCGTCAGAATTTTGCTTGAGCTATCCTTATTGAGAATAAGGGACGATGGGGCACCACTCAATAGGCCCTGGCGACAGAGTCCCGGTGATTCTGGATGCGTTCTGGCGGCGGTGGCGGGGAAATCGACGGAACTGGAAATCGCGATTGGCTGGTACTACAAAAGGGGTTATGACAGTAGAAACCCCATGGGGTTCCCCAGTGGCCTATAGTCCCGAGATGCGCCATATGAGATCGGGCTCACACCACACTGACGGAACAGACCACTTCGACAGTTCAGTGGGATGAGCGCAAACACCTTGCCGTGGTGTTTCTCGGGGCCGACAAGATGGGCGAGTTCTTCGACGACGTGCTCCTACTGACGGTGAGGAAGCTGGTCGAGGCGGGATTGTTGTACGACGAGGTGAATCGGTTGCTCAAGATCCCGGCCACCTGGGGCGCGAAGATCAGCGAGGGGCTAAGTCGCCAGGCACTTCAGCGAGGAAGCTTGAGTAGTTTAAGTAGAATAGCATATTAGCCGGGCGTCCGAACAGGTCACCCTGGCCTCCCGTTTTGTTCAATTTGGGTGCCTGGCCAATCGTGACGCTGCCGCCTAACCCTGTCGCTGGAGCGGGCCGGCCGCAGTAACATGGTTGAGCGAGAGGCCACTGTGGCCGGCCGCTCAGTTCCTTGGCGTTAGGCAACACGGAATCACTTCGATGGAACTTGATATCCAGGTCAAACGACTGCGAGCGTCGAAGCGACGATGGCAAGCTCTCGCCTCCTTCGGCGGACTGCTGATCCTCGGGTCCGCTCTGGCCCTCGATCGAGCCCAGGCGGAGCGGAATCGCCAGGAGGCCACGGTGGCCTACATCAAGGCACTCGCCTCGCAGCCGAGCGACGTCCTCAAGATGGAGTACCCCGAGGAAGGCGGGCGTGATTCGTTCGAACTCGTTCGGTGACATGGAGCCCGGCGCCCGATGGCGCCAGCACCGGTCATAGGATCGCTCGCCATTCGTGGGGAAGCTCCAGACCAGCCCCGGGTGGGGGAGTGGGGAGTCACACCCTGGATTGAGACTGTCACGACGACTCACACGTTCTCTCTTCCCGTCCTCCCACTCGCCACCGAACGGGAACAAGCTCCGATCATTCGGACGAAGGCCGTTCGGTTGACTCAATAAATCAACCCGGGAGGGCCCGGGAATGCACCCTCCCCGGGCGTTCCTTACAGTCGACCCGACCCAGCCCTGCTCCAACCGGTCAACGTCGCACTCGACGACCCGAGGACAGTGACCTGGATCGACCTGATCCCTCATTTGCGGCCAGGCACCACCCAGACGGCAGGGCATAAGCAATCACGATAATTTTCCTTGCTTCGTGTACATTCTATGCCAAAGGGAAGGATCTCGATTGCTGAGAAAAACAGCGAAACCAGTCGTGATCTTGACGACCTCTTGGGGTCGTGGCCGCCTGGATCACTCCAGGCGGCGCACCGGTCGGTGACCGGCAGGTGTGTTTGATTTTGTGAACCGGTTACGCGATTCGATTCACTTCGTGAAGCTCAACCCCGGGGCATCAGGGCGGTCGCCGATGACGCGGAAGGTCATGTGGCTGGGGTCGGTCCAGCTCACGCGACCCACAATGGGCAGGCCCTTGTCCGGGACCAGCGTCAAGATGCCACCCCCGAAATTCGAGTGGCCTGCGAACTCACGAGTCTGGCCCTTCTGGGCGACCTGCCAGTGGAACGCTCCATCGGCCTGGATCGTCAGCGACACCGAGGTATCGGGGCTCGGCTGGACGGTCCAGGCGCCGCTGATCGTCGCCCCTTCAGGCAGGGCGGTGTTCACGGCCGGGACCGACGCGGGAGCCGGCGACGGCTGAACAGCCTCGGTGCCGCCCGCCGCCGCGTGCTTGCGGACGGACTCGAGCGTTTCGAGCAACTTCGCCGAGAGGGTGTCGCTCGGCTTCAATGCGACCACCTGCTTGAGCGTGCTCGCCGCGGCGTCGATATGCCCCTGGGTCAGGTAGTGGTAACCCAGCACGAATCGGGCCGAGGACGATTGCGGGTTGGCGTTGCAATAGGCCTCCAGGGCACGCTGCTGCGTCGTGTAGACGTCAATGTTGGGATAGAGACCGATCAGCGTCGGCCAATCCCAGCCGGGTCCCACCGAGAGAACAGCGTACAGAACGGTCGCCGACTCGTCATAGCGTCCCAGCGCAAACAGACAGAGCGCACGGAACTCGTGCAAGGACGTGTCGTTGGGACTCTTGACCAGCGCGGCGTCTGCCTGTTGGAGCGCCGCCGCGAAGCTGCCCTCCTTGAACGAGTCGCGCGCCGAGCCGAAGAGCGCGACGGCTTCATCGGCCGCGGCGTCCGCGGGTGGTGCGCTCCCTGTATTGATCGGCAGCGCATAGTTGTAGGGGTCGACCGCAACCCCGGTCAACGAATCGTAGTAGGGGTTCGAATACGGCGAATAGCCATACCCATAGAGGCTCCCACCGTACAGCCAGCTCGTCGGCGCGTATCCATAGTCGTCATACCCATAGCCGTACGGATAACCCCAATTCCCGTATCCGCCGTACCCATAGCCGCCATACCCATAGCCGCCCAGGCCGTACCCGAGCCCGAATCCCCACGGGAACCACCAGCCGCCCCAGCCGAACGGAAAGAAGCCCCAGCCGAAGCCGAAGCCACGCCCGAAACGCCCAAAACCTCGGCCGCCGAAATTGTTGAACTGAGACCGGTTGGAGACGATGTTGGTCCGATTCACATTGTTGATGCTGCTGACGCGATTGACACCCGCGAATCCTGGGTTACCGAAGCTCCGGAAGTTGCCCATGCCAGTTCGGTTGCCAAAGTTGGCGACCGGAGAACGATTACCGAAGCTTCGGAAATTGCCGACGCCAGCTCGATTGCCCAAGTTGGCGACCGGAGCACGCGTGCCGACCGAGGCACGGCCGGGCTGGAACCCACGCGCCCCGGAGAAGTTTTGGATTCGCGATCCGCCCATTGCGGGCGCTCGCATCACGTTGCCACCGCGAAATCCTCCCATGGGGGCGCTAAATGTCCTTGGCGCGATGGAGGAGGGGGCACGGAACCCGCCACCACCGAATCCACCACCACGGAACCCGCCACCGCCAAATCCTCCGCCGCGGAACCCGCCACCACCAAATCCACCGCCGTGGAACCCGCCACCACCAAATCCACCACCGTGGAACCCGCCACCACCGAATCCACCACCGTGTCCGCCACCACCGCCACCACGGGCGAAGGCGGCCGGAACACCAGCCAGGGCTACCGCCAGCAAGACGCTGGCTGCCGTGATCGAGAATCGAAAGCGACGCATCGCCGCCTCCCTTGAAAAGGCTCGAAACGGGAGACTCTACTCCTCCCACGCGCGGGCGATGGGCTGACAGCAAGAACACCACGTCTTGAGTCAGTCAGCCGCCAATCTATTATTCGCGGCTCCTCGAAAAGTTGTGCGAACCAATTTGCGAATGCAGAGGCATGCATGCTCCATGTTTACGTTGCTCTGAGGCAAGGAAGATACCAGCCGATTCGACAAATCAAGACGCACGGCTTTCACCACGGAGCCGTTCGTCATGGATTGCCGGAGGTTGAGCACGCGAGGGCTGCTCCCATCGTGGATGGTGTCTATCGTCCATCGAGCGGGAGCTGAAACGCCGATCTTGGTCAGCGTGCGGTGACACGACGGGCGAGCGAAACCCATTTTCCTTTCGCCACTTCAGACGGCAAAGTTAAGCATTCATCGCGCGGCGAGCCGGACACGACCCATAAGTCCCCACAAACTTTGGGAAGAACCTCGCTGTGAATCCCCGAGATTCGGACCACCGGCAGATTGGCCCGAGTCGTCCAGAATAAAGGGAGGCGGAAGGCGGGTGAGCGGAAAGTCCACAACGGGAGAACGTCTGGCCAACGAACGGACCGGGCACCGAGCTTCGCCGACGCCATTCTCACTCGCGCCGATGGGTTCGACCTCGGCGGCCTCATCGGCCCTCCTGTTCCTGATTTTTCGAACTCCCGTGAGTTCCCACAGGCTCGGGAGGCCGGTAGGGGTCACGAATGCGGTTGGCCCGCGTAGGCGAGGATGAGCGGGCACAAGTCTTCCGAGGGTCCGTCCTCCGCACCGCTATGGAGGGGATCTGAGCCAACGGGCTCGGGCCTCCACTCCGAAGCCAGAGTGAGTCCGGCTCGTCGGGAGCCGACGGAATCGTTTGCGAACAAGGGGCAGGAGGCCTCAACAAGTCCGGTTCCGCAGAACGGTGACGACCACGACGGCTTGGTGGTTAATTCGCAACAAGGCATGGAAGCCTGCATTTTTTCACACTAGGATTCGAAAGTGTGAGCTAAGCTTAACGCCCCTGGAGCTCAAGGCATGGGATTGATGGTTTCGCGACACGAACTTACTGTCTATTCGTTCACAGGGCATGCTCCTGTAACGGCCCGCTGGAGTGAGCTTGGGACGAGGATGGAATTGAATTCTGGCCGATTCACGTTTTACCATCCCACGCTGGCCCCGTTGCTCACTGACGCCAAGTGCATCGGGATGTTACCGCAGGGGAAGTTCTACGACGGACTTCGAAGTCGCTACGCGCTAAATCCCGGTCGTTTCACCCACAATCACCCGTTTCTGGGTCGACTGCTCGCTCGAGACGCCCAGGCACGCGAGCATTGTTTGATCACTCATCCAATCGGCAACCCCTTAGAAACACCGACACTGTCACCCGAGACATTGAGTCCTCCGACGGCCCCCTTGCCTACCACTCCTGGCACCGAGGCTCCGTCAGAAACGTCCGGCCCGCCACCCGGGACCTTAACGCCTCCGACGGACCCTTCAACAAACCCTGGAACGGTCACTCCGACGGATCCCACGCATCCCGTGGTTGCTGCGCCGGAGCCGGCCTCGTTCATTTCCTTTGGGATCGGCTTGATCCTGATCGGCGTCCTTTCCGTTCTCAAGCGAAGGAAAAATGCCGACTTGCACATTTCACCGGCATGACGTTTCGCCCGCTCGCAAGCGATTCCTGATCGTGGGAGTCGAAGCCAACTTGAAGTTTGGGCCAACCGATCTCAAACGGCCAGGCGAGTCCGATCACGAGCCACATTTCACAATCCGAGCCGCAACGGACAGCGACTTGGAGAGGCTCCGATCACACTTCACGCAGATTTCGCTTGAGGCGTCGACAGCCGGCCGCGATCGCCAGAATCACGGCAGCCGCGTCCAGGCGAAGAGAAGAAGAGTCGATCGACTCTTGCCAGGGAATGGTGACCCAACGGGGGCATTCGGTTTCTCAGATCGGACTTGAGAAGTGGTCGCCCCGTCGGGGCTCCGAACCAATTGGATGCGCGCCAGCAAGAGGGATCTCCCAGTTCCGTCTACCATCCGGGTTGGTCTTGGGCCGCTCGACTGCGCGCACCACCTGGCGAGCGTCTCGAAAGATTCGTGATGATCCGGGCCAGGAAACGACCTCGACTCTCCCGAGCGACGTAGCAAGATTGTGCGAGTCAACTTGGCGTTAGGCCCGGTCGGCTCCACAACTTCTCGAGACTTGGGAGAGCAGCAATGAGCCTCATGAGCGGATTCGCCCGGAAGTCGGCGGCCTTGGCAATGGTGGTGATGGCATGCTCGATCACGCCGACGTTTGCCGGGCACGGCGGTGGTGGTGGTGGGCATGGCGGCGGTGGGGGCGGACACGGTGGAGGTGGCGGCCATGGCGGTGGGGGATACCATGGAGGCGGGGGATATCACGGCGGTGGGGGATACCGCGGAGGCGGGGGATTCTACGGCGGTGGGGGATACTACGGGGGATTCGGCTTCGGTGGTCTCGGCTATGGGCTCAACGGTTACGGCAATGGCTATGGCTATGGCTATGGTTACGGCAATGGCTATGGCAATGGCTACTACGGGTCGTCGGATCCGTACTCCACGTATTCCAGCGGCTACTCCTCTGCGCCGACGTACGCAACCCCGGCCGCTTCGACCCCTTACCTCACGAATCAGACCTACGAGCCGGGCGACGGCTACCGTTATCCGCTCTACTACAACCCGGCGACTGGGACCTATTTCTACTACCCCGTCACCAAATAGACTGTCCCTGGCGGGCGAGCGCGGCCGCGCCCGCCGGGACCTCAGTTCAGCCTACCGGGGTGAACGGCCTGACGCCAGCGCACCGCGACACTCCGGAGCGTTCAAGGGAATGACGGCGGCGGATCATGCCAGAAACGAGGGGCCCTGTTGAGGTTGCGGAATCAAGAGGGCAACATGGCGAGAGAGATTCGAGACGTGGCTCCGCCGCCGAGGAAGGTCCTTTTCGTCGGCAATAGCTTCACCGCGCGCAACGATCTCCCCGGCCTGCTCACGCAACTGGCAGCGGCGCGGGGCAAACACCTCGAGCATCGCCTGATCAGCGCCGGCGGCGCATCGCTTCGCACCCACTGGAACGCTGGCGAAGCATTGAAGGCGATCGGGGATGGCCAGTACGACCACGTCGTACTGCAGGAGCAAAGCACGCTGCCGATCAAGAACGCCAAGCGAATGCATGAGAATGTCCGACTCTTCGACGAAGCGATCAAGAACGCGGGCGCGAAGACGGTTCTCTACTTGACCTGGGCACGACGGCATGCGCCGGAATCGCAACAGGCGATCACCGACGCCTACCTCAGCATCGGCCGGGAACTCGGCGCAACGATCGTTCCGGTGGGCCTGGCCTGGCAGACCTTTCTCCGCGAACACGACCAGCCTGCCTTGCACGATCCGGACCAGAGCCATCCCACGCTTGCCGGGTCGTACCTGGCGGCGTCGCTTTTCCTCGCCGCCTTGTTCCAGGAAAGTCCCGTCGGGATTGGCAGCGATGTCGCCGGCTTGACGGAGAAGGACCTGGCGCTGTTGCAGATGACCGCGTGGCAGGCGTGCCAGTCGTTCACGTCGGCGAGCCGCCGGTGACTCGACTCGCACCAACGATTTACCACGCGATCGCAGCGACTCTTGCAAGCCCAACAAGTCATGCACGCATTTTGCAGCCCAGGCGGGTCGACCGTCAGAGCCGGCCTACGCGTTTGACGGTCGCCCCTGTAGGAAATGCAAAAATCAATTCTGCTTTAATCATATCTTAATTTTCAAGGCTTGCGCCCCCTGGCGATGAACGGTTCCCCCTTCGGGACTGCACGGAACCCACCAATCAGGAGGTTTTCACTCGACTGTCGTAAGGTTCGGCCTCGAAGGTCAGAGGAGCCGTCATTCCTCGTCCGAATTCTCGGGCCGAGCCCCGCGTCGTTGTGGGTTATCGAGCAGAGTGACCAGTTCGGACCGACGGGTCAGGAGTTGTTCACGGCGGAACTGGTCGAGGACGCTCAGGAACGCTTGCTGGGCGAGTGGGAGCCGTCGCGAAATCGCAAACGACCGGCTGATCTCGTCGGCCGAGACCACCTGGTCAGGGTGACAGGCCAAGTCGATCGCCAGTCGCAAGCTGTCGTCGGAGAATCGGGTCAGATACTCGGTGACGCCTCGCGCGCTTGCGCCCTACCGAGAGGAGGAAATGCCAGCGGCCGATTGACAATCGCCTGGACCACTATAATATGGATTCAGAATACAGATTTAGAGTCCCCCACGGTCGAGGGCATTCATCGGCGTTCCACGATCTCAAAGAGGGCGGTGGGTCGCCCTGTCAGGCGCGCCGAGGCGGTGTCATGGCCGACGTTCGCCGCCCTTCCGCGTGGATGGCCAAAGACTCAGTGACTGGGGACGATCGATCGCACGGCGATCCTCAAATTCCTTCGCGTGGCGAAGACCGATCTGCCGGACTCCTAAAAGGCGGCGCCGCAGGCGCCTGCGTCCTCGCGGATCGCGGCCTTTGAATGGGAAACAGAAAGGATCGACACATGGAACGCCCAGCGAGCGTTCATGGGATGGGTGAACCGGCCCCACACCGTTCCTATCGGCTCCCCCTGACGGAACCGGTCGGGCTTCCGCATCCGGACGCCGAAGGGATCACGGAAGGGCTGATCCACGACGTGGTCATGGAGTTCTACCAGCGGGCGCGTCGGGACGGGCAACTCGGACCGGTGTTCGAGGCACACATCCACGAGTGGGAAAGCCATCTGGGTCGGATGATCGACTTCTGGTCGACGGCCCTGCTGCGGACGGGCCGCTACTCCGGCAGGCCGGTGGAGCGGCACCGTTTGATCGACGCGCTCAGTGAAGCGCATTTCGGCCGCTGGATCGAGCTCTTCGAAGCGACGGTGCGCGACCTCTGCCCGTTGCAGGAGGCCGACGCATTCCTCGTCCGCGCCCAGCGGATGCGAGACGGCTTGACCAAGAGCCTGAGGCTGGTGGATGGGGCGGCGGCAGGCCCCGGGAATCAAAGATAGGTTCATTCCAAGCACGAGTCCACTCGTGCACAGTGAGTGCCACCGACTCCGTGCACCCAACCAAGGCGCGGGACACTCCAAGCTGAGAGCCGGTGCCAACAAGGGCACCGAGTCTCGGAGCGACCGCGAGGTCGCTCGGGAGAATTGAGATTGGCGCAGCGGGCGTGACAAGGCGACACGGCCTGAACGGGTCCCGGTGCGCGCATCGTTTGGGGAGACGACGAGGACGATGGACGACAAGAACGCGGAGTTGCGAACGACCAGTGACGGTTCCTCCGCGCGAGCGAGCGCGGCAACCATCCGCTACACCAAGCTCTGGGTCAGCCTCGGGGCCGTGATCGCCGCCTCGTTCGCGGTGCTCGGCTACTACGGGCGCGAAGTCTACCGGATGGCCCCACCGATCCCCGATCGGGTTGTCACGAGCGACGGTCAAGTCCAGTTCACGGGTCAAGACATCAAGGACGGACAGAATGTCTGGCAGTCGATGGGAGGCCAGGAAGTGGGCTCCGTCTGGGGCCATGGCGCCTATGTCGCGCCCGACTGGTCGGCCGACTGGCTGCACCGGGAGGCGACCTGGCTGCTCGACCATTGGGCCCGAGCCGATCACGATCAGCCATTCACCGCGCTGACGGACGAGGATCAAGCGGCCCTGAAAGCGCGGCTGAAAAACGAGATCCGCCGCAATACGTATGACCCGAAGACGGGGGATCTGGTGATCTCGCCGTTACGGGCCGCGGCGATCCAGGACATCGGCAACCACTACGCTTCGCTGTTCGGCAATGATCCGGAGGCCCACAAGCTGCGGGACGCGTACGCGATCCCAGCCAACGCGATTCGCGACCCGCAACGGATGCGGCAGCTCAATGCCTTCTTCTTCTGGGCCTCCTGGGTCTGCGCCACGAATCGGCCCGGCGGTGAGATCACCTACACCAATAATTGGCCGGCCGAGTCCTTGATCGACAACAAGCCGTCCGGAACGATCGTCATCTGGTCGTTGATCAGCTTTGTGGTCCTGCTGGCGGGCATCGGGACCCTGGCCTGGTACTTCGCCATCCAACACGGCAAGACGGACGACAGCCATGAGTTGCCCGACCAGGACCCGTTGCTCGCCTTCCAGCCCACGCTCTCAATGAGTGCGACCTTGAAATACTTCTGGGTCGTCATGGCGCTGATCCTCGTCCAGATCGGCTGTGGAATCCTGACGGCGCACTACGGCGTGGAGGGCTCGGGCTTCTACGGCTTCCCACTGGCCGAGTGGATCCCGTATTCCGTGACCCGCACCTGGCATACCCAACTGGCGATCTTCTGGATCGCCACCGCCTGGCTGGCCACCGGCTTATTCATGGCGCCGGCGATCTCAGGGCACGAGCCGAAATTCCAGCGGCTGGGCGTCAACTTCCTGTTCGTCTGCTTGCTGATCATCGTCGTCGGCTCGATGGTCGGTCAGTGGTACGCCACCCGGCAGCGGATGGGCCTCGCGATGAACTTCTGGTTCGGCCACCAAGGGTATGAATATGTCGACCTGGGCAGGTTCTGGCAGCTCTTCCTGACCGTCGGCCTGTTTCTCTGGCTGCTCCTGATGGTCCGAGCGATGTG
This sequence comes from Singulisphaera sp. GP187, assembly GCF_900129635.1. Lineage (GTDB taxonomy): Bacteria > Planctomycetota > Planctomycetia > Isosphaerales > Isosphaeraceae > Singulisphaera. The sequence goes on along the minus strand of NZ_FSRB01000002.1, from coordinate 867,454 downwards.
GCCCGCCTTCCGGTCGGGAGAGAACCGGCACCTGCTGGCGCTCTTCTTGCTCGCCTCGGCCGCAATCCCGCTGTTTTATGTCCCTGGCTTGTTCTGGCATCGGCAGACGAACCTGGCGATCGCCGAATATTGGCGGTGGTGGGTGGTTCACCTCTGGGTCGAGGGCTTCTTCGAGGTCTTCGCCACCGTGGTGATCGCCTTCCTGTTCACGCGGATGGGCTTGCTCCGGACGGCCACGGCCACCGCGGCGGTCCTGTTCTCGACGACCGTCTTCTTGACCGGCGGGATCATCGGGACGTTCCACCACATCTACTTCGCCGGCACCCCGACAGGTATCCTGGCGCTGGGAGCGACGTTCAGCTCACTGGAGGTGGTCCCGTTGGTCCTGATCGGGTTCGAGGCCTATGAGAACCTGACGCTAAGTCGAGTGCGGCCGTGGGTGGGGGCGTACCAATGGCCGATCCTCTTCTTCGTCGCCGTGGCGTTCTGGAACTTCGTGGGCGCGGGCCTGTTCGGCTTCCTGATCAACCCGCCGCTCGCCCTCTATTACATGCAAGGGCTGAACACGACGGCGGTGCACGGCCACACCGCGCTCTTCGGGGTCTACGGCATGCTCGGGATCGGCCTGATGCTGTTCTGCCTGAAGGGATTGACAACGCGCCATATCTGGAAGACCGGGAGCTTGGCCTTCGCCTTCTGGGCGATCAACATTGGGCTGTCGCTGATGGTACTCCTGAGCTTGCTGCCGGTCGGCCTGTTGCAGACCTGGGCGAGCGTCGAGCACGGCACCTGGTATGCGCGATCGGCCGAATTCATGCAGACGCCGACGATGCACTCGCTTCGCTGGATGCGAGTCGTCGGAGACACGATTTTCGCCGCCGGCCTGTTCGCCTTGGGCTGGTTCGTGGTGGGCCTCAAGACCGGATGGTCGATCACGGCAGAGCAGGACAGCGTGGGCGGGCTCGATCGCCCCGCGACGGAACGAACCGAGCCTGAACTGGCTCGGTAATCCTTCGACGTTGACCAACGATTGAGAACGCGTAAAGAGGGGGCCGAGCGATCTCCTGAAGACAGTTCGCCTCCCCTCCACCCTCATCCGATCCCGCGTCGACTCTTGTCCGTGGTAAGGGCACGAAAAGGAGCGAGTCTCATGGCGATTCCTCATGCAAATCCGGGCGAGGTCATTGATGTCCGCCCACTCGGGCCGGCGCTGGCCGGCACGAAAACAACGACCCTGATCAAGAACGAGAACCTCGAGGCGATCCGGCTGATCATCCCCCGAGGCAAGGAGATCCCTCCCCACAAGACCCGGGGAGCGATCACGGTCCACTGCCTGGAAGGCCGGATCGCGTTCACGACCGCTGGCATCACCCACGAACTGGCGGCGGGCCAACTGCTCTACGTTCCGGGTGAGCAACTCCACTCGGTCCTCGGAATCGAGGACGCCTCGCTCCTCGTAACGATCAGCTTTCCCCGCGACTCGCCCCCCGTGGACGGACTGACCCCTTCCTGACAGAAGGGACCGATCGCTCCCCAGGCGGCCCGCGCATCCGGCAAAGCAACCGACGCTTTCCGATGGATACGGTGATCCCTTCCGGGTGCCACGCAACGTCGATTACTGATGCCTCATCCTACTGCACTCATGTGCTTGTTTAGCAAGGCTTTCTGTTCCTGAGTCAGGGTGTGGAGCACAGGCGGTTTCGGCGGCTTATGCGGTTTGCGACGAGGCCACTTGCGTGTGGCTTTCGGGCTCTTCTGCTTCCGGCACCCGGCGCGGCAGCCCGCGAGTCGCTTGTGGTAACACTTGGCCTTGGGTTTCACGGCCGCGTCGATCTCCTTGCGGATCTCGATCAGAACTTTGCGGGGGCTGATCACTGGGCCATCGGTCGCCGACGCCGACGCCGGCCGAAGCGCCAGGTCGGCATGCGCCAGGAGGATCTGCGTGGCCAGCAGTGACAACTCGGCCTCGCGATGCACCAAGGCCACCGTGCGGCTAGCGAGTTTCAATTTATTGATTATACGCTTGTATGTGCGAAATAGTCCTTCATTACGCCATCTCCAGCGGTAGAATTTGGCGGCCGTCGCCGCCGACATCCGGGCTGGGTCGAGGACGTCGGTCAGGAGCCAGACGTCGCGTTTGACCGACCCCTTACCCTTGCCCTTGGCCGGGATCCGGATCAAGCGGCATTGGATCGGCGCTTCCCCTTTCTTCTGGACATAGTTCGGCCAGTACAAGACAGGGCCTTCGGTCCAATCCTCCAGGTTCGCCACTTCGAGGGTGTAGAGGTCGACCCGCGACGACATCCGGAACAGGAACGATCGCTTGACACCGAGGATCGCCCGGACCAGATCGAAGCCCATATAAGCGGCGTCGCAGACGATCAGGGCCTCGGGCGAGAGGGTGGCGAGCAAGTGCCTCAAATGCTCTTGCTCGGCCGCGGTGCCCGGGCCGAGTCGCCACGACCAAAGCAGTCCCGTGGGCAAGTGGACGAACGCCGTCAGCCAGACGTTGGGGGCCGCGTCGTTCTTGCCGGCCTGCCCGAGTCCCCGTTCCAACTCGGGGGTGCGGGGGCACTCGATCCGCGAGCCGTCGCAGCCCATCGGCTCGAAGCCGTCGACAATCCGCCGCGACCCCAGTCGGGCGTGGATCTGTTGCCGAACCCCCGCGGCCAACGCCCTGAGTTGTCGCATGGGGACGCGTCGCATCGCTTTCTGGAAGCCGACGAGGGTCTTTCCCGGGCGTCTTCGCGACTCATGGCAGGCGACGTAGTATCCCCGGGCCTTCTCAAACCTCTCGGACTCGGAGTCGCCGGTGGCCCAGGTCATGGCGAGCATGACCACGACCAGTGGCTGGAGATCCCACCGCGGCGCCGACCGCCTTTGAGGAACAACCCCTCGGGCTTGCTTCCAGACCGTCGGGGTGAGAAACTGTCGGACATAGCCGATCAACGACTGCGGTTGCTGCAAGCCTTGCAGCGTCCGAGCTGCCTTCATCGCCGTTCTTCCTCAATCCAGGTGAGTGCCGGTTGCTAGCCGCACCCATCATGACGAAGAACGGCGATTTTTTGCCCCCCCTTCTCTCGAACGAACCGCAGCCACGGAGCGGCAGTAATTCTCTGGTCCGGTGAGAGTTACATCCGTTGTTGACGACGCCGAGTTACTGACGTTGGGTGCCACGGGTTCCGAGTGGCCCCCGGACTTCCCTGCTTTACGGGTTCTCATTCGCTGACGCTGATCGGTATTTCCGACCCGGACAGGCTCTCGAGTCATCCGAGGGACCAAGGAGGTTCCACACCGCCGAAAAAAAAAAGTGGGGGAGGCCAGGGATCTCAGAAACGGTAAACTGCCGGAAAGAGATCCTCTCCCCCCCCAAAAAAGAGGCCTCCATGACATCCAACATGGACCTGTCGCCATCGACGTTCACTCGCGATCTCACAGCCGGAGTGGTTGTGTTCCTCGTCGCTCTGCCGTTGTGCCTGGGGGTGGCGTTGGCATCCAACGCCCCTTTGTTTTCAGGCGTGCTGGCCGGAATCGTCGGCGGCATCTTGGTCGGAATGCTGAGCGGGTCACAGAGCTGTGTGAGCGGCCCTGCCGCCGGTCTGACGGCCGTCGTGGCGGCGCAGATCGTTTCGCTGGGGTCGTTCCAGACGTTCCTGACGGCGATGGTGATCGCCGGCCTGATTCAGATCGCGTTAGGGGTCGCTCAGGCCGGGTTCCTCGCCGCCTTCTTCCCCTCGAGCGTGATCAAGGGCCTGCTCGCCGCCATCGGGGTGATCCTCATCCTCAAGCAGATTCCCCACGTGTTAGGACACGACCCCGACCCGGAAGGGAATATGGCCTTTTTCCAGCGGGATCATGAGAACTCGTTTTCCGAGCTCGGCGAGCTGCTCGGGCATATCCAGCCCGGTTCCGCCGTCATCGGCCTCGTGTCGATCGCGGTGCTGATCGTCTGGAACCAGTGGGGACAACGGAAGAAATCGGGCCTTCCGATCGCCTTGGTCGTGGTCCTCCTGGGCATCGGGCTCAACCTGTTCTTCCGGCAACTCGGCGGGCGCTGGGTGATTGGGGCGAGTCACCTCGTGCAGGTGCCGGTGGCCGAGAGCCTGGCCGGCTACCGCCAGTATTTCCAGCACCCCGACTTCTCGCAGTGGTCGAATCCGGCCGTGTACGTCGCCGCCCTCACCCTGGCCGCCGTGGCCTCGTTGCAATCGCTCTTGAACCTGGAAGCGGTCGACAAGCTCGACCCTCGGAAACGGAACTCACCCCCGAGCCGGGAGCTCTGGGCCCAGGGGATCGGCAACGTGGTCGCCGGGATGATTGGCGGCCTCCCGGTCACCTCAGTGGTCATCCGCAGCTCCGTGAGTCTCAACGCCGGAAGCAAAACGCGACTCGCAACGATCATCCACGGCATCTTGTTGCTGGTCAGCGTCACGCTCCTGCCCGGGTGGCTGAACCTGATCCCGTTGTCCTGCCTGGCGGCGATCCTCCTGGTCACGGGCGTCAAACTGGCCAGCCCGGCGCTCGTCCGGCAGATGTGGAACCAGGGGCGTTACCAGTTCCTGCCGTTCGCGTTGACCGTCGTGTCCATCGTCCTGACCGACCTCCTGGTCGGCATCCTGATCGGGCTTGCGGTCAGCACAGCCTTCATCCTCGGCAGCAACGTCCGCCGTCCGTTGCGCCGGACCGTGGAGAAGCACCTGGGGGGCGAAGTCATCCGGATCAAGCTGGCCACTCAGGTCAGTTTCCTCAACCGGGCCGCCCTGGCCCTGGCCCTGAATGAAGTGCCCCGCGGCGGTCACATCCTGCTCGACGCCCATGACACGGATTATATCGACCCAGACGTGCTGAGCCTGATCCGGGACTTCAAAGAGCAAACCGCGCCGGCCCGCGGCGTGGAGGTCAGTCTGCGCGGGTTCCGAAGCCAATACGAGCTTCAGGATCAGACCCAGTACGTGGACTACTCCTCCCGCGACATCCAGCGCACGTCCACCCCGGGGCAAGTGCTCCAACTTCTCAAGGAAGGCCACGAGCGGTTCCGCACCGGTCAACGTCTGACCCGTGACCTCACGAGCCAGGTGATTGCCACGGCCAGCGGCCAGCATCCCCTGGCCATCGTAGTCAGTTGCATCGACTCCCGGACGCCCGCCGAGCTGCTCTTCGACCTGGGAGTGGGTGACGTCTTCAGCGTCCGAATCGCGGGGAACATCACGAGCCGGAAGGTCATGGGCAGCATCGAATACGGCTGTACCGTCGCCGGGGCCAAGCTGATCCTGGTCTTGGGACACACGCGTTGCGGCGCCGTGACCGCGGCCGTTAACCTCGCCTGCGCCCCCGAGACCGCCGCCAGTAGCTCGGGTTGTGAACATCTCGAATTCATCGTGCGCGACATTCAGAAATCGATCGACCCACTCCGCGCTCAGAATCTCGCGCTCATGTCGCCATCCGAAAAAGAAACATTCGTCAACGATGTGGCCCGGCGCAACGTCGCGCGCGTGGTCGAGGAGATCCTCCAGGAGAGCCAGACGCTCAACGGCCTCGTTCAAGACGGGCGGTTGGCCATCGTCGGAACGATCTACGACGTCGCCACCGGCAACCTCGAGTTTCTGCCGACCGCGGATTGCAACGACAGGCAGGTCGTGGACGTGATCTGACCGATCCCAGTGAGTTCGGGATCCAAGACCCCCGGAGACCGCCGGGGTTTCCGGCCGCGTCTTTGGTGGGAGGTAGGTTCGCCACAGCCCCGGAGGGACGACCGTGAGAGCCAGTCCTCGGCTCTTGACGGTCGTCCCTTCGGGGCTGCTATATCGATCCATGCTAACTTGAGCTCTTCTCGATCCTGGAGATTTGAGCCCCTGGCCCCCAACGGTCATCGGATCCAGGGTGGCAAACTCAAGAAGAGCGGGCGAGACGACTACGGTCCCAGGGAAGCGAGAGCGGCGTTGGCTCAGCCGCCCGGCGCTTTCGGGCGTTTGGTTGACGGCGAAATGATCGGTCCGCTCGACTTCAGATGCCCCTTGGAGCGAGCCGTCCGGCTCGACATCGACTGCGGGTCATTCCCTGGGCTTCGCGGCAGTTCCTGTGACTTGTCGACTCCCGCGATCTCTCGGGAGCGTGCGATGGCTCGAGCGGTCTCGTCGAGCTGACGCTCGGGACGGCTGCTGGGCGGTTTGCGTTTGGCGATGGTGGGGAACTCCTGACTGGAAGGGCTCTTGTGGGAAAACCCTTATGACATTCGATTGGTAATTCCCAACGGGACGAGGCTCGAACCGAACCGGCTTGAGCCTCCGCCTCCGTCTTCGTCTTCGTTAGCTCTTCTTGGCGGCGACCGCGGCTTTGGCGGCCTTGACGACGTTGGCGGCCGTCATGCCGAACTTCTCGATCAGGGCGTCGGGGGAGCCGCTCTCGCCGAACTGGTCGCCCAGGTTGACGTAGCGGATCGGCACCGGCTTGATCTCGGCGACGTTCATGGCCACCACGCTTCCCAGGCCGCCGTGAGCCAGGTGCTCTTCGGCAACGACGAGGGCGCCGGTCTGCTCGGCGGCCGCGCGGAGCGCGTCGACGTCGATCGGCTTGACGGTGTGCATGTCGAGGACGCGGGCGTTGATCCCTTCAGCGGCCAAGGCCTCGGCGGCGTCGAGCGTGGGCGCCACCATCAGGCCGTTGGCGATCAAGGTGACGTCGGTCCCCTCGCGAAGCTGATTGGCCTTGCCAATCGTGAACGGGACCTTGCCCTCGGTGTAAATCCGAGGAACCTCGGGGCGACCGACCCGAAGGTAGACCGGCCCCTTGTGCTGGAGCATGGCCGCGGTCGCCGCGTGAGTCGACACGTCGTCCGCCGGCACGATGACCACGAAGCCAGGGAGCGAGCAGGTCAGCGAGACGTCCTCGATCCCCATCTGCGAGGCGCCATCCTCGCCGATCGAGATGCCGGCGTGGCTGCCGACCACTTTGACGTTGAGGCGGGGGTAGGCGACCGACATCCGGAGCTGGTCGTAGGCGTTGCAGGTGACGAACGCCGCGAAGCTGGCGATCAGGCTCATCTTGCCCGCGCTGGCCAGGCCACCGGCGACGCCGACCAGGTTGCTCTCGGCGATTCCGATATTGAAGAACCGATCGGGGTACTTCTTGCCGAACCACTCGGTCCGGGTGGAGTTGCTGACGTCGGCATCCACGATGACAAGGTCGGTGTGTTCGGCCCCCAGGGCCTCCAAGGCACGCCCGAAGGCGTCGCGTGTTGCTTTGCCCAGCTCGCGTTTCGACTGCACTGCGGAGGATGCTCCAGCCATTGTCGTCGGCACCTTTCCCGGATGTCTTCGATCGATCCTCTCGTCGGGGGTTACGCGTCAGAGCCGCGGCCGACGAGTTATGCATGGGGTGGGCAGAGCCCACTCTTTTTTTGATTTGTTGATCTTGGTTCCGAGCGACGAGACGCCCGCGTCGCGGCCCGCGAAGTCCCTCGGCCCCGCTCAGGAGGCGGAGACTTCGGCCAGGGCCTCGTCGAGGTTCTTGGCCGGCATCGGCTTGCCATGGAAGTTGAGGTCGCCGAGCTTGGCCAGCAGCTTGAGCATGCCCTGTCCCTTGTGGGTCAAGGAGACGATGCAACTGGGCTGACCCTTCACAGCGCGGGCCCGTTCGAGCGCCTTGACCACTTCGCCCATGTCGTTGCCGTTGATGACCTGGGTCTTCCAGCCGAACGCGGTGAACTTGCCGTCGATCGGGTCCATGTTCAGGACATCTTCGGCCGCGCCGGTCTGCTGATAGTGGTTGCGGTCGACGATCAGGGTCAGGTTGTCGAGCTTGTACTTCGCGGCCGACGCGGCGGCCTCCCAGACCTGTCCTTCGCCGAGCTCACCGTCGCCGGTCATGACGTAGGTGTGGTAGTCTTTCTTGTCGACCCGAGCGGCCAAGGCGTGGCCCACGCCGAGCGACAAGCCCTGGCCGAGCGAGCCGGTCGAGGCTTCAATGCCCGGGAGGCGAACCATGTTGGGGTGCCCTTCGAGCGGGCTGCCCAGCTTCCGCAAGGTCATGAGCTCGGCTTTGGGGAAGTAACCGGCCTCGGCCATCGCGGAGTAGAGCACCGGCGCGGCGTGGCCCTTCGAGAGGATGAACCGGTCGCGATCGGCCCAGTGGGGGTTCTTCACGTCGTAGCGGAGGAAGCCGCCAAAATAGAGCGCCGTGACAAACTCAGCGGCCGACATCGAGCTGCTCGGGTGCCCCGAGCCAGCCTCGGTCGTCATTTTGAGGATGTCCTTGCGAATCTCCTTGGCGCGAGTCAGCAGTTCGTCGAGCGTGTCTGGCACTGGCGGAAGCCTCCTGAACCCCAAAGTCGTACTTGCGATCTCAATCGCGGCTCGTTTCGTCGCGCATCGAGTCCCAAACTTAACGGCTCGCAGGTCGTTCCGGCAAGAGGGTACTCCCCCGCCGAACGTGGTCGCCAGCGCAACCATTTCCGCCGGAATCATCGTTTCTCGCGGGTCGGCAGGTTCAGCCCCATCTGTTTCATGAGCATTTGCAGGTCGTCCCAGGCATCCTTCTTGTACGCAGGGTAGCGCAGCAGGTACGAAGGGTGATAGGTCACCATCGTCAGCACACCCCGGCAGCGATGCCACTTCCCGCGGAGCCGGGTCAACGAGAGCGCGGTCTCCAGCAGCGCTTGCGCGGCGGTGCGACCGAGCAGGCAGAGGAACTCGGGGCGCACGATCTCGATCTGGCGGTCGAGATAAGGAAGGCAATGCGCGATCTCGTCGGGAGTGGGGTCACGGTTCTCGGGGGGACGCGACTTGAGGACGTTGGCAATGTAGACTTCCGAGCGCTGAAGCCCCATGCCCTTGGTGATCATATCCGTCAGCAACATCCCGGCGCGGCCCACGAACGGCTCGCCGGTCCGGTCCTCGTCGGCCCCCGGCGCCTCGCCGATGAACATCAAGCGGGCCGTCGCCGAGCCGGTGCCAAAGACGGTCTGGGTCCGCGAAGCCGCCAGGTGAGGACAGCGCTGGCAGCCGGAAATCTCGGCCGCCAAGGCGGCAAGCTGGGCCGGCCGCTCCGCCGGCGGCACGATGGAATTGCCGCGCTCGGAGGCGCCGAAGAGCGAGGAGGGGGGCAGAACGATCGGGGCCCGGGGCGGCGGCGGGGGCGCGGCCGGACGCCGGACCGGTTCCACTTCGGCTGGAACGGCAACGCGGGGGGTTGGAGCGGGTGTCGGGACCGGGCGCCGGACCGGTTCCACTTCGCCGCGGGGGGCAGAGGCAGGGGCCAAGGCCGGGACCTCGAGCGTGGCGGCCAAACTCGACACGAGGGGCGCAAACTCCAGAATCACCGGGGCCGGGATCCGATCGACCCCCGCACGTCCGAGCGATTCCAACCGCTGCCTCACCTCGCGGAGGACGCGTCCCCGCTCCCGCTGCTGCTCGTCCGACACGGCGTCCCTTCCCTCTCTTGATTTCTGATTTCCCAACCGATTCGCGTGACCGCAGCGGAAGGCGAGCGGAACGTCTCGGCTCCTTTGCCCCCCTTCTCCCGTACCGATTCCATGGGGGGCGACCTCACGAAACGAATCCCTCTTCCCCTATTGTCGGGTGGGCACGGCCCACGAATTTTGTCCTTTCCTCCCAGCCGATTCCATGGTGGGCCGTGCCCACCCTACACCAGAAGAGGGGACTCCCGCTCCCCCAAACCCTTATTTGCGACCTGGCTCCTCAGACTTCCCCGCGATCACCCCCGGTTCGCGATCCTCGGGTTCAGCCACCGGCCGCCGAGCGGGGGGTCCTGTGATCAGCCGGGCGCCCCGGTCGTAGGTCAGGTACGACCAGGCCCATTCGAACAGGACCACGAACCGGTTGCGGAACCCGATCAGGAAGAGAATGTGGATGAAGAGCCAGGCGAGCCAGGCGACCAGCCCCGAAAGCTTGATCCGGCCGAGGTCGGCGACGGCCGCGGCCCGGCCGATCGTGGCGAGTGAGCCTTTGTCGTGATAGCGGAACGGCAGTCGTCCTTGCCCCCGGAGCGTTCGCTCGATGTTCTTGGCGGCGTGTACGGCCTCTTGCATCGCCGCGGGGGCAACCCCTGGGATCGGCTTGCCGTCCTGGTCGAGGCTCGCCAGATCCCCCACGACGTAAACATCGTCCCGCCCCGGGATCGTCAGGTCGGGATTCACTCGGACCCTCCCCGCGCGGTCGAGCGGCACCCCGGCCCCCAAGGTCCGGGCCAGGGGGGAGGCGGCCACTCCGGCCGCCCAGAGCACGGTCCGGGCCTCGATCCGCTCGGTGCCAACGCTGACCCCATCGGCGTCGATCGCCGTGACCATCTGCCCGGTGCGGACCTCGACCTCCATCGCCACGAGCTGCTCGCGCGCCTTTTCCGAAAGCGACTCCACGTAGACCGGGAGCACGCGCGGCGACCCCTCGAGCAAGATGACTCGTGCCTGGGTTGGGTCGATGTGCCGGAAGTCGCGGGCCAAGGCGTGGTGGGCAATCTCCGACAAGGCGCCGGCGAGTTCGACCCCGGTCGGCCCGGCGCCGACGATCACGAACGTCAGCCAGGCATGCCGCCGAGCCGGGTCGAGCTCCCGTTCGGCGGCCTCGAACGCGAAGAGGACCCGGCGACGGATCTCCAGGGCATCATCAATCGTCTTGAGGCCCGGGGCAAACGGGGCCCATTCGTCGTGGCCGAAATACGAGTGCGTGGCCCCCGTGGCCACGATCAGAAAGTCGAACGGAATCGACTCGTCGGCCAGCAGAACCTGCTTCACCTCGAGGTCGATCGCTGTCACCTCGCCCAGCAGCACCTCAACGTTCTTCTGGTGACGGAGGGTCCGCCGGATCGGCGAAGCGATGTCGCTGGGATTGAGCGCGGCGGTCGCAACCTGATAGAGCAGGGGTTGAAACAGGTGATGGTTCTGGCGGTCGATCAAGGTGATCTGGGCAGGAGCCCGTCGCAACCTCTGCGCAGCGGAAAGGCCGCCGAACCCTCCACCGATGATCACGATCCGAGGCGGCTGCGATGCAGTCATAAACCGTTCACCTGATCATTTCATGAATTCTAATGCCGTAATTCACTCAGGCGTCGCGCACTCAAGTCTAGAAACGACTCGAGCGTGGACAGATCACGGCTGAGGAACCCGGCGGGTCGGAGCAGGCTCGGCGCGAAACGATTTGGTCACCCAGCGCTGCCAGCTCGGAATGTCGTAACCGAAGTCCTGACCGGTCATCTCGACCAGCGCTTCGTGAACCTCGACGTTCCGATACGAGTAAGACAACATTTTGAACGAGGGGCCGCGACTGCCGTGGGTGGACCCATCGCCGACCGTGAGCGCACTGACCAGGTCCGGAGTCGCGGAGACGGACGTCGCGCCATAGGCGACGCTTCCCGGCCCGACCGCGGGCGGAGTCAGAAAGCCCACCGAGCTGCCGTTGGTATAGATCGGAACACCGACCGACCCGAGTCCAGCCGAAGATGAAGGGGGGCCGTGGCTCTCGGGAACCATCACCATCTGATACTGCGTCGTAATCAGCGCGGGGACGAGCTTGGGAACCGCCGCCACCGTGCCAAGGCGGGCCAAGGCCCACGCCGCCCGGTTGACGACTTGGGGGTTGGTCGAACGGAGCGCCCTGACGAGGATCGGGGTGACATTCGCGTCCCCCCTCGGTTCGATTTCCGCCAGGGTCCCCTCGCGCACCTCGTGGGTCGACTCGGCCAGGAGCCGGTTGACCAGAGCCGTGGTCGCCTCGGGTCCCGGGATCAGGCCCAGGATCTGATCGAGCAGGATCCGAAACGGCACCTCGTCGCGACCGAGCACGCGGACCAACGGCACGACGGCCACCGGGTCGCGAATGGCCTGTAACTGTTGCTCCGCCTGGCGCGCCCGCTCTTCCGGGCTGCTGGCGATGGCCTGGCGGAGCAACCGGATCCGCCGGACCCAGGACGCCTGCTCGGCCCCCGCGACCAACTGCGCCTCGCGCTCGTCGCGATCCTCCTGGGTGATCCATTTCCCCTTGTACCGAACCAGCCCCTGCGACTCGCGGAACTCATCGGCGTTCAGCCAGCGGTCAGCGACCAGGGTGTGGCCGAGTTTTTGATGCGCGGGGGCGAACGACTTGTCCTGGGCGACCGCCGCTTCATAATGGAGCGCGGCCAGATCGGAAAGCTGTTGCGACTCGCACCAAAGACCGAACTCGTATTGCGCTTCCGGCCCCGGACCGACCTTGTCGCGCCGGACGACGTATTCGTCAAGCACGCTCGGCGCGGCGATCACCTGGAGAATCTTGGGCTTCTCGAAACTCAACGGGGTCTTGCCGGTCGCCAGCAAGACCTGCACGCGGTCGGGGCGGCTCGGATCGGCGACAACCTTCCCTTGAATCTCGCCTCCGCCACGGAGGACGATCCGATCGGCGAAGCACTCGACTCCGCCCCAAGTTAACACGCTGAAAACGACGCCCACGTGCAGGGGGGCGACACCGAACCGCGAAAGCGTTCGCATTCCGGTCATGCGTCCAAGACCTCCTGCCCGCTCGCTCGCCCACCGGAATGCCGGTGAAACCCGCGGACATCGCTATTTTACGAGGGTCGACAAGCTCACGACAATCAACTGCCGAGCATCCCGGTCATTTGGATAGCTGGGCAACCTGACACCACCCGAAGACCAACGAGGGAATGAGCATGAGCCAAGCCGTCACCGCGCATCGGGCTGAGGCCCCCAGATCACTGAACCTAGCTATCTTAACAGTATCTGATACCAGGACACGTGAGACCGACACGTCGGGGGCCTTGATCGTGGAGTTGGCCGAGGGGGCGGGCCACCGGATCCTTGAGCGTGAGATCGTCCCTGACGACCCGAACGCGATGCGTCCGCTGTTCCAACGGTTCGCCGCGCGTGAGGAGTTGCACGCCACCCTGGTCACCGGGGGAACCGGGATCAGCCCGCGTGACCTCACCTTCGAGACGGTCAGTAGCCTGCTCAGCAAGCCGCTCCCGGGCTATGGCGAGCTCTTCCGGATGCTCAGCTACGCCGAGATCGGGCCGGCCTGTCTTTTGAGTCGCGCGGTGGGTGGCTTGATGGGGCGGATGGTCTTGCTCGTCATGCCCGGCTCACGCGCCGCGGTGCAACTGGCCATGACCAAGATCATCCTCCCCGAGCTGCCCCACCTCGTCCGCGAGGCTCGTAAGCTCTGACGCTTTCGAACGCCGGCTTATTCGACGTGGAGCGCTCGAAATCGGCGGTCCCAACGGCTCGGGAACAGGCGAACGCCCAGGAAGGGATTCGATTCCCTGGGACCGCGGTTCCAAATCAGAAGCCGCAAAAAAAAAAGGAGGCCGGAACGGTAGCTCTCCCTAACCGTCCGGCCCCCGAAGCCGACTTCTTGCAGAACAAGAAGAAGGCCAGCGTGCTTATTTCATTTCCCGTGCCATCGAGCCCAAGTTCGCCGACTCGAGGCCGCCCACCCTGGAAAAACCGCGGTTCCCCCTCGCGCGCCTCCCAGGCGAACGCCCTTTTATCTCGCACCTTCGCCCAAAACCGAGGCAGACGAACGAATCTCTCGCCAGACTTTCAAAACACCACTTAAACACGCGTTGCCCCATCAACCGAGGGGGCTGGGATGGCTTTGCCGCCAGGCGTAGAGCGCCACGGCGGTGGCGGTCGCCGCGTTGAGCGACTCGACGCCGGGGGCCATCGCGATCCGCCGGCGCTCGCCTTCACGGAAGTGGGCCGGAAGGCCGGGGCCTTCGACGCCTGGGACCAGGCCGAACGATTCGGGGAACGGGGTCGCACCAAGCTCAGGGCCGTCGGTGGCCAGGGCGATCAGGGGAACCTGGTCCGACGTCAGATCTTGAATCGACGGCCCTTGGAGGAGGGGAACCTGAAACAAGGCCGGACCGGCCGCGCGGGCGGCTTTGGGGTGGAACGGGTGCGCCGCCTCGCGAAGCAGGACGACCCGGGCCGCGCCGAAGGCGGCTGCCGAGCGGATCACCGCGCCGACGTTCTCGGGATCCTGGAACGGCACGAACAAGGTACAGCCGGCCGGCCAAGGGGTCTCGTCCGACCATTCGGGGATCTCGGGCAATCGCACGAGGAGCAGGGGGGCATGAGTTCCCGAGGCGTCGAGGGCCCGAAACAAGGGGTCGGCCAGGCGATACCAGGGGAGATCCGCCGTGGGGGAGGAGCCCCTTGAGAATCGGTCAGCCAGCCCTCCGCATGGCCTGGAAAGCGTTCGAGCACTTCGGCGATCGGCCGGGCGCCCGCGAGCAGTGCTCGCCCTTGTTTGCGGATCCCGCGCCCGCCCAGCAGGTCACGGCAGAGCTTGAACGTCGGGTTCGACTCGCTCGTGATCGCGACCGCGCGCACCGAGGCGGAATGATCGGTCTCTTCGCCCATCGCTACGTCTCCCGCCCCTTCAAGGCGTTCGTAAATCACGAGCCGGCGGTCGTGCGGCGTCCCCGGGATCTGATAGGCGTGATCGGCCACGAGCCGATACCGGTCCGCGTGCGTTTTGGCGGCCTCGGCAATCTCGGCGTCACAATCCGGCCCCTTCATGAAGAGCATCCGCCCCCCGACCTCCAAACAGTTCGCCACCCGGTCGAGCGTCTCGGGGATCGACGCCACCGCCCGGGTAATCACCCCGGCGACCTTTCTCGAAAGCTTCGAGTTCACCTTCCCGGCCAGGACCTCGACGCCGCCGAGCTTCAGCCGGCCGCAGACCTCCTCCAAGAACTCCGCGCGTGCCCCGCGCGGCTCGGCCAGGATCATCTGGGTCTCGGGCCGAGCGATCTTGAGCGGGATCCCCGGCAAGCCAGGGCCGCTCCCCATGTCGATCAAGGGGGAGGGGAGTTCCGTAAACCTCAAGACGAGCAGGCTGTCAACATAGTGCTTGAGCACCATGTTTTCGAAGTTGTGGATCCGCGTCAGATTCAGCTCGGCGTTCGCGGTGCGAAGCATCCGGTGATAGGCCCAGAGCCGGTCGAGCTGAGTGCCGGTCAACCTGATCCCACACCCTTTGATAATAGCTTCCAGCGACGATCGGCCCGGTGTCATCGAGGGGTCCCGGCGTTGTGTCTCAGCATCCGCATGGCGAAAGCCTTTACCCGAATGTACGGGTTCATCTCAGCCCCGGCGAGGCGACCGTTCCTGGCCAGAGAGACAGAGCCGCAAGCCGCTGGGAGCAAAAAGAACTCAAATCAGAATTCTTTGCAGCCCCGAAGGGGCGACCGTCGCAAGCCGAGAGCCGGCTCTGACGGTCGCCCCTCCGGGGCTGCACTGCGCCAACCTGTCAAATCGTTTCCAGAGGTTTCAACCCTGGCTAGAAACGGTCGCCCCTTTCGGCCCCACAGAATGCGTGCATGGCTTCTCTGGCTCTCAATAAACGATTGTCCACAATACGCCACCCCTCGACGATCCGCAAGGGTCGGGGCCGGACCGGCACAACAAATCCAAGTCCACGCGTTTCTCTAACAATCCATTCAGCAAGCGAAGCCAGTCGAGCGCACGATGACACCAAGGCCGACCACGTTGAAGTCGAAAAAAGAGGGGATCGGCGAAGTGGTTCAGAACCGCCCTCGATCCCCCGCGTCCTCAGAGACGCAAGTGGAGGCCGGACCGGTCGAGGTAGTTGATGAACAGATAGTTGATCCCAAAGTAGAGGCCGAAGCCCGCCGCAACGTACCAGGACGGTGCGTCCTGGGGCATGTACGGTTTCATCGCCCCGGCCACGAGCGGGTGGAGGATGTACGCCGCCAGCGCGTTGCGGCCGAAAACGCTGAACATCCTGACTTGAAACCCGCCCTTGTCGCAAGCCACGACGAAGAGTGCGTACAACGCCAGAGAAAAACCCGACGCGAACGTGAGGTAGGAGAGACTCCCGGACCGCTGACTCATGGTCCAGAGCGTCACCGACCGGTTCGGCGCCACGAACGGCGGGGCCGCGAGCGCCCCATCGAAACAGGAGACGCCGTAACCGATCACCATCAACACCACGCCCCAACCGACGAGCCGGGTAACCCTTCCTTCTCGACCATTGGCCATGGTGTCATAGGCGAGCGACCCCACGAGCAGCGGGATCGTCCAGGTCAAGAAACCAAGCGGGCCACCGTCGATCCCCGGCCGGTTCCAGACCCAGTTGAAATAGAACCAGGACGACAGCCAGACGTGGAGGCCCGCCGACAGCACCAGGAAGCCGACCCGTGCCGCGCGGCCGGCGGCGATCACCGGCAGGCACCAGAGGGACGCCAGGGCGATGTGCACGAGCGTCTGGAACAGGTTGCGCTGAAACGCCGACGTGACGATCCCACGCGTGCCCAAAGCCCGCAACTCGGCCCAGGATTGAGTCCGGCCGTCCAGGTGATAGATCACGAACCCGAGCAGGATCAGTCCCAGGCCACGCCGCAGAACGGCCGCCATCGCCGCTCCCGCACCCGACGTCTCGAGCCGCCGCAGGAAGGTCAGCCGGTAGGCAAACCCGACCGCGAAGAAGAACTGTGGCATGATCGTATCGGCATAGCTACAATACGTATTATGGTGTCTAAATAGGGCGGGAAGCGCATCGAAGCCTCCCAGAAAGTTCACGAAGAGCATCCCGACGACGGTATAGCCCCGGAACTGGTCGAGCGAAACGATCCGACTTCCCGAGGGCCTCAAGGCCGGGGCCGGTCGTATGGCGGTCGCTTCCATTTGAGTTTGCTCGCTCCTCGATATCGTCGCCTGAATTTACAAGTCGGGATGCCTTGATGCGTGTTCCGCGTGTGGGCAGCCCCGAAGGGACGCCGAACCGGTGCGGACGCGTGGCGTCTCCTCAGAGCCGCACGTGAATCGATCGCCTCTCGAGAAAGTCGACGAACAGGTACGTGATCCCGAGAAAGAGGACCAGGCCCGTGAGGCACCAACCGAGCGGAGAGTCCTTGGGGACGATGGCATGGATCGTCGTCTCGACCGCGTGATGGATCAGGTACGCCACGAGCGCATTCTGCCCGAGCGTATTGAACAGGCGAACCCGCAACGAGCCCACGTCTGAGCCGAGAATGAACAGCGCGTACACCGCCAGAGCGAATCCGGTCGAGAAGACCGTGAACGTCATGCTCGGCATTCGCTTCCCCATCATCCAGTAATTGTGCTGGCGCGTCGAGGCCGGCGGTGGTGCCACGAACGGAGGCTCCGCCAGCAGGCTCGAGAGCGACCGGCCCTTGATCCGCGCCAGTGGCGGCCGGACGGGCGAGTCGGCCAGTTCGGCACGCTTGGCGGGCGGCTGGGTCGCGTCGACGTCGTAGAGGGTCGTCAGGCAGGAGAAGGCATAGCCGATCCCCATCAAGACCGCGCCCCAAGCCAGGAACGTGCGTGCGGAGCGAACCGGGGGACTTGCCGCCATCACGTCATAGGCGAGGGTGCCGGCCAGCATCGGGATCGCCCAGCCCAGCAGGCCGAACGCGCCACCGTCCCAGGCCCGGCTCCGGGCGGCCCCCCAGTAGTCACTCACCAGGTTCGGCAGGCCGTGCACAAAGTTCCAGTTAAAAAGGTCCGCCAGCACAACGTTCGCGACAACCAGGCCAAGCGTGGCCAGCAGGCGCACCCGGGGACCGGCCGTGATCACCGGCAGAATCAGGATCTGCGTCATGCCGATGATCGCCAGCACTTCCCAGAGGTTCGCCTTGAGGAGCTTCGCGATAAACTCGTGCACGCCCCCGGATGTCATCTGGGACCAGGACTTGAACCCGTCGCCGAAGCCGAACATCATCACCGAGACCAACACCAATGCCAGGCCACGGACAATCGCGTGACGCCAGGTGGCCGCCTGGCCAATGCGCGCGAGCCGGCGGAGCATGGAGAGCCGGTAGGAGAACCCGCAAGCGAACATGAAGCTCGGCATGATCGAGTCGGCATAACTGAAGTACGTATTGTTGTGCTTGAACAGGGAGTGGATCGCCTCCATCCCGCCGAGGAAGTTGACCACGAACATCCCGGCCACCGTGTAGCCGCGGAACTGGTCCATGGAGTGGATCCGCCCGGAATTTGCCTCGGTACTCATGGGATCCTCGACGGGGCCTTGGAATCGGAGGGTCAGGGGCCGGAAAAATGGCCGTCGGAATGGAATGGTGAGCCGATGAAGCCGCAATGATCGATCGACTGCGCAGGACGGTCCTTACATCGGCAATGGCGACCTCTTGCCGGTCGTGCGTAAAGCTTCGCCGAACCCGTTTTCCCCTTCTGCGGCGCGATCGGCCAAGGCGTCATTGTTGGTCCAACGATTCCCGCGACAGGAAGAACCGCGGGACTGGGGGCCCCTTGATGGTTCCTGAAGAAATCATATTTTCACAGCAAATTCACAGAGACGATGGGACCCCGGACCGCCAGCGAGAGCGGTCCAGGGCCGATCGGTAGAGTCAAAATCAGGGGTGGGGAACCCCGAGCGGATCCGGTCAACGCGGACTCACTCAGTACGCGTCCGAGCTGATCACCTCGCCCCCGTTGCGCGTCGACAGCGCCTGGTAGACGCCGGCCGACGGCAACGCTCCCCCCACCCCGGTGTAGAGTTGGTCTCGGCCGTTGTACTGAACCTGGAATGGGTTCCACGAATTGATCGTGTTCTTGATGAACCGCACCGAGCCGTCACAGAGCAGGAAGTTACAGCCGCCGGAGTGGAAACTATTGAACGTCATCGTATAGTTCCCACCCACGGAAAACTTACTCGGCACGGCCTGCGAAGCCGCCCAGGTCTTGAAGAAGTTGGGCGGGTAGAGCGTGGACGCTGAGGTGTCACCACCAAGGCCAGAGTGCCACCAGTTGGGCCCGTACTTATCATCGCCCGAGTTGGCGACCTCGCCGTACGCATGATCCCCGGCCAGGAGCGTGTTACTCGTCCCGTCCGTAAACGAGGCCAGCCTGGCAGGCGAGATATTCGTCCCCTCCGGATGGCCGACGTGATAGACCGCCCCGGTATTGTTGTTGATGAGGGGGTAGTTCGTATCGCCCTTGGGATGGTAGTAGAGCGGACCGAGATTGGTCGCGTAACTACTGAACGTCATGGGCAACGGGGCGTTGTCGTCCCAGCCTTCATCTTTCCCCGGATACCGAAGGCCGACGACATTGCCGTCGCTGGGACACCAGAGGAGGCTGAGGGCAAATCCACCGACAGTCGAGTTCTGGGCAACTTGAATGCAGATGCTTGAATTCAAGGCATTGAAGGCGGCACCCTGCTCCATGAATTGGCTGAGCGCCACCCACGGACCGAATTGCTGGCGGATTAATTTTGATGGAGTCAAGGCACTCCGACTGAAGAAATCGCCCATCGGAAGGGTTTCGTTGACGCTCACGTAACTATGGAACGCGAGCCCAAGCTGCTTCAGGTTGTTGGTGCACTGAGCACGTCGAGCGGCCTCTCGGGCCGCCTGCACGGCCGGCAGCAACAAGGCGATCAAGACCGCGATGATGGCAATGACGACGAGAAGTTCGATGAGCGTGAAACCACGGCGATGACGACGAACGTGGACGTGGGGGGAAACCAACATGAAACGTATCTCCTGGAATGACGAAGGAGAAACTCCTGACCGGTCGATTGATAAAAAACGGCTCCTGGTACCTTCAAGTTTCCAGTCACGATCGAAAGCAGCCAGGTCGAGATGAAACCGAAACCCTTAACTGAACTCAGGAAAGGCTGACTCGCCAACCCACTCAATCGGCTTTCTTCGCTTCTCAGCCCTCCTTCTTCAGTGCTTTCTTCTCGCGAGGGCTCATGTCCTTATAGGGGGTCGGTTTCTCCTTGGGGACCGGCGGCGCCACCGCGGGTTGCTCGAATTTCTGGCGAAACTCGGCCGTGCCGCCTTCCTCCGCGTTGCCGCAGCCGATAAAAATCCCCCCAACCACGAGGAGACACAAACCGAGCTTCACCCCTTGCCAGCAAGCTGGCCCATTCCGGCTGCTCATTCTTGCTTGACTCCTGACCATCACCTCAATCGAACCACCTATGAGCGTCCAGTTCGGGCGATCCCAAATTCAAACCGAGCCGTCACGCAGTCTGCGACGACCCAAAACCATGAGTCCAGCGCGAACAGCGATCAGGCTCGGCTTGCCCGGTGTGTTCCACCGAGACCCGATGCGACTGACTTACGATGAATACGAGACGGTGATGCGAGAGAGTACCACGAGCTTCGTGGCAGGTTTTGTACCTGGTCAGAAACCCCCGTACGGTCCGTCCCCCCCTCGGGAACGTTGGCACGATTGAATCTGACTGGCATTCCAACAGATCTTCCAACTTATTTCAACAGGCGCCGGCTGGGAAATCTCTGATCTGAGCCGATCGCCTCGATTCCATATCTTTATTCCCGTGAGACGCGCCTCCAGACTCAGGCGAGTTCATCACGGAATGTTCTCGCGAGCTTATCGTGAGTTCCGGATGAAACCCAAACCCAGGCGGCTCCGGTTCCACTCCCCCCCCCCCTGGGGCCGCGGGCGTCCCACCCGCTCTTGAATACAATCAATGCAATTGCGGGCGGGACGCCCGCGGTCCCAGGGGAAGACATTCAAGAACGAACGGAGGAGGCCGCTTGCTCGATCGAATAATTCATATCGCCACTTATAATTGCATTAACTCGATCTCGCACGAGAATTTAATGATGCCACCAGAAGACTCGCGATCCGGGAATCCGTTTGCGGAATGAGAAGAGGCTTCACGCCTGCGGCCCGAGCGGACCGCAGGCGTGAAGCCTAGATTGAAAGGTCGCTCTTATTTACGTTCAACTGCTTGCGCTTCGATAGGATCGAAGCGCATACAGGAAGAACCGGCGGCTCGCCCAGACGCAGGCGACTGTGGCAAGCATGGTGAATACGACCATGCGGGGGTCGAGGGCTCGGACCATCGCCGCGGCCGGAACGTTGACGACCAGGAGGATCGGCAGGACGAACGTGAAGAAGGCCGCCATCGGCTCGGCCCAGGAGCCCAGGAAGATCTCCTTGGGGTAACGGGCCAGGCTCGAGAAGAGCCACCACATCTCCATCAGGCTCTGGTTGCGGACCAGCCAGACCGTCAGCGAGGTCAGGGCGAGCATGAAGCTATAAGCGATCGCCGTCCCGCAGATGAACGTGATCAGGAAAACGACCACCCGGATCAGGTCGAACTGCCAACCCATCGCGTAGAGCGCGGCCGCCATCACGGCCCCGCCCATCAGGACGTTCGGCATGCTCCCCCAGTCGACCTTGCGGCACGAGACCAGGAACTGCTCGTCGATCGGCCTGAGCAAGAGGAAGTCGAGGTCTCCGGTGCGGACCAACTCGGCAAAGTCGTTGCAATTCTCCAGGAAGAGGGCCTCGATCAGCCCGCTGATCGCGAAGAAACAGCCGATAAAGAAAAAGTACTCATCCTCGGGCCAGCCCGCGACCATCGACGTTTTCGCGAAGACCGTGCGGTAGAACGCAACCAGGATCCCCAGCCAGATCACCTCGACGGAGATCTTGACCAGGAAGTTCCCGCGGAACGCCAGCTCGCGACTCAACGTGTAGCGCGCGAGGTTCCCTAACAAGCGGACATATCGAACCGGCAATGCACCCAAAGTGGTCAACCTCCGTAGGCGCTATAGCGGCGGAGCCCAAAGCGGTAGAGCACCTTCGCCATCACCAGGAAAAAGAGCACCCAGAACAGTTCGGCCACCAGGTAATAGACCAGGGCCATCCCTTTGACCTTGCCCAGGAACACCACGGCCGGGAAATAGGCCATGTACTGGAACGGCAACGCCTTGAGGATGGTCGACCAGGGCTCGGGGAGCAGGTCGAGCGGAAGCATGTGCCCCGAGATGAAGAAGTTCAAGGTCATCACGATATAGAGCAGCGACGTGACCTCGAGGAACCAGAAGCCAACAGTCCCGACGCTCGCCTCGAAGAAGAACCCGACGAGGAAGCCCATCACCAGCGATAAGAAGAAGGCCGCCATCGTCAAGGCGTCGGGGAACCCGTCGAAGTAGTTCCGGCAGAGGTAGAAGAGCAGGGCATAGGGCAAGAACGAGGTGACGATATAGGCCACCTTGTGCGCGATCCGGTAGCAGAGGAGGTAGCCGATCATGTCCACCGGCTGGAGCATGTAGCGTTTGAGCGTCCCCTCGCGGATGTCGCGCGCGATCCCTCCCGCGAGGCCCGGCATGCTCGAGAACATCCGGCTGATGTTGGTCAGGAGCAGGTAGGCGATCATCTCCCGGTAGCTGAACCCAGCCAGCTTCGATTCCCCCGCGCCGTCGTAGATCGCCCGCCAGAGCAAGATCGTGGTGATCATCGGCAGGAACCGGAGGATCGTGCCGAACAGGAAGTCGCCCCGGTAGGTCATTCGCTCGACCAGCGAGGCGCGAAAGATCTTGTAGTACTTGCGGAAGGTCGCCCAAGGGCCCGCGGATGGGCTGTGGGGGGGCGTCGGCTCCCGATCATCGATCAGTGGGGCGAGCAAGGTCGTCGTCAGAGTGTCAGGCGGCGTCATGAGTTTTGCGCCCCTCCTCGAAGACGCGAGCGATGACTTGTTCGAGCGGCGGGTCCTGAACGCTGACGTCGGCCACCGCGTACCGGTCAAGGATCGCTCCCAGGACCTCGGCCACCTTCGATCGCTCGACCTTCAGGTCGGCCGAAGCGCCGTCACTGCGGGTCACTTCGCCAAAGCGTTCGAGTCCGTCGGGGACGACCCCTTCGACGAAGTCGAGGCGAACGAGCTTCGCCGACCCAAATTTTTCGGTGATCCCCGAGAGCGGTCCGTCGTAAACCAAGGTGCCGTGGGTGATGACCAGGACCCGCGAGCAGAGCGCTTCGACGTCGCGCATGTAGTGGCTCGTCAGGAGCATCGTCATGCCGCGGCGGGTGTGATAGTCGCGCAGGCACTTCTGAATCGCAACCTGAGCCACGACGTCCAGGCCGATTGTCGGCTCGTCGAGGAGCAACAATTGCGGCTGGTGCAAGAGGGCCGCGATCAGCTCCATCTTCATCCGCTCGCCCAGCGAGAGCTCGCGGACCGCCTGGCGGGTCAGTTTCTCGACCCCGAGCAGCTCGGTCAGCTCGTCGAGGGTTTTCTTGAACTCAGCGGCGGGAATCGAATAGATCTCGCGGTGGAGCTGGAAGCTGTCCGAGGCGGGGAGATCCCACCAGAGCTGGTTCTTCTGCCCCATGACGAGCGCGAACTGGCGACGAAAGGCGTCCTGCCGCTGCCAGGGGGTGAACCCGAGCACCTGCGCGGTGCCGCTCGTCGGATAGATCAGCCCCGAGAGCATCTTGAGCGTCGTCGTTTTGCCGGCACCATTGGGGCCGAGAAAGGCGACCATCTCTCCCGGCTCGATCGAGAACCCGACCTGGTCGACCGCCTTAACTTCCTTGTACTCGCGACGATAGAGCCCACGCATCGCGCCCAGCACGCCGTCCTTTTTCTGAAAGACGCGGTAGGTCTTCGACAGACCCTCCGCCTCAATAATTGGCATCAGGATCGCTCGCACAGCCGTTGAATGTGTTTTTTGACCCTCCCATTGTAGGGACGAGGGCCAGGAATCAAAGGGGAACCGAAGTTTGCCCCGATTAAGGATGATCCCGGCCGTTCGGTTTTTCCACGCGAGCCCATTCACAAAAGGGCGAGCGCATTCCCGAGAGGCGTGCGAAAAGCAGGGTCGGCTAGACCGTGGTGAGGATGTCCTTCACGACGTGACCGTGGACGTCCGTCAAACGGCGTTCGATGCCGTTGTGATAATAACTGAGGCGTTCGTGATCGAGGCCGAGGAGATGGAGGATGGTCGCGTGGAGGTCATAAATCGTCGTGACCCCTTCGACGGCTTTGTGGCCGAGGTCGTCGGTCGCCCCGTAGCTGAACCCCGGTTTCACCCCCGCGCCGGTGAGCCAGGCGGTGAAGCCGTTCGGGTTGTGATCGCGGCCGCTCGCCCCTTTTTGGAAGGTCGGCATCCGGCCGAACTCGGTCGTCCAGACGACGAGCGTGTCTTCGAGCAACCCGCGCTGCTTCAAATCACGGATCAGCGCGGCGGCGGGGCGGTCGAGGATCGGCGCGTGGATATCATACTGCTCTTTGAGCTTCCGATGGCCGTCCCAATTGCCGATTCCCTCACCCATCGCGTAGGAACCGTTGAAGAGTTGAACAAACCGCACCCCGCGCTCGAGCAGGCGGCGGGCGAGGATGCAGTTTTTGGCGAAGCCGCTCCGCACCGGGTCGGAATCATCCGCGCCGTAGTCGCGCAGGGTGGCGGCCGATTCCCTTGAAAGGTCACCGACCTCGGGGACGGAGAGCTGCATCTTGGCGGCCAGCTCGTAGCTGGCGATCCGCGCGGAGAGCTCGAAGTCGCCCGGGTACTCGGCGAGATGCCGTTCGTTCAGCCGCTTCAGAAGATCACGTGCGGCGACATTGCTCACGGGCGAACGGTTTCGGGGCGCCTCGAGGTTGTAGATCGGCTTCTGGGCGTTGAAGGGGGTGCCTTGAAAGACCGCAGGGAGGAAGCCATTAGCCCAGTTGTTCACCCCCGCCTGCGGCACCCCGCGCGGGTCCGGGATCGCCACGAACGCAGGGAGGTCGTCGGCCTCCGAGCCGAGCGCGTACGAGACCCATGACCCCATGCTCGGAAAACCGTCGAGCGTAAACCCGGTGCTCATCTGGTTTTCGGCCGGGCCGTGGGTGTTGCTCTTGGCGGTCATCGAGTGGATGAAGCAGAGGTCGTCGGCGAGCGCGCCCAGGTGCGGGAACAGCTCAGAGATCATCTTGCCGCTCTGCCCGCGCGGTTTGAATGCATATTGGGGCCGGACGAGGTTACCATTCTCCCCTTGGAAGGTGAGAAAACCCTCCTTCGCCCCTGGCATCGGCCGGCCGTCCATCTTGATCAAGGCAGGCTTATAGTCCCACGACTCGAGCTGGCTGCACGCGCCCGAGCAAAAGATCACCAGGACCCGCTTGGCCTTGCCCGAAAAGTGCGGCGCCCGCGCAGCCTGCGGGTTCTCAGGGCGGATCACCGGCCGGATCGGCGTGCGCTCGTTCTCCGCGGCCAGCAAGCCCTGATTCGCCAGCAGGCTCGCCAGCGCGATCCCGCCCAGCCCCGTACCGGCGTGTTCGAGAAATTGCCGGCGGTTCAGCAACCCGCGGCCTGCGTTGGACAAGGAAGAATCAGGCATCGGAGAGACTCCACCATCATGATGTTTAAGATGGCTACGCGCCGGAAACCGCTTGAAAATTAGCGGGATTCGGTCAAGTCATGGCACAAACAAGAATTCATTCGTATTGAGCAAGACCCGGCAAAACGTCGCGAGATCCTGGTCTTGAGCCAGCAAAGTGCAAAGTCGCGTCTCCTCGCCGTCCGGTTCGCGACCGAGCGCGAGTCGATAGGCAAGTTGGATTTGCCTCGTCAAGTCGTCCCCCGCCTCGCGTTTGAGCCGGTCGGCGAGTTGCCCGGCCTGCTGGGCGACGAACTGGCTGTTGAATAGGTTGAGCGCCTGCAACGGGGTCGTGGACCGCGGGCGACTCGGCTGGTTCTGGCCGGCGTCGGGGCAGTCGAAGGCGCCGAAGGTCGAGTCTTGCGCCATGCGGACCTTGGTCTGATAGATCATCCGCCGCCAGTCCGCCGGGCCGTACTCGGTCTTGGGGTTGTAGACCCGGACGTAGTTCGTGTTCGGCGCAAAGGCGCTGTAACCGGGGCCCCCCATGCGAAGGTCGAGCGTGCCGGCGACCGCGAGGATGGAGTCGCGAATCGCCTCGGCTTCCAACCGGCGGGGCGGAAAACGCCAGAGCAAGCGCGTGCCCGAGTCCACCGCGATCGCATCGGCACGGGGCCGGCTCGACTGGCGGAAGGTGGCCGAGGTCACGATCAGGCGGTGCATCGCCTTGAGGCTCCAGCCCCGCGCCACGAACTCGCTCGCCAGCCAGTCGAGCAGGGGCCCATTCACCGGGCGAGCCCCGTTGCGACCGAAATCGCTCGGCGTGTTGACCAGCCCTTCGCCGAAGTGATAGTGCCAGAGCCGGTTCACCATCACCCGGGCCGTGAGCGGATTCTCGGGGTCGGCAATCCAGTTCGCCAGGCTCGAGCGACGGACCTGATCGGGCGCATCGGCGGCCAGCTCGAGCTTCGGCGGCAGTTGCGCGAGCGCGCCCGGGTCCACCGGCTCGCGGCGCTGCATCGGGTCGCCCCGGCTCAGGCGGAACGTCTCATCAGGCTGGGCAAAGATGCCGGCATAAACCAACGACGCTCGGGTCAACTCGGCGACCCGCTGCTCGAGCGTCTGCTTCTCCTCGCGAAGTGCGTGGAGCGTCTTGACCTCGGCCTCATCGAGCCCCGCGGTCGATTCGACGGCAGAGAACGGGGCGCCGGCCACATAGGGGCGCCGATCCTGAGACGTGGCGACGACCGTCCAGTCGCCCGACGCGTCGGCCACCTCGATCCGGTACCTCGTCGCCAGCCGGTCGGCATAGGCCTCTTCGCGATCGCGGGCCCAGACCACGCGGTCGATCGTGTTGGTTTCCGGAAACTCAATTTCCACCCAGCCCCGCCCGTTCTGGTCGGAGATCCAGCTCCGCCCATTGCCATAGCGACCGTCGTTCAGGTGCTCGAGCCGGTGGATGGGGGACCCAGGGTACGTGCCCGAAGCCTTCGTCCTGGCCCCCGCACTGGCCAACGCCACGTTGCGTGAATGAGGACCAAACGTGAAGACTTCCAACTCATCGAGACATGGCTCAATATTGCTCGAGGCAAGGATCGTGAACCTCAACCGCTTCGCCGCGACCGGCCGGAACCGGTCCACCGTCAGCCGCGGACTCACCGCGGAGCGTAACGGCAACCGACCCGCAACCGGCTTCATCGCGTTGAGCGAAGGCCCGGCCTCGATCGTATAGGCCGTTGCGAGGCGGTCGGTATAGGTTCCCTCACGGTCGCGACTCCAGACGATTTTGGCGATCGTCACCTCGTCGGGCAGTTCCACCAACACCCAGCCCCGACCTCTTTCGTCGGAGATCCAGCTCCGGCTATTCCCATACTTGCCATCGTTGACATGTTCGAGCCGGTGAATGCTTGACCCGGGAATCGTGCCCGACGCCGAGACCTTCGCCCCCGTTTTGGCCAGCGCGACGTTCGTTTCGTCCGTCGTGAAAATCTCGAGCTCGTCGAGGCAGGGCTCAATCAGGCCGAACGATGGGTGCAGGTTGGCGTCCTGAACCGTGAACCGGACGAACCTGGCGCGGGTCGGCGGGAACGTCTCCTGGTTGAACCGGGGATCGGTCGGCTTCGACTCGACGATCGAAGGATCGGCCAGAGGCTCATACCGGGCGAGTTCGGTTTCGAGGGCGGCGATCCGCGGCTTCAACGCTTGCGCCGCGAGCCGCCGCTCCGTATCGTCCGCCGCGCGGAGCGGGCGTTCGCCGTGCCGCACGCCGGCGAAAATCGCGGTCATCGCGTAGTAGTCGCGTTGCGAGATCGGATCGAACTTGTGGTCGTGGCAGCGGGCGCAGTGGATCGTCAGGCCGAGGAACGTCGACCCTGCGTTGAGCACCATGTCATTGAGTTGATCCTGGCGCGCGAGCCGGATCGACTCGATGTCGCGGCCGGTCTGACCGGGGAGGAGTGCGGCCTTGGCGACGATGAAGCCGGTGGCGGCATCTTCGCCGGTCGCATCACCAACGAGTTGATCCTTGATGAACTCGGGGTACGGCTTGTCGGCGTTCAAGGCGCGAATGACATAGTCGCGATAGGGCCAGGCATTGGCGCGCGGTGTGTTCACCTCGAACCCGTCGGTCTCGCCGAACGCCATGATGTCGAGCCAGTGTCGCGCCCAGCGTTCCCCGTAGCGCGGGGAGTCGAGCAGCCGATCCACGAGGGCTTCGTAGGCCCCAGGGCGGTCGTCGGCGACAAACGCGGCGACTTCCTCGGGCGTGGGCGGCAGCCCATGGAGCACGAAATAGAGCCGACGCACCAAGGTCCGCCTGTCAGCCTCGGGGGCCATGATCAGCCGGTTCTCGGCGAGCTTGGCCGCGATGAAGGCGTCGATCGGCTGGCGGCTCGGCGTCGGTTCCGCCCCCGCGATCGCCGGCACCGCCGGCCGTTTGACCGGCTGAAACGCCCAGTGCGTTTTCAAGGCGTCTTCGCTCGGGGCGCTCGCGGAGTCGGGCCAGATCGCTCCCCGGTCGATCCAGGCCCGGAGCAAGCCGACCTGTTCCGCGGTCAGCGGAGCGCCCTGCGGCGGCATCTTGATGTCGGGATCGACGCCTGCCACGAACTGAATCAAAGGGCTGCCGGCGCTCTCCCCCGGCACGATCGCGGGAGTATCGCTATCCCCCCCTTTGAGTGCGGCAGCCTTGACGTCGAGCCGAAAGCCCCCCTTCTGCTTCTCGGGCCCGTGACACTTGAGGCAGGCCCGCTGAAAGATCGGCTGGATGTCGCGGACGAAGTCGACCGGCCCCGTGGCGGCGGGCGGCAGTTCGGCCACGGTGACAGCCACAGTGAGGAGGATCCCAGCAAGCATTGTGGTTCAGCCTCGACAGCCGGGAGGAAGGTCGATTCCACAACGGAATCAATCCGCGATGGACTCGTGGGCGGAGATCGCACTTATTCAAATGTCGCCATCGGGAGCGGTCGTCTTCAGGATACGCTCCCGCACGAACAGCCTCAACCCTTCACCCGGCCGACTTCATCAGGTGGGCTCGAGCCGAAGACGGTGGGCCGTGCCCACCCTACAAGAGCATTCAAATCAAGACTTTTTCTCTTGTCAGGGTATGCACGGCCCACCATGGAATCGGCCCGGAGCGCACGGGAGACCGCGAAATGCCAAATCCAGCGGCGAAACTCTGGCCCTCTCGCGACTTCGAACCGGGCTCCCCCCTCAGTAAGAGTTAAAAATCGGACTCCGACCGGTGGCCATCTGCTTGGCCATGTAATAGGCGTGATAGTGCATGGCACACTTGATGATATAGAAGAGCACAAGACCGGGGTCGGGCCTGGCCTTGACCAGGTTCCAGATCCGCTTGCGGTACTCACGGCGCAGCGACACTTCGGGGATGCCGCGCATGATTCGGATGTAGAGGCCGATCGACTGCACAGTCCAGATCGCGTTCGTCTTGAAGCCGGCCCAGGGATGCTTCCGCCAGTACCGGGCCCGCCCCTGGCCCATCTTGATCTTGGCGTCAATGTACAGGGCGTCGAGCCGGCCAAAGTAGGCCTCGGCCGTGTACAGGTCGTTCATGACGCTGACGTAGCCGTCACGAAGCGCTTCACGACTGATCTTCAAGGGGATGACGTTGGTGCCATACTCCGGTTCGTCGGCCGGGTCGAGCCGACCTTCGGCCGCCAGGCGCGCGTGCAACGGGGTCTTCGGAATCGCGTAGAGCATCCCGATCATCGTGCTGGTGATCCGCGCGTCCCTGATAAACTCGCGCTGGGCGTCGAAGATCGTGGCGTCATCGTTGTCGAAGCCGAGGATCATCCCACACCAAACCTCGATGCCGGCATCCTGAACGCGGTGGACCTTCTCCAGAAGGGTCCCCCCCGTGCGGACGTTCTGGAACTTCTTGGTCTCGCGGAGCGACTCTTCCCGGGGGCTCTCGATCCCGACAAAGACGGCCAGGATGTTGGCCTCGACCATGATTTCCATCAGCTCGGGGTCGTCGGCCAGGTCGATCGAGGCCTCGGTGAAGAACGTGAGCGGATAGCCGTGCTTGACTTGCCAGGCCACCACATCCTTCAAAACTTCCTTGATTGCCTTTTTATTGCCGATCAAGTTGTCGTCAACAATAAAAACAATATCGACCCCTTGCGCATGAACCGCATCGAGCTCGGCGAGAATCTGGGCACTCGTCTTGATACGAGGCCGGCGGCCGAACGTCACGATGATGTCGCAGAACTCGCACTGGAACGGGCAACCGCGTGAGAACTGGAGGCTCCCGAACATGTAGTGCCGCATCTTGAGCAGGTCGAAGCGTGGCGTCGGCACCGTCGCCATGTCCGTCTTCTCAAGCTGCTCGTAACGAACCTGGTGCAACCCCTGCTTCCATTCCTTGAGAAACTGGGGCCAGGTCTCCTCAGCCTCGCCGATGAAGATCACGTCGGCCAGGTCGCCGAAGTAGTCTTCCTGAACCGTGACCAGTGGCCCGCCGACCACCGTAAACACCCCGCGACGTTTGAGTTCGGTCAGGATCTCCTTCATCCGGAACCGCTGCACGCTCATCCCGGTCACGCCGACGATATCGGCCTTGGCCAACCGCTCATAGTTGATCGCTTCCACGTTCTCGTCAACCAGCGTGACGGTGTGCTCGCCAGGCGTCAGCGCGGCCAACAAGGGGAGGCAGGCCACCGGCAAATTGGCCCGCTTGCCCATAAACGGCAAGGCATGTTCCATGCCCCAGTACGACACCTCAAAACGCGGATTGATGAACACAATATCGGCCATGGAGGGTAAGCTCCTCGTTCGCCTCATGCTCAGCCTGTTGCACGTGCTCCCGCCCACGCGCAACTTGCATCTTATCCGGACCACCTAGAAAGCCAAACCTCTCCCGGCTTGTTTTCTTGCTGAAATCTCGGTGGTTTACAGAGGCCGAGGAAACCTGGGAAGACATGGAGGGCAGCAGTCGTCATTCGACCCATCCCAAGATTTGGCAATCGAGGAATAGAAGGGCCGATCTTCAGTCCCCGGTCCAGCTCGGCTTGCGTTTCTGGAGGAAGGCCGCGATCCCTTCCTGGGCGTCATGCTGGAGGGCATTCTCGGTCATCACGTCGACCGCGCGAGCGTAGGCGGCCGACTCGTCGAGGTCGCGGAGTTCGTAAAACGCCCGCTTGCCGAGCCCGATCGTCAGCGGGCTCATCGCCAGGAGGGTGCCGGTCAGTTCGCGGACCGCGGCGTCGAGCTCCCCCGCCGGGACGACCTGATTCACCAGCCCGAGGGCCAGGGCCCGCTCCGCCGAGATCGGGGCGCCGGTCAGAAGCATCTCCATCGCCGCCTTGTCGGGGATGGCGCGGACGAGCGGGACCATCGGCGTGGTGCAGAAGAGGCCGATCTTGACCCCCGGGGTCGCGAACCGGGCCTCCGTCGAGGCCACCGCCAGGTCGCAGGCCGCGACGAGTTGGCAGCCGGCGGCGGTCGCCATCCCTTGCACCCGGGCGATCACGGGTTGAGGGAGTCGACGGAGTTGGAGCATCACCCGCGAGCAGGCCGCGAACAGGTCGCGATACTCCGGTTCGGACCGGCTCGTCATCTCCCCGAGGTCGTGCCCCGCGCAGAAGACGGGGCCGCGTGCGCCGAGGATCACGACCCGCGCGGCGGGGTCGGCCTCGATTGCCGCAAGCGTTTCCTCGAGCCGCCCGAGCAGCGTTCGCGAGAGCGCATTCCGCGTCTCGGGGCGATTCAAGACCAGCGAGACAACGCCCTCTTCGATCCGGACTTCCAGCTCCTCGGGCTGTCTTTCCGTCGCGGCGTCCATCTCGCCTCCATCATGTTTTTTGGATATCGACCTAACAACCTATCTCGAACCAGACGACATGAACCAGGGACAAGGGAATTCTGGGTGCCACGGTTTTCGTGACACCCCGCAAAAGGTCGTCAGTCAGGGAAACAGCTCGGTTCGATTCACTGATCGATCAGCGTCGCAGCGCCTTGTAGCGAATGCGGTGGGGCTGATCGGCGTCGGTCCCCAGTCGCTCGTGGCGCTGGGCTTCGTAGGCCTGATAGTTACCGTCGCACCAGACGACCTTGCTATCCCCTTCGAAGGCGAGGATGTGGGTCGCGATCCGGTCGAGGAACCAGCGATCGTGGCTGATCACCACCGCGCAGCCACCGAAGTCGAGGATCGCCTCTTCCAGGGCCCGGAGCATGTCGATATCGAGGTCGTTGGTCGGTTCGTCGAGCAGGAGCAGGTTCCCTCCGCTCTTGAGCAGCTTGGCCAGGTGGACCCGGTTCCGTTCGCCACCCGAGAGGTTGGCGATCTTCTTCTCCTGGTCGGGCCCTTTGAAGTTGAACTGGGCCACGTAGGCGCGTGAGGGGATCTTGCGCTTGCCGAGCGTGACCACATCGAGCCCGCCGCTGATCTCCTGGAAGATCGAGTTTTCCGGATTCAGGGCGTCGCGGTTCTGGTCGACGTACGAGGTGACGACCGTGTCGCCGACCCGCAGCGCCCCGTCGTCGGGGGTCTCCTGGCCAACGATCATCCGGAAGAGCGTCGTCTTGCCCGCGCCGTTGGGCCCGATCACGCCGATGATGCCGCCAGGGGGCAAGCGGAAGCTCATCTCCTCGAACAGGAGCCGGTCGCCGAACGCCTTCTTGACGTTGTCCGCCTCCACGACGAGATCGCCGAGGTGGGGGCCGGGCGGGATCTGCAAGACGATCGCCTCGTCCCGCCGATCGACATCCTCGCTGGCCATTTGCTCGTAGCGCTGGAGCCGAGCCCGGTTCTTGGCGACCCGGGCGCGAGGGGCCAACCGGACCCACTCGAGCTCGCGAGCGAGCGTCTTGCGGCGGTTGCTCTCCTGCTTTTCTTCCAGGGCGAGCCGCGCCTGTTTCTGTTCGAGCCAGGAGGTGTAGTTCCCCTCCCACGGGATCCCTTGGCCGCGGTCGAGTTCGAGGATCCAGCCGGCCACGTTATCGAGGAAGTAGCGGTCGTGGGTGACCGCGATGACCGTCCCCGTATAGTCATGGAGGTGGCGTTCGAGCCAGGCGACGCTTTCGGCGTCGAGGTGGTTCGTCGGCTCGTCGAGCAGTAGCATGTCGGGGCGTTGCAGGAGGATCTTGCAGAGCGCCACCCGGCGTCGTTCGCCACCGGAGAGGGTCGAGACGTCGGCCTCGCCCGGGGGCAAGCGCATCGCGTCCATGGCGATCTCGACCCGGCGGTCGAGGTCCCACCCTTCGGTCGTCTCGATCTGATCCTGGACCTTGCCTTGCTCTTCGAGCAGCTTGTCCATCTCGTCAGCGTCGATCGGCTCACCAAGCCGGGCATTGATCGCGTCGAACCGGTTCAGCAGCCCGCGAATGTGGGCCACCGCCTGCTCGACATTGCCGCGGACGTCGAGCGAGGGGTCGAGCACCGGCTCTTGGGGCAGGTATCCGATCGTGATCCCAGGCGCAGGCCGCACGGTGCCGAGGAAGTCTTTATCGACCCCGGCCATGATCTTGAGCAGCGTACTCTTACCGGCCCCGTTCCCGCCGAGCACCCCGATCTTGGCGCCGGGGTAGAACGACAGCCAGATCCCCTTGAGGATGTCTCTCTTCGCGTGGGCCTTGGACAGATTTTCGATCGTAAAGAGATACTGTGGGGGCATTTCGCGTCAAGATCCCGATGCGCCACTGACGCCGCCTGCCTCCGCGGCGGGCGAACGCTCGCTGTTTTCCATCACCCAGTAGACCCGATGACCCCACCCGCTGAATAGCCCGTTCCGCCCGCCCCTCAAGCGTGCGCGGCAGGATCAACAAGCCGCGGTCTCCTCCACCTTCCGGCCGTCGAGTTCCCCGTGGCCATTGCGGAAGGTCACGAATCAGCTGTCCGCAAAAAAAATCGACCTCAACCGGGAGTCACGCTTGAAGTCCGAGGAGCGATCTGGTAAGTTCAGTCCCCTCACTGGGGCGGCGTAGCTCAGTTGGTTAGAGCAGCGGAATCATAATCCGCGTGTCGGGGGTTCGAGTCCCTCCGCCGCTATTCACGACAGTCCCCGTCAGATCCCGCCTCGAAGCGTCAATCCCCGTCAGCCCTAATAGGTTATGGCTCGTCGGTCCCAAACGTTCTGTCTCGGACATTTCGACCTGTCGTATCGTGACGCAACTTGTCACGTCCCCTACGGTGGGCAAATAGTGGGCAAAGCGTTCACTGATGGGTTGAACGTCCGTACCAATCGGTGCAAGTTCCGGCAAAGGCGTGCCTCGCCCCAAGCTGGGTAGCTGATGGGCCACTCGCTCAATCTCCGCGTTGCGATGGCGAGTGTAGCGGCCAGTCAATTTCAGGTCGGAGTGCCGCATCATCTGCTGAACCAGCCGGGGCGATCCTCCGGCCTCGTCAGCCAACGTCGCACACTGGCAACGGAGTGCGTGAAAGTCGAACACCAGCCCGGCTGCATCTCGGTAGGGGACACCGGCGGCGTCCAAGTCCACCTTGAGCATATCGGCCCCTCGACTGGGTAGCAGGAAGATTGGCGAGCCGGCGGGCAGGGCGGCCACCCAGCGGCGAAGGTCGGCGGCGACATCTGCGGGTAAATGGAGCGTGGCAGGATCGCCATTCTTCGTGTAACCCGCCGCGACTGTTACTGTGGCAGAATCGGCCGACCAGTCGAACGACCCGGGCGTGATGCTCGCGATCTCCGAGAAGCGAAGGCCGGTGGAAACTGCCAGGCGATAGCAGAGGGCACGCGCCGGCCCGGACATCTCGCGATAGTTCGCCCCCACCTGGGCAGCCTCGACAACACGCCGCAACTCCTCCAAGCTGATCGTACGTCGGTCGTGTCGACGATCTTCCTTGGCATTGAAGCCAACGACTCCCGCGAGAGAATCCGCCCTGAGTTTCTTATCCTTGATAAGCCATGACGTGAACCCCCGGATCGCGGCCCGGTGATGGTTGCAGGTCGCCAACGATCGGCCACCATCCCTCAGAGTCGCCAAGGCCGCTTGAACGTCCGTGGAAGACAGGTCGCTGATTCGGGCATTGGCCAACAGCTTGCCCGCCAGGGCAGAGGCTCGGGAGCGATCGGCGGCGGAGGCTGTACGGGGCGGGTCGATGTCGGCCAGAGAACCGCCCTTGACCAGAGCGACGACACGCCGGGCGCGGTCAACGAACAGGTCGGCATGCTTGGCCGTGTTCCCCTTGGCGATCAGGTGGGCATGGAACTCGTTCAGCAGGTCGCCGACCGGCAGACGACCAACCTTCACCTGAGTCTTCGTGTCACGCTCGATCACCCCGGATCGGATCTTGGCGGCCTCGGACTCGGCCTCATTGGCCATTTCCTTCGTCGCCCGACGATCCGGGCAACCTTTAACCTCGCGTTTCACACCATCGGCATCGACGAAACGGAAGTACCATACCGCCCCACGCTTCCTGAAAGACGCCATTGCTTCGCCCCCTCGCCTTGGTGTCCCGTTGCCCTGGCATTTTCCGCTCAGTTGGTCCCAACCTGATCGGCCAGCCACCCACGGATCGTTGCGGCCTGCCAGCGTGGTAGCCGGCCGATGTGCAGGTCTGGCCGTGGTAGCTTGCCGGCCGATCGCATCCGCTCGACGGTCCGGCGTCCAACGGCGAGAGTATCGGCGAGATCATCCACCCCGAGCAGGGGTTCGAGGGCGGAAGTCGGGGCGGGGATCGTGTTGGCCAGGTTGGTTCGTCGGCTCATCTTTGCTCTCCGAATCAGATGTCCCGTCAGGCCGCGTCACTGTACGTCGGTCGACTGGATTAGAATCTATCGGATCAGTTAGTTTTCGTCAAGCGTCGAATAAAGATATTCACATTGAACCTAGGTTCCTAGGTTCCTAGGTTTTATGTGGTTTGCCGGCATCATAGAGAGAAGGCCACCCAAGAGAGGCCGAACGTCGGCATCTCCCTGGGCAGCCTCTTGCGCTCCATCTCTGGCTCAACCGGCCAGTTGTTAGTTGGCCAGCACGTTCCCATCATCGCCCTGGCAGCCGGCCGCAGGCCCGACGATCAGCCTCGCGTCTCGGGGGTTGTAATCCTCATCAAGATACGTGACCGAGAACTGGCGACCGTCGATGAGGAGGCTGGCCCTATCGGCCGGGGTGAACCCTTCCAGGCTGGCATCAGTCTGTAAGCGGCCCGCCAACCAGTCTCTCTACCGTGGGCCGGTCCGTGAAGTGCCAAGCCGGCTTCCATGGCTCGCCATTCCTGGGCTTGACTTGAAATTCCACAAATCTAAATGTCTCCCCGTAACTTCGCCACTTGCGATAGTGCTCGATCCAGATCATCGCGTCCGGGGCGATCTGGAAATCCCGGCAGACGATCGCGGCCAGATTTTCAACGTACATCGTGATGCTCGCACCGCGATAGAGGGGCGAATCGCTTGCAATGACGATCGGCGGCCGATCGAGCCCCGCCGTAAAGATTCTGAGGCGGCAGAGAGCCGGCTGAGGAAGAAATCCCGGAAATTCGTACGGCGTGTCGACGATCAAGTCCACGGGAATCTGCCTCACTGCCTTCTCGGGCGGCCCGAGAGTCAACCTTGGGGTTGATCGGCTCTCGGGCCGCATGACGGGAGTCGTTCGCTCAGTACGCCCCTGCCAATTCCCTTGCGTCTTCGACGATCAGGCGAGCGTCACGCACATCGCAGTCTTCGTCCAGGAACGCAAAGGAGAACCAGCGGCCATCCAAGACCAGGCGCGGCGGATCGGACTCCACTCCGGGCATCGTGGGCGCGGCGACATTGGCTAGAGCGTCGATGAGACGGATTACGTCAACCTCTGCGGATCGCAGAATCGACCAGACCGCTCGTTCCATGGTGCCCGGCTCGTAAAGGTTCGCCGAGTAGCCTGCGTAGCTCTGAAGGTCGTCTGGCAAGAGAAAATCCCGATCTTCGCGGGCGGCCTTGAGGTAGGCACGCTCATCCCCCTCGAACGACTCGTAACGTTCGCGGGCGGCCCGAAACTCATCAGTTTCATCGGCATGCCCGAATTGTCCATCGACGAAGCCACGGGCCAAGTCCAGGTGTTTGACGAAGAACCGAGCCTGGTCTAATTCGTCGATCGTCAGGGGCCGACACTCGCCGTTGAAATCGAAAGACGCGGCGGTCAGCTTGGAAGCATTGGTCATCGTTTGAGACTCCTGAGTTTTGAGAACAGCTTCGGGAAGGCAAGGAACACAATGAACGAGGGTGGCTGTCGGCTACCCACCCGGCGAATGCAGCCTGCTGGGTAGCCTCTGAGCGGTTGTCACGTGACCGGGGCGGATTCGATCCAGGCCACGACGCTGGCCCATTTGGCCGCAAGCTCGGCGGCCCGGTCGTAAGCCTGCTGAGGGCTGAATGACTCAGAGCATGATTCGCACGTGCAGGCCCGCAGGTCGTTCAGGTCGAGTGTGATCGCCTCGCCAGCCATGCAGAACGGGCAGGCGACTTTGAGCGATCGGGCGGTTGCGGTTCTCGTGGCCATTGTCGTCAGTCTCCCGGGTCGTGAGTGTTCGGAATCACGGTCCAGGCCGCCCAGGCCCATCGCCGGGCGGCCCATCGGGAGACGATCAGTTGGGGCGAACCAAGCGGTTCTGACGGGCCAGGGCAAACCGCTCGGCGGCGGCCTTCGACGCGTAGATTCGGCCGTTCGGGCCAACGCGGTAGCCGATTTCATAGTGAGGGGTCAGGACTTCGGTAATGGCCCAGGGAGAGGCGGGTGAAGCGAATCGGCCAGTGGTCAACCGGGGCTTGTCAACCGGAGCGGCAGCGAGGATAATGTTCATCGGAGATCCTGTTTGCTCAGGGTTTCCCGTGGGGCCGGAGTGTTACTAGCACTCGCGGCCCCGTTTTCGTCTCAGGTCGGCCGTTCCTTCCCTCGACATTTGAAGTATAGTCTCAGACTAGTCTCATGTCAAACGAGAACTTGGGAAACCTCACATTTCTGTGACTGGCTTGCCACTAGCCCTAGACTAGTCTATGCTTCGGCGAGAAAGCGAGGTGCCATCATGGCCAAGAAACGACCGGAGACGGATAAGGTCACCCCGTCTCAACTGAAGAACGTGCTGGTGTTACGCGGTACGGAAGAGTGGAAGGCTTGGCTGGACGAACTGGCCGAAGCGAACAGCGCCCCCCTGACAACCACAGTCGAACAGGCGCTGAAGCTTCTTGCTGAGAAGCTTCAGGTTCGCAAGCCACCCAAGCGAGTGCCATGATCGGCTGTCGTTGAGGCGGGACGAGATCTGGGATATGGCAAGTGGCGTCGTCATTGGCATCCGTCATCATCGACGGCCTCTTTAGACTGGCCAGACATCGGAAGAGCGGGACATCCAAGTCAACTTAACGGGAATGCCGCCGCCGATCAACATAAAAACCACATATTATTATCTATTGCAGGAATTGCAGGAAGGCGCCTGGGGGCAGGGACAAGCGGCATCGGCCCATGCCGCCCAACTGGCGGGCGACCGAGCCGGGGTTTCGGCCCTTGTCTGAACTGCTGAGCCTGGCACCAACTCGCCTGGCGTTCAAGCTGACAAGGAGGCCCCCGCACAGGGCAGCTCAGTACTTGCCCACAAATTGAATTGCTCATGAAATCGTCGGGATTCTGCATCATCATAAATATTCGGGAGGGTACGGACGAACACCGTCCTATTGGAATTCCGGCAATTGCAGAATTTTCGGGAAAGGCAGGGTCTAGCTATGGCCAGCAAGCGGGAGCGAAAACCGACATGGCGATCGACTAGGAGTCGATTTTTTCACGTTCCATTGAGCACCCAAACGCTGGAGCCTCTTCACGGAATGCTCAATCAGGTCGTCGCCCTTCTGAGCGAACGCAATAGCATGGCCTTGCTCGGCGCGAGAATAAATCAACAATTGCTTGTAAATTTGCTCATCTTGTGGGCGAGGCGGACGATCGACGAAAAGGGAGCCGAGCATTTAGAACAAGAACTTGCCCCCATCATGGCCGAGCTTGAATTGATGGTTGCGGCCAGCATGAAGGCGCGGGGCAAAGAGCCCGATCCAGCATATTTGCCGGAGGGTTTTAGATCGACGGGCCGCGAAGAACAAGGGGACGAGAAGAAAGAAGAGCCTGACGCTGGGCAGGATGACGATCCACTCTTTTACTTCAAGAACCCTCCCTTGGGATGGTAGCGAATAAATGGTCGCCGATTACCACGGATAAGCCATTGGTAGATCAACCGGCCGCCCAAGCCAGGGGAGGCGACTGGTCGAAGCGGCGTGATGGCTGGCCTCCACCTGGGCGGCCTCCTCCCCCCGGCCCGTCTGATCTGATCGGCCCACCTGGCCCACCCCGAGACCGCTCGCCAATCACTGGGGGGCGGTTTTTTCATGCGCGGTCAGAATAATCCCAACCCCTGGACGAATGTTCTGATCGAAGGTCAGATTCGTGGCAGCATGGGGTCATTGGAATAAAGTAGCTTTCAGGAGTTGAGAACGATGTTTTTTCTGCTCGCGCTCTGGGTGATGTTCGCCCTATTCGGTAGCTGGATAGCTTCGGTTAAAGGGAGAAGTTCTTCAGAGGGGCTTGTGATCGGCTTCCTGTTTGGGCCGCTCGGTTGCTTGATTGAAGCCCTATTGCCGACCCAGACGTACACCGCCCCTCCACCGGTCCAAGCGGTGACGATCACTCCCGAGCAAGCCGCACAAGCCGCCCAGGAGGAGGCGAGACGACGCAAGCATCAGCAGGACCGAGACGCGTTGATTGCGGCAAGGCGAGCCAAACTCGACGCCCAGCGCGATGCCGCCCTTGAGGCCGCGATGGAGCGAGCCGATGAAGCCCGCCGACAAGCCTGGGCATGGTTCAGTCGGGTAGTCATCCGGTTCGGTTGGTTCCGTGCCCTGCCCGAGACCGCTCAACCGATCGTGGTAGGCTTGGCGGTTGCCCTCCCAGCGACCTGCGTCATCGTCGTCCTGTTTCGGCCGTTGATGCCAGGGCCAGGGCCAGAGCCAGGGCCAGGGCCAGGGCCAGCGTCAAGCAAGAGGGTAAGTTCGGCCGCCGCTCCCCAAACCGTGCAAGCTGATCCTGACCGGCCGCCGGCTTTTTGAAAGTAAAAATGGGGCAAGCTGCCCAGGGGGCTGGCACGAGCGTGGCTGTCCCGGGCAGAGCGGCCCACGTCATCTGGGTGGCCGCGAGGACTGCGAGGATTGAGGTTTGAGTGGCGGCTGCAGATTCGAACCTTGCTGGCCCTCAAACGTACTACTAACGACCCACGCGGTTGGCATCCGAGACAAGATCGCAGGTTTCGTACTAGAAACGACGACTTGCCAAGGTGAACGGATATTTTGCCGCGATGTCGGTGCGATCCAGGCGATCCCAGGAAGGTATCGCAAACGGCCCTAAAATTGGCGGTTTGGCGTAGATTCGCCGCAATTGCGCCGCTTCAGCGACAAACTCTGGATCGCAGAATTCTAGAATATAGGGGCAAGCGTTTGCGAAGCGGATCGCAATCGCCCCGCCCCTTCGTGCGAATCTCACCTGCCTAGTGCTGGCCGCAGTTACGGCCGTGCAAGTGGGAGGGAAGGAGTATCGGCTTGTGGTAAGGGTCAGCAGGATGGGCGAAGCAGTTGAGGGAATTGGGCAAAAAGGGTCCGGGTGGCACCCCGTGTGCGGGTGTCTTATAAAACGCACAAGCACACTCCCCTTTGTTATGCTTCTGCCCCAAAGACCCCAGTTTTGCCCAATTTTTACACTATTTCCGGATTTGGGGTCTTTCGCGTCTTGGGGGAGTAGACGTAGAATGACGCTTTGCGGGGAAGGGCAATAATGTCCCTAGACCTCGATCGGGCGGTTGGGTATTGTCCGAATCCTTGGGGGATCGGCGCCCGACGAATTGCAACTTCGCCATTGCACCAGCGGCGCCTCGAGATCTCCCCTAAGGGGAAGAGCACGGAGGCCCGCCCATGAAATCGGACGATCCAATGTCAACGGCTGATCACAGTGTTCGCCTGGCTCCAGAAGGTATGGAAGCGGGCGGTGGGAGTAAGTGCCAGCCTGAGCCGCAACGCACCATGTGCGGACGCGCATACAGGCTCATTGATGGTTCCTTCAACTATCACGATTCGGCTAGCGTGGTAATAATCTCAAGCGGTGCAGGTATGTCACTTGCTTATCTGCTGGGATGGCCCATCGAACTTGGTTTTCTTGCGGGCTTTGTTCCAAGTTTTCTGATTGGCGCCATGGTGCACACATCCCGTGCTTGATTGGTTAATGACGCGAAAGTTGAGAGCTTTCGCGAGGTTCACCTTGGCGGTCTCCTTGCAAGAGGGACTGGCCTTAGGCGGCAGTGGACTAGCGTTGTTAATTTGCAAGCCGCTATTTAATCTCGACACGACCACAGCTTTCCTAGGGGGCTATCTGGTCGCGCTCGTGCCCGTTGTCCTTTGGTTTCGTTCGGCAAGATGTCTAATCTGGCAGTTTGACCGGTGGGACCGTCTCTGTGACGCAGGGATTTTCTTGCCCCACGAGATAGAGGAAATGAAGACTCAAGCTAAAGACCGGTATCGGAAGCTAGAAGGAGTTCCGAGCAAAGAGAAGGACCAAAGCAATCTGATCGGTTGAGCTTTGTTAGCATGTGAACGCCCTGGTTAGCTCCCGGGCGTTCACGTTCATCCTGGGCACTTCTATGATTATCAGTATCACACCGTCCCATGGCAACTCCCTTTTTTGAATTTTTGTAAATCTAATGCAAAACCGGAACAGCCATCACGTGAGCGATGCTTGGTGCCAGTGCATGCCATGTTCCTTGTAGCTAAGGTAGTTGGACAGAGTTATCGCATCCTTCTCACGCCAGCCCTGGGTTCACGCTCCCTACGCAGTCGCCGAGCGACCCGCGCACACCAACTCCCCCGGCTCTCGCATCAGTCGCTTGCGAGCGGTCCCCACGTCATTGGCAGGGATCGGCTCAACGGTTCTGTTAACCGTGGGCAAGGTGGAGTTGGCGGGGTGTTCGTCTGCCGGGACCGGGGGTGCGTGAGGCCGGGATGTGGCGGGGGAGGTATGATGCCACCCAGAGGGGGGGGGACGGCCGCTCATTCCGGCTCAGGCGGGTCGGGCGAGACGGGGAGCCAGGGATGGGACGCAGCCTGATAGTATTTAGCGGACATCCTCGCATGCCACGCAACGTCGATTACTGATGCCTCATCCTACTGCACTCATGTGCTTGTTTAGCAAGGCTTTCTGTTCCTGAGTCAGGGTGTGGAGCACAGGCGGTTTCGGCGGCTTATGCGGTTTGCGACGAGGCCACTTGCGTGTGGCTTTCGGGCTCTTCTGCTTCCGGCACCCGGCGCGGCAGCCCGCGAGTCGCTTGTGGTAACACTTGGCCTTGGGTTTCACGGCCGCGTCGATCTCCTTGCGGATCTCGATCAGAACTTTGCGGGGGCTGATCACTGGGCCATCGGTCGCCGACGCCGACGCCGGCCGAAGCGCCAGGTCGGCATGCGCCAGGAGGATCTGCGTGGCCAGCAGTGACAACTCGGCCTCGCGATGCACCAAGGCCACCGTGCGGCTAGCGAGTTTCAATTTATTGATTATACGCTTGTATGTGCGAAATAGTCCTTCATTACGCCATCTCCAGCGGTAGAATTTGGCGGCCGTCGCCGCCGACATCCGGGCTGGGTCGAGGACGTCGGTCAGGAGCCAGACGTCGCGTTTGACCGACCCCTTACCCTTGCCCTTGGCCGGGATCCGGATCAAGCGGCATTGGATCGGCGCTTCCCCTTTCTTCTGGACATAGTTCGGCCAGTACAAGACAGGGCCTTCGGTCCAATCCTCCAGGTTCGCCACTTCGAGGGTGTAGAGGTCGACCCGCGACGACATCCGGAACAGGAACGATCGCTTGACACCGAGGATCGCCCGGACCAGATCGAAGCCCATATAAGCGGCGTCGCAGACGATCAGGGCCTCGGGCGAGAGGGTGGCGAGCAAGTGCCTCAAATGCTCTTGCTCGGCCGCGGTGCCCGGGCCGAGTCGCCACGACCAAAGCAGTCCCGTGGGCAAGTGGACGAACGCCGTCAGCCAGACGTTGGGGGCCGCGTCGTTCTTGCCGGCCTGCCCGAGTCCCCGTTCCAACTCGGGGGTGCGGGGGCACTCGATCCGCGAGCCGTCGCAGCCCATCGGCTCGAAGCCGTCGACAATCCGCCGCGACCCCAGTCGGGCGTGGATCTGTTGCCGAACCCCCGCGGCCAACGCCCTGAGTTGTCGCATGGGGACGCGTCGCATCGCTTTCTGGAAGCCGACGAGGGTCTTTCCCGGGCGTCTTCGCGACTCATGGCAGGCGACGTAGTATCCCCGGGCCTTCTCAAACCTCTCGGACTCGGAGTCGCCGGTGGCCCAGGTCATGGCGAGCATGACCACGACCAGTGGCTGGAGATCCCACCGCGGCGCCGACCGCCTTTGAGGAACAACCCCTCGGGCTTGCTTCCAGACCGTCGGGGTGAGAAACTGTCGGACATAGCCGATCAACGACTGCGGTTGCTGCAAGCCTTGCAGCGTCCGAGCTGCCTTCATCGCCGTTCTTCCTCAA
Source organism: Singulisphaera sp. GP187 (assembly GCF_900129635.1). Taxonomy (GTDB): domain Bacteria; phylum Planctomycetota; class Planctomycetia; order Isosphaerales; family Isosphaeraceae; genus Singulisphaera. The sequence continues at coordinate 824,369 of NZ_FSRB01000002.1, read as the reverse complement.
TCCAGGTGAGTGCCGGTTGCTAGCCGCACCCATCATGACGAAGAACGGCGATTTTTTGCCCCCCCTTCTCTCGAACGAACCGCAGCCACGGAGCGGCAGTAATTCTCTGGTCCGGTGAGAGTTACATCCGTTGTTGACGACGCCGAGTTACTGACGTTGCATGCCACGCGCTGCGAGATGTCGAAAAGGCAATCGCACCCGGCTGTAGAGCCGCGTCGTAGCCTGCCGTCGCTCCGTCCACTTGATATGTCATCGTCAGAGTCGATTGGCTTGCGTGGTATGAGCCGAGTCTCAGGAGCCGTCCTCTTCGGACCACCAGGCCTAGGCCAAGAGCGGTGACCACCACGACGATCATCAAAGTTCGGAGTCGGAACTGAGGGAGTGCCATCACTGAGAACCCCGACCGGGAGAACTGGCCGTGGAAGACGTCGTCAGGTCCATTGCAAGACGTCGCCAGGGCCATTGTAACCGGGGAACGGGCCGGTTGGTCGATCGGGCGGGCGCGTTCGTGGGCGGGTCGGGCGAGCGGGGTTGGATCGGATCGGGACGTAATGGGGAGAATCTCACCCGTGCCGAGGGAGCCACCCAGGAGGAGGTGGCGGCGGGCAGTCGAGCAAGCCAGGGAGGTGGGCATGCTTGGACGTGGCTAGCGCAAGAGAACCCCGCGCATGCAAAAGCCCCGCCGGCCCGCGATCATGCGGAGCGACGGGGCTTTGTCGTCGTGGGTTCGGACGGCTCGACTGGGTGGCTTGCAAGGGCTCAACAGGCGTCAGGCTGTCAGGCCTTTTGACGACGCTTCCAGACGAGGCCCAGGCCCATCGGCATAGCCTGGCTGACCGGTTTGATCCCGAGTCGCAAGGGGCCGGTTCAACTGGTTAGGTTGACCGTAGGCAAGGTGGAGTTTGCCGAGTGTTCGTCTGCTGAGACCGGGAGTTCGAGAGGTTGGGGAATGCAGGGAAGGAAGTGCGATGGCGAGCAACATAGGCCCGCATCATTTCATCAGGAAAATTCTGGGGGGGGGGGGGGGGATCAGTCGTGAAGGGACGACGAGAAGGCGATTGCGCTCAACTAATGAGTGCACGGGGAGATGGCGAAAGTGCCAGGCCGCCGGTATACCCCCAAAGTCAAGGCGTCATAACTATTATGAAAAGTTTCAAATAGAAAGACATGCCGTTTGCCATTTCTGTCAATTAATTCTACCTCTTCAGAGCCCAATGGTCCTTTTTTTGAGTATTTACAGTAGCCCGAAATGATAGCAAAAAGGTCGGTCTCGCTTAAGTGGTCAAATTGGACACAAAATGGCTTTGATCGAATAAAATATTTGCATGGGTTTGCAGGGTCAAAGTCCTCTAGAATCCGCTTGGGATGTCCGCTTATTACGCCGATAGCCGGAATATCAAGGAAGTCCACAACTCTCCACAGTGTTGTTGTCATGCTGTTTCCGAACGCTTTGCTCAGTGCTTTTACTTGAGAAAAATTGAGGCTGCTTGCGGAAACTCCAGATTCAAACTTGCCTTGCATGAAAAGAATTCGTGCTGCTGCATAATTTGCTTCGGATTCGAGTTGTTCGTGGCAAGCAGGAGTCAAAGTCTGCTGATCGTCTCCAAGCATGTAGTTATTATGCCAAGGTATAATGCTGTGTCCAATTTCGTGCCCGTAGCCCCATCTTTGCTTGATTGGTGGCATTGATGAATCGATCATGATTCTTTTGCGATCAGGAAGATACAGTGCAGCCAATTTAAATGTTTTGATTGCATCAAGAAGTAGCGTGGGCCTGAGAAGTATTTGTTTGCCTGCTACCCGCATGTTGTGGGCTAGCTCGCGAATCAGCCCGTCGTCGGTCGACGAAAAGTATCGTAGGTCCAGAGATAAGAGATCTCGTACATCCTCGAGTCTGATCGGAGGATCCGGATTGCCGAGGCCTTGCAGGATTTTCGCGACCTGCCCATCAATGTCGCGTGCAGTTCGTTCCTTCAAGAATGTGTTCCGCAATCCGGATTCTCCCGCCAGCAAGGTAATTTTCCGAAAATCACGCCCTGGCCAGAATCCTCACAAACTCTTCGAGAGCCTTTCTCTCTTCGGAAGATAATTTTTCGAGAGGCTCAGAACTGGCAGCAAAGCGGACGGCGGCTTGGTTGAATTGCTCGTCTCTGGCTTCGGTCAGACCCGACAACTGCATCAGTCGTTGTTCGGGAAGCCGAAGTGCCTTCCCCAACTGAGAAATTGTTCTCGGTTCGGGCACAAAATCGTCGCCAGTCTCGATACTGACAAGTTCATCTAGATCAATGTCCGCCTTTTCGGCGAGTTGAACTGTGGTTAAACGGAGATTCCGCCTTTGGAGGCGAATCAGCCTGGCGAAAGCCAACTTGCCGTGAGATCGGTGAGTGTGGCCAGAAGGATCCACGTTGCGAAGCGAACATGCAAGTCCACCGACACAAATGAACGTGTTTGCCTCTTCCTTGGCCCTCTTCAGAAACCAGTCGCGGTCGGGAACGGAGTGAGTCATGGCCTTGGAGTTCCCTGTAAAAAGGCTTTAGCCTGATCACGGGTTAATTCAAAGTATCTGAGCCCTTCAGTTCCAGGATCAGGATCGCCCATAGTCATACCGCATATCCCACTGTAGAAATATTCCGATTGGGGTAGCGAATGAAGGCCGATCCGTCCATGAAAACCTTCGCTCATGCTGAGAGAAATTGCTGCTGAGAAAAGCCGAGTGCCAATTCCGCCAAATCGTGGCTCTTTCACGAATGGAGCCAGGTTCCACGGGGCACTCTCGATGTAGTTTATATAAACAATCGGCTTGGCACGATCAGGGTCAAATTGCGCGAAGTGCGTCGCCAAATTGACCATCATGAGTCCCTGCATATCACCTTGGCATTCAATCCCGATGCACTGATAGGCCAAAAACCTAAGGTGTTCCTGTTTTCGACCCCAATTCCAGTGATAATGCTGGGGTATTTTCTCGGGTGGCAAACCTTCGCCAAAGAGTCTCCTGATTGCCTGGAGACGAATAGGACCCCAATGGGCCTCCGCTGCAAACAGGTCGTCGACCGTGAGAGCGTGGCGGAGGCTCGCGTTCACAAGCTCGCCCGTCCTATGATCCACGAGCTCGATCTTCGAGACGCTCATAGAACCATTAGCTCCGACTTTTTGTTCGCAGCCTCATCCTCGAAAACCAGCTTCTCTCCTTTCGAGAGCCGTTGGTCAACAAGTTGATAGAGGCGGATCGCCTGGCGAATGACGGCCGTTTTTGTCAGGTCTTTGCGGCGAGCCAAGTCATCAAGAACCTCCATCTCGGCCTCAGTGAGGTTGAGGCTCATTGTGCGTTTGTCTTTCAAGGTGGCCTCCTGTGAAAACTATACGGATCTGTCGGCATTCGGTCAACAAAAATTGGCCAATTTTACCATGCTGAACCATTCTTCCGTTCTTCTGTTCAATTGGGTAAACTAAGATTGTTGCTCAACGGCAAAGCCCCCCTTCTTAATAGTTCAACCAGGGAACCGGTCGCAACGCTTTCGCCGTAACTTGTTTCCTGCCTAATGGATAAAATTTCACGGCCACGGAACCGGCCATTCGGCTTGCCCGCTCCGCGCCACTCCTTGCTCCGACCGGTAGCACTCTGTCAACCATGGCCATGACGCCACCCAGGGATATCAGGGCGAGCCTGAGGGCCAACCCAAGGCAAAGTCGTCCACGCTACACCCCCGGGCTACTGACCGTCCTGCCCTCCATCGCCTCCATCGTCATCGTCCTAGCAGTCTCCCGGAATGCTTGGCAGGCTGGATGGCTTGCCGGCAACCCCAGACCATCGGCGGCCCGGTCGATTCGTTCAACGATCAGTTCGGCGTCAAACCCCTGGCGGACGAGTTGGGCGATCCCCTCGGCCAGCCCTTCCAGGACGTCGCCTGAGATGCCGGCAGGGGAACCGATGCCAGTGGCGGTGGTGTCAGGCGAGGCGATGGTAGCGATCATGTCGTGATCCTCAAATGGTGTGGTTCAAGCTGCCCAAGGAAGAGGCGGCGGCTGGCCCCCGGCGTAAGGCGGGTTCGCACCGAGGGGCATTAGATGGTCAGGTTCGGCCGGGTTGGCGGTCCCGGTCTCTCGAGCAGGTGAACGGGCAGGCAGGTTACGCAACCGACCCGGCTGGCTCGGCCATAGACTAAGCCAGGGCGGGTTCAACCGGTGCCTCGCGGAGCCGTTCAGCGGGCATGGGAACGATCGCCATCCATTTGCCGACCGGGCATTCCTGATCGGCCCAACCCGCTTTGGTCGCAAGGAAACATCCACAAAGTCGGCAACGGCCTTCGTCGTATTCGGGGCATGCGGCACAAACGGCAAGGCGTGCCTCCCGTTGCGCTTGGGAAGCTTGGGGTCGTCCCGCCGCCACGTGGTGTACGACGGCCGTCGCGAACGAGCGGAGTTGAGCGATCAGTCCCGGCTGGTGGGACTGGCTACAGACGAATTTGGATTGCTCGCCGGGGCATGATCGCCCCTCTGTGAGAAGCGGACATGTCGAACATTTCATGGGGTGGTCACCAGGATTCGTACGGCGGGATTGGTTTTACAATCGTAGAATGTGGATCCAAAAACTTTTCCGAAGGTCGCGGAGAAGGTTGGCGTACAGGACCAGGAAATCCGCGACCATGACGCACTGTCGGCCGTATCCCATGGACCATCCGGGATTGTTCCGGTCAGGTTAGGGCAACCATCAGTTGAAGCCTTGCCGTAGATTGTCATCACCGGAAGATGCGAGACTGGATTAAATGTCAGCACATATTTGAGTGCAACATTGCCAGGTGGACAGGATTGTGAACAATGCCCCGGTCCCCCACCTGATCCGGGATAATCGAACAGGTGGTATGCAACCCATCCACCATCGCCACAAGGAACAGCCGGGTTGTTCGGCGTCCAGATCGCGGCCATCGTGACGCCGAAGTAGACGTCCTCGAACGAGAGCACGGTGGGGATCGTCGCGGTGCAGGGGCCGAGCTTGCAATGGCAGCACTTACAGCCCGGAGAGAATCGATTTGGCACGCGTGAAACTCGATGTGATAGTTGAAGGTGAGAGGAAATCCCCGGAACCTGGCGGTTGGCCAAGATGCCGGGGCGATGGGTAAGGTGGGAAGCAAGGAATGGATAGAGCGACGGGCGAGCAGATCAGGCCGGGCAATCCTCAAACGCCACGATCCAGTAATTTCCGACTCGGTTGAGCATCACGTACGAGTTGGCTCCGATGGCCGTTGTCGACATGTTGTAGGCCGTTTCGGTAACCGTCTCGCTGGCCAAGACTCCCTCGGCCAAGTCATAGAGCACCACGTCCGTCGCCTTGCCCAACGTGCTGCCGACGCGAGCGGGGATGCCGCTGGATGACGCCTTGGCAATGCGGGTTGTGGCCGGAATCATGCACGCGAGTCGTAACCCGGTGGGGGTCAAGCTGGCTTGCAACGGTGGGCTTACCATCACGTTTTGGGCTCGCTCAATCTCCCCGCATAAATAATCGATATATTTGTCAACAACAGAAAGGCCGCCGTTTGTCGTCAATCGATCGATTTTGGAAACCATGTGTCAGGCTCCTTTCTCGGCTTGGGATTCGTCGTCGATGTTGCCACCCAGTTGGAGTGCGGTGGCGTGAGCGGCGGCCCGATGGACGGCGGCTCGCCACTCATCAGGTGTCGCGGTGATTGGCCGGACTTCGACAGTGCCATCCGGGAGGATGCGTTCAATTCGAGGCTGGGCGGCCCCGCTTGCGATGGCGTCTGCGATGGCGTTGGCCAGAGTGGCGGTAGCGGCATCATCAGGCAGTTCGGGAGCCAGGGCGGCCGGGGTGGCGGGCTCGTGGTCAGTTCGATCGTGTTGCATGAGATGGAATCCTTTGAGAGGGAGATGGCCCGGCTACATGTCCGGGCGCGGGTTGTCAAAACGAGCGTTTCGGGGCATCGCCAGGAAGGCCGCTTACACACCCAACGCCTATACAAAACTTCGTCGTTGGCAATCGGGCGACCGCAGAGCCGAGAACGCGTCTCGGGCGATACTGTCGGCCTGCCTTGAGGCGATATTGATTGGCGATTAGGTCGCCGAGAAGTGTGGGGCGGGCGGGTCGATGCTGCCCAGATGAGGCGGCGGCCTACTGGCTCGCGCCGGCGGTTCCGGTCGCGATCTTCAAGATGCCTTCGCGGGCAAGGTACGCGCGGCACTCTTCTGGGGTCGCGTTGCTCGGGTCAAAATCGTCCTCCGCGTTCCCGGTAGCTTCGGAAATCGCCGCCGCCCGCAGTTCGGCCCCGAGCTTGTACAACGCGCCGGCCGTCGCCATCGTCCATTTGGCCGGAGTCCGAGTGATCCGGATCGGCCGTCCATCTTCGTCATTCTCCTCGACCACGTCTTCCGCCAGCGGGAAGGTCATCATCTGAGCGGCCTTTCGCCTGAGAAGATTTGAATCCGACCAGCTCGCCGCAGCCGACTGGAGTCGGCGACGCTCCCACTTTTCGGCTTCCTCGGCACGCACCTTGTCGCGGGACGCGTTCTCGATCGCCGTCACGTGGTCGGCGTGGGCCTTGCATCGGGCAATCCATCGCCACTGTGACGACCAGCTTTGAAGAAGGCGGTTGGACTTTTTTACCGCACTTTCTGCGTAGCTTCTCCGCAACGCGTCGACTGACCTTTCTGGGCCAAGCGCCAAATATCGCTGAAATGCGTCGAATGCTTTTTCGCTTTCGCCGGGCTGACGGTGCCACTCAAGCAGGGTTTCCATGAGAGTTCTCCAAGTCATGAAGGATGAACGGGCCGACTGTTCGACCCTTGGTTTTGTTTGATGAAGGCGGCCAGCAAAGCATCGAGCCGATCGACCTGGCCGGGCGGGTTGCAAATGCCGTTAGCGATCTTGGCTGCCTGTCTATGAAGCCGGAGCGTGAACAGCGAGACCGGCTGTGATCGCTGGCCACGACGATTGGCGAGACGCATCAGTTGGCCCCATCGGGGACGTATCCGCCACCCAGCAGGGCGTAGGCATGGGCTGAGGCTGGCCCCTCGGTTGCGGAACATGCGGTTGGCCCCTCGCTCCCCCCGGTTTCGCCACCCAAGGTAGAGCCGACGTCGGGCGGCCCCTCGGTCGTGAAGGATTGTGCGGCCTGGTAGCGGCTCGGCTTGGCCGGGGGCGTTGCGAGCCAGGATTTCAGCGCAAGGTTGCAGCTGTGGCAGAAATGAAGCTTCAGGAAGGTTTTGTCCGCACCGATGTCGATGACGTCGTGAATTGCCGTGCCGACCGGGTCGCCGTTGATTGGTGCGTCACATCGGTCGCAAAAGCATCGAACAGCCATAAGACTAGATCCTTTCGAGTGAGAATGGGAAACGTGAGCTAATGAAGAATATTGAGGCTAATGGCTAACTGCGGACAGCTAGCGAGTTTGGCGAATCCAGGGTGGCAACTTGCGGGACAATCGGTCCGGGTTGGTCCGGGCGGTCCAGGATTGGGGTTGATCCTAGACCGTTTCCTATCCCATTGCCCTGTAATGATTTGCGTCCATATTCAGGAGGGGTGGTCCAGGATCGGAGGGCAAAATCCCTATTGCGTCTCTAAGTAGCTTTCCTTTGCGCTTGTTTTCCGTTTTTTCTCTTAGGGGGGACTTTCTAAAATAACCCAGACCACATGGACCACCTTGAAAAATAACATCGCAACCTATTGCACAGTAAGAGGTTGCATGTGGTCCAGGATCGGATTTGGATCCCGGACCATGGGCTTGGAACCCGGACCACCCCGGACCGGCATCAGAACGGCACGCTGTTCTGGTCGAACCACTCGGCCGATGGCTCATCGCTAGGGGACAGCTGGCCATCGCCCGAAAACACCGTCAATGACTCAGGCGGCAAGAGCCCGACACCCTTGAACGCGTAAACTCGCCGGCCACCATCGCGTGGTCTCGTCGACTTCAGGCTGGGAACCACGGTTCTGAGGTTTCGGGCAAACGTGCTGAGTTCCCCGGCCTCCTTTCTGCCGTTTTGCTCGCACCATGCCCTCCATGCGGTGTAGAGTTGCCCCTTCTCAACCTCTTCATCGGGATCGACAACGCAACAATCTTTCACGAACGAACCAATGGGAGACGACATGTCCTCCATTTCCTCATGAATGTCGCGGCCCGATTCAGGTTGAACGAAATGCCCTCGTTCATTGAGCCGCCGCAAACCTTCGAGCGACCAAAGCAGGATGCCAGGAAGCTCTTTCAGGAGTGTCGTCTTGAGGCTGTTGTCCTCGCTTCCAAGGTGAGATTTCGTGAACTTGAGCACGATGAAGCGGTTCGCCAGCGCGTTGGCGTTGTCGTTGAGCCTGGGTAGCTCGTTCGAGATGAGCGTGATCCGGCAAGTCAAAACCCCGGTCCATTGCGGCCGGTGCATACGGCGAACGTCCAAGCATCCTTGACCGGAGATCGATAGGAGCCGTTCCGTGATAATGGCTTGATCCGATTTTCCCGAGAGCCGAGCATCGTCGATGATCGCCGAGAGTTTTCCAATGAGACTTTGCATCCCGAACGTCTCAGCGAGACCGGAAAATGTCGGTCCGCAACAGTTCGCCGTGCCGACCATTTCCCGCATCATCGACGCAATCACACCTTTGCCGGCGCGAGGCGGCCCGATCAGAGCGAGCATCTTTTCGTAGCTCGTGACCGGGACAAGTTGTAGCCCGAACCACTCTTGAAGCGTATCGATGGATTGCTGGTCGTCGTGCCAGGTCTCGGCCAGGAACCGCAACCATCGCTCAGGCTTGGGAGCGTCGGGTTGCCAGTCGTACCCGAGCGAGTGCGTGGTGAAAAAACTGGGGGTCGGCAGGCGAGTGCATTGTTCGCCGTTCAGGTAGCTGGGGATATAAACAAGTGCATTGTTCGTAGAAAGCACGTCCGAAGCATTCCAGTCGTCGCCCTCGCCGTCGAGCCAGACCGGGATGCTGTCGGCGTGCGTGCGAACCGTCGCACCAAGGGCTTGGACTCCGTCGGCAACAAATCCTCGTTTCAGGGGCCGTTCCTTGGCCTTGTCCTTTTCCTCGATCGTCTCTTTTTTGGCCATTTTGAGACCTTCCGCCATCTTACGCTGCGCAAATTCCTTGATGATCTCTGCCTGGACGAATTCGGACACTTCGTCGTGGATCGATTCGGTTGACATTGGACGGTAGGATCTGCGGTTCCAGAGATAGAACTCGTCCGCGTGCTTGCGTAGCGTGCTCACGCCCCAGTGGCAGTATTTCTTGTGCCTGATCTGCCTCGCCATCGCCTGCGGGGCGTCAAGGTGCTTAAAATCCTCGCCAGCGTCAGGCGAGACCGGCTCGCCCTCACCTGGGGGGCTCGACTTGGCCCCGAGAAGCCACCCTCGCCTCGGCTCTTTCGCGTATGCATCCTCGATCTTGTGCCGAAGCTCATCGTCGGACCAACGGGGCTCGCATCGCTCGTTGTAGTGATCCCGGAGTAGGCGGAACGTCGTCTCCTCATCGAAATCGAAGGCCGGGCCCACGCAAGCGGCTTTGAAGCAATCATCTGATCCGTGATGCCCCTGGATCGCGGGATCGACTTTGGCCAGGTATGCGATAGCCCGTTGCTCGACCCGATCCCCGGAGCCGCCCACGGACGTGCTGCCGGCCTTGGGAGACCCGGTTGACCTCTTGGACGTCGTGGGGCTAGCGGGCTTGCCCGTCGCTTGCTGGGCGGCGTCTCGGGCGGGCTTGACGACCGACTCATGAAACCCGATCAGGTCGAACGAGTCATTGCGGTTGAACAGAGCGAGTGATGTTTGATCCACCGTCACGTTCCGATGGGGGCGTCCAGGGATCGGGTCGCCCTTATGCTTGACCGTGCCAGGCAACGGCGAGAGCCGGGCCGGGTTCTTCGTCGTTCGGTCGGCTCCAAAATTGTCGGCGGCATAGTCAACCGTCTCGGCGACGATCGCTCGATGCGTCTCGTCGTTCGGGTAGTCGGGGAGCCTGACGAGAACCCACCCTCCGTTACCACTACATCCCCAGATCGCATGAGCGGCCATATCCTTGTGTGCGAGAAGGAATGCGTCTCGGAGGGCCAAGGCGGCGTCTCGTTCTTCGTCCGTCGCCGGGATGTTTGGGTCTGGCTTGACCGCGTCGAAGTCGAAATAAGCCCACCGTAGACAACGGATATCCTTGACGCTGACGCCCTCGCCCTTCCCGATCTTCCTGAGCCTGTTTTTTGCCCTTGCGAGCACATGCTCATGAACCGGATTCGAGATCAGGTACACACTCACACCGCTCGCACTTGCGGCGTCAACGGCCATGTTGTCGCGGGCCGAGTAGCACCCCTCATACGTCTTCGGATAGTCTTCCGACCTGACAAGGTATCCGTTCTTCTTTTCGGCCCCAAAGATACGAATCGCGATAACGTCGCCAGGCTCCACAATGACGCAGAGGATCGAGTCAAGCGTCTCTCGGTCGACCTTGGCGGGGGTCGGCGGCCCAGTGAGGGGAACGCTGGCGGTCGCGGCGCTCTTGATCGCCACTCCATCGCTTGCCCCATCGCCCGGAATTCCGTCAGCCGGATTCCAGCCCGGGCCGGAGTCGGGAATCGACTCATTTTCGGCCGCTAGGAGCTTGTTTTCTGTGACGTAACGTGATACCATTTAAACCACTGGCTTTCCTTGATGCGTAAGGAATGTCGGTTTTCCGGAGTCGCTTAACTCCGGCATGAGTCACACGAGCGCCCCTCGCGGAGTCACGACCGCCTGGGGCGTTTTTCGTATGACTGAATACTGATCTAATTGTGTGTCGGTTGCTTACCAGCCGAGCGGCCCAAGCTTCAATTGCTGACAACCACTTCGTCTTCCAGGCCCAGTGCCTTCAGTACCTTGGACTTGTCAAAGCGGATGGTTCGGGGCGAAATCCGAACGCACGGGATTTTTCCCGCTTTTGCCCAGTCAAGGATGGTCCATTTGCACATTCCGGTCTCAGCCGCAATTTCCGCCGCATTCATTCGTTTGTCTGCACTCATTGTTGGCTCCCTTCGGTTCCTCAAGACAAACACACGCGCCTCCTACATATCCTCTCTCCGCCCCCCTATCGCGGATATTTTTTTTCACCCTCCTACATATCCTCTCCTAAACCCACGTTTAGCACTTGTTTAGCAGAAGAGTCACGTTGACACGCCTTATGCAACTCCGTTCATGCAAATGCCTTACATGTAGTCATACGCCCATTGGTCCTAAGATAAAATCTTCTTAATCTTCGTGTTGCCTATTCGGGCAATTGTTTACTCGTGCATATTGCACGATTCGGTACGAAGACGAGAGAACTAGGCGAATTGCCTGGTCTGGCGAATCAGGGTAATTGAAATGCTCGCGGGCGATCCTGGCGGACTAGGGGGAAGCCGCCTAAGGGATGCGGTTCGGCCGGCGCTCGCTTGCTCGCCTCATCTGGGCGGCTCAAAGCGGGCGTGGGGGAACTCGGCCCTTGCCTCACCTCATCTTGTCCTGGTGTCCGGAGCTTGGCCTTATGTGTGCCGAAACCCCATTCCGACACACATAAAGGAGACGGTCTCAGCCTCGTCACGACCGGCCATCCCGGCGCGTAGCTCGGCCTCGCCTCCCGGATCGCGTCTGAGCTTCCACGGCCTCGCGGCCCGAGCGGTTCGCGTCGCCAGTCAGGTCAACGAACCCGCGACGATTGCCAGTGCCACCCAAGGAAGGGGCGGCTTGCTCGGCCTCGTGGACATCAACCGTCGCGTCGGCCGGGCCTGTAACGTAGTCTCGACGTGGACGCGGGGACGATCGGCGTGGCTCGACTTCACCTTGGGTGGCGTCGGTCGGCGTGGCGGCCCTGGCCATCGCCATGATTCCGTCGCGTAGGGCAGGGGGAAGACTCGGCCAGAGTCGGGCAAGTTCGGCCAAGTCGGGAAACTCGCTCAGCGGATCGGGATCAGTTTGACAGTTGTCGGTGGGCAAATAGGGGGAAAAGGGGCGATCGTCGCTCGCCAAACCGCTTGAAAAAAGGCTTTCCGTGTGACCGGGCAGCGGAATCATAATCCGCGTGTCGGGGGTTCGAGTCCCTCCGCCGCTATTCACGATAGATGACAACACTTCCAGCCCCGTCCAAGGGGTTAAGTCAAGCCGAACCGGACAACGAAACCTGCCAGCGTCCGATAGGCAATCGATACAATACGACACCGCCCTACGGCCTCGGATGCTATCGCTGAACTCATTGGTGAGTTGGCGGTTCTCGATCCGCGCCGCAAGTTTCTTGAGCTAGCCGAAGTGGCCGAGCGATGGAGCACGCTTCCCAACTCCATACCTCACGCGGTTTTCGCGATCGTTCGATTCACCAAGCCAACCGAATCCGCCCAGGCTGAGACCGAGCCGAACCGATCGTCCATACGTCCACCCCGGCTATCCATCGGCCAGGACGAGGCGGCCCACGACGCAAACGAGGCCGAGCATCCCACCCGATCGCCCTTGGGTGGCCATGTTCGAGGGTCGGGCGATGTCGAGCTGGACGACGCGAACCCCACACGCGATGCCATGGACACTCGGACGCGATCCGATGGACGAGGGCGCAGTCCTTAGCAACCAGGCACTTCAATTGGGCCGTCTGGGAGATTCGGCAAAATTTTAGGTATCCAATTAAGATCCTCAACGGATCTCCCTGGATTCCCACCTTACCCACTTTAGGTGCCTGGCCACTGGCTCTACTGGCTCTGGCTAGAGAGCGTTCCTTGACTCGACAACCGGGTAACCCATGACCGTCAGGGCACTTGGCGTCCTCCCGCCTTCGGGAAGGGCTTCTTCGCCAATGCGGGGTCCACTTTGACTTCGGGCTCGCTCCTGCTACAACCGAGGACGAACCCGAGGAGGAGCAACACCAATAAGCAGGATCGCTTGACCTTGACTGTCATGATTCCCCTCGATTTGGTGGAAATTCCCACGTCCCGTATCGCTGGTCGGGGGCGCAGGCTCTCGGAACCCGGGATCCAATCCGATGTCCAGTCCTCGGAGATCCTTGAGCCCGCCCGCTGGAAGAAGGTCGATCGCCGCGAATTCAATCCCTCGTCGCTCGGGGAGGTGGTCAGTACGCATCGCTGGAGACGATCTCGCCGCCGCCCATGCTCCCGAGCGCCCGCCAGATATTGACGGCGATCGAATCCTTCATGAACTTGACGCTGCCGTCGCCCATCGCGGCGTTCACCCCGCCCGAGTGGAAGCTCCTCGCGGCGCAGAACGAAGTCAGATTCACGTTGACGCAGGGCGGGTTGGTGGCGTTGGGGTAGAGGCAAAACCCACCTTCAATCTGGTCGTAGGTCTTGGCGTTCGGCGGGGAGTAGGTGTAGAACTCGAAGCAGCACCGGTCGTCGTTGAAGATGTCGCCCCGGTGGTCGGAGCTGCTACCTTGATTGAGCCCGATCTTGATCTCGCTCAGCAACACGGTATTGCTCGTGCCGTCCGTGAAGTCGCGCAGGCCGTACGACTTGTCGCCCGTGAACGGGCCGGGCAGGTAGGCCACCGTCGTGTAGGGCGGGGGGACCTGGGCCAGGGTCGATTCGGGGGTGAAGGGGGTGTGGCCGGTGGCCTGGCCCGGGCGCGAGCCGTCCTGGTGCCAACAGGTATTCCCGTAGTTGACCATGTAACTGGCCTTGGCCCGAGGGTACGGGGAGGCCGGTTCCTCGATGTTCGAGCCGCCCGGATCGGAGGGGCAGTCGAACGCGTTGACGTTGATCCGGATCGCGGTCGTGTTCTGAGGCTGGTAGAAGTCGGTCGTGAAGTTGATCGCGTTGAAGAGGGTATTCCCCTCGATGGTCGTCAGAATCGAGAACGCCCACGTCCGCCGGGGCGCGTTCTGCCGGCCTATGGGGAGCGAGCCGACGGTGTCGTGGTAATTCTGCATGGCGAGCCCGAGCTGCTTCAGGTTATTCACGCACTGGGCGCGCCTCGCAGCCTCGCGGGCGGCCTGGACGGCGGGCAAAAGCAGGGCGATCAGGACAGCGATGATGGCGATCACCACCAGCAATTCGATCAGCGTGAAGGCGCGATGTTTCCGAATCATGATTGGGACCCCCCCGGAATGGATAGGAAGAGCACGTGCCAACACCGATTCGATTGGCGACCTTCCCAACCCGCACGATCGGCGATCCCGGCCGCCCACGCCGGGGACCGATACGAGGGGGGGAGGGGGGAGTGGGGGGGCGATCGAATTCCCGAAGGAGATGCGACCCAGCTCGGTCCTCGTCGGATCGTGAAATCGGCTCAATCGGTCTTTGGGTGTTTAAATGGCTTCTTTATTATTATTGAGCCGGGCTTGAGGTGCAAGTACTGTCCAAAATGGCAGTAATCATGCACTAGCCCTCATGCGACTCCCACGACTTACAACGCGACGGTTGATGATCGGCGTGGCAATCTTGGCGTTGGGGTTCGAGGGAGTGCTAGCAGCCAGGCACTTCAATTGGGCCGTCTGGGAGATTTGGGAAAGACTTAGGTGTCCAATTAAGATCCTCAACGGATCTCCCTGGGTTCCCACCTTACCCACTTTAAGTGCCTGGCCACTGGCTCCTCGCCTGGCCACTGGCTCCTCGCCCAGGTGTCACCAAACCCGTAGAACTCGGGCGAGGCCGCTCTCCATTTCCGACTGAAGCAAAACACTTCTTTCTCTTAATGGACAAATTAGCACATTTGGAACGCGAGGCAGAACCCGCGCCTGCCGCCACCACCCCGGCGCGCCGCGGCTAGCAGATTTTGCCTACCCAGCTTGCCCTGCTTGTGCCGATAATCCCTCCAACGCCGGCGAGGAGAGTTCGGCGTCGCTCAGGCTCCAAGGACCGAAGGGGGCTTGTTGCGAAGGTTCAGCCCTAGGAGGGGGTCAGATCGATGCGGCCTTGGATACGCCTGTACCTGCGATCGGCCTTCGCGATCTTGCTCCTATGCGCCGGAACGGCATCTGCGCAGGACGCGCTGCTGCCGGGCTCGAATCGACTCGCTCCCGGGCAGACGGTCTATCACCTGACGCTGGAGGACGCCAAGCAGCGGGCTTTGGTCACGAGCAAGGGCCTCGGGCTGGCCAAGCTGGCTATGCGAGAGAAGGGAGAAGTGACGGCCGCGGCGAAGACGGATTACCTCCCCAAGCTCCTCGGCAACGTCGACTATTTCCATTTCAATACCAACCTCGGCGTCGTCAACACGATACGAACAGGCCGGCTCGGCATCCTACCGCCGGGGTCGCGGACGGTCGCTGTCAACGCCGTCAATCAGGACAGCAGCCTGGCCGCCATCACGCTGGCCCAGCCGATCACGAAGCTGATCGCCGTCAACGCGGCGGTCAAGATCGCCAAGGCCGACGAGCAGATCGCCCAGGCCCAACTGGCCAAGGGGACTCGCGACCTGTTGTCTGGTGTGGCCCAGGCGTTCTACGGCCTGCATGGGGCCCAGCGGATCGAAGCCGCGCTGCAGGTTCAGGTGAACTATGCCCAGCAACTCGCCCAGATCGGTTCCTCGCCCGAAATCCGCGTGGCGTCGATCGAGGCGAGGCAGGCGCTGAATCAGGTGCATGGCCAGTCCGCCGATATCGCCGAGCAGCTCAACAACCTGATTGGACTCCCCGCGGGCACCTTGCTCGTGCTCGAGGAGCCGATGCCACCGCAGCCCCCCGTCCACTCGGCGGACGAGGCCGCCGGCCGGGCCCTGGCTTGCAACCCGCAGGTCCAGGAAGCCATGGCAACGTCCCACAAAGCGGCCGCGGCGTTCCAGATCGCACGGTCCGAGTTCCTGCCCGACGTGAACATCTTCGGTTCCTATTTCAATCAGACCGCCGCCCCCATCATTCAGCCCAACTTCGGGGCGTTCGGCATTTCCGCCTCGTACACCTTCGTCGACTGGGGCAAGCGACGTCACGTCAAGCACCAGCGGGAATACCAGATTGCCCAGGCCCAGCAGAACGTGCAGGCAACCATCGATAAGGTCGTGCTCGAGGCTCGCCAGGCTTACACCGGCTTCGAACAGGCCAACGAGGGCCTGGCACTCGCCAACGAGATGGTTCAAGCGCGACGGGACTCCGAGGGTCCCGCCCGGTTGCCAGCCGCGATCCAGGCCGCCAAGGCAGCCACGGCGAAGGCCGAGTTGGAGCAGTTGCACGCCGAGGCCAACTACCGCGTGGCTCACGCCAAGCTGATGGAGGTGATCGGGGCCGATTGAACCGCGCAACGGCCAGCTCCTCCCGCGTTTTCGCTGAGGTCGGCAGCGGACGCCCCAGGCTCTCGACCTGCATTTCGGGGCGGATCGTAGGTCGATTGCGTCAACGCACCTGATTCGCCTTGACGGGGCGGTCGAAAACCTCAGAATGCCCTCGCCCCGAGGTTCGTCCGCCTCGGTCGAGGGAGTGAGAACGCCTCGCAAAGCAGAAGGGTCGGGGATGTGCTCAAGCCGAGATCGAAGCGCCTCGCGCGGCTCACGATCGCCGGAATCCTCGCCTGTGTGCTCGCCGAGGGGGGATGTGCCTTCGGCCCGAAAGTCTTGGAGCGGTCGCACGGCCGTTATAACGAGGCCGTCCGGCACGTCGACGAGGAGCAACTCCTCCGCAACCTCGTCCACATGCGCTACAACGAGTCGCCCCTCAACCTCAACGTCTCGTCGATCGCAGCGCAGTACGAACTGGCCGGCGGCGCGGAAGCGCGGCCGTTCTTCAACGCGCCCAACCCCGCGGGCAGCACGTTCCGATCGTTCACCTCGATCCTACCGGACATCAACGTCAGCGGCGCGAACCGCCCGACCTTGACCCTGATCCCGTCGGACAACGGGGATGCCGTCGAGAAGTTCCTCACCCCGATCACGGCGGACACCTTAATCCTCCTCCAGCAGACGAGCTGGCCCGTGGCGACCGTACTGCGCCTCTGGGTCGAGCGGCTCAACGGCGTGCCGAACGCGATCACGGCCAGCGGACCGCAACGGGAACTCATCCCCGATTTCGGCCGGTTCCGACGGGTGACGGAACTGCTCCAGGCGGCCCAGGACCTGGGCCTCGGTGCCGTGCGACCGGAAGAACATCTCGTCGAAGTCGGCGGACCGTTGCCCTCGTCGGCCATCGCGGCCTCCGTGGTCGTCGAGGCGGCGAAGTCGGGCCTGGAATATCGCCCGCGCGGGGATGGGGCGGACTGGGTTCTCTCGCGCAAGGAACGGCGGTTGGTCCTGGAGGTGAACCCGGTCGCCCTCCATCATCCGATCATCGAAGAGGTCGCCGGTCTGCTGAACCTTCGGCCGGGACAACCCCGCTATGTGGTCGTCGTCTCGCCGGGAGTGGT
The DNA here is from genome assembly GCF_900129635.1 of Singulisphaera sp. GP187. GTDB lineage: Bacteria > Planctomycetota > Planctomycetia > Isosphaerales > Isosphaeraceae > Singulisphaera. Next base: position 807,099 of record NZ_FSRB01000002.1, on the reverse strand, counting down.
CCTCGACCCGCTCCAAGCCCCAAGCCCGCCCTCGGAAGCGATTCAGGTCAGCCCACGATCCACGGCCCAGGTGTTCTTCTACCTGGCCAACGGGGTCGAGGTCCCGTGCGAACACATCGAAGCCGGGCTCGTGAGACTGCCGACCGGGCCCGACGGGAAGTCGGTCGATGCGCGAGCGATCACCGAGGGGCTGTTCGCGGTCCACGCGTGCCGCGGACACAAGCCACCCCCGACGGCGTATGTCGCGGTGAAATACCGCGACTACTGGTATTACATCGACGATCGCGATCAACCCAGCAAGGCGACTTTCGCCCTGGTCCTCTCGCTCAGCCGCCTCGACTTCGGGCGTCAACAGCCGGGCGGCCCCCTGCTCACGCTGCCGGTAGGCCGGTGATTCGACCGGCGCAAGTGTAGGCAGCCACCTCGTTGATCGCCTTGACCGATTCCGGGGCGAACCTCCTGGAGTTGAACAGCTTGCCTGGCTCGATACCGTGTTTAAGCAAACCGGGGCGATGGCCACAAGCGGATGCAGCCTCGGGCCGAAAGCCGGGGCCGGCGGGACAATCGGCCGGCCGTGGGCATCAAACGGTGCAGCATCAATCGAGGCAGGCGCCGCCGTGCGACACTGACGATCAGCGGGGCCACATTCCGGGTGACCGTGGAGGGATCGTCGATAGAGCGGGTCCCTCGAACGGAAAGGGGCCAGATCAATGAAAGAAGGGGTCACGGCTTTCACCGTGACCCCTTCTCATTTCGGATCTTCCGTTAAGAAGACTCTCAAAGCTCCCCGACTAGGACTCGAACCTAGAACCTAGCGGTTAACAGCCGCTCGCTCTACCGATTGAGCTATCGGGGAATCGGCCCACAGACAGTATCGAGCGGAGCGATCTGGTTCAAGAGCAATTCCTCCGATTCGCATGGGCGCGGCCCGAATCGGCTCGACGGCGGTTGACGTTCGGGGGGAGTACAGGCCGAACGATCGGGGTGGCTGGTGTGTTTTGCTTCGGACGGAAATGGAGGGACGCCACTGCCGAATTGGACGACAACTCGGCAATCGCTTGGACCGGATTGGCCCCTTGGCGACTGCATCGAAGGAGGCGCTGGCAAGCGTCCTTGGCTTGACGATTGACAAGGGTTCCTGGCACCCAGAGAATGATCCTGAACCTTATATCATACCCCGAAACGGCTTCGCTCCGTTCGAGACCGAGCGCAGCGCGCCCAACCAGGTGTAAAATGCCCGAGACCGTCGTCCACTTTCAAATCCGGATGCCCCCAGCCCTTCACGAGCAGTTGGCTTCGCGAGCGCGTGAGGACAAGAATTCGCTGAACGCACTCGTCGTCGGCTTCCTCCGAGACGCCGTGGATCAACACGAGGCATCCTCCGCAAACTCAAAGAAGGATAGCCCGGGTGCGACTCCGCCCTCTTGAGCCGCCCTTGACTGGCCAGGAGGTCGCATCGCCGAGAGCCTTAGGGACAGCAGCAGCACCCCGATCGCTCTCGGCCGTATGCCCAGAAAAGTCGGATCCGCCGACGGTCGTGCAGGGGCCGTCACTGCGGGTTGAGCGGGGCCCCGACACATGAAACTGTCGATCAACAAAAATATGAATTCGTGATCGCCAAAAACACAACCCGGGCAGATCCCACCCATCCTAATCATTTCCCAGTCAATACACCTCCGCAACTGAGCTTCGTCAGCGTGGATTCACATCGCCGGAAAACATCGATAAACATTACAATTTATTGAAACCACAATCACACTGTCGTTCGGCCCTAACTCCCGAATCCGCACCAATCGACGGATCAAGGTCGCGTTCATTCGAAGTCGGAGAGGTTCTTCCTGCCCCTTCCTGGCACGATCACCGACCCACCTCATGGACCTGTTGCGGGGTCTTACCCTTCAACGTAACCTCTCGATTTGCCAAGGAGATCGGGATGGAGGGCCGTGCCCACCCGACGGGACGAATCCGACCCTGACGGCGAATCCATCGTGAATCGCTGATGACACCATCCTGGGTTCGGCGGGGCTTTACAAAGCGGGCCAATCGAGTCCATCATCGCCTGCCCATGCGGACGGAATCGTTTGCAACGTCCAACAGGCCCGTTGAGGACCCTCATGAAAATCGTCGGTGGACCGAAGCACGGTGAGGAGATCACGATGGCGGGGAAGCCGGGAGGACCGGAGTTCGTGCCCCCGGATGGCTTTGTCATCGAGTATGAGTTCGTGCAGTCGGGTAAGGTCAACGTCAAGTTCGGCCCCGATCGGAACCCCAAACCCTCGGTGCCCGGCCAATTCGAGCGCTATCAGACGCGCGGCGGATCGTGGCACTACGTCGAGCCCGAACCAGGATGAGGGACGGAGCCGGTTGGGGCAACCCGACTCGGGTTCCCCTGACCCTGGCCCCGGGGAACCCGGTTGACGTTGGGGAGCGATGCTCTTCCGGGCCAGCCAGTCCCCCTCTTGGGTCTTGATTCACCGGCTTGAAACGGATTAGTTGATGGCTCCGCGATCCGCTCAGGTTGCTGTACGACCCCGATTGCAAACCACCGAGGCCACTCGAATTCCCCTCAAAACGCGGTTCCCGGGTCAAGCCCACAGCGGCGGGCGGTCGGCTGCATTCTCGGTCGTTCAGTTCGCGGCGGGGCTTTTGAGACGAGTCGGCCGCACGGCGGCGGTCTGCTCCGCGGCGATCGGGGTGGGCGATGCGCCAGGGTCGGGTCGATAGCGAATCACGACCAGTTCTTCATTGCGGATTTCTTTGAGAACCTTCCCCTTCTTGAGGGAACTTCCGAGGCTGACGATCAGCGCCCCCTCCGTCGGTATCAGCCATTCGCCATCGACCCGCGCGGAGTCAACCACGGGGTACTGGATCGTCGCCGCGAGACTCGCCGCGTGAGGCTGAGCGAGCCGGTTCACCCCCGAGGCGAACAGGCCCTGCGGCTCGACCGGACTCTCCTCGAGCGGGTTGACCATCTCGCGGTACTGCGACGCCTGAAAGGACACGAGGCGGTCATTTTCGATCAGGAACCGTGCGCGAAGACCTTGCTCCTCGATCCGGCCGGACGAGAGACGCGTGCGAATCCCGTTATGAACCTGAGCGATCTCGGGCTTGAACGCCAGCTTACTCGCCTTATTGATGGGGCCGTCGGCGACCCGTTCGAGGTGAGCCACGTAGTGAATGACCTCGCCGTGGGTCAGGCTGACCTCGCCGCCCGCCGGAGTCGTGACCTTCGGCGCCTGGACGATGCGGCATCGACTGTCAGCCTGGCAGAAATTGAGCCACTCGGCCAAGGTCGCCGAATCGGCCGCCCAGACCGCCGCGCCCCCTTGGCGAGCGACCGGAATGAGTTTGGGGTCAAACTTGCCACGCCAATCCAGATCCGTCATCGTGACGTACCGAACCTCATAGGAAATCGTCGGTCCGGTCGCGGCCGCCGCTCCCTCGATCCTCCGAGCCTTCACCTGCGGCGAAGCCGCGGGGCCACTCGGGATCGAGGAGCCATCTTCACCACTTAATGTCACGGCCAGAAGGACGAGTAAGACGGACATCGATCAACCTCGCTTGTTGGAGGACGAGTCAAGAGCAAGATGGGAGAAGAGGGGAGGTGAGGAAGCGGCGGATGTGAGTTCGAGTGGGCCGGATTATGGGGCGAGGCCAATCGACCGTCAACTGCAATTGAGAGAGTTCATGCTTCAGAACAATAGAATAACCAGCAAATCATAAGGAAGCCAATATCGTGGCCATGGGTCACGACTCAGCACGCTTCGTGACGCACCACGCCACCACGATCTGCGTGCACGAGTCCCCCAGGATCCCACTCCGCAGTTTCAGGGTGGGCAGCCCCTCGGTTTAAGGCGAGCTCAGTGAAAATCGGCTGGGCCGAGGTGAGACCAAAGCTTGGTCAACTTCGCGAGTCGGTAACAAGCTGGCGGATGCGAACCAGTTTCCCATTGCTGAAGGTATGGAACTGGACCCATTGGACGTCGTAAGCTTGCCCTGTCTCTTTGTAACGGCCCCGCTCACGTCCACTGGCGACCACCGTGTTCCCCTGGGCGATCACGGACTGCAATTCGGGACTCTGATCCTCCACCGTGGCGAAGTTATTCCGCACGGCTTCCGTCACCTGCTGTCGGCCCTGCCATGAGCCAAGGAACGGGATGGTTAACGGACCCAGAATCTCGAGGTCAACGTCCTCCGCGAGCAGGTCCGCGAAGGCTGCAAGATCCCCTTGAATCACCGCATGATAAATCGCTTGCAGGAGTTGCACGTTGTCGGCCTCGACATCCTTGGCCGTCACGTGAGAATCCCCCTCCCGGAAGGCCTGAGGCAACTTCTCAATGAAATCTGTCATGATGACTTTACTCATCGAGTGTCAACTCACAGGTCAAATGACCACGATGGGGCGACTGATTTGATCGCGAAATCCTGACGAGATGTGTCTCTCATCGGCAATTTACAGGATTGTGACCCAAAACGCCATTTTTCCTTTTGCGATTCCGGCGTTCCCAAAGAATCGCCCCTGAGCTGAAAACCGCTCTTCTCCCCAGAATCCAACGACATGAAGACTCGGGGGAGATCCAGAAGCGGGACGCAACCGCTCAATGGCCTGGACGACCGGGGATTCTGCCCGCTCCTGAATTCATTGGAAAGGGTGGGCGGTCGTCGCTTTACGGGAACTTCTCGTAACCAAGTTTCGTGAGCACCTCAAGGACTTCACTCCAGGTCGGAAACATCCGCCCGCTCGACTGCTTATACGCCTGCATGGCCAACATGAACTCGAGCTCGGCCGGGGAGTAAACCATCTCGCTCGTGCACGGATCAACGGAACGACGGCGTGTGCTGGCGGACCGAGCCTGGCTGGCCCGGTGCGCCCGAGCGGTCGCCTTGCGATTCTCCCAAGGCCGGGGAACCGGCTCCCCCCCGGAATCCTCGTGACAATCGCTGGAGGGATCGTCGTCGGGTAAGGCTCTGTGATTGGTGGCATCGGAGATTGGGAGCATGAAACCCTCCTCAAAATTCAGGCCAATCACCGCGTCATGGCGGTGTCATTGGGGCGTCACCTTCCCGGTAGCCTGACACTCCGAAACTGAGGAAACTGTCCGGCTCCGTCCCTAATGGAATGCAAATGACATTGGGTGATGACTACGCAATGAATGTGCCGCTCAACCCACTTGGCGATCATTTTGCACGAGATCTCCCAGAAACGGTGATTTAAGTCGACACTCTTGGAGCAAACACCATCGACCGTGGGTTTTTTCCACCACACTCGGCACGACTGAGACAGAATGACAGATTTCTCAATGGACCAGTATGTCAATCGTGAGCACGTCTATGCACCATATCGACTTCTCCCATTCCCGGCCCGTGCTCGAACCATGCGCGACGCGTCCTGAGCCGTTTCGCGAAACCGTTCGAGCGCCAATCCGAGAAAAAAAGGCCGATGGCGGCGTGGCTCCACCTGGTCCGACTTGCCAAACCAGCCACACCCAATGCATGCAATCATTTCGTCTACGAATCTTGATTCTGCCAAGTGCTGGACCGTCAACCTCAAGGGGGCCAGGACGAGATGACCAAGGCCATGGTCTCGAACATCCCGGTCCGATAAAGTTGGCACCCGGCACGGAGAAACCTGGGTCCAACAGCCCTTAACGGGGAAGGACGAACCGATATGCCCGACCTGAGTGACGGTGAGTCGGTCGAGATGAAAGGATCGGGGGCCAAGCCCTACGTGTTGAAGAATACCGGAGGGGTTTATTCCTGCTCCTGTCCGGCCTGGCGAAACCAGTCGACGGCGATCGAGCGGCGGACTTGCAAGCACCTGCGCAAGCTGCGCGGCGAGACGGCGGAGCAGGCTCGGGTCGGCCTCGACCCTGGGCCAAAGCTGGAAACGGCGAGCGAGCCCGACGGAGAGGGCGCCGCCACGAAGACGGGGCCGCCGTTGCTGCTCGCGGAGAAGTGGGACAACGCCGAGGACCTGGCGGGCTGGTGGGTCAGCGAGAAGCTCGACGGAGTGAGAGCCTACTGGAACGGCAAGGCACTGATCTCACGGCTCGGCAACCTGTTCCACGCCCCCGCCTGGTTCCTCGAAGGGCTCCCCGAGACTCCGCTCGATGGTGAGCTCTGGATCGGCCGCAAGGCGTTCCAGCGGACGGTCGGGATCGTCCGCCGCCAGGACAAGAGCGACCACTGGAAGGAAGTCCGCTACGTCGTGTTCGACGCCCCCGGGGTCGACGCCACGTTCGAAGACCGCCTGGCGTTCGTCAGCGAGCAGATGGCTCGATCGCGGTCGGCCTATTTGAAAGCCCACGAGCATACCGCCTGCACCGGCCTGGCGCAGTTGCGTGAGGAGCTGGCGCGGGTCGAGACACTCGGGGGCGAGGGGCTGATGCTCCGCCAGCCCGGCTCGCGCTACGAGGTCGGGCGGTCGACCACGCTCTTGAAGGTCAAGAGCTTTCGTGACGCCGAGGCGCGCGTGCTCGAGCATCTCAAAGGGGCAGGGCGGCACAAGGGACGGCTCGGCGCCTTGCTGGTGGAGTTGGCGGACGGGACACGTTTTCGGTCGGCACGGGCTTCTCCGACGCCGAACGCTCAGCGCCGCCGGCAATCGGCGCCACGATCACGTTCCGCTACCAAGAGCTTTCCGACGGCGGGGTCCCGCGGTTCCCGTCTTATGTCCGGGTCAGGAGCGACGCGGGCTTGCCGGCCACCGACCCCGAACCGCCAACAGTCCCCCGTCCTTGATCCCGACATCCAGGTGGCCCTGGGTGGAGAAAGCCGTCCCCTTGAGAACGCCGATGCTCGTTCTCAACCGCCGGCCAGTCCAGGTCATTGCCACGCGGCGAATCGGCCTTTCCCTTGATGGTGGCGCACGGTTACCATCAGGGCGAATCCGCCGAGTCGCCACCGTTGTTTGCGGCGCAAGGCGGCTGCCTGGGGCCCGCGACTGCTTCATGGACGAAGAGAGAGAAGTGACGATGAGGGTTCCAGCCTCCGGGACGATCGCCGTCCTTCATTTCGCCGTTGCGAGTCTCTTTTTCCCCGCCTTTGGCTTCGCGGCGGCCGAGATCAAGCTCGACAAGGACTTCCTCTCCGGCGTCATCGAGAACGTCCCGACGATTCCGTTCCAGAAGGACGGCAAGTACCAAGGAACCGTTCAGAAGTTCCGGCTCCTGGCGATCGACCCCAAGTCGCGGCGGTTCGAGTTGGCATGCCAGGTCGTCGGTGAGTTCCGCCCCCCCACGGTGTCTCCGCTCAAGGAGAAGCGCCCCCGCAAGGAGGAATCCACCGAGAACTGGACCGGCTTCCGGTTCGACGTGCGGATCGGGATCAACGTCGAGCCCGGGCGTGACGGCGCCCCGCGGTTCCGGGTCGAGGTCGAGGAGGTCAAGCGGCGCGAGCTCGAAGGGTTCGCCGGCGCGTTGGCGAAGATCCTCGGCCGATCGTTCGATCAGGTGGTCACTCAAATCGCCGACGGCAAGGCGTCTCAGCTCGGCGCGAAGATCAACGCCGAGATCAACAAGCGAGTCAAGGCGTTCCGTGATTACGGCGTCCTCTGCGCGATCGACTATGCCCCGTCAGACGTGGTGCTCCACTTCGACGTCACCCGGCTCAAAACCGAAGGGGTCGTGGGCTACGTCTATCCGGAGCCACACCCGGGGACCGTCGCGCTCACACGCTGGTTCCACCCCCGGCAAGGGCATCACCTGTACACTGTCACCCCCGAAGGACTGGAACGCCAAGGGTACGTCTCCGAAGGCGTCTCTTGTTACGTCTACCCGAGCGCGACCGAAGGCACGGTCCCGCTCTATCGCTGGCGGAGCCGCAAAGAACCGTTCTACACCACGGCACCGGACGGCGAAGGCGTCGCCCGCGCAGGCTATCGCTCGGACGGAATCGCCTGCTTGCTCTACCCCGACGAGAAGCCGGACACCGTGCCCCTCTACCGATTCCTCAATCCCCGCAACGGCCGGCACTTCTACACGATGCATAAGTACGCCGAATTCGCGAAATAGCCTCATCGCATGGCTCGCACCTTGCCACGCCCCCATTTCCCGAACCCCTTTCCAGAAACCCGCTTACGTCTCGCCCTCAAAAACCTCGACCCGCGAATGTCACGTCGCGAACGGCTCCCTCGTCGTTAGGGTGGAAGCCTGATTGAGAAAGACTTGCCAAGGGCGGTTCGAGGACGCAATGCTCACCAGGAGATCATGCATCCGCCTCGGCCCGACCACGCTGGCTGGAAGGGAGCTTCACGATGTTCGGCTGGTTGATCAAGCGACAAATTCATGCGTTTGAAACCTCATACATCTACGACATGACCTACGCCCGCGAACTGCTCGACGCGGATCCCGCGGCGTTCCGCAAGTTCGCCAAGGTCATGGGGATCGCCCGGTACCGCAAAGACGTGCCGCTCGCCGTCTGGTCGGCCGCGAAGCTGGTGGGGGCGATGGCCGAGGACTGCGGGCCTTGCACGCAGTTGGTGACGACGATGTCCGAGCGTGAGGGAGTGCCCCCCGAAGTGCTGCAAGCGATTCTCGAACGCGACCTGCAAGCCATGCCCGAAGAGGTGAGGCTCGGCTTTCGGTTCGCCGAGGCGACGCTCGCCCACGACCCTGAGGCCGACGGGCTTCGCGAGCAGGTCGTCGCGCGGTGGGGCAAGCGAGGGCTCGTCTCGCTCAGCTTTGCACTGACCTCCGCTCGGCTCTTCCCGACCTTGAAATACGCGCTGGGAGAGGGCAAGGCGTGCAGCCGGATCACGATCGGCGGTAAGACCTTGGCCGTCGCCCGGCACCAGGTGGCCTGATGACGACAACAACGCCTGAACCGATCGACGCGGGGGAATTTGAAACCCAGCGGCGGCGTTTGACCGGCCTGGCCTATCGCATGCTGGGCTCGGTCGCCGAGGCCGAGGACGTGGTGCAAGAGGCCTATCTGCGCTGGCACACAACCGATCGCGCGGCGGTGGCCAACCCGCGTGCGTTTCTCTCGACGGTCGTGACCCGGCTCTGTCTCGATCAGATCAAGTCGGCCCGGTCCCGGCGCGAGCACTACATCGGCCCCTGGCTCCCCGAGCCGGTCCTGGATGACGAGCCCCTCGATGCCGAGACGGCGAGCGACTACGCCCATGAGCTGTCGATGACCCTGATGCTGGCGCTCGAGCGGCTCTCACCGCTCGAACGGGCCGCCTTCTTGCTCCACGACGTCTTCGACATCGAGTTCGGCCAGGTGGCCCGAACCCTCGGCCGGAGCGAGCCCGCCTGCCGCCAGCTTGCCGCCCGCGCCCGCACCCACGTGAAGGAGTCGCAGCCCCGGTTCCCGATCCCCCCTGAGGCCGGAGCCCGGCTCGCCGAAGCCTTCTTCACCGCCGCGCGCAGTGGCGACGCCGAGACCCTGACCCGCCTGCTCGCCGAGGATGCCGTCCTCAGCACCGACGGCGGCGGCAAACGGGTCGCCGCGCTCCGGCCCATCCTGGGACGTGCCAAGATCACTCGATTCTTTGTGGGCCTCGCCTCGAAGTACGATCGATACGCGCAATACAGCGTCACCCCGACCCGAATCAATGGCCAACCCGGGTTCCTCGTCACCGAACCCGACGGGGCAATTCACACCTTGGCGATCGACGTCCGGGACGGGTTTATCGCCTCGATTTACATCGTGCGCAATCCCGACAAGCTCAAGCACCTGGTCAAGGACAATCGAGAGACATAAACGATTAACAGCGTTTCCCTCGGCCACATTGGTCCGCCCCGCCGGGGCTACCGAGCGTCAAAGAAGTCATATCCAAGGAGATTATCGTCATATTACCGGGTTTTCCGCCCGGATCCGTCAACCCGATGCCGTTGCCCCAGTGTCAAAAGAACCACCCCATGCGAAGGCTCAACGAGAGGGAGCTGACGCTCCCTCCCCCTGGGTCCGAGGGCGTCCCGCCCGCAATTCAATTCAATTCAATTTAATTTAATATTTCAATTCAATACAAGAGCGGGCGGGACGCCCGCGGTCCCAGGAAGCCCCTGGCGGGGAGCAACAGGGAGCGGCTTTACCGAGAGGGATAGGGAGCTTATGCTCCCTGGCTTCCGGCGGACGTAGAGCCCCCGGTCACGTGGCGACCGTCTCTATCCACGCCCGTTTTCGTCGGGCCGGGCCATTGCAACCTCAGAGGGGCTGCCCATTTCAAACACAAAACCATGCCACCAAACAATCCCACTTAACGACGATCATCGTTGCCCCGAATGCGAAAGAATCGCGCTCACCCGATCGGCCATCATGGTGCCAAGGCGGGCGTGCATGGCGCTGTTGGGGTGAAGGCGATCGAAGGAGCGGCGGGCAGGCTTGCCGTCCACCAGGTCTTCGACCTTGGAGGAAACGTCATCACCGAGATCGATCAGATGGCAGTTCGAGTCGGGGGACGCGGCCTGGTAGGCGTCGAACGCGGCCTGGATGGGAGCGCGGTTGGAGCCCTCGAACGGGATCACGACGAAGAGTTGGGCCGACAGCCCCGACGCAGCGCGAATCCTGGGCAGCAGACCGCGGACCGAGGCTTCAACCTCAACCAGGGGAACATGGCAGAATGCGTCGTTCACGCCATGACAGAGGAAGACGTAGTCGGGACGTGGTGCGAATTGCCCCGCGGCGAGCCGGGGATGATACGAGTCGACCAGATCCCAGGTGCTCTCTCGCGGGTTCAAGGGAATGAACAGGGCGGGCACGTTGCCGTGTTCCGAGCCGGTGCCGATCGCGTAACTCTGCCCCTCGAATCCAACCCTGCCGGGCTCAGCGTCAAGCCGCTCGGCGACCACTTCAGGCCAGGCTTCGAAAGCGTCGGTCTCACCGCCCCGATTGAACGCGCCGTCGAGAATCGAGTCGCCGAAGAACAAGGCGCGGCGGGGCCGCAACGTTGGGTCCTGGTAGGTGGTCGCACCCGGGTCGAGCCGAAGGCCCGTCACCCGCCAGAGTGCGACCTGCCGGCCCGCCCTCCAGCGCTCCACCCCAAAGCCGATCCAACGCAAGTAGGCCTGACAGCGATGCCTCCCCGCCGGCAGGTCGGCGGCAAGCGTTCGCTCCCGGTCGCCCCGCTCGAGTCGAAGCACGCGGAACGGCCCACCATCGATCGAATAGCCGATCACCGGGTACGCGTCGGCACCAATCCCGGCGTGGTCCGCCATCGAGACGTCGACCTTCAGCCTCAGGTTTCGACCCGTCCAACCGAACTTCAACCAGGCGCCGAAGTGAGTCGTCTGGAAGCTCGATCCGTCGCCGTACCAATTCCAAGGGGAATAGAACAACGAGGGATCGTCCGCCCGGATCTCACCGCTTCGCGCCGCGGGCCGTCTCGAGGAAAAGAGCCCGATCGCGACCATGCCCCCCAAAACAGCCAACGCCGCCAGCATCACGTAAAGACGCGTCGTCCACCCCCAACGGCTCGGCCCACGATCACCATCCATGCCGTTCCTCGAATCTGCACGGGGATCGTTCAGCTCTCCTTTTGAAGTGATTGGGGAGAGGCGACCACCATCCCGAGAAACCGAATCTCGATCAAGGATTCACACATTTTCCCCAAAAAGACACCCTATTTTTATCTACCATCAGTGCCTTGTCCGTTTTCACGGAACTGGCCCGGAGGCTGAGCCAACGCTTCCCAGATGCTCGAGGAGGATTCGCCGGAGCTCTTGTGTCACCTCGGGCTTTTGCTGGGACGAGTGGTTGCCCGAGACGATCAGCTCGGACGCCGCGCCATTGAGGTGTGAACTGTTATAGAGAACCACGCCGTCGGTCCCGCTCACTTTGAGGATTTGAGGAATGATCGAGTGGTACGGGACGTTCGGGTCGATCGGAACCCGGTCCAGAGCGGCGAGAACCGGGCTGTCGGGCCGGAGGTTACCGATGGCGTTCGGTGTCCGCCCGCGCATCTCGGGGGCGATCACCTTGGGACCGTTGAGTGCCTCGATCTCTTTCATGCTCTCGGCCAACTCATCGGGACGGCCCACCAGGCGTGAGATGGTCCGGCCGAAGAGGTCGCTCGCGAGCGGACTGCCCCGGTGCGGCGAGGCGATGAACACAACCCGACGGACGAAGGGCAGGGGGCGGAAGATGAGGGATGCTTCCAGGGTCTCGTGCAGCTTGGGCGAGAATCGGAACTGGTCGTGAGGGATCCGGATCGTCGAGTTCCAGAGCTCGAGCCCTGGGTCTTGCGCCATCATCTTGGAGAGCAGGCCACCCATGCTGTGCCCGACCAGAACCATCTGGTCGAACGCAGCGTCGGTATGCTCCGGATCCAGCGTCTCGCGCGCTCGGGTCAGCCAGGTCCGCAGCCGGGCGGCCGACACCGGAATCGGCTGGCCAGTCGGGTAGAGGAACACCCAGAACTGATATCGTGAAGCGATCAACGGTGTGTTCGATAACTCGTTGATCGTCTGCACATAGGCTCTTGGACTGGAAAAGAGGCCATGAACCAGGACGACGGGAATCTTGCCCGGATCATAGGGCCGGAGCATGTAAAGCCCCGCCTGGACCCCGGTGCGCCGGAATGACGAATGGAACAGGCCGGCCCACTCGAGCTCATCAAGGTGAACCCGGGCGACCTGATCCGCCAGCGGCGTCGTCCGATCGGTCGCCAGACTGACGGTGCTCTCCCCAAACGGAAGGGAAGGAGCTCCGAACGGGTCCGCGAAGTAGAGGGACGCCGGCCGCCGCCGCCACTCACCCGCGCCAAGGCCCCCTTCGGGCAGCAGGACGACGGTGGCCCCAAGGCGAATCTCGCGTGGCAAGAACTGGTCGCGGGGATCGGTCGTCGCGGTCGAATCGGCCAGCCGATGCGCCACGACCGGTATCCCCAGCCCACTCGACCGATAGACGTTCTCCATGCCAGTGACCCGTAGGTCGTCGGCCACCTTGAGGTCCGCGAGCTGCGTGGGGTGCAGATAGGTGGCCGAACTCACAAGGGCCAGCCCCTGTGCCCCCAGCACGTCCCGCCACGATCTCTCGCCGCGAACGCCATCGTCCTGCGAGAGTCGGATTAGCCGTTTCAAGGCAAGATTATGGGTCTCGATCGCCGACTCGGAACTCGAACCCGCCGGTTCGGCCAGGGCCAGCGCCGCACAGGCCGCCGCATCGCGATACCAGGGGAGCGCCGACGCGGGCGACTTCCGCTCGCGCAACAGGCCCTCCCGAAACGAGAGCTCGGCCAAGGCCAGGGCTCCCCCCGGTTCGGGCTGGGCGGCGAGCCGCGTCTCGAGCCAACGAGCCGTTGCGCCCGGGTCGTTCGCCGCCTCGTCGACCAGGCCGTGCCGGGTGAGGAAAACCCCGGTCGGCGCACTCAGGAGTCGCATCGCCTCGACCCGCTCGCGACGCCCCTCAAGCGCGTTCCGCAAGCTCGCCTCGTGGGCACCGATGCTGACGCATCCCCCCGAAGTTGCCAGCAAGCCGCAAACCGCCACGATCAACCCGAGTCGCCACCGGGGCGAACGGTCGAGGGCAGTCCCCCACGCTCGGGGGCGAACGCGCGGATGGGGCCAAAGAGCCGCGTCATCATCCATCCTGGACGACCGGCCGCCGTCAATGAGCCATGAGGAGCCGAATTTCAGCCTCGGCGACCGTGAGGCTCGGCCCATTCCAATGGACCGAGCCCATCAAATACTCTTTTCTCACGATTGTGGGAAGGGCGATCTCTCCACGTGAAGATGTGCCGGGATTCCCTCTTGCCATTGGCAAATGCCAAAGACAATTTCAAGCTGGTGGAGTCCTCGGGGCTTCCATCGCGGTTCGGTGGAAATCGGTCGGTCGCGTCCAATTCCCGCGTCGAGGTTTCCGCTCTGTCCTAAAATGGAAGCAGAGGACAGCGTCGTCTTTCGGGTTGGCCGAAGCCGAGTTTCTGGGGATTCACGTTTCGGCAACCTGAGATGAGACGTATAGTCAAGCTAGCCATGTCCGGCCTCGAGCCCATTGACTGGCCGAGCAGGGCGCCAGGCTCATCACCCCATGTGAACCACCGATGCCTATCCGATTTCAATGTGAACAGTGCGGGCATACGATCGAGGTGGACGATCATCTCGGGGGCAAGCACGGCAAGTGCAAGCATTGCGGTCATTCCTTGGTGGTCCCCACGTCCAGGGTGGAGGAGGCCGGCCCTGCGCTTCGGCTTCGCCCCCTGGCGGGCGAGGAGCCTTCGGAGCCGCTCGGAAAACTCCTCAACACGCCCCCACCGCTGAAGGTTCGCGCGGCGGAGGCCGACCCGCGCATCATTGCGGAGATGATTTCCGACGCCGACGAGCCCCCCTTGACGCATGGGCGTCCCTCCGATGATTACGTGGTCACCGACCCATACCAGCTCAGTCGGGCCCACTCCTCCACCGGGCCGCCTCCGCTCTGGACGCTCTTACCGCGGATGTCGGCCCGTTGGCTCGCAAGAAACCTGCGGACGCTGCGGAATTGGCTGTACGTGGCCTCGGTCGGCTTCCTGGTCTTGGTCCTGATCGGCTATCTCTTCCAGTGGAAGACGCTGCTGCATCTGGGCGCATTGGGGGTGGTTGCCTCGAACGTCAGCATGCTCTACGTGGGCGTGGCGTACCTGATCTCGCTGCCGTTCAAAGAGGGACTGAGGTATGGGCTGGCCAACCTCCTGATCCCGTTCTATGCGATCTACTACTGGTCGACGCGCTGGAACCGGATGAAAACGGCCGTGTACAAGACGGTCGGCTCGTTCCTGCCGATCGCGCTGGTCGGACTGGCATACCTGATCTACGAGGAAGCCCCGGTCGTCGAAGCGGCGATCGAACGGAAGCTCCCCGGACTCGAGCAACGGATCGAGCGGGCGACCGCCAAGCTCGAGGCCAAGGCCGACACAACGCTCGGCCCGATCGAAGAGCGGGTGGGACCGCTCCTCAAGCCGGAACCACCCGAAAAGGGTCGGCGGCACCGGTCGGCCCCCGAATAACCTCGAGACCTCAACACGACGCTCCGGACCGGAGACCTTGCGCGATGACGATTGACCAGCTTCTCAAGTTCGCGGTAGATCAAGGGGCGTCCGACCTCCACCTGCAGACCGGCTCCCCGCCGATGCTGCGGATCCTCGGACAGATCCGCGAGCTCGAGTTGCCGCCACTGACTGACGAGCAGGTCCGCCAAGCGATTCGTGCGATCGGGCCGCGGACGATCATCGACGACATCGACAAGGCGATGGCCCAAGGTTATGACTTCTCGTATGCCTTTCCCCCGCTGGCCCGGTTCCGCGGCAACCTCTACAGCCACCTCGGTGCGCCCGGATTGGTGCTCCGGGTCATCTTGCCGGGAATCCGGACCGTCGAGGACTTGCACCTACCGCCGGTCATTCGCGAGATCGCCCAGGCCCGCCGCGGTCTGACCCTGATGAGTGGCGCCACCGGAAGCGGAAAGAGCACCACGCTGGCCGCCATCGTCGACCTGCTCAACTCGAGCTATCACCTCAAAATCCTCACACTCGAAGACCCGGTTGAATACGAACACGTCAACAAGAAGTCGCTCGTTTCCCATGTCGAAGTCGGCCGCGACACCCCGACGTTCGGGCACGGTCTCCGCCAGGCGATGCGCCAGGCCCCCGACGTGATCCTCGTGGGTGAGCTCCGCGACGCGGAAAGCGTGCAAATGGCCCTCCGCGCCGCCGACACCGGCCACCAGGTTTTGGCGACCGTCCATAGCTCGAACGCCGCGCAGACGATCGAGCGGATCCTCGCGATGGTCCCCCCGTCCGAGCTCGCGATCGCCCGCGAACAACTCGCCGCCTCGCTCGTCGGCATCATCGCGCAACGGCTCACCGTCAGTAAGTCCGGCCAGCGCTGGCCGGTCGTCGAGGTCCTCCGCTGCGACTCGGTGACGGCGAAATACATCCTCGAGGGACGGATCGCCGACATTGCCGACTACATCACGACCGGCCAGCGCGGCATGCAGACCTTCGACACCCACCTGCTCCAACTCTATCAGGACGGCATCATCGCAGGCACCCAGGCCCTGAGCGTCGCGACGAATGTCGAGGCTCTCGCCCTCGCGATGCGTTCCCCCGGCAAGATCAAGGCGGGCTAAGGCGCGATCGCTGCAAGGTACAAGTGACTCACTGATGCCCGACCGCTTTGTGAAAATATTCAGCACCGGATGCGGATCATCTTGAGCAATATGTGTCTTGGCGCCGCACGAGTTCAAACAATAATGTTTCACCATACAGTGACAGATCTGCATGGATCTCCACTCTGGTGGACCGATTCCATGGACACTCCCCGGGAAACCTCGACTCGAGGAGGTCGCATGAAACTCGCCTTATTCATAGTACTGGTCGCCACATCGGCTCTGCCTCCTCGGGAAGGGGTTGCTGCCCAGGCATGCACAACCTCCTTATTTAACGAAAACGGCGGCGATTCGAAGTCAGGTCGCTTAACTCAACGAGTCGGAGTGGCCTTCAAACGGGTCAGCCCGTCAATCGTTTCCGTGGAGGGTCACACCAAGCAGACCTCACGCCCTTGGTGGCGCAAAACCGGCGTGATCGTCACGGCGGACGGTCTCGTGCTCTGTGTTGCGGGTGGGACAGTGGATTTCATCAAAGTCCTGCTTTCCGACGGTCGCGAGGTATCTGGAAGGATCGTGGGCTGGTCTGGGCAATGGAAGCTGATGTTGCTACGACTTGATGGCGACGGACCCTGGCCTCATGCTGGCCTCGGAGATTCGCCCGGAGTGCAACCCGGCCAGTCAGTGATCGCCCTCGGTTTCAGGGAGTATTCCGGTCAACCCTGCCAATCTCCGAGTCTACGCTTGGAGACGGTAACCAAGGTTGACTCCTCGGCCTGGTTGGGCACAACCGGAGGGCATGCGTCAACCGGATGGACAGGCGAAATTGTATTCAATCTTGCCGGAGACCTTGTGGGACTCGGCGACGTGTCCTATCCAGGGCAGGAAGACGACCGCTTCTTCACCGACGTCGGATTGATTAAGTCACTTTGGGACAATTTACGGGCCGGAAACGACGCCGACCGGGAATTGCTCTGGACTGCCGCGCAACGGGAAGAGGCCGCCACGCCATTCGAGCCAAGTACGCCCGTCACACCATTCGTCAGGGATCGGGCGGCATCGGCGACCGTACGGATGCGGGCGGCAAACATGGAAAGCGAACAGCCATGGAGTGGAGTGATCGTCAATCGAGACGGCACAATCGTCACTTGCCAGCACCATATGAAGAATCCAGGGGATCAACTGTCGATCGCGCTGTGGGACGGCCAAACCGTCGCAGGAAAAGTTCTAGGAGTGAACCCGATCAGCGACGTGGGCCTGGCAAAGATCACAGAGTCAGGAGACTGGCCTCATGCTGACATGGGTGACTCCCGTCGACTCCAGCCTGGTACCCGTTGCCTCGTCGGAGGATATCCCGGCGAATTGGAGCCGGGAGGACCACCTCGGGGCTCGGCCGGTGTTGTAGTGCCTCCGAGTCATCGATTATTTGTGCCCGGGTCCTATGCACTTCACGTGAAGTTGGAGCTTCCCGTAAGCGGCGGGATGTCCGGGGGAGGAATGTTCGATCCGGACGGCCATGTTGTCGCGGTCGTTGGGGCCTCGAACCGACTCGATGGCGACATGCTCTACAGAATCGAGATCATCCGCGCTCAGTGGGACCACTTGCTTGATGCCAAATTCAGAGTTCTCGACGGCGATGCGGCCATCGAAAGTGAGCGTGCCGAGGTCCGCCGAGGCGTCGAAACGATGGTGCGTTCGGTGGTCACCATTCTCGACGGCGACGAACCGGTCGCCCTCGGGACGATCGTCGGCCCTGAAGGCCAAATCGTGACCAGAGGGAGCGGGCTCACGAAAACTCCGTCCTGCCGCCTGGCAGACGGCCGTATCAGTCCAGTCGAGGTCGTTCGACTCTCGCGTGCGAACGATCTGGCCCTACTCAAGATCTCGGCGAACGACCTCCGGGCCGTCCCGGGCTGGTCAGCGCAAGAGCTCCCCTCCATCGGGGAGCTCGTCGCGATCCCGACCCCTGGCGGGGCATGTTCGATCGGTTCGGTGTCAGGTTCGGCTCGGCCCATCCCGGCAGCACCGAATGATGAGGAGTTTCCCCACGGCGGTTTCCCCACGGCATTCGAGGTCGGCGTCGGGACGGGCCCCCTTTTGACCGGAGGGCCGGTGGTCGATGCGTCGGGGAGAATGCGAGGTGTGGCCGTGTCCGTGGCTTCCGACGGTTGGTTGATCGTCGTTCCAGTGTCTGCAGCCAAGGACGCACTTCACATTCGCGACAATGAGGGCCAATGACGCAAACAACGTGCCCCACCCGGTCACCGACCGGATGCGGCAGCGGCGGCAGCCGCAGGCTCGTTTCGGGTCGGAAGGAGCGATAGGCCAAGCATCTTCCGGACGCGATTCACGTCGTCGAGACCGAGTTCATCGACGTGGATCGCACTTCCGAGACGTGCCGTGGGATCGAAGTTCAATAAAACGGAATCAATCTTATGTTCACTGATAGTTCAGTGCGTTTCGTGAAGGAATCGATCACCCCGGCGACTTGGCGGGCCCTCGGAACAATCTCGGGAGGGGAGCGAATCTCTGGGGAGCTGTAACCATTCCACCAATTTCCGCGACTCCGCCAATTCGGAGTTCGATCTGATTCCGGTGCGGCGTCCGAAGTCTGGCCGGCTCCCACGCGGCAGGCTGAATACTTGTAGGCGAGGCCACTCCGGTGATATCTTCGTACGGTCTGGTTGATTGCGCGTCGAAGAACGAAGCCGCGACTTCAACTCTCGGCCGGACGGCGAGGCGAGAGGAGTGTGCCCCCTGTCAGCGCAACATCCATCGGGAAAGTCGCCCTCCATTGCCTACGGGTTCGAGATCGACCCGAGCGCGATCCTCGGGGTCAGTAACAACGCCAGCCTCGAGGAGATCCGCGACGCGTATCGCCTCAAGGCGAGGAAGCACCACCCGGACCAGGGGGGCGACGAGTGGGCCTTCCGGATCGTGGCCCGGTCGTACGAGATCCTGAGCACCGCGCGGGTCGCCGGCCGGGTGGTTCAGGAGGCGCGAAAAACCAACACCGGGCCCGAGCGACCGGCTCCCTACCGCAAGCCGGCTTCCGGTGATTCGGAGTGGCTCCGACCCGGCCGCCGCGACCGCTGGATCGACCCCCCGAGGCTGGTCGACGTCGAGATTCTCGCGCTTCGCTTTGAGTTGGCCGACCCGACCGACCTGCTCACGATGCCTGCCTCGGAGCGCAACCTGAGCTGTTGCCTCTCCTTGAACTGGACGGCTCCCTCCGCGGGTCCCTGGGGCGCCCATCATCCCGACGCCCCGCTCGCCCGCAAACTGCTGACCGATACCTTCGCGGCGACCCCGGAGCGGACCCACGCCACCTCGTCCTGGTCCCACTCCGAGGGGTCGAAGTTCGAGGGGTGGCTGAGCTATCCCACATCCACCCGCGCCCACGAGGCGTTCCGAATCCTCCACGAGGACCTCAACGCCTGCGGCCTCGGGGTGAATCAGTGGACCCGCGAGCTGATCATCCCGCGCGGCGGACGCTGATCGACGACCCAAAACGCCCCCAAGGACGCACACCGACCGAGTGGGACACCCCCGCCCAGGTTGTAGTGCGATCGCGCCGATGCCTCCATCCTCCCACCCTTCTCTCGGCGCGGGTTCGCACCTACAATATCGCTAGGCAGGGGAAGTGGACCCAAAAATCGAGTACGAGCCCCGTTCGTCGAACGAGCACGGACTGTCCGTGGATCGGTCGTCGTTCGTCTGCGCGCGGCCTCGAATCGAGTGAGGGAACTCGACCTCCACCCGCGAAAACAAGGCAACAAACCCCACAAAAACAGCAAACTCAATAGGACCCCTACTTTTCTCAGGATCGCCCGCTTGGACAAGCCATTCTCACAGTTTGGGGAGAACCACGGGCGTTTCTGGTCGTAATACTAAAAGTGGACGCGGCAAGATCCAGTGCGATGACGCCAATCACGGGGTCAGGATCATGAAGCACATTGACGGCCGTTGGCTACGATGGTCGACGCCCATGGACTCTGAGCCGACGCGCTCATCGCCGGGACCGACCGGCTCTTCCCATTCCAGCGATGGTCTCGCTCGAGGCGCACGTATGGTGACGACGGCCGATCTTACCCGCCATATCGAAACCACAGCGCTCGCGTTTCGCGGCTACGACGTGGCCAACCTGGGCCGGAGCCGGGAACTGCTCGAACATCCGGTCTACGGTTCGATCGTCCACGCCACCCTGGACCGGGTCTCCGAGATCTGCTCCGAAGTGATCCATTCGCGGGTGGACCTCGCGGAATTCATTCAGGCCGGCGAGAAGACCTCACTGGCGACCTTCCCGCACGATATCGCGACCATCGTCGGCATGGAGCTCGCGCAACTCAGCTTGCTCGAGGAGGTGTTTGAAGTCCCGATCCGCCAGTCGCGGATGACCTTCGGCTACAGCATCGGCGAACTCTCCGCACTGATTTTCGGGGGGAGCTACACCCTCGAGAGCCTCCTCCCCGTGCCGCTCGAAATGGCGCATGACTGCGGCGAATTGGCCGCCGACACGACCCTGGGAGTCCTGTTCACCCGAGGCGCCACGCTCCGCACCGAGGACGTCGAGCGGCTCTGCCGCGTGGTCAGCGGAGAAGGGAAAGGACTGATCGGCCCCTCGGCCTATCTCTCGCCCAACACAGCGCTGTTGCTCGGCCAAGGAGACACCCTCAACCGGATCGAACAGTTGATGGGCGACTTCATCCCCGACAAGGTGATGCTCAGACGCAATCCGAACCAGTGGCCGCCGCTTCACTCCCCCTTGGTCTGGCAGCGTCACATCCCGAACCGAACGGCGATGATGCTCTATCAGCTCGAGGAAACCCTGACGCCTCCGTCGCCGACCGTGCTCTCGATGGTGACCGGCGAGGCCAGCCACAACATGGTCGATAGCCGCGACGTCCTGATCCGCTGGACCGACCATCCCCAGCGGCTCTGGGACGTGATCGACGAAACTCTCTCCTCGGGCGTCGAGTTCGTCGTCCACGTCGGGCCGACCCCCAGCCTGATCGCCGCCACCTTCGCCCGACTCGAAAACAATGTGATCCGCCAGATGGGCAATGGCAATAAATACTTACATATTCTCGGGCGCGGATTGGCCTCCGAGCTGAACCGACATGCCTGGCTGACCCGTTTGTTGCCGTCGAAGGCCGCCTTGCTTCGGACCCCCTATATCAGTCACGTGATCCTCGAAGACTGGCTGCTCGAGCAGCCGCTTCCCGAGACCACGATCGTGGCGATCCCTCAAGAGATTGTCGAACCGACCGAGCGGCTGCGCGAAGTCACCGTGCTTGAACCCAATCAAACCACGGAGTCGACGAGCGGCTAATCATCGTGTACCGTGGGCGTCGCCCACCGGCGTTCCTATCAAAATGCGAGGGTGGGCGCTACCCACTTGTGCGAGACGGAGGGGTTGTCGATGAGCCAGGACCTCCAGGACGTTGAACCACGGACGTTTGTCGAGACCGCACTGGAACTCGGCGGTAAGAGCCGGGAGGAATCCCAGCGGACCGGGACCCTTGACCGGGCCGACGATCAGGTTGAGGCTCTCTTCGCTCCGCGCTATCAGACCTCTCAGAGCCCGGTCCACCGCGCGATCTGGGACCGCGAGTTCCCGCTCGACCTGTTCTACTCCAAGCCGACGGACCAGCCCTCAGGCGCCTGGCCCGCGATCATGGACGAGTCGCTCGCCCTGGTGCGCCGCCATCGCAACGCGGGGACGCTGCTCGACGCCAACCGGAAAATCTCGGGGCAAGTGCTCGACGACCTGGGAAAGGCCGGCTACTGGGGCCTGCTCGTCGACCCTGCCTACGGCGGGCAAGGAGTCCCGTTCACCGCGTTCGCCCGGTTCCTGACCCGGATGGCCACGGTCGACCCCACGGTCGCCGGGCTCGCCTCGGTCCACGGCTGTATCGGCGCGGTCGACCCACTCCGGACGTTTGGCTCCCCTGAGCAAAAGAGCCGGCACCTCCCGCTCCTGGCGAGCGGCCAGCGGCTCTCCGGGTTCGCCCTGACCGAACCGTGCGCGGGGTCGGACCTGACAGCCTTGCGGACGACCGCGACGCTGGACGGCGACGCCTACGTCGTCAACGGCGAAAAACTCTTCATTACCAACGCCATCCCCGGCCGGACGGTGGGCCTGGTCTGTCTGGTCAACGGCAAGCCGGCCGTCTTGATCGTCGACCTGCCCGACCAGGAAAACGAGCAGTTCCAGACCGTCCCTTACGGCCTGCACGCGCTGAAGCACACGCACAACAAGGGGCTGCGGTTCCACAACTTCCGGGTCCCCAAGGAAAACCTGCTCGAGCCGGCGCGGGGCGACGGGCTGACGATCGCCTACCACGGCCTGAACCTCGGTCGCGTGGCGCTCTGCTCGGTCGCGGCCGGCACGATGCGGACGATGCTGGCAAACTTGCTCCCCTGGGCCCGGTTCCGCCGGACCTATGGCGCGCCGATCGAGAACCGCGAACTGGTCCGTCGCCGGGTCGGCCGACTGGCCGCCCTGATCGTCGGCTGCGACTCACTGGTCGACTGGTGTTCAAGTCTGCTCGACCAGGGATATCGCGGTGAGATGGAGTGCATCGTCGCCAAGATCTTCGGCAGCGAGGCGCAGAAGGAAGCGGCCATCGAGCTGTTCATGAAGACCCACGGCGGTCGCGCGTTCCTCCACGGCCATCTCTTTGGCGACAACGTTCACGAATATCTTGCCCCTTGCATCTATGAAGGCGAAGGCGAGATGCTCGGCATGGCCTTCTTCAAGTCCTTGATCAAGGAACACGGCAAGACCTACTTCGAGCCGATCGGCCGAACGCTCCACGACGCCAAGATTTCAAAGCCGAACCTCATGAACCCCGCGCACGCCTGGATGCTCCGCAAGGCGCTCCTCCCCTACGCCGAGTGGTTCATCAAGGAACGGCTCGCACTCACCTTCGGGGGAAGTGCCGCCAAAATCGACCTCCCGCGCCCGCTCGCCGAACACGCCCGGTTCGCGATCAACGCCTTGCGGCACGGCCGCCTGGAAGTCAGCGGCGTGATGCGCACCCATCAGTTGAAACTGGCCGATCGGCAGTGTCGGATGGCCGAACTGTCACAACGGCTGCAAGACCTGATGGTGATCGTGACGACCAGTTGCTGGGCGGGCCGCCAATCGAGCCCGGTCGTCCAGGCGGCGGCCGACGTCCTCTGTCGTGACCTCCGCCGCAAGCTCTCGGGCGCTCGGCCGAGCGACGCCGACATTCGGGCCACCACCAAGCTGGGGGAAACGATCGCCTCCGGAGGATTCGAGGCCATCGCCGGCGTCGGTATTGAGCCCGAAGCGATCTTGATGCCCTACGAGAACGAACCGGCTCGCAGCAGCAAATAAGTCAAACCCACAAACAGGTTGACGTTTCCGCGTAGGGTGGGCACGGCCCACCATCTTCTTGTCTTCTCTCTTGTCGGGTCGTCTCACGCCGACCCGACAAGACTGAGAAGGCAGCGACGTGCCATTGGGCACCGGCCATCCTCCAAGAATTGGTGGGCCGGGCCCACTCTACGAACACAACAGTCGAGGGTCGTCATGTCCGACGCATTCCAGCTCGAAGAGCTCGACGGGTCCATCGCCCTGCTGACGCTCAACCTGCCCGACAAGAAGGTCAATACGCTCTCGCAGGCCGTGCTCGCCGAGTTGGCGAAGTGGATCGGCCAGCTCGCGCACCGGACCGACCTGCGCGGACTCTTGTTCCGGAGCGGCAAGCCCGGTCAATTCATCGCCGGCGCTGACCTCAAGGAACTCGCGAGCTTGGCCTACGCCTCGCCCGATCAGGTGAGCCAGGCGATCGACTTCGGGCACAAGCTCTATAGTGGGGTCGCCCAACTGCCATTCCCGACCGTCGCGCTGATCGACGGCAACTGCATGGGAGGGGGGACCGAACTCGCCCTTGCGTTCGACGAGCGGATCGCCACCGCCACTCCCGAAACCAAGATCCAGCTCCCCGAGGTCAACATCGGGCTCTTGCCCGCCTGGGGAGGGACGCAGCGGCTCCCGCGCCTGATCGGTCTCAACGCCATCGAGGTGATCTGCGGCGGGCAGCCTCTGACCGCCAAGAAGGCGGCCGAGCTGGGGGTGATCTTCGACGCCGTTCCGGTCGATCGCCTGGTCGAAGAAGGGCGGCGGTTGATCGAGTATTTCCAGGAGAGCGGCGATTGGAAAAAACGTCGCGAACAGGCAAGGCAACCGCTCGGCCTGAGTCCGGATCAAGCCGCCTTCGCGTTCGCGACCGCCGAAGGGTTGCTCCGCAGCAAGACCAAGGGGCAATATCCCGCCCCCTTGGCCGCGCTCAAGGCGATCAAGGACGGGTGCAACCTCCCGCTCGAACAGGGGCTCGAGGCCGAGAAGAAGGTCGCGCTCGGGCTGTTCGGGTCGCCGATCGCCGCCAACCTGATCGGGATCTTCTTCATGAAGAACCGGCTGACGCACGACTCGGGGGTCGACCGCGCCGATGTCAAAGCGGAGCGGGTCGATCGCGTCGGCGTGGTCGGCTCGGGCCTGATGGGCGCCGGGATCGCCGCGGCGCACGCCCGCTCGGGAATTCCGACGGCGATGGTCGACGTCGACGACGCCCGCTTGGCCGCCGGGATCAAGCAGGCGGAGGACGTGGTCCTCTCCCGGATCAAGATCGGCCGGGCGGCCCCGATGGACCTGGCCGACATGCTCGCGCAACTGAGCACCTCGACCGGGCACGGCATCCTCGCCGATCGCGACGTGGTCATCGAGGCGATCACCGAGAATGAAGAGGCGAAAACGGCGACATACAAGCAACTCGCCGGAGTTCTCAAGCCGGGGACGATTCTCGCCAGCAACACCTCGACGATCTCGATCACACGGATGGCCGCCGCGGCTCCCGACCCCGCCCGGTTCGTCGGGATGCACTTCTTCAGCCCAGTCGACCGCATGGAGCTGGTTGAGGTGATCCGCGGAGAAGCCACCTCCGACGAGACGGTGGCCACGATCGTCGCCCTGGCCAAGCGGATCCGGAAAACACCGATCGTGGTGCGCGACTGCGCCGGGTTCCTGGTCAATCGCGTCTTGTTCCCTTATATGACCGAAGCCCTCCTACTGCTCCAGGAAGGGGTTCCGATGGACGCGATCGACAAGGCGGCCACGGCGTTCGGCATGCCGGTGGGACCGATCGCTCTGCACGACATGGTGGGCCTGGACACCTCGTTCTACGCCGGCAAGGTGCTCGCCGCCGCCTATCCCGACCGCGCCACGATGCCCGCGCTCCTGAAAGACCTCGTCAAGGCGGGCCGCCTGGGCAAGAAGTCGGGGGCGGGCTTCCGCACCTACGGCGGCAAGTCCTCGAAGCCGGCCGCCGACCCGGCGTTCGCCCCGATCCTCGAACCGCACCGGACCGCCAGCGCGTCCCCCCTGAGCGCGGGGGAGATCACCGACCGCCTCTTCTTACCGATGCTCCTGGAAGCGACCCGAGTCCTCGAAGGAGCGATCGTCCGCGAGCCGGCCGACGTCGATATGGGCCTGATCCTCGGGATCGGCTTCCCGCCGTTCCGCGGCGGAATCCTTCGTTGGTGCGACGCTGAGGGGGCCGGCGCGATCGTCGATCGCCTGGGCCAATTCGCCCCGTTGGGCAAGCGGTACGAACCGACCGAGACCTTGACCCGGCAGGCCCAGACCGGCGCGACCTTCTACCCGATCCCGCAAGGGATCTCGGTCCCGAAGTCAACGCCCGTCTGAGCGCCAAAGCCAACGGTTTTCGTCCAAAGATATTACGAGACTTTATTGAAGACACGGATCCAGGAACAAAGGACCAACCGATGAGACACGCGGTCATCGTCGATGCCGTGCGAACGCCGGTAGGGCGGGCTTCGGCGGACAAGGGAATCTTTCGCGATGTCCGCTCTGAAGACCTGGCCGCCCACGCGATCAGAGCCGTGGTGCAACGGACCGGCATCGACCCGAAACTGATCGAGGACGTTCGCTTCGGCTGCGTCCAACAGCAAGGGGAGCAGGGGTTTGACATCGCCCGGATCGCCGCCCTGGCCGCGGGCCTGCCGATCGAAACGGCCGGGGTGACGATCAACCGCAACTGCGCCTCGAGCTTGCAGGCGATCAACGACGCGGCCATGAACATCGCCGCCGAGTGCGACGACGTGCAAATCGCCGGTGGTGTGGAGCACATGGAACATGTGCCCATGAGCAAGGACTACAATCCTTATCCCGGCATTTTGCGCCACAACGGTGAGGGGGTCATGCAAATGGGCCTGACCGCCGAGTACCTCGCCCTCAAGTACCGGATCCCTCGGCAACAGCAGGATGAATTCGCCCTGCGGAGCCACCAGCTCGCCGCCGCCGCCACCGACCGGGGCGAGTTCAAGACCGAGGTCGTTCCCACCTGGGGCCGCGACGACTCAGGGCGCAAAATCCTCCTGACGGGCGACCAGTGCATCCGCCGCGAGACCTCGCTCGAAGCCTTGTCCGCACTTCCCCCGGCGTTCAACCCCGAAGGGGGTTCGGTGACAGCGGGGAACAGCTCGCCGATCAACGTGGGGGCGGCGGCTCTGCTCATCATGTCCGAAGCGAAGTGCCGCGAGCTCGGCCTGAAGCCGATCGCCAAGGTGCGTGCAATGGCGGCCGTCGGCGTCGATCCCGCCGAAATGGGCATCGGCCCGGTCCCGGCGGTCAAGAAGGCCCTGGCCCGCGCGGGGCTGAGCCTGGCCGACATCGATTGCATCGAGCTCAACGAGGCGTTCGCCGTCCAGGCGCTGGCCTGCATGAAGCTCCTGGGGATCGATGAGTCCAAGGTGAACACACGCGGCGGCGCGATCGCCATCGGCCACCCGCTCGGCGCCAGCGGCGCGCGGATCGTCACCACGCTCCTGCACCGGATGCGCGACCAAGGGGCGAAGTACGGCCTGGCCACCATGTGCGTCGGCCAAGGGCAGGGGGTCGCCACCATCTTCGAGGCGTGTGAAAGTTAAGCATCTACCTTTGAATAGCGGGCGGCGCCGGGTGCCACGGATTGGGCTCAACCTGTGAGCCAAAAACCCAGGCCTCCGCTCACGGGTTGAGTCCAACCCAGAGAGAATCCGAAGATGCAATCGAGGTGAACCGCGAGGTCCGCTTCAGCCTGCCGCCTTCCCGAGCGACGGCAGGCTGAAGTCGACCCGACCCAACGGGCTTCAGCACCCGTTCGATCCTCCGGCCCCCCCTCCGCCGAGTGCGGATCTCAGTCATTCCCAAGGCAACCGCCATGCAGGGACATGTCAGCCGAAAATTTGCGTTACTTGACGGAATGATCCTCGTCGCCGTCCCAGCCGTATGGCTCACAGCGATCCGCCACCTGACTTCGAGGCGGATGGGGACACACTTCTGGTACCTCGACCACCACCGTCTGCTCCCCCTCCTGCACGATGAGATCGGGCTCTTCCTCATCATCCTTTCATTCGCCTTGATTTTGATCCGATTTCGCCCGCCTCGGCCCGGTCGCCGCCGACTTTGGCGACAGCCTGGCCTGGCCGCCTGCGTTGCGGCACTTGCCGGTATGGCGATCAAAGCGATTTCCACAATCACATCGTACTGTGCAACGGTATTCAAATTCGGCACTTTGGAAGTGGAAGTCTTCTGGGGTCCCTGGCCCTATTGCGGCCCCGCCGTGGCGGGGGCGTGGCTCGCTCTTTACCTCAGCGGGCACTGGCGTGCCGAACGAGGCCTGATCGATCGGCTCGGCCGCCTCCTTGGGGTTTGCTGGCTCCTCGAGTTCGTGCTCGGCGAAATCGAAGGCATCCGCTGGGCGGTGATTCTCGGCAATCTCATTTCCAGGGCCTGGTCATGATTCCATCCGCCCCCCCACGCGCGGTTCCTCGCCTCGATCTCATGGTGCTCGTAGCGTGCCTGGTGACAGGGGCCTGGGTCGCGACTCGCGACGCAACGGACCTCCAAACGGCCTTCGGTTTCATCGCACCGCAGCAGAATTCAAGGCCCTCTGCCATCCATTCGTTAAAAACGATTCCCGGTCATCACGTCGAGACTCGCCGAGAGGAATATGCCAAGGCCTTCCCGCACTCGCCCTTGACCACGATCAACCGAATCCCGGCAGTGATCGAAGGATGGAGACTTTGTGCCCGAGCGAGGGAAACGGGCTTGCCGTTCCTGACCATTGTGGGGCTGGGCGTTGGGTTCGTGGCCATCCGGCCACGACCGAACATGCCCGGCATGCGGCGGGTTCGATGGGGGCCCGGACGAATCGCCGCGGCGGTCGGCTTCGTGCTCTCGAGCGGCGGCCTCTTCCAAGAATTTGTGGTTCGCCGCTTCGATCTGTCCCCCTATGGCTTCAACCCCGAGCCGTTCCCCAGCCTCTGGGAAAACAACGCCCTGTGCGTCGGGACCGCAATCGCCGCGGCCTGGGGTCTGCTCGTCCTCGCGGGCCGTTGGAAACCCACACAGGGATGGAGAGAAACCCTCGGACTCGGCCTGGGGAGTCTCTGGCTCGCCAACTTGCTCTGGGCCACCGTGCTGAAGCACCTCGCCCAGTTCTGACCGGGCCGCCAGCCAGTGAAAGCCACAACCCAGGCGGCAAAGCTCGATGGCAAGGCCCGTTTGAGTCGACAATCAATTTAACAGTGTCACATTGTCCTCGTACAACAGTGTTATGACAAGGAGCCAAGAACCGCTCTGGACTATCGACGAACTCGGCTCAGAAGCGGCCGAGGCGCTGGCATTCGACTATGACGGCCCGCCCAACGACCGGGTGCGGGATGTGCCCGACCGGCGGACGATCCGCTATTACACGACACTCGGCATGATCGACCGCGCGGCGGAGATCCGCGGGCGTACTGCGTACTATGCTATGGGGCGAGGCACCTGATGCAGCTTGCGGCCATCAAACGGCTCCAGGCGCGCGGGCTGAGCCTGGCCGACGCGGGCCTCGCGCAACTCGCCCGGCTGCCGGCCGGCATGGTGGATCGTCCAGTTCTTCGAGGCCACGCATTTTCCCGATCGGGGGGGAGGCCGGCGTCGGTGATGAGGCAATCCCGCAGCCTCAGAGAGCGGAGCCCGGGGAGGCACTCGAACCGCCCTGGGAATTCAATCTGGTCCCAAAACCGCAAGGATTGCGAGCCTGAGAGTTTTTATGATTCGGGTTTGCTGCGTTTAACCGAGGAATTCCCTGACTGCGCTCACCGCTTGGCTTACGCCATCCTCCGCTCTGATTTTCGTCCCCAGTTCCACGGCCTTCTCCTGCATGGCGCGATTGGTTGTTGCTTCTATAATCGCCGCCGCAAGATTACTGGCGGTCAGTTTCGGGCGGGGGATCGGTTCGGTGCCTGCACCGAGTTGATGAACTCGCCGCCCCCAGAAGGGTTGATCAGACATAACCGGCACAACCAATGACGGCACACCTGCCCTCAGTCCGGCAGCGGTTGTCCCCGCGCCACCGTGATGAACCACCGCTGCCATGCGTGGAAAAAGCCAGCTCTGTGGAGCATATTTGAGTAGAAAAACATTCTTTGGCAGGTTGGACGTTCCAATCCCGGCCCAGCCACTGAGCAAGATGGTTCGCTTTCCCGCCTGCTTTGCGGCATCAAGAAAAAGGCGGGTGGTGTCCTCAGGCTTGCGTTCGCGCATGCTGCCGAAGCCGATAAAAACCGGCTTTTCGCCTTCCGCCATGAAATCGAGCAAATTTTGAGGCGGCTCCCATCCGCTGTCATCATCAAATAGATATCCAGTTACGCGATTTTGCGGCCGCCAGTCCGCAGGGGGCTGGAGAACCTGGGGGCTGACCAACAGCAAAGATGGCGTGGATTCGAGCATGGCATGATGTTTGGCCCAGGTCTGTTTAGGCATGCCAAGAAAATCGGTGCGAAGGCGGTTACCGATTTTACCCATCGCCAACCATTGGCCGCGCCGCACAAGGGCACCTGACCAAAGATTGTAGGTCCCTTCCTGAATCGGCAACCAGGCTGGCGGTAAGGGTGCCATTCCCGAAAATTCAGAGGTCGGAACCCAAGGTTGCAAGTTGATGTGAATGAAGCGAACCTTCTTTTTTTCAAGGATGCCACTTACCAGCGCCAAAACACCTTCATTCACCAAGACAGCATCGCCCTCGCGAACAACATCGGCGGTTTCTTTGCCCATTTGCACTGTCGTTTGCGTCATTTCACGCATCAAATGCAGCTTCTTCAACAGACCAATACTGTTCACTTGCGCATCAAGCATCGCCTTCATATTGAAACTAAGACCAGCGAAAAGGACGCCGCGCCCTTCGACCCATTCTCGGAATTCCTCCGCCGCCACCAACAATACTTCATAACCAACTCTTTGAAGCGCTTGCCCCAAAACAACGTTCGGGCGCACGTCACCCCATGATCCCGTCGCAATCATCACGATACGCATGAATTCGTCTCCTTAATCTGCCAGAGTTCGTTCAGTGGCGCCGTCACAAGTCGTCAGCATCGCATCGAGATGACGCACAGACGGTAATGCATACGCGAGCAATGTGGCAAGCAACGCCAAAACCGCACTGATGGCGAACAATCCGCCCATTCCGCCGGCCGTGCCGACGCCGAACTGAATCCCAATTGGACCTTCTCTCCAAGCGGTGGAATTCGCCCATGGAGTAAAAACCTGGTCAGCCAGCAGACCGACCAGAAGATAGCCCCATGGCATAAGTAAGAGTGTTAGCTGAGTGAAAATTGCGAAGACGCGCCCCTGCATATCGCCCGGGATTTTGCTTTGAAGCAGAGTCATGGCGGTGGCATTGGCAACGGCGACTCCCAACATCGCAAAAAAGAGAGCCGCGCCCATCACAGCGAGCGACTGTCTTGTTCCAAAAAATACGATTGCGACTGAGACCAGTACCATGGCGAGGATGATCGTATCGATACGACGCCTGAAACCGCCCCATGCCCCGATCAGCAAAGCGCCGACCAGTCCACCGATGCTTAAGGTTGCGTTCAGAACGCCGAGCATTGGCTCGCTGCCGATGCGTGCGCCAGAGCGATGGCCAGCAATATGACGCCGCGTACAAGGTCTGGTGCCAGCGGTCAAGCCGTCACGTCCATGGGCGCTGCAAAGGCGATAAATCCCATCATAACTCCTTCCGGGGGCGGGCTAACTGCACCAGCAGCGACGGCCCCATTCGCCCACATCACGTTTCTCTTTTCGCAAATGCTATGTTGCGTTCTCGAAATCGTCAATGACAAATCAGGCTATTCCATTGACAATCATGGTATTATTGCAATGACAGTGATGGTGAACGCAACGATCGCTCATGCGTACGTTGCAATGAGATGCGTGTGAATGCAACACTGACCAAGCGCGGCCGAGGCCGGGCGTGGCGAGACCAGGTGACAACGGGAGCAAGACAAGGATGCCAGGAGGCCGGTTGACCGACGGGGACCGCGAACAAATCGCTGCGGGACTGAAGGAACAACTCACCTACGCCGAGATCGCGCGGCGCCTCGCGCGTCCGACGTCAACAATTAGCCGAGAAGTCACGCGCAACGGCGGACCCGACGGCTACCAGGCCGATCCGGCACACCGCGCGTCCAAGCAGCGCGCTCACCGGAGCAAGTGGGCACTGCCTCCGACGCCACCGGTCGGCCATAGGCGCGATCTCAGAGCGCTGCACGGTTTTGAGGAACAGTGCGCTGCGCTATTGGTCCTGTCGGGACTCCCGCGGATGACAGCCAGGGTGCTTGCCTGCCTCGTGACTACTGACGGTAGCCTCACCGCTGCCGACCTCGTCCAGCGATTGCAAGTCAGCCCGGCGTCAATCTCCAAGGCCATCGGTCAGCTCGAAGAGCAGAAGCTGGCCAGGCGTGAACGAAGGCCCATGCAACGGCACGAGGAGTACACCATCGACGACGAGGTCTGGTTCCAGTCCTGGTTGGCCAGTGCTCGGATCAATGCCCTGCTGTCCGATTTGGCCCAGCAGGGTGCCGACATCCTTGGCCTCGACACGCCCGCCGGTGCCCGACTGCAGGATATGGCGCAGTTTCTCGACCATGTTGGCCGCGACATGGTCCAGGCAGCAGAGCGCTGGCGAAAGGTGCTGTTAGAGCGGCGGACATCGGACCACTAGACCGACTTTTCGTTTTTGAAGGCTAAGGGCCCGTAATTTTGGGGTGTTCGTCAACCTCTTGGGCTATCGAATACAAAAAGTCGGTCGAGCGTCCGTACGCGGACCTCAGTCTTCTGGCCCGCGCACTGGACGCACCGACCCGAGGCAATGACGGCCGGGCCGACCGTGCTCCTGCAAACAAACCCGTCGCGGAAACCGCAAAAATCATCGGTTTCTTTCGCTCGATTGCGGATCGTTGAAAGAAAACCAAAAAGACAGGAAGCTTCGCTCGCCTTAGGAGATGCCGGACATCCCAGTACTCTCGAAATCATTTGACAGTGTTGCATCGAAACGGTACAACACTGTCATGAAGGCGAACCCCGAACCGCTCTGGACCATCGACGAACTCGGCTCAAAAGCGGCCGAGGCGCTGGCATTCGACTATGACGGCCCGCCCAACGACCGGGTGCGGGATGTGCCCGACCGGCGGACGATCCGCTATTACACGACACTCGGCATGATCGACCGCGCGGCGGAGATCCGCGGGCGTACCGCGTACTATGGGGCGAGGCACCTGATGCAGCTTGCGGCCATCAAACGGCTCCAGGCGCGCGGGCTGAGCCTGGCTGACGTCCAGCGCCAGATCGTGGGGCTGACCGACGCGGGCCTCGCGCAACTCGCCCGGTTGCCGGCCGGCATGAACCTCGGATCGGCAAGCGGGCCTGAACCCGCCGCTCCGTTCCGTGCGGAAGACTCGGCGTTCTGGAAGGAGACGCCGGCTCCGCTTGCGAAGGAGAAAAGGTCGGAGGAAATCCCCGTCGCGCGGGCGATGGAGACGCCCCCCCCACTGCAAGGGATCCGGCTCGGCGAACAGGAGGCGACGTTGCTGATCACGCCGATCCGTCCCGTCGTCGCGGAGGATATCGAGGCAATCCGCAAGGCCGCGGGACCACTGCTCAGGCTCTTGACGAAGCGCGGGCTGATCGGCTCGCCCTCGGGAAAGGGAACGGGGGATCGATGAACGACTTGTTACCACTGCTGTCCGACGACGAGACGAGACGGGGCACGCCGGACGGTGACGAAGCCGGCCTCGGCGCCTTACAATCCGACCGGGGTCTCTTGCCGTTGAAGGCCATGGAAGTCCGCGGGCGGATCGACGGCCTGCTGGCCCAGGTCTCGGTTCGCCAGACCTTCGTCAACGTCCTCGACGAACCACTCGAGGCCACTTATCTCTTTCCCCTGCCTGACCGCGCGGCGGTCACCCGATTCCGGATGGAAGTGGCCGGCCGCGTCATCGAAGGGGTGCTCGAGGAACGAGGCCAGGCGCGGAAGGAATACCAGCAAGCGATCAAGGCCGGGCACCGGGCGAGCATTGCCGAGGAAGAACGGCCCGGCGTCTTCACCTTGCGGGTGGGCAACCTGCCGCCGGGAGAAGAGGCGGTCATCGACCTTTCCCTGACCGGCCCGCTCCCGTTCGCTGACGGCGAGGTCACATTCCGCTTCCCGCTGGTGGTCGCCCCACGCTATATTCCCGGGATTCCCTTGCCAGGACCGTCAACCGGGCAGGGGGTCGCCCACGATACCGACGCCGTGCCCGACGCCTCGCGGATCTCGCCCCCCGTACTGCTGCCCGGCTTTCCGAACCCGGTTCAACTGGCGCTGACAGTCGACGTACACGAGTCGATCGCGTCGGTGGGCGAACTCCGTTCGAGCCTCCACGCCGTGAACGAAGCCGGCGACCAAGGGTATCGCCGCGTCACGCTGCTCACCACCGACGAACGACTCAATCGCGACTTCATCTTGCGGTTCAAGCTCGGCGCCGAATCGATCGACACCTCCCTCTCGGTTCATCCCGACTCGACGCCGAACCGGGTCGATGCCGAGGGAACCTTTGTGCTGACGATCGTCCCTCCGGCCGCCACTCCCCCGGTGGCCGGGCCGCGCGACTTGATCTTCGTGCTCGACCGTTCCGGCAGCATGGAGGGCTGGAAGATGGTGACGGCCCGACGCGCCCTGGCACGGATGGTCGACACGTTGGGAGCGGCCGATCGCTTCAACATTTATGCCTTTGATGACCAGATCGAATGTCCCCCTGGGTTTCCGGATCAAGGACTGGTCCCGGCGACCGATCGCCAGCGTTTTCGAGCGGTCGAGTTCCTCGCCGCCCTGAGCGCTCGAGGCGGTACCGAGATGGCGAGTCCGCTGAATCAAGCGGTCGAGGTGCTCACGCACGCCGAGACCGGCCGGGACCGGATTCTCGTGCTGGTCACCGATGGGCAGGTTGGCAACGAGGATCAGATCCTCAAGGGGCTCGGTCGACGCCTTCAAGGAATCCGGATCTTTACGCTCGGGATCGACCGGGCGGTCAATGAGGGGTTCCTCCACAGGTTGGCCGAACTGGGGGGCGGGAGTTGCGAGATCGTCGAGTCGGATGATCGGCTCGACGAGGTGATGGATGCCATGCGGCGCCGGATCGGCACCCCCGTTCTGACCGAGGTTCGCCTCGAGGAGGGCAAACTGCCGCTGATCCCCGATACCCTCGTGCCCGGTCGGATCCCCGACGTGTTTGCCGAGGCGCCGGTGCTGATCCTCGGACGCTACCGCGGCGCCTTCCCGGAGTCGCTCACCGTGTCGGGCCGAGACGCGAGCGGGCAAGCGTGGTCACAGGCTGTCACGGCGCGGTTCCGCGACAACCCGGCGATTGCAGCCGCCTGGGCACGCGGTCAGTTGCGCAAGCTTGAAGACCGCTATACGGTCGGGCCGACCGGATGCGCGGAGATCGAGAAGGCCATCGTCTCAACTTCGCTGAAGTTCGGCGTCCTCTGCCGGTTCACAGCATACGTGGCCATCGACCGGTCCGAGGTCGTCAACCCGGGGGGGCAGATCCACCAGGTGATCCAGCCGGTCGAAAGCCCCGAGGGATGGATGGAGCCGAGAAGTTCGCGAGGGGGCAGTGCGTCCCTTCGCGCTCACTCGCTGATTTCACCGAGTCAGGCCCGGAACGCCCCACCCGATTTGATGGATTTCGACCTCGCAAAGCTCGAGATCGACGAGAGCGACGACGAACCGGTTCTCATGTGCGCGATGCCGGCGGCCCCTGAGTACCAATCCCCCAGTCCGCTCGACGTCGGAGGCCCCCGGGCACGTACCTTGCGACTCCTGGAAGAGCTCGAAACCACCATCCAGGCGGGCGGGAAGAACCTGGTCGATGCCTTACGGATTCTCGTTCTCAAACTTGAGGCGGTGCTGATTGAGTGGAAGACACTCAACGGCTCGGCCCCAGGCCTTCCCGAATTGGAGGAATTGGTTGAAAAAATCCGCCGGCTCATGAAAAAGGCGGATCAGAAGCCGGCGACCGGCGACCCGATCGCCTTGAGTGACTTGGCAACTTCGGCCGCGGCGGTTGGCCTCCTCCTGACCGCCGAGGACTCCGGTCCGAAATCGGCCGAAACAGAACGCGAAACTTTCTGGAAATGAAACTTTTGAAAGTTCCGGTGCATGAACGGCCAGGGCCGAGGCGGATCCTTGCCTCGGCCCTTCGTTTTCCGGATAGTGGGAGGCGAGCCTGGGCCAAATCGTGGCAATCCTCCCTCGATCATCGACGATCTTGAGATTCTCCGAGATCCGCGAGGTTGAAGCGTGACACCGTCGACGCCGACGCCAGTCCACCGACGGAACGCAAGGGCACGCCCAGGCGACGGGCGGATTCACGGGCCAGCGCAACGCCGACGCGGGTGCGCGGAACCAAGGCCATGAGTGGAGCCGGCTCGTCGGACACGGGCGACTTCCCCTTGTCGCAGGTGCGCCGCGTCATCGACGCGTGCGACCGTTTCGAAGCCGCCTTGATCGCCGGCCAGGCTCCTCGCATCGAGACCTACCTGTCTGAAATGCAAGGGTTCGACTCCCTGTCGCTACTGCGTGAACTGATCACACTGGAGGTGGAACATCGGGTCAAAGGCGGTTGGGAGCCACGGCCCGAAGAATACCAGGAACGTTTCCCCGAGCAGGCTTCCCTCATTCTCTCGATCCTCGAAGAGGCGACCTTCAGCACGTTAGGCCCCGAATTTCATTCCGAGTCCGATGACTCGGAGTCAACCGAGGAGTTCATCAACACGGATGCGCCCACTGTCAGTGGCCCATCGTCGAGTCAGCCAGGGCAAGACGACCGTTTCACCGCGCGGGGGGCACGGCGAACCAGGCCGCCGGAGACGATCGGTCGCTACTCGATTGAGGAAATGCTGGGGGAGGGGGGATTCGGACGGGTGTTCAAGGCGTTCGACGCAGCCTTGAACCGCCGGGTGGCGATCAAGGTTCCTTATCCGAGTCGGATCAAGACTTCCCGTGACGTTGACTCCTATCTGCTTGAGGCAAAAGTCCTCGCCAGCCTCGACCATCCAGGGATCGTTCCCGTCTTCGACGTCGGCCGGTCCGAGCAAGGCGACTGCTACATCGTCTCGAAGCTCATTGAGGGGAGCGACCTCGCCGCGCGGCTGAGATTGGGTCGACCGTCCCACCGTGAGACTGCGACGCAGATCGCGACGATCGCCGAGGCCGCCCACCACGCACACACCCGTAACCTGGTCCACCGCGACATCAAGGCGCGGAACATTCTGATCGACCTCGAGGGGCGGCCCTACCTCGCCGACTTCGGGCTCGCCCTGAAGGAGGAAGAGTTCGGCAAAGGCCCCGTCTTTGCCGGGACACCCGTTTACATGAGTCCCGAGCAGGCCCGGGGCGAGGGGCACCGGGTCGACGGCCGCTCCGACATCTTCAGCCTGGGCGTGGTCTTCTACGAGATGCTCGCCGGCACGCGCCCGTTCAAGGGGGGAGGCTGGACGGAGACCATCGAGCGAATCAAGACGCTCGAGGTTCGTCCCCCTCGTCAGCTTGACGACTCCATTCCGAAGGAGCTCGAGCGGATCTGCCTGAAGGCGCTGGCGAAACGGGTCACCGATCGCTACAACACCGCGCAGGACATGGCCGACGACCTGCGTCACGCCCTGACCCAGCTCGATGGGTCAGGCACGTGGGACTCGATCTCGGGGTCGGCAAGGCCGAGGCCCGAGCCCGATTCCTCGGTGCACACCCTGCAGATCGTTCCCAAGGGCCTTCGGTGCTTCGAGGCGGAAGACGCCGACTTCTTTCTCAAGCTGCTGCCCGGTCCTCGCGACCGCGATGGCCTGCCCGACAGCCTCCGGTTCTGGAAGTCGCGAGTCGAAGCCACCGACACCGACCGCGCCTTCCGAGTCGGCCTGGTCTATGGCCCTTCGGGGTGCGGGAAGTCTTCACTCGTCAAGGCGGGGCTGTTACCACGACTCGACGCCACCGTCACGCCGCTCCTGCTCGAAGCCACCCCGAGGGAGCTGGAATCGCGGCTCGAGCATGCGCTCCGCAAGCGGTTCGACACGCTGCCAACCGAAGCGCGGCTCCCCGAACTTCTGGGCTCGATCCGCCGCGGAGCGTGGGTTCCCGAGGGGGGCAAGGTCCTCCTCGTGATCGACCAGTTCGAGCAATGGCTCCACGCGAACCGCGGCACCGAAGACGTGGAGTTGGTCCAGGCGCTCCGGCAGTGCGACGGTGTTCGGCTCCAGTGCCTCCTCATCGTCCGTGACGACTTCTGGATGTCGGTGACCCGGTTCATGCAGGCGCTCGAGATCCGGCTCGTCGAGGGGCAGAACAGCGCGGCCGTGGATCTGTTCAGCAGGCGGCACGCGAAGAAGGTCCTCGCCGCGTTCGGCCGCGCGTTCGAGGCCTTACCCGCTGATCCGGACGAGCCGAAAAAGGATCAACTTACGTTCATTAACCAGGCCGTCGAAGGGCTAGCGCAAGACGGCCAGGTGGTCTGCGTCCAGCTCAGCCTGTTCGCCGAGATGGTCAAGCACAAAACCTGGACGCTCGCGACCCTGAAGGAAGTCGGTGGGACGCAAGGAGTCGGGGTGGCCTTCCTCGACGAAACGCTGAACGCGGCGACGTCCCCTCCCGAGTATCGCCGGCACCAGCGGGCGATGCGCGAGGTGCTCCGCGCCTTACTGCCGGAGCTCGGGACCGAGATCAAGGGGCACATGCGTTCCCGGAGCGAGCTGCTCGAGGCTTCCGGCCGCGAAGCCACTCACCACGACTTCGACGCGATCCTGCAGATCCTTGTCAACGAACTGAAGTTAATTTCCCCGACCGATCCTCAAGGGGACGAAGCGGGCGAGGTCCCAGGCCTCGAGACCCACTATCAGCTCACCCACGACTACCTCGTGCCCTCGCTCCGCGATTGGCTGACCAAAAAGCAGCGAGAGACGAGGCGCGGGCGAGCCGAGATCCGACTGGCCGAGCGAGCCGCACTCTGGGGGACCAAGCAAGAGCGGAGACAGCTCCCTTCGTTCTTGGAGTGGCTCGAGATCCGCCTCTCCACCCAGCGCAACCGTTGGAACGAGCGTGAAGCGAAGTTGATGCGCATCGCGATGCGTCACCACGCGGGCCGCTGCTCCCGTGCGTTCCTGGTCGTGGTCATTGCGACGGCGATCGGCATGGAGAGCTACACCTACCTCAGGGCCGGCAGCTTGGTCGACCGTCTGTTCGCGGCCGAGACGGCCAAGGTCCCGGAAATCATCCAACATATGGCGCCCTATCGCCGCTGGGTGAACCCTCGCCTGCGAAACGCAAGGGCCCGTGCCAAGATCGGCTCGCAGGAGTCGCTCCGCGCCAGCCTCGCCCTCCTGCCGGTCGACCGCAACCAGGAAGTCGAACTCATCGACCAGTTGCTCGCGGCGGCCCCGCCCAACGTTCAGGTCATCCGCAACGCCCTCACTCCCGGTAGCGCCGAAGCGAGGAAGAAACTCTGGCGGGAGCTCGAGACCGTCCATATGTCGCCGGATCGTCGGCTGCGTGCGGCGAGCGCCTTGGCCTCGTATGACCCGGACAGCCCGCGCTGGGGCGCCGTGGTTTCCGACATTGTCTCAACCCTAACCAGTGAAGATCTATTCGCAATCACGCATTGGAGCGACCTCCTCCATCCCATTCGCGAGAAGCTCCGGATCCCACTCAAGAACGCCTTCCTGACGCAACGTGACAACCAACGAGGCTATATCGCGGCGTCCCTGCTGGCGGAGTACACCCACGACCGGCCCGACTTACTCATCGAACTCATCGAGCAGGCCGACCCACGACAGTTGCACATTCTCCTATCCACACAGTCCGCCGAGAGTAAATCCCAGCTCGCGGCCCTGGTCGGCAAGCTGCTCTCTGCGCCGATTCCCCCCCAAGCAACGCCGAAAACACTCGACAGTTTGGCCCAACAGAAGGCCAACGCGGCGCTCGTCATGGTGTCGCTCGGCTCAGACTCCACGCTCTGGCAATCGCTCGAAAATCAGCCCGACCCACGCCTACGGACTTACCTGATCCTGCGGATCCCCGGCTTCGAGCTCGATCCGCTCAAACTGCTCGAGGAAGCCAAGCATCATCCCGTGCCCTCCGTTCGCCAGGCGCTAGTCCTTTGCCTGGGGGGATTCGGCGACAACATCCTCCCCCAGGGGATGCGCAGCAACCTGCTCCCGAAGTTACTGACCTTGTACCAGGAGGATCCGGACCCGGGGGTCCACTCGGCTCTCGACTGGTTGTTGGGGCGATGGTCGTTCGGCGATCGGGTACGCGACGCCGACCGCAAATTGGCAAGAGTGAAGCCCAAGTCAGGACAAGGGTGGCGGATCAACAGCAACGGGCAAACCATGGTCCTCGTCGAAGGACCGCTGACGTTTCTGATGGGATCGCCCCCAGACGAAGAAGGGCGCGAGTCGATCCCCGGCATGGATGAAACGCAACACACCCGTCAGATCCGCCGAACATTCGAGATCTCCTCCAAAGAGGTGACCGTCCAACAGTTTCTTGCCTCGTCAATCCAGTGTCCCTACAACAAAAGTATCAGCCCGAATCCAACCTGCCCGATCAATCAAGCCACGTTCTATGACGCGGCAAAGTACTGCCGCTGGCTCAGCGAACAGGAGGGAATCCCCGAAAACCAGATGTGCTTCCCGAAGATCGAAGACATCAAGCTCGGATTTCAAATGATGCCGGACTATCTCACTCGCACGGGCTACCGCCTGCCGACGGAGGCCGAATGGGAAGCCGCCTGCCGCGCGGGGACGACGACGTCTCGCTACTACGGATCCGATATCGACCTCCTGCCCCTTTACGCTTGGAGATCTCCCCAAGCCGAGGATCGGTTCCAACCCGTAGGTCAGAAGATGCCCAATTCCCTGGGACTCTTCGACATGTTGGGGAACGCCTACGAACGCTGTCTCGGCCCCGACCCCAAGAGTGTGCGTTATCCACGCGGTACGGTGGATGACAATGCTCGGAATGTCGGTCTCCCGACGACCATCAACAAACAGGCATTTCTCGTAATACGCGGCGGCGCCTCCCACCGGACCGAGGAAGCCATTCGATCGGCGTCTCGAAACGGTGACGGCGTCGACGATCCCAACATTAGGGTTGGCTTCCGGATCGCCCGGACCTGCAAATCACTGCCCCCAACACCACGTAATTAACGATATATTGAAATCACTTTTCGACTTACCATTCCTAATTCCTTTCATGCTCGCAATTCATGAAATGTCGGGTCGGCTTCAGCCTGCCTCTTGCTTGAGGTGGTGGCAGGCTGAAGCCGACCCGACAAGTCGAGCCAGAAGAGGGTGGGCCGTGTCCACCCGATCGAATCGCCAACGCATCAGCAAATTCCGGCTCTTTTCACACAACGTATTGTTTCGTTCCTGGGGGCTCGATAGGATCAGCAGGGACACGTCTTATCCGGCTTCGATTGGCGGAGGACTCGCGATGCTTGGCACGCTTCTCGTCGGCACCATTTTGATGGCGGCCAGCCCCGAAAGCCGCTCAAGTTCACTTGCCGAATACCTGAAATCCTACGAGACGGCCAGCGCAACTGTGGGCCGCGATCCCAATGCGCATGTGAAGCTCGCGCTCTGGTGCGAGGAGCACGGGCTCCAGGCCGAGCGGCTCAAGCACCTGGCCATCGCCGTCGTGACCGAGCCCAAACACTCCGTGGCGCGTGGCCTGATGGGCCTGGTCTCTTATGGCGGCCAGTGGCAGCGCCCCGAGACGATCCGCGACAAGGTGCGGGCCGACGCCACCTTGACCGCCACCCTCGCCGAATACAACGCGAAGCGGGAAACGATGCACCGTACGGCCGACGGGCACTGGGACCTGGCCCTCTGGTGCGAGAAGCACGGCCTGAAGGCCGAGGCGACCGCACACCTGACGGCCGTGACCCGGCTGGACCCCGCGCGTGACGCCGCCTGGAAGCGGTTGGGTTGCAAGAAGCAGGACGGTCGCTGGATGACCGAAGAGCAGATCGCCACCCTCAAGCGGAACGTCGAAGAACAAAAAAAGGCCGATCGGCACTGGCGGCCGCTCCTCGAGAAATGGCGGGAACGACTGCCGGAGAGCCGCACCCGGGAGATC
Organism: Singulisphaera sp. GP187; assembly: GCF_900129635.1. Taxonomy (GTDB): domain Bacteria; phylum Planctomycetota; class Planctomycetia; order Isosphaerales; family Isosphaeraceae; genus Singulisphaera. Next base: position 765,547 of record NZ_FSRB01000002.1, on the reverse strand, counting down.
GCGGAGCGGCGGCTGACCGAGGTGACCGACCCGCGCGCGGTGCCGATGATCTGGGCGCTCTTCGCCTCCGGTGACGCGGCCCGACAACTCGTCGCGGTCCAGATGCTCGGCCAGATCGACGCGGGGACCGCCTCGCGGGCCCTGGCGACCCTCTCGGTCTTCGGCAAATCGGCCGAGGTCCGGCGGGTGGCGACCGAGACCCTCAAACGACGCGACCCGCGCGACTTCGTCACCCTCCTGGTCGAGCTTCTGCGCGACCCGATCAAGTATGAAGTGCGGCCGGTGAACGGACCCGGCAGCCAAGGGGTCCTCTTCATTGAAGGCAAGCAATTCAACGTGCGACGGGTCTACACCACGCAACCGATCCCGTTCGAGCGAATCCCACCGCGCTTGTTTGATTCCTCGATCCCCTTCGAGCCCTTCACCCCCCAAAATCTCTGGCTGGCGAACGGCGCGCCGGGCGCCCCCACGGGCACCGTTTCGGCCGCGAGCGTGAAAGGCATCGTCAACAACCCGAGTGCCGCGGTCGGGATTCTCGCGGGACAGTTCGGACGCAACGGCGTGAACGGCACCGCTTCCCCGGTCCTGGCGGCGACGGGGGCTGCGGTCCGCCGCGACGCCCAAATTGCCAACGTCGTGAACGCGTCTCAACGCGACGCCGACGTCGCGCAGGCCAAGCTCATCAACGACGTCAACGAGATCGTGGCCGTCAATACGACCACTCATGCGAGAAACATGCTGGCTCTTCCCGTCCTCGAATCAGTCACCGGTCAGGAACTGGGTGAAAATCAAGACGCGTGGAAGACCTGGTGGAGCGACCAGCAGGGTTATCAGTACAAGTCCACCGAGCTCGACTCCGAGTCCAAACCCACGTTTACCCAAATGGTAGAAACGCCGAACACTCAGCCTCGTCACTCGTGCTTCGGGGCGGGCACATTGGTTCATACCTTGGACGGCCTCCGCAAGATCGAGTCGATCCAGGTCGGCGACCGGGTTCTCTCGCAGAACACCCGGACCGGGACGTTGAGCTTTGATCCCGTCCTGGCCGTCTTCCACAACCCGCCCGCGGCGACCCTCCGGATCGAGCTGGAGAGCGAGGGGGAGTCGACCATCGCCACCGGGATCCATCGCTTCTGGAAAGCGGGGAAGGGCTGGACGATGGCCCGCGACCTCACCCCCGGCGATACCATCCGAACGCTCAACGGCGTGGCGAAGATCGTCTCGATCAAGGACGAAGCAGTTCAGCCCGTGTTCAATCTTGAGGTAGCCGACGGGCAAAGCTTCTTCGTCGGGCCTCGAGGCACCCTCGTCCACGACAACAGCCTGGTCGAGCCCACGCCCGAACCGTTCGACGCGGCTCCGGTTCTGGGGACCGTATCCTCAGCCAAGCCTTGATCCGGCCCTGACGATCGCCCCTTCCGGGCTGCAAATTACAGGGATGACTGGCCTACGAAGTCTACGACCGAAGGCGTTTCGATTCTTGTAGGGTAGGCTTCGGCCTGCTGCGTTTCGAGGGAGTAACAGCAAAACCTGGTGGGCAATGCCTACCCTAAAAAAGCACATATCACTCCTACCCCAGCGGATCCGCAGCCGCCGGGCGACAAGAGGCCGGAGAGATTGGCGAAATCGGCGACGGGCCGTGAGGGCTATCCCCATCGTGCGGCGGGGGTTAAGCTGGAGCCGGCTGCACCCTCCCCCCCAGGTCTTACGGAGTGAACAGTCGCCGGGCGACTGTGTCCCAGCCCACTCGGATGGAGGGAGCGAGGCGGCCCCCGGGGCCCGCACCGATGAAGGACCTGATCGGCCTCCTCTCGGCCGTCGAGCAGGGTGATCCGACGGCGGCCGAGCAGCTCCTGCCGCTTGTGTATGACGAGCTGCGACTGCTGGCGGCGCAACGTCTGGCGCAAGAGCGGCCAGGGCAGACGCTTCAAGCCACGGCCCTGGTCCACGAGGCCTATGTGCGGCTCGTCGGCTCGGCCCGGGGCCAGGGCCAGGCCGGTTGGAGCGGCCGAAACCACTTCCTGGCCGCGGCGGCCGAGGCGATGCGCCGCATCCTCATCGAGAACGCACGCCGGAAGAAGGCCCAGAAGCGCGGGGGCGCGCACAGCCGAGTCAAACTTGACGGAATCGACATCCCGGACGGTCCGGACGGCGCCCCTGCCGAGGACCTGCTCGCCCTCGACGAGGCCTTGACCCGCCTCGCCCGCGAGGACCCCGGGAAGGCCGAGTTGGTCAAGCTCCGCTACTTCGCCGGCCTGTCGGTCGAGGAGGCCGCCGAGGCCCTCGGCATCTCCCGAGCGACCGCCGCCCGGCACTGGGATTACGCGCGGTCCTGGCTCTACTGCGAGCTCCAGGGCCGAGGTCCCCGCCGGGCTTCTTCGTAAGAATCGCCGCGACGGTGAGGCGCGCCGCGTCCGTTTTACGCACGTTGAGTATAGATAGGCCGCCAGGCCCTCCGGGGTGGGGGTATCGCGATGACGCGTAAGACTTTCGACGATGGCCTCGAGGTGATCTACTTCGCCGCCCTGGAGCGCGACGACCACGAGGCACGCGCCGCCTACCTCGACGAGGCATGCGGCCTCGACACCGAGCGGCGCCGACAGGTCGAGCGCCTGCTCGAGGCCCGCGCCGACCGCGGCAGCTTCCTCGAGCGTCCGGCGCTCGAGACGACAGCCGCCTTCGAGGGCCGACCCGCCGAAGCCCCCGGCGCGGTGATCGGCCCGTACAAGCTCCTGGAGCCGATCGGCGAAGGCGGCATGGGCACGGTGTGGATGGCCCAGCAGACCGAGCCGTTGCGCCGGACCGTCGCGATGAAGCTTATCAAGGCCGGGATGGACAGCCGCCAGGTGATCGCCCGGTTCGAGGCCGAGCGACAGGCGCTGGCCTTGATGGATCACCCGAACATCGCCAAGGTCCTCGACGCCGGCACCACGGAATCGGGACGTCCCTACTTCGTCCTGGAGCTGGTCCGCGGGATCCCGATCACCGACTACTGTGACCGCGAGAAGCTCACCATCCGCGAGCGTCTGGGACTGTTCGGCGACGTCTGCCAGGCGGTACAGCACGCGCACCAGAAGGGCGTCATCCACCGCGACCTCAAACCCTCCAACGTCCTGGTGACGGTCGTCGACGGCGCCGCGGTGCCCAAGGTCATTGATTTCGGCGTGGCCAAGGCGATCGGCCAGAAGCTCACCGAGCGGACGCTGTTCACCGCGTTCGCGCAATTGATCGGCACCCCCTTGTACATGAGCCCCGAGCAGGCGGCGCTGTCGGGTGTGGACGTGGACACGCGCAGCGACATCTACTCGCTCGGCGTGCTGCTGTACGAACTGCTGACCGGCACGACGCCCTTCGACCGCGAGTCATTCCACCGGGCGTCGTGGGACGAGATGCGACGACTGATCCGCGAGGAGGAGCCGCCCAGGCCGAGCACGCGGATCTCGGATTCGAATGATTCGCTGCCGTCGCTCTCGGCACAGCGGCGGATGGAACCGGCCCGGCTGACCAGGCTGGTCCGGGGCGATCTGGACTGGATCGTGATGAAGTGCCTGGAGAAGGACCGCTCCCGGCGCTACGAGACGGCCGCCGGGGTCGCGGCCGATCTCCGGCGCTACCTCGACGACGAGCCGGTGCTGGCCTGCCCGCCGTCGGCGGTATACCGCTTCCGCAAGCTCATCCGGCGGCACCGGAGCGTGGCGGTGAGCGCGGCTGCCGTGGCCCTGGCGGTGGTGGGCCTGGCGACGAGCACGCTCTGGATCGCGTACGAGCAACGAGTGACGGCAAGCGCGCTGCTAGCCGAGACCCGGGCCAAGGAGGATCTGCGGCGGGATGGGTACTTCCACCGGATCGCGCTGGCCCACCGCGAACTGGCGGCGGACGACCTCCTCCGCGCCTCCGAGCTCCTCGGCGAGTGTCCGGAAGACCTCCGCGCGTGGGAGTGGCATTACCTCAAGCGGCTCTGCCGGGAGGATCCGCTCATCCTGCGGGACGAGGCCGAGGTCAATAGCGTGGCGTTCAGCCCGGACGGCCGTTTCCTCGCCGCGGCGGACGGGGACGGAGCCATCAAGGTCTGGGACAGCAGAACGGGCCAGCTCATCCGGACCATCGGGAAGGCTCACAGCGGCTATGCCTCCAGCATCGCGTACCACCCCGACGGCCTGCACCTGGCCTCCGTCGGCGCGGACGATCGGGTCAAGATTTGGGACTTGACGACCGGCCTCCCGATGTTCGATCGCCCGAGCCGTCCCCACCACGTCTTCGGGACCGCCTATGCCGCGGTGTTCAGCCCCGACGGCCGACAGCTCGCGGCGGGATCGGACGGTGTGGTGACGACCTGGGACTGGAGGAACGATCGACCCTTGCACAGCTTCCCCGGGCACGAGAAGCGGCCGATCAGCGTGGCGTTCAGTCGCGACGGGCAGCGGCTTGCAACGGGGGCCTGGCGGGGGAGAGTGAGGCTCTGGGATGCGGGAGCGGGGGGCGAGCCGCTCTCGATCTTCGCGGAATCCCGTGAAATCCACCATCCTGTCACGGCACTGTCGTTCGGCCCGAACGCCGGGCGTCCGGACGGGGCGCGGCTCGCCACGTCGAGCTACGCCCGCCGCGTGGACGTCTGGGATACGACGACCGGCAGGCTGCTCCGCACGCTCCGGCACCGCAGGCTCGTCCTGGGGACCGTCTTCAGCCCGGACGGCCTCCGCCTCGCCTCGGCCGGCGAAGACAAAACCGTGCGGGTCTGGGATGCGACGACCGGTCGGGAGGTCCTCGTCCTCCGTGGACACACCGGCGCCTGCGCGTGTGTGGCGTTTAGCCCGGACGGCCTCCGGCTCGCCTCGGCCGGCAAGGACTGGACCATCCGCATCTGGGACGCGACCCCACTCCTGGGGAACGAGGGTCGGGAACGCCTGACCTTCACGCAGCAAGGCCAGGAAATCTGGAACCAGTCGATCAGCCCCGACGGCCAGCTTGTCGTTTCGGCCGGCCTCAACGCGCCTCCCACGGTTTGGGATCCGCGGACCGGACGGGTGGTCAGCGCAGGGTTTGACGGCCACAGGGACATCGTCTTCGACACGGCCTGGCGGCCCGACGGTCGGCGGGTCGCCTCCGCCGGAGCGGAGGGCGGGCTCTTCACGGTCAAGGTCTGGGACCCGCAGACCGGGCGGGAAGACTTCACGCTCCCGGACGCGATCCTCGGCGCCCTGGAGTTCTTCTCCGTGATTTACAGCCCCGAACCCGACAGCCGCTACCTGGTCACGGGGAGGGGAAACGGGACGGTGCAGGTCTGGGACGGGCGGAATGGCCGGCCCGTCGGTCCTCCGCTCGGCACCCATCGACGGCCGGTCCGGAGACTGGTCTTCAGCCCCGACCGTCGGCATCTGGCCTCGGTGAGCGACCTGGGAGAGGTCAAGCTCTGGGACGCCACCCGCCTGGAGGAGACGCAAGACGCCCGCCTGATCCTCACGGTCGGGGTCCGCGGTCAGTGGCTGAACGTCGCGTTCAGCCCGGACAGCCAACGTCTGGCGACGGGGGGCGAGGGGAGCACGGTCAAGGTCTGGAACGTGCAGACCGGGGAGGAGCTGCGAACCTTCCCGTCAAAGAAGAACCTCCCGGGACACAGCGGAGACGTCTACGCCGTGGCCTTCAGCCCCGACTCCGGTCGGTGGGTCGCCTCGGCGGGTGAGGACAGCACCGTGAAGGTGTGGGACAGCGACACCGGAGATCTGCTCCTCAACCTCCGCGGTCATACCGGCCTCGTCACCAGCGTGGCGTTCAGCCCCGACGGCCGGAGCCTGATCTCGGGGAGCCACGATTACACGGCCAAGATTTGGGATCTGTCGCGTTTGGGGGAGGTGCCCGGTCGTTCGCGAATGAAGCCAGGCGGCCGGTGAGTCCCTCCCCTTGAGAAGAACCTGAACGGGCGTGGTAAGACCGCCCCAGCGCTCGGTCTGCGCGCTGAGGGAGCCGTTGTCATTCGATCGCAGACCCTATCCGCGAAGGAGGCTATCATGTGGTTAGGTTCATCCGTCCGCGACCGGAAACCCCACTGTCCGGGTTCGTCGGTTCCACGATCTCCCCGGCGACACTCCGCCCGGCTCTGGGTTGAAGCCCTGGAGGACCGCAGCCTGCTGTCCGGCACCGTTGCGCTGGCTCCGAGTGACGATTCCCCTTTGATCGGCGAGAGCGTGACCTGGACGGCCACGGCCGTCGATGTTGGGGTCAACCCCGTCTACCAGTTCAGCGCCGCGCCTCACGGCGGCACCTTCCACGTCGTCCGCGACTTCAGTCCCAGCAACCGCTTCGCCTGGACCCCGATGCAGGAGGGCGCCTACGACATCCGGGTCAACGTCAAGGACGGCTACCAGGCGAGCGAGACCGCTTCCGCGGTGGTGACGGATGAGGTCGCTTCGCGAGTGACCGGCTCGCAGGCAGTCGTCACGCCGACGGCTAACCCGCTCGTGGCCCTGTACAGCGTCCCGCCGTCCTCGGCCCGCTCGGTCTTCGTCCAGTTCGCGGTGGCGAGCGACGACCCAGCCTGGAGGAACACGGACACGCGCGCCGTCGTGCCGGGGAAGAGCAGCAATATCTTCATCGCGGGGATGCTGCCCAACACGACCTACGAGATGCGGCACGTCTTCAGCGACGACACCGGCTCCGTGCCCCTGTCCTTCACGACGGGGAGTATCCCCGCGAACTTGACCATCCCCGCCTTCACCGTGCAGCAGCCCCCAGGTCCCGAGAGTGACCCGAACCAGGATATGATCTTCCACCAGCTCATCCAGGGAAACCCCCAAGCCCCTTCGCTCGTGGCGACGGATCTGTCGGGGCTGGTGACATGGTACTACGACCTCTCCCAATCCGGCTTCACCCTCGCCAAGGTGGGCCAGAGCCTCGTTCCCGGGGGCACGCTCCTGCTCAACGGAGTCGATCGCTACACACCCATACCGACCGCGCCGAACGTCTTGCGGGAGATCGACCTGGCCGGCAACCCCGTGCGGGAGACCAACCTCGCGGCGGTGAACGCCCAGCTCGCGGCGCTGGGGTTCGAGCCGGTCCACGCCTTCCACCACGACGTCCAGCGGCTGGCCGACGGGACCACGGTCGCGCTCGCGTACCCGGAGCGGACCATCGACGTTAACGGCACTCCCACCCACTACGTGGGTGAAATGGTCCTCGTGCTCGACACCAATTTCCAGGTGAAGTGGGCCTGGGACGCCTTCGACCACCTGGACGTCCACCGCGGGCCCGTCCTGGGCGAGGTCACGCAACCGGGTTCCCCGGAACCGACGGGCGTCGTCCCTCTCCTCCCCGCAGTCGATTGGCTGCACGTGAACGCCGTGTCCTTGTCGCCCACGGACGGCAACCTGATCCTTTCCGTCCGCCACCAGGACTGGGTGATCAAGATCGACTACGAGAACGGGGCCGGCGACGGCCATGTCATCTGGCGGCTGGGCGCAGGCAGCGACTTCACCGTCAACTCCGCGGACCCGAACCCGTGGTTCTCTCACCAGCACAACGCCCACTACATCGACGACCACACGCTGATCCTCTTCGACAACGGCAACACGCGCCAGGCGAGTGACCCCGCCGCCAACAGCCGCGGACAGGTGTGGACGCTCGACGAGACCACGATGACGGCGACCCTGGTGCTCAACGCCGACCTGGGCGACTATTCGTTCCGCCTCGGGTCCGCCCAACGGCTCTCGAACAGGAATTATTCGTTCATGTCCGGAAGCCAGGGCGATGTGCCACCCCCGAGACAGTTCGGCCAAACGATCGAGGTCCTGCCGGACGGGACCCCGAGTTACGTCCTCAAGGTCGCCTCGCCCGAGTACCGCTCCTACCGGGTGCGAACCCTGTACGAAGGCACCGACGACGCGCTGGCGGGAGCACCCCGAAAGGTCGAGAGCGTCGTCATCAATGACGGCTCCGCCCAGCGTTCCATGGTCAACCGCATCACCGTCACCTTCGACGGGGCCGCGGTCCTCGACCCCGGGGCGATCGAACTGCGCCGGCAGGACGGCACCCCGATTCACTTCCTGCTCGACGTTTCCGTGGTCGGCGGCCGGACGGCGGCCGTGCTCAGCTTTGCCGGGCCGGAGTTCGTCGGCAATTCGCTCGCGGACGGAAACTACACCCTGACGGTTCGGGCGGACCGGGTTCACGATCGCTGGGGCCGCGAGTTGGATGGCGACGGCAACGGCTCGGCGGGGGGCGATCGGTTGGTCCGAGTCTCCCGGCTGTTCGGCGACTCGGACGGCGACGGCGATGTGGACGCCGAGGACCGCGAGCGATTCCGATCCGCATTCCGGACCAGTGCCTGTGAGCCCTCGTACCTCTGGTACTTCGACTTCGACGGGGACGGCGACGTCGACGGCCAGGACAACGGCCAGTTCAATCGCCGGTTCCGACGATCCTGACCCGATCCGTGGCGCGCGTCCACAACGGTGGCGGCAACCGAGATGTCGGGTGAGGATCCCCGGACATCTCGCTGCCGAAGCCCGATTCAGTGGCCAGCTCGCACCGCCCCCTTGGGAGAGGGACGCTGAACGGTCCGGAGTCCGCCCGGCCTGCTCGACGCGTGCCACCGCCAGTACGGCGACGCCTTCATGCTGGACATCGCCGACAACGGCCGCTTCGTGAGAACTTCAAGCCTTTTGCTTGATGGCCTCAAGAAACCTCGCGCCGAGCTCGGGATCGGTCATGTACACATAAGCGGCGGAACCGGCCAGGGTGGTGGGGGAGACGCCGTCATGGGGAAGGAGCAAGAGTCGCCATGCACTTCAGCGGCGAGGTCTGGGATATTCAGTGAAGATGGGTGACCGGCCGCCAGCCTTGACGGGTTATCCAGGTTCTCCGTCTTGCCCCCTTTAGGTGCATGGCCATCGGCTCGTTTCCTCCGCACGGAGTGGCCGCCTGAATGAATCATCGTGCTCGAAAACACCGGCCCGCGCGGTGAAACCTCGCCGGTCCGCTACTGGCTCGACAATACCGAGGGCTTCCCCAGCGGTTCCTATTTCCCGTTCTCCCCGACGCCGGAAGAGGAGCTAGCCACCGACTGGGAGGAATGGAAGCCACCAGGCGGCCAGATGCCGCGGTTCGCATGGGACTGACCGGTCGCGGTTATGGGCCTCAGCTGGGCGTAAGCTGTCTCGGAAGTGCCTCGTACCAGGCTTTCACCCGGTCGATGATCTCGCCGACCGCCGCCGTGTCCAGCGGCTGGAAGTCGCCCTGCTCATGGAACTGGAGCTTGACGCCGTTTGCCTCGACAAGCGGCTCGGCCACCCAGGCGTACACCGCCTTGTTGTCGCGGACATTGACCACGAACGCGCATACCGGGAGGTAGACCGGGCTGCCCGGCCCCCTGAAGAGTTGCTTCACGTCCTGCATCCAGTCGCTGGGATTGGATGACGTGGTGCCCTTCACCTGGACCACAAACTGCTGTATCGAGAGCGGATCGTCGGTTGCGATCTCCACGATGAAGTCCAGACCGGTATCGAGCTTCCGCTCCTGCCGGATGCGGACGTCTTTGCGGGAGGTGAGCAGGAGCCCGGCCAGTGCTTCGCTTCGCTCTGCGACGAACCAAGGCTCGGATGTGGTTGGCATGCTTGGTTCCTATTCCTTGAAGCGCGACCCGGCAAGCACCATGTTCCGCGTCGACCAGAACCCGATCACCTCGTCTCTCAGATCCTTCAGGGCATTGCAATCGATCGGGAACTGGGTGGTCAGGCTCGCCACGTTGTCGCGGGGCTCGTTCACGGACAGGAGGTATCCGACGCCGTTCTGGTTCACGTCGATTCCGACCACGTAAGTGGGCGCGGGATAAGCGACCATGAGATCGACGTCGTCCTGGTTCACCTGAACCCGGAGCCGGTTCTCCTTCACCGTGTAGCCGAGTGTAGTGCCCTTGACCTGGACGAAGAAGAAGCAGGACGGCTGATCCACGACTTCGATGATGAAGTCGAACGTAGGGTACTTCTCACCCAGGAAGCGCGGCCGGAAGTACGGGTCGGGGCGACCGCAGAGTTCGGTCATGAGGAGCTTGAAAAGCCACTCGCCGCGTTCCCCGATATCCTCTTTGGCCATTGGTTTACCTGCCTGCCGTCGCCGTGGGTCTTTGCTCGATTTTACCGCGCCCGATGAGCGGGAAGAAGAGGGCAAAGGGGGTGCCTGGCTTGCCAACTGGGCGTCCGGGCGGGCTATCCGGGGGTTCCGTCGCCCGAAGCCGGGCGACCCGCTGGCGCGGCCCCTCCTATCCCTGACGCAAGCGGGGCCGTTCCTTCCCCCGCCTGTCAAGGCCGAGCCGTTGGTCGCGGCGCGGGGATGGAATGGTGGCCAGGCTCCTATAATACCTTCATGCTGGACAAATACCTTCATGCTGGACATCGCCGGCAACGGCCGCTTCGTGAGAACTTCAAGCCTCTTGTTTGATGGCCTCAAGAAACCTCGCGCCGAGCTCGGGATCGGACATGTATACATAAGCGGCGGAACCGGCCAGGGTGGTGGGGGAGACGCCGTCATGGGGCGGCTTGCCGTTCCGGCTGTTGTGGATGGCCGCGCGGAGCTCGCGGCGAAACTTCCGGGGGGCGCGAGGGGCAAGACTCGCCAGGCACTTCAGCGCGGAGGTCTGAAAAGTTCAGTGAAGATGGGTACCCGGTCGCCAGCCTTGATGGGTTTTCCAGGTTCTCCGTCTTACCCCCTTTAGGTGCATGGCCACCGGCTCCACGTTGTTTCGTTCCTGGGGGCTCGATAGGATCAGCAGGGACATGTCTTATCCGGCTTCGATTGGCGGAGGACTCGCGATGCTTGGCACGCTTCTCGTCGGTACCATTTTGATAGCGGCCAGCCCCGAAAGCCGCTCAAGTTCACTTGCCGAAGACCTAAAATCCTACGAGACGGCCAGCGCAACGGTGGGCCGCGATCCCAATGCGCATGTGAAGCTCGCGCTCTGGTGCGAGGAGCACGGGCTCCAGGCCGAGCGGCTCAAGCACCTGGCCATCGCCGTCGTGACCGAGCCCAAACACTCCGTGGCGCGTGGCCTGATGGGCCTGGTCTCTTATGGCGGCCAGTGGCAGCGCCCCGAGACGATCCGCGACAAGGTGCGGGCCGACGCCACCTTGACCGCCACCCTCGCCGAATACAACGCGAAGCGGGAAACGATGCACCGTACGGCCGACGGGCACTGGGACCTGGCCCTCTGGTGCGAGAAGCACGGCCTGAAGGCCGAGGCGACCGCACACCTGACGGCCGTGACCCGGCTGGACCCCGCGCGTGACGCCGCCTGGAAGCGGTTGGGTTGCAAGAAGCAGGACGGTCGCTGGATGACCGAAGAGCAGATCGCCACCCTCAAGCGGAACGTCGAAGAACAAAAAAAGGCCGATCGGCACTGGCGGCCGCTCCTCGAGAAATGGCGGGAACGACTGCCGGAGAGCCGCACCCGGGAGATCGCGGAGCGGCGGCTGACCGAGGTGACCGACCCGCGCGCGGTGCCGATGATCTGGGCGCTCTTCGCCTCCGGTGACGCGGCCCGACAACTCGTCGCGGTCCAGATGCTCGGCCAGATCGACGCGGGGACCGCCTCGCGGGCCCTGGCGACCCTCTCGGTCTTCGGCAAATCGGCCGAGGTCCGGCGGGTGGCGACCGAGACCCTCAAACGACGCGACCCGCGCGACTTCGTCACCCTCCTGGTCGAGCTTCTGCGCGACCCGATCAAGTATGAAGTGCGGCCGGTGAACGGACCCGGCAGCCAAGGGGTCCTCTTCATTGAAGGCAAGCAATTCAACGTGCGACGGGTCTACACCACGCAACCGATCCCGTTCGAGCGAATCCCACCGCGCTTGTTTGATTCCTCGATCCCCTTCGAGCCCTTCACCCCCCAAAATCTCTGGCTGGCGAACGGCGCGCCGGGCGCCCCCACGGGCACCGTTTCGGCCGCGAGCGTGAAAGGCATCGTCAACAACCCGAGTGCCGCGGTCGGGATTCTCGCGGGACAGTTCGGACGCAACGGCGTGAACGGCACCGCTTCCCCGGTCCTGGCGGCGACGGGGGCTGCGGTCCGCCGCGACGCCCAAATTGCCAACGTCGTGAACGCGTCTCAACGCGACGCCGACGTCGCGCAGGCCAAGCTCATCAACGACGTCAACGAGATCGTGGCCGTCAACACGACCACTCATGCGAGAAACATGCTGGCTCTTCCCGTCCTCGAATCAGTCACCGGTCAGGAACTGGGTGAAAATCAGGACGCGTGGAGGACCTGGTGGAGTGACCAGCAAGGTTATCAGTACAAGTCCACCGAGCTCGACCCCGAGTCCAAACCCACGTTTACCCAGATGATAGAACCGCCCGTGGTCCTGACTCATCACTCGTGCTTCGGGGCGGGCACATTGGTTCATACCTTGGACGGCCTCCGCAAGATCGAGTCGATCCAGGTCGGCGACCGGGTCCTCTCGCAGAACACCCGGACCGGGACGTTAAACTTTGATCCCGTCTTGGCCGTCTTCCACAACCCGCCCGCGGCAACCCTCCGGCTCGAACTGGAGGGAGAGGGGGAGTCGACCATCGCCACCGGAATCCATCGCTTCTGGAAGGCGGGGAAGGGCTGGACGATGGCCCGCGACCTCACCCCCGGCGATACCATTCGAACGCTCAACGGCGTGGCGAAGGTCCTCTCGATCAAGTACGAAGCGGTTCAGCCGGTGTTCAATCTCGAGGTTGCCGACGGGCAAAGCTTCTTCGTCGGGCCACAAGGCACCCTCGTCCACGACAATAGCCTGGTCGAGCCCACGCCCGAACCGTTCGACGCGGCTCCGGTTCTGGGGACCATATCCTCAGCCAAGCCTTGATCCGACACTGACGGTCGGTTGCCCCTTCGGCTCTGCGAATTGCCGGGATGACTGGCCTACGAAGCCTTACGACCGAAGGCGTTTCCGTTTTTTTTCAATGACCCGATCCAGGGCGAGGAAGCCTCTCGCGACTCGTTCCCACGGTCCCCCGTGGGAATGAAGTCTGGGACGCTCTGAGGTTGTGATTTTTTCATACGACAGACGTAAAATGGGTGCAAAAGTACAGACTTTTGATGCCTCTCTCGAGCTTCAAACTCCGACTGAAGATCGATCCAATGAATTTGGACCTCTATAGTCGAGTTTCCGATTAAAAAAATCACAATCTCTCTGCGTCCTCGGCTTGCCACGGCCAGACGACGCGGAGCGTCGGGGACGGCATTCTCACGGAGGACCGTGGGAACGAGGGGGATTCCTCGCTCTCTGGTGGGCCGTTGAAAACGGAACGTGGTGGGCCGTCCCCACACTACAAAAACACATATCATTTCTAAAAAGCTTCAAGCCTCTTGCTTGATCGCGTCGAGCAGCTTCGCGCCAAGTTCAGGATCGGTCATGTACACATAAGCTGCGGAACCGGCCAAGGTGGTGGGCGACTCGCCTTCATGCAAGGGTTTGCCGTTGCGGCTGTTGTGGATGGCAGCGCGAAGCTCGCGGCGGAACTTTCGGGGGGCGCGGGGGGCCTGGTCGCCGTTGACGACCAGGCCGGTGATCGTCTGCCTGGCCCCGGAGCGGGCGACGCGGGTCTTGCTCGGATGAATGGTGAACCCTTCGGCCTCGACGACCCGCCGCACCGTGCCGACCAGGGCGCCGAGCCTCGGTTGATCCTTGTGGTCGTGGGGCAGGCTGAAGGTCAGGTCGTCGGCGTAGCGGGTGTACCGCCAGCCGAACCGCTTTGCCAGGGCGCTGAGGCGTTGATCCATCCGAAGACAGAGCGTGTTCGTCAAGGCCGGGCTGGTGGGAGCGCCTTGCGGGAGACAGCGCGGGCCGAGTGCGATGTAATAGGTCTGGCCGTCATGCTCGACGACCTCGCGTGGCGACTCGGTGCATATCAGAGCGAGCAGGGTGGCGACCTGCTCGCGGTAGCCCGCCTTGCGGAAGATTCCGCGCACGCGGGGTAGGGTGACGGTCGGAAAGAAGTCTTTGATGTCCATCTTGACCACGACCTTCGGGTTGGCGTGCGCCGCCGCGTTGGTCAAGGTGGAGCGGCCCGGCAGGAAGCCGTGGACCGAGCCATGGACGAGAAGCTTCTCGGCGATATTTCGAAGGATCCAATGCTGAGCACTTTTCAGCTTCGGCATGGGTGCCCAGATCGCACGTTCAGAGCCGTCACGCTTGGGGATCGTGAACCGGCGGTAGTGGATTCGGGTCGCCGCGTCGCGGTGGAAGGCCAGCCAGCGGAGCTCGGACAGGCTCAGCTCGAGGGCCTCGGCCAGTTGCCGGGGCGAGTCCAAAGGGGGGAGCTCGTTCTCGGCCGCGCGTTCCTCGGCATGGGGAAGGTCCCACTTATCGGGGCCGCCGGGATCATCCTTCCAGAAGATCCCTTCGCCGAGGTAGACGATGTGGCTCGTCTTGTAGGCCCGCCAGGCGTCGGCCTGAAGCGCCCGCTTCTCCTTCGCCTCGGCCTTGAGCGACTTCTTGTAGGCATCGAGCTCGCGCTCCGACATCTTGTCGGTCTCGCGCCGCTTGACCAGGAATCCGCGCTCGGCGAGTTGAGCCTCGACGTAGGCCTGCGTGCCGCCGGCCTGCTCGATCGCACGCCAGAGGGTCATCGGGTCGTTGGTCCGACTGGTGGTCCTGCTCATCTGGGGTTCATCCCGCCGTGGCGTCGAGGAAGCCACGGGCGTCCAGCTCGCCGATCCGGGCGAGGTAGGCGGTCCGCGCTTCGTCGAGAGTGTCGAACGTCAGGGTTTGCAAACGAGGGGGGACCCCGGCTCGCCCCCAGCGGATCCGCAGCCGTCGGCGCTCCAACGAGACCTGATGGACCTCTTCGCCGGCCGGGTCACGCCGGCTGTAGGTCCGGGTCTCGACGGTGATCGCTTGCTTCGGATCGCCCCCCTTGAGCCGTCTCGCCTCTTGCTCGGCGTAGGCCAGTCGGAGGGCGATCAGGTGGACGCAAGGGCCGGCTTTCAAACCCTGCTTGCGGAAGGCGGGGCAGGTGCAATCCGCACGGGTCACTTGCCCCTCATCGGCCATGAGTAACTGGGGGCGATACTCGCGCCGGTCTTCCTCGACGACGACCTTGCCGGTCAGCTCCAGGCCGGTGGCCGGGATCCGGTTCTCGGTGACGATCTTGACCGCACCACGCCGAACCAATAAGTCATGGGCGATCCGCTCGCGCGGGTTGCGATACTCCAGGCGGGTCAGGTCGAGCGGGTCATCGGTCAAGGGGCGGAACCGATAAACATTCGCGGCAATGTCATACATCAGCTTACCCTGCTGGCAGCCGAGTTGAACCGCTTCGAGGAGCGCGGGCCACTTCAGGCCGGTCGACTTGGCGAGTTCCCCCGCGCCCGCCGACCAGCGCTTCTCGAGGTGGCCAAGCACCGCATCCAGCGCGGGCGTCGACTGCGTCTTGCGCGGCAGGAGCAGGTCGAAGCTGATCGCCTGCGACCAGTTGGCCGCCGTGAAGCCGGTCAGCCCCAACGTGAGCGAGAAGCCGCCACCACGGAGGATCCAGAAGCTCGGGAGGCCACTGCCCAGGAGCGCGACGTCGACCTGATCGACGAAGGGAAGGAACCGTCGCAAGGCCGAGAGCCGCCGCCGGCCCCAGACGCGCACGACCTTGGCCGCCTTCCCCTTGTAAATCCCGCTTGTGGACGGGACGACCAGCTCCCAGGGCTCCATGACGAGCCGGGGCGCCTCCCCAGGAACCAGCTCGATCCGCAGGCCGCGACGCTGCCCCTTGCGATCGGCCTGGAGCCGAAGCTGACGCAACACGTTATAAAGATCCATCGGCGCGAGCGAGAACGTCTCCATCGGCAGGGCCGCGGCCGACTGCACCTGGAGGAAGCCACGAAGCCAGGAGTCGGGGACCCGGATCTGCTTCTCGAGCACTTCACCGACCGTGGCCGTGGCCACCTTCACCCCGTCCCGGCCCAGGCTCAGCCTGGTCTCACGGTAGCTCCGCAACTGCTGGAGGCCGGCAAAAAGGGCCTGGCTGAAGTCGATGTTGGTGGTGCCGTGGGTTGGTTCCCCCGCCTGATCGAAGGCGTCCCGGTCGATGCCGAGCTTGGCATAGGCCCCCTCGTCCTTGCTGAAGACCTCGAAGAAAACCTGGTCGGGATGGACCGTGATCACGGGGTCGAGGATCAGGTAGGCCAACGGGTCGTTGCGCAACAGCCACGAAAAATAGGCCCGTTGCGCCTGCCAGAGCCCCTGACCGGCCGACTCGCGGCGCATCCGCAGAAAGGCGACGTACGCGGTCCGATCCTTGGGCACGTAGCGATAGTCACTGCCGACCACCGCATACAGGGCCGACATCGCTTCGCGAAACCGGAGCGGATCCTTGAGGGTCGCCTCAAACCGAACGGGAGCGCGGCGGATGTTGCCGGCCAGGGCCAGCTCCGCGGTCTCCCCCGCAGCCACCAGCGCACTCGCCCCGGCATAGGTGAGGTGCACCTCGACATGCTCGGGCCCGGCCGGTTCCGAGGTCGGAGTGGTCGCGGTCTCGTCGCTCGGGATCTCGTCACTCATGAGCGCACCTCGGATCCAGCGGCTTTCACGCGAGCCCGTTTCGATCGCCGAAGACCGCGCCAGGCCGCCTTGCGCAGGTCTTCATCGTCATCAGCCGCCGCGCCGAGGGTCCGGAGCCGCTCCTCGGCATCCTCCCGGCCCAGCTTGGCCAGCGCCTCCACGGCCCCCAGGCGGGTGGGTGTAGACAAGCTTCGATCTTCCATCACGGCAGTCAGGCCTTCGACATCGGCCTGAGCGACCAAGTAGGGAAGCACAACCCCTTGTTCGTGGATCCGAGCAGCAGCCAACCGCGCCGGCCCTGCCGCCTCGACCTCCTTGTTCTTGACGACCCGAGAAAAGGTCACCCGGTCCGATAGGAACGGGCCGACCAGACGAGCGGCCAGATCCCCCCCCACGCGGCCGGCGGCCGAAGCCGCAAACCCACGGAGCTCGGGGTCGTCGCCCAGCGCGGCCCGCTCCAGGGCGGCCGCAATGGCGGGCGTTGGTTTCCAAGCGGCCAAGGCGGTCACGGCCTCGAGCCGGATCGGCCGGTAGGCGCGATCGCCGGCGCGGGCCTCGGCCATTTCCAACAGGGTCTCCCGCGCCGTGCCCAGCCGGCCCGCCGCCCAGACCAGGATCCGGACGCAAGGGGTGAGCGACTCAGCCAGTCGTTCGGTCGCGTCGTCCTCGCCGCGTTCGCTCTTGCGCCGGCACTCTTCCCAGGCGTCGCGCCACCTCGGCAGGACCGTTTCGAGGGCAGCGACCTTCGGTTTGGCCGCTTGACCCGCCCGGCCCAGGACCCGGGCCGCCAGCTCGACGGCCGGCGCCTCGGGGCGTTCGAGAGCGACCCAGGCCGCCTCCAGCGGGAGACTGGGGCGGTTCAGGAGTTGGGTCGTCAACAACGCTTGCACCTCGCGCGACGCCTTCGTCACGATCTCGAAGATCGGACTCGCTTCGCCCCGTTCGCAGACTCGGGCCACCGCCTTGCGCTGCTCGGCTTCGTCGTCGAGCTCCGGGTTCCGCAAGAGCGCGTAGTCGGGTTCGAGCGAATCGGGGCCGAACAGACGCCGGGCACTGGCGAGGGTCAGATTGAACAGGTGCGTCACGTCGTTCGCGTCTCCGTCTTCGTCTCCGCCAGCGAGCTGGCGGAGCAGCAGGTCGCGAGTCGCCGGATCGTCATTGAACCCGAGCATCTCCAAGGCCGTCCCGCGGACGGGCAACGAATCGCCTTCGAGCGCCACGCGGCGGACGGCTTGCCACCCGGCCCGGGTGTCGAGCCAGCGGAGCCCGCGCACCGCGTTGGCGGCGAGCAGAGCCTGCTCCGCCTTGGTGTATCGCTCCAAGAGCTTGAAAATCTCGTCACCTTGGGACGACCGCCCCAGGTGGCCGATGGCCTCGGCCGCCTGTTCCTGCAAGGCGTGCCCCGGGTCGCTCGCGAGCCGCAGCAGGGTGTCGAGGGCCCGCTCGTCGCCGAGCTCGCCCAGCGCCTTGACCGCGCGGCGGCGAAGGGTCAAGTCGCTCACGAAGTCGAGACTGGCGAGCAAGACGTTCAAGCCTTCGGTCCGCCCCCCTTTGGCCAGCGCCTCCGCGGCCAAGAACTGGGTGATCGGATCTTGATGCGACAACACTTTCAGCAACAGTTCGGGATCGCTTGCCCGCTTGCGGACCCGCCAGCCCAGGGCTTCGACCACGCCACGGCGCAGCGCCTCGTCGGGGTGCAGAACCAGGGTCGCCAAGGCCGGGTCCACGACTTTGGCACGCGCCCAACGCGCCCCGGGAATGAGCCGGTTCAAGAGCCGAGGTTCACCCAGGGCCGAACAACGGTCCAGCAGGCGGGCGATGATCTCGGGATGGCGCGGGTACTGCTCCGACTCCCAGCGACGGTCGGCCTGCTCGTCCTCAGGGTCGGGGATGTATTGATCGAACCCGCTGATCGTGAGCACCGCCGCAAACGCAAGCTCGCGTCGCTTGCGATCGTTCTCCATCAAGGCGAGCAGGCGATCGGCATTCTCGGGACGTCGGAACCCGCCGGCCGACGCAATCAAGGAGTCGGCCGCCGCCGTGCCGCTCGGGTCGGTTTGCAAACGATCGAGCAGGGCGTCGGGAACTTGCGGATTGCCCAGGGTCACGAGCGCCCGGATGATCTTGACCTGCGGGGCTGGCTGTTGGGCGTGCTCCAGCAACCGCACCAGCGCGGGGAAGGCGGCCTGATCCTTCTTCGTCGCCAGCTCGAGCGCGGCGACTTCGCGGACCCGCTGGTAGCGCGAGTTCAGGGCCTCGCGCAAGCGGACGCGGGCGGCTTCGTCCTTTTCATACTCGGCGGCCAGCCAGGCGACGGCGCGCTCCCGTAACGGTTCGTGGGCCGCCGTCAGCGCCAGCCCGGCCACGGCGACCGGTCCTTGAGCTTCGATCAGGAGCCGCGCGGCCTCGATCGCCAGTTCGTCCTGACGCGTGAGCATGACTCGCTCGAGGATCGCCCGCCCTTCGGCGGCCGCCGCGCCGCGGGTCAGGACTTCGAGGCCCTTGACCCCGAGGTCGGTGTGTCCCGCGCCCAGGGCCTCCGCGCCGAGCAGGGTTGCGTCCACTCCCAGGGTTTGCAACTGCTCGAACGCCTGGAGGCGAACCGCCTGGTTCGGATCACCCAATGCTTGAATGAAGACAGGAACGGCCCCTCGGGCGAAATGCGGATCAGTCTGGGCGAGGGCGAGCAGCCGACCGAGCGCGGTCTGCCGCACCCGGATCACCTGCGGGTCAACGCCGCTCCCTTTTTTCTTGCGGTTCGACGAACCCCCTTGCTCGCGGACCAGGCCCACATACGCGCCGAAGGCCAGCTCCTGAAGTTCGCTCCGGCCGTACGCCAACGGCACGCCTGGGCGCGTCTTGGCCTCGGTTCGAAGCGCCGCGATCTCAGGGGCGAAGCGCGACGCGTGGACCGACCACGACAGGTCCCAGGCCGCCTGCTCCTTCTCGCGGAGGTGCGCGAGCAGGCCCACGGTCCGAGCCCGGACCAGGGGAGTGCCATACGCCAGCAGCTCCGCCAAGGCGTCGACCGTCGATTCGGCGATCGTCCGGCTCGGCTCGTCATCCCGGTCATTGATCAAGTGAACAACAAATGACTGAAAGGCGGCTGGGTCGGACAGACATTCCAAGGCTCGAGCGGCGACGAGCCGGCCCCGCGGGGTGCGGCTCGAGAGGCAGGCCAAGGTCCGGGCGGCGGCCCCCCGCGGTGCTTTCCACTCCAGGAGCATCAGAAGCAGAAGCGCCTCGAACCGGATCGCGCCCTTCGAGTCATCAAGGAAGACGACGAGTTGATCCTCCCCTGCGGCCCCGAGCGCCAAGGCGGCCGCCAGGAGTTGGTGGGCGTCGAGAACCTCGCGGGCCTGCGTTGAGAACACGATCGGCGTCACCGACGACTCGCCCGCATAGGCCAAGCCCAAGGCCGCGTTGTACTTCACCCGTGGGTCCGGATGCGCAAGCGCTTGCCGCAAGGCGTCGAGCGTTTCCGGTCGGGCCACCCAGACCAAGGCCGCCGCCGCTTGGGCGCGGATCGAGCCGTGCGGACTGTCGAGCTGAGGGATGATCGTCGTCAGGGCGTCGGGAGATCCGAGCGCTCCGAGCCCGTCGAGGGCCAGCTCGACCCGCTTGGCCCAATCCCCTTTCCGCTCGGCTTCCAGCGGCTCCGGTTCGGTCGCCAGGGCGACGAGCGGTTCGAGCGCGGCCCCATCGCCATGGCCCGCCAGGGCGCGGGCCGCCCTCAGGCGGACGTCGGCGTGGGGGTTGGCGAGCGCCGCGGCAAGCTCGGGCCGAGCGTCAGCCACGACCAGAGACTCGAGAGCGGCCAGCCGGACGTCGCGGTCCTCATCCCCCACGGCTCGAACGAGCAAGGCCTGCGCGGCCTTGGTCCGTTTCTTGATCAGGGCCTCGACCGACCGCTTGCGGATGTCGGGATGACGCGAGCCGAGCCCGGCATCCAGGAACTCGAGGCCCTTCGTCTTCTTGGTGGCGAACTCGAACGCATCGCCGCGGAGCGTGGGGTCGGGGTCGTTGAAGAATTCCAGGAGCAGGTCCCAGCCCCAAGGTTGGCTGACCTGCGCCATCGCTTCGGTCAAGACCTCGCGACGGACGGCGGCATGGATGCTCCGCCCCACGAAGCGAAGTGTCGACGCCCCCCCTCCGGCCAGTTGGAGGTTCAAGGTCGCCTTGAACGCCTCGTTGCGGACCGATTCAAAGCTGTCGTTCAAGGCACGGGCGAGGTGGGCCAGGGCAGGGCCCTCCGTCCCTTGGGGGGGAGCCTTGCGAATCTCGGCGATCAACAGTTGCAAGCCACGACGCCGCACATCTTCAAACGACGATCCCAGGCCCGACTCCGCGCCGAGCAACGGGTCGGCCTGGTGGATCTGAGCCAGGGCCGAGAAGGCGGCGTCGCGCACCTCGGGCTCGCGGTCGTGGAGCAACGAGCGGAGCCGCTCGATCGCGCGGGGGTCGTCGAGCGCGGCCATGGCGAGGCAGACCTCGACGCGGGCCCGCGCATCCTCCTCGCGGCTCAGTTGGAGCAGCAGGCCGAAGGCGCGGGGGTCGCCGAGCAGGGCCAGGCCCCGCGCCCCGCGCAGGCTCGTATCCAGGGCCCGGCTCGCCGTCGCCTGCAAGAGCGGGGCGAAGTCGTCATCCTCGAGCGCCGACTCGGTCGCTTCGGTCTTCGCGGCTTTGGCTCGCGGTTTCGCCGGCCTGGCTTTCTTCTCGCTCGACTCCTCCTCGGCGGGCGCTCCTTCGAGCTCGAGAAGCTGGCGCTGGAGGTCGGGATCGCGGCGGCGCAACGCCTCGAGTAACGGTTCGCGGGTCGAGAGCGAGAGCAGAAAGGCCGTGCGACGGACCTCCGGATCATCGTCCTCGCCCCGGCGACGGAGCGCGGTTTGCACCCCCTGGTCCTTGAGC
Organism: Singulisphaera sp. GP187; assembly: GCF_900129635.1. Classification (GTDB taxonomy): domain Bacteria; phylum Planctomycetota; class Planctomycetia; order Isosphaerales; family Isosphaeraceae; genus Singulisphaera. The sequence goes on along the minus strand of NZ_FSRB01000002.1, from coordinate 744,107 downwards.
AGCCCGCGTTGAAACAGGCGAACGATCGCAAGTCGCCTGACGTCGGCATGCTTGGAATTGAGCGCGACCAGGCTCGCCTCGGGCGACGTCGGGTCGTAAACGGTTTCAAGGCTCGCCAGGGCCGCCTGACGCACTTCCGCCGGGTTGGCGTTGAGCGTCTCCAGAAGCCGAGCGAAGGCGCGATCGTCCTGCTTCGCGAGCGACTCCAAGGCCCGGACCGCCTCGCGGCCGACGTCGGCTTTCTCCACCTTCAGCGCGAGGTCGAGCGGCCTGAGGTCGGTCTCCCCCATGTGCCGGCGGAGCCCTTCGAGGGCCGCCAGCCGGACCGCCTCGCCCGTCGCGGCGAGCCAGGGCTCCAGGAGCTTCGCGGCGCGGGGGTGCGTCGACGCGCCGAGCTTCCGAACCGCCAGGAGCCGCAGCGCCGGATCCGCGTCCTGGCCGACCTGGGCGGAGATCAAGTCCAGGGAAGTGGCATCGTCGTAGGTCGCCAGCTCCTCGATCGCCGCCTCGCGCTGCCGCGCTTCGGGCTGGGCCAGCTCGTTCAGGGCCCTGCGGTGCGCGCCTTCGACCCGATGCGACGGGTCGCCGAACTTGCCCGCCGCGTCCAGGGTGAAGAACCGGAGCGTGTTGTCGTCGCAGGCCACCACCAACCGCGCCCGATCGTGGACCTGCACGAGGGTGAGTGCCACCACTTTGGCCACGCCGTCCTTGAGCGTGGCGGGGCGGGCGCCCCCGGACCGCGGCCAGTTCTTGATCGTGCCGTCACGACTGCCGGAGTAGAGCCGGTCGCCGGGTCCCCAGATCAAGCCACTGATCCGGTCGGTGTGGGTCGCCCCTTTGCCCTTGTCTTCGGGTTCGAGCTTGCCTCGAGCGTGCGTCGACAACAGTTTCAGGTCGGCACCGGCCGAGAGAAACCGCAGTTCCTCCGGCTCGAACAAAAGGGCGGTGACCGCCCCCTCGTGGAGCTTCTCCGAAGCGCTCAGCAAGAACTCGGGCTTGTCCTCGACATCGAAAACCGCGACCGTTCCCTGGGCGGTTCCGGCCGCCAGCCAGCGACCGGTCGGGTCGGCCGCCAGCGCCGTGCCCGGCTCGGGCAGGTCCAAGGTTTGCAGCGTCTTGCCATCCTTCCGTATCAGGATGACGACCTGCGAACCGACGAGCACGGCTAGTCGGCCGTCGGCCAACAGCGCGAGCGCCTTCGGAGCCGAGCCAAGCGCTGGTCCCACCGGCTTGAGCGTGCCACCCCGCACGGAGCCGCGGTAAACCTGCCCATCCTCCCCGCCGACCCAGAGCGTTTCCTCATCGGGATCGCCGAGCACGACCACACCGCCGCCTGGGAGCGGGTCAAGCTCCAAGCTCAGCTTGTCGGCGTCGAGCCGGTAGACCCCGGTGGCTCGTCCTTCGGGATGGACGGTCACGAACGCGAGGGTCGGGCCGACCCCGGCGATCGCCTTCACGTCCCCCCGGTAGTTGAGGAATTTCTCGAGGCTCAAGAGACGGCCTCCTCATGGCGGCGGGCGGAATCGGGACCGGCGAGTTCGGGATGAGCGTGGCGGATCCGGGTCACAGCGACCAGGCAGGCCGCCCGCTCGCTCAGCCCCCTTGAGGTCAGGAACTCTTCGAGGAGCGGCAGCACGCCCCGGGCGAACCCCTTCTCTTCCAGCGCCAGGTCTCTCATGACCTCGACGAGGGCCAGCTTGGCCTTGCGGGCCGGAAGCGGCTTGAGTCGCTCGGCCCCCCCCGGCTCCTGGTCCTTCACCGCCTCGGGCCGGGCGGGAGGGATCTCGAAGAGGGTGCGTCTGAGGAACTTCCAGAGGTTCAGCGGCACCGAGGGCAAGTTCTCGGGCCGGGCCGGAGCCCCATGGCCCCGGGACTCGGCCAGGCTGGCGGCCGCCTTCTTTGCCGCGAGGCCCACGGTCGACTGCGCCGGGACGACCGGCTTCCACCCCTCGGTAATCCCCCGATCGCGATAGAGCGACCAGAGCGCCCGGATCACGAAGGCACGAATCTTGCGGTCGGGGCTCTCCGTCAGCCGGAACAACTCCTCGGGGAGCCGGAGCCGGGGCGATCGCGCAATCAGTTGCATGCCGAGATCACGCGTCGATTCGTCGGCTGACTCACAGAAGCTGTAGACCGCGGAGGGGGTCAAAACTTCGGGAGGGACCCGGAACCGGCGGTTCTCCGGCGCCTCGTCGGCCAGCAGCGCCCTCGCCACGAACTGGCGAACCTCGGGGTAGGGGACCTCCGCCAGGCTGATCAACGCTTCGATCGACGGCGACCAGCGGGCGAAATCCCAGTTGGCCACCTCCAGGGCGAACTCACGGAGCGGCTTGCGACTCTCGGAAAAGAGCGGCTGCAACCGGTCGAGCGTCAAAAAGGCGGCCGGGATCTCCGCCCCGGGGTCGACCGGCCGGTCCGTCTCCGCCAGGGCAATGTCGGAATGATGACGTCTGAGATACTTGATAGCAAACTGAGCGAGCGGGGCATCGCCGGGCCCCGGCGCGGTCGCCATGTCCCAGAGCCGCTCGCAACCGGCGAGGGTCGTGTCGGCGGAGAACGTCTGTTGCTCACCGGCCATCATCTTCAAGAAAGCCGTTTCGGAAATCACCTTGATGTTTGCGCCGGCGTTGTTGAGATCCTCGGCCTTGAGCTGTTTCGACCCCTTCTTACCGCTCCCGTAGAGCGGTGACCCCTCGTCGCCGATGACGAGGTAATACAGCTTCGCCGTGACCCCGGACGCGACCGCGCCTCCGGCTTGGCGGACCTTGGCCTCCGCCTCGTTGCGAGGCATCGTCGCCATCTTCCCCGTGAACAGAAACGAGGCCCCCTTCAAGTCGACGGCCACCGGTTCGCTCGCCTGGGCCGGTGCTGTTGTCGGTGCCGCCGCACTTTCCAGGGCGAAGTCGGCCGGGACGAACCCGCGAATCATCGTCTCGACGGCAAAGTTGTGGTATCGCGGCTCGCTCCGCACCACCAGTTTGAACAGCCAGTCAAAACCGAGATCCGCCGGCGAGAACCGCCGGACGTCCCGGAGCCAGCTCAGCACCCGGTCGGCCAGCTCCTCGTTGAACTCGAGGGTTCGGGCCCAGTCGTGTTGCCGCTTGAGCGCGACGACCCAGGGGTCGGCCTCCCAGGACGGGTGGAACGCAACGGTCTTCAGAAAATCGAGCGGCAGGGTGCTCGCCTTGAGCGTTCCCGCGTCGATCCAATCGGCCACCGTGCGGCTCGTGAACGGGTGGACGATCAGCCATTGGAGAAAGAGGGGGTCGAGCTCATTCAAATCAAACCGCGCAAGCTGGCTCATCGCGTAGGCGACCGCGCGCAAGGTCGACGTAGGCCGGTGCTCGATCTCCTCGATCATCCCTCGAAAGAAGGGGACTCCGAGCTTCTGATACGGATGAACTTCGGGGAGTCGTTCCTGGGCGAACAGGAACGACTGCCGGCTCGGCGAGAAGAGGCGTTCCTTGAACCATTCGGGAGTCAGCTCGCGGCCTCCAAAATGTTTGCGAAGCACGGTCCCGGCCAGTTCGTAGCCGTAGCTCGTTTCGAGGAGCTGCCCCCAGGCGTCCAGCCCGACCTCCTTGCGCGGATCGCGTGCCAGCAGCAGGTCGCCGGCAAGACCTCGGACGGCCACATGATTGTTGTTGGCCAGGCGAACGAGCTCCGCGACCGGGAGGTCCCGCGCATGGGTCCGGGCGTAGTTGGCCGCGTAGCCACGGGCCTCGGGCGAGGGGGAGTCGAACAGCCTGAGCACCGCGTCGTGGAGGCCGAGCGTGCGAAACGCGGCCTGCTCGAACCGAGGCACGTTGTTGAGGATCCAGACCACGAACTCGTCGATCGACCGGCTCTCGACGTCGACCAGACGCGCCACCCACCCGGGTTCGATCTCGCGGATCGAGGCCCGAAAATCGGCCTTCAATGCGCCGGCCGCAAACTCACGGACTCGATCGCTCCGCGCCCGTTCCAGCAGGCTAAACAAAGGGCGTGGCGTTCGCTTCCAGAGATCGGCGAATGCTCGCTCCTTCAAGAAATCCGCGGATCGGGTGGAGAGGGAAAACTTGCTCCGGTTGTACTTGCCGCTCTCGTGATGAAAGATCTGGTTGGCAACCCAGGTCTCCGACCAATTGGTCCTCTCGGGATACCAGGCGAGGACTTCCCCGGCGAGGTCGGCATAGCAGGCTGGGAGGGTGACCGCCGTCCGCCTGAGGTACCGCCAGGCCCGGCGGCAGAGGTAGATGAGCGTGTCGCGACTGACCTCGTAGTCGCGGTTGGCGTAGGCGGCATCGAACCGCGCGGCCAGAGCGCCGAGGACCTCGGTATCGCCTCGAGCCTCGGCTTCTTTGAAGATCCGCTTCAGGGCCCGCCAAGGGCCGTAAGTGAGCTTCACCCGGGCGATGATCGCCAGCAAGCAGGAGCGAGCGTAGGGGCCGTCGTCGCGCCAGAGCGAGTCGATCACCTCGTGCAGGCGAAGCCGGTCGGGCAAGGGGACCTCGGCGTCCGCCGCCTCCAGCGCCTTGACCTGTTCGACGCGGTAGTGCGCCTGCTCTACCCGCGGCTTGCGTCGAAACGGCTTGCCGCGAATCTCCGCCAGAAACTTGGCGAAGGTCGGTGCCCCGTCGCGAACGGGCGTTTCCGAGTCGTCGTCGTCCGACTGCTCCGCCAGGCGCTCGACGAGCCGGACGAGGTCGGGATCCTGGGTCTCCCAGGCGAGTCTCACGTCGGCCAAGCGTAAGGGAATCGACACGGTCGCCCAATCCCGCTGGAGGTAGGAGATGATCGGGAAGCCGCCTCTTGTTGCCCCTTGACCTTACCTCCAATCAGGCAAGGCCAACCTCACGGACTGATATGAGGCTCATTTCCCAATCGCCACGACCACGAGAAGAAAGCGGGCTGCTCGAAAGGGATCGAGACAGCCCGCTCTCAGAGGTCTGGAAGATCGTCTACCACTAGACCTGGAACATCGAAGGCTCTCTGACTCGCCGTCCGGAGGGCCTCGTAGTTCTTCGCGGAACCACGACCGGCGAGGTTGATCCAGACCCGCGAAGAACTACGAGGCCCTCCGGACGATAGCGAGTCTGAAACAGCCTTCGTTGTGACGCATGAACCCCCAAACGCTCGAGCGGCGCAACGCCGCCCTGGTGCAGAGCACCGAGCTAGACCTGGTCTTCCAGACCCCAAAGCCCTCCCTCAACGGTAGCCGTAACAGCAACCGCCAAGGGCAAGTGGAACTCTTTTACAAGAACGTCCTGGGGTATTCAAGAGGCTGGCATTTCGATTTCATCGCCTGGTTGGCGATTTTTCTTGGCCCCGTTGAAAAAAACGAACCCGGCACAAGCAAACGCTCGCCCGAAAGGCGAGCGGGGAGCGTCAGCTCCCTGTCTTCGGACCGATTCCAACGCCAAGCGACAATGACCCACGTTCGCCATGCGGGCGGGCGAAAAAAGAGACGGTAGCAAGGATCCCGGGATCTCGTTCCCACGCTCTGCGTGGGAATGCCGTCCGCGACGCTCCGCGTCGTCTTCCCCGGCGGGTGGGGCCGCAGAGCGGCCAAAACGACATTCCCACGCCGAGCGTGGGAATGAGTTTTTCCCGCGAATTTCGGCCTCCGGGGCAGACAGATGGCCCGGTTTCCTTGCGACAGCCTCCAATAAATTCTCATTCAAACACTAACAGACATTTTATCATCAACATGCAAGCAATAAAACACTTTTCCGCGTCAACCGACAAAGACAGGGAGCTCACGCTCCCCGCTCGCCTTACGGGCGAGCGAAAAAAAACGGCGATGGGCTCAAAGGCTCGCCCGTCCAAAAAAACAACGACCCGATCCAGGGCGAGAAAGCCGCTCGCGACTCGTTCCCACGGTCCCCCGTGGGAATGCAGTCTGGGACGCTCTGCGGCCTCGGCTTGCGAGGGCCAGACGACGCGGAGCGTCGAGGACGGCATTCCCACGGAGGACCGCTATGCCTTACCCACAAGTCGTAAGTTGTTAGCAATCCGGAGGTTACGGAAGGGGGCTGTGGCCCGAGCTGGATGCCACAACTGGAGGACTCTCAGGCACTTGCGCCGATCACCCTCGCTGGACACCGGGCCAGACCCCCACTTGTGGGTAAGGCATAGCGGAGGACCGTGGGAACGAGGGGGATTCTTAGCTCTTTGGCGGGTCGTTAAAAAAAGGGACGGGCGATCGCTACATGATGGGCGGGGCCGAGGCGCTTGCGTCTTTCGGAGGATTAGCGCGGCCGGCGGGACGACGGATCGGCACCTGGATCCGGAACCGGGTCCCCGAGCCGACTTCGCTCTCGACGTCGACGCGCCCGCCATGCTCGGCGATGATGCCGTGGCTGAGGCTCAGGCCGAGTCCGGTGCCGCGACCGATGGGCTTGGTGGTGAAGAAGGGGTCGAAGATTTTGGAGAGAATTTCGGGAGGGATGCCGCAGCCGTCGTCCATGAGCTCCACCAGGATGAGCTCCCCCGAACGCCCGGTGATCACCTCGAGGCGGCCGGACGGTCGGCCGGACGCCTCGATGGCCTGCATGGCATTCATCAGGAGGTTGAGGAAAACCTGGTTGATGTGCGCGGGGGCACATTCGAGCAGGGGGAGATCGGCGAAGCGGCGGACCACCTCGATCTGGTTGCGGTTCAACAGGTCGCCGAGCATGCTCAGGCTCTGATCGATCGCCAGGTTGACGTCGATTTCACCGATCTCAGCCCGATCGAGCTGGGCAAATCCACGCAGGTTTTGAACGGTCTGGGCGACCCGTTTCAACCCCTTGCGGGTCGATTGGGCCATGCTCAGCAGGTTCTCCTGAAGATAGGGCATGTCGACCTGCTCTTCGAGCTGAGCGATCTCGGCGGCCAGCTCGGGGTTGGCCTGCTGCAAGAGGTCCCAGCCCGACCGATAGCGGCCGAGGAGCGTCAAGATCGTGCCCAACTCGCGTTCGAGCACCTCGACGTTGCTGGAAGCGAACGCCAGCGGATTGTTGATCTCGTGCGCCATGCCCGCCGCGAGCGTGCCCAACGAGGCGAGCTTCTCGGAATGGATGAGCTGGCTCTGCGCTTCCTTGAGCTTCTCATTGGCCTGACGGAGCCGCTGGTTGGCGTCGGTCAACTGCTCGGTCCGTCTCCGCAGTTCCTGCTCGGCGCGAATCCGGTCGGTGACATCCTTCAGGTTGCAGCGGATGTGGTGGACCCGGCCGTTCCGCTCGTAGCGGGCCTGGGTGTGGACCCGCATATAGTGCCACTCGCCCGAGGCGCCTCGGACTCTCAGCACGAAGTCGTGTCGTTCCCCATGCTCGAGCGCCTGGCGAAACTCATCTTCGGCCAGGGCCTGATCGTCGTGGTGGAGAAACTCCAGAAAGCTCCGCTTGCGGAGTTCGCCCAGAGTCTGACCGAGGAACGCGCCCAGGTGCTCGGTCACTTCGAGCCAGCGGAGCGAATCGGGCGCAAGGCGACAGATCAGGCCGGCCGGCGCCCCACCCCCCGCGCCGGGAGCCGGCACCAGCATCGAACGGCTCAGCATATCATCATGGGTCGGCATCGAATGGGCGGACAACGACGAACCCGGCCCTCGCGTGGGGGCGGACCGCCCGAGGTTCTCGGGGAGCACAAACCGACCACTGCAACTTGGGCACTGGACCGGTCGACCGGCCATCTGCTGAGGAGCCTTCAGCGGTCGCCCGCAGTGGGCACACGGAATAGTCACATTCATGAGAAAAGCCCGACCGCCCCCCCGGCCATACCGCAGGCGCAGGTCTCTCCGGTTGTTTTGATCCGTGGTCGACTGACCCCGTCAACGGCGGCCGAGTGGGGTGGGCGAGCAAGGTTGGATATCAAGGTCTGGTCCCGTCGAGTCGTCGATCGTCGCCGATCGCGCACCCGATTGAAATCCGCAACGGCTCGATCCCAGTCCACGCCTCTCGGAAGAAATCAGGCCATGATCAGAGCCGTCATCATTGAAACATCCGTATCAACCTGTTCAACTCTAGCCGATCCCGGCCGGATTTGTCAGCAGGCGGCCACGACGGAATCCCAACCGCTTCGGATTCGCGACGGCTCGCGCGTGAGCGAACCGTTACAAAGGAGTGCCCAAGGGATCACTTCGGACTCCCGCGCCCCAAGCCGTACGCCCCACGGGCCGGACGCAACTTCCTTTGGCGGTCGCCGAGGACCCAAAACATGAAAACGCGAGTGCTCATCGTTGGATGGTGTCCATTCCTGGTCCTTCTGGTTTCTCGGCCCTCCCTCGGACAATTCGGGAACCCGTATCCGCCGCCGAACACCCCGAATTATAGCGCCCCGTACAACCCCGACGACAACCAATTCTATCCGCCCGCCGGCGCGGTCAGTCCGCAACGGTTGCCGTCGCTGGCCAACTCCCTGGCCACCGAGGCCCAGCAACTGCTCGACAACCTCCGCTATGAACTCTACGGGACGTTCGAGGGCCGCCAGCTCGAAATGCGGGCGGGAGCGGTGCTCAACGCGGCCAACCAGGTCGCGCAGAACGCCCAGTTCGGCGCCGCGGGGCAGGCGCAAATCGGCGGCTCCATGAACCAGTTCGATGTGGCCTTCACCGAGTTGAATAGCGTCATGCGCAGCGTGGGGGGAAATTCGCCCCGCAGCTCCGCGTCGGTCGACCGGCTCCAAAAGGTCGCCTTCCAGATCCGCAACATCATCGGCGCCTACGGCCCACTGCCCGGCGGGCCGCCGCCGCTGATCGGCGTCCAGCCGATCCAGATCCCGGGGCTGCCGTGCTCAATTCGCAGCCTGACCGATGCGACCGCCAACCTCCGGATCGCGACGAACAATTATTCCCGCTTCGTCCAGAACACGTTCCGGCCGCTGGCCGACTCGGCGCAATCACTGAGCGAGCAGGTCCGCTACTTCCAAGGTTTGCTCAACTCCCCGGTTCGCTTCGAAGATTTGCAGCAGACCTGCCAGCAACTCCGCCTGGTGGCCAACGACATCAATACGCTCCTGGCACAAACCAATCCGCCGCCACCGGTGATCCAGACCTGGTCGCTCGTCCTCGACTCGCTGAATCAGGTGGCCGCCCTCCTGAACATCCCGGGCCAGCTCGGACTCCCCAGGCCAGGGATCGGGGGCGGAGTCATCGCGAACCCCGGCTTTCCCGTTCTCCCCGGAAGCGGCGGTCCTCGTCCGGGGCCAGCCTTCCTGGCCTTGCTCAACCAGGTCCTGGCCGAAAGCGACGGCTTCCTTCAAGGCATCTCCGCCAATGCAGGCGCGGTGCCCGGAGGGTTCCAGTTCGTCGCCGACGCACGTAACCTCCGCGGTAGCCTGCTCAACTTGAACCAGCAAGTCCTGGTCGGCGCACCCCGGCGCGAACTCGTGCAGACGATGGCCGTGGCCCAGAACTACGCGAACGCCATCGGTCGACGGATCGCCGCGGTCGCGCGCGGGCGGATCGGGCCCAACATCGCACGGTTCCAAGACCTCGCCAACATGCTCAACCAACTCCAAGGGATGCTGAACTGATCGACCGCGAAGCCCCCGCGTCGCCCCGAATCGGCTTTTCCAAATCGGAGCAAATTCATGTTTTCTTCTTGTTTCGCCGTGCTTGGCCTCGTCGTGTTGGCCCAGACGCCCAAGACCGAGGATTCCCCGTTCAAGCCCTTGACCGAGGCGAAACGGATCGACCCGCGGTTTGACGAGGTCCTGACGGCTTCGCAAACGGTGATGAGGAACGCCAAGACGTTCCGCGTCTTGGTCAAGATGATCACCAAGTCGACCGTCGCCGGCGAAGCCGCCCCCGACACGGTCGTGACCCACACCCTGACCGCCCGGCGGCCCGACTCCGTCGCAATTGAATCCGAGACGGTTGTCGACGACGTCAGAAAACCGGTACTTCGCGCGGTGTGCGACGGCCGATCGCTGGTCACACTCTACGACCTCGAACCGAAGGTCTACTCCCGGTACGAGGGGCCGAACCCCGCCGGCCAGATCGCGCGGACCCTGATCATCCCCAAGGTCCTCGAAGGGTCGGGCCTGGAGATCCTCACCCGGCACGACATGCGCGACCATATTCTCCGCGAGACCACCGAAGCGAAGCTCGTCGGCCCCGAGGAGGTCGACGGCATCGCCACGGAACACTTTCGCGTCGACTGGCATGGCGCAGTCCTCGACCTCTGGATCGGCCCCAAGGACCAACCGCTCGAGCGAAAAATGACCTCGACCCGGGTGACACCGCTCAGCGGCGGTAAGGAGAGCACGGTGGTCCGCGAGGCCCGCTACGCCTGGACGATCGACCAGCCGATTCCGGATCAAGTCTTTCGCGCGGAGGTGCCTGCAGAGGCCAGGCGTGTCGAGGACGTGTTCGAGACCCTCTTTTACCAGGAGTCGGCCGAACTCGTCGGCAAGCCCGCGCCGGCGACCGCTCTCAAGGTGCTCGACGGCAACGAGGTCAACCTCGCCAGCCTCAAGGGCCAGCCGGTCGTCCTCGTCTTCTGGGCGAGTTGGTCGAGTGACTCCCTGGCAGTCCTTCCCCCCTTGGCCGAGCTCGCCCCCCAATGCAAGGAACGCGGAGTGGCCCTGTACACGGTCAGCGTGGGCGAGGACGCCGAGGACGCGCGGAAGGCCCTCGCGTCCTCGAAGCTCCGGCTCCCCGTCCCCGTCCTGCTCGATCCCAAGGACTTGACGGCCGCCTCGTTCGGCATCCGGCGCTTGCCCACGACCGTCGTGATCGGCCCTGACGGCATCGTCCGCGCGATCACGCGGGAGACCAAGGAGCTCCCGGTCGTCCGCGCGGCACTCGAAGGCCTTCCTCCCCTCCCGAATGATCAGACCAAGTGATGGATCCTCTGATTTCGTCGCGAGGCGACGTCAGTCGAGAACGACGCGGTGGTGGGAGACGGACAGGGCAGGCGGGTTTTTCAAAGTCTGATAGACCACACAATAGCGTTCGGTCAGCTTCAAAAGCGTTTCCAACTGCTCCGCCGTCGCGTCGGTCTCAAGCTCAAACTCGAGCCGGATGTCCTGGAGACCAACGGGCACCTGTTTATCGACGGCCAGGGTGCCTCGAAAGTCGAGATCGCCCTGGGCGCTCACGGTGCCCCCGCGGATGGTCACTTCCAGGGCGGTGGCCACCGCACGCAAGGTCACCCCCGCGCAGGCGACCAGCGACTCCAGCAACATGTCGCCTGAGCAGAGCGCCAGCCCATCACCACCGGTCGCCGGGTGCAGGCCGGCCTCAACCCGCCCCCGAGCACTGTCCAGCCGGCAGGTGAGCCCCGACCCATCCAGGGTTCCCCGGGCGCTCAAAGTAACTCGCGCCGTGGCGGGTTCGTCACGATAGCGGGCTTTCAATGGCGCCTGCGCGGCGCGAAGCTCCTTGGCATCCATCAGTAATCCTCCGTTGTCGACCGGCCCCAACTCCACCCTCCGGCCCCAACTTTCCTGAGACGCTCGTCCCGACTCCCCTCGGCCGCTCGCACGATTCGCTCAAGGACACGTACGATCCAAGCCGAACCAATCGATATCCCCGCCCAGCAAGTCTTCGAGCTCGAACGCGAGCGAATGACGGTCAACGCTCGATGAGCGGCCACCTTGAGCAAAATGCTTCCCCGAAAGGAATCGGATTTGCTTAGGATGGAATGCGAGACGCGGTCGTACGGAATGGGCGCGGTCCACCGAGTTCCGAGCGAAGAAGGCGAGTGGGGTTCCGATCTCATGGCGGCCCCCGGCCGGGTGAAACGATCCCATGAATTTCTTCGACTTACGCGAACCTGTCAGTGCCTGGAGCCACGGAGCGTGGCTCTTATTGGCGTTCCCCGGATCGATCTTACTCTGGCTCCGTGCCGGCGGCCATCGTACGCGGCAGGCCATGCTGCTGGGATATACGATTTGCCTGGCCTTGTGTGCCACGGCCAGCACGCTCTACCACAGCGTTCACGGGGCTGGCGACGCGCTTTCGTCCTACCTGCTCTTTGACCACATCGGGATCTACCTGCTGATCGCGGGGACTTACACCCCGATCGCCTGGACCCTGATGCGTGGCCCTTGGCGATTCGGCACCCTGGCCTTCGCCTGGCTTTCAGCGTTCCTCGGGATCACGCTCCACCTCGCGTGTGCCAACCTACCGAAGTGGCTGCCGACCGGGCTCTATCTGCTGATGGGCTGGGGATCGATCCTCTGCTACATCGAACTCGCCCGGAATCTGTCGTTTCGCCTGCTCCGTCCGATCCTGGTCGGTGGTGCCTTCTACAGCGTGGGCGCGATCATCAACGTGGTCGGTTGGCCGATCCTCTGGCCGGGAGTCATCGGCCCGCACGAGATCTTCCACGTTTTCGTGGTCGCGGGAAGCGTGGTCCACTTCCAGTTCATGCTTCGAGTCATCGCCCCCTGGAGTTCGGGCGACCAGACGGCGGCAGCCTTCTTGAACGAGGTTCAAGTGCCGGCCGGGTCGAGCCTCACGCCCCATCCGGTTTCTGGCTTCGGCCCAGGGAGAATGGCCGACGGTCATTGACGGATGATCATTCACCAACAACCCTGAGATTGTTGGCTCCACGGTGCAACGACAACGAGCGCTGAAGCCCCGGCTCCGGAGCGGGCAGGCGCATCACCATGCCATTCGACTCGATTCGATTCGATTCCGGCTCGTCAGGATCGATCAGGACGAGGTGTCGCGCCGGGCCTTGCGTTGTTCGACCTTGCGGTCGTGGCGGGCCAGGAGGAACTGCGCGGCTTTCATGTCGCCGTTGAGCGCAGCATCATAGAGAAGTGCAAACATACGTTCAGCACGAACCAATTCGATCTGCCTGACCGCGCGGCGGAAGCCCGCGCTGGCCGCGATCGCTTGCTTCATCTCACGAACGCCGATCCCGAGCCGAGCACAGGCCATCGTACAGCCCAAGCCGTCGTGCAAGAGCTTGAGGAACTCGACCCGCTGCTTGTGGGTCAGCGTCTCCCGGTCCGGCTTGGCGTGAGACAACTTTGGGAGCCAGGTATTACCTTCGTCATCGAGTCGGAAACGCAAGGTGACTCTCCCCAGAACGGCTGGAATCGAAATCAATAGCCATGAGTAACCAATGAGTTGCGATTGTTCCGTGATCGGCGAGCAGCCTTGGTTGCTCCCGAGGACCACGGAACGCTCGTCACACTCCATGATAGGCCATGTTTTTCCAGGTTGTTCCGCGGAGTCGAGGAGTCCCGATCCCCCATCCCCAAAAAAGCGGCTTCCGCCCGTGCTCAAAGAGCGTCCGAATGTTCACCTTATTCGATGATAACGCACGTCTGAAAGAGGTCCAGGGCCTTGGACCTCCCGCCACTCGTGGAGAAGAGCGAGCGCTGATCGTGAGCACCAGAAGGGGGGTTAGGGGCCTTCGGGCTCGACGGCCGCGAGCCGTTGCTCGGGATCCTGGCGGTAGTATTCCTTCAGCTCTTCGTAGAGCGCCGGATGTTTTTTCCGGAGCTGAACCGGCTTCTCGAAGAAGCACTCGGTCGCGACCGCGAAGAATTCGGCCGGATTGGTCGCTCCATAGGTATCGAGGACGGTTTTCCGTTGCTGCTGTTCGTCCGCGCGAAGCTGCTCATATTCGGACCCGAGAACGCGAGCCCAGGCCACGTAAGAGCTACGATGCTCGAGGATCGGGGCGCCGTCGGCCACGCCGTCTTCCTGATCGAGCTGGTGGGCGAACTCATGGAGAACGACATTCTGCCCGTCCCGGATGTCGGCCGCACCGCTCAGGACATCGTCCCAGGAGAGGACCACGACGCCGTCCGTCCAGGCTTCCCCCAGCCGAGCTTGGGGCCCTTCGAGCAAGACCCCGCCCCCCAGCGACTCGACCCCCTTGGCCACATAAGCGCGGGGGTAGACCAAGATCGTGATCAGTCGCTTATAATAGTCCGTCTCGCGATGGAGCAGGAGCAGGCAGGCCTGCGCGGCAATCGTCAGCTTGATCTCCTCGGTCATCTCGAGGCCACCGCAGCCCTCGAAATGCTTCTCACTCAGAAAAACCTGGATATGTCCCTGCAACTCGCTTCGGTCCGGCTCGGACAGCCTGCGGTAGAGCGGCATGTTGCGCTCGATGATCTCGAGCCAATCGGCCGGGAACGGCGCCTCGCGGAGTTGCTCACGCCGTTTTTGCTTGAAGAAGCCGAACATCCGCGTCTCCTGGCCACTCATGAATGACGACGCCTCAACAGGCGTGGAACCACGGAACGACGGCATCGAGGCCCTACGACACGGTTCCCCTTGAATGGGCCTGAACGGGCGGCTGGGGTCTCGAAGGCGAGCCCCCAGCCGCCCAGGTGAACCGCGTCCGACCGCTTATTTCTTCTCTTCGGCCTTCTTCTCCTCGGGCTTCTTCTCTTCAGCCTTCTGCTCTTCGGGCTTCTTTTCTTCAGCCTTCTTTTCTTCGGGCTTCTTCACTTCGGCCTTCTTCGCCTCTTCGTCGGCTTTCTTGCTCGCCTCTTCGGCCTTGCTCGCTTCTTCGCCCTTCTTCTTAGCCTCTTCCTCGGCCTTCACTTTGGCCTCGACGGCCTTCTTCGCCTCGTCCCCCTTCACCTTGGCCTCTTGATCGGCCTTCACCTTGGCCTCTTCGGCCTTCTTCGCTTCCTCGCCCTTCTTCTTGGCCTCTTCCTCGGCCTTGACCTTGGCCTCGACGGCCTTCTTCGCTTCGTCGGCCTTCTTCTTGGCCTCTTCGGCCTTCTTCTTGGCCTCTTCCTCGGCCTTCTTCTCTTCCTCGGCCTTCTTCCTGGCCGCCTCTTCGGCCATCTTGGCCGCGAGGTCGATCTTGGTCTTGGGCAGGGCCTCGACGGCCTTCTTCGTTCCCTCGTCGGTGACCTTCGACCCCAACAGGAAGAGGGACTGGAGGTTTGACAAATCCTTCAGCGAGTCCACCCCCGCGTCGCCCACCTGAGTTCCCACCAGGCTGAGCACTTCGAGGTTCTTCAAGCCCTTGAGGTGCGCCAGGCCGGCATCGGTCACCTTGGTGTCGACCAGGTAGAGTTTCTTGAGTTCGGTCAGCCCCTTGAGGTGCTCAAGGCCGGCGTCGGTGACGGGCGTGCCGACGAGCGACAGCCTCGTGAGCTTGTCGAGCTTCTCGAGAACGACCAGATCAGCGTCGCTCACCTTGGTGATCGCGAGGCTCACGTTGGTCACAGGCTTGCCCGGCGCCTTGTCGTCGCGGTCGACCTTCCCACCCAGCTTCTGAATGTCGGCCACCGCCTTGTCCTGATCCGCGGCACCGTCCTGCGCCCCAGCGGGCGCAGCGGCCCACAGGGCCGACGCCAACCCGAGGAAAAGCACGAACCGGCGAGACGAGAACCCGATACGACGCACCTGTGATTGGGAATCCATCATCATCAACCTTCCTTCTTCGTAAACTCTCAAGGCCGTCCCAAGTCGTCGGTCTTTGGTCGAACCCGGCGGACGGCGAACCGGACGTTACCAAGATCATGCCCGTGAAGGGGACCGAGATGCCAGAGATTTCCTCCCTCAAGCCGACGCCTACGCCTCGCTGAGGATCCGAAAGCCACCGATCGTCCTCCTTTTCTTGATCAAAATTCCTCCCAGGCGAGCGGGAAGCCTGAACTCCCTGGCTTGCAACGCAACACCGAACCTGTGATAAAGCCATAATCACACCAAGATCAATCGGCACCCAAGATCGAATCCCCCGGAGGGCGGGCACGGCCCACCATCCCTATCTCCTTGCTAAAAAGCAGGTTAAGATGGTGGGCCGTGCCCACCCTACGGGAATCGTGGGGCCGACGACAACGCCAAGAAAAATGGTTCGACGAACCGATGCCCTGGCTTCGGAATGACTCCCACGCGATGAATCGAAAGCCAGGGAGCGATCCGCTCCCCGCTCGCCTTACGGGTGAGCGAAAAGCCCAAAAAGACGGGACTCGAGGCCACCCTTGCCGCTCTTGTTCGCCCTGACGCTGCTGCTCGGCGCGGTCCTTTTGTTCTCGGCGGAGCCGATGATCGCCAAGGCGGTCCTGCCGCTGTTCGGAGGCGCGCCCGCCGTCTGGACGACTTGCATGGTCTTTTTCCAAGGGGTCCTGCTCGCCGGATATGTCTACGCGCATGCGCTGACCGGCTGGCTGGGGGTGCGTCGCCAGGCCTTGGTGCATACGTTTCTGCTCCTCGGCCCTTGGTTCTTCCTGCCGCTCGGCATCGACGCCAAGGCTGGCGTTGACTTCGCCGGGGGCACGAACAACACGACGGGCCACCTGCTCATGCTGCTCTTTCAGTCGGTGGGCCTGCCCTTCTTCGCGGTCGCGACCACGGCCCCGTTGCTCCAGAGTTGGTTTGCCAGAACCGAGCACCGCGCCGCGGCCGACCCTTATTTCCTCTACGGGGCCAGCAACCTCGGAAGTTTGGCGGCGTTGCTCGCCTATCCACTCGTGATCGAGCCGAACGTCTCGCTCGCCAGGCAAGGCGAACTCTGGGCCGCGGGTTACATCGGAGTCGCAGGCCTGATCGTCGGGTGCGCGGCGATCGTCGTCAGGGCGCCGGGCCCCGATGTCCCCAAGACCGCGAGCCCGGTCCGACCTGGAGCCGGCCGCTGGTGGCGCTGGGTGTTGTTGGCGTTCATCCCCTCGAGTTTGATGTTGGGGGTGACCACTTATCTGTCGACGGACATCGCGCCTGTCCCACTCCTCTGGGTGATCCCCCTGGGGCTCTACCTGCTCTCGTTCATCGTCGTCTTCGCTCGCAGACCGATCGTGTCCCATGGGGCGATGGTCCGAGCACTCCCCCTGGCGGTCATGGCGCTGGCCCTGGTGCTTGGCTTCGGGCTCGTCCCGCCCTGGTTGATCCCACTCCACCTCGTCACTTTTTTCACCGCCGCGCTGGTTTGCCACGGTGAGTTGGCTCAGGATCGTCCCGCGACGCAACACCTGACGGCATTCTACCTGGCGATCGCGATCGGGGGCTTCCTGGGCGGAACCTTTAACGCCCTGATCGCGCCGTTGGTCTTCAACCGCCTGGCGGAATATCCGCTCGCCCTCGTGCTGGCCTGCCTCGTGATACCAGGCGTCAACACGCCTGATGGCCGGCCAACCCGACGGCGGATCGGTGACGTCGCGATCCCATTGGCCGTGTTCGGGCTCACGACCGCGTCGATCACGACTGACCAGGCCTGGTTCGTCCCTCTGGGCACGATGCTCGTCTCGGGTCTGGTGTCGCTGGTTTGCTGGACCCGCCGGGCGCGCCCCGTGCGATTCGCGCTCACGATCGGCGCGGGCTTGCTCGCGAGCGGACTGACGGCCGGGGTCAACGGACGCGTGCTCCACCAAGAACGGAACTTCTTCGGCGTCCTGCAAGTGACCGAGGACCGCCAGAGCCGGAGTCATCGCCTCTTCCACGGGCGTACGCTTCACGGCCAGCAGAGCCTCGACCCCGCGCGGCGCCGGGAGCCGCTCAGCTACTATCACCGCAGCGGTCCGATCGGCCAGGTCTTCGACGAGTTCCACGCCCGGCCCTCGGGCGCTGGGGGGAACGTTGCCATTGTCGGACTGGGTGTGGGCTCGTTGGCGTCCTACGCCGAGCCGGGGGAGCGCTGGACGTTCTATGAGATCGACCCGGCCGTGATGCGGATCGCGTCCGACCCGCACGACTTCACCTTCCTCCGCGATTGCCGAGCGAGTTCGCTCAACGTGGTCATCGGCGATGCACGACTCAGGCTCCGCGAGGCGCCGGACCATCACTACGCGATGATCGTCCTCGACGCCTTCAGCTCCGACGCGATTCCCACGCATTTGCTTACGCGCGAGGCCCTGGCCGTTTATCGCCGGAAGTTGGCGGGGCAGGGGATACTCGCGTTCCACATCTCGAACCGTTCCCTCGACCTCGAGTCGGTGCTGGAGGCCCTGGCGCGCGACGCGGGCCTCGTCTGCCGAATTCGTACCGACCGGCCCCTCAAACCCGAGGAAAAGCGCGCCGGGAAGCAGGAATCGATCTGGGCCGTGATGGCCGCCCGCGACCTGGACCTCGGTGGAGTGGCAACCGACCCGAAATGGATACCACCACGGCCGCGCGGCGGAGCGGTGGTCTGGACGGACGACTTCTCAAGCCTGGCGGGACATTTCCTCCTCCTCAGACGAGCGCGTTGAGAGACGCTCCCGCCCGCCCGCCCTCGGAAATCTCGGCAGAGAGCGGCTCATTCGCAATCGAGCCACGACCCTCCCGCCTCGAGACCACGTTCCTCGACGATTTCGCGGCCGACCCGGTGCAGCTCGGCATGGACGCGCCAGTAGACTTCGGCGAGCCTGGTTTTCTGCAGCGGACGAAGCCGCCCCTCGGCGTGTTGAAGCTGTTCGTAACGCCGGCGGCGGCGTTGGATCGCATCCCGATCCTCGGCCCCCAGTCCCAGCGCGTCCTCCCGCGGACTCGTCGCAGCTCCTCGGTCATGGTCATGGTCGCCCCGGACGTTTTCCACCGTGTCATTCCCGCTCAGCCTGAGCTCGGATCGAAGCCCGTGCAGCACGGCCCGCCTCCTCCCACGACTCAAACATCCTCCGGCCGCCGCCCGATCCCGCTCGGCCGCGTCCCACGTCCCCATCGTCCCTCGAACATACGCTCTCATATTAACGTACATTTTTTCACTTCTCCACCAATAGACGTCGGCTCCACTCGCCGCGCTCTCGGCCGTCTCCCGACGTGACTTCGCAGAGCGATCGTCAGACCCGACCCGTCGAAGACCTCTTCCCCCTTCCTCTCCCACCCGCCATGACATTTGTCATTGAATCATAGCAGGTCCCCGGCGCAGGGTCCAAGGGGGGGGCAAAGTGAACCAACCGTCGGCCCTCTTGATACATCCGTACACTACATGTAACTCAGGCCGTTGTCAACAAAAAAAAGAGGGGACAGGGAAGGGCAAGGTTCAGTTTCCATCGAATCCTCTGGAATTACGGGCAGGGAGTCCGCGGCCCCAGGGGACAGGCGTCCGCTCAAAGGCTCGAACCGAGGAACAGACTCAGGGCCAAGGCTGGCCGTTCAAGCTCAATCAGGCTCCCGTCAGCCAAAGAACAGGCCCACCCCCCCCACTCTTGCGGTTCACCGTCGGTTGGCGCACGGAAATCCTGGGGACAGGCACGGCCCCCCATCGACCCCGGTTCTCAGAGCATTCGAGGCGTCAGAGGATTTCTTGGGTGCAATCCAAGCGAAAAATCGCGGTAACACGGCTTCACAAGGACATTGACCTGACGCTCCCCGCTTGCCTTACGGGCGGGCGGGGAGAATCAGGTCTGGGAGTGATTTCGAAGAACTTCCACACCATTGCAACGGGTGACGTCGTCATCGGCGCTGACGGTCTCGAACGGTTCCGCGCCGCCCCCAATCATCGTGGGGGTGTCGCCAGCGCCTGGGAGACGGCTTCCTTGATCCGGTCGCCGCGCAGGTTCATGGCGACCACCTTGCCGTCGGGCCCGATCAACCAGATCGAAGGGATCGCTTCGACGCCGTATTCCGCCGGGAGTGTGGCCTCCGACCAGGCGCCGAGGTACCCCTGAGCCCAGGGTAATCCTTGGTTGGCCACGTACGTCCGCGGTTCGTCCTTCGAGGGGTCCAGGCTCAGGCCGATCATGGCGAATCGGTCGTCGTGGCCGAACGCCTCGAAGGTCGCCTTCAGATGCGGCGTCTCGGCGAGGCAAGGAGTACACCATGTCGCTCAGAAGTCGAGCAGGACGTAATTGCCTCGAGAGTCGGCCAGGGCGACGGTCTTGCCGTCGAGGGTGGGAACCTAGAAGTCTGACACAGGGTCGCCCACTCGCTTGTTCAGATTCAAGGGAATCTCACCCAGGTCGAGCGGTTCATCGCTTCGGCCGCCCGGCTGCTCGGGAACGACGAACTTGTGAGCGGCCCGACCCACAACTTTGGCGGGGCCGCCCCTTCGATGATCCGACGGGGGTTCGTACATCTGAATCGAGAGGATGTAGGGGGCGGCCGGCACGTCCTCCACCCGGAACGAGCCATCGGGACCGATCCGGAGCGGGAAGCGGTGGTGGGCCCGCGAGTATGCCTTGCTCTCCTCCGACTCCCGCCACCAGCGCATCTGCTCTTGGGCGTCCAGCCCCTTGGGAGGGATCGGGCGCTCCAGCGCAGTCTCGAACGCGAAGGAACCGTACGACCAATCCACCTGTCGGTCGGATCCCTTGGGGATGCCGATTCGTCCGACGACGGGTTGCCCCTTCCCTCCGAGGGACACGCTCCGCGTTTCGCCGGGCTGAACCGCGACGATGACGCTCTGACCCGACGCTGTGGTGATGTCCCTGGGCAACTGGAAAACAGAGGACACCAGGAACTCGTCGGGGGGGACATGATCGAGGGTGAACTGCCCCCGGCCGTCGCTCAAGACCTGGTAATCGAAAGCTATTTTTACCACCGTTCCGCCGGTGGAGTGCCGTCGATCCGCCTTGATCGCTTGACGCACCCCCGGTGCCGAGCCGATCCGGTAGGTCCCCTGGATCCGGCCCCAGGGGCGAACGGTGACGACAGGATCGGCGGCCAGGCCCTGCGACGACCGTTCTCCGTAACCACGGTCGTGGAGAACGGCAATCGAGTAATCCTTCTCCGGTGCGGGGAGTGAGAAACGACCGTCGGGGCCAGTCTCAACCCACGGGTTCCGATCCCGCTGAGTGAACCGGCCGTTGTTGATCATCGTGGACCGTCCTGCCAACACCATGATGACTTCCGCACCTGGAAGCGGCCTGCCATCGGGCAAACGAACGATTCCGGTGATCGTGGCGGCCTTCTGGAGTTTGAAGTCGTAGGCCGTGTCTCCCTCATCGCCCCGGAACGGCCGCGAGACGGCCGGTTGAAAGCCCTTCGCCTCGATGCGGACGTGAGGCGTTCTCGGATCGTTGAGGCTGATCTCGTATTTTCCCCCGCTCGCCGACATCAGGTCGCTGTACAACCAATACGGTGATTGCGAATCGCCAATCACATACCCCGGGATCACCTTGAAGGACTCCACCGCCTGGCCACTCTCGGCATCGACGACCGAGCCTTGGACCCGTAACATCGGCGCCAACCTGATCTCGACCTCTTCGGGGGAGGCCGTCATTGGCCGCTTCCGGATCGGCATATAGCCCCCCTTCCAGATATCGATGAGAACCTCGTCGGCAGGTGCGTCGTCCCAGCGGTAGTAGCCTTCGGCGTCGGTGGTGAACTTGGTGTTCAGCGTGCGGCAGCCACGCCAGGTATCAGCGACGATACGCGCTCCAGCGACCGGCCGCCCTTGCCGATCGACGATCCGCCCGAAGAACGGCTGCGCGGGGAGGAGCTGAAAGTCGACTCGCTCGCGGCCCTGGACGGCCGGGAGCCGTTTCAGGTCGGGCGCGTGCCCTTTGGCCTGAACGGTCAGGACCTGGCTTCCGGGCTTCACGTGGAATTGATAGTGGCCCTCGGCATCGGTCTGAGTGCTGGGGGGCTGGGGGGCCCCGAAGCGATCGATGCCAAGCTTGACATCGGCACCTGGAATCGGCCGGCCGCCGGCATCGGTCACCGTCCCGCTCAGAGTCGCTCCGCGTGTCATGACCATGACCGCGGACTGGGCGCTGAGCTGCTCGGGAGACGGCACGGGCGTATCGCCATAGGATTGGTCGCTGACATAGTCGGGGTGGACCAGCCGCGTGGAAACGTCGGAGGCGCCCGCGGGAATCAGGTCACACCGCCACCGCCCTTGGGCGTCGGTCTTGGCCGGGTACTCGAAGACGTCGGTGAACGGCACGCCATCGCCGTACCCGGAGTCGGCCCTTATGTAGACGATCGCCCCCTCAATCGGCACACCTGCCTCGTCCCGGATCAGGCCACCGATCGTCGTGCTTGACTCCATCGACAGGGTGTACGTCCCGGGAAGCCGCGTGTTCGCGGTGTCGTTCCACCAAGAAATCGACTTGGGGACGAGCCCAGCCTTCGTGGCCCAGATCGTGACCGCCGATGCCACCTTGGGTGGAATCCCCTGGATCACGTAGCGCCCTGTCTCGTCGGTCGACGCTTCGGTCTTCAGGTCGCCGGCGCGAACCGTGAGCTGGACGCCGGGAATTCCTCGGTCAGTCCCGGGCTCAACGACGCGGAACTCCATCGATCGCCCCACCGGGTTCGGCTTGGGGTCCACCGCTTTCTCAGGCAACGGGGTGGCCACGGCCCGCGGCGTTTCGTCGGTCTGCACCAGAGCGAAGGCACAGGCCGACAACACCAGCGTCAGCGTACCGGCGGCCAGCACCAAGGCCGCCGCTTTGAGCTGGGTGAACAGCATGGTCCGAATCGCCCCTTCGGCGAGGGCGAGGATTGAGGCGGAAGCGGCGGTCGCGATGTGGGCGGCAACTTGGGCCGTTCGAATGGCCAAAGCCTGCGGGACCGCCACCTGAGCGGCCGGGAAAATCCCAGGACCGGCCAACCCGACGGAGGGGGCGAGGCCGCGCGTGGTCAGTCGATGCCGCAACCGCTCCCGCGCCTGGGTGAGACGCCCCTTGACCATCCCGGTCGTCCACTGGAGCTGCCGCGCGGCCTCCTCGTATGTCAAACCCTCAAGGTGACAGAGGATGACGGGCCTGCGGTACTTCTCGGGGAGCCGGTTGACCTCCTCGTCGATCGCGCTCCGTAAGCCATCAACCTCCCGGGAGAGGTCGGAGACGACCGCCTCCGGCTTTGCCACTTTCCCCTCTTTTTCGCGACGCCGCGCGGGGTCGGAGCGGACGCGCGACGCCACGCGGAAGGCAACCCCGTAGAGCCAGGGACTGAGTTGGCCCGGTTCCCGAAGCGTGCCGGCCTTGCGGAGCAAGACGAGGAAAGTCGCCTGAAACGCGTCCTCCGCATCATGCGGATCGTGAAGCAGGCGCCGACAGAGTCCCCAAACCATCGGGCCATGCCGGGCGATCAACGCCTCGAAGGCGGCCTCGTCGTGCCGGGCGGTGAAGTGGTCGAGGAGTTGCTCCTCCGACATCCCCGAGAGTGTCCCCAAGCTGAAGACCCGCTCAATCTGTCGAAGAACTGCGCCGCGGTGTCCGATTGCCATACCGTTGTTCCCCAGTGGACCTCTTGTCTCCGAGAGATACTGCACGGGAGGGCCGGAGCGGAACGTCTTTCTTTGAAAAAAACCGAAGGTGGGAGACCTCGAAGGCGACGGGGGCCCCAATGTCGATCGCATTCACCCATGGCACCGGCGGCATGGGTCGCGGATTCGGCTTTTACGGAACGTCCGTGTTCCTCGGACAAAGTGGCCGGACTTGATGGCGTCTCAGCCGTTGGCCTCGGTTTTCTTTGATATTCTGATCGGTGGCCGCGGTGATGCAATCGCCGTTGAATGCCACGGGTTGGACTCAACCCGTGAACGATAGCCCAGGTTTTTGGCTCACGGGTTGGGTACAACCCGTGGCACCCATGGCTTTCACATAATTCAATACAAAGAAAGACCAGGTCCACGTGCCTAGGCCGTGAAACTCCTCGGGCGATGAGATGAAAGGACGCCCGCGGTTTCAAGAAGCCGCATGGCCGGTTCGGCACGGCCTACCATCCGTGGCAGCGCACTCGCCAAGAAAAGACGGGGAGCTGACGCTCCCCGCTCGCCTTTCAGGCTCGCCAACAAAACTCATCAATATTTATTATATGCGACAAGATGATTGTCCACGTTTTTCGAGATAGCGCTGATGATACTCTTCGGCCCGGTAGAAGGTGGAGGTCGGGGTGACTTCGGTCACGACCGGACGGCGGAACCGGCCGCTTTCGCGGAGTCGCTCTCGGGAGGCTAATGCGACGTTTTTCTGGTCCTCGTCGTGATAGAAGATGGCCGAGCGATACTGGGTGCCGACGTCAGGGCCTTGGCGGTTGAGTGTCGTCGGGTCGTGGATTTTCCAGAACAGGTCGAGGAGTTGGTCATACGAGACCTTGAGCGGGTCGTAACTGACCTCGACCACTTCGGCATGGCCGGTGGTTCCGGTGCAGACGTCCTGATAGGTGGGGTTCTCCAGGGTTCCGCCCAGATAGCCGACCGCGGCGTCAGCCACTCCTTCGACCTGCCGAAAGGCGGTCTCGACGCCCCAGAAGCAGCCTGCCCCAAATGTCGCCTTCTTCATCGTGGTCTCCTCTCCCCCAAGTGCCAGGAATCCGTGGGCTCGGTCGATGGATCCGATCCCTCCGTTGTACGCCCGGCAGGCCGTCCGGGACAATCCCAAGCGATCAGGAGGCCACGGAGCGCTCGGTCTCGGGACCGGCGAGCAGAATCTCGAGATCCTCGGGCGCGATCGGCTTGACCAGGTGGTGGTTGATCCCGGCCTCGCGCGATTTGCGGCGATCTTCCTCTCGGCCCCATCCGCTCATGGCAACCAGCAGCGTCGTCTGGAACCCGGGGCGCTCGCGCAACCGCTGGGCCAGCTCGTAGCCGCTCGGACCCGGCAGGCCGATGTCGAGCAGGACGACGTCGGGGTGGAACGAGTCGGCCAGCGCCAGCGCGGAGGCCGTGTCGTAGGCCACGGCGACAACCTGATCCCAGAGCCGCGACAGCAGTGAGGCCATCGACCGCGCGGAGTCGACATTGTCGTCGACCACGAGAATCCGACGCCGAGGCAAGGGGGCGGCCGACGGTCGCGTTTTCGCGATCGAGGGGGCATGAGACGATTCGGCCAGAGCGGGGATCCGGACCAGAAACTCGCTCCCCAGGCCAAGCCCGGCGCTCGAGGCAACGACGTGTCCACCGTGCATCTCGACCAGGCGGCGGACCAGGCTCAGGCCAATCCCGAGCCCTCCCTGCGACTGGACGAGGAGCCGCTCGGCCTGAATGAAGAGATCGAAAATATAAGGAAGCATCCCGGCCGCGATCCCGATGCCCGTATCACGGACCCGGATCGTCGCCAGGCCCGGTTCGCGGTCAACCTCCAAGTGGATCGCATCCCCGGGCTTCGTGTACTTGAGGGCGTTGTCGAGCAGGTTGTCGATCACCTGCTCGAGCCGGACGGCATCCCCCTCGACCAGGAGGGGGCCCTCGAGCATCGTCACCGTGAACTGTTGCCGCCCCGCTTCCAAACGAGAGCCGACGCTCTCCACCACCCGACGCGCCGATTCGGTGAGGTCGATGACCTCCTTACGAAGCTCGATCTTCCCGCGCGTGATCCGGGAAACGTTGAGCAGGTCGTCGACCAATCGCGTCAACCGGTCAACTTGCCGCTCCATCATCGCCTGGACCGGTTCGATCACCGTGCCGGCGACGTCTGCCTTGATCGCGTGAAGCGCGTTGCGGAGTGGGGCCAACGGATTCCGCAGTTCGTGGGCCAGCACGGCGAGGAACTCCTCCTTGCGGCGATCCGCCTCCTTGAGCGCGTCCACGGCCAGCCGGCGTTCGGTCACGTCCTGCCCCGCGCCAACGAGACGAACCACGCGCTCCCGCGATTCGTCCCAGATCGGCCGGCTCTGGTAGCGAATCCAATGGACCGTTCCATCCTGGGCGACGTTGCGAAGCTCTTGGGTCTCGGCCTGCCCGGCCATCAGCCGCCCATGGCTCTCCCTGGCCAGGGCCAGGTCGTCGGCATGCACGAACGTATCCCATCCCCGAGCGTTCATTTCCTCAAGCGTTGTCCCGAGAATCCGAAAGTACCCTGGACTCGCCACTTCGACCGTGGAAGAACCGTCCGGGCCGATCGCGACGGTGTAAGTGAAGTCGGTCGTCAGGTCGGAGATCAGGCGATGCCGATCCTCGCTGGCTCGAAGCTCCGCCTCCACCCGCTTGTGGGCTGTGATGTCATGGGAATGAACGATGAGGCCCAACGGAGAAGGCTGGGCACGGACGTTATGCCAGGCGTCTCGCTGCGGGAAGAAGAGCTCGAAGTTGAGGGCCCGACCGGTTTCCTTGGCCTCTTGAAACTGGCGAGGGAAGGTCGAGGCCAAGACGTCGGGGAAGACTTCCCAAGCCAACTGCCCGATCAGATCCTCACGCGATCGCTCCAACAGACGCTCGGTCGCTCGGTTGAGCGAAACGAACCGCCATTGCGGATCCCAGATCCAGAACGGATCGGCGATCGCCTCAAGGATCTCGGACTTGTCCGGCCGCTCCTCCTCCTCCTCGCCCAGGGACGATGGCGGCAAAGGCAATCGATCGCTTGACTGCTGATATCTCTGGACAAAATCCTGTTCAATCAGTTGAGCGAGGTGCGCGATCAGGATCAGCCGGTCGGGCGTGCCGTCGTCGGCGCAGGTCGTGATGCCGATGGCACCGAGGAGCGTGCCGTCAGGGGCGTGAATCGGCGCACCGGTCCAGGTGCAGTCGTCGAGCGGATGGGTGAGGTTGTCCGGTCCGACCACGGCCACCGGTCGGTTCTCCGCCAACGCGGTGCCGGCCCCGTTGCGTCCCCTTGAGGCTTCGGACCAGTCTTCACCGGGGCGGAGGCTCAGTTCCGCCATCTTCGCCGGATCGTTGCCGACCGCGTGCAAGACGATGCCTTCAGGGTCGACCAGGTAGACGAGATGCGTGATGTGGCTCAGCGCCAGGTCGGCCCATTCGATGTTGGGGCGGGCCGCCTCCAGCAATCCGCGATGGTTGTCGAGGCGTTCAAAAAGCGCGGTGGGATCGAGGGACGTCCGGGGCGGCTTCACCGTGCCACCGACGTCCTCCTCAGCGGCCTCGAGCTGAGCCCCCCGCCAGGATTCGAGTACGACTCGACCGATTCGGCTCTCGACGGGCAGCCCATCGAGAAACCGCCTCCAGCCGGCATGCCTCTGGTCCATTGTGATTTCTCAACGCCGGTCACCCGGTCGAGATATCCGTCTCCATGCGACGGCCGGTCATCGCCAGTCCCGCATTGGTATCACAGCGAATCCTGGGCCGCTCGCACGAATTTCCTTGGTTACAGCGGTATACTCTCGAATTGCCTACGTCTGGGTGGCTCGGCCTGTGAACCACCCGAACGTAAGCCGCGGTTATTCCCTGTTTTTTTAAAGAGTTGTCACTCTGAGAATGGGATCGCGGACCGAGACGCCTGAACCAGCCGTCCCGGCGCCTCCGGATCTCATGGGATCAACCCGCGCGATGCGCCGGTCAGCGGACCGGGGGATAGTAATAACGAGCAAGGCCACCGTTGCCGGCCGTGCTCATGGCCGACCAACTCCATCGATCCGACGGGCCGCCGTAGGGCCGGCCGTAGTACGGAAAGTCGTTGGTCCCGTAGCCCACATAACCCCGCGCGGGGTTGGGATAGGCCGCGTAGTAGCTGTAAGGGGGAACGTAGGACGGGTCGGCAAAGGTCGGGCCGGCCACCACCGGCGCGGTCGCCGACGTCCCCTGATACACGACGGTCTGGGCCTTGGCAGACGAGCCAAGGGCCAGAGACAAGGCCGCGACGGCAAGCGCGGCGAGGGGCGTCTTCATCGGTCTGCCTCTTTTTGCTGCGGTCAATCCCAAGGTGCACCGCCGGCCCCTTCGGGCCGGCAAACCCTACGCAGAGATCCTAATCTAGCAAATCCGATTCCGCAGGGGAGGGGTTAACCGGGCAAAGGCGTGTTAAATTGGGGAATTCGCGTTGGGGCGGATCCGGTTCGGGTTCGAGCGGAACGGGGAGGGGGCTTGCCGACCCGGCTCGCTCCCCATCGCATACGAAGAGTCGGTGCGGGGGATGATCGTCCGCGTGCCGTCGAGGTCTTCGTCGCGGGCCGAGAGCGGGACGGGGGCCTGGATCACCACGTGGGCGGTTCCGACGAAGAAGAGCATGTAGGGCATGGGGGCCTCGTCGTCGACCCGCCGCACCAGCGCCGTCCAGGGATCGGCCTGGATCGAAGGCAAGGTGTGCAAGCCACAACCGAGCTCCCCGAACAGGCGCAAGTCGAAATCATGGTCGGGGTTGACCACCCATTCCCGGGTGTCCTCGAACGAATGGAGCTCGGCCGCGGGGAGGATCGACAGCGCCATCTTGGCCAGCCCCTTCAAGGCCGCGATCGAGGTTTGCGACAGCGAGTTCGGTCCCGAGCCGCTCCGTAACTGGGTGAGGAACGCCTCGAGGTCGGCCTCGACGCTCGACGCGAAGTGCGCGTGGCAGTCGTCGCATTCTTCGTAGGTGAACAGCGACCGGTTCTCCAGGAACGCCGGAAGCGCGGCGGGAATCGCCGAAAAGGTCGCGATCGGCGCCGCTTGCTCACAGAACCGGCAAACCCGACGTCCTTGGGTGCCAATAAATTGTGGCTTAGCGGCATTCAACGCGTAGAACGCGGCCACCTCGTAGTTCAAGGTCAGGAGCAGGTCCTGCTCGGCGGCACACCAGTCCCCACGGTCGTTGCCGTGGCTGCCGCCGCGCCGCTCCCACCTAAGGTAGGCTTCATGTTCAATCTGGTCGGCAGTCGGAAACATGTCGGAGGGATCCTGCGATTCGATCGCCGAATGATGATTCATCCATTGGGCCGAGACATCCGGTCTCAGCGCCCGATTTTAACGCCCAACTCCTTGAGCCAACAGATGGCCGCTTGTTTCGTATCGCCGCCGAGCGGATTGTCGGCGAGTCCAAGGGGGATTGAGGAGCCCCGAGGGCGCTTCCGGCACGCCCCCCCTATAAAAAACAACGATCCGCCAATGGGCTAAAAACCAACTGAAAAGAGCGAACGCAGCAAGTCGTTATCCTGTCATGGTTTGCAGTCGACGCAGCGACGCAACTCTTTTCGGGTAAACCTTTTGCAGAAACACCCAAATCCTACTGGTTTTTAGCCCATTGGCGGATCGTTGATAAAAAAAGAAAGAGTCTCCGAGACCCCGCGGTGATGTCCGCAAGGCTCCGGAGACTCTGAACGTCGGGGCCCACACTGACTGTGGCTCGCGGCGTCTCACTCTCGATCAACGGGGAGAAGCAGCACCGGGGGCCCGCGGCGGGACCGACATCATGCCACCCATGCCGCCCATGCCGCCACCCATACCACCGCCCATGCCGCCACCCATACCACCACCCATACCACCGCCCATACCACCGCCCATGCCGCCACCCATACCACCGCCCATGCCACCACCACCGCCGCCGCCCATGAGCGAGAGGGGGATGATCGCCAGGTCGGCCACCGGGTAAACGCGAATTTCGGTCGGCTGGTCTTCGGAGTTTTCATTGGTGATCGTGAGCAATCCGTCCTTCACCGTGAAGGTCAGGCCGAGTTGCTTGAGCATCAGTCGAAGCGTGGTCTTGAGCGGCACACCTTCCAGGTCCAAGGTCACGGGCGACGTCATCGTCTTCTCGGCCTCTTGGAGTCCGACCGGGTCGACGTAGATCGGGATCCCGTTGTCGTTGGCGCCCGTGGTCGCGCTCTTGATGTACTTCAGGACATCTTCGAGCGGCGTTTCGTTGCCGAACGACATCGAGATCGGGTCATCCAGCTTGGCCAGAATCGACTTCGTCTTCACGTCTCGGTCGAGCAAGTCGACCGCGCGGCCGTAGCGGCGGATCCGCTTTTCGGACAAGGTGCGCCACTGGTTGGCGTCGGGGTACTCGAGCGTAATCGTGTCGGGGAACGGCACCGCGGCGCGTGCCACGTCTTGGAGCGAGAGCATGTAGCGGAATTCTTTGAGCTGCTCGAACGCCAGCTCCTGGGCCAGGAAACCGACCGACGCCGCCACCGTCATGCCCACGCGAGGGGTCGGGTCGTTGGGAACCAAGGCCCGCGCCTGCTGGGCGAGTATCCGCGCCTCGTAGAACGGGGCAGTGGCGATCCCGATGTCCCCCATGCCGCCGTTGTAGAGGATGTTGTACGTCCCCTGAGCCATCAGGCTGTCGAACTGAACCATCATCACGTTGACGGTCGCCTGGTTGCGTTCGACGAGGTCGAGCGCCCGGATCCGCTGGTCGGCGGAGGCTTCGCGACGAAGCCGTTCGGCCTGCTCCTGGACGATCCGCTCCTCAGCGCGGACGGTGGAGAGGAGCTGCGACTGGATCCGTCGATCGAGGTCGTTGCGGACCGATTCGGGGACGTCGGTGGCCGCTCGTGCGACGGTCTGCGCCAGGCGGAGCGTGGTGAGCGCGGCCTCAGGCTGTCCGGCGTTGATCAGGTCGCGAGCGGCCTGAAGCCGCTGGTTGATGTCGACGACGAGCTGCTGGCGGACGACGTCGGCAACGCGGGCCGCTTCTTCAAGCGTGGCCTGGGGCTGACTTCCGTCGCGGGCCTCGGTGCCGGCCGGGACCGGATCGGCCGGTGGAATCGGATCGGCGCCGAGCGGAGCCGGAGGCGGTGCCTGGAAGGCGACCTCAATGCGGTTCAGGGCGAGCTTCGCTTCGCCGTTGCGGGGGTCGAGATCGACCGCCTTGCGGAAGAATGTCTTGGCCTGCGCGGACTGGCCCTGAGCGAGCGCCTGGCGACCAAGATCGGTCAGTTGCCGCGTCAAAGTAAGTGGCTCAGCGGAGCGGGCGGCAATCCCCAAGAAAAGGGGGCCACCCAGCACCAGAACTCCAACGGCCCTGGCCTTGCGGGAGCGGAGACTGCGTAACATATTGAGCATCTCCAGCGAGATAAAGGGGAGTGCGTGTAAAGGTGTGAATAAGATCGATCGTGAGAGGCTTGGATCGAGGTGCGCGTTCAGGAGCCCACGGCGCGGAAAGCTCACAAAAAGGAAGCGGCCTTCCCTCCGCGGTGAGCACACCATCGAATCCGATCGAAAAGGGACGTCCCCGCGGCGGCCAAGATTTCCGGCGACATTAAGCCTCAAGAGGCGAAAGGCTGGCCAATCTCGGGCGGGAGCGATCGATCCGAAAAACCAGCACTGATCCCCGGCAAGATGGAGACGCTGGCGAAGCGAGGTGACAGCTTCGATTATGCGCCCTGGTCGTGGGAGGGTCAAGCGACCGCGGCCCTTCGCCATCGACAATCAACAAAAGATGTGCTGGACGACTCACATTATTTCAGAAAAATCCTTTCGTCCGCGAATTTGAGCGCGGACGAAGGGTGGCCAGCCGCCTCAACCGTCTACCCAGGAAAGGACCAGCCGGAGCTCGCCCGAAGCGACCGTGACCGTCGCCTCGAACGGTGTGAGGTCGTCCAAGGGATGCCGGGCCACGAAGTCGGGGATGGTCCGCAGGCAACCTTGCATCAACTCGAGTTCCCAACCGAACGGAGGGCGCATCGACAATCCGCGTTCCTTGCGAAAAATCGACGGATAGGCTTCGGGATTCACCACCTCCCAGCCGTACTCCGCGATGGCGTCCAGGTCGCCGTCGGGGATCCCCGACTCGTCGTCATAGGTGACGGTCAGGGCGACCGTCTCGCGTGCATTGTCCTCGTCGGACATCCGGCCCTTCCAGAGTTTCTTGAGCACCTTGAGGTCATCATAGAGCGCCAGCCCAAAGGTCAGGCCGCTCTGTCCCATGACGACCGCAAACCGGGGGCCACTTTCGACCCGGTCACATTCCACCCGGATGGCCGACTCATAGCCCAGCTTCCGCCAAGGCGCCCTCCGGTAGAACTCGGCCGCCGCCTGATAGAAACCGGCAACCATCTCGGGGGTAACCCCGGGCATGTCGAGCAGGCTCGGAGGCTGGTCGCCGACCAGGGCGGTCTCAAGCTCCGCAAAGACGAAATCCAACTGGTCGAGCGCGGGCACGGTCTCGACCTCGATCCCGATCGCATTGAGGTGGGGCGTGAGGGACTCCCACCACTCACCGGCAAGGACTTGCAATTCCGTGGGACGATGCGCTTCCCCCATGATCGGCGTCTGCATCGCGCTGGCCAGTTGATCCCAGAGCCAATCCGCCGTGGGAGCGTCTTCCACAACGTTCTGTGTCAGGATCAGGTCTTGGCTCCGGCTGGAAACAATCACGACCCAGGGGTGAACGAGCGTGCCGTCGATCTCGGTCCGGGAACGAAGCTGGCGGACATCCGCCTGCCAGACGTCGAACTCCTGCGGAAGTCGGAGCAACCGTTTCTGGACCAAGGGGAGTGGCCCTTTCGATTTCGGCTGGCGCGACTGCGGTGCTTTCGCCTTCGAGCCGGCCGCTTTGAGCCAGCCCAGCGCACCCGGCGTCGATTTCCACCCGCCCATGGCGGCACCGGCATAGAGGATGGCCTCGTTGACGTCGCCAAGCTGATAAAGGCCGGGCTGTTCGCGCGGCATCGGCTTTTTGCCGAGCAAATAATCGGGAACGAACCGGTTGATTCGTTGGGCTTCCTTGAGCTGGTTCTGGGAGCTGGGCGCATCGCCATCCCGGCGAAACGCCAACAGCGCTTTGGTGTAGGCCCAGGCGGCCGTCGCCTCGTCGAACGCGTCAAGCAGGCGGACGAGCTCGTCGAACCGATCCATGTTGAGGAGCCAGCCCGCGAGGATGTAGCGTACCCCTTGGTTGTCGTTCGGGTTGAGCGCGAGCATCTCCTGGAGGTGCGCGATCGCCTCATCGCGATGCCCCATGGTCCAGAGCACATCCGCGAGGCCGAGCCGGGCACGCATATAGGGGCGGGTTTCGTGGAAACCCCAGAACTGCCCCGCGTGAGCCTTGAAAAAATCGGGGCCCAGGGACCGCTCGCCGGCCTCGACCCCTTGGCGGTAGAACTCCAGCGCCTCCTTGCGGGTCTTGGCGCACTCGCCGAGCAGAATGTAGGCGTCAGTACAGTCGGGCGACAGAGCCAGGGCCTTCCGAGCGAGCGCGGCACGTTTCCGGTTGTCGGTGACTTCCAACGCCTGGAACATGAGTTCCTCTGCCTGTCCCTGGGGCGTGTCGGGCGCGTGGCTGCCGGCCATCTGGCCGAAGAAACCCCGCATCGCTTCTTCCAGGGCACGGTGATCGGGAGTCTCGGGCAGAGGCTCGGCTTGCTCCCGCGTTGGAAGCGGCTTTTTCGGGGCCTTCTTGCCGGGTTTCTTCTTGGCCATCGACCGATCCCCGCTTCGTGTCATCACCGGAATGGACCGCAATGACCCATCTTAGCCGGAACGACGACGAATCGTCAGGTCCAGAGCCGGTTCAAAATCCAAGCAAGAGAAAAGGGCAGGGCAGTGGCATCGGTCGTCCCTATCGTTCCGCGACGACGCGACCGGGGCAGACGAACGAGATCCCTTGGGTGCTCGCCGTCCCGATCATCACGGCCTCAGCCACGGGGGCACTGACCGATCGTTCGGCCACCCACTCGAGCAGGTAGCTTGCCGAGGAGCCGCCGGTCGTGTCGTTTTCCTCGACAAAGAAATCCATCGACGCCAACGGGGCGATCCGCAATGGCTTCTTGAGCGTGTCGCGGACGAGGCGGCCGTCTCGGTCGTGGTACTTCACCGAGACGAGGATGATCGGCTGAACCTGATCGGTGTTCCGCACGCTGAGCGTCACGGCCAGCCGAAACGGACGCGCATCGTCCGAGGTAAAGACGTGGGAATAGACCGGAACATAGACCGTTTGCCCCGCCACGGCCTGAAAGTCAGGGCCGATCGCCACCTCGGTCACGCCCAACCGAGGTGCGCCGCCGAGCGGCGAAGCAAGGCCGTTGGATCCGGCCCCGGGAGCCCCCCCGAGGCCGCACGAAGTGCCTGAGCCAAGGAGGCCCGCCAGCAGAATCGCGGCGGCATTGGTTCTACGCATGTGACAACCGAATTCTCGAGCCCGGACTGAAGCAGAGCCTTTCTGTCAGAATACCACAGGTGTTCCCCGCTGACCCGGTCGCTCCCCTCGGTTGGCTCCGGCCCCTCTCAAGCTCAGGTCCTGAGCGCTCGAGCCACGGTGGTCAACATCCCGAAGACCAGGACAGCCAGGCTCAACGAACCGACCACGAGGATGCCAAGAGTGACCTGGGCGGGCGAACCGCCGAGCGTTGCAACGAACCGGATCCCACCGATCATCACTCCTAAACAAGCAAGATCACCGAGGTACTCCGCCCAACGCGCCCGCGCGGGAAGCTTGAGCAAGTCAATCCGCCTGACCAGCATCCCCAACATGAGGAGGAGCAAGGCCAACACAAACGCCACCCCAAGCCCGACGAAGAAATCGGATCGACTGCCCGGGTGCCGGACCAAGGCCACGACCGACAGCGGCAGAATGACGACTCCCGCGAGGCAGCAAACCCATTGCCCCAGCTTGGCGTCGAACTCGGCCCCGCTCAGCTGACGCCGGAGTACGCTCGGCAAAAAACGCATCGGAATCCTCCCCCTTGGACCAGCTCAACACGCCCGCGGTTGCCGCCCCTCATGCCCGCTTCCGACAGCCTATGACATTTGCCAGAGGAATACAAGCCGCGTCCGCTGGCCATTGGCAAAATCGAGTGGGAGCTCGTGAAGCCGTCACGTGCCGATTCGAGCCGCGGTAGAATAAGAGTCGAGAGCGGTTTTCCGGAAGTCGGGGGTACGACTCGCTCCGCGGATGAAATCAAAAAATGCGGGCGGGGTGGCTACGGTCCCAACGGGAGGCCAACCGGGCCGGAGCTGATCCCAGCGCGAGGACTTCGAGAGGGCTCGGTTGTGAGGACGAAGGAAGAGATTGTCAGAGACTGGCTGCCTCGGTACACGGGGCGTCCCCTTGAGGAGTTTGGCCAGTACATCTTGCTGACCAATTTCACCAAGTATATCGATCTCTTTGCTCAACGATTCGGCGTCGAGGTCGTGGGGCGGGACAAGCCGATGCAGTCGGCCACCGCCGAGAACATCACGATGCTGAATTTCGGGATGGGAAGCGCCAACGCAGCCACCGCCATGGACCTGCTCTCGGCGATCGCCCCCAAGGCGGTCCTCTTCCTCGGGAAATGCGGCGGCCTCAAGAAGGCGAAGGTCGGCGACTACATCCTGCCGATCGCCGCGATCCGCGGCGAAGGCACGAGCAACGACTACCTGCCCGCCGAGATCCCCGCCTTACCCTCGTTCCGGCTGCAAAGGGCCGTCTCGGCCATGATCATCAAACACGGCCTCGACTACTGGACCGGCACCGTCTACACCACCAACCGCCGGGTCTGGGAACACGACGACACCTTCAAAGAATACCTCCGCAAGAGCAGAGCCGCGGGAATCGACATGGAAACGGCCACCATTTTCGTGGTTGGCTTCGTGAACCACATTCCCAAAGGCGCCCTCCTCCTGGTCTCGGACAGCCCGATGACCCCCGAAGGCGTCAAGACCGGCCTGAGCGACGTCACCGTCACGGCCCAACATGTCGAAAAACACCTCCAGATCGGCGTCGACTCGCTGATCGAACTGCGCGACTCCGGAGAGTCGGTCGAGCATCTTCGCTTTGAATGAGCCAAGGGAACCAAGCCGCGACACCGAAAAGCAACAAGACTTGCAGCCTCACTCACTCCTTATTTTTTCACAATATCCATTTCAATGGATCCCGATTATTTCCCATGCATGGTCACTTTGTGCAACGACTCGGCGCGCACGACGACACGTGGAGTCACCGATTGCGACACCATCGCGGGGCAGGCTAAACTGAGGGGGAATCCGACGGACTGGTGACGTCCGCCGCCTCCAATCGAGAGTTCGTGCCAGCGAGGCGCTCGCTCTCCCTTCCGAGTCGTCATCATCGAGCCTGGATCCTCATGACGTCCGACTCCCCCCGCCACGAACGACTGCTCGCGGTCATCAGCCAGATCGCCTTGGTCGCATCGATCACGGTGTTCCTCACGTTCTGCTACCGCGTCGTTCAGCATGCCATGCCACGGCGGGCGACCTCCGGGATCCCGGTCGAGCGGCCAGACGAAAGGCGACGAGTCTTTCATCCCACCGGCTTCTCCCTCATCCGGCCCGAGTTTTGGGAGTCGGCGATCGTCTGGGACAAAGCGCACCCGGACGAGGGGGGAATCAAACTCTGGTCGCCCTCCAACGTCAAGCCAGAGGCCACCCTGGACGTCGCCAAACTCACGACTGAGCCCCCCTCCAAGGCCGGCTCCAGACGATCCGGTTCCAGGGCCAGCCCGCTCGGATCGCGATGACTCACCGCAAATCGGAATTCCTCGAACATCCGGGCCAGCTCACCGTCGAGCTTGCATTTCATCGCGACGATTCCTACTGGCTGTTCCGATATTTCCTTTACCACGACCAACCGACCATTCCGAAACGCATGTGGGAATACATGGAAACTTTTTCACCTCACGTCTCGAGAACCCTGCAGGCAGACGACGTTGGCGACCAAGGGTTTCCTCGAAGTTAATGCATGCTCATTTTTTATTCCACCTCCCAACCCATCAACTCCGTCGCAGTCCGCGGTCACCCGCTTCGCAACCCAGTCCCCACTGAGGCCACGAATGTTCACGTCATCCTTTTTTCGTGTAATTCGGTTGATCCTCCCGGTGTTGGCTTGGTTCCAGGCCGCCTCGGCCCGGGCCGACGCTCGGCCGAATCTTCTCTGGTTGACCAGCGAGGATCACGGACCGCAGATGGGCTGTTACGGTGACCAATACGCCAGCACCCCGAACGTCGACCGACTCGCCGCCAAGGGGATGATCTATACGCACGCCTGGTCGAATGCCCCGGTCTGCGCTCCGGCCCGGACCACGATTATCTCGGGCCTCTACCCACCGAGCACCGGGGCCGAGGCGATGCGGAGCTTGGTGGCTTATCCCAACGGTAAGGCGATGTTCCCCCACTATCTCCGCCAGGCGGGATACTACTGCACCAATCAGAGCAAGACCGACTACAACCTCAAGGAACCGGGCTCGACCTGGGACGTCTCATCAGCCCGCGCCCACTGGAAGAATCGTCAAGGGAACCAGCCGTTCTTCGCCGTGTTCAACTCGACCAAGAGCCATGAGAGCCAGATCCGGACCCGGCCGCACACGCCGATCCACGACCCCGCCAAGGTCCGCGTTCCCGCCTATCATCCGGATACGCCCGAAGTGCGTCGGGACTGGGCCCAATACTACGACCAGGTCAGCGCGGCCGACGCCGACGCCGGCGCGCGGCTCAAAGAACTTGACGACGCCGGGCTCGCCGAAGAGACGATTGTTTTCTACTACGGAGATCACGGCTCGGGGATGCCGCGAAGCAAGCGCTGGCCGTTCAACTCGGGCCTGCACGTGCCGCTGGTCGTCTACATTCCCGAGAAGTTCAAGGCGTTGCGGCCCCCCGAATACCAGGCCGGCGGCAAGTCGGACCGCCTCGTCAGCTTCGTGGACCTGGCGCCCACGGTCTTGAGCCTGGCGGGGATCGAGCCCCCCTCGTGGATGCAGGGGCACGCATTCCTGGGTCAATACCAGGCCCCCGCGCAGCCCTTCGTCTACGGATTCCGGGGGCGGATGGACGAACGATACGACCTGGTCCGCAGCTCGACCGACGGTCGTTA
The DNA here is from genome assembly GCF_900129635.1 of Singulisphaera sp. GP187. Lineage (GTDB taxonomy): Bacteria > Planctomycetota > Planctomycetia > Isosphaerales > Isosphaeraceae > Singulisphaera. The sequence goes on along the minus strand of NZ_FSRB01000002.1, from coordinate 706,961 downwards.
CGTCTATATTCGCAATTACATGCCTCACAAGATCTACGGCCAGTACCTCGACTACATGTTCCAGACACCCACCACGCAAGTCTGGAAGCGACTCCATGACGAGGGACGACTCACGCCCGCGCAAGACGCCTTCTGGAAGACGAAGCCGGCCGAGGAGCTATACGACCTCCAGGCCGACCCCGACGAGATCCAGAACCTCGCCGCGGCACCAGGGCAACAGGCGATCCTCGCGACCCTGCGCCAGGCGCATCGGGCCTGGGAGACCAAGATCTGCGACGTCGGATTCCTGCCCGAAGGGGAAATCCAGAGCCGCTCCCGCGGTTCCTCCCCCTATGACATGGGCCACGATGAGGCCAAGTATCCATTCCGCCGCGTGTTCGAGACCGCCGAGCTCGCCTCGATGCTCGCCCCCAGCGCGATGCCCGGCTTAAAGACCGCGCTCACCGACAGTGACAGCGCCGTGCGCTACTGGGCCGCTCTTGGTTTCCTGATGCGCGGCGGCGAAGGGGTTCGCACGGGCCATGAGGAGTTGGCCCGGGCACTCGATGATCCTTCCCCCTACGTGCGGATCGTGGCCGCCGAAGCGCTTGGACGGTACGGGGACGGCATCGACCTCGGGCGCAGCCTCTCGGTGCTGGCCAGCCTCGGCGACGGGTCGAAGAACGGTTTCTTCGTCACGATGTCAGCCCTGAACGGCATTGGCGCCCTCGGTGACAAGGCCGCCCCGCTCCGCGAAACGATTCGTCAATTCCCCCCGAACGGGCCGAGTCCCCACTCCCGGTATGACAGCTATGTGCCCCGTCTGCTTGAGGAGCTTCAGGAAAAGAACAAATGAACCGCCGCGTCAGAGTGGATTTGCTCCCCTCGAGGCGCGGCGAGGCACCCGCAGCCCAAGAAATTCAACCCATATAACCAAATGCAATCATTAACTAATTTGAACGCATTTTTATGGCGGAGTTGACGACTCGCAATCGGCTTCCTATCGGAACGAAGCAAGGTCACCTCATCCCTCGCATTCGTCATGTTCAAGAGATTCCCTCCGCAGGACGCCAGGGTCGATCTCTACCACAGGCAACGCCTCAACAGGATGGCAATCGGGATCGCCACAAAGGCTGAAAAGAGGACCCCCACGAGGGAGGACAATCCGAACTCGGGGGGAGCGTGCATTTGGGGCATGTTGAAGGCAGGCATGAGGCAGAGCCCGGGAATTAGGGAAAGCCCGAGGATCGTCGCTGCAACCAGGATCGAGACGACGAAGGTGCGAATCACCACTGATGGGCGGATTGGCAAGCCCATTGCCCGAGCCTGATTGATCGCACCGGCCGTTCTGATCTGTGCCAGGGAGAGTATGCCAGTAATCAAGAAACCGAAAGCGGGATGCAGCTGGAACGCCGCCAGGCAAAAACCGGCGAGTATCACCAGGAACATCAGTGCTCGAACCGTGAGACGAACCGGCATGGCCGTTATCACTGCGTTCCCAGCTTCGAATCGGCCTTCGTCGCCGCACCGTTGTCGCGGGTGGGATCCATGCGCAGGCGGAGGGCCTCGTCGGGTCCGCTGCCGAACTGCTTCCAGTAGCGTTCCTTGAACGGGTTGACCTTGGGACCGACGGCCGCTTCGTTCTCCAGGCAGGGGAGAATGTCCCGCCACCAGGTGTCGTAGGCGGACCGGAGGCTGGCGACCACTTCGGGGTGCTCGGCAATCACGTTCTTCGACTCGCCCGGATCGGCCTCGAGGTCGTACAACTCGGCGTTATTGACGAGCGAGTAGCGACCGTTACGGATCGAGACGTTTGCATGCTTTGCCTGCTCGACCTGGCCCCGATTCCAGCGACCCACGTGAGTGACCAGCGTTCGGTCGGGCCAATCGGCCTGGTGATCCTTCAAAAGCGGCAGCAAACTTCGGCCTTCCACCTGGTTGCGCAACGACTCGGAGAGCGGTAAACCGACAATCTCGGCCAGCGTCGGGAATATATCGAGATGAGCCGCGAGTGCATTCACCTCGGCGTCCCCCTTGAACCCTGACGGCCAGCGCCAGAAGGAAGGGACGCGCGTCCCTCCTTGGTATGGAGTCCCCTTGGTGCCGCGCATCCCCGCGTTATAGGTCTTGGTTCCCACAGTACCGCCGTTGTCGGTCATGAACACGACCAGGGTGTTGTTCTCGATCCCCCAGGCCTTGAGCTTTGCGATCAGCATGCCAAAGTTGTCATCGATGTTCTCGATCATCCCATAAAACTTCGCCACGTTGACCGGCACCTGGCCGGCGTGGCGTTTGGCGTACGCTTCGGGGCAATCGAGCGGAGCATGGGCGGCGTTGGGGGTGATGTACGCAAAGAAAGGCTCGTCTCCCTTCCGCTCCCGATCGATCCACGCGAGCGCCTGACTGAAGAAGAGGTCGGTGCAGTAGCCGGTCGTCTTCTCGAACGTGCCGTTGTGCAGGATGGCGGGGTTGAAGTACGAGTTGCCGGGAGCATCGCCGCCGCTCCCCGGATAGGTCTGGCCGATGCCGCCGGCGCCGTGGATAAAAACCTCGTCGAACCCACGCTGACCTGGCTGATAGGCATCCTCATCGCCGAGGTGCCACTTACCGAAGACTCCGGTGGCATACCCACGAGATTTGAGGACTTGAGCAAGAGTCGTCGCCTTCAGGCTCAGCCGCTCGCGCTCGAGGATCGTATGCGTCACGCCCGACTTGAACTCATGGCGGCCGGTCATCAGGGCGGCGCGCGTCGGAGCACACGTCGGGCTGGCGTGGAAATCGGTGAAGCGGACCGCTTGCTGGGCGAAGGCATCCGCGTGGGGCGTCTGAATGATCGGATTGCCCAGGCAGGAGAAGTCGCCGTAGCCAATGTCATCGACCATCACAAGGACGATGTTCGGGCGTAGAGGACTGGCGGCGTGGGCCAGGCTGCCGCAGGCCAATACCAAGGACACCGCGATACGAAGTTCATGTCGTCTCATCAATCATCACCCCTTGGCCGATTCCGAGGGAACCGCAACGCATTCAGGGCTGGGGGAAGTCCGCATAGCTCGGGTAGGTGTACCCGACCGCCTTTTGCTGGCTCGCGAACTCGGCCTCCATCTTCTGGCGGAGGTCCTGGTGGGCAGGATCGCTCGCCAGGTTCGACTTCTCGTAGGGGTCGGCCTTCAGATCAAACAGTTCGGTCCAGTCGGGATGGCCCGGATAGGTGATGAGCTTGGCGTTCTCGGTCCGCACGGCCAGGATCGTGGGGGTGCCCGGGAAGGCACGCTCCTGGAAATACTCGTAGAACCAGGCCGTACGCCAAGCGTCGGGCTTCCCTTCAAGAAGCGGGCGCCAGCTCCGGCCTTGCATCGCCTTGGGGACGGGGACACCGGCGAGGTCGAGGAAGGTGGACGCAACGTCGATGTTGAGGACCATGGAATCGACGAGCTTGCCCTTCTTGACCAGTCTCGGGTAGCGCACGAGCAAGGGAACCCGCAGGCTCTCGTCGTAGGCGGAACGCTTGTCGCCCAGGCTGTGTTCGCCGAGGTAGTAGCCATTATCGCTGGTGAAGACCAGAACGGTGTCCTCGGCCAACCCAAGTTCATCGAGCGTGGTCATCAGCCGCCCGAGGTTGTCATCGGCCGCTGAGACACATCGAAAATAACCGAGCTTTTCCCCTGGCCGTGGCGCACCTTGCTTCTTCTTGGCCGCGGCAGGCTCGGCGGTCGCCCGGTAGATCGGCCGTACCCCTTGGTTGGCCGCCGGCCTGGGCGTTTCGCCGGCAAACCGATCGTGGGCGCGGTCGGGAGGGTCAAACGGCCCGTGGGTCGACTTGAAGCCGACAACCAGGGCGAACGGTTTGGCCTGGTTCTTCTTGAGGAACTCGACGGCGAAATCGGTCGAGCGATCGTCCACCCAACCCGTGGTCGGCGTCAGCTTGCCGTTGACCTCGAACGGGCAATCGACATATTTCCCCTGGCCAATGAAGCTCACCGACTCATCGAAGCCTGGCCGCTTGCCCTTCTGGCCATCCATGTGCCACTTGCCGACATAACCGGTCGTATAGCCCGCGGCTCGAAGGAGCGAAGCATAGGTCACACTGTCGGTGGGAAACGGAGTCTGGTTGTCGGCGATCCCATTGTGGTGGCTGTAGCGACCCGTGAGCATACAGGCACGGCTCGGAGCGCAGAGCGAGTTGACCACAAACGCATTGCGAAACCGCACCCCTTCGGAGGCGAGCCGGTCCATGTGCGGCGTCTGGAACCAGGGGAAGCGAGCTCGATCTCCCTGCTCACGCTGGACGACGCTCATGGCGTCGTAGCGCTGGTCGTCGGTGAATACGAACAGGAAGTTGGGCCGCCCCGGCGCCGGCTCGGCCGCGCGAGCCGCCTCAGGGACGGGACTCAGCCCGAGCATCAGGCAGGAAAACGAAATGGCTCGGAGCGCAAGCAGGGAACGACGCATCGTCAGATCGCCCTTGGAAATCGAAGGTCCAGCAAAGAGACCGACCGGTCCGCCCGAGCCAACGGATCTCCGTTGACAGCGACGACCTTAACACGGGCCGGTAAGGCAGGCAATCGTCGGCGACCCACGCCGTAGATCCCCTGGGACAGGGGAGCCCGGACCTGACGTACGATCTCCCCCTTAACGGCAGAGCATCGCAACGTTCGTACAGTACAACGTCGGCGAAAACCGAGAAGAATCAGACGAGCCACAGTAGACGCAATCGGTAGAATGACGTGGGGTATCCTCGATCGGTCGTCCTGTGCAGTCGCCCACACTCCTCCTCCCCCCAGGACAATGCAAAACCGCGATTCGGCCAAACATCGATCGCATTTGCGGGGCGACATATCGGTTCAGCCATTCCGGAGAGTTGGCGTTCCCATGGCACCTTAACCTGGACCATGAGTTGCGGGGCGAACCTTGGGGACCTGTTCTTGTGTCGTCGCCTCTGAACGACCGGGCGGCAAAGCGATCAGGATGGATGGCCGACCTTTCTCGGCCGACGCAAGGGGTTTGAGCTGATGGCGACCAGTAGTAACAGCGGGGCCGTGGCCGAGACGGAACCGAGTCGGCAGCCGGCGACTGCGGTGGGCGAGGGGACCGTGTTCGCCGTCCTGGCGGCGCTCAGTGTCTCGCACATGCTCAACGACATCATGCAGTCGCTGATCCCGGCGGTTTATCCGCTCCTCAAGGAGCAGTATCACCTGACCTTCACTCAGGTAGGGCTGATCACGTTCACGTTCCAGTTGACCGCCTCGCTGCTTCAGCCGCTCATCGGCCTCTCCACCGACCGCAAGCCGCGCCCATACTCGCTGGCCACCGGCATGGTCTTCACCCTCGTCGGCCTGATTCTCCTGTCGATGGCGCACCATTTCGTGCTGATCCTGATTGCCGCCGCCCTGGTGGGCATCGGGTCGTCGGTGTTTCACCCCGAGGCCTCCCGAGTCGCCCGGATGGCCTCGGGCGGGCGCCACGGATTTGCCCAGTCCTTGTTCCAGGTCGGTGGAAATGCCGGATCGGCGATCGGCCCGCTGCTGGCCGCGTTCATCGTGGTCCCTTGGGGCCAGGCGAGCATCGCCTGCTTCTCGATCGCCGCGGTGGTCGCGATGGTCGTCCTGTTCGCCGTGGGCCGGTGGTACGAGGCCTATCTGCATGCCAGGAAGTCCGGCCGCCTCAGCGCGGCGCATGACAGCCACCGAACCGGTCCCTCGCGCGCCCGCGTAATCTCGGCGATCGTTATTCTGCTCCTGCTCATCTTCTCGAAATACTTCTACCTGGCCAGCCTGAGCAGCTATTACACCTTCTACCTGATCGATCGGTTCGGGGTTTCGATCCCGACCGCCCAGATCTATCTGTTCATCTTTCTGGGATCCGTGGCGGCGGGCACGATCGCCGGCGGCCCCGTGGGAGACAGGATCGGCTTCAAGGCGGTCATCTGGGTGTCGATCCTCGGCGTGCTGCCGTTCACCCTCGTCTTGCCTTATGCGAACCTGTTCTGGACGGGGGTGCTCACCGTTCCGATCGGCGTGATCCTGGCCTCCGCCTTCTCGGCGATCATGGTCTACGCCCAGGAGCTCATGCCCAGCCGCGTCGGCCTCGTCGCCGGCCTCTTCTTCGGATTCGCGTTCGGCATGGGCGGCCTGGGTGCCGCCGTCCTGGGCTGGCTGGCGGACAAGACGAACATTCAGTTCGTCTACCGCGTCTGCTCGTTCCTCCCCCTGGTCGGTCTCCTGGCCGGGTTCTTGCCCAACCTGGAAAAAAAGCGGGCTCACGCCTGAGCGTGAACGGATTCCAGCGAGAAAACCTCACCTCGGAATTCGCAAAAAAGAAAGAAGCCATTCCTTGAATGATTTCAAGGAATGGCTTCTTTCTTTTCCGTAGCTTCCCCTCTCACTCCAGCAGTTTACCGACGAACTGCACACACGCCTGTCAGTGGGGTTACCCATGTGTGTGCGGCCGGAGTCTTCGACCCCGGCGCAAAGGTCAAAAGACCGGGGTCAGAGACCCGAGCCACACGCACGGCGAGCGCGTCCGGCCAAATCGATTCGGCAATCCTGGGGTTCCAGATCCTTGAGCGAGGGTTCCGCCTCGGCTATCCTCGCGCGATTGGGTCGCGTCGCCCTTCGACGTCGACAAGAGTTCACGACCGCGAAACCGAGTCATCAAAAGGTAAAAGGGCATGACACCAAACGCCTGGGCCGAGCGCTCGCTGCACTTGCTCCGAAGGTCACTCGCCATCGTTTTCGTCGGGCTCGTCCTCTCCAGTGGCTCCCGCGCGGAGGAGCAGGAGAAGCCGAAAGTGCGGTCCATCGGCCCGGACGACTCCACGCAGACTTCGGCGGTGGTCATCGTTCCGAGCTCGATGAACCTGGCGCATACCGCCCAGTTCCTGCCGCTCGACGAGCGCGGCTCGATCGTCGGCCCCGAGCGGGCGGCCGAACAGGCGACCGTGGTGCTCGATCGGCTCGAAGCGGCCCTGAAAGCGGCCGGTTCGGGGCTCGACCGGGTGGTCAAGGTCAACGTTTACGCCGCGCGCGCCGACGTGCTCCCGACGTTCCGCACCGTCTTCAAGGCCCGGATGACAGGGCAGGCCCGACCGGCCGTCACGTTCGTCATCGGCGTCCTGGCTCATCCCGAAGCGCTGGTGGCGATCGATGCGATCGCGGAGACGCCCGAGAGCGTCCGGCCGCTGGCGCCGGCTCCCGCCGGACAGCGTTCGGGCGCACCGCTGGCGATCCTGCCGGCCGGGGCCAGGGTCTACGTCTCCGGGCAGGCCGAACCGAGCATGGACCTGGCCGAAGCAACCCGGGGAACGCTCAAGAGTCTCGGCAAGACCCTGGCTTACTTGGGCCTGGACAAATCGCACGTGGTCCAGCTCAAGGCCTTTTTAGAGCCGATGTCGGCAGCGGCCGTGGTCGAGCGCGAGATGACCGCCTTCTTCGGAGCGGGGGCCGTTCCCCCGTTGGTCTACGTCGAGTGGCGGTCGGGTTCAACGGTGCCGATCGAGATCGAGCTGATCGCGAGAGCGGGGCCTCGGACCGACCTTACGGTCGTCGAAGCCCTGACACCGACCGGGATGAAGGCATCCCCAGTCTTCAGCAAGGTGGTCCGCGTCAACCGCGGGCACCTCGTTTATCTGTCGGGCCTCTACGGCCCCCCCCACGCCAAGGGGACCGAGCAAGTCGAGGCGATCTTCAAGACGCTCGAAAAACTCCTGGCCGAGACGGGGAGTGACTTCCGCCACCTGGCCAAGGCGACCTACTACGTCACCGACGACGAAGCGAGCCGCGCTCTGAACGACTTGCGCCCCAAGTATTACGACGCCAAGATTCCCCCCGCCGCTTCGAAGGCGATCGTCCCGGGGGTCGGGGCCGACGGGACCACCGTCACCCTCGACATGATCGGCGTGACCGTACCCATCGAAGCGAGCCCGACCCCGCCCAAGTGATCCGCCTCGAAGCGTAAGGCGCCAGCCAGGACCGATCTCTATCCTCCGAGCGAGAGCCATGCCGATGTTCCAAGCTCCCTACCGCGCGGCGATCATTGGTCGGACAGGTCGGGGCGACTACGGGCACGGCCTGGACGTCGCGATGCTCAATCAGCCGAAGCTGACGGTCGTCGGCGTGGCCGACGACGACCCCAAGGGACGGGCCGCGGCAGCCAAGCGGTTGGGGGTTGAGCATGCCTATGCGGATTACCGCGAGTTGCTCGACCGCGAAAAACCCCAGTTCGTCGCGGTCGCCCCGCGCTGGATCGACTGCCATAAGGAGATGATCCTCGCATGCGTCGAGCGAGGGATTCACGTCTTCTCCGAGAAACCGCTCGCCCCCACCCTGGCCGATTGCGACGCCATCGTCACGGCCTGCGAGCGGTCGCACACCAAGCTCGCCATGGCCTTTCAGTCCCGCTACAGCCCCCGGTTCGAGCGCGTCAAGGAACTGATCGCCAACGGGGCGATCGGCGAGGTGCTCGAGTTCCGCGGCCGAGGTAAAGAAGACAGACGCGGCGGCGGGGAGGACCTGATGGTCCTGGGGTCGCACATCATGGACCTGATCCGCGGCTTCCAAGGGGACGCCGCCTGGTGCTTCGCTCGCGTCACGGAAGCGGGACAGCCGATCGGAAAAACGCAGATCCGCCAGGGGGCCGAAGGGCTCGGCCTGCTCGCGGGCGACCGGGTCGACGCGATGTTCGGCTTCACGGCGAATCCGGCCGTCGCCCACTTCGCGACCTCTCGGCCCAAACAACCGGGCCAGCGGTTCGGGCTTCAGATTCTCGGGTCGAAGGGCCGGATCGACCTCGGAACCGGCTGGGTGCCTCCGGCCTATCTGCTGGCCGACCCGACCTGGAGCGGGGCCGAAAAAGGCACGAAGTGGGTCGAGATCACGAGCGACGGGGTGGGCAAGGCCGAGACTCTGGGCGCCAACAGCCTCCCCGAAGCGAACCGGCTGATCGTGGCCGACCTGATCCAGGCCGTCGAGAATGACATCCAGCCTCGCGTGAGCGTCTATGACGGTCGAGCCTCCATTGAGATGATCCTCGCCTGCTATGCCTCGCAACTCCGCCGCGGCCCGGTGGAGATGCCCCTGACCGAACGTTCCCACCATCCGCTCGAGTGGCTCGGCTAAGAAACGATCCCAGGCGGAATCCGCTCGCAACGCCCGAGAGACCTCGCTCGCTTCAAGAGTTCTTGGAATCGTTGCGAAAGCAAGCCTCACCGTCAACCAGGCGACGGCGACTGCCCTTGCACGGTTCCATTGGTGTCTCATCAACCTCCTTCCCCGGCTCCCAACCCTTGAAGCCGGGACGAACCCGCCCTCCATGCGCCCGACACCCAGAAAGGCTAGAACCGATGAGGATTGCAAAATCCCCCCACCGCGACCGGTCAATTCGCTTCATGACGATCGCGATCGCCTGCACGGCGATTGGCCTCACCCTCCCGGGATGGAGCCGCTCCGCGCGGGCGGCCGATCCCAAGCCTGGCTTTCGCGCCGGGGCCGCGACCAGCAACATCTCGCCCTGGCTCGGGATGTCGATCAACGGCAATATGCACGACGGCAAAACCACTCACATCCACGATGAGCTGCACGCCCGTGCCTTGGTGCTCGACGACGGCAAGACGAAGCTGGCGATCATCGTCTGCGATAGCTGCATGATCCCCCGCGAGGTCATCACCAACGCGAAGCGACTGATCCGCGAACGATCCCACCTCGAGCTCGACCACGTCCTGATCTCAGCGACCCATGCCCACTCGTGCCCGACGGCCGGCAGCGTCTTCCAAAGCGACCCGGATCCGGAATACTTGCAGTTCCTCGCCGTGCGGATTGCCGACGCCGCCCAGCGCGCCATCAACAACCTCGAGCCGGCCAAGATCGGCTGGGGCACGGGCAAGAATGCGGAACAAGTTTTCAACCGGCGTTGGAAGATGAAGCCGGGGACAATCCCCGCCGATCCGTTTGGAAAGACCAACGACCGCGCCAAGATGAACCCAGGGATCGCCAACCCGAACCTGGTCGAGCCCGCCGGACCGATCGACCCCGAGGTCCCGGTCATCTCGGTCCGATCCGCCGCGGGGCAGCCGATCGCGCTCCTGGCCAACTACTCGCTCCACTACGTCGGCGGCGTCGGCGCGGGGCATGCCTCGGCCGACTACTATGGCGCGTTCGCCGATCGCACCAAAGAATTGATCGAAGGCGACCGGCTCGATCCGCCGTTCGTGGCCATGATGTCCAACGGCACCAGTGGTGACATCAACAACATCAATTTTCGCGAGGCACACAAACCGACCCCGCCGTACGGCCGGATCAAACTGGTCGCCAATGAACTGGCCACCGAGGCGGTCCGGGTCGCACGCTCCGTCGAGTACCACGACGCGGTCACGCTCGACGCGCGGGCGGCCGACTTGAAGCTCGGCGTGCGGCAACCGAACCCGGAAGAACTGGCCGCGGCCGAAGCCACCATCGCCCGCGCCAAGAAAGGACCCGACCTGAGCACGGTTCCCGAGCTCTATGCGCGGGAATCGATCCTCTTGAGCAAGTATCCCAAGCAAGTTGATGTGAACGTGCAGGCATTGCGGATCGGTGGCCTGGCGATCGTCGCGATCCCCTGCGAGGTGTTCGTCGAGATCGGCCTCAAGCTCAAGGCCGAGAGCCCGATCAAGCCGGCGTTCACGATCGAGCTGGCCAACGGCTACAACGGCTACCTCCCCACCAAGGAGCAGCATGAGTTGGGCGGCTATGAAACCTGGCGGGCACGGTCGAGCTACCTGGAGGTCGACGCCGCCTCGAAGATCACCGCCAAGGCACTCGACCTGCTCCAAGAACTTGAGAAGGCCCGCTAAAAGCAGGTCCGGCTCTTCCCTCTGCCTGGGATTCACGGGTGGGCACAGCCCACCCGTGAATCGGCTCGGGAGTGCCAGCTCCCGGTCTGCCGTGAAATCGAGAGCGACGACGAAGCGAGAAGAAGCGGCCAAATCAATCCGCCGGGGCCGGGCTTGACAAAAGTCGGAAAGGCCTCGAAATTAACAAGCGTTCAATCCAAGGATAAGAGCCAGTCGAGGGTGGCTGCCATGCTCAAGATCTTCGGCGGAGGCGCACCTGATTGCGACGGGACCACCCGGCGCAGCTTCCTCCAGGCGGGGATGCTCGGGCTCGGCGGCCTGGCGTTGCCGGACCTGCTTCGCCTCCGAGCCTCGGGGGCAACGGCACCGACAGCGACAGCGACGATGACAGCGGGCAATGAGCGCAGCGTCATCCTCTTCTGGCTGAGCGGCGGACCCGGCCACATGGAGACCTGGGACCCCAAGCCTGAAGCGCCCGCGGGATTTCGCGGCCCGTTCGGCTCGATCGCCACCAGCGTCCCAGGGGTCCGCTTCGGCGAGCTCCTGCCCGAGCAGGCGCGGTTGATGGACCGGCTGGCGATCCTCAGGACGGTCAATCACGGCACCGGGGACCACACCAAAGGGAACCACTGGATGCTGACCGGCTACGAAGGGCCGGCGTTCAATGCCCCGGACAACCGAATTCAGCGCAGGCCCGCGATGGGGGCGGCCGTGGCCCGGCTCAAGGACTCGAGACGCCCCGGGCTCCCCTCCTACGTCGCCGTGCCCAACCTCCGCGGCGGGACGGACAACCTCTTCCACTACTCGGCCTACCTCGGCGGGTCGGCCAACCCGTTCATCGTCGAGTCAGACCCGAACGATGCGGCCTTCCAGGTCAAGAACCTGAAGCTACCGGGGGGGATCTCGATCAAGCGACTGGAAGACCGGCGCCTCACGCTACTCGCCATGGACCAGCTCCGCCGCGACCTTGACCCCACGCTCCGCGACCTTGACGCCTACTATCAGCGTGCCTTCGACATGCTCACCGGCCAATCGGTGGCCGACGCATTCGATATCAGCGCCGAGCCCGCCGCCGTCCGCGAGCGCTACGGCCGGCACAGCTTCGGCCAGAGCGCCCTGATGGCCCGCCGACTCGTCGAAGCAGGCACACCTTTTGTCACCGTCAACTGCGTCCCCTGGGACCACCATGGGACGGCCCCCCAGCTCAAGACCGAGGAAGGGGCCAAAAAACTGATTCCGCCCCTCGACCGCGCCCTCGCCGCCTTGATCGCGGACCTGATCGAACGAGGCCTGTACGAGTCAACACTCGTCGTTGCCATGGGCGAGTTCGGCCGGACGCCGAGGATGAACAAGGATGCCGGTCGCGACCACTGGGGCAACACCTTCAGCGTCCTGATGGGCTGCGGCTCCATGCGAATGGGCCAGGTCATCGGCCGTAGCAGCCAGCGCGGCGAGCATGTCGTGGACCGACCGATCAGCCCCCAGGACGTCGCCGCAACGGTCTATCACCACCTCGGGATCGACGCCAGAGCCGTCACCTTTGAAGATCGGACCGGACGGCCCACCTACCTCATCGAGAACGGCGATCCCATTCGCGAGCTACTCGTCTAACCTCGGCATCTGATTGCGTCCAATTATGCCGATTTTTCCACCCAGCCCCAACGCATGAGCGCATGTCATGGCCTGGGTAAACGCAAACCACCCGGCGGATGCCGGGTGGTTTGCGTTTGCGCGGAGAGCTTATGGGCTCGCGTTGCGTCAGGCGATGACCGACTTGACGACCTTGGCCAGCTCGTCGCCGATCTCGGTCAGAGCGTAGAAGTTGTTCTTGCCCTGGCGGCGCGGGGCGATGATTCCACCGTGGCGGAGCAGGGCCAGGTGGTGGCTGACGGCGGGCTGGCTCTGGTTCAGGTGCTCGCCCAAGGCTCCGACGTGCTTCTCACCTTCGGCGAGCATCAGGATGATCTGAAGCCGGGTCGGGTCACTGACCTGCTTCAGCAGGTTTGCGGCGCGCTGGGCCTGCTTGAGTCGCAGCGCGGCCTCTTTCTGGGCTTTGGTCGGTTTGGGTGCCGTTGCTTTGGCCGCAGCAGACGCAGTCGCCATCGAGATCATCCTCCAAAGTCGATCCCTCGAAGTTCGCCACGGGAAGTCCGCACGGGCTTCGAGGACCTAGAACACGAACATAGCCACCGTCAACAGAGGGAAAACGGCTGAGTTGAGTGGAAGATAGGCCACTCATTCTTGTGCTTAGACTCAACGTCGGCCTTGACAGCCGCCGGGGTGAGAATCCGAAGACTTCGCGTGCCGTGGAAAAGGAATATATCATAACTTCGGTGCTTGACGACATAATCTTAGCACCAGCGTCAATACCTATCAAGAGGAAATGGAGGATGCGCCAAATTGGATTTTTACTATTAGAATAAACACACATCATGAGGGTCAGGCGGTCGAAACCCGAGCAGATCCAAGTCGATCGGCGGCGGAACAAGTGAACTGAGGTGATTCAGGTTCAAAACCAGGCGGGTGGAAACGATCATCGCGGATGGGACGACGATCTATGTACTGGCGGTGATCTTTCTCGCAACGCTGATCCGTTCGGCATCAGCGTTGCCCTCGTCGCGATACCACGGCGCGCCTTGCTGATTCCGGCCGAAGGCGCCGCCCCGCTTGGCGGTGCTCGCCTCGATCACGTTGGCCGGAATCCTCGTTACCCCGGACTGAAAATACGTTCACCTCGACAGTGCCCGGGCTGGCCCGCTTCCCCTGAGGCCTCCGGGCGGGGACGACCGTCGCAGAGCCAACCGTCACGTCGATTCTCGCCATTCTAATCATACTTTTCTCAACCTATGCCTTGGTTGGCCGAAGTCAGTTCATGCTCACGGATGACCGATCATCTTTAGGCCCTCGGCTTCGCCGCGAACGACCCCCTGGGCCGTCGCCAACCGCCGGATGGATCCAGGTTTCTTCATCCGCGACGCGCACCTCGGTCTTATTGCGATCAGGAGGGTTGGGCTCAGCCAAGTGATCGGGAGAGAGGAGCGATCGCAAGGGGAGGGGCAGGGTGGTGGGGGGGGACGCGGGCGGGGGCGGGGGCGGGAGTGATAAGGCGGGAGGCGGAATCTCGACTTGCCGATGTGGCGGTTTGTTGGAATCTTTCAGTGGCCCGGCCGGCGGGAAGTTCCCCGGCTGTCCACCTTATTTTTTTCAACGACCCGATCCAGGGCGAGGAAGCCGCTCGCACCTCGTTCCCACGGTCCTCCGTGGGAATGCAGTCTTGGATGCTCTGCGTCCTCGGCTTGCGAGGGCCAGACGACGCGGAGCGTCGGGGACGGCATTCCCACGGAGGACCGTGGGAACGAGGGGGGGGATTCCTCGCACTCTGGCGGGTCGTTGTTTTTTTCGGATTTCCAACGGCCGGGCCGGGTAACATGCCCCATCCTTGATAATGACGATCGCAAATCGAACGGATCCTCAGACGGAATCAAGGCTTCGAGCTCGAATCCTTGGATTTCTTGAGGTGCTCATCAAACCAATCGACGAAGAGGAGCACGTCCTTGTCGATCTGGGGCCAGCCGTGAACCGCGCCTGGCTTGGGGACCAGCTTCGCCTCGACGTTCGCTTTCTTGAGTTTCTCGACGATCAGCTCCGCTTGCTGGATCGGGACCAGCTTGTCGGCGTCGCCATGAATGATGAGGGTCGGGGGATCGTCCGAGCTTACGTGGGTGATCGGCGAGATTTGTTCGCCGATTTCCTGGATCTTGGCCTCGTCGGTGATTCGTTCGAATCGGCCGGTGGTCTTGTCAGCCTCATGGAAGTCGAAAGGGGCCTGAAAACCTTTGAGCGTCCCCCGGCCGATCGCGTTCTCGCCCGGCTTGCCGTAATTCAAGAAGTCGGTGGGCGGGAAGAAGCAGGCGACCGCCTGCACGCGGCTGGAGGTTCGGTCGACGGCATCCTTGGAATCCGCCTTGCCAAGATCGCCCGCGGTCCCCTGCATGAGCGAGAGGTGTCCCCCCGCCGAGGCGCCGAAGATGCCGAGCCGCTCGGGGTCGATTCCGTACTCTTTTGCATGATAACGAATAAAACGGATCGCTCGATTCATATCGGTGAGCACTTCGGGGATGGTGAACTTCGGCTGACTGCCGTGAACCACGGCAAAGACGGTGTAACCTCGGTCAAGCAACGGCTTGACGAACGGGGGCTCGGGAGGAATCGTGTCATGCGATGAAAACCAGCCGCCGCTGACAACCCAGATGACTCCCAGCCCATTCGTATCCTGCTTGGGCGTGAAGACGTCCAACGTCAGCGCAGTGCCGTACTTCCGGCCGTAGACAACGTCGACCTTACGGGTAAACGTGGGCTCATCGGCCGACCAGCCGATCGTAGGCAGAACAAACAGGGCGAGCGCCAGGCCGAGGGCCGCCGGTCGAAGATCGCGATTCATGGTGGGAGTCTCGAGAAGAGGGTGGTACGATCCCCAAAAGGAGGGCCCGCCGATGATAACAGGCAGGCAAGGCCCGAGAAAAGGATCGAGCTCCCTCGAAATCAAGACGACGGCCGGCGGAATTCGGCCCGGCTCAACGCGCCCACACATCGACGATCATCCGGGCGACCACGACGTATGCATTCTCGCCGGCGCCGCTCCGGAAGAACTGCACCGGAGCGCCCGGCGAACCGATAAACGGGCGCAAACTCCAACCCATCTGGATCCCCACGAACGCGTAGAGGACAATCCAGGTCCGCAGGAGCCAGCGATGCCGCGGCGACCGGGCAATGAGCGGACGGTAGGCGCGAGCCAGGACGATCTGAGCGGCCAGGCTGGCGACGGCGAACATGGCGGCGTTAAACAGGATCGCCGCGTAATAGTCCGCCGACGAGGCATACCAGAGCACGGTCAAAGGCGCCAGCGCCACCAGCACGATCGTCACGGTGGCCTGCGAGCCCGCAATCGCCCGGACCGCCTCGGCGATATCGCCACGAAGTCCGAGAAGCGTATTCATGACGAGATAACTCGGCAGGCTCAACAGTAAGGTCGCCAGCAGCAGCAACGGGACCTTGACGGCCGAGTAGACCACCTGCCAGATCAGCCCGCCGAAGGCCCCCATCACGCTCCCGTAGACCAGGCCGCAAAGCACGAGCAAGGTCCAGGGATAGGTGGATGAGCGTCCTCGGAGCACGGCCTCGGCCCGGCTCACCAGTTGTCTCATGAGAGCAGGCTCGCCAGGGCCGACCAGACCGCCTCGAAAAAGTTCGACTCCCGCCCCCGGAACCAGGCAAAGGGGCGGCCCGGATCACCGACGAACGGCCGGAGCACCCAACTCATCTGGGCGCCGACGAGCCCGAACAGGATCACCCAGCAACGAAACAAGGCCTTCACATGGCGGCCGAGCACCTGGTCCTCAAGCGAGTCCAACGCGCTCGGAGCCGTAGCATCATGCGCTTCCCCCTTCGCCTCGCCCACCCACTCGGTTGCCTCGGTCGCCGCGGGCTCGCGAGGGACGATGCTCAGCCGGTGCAAGGTCTGGAGCAAGAAGACCAACCCCATCGTCCCGGAAACCGCGAAAACCAGGACGTTGATCACGATCATAAACGCATATGTGCTCGTACTCACCGAGAAAAAGGCGATGATCGGTCCGAGCGAGGCCAAGACCGCGACCATGACGGCCATCGCGGCCAAGAGCAGCCGGAGGACCGAGTCCACGTCGAGCCGAGACCCTACCAACGCGTTGAAGACGTAGAGCGAAGGAAAGGTCACGATCAAAGTCAAAAAGAAGAGAGCAGGTACCTTCACGGTCGACGCAAGCAATTGCCAGTAGGACGGCCCACCGGCCTTGAGCATGGCGAAGCTCCCCATGCAGGCGCCATAGAGCATCGCCAGAACCACCAACACGATCGCGAGCCCCCCCAGGCGTACCTCGATCGTCCCACGACGCAACGCTGACAGCCGCGTCGCTTCCCCCCTCAAAATGCGGTCGAGATCCTTCCACCACGCCGTCATCACGACATCCTCCTCCGTAGGTGGGTCACTTCGCTCCTCGGGCCTTTACTTTGCAATCCAAAGAACTCTGCGTCAAGAAGAACTTTAGACGAATAACAACCAAAGCCACGCGGCATGTTTCCCGAAGGCAACGCGAATGTCAATCGTGAGAACCATTGAATCACAAGAATCATCGACCACGCATCACCATTGAATTCTAATTTGCGATTTGAAGGCCTTTTACAAATCTATTGCATCAACAATAAACACAACTTTTTCGCCAGACCCAAAGGATACTGGGATCTCGTTCCCACGCTCTGCGTGGGAATGCCGTCCCCGACGCTCCGCGTCGTCTTCCCCGGCGGGTGGGGGCCGCAGAGCGGCCAAAACGGCATTCCCACGCCGAGCGTGGGAACGCGTTTCTCCTGCGAATTTCGGCCTCCGGGGCAAACAGACGGCCCGGTTTCCTGGCGACAGACTCGACAACGGCGGGAGATTCGATCCGACCTCAAGCGCCATCCCACCGGAGAATGCGGCAGGCTCAAGGAACCATTACTTTACCCTCATATCTTCTTCAAAATTGTCGATTCCGCGTTCCTCATTCACGGTTTTCTTACGCGATCGTGCCTTCGGGTCAGGGAAGATTGCCTAGTAGTCGGGCAGTGCCACGCGGTCCTCGAACCCTTCCGGTTTCACTTTTGATGGCCGTAAACACCGACAGTCCCAGTGTTTCGATACGAATCGCCGGGCTGCGCCACGTTCACGATTCGACACTGGTATGCCATTCGCAATCCATAACCGATGTCGCGGCAGGCCGCCGGGTACCACCGGCTTCCTCTTCTCCGGAACGGGCCGGGATGGCGTGCTGTGTTTTCAAATACAAGAACGAGGGAGAATTTCAAGTCAATGCTTGGTTATTTGATCGACATGGACGGCGTGATTTACCGGGGCGGCCAACTGATCCCCGGTGCCGACCACTTTATCAACGAGCTCCGCAAAGCGGAGGTCCCGTTCCGATTCCTGACCAACAATAGCCAGCGGACTCGTCGCGACGTGGCGACCCGACTCCAGCGCCTCGGAATCGACGTGGAGGAGGAACACGTCTATACCTGCGCCATGGCGACCGCCCGGTTCTTGGCCCATCAAACGCCAAGGGGCACCGCCTACGTGATCGGCGAAGGGGGGCTGCTGACGGCCCTCCATGAGAACGGCTACTCGATCGTGGACCGAGACCCTGACTATGTCGTCGTCGGCGAAGGGCGAACGATCAGCTTCGAGATGGTCGAGGCCGCCCTCGAAATGATTCTGAAAGGGGCGAAGCTCGTCGCCACCAACCTCGATCCCAACTGCCCGACCGTCTCGGGGCTCCGCCCCGGCTGTGGTGCCACCGTGGCGATGCTCGAGACGGCCAGCGGCGTCAAGGCGTTCAGCGTGGGAAAACCGAGCCCGTACATGCTCCGTGGCGCGCGCAAGGAACTGGGGCTGACGACCGACCAGACCGTGGTGATCGGTGACACGATGGACACCGATATCCTCGGCGGCGCGCAGCTCGGATTCAAGACGATCCTGGTTCTCAGCGGCGGCACCAACCGCGAAGACCTGGACCGCTTCGCCTACCAGCCGGACCGAATCGTTGAGTCGATCGCCGACCTCGATCACGCCGACCTGATCAACGGATTCACCGGCATCGCCCCCCCGACGGCCCGCAGTCGAAGCCACGGAAGGCCACGGCAGGAAGCCGCCCTTTCGGCCGTCTCAGACCGAGATTGGCAGCGATAAGTCAGAAGCAGGAAACCGTCCGGCCGACGTGGCGACCCGAATGCCTTGGCTCTCGCATTCGGGTCGCGACCAAGGGGAAAAAAAGGGGAGCGGAGACGGGCCGATCAGCAGCAGCCGGCCAGGCAGGGCATGCAAAGGGGCGACCGGTTGCCGGCTCGCCCCTTCTCGCTGCGCGGGGCCGTCGGCACGAACGACCGGGGACGAGCTTCGTGATCGACCTCGACCGCTTCGTCCTCGTGCGCCAGCAGGACCGACAGACGATTCCTCAGCACCGTGGCTTCGGGCAACATCAAGTCGGGCGCACACAGGCGATCCATGAGGTTGCTCAGGGCCTCGAACCGCTCGGTCATTTTCTCCATTCTCACCATCGCGGGGTCCCTTCTCATTCGCTCCCTTGAGTCGACTCCTCAGACGTCCGGCCTCGGACCCAAGGGAATCGACACCGTTCAGACCCAGAGTCCCGGTCCAAGGTTCACCACCCCGAGAACGACCAGCGGATTCCAAACCGATCTCGTTCGTGCCTCGGACATTGCGGCACACACCTCGTCACCACGAGAACGGTTCGAGGCGGACTCCCAAGCGGTCCGATCCACGGCTCGTCTCTTGCGGCGATCGCGTGAGGCTCGACGTCGACCCCCGTCTCGGATTAGCCTCGAAGCGGCCTCGGCCCGATCGACAACACGCCAAGGGATGACCTCATGAGTTCGCCTTCCGAGCAGAGCACGTTGGGCTTGCGCCTCATTGGAGCGTTGAAGCTGGGCACCGCCCTGATGCTCGGGGCCGCCGGATTCGGGATCTTTCGGCTCCTGAATCACGACCTTGGCAAGGTCGTGGAGGATTTTGCGTTGCGGCTCCATCTCGACCCCGACAGTCGCCTGATTCACGCGGTCCTCGACCGGGTGGATGGAATCAACCGGGGCCAGCTCGAAGCACTCGGCCTGGGAACATACTTCTACGCGCTGCTGGAGTTCGTCGAAGGGGTCGGCCTCCTCCTGAAGCGGCGCTGGGCCGAGTACCTGACCATCCTGGCCACCGTCCTACTCCTCCCGCTGGAATTTTACGAACTGGCGCACAAAGTCAACCGGTTCCGGGTCATGATCCTCCTGGCCAACCTCGCGATCCTGGTCTACCTGATCTTCAAACTCCGCCGCAAAGAGGGGCACTCGACCAAGTTGGGAGCGGGCACGCCGAGCGAGTCGCCCTGAAACTTTGGGCCTGGATTAGGGCGACACAAGGGATCGGCATTGAGGAGGAGGGACAGGGAGCTCACGCTCCCCGCTCGCCTTTTCAGGCGAGCGAAATCCACCCAGAGGTCAGCGGTCGCTCGCCCCAAGGCGAGCGGGGAGCGTGAGCTCCCTGTCTTCCTGAGGCGAGAACGCAGGACAGGGTCACGTCCCTACCGACCACTCTTCTTGGGACCGCAGGCATCTCACCCGCTGCAGAGGGTAGGGATTCGAGCGATTTTCGACCGGCGGGATCACTGACAGACCCCAGCCACCCAGACCCGACACACTCCGAGATCAGCAATTTTCAATATTTTCAAGCGGAGGACGACTTGGGGACTCGCTTCAGTCGCTCTTTGACGACGTCCATGAAGGTGATCGCCGATTGGAACGGCGGCGCCCCTTTCCGGCGGACCTGATAGACGACGGTCCCACCGAAGTGGCGGTTCATGACCCGATGGTGGAGCCCCGGGTGAGGCGCCGAGAGGGATGAGGAAAAGATCAAGCCAATCCCAAAACCCATCCTTACATACTCACAGACCGTTGCAGTAAAGATCGCCTCGACCAGCTTCGGTTCCGACAACGACACACCGGCCTTATCGAGAACGGCCGTGACGCTGAGGTCGGGGATCCCGCGCAGGCCGTTGAGCAGCGGATATCCGGCGAGGTCGGCCGGACGAACGTGGCGGCGGAGAGCGAGGGGATGGTCGATGGGCGTGACGAGGGTGATATCCACCTCGTAGACCGGTTGAAACTCGAGCCAGGGGTTGAGCCGGACCAGGTCGGGCCCACGATCGTGCAGCAGGCCGACGTCGGCTTCACCGGACTCGACGATGGCGAGGATCTGGTCGTCCCACAGTTCCTTGAGCGTCAACTGGACATCGGGCTGGCACCGGTGGAACTCCGCGGCGCACTCGGGCAAGTCTTCGGCCAGGATGCGCGGCGACGCAGCGAGCACCAGGCGCGGCGCTAACTGAGCCCGGGCCTCGCTAAACCGGCGCTTGAGCGTCGCGGCCCCCGAGACCAACGGACCGATCAGGTCGGCGAGCAACCGACCGGCCTCGGTGAGCCGACAACCCCGCCCGCGCGGTTCGAGCAGGCGCTCACCGAAGTCGAGTTCCAAGGCGCGGACCTGCTGCCAAACCGTCGGATTCGCTAATCCGAGACTCTTTGCCGCGGCGGAAAAGCTCCCTAACCGAGCCGTCTCGTGAAAGCTCCGCAATTGTTGAGCAGTAGTGTCCTTATAGACGCGTGACTTCGCGGAGAGGCGGCCCATGGAAAACCCTTCGTCTTAGACTAACAGGGTATTCGATCAATGGCCTCCACTATACGCCAGGGCGTCCCGCTCGTCGAGCATCCCCTTTGAGACTTGAGGGTGTGATGACTTCGTCCCAACCGAAACGATCCAACCCAAGCAATCCCCCCGCTCCGAGACAAGGTTGAGCCTGCCTCGGAGAGCGGGGGAGATCGATCGCTCAGAACGCGTCCGAGCCGATCACCTCGCCGCCGTTGCGGGTAATCAGCGCTCTGAGAACGACGGTATTGATCGTTTGTTGAATGAACCGAACCGATCCGTCCAGGAAGCATGCGTTGAAGCCCCCCGGGAAGTGTCCTCCCAACATCCCCTGGAGTTTCTTGACGTTGGCCGGGTCGAGATTCATGGCAAACGGAATCTCCTCGTCGGGCTTGGTCCAGACGACGGCATCCTTCGCCTCCACGATACCAAGCGTGACTGAGGTTCCGTCGGTGATGTTAGCCAGCCCGACGCCCACCCCCTCCTTTTGCTTGTCATCAAACAAAGTCGACGGGCCGGAGAACCCGCGATAGTACGTCTTGCCCGGCTCGACCTTGGCCCCCGGAATGAGGTAGACCTTCGGCATCCGCGGGATCAGGGCCTTGTTGTGGGGACTGTCCCACGGCTCATCGTGCTTGAACTCGTTGTAGAGCGCGGCCTGTTCCAGGTAGGGAAGGATTGCCACCCTCCAGCTCAAGAGCGGCTTCTTGTTCTTGCCATAGGTGGCTTGCGGCGGGAACGTATTGTTCGCGGCATGAAAGTTATGCAACGCGAGCGCGATCTGCTTCAGGTTGTTCACCGACTGGCTGCGCTGGGCGGCGACGCGTGCCGACTGGGTGGCCGGCAAAAGTATCGCCACGGCGACCGGGGCCAGGACTACGGGGTTGAACACGGGGAAGGCCTCGCGGGTGGTGTATTCCACCGCTTGATCGTCGGCTGTGAGCGTGAACACCGACGGAAACAGAAACGGACGAACCTCCTCGGGGGTCGGGATCGTGTCAGGATCGATCTCAAGCCCGGCGACGAAACTTTGTTGCAAAGGCATCAGTATCCCGGGTCTGCCCGGCTGAACTTGGCGAAACTGGGGTCTCATGAACCGAGGCCCGACGAACGCCTGCCCCCATTGCACCAGCAGAGGAACGTTGGCGATCAACTCGGGCAAGAGCGAGCGGCGCTCGTCGATCACGCTCGCCATGATCGCGCGGCGGGGGAGCCGGTTGAGCGAGAGAGCCAGCGGATCCGAGGCCGGTAATGGGGCAACACGCTCCTGAAGCTCCAAGGTCGCTCGGGCATCCTCCGGGTTGCTGGCGAAAATGAGCGATGACTTCCTCAGGATGAAGGTCGGCCGGAATCCGGCCGGCAAGGGGGCGACCGACGGTGAGATCGACACCGAGTAGCCGTGCGCAACGCCCTTGAGCGGATGGACCCGGACGGGCGGGGGCTTCTTGTTCGCCTCGAACTGATCCCGGAAATAGCCCTCTGTCTTGCTGACGGCGCCGTCGAGGAGCTTGGCGAAGGCCGCCTGGTCCTTCACTTCAAGAATCGCCGAGAAGCGTGGCGTTCGCAGAACGCCCTGCGCCAGCCCAGCCACAACCTGGCTCGGCGCATCGCCTCGGGTCGGCAGGGAGAAGTAGGTCACCTTGGATCCGAGCTGAGCCAGCAGGTCGTCGCGAATCCGGAGGCCGGTCACGGTGCGGAACGCGATCTCGGTCGACTCGAGCGTCTGGCGGCCCGCGGGGTTTGTCGCGTTGAGTCCGGCCACGAACCGGTCGTAGACCCCTCCAAGATCGACCGAGAAGGCCGTGACTCCCGCCAGGCCCGGGGGCAGTGCGGCGAGGCTCTCGGGGCCGAAGGTGGGCTGGTCGAACAACGCGAGCAGTCCCGAGCGCGGGGCAGGGGCCACCAGGCGGGTCACGGTCATCAGCGCATCCCCCTGAATGCCCCAGCGGTATTCGAGCCGCTTGACCCGGTCGAGACCGAAGGCGGCCGCCTGGGGAGGCAAGGGAGCGAAGGCGGAGAGATCGGCGAAGGCGAGGCCGACCGGGGTGAAACCGTCGACGACACGCGCGAGCGCGACCCGGTCTGGGTGGGCGGTCGCGTCGGGCCGGCCCCCATCAAGGGCCTCGATCATCACGTCGGCCCCCGCCGGAGAAAGCAGGCTGAGCGCGAGGTCGTCTCCTTCCTGCCACCAGGCGACGCGAGGCTCGGTCCCTCCTTCGATCGAGAGCGTTCGGCCTTTGGGCTTGGCGACCGACTGCGGCTTCGCGTCGGGGTTGCCGGTCGATGCAATAAACTTCTCGACCACCGCCCGGACCTGGCCCTTGGCCCCGCCTCGAAACACGAGGCCGACCCAGACCGGACGGGGCTGGCCGGGGTTCCGGACGATCGCGACGGCGAAGCCATGCCGAATCAGGTGCTCGGCCAAGATCCGCAGCTCGCCCACTTCGGGCGTGGTCCCCGTCGTGTTCGGACGGAGCCGCCCGGCGAGTTGAACGAGTACGGTTTCGAGCATGGCGCCGGTGGGGGTCCCGCTCAAGAGCCGATAGGCCGCCGTCTTCCGCCAGAGTTCGCCGTGCGTGTCGAGCCCGTCGAATTCGGCGTAGACCGCCAGGTCCTCTTTCGGAAAGTAGTGGGCCAACGGCGCGGCCGCGGCGGCCTCAAGGAATGGGGACGCGGTGAGAAGGGCCACGACCCCAGCCCACAACCTCAAATGCATCTTGATACAGCCAATTATCGATTTCATGACCTCATCCTCCTTGGGACGATATTGAGGTGATGCGAAGTCGAGCATACTCGCCACTTAAACCACGATCGCTGTTTCGTCTTCCCCCCCCTGGGACCGCGGGCGACCCGCCCGCAATTGATTAATAAATGCATTAATTAACAAACAAGAGCGGGCGGGTCGCCCGCGGTCCCAGGGGGGGGAAGACGATCCCAATTCGAGGTATTCCGTTGAATTCGGGGCCGAACTTACCGCGCAGGGCGTCCCTTCTTATGGCGAACCAGGCCGGGGGCTTGGCTGGCCCCGTTATTTGACCGGCGGCTTCGGATCAGGCCCACCGCTTGCCGGTGTCTTGGCATCAGGCCCGCCCAGGGTCGTCTGGATCGCCTCGCGAAGTTGATCGCCGAGGTGGGAACCACCACCGACGAAGAGGCGGGTGACGTTCCCCTCGCGGTCGATCACCACGGTCTGGGGGATGGCGTTGGCCTTGTATTTTTCGGCCACGGCGCCATCTTTGTCGAGAGCGACGGTCAGGTTCAGCTTATGCCGTTCGAGCATGGCCGTGATTTCCTTAGGCGACTCCTGGAGGTTCACGGCGACGAGCATCACCCCTTGGTCGCGGAACTCGCCCGTGACCTTCTCGACTTGCGGCATGGCTTGGAGACAAGGGCCGCACCAGGTGGCCCAGAAGTCGAGCACGACCACCTTTCCCTTGGCGTCGGCCAGGTGGAACGTCTTGCCCCCCAGTTGCTCGAGCGAAAAGTCGGGGGCCGGCTTGCCGACCAGGGGCGAGGAGGTGCCCGACGAGCCGCCTCCACCACCACCGCCGGCAGACCCATCGCCGCCGTCCTCAGTCACCTTGGGCTCGGGGGCGTCCGTCAGCAGCCAGCGCTGGAAGGTGAGCTGGGAGGCCTCTTTTTCAATCGTCTTGCCAATCAGCAACAGGTCGACCTCGTCGACGCGAACCCGGCACTCGCCGATGACAGGGCTGGTCCCCGCAAGCGCGTCGCCCTCGAACCGATCGGGCGCGAAGGTGAGGCGAACGCCGTCCTTGCGCAACGCCTGTACAAGGAATTCCTCGTTGGCCTTGGCCGGTTTCGGTTCCTGCACGGGTTCCGGTTGCGGAGCCTTGCCGGCCTCGAGGTCCTCGGGTTGCAGCCAGATGATCCGAGCGACCCGGTCGCGAGGGAGCGTCTTGACCTCAAGCCGGACCTCAACCTGGAGCGACGTCTCGTCCATCCCGACCACCCGGCCCCGGAGATAATCGCCATTCTTGGATCGGATCAGGTGGGTGGGCGGACTCCCTTTTTGAACGCGAGGAACCGTAAGCAAGCGTTCGCGTTTCGATTTGTTCAAGCGAACGGGATTAATTGGTTCTTCCGAGAGTTCCACGGCCTTGATTTTCTCGTGGGACACGAACGCATCTTTGCTGAGACTGGTGCGAATGGTCACCCCTTTCTCGTCGATCTTCGTGACCTCCGCCGGGATGATGTCGCCGGTCCGCAGGTAAAGCGCCCGGCGTCCGGGCACGGCCCCAGCAGGCCCGGTCGAGCTCGGAACCGCCGGCCGTCCCTGAGGTGCGCCGGCAAACGCCATGAGGAATCCCTGGACCACCCCCTGAGCCGGGGGCGCCGGAGCTGCTGGCCGAATCACCTGGACACGTCCGCCTACGAACACTTGCCCCGGGATCCCATTGCGCATCGCCGTCGCCGTCACGACCGGGGCCGGCGGCGGCGGTTCCTTGTAGAGGATCCGGCCGGAAGCCGCGCCGACGAGCGTGCTGGCCGTGGCGCTCCCTTGGGGCTGCCAGGTCAGACAACTCACTCCCGGTTCGTTTTTGCCATCGATGAGCCGACCGGTCAGCCGGACCCCGTCCATCTCGAGGCGAGGGATGGATTCGGCCTTTTTCACCGCGGGGGCGTCTTGAACCTCAGGATGGTTCGCGACCAGCGACCGCAGGCGGTCGATCGGCACGCGCACCGGCTCCTCGACGCCCGGATGCTTGACAACCACCGCGTCGTTCTCGATCGCGATCAAGTCGCCGCTGAGCCGTGCTCCCTCTTGGAGCAGAATCTGGACCGCCCGCGCGGGGACGTCGGTCAAGGGGGAGAAGGTCAGGCGGGCCGTCTCATCCAGAGGGACACGCGACTCCTTGTCCCCGTCGACAACGACGAACGACTTCGACTCGGCGTCGAACCGAAGCGTCTTGGCCGAGAGGTTCGATCCGTTCATCCGGCGCAGGTTCGGGCCGTCGGGCAGCGGCTCGCGGAGCAGCTCGCCGTTCCATTGCGTGATCTCGAGCCGTTCGAGCCGTAGATCCCCTTTCTTGTTCTCCAGTTGAAACCCGGTCAGCACCCGAGGCTTCGATCCGGCGACGTTCAGGTCGGCCAGCGGCTTGCCGTCCGGGGTGTCGACGATGATCCGTCCTCGCTCCTGATCGAGGTAGACTTTGAAATGAACACGTCCCGGACCTGCGTTCAGTTTGCCCAAGGACGCCACGTCGGCCTCTTTCGCCGTTTCCCGATGAACGACCAGCTCATGTTCCCAGACCTCGAACCGAAACGGATTCTCATCGGTCTTCTCGTTGGCGCCCGGTTTAACGGCGCCCCCCAGGGTGAGCACGAAATCGGGCTGGTTCTTCCAGGAGAGTTCGAATTCCAGGACCGCCCGTGCCGGGATGGGAACGTCGTTGCTGAGCGTCGCTCCCTCCTGGTCGGTCATCAATTCGCCCGATTCCTCGCGCCAGACCTTGGGTGCGCCGGCCGGGGACGGAGCGGCGGTCCAGCCGGCCAGGCCGGTCGGGCCGAGGTAGACCAGGTCGGAGCGACCTTGCCAGCGCTCGACCCGGAGCAGGTGCGGGCGTTGAACGCGGAGCCGGCCGATCCGGGACAGATCCAGCTCGGCCTCCCTGTCGTCGAGCTTGACCACCGTCCCAAACACGACGTCACCCCCCGAGAGCTCGAACCGGAAGGAGCCCTCGGGAGCGGCGAGCCGGGCAGGAACCGGAGCTTGCACGGCGTCGACCGCCTTGAGGTCGAAGTCGAACGGGGAGGTGAAGGCGTTCCCCTGCCAGCGGAGGATCCCCTGCCGATCGGTCGGCTGGAACTTGCCGGCCACGAAACCGCCGTCGGCCAGATGAAGCTTGAGACTCGCCGGCGGTCCCGACGCGGGTTCTTCCGCCCGCGCGACGGGGCCGATCCAGACGGAAGAGAAGGCCAAGGCGCCGGTGAGCACGAGCCACCGAGGGAGGCCGTGGATGCGGGTTTCCGTCGTCGCGGGCGGACGGCTGTAACGCATGGGTGAACGTCCCTTTTTTTGTTCGCTTCTTTTTTTGTTTTATCGTTCGTAGATTGGGAGAAATCGATAATTGAGAGCAAGAGCCAGCAACGACATGGAGGTACTGAACGACGGTCCCCACTGGCCTTGGAAGCTGCCGTCAGCGCGTTGCGCCTGCTTCAGTTGCCGGATCACCATCTTGTTCCACTTTTCCCAGGCGGCCGTATCGCCTTGAAAGAAGGCCTGGGCCTGGTAGTACCGCCCGTACTCGGGATAGCCCTGGACCGGCT
Source organism: Singulisphaera sp. GP187 (assembly GCF_900129635.1). Lineage (GTDB taxonomy): Bacteria > Planctomycetota > Planctomycetia > Isosphaerales > Isosphaeraceae > Singulisphaera. Next base: position 679,599 of record NZ_FSRB01000002.1, on the reverse strand, counting down.
GGTCGAGCCGTTCCTTGATGTGGTCGAGGGTCGCCTTGAATTCGGGCAGATCCTTGCGCCTGGCCACGGAGTAGACCAGGGTCGCGATCGCCGAGCGGGCGGTCGAGTCGCCGAACCCGCCCATGCCTCCGGCGTAGGCGACGAACCCGCCCGACGAGGTCATCGACTTGAAGTAGCCGACGGCGCGATTGATCGCCTCATCGGGGATCTCGATCCCGGCGTTGCGGGCCGCGAGCAAGCCGATCATGACCGCGCCGCTGACCGAGGTGTCGGCGTCGGTCGCTTCCGGCGAGTACCGCCAGGCCCCGAGCGGGTTCTTCTTCTGCGAGGTCAGCGCGGTGCGAACGGCCAATTCGAGGGCCTGGCCGATCGACCGCTTCCCCTTCGGGTCGGGCCAGAGGTTCCGCTCGTCCACCGCCCCATAGGCCTCGGCCAGGCCGAGCATCGCGAAGCCATGATGGTACATGCTATTCCCGATGTATCCCGTGTCGGCGTTCTGCGCGTTGACGATGTTGCGGAGCGAGCGCCGGACGTGATTGCTGTAGGGGCCGAAATTCGGGTCCTCGCCCGAGGCGAGGAAGGCCATGATCGCGAGACCGGTCGTCCCGGGCCCGGACTCCCCCCCTTGGCTCGCCCAATCCCCGTTTTCGGTTTGCGAGGAGGCGAGATATTGCAGCCCACGGTCATACATCTCGCGCACGTCGCGGGGAATCACTTCCCCCGACTTCGCCACGGGCAACTGGGCATTCGCCGTGCCGGCCGTCACCAGCCCAAGGAACAAAGTCACGACGCCGAGTGAAAGGGCGAACCCGCGTCCCGCAGTCGTCGTCCCTGAGAAAAAGGGAGTTGCTTCAAGTCGGGACATCACGAGGTCCTCGGGACACGGACACGGTTTGCGGCGGCCTGGGATACACATCGAAACCACCTTGGATCTGCTTGCCAGCGAATGACTGATGCGAAATCTCCGCCTATGCCAGCCCCAAAGGGACGAAGGTTACCGGGATCTCGTTCCCACGCTCTGCGTGGGAATGCCGTCCGCGACGCTCCGCGTCGTCTTCCCCGGCGGGTGGTGCCACAGAGCGGCCAGGACCGCATTCCGACGCCGAGCGTGGGAACGAGTTTCTCCCGTGAATTTCGGCCTCCGGTGCAGACAGCCGGCCCGGTTTTCCTGCAACATACTTAAATCGATGCATCATTTCCCCAACTCACATCAATCACTTTTCTTCCCGTCCGAAGCCGATTTCGGAGCTTCGGGGTCGATCGCCACGGCCCAAGGTTCATCCGGTGATTCTCCCGGGAGTACCCCCTCTCTTCTCATGATCTGCTTGTAGGCCTTGGACTGGGCCAGCAACTGGTGGATCGCGAGCCACTGCGAGTCGTGGAAGATCGGCTTGATGCGATCCTCGGGAAGCTGGGCGAGTTGAATGAGCACGCAGTAGAGATCATAAGAACTCGGCCGAATCGGCGAGCGGGTCTCTTCGACGATCAGTTTCGTGAGACGCTGACGCTGATCCTGATCCAATCCCACGCTGTGATCCAAGGTTACCAGAAGACGACCGAGCCGCGCCTGTCGCTGGAACTGTCGCCGCTGGGCGTTCAAAGCGTCGAAGGCGACGGCCTGCCCGTCGTCGAGGGACTTCTTGACTGTCTTGGCAAAGAGCGAACCGTCACCGAAGAGGCCCCTTTGCAAGGCTTGCTGTAACGGCTGGATCTCCTGATAAAACATCCCAAACTTCTGGCGGTCTCGACGAACCAAGTCAAATGTCTGCCGCTTCACGGCGACCTGATCGAAAAACCGCTTGATGTCGCCTCGGGAGGCAAGTTCGAGCTTCTTCTTCTGGGCTTCGGTCAATCGAGCCACCCGGTCGAGCTCGGCGAGCTTCAGTTCCAGCATGGAGTCGAGACGGGCACGTGCATTCGTGGCGTTTCGTGAATTCCCAAAGACCCAGGAATCAAAGGTCGACTCATCAATGAAAAAGTCTTGCTGCATGGCCGGGCCTTCAACCTCATCCTCGTCGTCCAGCGCCTGGGCGCGAGCGGATCGCCCCGCCCCACAGGCTGAGAGGAGCATGGCGAGAATCAGCAGCAAACCAAGCCGGCACGGACGAACCATGGTGGCTCCTCGAGGGGAGAGGGGAAAGAGGACGGCCATCGCGGTGGTTGGCCTCACGGCTCCGGCTTCGGCGGGAGGACTTCCTTGGCAACCTCGTCCGCAAACTCGTCATCCAGCGGGCCATCACGCATGTTGATTCCGCCGAAAAAATTCTGGTAATCGAGCGAAACCTTCTGAAACCCGCTCCAGACTCGATTCTGGGCATCGTTCAAATACATACTGACAAACTGATTAGGGATCATCGGGACGTACAGGTCATCCAGGTTGTAGTTTTGAAGACCCACGCCCCACGCCTCATCCCAGTGGGACGTGAGCGAGTCCGTCAGTTTGCTACGCTGATCGGCGGAGAGGATGAGCGACTGGTCGAGTTTCGCCACAAAGTTCAAAATCGCCACCCGCCTGGCTTCGGCCGCTCGAGCCTCGAGCTCAACGCGATAGCGCTCCACCTGAGAGGGTGAGAGCCCGGATTTGACGACGGCGACCAGGGCGTCCTGAATTCGCTTCCGAGGATCGGGAGCCGCGGGCCTCGCCCCCCCCGCAAGCATCGGCTGATTGCGATTCACTTGCCAGTCGACGTAATCCTTCGCGGCCTCGTCAAGGGCCTTGAACCCGGCGCGAGCGATCGGGATTCGCTGCTCTTTGGAAGGATTACAGACCGTCCTCACGAAGCGATACTCCACGCGGAGGATCGGGAGGTACTGCCTCTTCCACTGTTCGACCATGCCGTTCGCGGCCCCATCCACCAGCCTGACGCGGTTCACCACCCCCAACGCAGGCACAACGATCTGTGCCTTCTTGGTCGTCGCCTTGACGGCCTCGGCAGGGCGAGCCGGAGCCGCGACCGGTGGTGGTGGCGGTGCGATATCGACCGCCTCCTTGCGAACCTGGGCGGTGACGAACGCGGGCGCACAGACGAACGCAGCCACCCCGGCACACGCGAGCCAACGCATCAACCGATGACTCTTGTCAAGAACGAGGCTCGGAGCCCCTGACGGCCCAACAAGCCCCGAAGAATCGCGATCCACCATGAGAAAGGCTCCCTGCGCTAGTCATGTTTCTCGTGCGGGTTCGGCGCGGGTTTCGAACCGTCGGTCTCCACCGCCACGATCCAACGCTCGGCGTCCGGCGCGATGGGGAGAACCCCTTGCTTTGTGAGCATTGACTCATATCTACCTGCGTTTTCAAGCTGCGTCTTCACCAGTTGCCATTGGGCGTCCCGAAAGATCGGCTTGATGCGATCTTGAGGCAGCCGAGAGAGCTGAAACAGCACGAGATAGAGGTCGTAGGTTCCGGAGACCTTGGACGGATGAGTCTCCTCGACGATCAGCTTCAAAAGCTGCTGGCGCTGGCTGGCCTGCAGGCCCACGCTGTTGTCCAGGATCGCAAGGATTCGACCAATCCGGGCCTGCTGGCCGAGCAAACGCCGCTGGCGGTCGAGATTGTCGTAGGCAAGGACCTGGCGTTCGTCGAGCGTCTTCCTCAGGGTCTTGGCAAAGATCGAAGCGGCGCCGAAGAATTGTCCCTGGGTCAGCGCCGTTCGCAACGGAAGGAGCTGTTGGTAGAAGGCGGCAAACTGCTGTTGATCGTTGCGGACGAGCTGAAACGCCTTCCGTTTTTCCGCGACCTGATCGAAGTATCGCTTGATGTCTCCGCGTGAGGCGAGCTCGAGTTTCCGCTTCTGAGCGTCGGTCAGCCGGGCGATCCGGTCGACTTCGTCGATTTTCAACTTCACCAGGGTTTCCAGCCGGGCGAGCGCGGCCGCGGGAGTCCGGACGTTGCCAAACACCACCTGATCGAAGTTGGACTCGGCAACCGCGAACCGCTGCCGAACTTCGAGCACCTGACCGTCGCTTTCCTCGCCAACCACGTCGTCAAGCACTTGCCCCTGTGCGGACGGCCTGAAGCCGCCGGCGAAGAACCCCGCGAAGGCCACCACCGGCAGCAGCAGGCCAACTCGAAGTGCGCGAATCATGGCGACTCCTCCAGGCAAAGACCGAGGCAGGCCGGCGCTCACGGCCGTCGGGCTCACTTCTCCGTCCCTGGCTTGACCGCTTCCTTGGCAACCTCGTCCGCAAACTCGTCATCCAAAGGGCCATCCTGCATGTGCATGCCAATCCCAATACCATTTGAGCCGAAAGTCACTTTTTGAATCCCGATCCAGATCGTCTTCTGCGCGGCGTTCAGGAAATTGGCGACGAGAGCATCGGAGATCATCGGCAGGTATTGGTCGTCGAGGTTGAACGATTGGAACCCCTGGGCCGACACATCCTCCCAGTGGGAAGAGAGCGATTCGCTGATCTGATCCCGCTGCTCGGGAGAGAGAACCAGGACCCTGTCGAGCTTCGCCACCAGGTTCAAGATCGCAACCCGTTTTTGTTCGACCGAGCGGGCGTCGAGCTCAGCCCGATAGCGTTCATATTGGCTGGGAGAAAGTTGGGCTTTGACCGCGGCCGCCAGGGCCTCTTGAATGAACTGACGCGTGTCGGGGATCGCCGGCCGCTCGACGAGACGCCCCGCCACGACCATGTTCTGATTTTTTTGCCAGTCGACGTATTTCTTTGCCGCCTCATCCAGCGCCTGCAGCCCGGCGCGGGCGATCGGCAGCCGCGTGTCCTTGCTCGGGTCGCAAATCCCTCGCATGAACAGGTATTCCACCCTGAGAATCGGGCGGAATTGCCGCGTCCACTGGTCGACCATGCCGTTCCCATTCAGGGCCCCGTTGATGATCATGGGCGCGGCCAGTTGGATCCGTACCTCCGCCTCGCGTGCCACCGCCGCCTTCTTTTCCACGATGACGGCCTGCACAGGCGCAATCTCGACCCGTTCCTCCTTGCGGACCTGAGCGGCAACGAATGCAGGGGTGCAGACCGTGAACGCGACGCCGACCATGGCGACCAGGCGAATGACGCGACCTCTCATCAACTCTCCTCGTTTCGATTCGATTTGGCATGCGATCGTATCGGAATACCAAACAATTCAGCGTCTCTCTCGATTTCTGAAGCGACTTTCAACCCAGGCACCAAGGAGGATGAGCCCAGTGTCCGAGATGATTACGATCGCCGGACCGAAGATAACGTCCGCCCAGGTCATCGTTGCAATCATCGAGTGCGGCTCAGTCATCTTCATCGCCGCGAAGCCGGCGACGCCCACGACATAGAACACGGAAAAAGCAATGCCTAACCGTTTAAAAAACCATTCGTAATCCGAAAGACCTAATCGCCCAAGAAACCGAGTCTGTCGCAACGAAACCGGGCCGTCAGTCGGCCCCGGAGGCCGAAATTCGCGGGAGAAACTCGTTCCCACTCGCCTTGCTACAGTCTCAAGAAATCCCATCAATTCACCATCAACCGGGTGAATGAGCCATCGCTCTCTTTGAATTCCCTGGGACCGCGGGCGTCCCAGGGAATGACAATCCCAACCGCCGGTCGTTTCGTCAGCAGGCCCAGTAGGCATGTCGACTTATTGCTGGATAACCTCGAAGCGGATCGACGACAGCCACGCCCGCTGTTGAGCAACCGGCGTGGCTTCGCGGCGTTCCAGCCCGTTCATTGCCCGGCCGGGGCGCGCTCGAGCCGGTTGAAATACTCATCGAGGCCGGAGCGGAATTCCTCGGGAAGCGAGGGACCCGAATCACCCGTCGTCTGCGAGGTCCCGCGATCTTCCTTGACCTCTTTTTCGTTCAGGCCGACCCCGAGGAGCGCCAGGGCCGAGTCCTGCGTCGTGCCGGTCCCACCCCCGCCCGGGTTCGCGCCGCCGCCTCCACCCCCCTTGGGGTTGATCCGTTTTGACTTGAGCAAGAGTTCAATTGCCTCGGTCTCGGCGGCAATCGCCGGGCTGCCGGTCTCCGGCTCGAGCAGGATCCCGGCCGCATCGTTCATGACCGAGCCGACCTGGCCGAGCAGGGCGATCTCATAGGCGAACTCCTTCGCGGCGTCGGGAAGCTCGCGGATCGTTCCGGTCACCTTCTCAACCCGGCCCGACAGCTCTTTCTGAGTTTTCGAAAGCTTGCCCGCTTCCGTCTTATAGCCGTTCAGGAGCAACGCGGGCTTGGCCTGCTCGGCCACGCGGGTCTCTTCGCGAAGGTTGACCTCCCCCTCGAGGATCTGAAGCACCTCGAGCACGACCGAAGGGGGAAGACTACTCTTCGACTTGGAACCGGGGCAGGTCCCCTTGCACGCGGGATCAACCAGGTCCTCGGCCCAGCGGTCGAGCGAGTCCGACCAGAACTCGCACTGAGCGATCGACATGCCTTGTTCTTTTTTGAGGTCGTCACCGAGCTGGCGCAAGCCGCCGATTACATCCTCTTTCTTCATCTCGTCGAGAACCGCCTTGAACTGAACGAACTGCCGACGTTCGAAGTAGGACTGCAAGTCATCCATGATCACCGAGACATTCTGACTTCCCTTGGCCTCTTGGTCGGCCAGCGTGACCAACTCCTTGACCGCCTTGTCGGCGATCCGCGACTCGGGCAGGCCGAACGCATCCCCCACGAAGTCACCGAGCCGGCCGCCGATCTTGAGCTGAACCCGCGACGCGGCTTTCAGGCGCTTGACCAGCGTGCTCCCTTCGAGGTTGGCGAGCACCCGGTTGAGCTCGTCGGCGATCTTCTCGAACTCGGCCAGCAGGTCGCGCTGGGCGTTAACCGCCTCGTCAACCTTCTCCGCCGCGGGCGGGGCCGGGGGAGGCGGCGTAGCCGACCCCTTGCCCATCACGTTCGTTTGCGCCAGGCCAAGTTTCGGCTTGGAATTTCCCCCCGGAGGAGCCGGCGGCAGACCCTTCTTGGCGGGCGAGTTCTGCGACGATTCCATGTCCACGACCCGAGGGACCGCCGACGGCGCCGGGTTCGACTTCTTGGGCTCGGTGGGCGCTCCGGCCCCGGCCGCCCGGACCTGCCCGGCCATGGGGGCCTTGTTGCCCGTCGCGTTCGCGGCAAGGCTTGGCGCCTGCGCGGCCTCCTTGAGAAGGTCGGCGACCGATGGCATCCGATTCGTCGAGATATCTTTGAGGACCTGTAACATCTCGGCCCAGCGCTCGAGGTGACCGACGCCGATCTCCGGGTTCCGCGAAGCCTGCTTGACCAGGTCTTCACCCGAACCGACCAGCATCGCGAGCCGGCGCCCGTTGGCCCGTTCGGCGGCCGCCTGGCTCTCAACCTGTTTCCGGGTCTCGGGCCGGTCGAGGGCGTCGGCCGTCAGGTCGCGGAGTTGCTTGTTGGTCTCGTAGAGCTGCAACTCGCGGTCGCGCACTTCCAGGGACTGCCGATGCCACTTGCTCAGTTGCTCGGCGATCCAGATCGCGTGCTGCTCGGCGTTCAGGACGTACAAGGTGTAAGTGGGCGAATAGGTCCGAGCACGACCCGGCAGGTAGTCCTCGGCGAATACGCGCACATTGACCGGCTGGGGCTCGATGCCCAGGTTCTTGGCGGTGAAGGTGCCGTTGAGGTCGAGGTTTTCCTTGTCGGTCCCCCCCGCCGCCAGGATCTGCTCGCCGATGGCCGGTGACGAGACGAGTGGGTTCTCAACCCCGTGCCACTCCAGGCCCACGCGCTTGACCCCGAAATCGTCTTGCACGTGCACCTTGAAGGCGAGCAGCTCGGTGTCGAGCACCACCTTATTCCGCGGCAGATTCTCACAAGAGACGGTCGGAGGCTCGTCGTCCCGCCCGTTGACCGCGAGCGTGAACGGCGCCTTGCCCGCCAGCCCGTACTGGTCTTTCCACTGAAACTCGAGGTTGCGCGGCCCGTCGACGACCAGCAAGGGGCTGGCGACGGTCGCGCCGGACGGGGTCCGGCCCTGGCCGTCCACCCGCGCGGAGGAAAGGTCACGGCTGGCCGTGACGGCGAAGGTTGCCTGGCTCCCCTTGACCAGCGAGACCGAGCCCCCGCGCACGTCTTTGCGGAGCGGCTCGGGGCGGCCGAGGTACTTGGGCAAGGCGACGTTGGCCACGATCGAGGTCAGCTCGGGCCTGAGGGTCGGCTCGACGCGCACTCGCTGGAGCCAGTCGCCCACCCGGACCTCGAGCGGCCCTGGGGCGATCATCGCCGGCAGGTCGAACGCGTAGAGGTCGTCGCGGAGCAGGGCGGAGACGGCCCCTTGACCGTCGAGCCGGGCTTCGCCCCGGACCGGGCGCCAGGCGGTGCCCGCGGCGAGTTTCGCCTCGGCGGTGAACGGCTCGCCGTGGGGCACGACCAGGCGATCCGGCAACGGCTTGATCGCGGCGAACGTGTACCGGGGGATCGGCCGCCAGGGGGCGATCAGCCGGGACCAGGCGTTGGACGCCGCGGCCGGGAAGAGGAAGAACAAAGCGAGCGCCGCGGTCGCCGGAACGGCGGCCAGCCAGGCCCAGGTGCGATGGCGCGGGTTCGGCACCGCGGCGTTGAGGTCGCGCTTGCCGGCGTCGTCGCTCACTTGGAGCACGGCCGCTTCGCAGAGCGCACGGGACCGGGTCTGCTCCGAGTCGCTGTGGACCAGCTCGATCACCCCCAGAAGCTGGTCGCCGAAATGGGGGTGCTTGCGCGCCAGGAGCCGGGCCAGTTGATCGAACCGGCGGTTCCGACCGACCCAGCGGTACAACCAAAGCGGCACAACTGCGCAGGCGAGGGCGGCAACCACGAACAGGGCGACGCGCGGCCAGCCCGGCGTGTCCCAGACACGGTCGAGCAAGAACATCAGGAGGAACGCCGCGACGACTCCGAAGGCCGCCGCGAAGACGGCCTCTGCCATCTTGACGGTCCAGACTCGACGACGATAGTCGCGGAGTTGAGTCCGCAACGACTCCGGTAGCTCTAACCGATTCTGTGATCCGGCGAGGCTCATATCGACCTCACTTATGGCTAGCGGTTAACCGACATTTTCAAACATGACTCTTGCAGGGAGGGCACGGCCCACCCTCTTTTTATCTTTGGTGGGCCGTGCCCACCCTACAGGACCGTTCTTAGACGAGTCCGACGGCCTTCCTACCCACCCAGAAGGCCCCCATTAAGCCAATCATAACAACCGCCACCCCCCCGTGGCTCCATAACTGCAACCTGCGGACCGCGGGAGGAGGGTCGGGGAGCGCAGCCAGGGTGCGGACAACATCGTCGAGCTTGTCCGGCTCGACGACCTTACCGCGGGTCACCCGGGCCAATTCTTCCAACACTTCGGGTCGCGACGGACGGCCAATCCGCTCCGCCGAGGCCCCTTGCACGAAGAAGGTCGCGTCGAGCGTCGCCCCGGTCTGCTTGCAGATCAGGGCGACCTTGTACGGCCCCGCCTCGGTGGCGGTGAACCGGCCGGTGTATTCGCCCCACTCGTCGCCGGCCGAGGTGAACCGAGCCACCTCCGCCTTGCCCGAGGGGGCCGTGATCCGCGCGGAGATGTCGCCACCACGGAGCGGCTCGCCGCTCCGGTCCATCACGTTGGCGTGGAACGTCAAGACCTTGTTCATCCGCGGCTGGTCGGGCACGTAGTAGAGCCGCATCGTTTCGCCCTTGGCCATGTTCCGCTGATAGGCCATCCAGCGCACCACCTGACCCCAGAACCGATAATGGTACTTGTCCTCGACCCCCTTGCGCCAACGCCAGGCACCATCGGTCCCCATGAACAGGACCTTGCCCGCCCCGAAGGTCCGGGTCGCGAGCAACGGAATTCGGCCCGACTCGTTGGTAATGTCCTTGTGGACGGCGAGCACGTCGCTCCCCGCCTTGGCCCGAAGCACCGGGGCGTACCACTGGAACCCGGGCAAACCCTCCCAGACCTCGGCGTTCTCGTCCTCGGTGTCGGCAAGCTTGGTGAGCAAGCTCCGCCGCCCCAGCTCCGTCAGCTCAAAATGGTTCGGCGTTCGCGACCCCCAACCGCCGGGCTGGGCGGGGTCGAGCGTCACCGGACAGAGGTCGCCCAGCTCGGTCTCGAGCAGCGAGAATTGCCGCCCCTGAATTCCAGGCATGAACACGAGACCACTGGCTTGATGCTCGACCAGCCCCTTGAGCAGCCGGCACTGCTCGGAGGTGAGCTGGCCGTCGTCAAGCCCGACGTCGCCAATGAACACAACGTCATATTTCGAAAGTTCGTCGAGCCCCGCGGGGAACTGCTTGATGTAGTCCTTGTTCCCTCCCCCGGCCTTGCTGAGCCCGGGGTGGAAGAGCAGGCAAGAGACCTCGACCCCGGGGTCGCGCGAGAGGGCGTTCCGCAGGTAGCGGTACTCCCAGCGCGGGTACGACTCCACGACCAGGACCTTGAGTTTCTCCTCGCGAATCGAGATCGGGGTGGAGAGCCGGTTGTTGTCGGAGATCAACTCGTCGGGGTGGGCCGGGACGTTGAGCGCGAGCGTGAAGTCGCCCGTCCCCTTCGGCTTCCAGACGACCGCGTCGCTGGTCCGGCCCATCGGGGCGACGCGCACGTCCTTGGTGATCTCGTCGCCGTCCGACGTCTTCAAGGTGACCGTGGTGACATGCTCGCGGGGCAGCGAGCTGTCGATCGTGAACGGCACCCGCACCGCCTTGCCCGCCACCCCGAACGTCGGGGCATCGAGGTTGATCAACTCGATGTCGGGCAGTCGGGTCGGGCTGCCGACGGGGACCGCGAAAATCGGAACGCCCAAGGAACGCAGCCGGGCGGCGGCCTGAACGGGGGGCTGCCCCTCGGTCCAGTCACCGTCCGACGCCAGGACGATCCCACGCAGGTTCTGGAACGTTTCGGGCGCCTGGGCGAGCGGAGCGTACAGGTCCGTGCCGTGCCCCGTGGCCTTGGGCGAGAACGACTGCACGACCACGTTCATCCGCCCGCGGAGCTTGTCCCACGACGCGGCATCGGCGAGCGACGCGATCGCCTCGCGCCGGGTCAAGGGGGCGGCGGTGGGAACCGGCCGCCTCGTCTGGATGACGTCGCGCGTTTCCATGCTGGGCGACGCGTCCCAGAGCACGGCGACCGACGGCTTTTCCTCGGGACGATACTCCTCAACCCACTCGGGCTGGTTGAGCAAGACCGCACCGAGGCAGACGATCGCGAAGCGGAGCCCCTCGAGCATCCCTTGCGAGCGCCTGTACCCGCTCCGCCGCCAGGCGACGAAGCAGAGCCCGGCGGCCACTAGCACGAGCAAGGCCGACGCGGCGACCGACCAGGGGGTCCACAGGAACGTCAGCGATCGCGACACATTCATGTTGCTGCCCCCGCCGCGACCCGAACGGGCCGGGGCATACAGAGCGCGGCCTCGACGAGCAGGGCCGTCATCATCGCGATCAGGAACAAACGCCAAACTTCCTGGATCAACGAATCAACGTTCCCTTCCCGGTCATCCACCCGCGCGAAGTCGAGCCCGCGAAAGAGGCCGGCCACCTGCTCGTCGGTCAAGACTGGGGACGCGTCTTCGGCGATCGGCCGGTTGATCGCCAACAGCCGATCGCCCGAGGCGTAGACGCCGCGGTGGAACGCGTATTCAGTGGAAACGGCCTCGTCTCCCCCGGAGAGTCTCGACCAGCCGGTGGAGTCGGTGCCGGTCATCGGGCCGGCCGCCAGTTGCCGGGTCGTTTCAAGCGCTTCAGCTCCGGCGGCCTGGGCCCGCTGGATCATCACGTAGAGAGCCACACCGTCGGTCGCCAGCGACGAGTCGCCGGCCGCCGGCGTGGTCGCGCAGAAATAGGCCCCCCGGCGTTGGTCGTCGCTCGTGCCAGGAGCAGGTCGCCCCCTTTCAAGCTGGCCAGCGGGGTGAGGTCGCCCGACAGGCCGCACCACTTGCGGACTTGCAACTGCCCGACCGGCAGCGCGGCCCCATTCAAGGTGTTGGCGAGTAAGTCCTGATCCCCTCGCCAGGTCTCCACAGTGACTTCTTGCGGATGGTTCCCCCAGGCCGTCCACCGCCCCCCCAGGAATTCGGCCCCACCGGGCACCCGAGGCGGGAAGAAGAAGACCCGACCCCCGCGCTCGACGAACGAACGGACCAGGTCGGCCGTCTCCCCCTCGGGGAGCGGGCTCTGCCAGAGGAGCAGGGAGACGGTCTCCCACTCGACGGACGTGAGCTGATCGATCGGCACGACCTCGGCCGAGCATTTTAACGCGGGGTCGGGCGCAATCGAGGCGGCCAACCGCAACGCCTGCGCGGCTTGCCCGTCCTCCGCGACGACGATCGCGCGCCGAGGCGCGGGCTGATCGAACGCGAAGTAGAAGTCGTTGTCCGCCGGATTCGCGTCCGCCGGGATCGAGACCTTGCCCCAGCCGCGGCGCCGGCCCCGCTCCAACGGAATCCGATGATCTTTGAGGGTGAACCGCGGCCCATTCATCTCGACGGTCAGTTCCGAGCGGGCGCCCCCGATCTCGAACTGGATCGGGACGGTCGTCTGCCCCTTCTCACTCCCTTCGCGCGCCAGGCTGAGCGAGACCAAGACGTCAGCGTCACCGCCGTCACCGGCCGCCTGACGGCGAACACCGGTCACCCGGATCGACACGTTCAAAGGTGCCGTTCTGGGATAGGCGAGCAGGTGAAACCTGACCCCTTGGGGGAACCCGAGGAACGACTCGCGGAGCGAGCGCCAGCGGCCGTCATCGACTTCCCAATCATCGCGTCTGAGGTCGGAACAGATCCAGATCTCGGTGCGCCCCGGCTTGTTCGTCCGGACGTAGTCGCGCGCGGCCGCGAGCATCCCCGGGATATCGGCCGCCGCGCTCAAGGGTCCAGTGTCGGGCAGGGTCAGCAAGGCGTCGGCCGATTCGAGCGAGCGCGGTTGGTTGGTCCCGCTCTCGATCAGGACCCAGCGATTCGAGCCGAGGGTTCCGAGCGCCCGGGCGAGCTGCCGCTTCCCGGTCTCGAGCTTCGACCCGCCCGTCCCGGTGCCCGCCTGCTGCATGCTGGGCGACCGGTCGAGCAGGATGATCGTGGTATCCGGCCGTCCCCCCGCGGTGAAGCCGAGCCAGCCCCCCGCCAGCGGCCGGCTGAGCGCGAAGAGCAGGGCGGCGATGGCCGCCATCCGGAAGGCCATGATCAGCCACTGGCGGAGCCGCGCGTACCCGCGTGACATCCGGTTCGCCGCCAGCAGGAACATCATCGCGCCCCATTGCACGGTCTGATAGCGCCTTTGGTTGATCAAGTGAATGATCACCGGCAGGGCCACCAGCGGCAGGGCCACCAGAATCAACGGGTGGAGAAAGTTCATCGCACCCCCCGCGATCGTGCGCGGCCGACGAGGAATCGGAGAAGCACCTGTTCATAGTCGTCGTCGATCTTGACCTGATGATAGTCGACGGCCGACTCACGGACCGCCTCCTGGATTCCTTCCAGGTAGGCGCCGATCGCCTTGCGATAGCGATCGGCGATCTCGTTCGGCTCGGCAAAGATCGCCGGCCCCCCTTCCATGTCGAGGAACCGCATCGGCCGGCGGAAGTCGAAGCTCAGCTCCTTGGGGTCGAGCAGGTGGAACAGGGCCAGGTCGTGCCGGCGAAACCGCAAGTGCTGGAAGCAGCTCCGGAGCTCGCCGGGGTCGACGAACAGGTCGGAGATCACGACCATGAGCGCACGCTGGCGAACGGTCTCCGCCAGCTCGTGGAGCACCGTGGCGAGCTGCGTCTCGCCTTGCGGCTTGGCGGCTTCGAGGATGTCGAAGACGGTCATCAGGTGCGCGGGGTTCCGCTTGGGCGGGATCGTCTGAACCAGGCCCTTGGCCACGCAGGCGAGCCCGACCGCATCCCCCTGGCGCATCGCCAGGTGCCCGAGCGCCCCGGCGATCCGCCGGGCGTATTCGATCTTGGTCACGCCCGCCGAGCCGTAGCCCATCGAGCCGCTGGTATCGAGGACGAGGCAGCACCGCAAGTTGGTGTCGGCCTCGAACTCCTTGACGAAGAACCGGTCGGACCGGCCATAGGCCCGCCAGTCCAACCTCCTGAGGTCGTCACCGGGGACATATTTACGATATTCGGAAAATTCGACGCTCGAGCCGCGATGCGGGCTGGGGTGTCGACCGGACACGCTCCCTTGCATCGGCCGACGCGCCATCAATGGGACGCTGGCGAGCCGCGACAACACGCCGGCGTCAAGGAAGCTTCGGGGCTGGCGATCCGGGAACATGGCTGGATGAGCTTTCCGTGTGAAAGGATCAAGAGCCTCGGCTCAAACGAGCGCGGACGCACGCGCCCGCGTCCCGTTTGAGCCGAGGCTCCGCGGAGTGGGGTCGCTCCGCTACCGTTCCATGTTCGCCTCCTCGGCGAGCCGGCTCACAATCTTCTTGGCGTCGATCCCTTCGGCTTGCGCCGCGAACGTGGTGATCACGCGATGCGTGAGCACGGGAACGGCCACCTCATGAACGTCTTCGAGCCGGACCATGTAGCTGCCGAGCAAGGCCGCGCGGGCCTTGGCGCCCAGGATCAGATACTGGACCGCACGCGGGCCGGCCCCCCACGACACGAGCGGCTTGAGCCAGGCCGGGGCGGTCGGATCAGTGGGTCTGGTCTTGCGTACCAACCGCGCCGCGTAGGTATAGATATGATCGGGAACCGGCACTCGCCGCACGAGGTGCTGGAAGCGGATCACGTCTTCGGGCGTCAGCAGGTGGTCGAGCTGAGGCAGGGCGTCGCCGGTGGTCGTGCGCGCAATCCTGACTTCTTCGGCCTCGGACGGGTAGTCGAGCTCGATGAGGAACATGAATCGGTCGAGCTGGGCTTCGGGCAACGGGTAGGTGCCTTCTTGCTCCACCGGGTTCTGGGTGGCGAGCACGAGGAACGGCGGTTCGAGCTTGAACGACTTGCCGACCACGGTGACGTTCTGCTCCTGCATCGCCTCGAGCATCGCCGCCTGGGTTTTCGGTGGGGCCCGGTTGATCTCGTCGGCTAAAACGATGTTGGCGAAGACGGGCCCGTGGATAAACTGAAATTCTCTCCGCCCATTGTGCCCCTCCTGGAGGATGTCGGTCCCGGTGATGTCCATCGGCATCAGGTCGGGGGTGAACTGGATCCGGCTGAACTTCAGCGACATTGTCTCGGCGAGCTTGCTGACCAGCAGCGTCTTGGCCAGCCCGGGGACGCCCATCAGCAACGCGTGACCGCGAGCGAACAGGCAGATCGCCAGTCGCTCGATCACATCGGTCTGACCGACGATCACCTTGGCAAGCTCATTCCGCAGTCGGGCATTCGCCTCGCGCAACTGGTCGATTGCCTGGACGTCGTCCTCGCCAAGCGACTCGTGAACGGGAGACGGAGAAGGTTGAGCCATTCCATCGCTCCAGGATGCCGGACCGTGCATCGACGCGTCAGATCGGTGAGGAAGCATTCTAAAGGATTAAGAGCCGCGAAGCCAGATAGGACAAACGTCAATTGCCCCGCAAGCGTCCTCGCAGCCCGAGCGGACGAGACCTTAGACTATCGAAAAACCGCCTTGGTTCCCGACGGCAGCGGATTTGAGTCGAGCGAATCCGGTCTGAAGCGGGACCATGATACGACGACCTTTGCCAATTACAACGGTCTGGACATGATACGGAAAAGAAGAGCGGATCGTTTGAGTGAAATCCAATCCTACGATTTTGGTGACTCCTTTGAGTTTCGGCGGTTGGATTTTACCATTCTGGGTGGGTGGTCCGGACAAGACAAGAACCCGAAAGATGGTGGGCCGTGCCCACCCTACAAATCGAATTACATGAATTCAAGTTCTCTTGCAGGGTGGGCACGGCCCACCATGGAATCGGCCTGAGCGGGAGACAGAGAGCTCACGCTCCTCGCTCGCCTGATTCATTCTCAGCAAAGGCCTATTCATTTCTCAATTTGCTATTCACTAAACGAACCAAGGGCCGGACGGGAACGATGGTCCCGACCGGCCCTTGGGCTGAACGTCAACCGTGGCCAGGATCAGGCCAGGTACCGGTCCGCGTCGGGGAGGAGCTTGGCGAAGTCCAGCTTGTTGGGGCAGGCGGCGCGGGCGGCCTCGAGATCGGCGCCGGCCCAGTCGCGGGCTTCGGGGCTGAGTGCGGCGTACTGGCGGCGTGCCTCGGTACGAATGCCGTGGTGCTCGTGGTAGGTGAGGAACCGGGTCAGGTCGCCGAGCTCGGCCTTGGTGCCGGCGGCGACCGAGCAACGGCCATCGCAGTCGGCGCAGAGGGTCGGGCCGAACGCGAGGGCGGCGTCGCGAAGCTGCATGATCTCGGTGGTCTTGAGCGGCTCGTAGCGGCGCGCGGCGTCGGCGTCCTCACGAAGCTGCTCGGTCGTCTTGATCGAGACGCAGGAGCCGCTGATCCGTTCGTCGGTCCAGATCGCGTGCAGCAGGCCCTGATAGGGGGACAGCTTCTTCTCGGCGAGCATCGGCGCGCGGCGCACGACCTCGTCGAGCACGTTCACCTTGGGCTTGGCGGGGAACTGGCCGGCGACCTGCTTCATCGAGATCAGGCCGACCCCCTTGTTGTAGCAGGTGTCGAGCGCCTTGTTGAGCGGCGAGTCCTTGTCAAGCCAAGGCGTGTACATCAGCATGATCGCGTCGACGATTCCCCCCTCGGCGGCCGCCTGAATCGTCTGGGCGCGGTCCTTGTGGTGGGTGGAGAAGCCGACGAACTTCGCCTTCCCCGACTTGCGGATCGCCTCGGCCGTCTCCTTGAACTCCTGGCCCTTGACGAAGTTGATCGACTCGTCGAGCGTGTGGTGGTCGCCAAGGCCGTGGACGAAGTAAAAGTCGACGTAGTCGGTCCCCAAGGCGGCCAGCCGCTCGTCAAGCATTTTGAGCATCTGCTTGGGGGTGTTGACCTCATCCTTGGTGACGAGGACGACGTCCTTGCGGACCTCGGGCGCCTGCTCGAACCACTTCTTGAAGCCGGGTTCGGTGCCGTACAGGTTGGCGGTGTCGAAGGTGCGGACCCCGCTGGCATAGGCGAGCCGGAGTAGGCGGTCGAGCACGCCACGCTCGCGGAGCGCCCCGGTCCCCATCTCAAGCAGGGTGATCTCGACGCCCGTCTTGCCCAGCTTCCGCTTGGGAAGCGTCGTGGGCTTGGCCGCCTCATTCTGAGCTTGCAGGCCAGAGGCCGCACCCAGGGCCGCGGCCGTGGCCAGGGCTCCGGCTTGAAGGAATTCGCGGCGGCCGGGGCTATTCGTATGGTCGTCGGACATCACTTCGGACTCCTCGTTGGCAGACTGTCGTGACGAGTCTCGGACATTCCGTCAAACTGAATCTACCAAGTCACTCGCCCCGTTGCCTATCCGCCTCGGTCTCAGCCCACGACCGAGCGTTTTACACCACCACTTGACTCAATATCTCTAAAAATCTATGAACCCTTAGAACGCATCGGCCGAGACAACTTCGCCACCGTTGCGGCTGCCGAGTCCCTGCCAGGCGGTGACGTTGATCGAGTCTTTGACGAACTGAACGTGGCCGTCGCAGAACAGGGAGTTGGCTCCGCCGGAGTGCCGGCTCCGCGAGGTGATGTTGAGGGAAAGGTTCTGCCAGTCGGCCGCGCTCTTGTCGCTGTGCGGCAACCCGCCCCGGCAGTCATACCGCTTGTCGTTGGGGGGGCGGCGGTGGTTGTACATACTGTGCCCTGGAGCCCCGTACAGCCACTTGACGCCGCGAGTCGGCTGGAAGCCGGTCGGCGGGTTGGTGCTCAGGCACCGGCTCACGTAGTCCGCATCGCTGGTGATCGGCGGGCCGTTGCCCGCCGAGTTGTTACCCGTCAGCACGAAGCCGGCGAGCGGGTCGCGTAAGAAGACCGTCTGGGTGTTCAGGCCGGTGGGTGACCCGTCGGTGGAGCGGATCGTCTCGCTGATCGCCACCGTCTGCGACGTCCCGTCGGTGATCGCCGCCATCGACACCGCCGAGTTCTCGAAGAAGATTCCATTCGGGGCGAGCATGCCCGAGGGCGGAGTTTGCACCACCGAAAAGGCCGACCCCACGTTGAGTAGGTAGTTGTGCACCGCGTACGGACCACCGCCGACCGGGACGAGGGTGGGCCCGCCGTCCGACGGACAGAGCAGGGTGCTGAGAACCGTGACGGCCGCGGTCATGTTCACGGCCGCGCTGGTGCTGGTGTAGTCAGGGTCCGGGTTCATGCTAAAGTTCATCGTATTAAAGAGCGACTGCAACTCGAGCTGCGGGAGCATCTGCGAATAGGCCCCCCAGCAGTGGCCGTTGCCGGCGACGTACGTGTTGATCCGCCCCGGCGCGAACACGTTGCTGGCCGAGAGATAGTTATGCATCGCCAGCCCGATCTGCTTCAGGTTGTTCGCGCACTGAATCCGCCGGGCCGCCTCACGGGCCGCCTGCACCGCGGGCAAGAGCAAGGCGATCAAAACCGCAATGATGGCAATCACCACCAACAACTCGATCAGCGTGAAACCGGGCCGGTGCCTTGCCGTTCTCATGGAAATTGAGCCCAACCGGTGGGGATGACGATCGCAGGCTCCGCCTGTTATCATCGTGCCAGAATGCGACACAATCGTACCGAATGCTCCGTTATACCGAGCCCCCTCGCCCGCTACAAGTCTAGCGGAGACTGACACGATCATGGCGCAGCTCAGCGAGTTCGCGAGTTATCTCCGGGAATGGCGGGGCCGTCGGGGCTGGTCTCAAGAGGATCTGGCGCGGCGGTCGGGACTGTCCCGCGCGGGGGTGAGTGCGATCGAGACGGGCCGGCTCGTGCCGTCGGCCGCGGCGGCGCTCGCGTTGGCCGCCGCGTTGGAGTGTCGGGTGGAGGATCTGTTCCGGCTCCGCAAACCGGAGACCGGAGCGCCCACCTGGGCCTGGGAACCAAGGCGCGAGCCCTGTCGGTACTGGGCGGCCGAGTTGGGGGGCGCGGTCCGGCTCTATCCGGCCGAACCGGGGCCGCTGGGGATGGTCCCGCACGACGGGGTCGTGCATGACGGGACTCGGCAGGCGGGGGAACCGATCGCGATCGACCCGGAGCGGACGCTGATCATGGCCTGCTGCGACCCGGCCGTCGGCTTGCTGGCCGCCGAGCTCGCGCGCGAGGCCGGGGTCCGGCTCCTGGCATTCCAGCGGCCGAGCCGGGCGGCCCTGACCTTACTGGGCCAAGGCCTGGTGCACGCCGCCGGGATTCACCTGAGCCGCCATGACGAGCCGGGGGGGAATGCCGGGGTGGTTCGCGAGGAGCTGGGGCCGGGGTACACGCTGCTCCGGGTCGCCCACTGGGAGGAAGGGGTCGCTCTGGCCCCCGGCCTGGAGCTCGCGACGGTCGGGGCGGCGATTCGCTCGGACCTGCGCTGGATTGGGAGAGAGAGCGGGTCGGGAGCCCGCCAATGCCTCGACGAGCTGCTGGCGGGTCGTTGGATTCCCAACCGCATCGCGTCCGATCATCGGGGGGTGGCCGAAGCACTCCGGGGCGGCTGGGCCGACGCAGGCGTTTGCCTCCGCCTGGTCAGCGAGGAGGCGGGCCTCGACTTCCTCGGCGTCCGCCAGGAGGCGTACGACCTCTGCTTCCCCACCCGTTGGGAAGACGACCCCAGGCTCAAGGCCCTGGTCCAGGCCGTCCGCTCACCGAGCTACCGACAAGCCCTGGCCGACCTGCCCGGCTACGACAGCTCCGCCGCCGGCGCCCTGCAACGTGTGAGCTAATCAGGCAAAGGCCGGACCACTTCAAACCTCCCGCAAAAAGCGAGTGGGGATGCGTCTCCCGATCCTCCTCTTGAAATCTTCGAGCCGAAGTCTGACAATTGTCTTGGCCGCTCACCGGCTGACCTGGAACCCAGGGGCCAAACGCCATGTCATCGATTGTCCGCAGTCTCATGTTCGGAACAATCCTGCTCGCTCTGGGGCCGCGGTCGGCGGTTGCGGGCATGCCGACCGTAACGCTTTCCGACATCGCGCGGATGCGGGCGCAAACGATCTCGTTCTTCTTGGTTGGCTTCCTGGTCTGTGCGTTGGGCATCCAGTGGGTCTGGAATTCGCTCCGTGCCGACTTCTCCCGGCTCCCCCGGCTCTCGTATGGGAAGGCGGTGGGGGTTGTCGTGCTCTGGGGCCTGCTTTTCCTCCTCGTCCTGACGATGATCTCGGGGGCGCGTGAGCTCATGACTCCGGGCGCCTGGCGGCAAGAGGGGTACACCTTCAAACTCCCGGACGCGACCAAGCCACCGATCCCCGAGCAAGAGTCGACCCGCCGCCAGAGCCTCGAACGGCTCCGCGGTGCGCTCTGGACCTACGCCCGAGGGCACGAGGGCCAATTCCCGGCCGACGCCACCGACCCCGCCATTCCCGAGCCGTTCTGGCAGGTGCCGGACCCTTCAGGCATGCGGTACGTCTATCACGGCGGGCAGGTCGCGGACCGAGGGGCAACACCCCTCGCGCTCGAGCCCGACCTCTTCGGCAACGGCCGGCTCGTGCTCCTGACCAGCGGCGAGATCCGCTGGATGAACGCTCAGGAAACCCAAGAGAACGTTGAAGCGAGGAACCCCTGATGCGTCGAAGCCTCAAGTGGGGAAGCCTCAAGTGGGGAAGCCTGGGATTCCTGATCCTCCTGCTGTTGGGATGCGCCGGCATCGCCGTACCCATCGATCTGATCGTGAGCCTCGCCTTTGGCTGGCTGCTCTTTCTGAAAAGGTCCCCGGAGGTTCAGATCAACGGCAGCGGCATCCTCAGTGGTGTCGTTTGCCTCACTTTATTCGCGGTCGGGCTGCACCACTTCCTGCGATGGCTCCACGGACAGATTCAACAAGGGCAGGGGGGCGACCCACCCACGAGTCCGTGGAAGTGGTCGTGGACCACCTCGTTGGTTGCGATCATCGTATTGATGTTCGTGGCCGGGCTCACGAGTGTGGGAGTCGCCCACCAGACGGGTTGGCTCCTGACATCGAGCGAGCCTCTTCTCTCATTTGGCATCATGAGAGGCGAGCGTTCTCAAGCGGTCAACAACCTCAAACAGATGGGGCTGGCTCTTTACAACTATCATCATCATGAGGAAACAGCATATTATCCTCCCGGTGGGACGTTCGACTCGCAGGGGCGTGCTCAACACGGTTGGCAGGCACTGATCCTGGCCCAAATGGACAATCAGGTTCTGTACAACCAGATCAACTTCGACCTCCCTTGGAACGACCGGAGCAACAGCACATCGTTCGGGACCACCCTGGAGTTCTACAACAACCCGGGAATCCACGGCTTCGAGAAGGACAGCAAGGGTTACGCCCTCAGTCATTACTCCGGAAATGCGTGGGTGCTCGGAGGTGACAAAAGTCGCAACTCCAAAGACATCACCGACGGCGGAGCGCAAACGCTCATGGCGGGAGAGGCCCCTTCCCACTTCAAGCCGTGGGGCCACCCCACGAACTGGCGTGATCCGGCCCAAGGAATCAACCGCTCGCTCGACGGGTTTGGCGGCCCCTTTCCCGGTGGAGCGAATTTCTCATTCGTTGATGGTTCGGTCCGGTACCTCAAGAACACCATCGACCCGCGAATCTTCAAGGCGCTGGGAACGCCGAGCGGGGGCGAGGTGATCTCGAACGATCAGTACTGATTCGGGTCAGGTCCTTCGATAAGGAAACGAACATGACGGGAATTCACGCTCCTTCTCGATCGAAAGCGTGGCTGGCGTCTTGCTGCCAACTGAAGACCTGGCATCTTGGGCTGCTGGTCCTGTACACGGCGATCGCGATCGTGAACGTCCAGGATCAGCGTCAGGCGGATCCCAGCCTGATCGCGTTGGCCTCAGCAGGCCTCGTCGCCTATCCAGTCATCGGCTGGCTCGCCTGGCAAGGCGCTCGCCGGTTCGAGGCCCGGCTGGGCCCGTTGCCGGTGCTCGCTCTCTACCTCATCGCCATGGCGGGGCTCTTCCTGGTTGCGACGATCATCTACCTCGTGATCGAAAACCAATATCTGGTCGGCGGCTTCCGAATCCGCCATTTCCTCGGGGCAGTTTTCGGCTCGGTTTGAGAAATTGGGCCTGGAGAAATCGTGATTTGGCGATATTCCTCGCTTGAACCGAGCCCGCCCTTAATTTTTGACGGTCGCCCCTCAGGGCTGCAAAAGTTCCAAGTCGCAAATCACCATACGATGATCCGAATACCGGGTCTTGGCAACGATGACCTTCCGCGTTCGAAGCGAACGCGACGCCCAAACCTGGTCGATCCGAAGAAAGGGGAAGTCATTGATGATCGTATTCCCCCAACCCCGTCCCGCCTCGCGAAAGGTGTCGTAAAGTCGAGGCGAAAACGGCCGGAACGCCGCGTCTCGTTGTGGGGCGTTGAGGTCTCCTCCCAGGATGATCGGGATCGAGGCAGGGATCGCCTCAAGGCGACGGACGAGGGTTGCGACTTGCTCGCGCCGTTGTCGCCGATTGGCCGCTTGCTCACGCCAACAGTCGGGCGACCCGACGTCGAGCCGGAAGACCGCGGGCACCAGTCTCGTGCTCATCACCTCGACCGCGAGACCCGACGCGAGTTGGACTCGCGCCTGGACGAAGTACGCGCGCAGGTTCGGCGGCAAGGGTGCGGCGACCACTTTCCCGCGCACGAGCAACGAGGCGTCGGGCCCGGGAACGACGCTCCCCTCCTCCCCGAATAATTCGCGAGCCAACGCCTCGACCACCGCTCGGTTGAGCGACTCCTGGAGCAGCACGATGTCGGGGCGGTAGCGCGCGACTTCGCGCGCGGCGTTCGGATTCCCGATCGCGCAATTCAAGGAAACGACCCGCACGGCTCGTCCGGCCCGCCTCGCCTCACGCCAGGCATTCTCGGAGGAGGTCGCGGTCAACGACCGCATCAGGCTCCCTGGTTCTTCCGCAAACGCAAGCACGAAAAGACACCAGGCCAAGAAGGCGACGATCGCGACTCCGCGACGGCCCTGACGACGCACTCCCCACGCCGTAAGGCTGAGAGTCAAGCCGGGAACGAGCCAAGCCCAAACCGGGAAGACCGTGATCGCCGCGCACGCGTCGGGCTGAACCCACAAGGTCCCGACCAGGGCAAGCCAGAACAAGGCCGAGAGTCCCCACAGGAGATCGCCCACCACTCTGCGCCAGCGCGGCGTTCGCTCCAGCCGTTCGCTTGCGGCGGGAGACTCCGGCGCGATCAACCGTCCCGCTCCGGATCGCACGTCGTGGGGTCGCCCCTCATGATTGTCGTCATCACGTGTCGCTTCTTCCTCGCCGATTTCGATTCCATGGGCTGAGGCGACCAGCCCGGTCCCGACGTTCTGTCCTTGATCTGGCACGATACCCGGGGTGAGGTCGCGTATCTTATCGTCTCACGTCACTTGGCGCCGTACCAGTTCCGGGCTGGCGAAGGCGGACTTGCCTCGGCCAGGGTATGCCGCCATTCTCTCATTCTTTTTCATTCGATTGATCGTTTATACCAACAACATCGTTATTTAAGATGGATTGCGTTGAACAAAACACCGGGTTAAGGTCTCCACCTTCCCCGGTTCATGCCCAGGAGGATTTGCATGGCTCAAGCGACGCCTTCCCCTACCGAGCAGCTCTTCCAGATCATCAACGGTTTCTGGACTTCGCGGGCGGTCTACGTCGCCGCGAAGCTCGGACTTGCCGACTTCGTGCAGGAGGGGCCGAAGTCGGCCGACGAATTGGCCGCGGCGACGGGCACGCACGCCCCTTCGCTGTACCGGGTGCTCCGGGCGCTGGCGAGCACCGGAATTTTCCTTGAGGACGAGCAAGGGCGATTCGCGGCGACGCCCCTGAGCGACGTCCTCCGGTCCGGCGTTCCCGGCTCGCTCCGGGCGAGTGCGATTTCGGAGTTGGGCGAAGACCATTACGACGCCTGGCGCAACGTCCTCCAGAGCGTGAAAACCGGGGAGATCGCCTTCGACCACCACTTCGGGATGCCGGTCTGGGAGTATTACGCTCAGAACCAGGAGGTCGCCCAGGTCTTCAACGAGTCGATGTCCGGGCTCACCCGGTCGATCGAAGCGGCGGTGGTCCGCTCCTGCGACTTCTCCCATGGCCGCACCGTGGTGGACGTAGGAGGGGGACACGGCACCTTCCTGGCTGCGATCCTCAAGGCGAACCCGACGGCGAAGGGGATTCTCTTCGATGCGCCTCGGGTCGTCGCGGAGGGGCAAAACGGCCTCCTCAGCGCGGAGGGGCTGGGAGGACGGATCGAGGCCGTCGGCGGTGATTTCTTCGCGTCGGTCCCCGGCGGCGGCGACATCTACACGCTCAAGTGGATCATTCACGATTGGGACGACGCCAAGAGTGTCGCGATCCTCAAGAACTGCCATCGCGCGATGGCTCGAGGGGGCCGGCTCCTCCTGGTCGAGTCGGTGATCCCGCCACGGAATGAGCCCTCCCTGGGCAAGTTCATGGATTTGAACATGCTCGTGATGACCGGGGGACGAGAGCGGACCGCGGACGAGTTCCGCGACCTCCTGGCAGCCGCCGGCTTCCGGCTCGCGCGGATCATTGCGACCCCCTCGCCGGTCAGCGTGATCGAAGCCTTGCGCGAGGAAGAGTGATCTTCATCGCAAGCCGACAACGCGTCCGATCCCAAGGGAGCGGCCTCCGGCTCGTCACGGACGGCAGAATGAGCAGGCTGACGCTTCGGCGTGGTCAACCTTGGGGTGGGCACGTCCCAAATTAAGATTTTCAACCACGAATAACACGAATAAAACAACAAACAAAACCAAAAATTAATTAATTCTAAATCCTTGAACTATTCGTGTTATTCGTGGTTAAAAATCTGAGATTTATTTCTCCGTTCAACCTCCTTTCTGGCAAGGAGATCACGATGATGACAGTGAGCCTCTGTGAACGTTGCGAGGGGATGAGGGTGATCATCTCAGGGAAAGGATCCCGGTTCTTGCTCTGCGAACGGTCGCAAACCGATGCTCGGTTCGTGAAATACCCCAGCCAGCCGGTCCTCCGGTGCCAGGGGTATGCCGAGCGAAGTGACTCCAAGCCCAGGTAGGCGCCGGGAGCTGGCGAACTTTGCTCCCTGCCAACGCCTTGCGCATGCCCACGTTCGCCGCGCGAGAGAATGGGTTCAAAAAAGCGAACGCAGGAGCCGCGCGGTTGGGAAAAACCACGGCGCGCCGCTTCGCCAAGATGTCGCTCACTCTGAGTAGGCCCGACAAAGTGTCACCCGATCTCCGTGCCGGGGATCACTCGCCCACCGCCCTCGCTTCACGTCCCACACCGCCCATCCCTGCTCGCAACCTGTTGCAAATCCAAAAGTTAAGACGATCCACCCAAAAGATCCCGCCCCGCACCGATCGCATGGCGCACCCCTTGCGTCTGCTGACTTGAGTGCAAGGTTCGATCGTCCGGGACGGGAAAAGCGCGGGATCGACGACGAACGTGCCGAGGCGAAAGGAACGACAACATGATCCGACTCCTGATGGTCGTGACTGGGGTCGATCACCTGACCTTGATCGATGGGACGATTCGGAAGACCGGCTTCTGGGCCGAGGAGCTCGTCGTCCCTCACGAGTTGTTCAAAACGGCCGGTTTCATCGTGGAGATCGCCACGCCGGGCGGCGTCCCGGCCCCGCTTGATCAGGAAAGCCTGACTCCGGAGAAAAACTCGGGAGGGTCGAAGGTGATCAAGCACTTCAAGGAGTATCTCGACTCGCTTGAGGATCTGAAGCACCCACTCGTCTTGGAACGACTCTCCCAGGCCCAGGTCGACTCCTACGACGCAATCTTTCTGCCAGGGGGCCATGGCCCCTTGCAGGACCTGGCTCACTCGCCGGAGCTCGGGGAAATCCTCAGTCGCATGCAGGAGGACCACAAGCTCATTGCCGCCGTCTGTCACGGCTCCGCGGGGCTGCTGCCGGCCACTCATGCGGACGGCACCTGGACGTTTCAGGGGTATCGGCTCACCGGGTTCACGAACCAGGAAGAGCACGAGGTCGGGCTGGCGGCCAAGATGCCGTTCCTCCTCGAAACCAGGCTGCGCGACCAAGGGGCCGACTTCCAGTCAGGGAAGTCCTGGATGCCTTATATCATCACGGATCGCAACCTCGTGACCGGGCAAAACCCCACCTCCTCGTTTGGAGTCGCGGAAGCCACGATTGCCTGGCTGAGCGCCCAGGTCTCGAGCTCATTCCAAGACGCGTGAACTCGCTGTGTGTCGGTTTGTCCCGCGCACGACCTCGGTCGGCCCCGCAGATGAGTGATTCGGATCCCGCCCCAACCAACGGGGCATCCCGTCAGCCCGGAGCCCCGAACCTCAAGGAACCCAAACCCTTCGAGGGGGGGCCCTTTTTTTATATTTTTCGGGAGACTCAATCATGGTCGATTTACGCGGACTTGAAGAGCGGATCCTCCGCAACGGACGGGTGGAAGGCCATGAAATCGAGGTGCTTCGCAGCGCCTTGTTGACCAACGGTACGTTCAACCTCAGAGAGGCCGATTTCCTGGTCGAGCTGCACAAGCGAGTGCAACAGCGCACGCATGCCTTCGAGCAATTCTTCTACAACTCGATCAAGAAGTACATCCTGGCGGACGGCCGGATCGGACCTGAGAAGTCGGAATGGCTCCGACGCATGGTTCTTCAGGACGACAAGGTCGAAGACGAGGAACGCGAGTTCCTGCGGCAACTCAAGGGGGAGGCCGCTGAGCTGAGTCCGGAATTCGATGCCCTGTTCGGAGAATGCATGAAGTATCCACCCGAGCAACGCACCTCGGGAGGTTGACCAGCCACCAAAACTTAAGGAGATCCAATCATGCGAGACCGTCATTCAGAGTCGAGATCCACGTGGCGACTTCTGGCCGCATGCCTGCTGGTCTTCGGGTTTACCGCTGGGCCGGCGTGGGGGCAGCAGACGTCCTCGACCTCGACCAAGGACCAAGAAACCAACAAGGAGAAGAACAACCCTCGCGTTGTCCGAACCTTCGGCACCGAGAAGGGGTATCATACCGAGCTGACGAACGAGACCACGGGGAGCCTGCCCCAAGAAGATCAGCGGCAGCTCTCGCTGCTGATGGTGGATATCTTCGAGCACATCGAGAAGGCTCGCGTTGCGCTTGATGCCGACGATCCCACTGGGGCGCTCAAGGAACTGACCAAGGGGCGTGAGGGAACCTTGGCGATCCGCAAGATGCTGCCCAAGACGATTGTCCATACGAAGACCGTCGCCCCCGACGGCAAACTGATCTTCGAGGACGAGCTCACGATCCAGGACGACGACATTCCCTTATACGCGGGGATTCTCCATTCCCAGACGTTGGCCCCGATCGTGGAGGCCCGACGTAATGCATTTGCGGTCGCCGGCCTCCAGGTTGTCGAGTCCGAGCGAGTCATCACGGAGGCCATCGCCAAACTCGACCCGATCGAGGCCCAGCTCACGAGGGCAACCAAGGCCCTCGGAGAGAACAAGGCCGACGTCGCCTCCAAGGCGCTGGCGATGGCCCTGGTCCGTGGCCTCGATTTCCGCTCCTTCAAGGAGGACTCCGAACTCGCCTCCGCCCGGGACGCGATCTGGTTTGCGAAGCGGTCCTTGGAAGAGAACAACACCGAGCAGGCCATGACCAATATCAATGTCGCTCATCAGCGGTTGATGGTCTACCGCGAAGTGCTCCCGAAAGACAAGCGCAAGGATGTAGATGATCTCCTGCGTGAGGTCGACCAAATGGAGAACCAGCTCCGCCTGGAGCGAACCCACCCCACCAGCCCCGCCGAGCGAGCACGCCAGGGCCAAACGGCGACGCACTGGTGGGACAAAGTCAACACATGGCTCCATCACCATCTTTAATCACCAGTTCTTGACCCACCGGTCCACGCCCCCCGCAATCGCGGGGGGCCGTCGGCAATAGCGATGACGACGGCAACTGCGACCGGGTCTCGAAACGACCGCCCGAGTGGCTGGCGATCACTCGGTTGGTCCTCGTTACTGTCCCGAAAAGTCCTCGAGTCCGCCCCCCACGGTAGGGAAGGGAATGGCTCAAAAAAACTCAACCAATGCATCCTTTTTGATTCAAATCTCTATTCACGCATGGGAGCAAGAAAATGGTCGTCTTGGCACGGAACTGGTGGGCCCTGGTGTTGCGCGGTGTCGTCGCGGTGCTCTTCGGGGTCGCGGCCTTCGCCTGGCCGGGGATCACCCTGGCGAGCTTGATTCTGCTCTACGGGGCCTTCGCCCTGGTCGGTGGCCTTTTCACCATCGCTGCGGCCATTTCCGGGCGGCCGGTGGGGGGACAGCATTGGTGGGCCTTGCTCATTGATGGCCTGCTCGGCGTCGCCGTGGGCATCGTGGCATTCGCCTGGCCGGGGATCACGGCGCTGGCGTTACTCTACCTGATCGCGTTCTGGGCCGTCCTCACGGGCGTGCTCGAAATCATCGCGGCCCTCCGGCTCCGCAAGGAGATCGAAGGCGAATGGCTGCTGGCGATCAGCGGCATGCTGTCCGTCCTGTTTGGACTGGCCCTGATCGTCAGGCCAGTCACCGGGGCCCTGGCCGTCGTCTGGCTGATCGGAGCGTACTCGATCGCCTTCGGCGTGCTGATGATCGTCCTCGGATTCCGGATGCGGAGTTGGTCGCACCTCATGATCCATGGAATCGGCCATCCCGTGATCGACCCGAGCGAGTCGATCATCAAACGTCCACCGAACTTCGCATAACCCTTGACCCTAAGAAATCACGACTTGCCGACGGATTCACTCGTCCCCTTTGCCCTCGTGAGGCTCGTTCCCAACGCTCGTGCGTGACCTGACTGACGTCGACCTTGGATCCTGGCTCGTCGGACACTCGAGAGGAGGTTCATCGTGGCAGAAGGCGAAAAGATTATTGGGATCGACCTGGGGACGACCAACAGCGTCGTGGCGGTGATGGAAGGGGGCGAGCCGACGGTCATTCCCAACCAAGAGGGCAGCCGGCTGACCCCCTCGGTCGTCGCCTTCACCAGCAAGGGAGAGGTCCTCGTCGGCGAGCCGGCCAGACGCCAGGCCGTCACCAACCCCAAGGGGACGGTCTATTCCATCAAACGGTTCATGGGGCGGCGGCACAAGGAAGTCGCCACCGAGGAAAAGATGGTCCCGTACACCATCGTCGGCGGCCCCGACGACTTCGTCAAAATCCAGGTGAGCGGCAAGGAGTACACGCCCCCCGAGATCTCGGCCTACATCCTCCGCAAGCTGAAGGAGGCCGCCGAGAGCCACCTCGGACACAAGGTCCGCAAGGCCGTGATCACGGTTCCCGCCTACTTCAACGACAGCCAGCGCCAGGCCACCAAGGACGCCGGCCAGATCGCCGGTCTGGAAGTCGCCCGAATCATCAACGAGCCGACCGCCGCGGCCCTCGCCTATGGACTCGACAAGAAGAAGAACGAGAAGATCGCCGTCTTCGACCTCGGCGGCGGCACCTACGACATCTCGATCCTCGACGTTGGCGACGGCGTGTTTGAAGTCCTCTCCACCCACGGCGACACCCACCTGGGGGGCGACGACTGGGATGAGGCCCTGATCAACGACATCGCCAGCACCTTCAAGAAAGAGCAGGGGATCGATCTTCGCCAAGACCAGATGGCCCTCCAACGCTTGAAGGAAGCCGCCGAGAAGGCCAAAAAAGACCTCTCGTTCCAGGCCCAGGCCGACATCAACCTGCCGTTCATCACCGCCGACCAGCACGGCCCCAAGCACCTCACGACGGTGATCACCCGCGCCCAGTTCGAGAAGTTGACCGACGCACTCTTCGAGCGCGTCAAGCCGCCGGTCCGCAAGGCGCTCGAAGACGCCAAGCTCACCCCGGCGGAGATCCACGAGGTCGTCCTCGTCGGCGGCGCAACTCGGATGCCACGGGTCCAGCAGATCGTCAAGGAACTGTTTGGCAAGGAGCCCCACAAGGGGGTCAACCCCGACGAGGTCGTCGCCGTCGGCGCGGCGATTCAAGGCGCGGTCTTGACCGGCGAGGTCAAGGATCTGCTCCTGCTCGACGTCACCCCACTCTCGCTCGGCCTGGAGACCAAGGGAGGCGTCTTCACCAAGCTCGTGGAGCGGAACACCACGATCCCGACCGAGAAGAAAGAGACGTTCACCACCGCCGACGACAACCAGACCGCGGTCACGATCAAGGTTTATCAAGGCGAGCGGCCGATGGCGGCCGATAACCGGCTGCTCAGCGAGTTCAACCTGGACGGGATCCCGCCCGCCCGCATGGGAACGCCTCAAATCGAGGTGGCGTTCAACCTCGATGCCAACGGAATCCTCCAGGTCTCCGCCAAGGACAAGGGCACCGGCAAGGAGCAGTCGGTCAAGGTCGAATCGTCCGGCGGCCTGACCAAGGACGAGATCGAGCGCATGCAGCACGACGCCGCCGCGCACGCCGCCGAGGACAAGCGCCGTCGCGATCTCGCCGAGGCCCGCAACAGTGCCGAACAGCGCGTCTACCAACTGGAAAAACTCCTCGAGGAGAATAAGGGCAAACTTTCGGAATCCGATATGGCTGCGGTCCGAGGCGCCATCGCCAAGGTCAACCAGGTGAAGACCGGGGAAGACACCGCCGCGATCAACCAGGCGCTCGAGGACCTGCAACGGGCCAGCCAGGCCATGTCCGAACACCTCTACGCCGCATCAGCGGCCACACCTGGAGGCCAGGCGGGAGCAGGAGCCGCCACATCGTCGAACGGAGGCGCGGGGCAAAAACAGGGCAAGGGGGAAGAAGAAGTCATCGACGTTGATTTTGAACAAAAGACTTGATCGTCAATTTTCATGATAAACAAAAAGCGTAAGCTCCCTGTCTGATCGCGCTTGCCTCTTCTCTCTCACAAAGACAGGGAGCTGACGCTCCCTGCTCGCCGTTAGGGCGAGCGAAACTTTCCGGGCGTGCGAAGTCAAGGATGACCGCCGCCAACAAGTGGCGATTCCCGGCTTGTCATCGGCTCCACGGAACCGCTATCTTCCTTCGAGCCCAGCCCAGGGCACGGAAGACTGTTCTGAACCGACGAAGGAGCCGATCATGCCCGAACCGACCGCCCAGGACCAGATGGCCCGGATGATCACCGGATCCTGGATCTCGCAAGCCGTATACGTCGCCGCCAAGCTCGGTCTCGCCGACCGGCTCAAGGACGGCCCCAAGGGCGTTGAGGAGCTTGCCCAGACCACCGGCACGCACGCTCGCTCGCTTTACCGCCTGCTCCGAGCCCTGGCGAGCGTGGGCATCTTCTCCGAGGACGGCGCGGGTCGGTTTCAGCTCACTCCGCTGGCCGAGACGCTCCGGAGCGATGAGCCGAGCTCGCAGTGGGCGATGGCCGTCATGATGGGCGAAGAGCATTACCAGGCGTGGGGCGACTTGTTGGGGAGCATCCGGACGGGCGAAACCGCATTCGACCGCATCTACGGCAAGCCGATCTTCGACTACCTGGGGGAACGCCCCGAACAGGCTGCCTTATTCGACGCCGCCATGACCTCGATCCACGGACGCGAAACCCAAGCCTTTCTCGACGCCTATGACCTCTCCGGCATCAACGTCCTGGCGGATATCGGCGGCGGCAATGGCCGGAACCTGATCGGCATCTTACAACGCTATCCCCAAATGAACGGGATCCTTTTCGACCTCCCTCACGTCATCGACCGCGCCCGCCAAAACCTGGAACAGGCCGGTGTCGCCGATCGCTGCCAGTTGATCGCCGGCAACTTCTTCGACTCCATCCCCGTCGAAGCCGACGCCTATTTCATGAGACACATCATCCACGACTGGGATGACGAAAAGTCCACGCGAATTCTGGGGAACATCCGCCGTTCGATGCCGGAACGGGCAACACTGCTGGTCGTCGAGCATGTCCTACCGACAGGGAACCAACCCTCGTTCGGCAAGCTCCTGGACCTCAACATGCTCCTCCTGCCAGGAGGCGCCGAGCGCACCGCGGACGAGTTCCGGCAGCTCTATGAAGCAGCGGGCTTTCAACTCAGCCGGATCGTGCCCACCCAGGGGGACCTCAGCGTCGTCGCGGGGGAGCGAGCCAACGGATAGGTGAGACCGCGGCCCCACCAGGGGAAGAGAGACAGGGGGCGGTCGCTCCCTGTCTTTCTGGAGAGAGAGAAACACAATAAGAAGGTGGGCCGTGCCCACCCTACGAATCAAGAATCCAGCAAACACTCACGGCTTTACTGTTTTTCGGGAGGCTCGCCCGACGGGGAAGCGATCTCGGAGGTCAGGGGGAGGGGCCGGCCGAAGTTCGGCGTCCCGTCCGGGTTCCAGTGGAATCGTTGGGCCCGCGTGGAGCGATCGGCGTAGGTCTGGCGGGTGCCCGACTTGGCGTGGTAGACGATCCAGTCTTCCTGGCCGTCGGGAGAGCGGAAGAAGGCGTTATGCCCTGGCCCGAAGACGCCCTTTTCGTCGTCGCGTTCGAAGACCGGGGTGGGGTGCTGGTTCCACGACGCCGGATCCAGCAAGTCGCTGGCGGGGTCGGCGATCAGCATCCCGAGTTTGTAGTCCGGGGTATCCGCGGGGCACGCCGAGTAGATCAGGAAGATTTTGCCGTGACGCTGGAGCGTGACCGGACCTTCGCGCACCCCCGCGCAGCCGAAGCCGGCGGCGGGCAGAGCCACACGCGGACCGGTCAGCGTCCACGGGTTGGACATCCGTGACAGATAGAGCCCTTGCCCCGTCGTGCTCGGGCGGCCGCACCAGAGGAAGTAGAGCGACCCGTCGACCTTGAGAATGGTGCCGTCGATCGCGTAATAGCGATCGTCGGGATCGGTCTTGAATTTCGCTTTGAACGTATAAGGACCGAGCGGGTCGTCCCCGCGGCTCTCCGCCACGTACAGGCGGTGATGCGTGTCGTCGCCGTCGGACGCCGTGTAGTAGAGATACCAGTGCGGGCCGTCCTCGCCATTGAATCGGTGGAATTCGGGGGCCCAGAGATCTCGAAATCGCGATGGATTGTCGTCCTTCCAGACGACCTGGCTGGGCGCGTCCTTGAGTTCCCCCAGTCGCCTGGCACGCTGGAGCCGGATATCACTCGAAGTGGTCGTCGAGAGGTAGTACCAGCCGTCATGCACGATCACCCAGGGGTCCGCCCCATCGAGCTTGAGCGGGTTGCGGAACGTAGGCTCGGCGGCGAAGCTCGGACCCGGGACGAATGAAAGCAAGAACAGAAGTAAGGGAAAGCAAGTTCGAAGCGATCGTCGCCGGTGAGTCATTGCGTTCCTCGTGTTGCGCACCAGAGAACAGGCGATTCTGAAAAAAAACGCCCGGCCGGTGGGAATGACCCTACCTGGTCGGGCGGGCGATGCCAAGACCATCGATCGCTCAGGCAACGGGCGGTGGGTTTCGCTCGGCGAAGCCGCGCTGGTGCCAGTACGGATAGGCCGAGGTCACGGCGCTGGCGGCGTCGAGCGTCGCGACCTGGGCCGCGGTGAGGTTCCAGCCAACGGCGCCGAGGTTCTGCCGCAGTTGCTCCTCGTTCCGCGCTCCGATGACGACGGTCGAGACGCTCGGCCGCTGGAGCAGCCAGTTGAGCGCGATCTGAGGTACGGTCTTGCCGGTCTCGTTCGCGACCTCATCGAGGGCGTCGACCACGCGGAAGAGGAACTCGTCCGCAACCGGCGGGCCGATGTCGGTCACTTTCTGATTGTGAAGCCGACTGGTTTGCGGAAGCGGCCCGCCGCGGCGGATCTTCCCGGTAAGCCGGCCCCACCCGAGCGGGCTCCAGACCACAGCGCCAACCTTCTGGTCGAGGGCCAGCGGCATCAACTCCCACTCGTAGTCGCGGCCGATCAGCGAGTAGTACGCCTGATGCGCTACGTACCGGGCGAGCCCGTATTTTTCCGAGACGGCCAGCGCCTTCATGACGTGCCAACCGGAGAAATTCGAGCAGCCGATGTAGCGAATCTTCCCCGCGCGAACCAGGTCGTCGAGCGTGCCCAGCACCTCCTCAGCCGGCGTCAAGGCGTCATAACCGTGAAGCTGGTAGAGGTCGATATAATCCGTGCCCAGCCTCCTCAAGCTCCCTTCGACCGCCCTGGTGAGATGGAACCGCGAGGAGCCCACGTCGTTCGGCCCCGCCCCATGGCGAAACGTCCCCTTGGTGGAGATGAGCACCTGGTCCCGGCGTCCCTTGATCGCCTGGCCGAGGATCTCCTCCGCCAGGCCGTCCGAGTAGACGTCGGCCGAGTCGAACATGGTGAGCCCGGCCTCAAGACAGACGTCGACCAACCGTGTCGCCTCGGCGACGTCGCTCGCCCCCCACGCCTTGAAGAACTCGTTGCCGCCCCCAAAGGTGCCGGTACCAAAGCTGAGTACGGGGACCTTGAAACCCGATCCGCCAAGCTGCCGATATTCCATCAGATCATGCTCCCGTGAAGCCTTTTCCGTTCGCCGGGTGGACACAGCCAACCCCACGAAATCTCAAAATTTGTCCATTATTTGCTCAAGCAGATTGGGTCACCGCCTCGAGGCGGGGATAGTCGGTGTAGCCGTCAGGGCCGGACGCGTAGAAGGTCGCCGGGTTCGGAGAGTTGAGCGGGGCATCGACCGCAAAGCGGTGGGGTAGGTCCGGGTTGGCGATGAACTGGACACCAAAGGCAACGGCGTCGGCCTCGCCTGCGTTGAGCACTTGCTCGGCGGTGGCTTTGGTGAACTTCTCGTTGGCGATGTAGACGCCGCCGAACGCTCGTTTCAGGTCGGGCCCGATCCGCCCCTCGCCGAGGTGCTCGCGAGCACAGAGGAAAGCGATGCCCCGCCGCCCCAGCTCCGTCGCCACATAGCCGAAGGTGGCGGAGCGGTTCGAATCCCCCATCGCGTGCGCATCGCCGCGCGGGGCGAGGTGCATGCCGACCCGACGTGGTCCCCAGACCGAGATCACGGCGTCGGTCACCTCGAGCATGAGCCGGGCTCGGTTCTCGATCGGCCCGCCGTACGCGTCGGTTCGCTGGTTGGTGCTGTCCTGGAGAAACTGGTCGAGCAAGTAGCCGTTCGCACCATGGATCTCCACCCCGTCGAACCCGGCCAGCTTGGCGTTCTCCGCCCCCTTGCGATAGGCCTCAATGATCCACGGGATCTCTTCCAGCTCGAGGGCCCGCGGGGTCACGAACGGCTTGAGCGGCCGAACCAAACTCACGTGGCCCGAAGGCGCGATCGCGCTCGGAGCGACGGGGAGTGCGCCGTCGAGATAGATCGGGTCGGAGACCCGCCCCACGTGCCAGAGTTGCAAGAGAATGCGGCCCCCCGCGGCATGAACCGCCTCGGTAATCGGCTTCCATCCCGCAACCTGATCGGGCGACCAGATGCCGGGCGTGTCGGGATAGCCCACGCCCATCGGGGTCACCGAGGTCGCCTCGGAGATGATCAGGCCGGCCGACGCTCGCTGCACGTAATACTCGGCCATGAGCGCATTCGGCACCCGGCCGGCCACCGCGCGACAGCGCGTCAACGGCGCCATGATGACCCGGTTCGGAAGCTGCAAGTCGCCGACTACAAGCGGATCCTGAAGCGTGGGCATGAGGAAATTCCTGCGTATCAAAGCCGGTTCGTGACTGGTTTCCACAGCGACGATCACGTACACTCCACTATAGGTAGTTCACAAATCCCGAACAAGGGAACTAACGCACAGCGGTGGCCCAGCGCGGGTGTATCGAGAGCGTTGGCCAGCTCAGGTCAGAGCAGATCAAGAGGGTTGTCAACATGGCAGGCAGACCACTCCGCCATCCCGAGATCGGGCAGGTGAGCGTCGCCGACATTCTCCACGCGCTCTCGGACCCGGTGCGCCTCGGCATCGTTTGCGAATTGATGGGGGCCGAGTCGGGTCAGAGCTGTGTGGAAACGATCAGCCGGGTGGGCAAGGTGCTGGCCAAGTCGACCTGTTCGCAGCACTATCAGATCCTCCGCGAGGCCGGCCTGATCCAGTGCGAGCGCAAAGGGGTCGAGCTCTCCAGCCGACTCCGCCTGGCTGAGGTTGAAGGGCGATTCCCAGGGCTCCTGAAGTCGATCCTGGGCGCGTACGAACGGGAGAAAGGCGACTCCCGCTCGTGACGGCTCGGCATTTCGCTCGGCTCAGTCAAGGCACCGGCGGCCAGTGCCGCGCAATGGCATTCGAAAACCGGGAGGGCCTTTTCGAGACGGTCCGACGGCGGAGGGCGTAAACGCCTTCCTCGCCGTATTCCGGGCGGGCGGCGATGGCCGCTTCGATCGCCTCGGCAGGGCGATGAAACCCGCTGGCGACAAACTCGGCCGCGGCGAACCGCGCGTGCTGGAGCGCTTCCCCCAACGCGGGCTGACGGCGGCTCGATCCCGACCGATCGGCAAACGCCACGGCCAGGAAGCGGGCCGCGAAGCTGTCCCCCGCACCCTTGGGATGCCGCGGGTCGGCGATCGTCACGGGATCGGCCTCCAGGCACTCATAGGAGCCGCCGGCGTCGCGGACCACGGCCGTCGGCCGGGTTCCCCCACCCGTGACCACGCGGATGGCCCCGGATACCCGGGCGCGGCGAGCCAGGGCCACGGCCAGTTCTCTCGTCCCAGCCTCAGGATGATCCCATTCAAGCATTTCGATGGCTTCGTCGCGATCCACCAGGAGGATCGGGCATTCCGACTCGAGTTCGGCCGGCAGCGCTGCACCGCCACACCAGGCGAACCGCGAATCACGGCGCTGGCATTGCTCCAGCAACGCGCGAGCGAACGCCGCCGGAACGCGACCGACCGCAATGATCGCGGCGCCAAGCGCTCCTTCCGTGATCCGTTCCAGACTCAGGAGCGAATGCAGGTCGTGACGCCCCTTGAGGATCGCTCGCAAGTCGCGCGACGGGTCGCTCAGGACCAGGCTATCCGGCAGCCGGCCCGAGGGCGCGTCATCCAGGAGGATCGGGTCGAGGACCGCCCCGGCGGGCATGGCTCGGCTGACGGCAGGGTACTCGGCCCAGGGGACGAGAGTCACAAGACGGACTGACCCGTCGGGCAGCGATTGAACCGCGGCGCGAGCCGCATTCATCGCAAACCCGCCGAACTCGATCCCCACATCCCCCGAGCGTTTCCCGTCCTCCACCGCGTCGAGCGAGGCGTCGAGGTCGCGGTAGGTGACACCCACCAAAGTCAAACACGCGTTATTGGATCGTAATGGGGCCGTGCCATGAGACCGGGCCAGCTTGCGGCTTCGCTCTCGGACGACTTGTCCGGTCCCAATATCACTCTTGCTCATCGCGATATTCTCTTTCTCTCTGATACTTGCGAGTGTTCGGTACGATTTCATGGCGTCGTTCACTCGCAAGTATAGACGGACCGCCTGGAATTGGTATTGTCATTTCACGGCAACCTGCCAAATATCTGTCATGACAATCAGGCCAATTGCGAGGGATGAACCGATGTCATCCGAACCGAAGCATCAGCGGATCTCGCGCGAATTGCTCGCGGAAATCGTCGCGGGGAAGTACGAACCGTCCAATCGCCTACCCAGCGAAACGCAGCTCGTGACCCGGTTCGGGGTCTCTCGGCCGACGGTTGCCCGCGCCTTGCGGGAGCTCCAGGACCAGGACTTGATCGAACGGCGGGTGGGCTCAGGGAGCTTTGTGAGGAGCGTCCCCTCGACCGTAACGGCGTCACGACAGCTCGGCCTGTTAATCCCGGGGCTGGGAACGACGGAGGTCTTCGAGGCGATCTGCGGGGAGTTGGCCGGGTTGGCGCGGGTCCACGGCTATGGCCTGATCTGGGGCGGCGGCCACCCCAAGCCGCAGGGGGACGTCAGCGAGACGGATGCGGAGGAGCTTTGCGAACAGTTTATCCGGAGCCAGGTGGCCGGCGTCTTCTTCGCGCCGTTCGAGCACACGGCCCGTCGTGAGGAGGTCAACCGCAGCCTGGCCGAAAAGCTGCGACGGGCGGGCCTCGCCGTCGTACTGCTCGACCGCGACCTCGGTACCTTCCCCGCGCGGAGCGAGTTCGACCTGGTCGGGGTCGACAACTTCGCCGGCGGCTACCGGCTGGCCGACCACCTGCTGAAGCTCGGCTGCCGCGACCTGGCCTTCGCCCTGCGCCCCCACTCGGCCCCGACGGTGAACGCCCGAATTGCGGGAGCCCGCGAGGCGATCCTCGACCGCGGATTACCGATCGCGCCGGGGTTCGTCCAGGTCGGCGACCCCGACGACCCCCATTTCGCCCGGGCCATTCTGGCAACGGGGCGGGTCGACGCCTTACTCTGTGCCAACGACGACGTTGCGGCGGTCATGATCCGCTCGTTCGCCAAGGCAGGGGTCCGCGTGCCCGGCGACGTGCGGGTGGTCGGCTTCGATGACGTCCGGTTCGCCTCGTTGCTCTCCGTCCCCCTGACGACAATGCACCAACCCTGCCGCGAGCTCGCCATCGTCGCCTTGCGTGCGATGCTGGAGCGGATCGCCGATCCGACACTGCCGCCGCGAGGGCTCACGCTCACGTCTCGCCTGGTCGTCCGCGAGTCGTGTGGCGCTTATCTCCCTCATATGGATCGAACGTGAAGAACGCCGCGCCACGGCCCACCCGACCGGATCAGACCGAGTGAGAAGCGTCGGCGGGCGGAACCGCCAAGGGGTGGCCGAATTGGGCGTCGTAGGTCGGGAGGAGGGTTCCGAAAAGGCGGTCCCAGATCAGGGTGTAGAACCCGAAGTTGTGGTGGACGTCCTGGTGGTGCTGGGCGTGGAAGGTGCTCGTCCCGAGCTGGCGCAAGACCGGCACGCGCGACCACCAGCCAGGAAACGGCTCAACACCCAGGTGGCCCATCATTCCGGCGCCGAGGTTGATGCCCAGGTAGGTCGAGAGGCCAAGCCAGGAACTCGGATAGAGCAGGATCACGACCAGCCAGAGCAGGCCGAAGCCGAGCGTCTCCAGCGGGTTGAGCACGAAAAGGCTCAGCGGGCGAGGGCGGTCATAGTGATGGTGCAGCCGGTGGATCGGAAACAGCCAGGGGAGATGGACGATCCGATGGAGCATGTACATCGCCAGATCCATGACCAGGACCAGGATCGGCACGTCGAGCCAGGCACGCCAGCCGGTGTCCCGGCGAATGACGACGAAACCATGTCGCCAGAGGAACCAGGCGGCGATGGTGATCAGCCAGTTGACCACGAACCCGACCGCCGTGTAGAGGAGCTCCCTCGTCTCCAGCGGGTCGGGCGGAAGCGAGACGCGGTGGCGGGATAGGGAGTGCGTGGCCAGGTGCCCTAACGCCATGGCGACGGCAAACGAAACCAGGTTCGCCCCGAACAGCCAGGCTGCGGCCACAACCGGCGAGAGGTCACGCGCCCAGTCCAGGAAGTCGTTCATCCCGATGCTCTCCGGCCCGAGACCCCAGCTCATTGGATTTGGTCCACATCACGTATAGATTTCAATACGTGTTGACTTGTAATTACAGAGCGACGTCGGCTCCGCTCACGCCACGCCCAGCCCCAGATGAGGAGCCCACCGAGGAACCCGGACCCGTAGGAGGCCAGGTGACTCCAGAGGTCGGCCAGGAAGGGGACACGCGCCGGCTCAGGGATCTCGGAGGCCAGCGGTTCCATCAACTCAACCCAACCAGCGCGAGCCGCGACGTAGCCGCTACAACCCGCGATCGCCGCCACCATGCCCATGCAAACGAGTTGGATCGCGATCGGTTTCCGGAGATCAGCCGCCGTCAGCTTGGGACGCGAGCCGAGCCGCGCGATCAGGGCGAGTGGAACGCCCAAGATCAGGCCGCACCACCAGGTCGCGATGATTCCCCAGCCCAGCGCGAGCAAAGTGGGCGACGCTGTCAAGAAGACCGGTGGGTGGCCGATTGTGAAATATTCGATGCAGACCCGCGCCGTGATCTGGTCATGCACAATGCCGTACGCGACGGCCGATGCGATACAGAGGACCACAATTCTGAACCCGGACATGAGATCGTTCTCTTCACGGCCGGAAAACAATGAGTCCCGGGCTTAGACCACCCTAGTTCAAGTGGGCGAACAAAACAAGTCGGCGAATCAAACAAGCACTCGATGCTTATGACAATCGACTGCCGAGTGGGAAAGTCTTGGACTGTAGAGCACGGGTTCTGAGTACCGAACCCGTGGCACCCAGAACACAGTACCCCCACACTTCCAGGCTTATTTTGGCCTACCAAAAATCACCCATCAATAATCGGTCACGGGTGGCTCTTTGGCAACGAGGCCGCGCCATTCGGCGGGGCGCGTGTCGTCGCAAGTCAACCGATCGAGCGTCGCGCGGTAGCCCTTGAGCTTCGGCACGACGGCCGGCGAGAGCGGCTGCCAGGCGATCTGCCCCCTGGTCAGTTCGCTCCATTCCGCCACGACGAGGAGATGGTGACGCGTAAATTCCGGCCGGTTCCCCTCCCGGGGGGGGCGCTCGGGTCTGCTGAGGCGGCCGATTGCCTCGCTCCGGGAGCCGACGGAGACGGCCTTCTCATCGGTCCGTTGCCAATAGAACTGCGCGTTCACGATAATATTCATGGGTATCGGCCGAAGAGCCTGTCGCAATCGCGTGACATGCAGGACCGATGTTCGGAACCCGTCATCATACGGGAGGGATTCTCGTGTCAACTTCGGCACTGGGTAAACCGACCGCGTCCGTTTGGCGGAGTGCCGGCCGAATCATCGGTTTCGGCCTCGTCGGGAGTATCGCCCTGGCACTCGCCGGTTTCTTGGAGGCCCTGATCGTCTTCCCGGTCTTCATGACTGTTGATAGGCGACTCTTCCCATTCACGGGAAAGCATACAATGACAGCAGCAACCTCCGGACTCCCGGGGGTGCAGGCTGCACTCGGCATCCTCATCGGCGCGATCGCATTCGCCATCCTCGGCATTTCAGGATCGAGACGGCATAGTGCTCCGAGGTTCCTGGGGCGGTCACTGATTGATGCCGTGCTCGGAACTTCCGTAGGGGTCGTGATGGGGGTTCTCGGTGGCCTCGCGCTTGGCTGGCGCATCGCACCGATCCCTCAAGCTTTGCTCATGGGTTATTTTTATGGCTCCCTCCTCGGCTTCCTTATGGGGCTGGTCCTCTCCGTGATCGCCTCACGCCGCAGGAAGGGGCCGTTCATGCGTAAAGATCCTCGGTCCGGCCATGTCACCTGTGGAAGGCGGAAGGTCGTCCTGGCTACTCTCGCGGTTGGCTACATCGCCACTTGTGTGGGAAGCCTTACAATGTGGCGGCGTGACAAGGGGCACCACGTTCCGGAGTTAACCAAGACACGAACGGGGCAGGCGGCGCCGGCGTTCCGGGTGAAGACCCTTGCGGGAGACCTATTCGACTCGGCGACACCGCGTCGCGGGCCGATTCTGGTCAACTTCTTTGCGATTCGGTGTGGGCCCTGCGTTCGCGAGTTTGCAAGGCTGGAGCCGGAGGTCTGGAAGAGTTACAAGGATCGTGGACTGTCCATAATCGCGATCGGGACGGGCGAAAAGGAATCGGACTTGGACGAGTTCCGGGCAAAGAATCACCTGTCGTTCCCGATCGCGGCCGATCCCGAGCATCAGGTGGCCGTTAGATTCGCAGTGCCTGCATTTCCCTGCAATTACCTGATCGGCGTCGACGGACGCATCCGCTATCAATCCGTTGGATACTCCGAGGCCGAATTCTCTAAGTTCATGGAGGCGATCGAACGCGAACTTCCGGGACGATAAAGACGAGATCCGTCCAGTCGCAAGGCGTACTACGATTGGTGAATCGTCGATGCGCAATCCAGGGATGCCGACACGTCCTTCTCAACGCCTCATTTGGCCTGGTCGGGCGCGACGGCGGGGCGCACGACGAAGTGGTAAGCGGTGGGTCGAGCGATCCGGCGTTGCAGTTCCTCGAGCTCTGCGTTGATCGCGTCGGCTCGCCCTTCGATTTCCCCCCGGTTAGGACTGTCGGCCAGGTAGCGTCCGGTCAGGCGACGGGCCTGGGCAACCTGGTCACGCGCATCATTGACCTGCAAGAGCAAGGCCGCCTGCGCATCCCAGGGGCCGCCCGGCTCCCAGGCGTCGGACGTCGCTGAAGCGATGTTCACACCTTGGCCCAACTGTTCATTCGTATAGATCCCGATCCCTCGCCCATCGGCTTCGACCGCGTACCGGCCGGTGGGCAGATCACGCACGCTCAGCAAGTAGCGATTCAACTCCTCGGGGATCGGGATGAACCGAAACTGCAAGGCGCCGAACACACCGAAATTGATGGGCAACCCCTCGTCGAGGCGGTCGAACTCCAGGCGAGTGGCGTCTCCTTTGAGGTTCGACACCTTGCAGTCGTGGGCGTGGACCAGGGCCGGTGTGCGCGCATCAATGACCACGGAGGAGACGTCGGCCGGCGCTCCCAGCCCTTTGATGATGGCATAGGCCATGGCAAGTTGACCGAGGTCGTTCAGGTGGATGCCGTCGGCGGCATGGAGCGTCTGCTTCTCTTTTTCGTCCTTGGCGTGAGCGTTGGCGACCTTCACCTGCTTCTGGATCGAGCGCATCGTGCGCTGGAGATCGATGGCGCCCTCGCCGAGGGAACGGGAGATGGCCATGCCTTCGTCGCACATGCGTTGGAGGAAGTCGGTCTCGCTCTGATCGGGGTCGGCCGCCGTGACCGCGGCCGAGCCGATGAAAACGCGGACATTCTTGGCCTTGCAGCGTTCGACAATCCCTCGAACGGCGTTGAGGTAGGCGGTCTTGTGCGCTTCATCAGCCCGTGCTCCCCAGCCGATGTCGTTGATACCATAGGCGACGATCAGCACCGTCGCCTGATGGGCAAAGACGTCGCGGTCGAGCCGGGCGAGGCCCCCCACGGCGGTGTCGCCTCCCCAGCCCGCATTGCGAAACCGCACCTTGCGTCCGGGGAATCGGAGCAAGGTATAACGCTCGACGATCTTGCCATAGGTACGTGCCGCGGTGATGCTGTCACCCAGGAAAACGACGGTGTCCCCATCACGAAGCGCAAACTCGGCTCGGACCTCCCGCGCACTCACCGCGGTGATCATCAAGGTCAGTAACACGACTGAGCGAACCAACCTCATCGTCGCGATCTCCATCAAAGCGAACTTGTCCGTCATAACAATCAAGATGTATCCTCAATCAAAGAGACAACAATGGTGGGCCGTGTCCGCTCGGCGCGACGGGAACCCATGGATCCGAATTCGCTTGGAGGTTGGGCGCGGACCACCACGAAATCAGTGTTTTTACCGGGGAGACACGCCCCACCCCATGGACCGACGATGAGGATATTGTCGATTCCCACCCCTCGATATTGAGAATCGGCACAATGAGGTCCAATTTTCCGGGCCTGGGATTCGCGGAAGATCGCATTGCAACAATGTCGCAGCGCGATGGCCTTCCTCCGAGTATTCATAGGAGAGAGGCGGTGAGACAAGCCCCACGGCGATCGTACTCAAGGAGACAGTGAAAGAGGGAGAGGCCCTCTTTGTCTTAAATGGCATGGACTCGCGCCACGGCGGTTTGCTCTGAAAACGAACTCCGCGAATCCGGAGCCGATTATGGCCTTTCCCGAACGCTTCCAGTTCGGATTCGCCTACCATAGGGTCGGAATGACCCGCCTTTGGAGGCCGAGCGGCTCGACACTCAGACGGGTCGATCCCGATCACCTTTGGACCGGCTCGGAGATCGTCCTCGCACTGAAAACCGACCACATAATCTGGATCGACGTCCTGGTCGAAGAACAGGCTGGCCAGGACATCAACGACCTCTCGCAGGCCTGTGAATCCGCCGCCGACGCCGAATTCCGCCGACTCTTTCCCGACGTCGACCTGGCCGAACCGCCAAAAACCGCGTATGAATGAGTGGCGGCCAAGCCCAACGGCTCGAGCCGCGGATCCCGCCTCGTCCGAACCGCTCTGACGGCGGAGCCGCTCAAGACCTGGCTTTCGACTCTGAAGGGCTTCCCTTTTGTCCACCGACGAGACCACGGAACCCCAGCCCCCCCCGGGGATCGACCGCGACGCCTCGCGACGGATCTTCTTCGCGTTGCTCGCCCTGCTCGGGGGCGCGGCCTTGACCTACAACCTGCTCAAGAAACCGGCGGGTCCACCCCCGAAAGCCATTGCCGGCGACCCGCTTTTGGTCCAGGGGCGAACGATCTACCTGGCTCGCTGCGTCGGCTGCCACGGCGAGACGGGGCGCGGCAACGGCCCGACCGCGTTGAGCCTGGTCGGGCCGCCGGTCGGTGACCTGTCCGACGCAACCTGGAAGCACGGCGATCGCCCCGACCAGGTCATGCAAGTCATCGCGCAAGGAGCCAAGGGGACCGCGATGCCCGCCTGGGGCGGAGTCCTCGACGACCCCGAACTTCGCGCGGTCTCGGCGTACGTCTATTACCTGGCGGGCCGGAAGGTCCCGGTGGAACTCCGGCCCCCTGGAACGGAATAACGATCGCTCGCGTTCCGGTTAGAGTAGGGGCGACTCCTCGGGGCTGAGATGCGCATCGGCTTCGATCTCGACGAGCGCCGCGTCGTCGATCAGACGAGCGACTTGGACCATCGTTGTGGCCGGGCGGATGTGGGCGAAGAGCTCGCCATGCGCCTGACCAACCTCTTCCCACTTGGAGATGTCCGTGACGTAGATCCGAGTCCGGACCACGTCGCCGACACTGCCCCCGAGGGCCTCGATCGCGGCGAGGATGATCTCAAACGCTCGCTTCGCCTGCCCCTTCATGGTCGGAGCGAACGTCCCGTCCGCCTCGACCCCCACCGTCCCGGTGACGTGGATCGTGCTGCCGACCCGGACCGCGCGGGAGTAACCGATCACCGGCTCCCAGGCCGACCCCGTCGAGGCGTACTGGCGGCCGTCGCGTTCGGTCACGGTCACTTTCACCGATTTCGTCATGGCTGGCTCTCTGGTCGAAGGTCAAGAAGAGATCAGGAATCGCTCGCGCCCAAGGCAAAGCGCCGAAGCCGCGCGGTTCTCAAAGCCTCAAGAGTAGCTTGGACCAAGGGCCGCCGCAATCGCAAGCGACGGCCAAGTCGAGACGCCGTT
The DNA here is from genome assembly GCF_900129635.1 of Singulisphaera sp. GP187. Lineage (GTDB taxonomy): Bacteria > Planctomycetota > Planctomycetia > Isosphaerales > Isosphaeraceae > Singulisphaera. Next base: position 634,765 of record NZ_FSRB01000002.1, on the reverse strand, counting down.
TTGAGTTCCCAGGACGGGTGGATTGAAGATCCGAGCCGAGCGGCGGGGCATCCGCTCCACGTCACTCCCCCATTCTCAGTCCTCATCGCCAGGGTGAGCCATGCTCACCCGACAAGACAGCGATACAATCAACAACACCGCATTTCCTAGAATCATCAGATCCGACAACGTTCTGATTTACGATAAATCAACGGAGTCGCTCGCGATCCGGCGGCGCAGGCGTTGGGCGGGTTGTCGAGATCGGTCGCGGGGGTTAACATAAGCCCGGGCCGGCATTTCGGAGGAATCTCGGCTCGACAGTGCAATTCGCTTCTCTCCAAAATCCAATGGAAAGGCATCCCCATGGCCAACTTCAAGACAGAGATCAATGACGTGAAAGTCGGCACCGGACCGGAAGCGAAGGCGGGCGATTCCGTCACCGTCCACTACACGGGCACGCTGACCGACGGCACCAAGTTCGACAGCTCGCGCGACCGCAACCAGCCCTTCTCATTCACCTTGGGCCAGGGACGCGTTATCAAGGGCTGGGACGTCGGCGTGGCCGGAATGCAAGTGGGCGGCCAGCGACAGTTGACCATTCCCCCGAGGAAGGGTACGGCTCGAGCGGAGCAGGGGCGGTGATTCCCCCCAACTCCACGCTCAAGTTCGACGTCGAGATGATCAAAATTAACTAAGCCACTTTACTTCACTTCAGCCCCGGTCGACCGCCCGGATTCCGTGATTTGATTTTTGACCCGGGTCGATCCGGGATGGATCGCGATGACATGACTCACCTCCCCGATGAAGAGGTCAGGCAAAACGTCGCCACTCTCCGGCTCGACCTGGGAGCGCGGGCGGCCGGATACTGGTGGCTGGCGGGTAATTGGCTGGAGCAAATTTCGTTCGTCGCCAGCCCCGCGCTCCGCGAGGAAGTGGCGCAACGCTTCGCCGAGGCCACGCGGTCCATCCCGACCTCCAAGCTCGAGCTCGGGATTGTCCGGGCGGCCTTGACCGGTGTACCGGCCATCTCACGCGTCGACCAACAAGGGCCCGACGATACGGGGTCGGGCTACTGGCTCCATGCCTTCGACGCGACCCGCTCGGTGGCCGTCCCGCTTCACGACCTCAAGGGGAAGGTCCGCGCGGTCATCGTGGTCGCGCTTGCCGAGAATGACCTCGATGACGAGACCGTCGTCGAGCAGATCCTCGCGGCCGTGCGCAACTGGTCTCCGCTGGTCTAATTCCGACAGCAAACTCTCCCTCGATCCTTCCTAATCGGGAAACCAAATCGCCATGAATCCGGAGAATCAAAACCAGGCCGACCTCGATCGTTCCAGCCGCCGGCAGTTGCTGGAAGGGGCCGCCCTCCTCGGCCTCGCCAGTCTCGGTGGAGCCACGGCCGCGAGTGCGAGTGCGAGCGGTGCCGAGACCAAGGCGGGGCAGGCCGGCGCACGGATCACCAAGGGACGGATCAAGCAGTCGATCGTTCATTGGTGCTTCGAGAAGTATTGGAACGTCGAGGCGATGATCGGGATTGCCAAGCAGCTCGGCTGCGGCAGTATCGAACTGATCGCTCCCGAGCATTTCCCCTTGCTGAAAAAACACGGCCTCGAATGCGCCATCGCCTCGATCGACATGGGGGCCGAGCCGCCGTTCGTGAAGGGGTTCAACAACCCCAAGTACCGTGAGCAGGTGCTCAAGGCCACCAAGGATTCGATCGACGCCTGCGCCGCCCACGGGTTCAAGAACGTCATTACGTTCACCGGAATGGCCGAGGGACTCCCCAACGACGTTGGGGCCGCCAACTGCGTCGAGGGGTTCAAGGAGATCATCGGCTACGCCGAGAAGAAGCAGGTGACGCTCTGCCTCGAGATGCTCAACACGCGTGATCGCTCGCACCCGATGAAGGGGCACCCCGGCTACCAGGGGAACCATACCGATTATTGCATCGACATTATTAAACGCGTTGATTCACCGAACTTGAAGCTTCTTTTCGACATCTACCACGTGCAGATCATGGACGGCGACGTCATCCGCCGGATCCGCGAGCACAAGGATTACCTCGGCCACATCCACACCGCGGGCAACCCCGGTCGTGGCGAGCTCGACGACGCGCAAGAGATCGCCTTCAAGCCGATCATGGAGGCCCTCCTGGAGGTCGGCTACCAGGGTTACGTCGGCCAGGAGTTCATCCCGGTGCGCGACCCGCTGGCCGGTCTGGAGCAGGCGGTGGTACTCTGCGACGTCTGAAAATATCGGTTACTGTTGCAGCCCCCGCGGGACGACCGTCACTTCGGGGGCTGCAACCGGAAACCGCGACGATGCAAAAGAAACGTTTAACACATCCAAGATCCCCGAGGCTAGAATCAGGACCGTGTCGCCTACCTCTCAGATCGACTGAAACCAAGTCTGGAGGTCATGATTATGAGTCGTCACAGTCGCCGTGATTTTCTCGCGGACGTGGGTCGCGGGATGCTGCTCGCCAGCATCGGCCCCGCGCTGGCGGAGGACCTGGGCCTGGCCTCGGCCGCCATGGCCGATGAAGTGGCCGGCACCCTGTCGTTCGGAGCGCTCGAACCGCTGGTCGCGCTGATGCAGGAGACCCCGGTGGACCGCTTGCTGCCGGAAGTCGTCCGGCGGATGCGGAACGGCACCGATCTTCGCCAGCTCGTGGCGGCCGCCGCTCTGGCGAACGCCCGCACCTTCGGTGGACAAGACTACGAGGGCTACCACACAATCATGGCCCTGTCGCCGGCCTATCAGATGTCCAGGGAGTTGCCCCAGTCGCAGCAGGCGATGCCCATCCTCAAAGTGCTCTACCGCAATACCCACCACATTCAGGAGAGCGGTGGCCGGGCCCACGAAGCCTTGCACCCGGTGGAAGCCAACAACACCCTGAACGGAACCATCATCGGAGCGGGAGGCCGCCCGGACGGAGAAGCGCTTCGCGACCTGATGCGCAAGCAGGACATGGTGGGGGCCGAGCGTGCCTTCGCCGCGCTGGCGAGCGGGCCGCTCGACGAGGCTTACAACGACCTCCTCTATCTCGTGCATGACGACTTCAACGTGCACCGCGTGGTCCTCGCCTGGCGCGCCTGGTCCCTGCTCGACCTGACCGGCAAGGAACAGGCACATACCTTGCTCCGTCAGTCGGTTCGCTTCTGCGTGGACGGTGAGCGGGAGATCCAGAAACGGGGCGGGAATGCCGAGCTCCGCGCCTTGCTGCCCAAACTGCTCGACCAGCACCACCTGGTCGAACGGGAACCGGGACGGAAGGAGGCGGACGACGCTTGGGTCGAACACCTCGCCCAGACGATCGTCGGGTCCTCAAGGAGCCAGGCGGCCGACGCCGTCGCGGCGGCCCTGGCCGAGGGGATGGCCCCCGAGGCCATCGGCGAGGCCATCTCACTGGCGGCCAACCAGCTTGTGCTCCGCGACCCCGGTCGCCGCCAGGCGGATTCCTCGCAAAAGCCGGTCGGCAGCGTCCATGGCGCTTCGGTGGGGGTCCACGCCTCCGACTCGGCCAACGCCTGGCGGAACATCGCCCGCGTCAGCAACCGCCGCAACTCGGCCGCCAGCCTGATCGTGGGCGCCTACCACACCGCCGGCCAGGCCAACGGCCTGAATCCACAGCCATACCCGCTCGCCGAGCACGAGTCCAAAGTCCGCTCCCGAACCGACTCCGAATCCCTGCTCCCCGAGGTCGAGGCCGCAATCAAGGCCAATGACCAGGCCCTGGCCTGCGCCTTGGTCCACCAGCTGGGCACGCTCGGCCAACCCGCCCGCCCTGTCTTCGACCTCCTGATCAAATACGCGATCAGCGAAGACGGCGCCCTGCACGCCGAAAAGTACTACCGCACCGTCGCCGAGGAATTCGCCAGCACCCGCCCCGCCTTCCGCTGGCGACATCTGGCCGCCCTGGCGCGGGTCACCGCCAGCGAATACGGCTTCCCCGCTCCCGGTCACGCCCAAGCGTGCGAACTGCTCAAGACCTGATCCGCCCATTTTCGCGGAAATTCCCAATGGACGGCCCGCGGGAGGCATTCCCAAACAGCCGGGCCGTCCGTCCTCACGGTGGAGGAGTCGTTGGCAAGGGCAGAATGAGTCGCGAGAACTTCTGACATTCGCGGCGAAGCGGTGCATCCGACAAGTTCGTCAACGTCGAAGGTGGAGTTTAGAGTCGCCCGGCCGGCCCGGCCAAGATCCTCCACGACTTGCCGGACATGCCACCAAGATCACTCAAAATAACGCATTTCGCACATCTCGCACCCACCCATTTCTCGATCCATCCAACAAATTTCATGCCGCTGACTTGGCCCGCTACTTAGGCTGCGCGCCGCCGAGCTTGCGATAGCCGGGATGGACGCCGAGCGTAAGCTGCTGCTCAGCCGCGATCCGCGAGAGCAAATCCTTAAGTTGGACTCGTTCCGCCTCGTCGAGAGCCGCGCAGATCCCCTCCTGATTCTCGCGAGTGATGCGTCCGATCTGCTCCAGGATTTCGGCCCCCGCCTCGGTCAAGTGCAGCGCGTAGGACCGTCGGTCCGTCTCCCGGTCTCGGCGTTCGACGAACCCGCGCTGTTCGAGTTCATCGAGGATCAGCACGAGCCGGCTGGGGTACATCCCGAGTTTTTCGCCGAGGGCCTGCTGGCTGAGGCCGTCGGCCTGCTTGATACCCCAGAGGATGCCAGCGTGCGGCGGCGCGAGTTTCAGGGGCGCGAGACGCTCCGCAAACCGGGCGGCGGCGTGGGCGCCCACCTGAGTCAGGAGAAAGACCAGCCCAGTTGCCGGCTCCAAGGATGGCTTCGTGACACGGGACCGGCTCATGGTTTCCTCCGAATGATCGTTATTGACTGTAACGATTCACTACAATAACATTACCCCGGTTCCGGCGCGACAGCGGTCGCGATCGGAACCGTTCCCGACCCGGTTGTGACGGGCGGTTTCTCGGCCTCAAGAGTATCGGACAACGCCATGACAAGAGAATCCCCTCTCCACCGGACCGAAGCCAATGAACGACATCGGGGTCCCAACCCGGGTGCGGTGGCTCTCGTCTTCACAGCCCTATTCTTGGCCAGCCTCATTCCGGTCACCGGGCTCGTCAGCGAGCCTCATTTCCCGTCGCCGCTCCAGCCGGCTGGCGAGATTGTGACCTATTTTCAAAGCGAATCCGCCAAAGTACGTCTCTGTGCGTTCCTCCAGTTCGGCTCGTCCATTCCCCTCGGTATTTTCACGGCCACGATGGTGAGCCGCCTCCGATATCACGGTGACGAGGCCGCGGGGGCCACGATCGCTCTCTTCGGCGGGCTGTCTGCGTCGTTCTTCGTCGCGCTTTCGGCCCTGGTTCAATGGACCATCGGACAGCCGGGCATTGCGGATAGCGCCTCTCTGGCTCGCGCGCTCTACTTCCTGCTGGTGGCGACAGGAGGGGTGGGTTACAGCGTGCCGCTCGGCCTGCTGATCGCGGGTATCAGCATCCCCGCGGCGTTCCTGCGTCTCCTGCCGCGATGGCTGGTCATGCTCGGCCTAATCGTGGGCGTCATCGGTGAATTGAGCAGCTTGAGCCTCATCATCCCCCAGGCGTTGTTTCTCATCCCGCTGACTCGTTTCCCTGGCTTCTTCTGGCTCATCGCCGCGGGCTTTAAGCTCCCGCGGTCACGGCCAGGCGAAAGCGGACGTGCCTGACCGTCGCAACGGCCCCTTCCAATCCGATCGAGGGTTACAATATGGACCTGTCGAGACTCATTCGCGCGAAGAGGGCTTCAGAGATGAGACGAGGCAAAGTTGGCATGTGGCGAGGGGTCAGGCCACGGGAGATGCGGAGCGGGAGATCCCTCGGATGACCGCAAAAACCGAACGGCAGATCTTTCGCTGGCTCCACCTGATTCTGAGTATCCCCATCCTCGGGTTGATCTACGGTCCGGTGGCGGAGATCCCCAGTGCGGCATTGGCGACACGATATGTTTTCGTCCCGATTGTGATCCTGTCCGGATTCTGGATGTGGAAGGGACACGTCGTGCGAAGATATCTCTCCGGCCCGAAGCGCCAAGCCAGGACCAAGCAATCTGGCGATCGTTACATGAAGTCATCAGGTTAGGAACAGGCTCAGAAGCAGCGAGTCCGGTGGCCGTCGCTCCAAGGGTCGTGAGACTGTGAACGTCGGTCGAAAAACGTAGCGCACGCCGGTTGAAAAACGTAGCGCCCGGTAAACAGACGTTACCTGTTTGAGCTCGGGTCGTCCACAGGGGACGATCGCTCAGCCACTCGACTTTCGTTCACAAGGTCCGTGCTCGATGCCCTCCTGGCGCGATTCAAACCATCCGGAGCCGCGTGACGACGCTTCGCTTCCTTGAGGCGATAACTCTCACTACCCGTCTCCACGATGTGGCAGCGGTGCGTCAGGCGATCCAACGCAGCCGCCGTCAAGCTCGCGTCCAAGAGAACCTCCGTCCAACGCTCGAACGGCAGGTTCGTCGTCACGATCAGACTGGTTCTCTCATATGATGTGCTGATTACATCAAAGAGCAACTCCGCTCCCACCTTGCTCGCGGGCACGTAACCCAACTCGTCGAGCACGAGCAGGTCCAGCTTGCTCAACTGGCCTTTCAGCCTCGCCAGTTGGTGTTGATCCCGGGCCTCCAGCAGGCTCGTGATCAGTTCGGTCACCCGCACAAAACGCACCCGCTTACCTCGCTGGCATGCCTCCACCGCCAGCGAGGTCGCGAGGTGCGTCTTCCCCGTACCCGACGCGCCGACAAACAATACATTCTCTCGCTTGTCAATGTAATGGCATCTCGAAAGATCGTGCAACAGAATCTCGGGGATCACCGCCTGCGCCGCGAACGCGAATTCACCCAGCGTCTTCACCGCGGGGAACCGTGCGCCCTTCAGTCGCCGCGCCGCCGCCTTCCGCTCCCGCTCGATCATCTCCAGTTCGCACACCCGCGACAGGTAACCCAGATGGTCCACTCGTTCACTCGCGCACTGCCGGGCGACCTTCTCGCACTCCGCCCAGATCGTCGGCAGTTTCAATGACCTCAGCATCGGCTTCAAACGTACCAAGTCCCCCGGAACCGAGTTTGGCTTGCTCATGACGGCACCTCCCCGCACAACGAACGGTAGCCGCTCAGGTCCGGCGCCGGGACGCTCACGCGTTGCAAGTGGGGGCGGCTCTCCAGATCCAACCTCGCCGTCGGCCGATCCCGCCGGTGCTCGAGGATCAACCGCACCCCGTCGACCGCCGACACCTCCAGGCTCAAGGCCTGCTCAACCGCCGCGGTCAACTCCTCGAGCGTGGCTCGTTCCAGGAGTCGCAGGACGCGGATATACTCGACCTGGCCTCGCGACCCCTGGTCCTCGGCCAGGCGTCCACGGAGTGTGGCGAAGCACCTCGGCAACTCCCAGCCCGCCAGGGGCAGGGCGAAGTCCAACGCCCCGGGCTTCCGCTCCAGCAGGCCGAGGTAATGCACCGGATCGAAGATCGTCCGACAGCGATCCCAGGATCGAGGATGGTCGGCGACGATCGTTTCGGTCGTCTCCACCCGTACCCGTTCCACGTCCGCCACGACGGTCAGGCGTCGATGTGCGTATCGAGTCGGGACCGAGTAGTCGTTCCGATCGAATCGCACCAGCGACAACGAATTGGCCCGCACCGTCTCCACCTGGCGGATGCTCAACGGCTCCTCGGGTAGGGCCAGCAGCTCGGCCCGCTCCCGCTCCAGGAGCTGGGCGTTGGTTAGGGTCTGGCCCCGCGTCGTGCGGCCCAGGTCGCTCCGGCAGCCCTGCTCCAGGCGTGCATTGAGGGCGTCGAAGGAAACGGCATCGGGGACCGGCACGAGGAAGTTACGACGTGCGTAACCGAGAAGCGACTCAACATGTCCTTTCTCGTTGGGGGAGCGGACGCGACAGAAGTGTGATTCAAACAAGTAATGACTCTTCATTCTGAGAAACTCGGCTGTCCCGCCCTCCCCTCGCTGGCCGATGATCCGAGCCACGGCAATCCGGGTATTGTCGTAGGTGATCCGTCGGGGTACGCCGCCAAAGCAGGCGAAGGCAAGGCGATGTCCCTCCTGGAAGGTGAGCGTACATTCTCGCGGGAAGACGGCGCAGAAGATCGCATCGGAATGAGTGAGCGTCATGACGAACAGCGCGGCGGTCCAGGATTGGCCGGCGATGTTGATGACGGCGCGTCCGAAGTCCGCTTGAGCGTCGCCGGGCCGGTGCACGAGCGGGAGGAAGGCTTCAGCTTGCCCCTCCCGCCAGGTTTGGACGACGCCTTGAACCATGGTCAAGCCGCCCCGGTAGCCATGTTCATCGCGAAGGCGTTGGAAGATGCGACGAGCGGTGTGCCGCTGCTTCCTCGGGGCCTTACGGTCGTCCTGGAGGATTTGGTGGATGATCGGCAAGAACGGCTCGAGCTTGGGCCGGGCGCGGGGCCGGGCCTGGCGATAGCCCGGAGGCTCGTTATGGAGGAGGATCTTTTGGAGCGTATCCCAGTGGATGTCGAACTCGCGGCAGATGGAACGTTTGCTCTGCCCGTCCACGAGGACGCGGCGGCGGATCTCGGCCCAGTTGTGCATGTGCGTGAACACCCATAGACCTCGCGACGCGTGGGGTATCGAGGCGAAACCAGGTTCGCTTTGGTGTACCAGACGCCACGAGTGAATCCATGAGCGCTACGTTTTTCGACCGAACACCGGAGACCGGCGTGCGCTACGTTTTTCGACCGACGTTCACATGAGACTTTTTTTCTCGACGGTTCATGACGGTAACACGCCTCAACGCGGTAGAATGTGATCAGGGAGCGGCCTCGCCAAGGTGCGAGGCCGCTCTCGAGTGCAGTCTTTCCTTCGGGCAAGACCGCGGCCGCCTTCCGCTGGTACCGGGGGGCGGCCGCGCCGGAGGTTAGCGGGTGGTCGCAGTCGGCACGTTCTTGCCCTTGATCGAGCAGCAGGCCTTGCCGGCCTTCTCGACCTTCACCTTGGCCGTCGCCTCATGCGTTGCCACGCAGCAAGCGGCACCCTCGCAGCAGTCGCACGCCTGGCCCGCCTTGGCCTTGGCATCACAGGTGCAGGCATCGCAGACGCAAGCAGCGCCACAGCAATCAGCACAGGCCGACTTGACCTTGGCCGACTCGTTCGCCTTGGCCGCTGTCGCGGACTCGGCCGAGCAGCAAGCGGCACCTTCGCAGCAGTCACACGCCTGGCCCGCTTTGGCATCGATATCACAAGTGCAGAGCTCACAGGCGCAAGCATTTCCACAGCAAACACAGGCCGACTTGGCCTTGGTCTCCGCGAAACTGGCCGATGCTCCGGTGAACAGTGCCAGGACCAGAGCCGTCGCCATCCCGATCATTCCACGCCGATTCATATCTCGTCTCCTCGGTTTCTTCGCCTTTGAATCGCGGTCCGCACAGCGCGGACCGCTCCCGCACCCCGTTTCCAGGGAGGGGGAGGACGTCCCACCGCAACCAACCCAATGGGCAGGCCGTCGTCCTCATCCCCGGTGTCGAAGCTCAAGGTTCGGTGACGGCAGAGCATCGCGGACCCGGCTTGTCCAGGACGGACAGGGGGCGGCGCAAACGCTCTCTCGCCAGCGAAGCCAAAAGGGCTACGTCACAGGGGAGGCGTTAAAACAGGAGGCGTTCGTTGCGGAGATAGAGTGGGGTCTTCGGCGGGTTTTGAACCGCCGGGACCTGCAAGGCGAGCTGGATTCGTGTGGCCGAATCGTCGCCAAAAGGCACGCAAGCCGAGCCTGGGCTCAACTCGGTGCGCCCCTCCGCGGTCGTTCGCGAGGGTTTAGGCGTGGGAGCCACCGGCTCCTGCGACCGGCAGGAGCAAGCCCCGCCGGGTGATGAGGTCGCACACCCCGCCGGAACCTGCGGAATCACCACCGTTGGGCTTACCAACTCAACCGCAACGTTCACCCCATTCGCTGGGACGTCGTTCGTCTTGGTTGTGCAGCACCCACAAACCGTGACACAGGCCCGATCACCTCGCGCCATCGTCGTGCAGGCCGAGGTCTCGCTCGCAGCCAGCGACGCTCCCACGATTGTCGCGAGGACAATCAGCGAGTGACGAAGATGGCGGAGCGTCGTGGACATGCGAATCGTTTCCACTGGGTGTCGGCTACGAACCGACAGAGGTCATCCGGTACTCTTGCAGTTTATGCAGGCCGACGACTCAAGGCAAGGTGAATTGAGGCATAATCCAGCAAGAGCCTTTCACCCGTCGTTACCTGTTCATCGGCATTTCACTGGCTGCATCTGTTGCTTGCTACGTTCGCCGCGTTAGAAAAGTTCGCACAGAGGATTGGGCCTCCTCTTTTGGCTCTTCCGCGGAATCAGTGGGTGGAGGGCATGGGAGGATGAGACACGGAGACACAGGGAAGAAGAGAGAGGGGAAAGAGTTGAGTTAGAGGATCTTTCGTTTGATTCCTTCCTTCGAGACGGGGACGTTGAAGTTCAGGAGGAGGCTGAAGCGGATCTCGCTGAATTTCAGGTACGTCAAGAGTTGAGCCTCGTGGATCGATCGTGACCAGTCTTTCGACGGTTTTCAGCTCGATGACGAGGCGTTCCGGGATGACGATATCCATGTTGCAACAACAATCAAGATGAACGTCCTTGCCATGGACAGGGAGCTTCTGCTACCTCTGAAACAAGATGTTGTTTTGCCGCAATTTATAACACAAATATTCTCGTACGCCGACTCCAGCAATCCCGGCCCGAGCACTCGATGAACCTCGATTGCCGACCCGATCACCCAACCCGCCAAATCTTGAACATTCATAACTCTTCCCTCTCCTCTGTGCCTCCGTGTCTCCGTGGTTCATCCCATTCTCTTCGGCAACAGAAACATCCGGGCCCGGACACTATGCCCTGAGCCGAACCACACCCACAGATTTTGCTGAGGAGCCTGTTTCGTCGGGTCGGCCCAGCTCACCCGACTTATGGCGAAGGTTGAATTCAACAGCTTGACAACGCATGTTTTGGAATCAAAGATAGGGCCTTGATTTCGCAGCCACTCCCATTTTGCGCATGGAAGGCCGTTTGCATGCGACACTGCCCCCGAGACCCCCTGACCGGCGAGAGGACGCGGTGGCTGCTGGCCGCGACCTTGCTCGCATTCGGTCTCGGGTGGGGAGGCAAGGAGGCAACGGCGTCCTCGCTCAAGGCAACGGAGCGTGTTGCGGCGGAAGCTGACGCTCACAGTTGCAAATGCGGCGATCGCTGCCGTGGTCACTCGTGCTGCTGCAAACCGCGAAAACCCCAAGCCACTCTCCCGACCACACCCGTTGCCGAGCCAACGGTCGCAGGGCCCCTGGCTAATGCGAGTCCCTGTCTCAACGCCGCTCCCTGCGGTGATTCGGGCCTGCCCAACGTTCCTTCCGGCGTCTCCACACGCTTCTGCAAGTCCGCCACGCTCACGGAGTTCGGGCAACCCTTGCCCGCAGCGATCAACTCGCTGACGGCTCCCTCCTCGCGGTGCCTCCTCCCGGCCCGGCGGGCCTCCCGCCTCGATAAGCCGCCGAGACCGCTTGCGATCGCCTGATCCTTAGACCGGGTCATCGCTGGCGATGGATCCCGAGAGCTCCGTGCGCGCACGTCCGGTGCGCCCGGAGCCAAGGCAACGTCTTTGCGTGTCCATATCCTGATTCTCGTGTTCCGCGGCTTTCATGGTCGTTGGCTTCACGCCGGTCCACGTACCGAGCGCCCCCACCGGGAGTTGATTCGATTATGCGTCGTCGTCATGGATTCACTCTGATCGAGCTGTTGGTGGTGATCGCCATCATCGCCGTGCTGATCGCACTGCTCCTGCCCGCCGTCCAAGCCGCTCGCGAGGCTGCGAGGCGTGCCCAGTGCACCAACAACTTGAAGCAGCTGGGCATCGCCATACACAATTATCATTCTTCCAACAACAGTTTCCCCGTCGGGTTCCTTTATCCCCAGAATACGGCGGGGCTGCCCGCCCCAGCCCTGCACTATCGCTGGTCGGTCCTGGCCCAGTTGTCGCCTTACCTCGAGCAAACGAACATCTACAATGCCTTGAACATGAATTTTCCACTTGCGGCCGGCCCGACGGGGATCTACGGGGTTGGCGCCTGGACTCCGTTCAACGAGAACACGACGGTGATGACGACGAAGGTCACCTTCTTTCTCTGCCCCAGCGACGCCGCACTGCCACCGACCACCATGGCCGGAGGAATGACTTCGGGGCCGAGCAACTACCAGTTCTGCACCGGGGACGGCTCACCGTTGAGCGCCAACCCGGGCGATGCCGGCGTGACGGTACCCGCCAACGGCGCGTTCGTCCTCGGCCCGGCGCAATCGATCGCCACGATCACCGACGGTTCAAGTGGCACCGTCGCCGCCTCCGAACAGCTCATCGGCTCGGCAGCCGGAGGCGCTTCGACCCAGAGCGGGGCAACACCAAGGCCGCCCGACGTCCGCAGAGCCGCGGCCATTGGCTCGACGCCCCTCTCCGACTCAGCCTGTGCCAACCCAACGGGCTGGAGGCTCGACAAGGGATTCGGCTGGTACGACGGCGACTATCGCACCACCCTCTACAACCACTACCTCGCACCGAATTCCAAGCTCTACGACTGCTGGCAGACCAGCCCACCCCACAATCCCGCCTGGAAGGGAGCACGCAGCAACCATTCCGGTGGCGTGAACGCCCTTTACTGCGACGGCCACGTGCAATTTGCCAAGGACTCAATCAACCTCGCCACGTGGCGAGGCTTAAGCACCCGCAGCGGCGGCGAGGTCGTCTCGGCCGACGCCTTTTGATCCTGATGACGGACGAATCTTCGTCGCAAGCCACGAAACGTTCCCAGCAGCGGGACGAACCCGACCCTATCGGATCAGGCGGCCAGTGCCGGGTCGGGCGGCCGAATGTCGGTTTTTAACCCCGCCAGCCAGGGCGGACGATCTCCATACGTCCGGCCCTGGCATCCCCCCATTCAGGGCTTTGTTCCCTTCACCGAGGCTTCTGTGCGCGGATTGGGTCGTCCTCCATCGCCGCTCGAATGGCCTCTCGCTCACAAACAGGGCCTCGGCCGGTGCTTCAGATTTTCTGGCCGAGGCATGAACAAAGCAAGGATGTCATGCTTAAATGTCTCACCGCTGGTCTATTAGCGTTGATGCTCACCTCACTTGTCCTCTTCTATGCCTGGACCCGGATCCGCGCTGACTCAGAAGCGGCCGAGGCCCCTCGCATGGTCATTATCGAAGGACCGACAAAGCACGCCGTCACACCGATAATGACGGAGGTCAGCCGTACGATGGTCGAGCGCCAGGCTCCCGCCTTCGAATCGACCGATTTCGACGGTCGCCGCTACATCCTCGGCAACCTCGATCGGAAGGGACCGGTCGTTCTCATTTTCGTCAAGGAGGGGTGTCCGTGCAGCGATGCGGCCCAACCTCTTTTCAACCAAGTGCATGCCGCCTATCCCGGTGCCACGTTCCTCGGCGTGATTAACTCCGATGCGAAAACGGCACGACGGTGGGCGGACAAACACCGTGTCCGTTATCCGCTCCTGCTCGATCCCGACCACCGAATCATCCGCGACTACAACATCGAAAATTCCGCATACGTCGTGCTCATCGCCCCGGAGGGACGGATTCGGAAACATTGGCCGGGCTACTCATCGGCGATGCTGCAGGAATTGGGAAGGGACCTCGCCACACTCGTCGGAACGGCCGAACTTCCGCTTGACGTCGCGGACGCCCCTGAGATTCTGTACTCCGGGTGTCCCTTCGAGTTCGAAAGCCTTGACGATCGGAATGGAGAATCAGGCTTGCCCGATCATCGTCTGAAGAAGGCCGGACCATCCACCAGGTAGCGCACCACAAAAAAAGTCAAATTCAGGAAGACTTCATAAAGCACGAAGAAGCCGATCGCGAGACCGACTCCGCGCAGCCGCCTGGTCCAGACGAGATAGGCCGGGGCCGAAACCGTCCAAAAGAGAAGCATCAACCACTGAAAGGAGAGGAGGATCGGCTTGCGGACCACCTTGGAATCGGCAATGCAGCACTGAGTCACGACAAACGCGGAGAGGAACGTCAGCGCATACGGAATTCCCGCCGATTCCCAGGTCAACGCGTAGTGCAACCCCCAGAGCATGCTCACCACAAAAACAAGGACAATCATGTGGGCCCGGACTCGCCACGGCGTGAACTCGACCATCAGGGTAGGTCCTCCATTCCCTCAGTCGCCCAGGAGGGATCTTGATCGAGAAGCGGCTGACGTCGACAAACCGGTTCGACCAGGCAAGGCACACAACGGCGTGCCCAATCGGGACAATGCGAAAAGGCCCACAGAACCAGGCATGAACGCATAAAAAAATCGTCCTTGGAATCCATGGATCCCAAGGACGATCATAACATTGCAAGTGCTCACGCCAAGGGTGAACTCACCGGAAGGCGGAATTCCGATGCCAACCCTGGATCAGCTTATATCGACGTCGACCTCAACCTCGCACCACCCGAGGTCACGAAGCGGTCCGAGCACGACCGAGGCGTCGGCGACCACGACGGCCGCCAACGCGGACGGTTGGATCTGGCGGCGGGCGGTGGCGGCCAAGGAGTCGACGGTCACCGCTTCCAGACGCTCGGCGAAGTGGGCATGGTGGTCGGCGGGGAGCCCGTGGATGAACAGGCCCGCGTAGCGCGAGACCAGGGCCGCGGGGGTCTCGAACTGACGGGCCTGGCCCTCGATCAAGGCGCGGCGGGCGTCATCGAGTTCCGATGCGGTCGGCGGGCGATCGCCGACCAGGGCCTCGATCTCGCCGCGGAGGTCGGTCAGCGCCTCGGCGAGCCGATCGGACTGGAGGCTCGCGCCGACGAAGAAGGGACCCGCGCCGCGTCGGCAGTCGAAGTGGCTGCGGACGCCGTAGGTGAATCCCTTCTCCTCGCGGAGCTTAGCGTTCAGCCGCGACGTGAACTGGCCCCCGAGAATCTGGTTCAGGACGAGCACGTCGGTGAAGTCGGGATCGAGACGGGGCAAGCCCACGTGGCCGACCCGGACGACCGCCTGAGGTGCCCCCGGCTTATCGAGCAGGAGGATCCGCGGCCGCTGGCCCCGCGCGGGGGATGCGAGGGCAGGGGGGGGAGCCTCGGGGCCCGACCAGCCGGACAGGCGTTCGTCCAGGGCCCGGGCGACCTCGGCGGGATCGACGTCGCCGGCCACGATGCAGGCAGCGCGGCTCGGGCCGTGGAATTGTTCGTGGAACCGGCGGACATCCTCGCGGGTCAGGCGGGCGACGATGGCTTCGTCACCGTCGATCGGCATCCGGTAGGCGTGGTCGAGTGGGTAGAGCGCTCGGAGCAAGCCCCGGTGGGCGCGGGCCTCGGCGCTGTCGCGCTCGGCCTTGAGGCCGGCCAGGGTCTGGCCGTGAATGCGCGTCCATTCCGACTCGGGGAAGGTCGGGTTCCGCAAGACGTCCACCGCCAGGTCGAGGCTGGTGAGCCAGTGGGGGGTCAGGCTCTGAAACCCGACATAGGCGCCGTCCCAGCCGCAACTGGTCGAAAGGCTCGTCCCCATCTCCTCGGCCGCGCGGGCCAGGTCGATCGAGGAGCGTGAGGTGGTCCCCTCGTCCATCATCGCGGTCGTGAGCTCGGCCAGGCCGGCGGAGTCGGGCGGGTGCATCCCCGCGCCTCCCCCCAGGGCGATGGTCGCGGCGACGATCGGCAGGTCGCGACGGGGGATCACCCAGAGTGGCAGGCCGCAACGGAGCACCGTCATTTCCGGGGACGGAGCCCGGAACGGGACCGCCGCCGCGCTGACCGGCTTGACGGAACGGTCCAAGGGAGGGGCGGTGGTCGGCTCCTTCTTGCCGAGGACCGTGAGCCGGACCGTGGGGCGGTCGACCAGGTGCCGCCGCGCGACGCTCACAATCGCCTCGGCCGTGGTGGCCTGGAAGCGTTCCAGGTCGGCGGCCATCCACCCGGGGTCGCTCCGGTAGATGTTGTAGGCGTTGAGCCGGTCGGCCACACCGCCGAAGCCGCCGATATTGTCCATCGCGTAAACGTAGCCGGCCAGCCGCCCGTTCTTGACCCGCTCGAGCTCCCCCTCTTCGAGGCCATATTCGGCGAGGTGGGCGAGCTCGGCGTGGAACAAGGCACGCGCTTTCTCCCACGACTCGCCGGGGCGGAGCGTAACCACGGCGCCAAACGATCCGGCGAGCTCGCGGCTCGACTGATAGGCGGTCACGTCCTGGGCTAAACCGGTCTCCACCACCAGCTTGCGATACAAACGACTCGACTTGCCGCGCGACAGGATATCCGCCAGGAGAACGAGCGGGGCGTCATCGCCCTCGAAATGGGCGACGGTCGGCCAGACTTCGTAATACCGGTCGAGCTCGACGCGTTCGTAGAGCAGGATCTCCTCACTCCGCGCCAGCTCCACGGGGGGCGTCCAGGGCCGCAGCGCCTTCGTCCCGCCGGGGAGTGAGCCGAAGTAACGGTCGGCCAGAGCCAGGGCCCGGTCTTCATCGAGGTCGCCCACGAGGCAGAGGCTGGCGTTGCTCGGGACGTAGAACCGGTGGAAGAAGGCCTCGACGTCCTCGCGGGTGGCGGCCTCCACTTCTTCCATCACGCCGATGGTCATCCAGCTATAAGGATGCCCGGGGGGGTAAAGAGCCTCGGCCAGGATCCGCCAGACCATTCCGTAGGGGCGGTTGGCGTAATTTTGCCGGTACTCGTTCTTGACGACGTCCTTCTGAACCCGCAGCTTCTCGTCGGTCAAGGCGGGGATCAAGCAGCCCATCCGGTCCGACTCCATCGCCAGGGCAAGCTCGAGGTGAGCGGCCGGGAGGTCGACGAAGTAGTTGGTCCGGTCGGTCGAGGTCGAGCCGTTGATGCTTGCTCCCAGGCGCTGGAGCGGTTTGAAGAAGTCACCGGGGTAGTGCTCCGACCCCTCGAACATCAGGTGTTCGAACAGGTGCGCAAAACCGCGCTGACGCCGTTCCTCGTTCTTGGAGCCGACGTGATACCAGAGGTTGGCCGCCACCAGGGGCAGGGGCCCTTGACGGCGGACAATCACATCGAGGCCATTGGCCAGCGTGAACTTGGTGAACCCGAGTTCCGGAAGACGAAGGGTGGAGGTCATGAGGTGGGCCGCGTCCCGAGAGAAAGTTCCGTCAGGTCGGACGTGCCCGGTCTGCATAACCCGTCACGCCGAGGGAGTTTCGACACAATCGATTCGAGGCGGACGCGAGGCGCCCTCGAAGAGGCAAAACCGGCGGCACGCGGGCGAGATTCCCGCCGCGCCTGCCAAACTGGCCTGCCTCACAAGCCGTGCCGGTTGCCGAAATCGCTCCTTTTAAGAAAATGATTCCGATTTCGCCGGTCACAAACCCACGATACCCGAAGTAATGACTCATGCCTATCCGGTGGAAACCGCGCGCAGTCGGCCTCATTGACCCTCCATCGTGGATGGGCGATCACGTTCCAAAGAATCCACCATTGGTGGCAACCCCCCTCGCAGTCATTGACACCGTCAGGTAAGATGGTCTGGATTGGCGTGTCTGAGAGTTTTTCTCTTTGCGACATTCGTGAGGGCGTTACAATGCCCCATCCGACCGGAGATGACGTCACGAACCAACGAACGAAAAACGGATTCGGAGGCCGCTCGCCGGTGGGTCGATCCGTCGGGATCGCCCGATTTTGGCTCAGGGCGACGGTCAATAGGCTTAGCTTAGGGCGTTCTCAAGATGTGAACCCTGCTTCCTCACTGTGACCTAAGGTTAGGTCGGGTGTGGTCTCCAAGGTCGCAGGCGTATATAGACACAAGGCCGGGTCGTGAACTGGGACGACATCATCACCGACGCCGCCGCAACCGATACTGGGATGCGTCGCTCGAATAACCAAGACAGCCACTCGGTGGTCCGCGCCTCGACCGCCGAGGTCTGGCGTCAGCGTGGGCACCTGTACATGGTGGCCGACGGTATGGGGGCGCACGCGGTCGGTGAGCTGGCCAGCAAGATGGCCTGCGACAACATCCCCCACAACTACACCAAGACCAAGACCAACACCCCATCCGAAGCGATCACCAAGGCCTATCGCGAGGTCGGCACGCTGATCCACAGCCGGGCCACCGCCAATCGCGACTTCCAGGGGATGGGAACCACCTGCTCGACGCTCCTGCTCTTGCCCCAAGGGGCCCTGATCGCGCACGTGGGCGACTCCCGGGTCTATCGGATCCGCAACGGCCGGATCGACCAACTCTCCTTCGACCATAGCCTGGTCTGGGAGCTGGTCAGGCGCAATCATCTTTCGTCCGAGCACGCGAACGTCGCCGTCCCGAAAAACGTGATCACACGGAGCCTGGGCCCCGACCCCAACGTCGAGGTGGACATCGAAGGCCCCCTGGCCGTCGAGCCCAACGATGTCTATCTGCTCTGCTCCGACGGTCTCTCCGGCCCCGTCACCGACCCTGAGCTCGGCGTCTTCGCGGCCAACTTCCACCCCAAGGACGCCTGCCGCTATCTGGTCAGCCTCGCCAACTTGCGCGGGGGCCACGACAACGTCACGGTGCTCGTCCTCCGCGTCGGCCCCTGGGTTGAGCCCGATACCGCCGACGACCTCTCCACCACCCCCGCCTCCAAGGAACCGGCGAACGGCAAGAAACGCGGGAACTGGAAGAGCACCCTGGCAAAGATGTTCAAAGGACGGGCGCCGACCGTCGAACTTGTCGCCGATCACCCCTACCGCTCCGCCGATTGCCCGATCACTCTCGAAGTGATCGATCGATTCTCCGAGTTGACCCGCAAGATCCAGGCGCACGCCATCGAGCAGGCCTGGTCGCTCGACTGGACCCAGTTCGCCCAGCACCGCCGCCAGGAGGGGGAAGCACGCGCCGCCGGTAATTTGCGAGGCGCCCTCCGCAGCCTGGGCGAAATGATCGCCCTGCTCGGCGTGGCCGCGCGATTCCACCGCAAAGGCGGCTCCGCGACCAGCAGCGCCAGCTAATCAGGGCAAGGCCCCGAGAAGAGTAGCCCCAGGACCGAAACCGATGGCCTCGCCTCAGCCCCCCGATGACTCAACGACTTGCGCCCGACCGGCGGAGGAACCGCCGTCGCGAACGGCCCCCTTGGTGCCGCCGATCGAACTGAGCGCGGTCTATCGGATCGAGGGGCTGGACCAGATCGATGCGCTCTATGAAGGGCGCGAACCCGGCTTCATCTACGCGCGGGACGGGCATCCCAACGCCGTGCGGCTGGCCTCGAAAGTGGCCACGCTCGAAGGGGCCGAGGCAGCCTTGGTCTGCGCCTCGGGCATGGGGGCCGAAGCGGCCCTGCTTTTGACCTTGCTCGGGCCGGGCGATGAGGTGGCCCTCTCCGAGGGTCTGTACGGCCGGACGGTCGCCCTGGTCGCCCGTGAGCTCGCCCGCTTCGACATCGGGCACCGGACCTTCGACGCCACCCGCCCCAGCACGCTCCGCGCGGTCATCGGCCCGAAAACGCGCGTGGTCTTCGCCGAGACGCTTTCGAACCCCCTGGTCCGCCTGGCCGACATCGAAGGCCTGGCCGAAGTCGCGCGCGAGGTCAAGGCACCGCTCGTGATCGACCATACGTTCGCTCCACTGCTCTGCCGCCCTCTGGAGCTGGGCGCGGAGGTCGTGGCGCACTCGGCAACCAAGCTGATCGGCGGCCATAGCGACCTGACCCTCGGCTTGCTCGCCGGCCGAGGCGACCTGATCGGCCGGGTCTCCACCGTGGCCTCGACCTTCGGCCTGACCGGCAACCCATTCGAAAGCTGGCTCGCCCTCCGCGGGGTCGCGACCCTGGCCTTGCGGTCGACCCGCGCCTGCGCGACGGCCCTCGACCTGGCGGAGCGCTTGGCCGGCGTCCGCGAAGTGGCGGCCGTCCACTATCCGGGGCTGCCCGACCACCCCGACCACGCGCGCTCGGCCCGCCTCCTCAAAGGCGGCTTCGGCACCATCCTGACCATCGACCTGACCGAACGCGGCCGAGCCGACGCCTTCATCCGCGGCTTGCGCCACATCCCGTTCGCCCCCAGCCTCGGCGACGTGGCAACGACCCTCAGCCATCCGGCCACCACCAGCCACCGCGGCCAATCCGCCGACCAATGGGCCCGGCAAGGGATCACCCCCGGCCTCATCCGCCTCTCCATCGGCCTGGAAGATCCCGACGACCTCTGGGAAGACCTCCACCAAGCGCTCCAGGCCCGGTGAGCTTCCTCGTTTCGCTCGCCTGAAAAGGCGAGCGAATCATGGGGGGTCATCCCCCGGATCCCAAGGGTGGCAGCGCAAAACCCAGCCGATCCCCTTACCGACGCCCGTGATCAAGCCATACTTGCGCAACGCCCCGATCATATAGCGGCTGCAACTCGGTTCGAAGCGACAGACCGGGCCGAACAGCGAGAGCAGGCAGGGCGGCGGTGGCCGGGCACCTCAATTAGGATATCTGGGAGGCTCAGCGAAGACGAGCTCTCATCGCTAGACTTAACATATCACCCACGTTTATTAATACTCTCACTTTGGGTGCCTGGCCACCGACTTCGGCCCTTGAGGGCAAGATTGGCCAGGGTGGAGATGTCGCAAATTTCGTGCCGAACACTATTGGAATGTCCCCTTTAATGTCCGCGTGAAAAGGTATGTGCCCCGCAAGTGGAATCGGAGTTGCCGGCGATCCGCCGCTCGGTCCTGAAGGATCAGCCGCTCGGCACGTCCGGTTGGGCCAAGTCGAGGCCCGGCCTGGCTCCACTGAAGCCGGCCAGACGCCGCGGTCGGCCTCGCAAAGTCAAGTCGATGGCATCCTCCGGCGGTACGTCCATCCGAAATTGATGTTGTTCGCTTTCACAAATCGCTGAGGCAAATATCCGGTATATTACAATCTGGCACCGATCATTCTTTTTACGGTTCCTCAGGGCAGTCGATCATGAAACCAAGCGTCTTTGTCGGCTCCTCGGCCGAAGGCCTGCGGATAGCTTACGCCATCCAACAAAACCTCGATTACGACGCCGAGGTCACGGTCTGGAATCAGGGAGTCTTCGAGCTATCGAGCTTCACACTACCGGACCTCTTGAGCTGCCTCTACACGGTCGATTTCAGCGTCTTCGTCTTGGCCCCCGACGATGTCGTGAAGATTCGCGGCAAAGAATCGTCCGCAGTGCGCGACAACGTCATTTTCGAACTCGGCCTGTTCATCGGGCGGTTGGGGCGGGATCGCACGTTCCTAGTGTCTCCCCGAGGGCAGACCGACTTCCACCTGCCCACCGACCTGCTCGGCCTGCTCCCGGCCACATTCATTCCCGATCGTATCGATGGGAACCTCCTGGCGGCGCTCGGCCCCGCCTGCAACGCCATCCGCGATCGGATCAAAGTGGTGGGGCTCGTACCCCGTGCCCCCAGCAAGGTGCGGACGATCTCAGGGCCGACGTTGCTAGTCGCCGACGATGATATGAAGGCCGGCGACCTCGCCTTCAACGAGATCAAGCAGATCATCGGCGGCCGCTGCGAACTGTTGCTCGTCAGCGACCCGACGGAAGCGTGCGAGCTGCTGAATTCGGGTGCCCCGGTGATCGGATGCGTTGCAGACATGGTGTTCCGAGCTTACTCACCACTCGCCGGTGTCCAGATCGCCGCCACCGCGAACCGGAATAAGGTTCCCGTCATAATCGTCACCGGCCACCGACGAAAGGATCTCGGACTGGCACTCGCCGAGCTACGCCGCGTCGGCATCCCGGAATCGTGCGTGTTCTCGAAGCCGGTGACCGTGGAGCAGAATCCGTCCTTCTGGAATTCCATCGGGGTGTGGATTAATGGGCGATTATCCTAAGCTTGGCCTGTTCACCGCTGAGGAACGGAAGGAACTTGGTCTGTTCCTGGCCTGTCTTCTTGCACACTTGGATTATCGATGCAGCGTTGCCTCATTGAGGTTACAGCTGCAGAACATTGCTCGTATTTTGGAATCCTGGAATGGTAACCCCCCGGCAGTCGACCGAGCACTGTCAGCGGCTGAATACAACAGATTTGCAGGAGAAGCGGAACTCTTGGCCAAATGCCTGAGAGAAATAGCATCCATCAATGGCATATTGCGATACGGCGGGATCGGAAACCCACTAATTTTCGATATTTTGTTTTCACTGACGAATGATCCGCACGTCCAGCTGTCTTGTTCCTTCTTCAGCACCAGCAAGAAAGGGCCATGGATGCATCATGCCAACTATTTTCATGATCTTAACAATGGCAGCAATTCGTTAGCATTGCCTGTATATCTCTTTAAAAGGCAACTGGCTATTGGCAAATCACTTAATGAGATATGGGATCATAGCGATCTAGTCGCTAATGTGAGGGAGATGCTGGA
The DNA here is from genome assembly GCF_900129635.1 of Singulisphaera sp. GP187. Lineage (GTDB taxonomy): Bacteria > Planctomycetota > Planctomycetia > Isosphaerales > Isosphaeraceae > Singulisphaera. The sequence goes on along the minus strand of NZ_FSRB01000002.1, from coordinate 612,460 downwards.
ACTTCTCTCGCGAGCTGAGTCGCACGTCGGTCCCCTCGTTGATGACTATCGACGCGACATTCGTGCCGCTCTGGCCACTACCCCCTTTCGTGGCGACATCGCCCCCTGGCTTGATCGAATGGTCTCCGAGGGCGTCGCGAACGGGTCTCTCATAGAGGATCAGGCAAATGAATACCGCCAGGCGGCGGCCGAATGCGATTGCTCCGGCACCCAGGATCCATGGGTCGTAGAACTGGTGTCAAGGTTATGTGCCCTGGATAAAAGTGTGCCTACGGACAAGCTATTCGAGTGGCTGACCCGAACAGGCCGGATTTATGAAATCATCGAACGTGGAATGCAAAGGGGTCATTCCTAGTGGGTCATTTGGCTTGCTTGTAGCCATAAGTGAGTCTCCCGGCCCGGCGAAGGGGGGGGGGGGGGAGACACGCGTGCATGCCCCCGAGCCGCCGACCCGGTGGTGACGCTCTCGCTGCCGACGAGCGGCTCGCTTCCCGCCCCACTCGAACGGTGTCGGGGCCGGAAATCCAAAGACAGCCATGTAGGAATCGGTCAAAACGAGGGCGGGCAGCCTGGGGACGAAGTGGCCCCGTCCCGGCCAGGAATACTGGCGGTTTGTTCAGATTCCGGGGACGAACCGCGGGCCGATGGACCATCTCTGTCGCTGCAGATCACGCTCGCCACACTGGTCATATCAGGGGAGTGACCCCACACAGCCGGATCCGACGTTGGTGATCGGACAGAGCGCCACGCTTTAACCACGGCTTTGCGCCACGGGGACATTCGACGTTATTCGGTCCCTCGGCCGGGTCGTCACTCTGTGGGATCAGGCTCCCCTGACACGCTCGATGGTAGCAAATTCACCCCCAGCTTCGCCAAGACCGCGGGGAGAATTTCGCCCAAAAGTTGCGGACCGGTTCCCCGCTTCGACCGGGGCCGCGACAGTTCCTCGGTCAGCGGGACCGCCTCCGACCGATGCTCCGATCGGGGAAGCTGGCACACCGCCGAATCCAAGATCAACATAGTACGTGCACAATCAACATTGTGTTCGTTCAAAAATTTGATCAGTTTTTCAAGAACATAATGCCGATGCTGACAGCTCGGGTGGCGGTAGACCGATTGCCCCGCCACCATCTGGTAGGCGATCCGGCAGAATCGGCCGCCGACCTTGACATGGATGTCGCGCGGATCCTTGCCACTCAATCGCCACTTGGCGGCTTGGATCCTGAAATAATCATTACATGTGATCAAATTGTCGGCGATCCGGAGGATCACTTCGCGGAGCGAGTGATTGCCGCGGCGCACCAACGCCCCGTTGCTCCGGTCGACGGTGTCGCTTTGATACCGCGAGGGAAACAGCCCGGCGCGGCCGGTGATCGAACGGGCTTTGGGATAACGGCCGATCGGCCCCATCTCGCCAGCGAACTCGGCGGCGGTCGCCACGTTGATCCCCGGAATTCCCAGCAACAGCACGTAGGGGGTGCGAGCCAGGAACCCGGCGAGATCCCCTTCGACGGTCCGGATGGCCTCAAGCTTGGTCATCCGATCTCCATCAAGTGACATGAGCAACCGCAGATGACTTGGCGATTGCGAATGTTGTGCGGGAGCCGCCTTGGACCAGGCGACGATCTTCTCGACGGTCTTCAGATGCGGATGGAATCCCGCCTCACGAAGCCGCCTGAGGAGCCCGAGGACACCGACCTCGAGAATCGCGTCGGCCGATTGCAAGTTCTTGACGATCCAGAGCGGCAGTGGGCTGTCAAACGGATCAATGACCGCACTAAACCCTGGCATGATCAATTGAAAATGGTCGTGAATTTGGTTTCGAAGTGTGACGTTCTTGGTGACAAGATCGCGGCGATGACGAGCCAGGAGTTGGAGGTCAGCGTAGAGGGGGTCGGGTTCGTGCTCGAGGAGTCCGAAACCGTTGACCGCCGCGCGATGGATGGCGGAGAGGTCGGTGTCATCGGTTTTATTGCCGGGATCGGCGGGCTGGCGAAATTGCTTGGTGGCGAAGGGATGGACGATCCGGACCTCAAAGCCAGCCGCCTGGAACGCGGCCTGGACCGGCAGGTGAAACCGCCCCGTGCGTTCGACCACGACGATCACCACCCCGAGCCGAAGCCGCTGAGCCGCCGCGTGGACCGCATGAATCGCTGCCTCGAACCCCCCGCGATCGTGGTTGATGACCGTGGGAGGGAGCAGGACCGTCCCATAGAAATCGGCCAGCAGGAACTTGGATCGTGCCTTGGCGCAATCGATGCTGACGATCCCAAACCGTTCTGGGCCCACGGCTTGCACTCGGGGATGCAAGGTTCCCGTAGGCTTCTGAATCTCGTGGGAGCGACGATGCCGCCTGGAAGCAGTGCGAGTTGCCATGCGAATGGACCTCCAAGAAAGGACCGGGAAGAAATCCCACTCCTACTATGGAAGTCTTTATGAGCCAGAGAGTTAAGAGTTATTCTCTCTGATTTGCTACATACCAGGGGACATTCCTATATCTTGAAGCAATCTGCGCAATCTGGATAAGCTGACTCCTGGCATACAATTCTTCACCTCCGCGTCGCAAGGGCGTCGTTGCGCCAGGCGGACCGGAATGGTAACCAGGCACCTAAAGACGGCAAAGCGGCAAACCTGGATAGTCCGACAAGGCAGGCACCATTTTCACGGAAATTCCCAGATATCCCAATTGAAGTGGCTGGCGACTCGATCGCGGCTTCTCAAGGTCTATCGCAGCTCCCAACCGCAGCTCATCGCGAGAGGATCGGATCGGCCAGGCCGAGATAAGCGGCGGCGCGGTCGTGGGGGGTGGGGAGGCGGTCGACCCAGACCGCGGCGCCGGCGGCGGCGGCCGCTTTGCGGTGGGCGACGGCCAGGAGGGCGACGTAGTGCTCACGGGAACCGGGGGTCGGGAGGAGGAACGTCAGCTCCTCCGCACGCTTGAGTTGGCCCGACTCGACCGCTACGGCGACCGCCCAGGTGATGAGGCTGTCGACATCCCGCGCCGGCTTCCCGCGGACGAGCCGCCGGGCGTCGTCCATCCGCCCGGCGCCGATGTAGAGACCGAAGAGCATGGGCTCGATCCGTCGGCGACGGTCGGTGTCGTCCCCTGCGCGGAGCAGGGCATCCAGCACCCCGGTCAGCCGGTCGAGCGCCTTCGGGTCGCCGAGCCGGGCCTCGAGGACGGCCAGGCGGGGGCCGAGCGGCCCTGCGTCCTCCGGGTGGGCGCGGGAGACTCGCCGGAGCCGGTCGACGACCCGCCGCGCCTCGGCGTCGCGGTTGCGGTCGAGGGTGATGAAGGCGATGTCGGCCAGCCACCCGACCTCCGACTGATCTTCGGCGACCCGAACGGCCCCATCGATGTCGCCCGCAACGGCGAGGGCATGGGCGAGGATGTGGAAGGCTTCGCGTCGCTCCCGCTCGCCCGCGGGGATCGAATCGGCCGTCCGCCGGGCGGCGTCGAGCCGGCCCGCACGCGCATCGGCCTCGACGATCGCGCGGAGCAGTTGCGCCCGGGGCGTCGCCTCGGAGACCTTCGCAGCCGTGAGCCTGGCCCCGGCGGTCTCGCCCCGATCCAACTCGGCGAGCGCGACCCGGGTGTAGGCGAGGTCGCGCTGAGGCTCCACGGGGAGGGTGGCGGCGGTCGCGCGGGCGGCCTCGGCGTCGCCGGCCCTGACCTGGATCTCGGCGATCTCGACGTGGAAATCGACCCGGACGCGCTCATCGCCCACCTTCTCAAGCGTGGCGATGGCCTCGACATATCGACCGGCTTTGGCCTGGGCCACGGCGATCGCGCCCAGGGCGAAAGACCGCTCAAGCAGGCCGTCGTCTCCGAGCATCTTTACGACCTGCTCGGCCCGGGGGTCACCCCGGCGGGCCAGGGCCGCGGCCACCTGCGCCAAGGCGTCGGGCCGGTCGTACTTCCCCAGCGCATTGATGGTGGCCAGGGCCCCATCGAGGTCGCCAGCCTCCGCCTCGGCGACCGCGATCACGGCCATCCAGGCGTGGCGGTACGAGTCACGCCCCTTGAGGTGCTCCTCCGCCAGGGCCTTCGCCCCCGGGAGATCGCCGGCCTTCGCCCGCGCCACGATCAGTGCGGGGATCGCCTCGCCCACCGCCGAGTCGACGGGCGAAGACTCCGGCGGCTCGGGCGCGGCCGCCATCGCCTCCTTCGCCCGCGCGATGTCGCGACGATACGCCGGCTCGTCGCCGAGCCGCGCGGAGGCGACCGCGATCCTCCCGAACAACTTCGCCCGCGCCGCGGGCTCCTCGACGGCCTCGGCCTGCTCCCGCGCCCGCCGCAGCCAGTACGAGGCCGGTTCGGCCCCGTCGGCCGATCGGGCCCCGATCGGTAGAAGGAATGCGATCCCGAGGACAAGCGTCGCGATGGGTCGGATCATGATGGATCCTCATCCGCCTCAGCCAGTGATACCCCATGCTCCTAACCGTCGCCAGGCCGTCGCGTTTAACCACGCAATCGTGCGCAGTCGAAAAGGCTCGGCCAGGGGGCAGGGTGGTTGGGGTCTCGTCCGCGAGACTCGACTCGGCCTGAAGCGTGGGCGCCCGCGCCGCCTCGACTTCACCTGGATCACTTTGCCGGCGACGTAAGTCGAGAATCAATCAATCAAAGACCGCAATTCCATTGGCTATAATCACCCGTAAAAACTTTTATATCCGTCAAAGGCCGATGTAGATGGATGCTTTCGATCCCCTCCCTCAGCCGTTGGTCTCGGTTTTCTTTGATTTTCTGATCGGTAACCGCAGTGATGTAATAGCCGTTGGGTGCCACGGGTTGTATTTACAATAGTGTCCGGGATTGACCTTCATCAAATCTTCGCTTGCGCTTTTGGTTACGGTCGGCCACAGTATTCGTCATGGCGGCCAAGAAACCACCCCTGGTTGACACTCCCCCTTCCCAGCGACCTGAACGGGTCGGGGCACCGGGGTGGCTCTCTCGTGATTTGCCCATCTGGCCCGATCAAGTGGTCGGGGCCAAGCACATCCATTCGATCGAACGGCTCATCGCACAACTTCGCGACCAGGACCCCCATGGCAACCGCGACCTCTTCCTCGACGACGTCTTCGTTGCCATGCTCCTGGCCTTCTTCAACCCCACTCTGCGGACCCTCAGGACGATCGAGGATTTCAGCCAAACCCGACAAGCCCAAAAATTCCTCTCGATCCAGAAACTCTGCAAAAGCACCCTCTCCGACTTCAATAAGTTGGCCGACCACACTCGCTTGCAGCCGATCCTCGATCAGCTCCGACGCAACGTTCTCAAGCCCAGTCCCAACCCGAACCAGGCCGCCGATCCCCTGAGCTCGCTTCACCGCCAGGTCCTCGCCGTCGATGGCACCTTCCTTCATGCCGCCGCCTCAGTGGCCTGGAGCGTCCGCCGCCGCGGCGGCAAGACCGGCGCTCGCCTCGACTTCCATGTCGATGCCCAAACCTGGCTCCCCGAGCTGATCGTCGTCCCCGAGGCCGGCCAGAGCGAGGCGACCACCGCCGCGTACTCCATCACCCCCGGGGCGATCCATCTCTACGACCGGGGGATCTTCAGCTTCAAGCTGATCAAGGCCCACGTAGAACCGGCGGCGGATTTCGTGATGCGGTTCCGGAAACCCGGAGAACGCACCCCCAACCTCGAGACGACCGAGACGAGGGAACTCACCCAAGAGGCCCGCGACGCGGACGTCATCTCCGATCGACTGGTCCGTTTTCCCGGCTCGACGCATCGCAAACCGCTGGGCATCGTCCTTCGCGAAGTGGTCATCGTCCCCAAGGATGACCCCGAGAATCCGGTCTACCTCTTGACGACCCTGCTCGAGCCCGACGCATCAATTATCGGAGTATTATATCGTCATAGATGGCAAGTTGAACTGTTTTTCCGCTGGCTGAAAAGCTACGCGCGGTTCGATCATCTGATCAGTCACAGCCGCGAGGGTGTGCTGTTGAGCTTCTACGTCGCCGTGATCGGCGTCACGCTCATGTACATCCATACAGGAAATCGCCCCAGCAAGTATATGTTTAGCCTGCTGGGAATGGTGGCCAACGGCACGGCGACGATGGACGAGATCATGCCGATCCTTCGCGAGCGGGAGCGTCAGTGCCAATTACAGCGTGACCGCGTTGCGCGGAAGCGTGCCGAAAAACCCAAATAAGCGATCAGGGCCCGTCCACGCGCTGCGGACGAGGTCATGCCGCGGCATGCGCCGGGATCGCCCTCCAAACCGAAGGAGGCGGCTGCAAGGCTGTTCAAATCGAATTATTCTGGGATGTCCTGACGAAAAGCCTCCTCGCCATCAGGAATCCCGGACACTATTGTGTATTTAGCCCGTGAGTGATAGCCTGGGTTTTTGGCTCACGGGCTAAATACAACTCGTGGCACCCCGTAAGCGCTCGAAATAGCCAGTCTTGTGCCGCCTGATAGCCTGGAAGACGGACCATTTTGTTCGTCCTCCGGAGTCAGAAGATGCCACGTGCCGCCAATCCTGCCCTCCCAGTCCTCTGGCGTCGGCGACTGCAACAGCAGTCCGACAGCGGTCTCACCATCGGCCAGTTCTGCCACGGCCAAGGGATCTCGACCGCGTCTTTCCACGCTTGGAAGCGACGCCTCGCCTCGGATTCGCCTGGCCCTGTCCCCTCTCCGGCTCGCGAACCGGCATTCGTGCCGGTCATCCTCGCCGCCGCCCCCGAGTCGCGATCCGGCGATTCCGCTGAATTCCTCACCATCCGACTCCCCGACGGCGGACGAATCCTCCTGCCCATCGCCGCGGGCGACGAACTCGTCTGCCGGGTCGTCGAGACCGTCGCCCGCGTCGCGGCGAGGATGGAGGACACCTCATGTTGAGCGTCCCACACACCGTGCGGATCCTCCTTCACGCCGACTCCGTCGACCTCAGAAAAAGCTTTGACGGGCTCTCGGGAATCGTCAGCCAAGCCTTCCCTCAGGAGGAGCTCCTCTCCGGCCATCTCTTCCTCTTCCTGAATCGCCGACGTGATCGCATCAAGATCCTCTACTGGAATGTCGATGGCCTGGCGATCTGGTACTATCGCCTCGAAGCCGGCTCGTTCCAGGTCCCCCTCCGGCCCTCCTCCGACGCCCCGATCGAACTCCGGTCCGCCCAACTCGCCATGCTCCTGGGCGGCATCGACCTGGGGAACGCCCAGCAACGAAAACGATACCGGAGGCCTGAGAAAAACAGGGAGAATCCCGGGAAAACCACTTGAAATCAGAGGTGAGCATGCGATAATTCAAGTGATGACTATTCCTCTCGGTCGAAATGCCCAATCCGGCCCCGAATCGCCCGCGTCGCCGCCAGTCTCTGGCGACGCGGCCCCTCCCGTCGATGCGATGCAGCAACGGATCCAGGACCTGCTCGCCGCACTCGATCAAGCCACCAGGGCCAATGAGGAGTTGGCGCAAGAGAACGACCGCCTGCGCCAGGAGTTGGAGCGGTACCGCCGCTATGTCTACGGGCGACGTAGCGAACGATGCGACGATCCCGGACAAGGTCATCTCTTCGCGTTCGGCGAGGACCTCGAGGTGACTCCCGAGGCCGAACCGGAGGCCCCGACGCCGGCCGCTCCGAGGAAGTCCCGGCCATCGCGGACGCTGGATTTCAGCCGCCTGCCCCAGGTCCGCATCGAACATGACGTGCCCGAGGCGGACAAGACTTGCTCATGCTGCGGCCGGTCCAAGGCACGCATCGGCGAGGATGAGCGGCGTGAGCTCGAATTCATCCCGGCTCGCCTGGAGGTCCGGGTCCACGTCCTTCCCAAGTACGCGTGCTCGCACTGCCACGACGGTGTGAAAAGCCCCGACGGACCGGAGCGGCCGCTCCCGGGGTGCATCGCGGGAGCGGGTCTGCTTTCGCAATTGCTGATTTCCAAGTTTATCGATCACTTGACCCTGTACCGCTTCGAGGACATCTCGGTTCGCTACGGTTTGCACCTGCCGCGTGCGACGCTGTGCGATTGGGTCCGCAAGGCCGCCGAGTTGATGGGGCCGCTCTACGACCTCCAGAAGCAGCTCGTGCTCCAATCTCCGGTGATCTGGACCGATGACACCCCCGTCAAGGCGCTGGGCGGCGAGGCTCCCGGGAGCCTGACGACACGGTTCTGGCTCTATCATGGGGACGAGGATCATTCCTACGACGTGTACGACCATACGGCGAGTCGCAAACGCGACGGGCCGGCGACGTTCCTCGCCGGCTTCGCGGGTTATCTTCAGGCTGACGCATATGCCGGATATGACGGACTCTATCTCGGGTCGCCTTCGGCGATCCTTGAAGTCGCTTGCTGGGCGCACGCCCGCCGCAAGTTCTACGATGCGCGGTCGTCGTCGCCGGGGAACGCGGGTTTGATCCTGGAAGCGATCCGCCGGTTATACGACGTGGAGGATCGCGCCCGAGGGTTGTCCGTTGAGGCGAGACAGGCCCTGCGTGCGCAAGAAGCGGTGCCGATCCTGGAACGGCTTCGAGGGGACCTCGATCGGCTTGCGGACCAGTCGCTGCCGAAATCGGCGTTGGGCCAGGCTCTGACCTATGCGCGGAATCAGTGGAAGGCGTTGTGCCGCTACACCGAGGACGGCCGGCTGACGATCGACAACAACGTGGCGGAGCGTCGCCTCCGCGACCAAGCCATCGGCCGGAAGAATTGGTTGTTCCTGGGGAATGTGGATGCGGGACCGCGAGCGGCGGTGTTGAGCACGATAGTGGCAGGGGCGAAGCGTCATCGTCTGGAGCCGTGGGCCTACGTCAAGGACGTGCTGATGACGCTGAGCGTGGCCCCGGAACGAGTCGAGGACCTCTTGCCCGATCGGTGGGCTCGGAACCATCCGGGACACGTGCTGACGCATCGCCTGGAGGAATCACGTGAGCGGGCACGGCGTCGCGACGCAAAACGAGCGGATCGTCGCAAGCGGAAGTGATCCAAGGGCGGTCCGATGCGCGGAGTGACGGGAGTGCCAATCGCGGCCTCCCCCCTGGGAATCTCGAGCGCTTACGGCACCCCGGCGTTCTAAGGATAGAATAGGGGGAGTTGTTCAAAGGCTAAAATTCCAGGGAGGTGTGCCATGGGTACTCAGCATGAAGTAACCACATCCGGTGGGATTTCACTGGGCGGAACGGCAACCGCCCGCATCGAGAGAAACCTCGGCATGACGCCCGAGGCCGACAGAGTCCTCTCCGGCCTCGCCAGCCGGACGGGTCTCAGCGAGGGGGATGTGATTCGAGTGGCTCTGGGGATGTTCAAAACCGCCGTCGAGGCCAAGGAGGAGGGGAAGCACTTCGGCGTCGCCTCGTCATCGGACGCGTTGGACATCGAACTGGTGGGGTTCTAAAGGCATGGCCAAGGACCCCGACGAACCGAAGCTGCTCGACAAGAAGGTTGATTTCACCCTCGGGAGCGCGGAGCCGCCGGACGTCCGCCAGTCGCGGTTGCGGCGGGTGGAAGAAGACGCCACCCATACCATAAACTTAAATGCCAGGCGGACGAGGAGGCCCACAAGCGTCGGCTTTCGTTGATTGTCCACGTCTTCGTGATGGCGATTGTTGGCATCGCTTTCATAGCCGGGATCTGTATCGCGACGCTCATGGAGTCGAAGACCGGATTGCCAGATAAGGCGATGACCATGGTCGCCGGGATCGCAGCCGCGCTTGCGGGCTACCTGGCAGGGAGTAAGAGCAAGTAGCCCGCCGCCGACCCTATCCTCGAACGCTTTACGCGAGAACGGCACGCTCGCACTCAAAGCTGTGCCGCCCTGGCTCGTCTCCTGCTTCCCGTCGTCGCCACAGGCGGATCCGAAGAGACCCGATTCGCCGACCGCCGCCATTTGCATTCATTCTGGCGACACCCCCGGCCTCATCCGCCTCTCCATCGGCCTGGAAGACCCCGACGACCTCTGGGAAGACCTCCACCAAGCACTCCAGGCCCGGTGAGCTTCCTCGTTTCGCTCGCCTGAAAAGGCGAACGAATCACGGGGGGTCGTAGCCGCCCGGATCCCAAGGGTGGCAGCGCAAGACCCGACCGATCCCCTTGCGGAGGCCGGTGATCAAGCCATACTTACGCAACGCCCCGATCATGTAACGGCTGCAACTCGGTTCGAAGCGACAGACCGGGCCGAACAGGGAGAGCAGGGGGCTCAGCGTTTTCTGATAGATCAGAATCGCCAGGATCAGGAGACTGGCGACGGCCTGGGCGGGCCAGCGCCAGAGCGGCAGCGAGGCGAGAGCGGGAGCAAGCTTCATGGCGGTGTCGGAGCTTTCGCCGCCTTCAGACCGATACGTCGCGCAATGGCCTGAGCCAACCCGGGGAGAGTTCGCCTGGCCTCGGCGGCGGTCAAGCCGGGGCCGCGGGGAACGACCACCAGGTCGAGCCCGGGCGGGAGCTCGGCCTTGCTCAGGCGGAACGCTTCGCGAATGGCGCGTTTGACAACGTTCCGCGCGGCGGCCGAGCGGATCCGCTTGCGGCCGACGGAGATCCCCAAGCGGGGATAATCGCGGCCGTTCTCGACGCCGTGCACGACCATTCGGGGGTCGGAGGCCGAACGTTTGCGTTCGAAGGCGCGTCGGAAATCCGCCGGGTCGTTCAAGCGTTCGTACGGTCGAAACGTCGCCGAAGGGGTCGAGGTCACAGGGGGTACTGGGGACAACGGCGGGGTCATGACGGTCCTGATCCTCGTTCCTCAACGGCATTGGGCCGGGTCGGCTCGATGGGGGGAAGCTGAACCTTGCGTGGTGGAGACAGGTTCTCGCGAATCAAACGGCCACGGCGGATCAAGTGCCAGACGACCAGAAAACCAAACGCGCCCAACGCGACGAGCCCCGCGCCCAGCAAGCTGGCAACCGCCCGGGCGAACCGAGGCCGCTCGCGCGGATGCTCTTTCAAAAGACGACTCAGGCGACTGGGAGGAGGTTCAGGCATCAGTCTCAACGTTCGAGTCGGAACCAGAGCCGGAGCCGGAATCGCGCTCGATCAGGTCACTGAGTTCCCGAGCAAAGGCGTCGAGCCGACGATGAATCTGGGCCATCTGATCGCGGAGCTTGAGGATCGTCTCAACCCCCGCCAGGTTAATCCCAAGGTCGCGTTGAAAGGTGAGGATGGTCCAGATTCGGCGGACTTCGGCCGGGCTGTACCCCTCGACGGCCCCCTCGCGGACCGGCCGGACGAGTCCGCGAGCCTCGTACCGCATGAGAACCGCCGGAGCGATCGCGAGCTTCTCGGCCACCACGTCACGGGGGATGATGGTGATTGTCGTCGGTCTCATGGTTGGTCGAAGGCCCCGATCCGTTGGACTGGCTCGGTTCTCCCCGGTGAGCTCACCAGATACCTTCACGCGGGTTGAGCGGGTTCCGTTCGGCGAACTCCTGGATAAGGCGCTGGCTGGTCTCGTCGACCTTCTTCGGCACGACAATCTTGGGGATGAGGAACAGATCCCCCGCCGGCTTGCCCCCGGATTCGGGAACGCCCTGGCCGCGGAGCCGCAGCTTCTGGCCGCTCGAAGTGCCCGGCGGAATCGGCAACGACTTGGTCCCGTCAAGCGTGGGCACCACGATCTTGGCGCCCAGGGCCGCCTCGGGGACCGTGATCGGCACTTCGACCGAAAGGTTGCGTCCGTCTCGGGTAAAGTAGGGGTGGGGCTCGACGGTGACATGGATCGTCAAGTCGCCTCGGGCGCCGCCCTGCTCACCCGGCTCCCCCTGGCCGCGGAGCCGCAGCTTGGCCCCGGTCTCGACACCGGGCGGAACCTTGACGGCGAGGGTCTCGTGCTTGCCATCCTCGCGTTCGATGTCGAATTTGGTCTCGCCGCCGCGGATCGCGGTGATGAACGGGATCGTCAGGTGGGCCTCGACGTTTCGGCCGGGCCGAGGTCCCGTCGGCCGTTGCTGCCGCCCCTTACCGCCGCGCATCCGGCCCAGCAACTCCTCGAAGATACCGCCCCCCGACGGATCGGCCTCGGCGGCCCCCGCCGCGCCTCCCGGTCCAAAAAAGTCGTTGAAATCGAACGACTGGTCGTACCCGGAGCCCGGGCCCGCCTGGCGCGCCGTCCATTCGTGGGCTCCCGCCCGCGGTCCCGCCGTGGCTCCCTCGAACGCCGCGTTGCCGTAATTATTATAGAGCGCGCGCTTCTCCGGGTCAGACAAGATGTCGTAAGCCTGCTGCACCTCTTTGAAGCGAGACTCGGCCTTTTTGTCACCGGGATTGACGTCCGGGTGATACTTCCGTGCCTGCGTGCGATAGGCTTTCTTGATCGCGTCGGCCGTAGCGTCGCGCGCCACCCCAAGGACTTCATAATAATCGCGGTCGGGCATGGTCGGGACTGACCTCTCTCGCGGTTCAAACACTCAGCGCGCGAATTTTCTTCCTGCGATTTCCATTCCAATTCTACCTTCGTCCCCGAACCGTTCAAGCGAAACCGGCTCCAAACGCAGCGGTTCAACCCTCGCCGCGGAGCGGCCAAGCTGATAAAATCACTCGATGGGGATGGGCCGTCGTCGGAATTGGTGACCGACCGATCGCCCCTCCTCATTTCATTCTTTTTTTTGCAACGCAGAACTTTTCTCGTTTGGGGGTTCCCCATTCGGAGGAAACGACAGGGCTGGGGGTCGTCTCGAAACTTCTTTGTTGGGGAGTGGTTGCGCTCTTGGCAAATCTGCCGCTGATCATCCACGAGCGGTTGGGCAACTGGGTTCGGCAGTTGCGGCCAAGGTTGGCCGCCTGGCCGATCCGGCTGACCGAGTCGCGGTCGCTCGCCGACCTGGAAGGGGCGCTGGCCGGGACGACCAGCCCGATTTTGGTGATCGATCTGGACCGGCGGCCTCGGGCCGGCCTCGACGACCTGGAGCGGGCGACCCGAGCGGTCCCTTCGGCCCTGGTCCTGGTGCTCGACCCCGGTGCGCATGACGGCGTGGCCGTCTTGGCTCGCGAACTGGGGGCCACCCACGTTTATTCCGGGGTCGTCACGCCCCCCACGGTGGCCCGGTTACTCGAGCGCTGGATCATGCTGGCCCAGCGGCGAACCGAAGCCGAGGGCTGGTCGAACGCCCGCAAGCCGGAGCCCGAATCCGAACCTTGGAACTGGCTGGCCCCTTACCTGCTGCTCTCCCCGCGGTCCGGCCCCACCTGGCCTCCGGCCTCGCGCCCTCTTTGATTTGATTCAACGCCCCCCGGAACACCCACGCTCCGCTGACCGAGGAACTCTTTCGATGTTCGGCAAGAAAAGCTCCAGCCTGACCGAGCAAGACGTGCTCAGCGCCCTCAAAGGGGTGCAGGACCCCGACCTTCACCGCGACCTCGTCGATCTCGGCATGATCAAAAACATCCAGATCGGCGAAGGGACGGTCGCCCTGACCGTGAACCTGACGACTCCCGCCTGTCCGATGAAGGCCAAGATCGAGGCGGACGTCCGCGGAGCGCTCGCCAACCGACTCGGCAGCGACTGGGCGGTCACGATTACCATGGGGGCCGAGGTCCGGGGCAAGGGGATCGCCGAGAAAGGGGACATCCCCGGCGTCAAGAACGTGATCGCGGTCGGCTCGGGCAAAGGGGGCGTGGGCAAGTCGACGATGGCCGCGGCGATCGCGTACGGGCTCCAAGCCTATGGCTCGACGGTCGGCCTGATGGACGCCGACGTCTACGGGCCGTCGATCCCCCACCTGGTCGGAGCCACCGGGCGGCCGATGGCCAAAGGGGAGCGAATCCAGCCGATCGAGGCGAACGGCCTGCGGCTGATGTCGATGGGCTTCTTGCTCGAACCCGAGCGTGCCGTGATCATGCGCGGACCGATGCTCCACGGGATCATGCAGCAGTTCCTCCACCAAGTTGACTGGGGCGACCTCGACTACCTCGTCATCGACCTGCCGCCAGGCACCGGCGACGTCCCGTTGACCCTCTCGCAGGCGCTCCCGTTGACGGGCGCCGTGGTCGTCTGCACGCCGCAAGAAGTGGCGCTGCTGGACGCGACCCGGGCGGTCGCGATGTTCCGCCAGCTCAAGGTCCCGATGCTCGGGATGATTGAAAACATGAGCTTCTTCGACGTCCAGTCCTATCTCCTGGAGCGCGGCGGCCCCAAGGCCCGGAAGCTGGTCGAAGCCGGCGGCCTGTTCGAGGCACCCGGGGACGAACGCGCCTACCTGTTCGGCCGGGGCGGAGCCCGAAAGAAGGCCGAACAGCTCGGCGTCCCGTTCCTGGGCGAAGTCCCCTTGAACATCAACGTCCGTGAGCGCGGCGACGAGGGCAAAATCAAGGAGGCACTCGCCCCCGGGTCCCTGGCTCGCCCCTACTTGCTCGGCGTCGTCGAACAGCTCGCCGCGCAAATCAGCATCCAGAACATCAAGACCCCCAAGATGCCCAAACTTGAGATCTTGAACTGATTCTCAGAACCTGACTCGCTCCCCGGTAGGGTGGGCACGGCCCACCATGGTATCAACTTGTGACATGCACACAAGATGGTGGGCCGTACCCACCCTACGGGAGCGGGTTAATCGTCAGACGTCATGCCGCCGTGGTTTCTGGACCGCCTCGGTCTGGACCCGGAACGCCTCGAACCGTTCCCAATCGCCGGCTTCCTGAAAGATCGCCATCGCCCTCTGGAGGCAGGAGCTGCACTGCATGGCGGTCGGGTCGACGTCGCGGAGCAGGTCGCAGGCCTCCTCGCGCTGACCGGAGTGGTCGAGCAACACGGCCAGGCTGACCCGATAGAGCGAGACCTGGGGGGCCAGTTCATGGGCCCGGGAGATGGCCGCGATGACCGACGGAAGGGGCCTCCCGAGCCGCCTCAGATAGAAGGCCACGCCAAAGTGCGCATGATGATGTTCCGGGTCACGGCGGACGATTTTCCGGCAAGCCGCCAGGGCCGCCTCATTCTCCCCGAGACTCCCCAGGCCGGCGGCGACGGCGGAGAGCAGCGTGGTCGGGCACCGCTCGTCCCGACCGAGTTGGCGGTAGAGGTCGCACGCCAGCCCCTTGCGCCCCGCCCTGGCATGACATTCCGCCAGCGCACACCGCGAGGCCGGTTCGAGCGGCACCAGCAAGCTCGCCGTCTCCAACGCGGCACAGGCGCCGGGATAATCTCCCTGCCGATGACGGAGCAGTCCGAGGAACTGCCAGAAGCGGCCATCCTCGGGGTCGCCCTCGACCGCGCGCTCCGCCATCTCGGTCGCTTCGTCAATCCGCCCGAGCCCGACGAGCTCGAAGCAACGATCCGCCATATCTCGATGCAAATTCATAGACATGATCCTCGATGCTCGAGTGACTGACGATCCCCCGTCAGCCGTTCAAACGTTCGCTCGCCCCGCCCACACACTTCGACGTCGTTCCGTCCCTGAACGCGGACGTGAAACCGATGATCGGCGGGACCAACGCCGAGTCAGCCAGGCAACTCCAATGAAACTGAGATTCAGTCTCAACTAGAGTCACAGAGTGACGTCTGCGGATCGATTTGTCAAGAGTCTGGTGGCAATCAGCGAGTCTGAAAGATGCGCGAAGAACGCGGTGCGCCGCAACGTTGGCGATTTGTAAATGATCAATCGACGTGCAAAAGCGAGCCTGAAAGGCGAGCGAAGAGAGGGGCGCGTCGCTGTCTGCCGACCCACGCCAACGCGAAACCACGAAGACAGGGAGCTGACGCTCCCCGCTCGCCTTTGGGAAAGGCGAGCGAAGAGAGGGGCAGGTCAGGCCGGAGCGGCCGGTTGCTGTTGCGTAAGGCAGTGCAATGTGCCCAGGCCCAGGACGAGGTCGACGGCGTGGATGCCGACCACTTCGCGATCGGGGAAGAGGGAGGCCAAGGTGTTGAGGGCCTCACGGTCGGCGGGGTCGTTGAACGTCGGCACGAGCACGAGGCGGTTGGCGATGTAGAAGTTCGCGTAGCTGGCCGGAAGCCGGTCGTCGTCGAAGAGGACCGGCTCGGGCATCGGCAAGGGGACGACCCGAAGGGGTTGACCGTCCTGGTCGCGCGCTTCTTGAAGCCGCCGCAAGTTCTCTTGCAGGGGTTCGTAGTTCGGGTCGGAGGCCTTGTTCTCGACAACCACGACGACCGTCGTGGGGTCGACGAACCGAGCCAAGTCATCCACATGGCCGTGGGTATCGTCGCCCACGATCCCTTGGTTGAGCCAGATGACGTTCCGAACGCCGAGCTGGTCGGCGAAGATGCCCTCGAGAGTTTGGCGATCGACCCCCGGGTTGCGGGCCTGCACCTCGCTCAAGAGGCATTCTTCCGTGGTCAGCAGGCTCCCGCGGCCGTTGACGTCGATCGCGCCCCCTTCCAGGACGACGCGGCGGCTCTCCCCTTCGCAATCGACCCGAGGGGTCCAGCGTTTCAGGCCGAGCTTGCGCGCCACCCGGCGTGGGATTCGATTGTCGCGCCGGTGGTCGTCATACTTCGCCCAGGCGTTGAACCGCCAGTCGATCAGGCCGACCCGCTGGTCGCCCTCTCCCTGGTCGTTGACGACGAAGGTCGGGCCCGAGTCGCGGAGCCAGACGCGGTCGGTGCGTGCCTTGACGAACGTGACCTGGTTGAGGTCGACGTTGTGCGCCAGGAGCTTTTCGCTGACGTCGTCGCGCATCCGGCGCCCTTCGACGACGATGTTCACCCGCTCGACCCGGCTCAGGTGGCGGACGATTTCGACGTAGACCCAGGGGACCGGCGCAAACTTGCCCGGCCAGTCCTCGCGGTGGTGTGGCCAGGCAATCCAGGTCGCCTCGTGCGGCTCCCACTCCGCGGGCATCCGGTAGCCAAGCTGGGCGGGAGTGGGTGTGGGGTCGGGTGTGGGTGGAGGCGTTTCCGGTGTGCTCATGGGAGTTCGTCGAGAAAACGTTGGGTGAGGGAACCGTAAGCGTCGATCCGGCGGTCGCGAAGGAATGGCCAGTTGCGGCGCGTTTCCTCCATGAGGCCGGGGTCGCAAGCGACAATCAGGACTTCCTCGGTGTCGCGCCCCGCGCGTGCCAAGACCCGGCCGAATGGGTCGGCCAGGAACGATCCCCCCCAGAACTCGAGTCCGCCGTCAGCCGGCCCTTCGTGACCGACGCGGTTGACGGCCGCGACGTACAGACCGTTGCTGATCGCATGCGCCCGCTGGACGGTTTCCCAGGCATTGGCCTGGGCCTCGCCGTACTCGGCCTTCTCGGCCGGGTGCCAGCCGATCGCCGTGGGGTAGAAAAGGATCTCGGCCCCTTTGAGGGCGGTCAACCGCGCGGCCTCGGGATACCACTGGTCCCAACAGACCAGGGTTCCGACCCGTGCGGCCTTGGTCTCGAACGTTTGGAAGCCGAGGTCGCCGGGCGTGAAGTAGTACTTCTCGTAATAGAGCGGGTCGTCGGGGATGTGCATCTTGCGGTAACGGCCTCGGATCGACCCATCGGCGTCGAACACGACCGCCGTATTGTGGTAGATCCCGGCCGTCCGGCGCTCGAAGAGCGAGCCGACGACGACCATGCCGGTCTCGCGCGCAACCTGCGCCAGGGCCTCGGACGTCGGCCCGGGGACCGGCTCGGCCAGGTCGAACCGCGAGGAGTCTTCGACCTGGCAGAAGTACTGCGTGCGGAACAACTCGGGCAGGCAAGCGACCTGGGCACCGCGTTCCGCGGCCTCGCGCAGCCGCTCACAGGCCCGACGTACGTTGTCGTCGGGGTCGGTTGAGCACCGCATTTGTACCAAAGCCACGGTGAATGGTTGCGAGGGTCGGCTCATCGCGAAGTCTGTTCCGCCTTTAGGGGGGGCACGAAGAACGAACGTATTTCCGGAGTCTGTCGCAAGGAAACCGGGCCGTCAGTCTGCCCCGGAGGCCGAAATTCGCGGGAGAAACTCGTTCCCACGCTCTGCGTGGGAATGCCGTTTTGGCCGCTCTGCGGCCCCACCCGCCGGGGAAGAAAGACGACGCAGAGCGTCGCGGACGGCATTCCCACGCAGAGCGTGGGAACGAGATCCCGGTATCCTTGCGACAGTCTCCATTTCTGGTAGAAAACATCTCTCATCCTAGCGAACCCGTCAAGCGACCGCGAGAGGTCAAACCGAACCGAACCGAGTCGACGAGTCGTGTCGACCCGGGCGACTCCTTGCAGGGGCTCCTGGCGAATGGGCCTGTCTGTTGATTTGGCGAAGGTCAGCGGTTAGTTTTGGGGCCGTTCCGTCAAAATCCGACGATCCGCCGCAACCTTGATAGGAAGAACAACATGGGAGCTGATGCCCGCCTGGCTGAACTGAAGCTGGAGCTGCCCCCCGCGCCGAAGCCCGTGGCGACCTATGTGACGGCCACTCGGTACGGCGACTTGCTCTACGTCTCCGGCCACGGCCCGCTCCGATCCGACGGTTCGATGATCATCGGCAGGGTCGGCGACGATATGGACGTGACGGGAGGCCATGCCGCCGCCCGGCAAACCGGCCTGGCGATCCTGGCGACCATCCGCACCCAGCTCGGCTCGCTCGATAAGGTCGTCCGGCTCATCAAGGTGCTGGGCATGGTCAACTGCACGGCCGAATTCGCCGAACAGCCGAAGGTGATCAACGGCTTCTCCGACCTGATGGTCGAGGTCTTCGGCGAAGCGGGCAAGGGAGCCCGAAGCGCAGTGGGCATGGGGTCGCTCCCCGGCGGAATCGCCGTCGAAATCGAGGCGATCTTCCAAATCAAAGATTGATCGCTTGATGATTCCTTCTTGTCGGGTGGGCACGGCCCACCGGCTTCTGCCCGAGACCCAGAATTGGTGGGCCGTGCCCACCCGACAAGAGAGGATGAATCCCGTTGTTGCGCGGAGGACGGCTCGAGGGGCGGAGCTGCTTGATCGTCGGCGGAACGGGTGGGATCGGCCTGGCCTCGGCCCGCCGGTTCTTGCAGGAGGGGGCGCGCGTCGTCGTCTCGGGCCACTCGGACGAGTCGATCCGTGAAGCCTTCGCCTTGAGCGGGCCACTGACTGCGCTCGGCCCGGTCCACGGCGTCACGGCCGACGTGACCGTCGCCGTTTCCGTTGAGGCCCTCTTCCTCGAGGCGATGGACCGGCTCGGCGGACGGCTGGACGTGCTGTTCCACGTCGCCGGAATCAGCGGCCGGCGGTTCGGCGACGGGCCGCTCCATGAGTGTACCGCCGAGGGCTGGGACACCGTGATGGACGCCAACGCCAAGGGGCTCTTTCTGACCAACCAGGCGGCCGTCCGGCAGATGCGGGCGCAAGCGATCGACGACGCCGGCCTGAGAGGAACGGTGCTCAATATGGGGTCGGTGCTCGGCTGGTCCCCTTCGCCCGACCTGTTCGGGACGTACGCCTACGCCGCGAGCAAGGGGGCGATCCGCGCCATGACCTTGGCGGCCGCCGCCCGCTATGCCCGCGACCGGGTCCGATTCAACTTGCTCGCCCCCGGCCTGATCGACACCCCGATGGCAACGCGGGCCGTCGGCGACCCGGTGATCCGCGACTACCTCGCCGCCAAGCAGCCGATCGCCGGGGGTCCGGGGACGCCCGACGACTGCGCGGAGGCGGCTCTCTACCTCTGCGAACCCGCCTCCCGATTCGTCACCGGCACCGTGCTGACGGTCGACGGCGGCTGGTGCGTCTCCGAGGGACGCCATCGGAGCGAAACGACCCCATGAACCCCGACACGCCCGACGTCTGCCACCAATACCTCAGCGCCGTCCGCGCGGCGATCGACGCGATCGAGGCCACCCAGCTTCCCGCGATCCGCCAGGCGGCCGATCGGTTCGCCGAGACCATCCTGGCGGGCCGCCTGGTCCATGTCTTCGGCACCGGCCACTCGCGGATGGCCGTCGAGGAGATGTTCCCCCGGTACGGCTCGTTCCCCGGGTTCCACCCAATCGTCGAACTGTCGATGACCTACCACAACCAGGTGGTCGGGGCCAACGGGCAGCGGCAGGCCATGTTCCTCGAGAACGTGCAAGGGTTCGGCCCGGTCCTTTGGCGGAACTTCGCCACCGCGCCGGGCGACTCGTTGCTGGCGATCTCGACCAGCGGTTGCAACGCCGTGACGATCGACGTGGCGGTTCAGGCCAAGGCGCTCGGCATGTTCGTGGTTGCGTTGACGTCGCTTCCGCACGCCGCGGTCTCGACCTCGAAGCATGAGTCGGGCCGCAAGCTGTCCGACGTGGCCGACCTGGTGCTCGACCAGCAGGCCCCCGCGGGAGACTCGGCGGTCTGGATCGACGGGCTCGCGACCCCCGTCGCGCCGGTGTCGAGCGTCTCGGGCTGCACGATCATCAACCTGATCAAGGCCGAGGTCGCGCGCCGGCTCACCGAGGCCGGCGCACCTCCCCAGGTTCTCACGGCCGCCTGCCACGTGGGGCCCGAACGTGCCCGCGCGCTCTTCGAGGCCACCTACGACGACTATCGCCGGCGAATCGGGGTTCTCTACTCCTGACCGCACTGTTGTGGCCTGGTCCGAGCCGAGCCGATCCGGCGGCAGGGCCTGGGCCCCCTCAGACGTCCACCGTCGCGACCGCTCGGGCCAGGGCTTCGGATGCCGGCCGGTTACTGGGAATCGCCCCGCCTCGGACGGGATCCCAGACCCAGACCGCGTTGCGGCCAGCGTCCTTGCAATGGAAGAGAGCCCGGTCGGCCTGGTCCAAGACGTCGAGCGCATCAGACCCGGCGCGGTCCGAGACCAAGGCCACACCGACGCTACAGGTGACCTGGATCGGTTGGCTCCGGAAGCAGACTTTCAAGTCGGCAATCTCGCCGCGGAACCGTTCCGCCAGTTGAACCGCCCCATCCAGGTCGCAGTTGGGGGCGACGACCACAAACTCCTCGCCGCCGTAACGCGCGACGAAGTCCCCCTCCCGGACCGAGCGACGCAAGGTCAGCGCGGACTGCCGGAGCACTTCGTCGCCGGCGGCGTGGCCGAACTGATCGTTGATCTTCTTGAAGTGATCGAGGTCGGCGATGAACACCGACATCGGGTTCTCCTCCCGCCGGCAACTCTCCCACTCGTACGGGAACCGATCACGCAACGCGAACCGGTTGCCCAGCTCGGTCAGACCATCGAGGTGCGCCCGCTGCTCCAAGAGGTCGAGCAGCGCCTTGGTCCGCAACGCCGAGCCGACCCGCGCGACGAGCTCCACCGGGTCGAACGGCTTCGAGATGAAGTCGACCGCGCCCATGTCAATCCCCTTGGCCTTCTCGCCCGTCAGGGCCGAGTCGGCGATGAAGATGACCGGGATCGACAGCGTCTTCGGGTCATTCTTGAGCCGGCGGATGACTTCGTAGCCCGACCAGGTCGGTAACCGTAACTCGAGTAAGATTAAGTCCGGCTGAAACGTCAGGCACGCGGCGATTCCGGTGTGAATATCGTCCGCTTCATAGACTTCCATTTTCTCGGCTTGCAGCCAATTCCGCAACAAGTAGCGGTCGGCCTGGACATTCTCGATCAAGAGGACTTTTCGGGCCGGCTTAGCGATCGAATCATTAGGTCGCATAATTTTTATTAGCTCCCGATTTTGAATCGCCCAAACCGTCTCACCATTCTAATCCTTGAGTGAAACCAGGCGATCGTGCAAGTGTAGGTCACAAAAACCGTGCCCCCACCTGACAACGAATAGCAAAAAACTATCCCGCTCATTTGAACCGTTGCCAGCAAAACAAGGCGTTTACGCGGCGTGCGTGCCCCTTAACATAGCTGGCCTGATCCGTTAAATCGACGGCGTTCGAGCCGCGAATTGCCCCGGCGAGCACACGACGGCGAATTCATGCTTCGCCGTCATGAACGAGTCCCCGAATGAGCGGAGGCGGCCCCTAGGCAACGAGTTGAGTCGAGGATATGCTCAAATTGCAGGCAACGATGTTTGCCGCGAGATCCCCGATTTTCATGGCAATGGAGACGTCGAGCCGTGCCCGGACGCGCGTTCATCACCCAGCCGATTCCCGAGCCCGGTCCCACGTTGGTGCGTCAGGCGGTCGACGACCTCCGAAGCAATTCCGAGGATCGGGTGCTCTCGAGCGCGGAGCTGAGCGCGGCGGTCGCCGGATGTGACGCGGTGCTCTGCCTGCTCACCGACAAGGTCGACGCCTCGGTGCTCGAAGCGGCGAAGGGGTGCCGGATCTTCGCCAACATGGCGGTCGGCTACAATAATGTCGACGTGGCGGCGGCCAGCCGCCTGGGGATCTTGGTGACCAATACCCCGGGGGTCCTGACCGAAGCGACCGCCGACCTGACCTGGGCCCTGATCCTGGGGGTGGCGCGTCGGGTGGTCGAGGGGGACGCCGAGATGCGTGCGGGACGGTTCCCAGGCTGGGGGCCGTTGTACATGCTCGGCGGTGACGTCACCGGCAAGACGCTTGGCCTGATCGGGCCGGGCCGGATCGCCGTGGCGGTCGCCCGCCGGGCACTCGGGTTCGCGATGCCGTTGCTCTACCACGGCCGCCGGCCCAGCCCCGAGCTCGACGCCCTGGGCGCTCGTCATGTCGCGCTCGACGCGTTGTTGGCCGAAAGCGACTTTGTGAGTCTCCACGTGCCGCTCTCGGCGGAGACCCGCCACCTGATCGACGCCAAGGCGCTGGGGCAGATGAAGCCGACGGCCTACCTGATCAACACCGCCCGCGGCCCGGTCGTGGACGAGGCGGCCCTGGTCTCCGCGCTCAAGTCGGGCCGGATTGCGGGGGCGGGCCTTGACGTCTACGAAGATGAGCCAAGAATGGCCGTGGGGTTAGCCGACTGTCAGAATGCTTTACTGCTCCCGCATCTGGGCAGCGCCACCCACGCGACCCGAGCCGCGATGTCGCGGATCGCTGGGGAGAACCTGGTCGCGGCGCTGGCGGGCCGACGCCCTCCCAACCTCGTCAATCCCGAAGTTTGGTCCTGAGCGAGAGGCAATGGGGCCGTGAGGGCGGAACGCACTTGAGAATCTCGCTTCCGCGAACCGATTGTGTCATGAGGCAAATCCTTCTGGGTCTGATCCAGGGCGAGGTGGCATGGGCCTGTTCAAGTTCCAACTGACATCGCCCACGCTGGCGTCCCGGATTCCCGAACTGCGCAAGGCGTATTTGACCGGATTGGACCGGACGCCAAGCCGGCTGAACATCGAGTTCCGCCAGGGCCTGATGATCTGCCATCGCGAGAACAACGAGAGCGGCCGGCTCTTCGTCCCCTGGCCGGTCGAGGGCCACGGCACCCCGATCGTCGGCACGGCCACCCTGGCCGAACGGTCCCAGCCGTACAACCTTGCCGTCGAACTGGCGCGCGGCAAGCTGAACGACGTGCGCAACCAGTTGGCCGACTGGCGGCAGATGGGCCTGCGGACCCCTCCCGAGCTCGAGGGCATCCTCGCCGAAGCCCACCACGCGTTCATCAAGGCAGCCACCTCCGGCGACGACCAAGAGGTGTCGTTCAACGCCGCACAGGCGAGCCTGGCCGCCATTTGGAAGGTGGGAGACCTGCTCACCGACGTCTACACCGCCCAGGTGCTCCAGACCCGGTTGGCGACCAGCCCCAAGCTTCCCAGTCTGCTCGGCTGCGCGCTCGAGGGCGACCCCAAGAACGCCCCCTGGGCGGCCGACTACAACAGCCTCTTCAACGCAGCGCGGATCACCTGCCCCTGGAAATCGCTCGCCCCCACCGAGGGGCAGCTCCGATTCGACGAGTTCGACGCCCAGCTCGCTTGGGCTCGAAAACAGCGGATCGCGATCCAGGCAGGCCCGCTCCTCGACTTCCGTCCTTCGGCCTTGCCCGACTGGATCTGGCTCTGGGAAGGGGACTTCGACACGATCCTCGGCCTGGTCGTCGACATGGTCCGCCAGACGGTCACGCGCTACCGCGGCAAGGTCCCGGTCTGGAACCTGGTCCACCGTCCCGCCTGCAACGACGTCCTCGGCCTTTCCGAGGAAGAGCAGATCCGGATCACCGCCCGCGCCGTACAGATCGCCCGCCAGGCCGATCCGGCCGCGCAGGTCCTGATCAGCCTCGAGCGCCCCTGGGCCGAATGGATGGGCTCGAGCCCGTTCCAGCTCGGCCCGCTCCACCTGGCCGACTACCTCGTCCGCGCCGACCTGGGCCTGGCCGGCCTGGGACTGGAGATCACTCCGGGCTATTCGGCCCCCGGCAGCGCGATCCGCGACCTCTTCGACTTCTCGAAGCTTCTCGATCTCTACGCGCTTTTGAATCTCCCCTTGCACATCGACATGGTCCTCCCCTCGTCCGCCGCCCCCGATCCCAAGGCCGACCCGTCGGTCCGCGTCGAGGCCAGCCAATGGCCGACCGCGCCCGACGAGTACACCCAAGCGGCCTGGGCCTCGCGCTGGATGGCCCTGGCGATCGCCAAGCCGTTCGTCCGGTCCGTCACCTGGCTCCAGCCCACCGACGCCGCCCCCCACCTCTTCCCCCACGGCGGCCTCTACGGCCCCGACCAGGCCCCCAAGCGAATCGTCAGCTGGCTCAAGTCGTTCCGCCGCGAGTTGCTGGTCTAAGTTTCGCTCGCCTGAAAGGCGAGCGTTGCAGCATCCAGGCATCACGCGAAGCGCTCGCCGCTCAGCTCTTGACGGCGAAATCGCGGACCGTTGGCAACGCTCTTCACGCGGGCGCGGGGCTTGTCGTAAACTAGGGGTGCGTGTGGGATCGGTAGGGAACGGAATCGTCGTTAGGGGGGATCACAGGACACCGCCTTTTGGTCCTGGTGGTCCGGGTATGCCATGAGCGATTCGTCGGAGCAGCCTGACTCACAACAACAGTCGGTCGGCGAGACCGCCGCCTGGGACGGCTCGGCAGGCACCGAGGCCGCTGGGGGGACGCGGGATCTGACCGGGAAGACGCTTGGCGACTTCGAGGTCGAGCGGCTGCTCGGGCGCGGCGGGATGGGCGAGGTCTATCTCGCCCGCCAGATCAGCCTGAACCGCCCGGTGGCGCTGAAGGTGCTGCGCACCGACATGCTCAACAACCCGACCTACCTCAGCCGGTTCGAGGCTGAGGCCACCGCCGTCGCCCGCTTGAACCACCCGAACATCGTCCACGTTTATATGCTCGGCTGTGTGGACAACATCCGGTTCATCGCCATGGAGTACGTCCAGGGGACGAACCTCCGCGAGTTCCTCATCAAAAAAGGAGCGCTCGACCTCCCCCTGGCGCTCTCGATTATGAAGCAGACCGGGGTGGCCATCGGCGCGGCCGGCGAGATCGGCCTCATCCATCGCGACATCAAGCCCGAGAACTTGCTCCTGACTCGCAAGGGGCAGGTCAAAGTGGCCGACTTTGGCCTTTGTCGCGACTCCGATGCCGACAAGATCCACCTGACCCAGCCCGGCGTGACGATGGGGACCCCCCAGTACATGAGCCCCGAGCAGGCGCAGGGGCATGCCCTCGACCATCGCAGCGACCTCTACTCGCTCGGGGTGACGGCCTATCATATGCTCACCGGGACCCCGCCGTTCCGCGCTGAGACCGCGCTCGCGGTGGCCTTGAAGCACGTCAAGGACACCGCGGTCCGCCCGATCGTCCACCGGCCCGAGATCCCGCCTGAGCTCGAGCGGCTGGTCATGAAGCTGATGGAGAAGAAGCCGAAGGATCGCTACCAGTCCGCCGCCGAGATGCTCCGCGACCTGGCAAAAGTGCGCGACTCGCTGCAGGCGACGACGGCCACGATCCCCGACACCGACCTGGCGGGCGTCGGTAATGGCAACGGCAACGGCACCCCGGTCTCGACCGCCGCCGTGGTGGTCCCCGCCGCCAAACCGGCTCGCACCCGCCCCGAAGGACCGGGGCTCGGGGCTCGCCTGGCAACCGTCCGGCTCAGCGGCGGCCAGATGACCGGCCTGATCTCCGCCTGCCTGGCGATCGGCCTCGTCTGGGGCTGGCTGACCCGCGCTCCCGACTTGATCTCGGAGTCGGCCCCCCAGCCGAAAGAGATGCCCGCGCTCTGGATGGTTCCCGAATGGCGGGACGTCTTCAAGCAAAACAGTCCCGAAGCCCAGTATCGCTACGCCCAGCTTCACGTCGCCAAAACCGACCAGGAGGGGGCCTGGCTCGCGGTCCCGGGCAACTTCCCAAGCGCCCGCGAGTGGGCCTCCAAGGCGTACATCCAGCTCGCCAGGGAACT
Organism: Singulisphaera sp. GP187; assembly: GCF_900129635.1. Lineage (GTDB taxonomy): Bacteria > Planctomycetota > Planctomycetia > Isosphaerales > Isosphaeraceae > Singulisphaera. The sequence continues at coordinate 586,442 of NZ_FSRB01000002.1, read as the reverse complement.
GCTCCGCCGCAAGGACGCCGACCGGCTCCGGGCCTTCGCCGCCGAGCTCAGCCGCTGGAACACCGACCGGATGCACGAGCAAGAGCTGGCCGTCATCGTGCAGGCTGCCGTCGACGCCCTCGACGGCAAGGTCGAAGACGTGATCGCCGGGCTCGGCTCCAAAAACCTCGACCCCAAAACGGTGATCGACCCGGCCCTCCTCGAACTTTCGCTCGAGGTCACCGCCCAGGCCGCGAACCCGCGCGACGGCGGAACGAGCCTGGTCCCCCAGGGACTCCGGGAAATCCAGGCGAGCCTGCTGCAGAGGCTGTATAATGTCGAGCTCCGCGAGCCGCAAGGTCGTGGCCGACTCGGTTGAAACCCGCTCTTGAGTGAGTCCCGCGGTCCGTCCCGTCAACGGAGTTCTTCGTATGGCGATCCTGAAACGGGTCACCGGTCATCCCGCCGGGCAAATCATCGAGCTGAAGGCGGATGTGACCGTGATCGGTCGCTCGCCCGAGTGTCACATCGTTCTCGACCCCAACGGAGTGAGCCGACGGCACGCCGAGGTCCGCCGCGTGGGCGACAAGTTCTTCCTGGCCGACCTCCACTCCCGGAACCTGACCAAGGTCAACAACTCCAGGGTCGAGCCCGGCAAGGACCATCCGCTTCAGCCGGGCGATCGCATCAACATCTGCGACGTCGAATTCCTCTACTACACCTTCCCGCCCAAAGAGACCGGCCCGCGCGAAGTGGGCGACGTCATGGTCGTGACCGAGGAGGAGATCGACGACCCGAACATTCACACGCTCGACGCCTCGCGTTCGAGTGCCCTGGCCAGCGCAGTCCGGCCCGAGGTCAAGCTCAAGGCGATTCTCGAGATCACCCGCAACCTGTCGACCGAGTTGCGGATCGATACCGTCGCTCCCAAAATCCTCGACTCGTTGATGGAGCTCTTCCCCCAGGCCGAGCGGCTCTTCCTGATCCTGCTCGACCCGAACACCAAGCGGCTGGTCCGCAAGGCGTTCAAGTATCGGCCCAATCGCCGGTCCTCGTCGGCGTTCGCGACGATTCCGGAAGACGAAATCCCGATGAGCATCAGCCGGTCGATCGTCAACCACGTGCTCGGCCAGAAGAAGGCGGTGCTCAGCCAGGACGCCGGCAACGACAAGAACTTGCCCACGAGCGCCTCGATCGCCGACCTCAAGATTCGCTCGGTCATGTGCGTGCCCCTCCTGACCCCCGACAACCAGGCGCTCGGCATCATTCAGCTCGACACCAGCGACCGCAAGCAGTTCCTCCAAGAAGACCTCGACGTCCTGGCGGCGGTCGCCAGCCAGGCCGCGATCGCCGTCCAGAACGCGGCCATGCACGAGACCCTGCTGGAACGCGAGCGGATGGAGCGCGACCTGAAGCTGGCCGAGCAGGTCCAGAAGCGGTTCCTGCCGCAGTCGGTCCCCAAGGTCCCCGGCTTCGAGTTCTTCGCCCATTATGACCCGGCCTACGAGGTCGGCGGCGACTATTACGACTTCGTCAAGCTCTCCCACGACCGCTGGGCGATCGCGCTGGGGGACGTGTCGGGCAAGGGGGTCGCCGCGGCCCTGATGATGGCCAAGTTCTCGGGCGACACCCGGTTCTGCATCCTCACCAAGGACGCGCCCGGCACCGCGGCCACCGAGTTGAACAGCCTACTCTACGCCGCCGGGATCGAAGAGAAGTTCATCACCCTGAGCCTGAGTATCCTCGATACCAAGAATCGGAAGCTCACGCTCTGCTCGGCCGGGCACCTGCCGATCCTGATCCGTCGGGCCGGCGGGACCGTCGAGGAGATCGGCGAGGATATCGCCGGGTTCCCGCTCGGAATCATGGACTACTCGCCCTATCAGGAGACCGAGGTCACGCTCAACCCCGGTGACGTCGCCGTGATTCACTCCGACGGCGTGACCGATGCGAGGAGCACCCGCGAGGAGCTGTACGACTCCCGCGATAACCGCCGACTCCTGAAACGGCTGGCCGAGTCACCCGGGAGCCCCGAGGCCGTCGGCCGCTCGATTCTCCAGGATATTCGTGAATTCTCCGCCGGCCACGCTCAGGCCGACGACATCACCCTGATCTGCTTCGGACCGACGGCCGGTTGATCGCGATCGAGAGTCAGAAACGTCCTCTCCTCGCTCAAGACGGTCGCCCCTTCGGGGCTGCAAAACATCCTCATTTAAGCTTATCTCGTTCCCAGGGGCTTGCGCCCCTGGCGATTGACGGTCGCCCCTTCGGGGCTGCGAAATCAGGGAGTGATCAGCTCCCCGCTCGCCTTTACGGGCGAGTACAGAGATGAAAGAATCATGTCGCTAAAAATCGCTAACGTTCGCCTGGAACTGGATGATCCCGAGGCCGCGCTGCCCGGAAAGATTTCGGAGCGGCTCGGCCTCGGTCAGGACTCGATCACCCACTGGCGGATCCTCCGCAAGAGCCTCGACGCGCGGCGGCACGACGACCTGCACTTCGTCTACTCGGCCGAGGTCGAGGTCCCCGACCGGGAGGCGGAGCTCGTCGTCAGTCGCGGCCGCGCGGCCGACCTCGAACGGTTCACGCCCGAGCAGTTCGACTGGCCAGCGCCGGGAGCGGGTCCGCTCTCCCATCGCCCCGTGATTATCGGAGCGGGCCCCGCCGGGCTGTTCGCAGGTTACCTGCTCGCCCTGGACGGCTATCGGCCGCTGATTCTCGAGCGCGGGCGCGAGGTCAAGGATCGGGTCGCCGACGTCCGCAAGTTCGACGCCGGCGGACCGGTCGACCCGGAGAGCAACTACCTGTTCGGGGAAGGGGGGGCCGGGACGTTCAGCGACGGCAAGCTCACCAGCCGAAGCACCGGTCCTGACGTTCGCCGGGTGCTTGAAATCCTCGCCGACTGCCACGGCAAGCCCTCGATCCTCTACGAGCACCGCCCCCACCTCGGCTCGAACCGGCTCCCGCTCATCGTCCGCACCCTGAGGCGCAAGTTCGAGGAGCTGGGGGGCGAAGTCCGGTTCTCATGCCGGGTCGAAGACCTCGACATTGCCGACGGCCGGCTCCGCGGGCTCGGGACCAGCTCGGGCTATCTTCCGGCCGACGCCGCGATCCTGGCCGTCGGCCATAGCGCACGCGACACGTACTCGATGCTGCTCCGCCGCGGCGTTCCGCTGGAAGCGAAGCCGTTCCAGCTCGGCGTCCGGATCGAACAGCCGCAGGGGCAGGTGAACGTCGCCCGGTACGGCGCGAAGGCCGACCACCCGGCCCTGGGCGCGGCTGACTACAACCTGGTGGCCCGCGCCGGGGGCCGCGACCTGTTTACCTTCTGCATGTGCGCCGGCGGCTACGTCATGCCGAGCGTGAGCGAGCCCGGCTACTTCTGCACCAACGGCATGAGCGAGAGCCGGCACGACTCGCCGTTCGCCAACAGCGGCCTGGTCGTGACGATCACCCCCGAGGACACGGGGAGCCGGCACCCGCTGGCGGGGGTCCACTTCCAGCAGCGGTTCGAGCGCCTGGCCTACCTGGCCGGCCGGCGGACCTACGCCGCGCCGATCCAGCGGGCCCGCGACTTCCTGGCCGATCGCCCGAGCCAGGGCCAAGTCCCGAGCAGCTACCCCCGAGGCACCGTGCCGATGGACCTCGGCCTGATCCTCCCGCCGATCGTGCTCCAAGTCCTGGAACGGGGCCTGCCGATCATGGACCGCCGGTTCTTCGGCCTCTTCCTCAAGGACGCCACCCTCACCGGCCCGGAATCGCGCGGCAGCTCACCGGTCCGCCTCCCCCGCGACCCGAACACGCGGCAATGCCCGACCGTGGCCGGCCTCTACCCCTGCGGCGAAGGCGCCGGCTACGCCGGCGGCATCATCAGCGCCGCCGTCGACGGCGTCCGCACCGCCCGGGCCCTGGTGACTTCCTACGCTCGCCCGGGGGGATAAGCAACCTCCATCTCGAAGGGAAAAGGTGCGTCATGAATCGCAACGAGATTTTAGCTCGGATCAGCATCGACCCGAACATCTGCTTCGGAAAGCCGTGCATCCGAGGGCACCGCGTCTGGGTCTCCCTGATCCTCGACTTCCTGGCGAGCGGCGAGTCGATTCCTGAAATCCTCAATAATTACCCAGGTCTCGAAGTGGCCGACATCCTGGCATGTATCGCCTACGGTGCGGAGATGTCGCGCGAGCACTACGTCGAAATCGGGGGATGACCGGTGCTTCTCAAGCTCGACGAAAACCTGGGCGAACGGGGCAGGCAACTGTTCACCAACGCCGGTCACGATGTCGCCACGGTGGCGGAACAGGGACTATCCGGCGCGGATGATCACCGGTTGATTGAGGTCTGTGGTGCCGAACGCCGCTGTCTGGTGACGCTCGACCTGGACTTCTCCAACCCGTTCCTCTTCCCTCCCAAGCACTACGCCGGGATCGCCGTTTTGCGCCCGCGCCGCCTGATTCCTGTCGAACTCTATGCCACGGTGAATACGCTGATTGCCGCGCTCGCCCGAAGCCCAATTGAGGGAAAGCTCTGGACTGTCGAGCGAAACCGCATCCGGGTCCACCTTCCCGAGGAAGAATCTCCCGATGAGGATGAGTAAGACAGCCTGAAAACCGTGGCATCAAGTCGTTGACGTTTATATCGACTTTTGCTCACAACCAGAAGCTGTTGCTGCTCTTTTTTTTTCGCGAAACCGTTCACGGGCCGAGGGTGACAAAAGCATAGCGGAATCGAAGCTCTGGCGTCGCCTGCCATCCGCTGTGGAATGGCGCGCCGGCGAAGCCAAACCACCCGGCGTCAGATGGCGCAGCGATTCGGTAAGAAGCCGCAATCGCCGGCGATTTCCTACAGCGGTTTACCTTGGCGTTGCACACAACCCGGCATGTTGGAACCAGCCGAGGATATCCTGAGGCGTGACCCACCGGAGGACCTCCCCCAAGGCATCGTAGAGTTCGGTTTTCGTTCTCGCCCCGGCTCGACGAAGTCCCTGCTTGACCTTCGAGAACATCTCCTCGATCGGGGTGTAGTCTGGACTGTACGGTGGGAGTGGCAGCACCTGCGCCCCCGCCTTCTCGATCGAGTTCACGACCACTGCGCTCAGGTGGGGCTTGAGGTTGTCGAAAATGACCACATCTCCCTTGTGCAGTTCCGGCACCAGTGATTGTTCCACATATTTCTAAAACACCGCCGTGTCGGTCGCCCCTGGGAAGGCCAGTGGGGCGCGCACCCCGTCCAGCCCCAAGCCCGCGATTAAGGTGATCGTCGCCCAGGAGGCGGGTGCCGAGCCGACCGCCCGCTCACCCCGCGGGGCTCGGGCGTGGGTCGGAGTCATCGCCGTGGTGATCCCTGTCTCGTCCACGAAAATCAGCCTCATTGCCTCGATTTTGCGCACCTTCCGCCGGAACGAACGTCGTTTCTTTTGCACAGGGGGCTGGTCACGCTGGCTGGCGTGCAGGCTCTTCTTCTTGAAGGTCAGATTCAGACGGTCCAGGGCATACCACAGGGTTTTTAAACTGCACGTGAAGCCGCCTCCTGCCGGAGTTGCTCCAGCGTGGCATCGGGCTGCTCTTGGACCAGCCCGGCGAGACGTTTCAGGTCGTCCGGCCCGAGGGCCGGAGGTGGGCCGCCCCGGTGCGGTTCGGGATCGAGCATCCCGGTGGCGCGGCGACGCTGGAGCAGGCGAACGATGAACGAAGTACTCACCCTGAAGACTCGAGCGATCCAGCGGATCGAGCCCTCGTTATGATCGACGGCCGCCGCGACACGTTCACGAAGATCCAAGGAATAGGGACGCATGGCAGTGAGTTCCTTTCTATGCTTCCCACTCTTACATATCCATCTTTATGGAATTATTCACGCGTTCAGTCAGATGGTAAACCGCTGTAGAGCGAATTTCACCTGCATTGCCCACAAGCGGAGTCAGCGAGGAAGTCGGTTATGGTTCCGTCCCGACTTGGCGTTCCCAGCCAGCCTGGGTGCAACACGCGAGCCTCTTGTTTTCAGCCCCAACGGGGCGGCCCAAGGGAGCCCGGGGCAACGCCCCGGGGACCCGGTCACGAGGATCGGGAGCCCTGAAAGGGCGGCCTAACGGGTCACGCCAATGGGGTCGCTCATCGCAGGCGGATCGCCCGGATTAGGACGCCCTTACAGGGCTATGGAATATGGACATGTGGATTTTCCGGGGCGTGGAACGCTGACGAAACAACCTCCCGATCTCAGGGCATCAGACCTCCGTTCGCCATGAGATTCTGGAGAAAATAGTGAAGATGGATATGTTTCCGGATCAGACGCCACCCGCTCAGTTGAAAAACTCAACGAAATCCCTCACCCCTACCTCGCATCCTTGCCGGCTCAAGTAGGAGGTGCTATAGCGGGGCCATGGTTCCGCACCTGGTCTCCACTCGCGAGGGATTTCATGTCACCTTATCCTCACAGCCTCGAGCAAACGATGCGATCCTTCTGCCAATCCTTGCGCGAGAACGATCGGCGACGTTACGCCGCCATTGAATCGGCCAAACTCGGCCACGGTGGGATCGAGTATATCTCCTCGGTCTTGAACATCGATCCCAAGACCATCCGCCAGGGGCAGCGTGACCTCGAAGAACTTCCTGACCGACCCACGCCGCGGGTCCGCAAGACCGGTGAGGGTCGAAAGCGACGGATCGAGCAAGAGCCCAAGCTCGACGAAGACTTCCAGAAGGTCCTGGTGAATCAGACCGCCGGCAGTCCCACTCAAGAGTCGCTGATCTGGACCAATCTGACCAGGACCGAGATCGTCGAATTTATGAAAAAATATAGAGATTCAGTTAGTGTGCATATTGTAGAACAGCTTCTTGACCGGCATGGCTATCACGAGCGGAAGGCCCTGAGGATGGAGCATCTGAGCAACCATCCCGATCGCAACAGCCAGTTCGAGACGATCAGCCGGCTCAAGCATGAGTACCTCAATTCCGCCGACCCGATCCTCAGTATGGATCTGAAATCTCGGGAACTGCTCGGCAATTTCTTCCGCGGTGGCAAGCTCTTCACACGTGAGACGATCCGGGTCTTCGACCACGACTACGCCGAGTTCGCCCAAGGGGTAGTGCTGCCCCATGGGATCTACGACCTGAAGCAGAATCGCGGGTACATCCACCTCGGAACCAGTCACGACACCAGCGAATTCGCCTGCCACTGTCTGAAGGATTGGTGGGAGCGATTTGGTCGCGTGGCCTACCCTGAAGCCAAGTCGCTGATGCTGCTCTGCGACGGTGGCGGCAGTAACCGCGCCGATACCGACCGTAGCCAAGCCCACCTGTTCCGAACCGACGTTGAACGCCTGGTCAACGATCTGGGGATGGAGTACAACCCGATCGAACATCGGCTGTTCCCGCACCTGACTCGCGTCTGTCGGGGCGTGATCTTCCACAACGTCGGCCTGGTGGCCGAACTGATGAGAAAGGCCAAGACAAGGACGGGACTCTCGGTGGTGGTGGATATCCTCGACAAGGTTTACGAAACCGGCAGAAAAGTGAGCCAAGCCACCAAGGACGCAGTGAACTTGGTCCGAGATTCAATCCTACCTCGATGGAACTACCGCATCTTACCCAATTTGTAATATCGGGAAGTTGTTTCGTCAGCGTTCCTTGCCCCGGGCTCTCTTGGGCCGCCCCGTTGGGGCTGAAACCGGCGGGAGCGTACGCAACTCGTCGGTTAACCGCTCTACGACGCGCGCAATGCGACCCCCTCGGGTGGCATTGCGACAACATTATCGGCCACCGCGCGGGAGTGGCCTTCGGGGCACGGAGAGACGAGGATCGCCCTGGATTGGCGTACGGTAAGCTCAGAATGCCTTGATCAAGGTCCCAACGGTGACATGCGGGTAGCTTTTTCCGCGAAAATTCAGTAACGCGGTCTGCGAGTACTGGAGCTGCAAGAACGTGTTGCCCTGCGAGCTTTCCACGGTCTCGATCGCGAAGACGGACTCCAGGCTCGGGGCGTTAACATTCTCGACAATGAATGGGATGTTCTCGATGCCTCCCGCAGGAGTCGTCGACGTGATGAGGCGGATGATTTTGGTCAGGGTCTGACCCTGCAGAGCATTCCTTAGCAGGACGTTGGGGTCGTCGACAAGCGCCTGGGTGATCTCCGCGGGCAGTGGGTCGGTGCGGAAATTACTGACAACGCTAAGATCATACTCCGGAAAGGGATTCTTCGTACCCGGCGGCGGGGCATCCCCCCCGATTGCGAACGGTACGGTGTTCGCCGGTGGGATCTCGGGAAGCCCTTGAAAGACGACGTCTTCCGGGTGTCCGACGGTGCAGATCGAATTCCCGTGAGGGATGGTGGCTAGCCGGGCGATAGTCCGGTCTGATGCGGGCTCCGTTGTCGGCGGGATGTTCAGCCACAGGCCCGGCTCGATGTGAAGGGCCGCTCCCGTCGCCGCGTCGGTAACCCGGTGGAGATAGGTCAAGCCATAGAGGGCGATGTCGCCCTGGAGGCTGCCACGGTTGAAAACCGGAGAGCCTATGGGAGTAAATTCGATCGTCTCGCGTAAGATGTTCAACTGAAGGAATATCCCGTTCTCGTTGCCACCCGAGAAGTTCGGACGGGCGATCAGGCCGAAGCCGATACCCTCCCAGAAGCCTGGGAGGTCCTGGAGGGGTCCCAAGCGCTCCGCCGTCTCCTGGTGCGCTGACGCCGCACGGAACAGGCCGGAGTTGTTGGCGCTCGAGCCCTGATCGCCGCCGGAGATGGTCACCGCGCCCGGCGCACCGGCTCGGATTGAGTTTGAGTCGCTCATCGCATGTCCTTTCACGTCGATCTCGAGCAATCAGGATCAGCCGACTTTCTTCGAGCTCGAGGGTTCCGGCCCGGCGACTTCGGCGATCTGCCGGCGGACCTCCAATATCGCCAGCCGTGCGATCTCGTAGGCATCCGGGCAGCCGGGGATCGAGGCGTCCTCACCGGGGATCGAGAACTTCCGCCTGGTCAGGCGCAGGCCGTTCAAGAAGACGGGGATCGCGTTGAAGACCTCGACCAGGAACGGCCCGTCGTAGCCTTCGAGGATCGGCCCGAGGAAGGGCTTCCAGGGGATCCAGCTGTCGTGCACCGCCCCTCGGTCAGGGGCGGAGATGTGCACATAATGCAGCCGCCGCGACTTCGAGACTTTACGCACCTCGCCCGTGACCACCTCCGGGCCGTCGCTGCCCAGCACCACGTGGGCGCTGTCGATGCACACCCCGACCTGTGGGCTCCGGACATGGCGGAGAAAGTTCATCACCTCCCGCACCATGTTGGGTGACGGCGTCTCCCAGTGGTCGACCGGCTCGATCGCCACCTTAACGCTTTGGCCGTCCGCGTGCTCGCCCAGCCTTTCGATGAGGGGCTGCGCGTTCCGATAGCGCGGCTCGGCCCAGTCCTGCAACGCGTTACTCCAGATCGGCTGATTGGCGTCGGTCGTGGGAAAGACGCTGTAGGGAAAGACGATCGGGCCGGCCATGATGTCCGCGCGCAGGGCCTTCGTGATATCCACCCGCGACTTCAGGTAGGCGAACGCGACCTCGCGTTGCTCGGCGTACGACGACGACGGGTCGAAGGTCCGCGTCGCGGCCACGTTCGTTGTGAACTTCACGTCGCCCAGGCCGGCCTTATCGAGCTCCTCCCGGAATCGGGAATAGCTCTCGACCTCGCCCTGGTGATCCGTGGTATTACCGGGGGCGATGGGGAGGTCGAAGCCGTCGTATCCCATCTCCCGGAGCTTCCGGATGTGGCGGACGATCTCCTGCGTGTAAACGCGATCATCCGGCCGTAGATCGGCGGTGAACATGAAGAAGCTGAAATAGATGTTCCTGTCGCGAGCGATTGCCATGGTCACCATCCCAGTGTTTCGTGGAGATACGAACGCGCCATCTTCGCGTACTTCAGGGGGTTGGCCTTCGCGGGGTCCTGCTCGGCCTCGATCACCAGCCAGCCCTCGAAGTCGGCCTCGGCCAAGGCGGCGAAGATGGGCACGAAGTCGATGGCACCATCGCCAGGCACGGTGAACACGCCCGCCTCGATCGCGTCGTAGAACGAGAGGTGCTCCTTATGGACACGGGTGACGACGTCCGCGCGGACGTCCTTGAGATGGATGTGCTTGATCCGCCGGCCGTACTTCCTCGTCACCCGGAGCGGATCGGCGCCGGCGAAGGCGAGGTGCCCGGTATCCAGCAGGAGATGGACCAGGTCGGGGTTCGTGTTCTCCATGAGGCGATCGACGTCTTCCTCGATCATCACCCCCGTCCCCATGTGGGGGTGGTAGCAGAGGCGCAGGCCGTTGTCATTCGAGAGCCTGCCCAGTTCCTCGAGGCCGTTGAGAAGCTCACTCCACTGGTGGTCGGTGAAGATCGGGCGGTTCGCGAAGATCGAGACCGCCGGCAGCGGGTTGACCGCCTGGCCGAACTCGGCCACGACCATGTCCGTCGCGCCCATCTCCTTGAGGAATTTCATCTGCTGATGGAAGGTGTGCAGCGTCCTCTGTTTCATCTCCTTGATCGTGAAGTACGTGCTGACCCAGGGCTCGGAGACGCGAAGGCCGCGCAGTTCGAGCGCGGGCTTCAGGACTTTCGGGTCGGTCGGGTACTTGTGCCCGACGCTGCAGCCCACGAAGCCCGCCAGCGCCATCTCGCTGACGCACTCACCGAACGTGACGCCGATGTCGATGGAAGGGAAGTCGTCGTTCCACCAGAGCGTCGGCGTGATGCCGAACGGGACCTTCTTCGGGTCGAGTGTCTTGGAACCGGTGTTCATGGCCCAGCGCTCCTCGGTTAGATGTAAGTCGGGGCGATCGAGGTCTCGGAGGTTGCCTCATGCCTTTTCGATTTGCGGGGGGCCGACCCAGGAGCCATAGCCGGGCCCCTTGGCGCCCGGCGGGTTGGCACCGATCGCGACCCAGAGCAGTCCCTCGGTGTAGGCGGACGCCGACACCATGAAGAGGACGTTCTTCTCGATCGCGCCGAACGCCTCGGTCCACGCGTGGGGAAGCTCGTACCAGATGCCGATGTACCAGAGCTTGATGATGTTCCGGGCGATCGGGCCGAGCTTCTCGTCGCCGAAGATCTCCCGGCGCAGGCCGGAGACTCGCTTGTCCTTCGACCCGCGCGGGACGCGCTCGTAGGCGTCGAGCAGTTCGCCCAGTAGAACCCCGCCGATGACGCCCTCGACCGCCGTGAGGTACGCCTCCGCCTGCCCTGTCCCCCGGAGCTCGAACTCCGTGAACGCCGTGACCTCGGCGGAGAACGCGAGAAACCTCTCGATCATGGTGCCCCCCCGCGGAAACACCCGGAACCTCGAAGGTGGGCGCGGCGTTCAAGCCGTCCATCCCCGGGATCGGGTTGTGCATCAGTTGCGTGATTTTGTTGCGGATATTGAACATCAGCGGCACAGCTTCCATCAGGAGCTGGGGCTCGCCGTCGAACGCCCGGGTGAGCAGGCCGAGGAACCCCGAGTACTGCTTGTTGAACGCGACCGCCGCGGTCCGGAGCCCGGAGGGGTCCGGGTAGTCGCTGATCCGGGCGTTCTTCTTGATGGGGTATACCGCGTCCCAGTCGACCTTGACCTCCGGGCCCGACGGATGCCCCGGTGTGTCGCCGGCCTGGTAGTACTTCCCGAAGCACAGTTGCTCGAAGCGGTAATTATGTGCCAATTCATGCTCATGCGTGTAAATTTCTCCGCCGAACCCCTCGCCCTGCTCCATGATCAGCCTCGCGGCCGCCACGGCCGACTTCATGGCTGTCACCTTGAACAGCTCCCCCCCGCCGGAGTAGTAATACTCGGGACCGACCTGCCTGGAGGGATCGCCGGAGAACATCTGATCGCCCAGCTTCTTGTGGAGGTGATGAATGCCGCGGATGATCTCCTCGTAGAACTCGCCGATGCTGTAGAAGTGCATGCCGGGCTCGCCCGGGACGTCGCAGAGGGTCCCGGGGTGGGCCCGTTTCCGGGCGACCACCCGGGAGGCCTCGTCGGGCGCCTTGCCTGGTCGTTCGATCTTCAGGAAGGTCTCGATCGCGTCCTTCGAGAACGCCTGGAGGTCGACCTTGAAGTCGTTCTCCCCGTCGGGGAGGTAGGCGGGGTACTGCGGGACGAATCCCTGGGCTGTGAGGTCCGGCTTGCCGCCGATCGCATTGAGGATGTTGGCGGCGAGCGTCAGGTGGAGCATCTCCTCGACGGCGATCACGCGGAGGACGTGGGTCGCGTCCGAGTTAGTCTGGGGATGGATTGAATAGAGCGCGGTCAGGTAGGGCGGGATCGTCGCGTGCTCGATCTGCATCGCGATGTGCAAGTATTTCTTAAGGTCGTCGATTGTCTGAATCTTTGTCGGCATGGAGTGCTCCGGTTCGTGGACTTGTCCCGGTGTCCTAGGAGAGCTGCTTGAGCATCGCCTTGACGCTCTTGAAGCAGAGCGCGGCGAGGGTGTTGGTCACGTTGGCCGTGCCGATCGTGGGCATGCTCCCGCCGCCGACCAGGAAGAGGTTCTCGTGGTCCCACGAGCGCAAATCGGGATTGACCACCGAGTTGCTCTTGTTCGTGCCCATCACGTGCGTCCCCCCCAGGTGGTTCCCCCCCCGGATGGCGTATCCTTCCCCCTCGTAGGTCTGGTAGCCGTAGTCCGATGGGTCGTACGCGGTGTGGTCGGCGGCCCCGAGCCGCTGGAACATCAGCCGTGCGAACTGGCGGGCGTACGCCACCCCCCGCATGGTGTAGTCGGGGACGGAGAAGGAGATCACCGGGCGCATGTTGCCGAGCTGGTCCGTGTACGCCGGGTCGACGCCGACCCGATTGCTCGGGTTCGGCAGGACCTCGACCATGAATGCGAACTGCAGCTGGCGCGTGATCCGGTCGGCCAGGTCGTGCCGGAGTTCCGCGCCGAACTTGTACCGTGAGTCGACCATCTCGAGGAGGTCGGAGGCGGGCGAGCCCGCCGCCCAGCCCCAGCCGTCGTTGTGGATGTCGACGCTGAAGGCGGCCTGCTTGTTGCGGAACGACCCGCCGCGGAGGTCCGTGATCCCGCCGGTGCAGTTCGTCCCCCGCATCGTGCCGCAGACCACGGGCATCAGGGCCCAGCTCAGCAGGTAGGCGTGGTCCATCAGGTTGCGGCCAATGAGGCCGCTCGTGTTCGGGACCGCGGACGCCAGCAACAGCCGGGGGTTCTCGATCGCGTTGGCGCCCAGCACGAAGATGTGCCCCCGTGCCGTCCCCTTGACGTGTTGGGGCGACGACGGGTCATGATAGGTCTTGAACTCGATGTGGGTAATGCGCCCGTTGTCGCGATCGTAGCAGACCTTCGAGGCGACCGACTGGGCAAGGATGTCGACCCGCCCGGTCTGGAGGGCCTTGGCCAGGGTCTTGCCCGCGTGGTACTTGGCCTGGATGGGACAGATCGGCACGCAATTATTGTTGCCCTGACAGCGGCCTCCCACCTCGACTTGGCTGGTGCTCACGGCCCCGATCGGGACGTAGCCCTTGCCGCCGTCGTAAGCCGCGTTCGGTATGCCGTTCCGGCCCTGCGGGAAGGCCCGCACCTTCAGTTCGACGACCTCGCCGTCCACCTTGACCTTGGTGCCGTCGATCCCGTTGGCGACCATCCGGTCGAGGTAGGAAAGCGGGAGACCCTGCATCGGGAAGACGTAGCCATTGAACTTCACCCCCAGCTTGGGCTGGTCGACGGCGTCGCCCGAGACGCCCATCTCGCGCTCGGCCATCTCGTAGTACTTTTCGAGGTCCTGGTAGCCGAGCGGCCAGTCCTCGCCGTGACCGAACCGGGTGCGCATCTCGAAGTCTTCGGGCAGCATGCGCAGGATCTTGGCCTCCCAGTGCATCGTGGTGCCGCCGAGGACCCTGGTGTAGGTCGTGTCGGTCGAGAGGGGGCCGTTCTGGACCAGGTAGGCCGACGTGTTCGGCTGGCCCGGCGTGATCTTGCGGGCGTCGGTGCTCCGCGGCATCGACGCGTTCGCGTTGAGCGGATACGGCGATTGGTTGTCCTTCGCGGCAGTGGCGTAGTACCGGTTGAGGTAGTCCTCGTAGCCGCTCAGCGTGCGATCGCCGCCGGGACCGGCCTCGAGGATCAGGACGTGCTTGCCGGCGGCGGCGAGCTCCTTCGCGATGATCGAGCCCGAGATCCCCGAGCCGACGATGACCGCGTCGTAGGTTTTCTCACTCACAGCCTCGACAGTCATCCGATGCATCGCACCAGGCGGGAAGATCATGTCAGGCCCTCGAAAGTAAACAAACTTAGATATAGCGATTTCAAGCGTCGTGCCGCGGTTCACGGTCGCTTCAGCTCGGCGATCAGGTGCTCCGCGGTACGGATCGCCAAGGCCGCCAGGGTCAACGTGGGGTTGGACGTGCCCATCGTCGGGAAGCTGCCGGAGCCGACCAGGTAGAGGTTGCGGTGCTCCCACGAGCGCTGGTAGGAGTCGACGACGGAGCCGTCCCGATCACTCCCCATCGCGTGGGTGCCGGAGAAGTGGCCCATGCCGTGGTAGTGGAACGTCGTGTCGCCGTACTGCACCGAGGGGAACCAGGCGCTCTCGTCCGGGTTCGTACAGTCGGTGATCCCGGCTTTGCGGAACACCTGCTGATAGACCCCGGTGGCGGCGGCCATGGCGGCGAGCGTGTAGTCGTCGATCCGGTAGCGGATCACGGGCCTCGGATTGCCCAGCGGATCGAGGTAGCGACGGTCGATGGTCACGCAGTTCGCGGGGTCCGGGAGCTGCTCGATGGCGAGCGAGACGCGCACGTGGCGGGGGAGCGTGGAGGTGAGCCGGTCGCGGAGCTTCCGCCCGAACAGCTTGTCCTTCGCGACCGCGTTCGCCACCGCGGTGTCGGGCGCCCCGGTCGTCGCCTTCCAGCCGTCGTTGCCGATGTCGAAGCGGAAGGCCGCGTGTTTGGCACGGAACGGCCCGGCTCGCAGGTCCTCGATGCCCGCCGTCGAGAGCGGCCCCCGATAGGCGCCGATCGGCTCCGGGGCGAGGCCCCACGCGTACAGGGCCGGGTGATCCATCAGGGTCTTGCCGACCAGGCCACTCTCGCCGCTCAGCCCGGACGCGAGCATGAGCTTGGCGTTCTCCACCGCGTGCGCCGCGAGGACATAGAGGCGGGCCTTCGCGTGCTCGACCACGTGGCCGGAGTCGTCGTAGCGCTGGTAGGTGATGCCCTGGACCTCCCCGGTTGTCGTGTCGATGTCGATCCGCGAGGCGACCGCCCGCGACAGGACCTGGAGGTTGTTCCGATCGGCCTGCGCCAGCGTCTTGCCCGCGTTGTACTTCGCCTGGATCGGGCAGATCGGCGTGCAGGACGTGTTGCCGGCGCAGCGCTGTCCTAGGTACTGCTCGACGAGCTGGCCGTCGTCACGCTCGTCGACGGTGCCGACGGGCACGTATTCGCCGCGCGGGATCGAGTTGCGCGCCGCGGGGTAGATGCGGACCTTGAGCGAATGAGTGGAGTCGCCGAGCGAGACGTCCATCCCGTCGATCGCCGCGGCGAGCTTCTGGTCCGAGTAGCTCGGCGGCAGGCGGCGCATCGGATAGTCGTAGCCCGCGGGGAAGGTCAGCCCGTGATAGCGCTGCTCGTCGACGTCGGCGGCGACGCCGAGCTCGCGCTCCGCCTTCCGATAGTAGGGCTCGAGGTCCTCGTAGGAGAGCGGCCAGTCGCGCCCGACGCCGTGGCGCGTGCGCAGATCGAAGTCCTCCGGGAGCATGCGCAACGACACACCGAGCCAGTGCAGGGTCGAACCGCCCTGCGACCGTGTGTACGTGCTCCCGTACAGGTTCGGACCCTGTTGCACGAAGTAGCCGTTGTTCTCGCGCAAGTTCGACGTATCCGGCTGGGGCGCGTTGGGGGCGGGCGGCCAGGCCGACTCGGGGCCCTTGCCCGTCGCCGTGTAGAAGGTGTCGAGATGCTCCAGGTAACCGTCCAGGCTCTTGGCCGTCGCCGGTCCCGCCTCGAGCACGAGCACCCGGAACCCGGCGCGGGTGAGATGCTTGGCCGTCAGCGAGCCAGCGACCCCGGCGCCCACGACGATCAGGTCATATTCCGCGACGTCGCTCAAGGGTCGCTCCTCTCCGGCGCCATGGCCCACGCTCCGAAGCCTTGCTGCTGCGCCCCCGCCGGATGCGCACCGGCGGCCACCCACTGCAATCCCGCCTGATACGCCACCGCCGACACCACGTGATTCGTGTCCAGGGGCGATGCCCCGTAGGCGGCGCGCCAGGCGTCGGGGAGGGCCGTCCAGGTCCCGCAGTACCAGAGGAGGACCAGGTTCCGCGCGACCGGCCCCATCCTGGGGTCGTCGAGGATCTGCGCAGTGAAGGCCGATTCGAGATCGACCCCCTGGGGTAATTGCTCGCACGCGGCCAGGAGCTCATCGACCAGGCCCGCGGGCAGGATCGCGTCCAGCGTCCGGAGGTACTCGTCGACCACGCCCGCGCAGAGCAGTTCCGCGCGAGTGAACCCGGTCAGGACCGCCGACAACGATAAGAACCGATCGGTACGCCCCTGCATGAGAACTCACCCTCATAAATTCTTGCCGGTCTTGGCGCGGACGGCCGACAGGAACGCCGCGTAGCTCCACGTCAGGTTCTTGACGCTCTTCTCGAACCCGGAGACGCCGTCGTACTGCTCGCTGAGCTCGAGGTGATCGCTATGGTAGACGACCGCGCGGAGCATCGCGTCTGCGGCGTCCTGCAAGGCGGCGACCACCGTCGCGATCGGCGTGGTAAACGTCACATTGAAGTGCTGGAAGAACGGCGCGGAGATCGAGTCGAGCGGGACCGAGTTGCTCCTGGTGATCTCGTTCGCGAGGGTGTAGTACAGCTCGGCGAGGTTGCAGGTGCAGAGTGCCCAGGGATGCCGCCCGAGCAAATTATCGTGCGAGTCGCCGTCGTACAGGTCGCCGGGATAGCGGCCCAGCAACGGCCCGAGGCCCAGGGCCGCGTCGGCGTGATTGATCGGATACTGCTCAGCCGAGCTGTCGTCCGCCCACTGGGAGCGGAGCAACGCCGCGGTTGCCAGAAGCTTCGTGTCGGTGCAGGGGATAGCCCCGTAGAGGCACGCCGAGACGATGTCGATGTTAGGGTCGTAGAAGGAGACCGGGGGCTGGCCCGACGTGTCCAGGAGCGACAGATAGTATTGGCCGTCCCAGTGGCTGGCCAGCGCCGACTTCAGGAAGGTGATCGCGTCGCCCGTGCCCGACGGCACGGCGATGCCAATCGTGTTGGACTGGATCGCCTGGAAGCACTTCAACTGGGCCGACCGCGCGAAGAACGAGAAGGCGAAGTGTTCCTCCCACAGGTTGAACGTCTCGTCCTTGTACACCTGCAGGAGAAAATTGAGGTTCTTGTTGATGACCTGCTTCGCGATGGCCTGGGTCGGCGCGTCGAGCTGGTCGTACGCCTTCAGGACCGCCAGCGTCTGGAGCGCCGCCCCGTCGTTCTGATCGGTCCAATCCTGACGCGGCTGGCCGTTGATCGTGAAGGAGGCCCGCGCGAAGATCCCGGCCGCGGCCGCATTGTTCTGACAGGTCTGCGCGAACCTGACGTAATCGATCAGGGGCTGGACGCCAGGGGCTCCGAGCGGCGGGATCCTGGCGGCGGCGATCTCCATCGCGGCGATCGCGCCGTCGCGAGTCCAGTTGTAGACGTAGTCCTGGTCGACGCCCGAGAGGAACGCGGGGTACGACGGGGCGGCGAGAATGCACCCCGGCTGCGAGACGATCGTGGAATCGTTGGGATCAATAAACACAAAGGTGTCGGTCGCGACGTTCCTCATCATCAACATGAACATTGGATAGGCAATAGTCGTTAACTCGGTCGGCTCGAACGCGACATGGGGCGAGAACCTGGGACGGCCGGCGACCTCGGCCGTGGTCTTGGCGCGGGCGTGGACCTCGACTTGGACGTCTGTCGCCATGGCGATTTGCTCCTTGGTCTTGCGGGCCGTGGTGGTGGAAATAATGCCGGCGATGCCGGACACAGTCGACGCTTATCGGTGTCATCCCTGGTCCACGCGAACCCAGGCGATCTCGTTCACGACGGTCCCGTCCGCGCCCGTCGTCGGCGGTGTCCGCAGGACGAGCACGTTCCCGTCGAAGGCGAGGGGCCGGGTCTGCACGGTGCCGGACCAGTTCGGGAACAAGCTCCCCTGGATCCGATGGATCACGCTGTCGCCCTGCACCTCGTAGGTTCCGAAGTACGCGAGACAGGTTGAGTACGCGGCCGCTCGTTGGCACGGGTCGCCTCCGAGGGCATCGTCCATGGCGATCGACGGGCGATCCGCGGCCACCATTTGCACCGCCATCGTGCCGTCCTCGGCGTAGATCAGCACACCAGTCGCATTCTCGCCCAGAGGATAAGTCGCCTCACCACCCTCCACGAGCCTGCGCCAAGCCCTGAGCCTCCAGGACCCCACAATAATCATTGAGAGATATCCCGACTATTTATGGCATCTATGATTTCAATGACCATGGTCATTATCGCTGGACGCCATATCTTGTCAAATTAAATCCCTAACTTTTTTCTAAGGCGATTATCCCGACTATGGCGCAGACCCTCGAGGTAAAGTTAGGCGGACCTCGGAGTTGCTCGAGCTTGGCGATAAGATGGCGCAGCGTGGCCAACACCTCGCGGATGAGCCGGTGGGCGGCGTCAAGGTCGTCGGGTAGCTGCTCGGGGAGGAACGCCATACCCTCGACTACGACTTCGCATACTCGTGTGTTGTCCCGATCTTCTCGAAATCCCGTGCTGGCGCGATGGGCCGGGCATAGCGGGGCCGGCGGCGGCCCGAGTCGACGTCGATACCAGCCAGGAGTGTGGCCAACTCGGCGGCAGTCATCTCGACGCGCTCGGGCGACCGCAGGGGAGGATCAGTTCGAGGGGCAGGATTGCGGGGTCGTGCATGCCGGCCAAGGCGGCGGAGAAGCCTGCCAGTGATTTTCGCTCAAGATCGGCCTACTACAGCACTTCAGCAGCTCGATCGTGGCATCCAACAAATCGCCTCGGCGAACCTCTGTGCGCACTGCGTTTGGACCGGCACACGCGGACGGCTTACCCAGGAGTTGTGTGGCCCAGCGACTCGACTCTCCTTCCGCTTGCGCATCGGCCTGATCGACGCATGGCACTAGCATAAGCCTTTCGGCTCATGAGGGGACCACGGGTGTCGCATCCGCGCACTCTCGGCCGAGTCCGTCGTCACTCGATGCAAACTTTGACGATTCGCCTGTTAGCGTGTTGGTCTTGCCGGCGTCACCATTTGCCTACCATAAACAATCGCTCATTCGCTCGCATGCACATTTTTTTGAATATTATGTTTACTTTTGCTCATTGACATATATATAATCCGTCATATTCGCTCACCAAACCTACCCCAGCGGCGCTTCTTTATCATTCATTCCGACTCGAGACGCCGAAGCCGATTTCCTGACGAGCTTGGATCAGGTACGCGCCCGCTTTGCTCGCGTGGATGCCCGCGACAGGAACAACCGCGCCGAGCAGTTCAAGGTCATCAGCACGATCCTCGACGCGTCGATCGATGGCGGGCAGTTCGGCGACCTGTACGAGCGGAGGTGGGACGGGGAGGTGAACGGCCTACCCCTGTGAGACAGGAATCTGGGTTTCAGCGTCATTCCCGGCGATGACCGAACACACCCACTGGGACTGGAATTCAAGCAATCCAGCCTTACCCATGCGTGGCCTAACTCGCGAACGACTCTTGGCCCTTGACGCTGGGTCTCACGTCGCTTCTTCCGCATGCTGTTGTCCCCTCGATCCTTTCGGTCGAAGGTAAGCGGATCGTTTTACCCGCCTTCTTCCAGCGGGGTCGGGGCACTCCCGACAAGACCAGACAAACCTTTGCCACGGCGCACCCATGCGTCCGACACACCGACGCACCTTCAGGGTTGTCTCGGGTCCTGTCGTGGCTAGGTCAGCCTTCATGCTCAACCGCTTGTTCACTTCTGAATTGCAGTCGCCCTCGGACCGTGAACGCGTACTTTTTCGCCGCCGTCGACGGCGTCCGCACCGCATGAACTGGTGGAGAGGCTCTTTACCGCCCCCCCCTCGACGGTTTGTAATAGAGGGAGACCCCTCTTCTCGGCTGGGGCGGCGTCCGGGCGTGGGGCGACGGCCATGTTCGACCTGGCGCGGTTCTCCCTGAGCAATATGATCGAGTGCGGGGCCGGCCTCCGCCGACTCGGACGGAACGAGCGGAGCATGGAGGGGGCGGCCGAGCGCATCGTGCGCCACCTCTACGACCAACTCGTGGACGGCCGGACCGGCGCGCGGGCCTGTGCCCTGGTTCGATTCTTCAAGACCCATCCCTACAGCGAACTCGACGCGGGCCTCCAGGGCATCGCCCTCGAGATGCTGGGCCGGCCGCCCGATGCGCCGGCCCTGAAGTGCCTGACCCTGCTGGCGACCGTCGGCGACCGCCCGGAGTGGAGTGATCGGGAGCGGTCGCGCGGGCACCGGGCGATCCCACTGCCCAGCGAGGAGACGATCCTTCGGGCCCCCATGATCAGCCAGCTCATCGAGCAGCTCGGGCTCGAGGTCGGCACGGTCCTGCAGCCCGATCCGGCCGTCTTGCTCGACCTGGAGCAGCGGTCCTTCAACGTCTTCCATGTCCCCCGGGCGCGCGGCAGCCCGTTCGTCCCCGCCCAGGAGGAGTTCGTGGCCCCGCACGGGATCGAGTCGGTCCTGGGCTTCGGCGGCGTGCTGCCCGGCGGAGACCTCTTCGCGGTGATCCTGTTCAGCCGGGTCCCCATCCCGAGGGCGACGGCCGATCTCTTCAAGCCCCTGGCGCTGAGCGTCAAGCTTGCCGTCCTGCCCTTCGCCGGCGGGCCGGTCTTCGCTGCCGCCGGCCAGGCCATTGGCGAGGGCGACAACGCCGGCGGGGACCACCCGAGCGAGAGCGCCTCGCGGGTGCGCTCCCGGGCCGCGGCCCTGGAGCAGTTGCTCGAGGTGCACGAGCGGAGCGTGCTGGAACAGGCCGGCACGCTGGAGCAAGCCCTGGCCGAATCCCGGCAACTGCTGGAATCGGCCCCGGATGCGATCGTCATCACCGACGGCCGAGGCCGAATTGTCCGCCTCAATCGGCGGACCGAGGGGGCGTTCGGCTACACCAGGGAGGAATTGCTCGGTCGGCCCGCCGAGCTGTTGGTCCCCGATGGCTTCCGGCCCGGCGATGGGGCGACCCCCACGGTCGACGAGCCCAGCCCGCGGCTCGAGGGCCCGGAGCGGGACCTGTACGGCCGGCGCAAGGATGGGGGTCGATTCCCCATCGACCTCACCCTCAGCCCGCTGGAGGCGGCCGACGACGGGCTGGTCATCGGCATCATCCACGACCTCACCGAACGTCGACGGATGCAGGCCATGCTCATCCAGGCGGAGAAGCTGGCCTCGCTGGGCCTCCTCAGCGCCGGGGTGGCCCACGAGATCAATAACCCGTTGGCCTATGTGGCCAACAACCTGGCCGTACTCGAGCGCGACGCCCGCTACCTCTCCGAAGTGCTGGCCGCCCACGATGAGGCCCGGCCAGCCCTGGCGGCGACCAACCCCGAGCTGGCCGAGCGGATCGACCGGATCGCCGAGGCCATCGACCTGCCCTACATCCGAGCCAACCTCGGGCGAATGGTGAGCCGCACGCGGCAGGGGGTCAAACGCATCTCGGACATCGTCCAGAACCTGCGTCTGTTTGCCCGGCTCGACCAGGCCGCCGTCGATCAGGTGGACCTGCATCAGGCGATCGCCGGCAGCCTGGAACTGATCTGGGGCCAGTTGGAGCAACGCCACATTGTGGTGGAGCAGCACGATGGCGGGTTACAGCAGGTCGTCTGCGCCCCGGCCCAGATCAACCAGGTGGTCCTAAATCTGCTGATCAATGCCATGCAAGCGATCGAGGCGACGGGCCGGAACGGCGGGCGGATCGAGATCGGCATCCGGGCGCAGGGCGACCAGGTGATCCTCGAGGTCGCGGACGACGGCTGCGGCATGCCGGCCGAGGACCTGCCGCGGATCTTCGACCCGTTCTTCACGACCAAGCCGATGGGCCAGGGGACAGGGTTGGGGCTCGCGATCAGCCACAGCATCGTCGCCGACCACGCCGGGCGCATCGAGGTCGAGAGCACTCCCGGTCGGGGGAGCCGCTTCCGCGTGATCCTGCCGGTCGGGGGACAGAGACAAGGCCAAAAGCCCAGCGGCGGTGGACGGCGAGCCGGAGCTCAGTAAACCGGTCGACAAATGGGAGAGCCCGGCTCGAAGCTCACCGAAGCCACGCCGGGCGGATGGCCGTTGATCCAGGCCTCAAAAGTCTTCTCGAAACCGGCGAATCGCTCCTCGAGACTCGCCGCTGACCGAAGGGCCTATGAGCTGAGGCTTTCATACTCCGCGAAACTTGAACTGAGAGGCGGGGTAGGCCGTCCCGCTCCAACGACGGATGTTCAAATCGTTCTGCCCGCCAGGGGTGGGGTGGGTGCCCGGAGGAACGACCACCGGATGCGCGGTGTGCACCCGCGCAAGCCCGCCCCTCAGGTGACCTGAGGCCGCCAGGGCGTCGACTGCGGCCGCCGACACGGTCGGGAAACGTCGCGAGGGCCGGTTCCGCGGTTGGGTCGAAACGACGCCCCCCGAGGCCGTTGCCGGCCCCGCCAGGGTCTGATGTGTGATCTGGCCGCGGAAGTCGGTGCCCGCCCCGCCGGTCCGCTGGCCGTCGAGGAACTGGCCCGCCGTGTTGGTCAGGCCGCCGGGCGCTGTGCCTCGGACCGTCAATTGATAGACGTTGCTGAGCTTCAAACGCTCGGTCGGATGAAGGGTGACGGTCAAGGTCGCGGGATCGTACACCGCTTTCTGGATGGTGATCGGGCGACCGACCGGACGGCCGCGGAGCAACACCAGGGAATAGTTCCTCACGTCCTGAGCCCTTGCCGAGTCCATCGCCGCGCTAAAGGTCAGGACCAGGACCGTCGGCTGAAGGTGGTAGCCGAACCGCAAGAGGCTCGTCACGGTCGGGCCGCGGGTCTGGGGGACGTTGACAACCAGACTGACCGGCCCCGACGTGCTCGAGGCATGAGTGGCATCGCCGCTGTAGACCGCCTTGATCGTGTGCGACCCAGGGGCCAGACCGGTCAGGGTTCCGGCGGCAAGCGTCGGAACCACGAGCGTGGCGGAGCCGTTGGCGTCCAGTGCCGTGGTCCCCAACGCCAAGGCGCCATCGAAGAACCTGATCGACCCGGTCGGAGTTCCCGATCCCGGCGCGGGTCGGACCGTCGCCGTCAGCGTCACAGGCTGCCCGGCCGTCACGGGGTTGGGAGAAATCCGGAGCTCGGTTGAGGTGGTCGAGGTTGCGGACGCACTGACGGATGCCGTGGCCTGGGCGACGAGCGCTTTGTTCTTCAACGACCTCACCTGGATGGTCACCGCCCCGCTACCGAACGCGGCGAGGTCGACCTGGAGCAAGAGGGTCCCGGTGGAGAGGCCTGGAAGTCGGAACAGTGGGATCGTCTGGGCAGGAGTGCCGTCCAGTCCCCTCAGGTGGGCCGAGACCGGACCAGTGCTCCCGGTAATGACCGCCTCGTACGAATCCTCGGTGTTGCCCTGGTTTTGGACAAGGAGCGAGAAGGTCGAGCCGCCGGGCCGGGGAAGGACCTCCCTGTCCTTGACGAACTGAGCCTGGAGACCGACGGTCGGCGCAATCGTGATCGCGGCCGTCGCGGTGGCCTTCACGGCGGGATTGCCCCGCGACGTGGCCACGGCGGTCAGGCTGAGCGCCCCGGGAACCGCGACGTTGACGCTGGTCGTGGTGATCGAAACGACCCGCGATGCGCCTGGCGCCAGCGTCAGTTCGGTCTGGCCGAGGGTGGCGGTCAGGGCGCCGGGCCCGGCGAGCGTGAGGTTGAACGTGTCGGTCACGGTCCCCTTGTTGGTGACCGTCATGTCCAGCACGCCGGTCGGGGTGGTCGACAGCGGAGTCAAGCCGACCGCCACTCCGAAGGCCGTCACATTGAGCGTCCCCGCGACGGAACCGGTGACTCCCGACGAGGAGGTCGCGCGGGCGTTGACCGTGAAGTCGTACAACCCGGGCATCGTTCCCACCAACGCGCTGAGCGTGAGCGGGATCTCTTGGAAGTTGCCCGCGCCCGGAGCGACATCCACCGTGTCTCGCCCGAACAGGCTGACGATCCCCCCCGGTCCATTGACCGTCAAGGCGAAGTTTTCCCGAACGCTGCCGGTGTTGGTCACCCGCAC
This sequence comes from Singulisphaera sp. GP187, assembly GCF_900129635.1. Lineage (GTDB taxonomy): Bacteria > Planctomycetota > Planctomycetia > Isosphaerales > Isosphaeraceae > Singulisphaera. The sequence continues at coordinate 562,209 of NZ_FSRB01000002.1, read as the reverse complement.
CACGTAATTCGCTCCGGTCCCTTGACCGGCCGTGGCCTGGGTCGGAATCAGCGTGACGACCACACCGTGCGCATTGGTGTCGGGCAACACGGGTGCGCCCGCGAGGGTCAGGCTTCCTTGCACCGAGCCCGTGGCACCGGTCGGAGCGCTGGCCGTGACCGCAAACCCATAGGCCCCCAGCGCCGCGAGGGCTTCCGAAGTGAGCGTGAACGGAACGTTGAGCGTGCCGCCGGCGGGAACCAAGATCGAGGCCGGCAAGCTCGACCAGGTCGGAGACACCCCCTGGATCGAGAGGGCATACGTCACGGCCGCGTTCGTGGGATTCGAGACCACGAGCGTGTAGGGCGCCGCCGCCCCCGGCCGAACCGACCGCGACGCCGGATCGAGTCCGAGGATCTGATTGGCGGAAACATCCAGCGCGGGCAATGTCACCTGCCCCGGGGCTCCCTGGCTGGTGAACGCGACCGAAGCACCAAGCGTCACGGGCCGCGACTCGCCCGCCTGCATGTTGGTCACGGTCGATTGCCAGGTGATCTTCTCGGTTTTCGAAGCCGCGATGAGGGAAAGGTTCCAGACATAAGTATCGCGATCGACCCCCGTGATGATCTGGGTCGGCGCGAGACTGAACGATCCGGGCACGACGGCCACGCCCCTGTTCTTCGGAACGTCCACTCGCGCGGTGAGGGGAATGGAACTGTCACCAGCGATCTGATAGATGATCAATCCACTCGTGCTCGTGGTATAGAGGAAATTCCCTTCCCCGAACAACCTCGTGACTGCGGCCGGTACGGTGGTGCTCTTCGTGCCAAGTTGCTGAGGGTTGGTCGCGTCGACCACGGTGAGCTGGGAGGAGTCACTCGCGGCCCCAAGGCTGGAATACGCGAAAAGGCCATTCCCCAGCGGCACGTCGTAGTTGAGCCCCCGTGAGGCGCGGGGCAACGTTTGCGTCGAAATGAGTTGTGGGTTGCGCGGGTCTGTGAGATCCAGCGTGGCGAGCACGAAGTTCCCGGTAAAGCCCAGATCGGTCCCAAAGTCGTTCCAGCCGCCGGTGGACCCCGTAACGAGGGCCCGGTTCCCTTCCATCGCGAGGCCGACGGCCTGCACCGTGCCCGGGATGGTGAGGCTCCGGACGATCTTCATGTGGGTCGGATCGCTGATATCGATGACATCCACGACGCCCGACCCCGTCTGGGTATCAGTGTGCACGGCCGTGCTTCCCGTGACCAGCAGCGTGGTCGGGTCGACCTGGACGACGGACCAGAGGTTGCCGTCACCCCCCGTGAGATTGATGCCGAACTCGTTCCCGATGTTGTCGTTGTTGGTGCCGTAGGTATTCCGGAGGACGCCATCGAGATGCGGCGCGGCCGGGTTCGAAACATCGATGGAGAGCAGGTCTCCCGTTTGCTCGAAAATGTCGTTGTTGGCCAGGAAGAAGAAGATACTGAAGATCGGCACAAACACATGCGTGTCGGTAACAATCATATCGGTGGCGTTGTCATAGGGAATCCCCGGCGTGGCTCCCAGGAGTTGTGGGTTCGCCGGATCGGCAATCGAATAGATCGAGACGACGATCGATCCAAAGGCGCCGCCCGCCTTCAACGCGTAGAGTCGGTCTCCGCGCATCTTGAGGAGATCCGCGGTCGTGCCGACCGTGCGCACCAGCTGCGGCTGGCTCGGGTTGGTGATGTCGTAAACGCGAATGCCGTCGTTGGCCCCGACGTAGAGCAGGTTCCCATTCCGGAGTAAACCGGCGGCGCCCGGAACGGCCGTCTGGGACAACACGCCGAGCGGCCCCACCAGGGGAGCGGTGCTGTTGATGGTCAGCGTGTTCGCGACCGTGCTCGTTCCGGTCGGGAGGACGTTGGGGGTCACCGCGATTGTCGACGACACCGGAGAACCGACGAGCAAGCGCCCCTCGCCGGTCGCGCCGGGGATGGGTTGGCCGCCGGCGTCGGTCAGACTGACAACGATCGTGTACTCGCCAAGTGAGAGGTTCGTCGTGTCGAGGGGACCGAGTGGGACCGTCGTCAGCGACGTGAGCACGCCGAGCGTGACCGGCACCGCCTGCGAGTTGAAAACGGTCTGGCCGCCGGCGTTCTTCACCACGAACGACGCCAGTGCCTGCTGCTCCCGATTGACCGCGTTGAGCACGCGAGTCGAGACCTTCACCGTGCCGCCCGGATCGACGAACGGCGGGTCGGTACTGACCGAAACGACAGAGACGAACTCGCTTCGCGCCGTGAGCGAGCCGGTCGCAGTGCCGCTGATCTCAGGAGCCCCCTGGGCGCTGGCCTGCACGACAAAGCTCAAAGGAGCGAGTTGGGTCGTGGAGGTGGGGGTCAAAGTCACCTGGAGGCTGGTCGTGAATGCGCCGGGGGCCAGCGTGATCGAGGTCTGCGACAGGCTGCCGGTGACATCGGCCGGCAGGCCCGGAAGGCTCAGGAGATAGGTCGTCGTCTCGGTCCCCAGGTTCCGGAGGAGGAGCGAGAAGGTCGAGGGGGATTGCGGCTGGGCGACCTGGCTGTTGGTCACGAAGGACAGCTCGAAGCGGTGCTTGATCAGATTCGTCAGAATCGAACCGAGAGAGTCGAGCACGTTGCCCAACGCGACAATGGCGCCTTGGATCTGGGCGGACGTTCCGGCGTTGGCGAGCGTCGCCTTCGCCGACGTCAGATCGGCACGGAGCGGAGCGATCGCGGGGTTGCTTCCGAGCTGGCCGATGACGCTGTCGAGGCTGGCCAGGGCCTGGCTCTTGAAGACCTCGCTGGACGGGTTCCCCACGAGGTTCGTCAGGGCCAGGCTGAGGTCGTTGAGTCGGGCGGCCAGCGCGGAGTTGCCCAACTGGCTCGCGGCCACCGACGCGTCGGCGATCGCCGTCGCGCCCGGGACCACGACGTTCACGTTAATCACGCGAGTTTCGGGTAAGGCCGTCCCGAACTTGGTGTCGAGACTCGCGGAAAGCGCGCTGTTCAGCGGTGTGCCCGGGGCGGGTGTCAGAGTGACCGTCTGGGTCACCGTATCGCCGGGATTGATCGTGACGGGAGTGAGTCCGCTCAGCGTGAGGCCATTGGAAAGGCGGGTCGCGAACGTCAGATGCTCCGGGACGTTTCCCGTCGCCTGCAATCGAAGGACGACCTGGACCGGGTTCCCGGGAGTCGTGCTCACCTCGGTCCGGTCGAGGGTCACGCTCACGCCGTGGACCTCGGGCAAGGCGAAGGTGAGGCTCTGGGTGGTCGTCCGGCTGAGATCCGCCAGATCGGCCACCTGGACACCGAACGAGACAAGGGTTCCGGGTTGAGCGATCGGCCCGGTCGGGAAGAGGATCAGGCCCACCTCGGCCGTCGCGCCCGGCGGGATCACCACCTCGGGAATGCTGGTCCTGCCGCTGAATCCGGCCGGCAAATCGACCAGGTTCAAGCTGAACCGGCGCGTGCTGGCTCCCAGGTTCTTGATCCCGATCCGGAACATCGGGAATTGCGCTCCTTGGATCGGGAGGGTATAGAGCGGGTCGGGAACGATGGCGGTGGCAATCGTGTCTCCAGGGCTGCTTCCCTGGCCCAAGTTTTTGAACGCATCCAACGGCCGAGGTGAAATCAAGAGGTCTTGCAGCGGGGGGTCGTTGGAGTGGTCGAACGAGAACTTCAACCCCAAGGCAAAGCCGGCGGCAAAGAAGACGTTCGGGATCCCCTTGGCCACCTGAATGGCTGCGTTGAACAGGGTGCCGATCCAGTTCTTGATTTGAAGAAATGTCTGAACATTAGTAGGAAGCCCCGCGCTGTTGAAATTCACGGCCGAGAAGAACGCGAACCGCGCCAGGCTAAACAAGCTCTGACCGATCCCGATCCCGGCGACCACCCCCAGGTTGAACTCGATCAGGTAGGTGATGGTATAGAACATGACCTTTTCCGCGGTGCTCGCGAACACGGCCTGGTGTCCGCCGTCATCCATCACGTCCACGGTCGCGCCCGTGACCGGATCGGTCTCATACCAGGCGATCCGCGGCTCCCCATTGATGGTCACGTTCTGAGTGGGCACCAGGACGACCTTGCCCTGGTCGATGGCGTTGGAGATCAGGAGCTTGGCTTGGGCCGAGAACGGGAGCGCGTCGAGTTGGCCGCGATTCTGGCCGCTCAGGACCACCAGGGGAATGTTCTGGGCCAGGGCCGACTGGAAGACCGACACCGCGCTGACCGGAATCAAGGGCGCGCCCGTGGCAGTCGGGGGAGGCGTCCCCATCGCGATGGTTTCGACGAACGTCTCGCTGAGGCCGCGCACGAGCTGAAAGCCGATGTTGGCCTGGGCGTTCTGGCCGGGAACCGCAATCGCGCGGAGCAGGTCGCGGAGCAGGTCCATTGAAAACCGGAGCGAGACAGTCCCGTCGGCCCGCGGAATCGCCCGGGAATCAAAGAGGACGACGCGCGGGCTGTCGAAGTAGGCCTTGACGAGTTCGCTGCTGCCCAACTGGTCCGTGAACGTATCCGACATGACGGCGAACTGGGCGAGCCGCGACCGCGCCATCGCGATCAAGGCGTTGCCGAACACGCTGCTGAGTTGGCCGAGAAGTTGATCCCGAGCGGGGCCGGGGGGGGTGGCATCCACCTGCTGCGCAAAGCTCGTGAACGTGGCTTGTTGAGCCGCGAGCTGTTGGTTCAGAGTCTCCAGCGCTTTCAGGTTATAGCGTCCCGGCTCGATGCTGAGCGTGGTGAGGTCGAGCGGCGTGATCAGCGGCTCGCCCGGGTTCACCGACAAGGCGCCCCCGCCCCCCTTTTGCCTCGCGGCAACCCCGAACCGATCGGCGAGCGTCTTGTCCAGGTTGACCACGGTGCCGTCAGGAGCGGTCATCTTGATCTTCAAGAAGACGCCGGTAAGAATCTGGCTGCCAAACGGGAAATTCGTGAGCACTTCCTGATACGAAGTTCCCAAAAGAAGCGGATCATGCGAGGATTCGAGAGTCCCGTCTCCCACCAGGAGATACGGCGTATACGTGTTGGTCGTCGCCGAGAAGACAAAACCGGACGTCGAGCTCGAGACGAAATGACCGATCGTTATCGGCCTGCCCACGAGTTCCACGGTGTCAAAGGTGTCGGTGAGAACCGGGGCGACGCTCTGCGACGACCCGCCAAAGAGGTCGTTTTGCGTCAGCTCACGCTCCAATGTGATCGTGACCTTGTGCCGGAGTGCGTCCGGGACCTCGGCGAACGTTCCCTGGGCGGCCGTAAACGTCTGGCCGATCGCCCCGTTCTTGAAGGTCGGGTCGGCATCCTGGAATCCCCCCCCCAGGTCAAATTGGATCCAGTAGTGCTGGCGCGTCTCGGCAAGGAGCGTGGGATCGTGCGCCGGGTCGGAGGCCGCCACGCCCGGGCTGAGGAAGCCGACGACTCGCAGTGGGTCCGCAAACATCGAGAGGATCAACTGCTGAGAAGCCGCATCCGAGAGCGTCCCCTGAACATACCGGGCCGGAATGCCCGAGGCGCGATAGAGGGCCACCCCCAGACTCGCTTCATCCAGCGCATTGCCCGCGTTGCTCCAGAGCGTGCCCCGCGCCCCTCGGAGCGACCCCGTGTACGACTCAAACCCGACCGCATCACGCAGATAACTAAAGATTTCCGCGGGGTCATAATCGAGCTCGGCCGCCTTCTGCTGGATGAACGGGTCTTGCGAATTGGCGTCGACCGTGGCCGTGAGGAACTCGGCCGGAATCGCGCCGGCGCGCAAGGTCGCCGCCGGCGCGGTGTCCGAGACAACTTGCGTGCCGAGCGTGGCGAGGGCCTGCGAACCGAGGTCGAGCGGCAACGACGCGGGGTCATTCCTCGCGACGACCAGCGTGACGCTGGTCCGGCCAAAGCCGTCGATCGTCCCCAAGCCCCACGTCAACTCCTGGCCGTTGCGCGCCGGCGCCGCCGAGGCACTCACGATCGTCACGCCAGGCGCCAGTGTGGTTGTCAACTGGACCCCGGACTCCGGATCAGTCTGTTCGTTGTAAACGGAATAAGTGATCGCCACCTGGTTGTTTTGAATCCCGCCGACGGTGTACGAGGAGAGGGTACGCCCGACGACAAGGGCGGAGGGCAGGGCGGCCGACGCCCCATCGAGCATCAACCGATTTTCGAGCCATTCCGCCGCCAGGTAAAACGGCTTGGGTCGCCTCGGACGCAGAGGCGGACGTCGATCGGAAAGGTCCAAAGCCTTGGGAGAGCCGCGTGACATGATGTAAGCCTTTCCTTGGCCCCCTCCCCGGAGAGTTCCGGATCCCCGACGTTCGACTTCTTCCAGCGTCGCGAGCCAGAGGGGGAAAAGCCATCCGAGTAGACCGGATCGCCCAAAGAATCTGCTTGAAAGCCACCAAGAACCGATATGACAACCGCAAACCATCGAGTCACTTCGAAGTTATGCAAATTGCATAGAAATCGCAAGCATGTTGTTTTCTAACACAGACAAAATTAACCATCCTCGTTGATCTTGAATTCCATGACCTTGCGATGATTTCTTGGCTCATTCCTTGGCAATTTTAAACGCACTCAAGATCAAGAGGACCGACGCGCCTGGCGTCCGAGGCCAAAGAAAAAGATCTCGCCGCCCGTTCGCGACTCGGAAAGGCCGGCTGCCTGGCCAACATTGATTTTCGGAATATCTTGCTACAAAACAAATGACAAAAACACACGGCTCTTCCTGGCCAGGTAGGAGCGGCCGCGGCCGCGTCGAACCATCGTGAAGGTCTCCGGAGTCCCAAGGGGAGACGTTCCGTTCGCTGGCACGACCTGATCGTCGGCCTCTTGAGCGGGAGGCACCGGCAAGCGGACTGAGCGCCGGTCCAGGCCCAACGCCAGCGCGGGCAGCCCTCCGGCGAGGGACCGACCGGTGCGGTGAGAAGGGAGAGGGAGGTGGGCGAGGTCGGTGGAAAACCGAAAGGGACCGGCCTCGAAGCCAGGGGCTGGCTTCGTGGTCGATCCCTTTTCGGTTTGGGAATCGGTATCGGTCGTTCAATCCCGGAGCACGGGTCAGGCTTCGGGCGCGGTCTCAGGCGTCGGCGCGGACTTGGCCGCGGCGGCGGCTTCGGCCTTGGCGCGTTTGGCGGCGACCTTGGTGGCGCGACGCTCGGCCTTGGCGGCCTTGGCCTCGGCCGGGGTGGACTTGCCACCGGGGAACCGCTCCTTGAGGCGGACGGCCTTGCCCGACCGTTCGCGGAGGTAGTAGAGCTTGGCGCGACGGACCTTGCCCGACCGCTTCACCACGATGTCGGCGATTCGCGGGGAGTGGACCGGGAACTTGCGTTCGACGCCTTCGCCCTGGACGATCCGGCGGACCACGAACATCTCGCGGGTCTTGGTGCCCGAGCGTGCGATGACGACGCCGTTGAAGATCTGGATCCGCTCTTTCTCGCCTTCCAGGATCCGGACGTGGACGTCAACCGTGTCGCCGATCTCGAACTTCGGGATCGTCGCCTTCATACTCGATTGTTCGACCGTCTCCATCAACTGATTTTGCATGGCTCAACCCTTTCCTTCCTGTGTCTGACTTGGCTTATCGTCGATGTTCTCGTCGCCAGCGTGCGATCGCGGCGTGGTCGCCGCTGAGCAGAATGTCGGGGACCGCTCGGCCGCGGAACTCGCGGGGGCGGGTATAGTGGGGGTACTCGAGGCCACCGTCGGGTCCGAACGACTCGTCGATCGCGCTCTCGGCATCACCCAGGACGCCGGGCAAGAGCCGCATGACGGCGTCAACGACGACCATCGCGGCCACCTCACCCCCCGAGAGCACGTAGTCGCCTACCGACAGTTGCTCCGGCTCCAGGGTCTCGAAGATCCGTTCATCAAAACCTTCGTAGCGGCCGCAGAGCAGGATGATCCGAGACGCACCGGCCAGTTCGCGGACCCGGTCCTGATCGAGTCTGCGGCCTTGCGGCGACAGCGCGATCAAGCGGGCGGGACGGTCGTCGGCGGCTTGCACCGCCTCGACGGCCGCAACGGTCGGTGGCGCCATCAGCACCATGCCGGGCCCCCCACCAAACGGACGGTCGTCCACCTGCTTGTGCTTCCCCTCGGCCCAGTCGCGGAGGTCCCAGCGGTGAACCGCGACGAGTTCCTTGTCGATCGCACGTTTGAGGATGCTCTCGCTCAGGAAGCCGTCGAAGAGGGCTGGGAACAGGCTTATCAGGTCAAAACGAAGCGGCGAGGCAGACATCGTCAGCCTTTGCGATTACGAGGCCGGCGGCGCCGTGGGCGCCGCGGCAGGGGCCTGCGAAAGGGACGCCGGGGCCGGAGCAGTCGCCTGCGCGGGGGCCGGGGTCGCCGCGGGGGCTTCGGGAACTTCCCAGTGCTCGCCGGGCGCGGGCTTGGTGATCTTGTACCGGTTCAAGAGCGCCTGGACCTTATCGCTCGGCTGGGCGCCGACCGACAGCCAGTAGCGGATCCGGCTGACATTCAGGACCGTACGAGCATCGACGTTGCGGATCATCGGGTCATGGTGCCCGAGTTCTTCGATCGCCCGACCATCACGCGGTGAGCGGATATCCATCGCACAGATCCGGAAGAAGGGACGATGGCGGCGGCCGAACGATTTCATGCGAAGACGGACCACTCGGAAACTCCTCAAAAAAGAAAAGATGGCTCGGACGCATGGCAAGTCCTTCGGGAACCCCTTGCACAATGTTTCCGCGGGACGAGGCCGGTCCCGAGCCTGCGGCGGCCTCGCGGGTCGTCAGGATCAAGTCAGGGTCCCCTCGTCGGGTCCTCTGGCTTTTTTATCTTTGATCCGTCCGGCCCATTCCCTAAACGATTCGGCTAACTCTGCTTCCGTTGTATGTCTGAAAAGCCGAGCGACTCGGCGAGCGGCCACGGAGTCAGTCCGACCCGTGGCCCTCAGCCGCAAAACCAAGAGTCGTCAGGTCATCCTTCTTTGCCGCGTTCGTCGCGACGCTTCTTCCGCTCTTCTTTCTCACGCAGCTTGCGCTGTTTTTCGCGTTCTTTGGGGGTGAGCCGCTTGCCGGTCCCCTGTTTGGGGGCCATCAGCCGGGCTCCGGGGTTGAACGCCCCCGCGCGGCCGAGTCCGCTCATGGCGCGAATCTTGTCAAGCATGGTCATCTGAGACATCTGCTTGACCAAGGCCGCCATGGCGTCGAACTGCTTGACCAGGGCCGAGATGTCGGACGGGTCAACGCCCGCACCGGCCGAGATCCGCCGCCGTCGCGAGATATCGATCAGGTTCGGATTGCGCCGCTCCTCGGGGGTCATACTATCGATGATCCCCTGAATCCGCTGCACCTCACCGTCGGCATCGATCTCGTCGAGGTTCACGGGCATCTGGTTCAGGCCAGGGATCTTGCCCATCAGGTCGCGGACCGACCCCATCTTCTTCATCTGGGTGATCTGCTGGCGGAAGTCGTTGAGGTCGAACTTCCCCTTGGCAAGCTTCTCTTGCTGCCGCTGCGCCTCCTCCTGATCCACGACCGACTGCGCGGCCTCGACCAGGCCGACGATGTCGCCCATGCCGAGCATCTGGCCGACGAGCCGCTCGGGGTCGAACGGCTGCAGCTTGTCGAGCTTCTCCCCCATGCCGACAAACTTGACGGGGACACCGGTCACCTTGCGGACCGAGAGCGCGGCCCCACCTCGGGCGTCGCCATCGAGCTTGGTGATGATCACGCCGTCGAGTTCGAGCGCCTCGTTGAACGAGCCGGCCGAGGCGACCGCGTCCTGCCCGGTCAAGGCGTCACAGACGAACAAGACCTGGTGCGGCTTGACCTTCTTCTCGATCTGCTTGAGCTCGGCCATGAGCTCGTCGTCAACGTGGAGCCGGCCGGCGGTGTCGAGGATGATCGTGTCGCGGGCCTGGCGGTTGGCCTCGGCGAGCGCATCCTGGCAGACCTTGACCGGGTTCGACTCCGGCGCACTGAAAACCGGAATTTGCAGTTGCTGGCCGATGACCTTGAGCTGCTCGATCGCGGCGGGGCGCTGAAGGTCGGCCGCGACGAGCAACGGCTTTCGCCCCTGCGAAGCCAACAACCGCGCAAGCTTACCGCAAGTGGTCGTCTTGCCCGCGCCTTGGAGACCGCAGAGCATGATGACCGTCGGGCCGGTCTTCTCGAACCGGATCGTCGGGTCGATCGGCCCCATCAGCTCGATGAGCTCGTCGTGGACGATCTTGACGATCTGCTGCTCGGGCCGAACGCTCTTGATCAGTTGCTGACCGACAGCGCGTTCGCCGACCTTCTCCATGAACTCCTTGACGACTTGCAGATTGACGTCGGCTTCCAGGAGTGCGGTGCGAACTTCGCGGAGGCCATCCTTGATGTTGGCCTCGGTCAGCAGCCCCCGCGCGCGGAACTGCCCAAAGGCAGAAGTAAGCCGTTTTTGTAGGTCGTCGAACATGGCCGAGATCGTTCCCGTTCCCTAGGGCTATCGCGAACCAGCTAGTTTAATGAGTAGACGGTTCCACGACAATATCTTTAGCCCAAGGAACCTGAGGGCGTGTTCGTCTCAAACAACGACGGGATAACCCCGCGGACTCCCGATCGGTCCGCAAAGGAGAGACGACGGGATGGCCCCAAGACGTAAGATTGCTCGGAGTTAACGGCTCGATGGGAGCCGGAGACGCCATACCGACCACTCACCGAATCAGAAAATCATGACTCTTCTTCTCTTCGGAGCACGGACCATGCCCGGCCTGAGAACGATCCGGACGCGATTCCTCGGGTGTTGCCTGCTCTGGGCCTGGTCGAACGTCGCCGGGATGGCCCCGGCCGTTGCGGCCGACACCGATCGCCCCCTCGAGTGGCTCAATCCCCCCGCGCTGAAGCCTGGGGACACCATCGCGTTCGCGGCCCCGGCCGGCCCCGCCGTCCTGGCCCCCCTGCGTGAGTACGCCAAAACGCTGGAGCAGGCCGGGTACAAGGTGATCATTCCGGAGGGGATCGAGGAGCGGAAGCACGGGTATCTCGGAGGCACCGACGACCAGCGGGCCGAGGAACTGAACCGGTTCATCCGCGACCCCAAGGTCCGGGCGATCTTCCCGGTCCGCGGCGGCTATGGCCTGACACGCATCATCGACCGGATCGACTACCCGGCCCTGCGCAAGGATCCAAAGATCATCATCGGTTATTCAGATCTGACCGCGCTTCACCTGGCCGTGGCCCGCGAAGCGAAGCTGGTCACGTTCCACTCACCCATGCCGATGGCAGGCCTGGCGCCGGACGACAAGGGGGAATACAGGTTTGCGGGCCGGTCGTTCCGGCAGTTGATCTTCGCCGACCAATATCAGCCGGGGCAGAACGGCTTCGTCGTGGCGGTCCCCGAGGGTCGGAAACCCGAGACCCTGGTGGGGGGCAAGGCCAGCGGGCGACTGCTCGGAGGGAATCTGACCTTGATCTGTAGCACCCTCGGCACCCCGTATGCGATCCAACCGAAAGGGGCCATCCTGCTCATCGAAGACGTGAACGAGGCGCCGTACCGGGTGGACCGATCGCTGTCCCAACTCCGGCTGGCCGGCGTGCTCGACCAGGTGGCCGGGGTCGTGATCGGGTCGTTCACCAGCAAAGAACCCGCGGATCGTGAAGAGACCGATCGGGTGCTCCGCGAATACTTCGCCAAAGCGAAGGTGCCGGTGATCCTCAACTTTCCCATCGGCCACACCCCGCACAACGCGACCGTGCCCCATGGCGGCCTGGTCGAGCTCGACGCCGACGCCACCGTGTTGAAGCTCCTGGAGAACCCGGTTCGGCTCGACTAGAGCGGTTTTCCTTTGCATTGCGCACCGCGGAGGAAAAAGGGGACTGGCTCCCGGCCCCTGAGCCCTTGAATCTCACCGAACGCTTGGGAGGCCGGGTGCCTGTCCCCTTTTTCCGTGCGCCAGCCGGCTGGGAACCGCTCTAGGCTCTGCTTGAGAAACGACCGAAGCATATGACTTCAGGAATACCTGTTTCAAACGCCCATTTTTATGTCATATAGACAACATCGTTTCCATTTCTCAACCAGAACGTAGAGCGGTTTATGTCGAAGAAAGCACGAACCATGGACATCGGGCCGCCGGTTTCGAACGCGTTCACTCCTTTGTGACTGGGATCGCTGAGGAGAATCGTTATGTCATCCTCCCCCTTTAGAGCCGAACGGAGAAGTCCTCCTCTATCAGGCCGAGGATGGCCGCACGCGTATCGAGTGCCGTTTCGAGAACGAGACACTCTGGCTCACCCAAGCACTCATGGCCGAACTTTTCCAGACCACGCCTCAGAACATAACTCTCGACATCAAGGCGATTTATGAGGAGGGAGAAGCCGACGAGGTGGCAACCTGTAAGGATTACTTACAAGTTCGCCAGGAGGGAGGCCGCGAAGTCCGCCGCGCCGTCAAACACTACAATCTCGACGTGATCCTGGCCGTCGGCTCGTCGCGCGGCACGCAGTTTCGCCGCTGGGCGACGGAGCGGTTGCGGGAGTATCTGGTCAAGGGATTCACGATGGACGACGAGCGGCTCAAAAACCCGCCCGTCGAGGGGTCCGGCGTTCCCGATTACTTCGACGAGTTGCTGGAGCGGATTCGCGACATCCGCGCCAGCGAACGCCGGATGTACCTGCGCGTCAAGGAGATCTTCGCCCTCGCCGCCGATTACGACGCCAGCCAGAAGAGCACCGTCGAACTCTTCAAGAGGTAGGTGACAGGTGCGATTCCTCCGAACGAATCGCTCGCCGACCAATCTCCAAGAAAGCTCGTGACCGCCGCGTGAACTTGGCAAATCGGGGCTCTCGTCACCGCCTGATCTGAATGCCATAATCGAGTCGAACTCCGAGGCCACAACCTTCCATCCCGAAAACCGAGCCAAGCTGCCATGTCGGAGACGCAAACCGACAGTCATGCGGGGAGCCTCTTTCCGACCACGCAGTGGGGCCGCCTGTGCGCGGCCAGCCGCAGGGACGCCCCGGAGGCGAGGGAAGCGTTGTCGGGCCTTTGCCAGGCCTATTGGTATCCCATCTACGCCTACATCAGGCACCGCCGATACCCGCCGGATCAGGCGCGAGACCTGACTCAGGATTTCTTTATCTACGTCCTGGAACGCGACCTCTTCGCCAAGGCCGATCCGGCGCGGGGTCGCTTCCGGGCGTTCCTTCGTACGATCTGCGCCCGTCAACTGGCAGCCCGTCGGGATCATGAGACTGCGGCCAAGCGGGGTGGGGGGCGGTTCTTGATTTCGATCGACCCCTGCGATGCCGAGCACCGGTATGCGCTTGAACCGGCCCACGGGATGACCCCGGAGCGCATCTTCGACAGGACCTGGGCTTTGACCCTTCTCGATCGGATCGTCGAACGGCTCCGCCGCGAATACGACGATGCGGGACGGTCGGCCAAGTTCGAGGAATTGATCGCCCAGCTCACTCGTGATCCGGCGTCGGGGGCCTATGCGGAGGTCGCGGGGCGGCTGGGGATGACCGAAGGGAACGTCCGCGTCGCCGTCCATCGCCTCAGACGCCGCTATGGGGTGATGTTACGCGAGGAGATCGCCGCGACCGTCGGCGACGCGACTGAGGTTGAGGACGAAATCCGGACGCTCTTTGCCGCTCTGGAGGACTGAATCCCGTCACGGCGCTGTAACCTCCGCCGACTTTCTCCCAAAGAAAAAGGGAGGGCCCTCAGTTTGGATCGGACCGGATCGATGGAGCCGGGGATGTTCTCGCTCGAAATCTGCCCCGACTGCTCAGGCCGCCGGCCGGCATCCTCGCCGGCCGGCCTCTGCCCGCGTTGCTTGTTACGCGTCGGGATCGCCCTCGCGGTCGATCCTGAGGCGGGCCTTGGGAACCCCGGGACGAACCGGGACCATGACGACTTGGATGCGGAACTTGGCCCCGTCGAACCGCCGATCGGTGTTTTGAACGAAGACCGAGCAATCGCGGCAATCCCCCGAGTTCATCTCCGTGACACCTCAGAGGACACTCGTCTGATCCGGCCGAGGTCATCCGAGACGTCCCAACTCTCGGGCCAGCCGGCGCGTTACCAACTGATCGGCGAACTGGCCAGGGGCGGGATGGGCGTCATCTTCCAGGGACGCGACCTCGAACTCGGCCGGGACCTCGCCGTCAAGGTGATCCGGGAGGAGCACCGCGATCATCCCGAGATGGTCCGTCGGTTCGTGGAGGAGGCGCAAATCGGCGGCCAGCTCCAGCATCCGGGGATCGTCCCCGTCCATGAGCTGGGGCGCCTCCCCGACGGCCGGCTCTTTATCGCGATGAAGCTGGTACGGGGCCGCACCCTGGCGGCACTGCTCGCGACGCGTCGGGGCCCCGACGAAGACCGGATCCGTTTTCTCTCGGTCTTCGAGCAGGTCTGTCAGACCATGGCCTACGCCCATGCCCGAGGCGTGATCCACCGCGACCTGAAGCCGTCGAACATCATGGTCGGCAGCTTCGGCGAGGTGCAGGTCATGGACTGGGGTCTTGCCAAGGTGCTCGATCAGGGCGGGGTGGCCGACGAAGAGAAGGCGATCCTCGCCGGCGGCGACGACCCCGCCGTCTGGACCTTGCGCAGTGGATCTGCGGCGATGGAGTCGCGCCCCGGTTCCGTACTCGGCACTCCCTCCTACATGGCACCCGAGCAGGCACGGGGCTCACTCGACACACTCGACGAGCGGGCGGACGTCTTCGCCCTCGGCTCAATCCTCTGCGAGATCCTGACCGGCCGGCCGGCGTTCGCGGACGAAGCCGGCGCCGAGTTGTATCGCAGGGCGGAGCGGGCCGACCTCTCGGACGCGATGGCACGCCTCGATGCGTGCGACGCCGACCCGGAGTTGACGGCCTTGGCGCGTTCCTGCCTCGCCGCCGCGGCGAAGCATCGGCCTCGAGACGCTGGGGTGGTCGTGGCCGAGTTGACGGCCTACCTCCGAGGCGTCGAGGGGCGTCTCCGCGAAGCCGAATTGGCCCAGGCGAGGGCCGAGGCCCAGGCGGCCGGCGAGCGGAGGCGCCGGCTGCTGACGCTGGCCCTTGCGGCATCGATGGTCGGAACTCTGCTCTTCGGCGTGACCGGATGGGGCTGGATGGACCGCGAGCGACGACGGCGCGAGGGGAACCTGCGAGCGGCGGTCGACGGGGCGCTGGCTGAGGCCTCGAAGAAACGGGAGAGTGCTCGAGCCTCGGGCGGCGATCCGATCCCCTGGGTCGAGGCCATCGAGGCCGCCCGCCGCGCCGAGTCGGTCCTCGGCGACAACCCCGGCAAGGGGCTGCGCGCACGGGTCCATGCCTATCTGGCCGAGCTGGTCCGAGAGCGCGACGCGGCCGCGGACGCCGAGAAGGATCGCCGGATCGTCGAGCGGCTGGCCGCCGTCCTCAACGACCTGGGCGTTCATAATGACGACGCCAAGGCCGACGCCGATTTCGCCTCGGCGTTTCGCGCCTACGGCGTCGACCTCGACCGGTCGGATCCGGCGTCAGCCGTGAAGGTGCTTGCCGCCAGCCCGGCGGCTGCGGATCTGGCCAGCGCCCTCGATCAATGGGCGTTCCTGCGTCGGGGGCAGGTACTCCGCAACCCTGCCGGTGCGCGGAGGCTCATTGCCGCTGCCAGGGCGGCCGATCCCGACCCGTGGAGGAACGGGCTTCGCGACACGCTCGAGCGGACGAATGGCGGACCAGCTCAACGGCTCGAGACCTTGGAGCGGCTCGCCGCCATCGCCGACATCGACCGTCTGCCGGTGGCGAGCGTCACCCGGCTGGCCACCTCGCTCGCATTTCTGGGACGGAGAGATCAGTCCATCTCGCTCCTGCGCCGTGCCCAGGCATCGCATCGCGACGATTTTTGGGTCAATGCCGACCTCGGGCGGGATTTGATGTTTTCCGGCCGACCCGACGAGGCGGTCCGTTTCTTCGCGGTCGCCGCAAGCGTCCGGCCCAAGAGTGGGATCGCCCTGGACGGCCTCGGGAAGTCGCTCCTCCTGAGCGGCCAGCCCACTGAGGCTGCGGACGTCTTCCGCGAGCTGAACCGACTTCGGCCGGAAGATGCCCTCGCTCACGTGGCCTTGGGCTCGGCGCGACTTGCGCTGGGCGAACCTCACGAAGCCGCCGCCCAATTCGGCGAAGCGAAGCGGATCAAACCGGACGACTGGATGGTGCGGGACCAGATCGCAATCACCTACTCCGACCGGGGCGATTGGCTCGCGGCGATTCAGGAACAACGGGAGGCGGTCCGCAAATTTCCGAGATTTGCAGTGGCCCACAAGGCGCTCGCCCACGCCTTGCAATCGGCCGGTCGCCTCGACGAGGCCGTCGCTGAATTCCGTGAGGCCGTCCGCCTCGACCCTCGTCTCTCCTCGGCGAACCTCTTCCTGGGACGCGCCCTCATCGAGACGGGCGATTATCGGGAAGCGCTCGCGGTCCTGGCCCGCGTCGACCCCGGCCCACCGCCGGCGGACCCCTATCTGACCCCGGCCGATCTCTCATCCTCCGCCAGGGACCTCATGTCCCTGGAGGGAAGACTCCCGGCCGTCCTGGCGGGGGTCGAGCTCCCGAGCGACGCCGAAGAGGGGGTGTCATTCGCACGGATCGCCTTCGCTCGACATCAGACGCTCGGGGCGGCTCGACTGTGGGCCGACTCTTTTGCCTCGTCGCCTGCACTCGCGGATGACCTCGCCTCGGCGAACCGGTTCCAGGCCGCACGCGCCGCGGCACTCGCCGCGTCCGAACCCGGGAGCGAGGAGTCACCCTCCGAGCCTGGTTCGCGTGCACGTTGGGTCAAGCAGGCCCTCGACTGGTTGGACGCCGACCTCAGAGCCTCCGAAGCGGTCCTGCGCACAGGGAATTCTCGCCACCGAGCCGCGGTCTTGAAACGACTCGGTCGATGGCAGGTCGACCCGGTGCTGGCTGGAATTCGCGAAGAGTCGGCGCTGGCAGAGATCCCCGAACCCGAGCGACGTACTCTCCGAGAATTCTGGCGATGCGTCGGGGCCCTGCGTGTCGAGGCGAAGGATCCGGCCGTCCCAAACTCCGACTCCTTCAAAAAAAACTGACGGCGGCTGTAACGTCTGGGTTTGTTTCCCTAACTGGATATCGAGAGGCCGCGTGCCTTTGAGGTCGTGGTATCGCCCGCACTGGTCTTGGGGTGGCGATCCTGTGAGTTCGCGCGTGTCCCCCTCATCGCTACACCGCTCGTAACCGTGTTCGAGAACGAGACTGTGGACCGCCCCGTGAGAAGATCTCGTCGGGCGGACCGCTGGCCTCGGTTGCGCCGACCGAACATCCATTGTTCGATTCGCGAGGGAATTCGCACCATGAAGCCCCCCACTCGCCTGGTCGTCTTGGCCCTCTCGCTCTTCGGGCTTTCCGGTCTCGCCACCCACGCCGCTGATCCACCCCCGCCGAAGCGGAAGCCGCTGACCGTCCTTTTCCTGGGGGATCAAGGCCCCCATCGCCCGGCCGATCGCTTTCCCCAGCTTGCCTCGGTCCTGTCGGGACGTGGCATCGCGATGACGTATACCGAGAACATCTCGGACCTGAACGCTGGGACCCTCGCGAAGTACGACGCGCTGGTGATCTACGCCAACACGACCCAGATCGGCAAGGACCAGGAGAAGGCGCTGCTCGACTTCGTGGCGAACGGCGGCGGCTTCGTACCGCTCCACTGTGCCTCGTTCTGCTTCCTGAACTCTCCGGAGTACATCGCGCTCGTAGGGGCCCAGTTCCAGAAGCATGGCACCGGCCAGTTCGAGACGACCGTGATCGACCCCGATCACCCGATCATCAAGGGACTGGAGCCCTTCCGCACCTGGGATGAGACCTACGTCCACACGAAACACAACACGAAGGACCGGCACGTCCTCCAGACCCGGGACGATCCGGCGGGCTCCGAGCCCTGGACCTGGACTCGCACCCAGGGCAAGGGGCGTGTCTTCTATACCGCCTACGGCCACGACGCCAGGACCTGGGGCCATCCCGGTTTCCATGACCTCGTCGAACGGGGCATCCGCTGGGCGGCCAACAAGGGGGATGTGTACGACTCGCGTCCCCGCGTGGCGAAGAGCCTGAAGCCGTTCGAGTACGAGAAGGCCGAGATCCCGCTCTACACGCCCGGAGCCCGATGGGGCACTCTCGGCGAGCCGATCCGCAAGATGCAGAAGCCGCTGCCCCCCGCGGAGTCGCAGGAGCACCTCGCCCTTCCCGGCGGTTTCGAGGCGAAGCTCTTCGTGGCCGAACCGCAGATCTTCAAGCCGATCGCCATGACCTGGGACCACCTCGGCCGGCTCTATGTTGCCGAAACCGTCGACTATCCGAACGAGATGCAGCCGAAGGGGGTGGGCCGCGACCGGATCTCGATCGTCGAGGACACTGACGGCGACGGCAAGGCCGACAAGACGACACTCTTCGCCGACAACCTGAGCATCCCGACCAGCCTGCTTTCCATCAACGGCGGCCTGGTCGTGACGCAGGCCCCCGACATGCTCTTCCTCAAGGACACCGACGGCGACGGCAAGGCCGACGAGCGGAACGTCCTATTCACGGGCTTCGGCACGCGCGACACCCACGCCGGCCCGTCGAACCTGCGCTACGGGCTCGACGACTGGATCTACGCGATCATCGGATATTCCGGCTTCATCGGCGAGGTCGGCGGCGAGCGTCACAACTTCCGCCAGGGTTTCTTCCGCTTCAAGCCTGACGGCTCGAAGCTGGAGTTCCTCCGTAGCACGAACAACAATTCCTGGGGCGTGGGGATCAGCGAAGAGGGCTTACTGTTCGGCTCGACCGCCAACGGCTGCCCGAGCGTGTTTATGCCGATCCCGAACCGCTACTACGAGTCGGTGCGCGGCATGTCGCCCACGGTCCTGCCGAACATCGCCGACTCGAACCGCTTCTTCCCGATCACCGAGAACGTCCGGCAGGTCGACTGGCACGGTGGCTTCACCGCAGGGGCGGGCTCGGCGCTCTACACGGCTCGTACCTACCCGGAGCCATACTGGAACAAGACAGCTTTCGTCGCCGAGCCGACAGGACATCTCGTCGCCACGTTCACGCTGCATCCGGACGGCACCGACTTCAAATCCCACAACGCCTGGAACCTCGTCGCGAGCGACGACGAGTGGACCTCGCCGATCCTGGCCGAGATCGGCCCCGACGGGCAAGTCTGGGTGGTCGACTGGTACAACTTCATCGTCCAGCACAACCCGACGCCGGAGGGGTACAAGACCGGCAAGGGCTCGGCCTACGAGACGCCCCTTCGCGACAAGACCCACGGGCGCATCTATCGGATCGTCGCGAAGGACGGCAAGCCGAGCGAGCAGCCGAGGCTGTCGAAAGACGACCCGGCCGG
This sequence comes from Singulisphaera sp. GP187, assembly GCF_900129635.1. Classification (GTDB taxonomy): domain Bacteria; phylum Planctomycetota; class Planctomycetia; order Isosphaerales; family Isosphaeraceae; genus Singulisphaera. Next base: position 542,941 of record NZ_FSRB01000002.1, on the reverse strand, counting down.
GCTCGTGGCCGCGCTGAAGAACGACAATATGTTCTGGCGACTGCACGCCCAGAGGATGCTCGTCGAACGCGGCAAGGACGACGTCGCGGCCGACCTCGCGAAACTCGTGGCCGATCCTTCAGTCGACGCCGCCGGGCTCAATCCGGGGGCAATCCATGCGATCTGGACGCTGACGGCTCTCGACGGCTGGAAGCAGGCCGGCGAGGCCGGCCCGGCGGCGCTCGCCGCCGCGGTCCAGCACCGCTCGGCCGGCGTTCGTCGCAACGCGGCGCTCGCCCTGCCGACCGACCTGGTCGCCGCCCGATTGTCCCCGGCCGGCGCCCTCCTCGGCGACCCCAACGCTCAGGTGCGCCTCGCAGCACTGCTGAGGATCGCGGACCTGGCCCAGGCCGACGGCGATACCCGCGCTTTGGCAGAGCAGATCGCGACGGGCGGGTTCGACCGCGATCGAGGCCTGATGGACGCGGCGACCTCAGCCGCGGCTCGCCATGATGCGAAAGTCCTCGATGTCCTGGCCCGCCACAAATTCATTCGTCCGCCCTCGTCCGATACGCTGACCATCGTCTCCCGGCTCGCCGAGCATCATGCCCGGGGGGGACCGGTGGACACGATCGGCGCCATGCTGTCGGCCCTCGCGGAGGCCGACCCACTTGTCAGCCAGGCGATCGTCGCCGGGTTTGCAAAAGGCTGGCCCAAGGACAAGGAGCCGAAGCTCGACGTCGATTCCGAAAAGGCCATCGCCGCACTCCTGCCGAAGCTCGCGACGGACGCACGAGGCCAGTTGCTCGGACTCGCTTCAGGCTGGGGCGTGAAGGGCCTGGACGGATACACGGCCCAACTCGCCCGGGATTTCCTCGCCGCAGCGTCCGACGAGAGGAAGCCCGAGTCATCGCGAGTCGACGCCGCGAGGCAACTGATCGAGCTTCGCAAGACCGACCCGAAAGCTGCGCGCAACGTCATTTCTCTGGTGAACCCGAAGGCCACCCCTGAACTGGCCGTCGGCCTGATCTCCGCCGTGGCCAGGAGTGACTCTGCCGAGGTCGGATCGGCCCTCGTCGACGCGATGGGACCGATGACACCGGCGGCCAGCAAGGCGTGCGCCCTGGCATTGCTCGGCAAGAAGGAGTGGACGAACGCGCTGATCGGCGGAATCGAAGCGGGAAAGATACCGTTGTCCCTCTTATCGCTCTCCCAGACACAGGCCCTGGCGGCCCATCCCGACAAGTCGATCGCCGGGCGGGCCAAGGCCCTACTGGCCAGGGGGGACGGGCTGCCCGACCTGGATCGCGAGAAGGTTATCCAGGCACTGGCTCCGGTCGTCCTGAAGGGTGGAGACGCCTCGCGAGGGAAAGAGGTCTACAAGCGTGAGTGCGCCAAGTGCCATACCCATTCCGGCGAAGGGGGCAAGGTCGGGCCGGACCTCACCGGCATGGCCGCGCACCCCAAGAGCGAACTCCTCGTCCACATCCTCGATCCGAGCCGATCGGTCGAGGGAAACTTCTTACAATACACAGCCTCGACGACGGACGGCCGCGTCCTCAATGGCCTCCTGGCGAGCGAGACCAGGACGTCCATCGACCTGCTTGACGCCGAGGGCAAGAAGCAGACAATCCTCCGCCAGGACATCGACGAACTGGCCGCATCGAAGAAGTCGCTCATGCCCGACGGATTCGAGAAGTCGATCCCAAATGAGGGCTTGGCCGACCTCCTGCAGTTCCTCGCCCAGAAGGGGAAATACCTGCCGCTCGACCTCCGCAAGGTCGCGACGGCCTCGACCAGCAGGGGGATGCTGTCCGATTCGGCCACGGATACCGGCCGGCTGATCTTCGAGGATTGGGGCCCGAAGGTCGTCGACGGTGTGCCGTTCGCGCTGGTGGACCCCCAGGGAGATCGCGTGCCCAACGCGGTCATGCTGCACAGCCCGCTCGGCGCGATCCCGCCGAAGATGCCGATGTCGACCGAACTCCCGGTCAACGCGACGGCCAAGGCGATCCACCTCCTGGGCGGTGTGTCCGTCTTCGGATACCCTGCCGGCCGCGCGGGGACCGTCTCGATGATCGTGCGCATCAAGTACGCGGACGGCTCGACAGAAGATCACGCGTTGAAAAACGGCGTGCATCTCGCCGACTTCAATGGCACGAACGACGTCCCGGGCTCGAAGCAGGCGTTCAAGCTCGGCGCGCAACAGGTCCGCTACCTCACCGTCGTCCCGAAGCAGAGGGAAACCATCGCCAGCATCGAGCTGGTCAAGGGGAGCGACCGCTCCGCCCCGATCGTCCTGGCGGTCACGGTCGAAGGCTTCGACTGATCGGGCCCACATCACCGGGCGTCAGGGCCGTCCCTGACCTGGCTCGTCTCGGCCCGATCGCTTCGACCGAACCGACTTCGAAATCTTCCAAACAGGCAAACGCCGAACCCGCTTTGAATCTGGGAACCTGTGGGATCCGCTCGAGGCTACGACGCAGTCCCGATCACGCCCTCAAAGGGAGGCCTCTCGATGAACAGTTCGTGGTTCTACGGCCTGCTGACTCTCCTCCTGGCCGCACCCGTCGCGGCTCAGGACCCGAAACCCGCTGAGGGCGTCCCCGCGCCCACCAACATCCGGGGGGCGCAATACCCTCGGATTCACGACGACCTGCGCGTGACCTTCCGAATCAAGGCCCCCGACGCCCAGAAGGTCGTCTTCGCGTTCTTCGACAGCCAGCGGTATCCCGGGACGAAGGACGAGGCCGGCTTCTGGACCGCGACCTCCGAACCCCAGGTGCCGGGATTCCATTACTACCGCGTATTCATCGACAGCGCCGAGGTCAATGACCCCTCGAGCGAGACGTTCTACGGGACCGGCAAAGATGCCAGCGGGATCGAGATCCCCGAAAAGGGCGTCGATTACTATCTCCCGAAGGATGTGCCCCACGGCGAGGTCCGCGAACGCTGGTATTTCTCGAAGACGACACAGGCCTGGAGGCGAATCTTCGTCTACACCCCGCCCGCGTACGACGCGGAGCGCGACGCGCGCTATCCCGTCCTCTACTTGCAGCATGGCGGAGGCGAGGACGAGCGGGGCTGGCCGAACCAGGGGCATCTGGCCTTCATCATGGACAACCAGATCGCCGAGAAGAAGGCAAAGCCGATGCTGGTCGTCATGGAGCAAGGCTACGCCCGTCGCCCCGGCGAGGAGGCCCAGGCACTCGCCCCGCCTCGTCCCGCGACGCCCGGGCAGAACCCTCCCCCACGCCCCGACATGAGCCGGATGTTCGGCGCGTTCGAGGAGGTGATGGTGAACGACCTGATCCCGATGATCGACGCGACCTACCGCACGATCCCCAATCGCGAGAATCGGGCGATGGCCGGACTCTCGATGGGCGGCATGCAGACGTTCCAGATCACGCTCAAGCATCTGGATCAATTCGCGTACATCGGCGGCTTCAGCGGTGGGGGAGGGGGGTTCGGTGGCGGCGCTTTCGACCCGAAGACGGCCCACGGAGGCGTCATGGCCGACCCGGAAGAGTTCAACAAAAAGGTGCGTCTGGTCTGGTTGGGCATCGGCACCACCGAGCCTCAGCGAATGTATGAGAGCGTGAAGAACTATCACGAGGCGCTCGAGAAGGCCGGGATCAAGCACGTGTACTATGAATCGCCCGGGACGTCGCACGAATGGCTCACCTGGCGCCGTTGCTTGCGTGAATTCACCCCGCTGCTGTTCGCGAACCGGGCTGCGATCGGCCGGCCCGGCCCCCAGCAGCGCCAACCCATCGTCTTGAATCCGGACGACGTGCCGGCGTTCCCCGATCCTCCCGCGGATATCGACGCGGCCAAGGAGGTGCCTCACGGGAAGTTGGAGATGATCTCCTACGACTCGAAGTCAGTCGGAACGACCCGCAAGATGCAGGTCTACACCCCTCCCGGTTATTCCGCGGACCAGAAATATTCTGTGCTGTACCTGCTGCATGGAATCGGCGGAGACGAGACGGAATGGCAGCGCTTCGCCAAGCCAAGTGTCCTCTTGGATAACTTGCTCGCCGAGGGGAAAGTCACGCCCATGATCGTGGTCATGCCGAACGGCCGCGCTCAGAAGAACGACCGTGCCGAGGGGAACATCTTCGCCGCCGCGCCGGCTTTCGCGGCGTTCGAGCAGGACCTGTTGCAGGATGTCATCCCCACCATCGAGTCGAGATACTCGGTTCAGGCGGACCGCGAGCATCGGGCTCTCGCCGGCCTGTCCATGGGCGGGGGCCAGTCGCTCAACTTCGGGCTGGCTCACCTCGATACCTTCGCCTGGATCGGTGGCTTCTCCTCGGCCCCCAACACGAAGCCGGCGGTCGAGTTAGTTCCCGATCCGGAGCATGCGAAGAAGCAACTGAAACTCCTCTGGATTGCCTGCGGCAAGAAGGACAACCTCATCCGCATCAGCCAGGGTGTCCATGCCTACCTCAAGGACAAGGACATCCCGCACGTCTGGCACGTTGATGGCCACGCGCACGACGCGACCGAATGGAGGAACAACCTCTATCTCTTCTCTCAGCGAATTTTCCGGTAATCGCGAATCAGATCGGAGTCCTAAACGGACAAGGATGCCTTCACAACTCGACGAAACCAGAGACCTGCCGACCGTCATTCGTCTTCGGAATCCTGTAAAGGCTGTGGCGGTCGGATCACGCTTCGTCACGGGGTTCAAACACTCGTTCAGACACACACATATTGCCGAATTCTGGCCGAAATATGTGGGACCGCGAAGCGGGTCGCCTTGACGACAGACCCGGAGGAGAGCCGACGGCCAACGGCCGAATCACCCCTCGGGCGGCCCCTGATCGGAAAGCGAACCAGACGAAAGCGGGGCGATCCCAAACCACGTCCCCAAAAAAAAGAACGGCCGTGCGATTCGTCTCTTGGCGCGTCACGACCGGTCGTGCTATTTTCCTGTCATGGGAAAGAAGCTCCACGAAACGCGCGAGCGGCTCCTCCAGCAGGGGCTCGCATTGATGAGCCGCGACGGCATGGCGGGGGTCACGCTCGGCCAGATCGCCGAGCAGGTCGGCATGTCCAAGAGCGGGGTCTTCGCCCACTTCCGCTCGAAGGATGAGGTCCAGATCGGCCTGCTCGAGCAGATGGCCCGCGTTGCAGCGCCGGTGGTCATCGAACCCGCGATGGGCGCCCTCGAAGGCCTGCCACGGCTCGAGGCCCTGGTCCGCAACTGGCTCGGCTGGGCGAGTCGCGCGGGCCTGCCCGGCGGATGCCCCGTGGCCGCCGCGATGTTCGAGCTCGACGACGTGGAAGGACCCGTCCGCGACAAGGTCGTCGCCATGGAGGCGGAGTGGCGCGGCCTGCTGGAAGGCCTTACCCGCCAGGCCGTCGAACAGGGTCACCTCCGGGCCGACCTCGACGTCGAGCAATTCGTCTGGGAGCTCTGCGGGATCTACCTGAGCCATCACACCAGCCAACGCTTCCTAAGGCGGCCAGACGCCGACGAGCGAGCCAACACGGCCTTCCGGGCCCTGGTGGATCGGTCGCGGCCCGAGGCCGGCAGCGTCCCCGCCTGAAGTCGTCCAAAGCGTCCAGGAGCCGAACGATCGGCGAGACGCCCTTGGGGCGGCGTGCCCCGCTGCGCGCCGTGAGTAAGTCCTTCCTTTCGGGAGATCGCAAGATGAACCGCAGGCAATTCGGTGGCGTCGTCGCCTCGGCCCTGGCCGTCCCAATGATTGCGTCGGGTAACGAGCCGCAACAGCCCGAGCTCAAGTTCCAGCCGATGCACTCGGGGCGGCGGCCGGAGATCGGCATGCTGCTCTACCCGGGGCTCACCCTGCTGGATCTGCTCGGGCCGCAGACGGCCCTCTCCACCTCGTGCAACGTCCACCTCATCTGGAAGACGCGGGACTTCATCGAGTCTGACACGGGAATCGGGCTACGGCCCACCGGGACGTTCGCCGACTGCCCGAAGGACCTCGACGCGATCTTCGTCGGCGGCGGTCCCGGCCAGTTCGGCATCATGAACGATCCCGAGACGGTCCGCTTCCTCGCCGACCGTGGCTCGCGGGCCAAGTATGTCACCTCCGTCTGCTCCGGCTCGCTCCTGCTCGGCGCGGCGGGGCTCATGCGGGGGTACAAGGCGACGAGCCACTGGGCGTGCCGCGACCTGCTGCCGCTGTTCGGGGCGACCCCGGTCGATGCCCGCGTGGTGGTGGACCGCAACCGGATCTCCGGCGGCGGCGTGACGGCGGGGCTGGACTTCGGCCTGGTGCTCCTGGCCAAGCTCCTCGGTGAGGACATCGCCAAGGTGACGCAGCTCGCCATGGAGTACGACCCGGAGCCGCCGTTTCACGCCGGCACGCCGAAGGAAGCCGGGCCCGAGGTCGTAAAGAAGGTGAGGGAGTGGATGGGGCCGCTCGACGGCGTGATGCGTCAGGTCTGCGAGCAGTCGGCCAAGTCGATGCCAAGGTAAGGGCGAATGGCCGGGGCGGCAGTCATTGCCGCCCCGCGCCGATCATGGCGCCGCAGCCTCCGTAACGGTGGCAAAAGCGGTTGGCAGCCTGAGCGACGTGGCTCCGGCTTTAGATTCGCCATACCGGCCTCTGTGTGGCGGCTGAGACGAACGGAGAGCCGCAGGTCACGTCGATCCCGATCAAGGTAATCGAGCGGGGGGCGGGGTTGCTCCGTATTAAACAGCGAAGGTTATCTTGATCATTAAACCCTCTATGGAAAACAACAATCCATCTGCCGATCTTCGGCCATTGTGGTCTGCGGGACGGGGGGCCTTCCCCCAACCGGGTGGTTTACCGGATGCGCTGAGATGCCTAAAATAGAGGAGTGCGTTCCCGGGAGAATCACGATGCATCCACCTCGGCTTACCGTCGGGCAAATCCTTCTCGTCATCGCGGCTTGCAGCATCGGCCTCGCGTCCCTGAACGGGAACCACCTCTGGTTCATGGGCCTGTCCATGCTGACCATCATCGGACTCTTGGGCATGGCGGTCGGGGCCGCTCCCGATGCGGGTCGGCCACGGGCTTCCTCGCCGAGATAGTCCTCTTTGGGACCGATATGACGCAGGCGTAGCAGATGAGAGCGAAGGTGGTCACCATGCGAACGCCCTCAGCGTCCGCACCGCCCGCCGCGACGAGAAGGGCAAGTCGCCGATCCCGGCCGGAGTGATGGAGCGGCTCAGGGCGGAGTTACAGACCAGGGCTATCGAACGGCCTCAACCGCCTCCACCGGCTTCCCGTGAGACGCCGCCATCTGCCGAAGGATGACCGGGACGCAGAGCAAATAGAGCCCGGCCCCCACGAGCCAGACGAGCCCCGGGGCCGACGGAGGCGAGGCGGCATAGATGCTCGTGGCGGCGATCGGCCCGACGACCTCGGTCAGGCTCGTGAGACTGACCAGCGTCCCCTGCAATTCGCCCTGATGTTCGTCGCTTACCTGCCGCGACAGGATGGCCTGGAACGCCGGCAGGGCGATCCCGCCGGCGGTGAAGAGGAACATGATCGCGAAGACCATCCACCCCTGCGTGATCAGCGCCATCGCGACGAACGCGGAGCAATCGCAGACGACCCCGAAGAGGATCGCCCCTCGCTCGCCCAGGCGTCGCGTGGTCGGCTCGGTAAGAAAGGCCTGGGCCACGGCATGGAGGATGCCGAACGCCGCAAAGGTCAGGCCGACCATCCAGACGTCCCAGCCGAACCGATCTTCCCCGTTGATGATCCAGAGAGACCCCGGGATCTGGCCGATCAGATTGACCAGGAAGTAGATCATCAGGAGCGGCAAGAGCGTGCGGTTGTCTCGGATCGACAGCAGCGAGGCGATGAAACTGCGCCGCTCTTGCTCCGGTTCTCCGCCTGACTTGCGGGACTCGCGGAGGACGAAGATCCCCATCAGAAGGTTCAGGCCGCTGAACAGGGCCGCGAGAAGAAACGGATAGCGTGGCGAAAGGCTGCCGACCAGCCCACCCAGGAGCGGACCGCCCACGAACCCCAGCCCGAAGCAGGCGTTCATGTAGCCGAAGCGCCTGGCCCGCTCGTCGGGGCTGGAGATGTCAGCGATGTAGGCCGTGGCGACTGCCAGGTTGGCCCCGGTCATCCCGGCGAGCGCCCGCCCGACATACAGGACCCCCAGGAGGGGCGACAAGCCCATGACAAGGTAGTCGATCGTCGCCACGCCGAGCGAGACCAGCAGGACAGGCCGTCGGCCGAATCGATCGCTAAGTCGGCCGAGCACGGGCGAGAACAGGAATTGCATGAACGGGTAGATCGCCATGAAGTAGCCGAAACGGCCGGCGATCCGCGTCTGGTGCGAGAGCTCGCGGAGCAGCGAAGGGATGACTGGGAGGGCCAGGCCGATCCCCACGGCGTCGAGGACGACAGTCGCGAGGATGACGATCAGGGCTCGATTGACCAAGACGATTGACTCCGCATGACGATCGACGAGCGCACCGCCGACGCTGGCCACAGCTCTGACATATGCGGAGTCCGCCAGGTTCGGGCATTGCTCTGACAACCTCGGACGCGGCTCCGCGCCACAACGGCCCTCCCCTCAGGATGACCGCCATCATCGCGTAAGCCAGCCACCGCAGTTGGGCCAGCCGGAGGAAATCCATGGCGAACCAGGCGAGCGCGTTGGCCGGGTCGATGAGTCTGCGGGGGAATCTTGAGCGGGCCAAGGCTGCTCCGAGGCGGGCGATTCGTTCCGGTGCAGCCAACTACTTCCCATCCCTGGGCTTCGTCAGCAGCTTGTTGACCAGGAGCCATTCCTCGAGCCGGTCCATGAAATGGTCGGCGCCGCCCCCTTTGTTCACGAAGCCGTGCGCGCCCGCCTGGAAGACATGCAGCTCGGCCGATCCTTTCGCCTTGCGGTAGGCGTTGAACAGCTCGACCGTCTGACCGACGAACCCGGCGTCATCGGCGGCCACTGCCAGGAAGAGCGGCGGTGCGGGGTCCGGGATCTCCTTGAGCTCGCGAATCCCATAGATGAGCGCAACGAAATCCGGCCGTGTTTCCTTCGGCCCGAAGAGAGCCTCCGACGTGACCATGCCTCCCGCCGAGAAACCGATCATACCGACCTGATCCGGTCGGTAGCCGAATTCGCCCGCCTTCTCCCGCACGACCTGCACGGCTCGCCGACCGTCCTCGCCCGCCATTTTGACGACGTCCTCCCTGGACGGGGCTCCGGGAGCCGTGTGGATGAGCCGGTACTTCAGGACATAGGCATCGACGCCCATCGCGTTGAGACGCTTGGCGATGTCCGCCCCCTCGTAGCTCATCATCAAGGCCCTGAACCCGCCACCAGGCGCGACGATCATGGCAGAGCCCACGGCTTTACCCTTGTCGGCCGGGTAGTGAATCAACACCGGCCGCACGACGTCGGTCACGATCGGCAGGCCGTTGCCCGTGGTGACGGACTTCTCCTGCCAGTCCCATTTCTCCGATCCGGGAGCCGCCCCTGGGTAGAGTGGAATCTCGGAAGTGCTGGGCGTCTGGGCGTTTACCGCCGTGGCCCACGTAAGGGCGATCAGGAAGAGGGCTCGGTTCATCGTCGGCTCCGTGTTCGACCGGGAGAGTGGGCAGCTTCGGATGATATCAGAGGGAAGATGGGGCGCCCTCAGGCAACTCTTCTGCGCCTCCGGCTGGACGACGGGGAGAGTGACGGTGCCGTTCCGGGTCGATCTGGTGTTCCAGACGTGGCCCCGAGGTCATTGGCGACATCGATTCGGGTAGAATGGGGTTTCCCCGCGACGAACATCGCCACCAGCGTGAGAAAACCTCCCAATGCCCCGCAAGCCCGAACGCCCCAGACCTCCCAGAAGAAAGGCGAAGCGGGTTCGACCTTCCGCGCCACCGGGGAGGTTCAACGAGGAGCCGGTCGTCATTCGAGCTCGGCTTGCGGCGGCTGAGGAATCGCTGAAGATCCTGTCAGGACCGCCGTCGGCTCTCAGTACCATCGAATTGGCGCGAAGTACCAACGCGCTCACCGACCGGTCGATCAGGCAGGTTCACGCGGCCTGTCATGACGGGCACCGAGTCGCGTGCCGGAGCGGCTGTACCTATTGCTGCATGGTCCCGGTCGCGGCTTCGGCCCCCGAGGTCTTGGCCATCGCCACATTTGTTCGCGAGCGGTTCGACGAAGCGCGGCAAGCGGCGCTCGATCGTCGCGTCGAGGCCAATATCGCGGCGACCGAGGGTATGGACATGAGCCAGAGGGATCGCGTCCGGTTGGATTGTCCCTTCCTTGAGGCGGGCAAGTGCACGGTCTACGAAGTCAGGCCGATCGCATGTCGGGGATACTCATCGTACAGCGTCGAGGATTGCAGAGAGGACCACGAGCATCCGGGAACCGGAGTGGAAGGACATACCAATGGCCTCCGGGAGCTTGTATTCGGAGCGATCCGCGAGGGACTGGCCATCGCATGCAAGTCGGCCTCGGTCGAGTATCGCCTTCTCGAATTGGTCAGAGCCTACAAGATCGCCTCGGAGGATTCGACGCTGGCAGAGACCTGGCGCAGCCGTCCCGAAGCATTCGAAACCGCGACCGGGGAGCGCGTATTTCCCGGCCCGTGGTCGGACGAGCTCGACCAGGAGTTCGAGGAGGTGTACCGGGAGACTGTCAAGGATCTCGAAAGGAGAAAGGGATCGACGTAACCGCCTATCTTTAAGGCCAAAAATCTATAAATTAATATATTCTCTAATTTGATTATAGATCGGGGCCCGGCCGACGCGCCCAAGTTCGTTCAGGACTTGACGAAAGCACCTCGACGCGACATATCCCATTCCACCGGTTTCAGGCTGCCAGGGTCTTGACAGCCCGCCACGCTCGTTAGAGAAGGGAACAGCCCGTCGGTTTCATACGACTTTCTACAAAAAAGCCACGGGATCAGCCGGGGTGAGACCCTGTCGTTCCAGGTTGCGGACGATGAAGATCCTCGAAAACGACCATTGGGCGGTTCAGGATCGGATGCGGCGGGTGAAGAACTGGCAGAGCGGGTCGAGGACGCTCCCTATTGAGGAATGGCAACGGCATTCGACGCGACGTCGAAAGCATTCCGCCGAATCATGGGTCACCGGGTCATCGCGCACTTCCGAATCACCCAGCTTCACGAAAGTACTGGGCAGGCGCAGGGGATCGAAGCCGTGAAGATTCTCAGCTCGACCGCCGACCAAATCGGATCAGGTCGCCCACAACCCCTGCGTCGAGGGATGGATCTCGGGTACGTAACCCGCCCGGATCGCCCCCACGGTCGATCGCGGCGTGAGTACGGTCACCTCCTCGCCATCCCGTCGTGAGCGCCGGCGCGTGTAACCGCCAGGCGACCAGGCGAGGAGGTGCCTCTCCCAGAGCAGGTAAGCAATGTCGCTCCCCTCGTCCCGGGTCACCAAGACGCCGTCCGGCAGGTCATCAAGGGCCGCCCGATAGGTCGGTTTCAAGCGGCCGGGGCCGACTCTCTCGGCATGGAGCCGCTCGTCAATCGACGCGGCCGTGGGGGGGCCTGCGCCGGGGTTCGCGGTGGCCCAGGCTTCACGGAAGGCTGCGAACCAGTTCCGCCGGCACTCGAAGCAAGGACGATGCCCGGCCGCCAGCCCGGTCGCCTCGTCGAGGAAGAAAAGCTCGGTGTAACGGCCCGGGGCCATGATGACCCGTCGCCGCTCGCGAAACTCCAGCCGGCAGAGAATCCAGCGCTTCACCTGCCAGGGCCGGCGAACGCGGCCCGCCGCATCGTGAAGCAGACCTCGGTTGCCCAGGTACGTCCCCCGCTCCGGGGTGGCGATGATCTCGCCGAACGGCGTCACCCGGTTTTGCCTCGGCATCACGCCGTCTCCCGACCCCGAAAACTCGCGTTGGGGCACGTCAACGAGTGGGCGAATCCTCGGGCTCTCGACTCGCCCTCCCTCGCTTTAATGTCGAGAGTCCAAATCATTCCACAAATGAAGATCAAGGCAAATGCATGTCGGTAAACTCGAACGCCACCTCAGTCGCAGCCCCGACCACACCGTGGTAGAGAACGCGCGTCGGGGTTCGGCCCTCTCGATGAGGGACCGTGAACTGGGTGACCGTTTCCAAGTCTTTCGCCTTATGAATGAGCCCACGCTCGCTCCACCAGAGCGGCCGCCCTTGGTCGTCCTGGACCTGGACATGGTTTTCGCGGCGATAAAAGGGCTGAAAATCCCCAAGGGGAATCACTTGGAGCGGTGTCAAAAAAGGTTGGCGGCCCGGTTCGCCGCGGATCATCAGCGTGAACGTCGTGGCCTCACCGACGCGGTCGATGTCGGTCAGACTCAGCGCGATCCCCTCTTTGGTAGAGATTTTCCCCACTTCACCGGTCAACGGCACGATGATCGGATCGCCGGTGCGGGTGATCACCGAAACCGGTACGTGTCCTTTGATCCGTCGGAGTCGCCCCCCGGGTCCGGCCACGGTCTTGAGCGGCATCGACAACGAGAGAAGCGACGCGTTTGCTTCCCCGAACCGAGGACCTTGGATTCGAGTGGGATGAGGCCCGACGGGGGGGTCGGGGCGGAGGTCGCGGCCCTGGTCGTCGACGGCCTCGTCCAGCACGACGGGCCCGATCTGGTTCACGACGAGACCGGGCTCGGCGATCAGATGGAAATCAACGGCGAGGGATTCACGGGCCTTTGCCTTGGCGGGCGGCCTGACCGGTGTGACCTCCCGGTGGCGACCCAGCCGGACGAGATAGACCCGGAACGGGCCGGCATCGCTGGCGGGCACGGGGGGCCCTTCGGCAAGTCCCAGGAGGATGGTTGGCTCACGGGGCGATGGGGAACGAGGGAGCCCGGGATTGTGCCGCACTCCGCACGTCGCCCCCACGCGGTCGAGGGCTTCCCAGAACGGGACCGGCTCCGGCACGTGCAGGGTGACCCGCCGCGTCCGCAGCACCTCGTCCGGTCCGAGAATGACCGAGACGCCGGTCTGCGCCTTGAGGGCCTCGGCGACCTCGGCGAGTGATTTGTCCTCGAAGTCAAGCCGAACCTTGGTCGCTTGGAGGAGCCGCTGGCGCTCGATCAGGTCGACCAGCTTGGTCACCTGACGACGGAGCTCAGGATCGTCGGAACCGCGAACCCGGTAGAGCGAGGGCAGGGCAGGGCGGCCGAGCTCTTCGAGAGCCCCGGCAGCTTCCACGCGAACCGCCTCTTTGGGCGAGGAAAGCTCGCCCACCAGGGCGTCGGGGTCAGCGGCCAGGCCGAGGAGGGCGAGCAGGATCAGTCGTGTCAGGCTCATGGCAGCGCCTCCCGGCGATGGATTCACGGTAGGGGGATATCGTGGAACTCGAACGGGATCTGGAACGCGGCGCGGTCCAGGTCATAATAGCGGATCGCGGCCGGTGGGAGTTTGGGGCGTACTCCTGGCTCGGGCTCCTGGGGGCTCGGGATGTACTCCAAGGAGAAGTTCATCGTGCCGCGGCCATCGCCTCCGCTGGAGCTGGACTGATGCCAGGCCGGCTCGCCACGGGCGTCGACAATCTGAAGTTGGTAAGTCCTCAGCGCCGCCAGTCGGGATTCACGCACGGTCGCCTCGTACTCGGTCGCGAGCCGGTACGTAACGGCGAGGTTCATCCGCCCGTCGGGATCGGTTCGATCGCTCCCCACCGTGAACTCGGCCCCACCGCCGCGAAATGTCTTCCCCTCGGCGGCCCCCAAGGGGATCACCAGGGCCGGCTCGGCCTGGAGCACGGCGATCTCGACCGGGATCAACCCGCGGAGCGTCTTGATCGACTGGCTCCGGCCCCCGCCCCCACCCCCGCCCTCTGGGGCGCGAGGCTTGATCGGGATCCGCAAGACCGGGGTAAAGCCCCCGCCCACCCCCGCAAACGCATCAAACGATTGCCTTGCATCTTCCCGCGCGGGGGCCAGGAGCGACCGCCCCGATTCGTCGACGGCCTCGAGGATTTGCAGAGGCCCGGTGCGTCTGCAGATCAGGCCCGGTTCGGGAGCGACGTTGAGCTCGACATAACAGGGCCCACCATCCTTGGGCGCCGCGCTCAAATCCGCCGCGGTGGCTTGACCCACCGTGGTTGCGGGGTAAAACCGAACCCAGGCCCCCTGGACCAGGATGACTTCGTTGTACTCGTGAACCCCGAGCAGGCCCACCCGAAACGGGCCGGCGTAGCAGGCCGGGCTCGGAGCGGTCCCATCCCCCTCAACCGACACGCCGGTCGACGACGACCCCATGGCGCCGAACTCACCCACCCGGTAGGCAAGCCGCCCGGCTTCGGCCAGCCGGTCGATCCCTTCCCAGAAGGGAACAGGAGCTGGCGACTCCAACGTCACGGTGCGCTCGAGCCAGCTCAAGTCCGGCTGGACGCCGATGCGACTGACCCCCGCCACGCTCTTCACCATCGAGCGGCTCTCGACGACCCGCTTGCCGCTACGGCGGGCGAGCTCCTTGATGACTTCCGCGACCGGGCGGTCGCGGAAGTCCAGGAGGATCTTCGTCGGCCGGGTGAGTCGTGCGGCCACGTCCTGATCGGGCTCGGCCAGGCCGAGACCCAGCAGACCCGCCGCCGCAATAGCGGCGAGCGGCCATTTTCCAATCGTCATCACCGGGCCTCCGCGAGGTGAACGTCCGCCGGTTCGATCATAAGCTCAATCAGGATTCTAACAGGTCGGCAACCGGTGAGCGACACGTGAGAATCAGGAACCTTCGACCCGGCGGGAGGGGCCGTTCCGCCTTCCGTCCAAACGACTCGGCGCACCGGACGTTAGCCTGCTTCATTTCCGGCTTCAGGGAGTTCCTGCGTTCATCCTCAATGGGGCCGGGTTGGTGGCAGGGGGTGCACCGGCCCCAACCCGAGCCAGGCGTTCTCTTTGGGGGTGATCGCACCGCCTCAGGCCGGACTGAGGTTGCCGGCGTGTTCCTCGATCTCGACGCGGTTGCAGAAGTCGCCGAACGTCTCGCCCACGGTGCGCTCGCCCTTGAACCGGGCGAAGACCGGGACGAGCTCGGCGACCACTCGGTCGAATGGGACGTAGTCCTTGAACACAACGTTGAGCCGGTCCCCGGTGGTGCGTCCGCCGAGGAAGATGGTATAGGTGCCGGGCCCGGGGGTGCCGTCCGGGTTACGACTGGCCGAGCGGCCGACGAGGCCAACGTCGGCGTTGTAGGGACGGGCGCAGCCGTTGGGACAGCCGGTCATCCGCACGGTGAACCGTTCGGCGCCCAGCCCGAGCCTGTCGAGCTCGACCTCGAGCTCGTCCATGATCGTCGGCAGGGCGCGCTCGGCCTCGGTGACGGCCAGGCCGCAGGTGGGGAACGCCGGGCAGGCCATCGACCAGCGGCGGACGGTGCTCACCTGCTCGACCGCGGCAATCCCGTAGTCCAGGAGCCACGCCTCAATCTTCGGTTTCCAGGCCGGGTCGAGGTCGACCAGGAGGATCTTCTGCTGGCAGGTCAGCCGGGCGGGGGTGCCGTAGGTTTCGAAGAACGTCTTCAGCCCGCTGAACAGGCGGTGGCCATCGGAATCCTTGATCCGACCGTTCTCGACCGGGATGCCGAGGAACAGCTTGCCGTCGCCCTGCTCGTGCCAACCGAGGTGGTCGTCGACGTCGGTGACGCAGACCGGCTTCGGGTCCGCGAGCGGGCGGCCAAGGTATTCCTCGACCTTGGCCCGGAACGCGGGGACGCCCCAGTCGTGGATGAGGTATTTGAGCCGGGCCCGCTTGCGATCGGAGCGGTTGCCGAAGTCGCGGAAGACCTTGATGACGGCCTCGGCAATGTCGAGGACATCGGCCCGATCGATGGAACCGAGGGGCACAGCCAGGAATGGGAACGTCTTCTGGGCGCTGGGGGTCGTGCCCAGACCACCACCGACCAGCACGTTGTAGCCGACGAGCTTGCCCGCCTCGACCACGGCCAGGAAGCCCAGGTCGTTCGCATGGATATCGGTGCAATTGTCCTCCGGCAGGGCAAACGCCGTCTTGAATTTCCGTGGCAGGTACGCCTTGCCGTAGATCGGTTCGACCGGGTCGTCGCCCGCGGTCGGCACCCGGACCGGCCCCGCCTGGGGTAGAAGCGGATTGGCGATCCTCTCGCCGTCGAGCCAGATGTCCCAGTAGCTCGACGACCGCGGGGCCACGTGCGAAGCCCAGCGATCGGCGTCGGCTTGCATCGCGGTGCGGATGCCGTCGCAGAGTGGCGCGGGACAGCAAAGCACGTTCCGCTCGACGTCGCCGCAGGCGGCCAGGGTCGAGAGCAGCGACTCGTTGATCGCGCGGATCGTCGCGGGGAGGTCGGCCTTCACCACCCCATGGATCTGGAACTCCTGGCGGGTGGTAATGCGCAACGTGCCGTTGCCGGCGGTCTCGGCCACGTTCGCCACCGTCAAATACTGCGCAGCGGTGGCGAGCTTACCGCCGGGCATGCGGACCCGGACCATCAACTGATACTCCTTCTCTCTCCCTTCTCGCTTCATGACACTGCGGACGTCGCGATCATCCTGCTGGTAGGAGCCGTGGAACTTCAGGACGGCCGCCGCATCCTCGGAGAAGTTGGCCCGGCCGTTGCCGATCTCGTCGGCCACGAACGTCCTGAGGTACTGGCTGGCGACCTTGACCGCCTCGGCCTTGCTGGGCGGCTTCTTCTTGGCTGCCCCATCGCCCCGACCGTCGCTCATACCCTGGTCCATCACGCAAGGCCTCCCCCAAGCTGTCCCAACTGGTCTCACGAGCGTCTGAAGCGTTGGCCCGAACCAACGGGGCCGATAGCGGCGTCGATGGATGAGGACCCGCTTTGCGCTTCGGTTCGTACACTCACCTTTCCGAGATAAGCAGGCGTCGTGCCGAAGCCGAATCGTTTTCACAACCCTTTAATTCTCCAAGGATTTGCGTCGACAACATGGGAGAACCGACATTTCACGCAAACAACGAAATCCACGAGAATCCGTAACCGGCTAACGAAATTTCGTGAATTGCTCACGAGAAACCGACGCGGAGGTCGAGAAGCGGGAATGCGAGAATCTGAGGGAGGCGCTGAGACGCACGAACTTGCAAGTCTTGCAGGGCGAGCGCGATCCGCCGCCCGAACCGAGTGGCGGCGGATGATTTACGGCCCTCATCCGATATCGGTCCTGGCCTTCGTCATAGCAAACGGACAAAAAAACAGTGGTTTATGAGGCGCTGCGGACGGCGAACCGGAGCTTCGCCGAGGAAGAACGCGGGTTCGCAAACCGTTCCTCGGCCGAGGCGCGGATCACTTCGGGCGCGATCGACGCGTAGGTCCCGTCGTGAAGACCGTCCTTGAAGGCGGCTTTGACCCGGCGATCTTCGCCGGAGTGGAACGTCAGGAAGGCGATTCGCCCCCCTGGTTTCAGACAGAACGGGGCCATGCGGAGGAGGGCCTCCAAGGCGCCGAACTCATCGTTGACGGCGATCCGGATCGCTTGAAAGACGCGGCGGACCGCGTCGTCGGCGGTCCCCAGGCAACGGCCGGACCAGCGTTCGAAAACGGTCTGCACGATCGTGGCCAGCGCCCGGGTCGAGGCCAGCGGCGCGCGTGCCTGGGCGCGAACGATCGCGGCGGCGATCTCGGCGGCGAGGGGTTCGTCGGCATTGTCGACGAGGATCCGGGCCAGCTCGGGTTCGGCCAGCGTCGACAGCAGGGCCGAGGCGGGCAAGCCCCGGGCGGGGTTCATCCGCATGTCGAGCGGGCCGTTCTCCTTGAAGGTGAAACCCCGCGCGGGGTCATCGATCTGCATGGAGGAGAGGCCGAGATCGGCGAGCACCACGTCCGCGCCTTCGGGCGCTTCCGCGGCGACGAACTTCGTCAAGCCCGCGAAGCTCATCCGCCTGACGACGACCGCTTCCGCGGGAAAGCCGAGTGCGCGAAGCCGAGCCTCGGTCTTGGGCAGCTCGATCGGGTCGGCGTCCACCCCGAGCAGCCGTCCCCCCGGTTGCACGGCCGCGAGCAATTCGCGAGCGTGACCGCCGTAGCCCAAGGTGCAATCCACCGCCACGTCCCCGGGCCGAGGTGCAAGAACCTCGAGGATTTCGGAGACCATGATCGGCCTGTGCGTGCCGGCCGGCGTCTTGCCGCCGGCGATCACCTTCGCCACATCGTCGGCATACTGCTCGGGCCGGTGCTCCTTGTACTTTTCTGAAAACTTTCGCGGGTTCTTGCCGCGATATCGTGGGCGTCGCCCTGGCTTCTCGGGAGTGGGGTCGGTCATGGCCGGATTCGCGATCCGAGATTTGGAACGTGGAAACGTTTCACGATTTTATCACCAATAGGAAAGTCCTGTCAGACCACATGTCCCGCATCGGCTACGGCCTGGCCGGCGGGCGGTGGGAAGAGGTCAAACCGATTATCGCCGACGAACTGACCTCGCAGGATGTCGAGGTAACGGTCTACTGTACAGAGTGAGCATTTGAGTCCAAAGTGTAACGCACAGTTACGCGAGCTGGCCCTGCGGCCTGCTCCCCGTCAATTCGCCACCCAGAGCGACCAGGGGATCGTCGCCAACCAAAGGGCACCCACCACTCGCCCGGAACGGTCGATCCAGCCTGCCTCAGGGTGCCACCGGCGAATGGTCAGTAGGACCAGCCACGAGAAGAGCACGGCCCCGCCCGGCAGGATCGATCCGATCAGGGGAGGGATCATTATTAGGTTGAAGTACTCCACGTCGATGCTCACGACGGCGGCCAAGCACAACGCTACGGAGGCCACGAAGCCCGGCTGGAGCCGCCATGAGGACGGCCTTGGTTGGCGCAGTCGGGCGACGATGAGGGCCAGGGTGAGGGGTATGATCAAGCAAAACAGGAGCTGGACGCCGCCCTGGATTAGCAGGAATTGCGGCGGCAGTTTCCGCGCGAAGGCCGTCCACCATCCCAACAGGTCAAAGCGGCTTGACGGTATGAGCAAGCCATACCATTCGACCATGTCCGACATGGGGCGGAGGGAGATCGCAAGACCGACCGCGAACGCGAAGATCAGGATCATCGCGTCGCCGGTGCTTGCCTTGCGCGGCTCGGCGCTCGGTGGTGCTGTGTCCATCGCCGGCTCCGGGGAAGTCAACGGATTTCCCTAGCGTATCTACCCCGAATTTCTTCATCAAGTGGGCGATCCGGCAACCGCCGGCCGGCGACGACTCTGGCCGCCATCCCTCCTCCCCCATCCCCAGCCATCGAACCAGACGAACTGCAGCCATGCACGTACGAAGTCGAGGCTGAGGGGCACTTTCTGCTTGAAAGCCAGTCCCCCTGTCACATTCCCAACTCGTTGACGAAATACTCTCAGGGGTCGACCGCTTGACACTGAATGATGCGCGAGGCCACCGAAGCGAGCATGTGGTGCTCGATACCGGCTGCAACCATTGATTCAGGAAGACAACTCATGGCCCCTCTAAAAAAACCCGCCCCGACTCCACGCACCAATTCCCGCTTTGATTATGTGGATAAGCTGCCCAGTAACGTCCCGCCCATCGAGCATCCGTTTTCCGCGTCGTCCCCGTCGGACTTCGGTGGCCCCGCCGAGGCCACGTATTACTTTCCCATCGAAGTGATGCCAAACAGTCAAGACAATGCAACAGGGGTCTTCTTTCCCGCGGGATTCAAGTTTCCGGACAAGATCAACGTCATCCTCTACTTTCACGGGCACAAGAAGGATGAATTCAAGACCATCAATGAATACTGGAGCGGAAAACTCCACGATCTTTACTTGCGTGAATACATCAATGCCACCGGGAAACAGGCTGTGCTGATCGCGCCGACGATGGGCGCGGCGCCCGGCAGCAGCCTCAACCCGGGCATGGGCATCTTTGCCAATTCGGGCGGGGCGGATGATTTCCTGGCGGAAGTGACCAAGTGGATCTGCAAGCATGTTCCCCAGTATGCTGACAAAAAGAGGCGCCCCGAGATTGGCAACATCGTACTCGCTGGTCATTCCGGAGCGGGAGGCATCCTCTCGCAGCAGGTCAGGACCATGCGCTCGCCGGTCTGCGAAGTCTGGGGATTCGACACGATGTATGGCCAGGGATCTCGCACCATTGAGGTCAAAGGAAAGAAGAAACGAGTGGACATCGACGTCATCGGGGAGTGGCTCGAGTCGGCCCTGTCTCACCACTCCTTGGTTGGATTTCAAACACTCCCGGGGATCCTTCCCATCCCGATCCCGAAACTCGTTCCGACAACGCGTTTTTATTTCTATTGGGTTGGATTCGATGATCCGGTGAAAGGTCGATCTTTGGAACTGCAAGCGAAGATCCGGCAAATGGGACTCTACAACGTGGAGATCCTGGAAAGCTCAAGGGTCAGTGGACTAAAATATGATTGGGACAATCATTTTGGGACCGTGAGCCAGAATTTCAAAAAACGGGTCGCCGACGCGCCCTGTTTCTGACCGACCTCGCACCGACCGTCTCATTCTCGTGACGGGCGCGTCGAGCGGCCACGGCTTCCTGATCGCGCGGAATGGCAAGCGACTTGCACGATGCCGAAGTCGAGTTGCCGCGTCGCTCCAAGGCACCATCCCCAACTTTCTGAACCGGGCCGTGCCGGCGGCCGTCGACCCGAGTCGGGCCTGAGCCTGAGCCTGAGCCTGAGACGAGGAGGATCTTGGTGAAGAAGTCGAGGGATCGATCGCGAACGGAGTGGACTTCAACGGCGGCGAGTGGCCTCTAGCGACGTCTCTCCGGCGCGGTTAGCCTGTGGCGAACCGTGGATTCACCGTTTTCATCGCAAACTGCCGCCGGACCCGCCATGCCTACTGTTTTGATCACACCCGAGCCACTCCGCGATCGACCTGGTTCATACCGCGAGGTTTTCGAAGCCGCCGGATTCCAATGCGTGGATTTCCGCGGCGAGCAGGTTCCCAGTGAAGCCTCGCTCCGCGCGATTCTCCCCGAGGTCGACGCCATGGTGGCGGGCGGCGAACGAATCACGGCCGCGGTGCTCGACGCCGCGCCTCGGCTTCGCGTGATCGCGCGCACCGGGGTCGGATACGATGCCGTGGATGTGGTCGCGGCGACCGCCCGTAATGTGGCGGTCGTGATTACTCCGGGGACGAACCACGAGAGCGTGGCCGAGCAAGCGTTCGCCCTTCTCCTGGCGCTGACGCGGAGCATCGTCAAGAACGACCGGAGCATCCACCAAGGGGGCTGGGATCGGACCCTGGTCCAGCCGTTGCGCGGCAAGACGCTCGGCCTGGTCGGCCTGGGCCGGATCGGTCGCGCGATGGCGACGCGGGCCCTCGCCTTCGGCATGCGCGTGTTCGCCTATGACCCGGTCCCCGACCTCGATTTCGACACCCGCCACGGCATCGTCCGCGGCTCGTTCGAGGATTTGCTCGCGGCGGCCGACGTCGTCAGCCTGCACATGCCCCTGACCGCAGAGACCCAGGGCCTGATCAACACCCAGACCCTGGCGCGGATGCGCCCCGGTTCGTACCTGCTCAACACGTCACGCGGAGGCCTGGTCGTCGAGGCCGACCTGGCCGCGAGCCTCGTTTCGGGCCACCTCGCCGGCGCAGGGCTTGACGTCCTGAAATCGGAACCTCCCAAGCCGGACAACCCATTACTGAGTGCCCCCAACGTCGTGCTCAGCCCGCACATGGGGGGCATCGACGTCAAGAGCATGGCCGACATGGCCGAACTGGCCGCGAAATGCGTCGTGTCGCTCTACCAGGGCGTCTGGCCGGCCGACTGCGTCGTCAACCGCGAGCTGGCCAAAGACTGGCGCTGGTGATCCGGATCAAGAGGAACGGAGCCCTGAACCTCCGTTCCTCACCCTGCCAATCTTATGATCCTCACAAATTATCTCGATTGGCTGATCCAAACAGGCAAACAAAAGAAATTAGGGGGCCACGGGTTCCGTACACTTCGGAACCCGTGCGCCACAGGCCAAGGCATTCCCGCACCCGGCAAGATGAGCCTCTTTCCCGGAGGATCTCTGGCCTGTTCACCCACGAGATCGTCGCTTAATCGATCTCACCCATCTGGACCCCGAGGTCGTCCACCACCTCCAGGAGACGCGGGCCATCCCCGGACGCCACGACCAGGACCGGAGTGCCGAGCCGCATGCAGGAGGGGTGGTCGGAACGCATTTGCATCCGGTCCATCCCGAGCACCTCGAGCTTACGGTTCCCCTGGCTCTCGAATTCCTCGGTAAAGTAGGTCAAGTTGTCGCACGCGGTGTGGTCGATGATCGAGACCCCGTCTTCAAGGTGGAGGTAGACGTTCTCCGCCTCCGTCGGGATATTCTCCAACTCCTTGCTCAGTTGGAGGGTGTTGAAACAGACCAGCGGTCGCCCCAAGTAGAGGTGGTAGGCCCCGTCGATCAACTCGCGATCGACCACCGGGTTGCGGAACAGGTCGGCGACCCCTCCCACCGTACCGGTCGCCAGCCCAAGCGGCGTGGCGGCTCGGATCGGCAAGACACCGGCCCGTAACTCGAAGACGAGAGTCATCAGCATCTTGGCACTCGTGCCGATCATGATGCCCCAGAGCAGGTCGGTCGCCAGCGTGGCGATCACCGTGGTGCCGAAGAGCAGCAACTGCTCACTGCCGATCGCGGCCGTGTGCCGCCAGACACTGGGCCGGCACAGCTTGTACCCCGTGAAAATGAGAATTGCCGCCAGCGCACTGAACGGGATCAGGTTGATCAGGCCTCGGCCCACAAACAAAAAGATCAGCAGGAAGCACGCGTTGTAGAAGTTGGCCCACTGGGTGCGTCCCCCGCCTTGGATGCAGGCGGTGCTCTTGACCCCGCCAGGGATGATCGTCAGGCCGCCGGCCATGCTCGAGCAGATGTTGCTCACCCCCATCGCGAACAAGGTCCGGTCGGGGTCCGACTTGCGGCGAAACGGGTCGATCCGGTCGATCGCCGCGATGGTGGCCAGCGATTCGACGCCGTCGATCAGCGTCAGGGTGATGACAGCCGTCACGACGGACAGCCAGAGCGACCGATCGGCGATCAGGCCCTGAAAATTCGGCAGCACGATTCCGTGTTTAAAGGGATCGTCGGGGATATGAATCAAGTAGCGGCTGTCAAGCTGGAGCAGCCGGGCCAGGATAATGCCAATCCCGACGACGAGCACCTGCGAAGGGACGACCTTGAGCCAGCGGGCCTTGAGCGATCCGAGCGAGAAGACCAAGACCAGGCAGACCATCCCCAGAACCAAGACCTTCGGCTCGGTCTGCCTCAATTGCGACGGCGTCTCGGCAAGCATGCTGAAGAATTCATGAAACTTGAACTCATGACCGATCAGGTGCGGCAACTGCTTGGCGATGATCATCAGGCCGATCGAGGCGAGCATGCCTTCAACCACGACGGAAGGGAAGAACGTGCAGAACCGGGCCGCCTTGAGCTTACTGAGGACGACCTGGACGGCCCCCGTCAGGCAGATGACGCCGAGCAAGAGCGGGTAACCGGTCTTCAAGTTCCCCCGCCCGAGAACCGTCATCGCGACCAGCAAGGCGGGCGCCAGGCCGGCGGCCGGTCCGCTGACCGTCACATAGGAGCCCCCCAGGAACGGGAGGATCAGGCCGGCGATGATCGCCGACAACAGACCGGCAATCGGCGGAGCCCCGGAGGCGACCGCGATGCCCAGCGAAAATGGCAATGAAATCAACGAGACCAGGAGCCCGGCGAGGAGATCATGCCGCCAGTGCTTGAGCCCGGCCAGGCCATTGCGCGGCTTCTCCAATGCGCCAGTGAATTCGGTTTTCATAGACCTATTCTCTCCGGAATCCCACGAGGGATCGTGCCGCGGATCGAGGGCGTAGAGCCAGCGGGAATGGGGGGGCACGCAACGGACGCCGCACGTCATCCCGGACCGAGGGCCCAGCTCCCGACAGCGCGGGGAGCGAACCCTACGGCGCGTTGATCGGGAATGAGATCCGTTCCCGGTGGGATCCGCGCGGCGCCATCGGACGGCGTGGGGGGGAGGGGACGAGGCCGATGGAACGGGTGACAAGGGGAGAGAGGAGAAGCCGGCGGGGGGGGAGTGGGGGGCCGGCTCTCAGGAGAAACACGGGGGGGCGCGGAGCGATCGCGATCGTCCGCGAACGTGTTGGGGATCCGGGGGCTGCTCGGGAACTGACTCGTGGCCGAAAACGCCAATCGTGATCGGAGCGAACGAGTCGGACGCGATCGCCTCCTTCTCGCCCTTCTCTTCTTCTCCCTCGCCGTCCTCCAACACCGCTTCCTGGTTGACGGGAATCCCGTCACCCGCCCCCGGCAAAGACGACCCCACGATCCAGAGAAGATCCGGCGGATGGAAATCCGCGGGACCTTCGTCGAAGGCCGCTCGTCCCAGGGTGAGCAAACTGAGTAAAAGGAGCGAGGGAGTTACCACGAGTCGTTTCGCGCCTGCATAAAGTCGAGGCCGAAAAAATGGCCGGCGAATCCGATTGACTCACCGCCCAAAACGAGGACCTGGCGTCACCCAAAGCAAGGACTGTGCCAGGACTCGCCGAATTCTCACGATTTCATCGCAACATCAGTCTCACTCGGCAGATAAACCGTCTCACCAAGCCCGCGTCAAGGCCGTGGCCACGGCCGACCCCGGAGTGGGATCCGGCAATCATTTGCCGGGGCGGCGGGTTCTTGCCGGTGCCCGCGGGTGCTTGCCAGCGCGGCCCCGCGGAGTGGCGATGTAGCCGGGTGAATTCCCTTGGTATGATGGATCATCCTTTTGGATGAGCGGGACGACGAACGAACCGATTCGCCCTCGCCATTGGCAACGGTGACGCGATCCTCCGGCCGCACCTCCCCCCCAGGGACGGCTCACGAGGAAATGCACGTTCCGGCGCGGCGACAAACCGATGGTTTCGATAGGCCTCGCAAACGTGAGGGGGGACGGCTTGATGGGCAGAGGAGGGGGGGAGGGCCTTGCGTTACTCCGCATCAAGGCCTCCGAAGCTCAGACCCGGATCTCGTTGACTCCGGCGATCGTCCTGATCATGCTCGTGGTGGCCCTGGTGTTGAGCATCGCCGCCGTCCAACAGGTCTTCGTAGAGTATCGCCTGCTGGGGACCTGGGTCGGCGGGCTCCGTCCGGTCCCGGTGGCCGAGATCGAGTCGTTACGGCAGGAAATCGGCACCCGGATCATTGTCCGGGCCATGGCCTCGGCCGTGCTGCTGCTCTGCACGCTGACGACGCTCTGGCTCCAGCAACATCAGCTCGGCGTCCGTCGGACGTTGCATCAGGTCAAGTTGATGGCCCGCGACATCCTGGCCAGCATGGATCAGGGCGTCATCACGATCGACCTCCAGAACAACGTCACGAGCATCAATCCGGCGTCGAGCCGAATCCTGGGGTTGGAGCCCGAGTGCGTCGGCCGCCCGCTGGCGAGCATCGCCTCGGGCGGATCGCCCCTGATCGCGCTGGCCACCCAGGTCGCCGCGCGGCACGTGGCGGTCTGGGACCAGGATTTCGACGTGGAACGGGGCGGCCGCCTCCGGCGAATTCGGGCCCACGCCCACGTGCTCAAGGATTCCGCGGGCGCGGCCCTTGGTTGTGTCATGCTCGTCCGTGACGTGAGCGACCGGATCCTGATGGAGGATCGCGTCCGCCGGATGGAGCGGTTCGTCAGCCTGGGAACGCTGGCCTCGGGCCTCCATCACGAGATCAAGAATCCGCTGACCGCCCTGAGCATCCACGTCCAGTTGCTGGAGAAGCGGCTGCGCGATCCGAACCTCAAGAAACCGGTGGATGAGCTGATCGAGGTGCTCAAATCCGAAGTGCTCAGGCTCAACGGCGTCCTCGATAGCTTCCGCGACTTCGCCAGCCTCCCGCATCTGATCGTCCGACCGACCGATGCCCATGAAATTCTCGAGGAGACCCTCCGGCTGATCGGCCCCCAGGCCGCCCAGCAGAATGTCGAGGTGACGTTGGATCGCCCGCCTGCGAAACTCCCCCGAACTCTGATGGACGCCGACAAGTTCAAGCAGGCGGTCCTCAACCTGGTCATCAACGCCCTGGAGGCAATGCCCGAGGGAGGAAGCCTGAACCTCCACGCCTCCGCCCCGGATGGCGAGTTATTGATCAGGATCACCGACACCGGACCGGGAATCCCGTCGGAAATCCAGCAAGACCTGTTCAAGCCCTATGTCTCAACCAAGACGCGAGGGACCGGCATGGGGCTGGCCCTGACCGAAAAGGTGGTCAGCCAACACGGAGGCCGAATCCTTTTCCGGACCGGTCCTCAAGGAACGACCTTCAGCCTCTTCATTCCCCGGGAGCCGATCGCCGGGGCCAACGGTGCACCATGAGCGATCGACCGTTTCGCATCCTGGTTGTGGACGATGAACCCAACATCCGCTCGGGGCTCGCCCTGGCGCTGGCGGAGGAGGCGTCCTACAACGTCACGACGGCGGCGGACGCGTCCGAGGCGTGGTCCCTGTTCCAGCGGATGCCCCATCAACTCGTCATCACCGACCTGAAGATGCCGGGCCCGCTCGGCGGTCTCGACCTGGTGCGGTTGATCAAACACGAGTGGCCCGAGACTCTGATCCTGGTGATCACCGCCCATGGCACGGTCGAGACGGCCGTCGAGGCGATGCGGCTGGGAGCGCACGATTATCTCACCAAGCCCGTCGACCTGGAGATTCTCGGGCACCTGGTCCACCACGCCTTCGAGCACCATCGCCTGCGAACCGAGAACCGCCGGCTCCGCGATCGGCTGGCGGCGGCCGGAGAGTTCCCGGAGATGATCGGCCAGAGCGCCGCGATCCACGACGTGTTCGCGTGCATCCGCCAGGTCGCCGATACCGACCTCACGGTGTTGATCCAGGGGGAAAGCGGCACGGGCAAAGAAGTGATTGCGCGGGCGATCCACAACCTGAGCCGGCGCCGCGACGGGCCGCTCATCACCGCCAACGTCGGGGCGTTGCCGGAGACGCTCATCGAAAGCGAACTGTTCGGCTATGAGAAGGGGGCGTTCAGCGGAGCGATCCGCCAGAAGCCCGGCTGGTTCGAGATGGCGGATCACGGCACGCTCTTCCTCGACGAGGTCGGCGAGATGGCCCCCAAGACGCAGGTCGACCTGCTCCGCGTCCTCGAGCAACAAGAGGTGCGCCGAGTCGGGGGCGAATCGCTGATCCCGCTCGACGTGCGGATGGTGGCCGCCACCCATCGGGACTTCGACGAGCTGGTCGCCGAGGGCGCCTTGCGCAAGGACCTGTTCTACCGGCTCAACGTCGTGCCCCTGCGGGTCCCCCCGTTACGCGAGCGGCGCGACGATATCCCCTTGCTCGTCGAGCACTTCCTGCAACGGGCCTGCACCCGACATCGCCGCGAGCCCAAACTCGTGGCCGGTGCCGCCATGCGCGTCCTGTGCGACGGCTCATGGCCGGGCAATGTCCGCCAGCTCCGCAATTGCATCGAGCGACTCGTGGTGATCGTGGAAGGCCCGGTGATCCATGCCAGCGACCTGCCCAAGGAAATCCAGGCACCACCACGGCCAGGCACCCTGAACCTCGACGCGGCGGTCCAGGAAACGGAGAAGGGGGTCATCCTCGCGGCCCTGGCTCAATGCAATAACCACCGCGAGCGGACCGCCCAGATCCTCGGGATCAGCGTCCGCACCTTGCGCTACAAGATGAATCGCTACTCCCTCCAATAACCCCGGGCCGACCCCATTCGATCCCGGTCGGATCGGGCCGGCAAAAACCCGCCGCGGCCGGCAAAAACCTGCCGACATATCTGGCTCCGAATCCCCCGCAGGGCAAGTGACCGAGCAAGGTCGCCTTCCCTATCCCTTACAGCGATTAGGCCTTAAGAAAGATCCGCCGCGGCCGGCGCTGTCCGGTACGCGCAATGCTCTTTCGCTCAGGCGGAAACCTCCGACCGATACAACGGGTCCACACTCGTCGGTGACGGTGCGAATGTCGCAAGCCTTCTTCTGCCTCCGGCTGAGAAGGCATGCCCATCTCGCCCCGTGTTCCGTCCGGAGTCGTCCGCGCTGGGCTGAAGTGCGATCCGCCCACCGGACTTGAGAGACCGACCCGTCGACCCTTGGCCTTCGGACCACGCTCCCCCCAAAGCGGAGCCGTCCTGAATGGGCCACCGGTCCGGCCCGATCGCGAGTCCAGCGTCAGTCGGAGGACGCCGTTCACTTCCCTCCACGCGCCACAAACCAAGCGAATTCAGAGGAACCCAGTCATGACGCCTTTCACCAGTCGCCTGTCCGAGCTCACAACCGGGTCCCCGAGGCAGGACAATCATCGAGTGTCGCCAAACCGACCCAGCGCCGACACAGCCCACCAGTCGATGGACCGCCTCAGTCTCTCTTGCGAAGCCCCGCACGACGACCCCAAGGAAAACCTGGACCACCTCAGCCTGACGAGCGATGAGCAACGGGCCGATTCCGGTAATGACCGTTGGATGTAACGCAATCGTCTGAAAACGATCAACGTACGGTGAGAAGCGCTGGTCCCGATCGCCAGCCATGGCGTGCGCGGTCATTGCGATCATCAGCAGGTCGCGTATCAACCGTCGCCCGCGACTCATCCCGCTCCGGCATCGGGGGGGAAGCCGGCTTCGAGCGTCGCGACGCCGGCAAATCAGCGACTCTTTTGACTCGAGCGGCCCGGTTCAGAAATCGCCGGAGTCGACGCGGAGCTCCGGGAGGCTCTTCTTGAGGTCGTCGAGACCGGCCTGGGTCACCTTGGTCCACGAGATATTGAGGTAGCGCAGGTTCTTCAAGGCTTTGAGATGGACGAGGCCCGCGTCCGTGATCTGGTCGCCTGAGATGTAGAGCTGCCGCAGTTCCGGCAGGGCCTTGAACACGGCGAGCGAGGCATCGTCCAGCTTGTTGTAGTAGAGGTTAAGCTGGTTCAACCGGGTCAAGCGCTGGAGGTTCGCCACGCCTGCGCCGGTGATCTTGTTGTCCGGGAGAAAGAGGCGATCGAGTTGCGTGAGCCCTCGCAGCTGCGCGAGCCCCGCGTCGGTGACGTTCCCCTTGGTGACCGCGAGGACCTCGAGGTTTTTGAGGGGGGCGAGCTGGGCCATCGCGGCGTCGCCGAGGTCGGAGTAGCCGAGGAAAAGGTACTTGAGCTTGGGGATCTCCTTCAGATGCGCCAGGCCGGCGGCGGTCACGGGCGTCGCATCGAGGTGCAACTGCTTCAGCTCCGGCAACGTTTTCAAGTGGACGAGACCGGCATCCGTGACGTTGCTGGACGAGACGTCGAGCAGGGAGAGCTTGCGCATTCCCCGAAGCTGCGCGAGCCCGTCGTCCCCGATCGTGAGGAACGACAGTCCCAGTTGCTCTAGGTTCGGGAGCGTCTGTAAGGCCGCCAGGCCGGCCCCGGTGATCCGTTCGCCCACGAAGGCGGGATCCTTCCCCAGAACGAGCCGGCGCAGTCTCGCCAGCCCCTTCAATGCCGCGAGACCGGTGTCGCCGACGTCGGTAGCGACGAGCGTCAGTTCCTCCAGATTCGCGAGCTTCCGAAGCACGATCATTCCCGAGTCGGTCACGAGCGTCTGGTCGACGTTGAGATCGGTGAGGCCGGTCAGGCGGCTGACGACCTGGAGCCCCACGTCGGTCGTGGGTGTGCCGATCAGGTTGAGCTCGCGCAGGCTCGTGAGCCCCGCGAGGTTCTCGAGTCCCGCGTCCCCCACCCTCGTCCCCCGGAGCGAGAGGGTCCGAAGTCGCTTCAGGCCCCGCAGGTGGACCATGCCCTCGTCGTCGATCGCTTTGCCGTTCAGGTCCAGGCGGGTGGTCTCCGCGAACTCGTCGAGCTCCATCCCCTGGAAGGCATCGGTGAGTTCCCGCAGATACTTCAGGTCGGCGACGGTCGGTCGGGCCGCCGCCAGGACGCGTGAGGTCGGCTTCGGGAGCTTTCTGGCCGCGGGAGGCGGGGCGGTCGGCGCGTGGATCGACTGCCCCGGCGGCTTCGGCGGCACGAGCGCTCCGGAGAACGAGTAGAGCGACTGCGCGACTCCCGATCGGCCGTCCTTCCTCGCGAACCGGAAGAGCGAGGCGACCCACCTCGAATGGCCCGCCGCGCGGAGCGAGTGGACGAAGTAATATCCCTGGGCGTCGCGGCGGACCTCCGACGACCTGGCCTCGGTCCCGTCCTTCCAGCCCCAGAGGTCGGCGTCGTCCGACCCCTCGCCCCAGTTGCTGCTGACGAGAACCTTGGTCCCCGCCCAGTCGCCCGGGCCGAACCGGAGCTTGTACGACTCGAAGTCGGGGAGATAGCCCTCATCCTTCGGCCCGAGCCTTCCGCCGAAGCCAAGCGCCGCGACGGTCTGCTTGGGGATCTCGGGATTCCCGCCGTAAGGGATGATGGTGCTGGCGACGCCGTGTCGCCCATCCCGCAACGTGTAGCGGAAGTTGGCGACGACCCAGTCGTCCGCGTTGGCTGTCGCCAGGGAGTAGATGAAATAAGAGCCGTCCTTGTCGGAAAGGGCGTCCGTGGCCCGGACGTTGCGCCCGTCCGGCCAGTTCCACAGATCGGTGTCCGGATTCTTGTCGCCCCAGGCGCTGGTGATGATGATCCGGGCGCCCGCCCAGTCGCCCGGGCCGAACCGAAGCTTGTACGACTCGAACCCGGGCACGAACCCTTGGTCCTTGGGACCCACCTTGCCGCCAAAGCCGAACGCCACGGCCGAGCGCGGTCCCACGGCGGCGCTCGCGACCGGCGTGACAGCCCCCTTTTTCTGGACCGGCGCCTCGGGCGGCGCCGCCTGGAGGTGCAAGGTCGGGATCGACCCGCCCACCCCAGCGGCTAAGACCGACCATGCCGCCGCAAGTCGAATCGACCTGTGCATCACCTGACCTCCCGACCGTGACTCGTTGGCAGACGTGCTTATGCTTCCGACCTTGAGATCGGACCATCTTAACAAGCCCGTCGAACCGCCGGCAAACCTAACGGCCGGAGGGCAATGACGCCCAAGCCGATCCTCCAGAGGCGTCCCGTTGAATCACGGAACCACGTCCCGCCTGACGATTTTTTTGAAACAATGGTTCGGCGATCGAGTAATTCGTGGAGGAAATCGATCGAGTTTCGCACCGAGCGGCTGACGAAGGAGTTCTCAGCTTGATGACGACAAAGCGGGGGTGAGGCGATGCCAGGGTGGCTCCATTCTTCGTGGACAAGCGACCCGCGGATGAGAAGGGCCTCAAAGGACCGGTAGACCGACCGGGCAATCCGATCCCGAACGGTATCAATCCCCAATCGGTGAGCGGTCCACGTGGAGCGAGGCGAATGGAATGGACGAGCCGGTGATAGCGACCCAAGGGCTCACGAAGCGATACGGGCGCTTCACCGCCCTGTCGGACGTGACGCTCGAAGTCCGGAAGGGCGAAGTCCTGGGACTCCTGGGGCCGAATGGGGCGGGCAAGACGACGTTCATCCGCCTCCTCCTCGGCATGCTCTACCCGACCGCTGGAGGCGCCACAGTGGCCGGTCTCGACCCCTGGCGGCAGGGGCGGGACGTGCGGCGCCTTGTCTCGTTCCTCCCCGGTGAAATCCGCCTCTACGGCCACCTGACCGGGCTCAAAATGCTGCGTTACATGAGCGACCTCCGCGAGGGCATCGGCCTCGACCGGGCCGTCGCCCTGGCGGAACGGGTGATGGGGCTCGACCTCACGCGCAAGGTCCGCACCTATTCGACGGGCATGAAGCAGAAGCTCGCTCTCGCGCAGGCGTTCGCCGACCCGGTGGAGATCATCATCCTCGACGAGCCCACGTCGGCCCTCGACCCCACGGTCCGGGGCGACGTCATCGCGCTCGTCCGTGAGGCGAAGACCAACGGGCAGACGGTCGTCTTCTCGGGGCACGTCCTCTCCGAAGTCGAGGCGGTCTCCGATCGGGTGGCCATCATGCGGCGGGGCCGGTTGATGCACGTCGAAGACATGCATGCCCGACACGGCCTCCGGATGGTCCTCGCCCGCTACCAAGGGGGCGTACCCGAGAGCTTCCCCGAGGAACTGGGCCTCATCGCGAGGAAGCGGGACGGGGACACCGTACTTTGGGAGCATCGCGGGGTCATCTCCCCGCTGATGACCTGGATTGGTGCTCAGCCCATCGTTGACATCGCCATCGGCACCGAGGATCTACGCAGCCTCTATGACCGATACCACGGGCCCGACGCGAGTGATGAGGACGACCGACCATGACAGCGATAGTCACGATGCTCCGCAGGCAATGGGACGAATCGCGATGGTTCCTCGGCCTCGCCTCGGCGTCGCTCTTCGGCCTGGGTTGGCTCTCGGCGTTCATCGCGGCCCGTATCGAGCGTCAGTTCCTCCGCGTCAGCGGCAACGACGCCGAGCGATTCGAGCGTTTCACCCGGAGCATGGGCGGCGCGGCGATGGATTTCTCCTCGCTGTCGTTCCAGGTCATGTTCTGGAACCACCCGTTCGTGATGCTGCTCATCTGCCTGTGGGCGATTTCGCGGGGGAGCGCCGCGGTCGCCGGGGAGATTGAGCGGGGCACACTCGACCTGACCCTGTCGCGGCCGGTCTCAAGGCTGGGATACTTCGCCACGCAGGTCATGGGCGGCCTGCTCGGGCTCGTCGTCCTCGCCTCGGCCCTGGTCGTGGGCAACCGCGTCGGGGGATTCTACAATCGCGTTTCTGACCCGCCCACGGCATTGGCCCTGATCAAGCCCGCCGCGAACCTGGCCCTGGTCGGCGTGGCCGTCTACGGCTACACGCTCCTCCTCGCCGCCCGGGACGTCGTCCGCTGGCGGCCGAATCTGATCGCCGCGGCGGTAACGATTGCCGGGTTCGCCGCGGGGATCGCGTCGACGTTACCCACGCTCTCGGATTGGGAGTGGATTGGTCGGTTCTCGGTCTTCAAGGCCTTCGACCCGGTGGAGGTCGCCGTCACGGGCAAGTCGTTCGTCCGTCACGCAACGGCCCTCGGCGCCGTGGGGGCGATCGGCGTTGCCACGGCCTTCGCCGTCTTCCAGCGTCGCGACCTGCCGTCGAATAGTTAGGGCGATCGGCTCACGACAAACGAAACACATCGAGCGAGGTGCAACTGTCTGTCTTTTTGCGAAACGGTGGGGTCTGCGTGATTCGAGGGTAGATACCGCTCAAAAAAAAAAGGGGCAGGCCACTGGAATGGCCCACCCCTTTGATTCGTTGTTCGAGGACGGCTGGCGTCGAACGCCGGTCGATGACGATCAGACCTGGAACGAGCTGCCGCAGCCGCACGACTTGACGACGTTCGGGTTGTTGAAGACGAAGCCGCGCTTTTCCAGGCCGTCGTAAAAATCGACAACCGTTCCGTCGAGGTAGGGGTCGAACTTCTTGTCGACGGCCAGCTTCACGCCGTGAACGTCGATGACGCGGTCGCGCTCGGAGACGGCGGTGTCGAAGTTCAAGCTGTATGAGAAACCGCTGCAGCCTCCCCCCTGGACGCCGATGCGGAGCACCGTCTCCTCGGGAAGATTCTGCTCGGAGACAATCTTCTTGACCTCAACAGCAGCCTTTTCACTCAGGGTCACACCCATCGGTAATCTCCTTTGCTGGCGAAACGTCCCCGGTACGACGACGCTGCGTCGCTCCCCATAATCCTATCATAACGTCGAGTCAAATCCCAACGCCTTCCCGCACATCCGACAAGAGGCTCGCAAAGCCCCTATTTGTCGCCACACACGCCGGTGGAAGAGCTCAGCGCGTGATTCAATGGGTCAGGTGTCCGCCAAGTATCCTACGCGGCCCAGCCCCCCGAAGTTCGTGGCCAGGTGGAATTCGCCTGGATCCACGTTCCCGAGAACCGTCCGGTGGAAGACAGTATGGGTGGTGCTGCTTCGTTCAAGGCGCATCCGAGGCTCGGAGCCGGGTTACGGCCCTGGCCACGGCGTCGGCCGCGAACTCGATTTCCTCGGCGGTGGTGAACCGCCCCAGGCCAAATCGCAGGCTGGCCCGCGCCATCGGCTCGTCGACCCCCATCGCGCGGAGGACGTGGCTCGGCTCGGGGTTGGCCGACGTGCAGGCCGAGCCCGAACTGACCGCCACGTCGCGCATCGCCATCATCAACGCTTCCCCATCGACGCCGGCGAAGCTCAGGTTCAGGTTGCCGGGCAGCCGGAGCGTCGGATGACCGTTGAGCCGGAGGACCGGGACCCGCCCGGAGATCGCCGCATGCAGCCGCTCGCGGAGCTCCAAGATCCGGGCCGATTCTTCGGCGTGCTCCCGAACCGCCAGCGTGG
Organism: Singulisphaera sp. GP187; assembly: GCF_900129635.1. Taxonomy (GTDB): domain Bacteria; phylum Planctomycetota; class Planctomycetia; order Isosphaerales; family Isosphaeraceae; genus Singulisphaera. The sequence continues at coordinate 508,844 of NZ_FSRB01000002.1, read as the reverse complement.
CGGCCTCGCCGAGGCCGACGACCAACGGGACCGCCACGGTCCCGCTCCGCAATCCACGCTCATGACCGCCGCCATCGAAAAGCGGGACCAGCCGTACCGGCGGATCACGACGGCGCACATACAGCGCACCCGCCCCCTTCGGCCCGTAAATCTTGTGGGCGGAAAGACTTAACAAGTCGATTGAATCGTCGTTAACGTCGAGCGGGACCTTGCCGACCGCCTGGATCGCGTCGGTATGGAACAGGATACCGCGGCTGCGGCAGAGGCGGCCGATGGCGGCGATCGGGTTGAGCGTGCCAACCTCGTTATTGGCCGCCATGACCGAGACCAGGACGGTCCGCTCGGTCAGCGCGGCCGCGATCGACTCCGCCGAAACCAGGCCGTCCGGGGCAGGGGGGACCATCGTCAATTCCCACCCCTCGCGCGCCAGCCGCTTCAGCGGGTCAAGCACCGACTTGTGCTCGATCGCGGTGGTGACGACATGGTTCCCACGCGACTTCAGGCCCGGCAAGACCCCCTTGATCGCCAGGTTATTCGACTCGGTCCCCCCCGACGTCAAAATGATCTCTCTCGCCTCCGCACCGATGAGCCTGGCAACCTGCTCCCGGCCACGGTCGACCGCCTCGGCGGCCTCCCAGCCGAAGCGGTGCGCAACACTCGCGGCATTGCCATAGGTCAACGTGAAATGGGGGAGCATCGCCTCGAGGACCCGGGGATCGACCCGCGTGGTCGCATGGTTGTCGAGATAGATGGGCAAGTTGGGCACTTCGGGGCGCTCTCTCCACGTGAAACGAGGGAAAAGGGGCGGAGGCGACGTTGCTTTTTTCGCGGAATATCCGGCTTTTTCATCGTAGTTGGAATTCCCTTGGGGATCAACTCGGGGCACAATGGCCCACCCCTTCTGGTTTTCGATGGCGAAACCCGCAAAAAAAAACAAAAAGGGGCGCGATGGCGAGCGAATGGAAATGCCCGCCCTTCCCACCGACAGATCCAACAGATCGCAGGGAGGCACCATGGCGTACGACCGGGACCAGGCGACGCACGAGTTCACCCGCTGGAGCGAAAGCTACGATCGCTCCATCCTGCAATGGCTCCTCTTCGGGCCATCGCACCGGGCCTTGATCCGGAGGATCCGTACCGTCGTGGAGGATCGCCCCGCGCGGATCTTGGACGTGGGCTGCGGGACCGGCGTCTTCGCCTCCCGAATCCGCGAGTCGTTGCCCAACGCCAAAGTCTGGGGCATCGACCTGGTGGCCGAGATGCTCACCAAGGGGACCGAGCGTTGGCGGCAGCATGCCGGACACATCCAGCCGGCGCAGGCGGATAGCGAACGGCTCCCGTTCGCCTCGGGCACGTTCGACATCGTGACCTGCGCCAACAGCTTCCACCACTACCCCCACCAGGACCGGGCGATCGCCGAGATGCACCGGGTGTTGCGGCCGGGGGGCCGGCTGATGCTGATCGACGGCTACCGGGACGGCCTCTGGGGCTGGTTCATCTACGACGTCTGCGTCGCCGGGGTCGAAGGGGACGTGCATCACGCCTCATCGAAGCGATTCCGCGAACTGTTCGCCCAGGCCGGCCTCCGCGCCATCGCGCAAAAGGTCCACCGCGGCCCCGCCCCGTTCTTGCTCACCGAGGCCGTCGCCACCGATCCGGCCCCCTCGTCGATCTTCCCGTCCCCCCACTTCCGCGGGATCGCGGGCATCGGCAGCCGCGACACCTCAACCTCGGCTTCGGCCATTCCTCACGAGGGTTGAGACCGGGCCGTAGGACTCCGAGACCGACATCACGACCGGGCGGTTGATCGCCGCCCTGGTCGCGCGGAGAATGGAAGCGCAGAGAACAGAGGCGCCCCGGTCCGGTCGGTCTCGAGAGGCTCAAGGAATGGAACCCCGCCGCATCGCCAGTTTGAAGTCGGCCGCAAGTTTCCGCGACGCCCAGGAACGGCTCGGTATCGACCTCCCGTTCGACGAGTCGGTCGAGCCCGGCGCGGAGGCTCCGTTGGGCCGGCCCTACCACTGGCGCGGGGGCACGGTCGGCAACCGGTTCGCGATCCTCCCCATGGAAGGATGGGACGGCGAACTCGACGGCAAACCGTCGGACCTGACGATCCGTCGCTGGGAGAACTTCGGGCTCAGCGGCGCCAAGCTGATCTGGGGAGGCGAAGCCGTCGCCGTTCGCCCCGACGGCCGCGCGAACCCGAACCAGCTCGTCATCAACGACGCCAACCTGGCCAGCCTCGAACGGCTCCGCCTCCGGCTCGACACCGTCCACCGCGAGCACTTCGGCCGCACCGATGACCTGTATGTCGGGCTTCAGCTCACCCACTCGGGGCGGTTCGCCCGGCCGTACGACAAGCGCAAGATGGAGCCGCAAGTCCTCTACCGGCACCCTTGCCTCGACCCCAAGTTCGGCCTCGGGGCCGACGTCCACCTGCTGACCGACGACGAGATCGCCCGCCTGGTCGCCGATTTCGTCCGCGCCTCACGGCAGGCGTGCGACGCCGGCTATGCGTTCGTCGACGTGAAGCACTGCCACGGCTACCTCGGCCATGAGTTCCTCTCGGCCGTCGATCGCCCCGGCCGGTACGGCGGGAGCCTCGAGAACCGCACCCGGTTCTTGCGCGAGATTGTCGAAGGGATCAAGGCGGAAGCTCCCGGCCTGGAGGTCGGCGTACGGCTGAGCATTTTCGACTTCCTCCCCTACCGGGCCGGCCCCGACGGCCGGGGCGAACCGTGGCCCTGGCCCGGCCTCGGCTCCCCCTATCCCTACGCGTTCGGCGGCGACCCGAGCACGGGCCTGGCCCTCGACCTGGCCGAGCCCTCGACCTTCCTCAACTTACTGGAAGAGCTCGGCATCCACTGGGTCTGCACCACGGCCGGCAGCCCGTATTACAACCCCCACATCCAGCGCCCCAGCGCCTTTCCCCCGTCCGACGGCTACCTGCCTCCGGAAGACCCGCTCATCGGCGTCGCCCGCCAGGTTGCCGCCACCGCCACCCTCAAGGCCCGCCACCCCAACCTCGCCATCGTCGGATCGGGCTATACTTACTTGCAAGATTGGCTCCCCCACGTCGGCCAGCGCGTGGTCCGCGACGGCGGCGCCGACTTCGTGGGCCTGGGCCGAATGGTCCTGTCCTATCCCGACCTCCCCGCCGATGTCATCGCCGGCCGGGTCTCGGACCGCAAACGGATCTGCCGGACCTTCAGCGATTGCACCACCGCCCCGCGCAACGGCCTGGTCTCCGGCTGCTATCCCCTCGACCCGTTCTACAAGGCCAGGCCCGAACGGGAGCGGCTCGCCCAGCTCAAACGCGATACCCTCGGCCCGAGTTCTTCAAGTGCTTAAGACAAACTATGTACGAAAGCATGAGCCCCGAGCGGTCGATCGGGGTTTCACCTGGGAGAAGTTGCCAACGGCTCAATCTTCGCTCCAGAGCTTTCGCGTCGAGCCTGCAAGAAGCTCGTGTGTGGTCTGCTCAATCATTGACTCGACCATATTCCGATCCACCGCCTGGCCCTCAAGCCCCGACGTCCCCTGAACCAGGGCGACGAGCCTTTTCGCCTTCCGTTCGGCCTGCTCACGTTTCAGCTTGCGAGGATCGACCTCGGAATCGAACCGAAGCGCGAGCCCCATCGCCTGGGCAATCGCCAGGATGCTGGCAAAGCTCGCAGCCGAATGATGGCCGGATAGAATCCGTTGCACCGTCGGTCGAGAGACACCACTTCGTTTCGAAAGTAACTCGTAGCTGAGACCGAGTTCTCGCCGTCGGTGATTCAGCATACTGAGCGCCCCAGCGTCGTCTCGCATTCACGCCCTCCCTTCCTCCCCACAAAAAAACCGCAATCGCGGCCCACCTCCTACAATGGCATCAGTTAAGACCCGATTCCAAGCGAAAACCGCATCATTTATGATACAAAATCCTCAATACAACGACCGCCTTGCCAAGGCGTGGTAACAACGACTTCTCTTGTAATCGCCGGAAGGCTCTCAACAATTCCAATGATGCCGAGTTTGCCAAACGCTTCAAAAACAATTTCGCTCGGTTGCGCCGCGACTCTCGTAGTCCTCAATGTCGATACCCCTAGCATATGCTGGGAGAGCTTCCTGCCCGTCGCGAGGTGAGGAACGTGTTCAACCAGGAGCGGGAAGGATCTCAAAATGAAGCAGTATTTGGATTTACTACGATTGGTCTACGAACGAGGCGAGGTGAAAGCCTCGCGCGCGGTGCTGGAGAGCACGGGGACGAAGCCGAAGACGCGGAGCCTCTTCGGGTATCAGAACCGTTACGACCTCACTCAAGGGTTTCCCCTGGTCACGACCAAAACCGTGCCGTTCCGGCAGGTGGTCGTCGAGGTGCTCTGGTTCCTGAGCGGATCAACGAACGTCGACTACCTCCAGCGCCACAACGTCAAGATTTGGGACCAGTGGGCCGATGAAACCGGCGAACTCGGCCCGATTTACGGCAAGCAGTGGCGGGCCTGGGAGGGGAGCGACGGACAGCGCGTGGATCAGGTTGCGGAGTTGCTCCGCGGGATCGAGCAAGTCAAAGCCGATCCGACCGCATCGGCCGCGCGCCGGCTGATCCTCACCGCCTGGAACCCCGCCGACCTCCCCAAGATTCACGGCCCGTCGGGATGCCACACGCTCTGCCAGTTCTCGATGAACAACGGCCGACTGTCCTGCCAGCTCTACCAGCGGTCGGCCGACCTGTTCTTGGGCGTGCCCTGGAACATCGCAAGCTATGCGTTGTTGACCCACCTGATCGCCAAGGTGACCGGTCTCGAGGCCGCCGAGTTCATCCATACATTCGGCGACGCACACATCTACGAGAATCACCTCGATCAGGTGGGCGAGCAACTGGCCCGAGAGCCTTATCCACTCCCGAAGCTGGAAATCGATGACAGCGTGACCAGCCTCGACGGTCTCACGCCCGAACAATTCCGGCTGGTTGGCTATCGCCACCATGCCCGCCTCTCAGGCGAGGTGGCGGTCTGAGCGACCGTATGATTGATGAGTTGTATGAGAGAGGGATTGAGAAGGAATCGCCATGATCGTATCTGCCATTGCCGCGATGAGTCGAACCGGAGTGATCGGCGATGGCGTCAAAATGCCCTGGCACCTGCCGCGCGACCTGAGACGGTTCCGCGATTCCACCATGGGCAAGCCGGTGATCATGGGACGCCGCACCTTGGAATCGCTCCGTGGCCCGCTGCCAGGTCGACTCAACATCGCCCTGTCGCGTTCGGCCCACTACCGCGCGGAGGGATTTCGGGTCGCCAGCTCGATGGAAGCCGCAATCAAGATCGCCGCAGAGCAACAGGGGGGAGACCACGGCGAAGTCATGATCATCGGCGGCGGAGTGGTCTATCAGGACACATTCCCCCTCTGGGACCGGCTCCTGCTTACCGTCGTCGAAGGTGAGTTTCCGGGCGACACCTTTTTCCCGCTCAACCAGGCGAAGGAAGAGCAGTGGCGGCTTGTGAGCCAGGAATACTGCCTCCCCGACAGCAAGAATGCCCACCCTCACTGGTTCCTCAGCCTCGAGCGCGAACAGGTCCCCAACCTCGATCATCACGACTTCGACCTCTCCGCCTGGCTCCACGCTCAATCCAACCCGATCGCGGGCTCGCTACCTGATCCTCACACGGGTCAACCGATCGTCTGAAGTTTCCTCGGGGTTCTCAATCTAGCAATTTATTCACATGCGATAAATTCATGCGATCCAAATCTTAACATTCACGACAGCTCCACATTGACAGCCGGGGCAGGACCGGTTAATGTACGTGTGCGCTGTAGAGCACCGGTAGCTCGCCAGGCTCATAACCTGGAGGTAGGTGGTTCGATTCCGCCCGGCGCAACTGACTGAACTAACCCAGGTCGAACGACGAGCCGCCGATCACAAAGACCTGGGGACGGATCCTTTTTCATCAAAAGGGGTCCGTGTGATGGCCAGTTCTTGGCCAAGGGAAAATTCCCGTTCGACACAGGTGGGTCGCCTTGAGCCCCACAAGGCCAGTCTGTTGGCGGTGCAGGGACCAAACGACTTTGGATTCGCTCGCCTCCCCTTGGGACCGCGGGCGACCCGCCTGCAATTCAATTTGATTTGATCTGATATTTCAATTCAACACAAGAGCGGGCGGGACGCCCGCGGTCCCAGGAAGCACCTGGCGAGAAGCAAGTAAGAACGGCTTTGCGGAGAGGGACGGGGAATGGACGCCACCCGCTCGCCTTGCAGGCGAGCGAAACGGGCCAATCCACCCCACGCCAATGCGAAGTCACAAGGACAGGGGGCGAGCTTCGCTCCCGCGAAGCGATCTACAAATTCATGATACTGCTCAGCTTGCGACATTCAGGGCAGGTCGACATTGACAGCCGGGGTGGGACCGGTTAATGTACGTGTGCGCTGTAGAGCACCGGTAGCTCGCCAGGCTCATAACCTGGAGGTAGGTGGTTCGATTCCGCCCGGCGCAACTGACTGAACTAACCCAGGTCGAACGGCGACACGCCGATCACAACGACCTGGGAGTCGGATCCTTTTTCATCAAAAGGGGTCCGCATGATGGCCAGTTCTTGGTCAAGGGACAATTCGCGTTCGCGGGGAAGCTTGAGACTCCCTCCCGGCGGGCGGCCACGGCCCACCATCCCAATCTCTGTGCTAAACGAGAAGATAAGTATGGTGGACCGTGCCCACCCCACAGGAATTGTTGGACACACAGTGACGCTGTCGCCGGAAAAAACGGATCCGGTGAAACGATGCGCAAACCAATGGTACAAAGCTATTTGCACCATTCAGGGCAGGTCGACATTGACAGCCGGGGCAGGACCGGTTAATGTACGTGTGCGCTGTAGAGCACCGGTAGCTCGCCAGGCTCATAACCTGGAGGTAGGTGGTTCGATTCCGCCCGGCGCAACTGACTGAGCAGACCCAGATCGAACGGCGACACGCCGATCACAACGACCTGGGGACGGGTCCTTTTTTTATCAAAAGGGATCCGCATGCTGGCCTGTCCTTGGCCAAGAGACAATTTCCATTCGACACAGGTGGGCCATGGCGAGGACAGACCTCGCTTCGTCTCACATTGCGAATGGTGAGCAGGGGCTAAATGACTTTGGATTCGCTCGCCTCCCCCTGGGACCGCGGGCGACCCGCCCGCAATTCCATTTGATATTTTCAATTCAACACAAGAGCGGGCGGGACGCCCGCGGTCCCAGGAAGCACCTGACTGGGAGCAAGTGAGAGCGGCTTTGCGGACCCGCTCGCCTTGCAAGGCGAGCGAAATGGGCCAAACGCCCCACTTCAATGCGAACAACTCGAGACAGGGGTGGGCGATCGCTTCGGCGAGGCAATCCGCAAATTAATGTTGCTGTTCAGCTTGCAACATTCAGGGCAGGTCGACATTGACAGCCGGAGCGGGACCGGTTAATGTACGTGTGCGCTGTAGAGCACCGGTAGCTCGCCAGGCTCATAACCTGGAGGTAGGTGGTTCGATTCCGCCCGGCGCAACTGACTGAACTAACCCAGGTCGAACGGCGACACGCCGATCACAACGACCTGGGAGTCGGATCCTTTTTCATCAAAAGGGGTCCGTGTGATGGCCAGTTCTTGGCCAAGAGACAATTTCCGTTCGACACAGGTGGGCCGCCTTGAGCCCCACAAGGCCAGCCTGTTGGCGGTGCAGGGACCAAACGACTTTGGATTCGCCCGCGGTCCCAGGAAGCACTTGGCGACGAGCAAGTCAGAACGGCTTTGCGGAGAGGGGCAGGGCGCTGACGCTCCTTGCTCGCCTTGCAGGGCGAACGAAACAGGTCAAACGCCCCACTTCCACGCGAAGGACTCGAGACAGGGGTGGGCGATCGCTTCGGCGAAGTAATCCGCAAATCAATGTTGTTGCTCAGCTTGCGACATTCAGGGCGGCTCTCCATTGACAGCTGGGGCGGGACCGGTTAATGTACGTGTGCGCTGTAGAGCACCGGTAGCTCGCCAGGCTCATAACCTGGAGGTAGGTGGTTCGATTCCGCCCGGCGCAACTGATTGAACAGACCCAGGTCGACCACAACAACCTGGAGGTGGATCCTTTTTTATCAAAAGGGGTCCACATAATGGCCAGTTCTTGGCCAAGACATATTCGCCCTGCGACGGGCATATCGCCGGTTGGCGAAGACTGCGATTTGCTTGAGGCGCATCGTCATGTCTTGACCGGTTTCAATCAATCAGCACACCTATGCAGGCCAGCCGCATCCAGCGGCGGGACCGAAATCGCCCCGTCCGAGTCCGTCAGCTCCCAAAGACCGGCGAGTGGGGCGCGTCCGGGGTGGCAATCTGAGTGAACACTTGGTCGCATTCCAAAGACCAATCAGACTCGGGTTCACTCCCATTTTCGCGGAGCATGCGGAGGGGAGGGAATAGGTCGGTGTGGAAGGACACTGCCGTTCGTCTATGCCTGCATTCGACCATCGCAGTCCTTCAATCGAAGGAAGGCGGGTGTCCTGACGGCCATGGTCCGTCCGTATCACTCAGGGGAAGAACCGCGGGACATTACGGCCATGGTCCGTCCGTATCACTCAGGGGAAGAACCGCGGGACATTGATCCGATAGAACGCGGCCTCGATGTATTCCAGGAACAGGAGGAAGTCGAGGATCCGGAAGTTGTTGGGGTCCGACGAGTTGACCGGGTCGAACGAGGGAAGCCCGACCACCGGGTCGGAGACGAAAGGGGCGACGCGTGACAGGGTGACTCCCTGTGCGATCGGGGACTCGACGGGCGCAAAGTCGGGAACAAGCGGTTGACTGAGGAGCGCATTCAAAAACGAGGCGTGACGCGACTCGACGGTGCAGAGTCCGACGGCGGTAGGGAAGTATTCGTTGGTCTGCTGGACGGCGAAAAGCGCTCCCCCATACGTCCCCGAGCCCGTGTTCTCAAAGGCGGCGGCCGTCATCAGAAACGAGCGGAGATTGTGCTGAACGAGGTTGGACAGGTTCAAAACCGGCGTCGGCCGGATCTTTGGGGTCAGCGGATTGCCCGAGTCATCGAGCAACTTCTGGAGGATCGTGACGTGGTCCGCCTCGTCATTCTGGATCTCATGGATCAAGACCCGAACCACCGCCCGGTCAACCTGGACAGAGGAAAGGGGGATCGGTTTCGGCTTGGGCTTGGGCTTCGGATTCGCAGCCAGCAGGTTCGACGACGTCGCCACAATCAGGCTCGGTAAGGCTGCCGCGGTCGCCCCTCGGAGGAACAACCGCCGCGAATCAGGCCCCGTCGCGCCCTGGGCTACGCTCAAGTTGCGAGTCGAGTTATCATCATGCATGACGAGTTCTCCAGCATCAGGCATTTCCATCCCAACGGGACGATAAAACGACGTCCGCCCCGTTCACCAGAGTAGTGCGGGGAAGGCCGGCGGCGGTCGACGGTTTCTTCGGCCCCAGCGCAATTTTCCTCGGGAGCGAGTGAGCGAACGGCTTCCCCAAAAAAATCCAAAAAGAAAGATCCGACCAAAGCGGCGCTCCGTTGCACTATCTCAAGGGGGCCGGGCCTCATCACTGATGACGATGGGATGACAGCCATGATCGCAGCCAGTGACAGTGAGTTGCTCCGCATCTTCGTCGAGGACCGCGACGCGAAAGCGTTCGAGACACTCATGGCCCGGCACGGCCCCAGGGTGTGGCGCGTCTGCCGACAGGTCCTCGGGCAATCCCAGGATGCGGAGGATGCCTTCCAATCCACCTTCCTCTTGCTCGCGGGCAAAGCCAGTTCGATCTGCAAGCGGGATTCGCTCGGCCCCTGGCTCCACGGCGTCGCGCACCGAATTGCCGTTCGATCACGGGTCGACACGAGCCGGCGCCGAATTCGCGAGTACAAGGTTCGACAAACGACGGAGGTGACGGGCGACTCCCAGGTGGAAGCCGACGAGGTTCATCGCGCCCTCCACGAGGAAATCGATCGGCTCCCGGCCAAGCTCCGCGAACCGATCCGGCTTTGCTACCTCGACGGCAGGACCACCAACGAGGCGGCTCAGCTCATCGGCTGCCCCACGAGCACCGTGAAGGAACGGCTCGCGCGCGGTCGCGAACGGCTCCAATCCCGGCTCGACCGTCGCGGCCTCACACTCACCCCATTGCTTCTCCTCATGCTCTGGCCCGACCGCGCGTCGGCGAAGGTGATCCCACCTCGGCTCGCCCAGGCCACCCTGAACGCAGCCAGCCGGCAACAGAGCCAGATCCGGCGCTCACCCGTTCGGGCTCAACCGAGGCCGATCCCTCGGGTCGGCCTGATCGCGAGCACAGCCTCGGCACTCCTCGGGTCGGGAATTGCACTGATGTTGATTTTACCGGCACCACACCGGGGGACCTGGCTCGCTTGGCTGATCGAGGCGGCCCGGAAGGCGTGCCACTGACCTGGGAATCACAATCCTGACAAAGTCGATTCCATCAATCATCACTTATTCGCAAACCCAAATATTGACTTTAAAACAACATGGTTCCGGTCCACCGAAGATTCGGGAGGAGAAGTGATGGCAAGGGCACGCCGAGGGTTCAGTCTGATTGAGATCCTGGTCGTTCTGGCGATCGTCGGCGTCCTGGGGGCGTTGCTCTTGCCCGCCGTCCAGGCGGCCCGTGAAGCGGCGCTCCGGATCCGATGCGTCAACAATCTCAAGCAGATGGGAATCGCCTTGATGAACTATCACGAGGTCCACGGCGCCTTGCCGATGGGATACGTCGCGACCCCAAGTCCGAACACTTACCAGACGAGCCCGGGCTGGAGTTGGGCCACCCTGATTCTTGCCCAGATCGAGCAGGTCCCGCTCTACAACACAGCCAACTTCCAGCTCCCCGTCGAGCAGACCGCGAACCTGACGACTCGGCAGGCCGCGACCGGTGTCTACATCTGCCCGGCGGACCGCGACGCCGGCCTCTTCACGGTCGTACGCGATGGCAACCCGCCGGTCGGCATTTTCCACACCAACAGCTATGCGGCCTGCTTCGGTGCCGGGCTTGAAATCGACGATTTCCCGGATCGGGGGGACGGCCTGTTCCGAAGGAACCTGGTGGTCCGACACTCCGAGATTCTCGACGGGACCAGTTCCACCATCGCCATCGGCGAGCGCGGGGCCTGCTTGGTCAAAACCCCCTGGGTCGGCGCACCGGATGGCGGAATCAGCTCGTTTTCCGACGATGCCCCGGCCGGCATCCCCGACTACCATTCGATCGGCCACGGCGGCGAGTTGGTGGTCGCCCACGCCGGCGACGTCGGCTTCAACGCCCAAGGAACCGCGCCGGATGACTTCTACAGCCCGCACAGCGGCGGAGGCAACTTCCTCTTCGCCGACGGATCAGTCCGGTTCGTCCGGTCGACAATCGCCCTGGACGTCTATCACGCCCTCTGCACCCGAGCCGGCGGCGAGATCCTCGACGCGGACGCCTACTGACTTCCCCAGGTCCTGAATCTCAACGGCCCGGCCGGGCGACTCCTTGGACGGTGAGTTCAAACCGCGAAGTCCACGTAATCGCCGAATGCACCTTGCTCCGACCTTCGAAAAAAATCGCGTCGAGTCGGAACCCGGCCGCGGGGCGTTCGCCGCCGCGTGAGATTCCGCCTCGACGTTAGTCCTAACTCGAGGTGCGACTTCAGCTCAAACTTCGCCGGCGGCGTCGATGGTGATCTTGGCCTGCGGCTTCCCGCTGCTCGAGCCCAGGGCTTCGATCTTCTTGACCAGGTCGGAGCCCTCGGTCACTTCGCCGAAGACGACGTGCTTGCCGTCCAACCAATCGGTGATCACCGTGGTGATGAAGAACTGCGAGCCGTTCGTGTTCGGGCCGGCGTTGGCCATCGACAGGAGGAACGGTTTATCGTGCTTGAGCTGGAAGTTCTCGTCCTTGAACTTATTTCCATAGATCGACTTGCCACCGGTCCCGTTGTGGTTGGTGAAGTCGCCCCCTTGGAGCATGAACTTGGGAATCACGCGGTGGAACGAAGAACCTTTGTAGCCGAACCCCTTCTCGTGGGTGCACAAGGCGCGAAAGTTCTCGGCGGTCTCGGGCACCACGTCGTTGTACAGTTCGAAGGTAATGCGTCCGGAGGGGGTGCCGTCGATGCTGATGTCGAAGTAAACGCTCGGCCTGGCCATAGTCTTTCGTCCTCGATCGGAACCGTTCTTCTTGTTTCTAATGACCCGCATGGCAACCGGCCCCCGGCGCAAAGACCACGGAGGCTCTCGAGTCGGCATGCGGAATTAACTGTGCTCAAGATAACAACTTAGACCACGCATCTCAAGTTGCCTTGGAATCCCCGGCGTCCCGGCCGATCGGTGCATCCGCGGTCACACAAAGGATTAGGCAAAGAGGGCAAAACAGACAAAGAATTTCCCCCGTCGATTGCCCGGGACGCGATTCGCTACGCGGTTGCAATCGTGGTCCCGGGTTCTCACGCCCGGATCACGCCGGCCTCGGCCATTTGCTGCCAGCTCGCGGCGAGCGAGCCTTCCACGTCGATGCCTCGGCAAGCGTTTTCAATGACGGTCACTTCAAATCCCAACCGGCAGGCATCGATGGCGGAATAGGCGACGCAGAAATCGGTGGCCAGGCCCACGATGAACAACCGGGTCAGTCCGCGCTCCCGCAAGTAACCGGCCAGGCCGGTTGGCGTCTGCCGGTCGTTCTCAAAGAACGCGGAGTAGGAATCGATGTCGCGGCGATAACCTTTACGGATGATCATGTCGCAGCGATCCAGGTCCAGGTCGGGGTGGAACTGAGCGCCTGGGGTGCCTTGCACGCAGTGGTCGGGCCAGAGGATTTGCGGCCCGTAATGAAGCTCGATCAACGTCATTGGCTTCATGCCCGGATGCGAGGAGGCGAACGACAGGTGATCGTCGCAGTGCCAGTCCTGCGTCAGGATGACATGGGTGAAGCGGCGGGAGAGCTTATTGATGATCGGAACGACCAGGTCCCCTTCGGGCACGGCGAGTGCGCCATGGGGGCAGAAATCATTCTGAACATCGACGACCAAGAGCGCCCGGTTCTCGGTCGGCGAGGCCGCGCGGATCGTCCGCCCGGTGAGCTTGGGGGCGGGGATGATCGTGGTGGTCGACGGCTTGAGAAGCGTCCGCGTCGAGATGAGCGTGTCGTCCCCCAGCGACCGTTGTGCCCCGCTGAGGGCCTCGATCAATTCCGGATAGGTCTGAAACCGGTCCTCCGGTCGTTTGGCCATCATCCGGGCGACGATCGCTCCCACCGTGCCGGGCACCGTGGCTGGGAGCGGGTCAGGGTCGGCCTCTTGAACCTGTTTCAGGATCCGGAACAGCGAGGTCCCCTTGAACGGCAGCTCGCCCGCGAGCATGTGGTACAAGGTGGCGCCGAGGGAGAAGATGTCGGCCCGGAGATCGACTTGACTGGCGTCGTCGAACTGCTCCGGCGACATATAGCTGGGCGTTCCGAGCGCGATCCCGGCCGAGGTATACGCCACGGTGGCGTCCAGGTCGGCCACGATCTTGGCCAGGCCGAGGTCGGCCAGCTTCACCGCGCCTGCCGTCGTGAGCAGGATGTTCGCCGGCTTGATATCGCGGTGGATCACCCCGATCTGGTCGAACGCCGTGCCCAGCGCCCGGGCCACGGCCTCGGCAATCTGCAAGGCTCGGGCGACCGGGACCGCCTTGCGTTCCACGATGTGGTCCGCCAAGCTCTGGCCGTCCACAAACTCCATCACGATATAATAATACCCGTCAGTCTCGCCGCAGTCGAACACCCGGACGATTCCCGGGTGGTTCAACCGGGCGGCCAGCCTGGCTTCGCGGAGGAACCGCTCCGGCGCCTCGGCCGCCTGGACCCGTTGCGGGTGGAGAAACTTCACGGCCACGTCCAGGTCGAGGTCCGTGTGATGCCCCTTGTAGACGACCCCCATTCCGCCTTCGCCAAGCCGCGACAGGATCCGGCAATGACCAATATTCGTCAGTCGCAAATAGGGATCGTCGGACATCTGCTTTGACCTTATCGAGTGCGAAAAAGCGGGCGTATCGCCTTGAGGAATCCAGTCGATTTCCGGGAGAGCGACAGGGGAACCTCCATGTTACCAAGAGGAAGCCGAATTGGACCTTCTCACTCGGATTTGCCAGGCTTGGGTTGGCCATTTCCCGAATTGGTATTTGATCCCTCGGGATTCGAATGATGAACTGTCACGACACCCTGGGTATCACGGATCGAGCGGTCGAGGATCGAAATCCCCATGAACTCTGAAAACCGACGTGCGGTCATCAAACGATTCGGCGGAGCGCTCGCCTGCTCGCTGACACCCGGCCTGGTTGCGAACGCGCAATCGGGAAGCGGCGCCAGCCCAGCGCGGCCACGCATCAAGATCGGCCAGATCGGCGTGGGACATGCCCATGCGAGCAAACTCTCCGTGTTCCGGCAATCCGCGGACTATGAGGTCGTCGGGATTGTCGAGCCTGATGCGGAGCTCCGTCGAAAGGCCGAGTCGCTCGCTCCTTATCGCGACCTCAAGTGGATGACGCAGGAGCAGTTGCTCAACGCGCCGGGAGTGCAGGCGATCCTCGTCGAGACGCGGGTTCGCGACCTGCTCGACACAGCGGAGGCCTGCGTCGAAGCGGGCAAGCACATTCATCTCGATAAGCCGGCCGGTGAGTCGCTCGAGCAATACCAGCGGATCCTGGGCGCGGCGGCGAAGCGGAAGCTGCTGGTCCAGATGGGGTATATGTACCGCTACAACCCCGCCGTGGTGCTGCTCCGCGACCTCTTGAAACGGGGCTGGCTCGGGGACGTGTTCGAAGTCCACACGGTCATGAGCAAAGTCGTCGATCCGGCCGCGCGGCGGGAACTGGTCGCGTACCGCGGCGGCATCATGTTCGAGCTCGGTTGTCACGTCATCGACCTGGTGGTCGGCGTACTGGGAAGGCCAACCACGGTCACACCATTTTCGCGGCATACCGCAAGCGTCGACGATTCACTCCTCGACAATATGCTGGCGGTGTTCGAGTACCCGCGTGCGTTGGCGACGGTCAAGTCAACCGCGATCGAAGTGGACGGCGGCGAGCGGCGACACCTCGTCGTTTGCGGCACCGAAGGAACCTTCCAGATCCAACCGCTCGATAACCCGTCGGCCCACCTGGTGCTGTCAAAAACGCGCGGCGGGTACAAGAAGGGACGTCAGGATATCTCGTTTCCCAAATATATTCGCTACGTTGACGACGCAGCCGACATGGCCCGGATCATTCGCGGGGAGAAACCGACCGATTTCCCGTATGAACACGATCTGACGGTCCAGACGGCGTTGCTGCGAGCCTGTGGCCAACCGATGCTCACCTGATCGGGATGAAGCCGCGAACGATTGCTCTGGTGGACCACACCCACCCAACACAACAACAAACGCTCGCATTTTCCAGCAAACACTCTCGGGTGGCACGCAACGTCGATTACTGATGCCTCATCCTACTGCACTCATGTGCTTGTTTAGCAAGGCTTTCTGTTCCTGAGTCAGGGTGTGGAGCACAGGCGGTTTCGGCGGCTTATGCGGTTTGCGACGAGGCCACTTGCGTGTGGCTTTCGGGCTCTTCTGCTTCCGGCACCCGGCGCGGCAGCCCGCGAGTCGCTTGTGGTAACACTTGGCCTTGGGTTTCACGGCCGCGTCGATCTCCTTGCGGATCTCGATCAGAACTTTGCGGGGGCTGATCACTGGGCCATCGGTCGCCGACGCCGACGCCGGCCGAAGCGCCAGGTCGGCATGCGCCAGGAGGATCTGCGTGGCCAGCAGTGACAACTCGGCCTCGCGATGCACCAAGGCCACCGTGCGGCTAGCGAGTTTCAATTTATTGATTATACGCTTGTATGTGCGAAATAGTCCTTCATTACGCCATCTCCAGCGGTAGAATTTGGCGGCCGTCGCCGCCGACATCCGGGCTGGGTCGAGGACGTCGGTCAGGAGCCAGACGTCGCGTTTGACCGACCCCTTACCCTTGCCCTTGGCCGGGATCCGGATCAAGCGGCATTGGATCGGCGCTTCCCCTTTCTTCTGGACATAGTTCGGCCAGTACAAGACAGGGCCTTCGGTCCAATCCTCCAGGTTCGCCACTTCGAGGGTGTAGAGGTCGACCCGCGACGACATCCGGAACAGGAACGATCGCTTGACACCGAGGATCGCCCGGACCAGATCGAAGCCCATATAAGCGGCGTCGCAGACGATCAGGGCCTCGGGCGAGAGGGTGGCGAGCAAGTGCCTCAAATGCTCTTGCTCGGCCGCGGTGCCCGGGCCGAGTCGCCACGACCAAAGCAGTCCCGTGGGCAAGTGGACGAACGCCGTCAGCCAGACGTTGGGGGCCGCGTCGTTCTTGCCGGCCTGCCCGAGTCCCCGTTCCAACTCGGGGGTGCGGGGGCACTCGATCCGCGAGCCGTCGCAGCCCATCGGCTCGAAGCCGTCGACAATCCGCCGCGACCCCAGTCGGGCGTGGATCTGTTGCCGAACCCCCGCGGCCAACGCCCTGAGTTGTCGCATGGGGACGCGTCGCATCGCTTTCTGGAAGCCGACGAGGGTCTT
The DNA here is from genome assembly GCF_900129635.1 of Singulisphaera sp. GP187. GTDB lineage: Bacteria > Planctomycetota > Planctomycetia > Isosphaerales > Isosphaeraceae > Singulisphaera. The sequence continues at coordinate 492,300 of NZ_FSRB01000002.1, read as the reverse complement.
TCCCGGGCGTCTTCGCGACTCATGGCAGGCGACGTAGTATCCCCGGGCCTTCTCAAACCTCTCGGACTCGGAGTCGCCGGTGGCCCAGGTCATGGCGAGCATGACCACGACCAGTGGCTGGAGATCCCACCGCGGCGCCGACCGCCTTTGAGGAACAACCCCTCGGGCTTGCTTCCAGACCGTCGGGGTGAGAAACTGTCGGACATAGCCGATCAACGACTGCGGTTGCTGCAAGCCTTGCAGCGTCCGAGCTGCCTTCATCGCCGTTCTTCCTCAATCCAGGTGAGTGCCGGTTGCTAGCCGCACCCATCATGACGAAGAACGGCGATTTTTTGCCCCCCCTTCTCTCGAACGAACCGCAGCCACGGAGCGGCAGTAATTCTCTGGTCCGGTGAGAGTTACATCCGTTGTTGACGACGCCGAGTTACTGACGTTGGGTGGCACGGGTTGTACCCAACCCGTGAGCCCAAAGCAGGGGCTTCCCACTCACGGGTTGGGTACAACCGTACGTGTTTAGCGTGTCGCGCAGCCTGAAAACAGGGGTCTCGTGAAAGTCTGACACTCGTAGAACGGCCGTCGTACTCTTGTCAGACCCACGAAAACCCCCAGGAAAATGGCTCTCGGACACGCTAAACACGTACGTACGTGCCACCCAGCAAAGCTCTTTTTTTCAACGACCCGAGACAGAGCTAGGAAGCCTCTCACTCCTCGTTCCCACGGTCCCCCGTGGGAATGCCGTCTGGGACGCTCTGCGTCCTCGGCTTGCGAAGGCCAGACGACGCGGAGCGTCGGGGACGGCATTCCCACGGAGGACCGCTATGCCTTACCCACAAGTCGTAAGTCGTTAGCAATCCGGAGGTTACGGAAGGGGGCTGTGGCCCGAGCTGGATGCCACAACTGGAGGACTCTCAAGCACTTGCGCCGATCACCCTTGCTGGACACCGGGCCAGACCCCCACTTGTGGGTAATGCATAGCGGAGGACCGTGGGAACGAGGGGGATTCTTAGTTCGATGGCGGGTCGTTGCTTTTTTTCGTTTTCCTGGGACCGCGGGCACCCCGCCCCCGGTTCCAGGATTAGGAGAGGCAGTTTCGCCAGAGGAATGCAGATCTTTGCCTCGGATCTCGGCTCAGAGGTCAGTAAGGCGGGCGTCGGCGTCGCCGAAGCGGTCGAGTTTGACGTCCATTCGGTCCATGATCGAGAGGTACATGCTGCAGAGCTTGCGGTTGTCGTCTCCCTTGTCCGCATAGTCGAGTGTGCGGCCCGTCGCGAGCGATCCACCGAGACCTCCGGCCAGGACGACGGGAACCTTGCTGGCGTCGTGCCGGGTGCCGGACCAGAGGCTGTTGGTGAACAGCAGGCAGGTGTTGTCGAGCACGGTGCCCTCACCCTCGGGCATGGCGTCGAGGCGGGTGGCGAGGTAGGCGAGCTGGCTGACGTAGTAGCGGGTCACGCGCTCGTAGGCTTCGGACTTGTCGTCGTGCGAGGCGCCATGGTGCGCGGCCCGGACGTCGAGGAAGGGATAAAAGAGGCCCGAGATGTCGCGACAGAGGAGCAGGGTCGCGATCCGCGTCTTGTCGGTCTGGAACCCCAGGGCGATCAGGTCGCACATCAGCCGCATGTGTTCACGAATATCTTCGGGCAGGCCGTTGTCGGGCCTCGGCATGGTGACGAGCGGCTTGCCTTGGTTGGCGGCTCGGCCCTCGGCCTGGTCTTTCTCGGACCGCATCGGCACGACCCTGCGCTCGACCTCGCGGACGCTGGTCAGGTACTCGTCGAGCTTCGCCCGGTCGGCCGCACTGACCCGCCGGCTCAGGCCGGAGGCCTCGTCCCGGACGCGGTCGAGGACGCTCTGATTGCGCCTGGTCCCTCGGTTGTCGAACAGGCTGTCGAACGCAAGCGACGGGTAGACCTCCATCGGCACCGGCGAGGTGGCGCTCTGCCAGGAGATGTGCGAGCTGTACGCCATCGAGAAGTTCGTCTCGTGGTAGCCGGTGATCGGCTGCTCGCACCCGAGAACCATGCTCGGCTGGACGGTCGCCTCGCCGAGGTGGCGGGCGAGCATCTGGTCGACGCTGATCCCCCCCTTGAGCTCGGCCCCTTTCTGCAAGGCCGCACCCGAGAGGATGTTCCCGGTCTGGCCGGGGTGAATGCCGACACCCGTGGCCTGCTTGTTGAACAGGCCGTTGATGACGTTGATCTTCGTCTTCAAGGGGGCCAGCGGCTCGAGGCAACGGCCCAGCTCCATCGCGGCGCCGGAGCCCTTGGCCCACCACTGGGTCGGATTGACGCCACAACCCATGAACAAGGCGGCAAACCGCTTCGGACAAGGCGCGGCGGCTCCCGCCACGGACGAGGCACCCAAGGCGGGGACCGACTCGAGCCACGGCAAGGCCATCGTCACGCCCACGCCGCGGAGGAACGTCCGCCGGGACGCCCGGCCCCGGCCATTCTCGCGCTCTCCCTGGTCCGAAGTGCTCTTCATCTGCGTCACTCCGCGTGGTTGGCTTCGACTCGTTTATTCAAGAACTGCGGGCTGGCAACAATGCTCTCGATCAGGCTGCCGAAGCGATGGCCGTCGGCCGCCAGCCGGGTGCGCATGGTGTCGACGGTCTCGTCATCCGAGGGGAGCAAGCTCCGCCCGAGGGCGTAGGCCAGCAGCTTCCGGCAGAGGTTCTCGACGAACTCCTCCCGGCGATTCGACTCGAGATAGCGGCGGAGTCCCTCAACGCCGGCGCCTTCGCTCCCACCGGGGAAGGTCGCGCGAACGTCCACGGGACGGCCGCCGAGGTCCTTGTCGCGGAGCTCGCCGACGGGGCCGAAGCCCTCGAACGACAGGCCGATCGCGTCGAACCGCTCGTGACAACCCGCGCAGCTCTTATCGGCACGGTGCCGGGCCAAGGTTTGCCGCAGGGTCAGGTCGCCGAGCTTGGCCTCGTCCTCCGGCAGCTCGGGGACGTCGGGCGGCGGTGGCGGGATGTTCTCGCCGAGCAGGCGACGCACGACCCAGTAGCCCCGTTTGACCGGGCTCGTCCGCAGGCCCGGCGCGTTCTTTGTCAGGAAGACGGCCATCGGCAAGAGCCCGCCGCGCCCGTAGCGAACCGCGTCGTCGACGCGGACCCAGCCCTCGGGCTCGGGCATACCGTAGTGCCGCGCCAGCGCCTGGTTGACGAACGTGTGCTTGCCGTCGAGGAACTCATGGACCGGGCGGTCGTTGCGCACCAGGTCGACGAAGTAGCGGAGCGGCTCCTCGAACATCGACCGGCGCAGCTCGTCGTCGAACGCGGGGAAGCGGCCGCGATCGACGCTGTTGTGCTCCTCGAACCGGCGGAAGTCGAGCCAGTTGCCGGCGAACTCCGTGGCCAGGCCGCGGACGCGATCGTCGCGGAGCATCCGCCGCGCCTGCGCCGCGAGCACTTCGGGCCGGTGCAGGTCGCCCGCAGCGGCCCGGTCCATGAGCTCACGATCGGGCATGCTCGCCCAGAGGAAATAGCTCAGGCGGCTGGCCAGGTCATAATCCGATAGCGGCCGGACGCCCGTCCCTTCTCCGGCAAGGTCGACCCGGTAGCAGAAGTAGGGTGACATGAGCACGCCGACAACCGTGTCGCGGACGGCATCGTCGTGGCTCAGCTCATCCTGGGTGCGGAGCGTCCGGTAAAAGGCGGCGATTCCCTCACGTTCCGCGCTCGACAGCGGGCGGCGATAGGCCCGCTCGGCAAACGCTTGCAGGGCCTCGATATGTCGGGGCTCGGCCGCGACCCGGTCGTTCTCAACGCGACGGATGCTTGCGGAGATGATCGCGAACTGATCCTTGATGACGCTGTGCACCAACTCGCTGGCGCCGATCCGGCTCACTTTCGCCAGGTAGACCTTGGCCAGTTGCTCGATCTTCGCCTCGGACGCGGCATCCTTGTCCTCGGCCCTGATGAAGTCGAACTCGTTGTCGCGGAGAAAGCCGGATTCGGCACGCTCGTACCAGAGGTAGCTCGAGTACTGCCGCATCGGGGCGCCCGTGACGAAATCGAACTCCCTCCAGAGCCGTTCGAGCTCGCCTTGACCGGCCTCGTCCAGCATGAGCACGGAGAGCGGCTCATCGTCGCGGAAGTAGCCCGTCATGCTATGGAACCCAGCGTTCAGCAACCGCCCCGTGTTCTTCTTGTCTTCCTTGCCGTCGAGATAGACTCGGGCGCGCTCCGAGACGAAAAAGGCATCCGGGAAGGTCCGGCAGAACCGGGGGAAGGTCGCCTCGAAGGAAGCGAGGTCCTCCGGCTTCTCGGGAGCGACGAGCGCCTTGGCGGCCGTCCCAGACAGCCCCAACGCGTCCACCTTGATCTTGGACGCTCCCCCCGCCGCGTAGCGCATCCGGTTGGCAACGTACTGACGATTCTTCCAGAGCACGAGCGGCTGCGACCCGTTGCTGATCCCGCGTGCCTCCAGGTTCTTGACCTCGGGCGTGAGCTGCCGGCGGAGGGTGACGAGGTAGTCGCGGATCCGCTCGCAGCCGGCCCGCGCGGCGGCCGTTCGATCGCCGTCGGGGGGAGGCGGAGGCAGTTCCCGCCAAAGCGTCTGGAGCGCGGCGGTCGGGCCCACGTCTTCCGGGCCGTCGGTGAGCGTGGCCCAGATCGTCGCCAGGTATTTGGGGCTGAGCTTGGCCTCGGAGGCGAGCGTTTCCAGCGACGCGTTGGGCTGGCCCAGGGCCTCGCGATGCCGGAACCGCCAGGCCGCGAAGACGTAGTCGGCGTAGTCGGCGCGCTGACGCTTGTAGAAGTCGATAATCTTGTTCACGCAATACTTATCGCGATCGGTATCGGCGATCACCGGATGAGACGCGAAGGCGAGTCCGTCCGGTTTCAGGACGAGGTGATCGACGACCTGACGCGCGGCCTGCAGGTACTTCTTGACCAGGGCCGGCGACATCGCGAGCGATTCGGCCGAGTTGTCGAACCCCGCCTCGTTGGCCGGGTCGACGGGGAACTCCCGGGTCGGCCGGAGGTCGACCCCGGTCAGGTCCCTGATCGTATGGTCGTACTCAGCGTTGGAGAGCCGTCGCGCGGGGACCGGGCCGGGGTCGCCCGCGTTCCGGTCGGCTTCGCGCTTGCGGACGGCTCCGATCCAGGCAATCACCGTCGCGCGGGCCTCGTCCGTCGGGCGCCGCTTCGCCTTTGCCGGGGGCATCGAACCCGCTTCGAGTTGCTCGACGACGAGTTCCCAGTGGGGCAGGGCCCTGGTCACAGACTCCACGGTCGTGAAGACGGACAGGTCCAGGTCGCCCTCCGGCTTCTCCTTGCCGTGGCATCCGAGACAGTACGTGGCGAGGAACGGCCGGATGCTTTCTTGGAGGCGAAGGTCGAGGTCGGGGTCGGGGGAAACCACCTTGGCGTCCGGCTCGCGGGCGGGGTTGTCGGCGGCCGTTCGGAGGCCGAGGAACGCCAGGAGAAGGCAGCCCGTCACCGTGAGAAGCAAGGTCGGTCGCATTGTCTGTCGGATCTCCCCCGCATCGGCCGCCCAGTTCCGCCCGTTAAACAATAATTAGATTACCCGGACCGACTGAGCCAAGCAAGGCGGGGGGGCAACGCTCTGGTCGGCGGATGGAGTCCGCAACAGGCGATCATATTAAGAGAAGAGGCGAGCGGGACGCCCGCGGTCCCAGGGCGAGCGGGGCCGGCTCAACGGCGGCGCGGGTGCTGGGTGTTGTAGACGACGAGTCCGGGGAGGTAGCGCTGGAGGTTTGGTCCCAGGTTGGAGCGAAGGGGAAGGCCCCGGTCGACCCGAGCGAGGACGGAGGCCAGGCTGCAATTCGGTCGGGCCTGTTCACCGAAGTTGTAGTTGACGCCCTGGGTATTGTCACGCAGGACGACCCGGGAGAATCGGTTCCTGCTCGCCTGCCCGCCCTGGCTGCCGATCGTCTCTTGCCCCGACCTGAAGGCGTTCGGCTGAGACTTGGTGATCGTGTACTGCCCAGGACGCAAGTTATTGAACTGATAAACACCATAGGCGTCGGTCGTGGAAGTCAGCATGACCGGTCGATTCGAGTTGTCTCGCCCCCGGAGCGTCACATTCACCGTCGCGATTCCAAACTCGTTGGGATCCCTGGCGCCGTTATTGTTGGCGTCGAGATAGACGGAGCCGGAAAGGCTGCTGGAAGGCAGGGGGGCGGCGGGGGGGGGAGGGGCAGCGGCGGCCGGAAGCAGTTCGCCAAAATTATTGTCGGTCAGGTCGCTGTCGGCGAGCGTGACCGGGATCGTGTCGACCCCGGCACTCCTCGGCAGCACTACGCCCCCCCGGGAATTGGAGCCTTGGAGAAAGCCGTTGGGCTGGGCGGTCTGGACGATCGAGTAGCGGCCTGGCTTCAGGTCGCTTTGGGGCAGGTAGTGGTACACCACATTGACCGTGGCCTCGCCGGTGGACGAGATTTCGGAGAGCAGGTTACCCGGGCCCGCGGCGGCCGAAGTGGAGGCGGCGCCGACGGAAAAAGGGACTGTCCCCGTCCCCGTGTAAGCCGCGAGATCGCCGGGCGTGGTCAACGTGACCGTCTTCGAGTCGCTGGCCGTGACCGCGCCAAAGTCCTTGCCGCTGGTGCCGCCGAAATCGGCCTGGCCGTCATAGGCCGAGGCCGGGAAGGTCACCGTGGACGTCGGCCGAAGCATCAGGTCCGCGATGCCGGGAGCCTGGGTGACCAACGTGCCCTCAGCGTGACCGACGACCGTCATCGGGTTCGCGTCTCGGCTCTCTACCTTGATGTCGCTCGACAGGGTCCCGGCGAACGTCACGTCCACCGAAGTCAGCGTACCGAGACTCGGGTCGAACTGCGAAATCGTGGCCGACTTCGTAAAGTTGGTCGGGGTCGCGGGGAACGAAAGGGTTTGCGTTTGCGCGCCCGGCGTCCCTTGGACGGTCCCATCACTCGAGAACTGGTACTTGCCCGACGCGTCGGTCGTCGTCGATCCCACCACCATTTTCGCGGAGTTCACGAGTTGGATCGGGCTCCCGGCGATCGGGCGGTCGCCCGCCCCGTAAAGACCGTCACCGTTCGTGTCCTGATAGACGTATCCACTGATCGTGGACGCCGTTAACATCATCCGCGCTTCGAGTGCTCCAAGGTTGAGCCCAAGTCCGAAAGAAGTTCGGTCCAAACGACTGCGCCGGCCATCCTTGGCTCTAGGAATCATCATAACCTCGTGCCGGGTCACGGGAATCGGATGTGAAGTGACTGCCTGCGATGGGGTTCACTGCTCGAACGAGGTGAAACTTTAGGAATCATACGAGCTTTTCGGATTTTGTATACGCGAACCCCGACCTTGCGGCCTGAGCCCTCTCCTTGGAATGGGCCGTCGGCCGCGGTATGGTGAAAGCACGATTCCACCCGCGGCTTGAGACTCCTGACATGTGGCAGAACCGTTTCGGATCGATCGCGGAAGTGCTCCTTCTGGTTCTGCTCGCCAAGGGCGCCTCCGCGGACGGGCAGGAGCCGGTCGAGTTTGAGCGCGATGTCGCGCCGATCCTGACGAATCACTGCATTCGTTGCCATCGGTCGGAGAGTAAGAAGGGGGACGTTTCGCTCGCCAGCGCGACCGATCTGGAAGACTCCGGTGCCGTCGAGCCGGGCAAGCCGGCTGAGAGCACGCTGATCGAGGTCGTGGGGCCGTCGCCAAAGGGCGGCGAACCGAAGATGCCGAGGGAAGGCTCACCGCTCTCGTCCGCACAGGTGGCGGTCTTGCGCCGCTGGGTCGAGCAAGGGGCGGTTTGGCCCAGGGGACTCGTCCTCAAGGAGGCTCCGAAAGTCGGGGCCGAGTGGTGGTCGCTGCGGCCCCTGGCGAAGGTCCCACCGCCCCTCGGGCAGGACATGCCGCCGGGGTGGCCGGCGAACCCGATCGATGCGTTCATCGTCGCCGGCCTGAAGGCGAAGGGGCTCATACCGTCGCCGCCGGCCGACCGGCGGACCTTGATCCGACGCGTCACCTACGACTTGACCGGCCTGCCACCGTCGGCCGACGAAATCGCGTCATTCGAGGCGGATTCCTCGCCCGACGCGTACGAAAAGCTCGTCGATCGCCTGCTCGCCTCACCGCGTTACGGCGAGCAATGGGGCCGGCACTGGCTCGACGTCGTCCGGTTCGGCGAGAGCCGGGGCTACGAGCGGAACGAGATCATCCCCAACGCCTGGCCGTTTCGCGACTACGTGATCCGGTCGTTCAACGACGACAAGCCGTTCGACCGCCTCGTTCGCGAACACCTGGCCGGCGACGTGATCGGCAAGGATGAGCCCGACGTCGAGGTGGGCACGACCTTCCTCGTTTGTGGACCGTACGACGACGTCGGTAACCAGGACGCGGCACAGGCCGCCCTGATCCGAGCCAATACGCTCGACGACCTGATCCGTGCGACCGGCGAATCGTTCCTCGGCGTCACGATCGGCTGTGCCCGCTGTCACGACCACAAGTTCGACCCGCTCAGCCAGAAAGACTATTACGGCCTCTATGCCACCTTTGCAGGGGTGCGGCATGGCAACCGCACCGTGGCCGCCGCCTCGGCACGCGCCGCGCACGAGGCATTGGTCGCACCGCTCCGCGACCGCGAGGCGCGCGCGGCGGCCGAAGCCGCCCGGCTTGATGCCGCCGGCCGCGCGGCCGCGAGTCCCGACGCGATCAAGCGGCTCGCCGCCGCCAAGGCCGAGCACGACGCCGCTCGCGCGGCCCGGACTTCGATTCCGCCGTTGCCATCGTGGTGGGTCGGAACGTTCGAACCGGCGCCGGGACCGTTCCGGATCTTCCTCGGGGGCGACCCGCAACGGCCGGGAAAGGCCGTCGCGCCGGCAGCCCTGGGGGTCCTGGACGCCATCGTGCCCGGTTACCAGTTGCCGCCCGACGCTCCCGAATCAGGCCGACGGCTGGCCCTGGCCGACTGGATCGTCGACCCGCGCAACCCGCTCACGCCGCGCGTGCTGGCGAACCGCCTCTGGCATTACCACTTCGGCACCGGACTGGTCGACACCCCCAGCGACTTCGGCTTCATGGGCGGTCGGCCCAGCCACCCGGAACTGCTCGACTGGCTGGCGAGCCGGCTGGTCGACGACGGCTGGAGGCTCAAGCCGCTGCATCGGCTGATCATGACCTCGATGACCTACCGGCAGGCCTCGACCTACCGCGAGTCCGCGGCGCGCGTCGACGGAACGTCCCGGTCGCTCTGGCGGTTTCCGCCGCGACGACTGGCGGCCGAGGAAGTGCGCGACACCATGCTGATGGTCGCCGGCCTGCTCGATCCGCAGATGGGCGGGCCGGGCTTCAAGCTCTACGCCTACTTTCAAGACAACGTGGCGACGTATGTGCCGCTCGATCGGCCCGGCCCGGAAACGCACAGGCGAGGCGTTTACCACCACTCGGCCCGCGCGAGTTACCTCGACGTCTTGTCCGATTTCGACTGTCCCGACAATGCCTTCGGCACGCCGCGGCGCGCGTCGACCACGACTCCTTTGCAAGCGCTCACGATGCTTAACCACGGCTTCTCGGTCGAGACCGCCCGCGCCTTCGCCGATCGCCTCGGCCGCGAGGCCGGCTCCGCCCCCGCCGATCAGTGTCGCCGTGGCTTCGTGCTCACCTTCGGCCGCGCCCCGACCGACGACGAGGTGGCCCACGGCTGTCGTCTGATCGACCAGCATGGACTTCCCGCGTTCTGCCGAGCGCTCTTGAACGCGAGCGAGATGATTTCCATCGATTGAGCAAGCGAGCGCCATCGATTCCGCAACCTCGAGGCTGACATGAGCGACCTTCCCACCACCCGTCGCGATTTCCTCGGCGACGTCTACACGGCGATGGCCGGTCTCGGCCTGAGCGCGCTGCTGACGCGCGAGGGCTCCGCGGCCGAGTGGCAGCCGGGTCGAGGATTGACTCACCATGCGCCGAAGGCGAAGCGGGTCTTGCAGATTTTTTGTCCCGGGGCGGCGTCGCACATCGACCTCTGGGAACACAAGCCCGAGCTCGAAAAACGCCACGGCTCACCCATGCCCGGCGAGGAAAACCTCGTCTCGTTTCAGGGGAAGAACGGCAACCTCATGAAGAGTCCTTGGCCGTTCGTCGAGACCGGTCAGGCGGGCAAGAAAATCTCGACGCTCCTGCCGAACATGGCGCGGCACGTCGACGACATCGCATTCTTGCATGGGATGACGTCGAAGACGAACACCCACGGCCCCGGCTGCGTCTTCATGAACACGGGACGGCCAACCGAAGGGTTCCCGGCCGCCGGCGCCTGGCTGTCATACGCCCTCGGCAGCGCGAACGACAACCTGCCGACGTACGTCGCGATCACCGACGTCCGCGGTGAGCCGCCCAACGGCAAGGCAAACTGGAGCAATGGGTTCCTGCCTGCGCGTCATCAGGCCGTGATGATCAACACGCAACAACCCGTGCGGAACCTGAACCGGCCGGCCGGAGTCTCAACGGCCGAGGATCGCGACACGCGAGCCCTCATCGACACCCTGAACCGAAACCACGCCGCGAGCCATCCCGGCGACACCGAACTGCAAGCCCGGATGGCCGCCTACGAACTCGCCGCGCGGATGCAACTCTCGGCCCCCGAGGCCACCGACCTCGCGGGCGAGTCGCGCGCCGTCCAACGGCTCTATGGCACCGACGACCCGAACCCTCTGAAGGCCGCCTACGCCCGAAACTGCCTGCTCTCCCGGCGGCTGCTGGAACGGGGCGTGCGCTACGTGAATCTCTACTGCGCTTCGCGCGCGTCGGGAGTGGACGGCCTGCTCAACTGGGACGCCCACAAGACCCTCAAAGCCGATTACGAGCGGCATTGTCCCATCTTCGACCAGCCAACCGCCGCGCTCCTGACCGACCTGAACGCGCGCGGCCTCCTCGACGACACGCTCGTGCTCTGGACGACGGAGTTCGGTCGGATGCCGACGCACCAGCAAGGAACGACAGGCCGCGACCACAATCCCGACGGATTCACATGCTGGATGCTCGGCGCGGGCGTCCAGAAAGGCGTCAGCTTCGGCGAGACCGACGAGTTCGGCCGCCGCGCGTCGGTGAACCCGACCAGCGTGTGGGATCTCTACGCGACCGTGCTTCACCTCGCCGGATTCAACCACGAAAAGCTCACCTGGTACCACGACGGGGCAAACCGCCGCTTGACCGACGTCCACGGCCGGGTGATCCGGGAGGTTCTTGTTTGAAGTCAAGAATGGTGGGCCGTGCCCACCCTACAAGACAAGACATGTGAATTGCAATTTTCTTGTAGGGTGGGCACGGCCCACCTTGGAATCGCCTTCAACAATGAGGCTAGTGGGTTCGCTGACCTTGCAGCAAATGGTTCCCTGGAGCGCTCACGCGTGACGCGTGTTCGTCAATCCGGGCCCGTTCCCCAGGGCTCCCCACCGCCATGACGACCCCTTGGATCAAGGCCCGACGCAGTTGCCGAGGAGCGCGGGTCGCCGGGCCGCGATTGGTCAGGTCGGAGTGCCCGGCGTCGAGAACGGCCAGCACCGTGCCCAGGGCGGGCAACGACTGATCCTCAAGCGCCACCACGCCGTCGTTGGGCCCGGAGAGCGTTTGCAGATACCACGCGGTCGCCCGTTTGAAGAGTCGCTGTTGCTCCGGAGTGGTCTCGCTCGTGACGTAGAACGTCTTCGGCCCGACGACCGGGATCGCGCAGAGATGCTTCTCCAACATCTGTTCCCAAAAATCCTCCGACGCTTGCTGGGTCATCCCAGACAGTCCCCCATGCTTGCCTCGCTTCAACTTGATCTTCTCGAAGCGACCGAGCAAATTGGCGACGGCACGGTAACGGAGGGGAATTCGGGGATCTAATGACGGGCCGTCCCCCGCCACGTAGTCGGCCACGCCGGTCCCTCCGAACGGACCTTGCACCAAGAAGAGGGCACGGATCCGGGTGCGGACGAACTCCGGGTTCTCGAGCGCAAACGCGAGGGTATCGCAGGCCCCTCGGCTGTGCGCGATCACCACCAAGGGCTCGGGGCCGGCCTCGGCAATCTCGAGGAATCGGGCGTGAACCAGGTCGGCGTTCTCTTCAATCGACTTGTGAGAACTTGGGTAAATGAAGTGGATCGCGTCACGCGGCACTCCACGAGTCCTCAGCTCCTGGGCATTCTGCGCAAAATAGGCCGGCATGCGTTCATTCCAGAATCCGGCGACAAAGACATAGCGAAAGTGCGCCGCTTCGCGTGCGACCTCGGTCGGGATTTGCAGTTGGCCCTGGCTGGCGGCCTCGAACCAGCGCTGGAATTCGCTGGGATCGACCGCCGGTTGAGGGACGAGAGGGAGCAAGCCCACGAGGATCAGAATGGCTCCGAGCATAGCAGTCTCACCAAAATTAGCGAGGAAGCCCCCGGCTTTAGCCGCGAGGAGGAATCGCGCGTGTCTTTGTTCATGCTAGCCACTTGACTTAGTGACCTGAACTGCCTGTGATTGGGATATGAAACTGACATTGCAGACCCAACTCTTCCCCGACAAGATCCACGCCGCGCCCCTCAAGGCGACAGTCGAGCGGTTCAACGAAGCCGCCGAATGGCTGGCCGGGGAAGCGTTTGCGATCAAAGTCAGTAACAAGACTGAGCTCCAGAAGACGCACTACGCCTTGCTCCGCGAGCGATTCGGCCTCTCGGCCCAGATGGCCGTGCGGTGTATCGCCCAGGTCTGCGAAGCGTACAAGCGGGACAAGACCAAGCGGCCCCACTTCCGCAAGCACGCCGCAATGCCGTTCGACCCACGGATGATGTCGTTCAAGGAGGCCGACCGAGTCAGCCTCCTGACCTTGGAGGGTCGTGTGGTCGTGCCGTTCGTGATGGGGAAGTATCAGGCTGAGCGGTTCACCAACGCCAAGGGGCAGGCCGATCTGGTGCTCCGCAAGGACGGTAAGTGGTACTTGTTGGTCACCGTGGACGTGGCCGTTGGAGCTCCGATTCCCACCACCGACTTCCTCGGCATTGACCTGGGAATTGCCAACATCGCCACCGATAGCGACGGCAACGAGCACAGCGGCAGGCCGGTCGAGAGGACCAGGAGGAAGCACAACCTGCAACGGAAGCGACTGGGCAAGCGAAACACACGAGGGGCCAAGAAGAAGCTGAAGCGGGTCGCCGGCAAGGAGGCCCGGTTCAGGAAGCACCAGAACCACGTCATCAGTAAAACGCTCGTCGAGGTTGCCAAAGGCACCGGGCGCGGACTTGCCGTTGAGGATCTCAGCGGTATCCGTGACCGGCTCCCGGCTTGGGGCAAAGACGCGCGCAACCGGCTTTCCACTTGGTCGTTCGGCCAACTCGTCGCCTTCCTGTCGTACAAGGCCACGCTGGCGGGAGTTCCCCTCGTGCAGGTGGACCCACGCAACACGTCCCGGACGTGCCACGAGTGTGGCCACTGTTGTCGAGAGAACCGAACGAGCCAAGCGAAATTCCTCTGTGTGTCGTGCGGCCATCGTGCGAACGCGGACCAAAACGCCGCCCGGAATATCCGGGCTCAGGCCACCCGTAAGATGGCCTTAGAACTGGCGGGAGTGAACTCCCAGCCGGAAAGCCCCGCCCTTTAGGGCTGGGGATTCTTACCAAGTCAGTTCCGTTGACAGGAGTGGGGGTGACAAGCAAGAGGTTGAATCACCATATTCGAACCTCTCCCCATAATTTTTTTTAGATTGGCCGCAAAAGCCCACTTGTAGTGTAGCGGCCTGAGGCTGCAAGGCCAGGGGCCATCTTTTCGCTCGGCCCTTTGGAAAGCCAAGGGGCTTCCACAAACAGGAGAGAAGGGGGAGGGGGGGGTACGACAAAGCGAAGAAAATGATTCTGCACCGCCTGGACTCGCCGCCGACTTCGCGCAAAAATAACCTTGGTGCATGATCCCAGGATTCGGGGCTTGGAGACGCGGCAACGGACGATGGTCGCTGATTATTACACGATGCTGGGCGTCGACCCGGGTGCCGACCGCGGGGCGCTGGAGGCGGCGCTGGCGCGTTGCCAGCCGCTCTGGTCGTCCGGAACTCGGAACCCGAAGAACAAGCACACCTATCAGTCGTACCTCGATCAGATCCCCGCCATCCGCCAGGCCCTGCTCGGCGCGCCGGCCGATCGAGCCGCCTACGATGCCGAGCTGGCCGCGGCGCAACGGGTCGAGCGTGACCGGAAGCTCGACGCCCTCCAGCGCCGGCTCCGCCTCCGCTCCGCCAAAGGGGGGCTGACCGTCGCCGATCGGGCCTTGCTCCGCGACGAGGCCGTTCGGCTCGGCCTCACGGCCGCCGACCTCGACCGCCTGGCCGAGTTGATCCCACCGAAGCCCGAGAGTCCCGCCGAGGAGGACGCGCCCGACCCTCCGGTGGATGTGCTCGATCCGGCCATGCGGCGGCAGATTCGGGTGGCCCTGACCCACCTCCGCCGCCTTGATCTCTACGAGGCGCTGTCGCTCACCCGCGACGCCCCGGCGCAGGAGATCATCAACCTGACCGACGCCGAACGCCGGCGCTGGATGCAGAAGGCTCAAGTCACGGCCGAGAAAACCGCCTGGCTCGAACTGGTCTCGCACGCGCAGTCGCACCTGACCACCCCCGAGTCGCGAGCCCGCTACGACCGAACCCTCGCCCTCGAGGCCGAAGAGGCCCTGATCGCGTCGATCGAGTTCGCCTTGCAAGGCTTGCCGCGACTCGACCCCGGCACCCGGAACGCCTTGCACGACGAGGGGGCCGCCCTCGGGATTACGCCCGACCGCGTCGACCGGCTGATCGTCCGCGCCTGTCGAAGTCTGGGCGTGGCCCGCGACGCCGGCCCGTCGGCCGCGACCGCCCCCGTGGCCCCTCGGCTCCTGCGCTGTCGGGCCTGTGCGGGCGTCACCGATTTCGCCCAGGCCGCGCGGCAGAAGGCGGCGGCCTGCCGCCACTGCCGGGCCTCGCTCCACTGGGATTGCCCGATCTGCAAGAAGCCGCACTGGGTCGATGAGCCCCGTTGCCCTTGCGGCTTCAGAGTCGAGCTCCGCGACCCGCTGATCCGCCACTTCGAGGCCGCGACCCGGGCGTATAAGACGCGTGACCTCGAGACAGCGCTCCGGCACTTGCAGCGGATCCAGGAGTTCGCGCCCAAGCACGTCGGAACCCGCAAGGCGATGGAGCGGATCCAGCATCGGCTCGCCGACATCAACCGGGCACGCGCCGCCTGGGAATCCGCGCGGACCGCGGGCCGACTCGTCGCCGCGCTCGAGGCCCTCGAGCTCTGGGCCTCGATGCTCCACCCAAGCCACCCCGAGGTCGATCCCAGCCGGGCCGACGTGACGACCCCGCTGCGCCGGGCTCAAAGCCTGGCCGCTCGCGGCCGCGCGGCCGCGGCCACCGACCCCAGGGCCGCGCGCAGCTTCTACCAACAAAGCCTCGCCCTCGCTTCCGACCTCCCCGAGGCACTCGACGGACTCCACCGGTGCCCGCCCGACCACCCGTCGAGCCTGATCGCCGACTACGTCGACGGTCGGGTCCGGCTCCGCTGGGTGGCTCCGGCCCCCGACGGCCTCGGCCCGCTCTCGTACGTCCTCCTGCGCAAGCATGGCGGCGCGATCGAGCATCTCGCTGACGGCACGCGGATCGCCGAGGTGACCGCCACCGAATACGACGACGGCCAGGTCAACCCGGGCGACACGGTCAGCTACGCCGCCCTGAGCAAACGAGGCGGGGCCGAGTCGATCTCCGCCGCGGCCATCGGCCCGATCGTCCTGCTCGGTGAAGTGACCGACGTCCGGGTCGAAGCCAGCGACCACGAGGTCGACCTCTTCTGGTCCCCTCCCGCCAACGCCCTCGACATCCGGGTCGTCCGCAAGCTCGGGGCTCCCCCCACCGGCGTCAAGGACGGCGAACGGGTCGAGACGCTCCGCGACCGCGCCCACGACCGCCATCTCGAAAACGACCGGGTCTACCACTACGGCCTCTTCTCTGTTTATAAGAGGCCCGACGGCCCGATGGTCGCCTCACGCGGTGTCTTCGTCTCGGCGCAGCCGCACCCGCCGATCGAGGTTCTGCCCACCCCCACGCTCGCTCTCGATGCAGGGGGCCGGATCCGGCTCGACTGGCCCAGGCCGCCGCGCGGGACGGTCAAGATCCTCCGCACCCTGAAGCCGGCCGGACGTGCACCCGGGGACCGGCTCTCGATCGCCGAGGCCGAGGCGCTGGACGGGCACTGGCTCGACGTGACCGCCCCCGACCACGCCAGCGACCCTTCCCCGCCGGCCCTGGGAGTCTGCCACTACACGCCGATGATCGCCTCGGCGGGGATGCTTACGGTCGGCCGGAGCGTGGCCTACTCGTGCGTCCCCGACCCGTCCGACCTCCGCGCGACCCGGGTCGGCCACGGTCAGCGGGTCCACCTGCGCTGGCGTTGGAGTCCGCAAGGCGCCCAGTCACTCATCGTGGCGCGGGCCGGCGCGGCCCCGCTCGACTCCGACGACCCCGAGGCCCATCGGATCCTGGTCCACGAGCTCGACTACGGCCGGCTCGGCCACCACACCTTGACCTTGCCCTTGAACGTCGAAGGTCCGTGGCACATCCGGGTCTACAGCGTCGCCCAGGTGGCCGGCCAGACGGTCGTCTCGCCCGGCCTGGAGCCGACGGCCCGCACACTCCTGCCCGGCCCACACCCCGAAGTGACCGTCTCGTACGCGTTCCGCCGTCCTGGCTTTCCGGGCCGCCCCTGGCAACTCACGTTCCGGACCGAGCCGGCGGGCGCGGAGATCCCGCCCACCGCCCTGGTGGCCCACCCGCGGACGATCCCGCTCTCCGTCGACGACGGCGAGATCGTCCAGCAATTCCCGGCCAGCCGCGACGGCTCCACCTTCCCGATCCGGTCGAAGCTCAACCTCGCCAACCAACGCGCCCGGATCTTCGCCGACCCCCACACCGAACCCGACAACATGCCCCCGATCCGCCTCCGCCACCCCGAGAACGGCGTCACCCGGGCATAATGCCATCCTTGTCTCTCTTCCCTGAGACCGCGGGCGCCCCGCCCGCTCTTAAAACAAATTGTTTTCAATAATTTCAAAATCAAAATATAATTAATTTCAATCAAATTGCGGGTGGGACGCCCGCGATCCCAGGAATGGTGGATCAGCCGCGCCCGTCCAAGAAGCCAAAGGGTTCATGCGCACACGCATCAGACATGATCGTAGACCCCTTGACCGGAGCCCGCCCAGATGGCTCTAATGACCGTCCTCGACAGGTGCCGCCGGCCCGATTCTTGGATTGGGTCCGGGGGAGAATAGGGAAGACGGTGAAAATCCGTCGCGGGGCCGCCGCTGTAATCGGCTAGGTCCCCGGTCCAAAGAGTGCCACTGCCGCAAGGCGGGAAGGCCGGCCGGGAGCCGCTCGAAGCCGTAAGCCAGAAGACCTGCCCGTCGAGATTCTGTTCCGATGCTTCGGCCACAAGCATCCGGGCGGGCCGCTCGCAGACCGTCTGCGGAGTGCCGTGCGCCGGTAGGGCCGAAGTGAACCCTCTTGCCCGGCCCGGCAGAAAGCGCTGCGCTCCCCCATGGTCGCCCACTCCCGTCCCTCCGCTCGTTCGCTCGGCTTCACGCTGATCGAGTTGCTGGTCGTCATCGCCATCATCGCGGTCTTGATCGCCCTCTTGCTGCCCGCCGTCCAGGCAGCGCGTGAAGCGGCTCGCCGCGCCCAGTGCACGAACAACCTCAAGCAGATGGGCCTGGCCGTGGCCAACTACGAATCGGCCACCGGCACGTTGCCCCCGGGCTCGTTCTGGGCCGCGTCGGGCACCGGGCCCGGCAAGACGGCCGACGGGTTCAGCCCGTTCGTGATGATCCTGCCCTTCATCGAACAAGCCAACGCTTACAACCTCGTCAACTTCAGCCTCTCGTACAAGAATCCCGCCAACGTGACCATCGCCGGCGTGGGGATCTCGGCCTTCATGTGCCCGAGCGACCCGGCCGCCCTCCAGAATCAGCCCCTTTCAACGGTCATCTATCAGGCCCCGCCGCCGGGCAACTGGATGCAGAGCTTCACCAGCTATGCGGGATGCACCGGGATCTGGGCGATTCGCCCCCGCCTGGCCGACAGCAATTTTTCGCAGCAGGTGGCCAACATGAATGGCACCATCTACATGTACAGCGCCATTCGCATGGGCGATATCCAGGACGGCACGAGCAGCACAATTCTCTTCGGTGAGCGGGGCCATTCCCTGCTCTCGCCGGCCGATCAGGTCGTCAACCAGTTCTGGAATTCCGGGTACTGGTACGACTCGATGCTCGAGACCTATTACCCGATCAACGCCCACAAGAAGCCGGTCGGCACCCTCGGGGCACGGTACGTGGCCAACGCGTCGAGCCTGCACTCGGGGGGAGCCAATTTCAGCTTCGTGGATGGCTCGGTCCGGTTCTTGAAGGACTCGATCGACTCCTGGCCGATCGACCCGGCGACAACCTTGGCGGCCGGGACGACCTACGACAAGACCGCAAACCTTTATTCGATTGCGGCGGGGTCGAAGGTGGGTGTGTACCAGGCGCTCTCCACGCGATCCGGGGGCGAGGTCATCGGCGCGGACTCGTACTGACGCCGCGTCGATGGGTCACGTCACTCACCCTCACTGGAGGCTCCTCCCCATGTCATCGCCGAATCCGCGGTCATGGCTCGCCACCCTGCTCCTGATCCTGATCCTGGTCGTCCCTTTGACGTTCCTGGGCTGCGGGCCCGAGGGCTCGGGCACGATCGACCTCAAGAAGAAGGCGGATCTCTCGCCCTCGGGCGGCTCGAAATCGCGTGAATTTCGCCCAGGCGATCTCGAAGAGCGCTGAGGTTTCCCCGATCGGTCTCAACCCATTCGATCCTATAGCGGGTCTTTGTCATGACCACCGAACCGCAGGTCCGGGTCGCCCGGCCTTCGTCCCGAGCCCGCGTGCGCTACAACGCGGGCATGAAGCTCGTGCGCCGGGCTCATATGTACGTAGGCCTCTTCCTCGTGCCGTTCGTGCTGCTCTACGGCCTGACGGCCTTCCTGTTCAACCACCCCGACTGGTTCTCGGACCGATCGGTGCGGCTCATCACCGCGGAGGACGCGGCCGGGACCGCCCTCGGATCGTTCCCGACCGCCGACGAACTGTCCGCCCAAGTCATTCAAGCGATCAACCAAGGGGGAACGCACCGCGTCTCGCTCTCGAAGGCCCAGGCCCCGGCCTACTCGCGCGACCTCGCGCTCACGGCCAAGGGGTCGGGCGCCGAGCAAGTCATCTTCCTCGAGTTGGCCGGACGCACCGGCACCGTCCGTTCCGCGCCTGCCGCAACAAAACCGGTGAGCAAGCCGGCCTGGGCCCGCGAATCGGTGCGCCTGGACTCGCCCCCCGCCGAGGCGGCCCGAACCGCCGTGGCCGCGATCCTGACGAAGTGGGGCGGGGGCGAGCCGCCCGAGGAGGTCAAAGTCCGCACGCCCCCCGAATTGATCTTCGCCGTCGAAAGCGAGGGCCGCACCTGGCGGGCGAGCTATCAGTTGCAAACCGAGGCTCTGACCGTCCGCCCCTGGGGCCCCGACCTCTCGACCCGGCGGTTCCTGACGGCCATGCACCTGGCCTGCCGCTACCCGTCCCAGATCAACGTCCCGTGGTGCTGGGCCGCGATCGTCGACACCATGGCCGTCGCGATGGTCTTCTGGGGGTTCTCAGGCCTGTTCATGTGGTGGCAGATGAAGTCGCTCCGCCGACTCGGCGCGATCGTGCTGGCGGCCAGCCTGATCGGCTCGATCCTGGTGGCGATCGGCATGCATGGAATCCTCGGGCGGTAGGTCGAGCGCTATGTCCGACGGGGTGCGGCCCGACTTTTGGCACGCCTCTTGCATGCTTAGTAAGATCGCTGATCTCCTGAGACCGAGCCCCGTCGCGTGGGGCCAAGCCATGCGACGGGGTTTTTCCTTGCGCCAGGCCATTCCGAGTTCTTCACCACTCCGCGCTCCCCCATCTCCCTTTTTTACAAACCTCGCCCGCGATTCCTGACAAATCGGCCTCGCTCTCCAATTTTTAACAAAAAATTAAACAAAAAGCCAGCTTCCCCACCGCCCGATTTCGCCTTGTCCCCAAAATTGCTACAATCCTTGTTTCGACTCGAAGGGTTCCCTCCCTCCTCCTCGTTCCCGAGGCGGCTGAGGCGGAGCGGCTTTCAGGATCAAGAACGGATGAACCGGCCTATTTGCGACGCCGACGACTTTTATATCAACATGAGCTTGAACACGGAAATGGAGCTTCCGACCAGCCGGGACACCGTGCTCCATTACTTCGAGCAGATGAGAAAGGCGTTCCCCGACCTCCAGAATTTCTTCACGCGCGAGAGCGGCGAACTGGTGCTGGAGGGGAACAAGGAAGAGGAGGAATCGTATCGCTGGCTGTCGATCGAGCCCAAGCGACTCCGCTCGGGGCAGGTCAATCCCGAGTCGACCGAGGACGCCTACCGCCAGCACGAGCTGGTCCTGGAAATCGCCCCCCACCTGCTGACGATCAGCGTGCTCGACTGCGAAGCGCTCGACCTCATGTACGGGTTCGACTTCAACTACGAAGGGAACCACGACGAGATCGTGGCCGAAGCCCTAGGCCTCGGCCAGGGCCTCGAAGGGGTGCTCGAAAGCCCAGGCGCCCGCGTGATCAACTACGAGCCGTCGGTCACCCTGGCCCTCGACGAGTCGTTCCGGCTCCAGTGCCGGACCTCGGTCGAGACCCGCACCAACGCCTATCAGGTCCGCACGGGCGACTTCCCCGAGGATCAGATCAGCGTCTACTTCACGATCCGCCAGTACTGGGGAGCCGGCCCCGACCAGGCCTACCTCGACGCCTTCCGCCGCCTCCGCGAGGTCGGTGAAGAGCTCGTCCAGACCAAGATCATCCCGCGGATCGTCCAGCCCCTCGCCCAGGCGATCGCGTCGCGGTAAAGGCAGAAGAATTTAACCACGAATGACTCAAATGACTCGAATGGAAACAAAAAAAATGACATAAAACCGAGACTGTAGCAAGGACACCAGGATCTCGTTCCCACGCTCTGCGTGGGAACGAGTTTCTTCCGCGAATTTCAGCCTCCGGGGCAAACAGACGGTCCGGTTTCCTTGCAGCAGATTCGACTTTTTCTTTCATTCCCATTTGTGTGATTCGTGGTTAAATTCTTGTTTCCCCATGATTGAAATCCGCTGAGGGGTGTGACCGATGATACGACTCAGTTCGCTGGTCAGGAACCTGACGGCCGAGACGGCGTTTACCGTGTTGGCCCTGGCGCGTGCCTTGAAGGCGCAGGGCAAGGACGTCGTCGAGCTCGAAATCGGTGACAGCCCCTTTCCGAGTCCGCCCCACGCCAAGGCGGCCGGGATCCAGGCCATTGAGGAGAACCGGACCGGTTACGGCCCGAGCCTTGGTCTGGCCGAGTTCCGCGCCTCGGCGGCGAACTTCGTCAACAACGAGTTCGGCCACAACGTGACGGCCGAGAACATCGTCGTGGCGTCGGGGGCGAAGCCGTTCGAGCAGTACTTCGCCGAGGCCCTGCTCGAGCCCGACGACGGCGTCCTGCTGTTCAGCCCGCACTTCCCGACCTACATCCCCAACCTCGAGCGTCGAGGGGCGCGGGCGGTCACGGTGCCGCTCCGGGTGGAGGATGACTTTCGCCCCCGACCGGCCGACGTCGCGCGGTTCCTCGAGACCGACCCCGAGCCCCGCGCGATCTTTCTGAACTCGCCGCACAACCCGACCGGCGGGATCGCCACGCGCGACGACCTGGAGGCGATCGCCGCGCTCGTGCGCGGGACCGACGTGATGGTCTTCTCCGACGAGCCCTATTGCCACATGGTCTGGCGCGGCCGCCACGAGTCGATCGGGGCGCTGCCCGGGATGCTCGACCACACGGTGGCCGCCTACACGTTCAGCAAGTCGTACAGTATGAGTGGCTGGCGGATCGGCTTCGCGGTCGCGCACCCCGAGGTGGTCACCGCGATCGGCAACCTGATCAACACGACCGCATCGTGCAGCCCGCCGTTCGTCCAGTGGGCCGCTCGGGCCGCCCTGGAGCAGGATGCCGCGGCTCGGGACGAGACCATGCAGCTCTTCCGCCACAAGGTCGAGCGGCTGGCGGCCGGCCTGGCGAAGATCGACGGGATACATGTTGCCCCTCCCGCCGGCACCTTCTACGTGTTTCCCGACGTCCGGCCCCTCTGCAACCGCCTCGGGATCAGCTCGCACGGCCTGGCGCTCTACCTGCTCGAAGCGGCCGACGACAAGTTCGGCGTCGCCTGCTTGGGGGGCGAATCGTTCGGCCAGGCCGGGCGTGGGTTCCTCCGCTTCAGTTGCGCCGAGACCGACGAACGGATCGACCAGGCCGTCGCCTTCCTGCCCGAAGCCTTGAGCCGCACCGAACGGGTCGCGCAGTTCCTCAAACGCCGGCCCGAGTTCGTGCTCGGAACGCCCTTCGAGCTTCACTGATCGATTCGATTTCGATCCGAATCCGCCGCGCCCTCGACCTCCTCAACCCCCAAAAGAGAAGCGAGCCCCTTCGTGAACTTCGACCTGATCCTCAAGAACGGCTGGGTGATCGACGGTTCGGGCGGTCTTCCGTACAAGGCCGACATCGGCCTGCTCGACACCATGATCGGCGCGATGGGGAATCTCGAGGGAGCGCGCGCCGCGCGGGTGGTCGACTGCACCGACCGGTACGTCGTCCCCGGCTTCATCGACGCGCACGTCCACGGCGACGCCGTGCTCCTGGCCGACCCGATCCACTTGCCCGCGCTCCGCCAAGGGGTGACGACCTACATCATCGGCCAGGACGGCAGCTCGTTCGCGCCGGCGTCGCCCGCGACCATGAAATACATGAGGCAGTACACCGCCGGGTTCAACGCCAACCCGGACCTCGACTACGACTGGTCGACGATTGAGCAATACCTCAATCGTTTCGATCGCCGGACGGCCCTGAACGTGGCGTACCTGATCCCCAACGGCAACGTCCGGATGGAGGTGATGGGGCTCGACCCGCGCCCGGCCACCGACGCCGAGCTCCGCGCCATGCAGGCCATGGTTCGCACCGGGATGGAGGCCGGCGCCATCGGCCTGTCGACGGGGCTCGACTACATCCCGAGCCGCTACGCCGACGCCCGCGAGATCGCCGCGCTCTGCGAGGTCATCGTCCCCGACGACGGCGTCTACGTCACCCACATGCGCGGCTACGGCGCCAAGGCCCCGGTCGGCATGAGCGAGGTCTACGAGATCGCCAAGGCGTCGGGCGTGGCCACCCACATCTCGCACTACAACGGCCCCGCCGACCTGCTCTTGCCCTTGCTCGACCAGGGTCGCGCGATGGGCCTGGACCTCACGTTCGACACCTACCCGTACCTCGCCGGCAGCACGATCCTCGGGATGGTCGCGCTCCCCCCCGAGGTCCAGGTTGGTGGGATCGAAGCCACGGTCAAACGGCTGGCCGACCCCGTCGTCCGGGCTCAACTGAACCGCGACTGGTTCTCGAGCCCGACCCCGTATCCGCTCGACTCGACGACGATCACGATGACGGCCAACCCCGCCTGGCGCTGGGCCGAGGGGCTGAAGGTGACCGAGGCCGCCGACCGCGCCGGGATGGCCCCGGGGGACTTCGTCTGCGAGAGCCTGATCGCCTCGGAGATGGCGGTCGGAATCTTCGGGTTTCGCGCCGGGGAGCGGACCGAAGCCGACGTGCGGGCGATCCTCCGCCACCCCGCGCACATGGCCGGGTCGGACGGCATCTTCGGCGGCAGTCATCCGCACCCGCGCGGTTGGGGCGCGTTCGCCCGGTTCCTCGGCTACCACACCCGCCAGCTCGGCGACTACACCTGGGCCGAGGCCGTGACGCACCTGGCCACCCACGCCGCGCGCCGCTACCGGCTCAACGACCGCGGCCTGCTCCGCCCTGGGTTCGTCGCCGACATCGCCATCTTCGACCCCGTCACCATCATCGATCGCTCCACCTACGAAGCCGGCCGAACCCTGGCCGACGGGGTCGATCACGTCCTGGTCAACGGCACCCTCGTCCTCGAGAACGGCGAGCCGACGGGAGCCACCCCAGGCCGGGCCTTGCGACGAAGTTGAGAGCATGTAAAGGTCTTGTAGGGTGGGCACGGCCCACCAGGTATCGCCCCCCGAGAAGGAAGGGCAACCACGTAACCATCTCCGTGCTGTCGGGTAGGCTTCGGCCTACCTGACAAGAGAAGACGAAAATGGTGGGCCGGGCCCACCCTACAAAATTCAACTCAGTTATTCACAGCAACACTTATTTATCAATTCTGGAGGGGCTCCAAAAAATCCGCTCTTCGGAACGATTTCACGCACATTCGTTGTCCTGATTCTCAGTAACCGGTTCCGAATCGAGTTCATACCTCGGCCCGAAGGGAAGACGGCTCATGCTCGGTCGCACCCAACGTCCAGGCCCGGTCTCGGAGGAACGCGCGGAGTTGCGGAGGCTGACCCAACGCCCCCAGCGGCATCGGCTTTTGCACGGCTATCCGCTCGCCGCGGCCATGCCGCGGGTCGAGACGGGGGATCGATCCACACCGGATCGCCTGCGTTTCCACCCCGAGCGAGGGCTGCTCGTGGGCGTGCTGCCGCACCCGTTCTGCAACCCGGCCGTCACGGGGTGCGGCTTCTGCACGTTTCCCCACGAGACGTTCAACCAGGGCAGGGCGGTCGTCGTGATGGACCACGTCGCAAGGGAGCTCGCGCAGAAGCTCGAGGACGATCCCGATCTGGCCGGTCGACCGGTCGCGGGCCTCTACTTCGGCGGAGGCACGGCGAACCTCAGCCCGGCAGACTCCTTTCGCACGCTCTGCCGCGCCCTGGCGAATGCCTTCGACCTCGCATCCGCCGAGGTGACGCTCGAAGGCGTGCCCGCGGCCTTCCTCAATCGTACCCCCTTGCTCGTGGACATCCTCCGTGAGGAACTCCCGGCCCGCCACTTCCGCCTGAGCATGGGCATCCAGACGTTCGACGTCGAGCGACTGCGACAAATGGGTCGGCTCGGCTTCGGCACCGCCAAGACGTTTCGCGACGTCGTTCGCCTCGGCCACGCGCGTGGCTTCACGGTCTCGGGAGACTTGCTCTTCAACCTCCCGGGGCAGCCCCTGACGGCGATGCGCGAGGACGTGGAGCGGGCGATCGAGATCGGGCTCGACCACCTCGGCCTATACCACCTCGTGATGTTCGCCGGTCTTGGTACGGAGTGGTCCCGCGACCCCGGCCTCGTGGCTTCACTACCGGCGAACCCCGTCGCCGCCCGGAACTGGCTGGAGCTTCGGTCGTTGTTGCTGCACGAGCAACGGTTTTACCAGACAACCTTGACCAACTTCGAGCGCCACGAATTCCTCGGCCACGAGCGGCGGTTCGTCTACGAGACGCTCAGCTTCCAGCCCGGCCGGTACGACATGATCGGCCTCGGCCCAACCGGCATCTCATTCGCGGGCTCGGGACAGACGGCCGTCAAAGTGATCAACCCGGACAGCGCCTCGGCATACATCGCGGCCGTCAGCCAAGGGGGAGCGACCTGGGACCGTGCCTTCGCGTACGCGCCTCGCGATCTCCGTATTCTCCACCTGACTCGCAGCCTTGCCGCCCTCCGGATCGATCGCCAACACTATCAAAGCGTCTTCGGCAGCGACCCGCTTCATGACTTCCCGCGCGAATTCGCAGCCCTCGAACAGGAGGGACTCGTCCTCCAGACCGATGCCGCGATCGAACCGACCGGCCTCGGCATGTTCTATGCCGATTCGATCGCCGGCCTCCTGGCCTGGAACCAAGTCCAGGGCCGCCGGAACCGGCAACGTCGGACGGAATCCTCCACGGCCAACGATGCCGATTCAAATGCTCGCGGCCACATGTAAAATCATCACGGTTTATCTATCAGCAACCACCTCGGGGCAAGCCAAGTCGGCAATAGGCCAAGGCCAGCGCGCATAGCTGTACGGTTTAGGCGGTCTAGCGCGAGAGGATTCAACTCGATATCCTGAGATACGGTTTTCGTGATCGCCTGCCTCGACACTTGGCGCGTGGAGGTTGGACACGGACCGAACTCAGGATCTCGTCTCATGGCCAAGTTTGTCGACGTGGCTTCGATCGGTTCCTACTTCGAATCGCTCTCCGATCCCCGTCATACACGCAATCGCAAGCACTTGCTGGTCGATATCGCCGTCATTGCGGTCTGCGCCGTCATCTGTGGCTGCGATGGACCCACCGCCATCCATCGATGGGCCAAGAACCGAGAATCCTGGCTGGCCCTGCATCTCACTCTGCCCAACGGCATCCCCTCCCGGGACTGCATCCGACGCTTGCTCATGACGCTCAAGCCCGAAGCGTTTCAACGCGTCTTTCAAGCCTGGATCTGTGAGGCGATTCCGGTCGACGTCAACAATCCCCACCGTCTCGTCGCCATCGACGGCAAGGCTTGTCGCGGGTCGCACGACAAGGCCAAAGGCCTCGGCAATCTCCACATTGTCAGCGCCTGGGCCAGCGAGGAGGGCATCGCACTGGGCCAGGTCGCCACCGACGCCAAGTCCAACGAGATCACGGCGATACCGCAACTCCTCAACCAGATCGACCTCGCCGGTACGCTCATTACGATCGACGCGATGGGCTGCCAGAAAGAGATCGTCAAGCAGATCGTCACTGGCAAGGGCGACTGCGTGATCGCCGTCAAAGACAACCAGCCGAAGCTTCCAGCAGCGATCCAGTCGTTCTTTTCCGACCACATGGAACGCGACCTGGAAGACCTCCGGTATCAATATCACGAGACCCGCGATGACGGGCACGGCCGCATCGACGAACGGGCCTATCTTCTGGCCAAGGTGCCCAGTGATTTCGCCCCGGGGAAAGAGTGGCCGTGGGTCAAAGCGATCGGCTATTCGGTGCGAGTCACGCGGCATGCCGACGGTACGGAGTCGGAGGAGATGCGTTACTATCTGAGCACTTGCGATTTCAGTGGCAAGCGGTTCGGCGAAGCGGTGCGCGGACACTGGGGCATCGAGTCGATGCATTGGGTCCTGGATGTCAACTTTCGCGAGGACGAGCACCGCACTCGCGAGCGAACTTTGGGGAACAATTTGAGCTGGCTTCGGCGGTTCGCCGTGACGCTCCTGAAGCGTCATCCCGACAAGGATAGTCTTCGCGGCAAGATGATGTCCTGTATGATCAATACGGACTATCTTACACAAGTTCTTTCATTGCAGCCACTTTGATATGCGCTGGCCTTGGGCAATAGGCAGCCCCATAGGGGGCGACCGTCAAAGCCAGGCCTCAGCAATTCACAACAAAATCGAGACTGTCGCAAGGAAACCGGGCCGTCTGTCTGCCTCGGAGGCCGAGATTCGCGGGAGAAACTCGTTCCCACGCTCTGCGTGGGAATGCCGTTTTGGCCGCTCTGCGGCCCCACTTGCCGGGGAAGACAAGACGACGCGGAGCGTCGCGGACGGCATTCCCACGCTCTGCGTGGGAACGAGATCCCGGTCTCCTTGCTACAATCTCATAAGATTTTCTTGAGCACCTGTCCCCCCACATCGGTCAGGCGGAAGCGACGGCCGTTGTAGTTGTAGGTCAACCGTTCGTGCTCGAGGCCGAGCAGGTGGAGGACGGTTGCGTGAATGTCATTGACGTGAACCTTGTCAACGGCGGCCGCATAGCCCACTTCATCCGACTCGCCGTAGCTGACGCCTCCCTTGATCCCGCCGCCGGCCATCCAGAGCGTGAAGCCGTGGGGATTGTGGTCGCGGCCCGGCTTCTGCCCGGTCTGGGCGATCGGCAGGCGGCCGAATTCTCCGCCCCAGATGACGAGCGTCTCGTCGAGCAGGCCCCGCTGCGCCAGGTCGGCCAGCAGGCCGGCGACCGGCTTGTCGGTCTCGCCCGCGAACTGCTCGTGGTTCCCCTTGATGTCGGCATGGCCGTCCCATGATCGTTGGTTTTCCATGCCGCCCGAGTAGATCTGGACGAACCGCACACCACGCTCGACCATGCGGCGGGCCGTCAGGCACTGGCGGGCGACATGCTCACAGCGCGGGTCGTCCAGGCCGTAGAGCCGTTGGATGTGCGCGGGCTCGGAGTCGATGGCGATCGCCTCGGGCGCGGCCGACTGCATACGATACGCGAGTTCGAAGCTCTCGATGCGGGCGGCCAGCTCCCTCTCGCCCTGGTTCTGATCCTGCTCCTGGTGGATCCGGTTGAACTGCTTGATGAGGTCGAGCTGCGCTCGCTGCTGGGCGTCGCTCATCCCGCCGGCTCGTTCCAGGTTGTCGATCGGCGACCCCTTGGGGCGGAGGTGCGTCCCCTGATAAACCCCGGGCAGGAACGCCGCGCCCCAGTTGGCCGCCTGCCCTTTGGGGAGTCCTCGCCCCCTCGGATCGCTCATCACGACGAACCCAGGGAGGCTCTGGTTCTCGCTCCCCAGGCCGTAGGTCACCCATGACCCGACGCAGGGGAACCCCATCCGGGGCAACCCTGTATTCATCATGAACAAGGCAGGTGAGTGATTGTTGGATTCGGTGTAGGCCGAATGGATGAACGCCATCTTGTCGACGTGCTGGCCGAGGTACGGGAACAACTCCGAGACCATCTTGCCGCACTCTCCGCGCGGGCGGAACCGAAACGGAGACTTCATCAAGCCGCCGACCTGATCCTTGAAGAACCCGGTCGTGTTCTTGAAGGTCGCGTCGAACTCGCGCATCGACTTGCCGTTCCACCTGGCGAGGGCCGGCTTGTAGTCCCAGGTGTCAACCTGGCTCGGGCCCCCGTTGATGAAGATCCAGATGACCCGCTTGGCACGACCCGGGAAGTGGGCAGGGCGGGGGGCCATCGGATTGAGCGCGAGGTTGCCAAGGCCACCCGCCGCGCAAGCCGGAGCTTCGAGCAGTCCTTCTTGGTGGAGTAAGCCGGCCAGGCCAATCAGGCCGAATCCGCCGCCGGCACGCTGGAGGAGTCGGCGCCGCGTGAGGATCGGCTCGGGAGAGGAGTCGGTCGACGCCCGAGCGCTCGGCGCACCTTGGTTCGAGGAATCCCGCTTCATGGTTGGCTCTACTCTGGGATTTCAAGGGCGGTAAATCAACTCGCTGGTCCCCAACAATGACTGGCAGAGGTCCGTGAGCGCAAGCTGCCCCGGGTTCGGCCGGCCAGCCTGCTGGTAGGCGTCGCTCTGGTGGTCGAGAAAGTCGGTGGCGAATCGCGTCTCGGCGGCAGTCGGTTCGCGGCCGAACGCCAACCGGTAGGCGTGCCGGACCACGTTGGCGTCCGGTTCGCCGGCCAGGCGAGCGGAGAAGTGTTCGGCCGCCCGCCGGCCCTCGAGGTTGTTCATGAACATCAAGGCTTGCGATGCGGTCGTCGTCGTACCGCGCTGGCCGATGCTCACGAGATGCTCGGGCCAGTCGAAGAGCATCATCGTCGGGATCAGCTCGCTCCGCTTGATAAAGAAGTAGACGCTCCGGCGCCCCATCGACGGGTCGAGCGAGCCGGGGCCGTGCATCCGCCGGTCGAGGAGTCCGGCAACTTGCAGCATGATGTCGCGAATCGGCTCGGCTTCGAGCCGCCGGGGAGCATGCCTCCAAAGCCACTGGTTCTCCCGGTCGATGACGGCGCGCGACTCGTCGAACGTCCCGCTCTGGCGATAGACCGCGCTGGTGACGATCAGGCGGTGCAGCGGTTTGAGCCGCCAGCCCTCGCGGATCAGCTCGGCCGCGAGCCAGTCGAGCAACTCGGGGTGAGTCGGCCGCTCGCCCTGGGCGCCGAAGTCGTTGGGGGTGGCGACGATGCCGCGGCCGAACCGGTAATGCCAGAGCCGGTTCACCGCCACGCGTGCGACCAACCGGCCGGCCCCTTGATCCGCATCGGTGAGCCAGTTCGCCAGCGCCGCGCGGCGAAAGCGGGTGCGGGTCCAGCCGGCGGGGGGCTCGACCCGCCAGGATGAGGCGTCGCGGCCGGCGGGCATCAACACGCGGAGGAAGCTCGGAACCGCCTCCCCCTTCTTCTGGTTGAGGTCGCCGCGGCTCAGAATATAGGTGGTCGGATAAAAGTGCGGAAAGCCACGCCCGTCCGCGTTGTGCTTGGTGTGTGGAAAACCCTCGCTGGTGACCTGCATCTTGACCGGTTTCTCGCCAGGCCGGGGGGAGATCTCGATCTCGCTGCGGATGGCGGTCGAGAAGGTCGCCGCCATCCGGTAGTAGTCCTCGGCCGGGATCGGATCAAACTTGTGGTCGTGGCAGCGGGCGCAGCCGACCGAGAGGCCGAGGAAGGCCGACCCGGTCGTCGCAGTCATGTCGCTCAGCTCCTCGTAGCGGGCCGACTCGAACTCGGCCTCGGTGAGCTGGGTCGGGAAGGCACTCGCGCCCAAGAACCCGGTGGCGGCCATGGCCGAGGGGTCGTCCGGCGCCAGTTCGTCGCCCGCGACCTGCCAGCGGACGAACTGGTCGTAGGGCAGATCCCGGTTCAGAGCATCAATCAAGAAGTCTCGATAGTGATAGGCATAAGGCCGATCGTAATCCTGTTCATAGCCGTGCGACTCGGCGAACCGGGCGACATCCATCCAGTGCCGGGCCCAACGCTCGCCGTAATGCGGCGAGGCGAGCAGTCGATCGACCAGCCGCTCGTAGGCGTCGGGCGCGGGATCGGCGACGAAGGCGTCGACCTCCTCGGGCGTCGGCAGCAGCCCGACCAGGTCGAGGGAGAGGCGGCGAATCAAGACAGGGCGGTCGGCCTGCGGATTCGGCGTCAGCTTCTGTTCTTCGAGCTTGCTGAGGATGAAGCGGTCGACCGGGGTGCGTGCCCAGGCCGAGTCCCGCACCGTCGGCGGGGCGCCGGTCAGGAGCGGGCGAAACGACCAGAACTGGCGGTCCTCTTCGGTGATCGCGGTGGCCCGGGGCGAGCCCGGGTTCGCATTCGCCCGCT
The DNA here is from genome assembly GCF_900129635.1 of Singulisphaera sp. GP187. Taxonomy (GTDB): domain Bacteria; phylum Planctomycetota; class Planctomycetia; order Isosphaerales; family Isosphaeraceae; genus Singulisphaera. Next base: position 461,420 of record NZ_FSRB01000002.1, on the reverse strand, counting down.
CGATCAAAGGGCGGTCGTAAGGAGCGCCCAGGTCGATCCAGCGTGCGATCTGCTCGATCGTCTCGGCGGGCAGCTTCGCCCCTTTTTGAGGCATGTGCGGCTCTTCCGCATGCGTGATCAACGCATAGAGCAAACTCTCCCTGCCCCCGCCCTCGATCGCGCCACTGTTCATCAGCGGCCGGCGATCGGAGAGGTCGAAATCCCCTTTGATCGTCTTGCCGCCGTGGCAATTGAGGCAGTGCTGCGTCAGCGCCGGGCGAACGTGCTCTTTGAATAGCGCCAACCCTTCCTTCATTTGCCGGACGTGATCGGGCGGCACCTGAGCCCAAGACGCTCGCCCCGTGGCGAGCAGGAGGCCCAGCAGGATCGAAACGGCAAGACAGCGAGAAATTCTCATACGACTGTCCACGCTCCTGATTTCAACGGCGGCCGGAACCGTAAGAAGTCGAGGCTCGATCGTCACGGATCAACGAATCAACCAGGCGGACCTCCAGGGTGAATACCGGCCGGCCGGCCGAACTGGTAGAGAAACCCCCTCCAAGCGTGCCTTGAATGTATGATACGCTTGAAAAGCCCGCCGTCCCACTCATTTCCCGTGACCAGTCACGGTGCGAGAATTCTCGCTCGGGCTTAAGGAACCAATAGCACCTAAAGCCAGGCCTGCGCAATTAAACATGAACACATCACGCAATAGTCACAACTTAAAGGGTCACGAGCTTCAACTCGCCGAAGGCGTACGTTCAGCCTGCCTCCAGGCCGCCTTGGAAGCCTATGAGGACGGGGGGCTTCGAGGTCTCTGCGCCGAAGGCCGCTGGGAATACGCCCTGGAGGCAATTCGCTCGCTCGCCCTGGCATCGCTCCTCGGCCTGGATAAGCCAGAGGTGGGGCAGGGGGGTGAGCGGGGAGAGTGAGTTCAATGTCTTTAATAGCAACGACCCGATACCGGGCGAGGAAGCCGCTTGCAACTCGTTCCCACGGTCCCCCGTGGGAACGAGGGTGATTCCTCGCTCTCTGGCGGGTCGTTGTTTAATTGAGAGTCAGAAAAGCAATGCACGCGAAATCAAGTCTATCGCAAGGAAACCGGGCCGTCTGTCTGCTCCGGAGGCCGAAATTCGCGGGAGAAACTCGTTCCCACGCCGAGCGTGGGAACGAGATCCCGGTATCCTTGCGACAGTCTCGCGAATCCCTCCCGGTCGGTGGGTTTTGTGCAGCCCCGCAAGTTCATTCAGGGGACGGGGGGAGCAACCGGGAGAGCGAGGGGTTGCGGCTTGTCGGCGGGATCGACGGGGGCATCCCGCGGCGGCAACGCGAGTTTATCCGGGTCCGAATCGCTGGGCTGGTAGAGGGGCAGGTAGCGGTAATAGACTTCCAAGGTCAGGAGCGAGAGCGCGGTGAGGAAGTGACGGCCCGCGGCGCGGCCCCACTGATCCGGCTGGGGGGTGAACGGGTCCCAACTGCCTCGATCGCAGCCGGCGCCGCCCACCTGCATGGCGATCAGGCCGTCGCGCACCCGGCTATTCCAGCGCGGCCAGTCCTTGTTCTGCATGTTGTGGAGAAGCTGCGTCGCATAATACCAGTAATAGATATTACGTTCCGACGAGCGCTCGAGGTCGGCCGCGACATGCGCGACCCCTTTGACCAAGGGGGGAAACTCACGCGGCCAGCCGAGATATTGTCGGGTCAGAAGCGCCTCGGCGGTCATCACGGGGGAGGCGCCGCGGCCGGGGCGATAGGCATACATCGTCCTGGACTCGTCGACGGCCGCCAGATCGAGGTAGACCCGGCATCCCTTGGTGACGTTGCGGGGGACCGGGAGCCCGGCCAACCGGGCGCTCCGCAGGGCGAACATCTGCCAGCCGAAGACCGAAGTGTCGCCCGGTTGCTCGGGAAAATAGCGCCAGCCGCCGTCCTGCGAGTTCTGCGAGGCGACGATGAAGTCCAAGGCCCGCTGCGCCGGGCGGCGGAGCGTTGGCTCTCCGGAAATCCCGTACGCTTCGCAAAGGGCCATCGCGGCGATCGCATGACTGTACATACGAGCGGTGTCGCCACCGTTGATGTACAGCTCGCCGCTCGGTTGCTGGTGTTGGACCAACCACTCCAGTCCTTTGCGGACGTTCATCTGGTAGCGCGTCTTGACCGTGTGGATATGGCCGGCCCCGAGTAAGGGCAAGAGCGCCAGGCCGGTGGCGGCCGTTTCCGACTCGAGACAGACCTGCGCGGGGCAACCGGTGCCCTGACACTGCCCATGGAAGTTCAAGCTCCAGCCGCCGTCGAGCCGCTGGTGGCGGACCAGCCAGTCGAGGCCGTCCTCAACTGCCTTCTCCGACCGCACCGTCCCTCCCTCGCGGCGCACGAGCTGGGCCCGGCTCATTCCCTGCCGCCCCGAGAACGGCGCGGAGAGGCCTTCCACATGAAGGGCCATGGCCATCCCCTTGCCCTTGCCCGGCACGCGGGCCAGTTCGGTCGGGAGATCGGGGGCCATCAGTTCGGGGGTGAACTGAGTGAGGGCCGGCAGCGCCGGCTGGTTGACCGTTTTGACCTCGGGCGGGGCCGCATCGAGCGAAAGCGACGGCGGCTCGTCCGACTTCTGGGTGGTGAACGGGTCGCCCGCGTGGTCGGACGGGGTCAGTGAGAGCAGGTCGTCCGTGAGCTGGGACGGGATCGCCGCCCGAATCTCGAGCTCCTTCGGTCCGCCCGAATGGGCATAGAAGTAAAGCGCCAGGAGCAGCAAGGCCGCCGCGTGGAGCAAGATGCTGGTCCCCCAGGAAGGGACCCAGAGCATCAAGAACGGCGCCAGGCGATCGAGCCGGGCGTGGACGCGTCGAGACTTGATTCGGAGGACGCGGAGAAGACGAGGTCGCTGAGAATGCCGCATCGGAGGATCCGTCCGGATCGAGAGGCCGGTGTGCGCGATGGGTCTCCTAACAGTGTAGTCGCGTCGCCCGCCACAAAGCCAGAGGGGGCCCTCGAACAAGGAATCACTTGCTGACAGCGGTTTACCCTCGAATGACCCAGGTCGGGATGGCCGGGGTCCGTACTCGGCCCCCGGTACGCGCGCCCAAAGACCGGGGGCCGAGCCCAACTTCCTGCTTCAACGGCGTCAGAGCGAGGGCCGAGCCCAACTTCCTGCTTCAACGGCGTCAGAGCGACTTACAAGTAGGCAACCAAGTCGCCCACCTCCCGGTCGGTCAACGCCAGCACAAAGTGCCGGTCGTAATGGAGGACCACCTCTTCCAAGGTCTTGAATCGGCCATCGTGAAGGTTCCGTCGACCTCACGCTGAAGATCGGCGGGAAGTGGCCAAAGGAGCGGCGGGACGTTTCCCAGGTTCGGTTCGCGTGCGGGCCAGGGTTTGGCCCCCAATCGATCAGCTCATCGCCATTCCACTCAAATTCCAATAATTCCAATTTTGATCATTTCAAGGCAGATCGTTGAAGTCCGCCTCTGACGTCTCGTCGGCCAGCGTCGATCCATCGCCGATCGAGCCGGAGCGGTAGTAGCGAAACCGGAGGGACATTTCGACTTGCCCGCCCAGGACGGGCGTGGTCCCAAAGTTGAGGAGCCGCAGGTGGCGCGGGGCGAGCCCGAGAAAATTCGTCGCGTTGTATTTGAGTTCCATCCCCGCCGCGCGAAGGGCGGCCTCGTCATCAAGCGGGTCGACGACCCCCGTGACCTCGATCGGCGGCCCGGACGAGGCCAACGGGTCGGCCTCCAACTTCTTCCGCAGACACTCGCGCCAATCGTTCAACATCTCTCAAAACTCCTCGTAGTGATCCGCGATCTTTACAAAGGGGGATCGGGCGGGCTTGGCTCGTTCACAAGTACTTCCGGGCATAGCCCGGAAAGCGTCCGGCCAAGAGCAGCACGACAGCGCCGACGATCGCGAGAATCCAGCCCGCTCCCGGGCGCGGTGGCACGCCAAAGTCCAAGACGTAGGCCAAGACCCCACCGAGTAGGGAACCTGTAACCCCGAGCAGAAGCGAGCGGATCCACCCCATCGAGTCGGGTACGGAGCGTGCCCAACGTGCGACGCCCCCGGTCAGGAGCCCCAATCCGGCCAAACTCACCAAGCAAATCAACATGCAAAAGAAACTCCAAAGCGATGAACTCGCGGGCGAGCATTGCGTCTGACCGTCGGCGGCATCATCATCGCTTCGGAGGCCCCCGGAAGCCCCGGTCCTTGGCGTAGCAGAGCAAGGATTGCTCAATCGTATCGGCCAGCCCGAGACGGCAGTGGTCGGCAAACCCGTCGAGCCACAACTTCCACTCCGGCGAGCCCCGTAACGCCACCACCGTCTGACGCGCCGGCCCGGTTCGCTTGGGACGGCCCGGTTTCCTCGAATTCGACTCTACCATCGGTTCCACCACCCAATCCGAGCCATCGATCGGTCGGGCCCTTGTCCTCCATTACTCATCATAACAATGTTGAAATCAAGACAAGCGGAAAATTAACAGACAACTGAATTAATTATTAAATTTTTTCGTTGCTTTTGGCATAGTTTTTGACTACACTACAATCGATCCAAAATAACGCTCCCGAAAATGCCCTTCAGCTTCATGCCCTCATCCATGGGCGATCTCATTTCGGACCCGCTCCTCGCGAAGCCCCAAGGACCGTTGCCCGATTTCAGGGAGCTTGAAGGCAATTGTCTGGAACATCGTCCTGCGGATCGCGTCTTTGTTTTTTTGCAGTCCAGCCCTCGAAGGGGCTGCAAGAAAACTTCATTGGGGCACTGGCGATTCTCGAGGGCTCACGTCCCCTGGCCAGATCCCGACGCCCATTTCAAGCCTGCAACCGGAACAGCTGAGGGTTTGTTTTCCTGAGGAAATGTCCCAATCTTCGGCTCTCGGCGACGAATTGACGTTCGAAGCGACGTGGAAGACCATTGTAGGGACGCATAGAATCCCAACGGCACCGAACCCATTCTCAAACATAACGTACTGGCCGGACGGCGACCCGGATCGGGCACTGCGAGCGACCAGATGGAAGGCGACCCGGCATGGATGTGATTGAAAGTTTGCAAGGGTTCGTGGGCGAAAACCTGTCCCTGCTCGCCTCGGTGGACCAGGCTTGGCAGCCGACCGACTTCCTCCCGAACCTGCGCGCGAAGGATTGGGCCGAGCAACTCGCCGCGTTCCGCAAGTCGGCCGAGCAGCTCTCCGACGAGTTGCTGGTCGTTCTAGTCGGGAACATGGTCACCGAAGAGGCGTTGCCGAACTACACCCTGCCGCTCTCGCGCATCGCCCGGGACGACACCGGGACCGCCGACGAGCCCTGGGCCCAGTGGCTCCGCGGGTGGACGGCCGAGGAAAACCGCCACGGCGACCTGCTCAACGCCTACCTGCGGCTCACCGGCAGAGTGAACATGCGCGCGGTTGAAGTCACCATCCACCACTTGCTCAAGAACGGTTTCAACCCCCGGAGCAACGACGACGGTTATTCCGGCCTGATCTACGCCGCGTTCCAGGAACGAGCGACCCGAATCACCCACATGAACGTCGGCAAGCTCGCGGCCGCGCAAGGGGACGAGAAGCTCTCGAAGATCTGCCGGCGGATCGCCGGGGACGAAGCCCGCCACGAGACGTTTTATACGCGCGTGGTCGGCGAGATCATGGAACGCGACCCCGAGGGGGGGACGCTCGCCTACCGATCGGTCCTCAAGGGACTGATCGCCATGCCCGGACGCCTGATGCACGACGGCCAGGATCCCCACCTCTACGACCACTTCGCCACGGTCACCCAGCGCGTGGGCGCCTACACGGTCCGCGACTACGCCCAAATCATCGAGCACCTGAATCAGAGCTGGGGGATTCCCGATCGCTCGCTCACCGGGCAGGCAGCCCGAGCCCAGGACTATCTCTGCCGCCAGCCGGAACGCTACGAACACGCGGCCGACGGAATCGCCGAGCGAATCAGCCAGGCGCCACCGACGCCCTACTCCTGGATTGAAGGCCGGACAACCTGACCGGAATGGAACCGGAAGCGTCGGCCTGAGCGGTTTTCGTTTGCATCGCACCCCAGCGTTGAGGCAAAAAGGAAAAAGAGGGAACGGGCTCCCGGGCCGATTGGCCACGACAAACCAATCGACCGCGGGGGAGCCACCGGTTTCCCGGGCCGCTCAACGGAACGACCTGTCACCAACCCGAGAAAAAAGGCAGGATCGATGGGCGACAATCTGATTGGCTTGGGGGTGATCGGCTGCGGCGGGTTCGGCCTGTTTGCACTCCAACAGTTCGCGCAGGTACCGGGAGTCAAGTTCGTGGCGATGGCCGGCACCCACCGGCCGGCGGCCCTGGCCGCGGCGGCGCGGTTCGGGGTTGAGAATGATGACAACCTGGAAACGCTGTTCCAGCGCGACGACGTCGACCTGATCTACATCGCGACCCCGCCGTTCCTCCACCACGCCCAGGCGATGGCCGCCTTGGAGGCGGGCAAGCATGTGATCGTCGAAAAACCGCTGGCCATGACCGTCGCCCAGGCCGACGAACTGGTCGCCAAGGCCCGGCAGCGCGACCGGCTCCTGGTCGCCAACCTGATGCAGCGGTATAACCCGCTGTTCGATAAAGTGTCCCGGCTGATCGAAGGGCGAATGCTCGGCGAGGTGTTGCACGGGACCTTCGAAAACTATGCCTCGGATGAGAACTTGCCGGCCAGTCACTGGTTCTGGGACCCGAGCAAGAGCGGCGGAATCTTCATCGAGCATGGGGTCCACTTCTTCGACATGTTCGCCGGCTGGCTCGGGTCCGGGCGCGTCGAGTCTGCGCAGGTGGGGACTCGGCCGGGGACGACCATTGAGGAGCATGTCCAGAGCACGGTCCGCTACGGCGCGGTCCCCTGGGTCAACTTCTACCACGGCTTTCACCAGACCGGGCGAATGGACCGCCAGGAGCTCCGGCTCGTATTCGAACGGGGAGATATCACGCTTCACGACTGGGTACCGACTCGGCTCCAGATTCGCGCGGTGGTGGACGAGCGGCAGTCGCGCGAGTTGAGCGACTTGCTCCCGGGGGCGCGGCTCGACGTGGTCGAGCCCTACGGCGGTAAGGACCGGAGTTGTCGAGGCCGCGGCCACGAGTACGACGTCTACCAGAAAATCGACCTCGCGTTCGGGGACGGCCAGGCCAAGTCACCGCTCTACAGCAAGCTGCTCCGGGCCATGATGGCCGATCAGGTCGCCTGGATCCGGGATCGCAACCACCGGCGGGTCGTGACCGAGGCCAACGGCCGGGATTCGCTCGTGACGGCCTGCGCGGCCGATGCCTTGGCTCATCCCCAACGCGATCGTTTGGCGGAGACCGGCCGATGACCGTGCCGCGGCTGATGACCCGGCTCCTGCTCCGGCCCGAGGACATGCCCTCGTCCCGCCCTGACTTCGAGGTCGTCGGCGCCTTCAACCCCGGGGCCGTCCAGACCGAAGACGAGGTCGTCCTCCTGGTCCGGGTGGCCGAGCGCCCTCGCGAGCGACGCCCGGGGTTCACCGGCCTGCCCAGGTGGGACTCAACCGGTGAATTAACGGTCGACTGGGTGCCCGACGACGACTTGATCCCGATCGATCCCCGAGTCGTCAAGCACAAGGCGGACGGCCTGGTCCGGCTCACGTTCAGCTCGCACCTCCGAGTCGTCCGCTGCGGGGACGGGCGCGCGGTCCGCGAAATCAGCGACGTCACGTTCCGCCCGCAAACCGAGCTCGAGGAGTTCGGCGTCGAAGACCCGCGGATCACCCCGCTGGACGGCCGTTTCTATTTCACTTATGTCTCGGTGTCGCGCCACGGCCCCGCGACGGCGCTGGCGTCCACGGTCGACTTCCGTTCGTTCGAGCGCCACGGGATCATCTTCTGCCCCGAGAACAAGGACGTGGTCCTCTTCCCGGAGAAGATCGGGGGGAGCTTCGCCGCGCTGCACCGACCGGTCTGTGGAACACCGTTCACCCGACCCGAGATGTGGGCCGCGCGCTCGCCCGACCTGATCCACTGGGGAGCGCACGCCCCCCTCGCCGTCACGGCCTCGGCCACCGGCGGCGGCGGTACGTGGCAAGCCGGCCGGGTGGGCGCCGGAGCCCCGCCGATCCGGGTCCAGGACGGCTGGCTCGAGATCTATCACGGAAACCGGCAACCGACCCAGCCTGGCGAGGTTGGCGCCTATTTCGGCGGAGCGATCCTCCTCGATCCGGACGATCCGGCCCAGGTTCAGCGCCGGGCCTCCGCGCCCTTCTTCGTCCCCGAGGCCGATTTCGAAGTCACCGGGTTCGTGCCCAACGTCGTCTTCCCGACCGGCCTGGTACGGAATCAGGCCCAGGGAACGATCCTGGTGTACTACGGCGCCGCGGATGCGTTCACGGCGGTGGCCGAGTTCGCGGAGCGTGACTTACTCAACGCGATGCCTCGGTGACGAGGCGTCCAAAGTCGTTTCGTCTCAGGATTGCCGATCGCTTTGGCCTGCCGACGGCCCCAGGCCGGACCGCTCCGCGTGCGCATGTCCACCGCCCCCTGGAACCGGCTTGCTTGCTTCGTCGTCGGCAACGGGCCGCATCCTCTCCAGACCGGGGAATGGATCGGACAGCCTCGACTCAACAATCCCGCCCGTTCGACTTCTAAGCCCCAGATCAAGTCCTCGTAGCGTTCGCGTGCTCCCAACAGTTGAGCAACCGCGTTGCGCTGTTGTTTTTCAAATCGCGTCATGGGAGTGTGCCTGCAATGAACCGACAGTCCTTCGGAATCACCCCATCGTCTGTTTCAACCCGATTATAGCGAAGCGCATCAGCCACCGCATAGACTTTGATGCCTAGAAAGCCAGCGCATCTTGATCGAGCAATTTCCAGAGAAACCGACATGCGATGATGGTTCGCCACGCATGCGACAGCGTGTGTTCGTATGCATTGCTTCCCAAGCGAGGGAATCGAGGACCGGCACGGGTTCCATCCCGATCTGACGTTCCATGCCAGATCGGGACAGCACCCAGCCTCTTGTTTTCAGCCCCAACTCAGCGGCCCATGTGGCAACGTTGGGGGACTTGACCACAAAGGTCTCAAACCCTGATGAGGTCGGCTTCTACTGATTCCAATCAAGCAAGATACCGAGGTATTTCGTACCGCCTAGGAATTCCTCCGTGTGTTTCTTTCCTCAATTTGCAAGGACACGCGCAGCGAAGTACGGTTCCGCGACGTGTTTTTTTTGGCCAGCGACATGATTTCGCGTCGATTCCCGGCGTCTGGACAGGCACGGGGCCCTCGCTCCTGTTCATGACAGTACCGGGATCACTCCTCACGAAAATCGTCGGAAAATCGCACTCGAGTTTCTGACACAAATTTTCTGTAAGAGTTTACCAAATAGCATCTTGCTGCAAAGACACCCAGTCAGCATCTCTAAATTACCGTCTTGCCTTCTGTCAGAAAAACAGATACATTTTTCTGATCGGAGCCGAACTATGGACACAAGTATTCAGGGCAGAATCGTTGATCGCCTACGTCGCCAGGGGCGGAGTAAGGTGTTCACGCCAAAGGACTTCCTGGACATAGGGAGCCGCGAGTCGGTCGATCAGGCTTTGTCGCGGCTTGCCAAGACAGAGACGTTACAGCGGCTGGGCCGCGGTCTGTACTACTACCCGCGGATCAATAAGCGGCTGGGAATCGTCGTTCCGCCGGATGTCGATGAGATTGCTGGCGCACTTGCACGCCAAACGGGGAGCCGGATCGCTCCCTCGGGGGCAACGGCTGCAAACCGCCTCGGGCTTTCAACGCAGGTGCCCGCCAAAGCGGTGTATCTCACCGACGGACGAAGCCGCCAAGTACGAGTCGGCAACTTGGTCATCGTGGTAAAGCATGTGGCCCCCAAGGAACTGCCGATCGGCAACCGAACCAGCGCAACGGTGTTACAGGCGATGAGGTATCTCGGCAAGGACGCGGTCGATTCCACCGTAATCAGCCGAATCCGCAAGACGTTGTCTCCCAGGAATCAGTCTCAGTTACTGCAGGACGCCCGTTACACAACCGACTGGATCGCGGATGCGGTGCGGCAGATCGCCGGGCATCCTCAAGCGGAGGTAGCGAGCCATGGATGACGTTGCCCGACTGCCAACCGGCGACCGAGCCGACCTGTTCGCGGCGACGGCTCGTCAGCGCAGGCTGACCAGCGAGATCATCGAGAAGGACTTCTGGGTCTGCTGGACGCTCAAGCGGCTGTTCACCCTGCCCGACCCACCCGCGGGACTGCTCTTCAAGGGTGGTACTTCGCTATCCAAAGTGTTCGGAGTGATCGATCGGTTTTCAGAAGATGTAGACCTGTCATTCGACCGGGCTGGACTGGGTTTCAGCGGGGAAAGCGATCCGCTCAACTCTCCTACGGGAAAGCAGCGAAAGCACGGCCTTGAAGCACTGGCCAAAACGTGCCAGCGGATCATCCGCGAACGGCTTCTGCCGCAACTCGTGGCCGCATTTAGTGATGCGTTGGGTGAACCGCACTCAACAACATGGACGATGGAACTCGCCGAGGATGACCCAGACGGGCAGACTCTGTTGTTTCGTTACCCGACCGGCAATTGGTCCCGCCCCGCCGACGAACTGGCCTATATCCGGCCGGTCGTGCGACTGGAAATCGGGGCACGGTCGGATCACTGGCCGGCAATCGAGGCAACGGTCATCTCCTACGCGGCGGCGGACTTTCCCAATGTATTCAGGCGACCGGTATCTGGAAATCTACCCGTGTTCGGAGTTATGCTTGCAAAAGCACGGTAGGGGAACACATCCAGGACTGTCAACTCTCCAGCACGGAGGTTCTTCAACATGGAAGGCTCCGCCGACCACATTGATGCACTGCTTCGCTCGGGGGCCCGACGACTCACCGGACATCAGCGCCGGCTCTTCCAGGCCGAGGTGACTACCAAACTTTGCCATGGCAGTGCCCGACTGGCCGAACGACGTTTCGGCTGGGGACGCGATACGATCGAGAAGGGACTGCACGAGTCCCAGCAGGGCGTTCGCTGCCTGGAGAACTTCGCCGCACGCGGTCGAAGGCGAAGCGAGGAGAAGGATCCGCGCCTGGCGGCCCTGATCCGCGCCGTCGTGGAACCCCACACCTACGCCGACCCAGGACTCCAGTCGTCACGTCGGTACACGAATTTGTCGGCCGCCGAGGTGCGCCAGGCTTTGATCGATCAGGGTTACCCCAAGGCGGAGTTGCCCAGCGAGCGCACGATGCGTGACATCCTCAATCGCATGAACTACCGCCTCAAGCGGATCCAGAAGGGCAAGCCACTAAAGAAGACCGAGGAGACCGACGCGATCTTCGCCCACGTGCAGGAGGTGCATGACGAGGTCCGTGGCGATCCCGAAGTGCTGGAGATCTCCATGGATACCAAAGCGAAGGTGAGCCTGGGCGATTACGTCCGTGGGGGGAAAAACCCGGACCGACGCGCAGGGCGTGGTGGCCAAGGGCTGGGATCATGACCCCCCGGCGAAGGAGAAATTGGTCCCCGTCGGCATCCTGAGCGTTGCGACCGGAGCATTGATGCTCATCTTCGGATGGCACGAGACCAGCGATGCCTGGGTGGATGCCTTGCAGATGTGGTGGCGTCAGGTCAAGCGGGCCCACCGATCGATCAAACGCCTGGTGATCTACCTGGACAACGGGCCGAAGAACTCCGGGCGGCGGACCCAATTCTTGAAACGGATGGTGCAGTTCGCCGACTGGTCAGGGTTGGAGGTGCGTTTGGTGTACTATCCTCCCTACCACAGCAAATACAATCCGATCGAACGTTGTTGGTCGGCGCTGGAGAAGAAGTGGAACGGAGTCTTGCTGAACAGCTTGGAGGTCGTTCTCCAATGCGCCAGGCGGATGACCTGGAGAGGGCGGCACCCGACAGTGAAATGCCTTGATGGCCATTATCCAAACGGTATTCGAGTTCCCGCCAAACAAATGAAAGCGTACGAGGCTCGCCTGCAACGCTCAACGGCACTGCCCAAGTACGACATTATCATCAAGCCAAAAACAGCAGATATACAGGTAAAGTAATTCCTGCCGGATGCCTCAAAGAGTCGGGATGCAAAGTCCTCGCCCTGGCCGCCGAGCGGACGTTTTGGGAGAAAGCAACGGTGTTGCACATGTGGCACCACGCCCCAGCGGAAAAGAAGTTCCGCGATCGGCAGTCGCGGCACTACTATGACGTGGTGCGGCTGTACGAGCACGCGTTGGGAAAGGCTGCTGTCAAAGACACCGACCTGTTGCTGAAGGTCGCCCGGCACAAGGAAGTGTTTTTCCCGGCGGCATGGGCGCGGTACGGGGACGCAAAGCCGGGCACACTCCGAATCGTGCCGCGGGACGCCCGTCTGACGGAGTTGGAGCAGGACTACCGAAAGATGCAAGAAATGATCTTCGGCGAGCCACCGGCGTTCGAGCTCCTGCTCGAAATCCTGCGGAAAATCGAGCGCGCAATCAACGGCGTTATCAGTGGGTGAATCACCGACTTCCGGCGGTCGGATCGACTTCGTGAGTTTACGTCACCAGATCACCATGAGTCGGCCTGTTGGGGCTGAAACCGGCGGCCACTTGCGCGACCCGCCGGTAAACCGCGGTCGCCAGCCCCTTGGCTCAGGGGCGGGTCATGGCGTTGAGCACGTCGTCGATCGCCACGGTGGCGAAGGTGCTGGCGTAGTCGGACATGGCGTAGGGGATGATCAGTTCACGGCCATGCGGTAGCGCACCGCAACTGTAGACGACGTTCGGGACGTAGCCTTCGCGTTCGTTGGCGTTCGGTTCCAGGAGGGGGGTCGCCAGTCGCCCGATCACGCGGGTCGGGTTATTGAGATCGAGCAGCATGGCCCCCATGGCGTACTTGCGCATCGGCCCGACGCCGTGGGTCAGGACCAGCCAACCGGCCTCGGTCTCGATCGGCGAGCCGCAGTTGCCGAGCTGGACGAACTCCCAGGGATAGGTCGGCCTGGCGACAAGCTCCTTGGTGTACCAGAAGTGGAGCATGTCGGAATACATCAAATAGATGTTCTCGTTGTCCTGACGGGAGAGCATCACGTAGAGACCGTTGATCATCCGGGGGAACAGGGCAAACCCCTTGTTCCGGATCTCCGTCCCGTTCAGGGTGCCCACCCTGAAGTGGAGGAAGTCTTCGGTCTCGAGCATCTGCGGCAGGGTCACTCGACCGTCGTACGCGGTGTACGTCGCGTAGTAGCAGACTCGGCCGTCATCGTGGGTGAATTTGACGAACCGGGCGTCCTCGATCCCATTGGTCTCGGTGGGGGACGAGGGGAAGATGATCCGTTCCGAGACGTCGAGCTCGGGGCTGAACCGGATCTCGTAGTTGGACTTGGCCAGCATGACCATGGTGTGGGCGATCGGCTCGAACTCGCGCTGGCGTGCCCGGTTGTGATGCTTCACGTTCTGGATCGTGTGTTCCAGTTCGCTGAGCGTGAAATGGTCGCCCAAGGCGGCCATCACCTGGTCGGTCAGGGGGCCGTTGGTCCCCAGCTCGATGAGCTTGCGGTAGAAGAGGGGCTTCTGGTAAAGGGCGTTGGGCACCATCTCCGGGGCCTCGACGAACCGGGTCGGCTCGTCCATCCGGATCCGGTTCTCGGCGTCGAGCACGCCGGAGCGGAACGTGATCGACGAGATATGGCCCTCGCCGGTGGCCCTCAGGCTGAGGATGAATCGGCACCACCCCTCGGGCAAGCCCGACTGATCAGGGTGCAAGACCATCGACGGATTGAACAGAGCGGCCGACTCGAGGGCGTATTCCTGGGTGAAGTAGGCCCCGATCAACAGGCGGCGGCTCTCGCTGAGCGCTTCGTCGGTCAGCGCATAGCGCTGGACCTGATCGAACCGGTGGAGCAAGAATTCCCGGGTGCGCTGATGGCGCTCGTGGAACTCCTGCCTCACGTTCATCAGGACGGCCTCGACCTCCTCCTCGGAGAGGGACGAGACGCGGGCGATGATCTTCTCGATCCGGTTTTCGTTGGCCACCTCAAACGGTCGGATGACAACGCGTGAGTTGGACGGCTTGAGGATAATCCCGGTGCGTTTAACGTCCATGTCGGTGGATTTGAAACCTTAATTTCGAGGAGTGTCGGCCCTTCTCGCCCTCCCTGGATCCAGTGGGACACTACCGCGCCTGGCGAAATGCCGCCAGTGAACTTTCCAGCAGGTTCATCTCGGCAAGCGAAAGGAGGAACGCGAGCGTGGACTCGGCCCCCTGGTTGCGGTTGATCCGATCCTCCTGGAGACCGTCGCAACAGCCGCCCGACCCGGGGTCGTACAGCTCCAGGCCGAGGTCATTGCGACCGAGGAACCATTCGAAGGAGGAGCGGGCCTCATTCACCCAGTGCGGTTCCTGGGTGGCTCGGTACGCCTCCAGACAGGCGGCGACCGTCGCGGCGGCCTCGATCGGCTGCTGGTCGAACCGGGCCGGCGTCTGCCCCTTGCGATAGAAACCGTGACAGCCGATCGCCCGAAAATGGCCTTGCGGAGCGCGCTGGACTTCGACGAGCCAGGTCAAGGCCCGCAGGCCGATCTCCAAGGCACGCGGATTACCGCCATCGCGGCCGACGGCAATCAGGGCGTGCGGCAGGCGGGCATTGTCGTAGGCCAGGATCTCTTCGAACCAGGGCCAATCGGGCGTGGCCGTGCGGTCGTACAAGTCAATGAGCAGGGTGGTCAGCGCGTCGCGGATCTGGCCGGTGAAGCGATCGCCGCTGAACCGCTGGAGATACTCGTGAATGCCCAGCAAGCCGAACGCCCAGGCTCGAGGCGAGGTCATCTCCGGCAACGGGGGGAGCGCCAGCTCGAAGTACGAGGCCGCCCAGGCGGGCAAGTCCGACCGGTGCGACCGGCCGACGCAGACGCCCAGCGCCCAGACGGCCCGCCCGTGGGAATCCTCCGACCCCACCTTCTCAAGCCAATGGCGGTCGAAGCTCATGAAGTTGCGGAACCGTTTCCGCTCATGATCGAAGGCCGCCTGAAGAAAGGCCGCCGTGGTGGTGGCGATCCGCCTGACCTCCAACCCGTCGTGGCCGAGCTCGCCCAGCAGCACGGTCAGCAACAAGGCCCGCGCATTATCGTCGGTGCAGTACCCCTCGGCAAAATTGGGGATCGTGTAGGTGGCATGCTGGAACATCCCGGTCGAGTCGGTCATCCGCGAGAGGTGGTCGAGCCGCCAGAGCGGCCGCTCGGACTGCTGCTCGGCCAGCGTCCGGACCGCCAGCGGCCGGAAGGGCTGATCCTGACGCCCGTGGCGCGCCCGCTGGAATGCGTCCATGTAGTGGTGGGCGGAACGCGTCCAGATCATCTCCCGGCCTAAATCATAAGCATTTTTGCACATTTCAAGGCGACGAGGCTCGTCACGCAGCAACGCGCAGATCTCCCGCGCCAGCGCCTGCGAGTCGGCGAACGGCACGATCACCCCACGGCCCTCGGCCAGCAGTTCTTCGGCATGCCAGTACGGCGTCGAGACGATCGCCTTGCCGCAGCCGAACGAGTAGGCTAGCGTGCCCGAGGTGATCTGCGCAGGATTGAGGTACGGAGTCACGTAGATATCGGCCGCGCGAATGAACTTGGTCAACTGGTTGAGTTCAACGAATCGGTTGTAAAAGATCACATGATTCTTGATACCCAGGTCGCGTGCCAAACGCTCCAGACTCAGTCGATACCGTTCGCCGTGCTCGCGGACCAGGTCCGGATGGGTCGCTCCCAGGACAATGTAAACGAAGTTGGGGAACTGCTTGAGGATCTCGGGCACGGCCCGGAGCATATGCTCGATCCCCTTGTTGGGCGAGAGCAGTCCGAACGTGAGCGCCACCAGCCGACCCTCAACGCCGAACTGGTCCTTATAGGGGTTCGGGTCGACGAACGGCGTGTCGGGAATGCCGTGCGCGATCAGGTCGATCTTGGCCTCGGGGATGCCGTAGATTTCCTGGAGAAAGGTGCGGGCACGCTCGGTCATCACCACGACGCGAGCGGACAGATTCACCAGTCGCATCAAGACGCGACGCTGGTCGCCGTCGGGTTCGCGGAGCACGGTGTGCAAGGTGGTCACAACCGGCATCCGCAGGTCCCGCAGCAGGCCGAGGATATGGCTGCCGGCCGGGCCGCCGAAGATCCCGTACTCGTGCTGGAGGCAGACGACGTCCGTGTTCGCGAAATTCAGGAAGTCGGCCGCCCTCAGGTAGCTGTCCAGGTCCTGCTCATCGATCTCGAAGCGGACCTCGGGCGGATAGTCGTACCCCTCGGGGCGGTCGTTGACCGGCACCACGAAGCACTCGGCGTCCGGAAACTGGGTCGCCACCGAGGCATGCATGTCATGTGTAAACGTAGCGATTCCGCACTTACGAGGGAGATAATCACCGACGAACGCAATCTTCTTGATATCGGAGTCGCGCATGGAAGAGGGGGCTCATAATGGGCCGGCCCGGGCTCGCTCCGGGAGATCGTTCGGGGAGAGCCCGTAGACTCTTCCACCCCCCCACGATACCACACCTCGACCCCGTCCGCTCTCCAAATAAAACGGCCACGCCATGATCGCAACAAAGGTGGACGTGGTCCTCCTTTGGATTTCGTGCAGGCCAGAGGGTGCCACGGCCATCCATCAGAAAATCAAGAAGGACAACGATCAGCAGATCAAACCAACTTACCTAGCCATATCGCCTAAAAACAATAAAAACAAGTGCCCGCCTTATCCAGGCAGGATCTCACAGGACTCAACAGGAGGACTTGAGTGCATTGCAAACAACAACCGCTGGAGACTTGAGAAAAGCCATGCCCGTGAGAACCTTCAAGAACATGACTTTCCTGATGGGCAACCGAAGCGTTTTGCAAGCCTGGGACGCCCTCGGCCCCGATGGCACTCGCAACGAACGCAGGGCTCGGCTACCTCGGCTTCAGATCCCGGTCTCTCCGCCCCGAATCGTGCGTTTTCTCCGGGCGAGCACTTCATCGAGTTCGGTTTTCTCTCGGGGCGGGACGAAGACCCTCATGACTTCCCCTAACTTGCCACCGTCGATGAACTCGCGCACGGCCTTCGCCTCTTCGCCTTCGAATCGGATCGGGTTCTTCCCCGGATCGCCGACCATCGAGATGAGAACGATATCCTCTTGCTCGACGACAAATTGAGCGATGTTCTCGATATTGATCGTGCGCTTGCCGATTCTGATCCAGGCCATGGTCACGGATCCTCTCGCCCCAGGAGAACGACCCGCCCGAGCCTTCAACACCGGACAAGAACAGACGAATCGAACGGGAATTCAAACACGCGGTGGAGGGGAGTGTAACGCGCGGGGACCTGGTGAACAAGGAGGCAGTAGCGGCGGGGACCACTCGGCCACGACGGTCGCTCGCCCGGTCCCCTTGCGGTCGACGAGCGCGATCCCCAGGGCCTCGTCTTGAATCGTCGCCAACATCAGATTCAGGCCGATGATCAGATACCAGCTCCACGGGTAAAGGTCACGGGTTGGCTCCTGCTCCTGCCCGCCTCCTCCGCCTAAGCCAAGCAGAGGCTTGAGCATCAGAAGCGATCCCAGGCTCAGAAAATAGAGGCTGAACGCCATCGTGTGCCCATTGGCGACACCCCCGAAACCGCCGAGAACGGAGAACGGGAGTTCGGCCAACCCCACGATCAGGAACACGATCCAGTCGGCGTCGCCGCGCTGAAACCGCGCCGACGCCGCGCGCGAACCGGCCTGGTCATCGCACAGCGCCCCGATCCGGCCCACGAACCCGACGGCCAGCAGGAAAAGCAAGGACGCATGCCGTTCCTGGAACACGATCAGCGGAGCGAGGAAGTTCACCCAGCCTTTGCCCCAAAGCGGAGTCGCCAGAGAGGGGACTCCGCCCCCGAACCCAAGCCACTGCCAGTCAAAGGCAGTCAAAAAGATCAGGGTGAGCGCCAACCCACCGACGAACCCGGGAACGACCAACCGATACAGGCTCGTGCGTGCCCCCGTCACCAAGGCATAAGCAGGCAGCACGATCAGCAGGAGTGGCACCGTGAGTTGCTGCGCCCAGACGGCCAGCACCGCCAGGATCAACGCGAGCGAGCCGGTCCAGGGATTTTGCCCGCCGCCGCCCCGGACCATCAGCACAACGGCCAAGACCGCCAGGGCCAGCGCAGGCGAATCGGCGTGCACCTCGGTCGGGCTGAATCGCAACGCGCGGAAGTTGGTCGTCAAGAGCACGAACGCGATGAACAGCAAGAGCGATCCCAGACGGGGCCGGCTCCGCCTCTGGTCCTCGTCTTGGTCCTGGTCCCACTCCCGTCCGCCAAGGCGTTCCTCGTTACGGAGCAGGAGCCAGGCCGCCGGCCCGTAGTAATAGCACAGGCTCAAGCCGCGGGTCACCAGAATCTGGAAGCCCGAATGGCCCAAGAAAACCACAGGCCAATAGGCCAGCGTTGAGACCGGCCCATCGATCATGTCACCGAGCGGTCCCACCGGAGTCGGGTAAGAGAGGCCGTATCCGTACGACAGGCCCATCGCGGCCGCCAAACTCTCTTTGCTCCAGAAGCTCGATCTCGCTTGAAAGGTGAGGCTCACCACCCAGTGCCAGGCCACGGTGCAACCGAGGAACGGAAGCGCCGCAATCCCGAGCCGTTCCCAGATCGGTCGGTCGGTCGAGCGGCGGCCGTACAAGATCCCCAACCCGACGAAAAACAGACACGTCAAGAAGAAGAGAACCTGTGTAATCGACAACTTACTTTCTCTCAAAAAAAATAAAATATGTCTGTTTTCCAAGAATTCAACTGAATTTTGATGCGTTAAAATCCCGACTTCGACCGCATCGCGTCTGCGGCCCGGTTTTGGACCGTGGCATCGGCTCTCACCTAGTCGCGCCGGAATCGCGTTCGAAGCAAGCCCAATTCGGCAGCTCGGCCAGGTCCGTCTTGTGAAAGTCCTTCAAATAGGTCATCGCCCCAACGCGGGCCTGCCCCGCGGCGTTCTGGGGATAGCAGACGAGCCGGGTGCGGGGCGGAATGTGTCGGAAGAAGTGGTCGGAGCTCGTCATGATTCCGGAATAGGCTCGACCGTTGATCCCGTCTTCGGTGTGGTAGAGCATCCCCTCGGCGGCAAGGTGGGCTTCCGGATTGCAGGGGAAGTAAACCTCCCCGGGATGGGCGCGGATGAACCGCTCGGCCACGACGGAGTCTTGCCAGGCCCCCTTGCGGTGGATGAGCGCGTTCCCCAGAGTCTCGACCTCAAACGTGGCCAACATCAGGCTCAGACCGATGACCAGATACCAAACCCCGTAGGTTGGCCTCGGTTCCGTCTCACGTCCCGAGCCGACCAGCGGCTTGAGCATCAAGAGGGTTCCCAACGTCAAAAAATAAAAACTAAACGACATACTATTTTCATTACCGCCTTCTCCGAAGTAGCCCATGATGGAGAACGGAAGCTCAGCCAGCCCCGCAATCAGAAACAGAATCCAACCGCGATCGCGCCGTTCCCCCCCTGCGCTCGGCAGCGCAATCCGGGCCAGTCCACCGACCGCAAACAGGAAGAACAAGGGCGCGTGCTTTTCCTGGAGCACGACCAGCGGATAGAGGAAGTCCACCAACGTTTTGGCTCGAAACCGATGGCGGCCCGGAACCACCACGATATTCAAGAGGAGACTAGTCGGGTCGAAAACGTAGAAGAGGACCAAAGTAATCGCCAACCCGCCCACGATCCCGGGGAGCAGAGAACGGAACGGGTTTTTGAGCGCCCCCGTCGCCAAGGCATAAGCGGGCAGCACGACAAGTAGGAGCGGGATCGTGAGTTGCTTGGACCAGACGGCCAGGACCGCCAGGATCAACGCAAGCGAGCAAGTCCTGGGATTCCGTCCGCCCCCGCCCCGAACCATCAGCGCGACCGCCAAGGCCGCCAGGGCCAGTGTCGGCGCATCGGCATGCACTTCCGTCGCGCTGTAGCGCAAGCCGTGCGAGTTGGTCGCCAAAAGAACAAAGGTCAAGAAGAGCAGGACTTCGCCCAGGCCGGGCCACCCCTTGCGCCCCTCGTCACTTCGGAGCAGGAGCCAGGCCGCCGGCCCATGGTAATAGACGAGGCTGAGGCCGCGGGCCACCAAGAGCTGGCCGCCCGCGTTGCTCAGCAAGGCCGCCGGCAAGTAGGCCACCGCAGAGATCGGCCCATAAATCCAGCCGTTGATCGGCCCTTCCGTGGCCGGATAATAGAGCCTGTATCCGTGCAGCAGGCCAATCGCGGGCGCCAGTCGCATTCCGTTCCAGAAGCTTGCCATCGACTGAAAGGCAATGCTCACGACCCAATGCCAGACGACCGTACCGCCAAGGAACGGGAGCGCCGCAACCCCGAGCCGCTCCCAGATCGGCCGGCCGATCGAGCCGCGATAGAGCAGGCCCCCCCACCCTATGGCCACCAGATTCGTCAAGACAAAGAGAGCCTGTGTCATCGACAACGGAAACTCTCCTCACTCACTCACACACACTTCCCTGAGGCGAACTCACAATCCAGGGCCACCCGGACCGAGTGTGAGTCCCCGCTTTCGTTCCGCGTCGACACGACACAAACGAACACGACCAATTCGCAAGAGCGAACCAAGCCGAAGCGAAGTCGCAACCGAGCTTGCACCAATAGAATTCCAAGTTCGAGAACACAATACAAGCCTTCTTGGTCTGTAGCCCGCGTCAGACATCATCAACACTCGACAGCCTGGCGTTCCATTGCACGACGACCACCCTGCCTGCGAGCGACCGAGTTGCAAGTCCTCCGCGGGTTCAAACAATTGATGAAGCCAGAGCCGGTGGCGCTTCCCGCCGTGCCGGCTCATTCGCCAGGTTGTGCCTGAAGGTGGCTCCCGACACTTCACCAGGGCAGTGTCTCTCCGAGGTGGGAATAGCCGCCGGACGGCCCGTCGGCGGGCAGGGTCGCCAACAGCACGCTCGTCTTGCCCCCCTCGGAGACTTCCATCGGGGCCGCCGAGCCGCCCATGTCCGTCTTCACCCAGCCGGGATGGGCGGAGTTCACCTTGATCGGCGTCTCACGCAGCTCATGGGCCAGGTGGACGGTGAACGCGTTGAGAGCCGTCTTCGAAGCGTCGTAGGCGAACCCCTTCATGCCGTAGATCGGTGATTTCGGGTCGGAGTGAAACGTCAGCGACCCGAGGATGCTCGAGAGGTTGACGATCCGCCCGGCGGTTGACTTCCGGATGAGCGGTAGCAGCGTCTGCGTGAGTGCGACGACACTGAAAAAGTTGGTCTCAAACGTCTTCTGAAGAATCTCGGGCGTCACCGTGGACGTGGAGTTAAACCCGCCTTGGGCCACAAATTTGACTTCGTCGAGCATGACACCCGCATTGTTCACCAGGATGTCGAGCTTGCCGTGGTGTTCCTCAAGGTATCGGGCGATCTCCTGGTGATCCTCCGGCTTGGTCACGTCGAACCGGACGGCCTCGACGTTCTCGATCCCTTCGGCACGGAGCGTCTCGGCGGCGGCGCGTCCCTTCGCCTCGTCGCGACTGCCGATGACGACGGCGATCCCCAACTGCCCAAGCCCCCGAGCCGTCTCCAGCCCGATCCCCTTGTTCGCCCCGGTGATGAACGCGACTTTGGCTTGCGATGACATGGCGATGCTCCTCATTCTTGAAGGTCGGAACGCGATTCCGTGGCAGGCTTCGGATCGTGCCGGCCCTCTTGACCGGCAGGTTTTACCTGCATATACAGATAATATGGAAGACGTCAACCAGCCGATCCTCGGGAAGCCTCAACCGACCGTGACGCCATGCCTCTGCGCGGCGCTGCGGCAGGCCGCCCGCGCCGTGACCCGGATCTACGACGCGGAACTCCGGGAGACCGGCCTGCGATCCACCCAGCACTCGTTGCTCAGGCTGCTCGACCGGGTGGGCGAGATACGTCAAGGCGATTTGGGCGAGATGGCGTCTCTCGACGCGACGACCCTGACCCGCAGCCTCCGCCCCCTCGAGAAGCGCGGTTGGGTGACAATCCGCGCCGGAGCCGACCGCAGGGAGAAGCTGGTCGCGATCACCGTGGCGGGGAAAGCAAAGGTCGAGCAGGCCCGCCCGGCCTGGTTAATGGCCCAGGAACGGATGCGACGCACCCTCCCGGACGGAACCTGGAACGCCCTGTTCGCGGCGTTGCCGGACGTCACGAAAGCCGCCTCGACAACCCTCGCTTCGTTACCAAGTTAACGCAACATGTCAACCCGTACGGTCAAAAACACACAAACTCACTAAAACACTTCGACGACTCTATTAAAGATCAAAAAAGCAAGACACGCATTTCGCAATTCCGCATTGACGAGTTCGGCGACCACGGCCAGAATTCGCGGTGGCTCGCCCTTGCCGGCCGTCTGGTCGCGAGCTCGGGTGAAAACGAATCCCTCCAGCGGTTTACCGTCGGGTGGCGCACGGAAATCTTGGGTGCAATCCGCGCGACACGCCGATGGAACACGTCTTCACAAAGACAGGGAGCGATCCGCTCCCCGCTCGCCTTTCAGGCGAGCGAAAATCGCTGTCGCAAAGCGAGGGGCTCTTGGACATCGGTTCCGAGGCTCACGCAATCATGAATCGGTCGCCGCCATCTGAGATCGCTTGTTTTGGATGTCGTCTCCAAGGCGTGATTCCCGATATCCAGTGGCAGGCGGAAGGACACGGCGGTGTTCGAGTGGACCCGCTGCCTTGCCGCAACTTCCCATCACGATCTCTCGCGAGTCACCGAACGATGAGCCAGAAATCCCGCGCCTTTCGCCCGGCGGCGAACAGCCTCGAATCCCGGATCACGATGAGTGCGACGACCGTCCGGCCGCTGGTCCAGCCAGAAGTGACCAGCCTCGCGACCGAAAATCGCCTTTCCGCGACCTCGGGGACGTTGACCGGAAGATATCTTGCCACCGACCAGGATAATCGAGCAGCGGATGCCCCACTGCAAGTCAACCTCAACGGCGCGGGGAAAATTCAAGGGCTGGGCCGTAGCACCATGACCGGCACGCTCAATTTCGGCGGGTTTCGGCTGCCGAACCAGCCGGATATCCAAGGCACCGTCAAGATCAGCAACGCCAAGGGGAGCATCACCGTTCAACTGACAGGATCGGGGGGCAACGGCCAGATCCCCAATGCGCGGTTCGCCCTGCACGCCTCGATCGTGAGTGGGACGGGCGCCTACAGCAACCTCCGGGGGATCGGCACGGCCAACGCCCTGTTCGGTAAGAATACCGCTCGGTCGATCACGACCCCCAGCCCGATTGGCGGCAGTTTGACCCTCACCTTGAATCTGAAGCCGCCGATTCGATAAGCCTTAAGCGGGGACCTCTCGCCTTGCGGAGAGGGACCCGCGAATGGCGCGGGCTCTCAATCCGAACGGGTTCGGCGTTCGTTCCATTCGGCGGAGTCGAGAATTCGAAGCGACCCGTCATCGAGGAGTTCCATCCCAGTGGCAACCTGGATCGAGCGCTCGACTTGCCGGATTGAGCCCGTCATGGCCTTGGGCACATTCCAGAGGTGGGCCGTGTTCTCCTGGCCGCCCGAGAGCACGGTGCGGCCGTCGGGGCTGAACACCACGAACCAGACCTGGTTCTCGTGGTGGAACGCCGGGCCGATCGGCTTCCCCGTGGCCGCTTCCCAGAGCCGGGCCGTGCGGTCGTAACTGCCGGTGAGCACGGTCTTCCCATCCCGGCTGATCGAGAGGGCCCGGAGGGTTCCATCGTGCCGCAGAGGCGGGGTGATCGGCACGCCCGTCGCCGCGTCCCAGAGCCGGGCCATGCGGTCCCAGCCGCCTGTGATCACGATCCGGCCGTCGGGGCTGAAGGCGGCGACCGAGACCGGGCCGTCGTGCTGAAGCGGGAGGACGTGCATCTTGCCCGAGGCGGTGTCCCAGAGGCGTGCCTTCATGTCGTCGCTCCCCGTCAGCAGGGTCTTGCCGTCGGGGCTGAACGTCACGGCCATGACCCTGCCCCGGTGCTGGAAGGGGGGACCGACCGGTTGCTTGCGGAGGGTGTCCCAGAGCCGGGCCGTCTTGTCGTCGCTGCCGGTCGCGATGTACCGGCCGTCGGGGCTGTACGCCACGGCCCTGACCCACGCCTCGTGGCGTAACGGAGCTCCGAGCGGCTCGCCCGACTTGGCCGACCAGAGCCGGGCCGTCTTGTCTTCGCTCCCGGTCAGCACGGTGTCCCCCTTCGGGCTGAACGCCACGGTCTGGACCCGGTCCTCGTGACGGAGCGGAGCCCCGATCGGCTCACCCGTCACGGCGTCCCAGAGCCGCGCGGTGTGATCGAAGCTGCCGGTCAAAACCGTGCGGCCGTCGGGACTGAACGCGATCGATTCGACCTCCTCGCTGTGGACCAGCGGCGCCCCGATCGGCGCGCCGGTCGCCGCATCCCAGAGCCGCGCGGTGTGGTCCTGGCTTGCGGACAGAATCGTCCGGCCGTCGGGGCTGAAAAGCACCGCACGGATGAATCCGTCATGAGAAAACGAACGGCCAAAGGGGGTCGCAACCTCGGAGATCAGGACCGTTCTGTCGAAACCGGCGGTCAACACATTGCGGCCGTCCGGGCTGAACGCCACCGACGAGACTGTGTGCCGATGTCGGATCGGCGGGCCGATGGGATCGCCGGAGGCGGTGTCCCAGATCCGGGCGATGCCGTCGAAGGAGCCGGTCAGGATTCGCTTGCCGTCGGGACTGAAGATCGCGTTGTGGACGCAATGCTGGTGCCGCAGTGGATGGCCGATTGGCCGGCCGCTCGCGAAGTCCCAGAGGCGGGCCGTGCGGTCATAGCAACCCGTCAAGATCGTCCGGCCGTCGGGACTGTACGCCACCGATGAGACCCAGTCCCGGTGGCTCAGGGGGTGGCCGACCGGGCTCCCGGTGGCGGCGTCCCAGAGCCTTGCCGTCTTGTCCCAACTGCCGGTCATGACGGTCCGGCCGTCGGGGCTGAACGCCACCGACGTGATCAAATTCCCATGGATCATCGGCTGGCCGATCGGCTCACCGGTCGACAGGTCCCAGAGCCGCGCGGTCTTGTCGGTGCTTCCCGTCACCGCAACCCGGCCGTCCGGGCTGAACGCCACGCCGAGCACCGCCTCGGTTTGATAGAACTCCGGACCCGCCGGTTCGCCGGTCCTGACACTCCAAAGCCGGACGCCCCCATCGTCGCAGCCGGTCAGGAGGGTGCGGCCGTCGGGGCTGAACGCCAGCGCCCCGACCTTCATCGGGTGCGGCAACGGAGCGCCGAGGGGGTTGCCCGTGGCGGCGTCGCGGAGCCGGACCGAGCTATCGTCGCCCCCGACCGCGATGGTGCGGCCGTCGGGACGATACGCCACGGCCTGGATCGGGCCGGGGTGCTCGAACCGGACCCGGAGCGGGTGAATTCGCGGCATCCAACCGGAGAGGTTCAACCTGAAGGCACGCTCGAGGTTGGCGTCGTGGGCGAGGCTGGCGCTCTTCAGGCCGCGGACGAGCCAGAGCATTCCTTGGGCCACGTCTCCCTGTTCGGCCAGGGCCTGACCGTGCTCGTACGCCAGGTGGGACGCCTGCTGGTCGACGGCGCGTTGCCGCGTCTGGACCTCGTGCAACGCCTTGCCAAGGTGCGAGGCCGCCCGGTAATGATAAACGGCCAGACTGATCGAGAGGCCGATCGTGGTTGCGAGCGCGGCCGCCGCCAAGCCCAAGGCGATGGCCAGCGGCGTCTTGCGAAGGCACCACCGCCAGACCCGCGCCGGCGCGGAAAGCGGGCGGGCCCGGACGGGTTCAAAGTTCAGGAACCGTTCGAGATCGTCGGCGAGTTCCAGGGCCGTGTGATAGCGCCGCGACACGCTCTTTTCCAGGCACTTCAGACAGATCGTCTCCAGGTCTCGGGGCACGTTCGGCCGCAGCCGGGTCGGCGGCACCGGTTCCTCGTGCAAGACCTGGAGCACGGTCTCCAGCGGCGTCCCCGCCCGAAACGGCGGGCGCCCGGTGAGCATCTCGTAGAGAATCGCCCCCAGACTGTAAATATCGGCCGCCGCCGTCGGCCCCGAATCCAGGCCCGGGCGGACGGCCGGGGTCCGCTGGCGCACGGCCTGCTCGGGCGCCATGTAGCTCGGCGTCCCCAGGAACTGTTCGGTCAGGGTCGGGTACGCTGCCTCGCCGTCGAGCCACTTCGCCAGCCCGAAGTCGGTGATCTTGGGGAGGCCCGAGCCGGTCAGCAACACGTTGGCCGGTTTCAAGTCGCGGTGGATGATCCCGACTCGGTGGGCCGCGTGGATCGCGCCTGCCAGCGTTCCGACCAGCTCCGCCGAGCGGCGGGGCGACTGGGGATTCTCGACGATGAGCTGGGCCAGGCTCTCCCCTTCGACCAACTCCAAGGCCAGGAAGGGCCGCCCGTCGTACTCCCCAACCTCATAAATCTGTACGATGTTCGGGTGCTGGAGCCGGGCGACCGACTCCGCCTCCCGGCGGAAACGGTCGAGTTCCCTGGGGGCGGCGTTGGCGCCTGAGAGAAGCATCTTGAGCGCGACCGGGCGACCGAGTCGGCAGTGGCGGGCCTTGTAGACCACCCCCATACCGCCGCGCCCCAACTCGCCCAGCAGTTCGTAACCGTCCGGGGCCGGCCGGTCGTCGCCGACTTCAGGGCTCCCCGGCGGCTCGGATCTCGAAGAACTCTCGCCAAAGAAGAGGCCGGCCGGGGGGTCGCTCTTCAGGGAGTGGAGAAAGCCGGTGTCAACGTCGACGTTGCGGTCGCCCCGAACTCGGGAACGCCCGAGCCGTGGCAGCCGGCGCCCGGGCTGGACGGCCGTGTCGGTCAGTCGTTCCAGAGACTCCTGACAGAGTGAACATCCCTCGACATGATCTGCGATCGAATGATCTTGCGCTTCGCCCAGTTGGTCGGCCAGCAGCTCGCGGAGTTGTTCCGACGATGGGCAAGTCTTAAACATTTCAAAAGTCCCCGGCCCGAGTCCTCACCGCACTCACTCAGTGCCCGCGGGGTCGGTCCCCTCAAGCTGGCCGATCTCCTCGCGAAGCATCCGCTGTACCTTGCTCTTGGCCTTGAAGACCGTGGCGACCTTCATCCCGAGCTGCTCGGCCACCACCGCGCCGGCGAGTCCCTCGATCGCCGTGAGCCGGAACGCCTCCCACGTGTGCGGCTCGACGCGCAGCCTGACCCGAAACGAAGCCTCCTCGAGCAGTTCCCGGTCGAACTGCTCGTCGAGCCGCACGAGCAAATCGTCGCGGGCCTCGATCGACTCGAGCCACCCTGAATCCCCCTCGCCGCCACGATCACCCCCCAGCGCGGTGGGTCGTCGCCGTGTGACCAGGTCGCTCCAGGTGTGATGGGTCAAGGTCCGCAGCCAACCGCGAAAGCTGAGATTTCGATCATAAGTAAACGTCTTCATTTTACTGCAGAGTGCCGCCATGACGGCCTGAGTCACGTCCTTGGCATCCGCGTCCTGCAAATTCCAGCGCCGGCACCAGCCGTAGATTTCAGGGCCGTAGCGGTCGACGAACTCGCCCCAGGCCACCTGGTCCGTGGGCTGATGGCGCAACCTCCCCAGCAGTGTGGCACTGGTCCGGAGATGGGGAGCGTCCGTCATGGGATAAGTACCCCCCGAAGAGGAGAAACCTGACACCTGCCCCCGCCCGTTCTTGCTTCCGCCCGAGATTCGGACGGGTCATGACCGGAGTCGATGGCGGCCCGACCCGATTCCATTGTGGGCCGCTCCGCCTTGGAAAGGGAGACCCGCGACCCCACCTCCGATCATTTTTTCCCGGCCGCGAACAATTGCTGTCAGCTTTTTTCAAGCCGGGGGGTACTTACCTCAACAGGGTAGTCACCCTGCATCTCCGCCCCCAGATCCGAACTCCGTGAGTTGCCCTCTGAAGTCGTGCTCGGCAGCTTCGCGGTTCGGGCAAAGGTCAAGGCAAAGGGCGGGGCGTTTCCGCCCACGAATCAAAACAGATCCGGCGCGAGCGTTCGCGGCTCTCTCTCGATTGAGGCGTGCGTCCCAGGTTCGCGCAGCACGATTTCGTGGCACTGTCGACCGAAACACCGGCTCGGGCCGATCGCGATCCCTTTTTTTTCTCGCCAGGAGGTTTGCCGTGCAAAGCCGCCGCATCGTGTTCCTCTCCCGCGGCCTCATCGCTCTCTCGCTGGGCGCTGTTCTGATGCTGCTGAACGGTTGCGGAGGGTCCGCTCCCGCCGAGTCGGCGACCGTGCAACCGGCGCCGAAAAACCGCATCGAAGGGATTCAGCGGATCGGTGAGAACAACAAAAAGCATCAGGCAGATATCCAGAAGGGTGCCAAGAAACGAAGACCGAATCGGTAAGCAGGTGGAGCTGTCCTTCTTTGCATTGAATCATGTGCAAGCCCTGGGTGCCACGGGTTGTACTCAACCCGTAAGCCAAAAAACCTGGGCGATCGCTCACGGGTTGGGTACAACCCGTGGCACCCAACGGCCTATCCATTCCCGCGGTTGCCCATCAGAAAAATCAAAGAAAACCGAGACCAACGACTGAGGGTGGGACATCGATCTCTGAACCTCTCAAGGAGCAATCGAAATGAATGCGCAAATCCGCCGTCAGCATGGCTTCACGCTCATCGAGCTGCTGGTCGTCATCGCCATCATCGCCGTCTTGATCGCATTGCTCCTCCCCGCGGTGCAGGCGGCCCGCGAAGCGGCTCGCCGCTCCCAGTGCGTCAACAACTTGAAGCAGATTGGCTTGGCATTGCACAACTACCACTCCGTCAACGACTGCTTCCCGCTCGGCAACGCGTGCACCGGCCAGAGCAGTTCCGGCCCCTGCGTGAGTTGGGACGGGTTCAGCCCGCAGGCGGAGATGTTGGGGAACCTCGAGCAGACGGCGGTCTACCACGCGATCAACTTCTCGCAAGCCGGCAGCGCGGCGGCCAATGCCACCGGCCTGGTGTCGAAGATCGCGAGCTTTCTCTGCCCGTCCGACGGCAATGCGGGCTCCGGCGGCTTGTCGGGCTGGTCGATGAACAACGATAACGCCAACGTCAACAGCTACCACGCCTCGACCGGAACCACTTATATCCCCGGCGACAACGGCCAAGGGGGAACGTCCAGCACCGGCCTCTTTTCCTACATGTTCTCGTACGGCATTCGCGATTGCACCGACGGCAGCTCGAATACGATCGCATTCGCCGAATCGATCGTCGGCGCCCCGCAACAGACGGCCACGCGCGGCAACGGCATCGTCGGCTCCGGCGGCACCCCGCAGTGGGGCGGCAAAAGCGTTGATGTTTCCATGAATGTGCCTCAAGCCATGAGCAACCTCGATGGCTGTGCCACGGCCTGGAAGGCCGGCAATCCCGCGAACATCGTGAACACGCGAGGCTACCTCTGGGGCTTCGGCGTCGCCGGCTTCACGCTGTTCAACACCATCGTCCCACCGAACTCGAAGCAGTACGCCTTCAACACCTGCACGTTTTACGGCGGCGGCGGCTGGCCCGGCGGCGCCAACGGGGTGAACTTCGCCAACGCCACCAGCAACCACTCCGGCGGCGTCAACACCCTGTTCGGCGACGGCAGCGTCAAATTCATCAAGGACTCGATCAACCTCAATACCTGGTGGGCACTCGGCACCCGGAGCAGTGGCGAAGTGATCAGCGCCGATTCCTACTGAGCGCCTCTCTGTCTTGTCGGGCGAGCACGGGCCACCCGACAAGCGCTGGGGCCATCCGACGGCAACCTTAACGATTTCGTCAAGTCTCCCGGATTTGCGGCCGACAAATAAACCGAGTGAGATGCCGGGAGGTCCCGCGTTCAAAGGGGAAAGGCACGGCCGGACGGGCCGGTCGAGGCTTTATGGGCGTGCAAGGACGCAAACCTCCGAGTCGGCCTGGATTCTTGCAATGGGTGGCCCTGATTGCCGCCTCCATGGCGGCGAGTGGCTGCCTCGGCCCTGCGGCCATCCGTTCCACCCGGATGCGCTACAACGAAGTGGTGCGGGCCACGAACGACGAGCAGCTCTTGATGAACCTGGTGCGACTCCGTTACGCCGACTCGCCCATCTTTATCGACCTCCCCAACATCACGAGCCAGTTCGAGGTGGCGGGCGGGACCACCTACCCAGGGCCGGGCGGGGCCCAGACGAACTTCGGGATCGTCGGCCTGTCGGGGCACGACACGCCGACCCTGAGTTATCATCCACGCCAGGGGCGAGCGGTCGCCAAGTCGCTGCTCAACCCGTTGTCGACCGACCTGTTCAGCGTGGTCAACGCCGGGGCGCGGGTCGACCAGCTCTTCTGGATGACCCTGAACGACATCAACGACGTGCCGAACGCATTCCGGGCCACGACCCTGGTCCCCAAAGTTCCGGACGAGAATTCCCTCTTCCTCCGCGGGGTCCAGTTGCTCGAGGCGATTGACGACCAAGGGGGCGTGGAGCTCGGATACTCGACCAGCGAATCGGACGACACCGCCTCCGGCCCCATCCCCGAAGGCCTCGTGCAAGGGAGCGACCTGCTGGGCGCGGCCAAGGACGGCTATGCCTTCCGCACCAACCAAGACGGTCGACTCGCCCTCTACAAGCGGGAAAAAGACCTGATCCTCAAGGTCCGCCCTCGCTTCACCCACTCCCCCGAGATGGAAGAATTGGCCCAAATCTTTCATCTGACTCCGGGGCTCAGCCACTACAAGATCAAGTCCGAGCTCCAGCCCAACGCCGAGCGCAGCCCGCTGGGCACGTATGGCGCGGGCGATACGATCTATCTCAATTTGCGATCGATCCTCCAGGTCATGACCTTCCTGTCCAAGGGAGTCTGCGTCCCCGAGGAACACGTCCGTGACGGGGAAGCGCCGACGACCCCGGGGCCCGACGGCCGCCCGTTCAACTGGACAGGAGTCACCACCGGCAACTTCTTCGTTGCCTCCCAGAAGCACCGCCCCCACGACGCCGAAGTGGCCGTGCACTACCGGGGCTACTGGTTCTTCATTCCTCGCGACGACGTGACCTCGCGCTCCGTCCTGGCCGTTCTCGAGATCATCCTATCGCTCCAGGAATCCGACGAGAAAACGGCCGGCCCGGTACTCACCTTGCCCATCGGCGGTTGAGCCCGGCCAGCGGCCTCGCGTTCGAATATCGATCGACCGGTGAGCTCCACGGCTGAACACGCTTCACAACAAATACATTCAAATAAAACACAAAATTTCAGCCCCAACGGGGCGGCCCAAGGAAGCCCAGGGCAACGCCCTGGGGGCTCGGCCACACGAGGGCCATCAGCCCTGAAAGGGCGACTTAAAGGGTTACGCCAGAACGAGCTACACCGCAAAGCCGCCACGTGGACCAGGCCGCCCTTACAGGGCTCAGCAATGCAGACATATCAATTCCCCGGGGCGTTGCCCCGGGCTCCCTTGGGCCGCCCCGTTGGGGCTAAAACCGGTGAGAGCGTACGCATCGCGTTGGCAAACCACTGCCGTATCGCAACTATGAACGTGGAAATTCGTGAGCACAATTAGTTAACCGACATTTCTCTATAACAATACGTTTCCTCGATAAGCCCCGGAGAGTGTGCAGAGCAGGGGGGGGGAACGGTCCACTCTCCGAGTCTTTGCGGCGCGGCATCGGTCAGATCACGCCGAACGCCAACATCGCCTCCGCCACCCGCAAGAACCCCACGATGTTCGCGCCGATCACGTAGTTCCCGGGGCTGCCGAATTCCGCCGCGGTCTCGTAGCACGAGCGGTGGATTTCTTTCATGATCTCATGAAGCCGCTGCTCTGTGTGCTCGAACGTCCAGGTATCCCGGCTGGCGTTCTGCTGCATTTCCAGGGCGGAGGTCGCTACCCCACCGGCGTTGGCCGCCTTGCCTGGGCCGTAGGCGATTCCCGCCTCCTGGAAGACTTTCACGCCCTCGGGCATGGTCGGCATGTTCGCCCCCTCGCCGACCGCGATGCAGCCGTTGGCCACAAGCTGGCGTGCGGAGGCCTCGTTGATCTCGTTCTGGGTCGCCGACGGCATCGCCACTTTACACGGAATGTCCCAGATGTTTCCTCCGGGGATGTACTCCGCGTCGCTGTGTTCGTCGGCGTAGTCGGCAATGCGCCGGCGCTCGACATTTTTGAGCTGCTTGAGCAGGTTGAGGTCGATCCCACGTTTGTGGAAGATCACCCCGTCCGAGTCCGAGCACGCCACCACTTTCCCGCCCAGCGTCTGGATCTTCTCGATCGTGTAGATCGCCACGTTGCCCGACCCGGACACCACGCAGACCTTGCCTTCCAACGACTCACCGCGTGCCTTGAGCATCTCGTCCATGAAGTAGACCGAGCCGTAGCCCGTCGCCTCCCGACGCACCAACGCGCCGCCCCAATGCGGGCTCTTGCCGGTCAGGACCCCCGACTCGTAGCGATTCGTGATCCGCTTGTATTGGCCGAACAGGTAGCCGATCTCCCGGGCACCGACTCCAATGTCGCCCGCCGGTACGTCGGTGTACTCGCCGAGATGGCGGAACAACTCGGTCATGAAGCTCTGGCAGAACCGCATCACCTCGCTGTCCGACTTACCCTTGGGGTCGAAGTCCGAGCCTCCCTTGGCGCCTCCGATCGGCATCCCGGTCAAGGCGTTCTTGAAGATCTGCTCGAAGCCGAGGAACTTGACGATCCCGAGGTAGACCGACGGGTGGAACCGCAGCCCCCCTTTGTAGGGGCCGAGGGCGCTGTTGAACTCGACCCGAAACCCGCGGTTGATGTGGACCTCGCCGTTGTCGTCCTGCCAGGGAACGCGAAAAATGATCTGCCGCTCGGGCTCGCAAATGCGTTCGATGATCTTGGATTCGGCGTACTGAGGATATTTCCTCAAGACCGGGCCCAGGGTGTCGATGACCTCTCTGACGGCCTGGTGGAACTCGGACTCGCCCGGGTTGCGCTGAACGACTTGGTCGTAAATTTGATCGATTTTCGCGTGAGTCTGGGGCATGTTGTCCTGCAGCTGTGGGAAAGCGCTTGGAAGTATCGGGGGGAAGGAGATCACGACGCTCGCCCAGCTATTGTGCGAACGGCGCGGAGAGCCCCCGATGCCTCGTGTTTCAAATTGGGGTGATCCGGCAGAGCAGCCCCCGTGAAGGGCCACGCTTCAGTTTACCATGGCAGGGAGCGTCCGAAACACCCGTCTTCGAACGCCTAGTGCGTGCATGCGTGCCCCTCCCTGGGTTCAAGCGATTTTCGAACGGGCAAATCACTCGATTCCCGAGCAGCTTGGGCCTGGATTGCACGCATGCCAAGAAGCTTTCGTTTTCCCGGAACACGACCGGGCCGACCGAGCTCTGAGATCTGGCTCGGCCGG
Organism: Singulisphaera sp. GP187; assembly: GCF_900129635.1. GTDB lineage: Bacteria > Planctomycetota > Planctomycetia > Isosphaerales > Isosphaeraceae > Singulisphaera. The sequence goes on along the minus strand of NZ_FSRB01000002.1, from coordinate 428,188 downwards.
CCCGAATTGGCAAACTTGACGGATGTGGCGCTCAGAGTCGGATGAAAACGGCCTGGCTCTCCAGATAGCGGACGAACAGGTAAGTAACCCCGAAAAAGAGCGAGAGGCCGGCAAGGCACCACCAGAGCGGCGAGTCTTTGGGTACGATCGTGAGGACCTGCGACTCGACCATGTGATGCAGGACGTAGGCTGCCAGTGCGTTCTGGCCGAAGGTCCGGAACAGACCCAAGCGACGGCCGCCCGCGTCGCAGGCAAGCACGAACAGGCCGTAGAGGGCGGACGCGAACCCGGTCGAGAAGAGGATGAACGGCAGGCTGACCAGCCGCTTATTCATCATCCAGTAGCTGTGCGGCCGGCGCTCGGGGGGCGGAGGCTGCACGAACGGCGGCTCGGCCAGGAGCGACTGCGGCGGCCGGCCGGAGAGTTTGTCGAAGGAGGGCCAGACCGGAGCGGCGGCGACATGGCCCCGACCGGTTGCCGTCTCGCCGTCGGACAGCATCGAGAGGCACGAGAGCCCGTAGCCGAACGCCATCAGGACGACCCCCCAGCCAAGCAATCGGGCCGTGAGTTTGCCGGGGGTTGCCGCCGCCGCGGCGTCATAGGCGAGCGTCCCCGCCAGCATGATCGCCCCCCACGAGAGCAGGCCGAAGAAACCGCCGTCCCAGGCGGTCGACCCGGACGTTCCCAGCAGGTCGTCCAGCCGGTTCGGCTGGCCGTAGACGAAGTCGAAATTGAAGAAATAGGAAAGCGCCAGGTGCGTCCCGGCCAGTGCGACGAGGCTGATAGCTCGCACGCGAGGCCCGGCCGCGATCACCGGCATGATCAGCAATTGCACCGCGCCGATGATCGCCAGCACCTCCCAAAGGTTCGCCTTGAGCAGCCTGGCGAAGAACTTCTGGAGGTTCTCAGGCGTCAGCTCCGACCACGATTTGAACTCCGCGCCAAAACCGTACATCATCACCGAGAGCAGCACGAGGCCCAGGCTTCGCCAGATGAACCGGCGGTACATCGCGGCCGGGCCAAACTGGTCGAGTCGCTTGAGCGCGGTGAGCCGATACGAGAAGCCGCAGGCGAACAGGAAGCTCGGCATAATCGTGTCGGCATAGCTGAAGTAATTGTTGTTGTGCTTCATCACCGGGTGGATCGCCTGCAACCCACCAAGGAAGTTCACGGCGCACATGCCCGCGACGGTGTAGCCGCGGAACTGGTCCATCGAAACGATTCGCCCCGTCTTCGTTCCCGTCCCCTCACCGTTGCTCACGATCCCACCTTGCCTTTTGCTTGATACCGTTGCCTTTTGTGGTTTCACCCGGCGCGGAGCTCTTTCGCGAACCAGGTCCGGCCGATCCCGGGTGGCTCGAGCGGTTTTCGGCGGTTCCTGCTCTTCTCGGCGAACCAAGAAGCGGCGGGTGGGTCGCCCGCGGTCTCAGGAAACACGACCCTGACGAATCAGGGAGAAGGCGGGCGGGACGCCCGCGGTCCCAGGGCACCGAGGCGGCAACCGCTCGGCGCTCGCCAGACGAAAGTCCCCCCGGGGCCAGTCGCTCCACGACGGCAACGGGGGGAAGTGGTGGGATTCGATGATCCACTCAGATTGAGATCAGTAGCCGTCGGAGCTGATGACCTCGCCGCCGTTGCGTGTCGAGAGGGCCTGGTAGACTCCGAAGTTCGCCCCGTTGGTGTTGTAATTCGGCTTGTTGAAGGTGATCGCCTTCGAGTTCCACGAGTTGATCGAGTTCTTGAGGAATTTGACCGAACCGTCGCAGAACGAGAAGTTCACCCCGCCCGCGTGCATGCTCGCAAAGGTCATCGAGAAGTTGTCGCCGCGTGCGAAGTAGCTCGGAAGATTGTAGCCATCATTACTGGTCTGGAAGAAGTTGGGGGGGAAGAAGCTCGACGCGGTGGTGTCGCCGTAGTCGCCCGAGGTCCACCAGTTGCAGCCGTACATGTCACCGGCGTTCGAGCCGGTCGTGGAGATCCGTGCGTGGGCATGTTCGCCGAAGAGGAGGGTATTGCTGGTCCCGTCGGTGATGTCGGCCAATCGGGTCGGTGAGACGCTCGGCCGACCGTCGTTGCAACAACCGCCGATGTAGGAGAAGACCCCCTTCATCTGGGCCATGACGTTCGTGTCGCCCACATTGTTGGTGTAGTAGACGAGCGGCCCGAGGTTGCCCGCGTAGCTGGAGTAGGTCATCGGGACAGGGGCTCCCTCCCAACCGTCGCCGGGTTGGCCGGGCCAGCGAAGGCTGTTGATCACGCCGTCGCTCGGGCACCACAGCGCGCCCAGGCCGAATCCGTTGGTCGTGCTATTCTGCCAGATATAGCACTGCAAGCTTGAATTGAACGTATTGAAGATGTTGCCCTGTTCGATGAACTGGGTCAGCGCCAGGAACGGACCGAAATTCTGGCGGATCGTGTTGCCGTCCGAGCCCCGGCCGCGGTGATCGCCCATCGGGTAAGAGCCGTAGCTGCTCTCGTAGTTGGCGGTGGCCAGACCGAGTTGCTTCAGGTTATTGACGCAACTGGCACGTCGCGCGGCCTCTCGGGCGGCTTGCACCGCGGGGAGCAAGAGGGCGATCAGGACCGCGATGATGGCGATCACGACCAGGAGTTCGATCAACGTGAAACCGGCTCGGTTCCGTCGGAATGTAGTGCGCATCGTCGGGTAACTCCTCTGGCGGTAGAAATGAGGGGAGAACTCACATGCGAAGGCAACTTCGAGCGAAAGAATTGATGAAGAACGGAGGCCGCGGCCGCGCCGGCCTGAATCGGAATCGAAATCGGGAACGGATCAACCTGGATTCTGAGCGGCCAAACGTTTCTTGGCTCGACGCTCCTTGAGGTCATCGTAGGCCTCGACATTCTTCCCCACTTTCGCCTTGGCCTTGACCTCGGGAGCGGTGGTGGGCGCCAGCGGTTCCAGCGGCTTCGGGGCTTCGGTCCCGCAACCCGGGGTCAGCACAAGGCAACTGGCGAGAAGGAGGCCGGCGGCAAGGCCGGTCGTCTGCCACACGCGTCGGAAGTTCGGAACGAGTTTCATGGCTTCACTAGGTCTCGTGGTAGGGCCTGCCGGTGGCCATCCAGGGTTACCGCGGGCCAAGACTTCGGGGTCGCACGGTGAAATGATTCCGGATCGGATCGGATCTGAGCTGAGCTGAGCTGATTTGATTTGAGGGCCGTGGCGAAGGGCCTGCTCACGCCGGGTCGCCCATCTGTTCTCGCATGCGAATCAAGGCCCGGAGCAGTCGGGACTTCACGGCCGGCTCGCTGATCTCGAGCATGGCGGCGATCTCGGCGGTACTGAGCTGTTCGAGATGTCGCATCACGAGCACCTCCCGGTCGCGTTGCGGAAGCGAAGCCAGCGATCGCTTCAGTCGTTCGTGTCGCTCCTGGCGAATCAGGTGGTTGCTCGGGCTGGTGTCCGCCGCAAACAACCGCCGAACCAACTCGTCGGTCGAGGCGTTCGGCAAGTCAATCTCTCGATGTTCGAGCGTGACACTCCGGCGCTGGGCGGTGACATGCCGGCGGTGAGTATCGACGATTCGCTCTTCAGCGAGTTGCCGGAGCCAGCCGTAGAATGGAATCGGCCGCTCCCTCAGGTAGTCATCCAACCGCCGGGCCGCCTCGACGAGGGTCTCTTGGACCACGTCCGATGCGTCAACCCGGGCCGCCAAGCGTCGGTCAAGCCGCACCGCGACCATCCGCTTAAGATAGTCACGATATCGTTCCAGGAGATTTTGGCGGGCCGCCTCATCCCCCTGATTGGCACAGTCGATTAACTCATGCGTCCTTGAAAGCAAGTCGGTCATGGTCGTTAACCCCTCCCATTCTTTACCCCGCAGGGCTGGGGCGGCAGATTCGAAAAAAAACCGGTTCGTCGAAGTTTTTACCCCCGACAAATGGTTGACACCGCGCTCGGCCCCTCCGACCGGCGCGGGCCTTGAGCGGCTGTCGGCGGGGCGCTCCGCAACGGCCGCCCCTCTACCGTGGGATCAGGCCTCGCCGGAAGCGCCGCTTTTGGGGACCTCGAATCTCGTCAACCGTGAGCCGGCTCACGTCACGGGGCGAAGGGCGAGTCGGGAAACTGGAGGTCGAGCAAGAGCCGCTGGAAGTCAGAGCGCGACCGCAGGGAGTCGAGACAAGGGTCGGTCAGAAGGGCGTCGACCGCCCGGTAGCCCTTGGCGATGGCCTGGAGCAAGGCCGCCATCGCTCGGTCATTTTGAGCCTCGCGCTCGGCCGGCTCGGTCAGGAGAATGAGCCTGGCCTCGGTGCAGGCCAGGGCATACAGGCTGTCGATCCCGGGCGCCATCCGCACGAGCAGCGCACGGGCGTTGGTGAGTTCACGGGTCGCATCGACCGACCGGCCCAAGTCCTGGTACACAACCCCTGTCCACAAGTAGTTTTCGGCCAGGTCCGCCTGGTAGGCGATGAAGTCGGGGTGGTCGGCGATCAGTCGCTTCAGAGTCGCCCGCGCCCGGGCGAGCGACTGGATCGCCTCGTCGAGGCGGCCCAGCTTGGCCTGGGCCATCCCCAGGACGTCGTAGCACTCCGCGACCGCGCGCTGATAGCTGGAGACGGCGGGAACTTCTCCCGCCACCTGCTCCAAGATCGCCAAGCTCCGTTCGAGGTGCGGCAAGGCTTCGGACGAGCGGCCCGAGTCGGAGAGGAGCCGGCCGGTGTCCGTCTCGGCTTGCCCCAACCGTCGCCGGTAGACCGCCACTTCGGGATGATGGGTCGCCAGCCGGTCGAGGTGGGCCGCGGCCCGCTCCTGGGAGTGGAGCGCTTCGGGGATCTGGCCCGCGGACGCCTGAATTTCCCCGAGCTGGCCGTAATTCAGGGCGAGCTGGTTCCGGTAGAAGTCGTGATCGGGATGCTCGACGACCAGTCGTTCCAGCATGTCCCGCTCTCGCCCCAGCGAGAGCAGGCCCTCGGCGATCCGGCCGCTTCGAGCCCGTGCATAGCCAATCTCACCGGCGGCGGCGGCGACCGCGAACCGGTCGTCGGCGTCGTCGGGGTGCTCGGCCGACAACGCTTCGCAGAGCTCCAGAGACCGCTCCAGCGACCGGAGCCCTTCCGCCTCCCGCCCGGAGGTATAGACCTCGAGCTTGCCGATGAAATCGAGACAGGAGGCCAGGTCGCGGCGGAGCCCGGAGTCCGCCCGGTCGGCCCGCACCAGCTCCTCGAGCAGCTCCCGAGCCCGCTCCAACGCCTCGAGGCCCGCCCTCCGGGAGCCGACCTCGACCGCGATCCGCCCCACCTGGCGATAGACGGTGGCCAGCTCCACCCGCGTGCTGGGATCGTCGGCTTCCTCCTCGATCGTCGCCTGCAACCGCTTGTAAAACGATAAGGCGGTGCCCAATAATCGCTTACGAAGCGACTCCATCTGAGGTTGGAGGAGTAAAACGTCCTGGCTGGCGCCGGTGTAATACTGCTCGACCGCCTCCCTGGCCAGAACGAATCGGCGTTGCGCCTGCTGACGGGCCGCCCGCTCGTGGGCGTTGGCGATCACCAAGGCCTCGTGGGCCTTGACCATGAGATTTTTCTGGTAGACCGCGTCGCGCCAACTCCAAAAGACCCCGGTGAACCCGGCGATCAGGGTCACGACCAGCCCCAGCGCCAGCCCGGCCGGGAGCGGGCGACGGCGGCACCACCGCCAGGCCTGCCGGAGTGGTCCGGTCGGCCGGGCCGCGATCGGCCGCCCCTTGAGAAACCGCCGCAAGTCGTCGGCGAAGTGCTGGGCCGTCACGTAACGCCCGGTCGGATCCTTGCAGATCGCCTTCGTCACCACCGTGGCCAGGTCGACCGGCACCTCGGGGCTGTGCCGCCGGATTGGCACCGGCTCCTCCTCGATCACCTGGCGCAGGATTTCCTGACGGTCGGTGCCGGTGACGAACGGATGCAGGGTGAGCAACTCATACAGAGTGGCCCCCAGCGAGTAGATGTCGGTCCGGCGGTCGATCAAGGCCCGCTTGGCCAGGGCCTGTTCCGGGCTCATGTACCGCAAGGTCCCGAGCACGTCGCCGGTCAGCGTCAGCCCCGTTTCCCCGGGTCCGCGGGCCAAGCCGAAGTCGGTCACCCACAAGACCCCACGGCGGTCGAGCAGCAAATTCGCCGGCTTGATGTCCCGGTGGAGGATGCCATGCTCATGGGCGTATTCCAACGCCTCGGCCGCCTGCACGCCGAGGCGGGCCACGGTCCGTGCGTAATCCTGCCCCCGCATCGAGACGTCGTTGAGCGGCTTCAAGCGTCGTTGCAAACGGTCGGACGCGACCGTGGGGTCGGACGCGGGCAGCTCAGGGACCGGCCCGACGTTGGACCGTTCGCCCTCGTCCTCCTCCTGCGAGGGCGCGAACCACCCCGACAGCAGGCCACGTGCCAGTGAGACGATGCCGCTGGTCCGGCTCGCATGCGGAGGATCCTCGCCCCCCAGCCCCTCGAGCCGGCGCAACTCCGCGATCAACTCGGCGAGACTGGCCCCCTCGATGAAGTGCATCGCGTAATAGGGCACGTCTCCGAGCGAGCCCACCGCATAGACCGGCACGATCCGCGGGTGCTGGAGCCAGGCCGCCGCCTGCGCCTCGAGCTGGAACCGCTGCAAGGCCCGCGGATCCATCGCCGCCGCCAGCGGGAGCACCTTCAAAGCGACCCGGCGGCCCAGCGAGAGTTGCTCGGCCTCGTAGACGATCCCCATGCCCCCGCGGCCGACCTCCCGAAGCACCCGGAAGTCGCCGAGGATCCGCTCCCCTTCGATCGCCCCCCCGCAACCTCCCCCGAGCCGCTGCCCCCGACCACGGCGCGGCCCATGTCCGCCATCTCACGGAGGACCGGCATGAGTTGGCGGAGCGAATCGGCCCACTCCGGGTGCCGCGCGGCGTAGTCATCAAGGTCGACGACCTCACCGTCCTGCAAACGCCGCGTAATCTCTTCGGCCAGCTCGGCCAATTCCGGCGCCAGACCCGCCCCCGTAAAGCACGAGTCGGCACGGGCGAACGAGTCGGGACCCGCGGGCCCCTCCACCCGAGGATCCGGCCGCGGCACCGCCGCACTCAGCTCGTGTGAGTCCGCTGCCGCGGCGACTTTGAACGGATCGGGGTGGTTCATCACCGGAACCTCGCCATAGCCGGGCGGGTCATCGAACCCGAATGAGCCTGATCGCGTTGACAATCGGGCTGACGAGATCGTGATGCTTCAATGACGACCCTAGTCTCCTCGACTCCCACCCCTAACGGCGCTGACGCGAGGAATCCGCGATGATCCTCGAAACGCCGGCAGCGCAGTAGGAACACGTCCGTACGAAGCCATCGGGCCGATTGTTGATGCAACGGTAGCCATGGACGTTGCGGCCGTCAGACCCGACCGGGCCAAGCCGATCGCTCCATTCTACCCGTTGCCACCAACCGAGCGAAAGGTGATCGATTCCGAGCACCTGCCCTCACGGTGAGCGTCTTGAAAGTCGGAGGTGGATTGGGGGAACATCCGAAGGATATAGGCGACAGCCGAGCGAGGCCCGACCGCGAAAACGGAGGTCACCCCGGGCCGCCCGAGGAAGGAGCCCGAGATCGATCGGTGGCGAGCCAGCCCCGCACACGGCTATCTGTCGCTAAAATAGGCATTCCACTACCCCGTCTCGCCACCAACGATGACACGCCCCCGCATCGGCGGGAAAGCTTCGTCGAACCCGTTTTTTCCCGGCCTCGGCGCGATCGGTCTTGGCCTCATCGTGGGCCCCACGATTCCCAGAGGATGGGCACGGCCTCCCTCTTAACCTCCCTTTGGACAAGGAGATCGGGATGGTGAGCCGTGCCTGCGCCACGGCAGAAATTCGATTCTCACCGCAAATCGATTCTGAAGGGACGACAAGTTCCAAACGGGTCCGGCGACGCTTTCCACTGAGCGGTGCGAAAAGGGACGTTTTGCCGCCCCATCGACTGACAATCATCAATACATCCGCGTCTCGCCTCGCACGCATTCTCTCAGCCAACCGCATCAGGGGAGGAACTCAAAGTCCAGCGTATTTTCCCCGGGCTTGAGCTCGACGCTCTTTTCTTCATATTCCAGGCCGACGACGTCTTTGCCGCGTGCCTTTTCCGTGGGTGGGGAGACGCTCACGATGTTCTGGCCTACGAGCGTTCTGAGTGTGAAGCTGCCGTCCTTCGCGATGGGAGCATTGCGTCCGCCCACCTTGCGATTCACGTTGGCTGGATTGAAGTGGACCTCGCCCCCCTCAAGCGGCTTGCCGTGAACTTTAATCACCCCCTTCACCGACGTTTCTTGCAGCGAACTTTCGGCGTAGGGAGCGCCTGAGTTGCAGCCTCCCAGGATCAGAACCATCACGGCAACCCAGCCGTCGAGAAAACACCACCGCCTCATCATCATCACATCTCCTCGCATCTCAACCCAACTTCTTCCTGATCTCGGTCCCTCGGAAACCCGTGTGCGTGGAACGAATGAAAACGGATTTCCGAGAGCCCCGTGAATTCGCTAGGCCAACGGCTCGGCGAATCAGAACGAGTCGGCCGAGATGACCTCGCCGCCGGCCTTGGTCCCGAGGGCCCACCAGACCGAAATATTGACGGTCTGCTTGATGAATTGGACGTGTCCGTCGCCGAAGCAGACGTTGACCCCGCCGGAATGGCGGCTCCCGGCCGTCCAGGCGCCGGAGAGGAGGCGGCCGCCTGTGCCATCGGTGCACGACCAAGTATTGGGGGCCATGACGTGATTGTAGGTCGTTCCATAAGGCATGATGGCGAGCCACCAGTAGCCGCCGACCGGGCCCGAGGGTCCCCAAGGCGGTGTCGGGCCGCCCGCGGCCTGACCGGCGAGCGCAACCTGCGGGCCGCCTGCACCGATGCAGAGAGACCGGTAGTACGCGGCCCCCGAGGTGAAGGGCGCCGGCGGCTTGACCAAGGACGGATCGAGCAGGGGGCCGTTCGTTGCCGAGTCCACGGCGTTGTCGCCGGGATAAGTCGGAGTCAGAACGGCGATGGACGTGGCGCTGGGGGTCAAATTATCAAGCGCGGAGTTGTTCGAAGTGCCGATCCCCTTGACCCGCTCGCTGAACGCCGCCGTATTGCTCAGACCATCGGTGACGTCGGCGATCCGGACAATCGGCTCTCCCGGACCGTTGCCGGGCGCGGGATTGGGGATGCCGACAAAGCCGAAGATCCCGTCCGGCGACGCGAGTCCAAAGCCCGCGGGCGATGCCCCGAAGCTGGTGGCATAGCTGACGGTTCCGAAACCGGCCGTCAGCCGGTCGAGGTCGGAGGGACAATTGAGCACCTCGAGCCTCAAATACTGGACCGTCGAGTTCTCGATGCTAGGCTTCGACGTCGCGCGACCCGTGTTCGCAAAATTGATGCTATTGAAAATGGCCGACTGCTCGAAATTGTTGAGCAGCAGTGGGAAGGCCCCCCAGTCGCTACTGCTAAAGCCCGAGTGTCCCCAAGGGAAGGACCCGATTGACGATTCATAATTATGTGTTGCCAGTCCCAGTTGCTTGAGATTGTTCACGCACTGAGCGCGACGGGCCGCCTCACGCGCCGCCTGAACGGCCGGTAGCAAGAGGGCGATGAGCACCGCGATGATGGCAATGACCACCAAGAGTTCGATCAACGTAAACCCGCGAGGGCGGTGATGCGAATCCCGCTCCCCCTTCGATGCTTCCCCGACTTCCATGGTCCACTTCCCCCTTTTCGAAGGCCATCATGACCGCAAGCAGGTTGCCCCAGCCGTCGGCAATTCCTCAAGCCCCTTGCCATGACTTCCCCTCGCGGGTGAGGAACGCAATCACTTCAGAGGCACCGATCAGAGGCACCGAAGGCACGCAAAGGAAGACAAAGGCAATCCTCGCGATCGACCGGAAGTAAATTTGTTGAAGAGAATCAGTTCGCGCCTCGCACTCAATAACGCGAGTCCGTTAGGCTCGTCAATATTAAACGTGATCGATCGGCCTAAAATTTAGAATTCAATTATGAATGCCCCCACGGATGGTGCGACGTCATTAAGTTCCACAAACCTGCCTGCATCTTGTTCGCATGAACAGTAAAAGTAAAACCTATACTCCTAAATCCCCCTTTCAACCATCGCTATCGCTATCACCGCCATGACCGCAATGGGCCTGACGGCAGTATCGGCGGGAAGCCAGTACGAAGCACGATGACAGAGCCTCCAAAGCGGCGTGGAATCGCCCCCTGCCGGAGGACTGTGGCCCCTCGCAGAATCATCGCCACTCCCACCAAACACCCGGCGCAAGACTTACGGACTGGCGAGTTGCAGGTTCGGGCCAACGACCCGAGGGAGCAAACCCTCGGCAACCCCCAATAGCCCCCAGGGTCGGGTCGCCGGTGTACTCCGGCCATTCACCCAGGCCAACGCCTCGCTCCCAGGGTCACCGGCGGCGAGCCGGAGGGCATCGTCCGCGTATCCCGCTCGGGCCAAGGTAGCGGCGACCGCACCGAAGAGAAATTCTTTCGCCAGCGCGTCATCGGCGGCGACGACGGCTTGGAGAAGTAGGGACAAGACGGTGGGCTTTTGAGTCTCGTCACCCGACCACGCCAGGCCCCTCGGCCCCGCGAACGCGGCTGTCACGATCGCCGCCATGACCATCAGTCACCGCATCATACGGGGCAATCGCATGACCATAGTTCCGTGATGATAAAAGAGGTCCCCCGGGCGAGGTCGGACTGCGGAGCCGGCAGCGAGCGCTCAAAGTTCGTGGTGGCCTGCCCCTGACGCTTGTGGAGACCGCTCTACAGCGGTTTACCGTCGGATGGCGCACGAATCATTGATTACTAAATATCAATCGTGAACATGTTTGCGATTTGTTTGCCAAAATTCAGCCCCAACGGGGCGGTCCAAGGAAGCCCAGGGCAACGCCCTGGGGACTCGGCCACCAGGAGCTACAGCCCCGAAAGGGCGACCTAAAGGGTTACACCAGCATGACATACGCCACAAAACCGCCGCTCGGACTAGGCCGCCCTTACAGGGATTTTGAATGCGAACATGTTGATTTCCCGGGGCGTTGCCCCGGGCTTCCTTGGCCCGCCCCGTTGGGGCTGAAACCGGAGAGAGCGTACGCCACTTGACGGTAAACCGCTGTAGGTCCAGTGGACAAGGACGTTGCGGCTCCAGCCATTTTCGATGACCGCCCGGGCGTACCACTCGCGAGCCTCACGGTCTTTGACCAAGTCGAGAAGCCTGACGTTATGGCCCCACGGGATTTGTGCAAGCGCCTCTTGCACAATTGCCTCATCGGGCCAGGCCTTGGTAAAGCCCCACATGTCATTGAGGCTCCGCGGGAAAACCCCTTCGATCCCTGGGAACTCCCGCCGCAGGGCGGCGGCGAGCCGGTCGACGACCTTGGCCCCCCAGCCTTGCTCCTTCGGACGCGAGAGGATATCCCGGCCGATCTGCGCCCCCAGCGCACCACGAGATCCCCAAAAAAAGTCTCAGGACCGAAGGGAGCGGCGTTCTCTGTTAAGGCTTTGCCGCCGCCGGTTTCGGGTTCTCGAACACGCGCACGTCCGGGTGCATCGTATAGAGTCGATCGCCGCCGGGGCCGGTGACGAGGATGGAGCTGGAGCAGTTGTTCTGGATGATCGGGTTACCTGAGTACTTTTCCCAGTGGACCAGGTCGCGCGAGCGGGCGATGTTGGTGGTCCAGTCTTTCTTCCAGGGGCGGTGGGCGTTGGCATGGTAGAACGCGTAGTAGACGCCGTCGCGCTTGATGACCTGGTTGATCGCCACCGCTTCGCGGTCGTACGGCCAGGGGCCGCAGGCAAGGACCGGGCTGTCCTTGACGTTCGTCCAGACAAGGCGATCGGTTGAGGTGGCCAGCCAGACGCCGCGGTCACCGCGCTCGTAGAAGAGGTACCAGGTCCCGTTCTCGATCCAGACGGTCGGCGTGCCAAAGGCGCCAGGTGGGATCGGGGTGCCGTCGACCTTGCGGATGTCGAGCGCTCCCTCGTCAGTCCAGTGGGTGCCGTCGGGCGAGGTCATCTGGTGGGCGATGTCGTCTTTCCCCTCGGCGAAGAGGAAGTAGCGGCCATCGTGGCGGACGACGCAGACGTCCTCGACCCATGACTTCGAGAACTGGGGGTTGGCGGCGTCTCGGGTCCACTTGATGCCGTCGGGCGAGGTGGCGTGCCCCAGGAACTTGGTCGGCGACCGGTCGTCGTTATAGCCGGTGTACCAAAGGTGGAACGTGTTCCCGTCGACCAGGATATCCCCCCGCTCGCGGATCTTCTGGTCCCAGGCATCATTCCCCGCCCCTTGAAAGACCGGGTTGGCCGCGATCGGCGTCCACTCGACGAGCGACTTGGGAAACTCCTCGGCCCTGGCCAAGACAGGGCTGAGCGTAAACGCGAGGGCGAACGAAGCCGCCCGGACGAAAATCGGAATGCGCATGGATGACAAGTCCCGGTGTGCCTGCGAAAAAGAAAGAAGCGGCTCCCCGGCGGGGAGGACCGATCCACCTCCCCAATCCGACCAGGGCCGCCGCTCAAATCAAATCAACCGACTTGCGTGAGACGAATCCAATCATTCAGGGGGTCGGAGAAAACTCTTTGAACGGAATCTTCTTGTAGAGCACCAGTTGCGACAGCACGAGCGTCTTCGCATTCCGGTCGACCGAGGTGAGGAAGACGGAATCCCCGGACTGGGCAAACGTGGGGGTACCGCGCGTCACCTGGCTGAGGCTCATATTCCCTGCGTCATCAGGGAAGATCCTGACGACGTTATCGCCGGGCACGCCGATCCGGATCGGGTTGATTCCCAGCAGGTTGCCCACCGCATAGAACTGCCCCGGGATCCCGTTCTCGCCGGGATTGATCGGATAGGCCCAGCCATAGAGCGTATTCTGACTGGCGATGTCAAAACCGTTCATCATCCGGCTGAACGTCGGGTCGATCGTGGTGACCACCCGATTGAACGGCAGCAAGCTCTTATAAGTGGGCTGAACCAGGGTCTGGTCGTTCCCCTCGTAGACGTCGATATGGGTCGTGCTGAGCGACATCGAACCCAGGTCGTCCCCCGTGGCCTCAATCAAGGACCGGCCGGTCAAGTCCCTCAGGGTCGTTGGCCAGCGGACCAGGAACTGGTTGATCGAGTCGGCCGCGATCGGGAACTGCTGCCCCTGGCTGTTCTGGACCACGATCCAGCGCTCGTTGGCGAAGATCACCTCGCCCCAAGCGCCCGGGGGCGGGGGAGGAGGCAAGGGGACGAGCCCGCCCGCCGTCAGGTTGTTGAACGGGCCAGGAAAGGCTTGCCCCCAAGCGGCCAGACTCGGAACGGCCACCGCCCCCAGCAGCACCAGGCCGATTCGAGTCCAGGTCCCCACGCGGATCTTCATGGTCCCTCCCTCTCACTCTGGTTCGAGATCATGGCTCCGATTTTGGCGACGCTCCGGGCCCAGGATCCGCATGTCGCCCAAACCCATGTCATTTCTTGATTCTATCCGATTGTTCGCCCGGAATCGAGGCCCGATCCCAAGGCCCAAACCCCACCAACCCATTCCCTCGGCGCAACCCCAAAAGGGACTCGACATCGGATCAGGGGTGTTCCCTCGCCCGATGACTTGATGTAAAAGAGTACGGTTTATCAACCGACCCCACTCCGCCGCGCTCACCTGATAAGTCAACGAAAGCACACAAAGGTGATTTATTGAGTGACTAGGCGAGTGACTGCTGGGTTTTCGTCCATTGGGTAGGTTCGCGAGTCCCGGGGCTTTCACCGTTCAGAGGTTCGCCCTGTCTGGTCGGGCTCCCGAGGCGATCCCACCCGAAAAATGGCTTCGCGGATTTGAACCCAACATTCCCCAAGCTGGGTCTTTGGGGAAAAACGGTCGGCGCTGAGGCGCGGACGTTGTATGATCGGCTCTTTTCTTTCCAGAGGGGTAGAACGGCCCGTGGTGATTCCCGCGACCTACGAAGAGACACTGGATCAAGCTCTCTGCCGGGTCGGCGACCCGTTCCTGATTGTGGAACGGGAGGGTAGCCACGCGCTTTTGGAGTGGGACCTGGCGGCCTGGGACGGTCCTCTCGGCGGCGATCGGGTGGCCGGCGTCCTGCCGTCCTGCCGGCCCGAGGACCTCGGCGACGTCTCGTTCCGCGAAGCGCATCGGCTCCGCTTTCCTTACGTGGCGGGGGCGATGGCCAACGGCATCGCGTCGGCCGAGATCGTCGAGGCGATGGGGCGAGCGGGGATGCTCGGCATCTTCGGCGCAGCGGGCTTGCCGCTGGCGGCCGTCGAGGCGGCCATCGACCGGCTCGAGCGGACCCTCGGCCCCTCGATCCCGTACGGGTTCAACCTGATCCATAGCCCCAACGAGCCCGAGCTCGAAGCGGCGGTGGTCGCGCTCTACCTGAGGCGCGGGGTCAAGCTGGTCGAGGCGTCGGCCTACCTGGACCTGACCTTGCCCGTAGTTCGCTACCGGGTCCACGGCCTCCGGCTCGATGGGGCCGGGCAGGTGGTCGCGCCCAACCGGATCATCGCCAAGGTGTCGCGGGTCGAGGTCGCCTCAAAGTTCCTGGCTCCGCCCCCGGCGAAGTTCCTCCGGGAACTGGTCGCCTCGGGCGAAATCACCAGCGAGCAGGCAACCTGGGCGGCGCGGATCCCGATGGCCGACGACGTGACGGCCGAGGCCGACTCGGGCGGGCATACCGACAACCAGCCGGCCATCGTGCTCTTGCCGACGATGCTCGCCCTCCGCGACCGGATGCAGGCGGAGCACAACTACGACCGACCGCTCCGGATCGGCGCGGCGGGGGGGATCTCGTCCCCCTGGTCGGCCGCGGGGGCGCTGGCGATGGGGGCGGCCTACCTCGTCACCGGGTCGGTCAACCAGGCCTGCGTCGAAGCGGGGACGTCCGACCCGGTCCGCAAGATGCTCGCCGAGGCGCGGCAGGCGGACATCGCGATGGCCCCGGCCGCCGACATGTTCGAGATGGGGGTCAAGGTGCAGGTGCTGAAGCGTGGCACGATGTTCGCCATGCGGGCCGGCAAGCTCTTTGAGTTCTACCGCGGCTACGACGCGATCGAGCAGATTCCGGCCGCCGACCGCGCGATGCTCGAGAAGAACTTCTTCCGGGCGCCGTTGGACACGATCTGGGATCAGACGCGCGCCTACTTCCAGACCCGCGACCCGGCCCAGATCGAACGCGGCACACGCGATCCCAAGCACAAGATGGCCCTGATCTTCCGCTGGTATCTCGGCCAATCGTCGCACTGGGCCAACGCGGGCGAGCCGACGCGCGCCGTCGATTACCAGATTTGGTGCGGCCCCGCGATGGCCGCGTTCAACGACTGGGTCCGCGGCTCGTTCCTGGAGCGGGCCGAAAATCGCCGGGTGGTGACGGTCGCCCTGAACATCCTCTACGGCGCGGCCGTCCTGACCCGGGCCCGCGGCCTGGGGGGCCAGGGAATCGCGATCCCGGCCGGCACGCCCCGCCTCGTCCCCCTCGAACTCCCGGAGCTCGAAGAACGCCTGAATATCCCCGTTGCACGAGAAAGGGCCTAACGCATCCTCATCCCCATGCCCATGCCCCGTTTGTTTTTGCTGCGTGCGTGGGGATGCCCTCGCCCGACGCCCCGCGTCGCGGCCGGGGGGAAACCGGTTCTGATCAAGTTCTCCCCGCCGAGAGAAATCGCCTCGAATCGTGAATCAGATCGACTGGAACTGGAAGGCAAGGCCGAGCCGTGCCAGTGGGGCAATGGCGGACCCGATCGAACGTTTTCAAATGCAGAGGTGTGAGGGACGAAGGATGAGCAATTAATCATTCCCATCCACACGTAAACGAGAGGCCCCAAGGCCCTTCGCCGTCCATCACCCCGCACCCGTCAAAGGGACAAAGGGATCGGAGCCGCTCAACGCGGTGAGAACTCGCCACGGACCACCTAGCTAGCCAACAGCGTCGGCGCGAAAAGGGGAAGTCACTTGAATTCGTCGGTCGATCCAACCCAACCGGTGCCGGTGGCGATCATCGGAATGGGCTGCCTGTTTCCCAAGGCCGAAGACCTGTCGCGCTACTGGGCCAACATCCGCGACCGGCTCGACGCGATCACCGAGGTCCCGCCCACCCACTGGCGGCCCGAAGACTACTGGGACGGCGATCCCAAAGCCCCCGACATGACCTACGCCAGGCGCGGCGGCTACCTCGACCCGGTCGACTTCCCCGCCCTCGAGTTCGGCATCGCCCCCAATAACATCGAGGCGACCGACACCACCCAGCTCCTCGGCCTGCTCGTCGCCCGCGAAGCACTCAAGGACGCCGGCTACGGACCGGGCCGGACCTTTGACCGCAACCGGGTCAGCGTGATCCTTGGCGTCACCGGCACCCTCGAGTTGGTGATCCCCCTGGGCGCCCGGCTCGGACACCCGATCTGGCGCCGCGCGCTCAAGGCCGCAGGGGTCGCCGACGACACCGCCGAAACGGTCGTCCAAGGGATCGCCGACTCCTACGTCGCCTGGCAGGAGAACTCGTTCCCCGGCCTGCTCGGCAACGTCGCCGCCGGCCGGATCGCCAACCGGCTCGACCTCGGCGGCACCAACTGCGTCGTCGACGCCGCCTGCGCCAGCTCCCTCGGCGCCGTCCACCTGGCCGTGCTCGAACTCGCCGCCCGCCGGTCCGATATCGTCCTGACCGGCGGTCTCGACACGTTCAATGACATTTTCATGTACATGTGCTTCAGCAAGACCCCCGCGCTGTCGCCGACCGGCGACGCCCGGCCGTTCGACGCGGCGGGGGACGGCACGGCCTTGGGCGAAGGGCTGGGGATCCTGGCGCTCAAGCGGCTCGACGACGCCCAACGCGACGGCGACAAGATCTACGCGGTGATCCGCTCGGTCGGCTCGTCGAGCGACGGCAAGGTCGGGGCGGTCTACGCGCCCAGCTCGGCGGGACAGGTCAAGGCGCTGAACCAGGCGTACGAGCTGGGAGGGATCTCGCCGGCTTCGATCGAGCTGCTCGAGGCGCACGGCACCGGGACCAAGGTCGGGGACGCGGTCGAGATGGCCGCGCTCAATGAGGTCTACCGCAAGGCCGACGCCGAGCAGACCTGGTGCGCCCTGGGGTCGGTCAAGTCGCAGATCGGCCATACCAAGGCGGCGGCGGGGGCCGCGGGCCTGATCAAGGCCGCGCTCGCCTTGCACCACAAGGTGCTCCCCCCCACGGCCAAGGTGACCCAGCCGATCGCGGGGGCCGAACCGGGGACTTCGCCCTTCTACATCAACACCGAGGCACGCCCCTGGATGCCGCGTGCCGACCATCCGCGCCGCGCCGCGGTGAGCGCCTTCGGCTTCGGCGGCAGCAACTTCCACTGCGTTCTCGAAGAAGTGGAAGCCGAGAAAGCGGTCGTCGACTGGGATGGCGACGTCCAGATCCTCGCCGTCTCGGCCGCCCGTCAAGACGCCCTGCTCGACGCACTCAAGGCCTGGCCGCGCGACCTGGCCTGGCCAGTCTTGCGGGTCGAGGCTGGCCGCGCGCGGGCTCGATTCCAGAGCGACGACCCTTATCGACTCGCGATCGTCGTCGAGCGTGGCAAGGCCGACCTGGGAAGCTTGCTGGACCAAGCCCGGTCCCTGGTGGAGCGCGGACCGGCGGGCACGCCTCACTCGGGGAATGGCAACGGCAACGGTAACGGCACGGCCCATGCTCGCCCCCCCGAGGGGATTTACTACGCGACCGGCCCCGCGGCCGGCGGCCTGGCGATGCTCTTCCCCGGACAAGGGGCGCAGCACGCCGGGATGCTCCGGGGCCTGGCTTGCCGGTTCCCGCAGGTCCACGACGCCCTGGCCGAAGCCAACAGCGTCCCCTTGGATGACGGCCGGCGGCTGGTGGATCTCGTCTTCCCGCACCCGGCCTTCTCCGAGGCGCAGGCCGAGGTCCAGGAGACCGCGCTCCGCGCGACCGAGGTGGCCCAACCGGCCCTGGGGGCGATGAGCCTGGGCGTGCTCCGGCTCCTCGAGCATTTCGGGGTTCGCCCCGACGCGGTCGCCGGCCACAGCTACGGCGAGCTCACCGCACTTTGCGCGGCGGGCCGGTTCGACGCCAAGGCGCTCGACGCCTTGTCGCGACGGCGCGGCCGGCTGATGGCGGACGACGGCGGAGCAGGGGGGGCGGGGACAGGGGCGATGCTGGCCGTCGCCGCGCCGCTCGACCGGATCGAGGCAGTCGTCCGCGAGGCGAAGCTCGACGTGGTCATCGCCAACAAGAACGCGCCCCGCCAGGCGGTCCTCTCCGGCCCCGCCGACGAGATCGCGCGGGCGTCTCGCTTGTTTGAAGACCTGAAAATCACCGCACGTCCTTTGGCCGTGTCGGCCGCCTTCCACAGCCGGTTCGTCGCCGAGGCCCGCGAGCCCTTCCTCGAAACGCTTCGCGCGGTCCCGTTCACCGCGCCTCGAATTCCGGTCTACGCGAACACGACGGCAAGCCCCTATCCCGACGACCCCGACGCCGCCCGCAGCCTGCTCGCCGGGCAGCTCGCGGAGCCGGTCGAGTTCGTCGCCGAGGTCGAGGCAATGCACCGGGCAGGGCTCCGGACGTTCCTCGAAGTCGGGCCCGACGGCAAGCTCACCGGCCTGGTCCGCTCGATCCTTGAAGGCCGCGAGCACGCCGCCTTGGCGGTCGACGCGTCTCGGGGCAAGCGAGGCCATGTTTATGACCTGGCGCTGACCCTGGCGCAGGTTGCCGCCCTGGGACACCCGGTCGTGCTCTCGCGGTGGGACGACGGCGTCGACCTCAGTCCGCAGGCCGCTCGCAAGCCGAGCCTGACCGTCAAGGTCTGCGGGGCCAACGCCACGCCCACGCCCCCGACATTGCCTTCGCCTTCACTTGCGACCAAGCCGCGGCCGGCCTCCACGCGGCCCGCGACCCCCTCAATCCCTGCTGCGTCGGGCTTGCTGCCCGCGCCGACGCCTCCTGCTCGGATCGTTCAGTCGACGCCTGCCTCCGTCCCGGCTCCCTCGACCAACGGTGGCGCGACGGCCCATCACGGACGCAACGGAACGCACCTCGATCATCCCATGAATCCAACGAACGGCACCCACTCGCCCGCGCCGACCTCCGCGCCACAGCAACAGCCCCATCCCCAGCCGACGCCTTCACTCCGGTCGAATGATCCGGCCATGCTGGGCCAGGCACTCCGCAACGCGCAGGATAATCTGGTCGCCCTCCAAAAGCTCGGCGAACAGACCTCATCGTTGCACCGGCAGTTCCTCGACGGCCAGGATAAAGCGCAACGCACCTTCCAGACGCTCCTCGAGCAGCAGCAACGGCTGACCTACGCCTCACTCGGCCTGGTGGACCTCACGCCCACGCCGCCGGCCTACCAGCCGCGAACCGAGCTCCCTCGGGCACGCGACACGCAAGGGATTGAGCCCGCCGCTCCTCGGTTCCACGCTCAGCCACAGCCACAACATCAACCTCAACCCGTGCCTCAAGCGAAGCCGGTCATCGCTTCGCCCCGGCCCGCCCCGACGGTTCACGCCGCACCGGCGCCAGTACCGGCACGGGCTCCCGTCCCGGCTCCGGCTCCGACACCGGCTCCCGTCGCGGTCCCCGCGAAGGCCGATCGCATCCAAGAAGTCTTGCTCGCGGTGGTGTCGGAGAAGACGGGCTATCCCGCCGAGATGCTCGAGCCCGACATGCTCCTCGACGCCGACCTCGGTATCGACTCCATCAAACGCGTCGAAATCCTCGCCGCCTTGCAGGAACAGCTCCCCGAAGCCCCCGTCGTCAAGCCCGAGCACCTCGGTACACTCCGGACCCTCGGCCAGATCGTCGACTTCCTCGGCCAAGGGGGAGCCACAACCGCCGCTCCGGCCGTTGCGGCGGCGGTCGCCAATTCCCCTTCGGCTGAGATCGTCCGAGGGGTCTTGCTCGCGGTGGTGTCGGAGAAGACGGGCTATCCCGCCGAGATGCTCGAGCCCGACATGCTCCTCGACGCCGACCTCGGTATCGACTCCATCAAACGCGTCGAAATCCTCGCCGCCTTGCAGGAACAGCTCCCCGAAGCGCCAATCGTCAAGCCCGAGCACCTCGGCACGCTCCGAACCCTCGGCCAGATCGTCGACTTCCTTGCCGTGCCGGTCGTGACTTCGGTGACGGGTTCACCCGTCGTCGACGCGGCGCCCGCGACCGCCCAGGTTCAGGCGGTCCTGCTCGCAGTGGTGTCGGAGAAGACGGGCTATCCCGCCGAGATGCTCGAGCCCGACATGCTCCTCGACGCCGACCTCGGCATCGACTCCATCAAACGCGTCGAAATCCTCGCCGCCTTGCAGGAACAGCTCCCCGAAGCGCCAATCGTCAAGCCCGAGCACCTCGGCACGCTCCGAACCCTCGGCCAGATCGTCGACTTCCTCGCGCCCCCCGCGACTTCGGCTCCGACCCCGGTGGCCAACAAAGCATCCAAGTCTGCCGAAACGTCGACTCCTGCTCCGGCCAAGGCCGAATCGAGCCGGGCGACCGGTCGGCCGGCGATTCAGCGGCTGGTCGTGACGCGTGTGCCGCTCGAGTCTCGCGAGGAGAACGTGGCGATCCGAGTAGGGGGAGAGGTCTGGATCGCCGGCGACGACCGTGGGCTCGCCTCGGCTCTGGCCGCCCGGCTGATGGGGATGGGCTATCATCCTCGCCTCATCGATCGCGCCGAGATCGAGACGGTCACTCCTCCGGCCCAGCTCGACGGCTTGCTGCTCCTGGGGGCGACCGCGGATGAGGACGGCTCATCGATCAAAGAGGCCTTTCGATTGCTCCGGACCTGCGCCGGCAGCCTGAGACGGGCGGGGCAGCACTCGGGCGCCTTGCTTGCGACGGTCACGCGGCTCGATGGCTCGTTCGGCCTCGGCGGCTTACCGGCCGCCTCCGGCTCCGCACCGACCTCGGGCGGGCTGGCGGGGCTGGCCAAAACGGCCGGCCACGAATGGCCCGAAGTCGCCTGCAAGGCGATCGACCTCGACCCCGCGGTCGCAGGCCCGGACGAGGCGGCCGCCCTGCTCCTCGTCGAAATCTTTCAGCGCGGTCCAGGGGAAGTGGGCCTCGGTCCGGACGGCACGCGAACCACCTTGGAGCTCGTCGCGCGTGACCTGACCGGCACAGACCGTGACAGCTCGACCGGACTCAAGCCGGGCGACGTGGTCATCATTACCGGAGGCGCCCGGGGGATCACCGCCGAGGCGGCCGTGGCCCTGGCCGAGGCCCTGCAACCGACGATCGTGTTGCTCGGCCGTAGTCCCGAGCCGGTCTCCGAGCCCGACTGGCTGGCTTCGCTCGCCGACGAGGCCGAGATCAAGCGGGCCCTGGTCGCCCGCGCCAACGGCCATGCAACCCCGCAACTCATCGGGTCCCAGTTCCGCGACCTCTCGGCCAACCGGGAGATCCTCGCCAACCTCGAGCGGATCGAGGCCGCCGGATCGCGCGTGGTCTACCGCTCGGCCGACGTCCGCGACGCCCACGCACTCCACGCTCGACTGGATGAGATCCGCAACGAGTTCGGTCCGATTCGGGCCTTGATCCATGGCGCGGGGGTGCTGGCCGACCGCCGGATCGAGGACCAGAGCGACGAGCAGTTCGCCACCGTCTTCGACACCAAGGTCGCCGGCCTGCGGGCCTTGCTCGAGGCCACGGCGGGGGACGACCTCCGCGTGCTCGCCTTGTTCTCCTCCTCCACCGCGCGGTTCGGCCGAACCGGGCAGGTCGCTTATGCGGCCGCCAACGAGATCCTCAACAAATGGGCCCAGCGCGAGGCACGCGACCGGCCGTCGTGTCGCGTCGTCGCGGTCAACTGGGGCCCCTGGGACGGCGGCATGGTCACGCCGTCGCTTCGCCCGCTGTTCGAGTCGGAGGGGATCCCGCTGATCCCGCCCCGCGACGGGGCCCGCTACCTCGTGGAAGAGATCCAATCGACGACCGACCGGCCGGTGGAAGTCGTGGTCCTGGGACCCGGCAAGCCGCACGAAGCGGGGCCGTCGCACAACGGGACGAGCCATGCGAATGGGGATGGGAACGGGCGGCAGGCGGCCGCGAATCCCGGGCACGCCCCGATCTTCGAACGGACGCTCGATCTGACGACGACCCCGATCCTCGGGGCGCACGTGATCGACGGTCGTCCGGTCTTGCCGATGGCTCTGATCCTCGAATGGCTCGCCCAAGGGGCGTTGCAGCGGAACCCGGGGCTCGTGTTTGCGGGGATCGACGACCTCCGGCTCTTCAAGGGGATCGTGCTCCGCGACGATCGCCCGGAGACGATTCGCGTGTTCGCGGGCAAGGGGGTCCGTGACGGCTCCTCCTACAAGGTGCCCGTCGAGGTTCGCGGCACCCTGGGCGACGGCCGCGAGTTCTCCCACGCCAAGGGCGTGGTGATCCTGGCCGACCGGCACACGCCGGCCCAGCCTTCGATCGAGGAGCGCAATCTGCCCCCGCTGGCGGCCGGAGTGGCCGAGCTCTATCGCGACGTCCTGTTTCATGGCCCCGACCTCCAAGGGCTGGAGCGGATCGAAGGGTGCGACGAGTCGGGCATCGTCGCCTCGGCCGCGACCGCGCCACTGCCCCAAGCCTGGCTCGATCGGCCGCTCCGTCAAGCCTGGGTGACCGACCCCTTGGCCCTCGACTGTGCCTTCCAGATGCTGATCGTCTGGAGCGTCGAGCGGTCCGGCGTCGGCTCGCTCCCCACGTTCGTCGGCAACTACCGCCAGTTCCGTCGCGCCTTCCCGACGGACGGGGTCCGCATCCTCACGCGAATCACCGAGGCCGGGACCCATCGCGCCCGCGCCGACATCGAGTTCCTCGACGGCGACGGCCAGGTCGTCGCTCGCATGGGGGACTATGAATGTGTGATCGATTCCTCCCTGAACCAGGCGTTTCGACGCAACCAGATGACCCCGATCGGCTAAAGCCGTAAGCTCGCGTCTTGGAGGGTGGGCACGGCCCACCATCCCGTTTTGCCAAAAACCTGGTGGGCCGTGCCCACCCTCCAAAAGACGCAGCCATCGCTTCTGACAGTCGGTAAACGACTCTTCGCCACTCATCGACACCAAGAGCAATGCAGCATCGAGAACGCGTGGCGATCGTGGGGATCGGGGGAATCTTCCCTCAGTCTCCCGACCTGGATCGGTTTTGGGCGAACGTCGCGGGGGGAATCGACACCACGCGCGAGGTTCCGCGCGGCCGGTGGCTGCTCGACGTCGCCGATGCCTACGACCCCCGGGTCGGAGCTCCCGACCGGGTCTACTCGACCCGCGGTGGCTTCATCGAAGACTTCCAGCTCGACCCCAGCGGGCTCGACCTTGACCCGGCGGAGCTCGGGCGACTCGACCCGATGTTCCACCTCGCCCTCCACGCCGGCCGGCAGGCCTGGCGGAGCGCCGTGACCACCGAGCTGGACCGAGGCCGGGTCGGCGTCGTGTTCGGCAACATCGTGCTGCCGACCGAGACTTCGTCGGCCTTGGCCCGTGAGGTGCTCGGGCGGACGATCGCCGAGCAGGTCGGGGCCGTGGATCAGATAGCCGGCCGTGGCGAGCCGCTCAACGGCTACGTGGCAGGACTGCCGGCGGGCGTCCTGGCCAAGGCCCTCGGCCTCGGCGGGGGGACTTATACGCTCGACGCTGCCTGCGCTTCGTCGCTTTACGCCCTCAAGCTTGCGGCCGACGAGCTTCTAGCGGGGCGGGCCGACGCGATGTTGACCGGCGGCCTGTCGCGGCCCGACCCGCTCTACACCCAGATGGGGTTCTCGCAGCTCCGCGCGCTGTCGGCCTCGGGCCGGCCCTCGCCGTTCGACGCCCAAGGGGACGGCCTGGTCGTCGGCGAAGGGGCCGGGATGTTCGTCCTCAAGCGGCTGAGCGATGCGCTCCGGCACGGGGACACGATCCACGGGGTCATCGCGGCCGTCGGCCTCTCCAACGACGTCGATGGCGGCCTGCTTGCCCCCAGCTCCGAAGGTCAGCTCCGCGCGATGCGCTCGGCCTACGAGCGGTCGGGCTGGGACCCGCACGACGTCGACCTCATCGAGTGCCACGCGACCGGCACGCCGGTCGGCGACGCCGTCGAGTTCGCCAGCTTGCGGACCCTCTGGGGAACAGAGGGGTGGTCCGCCGGGCAATGTACGATCGGCTCGGTGAAGTCGAACATCGGCCACGCCCTGACGGCGGCGGGCTCGGCCGGGCTCTTGAAAGTGCTCTTTGCCTTTAAGCACAAGACGCTCCCGCCGACCGCGAACTTTACGACCCCGGCGCCGAGCCTGGAGGAACCAGGGAGCAGCCCGTTCCGGATCCTCAGCGCGGCCCAGCCCTGGCCCGCTCGAGCCGAGGGTCAACCCCGTCGCGCCGCGGTCAGTGGGTTCGGCTTCGGCGGGATCAACGCTCATGCCTTGATTGAAGAATGGGTTCCGGAGTCGGCGGAGCCCGTGGTGGACGCGGCGACCGAGTTGCCCTCGATCCCGGTTGCGATCGTTGGCATGGCCGCGCACTTCGGCCCCTTTCGAGGGCTGCGGGCCTTCCAGGAACGGGTGCTCGGCGGCGAGGTCCCGGGCGCACCGGCCGAGTTGACCAACTGGTGGGGTGTCCAGGACGCCGTCTGGTTCCACAAAGAACCAGGCGAGCGCGAGGTATTAGGTGAGCGGGGAGCGTTAGCTCCCTGTCTTCCGGCCGGCTCCAACGCAAATGACCAAAGACAGGGAGCTTACGCTCCCCGCTCGCCTTTGGGCGAGCGAAACAAGCCAAGGGGATACGGCATTGATGAGCTCGCGCTTCGGCCCGAGCGATTCCGGATTCCCCCGCGCGAGCTCGAGGAGATGCTGCCGCAGCAGTCGCTGGCCCTGCAAGTCGCCGCCGATGCGATCGCCGACGCCGGCTGGGACGATCGCCCTCGGCTCCGGGCGGGGGTCTTCGTCGGGATCGGGCTCGACCTGAACACGACCAACTTCCACGTCCGCTGGTCGATGCTCCCCAGCGCCAGGCGCTGGAACGACGAGCTCGGCCTGAACCTGACGGGCGACGACCTCGAAAGCTGGATTACAGACCTCCGCGACACGGCCGGCCCCCCGTTGACGGCCAACCGGACGATGGGGGCGCTCGGCGGGCTGGTCGCCAGCCGGATCGCCCGTGAGTTCCGGGTCGGTGGCCCGAGCTTCACGGTCTCCAGCGAAGAGACGTCGGGCACCTGCGCCCTTGATGTCGCCGTCCGCCTGCTCGGGCAAGGAGAGATCGACGAGGCGATCGTCGGCGCGGTCGACCTGGCGTGTGACCCACGCACCTTCCGCTGCGCCGATCGGGTTCACCCGTTCTCGCCGTCAGGCACGGTTCGCCCGCTCGACCCGAATGCCGACGGCACCGTCCCCAGCGACGGCGCGGCCGCCCTGATCGTGAAGCGGCTCGACGACGCCGTTCGCGATGGCGACCGGATCTACGCGGTCATCCGCGGCGTCGGCACCTCGAGCGGGGCCGATGCCACCGCCTATGAAACCGCCGCGCAGCGGGCTTACGCGGCCTCGGGAGTCGACCCGGCGAGCGTCGGCTACCTGGAAGCGCACGGCAGCGGCCGCCCCGACGAGGATCAGGTTGAGGCCGAAGCCTTGGCGAAACTCGGCTCAGCCTGGCCGGAGAAATTCTCGTGCGCCCTGGGGTCGGCCAAGGGAGACGTCGGCCACGCCGGCGCCGCGGCGGGCCTGGCCTCATTGATCAAAGCGGCTCTCTGCCTGCACCAGCAGATCCTCCCGCCCCTCCGCGGTGGCGAAACGCTTCGCCCCGAGCTGGCCACGGCGGGTTCCCCGTTCTTCGTACCGCAAGGCCCGCAATTCTGGCTCCGCGACCGCGCCCGAGGGCCGCGCCGCGCGGCCGTCAGCGCGCTCGGTCTCGAGGGGAACTGTCACCACATCATCCTCGAGGGCTTCGAGCCGAGGGCCGGAACGACCACGCTCGACCGGGCTCAGCCCCTCGGACCCCGGCACCTCGCCCTCTTCGCGGTCGAGGCGGACGACGAACCGGGCCTGCTCCGCCAAATGGAAGCGCTCGAGGGGCTCGCCGCCGAAAATCAAGGCCAGCCGATCGAAGCGTTGGCCCGCACCTGGTGGCAGCGCCACGCCGCGGATCCAGGCCGTCGGCTCGGCCTGGCGTTGCTCGCGGCCGACGCGGCCCCTGGACCGCTCGCCGAGTCGAACCGGCGGATCGCCTGGAGCTTGCCCGACCTGCTCGCCGACGCCCGCCAGCGGCTCCAACGCGACCCGCACGAGCCGGAGCCGCTCCGTCTGAAAGGGGATCGCGTCTTCCTCGCTCGTCATCCGCTCGGCCCCGACGCCGGGATCGCGTTCGTCTTCCCCGGCGTGGGCAACCACTTCGCGGGCATGGGCCGTGGCCTCTCCGCACTCTGGCCCGACCTGCTGCGAGCGCAAGACCAGGAGACCGGGTTCCTCCGCGGCCAGTTCTCACCGGAGACGTTCTGGAACGGCGATCTTTCCGAACCGTTCGCCGATCAGCGGGCACCGATCCTCGGCCAGGTTTCGCTGGGCGCGATGGTCAGCGACCTGCTCCGTGGCTTCGGCGTTGAGCCGCGCGCCACGATCGGCTACAGCCTCGGCGAGTCATCGGCCCTGTTCGCGCTCCGCGGCTGGACCGAGCGCGACGAGATGCTCCGGCGGATCCAGACCTCGCCCTTGTTCCGGTCCGAGCTGGCCGGCGCTTGCGAGGCCGCCCGCCGCGTCTGGGGATTGGCCGAAGGGGAACCGGCCGACTGGCTGGCCGGGATCGTGCCGCACTCCGCCGAGACCGTCCGCGCGGCGCTCGTCGGCCGCGAGCGGGTCTATCTCCTGATCGTGAATACGCCGCGCGAGGTGGTCGTTGGCGGCCGTCGCAACGACGTGCTCGACCTCGCCCGAACGCTCGGGGGTCGGTTCTTCCCCCTGCCGATGGTCAGCACGGTCCACTGCGAGATCACCCGGCAAGTCGAGCCCGCCTACCGCGCGATGCATCTCCTGAAGACCACGCCCCCCCCCGGCGTCCGGTTCTACAGCGGAGCGCGAGGCGAGTCGTACGACCTCGACCGTGAGACCGCGGCCGACGCGATCGTCGCGCACGCCATCGACGGAATCGATTTCCCGGCCGTCGTCGCTCAAGCCTACGAAGACGGCATCCGCGTCTTCCTCGAGACCGGCCCGGGCGGCTCGTGCACCCGCATGATCGGCAAGGTGCTCGGCACGCGCCCCCACCTCTCGGGCTCGGTCTGCGTGGCCGGCCAAGACCCGCTCACCTCGGTCCTCGAGATCCTGGGAAGGCTGATCGCCGAGCGAGTGCCCGTCAACCTCGCGTCCCTTTACGGGGTCGAAACGAACGTGGCCGGCGAACCGGCCGGCCGCGTCATCCGGGTCAGCGTCGGCGGCCGCCCATTCCCCTCTTGTCGGGTGGGCACGGCTCACCAATCTTCGGGAAACCTGCCGGAACGTCACGAATCACCGCCGGAAAACATGCCGGAACATCACGAGCCATTGCCTGAAAACATGGTGGGCCATGCCCACCCTACGGGAAACCTGTCCGAACGTCACGAATCACCACCGGAAAACATGCCGGAACGTTTCGATTCCTCGAGTCCCGCGCGCAATGGCCACCAGGGAACTGCCGCCGTGCCACAACTTGCCCTGGAGATCGACCCCTTGACTCGTCAGCTCGCGAGCAGCGAGACCGCCAAGGCCGAGGCGCACGAGGCCTTCCTCCGTGTCTCCGGAAACATCGGTCAGACGATGTCGAACCAGCTCGCCTTCCAGATGGCCTTGATCGAGGCGCTGATGGCCGAGCCCGCCGCCGCCACCATCGCCAGCCCGCCGATCGTTGAGGAATACGTCCCTCGAAGCGAAGCGGCTCAGGCCCCGGCGCCGGCCCTCGATCGCAACCAGTGTATGGAATACGCCATCGGCTCGATCGAGGCGGTGCTCGGCCCCGAGTTCGCGCCGATCGACGCGCACCCGACCCGGGTCCGGCTCCCCGACGAGCCGCTGATGCTGGTCGATCGGATCCTCACCATCGAAGGGGAGCCGCGATCGATGCAAGGTGGCCGGGTCGTCACCGAGCATGACGTCCTCCCCGGCGCCTGGTATCTCGACGGCGGCCGGATCCCGACCTGCATCGCCGTCGAGTCGGGGCAGGCCGACCTGTTCCTCTCCGGCTACCTTGGGATCGACTTCATCACCAAGGGGCATGCGGTCTACCGCTTGCTCGACGCGGTCGTGACCTTTCATCGCAGCCTGCCCGGCCCCGGTGATGTCATCCGGTATGATATCCACATTGATCACTTCTTCCGTCAAGGCGAGACGCACCTGTTCCGGTTCCGGTTCGAGGCGACCGTCGACGGTGTCCCCTTGATGACGATGAGTGAAGGGTGCGCGGGGTTCTTCTCCGCCAACGAGCTCGCCGCGGGCCAAGGGGTCGTCGCCCCCCGGCTCCAGCGCCAGACCCGGCCGAGTGGTCGGCCGGCCGACTGGGTCGAGCTCGTGCCGATGGCGGTCGAGTCGTACGACGCCTCGCAAGTCGAAGCGCTCCGGCAGGGCGACCTGGCCACCGCGTTCGGCCCTTCGTTCGCCGGACTCCCGTTGCACAGCCCGACCCGCCTGCCGGGAGGGCGGATGACCCTGGTCGACCGGGTCGAAACGCTCGACCCCAAGGGGGGGCGGTTCGGCCTCGGCCTGATCCGCGCGGAGGCGGACATCCAGCCCGACGACTGGTTCATGACCTGCCACTTCGTCGACGACCGCGTGATGCCCGGCACACTCATGTTCGAGTGCTGCCTGCACACGCTCCGGATCTACCTGGCCCGGATGGGTTGGATCGGCGAGCACGACCAGGTCGCCTGCGAGCCGGTGCCGGGCGTCGCCAGCCGCTTGAAGTGCCGGGGCCAAGTGATCGAATCCACGCGATTGGTCACCTATGAGGTGTCGATCAAGGAGCTGGGCTACGGCCCCGAGCCTTACGCGATCGTGGATGCCTTGATGTATGCCGACGGCAAGCCGGTGGTCGAGATCACGGACATGTCGCTCCGCATGACCGGCCTCTCGCGCGAGGCGATCGAGGCCCTCTGGGCGAATCGTCCGGCCGGGACGAGCCCGGCTCCGATTCAAATTCCGAGCGGCGGCGAACCGACCCCGCTGTTCGACTGCGACCGGATCACGGCGTTCGCCATCGGCAAGCCCTCCGATGCGTTTGGCGTCCCATACAAGATCTTCGATTCCGGCCGCGTGATCGCACGCTTGCCCGGCCCCCCGTTCCAGTTCCTCGACCGGATCACGGCGATCGCGGCCGAGCCTTGGAAGCACGTCGCCGGCGGCGTGATCGAGGCGCGGTACGACGTCCCGGCCGACGCCTGGTACTTCGCCGCCGAGCGGCAAGGGCGGATGCCGTTCGCCGTCTTGCTCGAGGCCGCGCTTCAGCCTTGCGGCTGGCTCGCCGCGTACATCGGCTCGGCCCTGACCAGCGAGGAAGACCTCAAGTTCCGCAACCTGGGAGGCTCGGCCGTCCAGTTCGTCGAGGTGACCCCCGCGACCGGAACCCTGGTCACGACCATCAAGATCACCAAGGTCGCAGGGTCCGGGGGCATGATCATCCAGAATTATGACCTTGAGGTTCGGGCCGCGAACGGGCAGCTCGTCTATCAGGGCGATACCTATTTCGGCTTCTTCCGCGCCGAGGCCCTGGCCGAGCAGATCGGCATCCGCGACCCCGCGCTCTACCAACCGAGCCCCGACGAGCGGGCCCGGGCCCAGCAACTCGCCTACCCGAGAACGCCTCCGTTCCCCGACGATCAGTTGCGAATGATCGACCAGGTCGATTGCTTCATTCCCGACGGCGGGCCGGCGGGACTCGGGTTCATCGAAGGGTCTCAGAACGTGGATCCCGGCGCCTGGTACTTCAA
Source organism: Singulisphaera sp. GP187 (assembly GCF_900129635.1). Taxonomy (GTDB): domain Bacteria; phylum Planctomycetota; class Planctomycetia; order Isosphaerales; family Isosphaeraceae; genus Singulisphaera. The sequence goes on along the minus strand of NZ_FSRB01000002.1, from coordinate 398,312 downwards.
GGCGCATTTCCACCAGGATCCGGTCTGCCCCGGCTCATTGGGGTTGGAATCGTTCCGGCAACTGCTTAAAGTCGTGGCCGCCGAGCGCTGGGGGGTGGGAAGCGACGCGAGCTTTGTGGACGCCGCTCCGGACGTCCCGCATCGCTGGACCTACCGAGGTCAGGTGCTCCCCACCGCCGGCCGCGTGGTGGTCCAGGCCACGATCACGAAGGTCGACGACCAACGCCGCCGGCTCTGGGCCAACGGGTTCCTCACCGTCGACGGCCGGACGATCTTCCAGATGAACGACTTTACGCTCGGCCTCAACTCCTAAGCAAGCATCGGGGAGACTCTGATGAGATATTCGCGAGTCTATGTCGATGCGATCGGCTACGAGCTACCGCCCGTGGTGGTGACGTCGACCGAGCTGGAAACACGGCTGACAGGTTTTTATGAAGCCCTGCGGATTCCTCAAGGGCAGCTCGAAGCGCTGACGGGCATCGTCGAGCGGCGGTGGTGGGACGAAGGCTACCCCGTTTCCGAGGGGGCGATCGCGGCGGCGAAGCAGGCGCTGGCGACGTCGAACGTGAAGCCCGAGGAAATCGGCGTCTTGATTTATGCCGGGGTCTGCCGCGAGCTGTTCGAGCCGGCGACCGCCTGCCGGGTGGCCGCCGGGGTCGGGGTCGGCGAAGAGACGGCCGTCTACGACATCAGCAACGCCTGTCTGGGCGTGCTCAACGGGATGATCGACATCGCCAACCGGATCGAGCTCGGTCAGATCAAGGCGGGCATGGTCGTCTCGTGCGAGACCGCGCGCGAGATCAACGACATCATGATCGAGCGGATGATCCAGGAACCGACGATGGAGAACTTCCGCGAATCACTGGCCACCCTCACCGGCGGCTCAGGGGCGGTTGCAATGCTCCTGACCGACGGCTCGTTCTCGGAACCGAAGCGGCGGCGCCTGCTCGGCGGCGTGACCCACACCGCCCCACAATTCCACGCTCTCTGCCGCTGGGGCCTGGAGGCGATCCGCCCGCTCGGCGGCCTCCAGCAATTCATGGCGACCGACTCGATCTCCGTGCTCAAGCACGGCGTCGACCTCGGTACCCGGACCTGGTCCGCCTTCCTCCGCAAGTTCGGCTGGATGCGCAACCAGATCGACAAGGTCATCTGCCACCAGGTCGGCTCGGGGCACCGCGACACGATCCTCCAGTCACTGGGCATCGACCCGGCCAAGGAGTTCTCGAGCTTCCCCTACCTGGGCAACATCGGTACCGTCTCGCTCCCGTTGACCGCCGCGCTGGCCGAAGACCGCGACTTCCTCCAGCCCGGCGACCGCGTCGCCTTCCTCGGGATTGGCAGCGGCTTGAACTGCCTGATGCTCGGGCTCGAGTGGTAATCGCTCGTAGGGTGGGCACGGCCCACCAATTCCCGGATGGTGGACACGGCCGATCCCACATAAGCGTTCGGATTCGATTGAGATGCAGGACTACGAATGACCAGCGCCTTCGACGAATTTCGCCTGGCCCATCCTGGGCGTGACCTCGACCTGGGAGGCCTGCGCTACCACTACCTCGACGAGGGTCAGGGCGAGCCGGTCGTCATGGTCCACGGCAACCCGTCCTGGTCGTTCTACTACCGCTCGCTGGTCGAAGAGCTCAACGGCTCGTACCGGACCATCGTTCCCGACCACATCGGCTGCGGGCTCTCGGACAAGCCCGACGACTCGCGTTACCCGTACACCCTGAGCCGCCGGGTCGACGACCTCGAAGCGCTCCTCGACCACCTCGGGGTCAATAGCAACATCACGCTGGTGGTCCACGACTGGGGCGGCATGATCGGCATGACCTATGCCGCACGCCACCCCGAGCGAATCGCGCGGTTGGTGATCCTCAACACGGGCGCCTTCCACCTGCCCAAGGCGAAATCGTTCCCCTGGCTCCTGTGGATCTGCCGCGACACGCCGCTAGGCTCCTGGATGGTCCGCGGCCTGAACGCATTCTGCCGGGGGACAGCCTCCCGTTGGATCGGCTGCACCCATCACCCGATGTCGCGCACGGTCCGCGAGGCCTACCTCGCGCCCTATGACTCCTGGGCCAATCGAATCGCCATCCACCGATTCGTCCAGGACATCCCGCTCCGCCCGGGCGACCGCGGTTACGAACTGATCTCCGAAGTCGAAGATCGCCTCAGTGCGTTGGCAAGCGTGCCGATGTTGATCGGTTGGGGGATGAAGGACTTCGTCTTCGACCGCCATTTCCTCGACGAATGGATCCGCCGGTTCCCCCGGGCGGAGGTCCACCGGTTCCCCGAGTCCGGGCATTATATCCTCGAGGATGAGACCGAGGCGATCGTCCCCTTGGTCCGCTCTTTCCTCGCCAAGCATCCTCTCGAGCAAGACGCCCGGGCCCCCCGGGTGGAAATAAGCCCGTGAGCGAAAGCCCCGGTGCGGTCGTCTCCGTCTCGTAGGGTGGGCACGGCCCACCAAGGGGATTCCCGGGACAATCGTGATGGCGAAGGGGTTGCAATCAACCCGAGCCGACGAGAAAAAGACGAAGATGGTGGGCCGTGCCCACCCTACGAAACGAAGATCAGGCGTTTTGAACGAAGGAGACTCCGGTGGCGACGGAAGGGATCAGTCCGGTCCGAGGCGTTGAGTCCACCGGCACTGGCGCCAGCCCGGCCGTCGTCAACATCGCCACCCATCTCCGTGCGATGGCGAAGACCCAGCCTTACACGCTGGCGGCCGTCTGCCCGGCCGGCCGCGACCGCGCCGGCCGTGCGGCGCACACCCACTGGACGTTCCAGCAGCTCGACCGCGAGAGCGACGCCGTGGCGCGGCAGATCCTCGAGCGAGCCGGGATCACCCGAGGCGTTCGCACGGTCCTGATGGTCAAGCCGAGCCTCGAATTCTTCGCCTTGACCTTCGCCCTGTTCAAGATCGGCGCGATCCCGGTCCTGATCGATCCCGGCATGGGAATCAAAAACATCGGCCAATGCTTGGCCGAGGCCGAGCCCGAAGCGTTCATCGGCATCCCGCTGGCGAACCTCGCGCGGCGGCTGCTCGGCTGGGGCAAGGCGACCCTCCGAACCATCGTACCGGTCGCCCCGCCGTGCGCGGAATGGCATTCGCACAGAAACACCCAATGGCTTGAGGATAAATCGTACCCGATTGCCCCAACTCGGGCCGACGACGTCGCCGCAATCCTCTTCACCAGCGGCAGCACGGGTGTCCCCAAGGGGGCCGTCTACACCCATTCGATCTTCGAGGCGCAGGTGGCCGTGCTCCGCGACCTCTACGGCCTCGGCCCGGGCGAGATCGATCTCTGCACCTTCCCGCTCTTCGCCCTGTTCGCCCCCGCGCTCGGCATGACGGCGATCATCCCCGAGATGGACTTCACCCGCCCGGCGCAAGTCGACCCCGGGATGATCGTGCAGGCCGTCAAAGACTTCGGTGTGACCAATATGTTCGGCTCCCCGGCCCTGATCCGCCGGGTCGGCGACTACGGCGCCCGGCACGGTATCAAACTGCCGACGATCCGCCGGGTGATCTCGGCGGGGGCGCCCGTACCGGCCAAGGTGCTCGAGACGTTCGCCACGATGCTCGAACCGACCGCGGCCCTGACCACCCCCTACGGCGCGACCGAGTCGCTCCCCGTCTGCTCGATCGACAGCCACGAGATCCTCAGCGAGACCCGACACCAGACCGACCGTGGGGCCGGGGTCTGCGTGGGCCGCCCGGTCGGCAATGTTGTCGTGAAGATCATCCGAGTCTCCGACGATCCCATATCGGCCTGGTCGGACGATCTCTGCCTCCCCGACGGCACGATTGGCGAGATCGTCGTACGAGGGCCGGTCGTGACCCGCGAGTACGTCAACCGCCCCGAGTCAACAGCCCTGGCCAAGATCGCCATTCCAGGGCAGGGGGGGGATGTCTATCACCGGATGGGAGACGTCGGCTATCGCGACGATCAGGGCCGAATCTGGTTCTGCGGACGCAAGGCGCACCGCGTCGTGACCCCCGAAGAAACGCTGTTCACGATCCCTTGCGAGGCCGTCTTCAATACCCACCCGGCCGTCTTCCGCACCGCGCTGGTCGGAGTCGGCCCGCGCGAGGCGATGAGACCCGTCCTCTGCGTCGAGCGTCAGCGCACCACGACCGCGACCGGCAAAAACCAGGATCGCCCCCTTTCGAAAGAAGTCCTCCGCCGCGAGCTTCGCGAACTCGGGGCGAAATATCCTCATACGAAGGGGATCACAACCATCCTGTTCCATAAAGCGTTCCCGGTCGACATCCGCCACAACGCCAAGATCTTCCGCGAGAAACTGGCCGCCTGGGCGGCCGGGAGGCTGCAATGAACGCCCTGGTGACCGGCGGCGGCGGATTCCTCGGCCACGCGATCGTCCGGTCCCTCCGCGCGCGGGGCGACACCGTCCGCAGTCTGGCACGTGGCGATTACCCCGAACTGCGTGCCCTCGGCGCCGAGCCGATCCGCGGCGACGTGGCCGACCCCGACGCCGTCCTCCGTGCCGTCGACGGCTGCGACGTCGTCTTCCACGTCGCGGCCAAGGCGGGCATCTGGGGACCGTACGACGAGTATCACCGCTGCAACGTCGAAGGAACGCGCAACGTGCTCGCCGCCTGCCGAGCGCACGGCGTCCGCAAGCTTGTTCATACGAGTTCCCCCAGCGTCGTCTTCGACGGCCGCGACATGGAAGGGGTCAACGAGTCGGTCCCTTATGCCAGCCACTTTGACTCGCCCTATCCCGCGACCAAAGCCGAGGCCGAGCGTTTGGTGCTCGCGGCCGATGGCGCCGAGCTGGCCACCACCGCGCTCCGGCCCCACCTGATCTGGGGCCCCGGAGACAACCACCTGATCCCCCGCCTGATCGCCCGGGCCCGCGCGGGCCGGCTCCGCCGGATCGGCCGCAAGGATCATCTCGTCGACACGATTTACATCGACAATGCCGCCGAGGCCCACCTGCTCGCGGCCGACCACCTTGGCCCCGATTCGCCCAACCACGGCAAAGCCTACTTCCTCTCGCAAGGGGAGCCCTGGCCGCTCTGGTCCGTGATCAACGGCATCCTCGCCGCCGCGGGCGTTCCGCCGGTCACGCGCAGCGTCCCACGCGGGGCCGCCCTCCTGGCCGGCACCCTCCTCGAGCAAGGCTACCGCACCCTCGGACTGAGTGCCGAGCCGCCGATGACCCGATTCCTGGCCCACCAGCTCTCGACCGCCCACTGGTTCGACATCACCGCCGCGCGCCGCGACTTCGGCTACCATCCCACCGTCTCGATCGACGAGGGCCTCCGCCGGCTCGAGAAATCATTCCAGTCGCCCGGCCGGTAGAATCCCATGGGGCTGCATCCTAATCGGCGAACCGTCAGGGCAAAACCAAACCCCAAACGGCCGGGCCGGGCCGGCCTACTCACCGTTGGCTCGTCGACGAGGATCATTGACCCGAAACCAGCGCCCGCTCGGGGGAAACTCATGAAGCGACAGTGGTTCGTTAGACCCCATCTTTCGCTGGCCCTGACGGCCTTGGCGTGCCTGGCGGGGCTTGGAGCCGCACACGCCAAGGCCCCCACGGCTTCGCCACCGAACGTCGTCATCTTCCTGGCCGACGACCTCGGGTTCTCCGACGTCGGCTGTTACGGTGGCGAGATCGAGACGCCGAACCTCGACCGGCTCGCCGCCAACGGACTTCGCTTCACGCAGTTCTACAACACGGCGCGATGCTGGCCGTCCCGCGCGGCCTTGTTGAGCGGCTACTACCCCCAGCAAGTCAATCGCGACCCGGCCGCGCGGCGCCCCAGGTGGGCGGCCTTGCTTCCCGAACTCCTCAAGCCGGCGGGCTATTGCTCGTATCATTCGGGCAAGTGGCACGTCGACGGCCCGGTGCTTGCCGCCAGGTTCGAGCGGTCCTACCTGGTCGTGGACCAGGATCGCTTCTTCTCCCCCAAGAACCACCAGCTCGACGACCGACCGCTCCCGCAACCCAGGCCCGAGGACGGGTACTACGCGACGCGCGCGATCGCGAGCCATGCCGTCTCCTGGCTCTCCGACCACGAAGCGAACCACCGCGGCGAGCCGTTCTTCCTCTACGTTGGATTTACATCACCTCACTTCCCGATCCAAGCTCTCCCGGAAGACATCGCACGTTATCGCGACCGCTACCTGGCGGGCTGGGACGTCGTTCGCAAAGAGCGCTGGGAGCGGATCCGGAAGCTCGGGATCGCCGGTGGCGAGCTCCCCTCGCCCGAACCCGACGTTTTCGGCCGTTCGAACCTCTCGGAAGACGCGCTGCGGACGCGGATCAGCCCCGGCGAGGTCCGGTACGCGGCCCCTTGGGAAACGCTCTCCGAAGAACAGAAACGATTCCAGGCGACCAAGATGGCGATTCACGCCGCCATGGTCGACCGAATGGATCGCGAGGTCGGTCGCGTCGTCAAGCAACTGGAAACGGCAGGGGTCCTCGACAACACCTTGATCCTCTTCCTCTCGGACAACGGGGCCAGCCAGGAGCAGATCATCCGCGGTGACGGCCACGACCCCTCCGCGCCCCTCGGGTCTGCCAAAAGCTATCTCGGAATCGGCCCGGGCTGGTCCACCTTGGCCAACACGCCGTTCCGGATGCACAAGATCTGGAACCACGAAGGGGGAATCTCCACCCTCTTGATCGCCCACTGGCCCGCCGGCATCCAGGCGAAGGGGGAGCTCCGCCACACCCCGGGACACCTCGTCGACATCGTCCCCACCTTACTCGAACTGGCCAAGACCCCCGCGCCCGAATCGTTCCACGGCGAGAACCGGCCCCCCTTGCCCGGCAAGAGCCTCGTCCCGGCCCTGGCAAACGATATCACGATTGAACGTGAGTTCCTTTTCTTTAAACACCAAGGGAACCGGGCCCTGCGTGCCGGCGACTGGAAGATCGTCTCCCGCGGCCCGGACGGGGACTGGGAACTCTACGACCTCGCCAAGGACCGCGCCGAGTCGCACGACCTTGCGACCAAGAATCCCGAAAAGCTCAAAGCCCTCGTTGCCATCTGGGATCGACAGGACAAGGAATACCGCGCCCAAGGCGCCACCGGCCTGCCTCTGGAATCCCCCAACGCTCCGGCGAAACGGCCCAAAACAGGAACCAAGCCTTAGGACAATCCCCTGGGGGTAGGCGTGTCGCCCGCTGATCTGAGACGCTGCACTTACGCCTGCCTGCACTACGAAGGTCAAGTTGTCACCGCCGTCAAGCCAGGCCAGCCGATCCCCAAAGACTTGCCTGGACCGAAATCAATCGTTTATACAATCACGAAAAAGCATGCCGACAACCGATCGTCTGTGTCACCAACTCACGTAAAGCCCACCGCCAGGCACGCCTTAGCCGAGTTGCTCGGCAAGCGCGACAATGATGCCCTCAGGCCCGCGGATGTAGGCTAGCCGGTACGTGTCCTCGTACTGCATTTCGCCAATGAGCTCGGCCCCGTGGGCGCGCATGCGCGCAACGACAGCGTCGATGTCATCGACGGTGAACATGACGCGACGGATGCCCAGCGTGTTCACCGGCGCGTCCACGGGCCCAAACCTGATCGCGTTGGGCGTGTGGAACTTGTCCAGCTCAATGCCCTGCCCATCGGGAGTCCGCATCATCGCGAGGGTGGCCCGGACATCCTTGAGCCCGATCAGGCTCCCGACCAAAGGCCCTTCGACGGTCGACTCGCCCTCGAGCTTGAGGCCCAGTTCGATGAAGAACGCCTTGGCGGCTTCGAGATCGTCGACAACGATGAGGACGTTGTCCATTCGTTTCAGCGTCATATCCTTCCTTCCGTCGCTTCACTGCTCATGCCCGTACTTGCCGCACGTGGCGTATCACAAGTAAGCTCCGCGGACCCGGCCGCCGAGAGTGAGCTTGATCTTACCAGAACGCGCCTGCGGCGGCCGGGGTCCGCTGCAGCGCGCGGTTAGGCGTCGGCCGACTCCTCCACTTCACAACCACTGGCCGAGAAGTCTTACACACGTCGAAGACCGACGGAAGCGGTTGCAAAGAGCATGAGGTGATGCGATAGTATCCCTGGGGTAAATTCTTCTCCCCTCCTTTACCTCTCTGTGGAGCCATAGTGCTCAGCCGATGACGACTGGGCCATCGCAACGGCGATGCTTTGGTGGGGACAGGTCGATTCTCGACGTTTGAAGTACGGGGGCAGACCGAGGTCGGATCGACAACTTTCGACCCATCATCCTTTCGCATATCAATGCCAACCGCGAGAGCGATTCTGGAGCCATCCCATGTTGTTGCCGTTGCGAAGACCCAATCACCCTCTTGTCGCATTCACACTTTTTTCAATCATCGTCGCGTCCCCCTCCACCACGAAACAAGGCCACGCCGCCGACCGGCTTGCAGGCACTGCGGCCGAGGCGACGCGGGCGATGCTCGAAAAATACTGCTACCGCTGCCACGGGCAAGACGGGCGGAACGAAGGGGGTCTGAATGTCGTCACCGACCTCAAGAAACTCGTCGAGAGCAAACGGGTTGTTCCGGGAGTCCCCGAGCGGTCGAAACTCCTGAAACGCGTGGTCAACGGCGACATGCCGCCCGAAGTCGACTTCGAGGACCGGGCCGCGAACCCTCCGCGACTCCCCAGGCCAAGCGCAAAAGACGTGGCCCGGTTGCGCGACTGGATCCAAGGGGGTGCGTCCGAGGTCGCCGCAAGCCGGGTCGCGGGTGTCCGGCGGTTCATAACCGAGATCGAGATCTTAAAATTGATCCTCGACGACCTCCGCGGACTGGGAACCCGCGAACGTCGCTTTATCCGTTACTTCACCCTCACTCACCTGGCGAACGCCGGCTATAACGAAGACCAGCTCCAGACCTATCGCCACGGCCTTTCCAAACTGATCAACAGTCTTTCTTGGAACCGGCGGATCACGGTCCCCAAGCCGATCGACCCGGGCCGGGTCATCCTCCGTATCGACCTCAGGGATTACCTCTGGGACGAGGGAACCTGGTCGGCCATCCTGAGCGGCTACCCCTACGGGATCAACTACAACGGGGCCACGGCCGAAGCCATCGACACGATGACCGCCTGCGAGCTGGCGTTCGTCCGGGCCGACTGGTTCGTCTACGCAGCCTCGAGGCCACCGCTCTACCATGACGTGCTTCGGTTGCCGGCATCGATTGAAGAGCTCGAGAAGAAGCTCGACGTCGACGCCCTCGCCAACATCCGTCAGGACCGCGCGGCCCGCGCTGGTTTCAATGCGTCGGGGATCTCGCGGAACAATCGGCTCATCGAACGGCACGAGTCGACCAACGGCGGCTACTGGCGGAGCTACGACTTTGGCGGAAACGCCGACCGCAAGAACCTGTTCGCCCATCCCCTCGGGCCGGGCGACGGCGCTTTTGACTTCGAACACGATGGCGGCGAGACCGTCTTCGCACTCCCCAACGGCCTGAACGGGTATATGCTCACCGACGGCCACGGGCAACGGATCGATAAAGGGCCGACCGAGATCGTGCGTGACAACAAACAAGCCGATGGCGCGGTGGTCAACGGCATCTCCTGCATGAGCTGCCACAACCGCGGCTTCATCGAGAAGGCCGACCAGGTGCGCGACGTGGTCGTCAAATCGCGGTCGTTTGGCAAGGAGGTCGCCGACGCGGTCATCGCGCTCTACCCACCCCGCGCACGGATGGACGAGCTGATGCGGGGCGACCTCGATCGGTACGCACGGGCCGTGAAGGAGACCGGGGCGGCCTTGAGCCGGACCGAGCCCGTCTTCGCGCTGGCGACGCGGTTCGAGGAGGAAGTGGACATCGCGCTCGCCGCGGCCGAAGCGGGCTTGATGGTCAAGGAGTTTCGTGATCTGCTCGCGCTCTCCCCGCCGCTCGGCCAGGCCCTCGGTCTGCTCCTGGCCGAAGGCACGGTGAAGCGCGACCTGTACGTGAACGCCTTTCCCTTGATCGCCGAAGCGCGGCACCAGACGTTACTCGACATCGCGAAGCCCACCCCCGTGCAGGTCACGAAGCCCAACACCACCCCCAAGCCGCGCGACGGCGGCTTCCCGAGCGAGTTCGGATCGTTCCCGAGGAACCGGCTCGCCATGCCCGGAACCAGTCAAAATCCTCACATTAACTCAAATTTCAATAATCAGTCCAATTTTAATCCGAGGGCCAATCCGAACCCTGGTTCGGCCGTAAAAACTTACCCTACGGCAGCGTCTGGAAGCCGGAAAGGATACGCCCCCGATCGGCTGGCCGATGTTCCTCCCACGTTCTGGGGAGGGGACCGCGACAAGTTCCGCGACATCGGGCCGGTGGGATCCGTGCTGGTGGGTGTAAGAATCAGCACCCACCTATTCTTCGGTGGCCCGAAGATCAGCTCGGTCCAGCCGATCTACCGCGTGGGGACTCGCCTGATCGAGGGGAAACGGCACGGCACGGTGGCCAGCACCGAGACGACCACCGTCGCCAAGTCGGACTATGCCGTCGGGGGGTTCCGCACCCACACCGGCCTCGGGGTCGATGGGTTCGAGATCGTCTACATGCGCATCAAGAACGGCCGGCTCGTCCCCACCGACTCGTACACCTCTCCCTGGCTTGGGGATCCCAACGGAGGGAGTCCCAAGGACGTCTTCAGCAGCGGAGAGGTCCCGGTCGGCCTCCAGGGGCGGTCGACGAAAGCGATCCACGCGCTCGGGCTCATCATCGCCAAGTGAGCGGGAGCCAGGCCGGGGCTCACCGACAATAGGGGAGACGGTCAATCCCGAGGGGCCGGAGTTGCCTCATCGATCGTTCTCCCTATAATTCGCGACGTTCGCCGGTCATTGGAATGATCGCCGCGAACGTTCGTGAACATTCGATCGCCTGGCTTGGCGGCTCTCTCTCCCTCACCCCGCCCGACATCCCCCCCTTCGCGGCCACCTCCCGAGACCACCGAGACTTTTATCAATGGCCTCAGATCAACTGTTGACACTTGCCCCTTCGCACGGCGAGGAAGACGCCCGTTCGGTCAGTCCTGGGCTCCGTTTCATCATTCTCCTTGGCTTGCTTGACGCCTTCGGTCCGCTCGGCATCGACATGTACCTGCCCGCCTTCCCCCAGATCGAGCGCGACCTCAAGGCGCAAGGGGGGGCGATGCAACTGACGCTCTCATTCTTTCTGGCAGGACTGGCGATTGGGCAGCTCATTTGCGGGCCGATCTCCGACCGCCTCGGGCGTCGGAAACCGTTGCTCTGGGGTTGCGCCGCGTTCGCGGTCGCCTCGGTGACCTGCGCGTTCGCCCGCTCGATCGAGTCGCTGATCCTCGCCCGGTTCGTCATGGGCCTGGCAGGCGCGACGGGGATGGTGATCGCACGGGCGATCGTCCGCGACTCCTTCGAGGAGGCCGATTCATCGCGGATCTACTCGATGCTCATGCTCGTCATCGGGATCGCGCCGGTCCTCGCCCCGTCGGTCGGCGGCTGGTTGATGCGCGTCGGCAGTTGGGGCTCGATCTTCTGGGCCTTGGCCGGGTTCGCCTGCCTCTGCGGGATCGCGGTCGCGGTCGACCTGCCCGAAACGCATCCCCCGTCGCGGCGCACTCGAGACTCGATCGGCTCGATCGGCCGGCGCTATGCGTCGATGATCGTCGACCGCAAGTTCGTCGGCTACGCGGCCCCGGTCAGCCTGGCGCTCGGCCTGATCTTCGCCTATGTCGCGTCGGCTCCGTCGCTCTTCATGCAGTTCTACGGGCTCTCGCCCGCGGCGTTCAGTCTCCTCTTCGCCAGCAACGCCATCGGCCTGATCGGCGCCGCCCAGGTCAACCGCTGGCTGACCCGGCACTATGACACCCACACCATCCTTCGCGCGGCTTCGCTCGGCAACCTGGTGGCCGCCCTCCTCCTGCCGGTCCTCGCCTGGACCGGGATCGGCGGGTTCCCCGCCTTCTTCGCGGACATCTTCCTCTGCCTGATGACGGTCGGCCTGATCTTGCCCAACGCCACCGCCGCGGTGATGGCCCCCTTCCCCCACCAGGCCGGTGCCGCGTCCGCGCTGCTGGGCATGCTCCAGTTCACGGTCGGTGCCGCCACCGGCGCCATCGTCGGGATCTTTCACGACGGCACGAACCGCCCGATGGCCCTGACGATCGCCGGGTGCGCGGCGACCTCCGCGATCATTACCATCCTCGTCGAGCGACGGAACAGCGCGGTCGAGGATCGGGCGCTTCGGCTTCTCGGGCAACCTGCCGAATAACAGAATCTCGTAGGCGAACCGATTTCGTCAGCTACGGATCGATTGTACAATTCCGACTCGAGGAGACGGCCATGGCAACGCAGGCAACCGGATCGTTTGAAGTCAAGCTCCACCCGCTGGCGCCGCCCGACCAGGCCGAAGGCTCGACCCTCGGCCGGATGTCGATCAATAAGCAGTTCCATGGCGATCTCGAAGCGACCAGCAAGGGGGAGATGCTCTCCGCCGGCACCGAGGTCAAGGGCTCGGCCGGTTACGTCGCGATCGAGCGGGTGACAGGGACACTCCTGGGTCGCAGCGGCAGCTTCGTCCTCCAGCACAGCGGCACCATGTCGAACAGCGCCCAGCAACTCGCCATCACCGTCGTGCCAGACTCCGGCTCCGGACAGCTCGTGGGACTTGCCGGAAAGATGGGGATCAACATCGCCGAGGGAAAGCATACGTACGACTTCGAGTTCACGCTCCCCGACGCCCTCTGACGGCCCCACTCAAATAAACCATCAAACCCTCATGTTTTCACAAAATCCGAGAGGCGACCGTCATGAGGAAGAATCCCATGAAGTAGGTGTCAAGCTCCACGCTGCGTCTCTCCAAGCCCCAACCCAGCCGGCGCTGCGCGCAAACTGAGCCTGGGCTCGCAAACGAGCCCAGGCTCCTCGTGTGGCAAAACCGGTCCGATCGCTCAGGCGATCGACGCGGGGACGACGAACGGCTTGCGGTACTCGCGGGTGAGCAGCTTGTTGGCGTCGGGACGATCGACGAACGACTCGGTCTTGGCGTCGACAACGAGCTTGGGGCCGACCTGGTAGGTCGTCTCACTGAGCGTCACGCTGTTGTCCTTGAGATGCTCCTCCATGCGTCCGAAGGCTTCCGACGCTTCCTTGTTGTCGCCGAAGGCCTTGGACTGGGAGTCGAACGGAGTCGGCTTGCCCAGGCGATACGAGATGTTGGCGAGGTGGCAGAGGGCGGCCGAGTAGTGTCCTTCGAGGATGTCGGCGTTGAGGTCGTCGACCTTGCGGCTCCGGACGGCGGCGATGAAGTTGGCGAAGTGTCCCTTCTCGCCGTCAATGACCGGGCCCAACGACTTCGCGAGCTTGGGCAACGGTTCGGCCTTGTCGCTGGTGCTCCCTTTCGGGATGAACACCGCGCCCCCCGGCTGAACGACCTTGCCCTGCTCCTTGATTTCCTTCTGAACGGTGAGCGTTCCCGTGTCGAGGTGGGCGAAGTTACCGACCATCTCGCCACGATACCCGTTGGTCGGCAGGCCACGGACCTCGAAGATGAGCTGGGAATCACCGTAGTCGAGGACGGCGATCTGGGTGTTGGCCGTCTGCCCCTGGTCCTTGTAACCGAACCGGCCGCCGACCGAGATCACACTCTTGGGCAGGGTGGCCCCGGGGATCAACCAGCGGGCCTTGTCCATCTCGTGGACCCCCTGATTGCCGATGTCGCCGTTGCCGTAGTCCCAGAACCAGTGCCAGTTGTAGTGAACGAAGTTCTGGTTGAACGGATGCTCGGGGGCCGGGCCGGTCCAGAGGTTGAAGTCGAGATTCGCAGGAGCGGCCATATCCGGCTTGAACCCGATGCTCTTACGCGACTTGTAGCAGAGGGCGCGCGACACGTTCAGCTTGCCGTATTTGCCCGACTTAACCGCCTCGGCGACTTGCGCCCAGGCGGGGTTCGACCGGTTCTGGGTGCCGTGCTGGACGATCCGGCCGTACTTGCGCGCGGCGTCGACGGCGATCCGCCCCTCGTGGACGTTGTGGCTCGCCGGCTTCTCGACGTAGACGTCCTTGCCCGCCTCGCAGCCCCAGATGGTCATCAGGGCATGCCAGTGGTTGGGAGTGGCGATCGAAATCGCGTCGAGCTCTTTGTCGTCGAGCGCGTGTCGGACGTCGGCGACGGTCTTCGGTGCGCTTCCCCCCCGCTTCTTGAGCGTGTCGAGGTGCTTCTTGAAGGTCGTGTTATCCGGGTCGATCAGATAGGTGATCTCGACCCCTTTGATGCCGGAGAAGGCGTCAACGTGCGACCCACCCCGGCCGTTCAGGCCAGCCACACCGAGGCGGATGGTATCATTGGCACCGATGACCCGGCCGGACGACTTGGTGCCCCCGATGGCGAAGCTGGCGCCGATGCCGGCGGCCACGGAACGACCCAAGAACTGGCGACGACTCAGATGCGACATCGATCCCCTCCTGAACGTGATTGGGATGAATGAATCACCGATGGAGACGGCGAGACTGGGGACTGATTATGATCGAACGGCCGGACAATTCCCACGAACTTTCCGAGACTTCTCGCCAGGAACGGGAAGACGTAGCAAAAGCGATCACCCATTGCCTTTTCATATTTCTTTATTTTTTACTGCATCTTCAATCATTCCGCGACAATCGCCGCTCTCGGGCCCAAGCGAAAAATCTTCTGAACCCACGAGAGACGGCTCGTTGCGAGTCGGGAGCCACCACTTCACACTTATCGAAACATGGCATGTCCGATTTCGAATTTAATAAATTCCTTTCCGATCGGGCGAGAAGGACTCTGAATCAGACCGCTCGCGAGAAGGCGGGGAGGGGGGGGCAGGCCGTTCAGCCGAGCCTGCTCTGAAAACTCCGAAGATGCGCGAAGAGATCAAGCCCAGCCGGCGAATTCTTAAAATCATTGGAACAATCCGTCGTCCCGGCTGCCTTATAACCGGGTGAAGGCAACCGCAAGTCGTCGATGGGGGCTAGCTCCGTGGGGTTTGAACCGGGTCGTTCCGTGAATGCAGAGCTGGGCACCCTGTTCAACCAGGGGGTGACCGCGGGCCTGACCGATGGTCAGCTCTTGGAGCGGTTTTCGATGCGCCGGGGCGAGGCCGCCGAACTCGCCTTCGCGGCTCTTGTGGAACGGCATGGCCGGTTCGTCCTGAATACCTGCCAGAAAATCCTTCGGGACAACCATGAGGCCGAGGATGCCCTCCAGGCCACCTTCCTCGTGCTGGCGTATAAGAGCGATGCGCTCTGGGTCGAGGACTCGCTCGCCCCATGGCTCCACCGGGTGGCGTGTCGGATCGCGATTCGTGCCAAGCTCACTGCAAGCCGGCGGAAACTCGCGGAGCAGGCGGCGGCCCAGGAAGCCTCGGACCGCTCGGCAAGCCAGGGGCGAGATGACCTCGGAGCGGCCCTTCACGAAGCGATCGACCGACTCCCGGGCCATTATCGCCGGCCGGTCGTCCTCTGCGACCTGGAAGGTCGAACCTACGAGGAGGCGGCGCGGCACCTCGGGTGCCCGGTCGGGACGGTCAAGAGTCGCCTGGCGCGGGGGCGGCAGATGCTGCGAGAACGTCTGGTTCGGCCCGGATTCGCACTGCCCGCCGGGTTCCCGGCGCGGGAGATGGCCCAGGTGCCGATGCCGGCCAGGCTATCCGACTCGATGGTCCAGGCCGCGACCCGGATCACGGCCGGCAAAACGGCGGCCGGCGTGGTCTCGGCGTCGGTCGTCGCACTCACAGAAGGGATGCTCAAGATGATGTTCATTGCCAGGTTGACGCGAGGCGTGGGGGCCGCGGTGGCAGTCTCGGTCGCGGTCCTGACCATCGGGATGGGCGTCATCGCCTACCGAACCACGGGAGCTCCGCCTGAAGCCGGTGGACCGGACCGGGCCGTGAGTGCAGCGTCTCCCTCCGGGAATGACCGTGGTCCGACCCAAAAGGGAAAGCCGAGGAGAGGCGAGATCATCGCACAGGTCGCCGACGAGAACAACCAAATCTCCATGGTCGCCCTCGACCCGGTGACCGCGAAGTGGCGGGCGATCGCGAAGAACCTCCCCCCCGGACCAATCTCGCCCGACGGTCGATTCATCGTCTATTCGCAGCTTGGCCGCGACCATGACGAGGCGGAGCTCGGTATCTGGATCTACGACACGACGGGCAAGCTGCCCCCTCGGCGGATCTTCGAGCAAAACGGGCAACCCCACTGGTCGGACAACGGGCAGCGGGTCGTCATTGGAGTCCCGATCGGCCAAGGGGGTCAGAAGTTCGAGACCTGGCGCGTCAACGTCGACGGCTCCGGCCGGACCAGGCTGCCCGTCCCGGAGACCGACCTCGTCCTCGACTGCTCGCGCGACGGGAGCTGGCTCGCCATGCGACCCAAGGGCGGAGAGCCGGCCCACCGGGGAGCCCTCAGGCTCGTCCACCCGGACGGGACCGGAGCCCGGATCCTGGCCGAGGGTTCGGCCCAGGATGACCTCTACACGATCCCTCGGATCTCCCCCGACGGCCGGAGCGTCGCCTGGGTCGAAGTCAGGACCGAGGGTTCGAAGGATGAAGGCTACAACTTCTATCAGATCGCCCCCGATGGCCGGAGCATAAACTTCACCAAAGTCAAAACCGGGAACCAGCCCCGGACGTGCCGACTCCTTGTCCTGGATCTCGAAGGCGGACCCAGGCGCGTGCTACCGGTCACCTTCGAGCCCGGCGTCATGGTCTCCGCAACCTGGTCGCCCGATGGCTCGGGACTGGCCCTGAACCTGCACGATCGCAAAACCAAGCGCGGGTCGATTGCGCAAGTCGACCGCGACGGCAAGAATTTCCGGACGCTTCCCTTGCCTCCTGGCCACTGGAACGTGGTGGTCTGCGGCTGGCAGACGCTTGCTCCGGAGCTCAGGGTCAGCGACCTCGACGAGCTCACGGCGCCGGACGCGAATTCACCAAGGGGCCGCTACCGAGCGCTGCTGGAAAAGGTCGAAACGGCAACGCCGCGCAATCCCCAGTTCCACGTCGGCCGTTTCCTCGAGCTCGCCGAGGCGGTCCCTGAGGATCGTGTGGCCGTTGACGCCTGGATCTGGATCGTGACGAACGGCTTCGATGGTCCTGCTTTCTGGCGTGCCGTCGACCGGCTCGCGGAACCGGAACACGTCAAGACGATCAAGGTAGGTCATGCGGCCCTGAGCGTAAGCCATTCGGTATCACCTGCGGCCGAGAAACTCCTCCGCGCAGTCCTCGAGAAAAACGACGACCATGCCGTCAGAGGCCTCGCTTGCCTGGCGCTCGGGCAGTATCTCAAGAACCAGGCCGAGAGGCTCCAAGGAATGGCTGATCCCGAGAAAGCCAAGGAGTGGGAGCGTCTCTTCCTCGAGAACGGTTCCACGAAGGAAAACATCGCCCGGTTTCTCGCGAACAACCCCGACAACCTGATGAAAGAGGCCGAGGTCGTTTTCGAGCGCACGGCCAGGGAGTTCGGCGAAGTTCCCCACGCCCGCAACGAGAACCTCGGGCAAGCCGCCGGTGCCGAGCTGAACGAGATCCGCAACCTCTGCGTCGGCAAGCCGGCGCCCGAGATCGAAGGGGAGGACGCCGACGGCACGCGGATCCGACTGAGCGACTTCCGGGGCAAGGTGACCGTCATTTCCTTCTGGGCCGACTGGTGCCGATCATGCAGCGTCATGTACAAAGACGAGAACGCAATCAGAGCGCGAATGCAGGGCAGGCCGTTCACCTTGCTCGGCGTCAACAGCGACGACGACCGGGGCAAGCTCAAGGAATTGATCAAGCAGGAGGGCCTCACCTGGCGGTCATGGTGGGACGGCGGCGGGAACGCCAACACGCCAGGGCCGATCGCACGCCGGTACAACGTCCACCACTGGCCAACGCTCTACGTCCTTGATCACCACGGTATCATCCGCCACAAATACCTCGGCATCCCCGACCCCCTGAAGCTGAATGCCGCGATCGACGCCCTCGTCAAGGCCGCGGAAGGACAGGCCGATGTCCCATAAATCCACAATAAACCTTCACACGCCTCCCACGTCAAACCACCCGCCCGAACCCGAACACCGTGAGGTCTGTCAGGGTCGTGGAACCCGAAAAACGAGGGAGCAACCCGATGAAATCGCCCGCGCCGATCCTCGTCTCACACCTGTTCCGCGAACTGGATGGGCATCTCCTCGACCTGCTGCGTTCGCTCGCACCTGAGGATTGGAACCGGCCCACCGTCTGCTCGGCCTGGTCCGTGAAAGACATCAGTTCGCACCTGCTCGACTCGGCGCTGCGCAGGCTCTCGATCCAGCGTGACGGCTACATCCCACCGCACGCGCCCGAGGGCTTCGACTCCTACACGGAGCTCGTCGCTTACCTGAATCGGCTGAACGCCGAATGGACCGCGGCCACGGCCCGACTGAGCCCGACGGTCTTGATTGGGCTGTTGGAGAAGGCCACGGCCGAGCTTGCGGATCTCTTCGAGTCAACCGACCCGTTGGCGCGAGCCTGCTTTTCGGTGGCCTGGGCGGGCGAGTCGGAATCGCTCATGGGGTTCGACCTCGCGCGCGAATTCACCGAACGCTGGCATCACCAGCGGCAGATTGCCGATGCCGTCGATCGTCCCACCCCGATTGATGAGCGGCGGTTCTATTACCCGGTTCTCGATACATTCATGCGAGCACTGCCGCATACCTACCGTGACGTCAAGGCCCCGGCAGGAACGTTCGTCTCGATCCGGGTCGTCGGTGACTCAGGGGGCGATTGGTTCCTCCGACGAGAGGAGAACGCCTGGTGTTTGATCGCAGCGGTCGATGAGAACCAGAATCCCGATTCGGTCGTCACGATCGACCAGGCGATCGCCTGGAAGTTGCTCACGAAGCGAACCGACCGGGCAACGGCCCGCGCCCGATTTCCAACCCTCCGGATCGATGGCGAACCGGCCTACGGCGAGCCGGTGCTCGAGATGGTTTCGATCATGGCCTGAAGCGGAAAACCAGAAAAAAGGGGCGAAGCCAACCGGGAGCCCGCGCTCCCGGTTGGCTTCGCCCCCCACTCGATTTCCGATCCAGGGGAGGGCAGGAGAGACCTAACCCCGCTCAGTCCTTGAGGTCGAAGGTGAGCGTGTTGGTCTCGGCCTTCACCTCGACCTCGATGTCGCTTGTCGACGCGATCTGATACTTTCCCGGGAGAACGCTTTTCATCTTCTTGAGGGCATTGGCTTGGAGATGCTGGGGGATGACCGCATAGGAAACCCCCTTCTTCTTCCCCTCGGCATCCGCTTGCGACTGGATCGCATCGGCATCGAGCTCGCGATCATCGACGGTCACCTTGTATTTCCCGGGAATCGCCCCGTCGCTGGGGCTCAACGTCGTCAAGACAAATTCACCGTTTTCGACCTTTCCCCCGGCCGGGCGCCCGTCCGGATCGTTGGGCTGGAAGTTGATGGCCGCCTTTTTGACCGGCACTCCTTTGTAGGTCACCTTGCCGGTGACGGGGTATCGGGCGGAGAGCCCGCTGTCATCGCCGCAACCGGGGCTGATGACGACCAGAGCCGCAAACGCGACCGACCAACGGGTACGGGCCGACAGTATTCGAGAAACGAACATAAGAAGAAGACTCCCCGCGGCGTCGAGCGTCTCGCTCGGACCTGATTTCGGAAGATCGACCAGCGACCAAGGTCGCTCCAGCAATGGTCGAGCCGGGCTCGGAGCAGAGGCCTGCCTGATCCCTCCGCTCCGATCCACTCCGATCGGAGTCGCCCCCGCTCGCCATGGAGGTGGCGGCCGCCAGAGCCAGCGCGACTCAGTAGGAGTCGGAGCTCACGACCTCGCCGCCATTGCGGCTGCCAATCGCCGCGTAGGTGACGCGACTGATGGAATTCTTGATGAAGTGGACCGAGCCGTCGGCGAAGACAAAGTTCGCCCCGCCGGGGTGCCGGCTCTTGAATCCTCGGGCCGCGTAGCTGAACCGACAGTTCCAGTTGGTCGAGCCCCACTTGTCCACGCACGCGGAATCGCGCTGATTGGTCTTCCAGTTGATCGGGATCGTGGTGCCGGCCGCGGCCCCGGTGAAACTAAAGAAGTCATTGTTGGCGTCTTCATCGGGTAGTCCTTCACCGACGAAGATCGTGTTGCTCGTGCCATCGGTGACCGATGCGATCGAGGCGACCCCACCGGTCGTATAGTCCGAGAACCCGCGCATCGTCCCCCCGTTATTATTCGTGCCCCAGAAGCCGTCCAGACCGATCTGGGGAACGGTTCCGGCGGCGGTTTCCCAAGGATTGGCGCCGGAGAGCGGGAGGACGGCGTAGTTGTCGCCGAAGCTCATCAGGTAGTTCGTCACGGGGACGAGTTGTTCCGTCGTGGAGCCCGGGCGGAAGGGAGCCACCGTGATCGAGGTCGAGCCGTTCGGCCCTTTGTACGGGACGAAACCGACGGGAGCCTGCCCCTGTCCGTCGGACGGGCAGAGGAAGCTGGCGATCGACGTGTACCAGACCGTCGCCAAGCTCGGACCACTCAGCGTGTTCGACAGACCAAAATTGATCGCATTGTACTGGTTCCCCGCCTCCATATAGGACAGCATCAGCGGACGCCAGCTCATTCCGTTGCTGCCGAGCCCTAACGTCTGAAACCCGTCTTTAATCGCCCCGGGAGGAAACACGCTATTCGTGCTGATGTAGTTGTGAGTCGCCAACCCGATTTGCTTGAGGTTATTGACGCATTGAGTCCGCCGAGCGGCCTCACGAGCGGCTTGGACGGCCGGAAGTAAAAGTGCGATCAAGACCGCGATGATCGCGATGACCACCAGCAGCTCGATCAGGGTGAAACCTTGCTTCCGCGAGCAACGATGAGCGTTCATGAACAGAACTCCGTGCTTGACAGGAATTGCGGGCAGAGATGCGATAACGTCAGTTGATGCACCTATATCGATTTCGCGAGCAGGTGTGCCGCCGCAAACGAAGAAACATCTCTGCGCAAGGGGATCGTTTGCCGAAGCCCGGGGCCGCTTGCCCCATGAAGCCGACATCGACAAACCCAGACGAGACAGAAAGCGTCGAAGAACACCGACACTGCCGTGACTGAGCAAAGACCTAATAAATTCGTACTTCTTACTGATGCGGCATGGACGAGAACGAAAGCGACAGAGAGACAGGATGAGAGACTCTTTATTTAGCGACCCAAGACTTCGAGTGTCAAGAAGTTTCCGATAAGAAACCACGAAATCTTGTCGGCTTCTGATTTCGGTTGAGACGAACCATGATTTTTCCAAGCACCCGAACACATCAAGAGAATTGATCGCATTCCTTGATCGTTGCGGATCGCGTCCGTGACATCCATCCAAGCCCGCGCCACGGAGTGCGGCCGCCCGGATCACGGCCTCCGATCAAGCCCGCTATCACCCATGCAACCCGAGGCCGAGCCAATCACCCGAGCCGGTCGAGTCAGTCGCAAGGGCCCCTGGGATCGTTGTGAAACCCCACTCAGTTCAAAATCCCCCTGGGATCCATCGTTTTCCGCGGAACTTCGCTGGGGAACTCGACTTCATCCATTCAAGGACCACGGGGGACGGAGATCGATCAACAAATGAAGCCAGCTTGCCGTCAAGTCATTTCCACCGACTCACACATGCAATTCTCGGACCTACCCTGCGACTCGACCCAAAAAACCCGAATTGACTGGTTTCTTCCCAGGATTTCGGGCATTTGACCGCTGCGTATGCTTGAGAACCGGGCAACGACAACTGTCGTGGCACGTGTAAACCGAACCGCGGTGACGTCGATGGAGAACGTTGAGAACCGACCTTCCTCCTCATCGGAAAAAGTGAAGGCCTTTCGTCACCTCCGAGGTGACACGAAAGAAGGGTTTGCTTCCGAATGCTCCCTACCGCGGTTCCAGAAAACGGGCCCGGCCCATCCATCGGAGGATGGATGGGCCGGGCCCGTTGCTCTTGATCGTCGAGTCGACCGAAACGCGAAGGGTACCGCCCTCAGTCCTTCAACTCCAGGCCGATCGTGTTGGACTGGGCCTTAACTTCGACCTCGAGGTCGGACGTGGACGAGATTTGATACTTGCCGGGGAGGGTGCTTTTCAAACTCTTGAGGGCATTCGCCTGCAGTTCTTGGGGGATTGCCGTGTAGGTGACGCCTTTCTTCTTGGCCACGGCATCGGCCTCGGAGCGCATCGCATCGGCATCAAGCTGCCGATCATCAATGGTCACCTTGTATTTTCCGGGGAGCGCTCCATCGTTGGGGTTCAAGGTGGTCAACTCAAAATGCCCATCCTCGACCGTCCCTCCGGCCGGGTGGCCGTTGGGATCGTTGGGGACGAAGTTGATCACCGCCTTTTTGATCGGTTCTCCTTTGTAGGTCACCTTGCCAGTGACCGGGTAGCGGGCCGCGAGACCGCCGTCATCGCCGCAACCGGGGACCATGACGATCACGGCCGCAAGCGCCGCGGACAGGACAGGGCAGATCGGCAAGACTCGGCGAATCGACATAGCAGAGAATCCTCCGAGGGGTCGAGGGATGGCAAGCGACAGAGCCGATCAGTAGGAGTCGGAGCTGATGACCTCGCCGCCGTTGCGACTGCCAAGCGCCGCATACGTGATCCGATTGATGGAGTTCTTGATGAAGTGGACCGAGCCATCGGCAAAGAGGAAGTTCGCGCCCCCGGAATGTCGGCTCTTGAATCCTCGAGCGGCGTAGCTGAACCGGCAGTTCCAGTTGGTCGAGCCCCACTTGTCCACGCACGCGGAATCGCGCTGATTGGTCTTCCAGTTGATCGGGACCGTGGTGCCGGCCGCGGCCCCGGTGAAGCTCCAGAAGTCGTTGTTGGCATCCTCGTCGGGCAGTCCTTCACCGACGAAGATCGTGTTGCTCGTGCCGTCGGTGACCGACGCGATTGTGGCGATCCCACCGGTCGAATAGTCCGAGAACCCGCGCATCGTCCCCCCGTTATTATTCGTGCCCCAGAAGCCGTCCAGGCCGATCCGGGGAACGGTTCCGGCGGTGGTTTCCCAAGGGTTGGCGCCGGAGAGCGGGAGGATGGCGTAGTTGTCGCCGAAGCTCATCAGGTAGTTCGACACGGGGACGAGCTGCCCTGACGTCGTACCGGGTCGGAACGGGGCCACCGTCACCGAGGTCGAGCCGTTCGGCCCCATGTACGGAACGAAGCCGACGGGGCTCTGCCCGAGACCGTCGGACGGGCAGAGGAAGCTGGCGATCGTCGTATACCAGATCGTCGCCAAGCTCGGGCCGTTCTGATTGGCATAGAGACTAAAATTAATCATATTGTACTGGTTGGTTGCCTCCATGTGAGCCAGGATCAAGGGACGCCAGTTCATGCCGTTGCTGTTGAGATTCCAGCCGCCCTTGATCGCCCCGGGCGGGAACAACTCGTTCGAGCTGAGATAATTGTGAGTCGCCAACCCGATTTGCTTGAGGTTATTGACGCACTGAGCCCTTCGGGCCGCCTCGCGAGCCGCCTGGACGGCCGGGAGCAAAAGCGCGATCAGGACCGCGATGATCGCGATGACCACCAGGAGCTCGATCAGGGTAAAGCCTGACTTCTTCAAGCGACGAAAGCACATCATGATTACAGCTCCACGCCTATCGTCAACGACGATCCGGACCGACAACGACGCCATTGACACATCAAGTGTCGAAAGGATTGGCACGCTGCCGATTGTCAGGAAACCTCTCTGCGGATGGGGGGATCTGCTTCTCTCCAGATGGGGAGAAGCTCTACGATCGATGTCCGAGACGCTGACCCCGTCTCGCCCAGATCGACAAACCAGGACGAGGCCGATATGCCGAAGAGCACAGACAGAGCCGCGACAGAGCGTAATACCCTAATGAATTCGCACTGATCCGGACTGACACCGTGTTGAGATCAACGCAAAAGGAACGGAAATGGGAGACTTTCTATTTAGCGGCTCATCGCTTCGACTGTCAAGAAATTTCCCATAAGAATCCGCGAAACTCTGTTAACCACTGATCTCCGTTGCGTGAACATTGGTGTCCCCACATAGCTCCTCATCCCGATCGAGATTCCCACCTCAGCGAAAACTGCAACTCCTTTTAAATCCTTCATTTACGGCCGCCCTTCGTGCGCCGCCCACCTGGATCAGGGCCACCGACCAAGCCGACGGAATCGCTTGCAACTCCCGACCGAGTCGAGCCTGAATGAAACATGAGTCTTTACAAGTCTATTCAATTTCAATTTGTTAAATCAACGAATTCCTAAGAACTAAGGCATTCGCAATCCCATCAACAATGCCCCCACTGGCGAGCGTTCCCAGCCTACGTTCCGCACATCTCTGGTTCATTATCTCCGAATTTCCGGCGGCCTGCAATTTCAGCGATCGTAGGCCGTCGCCATGCCAAGCAGGTTCAGAATCTGGCGTTGCAACTTGGAGAGCTCGGTCGTGAATTCCACTGGCGCTTGCCCCTCCACGATCAGCTGATGACGCTGCACCTCCTCGAACAAATCAATCACCCGACGTGCCGTCGGGCGATGGCACGCTCGACCTTCCGGGTACAGAGGCACACTCTTCACACCATCGCGTTTCATCGCCGCACGCAGTTCCCGCTCCAGCAGCGCCTCGGTCAACAGGGCCAAGAAATAGACGCAAAGCAGCGACTGGATCCGCCCCACGTTCTGCAGGTACACGGGAGCCACTTCGAAGTCTGTCTTGAGTTGCGAAAACCGCTTCTCGATTACCGGCTGACGCTTGTATGCTAATAGCAATTCTTCCTCAGTAAGCAATAACTCGTTGGTGATTAGGGGAAAGACACCGTCGACGCACATTTCCGCCGCGAGAGCAACATGGTCGATGCGGTAAGTCAATGCGATGCGAACGGTCTCCTCTTTCACGTAGCGCGTCTTGTCGTTGGGACGGCCACGCCCCTCCTGACGGTAAGTTTCCTCCCGTTTTTCCACGACTTCGACTGTGATCCACCGGGCCAAGTCCCGCGGCTCCAGGATGGCCGCGACCGCCTCCTTGACCTTTCCGAGTTGGCGATAGCGGCTACGCGGCGAGCTGAGTTTTAACCGCAGTTCCGACAACGCCAGCAACGCACGCTCCACTTGCTGATGACGTGATGATGCGTCGACTTCCGCTTTCCGTGTGCTGTGACACCAGATCAGACGGTAGCCCTCGGCACTGAGGGTCGCCTGGTCGGCCACGCTGTAGCGTTCCAGGAGAACTCCCTTCTCATCCCGCTTCTCATGGATCGGCTTCCAGGTCACCTGGTCCTGGTACAACAACGCGCGGAATTCGCCATCTTCGGAGCGGGTACGAGGCAGGATGCTCAGGAATCGGCCGCCGTGCTGGTGCAGGTAAGCCATGTTCTCGGCGGTGGCGAGCTTGCAGTCGGCCACATAGAGAAAGTCCCGTCGCCCGGTCAACTGGCACAGCAGGTCCCAGGTGGCACGATGAGTGCGGTCGTCGGTGGTATTCCCGCTTTCGACGCGGAAGTGAACCGGTACGCCGCCATCGCGAGTGACGGTCAGGACGTAGAGCAGTTGTTTGAGGTCAGGGCGATGATCCTTGTTGTGCCCCCAGGTAATGGCCTGGGTCTTCTGGCCCCGCATCAGGTCCTCTTGGGCCGCCTCGCGATAGTCGCCGTGGAAGGTGATTGTGGTCGAGTCGTTATGGAGTTCGTCCAATGCGACGTTGAACTCCGCCACGGCATGGGTGGCGACGGCCAGGGTGAACGAGGGGACATTGGCGTCGAAGAGTCGGTCGAGACAACGTCCGACGCGGTCGTCGTTCCAGTGGGGCAGTTGGGCCGGGGTCAGAGCGAACCACTCGGCGGGGTGGCGACTCGCCCATTGGCCGACGCCATACATGGGTTCACGGGAGACGAGAAGGTTCTTGAGCAAGAGAAGGAGGCCGGTGGAGGTGGCGATCTTTTGGCGGGCATCCTCGGGGGGAAGGTATTGGCGGAGGAAGTCATCCAGTCGAAGTCGGCGGATGATCCGATCGAGGATGGGAAGGGCGCCGAGCCGGAAGGACTTGAGGGACTGACCGCCGGTGTGGGCCGCCTCGCCGGGACTGAGATCGGGAGCGGGATTCGACTGGCGCGGTCGTTTTTGTTCTGGCATGGACCATGGCCTCGAGAGGGATCAAATCGTCCTCGACATGCCCGCGATTGGCGACAGGCGTCGGGTTGTGATTCCCGTCGGCATGATTGTCCGAGAGTCGAGCGGGTCAAGGTGGAAAATTTTGTTGACTTGCAGAAATAATTACGCCTTGACGTAAGTCTAGGCCCGCAAGACTTACGTCAAAAGCGAATCCTCAAGTTTGACTCCGAAAGGAGGCAGGGAACGGTTGGGACATTGCCTTGCATGGGAAACAAGCGAAGAATCGATGGGGAACGATCACGATGGGTTGGCGGGACGAGGAGGCGTGATGTGAGCAAGTCAGTGGCGGAGATCATGGAAGGAGCGGGTCGCGGGAGCCAATACATCAGCGTATGCCAGAAATAGCAGGAGGTGAAAATTCCGAGAAATTGCAGGCGAGATGTGCGGAACGTATGTTCCCAGGGGCGGGTGGGCAACGCCGATCATGAGGCGACCGCATGCGGAACCCAATCGGGTTCACGATTGTCACTTTGTGGTGTGCGCGGAATGGGAACGGATGCGATGCAACGCAGCCAACCCGCCTTCGCCCCCGCTTTGGGGATCAGGTCAAGAGGGTCCGCGAGGCGGTTCCGATCGGTCGGATCGTCGCAGGCTCGGCGAAGTGAGCCAAGGGAGAAATGGCCTTTGATGGCGCGAGACGCAGGTGTCCGCAATCCAAAAAAGGTGTTAAGCGGGTTGGGATTTGGCACGGTTTCTTCAGATCAGACTCGCCTGGAGATCGCCAGGAAGGGCCATTTCCGCTTCCCCCCGCGTCCAGCCTAGCCGATCCCTGACCACGTCATAGAACCCGCTGCGCGAGACGTCCTGGCCTTGCAGACGGCTCGCCAGGATGTCGGCCCCGATCAGCCCTTCGCTCAGCGTGAAGAGCCCGTCGGTGAGGACGAGGTCGTAATTCCCCCAACGGCTGCGGTACAGCCCCTTGCGGTCCCAGCGCACGGCCGAGTCGAAGCCCTCCACGAGCCCGAACAAGGGGAAGAGTCCGCCGTAGATCCGAGCCAGGTCGCAGCAGACCGACGCGAAGTGGGTGATGTCGGGCCCGTGCCACTCGGTCCGTAAGGGGCGGGGGATCAGGCCGAAGAGATTCGCGAGTCCGAGACGGGTTGGCCCCTTGAATCGGGCGAGGCTGATCAGCGGCGTGCCGCGAAGCTCCATCAGGGCGGACGGTACGAAATCCGCAAGCTCGGGATGCCGGAGCGTGACGTCTCCAAGGGCCGCACGGACCTCCTCCGCCGGCGTGCAAGCGCCGTCCCACCACGCCTCGGTCACGTTCAGGTATTGGGCCCCATGTCGGGCGATCACCTCCGCCAGCCCGGTCCGTCGCAGGAATTCAACATCTTGCTGCCGGACCCAGGTGCGGTGCCGCTCAGTGCCGGCCTCCCAGTCGATTTCCACGCCGCCCAGATTCCGGCTGCTGGTATGCCCCTCCAGCAGCACGGCCCGGCCGGGCAGGGCGCCGAGCAGGAGGTCCAGCGCGGCCGGCCCCGTATAGGTCCCTTGTGCGTAGCCGTGCCAGGTGACTTTCACCAGATAATGCTCGGCGCGGGGGAGCACCCGCGCGAGGATTTCGGAGAGCGCGGCGGAGTCCCGGGCCCGCGCGACGCATCCCGTCCGCGGCACGATGACGGCCTCGCCCGTCGGCGTCCAGCCTTCGCCGGACCACAACGACCCCGGGGACGGTTCGGGTTGGTGCCTGGCGGAAGGGACCCGGACCGCCTGGCGGCTCCGTTTCTCCTGCCAGAGGCGGAGCACGCGCTGTTCGAGCCAGGCGAGGATCGCCGGGTGATCCCCCGGCGGTTCGAGCAGACGCCAGCCCGTCGCCTCGGGGTACTCCCGTTGATGGTCTTCGAGCATGACTCTTGCATAGTCGCAGAGTTCGCCGTCCCACTGCCGCTGGGGCAGGAGGAGCCAGTCGAGCGGCTCGCGCATGCAGCGCCCCAGGGCCTCCTTGAGGAACGGCTGCGCATGACGCACGTAGCCGACCGCTCCCAGCCTCAGACCGGCCTGCTCCCAGAGCAGACGCATCAGTCGGTACGAGTCGGCGCGGGTGGCGGGGTCGCCCTGGCCGTCGGCGACCAGCAGGAGCCCGGCCTGCACCGGCGAGGCCCGCCGATCCTCCAAGGCCTTGAGGACCTGACCGGCGAAACAGTCGACGAGCAGGGGATGCGTGGGATCGACCGTATCGTGATGGATCGAGACCCCGGGGTACCGGCGTCGTGCGGCGCCCACCTCCTCGCCCAGCGTCGTACGCTGCCAGATGTTCAAGTCGAACGCCGCCGGCAGCACGAAGAGGAGCGAGGCCTCATCGCCAACCAGCCGGTCGATCACCCGACCCAGGTGGTGCTCACCCGGGTCGTCCGTCGATCGCCCAGGCAGGCAGGCGAGATCGACCCGGATGGGCACGCCGAGGGTACGCTCCGCGAACGCCCGGAGGCTCGCGGCCTGGGCTTTCGTGGACGCCCAGGCCGCCTCCGCTGGCGAAAGATCGGTCGCGAGGATGAAAACCGTTGTCGTCACGTCTCACCCGGTCAGAGCTTCAGCCGGCCGCCGATGCGGCCGTTCTTGGCCAAGGTGCCGATCACGTCCATCATGAGCCGGACGCCCATCAGCGACGTGACGTCCGAGATGTCGTACGGCGGCGAGACCTCGCAGACCTCCATGGCGACGATCCCCTCCTTCGCGATGCCGTTGACGAGCTTGAGCGCCTCGCGGGGGAGCAATCCGCCCGGCTCGGGCCAGCCCGTCCCGGGGACGAATCCCGCGTCGAGCGTGTCGATATCGAACGACAGGTAGACAGCGCTCGCCCCCTTCCACGCGATTTCCAGGGCGATCTCGATGGTCTTGTCGATCCCGATCTTCTCGATGTCGTTGACGGTCAGGATCGTCGTGCCGCGGTCCCGCCCCACCTTCACGCCGGCGCGGGGCACCTGCCAACCTCCGATCCCCAGTTGCACCAGGTTCGACGGCGGGCAATTCGGGATGTTGGTCGCGTGGAACCACGGACAGGTGTGCATAATCTCGTCCATGTCCTTCTCCTGTGTGTCCACGTGACGGTCGAGGTGGATGATCCCCACCTTCCCCTCGACGCATTGCGCGACCGCGCGGGCGATGGGATAGCCGATCGAGTGGTCACCGCCCATGATCATCGGCAGCGTGCCGTGCGACAGGATGTGCGCGATGCCCTTGGTGATCTGGTCGTGACCTTTGGTGATGTTGGCCGGGCAGAAGATGTCGCCGACGTCGCACATCGCGAGCGTCTCGCTCAGGTCGATCCCGTGCTCATAGCTGTATTTCTGGTACAGCGCCGAGATCCGCCGCATCCCCTGCGGCCCGAACCTGGTGCCCGAGCGGAAGGTACAGCCGATGTCGAACGGCACCCCCACGAACGCGACGTCGTATTCGCCCACCTTGCGGACGTCCTCGACGTACGGCAGTTTCAGGAAGGTATTGATGCCCGACCAGTGCGGCGAGCTTCCGCGCTGGAAGCAACTGATGTCGGACTTGTCCTGGATCGAATCGGCAGGCTCCAGGCCCAGTTCCTTGATCCGACGCATCTCCTTCTCGTGGTAGGCCGAGGGCAATGTGCCCTCGGCCTTCTGGGCCTGCATCCCGGCGTATTGGCTCAGATCGGGGAGTGGGCGATCATGTTGGCGGCGATTCGGTGCATGCCGCTTGTAGAGTTGGGCCGCATTGAGCTTGGGGTCCGCGCCGGCATTCGTTTCCTGCCCCGAGGCCGGGGCCGCCTCCAGGCCCCCCAGGGCCGCCGCGGCCGCGGCCGCTCCCAGGAAATCGCGCCGTTTCATCTCGCCCGACGAATCCGATCCACTCATGGTCCTGCGCCCCCTGTAGGAACCTCGTTACTGGTTCGGTGGCCGGAACCTAAGTCGTTGGTCACGGTTTTCCTTGATTTTCTGAGGGTTGACCGCAGCCAAGCAATGGCCGCTACACAGATGGACGTGAACTTCCGTTGAATGGCATGCGGCCCTGGGCGGCACGGGTTGGCATGGCCCCGCCACCCATCAGAATTCAAGTAAAACCGTGGCCGGCCGCTTAGACACAGGATGAACCCGTGTTGATTGCGCCGCGATCGATGACCGTGAAGTCTACATCGGGAAAGTGATTGTGTGTTCCGACCCCCACGCAGGGGACAATTTAGGCGACGAGTAGTGCCGACGCAAGGATCAGTCGTGAAAACGCGTTGAATTTCCGAACTTAGATGGGGTATCGAGAGCGTCTCACATCAGTGCGTTCGCCTACTCTCACCCGATCCCTGCCACCGAACCCATGCCGGCACGAACTGGCTTCACGGTCCATCCTGCGGCGCAATTCGCGATTTCCGACTCGGGACGCTCGTTCGTCGGGCCGTTTCTGCCGATAATTTCGATACGACCGCGAGATTGAACGGCTGCCCTCGGGCGAACCGGGTGCTCATCCGTCGTCAGCCCGCGACATGAGCTTTTGGAGGAGGAGGGCCAAGCCCGGATCAAAAGGCCGCCGGGAATCGACGAGGATTTCATGATCAGGGTTGGCTGCCACAAGTGGAGATGGGTCGTTCTCCTGCCTGGCGTTCTGGTCCTCCTCGCCCTCTCATCGACCCGCGCGAAGGCGCAGAACGCCGTCATCATCCCGGGGCTGCCCGGGGCGAATCTCCCGGCCGGTGCGAGGCCGGCGCCGACGGCCTGGCCGTACACGGACCTGCCCGGCGGGAAATCAGCGACAACGACCGAGCCGCCAACCGAAACGACAGAGCGCCCGACGCCGGCCGCTCCGTCCTATTTCCTCATGGGAAACGGGTTCGGCTTGCGCGACGCCCTGTTCGAGAAGGGGATCGATCTCCGCACCAACCTCTCGCAGTTCTACCAGGGAACGACGAGCGGAGGCCTCCGCCAGTCCTTCCCCTACGGGCTCAAGTTCGACTACTTCGGCACCATCGAAGCCGAGAAACTCTTCGGTTGGGAAGGGCTGTTCGTCAACCTCCACGGAGAGAGCCGATTCGGGCAGAGTGTCAACCGCGACACCGGCTCCCTGATCCCCGCGAACTTCGCGATGGAGTTTCCCAAGCCGACGGGAAGCGCCTCGGCCCTGACCAACTTGCAGGTCGAGCAGTTCCTGGGGCCCGATTTCGTCGTCACTTTCGGCAAGCTCAACGCCGCCGACGGCGTCAATATCCATCCCTTCCTGGGCGGTAACGGCATCAATCGCTTCATGAATGAAGCGTTCGTCCTCAGCCCGATCTACGGCCACACGATTCCTTACTCAACCCCGGGCGCGGGCTTCAGTTACCTCCGGGAATACGACCCGGTCTTCACTTTCCTCGTCCTCGACTCGAGCGGCAGCCCCGACACGAGTGGCCTGAGCCGAATGTTCCGCAATGGCGCGACCATGTTCGCCAGCCTTCGCTTGCCTGTGACGCCCTTCGGCTTGCCCGGTCACCAGACCTTGGAAATGGCCTTTGCGACCGGCAAGTTCAGCCCACTCACCGAGGACGATTACGTCATCCTACCCCAGTCAGTGACGAATTCGCTTCGACGTAACGGCGAATACGTGCTCACGTACGGATTCGATCAGTTTATCGTCGTCGACGCCGAGACCCCCAACAAGGGTTGGGGGATCTTCGGGAACGCGAGTCTCGCCAATGGGCAGACCAATCCGATCCACTGGCTCCTCAACCTCGGGGCCGGCGGCGCCAGCCCGCTGCCCGGCCGCGCCGCGGACTCGTTCGGCGTGGGCTATTACTACCTGGGGACCAGTCGCGTCCTTCAGGATGCGCTCCGGACGGTCGCTCCGGTCCGCAACGACCAGGGCTTCGAACTCTACTATAACGCGGTGATCACCAATGGGTTCACCCTGGCGGCCGACGTCCAGGCCATTGATCCCGCGCAATTCGACGCCCGGTCGTCGTTCCTTTTCGGTCTGCGGGCGAAGATCGACTTCTAAGCACGTGGACCTGGTTTTTCTTTGTATTGAATCATGTGCAAGCCCTGGGTGCCACGGGTTGTACCCAACCCGTGAGCCAAACACCTGGGCTTTCGTTCACGGGTTGGGTACAACCCGTGGCACCCAACGTCAGTAACTCGGCGTCGTCAACAACGGATGTAACTCTCACCGGACCAGAGAATTACTGCCGCTCCGTGGCTGCGGTTCGTTCGAGAGAAGGGGGGGCAAAAAATCGCCGTTCTTCGTCATGATGGGTGCGGCTAGCAACCGGCACTCACCTGGATTGAGGAAGAACGGCGATGAAGGCAGCTCGGACGCTGCAAGGCTTGCAGCAACCGCAGTCGTTGATCGGCTATGTCCGACAGTTTCTCACCCCGACGGTCTGGAAGCAAGCCCGAGGGGTTGTTCCTCAAAGGCGGTCGGCGCCGCGGTGGGATCTCCAGCCACTGGTCGTGGTCATGCTCGCCATGACCTGGGCCACCGGCGACTCCGAGTCCGAGAGGTTTGAGAAGGCCCGGGGATACTACGTCGCCTGCCATGAGTCGCGAAGACGCCCGGGAAAGACCCTCGTCGGCTTCCAGAAAGCGATGCGACGCGTCCCCATGCGACAACTCAGGGCGTTGGCCGCGGGGGTTCGGCAACAGATCCACGCCCGACTGGGGTCGCGGCGGATTGTCGACGGCTTCGAGCCGATGGGCTGCGACGGCTCGCGGATCGAGTGCCCCCGCACCCCCGAGTTGGAACGGGGACTCGGGCAGGCCGGCAAGAACGACGCGGCCCCCAACGTCTGGCTGACGGCGTTCGTCCACTTGCCCACGGGACTGCTTTGGTCGTGGCGACTCGGCCCGGGCACCGCGGCCGAGCAAGAGCATTTGAGGCACTTGCTCGCCACCCTCTCGCCCGAGGCCCTGATCGTCTGCGACGCCGCTTATATGGGCTTCGATCTGGTCCGGGCGATCCTCGGTGTCAAGCGATCGTTCCTGTTCCGGATGTCGTCGCGGGTCGACCTCTACACCCTCGAAGTGGCGAACCTGGAGGATTGGACCGAAGGCCCTGTCTTGTACTGGCCGAACTATGTCCAGAAGAAAGGGGAAGCGCCGATCCAATGCCGCTTGATCCGGATCCCGGCCAAGGGCAAGGGTAAGGGGTCGGTCAAACGCGACGTCTGGCTCCTGACCGACGTCCTCGACCCAGCCCGGATGTCGGCGGCGACGGCCGCCAAATTCTACCGCTGGAGATGGCGTAATGAAGGACTATTTCGCACATACAAGCGTATAATCAATAAATTGAAACTCGCTAGCCGCACGGTGGCCTTGGTGCATCGCGAGGCCGAGTTGTCACTGCTGGCCACGCAGATCCTCCTGGCGCATGCCGACCTGGCGCTTCGGCCGGCGTCGGCGTCGGCGACCGATGGCCCAGTGATCAGCCCCCGCAAAGTTCTGATCGAGATCCGCAAGGAGATCGACGCGGCCGTGAAACCCAAGGCCAAGTGTTACCACAAGCGACTCGCGGGCTGCCGCGCCGGGTGCCGGAAGCAGAAGAGCCCGAAAGCCACACGCAAGTGGCCTCGTCGCAAACCGCATAAGCCGCCGAAACCGCCTGTGCTCCACACCCTGACTCAGGAACAGAAAGCCTTGCTAAACAAGCACATGAGTGCAGTAGGATGAGGCATCAGTAATCGACGTTGCGTGGCACCCAACGGCGATTGCGTTACCGTGGTCACTCGAACCGCTCAAAGGCTCGATTCCGCTCGGCCTCCGACATACCGCTGACACCTACCCTGCTGAGGCGTCTGGCCACATTTGCACCTTTGAGGCGGAATCGGGGAGAATCGGCGGGAATGCTGGCGACGAAGTTCTTGACCCCAACCCTGTCCTAAAATCGCCCAAGGAACAGGTCCGATGTCGAAGTTGCAGTTCCGTCCCGAAGGCTTCGAGGGCTCCGTGGAGGACTACCTCCCCGGAATCCAGACCGCGCTGGTGCGAACCTTGACCAGGACACAGAAGGACTTAACCCATGACACGCTGAAGATCGCCCGTCCCCACCTCAAAACGCTCGCGGCGATCCTGGTCGAGTTTGCCGAGGACCTCCATTGCGGGATCGGCATCTGGCACAGCCTTGAGCAATATCACCGCGATTTCTTCGGCACACCTCTGCCCCTGATCCCGGAGGTGGAAGCCAATCGCCCCCCGGAAGAGATTTCGCCTCGCCGCGTCCGGCACCTCCTCTACGTCCTCTATCCCCGGATGATCCCCGACCTGATTATCGCCCCCGAACACGTCGATTTGCTCCGCGTGGCGGATGCCGTGGCCGGGTCCTTGCGGGAGCAGTTCGCCGACCTCCCGAGGGACTCGGGCATCAGGCACTTCCTCGGGACGCCCGATGATTATGGCTGGGAGGTCAAGCGGAAGTTGATCTGGCTGGGCACCCGGTCGTATCTCTTCCGCACCTTCTTCGAGCGTTACGTCGAGGAACAGGAGGCCAAGCCCTCGGAGATCGCCGTCATCGACGACTTCCTCTGCCAGCAATGCACTGAATGGTCGGGGCTGGGGGCGCTGGAGATCCTCGCGAGCGTCCTGGACCTCCCACCGGAGCGGCGAACCGACCTGCTTTCATGGTCCGAGCGGCACAACGCCATATACGAGGTCCTCTCGGGCACCAAGGAGCGGATCGAGGTCCTGAACGTGATCAACGATCGCAAGTATCGCGTCCGCATGAGCCTGGATCGGAACCCGTTCCCGCGAGGCTGCTTCATTCAAGGCAGCCTGGTGCCCTGGGGTGGCGAATGGTACTGGTCCGGGAAGCAAAAGACATTCGATCGCCTGGACGCGGCGACGATCGCCCAGTTGAGGCGGGACTATCGCATGCTGCCCGCCATCTATTACCGCTACAGCCCGGAGGATCTAAAGAAGGCGCGGGAGCTTGTCCACCGTCAATATGAGGAGTTCGTGACGCGGCACGGCGAGGACTGGGTCGCCTACCCCGACGGGCTGGCGATGGCCGCCGACTGGCAAAAGACGGCGAAGGAGAAGATCGCCTCGCTTTCGCCCCGAGACCAGGAACAGGTCATGAAGAAGCACGGGTTGAAGTCGCCATCACCCGCGATGAATCTCCCTCGCGAATTACTGGATTCGAAGGACGGCATCGGAGTCTACTTCAACCCCGAGGAGGGGATGGAGATCATCCAGGACTTCGTCGACCTCCTCGCGGGGCTCAAGAAGAAGGGGACAGGCCTGACGCCCAGTGAGGAGGGGGTAATCCGGGGATGGATCTTGAGCGAGAGCATCAGTCCGGGCTTTGTCCGTCGCCTGGCGGGAGATCACGGCGTCGAGTCGATCAAGGCTGTCTTCCTGCTGGGTAAGCACGAAGAGGATTATGTGATGGAATACCTGATGCGGCGATACAAGGGGAAGTTCTATCGGCCGAAGTATCCGACCCTGACCCTGGTGAACTGATCGAGTGGGCCCTCGGGTCGATTCATCCGGCACCTCCATCGGTCCGGGTTGATTACGTTTGCCTTAGCGTCGCCTGACGGAGACGAGGGGCGACGACGACGGGACTTGCTCGGCCGACATCATCGAGAGTGCGGGAGACCCCAAATACCGGGCAACTCAACACCAAAAAAGCGAGGGAACCGCGGACTTCTCGGTGGTCCGCGGTTCCCTCGGTCGGGGAACGAAGAATCCCAAAGGATTCGATCAGGTGGTCACTTCCCGAGGATGCCGAGCATGCCTCGGGTGAAGTAGTCGTTCAGGGTGTACGTGATCATGATCCCGAGCCAGAGGAACGAAGCCCCGGCGAAGACCCAGACCAGGCGTTCGCTGTAGTACACGTGCATGAAGATCAGGGCGATCATCAGCGCCTTGGCCACGGCGATGGCCATCGTCACCGGGAAGTTGAACGATCCCAGGTCGATGAAGGCAAACCCAACCGTGGCCACGAGCAAGACCATCAGCGCGGCGTAGACCGCGTAGTAGGTCGATTTCGGGAGAACGTGCGGAGTTGTATGTGCACTCATTTGTGGAGGTCGATCAGATAAAGGAGCGGGAAGAGAAAGACCCACACCAGGTCGACGAAGTGCCAGTAGAGCCCGGTCAGCTCCAACGGCGTGAAGTAGTCAGGGGTGTACTTACCGCGCTGGGCCTGCACGGCCAGGATTCCCATGATGATGATCCCGATGATCATGTGGAACGCGTGCAGGCCGGTCATGAAGAAGTAGAAGACGAAGTAGAGTTGCGCGTGCTGAGCCAAGGTGGCCGGGGCATCAGCCGGCAGCTTCAAAGCGGCCGGGTTGAAGTGGGCTCCAGGGAACAGGTGCTTCTCGAACTCTTCGTAGTACTCGAAGGACTTGATCCCGAGAAAGCTGGTCGCCAGGATCATCGTCGCGATCAGATAGCGAACTTGCCCCTTACGATCCCCCGTCTGCCCGGCCCGCACGGCCAAGGCCATGGTCAGGCTGCTGGTCAGGAGAACGAAGGTGTTGAAAGTCCCCAGCGTGATGTCGAGCTGCCGGCTGGCCAGCGCGAACCCGTGAGACGCGTCGGTGAACCGGTAGACGCAGAACCCCAGGAACAGACCACCGAAGAACATCACTTCGGTGGCCAGGAAGGTCCACATCCCCAGGGTCGAGCTCTCGAGCTGCTGACCCATATC
The DNA here is from genome assembly GCF_900129635.1 of Singulisphaera sp. GP187. Taxonomy (GTDB): domain Bacteria; phylum Planctomycetota; class Planctomycetia; order Isosphaerales; family Isosphaeraceae; genus Singulisphaera. Next base: position 361,640 of record NZ_FSRB01000002.1, on the reverse strand, counting down.
CTCAAAATGCGAGGCCAGGCGGCTGTTGGGTTGTCGGGCTTCAGCTAAGCTCACGGTCATACTCCCTGAGCGGATAGTCGTAGGGCCGCTCCGGCGCAACCGGGGGCTCGTCGAAGTTGTGGACGGAAGGGGGCGACGGAATCTGCCATTCCAGGCCCGCAGCCCCCCAAGGGTTCGGCCCGGCTTCCTTGCCGATCCAGAGCGAGAGCACCAGGTAGACCAAGGGAAGCATGTAGCCAACCGCCAGGATCGAGGCCCCCGCGGTGGACATGACGTTGAGCACCTGGTACTCGGGCGGATACTCGTAGTAGCGCCTCGGCATCCCCAAGTAGCCGAGCACGAACTGCGGGAAGAAGGTCAGGTTGAACCCGAGGAACACGGTGAGCGCGGCCAGCTTGCCCCAGATCTCCGGATACATCCGGCCGGTGATCTTGGGCCACCAGAAGTGGATGCCGCCGAGGTAGCCCATCACCGCGCCTCCCACCATGATGTAGTGGAAGTGGGCCACGACGAAGTAGGTGTCGTGGACGTGGACGTCAACCGCCAGCGAGGCGAGCATCAGGCCCGTCAGGCCGCCGATCGTGAACAGGCCGATGAAGCCGAGGGCGTAGAGCATCGGCGTGCTGCCCGAGACGGTCCCCTTGTACAGGGTCGCGGTCCAGTTGAAGACCTTGACCGCGGACGGGATCGCCACCAGGTAGCTGAGGATCGAGAAGATCATCCCGCCGTACATCGACTGGCCGCTCACGAACATATGGTGGCCCCAGACCAAGAAGCCGAGGAGCGCGATGCCCATCATCGCGACGGCCATTGTGTGATAGCCGAACACCGGGCGCTTCGTGAAGCAGGGGACGATTTCGTTGATCACGCCGAACGACGGCAAGAGCATGATGTAGACGGCCGGGTGCGAGTAGAACCAGAACAGGTGCTGGAAGAGGATCGGGTCCCCTCCGAGCTTCGGGTCGAAGATCCCGAACCCAAAGAACCGTTCCAGGCCCACCAGGGCGATCGTCACGGCGAGCACCGGGGTCCCCAGAATCATGATCACGCTGGTCGCATAATGCGCCCAGACGAACAAGGGGAGCTTGCCCCAGGTCATCCCCGGAGCGCGCATCTTGTGGATCGTGACGATGAAGTTGAGGCCGGTGAAGATCGACGAGAACCCGACGATGAACACCCCCACCGCGGCCGACATGACCTGGGTGTTCGAGAACATACTGCTGTACGGGGTGTAGAACGTCCAGCCGGTGTCGACGCCTCCGGTCAGCAAGGACCAGATCGTGAACAGGCCGCCGAGCATGTAGATGTACCAGCTCGCCAGGTTCATCCTCGGGAACGCCAGGTCGCGCGCTCCGATCATGATCGGGATCAGAAAGTTACCGAGCACGGCCGGGATCGACGGGACCAGGAAGAAGAAGACCATGATCACGCCGTGCGCGGTGAACAGCTTGTTGTAGTCCTCGGCCTGGACGACGTCCCCTTGGGGGGTCATCAGCTCGAGCCGCACAAGCGTGGCCGCCGCGCCGCCGAGGAAGAAGAATAGCGTGATCGAAAGCATGTACAGCAGACCGATCCGCTTATGGTCGGTCGTCAGCAGCCACGACCGCACGCTCTGCCCGGCCGTCAGATAGTTCGGCTGGGGCTCGGCCCCTTGGGCGCTCATTTCTCCACCCTCTCGTTCTTGCGACCAAGCGCCTTGATGTAAGCAATGATCTTGAGCAACTCGTCCTCCTTGATCCGCCCTTGGTAAGTCGGCATCACCGGTTTATAACCGGCCACGACCTGCGACGCGGGCAGAAGGATCGAGTCGCGGAGATAGCGTTCGTCGGCGGTCACGATCGTTCCCCCGTCCAGGGGGACCGAGTGGCCGTAAACTCCGTCGAGCAAGGGGGCCCGGACCGTCGAGTTCACGCCATGACAACCATTGCAGCCGTACGATTTGAACAGTTGCTCGCCTGATGTGGCCATCGGCGTCGTCGAGGGGCCGGTTTCCAGCCAGCGCTGATAGTCGGCCGGTTCCATGACGACGACCCAGCCGATCATCCCCGAGTGTTTGGTCCCGCAATACTCCGCGCAGTACAAGTGGAACTTGCCGACCTTGTCGGGTTGGAACCACATCGAAGTAAAGCGGCCGGGCACGGCATCCTGCTTCACGCGGAACGCCGGCACGTAGAAGCTATGAATCACATCCTGCGAACTCAGCAACAGCTTGACCGGTTGCCCAAGCGGAATGTGGAGCTCGTTGATCTCGCGCTTGCCCCCCGGATGCTCGATCTGCCACATCCACTGCCGGCCCATGGCGTAAACCTCGGGGGCATTGGGCGGGACCTGGAACATCTGGTAGTAGACCACCGTCCCCACGACGAAAATCATCATCGAGATCGCCAGGGGCACCCCGATCCAGACCACCTCGAGCAGGTGGTTCGACGACACCGGGTTCGACCGGTCCGCCCGCGACCCCTTGCGGTACTTGGTCGCGTAGAACAGGATCAGGAAGCAGATCAGGGCCGTAAAGGCGAGGCAGATCGCCAGCTCGAAGAAAAAGACCGCATCCACCCGCCAAGCAATGGCGGTGGCCCGATCCGGGAATAGAGGGAAGTCCCACATGACTCGACAGAATCCTCGATGGCTTAGGCCGGCCAAAACGGCCGGCCCCACGGTCGATCACTCACGCATCCTCTAGGACGACCTTCCGCCGGTCTCTCCGGAGCATGACAAACACGAACGTCCCGAAGCTCCCGATCGTGGCAAAGCCCAGGATTCGGATGACATTCATTGCCGCAAGATTATATCGACCTGTTCTCGGGTCGTAATGGTAACACAAGAGAAGCAGTTGGTCGATCGGCGAGCCGATCCTCCGCATCGCGGCATCCATCAGGCCAAGACGCAAGTCACGTGCGGGGTAGCTCAATCCATAGATGTAGCGAGAGAGCTTGCCCTGCGGCGTCACGATCATGATGCCCGCGGCGTGGGCGTACTGGTTGTTCTTGGCGTCCCACTCGTAGCGGAACCCCACAACCTTGGCCAGTTCGGTGATCGATGCCTGGTCGCCGGTCAGGAAGTGCCAGCCGTTCTCGGCTCCAGGGCGGCCATAGCGAGCCAGGTAGCTCGCCTTCTTCCGCGCGGCCAGGCCCGGCGTCTCCTTGGGGTCGATGCTCACCGTGATCACGTTGAACTCTTTGCCCACGTCGAACGAAAGCGCGTTCATGCTGCGCAACAAGGTGTTGAGCACCTCGTTGCAGAGCATCGGGCAGCGGTAATAGACCAGGTTCAGGATCGCCGGCTTCTTCCCCAGATAGTCGCCGATCTTGACCGTGCGCCCGTGCTCGTCCCGTAGCGGCAGGTCGAGCGGAATCTGGGCGTCGAGGTTCTGGTCGAACCCGACCCGCGCCATCATCCCGGTCATCTCGTCCTGGTCCGCCCGGACCGGCGCAGTGCCGATCCCGGTCCAGAGCGTCAGAAATGCGAGCAGACCAAAGAATGGTCGTCCCGCTTTGAAGGATGTCATTTCTTCATATCCTTCTCCTTGGGCGTGGAGTCTTTGGTCGCTTCGGGCTTGGCGTCCGCCGCCTCGGCGGGCGTGCCGGCGTGGCCGTTGAGTTCGGCCTCGGTCTTCGGTCCCTTGCCCTTGAGGGCGTCCCGCGCGACCACCAGGTCCATCGCGCGATCGATCGGGATCCGAACGACGCCGGCCTTGGCGTCCACCCATCCGTAGCTGGTCAGCGTCTGGTTCGCGGTCTCCCGCGTCTGGTGCAGAACGTCGTAGATATCGCCTGGCGCCCGGGCGGCTGGATCCGACGCGGTCGGCTGGATGAAGAGCCGGTAGACTCCCATCTCGCCGGCCTCGAGCACGGTCAGGAAAATGACCAGGACGATCCCGAATGCCAGGAGGTAGCGCGGATTGACATCCTTGACCTCATAGCCGGGGTTGGTGCCGTCCCCCTCGGCGCGATGTTCAACGGGGTGCTGGTCCATCGCTCAGTCTCCATGTCCATGGTGCTCGAGGGCGGCAATCAACTGCGGGTTGTTCTGAGGCAAGAGCGACCTCGCGTCCAACCGGTTGAGGAAGACCACCATCCAGATCCCGCCGATCGCGGCAAACGCCGGGATGACCGACCAGAACTCGAGGATGCTGCGCGCCTGGAACGCGGGCAGGTAGAGCCAGGTATTATCCACGAAACGCATGAACAAGATCGCGATACAAACCTTCGTCAAGGCCCGCGCCTTCCGCTTGCGATCTTGCGAGAGCAGCAAGAAGAACGGGACGAAGAAGTGGAACACGATCAAGATCGCGGCGATCGGCCGCCAGCCTCCGACCGAGCGTCTCAGGTACCACGGAATCTCTTCCGCGAGGTTGCCGCTCCAGGTGATCAGATACTGAGAGAACGACATGTAGGCCCAGAGCATCACGAACCCGAGCAGCAAGTTCCCGAGGTCGTTGAACGCTTGCGGCGTGGCAACCTCCGACAGCGGCTCGGTCTCCGAGTACCAGGTCGCGACGATGATGAACAGCGCCAACGTCGCCAGGACGTGCCCCACCAACAGCATCACGCCGTAGATCGAGGAGAACCAGTCGGGCTCCAGGGACATCCCCCAGTCGACCGCCGCGAACGTCACCGTGAGGAAGTAGAGGACCATCCCCGGCCCGCTCAAGGTCTGGAGCCGGTGGGTGGGGTAGGGGGCCTCCGTCCGGTCCTGAACCCGCGACCCCCAATTGAGGACCAAGGCAAGACCGGTCCAGATCACGAAGTAGATCAGCGCCCGGATCAGGAAAAAGTTCACATTTAAATACTGAACCTTGGCCCGGACCACCGCGTGCGCGGCGAGCACGCTCGGGTCGGTCCACGGGTAGAGGTAACGCATCCCCAGCACGATCGGCAGGAACAGGAGCGCCATCAAGGGGACGGTCAACGCCCCCGCCTCGGCGGGGCGGCGAATCGCGAACCCCCAGAGCCCGCCGACCAGGTGGTGAACCATGATCACCGCCAGGCAAGCAACCGAGATGCCGACCCAGAACATGAACCCGACGAGATACGACTGGAAGAACCGGGCGGGATTGACCAGCCAGGCGAGAAGACAGAGCGCAGCGCCCCCGGCGGCGAGTTGGGCCGCGATGCGGCGAACTCGGTCGAGCGACGGGCGCGGGTGACGATTAACAGGGGCGTTCATCGCCCTTGGCCCTCCAGTTTCGGCCGAAACTCGGCGGGGACATCATCCAGCTTGGCGTGCTGACTGTACTGAAGCGCCCGGATGTAAGCGGTGATCGCCCAGCGATCATCGACCGGGATTCGCGAGGCATAAGAATACATGGCGCCAAAGCCGTTCGTGATGGCGTTGAAGTAATGCCCCGAGGGCGCGTCCCGAAGCCGCTCGAGATGGAACGAAGGCGGGGGCGAGAACCCTCGCTTGACGATCATCCCTTGGCCGTCGCCGGTCGCGCCATGGCAGGGCAAACAGTAGATGTTGTAGCGTTGCTGTCCCCGGGCCAGGAACTTGCGGTCCACCTTGGCCGGGATCTCGTTGATCAACAGGTCGCCCGACACTTTCCCCTCGTAGTAGGCCCGGTCGGTCCGCGCCTGGCCGCGAGCGACCGTGCCGGCGACCAAGGGGCGAGCCGACTGGCCGTCGGCGAAGAAAGTGCTTTCTTGATAGGGGCGTTGATACTTCGGCTGCTTGTCCATCTCTTGCTCGGCGCAACCCGCCAGCAGCAAGAAGAGCGCCAGGCACGGCAGCCAAGTGGCCGGCCGCGCTCGACAGTAGTCTTGAAGCCCGAAGTGCATCCTCGACTCTTTCGTTGATAAACGCATGTCAGGTTGATTGTTCGGCATCAATGTCCCAGCCCCGTGGCCTCTCCACCGGCCGAAGTGGCGACCTCCGAGACCAACTTCGGCCCCAGTCCCTCGAGGAACTCGCGGACCGTGGTCGGGTCGTATTGGGGGTCGTCCGACTGAATGCAGAGGAAGAATCGGTTGCGTGACGCCAGGGCGAAGCCCGGAACGTTGAAGACCGGGTGATGGGGCATCGGCAGCCCGTTCAGGCCGAGCATCCCGAGTACCGCCGTGACTGCCGACCCGAGGACCGTCAGCTCGAACGTGATCGGGATGAAGGCCGGCCAGCTATGCAACGGCCGGCCCCCCACGTTGATCGGGTAGTGGATCACGGACGAGTACCACATCATGAAGTAGGCGCCCAAGCCCCCCACGAGCCCGCCGATCAGAACGAGCAGCGGAAGCCGGTTCCGCGTAAACCCGATCGCTTCGGCCAGCCCTTCCACCGGATAGGGCGAGTACGCATCCATCCGACGGTAGCCCGCTTCATAGGCGCGCTCGGCGGCCGAAACGACCGCCTCGGCGCTCGTGAATTCGGCCATCAAACCATAAACTGGTGGTGCGGTTGTTTTCATCGCTTGATCGCCCGTTATCCCGATGAGGCCACGAGGTCTTGGTCGTCATCGTCATGCGACCCGCCATGCTCTTCGCCACCGCTCCGTTCCCGGGTTTCGGCCACCAACTCACGCATCTCGGCGATCGAGATCACGGGCAGGACCCGAATGAACAGGAAGAGGAGGGCGAAGAAGAGGCCGATCGTGCCGTAATACATCGAGTAGTCCCAGACCGATCCGTGATACATCCCCCACGCCCCCGGGATGTAGTCGCGGGCCAGGCTCGTCACCACGATCACGTAGCGTTCCAGCCACATGCCGATGTTGATGACGATCGAGAGCACCCACAAGAGCGGCACGCACGTCCGCGCCCACTTGGACCAGAGAATTTGAACCGACGTACAGTTACAAAGAATCAGAAGTGCATACGTGTGCCAGTATGGCCCCGTCGCCCGGTTCTTCATCATGAACTGCTCGAACGTGTTGCCGCTATACCAGGCGAAGAACGCTTCCAGGGCATAGCCGTAGGTCACGATCAGGCCGGTCACCAAGAGGATCTTGGCCATGTTCTCAAGGTGCTTCGACGTGATGAAGTCCTCGAGGCCATAGTACCGTCGAAGCGGGATCGCCAGGGTCAAGACCATCGCGAACCCTGAGTAGATCGCCCCCGCCACGAAGTAAGGCGGGAAGATCGTCGTGTGCCAGCCCGGCACCACCCCCGCCGCGAAGTCGAGGCTGACCACCGTATGGACCGAGACGACCAGCGGCGTGGCGATCCCGGCCAGGAGCAGGTAGGCCGTCCGGTACCGGTGCCAGTGGATCGCCGACCCGCGCCAGCCCATCGCCAGGATCCCGTAGATGATCTTCGAGAACCGGTTCTTCGACCGGTCCCGGAAGGTCGCCAAGTCGGGGATCAGGCCGACGTACCAGAACAAGAGCGACACCGACGCATAGGTGGAAACCGCGAAGACGTCCCAGACGAGCGGACTTCGCCACTGCGGCCAGAGCGCCATCGTGTTCGGGTACGGGGTCAGCCAGTAGAAGTACCAGGGCCGTCCCATGTGCATAAGCGGATAGAGCCCCGCACAGGCGACCGCGAACAGGGTCATCGCCTCGGCGAACCGGTTGATCGATGTCCGCCACTCCTGTCGGAACAGGAGCAGGACCGCCGAGATCAAGGTCCCGGCGTGGCCGATGCCGATCCACCACACGAAGTTGACAATATCGAAACCCCACATCACCGGCCGGCGGATGCCGAACAGGCCGACCCCCTGGGTCAAGACCGCCGTGATCGTGGTCAACAACATCAAGGTCAGCAGGAACGAGATCGCCAATCCAAAGATCCAGCTCTTGCGAAACGGGCTTGTGAGCGCGATCGCACTGATCTTGTCCGTAACCGAGGCGTACGTATGCCCCGGCGCCAGGACTGAGTGCTCGTCCTGCTCCAGATTCTCGGGGCGATCAGACGCCATCGCGCGACTCCGTCTCAATCTCGGGGTTCGGGTTCCTAAGCCTCGCCAGGTAGGTCGTGCGCGGACGGGTGTTCAATTCAGTAAGAATCCCGTAGTTCCGCGGATCGGCCTTCAACTTGGAAACCTGGCTGTCGGGATCGTTGACGTTACCGAAGACGATCGCGCGGGTCGGACAGGCCGATTGACAGGCTGTCTTGACCTCGCCATCGCTGATCGGCGTCCCGCGGATCTCCGCCGTGCTCCGCGCCGCGTTCACGCGCTGAATGCAGAAGGTGCACTTCTCCATCACGCCGCGGGCCCTGACCGTGACGTCAGGATTGTTGAGGACCACCAGGCTCTCGGCCACCGGCTTCGAGTAGTGGAAGAAGTTGAAGTGGCGGACCTTGTAGGGGCAGTTATTGCCGCAGTATCGCGTGCCGACACAGCGGTTATAGACCATGTTGTTGATCCCCTCGTCGTCGTGCACCGTCGCGGCGACGGGGCAGACCACCTCGCAAGGGGCGTTCTCGCAGTGCATGCAAGTCCGAGGCTGATGATAGACCTCGGGGTTGTCCAGGTCGCCGTGATAGTAGCGGTCGATATCGATCCACTGCATCTCGCGCCCGTGCACCACTTCTTCTTTGCCCACGATCGGGATGTTGTTCTCGGCCTGGCAGGCCACGACGCAGACCCCGCAGCCAATACAGGCGTTGAGGTTGATCGCCATCCCCCAGGCGTAGCCCGAGCCCCCGGGGGGCATGGTCGCCCCTTGCTCCACATCGAGCCGGTCGACCGAGCCGAGGATCTCGGGGTAGAGCGAGTCCTTCGGCTTCGGAGCATGCTCCATGTGTTGCGCGAAATGCGGCTCGGCGTGAAACTCGTCGATCGTGCCGACCCGGACCAGGTGCCGCTGTTCGGCGGCCTCGCCCGTCTCGTTCAGGCTCTGCACGTTGCGGTGCAGCTCGGTGTTGGCCAGCGTGAAGGTCCGCCCGGTCTTGCGGATCTCGAGACCGGCGTCGAACCAAGGGGCGTCCGACGTCCGCAACCGATAGGCGCTGAACCCGGCTCCGTTGCCGACCCGCCCCGCGCGGGTCCGGCCGTAGCCGAGCGTGACCGTCACCGAGGCCTCGGCGTGCCCCGGCGTGATCCAGACCGGCGCCTCGACCAATCGACCCTTATATTTAAGTTCAACCAGGTCACCGTTGCTCAGTCCGAGCCGTTCGGCCGCGGCCGGGGCGAACTGGGCGACGTTGTCCCAGGTCATCTTGGTCAACGGCTTGGGGAGCTCCTGGAGCCAGCCGTTGTTGGCGTACCGCCCGTCCCAGATCGTCGGGTCGGTGCGGAAGGCGATCTCGAACTCCTCCCCTTGGGGAGCGCGGGGGACGCCCGTCTGGGCCAGTTCGCCGGTCAGAGAAACCGCGAGCGGGGGAAAGCTGGTCCCCTCGACGACACCATCATGGACAGCCGTCCGCCAAAATGTCTCGAAATCGGCCGCGCCCGCCTGATCTTTCCAGGTCTCGCGGACGATCTCATAGCCCGAGCGGTCCGGGTGCCGGAGCAGGCCGGCGATCAGCTCGATCGCGGGGCGGCCGTCGTACAAGGGGGCGATCAAGGGCTGCTGGATCGTCACCGTGCCGTCGGAAGCGCGAACGTCGCCCCAGGCCTCGAGGTCGTGGGTCTCGGGGAGGTGCCAGAGGCAGAGCGCGGACGTCTCGTCCTCGTAGAGCCCGAGATGGGCGCTGAACTTGGCCTTGGCGATCTTCGGGCCGAAGTTGAGGTCCACCGGCGCATCGTACGCGGGGTTCCCCCCGAGCACCAACAGCAGGTCCACCTTGCCGGCATCGAGGTCGGCCGCCAGGGTGCGGATCGACTCCGCCTGGTTGATCGGCTGGACTTCGACCGGCTCGGTGTAGACGACCGTGGTGCCGACGTTCCCCAGCACCTGGTTGAGGGCGTGCGCCAGGGCGTGAACCAGCGGGGGCTGTTCTTCCCCCGCGATGACCAGAGCCTTGCCCCGGCTCTTGCGCAGGTCTTTCGCCAGGGCACGGACCCAGTGCGCTTCCGGTTCGGAAAGAGCACCACCCGGGGACGCGACCTTGACCTCGAGCTCGCGGGCCAGGAAGTTCGCGAAGTCGGCGATCCGGTGCCCCGACGCGGCGAGCCGATGGTCGGCCATCGAGCCGGTGATCGTCGGCGTGGTCTCCACGACGTAGAGACGGTTCATCGACTCCAGGGTCTCGCGACGGGCGGCGAACTCGCGTGCGGATCGGAGATGCCCCGGCCCTTCGGCGAGGAAGTCGGACCCGAGGGCGAAGATGACGTCGGCCTTGGCCACGTGGTAGCGGGTGGCGACGTCACGCCCGAAGGCGAGCCGAGCCCCGGCGCGGACGGTGTCGCGGCCGGCCGGTTCGTACTGATGCCAGGTCGCCTCGGGATACTCCTCGAGCAACGCCCGGATCTGACGTCCCAGGCTGGTCCCGGTGACCGTTTCGGTGAGGATCCGCACCCCGCGTCCCTTGTTCGGGCGCTGGATGTCGAGCGCGGCGACCGCGGCGGTCAGGAACGCGTCCCAGGTGCTGATTTGCCCCCCGCGGCGCGTGACCACCTGCGAGCGGTCGGGATCGTAGAGGGTGAGCACCGCCGCCTGGGCGAAGAAGTCGACCGCCCCCAGGCTGTCCGGGTGCTTCTCGTTCCCCTCGACCATCGTGGGCCGGCCCATGTGGCTCTCGGCGAGGACGCCGATCGGGGAACCGCTCCGGGACAGCGCCGTGGCGTAATATAGCGGCTTGCCGGGCACGAGGTCCTCGGGAGCGCGCACGTAGGGCACGATCTTCTCGCCCGCCTCGTGCGTGCAACCGCTGACTCCGGCCAAGGCCAGCGAGGCGCCCATCAACTTCAAGAAGTTGCGGCGGCTGGTGGCGTCGACCAGTTCGGGAGCGCCGTGGGGGAACTCACGATCGAGGAACGATTGGAATTCCTCGGTCTCAGCCAGTTCCTCGAGGCTCCGCCAGTAGCGTGGTCCGCGCTGGCCGGCCAGGCGCTCGCGCAACGAGGCGAGGTCGAGTCCGTCTGTCTTTCGGCTATGAATCATCATCGGTGGCACACGTAGCAGTTGGTGAGCCGGTCGACTGGGATGTGCTGCTTCTTGATCAGCTCCCGTCCCAGCGCCAATTGATCCTTTGGCGGGGTCCAAGTCATGTTGAAGACTTCCTCGATCGGCCGGAGGTGTTTCTCGGGCTCGCGGTGACACCCCAGGCACCACTCCATGGTCATCGGCTCTGCTTTCCAGGTCAGCGGCATCAAGTCGACCCGCCCGTGGCAACTGACGCACCCGACCCCCTTATTCACGTGGACGGCATGATTGAAGTAGGCATAGTCGGGAAGATCATGCACCCGATTCCAGCGAATCGGCTCATTGGTTTGCATGCTCTTGCGAACCGGCTCCAACATCGGACTGTTTACCCAAATCTGAGAATGGCACGACATGCACGTCTCAGTCGCGGGAATCCCAGCGAACGTTGAGGACTCAACCGACGTGTGGCAATAGCGACAGTCGATCCCCAGCGCCGTAATGTGGTGCTCGTGGCTAAACGGCACGGGTTGATCCCGCGTCACGTTCACCTGGGTGATGTACGGCGACCGAAAAATCAGATAGACCACGAACAGCAGACCCACGGCGAAAAAGACCGCCCCGAAGATGCTGACGCGGGAAATCGTGTTCGTGCTCGGCGGAAAAACCTGCACCGTGAACGCCCCTCCCCACCATCCTGGACGGGCCGGAACCCCCGGCCCTCTCCCGATCCAACTGCGAGCTGAATTCTTATTTGATCGTCTTCAAGCCGCAGTCAAATCAAAAATCGTTTGTGTTTGCTCGTCAGTTTGGGCTAACCGAACCCGCTGAAATTCTGCAAAATCGGTGCCACGCCCGAGAACACTCAACCAAAAGTGATTTATCCAAGAATGGCTGAAATTGCAAGAGAGGACGATTCATTGGCCACGGGCCGCCGGGAAATGCTGCGGGAACTGGCCCCCACCTTGCAACTCGCGGGGCCGGTGATCCTCGCCGAGTTGGGCTGGATGGCGATGGGAATCGTCGACACGATGATCGTCGGCCGGCTCGGCGCCGAGGCGATCGGGGCGGTCAGCATTGGCGGCACCTTTTTCCTCACCGTGGCCGTCTTCGGAATGGGAATGCTGCTCGGGCTCGACACCCTGATCGCCCAAGCGTTCGGCGCGGGGCGGCTCGCCGACTGCCGACGCACCCTGACCCAAGGGGTCTACCTCGGCCTGGCCTTGACACTCCCGTTGACCGGCCTCGTCTTCATGGCAGGGCCGTGGCTGAACGCGCTGGGAGTCAATCCGGCCATCATCAAATTGGCAACCCCTTACATCCGTGCGATTGCCTGGAGCATGGGACCACTGCTCGTCTACGCCGCCTTCCGGCGCTACTTGCAGGCAGTCGGCCGTCTGACTCCGATCGTGTTCGCCCTGATCAGCGCCAACCTGATCAACGCCCTGGCCAACTGGGTGCTCGTCTACGGCCACCTCGGAGCGCCCGCCTGGGGCGTGGAGGGATCGGGCTGGGCCACGACCGTCTCGCGGATCTACATGGCCCTGGTCGTCGTCATCGCCGCTGTCATCCCTCGGCGCAGTTCGGGCCTGACCTTGAGACTAACCGACTGGCGGCCCGATCTGGCGAGAATCAGGCAACTCCTCGCCCTGGGGTTCCCCGCCGCGGCCCACCTGACCTTGGAGGTCGGCGTGTTCGCGACGGCCACGACCCTGGTGGGCCGACTCGACTCGGCCTCGCTGGCCGCGCACCAGATCGTCTTGAACGTCGCCAGCGTGACCTTCATGATCCCGCTCGGCCTTGCCTCGGCCGCCGCGGTCCTGGTCGGCCGCGCCTTGGGCCGTCGCGACCCGGTCGCCGCCGTGCGCGCCGGCTGGACCGCGATCGTGCTCGGGGCCGGCTTCATGACGTGCTCGGGCCTGACCTTTCTCTTAATCCCGCGCTCGATCCTCGGCGCCTTCACCACCGACCCCACCGTCGTCGCGACCGGCCTGACACTCCTCGGGGTCGCCGCCTGCTTCCAGTTGTTCGACGGCCTCCAAGGCGTGACCACCGGCGTCCTGCGCGGTGTCGGGGATACCCGAACCCCGATGCTCGTCAACCTGCTGGCGCACTGGGCTCTGGGCTTGCCCTGCGGCTACGCCCTCGCCTTCCCCGGCGGCCTGGGAGCGCTCGGCCTCTGGATCGGACTCTCGATCGGCCTGGTCGCCGCCGGCCTGACCCTACTCCGAGTCTGGTTCCGCCAGGCCCGCCGCCTCCGACTGACAGAGGAACAGCGTTGAGCCATGGCCCAACGCCCGAACCCGCGGAATTCACGGCACGCCAACGTTTCGGACTCAAGCCAGTGGAGGCATTTCCTGACCGAAGGGCCGAGATCCTGTTCTTTGCCACTCGGCCCCGAGGGAATGCCGAGAACCACCTGGAAGACTCCTCAGGTTCCGAAAAACGCCCCCTTCATCTGTCCTAAAACGCAAGTCAGCCGAGATGCAAAGAGGTGTTAGCTTGAATCTTATTGCGACACAGGCGATGCGGGATATCGCACCATTAATGCGAGGATTGGCCCGTTCTCGGCAGGCGACCTTCAGCTACGAAATGATGTCAGGCGCACTCGTTTGGTCAGATGAACTTCCCGAGTTTCGAGTCTTGAAGCTCATCAACCATTGGCAGGTAATTCGCTTTGTACTCCGCTTCCGAACGACGCTGATCCTCGAGGAGCCAGACGAACAATTCCGAAAGTTTTGGGATGAAGCCCATCGACGCTTCCCGGAGTGGCCTGGCTTTGCCCCCAAGCGTCGATCATCACAACTGCGGGAGGCGTTCCTGATTATGGAATCCAGGGCTTTTGCCGAATTTCAAGAGATGGACCAGGAGGCTGACGAAGAGACAACAAGCGGTTGATCGTCCAGGGTGTCGAGGACACCGTGCTGCGGTCGAGCGGCGGGGTCCCACATAACAGCAACAGCAAGGACATGCATTGTAGTGCTGGCCTGAGTGAAAAAATTCAACCCCTTCTCACGCAGGGACTGCCCCGGCGACTCGATCCCGGAGTCAAGATGAAGAGGACATGCATTGCGAACTCAGATACGCAATGCATGTCCTCTTCTCTTGCCCGCCCAGAGGGGGATTAACTTACCCGACCTCAGGCCACCGGAGACCTTCAAGGGCTCATCATCGGCTATCGAAGACAACTTCGATCAGCACGACTCCTAGGAGGAGGCCAAGGCTCCCCAGTGCCGCCCAGCGATCGACCCGGCCTTTCGACTCGCCCAGCCCGAAGTGGGGGCCGAGGCCATGCCAGAGGAAGAGCCCGCTGGGCACGCAGATGAGGCCAAAGGCGATCATAGTCCACCGGGAAGCCCCGTGACGTAACAGGTCGCCTGCATCCCCCACACCCTCGAACGACCCGACGCCCAGGTACGCCCCGTTGAAAATCAGACAGAAACCGGCAAAGAACCGAAACAGGTAAGTCAAGCCAGAGCGGGCCAGTTTTGAGAGGGCCGAGACGCAGGGTGGCAAGAGCGTGCCGAGGATCGGACCACCCCAGATGACTATTAGGGGATGTCGGCCATGCGTAGCATCGGTGCGGGAAATCGTCAGGGGATGGAGGACGACCCGATCGACCCTCTCTCCGCTGCCCCAGGCCGTCAGGACATGTCCGGTCTCGTGGACGACCTGCATGCCCAGCCAGCATAGAGCCAGGGTCGAGACGATCAGCGTGATCTGGTAGAGACGAACCATCCCCGCCCCGGCTCAGCGCCTTTATGGAATCGATCGGCGTAGCCTCGGACCATCCGGCACCGAATCGATTGTGTGATCGACCGGAATTGGTTGTCAATCTCGGGGATGTTGATCGGGCATCAGGATTCGGCTTCATCGTGCCTTCGCCTGCCCACGGGCCTTCTCTGCACGTCCCGACATCGAAGTACGAGAGAAAAGGACATGCATTGCAATCTCAGGTTCGCAATGCATGTCCTCTTCTCTCAGTCGTTTGGGAAGGTCATAAACAGAAAAAGGGTCAGGAGCCGAGATCGCGATATCGGCTCCTGCCCCCTTTAATTCCTCCAAGATCCTCTTGCCACAGGTGAGAGGAGCTAAAGCCGGTCTCCTCAGCCAGCGAACGAAACCAATGCGAGCCGTGACCAAGACAACGATTTCTGTGGCGGCCATCCGGTCATTCTATCCCTCGTTGGTTGCTCCTGGCCTTTCGTTCTGGATCGAGACGTCGCACGCTGCGTCGCCAATCCGACCGTGATTGACGTGATGGGCGATTCCAGGTATCTCCTGGTATGAGCCCTATCGATCCGCCCTCACTCGAGGAAGTGGCATGAAGCAGTCCATCCTCTTTATGACCCTGGCTTGGGGCCTGGCTCGCGCAGCCCTCTCTCTTGCCGGAGAGCCCCTTCCAACTTCGGCCGACGCTGTGCAAGCGACCATTGACAAGTTCGTCCGAGCCTCTTCTCAGACGAACTGGCCGTCCAAGGCCGACGCACGCAGAGAACTGACTTCTCTGGGAGTAGCTGTCGTGCCCATGCTGACTGAGGCGGCACGGAATCACAGCGAAGCGCGGGTCCGCCGCTCTTGTTACGAGCTTCTTACCACCTCGTTCGCGGGAGATGAACGGACGATTGACACGCTTTTTCGGAATGGACTGCTCGACCAAGACCCCGGGATACGCTACCACTGCGCCTTCCTTTTGGGCGACCTCAAGGTTCAACGTGCCGAACAGGCTCTCCGAGCCTTGTTCGAGGGCTCGACGGGAAAGGATGACCAGTTCCTCCGGTTCACTCTGGCGAAGTCGCTTGCTCAACTCGGTAAGGCCGATGTCATGCCCGTGCTGATCGCCTCCGTGTCGGACGATGCGTATATGTCCCGCCACATCGGCAACATCGGATTGAAGGCGCTGAGTGGCAAAAGCCTCGAGGATTTCGGGGGGTATGTCTACGGCGAAGGGGCTTACGTTAGCGGCGGCAACGAGTTTAAGATGAAGCTTGACGCCCTCACTTCGGCTGAGCGGAAGGCCGGGCGATTCCAGGCCGCCACAGCCTATCTCAAATGGCTCAAGACGGAGCGGCCCGACCTGTATAGATCTGTGAATTACCGCCCGAATTCTCGCAAGGCCGCGGCCCCTCAATGAGCTTGGTCGATCGGAGTTGAAAGACTTAGGGAAAGGCATGAGAAAATCAATCTGCTTGCCTGTCTCCATTTGTATGATGCCCCCTCCCTGGTCACCCTACATTGACTTGGCCATTGTGGACAGTTGCTTGCTAGAGAACGGCGGGATCAAATTGGACATTCCTACATTTTGACGCATTTTGCGCAATCTGGACAAAATTACCTCGAGTCTCTTTGTAGTATCTCATTTTACCCAGACAACGGCGATATCGACGAATGTTCCTTTTGTTCGCCTTTAGCCCTTCGAGCCGGTTTGCCGGGCGGAGGCAGGTCGCCAGCCGACGATCCCCAGGTTCCATCGGATCGCCCGACTGTTGCTCCCAAAAGAATGCCTAACCGAGAAGGTCTGACCGACGACACTAAACATCTAAACAAGCACTTGCCGGACAAGCCCGAGGCCTAGAAACCCATCAAAAAAAGAGGGTTCTGCGCACGTCTTCAATGATGAAGCGACATTACGCAGGGCCGAACAGGAGGTTCTCGCTGACGGCGAATCCACTGGTGCACTTCGGAATGCTGAACGCTATGGACTTCAGTTCGATGAGTCCATTGGATACCATATTGATGCGGCAGGGAATAAGGTTACACTGAACTACGCAGAACTAAAGCTTGACCTGGCGACCGGCAAGCATCACCTTATCCCAAGAACAGGACCGGCCGAGCCTAGCAAAGGAACGTCTTGATGCTAGGTGAATGGTATGAGGTGTGGGCAGATGACTCTGTCTCAAAGCCCTACATACTGATCATAACCCCAGAAAGTTCCGAAAGAGGACAATTTCTGGTTATTGACCCAAAATTGGATTATTACGATCATCCATCATGAGCCAACCTACGAAGCCGTGAAGCTTTGGCTTCTGGAAGACGAATATCGGCGAATCGAAGAGTCCGTCCGGTGGACTGCATCTGGAAGGCGGCGTGAAAACCGGCGATCATTCCCGTGATGGGGCCGACGGCCCTGTCCGGGAGATCACGCCATGTCTCGGGGCCATATCCTCGACCTCCGCTGGAACGCCCTCCTCAACGATTTCCGCCGTAGCGGCCTGACTCAGGCCGAGTTCTGCCAACGACGCGGAATCTCCATCCATTCCTTCCGAAAGCGCCTCTACCAGGCCCCCACCCCGAAGCCGACCCCCGCGAACCCTCGTTCCGCCGACGCTGCGGCCCACTTCGTCCCCGTCACCATCCTCCCTGATCCCATCCCCGCCGCCGCTCCCGTCCCACAGCCTCTCGAACTGATTCTTACCAGTGGCCGCCGAATCGCTGTCGCACCCGGCTTCGATCCCCAGACCCTCCGCCAACTTATCGCCCTCGTCGAGGAGCGACCATGTTCGGACTGAGCGCCGCCGTTCGTGTCTACCTCGCCAAAGAACCAGCCGATATGCGTAAGAGCTTCGACGGACTCTCCGCCCTGGTCGCGGGCGCCCTCGAACTCGATCCCCTCTCCGGCCACCTCTTCGTCTTCATCAACAAGCGACGGGATCGCATCAAGATTCTCTATTGGGACCGTGACGGTTTGGCCGTCTGGGCTAAGCGGCTTGAGAGCGGGACCTTCCGCCTTCCAGACGCCGCCGCGGGCCGCGTCGAGATGACCACCGCCGATCTCGCCGCGCTCCTGGCCGGCATCGACCTGAACACGGCCCGACGACGGCACCGCTACACGCGGCCCCTGACACCCCTCCAAAATTCGGAGAAATTTTCACAAACAAATGAGCACGCGTCGACGTAGTATAGGGTATGATCACCCCGGCCGATCCGCTCCCCGACGACCTCGAAACGGCCCATCAACTCATCCGCGAGTTGTTGGAGACGCTCGGCCAGCAGCTTCATCTCAACGCCAAGCTTCAGCATCAGCTCGAACAACTCCTCCGCCAGCGCTACGGCAGGAAGAGCGAGCGGGTCGACCCCGCTCAGCTCTTGCTCTTCGCTCAGGAAATCCTGGCGCAGGCCGAGCCCGAGCCCGAGCCCGAGCCCACGCCGCAACCCGGCCCGGCCCCCGAGTCCCCGCTCCCTCCGGGTGCGCCCCAGCCCAAGAAGAAGGGCCACGGCCGAAAGCCGCTCCCTGCGAGCCTGCCCCGCAAGCCGATCCTCCACGACGTCCCCCCCGAACAACTCGCGTGTCCCGATTGCGGCGCCGTGCGCCACCGCATCGGCGAGGAAGTCCGCGAGCAGCTCGAATACGTCCCTGCGTCGCTGATCGTGCTCCAGCACGTGCGGCCGAAATATGCATGCTCCGAATGCATGGCCAACGTGGTGATCGCCGAGCGGCTTCCCGAGCCGATCGAGAAGGGGCTCCCCGGCCCTGGACTGATGGCTCACGTGATTACCAATAAGTATGCAGATCACTTGCCACTCTATCGCCAGGAAGGCATCCTCCTTCGCCATGGAGTCGAGATCTCCCGGTCGACGATGTGCGACTGGATGGCCGTCGCCGCCGATTTGCTGGCGCCGATCGTGACGCTCATGATGACCAAGATCCTCGAGTCTCGGGTCGTCCAGACTGACGAAACACCGGTGAAGGTGCAGGATCACGAGGGCAAGGGGATCAAGACCGGACGGCTCTGGAACGTCATCGGCGACCACTACCATCGCTATGTCGTTTATCGTTACACGGAGGACCGAAAAGGCACCGGCCCGGCGGGGATCTTCAAGGACTACAAAGGCTATCTCCAAGCCGATGCCGCTTCGGTCTTCGACCAACTGTACTCCTCGGGAAAGATCATCGAGGTCGGGTGCATGATGCACGCGCGGCGAAAGTTTTATGAGGCCCGGACCAGCGACCCGCCGCGGGCGCACCAGGCGCTGGCGTGGATCGGATTGCTCTACGACGTGGAGCGAGAGGCCAAGGAGAGACTTGAGACCGTGGAGTACGAGGCGTTCGTCGCTGCCCGGCACGCGCTGCGGGGGGAGCGATCGCGTCCGATCTTCAAGCAGCTCCATGACTGGCTGGTAGCCGAGGCGCCGAAGGTGCTGCCGAAGAGCCCTATCGGCGAGGCGATCCAGTATGCGCTCAATCACTGGACGGCGCTTGAGCGTCCGCTGGAGGCGGGGTTCCTTGAACTTGATAACGGTGCATGTGAACGCGCATTCAAACCAATCGCTCTTGGAAGAAAGAACTGGCTGTTCGTCGGGAGCGACCGCGGGGGCGAGACGGCGGCGGTGCTGATGAGCCTGTGCACGACGTGCAAGAACCTGGGGATCGACCCGCAGGCGTACCTTCGCGACGTGCTCGACCGGGTCAGCACACACCCGGCGCGTCGGATCGAGGAGTTGTTGCCCGACCGCTGGCAGGCGTTGCGCCAGGCGAGAGAAGCCGCCAAGGACTGAACACCCCCACGCCCCGAGTTCGTCTCTGTCCCAGACGAGCTCGGGGCGATTGTGTGCGCCGCGCCCACAAAAGACATCGAAGCTGCGGTTCACCGAATGCTTTCTCCAACCCAGCGTCTTCCCGACCGTGGGTCGCCCCCAGGGCGGCCGTTGCAACGTCGAAAGTGGATCCTCACAACGCGAAGGTGCCCAGGGGTTGAGCTGTCGTCAATCGCTACCCCCATGTGCGGTCTTGGTCTCCTGCACACCGAGCGCGTCCCCAGGGCCGCGGTCATCCTGGGCCCGGTACGGGCAGCGGGCAGGTCCGCCCACTGGGCGACCGGACGGATGCTTGGTTCGCCGCACTCAGGGTGGCGGTCGGTGCCGGGGGCCCGACCGAGAGGATGATGTTCCGCCCACGGACATGAACCAAAGGCTTGCCCGTGGCTCGTGCCCCGCGTTCACCCGATGGCCGTTGCGTTCCGGACCCTGGCTTGCGCGGCCCCTGCGTTCACTTCAAGAGGGTGCCCCGAACATCATCCCGCGCCGTCGGCCCGTTTGAAAGACGTGGTTTACCGGACGGACACGAATCGAAGGCAGAATGAATTTCGACAAACAAACATCAGTACAATATCGTATATTACGAATAATTCTGAGTATCTAAATAGCTCCTCGCAACGGGGAAAGTAGACGGGGTCTGTACAATTGGGTAGTGTCACTCATGTCCAGTCCCCGAGATTCACACCCATGGCACACAGCGTTACCCTCGACGACGGGCAGCGCCGGGCGTTGCTCGATCGATATCGCAAGGACCACGACCCCGAGGTCCGCTTCCGATCGCATCTCCTCTTGCTCCTGGACGATGGGCACACCTGGGCCACCGTCGCCACGCTCTTGTTCTGTAGTTCGCGGACTATCGACCGCTGGGTTAAGCGGTTTCACGCCGAAGGGGTGGAGGGTCTGAGCGGGCATAAACCAGGCCGCCCCTTTCGCTTCGCCGCCGAGTGGGTCGCCGTCGTCGTGGACTGGGTCAAATCCCAGAAGCCCCGCGACTTCGGCTTCCTCCGCAGCCGCTGGTGCTGCGAGATCGTGGTACTGCTGATGCTTCGAGAATTTGACCTGGAGGTCTCTCGCGAGACCGTTCGTCGTTGGCTGCATCAGGGGGGACTGGTCTATCGTCGCCCGCGTCCCACGGTCGGGCCGACCGACGCGGAGCGGGAAACCAAGCTGGAAAAGCTCCGCGAGTTAATCGCCGGATTGCCTGAGGACGAGACGGTGGTCTTCCAGGATGAGGTCGATATCAACACGAATCCCAAGATCGGCTCGATGTGGATGGTCAAGGGCCACCAGGCGAAGGTCGAGACACCCGGCAACAACGAGAAACGCTATCTGAGCGGTTCGATCCACTGGCGGACGGGGCAGGTGTTTCTGACCGAGGGCGCCCCGAAGCAAGGGAGGGACACGGCGTTGTTCTTGAAGCACCTGGATGATCTTCGGAGTTGCCTGAGGCGCTACCGCAAGATTCACATCATCTGCGACAACGCGAAGTGCCACGCCAGCAACGATGTGGCGGTGTATTTGTACGAGCACCGCGAGCGGATCGACCTGCACTTCCTGCCGGCCTACAGCCCCGATTGTAATCCGATCGAGCGGGTGTGGTGGAATCTGCATGACCAGATCACCCGCAACCATCAGTGCAAGTCCATGGAGGAGTTGTTGGAACTGACCTTCACCTGGCTCGGCAGTCGCAACCCATTCAAGGTCGAGGGCCGCTCCGTCTATCAGCAGGCCGCTTGAATTACTTTCCCTGTTGAGAGGAGCTATTTAGCCCAAGCGCAGCCACACAGCCCGTCTGCCCTCCACCCCCGTCACGACCACCTGAGAGAGAAGAGGACATGCATTGCGATCCTGAGATCGCATTGCATGTCCTCTTCTCTTTTTCCTCTTCTCTTACTTGGACCGCCTGACCTCGCGCTTCGGCGAGCGTTGCACCGTCGCAACGGCTTCTGCTACGATCTAAGGCCGTTCAAATGGGTTGGTCCGCTGATCTTTCGTGTTCGGCGAGCTGAGGGCGTTCGGATGGCGAAAACAGGCGAACTTGACTTGCCGTCAGGCCGACGGCTGTATCTTCGCGAATTTCGGCAGTACCTGACCTACGAAGGACTACTCGAAGGGTTGCCGACCGTCGAGCGGAACAAGCAGCGTCTCGAGCAACTGGTCGCTGACCACCGCGACAAGCCGTATGCGGGTGGACCGTACCTCATCCGCCCGACCGAGACGCCTATCCAGTACAATCGGAACGGCAAGTCATATCCGTTTGGCATTCCGTCGGCCCTCCCCGACGTAACGTGCATAGGGCGGTTCGATTCGCTCCAACCGGCCCGCAACGAGACCAGCGACCTGTCTGGGCTTGTGGTAATCTGGTTCCAAGATGAGTTCGCATTCCCAATTGATCCACCCGTGGTCGCCCAAATCCTGTCCATCGACTGGGAAGCGCACGCCGCGGACATGGACTACTGAGCAAGACAGGCCGAATCATTCGCTTCACCATAGCCTCAATGAGCAATCGAAACCGCCAACAAACATCACATGCCTATTTATTGATACATTGATTCAATTTAGTCATTCATACATTTTGACTCAGCTTTTTCAATCTGAACAAAAGCACCCCTGAAACTCCTTGTGGTGTCCCATTTTGCCCAGATAACGGTGATCTTGACAAATGCCCCTTGGCGCCCGCCCGGTTTGCGTTCGGGTGACTCACAACCCAAGGTAGCGCGGGGCCGCAACTGGGTCGTGAGCCATTCGATCGTGACATCGGCCATCGGCATGCAGAGAGGTCGCTCTTTTCATGCGTCCGTGGCACGGCTCAAGAGATCAGTTGTTCCATCGTAGCGACGGTCTGACTCTTGACGGCCGTACGAACGAGGAGGCAGGTCAGCACGGCGTCGCGCCCGTGTTCGACCGTGCAGACAGGCTCGGATCGGGTTCGGACCGACCGAACGAACGCCTCGAGCGCGAGCAGCGTGTTGTTGAGCTCGCCGCCACCGAAGGGGCGATCGTTCTTCTTCTGGTCGGGGCGGTACGAGAAAGTGCCGGTGTTGAAGTCGATGCCTCCTTTCGTACCGATCAGTCGAGTGTACTCTTCGTTGAACTTCTTGGGTGCGACCCAACTGTGGATGATGTTCACGAAGATGCCGCCGGGGTACTCGACCACTCCGGAGTAATAGTCGTGCACGTCGCGCTCGGGCTGGAGGTCGCGGAACAGGTCGTTCCGGCCCAGGGCCACCGCGCGCACCGGCCGGGCCCGGATCGCCCAGTTCATCACGTCCCAATTATGCACGGCCTGCTCGACGATCCAGTTGCCGGACCGCTGACTCTGGCCGAACCAGCCCAGCAACGGCCCCCACGAGTTCGACCAGAGGATCCGGCCTTCGACGAGCGACCCGAGCTCGCCGCCATGCACCTGGCCGATCGTCTCAAGGAAGCGCGGGTCGGCACGCCGCTGGTGGCCGATCTGCACGATCTGCTTCGACGCCCGCGTGGCCTTGACGACCGCGTCGAGGTCAGCGGGAGTCAAGCACATCGGCTTCTCGCCGTACAGATCCTTGCCAGCGGCGATCACGTCGAGGTAAAGCCGCGCGTGCAGGTCGCACGGGATCGCGGCGACGACGACATCGACCCCGTCCGCCGCGAGCAAGCGCTGCCATTCGGCTGTGCCCTCCGGACGCTTCTGCCCCGCCTCCGAAACCGTTTTCAGCCCCTGCTCCAGGTGCGCCGGGTCAATGTCGCACACGGCCCGGATCGCCACCCCCGGGATCTGGAGCAGGTTCTTGAGCAGGACCGTACCACGGCTTCCCACGCCGACGACCCCGATGCCGATGGTGTCGTTCGCACCGACCCCGGCCGTGGCTTCACGGGCACCCAGTTGCCCGGCCACCAGCGCTCCGGTCGCGCCCAGGAACCCTCGACGATTGACGCTTGTCATAGACCTATTTCTCCGAGAAAACCATCAAAAAAGGGCGCTGGCCCACTGGACTCAACAAGACCGGTCATCACGACCGCGGCAAGGGCCGCGAACACGGCCGCGAGAATCAGCTCGACGCCGATCCCCGCGGCACCTTCATCGCACGCCCTGGAGAGGCACCGACCCTTGCAACTCAGCCCAGACTGCGGCGAACCAGAGCAGACCCGCCCGGCGCTGGCCGACCTCCGAGAAGTGGCGACGGCTGTTCGGACCGCCGCGATTCTCGCCGCCGAGAATATCGGTGTCGGGACCGGGACGGAAGCCTTCGGTTCTCCACAGACGATCAATCGCACTTCGGATCATCCCCTCATGAGTGGGATCGTTGTAAACTGTGGGGTGGAGGGTGGACTTGGCGAGGAGCCACGGGGGCTCGAAGCCCCAGGCCTGCGACAAGCCCGCTCGGATCGTCCGGAGATTCGCGACGTAGGTCTCGATCGCGACCTTCTCGATGACGTCCGACTCCCCCTGTTGCCAAAGCACGGCGCGAAACCGTCCCACGGCTTTCCCGGCGGTCTCCAGGTTCCGGTAGAGTGGCGTCCCCGGCAACCATTGCCGGGACGACGTCCCTCCGACCGCGACGTTGACCAGACCGATCGGGACCCGGACCAAAGGGCGCAACGCGTCGCCGAACGCCGGCCAGATCGTCCCCCCATCTCCCACGGCCGGCTGCGGATCATGGGCGACCCGCCAACGCTTCGCGACCAGGTCGAGGGCAACCACTTGCCCCTCGGCATCTTCCACGCGCAAGAGTCCATCGTTGGTTCCGGCGGCGTATGACTGACCCGCGATGATGAAGACCTCACCGACCCCGACCGGCTCCACGGCCGTGGTCCCGATCACGTGCGTCCCCTCGAGCCCACGCAACTCGAGGCGATACCAACCCCCCGCCGGGACGTCCGCCATCGCCTTGATCGTCCGATCCGACCGCGCGACCTCCAGCGCGGCCCACTCGGTCCCGGTCCCGGTTCCCTCCCCCCGGCGGACGACCCGGTACTCGAACCGCGACGGCAACGGCTCCGACCATTCGACGGTGATCGGCAGGTGACCGTGACCGAGAGCGGGCCCCCCGGGTTGGTGCTCGTGAGCACGGTCGGGATCAAAGCCTTCGCGCTGGACCACCTGATAGGGGAGGGGGGAGAGGATCTTCCCCTCGGAGCCCCTCGCATTCCCGAGGGTGCTCGTGCCGTATAACAGAAGTATTGCCCACCCACTCACGCGAACTTGTCGAAACACCGAGCCGTACTCCTTTTTAGTTCCACGAAAAAAATAATCATTCACAAATAAGTCGATCGATTGCACTTCAGCTCGTCAAATATCAACGACCCGATCCAGGGCTATAGAAAGCCTCTCGCGACTCGTTCCCACGGTCCCCCGTGGGAATGAAGTCTGGGACGCTCGGCTTGCGACGGCCAGACGACGCGGAGCGTCGGGGACGGCATTCCCACGGAGGACCGTGGGAACGAGGATGATTCTTAGCTCTCTGGCGGGTCGTTGTGAAATCATAGGAAGCCTCTCGCGACTCGTTCCCACGGGGGACCGTGGGAACGAGGGTGATTCCTCACTCTCTGGCGGGTCGTTGTTAAATATCGAGAGGATCAACGCTTCGCCGTGGCGGTTCCGTTGGTTTTCTGGGCAGGCTCGAGCGTAAAGTCTTGCTTGCCGGCGTTCTCGGGCAGCACCGTAGTCTGGAGGGTCGATTGGCCATTGTAGATGCTCGGGATGTAGTTCTCGACTTCCTCAATGGAGGGCGAATCGGGCGTCATGATATTCGGGAGCTTGCGTCCCGTCTTTCGCATGGCGGAGATCTCGACACGGTACTTCACGCCCTGCAACGGACCCGACGAAGCCGGGATGTCGTAAGTGCCGGCCGTGATCGTCCCGCCCGCCCCCGGTGCCTTGTCGTTCTCGATCGGGACGAAGACGATCGAGCCGTCTTCAAGGGGTTTGCCGTCGTAGGTGACCTTGCCGGAGACGCGCAAGGTCTTGGGGCCGGTTCCGCACCCGCATGCCAATATTAACAAGATTGCAAAAGCGATCCGACGACTCGACCTGAGCCAATTGAGGAAAACCATGATCACTCCGTGATGGATGTCGATGCAATGGGGTCCACTCAGAAGGAATCCGACGAGACGACTTCCCCGGCGTTGATGCTGGCGACCGCTTGCCAGATTCCCAGGCTGATCGAATTCTTGAAGAACCGTACCGACCCGTCGGCCATGGTGGCATTGACGCCTCCGGGATGAACGCTCCGAGCGGAGTAGATCTCGGTGCTCCAGCAGGCTGCCGCGCCGTTGCAAGGAGCCCCTTTCTTGGTGTTGGTGCACCAGTTGTAAGGGGCATTGGCGATGACCGACCAGATCGCGTCCGGGATCGGCGTGTTCGGTGCGCGCAGGTGGGTGTACTGGACCCCCCAATCGTTCGACCAGAGGCCGCGTGGGTCGCTCGTCTGGTCCGGGCCGGTGATCAGCTCGGAGACGGCGACCGTGTTCGACGTGCCGTCGATCACGTTGCGCACTCCGCGGGTGACTCCGAAATTCGACAGAGCCTGTCTTTTCCCCGGGTTCTGAGCGGGAGTATTGGCACAGTTGTCATACGAGAATGGGACACCGGCCTCGACCATCACTCCGTCCGGACTGTAGCAGGCGACGTAATTCGACCTCGACCATCCTTTGGGATCGTAATTCATGCTGAACCCGCCGATATCGCTCGGGCAAAGATAGGCGTTGATCACCGTCCGGAACGACGTCTGGTTGATCGTCGAAAAATTCGGCCCGCCGAACCCCACACTATAGTTATACGAGTTGTTAAGAACGCCCTGTTCGATGTAGGGAAAGATAAGCATCGCCCAGAAGTTCCGGGCTCCGCTCGCGTTCGGCACGGCCAGCCAGCCCGGCGGGAAGCTGTCGTGAGTGCTGTGATAATTATGAAACGCGAGGCCGATCTGCTTCAGGTTGTTCGTGCATTGGGCTCGGCGAGCCGCCTCGCGCGCCGCCTGGACCGCGGGCAAGAGCAAGGCAATCAGGACGGCGATGATGGCGATGACAACGAGGAGCTCGATGAGGGTGAAACCGCGTCGTCGTACGGAGAAGCATTCCCGGTTCATGGGGTTCTCCCGAAGAGAGAGGGGGGCACGATTGGGAGCGAGAGGATGAGTACGATTTTGATTCAGCAGATAGATGTACCCAAGCCAGGACCGACGGGCAACTGTTCCCAACTCATGAAAAGTGTTACTCTGCTGTAACTGGGGCTTACAGGTGCAAGGGAGTCTTTGGCATGAGCACGACTCGAATCCACCGTTACAAAGAGCTCCATCTCGGCCAGCTCCGGGCCTTTTGCGAATGCGTTCGCTATAAGTCCTTCTCGGCGGCCGCGCGGGCGCTTTCAATCTCTCACGCCTCGGTCTGGCAGCAGGTCCGCGCCTTGGAACGAGAGTACCAGGTCGCCTTGTTGCATCGACGAGGCCGCGAGATGTGGCCGACCGATGACGGCCTCCTGCTTCTGGAAATGGCGAGCTCGGTCGTCAGTTCGGTGGATTCCCTGCGCGATGCCTTCGAACAACGCCGAAGGACGATCCCGCGGACCTTGATCATCGTCGCCACGCCGGGTGCCATCGTCGCCGAGTTGGCCCAGCCGGTCGTCGCATTCCGTCAGCGCCACGACGATATCCAGCTCAAACTGATCTTGAGTGCGTCGACCGAACAGATGCTCGATCTTCTGGCATCGGGAGATGCCGACCTGGGGATCTGGCCGAACGACCCGGCCGTGGTGGCGGCCAGTCACCGTGTCGTGGAGATCGAGCCGTGGTGCGAGCGGCCGGCCACGCTGGTCCTTCCCGAGGATCATCCGCTCGCGAAGCGTCGCCGCCTCGCTCTGACCGACATCGCGCACTACCCGGTGATCCTTCCCGACGCAGGGGGCTCCTGGCGACGCGCCGTCGACGACGTCCTCCGCGCGGCGGGGCTACTCGATCGGCTTCAAGTTCTCTTGGAGAACAACATCTCGTTGGCCACGCTCCGATTTGTCAGCCTGGGACTTGGGCCCGCCCTCCTCCCGCTCCCCCGCAACTTATTCGCCTTCCCCCACACCAAGGCTCTTCCCGTGGACCGACTGTTCCCACCCGAACAGATCACCATTGTTCGCCGGAGAGGTGCCACGCCAAGGCCGCAGGCTCGGCTGTTCACCGAACTGTTGACGGAAGAACTCGGTGCGAGGGTGAGTTAACTTGCATCACAATCATTAAAATATACAATTCATTACATTTAACAATGATACACAACTATAAAAATAGCATAGATCACGATCTCAGGATCGCGACCCCTGTTCTCTTCTCTCCCCGGTTCCGGTGGCCCCGAAGAGGAATTGGTCGGTGATCCAGTCGGCCAGGTCGTCCGGCCAGGGCGATGGGGTGAAGATCATCACCCGGTGCATCATCCCCAGCAGGGCGAGGGTAGCGCGATCCGGATGCACGACGGACGGATTCTCCATCGTCACCAGGATTTCTTCGATCAACACAAACAGCCGTTCCCGACGACGGCGGAGGGCCGTATCCTCGTCCTGGGCCGGATTCCCGTCGAGATGATAGAGCGTCTCGAGGTAGTGCGGATAAAGCGCAGAGAATTGCACGGCGTCGCGGATCAAGATCCGCAGCTTCTCGTGCGGGTCCGGTTCGCCCGCAACTCGCCCCTGAGTCTCGTCCAGCCGCTGCGCGGAGACCTGCACAATCATCGCCCGGAACAGGGCCTCCTTGTCCTTGAAGTGGAGGTAGAGTGTCCCCTTGGCCACCTCCGCGCAGTCGGCGATCTCCTTCATGTGCACCGCCTGGAACGGGCGCTCGGCGAACAATCGCGTGGCGGCTTCGAGAATTCGCGGGAGTTTCTCAGGGTCGGCAATCCGCACGCGATATTCCTCGAAAGTCGGTCTCACACGACGGTTGCGGCAGGGTGCCCCAGGGAGCTTGGCATTCTAAAGAAGGCGGCTCCACGGCAACAACCCCAGGCGCGCTCCCTTGACATCGTACGCCCCCTTCCCTAGATTTCCACCATTACTGACCCTGAGTCATTAATACGAAAACCGCGGGTTCTGTGGGTGAAATCATGATGAGGAGGGCAGACGGTTATGTTGGGGTTTGGTGAAGTGCAGCTTCAGCGCCTTGGAGTGCGCCTCCGGCCGACATCGAACCGGGCTTTGGCCCGGACGGTCACGGAGCCCGCAACCACCGAGGTCTCGACGTTCTCCGTGGTTCACGCCGACGGGTTGGACGGGTTGTGCCAGACGAGTGCGTTCGGGCTCATCCCACCGTTCCCGATTCCGGGCAAGCCGACACTCCGCGACCGACTTCACCCGACCGGGGTTGACGTCTCGTTCGTCAAGGTCCTCCCCTGGGAGGAGACGGCGTATGAGATGCGGCACCGGCGGAACGAGGTCGTCTACATCGTCGCCGCGGGCCGGGGTCAGTTCCTGGTGGATCGGGAGTCGGTGGAGGTGAAACCGGGGACGGTCCTCCGCGTTAGCCCGGAGGCGGTTCGGGCCTGGCGGAATGTTTCCTCCGAGGAACTGCTCCTGATCGTGATCCAAGGGCGGGCGGGAAGGCTCCGCCAACGGTCGCGGTCGGATGCGGTCGGCCAGCCGGGCCTGATCCCTTGGTGGCGCTACCCCCGAACTCGCGCCGAGGCGTCGAGCACGGATTCCAAGAGGGTTCAAGTCGACCTCGAGAATCGACCGAGTCGATTCGGTCGATTCTCGAGGCTGGGGAGAGGTTGAATCTATGGACGTCGCGAAGCAGGTAGGGCTCGAGCCGATTCCCCAGCCGACGGCCTGGCCCGTCCTCGGCAACCTAAATGCGCTCGACCGCAAGGCACCGCTCCAAAGCTTCATCCGCCTCGCGAAGGAGCACGGCCCGATCTACCGGCTGGACCTGCCGGGGCGGAAGCTGGTGATCCTCTCGAGCCAGGAGCTGGTCAACGAGGCCTGCGACGAGCGGCGCTTTGATAAGCTAATCAGCACATCCTTGAGCAAGGTCCGAACCTTCTCCGGCGACGGCCTGTTCACCGCCTGGACCTTCGAGCCGAATTGGTCCAAGGCGCACGGCATCCTGATGCCGAACTTCGGCGCCAAGGCGATGCAGGGCTACCTGCCGCAAATGATCGACATCGCCGACCAGCTCGTCGCCAAGTGGTCGCGGCTCAACCCCGACGAGGCCATCGACGTCGCCGACGACATGACCCGCCTGACGCTCGACACCATCGGCCTCTGCGGGTTCGACTACCGGTTCAACTCGTTCTACCGCGAAGATCCCCACCCGTTCGTTCAGGCGATGGTCCGCTCGCTCGGCGAGTCGCTCCTCCAGGCCAACCGGCTCCCGCTCCAGGAGGCCCTCCTGTTCCGCACCCACCGCCGCCAGGAACAGGACATCGCCTACATGAATGCGGTCGTGGACCGGCTGATCCAGGAGCGCAGAGCCGACCCGCAAGCGATGGCCACGAAGAACGACTTGCTCAACTATATGCTCACCGGCCTGGACAAGAAGTCCGGCGAAGGGCTTGATGACGTCAACATCCGTTACCAGATCCTCACCTTCCTGATCGCCGGCCACGAGACGACGAGCGGCCTCCTCTCCTTCGCCCTCTACTTCCTCCTGAACCACCCCGAGGCCCTCACCAAGGCGTATGAGGAAGTGGACCGCGTCCTCGGCCCCGACCCGGAGTCGGCCCCGACGCAAAGCCAGGTCCACCAGCTCGTCTACGTCCAGCAGATCCTCAAGGAGTCGCTCCGTCTCTGGCCAACCGCCCCCGCCTTCGCCCTCTACCCGCGTGAGGAGACGACGCTCGGCGGCCGGTTCGCCCTGAGTCGGGGGGAGAACCTGATCGTCTTGCTCCCGATGCTCCACCGCGACCCGAGCGTCTGGGGGGCGGACGCCGAGGAATTCCAGCCGGCCCGGTTCGCTCCGGAGCGCGAGCGACAGCTCCCGCCGAATGCGTACAAACCGTTCGGCAACGGCCAGCGGGCCTGCATCGGCCAGCAATTCGCGATCCAGGAGGCGACGCTCGTCCTCGGGATGATCCTCAGGCGGTTCGAGCCGATCGACCACGCCAACTACCGGCTTCGCGTGAAGGAGACGCTCACCCTCAAGCCCGACGGCTTCACGATGAAGGTCCGGCCGCGCGGGGGGCGAGTCCGGGCCGCCGTCCCCGCCTTGCCGGTGGCCCTGAGCGTCGCCCAGGAAACGGCGGAGGCCGCGGCTCCTCCCCCCGCGGGCCAAGGCACTCCGCTCTTGATCCTCTACGGCTCGAACCTTGGCACGGCCGAGGGGTTCGCCCAGCGGATCGCCGAGGACGGCCGGTCCCACGGCTTCTCCGTCGCGATCACCGCGCTCGACGACGCCACGAGCGACCTGCCCCGCGCGGGTGCTCTGATCATCGTCACCTCCTCCTACAACGGGGCCCCGCCCGACAACGCAGGCCGATTCTGCGACTGGTTGCAAAAGGGAAGCGTCGGTCCCGACGCGTTCCAAGGGGTCCGATACGCCGTCTTCGGATGCGGCGACCACAACTGGGCGGCCACCTATCAGGCGATCCCGAAACTGATCGACCAGAAGCTCGCCGCCGGCGGGGCGACCCGGATCCATGATCGGGGCGAAGGGGACGCCGCGGACGACCTTGATGGCCAGTTCCAGACCTGGTACAGCCCACTCTGGACCCGGATCGCCTCGGCCTTGGGGTTGCAGATCAAGGCGGAGGCCGCCGCCAAGCCGAGGGCGGCGTATCGAATCGAGGCGGTCGACACCCAAGTCGACCTCCCGTTCGTCGCGGCCTATTCCGCCCAGCGCATGGCCGTGGTCGCCAGCCGCGAACTCCAAAAGCAGGGCGAAGCGCAGGCTCCCGGGCGATCGACCCGGCACATCGAGCTCGCCTTGCCCGACGGCGTCAGCTACCACACAGGGAACCATCTCGGCGTTCTCCCGCGCAATCGAGCGGGGGCGGTCCGCCGCGTCCTCGAACGGTTCCGGCTCGACGCCGATGCCCAGGTCATCATCCGCCGCGACGACGCGGGCAAGTCGAATCTGCCGCTCGACCGGCCGATCCGGCTCGCGGAGCTGGTGGGGGGCTACGTCGAGCTCCAGGACCCGGCGACTCGTGACCAGGTGCGAACTCTTGCCGAGAAGGCCCTCTGTCCCCCCGACAAGGCAAGGCTGACCCCTCTCGTCGGTGACGACGAGGCAAGCCTCGCCCGCTATCGCGAGCAGGTCTTCCTGCCGCGTCGCTCGGTGCTCGACCTGCTCGAGGCCAACCCGTCGTGTGCGCTGGCGTTCGAGGAGTTCCTCGGCATGCTGCCGCCGCTTCGACCGCGGTACTATTCGATCTCATCCTCACCGCTCGTCAACGAGCGTGTCGCGAGCATCACGGTCGGGGTGGTCCGGGACGCGTCCCGCTCCGGCCACGGCCTGTACGAGGGGGTGGCCTCGAACTACCTCGCCGAGCTGACGATGGGGAGCGAGATCCTCGGCTTCGTCCGCGGCCCCGGCACCTCGTTTCAACCCCCGGCCGACCCGCGGACGCCGATCATCATGGTCGGCGCAGGCACCGGCCTGGCCCCATTCCGCGGCTTCCTGCAGGAACGCGGAGCCCTCAAGGACCGCGGCCATGACGTCGGCCCGTCGCTCCTCTTCTTCGGCTGCCGCAACCCGAGCCACGATTTCCTCTACGAGGAGGAACTCCGCGACTTCGAGGCCAAGGGCCTGACGCAACTCATCCCGGCCTTCTCCCGGATTTCGGGACAGCCGAAATGCTATGTTCAGCACAACATCCTCCGAGACGCCGATCGCGTCTGGGACCTACTCGACCGTGGCGCCGTGGTCTACGTCTGCGGCGATGCCGCGCGACTCGTCTCCGACGTCCGGTCCGCCTTCCGCGCCGTCAGAGCGGGGAAGACGGAGTGTGACGATCCCGTCGCGGATTTGTGGCTCGACGAACTGCGCTCCAATAATCGGTATCTGGAGGATGTTTGGGCATCGGGATGAGGAGACCGGGGCCGCGTGATTGAATTATTCGGCATCTAACATGGCAAGTCTTTATTTTCGAATCATCCATCCACATTTAATACACAGAACCTTTGCAAGACTGAGTCCGTCGCAAAGAAACCGGGATCTCGTTCCCACGCTCTGCGTGGGAATGCCGTCCGCGACGCTCTGCGTCGTCTTCTCCGGCGGGTGAGGCCGCAGAGCGGCCAGAACGAGTTTCACCCGCGAAATTCGGCCTCCGGGGCAGATAGACGGCCCGGTTTCCTTGCGACAGACTCACAAGACTCCCGGATTTCGTGCCTGGCTTTCACGATGCTTACGCCAGACTGATCCCGACTTGGTGATCTGAACATCCTCTCGCTCGTCACGCGTCTCTCAGCGCCGCGATGGTCTCGATGGCAACTTTCGCTTCCCGCGGAATCTCGGCCACGGCGATCGAGCTCCGGGCGGGAGGTAACTCCGGAAACACCTCGTTGACCACCTCGTTGATCTTGGGAAAGTCCCGCATATCTGTCATGAAGATGGTGATTTTGAGGACGTGGCTCAGACTCGATCCCGCCTGCTCAAGAATCACCTTCAGGTTTGCCAGCGCCTGCCGCGCTTGATCCGCGGGGGCCGGGGACGGAAAATCGAACGTCCCCGGGATGAAACCTTGGAGGGCGGAGACGTAGACGACGCCGTTGTGAACGGTCGCATGCGAGTAAAGGGGCAGCGGCTTCGTCACTCGATCGCAGACAATGTGGCGCACAGCCCCTTCACTTTTGTCGGACATCGGCATCTCCAAAGGGTTGAACAGTTCAGAAAAGTTAGCAGAAGCCGACGATGGATTCCCAGAGATCATCGGTTGCGTCCTCGCGTTTGACAGTCCCCTCAATCAGCCCGAAAGGACGATCGGCCGCCCAGAAGACGACGTTGGGGTTGTCCTGGCCAAACGGCGCCAGGTCCACGACGAAGTGGTGCTTGTTCGGCATGGAGAATCGGATGTCCACAATGTTGCGGTGGGCCTGCAACACGTTCTTGCCCATCTGGAAGAGTGTTTGCTGCAGCGCCAACGAGTGAACTCTGGCAAAGGTTTCCAGAAGAATTCGCCGGACATCGGCATAGACGGCATTAAAATCCAGGTCGGTGGTGTTATACCGCCAGCGGGCCGCCACGTCGGTGGAGAGAATCCGGTCGTGGGTCTCCACCAGCGTGGTGTACTTGTCCCGCGGGAAGCCATGGAACTCCGAACCGGTGGACTTGAGCACGGTCAAATCCTTGAGTCCGGCCACCAGGTGCGGGCCGTCCTTGTCGATCAGAAGCACGGCGGTACGGGTTTCGGTTCGGTTCTGCACGAAGGCATGATGATGCTCACTGCCGTCGACCTGGATCCGCTGCCAGGTGAACTGCTCCGCGGCCCATCGGCCGCCGCTCACCCACTCGAAGCTGGTGGTAAAGTGTTTGCCCAGGCGCAGGAGGAAAGCCTCCGGGGACCCCACACCCTCGCGTGCGAAGGAGAAGATCGTATTCTTCTGGGTGTCCGTGGCCACGCAATGACTGTTGTCCCCCTCGGTGTGGCAAGACTCGAAGTCCCCGCGCAACTGGGAAATGACGGTCAGATCTTCAATCTCGTGACGGGCGGTGTCGCTCGTGATCCGAACGACGTGGTTGCCGGCCTTTCCGTACTGGTTCTTCCCCAGAACGATCTTCTCGCTTGCCGCGGTGTCGGCCAGAATTGAGCCCGATGACGACGTCATGGTTAACTGCCTCGATATGTAGAAATGGCGAACGGGCTGAGGAGCAAAGGCACATGGTAGTGCTGGGCGGGATCTTTGAGAGTGAAGCTCAGGCAAACGGAGGAGAAGAAGGATTCCGTTTCGATCCGCTGGTAATAGGCGCCGGTATCGATTTCGATCCGGTAGTTCCCAACCGCCAACTCGGCCGGGCCTAGATTCATGATCCGCCCATCCTCATTGCTGACGCCGGAGCCAATTCCAAGCCAACCATGGGGACCCTGGACTTCCAACCGGACGGACACGCCGATTGCGGGTCGTCCACAGGTCGTGTCGAGAATGTGCGTGGTGATGCGGCTGGTGCTCATAAATTCACTGTAGGTCACATTTGAGTTGTAGGACAACGATTTCTCGGAGCGAGTCCGTGGCTCAGGTGGACCCAAAGGGGTCAGTCTCATCCTGGGACCGCGACCTCTCCTTCCTTGCACCCCACTCCATAAACCAGCAATACATCATTAAAGTAACAATCACCGCAAACAAACAAGGGATCATCCACGGGTCGTCCGCCAGCCGGACACCCATCGGCCGGGTAATGCGGAGCCCGGGGCGAAGTCCATGAAGAGCGACCAACGCGACCAAGCCATTGACTCCGGAGACGAATAACAGGGCTTGGAGCGCCGGGTAAGGCCGGATCCGGTGTCGACGCCGCCACAAGCCGGTTGCCGACGACGTTGGCGACCGCGAAGCAGCCCAACCATACGCCCGCGAGCACCGCGGCATGGGGCGCAAGCACAACGGCCCCGGCCAACATCCATGCCGTGCAACCGAGTTGTCCGCCGAACCAGCCTCCCCTGTTCCATTGAAAGCGGCCGGGGCCTGGCAATGGTTCTTGAGTCTTCATCTCTCGTTTTCTCCGACGATTTTCCGCCTCGTGAGCTCACCAATCACTCGAATCGGATCTTGCCAGGCGGCGGGGCGGGTCGAGGACCTGTCCACGAAAGAAAACCCATGATCCCTACCAGCCCAGAAGGAAAACAAGCAAAGCGACCGAGACGATCACCCGCGTTCGCATCCTGATCCGCGGGGAGGGGGGGGGGAGGCAGGCCTATCGACGGAACTTATAGGGAGAGAGACAACGGGTCGAGTCCATCTTGATGCGTTCCAGATTTGTCTGAGGAGAAAGCGGCCGCAAAGAGTGCCCCCCACCCGATCACGAGCATCATCAAGCAGAAGCCTCCGACCAAGCCGACGTAACCACTCATGGCAAAGCTGAGCAAACCAGTGAGGCAAGCGACGGGTGAACCCCAGAGGATGATCCTCCCCGCGACTCTGACCACCCTCCTGAATGGGACACTCCTCCCGAAAATGACTGCGGATGGGATGCCGTAGAGCGCGGCCCACCCCGCGAGAACGCTCCGCGCGCTGACTGGCTCCCTTGCGAAGGCGGCGGCGGCTCCCAGCACGCACGCCACAAGGACCACCGCGATCACCAACCCCAAGAGCGCAAACTGCACAGGGGGCGTGGCGAATGGCCTGGGCTTTCGCAAGGCTCGTCTCCACATTTAAAAATGACCGCCCCTAATCCTACAGTATCACCGCTTGGCCGTGAATGAAACTCGTTTAGCGTGATTTACTTCCGTAATGCAAGCAATCTGGTTGCGCTCTGGCTCTGCATCTCGGTACGTCAGCCTGGGACCGCTTACTGCGCGGCGTGCGCGGCTCGATCCAAACACTCAGACGCCAGATCACATTATTCTCGGCCACCAAAGTATTTCAATTAAGAATCAACTCTAACACAGAATCATTCATCAGCAAAGTGCCGAGGCGGCCATTGCAGGGAAACGATGAAGTGATTTCTGGGCGCCTTAACCCGAAATACGTAGGACTCTGACCCCGCGCTCCGTTACCATGGACACATCTCAAACCCTTCCGGAGCCGCTCTCATGAAACGCCCTCGGATCACGATCGCCCACATTATCCTCATCGTGGCGATCAGCGCCGTCGCTTTCGCCGCGATCCGGAGTGGTTCTGCGTCCTGGGCTGGGGCGATGACCTCGATCACGTTTTTTGTGATGATCTGTTCGCTTCTCGGGGTTGCCTTGGAGCGAGGCATGCGGCGGGTCTACTGGTCAGGATTCGCCACACTGGGCTGGGGTTACCTGATTCTGCTTTACGCCCCGTGGGTGGACCAGAGGATCGGGCCGCATCTCCTGGCCCCGAACCTCTTCACCTATCTCGCAGACGTCCTCCAACCCACCCCGACCGGCGGCACCGGTGGAGGGTTCCAAAGCGTCCCTGTTGGGATCGTGGGTGCGACAGAAACGAGCGGCGGATTTGGCGGCGCAATGACTCCGAACGTCCCCGAGTATCAGCGGATCGGCGAGGCGCTGGAAGCCTTGCTCTGGGCGTTCGCTGGCGGCTGGGTTGCCTGTTATTTCGCCTCGCGACGTGAACGGGACAACGATCCCCAAGCCGCTCAGCCTGCACCGCAGGCCGAAGGACAGGGCAGGGGCCGTACTGAGGATTGATGCGATCTGCCGCGCTGAGAACCGAGGTCTGCAAAGCCAAGCCCTGCGACGATCGGGCTTCCCCAACCCCTTACAGGAGTCTCCCATGAAGAGCTTAGCCGCGTTTGCCTTAGTCCTCCTCCTTCTCTGTGCACCAGCGCTCGCACAGCAGGCATCGAGGCAGCCGCAGAGTCCGGGTATCGAATTCGAGCTCATAGAAATTGCGCAGGACGTCGACAAAACGATCCTCCGAGAGGCATTGATGGTTCAGGGACGGCAGGGCTTGAAGGCTGAGGCAAACCTCTCTGAAAAAGAGGCCAATGCCTTGAGTGAGTTCATTGCCAAGAAGAAGGCAGACATCATCGCGCGGGCCGCTGAACTGGGGAAGAGCCGGGTTACGGGGATGCGGGTTCCGAACGCCGTTTCACCTGCCCCACAGCAGCCGACAGGCAGGACGCCCTCGAGAAAATCGAGAAGGCACGGATCGAAACCCAGCTCCTTCAGGCTCAGCTCAACCTCCTGCAAGACCCGTTGAGCAAGGCCATCGACGCTCTCGCCACTGCCGAATTCGCCGCCAGCGACGACGAGACCCAACAGGCCAAGGCCGAAGCGGCACGAAAGGAATACGAAAAGATCAAAGCAAAATATATTGTTTTCAGCAAACGCCTCCAGTTGGAGCAGCGGGAATTACAATCGATTCAGCAATCGATAGGCATGGGTGGCGGGATGGGCGGCGGGTTCAGATGAGTCCTTGCCGAGAGCGAGCCTGACGGCGTCCCCCCGAAACACGGGGGACGGGTTTCACTTTCGTCCAAGCTCCCTTCTCTTGCCATCGACCAGAACCCTACCACGGTGTTGAAGCCCGAACACCGTGGCGGTCGATTCGGCATTGAGCTGAGACAACTGCCGGGCGGCACATCACGGGTTCGGAACCGTGACGCTTCCCGGCCCAAAGGGAATGGAAGGAATGGTGGCCAGGCACCTATAGTAGGTAAAGCGGGAAACCTGGACAATCCGTCCAGGTTTACGACTGGCCACCCATTTTCACTGAATTCCCCAGATCTCCCAACTGGGGTGCCTGGCCACTCGATCTAGGCACCTATAGTAGGTAAAGCGGGAAACCTGGACAATCCGTCCAGGTTTACGGCTGGCCACCCATTTTCACTGAATTCCCCAGATCTCCCAACTGGGGTGCCTGGCCACTCGATCTGCGCACGAGTATGCAGCGGCTCCGGGTACCTGCTTGTCGGGAGGCGGCCTCGGCGGTAGCATCAAAAGGTGCTGATTTGCCCCGGGTCGTGAGCCCGCGGTGCGGAGTGCCGCCAGCGTCGAGGCACCACGGCTACGGCCCAGCCGCCGATCGCCGACCTCGTCCCGAGTCCCTTCCGTGCGGTCGGTGGCGATCACACCGAGGCGATCAGTTCGCTCGCAGGGGCCGCGACGTCCCATCCCGCGCCGATCCCGGTCGCCGGCCGCGAGCGTGCAAGGGGGACCCAAGCACCGACGCATCAATCGGAGGTGGATCATGAACATCCAGCAATTCCTCAGCCGGGGTGGGCGGGCCTTCGAGGTCCTGGAGCATTCCACGACCTACACCGCCCAGCAAGTGGCCCAGGCCGTCCACGTCCCGGGCGACGAGGTGGCCAAGACCGTGGTCCTCGAGGCCGACGGCCGCTACGTGATGGCCGTCCTACCGTCCACGCACCATGTCGATCTGGAGAAGGCCCGGGGCGTGCTCCAGGCCGCCACCGTCGCCCTGGCCGACGAGGGGGCGTTCGCCCGGCTGTTTCCCGACTGCGAGCGGGGCGCCTTGCCGCCGTTCGGCTCGCAGTACGGCCTGGCGACGCTGGTCGACGAGTCGCTCACGCGCGACGAACGGATCGTCTTCGAGGGGAACACCCACCACGAGGCGATCCGCATGAGCTATCGCGACTATGAGGAGTTGGAACGGCCACAGGTGGCCGACCTCTCCTCCCGCGGCTGGTAAGCCGGGAGGGGATCCCGGGGGACGATCCCCCGGCCGGACCGCCGGCCATCGCCACCTCCGCGGGGCAGGGCCCGGGGGACTCGGCCGGGCCGACGACGTCGACCCGGGCCCCGGCCCTCAGCACCCTTCCTGCCCGAGTGACGAGAGCAGGCGCGACGGGGCATCCGGTAGGGAACAATTCGGTGTCAGATCATCTTGTTTTCGATGTTCTCCTTGGCCACCTAGGAAAACGCAAAAACTACATGATTTGACATAACATAATTCATCATCTATTCAATACTGATGAGGCTGTCAAACTTCCAAGATCCGCTTCAAGGTCGCCATCCCGAGATTCCCGCCGCTCAGGATCAGACCGACCGACTTGCCTTCCAGTTCGCCGCGTCGCTGGTAGGCGCCGGCGACCGCCGCGGCTCCGGCCCCCTCGGCAACCTGGCTCGTCGTTTCGAGTAGGAGGCGGATCGCCGCTTCCAGCTCGGCATCGCTCACCAGCATGATCTCGTCGACCAGCTTGGGCAGCAGTTGGAGCGGTAGGTCGAACGGCTCGCGGGTTGCCAGCCCTTCAGCAAACGTGGAGACTTCGTCCGTGACCACCCGGTGCCCCGCCTTCCATGAGAGGTAGACCGCGGGCGCCCCCTCGGCCTGGACACCGATGACCTTCGTTTTCGGGTTCACTGCCCGGGCCACAACCGCCGCGCCCAGGACGCCGCTTCCGCCCCCGACGGGCACGAACAGGACGTCCAGATCCGGCGCGACCTCGAACAACTCCAACGCATAGGTCCCCACGCCGGCGATCAGGAGCGGCTCGTCGGCCGAGTGGACGTAACGCATGCCCTCCTGCCTGGCCCTCGCGTCGGCGGCCCGTCGCGCCTCGTCGAAGTCACGCCCGTGGAGCACGACCTCGGCCCCGAAGGCGCGGGTCGCGGCCACTTTCATCGGGTTGGCCGCCTCGGGCATGTAGATCATCGCCCTGATTCCGAACAGCCGCGCCGCATAGGCGACCGACTGGGCATGGTTGCCCGTCGAGGCGGCCAGCACCCCCCGGGCTTTCTGTTCGTCGTCGAGAGTCGAGAGCAGGTTGATCCCGCCCCGCACCTTGAACGCCCCGGTCGGGTTGAGGTTCTCGCATTTGACATAAGCCCGGCAACCCAACACCGCATCGAGTGAAGGGCGTTCAAGCGTCGGGGTGGGACGCAGGTAGGGGGCGATCGAAGCCTTGGCCCGCAGGACGTCGGCCAGGGTGGGTGGCGACCAGTTCATAGATTCCCTTTGAAATCGCGCGACGCATCGATGAATCTCAACAGGATCGCCTGCGCTGACAGGCACTCACCCCTCAAAGGTTCGCGCGGTCGATCCCGGCGACCCGTTCGGGCGGGCTGCATTCGGATTCCTCGCCCCCCTCCCTGCTACGGCGTCAGAAACGGTCGGACACGCTCCCTGAGCCGCTTGTATCCTTCCGGCGAGAAGTGGAGCCTGTCCTTGACGAACAGCTCGGGAATGGCACTGCCGTCGGGCTTGAGGACCATGTCGTACGTGTCCACGAAACCAACGAGCGGCATTTCCAGGGCCATCTGCCGAATCAGCCGGTTCAGCTCCCGGTATTTATCCGACTCGCCCCATCGTGCGGGCGCGGGGCTGACGCTGATGTAGAGGATCTCCGCCTTGGGGAGGCGTGCGTGAACGACGCTGACGAAGTCCCTGAAGTCGCGTGCCACGGCCTTGGGGGTGCGGCCGGCATGGATGTCATTACCACCGGCCCGGAGGAAGATCTGCTTGGGCTCGTGGGGGAAGATCAGGCGGTCGGCAAAGTGGGTGGCATCGACGATCTCGGTGCCGCCGAAGCCGCGGTTGATGACCTTGTGCTCCGGGAAGTCCTCGGCGAGCGTCTTCCAGAGCCGGATCGTCGAAGAGCCGATGAAAAGGATGCCTCCCTTGGGAGTCTGGCCGTCGGACGCCTCGTAGGCGGCGACCTCATTTTCCCATTTCGAGTAGTCGCGTGCCTCGATGTAAGGGCGGGGAACCCCCTCGCCGTGAGCTGGGGGAATGGCCAGCAGGCCGAGCGCGATGGCCGAAAGCAGGTGTTTCATGGGCGGGGACCTCGGGAAGCGGTGGCGGCCTGAGTCATCTGGCCTGTCTTGCGGATGAGGTCCATCCTACAAGGCCGGTCGGGAGTCGCAAAGATCCGGGCCCTCGCGCGCCTGGAACCGAGGAATCGCTCCCCTCGTCTAAGGATCTGTGCTGGCATCCGTTAATCCGATAGCCGGCTCACATCCTTCACTCGCTCGACTTCGGGAGGCGACCCATGCGTCTTGCAAAGCGTCTGCTCATCGGCGGAGCGGTCTTGCTCGCGACCACGGCCGCTCGGGCCCAGAATGATCCGGCCGGGCAGGTCAAGGACGTCGCCGGCGGTAAGCCGACGATCGAGCTGGTCTTCGTGATCGACACCACCGGCTCGATGGGCGGTCTGATCGACGGAGCGAAGCAGAAAATCTGGGGGATCGTCAACGAGGTCATGAAGTCGCCCGCGAAGCCGGAAGTCCGGATGGGCCTGGTCGCCTACCGCGATCACGAGGATGCCTACGTCACGCAGGTCCTCCCCGTCACGCGGGACCTCGACAAGGTCTACAGCACGCTCATGGCCTACAAGGCCGACGGGGGCGGAGACACCCCGGAGGACGTCCGGCAGGCGCTTGCCGACGGCGTCCACAAAGCCGGCTGGTCGCCCCGCTCCAGCAACATCGCCCAGATCCTTTTCCTGGTCGGGGACGCACCGCCCCACGACGACTACGGCAACGAACCCGACACGATCACCACAGCGTCGGCAGCCGTGAAGGCCGGGATCATCGTCAACACCATCCAGTGCGGCGATCTGCCAGGAACCGGCGACGTCTGGAGGCGGATCTGTCGCGCGGGCGAGGGGCAATACTTCGCGATCGCCCAGGATGGGGGCGTCGTGGCCATCGCCACGCCGTTCGACGCCGAACTCTCCCAGCTCGGGACCAAGGTCGGGGAGACGTACATGGCCTACGGCGGCGGCATGGGCATGCTGAGCGGCCTGGCCTTTCGATCGAACAAGGCCGCAGCCCATAGAAAAC
Organism: Singulisphaera sp. GP187; assembly: GCF_900129635.1. Classification (GTDB taxonomy): domain Bacteria; phylum Planctomycetota; class Planctomycetia; order Isosphaerales; family Isosphaeraceae; genus Singulisphaera. Next base: position 319,921 of record NZ_FSRB01000002.1, on the reverse strand, counting down.
TCGAGGGGAACGTCGCCCTGGCCGCCCCGGCGACAGCCCGGGCCGAACGTGCGTTCAACAAGGCGATCAACGCCGCAGCCTACGACGATAGCGACCTGATCCAAGGCGTCGAGAACGGGACGGTCAAGCTCGACGCCCTGAAGCAGGACGAGCTGCCCGACGAACTCCAGAAGCTCTCGGCCGACGAGCGTAAGAAGGTCATCGCGGGCAAGATCGAAGAGCGCAAGAAGATCCGCGAGCAAATCCTCGAGCTCGCGAAGAAGCGCGATGCGTTCATTCTCGAGGAGCGTCAGAAGCAATCCGCCAAGAACCCGACGGGGTTCGATCAGGCGGTCAGCGAGGCCCTCAAGGTGCAAATCGCCCGCAAGGGGCTCAAGCTCTGAGCGTCTTCGGCCACGTCGGCAAGGGGCGATTCCTCCCCGGCCCTGATCGAATGCAATGATCCCGAGCATCTCGATCGGCCGGGAGTGGAACAGCAGAGACCCCGGCATGAATGGAGACTGTCATTCCGGCTTCGCCACGTTCGGCATTTGAATCGCGATCTCCTCGAGCGTCGTGACGCAGATGATCCAAGAATAATTGACACTGACGCCACGTTACGGGGTTTCCGCTACCACAGTGTCAAAAGAACCACCCCACGCGAAGACTCAAAGACAGGGAGCTCACGCTCCCCGCTCGCCTTCCAGGCGAGCGAAATCCGTTGCACCACGATCGGTGCCGTCTCTTGGTCGTTGGTCTTCGCTCGCCAGACAAAGGCGAGCGGGGAGCGTGAGCTCCCTGTCTTCCGGCTGACAACAAACACCCGGCAACGTGGCTACAGTCTCGAAAAATTCAGACAATCGAGAGACACAATGTCTCCTCACAACAAACTCCAATCACTTAACGACAATTCTAATTTACACATAGTTAACGCAATCGATAGCAACCGGCACGCTCGTGGTCCGTTCGCTCGAAGGCGTCGGCCAGACCGAGGGTGGACTCGGCTCCGCCCAGGAAGAGGTAGCCGTCGGGGCGGAGCACTCGGTGGATCCGGCTCAGGATCATCTTCTTGGTTTCGGTCTCGAAATAGATCAGGGCATTGCGGAGCAGGAGGATGTCCGGAGCACGCAAACGAGGCCAAGGCTCGATCAGGTTCAACGCCCGGAACTCCACCATCCGGCGGATGTCGTCGGTGAGTTGCCAGGAGGTCCCTTGCTTGCGGAAGTACTTGACGAGCAACCGCGCCGGCAGGCCTCGGTTGATCTCGGCCTGGTTGTAGCGGCCTTCGCCTGCTTTCCGGAGGATCTCGGAAGAGATGTCGGTCGCGAGAATCGAGACGGTCCAGCCGGGGAGGCCCGCGAAATGTTCGCGTAAGAGCATGGCGATGCTATAAGGCTCTTGGCCGCTGGAGCAGGCGGCGCTCCAGATCTCGAGCCGGCGCTCGGCCGACCGCCGCTGGATGAGCTCGGGGAGGATGTCCCGGCGCAGGGCCTCGAAAGGATGGAGGTCGCGGAAGAACGAGGTTTCGTGAGTGGCCAGGGCCTCGACCACCTTCTGAGGCAGGCCGCCGCCCGGCAGGGCGCGGACTTGGCCCAGGAGTTCGGCGATCGATCCAAATCCTTCGGCCAGGGCCAGCGGACCGAGGCGAGCCTCGGCCAGGTACAGCTTCTCCGCGGGGAGCGCGATGGCCGATCGCGAGCAGACCAGGTCCCGGACAAAGTCGAAGTCGGCTCGGCTCAACGGCATGGCGCCTCCTCGGATTCTCCCCCGGTCCTGCGCCGCGCCGGCATTCCCTCACGCGACCGCCGGTCGATCTCCGGTCCCAGCGCGTCGAGCGGCAGGGCCAGGTTGGCCAGGCCGGCGCGTGCGATGTGGCCGGGCATCCCCCAGACGACGCTGGTCGCCTCGTCTTGAACGAGGATCTGACCGCCCGCCGCACGGATCGCCACGCACCCGGCCAGTCCGTCTCGGCCCATGCCGGTCAAAACAACCGCCAGCGCAGTCGGCCCGAAGGCGGCCGCCGCCGAGCGGAACAGGACGTCAACCGACGGCCGACACGATTGCTCCGGCGGATCTTCATTGAACTGAACGAAGGGCCCCTGGAAATCTTTTGCAATCACCATATGAACGTTCCCCGGTGCCAGCCGAACTTGGCCGGGGAGAAGTCGATCGCCGGACGTCGCCTCTTGCACTTCAAAGGCCGACTGATGCGCCAACCGGTCGGCCAAGTACCGCGTGAAGTTGGCCGGGAGGTGCTGCACGATGAGGATCGGGACCGGGAAATCGGCCGGAAGCGACGACAGGAGCCGGGAGAGAGCATCGGGGCCCCCGGTCGAAGCGCCAATGACCAAGACTTCGATCCTCCCAGGAACCATTGGGGCGACGGTCCGGGGGGTGCTCAAACCCTCAGTACTGACGCCATGTCGCTTGATCGTGGGAATGAGCCCGTCGGGGACCCCGTGAATCGCCGCCTCCAGCCGCCCGGGGGTCGTGGAGAGATCGCGGCGCGGCTCGCGCTCGTCGCCGAACAGAACGACGGCGAGTTGCGGGTGCTCGCGGCGGATCGTCGCCAAGGTTCCGGAACGGTCCCCCTCAGCAGCACCGCGCCCAGCACGACCAGGTCGGGGTGGGCCTGCTCGATGATCGCCAGGCCAAGGCGAGCGCCCGCGGCGACGCCGACGACCTCCAGGGCGGGGTCGGCCTCAATGGCATCGGCCACCGTCCGGCGGACGATGACGGAACCGCCGATGATGAGGACGCGGAGCTTTCGCATGGCTCGGGTTCGGCTCCGCTCGGTCAGGTGATCCTCGAGGCACAGGCTCATCGGGTCAACGGCGGCTGCGGGAGAGGATCGGTCGATGCGGACATCATCCCCAAAAGTTCTAGCTTCTGGACAATCATGTCCTTGGTAAATGGCTTCATCAGGTACTCATCAGCACCCTGTTCGAGCGCATCGACCACCCGGTCCATGTCGGTCTCCGCGGTGACCATCATCAGCCTCAGGCCATCATACTCATGACGAGTACGCACGGCGCGGACAAATTCGAGGCCATTCATTTCAGGCATGGTCCAGTCCACCAGCGCCAGGGCGATCCGGTCGATCTCGGCGAGTCGCTCGAGCCCCTCCCGACCATGGCTCGCCACGTGGACCTCGAAGCCGAGGCCCACCAGGATTCGCGTGAGGATGGACTGAACGGCCCGAGAGTCATCGACGATGAGCACGCGCATCAGGAGATCCCTCCGAGAATCTACAGCAGTTCACTCTTGAATTGCCCATGCCTGGGTGGCTGGGTCCGTACTCGGACCCCGGTAGGCGAGCCAAAAGACCTGGGTCCGAGTACGGCCCCCAGCCACCCTGATCGCTCGGCCTGTGATCCCCCCGAACGCAGACGGCTTCGCAACATCCAGACGCTAACATCCATTTTAATTGCGAACATAAAAACCGCCCTGGCTTTGCCCGTTCAGGCGGGCCGGATTTCTCATGGGGAATCGCGATGAGAGCAGCCGCCGTCCGCCATCCCCCCCGTGGGCTCCCGGTCGCTGTTCCTCGTCGGCCCGATCGTAAGTGAACTGGGCGACGAGGCCGTGAAGCTCGGTCGCCATCCTGGCGAGTTCCGCGGCCGCCAACTGGGTCTGCGCAGCCCCCTCGGAGGTGCCGCGAGTGGCCTCGGCGACGGCCAGGATGGTCCGGGCGATCTCGGAGCTCCCCTGAGCCACCTCGGCGATGTTTCGGGCGATCTCGCTGGTCGTCACCGTCTGCTCCTCAACGGCGCCCGCAATCGTGCCTTGAAGGTCGCTGATCTGGGAGATCGTGCCACCAATCTGGCCGATCGCGGCGATGGCCCCCGCGGTGTCGCGCTGAATCGCCTCGATCTTCTGGCCGATCTCTCCGGTCGCCTTGGCCGTGGCCTTGGCCAGTTCCTTGACTTCACTGGCAACCACGGCGAAACCCTTGCCAGCCTCGCCGGCGCGGGCCGCCTCGATCGTCGCGTTGAGGGCGAGCAGGTTGGTCTGCTCGGCGATGGAGGTGATGAGCTTGACGACCGAGCCGATCTCGGCGCCGCTCTGACCGAGCCGGGTGACGGTGGTGTTGGTCGCCTCGGCCATCCGGACCGCCCCCTCGGCGACGCCCGCCGCCTCGCCGGCGCTCTTGGCGATCTCCCGGGAGACCGCCCCCATCTGCGCGACGGCCGCGGCGACGGTCTGAACGCTCACGCTGACCTGCTCCGAGGCCGCCGAGACGACGTTGGCCTGCGAAGCGGTCTCATCCGCGTTGTCGCTCATCTGCCGGCTGACGGCCGAGAGCTCCTCCGCGGCACCGGCCAAGCCTTGGGCGTTCTGCCCGATCGACCGGACGGCGCCCTCCATCCGATCCAGCGCCTGGTTCAAGCCCCGTCCCATCACGCCGACCTCATCCCTGGATATCTCCTGAAGCCGATCCGTCAAGTCGCCGGTGGCCACCGCGCCCAGGACCTGCATGGTCCGGTTCAACGGCTGGGTGATCCCTCGGACGATCCAGAGGGAGAATCCGACCACCGTCACGAGCAGGCCGACTCCCAGCCCGAGCAAAAGGATCAGCCGCCGTTGGAGGAACAACGCCGCTTCCTTCTCGGTCGATTTGATCGCGGCGCTGGTCAGTTGATTGACCTTGGTCACCCCGAGTCGATGGTCGTGATAGAGCCGGCTCATCTCGCCGTCCAGAAGCTTACGAGCCCCGTCGCGATCGCCCGCCAGAACGGCCGGGATCAGTTGCTCGTCCCTGATCTTGAAGTAGGCGATCGCCGGGAGGTACGCCGAGACAATCGCGGCCTCCTTGAGCTCCCCCTCGAGCGCCTGTTTGCTCCAGTACTGATAGCGATCCTCGTACACCTTCCGCAACCTCCGGCTTTCCTCGATCAACGCGGGGAGCTTCGCCTGATCATCAAGGCTCACGAGCTGGCGCGTCAGCGTGTGCGGTTCCACCATGGTGGCCACAGCCGGCTTGTAGTCGCTATCCATCTCCTGCATCAAGTTAATTTTACTATAGAGCAATCCATTGACTTTGACCGCTTCAAATGTGCTGTAGGCGTAGGCGGCGAAGGCCACGAACCCGGCCGCGAACACGCCGATCAGGAGGAAGAGCTTCGAGCGGATGGTCAGGTTGCGGAGCTGGAAGAGCCGCCCCGCGCCACGGACGTCGGCCTGGGAATCGGGATTCATGCGAGGAACTCCGGGGAATCGGTCGCGAGCTTCACGGCCTCGTCGATGTCGAGCAGCAGCAGGAGTTGGTCCTCCAGCTTGTAGGCCCCCTGGATCAGCGCTCGGGCCGCGCCTGGGAGCGTGTCGGGCGTGGTCTCGAACCCGGCCTCATCCACCTCGAGGACATCCTCGACATGATCGACAAGCAGAATGACGGCGTCTTCTTCGTCCCGAACCACAAGGGCCATGAGGGCCGAGTCCGTCGAGGCTGCACCCAGCCCCAGGCGATACCGCAGGTCGAGGGCCGTGATCACCTGGCCGCGAAGGTTGATCAGACCGCGGACCGACGAGGAGGCCAGAGGGACTCCGGTCACCGCCGGCGCTCGGAGGATCTCCAGAATCCGCGCCACGTCCACACCGTAGAGGTGGTCATCCAGGCGAAACGTGCAGAGTTGGCGATGCGTCGTCATAGGTTCACACCTCCGCCGCGGCAAGCGCGGAATCGGAGTCGGGCGAGACGAAGAAGAGAGGAGCGGCGGCCCGGATCAAACCAGGCAGGTCGAGCAGGTCGGTGGCGCGTCCCTCGATGATCGCCGCCCCCTCGATTCCCTGCTTGCGTTCCGAATGATGAACCCGCAACGTGGTCCGGACGATGTCGTGGACCGCGTCCACGGCCAAGCCCAGCCGGCGGTCGCCGACGCGACAGACGATGATCTTGAGGATCTCGGCCCCTCGGACCGCGGCCTCGGTGACGACCGGATCGCCATCGGGGCGGAGCAGGGGGATCAGCCGGCCATCATGCAGGAGGACTTCCTGGCCGTCGGCCCGCTCCACGGCCGAAGCCGGAATCTCCTCCAGCCGGGCCACCAGGTCGAGCGGGACGGCCATCCTCCGACCGTTGCCGAGCTCGAAGAGGAGCAAGGTCGAGGCCGTCTCGCCTCCAGCCCCGGCGGTCGAGGAATCGGGCAGGGGCGCGGCGCTTTGGTCGGCTTTCCCGGCCATTCCCGCCTTCCGTGCCAGGCCTGGCACGTCAAGAATGATCGCGAGCTTTCCATCCCCAAGGACGGTCGCACCCGAGAAAACATCAACATTTTTCAAATGCTTGTCGAGTGGCTTGACCACGATCTCTTCAATGTCATGGAACCGATCGACCACCAGCCCGAAGTTCGCGCCGTTGGCCTGAAGCACGGCGATGTTCAGGACGTCGCGATCCAGGGCGAGCCGCCGCTCCGGCCTCGCCAACGCCCGCCCGAGCTCGACCAAGGGAAGCAGCGTTCCTCGGAGCCGAAACACAGGCGATCCGTGGAAGGTCTCGACCCCTCGGCCTCGGCCCGCCCCCGCTTCCTCGATCCGGACCAGCTCCCGGATCACAACCTGGGGGATCGCGTACCGGTCGTCCCCCTCGCTGACGATCAGCGAAGGGATGACGGCCAGCGTCAAAGGAAGCACGATCACGACGGTCGTCCCCACCCCAAGCTCGCTGCGGATTTCCACCGACCCGCCGATCCGCTCGACGTTGGCCCTCACCACGTCCATGCCGACCCCGCGCCCCGATACGCTCGTGATCCGCTCGGCCGTCGAGAAACCGGGCAGAAAGAGGAGTTGGAGCAACTCGCGATCGCCCAGGCGATCCACCTTTTCGCGGGTGAGCAGACCGTGCTTCAAGGCGCGGTCGCGAATCCGCTCGGGATCGATGCCGGCCCCGTCGTCAATGAGCTCAATCTGGACCCGGCCACTCTCGTGGGCGGCCCGCAGCCGCAGGCAACCCTCAGCGCGCTTGCCCGCCGCCACGCGTTCCTCGGGCGTTTCGATGCCGTGATCGACGGCGTTCCGCACGGCATGGGTGAGCGGGTCCTTGATCGCCTCGAGAACGGTCCGGTCCAAATCGGTTTCCCGGCCCTCGAACTCGATCCGGACCCGTTTGCCGCAGGACTGCGCCAGGTCGCGGACCACGCGTGGGATTCGATCCCAGATGGTCCCGATCGGCTGCATCCGCGACTTCATCACGCTCCCCTGCAACTCGGTGATGATCTGGCTCATCCGGCCCAGGGAACCCAGCAACCGCGGATCGTCGCTCGTCGCGGCGTATTGCATGAGCTGGTTGCGGGCCAGGACCAACTCACCGGACATATCCATCAGTCGATCGAGCAACCCAACGCCAACCCGCACGGTGGCGCTGGCGGCCTCCCCCGCGCGGAATTCGCGAGAGGCAGCCTGGGGCGGCCCCGCTTCGACGGCTCGCGACAAACCGAGGGGCGACTCGTCAGGCCCGCGGCTCGCCGCTTCGCGGGGACACGAATCGAGCTCCCGAGTCGTCAGGCGGGCGATCAGGGCCGAGTTGTCGTCGTCCCCCTCTTCATGAGTCTTCTCGATATGGGCAAGGATCCGGCGGATTGCGTCCACTAGGTCCAGCATCGCCCCGATGAACTCGGCGTCAGGGTTGAGCGAGCTGTCGCGCAACCGGTGAAGCAAGTCTTCACCCGCATGGGCGAGCGCTTCCAGCTTGGCGAAGCCGAAGAAACCGCAAGTCCCCTTGAGCGTATGCAGGGTGCGCGCAATCCCGAGCAAGTTCGACCGGTCGTGGGGGTTCGCCTCGATCGCCACGAAATCGAGGTCCAACTGACCGAGGTTCTCGTACGTCTCGTCCAGGAATTCCCTGAGGCTGCCATCCAGGTCGCTCACGTGTCCTCTTCGGCCTGCTGGTTGTGAGTCAGAGAAGTCATGCACGCAATCTGCAGCCCCGCAGGGGCGGCAATGAGCCCGCGAACCTGGAGGACCTCACGTGGATCCGCGCCCGCTTTCTTGGCGGCCTCGACGATGGCCGGAAACCAATCAAGCCGTGTTGGCCTGTCTCCCCGAAGGCGGACCGGGGTAGGCGCGGAGGTGGGTAAACCCTCCATTCGATTCCTCGGGCGCTTCGGCGCCCAGGCAATCTTTCCCTATTTTTCCGTCGGATGCGGAGGCACCTTGCGGATTTTCCTCATTTTGTCGCCAGGCCGCCGGGTCGGCGTCTCCCTGCGGGTTCAGATCGGGGGCGCTGCGCGGTTCCTGCCTGGCCGTGAGCAACGCCAGGTCCTCGTAGTGGGAGACGCAGTTGCGTCCCCGCCGTTTGGAGTGATAGAGCGCCCGGTCGGCCTGGTTCAAGAACTCGGCCGCGCCCGCGCTCGAGGGGGCAAGCGTGGCGACCCCGACGCTGCTCGTCACACGTCGCAACGGCCAAGCGTGGCGTTCGATATCGGCCCGCAGTCGCTCGGCCACCAGCCGGGCGGTCCTGGCATCGGTCCTCGGCAACAGGACGACAAACTCCTCGCCGCCGTACCGCGCGGTGGTGTCGGAGACTCGGAGACTCGCACCAAAGATACCGGCCAAACCCTGTAAGACCTCGTCGCCGGCGATGTGGCCATATTCGTCGTTATATCTCTTGAATTCATCAATATCAAGCATCATCAACGAGAGGGGCAGGTCGTCGCGGATCGCCAATGCCGAGGCCGTCTCGAGCGCCTCTCGGAACCGTCGGCGATTGGCCAGGCCGGTCAAGGCGTCCGTCGCCGCGAGCTCGGCCAGCTCGGCGTTCTTCCGTTCCAGCGAGACGTGCGCCTGCTGCAATTCGACATGAAGCCGTTCCACGCGTCGTCGATCGGCCTCGGCCGCTTCCATCAACCGCAGGAGCTCGGCCTGAGCGGCGACCAGGTGGGCCCGCTCCGCGCGGAGGGCGGCAAGCTGAAACGCTTCGGAGGTGACGTCGCCAATCGTGATCAGGGCCAGCGTCGATCGGCCGGGGAGCAGACGCACCTGGGTCTGCTGGACCATCAGACTTCCCGGCGGACCGAGCCGAGTGGGAACAGCGAGGAATTGCTTGTGGATCGCCGCGGAGAAGACGGCGGGGCTCCCCGCCTCGAACACCTGCTGGAGCCGCCCCCCGATCCGATTCCCCCGGAGCGCGGGAAAGCGCTCGGCCAGGTCCATGCCGACGGCTTCCTCGCGGGAGATTCCGGTCCATTCCACGAGGGTCCGATTCCAGACACGGACGGTCCTGTCAACGTCGATCACGCAGGCACCCAGCGGCATCAAGTCGAGGGATTCCGCCAGCCCCGGATGGATTCCGACCGTCACGCCCTCGTCGGTCATCGAACCTCCCGGGAGTCGGATTCCGTGGCGCAGAGCGCCTGGACCAAGACCTCGATCCCACCCCGCTCGAAGGCGATCAGAAGTGAGCCCCGGACGGCGAATTGTCGGACATGAAAATGGGTGTCGGCAATCAGGATCCCTCTCACGCCCTCACCGGCGACCGGCGTCGAGAGGAAGGCCAACTCCGGTTCGCTGTAGAATTCGGGCAAGCCGTAGGACAGCCGGGCCCCCGTGGCGTTGGCCAGCGAGCCGAGCACTGCGTTGATCATGATATTGCCGACCTCGGCCAGGATCCCGCTCAACTCGAGGTCTAACTCGTCTGAGCCGTCCTCCACTCCACCGAGGATCTGTGCCATGCGCAGACCGCTGTCCAGGGGCAATACGAGGACCGCCCGCCCGGAGCAGGGGCCCTCGAAGTCCTGGACGACCGCCACACCCATCCCCCCCGCGCCACCCTGCCCGAGCCAATCGTCGAACTCGTAGACCGCGATGCTCGGGATCGAGAGCTCGATCCGGGTCCCCATCAGTTCGCTGAGCGTGGCGGCGGCACGGCCGATGCCGATATTAATGACCTCCCGGAGCGCATCCTCTTGATACGGATCCAGTCTCATCGAGGCTCTCCCACCGACGAGCCTCGAATGGCCCGCTCGATGCAAGGACAGAGTTCTTCGGCGCGGGCCGGCTTATTCACGAACCCACTGATCCCCAGTTCCTCACAGAGGAGCCGTGAGCTAATCTGGATATCGGCGCTGGCAACCACGACGGGAAGAACCGATCCTTCACCCCGGAGTCGGCTCAAAAAGCCCGGCCCGTCAAGGACCGGCATGAGGAGGTCGAGCACGACACAGTCGGGCTCATGCTCGCGAACCGCCTCCAGGCCACGTTCGCCGTCCGAGGCTTCGACAACCTCATGCCCAGCCTCGCGAAGGATACGCGCTGTCAAATTCCGGCTGAACCTGGAATCATCGACCACAAGGACTCTCGCCATCATTCACTCCCTTGAGCGCTTGATACCCGTCGAAATCCCCCCCCATTTGTGCGCCTCCGTAGCCATGCCGACCTACCGACGGGACAGCTTGACGAAAATCGGGCAACCCTCGAAACTTCTTGCGAGAAGTCCCCGCTGCCCCGATCCGGGGATCGGCGACCGATAAGAGGCTGCGTGGATTTCTCATCCCGAACCAGAATACCAGTGATCATTGAGAAATGATCCTCCGATCACGGTTCCTTCGCACTCCACAAGTCTAGATCACCACTGGCGCCTGTCAATCGGCGAACGACCCGGTCGGTTGGAGATTCCCCCCAACCGACCGGGGAATCAATCCGCTCTCGGAGGCGCGCGATCGATGATCCCTTGGAAGTCGTGATGCAACCACCTCAATCAATCGTGGGTTCAACAACGCACGCCCGAATCAATTCACCAGTTCAAGCACGACCAGCAACGGCCGATGGTCCGAGGCCACCGGTTCGTCCAGCACCCAGTTCTCGACAACCTTCCAGCGCGAGGCGGGGCGGAAGAGGACATAGTCGATCTGGCGGGTCGGCTTATCCGAGGGAAAGGTCGGCAGCGGCGTCGACGTCGAACGCTTCCAGTTGACCTCGAACTGAGTGAGCACCTCGCTGTCGGGCAAGGAGTTGAGGTCACCGACGAGGAGCGTGGGGCGATCGGGCGCTTCACGGGCCACTTCTTCGAGCCGCTTGACCGAATCTCGGCGTTCCCCGTCATTGCCACGGTAGTCGAGGTGCGTGGCGATGAACCGAAACGGCGTGCGGCCATCGGGGGCAGTCAACTCGGCAACCAGAGCGCCGCGTTGCTCACCGACGTAGTGGGAAGGGAGCGGAATATTCTTATGGCTGGTGACCGGCAAACCACTCAGGATGGCGTTGCCGTAATCTCCCCCTTCGAAAATGATGTTCCGCTCGAAGATCGGCCGCATGCCCGTCAGCCGGCCCAACTCCGCCGGCTCATCCACCTTGTTCGTCCGCTTCACACCCCGATCGACCTCCTGAAGCGCGACCACGTCAGGCTTGACCGACAGGATCACCCGAGCGAGCCGTTCGAGGTCGACCTTTTGATCCGTCCCCTCGCCGTGGTGGATGTTGTAACTGAGGATCCGGATCCGAGTCGGCTCGGCCGCAACCGCCGAAACCCCGGCCGCGGCGAACATCAGGAGAGGCGTGAGAAGAACCTTGAACCTGGTCATAGCGAAGCAATCCTCAGCGTTCAATTACCCGTTGGGCGGGCACGGCCCACCATCTTCTTTTTTTGCTTTCTCTCATCATGACAGAGTAGGGGGGTGCTCACACTCCCCACTCGCCGGGATCGCGAACCTCACTTGGCGGGAGCAAGAGTTCCCGCTTGGGGAGCCGCCTTGAACTCCTCGGCGGTCATGTTCCGCACGGTTCGGTCGAGCATGAGCACAAGCCCTCCCTCCTGAGGAACTTTCTTGAGGTAGGCAAGCACCTCTTTCGAGTCCCCGGAGCCTGGCTCCTCCTTCGTGTCGGGCAAGCTCGCGCCCCAACAAACGACGACTTCACCGCTCTTGATCAATTCGAAGCCGCCGGGTGAACTCCCCGCGGACGCCTGGATGTCCTTCACGGACTTCGGCGGCTTGGGATTGAACAATTGATACTCTCGAAGCACTTGACTCACCTCGCGCAGCCTCGACTCCTCAACCTGGTCGGGAGTGAAATCGACATTCTTCGAGCCGCAACCCATGAGGCCAAGAAGCGTCAGAGATGCAAAGAGTCTCACACTGGCACGTCGGATCCAAGGTCTCATGGGACTCCTTGAATGTGGGAAGTTGAGAGCCGGGCGAGTGAAAGAGAGAGCGGGGGGGGAATCGAGGGCGGCAGAGACCACCACCCGCCCCCCCGTCAGGCCATTTTCGGCATCAACCGATCATTAATCGCTATAATATGCAGTCGTCGACGGGCTCAGTAAGAGTCCGCGCTCACGACCTCGCCTCCGCCACGCGTTCCGAGTGCGTACCAAGTCGTAGGGCTAATCGAATCCTTGATGAAGCGAACCGACCCATCGGCGAAGCCCACGTTCACACCGCCGGAGTGGGTGCTACGAGCCCCGATATGAGCACAGATATAGTCACTGCTGTTCGCACAGTCATAGAATTTCGAATTCGGGGTCAGCGTGTGACTGAAGAAGGTCATGGGCGCGATGCCCCGGTAATACTGCTGACCGCGATACTTCAAGCGAGCACCCGCGGTGCAGGTCGCGAGCGGCGGGAGAACGCTCGTGGTAAAGCTCCCCGCGGCAATACCGAAGACGTTCAAGTAACTCTTCGCCGGCACTTCGGTATCAAGGTTGGCCGAGGCCACCGAACGGACCGTTTCGGCAAACATCGTCGTGTTGCTGGTGCCGTCCGTGACGGTGGCGATTGAGGTCTTACCTGAGACGCGGAGATACTCGGGGTTGAAGTCCCCATTGGGCAACTTGTCCGGCTGCCCATAATCCAGCGTGACATTAAAGATGCCAGCGACCGCCGTGTTCGTCTCGGTCTTGCCCGCGGCGTACCCGGCCGGCGGAGGGCCAAGCTCCGCGCAAGCAGTCCCACCGATCGATGCGAAATAATTATCGTACCCCAAGATTCCGGCGAACCTCACGTTCGAGGGATCCGAAGGGCAAACATAGGCCGAGATCAACTGAGTCCCGGCCGTGTAGTTGGCGTCGCTGGTTTTATTGTTATTGATTCCGTTGAGATTGAATTGAAAATTGAACGTGTTGTAGAGGTTCGAGTTCTCAAGATACTGGAGGATCTGGACCTGGGCAGTGGGGCGAGGATAAAGCGGCACCCCGATCGTGGGCGTCGGTCCGAAGCCCGGAGGAAAGTAGCCGTTGCTCGACTCGAAATTGTGCGCGGCCAACCCCATCTGCTTCAGGTTGTTGACGCATTGCGACCGCCGCGCGGCCTCGCGCGCCGCCTGCACGGCCGGCAGCAGCAGCGCGATCAAGACGGCGATGATCGCGATCACCACCAAAAGTTCGATCAGCGTGAACCCACTTCTCGTCCTGGACATGACGGCGTCCCCTTTCCAAACGAATGAGATGATTTCAAAGAGCGTCAAATACCCCCATCCGGTGCGGCAGTCCCGATCCAAATCAGTCACGAATATGACAGGGGCCGCAATACAAAGAGAGATGGGGAAGTCGTAACCTACCACAGAATGATGAACGCGAGGAGAAGCGGCCACCATATTTATTGTGAAGAATGAACGCGAGTATAAGTCTCGGCGAGCTCGGACCTGGCGACCGCAGCTCACGACTGCAACCATGGAAACATCCATTCCAATGAGCATCGCAAATTTACAGGAAGGGACCGACCGCGATGGCAAGACCGAAGGGTCAGAAATCCGACGGCGCCGGCCTCGTTTTCGCCGCGTACAACACACACCACGAGCGATGCGGTGCGCCCCCCGGGCTCCGGAACACCGACACTCCCAGGCTCTATCACGGCTATTTTGAAAACCGCTACAGCGAGCAGTTCGTCCTGACCTTCGATCGAACGACGAAGACTGGAACGGTCTCGAGCGGCGACCTCAACTGGGCCAACCCGATCTCGTTCACGCTCGGGCTCGTGGAAGAAGCCCTCCAGGCCACCCAGCAGATCGCCGCCCAGATCGTGGACTCGGGACCGACCGAACCGCCCAACCTACCGCTGATCGATGCCGCGCTGGCGCTGGGCCGCCTTACCGGCCTGACAGGCAAGGATGAGGTGATCTGGCTGCGAGCATGCCTGGAGGCGTGTGACGCTTTACCCCACAATCAACGCTCGGCATGAGCACGTCCCACGCCAGCAATAACGGGGATCCGACATTCTTCTGACGAGTCGATTGGCGTTCTCGCGGATCGTCTCCAGGGTCTCGGCTTCATGCTCTCCCCTGAGTCGAACCGCGGACATCGTAAGCGTTCACCCCTGGGAACGACGACCTCGGCCCGCCCCCGAACCCGTCAAGTCGCGATCGACCGCGCGCAAAGATCGCCAACAACTCCGCGCTCATTTCCCACCCGTTCGATGCACTAACCCAACAGCGGCCGTGTTGACTTCGCTCGGTTCAACAAGGAGATGGAATCCCCCGTGCATCGTCCCGACGCGGAACTCGTCGCGGCCGCCTGTCAGGGAGACCTGACCAGTTTTGGCCTGCTGTACGAGCGTCATTATCGCATGGCGGTGGGGATCGCTCGCGCCCGGTTGGCGGACCACCACCTGGCGGAAGACGCAGCGCAGGAGACGTTTGCGATCGCCTGGCGGACCCTGCCCACGTTGCGGGACCGCCACCGGTTCCCCCAGTGGCTGGGAACGATCTGCCGACGAACGGCTTCGCGATTGGACGCCCACCGGCCAACCCACGAGCCGTTGCCTGACGCCCCCAAACCCGCGTGCGATTCCGATCTCCGGCTGCAGGTTCAGGACGCCTTGCAATGCCTTGAGGAGACCTCGCGCGAGATCGTCTTACTCCATTACTTCAGCGGTCTGTCATACGACGAGATCGGCCAGGCGCTCGACCTCTCCGTCCAGAGCATCCACGGACGCCTCCAGCGGGCGCGGGGCAAACTGGCCAAAATTCTCGACGCCCATGACTCATCAGGAGCCAAGACATGAACACTTCGCTTCACGACGAGGGCTGGGAAGATCAGCTCCGAGCGGCCCTGGGCCCGCCGCCGCAACCGGACTTTGACGCCTGGCGAGCCCGATACGCCATCGACTCTTCGAAGCCTCCCACACCCCGATTGCTTTCCTGCCGGAGAACCGTCATGACCCGTTCGAGGTGGATTGCCGCGTCACTGCTCCTCGCCCTGTTCGGCCTCGCCCTCTTCCGCTCCGAGGGAACGGTCGGACGCAACGCCTTCGCCGGCACCATCCCGGGGGTCGACGCCCCCAAGACCCTGACCTGGACCACCACCTATTATTCGCGCGTGACGAGCGCTGACGGTAAGCGGACCTGGCTCCAGCCGGAACGCCGGCTCCACGCCTACCGGCACCCGGGCCAGTACCGCGAGACCCTCCTGGACGAAGCGAACCAGCCTCGGATCGTCGAGATCAGCGACGCCCGGGTGGGGCGAATGCTGGTGCTCGACCTCAAGGACAAGAAAGCGGTTTTGAAAGCCCCGGTAGGCCGACTCGACCTCCGCGGGCCGTTCGCCTGGGTCGGCGAGGCGCTCCGCGACCGCTTGGTCGCCAAAGCCCTACGCGTCAAATCCATCTCACTCCAGGGGCGCAAGGAAATCGACAAGACCGAAACGAACGTCGTCCGGGCCATGATCGATCGAGGTGATGACCAGGGATACGCGCTCCACGACTTCTTCTTCGACCTGAACTCGAAGCGGCTGGTCGCCATCTGGATCCCCAATGAGAACCGCTTCGATCTTGAGACCGCACCGGAACGAAACCAGGCCGCCGAGAAGCTCTTCTCTTCGAGTTTCCCCGTCGCCTACCGGGAACACGAGATGGTCCTGGACCCCAAGCTCGACGCGGCGGATTTCAGCCTCGATCCTCCGGCCGGCTACGCGTACCAGGCCCTCGCCAAGCCCACCATCACCGAGGAGGAAATGATCGCATACCTTGGGGCCGCCGCGCGGTTCAACGACGGCCTTTTCCCGGACTCGCCTTACGCGGCATTCGACCAGGCGAAGTTCAACGCGGCCAGCCTCAAGACACCGGCCGACCAAACCCTCGTCGAACAGGAGCTGATCCGACTCCACGACAAATACCTCACCCGCGAGATCCACCGGTCGCCGGTCCTCCAATTCGTGGAAGACCACGCCGAGCCCGAGTCCTTCCACTATGTCGGCGCGGGGGCCAAGCTCGGCCAGGCCGACCGGATCCTCGGCTGGTACATCGCGAAAGGAACAGAGAAACAACGGGCCGTGTTTGGGGACCTTTCCGTCAAGGATGTGACGGCCTCCGAACTCCCGATCGATCTCTCTAAATGAACAAAAAAAAGGCATGACGGGGTGTTACTCAACGAAAGATTTCGAGAGAACACCCTGCTGTCCGCCAAGGAAGTCGCCCACGGCACCGGATGGCGGCCAGCGAAGCGTGGCTCAGCGATCCCCCGAACACACACCATCGGCGGACTCACCCTATTCAATGAGAACTTTTTTACACAAAACACGCAAACGAACACCGCTTGATCATACATCCACAAAAATCGAGTCTGTCTCAAGGAAACCGGGCCGTCTGTCTGCCCCGGAGTCCGAAATTCGCGGGCGAAACTCGTTCCTACGAAGAGCGTGGGAATGAGATCCCGGTATCCTGGCGACAGTCTCCAAAAATCAAAGAGCCGGGTGACTGCTTGGGCAGTCTCCCGGCTCTTCGTGTTTCTCGCTCCAGCCCACGCGGCTCCGGGTTCAGCCGAAGCACCGAACGGTGTAGAGATATCTCCAGGCGACAACTCAGGCCCCCCGTCGCTCAGACAAGTTCCGCGATCGGCGTCGCCGTCCCCGGAAGGATCGGGATCGGCCGGCCCGACTTGTCCTGAACGAACGAGTGCGGGTTAATGCCGAGGTTGTGGTAGACGGTCGCCAGGACGTCATGGTAATGAATCGGGTGGCTCGCCGCCGCCCCGCCCAGCTTGTCGGTCGAGCCGATCACCTGGCCGACCTTCATCCCGCCGCCGGCCATCAACGCCCCATTCACAGGCGCCCAGTGGTCGCGGCCGGCGTCCTTGTTGATCTTGGGGGACCGGCCGAACTCGCCCCACACGACGACCGTCACATCCTGATCCAGACCACGGGCGTAGATATCTTCAACCAGAGCCGAAATCCCCTGATCGAACAGCGGGAGATGATTGCGCAAGTGACCGAAATTATTTCCATGCGTGTCCCAGAAGCCGTAAGCCACGGTCACACAGCGGGCCCCGGCCTCGACCAGGCGGCGGGCGATCAAGAGCTGGTCGTTCCACATCGGGGCGCCGTCGCCGAGGTGCTTGGACGAGCCGATCCCGTAGCGATCGCGCAGCTTCGGGTCTTCCCGCTCGACGTCGAGCGCCTGCGCCACGCGGCTCGTGGCCAGCACATCGAACGCGCGGCGGTAGACGCTCTCCATGCCCCCGACCTGGACCGTGTCCACCTCACGACGAAACTGGTCGAACTGGGTGAGGAGCTGCTTGCGCCCCGCGAACCGAGCGGGCGCGACCTCGGTCTGCTTGAGCAAGGCGAGGTCGTCTCCATCCATGCGCGCGGCGCCATGAATCAGGCCCAGGTGGCCGGGCCCCGGCGTGTTGTAGGGCCGGTGCTGCATCGTCGGGAAGAGGTCGATGAACGGCGGCACGACGGCGTTGCGCGGGCCTTGAACCTTGGAGACCACCGACCCGAAGTGCGGCTTCCCCTCGCGCTGGCTGACGTCCATCGGGTAGCCGGTGATGTTCTGGAAGCTGGAGTGCTCGTCGCGGAGGCCGACGATCGAGCGAAGCACGGCCACCTTGTCAATCGAGGCGGCCATCCTGGGCAGAAGCTCGCCCACCTCGATCCCGGGGACCCGGGTCGCGATCGGCTTGAACTCGCCTCGGATCCCTTCAGGCGCGTCGGGCTTGAGGTCGAACGTGTCCTGATGCGCCAGGCCGCCCGTCAGGTAGACCATGATGACCGACTTGTTCGACGAGCCACCGGAAGCCCCCCGCGCCTCGGCCCGGAGCAACTCGGGCAGGCTGAGCCCACCCATCGCCAGGCCGCCGATCTTGAGAAACGAGCGCCGAGAGACCCCATCGCAATACCGGTGCCCTGAACCGAACAACGTCAGCATTGGTCTGACTCTCCTGTCCTCATTTGACTTCCGTAGCGAACCCGACCCGGTTTAGCGATTCTTCAACATTATGATAACCGACGCGGACGCCACAAGGGAAAGATCGAAGCCTCCGCTCCGAAAATGCCGGTAAAGCGAAGGGGAGTCGCGACGTTCGACTCTCCTACGGTAGAATCGACAGCCGGCTGGCTGCCGATCAAAGGGGATGCGCCACGACAACCGAAGTGGCCGAAAACCGAGAAGAAAAGAAAATAGGGAAAGGGAAAACCGCCGTGGCGGAATCGATCCTCGACGAAATCGTCGCATCCAAGCGGCGTGAGGTGGCCGCGGCCCGGCTCCGAATGCCGCTCCAGGAGATGGAGGACCAGGCCGCCTCAGCCCCGCCGGTCCGCGATTTCCGCGCGGCACTGGCCGGACCCGGGCCGATCCAGTTGATCGCCGAGGTCAAGAAGGCGAGTCCTTCGGCCAAGGTGATCCGGGCCGACTTCGACCCGATCGCCATCGCCCGCGCTTACCAAGGGCATGGGGCGGCCTGTCTCAGCGTCTTGACCGACGTCCCTTATTTCCAGGGGCATCTGTCCTACCTCGCGCGGATCCGAGCCTCGGTCGCGATCCCGTTGCTCCGCAAGGATTTCATCATCGACGAGTACCAGGTCGTCGAGGCCCGGCTCGCCGGGGCCGACGCGATCCTCTTGATCGCCGAGATCCTCGACGATGAGACGATGGCGCAGTTGCTCGCCCGCGCTCGAGGCCTGGGCATGGCCGCCCTGGTCGAGTTCCACGAAGAGGCCAACCTGCCGCGCGTGCTCGCCTCGGGAGCCGACCTGGTCGGGATCAACAACCGCGACCTCCGCCGGTTCGTCACCGACCTCGACCTGACCTTGCGACTCCGCCCCCAGATCCCCCCCGACGTGCTCCTGGTCAGCGAGAGCGGGATCCGGACCCACGCGGACGTCGAGCGGCTCGAAGCCGCCGGTGTCTCGGCCATCCTCGTCGGCGAGTCCTTGATGCGTGCGGAGAACATCGGCCTGGCCGTCGAGCAACTCCTCGGGCTTGCCCCCGAGGCGCAACCCGCTCAGGACCCGGTGGCCCCGGCCGGGTGAGGGGCGTTCAGTCCTCAATTCACGACCAAGGGATCTTCTTGGCGGCGGAATCGACCCGATGCGGGCGAGTCGTCGACTCCAGCTCGGCGGGCTCGCCCTGATCCTTCTGGTCCTTTTTCGTTCGCTTGGCCCCCCGGGACCGGGCGCGTTGGACGAGCATCAGGTTCCTGATGTAGACCAGCAAGCCCGTCGCCTGGCCGACGATGATGACCGGATCGCGGTTATGGATGGCGTAGGCGAGCAGGACCAGGCCGCCGATAATGCTCAGCCACCAGAAGGCGACCGGCACGACCGAGGCCTTCTTCTTCTCGGAGGCCACCCACTGCACGAGGAACCGCGCCGTGAACGCAGCCTGCCCCAGGAAGCCGATCTTGACCCAGAGCGACATGCCCCACAACACGCTCCAGAGGTCGGAAAAGAGGCGCGACAGGTCCGACATCGTTCAAAGCTCCTGACCGACACCACGTCGGGCCGGGGAAAGCGGGGCAGGGGGAGAAGGAGAAAGCGCGTCGTCCGCAACGGTCGCGGCCAGCTCATAGCGCACCGAGCGCCTCATCAACCAGGCGACGCCGAACAGGTCGATCACGACCCGAAGCGACCGGTTCCAAAGGTTGTAGTGCGACTCGCCGTGCGGCCTCGGACGATGAGTCACCGGCACCTGCACGATCCGGCAGCCTTCGCGAAGCAGCAAGGGGCCGAGGAACCGATGCGCGCCATAGAACATCGGCAGCCGTAAGGCCATGTCTCTCGGGAAAATCCGGACCGAGCAGCCGGTGTCGCGAATCGACTGGCCGAGGACCGCGTTGCGGATCCGGTTGGCCCATCGACTGATGATCCGCTTCGACCAGACGTCCTCACGCTTGACCCGCCAGCCGAGCGCGGCGTCATGGCCGGGCAGCGCCTGCCAGAGCGCCGCGAGGTCGGCCGGGTCGTTCTGGAGGTCGGCGTCGAGGGTCGCCAGCCAGTCGCCCCGAGCCTCGCGGAACCCGGCCGCAGTCGCCGCCGACTGCCCCACGTTCCTCGCCAGCCGGACCGGCCGAAGCTCGGGATAGGCCTCCCCGAGCCCCTCGAGGACCTCGGGGGTCGAGTCGGTGGACCCGTCATCAATAATCATGATCTCGAAGCCGGCGAGCCGCGCACCCGCCGCCGTTGCTGCTGCCGCCGGGCTGCAGAGCGGCCGCAACGCCCGCGCGATTTCCTCGACCAGTTGCGGCAAACCGGCCGCCTCGTTCTTGGCCGGCACGACCACCGAGAGCCAGGCACCACACTCCCGCCTCGAACCCTCTCCGGAAGAGGGCCCCCTGGTCCGACCCACCGGCCCCGGCCGATGAGACGGATCCTGCCGCATGGACGACATGAACGTAGCCTCCTTGCCGACCGCGGAGACAGGCCTAGGAGACCATCCATGGTCCCCATTTAATGCCTCGGCATTCTCCACAGAATCGTTGGCGCGCCTATCCCAGAATCAGGCGACGGACCAGCCCTCGCCACGCCGGAAACCGTTATAGACAGACCTTAGGGGTCCTGCTAGGTTGCCCCATCAACCCTAAAGGGATCGGCGACTGATACGCCCGATCTTCACGAGGAATTGCTGAGGACAAGGACGCCCCGGCCATGCCTTCCACCTTGACACCCACCCCGGCCATCCGCCTGGTCGCCCCCGAAGAAATCCGGGCAAACCCTTTAAGCATCTCGATTTACGGCGACCCAGCGGGCGAAATTGACGACCTCATCGAGAGCGTTCGCACCCAGGGAATCCTGGTCCCCCTGGCCGTCGTTCACGAAGGATCGACCTGGGAGCTGGTTTCCGGCCACCGCCGACTCGCCTGCGCCCGTGCGCTCGGGCTGACCGAGGTCCCCTGCGAGATTAAGTCCTACCCGTCGCGGGCCGCCCGGGACCTGGCGATCCTTGAATATAACCGCCAGCGGCGAAAAACGTTCACCCAGATGATGCGCGAGGCGGACGCGCACGAAGAGTTGCAGACCGCCGCGGCCCGCCGGCGGCGGCTGGCGAACCTTCGCCAGTTCCAGGACGAGGCCTCCGACAATGGCGAAACCACCGACTGTCGGAATTCCGACGATCGGCCGGGTCGTAGCGACTCAACTCTCGCCCGGGCGATCGGTCTCGGGGGCAAGGACCTCTACCGCCAGGCGCGGGCGATCTGGAAGACCGCGAAGGAGGGGGACGCCCGCGCGGTCGCCAGCCTCACCCGACTCGACGCCGGGACCAAGACGATCCATGCCGCTTATAAAGACCTAAGGCGGCGCGACCGGTTCGCCGCCGGATTTCGACCCACCCCGTACGACGTCTGGGCGTTCAAACACGACCACGGCTTCGGCGTCCCCCATCCGGGAGCGATCCCGCCGGCAATCGTCGCCCACACCTTGCATTATTACACGACACCGAATGCCCTCGTCGTTGACCCGATGGCCGGCGGCGGCACCGTGATCGACGTCTGCGAATCAATGGGACGCCGCTGTCTTGCGTACGACATCCACTCCGTACGCCCGGACGTCCAGGAACGCGACGTAAAGAACGGCTTTCCGCCCGAAACGAGCGGATGCGACCTCATTTTCTGCGACCCGCCCTACCATACGATGCAGGCGCGGCAGTACGGCGCCGAGGGGATCGCGACGGCGCCGTTTGCCGCCTGGGTCGACTTTTTGAACCAGTTGGCGCGGCATGCATTTGCCACGATCCGCCCCGGCGGCTACCTCGCACTTTTGGTGGCGAACCAGACCGAAAAAGACCTGCCCGCGGGGCATGGCTATCTCGATCATGCCTTTTATGGCTATGCCGCCCTGGTCGCCGCCGGGTTCCTGCCGGAGCGGCGGATCAGTTGTCCGATGGACGGCGCTTATTTGCCGCAACACGTGCGCCGCGCGCGCACCGAGGGGCGAATGCTCGGGCAAGTGCGCGACCTGTTGATCGCGCGTAAACCACTTGCCGATATGGGTTTAGGACAGGGGTTCGCCGCAGGCCAGTTCGTACACTTTGGCCCGCAGGAAGGGGTTGGTGAGGGTCGGGTTCCGGCGCACGATCGGCTCCGGCAATGAGGCCACGGCCTGCGCGATCAACTCGCGCAATTCTTGCGGTCGCAGGCTTTCGATCACGAGATTGATCGCCGCCTCTTCGGCCACCCGCGACTCCTCTTCACGCCGCTGCTCGCGCTGGGTTTCCACGGTGCGAAGCCGGTTTTCCAGCTCGCGCCGTCGGGTTTCGAGTTTGTTGGCGACCTGAGGTAAGAGGTCGTACCCATCCTCGAGCCCGGCGCGAATATAGCCGGGGCCATTTTGCAGTTTGCCCTGGCTTTGAAGGTAAAAGGCATTCAAGAGGACCTTCGCGACGTCCTCCGGTTCCTTCTGCGCGGCCAGGCGACCGGCCAACTGCTTCGGGATTCCCTGATTTGTCAGCAGTTCCTGCAAATCCACAGCAACAAGAAGCCGTCCGGCGGCAGACAAACGGAAGGGTGTTCCCGGAATCGGGATGCTTGTCGTGTCTTCTCTTGATCCTTGTTCTTGTTTGGGCCCAGCCTCGGGGCCAGCCGGGCCGAGGAATTGGGCCAACGCCTCGAAAGAATTTGGACCAGTTTCCGGGGGGAGGTCTAAAGAAAATAGGCCAGTTTTGGGGGTCCCCTCTAAAAGAGTTGGACCAGTGGCAGGCAGGTTTTCAGCTCGCTTGGTGGTTTTGGCCGGCGGGCGCTCCGGCGGGGCCTGTCGCATGATCTTATAAGCCGTCGATCGCCCTTTCGACTTGCTGGCGGCGAGCAGGCCTCGGCGCGTCAGTTCCTCAATGGCGGCCAGGACGGTCTGACGACTCAGCCCTGCCTGGGCGGCAATGGTCCGGATGCTGGGGTAAGCCCAGTCCGACCCGAAGTCGGAATAGAGCCCGATCGTGAGGTAGACCTTGATCGCCGAGCCCCCGAGGGCTTTGAACGACTCGGACCGCAAGAGGTCGTGCTCGACGCGAAAGAAGTAAGGGGCCATGACCTGCGGGCACCCTCCCGGAGCCGACGTACCAAAGTTGAAGTCGCAACAAAGCGGCGAAACGCAATCACTCGGTCAGACTCACGGGGGGATCAGAGACGTAGTAGGTCTTCACCTTGCCGCGCTCATGGGTCGTCGAGACCACAAGCCCCAGACTCTCCAGCCGCGACAGTCCCTCGATCACCGTGGGGCAAGACAGCCGCGTTCGCTTCATCAGCTGGCTAAGGCTGATCGTCACGTTCTTGTCCGGCTCGCCCCCGCAAATCTCAAGCATCACCAGATACACCTTGATCGCGTCGCCTCGTATCCGAGCCAGGTAGCCCCGGTCGAACAGAACGCTCTTAACCCAGTCAGTTTGGGTGGGCATGGCGACGGGCAAGACGACTCCTCCGCTCCCCGAAACTCTCGTTCAGGATCGAACGTATTCGATCGCTTTTGAACGCGAATCCAAACCAGTGCTGCCTAGCGATCGTTATCGACTGGTTTGGTTAACAACTCCACCTGGACTTTGCGAATTGCGGGCTCTGGGGAAAACCCGGGTTTGGGGTAACAAATCATTAAAGGAACGCTCTGTGGGCCGTATCCCGGCTACGTCAGCCTTGCCGTTAAGGCGAAGCTGGCGGATCCGTGTCGGTGCGACCGCCTGGGCCGGCCCGGGGGGCCGGTCCGGCTTGTGCGGTTTTGTTCAGAATCGCCGAATACGAGGCGGCCAGGGGTCCGACCCCCGCCGGTGGCGCTCCGTCTCCCCATCAGGCCAGTCGCCTGGCCCTGTCTTGTGTCGATCCGTCTGTGCAGGCAGGGCGTCCGGCCCCGCCAATGTCGTTCCGTCTGTGGAGCAGGGCGTTCGGCCCTGCCTAGGTCGATCCGTCGGTGCGGGCAGGGCGTCTTGCCCCGCCAGTCTGGTTCCCACCCGAAGGTGCCGGCATCCATTGCCGTCTTCGGAGGACCGTCTCTATATGGGTTCGGCATTTCTCCCCTGCCTGCTGTAGGTCGACCTGCATCGGATTTCGATTGGAACGAACCGAAGCGATATGGCCCACGCCCTCTTCTTGCAATGGCCCACGCCTACTTGCATGGCCCACGCCCTCTTGTAGGGTGGGCACGGCCCACCAGGTTGTACCGAAGAGGGTAGGGGGGGCGTCCGCTCCTCGAGAAGCCGACGGTTTGAATCCATGCTTGGGGATTGCCGTTGGGCACCCTGATAACGAGGGCTGGAGACCAGCGGCTTGTCCGTGCGGGGCGGGCTTTCCAGGTTCAGGGGCGAAACCTGGTGGGCCGTGCCCACCCTACAGGAGAGCGGACATGCTTTTGGCCACGCGCGTATGCGAGGCGGCCTGACACGTGGTCGTCGACTTCGGTTCGCGAAAAAGCGAGCGATTCGGCAGTGGAGTGTTGACCTTCGGAACCAACCTGCTATTATCTCCCTTGTCGCCTGTGTCACCACGGGTGACAACGAAACGGCCGGCTGACCTGGCGGCGGGAAACCGACGACCAAGACAGCGGGCCGCGATGTTGTCGGTAGGGTCGGCCGGCGTGACACGCCTTCACAGGCAAGTCGCTCCGGCCAATCGCATCGATAGCAACTTCGTTCTTTGACAATCCGGTCGATCGTGGTTCTTGTGGTTGAAGAGAACCTTTGAGGGAAGCCGGCGTGGAGCCGTTTGAGTCGTCTCGACCCCGTTTGGTTGGAGGTCGAATCGCGACGGAGACGGACCCAACAGCCAACAGCACGAGGGAGCAGGGGCTTGCCCCGGTGCCCTCGAGCTGCGACCAGTTAGCAAATTCCTCAACCCTTTGGAAGGTGAGGACCGGATCTTTTGCTTTTCGGAGCAAACGAACCGACCAATCTCGAAGGGTTTGATCCTGGCTCAGAATGAACGTTGGCGGCGTGGATTAGGCATGCAAGTCGAACGGGCCGCAAGGCCAGTGGCGCAAGGGTGAGTAAGGCGACGGTAACCAACCCCAAGATTGGGTATAGCCGCGGGAAACCGCGGGTAATCCCCAGCGACGCAACGACACCGGCATCGGTGTTTTGCCAAAGCTTCGGCGTCTTGGGACGGGCTGTCGTGGTATTAGCTTGTTGGCGGGGTAATGGCCCACCAAGGCTGCGATGCCTACCGGGCGTGCGAGCGTGGCCCGGCACACTGGGACTGAGACACTGCCCAGACTCCTACGGGAGGCTGCAGTCGAGAATCTTCGGCAATGGGCGCAAGCCTGACCGAGCGACGCCGCGTGGAGGATGAAGGCCTTCGGGTTGTAAACTCCTGTCGAGGGGGAAAAAGGGTCGCAAGGCCTTGATTGATCCCTGGAGGAAGCACGGGCTAAGTTCGTGCCAGCAGCCGCGGTAAGACGAACCGTGCGAACGTTATTCGGAATCATTGGGCTTAAAGCGCGTGTAGGCGGGTTCGTGCGTCTGTCGCTGAAATCCCCCGGCTCAACCGGGGAAGGGGCGCGGATACGACGAGTCTGGAGGGGCATAGGGGGACCTGGAACTTCCGGTGGAGCGGTGAAATGCGTTGAGATCGGAAGGAACGCCCGTGGCGAAAGCGAGGTCCTGGATGCCTACTGACGCTGAGACGCGAAAGCCAGGGGAGCGAACGGGATTAGATACCCCGGTAGTCCTGGCCGTAAACGATGGGTACTGGATAGGGGGCTCGCCGATGGGCTCCCTGTCGTAGGGAAACCGTGAAGTACCCCGCCTGGGGAGTATGGTCGCAAGGCTGAAACTCAAAGGAATTGACGGGGGCTCACACAAGCGGTGGAGTATGTGGCTTAATTCGAGGCTACGCGCAAAACCTTATCCCAGGCTTGACATGCACGGATTAGCCGGCGGAAACGTCGGTGAGGCCGCAAGGTACAACGTGCACAGGTGCTGCATGGCTGTCGTCAGCTCGTGCCGTGAGGTGTTGGGTTAAGTCCCCTAACGAGCGAAACCCCTGTGTCTAGTTGCCAGCACGTAACGGTGGGAACTCTAGACAGACCGCCGGCGTTAAGCCGGAGGAAGGCGGGGATGACGTCAAGTCCTCATGGCCCTTATGCTTGGGGCTGCACACGTACTACAATGGGGCGGACAGAGCGTTGCTAGGCTGCAAAGTCACGCTAATCGCAAAAACCGTTCCTCAGTTCGGATTGCGGGCTGCAACCCGCCCGCATGAAGCTGGAATCGCTAGTAATCGCGGATCAGCATGCCGCGGTGAATGTGTTCCTGAGCCTTGTACACACCGCCCGTCAAGCCACCAAAGCGGGGGGCATCCGAAGTCGCCGGAGCCGCAAGGCAGGCGCCGAAGATGAAACCCGTGATGGGGACTAAGTCGTAACAAGGTAACCGTAGGGGAACCTGCGGTTGGATCACCTCCTTTCTAAGGATTTTTCTTAGAAAATCTCGGCTCTGAGGATCGTGGAACATCGCTTCGGCGATGGAACCGATTCAAGAAGGGCCGCATCGGCACCGGCTCCTTGATCAGATGGTATTTACGCCGGCTTCCCACCAAGGTTCTCGAACCACACACACGATCGACCAGGGAGGGGACCCCTCATCCGAGGGGTCCTTTCGCTTTCTTCCGTTTGCTTTGCACTGCTGGGTGCGGGGCGGGACCGTACGCGGTCTCGCCCCCTGGCCAGCGGCCAGTGCGGATTCTCAGGAGGGAACTTCAAGGCTTCGGTCTTGCGGGTCCGTCGTGGGAGTTCGGTCAGCTCTTTTCCAATTCGGTGGTTAGATCACGCAAGTGAGAACCGCAAACGAAGTGGTCGTGGCAGACCAAAGTAGAAGAATCTCTCCACAATACAGTGGAACCCTTACGGATGCGTGAGAGTCGCTTGCTGCGAAGCAACCGACCTCACATTGGGATCGTTACCCAAGTGAGAGTGATTCCTGCGTCGCGAGACGCTGGGCACTCGATCGAAGAGAGATCGGGGACTGACCCCTCGCCAGTCTGGCAGTCGAGTTTCTTTCGGGAAACCGCGGCGTCCGGATCGGCGTGGTCAAGCTCCTAAGGGCACGGGGGGGATGCCTAGGCGTCATCAGAGAGACAGGCGTGGAAGGCTGCGATAAGTCCAGGGGAGTTGCCCAACGAACGTCGATCCTGGAATGCCTGTAGAGACCCGGGGAACTGAAACATCTCAGTACCCGGAGGAAAGGAAATCAACCGAGACTCCCTCAGTAGCGGCGAGCGAACGGGGATCAGCCTAAACCGAGTGGGACACCACTCGGGGTCGTGGGGCCGATAACATGGGATGAGTGAGCGTCAGCTGAAGTCTCCTGGAACGGAGCGCCAGAGCGGGTGATAGCCCCGTAAGCGACGATGCAACCTCCCCTCTTCGGTACCCGAGTAGGGTCGGGCACGTGAAACCCGGCCTGAATCGGCGGGGACCATCCCGCAAGGCTAAGCACTCGATGACGACCGATAGCGAACCCAGTAGGGCGACCGAACGGTGGGAAGAACCCCGATTAGGGGAGGAGACTGAACCTGAAACCCCGTGCCTACAAGCGGTGGGAGCGCGATGTCTTCGGACCGCGTGACCGCGTGCCTTTTGCATAATGATCCGGCGAGTTACTGTATCCGGCCCCAGGTTAACCCCTTCAGGGGGGGAGCCGTAGCGAAAGCGAGTCTTCATCGGGCGCCATAGTCGGGTGCAGTAGACGCGAAACCAGGTGAACTACCCATGGGCAGGTTGAAGCGACCCTAACCGGTCGTGGAGGACCGAACCCACCAGTGTTGAAAAACTGGGGGAGGACCCGTGGGGAGGAGTGAAAGTCTTATCAAACCTGGAGATAGCTCGTTCTCTCCGAAATGGCTTTAGGGCCAGCCTCGGGACATATCACGCGGGGGTAGAGCGACGGAATTCGGTAGGGGGGCTTCCCGCCTACCCTCCGAAACCCAACTCCGAATACCGCGTGACGGACCCCGGGAGTCAGAACGTGGGGGATAAGCTTCACGTTCAAAAGGGAAACAACCCAGACCGCCGACCAAGGCCCCCAAATCGACGCTCAGTGGCAAAGGAAGTGGGATCGCGGTGACAGCCGGGATGTTGGCTTAGAAGCAGCCATCATTTCAAAAGTGCGTAACAGCTTACCGGTCGAGCCATCCCGCGCCGAAAATGACGGGGACTAAGCGTCGTGCCGCAGTCGCGGATCAGGTTAAAAACTGATGGTAGGAGAGCGTCGCCCACCGCAACGAAGCAGAATGGAAACGATCTGTGGAGCGTGGGCGAGTGCGAATGCCGGAACGAGTAACGACAAGACAGGTGGGAAGCCTGTCCGCCGAAAGCACAAGGTTTCCTGGGGAAGGTCAATCCGCCCAGGGTCAGTCGGGACCTAAGGCGAGGCCCAAGGGCGTAGCCGATGGACAGACGGTTAATATTCCGCCACCCGATGGTAAGGTTGAACGACAGAGGACGCCGGTTTCAGTCAGGTCGGGGTGCTAGAATACCCCGTGCCGCAAGGCCGACAGCATTCGATCTGGAAGCCTGATGCCAAGCCGGCCACGAAAAGCCCTGTCTGGACGAACCATCCGGCCCGTACCGCAATCCGACACAGGTGTGCTAGGCGAGTATCCGAAGGCGTTCGGGAGAACCCTCGTGAAGGAACTCGGCAAAATGACCCCGTACCTTCGGTATAAGGGGTGCTCTCCGTAAGGAGAGCCGCAGAGAATCGGCTCTAGCGACTGTTTATCAAAAACACAGGACTCTGCCAACTCGCAAGAGGACGTATAGAGTCTGACGCCTGCTCGGTGTCGGTAGGTTAAGGGAGCCGATGAGGCGTAAGCTGAAGTTGGCGACCGAAGCCCCGATAAACGGCGGCCGTAACTATGACGGTCCTAAGGTAGCGAAGTTCCTTGTCGGGTAAGTTCCGACCTGCATGAATGGCGTAACGACTGGAGCACTGTCTCCACGAGGGACCCGGTGAAACTGTAGCCGTGGTGAAGATGCCACGTACCCGCGGTCAGACGGAAAGACCCCGTGAACCTTTACTGCAGGTTGGCATTGGGTCAGCGTCCTTTCTGTGTAGCATAGGTGGGAGGCCGTGATCCGGCGGCGCCAGCCGTCGGGGAGCCATCGGTGAAATACCACCCTGAAATGACTCTGATCCTCACCGGTCCGTAGCCCGGACCGGGACCATGCTCATCGGGCAGTTTGACTGGGGCGGTCTCCTCCCAAAGAGTAACGGAGGAGTGCAATGGTACCCTCGGCCAGGTCGGCAATCTGGCAACATGAGCGCAAACGTAGAAGGGTGCCTGACTGCGAGACCCATCAGTCGAGCAGGGACGAAAGTCGGCGTTAGTGATCCGGCGGTGCTGGATGGAAAGGCCGTCGCTCAACAGATAAAAGGTACTCCGGGGATAACAGGCTGATCTCCCCCGAGCGTCCATAGCGGCGGGGAGGTTTGGCACCTCGATGTCGGCTCATCGCATCCTGGGGCTGGAGAAGGTCCCAAGGGTTTGGCTGTTCGCCAATGAAAGCGGTACGCGAGCTGGGTTCAGACCGTCGTGAGACAGGTCGGTCCCTATCTGCCGTGGGCGTAGGAAACTTGCGAAGGGTCTCCCCTAGTACGAGAGGATTGGGGAGGACCGACCTCTGGTGTACCGGCTGTTCCGCTCGGGGCATCGCCGGGTAGCTAGGTCGGGAAAGGATAAGCGCTGAAGGCATCTAAGCGCGAAGCCCTCTTCAAGACGAGGTTTCCAGCACGCAAGTGCGAAGGCTCCTGGAAGACGACCAGGTCGATAGGCCGGGAGTGCACGGCGAGTGATCGCCGCAGCCGACCGGTCCTAACAGCCGATCGCTTGACCACCCCGATCCGTCCGCCGGCTCCCTTGATCGGGACTCGAAACGGACTGGAATCAGGGTTGCATCATTCACCGATCGCATTCGATCGATCACACGGCGACGGATCCCATCCAATACGGGGACCACGCGTCGTGAAGAGACACGAAGACGGTTGGTCATGCCCATCGAAAACCGCGGTTTGAGCTTGCGTGATGACCACACGAATCTGAACGACTGACACGTGCTCGGCAGGCTTGATCGCTTGCCGAGTGCTTTTCCGGCGAACATACTGACGGGGTCCCACCCGTTCCCATTCCGAACACGGCCGTTAAGCCCGTCAGGCCCATGATAGTGCCTTTGGCGCGAAAGTCGGTGATCGCCGGAATCCTTCAGCAACGCCCCGATCCTTCTTCATCGAAGGGTCGGGGCGTTTTTTATTGCGCTCTGGTTTGCTCGAGCGTTTTCGCTCGCCTCAGAGAATTCGCTGGCTTCAGAAGGACCGAGATCGTTTCTTAGACCCACGACTTTGATAGACTTGTCTCTGATGTTCGACGTATTATGGATGGGAGCGAGCGTCTCGAGCTTCGCAAGGATCGATCGTCGATCTTTCGGAGGAGTACCTTCTTCTTGATACCAGAAGTGCGCGGACGACGATGAAACGAGCGTTATTGGAAGTGCCCGCTCCGGAGCTAGCGGAGTGGATGGTCGCGCGGGGGTTTCCCGGCTTCCATGCCCGGCAAGTTTTTCGCTGGGTCTTTCAGCGTCGCGTCGAACAGTTTGCGCACATGTCGGATCTTCCGAAAGCGTTGCGCGAGCAGCTCGACGCCGAGTGGGGGGTGTTCGGGACCGAGGTGGCCTATCATCACGTCGCGCCCGACGGTACGGATAAGCTCTTGCTGGGCTGCGCGGACGGCCGGCGGATCGAGTGCGTCTTGATGGCGGAGGGCGATCGCCGGACGGTCTGCATCAGCACGCAAGTCGGCTGCGGGATGGGTTGCGTTTTTTGCGCCAGCGGGCTCAAAGGGGTCGAGCGAAACCTGACCCGGGGCGAGATGGTGGAGCAGGTGGTTCGGCTCCGGAACCTCTTGCCCCCCGACGAGACGATCACCAACCTGGTGGTCATGGGGATGGGCGAAAGCCTGGCGAATCTCGACAACCTGGTCGCGGCCCTCGACCGAATTTGCTCCCCGGAAGGGCTCGGCCTGGGGCAGCGGCGCGTGACCATTTCGACGGTGGGCCTGCCCGAGAAGATGATGGTTCTGGCGGGGCTGGGCCGACAGTATCACCTGGCCGTTTCGTTGCACGCGCCCACGGAAGCGTTGCGGAACGAGCTGGTGCCGATCAACGAAAAGGTTGGGCTCGGTGCCGTGATGGACGCGGCCGACGCCTACTTCCGGAATAGCGGTCGGCAGGTGACGTTTGAATATGTCATGTTGCGTGGGATCAACGATCGAATCGAAGATGCGCAGGCGCTGGCCAACCTGCTCGAGGCCCGCAAGGCGCACGTTAACCTGATCCCCTACAATCCCGTGGAAACTCTGCCGTATGAGCGGCCGTTTCCATCGACGATCCAGAAGTTTGTGTCGATTGTCCGGGCACGCGGGATCAGCGTCAGTGTTCGGAAGACCAAGGGACGCGAAATTGACGCGGCGTGTGGCCAGCTGCGACGAAGATTCGAAGATCGTCCGGTGGTGGCGATTTCCTGATCGGCTTTGATCGCTCGCCTCTGGTACGATGAGACGACGGTTCGACCGGATGTCCGGCTATGGCGTAGGCGATCGATCGAGGGAGGTATGGGGTTGTGAGCACTGATACCCTCGAACAGCAGTTGGAGGCTCGTGACCCCGACGTCCGGCTGATGTTGCAGGTGCGCGACGACGTCCAGGGGGCCTTCGAGGTGCTGGTCGAACGCTACCAGCACCGGCTGGTCGGGATCATGGTCCACGTGATCGGCCGCGGTGAGGAGGCGGAGGACCTGACACAGGAAGTCTTCCTGCGGGTCTATCGCGCCCGCAAGGGGTATCGGCCGCGTGCGAAATTCTCGACCTGGCTGTTCACGATCGCCAACAACCTGGCGTTGAACCATCTCCGCGAAAAAGGCCGCAATCCTTCGGCCGCGACCGGTAACGCGGGCCTGGGTTCGCAGGAGAACCGGCCCGTGGTCGACCGTGTCCCGGGGCGTGAAGCGACCGCCTCGGCCCAGCTTCGCAAGGTCGAGCTCTCGGATGTCGTCCGCGAGGCGCTCGACGGTCTGGGAGAGGACCAGAAAGTGGCGGTCCTGCTCAACAAGTTCGAGGAGATGAGCTACGCCGAGATCGCCGAGGTGATGGGGCGGTCCGAGGCCGCCATCAAGTCGCTCCTGGCGCGGGCTCGAAATCAGTTGCGGGAGCGGCTCGAGCCCTATCTGAGGACCGGCCAGCGGGGGCCTTGACGATCTCTGTGTTCGCCATGCGACAACAGCTTCAACGCTGGATGGTCGAGGGGTGCCGGGCGATGGAAGCCCTGGTTTTCCCCTGGGTCTGCCCGATCTGTGAAGAGCCAGGGGCGGACTCCCCGTTTTGCCCGTCGTGCCGGAACGATCTCCTGAACGCTTCGGGCTTGGTCTGCGCGCGGTGTGCCATGCCAATGGGCCCCTGGTCAAACCGGGTCGGGGGCTGCGCTGAGTGCCGTGGGCGGTCCCTCGGGTTCGACGCGGCGATGGCCCTGGGACCGTACGAGGGGACGATCCGCGACCTCTGTCTCCTCTTAAAGCGCGAGCGGAACGCCTGGCTCGCTCCCTGGCTCGCCCAGGTGCTGGTTGACGCCCGCGCCGAGATCCAGCAAATGCCCCTGGATTCGTGGGTCGTGCCGGTTCCCCTCCATTGGAAGCGGCAGTGGCAGCGCGGGTATAACCAGGCCGATGCGCTGGCGCGCGGGGTCTCGAAACGGCTCTCGCTCCGCCTGGCCCACCCGTTGCGCCGGGTGCGGTCGACGCCCCACCTCGCCTTTGCCGGCCGAAAAGAGCGGGCCAAGGTGATGCGGGACGCCTTCGAGGTCCGCCGTCGCGCGGCGCGTGGGCTGGGGGGTCGAACCGTGCTCCTGGTCGATGATATCCTGACGACAGGCGCCACCTGCGGCGCAGCGGCGCGTGCGTTGAAGCGCGCCGGGGCCGCACGCGTCGTGGCCTTGGTGATCGGTCGAGCGGAAGGGATCCCTTTGAAATGACGGCGATTGACGATACGACTGTGAGCGCTCGGCCGAGTCCGGGCACGATCCGAATTGGGACCCGAGGGAGCCAGCTCGCCCGCTGGCAATCGGAGTGGGTGTCCGCCCGGCTCCGCGCGCTCCATCCCGGCTTGCTCGTCGAGCTCGTCGAGATCAAGACCCAAGGCGATCGCGACCGCAACTCCCCGCTGGCCGCGATCGGCGGAATCGGCCTCTTCACCAAAGAAATTCAGCGGGCCTTGCTCGACTCGACCGTCGAGATCGCGGTCCACAGCCTCAAGGATCTCCCGACGCAAGGTTCCGAGGAACTGATCCTGGGGGCCGTTCCGGTGCGCGAGGACGCGGCCGATGCCCTGATCGCCCCGGTCCACCGGACCCTGGATGCGCTGCCGGCCGGGGCCACGATTGGCACCGGCTCGCTCCGTCGCCGCGCCCAGCTCCTCCACGCTCGGCCCGACTTGCAGGTTGTCGGCATTCGAGGCAACGTCGAGACCCGCTTGAACCAGGCCTTGAGTGGTTCACTCGACGGCGTGGTCCTGGCCGAGGCCGGCCTGCGCCGGCTCGGACTTGCGGGGCAGGTCACGCAACGGCTTGGCCCTCCTCTGTTCCTGCCGGCGGTGGGGCAGGGGGCGCTCGGCATCGAATGCCGCGCCTCGGATGCGACAACCCAGACGCTGCTCGCCCCCCTGAATGATCCCAGCACCCGC
Source organism: Singulisphaera sp. GP187 (assembly GCF_900129635.1). Lineage (GTDB taxonomy): Bacteria > Planctomycetota > Planctomycetia > Isosphaerales > Isosphaeraceae > Singulisphaera. The sequence continues at coordinate 286,114 of NZ_FSRB01000002.1, read as the reverse complement.
CGCGCCGTGATCGCCGAACGCCGGACCCTGGCCGAGCTCGAAGGGGGCTGCATGATCCCCCTGGCCGCCTGGGCCCGCGACACCGACGACGGCCTGATGGCCCTTGACGTCGCCGTCTTCGACCCCGACGGCCTCGAACGGATTTTCGTCTCCGCGACCGGCCCTCGCGACGATCCCGATGGCCTGGGCCGTCAGGTCGCCGAGCAACTCCGCGCCCAAGGGGCCGACCGACTCCTCCAGCGGGCGCCCCATCCGTGAAGTCATTGACGTGAGAAGACTTGTTTGTGTCTTGCGGCTCTGGAGGGGCGAACGTTCTTTGGCTCTCAAGAAGAGAGCAGGCGGAAAAGTCACTCTTGACCGCTTCCCTTTGGCCTTTCGGAATATTTTTCCTCCCTTTCCCTGCCCGAAGTTCTGACGTTTCGACTCTCCCGGTTCGTCGGGAAAACACCAAGATGCTCGCGCGGAGCTTCCGATACACACGGTGGGCGGGTTGGCGGTGGCGCCAATTCCCTGGTGGCCCGACCGACCGGAGCGGCTCCGCGTGCGGCACGACGATCAATCCTCGAGCCCAAACCTGTCTGCGACGACCGAGCCTCGGTTCGGGTCCCGCGTTCGCGCGTGGGCCTGGCCGGTGGTGGTGATCGTCCTGATGGTTTTGACCAGCCTGGCCTTGGCCATTACGGTCTCGGTTTGGTTGGTGCCCCCTTACTTCATCCTGATGGTCTGGATCCTCGCCCCCGCGCAAGGTCCGCGCGATCCCGCGCCGGCCTTGCCCGAGCCAGGGTCCCAGCAGGTCTCCGACGTCGAAAGTCTCCTCGAACCGTCCGAGTCTGAGATCGGTCTCCGATCTCAGGCCGAGCCGGTCGTGGCGGCTGCTTCGCCCTCCGAGATCGCGGCCGAACCGGATGGAGGCAACGACCCCAATCCCGTCGCGGTGAAAACCAAGCGGGGAAAGGGTCGGGGGCGGAAGGCGAAGGGGGGACCGGTCGTCGAACCGGCCGCGGCGTCCGCGACCTGGATTCAGGTCGGCCCAGGGAAGTTCGTCCGGGTCGAAGGCCCGAGCACGAACACGGAGATGCAACCCGAACCCGCCCTTGCCCTGTCTGAAAGCGAATCCACCCCTCCTCTTGCGTCGGCTTCCCAGTCGGCGTCCGAGGACGTGGAGGAGCTTGTTCCCCAAGAATTCGCCGTTGATGAGGTCCGTTCGGAATTCGAGAATCGCCCTGCGATCTTCGATGCGCCGGCAACTCACGACGAATTCGTTGACGCTGAGCCGATCAACGACAACGCCGACCTTTCTTCGTCCGACGCCGAAGCTTTGCTTTGCCCGTCGCCGGAGGAGGAATCGGTGTTGCCGCCTGAGGAGCTTGGGCCTCAAGAATTCGCCGTCGAGATCAGTCCGGAACTCGAGGACTGCGTCGCGAACCTCGATGAGCCGGAGGCTTACGACGACGAGTGCTCCCAGGATGAGCCGATTTCCGACGCCGCCCTTTCTTCGTCGCCCGACGCCGAAGCTTTGCTTTGTCCGTCGTCGTCGGAGGAGGTTGCTTGGTCGGAACCTGTTGGCTCATTCGAGGAGGTTTTGGAGGTGCCCGTCCCTCGAGAACTCGCCGCCGAGATCCGTCCGGAACTCGAGGGTTGCTCTGCGACCTTCGATGAGCCGGCCGCTTGCGACGAGTTGATCCAGGATGAGTCGATCACGGTCACCGACGTCGCCCTTTCTGCGCCCGACCTCGAGGCTTGTCCTCAACCGTCGCCGGAGGAAGTCGTTCTGTCGGAACCCGATCGTTCACCCGACTTTGAGTTGCACCAAGATGAGACCTACGTGGACGAGGGTGCCTGTCAGGAGGCGCCGGCCTCTCATGAGAATGACGAGGTCGTTGCCGAGGTTGAAGACGGTTTTGATGATTTCGTGGAGGTCACGGGAGCGAGCGTTCCCGCGTCTTCGGAGTTGCTGGATCATGAGCTCGGCCCAGTCGAGCCGTCGGGGGATCAGGGTATCGCACTCGATGCTCTCGACGTTGCCTGGACCACCGAGCTTGCCGATCCGCCCTTCGATGAGGCAAGAAGCGTTCAATCCGCGTTCCTCCGTGCGGTCACTGCGCCGCCCCGATCGACTGACAACGCACCGTTTGTTTCCTGGAGAGGGGTCTGGCCGCGTGTCGGACCCGCGGTGGGCCGGTCTTCGAGTGCGCGCCCTTCGAGGCGCGTGGTCCGTTCCGGCCCCAACGCTCGGGTTTCCCCCGGTTTCCGTCGGCGCTCGCGCCGGGGAGTCGGGTCGTATCGGATGGTCTGCCGAACGTTCCCACCCCGCTCGCCCCCAGTCCGTGGAACCCTTCCTCGCTTTGAGACGGGGCGTGGCGTTCGAGAGAGCGATTGACCGATCAGGTCGATCCGCACCTCGGTCGCCCGCCCCGTTTCGGTTTCGAAGGGGGGGAAAATCGGCAAGTCCGTGACGGTTCGGACTCCCCCGATCGCTTGAATCCACCGTCCGACGAACCAGGAGAAGGCTCACCGGCTGACGCTCGTGCGAGACTGCATGGCCCGTTACAATCTCGGGGCCTTGTGTTTCTGACCAAACATCACCTGGCCGTTTGGAGCAATGGAAAAACCAATGATGAATTCAAGTCCTGCTCGGACGTTTGGCATCACGGGGCTTCTCCGCGTTCGCAGGCGGCAAGCTTGCTCCAAGCTTCCGTGGGCCATCTCCATGGCGATGCTGGGGGGCATCAGCTTTCTCCCAGCCGGCGCGGCGGTTGCCGGGCCGCTCAGGGCGGGCGTTGCGAAAGTGGACATCACGAATCGGGAGGCCGGACCGGTCAATGACCCGTTGTATGTCAAAGCCCTGGTCTTGAAGGATGACACCACCACGGCCGTGATGATCACCGTCGACGCCGTGGCGATCGGCGAGATCGGGCACATCAAGAACGACTATCTCGCCAAGGTGCGTGGGCGGCTCGAGACGGAACTCAACATTAAGCCCGAGAGCGTCCTGGTCAACGCCAGCCACTGTCATGGAGTCGTCTGCGCGGATGTCGACCAGCGGACGTTTCAGGCGGTGCGGGAAGCGATGGAGAACCTGGTCCCGGTCAACGTCGGTGCCGGCGCTGGCCATGAGAATCGGATCATGGAGAACCGCAGGCTCAAGCTCAAAAACGGCAAGGAGATCGACGTCCGGCATGCGTACTCGCTGCCGCCGGATGAGGAGGTCGCCCAGGTTGGCCCGGTGGATCCGGAAATCGGCATCCTCCGGCTCAATCGCACCGACGGGCGGACCTTGGCGGTCGTCTACAACTTCGCCTGCCATCCGATCCAAGGGGTTCCGAGCGGCGGAAATACCGCCGATCTCACCGGCTTTGCGTCCCAAGTGATCGAGGACAACTTGAGCGAGGGAACGATCGCTCTGTTCTTGCAGGGGTGCGGCGGCGACATCAACCCGATTGCGTATAAAGATGTCAACAGTCCGCGGAATGCGGAACCGCTCGGGAACATGTTGGGCCTGAGCACCTTGCAGGCATTGAAGAAGGTGCCGTGCAAAGCCGACGATCGCCTTCGAGTCATCCATGAGACTGTCAGGCTGCCCCGAGCCGATGTGGCCCAGCGCATCCGCTCGATGGAGGCCGAGCAGCAAAATAGGCTTCAGTCCCTCCAAGGCACAAGCCTGAATCTGAAGACGTTTATCCCGTTGGCTGTGAAGTACAACCTGTCCAGCGAGTTTCCCTCCTACAGCTCCCACCGCTACTTGCTCGAAAAGATGATGAAGCGGGACGACTTGACCAAGCTCGACGCCGAGAATCGCGGCAATATGAAGGCGTATGTTGACAATATCTATGTCATGGAGCAACTCACCCGAATGCAAACGAACCTGGCCTTGCTACGGAAACATCAGGCGGACAACGTGGCCGCGGGAAGCCGAACGATCGACGTCGAGATGGTGGGGCTGAGGGTTGGCGATTTCGTCCTGGTCACGTTTCCAGGGGAATTGACCGTGCAGATCGGGCTCAATCTCAAGAAGAAGGCGCCCCACGACCTTGCGTTCGTGGCGGGCTATACCAATGGGTATATCTATTACGCGCCGACCGCGGAACAGCTCAAGAACGTGGGTGGAGCTCAGGAAGATAGTGACTGCATCCTGGCGCCGGAATGGCAGCAGATCTTCGAGGATCAGGCGTTGGCGTTGTTCAAGAAGCTCTGAGACGACCGACCGGCGGATCGCCGGCAAAGACCTCCGCTGCGATCGCGGATCAGGATCATGCCGATCCGCCGTCGACTCCGAGCTGGGTCCGGACCGCGGCGAGATGCTCGTCCGCTCCGCTCAGGAGCGCGAACAGGGCGTACTTGATGGGGAAGGCGGCGAGCCTTTCGCCGATGTGGCGACGTATACCCGGCCATGTCCGTCCGCCGGCCGCTTCGTATTCGTTGAGCAGACGCTCGAGGCCGGGCTCGCCGAACCCCATGAGATGGAAGATGAAGTCGATGGCGGGGTCACTCACCTCGGCTTCGGTCCAGTCCAGCACGCCCGTCGCGTGGGACGTCTCGTTGACCAGGACGTGGCCGACATGGAGGTCGCCGTGGACCAGGGTTGTGAACGGGGGCCAGGACGCGTCGTCATCGAGCCAAGTCCGCCAGCGGTGCCAGAGGCTGTCGCCGATGCCGATCTCGCGCTTCACCCGGTCAAGATCCGCGGCGAAGGCTCGTCGGGCCTCCTCCGGTGACGAGACCGGCAAGCCGGCCGCGGCGGCCTCGGCAGGATCGATGCCGTGGAGCGCGGCGAGGGTGCGGGCGAAGCTCGCCACGAAGGCCGGGTTGTCCTTGTCGATGTTCCAGGTGGGCTCCTTGGTCGCCGGATCGACGGTCACGGCGGTCGTGCCGGCCAGACGCGGGTAGGCGATCAGCTCCGGCGTGACGATTCGCCAGTCGGGGACCTCGACCGGGAGCCGGCCCTTGAGGAGCGCCAGGACCCGGGCCTCGTTTTCGGCCCGCGGCCAGACGTCGGGGCGGCGAGGGATCCGGAGCACCCAGTCCGTGTCGTCCTCGTCGGTGGTGAACGCCGCGCGGAAGTCGAGGCCGAGGTCGTTCAGCTCGATCTCGCCGATCGGCGTGAGGCCATGCCGGCGCGCGAGCGCCGCGACGGCCTCCTTGTCGGAATCTGTTCCCGCAGGGATCAACATCCGCATCCTCCTCCAACGCTCAAGCTCTTGAAACGAGGTGAGGCGACCGACCGCTCTCGCTGATGACACCACGACCCGCGCGATTGTTCGCGGACCGCTCGCCCATTTGATTTCAGGAACCTGTCCGACAGCAGGAGACGTCCCTCTCCTTCGGCTGGCGAAGAAAAGAGACGCCCTCCATTGCCGATGAGGAATGCCTTCCGGGGGCTACGCGGAACCCGTGCGCCACGAGCCGAGGCGTTCCCGCACGGGTTCCGAGTATGTCACGCGACACGAAGTTTGCTCGCGAAATCGCGACACGAGTTTGATCCGGAGTCCACATCGGTACAGTATGATGGGGCCGTACTCATGGCGATCCTAACTCGAGGTTGCACCATGCCACGCCCCATCCCTGTTCCGGTTCGGCGCATTGTGACCCGACTCTGGGAGCAAGGTCAGACCCCCGGTCAAATCGCCGAGGCACTGTCGCTGTCACGCCCGACGGTGCGGCGTCTGATCCGTCGATTCCGGGAACGAGGTGTCGAGGGCCTCGAACCGGATTACCGCCGAACACCGGACACCGAGGTGTCGGCCTCGGACCTGCGAAACGCCGCCTTGCAATACCGCCGCGACCACCCCGCTTGGGGGGCCGAGTTGATCTGGATTCACCTCCTGAATGAGACGTGGAACGAACCGGTCCCCTCGGCGCGAACCCTCCAACGATGGCTCCTCCGGGCCGACCTCGCCCCCGCCTCCGCGGGCCGTCCGGCGAAGGACAACCCCGCCAGGGCGACCGTGCCGCACCAGACCTGGCAGATGGACGCCAAGGAATTGATAAAAATCGCAACAGGCGATTTAGTGAGTTGGCTTCGACTCGTTGATGAATGCAGTGGCGCGGTGTTCCGGACCGCGGTTTTCCCCCCAAGGGAGATGGAATCAAGTCCCACCCGAAGGCGTCCGGGGGCAATTGCGGTGTGCCTTTTCGCGGTGGGGCTTGCCCGGGAACATGCGGGTCGACAACGGCTCGCCCTGGGGCTCAAAGGGGGATTTCCCGACCGAACTTGGGTTCTGGCTGATCGGCCTGGGGGTCGACATGATCTGGAACACGCCGAGCCGTCCCCAGGAGAACGGCGTCGTGGAACGATCGCAGGGGACCGGCAACCGCTGGTGCGAGCCGGGAACGTGCCAATCGCCGACGGAGTTGCAAGCCCGTCTGGAAGCGATGGATCGGCTGCACCGCGAGGTCTACCCTTACCGCGAGCGCCTGAGCCGCCTTGCCTATTACCCGGGCCTCGTGCACTCGGGCCGGCCCTATTCGGAACCGTCGGAGCCCGACCTTTGGGTTTGGAACCGCGTCACCACCCACCTCTCGGGTTACGTGGGCGTCCGACGCGTGAACAAGAATGGGTACGTCTCGATTTACAACCGGGCCTACTACGTCGGGGAGAGGTTCCAGGGGCAGGACCTCTACGTGACGTTCGATCCGGAAACCAACGAATGGGTGTTCTCCGACGCCTCGGGCCGCGAACTTCGCCATAAACCCGCCAGGGAGGTCACTCCCGAGCGGGTCATGGCGTTGGACGTCACTGGCCGGCCATAGTGAATATCTGGTCACTGTGAATCAAACTCGTGTCGCGATTTCGCGAGCAAACTTCGTGTCGCGTGACAGAGTACGGAACCGCGTGGCACCCAGGATAGACTCCCCCCATCGGTCGGTTTCCCTTCGCTAACGGAGATCGGTTCCTTCCCTCCCTCCCCTTCCCTTTGGGGTGTCTCAAGGCGCCCGGTTGGTCACGGTCTCCAGGATGATCTGCTCTCGGGCTTGGAACCAGCGCCCGAGCCACCCCAGCGAGACGCGGTAAAACAAGACGACCACCGCGCATTCCGCCAGCGCCAAGGCCAGGAAGACGGGTGCATTCTCCGTCCAACCGAGGAATTTCGACAACGCCTCGGCGCCCAGCGGCAAGAGGGTTGGCGCCTGGGTGAGCGGAAAGAGGAGCATGAACATGACCAGTTGCAAGAGGATCGTACTCAACTTCGGATTCGAGGGCTTCAGCGAACCCGCGGCGATGTAGATCGGCGTGTAGATCGACATCAAGTTCGTGAAGACGCAAAAGAGCAGGAACATGGAGATGAACTGGGGGATGATGGCCAAGAAGTGGTCGAGCCGCATGGGGCAAAGCACTTGTACGGCCGCCAGCAGGAGCGCGCTCATTCCCAGGGTGATTGGGGCGAACGCCAGATTCTTGCCAAGGAGGATGTCCCGCCGAGGTGCCGCGCTGAGCACGAAGACGCGAAAACCGTCGCGGTCGAAGCCGAATTGGTTCCCGGCCAACTGGAGCACGCCGAGGAGCACGAAGAGCATTCCCACGATGGCGATCAGCGGTCGAAACGGCTCCGGAGTCACGTGCCGTTGATTCCAGAGCATGGAGCCGAAGATGACGCCTGTGATCAAGGGGGTCAGCAACGTCATTTTCGCTTCGGGCGACCGCAGGAGTGAGCGAAAGCCCCCGAGTGCGATCGCCGAGACCGGTTCCGACAAGCCGGGAATGCGGGTTTCGAGCAGCGAGGCCCGTTGCGTCTGGCCGTTCGCCATTGCTGCCGTCGGTGCGACCGCTGGTTCGGGCGCCGGCCGGCCTTTTCGGTTGGTCGGCTGGCCTTGATAGAGCGCGATCGTGGTGCCGTAAGCCCGCCAGAGGCTGGCGAGTCCGATCAGGGTCATTCCCAGCAGCCCCAAGATCGACGGTAGGAATCGGCCCTCGGCCGCGGCCATCACGCCCAGCGGAAGCCAGCCGATCGGCAAGATTGTGTTCACAAGACGAGCCCACTTCTCCCACAGTTTCATGGTTTCGCGGTTGGCTTGCTCGGTGCCAAGCTTGTGATTCTGGATGACTTCCTGCTGGCGAGCCAGGTATTCCGGCGCGTCGAACTCCTTCGCCTTAAACGAGTGCTCCAGCTTCCCTAATTCCTTCGACAATGCTGCGGATTGGTTGGCGTGCCGTTGGACGCCCCAGGGGGAGAGCAAGTTGATCAGGTTCGGCAACTGAACGATCAGAACGAAGAGCATGGTCGCGGTCATGATGATCGTTCGGCGGCGGCGCGGGTTGCTCATCAGCGAGGCCAGCCACCCTTGGAACTGGTAAGTCAGGGCGGTGACCATCAGCAGGAACGCGGCCAACAACGGCAGGACGGGCAGGAGCGAGACGCCTTTGACCGAGATGAGCGCCAGGCTGAATCCGAGCATGAGCGGAGCGCAGACGATCAGGCTCAGACGTAGCAGTGAGCTGAGATAATTGATCAGAAACGCCCCGTTGGCCGAGATCGGCAAGTGGAGGAGCTTTGACAGTGACAAGGGGTCGCTGCGCTGCAACTCCATCAAGACACCGATCCCCCAGGTGAGCAGAAAGCCGAGGAGCACCCCGTCCCACGCATACAGCAACTGAGTCGGCGTCGCCTTGGGGATTAAATATGTACCAACGATGAAGCACGTGATGACTGCGGGAATGGCCGTGGCCAATGCCCCGACCAGCACAATCATCATCACCACAGCATTGAGAGCGCCGGCGCGGCGGTACTCATTCATCAGCAACCGCCAGCGGAGCCAGACCACGGCCTGCAAGTGTTGCCAGTTCACGACGCGGCCTCCTCGAGCCAGTTGAGCTTGTTGCGACTGGCTTCGTGATCGGCCCCCGCCTTCTGGAGAAACGACTCTTCGAGCGAGGCCCCCTGGCGGATCGTCTCCAGCGACGCCTGCTCGACCAGGTCTCCTTTGACGATGATCCCGACGTGGGTGCAAAGGCGCTCGACGATTTCCAGGACGTGCGAGGTCAGGAAGACGGTCGAGCCGCGGGCGACAAACCCCGCGAGCAAGTCGCGGATCACGCGCGAGGTCACGGCGTCGACCCCTTCGAACGGCTCGTCGAGGAACAGCAAGTCGGGGTTCGGCAGGAGCGCGGCGGCCATCGCCAGCTTCTTCTTCATGCCGTGGGAGTATTCCAGCGTGAGCTTCTTTTCCTCGTTCTGGAGGTCCAGGAGCGAGAGCAATTCCTCGCTCCGGCTGCGGATCGTGTCCCGAGGCATCAGGTGGATCCGGCCGACGAAGGTGAGGTACTCACGCGCTGTGAGGTTGTCAAACAGGGCCAGATCTTCGGGGATGACCCCCATGTGCCGCTTCGCGTCCAGCGCCTCGCGCGGGTCGAGCATGTTCCGGCCCAGCACCTGAATTTGCCCGCCGGAAGGGGCGAGCAAGCCCGTCAACATCTTGATGGTTGTCGATTTTCCCGCGCCGTTGGGCCCGAGAAACCCGTAAAAAGTTCCGCGTTCGACGGATAATTCGATACCGTTGACGGCACAGGAGTTATTGAAGAATCGGGATAACTGATGCGTCTCGATCGCCAAGGTCATAAACAGAGCTCGCCAAGGTTGTTTGTCGATGCTTGCATCGACGATAACAGAGCTCGTCGAGCCAGGCTATCGGAACCGTGATGAATGGCCCCGGCGGGGGGGGGGGGGAAAGGGAGGGGGCTTGCTCTGGGTTAGGGGAGGCCACCATCATTTTTTTGGGGGAAGTTGGCGGAGCGGAATTCTTCGGGAAGGAGGGAGCCGCTGAGGATGCCGCCGTCGACGAGCAGGGTGGCGCCGGTGACGTAATCCGACGCGGGCGAGCAGAGGAAGAGGGCGGCGCCGACGAGGTCCGCGGCGGTTCCCATGCGGCCGAGCGGGATGGTGGAGTGTTGACGCTCGCGTTCGACCAGGGCCTGGATGTGGGGTTGGCGGACGATCTCGGTGTCGATAGTGCCCGGGGCAATGGCGTTGACCTGGATCCGGTGCCGCGCGAGTTCCAGGGCCATCCCCTGGGTGAGCATTTTGACGCCGGCCTTGGAGACGCAATAGTGAACCTTCTCCTCGCCCGCCACCTCAGCAGCCTGTGAGGAGATGTTCAAGATCTTACCGCCGAGTCCTTGGCGGACCATCTGCTGGGCGACGCATTGGCCGAACAGGAAGAACCCCTTCAGGTTCACCGCCAGGGTCCGATCCCAGAGCTCCTCGGTCAGGTCGAGGAACGGGACGAACTCGCAGAACCCGGCGTTGTTGACCAGGATATCGATGTGCCCGAACTTGCGGGCGACGGCGTCGACGAACTGGCGAACGGCCGGCGCGTCGGCGACGTCGATGGCGGCGGCCAAGGATCGCCGGCCGAGCCCTTCGATCTCGTCGGCGACCCCCTCGCCGGCCCATTCCGTGACCGCCACGTCGGCGCCCTCGCGCGCCAGGCCGAGCGCGATCGCCCGGCCAATACCGCGATGACTGCCTGCGCCGGTGACGATCGCGACTTTTCCCGTGAGAGACATTGTCATGAGCGGGTCTCGAACTGCTTCAGGTCGAACCCGGCATTCAACGCCTCGCCCGATTTGAGCATTGCGTCCCAGGTGACTTCACGCCCTTGGTAGGCAGCCGTGCGCACCAGGATCGCGCTCAGTGCGCTCTCCGCGCCCCGGAAGGCCTCGTTGCGGAGGTTCCCCGTGCGGATGTCCTCAATGAATGCCTTGTACTTGTTGGCCTCGGCGTCGGTGATGATCTCATTGGCCCCGGAGTCCCACGGGGACGCGCCGAAGATTTTGACCCCGCCGCTGTAGTGCGATTCGGAGACTCCGCGGGTCCCGAAGAACCGCTCGCCCGCGTCGCCGAGGCTGGGGGGGAACTGGGTCGACTGGAAGTTGACCACGACGTCGTTGGGGTAGGTCAAGGCGCCGACGTAGTGATCCCAGACGTCGCCGAAGTCGGTCCGTGCCTTGCGTCCGCCCTTGGCGAACGCCGCGATCGGGTGCCCCTTGAGGATCCAGTTGATCTTGTCGATGCCGTGCACGTTCTGCTCGACAATGATGTCGCCGGAGAGCACGCGGTCACCCGTCCAGCGTCTGATCCGGGCCTCGTCGGGGCCGACGTTGGGCGGGGCCACGAGCCCGCCGCCGCTGAAGTAGAAGAACGACTGCGCGGTCACGATCTCGCCGATCGCCCCCGCGTGGATCCGCCTGGCCATCTCCTGCATGGCCGAAGCCCAGGGAACTTGCATCCCGACGTGGAAGACGATCTTGCCCTCGAACCGCTTCGCCAGGTCGATCACCCGCAAGCAACCCGGGACGTCGACGGCGACCGGCTTCTCGCAGTAAATGTGCCGGCCGGTCCCGGCGATCATCTCGAGCACGGCCGGGTAGTAGTAAGGGGTGATCGCGATCAGGACGGCGTCGAGGTCGCTCTCCGCTAGCCGGAGCGCGGACTGTGGGCCGTGGTAGAGCCGGTCGGCCGCGACCGGGGGCAGCCCCTTCGCCTTGAGGACGCCGTCGAGGGTCGGCCTGATCTTCGTGACCTTGTCCTCGAAGAGGTCGGCGAGCGCGACGAGCTGCCCCCCGGCCTGGGTGATCAGCCCTGCGGCGTCGTGCGGGCCCCGGTTACCGCACCCGATCAGGCCGAACCGGATCGGCCTGCCTGCGGCGTCGGCAGGCTCCGCGGCGGCCGACGATCCCGCGGCGACGGCCGCCAAGCCCCCGCCGACGCTGCCGAGGAACTCTCTGCGATTCACGGCGGGTCTCATCAGGATGGCCCTTTCCCTTCGTGCGTGCGACACGGCTGAAGCCTACGATGGCGTCGGCTATGTGATATGGCATCATCGGGCTGAGATGTCAAGAGTTCGCCCTCTCCTCTCCCCTCGGGTCTAATTTTTATCGGGTGGGCCGTGCCCACCGTCCAAGGCAGAGGCGACCGCGAATCGCGGAGGGGGGTGGAATCGCTTGGGGGGCTGATATAACATCCGTATTCTGATGGCAAGGCCGCCTGGTCTTGGGGTTTGACTCCAGCGGGTCCCCCACGCCTGTCAAGTCGTTGGTCAAAAGGCATGGTGGGACGTGCCCACCCGACAAGACACTTTATGACGAGGTGACGATGAAGCGATTCCTCGCGGTGCTTCTGGCGGCGTTCCTGCTGACGACGCTCGCCGGCCCGACCGAGGCGGAGACGCCGGGGCGGGACCCGAAGAAGCTGCAAGTCCTGATCCTCACCGGCTATAACATGCACGACTGGCGGAAGATCACCGAGTCGCTCCGCGCCACGCTCGAGGCGACGGGGCGGTTCGAGGTCCGGGTGAACGAGGAGCCGGTTGGTTGCGACGAGAAGACGTTCGAAGGGTATGACGCGATCGTCCTCAACTTCACCAATCATGCCGGTGTCTTCGGCCCGGAGTGGCCGGACAGCACCCGGCGCGCCCTCCTGAGCGTGCTCGATCGCGGCAAGGGGGTGGTGGCGTTCCATGCCGCCCTGAGCTCACATCCCCAGTGGCCCGAATATGAGAAACTGATCGGGGGCGCCTGGCGGCAAGGGGCGACCCACGCTCCCTACCACACCTTCGACGTCGACCTGAAGGAGTCGGAACACCCGATCTTGCAGGGTCTGCCCCGCTCGTTCCTCCAGCATGACGAGATCAACCAGCGCCTGACGATGCAGCCTGGAATCACCGTCCTCGCCACCGCGCATGACGACCCCAACAACTGCTCGAAGGGGCCGTCGCCCATCTGTGGCTCGGGCAAGGACGAGCCGATTATGTGGACGCTCCCCTATCGCAACGGACGCGTCTTCACGACGGCCCTCGGCCACGACTTGCGGTCGGTCGGCACCCCCGGTTTCGTCGCCACCTTTCAGCGCGGGGTCGAGTGGGCGGCAACCGGCAAGGTGACTCTCCCACCCCCACGACCCTTCGAGTCGGAGAATAATCCAGACATGATCCAACCATGGAAGAAAGGGATCGTCATTCGGGCATTCGCTGACTCGGGAGACTTCCTGGCTGGGACCTCGTTTCTACGCACGATGGAGGACTACAGCCGGGTTTACCGGAGAGCGCGGCGGGCCGGCTTCGAGGCCGTTCAGCCCTACCTCGAGCTCGAAGGGGGATTGCTTCACCTCGAGACCGAGGTCGCGCAAGTCCGCGAGATTGCCTCAAGGGCGGCCGACGAAGGGATCGACCTGCCGAGCCTCGAGATCGCCCCTTTGCAGTATTCATTTACGAGTGACGATGCGGCGATCCGAACCCAGGGAGTCGCCGTCGTTCGGCGGGCCCTCGCCATCGCGGCCGAGCTGGGGGCGCGTGGGGTGCTGGTCATCCCCGGCTATGTCGGGAAGCCGTGGGACGCGAAGACCGACCAGGTCGATTACGAGCATGCCTGGGACCGCACCCTCGCCGCGCTCCGCGCGCTCGCCCCGGACGCCGAGCAGGCGGGGGTCAACTTGCTGGTGGAGCCGATCTGGAACATGTTCCTGCTCAGCCCGCTCGAGATGAGGCGGCTCGTCGATGAGGTGGGAAGCCCGCGGTGTGGGGTCTTGCTCGACACGGGCAACGTCACGCTCTTCGGGTTCGCCGAGCAATGGATGCGGATCCTCGGCCCGCGCGTGAAGGAGATCCACCTGAAGGACTTCCGAAGGCAGGTGGGAACCATCCACGGCTTCGTCCCGTTGCTGGCGGGCGACGTCGATTGGGTCGCGCTGGCTCAAGCCGCGAAGGTGGCCGGCTTTGAAGGCTGCTGGATCGCCGAGCAGTTCCCGACCGAGCGGCATGGCGACCTGGTTCTCGATCAGACCTCGGCGGCGATGGACCGGATCCTTGGGCGTTACGAGCCAACGGAGCGAATCAATCCCCATGAGTGAGACGATCCGGATCGGGTTGGTGGGTCTGGGTGATATTGGCCGGCTCCATGCCCGGGCGCTGCGGGACTGCCCGGGGGTCGAGCTGGCCGTCTGCCGAGGCCGCAACCCAGAGCGGGCGGAGGCGCTTGCCCACGAGATGGGGGCTCGGCTCTACAACAGCTATGACGCCATGCTCGACGACCCCGAGGTCGCGGGCGTGGACGTCTGCGTGCCCAACGACTTGCACCGGCCTTATGTCGAGCGGGCCGCGGCGCGGGGGAAGCACGTCCTCTGCGAGAAGCCGATCGCGTTGACCTGGGACGATGCGCTGGCGATGGTGGATGCGTGTCGAGCCGCCGGGGTCCGGCTGATGGTCGGTCACGTCCTGCGGTTCTGGCCGGAGTACGTTCGGCTCCGCGACTTGCTGCGCTCAGAGGCGCTGGGGCCTTGCCTGGCGATCACGATGCGGCGGATGCTCTCCCTCCTGATTTCAGTCCAGGGGGAGGACGGCTGGAGGCACCGCCCCAGCCGGATGGGGGGCGTCGTGCTCGACTTGCAGATCCACGACCTCGACTTCCTCCGCTGGACGTTCGGCATGCCGGAGCAAGTCTTCTGCGCGGGTCCGCGCGACGGTGACGGCGGCTTGAACCACGCGTATACGACCCTGCTCTGGCCGTCGGGCTTGCGCGCCTTGGTCGAGGGGAGCTACTTGCTCCGGGGCGACCCGATGGTCTTCACCGCCAAGGCGGTCTGCACGCTCGGGTCGTTCGACTACGGGATGAACCTGCAGGAGTTCGCCATGCACGACATGAGCGGCTCCGACGCGGGCCGCACCGCGCATGACGACCCGGCGACCTTGCTCTGCTATCGGCCGGGCGAGCCCCCCGAGGTCGTGCTGCGCCAGGAGCCGGACGTCCTTGGCTCTGCCTTTGCCCGCGAGCTCGCCTGTTTCGCCGACCTGGTCCGTGGTCTCCCCCGCGCCGACGCCCCCGAGCCGGGCGAGGCCCTCGATACCCTCCGGTTGGCCCTCGCCTGTGCCGAGTCGGCGGAGCGGGGCGAACTGGTTCGAATCGAGCCAGTGGCTTTCTAAGAGACTGTCCCATAAGCAAGGTTACGCCGATTCTCGGTAGTGGAAATGCGTATGGCCGAGTGGGCCGCTTCTTGGACGACGTGTACAACCGGAAGCGGGTCCATTCGTCGCTGGGCTACCTGGCACCGGCCGAGTTCGAGCGGCAGTGGCTCAAAGGGCAATCAGTCACGGCCGGGCGGTAGCAAACGGCTGAGGGGCCAAATGCGCTCGGCGTCCGGTCATCCAAAAGTGCGTCCTCTGCACCGTGAGACACACCGACGGCAGGATTCGCCACAATCGGTCATTCTGCCCGGCCGGCCCTGTATTAGCCCTGGATGAGGCGAACGAACTCTTGCAGTTCGCCCTCGTTGAGGTCGGAGACGGCCCAGAACGTCATCCCCGAGTTCGTCCATCTCAGCATGTGGAACCCTTGCCGTGATGCCTTCGCCGGCGCCGCATCGTCGGCCGGTGACGACGGCCAGACGAACAGGTTGATGGTGTGCCGGCGGCGCTGGTAGACGATCGCCGCCACGGGCCGGCCGTGGAGGTAGTCGAGTCGCCCCCCGACGAGGGGGAAGCCCTGGTCCGTCAGGTCCTTCGCCGGGGGCGCGAAGTCGAGCTTCCCCTCGAACCACGGCTTGACCGTGTGCGGGTCGGAGGACACCACGTCGAACCGGTGCGAGGGGAGCATCTGCGAGCGGACGTGGCTCGCGACCAGCTCCCGCGTCAGGAACGCATCGTCGCCGGGGACACGCAGGATGTGTGCCAACCCCCAGCCCACGGCCGTCATCAACGCCAGCGAGGCCGCCAAGGCGATCAGCGGACCGGGACCCAGGCGCGGGGTTCGGTCCGCACGGGTTGCCCTGCGCACGGACGACCGCACGCGCCCCGCCAGACCGGGAGGTGCCTGATAGTAAGGGACGCTGCTCTTGATCGCGGCCCGTACTGCCTGCAGGCCCGCCAGGGCGTTCGCACAGTCTGGGCACTCCGGAAGGTGACGCTCGATCTCCAGGCTCGTCACCAGGTCGAGCTCGCCGTCGGCGTAGCCGTGGATGAGTGCTCGGGTCTCTCGGCAATCCAAGTTAAGGCTCCCAGTCCCCGCAGTCGCCGAGTCGTTGATGCAGCCGCTCGCGGGCACGGGCCAGGCGGGACATGACCGTACCCAGGGGAATCTCGGCGATGGCAGCGATCTCCTTGTAAGATAGACCTTCCAGCTCGCGCAGGACCACCACCTCGCGGAGCTCCACGGGCAATTCTTCCAGAGCTCGTCGGACCGACTGCTGGGCTTCCTCGCGCAGGAGAGATTGTTCGGGGGCCATGGTGTCGGATTCGACGCTGTGGATTTCCTCATCATAAGCCGTCGCGGGGCCGCGCGCCCGCTTCTGTTCGAGCCAGGTGTAACAGGCATTGCGCACGATCGTGAGCAGCCAGGCGCGGGCGTTCGCCCCGTGGAATCCGCCGAAGAATTTCAGGGCGCGCAGATAGGCCGCTTGCACCAGGTCCTCCGCATCATGGTCGTCGTGGGTCAGCCAGCGCGCCAGGTTGTACGCGGCGTCCAGGTGCGGTAGGAGGGCTTGTTCAAACCGCTCTCGCTCCTCGGCTCTTTGCAACGGCGATTCCACCTCTTCGTTGACCCCTCAGTAATATATGACCGCGCATCTTGCTGTTTTACTCCCAAGCCTTCGCCAGAAATAGGGCTCAGTCGATCCGTCACCGCCTCGCTCGCGGCAAATTCCCGGGTATCCGAAGCCCGCGGGAATAATCTCCGGGTCGGGGCGGTCTAGGTTGTTGGCGTCGGGAGCTTGAGCCCGACTCGTGTCCGGCAAGCGTCGGGACGTCAGAGGTCCGGCGGTGCTTGCTCGAAGGACGGGAAGACCACCGTGGCCCGCGCCACGATGCGACCCCGTCGGTCTGCGCAAGGAGCCCGCGATGCGACCGGTCCGGTGGCATCGACCGCGGCTCCTTCCTCGGCCAACCCCTTTGTCCTTGGACGGGAACCGCTCGCAGTTCTCACGGGGAGTCCCCGTGACGAGCGGGTCCACGATTGACGTGAACGGAGCATCTCATGTTATTTCCACTCTGGACCGGCTCACGCACTCGGGAGTACCGATCGTCTCGGGTCAGAAATCGCCGATCGCGGGCCCGCCGCCCGAGCATCGAGTCGCTCGACGAGCGCTGCCTGCTCTCGGCCGACGTGGTCATCCAATGGAACCAGGCGGTCCTGACCGCCATCCGGAACGAGAAACCGACGATCGGCTTCCTGACCCGCGACCTGGCGATCGTGCAGTCAGCGATCTACGACGCGGTGAACGGCATCGACCATACGTCCAGCGTCTTTCACGTTCAGGTGGATGCACCGGCCGATGCGTCGCCCGTGGCGGCGGCCGCTGCGGCGGGGCTCTTCACCGCGTCTGCCCTCTTCCCGACCGACGCGGCATTGTTCCAGGCGACGTATCAGGCGTCCCTGGCAAATGTCCCTGACGGCCGGGCCAAGACCGACGGCATCGCCGTGGGGCGATTCGTCGCTGAGCAGACCCTGATCTGGCGCGCCACAGATGGCGCGAACGCCGTGGTGAACGACACGCCGGGAACCAACCCGGGGGATTGGCGACCGACGCCGACCGCCTTCGCGCCGGCCCAGACGCCGCAATGGCCCGATGTCACGCCCTTCGCCCTGAACAGCGGCTCCCAGTTCCGGCCGGGCCCACCCCCGGCGTTGACCAGTCCCAAGTACACGGCCGCCTTCAACGAGGTGAAAGACTTCGGACGCGTGGACAGCACCGTCCGCACGGCCCAGCAGACCGACGTGGCCCGGTTCTGGGAGGGCAAGGCCGGCACCCCCCAGATCGCCGGCTACTGGAACGAGATCGCAGAGAGCGCCGCCCTGTCTCAGAACAACACGCTGGATCAGAACGCGCGGCTGTTCGCCGAGTTGAACGTCGCGCTGGCCGACGAGACGATCGCCTTCTTCGATGCCAAGTATACGTACAACCGGTGGCGCCCGGTCACGGCCATCCAACTCGCCGGCCAGGACGGCAATCCCGACACCGTCGCCGACCCGAACTGGCTGCCGCTGAACAACACGGCGAACCACCCGTCGTGGGTCTCCGCGCACGGCGGCATCAGCGGCGCGGCTGCGGCGACACTTGACAACTTCTTCGGTACCGACAACATCAGCTTCCGTCTGACATCCGAGGATTTGAAGGGCGAAACGCATTCGTTCTCTAGCTTCTCGGCCGCGGCGACCGAGGCGGAGAATAGCGTCGTCTGGAGCGGGAATCATTTCCGGTTCGATGTCACGGCCGGTGACGCTCAGGGCCGATCGGTGGCCCAGTTCATCGACCAGAACTTCTTCAAGCCGCTCCCGGGCAGCGCCTACCAGCAGACCAACCTCGTCTCCAACGTCCCCGGTCTCGCCCCCACGACCGACCCGAACCTTCAGAACCCCTGGGGCCTCTCGCAGACCCCCGACGGCCAGTTCCGCGTGGCGGACAACCACGCAGGCGTGGCGACGCTGTACGACGCCTCTGGGCACATCGTCGGCGCACCGATCACCATTCCCACGCCCCCGGGCGTCACGCCCCCCGCCGCCCCCAACGGCAACGTCTTCAACACCACCAGTGACTTTGTCATCAGCCACGGCGGCAAGAGGGCGCCGGCGACCGTGATCTTCTCGACCGAGGACGGCACCATCGTCGGCTTTAACCCCACGGTGGACAGGCACGAGGGCGTGATCGCGGCCGACCTGTCCCAGAGCGGGGCGGTCTTCAAGACCCTCACCGCGGGTACCGTCAACGGGGCGAATTACCTCTACGCGAGCGACTTCCACAACGGCACCGTCGACGTCATCGACAAGAAGTTCCAGCTCCACAGCTTCTCCCAGGACCAGTTCACCGACCCGGGCATCCCGGCCGGGTTCGCCCCGTTCGGGCTCAAGAACGTCAACGGCACGCTGTTCGTCACCTACGCCAAGCAGGACGACGCCAGGCACGACGACGTCGCGGGCGTGGGCAACGGCTTCATCGACGAGTTCACCCTCAGCGGCCAGTTCATCACGCGGTTCGCCTCGCAGGGGTTGCTCAATTCGCCGCACGGGATCGCCGTCGCCCCGGACAACTTCGGGCAGTTCAGCAACGCCCTGCTCGTCGGCAACTTCGGCGACAGCAAGGTCAACGCGTTCGACCTGAAGACCGGCGCGTTCCTCGGCCAGCTCAGCGACGCCCAGGGCCACCCCCTGATCCTCAACGGCGGGGTCCGGGAGGGCGACACCAAGGGCCTCTGGGGACTCACGTTCGGCAATGGCCACGGGGGCGCAGCCACCAACTCCCTCTTCTTCGCCGCGGGCATCAACGATGAGAACAACGGGCTATTCGGCAAGGTGACAGTGAGCGGCGAGGACTTCGGCCACAACGGCATCGTGGTGAAGACCCCTCATTTCTACGAGCATTACGTCGGGCCACAGCTGGCCCAGTTGAACGCCGTGGCCGCGGCCGGCGAGCGGCTCCCGAATGGCAATTTCGAGTTCTTCGGCGTCAACCAGGGGGCGATCGACCCGAAGGTTCAGGCGACATACGTCTTCGGAATCGACCGCAATGGCAAGCTGTCCCCCGGACCGTTCCCCGACCGCCCGGACATCCGGTTCGACGCCGTCGTCGTGGTCACCCTCACGCCCGGCCAGGCGCCAACTGCCTCCGTGACCGACTTGACGACCAACAAATCCACGAACTTGCCGAGGGGTTCGGTCCTGATCCGGGGCCAGGTGATCGCGGTGAACGTCCCGGGGGGCCTGCTCCCCTCGATGGGACTCGACCCCTCGCAGTACCGCTTCAACTACTGGGCCAAGGACGGTAACCCCGGGGCGACGCACATTGCCAGCTTCGCCCCCGAGTTCAACGACGCCCAGGTCGGATGGATCGGTGGCGTACGCGAGGTCATGAAGGACGTCCGCAGGGAGGCCCCGTCATTGCTCAGAGGTGACTGACACGTCACCCCCTCGAACCCCTCTTGAGTTGCGAACCTGGTGTACTGAGTTCAAGGAATCGAGACACTCAAGATTGTCTCGGCCGAGATGAGGAGACTCATGATGACGAGTTTGATGCGGAGGATGCTGGTGCTCATCCCGCTGATGGGCCCGATGGGCGTGATGCTTCCAGGTTGTGGCGGAAGTGCCGGGGGGACAATCCCCGTCGGTGGTGACACGGCGGCCAATGCACCTCCGGGTGAGAGTGCCGGCAAGCCGGTGAGTGCTGAACCAAAGCAAATCTCAATCGACAATTTCAAATATGCCCCAGGCACTCTAACCATCCCGGCCGGCACAAAGGTGACCTGGACCAATCACGACGACATGCCGCACACGGTGACGAGCACCGGCAAGCCCAAGATCCTCAACTCGGAGGCTCTGGATACCGACGACCAATACTCGCATGTCTTCGCCGATCCGGGCACGTATATCTACGTGTGCACCATCCATCCCAAGATGTCGGGCCAGGTCATCGTCGAGAAGCGATGACGGCGCCCATGTCAAGTTCAAACCTTCACTCTTAGCAACCACTCAGGATTCATATCCATGCCCTATGAAAACGACCAAGATCACGAGGGCGACGGCGTGGACCGTCGCGGGTTCCTCGAATGCATGGCCTGGGCCGGCACGGGCCTCGTCTGGGCGGTCAGCGGCGGCGTCCTCTCGTCCCGCGCGTTCGGCGCGGGACCCGACCGGAAGGGGAGGGGCGATTTCACGTTCGTCCAAATCAGCGACAGCCACATCGGGTTCTCCAAGGAGACAAACAAGGACGTGACCGCCACGCTCCAGGAGACGGTCGCCAAGATCAACACGCTGCCACGGGCACCGGACCTCCTGATCCACACCGGCGACCTGACCCATCTCTCGAAGCCCGGAGAGTTCGACATCGTCGCTGAGGTCCTCAAGGGCGCCAGGGCCGGCCAGGTCGTCTACGTCCCCGGCGAACACGATGTCTTCACGGACGACGGGAAACAGTACCTGAGGCGTTTCGGCCGGGGGACCATGGGCACCGGCTGGCAGAGCTTCAACCATCAGGGAGTGCATTTCGTCGGTCTCGTCAACGTCATGAGTCTGGGCCTCAAGGCCGGGGGCCTCGGGGTCTTGGGCAAGGAGCAACTGGACTGGCTCAGGAATGACCTGGCGGGGCTCACCAGCAGCACGCCGATCGTGGTGTACGCCCACGTCCCCCTCTGGATGATCTACCCCGAGTGGGGCTGGGGCACCGAGGACGGTCAGCAGGCGCTGAGCTACCTGAAGCGCTTCGGCTCGGTCACCGTGCTGAACGGCCACATCCACCAGATCCTCCAGAAGGTTGAGGGGAACGTCACCTTCCACACGGCGCGATCGACCGCCTTCCCTCAGCCGGCTCCAGGCCAGGCCGCCGGTCCGGGGCCGATCAAGAACGTGCCGGCCGAGAAGTTGCGCAGCATGCTGGGCCTGACGAGCGTGAACTTCATCGCAGGCCGCAGGTCGCTCGCCGTCATCGACTCCACGCTCGGATAGGGCCCCCTGCTTCCGAGGCCCGGCGGCCGTAGCCGCCGGGCTCTTTCCGCAATTCTCGCCGGAAGGACGGGGGCAATCCTTCGCGAGGATTTCCCAACCGCGGCTGGGGGCATGGACCGACCGGTCGATGACGCTGAACCCTCGTCAAACGTGGTTCGGACGCGGCGTTCCGGGTCGGAGATGCCCCGTAACAAGAAGAGGTCGTGAATCTTTCATGAGTAATCACCAAGTCGCTTGGAATCCGGGCGATCGACGGTCATACTCCCACCGCGTGCCCGCGTCTGGATCGCGGGCAGGGCGGGACTCCGGCCTCCGGCTCGGGGGCGAGGAGGATGGTCGAGGTACGCGACTGTCACGACCGCCACACCCGACTGCAGGCCCGGTGAGAGGTTGGGAGCGACACCGATGCGCTACGACTGCCTGGTCATTAGCGACCTGCATCTCGGCAGCGACGTCTGCCAGGCCGTGCTCCTGGAGCAGTTCCTCGAGTGGGCGGTCGAGAACACCGGCGTGCTGGTCATCAACGGCGACATCTTCGACGACCTCAACTTCAACCGGCTCTCGAAGCGGCACTTCGCCTGCCTCAAGATCCTCCGCCGCAACTCCGACCGCGACGACCTCCGCCTGGTCTGGGTCCGCGGCAACCACGACGGCCCCGCCGACGTCGTCGGGCACATCGTCGGCGTCCAGGTCCTCGACGAGTACGTCTTCCGAAACGACCGGCTCCATCTGCTCGCCCTCCACGGTGACCAGTTCGACCGCTTCGTCAACGACTACGGCTGGCTGACGGAGATCGCCTGCGGTCTGTTCTACTACGTCCAGAAGTGGGCGCCTCACCAAACCGCGCGCTACCTCCGGCGGGTCTCCAAGAAGTGGCAGCGCAGCAGCGTCTCGATCCGCGACGGGGCCGTCGCTTACGCGGCGTCGAAGGGCTTCCGCCACGTGACCTGCGGCCACACCCACCTGCCCGGCATCGACCAGGTGGGCGATGTGCTCTACGCCAACAGCGGCACGTGGACCGAGCAGCCACCCTGCCCGTTCGTGTCGGTTCGTGGCAGCGAGGTCCGGCTGGAATCCTGGCCACTCGCGACCGACGAGCCTGCCGCCTCGGAACTCGCGCACGCGACGGCGACGCCATCCGACGTCCCGGTGCCCCCCCCGTCGTCGCGGTCGCGGTCTGATCTTCAACGCGACCCTTCGAATTCGTTTCCCCAGACCACCCGACTTCTCCCTATCCGAGGCCACGACACACCATGAGCACGACCGAGGTCCACCATGCCTACAACGACGTCGTCGCGACCCACTACGACCTCGATCCGCAGGGCGTGATCGGGCGGTCCCTCGACCGCGGCATCGCCCAGATGAAGGAGGAAGGCCTGCTGGACGGCGGGGATCTGCGTGTCCTCGACGTCGGCATGGGGACAGGCCTCTTCCTCGAGAAGCTTCGGCTCGCGTCCGGCAGCCCGATTGTTCCCTTCGGGATCGACCTTGCCGAGAACATGCTGGAGGTCGCGCACCGGCGGATCAAGGGCCTGGAGGCGGTGGTCGGCGATGCCTCGAACCTGGACGCCTTTTTCCCGGGCCGGGAGTTTGACTGCGTCTGCACACATTTCGTCACCGGCTTCGTATCGATGCGCGTGCTGGCACCCCAAATCGCGCGCAAGCTCCGGCCCGGCGGCTACTGGTCGCTGGTCGGCGGCACGAGGGCGGCCTATCCGGCCTTGCAGGCGAAGGGGGATTCAAAACTCCTCCGCTGGCTCAGCGGCGCCGGCTCGCGCCAGGTGGACGACACGGTTCTGAACCCGACCGACGAGCGCGAAGTCGCCGAGGTCATGGGCGCCCAGGGCCTCGACGTGATCCGGACCGAGACCTTCCAGCCGCCCCTGACGTTCGAGGACTTCGACACCTTCATGGAGTTCGGCTATCGCGGCGGCTGGCTGACGCCCCTGATCGAGAGCCTCGGGCTGCACCGCGCCGGGTCGGTCAAGCGTTGGGCCCTCGACCGCCTGGTCTTCCCGGTCCAGGATTCGCACAACATCGTGGCCGTGCTCGGCCGCAAGCGATGAGACCGTCGACGGGCGGCGCCGGTCGCGCGACCGCTCACCGCCTCCAGTCCCTCGGGCGGAACACCAGGTAGTTCAGGCAGACCGGTACCTCGTAGAACAGCAGGATGAGGTTCAGGTCGCGCCCCGGCGGGAAGCGCCGGTTGAAGTCGGACATGTCCGCGGCGATCGTCCAGACCTTGTGCCCCCAGGCCTGGACTTTGTAGCCGATCGGGGCCAGCAGGAGGAACAGCGGGGCCGCCCACCCCGGCACCGTCGGCAGCGCCACGACGCTCCCCACGAGCAAACCGAGGAACGCCGCCGTCGCGAGGATCACTCGGGGCGGCGAGTGCATGCCGATGACGAGCAAGTAGGCCGCGGCCAGCCCCACCGGCACTCCCCACGGCGATGGGACGCCGACGAGCCGCGCCCCCTGAGTGAGAAAGGCGTAGACGCCGAACCAAAGCATGGAGAGCGCGAGCAGATGGTTGATGTTGATGCCCGCCTGCGAATGCCGGCCGAGGTGCCGGGTGTAGAGGCCCTCGAAGTCAACGTGAAGCAAGCTCAACGGCCGGGCGGTCCCTGTGCTCATGGTCTGCCTTTCGGATTGGGGATGGTCTCAACAGGTGAGCGAGCCCCGCGACGATCACTCGGGGAGCGGACGTCCCAGGACGTCGATGATCGTCTCGCAGGCCCGGTCGATGTCTTCGGGGCTGACGTTCAACGGCGGGGTGAACTTCAATGTATTCGGCTCGTACTGACAAAAGCCGGCCAATACGGGGGATCGCTCGTGCCGGAGCATGGCCAGCAGGTACGACGCGCCGAGCCGCTTGCGCAGCCAACGGCGCGGCCCCCCTCGCGCGTCCAGCTCGATGGCGATGAGCAGCCCGAAGACCCGCACGTCGCTCACGCCCTTGAGCGGGGCCAGCCCGGCCCGGAGCGCCTGCTCGAACCTCGACCCGGCCTCGGCCACCCGCCCGGCGAGCCCCAGTTCCTCGGCCGCCCGGAGCGCGTTGAGCACGGTCCGGTATCCCAACTCATACCCGTAATGCCCCCGGATCGTTTCCACCAGCCCCGCACCACGGTCCGCGAGCGATTCGGCCACCTCGTCCGAGTAGAGCGTCAGGGAGAAGGGCACCATCATGTCCGACGTCCCCTTGCCCAGGAGCATCACGTCCGGCGTCAGGCCGAACACGCGCGATTGGCTGAACGGCCCGGTCCGGTAAAGGCCCGTCTGCACCTCGTCCACGATCAGCAGGTAGCCCCGGCGTTTCCGTCCCTCGTCGAGGTGGCGCACCAGGGGCTCCGGGATGCGCCTGACCCCGCCCACCGACTGGATGAGCTCGATCTGAACTGCTGCGCAATCATGCCTATCCAGGAGAGTGTCGATTTGAACGCGGGCGTCAGGGGCGAAGGGGTCGACGTAGTGTACCTCGGCGAACAGGGGGCCGATGCGTTCCTTGTAAGAGGGGTTGGCGGTCCCCGTCAGTGAGAACAGCGTCTTCCCCCCGAACCCGGCCCTCAGCGCCAGGACGTGCCGCCGGGGGAACCGCGCGACGAGGGCCGCCTTCAGCGCGTTCTCGACGGCGGTGCCGCCGCTGACCGCGGGCAGGACGTTCCCGAGGCCGGTAAGGACCCGGAGGCGATCCCGGAGTTCGGCCTGGGGAGAACCGAGGCCGCCCACCGGAGACGTCAAAGCTTCCACGTAGCCCGATGGGTTGTGCCCGCGGAGGCTGCACGCGACGCCGCTCACGAAATCGAGGACGGGGCGTCCGTTGACGACGACCGAGCTGCCGACGGCCCGTACGTCCGCCGTCTCGAACCCGGCGGTCCGGATGACCCGGTAGAGCGAGGGGTTGTAATAACGCCGGAACGCTTCCCCCCGACGGGTGAGGTTATCAGCAATCGCCAGCAGTTCATCGGCATGACGGCGGAAGAATCCCGGGTCGGTCGCCGCCATGACGTTCATGAAATGCCGGGTCGAGACCGTATTCGGCTGGAAGGTCGTCGAATGGAACGTGCTCTTCCCCATTCGATTCCAGGCCGCGAACATCGACCGCCGGGCCGTGAAGGCGCCGAAGGGGACGGCGCGGCCGGCGAACGACTCGTCAAAGACGACCACGTCGGGGACGACCTCGCGCAAGACCCCCCGCGCCCCGCCCCGCAGGCGCGCCAGGCTCTCCCGATCGACGCACGTGACGACGGCCGGCTTGTGACGACGCACGAGCTCCCCGATCGCCTCCGCGTGCGTGTCCAGGAGGCCGTCATCCCCGGTGACCAGCACGAGCGGATCGATCACCACCCCATCGAAATCACCCGATCGGAGCCGCTCGGCTACCTCGCCAAAACCGCGACGACCGATCACGCGCACTCCCGGCAAGAACTCGACGCGTCGCCCATCCGTCAGGTCCCAGTCGGCGAACCCGACCAGGCGGTCAGCGGGGTCGAGCACGAGCCCGACCCGGATGCCGTCGACCGCCCCCCGGTTGTACCTTACGAGCTTGATCGCGCCGCCGAGTGCCTCATCGAGCCCGTTCGCCAGGAACGACTGGAACTCCTCACCCCCGCCCGCGGCGCGGCCCGATGGGTCCGCCCACGTCGTGCGGACGTAGCGGTCGAGGCAGAAGCAGGCCTGGGCGACGTGCGGGTTCAGGTAGAGCCTGAGCAGGTTCGGCTCCTGCTCACGCAGCATCGACTCCAGCGTCTCGATCGCAGAGGGTAGCGATTGCATTTGTGGCCTAGTTGCTGTGTTTGCCGGGGTTGCATCGGACGTTCGGGAGGTTCTTCGCCAGGTAGCCGTCGAAGGCCGCCTTGTCGAACCGGAACAGGAACAGGTCGGCCGAGACGCAGTCCTCGTCTCGGAACGGCGAGTGTGGCATGCCGTCGCGCCGGATGTAGCGGAGCTGGATCTTTCGCAGGGCGACCTCGGCGTGCGTCGCCCAGAACCGCTCGAACTCGGCGGGCGTGAGGAACAGTTCCGTGTGCCAGGCGACGTGCCGGCTCAGGGCGTGCATCAGGAACGACGTGACCGG
Source organism: Singulisphaera sp. GP187 (assembly GCF_900129635.1). Lineage (GTDB taxonomy): Bacteria > Planctomycetota > Planctomycetia > Isosphaerales > Isosphaeraceae > Singulisphaera. The sequence continues at coordinate 259,628 of NZ_FSRB01000002.1, read as the reverse complement.
GTTCTCCTCCAGCCGGTCCCACAGCCGCCCTAGCGCGTCGCGCGGCGACTCCTGCGCGGGCCCGGACGGCCCGGACGGCTCGTTGTAGTACTTCGAGATCGTCACCGTGTCGCTCGCCGCGTGCGCCTGCCGGATCTCCACGTTTGCCGCGTCCCGGTCCCGGAGCGCCGCGAGCAGGTCGTCCGCCCCCGCGTTCTTCCACGTCTCGCGCCGGACGTAGTAAGTCGACTTCGGCTTGGTCCGCAGGTAGAGCCGCAGGACCACCATGCGGGACCGTAGGTTGTAAACGTTCTCCCGGAACGCCCCCTCGTCCCGCCCGGCCGAGACGATCCGATCCGAATTCGGGTCGTACAGGACCACCCGGCAGGCCGTGTCCGCGACCGTGGCGTAATCCACGGACGAGCCGTGGATCGGCACGAAGAACGAGGTCCCGACCGACACGAAGGAGTAATTGGGCATGACGAACAGCTCCTCGCCGCGCCCGCCCAGATATTCCCTCGCCCCGCGGATTGTTGCGCCGCAATCCGCCTTCAACACCCTCGGCCCGGCGTGGACCGCCCGACGACAGCAGACGGTCGAGACGATCGTCCTTCCCGGGTACCGATGCCCGAAGTGGTTGACGCCGTTGTTGTACCCCACAACCCGGACGCGCCCGATATTCCCATCGTGGCAGAGCGAGACGATCTCGCGCATCGACCGCGGCTTCAGAGTCCGGACCGACCAGGGCCTCGCCCCCGGGAACCACCTCGACAGCAGGCCCACGGCGAGCGCCACCAGTTGCCCGGCGAGAAGCCACGAGAGGACTCGCGCGACCGCCGTCGCCACCCGCCGCCCGGCGGAGGTCCCCCGGTGGCGCTCCAGCACCTCGCGCCAGGCGAGGTTCGCGCCCAGGTACGTGTAGGCCCTCCGGCGATGCCCCATGGCCCGCCCGGCCGGTCCCACCTCGCCTGTCCCGCCCGGCCGGGCGTCCCCCGACCGCTCGGCCTCGATCGCCGCGAAGAGCTCCTCCCCCTCGATGAAGCAGGTGCGGAGCCGCCCCGGGGCCAGCGGGAACAGCGGACCGAGGCGCCCCAGCCACCGGCTCACGCCTGAATTCGGGCTGAGCACGAGACCCGGCCGGAAGACGGCGACGCGGGCCGCGATGCCGCTCGACCGGACCAGGGCTAGCGCGAGCCGCTCCGTCTCCTCCGCCACCGGGTCGTTGAGGTGGACCCGGAAGGTGCCGACGATCCCAACGAACCCGACGGACCGCCGAGCCGCGGCATCCAGCAACTCCGCGAGCCTGCGCCGCCCGGGCTCGCCGAGGCTCGGGGGCAGGAACACGACCAGGCTCGCCGGGCCGCGACCCCCCTCGTCGTCCACCGGCACGACCTCGACCCGCGCCTCCCGGCCCACAAACGCCGCGAAGTCCGCCGCGATCGCACTTCCGAAGCCGGCGATGAACACGACGTCCCCCCGGTCCGCCGGCTCGGGGCCGGCCGCCGCGCAGAGAACCTCGCCGGCCTCCCCCCGTCGGTCAGACGGGGCGGCCGTGGGGATCGATCCGAAAGACGGGCTGTCCATAGCGGACCCTCTCGTTCGGGGAGACCAGGGGAGTCGCCTCGGGCGACGACGACGCGATCAGCACGACCGTCGAGCCCAACTCGAACGTCGCGATCCAGCCCCCGCGCTCGACCTGCGGGGGAGACGGCCACCGGTATGACTCGACCCGCCTCGAACCCGGCCGAAATCCCGGCGCCAGGGGCAGCGTGATTTTCCCCACCCCCCAACCTGCGACCAGGACGACTGCGCACGACCCCGAGTCTGTTGAGAGACTCAGAATCATGCGTTCGTTCAAAGTGTACACCGGGTACTCGGGCGACTGGCACGGGGGGTGGACCAGCAGTCTCGCCCCCGGGACGTGGACGGCCTCATCGATCCGCCCGTCCGACGGGCTGAAGACGCGATGACAGTCGATCGGCGACAGGAAGATGATTGCAAACTGGCCGCCCTCGTACGGTCGCACGTCCAGGCCGGCGAGCAAAGATTCGACGGAGTAGGCGGTCCCCTTGACCGTGAGGAGCCGTCCCCCCTCCACGCGGCCGAGGTCCTGGACCGTGCCGTCGCACGGGCTCAGCAGGTCCGAGCCGACGGCGGGGATGGGCCGGTGCCCGCGCTTCACGCCCCGGGTGAACAGGGCGTTGAACGTCGGGTAGTCCCCCAACGGGCGCTCCGCCTCCTGCTCGTCCAGCCCGGGCGGGTACATCCTCGCGTAGAGGTCTCGGAACAGACGCTGCCGCAGTCGCCGCGAGGGGATCGGCACTCGAGCGAGCTTCACCCCCAGGACCGCCAGGCAGAAACCCCACAGGCCGCCGTGGATGCGCCGGGCCTGGCGGAACTGCTCCCGTTGGATTGAGGCGCGTCGCCGCGCGCCGGTGTCGGGTGGCCTCCCCGGAGTGTTCATAGCTCGGCCACCACCTTGGACGCCACCCGCAGCGCGTTGGCCATGATTGTCAGCCCGGGCCCGACCCCCAGCGATGTCGGCAGGGAGCTGCCGTCCACCGCGAAGATGTCCGGGTTTGCGAACATCCGGCAGTCCGGGTCCAGGACGGCGTGGGTGGGGTCGGTGCCGAACCGCAGGGTCCCGCACTGGTGGGCGACGTGCTCGTGCGACGAATACCGCGGCGCGATGCAGTACACCGCGCCCGACTTCCGCAAGATCCGGGCGATGTATGGGGTCATGTGCTTGCGCCGGGTCAGGTCATACTTGCCGTACCGATGCGTGATCTTCCCGCTCCCGTCCGGCCCCAGGGTCACGCAGTTGGCGGGGTTGGGCAGGTCCTCGATAATCCCCGCCAGCGGCAGCATCCTCTGCCGCACGAACAACCGAACCGCGGCGGGCAGGAACGGCGACGCCCTGGCCACCATGAGCGGGCCGGGCACCGCCAGCGACTGCACCAGTCCCATCTTGTGCGGATACTCCTTCGTGCCGAAATAGTAGTCCGAGAAGCCCACCTGCTTGATGAACGACAAGTCGCCGCTCGTCGCCCTGGGGTAGACGCCCGCAACGATCGCGCACAGGTGCAGCATGTAATTCCGCCCGATCAGCGGGTGCGTCATCCCCGACCTTAGCAGCAACAGCGGCGACCCGAACGCCCCCGCCGCCAGCGCGTAGCGGCGGGCACGGTACTGACGTCGCCGACCCGTGGTGCGGTCCAGCACCGTGATCACCGTCGCCCCCGTGCCGCGCTCCCGGGCCAGCCGCTCCACCTCGACCCGCGTCTGGACCTCAAGTGCGAGACCCTGGTCCTGGGCAGAGTCGAGCAGTTGGGCCGCCGAGCCGCGCGCCCCGGTGGGGCAGACGAAGCCGGCGCAGAGGGCGCAGCGCAGGCACTTCGACGAATCGATCGCCATCGGCAGCCGGAAGGGATGCAGGCCGTGCTGGCGGCTGGTGGCGATGAGCCTTTGATTCAGCGAGTGCAGGGGCAGGGGCTCCCCCACGAACCCCCGGGCCGGCTTGCGCAACGGCCCAAAATCGTCCTCCCCGCAGCCCGTGACGCCGTAGAGCCGCTCGGCCTCGGTATAGTACGGCTCCATGTCCCCGTAGGAGATCGGCCAGTCCCAGATCGCCTTCGGGATCCTCTTGCCGTAGTACCGCCCCGGCTGGAAGTCCTGCTCGCTCGGTCGGATCAGCGCACCGCCGTACACGCTCGTTCCCCCGCCCAAGATGCCGCCCATATACAGGCGCTTCGGCCGGCCGTTGAGCTTGATCACTCTGTCGTCGTACGGCCCCTTGTCGATGAGAACCGCCTTCTCGTCGAAACTCGGGTCGCCGGCCGTCTGCCGATCGCCCCGCTCCAGGACCAGGACCGACTTCCCCGCCCGTGCACACGCGTAGGCGAAGGTGGCACCTCCCGCGCCGCCCCCGACGACGATGACATCGAAATCGAATAGCAACTCGGGTCTCCCGACGACCCCGGCATGCGGTCGGTCAGATAGCTGGTGGCAAATGATTATGCATACCAGCGGCGGGGCCGGACTCAAGTATATTATTGGGATTTCATGTAATCTTTAACGAAATCGCTTATTCCTACGACATTATTCCCGATTTCTTCATCGATCCGAAAATGCAGGGACCACAAGTTGCACGCATCGTCCGTCAAGATTCGGCTCGTGAATGGGACGGTTTCGGGGTTCGACGGGCCGAGGAGGAATCCTCCCAGAGCTACGGCTCCCTAAGGGAAACCGGCACGACCGAGCTTGTGTCGGTCGCGATGCATGACGCCGACTGGCTGAAGGCTTTCAACGCATCGGCGGACCGCGATATCGCGGCGAACAGAACCTACCAGGAGGTCCTGGAACGGGTCGAGGTAAGCGATGGGGATTTCGACGCGGAGCTGGATCGCGCCAAGGGGATTCTGGAAACGGCTCGGCGGGAGATCCAGGACCCGATCTTCCGGAAGACGGTGGATCGGCAATTGACCCAGCATGATGGGCTGAAATCGCTCTTTTCCGAGTCGGCGAAGCATCGGGCCGAAGTGTTGGGCCACGCCGCGGCCGACTGGAAGGCTTAGCACTCTTCGCCTGGGAAGCTCTCCGAAATCCAGCCTGGCGGCCTTCGTTATTTTTCCGGTGCTGTCCTTGAATTCTATTCCTAGGCTGTCTAGGATAATCGTATGGAAGCAATCAACGGGGATAAGCTCAGGGGCCATCTTGAAGCCCTGATTCTTGCGACGCTGGAACGCGGCGAAGCGCACGGGTTGGAAATCCTTCGGCGATTGGAAGAGGCCGGTTGTGGTCTTCTCCTGCTCAAGGAAGGGTCACTTTATCCCGCGCTCTACCGGCTTGAAGCCGCAGGGCAAGTTAAGGCCGTGTGGGAGAATCAGCCCCATGCAAGGCGTGGCGCTCGTCGACGCATTTATCACCTCACGGCGAAGGGTCAACAGAAGCTGCGCCAATGTCGCGAAGAATGGAAAACGTTTGTGAATACCCTCGGAGGAATTCTGGGGGCGCAGGCACTCACGAACTGAGTCGGATTGCATTGATCGCGATCTCGAATCGGGAGAATCGAGCATGTTTGAAAACTTCACGCCTCGGGCGCGAACTGTCATGAAGTTGGCCGACGAGGAAGCGCGGGGATTCGGGCATCAACACGTCGGCACAGAGCACATTCTGTTGGGGTTGATCAACGACGCTAGCAGCGTCGGCGCCAAAATCCTCAAGTCACACGGCATCGACCTCGCGATGGTTCGCCTGGAGGTAGAGAATCGCGTCGGTCGCGACCCGGTCGCCATTTCCACAGGCGAACGATCGTTGACACCACGCGCCAAGCAGGTCGTCGAGTACGCCGTCGGCGACGCGTCGAACCTGGATCTCGTTGCCGACGTCGACCACCTGTTCTTCGGTTTGCTTCATGACCGTGATGGCGTCGCGGCGCTGATCCTTTTAGACGCAGGACTCCAGCCGGACTTGGTGAGCCGGGAAGTGAGGAACGTCATGGCATCGAAATACAAGATTGTTGAGAGCGCTGTCCGCTCGATTCGAGCGAGCATGTCGCGGAAGCGAACAATCCGCGAGGAACTTCTCGCTCATCTGGCATCGACTGTCGAGGAGGAGCTGAGCCGCGAAGACGACTGCGTGACCGCCATGAACGAAGCCGCACGGAGATTCGGAGACTCTGCCGAACTCGGCCGCGAACTTGAAGCCACTCTTCCGCCAAGCGAGCGAATCGCTTGCTATCTGGAACGCAGGTTCGGGTGGAAGCCGCCCGAATCCGCCGCACGACTTTCCTTGCGACTGGCGGCTCAAACATTTTGTCTCATCGCCATCGTGTGCAGTCTGTTGGTCGCCGGTGTCGCCTCGCTTGATGGATGGCAACCCCACGGAATGAAAACACTCTGGCTTACGTTCGCGCTATTGGTGGTCGTTCCACCTTGGCAATTCGCCAGCGCTCTTTTGTACTTCAAGTTGCGAGATTCCCTGTTGGGAGCGTGTTGGGCACGGAAGTCGCCGCCCAAGGCCATCGTGCTCAACTTGCTGATCGCGTTGGTCGCTCTTGGCTCGGTCCTTGGGTTCGGTGCCGTGGCGGCTTGGGACTTGACCGGCGCTGTCCAATTCCTGTCCGCGGGCTGCGGCATCGCACTCGTGGCGGCCGGAGGGGCGTTCGTCCAGGCCTGGTGCTGGGGCAGGACCGAAATCGCCGACGCAACTTGGGCGTGTTTGACGATCAAGGGTTTGCAAAGCCCGGGAGCCACTCAGTAAAGGGGCAAGAGATGAGTGCAATACGCGTGATGGGTATTCTGTCGCTGTGCGCACTGGTAACCGTGGAATCGATCGGCCAGGCCGACCCGCCGCCCCAGCCGGATGCACAACCGTCGAATCGCGCAGCAGCCGTTCACAGCCTACGCAAAACTACCCCTGGCTATTGACGGTCGCCCCTCTGGGGCTGCAAGTTGCGGGCTAGCTTCGGGGCGAGGCCCCTTCGGAGCTTGGCCGCGTAGCCCCTTCCTCGACGTAGCCGAGGCGGGTGGAGATCTGCCTCGCGTAGTTCCGGACGAGCTTGCCGAGGGCGTCACGCCGCTGGGGATCGATCTGGTTGGAGGTCCCCGAGAGGCCGATCGCGGCCACGATCTTCCCCGTGTCGCCGTGGACCGGGGCGGCGACGCAACGGCCCTCGAGTTCGTCCTCGGCGTCGTCGACGGCGTAGCCGCGGCGGGAGGAAGCCAGCAAGTCGTCGGCGAACAGGGGCAAATCCGTGATCGTCCGGTCGGTTCGACGCGGCAGGCCGGCGGCTTCGAAGAGCAGGCGCAACTCTTCCCGGTTATGTTGCAAGAGGAGTGCCTTGCCGACCGCCGTGCAGTGCAGGCTGTTCCGCTTGCCCACCCAGGTGTTCAAGCGGATGAAGCCCGCCGGTTCCGTCTTTTCGATATAGACCGCCTCATCCTTCTCGAGCGTGGCGAGATGACAGGTCAGGCCGGTGACCTCGGTCAGTTCCTCCATCAGCGGCAGCGCGAGCGAGCGGAGGTTGAGGTTCTGTCTCGCCGCCCCGCTCTCCCGGATCGCGAGCAGTTTATAGCCGACGCTGTACCGCTTCGACTCGTCGTCGCGGCTCGCGTAGCCGCAGCCTTCCATCGTCTCCAGCAGGTAGAACGCCGTGCTGTACGGGATCGCGTGGATCCGACTCACCTCTTGCACCGTCAGACCCGTGGAGCTCTGGTTGAGGCTGTCGAGGATCGTGAAGGCGCGCCGGACGGCCGGGACGCGATAGTCCTTGCCCTTGGGGGGCTTGCTCTTCGGCATGAGTTTGGACGCTCCCGAGGGGAGTCAGTCCCCCTTGACATGGCGGCCGATCGGAGATTAGCCTCGGCCATCGATTCCTGGATATTCTATCAGTTAGCCGACGCGGAGTCCAAGCGTGAAAATTACGCGTGTCGAGCCGGTTCTGCTGAGCAGCAAGCCAGCGCGGGAGATCCGCTGGTCGGGGGGCGTGATCTCGACGGTGCATGCGGCCCTGATTCAGGTGCACACCGACGAGGGGATCACCGGGCTGGGGGAGACTTATGTCGGCATCTTTGCCCCGCTCGCGGTCAAGGGGATCGTCGAGGCTTTGGAGCCGCTCCTGATCGGGGAAGACCCGCGGAACATCGCGGCCTTGTATCAGCGGATGGTCTCGAAGACCTTGTTCTGGGCCCGGGTCGGCGCGGGGGTCAGCACCATCGGCGCCGTCGAGATGGCCTTGTGGGACATCGCGGGCAAGGCAGTCGGCAAGCCGGTGCATGAATTGCTCGGAGGCGCGGTCCACGCTCGGCTGCCGCTGTACGCCAGCGGCGGTCTGGAGAAGCCGCTGGACGAGCTCGTCGACGAGATGCGCGGCTATCGTGAGGAGGGGCTCAAGGCGGTGAAGGTCCGGATCGGGATGGACCCGGCGCGTGACCTCGAGAAGGTCCGCCGCGTTCGCGACGTGATCGGCGACGGGATGGACCTGATGGTCGACGCGGTCCAGGGGCACAACCCGGAACCTTGGACCGCCGCCCAGGCCGTTCGCGCGGGGTCGGCCCTCCGCGAGCTCAACCTCCGCTGGTTCGAGGAGCCGTGCGCCGCGACGGATTACGCCGGGTACGCACACGTGCGCCGGCATGTCCCGATCCCGGTTTCGGGGGGTGAGAGCTCGACAACGATCCACGAGTTCCGCCACTTCTTCGACGCCGAGGCGCTCGACATCGCCCAACCCGACGTGGCTCACGCCGGCGGGATCATCGAGTGTCGCAAGATCGCGACCCTGGCCCAGAGCCAAGGGGTCGAGGTTGCGTTTCATTCCTGGTCGTCCTCGATCGTCCTGGCGGGGAACTATCATCTTGCGTTCACCTTGCCGAACTGCAAGGTGCTCGAGTATCCGACCTGGGGGTATCCGCTCCGCGATGCTTTATTCGTCGAGCCGTTGCGGATCGAGCAAGGGGAACTCTATCCGCCGTCGGCGCCCGGCCTGGGGGTCGAGCTGAGGGACGAGGTCCGGGAAGAGTTCGCGTTCCGGCCCGAGGAAGGGATCCGGATGCAGAAGGGGGGCCGTTGAGATGAGGATCGACTATCATTCGCATTTCATCGAGCGGGTCCACTTCGGCGCGAAGTTTACTCGAGATTGGGACGAGCAGTGCGGCCTGGGGGCGTGGCCCGAGGTTTCGGCCGAGGACTTCGAGCGGGCGATGGAGCCGTTCGACAAGGTCCTCGTCTTCGGGATCACCGCGCACGCGATGGGCGTCCACACGCCGCACGAGCACGTGGCACGCCTGGTCGCTCGCAATCCCGCGAAGTACATCGGGTTCATGGCCCTCGACCCGAGCCGGCCGGACGCGATCCGCGAGATGGAACGCGGGGTCCACGAGTTCGGCTTTCGAGGCATCAAGCTCTATCCGATCATGTCGGTCTACAACCCGGCCGACCCGGCCTTCCACCCGTTCTATCGCCGCGCTGTGGAGCTCGGGCTGCCGGTGATGATGCACATGGGCGCCTCGCCGGTCAGCCAAGGGCCGCTCAAGTACTCGCTCCCGCTCCTGGTCGACGACCTGGCGATCGCCTTCCCGGAACTCCGGGTCATTATCGCCCACCTCGGCCACCCCTGGCAGCGGGAAACGGCCCTGGTGATCCGCAAGCACGCGAACGTGTATGCCGATATCTCCGGCCTCTGGCATCGCCCCTGGCAAGGGTATGAAGCGATGATTGTCTGCCTCGAGTGGGGCGTGACCCACAAGCTCCTATTCGGCTCCGACTATCCGTTGTGGGAACCGAGCACGGCCATCGCGAGCCTTCGCCGTTTGAACGAGCAAGTGCAGGGGACCCCGCTCCCGCAGATCCCCGGCGAGGTGATCGAGGAGATCCTCGAACGCGACGTCTTGAATAATCTGGGGATAATTGCATGATCGATTGAAGATATGGCTGATTGTGCTAAAGTTTACCGGTCGCCCTGCTGGGCGAACGCGTCGGGGAACTCCGCGCTTGCAACGTTGCTGTAATCGGTGCTGATTTCGAGCGTCGGAGAAGGCTCCCACCGCAGGAGGTTCTTGATGATGAATAGGGGGCGATTCTTGGTTTGTTCGTACATCCGCCCCAGGTATTCGCCCAAGATGCCCAGGACTAGGAGCTGGAGGCTGCCGAATAAGGAGATGACGATGATCAGGATCATCCACTCGCTCACCGGATTCCCTCCCACCCATGACGCGAGCGAGTAGGCCGCCAGCGCGAGTGTGATCAGCGCCGTGCCGATGCCGAACCAACTCGCCAAGATGAGCGGTTTGGTCGAGAAGGCCGTGATCGCGTCGAGGGCGAACCTGACCATCTTGCGGAGCGGGAATTTGGAGACCCCCGCGTAGCGGCACTGGCGGTCGTAAGGCATCGCCGCCTGAGGGAAGCCGATCCAAGGGACCATACCGCGGATGAAGCGATGGTGCTCCGGCATCGCGAGCAGAACGTTGAGGGCCCGGCGACTCATGAGGCGAAAGTCACCCGTGTCGGGCGGAATCGGCACTTCGGAGAGGCACGTGATCAGGCGATAGAACAGTGCTGCGGTGCCTCGCTTGAACGCGGTCTCGCCATCGCGTCGGCGGCGCTGGCCGTAGACGACGTCGAGACCGGCATCCATACGATCGAGCATCGCCGGCAGCAGTTCGGGAGGGTCCTGGAGGTCGGCGTCGATAATGAGGATCCGCTCGCCCTGGCAGGTTTGCAGGCCAGCGGTCAAGGCCAACTGATGGCCGTGGTTGCGCGAAAGGGCAACGGCCACGACGAAGGGGTCGGCCGCCGCGAGCGACTCCAAGATCGGCCAGCTCCGATCCTTCGAGCCGTCGTCGACAAAGACGATCTCATAAGAACGTCCCAGCAATAAGCAGACCGCCTTGAGCCGACGGTACAGCTCATCGAGCATTTCTTCTTCGTTATAGCAGGGCACAACGATCGAGAGGTAAGGGGAATTCATCGAGGCGACCTCGTGGGTGGGATGGCCTCCGCTCCGGCGCGGGACGTATGATGGTCGGGTCAGAGGAGCGTATTGGAAGTGTTCCCGTCACGGCCACTGGGTTCGCCCGAACCGGCGGGTAGGCGCTGGTCGTCGAAGTTCTCGAGCGGGCGGTCACCCTCGGCGCTCTGTCGGTTCGATGCCCTTCCCTCTGGCCGACTCGCCGCATGGTCGGCGCGGGGGGCCGGAGCAGGGGACTCATCGCCGAACGACCGCAGGGCCGAGGCGATGTTGGGCAGGAACGCCTGGCGATTCCAGCCGAATTGCAACGCGGCGAAGGGCATGAACCAGATCAGGTGATTGCCGTGGACCTCTCGATAGCTCATCTCGCAGAGGAGCGTGAGCACGAGATACCAGAAGACGAGCGAGCGATGATCGAGCCGGGCGTGGAAGTTCTTGGCGATCACCAGGGCGATCGTCATGAGCTGAATCGCGGTGAAGGCGTAGTGCAACTCCTTGGGGGTGATGGAATAGAGGCTCGTCGAATCGGCCGCCTTAGTCGAATGGAACAGGACGACGTTGCGGAACAAGGCCCCGGCGTCCCACGCGAGAAAGGGTAACAGGGGCACCAGGCCGGCGGCGAACCCGACGACGAACCGCGGCTCGGGTCGGCGGCGGACGAACAGGACGAGGTAGAAGATCGCCGGCGAGACTTTCGCGGTGAGGGACAGGCCCGCCAGCAGGCCCGCCCACGCCCAGGCCTTGCCGCGGACGGCCAGGATCGACCCGAGGATCAGCATCACCGGGAAGATGTCATTCGAACCCTGATGGAACAGCTCGTGCCAGAGCCGGTTCGGCAGCAGCATGAGCGTGCAGCAAAACCAGGCGGTCGCGGTCGACTCCGACATTTCGCCGCGCCCCCTCCCCAGCAGGAAGACGAGCACGACCGTCGCGCCGAGGTACGCGAGGCTGGTGGATTTGATCCCGTTCGCCGGATTGACGACGCTGATCGCGTACCCGAGGATCATCGTGGGACCATATTTGAACCCCCACATCGACGGGTTGTCGCCGAGCACGGCGATCGTCCGGCTCTCATAGGGGTTCTTCCCGTCGAGGAAGACGAGGCGAGCGGCCTCCTGGGTCGTCTGGCCGATGTCGACGACCGGCGGCGAGTGGAGGTCTTCCAGGCTCTTGTAGAGCCCCCAATTAAGGGCGAGTATCGCGAACGCCGGCGCCACGATGGCCGCGATTTCCCCCGCCTCATGCGGGGGCATGTCGGGCCGCCGACGCGTGCCCAGGGTCATCGCCAGCAGGCTCGCCAGGCAGGCGAAGCGGACGAAGGCCTGGTCCCAGTCGTAGCGGTCGAGCAGGTCGAAGATCGCGGCGTACGCGACCAGCACGAGCGTTGCGGAGACGATCGCGAGGGCCGAGTTCCGGCCTTCTCGTCCGATTCCCATCATCGTGGACCTCCACCCGAGTCTCGGAACGCATCGCGATTCAAAGGCTTGAGGCGGGCCTCGAGCGAGCCGTCGGGGCGGACGTAGAGCTCGGGGAGGTCCTCCTTGGCCGAGTGGGAGCCGGGCACCCGCAGGTATCGGGCCTCGATCCAATCGAGGACGGGGTGGCGCCGGCCCGCGTTCCGCTTGGTCGTGTAGACGGCGATCAACTCGGGAGGGTGCGCCTCGAGGTCGGCGAGGGTCCGAGCCGAGAGCTCGTCCTGCATCGGGCCTTCGTAGAGCGGGTCATCCCAGAGGACGCCGACGGGCGGGCTCGAACCGCTCGCGAAGTAGACTTCGGGGTGCGGCCCCCACTGGTAAAACGTCTCGTTCGGCTTCAGGAGGCCGGCCAGGGCCCGGCCGAACCGTTCCGATGCGATAAAGCTATCGCCATATTTTCGGCGTGACCACAGGTCGGGGTCGAGCTGGGCGTGGGGGAGCTCGATCCAGAGGCAATTCGCCAGGATGAAGAGCCCGGGGGCCCAGGCGAGCACTCGATCGCGGCTCCCCAGTCGCTGGACGACCGCCGCCGCCCCCCAGCCGGCTCCGACGGCCAGCGGTGGGAGCCAGAGCTGATAGTAGTGCGGCCAGAACCGGCCCGGGGCCGCCACGGCCACCAAGGTCCCCGCGATCCAGGCCGCCATCAAGGCGAGGGCTCGCGGCGTCTGCTCGTTCCTCCGGGTCAGGAACGGGACGATCGCCAGCACGCCGAGGGGGATCAGGATCGCCTTCGAGGCCAGCGCGTCGATCCCCGACGGGATGAGCGCCGCCGCCACGTTTTCCAGGAGGTTCCCCGAGTACCGCGTGCTGAAGAGAAAGTTCGTCCGCCAGTAGATGTCGTACCGGCCGGTGGTGGCGAAGTAGGCCCCCATGCCGACCCAGAGGAGCAGCCCGGGCAGGGCCATCCCGACGATCTGGATCAGCGCCACTCGCTTCGGCCTCATCGTCGCCAGGTGGGCCAGGGCCAGCGTGAACGCCACGAAGACCACGACCTGCTTGTAGGTCGAGGCGACCGCGAAGAGGACGCCCGCCGCGAGCGCCAGTGTTTGGCCGCCGTTCCCGGAGGAGATCCGCATCAGGGCGACGAACGCCCAGACCATCAAGGCATTGATGAAGACCTCGGAGTTGGGCTGATTGGCCTGGAGGTCGGGATCGTTGCAAGCGACCGCCCAGAAGGCCGCCGCCCAGAGTCCCCCGCCTCGGCCGAGCGCCTCCCCCGCGCGCTCGACGCCGACCAGGGTCACCAGGGCCGCAAAGACCCCCAGCGCGAGCAACTCGCCCTTGCCATACCCGACGAGGACCTCGGCGGCAGCGTAGGTCGCATAAATCGTCGGCGGTTTGATGTCCCAGAGGTCGGAATACAACGAGCGGCCGCGGAGGAGTTCGTGGCCGATCACGGCGTAGGTGCCGTGGTCGCACTCCGGCGGCTCGGTACGCGTATGGACCCGGAACGCGACGATGTAGAGGCCGAGGACCAGGAGCCCCGCGATTCTCAGGGCCGGCCCGGCTCGGCGGGGTCCGGGAAGCTCGGACTCGGCGGCGTCGCGCGGCATCGGTTCCGGAAGAGTCGCGGTGCTCATCATGGCTCTCGATCGAATTGGGACACGTCCCCCGAGCCCGAATGGCGCTCAGAACTGGGACGCGTCCACCACCTCGCCTCCGGCAACGGTCCCCAAGGCCTTCCAGACGGCCGCGCCGATCTCCTTACGGACGAAGCGGACCGACGCGTCCCCCAGCAGCAAATTCAGGCCGCCCGGATGCCGGCTCGTCGCGGTGACCACGACCGGGCTGTCGAAGTCGTCGGAGCCGCCCAGCAGGCAGCTCGGTTTCATTGGTGTGAAGATGTGATGGTAGCGTGTGTAGAGGGCGTTTCCGTCCGCCCAGCGGCTCCCCGAGAGGTGATAGGGGGTGTCAAAGCTGAGGGAATTGGCCGGGCTCGCCGTCGCGCACGACTCGGTGGCGCTGTCGGCGAGGAAGTAGTTCGTCAGGGGGTCGGCCGAGGCTGTCCGGCCGAGGCAGCGCTCGCCGAACGAGGCGGTGTTGCTCATCCCGTCCCGGAAGTCGGCCGGCCTCACCGCGCTCTGGTACCAGAACGTGCCGTCGTTCTTCGCGGTGCCGCCCGGGATCGGCAGGTCGGCCGCCAGGTTCCTGGGGAGCGTGCCGGCGCACCCTCGATAGCTCGTCGGGGCGGTGACCATCAGAGAATCGGCCCTGCCGTCGTCGATCCGGTCGTGGTCCGACGGGCAGAGGAACACGGCGACCCGGGTCGAGAGGGCGGTTCGATTCATGGGCCCGTATTGCGGGTCATGGAGCCAAGGCACGCCCGAGACGTTCAGCGCGGTGAAGAGCGCCGCCTGTTCGAGGTAGGGGAGGAGCTGCGAGTGTGCCGACCAACGTGGCTCGCGTCCTTGCGGCCCCGCCCCCCCCACGCCGAAAGGGAGGACTCCGAGCGTGGCGGTGTAATTGGCCAGGGCCACGCCGATCTGCCGCAGGTTGTCGGTGCATTGCGTCCGCCGCGCCGCCTCTCGCGCCGCCTGCACGGCGGGGAGGAGCAGCGCGATCAGGAGCCCGATCACGGCGATGACGACCAGCAGCTCGATCAGGGTAAACCCCCGACCCGGGGACGAGGATTGCGACGACTCGCGGGCCATGGTTCGGCCCCGCTCGCGGCCGCCCGGGGAGTCCGGGATCGAGGTTGGATTTCCCGACGATTTTCGACGCCACATCGAGATTGTCCTGTCGGTTCTTCGGGCATTCGGGGACGGCCGCCGCGGCAGGCTCGACGAGCCGGGAGACGGATCGATTCAGATGATGACGTGCCAGGTCGCGAACAATGCGGAGAACGCCCCGAGGAAAAAGCAACTGATCCCCACGAGCGCGGAGACGATCGGTGGCTCGACCTTGTAGAGCAGATGGGCGATGACCGCATAGGCAGGGATGATGACCGATGAGTAGCGGGCCGTGCTGATCATCGTCCTCCCATAGCCATTGGTCACGTAAGGGATAAGAATGAGAAGGGCGGACGTCAGGATCTCGGGCCCATTGAGCCAGCGTCTCCAGGCCCCGACCGCCACGAGGCCGGAGAACCCGACGAAGTAGAGCATGTCGACGACGCGCATGTTGAAAACCAGCGAATGGTGGTATTCGTGGTTGTACCAATAGGCTCCGGACGAGGGGGTGAAGATCGATCGGAGCGGCTCGAATGTGAGCAGGCAGAACAGGCGGTGGCCCGGTGACTCGTCGGGCCTCAAGCTCCAGGCCTCCTGGCCCCGGGCGAAGGCGAGCGGGTCGCCGAACCTCAAGTACAGGTAGGCCGAGAAGGCGGCGATTCCCCAGATCGATAGGGGGAGCAGGTAGGCGAGCCGCGCGACTCGCGCAGCCGGCCTCCCGCCGCTTCGCCAGGCGTGGACGATCAGGGCGGGGATGAGCGCGACCCCGACCGGCCGGACCGCGGTCGCGAAGCCGACCAGGCCGGCGATCAGCGCCGGATGGCATTGCTTCGCCATCGCGAGTAGGAACGTCGCGAGGATGAGCAGGAACAACGATTCCGAGTAGTTGACGCGAAAGAAGAGCGATGCCGGTAGGGTGGTGAGCGCGATGACGGCGTAGCCCCCCAAGCGGGCATCGTGCTCGGGGTAGCGCACCTGGAAGTATCGCAGGATCAGGGAGAGCGAGGCGATCAAGCAAACGTTCGAGATCAGGAGCAGAGAGTAATCGACATTCAAACCCGTGGCACGAGACACCAGGCGTCCCAGCATCGGATACGCCGGGAAGAAGACCGCGCTCGAGAAGGACGTCCGGCTATAGTCGTATCCCTGGGCCGCGATCTTTTGATACCACTGGGCGTCCCAGTTGGTGAAAGGCTCCCCGCTGTACGCGAAGGTATTCCCGCGGACCGGCGAGCTTTTCAGGACCTCGGAACCGAGGAGGAACCCGCCGGCGACGACCATTCCCGTCAGGTAATAGTAACCGAGAGCTTTGGGGAGAGTGCTCATAGCGCCATGCCCTTGGGACAAAGAAAGGGTCGTTTGCCGAGGGTCTGCCGACCGCCGTCATCGGGCCGCGGGCCCACCGATTCGATCAGGAACTCGGGCCGGAGAGGCCGGGCGCCGGGCTGGGGAGGGGAGGGGCCCGCGGAAATGTGGTGCGATGCGACGACGGCAACCCCTTGCGAGGCCACGACGACCAGGAGGCCGGCCCGGATGACCCCCCTCCGGGGATGTGAGCCGGAGGCGGCCGTGGCCCTCCGGCGGCCCGCGGACCGCCACCCTGCGTAGAGGATGGCGATGACGACGAGGGCGAGCAGGCCCCAGGAGAGCCTCCGCCACGTCGAGGAGGAACCGAACAAGCCCCGGACGATCCGGTCGGCTCCGACGTGCACCCGCGAGAAGCGCACGTCCAACGAGTCGACGGTGTTCATCGCGTAAACTTGCAGGCCGACCTCGTCGATGGGCCCATCCCCGAATGGGACCGTGCCGATCAACACCGGGTTCGAGCCCGCCTCGGCATGGTAGAACTGGATGTTGGTGCCCTTCCTCCGGACCTCGAGGCGGCCGACGGTGCCGGACACGGGAAGGTTGTCCGAGATGAATTTCCGCTGACCCTCCAGCTCCCCATAGGAGCTGGCACGCTCGCCGATCGAGAGCGACTTGCGACTGGCCACGCACCACCCGGGGGCGCCCGAAATCACGAGCTCGATCGAATTCACGGCGTCGCCCCCTTTCTTGGTCGGCGCGGCCTTCGGCTTCGGAAGGGCGACGGCCTGGTAGTCGGCGGCAAACTCGAAGTCGCCCTCGAGACGGAAGAGCCCGACGAAGCCGATGGGCGGTCGGCCTCCGCCCCCTTTCGGGATTGCCGCCCGGAGCTTGCCCTCCTTCACCTCCCAACGCCCCAAGGACCGTCGCACATTCGGCCGGAAGAGAGTCCGATCGTAGGTCGGGGCGGAGAAGTCGACTTCGATGGAGTCGGAATAGGAGCCGGAGGCCACAAGTGCGGACAGCAGGGTGAGGGATCCAAGCATCGATTTATGCCTCCAGCAGGTCGGCGGATTGGAACGATCGACGCCCCGGCTCGTGCCGTGAGCGGTGCGGTCCCTCGTGCGAGGACCAAGGCCGATTTCAGGCGGAGGCACGAGGGAGCATCGGCGAGCCGACGTAGGACTCGGGGAGGAGGCCGGACGCGACCGGAGCCTCGGGATTGGGGACGTTCTTGTCGATGCCCCTCGAGCTCTCGTTCGACGGGACCGCGACAACTGGCCGGGCCGGGAACGCGGCCCGTTGGAGCGACTTCCGGATCCGCTCCAGCCCGGTCAGCATCCGCCACGAGTCCCGCAGCAGGTTGACCTTGGAGCCCGGGATCTCCACCCAAGTCACCGGGACCTCGTCGATCCGGCACCCCATCCGGGTGGCCGCCCCGAGCACGAAGAGGTCGAAGAGGTATCCGTCCTCACGGCAAGGGCCGAAGAGCGGCGAGACCAGGTCTCGGCCGAACATCTTGAAGCCGCACTGGGGATCGGCGATCGAAAGCGTCAGGTAGCTTCGAGCGAGCTTGGAGAAGGTCCGCCCGGCGAGTTCACGATACCAGGGACGGTTGGCCTCGGGCCGGTCTGGGTTGCCGCGGCGCGAGCCGACGGCCACGTCGGCCCCGGCGGAGATCGCCCCCCGGAGCTTTCGCTCCTCGCAGATCGGCGTCGCGCCGTCCGCATCGGCGAACAGGACCAATGCACCTCGAGCGGCGAGCATGCCGGTCCGCACGGCGGCCCCCTTTCCGCGATTGGTCGGGTGCTCGATCAGCACGAGTTGGGGCCAGTCGGCAGCCGCCCGCCGGACGACGTCGCCGGTCCCATCGCGACTCCCATCGTCGACGACGATGGCTTCGTACCTCCCGAGCGAGAGCGAGGCATAATGGCAGCGGATCGCTTCCAGGTAGCGGGGTATCCGTCTCGCCTCGTTGTAGGCGGGGATGACAATCGACAGTTCGACTTCCATCGCAATGGCTCCCGTGTGGATAACTCCGCCGCTGTCCGCCCATTCCCATCTCGCTCGACGGGATCCGTGACGCTTCGACGCCGCGATCGATGCTCCGGCAAGTTGGTCGGAGCGTTCAATTTGTACGCGTAGATAAAAGGAAAGAATGTGGGATAAAAGTTCGCTGAATTGAAAAAGTTTGTGTGGTTTCCGAAGGCCCGGTTCACCCTCGCAAAGTCCCGGAGTCGAATCATGGAAAAAGTGGGGGCGCCAGAGCGTTGCCGAATGCCTTCCGTTTCAGCCTGAACGATGAGGAGCCGAGGCGCGTGCCGGCCTGTTCGAGCCCCTTGGAAATCGGGCCTGGCATCATTCCTCGTTGGCTTCCAGGTCCCCGATCGAGTACGAGCCGGTCGACTGTCCTCCACCTCGCGCCCCCATTCGTGGAAAAAGGCCAGCGGGCGGGTCAGCCCCCGAGCGACGACCGCGGCGTGGCGGCCCCGATCACGGGGAGCAAGAATCGCGTCGCGAGCCGCGCGATCGGCTCGCCCCGCTGGTCGATCTGGTCCTCCCGGATCGGCCCCAACAATCCGGCCGCGTTCGAAAGATGCTCGACGTCCTCGGGGTTGCCCCCGATCAGTCGGGTCGCCGTGGCATCGGCCGCGACCAGGTTGTTTCCGACGACGAGGACCCCCGCATGCCGCGGCTTCCCCATGATGGGGCCGTCGCCTTCCATCCCGACGATCCCGTCGATGATCGCCAGGCTCGGCTTCACGGTCGCGATGACATCAAGGATTGAGGGGTTGATCCCCTCCTCATGGAGCACGTTCTTCGGCCAACCGTAGCATATGCCGGGTAAGGTTCCAAACATGTTTTTCATCGAGAGGGTGACGCCGGCCCAGTGATGCGTCTTCAACTTCGCCACGGAGACGACGATGTCGGCGGCGGCGACGGCTTCCGAGAGATAGAGGCGGCTCAGGGTCGTCAGCCCGAGCGCATTCCTCCGGGCCACGACCCGGCCGTGGTTGAGGTCGACGAACGGGACCTTCAGGTCCCGGAGGATCGGCTTCAGCCCGCAGACGTCGGCGACCAGGCGGGCATCGCGGCAATGGCCCGGCCCGTCTCCGACGAGGACCGTACGCGCCCCCCACCCGAGGAACACCTCCGCCGCGGCATGAATGACGGCCGGGTGAGTGAGGACGCCCTGGTCCTGCGTTGCGGGTTCGATGAGGTTCGGCTTCAGCAGGATGGACTTCCCGCGCACCAGGGCCGCCGAGACCCCGACCTCCTGGAGAGCGGTACGGAGCACCGAGAGAATGTCCGTCTCGTATCCTGGCAGGCTTGCCACGAACACTTTGGCCGATCGGGATCCTCTGACCTGGTCCCAAGCGAGTTTGGCCGCGATCGGCGCGGCCAGGGCGGCGCCCGCCGCGATGCCGAGGCGGCGGCGAGTCAGCTTGGCTCGGCCCGTGGGCGTGGGCGTGGGCGTGGGCGGGATTCGCAGGTCCTCGGTCATGATGTCCTCGCCTCCTTCCGTACGGTCAGGCCGAGGACGTCGAGCGCCTGCTCGGACGCCGCAAGGACGATGTGAGCGAGCCCGAATGGGTCGTCGGTGGCGTCCGCCTTGAGTTCGTCGTAGGCATCGCGCAGCCATTCCGCGGCCTGAGCCGGGCGGCGGTTCCAGGCGGACAGCCCCAGGATTCCCCAGCAGAGAGATTGCGCCGAGCGAACGCCGGGCAGGGCGGATTCAAGATACTCGAGTGCCGGCCCGACCGATCGATCCTGAACCCCGAGGCTCGCCAACGCGAGGAGGACCAGGCCGGTCGGCCCGGGCTGTGGGCGCAGGACCGCTTGGAACACGACGCTGTTGCCGTAGTTCCAGCCCCCGGTGGGGAGCGCCCGGTCCGAGAGCAGGCGTGCCCCTTCGGTGACGCGCGAGGACCGGCTGGGGCCGATCCGTGCCAGGGCGACGAGCGCCATGGCCGTCGGTTCCACCCAGGAGTGGGTCCCCTCGACCCAAGGCCAACCCACGAGCGAAGTGTCGTGCCCGACCGGGCCCGGGATCTTGGGGAAGGACTTGCCTCGGGATTGTTCCAGCCATTGGGCGGCGAGTGTACCCTGTGACGCGAATCCGTCGACATTGGCCCACAACAGGAGGGCGTACGACGTCGCCCATTGCGGCACCACCAGTTCCGCGGAGAGCCGCACGGAGCCGTCGGGACGTTGCATCCGGGCGACCCAACGTGCCGCGCGGGCGGGCGCCTCGCCGTGGGCGGCGTGGTTCGTCGAGGCGCCCGTGCAGCGGAGACCGAGCCCGGCGAGGACGGTCGGTTCGACGGCAGGCGGGTCCCCGGGCCGGTATCCCCAGCCGTCCGCGCCTGACCGCAATCGGAGCAAGAGCTCAGACGCGGCGGTGATCCAGCTTACATTCGATCGCACGAATCGGTTGCTCCTTTCGGGGGTCGGGCTGCCACGGTGGGGTGGACTCAGGGCCGGGGTGCCGGCTTCCGGAAGACGCTCTCGGTCAAGGCCAACTTCCCATTCGTCAGGATCGGCTCGGGGAAGATTTCGCTCCGGCCGACGGGAGCCCACGGCTCGGGGAGGTGGGCCTCGTTCAGGAGCATGACGAGCGTCGAGCCGTCGACGGCCCAGACTTTCCGGTCGACCCAGGGGTCGAGGATGTCGACGTCCTTGATCTCGCCCTCCAGGATGACCGGCCCCCCGTTGTACTGCGCGAGGGGGCCCTTCGGGAGGAAGTGGAGGCGCTCCCGCCCCGGGTCGTTCCTCAAATAGTAGAGGATCCTCAGATAAGCACTCGGCTCGCGAACGACGATCGGCTCGTCGGAGTCGCCGTGGGTATGGACGTATTCCACCAACGCCTTGGCCCCTCCCATGAGGTCGAGCCGGGTTTGATGGGTGAACTCCGCCCACCAGTAGACGTTGTTGGCGACCAGGATGGCCACGAAGAGCCAGCGCTCGGCCCCCGCGAGTACGCGACAGAGCAGGACCGATACGCCGATGAGGAAGAAGACGAACGGGACCAGCCAGTACCGGCTCGTTTGATTGTTCACGATCGCCGTCCCGTAATAGAGGGTGATCGTGACCGGGATGAGGATCGAGGCCGCGATCAGGGCGGCGATCAAGGCCCCGCCGCGGCGGCCGGCGATGGCGAGCCCGGCGACGATCGCGCCGGAGAGGGCCGCGAGCCAGCCGGCGGCCCAGTTGTCGCCCCATTGCAACTGGTTTCGGGGGACGAGGAGGTCGGCCCAGCCCCGTGAGATCTCGAAGGCCGACGGCCGCGAGAACCAGTAACCGTGACCGACCTGGTCCGTTTGCCACAGCAGGACCGGGACCCACGGGGCGTACCCCGCGATCGCCACGGCCAATGCCGCGAATCCGGCAAGTTGCCGCCGTCGTGGCGAGACGGCCGGGTCCGCTCCTCCGGCGGCCGGGGCGAAGCCGAACAGGAGGAGCCAGGCTCCCTGCGCCGCAACGACGAAGAGCATGTAGTTGTGGGTATACATGCTGAGGCAGGCGCTGAGCGCGTAGAGGGACCAGAGGGCCGAGGAGCCACGCCGAGAACGGGCGGGGCCGAGGATCCCGCGGGCGAGAAGCCACGTGGAAGCCAGCCCCAACAGGCAGGCCAGCGAGTACATTCGCGCCTCGCCGCTCCAGCGAATGTGCGCGCCCGAAGTCGCCGTCAGCAGCATCGCGACGACTCCCGCGGCGCGGGCCGAATCCTCGTCGGGGACCTTGCTCGCCCACCGGAAGATGTCGCGCGTCAAGCCGTAAACGAGCACCAAGCTCGCGCCGGCAAGGCAGACCGAGAGCGAACGAAGCGCCACCGGCCCGTCCCCGAGCAGGCCCGTCCAAAGCTTGAGCAGCAGGTAATAGAGGGGCGGGTGGACGTCCGCCGCGGTCCTCTGGACGATCTCCAGCGCGGGGTTCGCGGTGACGAGCCGCCACGAGAACGCCTCATCAAACGAGAGTGTCCGTTCGGCCATGCCCTGGCAACGGGTGGCCACCCCCGCGGCCAAGATCAAGAGCATCGCAATCAAAACGTGGCGTTGGCTCATGGTGACGTCCGAATCGAAAGGCCAAGGGTTTGTCCGCTCTCTGCCGCGTCGATCAAGGGTTGGCCGGTGACTGCTCCCCGCCGAGACTCGTCGCCCGGAGGCGGTAGGCCTTCAGGACCCGCTTGCCGGTGAGGACGACCAGCAGCAGGCCGAACAGCAGGCCGTTCGCCAGGATGAAGTAATAGCTCCGCGGCGTCTTCTCGAGGTTGGCGATCGTCATCGCCACCTCGAACGGCTTCTCCCCTTCGGCCGGGATCCGGTACTGGACCCGCCGGATGTAGTCGTTGACCGCGCACCCGGCCGAGGGTTTGATGAGAAAGTCCTCATCTTTGGCGGTGTTGAACTCGTGACTCTTCAGGTCGATGGTCAGTTCGTAGGCAATCTTGCCCCAGCTCTCCTTCGGGTCGCTACTCGGGTTCGTGTAGTGATCGACCACCAGCTTCATCGGCAGCTTCAGCCCCTCCGCCACCGTCTTGAAGTCGAGGCTCTTCGACAGGACGCTCCGCGGTTGTCCCTTGCCCCAGTAGACGAGGCGTTGGTGGATCAACCCGTCCAGGTCCACCCAGATCTCGTCGGCCCCCGGCCGTTCGAGCACCCAGCACGACGCCCCGTCGATCACCTCGGGCGTCGCACGCACCCGGTACGAGCCCGGGGACTTCTCGACCGTCTCGGGGAGGAAGGGCTGCGAGATCTCGAAGGGGGAGAGGTTCCCCGCGGCGGCTGGCAAGTCCTTATAGGCGTCAATATGTTGGTAGTCAGTGTACTGGTGATAGGTGAAATGTTGTGTGAAGATCGACGGACTGATCTCCATGAACGAGTCATTGGTGTCGATCGCCGCGTTCTTATAGAAGATCAAGTGCCTGACATACTCCGGCAACGACTCCTGGCCGCGGAGCGTTCCCTTGGGGTAGAGGACAATCGTATGGAGGTCGGCCCCGCGTCGGATATTGGTCACGTTGAACGACTTGTAGGCGAAGGTCCCCCCATTCTGGATCTCCGAGTTGACCGTGAATTGGAATTTGTAGCTTTTCTGGGCGAAGAAGGCCTCACGGTTGTGACGGATCGCGGCCGTGAGTTCGCTCACCGACGGCGGGGCAGCCTGGGCCTCGGGCGAGACCCACGAGATCGCGAGGGCCAAGGCCGCGAGCGCCCCAAGGGCCCGGCCGGACGAAGACGTTGAGCAACGAATGCGGCGGATCATGCCCCACCCCTCTTGTGCGAGTTTGAGGAACCAGTTGGGCCCGAGAGGGGGTCGACCCCGTTCGGGACAACGGGATAACGCTGGCGGATCTCCGCAGGAGTGACGCCCCGAATCAGGCAGAGCGCGCGGACCGCGTGGCTCCCGAGCGGATAGACGTCCGAATGGTAGAAGAACGGTTGAGGCATGGATGTGATCGCCGTCTTGAGGTAATCGACCGCCCGGCGGACGACTTCTCGCGGCGGGCCCAGCTCGGGAGGGGCCAGGGCGATCCACTCGAGGTGATGGCCCGTGGCGTACACTTCGGGGAAGGGGGGGGTGTCGAGGTACCACATGCCGTCATTCGGTCGGCGATCGAAATGGCCATTCCATTCCGTGCCCCACGAGCCGTCGGCTTGCTGGACCTCGACCAGGGTCCGGGCGATTTCCCGGAGCCGCGCCTCGATTCGCTTCACGCTGGCGTCGGACAGGATCGGACCCTGCTGGTTCGCGCGGAGCGCCGAGACGAGCGCGTAGGGGAGGTGCATCCCCACGCACGCCGGGCTCTCCCTCGGCCCGTCCAGGAGCGTATTGACGAGGTCGTTCATGTCGTAGCGTGTGCCGAACCGATTCTCCCAGGTTGCCGGCGGACTCAGCCAGCGCGAGTAGGCGCTCGTCGTGAATTCGGCCTCCTGGTACGGCGAATACTTCCAGAGCGACTCGTTGAGCACATCGTTGACGGTCCAGTCGCGCGACCCCTCGTTCGTCGCTTGCGGCACGACGCGCGTTGTCCCCGGCATGCCGATCTCCGCCAGTACCTGCAACAGCTTATCGACATGATATTGGCCTTGCTTGGAGGCGACGTCGGAGTCCAGGTTGGTGACGACCGAGACGCCGACCTCGCCACCGCTGAGGAGCGTGCGAATCCCGGCATTGTTGCCGAACGCACGTCGGAATTCCGGTTGTTCGAGCAGGATCTTGAGCTGGTCGCGGGGCGGATAGAGGACCAGGCGGGGACGTCCGGAAAGTTGCCAGGCGTGGTCGAACGAGGCCTCCGCGCCCCAGAGCCGGAGCGAATGGCAGAATTGCCCGACATCGGGGCCGGTCCAGCACGGGTCGGCCGCGGCCACGACGGGCCCTAGCTCCTCGTCGGTGAGCATCTCGCGGTAGGCGCCGTGGGGCGTGATGTCCAGGGGCCGCTCGCGACGCAGGACGTGGGCCACCTCGAGCCGGCGTCGTTGCTCTTGGCTCGCGCTGGCGGCGGGGGCGAACGTGTGCCACGCGCTCCGGACCCCGACGACGGCCAGCACCGCCGCCGTGAGGACGGCGAACCAACGCTCGGCGCTGGCCCACGGACGTCTCGCAGGTTCGATCATCTCCACAGTCCGACCTCCTCGTTGGGGCGTGGGCGTCAACACGGGGCGGCTGCTTCGGGCCGGGCCGCGACCGGCCGCTTGAGATACGCCAGTACGCACGACTGGATCGCCACGACCGCGGCCAGCACGTAGATCATTCCCCAGGCCCACTGCGTCGGGACGCCGAAGAAGTTCATCTCCGGCATCAAGACATAGCCCGAGAACGAGCGGTCGAATCGGGCCTTCTCGACGAATTGGTAGTTCCCCGAGACGCCGTCGATGATCCCGACCTGGCCGTGGTCGTTGAATCGGACGACCACGAAGAAGTGTCCCGAGTCGCTCACCTCGGGGTCGGTCGAGCGGATGTCCTCATGCACGAGGAACGGCGGCGAGAGGCGGAACAACTCGCTTTGCGACACCTTCCTCACCTCATGCCTCAAGCCCAACGCGCTCGCGGCCTTCGAAAGGTCGGCGAGGGAAGACCCCGTCTTCGTGATCGGGACGAGCCGCGTCACTTGGTCACGCGTCACATCGAGCCCGCGAAGCCGCAAGAGCACGAACAACGCGTTCGGCCCGCAGAGGATCGGCTCCTGCCAACTCGTCCCGAACTTGAGGTAGTCGGGGAATTCTCGACCCTTCGGCAGCCGAACGGCCCTCTTCTCGGGCGGCAAGCTGTCGAGCGGTGTGATTTTGCCCGATTTGAAGTCTCCCTCTTCGCGCGGCGAGGGGATCGATGCGAAGGCCAGGCCGGCCGGCCCGTGCGGCGGCGACGGCAGCACGCCAAGGAGCAGGAGTATCACGCCCGCTCGGGGCCCAAGGGCGGCTCGCCGCCCGCGGAGCCGGCGCGGTTCCGAAGCCGCGAGGATAACAGGAAATCTCACCTGCACGGCGCCTTCCTCCTCATGTGATAAGTCGAATGGAAGTCGAAATCAATCGGGTGACACGAAGCCGCCCCCGCATTCCAGCGGGGGGCGGCCCGGATCAGCCTACTTCGCCACACGGGACCGCTTCGCCGAGGCTCCGCGATGCGGTGCGGCAGGTTCGCCGGACGTCTTGTCCCGCTCACCCATTACGAGCCGGTGCAGGGGCCGATGTAGTTCGGCTTCGAGCCGCAACCCGCCGTGCCGCAGGGCGCTGTGTAAAGGTAATAGGAGCCGCTAGTGCCGATGTCGGCCGACTGCGGGCAGCCGCACGCCGAGCAACCGGTGCTGAAGCACCCCCATGTGCATTCGATGGAGCACCAGTTGCTCATGGTGGTCGCGGGGCCGCTGCAAGCGGCGCCTTGGACGTTGCCCGCCTCGGCCAGGGTGACGCTCCGCCCGGCCTGTGTCGGTGCGGCGGACAAGGCGACCGCGAACGCGGCCAGACAGAACGCGGAGAACACATTCGCCTTTAGGGTACCACGGTTCATCGAGCTCACTCCGAAGTCGGCAATTGGGCAAACTAGGGAAAAGGCGGCCCGAGCGATGCCCAGACCACGGGCCGCCTCCCGCAACTACGGGAACGCTTCCTATGTCGAGTTGGACGCTAAAGATCATGGTTGTATGCCTGCGGGGCACTCGTGTTGATCGAAATGAGGCTACGCGAACCATCAGTCGGAAAAATTTAATTATAAATATCAATAGTTATTTTGCGAGTGGGCATGCCTTCGTCCGGGGCTCCATCGCATGCCGTGTGAGGCGCGACGCGGCTCGTTTGATAAGTCGCCTTAACGGAGTTTCATCGCGCATTTGCCAACGCGCCGCAGGCCGGCCATCGTGCGTCGATGAGCCGCCGCGCGGTCTTGACGAACCGTCGCCGTCACTGGTCCTGATATTCAAACAGTCAGTCGGGACCGAGGCTACTCCCGCGCGGTCGCGAGACGAGCCCGCCCAGGCAGTCGCTCACGCGACCGTGCCGAAATTTGTATGATGCCGAACGAACGCCCGGCGCACCGCGCAGTCGCCGTCATCGGGCTATGAGACAGGCGCTCTTCGGTCGTGTACGAATTCAGAGCTGACCAGCGGAATTACGCCGGATTCGGAGTGACAGGCATCTCCACTGAACCCGCGGAAATTTGCTGATTTATAATAAGATGACGTGAGATTTATGTTGCGAGGATTGCGCAATCGCCCTGGATTCGAATCATTTGGGGAACCTGTCCCGAGGTTGGGCTGAGGAATAGACCAGCGTAATCGCGTCTCGAAACTACAGCTCATATCGCCCATGGATGCGACTCCCTACCGCTTGAGAGATGATGCAAAACCCGGAAATGAGGGGGAAAAGCGTGCCAGGCGAGCTTGCCACGCACGCGATCACCCGGAGATTTTCGGAACTCGCCTTATGCGAGGTCCGTCGCGTCGCCTTCTACGGAACACGTTTGTAATCGGAGATGCGATTCTTAGATAAGATCGTGAAGGTGACACTACATGGCCGAATTAGGGGCGTCAAGAAAAATTTCAAAGTATTCGCGAGATTCGGCTAATTCAGGCAACAGTAATGTCCGAAGTTGGTAGAGGTGAACGAGATAGGCATGTACTACTGTGATGCCAGTTCGTGCATTCTCATTCTGGCGGAGGCTTTTGCGCTTGCGAGTGGTGCTCCCTGACGTGTGCCCTCGCACTTCTTTACTTTGCGGCCGGTGCCTGGCCGGGGGCGTCGATCGAGATTCGATGGACCTTGTCTTTGAAGAAGTCGAAGCTCAACCCGAGCCCTTTGTAATCGATTGTCACGTGATCCATCGGGGTCTCGGTAGGGTGAGGCTCCTCGCCGAGGACCTCATTTTTCCGAGGTGCACCGGCTTCGTCGGGCGGGCCGTATGCCTTGATGACGTCAGCCTGGCTGGCGCCAAGGCCGATGCCCTTATCGGTTTTGCCATTGAACTTGCGGATCGGTTGAATTGGGCCTGCCTGCTCGTTGAGGCAGGCGACGTGGCTCAGGCCGTGCCTCGGATGGTCCGGTGGGAGGAATGCGAGCTCGAACCCGCGCGAGCTGTAAGATAAATAGGTCGACCTCCCATGGATGAACTCGCGGTCGGGTTTCCCGAGGAGTTTGAGGATCTGCTCTTTCGTCATGCCGAACTGGGCCGTGCCGATCCCAGACAAGGGGGTTACCTGAGGCGCGGCTAGCGACGGATCGTCAGGCGCAGGTAACAGTTTGGACCCCGCGAGGAACGTGATTTTGAACGGGGTATTCGAGAGAGGGGCCCGGTAACCCGCCGGCGCAGTCAATCGGAACAGGGAGTCGTCGAGCGGGCGATCGAAGACAATGTCCTTCGTGACCGTCTCCATTGTGAAGCCACCCTCCTTGTGAGTTTGCTCGACACGGATCGGCAACCTAGTTTCGGGGTCCACCCAGATGGAAACCTCATGCCCGTGGAGGGCTGCGACAAAGCCGAGGGCATGTTTGCCGTCGATTTCACGAGCGGGAAGCGGCTCGGCAAGCGTCTTGGTCAGATCACGAAACAAGGAATAGAGATTTTTTTGTGAGGGGTTCTGCCCGGTATCGGAGAACTCCACCGTTTTATCCTTCGTGTTAACGCTCATCCCCTTCCGCGTTTTGAAATCGATCACGGTGTAGCCGTTCTCGGTTTCGAAGCGGAGGCGATCCGGTGGCAAGATCAGGTGTTTAGTAACATGTTTGGATTCGCCATTGACGACAAAATTCGATGTGAAGGTGACGGTTCGGGTGGCTTTTACCTCGCGCTGGACATCGGCGAGGTTGAGAGCCGCCGTGGTCTGGGAAGGGACGAGAAGTGAGATCAGGGCGGCGACTCCCGCCGCGATGATCGTCCCGACGGTGATGCGGATCGTCATGACTAGCCTCCTGCTGAAGACGCGTTGCGGTCGGGTCCGGGATGTCTTGGATTTTGCGAAGAGAGCCTCGATGTCGGTCGGCGTGACCTCCGGAGCAGTCCTCTGAAAGAGGGCGTGGAGCGCTTGCTCCTCCGGCTCGAAGCGGTCGAATTGGTCTTGGGGAGTCACCATGATCGTGCCTCATCCGGCCGGGGCGTCGACATCGAGCATCACGCGGAGGCGAGCGACCAGCCTGGCTGTGCGTGTCTTGATCGTGCTGGCGGGCTCACCCAGCGCGGCGGCGATCTCGGAGAACGTGAGTCCCTCGTCGAAACGGAGTGCGAGCAGCGATCGCTCGTCCGGCTCCAGTCGGCCCAACGCGGTCGAAAGCTGCTCGGCCTCGTCGGCAGCCACGACGACGTCGCAGGGCTTGACCGTCTCGACCGCGACCGAGCGAGCGCGGAGACCGGCGGCGAGACGCTCGCGCCGGGTCCGCCGTCGAACCGCGCTGATCGCCTCGTTGACCGTCGTGCGGTGCAGCCAGGCCGCGAATCGGTCGGGCTGTCGGACGGCCGCGGGCGACTCCAGAAGCCGGAGGAAGACCGCCTGACGGACCTCCTCAGCCTCGTTCCGGTCGACTGTGACCCGCGCCGCCACCCGTAGCACGAACCCCTCCCAGCGCCGCACCAGGGCCGTGAAAGCGTGTCGGTCCCCCTTGAGAAACCACCCCACGAGATCGACGTCGGAGAGTTCGGTCATCAGGCTCGTCGCACTTCCCCAAGGGCGTCGCGTCCAAGGCGCGAGCAAGGCTCTCACCTATCATGACGCCGGTGGAACGATTCTGGACGGAACGGGCCTCCGGTTTTTTTGCTTTTTACACAGGAATCTCGAGAACGGTTCCAGCCTTGGAGGCGTTGCAACGACTCATCGTGAATCACCTCACCGTTCCGCTTCCCCGAGTCATTGGGCTTGCGGGGCCGAAGGCCAGGGGAGGGAGGACGCCTCTCGCTGGACCTCGTTTGGTCGCCGCGGGCGGATTTCTCGCCAGGCGATATGGCGACGCCCGAATTCTCGCGGCCGACACCATCCGGCTGATGTGAACCGTCAAGTGCTACCCAGCAGGAGCCATGCGGCCGACACCGCCAATAAACCTTCCACCAGCCATGCAAATTCCTGTTCCGGCAGCCGGTCGATAAGCTTCCGCCCGGTCCACGAGCCGAGCACCAGTGAGCCGCCCAGGGCGAGGCCACGCAGCACGTCGCCCCCCGACAAGGCCGCGTAGCGGCCGTAGACGATGCTCTTGGTCAGGTGCATCAGCACCGCCGTGACGGCCTCGCTCGCCACATACGCCTGTGCCGACAGGTGCAGGCTCAGAAACGCCGCCGCTCCGAGCGGCCCGGCACTCCCGGCGACGGCCGACAGGAAGCCGGTGGCGACACCGGCCGGGACAAGCATCCGCTCTGGCAAGCGTCGCCTGCCAAGTTCGGTATGCCGCAGGGCGATGACGGCGAGCAGAAACATGCCGATCAGCCGCAGGAGGAAGGATGGGGGCAGATCGACGAAGAGTCGCGAGCCGATGACGCTCGCCGGCACCGACCCGGCACTGAAGAGCAGAGCCGGCCGCCAGCGGATCTCTCGCCAGCCGAAGGCCGCCCGCGACAGATTCCCCAGGAGCTGAGCCACGGTCAGGATCGGGACGGACGCCTTGGCACCGACCGTCAACGTCAGCACGGGTAGCAGGAGCAAAGCACCGCCGAAGCCGGCCGCACCCGAAACGGTTGCCGCCAGCCAGCCGCATAGCAAAAGGAAAAACCAGTCAAATTGCATTATTTCATGGGTAATGCGGAATTCGTGGGTCAGCTTGCGAAATCCCCCCCCCTCGGCGGTGCACCACCGAGGGGGGGATTTCGATCAGAACTGGTCGGCACTGACGACTTCGCCGCCCGCCCGCGTCGAGAGGAAGCTGAAAATGCGGGGATTCACCGATTCCTTGATGAACCGCACCGATCCATCGGCGAAGAGGAAATTGCACCCGCCGGGATGGAGGCTCCAGAAATCATCGGCCCCCGCCCCTTTGTAATTCGGCACGTCCACCCATCGCTGATCGGGCGACGGCCCGGTATGACCAAGGATCATCACGTTGGCCGTTTCGCATTTCTGGATCGACCATTTCGGGTTGGTGCAGACCTGCGAAGAGGGGATCACGCCCACCCAGGTGGCGTCGGCGACGTTCCGTGACCGTTCGCCCGCCATCATCGTCGTGCTCGTGCCGTCAGTGATGTCACGAACGCCGATGCGGCTGTTGCGGTAGAACAGGCCGTTATTCTGGGCTGGAAACTCCTCCACCTCGAGCTGACCGGCCGAGGCCACATACTGGCCGGGCGACAGATCGGTGACGAGCGTGGTGCCTGACGCATCCTTGAGAATGACCGGGCCACTGCCGCCGGTAGAACTGGGGCAGAGAAACACCGACAGGCTGATCGTCCGAATGGTCAGCGAAGCCGGCACGGTGATCGGCAGGCTGAAATTCGCCGCGCTATAGGCGGCCGTCAGCTCCAGATTGTTCAGCAGCATCGCTGCCCAGCCCCAACCAGGGCCGGTTTCGGGGCTATTCGGCTGCGGCGTCTGGGTGCCGGTGATATAGCCGGGCGGGAAGGCTTCGTACGTCGCGTGGTAGCTGTGCATCGCCAGCCCCATCTGCTTCAGATTGTTTGAGCATTGCATCCGGCGGGCGGCTTCGCGGGCCGCCTGGACGGCAGGCAAGAGCAGTCCAATGAGCACGGCGATGATGGCGATCACCACCAGCAGTTCAATGAGTGTGAAGGCACGCGAGGGACGACCGGCAAGTGCGGAACGCATGGAGAATCTCCTCTTCCAAGTCGGATCGTTCGGGACGCAGGGGTATCCGGCCGGCACGTACCGCAAGGCGGGCACGCGACGACGAAAATCCGTTTCCGAACGACTCAGAACAAGAAGATTTGCAGCCAGGCGTGGCGGATGTTTGGCGGGGCGGGCGGCCACCAGACCCGTTCTTTCAAGCCTTCGGCCTCTTCGGGCGTGACGCTCGGCATCCCTAAAAGAGGCGGCAAGATGAACGGATCAGCCACCAGCAAGGCGTCCGCGGCGAAGTCGCCGTGCATCTGGGTCAAGGTGACGACGCCGGAATCATCGCCGACCCCACCGTCGAGCGTTTGGAGGGTGGCCGGCTGGAACCATTGAGAAAATGAGCGCGCGAAATCGTCCGCAGCCTCCGCTTGCCGGAGCGGGGTGCCGGTGAGAGCCGCGAACAGACTCAGCAGGACCGCCAAACGCCGCATGCGAAACCACCTCCAGGCGTCCATTCTGGACAGCGGGGGCTACTCGGTCAAGCTCGGATGCATCACCGATCCCCAGGTCCGTCATCTTGGCGTCGTTGATGTTCGTTTGTGGTGAAGGATAGGGACTGGGCGATTCTCCCTTTGGGGGGGTGGCGTGTTAGGCCGGGTTCGGGGCGACGTCCACAGCCTCGGTCCGGCTCGAGGCAAGGACCTCGAGGAAGGCGTCCACCACGGCCGGGTCGAGGTGGGTGCCCGACAGCGACTGGATGTGCTCGAGGACTCGCTCCTCCGGCCATCCTGCGCGGTAAGGCCGGTCCGAGCGGAGTGCGTCCCAGATGTCCGCGACGGCGAAGACACGCGCGGCGAGCGGGATCTGTTCGCCTTTCAGTCCGCGCGGGTAGCCGCTGCCGTCCCACTTTTCGTGGTGTGCGTAAGGGATGTCGAGGGCCGGCGCGAGGTAGGGGATCGGCGCGAGCCACTCGTGAGCGTACCCGGGATGGCGGCGCATGACTTGCCACTCCTCGTCCGTGAGCGGGCCTGGTTTCAGCAAGACCTCGTCGGGGATGCCCATTTTGCCGATGTCGTGTAAGAGGGCCCCGCGGCGGAGATGCACCAGATCGGCCTCGCTCATCCCCATCAGGCGGGCCAGGCGGAGCGCCATCACCGTCACCCGGCGGGTGTGGCCTTCGGTCTCCTTGTCGCGGAGGTCCATCGCGCGGGACCAGCCTTCGATCGTCGCGTCGTAAGCCAAGGTCAGTTCGTTGTGCGTGCGTTGGAGGTCGTCGAATAGCGTGGCACCGTCGATGGCGATGGCCGCTTGCGCGGCAAGGGCCTCGAGGAATCCCAGCCACTCGGAGTCGGGGGCGAGCGGGGCGCGGTGGAAGACTTCCAGCACCCCTTTGACGAGTCCGTTGGCCACCAGCGGCACGGCGTAGTAGGCGACGAATCCCTCGCCCTCCAGGAGCGGCGTGAGGACGAACTCATGGCTGCTCTGGCGGAGGTCGGGGACGTTGACGAGGTGGTGTCCCGGCGCGGCATGTCCGGCGTAGCCCTCGCCCCGACGGAGGCTCGTGCCGGTGATCCTGTCGCTTGCGAACCCGCTCGCGGCGACGTAACCCAGGGTCTCGACGTGAGAGTCCAGCAGTAAAATCGCGGCGGCATCGACCCGGAGCTGGGACGTGACCTGTTCGACCAGGGTGGTGAGGATCTCGCCCAGGTCGTGACTGGCGGTAATCGCCAGGTCGATCCGCCGCAAGGCGTTGAGTCTGCTCAGGCGGAGTTCCAGTTGCGCGTTCAGGAGGCGGATTTCCTGCTCCGCCCGCTTGCGCTCGGTAATGTCCTCGCAGAGGGCGATGATGTTCGCCGTTCGTCCCTGCCCGTCCTTCACGAACGAGACGCTGTTCTGGACCCAGACGACGCCTCCGCCCTTCCTGAGGAATCGCCTGACGGCCACGAAACGGTTGGCTGCCCCCTCGCGGATCGACTGGAGGGACCGCAGGCTTTCTTCCCGGTCATCGGGGTGCGTGATGGCGAAAAGATCGAGCGCTTGGAGTTCCTGCTCCGCGTACCCCGTGATCTCGGAAAAGGCCCGGTTCACCCGGAGGTAACGTCCCGTCGCCGTCATCAATGCCATCCCGATGGCGGCGTGCTCGAACACCGAGCGGAACCGCTCCTCGCTCTCGCGGAGGGTTGCGTCGGCCCGTTTCCGTTCGGTGATGTCGCACATCACCACGACCGCTCCCAGAATCGTCCCGTGGGCGTCGAAGAATGGCTGTCCGCTGGCCAAGAAGGTCCGGGTCGTTTCGTCGGTGGGGGAGAGGACGATCTCGGCGTCACGGACGGTCTCTCCCCGCCACGCCCGGTAGAGCGGGATTTCCTCGCGCTCAAGCAGCCGGGACTTGTCGGCCAGAAAGAGTCCGTAATGTGCGGCCCAACGCTCCGCGGTGAGCCGCTCGGCGGGTTGCCCGTGGGACTCTTCCGAGGCGCGATTGAAAAGGGAGAGGACCCCCTCGGCGTCGCAGGCGACGATCCGGTCGCTGAGGTTATTGAGGACGGCCCGCTGGAACTCCTGCTCTCGGACGAGGGCCGCGTCCGCACGCTTCCGGGCTGCGATCTCGGACAGCAGAGCCCCGTTGGCCCTGGCCAACTCGGCAGTCCGCTCCCAGACCCGAACCTCCAGCTCGTCGTGTGCCAGGCGGAGTTCGTCCTCGGTCCGCAACCGATCCGAATCCAAGTGGTGGAGCAGGCTGGCGTTCCAGCCGATGAAGCCGGCGAAGAGGACGATGTGGGAGGCGACGAGGCCGGAGAGCCCGAACTGGGAAATGTCGAAGCCCGCCCGCTCCCCGGCCCACCTGATCCCTCCGAGCAGCGCCGGCAGCAACACGGCCGCGGGCAACAATCGGCGCGCCATGGTCCCCCCCGCCCCTTGGCTGCTGATCACCGCCATGAGCCCGCGGTCCGGGCGGATGCCAAGGATGCCGAGCGAGAGGAGAGAGAAGGAGAGGGCCGTCGGCAACGCCATCGCCATCGGGTTGAAGGAAGGGCCGGCTGAGAACGGATCGGCCCCGATCATCGCGAACAAGGCGATCGCGGCCGCCGTGAGGGTGAGGTACTGGGAGGGGCGCCGGCCGTGCGCCGTCTCCCGGTCCAGGAACGTGAGGCCGAGACCGATGAGCACGATGGTCAGGGCGGTGCTCGGGGCCATCCGGTTCGGGACGGGGTGGCCTGCCGCCGTGCCCAACCTGGATCCGAAGAGCCACCCGTCGATGCCGATGTCCCGGCCGGTCAGCCCCGCGCCGAGCTCGAGGAGGCCCAGCAAAGCAATGACCAGAGCGATTGCCCGTGATGGGCGGTGCGCGCCTGAGCCCCAGTGCTCCTTAACGGCCAGCAGGAGCGAAAGACCGCCGAGGATAAGGGCCAGCGCCGTGACCGGGGTCATCGCGCCTTGGCCGCGGATAAGCCGTCTCGTGACTACGATATCGAACGCACCGCCGAGAAGGACGAGGAGCCCAACCAGGAAGACAATAACGGCGGCGGCTATGGAGAACGCTCTGAACGCTGTGAGCAGGCCACGTTCTCTAGGACGGCCGGCCCGATGGCTCTGGCGATTCGCTCGAGCTCTGGGCCGCCGGAGGGGGGCCTCAGGCGAGGCCAGGTTGCTATTCCGTTTTGCCCTTGCCGTCCGGCCTCGTGTCAGTTTACTGAACCGATGCACTGAGGATACTCCTATCTTAAAATTTACTGCTTGCAAACATAGAAATCTCTAGGGGATTGGGGCGTGAGTGACGAGTAAGTTGCGAATAGTTACTTTGTGAGTTATGGTTATATTTGTGGCGATAAGAAAAATCGGTCCTCCTGTTTTGTTTGCCTGATTTCGCTCGGCCGTCGGACTTGTTTCATGGACGTTGCAAATGTTCTCGGAGTTGGCGTTCAACGGATTTATTAGGTTATTTGGATTTAGTATTTTATTGATTTGCGAACGTGTTATGTGGAAAAAATCTCGTTGTGTTTGCGGCGAGTGAGATTCGATTGGCTCGTGTCGGTTCTCCCTGCTTTGGACTCGAATGGCATGCCGAAGTCGGAATCAGGAATCGGACGAAATCTGGATTTTCGAGTCCAACGTCGCCATCACGCGGTTCCTCCCGGCCCGCTTTGCACGATAGAGGGCCTCGTCCGCCGTTCGGATCAAGGTGTCGGCGTCGAGGCTTGCTCCCTCGTTGGTTGCCGCCCCGAGGCTGATCGTGACGGGAGGCATCCCCGAGGGGGGGGCCACGGAGACCTCGGCGACGGCATTCCGGACCCGTTCCGCCGCCTCCAGGACCTCCGCCCGGTCGCATCCCGGCAGGACGATGAGGAACTCCTCGCCGCCGTACCGCCCGAGCGCGTCATACGGACGGAGCGCGGTGCCCATCCGCCTCGACGCTTCGCAGAGCGCGGCATCGCCGGCGGCGTGCCCGAGGGTGTCATTGAGGCGTTTGAAGTGGTCGATATCTGCCATGATGACGCCGAGCGACGTGCCGTCACGCTCCGCGCGGGCCGACTCCCGGTGGAGGATCTCGAGGATCGTCCGCCGATTCCAGGTGCCGGTGAGCGGGTCGCGGGTGGCCTGGGTCCGCAGCGCCTCGTGCAATTCGACGATCCGCCGGCCGGCGCGGAGGCGGACCTTCAACTCCTGTTCCTCGAAGGGTTTGCTCACGTAGTCATCGGCTCCGGACTCCATGCCCTGGACGACGTCCTGGGTCCTGACTTTCCCGGTGAGGAGGATGAGATAGACGTACGGTGCCTCGCCGTTTTGGCGAACCTTGCGGCAGACGTCGATGCCGTCCAGGCCCGGCATGATCCAGTCGAGGATGGCCAGCGGCGGGGAATCGGCCCGGCGGAGCAGGTCCCAGGCTTGGGTGCCGTCCCGGGCGGTCACCACCTCGTAGCCCCAGTCCTCGAGCACGCTCTTCAGTAATAGGAGTGCGGCAAGATCGTCATCGGCGATCAGGACTCGCATGCGGTATCCTCCTCGTTCAGGGTTTCCAGGGCGCGGCCGAGGTGGACGATCTCGTCTTCCAGTGCGGAGCACGCGGCGTCGGCTTCGGCGAACAGGCTCTCGCGCCCGATCTCTTCGAGTCGCCCGGCGACCTCGACGACCCGTGGGGCGCTCAGGTTGGCGGCCGAGCCCTTCATCCGATGGGCCGCCCGCTCCAGCAACGGGGCGTTCCCCGTGGCCACCGCCGCGCGGATCTGGTCGAGCAGCCCGGGGCAGTCGGTCAGGAAGAGCGCGGCCATCTTCCCCAGCAGTGGCCGTTTGTCGCGGACCCGCGCCAGGGCTCCCGGCAGATCGAACACCATCGCGGCGCCGTCGAGTCGGGGGTCCCGGTTTCGCTCCGGCTCCGGCTCTGGCTCCGCTCCGTCCGTCGTAGGGAACCACCCCTCGACGGTGGTGAGGAACGGCTCGGCGCGGATCGGCTTGGAGATGTAGCCGTCCATCCCGGTCGCCAGGCAGCGTTCCCGGTCGCCCTTCATGGCGTGGGCGGTCATGGCGAGGATTGGGATCCGGCGTCCGGTGCCGGCTTCGTCGGCGCGGATGGCGGCGGTGGCCTGGAAGCCGTCCATCCGGGGCATCTGCACGTCCATGAGGATCAGGTCGAACGATTCCCGTTCCAGGAGGTCGAGGGTCTCTTGGCCGTCGTTGGCCACGACGACCGAATGGCCCCGGTCCTCCAGGAGCGTGACCGCCAACCGTTGATTGACCGGAATGTCCTCCGCCAGCAGGATCCGGAGCCTGACCGAGGGCGGGGGCAGGGGGGGCGTGTCAGTCGAGGGCGACCCGGCCCGCGCCGGGGTCGCCAGGCCGAGGACGGCCAGGATGGCGTCGAGCAGCTCCGACTCTTTGATCGGTTTGCGGAGGAAGGCGGCGGCACCCACCGCCCGGCAGCGATCGACGTCGCCCCGGTAGTCGACGGACGAGAGCATCATGATGGCCGTGCCGGCCAGTTCCGCGTCCCGCTGGATCCACTCGGCGACCTCGAAGCCATCCATTCCGGGCATCAGGACGTCGAGGAGGACCAGGGAGTACGGTTCATCGGCTTCTCGGGCGTGCCTCATCGCCACGAGGGCCGCCGGTCCGCTGTCGACCGCCGTCGGTTTCATACCCCAGGCCGTGACGAGTTCCTCGAGGATGAGGCGGTGGGTTGCGTTGTCGTCCACCACCAGGACCGGCAGGCCGTCCAGGTTGACGCGGCTCGGCGGCACCGGGTCGGTCGTCCCCACCTCCTGCAGGCTCAGGCGTGCGGTGAAGTGGAACGTGCTGCCCTGGCCGACGACACTCTCCAGCCAGAGGCGGCCCCCCATCGACTGCACCAGGTGCGCGCAGATCGTCAGTCCCAGGCCGGTGCCGCCGAACTGACGCGTTGTCGAGCTGTCGGCCTGGGTGAAGGCGGCGAAGATTTGCGGCTGCTTCTCCGGCAGGATGCCGATGCCGGTGTCGCGGACGGTGACGTGAAGATCGATGGCATCCCCGGCGCGCGCCCCGAGATCGACGCGGACGGCAACCTCGCCCCGCTCGGTGAACTTCATGGCGTTACCGACCAGGTTGACGAAGATCTGGCTGAGCCGCCCTGGGTCGCCCAGCACCGCGTCGGGTACGTCGGGGGCGACCGAGTGGGTAAGTTCCAGGCCCTTCTTGTCCGCCTGCAAGGCCAAGGTCTTGAGGTTGTCGCCGATGGTTTCGCGGAGGCTGAGCGGGACCGACTCCAACTCGAGCAAACCGGCCTCGATTTTCGAGAAGTCGAGGATGTCGTTCAAGAGCCGCAGGAGCGTCTCGGCGGAGGATTTGGCCAGGGCCAGGAACTCGCGCTGGCGGGGTTCGAGACGGGAACGCAGGGTCAGGTCGAGCATCCCGAGGACACCGTTCATCGGGGTGCGGATCTCGTGGCTCATGTTGGCCAGGAACTCGCTCTTGGCCTGGTTGGCGGCGACGGCGGTCTGCTGGGCCTTCCTGATTTCCGCCTCGGCCCGCTTCCGCTCGCTGATGTCCATCATCGAGCCGATCATGCGCACGGGCCTCATCGCCTCGTCGCGAATGACGTAGCCCCGATCGAAGACGTCCAGGTACGATCCGTCCTCGTGGCGGAAGCGATACTCGCCCGACCAGTACGATCCTTCGCCATCCAGGAGCGCCTGAATGCTCGTCTCGATCCGCTCCCGGTCCTCCGGATGGACGCGGTCAGACCACCAGCTTCCGTCGGGTCCCACCGCGTCTTGCGGGTAGCCGAAGAGGGTTCGGACGCAATCGTTCATCCAGAGGCCATTCGTGACCAGGTCTCGATCCCAGGCAGCATCATTGGTCGCATGCGCCAGCATCTGGAATCGAAGCTCGCTCTGCCGCAACTCTTTTTCCGCCAGCTTCCGCCCGCTGATATCCTCGAGCGTGCCCACATGGCCGGC
Source organism: Singulisphaera sp. GP187 (assembly GCF_900129635.1). Classification (GTDB taxonomy): domain Bacteria; phylum Planctomycetota; class Planctomycetia; order Isosphaerales; family Isosphaeraceae; genus Singulisphaera. The sequence goes on along the minus strand of NZ_FSRB01000002.1, from coordinate 221,112 downwards.
AATGCCGCCGTCGTCGGAGGGGAGTACCGCGGCGCGTGCATGGACCCAGGTGATCTCTCCGTCCGCGGTCAAGATCCGATACTCGTGCGAAAAATCGCGGCCGGCTTGCGAGGCCGCGATCCATTGCGTAAACACCTCGTCGCGGTCGTCGGGATGAATCGCCTTGGTCCAGCCGAAGCCGAGAGTCTCCTCGTTCGAGAGTTTCACCAGCGAAAGGCAGCGTTCGTTGGCATAGATGCCCAGGCCATCGGCATCGGTCAGGAAGATGCCGATCGGCGACGAGGCGCTCAGCGATCGGAACCGCTTCTCGCTCGCCTTCAGTTCGCCCTCCACGCGGGCTCGCTCGGCGAGTTCAGTCAGTAACTGCTCGTTGACGAGGCGCAATTCCGCCGTCCGCTCCGCCACTCGGGATTCCAGGCCTTCATTCACCTCGCGCAACGCGTTCTCGGCCCGTGTGCGTTCGCTGATCTCCTTTTGCAAGCGTGCGTTTGTGGCGACGGCTTGCTCCCTCGACTCTATGGCGCGGGCGATCTGGGGGAGGGTGGTCCAGCAGGAGATCCCAATGCTGACGGTCCACATCAGACCGATCAGGATGGCGAAGAGCTTGCCGCTCACCGCCGAATCGAACGCACCGAGCTTGGCACCCAGAAACCAGCCTGCTACGGTCCCGGAGGTCACCAGCACCAGCAGCACGATCACATGGAGGGCGACGCTGTCGGTGGCGAATCGGAAGGGGCGGCCAGACCGTTCGAGCCACCAGGCCGGAGTGAAGACCGGGAACGGGAACCGGGCGATGGCCGCATCCGCCGCGAGGACGCCAACAGGCGCGAGCAGCCCGCCAAGGAACGGTCGCCACCCCCAGGCCAGCCCGCCGACCAAGAAGATCATCAGCTCGGTCACCACGAGGCCACCCAGCGCCCCACTTGTCCAGTGTATCCCAGCGCGACCACGCTCCAGGCACAAGCCCAGGTGCAAGGCGATGTAGCTCAGGAACCAGCTGGTCGCCGACCCCACGAAGACGGTGGTGCGGTCGGGCCACAAGAGGACGATCAGCGCAACGACTAGGGTCAAGGCGAGGGACGGTCCCGGTACGTTGCCCCGGCCCAAGACTCGGAAGACCGGTGCGGCCCCGCCGTCGAGCGCGAGCTGATACCAGACCCGTGGCGAGGTGCAGACGCCTGTGGTGCAACTTTGGAGGCAGACGGTGGTGATGAGAAAGGTCACCAAAACCGGCGTGGCCGCCCCCCAGAGCGGGCGGGCGACTGCCGTCAGGGTCAGGTCGATATGGTCGCCGACGCCCAGGGTTTCCACCGTCATCCGCTGCACGACCCACGACCCGCCCACGAGCACCAGGGGGATGAAGGCGGCTATCACGGCGAGGTACTTCAGCGTGTTGCGGGGGCGGCGGCTATCGGCGACGAAGGACGCCGCAGTTTCGACGGAATAGGCGGCATATGTGCCAAGTAAATACCATTTGGCCCAGGCACGGAACGAGATGTCGGGCCAGGTCAGGTGCATGGGAATCGGACCGACCGGAGCCTTGGCCAGCCAGCCCAGACCCTGCACCATCAGCGCCAGCAGCATCCCGAAGCCGGACAAGGTGAAGAACAGGTTCAGCACGGTCAACGTCCGCGTGCCCCTGAAGGCGATGACGAAGACCATCGCGATGAACAGAATCTTCAGCGCAAGCAAGGGGGCGGGGAGTCCGGCCGCGAGCAGATTGGTGGCCGACATGTCGGCCAGGATGAGGGAGGCGAGGGCGGGGACGGAGGCCCAACCCAGGAAAGCGGCGGCCGTTGCGTAGCGGGCGAGCCAGGGGTGGCGATCTCGGAGCAGGCGGAAGGTGTAGTTGGGTGTGCCGCCGGCCATGTCGGGCCACCGCTCACCCAGGCGCTTGACCTGCAGGTTGATGAGGATCCCGGTCGCGGCCAGGGGCACCCACATCAGCAGGGAGTGCCGCCCCAACTCGGCGTTGGCGCCCGGCATGACGAAGAGCCACAGGAGAAGCCCGGTGAGGCCGAGTCCCCCGATCTCGACGGTGCCGAGGATCGGTCGGAGACGCGGCGAGGCGCCGGGGCCGTGTGGCCCGCCCTGTTCGGTGGCTGGAGCCGGAGGAGTTGGAGCCGACTCAACCCGGCATGCGTCCGTCATCGCTGTTTGCCTCCTGCCATCGGCCGGCACATCCAGACCGAGCGAGCCAAACGGGCCCGCCTCCCTTTCCTTCCCTCAATCCACACTGCCACTCGACGTCCTGCTTAAACATAGGACACTGATTTTAAACCGAGACGAACGATGACGCAAAAGTCAACAAAAGATATGATGTTCGACTCTGCGCCCGGCCCGTCGTTGTGGAGGCGAGCGGCAACTCGAGGGTGAATCGCTCTCACTCACAGGGGGGCGTTCGGCGCGTGCGTTGACGTGATTGAGCCGAGCGACGAGCGGTGGCTCGGCCAGCCCAGATTTCCCGACTTGCCGGCTGCCCCCCTTAACCCCAGGACCATCCACCCCGGAGTCCCCCCCGATGCGAACCGTCAATTGGCGTCAGTTCGGCCGCAACGTGCTCGTCATGCACGCGACGAGGGCGGCGAGTTCGTGACGACCGGGCTGCACGTCGAGGACGACCTCGAGACCTATCTCGCTGCGGCGCGGTCGTCCCGGGTTCAGAACCTCACGGTCTTCGATGAGCCGGTACGTGTCATGCAGGTAGACGAATTCGTGAGCACCTGGGCGTCCACAAGGCGATCTATCGAACCCGGCTGGTCCTGGCCGAGTCGGAGTCGCACCGGCTCAAACGGCATTCAGTATTGGTCGGCAATACCAACCATGGAGTGAAATATCTTGCTAATCCTGGCGCAGGTGGAATCGTGAAATTCTGACTTAGGAGCCGCGAAAAAATAACCTGGTCATCTCGAAGGGGGGCCTCCCGTTGGTCCAAACCCAGGGGCGCACTTCAGGGCAATCGACCACAAAGCCTTACGCAGCGTGCGAGGTCAAGTTATCCACCGTGCGTGGCGACGTTGACTTGATTGGACCCGATGTTGATTCGGAGGGCCGGGAGAGCCAGCTTGCGGGCTCGGATACGCATGAGCCTCGACCCGAGATTCCATGTCGTCGAATGTCAGCGATCGCTACGAAGCACGGCAAGCGCCGGTTCGGTGGCGACCTGGTATCGTGCCTCGCGGTGGACGGCCTTCCCTCGCGCGTCGCGTAGTGAGAGGATCACCTCAACGTCCTGGTGGAGCGCAATCGGGGCATCGGGTTGTTCGAGCTCGTAGTCCATGAGCCGCATGCCCTGCACAAGATCGTCGTCCACGAATCGAATCGGCGGTTTGCGCCTCGGCAGCGCCTTCGTGTCTCCCTTTTTCCAGGCATCGAGCGTTTCGGTCAGGACGGTTCGGGCGCGTTCGGAGTCGTAGTGGGGCGGTTCCGGCTTGCCACCTTCGGAACAGCCCGCAACGATCATCAAAAAGGGCAAGAGTTTTCGGTACATCGGCATGATCACCCTCGGATTCAAAACGCATCCCCGCTGATGATCTCTCCGCCTGCGACGGACCCCAGCCCGCGCCAGATCCAGCCGTTTACGGTGCCCTTGACGAACTTCACGCTGCCGTCGCCGAGCAATGCGTTGACGCCCGCGGGGTGATAGCTTCGAGCGGTGATGGCAGCGAAAGTCGGGCCGCCGATGCGCTCGCGCTGGCTGTTGAGGTCAACATCGGGTGTGGCGAAGCCCGGCCCGCCTGGGGTCTTCTTGTTCGGCGGCCAGGCGGTCGTCATGCCGATATGGTGGACCGCCACCTCCGGCCACTCGCAGTGCCCCTCAACCTTGACTCCGCATCCCGTCCCCTGATATTCGGGTGCGACGGTGGCCGGATCGGCCGTCGGGGCGGGAACATTGTTCGGGTCGTTGATCAGCGAAAGCTTCCCGCAGTCGCGGACGTTCACCTGCCAGTTCTTCACCTCGGACATCAGGAGGGTGTTGCTCGTGCCGTCTGTGAAGGCGGCCCAGTTCCGACTTATGTTCGGACCGAAGGCGCAGCGGGGGAGAGGACCGCCGTCGGGGCCGGCGAAGACGAACCAGTCGCCGAGGCAGAACCCGTAGTTGGTCGGGCCGACGACCCCGAACGTCCCGTTATTTTCGCGGTCGGAACGGACCTCGCTGGGGCAGATAAACGTTTGGATGGTCAGCGCCGTGGCAGTCATGTTCCCGGGGTCGCCATAGGCGGCGTTCATGTTGAAGGAGTTGGCGATCGCCATCTGCTCGATGTGGGGCAGGATGCGGGCGAATGGTCCGTAGTCGCTCGTCCAGAGCGCCCCTCCGGGCTGGCGAATCACGAGGGCCGAGGGGGGAAGTCCACCCCATATTTGCTCATAGTTGTGGACCGCTAGCCCAAGCTGCTTGAGGTTATTCGTGCACTGGGAGCGACGTGCCGCTTCGCGGGCCGCCTGCACCGCCGGCAGAAGCAATGAAATGAGCACAGCGATGATGGCGATCACCACCATCAGCTCGATCAGCGTGAATCCATTGCGATATTGCGCCTTCATGATTGGTTCCCGGCTGTGACGCCCTGAGGGGGGCCGGTTCATCAGGGCGTCTGACGTGGTAGCAGACTCGGTGGGCTCTGTAACGGCGTTGAAGGCTACGATGCCGGTCACGGTTCACGGCTTCGCCGGGACATGGTTGGGATATTCCCAGCGTCCCACATTGTCGCGCAGCCAGTCGTAGAAGACGCGGACCCCGCGGTCCGTCGCGCTCTTGCCGTAGCCTCCCCGCTCAGGGTTGGGCGCGGTGTTGCTCCGGTTGGTGATCCCCTGTATATATGCCGCGTGGAAGAGCATCGCCGAGTTGGGGGCCGCCTTGTAGCGCTCCCAATCGGCCCGCATCTCCACGAGGTCGCTCTTGCTGAAGATACCGTCGTTCTCGTAGTAATCGTGCCGGGTCAGCTCCACGTTCACAACAAACCCCTTGCTCGGGATTTCCATCGACTTCTGAATGATCCGCACGTCCATCCCCGGAAACTCGTCCTCCGTCCCGGTGTTCTCCGCCGGACAGACACCCACCTCGATATCCGGGGCCACCGCCTTGAACCAGCGCGCCAGCTTCGCCTTCTTGGCCGCGCCGTCGGGTTCGCGCATGAGCGGCTGGTCCATCCGCTCGGGATTGTTGTATTCATGCACCAGGTCAACAAACACGTTCTTGAGTTGCCGTTCCTTCAGGAACCGCGCCGCCTCTTCCACGGCCCGCTTGATGGCCGCCTCATCGTAGAGATTCTGATCCTTGCTCGGCGAGAACAGGCCGACCATGATCACCATCCCCCGCTTGTCAGCCTCACGGACCAGCCATTCGAGACGGGCGGCCACGTCGGGCTTGAGCCGGCCGTCGCGGTGGAAGCCGTCGTATCCCGCTTCGCGGTTCGGGAAACCGCCGTTCGATCCCTGGATGTAAAGCCCGATCGTGTTGATCCCGTGGGCAACCATCGTGTCGAGGCAATTCACGTGACGCTCGGTCACGTTCCAGCTATAGAGCGCATTCCCGCTCCGCACCCCCCACAGTCGGACTTGCTGGCCGCCGAGGTAGGCCCGGTCGTTGCGGATTTCGAACTCGCGCGTCGGCGGTCTCTCCTCCGCACCCGCCGCGACCCCGGTCCCGGTCAGGAGGGCGAACGCGGAGAGCACGAGGTCGAAGCGGATCGAGAGGCCGCGTCGCGTCCATTCCTGTCGCATCATGGTCGATTCTCGCCGGGTCACGTGGTGGGGTTGAAGCCGACCCGGGGGGGTAGTCGGACTGACCCGGCACTGTACGACAAGCGTCATGGCGTCTTCAATTAAATAATTCGTCGAAGGCTCCTTTTCAGGCCGTGCATTCACCTGACGGCCCGTCGGTCGCGTTCCTCCTGGATCTTAACGAACTCAGCATGGTTGCGAGCTCCAATTTGCGGCCACCCTCGAGGCTTGGATCGCAAATTGGATTCTTTCTCCTCAACTTTCACGCACGATGCGGAGAAGTTGAGGAGAAAGTATCTAACTCCATGAGCCGTTAGTGATGCTCCGACCTAATCTCGCGGGCTACGCCTCGCGAGCCATTGCCATCAATATTGGCAGCGACCATGGGCACTTGGGATGCCTTCGATCCGACAGCGATTCTCTGCAGATCACCCAAAGGACAACCAATTTGACGTATATTGTTTAGTACGCATGTGTCAACGGCATTGAAGAGGGATTCGGGTGAACCTCGGGACTCCGGGAACAGGCGTGAAGTTCTCAGCGCCCAAGAAGCTCCCATCGAACGATATGCTCGTCGGGCCGGAAAACGCTGGTCAAAAACCTTGTGGTCGGGACGACAAATAGCGACAAAAGTAAGACATTAACTCAGAATGGTCACGGGCAAGGCGGAAACGAGAGCGCCTGCCGAGTGAGAAGTAGACATCCGAAGGGATGATGATTCGAACGGGGCGTTAGCTCCGTCCTTCCTCGCCGAGGAGGTGCTGGCTCGAGCGGAGGATCCGGTGGTGCCGGCTCTTGGAGGCGCCCGCGGGCTGGGCCGATTTGGCTTTCAGGTCGGCGAGGTTGGCCTGGCAGAACGGGCAGGCGACGATGTCGAGGTGGAATGTCAGGTAGGAGGCGAAATCAGGGTCGAGGGCGTCGAGCAGGTAGCTGCCGAGTTGCTGACGGGTCGGGCAGGTCAGGCGGCCGCGGCGCCAGATGGCGCCCAGGGTGTGAAGGCCGGCGTCGCCTCGGTTTTGGCGGACGTCTTCGAGGCGGGCGCGGAGCTCGGCGGAGTCGCGCAGGGATTTCTCAACCCGCGCCATGTCCTCGCCCGGCAGGGTCTCGGCCAGGTAGGACCGGAGGGTTTCGTCGTCGATCGCCGTGTGGTGGATCTCGCCCATGGGAGTTCGGGTCCTCAACCTCCGCCCAGCTCGTCGAGACTCAGGCCGGCGCGGCGGGCCATTTCCTTGAGCCGGCCGACCGTCTGGAACTTGTAGCTGGCGACCGCCTGTTCGGTGATTTCGAGATACTTCGCCACGTCCTTGTTCGCCCACCCCTTCACGACCAGGAGCTCGAGGCAGCGGAGCCGGTCGTAGTCGGCCCGCGCTTGCCACTCCTTGACGAGCTGGCCGAGGGCCTCGGTCAGGAGCCGCTCTTCGGCCTTGCGACGCTCGTCGCTCCGGGCGATGCTCGAGGCGGGGCGGCCGCCGCCGGGGACTTCGTCGAGCGGTCGTCCATGGTCGTCGGAGCCGAACTGGTCGACCGGCCGCCGGCCTTGCTTGCGGAGGTGGTCGGTCAGCTTGTGCGCGGCGATGGAGAAGAGATAGGCCTCAATGTCGCGCTTCTCGTCGTAGTGCGGCAGGCTCGTGAGGAACCCGACGAACGTCTCCTGCACCACGTCTTCGCTGGCGCCGCGGTCGCGGAGTCGGCTATCGACGAAGGCGAGCAGTCGCCCTTCGTAGCGCTCGATGAGTTGCTGCCAGGCCGAGGCGTCTCCAGCCCGCACCTGCCGGACTAGCAGGACCTCGGCGTCGGTGGTGGCCATCGGTCGGCTTCGCCCCGGAACGAGAAAGGATCGAGAACAAGAAAGGCGCTGCAACGTCTGTCTATTCTAAACAGGTCGCCGTTGCGTTGCCTATGCGGTTCCTCGCTCAGAAGAGGTCGGACACGGTGTGGCCGTGGGCTGTCTCGGGCTTGGACTTGGGCTCGGGCCAGTGGGTCAGGTGATAAGAGCGGAAGAACCAGAGGCCGACCGGGGCCATCATGAGCAGGAGGAACGCCCAGATCAACTTGTCGTACTGTCCCGGGAAAGCGTCGTCGCGCAGCGACATCAGGAAGAGGAACTCGCGTTGCCAGGCCCAGAGGAAGAACGCGATCACGATCAAGGCCGCAAGGAAGAGAAAGAAGCTTGATTCTCGAGGGCCGACCGACGCGGCGGCGAAGAGGAGGAGTACCAGCGCGAGGAGCCCGCCGAATTGTCCGATGATCCGGAGTGGGGTCAGCGTGCGCCAGGCTTCGGGCCACTCACCCTGGGCAAGCTCCGGGGCCACGCCTCGAAACAATCCGAGAGCCAGGGCCGGTATGCCGACCAGCACGATCATGAGGGTAAAGAGGAATCCCATCGTTCAGTCCCTTCTCCGGGCCAACGAAAGAATCAAGGGTCAGGTCAGCACCTGGTAGATGAGCACGCCCGAAGCGCCGACGCCCGCGGCGGCTGCCGCGCGGAGCCAGTTGGTGTAGTAGCCTTTGGTCGCCTCGTCGGCCCGAATGTAGCCGGCCAGGGCGGCCAGGCAGGTCAAGATTCCGGCGAGTCCCCCACCCATCAGCCCCATCCGGCGGACGACCAGCTCGTGCTGGTAGGCGGCGATCAGCTCGGCGCGACGTGCTGGCGTGGAGTCGACGTGCAGGGTGGCCTTGTAGAGCGTCCCATAGTCCTTTTCGACCGGCTCGAGCTCGGTCCGCACGATCAGGCGATCGATCAAGGGGGCAGGGGGCTTCCACGCCGCCGGGATGTCGGATGCGAGCCAGGCGGTCACCTGATGTTGAAGCTGGACCCGCGCATCGTTCCGTGCTCGCGTCTCGGTGGCGGAGATCTGTCCCCGAACAACCTGATGCTCGACCATCGATAGGACGGTCGTCTGGCCCTGGATTCGCGTGCTGAGTCGGCTCGCCGTGGGGGCTTCGCTCAGGCGCTTGGTGGTCGCATGGGGGGGCTGGATCTCGGCCGTGTCGACCCGCGTTCCGGGGTAGATCGGCACGGGAAGGCCATCGGCCGGCTCACGCTCGGAGCTCTCGGAGGGCGTCGCCAACGCGACTTGCCGGGTCACGCCATAAGCGTTGCGCTGGGGTCGCTCCTCCCGGCACACGCAATGGGAGCCCAGGACCCACAACTCGATCATTCCCAGCACCAGCAGAAACAGGAACGTGAGTGATTTCATCGGAATCCGATCCTTGCCGTGACCACGACGAAGTAGCCGGGACACCAGTGGGTTCGCGACGCGACCAGGAATATTGGAGAACCGTCGACCTGATTTTCGAGCGAGCGTACGGCCGGTTGCCCTTGCCGTACCGGTTCGCTCATGCGATCAACCCTGAATGTTTACATCAGGCGAACCGACGTTTCCGGGTGGCTCGAGCGTAGGCGGCCGCCGCTTGGTTCCAGGGGCTGACCAGTTGGGTGACGACGGCGATCGACACCGCCGCGGCGATGTTCGAGGGGTCGGCGGAGTGGGGCCAGATCGGGAACAGGACCGCGGCGGCCAAGCCGGTCAGGATGATCGGGAAGAGGCGGAATCGCGCTTTGCGGTCGCGGAGCGTCAGTGAGTTCCAGCCCCCCGTGATCAGGCCGAGCAGGCCGAAATAGACGGGGAACCGCAGGCGGGCCGTGTTGGACCCCTGGATCGGCCCGAGCCAGGCGACGAGCTCGGTCGAAACGGGGTCCGGCAAGCCGCGCCCCGGATTCAGGCCGAGCCAGGCTGTGAGCACCAGGGCGGCGACCCCGAGCAGGCCACCGAACAGGGCGTTGCCCATCCGCCGCGTGCCCAGGTCGATGGTTCGCCCCTCGATCCCCTTGCCCGCGATCAAGGCGCCCCAGGTCCCCAACAGCGTGAGGGCGAACAGGTAAACGCCCTGCTCGGGCTCACGCGGGACGTCGATCCCGATCGACAAGCCGACGGCCAGGGTCATGACCAGGGCGAGCACGGCGGCCCAGATCATCGAGGTCGCCAGCTCGGCGACGCGGATCCGGGTGCCTGGCAGCGGCGGCGGCGGTGCCAGAGGAGCCGGGGCGGGCGCGGGGGCACGCCGCCTCGCTTCCGCCACCGGCCTTGCGGCGCGGGGCGGAGCCGGCGGCGGGGCAGGCCGCGCCGGGCGGCGCATCGCTCCCCAGTTTTCCCGGAGTCGCTCGAGCGGCGGTCGTTGACGGCGCGGGGGACGGGTGTCGGGGCCGATGTAGAAGACCGGCTCCTCAGGGCCGATCCGGTGAATCTCCTCGTCGACGATCAGCAAGTCGGGGGGCAAGGACGCGGGACTGACCTTGCCGTCGCCGATGAACCGGACCGGCGGCGCCTTGGGGGCGTCTTCAGAGGGGAGCAGGTCGTAGAGCCGCGCGGGGCGCTGGGCCGGGTCTTTGGCCAGGGCCCGCCCCACGATCGACCGATAAGGCTCGGCGAGCGGCTTCAGGTCGGGACGCGCTGTCAGGTGCTTCATGAGGATCTCGCCGACCGATTCCCCCTCGAACGGCACCCGGCCGGTGAGCATCTCGTAGAGGATCACACCGATCGCGTAGACGTCGATCGGCTTCTGGTACTTGCCCGACGCGATCTCGGGGGCCATGTAGTGGCAGGTGCCGATGCTCTCGGAGTGGCCGGTGTCCTGGCTGGCGTTGATCAGCTTGGCCAGCCCGTAGTCACCGATCTTGACAAAACCCTCTTCCATGAACATGTTGGCAGGTTTTAGGTCGCGATGGACGATCCCGTGGTCGTGGAGGTAGGCGACCCCATCGACGAGCCCTTTGAGCCAGGCGCGGACCTCGGCCGGCGGCATCCCGTTCGGGTACTGCGCCAGCACGTTGGCCAGGCTCGGGCCGGCGACGTATTCCATGATCACGAACGAGTCGCCCGCGTCGTTCGACTTCAGGTCGTGGATCGTCAGCAAGTTCGGGCACTTGAGGTTCATGCACTGCACGACCCCCCGGCGCTCGACCTCCAGGTTATGGAGGATCAGCTTGAGGGCGACTTCCTTGCCCGAGTCGGACGTGGCGTAGTAGACCTCACCGAACCCTCCTCGGCCGATCGCACGCTTGATGGTGTAGCCATCGAGCGGGCGGGCGCCCGAGCCGAAGGTGTAGCGGTGATTCCCTTGGAGATTCGGCTTGGTCATTTCGGGGGACCCCACGGGCCGATCGTGACCCGGTTGGTTGCTGGGCTCGTAAACGACCGTTTCGGCCATGTCCGCGCCAGGGAGGTCTCGGGAGGTCGCGCTCATCGCAAGGCAACTCCAAGGTCGTCGAAAGAGGGTCCGGGAGGCGTTGGTTCGGGGCGCCGGCTCGACCGACTTCCCTTTCGATGCGAATCCGCTCATCAGAGAACGCATCGTCACTGCCTTCCTTAGACCGACTTGGTCCCAAGGGCTTCCAGGCTGAACGAGAATCCATTGCCCAGGATACTCGACTGCAACGTCAAGGGGGCACGGGCGGCACAGGCCCGGCCGTCGACCTCGAATCCGCCGGTCGCCCGGCACCAGAGTGCCCCCGCCTGGCGGTAGAGCACGACCGGCTGGGCCAGTCCTGGGGCCGGGATGTGCGCCTGGGGCGAGCCGTCGATGATGCAGGTCTCGGCCATCAGGAGCACACCGTCGACCGCCAAGGGGAGGCGATGCCGGCTCACGATCGATAACCGGGCGGTCGAGCTGACCGGGCTGGGCTGGCGGAATTCCAGCTCCACGGTCGAGCCGAGCCGAATCACGTCGCCATCGCGGAGCGGGGTGGTCTCGACCGCGCGGCCGTTGACGAACGTCGGCTGGTGGGCGCGGAGGATGTAGCTGTCACCGCCTCGGACCAGGGTGGCGTGGTTCCGCGAGAGGTCTCCCATCAGGGGCACGTCGGCATGACTGTCCGGTCCGGCGCGGCCCAGGATCACCTCGTCGTCCAGGCAGACGAGGTAGCCGCCCACGGTGTCCACCCAGACGAGGAACCGCCCCTTGGGGCCGGTCTCCCCACCACGAGGAGCGGGACGCGCCGGCTGTGGCTGTTGGGGCTGTGACTGGGGTTGAGGCACGAACGGGGCCCTCAAGGTGGCGTTGAGCCAGGTAATCGGCGCGGCCTCGGCTGGTGAGCCGGCGGCTTCGGCCGGGGTCCGGTCGGCGGCGAGTGCCGCCTGGGGCACCCGGGATCCGCGGTCGGGCCAGGCGGCCGACGGGCTGAGTGCCCCGATCTGCTGCCAGGCCCGGGTCCGCGCCTGACGGGCCGCCGGATGTTCCGGGATCGCTTCGAGGACCGATTCGGCCAGGGTGAGGACCTCGGACCACTTGCCGGCCGCCAAGGCGGTGTAGAGGGCTTCGACCCGGGGGGTCGCGGCCTTCTGCCTCGTCTCGACGTCGCGGCGGGTGTCGGCCAGGGCCCGTTGCGCGGCGCCGGCCGCGAGCCGCTCGGCGCGGTCAAGCTGGTCGTGGGCCCGGCCGAATTCACCTCGGCGGGCTTCGTCGAGGGCGGTTTGCCAGGCCTCGGCGATCTCGCGAGTCCGCCGCAAGGCCGGGCCGCTCACTTTGTGGCGGGCGAGCTGTTCGACGCGTTCGACGACGCGGGCCGGTTCGCCCGCGTCGAGGTCGCCACGGACCTCGGCCGAGACCTGATCGGCCAGGCTGAGGCGGGCCGCGGCGAGGGTGTCGGGGGCGGCCCCTTGCCGTTCGGCCAGATCGAGGTCCTCGATTGCCCCGGCCACGTCGTCGGATTCGCCTCGTCGTGAGGCCCGAGCGATCAGGTCGAGGGCCAACTTCGTTCGCAGGCGAACCGCATGGTGGTGGTCGACCACGTCGGGCCGGCTGGCCAAGACCAGCGCCTCGTCGTAGCGCCCCGCTCGTGCGGCTTCTTCCGCCTGCCGCAAGACCATTCGCCAATGTCCCAGCATGGTTGACTTGCCGCCCGGATTGGCCATGGGGGAATCACACTCCGCCATGTTACGTTGGGATGCGAGCGCCGCTCAATCGGATCTCTTGCGTTGCTCTACGTCTGGTTCGGATCGGCTTTGAACCCGATCCACCCCGTTGGCTTGGCTTGTCTTGTCATGAAGCCCTCGGCCGGTTCGGCTCCGTCTCGTGGGCCGTTGGGGTCGAAGGGGCTTCAAGACCAGGAGAAAAGGGCGGACCAGCCAGGGGTGATTGGCCGGTCCGCCCGTGGAACAAAGCCATCCTTTAGAGGCTCTTGTCCCCAGTTTTCGCCTCGGTTCCCTTGACCGGGGTGCCGAACTCGGCGTCGATTTCCCGGACCACGTCGCGGCCCGGTTCGAGGGCGGGCAGGGCACCGTCGGTGAATCGGCCTTCAATCTCGGCGACGCGTGCCTTGACCTCGAGCCGCTTCTCCAGGTCGGAGATCGTCTCTTTGGCGCGGGAGAGAGCACTGTCGTCGAAGTTGAACTCGTTCTTGCCCTGGGTCGCCTCGATCATCCGCAGCTTGGCCTCGATCCCTTCGAGCTTGGTCAGGAGGTTCCGCTTCGCCGTCACCAGGTTCGTCATCTGGAGGCGGGCGGCAGTCACGGACTTCTGCCGGGCCTTGAGGGTGGCTTGCTTCTCCTCGACCACCTGGCTGATCGCCTTGTAGCGGTCCAGCTTGCTCGCCAACTCGGCCTTGATCTCCTCGGGCGAATACTTCACGTGGCCGGCCAGGCGATACTCGCCGTTCTTGACGCTGTCGCGCAGGCTCAGCAGTTCCCGCTTCTCGACGGCCAGGTTGGCCTGGGTCGAGGCAATCTCGTTCTCGAGGTGCTCGACGTCCACCTCGGCCCGGGCCAGCGTTTCCCGGTTCTCGATGATCGCCGGCTCGAGATTGGCCACTTCGTCCCGCGCCCGATCGATCTGGAACTGGGTCGGAATTCGATTCTGGGCCGAGTGACGCGCCTTGTGGAAGGCCGTCCGCACGTAGCTAGGAGCCGAGATGCCGAACACCAGGAACAACGCCCCGGCGCCCAACGCGGCACCCAGCACTCCCTTCTTGACCAGTGAGCAAACCATCTCGATGTCTCCTGATGATTCGGTGGAACCTGGATCTTCAACTCTCGGGTCACTCAGCACTCAGCGATTCGGCCCCGTGTTCTTCTGACCGGCCGCTCGTTACTAAAGGTCATTCGAGACCCATCCCCGATTATTGGTTCCTCCCCTTCGGAATCCCGCCCGACGCGTCATTTTTGCGTGAGTTTGGGTGAAATGCGGCAACGAGAGGGAATGGTTGGATCGAATTGCGGTGGTGAGTGGATGAGAGGCGTTGTTGGGTCGAGGGGGTCGACTCAGGCCGGTGCCAGCCATGGCTAAGGGGGGGTAGGGGGGGGAATACCAATACAAAAAGAGTGGGGGAATGAAATGCCGCCCTTCACCACGAAGGACACGAGTCATTCAGAGGGCAGTCATTTGTTGTAGCGGATTTGTCTTGAATCGTGTCATTCGTGGCTCAATTCTGAAGCCTGAGTCGGGTCCGCGATTGCGGACCAGCCGTCATGGGTCATCATCGTGGACCACACCTCGAACGCTGCGGAGATCGAAGTTGGTCCGCAAGAGCGGACCCTCCGGGAGTCGTTGGACCCATGATGACGTCGAAGTCCGCTCGAACTTCGTAAGAGACGTTACTTGATGAGTTTGAGTTTTCTGAGCTTGGGGACGATCTCCGCCTGGCAGTAGGCCGCGCGGCTGTTCTTGCGGAAGTAGTCTTGGTGATAGCGCTCGGCCGGGTAGAACGCTTTGAGCGGCTCGAGCTCGGTCACGATCGGGTCGGCGAAGGCGCCGGCGGCGGTGAGTTCCTTGTACGACTTCAGTGCGGCCTTTTTCTGGTCCTCGTTGTGGTAGAGGATGATCGAGCGGTACTGCGTGCCGAAGTCGGGGCCTTGCTGGTTCAGGGTCGTTGGGTTGTGGCAGGCCCAGAAGACCTTGAGAAGCTTCTCGTAGGAGACGACCTCGGGGTCGTAGGCGAGCTGGACGACTTCTGCGTGCCCGGTCAGGCCGCTGCTGACCATCTCGTACGTCGGCCGAGGCACGGTGCCCCCCGCATAGCCTGAGACCACCGTTTTGACCCCTGGGATCCGCTCGTAGACGGCCTCGAGGCACCAGAAGCAGCCACCGCCGAAGGTCGCTTTCTCGAGCTTGACCTTCGACTCATCGGTCTTCCCCTTCTCGTCGGCCTTCGCTTTGTCGTCGGCCTTGCTATTACTCTTGTTCTCGTCGGCCTTGCCCGCACTTGGGGCGTCATCCCCCTTCGATTGGGTCTGGGCCGGCGCATCGCTCGCAAGCCCCAGGAATAGCGCGATTGCGAGGGATGCCGCCAGGGAACGCAAGGTCATGGCATGACTCCTCAAAGGAGATGTTCCAGCACAAGAAAAAAAAGGGGCCGGCACGTCGACGTCCGGCATTGCCCTGCCAGGTCTTCGGGGGGCGGAGCGGAGGGGGGCGAGTCTCTCGTTCCCGTTAATCTTACAGAGGCCGGTCCCCGGAGTCGATGTTCCCGCCTCGGCGCGTCGATACCGCGACCGCCGCCGACTCGGACCGGGCGGCCATCGCGCTCCGGCGGTTCTGCTCCCTTGTCGGCCGGTCTTCGCGCGTCATACAGTAACACCTGAAGTTGAGCCTGGCCCTTACCTTGAAGTCGGGGCCACTATCTCGAATTCAAAAAATGAACAAAAATGGGTGAATCGATGACGTTCGCCTGGAAACCCCGCTGGACTCTGCTGGGGGCGGCGTTCGCGGTCCTGGTCCTGGGACTTGGCACCTACGGTTACATGACGTGGGGCGCCGGTCGCGCGGGCCCGTCGAGCAACTCGATCATGGTCATCACCCCGTACTGGTTCAACGGGACGTGGGTCTTCGATGATCCCGCGGTCGGGTTGAAACGCGAGCCATTCGTGGCCGGGGTTCCGGAAATGATCGACGTTCTCGCCAAGGATATCCCCGACGCCAAGGAGGGATTCCGCCTCCTCTTTTCCGCGAACCGGTTCCCGGGAACCCAGAAAACATTGACCTGGATCCGCGGCGACTCGCTGGGAAACTACTACCGGCTCGACGACCCCCCTATGGAGGGCTGGATCTGCCCCGCGATGTTCAAATACTACAAGACGCCCCCGAAAGCACTCCACGTCAGGGCGGAGCGGCTCCGGCGCTCATAGCCCGAGTTGCACCAGACCTATCAGCGGCATCCGGATCGAGTGTTCAGCTCAGGGTTTCGTGGGCTTCGGTCGCGGTCCCACACGGTCCGGCTCGGCCCCGACCGGGCGCTCGGAGTCGAGGACGAGGAAGTCGCGTGGGGAGGGGGATTCGGAGGTGGTGGTGGGATCGGTCCGGAACTTGATGGGGGGAGTGAGCGGGGCCGACTCGTCGACCTGCTTCGTCCAGGAGTCGAGGTCGCTCGGTCCGCCGGCGAGTTCGGGAGTCCCTTGCGGGGAGAGGGTGATCCAGGCTTTACCGCGGATGTCGTAGAGGTTGTCCTGGCCCTGCCATTGGAGGGCCTCGTTGGACGGGGGAAGCCCTGTCGGCTGCGGTTCCCAGGCGAGGACCGCATCGGCCAGGACCGCGGATCCTTTGACCTCGACCTTGTACGGCAACTGGGACGAGAAGCCGACGAGGTCGAACAGACCCTTGCCCAGGATGGTGCAGTGGTCGAGCACGAGCCGGCGGCCGAGTTTTTCGTTGGCGTTTCCGCCCGGTTTGGCCCGGACTCGGAGGGCCCAGCCGCTCGGCGGTTCGCCGGCCTTGGCCTTGGCATTGACCATGATGCACTGCCGGACCGTGATCAGCGAGCCGTTGAAGGCCGCGACGTCGAGCGCCTGGTCGAAGCCGTCGAACCAGCAGCCCGTCGCGGTCAGGCCCATGCCCTCGGCCTTGACCGCGCGCGTGCCCACTGCTTGGCCCGTCGCCTTGAACGCCGAGCGATCGAGCGTGACCTTGCCGGCCGCCTGGATGATCGGGGGAGCCTCCCCTCGGCCCGGCTCGGAATAGTGCGCCACGATCGTCACGCCGACGAGGGTGAGCGGCGTCTCGACCCCGGTCGTGAGGAACGGCTTCGCCCCCTTGATCTCGACTTCGAGGACCGGCTGCACTCCCTCCGCCGCGCGAATGTAAAGCGGGCCGCCGTTGATCGTGATCGCGGCGTCTGCTCCCGAGAGCCGGAGCGGTTCGCGGTTGTTGAGCAGGACATGCCCCCGACTGCCGATCGCCCGTTGCATGGCACTTTTGAGGTCGTCTGCCATCAACACCGATCCGTCGGATCCCTTGACGGCGATCCCAGGCCCCTGCTTCTTGGCCAGCTCGGGCCCTTTTCCGGTGGGGGTGGGGGTTGCGACTGGCGTTGACTTGTCGTCGTCCGCGGGCGCAGTCGCGGGCGGATGCGTTGGGGGAAGCGTGTGCGGGGAGGGCTTGCCGAGGACTCCACTGGCGTAGAGGCCCCCGGCCACGGCGATCGGCAAGAGCAAGGCGGCGGCGCCGAGGGCGAGGCGGCGGTTCCGGGCGCGCGCGGGTGATTTGGCCTCCGGCGCGGACCGACTGGTCGGGGAGCTGGTCGCGATCGCCGTGGTTTCCCGTTCGGGTTTCGGCGGCGAGGGGGGCGTGGAAGGCTTCGGTTTCGACTTGGCCGCGACCTGGGAGAGGGGGGGCTCAGGTCCGAAGTCCAAGGCCAGGCCGAGGCCGGACAGGTCCTCCTTCGCACTCGCTCCCTTGGTTCGTTCCTGGCCGATCTGCGTGAAATCGAGCGGCGGCGGCTCGACGATCGCTGGCGCCGGGGTGGGAGCGGGAGCAGGGGGAGGAGTGGGAGTCGGAACCTGAGGCTCGCGGGGCTTGCTCGAACCCCCGAAATCCACGAGTCCTTCCAGGAAGTTGGCCTGTGTGACGTAGTCCCCGGTCGGAGGCAGGTCCGGAACCAGGGCGTCGAAGTCCGGGGGTGGGGTTTTCGGGCGGGGGGGCGGCTTCTCTGCGGAGGACGAGGACAAGGTCTCGCGCCGGGCCGTGGTGACCTGGGTTGAGGAGTGGGTCGCCTCGTTGAATGTCGAGCCGTCGCCGGGGATTTCGGGGCCGTCGCCCGGGCGTGCTGAGGGCGAGATGGGCTCACCCACGAAGGGCTCGAGGGCGCGTGCGACCTCGAGAGGATTGGCGAAGCGGTCGTCGGGCTGCTTCCGCATCATCATCCGGACCACCTCGGCGAGTCCCTCGGGGATCTCGGGCACGAGTGCGGTCAACGATTCGGGCTCGGCGGCCTGGTGGCCGAACAGTTTTTCGGGGAGGCTGGGGCTCGGGTACGGCACCTGGCCGGCGAGCATGTGGTAGAGCGTGCAGCCGAGCGAGTAGATGTCGCTCCGCGTGTCCACCGAGTGCGAGTGTCGCGCCTGCTCGGGCGAGATGTAGTCGAAGGTGCCCACGGTCGCCCCGTCACGGGTCACCGGCACCTGTTCGGCCAGGTCGATCGCCAGCCCGAGGTCGGCGAGCTTGGCCGTGCCGTCGGTGGTCACCATGATGTTGTACGGGTTGACGTCGCGGTGGATCAGGCCTTTCTGGTGCGCGTGCTCCAGGCCCATGGCGATCTGCCGGGTCAGTCGCGCGGCGGTGCTCGGGGGAAGCGGGCCGTGCTCGGCGATCATTGAGCCGATGGTTTTCCCCGCGATGAACTCCATCACGAGGTAGCACTTGCCGTCCGACTCTCCTTCGTCGTAGATCCGGACGAGGTTCTCGTGCTGGAGCTGCGCCCCGACCCGCGCCTCGCGCTGGAACCGGGCGATCGCCCTCGGGTTGTTCACCCGCTCGGGCGAGAGGATCTTCAACGCCACCCGGCGGTTGAGTCGCGAATCCTTGGCCAGGTAGACCCGGCCCATCCCCCCTGGCCGATCATGTCGAGCAGGACGTAGCGGTCGATCTTGAACCCGGTGGACCGCCCCGCGAGCAACTGCTGGGCTTGCCAGAGCGTGAGCAGGCCCGCCTGCACCGCTTGCCGCGCCAGTCGGCGGTCGAGTTGGTCGGCCACTTGCTTCTCGGGAGGCAGAGCCTTCCAGCAGGCGGTGAGCTCCGCAACATCGATGAGCCGGCTCTGGAGCGCCGCTTGCCAAAACCGAGAGGTCTGAGGATCAACCATGGTGCAACCTGAAAGGCCTCGGCTCGGGCGAGTCAAGGGAGCGAAACGTCCCCAACTTTAACATGGCACCAGAACGGTCAACAAGTCCCCAAATTGTTGTGGGAATCTCATGTTACGGACAGAGGAACTCGGTCTGCGCGTGGAAAACGAGAACGCCATCGGGCGCGTCATACCATGGTGGGGGATGACGAGTCCGATGGCGATCGTTTTGAAATCAAGGGCCGGAACGGAATCCGGCCGGGGCGGTCATTGATGCGGTCAGCGGTAAACCTTGTCGCGCGTCTCGCTCAAGGAGCCCATCAGTCTCAGGAGCGCCTGGCTCTCGAGCTGGCGGACCCGTTCGCGGGTCAGGCCGAGGTTCTCGCCCACTTCACGCAGGGTCATGGCGGCGTACGGTTCCAGGCCGAACCGCATCCGGATGACGGTTGCCTCGCGGTCGTCGAGCTGTTCGAGACGCTGGAAGATCCGCTCCAGGTCGTCCGACTCGATCAGGAGGTCATCGGGGGCCTTGCTTCGCTCGTCGGTGAGCATGTCGTCGAGCGAGATGCCGTCTTCTTCGGTCGTTTCCGTGTGGGGTGTCAGGTTGTTGATCCGAATCGCCTTGGCGACGATGTTCACCTTCTTCTTCGAGAGCCGCAAGACCTTGCCGATCTCCTCGGGCGTCGGCACCCGGCCCAACCGTTCGGTCAGGACGTTCGACACGCGTTTCCACTTGGCCAAGAGGCTGACCATGTAGGCGGGGAGCCGAATCGGTTTGCCGTGGTTCATCACGGCGCGGCGGATCGACTGCTTGATCCAGTAGCTGGCGTAAGTGCTGAATCGGGTGTCCATCGCGCCGTTGAAGCCCTCGACGGCGCGCATCAGACCAAGATTACCTTCCTCGATCAGGTCTTCCAGGCAGAGACCCTTGCCCAGGTAGCCCCGCGAGATGTTCACCACGAGCCGAAGATTTGCCTTGACCATGTGGTCGCGGGCATAAGGGTCGCCCAGGGCAACACGTTCGGCTAACTCACGCTCCTCCGCAGCCGACAACAGGGGCGTGTTGTTGATGTCGTGCAGATAGATCTGGAGAGGAGAATGGGATCCCAATTCACGCCGAAAAGCGCGGGGAGTCATCGCTGAGGTCGCTCCTTGGTGCGTCGTCGAAACCGGTGAGGCTGCGCCGCGTTCGAGATGATCTCCAGGGACCTCATCTGCAAGAATGAGGAGAGGCCGGCCGGCAATCTCTGTCCAGAATCCCGACACCCTGAGCGTAGGTCACGTTTTTGAGGTTGTCAACAGCCTAATTAAAAAACCGATGGCAGAGTCAATTTCACGGTGCCTGGCCTGCGTCAACCCAGGGAAATCCTCCCTTTCTTTGATTATTTCGTCGCCAGGTTTTCTGGAGCGGAAATCGATGATCCGGGTCGCCCGTGCGCCCGGCCCTCTCCGGGGGGAGGGCCGGCCGTCGACTCGGCTTGGTTGGCCTAGTCACGCTGCTTAACAAAGTGTTGATCGTCGGGTCGGCCGGCTGATCGCGCTCTGGCTTCCTGAAGCGAGAACGAAGTGCGAGCGACACGCCCGTCGCATCGAGTATTCTTGGTGAGGGATGGCCCGATGTTGTCTGGGATCGCCGTTGCGTACAATCGATCGAAGGAACCGAGGCAGGCTTGGGACGAGGTTGTTCCGTGGTCAATCCATCAGGAGGCGACGATGACAACGGCAGTCGCGGTCGGCAGCGTTTATCACACGGGCGAGAAGGCCCCGGTGTCGGGCCGTTTTGAATTCGTGAGGCACGGCAACCCGGACAGTCACTGTGAACCGAAGGCCGAAGAGCAGAGCATTGCGCTCGCTCAAGGGGAGGCTCTTCCTCCCTGTCGATCCTGTGCCGCTCGCACGGTCTGGAGTCTCGCGGAAATCCTCTGAGCAGCCTTCCGCTCGGAATGAAGACCGAGGTTTCCCGACCGGGCAGTGACCGCGGAGCGGCCGCCGATGGCCGATTCCTCAAGCGGGAAGGGTGTGACGTCAAGGTCGAATTCGCCTGGCGGCCAACCCTTCCTCTTGCTGGTCGAACGGGTGGGACACCGGTTCGACCAGGCTATTATCATGCACCAACGCTCCGGCCTGGCCCGCGAAGAAGTTCTGGTGTTCGCCGACTTCGAGGTTGAAGACCGGCTGAACCGAACCAGGCGAGACCGCCGTCACTCGGGCTTGGCCGCCGAGGGTTCGGATTCGATCCCCAGGGCTCAGGTCGCGGCCCATGACCCAACCTTTACCGGCAAGCCAGAACCGGTGGATGCCGGTCACGACGAGCGGCTCGCACCCGTCATCAAGCTGGATCTGAAGTGTGGGCGCCGGCTTGTTGTGGAAGACGGCAAGGACCGGATCAAAGCGCAGAGTGCCGGTTTCGCTCTCTTGCGTGAGGACGACGTCGCCCACCCGGATCGTATCGATCGCTCGTTGCCCTTGGCGGGTCCACACCGGCGTCCCCGATCCAAAGCAACTACATCCCGTGATCCGTAGATATCGGGGTACGTAAGGGAGCAGGATCTCCTGGTCGACCGTCGGCTTGGGATGGGCGGAGGGACGGGGCGGGATGTAGGCGTAGCCTTGCGCGTTGGTCCACCAAGCCAGCCAGGATTCGCGGTCGTCTCCAAAATCCTGGCCGGTCAAGACGCGGAGAGGAGTCTCGATTCGCTGGTTACTTGCCTGAATGGTCGAGTTGTGATCTTCAATGGACTGAATGTCGTTTGCCAGTTGCTGCTGGGCGGTGAGTGTCGCCTGGGCCGAAACGGCGAGATTAAAGCGGACAAACCAATAGTGTTCGGCACGAAATTTGCGACATCTCCACCCAGGCCAATCTTGCCCTCAAGGGCCGAAAACGGGGATTTCGCAAGGACTTTCGGCACAGAATTTGCGCCTTCTCCACTCAAGTGCATCTTGCCGTCATTTTGGCAGGGCCTTGGGAATGGCAAAACGCTCAGCAAAACCTCTGAAACCCCGAGATATCCAGGGGTTGAAGTACGTCGAGCGGTTACTGCCGCTGCTCGACCAACTCCACGATGTCGGCTGCCAACGCGACAGGTCCGGTAATCGCAGCCTGCATTACGATCAGTATTGCATGCTCGTCTTACTCTTCCTCTTCAACCCAGTCCTCCGTTCCTTGCGCTCCTTGCAACAGGCGAGCACACTCAACAACGTGCAGCGCAAGCTCGGCTGCGCCCGGGCCTCGTTGGGGTCGCTCTCCGAGGCCGTCGAGGTCTTCGAACCCGAGCGGCTGCGCGGCATCATCGAGTCCCTCGCCGCCGAAGTGAAGCCCGTCCGCGACGTGCGCGGCGGCCACCTCGCCCATGCCCTGACGGCCGTCGATGGCAGCGTGGTCAAGACGCTCAAGACCATCGCCGAGGCCGCCTTCATGAACGACAAGAACGGCGGCTCTCACAGCGGCTGGCGACTCCACACCCACTTCGCCATCGACCGCCACGTCCCCACCCGGATCGAGGTCAGCGCCGCTGCCAACAGTGGCCATAACGACGAGAAGAACCGACTCCGCGCCGCCTTGCAGTCCGACCACTGCTACGTCCTGGACCGTTGGTATGCCCAGTTCACCCTCTGGAACGACATCGTGGCCGCGGGGAGCAGCTATGTTTGCCGCATCCGCGACAACAGCAACCTCAATGCGGTCATCGAAGAGCGCCCGGTCTCGGCGACAGCCGCGGCTGCCGACGTCCTCCGCGACTTCATCGTGGACCTCGGCGCCGCCAAGAAGCCCGACGAGCGGCCGGCCCATCGGGTGCGGGTGATTCTGGTGAAAACGACGCCCCACACCAAGCGTGGGGGCCGCAAAGGGGGCACGGCCGGTCCTCCCAGCGACGGCGTGCTGCGGATCGCCACGAACCTCCTGGATGTTCCCGCCGAGGTGATCGCTGACATCTACCGACACAGGTGGACAATTGAACTCTTCTTTAGATTTTTCAAGCACGTGCTCGGCTGTCGCCACCTGCTGAGTACGCATCCCAAGGGGATCGAGATCCAGGCGTACTGCGCGATCATCGCGTGTCTGCTGATCAGCCTGTGGACGGGCCGCAAGCCGACGCTCCGGTCTTACGAGATGATCTGTCTGTACTTCGCAGGCTGGGCGAGCCTTGAGGAACTCTTGGACCATATTAGTAAATTAAAATCTGAAGAGACGTAGTGCCCGCGGCTCGACTCCCAAGTCCGCGGTGTTCGCTGCTGCGCGGTGGTTTGTAGTTCACCCGAGTCGTCGGCTCGCCCCAGGTCACCGAGAACGTCCCGCACGCCTCTGCGGGGCGGCCGTGTCGGCCAGGCTTCCTCGCTTCAGGAAGACAGGGAGCTCACGCTCCCCGCTCGCCTGGGAGGCGAGCATGCGCTGGCCTGGTGGCTGGTTTCGCTTGTGCGAAAGGCAAGTGGGGAGCGTGAGCTCCCTGTCCCTCCCCCAGCAAAGCCGAAAGCTCGTGCCCACTGGGGCCGCAGGTCCCCCGCCCGCCCCACAGGGTCGTGTGAAACGCTCTGAGGGGGAGTTCCCCGGGTTGCCGGCTTGCCGTTGCTCGGATCGCCCCCCCCCACAGCAAACGGAGTGCCGAACACTATTGCGGACAAACCTGACGTTGTTGCGGAACACCTGGCTCGAGCTCGGCAACGAGGCCAGACGAGCTGCGTCTTCCCCGAGGACGGCGGCGATGGGGAGGGTGAAATCGGGGGGTGTTGTCGGGTCGAGCAATCGGCGGATTGTATTCTCGGGGAGGGGGGGAGCCGTATAGAGTCGTCGGAGGTTGAATTGTTCTCCCTCGACAAACAGGATTCCTGGCGTGCCTTGCCACTGGACCGGGCGGGTCTCGTACTTTACAGGATCAATGAGTAAATGAATCAGCAAGCTGACAACGTCACGCGGGTCGCGTCGCGCGAGGACCTCGGTGGCAATCCGGCGGACCTCGGGCGATTCCCCAAAGACCGCCAGAACCGCCAGCCCACGCGAGGCCTCACTCCCCTCGAGCTGACCGAGCAGTCGGGCGGTGAGGATCTGGCCGTCCGATCCTTCCCCGGCAAACGTCGCCCAAACCGACCGCGCTGCGAACGGATCGGTGATTTGGAGCAATTCCGCCTCGGCCCCGGGGCGTTTTGCGTCCTCCTGGAGTGCCGACTTCCATTTGGCAAGTCGTGGTTTCCAGGACTGATCGGCCGATTTCCGGGCCTTGAGCAAGCTCGTTTCCGAAGCGATCCGCGCGGGACTCATCCAGCGGCCCCGCGACTTCTGGTATCCGAGCCGACGCCAGGCTGCCTCCCGGGTCGGGTCCAA
Source organism: Singulisphaera sp. GP187 (assembly GCF_900129635.1). Classification (GTDB taxonomy): domain Bacteria; phylum Planctomycetota; class Planctomycetia; order Isosphaerales; family Isosphaeraceae; genus Singulisphaera. The sequence goes on along the minus strand of NZ_FSRB01000002.1, from coordinate 197,026 downwards.
CCGCGTGACCGCCGTGAGATGGGCCCTGGCCTCGAGGGACAGGCCGTTCTGTTCGCACCAGAGAGCCAAGCTCCACTGCGCATCGGCGGTCTGGCTTGTCCCGGCCCGACGGTCCTCATAGGCTGCCCGGGCCACTGTGAGGCGTGTATCCTCGGCAAGCAGTGGGCCAAGATCCTCCGGACGACGCCAACGCCCTCGAAACGAGATCTGGCCGAGAAGGCCGCGGGCCGCGGGTTGATCGGGGTCGGTCAAGACGGCCTGCACCAGATGTTTGAGTCGCTCAGCAACCAGACCGTTCGCCTCACACCAGAGGGCCAGGCGAACCTGGGAACGGGCGTCGCGGTTCGTCTGTTTGACCAGAACCGCATAGTTCACCAGCGCTTCGCCGGGCAACACTTTGTGGGGGGCTACCGGGCTGGTCGCCTCTCTGGTGATATCAATGAGAGTATTGCTAATATTGACACTGATTTTGTTTTTCTGGCGGTCTGTATCCGCGCCGATGGTCGCTCCAGCGGGAGGAGCAGGCTGATTGCGAGTCGACTCCCCCGGCTGGGTTCCGGCCGTTTGAAGCGGCGGGCGCCCCGCGGAGTGTTCACCGTGGTCGCTTGGCCTCAGCGCGATGGCGATGACTCCGAGGCTCATGGCCATCGACAGCACCAAGATGAGCTTGGTCTGCGCCACGGCCGACAGGAGGCGCCCCGTGAACGAACCGACGGAGGCCGAGCCCCCTCCCATTCCCAGGGTCGAGCCAGGGCGGCGCAAGTCCAAGTCCCGAAGAACCGCCCGGGCCGTTTGCTCGGCCAGGGCCGGGCGGACGGCCGACGAGGCCAACTCGACCTGGGCCGAAGCGGCGAGAATCAGCGACGACGGGGCGAGCCCGCGCTGGGTCAGGCGGTCATGGAGCAGTTTCCGCGCCCGCATTAGCCGGACGCTGAGGCTCCCCGAGGGCCACTGGAGATACCGCGACGCCGCGACGTGGGTCAGGCCTTCGAGGTCGCAGAGCAGCACGGGGAGTCGGTACTTCTCGGGCAGTCGGGCGATTTCCTCGTGGAGCGTCGCGATCTCCTCACGCTCGCTGAGCTGCAGGTCGTGTCGGCCCCAATCGCCGATCGGCTCGACCTCGTTCATCGTCGGCACTTGGAGCTCGCGCCGAGTCCGCCGAATGATCTGTGATTTCGCCTTCTTCGCGACGCGGGTGGCCACGCCGTGGAGCCAGAAGGAAAGGCGATCCGGGCGCTGGAGCGAACTCGCCTTGCGGGCCAGAATGACGAAAGTGGCCTGAAACGCATCTTCCGCGTCCTGCGGGTTCTGGAGGATGTTGCGGCAGACGCCGAAGACGAGCGGACCATGACGCCGGACCAACTCCCCAAAGGCCAACTCCGCGGCATGGCCATTTCGAGCAACGAAGCGATCCACCAGTTGCCGGTCCGAACCGCGAGTGCTGGTCAGGGAATTCGCTGGAATCGGACTTGGGGGGAGCGGGAAACGTGTCAGTGCGTTCGTCATGGTCTCGCCTCTTCACATCGTCGGCGAAATGATCCTGGGCGATCTTCCTAAAGGTTAACTTCCCGGCAGAGGTCATTCGCTTACAATCTTTTTAGGCCTTTGAGCCGATGACCGACCGCACCCGCTCCGTCGACACCTTCGCGTGCCCACCCCAGGTGGAAACCGCTGTTCAGAGGTGGCCTGGCCAGCTTCGCGGAGTAGGATTGAGGCGTGGCTCAGGTGGTTTGCCTGGCTCGGGAGTTTTGAACCGGGTTATCTGACGAGGCTGAAGTCAGCAAGATCTTGTGCTGAGGGCCTGCGCCTTTCCCTCGTAAAACTGGCCTTTTCAACGGTCGGCGAACAACGTCCTGCCGACCGGGGCTCGGGCGCAGGTAAAGCGTGTCAGCCCCGGTTTGCGGACATCATTCGAAAAGACATTGAAATCGATCGTTGAGTTGAATTACGGGCAGGGCGTCCGCGAACCCGGGGCTGACATTTTCCTTGGGCCTGTCTATTCGAACTGACCTTGTGCGGGGGGAGGCAAGGACTTGGCGTCGTCGCCCCTGGGCAGCATTCGGAGGGCCTGGCCGAGCGCCGTGGTCAACTGCTCGAGGGGCATTCCGGACGGGTAGGTCAGGGAGAGGTGGTCTTCGTTGACGTGGATCTGACCGCGGTCCGGGACTTTGAAGCTGCAACTGGAACAGTCGTGAGGGTAGTCGATCGGAAGTTGCTGCGCTTCGGCTTTATCGATCAAGTCTTCGACCTTGATGCGTTCCTCGAACGAGAGCCGGATGGATTTGAAGGTGGCGTCGAAGATCGCGGTGAACCCTTCATCGAGGAGGATGTCGGGGTGGCGGATGTCGGACACTTCCCGGGTGAAGACCGCCTCGATCGGGTCACCGTCGAGGGCGACCGAGATCGTGTACTGGAAGTCGGGGGTCCGGATCGAGCCGAAGCCCCCCTTGGGGGGGAAGACCTCGATCTGTTTCCGGGTGTAATTCATGTTGGCGCGGATGCTTTTGTGCGTCTCGGCAAGGTCGTTTTCGAGGTCGGCGTGAGCGACGTCATAGCCCCAATCCTCGGCCCTGCGGTCGAGCACTTTGGGGATCCGATGCACGCCTGACTTGAAGCCGCTCAGGCTGCGGACGGTGACTCGATCCTCGCTCCGCAGGACGAACTCCTTGGCCGGGTTCGTCTTCGCGGGGGTCGCCGCCCCTTTTCGTTTGACGACCGGCGACAGGTCGGCGATCAGGAAGTCCCGGCCATGGCTTCCGGCGTACCAGGGCGTCTGGATCTGACGCGTCTTGAGCGTGTCCCGGATCGTCAGGGGGATCTTGTTGGTGAGGTAATCTTGGAGATGGCCGGCGGTGAGAAACCGGTTGTCGACCAGGATCTCCGGGGCCGCGCCGGATAGGGCCTGGACCAGGTGGTGGGCCCAGATGCCGTGTTTGAGGCGGCCGCTGGCATGCGACGTCTGGTCGAACTCGCTCGCGGTGAAGCAGGCCCAGTGCTCCGCGGTTTCGAGGGCTTTTTCCAAGCTGGGCGCGGACATCGAAGGGGCATTCGCGAACTCGCCGCGGGTGCAATCCAGATAGGCTTGGATGTGCGTGCCGGGCGACCGCCGAAACTCGCGGATCAAGGCGGCCAGGTCGATCCCGGTGCCTCGAAGGTCTTGGTAGCGGGTGTCCCAGCAGGCGAGATAGTTCGCCCGCTTGACCGCGAGGCCGTGCCCGACGAAGAAGAAGAGGAGCGTGTCATCGGCCTGGAGCCGCGTCTCGACCAGGCCGCGAACGTGTTCCTCGATGGCGATCTTGGTCGCGTCTTCGCCCACCAAAAGGGTGACGTTCTCTTCCTTGTAACCGAGCCGGACCAGGGCCTTGCGCATCGCCGCGATGTCGGCCTCGGCGTAGGCGACGTCGGGAAGAAGTTCGTTGTCGCAATACGTCTCGACGCCGATCAGGAGGGCGTGATTCTGAGGGGGCGTCATGAGGTGCCTTTCCGACTCCACAACCTTTGCCGGCTGCGTCTGAACTCGCGGGGAACCCGCTGCGCCGATCCGCGGACCGACTCGACGAAGGTCAAGATCCAGGCTGGTACGGACTGTTCCCAAAAAAACGTTAAGCCGTATTCTACCGCAAAAGGCAACCCCAGGTCTTGCCCCAATGGCCCCGACGTTCGAATCTGATTGCTATCGCTTGCGACTGGGGACCGGTATCTTTGGCGTTGGCAACACCTGCGAGCCGACGCGTCCTTCCTTCCGGAGTTGGGCCCCTACCATGAGTGCTGTTTACGCCACGTTGCTCTTGGCGACGCTATCCGCAATGCCGGACGCCGGCCCGCTCGACCTCTCCAAGGCCACCATCGTGACGCGCCGAGGCGCGGTGGCCGAGGCGGAGAAGACGGCCGTTACCGTGCTGGTCGAAGAAGCAGAGAACCGGACCGGTGTCCACTTGACCGTCCGGACGGACGGGCCGACCACGACCACGGAATCGGGAGCGGTCATCGTTGCCACCTCGAGGTTGGATGAGGTGGCCGAGGGCCGGGACGCCCCCGCTGAGATTCGCCAGAGCGTGGCGGGCCTGAAGCCGGAAGGCTTCGTCCTTGGCGTCAGTCAAGGAGTCGAGGCCGGCGCAAACGCCGGCCGACCGATCGTTTGGGTCGTGGGGGCCGACGCGCGTGGCGTGCTCTTCGGGGTGGGCAAGCTGCTGCGGACGATGAAGATGACCCAGGGCGCTTTGTCGCTCGACCCGAAAACCAAGGTCGTCACGTCGCCCGCCTACCCGATCCGCGGCCACCAGCTCGGCTACCGCAATCGCGCCAATTCGTGGGATGCCTGGGACGTGCGGCAGTTCGAACGCTACATTCGCGAACTGGCGATCTTCGGCTCCAATTGCGTCGAGAACATCCCGTTTCAGGACGAGACCTCGACTTCGCTCATGACGGTCCCGCGCAAGGTCATGAATGTCCAAATGAGCGAGATCTGCCAGCGCTATGACCAGGATTACTGGCTCTGGGTGCCGGCCGAGTTCGACCTGACCGACTCCGAGCAACGGGCGAAAGCGCTCGAGGAAAACGAGGCGCTCTATCAGGCCTGTCCCCGCCTCGACGCCGTGTTCGTTCCCGGTGGCGACCCCGGGGAAAACCACCCGGAGCTCGTGATCCCGTTCATGAAAGACCTTTCCGTGCGACTCGCCCGGTCACACCCGAAAGCCAAGGTTTGGCTGTCGCTCCAAGGCTTCAAGGGCGAGTGGGTCGACTACGTCTATCGCTACCTCGACAAGGAAAAGCCCGACTGGTTCGGCGGCATGGTTTGCGGGCCGAGCAGCCCTTCCATCGCGTCGACCCGCAAGCGGCTCGATCCGCGCTACCCGATCCGCCACTATCCCGACCTCACCCACAACGTCCGCGCCCAATACCCGATCCCCTGGTGGGACCCCGCCTTGGCCCACACCCTCGGACGGGAGTCGATCAACCCGCGGCCGCTCCAGTTCGCGGAAATTCACAATGCCATGGCGCCCCTCACGGTGGGATTCCTCTCGTACTCGGACGGCGTGCATGATGACGTGAATAAGATTATCTGGAGCACGCTCGCCTGGGACCCCGAAACGCCGGTGCGCGCGATCCTCATCGAGTACGCGCGGTTCTTCTTCGCGCCTGAGATTGCGGAATTGGCCGCGGACGGCATCCTCGCCCTGGAGCAGAATTGGATCGGCTCGCTCCGCGACAATGGTGGCGTCGAGGGCACGCGGACGCTCTGGGAGGGGCTTGAGAAGCGGTCGCCGCAGCTCGAGAAGAACTGGCGCTGGCAGATGTGCCTGGTTCGCGCCGTCTACGATTCTTATATCCGCCAGCGTTTGATTGACGAGTCGGCCCTGGAGGAGGAGGCGAACCTCGCCCTGGCGGACGCCCCCGCGCGGGGCGCGCACGCGGCGATGGACCGGGCGCTGACGATCCTCCAGCGGACGAAGACCGATCCCGTGGCGCCGCGGCTCCGCAAGCGGATCGACGAGTTGTGCGAGGCCTTGTTTCGCTCGATCGGTCTCCAGACGAGCGAGTCGAAACACCAGGCGAGCGGCGCGGAGCGCGGTTGCATCCTCGACTTCGCCGACCATCCGCTCAATAGCCGCTGGTGGCTGGAGGATGAGTTTGCCTCGATCCGCAATCTCCCCTCGGAACCGGAGAAGCTCGCGCGCCTGGAATTACTGCGGACCTGGGAACATCCTGGCCCTGGAAGTTTTTATGATGATGTCGGCAATGTTGCCAAGTCTCCTCATGTCGTGAAAGGCGACTTGACGACGCTCGGGTTGAGCCTGGGGCGACCGTCGATCCCGGAAGTCCTCTGGTGGGACGAGGGGGTCAGCCGCCAGCGGCCGGCCTGGATCGATGTGATGAACTGGCCGCTCGCGATGCGCTATCGCAACCTCGACCCCGAGGCCGACTACGTGATTCGTACGACCGGCCTGGGAACGTGCCTGCTTTCGATCGACGGCGAGCGGGTTGCGCCTTGTCTCGACAACAAGGGGATCGGCGAGTTCAAGGAGTTCGTCGTTCCGAAACGCCACCTTGCGGACGGCGAGCTCAGCCTGACGTTCGAGCGGCCGGTCGAGAACCTGAATTGGCGCTACCGGTCGCGGCTCTCGGAACTCTGGCTCCTGAAAAAGTAGTCCGCCTGAGGAATCCCGCTCGCCTCCCAAAGGCGAGCGGGGAGTGTCCGTTCCCTGTCTTCCGAGGTCTCGCAAGCGAGCGGACCCGAGCTCAGAGAACTCGCACTCCCCGCTTGCCGTCCACCCCCAAGGTCCCGCCCGTATTTCAACCCGTTGAATCGTCACTTGCTCAAGACTGTGAGCTACCTGTGCCATTGAGTCATCCCCGCCTCTGGCTTCCGCTTCTCGCGGCCACCCTGGCCGCGATGCCCGTGGGTTCGTCGGTCCAGGCCCAAGGGGCGGCTCCTCCCTCCTGGAAAGCCGGCGCTGCGAGTGCCAAGATCACGCCGGACACCGAGATGTGGATGGCGGGCTATGCGGCGCGGACCAAGCCCGCGGAAGGGGTGGAGCTCGACTTGTATGCGAAGGCGTTGGTTATTGAGGACCAGGCCGGTACGCCGTGGGCGCTCGTCACCTTGGACCTCATCGGTATCCCGCGCAACGTCCGGCTGTTCGTCGCCGAGCAAGTGGAGAAGCAGCATGGCATCGCGCCCGAACGCCTCGTGCTGAATGCGTCCCACACGCACAGCGGCCCGGAATTGCGGACCGAGCGCAGCTTCGCCACGGCCGATCCCGCCAAGTACTACGACGCGGCCGCCGCTTATACGAACAAGCTTCAGAGCACGCTCGTCCGCCTGATCGGCGAAGCCAAGGCCAAGCTAGAGCCCGCGAAACTCGACTATTGCCATGCCCGTTGCGGCTTTGCCATGAACCGGCGGAGGCCCAACGGCAAAGGGGGATATAACAACGCCCCCAATCCCGAAGGCCCGGTCGATCTCTCCGTCCCCGTGCTCCGCGTGGCAACGGCCAATAATGCCGGGGGCAAAGAACTCGCCTTCATTTTTGGATACAGTTGCCACTGCACCACCCTGGGACACCAGAGGTTCAGCGGTGACTATGCGGGCTACGCCCAGCAGTATCTCCAGGAGGCGCATCCTGGGGTCATTTCTATGTTCATGAACGGGTGCGGCGGCGATCAGAATCCGTATCCCAGGAACACGATGGAACTGGCCCAGGCCCACGGCCGTTCGCTCGCCACCGCCGTCGAAGCGGCCCTGACAACCTCGTTCAAGCCGCTGAGCGGCAAGATCCGCGCGGCCTATCGCGAGATTCCGCTCGCCTATGACACGCTCCCCACCCGTGAGCAGCTCGAGGCGCAAACCAAGTCGGGCACCAAGCTGGACGCGGACCACGCCACTCGGGTCCTGAGCCGTCTGAACGAAACCGGGTCGCTCCCGACCGACTACCCGTACCCCGTGCAGGTCACGCGCCTTGGCGATCAGCTCACCTGGGTCACCTTGGGCGGCGAGGTGGTGGTCGACTACGCGTTGCGGCTGAAACAGGAGATCAAGGATCCGATCGTCTGGGTCTCCGGCTACTCGAACGACGTCATGACCTACATCCCGAGCCTGCGCGTCTGGAAGGAAGGGGGCTATGAAGCGGGCGAAGCCATGAAGTGGGGAACCCACCCCACGCGATGGAGCGAACGCATCGAGGAGCAGATCATCGCCACCGTCCACGAGCTTCGGCGGTCGTTGAACCCATAGCCAAACGTCGCTGGTTGCGGCCCAGGAGAGGCTTCGGAAATATTGAGGATCGCCGATCCAAGCGGCTGGAGTGAGAAGTTCCTCATGGAAGTCATTAATCTATTGGCATGTTAGGACGGAATCGTTGGCCAGGCACCTAAAGAGGGTAGAGCAGGGAACCTGGAATATCCATTGGGAATCGTTGGCCAGGCACCTAAAGAGGGTAGAGCAGGGAACCTGGAATATCCATTGGATCATTTGGTGTTGATTTTCATTAACATGGTGGACAAAAGACGACTGGCCTCGTAGATTCCCCTGAAATGAGGAGGCCGCAATCATGTCCACGCCACGCTCGCAGCTCGTCGACGAAGCCGTCACGCCATGGTATCATTGCATCTCGCGGTGTGTCCGCCGGGCGCGGCTCTGCGGGGGCGACCATGCCCATCGCAAAGCCTGGATCGTCACGCGACTGCGCGAGTTGGTCGAGATCTTCGCGATCCACTGCGGTGGGTTTGCGGTAATGGACAATCACCTCCACTTGCTCTTGCGTCTTGACTCGGCGCGGGTCCGATCGTGGTCCGACCAGGAGGTCGCACGGCGGTGGTTGACCTTGTTCCCACTCCGTGACATCGAGGGGCAGGCGTTAGCCGTGGCCGAGGAACGCGTCCGTCGGTTTGCCGCCGATGCATCCTGGATCGACCAGGCTCGAGCTCGGCTGGGAGACCTGGGCTGGTTCATGAAATGCCTGAAAGAGCCGCTGGCCCGGCTCGCCAATCGTGAGGACGGTTGCACCGGTGCGTTCTGGGAGGGCCGGTTTCGCAGCGTCGCCGTCCACGACGATGAGGCGCTGTTGGCTGTTGCCGCCTACATCGATCTGAACCCGGTCGCCGCCGGCGCCGCCGAGACGCCCGAGGATTCGGAACACACCTCGCTCCGTGAGCGGCTTGACCATGCCCGAAGTCAGGACAGATCGGCGACGCTCCGCGACGATCTGTCGACCCGGACGGACGACCCGGCCCAGGAGGAGGGACTCTGGCTGGCTCCGGTGAACGACCGGCGCGAGTCCGAGCCGGGACGCGTGGGCCTGATGTCCGGCCTCACGCTGTCGTGCTATCTGCGACTCGTCGACGCCGCCAGTCGAGTTGCCCGCGACGGCAAGGCGAGCCTCGCGGCCGATGCTGCATCGATCTTCGCCCGGATCGGCCTGGACGGCTCGGGCTGGCTTGAGACCCTCGAAGTGCTTCACCGACCTCGCCCCGCCTCGCGTCTGGGCCGTCTCCGCGGCCGTCCCACGCCATCGCGCCGATTCCCCACGCTCTGGTTCGCACCCCCGCCGCGCCCGGCGATCCATACAGCCACGCGCTGACCCCGGTGATGCCCCCCCCTCGATCGTCCCGCCCGCCCCGGCGACCGTCTCTTGAGGACCACGCTTGAACGCCGGCGACTCTCGCCGCCCCTTCGTTTCCGATTCCAGAAGCCCGAGCCGCGCGTGTCGCTCCCACCGGCATCGAGTCGAACGAGGGGGAGGGTCTGTTCTCAGAACAGGGCCTTGGGCAACGACAAGCCTATCCTCATCGACCCTTACGCCAAACAAAACTCTTTCGCTGAAGTTCCTAGTCACTGTGGCCCCTCTAAACCTCCCCCGTTGAAGTGCCTGGCCTCTGCGGCTTGAGAAGCTCGGTTCAAGAAAGCTCGGTTTGAGAAATGATGGTCTTGCAGTCTTGTCTGTGGATCGATCAGGTTGACCTCGACCTCTTTTCTCAAGCAGGGCCCGACCGCGCACGCACGAGCAGGAAGGCCGCGCGTTTGAGCAACCGCTCGTAGGCTGCGGGGTTCGCGGTGCGCAAGGCGGCCGAGGGGCGGGGCTCGACGACTTGCTCGGTGAGAAAGTTGGCGGCGGCGAGGGCTTCAAAAATGGCGGAGAGCGGCCGCCGGTAGAACCGGACCTGGCCCACGTCATCCCACGTTTCCTCGACCGGCTCGGTCTCGAAGTAGGACGTTGTGATCCCGAGCCGCTCGGCCTCGGAGCTCGGGTGATGCGTCGAGAAGACGAGGTGCCCGCCGGGGCGGAGCACGCGATGGAACTCCCGGAACGTGGGCGCCCAGGTGCGCAGGTAGTGCAGCACCAGCGGCGCCACGATCAGGTCGAACTGGGAATCGGCCGCGAATACCAACGGATCCGCGAGGTCGGCCACATGAACGGCCGCCCGGTCTTTCACCCGCGCCTGGGTGTAGGCCGCGATGGTGGAACTCGCATCCATCGCGGTCACGCGAGCGCCGCGGGCGAGGAGTTGCTCGCTGTACCAACCCGACCCACAGCCGGCATCGAGCACGTCACGCCCTTGAACCGGAGGCAGCAGAGCGAGCATCGCCGGCCGCTCGTAGAGTGCGTTGTAGGGCGCGGTATCTACGATGGCCGCATAGGCGGCGCCAATCTCATCGTAAAGCGGTGTGTCCGTACGGGAAGACGTCATCCTGGGCACCTACTTCGGGAGCATCGATCTCGGAATCAGCGTTCTGACCGGATCGATTTCAACGGATGATCGGCTGATGCTCAACCCCAAAGAGTGACGCCCGAAGGAGCCGCGGCGAGTGGAGAGAGACTGCGACAATCCTCCGAGGAGGTTGAAGTCCCGCCACAAAGTGGCCGCCGGGCTGGGCGTTGCCCGACGGGAATCGTCCGGTGAACTCACCATCGAGCGCGTTGCCGGCGAGATCCTCGATTCCGCCCGAGCGTGCGGTGAACCTGAACCGACCGGCTCGAAGTCGTCGGCCGTTGTTGGTGATGGAAATTGAAACTTGAGCGTGCGTTGATGGGAATTGAGGTGTCGTCGTGATGCCTGTGATCGGGAAGAGTCGGTTGCGGCCGGTGAAGCTGTAGCTCGCTCGGTCGATGACACGCGCGGGATCGAGTCCGCTCCGGTCGTCCTGGAAGGAAATGTTGATCTGTCTGCGGAGTCGACGGAACTCGAGATTGGTCACGGTGGGGCCCACCGTGTCTACCATGAGGGGGGCGAGGGCGCTTGTCGCCTCGGCCAGGCCGTGATTCGTGACGGTGAAACCTCAGGCACTGAAGGTGGAAGCGGAGTGACCGCCCGTGTCGACGATCGTCGTCGCGACGGTGAATTGGCCCGCGGCCGAGTAGCGATGGCTCCCGAGCACGGAAAAGAGCCTTGGGGTGTTCGCATCCTGGAGGACGACTCCGGCGGCCGATGTTCCGTCGCCCCATTGGATCGTCACCCGATAGTCGGCTGCCTTGGCTCCTGGATCGCGCTCCTCGAATCGGGCCACGACCGCGTCAACGAACGGGTGGCCCGCGAAGGCGTTGAGCGGCGGAAGCGGGGTCGTCGGAACGATGGGATAGCCCCGATTATTCGCGACGTTGACCTGCTCGAAGTGATTCAGGTTAATGAACGCTTGAAGTTCAGGGGTCGGTATGAGTTCAAACTTGATTTGCGTCGCGGACACGGAGGTCTCGGTCCCCTGGGCGTCGGCATTCAGCGTGTCGACACCACCACCGCCGTCGAGACTTGTGGGGACGTCGTTGAAATCGAAGGACTGGACTAAAAATAAGGTGTCGTCAGCCATGCCGGCAAACACTTGAAGGTCCAAGCCGCTGTCGTAAGCATGGCTGAACGAAACGGTGCCGCCCAGGCCGGTGACTTGGTGCGGTGAGACCGTGATGGTTCGGGCGCTCGTGTCGACACGATCATCGAGGATCAGGTGATCGCTCCCCCCGCGGCCATGGATTGTGAACGCGGCGGCGAGCTTGCTGAGCGGTGCCGATGCACTGCCGAGAATGATTTGATCATCGCCTGAACTTGCGTTGATAATCACCGAGACAGCGCCATCCGTGGAACTCAACGTCTGATCGCCCAGGCGGGTCGAGTCAAAGTCGAACGCGCTGTGGTAGCCGGGCGCCCCCAGGTCAAACTGGTTATGGCGAAGCAGGCCCCCGGCCTGGTCGATCACGAGTGGGCCGCCCTGGACGCTTGCCGTCAACGTCGCGGTCGAACCGACCACGGTTGAGCTGGAGTCGGACCCCGATCCCGGTCCCGGTCCCGGTCCATTTGACGTCACGGGAGTGGACGAGTCGAGGGGGACGATGAGCGCCGAGACAGTAGGCACGCCGAACAGGGTCGTGAGGAGGGTTCGAGTCTCGCACAGTTCCAGGCTGTCGATCGGCCAAGGATGACGCACTGACTTCCGGGGCTGGCGAGCGTTTCGTGGGACGAACTTTCGCCCCGCGCACAACAGGGGGGACATGTTGTGAACCTCCCTTGGGATTTGGCTCGATTGCGGAATTTTTGTAGACCAATCATTTATGAGAGCCTGTCGCAAGGAAACCGGTCCGTCTGTCTGCCCCGGAGGCCGAAATTCGCGGGAGAAACTCGTTCCCACGCTCGGCATGGGAATGCCCTTCTGGCCGCTTGGCGGCCCCACCCGCCGGGGAAGACGACGCGGAGCGTCGCGGACGGCATTCCCACGCAGAGCGTGGGAATGAGATCCCGGTATCCTTGCTACAGTCTTATTTATGATGAGCTTAATTGGAAAGTCGTATCGTGTCTTTAAAATTCGGAAATTTCGTGATTGAAATGGCAGCGACTTGTACATCCGAACTGAATCAGTCACGTTGCACTTGGAGCATTCGCACCCGCCGGATTCGTGTGTCGAGAGACTCGGACTTCATTTGCGGGAAATCTTGGGGTCTGGATCGCAAGGGAGGTGACGGTCTTGTGCGCCGGGCGAGGATTCATGTTTGCGGGAGTCAGAATGGGATTGCCGCCCGCGCTGATCGCGGGTGGCAATCCCAGGTTGGAAACGAAGGCTTACGTCGTAGGGTATGCTGACTTCAGCGGCGTAAAATCCGCGTGGGGCGTCGAGCGTGAGGTTCCGCTCAGTTATCGTCCGACTTTTCGCCCCTGGGCCTTGAACGAGGCGGCGGTGTGCGGGCGATTTTCGAGGTGGGCCACCTGCTGGTTCGGGCCGGCCGGATGGGCGTTACCGGCGTTTTTCTTGAGGGCTGCCTGGCGGTGGCCAGCTTGAGTCGCTGCGCCGGTTCCGTCGGAGACGGCGACGATCCTTCGGATTGGTCGAAGGCCGGCCACGAAGTTGCCGCCGGGCTGGGCGTTGCCCGACGGGAATCGTCCGGTGAACTCGCCATTGAGCGCGTTGCCGGCCAGGTCGGTGATTCCGCTGGCGTTTGCGGTGAAGGTGTACCGTCCGGCGCGGAGTCGTCGGCCGTTATTGATCGCCAGATTCACGACTTGAGCATGGGTTGGGTTTCCCTGTGGCGTCGTCGTGGCTCGTGTGATCGGGAGCCGTTGGTTGCGGACCGCCACCGGGCCGATCCCGGCAAGGACGTAGTTGGCCTGGTTGGTGATCCCGGCTTGATTGAGCCCGCTCCGGTCGTCCTGGAACGTGATGTTGATCTGTCCGTTGATCCGGCGGAACTCGAGATTCGTCACGGTGGGGGCCACCGTGTCGATCGTGAGACTGGCCAATGAACTGGTCGCATGTGACCGGCCATTGGCGGAGACCGCTTCGACCACGAGGCTCTGATAGAGCCCGTCCGCGAGCGGATTGAGGACGGTCGCCTGCCAGTTACCATGGGCGTCGGCGACGGCCGAGGCGATCGGTTGGCGGGTGGCCGGATCGGTGCCGTTGAAGATCTGGATCAGGGCCCCGGGTGACGAAGTCCCGGTGAACGTGGGCGTGTTGTCGTTGGTGATGCCGTCCTGATTGGAAGCGCCGGTGTCGCTGGCGGAGTCGAGTCGACCGGCCACCGCGATCGGCGGGTCGAGCACCAGGATCTGGGTTGTCGTGCTGACGGGATCTTCCGGCAGGTAGGTCGTCGTGACCGTGACGGGAGGCCAGGCGACACTCGTGCTGGCGGCGTCGAAGACCGGCCGAGGCATGTCGTCATAAAAGATCCCACGCGGCTGTCCGCTGATTGTGGAGCTTCCGCCGGTGTCGACGATTGTCGAGGTGACGGTGAATCGGCCTGAGGCCGAATAGCGATGGCTCCCGTAGACGGAGAAATGGGTGGGGTCGGTCGTGTCTTGGACAACGAGTCCGGGGGAGGACGTTCCATCGCCCCACTGGATCGTCACCTGGTAGTCGGCGGCCTTGGCCCCGAGAATGAAATCCTTGAATTGAGCGACGATCTGGTTCGTGAACTCGGTTCCCGCCAGGGCGGATACCGCAACCTGGGGAGGGGACAGCGAGTAGATGCCACGGCCCCGCGCGTTCACCACGTTAACCTGCTCGATGTTCGCGTAGTCCAAGAGCACGCTGTAGGTCTGGAAGGGAAGGAAGGTGAGGCCGGTCAGCCTTGTCTGCACCGATGCCCCCTGGGCGTCGGCGGCCAGCGTATCGAAACCGCCTCCCCCGTCGAGGACCGTTCGGAATGCGGAGAGACCGTAGGACTCGGCGATCTGAAACAGATCGTTACCCAATCCTCCGTTGATGTGCAGAGTCGTTGGAGTATAGCCTTTTTTGATGAACCTCAAGGGGGCGCCAAGTCCCGTGATCAGCGACGTGGTCCCGGATCCCGAGGCGAGCACGGGGCCGATGCCGATGTTTCGACCGAAATTGTCGGCCCGGTCGTCGAGTGTCAGTTGATTGCTGACTCCGTCTTCAAGGTTGATCGTGAACGACGTGGCCAGGCTGCTGAGCGGGGTGGAGAGACTCCCGAGATTGATTTTGTCATTGCCGCCACCCCCGTTGATGATCACCGAGACGGAGCGGTCGGTGGAGCTCAGAGTCTGATCGCCGGGGAGGCTCGTGTCGAAGTCGAACGGGCTGTTGTATCCAGCCACGCCGAGGTCATACTGGTTGTGCCGGAGCAGGCCACCCGTCTGGTCGATCACCAGGGTGTCGTTGGAATCGCTGCTGGTGAGGGTTGCAACCGGACCTTCGACCGACATCACGATCGTCGAGCTGAAGCCTTCAGGGGCGATCGCCAACGCGCTGACCGGCACGCCGACCGGCGCGATCAAGGTCGCGGCCCCCGTGGTCAAATTGATCCGGTAGAGGCTGGTGGTGCCTCCGACGGCAAGCGTCGCATAACCGAAGTTCTGGCCGCTGATCGAGCGGATATCGAACCCGACGACCGCCGAAACATCAATGCCGAGCGGCCCGACGGTCGCCAGCCCGCCGCCATTCGCCGAGTTCTGGATTGCAAGAACGTCGTGCGTAGAATCAATGACGTATAGGGTTGTGGACGCGTTGGCACCGATGCTGTTGACGTACGCTGCGCCGCCGACGCCGGGAATCTGTCCGAAATTCGGGTCACCCGGCCCGTAAGCGAGTGGTCCGTCCACCGCGGTTGCAGACCCGAAAAACGGGCTGATCACGAGATTCTGGCCCGTGTTGCTGAGGACCCGGATGCTGCCGCCGGTCGGATCGAAGTTGAACGCGAACGCGGTTCCATCCAGGGCTGGCGAGAATGGCATGCCATTGGGGATGGTTGAGGCGCCCAGGCTCAGGGGAAAAACCACGAAGCGATCTTGGACCGCGGTGGCAACCCCGGTTCCCGGGTCAATCGTGTAGAGTCGGCTCTTGCTTCCCAGGCCGAAGAGCACGCCGGTCGTCGGCTGGACATCCAGCCCGAGGATCGTCTCTCCCGGTTGAAGCCCCAGGATCGGCTTGCTGCTCAAGAACGTTCCGGGCGTTTGCGTGTTGAACCGGATCAGATTGTTGTTGGTGGCGTCGATACCGAACGCGTTGGGCGAATTCACCATGGCCTGATTGGCGGGCTCGATGGCGAATCCGATGAGCTCGCCCACCATTACATCGCTGTACGGGCCGATGAGAGTGGCCGCGCCCGTTGTCAGGTTCACCGTGTACAACCCGGTGGTTCCGCCGACCTGCAACGCGGCGATCGCCTGGTTGGTGGGACTCGCCTTCTCTCCCGTGGTCAGAACGTCGAAGCCGACCACTGACGTCGCGTCCACGCCGAGCCCGCCCACGGTCGCCAGCGTGCCGTCGTTCGGCGGACTCTGGATCGCGACGATGTCGAGGTTCAAATCGATCTGGTAGAGCGTCGTCACGGTGGTGCCCGTGAAGTTATTGGTATAAGCCGATCCGACCACATTCGGGTCCTGGCCGGCCGACGGGTCACCTGCGTTGTAAGCGAGTGTGCCATCGGTGGTTGCATTACCCGTGGCGACGTCGATCCGCAGGTTGAGATCGGAGTCGCTGACCACCCGGAGGCGGTCGGAGACCGGATTAAAGTCGAGGCCGAAGTGGGTTCCCGTCACGGGTACATTAATCGTCGATTCGAGCCCGGCGATCGCCGAGGTCGTATTAATGGTGTAGAGCCGACCCGTCTGGTTCGCATCCGTGGTGAGCGCGTAGAGCTGACGGGTCGCCGGCCGGAAATCGATCCCCTGGATCGTTTCGCCGGCACCGATGTTGGTGATTTGCTTTGCGCTGACGACGGAGGCCGTGGCCGGGTCGAACTGGATGAGCACTGAGGCTGTGGTCACGCCGAACGCGGTTGTCAAGAGGGTTCGATTCTCGCACTGTTCAAGGATCCCGATCGTCCGTTGGCGGCGAACCGGTTTTTGGGACCGGTTCGCGTGACGCGAGCCGAATTTCCTGACAGCGATCGACATAGGTGCCATGCTTGTGAAGCTCCTCACCGGGAATCATTCCGCGACTTTATGGATGACTGCATCATTTGTCATCCTGTGAGTTCCTTCGTAGATCGCACCGAATTGGCGTCTGTAAAATTTTGCGAATGAGCCTTTGAAGTGTCAAATTTGCAACTTGATTGACACCTGAGCACAAATCAGGGAATGTCGTTCGTGGTCATTTGCCGACGAAACTCTCCGATTGGGATGACTCATTCCTTGAGGAACAGGCTGTGCATCAGATGCCGGCTTGCGGTGAACCCCCGCAACCGGGCGCTGGGTCGTGGCCCAGGACCATTTCTTAGCCCGGTTCGTGACGTGAAGCCGTTGGGGAGCGAGGGACAGAGGCGGGCGGGACCGAGTCAAAGCTCGGCGGGCGGCCCAGGGCTCGGTAGAGCCGGAACTGGGCCCGGTTCTGGGCGAGGATGGCGTCGAGGTAGTCGGCCCGGGCCTGGGCAAGGGCCTGGACAGGCTGAAGCACTTCAATTGGCCGGGAGGCGCCTGGGAGACCGGCCCCGCGGCGGATATTGGTAAGGTTCAGCGCCAGCGACTCCTGGGCCTCGGGGAGCGCTCGACCGGCTTCTTCCATCTGCCGGGAGGAGGCGATCCGCTCCTTCTCGGCCCGGACAACCTCGGCGGCGATCCGGTCCTGGAGTTTCAGGAGCTCGAGGTTCGCCGTCCGTTGCTGCGCGGCCCTTTGCTTGGCGATGGCCCGGTCGGCAAAGCCCAGGTTCTGGAGTTCCCAATAGAGGTTCACGTCGGCATCACTACGGCTGTTGAAGTCGCCGAAGAAACTGTTGGCTCCGCCGCCGAACCCGCCGCCGGAATAGCGGAAGGCGAGGCTCGGGATGAACGGCCTGAGCTTCGCCTGCTTGAGCCGGATCAAGGTCGCCTGGACGAGGGCCTGAACCTCGGCCAGCTCGGGGCGGCTGCGGAGTGCGGTGGTGATCAAGTCATCAATCGAACAGCTTTCGGGCACGAGGCGGAGAATCGTTTCCGGCGGTTCGACGGGGGCGACGACGAGCCTGGGATCGAGCCGGGTGCGGCGGATGAGCTCGGTCGACGCCAGCTCGATTTCGCCCACGGCGACTTCGACGTTCTTGCGCTGACGGTTCCGCTCGGCGAGGCTCCGGCGATAGTCGGCGTCGAGCCCGGCCCCGGTTCGCGCGTACGACGCGGTGAGGTTCGACAGGGTCTCGGCGTTGGTTGCGGCCTCGCGTGCGATCGCGAGCCGGCCGGCCGCGAGTTGTGCGTCCATGTAGGCTTCGGCGACGCCGAGCAGGGCGTCGTTGGTGGCCGCCTGAATCCCCGCGCGGCGGGCGCCGACGACTTGCTTGGCGGCGAGCGGTTCGAACAGGGCGTCCGAGAACCGGAGGATCGAGGTCAGGCCGGAAACCTGCGCGGGGCCGCCGGCGGGGACCGGGCCGCTGACACTCGAACCGGCCGCGGCGGTCGCGCCGAGGAAGAGCGAGCTCTTGCTGATGGTGCGGACCTGCCCCTCGACGACCTGGGCCTGACCGTCGTGCCGAATCCAGTTCGGGCCGATGTAGAGACTCGGGAGCCACTGGACTTGCGCCTGCTGTAACTCGGCGATGGCGAGCGCGACCCGTTCGCGGGCGATGGCGATGTCGAGGTCATTGGCCCCCGCGAGCCGGAGCGCACTCGGGAGGTCGATCGGCTGGATCACCTGCCCGGGCACGAGCGGAGACCCGAGCGCGGACCCGGGGGGCATCGCGATCGCCGTGTGCTCGGGCCGACGCGCGTCGGGTAGCGCCTGGGGAAGGGAATCGGCAGCCGGCCGGCTCGGGGCGTCGGCCCTTGCCTCGGCTGCTCCGAGCATGAGCAACACAACCGCCGATCCGATGAGCCTGATTTTCCTGGTCGAGATCGTGCGGTTCATCGGGCCCTCCTTGGCCGTGCGATACCGATGCTTACTCCTCTATTCGTGTTTGCGGGTTGTTCCGCATCAGCGGATTGCGTCGAGGAGGAGAGAGGCGGGTCTGAATTTGCGGGTTAGGCACGGTTTAAGAAGCAACGACCCGCCAGAGAGCGAGGAATCCCCCTCGTTCCCACGGTCCTCCGTGGGAATGCCGTCCCCGACGCTCCGCGTCGTCTGGCCCGCGAAAGCCGAGGACGCTCAGCGTCCCAGACTTCATTCCCACGGGGGACCGTGGGAACGAGTCGCGAGAGGCTTCCTAGCCCTGGATCGGGCCGTTGTTAAGAAATGGGCTCGAGCTCGTCTTGAACGACCTTCTTGAACCGAGCTTCGTGATCAGGTCTTCGGTTTCGCGGTGTCGGCTTGCGGCTCGTTCGCCTCGACGGCTTGTCCGTCGGTCAGCGAGCCGGCGTTGGCCTCGACGACTCGCTCGCCTTCGCGGAGGCCCGAGACGACTTCCGTTCGCTTCCCTTCGGTGAGCCCGAGCTTGATCTCGGTCCGCTTCGCCCTCCCGTCCGCGACCGTGACGCAGAAGGTTTTGCCGCCGTCCTTGACGATCGCGGTCGCCGGCAGGGTCAGGGCGTTCTCGTGCTCCTCCGCGACCACCGTCACATAGGCGTAGAGTCCGGGTCGAAGCGCATCGTCAGAGGCCGGAAGGTCGATCTCGGTGAGCAGGGTGCGCGTCGCCGGCTCGAGGGCCCAGGCGGTTCGCGTGACCTTGCCGTCGAACGTCCGGTCGTTGAGTGCGAGGAGGCGAACGTGAGCGGGGTCCCCGACATTCACGAACGGGGCGTCGGTCTCGGGAACCCCGACGGAGACGGTGACGACGCCGGATCGGGCCACGACGAACAGTGGCTCGCCCGTGGTTCCCGGCGTGGTCAACTGGCCGGTATCGGCATTCTGGCGGGTGACAATGCCGTCGTAGGGGGCTTCGATCTTTTGATAACTCGCCATGGCCGCGGCACGCTCAGCCTCAAAGCGAGCGACCTCGACGTGCGCGGCGGCCGCCAGGACATCCGAGCGGGTCTTGTCGAGCTCGGCCTTCGCCTCGGCGACGAGGGCCTCATTGGATTTGACCTGGGCCTGGACCTCGTCGCGGCTCGCCTCGGCGGCGCCAACCTTGCTCCGGGTCTCGTCCACGAGGCTCCCCGTAAGCGCCCGCTCGTGGGCGAGCTGCTGCACGCGCGTAAACTCCGCCTGCCAGCGGGCCACGTCGGCCTCGGCTCTTCGGATCCCTGCCTTGGTCTCGCTGACCTTCGCCTCGGCGCTGAGGACCCGCGCCAGCGCGACGCTGACGGTGGCCTCGGCCTGCCTCTTTTCGGCCTGGGCCTGATCAATCAGTGCGCGTTTCTGCTTGAGGTCTGCCTCGACTTCGGGCACCCGGAGCTCGGCCATCACCTGCCCCTTCTTGACCCGGTCCCCGATGTCCGCCGAGACGGTCTCCAGATAACCGGCGAGCTTCGCGTACATGGCCGTGACTTCGGCCGCCTCGATCTGGCCCGGTTGCTCGCTGATCCGCCGGATGGTCATCCGCTCGGGAGTGACCGTCGTGACTCGGGCGATGGGTGGAGCAGCGGCCGACACCGCGTGCGCGGGTGCCTTGGCGGTCGACTCGCCGCAACCTGCAAGGAATAACGCGAGCAAGCTGAGCGTCGCGAGGCTAGATCGCGACGGCTTGGTCAATGTGCGAATATGTTTTGAAATTAGTGAAGATTTTTTGCTCATGAGTGAAACTCGGCCTCGTGAGATTCGCGGGCGTTCCCATTGGCCGCGGCCGTGAGAGTGCGTTCCTCCGGCTCGTCAAAATAAGGGCTTTCCGGGTCGTCCGGATCCAACGACGCGGAGTTGCGGCCGGTCCAGGCTTGCACGAGCGCGAAGACAGCCGGGAGAAAGAGGAGGGTGGCGATGGTTGCGGCGACGAGGCCGCCGATCACGGCTCGGCCCAAGGGGGCGGTCTGCTCGCCCCCTTCGCCCCAGCCGAGGGCCATGGGCAACATTCCGGCGGTCATCGCACAGCTTGTCATGAGGATCGGCCGCAGCCGCCCTTGGGCGCCGAGGACGGCCGCGTCGGTCGCCTTTGTGGCGTCCTCACGGCGGTGCCGCTCGGCGAACGTGACGAGGAGGATCGCGTTCGCGACCGCCACGCCCATGGCCATGATCGCGCCCATGAACGACTCGATGTTGATGGTGGTCCCCGTGAGCCACAACGCGACGACGACGCCGGCGACCACGGCGGGGGCCGTCGAGACGGTGACCAGGGCGAGCCGGACCGACTGGAAGTTCGCGGTCAGCAGCAGCAGGATCACCACGATGGACATGGCGAGTCCGACCGAGAGTCCGGTGAGCATCTCACGCATCGGAACCACCTGGCCGCGGATCTCGACGTTCACCCCCTTGGGCGGAGTCCCCGCCCGTTCGATGGCTTCGGCAACGCGTCGCGCGGCCCTGCCGAGGTCTTCGCCGACGATGTTCGCGGTAAGGCTGATCGATCGTTTCATGTTGTAGCGATCATATTCGCCCGGCATCGACCCGCGTTGGACCTTGGCCACGTCGCGGAGCAGGAGCGAGGGCCCGCCCGGGCGCGGGATCGGGATGGTCTCCACTTGCTTCATGGAGTCCATGATGGCGATCGGGATTTCCACCTGCACCTGATAGCCGATGCCGGTCTTCGGGTCGGGCCAGTAGTTGGGCACGAGGAAGCGGCTCGACGAGGTGGCGGTGACGAGCGAGCGCGAGATCTCCTCGGCCGTGACCCCGCTCAGCCCGGCACGCTCACGGTCGATCTCCACACTCACGGTCGGGTAGTCGAGGGCCTGGACATACTGGAGGTCGCGGAGCGAGGGGACCTTGGCGAGCTCGTCTCGGACCTTCGCCGCAAACGCCCGGTCATCCGCATAGTTAGGGCCGTTGATCGCAACCTCGATGGGGGTCGGTGAGCCGAAGCTCATGACGTCGCTCACGATGTCGGCCGGCTCGAACGAGAACTGCACGGTCGGCATCTCGCGTGTCAACCGATCGCGGAGCCGCCGCTTGAGGGCCTCGACGTCAACGCCGGCCTCGTGGTGCAGGGCGACCCTCAACAGGGCCTCCTCGGGCCCGGCGGTCCACTGGTAGATGGCGTTGATCGGGTAGCTCGACGGGATGAGGCCGACGTAGCCGACGGAGATCGCCACCCCCTTGTCGCCGACGTCGGTTCGCACCGCTTCCAGCGCCGCTTTGGCGATCGTCTCGGTCTTCTCGATCCGCGTCCCGGCAGGCGCCTTGATTCGGAGTTGGAACCGGCCGGCGTCGACTCTCGGGAAAATCTCCAGGCCGAGTTGCCGGCCGACCCCGTAGGTGATTAGCCCGGCCGCCGCGAGATAGCCCGGAACCACAAGCCAACGAATTCGCACGAGTGGCCTGAGGGCTCGGCCGTAGCCATCGCGGAACCGGTCGAAGAACGAACGCCTTGAGGCTTGTCCCTCGGGCCGCCGTTGGTGCTTGAGCAGCCAGACCGAGAGCACGGGAACGAAGGTGCTCGAGAGCAAGTACGACGCGACCATCGCGAAGCCGACGGCCAGCGAGAGCGGGACGAACAGGGCCTGGGCCGCGCCTTGCATGAAGAACGACGGAATGAAGACGGCGAGGATGCAGAGCATCGCGAGCAGCCGCGGGACGGCCGTGTCGAGGTTGCCCTGACGGACCGCCCGCGCGATGTTCTCGGTCTGCTCCATCTTGGCGTGGATATTCTCGATCTCGACGGTTGCCTCGTCGACCAGGATCCCGATCGCCAGGGCGAGCCCGCCGAGCGTCATCAAGTTCACGGTCTGGCCGGTCAGCCAGAGCGCGACAATCGCTCCGCAGAGTGCAAACGGGATATTCAGGACGACGACGATGACGCTCCGCCAGTCGCGCAGGAAGACGAGCACCATGAGGCCCGTCAAAATCGCCCCGAGCCCCCCCTCGGTGGCCAGGCTCGTCATCGCGTTCGTGACGGTCGGCGACTGGTCGAACTCGAAGCTGACCTTGATGTCGTCGGGGAGGACCGCCTGCATCGCCGGGATCGCGGCCTTGACGTTGTTCACAACCGAAATTGTTGAGGCATCAGCGCGTTTCGTTACGAGAATATAAACAGCGCGGCGGCCGTTGACGAGTGCATAGCCGGTCGGGATATCGGACGAGTCCTGCACGGTCGCCACGTCGCGGAGGTAGACGGTCGGGGACACGCCGGGGCGGATCGGGATCGTTTTGAGGTCATCCACCTGCTTGACGAGCGAGTTGACCGGGACGATGGGCATTTCGTCGCCGATCCGGAGGTTCCCCGACGGGCTGATCGCGTTCCCGGCCGTGAGTGCCTTGATCACCTCGTCGGGCGACATCTTGTACGAGCGGAGCCGGTCGGGGTCGACCCGGACGACGACGGTCCGCTGGCTGCCGCCGAACGGTGGCGGGGCCGAGACGCCGGGAAGACTGGCGAACATCGGCCGGACCTTGAACAAGGCCTGGTCCTGAATTTCGCCGATACTCTTCGTCGCGCTGGAGAGCACGAGGTAGCCGACGGGCACGCTCCCCGCGTCGAACCGGGTGATGAACGGGGAGACGGTGCCGGGGGGCATGAACGCCCGCGACCGCGTCACGTAGCCGATTGTCTCGGCCATCGCCTGGGCCATGTTTGTGCCCGGGTGGAAATAGAGTTTCATCAGGGCCATGCCCTGGATGTTCTTCGACTCGACGTGGTGGATGCCGCCGATATAGAGAAAATGATATTCGTAATAGTTGGTGAGGAGCCCCTCCATCTGGGCGGGGTCCATACCGCCATAGGGCTGGCAGACGTAGACCACGGGCAGATTCAGGTTCGGGAAGATGTCGATGGGCATCCGCATGACGGCGAGCCCGCTCCCCAAGGCGACGGCGACGACCGCCACCATCACGGTCAAGGGCCGCCTCATGGCGAAGACGATCGGGTTCATGAACTCGCAATTCCTTCGAGGCGGACCGCCGTTTGTGAGCCCGGTCAGTCAGGTCTGGAGAGGAGAGGGGCCGGTCGCTCCGGTATTCGGGGGCGAGCTTGACGCAGGCCGCCTCAAGCATTCTTGAATTGGGTGAGGACTCGGGGGCGGAGAACCAGCTTGTCAAGGTGCCGCATGCTTACGAGTCGCACTCTCGTGAGGGTCGCCTGGCCAAGCGTCTCGAACGCCCCCTTATCCTTCGGCTTTTATGGAATCTTTGTCTTGGTTTTTGCGTTTTCGCGGCCCAATCGGGGCCGGCAAACTTCCCGAGAACGGCCACCCCTATTAGAAGGCTTGGTGAATGCTTCGGCAAGGTACACGTTGACGATTGACGTGAGGTTGACGGTTGGGTGGGCCGGGGTCCATCCGTTGTCCGCTGGGGGGCGGGCGATTAGAGTGGCCATTGCCGTTGCGTGCGTCCGCGTGGCCGCGATGGAAAAAAAGGGAATGCAGGATGCCAATAGTGTTCGGCACTCCGTTTGCTGTGGGGGGGGGCGATCCGAGCAACGGCAAGCCGGCAACCCGGGGAACTCCCCCTCAGAGCGTTTCACACGACCCTGTGGGGCGGGCGGGGGACCTGCGGCCCCAGTGGGCACGAGCTTTCGGCTTTGCTGGGGGAGGGACAGGGAGCTCACGCTCCCCACTTGCCTTTCGCACAAGCGAAACCAGCCACCAGGCCAGCGCATGCTCGCCTCCCAGGCGAGCGGGGAGCGTGAGCTCCCTGTCTTCCTGAAGCGAGGAAGCCTGGCCGACACGGCCGCCCCGCAGAGGCGTGCGGGACGTTCTCGGTGACCTGGGGCGAGCCGACGACTCGGGTGAACTACAAACCACCGCGCAGCAGCGAACACCGCGGACTTGGGAGTCGAGCCGCGGGCACTACGTCTCTTCAGATTTTAATTTACTAATATGGTCCAAGAGTTCCTCAAGGCTCGCCCAGCCTGCGAAGTACAGACAGATCATCTCGTAAGACCGGAGCGTCGGCTTGCGGCCCGTCCACAGGCTGATCAGCAGACACGCGATGATCGCGCAGTACGCCTGGATCTCGATCCCCTTGGGATGCGTACTCAGCAGGTGGCGACAGCCGAGCACGTGCTTGAAAAATCTAAAGAAGAGTTCAATTGTCCACCTGTGTCGGTAGATGTCAGCGATCACCTCGGCGGGAACATCCAGGAGGTTCGTGGCGATCCGCAGCACGCCGTCGCTGGGAGGACCGGCCGTGCCCCCTTTGCGGCCCCCACGCTTGGTGTGGGGCGTCGTTTTCACCAGAATCACCCGCACCCGATGGGCCGGCCGCTCGTCGGGCTTCTTGGCGGCGCCGAGGTCCACGATGAAGTCGCGGAGGACGTCGGCAGCCGCGGCTGTCGCCGAGACCGGGCGCTCTTCGATGACCGCATTGAGGTTGCTGTTGTCGCGGATGCGGCAAACATAGCTGCTCCCCGCGGCCACGATGTCGTTCCAGAGGGTGAACTGGGCATACCAACGGTCCAGGACGTAGCAGTGGTCGGACTGCAAGGCGGCGCGGAGTCGGTTCTTCTCGTCGTTATGGCCACTGTTGGCAGCGGCGCTGACCTCGATCCGGGTGGGGACGTGGCGGTCGATGGCGAAGTGGGTGTGGAGTCGCCAGCCGCTGTGAGAGCCGCCGTTCTTGTCGTTCATGAAGGCGGCCTCGGCGATGGTCTTGAGCGTCTTGACCACGCTGCCATCGACGGCCGTCAGGGCATGGGCGAGGTGGCCGCCGCGCACGTCGCGGACGGGCTTCACTTCGGCGGCGAGGGACTCGATGATGCCGCGCAGCCGCTCGGGTTCGAAGACCTCGACGGCCTCGGAGAGCGACCCCAACGAGGCCCGGGCGCAGCCGAGCTTGCGCTGCACGTTGTTGAGTGTGCTCGCCTGTTGCAAGGAGCGCAAGGAACGGAGGACTGGGTTGAAGAGGAAGAGTAAGACGAGCATGCAATACTGATCGTAATGCAGGCTGCGATTACCGGACCTGTCGCGTTGGCAGCCGACATCGTGGAGTTGGTCGAGCAGCGGCAGTAACCGCTCGACGTACTTCAACCCCTGGATATCTCGGGGTTTCAGAGGTTTTGCTGAGCGTTTTGCCATTCCCAAGGCCCTGCCAAAATGACGGCAAGATGCACTTGAGTGGAGAAGGCGCAAATTCTGTGCCGAAAGTCCTTGCGAAATCCCCGTTTTCGGCCCTTGAGGGCAAGATTGGCCTGGGTGGAGATGTCGCAAATTTCGTGCCGAACACTATTGGCAGGATGCCTGTTTTCGTGAGGGATGGTGAGCATGATGTCTCGAACCTGGCGAATCGTTCCGCTGATCGTGCTCGCTCCGCTGGCTTGCTGGGCCGCGGATTCCGGGGAGTCGCCGCCGGCGCGGCTCGTCTCGTTCGCGGAGTTGGAGCGTCGACTTGGCGAGCCAACGCTCCGCGTGCTTGATGCCCGGCCCAAGGCCGACTACGACAAGGGCCACATCCCGGGCGCCGTCTGGGTGGATGCCAGGGCCGTCGCGACCATGGCCGTGAAGAATCCTGGCGTCCTCACCGACCGGAAGGCCTGGGAGTCGTGGCTGGCCCCGCTCGGCATCGGGCCGAAAACCGACGTTCTCGTCTACGACGCGAACCGGCAACTCGACGCGGCTCGGCTCTGGTGGCTCCTCGGTTACCTGGGCGTCGAACGCGCGGGGCTCATCAATGGCAGCTTTCCGCTCTGGGTGGCCGAGAACCGGCCGGTGACTACCGAGGTGGCGACGGTCGAGCCGAGTTCAGTCGAAGTCCGCTTCCGCAAAGACAGGAACGCCACCCGCGCTGAGGTGTTGGCCGCGATTGCCTCGAAGTCGGCCTTGATCGTCGACGCCCGGAGCAGGGGGGAGTACGACGGAATCGAAAAGCGGGCGAAACGGGGCGGGCACATCCCGGCGGCCTGCCACCTCGAATGGTCCGACCTCGTGGGCAAGGACGGTCGCTTTCTCGAGGAGGCGGATCTTCACGCCAGGCTCGCCAAGGCCGGCGTCAACGCGAGCGAACCGGTCATCACCCACTGCCAGAATGGCGGCCGTGCCTCCGTGAACGCGTTCGTCCTCGACCGGCTCGGCTTCAAGGCGAGGAACTACTATCTGGGCTGGTCCGACTGGGGCAACGCCGAGGAGACCCCGGTGGATGTGGACGTCGCCTCGAAGCCAAGTCCGTAGTAGACGCCCCCGATGTGTGGGCAACCCAGGGGGTAAACCGGTCTTCGAGCGTGTGTGAGAAGGTATCTTGTAGGGTGGGTACGGCCCACCACGGCGTTTGACAAGAGGTTTGGCAGGAGTGGGTCACCCTTCTTTCTTGCGGGCGAAACCTGGTGGTTCGTGCCCACCCTACAAGAAAACGTAAGCATGATCATGAGATTGAAGATGCGAAGTCCGCTTTAGGCAGGCCCGCTCGGTTTAAGGGCGACCCCGTTGATCTCGCCCTTCTCGTAGGGCCGCGTCTGGACCCGGAATTCTTCGATTTGATCGGGAGGAAGGTTGAATTCACCTGTGATCTGATAATAATCCCCCACGCCGCTCCCCGAGCGGTTCTCAGCCGGGTGTTCCTTGCCCTCGCCATCCACCGCGACCAGTCGCACAGACACGTCCTGGATGTTGTGGGTTACGGACAACGTCGTCCCCTTCTTGGTGGCGATGGGCGCGCTGAAGATGTAGCTTACCTCTCGGGAACCGACGGCCCCCGGGCTCTTCCCCCAGGTTCGGACCGTCTTCCAGGGACCGGCGGCGACTTCGAACCGGATCGTGCTCGAATCCAGGCCGCTCGGGAAGAAGGTGACGATCTCACTCAAGCCCGAGACCGGGATGCCGGCGAGTTTGGCATCGCCCTGGGAGTGGGAGCCGCCATTGGCCTGGTCGATCCACCACCGGTGATCAGCCTCGGCCGGAATTCCGGTCAGGCGGACCACGATGGCGCGGGGGACGACGTTTTCGTCCGAGGTCAACCTTGTGGGGAATGGGTCACACGGCGGTTGACTGAGCGGGGTCCCGTTGGGCCGCCACCACGTGTTCGGGCCGGACGGGTGGGGAGAAATTGCCACCACTTCGAGGGTTGCGCCACTGGACATGGTCTTGAGCCAGCGACGATCCTCCCCAGGCTTCCTGTTCGGTTTTTCGAGGGATTGCGCGTTGACCTTGGGCCGTGGCGCCTCGGGGGCACGATCCTGCGAGGCCGGTTGTTGTTGCGCCAGGGCACCGGCCGTCAAGCCGGCCGCGACGAGGGCGCCTGCGGCCGCCAGTTTCAGCTTTTCCCACATCATCATCTTTAAAACCTCCTCGGTCTGGGCGATGACCGCCGCCGGGAACAGGCCCGGGGCATAGGAAGTCACCGCGCGCACAGTGGAATGAACGAGCTTCGGTGGAACGGCCAACCGGGCTTCGCGCGAGAGCGCCTGGAACCCGACCGCCGCGACGGGCGAGAGACCTCGCTCTGCCAGTCTCTCTCGCAATTTGAGCCGTCCTCTTACCAGTCGGCCCTTGACCATGGCGACCGACCCGTTGAGCTGTCGCGCGGCCTGGTCATACGTCAGCCCTTGCAGGTCGCAGAGTTCGATCGGGCACCGATATTTCGCGGGGAGCCGATCGATTTCTTCGCTCAAGGCGTGGCATGACTCCTTGAGTTCCACCACGGTTGCCGGATCCTCGGAGTCCTGGGCGGGGGCATGGCCCGGTCTGGACTCGCGCCGTCGCGCCTCGGAGCGAGCCCGTAGGGCGACGCGGTGAGCGACCCCATAGAGCCAGCGGCCAACCGAGTCGTCCACCCGCACCGACCCCGCCTTACGGACGAGCACCAGGAACGTGGCCTGGAAGGCATCCTCCGCCTCGTGGGTGTCGCCGAGCACGCGGCGGCAGACTCCCCAGACCATCGCTCCGTGACGGTCCATTAAGGCGGAGAAGGCCGCTTCCGAGGCGAGGCCGGCTTCGGCCGACTCGGCACGTTTGGCCGTGAATCGCTCGAGAAGCTCGCTGTCGGTCAGCCCCGCCGTCGTTCCCGCCGCGAACAGGACGCGGAGGTGTCGCAGGACGGAGGCCGTTCGCCCGGTTGCCATCGTGTCGTCGTCCCCGCGGCGCTGTTGAGTTCGGTCGCCACTACCATGCAGGAAGTCACCGGGTCGGACCGGATTCGTTTGCAAATCCCACGACGATCGTACCGCCAAGGCGAGTTAGACGCCCCAGGGGCGACGTGGTCGGGTGACCTTGGCGTGGAATTGTGTTGGAAGATGAGGTTGACTGGAAGGTTTGCGTTGAGTTGCCGGCCTGCGCGAAGCGATCGTCAATACGGGGATTCAAAGGGTTGAGGCAACTTTGGGCCGTTTCGTGTCATTGTCGAGCGGCGGTGTGGCCGATGAATAGGACTAATGAAGGCGCGGTCGGCACTCCCAACGAATGGTGCGGGTCCGATCCAGCAAAAGGGCCATGGACCACGGAACGGTCCGGGTTCCGAAGAGATGACGGCCAAACATGTTACGGAAAGGATACCGGCGATGTTGCGGATCAAATTCGCGCTATTGGCCGCGGCCCTGGCAGTCGGGGCGGTGGGGTGTGCCCAGTGTGACACCTGCGACGACTTCCCCACGCCCTGCATCGGCGGCAATTGCGGTCCCCAGTCTTATCCCCCGACCTCGGGCGGGCCCGGAGCGGGCGGGTATTCGATGGCGGGTCCCGGTCAGGGAGCACCATTGATGCTTCCCCCCGGCGCTCCTCTGCCGCCGGCCTCGTCGACCGACGCGGCCACGCCCCCACCCGCGGTGAACTCCCCCGCGCCGACCCCACCTTCGGATGGCCCGGAGCCGCTGCCGCCGTCCGCGGCCGCCGGGGCGATCTCGGTGCCCCCGGCCTCGGGTGAGGTGTCTCCGCCGCCGCCGGACAGCGTGGGCAGCCTGCCCGGCCCCGGCCCCAGCCTCTGAGGTAAGCCGACTCATTGGGAAACCAGGACGAAGTTTTGCCCTGGCGCGATCGATGGCCCCGCCCGATTCATTCGGACGGGGCTTTTTTGGGTTTCGGCCCTATGCGAGTCGCGGGGCGACGACACTCCGGGCCACGACACCCTCGTTCGTAACTTTTCTGTTGACGCCAACCCTGATTCTCGGTCAATCTGAACGTGCTTCGGGGATGACCTCTTGGGAGTCCGAGGTCCTGTCATCGTTCGTGCGACGGCACGGCGGCGGGGTGTCGGAAAGAGCGGGACCTCCATGAAACTGATCATCGCGTTGATTCAGCCCACCAAACTCGAGGCCGTCAAGGAAGCCCTTTCACACGTCGAGGTGTTTCGCCTGACCGTGATGGACGTCCAGGGGTTCGGGCGTCAGAAGGGATACACCGAGGTCTATCGCGGGCACGAGTTTACGGTCAACTTGCTCCGTAAGATCGAGCTCCAGATCGCGGTCAATGAGGACTTCGTCGAGCCGACCGTCAACGCGATCATTCAGGCGGGGCGAAGCGGGCCTGACGGCAAGATTGGCGACGGTAAGATCTTCATCCTCCCCATGGACGACTGCATCCGGATCCGAACCGGCGAGCGTGGGCCCGAGGCGATCTGACCCGACCTGATTGGATCGGGTCGGGATCGGTTTTGGGATGGGTTTGGTTTTGGTGGCTCACGAATCCTCAACTGAGCGGGAAGAGAATAGGTTTGGCATGATCCGGGCGGTGATTTTCGACTTCAACGGCGTACTCGTCGACGACGAGTATCTTCATTTCGACATGTTTCGCGAAGTTCTCGCGGCCGAGGGGGTCACGATCACCGATCGCGACTACCACGAGCGTTACCTGGGCCTCGACGATCGCGGCTGCTTTGAAGCCGCCCTGATCGATGGCGGTCAGGAAGCCGATCAGGAGCGACTCGACGCCCTGATCGCGCGGAAGGCGGTTCGCTATGCGGAAGAGGCGGGGATCGGCCTGCGATTCTTCCCCGGCGCGGCCGACTGCCTGGCCGCCCTGGCCGGTCGCTGGCCGTTGGCGATCAACTCGGGCGCCTTGCGTCCCGAGATCGAATTCGCCCTGGGCCTGATCGGCTCGCGTGAGCGGGTAGGGGCGATTGTCTCGGCCGAAGACACGAGCCGTTGTAAGCCCGACCCGCAAGGGTATTTGCTCGCCCTCGCCGCCTTGCGCGACGACCCGGGGGCGGGGGTGCCCGACCTGGATGCGGGCGAGTGCCTGGTGATTGAAGACAGCCTGGCCGGCGTGGCTTCGGCCAAGGGCGCGGGGATGTTTGCCGTCGGCGTTTCCAATACCTATCGGGCCGACGAGCTCGAAGGGGCCGGAGCCGACGCCGTCTTGCCCGGCGTGGATCATCTGACCCCCGTCTGGATCGAGGCGCAGTTCGCCCGCGATCGCAATTCAGGAGCTGGAACGCGATGAGTTCTGACCCGACCATGCCGTCGGTGCCGACCCCCGAAGGGTCGGAGCCGGCCGGCCTGCTCTTGAGCCGCGACCTGATCTTCACGTCCAAGATCACCGGCACCGCGCGTGAACTCGGCCACCGCGTGATGGTGGCCGGCAACACCGCGCTCGCACAGGCGATGATCGAGCAGTGGAAGCCCCGCGTCGTCTTCGTCGACCTCTCGGCCGGCGAGCTCGTTTCCATCCCCGCGCTCCTGGCCTATCGAACGCTGGCCGGCGAGGGCACCCCGTTCATCGCGTTCGGCTCCCACGTCGACACCGCGGCCCTCGCCGACGCCCGCTCGGCCGGCTGCGACCCCGTGCTCGCCCGCAGCCAGTTCACGGCGCAGCTCCCCGACTTGATCCGCCGCGCGTTCGCGTAGCCCGCCGGAGTCTCAGCTCATCGGGATGGCCAGCGGCCTTTCGGGGCCATGGCCATGCCCATGGACCAGGTATTCGGCGGGCGGGCCCTCGATGGCGTGCTCGCCGGGGGCGGACCACTTGATCAGCTTGAAGTCCTCGACGAACAGGACGTAGAGGACGGGTACGACGACCTTGGTCACCAGGGTCGCGACCAAAAGGCCGATGATCTGCACGCAGCAGAGCGGCTCCCAGAGCGGTCCCCCCTTCATGGCCAGCGGGACGAGCCCGCCTACCGTCGCCAGGACCGTCACCAGGACCGGCCGCAACCGCACCAGAGCGGCGTCGATCACCGCCCGGCGGAGCGGCTCGCCCCGTTCATGGGCCTCCTCGATGTATTCGAAGAGTACAATGACGTGACTGATGATCACGCCGGCCAGTGATGATAGGCCGAGCATCGCAAAGAACCCGAGCGGGACGTTGAAGATCAAGAGGCCCATGAGCCCGCCGATCATCCCGAACGGCACCGCGGCGAAGACGAGCAGCGGCTTGGTGAGGCTGTTGAACTGGAGCACCAGGGCCAGGTAGATCCCGATGATCGAGGCCACCATCGCCACCGACATGAACGCGAATCCCTTGGCCTGCTCTTCCTTCTCACCGCCGAAGGCGAAGCGATAGCCCGGGGGCCATGCCTTGGACGCCTCCATCAGCCGGGTCTCCAACTGGTCGACCACGCGGCTGGGCAGGAGGCCGGGCACGGTGTCGCACTTGACCGTCAGGCAGCGCTCGTTGTCCCGGCGGCCGATCTTGGGAGAGATCATCTCGGTCTGGAACGATCCGACCTGCTCGAGCGGGACTTGCGTGTTGGCCCGCGCACTGAAGACTTGCATGGTGTTCAAGTCCTCCATCCGGCTCCGCTCGTCGGGGCGGAGCCGGAGGATCACCGGGACCTGCCGGTCGCGCTCGCGGATCGTGGTCGCCGTGTAGCCGGAGAGCCCGGCGCTGGTCATCATCGCCACGTCCTGGTTGGTGATGGCCGACATGTTCGCCCGGTCGGTGGCGATGTTGAGGTTGATCTGGAGCGACTCGGGATCCCAGTCGTCGTGGACGTTCTCGGTCCCGGGGAACGCGGCCATCATCCGCTTGACCTCATCGCCCAGGAGCCGGAGTGTCGCCAGCTCGGGCCCCTGGAGCCGGATCTGGATCGGCGTGCCGATCGGCGGGCCGGACTCGAGCTGTTCGACGGTCACACGGGCCGCGGCGAACGACGGCGGCAGCTCGCGCTTCATTCGCGAGGCCAGGGCCGCGGTGGCGAAGGCGTCGCGGGTGTGGACCAGGATCTGGGCGTAGTTCGACGCCGGCTGCTCGGGGACGACCGAGAGCCAGAACCGAGGCCCCCCCGCGCCGACGAAGGTGGTGTACGCTTCGGCCTCGGAGCCGGCCAGCCTGTCGATCGCCGCGATGGCCTTCATCGCCTCGGCCTTGGTCTGGCGGATCGGCGTCCCCTCGGGCAGGAACAGATTGACGGTGAATGTGTTGTGCAAGTCTTTGGGGAAGAAGTTGGTGCCGATCTTGGGGACCAGGCTCGCCGCCGCGAACAGGACGACCAGGCACGAGGCGAGGGCCGCCCACTTGTGCTCCATGCAGAGCTCGGAGAAGCCGTTGTAGATCCGGGCGAACCGCGAGCCCTTGCTTCCCTCGGACAACCCCGACTCGAGCCCTTTCTGCCCCTTGAGCATGTAGTAACCGAGCATCGGGATGAAGGTCATCGAGACGATCCGGCTGGCCACCAGCGAGGCGGTCACGACGATCGGCAGCGATTGGATGAACTCCCCCGCGCCGCCGCCGACCAGGAGCAAAGGTAAGAACGCGACGATGTTCGTGAGCGTGGCATAGAGGATCGCGCGGGCCAGCTTCTGCGGGCCGAGCCAGGCTGCCACGTCGCGGGGCGTGCCGTGCGCCAGCTCCCGGTTGATCGCGTCGCCGGCCACGACCGGGTCGTCGACCAGCAGGCCCAGGGCGATGATCAAGGCGGCGATCGAGATCTGCTGAATGTCGACCCCGAGCATCGCGCAGAGGCCCAGGGTCATCGCCACGGTGATCGGGATCGAGAGGGCGACGAGCAGGGCGCTCCGCCACTCCATGAAGAGGAGGGTCACGACGATCACGATGACCATCGCCTCGATCAGGCAGTCCTTGAACAGCTCGATCTTGCGGTGCACCTCGTGCGGCTCGTCGCTGGTACGCTCCACCTGCAAGTCGTCGGGCAGGACGCCTTCGAGCGACTTGAGGGTCTGGTCAACGTCCCGGCCGAAATCGGCGATTTGCGTCCCTTTGACGTGGCAGATCGCCAGCGTGACCGCGCGGGTGGTCCAGAGCTGAGCCGGGCCGGCGGGGGCTGCGGCCTTGGCGTGCCCCGACCCCGATTCTGACTTTGGTTTTGGCTCAGCCCGATCGAGGGCGGTCGGCGGATGGAGCGGGTGGCGCTTCACTGTGCGGAAGTTCAGGGTTCGGGCCGGGTCCTCGTAGCCCCGGACGACCTCGGCGAGGTCGCGGAGATAGAGCGGGTAGCCGTCGCGGATGTCGACGACCGTTTCGCCGATCTCCCGGCCTTCGCGGTAGGGGCCGCTCGGCTTGACCGCGAGGGTCTGTTCGGGGAGCTCGACGGAACCGCCAGGCATGTTGATGTTACGATAGGCGAGTTGCTGCGCCAGGGCCATCGGCTCGATGCCGAGCGCGCTCAGACGCCGGTTGCTGTAGTAGAGGAAGACCGCCTGCTCCTGGACTCCGATCTGCTCGATCTTACCGACCCGGGGCGATTGCCGGAGCCTGTCCTGGATCAGGTCGGCGAAGCGGTGCAGGTCTTCGTAGGTGTAGCGGGCCACTCCTCCCGGTTCCTCCTGAACGTGTCGCTTCATTGCGCCGGCGAGCGTCTGGGGCTCGCAGATCAAGAGGGCGGGCCAGAGGTCGGGGTGCCCGAGGCCGGCGCCGAGGGTGTCACGCTCCCAGCGGCCGACCTCGTGGTGGAGCCTCGACTCGTCCGCGCCGTCGGCGAGCCGAAAGTCGACCACGCCGGCTCCGAGCATCGCGAGGTACTGTCCGTCCTCGGCCAGGCCGGCCTCGACCAGATGCTCCAAGGCGGACCGGCCCATCCGCTCGATGAACTCGGGCGAGACCGACGAAGGGTGGACCAGGACGCCACTGTACCGCCGGTCGCGCAAGGCCACGGGCCGGGCCGCACGGGCCGCTTCCAACTTCCGGACGATTAACTCGGCCCGCTGCTCGACCTCGAAGTCGGTGATCGGTGGGCTGCTCACCGTGAGCATCGTGGCGACGGTATCGCCGAAGTCCTTGTTGAGCTTGGGCCGCAAGGATTGCCCGGCGACGGTCGGCAGGTCGGTGATCGCATCGAGCTTGTTGCTCAGGTCCTGCCAGATCGCCTCGGCGTTCTTGATCGTCTCGTAGAGGTCGATGAAGACGATCGACTGCCCCTTCTGGCTGATCGAGCGGACGTGCTCGACGGCCGGGTTCTCGGTCATCACCTTTTCAATCTTGCGGCTGACCTCCTGCTCCACCTCGACGGCGACCGCCCCCGGGTACCAGGTCAGCACCACCCCGCTGCGGATCTGGATCAGCGGGTCCTGACGTTGGGGCATCGACCGATAGGCAGAGATCCCCCAGAGGATCGTCGCGATCAGCAGAGTCCAGGCGATCGGCCGCTTGTAGACGAAATATTGCGATGTGGTCATGAGTCCTTACCTACCTCGGGGTGATCCCGATCGGTTGGCCGGGAAGTTCCGGATCCTTCGCGAGCGGACGTCATTTTGCGTTTCGCAGGGCCATTCCCGGGTGCCGCGGGCATCCCACCCGCAATTGAATTGATCTTTATTTCATTGAAGAGCGGGCGGGGCGCCCGCGGTCCCAGGGGGGGAGGGAGGGGAGCTTGCGGTTGGATTGGCACGGATTGGCGATTCATTCCACGACTCGGACCGCCTGGCCGTCGCGGAGGCGATGGACGCCCGTGGCGACGACGCGGTCTCCCGAGTGGAGGCCGTCGACGGCGCCCATCCGGATGGCGACCTTGTTGTCGAGGACGTCGTCGAACGCCATCGGCACCTCTCGGACGACCGACTTGCCCCCCTCGTCCTCGACCCGGTAGACCATCAGCGATCGCGCGGAGGGGCCCGCCGCCACCGAGGTCAGCGGCAGGAGGTAGGCGCGAGTCTCCTTGCGGAAGACGACCGTGGCCACCATCCCCGGTCGGAGTCCCTTCGGGGCGTCGACGCGGACTTCGATCGGGTAAGTTCGCGTGCGGCTGTCGGCCGACGAGGCGATCTTGTGCATCACCCCGACGAACCGCTGGCCGGTGAGCGCGTCGGTGGTGACCTCGACCTCCTGGCCGATCGCGAGCCGGCCGACCAGGGTGTCGGGGACGTTAAAGGCGATCACGACGCTGGAGATGTCGACGATCGTGAAGGTCCGCTGGTTGGGCGTCATGCGCTCGTTGTTGTCGATCAGGCGAGCGGCGACCGTGCTCCGGTCGAACGGCACGGCCAGAGAGCAATACCGCAAGTTCGCTTCCGCCTGCTCGAGGCCGATCCGGGCCGAGGCGACGTCCCCTTCGGCCGCCTCCTCGGTCGCCGTCATCCCCTTCAGGTTGGTTCGGGCGTTGTCGAGCTCGGAGACGCTGAGTGAGTTCCGCCGCGCGAGTTGCTCGTTGCGTCTGAGGTCGATCTGAGCTTGCTCGGTATTCGCCTTGGCCTGGGCCAAGCGAGCCCGAGCCGTCACCAGCCGCTCGGCGGCCTGCCCGCGCTCGCGGCCATAGTCATCCGGGTCGAGCCGGGCGATCACCGTCCCCTTGGCCAGCGTGTCCCCCTCGTGGACGTCGCGGAGGCGATCGCCCGGGGCGGCCACTTGATGGAGATAGGTCACCGTCCCCGAGACCCGGAACGACAGCTCCGCCTTCCTCAACTCCTTGGCCACTCCGCTGTAGCGGAGCCCCGACGAGACCACCTCCTCGACGACCGGCAGGACCCGCACCGAGACCGGCAACGGCTCAACCGCCTTGGGAGCATGCGCCGCCGCCGATGCGGCCAGCAGCCAACGACCCGTCAGCGCCGCGGCCGTCGTCACGACCAAACCGACAATACCTAACGTCGATTTTCGACGATTCGTCGATTTCGGCGCAAAAAAAGGGGAGGGCTCATCAGAGGGAGCCGGGTCCGGCGGATTGGCATTCATCGGCGAAGACCTCCTGGGCGATCCGGCGATAGGTTTCGGCATAGTCCCACTCGGACGAGAGGGGCTTCCAGCCGAAGCCGTCGAGCAGGATCTGGATGCTTTCCCGCAGGGATGAGTACGGGTCGGTGACTTGGGCTTCGGTCAGGAGCGGACGGAAGTTGGCGACGACGGTGTGGGTGCCCAGGGCCATGGTGAGGACAGCGAATACAACCTGGGAAAAGGAGACGGTCGGGGCGAGCTCGCCGACGGCGATCGCCTCTTCGACAAAGCTGCGGACGAGGCCCGTGCATTGGCTTTCGCAGGCGCGGAGGGCATCGGTCCGCTCGGGCGACGCGCGTTCCTCGAGGTTGGCCATCTTGATGATCAACTCGGAGCGGAAGGCGTGGGGGTAGAGCCGGGCGAACAATTCATCGGCGATCCCGAGCGCCAGCAGCCGCTCGCGAGGCCGGCCGTGAAAATGCGCGGCTCGCTCGAAGAGCGCAAGGCGCTGTTCCATCGACTGCGAGGCCAGGGCCATGACCAGGTCTTCCTTGGTCGAGAAGTGCTGGTAGATCGTCCCTTTCGAGTACTCCGTCGCCTCGGCGAGCCGGTCCATGCTCAGCCCCGCATAGCCCTGCGCGATGAGCATCGAACGCGCCACATCCAGGAGGTGCAGCTCGCGTTGACGGACCTCACGTTGTTTCCGGGACGTTGTAGCCATGTGCGGATTATTGACGGATCGTCGAAAAACGTCAAGGTGTCGAAAATGGAATCGATTCCGTCTGAGCAGGGGGGCCTGGGCGTCAGCTTGATTTGCCTTCGTTCCCCCCCTGGGACCGCGGGCGTCCCGCCCGCTCTTCAATTTGTTTTTACAAGGCCGAGGCGACGGCTCTGAGCCAGACGGCGACCGCGACGGCTCCGGGGTCGGGGTAGCCGAGCACGCGGTCGCCGAGGTAGCTGGAGCGGCCCCGGCGGGGTGACATCCGGGCCGTGGCGTCGGATCCGGCTTCGGCGGCGCTCGCAGCGGCGTCCAGGGCGTCGACGAGCGTAGCGTTGGCGTCCAGGGATGCGTCGAGTGCGTCAAGTGCAGGCAGGAGGGCGTCCAGCATGGTGCGGTCGCCCGGGCGCGAGCCGCCGAGGTCGCCCAGGGCGGCGGCGCCGGTTCGGAAGGCGTCGGCCCAGGCCTTGGGGTCGGTGGACGCGAGGGTGCGGAGCCGGGCCGAAGCGTGGAGGAAGAGCAGGGCGTAGAGGGCGCCCGAGGTGCCTCCGAGTGCTTTTTGAAGCGTCAGGCCGAGCGCTTGCAAGGTCGCGCTGGGGTCGTCGAGCGGATACGAGGAGGTGCCGAGTGCCTCGCGCACAGCCCGGGCGCCACGCTCTAAGCTGAGTCCGAGGTCGCCGTCGCCCACGACCCGGTCGAGCTCGGTCAGCGTCGGCTCGGCGTCGATGAGTGCCACCATGGCCGCGAGGATCGCGTGCTCCAAGGCCCGGCCGAGCTCGGTCCGCGGCGGCTCCGCGGCCGACCGGGGCAGGCCCCCTTTTTTCTTGGCTTTCCTGCTCGGGGGCACGGTGGCGTTGGGGACGCGCGGGCGGGCGGCGGCGTTGGGCCAGGCGGGGGCCTCGGTCGCCGCGTCGAGCCGGGCCAACCGCGCATCGTCCAACCGGAGGACGGAAAGCGAGACCCCGGCCATCTCGAGGGCGGACAGAAAGGTGCCGAGGTAAACCCGCTCGACCTTGACCTCGAGGGACTCGAGCCGGGCGAGGGCGCAGCGGGCGACGATCAGGAGCTCCATCGTGGGGGTGGCCCCCAGGTTGTTGATCAGCAAGGCGGCCCGTTCGCCCGGGGCGGGCGGGGCGTCGCCGAGGATGGCGTTGACGAGGTGGTCGACCAGGTCGTCGGCCGGTTCGAGCGCCTCGCGACGAACGCCAGGCTCGCCGTGGATGCCCAGGCCGAGCTCGATCTCGTCGTCGCCGAGCGCGAAGCTCGGGCGGCCCGCGGCCGGCACGGTGCAAGGGGTCAGGGCGACGCCCATCGTGCCGACCGCCTCGGCGGCGGCCCTGGCCTCGGCGGTGACTTGCTCCAGGCTGGCCCCCGCTTCGGCGGCGGCCCCCGCGATCTTGTGGACCAGGATCGTTCCCGCCAACCCGCGGCGCCCCGCGTTGTCGGCCGACGCGGCCAGGGCAACGTCGTCGGCCACCACGACCATCGCGACGTTGATCCCTTCCGTCCGGGCTATCTCGGCCGCCAGGCCGAAGTTGAGCCGGTCCCCCGTGTAGTTCTTGACGATGAGCAGGACCCCCGGAGCGCCGGTCACCGCGCGGATCGCCGCGAGCACGGCGTCGGGGCCGGGGGAGGTGAAGACCTCGCCCAGGACCGCCGCGCTGAGCATTCCGCGACCGATATACCCCGCGTGCGCGGGCTCGTGCCCGCTCCCTCCCCCGGAGATCAAGGCCACGCGGCGGTCGCGTTCTTCCTGGGCATCGGCCCGGACAACGACTGTCTGACCAGGCAGGCGGGCCAGCCCGGGGTACGCCGCGACCAGCCCCTCAACCATCTCCTCGACGGCCGACTCCGGCCGGTTGATCAGCTTTTTCATCGGCCCGCCTTCCTCCCCAGTCGCTTCGCCAATCGCCGTTCGCGCTCACCAACACCGGATCTTCCCGGTTGAGGGCCCTCGCGGCAAGGTGTCGGAGCTCCGGCAGGCCAAGAATCCGGTTGTCCTGGCTCGCTCCCGTTCCTTATTTTTTGCGGTCATGCAAAAGTTTACGCAAGGCAATGGATGTTTTGGGGGGGAACGATGTAAAAGCCGTGACTTACGCCCATGGGTTGAG
Source organism: Singulisphaera sp. GP187 (assembly GCF_900129635.1). Lineage (GTDB taxonomy): Bacteria > Planctomycetota > Planctomycetia > Isosphaerales > Isosphaeraceae > Singulisphaera. Next base: position 157,930 of record NZ_FSRB01000002.1, on the reverse strand, counting down.
CTTAACCCGTGGGTGGTTGCGCCGGTATTCACTGATGGCAACGTCATCGCGAAACGGGACTTGCGGTTGCGAGGCTGGGGGGAGCGTCGAACGGCGTCTGCCTCAGGTCGGGCAGGGTGTTGTCGTGGACCAGGGCCCCTTGGCGTCCGACGAAGAAGTCGGCATCGCCGGCCACGTCAAGGTTGAAGACGGGCTGGACGTCGGAGGCGTCGATCGAGCCGACCCGAACGAGCCCGCCGAGGGTCCGGACCGTGTCGCCCGGGGTCAGGTCGCGTGCCATGACCCAGCCTTGGCCCGCCTTCCAGAAGCGGTGGAAATGGCTGCTGATGACGGTTTCGTCGCCCAAGGTGATGCGGTAGGTGGGGCTCGGCGGGTTGTGGTGGACGACCAGGATCGGCTGGTAGTCGAGTGCTCCTGTCTTGGTGTTTTGGGTGAGGACGCGGTCTCCTTCCTTGAGGGCTTCGATGGGCTGGACGCCGGAGAGGGTATGCACCGGAGTGCCGGCCCCAAAGCAACTCCTCCGCCGGAAGTAGCCATTCTCTCGCTCCTCGAACCCAGCGACCGGCGGGAGTGGGCGGGATACGACCTCAACGACTGTGGGCTTGGGTTGGTCGTACGATTGTTTCTGGGCATAGCCGAGCTGGTCGAGCCACCATCCCTGCCAGACCGTTCGGTCGGCGGCGAGGTCCTGTTCGGTGGTCTCGTTCAGAAGCTTGGTCATCCGCTCGTTGAGTTCGCGCGTCTGGGTATTGGAGCGTTCGAGGGTCGCGACATCTGACTCGAGCTGTTGCTGGAGCGAGGCCGCGGCGTACTGGGTCTCGAGGGTGGCCCGGCCGATCTCGATCGTGTTTCCGGCCGGATTCCAACCCCCTGAGTAACCTTGAAGAATGAGGTTCTGGCTCAGCATCGAGGGTGTGTTTAAGGGGTTAGTTTTTGGTGTGATGTTATGAATCGACTTGATCGCAGCGGCGGGATCGGGAGTGTTGAGCAGGATCTTGGCAATGTCCGCCCCGGTGGAAGATGTGGGGCCGGAGCCCTGACCGATCGCTTCGATCGGGGCGTTGTTGAATCCGATGGCGTAACCTTGGCGAGATTTGACGAAGTAGCCATCAGGTCCGATGTATCCCGAATAGCCCGTGCCGCGAACGATGACCGGCAAACCAGACGCATCGTAGGTCAGGAGATCCATTCCGTCTGGCTGGAATATATTTAAGCGAGGCATTGGTAGCGGGACGTATTGCCTCTGCACGTTCTTACGTTTGCCCTCGACGAGCAGGGTTCCGGGTATCCCTGGCCCGCCCACGGCCTGCGCCTGGTACTTGATCGGGTCGCGGATCAAATTGATTAAGAGGTCTGCATATTCGCGTGCATCGCGTCGCTTGAGGGTCTCGGTGGCCGTCCGCCGCACCTCCGACGTGTCGCTGAAACCCGCCAGCATCGCCAAGGCTCGCGAAGCCTCCTTCGCGTCGATCTGCCCCAACACTCGTACGGCGATCGCTTGCCGCTCGGCGCTACCGGTGGCGAAGACGGACCAGACCATCGGCACCGCACGCGGGTCGGTGATCTCAGAGAGGGCCGTCTCGACTTCGGCACGCCGCATGGCGCTCTTGCTGCCGAGTCCGTCGCGCCACTTCTCCAGGAGCGGCTTCCAGTGGCGGTCGGCCTGCTTTTGGCGTTCGGCTTCAGCCTTTTCCTCGGCGAGTCGCGCGTCGGTCACCCAGCGCTGACCTTGCTTCTTGAACCCGAGTCGTCTCCAGGCGTCCTCGCGTTTGGGGTCGCGCTTGACGACGGCCGTGAGATGGGCGACGGCCTCGGCCTTCAAGTCGTGCGCGTCGCACCAGAGCGCGAGCGCCCACTGGGAGTCGGCGTCCTCCTTGGTCTTGGCGCGCCGCTCGCGGTACTCGCCGAGCAAGGCGTCGTTGCGTGCCTTCTCACTGATCGTCTCGGGTCGCTGCCAACGCCCGCGATACTCGACCAGGCCCATCAGCCCGCGCGCCATCGAGTGCCGTGGGTTGGCGATGACGGCGATGGCGAGGTGTTTCAAACGCTCGGCCTGAAGCCCGTGGGCCTCGCACCAGAGCGCGAGCCTGACGTGCGCGTCCGGGTCGCGTCTCACGTTGGCCTTGGCGGTTTCATAGGCGGCCAAGTCGGGCTTTTCCGGGCCGTTCGCGTCCAGTGTCAGCGCCGAGCCGATGAGAAGGGCCGAGAGCATCGTGAGGCCTCCGAACGGGAGAGGACGGGTTTGGCCAACGTGAATCCTATCGTGCATGCATGAAATGTGAACATGATTGATTTCGGATGGGGCGTTGTTGCGGCGATCGTCATCGCGATCGGCCTGGCCCGTCGCTCGCCTTGGTCTTTCGCAGGGCGGCGAGGTGGTCGGTCATCTCGGGCCAGTGGGGTCGAAGTCGGAGGGCGGCCTCGCTCTGCGCGATCGCGCCGTCGAGGTCGCCCGCCTGGGCGAGCGCGTTGCCGAGGTCGACGCGGGTGAGCGGGTCGTTGGGATCGAGCCGGAGGGCCTCCTCCAGGCGGCTTTGGGCTTGGTTCGGCTTGCCGAGGTGGTTCAGGAAGCCAGCCAATCGTCGGAGCGCTTCCACGCGGTCGGGTTGTTTGGCGACTTGCGCTTCGTACGCCGCGATCGCGTCGCGGATCTTGCCTCGGGCGGCGAGAACTTCGGCCCGGCCGTAGGCCGCGGAGGAGTCTCCGGGCTGGATTGCGAGCGCGGCTTCGAAACCGGCCGCCGCCTCGTCGAACTCCCCTGCTTTCAACTGGAGGGTGGCCAACTTGTCGATTGCCATGGCGCTAAAGGGCCGCTGCTTGATGACCGCCTCGTATTGCAGGGCCGCCTGGCTCGGCGCCCCGAGTTCGGTCAATAAGTAGGCGTAATGGATCCGGAGCATCCAATCGTCGGGGCTCGCTTGCAGGGCGGTTCGGCAGGTGTCGACGGCGGTTTGAAGGGCCGCGAGCCCGAGGTCATCCTGTCGCTCCGGGGCTTGCGCTTCCCACTCGGCTTCGCGTTCGGCGTGATAGAGCTGGTCGGTGAACGGCGGATTCTGGAGCATCTCGTGGATCCGGGCCGCGTTCCGGGTCCGTTCTCTCCGGGTGTAGGCGAGCCGCTCCGCGCACCAGGATTCCGAGGGAGGTTCCGCCTCGGGCGGCTGCGCTGGGGCCACGACCTTGGCGACCGTCCGGAAGACGCCGCTCGCAAGCTGATAATTTCCGGAAAACGTCATGTGGACGTGTTCATGGAAGAGGTTTTTCCCGGGCAGACCGTTCGGGCTGGTCGTGGCGAACTCCCGCTCGGCGTCGACGAGCGAGACGCCGCGTGCCTGGTGCGAGGCGGCCACCTGGCGGATGATCGCGTTCACGGTCGAATCCGCGCGGAACCGGAGGGCGTCCAGGTCGCGGGCCCGGCTGAAGCTGGGGCGGGCCTCGGCGTCGCGTCCGAGTGCTCTGAGGCACTGGCCGCGCTGGAATTCGAGCGCGGCGAACGTGTCGTCGATCCGGGCCGCGTGGTCATAGCGGTCGAGGGCGGCGGCGTATTGCCCCGCGGCTTGGTGTTCGACCCCCTCGCGATAGGGCGTCTCCCAGGCGTTGCGCTGGGCCGGCGTGAGTCGCGTGGCGTGCTCCGAGGCGAACGGGGGGCAATCGGCCAGGTTCACCGGCACAGTGCAGACGACGACCTTCGCCCCCGCGCTGAGGCCGGCCTCGCAGACTTGCCCGAGGTTCGCGCGGAAGTGGGCGTAGGTCGCCCGCAGGCGGGGGTCGTCGGCGCGCACCCGGCTGCCTTGGAACATGGCCATGCCGTCCCAGTATCGGGGGGCTTTGCCGGCGAGGCGGGTCGCGCGCAAGCCGGCGCTCATGAGCTGGCCGAGCCTGGTGTCCTTCACCCAGAGCGAAGCACGAATCAGACGCCGGCTTGGCGCGTACGGTCCGATCACGCCCGCGGCCCCGAACGGTCCGACCACCTCGTTATTCCCCAGGAGGACGACGAACAGGTCGGGCTGATGCCGGGCGCACTCCCGCGCGATGTCGACGACGGCGTGGGAGTTGATGGCGACCATCGCCGTGTTGATGACCTCGAACCGGACTTGGGGAAACCGGTCGCGGAGCATCACCTCGAGGACGCGTGCGAAGCTTGTCGACGGGTCGGGAATCCCCATCGCGGCCGACTCACCGAGCACGAAGACGCGGCAGGTGCCCGCCGGCTTGGCGGTCGGGAAGGCGATCGACAGCGGAGTCCGGACGAGACTCGGAGGGAAGAACCGGAGGCCGAACTCGGGGTTCTCGGTCAGGGTCGTCGCGCCCTTCGCCCTTGCGCGTGCGAGAAAGAATGAGGTGGGGTGGCCGTAGCCCGCAAGCCCCAAGCCGGTCTCGAGCAACCCCAGGAAGAGGACCGGCCCCAGGACCAACGACGCGAGCCGGTAGGCCCAAATCCGACGCCGCGCGGAACGCCCCCCCGCCGCGCCGGCGACCGGCTTGGCGTCGGCCGCGGGTTCTCGATTGCGGTTCTGGTCGGTTGTCAACGCACTTGGCCCCCATCTGCCACTGTACAGCCCGGTGTGGCGGTCATGCAACCACTTCGCCGGTCGACCCGCTAATTGCGGAGTATCAGGCGGTCATGAAGCCAACGATGCACGTCGAAATCAGAACGGCTTCCTCGTCGCGTTTCGACCCCGAAAGCGGATGGGAAAAGCGCCGTTCGTCTCGTCAAAAACTTGGTCTGCTAGAGGAAGTTATGACTTTCCACCTGTCACGCATGCTGGCTTCTTCCGTATGCCATTCGTTCGCTCAGGACTGATTGAGCTTTAGAAATTTCCTTTACAAAGAGTTGGTCAGAGTAATATAAGGGTAACTAGCCATCGTCAAAACGTCCCGAATTCCTATCTTTTAAGTTGTTAGGTTTGACCCGCGAGTTGCGTGTGGGTTGAACGGTCGTGCGAGCTCGCAATTCCGTCCCCCCCCTCCGTTAGGGATGAGGGAGTGTCGGTCGTCGGTGGACGGTCCTTCGGGTGGCTCTTTGTTTCGTTTTTATTGTGCATGCAGTGGAGGTTGTCGCGATGGTTGATGGTTGGGTCCAACGTTCGTGCGCGCGGCTTGGGATCGTCGCGGCCGTGGTCGGCCTCGTGGGGGGGTGCGGATCCGGCGGCGGCGCCTCGGCCAAATACGAGTCGGCCCGGCTCGAGGGAGAGGTTACGCTGGACGGAAAGCCACTTGATGAGGGGTCGATTCAGTTTGTCCCTTCGAATGCGGAGGCCCCGCCGGTCACGGTGCCGATCCTCAAAGGTCGTTACGTCGCCCCCAAGGTTGGCGTGGGCAAGGTTACCGTGATCCTGAGTGGGGCGACAGCCGAGCGGCCCGCGGTGGTGAGCAGCAACTACACGCCCCCTCCTTCGGCCACCATCCCGGCCCGTTACAAGAACGGTCTCCCGATCGAAGTGAAAGCGGATAAGGCGGATCAGGATTTCGCCATGTCGTCGAAGTAATCATTGGTTGGTATTTTCGTAACTGACGCCTTGTCAGGCAGTCCAGGAGTCCTACGATGTCCCAAACGCGACGCGGGTTCACGCTGATCGAACTGCTCGTGGTCATTGCCATCATCGCCGTCCTCATTGCCTTGCTCTTGCCGGCCGTTCAGGCGGCCCGCGAGGCGGCCCGACGCTCCCAGTGTGTGAATAACCTCAAGCAACTGGCGCTCGGGATGCACAACTATCACGACACCCAGGGATCGCTCCCCTTGGGAGCTCGCACGAAGTACGGCGCCAGCGCTCCGCCGGGGGCCAACACCGGCTGGAACAATGATATGACCTGGTATAGCGGGATCGGCGCCACCATCGAGCAACAGGCCTGGTTCAATAGCCATAACTTCAGTATGTCCTACAGCGATCCGTCGAACCTGACCGCGCGGAAGACCAAGATCGCCACCTTTGGCTGCCCGTCCGACGGCCTCCGGGAAGACGAGTGGACGGACGCGACCTGGGCTCGGATCCGGAGCAACTACGCCGCGAACTTCGGCAACACCAACTACGGACAGACGACCAAGGTCAACGTCCCCTTCCTCGGCGCACCGTTCGGCATCGGCGCAAGCTACGGCTTCAAGGACATGAACGACGGCACGAGCACGACCCTGCTGCTGGGAGAGATCCTCACCTCGACCACCACCCCCGGCTGGGGCGGCCCGATCAGCGAGGTCTCGATCGCCAGCGGCGGCAACGGGTTCGAGACCTGGAATCCCCCGAATTCGTCGAACCCCGACGAGGCCGACCGCGTCTGCCCGGCCCGTCAGGACTGGAACGGCATCAAAGGATGCGTGATTAGCGCCGGCTCCGGCACGGCCGACGCCACCCAGAACCAGTCGCTGGCGCTGCGGAGTCACCACTCCGGCGGCGTCAACGCCGCGATGGGCGACGGCTCGGTCCGGTTCTTCAAGGACACGATCAGCACGGTCGTCTGGCGCGCCCTCTCGACCACCCGGGGATCCGAGGTCGTCAGCTCCGACAGCTATTGACCCCTCGTCTCCACTCCCACCACGGCCGGGCCCGTTCGCGACACTTCCCGCGAACGGGCTCGGCCGATTTTTTTTGCTCCCTTGGGACCTCGGACGTTCCGCTTCGCCTTCTCCCCCCCTCCCTCTCTCCCAAGTCGGCAAGGGAGCGATCCACTCGCCGTTCTGGCGCTTACAGCGGTTTACCGTCGGATGGCATATGGGTTATGGAAATTTGATGTTGTGGTATGAGTGTTGCGGTGAATCGTTTGTTTGGAATCAGCCTCAACGGGGCGGTCCAAGGTAGCCCAGGGCGCTCGGCCACGAGGATCATTGGCTCTGAAAGGGTGGCCTAAAGGGTTACGCCAGAATGATCTATATCGCAAGGTCGTCGCTCGGACTAGGCTCTGCTTGAGAAATGGGCTCGGGTTCGTCAGGAACGACCAAACAAGGAGCGATCCCGATTGTCGGGCCGCGGCTTCATGAGGAGTTGTACCATGGTTGATGTTCAAGACTCCGCTTCAGCGGCCAAGCCGGGTCGTGGGGCCAATGTCGGCCTCTGGATCCTCCAGGTGCTCTTGGCGGCGGCCTTCCTTGGCGCGGGGGGGGCCAAGTTGGCCGGGGTCGAGATGATGGTCGAGGAGTTCCGGAAGGTCGGCCTTGGCCAGTGGTTCCGCTGCCTGACGGGTACCTTGGAGGTCCTCGCGGCCGTGCTCCTGATCGTCCCGCGAACGAGCGGCCTGGGGGCGTTGCTCCTCGCGCCGATCATGATTGGGGCCGTGGTTGCCCACCTCGTCGTGCTCAAGAGTAGCCCCGCGGCCCCGCTGGTCCTCCTCGCCCTGGCGGCCGTCGTCGCCTGGGGACGCCGCGACTCGATTCGAGTGATCCTGGGCTGGGGCGGGCCGGCCCGCGTTTGAGCCGCTCCTTTCCTTCTTTTATTTAGGAGGGTGGCGGCGATTCCTCGGCGCCCGGCGTCGTTGTCCGGAGTCGCTTGCTTCGGAGCAGGATCCCCGAACAGGTGGAGTCATCGGCGTTGGGGCCGGGGTGGGTGTAGCCCAGCCATTTTCCCGCGGGGGACTTTCGCCGATACTTCGCGGCGTCCTCGGGCCCCGACGCATCCCGCCAGCGCGCGAGCGGTAACGACCGCTTGCAACGCGTTTTACAGTTGGCACATTGGTAGTAGCTGACAATGTTGAGGGGAAGGGCCAGACGCCGTAACGACCGGTGCTGGCAGTAGGGACACGGAATGCCGAGCAGGGCGTCGAGTGGGACGGTGATCAGCAAGGCGAGGAGCAGACCGATCGCCACATACAAGAGCGCCAAACCGTAAGGCGCCAGGCCCGCGGGACCGAGCCGAAACGACGCAAGGAGGATGGCGACCGCCACGTTGACGGTCATGATCTTGGCCAGAGTCGATTGCCGGCGATGGGATGAAGCCATCTTGCCTTCCCGCTGAGACGCAACCTGCACTTTCCGGGACCTGATCGATGTCAGGCGGCCAGGCTGAGCAGCCTGGCGGCGGCCTCCTGAATTTCCCCTTCGGTCACCCCGGGCCGCCTATTGCATCGTGGCGCGGCTCGCCGAAGTCGGTGAGAGCGGTTACGAGGGAGTGTCGTGACGCCACCGTCCGTAGCGTGGCTGCGTCGCCGTGCTGAATGTACAAAGTTGCGGAAAGTGCAGTCGTAAGTAAACGCTATTTCATTGACGCAACAAGGTCAAGCGATTTTTGATGCGTCTGCGTCGAGAATTTCAGCACCATCGTACCTCTCAGTTTCCCTCGGTGGAACCCCCACCCACCTCCAGAAATGAAGGCACGCGTCACCGAATGGCGGAGACTCGCAGGGGCTCTGTGAGCGAAGCGAGTAGAGCCCGGCCCGAAGGGATCGCCCAATCCGGAAAATTACTGTACGTCCGTTGACTCCCTGCCGATAAATGGTTCCAATCCCGAAACTGGGATCTTCTCGGAGAGATGACAGGGGTTCGCCAGCGGCAAATGAGGAGAGCGGAGATGACCAAGATGATCACCTGCCTGTGGTTCGACAACGGCAAGGCCCGCGAGGCGGCCGAGTTCTACGCGAGCGTGTTCCCCGACAGCCACGTCGGGAAAGCCCACGCCTCCCCCGTGGACATTCCGTCTGCCAAGGTGGGCGAGGATCTCACCGTCGAGTTCACCGTCCTGGGCCAGGCTTACGTCGGCCTGAATGGCGGGCCGAATTTCAAGCCGAACGAGGCGGTCAGCTTCATGGTCCTGACCGAGAACCAGGATGAGACTGACCGCTACTGGGACGCGATCGTCGGCAATGGCGGCAAGGAGAGCGCTTGCGGCTGGTGCAAGGATCGCTGGGGCTTCTCCTGGCAGATCACGCCGCGCGTGCTGCTCGACGCGACGACCGACCCGGATCGCGCCGCAGCGAAGCGTGCCATGGAAGCCATGATGACGATGAGGAAGATCGACATCGCCGCGATCGAAGCTGCACGCCGGGGCGACGGCTGAGGAGGCCTTCCCGAGGCGATGGTTATACACCGGCCAAAACGAGGAGACGCACGATACGAGTGATGGTGCTGGTGAAGGCTACCGAGGACAGCGAAAAGGGCTTTGTCCCCTCGCCCGAGAATACCAAGAGGCTCGAGGCGATGGGCAGGTTCAAGGTTTCGTCTCTCGGTTGGCCGCGGGCCGCGGTGGCTGGCGGCCGGACCGGGTTGCCGGCGCCACGCGTTGTTGTCGGTTCCCACCGGGACGTAGCGTCAGTCCTGGGAGCCGCGGTCTGGGCGTCCGCGGTCCCAGGGGAGGAGTGGGTCGGTTCCAACCAGGGAAGAGCGTCGGGGCCGGGCGTGGCCCCGGACTGCCTTGGCATGTCTTGTTGGGGCGGCGATATGGTTCGTTAACGCGACGTTGATCCTGCGATCGGTGGTTACGGGGTCGGTTTACTCTGGATTACCGGCGCGCGATGAGTAAACACCTGCTGGCCGCGCTCGGTTCGCTCGTTCGATTGGTCATAAACGACGTGGCGATTCTCGATCTGCGTACGGTAGGACGTGCTTGAAACGGTAATCGAAACGACTTCCCCGTCGAGCGGCCCACCCTTGAGCGTGATATCCATCAGAATTTCCCTTCGGATCGCAATGAGCGTGGTTGGCGTTCTTATCGTTCCCCTGGTCCGATACCTATCGGGCAGGGAAGTCGAAGACTAATTTGGGTGCATGCGTGGACAATGAATGACGTGTCAAATTCACCCCGCCCACAAAGTCGTATTATGTAAAGTGGGAAAGATAGGCGAACTAGGTTTGGTGATGCGGTAATTTGGGGACTCTCAAGAAACGGCCGGGCTGCCATGGCCGTTGGTCCAATGGTGGCGATTATACGCGAATGGCCGATCTCGTGAAGGGGTTACAGGGGAGCTTGGCCGTTTTGTGGCTCGGGTGGAGCGGTTGGAGAACCGGCGGATACCGGGGTAAGCCGCCCTTGGTCCTTGGCTCCGGGCCCGGAGCCAACGCCTGGCCGACCTTGTCGCTGCGGAACCGAATCGCTCGGATTCGCGCCCGGCGTTGGAGTCGACCGACCGGCCTTGGGGGAACGTTCGCCGACTGGGGGCGATCGGCCATGACGAAGAGCGGCCGGGACTCTCGCCGAGGGGGACAGCAGGGGCTGTTGACGAGAGGTCCAACCGACTCATCGGGGGTGGGGAGGCTCAGCTGGCTTTGCCTTTGTGAGCCCCGTGGCAGGACTTGCATGAGGTGGAGAGCCGTTGGTGCGCCGCCTTGGCTGCCGCCAGGTCGTGGCTCTTGGCCGCGTCGTCGAGGGCCTTCGAGTCTTTGAAGTAGAGGTCGGAGAGCTTGTCCCAGGACGCCTTATCCCCCTTCGAGGGCGTGTTCTTCGCCAGGGCCGCTCCCAAGACCACAAAGTCCTTGGTCGACTTTTGGATGTTGTCCCAGTCGGGCGTCGAAGCGCCGAGGTCCGTCTTGAGCTTGGCGAGTGGAGAGTTGGGGCCCTTGTTGAGTTTGACCATCACCTGCTTGATGCTCGGGGTGGCCTCGTTGTCCGCCCCGGCCAGCAGGGAAACCGACGCAATCAAGACCACTCCCGCTGTCAGCGCAACCGTTTTCATCACAGGCTCCTGCCGCAGGGTTTCGTGAGGATCGCACACCGGACGCCCTGCCCACCCCGTGCACGGACGCAGCATGTTGACAAGCACCACGCCAAAACGCCAGAGAATACCTTCCCCACTCTTCCCGTCCCTGGGACCGCGGGCGTCCCGTCCGCTTGAATTTCATTGATTGTTTATATTTTGAGATTTGGTTGTTTTTTTTGAGTGGGCGTATTGAGCGTCGACTTACTTCGCCTTCGCCTCCCTGGGCAGCCATTGCACGGCATCGGCAATGACGTTCTTGCCTGGGGTTCCCTGATTGGAAATCCGGACCCAGCCGGAGCGGCCGGCTTGGAAACGGAAGGTGCCGAGGGTGCGGAACAGTCGGTGGTGCGGGGGAGTCTCCTGCTGATTGATCGGGAGCGTGGTCACGCCGTCGGCATGTTGAATCGTCACCGGTGTGTTGGTGGCGCGACGGATGTTGTAGCAATGGGCCAGCCGCACTTCATAGAGGCCGTCGTGGGGGAGGTCGGGGGTAAATGTCACCGACTTCTCGCCCTTGCCTTCCTTGAGATCATGGAGATAGCCGAGTCCCACATAGGGCGGTGTGTGCGTGGAATATTGCCATTTTCCGACCAGCGTGGCGGCCGTGTCATCGACCACGATCCCGGGCAGCGATGCCGGATCCGCCACGATGAACGGAACGAGCTCGGGCCGATCCACCTCGCCGGGTGGATGCGTGTTGGGCAGGGCGTCGGGATGCGGCCTCAGCTTGACGGCCGCCGGCGGCTCGGCCCGAACCGCGACCCGCGGAGCCACCAGCAGGCTGAGCAGCAGGATGAGGGCGTGTTCGTGGTGTCGTTTCATGGGGCCGCTTCCTCAACGGTCGGGAACCTCTTGGGCCGAGTCTGTGGGCTCAGGCTCGGGTTCCGGCAGGGCGACGACATGCACGCCGGTTTCATGGCGGGAGCCGGCTGCTGGCCCCGGGCCGCTGAACCAGCGGATGACGGAGTAGAAGACCGGGGTCAGGAAGATGCCGAACAGGGTCACGCCGATCATGCCGGCGAAGACCGCCGTCCCGAGCGTCCGGCGCATCTCGGCCCCGGCCCCTTGGGCGATCACGAGCGGGAAGACGCCGAGGATGAACGCCAGCGAGGTCATGATGATCGGCCTGAGCCGGACCTTGGCGGCCTCCAGGGCGGCCTCGAAGCGGGGCACCCCTTCACTCTGGCGGTCGCGGGCGAACTCGACGATCAGGATCGCATTCTTGCAGGCCAGGCCGGTCAGCACCACGAAGCCGACCTGTACGAAGATGTTCACATCCATCCCCGCCAGCGCAATCCCGGTCAGGGCACTCAGCAGGCACATCGGCACGACCAGGATCACCGCCAGCGGTAGCGACCAGCTCTCGTAGAGACCCGCCAAGACGAAGAAGACGAGCAGGGCCCCGAGCGCGAACGCGCTGAAGGGGTTCTGCTGCAAGTCGCGGAACTTCTCGATCTTGCTCGCCTGCTTCTGCAAGTAGCTGAGCTCGGTCCACTCGTAGGTCATCGAGCGCGGCAGCTCCCGCTCCGACAGGTTCTCCATCATCCGGAGCACGTCGCCGGTACTGACCCCGGGGAGCGAGGCGCCGCTGATGGGTGCGGAGGGGAACATGTTATAACGGGTGACGGTGAGTGGTCCGACTGAGTCCTTGATGTCGACCACCGCGCCCAGCGGCACCATGTCGCCGTCGGTGTTGCGGACCTTGAGCTGCTTGACGGCTTCGGCGTCGACGCGGAACGAGGCGTCGGCCTGGAGCTTGACCTGCCAGGTGCGGCCGAACCGGTTGAAGTCGTTGACGTAGAAGCCGCCGAGATAGACCTGGAGGGTGTCGAAGACGTCGGTGAGCGCCACCCCCATCGTTCGGACCTTGGTCCGGTCCACGTCCACGTAGAGCTGAGGCGTATTGGCGCGGAAGCCGTTGTAGAGGCCGATGAGCCCGGGCTGCTGGTTCCCTTTGGTGACGAGGTTGTCCGCCTGACTCTGGAGCGCGGTGAAGTTGACGTCGCCGGTCGCCTCGACCATCAGCTTGAACCCGCCGGCATTTCCGAGCCCGTCCACCGCAGGCGCCCCGAAGACGTTCACCCGGGCCTCGGGGATCTCGCGTTTGAACCGGTCGCGGAGCCGGGCCATGATCGCGTCCGCCCCCCGCGCGGGATCCCTCCGTTCGTGGAACGGCTCGAGCATGACGAACGCGGAGCCGAGGTTCGAGCCGATCGCGTTGAGGACGAATGACCGGCCCGGGTTACCGAGCGTGTGCGCGACCCCGGGGGTCTCGCGGGCGATCACTTCGATCTTGTCGATCACCTCGGCCGTACGCTCGAGCGCGGCCGAGTCGGGCAGTTGGACGTTGACGATCAGGCGCCCTTTGTCCTGGCTCGGGATGAATCCGGCGGGGACCTGGGTGAAGCCGTAGCCGGTCAGGCCGATCAGGCCGGCGTAGAGCAAGAGCACGATCAGGCTGAGGCGGAGGCTCCAGCCCACAATGGCGCCGTAGGCGTCGGTCACACGGTCGAAGACCCAGTTGAAGCCTCGGAAGAACCGGGCGAGGGCCCAGTTCACCGGTCGGATCAGGAACCAGCCGAGCAGGCCGCCCGCGAAGGCGCCGGGGAGGAACAGGATGAGCTGGGCGCCCCAGCCCAGCAACGAGGCCATCAGGCCGCCGGGGACCGCCTCGCCTCCTTCTTCTCCGGAGTGGAGGCCGAGCGAGGCGCCGAGCGTCGGCGTCAGCAGCCAGACAGTCACGAGGCCCCCGAACAGGGCGAAGCTCCACCAAGGGAGCGCTTCCTTGCCCTGGTCGCCGTGCTGGCCCGGGGTTCGGCCGGCGAAGATCGAGGCCGCCCGGGCCGGAGTCATCGTCATGGCGTTGATCGCCGAGATGATCATTGAGGCCGAGATCGTCAGGGCGAACTGGCGGAAGAACTGGCCGGTGATCCCGCCCAGGAAGGCGCTGGGGAGGAACACCGAGCTGAGCACCAACGTGATCGCGACGATCGGCCCGGTGATCTCGTTCATCGCCCGGATCGTCGCCTCGCGGACCGGGAGGCCCTTGTCCAGCCAGCGTTCGATGTTCTCGAGGACCACGATGGCGTCGTCCACGACGATGCCGATGGCGAGCACCAAGCCGAACAGGGTCAGGTTGTTGAGCGAGAACCCCATCATCGTCATGACGGCGAACGTGCCGATCAGGGAGACCCCAACGTCGATCACCGGCAGAAGCAGTGATTTCCAGTCTTGAAGGAACAAGAGAACGACGATAGCAACCAGGATCACCGCGTCGCGCAAGGTGTTGAAGACCTCGCCCACCGATTCACGGATGAACGGAGTAGTATCATAGGCAATTGTGTACTTGAGCCCCTTGGGGAAGCGTTTCTCCAGCAGGCGCATGCCCGCCTTGAGGTTGTCGGCAACCTCAAGGGCGTTCGACCCGGGCAACTGGAAGATCGCCAGGCCGACCGACGGCTTGCCGTCGAGCGTCAGGGTCTGGTCCTGGCTCTTGGCGCCCAGTTCGGACCGGCTGACATCCTTGAGGTAGGTGACCTCGCCTTGGGAGTCGGTCTTGAGGATGATGTTCGCGAACTGGTCCGCCTCGACCAGGCGGCCGAGGGTGCTCAGCGTGTATTGAAACTCCTGGCCGCGGGGGACGGGGGGCTGGCCGATCTGCCCGGCCGCCACCTGGATGTTCTGCTCGCGCAAGACCTGGATGACATCGCCGGCGGAGAGGTTGCGCGAGGCCAGCTTGTTCGCGTCCAGCCAGATCCGCATGCTGTAGTCTTGGCCGCCGAAGGAGAAGATGTCGCCCACGCCGTCCATCCGGGCCAGCGGGTCCTGGAGGTTGATCGTGGCGTAGTTGCTCAGGTAGAGCCGGTCGAAATGTGGCTGGCCGGTCGCCGGGTCGTCCTCGGAATAGAGATTGACGATCAGGAGGATGTCCGGAGACCGTTTCTTGACGGTCACGCCGATCGCCCGGACCGTCTCAGGAAGCGCTGGCTGGGCGATGGCGACGCGGTTCTGGACCAGCACCTGTGCCATGTTGATGTCGGTGCCCAGGGCGAAGGTCACGTCCAAGGTGTACGAGCCGTCATTACTGCTCTGTGACGACATGTAGAGCATCTTCTCGACGCCGTTGACCTGCTGCTCGATCGGTGCCGCCACTGTGTCGGCCACGACCTGCGCGTTGGCCCCGGGGTAGCTCCCCGACACCCGGACGGTCGGCGGGGTGATCTCCGGGTACTGGGCGATCGGCAGCAGGCCGGCCGCGATCCCGCCGAGCAGGACGATCACGACCGAGATGACCCAGGCCAGGACGGGCCGGTCGATGAAGAAACGCGCCAGCATGAAAGTCCCCTCGATTCGATGCGAGATCGGCAGTCAAGGACGGGATAGGGTCGACGGTCACACCGTCAATTCGGAGTCTTCGCCGCGCCGACCGTGGGTGGGGGGGCCTGGAATCCCGCGACCGGCATCGGGACGAGCTTCGGCGCGACGACGGCGCCGGGCCTAACCTGTTGCAGGCCGACGACGATCACCCGATCGCTCGAGCGCAGGCCATCCTCGATCACCCGCAAGCCGTCGTGGAGCGCTCCCAGGCGGATAGGGCGTGCGACCACCTCGTCCTTGTTGTTGACGACGTAGACGATTTTCTGACCCTGATCGGTGTCGATGGCCCGCTCGCTGATGAGCAGGGCCGGATGCGGCTCACCGATCGGCACCCGGACCCGCGCGAACAGGCCGGGGGAGAGGACCTCGTCCTTGTTGGGGAAGACCCCGCGCAACCGCAAGGTGCCGGTCCTTGGGTTGACCTGGTTGTCGACGAAGTCGATCGCCCCTTCGTGCGGATGGCCCTCTTCGTTGGCCAGGCCGAGCCTGACCGTCAGTTTGGCGTCGCGGGCGGACTTCGCCTTCCCCTCGCGGATCAACTGGCGGACGCGCAACAAGGTGTGCTCATCGACATCGAAGTAGACGTACATCGGGTCCACCGAGACGAGCGTCGTGAGCAGCGTGCCGCCATTTTGGTCTCCCGACTGCACCAGGTTCCCCACGGTGAGTAGGGTCCGGCCGATCCGCCCGCTGATCGGCGCGGCGACCTTGGTGAACCCGACGTCGAGATCGCCCCGCTGGGCCTGGGCCTCGGCGGCGACCAGGGCGGCCACGGACCCGCTCCGCTTGGCTGCGGCCCGGTCGAAATTCTCCCGGGTCTCCGCGCCGCGCCGCATCAGGTCCTCGGAGCGGTGCAGCTCGATCGCGTCCAGGTCGCGCTGGGACTTGAGCCGTTCGACCTCGGCCTTGGAATAGGCCAGGGCCGCCTGATAGGTCCGCGGGTCGATCTCGAAGAGCACGTCTCCCTTCTTGACCAGCGTTCCTTCCTTGAAGTTGACCTTGTCCAGGTAGCCCGTCACCCGCGCCCGGATCTCGACCGTTTCGACCGCGGCCGTCCTCCCGGTGAAGTCGGAGTAGTCGTTGATCTTCCGCTCGATCGGCTGACTGACCGAGACCGGCGTGGCCGCCGCCGGGGGCGGTGCGCTGGCCGGCGCCCGAGCGCAACCGGCCAGGCCGAAGGGAAGTGTCAGAGCGAGACCGAGAATCACGAGGGAATGAGCGTGGATCCGGGGGAAGTCGTTCATGGCGCACTGCCTCTGTGATTCCTGTCCGTCGCCGACGATTTACCCTGATTAGCAGACCGGCGATGGGCCCAACTGTCAATCGTCTCTCGGCATTTCTCGACACCTGAATCGAATCACCAGCACGGCGCAAAGTCGTCAGTGGGCCGCCTTCACGGACCCACCCATGACGAGACCGGTCCACTTGTTTTCCGGTCCGTCGAGTTTTCTAGACGATCGTTCTTGACGTCCCTGGCCTGGTCTGTCTATAAAACTAGACGGATACAGATCGATGGGTTTGGCGGGAGACGCTCGATGGTTCGACCGGCTTCGAAGTATCCAACGACTTTGGAACTTCAGATTCTGCAGGTGCTGTGGCAGCAGTCGCCGCGGCTGGCCCGTGAGGTGAAGGAGGCGTTGGCGGGCGACGGCCGGGATCTGGCCAAGACGTCGGTCATTACGACGCTCAACACCATGGTGGATAAGAAGTACTTGGAGCGCACCAAGCAAGGCAACTCGTTCCTGTTCTCGCCTCGGATCACCGAGGATGAGGTTTCCGGCCGTGTCTTGGGCGACGTTCTGGACCGGGTCTTCAGTGGATCAACGGCGGCCATCTTGCTCAAGTTGTTTGACGTAAAAAGCGTCAATTATGAAGAACTCAAGGAATTGCGACAGATCATCGACCGCAAGTTGAAAGATTCGTAACGGCCCCTCGAGTCGAACGCGCCCGCCTTCAATTCCGTCCGCAATGCCCGAAACGCCGCGAATTCGATCCTCACGAGGAGAATTCTGATGAACCCGTTTTATTGGTTTGATGAGTCGATGGCCCTGCGCCTGGTGCAGGCGTTGTCGCACTTTCTTTGGCAAGGCTGTGCGGTGGCCCTGGTGGTCATGCTCGCGGGTCGAACGTTGAAGCGAGCGTCGGCCCAGGTTCGGTACGCGTTCGATGTCGCCGCGTTGGTCGTGATGGCGGGCTGCCTGCCGGTGACGTTTGCGCTGGTGGCTGTCCCGGGATCGGGTGAACCGGGGCCGCGGTCGTCGGCGTTGCGTACGGCCGGTCGCTCGGACGCCGACTCGCCTCAGGAGGCGTTGGAAGCCAGGGCGGTCGTCGATCAGGGGCCGCAGGCCGTTACTTCTTCTCTGCCGCGCCGCGTTGGGTGGTGGCCGTCCTGGGCGGGCCGGACTTGGTCCTGGCTGGCTCCGTTCGCACCGTCCGTGATGGCGGGCTATTTCCTCGGCGTGGCGCTGATGACGCTTCGTTTGATCCTGGCCTTGCAAGGGGGTCGGCAATTGACGCGATCGGCCGTCCCCGTGGAGGATGAGCCACTCCTGACGCTGATCGGCCTGGAGATTCGGCGGATGGGGATCAAGGTCGCTCCGGCGGTCGCTTTTTGCGAGCGAATCTCGGTGCCGATCGTCGTGGGGCTTTTGAGGCCGGTGATTCTCTTGCCGGCCGCGCTGGCGTCGGGGCTGTCGCCCGATCAATTGCAGGCCTTGCTGGCGCACGAGTTGGCGCACATTCGCCGGTTCGACCTGGTGGTGAACCTGGTTCAGCGCTTGGCCGAGGCCGTGCTCTTCTTTCATCCGGCCGTCTGGTTCGTCAGCCATCGCATCAGCACGGAACGCGAGCTTGCGGCCGACGACCTGGTGCTCGCGGCGGGTTGGCAACGCGTCCACTACGCCGACGCGCTCGTGCGGATGGCCGAGCTCTCGTGGGCCCTTCGCCGCACCCGGATCGGCGAGTCGGGTGTGGGTCTCGCCGCCTGGGGCGCCGACGAGTCGGAGTTCAAACGCCGGGTCCTCCGCCTGCTCGCCCGCGACGATCGGCCGATGCTCCGCCTCAGTCGGGCCGGCTGGTCCTTTTTCCTGTCCGTCCTTATCCTCGTGGCGCTGACCCCGTTGCTCGTGCAGGCCTGGGCCCCCGCCGCAAGCCCACCGCAAGCGGAAGCGAAGGATGCGAGTCGGCCCCAGTCCGCAGCTCAAAGCGAGGTTTCTCAGCCCAAGGCGGAATCGCCGAATGTCATATTAAGCAAACATGTGATCTTGTGGGGTGACGAAATCGTCACCTGGGACGAGGTAGTCAAGCGTCTGCGTACGATCGTGTGCGTCCGGTGAACCCCTTCTTGCGGCCCATGCTACGATCGGTGCATGGCCGAAAGGGGGTGAACGATGGGCCGAGTGGCAGGATCGGGCAAGGGCCGGGAGCCGTACTGGCGACTGGTTCTGGCCCGGTGGAAGCAGGGTGGACTGTCCGTCCGGGCGTTCTGCCTGGCTGAGGGCGTGAGCGTGCCGTCGTTTTATTGGTGGCGGAGGGAACTCCAGCGGCGTGACCAGCCCAAGCCCGCGTTTCTCCCCGTACATGTGCTCGCCGACAAGGCTGAGTCACCCGCCGGGAGCATCGAGGTCGTGCTGGCCAACGGACGCTGCTTGCGGGTCGGGGCCGGGTTCGATCCCCAGACCCTCGTGCAAGTCGTTGAACTGCTCGAAGCCGGAGGGCGGTCATGGTGAGCTTGGCTCCGACTGTCCGGATCTGGCTCGCGGCGCAGCCGGTCGATCTGCGAAAATCGTTCGACAGTTTGGCGGCCTTGGTCCGCGAAGGGCTCCAGGGCGATCCGCTCTCGGGAGACGTCTTCGTCTTCCGCAACAAGGCCGCCGACCGCATCAAGCTCTTGATCTGGGAGGAGGACGGATACGCGATCTGGTACAAGCGATTGGAAGCCGGCACCTTCCGCTTTCCGCCGTCTCCGGAGGCTCAGCCCCGCGTCGAGGTCCGCGCTGCGGACCTCGTCATGCTCCTCGAAGGGATCGATCTTTCGAGTGTGAAACGCGGCAAACGCTATCACCGACCCGTCCCCAGAGCTACGGTGTGAGTTCCCGGCCGCCGAGTTTTTCCAAAGAATCATCGAATAATATAAGAACCTCATGCGTCTAAGAGGGCATGAGCGCAGACGCCCGCCCCATCACTCCTGAGACCCCTGCCGATCCCACGGCGACGTTACCCAGTGATCCCGCCTTCCTCCAGCAGATGATCATCGAACTGCTCGCCGCCCTCCGCGACACACGGCGTCAGAACGAGGAATTGCAGCATCGCCTTGACCTCCTCTTGCGGCGGATCTACGGCCCACGCACCGAACGCTTCGACCCCAATCAGCCGCTGCTCATCCCCGACGCCTTCGAGCCGCTCGCCCCGGAACCGGAACCCGCGGCCACCGGCGACGCGGTCCCACCCGAGTCCGAACCGGGAGCGACCCCCGCGAAGAAGGCACGCCCCCACGGCCGCAGGCCCTTGCCCAAGGACCTCCGCCGCGAGCCTCGGGTCTATGAGTTGACCGAAGCCGAACGCCGCTGTCCGCAATGCGGCGAGACCCGGGCCCAGATCAGCGCCGAACGCAGCGAGCAGCTCGACTACGTGCCGGCGACCCTGTTCGTGGTCGAGCACGTGCGCTGCATTTACGCCTGCCCGCACTGCGAAGGTCAAGTCGTCACCGCCGGCAAGCCAGCCCAGCCGATCTCCAAGGGCTTGCCTGGACCGGGATTGCTCGCTCATGTGATCACGGAAAAGTATGCCGATCATATTCCGCTCCATCGCCAGGAACGCCGCCTGGCCCGGCAAGGGGTGGAGCTGTCACGCTCAACCCTCTGCGACTGGATGGCCGGCGCCGCCCAAACTCTCGAGCCGCTCTACGACCTGATGAAGACATTGATCCTGTTGTGCGGCACGATTCACACCGACGACACCTCGGTGAAGCTGCGGGACTCGGAGCGAAAGATTAAGGCCTTGGCCCGGCTCTGGATCTACTTCGGCGATTATCTTTATCCTTACAATGTTTTTGATTTCACGAGGAGCCGCAAGCGAGACGGTCCGAGTCTGTTTCTCAAGGGTTTTCGCGGTTATTTGCAGGCTGATGCCTTCAGCGGCTACGACGGCATCTACGCGGGCGGCAACGTCGTGGAGGTGGGTTGCAACGCCCACGCCCGCCGCAAGTTCGTCGAGGCGCAGAAGACGGACCTGGCGCGAGCGAGTACGGCCCTGGCCTACTACCGCCAGCTCTACGCGATCGAGAAGGGGATCAAAGCGGAGCTCGCCAAGCTGCCCGAGGACGCCGACGAGCCGACGCGGGCCGCGATTCGGCTGCGGGTCCGCCAGGAGCGGGCGGTGTCAGTTTGGGAGCGCCTCGAGAAGTGGCTGAAGGAGGAGCGACCGCAGGTGCTCCCCAAGAGTCCGATGGGAGGCGCAATCGGTTACATGGAGAACCACTGGGAGGCGTTGAAACGGTACACCAGCTCGGGCTACCTTTCGATCGACAACAACGTAGCCGAGCAACACATGAAAACGATTGCGACTGGACGAAAGAATTGGCTTTTCACCGGCAGTGAGACCGGCGGGAAGACGATGGCTGTGTTATTCAGCGTGGTGTCGAGTTGCCAGCGTCACGGTCATGACCCGTTCGTCTACTTGCGTGACGTGCTGTCCCGGTTGCCGACCCTTCCCAAAGAGAATCTGGCCGACCTTCTCCCCGACCGTTGGTCGCCTCCCCAAGTCGCCGATCCTCCGGCGACCCCAGAGGGTCCCATCGCCGACGGTTCCCCGAGCTGACAACGGCTCCCGCCGGCACTCGAAACGCGGCACGCTCCCACCGCGGAGTTCGGGCCAGGCTCGACACGGGTTGGAGAGCGCGTCGCGTCTGCTGACGCCGGATCATGACACCGCGTGGGGTTCCAACCGACGGTCACCAAATTGGCCAAGGCCCCTCGGCCAATTGCCAAGGGGGACGTGGTCCGCCGGACGCACACTACGATCCGGAAATCCGGTCCGTTCCGGGCGACCTTTTCGACCACGAACGGACTCGAACGAACGGACGGCCGGCGGGATTACCATGACCGGGTGATGAAGCTCTATCCCGAGCTTTTCGAGCCCGTGGGGGTGACCTTCGCCAGTATTTCGCCACGGGGCAGCGCGCGTTACGACGCCATTCGCACCGCCGCTGACCTGCGCCCGGATCCCCGCCAGGCACGACCCGGGCAGGTCATCACGCCGCAAGGGGAGGCGGCCCGGGCGGCGCAAGTGATCGTGCTGCCAACCACGGCCGGCCCGTTCGCCGCCTTGGACGTGTCGCTGGCCGGCACTCAGTTGCGCGACCCGTACGACGAGCAGTGGTCACCCACGGATGAGAACGGCCATTTCGTCGTGTATCCCAAGGATGATGACGACCTCTTGATGATTCTGCACCCCTCCGGATTCGCCATCCAAGCCGGGGCCCAAAAAGCCGATCTGATCCGACTTCAACCCTGGGCAGCACTGACCTTCAACAGTACGGGGGACGTTGCCGACCAGAATGCCAACGTCGGGATCAGGCCGGTCGGCCTCAAGCCCAGCGCGCCTGGAGTACGGGTCGCTTCGATTGCCACGACGGGTAATCCGGTTGAGGTCCAAGTCCCAGCGGGCGAAATCGCCCTGTCCCGGTCGTTGGCGATGGGGGAAGGCGTTTCCATCTCACTTCCGGTCGAGCAATTCTCCCTGAGGCCGGGCGAAGTGCGCACCTTGGAAATCAAACCACCCAGCGAGGCCGATCGCAAGCGCGCGCGGGAGATCCACGAGCAGTTCCACCCCGCCCGAGGCAACGATCGTTAGAGGGGATCATGAACGCGGGAGGGCAACTTCGAAGGGCATTCAGGGAGGGCCGGTTGGATTCCGGTTCCTCCGGTGGCATCGCCCCCCCCGCGGGATGATCCCGCAACTTCAGTAAATTGCAAATAAACTATCATGCAAATATTTATTAATCGATTAAATTGTGATTTAAACCGATGGGGTATTCTTAATTCAAGTCCTCGCGAACCGGGGAGCCGCGATCGGTGTGGTTGCCGGAGTGATGCCGAGACTCTGGGGCGAGGACCATCCAATTCGCCATCGATACGGCCAGCAAGCTCGGCGGCGGCCCGGTCGAAGGGGATCACTTCTTCAACGGAGACGCTGGCCAGGAAGGTTTGCAGTTGCCGCAGGACCTGCTTTTGGCAGTGGCCTTGCGTGATCTCCATCAGCGTTACCGCCGAGAGAGTCAGGACGCCAAGATCCTACCGGTAAGCGATGGCTTTAGCCCTGACAGTCTGATTGACGCCTTTAAGGATTTCGGAAGCGATATCAGTGTCGATCAGGGCCTTGTTAAAAGGACGAATTCCCGCCCTTTATCCTCGCGCCGCCGCTGGTAGGCGTTGGCAACGATTACGTCAAGGAGTTCGCCATCCTCGTGCATGGCATCAATGGAGCCCAGAATCGGGTCGATTGGCCGGGCGGCACCGGTGGGGGCAACGGGCCGAACAGGCTGCTTATAGTTGCGAAGCAGCAGCCGGGCGGCCTCGGCCATCGCCTTATCGACCTTAGCGAAACGCCCGCTATGGACGACGGCCTCAATGGACGATACCAGCTCTTTGGGTAATTGTATGGTCATCTTGATGGTTCTCCTTGACATTCCAGCCTATCACACCCGGCCGATGCTGCCAAGAGACCTGGTTGCACGCATGCTTGGATTAGCTTCCCTAAGCGGGGAAACGACCTTGCTGGTTGAAAATCGCGTCACACGGAGCGAACGGCTTGAATAAGGGCATGCTACCGGCCAAAATGATGACAAGCGATTTAAGATACAGCAGAAAGGTTATTGTGTGAATACTCGCTTGGATTCAATCCAGCAATTCGTCGCTTATGCCCGTACCCTCAGGGGCGACGAAAGGGCAGAGCACAAATTTTCTGCGATCGGCTATTCCAGGCGTTCGGGCATGGCGGCTACAAAGAAGCCGGTGAGACGCTCGAATCCCAGGTGAAAGGGCAAGGCAAGAGTACGAAATTCTCCGATCTGTGGTGGCGGCCCTGGCTGCTGATCGAGATGATAATGCGGCGTGAAAAGCTCCAGCTGACAGTGAACAGCAAATCGTGCTGACGTTGTAATTTGTACCGTTTAGCGAGGAACTTCACAATGACGGATTCGCTAAGCTTGAGCCGGTCAATTCAGGGCGAACTGCCGTTCAGCCTCAACCTGCCGGAAAGCAACTATGTGGTCGATTTGGATGGGACGAAATACCAGGTGGAGTTGCTTCAGAACAGGGTGGCCATACCGGTTGACTCGCATGCGATGATGATGGGTAAGCCTGATGAATTAAAGTTACAGCTATCCGAGCGATGGGATTCGCTCTACAAAATCGAACTCAGGACGATTGTGCGACGCGTTGACACACGCGAGGTACAAATTGCCGATATGGCCGAACTGAATGATGACCACCTAGTTCAGGCGGCTATCACCAAAATACTTCTGCATGATCCCGGAAAGGCGGGCGATCCCAAACAGTTGGAGAATTTCGCAAAGGCGCAACTCGCACAGCTCGATTCCGACGGCTACGCGACCTTTCGAAACGACACGGCGATTAGGCTGACTGCCGACAAGCTATTCCCTGCAACGGAAGTTCAGGATTTCTGCAAAGCCGTAAATGTACTGATTCGCAGTTACATCATACGTTCCGCACATCTCGCCTGCAATTTCTCGGAATTTTCACCTCCTGCTATTTCTGGCATACGCTGATGTATTGGCTCCCGCGACCCGCTCCTTCCATGATCTCCGCCACTGACTTGCTCACATCACGCCTCCTCGTCCCGCCAACCCATCGTGATCGTTCCCCATCGATTCTTCGCTTGTTTCCCATGCAAGGCAATGTCCCAACCGTTCCCTGCCTCCTTTCGGAGTCAAACTTGAGGATTCGCTTTTGACGTAAGTCTTGCGGGCCTAGACTTACGTCAAGGCGTAATTATTTCTGCAAGTCAACAAAATTTTCCACCTTGACCCGCTCGACTCTCGGACAATCATGCCGACGGGAATCACAACCCGACGCCTGTCGCCAATCGCGGGCATGTCGAGGACGATTTGATCCCTCTCGAGGCCATGGTCCATGCCAGAACAAAAACGACCGCGCCAGTCGAATCCCGCTCCCGATCTCAGTCCCGGCGAGGCGGCCCACACCGGCGGTCAGTCCCTCAAGTCCTTCCGGCTCGGCGCCCTTCCCATCCTCGATCGGATCATCCGCCGACTTCGACTGGATGACTTCCTCCGCCAATACCTTCCCCCCGAGGATGCCCGCCAAAAGATCGCCACCTCCACCGGCCTCCTTCTCTTGCTCAAGAACCTTCTCGTCTCCCGTGAACCCATGTATGGCGTCGGCCAATGGGCGAGTCGCCACCCCGCCGAGTGGTTCGCTCTGACCCCGGCCCAACTGCCCCACTGGAACGACGACCGCGTCGGACGTTGTCTCGACCGACTCTTCGACGCCAATGTCCCCTCGTTCACCCTGGCCGTCGCCACCCATGCCGTGGCGGAGTTCAACGTCGCATTGGACGAACTCCATAACGACTCGACCACAATCACCTTCCACGGCGACTATCGCGAGGCGGCCCAAGAGGACCTGATGCGGGGCCAGAAGACCCAGGCCATTACCTGGGGGCACAACAAGGATCATCGCCCTGACCTCAAACAACTGCTCTACGTCCTGACCGTCACTCGCGATGGCGGCGTACCGGTTCACTTCCGCGTCGAAAGCGGGAATACCACCGACGACCGCACTCATCGTGCCACCTGGGACCTGCTGTGCCAGTTGACCGGGCGACGGGACTTTCTCTATGTGGCCGACTGCAAGCTCGCCACCGCCGAGAACATGGCTTACCTGCACCAGCACGGCGGCCGATTCCTGAGCATCCTGCCTCGTACCCGCTCCGAAGATGGCGAATTCCGCGCGTTGTTGTACCAGGACCAGGTGACCTGGAAGCCGATCCATGAGAAGCGGGATGAGAAGGGAGTTCTCCTGGAACGCTACAGCGTGGCCGACCAGGCGACCCTCAGTGCCGAGGGCTACCGTCTGATCTGGTGTCACAGTGTGCGTCCGGCGGACCACGTCCCCCTTGGCAATTGGCCGAGGGGCCTTGGCCAATTTGGTGACCGTCGGTTGGAACCCCACGCGGTGTCATGATCCGGCGTCAGCAGACGCGACGCGCTCTTCAACCCGTGTCGAGCCTGGCCCGAACTCCGCGGTGGGAGCGTGCCGCGTTTCGAGTGCCGGCGGGAGCCGTTGTCAGCTCGGGGAACCGTCGGCGATGGGACCCTCTGGGGTCGCCGGAGGATCGGCGACTTGGGGAGGCGACCAACGATCGGGGAGAAGGTCGGCCAGATTCTCTTTGGGAAGGGTCGGCAACCGGGACAGCACGTCACGCAAGTAGACGAACGGGTCATGACCGTGACGCTGGCAACTCGACACCACGCTGAATAACACAGCCATCGTCTTCCCGCCGGTCTCACTGCCGGTGAAAAGCCAATTCTTTCGTCCAGTCGCAATCGTTTTCATGTGTTGCTCGGCTACGTTGTTGTCGATCGAAAGGTAGCCCGAGCTGGTGTACCGTTTCAACGCCTCCCAGTGGTTCTCCATGTAACCGATTGCGCCTCCCATCGGACTCTTGGGGAGCACCTGCGGTCGCTCCTCCTTCAGCCACTTCTCGAGGCGCTCCCAAACTGACACCGCCCGCTCCTGGCGGACCCGCAGCCGAATCGCGGCCCGCGTCGGCTCGTCGGCGTCCTCGGGCAGCTTGGCGAGCTCCGCTTTGATCTCCTTCTCGATCGCGTAGAGCTGGCGGTAGTAGGCCAGGGCCGTACTCGCTCGCGCCAGGTCCGTCTTCTGCGCCTCGACGAACTTGCGGCGGGCGTGGGCGTTGCAACCCACCTCCACGACGTTGCCGCCCGCGTAGATGCCGTCGTAGCCGCTGAAGGCATCAGCCTGCAAATAACCGCGAAAACCCTTGAGAAACAGACTCGGACCGTCTCGCTTGCGGCTCCTCGTGAAATCAAAAACATTGTAAGGATAAAGATAATCGCCGAAGTAGATCCAGAGCCGGGCCAAGGCCTTAATCTTTCGCTCCGAGTCCCGCAGCTTCACCGAGGTGTCGTCGGTGTGAATCGTGCCGCACAACAGGATCAATGTCTTCATCAGGTCGTAGAGCGGCTTGAGAGTTTGGGCGGCGCCGGCCATCCAGTCGCAGAGGGTTGAGCGTGACAGCTCCACCCCTTGCCGGGCCAGGCGGCGTTCCTGGCGATGGAGCGGAATATGATCGGCATACTTTTCCGTGATCACATGAGCGAGCAATCCCGGTCCAGGCAAGCCCTTGGAGATCGGCTGGGCTGGCTTGCCGGCGGTGACGACTTGACCTTCGCAGTGCGGGCAGGCGTAAATGCAGCGCACGTGCTCGACCACGAACAGGGTCGCCGGCACGTAGTCGAGCTGCTCGCTGCGTTCGGCGCTGATCTGGGCCCGGGTCTCGCCGCATTGCGGACAGCGGCGTTCGGCTTCGGTCAACTCATAGACCCGAGGCTCGCGGCGGAGGTCCTTGGGCAAGGGCCTGCGGCCGTGGGGGCGTGCCTTCTTCGCGGGGGTCGCTCCCGGTTCGGACTCGGGTGGGACCGCGTCGCCGGTGGCCGCGGGTTCCGGTTCCGGGGCGAGCGGCTCGAAGGCGTCGGGGATGAGCAGCGGCTGATTGGGGTCGAAGCGTTCGGTGCGTGGGCCGTAGATCCGCCGCAAGAGGAGGTCAAGGCGATGCTGCAATTCCTCGTTCTGACGCCGTGTGTCGCGGAGGGCGGCGAGCAGTTCGATGATCATCTGCTGGAGGAAGGCGGGGTCACTGGGCAACGTCGCCGTGGGATCGGCAGGGGTCTCAGGGGTGATGGGGCGGGCGTCTGCGCTCATGCCCTCTTAGACGTATGAGGTCCTTATATTATTCGATGATTCTTCGGAAAAACACCGCGGCCGGCCGGGGACTCACACCGTGGCTCTGGGGACGGGTCGGTGATAGCGTTTGCCGCGTTTCACGCTCGAGAGGTCGATCCCTTCGAGGAGCATGACGAGGTCCGCGGCGCGGACCTCGAGGCGTGGCTGAGCCTCCAGAGTCGGCGGAAAGCGGAAGGTGCCGGCTTCCAATCGCTTGTACCAGATCGCGTATCCGTCCTCCTCCCAGATCAAGAGCTTGATGCGGTCGGCGGCCTTGTTGCGGAAGACGAAGACGTCTCCCGAGAGCGGATCGCCCTGGAGCCCTTCGCGGACCAGGGCCGCCAAACTGTCGAACGATTTTCGCAGATCGACCGGCTGCGCCGCGAGCCAGATCCGGACGGTCGGAGCCAAGCTCACCATGACCGTCCTCCGGCTTCGAGCAGTTCAACGACTTGCACGAGGGTCTGGGGGTCGAACCCGGCCCCGACCCGCAAGCAGCGTCCGTTGGCCAGTACGACCTCGATGCTCCCGGCGGGCGACTCAGCCTTGTCGGCGAGCACATGCACAGGAAGAAACGCGGGCTTGGGCTGGTCGCGCCGCTGAAGTTCCCTCCGCCACCAATAAAACGACGGCGCACTCACGCCCTCGGCCAGGCAGAACGCCCGGACCGACAGTCCACTCCGCTTCCACCGGGCCAGAACCAGCCGCCAGTACGGCTCCCGCCCGTTTCTCGATCCTGCCACTCGGCCCATCGTTCACCCCCTTTCGGCCATGCTCCGATCGTAGCATGGGCCACAAGAAGGGGTTCACCGGACGCACACGTGTCACAGCACACGGAAAGCGGAAGTCGACGCATCATCACGTCATCAGCAAGTGGAGCGTGCGTTGCTGGCGTTGTCGGAACTGCGGTTAAAACTCAGCTCGCCGCGTAGCCGCTATCGCCAACTCGGAAAGGTCAAGGAGGCGGTCGCGGCCATCCTGGAGCCGCGGGACTTGGCCCGGTGGATCACAGTCGAAGTCGTGGAAAAACGGGAGGAAACTTACCGTCAGGAGGGGCGTGGCCGTCCCAACGACAAGACGCGCTACGTGAAAGAGGAGACCGTTCGCATCGCATTGACTTACCGCATCGACCATGTTGCTCTCGCGGCGGAAATGTGCGTCGACGGTGTCTTTCCCCTAATCACCAACGAGTTATTGCTTACTGAGGAAGAATTGCTATTAGCATACAAGCGTCAGCCGGTAATCGAGAAGCGGTTTTCGCAACTCAAGACAGACTTCGAAGTGGCTCCCGTGTACCTGCAGAACGTGGGGCGGATCCAGTCGCTGCTTTGCGTCTATTTCTTGGCCCTGTTGACCGAGGCGCTGCTGGAGCGGGAACTGCGTGCGGCGATGAAACGCGATGGTGTGAAGAGTGTGCCTCTGTACCCGGAAGGTCGAGCGTGCCATCGCCCGACGGCACGTCGGGTGATTGATTTGTTCGAGGAGGTGCAGCGTCATCAGCTGATCGTGGAGGGGCAAGCGCCAGTGGAATTCACGACCGAGCTCTCCAAGTTGCAACGCCAGATTCTGAACCTGCTTGGCATGGCGACGGCCTACGATCGCTGAAATTGCAGGCCGCCGGAAATTCGGAGATAATGAACCAGAGATGTGCGGAACGTAGGTTACATGGCCACATTCAATGACTTTTTTGTCCAGGAAATCACCGAAAATTTCTTCAGCAGCACCGCGTTTCACGGGATCCTCGTCGAAAAATATTTCAATGGCCAACTGCTGGATAACATTCGTCACGTTGGTGGGCGATTCCCCTACATGGTCCGACGGCCGTGGCTTGAGCATCCGGAACAGGCGGTAACCGCATTCCGAACGCAGCTGGAAAACACGCCGAATCCCGATCCAGTGAAGTTGCTCAACGTCCGGGCGCGCTCCCTGCTCCAGCGGGGAGGTTTCAGGTCGGCCATGATCGAAGCTTCAGCGGCTTTCGATCTCTGCCTGGTACGCAAAATTCGTGGAGGCTATAGCTCGCAGGGCAAGACAGATCCTGAGATCGATGACATTCTCAGTAAAAACCCACGGTATGACGATCGGGCGAAGAAGATTCTGAAGGAAGCAACTGGCTCATCGGCAGCCGATCTCGACCCTGCGGTTTGGCAACGATTCGTCGCGCACCGGACTCGGCGTGGAAAAGTTGCTCATGCGGCGACCGAACCATCTGAATCAGAGGCCACGGGAGCAGTCGAAGACATGATCCGAGTTACAGAGTTGGTCGATGCACTAACGACCTAACCGGCCAGTTTGCCGCCGGAAATCAAGTGCAAGATTGCGAATATGAGAAACTGATGTTGTGATTCTGCTTTTAATAACCAACCATCCTTGTTTTGAGGGGTGAAACTCGGTAGTCCGAGTGGCTTGTAACAATTGCAAGTCCGCATTTTGAGATTGGTGGGCTATTAGCATAAGATCGTCAGTTGACACAAACCCAAAGATGTCGAATCTCTATGTCAGGTAAGCCATCTGGCCTCGAATGAGTCGAGCGTAATACCGCTATACCTGTTGCCGGGTCATCATTCAGAAGATAAAGGACATCCTTTGCATTCCAGCCTGTCTGCCCAGAATCAACTAATTCATTAATCCATTTGCATACACAGGCATCCCAATGCTTTGCCGGGTTCTCTTGCACATAGGCAATCATCGCGCAAAGTGAATGAGCGGCGCCGTGATGACCTTCTTTGAACCGCTGGATGCCTCCAGTTGTTGAATATTGGCTGACCACATACTCCCTTTCATCCCGATCGGAAGCTTTGGGGGTGGGTAATCGCTTGCATTCAATGGGAAGCAAAATGTCGAAGTCAACATGTTTCCGGCCTTCAATCCAAACAGTCGTGCCGCAAGGGGCAGGGACCAGGTCGATTTTGCGGCCCTTCACCACTTCATCCGGTTCTTCGATCCTAAACTGGAGAAAATCCCATCCAACTGAGTGGCGCGCGGAACTGTTTAGATGGGCGCAGAGTTGTGATGTTAATGCGGTTTCCGATTTTACTGCCGGTCTTTCGGGTCGATCTCTCCAGTGCGGCAACTCAGCAGATATAAAATCAATTAACTCATATAATGAAGTGCCAGGAAGATGCACGTCCTCGTTTAATGCACCGGATTTTGATGTTGTAATAGCAGAGTTGGCTAGCATCGCGTTATTCTCAGAAACCCTGTTGTCGTAAGTCGGCAAGAATCTCGTCCGCATCCCGTAACGCAACAGATCGTAGCCAATAGCGCATGCGATCGGGTTTCAGGAGGAACACAAAATGGCCGTCATAGATGCGAGCAATTCGTGTGACATGAAGGGTTGTCCCCAACTGTTCGTGAAGCAGATTGTTGAGCTTGCCTTTCAATCCGTCGGCCCCTTCCCAATCCACTAGGCCTTGACCGAACACAAATGGTTGGCAAATGACACCGGGCCAGGATTGCGGCTCAAGCGGCTGAAGGGGACGCTTTCTATAAACGGTGTTGATTTGCCCAATGAAAGTCGAATTGAACGCCGGAAGATTTGAGTGACCGCTATTTCGCATCACTGGCGAGTCTTCGCCTAGCCTAACCAGGTCCCTTTGATATTCGACGATGTCATCGACGATAATTCGTTCATTGACACTAAGATCAAGGGAGGCATTTTCTGGATAGGGTAGAGCCAGAATGTCTGCCCCAGATAGAGTCGTGGCCTTTTGGGTAAACAACTTCACGCTAACACATGCTACGAATGCTCTCAGGGGCGAACTTTCCGTCGAAAGCCACTCATCCAATTGTTGAAGGGTAGTATGCTGTTCCTTTGATGCTGCGAACCCTACAATTTGATTCTTGTAAGTGAGGTAATCTTTCGACCATACTGCATGAGGCAAGTCCATTTGCTCGCGTACCAGAAGCATGGGTGGTGTAAAGCGCTTTGCCGATCGTTGTTTCTCGATCGGCTTCTCAGGCATCTTCGTGATTGCGGAAGTGTCGATGCCGTCCAAAGTTAACGCTTCCGACGGAAGAACCGATTCTCCGATAATGTGGTCTGCTCTGTGAGATTTGCCTCTTTTCTTTTTCACTCCCTCGATAAATCCTTCACCGAAATCCCAGCCGTGCTCCTCGGCGAACTGCCCTAGCGTGCGGAATGACTTCAGCCGGTCAACGAAACCAAGAACACGACCACCACCCAGCAAGCCGGATCGCCAGACGCCATCGTTGCTGAGTGCGAGGGGGCGGGGTAGCCAGTGCAGGTCGTAATAATCGATGTCAAAACCCTGCTCCGCGTCAATTCGTCCACTACGACGGAAGGTGGCGTGAAGGATTTGGCGGTCCGCTTTTGGTGCGGACGCATCTGCCACAACAACGACCACTTTAGTGTCGGCACCAGCCTTCTGAAACAGTCCTCGTACTGAGACGAAATCCAAAACCTCGCGGACATCCCACCTATCAATAAAATCCCGGCGAAATCCTACGGAGAGTTTGTTATATAAAAAACCGTATTGCTGAAGCATGCTCAGCACGCCGCCTTCAGCAACGAGTCCCATTGCTTCATGCAAAAAGAGGTAGGCTACTTGCTTGTCGGGCAACGGACCATGATTCACCTTGTAATTCTGGTAGCTACGTTCCGCTCCCGGAGTGCTCAAGCTCGATGCGAACGGTGGATTTCCGACGACAACGCCAACCGCTGCGGTCAAAAGCTTTCGCTCAATCGCCTCGAAGAAACAGGATTGGTGTATCGTGTTACCGCTAAGCGGAGGGAACAATCTAATGCTGGCGCGGATTTCTTCTGGTTCGAGCGCATCGCACAGGGCAAGGCACAGGCTGAAAGCCGCCAACTCTACCGCACCATCCTCTAGGTCAATGCCATGAACCTTTTGGAGCAGCGTCAGAAGGACGGGTATACCTGGCCGATTCCAGGAATTGCGGCTTCGCCAGTGCAGCACCAAACGTTTATAAGCTTCAACCAGAAAAACGCCCGATCCACATGAGGGGTCGAGGATTATCTCATTACGGGAATGCAGCCTGTCGAGTCGTTCCCAGCTAAGTGCCTCTTCGAGCATTAATCGAACAAGGAACGGCGGTGTGTAGACTGAGCTTTCATTATCCTTGACAAATAGCTGATAAATATGACTGATCAATTCTACGGGAAGATCTTTGAAGGAATAGAGCTGCCAAAGTGTAAGTTGTCCGCTGGCTTCCGTCCGTCCTTCGACAAGCCGGGCAAATCTAGCTAATTGCGTGCTGGATTTAAGGGTTTCCCGGTCATTTTCCTCGATAATGAAAACGTGTCCATTAAAGCGGTCCTCCAAAGCTAATAGCAGATTTACCAGTGCTTCGCCATTCGCGAGCACCTGGAAAAACTTTGTGGCACCTGTAAGGAACCGCCCGAAATAATCCTTCTGAAAAACGCCGCGTTCCTCCAGGTAAGCAATGAGTAGTGAGAGGATCAATAATTTTCGCCGCAGGTGCTTCTTGAGTACCCCTTCATTGTTAAGATCGTCATTAAGCCGCCGCACTGCATCGATCAACCGCTTATGGGCAGCTTTAGAAGCGGACAACATCGTACTGCAGACTTCAGTATCATCCCAGATCGTGCCGTTACGCAGTCGTGATGCGTCCCACCATGCCTCGCTGCCGCCGATTGCCGCCGCCGTTTTCAGCGTCCTGATCGGTTTGCAGACGATGTCGCCTTTGGCGGAGACGAAATCGGGTTTGTGGGCGCAACGGAAAAGTTGCACCATCCCGGCGACTTTTCTGTAGATGAGGGGCACTCCTCCCCAACTCCACAGGCGTTTGTGCAATTCAGCGAAGCCCGAATCGTCGTGAGGCCCGTCGGAGAGGAAAACGAAAGCCTGAGCAATGGGGGGGCGTCCATTGCGACCAGCTTCGAAGAAGACCGAGTGCGCGCCATAGATGGCCGCCTTTTCCATCATTACCACTTCTTCGGGGGAACGACCTTCACGGATGTAACCGGACACGGCCACTAGGCCGTCTACAGCCGTAGTAGTCTTCCCAAGATCGAATAGCCACCGCCCGTGATCATTCATCTCTAAATCTGTCTCATGGTTCGTGCTTCGCGATTTCGGGACATCGCAGCTTCGGCGTACCCTCTAGAGCCTTACCAGTCAAAGCCAATCCGCGCAGAATCGGCCCCTTGTTCTCATCGGATACTTAGAACAGGAGGAGCCTTCTAGCGAAGCAATTATGTTTCAAACTGTTATCTACAAACAGCTTAACTCGCGGATCGCCTTCTCCAGCTGGACTGTTTGAAACATCCGTTTAGTGTACCTGGAATTCGGCATGTGGAAAAGATGGTTGGCAACTGAATGGACTAAATTAGCTAAATTGGGAAACTTGGGGCTTTGTGGTGAAGGTTCGGCGTAGGCCAATTCAGCAGCCCGACCCGATCTCGGCGGCAGAAATCGCCTGCTTCGTCTATTACCTCGAACAATGGCGGCTGGAATACGGGCTGGGGCTGGAGCCGGAGAATCGGGCGGCACTCGACGCAGGCGGCCGGCATCATGCCCGGAAAGCTGTGGCAGAGTGGGTGGCGGGCGGTTCTATCGCCATCGGACGGCTGCTGGCCGTTCTGTCGATCCTGGGTCTGCTCCTGCTGGTGTTTTACAGATGACAGCTACGCCGTGGATGGCCGCTTTTGTGCCCCTGGCGTTGTTGCTGGGCCTGTGGCTGATGCTCGCCGAGGCGAATAAAGGGAACACTCGTCAATCTTGCCGTTGTCTGGGTGAAATGGGGCACTATAATAAAGATTATGGATAATTTCATCCAGATTGTGTATGGCATATCATGATGTAGGAATGTTAAATTTGAATTCCCCATGGCGGCTCTCCTCGAATCGGTCCGGGCCGCGGTTCAGCACCATGTATCCCAAGCGTCCGCTCCGCCTCCGGCCACGCGAAGCGTCACAAGAGCCGCGGTTTTGTGGAATCGCAAAATTATGAATAAAGACGATTGAGTTAGGTTGTGATGTTGTGATATGGTTAATGCTGATTTCAGATCGGGTTGTGTTGCTGTTGGGCCGCCTTTGATAGAATCCTGCGATCACTCGTTTGTCAAGGGACCCGATCAAGTCTGGATCTTGAGCATCGCCCATGAATCCGTTGTCAGTGACACGTTTGGGATGGCTCGGCTTCGCACGGATGGGACTGGCTTTCTTGGTGTGCGGCTTGGCGGTTGGCGGGTTGATCGATCAGTTCCGCGTGACCTTCCCGCCGCGGATTCAGGCTCCGGCCCCCGCGCGGCGGCCGATCGCCCGGATTCCGGATGGCCCACCGATGCGGATCGACCTGACCGAGCGGGAGCGTGCCGGGCGGGAGCGGGCGGACAATGGCTTGGGGATGCGCTTTTGCTGGTGCCCGCCAGGGAGCTTTCCCATGGGCGGGGGGCCGCGGAACCGCTACGGGTTGTGGACGCTGATCCAGTGCGGGTGACCCTCCGTCGCGGGTTCTGGATGGGGAAGTTCGAGGTGACACAGGATCAGTGGCAACGGGTGATGGGTATGTCCTTGGCCGAGCAGCAGGCCAAGGAGCCGAGGCTCCCACGTCGCTTGAATGACGATGGCAGTGTGCGATTCGGCGCCGGTGAGGGCCCGGACTATCCGATCTACTTCACGAGCCATGACGATGCCGAGGCGTTTTGCCGCAAGCTCACCGAGGCCGAACGCGACGCCGGCCGGCTCGAAGCGGGAGCGGAGTACTGCCTCCCGACCGAGGCGCAGTGGGAGTTCGCCTGCCGCGCGGGGACGACGACCGCCACGGCGTTTGGCGACCGACTGGGAAGTGCGCAAGCGAATTTCGATGGAACCGCTCCTTTTCAAGGTGCGCCGGTTGGCCCCTACCCGGGCTTGACGACGCCGGTCGGCCGCTACCCAGCCAATGCCTGGGGGCTGCACGACATGCACGGCAACCTCTGGGAGTGGTGCCGTGATGGCTATGTCGAGATACCGGGCGGTGGCACCGACCCCTTCGAGACCACGTCACTCTCCCTTCCCTCGTGGCCGATACGTGGTGGCTGTTGGCATAACGAAGGCCGTTCCTGTCTCTCCTCCTCGCGGTCCAAAGGCAAGGTTGCCCAGCGCGGTTATGGTCTCGGATTCCGTGTGGCCCTCCTCGCGACGGCCCCTTGAACGACCTCGGACGCACGAGGGAGCACCCTCGTTGGTCCGGGGTACGCGCGTGGGGCAAGTCATCCTTATCCGGCTCGCCTCAGAACGCGAAGCGATCGGTCGGGTGCCCAGGCCTGATCCAGACTGCGATCAGGCCGGATCCTCGACTGGAGATCGTCCCAAAACCGATCGCTTGATGATCCCATCGGCGGTGGCCGAAGCCCAAGAGCATCAATCCGGCAGGATCTGAAGTTTTTGTGTGAATGCACCGCAAACAAATTGTGATGAATTACCGAATTTTAGAATTGCTATGCGAGTTTGATACGTTTGATCTTGATTTCATGGGATTGCGTTGCCACCCTGGAATCGGGGCGTCGATCGGCGCACGCCCCTGCCATCGGGCGACTCTGGTTTGCCGATCGATCGTCGAACAGCCTGGGGAGTCTTTCAAGGGGCGATCGCGATCGAACCTTACCTCCTATGCAACGTCAGAGGGGTTCACGGCGGCTCCAAGTTCACTCAGGCGTCCGGCGCCAACCGCCGTCGCTTCACGCCCTGAAAAAAAGGGTGGCAACCCCAGGCTCTCGCGGTCTTCCGCGAGGCCCGGCTCACGACCGATGATGGAAGAGTTATGTTAAGCGATCTCGATTGCTTGATCGTGGCGGAATCAAGCGTAAAACGGCCTTGGGAGGATTTGTGAGGTCGCTGGTCTTGCAAAACCCGACTATCTCGATCAAGATGTAGCGAACGGAGTTGGCGGCTCAGACGATTGGGTCGTTGTAAATATCCAGGGCGTTTCATAACGAGACAGCAGGACTCCCTGATGGGGGCCTGCCCAGGCCCATCAGGACCTGTGGGCCAACCGCTGAGGTTGATGCCGGGCGGTCGCCTGCGCCACGGCCATCTTCATTTACGATTCAAGCCCGCTCGCCGAGTTCGCGAGGGGGTGGTGAATCCGTAGGGTGTTCGCTGCGCGGTCGTCGGCCCTGATTGCCCTTTGTCTTTTTCCTTGATTCGTCCTCATTTTTGGGCGACGGATCGGCTTTACGAGTTCTGTCATGATGATGACTGGAGTAGGGTTTCCGAGGTGGTCTGTCCACGGCTCATCGGCTCGCGGTGGCGAGCGGATCGGGAGCGCTCCGCGGCGGCGCGGTGGCCGGAGCCACTCGTGGCGAGTGGGATTGGTGCTTGTCGGCCTGTTGACCCTGGCTCAACCGGCCACCGCGGCGGGCGGCCCGCCTAACATCCTCTTCCTCCTCTCGGACGACCACAGCGCCCCCTATCTTGGGGCCTACGGCAATCCTGACGTGCGGACGCCGAACCTCGACCGTTTCGCGGCCGAGGGCCTGCGCTGCGACGCGATGTTCGTCAGTTGCCCGCAGTGCGTGCCGTCACGCGCGGCTTTGATGACCGGGCGCTCGCCGGTGTCGGTCCGCATGGTGCGATTCACGTCACCGCTGCCGTCCGACGTGCGGGCGCTCCCCGACCTGCTCCGCGAGGGCGCGGGGTATTTCACCGGGGTTGGTGGGAGGACGTATCATCTCGACGGGCCGGCGGCTCGCGGTCGGCTTGCGCCGACGGTGACGACCGAGGTGCTCGACCGCCACAAGCTGCGGACGTTCAAGGAGCGTGTCGACTACGTCGAGAAGGCGCCCGCCCAGGGGTGGTCGCGTTACGGCGATCACCTCGGGGCGTTCCTCGACGCGGCCCCGGCCGGCAAACCCTGGTTCTTCTGGCTCGGCTTCAGCGATCCCCATCACCCCTGGGACACCCAGGGGAGTCGAGGCGCCATCGACCCCGCCAAGCTCACGCTTCCCCCGGACTTGCCCGATTTGCCGGGCGTCCGCGACGACCTGGCACGCCACCTTGCCGAGATCGAGCATCTCGACAATGACGTCCAGAGTGTCCTCGACGTGCTGAACGCCCGGGGACTCGCCGGCGACACGCTCGTCGTTTTCATGGGCGACAACGGGATGGCCTTCCCGCACGGCAAGGGGGCGCTGCACGACCGGGGGATTCATGTCCCGCTCTTGGTCCGCTGGCCGGGCGTGGTCAAGCCGGGGGAAACGAGCCGGGCCCTGATCTCGGGCGAGGATTTCGCGCCCACGATGCTTGAGGCCGCCGGCCTCGCGCCGCCGAAGTCGATGAGTGGGCTCAGCTTTTTGCCCCTGCTCCGAAACCAGGCGTTCGCGGCACGACGCCATGTGTTCGCCGAGCGTGGCCCCCACGTCGCCGACGGGTCGATGTCCCCGGGGATCTCTGCCGCATCGTTCGACCTGGCGCGATGCGTCCGCTCGGATCGTTATAAGCTGATTTATAACTGCACACCCCACCAGCCGGTTGGCCCGATCGACAGCCAGCGGGATGCCGGCTGGAAGGCGATGGTCGCAGCCAACCAAGCGGGACAACTCGCCCCGCAATTCGTCCGCGCCTACTTCACGGCTCCGCGGCCGACGTTCGAGCTCTACGATCTCAACGCCGACCCCGGCGAACTCGACAACCTCGCCGGACGGGCCGAGGTCGCCGAGGTCGAACGCACGCTCAAGGCCGCGCTCGCCGAGAAGATGATCCTCGATTGGGATTTCCTCCCGCTGCCGACGCGCTGAGGTATCGGCCACTGCCGATCCCCTGGTGACGCGGCGACGCTTTGTTTGCAAAAAATGTTCATCTTTTCAGAATTTGCTGATTTTCAGGGAACGAGAATTCGTTATGAAGGTTTCTGCTCGTCGATTCCGGAGTCGGTTGGTCCTTGGTTTCACCCTCATCGAGCTGCTGGTTGTGATTGCGATCATTGCCGTGCTCATCGCGCTGTTGCTGCCGGCGGTTCAAGCGGCGCGGGAGGCGGCGCGACGCATGGAGTGCGTCAATCACCTCAAGCAGATCGGGCTGGCCTTGCACAATTACCATCAGACCAACGACACCTTCCCCCGGGAGCTTTGACATCACGGAACGCCGATGGGTCAACCCGGACCAACGGCGACTTCAGCACCCACGCTCGATTGTTGCCCACCTTGGAGCAGCAGGCGTTGTATAACGCCGCAAACTTCTCGATCTCGGTGAAGTCTGATCCGACGGGGACGGCGATCAACTCGACGGTGACGGCGACGCGGGTCGCCGCCTTCCTCTGCCCCTCGAGCATCGAGCCGAGTTGGGTCAGCACGCACAATTCGGCCCGTGCCACCGGAAACAACTATTTCGCTTCTTATGGCGCCGGTATTGAATGGGATGCGTCCAAGGCCGGCGGTCCTCCCAACGGCCTCTTCCAGGTGACCGGCCCGACCTTCGGGCTCAGCAGCATTCAGGACGGGTCGAGCAATACGCTCGCCTTCGCGGAGTGGAAGACCGGGTCGGGCAACATTGGCACCGTCACCATTCCCACCGATATCGTCTTCCTCGGCAGCGGTCCTTCGGGAACCTCGCGGACCGCCGCCGGCACCGAGCTGATGCCGAACTTGAACAACCTCGGTTTCCAGGCCTGGATCGAGAGCTGCACCAAGGCGGTGGCGACGACCCGGTCGAGCTTCACGCCGATCCTGGGTGAGGCGTGGGCGTTCGGACTGGTCGGATATTCGATGGGCAGCACCCTTCTGCCTCCCAACGCCAAGTACACCAATTGCAGCGCCGGGAATGCCAACACGCTGGCCGCCGCCGGAATGTTTAACATGAGCAGCAACCATTCCGGGGGGGCGAATATCCTCCTGGCGGACGGTTCGGTGCGGTTCCTCAAGGATTCGACCGCGATGCCGGTGGTCTGGTCGCTCGGTACGCGTGCCCAGGGCGAGATCATCTCGGCCGATTCCTTTTGAGCGTGGCCTCTTGTTGTGCCACAACCCAAGTTGCTGAATCTGTGCGGAGCGATCAACGGTGAAGAATTCGATGTGGACTCGACTCGGGTTGGTCTGCTGGTTTGCGGGGGCCTTCATTCCCCCGCAAGCCGGCGGCGCCGAGATCGTCAAGATTGGCCCTGAGCACTCCCGGTTGCTTCCCGCCGGCAAGGAGGTGGACGCGATCTTCGGGGACTACCTGCTTCGGAGCGATCGGATCGCGGCGACGGTCGGGGGTGTTGCCTCGGTCCGCGACGCCAACGTGAACACGCAGGCCGTCCAAGGGGCCGTGCTCGACCTCGTGCGGCTCGACCTGGCCGGCGGGAACAACGACCTGCTGGATGCCTACTACCCGCACGGTCACTATCTCGATGCGCCCGGACCGATTCATGCCGAGATCCTCCGCGCCGAGGGCGCTGAGGTGGCGATCCGGTTCACACGGGCCGCCGTCGCGGGCCTGCAAGGGGATCCGGTGGAGGTTGAGACGGAATACCGGCTCCGCGACGGCGAGCCCTTCCTCCGGATCGTGACCACCTACCGGAACCGCGGGTCGAAGCGGGCCAACGCGGCCGTCTATGACAAGATCCGCGCGGACACGCTGTTCGAGATTCCGCCCGCGGGCGATACCGATTCGTTGATCTATGATGAGCCCTGGCACGGCGCCGCCTATGGGGTGGTCCGGGCCGGCGGCAACTTGATCCGATCGTACGCCAACCCCGCCGGTAAGGTCTATTTCCTCGAGGGGGGCAACCGGCTCGACTTCCCCGACCTGCTTGCCAAGCCTGACGGGACGCCCCCGCTGGGCAAATCGCTACCGGCTCCGTCCCCCATTCCCGCGGGCGGGGAGGTGGTGGTGGAACGCGACCTGGTCCCCGGACGTCACCCCGCCGATGTCCAAGCCGTGATCGCCGAACGACTCGGGCGCAAGGTGGCGATGATCCCGGTCCGCGTCGTCGACCCCGCCGGCAAGCCGGTCCGAGCCGCGACCGTCAAGGCCCAGCGCGATAAGACTGTCCACTCGACAGGCCGGACCGACGCGGACGGGCGGCTCAACCTGATCCTGAGCGATGATCCTGGAGAGCATGACCTCACCGTGACCCAGCGCGGACGTGCCGAGACGCGCCTCAAAATCAATGCCCCGAAGGCTGCCGACCGGCCGGTCGAGATCGTCGTCGGGCCCTTTTCCGAAGCGGTCTTCGACGTCGAGGCGGTCACGGCGGGAGGTCGTCATCGAGGGCCGGTCAAGGTCGTGCTTTTCGGCGTCGATGGCACGCCTGACCCCTCCCTTGGTCCGGCCGCTCTGCCCACCCAGGCGGGCAACCTCTGCGTCTCGGGCGACGGCGTCTTTTCCGTGCCGTTGGCCCCCGGGC
Organism: Singulisphaera sp. GP187; assembly: GCF_900129635.1. Classification (GTDB taxonomy): domain Bacteria; phylum Planctomycetota; class Planctomycetia; order Isosphaerales; family Isosphaeraceae; genus Singulisphaera. The sequence goes on along the minus strand of NZ_FSRB01000002.1, from coordinate 117,621 downwards.
AGTACGAGGCCATCATCGGCCGGGGCCCCGAGTTCACCCGCGAAACGCGAAGGTTTGCGGTCGACTACGGCAAGCCCGCCACGATCCGCGCGGAGATTCATCGCGGCTTCGACACGCCGGGCTGGGTGATCGCCGACTTGCACAACCATACGACCGCGAGTAATGACAGCATCGCCGACACGCGCGGGCGTGTGGTCGGCATCGCCGCCAGCGGGATCGAATTCGCGCCGGCGACCGAGCATAACCGCATCACTTCATTTGCATCGGCGATTGAGGCCGAGCATCTCGGGGCCTTTCTCCAGTCGGCCGCCAGCATTGAGCTGAGCGGGCGGCCCGGCCCGGGGGACATCAATCACCAGATCGCGTTCCCGCTCCGGATTCGCGAAGGGGCCGAGGGGGGCGGCGCTCCGCGCACCGATCGCGACCCGAACGTGCAGATGGGCCGCCTGTTCCACCTCGATGACGACGCGGAAAAATTTGTTCAACAGAACCATCCGAGCATTGGTTGGCTCTACTTTGACAAGGACCAGGACGGCAAGCCCGACGGGGGATTTGGGACCCGCCCCTTGACCCATGCGATGGAGCTCAACCGCGACATCCCGAAGTTGCTCAAGGACCTGGAAAAAAGTGACCCCGAGGCGAAGCGGGGAACTGCCTTCCGCTGGCTCCAGATGCTCAACCAGGGGGACCGGATCTACGGCACCGCCAATTCCGATGCGCACGCGACCGCGTTTCACAACGGGTCGATTTTCACCTACATTCAATCGGCCGTGGATGACCCGGCCCGGCTCGATGCACTGGCCCTTTCGAGGGCCGTCAAGGCGGGCCGAACGGTCATGAGCAACGGGCCGTTTCTCGAGGTTTCACTCGACAGTGTTTCCCCGGGTGGCGACGTCGGCGGCAAGACGTCGTCGTTGCTGAAGATCCGCGTCCTCTGCGCCGCGGAAATCGACGTCGATCGGGTCCAGGTTCTCGTCAACGGCCGTCCCGACCCTGCCTTGAACTGGACTCGAGCCTCCGGCTCGCTCGGGTTCTCAACCGGTCCTGGCGCCGGTTCCGAGCCCGCCCAATTCGAGCGGGACGTGCCCCTGACTCTGGCCACCGATGCCCACCTGATCGTGATCGCCACGGGCGAGCATTCGCGTCTCGGACGTTACCACGGCCCTTACGAAGCGCAACCGCCCACGGCGGTAAGTAACCCGATCTTCGTCGACGTGGACGGTGGCGGCTTCACCGCGAATCGTGACACGCTCGGTGTCCCGTTGCCGGTCTCCTCGCGGACCAAGGCCTCCTCGGCGGACAAGGATTAAGGGGAACCACTGATTCCGCATTCGGCGTGAGTTGCGCCTGTCGCAACCACGCCAAGCCAACGGTTCGCAATGTTTCAGTAAAGAGTTTGTTAAAAGTGAGTTGCGCCGAGAAGCAGGCCGGAAAACTTCGTGCTGGACCCTGCAGGGCGACTCGCTGGGGCGATCGATCCCGAGGCCACCGTGACGGGCTCGGCCAAGGACGTCCCGCTGGGTCAGGCGCTCGAGGAGCTTCTGAAGCCGCTTGGCTTGATCGCCGTCGTGAAGGACGAAGTGATCGTGCTGACGAAGCCTTGATGTTTCTTGGTACAACAAATGAAGATCGATTTCATCGGCCTCACTGTCTCTCGGTCCGGCCCCAGCCGTGCGTCGGTCAGACGATGGTCTCGGCATCGAAGCCATGGCGGGACTGACTTGGTCGCTGTCTTGGCGGCTCACTGCCTCGGTAGCGATGGGGGCCTCGGAGGGGCGAGTGTGGCTCCGCGAGCGAGCGCTTCTTCGGTCGGGACCGCCGGACGATGACCGGGCGTGGCTTCATGACGAGATAGGTGGGCCGCTGCTTCGCTTCCAGGAAGATCATGCGGATGTATTCACCGATGATGCCCAGGCTGATGAGCTGAATGGCGCCCATGAAGAGGACGACGATGATCGTGCTCGCCCAGCCGCGCGGGGCCGAGCGGGTACCGAAGGCGTCGACCAGGGCCCAGACCATCATGGCGGCGGCGGCGGTGGCCGAGGCGATGCCGAGGTAGGTCACCATTCGGAGCGGGCGACTGCTGAAGCTGACCAGGCCGTCGACCGCCAGGGCGACCAGGCGGCGGAGTGGATATTTGGAGGTCCCAGCCTCGCGCGCGGGGCGGTCGTAGGGGAGGCCGACCTGGCGGAACCCGACGAAGCTCCGCAGGCCGCGGACGAACCGGAGCCGCTCGGGGAGCCCGTTCAGGGCGTCGACGACTTGGCGGTCCATCAGGCAGAAGTCGCCGCTGTCGAGCGGGATCTCGAGGTCGCTCATGGCGCGCATGAGGCGGTAGAAGGCGAAGTAGCCGAATCGTTTGAGCACCCCTTCCTGACGCTGGCGGCGGACGGCGTAGACCACGTCGTTGCCGTCGCGCCAGAGGGCGACGAGTTCGGGGAGGAGCTCCGGCGGATCCTGGAGGTCGCCGTCCATGATCGCGACGACCAGGCCCCGCGCGTGGTCGAGGCCCGCGGTGACGGCGGCCTGATGGCCGAAGTTCCGGCTCAGGTGGAGCGCGACGAGGTTCTGGTCCGACTCCTGCAGCCGAGCGATCATCCCCGGAGTCGCGTCCCGGCTGCCGTCGTTGACGAGCAGGATCTCGTAGGTGATTCCGAGCGACCGCAGCGCCAGGCTCAGGCGGCGATAGAGCTCGACGAGCGTCTCCTGCTCGTTGTGCAACGGGACGACGACGCTGATTTCCGGCGGCCCGTCCTGGGTCGAAACAGAGTCGGACATGACGATCGGCCAGGGGCCATCCATGGTTATCGAAGGATCCGTTCGTCGACGGGGCGGCACTCTACCACGAGTCGCAACGTTGTCGAAGGCGGATCTCACGGAATCGAAGGGACTTCGCAGACACCCTGTTCAACCCGGTTTACCGTGCCAGGGCGTCGACGATTCGCGCGGCCGCGTGGCCGTCGCCGTAGGGGTTGATCGACCGGGCCATGGCCGCATGGGCGGCCGGGTCGGTCAGGAGACGGTGGGCCTCCGCGACGATCTTGGCCCGGTCGGTTCCCACGAGCCGGACCGTGCCGGCGTCGATCCCCTCGGGGCGTTCGGTTGTTTCGCGGAGCACGAGGACGGGCTTGCCCAGGCCGGGCGCTTCCTCTTGCAGGCCGCCCGAGTCGGTGATCACGAAATGGCAACGACGGATCAGGCTGACGAACGCGAGATAGTCGAGCGGCGGCAAGAGCGTGATGCCGGGGACGCCGGTCAGGAGTCGGTAGACCGGCTCTTGAACGTTCGGGTTAGGGTGGACCGGGTAGACGACCTGTACGTCGGGGTGGTTCGCGACGATCGCGCGGAGTGCCGCGCAGATTTGCTCGAGTCCTTGGCCGAAGCTCTCGCGGCGGTGGGCCGTGACCAGGATGATCCGTTTTTCCTCGGCCGGTCGCTCATGGCCCTCGAGCAAAAGGCTCGCAGGCTCCGGGTCGACCGCGGCGACCCATTGAATCGCGTCGATGACCGTGTTGCCGGTGACTCGGACGGTGTCGGGGGGCACCCCTTCGCGGAGCAAGTTCTCCGCGGCGCGGGACGTCGGCGCGAAGTGCAGGTCGGCCACCACCGAGGCGACCCGGCGGTTGATCTCCTCGGGGAACGGATGGTGCTTCTCGTAGGTCCGCAGGCCGGCCTCGACATGGCCGACCTTGACCTTGCGGTAGGCGGCAGCCAGGGCCGTGGCCATGACCGTGGTGGTGTCGCCCTGGACCAGCACCCAGTCCGGCCGCTCGACCTCCAGGACCCGGTCGATTCCCTCGATCACGGCCGCGGTGAGCCGGGCGAGCGTCTGTCCGGGGGTCATCAGGTCGAGGTCATGGTCGGGGACGATCTGGAACAGGTGGAGTACCTGGTCGAGCATCTGCCGGTGTTGCCCCGTCACGCAGACCGATGATTGAAACGTCTCCCGCCGCTCGCCCAACGCCCGGATGACCGGCCCCATCTTGATCGCCTCGGGCCGTGTGCCGATCACCGAGAGGACCTTGATCATCGCGTCTCTCCCTTAGCGGCCACTGGCCAAGCGAACGGGGGCTCATGCCTGATCCCAAAAAAAGGGGAAAACGCCCGAGAGGCCCCACGATCATGACTTCGCCATCGGTCTCCCTCAAGGCCGATTCCGGTCCTGGACTCGAAGCGGGGCGGTACTCTCGCCGCTTTGGTGCGATTAGGGTAGAACGGATTTCGGCGACTCATTCATGGATCTTGCGAGGGAGAGTCCGATGCCAGTGAAAATCCAGGTGGTGTTCCACAGCCTCTACACCCACGTCTATCAGCTCGCCGTGGCGATTGCCGAGGGCGCGCGGGAAGTCCCCGACGTGGAGGTGCTCTTGGCCCAGGTCGCCGAGACGCTTCCCACCGAGGTGCTCGAAAAGATGGGGGCCGTGGATGCCAAGAAGTCGTTCGCTCACGTGCCGGTCGCCGACCCCCACGCCCTGGCCGATGCGGACGGGATCATCCTTGGATCTCCCACCCGCTACGGCTCCGCGACCGCCCAGATGCAGGCGTTCCTGGACGCGACCGGCGGCCACTGGGTCAAGGGGACGCTCATCGGCAAGGTGGGTAGCGCCTTCACCTCCACCGCAAGCCAGCACGGTGGCCAGGAGACGACCCTGGTCCACATGCATACGTTCTTCTATCACCAGGGGATGGTGGTCGCCGGTGTGCCCTATTCGGCGAAGGAGCTTCTGAACCTGGATGAGATCACGGGCGGGTCGCCGTATGGCGCCTCGACCATCGCCGGCCCGCGTGGCGAACGCACCCCGACGGCGAACGAACTGGCCATCGCCCGGTTCCAGGGGCGCCACGTCGCCCAGATTGCGGCGAAGCTCGCCGCTCGCTGACCCGGCCCTCGCCTGTCGTCGAGACAGAGAATTCTGAAGGGAATGTGCCGGACGATGATTCGGTCTGGCACGTGATCCCCCCTTTGGCGACCTGCCGTTGCGGATGAGGCGGTTGCGGGCGTGGTTGAGCTTCGCAACGTCACGCCTTTTTCTTATGCTTCCGGGATGAAACCCGAGACACTTTCCCGAACCGCGCTGAATCGGGCGTTGCTGGCCCGGCAGATGATGCTCGCCCGTGAAGCCGTTGCTCCGCTGGTTGCGGTCGAGCGCCTGGTCGGCTTGCAGGCCCAGCAGCCGCAGCCTCCGTTTATCGGGCTCTGGACTCGAATTGCCGGCTTCGAGCGTGAGTCGCTCTGGCGGTTGCTCCATGACCGCGCGGTCGTGCGCTCGACCTTGATGCGCGGCACCCTCCATCTGATGAGCGCGGCCGATTATTTGAGGATTCGCGGCACACTCCAGCCGATGCTCAGCGCCGGGATGCGCGCGGTGCTCCGCGATCGGCTCGAGGGCCTGGATGTCGAAGGGCTGACGACCGCGGCCCGCGCGGTGTTCCACGAGCGGCCCCGGACGTTCACCGAGCTCCGGACCGCGCTTCTGGAAACGGTCCCGGAGGCCGATGAGCGTGCGATGGGCTTTGCGGTCCGGACGCACCTCCCCTTGGTCGCGGTGCCCGACGACTCCTCATGGGGGTATCGAGCCGACCCCGACTTCGCGACGGCCGAATCGTGGCTCGGCACGGTTCCCGGTCCCGGCGTGCCGGCGCAGGAGCTCGTCTTACGCTACCTCGCCGGTTTCGGCCCGGCGGCGGCGGTGGACGTTCAGGCCTGGTCCGGCCTCACCGGGGTTCGCGACCAGCTCGAAGCCCTTCGGCCCCGGCTCAAGACGTTTCGCGACGACCGGAAACGCGAGCTATTCGACTTGCCCGAGGCCCCCCGGCCGCCGGAAGAGACCCCCGCGCCGGTGCGGTTTCTCCCCGGCTTCGACAACATCATCCTGTCACACGCCGACCGGACGCGCATCATCGCCGACGAATACCGGCCGCGGGTCACCACCAAGAACTTGCTCGTCCTGCCGACGTTCCTGGTCGACGGCTTTGTCGCCGGCACCTGGAAGGTGATGATCGCCAAGAAAGCGGCCTGCCTGACCCTCTCGCCGTTCACGGCGCTGGCGAAGCCCGCGAAGGCCGAGCTCGCCGAGGAAGGCGAACAACTCGTCCGGTTCATCGAACCCGACGCCGTGGGTTGGTCCGTCAAGTTCGCGGCGGCCTGAATGTCAGGGCAGGGGGGCGCTCACATCGACCCGTTGCGACTGCGATGGCGCGCTGATTGCTACGTCTTGAATCCCCAGGGGAGCTTGAATGCGAATCTGGCTCCCGACCCGATGGGCGGGGCCAGGTTTCGCGAATCCATTGGGGCACTCGAGCCAGCACGAGGGGAGACAAGCCATGGTCGCACGGATTCAACGACGAGATGATGTGAACCCCGAGCGGGGCGAGCATGAATATGGGGACGTCGAGTTCGCAGACCCCGTGAACAAGAAGTACCCCGTCGACACCCCCGAGCATGTTCGCGCGGCGTGGAGCTACATCAACCACGCGGACAATGCCGCCAAGTACACCAAAGACGAGGTCAAGACGATCAAGGGCCGGATCAAGCGAGCCGCCAAGAAACAGGGCGTCGAGATCCAGGACGATTGACCAGGGCCGTGCCCAACGCCTGGGATCTCGATTCGATGAATGCTGTTGTAACGTAATTAAGGATGCGATGATTGGCGGAAACCCAACATTCTGACGCCCGGACATTCTCGAGCGTGACGCTCGGTCGGCCGCTCGTTAGAATGGTTCGATGAACGCCGCCCTGCTGAATATTGTCCGCTGTCCCGGCTGTCGCGAGTCGCTCGAAAATGCGGGCGAACCGCCCCAATTGCGGTGCCGCGGCTGTGGCAAGGTCTACCCCGTGGTGCGAGGGATTCCTCGATTCACCGAGGAGTCGTACGCGGCCAGTTTCGGGAGGCAGTGGAACCGCTACGACGTGGCGCGTGACGATGAGGACGAGGCGACCTTCCTGGTCAAGACCGGGATCGCTCCGGCCTCACTTGCGGGCCAGCTCGTGCTCGATGCCGGCTGCGGCGGTGGGCGCTATGCCCGGCTGGCGGGTCGCCATGGGGCGACGGTGGTCGGGGTCGACCTCAGCACGGCCGTCGAGAAGGCCGCCGAACTCTGTGCCGACCTGCCTGGCGTCTCGATCGTCCAGGGGGACCTGCTCGACCTTCCGCTGGCCGAGCAGCAGTTCGACGTCGCGTTCTCGATCGGCGTGATGCACCACAGCCCCGACCCGCGGCGGGCGTTCGCTCAGGTGGCCGCCCGCGTCAAACCGGGAGGCCGGCTGGCGGTCTGGCTCTATCGCCAGAACATCCCCCCCCAGGAGTGGATCAATTCCGCGCTCCGCGCTGCGACCACTCGGCTCCCGGCCCGCGTGCTCGAACCTTGCTGCGTCGCGCTGGGCGTGCTCGGCGGCATCCCGGTCCTCAACCGAACCCTCAACAAGGTTGCGAACTTCTCGAATCACCCCGACTGGACGCTCCGCGTGTGCGATAGCTTCGACTGGTATGCCCCGCGCTATCAGTCGCACCACACGGTCGCGGAACTCCAGGCCTGGTTCACCGAAGAGGGTTTCGACGACCTCGTCGTCCTCCCCCCGGCCCGGTCCGGCCGCCTCTACGATTGGGCCTATCACCACGACCTTGTCATCGGCAGCGGTGTCAACGTGGTCGGCACGAAGCGGCCCTCATCGTAGGTTTAGGCCGTGTGGACAATACCTGGGTAGTATGCGGAGCCTGGGCTAAAGCAGCAATGCCATGATTGCAGCCACGTGAACGACCCCCAGGAAGTTGCGGGCCGTCTTCTCGTACCGGGTCGCAACACGACGATACTGCTTGATTCGACTGATGAAACGCTCCGCAAGATTGCGTTCCTTGTAAATATGCTTGTCGTACTCTCGTTTGAAAATCCGATTCTTTTTCGGCGGGATCACCGCGGCCGCATTATGGGCCTCGATCGCCGCAACAAAATTATCTCCATCATATCCTTTGTCGGCGATCACCGCTTTGAATTCATGAGCTTCGATCAGGGCCTTGCCCTGGCTGATGTCGGCTACCTGTCCCCCCGGTCAGTATGAACTCGACGGGGTTTCCCAGCCCGTCGACGGCGATGTGCAGCTTGGTCCCGAACCCGCCCCGAGAGCGCCCCAACGCCTGATCGGGGCCCCCTTTTTTTCGCCCCAGCGGCGTGCTGGTGGGCTCGAATCACGGTGCTGTCGAGGATGAGCCACTCCAAGTCGGTGTCATTCAACTCCTCGAAGATCCGGAGCCAAACGCCCTTGGCGGACCAGCGATCGAACCGCCTCCAGACCGAATTCCAGTTCCCGAAGCGTTCGGGAAAATCACGCCAGGGAGCCCCGGTCTTGGTGATCCAGAGGACGGCGTTGACAAAGAGACGGTTGTCCGAGGCGGTCACGCCGGGGGTCGCCAACTTGGCCAGGCAGGAAATCCTTGATGCGTTCCCAGTGTTCATCTGCTATTTCATGGCGACGCATGGTTGAGTGCCCGTAGGGTGCGGAACCGCGAAACTGATTACCCTTCCTACGAAGAACTCGCAGATATTGTCCACACGGCCTAGAGGAAATCGAGCGAAAGAGGGATGAGTGGTTACCTGACGCGAGGAAGTATCGCGACGCGAACTTCTCCGAAATGCTCGGAGCTGCCCAAGCGGAGTTGCGGGCAGGCCAGGTGAGCAACGAAGACAGAGGACGTCGTGCTTACTGGTCGAAGCTGGATTCGGACAAGTTTGAGATCGCGGTGGCGCTCTTGTTTAATGACGACGACGGGATCATCATAATGCGGGCTCAGGCTTCCGTGCGAAAGCAGCGTATTCCTCATCTTGTTCATGACGGCACAGAGCATTGTTCTCGTGAGGACTTCGAACAAAAGGGCTTGACGTGGATTTAAGATCAAATCATCGAGATGACGGCCGCCGTGATCGCAGAGCAAGAATGAATTGACCCGGGACCATAGTCAATCACTGCCCCTCCATCCTGTCCTTCATCATCCGGCGTAAAACTTCAGAAGGATCGGACCCGAACTTCATCGTCAATACGTAGTCGGAGAGATTCGCGTTATGCCCGGTTTGGCAAGCGGCATCTTATGTGTAAAGGGTCACTTCTTGGTGAAGTGGTCCCCAATGTCCAGACCACTCGGCCCGGTTTTTAAGTTATGCTTCGGCCCCGCTCTCCCCTCTCAAGGCCCGACCGGCTCGGCACGCAATCGGTGGCCGGAACGAACGTGGGACTCCACCCCGCTCTCCCCTCTCAAGGCCCGACCGGTTCGGCCCCATGGTAGACCTCGGCGGGCGTGCGATAGGCCAAGCTCTGGTGCAAACGCTCGTGGTTGTAAAACGCAAACCACCCTTCAAGGCCGGCTTCCAGCTCTCTGACACTGCGATAGGCTTTCAAATAAATGTCCTCGTATTTAAGAGACCGCCACAGCCGCTCGACGAACACGTTGTCCAACGCCCTCCCGCGTCCGTCCATGCTCACGGCGATCCCTTCCGCCTCAAGCCGGCCGGTGAAGGCCCGCGCCGTGAACTGCACGCCCTGGTCGGTGTTGAAGATCTCGGGGCGTCCTCCCTCCAACGCCGCATTCAACGCCTCCAGGCAGAACCGACCGTCGAGCGTGTTCGACAGCCGCCAAGAGAGCACGAACCGGCTGTGCCAGTCGATCACCGCCGCCAGGAACATGAAGCCCTGGTTGAGCGGGAGGTACGTCACGTCGGTGGACCAAACCTGATTGCGTCGCTCGATCGTCAGGTCTCGAAGCAAGTACGGGTAATCCTTGTGGTCAGGGTTCCGCGTCGTGGTTCGAGGCCCGGGATGAAGCGCTTCCAAACCCATCAATTCCATCAGGCGGCTCACGCGTTTGCGGTTGACCTCCTCTCCCTGCCTCGACAGCCAGGCCGTCATGCGGCGGCTGCCGTAGAACGGCGTCTTGAGATATTGCTCGTCGATCCGCCTTATCAGGCTCAGGTTCTCGAGGGTCTCCGTCGCCGGCTCGTAGTAGAAGCTCGATCGATTGAGTCCCAGCAACTCACATTGGCGACGAACACTCAACTGAGGATGCGTGGATTCGATCAAGGCTCTTTTGACCTCGACCTCACAAGGCAGATTTTTTTTCACCCAGGCCAGCTCCATCTGGAGCCGCCCGATCTGCTTGTACAATTCGGTCTGGAGCTTCTCCTGGTCGGGCCGGCGGGCGGCCGACCCGTTCTCGAAGAGGCCCTCCAGGCCGTCCAGGAGTTGCTTCTTCCACTGGCTGATCTGCACCGGATGAATCTGGTGCTGCTTGGCCAGTTCGGAGATCGTCTTGTCCTGCTTGGCAGCTTCCAAGGCGACCTTCGCCTTGAACGCCGCCGAGTGTCGCTTGCGGATTTGTCCCATGCTTCGCCCTCGGTAAGACCTACCTCAATGATAACTTACCGAGTGGTCCGAAATCTGGGGGCCACTATACCTTCTCGGCTTCACCTATGAACAGGTCATGGAGCCGGGGTCGGAAGCGTTCCTCGGATATGTATTTCTTGACCGATGCCACGGCCATTTGCTTGGTGAGGGGGTGGCGGGAGACGTCCATGCCTCCATCGCCTCGATTTTCTCCTTGAACTGACCAAAGAACGCGTCGGCCCCCATGCCCCGGATGATCTGGGCAGCTCGCTGGACGCAGATTGCCTCGGCTTTGCCCGAGACACCGCTGTACGCGGACCAATAGGTCGTGAACCGCCGGTTTGGACACCTCTCGATGGCTGCACGCAAGGCCTCATCCCAGTCGGCCGACCAGCCACAGACGATCAGCCCGTACTCGTCGAACACCTGGTCGAGGATTCGGTTCATCTCTTTTTCATAGGCGGCCAGCTCGCCGAGCGTGTTCTTGATGCGGATGTCGGTGTAGTCCCCATGCACCTTGATGATCGTGCATCTGGAATGAACCAGCGGCACCATTCCCTTGACCTGGTCCGCGTTCGCCACAACGTTCGGCGTCACGCCAACGGCACCTAGCGCCTGCTCCATGAGGCGATCGAAGTTCGTGGCGACGATGACGTGGATGTAGCCCTTCAGTACGAGGTCGGCGATCTCCTTGTGTGCGGCCGTCGGGACCTTCTTCCCCTCCTCCAATTCCTCCGGCGTCGGCTCGAAATAGGGCCGAAGCGTGAAGTGGCGGTCGCCGGTCATTTTGGCGATCTGCTCAAGCAGAACCGAGTAGTCAGGCTCCTGTTTGAACACGGTCCGATACCAGTCAAGCGTGTCCTCCGTGGCCGCGTCAGAAAGGGTTGCGAGTTTCTTGGCCAGCTCCTGGGTGATTTCCCAGCCGGTCGGTATGCCGGATGAACGCGAGACACCAGAGCCCAGCAGGGCCGAATAGACACCCTTGCCGGAATAGACCGAGAACGCGAGCGAAACCATGGGGTCGAGCATGAGTCACCGGAGAATTGCCTCGGCCGTCAGCGGCCTGATGGAGAGTGTTCGCCGGTATAGCGGATTTATTGCCGCCAAGATGGGGACCGGGATGCCGGTTCATCATTGGGTTCGCTCAAAGTCGAGGGTTCGTTCCAAGATCATATCGGTGCCCGATTTCGGTCTCAAGCGGACGTCGATTCTCCCTTTCTTGGCTACTCCTTGCAAACAGATCGGTCGAGTGATGAGATATCCGATTCAGTTACCCATGTCGAGGGGAGGAATGATGACCAAGAATGCCGTAGAAGCCCAAAAAGCAGCAGAACCCGCCGCGACGGGAACCGGTTCCGGAACAATCGAGTTAATCTACTCCTTCGATCGGTCTCAGCTGCCTAAACAGCCAAAGCAGGACCCCTCGCGAAAGAAGCCGGACAATGCCGACGATGCGGTCAAAAAGCTGTGCAAAGGGAACGAGAAATTCGCCGACTTCATCGCCCAGTGCAAAGGCCACGACAAACCGCGTCCGGTGGAGGTCCCCCTCGCACTGCGTGAGATCGGCGGCATCCCAAAACCGTCCGGTTTCCCGGCACAGCTTCCTTTCGCGGCGGTCCTCGGCTGCGTCGACGCCCGCGCGCCGGTCGAACTACTGTTCACCCAGGGCTTTGACGACCTCTACATTTCTCGGATCGCGGGAAACACGCTCGGCCCGGACTGCTCGGGCAGCCTCCATTACTCGTTGCTCAGTTTTGCAGCGTTAAAGCCGCAAAAGCCCAAGGGCCCGACGAAACCGACACCTTCAGTCGACCTCACCAAGAAACCCCTCCGTCTGATCGTCGCCTTGGGCCATTCCGATTGCGGGGCGGTAACCGCGGCGGTCCTGACCTTCGCCAAGCTCAAAGAGGATCTCGAGGAGGTGACGGACCCCCCGAAATTGTTTGAACTCGAAGAACTACTCGACCTGGAGGGCGATTACCTTCCCGACGACTCCGTGACCGGCCTCCTGACCCGGATCCATCACCCGGCCGTTGCTGCCGCTCTGGACGCGTTACCGGTCGGGTCGCTCGGCACTGAGACCGGGTCGACCGATCTACATATCGCCGCCCTGATCGACCTTGCCATCTACCTCAACGCCGCATGGAGCGCTAACCAGATTGTTTCGCTCGTCCAGCAGTACGATTACGCTGACGCAGACGTGGCCGTTGGGGTCCGCTACGGCGTCTTCGACCCGCGCGATTGCCGTGTCCGCGCCGGGTCCGAGAACTACGGCGACACGAAGGATGCCAGCGATTCGACGGACGGGCTGTTAAAGAGCTTTGGCGTCGCGCCGGGTGCTGGGCAGCCGGGCGTATCCGTGGCTTGCCTGCTGCCGCCTCCAGCGGACCTAGCCGGGCTTAGGAAGCTGGCCACCGAGATTGCCGATAAGATCAAGGCAAGAGGCAAAACCAAGGAAGGCCTTCGGGATCTGGCGAAGCACTTCAATCTCCAGTAAACCAAACCGATGGGGCGGTCGAAATGATTCGTCATTCGCTCGCCCCGTTCACTGCTTCCCCCGCCACTTCCTGATCTCCAGTACCGCAACCGCCACGCACGGTTCACAGATCGCAGTCTTGGGTCCGGTTAGGAAGAGCGTTTCCACGTGGATGGCGGAGTCGCAGCCGCAGAAGGAGCAGGCGATCATGTCCCGATCTCCGCAATCAGATCCGCCATCGAGGCGAACCAGAACCCGGCCAGGATCGTCCCGAGCGGTTTGGTCACGGGAGTCGAAGCAAGGGCAGAGGCCGTTTCACACAGTAGGTGGAACATGCAACCTCTCTCGCCCCACTGCTGGCGAAACTCGTCGGCGAGTTCGGTCACCCAATTGACGAACGGCTGGTAGAGCCCTGGTTCTAATCGAACAAACGCAAGAATGCTTATAGTGTTATTTAATTGATTGTCGTATTTGATTGTGCATCGCATCAGTGGCGAATTGCTAGTGGTATTGTTTTGTGTGTCGCCCTAATTCTGATTTATGACTTATAGTGATTTTGTTGCACTCGATTCGCGTAACAGTTCGCGGGGCAAACGCTTAAAACAAGGTGATATTAAAATTGCATGCAATGATTTTCGTAGAATCGCACGGATTTCCTCGCCCAGCAGCGCCCGACGCTTGTCCGCGTGGCTCGGGCGGCGTGACGGTCTGTCCCACGGCGAGCCCGAGCGGTCCACCAACTCATCCTCTCTCCGGCCCCAGGCCCACGCGTCGGTCAACGTGAATGTCTACAGGCAGACGTGGAACGCACCGATGCTCGCCCACAAGAACCTCACCTGCTGCTGGCCCGCCCCGACGATCTGCTTGCTTTCGCGATAGGTGATCTCCAGAGGCGGCGTTGGCGGCGAACCGCACCTTCAGATTGACTCGGTGACGTCGATTTGCCGTTCAGTCGACGACCGGCTCACTGCTCAGTCGCACGATGGTGGATACCCCACCGTCGATCGGCAGAGTATGACCAGTGATCATCGCAGAGGCGTCGGAGGCGAGGAAGAGGACCGGGCCCACGACGTCCTCGGGTTCGCCCAGACGGCCCAGCGGGACGCGGTCGAGGATGCGGGCCGTGAGCGCCTCGTTCTTCACGAGTGGGGCGGTCATCTCGGTCCGGAACCAACCCGGAGCCACGCAGTTGACGCGGATGCCGAACGGGGCCCATTCCGCGGCCAGGTCGCGAGTCATTGCCGCAACGGCTCCCTTCGTGGCGCAATAGATCGCGTTGCCACGGCCCAGGCCGACGAGACCGCCACCCAGAGCGGACATGTTGATGATGCTCCCCTTCCCACGACCAACCATGTGCCTGCCAACCTCACGGGCGACGAGGAATGTCCCGATCTGATTGACGCGGATCACTTCATCCCAGTCCTCGGGGCGCCAGTCGAAAAGGGCGATCCGTCGGGTGATCCCGGCGTTGTTGACGAGGACGTCGATCGGGCCGAGGCTGGACTCGGTGGCCTCGACGGTAAGCCGCACCTGGTCTGCGTCCGCAACGTCGCACGCATAGGCCGTTGCGAGACCTCCGGCTTGCCGGATCGTCCGCGCGACCTCTTCGACCCCGTCGCCATCCCGGTCGGTGAGTGACACGACCGCGCCCCCACGGGCAAACCCGAGGGCGATCGCCCGGCCGAGTCCACGCGCGGCCCCCGTCACCATCGCCACGCGTCCCGTGAAATCGAACATCGGGCCTACTCCTGAAGTGTCTACAGAGCCGCTTTGCTCACCCGACCACTGGCCTGTCCAGATCGATACGGAACCAGCAGAGCGCGCCCGCGGCGTACACGACCGCGAACACAACGAAGGGAACCTGGACGTGACCCTTGTGGAGGAGGTAGCCGCTCAGCAGCGAGGCAACGGCCGACGAAAGGTTGGCGAGCATGTTCATCGCGCCTCCCAGTGTCCCGGCGAGGCGCCCGCCCAGGTCGGCCGCGGCGGACCAGGCAGGTGCCATCGCCAGATCGTTGCCGAAGAATGTGAGGCAGAGCAAGAAGCCCAGAGCGCGAGTGTCGCGCACCCAGATTGTGGCCAGGATGGCCGACGCGGCCAGAGCCATGCCTGCCGCGCCCACGAGGCGACGGCCCCTCGTCCTGTCGCCGGTGCAGCGAATGATCGCGTCGGAAATGGCTCCTCCAGCAAAGCAGGCGATGACCCCGCAGGCGAAAGGTAACGACGACAGCCATTGTGCGGTGCCAGGCGACAGCCCGCGATTCGTTCGGAGGTAGTCGGGTAAAAGCGTGAGGAAGAAATTCCCGCTATAACCCAGGCACCCGTACATCAAGCACAAGGCCCAGACGCTCCCCGACCGGACCATCCGTCCGGCCCCGAGCCGGTCGGGTTGAGGAACGTTGACCTCCATCGTGGTGGTCGGCCTGTTGCGGAACCAGGGCCAGAAGGCGAGGCACCAGACGCCGCCGAGGAGAGAGATCACCACGATCGCGGCTTGCCAACTTCCTAAATGGAGGGTCAGTTGCACCACCAAAAGGGGCGAGAGCGCGCCCCCCAGTCGGCTCGCCGTCCAGACGAGTCCCTGCGCCGCGCCCCGCTCGGTCCCTGGCATCCAATCGGCCGTCATCCGTGAGATCGACGGAAACGTCCCGGCCTGAAACATCCCGAACAGAAACCGCAGGGCGAGCAAGTACCCCAGGGCCATCGCGCCGGCGGGGAAGGCCGTCGACAGACAGAGGGCCGCGGTCGCCAACGAGCCACCTAGAACGACGACGACCAGGAGGTTCCGCACGCCAAAGCGATCGCCAAGCCAGCCCCAGGGGATCTCGAAGCCCCCGTAGGCCAGCATGAAGGCGGCCATGAGGTAGCTCAGTTGACGTTGATCGAGGCCGAGGGGGCCCTTGAACTCGGCCGCCGCAGTGGCAAACCCGACCCGGTGGATGTAGGTGATCACTGCCAGGCCGCACGCAGCAGCCAGGACCCGGTAACGCCCCCCGTTGGGGGCAACCTTCGTACCGTCGATCTCGATCACCGCCATGGAACGCATCGATCCCGCTCCGGTTCGCAACGGTCAGCCAAGCCTGCCCCTGACCTGGCGGAGGAACTCCGCCGAACCGCGGGCCGCGGTGTCGAAATCAACCTCGCGGTAGACCTTGACGGAGATGAAGCGATCGTAGCCGGTCTGCTCCAACGCCGCCAGAACGCCGGGAAAATCGAGGCCGCCGCTCCCGAAGGGGCCGCCGTTCGTCTCACAGAGATGGAAATGCCTGATCCGTGGGCCATGATCTTGGATCGTGCCGACGATTGACCGCTCCTCGATGTTCATGTGGATCGTGTCGAGCATGTAACTCAGCGCAGGCGAACCGACCCGGTCGGCCATAGCCCTGGCCGCGTCGGCCGTATGGTTGAACCCCACCTGAAAATGGTTGACCGGCTCGATGACGACCGAGACGCCGGCCCGCTCGGCCGCGTCGGCCACTCCCTTCAAGCCCTCTGCGATCCGCTCATTCGCCTTCGCCTCGTCCGGCTCGTCCGACCGGAGCCCCTGCATCTGTCCCACCACCAGCACCGAACGGAGCCGGCTCGCCAGCTCCACATAGCGTTTCAGCCGTTCCTGGGCGCGGGCGCGCAGCCGCGCGTCGGGGCTCGACAGACAGAGTCCTTCATTCGAGTACGACCAGCCCGACAAGAGCGAAACGACTGGGAGCTGATGACGCTCGGTGAGAGCGATCACCTCATCGATCGTGTAACCCAGCGGATGCGTGGCGACAAGCTCGATCCCTTGATAACCGAGGGCCTTGGCAACCCCCATGCGACGATCCAGCTCGTCCAGCCGGAACACGGGCTCGTATGACAGGACACTGATTTTCACGACGACTTCCCCGGCGGGCCTGCTGTCCATGAGGGTGAATCGACCTTCCCGACGCTGAGGCGGCCGGGTTGGTTTCGTCCCTCGTCCTCGATCGAGGCGTTCAAGCCTTGTCGCATAACAGGTCAGCGGCCTCAATCAAAATCATTGTAAGCCTTGCGCGGCGGGGCCGGGAGCGCGGGCAGGAGCCCCCGGCGGACCAGGTCGTCCAGGTTGTCAGGGTGGCGAAAAACCGGGTATGACTTTCGATGGAGCCGGAGGCATCCTTGGATCGGTCCGTGTCAGCTCTGCACGGCGGAGTGCAGTAAGCTGATCACGAGGACCGAAAACTAAGAGACTGTCCCATAAGCAGGGTTAGGCCGATTTTCGGTAGTGGAACTCGGCGTCCGCTGTCGAGGGCTTGAGTCGATTGAGCATCAATTGGATCATGGCCAATTTGACAAACGACTCCGACGACAGGACGCTCTTTTCACGGTCCTTGCTCAAGCGTCGACATCGGCCGAGCCACGCGAACGTCCGCTCGACCGTCCAGCGAATTGGCAGGAGCACCCAACCCTTGGCATCCTTGGGACGTCGCACGATGGTCAATTCCCATTGCTCGTGCTCCTGGACCCAAGCGTAGAGATCGAAGTTATGATACTTCGAGTCGGCGTACATCCGTACGACTTTGCTCATCGGTTGGCCGTCCAGCCGAGTGAACAGTTCGGTCGCCCCCTTGGCGTCGTCGACATCGGCGGCCGTCACCAGAACGGCCAGCAGCAAACCCATACTGTCCACCACAATGTGGCGTTTCCGACCATCGACGTTCTTGGCGTTGTCGCGGCCCCGCTCCTCGCCACCGGAGGTGGTGTCGACCGACTGGCTGTCGACACTCGCCGAGGTGCGGGGGTGGTAAGGCTTCTCTACCGTGCGGACTTTACGACGAAGTAGGTCGTGGATTTTGTCGAAAGTTCCATCGTGCCGCCACTCATTGAAATACCGCCAGACGGTGCTCTTGGGCGGGAAGTCCACAGGGAGGTATCGCCACTGGCAACCGGTGCGGAGGATGTAGAAGATGGCATCGACGACGTCCCGCAGGTCGGTCTTACGAGGCCGTCCGCCGAGGGGCGCAGGCGGGAGATGCGGCTCGATCAAGGCCCACTGCTCGTCGGTGACGTCGCTGGGGTAATGGTGGGTTCTCATACCACTTCTACGTCGCTCAGTGCTCGTTTGTTCCCCTTATGGGACAGTCTCTAAGATGTCGAGCCGAGGACCGTCGCGCCAGACAACCCCGATCGCTGCGCTATGCGTGCTGGCCCTGACTGATCCCTCCCTGGCCGGCCCAGCGGTGGCGGATCTGGTTGAAGAAGGCGCGTGAGGATCCGACCAACGTCTCCCGGTGGATCGTGCCCAGGAAGTCGCTGCCGGGCTGACCCGTGCCGCCGCCGTCGAGGAGGACGCCTGTCGGACTCGCCAATCCCCCGGGACCGGTGCCACGGACCGTGAGCCGGTAGGTGTGGCGTGGGTTGAGCCGCCGGGCCGGGTGGAGCGTGACGGTCTGCGTCGCCGGGTCGTACACCGCGGCGCGGACGCGGGTGACATGGCCGACCCGCGAGCCGGCCAGGCCGCGACCGCCGAGTGTGACGATCTGGTAGTTCGCCAGGTCCTGGACCCGGCCTGGGTCGAGCGCCGCGCTGAAGCGGAGGACCAGGGTCGTCGGCTGGGCGTGGAAGCCGTAACGCTGCAACCCCACGACCGTCGGCCCCACGACCGTCGGCCCCACGACCGGCGGCGGCATGACGAGGTTCTCGAGGGCGAAGGTGAGGCCCACGACTTTGCCGGACACCTGGGCGGTGACGGCATAGGGGCCGCCGAGACTATTGGCCGTGGCGACGACCGACGCCAGGCCGTTGGCGTCGATCGGAGCCGGGTTGCCGGTGAAACTGGCTGAGGCGCCGGTCGTCGGCCCGGCGAACCTGACCCGGCCCCCCGCGACCGGTTCGCCGAAGGGGCTGGCGATGCGCACGACCAGCGGGATCGGGAAGGCGGAGCCGCCGGTCGCGCTCTGGTTGTTCCCGGAGAGGATGACGAGGGTGAACCCGCGTGACTCGAAGGCGCCGATGTCGGGTGCGGCGCCTTGGGGCCTGGGTACGCCCCGCTGGTCGACGGTGATCCCGGGCACGACGCGTCCGGCGTCGATGGCCGGACTGCCGGGGAGCAGGGCCATGGTCTGGGTGGGTCCGCCGTTGTCGGCCAATGGGGCGAGCCGGGGGTCGGTGTCAATCAGGTCGGTGGGGTCGAGTGCCACGGTGGGGGTGTCGGAGAAGAGATTGGAGCCCTTCGAGGCGAACGAGCCAGAGGCCGCTTGAGCGAGGTTCCCGCCTGCGGAGTTGGCGAAGAGGCTCGTGGTGACCGTCACCGTGCCGTGGTTGGCGATGCCACCGCCGCCCCCCGGGTCGGCCGAGTTGCCGCCGAATGTGGACTCGGCGATCGTCACCGTGCCGGCGTAAGATGAGTTGGCGATGGCGCCGCCGGCGCCCGCTGAGTTGCCGCTGAGAGTGGAATTGGTGATCGTCACCGCGTTATAGTTGGAGATGGCGCCGCCATTGAAGCCGGCCGAGTTGTCGCTCAGTGTGGAATGGGTGACCGTCACCGTGCCCGCATTGGAAATGCCGCCGCCATTGTAGACGGCCGAGTTGCCGCTGAGCGTGGAGTTGGTGATCGTCACCGTGCCGGTCGAGTTGCCGATGCCACCGCCGGTGCCGGCCGAGTTGCCGCTGAGTATGGACTGGGTGAGCTTCACCGTGCCATGGAGGGTTGAGTTGTCGATGCCACCGGCACCGTAGCGTGCCGAGTTGCCGCTGAGCGTGGAACGGGTGACCGCTAGCGTGCCGTAGTTGTCGATGCCGCCGCCATTAAACCCGGCCGAGTTGCCGCTGAGCGTGGAGTCGGTGATCGCCAGCGTGCCGTGGTTGGCGATGCCCCCGCCGCTTTCCGCGGACACCCGGCCGCCTGAGATCGTCAGGCCGGAGATCGCCACCTCGGCCCCCGCCGTCACGTTGAAGATCCGGAATTCCGGCGTCGACGGATCGGCGCTGCGGGCCACGGTCAGGGCCGACGCCCCCGGGCCGATCAGGATGATGGCCGTTGTGAGGTCGGGCAAGGCCGACCGCAGCCTGATCGTTCCGGTGGCCGAGACGGCGAAGTTGATCGTATCCTGCGCCGGGTCCGCGTTGGCCAGGTCGATTGCCGCCCGGAGCGAGCCGCCCCCGTCGTCGTTCGTGTTCGTGACGGTGAACGTGCTGAGCACGACCCGCCCTTCCAACGCCTCGAAGCCGGGCACCAGGCCGGTCCCTCGGCGTCTCGACGCCGCCCGCCGCGGCCATGCCGGGGCGAGTCCCCGAACGCCCGGTGACTCGGAATGCGCCATCGATTCGCCCCGATCTTGAAAGGAACCGGACCGGGACGAAGGGCCGGGAGTCCGCTCGCGGCTCGGCGTCAGACCCGACCATTCGGTCCGATCATGGCCGGACAATCCGCACTGCATCCCGGAGAGACGATTACGACCTCGGAGCGACCCGCTTCCGGCGATATCGTTCGAGTTTACTTTACACGTGGATTCGATAAATGCAAATCGGCTGACATGGCCAAGGACCTCTCTCCCCCCCTTCCTCGATTCCCCTCGGCCGAGGGAGTGGGGGGATGCACGAGCGGATTCGCATCGGCGTTCGGCCTGGCGGCCCGGACAAGCCAGTTGTTCGGGCCGCCAGGATCCATTCACCCGGTGTCCTTGCTACCGTGTCAAGTAATCGGCCGGGTTCATCCCTCGGTGATTTCGGGGACCACGAACGGCTCGCGGTAGGTACGCCGGGACAGCTTATTGGCGGCGTCCGCGAAGTCTCCGACGAAGCGGCCCTGTTTCGCGTCGAGGGTCACCCAGGGCCCGAGGGTGGCCGGGGTGGCGTCGAGCTCCACGCCGTTCTTGCGGAGCGCCTCGCTGCAGCGGTCGAAGGCGGCGGCCAACTCTCCGTTGCCGGTGATCGCGGTCCGAATCGCCTCGGGTGCGGTTTGTTTCCCGAGCCGATGCGAAACGTTCGCCATGTGGCAGCAGGCTGTGGAGTGGTGCCCCTGGAGCGCCTCGCATGTCAGGTCACTGGTCTGCCGGCTGCGAACGGCGGCGACGAAGCTGGAGAGGTGGGCCGTCTCCAACGCCTTGGGGGTGTCACCATCCGCGATGTCCTGGATCTTCTTTCCCTGGCGATCGAAGAAGGCCCCGCCGGAGGAATCGCCCGCGAAGTAGCCCCCTTCGCAGTCGATGACGATGCCTTTGTTCCGGCCTCGGAAACTCCCCATCGGGTCCGCGCCCTTGGCGACGCTCACGTTGCGGATCTCGCAGATGAGCGGGGCCGGCCGGTAATCCAGCAGCGCGACCTGCGTGTTGGCCGTCTCGCCGCCGTCGTGGAAGCCGAACCGGCCGCCGATGCTCATGGCACGCGGGGGCGGCCCGTCCTGGCCCAGGGCCCAGCGGCAGATGTCGATGACGTGGATCCCATTATTCCCGATCTCGCCGTTGCCCGTGTCCCAGACCCAGTGCCAATCGTAGTGCAACTGATTACGCGTCAGCGGCTTCTTCGGTGCCGGGCCGCACCAGAGGTCGTAATCCAAAGTGGCCGGGGGCGACGCGGGCGGGTCGCCCGATCCGATGCCGTTGCGGGCCCGATACACCAGCGCGTGGGCAAACCGGATGGCCCCGAGCTCGCCGCCCTTCAGACGCTCGAACACCTGGCGCAAAAACGTGCTCGAACGGTTCTGGGTGCCGACCTGGACCATGCGGCCGTACTTGCGGGCCGCCGCCACCATCTGCTGTCCTTCCCAGAGGTTGTACGAGAACGGCTTCTCGACGTAGACGTCCTTGCCGGCCTGGCAAGCCCAGACCGTCGCCAGGGCGTGCCAGTGGTTGGGGAGGGCAATGACCACCGCGTCGATGTTCTTGTCGTCGAGGATCCTGCGCAGGTCCGTATGAGCGGCGACCTTTCCTTCCCGGTCCCTGGCCGCTTTGACTTCGCGGTCGAGGTGCGCCTGGTCCGCGTCGCAGAGCGCGACGATCCTGGCACCGGAGATCTCTCGGAGCCGGCCGATGAGTTGGTGACCACGCCCGCCCACGCCACCGACCGCATTGGTCGCCCCCAGCCCGATGACCCCCACACGGACCGCCTCATTGGGACCGCCCGAGCGGGGCTCGGCACCCGTCATCAGCCGCGGCGCTCCCAGCGCCAGGCCGGCCGCCATCGAGCTTTCCAGAAAGCGCCTGCGTGGGATCGGTTTCATCGTGCGGCTCGCCATCGATTTGGAGTGGTTTATGTGAATCGGGCGCTCTCGGGTCGAGGGCCAACGCATCTGACCTGACTGCTATGGCATTCAATTGCGCATTTGTCACTCCGGCCGCGACCGTGCGGGGTCAGCCCTCGTCATCCTTTGGTATTCTCTTGCAAGACTGGAGGTTACAGGACGTGCCCCCGCAACGCCAGGGCTTCGATTCCTCGATACTTTTGGCACCCTCGACCCGTAAACGGTTTCTGATTTCTGATATTTGTGGTTGAAGTTCGCGATTGTTTGGCTCCGCTTAACCTCCGTTTTGGCAAGGAGATCGGGATCGCGGGCCGTGCCCGCCCCACGGCAGGGATACGAGTTATTCGCTCCAGGTTTGGCGGAGGAAGCGCAGGAAGTTGCCGTGCATGACACCGGCGATGTCGTCGGGGGTGTAGCCACGGCGGGCGAGCAGGGCGGGCAGGTTTGTCAGGTCGGCGATGGTCTCCATGTCGGCGGGGGCCTGTTCGCGGCCGAAGCCGCCGTCGAGGTCGGTGCCGATGCCGACGTGGCGTGCGTTGCCCGCGAGCTGGCAGATGTGGTCGATGTGGTCGATCTCGCGTTCGAGCGTCGCGCCCACGTCTTGGGGGAGGGTTTTGCCGATCTTCCAGCCGGGGACGATCATCCAGGCATCGAGCGCCGCGCCGAAGATGGCTCCGCGCGCGATCAGTTCCTTGATCTGTGCGTCGCTGAACTGGCGATCGTCGGGGACGAGGGCGCGGCAGTTTTGATGGCTCGCCCAGACCGGGCCGTCGTAGTGGTCGAGCGCTTCCCAGAAGCTATCGTCGCAGAGGTGGGTGGCGTCGAGGATGATGTTCAGTCGACGCATTTCCGCCAGCAGTTCGCGTCCGGCCGCGGTCAGGCCGCCGGTGGCGTGCGTCCCCTGGGCGTAGCGGCCCGGCCCGTAGTGCGCCGGGCCGAGGGCGCGCAGGCCTTGGGCGTAGGCTTGCTCGAGGTGGCCGGGGGTCCGGATCGAGTCGGCTCCTTCGAGGCTCAGGATGTAGCCGATCGGGGCGTCGGCCGGCGGGTCGTTCGACCAGAGCTCGACTTGGCGGTCGAGCCCCTTACGATCGACGATCGCCGTCATCTGCCCGGCCTCCTCCATCGCGCGATACCAGGCCAACTGCCCCTGAGTCTGCGCCCAGGCGATCTCGGGGCTGTGCCAGCCGGGGAGCGGATTGTCGGCCGCCACGTACCGCGCGATCTGGGTCGCGACGCACAACCCGACCCGACCCCGACGCATCTCGGGCAGCGAGACCATGGCGTTGCCCCGGTCGGGCTTGTCGGTCTTACCCGCCTCGCGGGCCCGGATCTCGGCCACCGGGCGCGTGAGGTCGCGGTTCCATTCGAGGGCATTCATGCTCAGGTCGAGATGGGCGTCGAAGATCAACATCGTAAAATGTTCTCGGATCCGTGAATGATCGATCCTAAATTCTTGTGGGAACCAAGCGAAGCGAAGGCGTCAGCGGGCCGACCGGGTCGGGCGCGGAGCAGGCCCCAGGGTCTGACCGTCGCTCATACGGATCGGCATGATGAAGGTCTCGTTGGAGTCGCGTGGCAATTCCTGCCGCCGCATCCGGTCGAGCAGCTCGACGGCCCGGCGGCCGATCTCAGTTTCATCGACGGTCACTGATGTGATGCGATGAAGCGTAGGGCTGCTGCGCACCGTGCCGCCGAAGCCGATGAGCGAAATCTCCTCGGGGACCCGCAGGCCGAGCCGCAGGAGCAGCAAATAGATTAATTCGGCCGCCGAGTCGAAGCTCGCGAAGATGGCGGTCGGCCGGTTGGGATGGTTGACGACGGCCGCAACCGCGGCGAGCAGCTCGGGTTCATGGACCCCGGGGTCGGGCACGCTCTCGGGGCCGAAGATGACGCGGTGCTCCGCGGTGACACCGCCGGGTGGAAGGACGTCGAGCAGGCCGTCGAGATAGCCGACGGCCGACTCCGAAAGGTGGGGGGCGAAGAAGGCGACCCGCCGGTGCCCCCGTTCGACCAGGGCTCGGCCCGCGAGTCGCCCGACCTCGCGAAACGGGATCGCCAGCAGGGGCGCCCTGACGCCTTCGACGCGGCGGTGGCAGAAGACGACGGGAATCTCCGCCTTCTGGAGCGGCCGAATCTGATAGACGGGGGTCGGCGGGGCCGTCACGGGGACGATTGCGACTCCGGCGACCTCCTTGTCGAGGAGCTGGAGGATGACGTTGCCCTGGCGATCGAGGTTGTTGTTCGACTGGCAGACCAGGGTCTGGTTGTGGACCCTGCCGGCCGCCTCGTCGAAACTGCGCTGGAGCGACGGATAAAAGGCGGATTGGGTTTCCGGCAAGACCAGGGCGAAGACGTCGAGGTCGGGCCGCGACCGGACCCGGGCGTCGTCGTGGATGAACGTTCCCTTCCCCTGGATCCGCTGGATCAGGCCGTCGCGTTGGAGCGCCGCCAGGGCCTGACGGACCGTGCTCCGCGCAATCGCGTAGGTGTCCGCCAGTTGTTGCTCGGTCGGGAGCATCGCGCCGGGCTTCAACCGCCCCGCCAGGACCTCGTCGACGAAGTACTGCCTGAGCCGTTCATATTTCGGCGTGCCGGGCGCGCCCGGTTCGCGTGCCGGGAGGTTCCGTGGGTCGCGAATCGCCCTGGGCATTCAGTCCACCTCGCCGCCTGTGAGCCTACCTCGGGCGAGACGACGGCCGGCGAACCGTCGCGATCGCGGATGGCTCGTCGCGGGCATCAAAACGTCTTCTCGGCGGAAATCAACATTTTCTTGGATCTCCAAAGGCGACCGCGAGTCTCCACTTCCGGCGGCTTACCCTCGACTTATCCACCCAGATCGCTCGGCCTCTGATTCACCCGAACGTAAACCGCTGGAGAATCGCCAACCGCGGCTGGGCGGCCCCCCGGCGAGAACGGTCCCATCGTATTGAATCCGTTCGCCGAGGTCCATGCGACGTCGGCCTTGACCTTTGCGAAACCACGCTCGTGCCGCGCGACGATCGCGAGTCACGCCGGCAACGGAACCATAGGTTCGGGACGGGATCAAGCGTGGAACGACCACGGTTCGGCGGTCCGCCGCGCCGCGGTCGACAGGTTCCGCTCCCGATCGCTCCCGCGCCGGCCCCGACGATATTTCATCCCTTCGCCGCGCATCAGCCAGAGGGGGTCGACCCCCGTCAGCTCGATGAATCGCAAGAGGATCTGTGCAGGCATCGCTTCACCGATCTCTTCATAATTCTGCCAGGTCGTCGGCACGACCCCAAGCCTGGCGCCGATGATGCCGATGCCGTGATCGCCGAAGACCTCGATGCGAACCGCGCGAAGGCGGGCGCCCAAGGAGTTCTCAGTCGCTGGCTCATTGTTCGGGTAAATGGTGCCCCTCCTTGCGCCGTGAGCGGAACGTTGACGTGAATCTTCACGCGTTGAAAGAGATAAAATGCCCCCACCCCAATACGCCCGGGCCATCAGGCGTGTTCAACCATCCCCTCTGACCTCTTTTTTTGAACGTTGGCGAAGTCGATTCGTGACAACCGGGCCTCGAGAATCGGTTGCGAACTCGACCACGAGTCGGCCCGGCTCGCTGGGCGGCTTGGCCGCTCCGTGCGCACGGCCGATCCATGGCCACGGAACCGGAGGAAATCTCAGCTTCGCATGGTTCCCGCTATTGGTAATTCTTCGCCAAGCGTCCTATCATGTGGCTCTCGAGGGCAGGTTGCACGTCCTCGCCCGTTGCCGTTGCCCACAGTCTGTGCTTTCTTCTCGCCTGGCCGCAAGGGATCCTGAGTCGATGTTGATTCGACGCTGCCAATACGCATCGGAGGCGATCCTGATCGCCATGGCCTGTCTGGCTCCCTGGGCCTTTGGCGCGGTGGAGGCCTGGGCGGAGTTCGTCCTCTTCCTCGGAATCTTCCTGCTGGCGATCCTGTCGCTTCTGATTCGGGCCGGCACGGACCGAGTTCGCGCGCTCTTCTGCCTGCCCAGCGTGGCGCTCGGGGGTCTGGTTTTGCTTGTCGCCTTGCAGGCCACGTCGTTGTCCCCCGGTGTGCTCAAGCGGATTTCGCCCGCGACCGTTGCGTTGCGGGCCGGTCTGACCCCGGCGGAGCCGGAGCAGGTCAGCGGTGACTCAGGGGGGCCGATTGCACTTCCCGCGTCCACGCTCAGCCTGGAACCCGACGCGTCGCGTCGCGCCGCGATGCGGCTGGCGGCCGGGTGGGTCCTGTTCCAGGCGGTGATGGGGCTTGGGCTTGGGACGGCCTCGCTCCGTCGGTTCGGGATCGCGTTGGCCGTCAATGCGGCCTTGCTGTCGTTGTTCTCGCTGATCCAGTTGCTTTCCTGGAACGGCCGGATTTATTGGGTCCGGGAGACGCCGTCGGGCAGCAGCGGCCCGTTCGTCAATCACAACCACCTGGCTGCCTATCTTAATCTCGGTCTTGGCTTTGCGCTGACCTTTCTGATGGCTCCCCGATCCGACGCGCGGAGCGGTGATCGGCAGCGCGGCGATCAGGTCTGGGCCGGGTATGTGACCGGATTGATCATCGTCGGCATCGTGGCCTCGCTGGCGCGGAGCGGGTTCGTGGCGATGCTCGTCGCGATCGGCCTGGTGGTCGTCCTGCTTCGTCCCCAGGCGAAGAAGCTGGTGCTCAGCCTGGGAGGAATCGGACTGCTCGTCGTCGTCTTGCTGATAGCCCTGGGGTCGTCGACCGGCTACCAGGAGCGGATCGCGTCGATCCTTGAGTCAAACGCCTATGCCGATCGGCTCGTGATCTGGCAAACGGCGGGGCGACTCATCCCGAGCTATGCCATTTTCGGGACGGGGCTGGGCAGCTTCGCCACAGTCACCTCGCGGTTCTACTTGATGCATGCGAACGTGATCTTTGAGCACGCCGAGAACGAGTACATCGAATGGCTCCTCGAGGGGGGTGTCCTCGGGCTTGGCCTGGTTTTGGCGGCCGTGGCCGGGACCGTCGCGCTCGGGTGGCGCGCGTTGAAAGGGGCTTCGAGCCGAGCGGAGTCCGCATTGATCTGCGGGGCCTTCTTTGGAATCTCAAGCCTGATCGTCCAGAGCCTGGGAGATTTCGCGCTCCATGTGCCGGCCGTCTCCGTCGTTGCGGTGATCCTCGGCGCTTACCTTGCGAAGCTCGGGCTAGAGGCTCGGAACCGGTTGCCGGAGGACCGGCCGATCTCGCTGGGACGCCGGGCCGGCTCGGTGCTCGGAGCTGTCGTCATGCTCGCCCTGAGCACGACCGTCCTGGTTGAGGGCGTTCATCTGATGCAGGTCGAAACGGCGATGTCCGAAGCCGGGTTCTACCTGCAAGGATCCGCCAAGCCGGCCGCGGGCGAAGCCGACGCGAGCATGGACGAACTCGAGCGGAAGCAGGACGCCCTCGAGCGTGTCATCCGGATCCGCCCGGACTGGGCTGACGGCCACTGGAAGCTCGGCCTGGTCTTCCTGCGACTCTACTCCACCAGCGCGGAGGAGTCGCTCCGCGAGTTTGAGAAGGACCAGGAAACCGTGGCCAATCAGGCCAGCCCACTCTGGCTGTTCAGTACGGCCCACTCCCTGTCGGGCGGCAAGCCGATCCCGATCGCCGACCTGCTGAACATCGACCACATCCGGCTTTACCTCGTCCCGGCGGCCCGTTGTTTTCTGGAAGCCAGACGGTGCAGTCCGCTTTTGCCCGACCCGCACGCCCGGCTCGCGCTCCTCGACTACCTGCTCCAGGGGGGCGAGCCCCCCAAAGTTTCCGCGGATCGCGCCGTGCGGCTCGCCGGCCCGAACCTGCAAGTGCTCGAGCTCGTTCAGGGCGTGGCGATCCAGATCGGCGACCTCGACCTGCTCGCGCGCTGTTGGAAGCGGATCCTGGGCCTCGCCCCCGAGAGTGCCGATGCGATCGTCGAGATCGCCAAGGAACTCTATCCCGCCCAACAGCTTGTCGATCGGATCATTCCCTCGGGACCGGTCGCGCTCCGGTTCGCCGAGCGTGCGTACACGACGCCTGAGGAGCGACCCTCCCGGGAACTCCTTCTCCGCACCGCCCTCAAGCAACTGGCGGCCGACACGAGCCTGGAACCGGCCGACCGGTTTCAGGCCGAGGCGCATGCCTGGTTCCTCATGAACGATCGCGAGCAGGCCAAGTCCCTGATGGAGCAAGCGCTGGTGTTTGCCCCCAAGAAGACCGTGTGGCGGGCCCAGCTCATCGATTGGCTGATCGGTTGGGGACAAGCCCGCGACGCCTACGATCAAGCGATGATCGGACTTTATTATTCGCCCGGAGACACCGCCTTGCAGCAGGCCCACAGTCGCGCGGCCGACGCGGTCGCCAAGACCGAGCGCTGAGCCGCGTCTCTCCCTCCCTCCCCCCATCGCTTTTTTTTGGGGGGGCTCCCGCTGTGATGGAATGCGGCCACATGCCGAGATCGGCCTGGGAAAGCAAGACGCGAGTCTCCATAATTCGGCATGGGACTCGAGCACGCGTGCGAGCGGGCCGGTCCCATGAAAGAGTAGGGGGCAGTGGACTGGCTCGATCCCACCTCCGCTTTCAGGGGGCGAATTGATGCGGCATGTGCGTGTTTGTTGTTTTGAAATAGGTAAAGTTGTTTAAGGAATGATTCCCATGAAGGATGCCGGCCTGGTTGTGGTCACGGGTGGTGCCGGGTTTATCGGCTCGCACCTGGCCGAGGCGCTCATCGGCGAAGGGTTCCGGGTGCGGATCGTCGACAACCTTGTGACCGGACATCGCGGCAATCTTGCCCACCTGGAGGGCCGGTACGACTGGCTGGAGGGGGATGTTGCCGATTTCGAGGTCTGCCGCCGGGCCGTCGCGGGGGCCGAGTTCGTGTTCCACGAGGCGGCGATCCCGAGCGTTCCTCGATCGGTCCGCGAACCGCTCGCCTCCCACGCGAGCGGGCCGACCGCCACTTTGAACATGCTCGAGGCCGCGCGGCAGGCGGGGGTCAAACGGTTCATGTTCGCCGCCTCAAGTGCGGCTTATGGAGAGTCGGTGGAGTCGCCCAAGCACGAAGCGATCTATCCTCAGCCGCTCAGCCCTTATGCCGCCGGCAAGCTCGCCGGCGAACACTATGTCTCGGTCTATGCCAAAACGATGGGGCTGGACGGCGTCAGCCTGCGTTACTTCAACATCTTCGGCCCCCGGCAGGATCCCACCAGCCCTTATAGCGGCGTGATCTCGCTCTTCGTTCGCGCGATGTCCGAGGGGCGGCGGCCCACGATCTACGGCGATGGCGGCCAGACCCGCGACTACACCTACGTGAGCAACGTCGTGGCCGCGAACCTGGCGGCCATGCGGTCGGAACGGCCGCTCGACGGGGCGATCCTCAACGTCGGCGTCGGCCGAAGCGTCAGCCTGCTCGACCTGGTTGCGGCGATCAACGCCATCCTCGGAACCCGGATCGAGCCGGAGTTTCAGCCCCCCCGCGAGGGCGACGTCCGCCATTCGCTGGCCAACCTCGAGCGGATCCAGGCCGTGCTCGGTTATCGTCCCGAAGTCGATTTCGAAGACGGGTTGAAACGGTTGCTTGCCTGATTTCGCGACCCGCCCGGCGCATCAGAACGCCCGTCCAACCCGCGTTCCTTCGGCATGTCTGACCGCGAGCACGCGAAAGATGACGTTGACAGGCCGGCTCCGCTTGCCGATAGTAACTCTGCGACGGATTGGGATCGACCCACCAACCTCGGAGTGGCGATCCTGATTCGTCCGATTGCCGAAAGCCAACTCAAGGATTCCGCCGACGCCGGAAGAAGAACCGGTTGTCGCCGTGTAGTGCACCCCTCCCAAGATCGATCGGCCGCAAGGATGAGGGCCTGGCGTTCTGAACCCGCCTCACTTTGCCGCCGCGACTCCCCGAACTGAACTTGCACCGCGACCCTGACGACTCCAGGCGCGTCAGGGGCCACCACGGATGGACCCACCATGAAGATTCTCGTCACCGGCGGCGCCGGCTATGTCGGTTCGACCCTCGTCCCCATGCTCCTGGAACAGGGCCACCGCGTCCGTGTCTATGACTCGCTCAAGTTCGGCGGCCAGGGTCTCCTCCCTTGTTGTCAGAACCGCTTCTTCGAACTGATCAAAGGGGACGTCACCGACGAGGCCGGGGTCAAGAAGGCCCTCGAAGGGATGGACGCGGTCGTCCACCTCGCCGCGATCGTCGGCTACCCGGCCTGCAAGAAAGAGCCGCAGTTGGCCCAGTCGACCAACGTCGACGGCACCCGCACCCTGCTCAATCTGCGGAAGCCCGACCAGAAGGTCATCTTCGCGTCGACCGGCAGCATCTACGGTGCCGTGCCCGACTACGTTTGCAACGAGCAGACCCCGCGCGCTCCGATCACCCTCTACGGTGAGACCAAGGCGACCGCCGAGCAGATGGTGCTCGACGCCGGCAACGGCATCGCCTACCGCTACGCGACCGCCTTCGGCGTCAGCAACCGAATGCGGCTCGACCTGATGCCCAACGACTTCACCTATCAGGCGGTGAAGAACAAGAGCCTGATCGTCTACCAAGGGGGCTTCAAGCGGACCTTCGTCCACGTCCGCGACATGGCCCGCTCGATGATCTTCGCCCTGGAGAAGTGGGACACGGTTAAGGACGACGTCTACAACGTTGGCCACGAGACCATGAACTTCACCAAGGAAGACGTGGCGCGGAAGATCCTCGAACATGTCGACTTCTACCTCCACTTCGCCGAGTTCGGCAGCGACGCCGACCAGCGGAACTACGAAGTCTCGTACGAGAAGATTCGCGCCAAGGGGTTCGAGACCACGGTCGATCTGGACCGTGGCATTGCCGAACTGGTCCGCGCCGCCCAGCTGATCGAGTTCCAGAACCCGTTCGCCAACGTCTAATCCCCGATTGCGTGATCGATCGGCCTTGGCATGATCGTGGGCCTCCCACCCACAGGGTGGGCACGGCCCACCCATTAAGATTTCAGCCACGAATCGCACGAATGAATTCAAGGAAATTAAACGAATTGATTGGATTTTAATGATTCATGTCATTCGTGGTTAAAATTCGCGAGTCTTTGGCTCCGCTTGACCTTCGTCTTGGCAAGGGGATAGGGATGGTGGGCCGTGCCCACTCTACGGGAGGGATTCGACCCTCGCCGTGTGCCGATGGTGAAGGAATCACTCGCCTGGCTGCTCTGATGCGGGAGAGTCAGCCGATCCCGCACGTTCCTCCAGGAGTTGCTCCAATTTCCGCTCGAGATCGCGCAATCGCTGCTCGTGATCGGGCGGGGCGGAGCCGGATTCGTGCGGTGGTGGAATTGTCTGTGAGGGAGAGGCGGACCAGGTTCCCTTGATGGGTTTGCGCGGGGTCGATGCCCGATCGAGGCCAGCCTCGTCCTTCTTGTCCGCGGCGAGTCGGATTTCGTTGCTCTGGCGTGCCAGCGAGTCCAGGTGTTCGAGCTTCAACCGCAAGGCCTCTTGCTGGCTGCGGAGTTGGCGGTTGAGCCGGTCGGTCGTCACGCGAGCACCCTGGTGGTCGCCATCCCTCAGTTGTTGCTCCGCGCGACGGATCATCGATTCCAGGTTGAGCTCATCGGGGACCGGATTGGGCGATGGTCGACTCGTCGTGGGATTTTTCGTTGCATCCTCTGAGTTGAGAGGCTCCTTCTCGCCGTACAGAGCCGCCAATCCGTTCCGGTTCAGTAGCTGATAGATCGACTCGGGGGTTGCGTAGTAGCCACGATTGCCTTGCGGCTCCGCGTAATTGCAGACACCGGCGAGAAATCCATCCAACGTGAACAGCCCGCCACCGCTACGACCCGGCTTTGGCGCAAATTCGCATTGAATGCCATCGTATGGGGAATTGGCGAAAAAGCGAACCTTCGGGTCGATGACCTGGGTTGTCCAGAAGGTCGCGGGTCCCCCATTCGAGAAGCCGGCCGTCATCATCTTCATTCCCTTTTGAGGTCCCCACCAGGGCCGGACGATCGGGGAAACGGCCAGGATCCGATTGGGATGAATCCGGAGCAGGCAGATATCCCTGTCCAGGTCGTAGTCCACCAACTTGGCGGTGAAGGTCGACCACACGATGTCATCGTTTGGCTTGTGGAACTTGCCGTCGAAGATGTCAACCTTCACGGTATGCGGAAATTTCTCTGGGGTGTAAGGGTTTTTGTTTTCAGAATTAAAAAAGCGAGCACTTGTAATAATTAATGATTCGTTGGACGTGCTCTGGATCACCGTCCCGGATCCGGTGCCGCCGTTGTTGGGGAAATTGATGCGAACGCAGGTCTCCCACGGTTTAGGGGGCGATTCGACGATCAAGACGGGTTCGTCTTTGGCTTCTCCGTCATTGTCCGAGTCTGCGGGTTTCGGTTGTGGGTCGGGAGTTGCACGTTGCGTCGCACTCTTTGGGGGTGAGGGAGTCGTGTTGGTGGAATTCGCATGCGAATTTATAAGAAGTGGCTTTGAGGCCAGGAGGCCACCGACCGTTAGCAGGGCAGCCGTTGCCGCGATTTTGAACTGGGTCAGGAACATCGTTCGTAAGACTCCTTTCGTCAGGACCATGACGGACGCCGAGACCGCCCCCTGGCCCGCGATGGTTTGCAACGCCCCCTGGGCGACCGAATCGACCAGGCTGTTCGGCACCGCGGCCGAGGCCGAGCTTGAGGTCCATGCGTCTCCCGCGACCAGGAAACCGGCGGGAACGACCACGCCGCGTCGGGTGAGTCGCTTTCGCAGGCGGTCTCGCGCCCGGGCGAGCCGGCCCCGGATTGTCCCCTCGCTGATTCCCAGTTGATTCGCCGCCATCGCGTAACTCAGTCCCTGCAAATAGCACAGGACGATGGGGACGCGGTACGACTCGGGGAGTCGATCGACCTCTTCGTGGAGCAGGGCCTCGGTGTCGGACCGGTCGGGGTCGCCACTCGGCTCCCAGGTGGCCGCCACCGCGTGGTGCCGGTCGCGTTGTTGCCGACTCGCGTTTTGGGACTTCGCCTTCTTCGCGACCCGCAATGCCACCCCATGGAGCCACTGGCTCAAGGTTTCCCCCGCATGCAGGCGATGGGCCTTGTGGGCCAGCACGAGGAAGGTCGCCTGGAACGCATCCTCGGCTGCGTGTTGGTCTTGGAGCACGCCCTGACAGACGCGGAGGACCATCGATCCATGCCGTGTGACCAGCGCCGTGAAGGCAATGTCGTCGCGCTGGGAGGCGAACCGGCCCAGCAACTCGGTGTCCGTCGCGTCGCCGACTCGCCCCGCACGGAACAGTTCGTGGACCTGACGAAGAAGTTCTGCCTGTCCGTTCGCCATCGGCCATATCCCTCCCTGATCTCGTCGCATCCCCCAATAATGCCCGGTCGAGGCCGGTGGCTCACACGGATTTTGGAATTTATTCGTTTCGAGGGGGAAACGCGGCGGGCCGACTTAATCTGCGCGAGCCCTGAGACTGAGGGGATTCCCTCGTCCCGCGTGAGACCAGGTCACTCCCTGGTCGGTTGTGCTCCACCCTTTGTCAGGGAGTGTCCCTTCGGCTTCGCGCCGCGGAAGGCAGGGAGATCGCCTTGGGATTGTCGACGGCTTTGCCCGAGGGTGAGACTTTGGTAGGTACTTGGATTCGGGCACGGTTACTCACGGGCTGCTGGTGATTTGCCGAGCATGGGTACGGTTTCCGAGGTGGCCCGATTGTTTCATTGGTCCGTACCACTTACGATGGCGTTCGCCGGTCCCTGGCGCTTTGAAGATCCGGAAAGGACGAGATTTCATGCGGTTCAGTCGAGTCAAAGCCAAGCTCCGTCGCGGCGAGCCCGCGCTCATCACCTGCTGCCATCTCATTGACCCCTGCGTCTATGAGCTGACGAGCTTGCTTGGCTTCGATGGCATCTGGCTCGATCTGGAGCATCATTCGACCAGCGACGAGACGGCGTCCCACCTGATGCGGGCGGCGCGGGTGGGGGTGTCCGATATCATCGCCCGGCCCGCCAAGGGGGAATACATGCGCATGGCCCGGCTGCTCGAAGCGGGCGCTCAGGGCATCATGTATCCCCGTTGCGAATCGGCCGAAGAAGCGGCCGAGGTCGTCCGCTGGGCCAAGTTCGCGCCTCAGGGGGAGCGCGGGGTGGATGGGGCCAACGGCGACGCCCCCTACTGCGGGATGCCGATGCCGCCCTATCTCCAAGCGGCCAACGAACACACCCTGATCATCGTTCAACTTGAATCGCTCCAGGCGCTGGATCAGGCGGAGGCGATCGCGCGCGTGCCGGGAGTCGATGTGCTGATGCTCGGGCCGGGCGACCTGAGCGTGCTCTCCGGCATCCCCTACCAGTTCGACCATCCGATCATCAGCGATGCGCTTCGCCGCACCGCCGCCGCCGCCAAGAGCGCGGGCAAGTGGTGGGGCACCGTCACCGGAACTCCCGAGCATACCCAGATGTTGATGGACCTGGGCGCGACGTTCCTCTGCCACGGGGCCGACATCCTCATGGTCAAGAAGGGGCTCGAACACATTCAGGAGCGTTACGCACCGCTCGGTTTCACCTTTGAAAACCGAATCGCCGCCGAGGCCGCCGAACTGGCCCGGACGTTTTCCACCCCGACTCCCCGGAACACCTCGCCGAACTCATAACGTTCTGTTTTGCATGAGACGCCGGCAATCTCTTTCACGCGAGAGTTTTCTCATGACCTCCGAGAATGGCAACGACATCAAGTTGCGTTATGACGAGGACGGATTTGTGGTGGTGCGGCAGTGGCTCTCCCCCGGCGAGTTCGCCGAGTTGAGGGATCATGTCGACCGCTACATCCGTGAGGTGGTGCCCGGGTTGCCGGACGCCGACGCGTTTTACGACGACAAGAGCCGGGCCGAGACTCTCAAGCAGATGCAGCGGATGGAGCAGGATCGGTACTTCGCCGCCTACCGTCACCACCCCACCTGGAAGGCGATGGCCGAGGCACTGCTCGGGGAGTCGGCGCACGCGGATGGGGTTGAGTGGTTCAACAAGCCGATCGGCACCGATCACGTCACGCCGCCGCATCAAGATAACTTCTATTTTTGCTTGCGACCGACCCAGGTGTTGACGGTCTGGCTGGCGCTTGACCCGGTGGATGAGGAAAACGGCTGTTTGCGGTACGTCCGCGGTTCCCACCTGCAGGGGATCCGGCCCCATCGGCGAACGTCGACACTGGGCTTCTCTCAGGAGGTCGCCGACTACGGCGACGCCGATCGCGTGCGGGAGGTTCCCGTGCCGATGGAGCCGGGAGACGTGGTCATCCACCACGGCGACACGATCCACCGGGCCGACGCCAATCGCTCCCCGACCCGCCATCGTCGCAGCTTCGCCATGGTCTTCCAAGGAATTCAGTGCCGCCGGGACGAGTCGGCTTATGCCCGTTACCTGGAGGCCGCGCAGGCGCAGCGGCAGGAGATGGGCCTGAAAACCTGAGCGAGTGCTCGCAGGTTGCCTGGAGAGGTGCCGATCGGTTGGCAGCCCCGAACTGAGGGCAGGGGGGGCATGCAGGAATGCCAACTGGTTCAACTCAACTTAACTCAGGGTCATCACCGGTCGTCATCATTCTTGAAACTTTGTCCCGCCGATCCCGTTGCGCGGGAGGGGAGTCGGCGTGAGGCCGAGCCGGTCGATTTCTGGGTCGCCGGTCCGTCGCTCCTTCGAAAGAGACCAGGGGAGGTCTGCGCCTTCGGCTGGGAGGAAGAAAAAAGGCTCGTCCGTGGCACCGCGGGGCTGGACGACGGGGATGACGAGAGAAACGGGCGGGTGCTCGACCCTCCTCGGTCCCGCCCAAAGCCAGGCGGTGATGTCAACACTGAGGGGAGTGAGGGGTTCGACAGGTCGTGGGTGGCGGAACGATCTCCCGACGATTGGGAGTAGGCATTCTTCCCAATGTACTCACGATAGAGCTGGGCACGTTTCGCGGGATCGCGTTCTTTCAAGTATTCCCGGTATGCGTCGCGGCGCGTCTCGCGTTCCTTCTCACCGAAACGACTCGTAACCTGTGCCGACTGGAACCCTTTGTCGTTTTTATTGTCGTTTTCGTCGTCATCGTCGTTTGCGAAATTAACGGGCGATTTTACCCCGGCGCGTCCTCGGACCCCGGCGGGCCTGTTCAGGATGTCTTCTGTCCCCGATTCTCCCATGTAGCTACGAAAATGGGGTGCGAACCGTGACTTCGTGCTTTCTGGAATCCGGCGCCGGAATTCGCCTTCTTTCGGTGGTGTGGGGAGACGTGCAAAGGGCTCGTAAGCCCCGTACAGGCCCCGCGGATCGGTCGGCGGGCCTTGTGCTTGTGACCAAGTCGGTGTGATAAGGGTCGCGAGGCTGACAAAGAGCAGAAGGCGGGCGAACTTTGTAAGGTCCCAGGTCATTGAGCACCTCAATAATTCTTGGGGCAATCCCACTCGACTTTCGACCTGACGCGTCCAAGAGCGATTCGGCGGTACGCAATTTTCGTGGTGCATGGGGAAAGGCACGACGGTTCAATCATTGCCGCCGAATTCTCGCGTTGCAATCTCGGACCACGAATCGAGGAGGTTTGCCCGGAAAGCGAGGGCAAATCCGTACTTTCGCCAAGTCGGTGCGACGCAGGGTTCGTAAATGGTCGGTTCGGCGACGTTCAAGGGGTCGAGGCGGGCATTTCCCGCTCAAGAAGTCGGGCGACCGCGCGATTCTATTCGGGGTGGGCCACCTTCTCGTCCTTCCGCCAGATCCCGAGCACCGACTTGCCGAGATTGAAGCCGAGGATCGGATCGATCACACGGGAGAGTCGCACCGCGAACTTGTCCCAGAACGCGATCTGGCGTCGGTTGGGCATGGCGCTCTGGAGGACCAGGCGGTTGCCGAGCGAGGCGAGCATTCCGACCGAGTCGAGGTAGGCGAGCCTGACGAGGGTGAGCCCCTGGGGGGCCGTGGCGCGGAGGGTCCGCCGGGTGTAGCGGCGGAAATGGCCGATCGCTTTGTCGAACGGGGTGTAGAGCCACTGATGCGCCGGGGAAAGCACCACGACGTGACCGCCCGGGCGCAGCCGGGCCATGGCGCGAGCCATTTCCGCGTGGTCGTCCTCGATATGTTCGAGCACGTCCATGTACAAGAGCGTGTCGAACCCGGAATCCTCGGCAATCTGGTCGAGCGTCCCGACCACGACGGCGCACGACGCCGGCAACGTCCCGTTGGCGATCGACTGGGCTAAGCGGTCGGCCAACCCCGGGTCGGGCTCCAGGCAGACCCAGCGCTCGGCCTGCTCGTGGATCAGGAAGCGGGTTGTCCCGCCGTGCCCCGCGCCGACCTCGAGAACGTTGCGGCCGAGGTAGGGGGTCACCTGGCGGCGCACGTAGGACTTCCAGATCGTCGCTTGAGCGAACAGATCCAGTTCCTCACCGACGTATTTGAATTCATTCGCCGTCATGGAATTTGCCAAAATTCTGAGGATTGCCGGTCCCTGACGCCGTGGCATCGATGGCGGCCTGATCGTCCTGAGGGAAAGCCCTGAGCTCGCCCACGAAGTAGCCATAGTCGCGACACGGCAGAAAAGTCAGGTTGTGCCGAGAGCCCAGGATCACAAAGCTGAAGACGAAGGCCATCATGATCGCGTGAGTGAGCAGGAGCAACGACAGTCCCACGGCGAGCGTCGCCCAGCCGGGGATCGCCCATTCCGTGGTCAACCGGATAATCACGACGGTCACGATCCCGGTCAGCGAGAGTAGGGCCAGGACGACGCTCAGCGCCAGGAGCCGGACGCCGACGATGTCGCCGTAGACCGAGATTGCGCTGAGGCCGTGCGTGACCAAGCCGACGAAGTTCATCGACGAGCGGCCGCGAAGTCGCTTGGCCCGTCGGGTCGGAATCGTGCAGCGCGGCTGGCGCGAGCGAAAGGCCGCCGCGGCGTAATGATTCCAGAGTTCGGCGACCACGACCAGACTATCTAACCGTCGTCTCGGGATCGCGCTGAAATTGCCGACGCGGACGCCTTGGCCGATCAGCGCGTAATGGATGAACTTGTAAAGAATATAGAACATCCGAAAGGAAAAAGTCTCGGAACGGCGCGTGCGCTCAGCGAAGACGATTTTCTTCCCCTCCTCGGCGTGCAGGCGTTGGAGCAGCCGCGGGACATCGGTCGGGTCATCTTCGCCGTCGCTGTCCATGACCACGATGGCGTCATGGCTCAAGCGGTCCTGAGCGTAGGCGAGACCGATCGCGATCGCCCGCTGGTGGCCCAGATTCCGGCGGAGGGTCAGAATCTCGAGCCGCCGCAGCGCGCGAAACGGTGCGCGGACCAGCGCGGTGCTCGCCTCGACCTCCGAAGCGTCATCCACCACGAGGATATCGGCAACCATGCCTTGGGCGGCCAGGGCGGCGTCGAGCCGGGGAAGCACCTCGCCGAGCGCGTCCCAATCATTGTACAGAGGAATGAGCACCAGGACCGGCTTGCCCTGGTCGGCAGCGAGGCTTGGTCCACGTGTCGCGTGATCCACAGGGCGTTTGCCTTCGTTTATGCTAAGAGATGTTTATGGAAATGCAAAATTTGTGCGGATAAAAATTGTTATGAAGATTGACGCGGTATTGCTGTTTGTCATAATTCCGGGCGGCGGAAGCCCCTGGATTCATCCAAGAGGAGGAGCCGGGTGGGAATCGCTCCCATCATGAAAAGGGGAAACTTGCGTTTCGGATTCCGTTGCGACCCACTGACGAACCAAAACCGATTCTACTGGCGACGATGGAGCGGTTCAACGAGGCGGCAAGGTTCGCCGCCGAGGCGGGATTTGAGGCCAAGGGTTGCTCCCAGCCGAGCATTCCCAAGTTCGTCACCGGGGGGGCGAGAGCGGTTCTCGCCCCCGGCTCCGATGGCGGTTCGGGCCGTCGAGAAGCGGTGGAAGCGTTCGCCGTGGTGAAAGAGGATGCATTCTGTCGACGGTTCCGGCTCGCGCGAAGTGGGGATGGCTGTGCCGAAGGTTCGGAACCGGGGCGGTTCTGGGCTCGAAAGTCCGAAGATTCCTCCAAAGGGCCGGCCGGAGTTCGGTCGACTATCCTCCAGAGGTGGGGTCTCATTCGCTTGCTTCGCTTGGGTTTCCTTCGTAAGATAAAAATGCTGGTTTGCGACTGGCCCCAACGGACGGATCGAACTACAGGAGGATCACGGACTATGGGTCGTCCCTATCTTGGTCTGGCGCTTGGGCTCGGAGTCTTCCTGCTCTTGCCGGCGCGCCCGGCCCACGCTCAACTGCCGCTGGATCCGTTCCAGGCCTACTTCGGCTTCTATCTCCCCCACCAGGCGGCGATCGCGCAGCAGTCGACCCCCCTGGATACGATCAATGCCGCGCAGGCGGCCCGGCAATTCGCCGCCGCGGCGGATCGGACGGGACTCTACGACCCCAGCAATCCGTTCAGCGAGGAAGAGGCCGATCCGCTCCGCGCCTATACCCGGTCGGGCCGCGAACGTCTGATTCGGCCGCACGTCTATCCCACCAGCACGACGAACGCCCGGCAACGCGGCAACGCGCCTGGGGTTTATTACAACCGGGCCGCCCGCTATTATCCGGGTTTGCGACCCAATTCCGGCCCCAACCATAACCTGGCCGTCCATCGGATTGGTCGAGGCGGAGGGGTCAGCATGCCCAGCATGGGCGGTATGATGGGCCCTCGTTAACGAAAGATCAGCGGGACATTGTGGGTGAGATGCGGATTGCTTGCTCACGGGGCGTCCGCATCCGGCGTGGCCGAAGTCCAGCTTCGGCCCCCGGTCTTCTGAGCGACGCATTGGGGGCCAGGCAACCCGAGGCCGCGGGTCAGTGCCCGCGGCCGCACACCGATTTGCAACCGTAGCGGAAAACCCGTGCTCTAGCCGAGGCCAACCGACTCGAAGAGGTCGCGATGGTCTCGCACCCATTGGAGGAGCCGGTTGATTCCCTCGGTGGTGGAGACTTGGGGTGACCAGTCGAGCAGCCGCTTCGCCTTGCGGATATCCGCGACGAAGACGCGTTGATCGCCGGGCCGCCAATCGGCGAAGCCAGGATTGAGGGGGCGGCCCAACACCCGCTCGATCGCCGCAACCAATTCGAGAAGACTGAGGGTGTTGGCCGGACCGCCACCCACGTTAAAGACTTCGCCCTGGGCGGTGTCGATGCGCTCCCAGGCGCGCTGGTAGAGGGCGATCAGGTCGTCCACCCAAAGCGCGTCGCGGATCTGCTGACCGTCGCCGAAGATGGTGAACGACTTACCCTGGGTCGCGGCGATCGAAAACCAGGCAATCCATCCCTGGTCTTCGATGCCGAACTGGCGGGTTCCGTAGATGCAGGACTGGCGGAACACGACCGTTTTCAGCCCGTAGATCCGCGCGTAGTCTCGGACATATTGGTCGCCCGCCCCTTTGGAGCAGCCGTAAGGGCTGTGGAAATCGAGCCGTTCGTCTTCATCGACGCCGAGCGGGCGATCGGCATAGGCGTAGCGGCCGTCGCGCTGAACGACTTCGACGTGCTCGAGGTTGCCATAGACCTTATTGGTCGAACTATAAAAGAGGGCGGGCCGGCCCTGGGCCGCGGTCCGGACGGCCTCAAGAATGTTGAACGTTCCCAGGGCGTTGGCCTCAAAGTCAGCGCGGGGGTCGGCCACGCTGGTGGTGACGGCCACCTGGCCGGCGAGGTGGAGGACGACATCGGCATCGCCGTGCTGAATGAGGAGGTCATTCATTGCCTGGGCGTCGCGGATGTCGGCCTGGATGACGTCGGTGACACCTTGTGTCCGGAGCCAGGCCAGGTTGGCGTCGGTTCCGCGGCGCGAGAGGTTGTCGACGACGACCACGCGATGCCCCGCCGCGTGCAGCCGCGCTGCGGCGTGGCAGCCGATGAATCCGGCTCCTCCGGTAATCACCCACTTGCCTTGGTCGATCGGGGTCTTCGTCGACATGGAGTCATCCCTCGGCGAGCCGTGCACGGTCGATCTTGGCCGGCCCCGGCCCTGATCGTCGTCCTTCGTGCCCACCTTTCATGATTGGCGGCTGCGGTGGAGACCACCACCACCGCTGTCCGACTTCGCTCTCAATCTACCATAATGTCGCTCCGACCGGACCGGGCTTGCCCCGTCCGTCGGCCCGTCGGCCGCCGTCGAAGTTGCCGAGCCGATGGTCGGCGCCCCATACAATCCCATGTTCCTGGGTGGCCCCCCTGGTTTCCCAAGGCCCACTCACCATTGATACGAACATTTGAGTCGAGCGTGGCCTAAGATTCGCATGTGAGCGTCGTCGTGGTCAAGAGGGGAGGATTTGCCGATTTCGAGGGGAACGGCGGCGAGGTCGGAACGGGTGGGGTCAGACCAGCGCGATGCCGATGCTCGAACCGAATACGATGGGGGAGCAGGGAGCGTTCTCAGGATCGTCACCCATGCCACCCACCAACGGGCCCACTTTGGGTGACTCGAGACGGCTCGAAGCCGCGGGGGCGATCCCCGCGCCGGGAGCATTTTCCGCGAAATCAAGGGGGGGAGAACATCGTGACGCCGATGGTTTTGGCACCTCTGCAGGGTGCAAATGCGTTCTTCGCGGTTCTTCGTGATGTCGGCAGGAGATCCGGTCGAATATTAAACAATGGCGACCTGGCGACCCTCTGGTATTCTGCGAACTTCAGGCGGTTTTTTTGGTGGCTCCTTGACAATCGGTCACAAAGCTATCATGTTATTCGCTTGGGTGCGTGAATGTGGGCATCCGATAATGTACGTGACGTTCGTGATCCCCCAGAGTCTCGAACCCGCTAGGAACATTTGATTTGATTAGTTCGCGAAGGCAATGGAATATGCACTCCTCACGAAACGACTCGGTTTATCGGGGCAGTGATTGTTCTTTTGTCATTTTGCCGTGATGCTTTTGCATTGAAGAGATGAAAACCAAGCTGGATCCAACTTGGCAGGTTGGATCACCGGGTTTCGCTGTGGGTAGGTCATGCGGTTGGTGCGACGGTGAAGTCGAAAAAAAACGAGCGGGGCCGATCGAAGTCTCCGTGGCATGACCTTTATTGATCCTAAGATCCTACTCCTCTGCTTCCCAAGAGTTGGGATGGCCGCCTTGCGGCGGTCACTGTGAGCTGATCGAGTCTATCGGATCACGCAAACCACGATGAGGAACGCCGTTCCATGGTTCCGACGTCACTCCATCACTCGGCCTCTCCCACGGTGACTTCGCAGACCGACCAGGCTTCCGGGGTCGCTTCGGCTTTCGGCCGCGAAGCGGTGAACGGAACTCAGCCGATTTGGAGCGAACGCGAAGCGGGTCACGAGCTGGGGAGAGGTACAGTTTGGCCCCAGTTGACGCGGCTGTTGCACCTGCTTTTGCGTCATCGGGTGCCGGTTCTTGTCGTGTTTCATCTCCTCGCCTTCGCGGGCATCTATGGGTTGAGCTACCTGATCCGATTTGATGGGAAGATTCCCGCATCGGCGTTGGCGTTGGCGTGGAAGACGCTTCCTCTGGTCGTGGCGCTGAAGCTGGCGGTTTTCCTGGTGATGGGCAGCCACCGTGGGTGGTGGCAATACGCGTCGTTCGCTGACTTGATTGCGCTTTTCGAGGCGGCGACCTTCGGGATGATTGCCGTCCTGGTCACGGACATGGTGTTCTGGACCCAGTTTCAGATTCCCCGTTCGATCATCGTGATCGATTGGGCGGCAACGCTGCTGATCGTGGGGGGGATTCGGGGGAGCACGCGCCTGTTCCGCGAACGCTACTACCCGATGCTTTCGACTCAGAGTACCAAGCGCGTGCTGGTGGTGGGCGCGAGTGAGTCGGGCGTGGCCCTCGCCCGAGCGATTCAGAGTCAGGCCAGTGTGGGGATGCAGGTCGTCGGCTTCATCGATGACGATCCCAGACTGCTCGGCCGAAATCTGGCGGGCATCAAGGTGGTGGGGCGCACGGAGAAAGTCGCCTTGCTGGCCGCCCGTCATAAGGCGGGGACCGTGCTGGTTCCCACCCCCACAGTCTCGATCCCCGAGCTTCGCGCCCTGGTCGCGGACTGCACGGCGGCCGAATTGAAGATCCAGGTGGTTCCCGGCTTCCATGCGTTACTGGACGGCAGCCTGTCGGTCCGCCCGCGCGACGTCGATATTCATGACCTCCTCTGTCGCGAACCGATCCAGCTCGACGGCGAGTCGATCGGCCGGTTGATTCGGGGCCGCGTGGTGCTGGTCACCGGCGCGGCGGGAAGCATCGGCTCGGAGATTTGCCGCCAGGCCCTGGCCTTCCGGCCCGAGCGGCTCGTGATGCTCGACCACAATGAGAACGGCCTGTTCTTCCTCGAACGCGAGCTGGCTCCGGTCGCCGCCGGTTCCGGCACCGAGATCGTGATTCGGGTGGCCGATATCACGGACGCCCACCGGGTCCGCACTCAGTTTGAGCGTTATCGCCCCGCGCTGGTCTTTCACGCGGCCGCGCATAAGCATGTGCCGATGATGGAAGCCAATCCCGGCGAGGCCGTCAAGAACAACATCTTCGGGACCCGGACCGTGGCTGACGAAGCCGTGCGGGCGGGGGTCGAGGCGTTCGTGATGATCTCGACCGATAAGGCCGTCAACCCGACGAGTGTGATGGGCGCCACCAAACGGCTTGCCGAGATGTACGTTCAATCACTTTCAAGTGGGTCCGCCACCCGCTTGGTGACCGTTCGGTTCGGCAACGTGCTGGGTTCCAACGGCAGCGTGATCCCGGTATTCAAGCAGCAGATTGCCCGGGGTGGGCCGGTGACGGTGACGCACCCGGC
Source organism: Singulisphaera sp. GP187 (assembly GCF_900129635.1). Taxonomy (GTDB): domain Bacteria; phylum Planctomycetota; class Planctomycetia; order Isosphaerales; family Isosphaeraceae; genus Singulisphaera. Next base: position 73,881 of record NZ_FSRB01000002.1, on the reverse strand, counting down.
GATGACCCGCTATTTCATGACGATCAGCGAGGCCACCCAACTGGTCCTCCAGGCGGCCGCGTTGGGACGGGGCGGTGAAATTTTCGTGCTCGACATGGGGGAACCGGTCCGGGTCCACGACCTCGCTCGCGACCTGATTCGGCTCTCCGGGCTCCGCGAGGGACGCGATATCGAGATTGTCTTCAGCGGACTGCGCCCTGGCGAAAAGCTCTACGAGGAACTGTACGAAGATGAGGAGACGCGCTTGGCGACTCCCCATCCCAAGATTTTCTCCGCGCAACATCGGCCGTGCTCGCCGGATCGGCTCAAGGCGCAGTTTGAATCGGTCGCCCGCGTGGTGACGGGTTCGAGCGAGGACGTGATCGCGCTGTTGAAACAACTCGTCCCGGGCTATGGCACTCCCCCGGGTGTCGAGCTCCATTTGACCAGCCCTGAACCGGCCCCCTCCCTTCAACAGCAAGATCATGTGGTGACTTCGCTCGGCGTTTGACAGTTCGATCCGATCGAACTCGTCCCGTGTTGATCCTGACAATCCATTGCGGCCACTGGAAAAGATCCCGGAGCGTTCTGGCTATGGCCGGAAATTCGTGGCATCGTGGAGAGATAAAGTCGCATTCTTGACCAAATCGCCCAGCTTTGCCTAAGATATTTCTCATTGTTGTTGAGATAGGAAGCACGAGGATTGGTTTTTTTCCGATAACAAACCCCGTACGGCTCTTACGTCTGGTCTGACATCGAAACTGCACCTTTGAATCTTTGGCCGTCAGTCGTCAGCAGATTCTCAGAATCGGAAGGGGCGGACTCCTTCATGGTTCGAGACTTGGTATAGTGCATGGATGTGTGTCGATTGATTCGCGTGCTGGATGCGAGTCGAAGGATTAATAGGGACTGTCCATGGCGATCCAACAATCGATTACGGGCCCCGGTTCGGAAGGGCCGCCTTCGAGGACACTCCAGAACGATCTTGTCGCGCTCTGGGACGTGCTGAAGCGGGGTTGGAAATTCGTCAGCTTGGGTCTCTTGGTCGGCTTGACCCTGGCCTCGATTTATCTTGCAAAGACGAAACGGATCTACCAGGCTTCGACCAGTCTACTCGTGATTCAGCATGGCGGACGCCCGCTCAACGTCTCCGCCTATACTGATCCGAATCGGATTAGTGAGGGCAGCGAAGATCCGGTGCCAACCCACATGGTGCTGATTCGGAGCCCGCTGGTGATCCAGGCTGCCGTCGACTCGCTCGGGTCGAACACGCCCACGTCGCTGGCTCAGTCGTCCGATCCGGTGGGGTTCGCCCGCGGCAATCTCAAGGTCTCGCGTCCTGATCGGCTGACGAAGATTATCGTCTTGCAGTATCAGTCAGCCTCGACGCAAGAATCGCTGCAGATGATCCATGCGATTGTGGCGAGTTATAAGAAACTTCTGGAAACCAACTACCAGAAGAATAATCAAGAGGTCATTACCCTGGTCAGTCGCGCCCGTGATGATCTGAAAAAAGAACTCGATTTGCTCCAGGCGGAATATCACAAGTTTCGAAAAGACAACCCCGGATTTGCCATCGGTTCCAATGGCCAGACGCTGACGATGCGAAAGCTCGAGCAGTGGAGCCAGGGGATCAATAATACGACCGACTTGATGATTCAGCTCAAGACCCAGCTCGAGCTGATCAAGAAGATGGAGAGCAGTGGATCGCAAGGAAATGCGATCTCCTTGGCGTTGAGCCAATTCCCCACCATGACTCCCGGCGGCAGCAACGGCCAGATCCCGCAAAGTTCGGGGACAGCCGGTTCCTACGAGCAGCTTCAAAAGGAGCTTGCCGAAGTAAAGCTCAAGCGGTCGATCACCCAACGCATGGTCGATAATCTCAAGGCGGGGCGACCGAATTCGGAAGCCACGGTCTCCGAGGACGACGTGGCGGGTTCGTTCAAACTCGATCCCAACGTGGCGGAACTTTACCGTGATCTGAAGCGAGCCCAGCTCCGCTACGACACCGCAAAGCGCGCCACCCGGAACACGAACGATCCCTCGCTCAAATACGCCAGGGAACGGAAAGTGGAGCTCGAATCGGAGATCGAGGATCTCTGGCGGCAACGGCGCCCGCTCCTCCTCCGGCAGTTGACTCGGGAGATGGCCAACGAAGGGGATCTGGCGCTCCAGAAAGCGGAGGCGGAACTCACGTCCCTCGCGGCCGAAGAAGCATCGTTGTATGAAACCTTGAAAGAATCCAAGGAAAAGTCGATCGAAGGTCTGAAGACGCGGCACGAAACATTGGTCAAGACGCTTGGCGCCGATGCACCCGAATCGATTGAGGCGAAGTCCCAGGTGGATCGGGCGACCGAGCAGTTGGGAGGTCTCGGCAAGGATGGGCTCCAGAGCGAACTTCACGACCGGATGGCGTCGATCGAGCATAGTCTCAAGTCGATCGGGTCGATGCGCGAGGAGTATGAGACCAAGCTCAAGGAAGACCTCGTCGCGGCCAAGCAGTCGGAACTGGGATTGCTCGAGGAGGAGCGGCTGCACGGCAATCTGGACCGGCAGAAGGCGCTCTATAACACGGTTCTGGATCAGCTCAAACAAGCGCAACTGGTTAGCGACTACAGCAGCATCAGTTGTCAGGTGATCGAACCTCCCAGCGCCCTGCCTTATCCGGTGCAGCCTCGCGTCAAGATGACCCTATTAATGGGCCTGATGACTGGCCTGTTTCTGGGAATTGGCCTCGCCTATCTGGCCGATCGGCTCGATCCCCGGATCCGCACGCTCGACGAAGTGCGCAAGGTCTTGGAATTCCGCCTGATTGGGACGATCCCGAAGTTGCTCGTCGATCAACTGACGCTCATGGGAGAAGTCGGCCTGGTCAGTCATGCCATGCCCCGCTCGGTCTGGGCGGAGGCCTACCGCTCGGTCCGCACCAGTCTCGAGTTCCTCCGCCGCAGTCGCCAGGTTCAGCTCATCTTGGTGACCAGTGCCCACAGCGGCGACGGCAAGACGACCACCGCGAGCAACCTCGCGATCAGCTTTGCCATGGCGGGAAGAAAAGTCCTACTCGTCGATGGCGATCTCCGGAAACCGGCTCAGCACAAGATTTTTAGGCTGAAAGGGGATCAGGGATTGAGCCATATCCTGCGCCGGCTCCTGCCGCTCTCGCGGGTGGTCCAGCAGACCCAGATCGAGAATCTTGACTTCATCGCTTCCGGGTCTGATGTCGATAACCCGGCGGAGTTGCTCGCCTCGTCGGCCCTCACCGACTTCGTGGCGGAGATCCGCAATCTCTACGACATGGTTGTCTTCGATTCGTCGCCGCTGCTGGCCGTTACCGATCCCTCGATTCTGAGCGCCGTGGTCGACGGCGTGGTGCTCGTGGTTCGTCCCGAAGCCACCAAACGGCACGATGCGGAGCGGACGGTGGAATTGCTCAAGACCATGGAGAGCCCGGTTCTCGGCTTCATCGTCAACGGCATCGACCGCCAGAATGCCAGCGGCTATGGCCAAGGTTATGGCTACGGTTATGGCTATGGCTACGGGACGTATGGCCGGGGTGATGACGGTTTAGATCAAATCACACCGAGCACGAAAGAGATTACCACCTCGGTGTCTTCCTCCGAGTCGACCAATGGCTTGCCCCAACCGCTCCTCAAGGACTGAACCCACGTCCGCCTCGAAGCCGTGACCGCTCACGTTACCGAGTCGGTCACGGTCGCTTCCCCAAGGCGGTAACGTCCCGGGACGACCGACACGACGGTCTTCCGTGCGTCCTTGAAGCGAACGCTGTTGCTAAAGCTCCGCGGTGGGACCCGGCCGGTTCGACACGCACGAACCGGCCGTTGAGCATTGGTCGGTCAGGTCAACGGGGTGCCGCGCTCGGCGCCCCATGCATCGAGGACGTCGACGACGCGGACCGCGGCATGCCCGTCCCAGAAGGGAGGGCGGCTGCCGGTCGGCCAGTGACCGGCCCGGATCTCGGCCACGCCCGCCTCGATCTGTGCCGGGTCGTTGCCCACGAGTCGATTGGTGCCGCAGGTGATCGTCGCCGGCCGCTCGGTGTTTTCGCGGAGTGTCAGGCAAGGCACGCCCAGCGCCGTGGTCTCTTCCTGGATTCCACCGGAGTCGGTCAGGACGCACTTGGCCTTGGCCATGAGACCGAGGAACGTCAGGTAGGGGAGTGGGTCGGTGAGTCGGACGCCCGGGGTCGTTGCGATCGCCTCTTGGGCGAGGCGGGCTCGGGTCCGTGGGTGGACCGGGAAGAGCACGGGCAGGTGCTCAGCGACCCGGTTGATCGTCGCCATCAGCGTCCGCAAGGCCTCGATCTCATCGACATTCGAGGGGCGGTGGAGTGTCACGAGGGCGTAGCTGCCGGGTTCGAGGCCGAACTCGTTCCAGGGCGACCGGGAAACGGCGACGTCCACGTGCTTGAATAGCGAGTCGACCATGCAATTGCCGACCAGGTGGATCCGCGCTTCGGGGACCCCCTCGTTACGGAGATGTGTCACGCCACTCTCTTCGCTGGCGAACAGCAAGTCCGACACCCGGTCGGTCAAGACGCGGTTGACCTCTTCGGGCATGGCGCGGTCGAACGACCTCAGGCCAGCCTCGACGTGGGCCAGCGGGATCATCAGTTTCGCCGCCACGATCGCCGCGGCGAGCGTCGAGTTGACGTCGCCGCTCACGATGACCAGGTCGGGGCGGAACTCCAGACAGGTCGCCTCGAACGCCACCATGATCGCCGCCGTCTGCTTGGCGTGCGAGTCGGACCCCACGCCGAGAAAGACGTCGGGCTTGGGCAGGTTCAACTCGTCGAAGAAGACGTCGGACATCCGGGCGTCGTAGTGCTGACCCGTGTGGACGAGAAATTGCTCGACGCCACGACGTGCGAGTTCATGGACGATCGGAGTCATCTTCATGAAGTTGGGGCGAGCGCCGACGACGCTACAGACCTTGATCATCGTGATTCTCTCGAATCCCAAAGACGGCGTCCCAGGACTCGAATCCAGAACGGCAGTAGTGGATCGGACGAGGTACGCTCACGCAGATTCAGCCCAGGCACGACGCGTTGGCTCGCCAGCGAAATGCACGTGGACGGCTCCGAGACTTGATTCGTCTTGGCAGTGTCCCACCTCTGGACGAGCAGGCACATGGTAGAGCAGGCTGCGTTGGGCGCCAAGTGCCGAGGGATGCAAGACCTGGTTTGCCGGAGTCTAACGAGGTTAAGCCGGTTTTCAGGAAACCTCGATTCATCGCCGGTTTGACATGTCGATCGTACGTGTGTCCTCTTGAGGTGGCGATTCAGCCGGAGGATCCGCTCGAGCAGCGGGTTGCAAACCGGTTGGGTCGTGGCGTTCGGGAACTCGTGTGCGGCCTGATCCCGATGGCCTCCTTTGGGAGGATTGCTCCGCGGCCGGCAGATCATCGTCATTCCGAGTTCGATGTCATTCACAAGGGATTTTCGATGTTCGCAACCACGACCTTTGCTCCCCTCGCCAAGCGTTTTGGGAGATTCAGTTGCCTCGTTAAACCGTCACGGGACAACCGCTTGATGGCAGTGTGCGGATTTTACGTAATTTGCTTGGTCGATTTCTTGACAGTCAGGTATCAAAAGGATAGCGTTGTTCGCGTAGATGCATGCTACCAGCAGGATCGTGTCGTTCGCTGAGGCGCATGAAGCTGGGCTTTCCATCGGCCGCGCACAAAAGAGAAAAACGAGGCGATTTCGGGACTTTACTTTCTCATAATCATTGGATGAGATCGCGTTTCGAAGCTGAGCGAGTCTTTACCCAATCTTGAGGCATACGAATGTCTTAGGGTGAAGATTGTTTTTGTGCTTTTCGAGGACGAGTGATGTCCCAGCTTACCGGGATGGCGATCAAGCCGGAGCCAGCGACACCATCGGGATCGACCCTCTCGAAATCTGACAACCCAAGTTGGTGCGACGATGAAGTCGAGCGAATCTTGCGGAGCCGATCGATGTCGCCGCAACCTGAGCTGCGGTGAGTCGAGACCTCAATGCGAACGCTGTGATCGGGTTGGATTGATTCGAATGAGTCAATCGGGGTGATGAGCACGGTTTTATTGGTCCCAGCAGCACGCCGGTCCGCTTTTCCCTGGCCTCAAATACTCGTCAAACCTTCGAGTTTGCTCCCGCTTCCGAAGCTGGCGATGGTTCTCGATTTCGCTCGGGTCAGCTTGATCGCGGGCCGCTGGACCTTCGACTCCAAGTTGGGATGCGAATCCGGTCACACCAACGGCCACGGGACGTACGGCAGGGGGGCGAATGGGTTTGGAGGCAAAACTCGCCGGCCCCGACGGAATGATTGCCTCGTCGTCGTCGCCCAAGCCGACCAACGGCTTGTCTCCAGGGTTTCTCAAAGACTGAACCTAAGCCACCGTTGAGTACCATGATATCTAAAGATACCGATCCGGGCGCATTTCAGTCTCTCCTGGGCGCCCTCAAAGATTGTTCGGCTCGAATCGGCGTGATCGGCTTGGGATACGTCGGCCTGCCCTTGGTCGAGCTTTTCGCGGGCTGTGGCTTTCGGGTGCTCGGCTTCGACATCGACTCGTCGAAGGTCGAGCGGCTCCAGGCGGGTGAGAGCTACATCGGACACATCTCGAGCGAGCGAGTCAGTGCGTTGCGTGATGGAGGACACTTCACGGCGACCTCCGACTTCTCGCGACTGACCGAGGTGGATGCGATCCTGATCTGCGTTCCCACGCCGCTGGGTAAGCACCGCGAGCCGGACCTTTCGGCCGTGATCGCCACCGGCCAATCGATCGGTCGGTACCTACGACGCGGTCAGCTCGTGATTCTGGAGAGCACGACCTATCCCGGGACCACGCGTGACGTGTTGAAGCCCGAACTCGAGGCGGGGGGACTGGTGGCGGGTCGTGACTTCTACCTGGCGTATAGCCCCGAGCGCGAAGACCCGGGCAATCCCAAGTTCTCGGCCGGGACGATCCCCAAGGTTGTCGGCGGCTACGACGAGATGAGCGGCCAACTTGCGCAGGCGCTCTATGGCGCCGCGGTTCCGGAAGTGGTGCCGGTCACGTCGTGCGAGGTGGCTGAGGCGTGCAAGATTCTCGAGAACACCTATCGCGCCGTGAATATCGCGCTCGTCAACGAGTTGAAGCTGGTCTTTGAGCGAATGGGGATCGACGTCTGGGAAGTGATCGACGCGGCCAAAACCAAGCCGTTCGGCTTCCAGGCGTTCTACCCGGGCCCGGGCCTGGGCGGCCACTGCATTCCGATCGACCCCTTCTATCTCACCTGGGTGGCGCACACCTACGGCCTGCACACGCGGTTCATCGAACTGGCCGGTGAGATCAACACGGCCATGCCCCACCACGTGATTGACCGGGTGACGGCGGCGTTGAACGACGCCGGCAAAGCGGTGAAGGGAAGCCGGATTCTCGTCCTCGGCGCGGCGTACAAGCCCAATGTCGACGACTGCCGGGAGAGTCCGGCGGTCGAGCTGATGGAATTGCTCCAGGACCGGGGGGCCACCGTCTCCTACAGCGATCCGCACGTCCCCGCGCTCCCCTTGATGCGCGGACGTACGGTCAGGCTCGAAAGTACGCCGCTCTCGGCCGAAACCTTGTCGGCTCAAGACTGCGTTCTGATCGCCACGGATCACAAGGCCTTCGACTGGGAACTCATTTTGACCCACTCCAGCCTGGTCATCGATACTCGAGGGGCCACCCGCAAGGCACTCGCGGAGCGGACCGGTCCGTCTCACGTGATCAAGGCATGAGTCCTTCCGTTGCTCTTCGACGGAACTCACCTTGATCGAGCCGCGTCCCCGGGCTCAAGGAAACCCACTCGAGCTACCGAACTATCCGAGGGAAGAGTGCACTCCTTGACCTGATCCACCATCCGGACACTGCCCCCTCGCTTCACCCACCGCCAATGATGAGCGTGGTTTACCCTCGAATGGCCCAGATCGGGGTGGCCGGGGTCCGAACTCGGACCCCGGTGCGAGGGCGAGAGGTCTGGGGGGCGAAGTCGGCCCCCAGTTCCGCGGAACCGACCTGGAGCCGTGAAAGACAGGTGGGCTGCATCCCACGGGCACGGAGTGCGCGCGGGGCCGGTTCGGTTTTGAAAAATCTAGATATTTGAGAATGCTGGGCCGTCGGTTTCGACGTCGAGGCATTGCTGGTGTAATTTATGCATATTTGCATCCTCTATCAGCACTATCTTCGGCCGGGCGACGCGGGGCACAACCGGTTCAATGACTATGCGCGGATCTGGTCGGATCTGGGGCACAAGGTCAGCGTCATCACCGGTCAGGCCTCGTACATGACGGGTCTCAAGGAGCCGGAGTATCGCCGCCGGGCCTGCGTGTTGGAGAAGGACGGCGATGTCGACGTCTACCGGATGTACGTCCCCGACCGTGCCAACGAGTCGTTCTCGCGCCGGGCGTTTTCGTACCTGGCCTTTGCGCTCTCGAGTGCCTGGGGCTATCGCAAGCTGGAACGTCCGTCGGTCTTGCTCTGTTCGTCCCCCCCGTTGTTCACGGGACTCGGGATGCTCCTGATCCATCGGTTCAGCCGGGTTCCGATCGTCTTCGAGGTGCGTGACCTTTGGCCCGAGAGTGCGGTCACCACGGGGGTGGTCCGGAGTCAGCGGATGATCCGCCTGATGTACGGCATCGAGCGGCGCTGCTATGCCGCGGCCACGCGGTTGAACGTCCTCACCGAGGCGTTTCGGGAGAACATCCTGGCCCGTGGGTTGGCGGATGCCTCGAAGGTCTGGTTCATTCCCAACGGAGTCGACGTCGAGCAGCAGCGGCCCGAGCTGCGGAGCGACCAACTGCGCCGTGAACTGGGGTGGGACGGCCGCTACGTGGTGCTCTATAGCGGTGCCCACGGCGTGGCGAACCGGCTGAGCCAGCTCGTCGAGGCGGCCGATCTGCTCCGCGATACGCCGAACGTGCTGATCGCCACGGTCGGAGCCGGCATGGAACTGGAACCGCTGCGTGCCCAGGTGCGCGAGCGCGGGCTCACGAATATCGTCCTGCACGGCCCGCGACCCCGTGAGGAGATGCCGGCGATCACCGCATCGGCAGATGCATGTGCGGCGGTCCTCCAAAAGAACGACACCTTTCGCACGGTCTATCCCAACAAGGTCTTCGACTCGATGGCGTGCGGCCGGCCCATCGTGCTCGGCATTGACGGGGTGGCCCGCGACCTGGTGGAACGAGCAGGGGCCGGGTTTTTTGCCGAGCCTGAGAACCCAGAGGCCCTGGCCGCGGTGATCCGCCGGCTTCAGAGCGACCCCGCTCAGGCCGATGAGATCGGTCGCCGGGGCCGCGAGTACGTGACCCAGCATTTCGATCGCCGCCAGCTCGCGCTCCGCTACCTGGACCACCTCGAGTCGGTTGCAAGAGTCTGATTTTTGGGATGACTCATGGCTAATGTCCTCGTTACCGGTGCCACCGGTTTCACAGGTCAATACGTGGTGCGGCGACTCGTGGAGGCGGGCCATCGCGTCACGGCGTTCGTGCGTGAGGGAAGTCGGCGCACGCCCCTCGAAGGGCTTGCGGAGGGGTTCGTCGTGGGCAACCTCGACGACTCGAGGTCGCTCGGGCAAGCGCTTGAAGGGCGTGACGCCCTCGTGAACGTCGCATCGCTTGGCTTTGGGCACGCCCAAGCGATCGTCGATGCGGTGGATCGCGCCGGGATCGGCCGGGCGATCTATTTCTCGACCACGTCGCTGTTCACCACCTTGCCCGCCGCCACCAAGTCGGTCCGGCAGCAGGCGGAAGATGTTGTCCGCGGATCGACTGTCCCTTGGACGATCGTCCGTCCCACGATGATTTACGGCGACCCCGGGGATCGCAACCTGATCAAGCTCATCCGCTGGGTGGACCGGTGGAAGGTCGTCCCGGTATTCGGTCCGGGCACATACCGGCTCCAACCGGTGCACGCCGATGACCTGGCCCAGGCGGTCGTGGCCGCTCTCGGGTGCGAGGTGGCGGCGGGACAGGCGTACAACCTCAGCGGCGGCACGGCGCTGTCTTACAACGAGCTGGTCGACCTGATCGGGGAACTTTTGGGCCGTCGGCCGCGGCGGGTCCACTTGCCCGTGTCGGTCTCGCTGATCGCGGTGGATCTGGCCCGGCGGATCCCCCTGGCCCCCCGGTTCTCGCGCGAGCAGGTGCTCCGGCTCAACGAGGACAAGACGTTCTCGCACGAGGAGGCGGCCAGGGACCTCGGTTACCGCCCGATCACGTTGCGGGAGGGACTCGCCCGCGAAGTGGCCATGCATCGGGAAGGAGCGGGTTGAGCCGTGGAATCGCTTCTGATCCTCGTCGCGCTCCTGGCACTGATCGTCTCGGCGGTGCTCGCCTTTCCCGTGCGCTGGTTGATCCTGCGGCTCGGGGGCATTGACCGGCCGAACGAGCGGTCCAGTCACGAGGCCCCCACGCCCCGCGGCGGCGGCCTGGCGATCGTGCTGGGGACCGCGCTTGTGGTGGCTTGGTTCGGCGTTCCAGGACGCGAGGCGATGGTGTTCGGCCTATGCGTCGCCGCGGTCGCCGCGGTGAGCCTGGTGGACGACTTCCGCTCGCTGTCGTTCGCGACGCGACTGGTGGTGCAGGTGGGCGCGGCGGCGGTGGCGATCGTCGGCCTGGATCTGCCGGTCGGGACGATCGACATGCCCTCGGCCGCCGTCCGGGTGCCGCACGTTGCGGGCCTGGTGCTGGCGGTCGCGTTCGTGGTGGCGTACAGCAACTTCTTCAACTTCATGGATGGGATCAACGGGATCGCCGCGTGCCAGGCAAGCCTGAGCGCGCTGACCCTCGGGCTGCTGCTCTGGCAGGGGGGCGACGCGCCGGGCGCCGTGGTCGCGGCGGCCATCGGTGGGGCTGCCGCCGGGTTTCTGCCGCACAACTTTCCCACGGCACGAATATTCATGGGAGACGTGGGGAGTGTCACGCTCGGGTTCGCGCTGGCCCTGCTCTCGATGATTGCCCATGAGCGTGCGGGCGTGCCCGGGCCGGCGCTGCTTTTGGTCCACGGCGCCTTCCTCTTCGATGCCGTGTTCACGCTGCTCAAGCGGGCGGTTCGCGGCGAGAACGTGCTCCGGCCTCACCGCGAGCACAACTACCAACTCCTCGTCCGGGGGGGGATGTCGCATCGTGCTACGACCTTGATCTACTTTGCGATGAGCGCCGGGTGCTGCCTGGCGGGATCTCTCTACGGGCAGGCGGGGACCGAAGGCCGGTGGGCGGCGCTGTTGGTTCCGCTGGTCGCGTTGGCGATTCTGGCGGTGATGGCTCATCGGCGCGGCCCTGCCGGCCCGGTGGTCGCGGTCGCCCTGGGCGTGCAATCGGGCGATCCCCGAGATCCGGCGCCTCAAGCCGCCGGGGAGGCCGGTCAATGAACCGTTGGCTGCTGACCGGCCGTACGCTCCGCCACCTCCGGCCCAGTCAGATCCGCGCGCGCGTCTGGCTGACGGCCCGTCGCAGGACCATGGTCTGGCTCGCCCGGCGCGGCCTGGTCCAGCGGCCAGGACAGCCGGTCCCCGCCGTTCCCCCGCTGGCGCGAGACCTACCCACTCCGCTGTTTCCCCCCCGTCGGCACTTCGTCGAGCACGAGGGCGAGACCCGCTTCCTCAGCTTTCTGAACAAGCGATGTGCGCTCGCGCTGCCGATGGATTGGCAGCCCGCGGACCTGGCCGACGACCACCTTGGCCGGTTCCACCTCCATTACATGGAATATCTGGAGGGGCTTCCCGAGGAGCTCTGGGCCGCCTTGGTGGTCGACTGGATCGTCCAGAATCCCCCCTACCGGTCCGCCTACTGGTTGGGCGGTTGGAGTAGCTACGTCCTCTCGCTCCGTTGCGTCGTCTGGATGCAGCAATTCGCCGCGCAGGGGGTTGACGATCCCCGGGTCGCGGCCACGATCCTCGGTTCGCTCGCGGCCCAGCTCCGGTTCCTCCGGAACAACCTGGAACTCGACGTCCTCGGCAACCACCTGGTCAAGAACCTCAAGACCCTCCTGTGGGCGAGCCGTTTCTTCACAGGCCCCGAGGCCGCCGGCTGGGGCCGGCTGGGCGAGCGTCTCCTGCTCCGAGAACTGGAAGAACAGGTCCCGCCCGACGGCCTCCATTACGAACGGAGCCCGGCCTACCACACCCAGGTCTTCGCCGACCTGCTGGAGTGCTTCCATGTCATCCGTCCCGGCCCGTGCCGGGTGGCACTCGGACGCGCCCTCGACCGGATGGCCCAGGCGTTGATCGATCTGACCCACCCCGACGGCCAGATCAGCCTGTTCAACGACGGCGGGCTGAACATGACCTACCCGACCGACGTCTGCATCGACGTCTACCGAACCCTGACCGGCAAGGAGATCACGGCCCGTCCCGCCTTCGCGCTGGAGGATGCCGGCTACTACGGGTTGCGGTCGGGGTCGGACCTCTTCCTCGCCGACTGCGGGGCTGTCTGCCCGGATTTCCTGCCCGCTCATGCCCAGGGCGACATTCTCGCGTTCGAGTGGACCCGTGCCGGCCGTCGAATCCTCGTGGATGCGGGCGTCTATGAGTATCGGGCGGGACGGTTGAGGGATTACTCGCGGAGCACCACGTCGCACAACACGGTGACCGTCGGCGACGCCGACCAGTGCGAGTTCTGGAGCTCGTTTCGCGTGGCGCGGCGGGCTCGAGTCCGTTGCCACAACTTCCGCCTGGGCCGGGACGAGCTCGAGCTCGAAGGGTCGCACGACGGCTACGCGCGGCTTGCCGGCGGCCCGCGTCATCGCCGCCGGTTCGTGGTGACGAAGGACCGGATCCAGGTCGAGGATACCGTCCAGGGAGGGGCCGGCCAGCCGGTGCGCGCCCGGCTTTTGTTCCACCCGGACTGCCGGCTCACCCCGCAGCCGGGGCAGATCCGGATCGAGAACCAGGAAGTGATCCTCTCACTCCAGAGCGCCAGCCCGATGACCCTCGTCGAAGCCTGGTGGTCCCCGGACTTCGGGGTCCGCGTGCCGACGATCCAGGTCGTCCTCGACTATGGGGCGGCCCCGTGCGGGGGTGGTTTCGCGCTCGTGGCTGAACATCCCTGAGAGCGTTCGCCCCTCCGATCGTGCGACGGCGAAGTCACTCCGGACTGGGATCGCGCCGAGGCGGTTCCGATGACCGTACCCTGACCTGTTCCCGTTGGCTCCTCACGGTGACTCGATGAGGATCCAGGTCGGCCTGATGGCTTCGGCCGTTGAGGCAACCCCGAATTCCCCTTCCCGGAGGCGATTCACGAATCGACCATGAGACAAGTCATTCAATCGTTTAAGACCGGCGAGCTGGTTGTCCAGGACGTACCGTCGCCCGTTCTCCGCGCTCGAGGAATCCTGGTCCACACCGCCGCCAGCCTGGTCTCGGCCGGGACCGAGCGAATGATTATTGACTTCGCCGGCAAGGACTTGATCGGCAAGGCGCGGGCGCGACCGGACCTGGTCCGACAGGTCGTGGATAAGGCGAAACGCGAAGGGGTCCTGAGCACCCTGGACAGCGTCCGGAACAAGCTGGACCAGCCCTTGCCGCTGGGATACAGCTCGGCCGGAATCGTCGTCGCCGTGGGCGCTGAGGTCGAGTCGTTCCAGGCGGGCGACCGCGTCGCCTGCGCGGGGGCCGGCTACGCCTCGCACGCGGAAGAAACGTCCATTCCCCGCAACCTGGCCGTGAAGCTGGCCGACCATGTCTCGTTCGAGGCCGGCGCCTTCGTCACCGTGGGGGCCATCGCCTTGCAGGGCATTCGCCAGGCCGACGTGGTCCTCGGCCACAAGGTCGCCGTGATCGGCCTGGGGCTCCTCGGACAGCTCACCGTTCAGATGCTCAAGGCGGCCGGCTGCCAGGTGCTGGGCGTCGACCTCGACCCCAAGCGGGCCGAGCTGGCGCGGTCACTGGGGGCCGACGCCGTGGGATCGCCCGACGACGCGGCCGCCCTGGGCCTGAGTCAGAGCGGAGGCCGAGGGTTCGACGCCGTCCTGATCACGGCCGACACCAAGGACAACGGGCCGATCGAGCTGGCCGGCGATCTGGCTCGTGACCGTGGCGTCGTCGTCGCCGTCGGAGCGGTCGGCCTGACCGTCCCCCGCAAGATCTACTTCGAGAAGGAACTCGACCTCCGCCTGAGCCGGTCCTATGGCCCGGGTCGGTACGACTCCCAATACGAAGAGGAAGGTCGAGACTATCCCTACGGCTACGTGCGCTGGACCGAACAGCGGAACATGGAAGCGTTTGCGCAGATGCTGGCCACCGGCGCCGTTCGGATCGAACCGCTGATCACGCATCGCTTCGCGATCGAGGACGCCCTCCGCGCCTACGACGTGATCACGAGGAAGGTCGACGAACCGTTCCTGGGCGTGATCCTTGAGTACGAGCGCGAACGCGTGCTGCCTGGGCGCATCGAGCTTCCCCAAGCGACCCCGAGCCGAGGTACGCGCCCGGCCGAGCCGACCGGCATCCGGCTCGGAGTCCTTGGAGCCGGCAACTTCGCCAGCAGCACCCTCTTGCCGGCGATCCGGAAGGTGCCCGGTATCGAACCCGTGGCGATCGCTTCGGGTTCGGGGCTGACCGCTCGGACCTTGGGTTCCCGGTTCGGCTTTGCCTACTGCGCCTCCGACGAGGCGTCACTGCTCCAGGACGAGAAGATCAACTGGTTGGCCATCCTCACCCGCCATGATCTTCACGCCCGCCAGGTGATCGCGGGGATGCGCGCGGGCAAAGACGTCTTCGTCGAGAAGCCGCTGGCGCTCAACGTCACGGAGCTCGCCGCGGTCATGAGCGTGCAGCAGGAAACCGAGCGCCGACTGATGGTCGGGTTCAATCGCCGGTTCGCCCCGATGGTGCAAGAGATGCACCGGTTCCTTGCCCCGCGCCGCGGCCCCTTGATGGTGACCTGCCGGATCAACGCCGGAGCGATCCCGGCGAGCCACTGGACCCAGGATCCGGCCATCGGCGGGGGACGAATCATCGGCGAGGGCTGTCACTGGATCGACCTGCTCCAATTCCTGATCGGGTCGCCCCCGCTGGAAGTCAATGCCCGCGCCCTGCAGGCTGGTGGCCACTTGGTCGGTGACGAAGTTGCCATGACTTTGACTTACGCCGACGGGTCGGTCGGGACGATCATCTATACGGCCGGCGGGCACCGCTCGTTCAGCAAGGAACGGATCGAGGCGATCGGCGACGGTCGGGTGGCGGTGCTCGACGACTACCGGAGCCTCGAGCTGATCGCGGGCCGACGGCGGACTCACCGCCGGGCCTGGCTGCGCACCGACAAGGGGCATCGTGGCGAGTGGGAGACGCTGTTGTCTGTCACTCGGGAGGGATCGCCGTCACCGATCCCCGCGACGGAGCTCGTCGCCACGCACCTCGCGGCCTACGCGGCGATGGAGAGCATTCGCACTCAAAGAACGGTGCCGTTGGACCTTACGGCTTTCTGGGAAGGCGTTGGTGAGACGACCGATCCGGGTGATGCCGGTTGCCTATCCGGGGACCAAGTCGACCCATGATCGTGTGTGATCTGTCTTAATCCGCATTTTTCTCAATCCTTGACAGATCGTTAAACTTGCCTTAAGTTTGTCTCACGCGGCGCTCCGAAGGGTGTTGGTTTGGGCACTTCGGTATGTTTTTTATCGGAACCCGAGGTGGGGTTTTCGCCCTGCAAACAGAGGCCTAGGCTCGACGAGTAGCAGGCTCCGGTCGTGGTCTCTTTGCCACGCCGATCCAGGTTCCCAACGATCGGTGTAACCGACGGGGACGGAGTCCGCGCTAAGCTCCCGCCCGTCACGCTCGAATTGGAAACGCGATTTTGATGCCGATCCTCGAAGATTCCGCCGAGGCGTCGTCGGACCTTTCCGGCGCCAGTCACTCTCGGGTCGCCGGGCGACGTTTGATGCTGGCCGGGATCGGGGCGTCATATCTTCAGAGCGGGGTGGCCATGGCCGCCGGCCTGATCACGACGCGGATCTATGTCGGCCATCTCGGCAACACGCAGTTCGGTCTCTGGTTGACGGCCTCCAGCATCATCAATTACCTACGGCTGGGGTCGAACAGTATGTCCGTGACAGGGACAATGAGGGCGACTCGGGCTTATGCCTGCGGAGAGGACCGCGAAGTCGGCAGCGTGATGGTCACGAGCGGCGTGATCGGTGTGGGTTTCGCCACAATCTCCCTCGGACTCGTCATGCTGGTCATGGCCGGCGTGACCTTCGGGGACTGGTGGCGCGGGGGACATGACCCCCAGTTCTTCATGATGCTCTGCGTCCTGCTCGTCCTCGCGGCAGGGTCGTTGGTCTCGCAGTTCTCAGAGGTGTTCGCGGGAGCAATCCGTGTTCTCCAGCGAGTCGACCTCGAGCAGAGTATCTCGGCGATGCTCCGGTTGGTCCTCTTGGGGGCGGGGATCGCCGTCGTCTTGCTTGGTGGCGGAGTGATTTCGCTCGCGATCGTGACGTCCCTGCACCAGGCGGGTACCGCGTTTCTTTACTGGAGAGTGACCCGGCGGGCCTTCCCGGATCTGAATCTGCGTTCGTCGCAATTCGACGTCAAGATCGCCCGGAGCATTTTCGCCCCGAGCCTCCAGTACTGCGTGGTCGCGATGGGCAGCGCCTTGATCTGGAGCACGGACAACATTGTGATCTCGGTGGCGCTGGGCACGGCGGCGGTGACACCGTTCGCAGTGGCGATGCAGTTGCTGAGCTTCTCGAACGTCATGTTCTCGACGGTCCTCAACGCGTTGACGCACATGACGACTTCCCTCCACGCGCTGGGGGAGGAGTCAAGACTTCGGGGGATGGTCCTCACGATCGCCAAGATCGGCCTGGCCCTGGAGGCGCTACTGCTTGTCGGCTACGCCAGCTTTGGCCAGGAATTTCTGCGGCTCTGGGTCGGACCGGAGCGAGTGGTCTCCCTGCCTGTGTTCCTGGTGCTGGTGGCGATTTTCGCGATCAAGACGTTTGGCGTGTTGTTCGAGATGATCGTATTGGGGACGTTGAATCATAAGCGATACTCGATCCTACTGATTTTCGAGGGATTGCTGAACCTGGTCCTGTCGATTGTCCTGGTGCGCCGAATGGGACTGTTGGGCGTGGCGCTGGGAACGCTCGTGGCTCAGACGGTGTGCAGTGGGTGGTATCTCCCTTACGTCGGGCTTCGGATCGCCGGTTGCCGGTTCGGAGAATTGGTTCGGTGCTCGATCCTGCCCGTGCTGCCGGCCATCGTCGCCGCCGTGGTTGTGGCCCGTCTCTTTCTCCTGTTGCCGCTCGAGCCGAGTTGGGCTCATCTCGTCCTGGGTGCGGTGGCGACGACTCTCGCACACGCCTCTCTGTTCCTGCGCTTCGGGTTGGGACCGAATGAAAAGGACCTGTTGCGTACGATCCGCAAACGTGTGGGATGGGCATGAAGGCCGTGGATTGTTGGCCGTCTCGTGGTTGATTGCTGAGGGCGTGGCAACCGGATCGGGATCCGGCGATCCACTGGACCAGGGCATTCGCCATGGTCGCGCGGGACGTCAAGATTTGCGTCTCCGATTCGGGCGGAATTCACCGGTGCGTCGTTAACGGCCTCACTCCGGCCGGCCCGCGTGTCCGGTGGAGGAAACCAGGAGGCCTCAGCCCCGCTCAACTGTGATGGACCAGGCGTCTGTCCTACGCAGCAGAGGACGGCTCGTCCCCCCGGTTCATCATTTCGTGGCCAAAGGAGGATTAGCATGAGACCCGCTCTTGCGTGCTTCTTCGGCACGATGCTCATGCTGAGCTTCTCCATGATCGATCCCGAGATGTGGGATGCTTGGGCTTATCTGCTGATTTTGACGATTCTGACGATTGCTGGCATGGTTGTGCTCAAGCCCTCAGGGCTTGATCCCCTCGCGTACTTGCTCCTGACTCCGACCGTGCTCTTCGGCCTGGAATCGATGACGCTCCGCCTGGGGTGGTTCAACATCATTAGATACAATGAGAACAGCTGGCACTCTGACTTAACGGACGAAGCACTCAAAAAGGCCGCGATGCTTGTTCTGGCGGGCAACGCCATGCTCTGGTTGGGATTTGCGCAACCCGTGGCCCGGCGGCTGGGCGAGCGGTTGGCCAACCAACTCGCCAAGTTGACCGCGGACGACCAATTTGAGCCGATGATGCTTCGGATCTGGGGCGCATTCGGCATCGGGATCTCCGCCCGTCTGTACATGATTGTCAGTGGAATCACTGGCTATTTCTCCGACTTGACGTTGGTCTCAGAGGCGTCAGGTTACATTCAGTTCCTCAACCTGATCGACGGGTTCGCCACGCTGTCGATGCTGCTCTACGCTTGCATCCTTTTGAAGCAGGAAAGGCCTCGATGGACTCCGTTCTTGGCGATGCTGGGTGTGGAGTTGGGCACCATCCTGCTGCTCGGCTTTAAGGGAATGCTGATCTATCGGTTCATCTATTTGGGGATCATTTACGCGGTCATAAGACGGCGTGGGCCGTATCGACTCATGCTGACAGGTGCCCTTGTGCTCTTGGTGCTCTTTCCGATCAACCTTGCCGCACGCAGGGCCTATAACGAAGGGCGGGTCCAACGCGGTGACATTGGGTCCATCGGGCGTGGGCTTATCGACGGGATGGCGGAGTCGTTCGAATCGGTCTCGGTCTTGGATTCGTTTGCGGACTCCGGCAAGGAAATCGTCCTGGTCTCGGGGAACTTCGAGCAGTTCGCGATGGTGATGCAGTACGTGGACACGACCGGAACGCGCTGGTACGGGATCGATTACCTTTACCCTATCTTCAGCGTCATCCCGCGAGCGGTCTGGCCGTCGAAGCCCAGCCCTTCGCATGGCGGTTGGGTGTACAAGGAAATCTACAGAATGCCCGGTGACTCGGCGGAGTCGCAGACGGTCCCCGGCGACATGTACCTGAATTTCGGCTGGATGGGCGTCGTTTTTGGACTCTTCGTCTTCGGGATGCTGGGCCGGATCGCAGGGGCCGTCGCGATTCGGTTGACCTCAATCCGCTTGATTCCCCTGGCCCCTTTCCTCATCCACGGCTTTGGTATGCCTATCTCAGACTTGGGTGCCCACCTGACCAACTTGATCCGGACCATTGTGATCTATTCCCTGGTCCTTGTCTTCCTTACCCCCCGTGTCCATCGATTGGGAGCCGGGGACCGCCAGCCTTGACACGGGTGCAAGACCCGAGGGCCGCCTTGATCCGTCGTATCGCCTTTATCATGGAGTCATGATAAAATGGGAGAGGAGCGATCAGTATGACTGATAAGAATATTTTGGTGACTGGCGGGTTCGGTTTCATCGGTTCGACGCTGGTCGAACAGCTTCTGGCCGAGCCGGGAAACCGCGTCCACGTCGTGGACAATCTCTCGACCAGTCCGATTGATGTCACCGCGTTCCTCGAGGTGGTGGGCAACCCCCCCAACCTTTCATACGACATCTGCTCGATCGCCGAATACTGCACGCGCGAGGGGGATAAGGGGAAGGCGTTCCGCGAGATCTATCACCTGGCCTCGCCGGTCGGGCCGGTCGGCGTTTTGGCCTACGCGGGCAAGATGACCGAGATGATCTGCGGCGACGCTTACCACGTCATCAACCTCGGGCTCAAACACGACGCGAAGGTCTTAGACATCTCGACCAGCGAGGTCTACGGTGGTGGCCGTGACGGCTACTGCTCCGAGGATTACTCGAAGATCATCCCGGCCAAGGTGACGGTCCGCCTGGAATACGCCGTGGCGAAACTGGCGGCCGAGATCTCCCTGGTCAATACCACGCGGGTCACTCCGCTCCGCGCCTGCATCATCCGGCCGTTCAACGTGGCCGGCCCGCGCCAGTCCCCCAAGGGGGGCTTCGTCCTCCCCCGATTCATCGGCCAGGCCTTGCGGAACGAGCCCCTAACCGTGTACAGCGACGGCTCGATGGTCCGCGCGTTCACCCACGTGCAGGACATCGTGCAGGGTCTGATTCTCACGATGGAGCGAGGGACCAATGGCGAGGCGTACAACCTCGGCAACCCGGCCAATAAGGTCACCATTTTGGAACTGGCGCAGCGCGTCGTGAAAATCGCCGAAAGCCAATCCAGGATCGATCACGTCGATCCCAAGACCCTCTTCGGCCCCCTGTTCGAGGAGGCCAACGACAAGTACCCCGACGCGAAGCGGTCCACCGAAGAACTGGGGTGGCAGCCGCGATCTGACGTCGACCAGGTGATCCGCGACACGCTCCACTACATTCGGGACGGGAGGAAAGCGTAGGGACCATGGCCGCTCCTAGCTTGAAGCCAGTCGAGGAGAATGGGACGCGGCGACCCCTGGTCAGTGTCGTGATGCCGACCTATCGCCGGCCTCATCACATTGCCGAGACCGTCCATTCGATCCTGGACCAGACCTGCCAGGACTTCGAACTCCTGGTGCGCGACGACAGTCCGGACGACGAGACCGAGCGGGTGGTGACCGCGATCCTCGACCCGCGGATCCGCTACCACCGGAATCCGGAGCGCCTGGCGATGCCGGGCAACCTCAACTCGGGAATCGCCGACGCTCGGGGACGGTACATTGCCGTCTGCCACGACCACGACCTCCACGACCGGACCCGCCTCGAGAAGATGGTCCGCCTGTTCGGCGAGCACGAGGACCTGGCCTTCGTTCATACGGGGATCTCGACGATCCGGGAGGACGGGACGTCCCTCGGCGTTGACCACGTGGGCGACTTCCGCCGGTACACGCCGGGGCCGGAATGGCTCCGGTTCTTGCTCTCGTCCTTCTCATGTCCCGTGGCCGCCGACGCGATGGTGCCTCGCTCGATCTACGAGCGCCATGGGTTGTACGACCCCGACTATGGGTTTATCGCGGACGTGGAGATGTGGATGAGGCTCTCCCTGGCAGGGGGGGTTGGCTTCGTGGCCGAGCCGCTCAGCAAGATCAGGGAGCGTGAGGCCGATCACGAGTATCTGGGGGTGAACTGGCGCGTGATCGACTCGCTCGCCCGCATCCATCGACGTTACAGCCCGAAGGGGTATTCGGGCGTCTCCCGGTGGTGGTCCGGTCTTGGGCTCGATTTGAGGCTGGAGCGTTACATCGCGATCCACTATCTCATCTGTGTCAAGCGGAAGGATAAGGCCGGACGCGCCGCGGGCCGCCAGTACATTCGACAGAACGGACGTGTGCTCTCCCGGACCCTGGCCCGTCTGCGCTAATTTTTTGGAGGGACGATTTTCCGTCGTCCTTGAGGTGGGCGTTGCCCACCCGGTTGAGCTCATGGTGGACGAGGCACACCTGGACCCGTTTTCGTTTGCCTGTCCCCTTTTTCCGTGCGCCACCCGAAAGCAACCTGCACACAATAAGCCCACCGAGAGAAGCACTCCGCTTCAAAATGTTGAGATAAACTGAAATGGGAAACAGTTTCTTCCGGGACCGCCTTCAAGATGTTGCCAGGGGCATCGGGCGTGGACTCCGCCGAGTTCGCGTGCGCGGCATTCCGAGAGTTATGTACATGACAGCCCCTTTAGTGTTGGGGCGAGGATTGCAGGTCGTTCGCTCGGTCTCGGGGTTGAAGCTGATGCTCGACCCCTGCGCCTACACCGGTTGCATGATGTTCTATGGGAGGTACTCGACGGAGATCCTGAGGCTGTTGAAAATGACCGTCGGCGAGGGGGATCGTGTCCTTGATGTCGGGACCCAACTTGGGTATATCACGTCCCACCTGGCACAATGGGTCGGGCCGAACGGGGGCGTTTACTCGTTCGAGGCGGATCCCCGAGCCGTCGAGCAGTTGCGGACGACCGTCCGGGAGAATCGGTTCGACTGGGTCAAGGTGTTCCCGATCGCGGCGTCCGATCGGGAGGGGTCGATCTCCTTCAACGTTTCCCCGGTCCTGGGGTGGTCGACTGCGGTGAATGGTACCCACCTGACTGGACTCACCACGATCGAAGTCCCTTGCTCTCGAATCGATGACTTGGTGAACGCAGGCGAGATCCGCCGACCGATCCGGCTCATCAAGATTGACGTCGAAGGATCCGAGTGTGCGGTCCTGGACGGTATGCGTCAACTGATCGCCGAGGACCGACCGTTCGTGCTGACGGAGATCAATCCCGACATGCTCAGACCCTCCGGGCTCTCCTCGCGGGACTTATTGGGACGCTTGCAACCCTTCGGCTATCGCTTCTATCGAGTCTACCAACCCCAGGGCATTCTTGGGGGGGGCGAGACCGCGTTCGCAGAAGTGGATCCCGCGAGTGAACTGGAGGCCTGCGATGTGTTCTGTGCTCCAGAGGGGACTCCGTTGTCCTCCGCCCTCCAAACGCTCGTGGACCGTGCCAAGCACGCATAGTTTCTTTGGGGCTAGACGAAGGGGGGATTTATGCAAGAGGGTGCAATCGCGTCGCAGGGCGAGGAAGCCCAAGAGCTTGATGCGGCCAAGACGCCGCAGCCCCAGACCCCGGGGCTCGTCTGCCCACACTGCCGCGGCCCGCTGGGACGCTCGGACGCCGGCTATGACTGCGCGGCATGTCAGGCCACTTACCCGATCCACGAGGGGGTCCCGTCCTTCATCGAAGCCGATGAGTTTTACGAAACCCGCTATGAGCCCGGCGCGATCAACTTGCTGCCGAACGAGGGCCGGTTCTGGAACCGTTGGCTGCTTTACTTCGTGAGCCTGCACTACCTCTGGTTCGTGCGGAAATACTTCAACCGCCCCGGCGCCGTGCTCGACGTGGCCTGCGGCGGCGGGACCCGCTACCTGACGACGCGCGGCCCCGTGGTCGGGCTCGATGTTTCGCTCAACTCCCTGAAGTTTCTCCACCGCAAGGGGTGGTATCACGAGTCGGTTCGCGCCAGTGCGTTCGAGGTGCCCTACCCGGACGAATCGTTCGACTTCATCTGCGCGAAATTCTTTTTCGAGCACGTGTCGCCCGAGACCAAACCCGGCCTGCTTCGCGAATTCTCCCGGTTGCTGAAGCCCGGCGGCCGATTGATCATGCTTTTCGACTGTGACTGTTCGAACCGACTCTGGCAGTGGGCCAAGCGCGACCCGGACCTGTTTCAATCGGCCTTCATCGAGAATGACGGCCACTACGGTCTGATGCGCCCCTCGGAGACCCTCGAACTGCTCAAGGCCGAGGGCTACAAGGTTTTGGGTTACCATGCGGCCAACAAGACGTCGCTGGTCCACCTGCCGATGCTGGGCTGGCTCGGGGCTTACAAGAGTAAGTCGCGCGTGCTCCGGCTCGTCTTGCCGCTGACCGACGCCATCGCTCGAAACCGCCTGCTCTCAACGGCCTATACGTTCTCCGTCACGGCCTGGGACGATATCATGGAACCGCTCCTGCCGCTGGATCGGGCTCGTTTTCTGCTCGTCGCTTGCGAGCGGAAGTCCTGACGTGGGAGCGCGGAGATACGGACCGTGGTTGACTCACGGTCCGACCGCGGTCCGAAATAAAAAGAGAGTCACGGATCTCCTGATCACCGTTGGTATGGCTTTGGTGGTCGTCCCATCACTTGTTTCGAGCCGCCATGAAGATCTCCGTCATCGGTAAGCAATTCTCCGATTCCCTGGCGCATAATCTGTCGTTCACGTTGAAGCAGATGGGGATGGAGGTGCAGGAGATCGACGAGGACCGGGCGTTCGAGCGGATCCCATTTCGCCGCCGATTACGCTCGATCTTCGCGATTGCCGAGTCGCACCCACGGCTTCTGGCGGTGCGAGACCGGCTGATCCATCGGGAACTGGCCCAGTTCAAGCCCCACATCGTCCTGAACACCTACAGGGACTGGGGACCGCGGGCGATCGCCCGGGCGCGGGACGTTCTGGGGCGAACCGCCAAGATCGCGTTCCTCTACCCCGACGCATTCGCCAACCTCGCCCGGATGTTCCCCTTGGGCGCTGATTACGACGCCCTCTTCTTCAAAGACCCGTTTGGGGTCGACATGTTCCGCAGCCGGCTCGGTCTCAACGCCCACTACCTGCCCGAGGCGTGCAACCCGAGCTGGCACTTCCCGGTCGAGCTCACGCCTGAGGACCGGGCGCGGTACGGGTGCGACCTGACGACCGCCGGGAATATGTACTACTATCGGGCTCGGCTCCTGAGCATCTTTGAGGGCTACGACCTGAAGTTGTACGGCCCCCCGCTTCCGAAGTGGCTCGAATCGCCACTTCGGGCCAATTACACCCACGTTTACGTGTCGGAGGTCGAGAAGTCGAAAGCGTTTCGCGCCGCCAAGATCACGATCAACACGCTGCACCCGACCGAGATCCTGGGAGTGAACGTCCGGGCGTTCGAAGCCGCCGGCTGCGGAGCGTTTCAGATTGCCGACTGGCGCCCGGAAATGGAGACCATGTTCCGAATCGACGAGGAAATCGTCGTCTATCGGTCACGAGACGAGCTCAAGGAGAAAGTGGACTACTACCTGAGCCGCCCCGAACAACGCGCGAAGATCGCCGAGGCGGGTTGCCGCCGCGCCCATGGCGAGCACACCTACCGGCACCGGCTCGAACACGCCCTGAAGATCGTGGATGGATGCTGATGGACGCTTCTCACCGCCTGGCGATCTTGGCCTCGCACCCAATTCAGTATCAGGCCCCGTTCTTTCGGCACCTGGCCGCTCGGCCGGGCGTCGACTTGACCGTCTTCTTCTGCGCTGACTTCGGCCTCAAGCCCTATGATGACCCTGGCTTCGGTACGCGAATCCAGTGGGACATCCCGCTGCTGGATGGCTACCAACACGTCATCCTCCGCAACCGCAGTCGCTCGCCACGCGCCGGCCGGTTTTGGGGTGCCTTCAACCCGGAGATTCGCACGCGCCTCCAGACTGGGGGGTTCGACGCTTTGGTCGTCCATGGCTGGGCCTTGGCGACCAACTGGTTGGCGTTTCGCTCGTCGCGTGCCTTGGGCCTGCCGGTCTTCCTGCGCGGGGAGAGCAACGGGCTGTCCGAACCGACCGGGCTGCGTCGGCTTGTCAAGCGGACGCTCCTGACTCGCCTCTTTCGCTCGACCGCCGGCTTCATGGCGATCGGCTCGCTCAACCGCCGGTTCTACAGGGACTACGGGGTCGATGAGGGCCGGATTTTCCTCGCCCCTTACAGTGTGGACAATGCCTCCTTCCAAGAGCAGGACGCCCTCCTGACACCCAGGCGATCCGAACTCCGGGCGGAGGAGTCGATCCCCGATGGCGCGACGGTCTTCCTCTTCTGCGGCAAGCTTTCCCCGGTGAAGCGTCCCCTGGACCTCCTCGAGGCGTTCGCCCGCCTTCCCGACGTCGGTCGGCACCGCTTGATCTACGCGGGCGATGGGGTGCTCCGCGACGCGATTCTCCGGAGGGCTGGCGCGCTTGGGCTGAACAACGTCCGAATCACGGGGTTCCTCAACCAGAGCGAACTCCCCCGGTACTATGCGCTGGCCGACGCCCTGGTCCTCCCTTCGTCGTATGAGCCGTGGGGCTTGGTCGTCAATGAGGCGATGAACTTCGGCCTCCCCGTCGTCGTGAGCGACCGTTTAGGATCGGCGCCCGACCTGGTTCGGGAGGGGGAGAATGGGTTCGTCGTTCCGTGTGGTGACGTCCCGGCCCTGGCCCGAAGACTGGAACAACTCGCCGGTGACCGTGACCAGAGGATACGGATGGGCGAGCGCTCGCGTGCCCTGATCGCG
The DNA here is from genome assembly GCF_900129635.1 of Singulisphaera sp. GP187. Taxonomy (GTDB): domain Bacteria; phylum Planctomycetota; class Planctomycetia; order Isosphaerales; family Isosphaeraceae; genus Singulisphaera. The sequence goes on along the minus strand of NZ_FSRB01000002.1, from coordinate 48,276 downwards.
ACTTGGGGAATCCCGCAGACGGCCGACGGATACCTGGAGGGCCTGCGCACGGTGGTCGGTCGAGGTCGCAACAGCTCCATGCAGGGAGTTCGGGATCGGGTCGGCGAGGTTTGAAGATCGTTTGGTCGCGAGTGATGTGTGAATGTCTGATCGGGATGGGACGGCGATGGTGGCCAAGAGGGGGACGGCGATGCTCGGGTGGACGATCGAGCGATTGAAATGGGCTTTGGTGCGCAGGTGCCTGCCGGACCCGGTAAAAGCGAGGCACTCGGAATACTCGATGCTCCATTCCGAGGACGATGCCCTTTCACGCCCCAGCGAGTACCTCCTGGAGGTCTCCCACAAGGCTATCGAGGCGGCTTTGCAAACCGACCTTGGCGACCTTGCTGGGCGCCTAAAGGGGCGTTTTCCCTATCCGGACGACATCGCCAACCTTTGGCCGGGTGAGCATTACCGTCTGCTTGCGGGGCTCGTGCAAGTCTTGAGTCCGAAGCTCGTGATCGAGATCGGCACCGCCGAGGGCCTCTCGTCTTTGAGTATGCAGAAATACTTGCCCGATAACGGTCAAATTGTCTCCTTCGACATTGTACCGTGGCGTCAATATCCACGCTCGTGCCTGGTTGAGGACGACTTTCGTCGAGGTAACCTGAAGCAAATCGTGGCGGACCTTGGTCAGAGCGACGTCTTTGATAACCACCGCGAGTTCCTGGCCGACGCTGGCCTGATCTTCATCGACGCCGCCAAGGACGGCGTTCTGGAGCAAAACCTGATCCGCTTTTTTGAGACTGTGCCGTTCCGATCTCGTCCCATCTTCCTGTTTGACGATACCCGGCTCTGGAACATGCTCTCAATCTGGCGCGACCTCCGCTGGCCCAAGCTGGACTTGACCTCGTTCGGGCACTGGGCCGGGACCGGCCTGTGCGAACGCGGCCTCCATGTTCCCGGAGCCGTAACGACGTCGTGATATTTCGGCCCTGCTGGGCCGATTGCACGACATTCCGTACGGTTTTGCAGAATCGACCTGCCCATTGCCGCGGCGGATCGGGATGGTGATCTTCGCCCTTGGCTGGAACGGCGGTGGGCAATCGGATGATTGATAAAGGATCGTCGTGGGTTTCGCCCCAAGACACCTGGGTCTCTGCCCTCGAGATATGCAGCGGTTATGAAGCCATGAGGGCGATAACAGCCCTCCTCATCACAACGACCTGATGGGAAAACTTCAAGCAACTTCCAATCGAGATGGGAACGAAGCGCGACATGTCCAGGATCAACTTGCTTTTACCTGTGGGATTGCGTCGACTCCTGGACTATCGGAACCGCCTCCGGGCCCTGGGGATCTCACCCGGTTTGTCTTACTCACGCCGATACAGACAAGCGTTGGAGATTTCGTGCATTGAAATCTTCCCACGAGAGAGCCTGACTGCTCTCAAACGCGTCGTCGATGTCGGGGCCAACGTGGGGGAATGGTCCCTGGGGATCGCTTGCCTCACGAACGCGAGGGAAATTATCGCCTTCGAACCCAATCCTCCGGTCTTTGAACAGTTGCTGCGCAATTCAATCCATGAAAAGCGAATCACCTGCGTTCAAAAGGCGATTGGCTCCAACATTGGAACGATCGGCTTCAATGTGGAAGCGTCCCACAGGATGTCTTCGATTCTTCCCTTGAAAGGTTGGGCCCGAGAGTTCCATGGGTCCGGCGGCAGAACCGAAGAGATTACGGTTCCGATTTCGACTTTGGATCATGAATTGTCTTCTTACGATGAAATTTCACTCCTGAAGCTGGACGTTCAGGGCTACGAATCCCAGGTGATCGAAGGCGGCAAGGACGTTCTGAAAAGAACTAAGATTTTGATGACCGAAATTGTCTATAATTCGTATTACGAGAATGATTCTTGTGCCTTGGACCTGGTCAATTTAATCACGACCGCCAGCCCTCTGAGATTATGGGGTATCTCTGCACCGGGCTGCTCCCCCTCGGGTCGACCGCTGGTGGCTGACGCAATTTTTGTGAATAGCGATTACTCTTGAAGACACTCCCCGGCGCTCCGATGACCTGAAGTTTGGACAGTCTCCGCCGGAGTGGTGCATCCGGCAAGTCTTTTGGCCCTGGAATTGACCGATTCCGTTTTGTAAGGGGGCCGTGCCCACCCGACACGATTGCCACGCGGGGGCGACGTCAGAGAACTTGCCGGACGAACCAATTTGGGACGTTAATGCTCACCCGAGCGAAGATGTCTTCCTGCACGGCATGGTTGAGCCGTGAGTTTCTCGCGTGATCACGGAGGCCTTTGGTCGGCCACGTTGGCGGACATTGCCTCGGTGGGTCGGGTCCAACTTTGCTGCTTGAGAAGGGCATCCGAATTATGAGCCGAACGCCACTGATTTCAGTCTGCGTTCCCACCTATAACTATGCCCGGTTCATCGATGACTGTATTCGGAGCGTCATGGACCAGACGCTCACCGACTGGGAACTCGTGATCTGCGACGACTGCTCCACGGATCATACGGAGGAGGTCGTCCGCCGCTACGCGGCCGCGGATCCCAGAATTCGCTACGTCCGCAACGAGCGCCGACTGGGGATGAACGGGAACGTCAAGCGGGCCGCCGAAACCGGGACTGGCCGCTACTTGAAGATGCTCTGCTCGGACGACTGGATGGCACCGCGGTGTCTCGAGGTGCTCTCTGGGCTCATGGAAGAATTTCCGAGTGCGACGATCGCCACCTCGGCTGTGATCCAGACGAACGAGGCGGGCGTTGCATCGCACGTTCAGTTCTTGTTCGGATCGCCGGTTTCCTTGATTCGCGGAGAGCAGATGCTCGACCAGATGGCGCGAGCCGAGGGGTTCGGGGGGCACTCCAGCTTCTTCATCCGCGCATCGTCTTACCGCGAAGTCGGTGGATACAACGACACGCTTCTCTACGCGGCCGACTACGACCTGGCCGCGCGGCTTTGCCGTGTCGGCGATTATCTCCACTCCGACGCGCCTCTCTTTTACGGCCGTACCCAACCTGAGTCGAGTTCTTCCGTCAACCCGCTCAAACTCTGGGATGTTCAGGACTGGTTCGAGATCCCCGACGCAATCTACCGGCCGAGGCCACCGTTCGGGCGTGAGTGGCGGCGTTACCAGGGACTGACAGCCCGGCTCACCGCCCGCTACCTCGCGAATTATGTGCTCGAGCACCTGCGCGGGCACCACACCTACGCCAATGCGTTGGGGAAACTTTTGATCAAGCACGGGAACTTCGCGGCCGGGATCCCCTTCCTTTTGGTCGATGCCCCTTCTCGACTCATTCGCAAGCTCGCGACCACGAATCTGCCCGCGTCGCAGCCGCCTGAATCCTGGATGGGTCCTCCGCCGGCTCATCGCGGCGCGATCGCCGTCGAGGACAGCGGAACAGGCGGGGCAGCCTGATGGAAACGATCCAGGTCACGTACACCGTCGATGAAAAGGTCGGTGGCCCTGCTCAGTCGGTCCCGGCGCTCTGCGGAGCGCTCGAGGCGAGTGGGGCGCGGTCGACCCTGCATGTGGTGGCTCCGGCCCCCGAAGCGCTGGCGCGCCGGATCCGGCTCGTCGTTCATCCTCAGTGGCGTTTCCCGCATCCCCGCCTGGGCATCTCGCCGGCCATGCGGCGAGCTCTGTACGCGGCGGTCGCGACGGCCGACATCATCCATGTCCACGGTCTCTGGCAGATGCCCAACGTCTATCCGTCGTGGGCGGCCCGGAAGACGAAGTGCCAGGTGGTCGTCTCGCCGCGCGGGTCGTTTTCGCCCTGGGCCCTGAAGCGGTCGAGCCTTCGCAAGCGGAGCATCTGGCTGGCTTGCCAGGGTCGGGCGGTGCGGCAGGCCGCCCTTCTCCATGCCACCTCCGAAGCGGAGGCCCAGGACATGCGTGACTTCGGCCTCCGCGCCCCAATCGCGGTCATCCCCAACGGGGTCACGCTCCCGGATCGGGTCGTCGCCAGGCGCGCCGCGGACGGGCCCCGGCGGTTGCTCTACCTGAGCAGGGTCCATCCCTCCAAAGGATTGGATTTCTTGATCCGATCCTGGCGGAGCGTTCAGGACACGGCCCCGGACTGGACCCTGGACATCGTGGGCGGGGAAGACCAGAAGGGTTACCAGGCGGAGTTGGAGGGGCTGGCGCGGGAGATTGGTGCCGAGCGCGTCGCCTTCCACGGCGCCTTGTTCGGGGAACGGAAGGCCGAGGCCTTCCGACGGGCGGACCTCTTCGTTCTGCCCACGCATTTCGAGAACTTCGGAATGTCCGTGGCCGAGGCCCTCGCCTACGAGGTGCCGGTCATCGTCACCCGCCGGGCTCCCTGGGCCGGGGTGGAGGCGAACCGTTGCGGTTGGTGGATCGAGTTCGGCCAAGACCCGCTGACCGAGTCGCTCCGCGACGCGCTGGCCCAGCCTCCCGACGCCCTTCGCGCCATGGGCCAGCGGGGGCGCGACTGGATGGAGAAGGATTTCTCCTGGAATCGGATGGGGCAGATGATGCATGAGACCTACCTCTGGGTCGTGGGAGGGGGCACTCCCCCGGCCTGGGTCAGGAGTGGCATCTAATGTGTGGGATCGCGGGAGTATGGGCAAGCGATGGTCGAACCGCCGAGGCGGCCGTACGGGCCATGACCGCGACTCAGACGCACCGAGGTCCCGACGACCAGGGGGTGATGACGTTCAACGTCCCCTCGGGACACCTGGCGCTGGGGCATCGCCGGCTCTCCATCCAGGATCTCTCGCCGCTGGGCCACCAGCCGATGGAGAACCCGGAAACGGGGGACTGGATCGTCTTCAACGGCGAGATCTACAACTACCCCGACCTCAGGGCCGAGTTGGTGTCGGGGGGAGCCAGGCTCCGGAGCCGTTGCGACACCGAGGCGATCCTTCACGCGTTCGCCCGGTGGGGAACCGGTGCCTTCGACCGGCTCGAGGGGATGTTCGCCCTCGGTCTCTACGTCGCGCGGGAGCGGCGGCTGCTCCTGGCTCGCGACCCCCTGGGTATCAAGCCGCTCTACTACGCCTGGGACCGCGGTGCGTTCGCCTTCGCCTCCGAGCTGAGAGGGCTCGAGGCCAGCGGTCTGGTGGACCCGGAGATCGACCGGGCCGCCCTGGCCAGCCTGCTCGCCTTCGGAGCGGTACCGGGCCCGCTCACCATGCTCCGCGAGGCCAAGATCCTCGACCCCGGCTCCTGGGTCTCACTCGACCTGGCCGGCTCCCGCCCGGAGGAGCGCCGGCCGCTTCGCGCCGTCCGCTATTGGGACTTCCCCGCCCCGCGCGACCATCCATTCGATCGGGCCCGGACCCACGACGAAATCCGCGCGCTGCTGACGTCCGCGGTGCGTTCGCACCTGATCAGCGACGTGCCGGTCGGCGTGTTCCTCTCCAGCGGTCTCGACAGCACGGCCATAGCCGTGCTGGCGGCCGAGGCCCGCCAGGGAGACCTCGATACCTTCACTATCGCCCGCGAAGGGGATCCGGAGTCGGACGAAGGGCCGGTCGCTCGAGACACCGCGAAACGGCTGGGAGTCCGCCACCACCAGATCGATCTGACCGAGTCGGTGGCGAGACGCCTGGCGGAGGACTGGCTTGCGAGCCTCGACCAGCCCAGCGTCGACGGCCTGAACACATACATCATCTCGCACGCCGTGCGGCAGCGGGGCATCATCGTCGCCCTCTCCGGACTCGGCGGAGACGAGGTCTTCGGAGGCTACACCACGTTTCGCGAAGTGCCCCGGCTCGCGCGGCTGGCGCGGGCCGCCAGAGGGGTGCCGCGAGGCGTCCGCCGCGAAATGGCCCGCCTGCTCTACTCCGGAAAGACCAAGGCCCAGCGCCAGAAAGCGGTCGAAATGGCCGGCGAAGCCCCTTCGGTTCCCGGGCTCTACTTCCGCCGTCGCCGGCTCCTGTCCGACGCGGAAATGGCCGGCCTGGGGCTTCGGTCTCACGAGCTCGGTCTGAATGACTCCTACCTCCCCGAGCTGAGCCAGCCCGATCGGGGCCTCTTCAAGGACGACCCGGTGGCCACCGTCAGCGTTCTCGAGAGTCGCTTCTACATGGGTAACATGTTGCTTCGCGACTCCGATGTTTTCGGCATGGCGCACGGGCTCGAGATCCGTGTGCCGCTGCTCGACCGCCGGCTGACCGATTATGCGTACGCCCTGCCGGGCGCGTTGCGAGTCGATCGGGGGGGGCCGAACAAGACGCTCCTTGCCGGCGCTCTGGAAGGGCGTCTTCCCCCCCCGTTGCTCGCCCTCAAGAAGCGAGGGTTTACCCTGCCGCAGGCGCGCTGGATGGCCGGTCCGCTCCGCGACCTGTTCGAGGGCTTCATCGACGCCACGCGGCGCTCCGGACTCGTCGATCCCGCGGGGGTCGACACCATCTGGCGCGACTTCCTGGCTGAACCGAATGGATCGACCTGGTCTCGCGCCTGGATCGTTGGCGTCCTGGGTGCCTGGCTGAACCGGCGGTCCGCGAACCCGGTGGATCCCCCTCGTTACCTTGACCAAAGCGGGGCGTCCCTCCGTTGAGTGAGCCTACCCCAACGCCGGCCCCGGCCCCGGTATCGCGACGTTCCTTGTGGCGATCGGTCCGCGGGGGGGGCGCCGTCCTGGGCTTGATCGTCGTCGTGCTGGCACTGGCGCACCGTCCCCTGCTGGTTGGATTCGCGAATCAGTTCCGCGTCGACAATCCGGCTCCCTCCGATGCCCTGATCCTCCTGCTTGGAGGCGCGGACCATCGGCCGCGGAAGGCGCTCGAGCTCTACCGCCGGGGCCTGGCCCCGATCATCCTCCTGGCCGAGTCGGGCGTGCAGCCGGTTCTGAAGCTCGACGAGTCGGAATTGACGCGGCAGTATCTCGTCGACGAGGGCGTTCCAGCCGCGGCCGTTCAGATTCTCCCCGGCGGCAAGGTCAAGAGCACCCGCGATGAGGCGATCCGGGTCCGCGCCTACGCCCGGACCCAGCCGATCCGGCGGGTCACCATCGTCACCACCGCCTTCCACACGGCGCGAGGCCGCTGGATCTTCCGCCGGTCGCTACGGGGCCTGAACATCGACATCCGCATGGCCGCCGCGGACCATCCAGCGTTCCACGAAGCGAACTGGTATCACACCGAGGAGGGATTGGTGCTTTACTTTGCGGAATTCATCAAGACCCTCTTTTATCGACTCTCGTACTGAATGCTGGCCTGCGCACTTCTCGAGGACGCGAATCGGCCGGGCCTCGGTCGTCGCCACACAAGTTTGACTTGGAGGAGGGATCGTGTTCGTGCTTGGGCGGGAGTGGAAGGGAGGATACCTCGATTACGCGTGTGGCGAAGGCGAGACTCGAATCGCGGTTGCGACCTGGCAGAACCTCGGGGTGGTCGACAATGCGTTCATCAAGCGACCGTTCGATTGGCGACTGATCCATAATTATCTCCCTGAGATCGGTCCAAGACTGGTCCTCCGGAAGATTCTCTCGCGCACGCGTGAGCGGGTGCGCAACATGAAGCACGTCTCCTGCGGTCTGGGTCGTGTGCTCGACACGCGGGGGGACACGTTCGCGCAGTCGGACCCTGTCGTCTTCCTGGCCCCCTTCCATCCCAGGTGCGTCGATCGGGTCGTGTTGAACGACGCGCTCATCCGGCGGATTTCGCCGGAGCGCTGGCAGAAGGCCGAATCCTGGCTGCGCGATGGGACCATCCATTACGGCGAGTTCGATCAGGAACTCGAGGGAACGCGATCCTGGAAGGATTGGGCGGGTTGGAGCAGCGATTCCGGCATCGGCATCGAACGAGAAGCGATCGAGGTCTTCCTGGAAGGGATCGAAGACAAGCTGCTCCAAGGCCCTGGAGCCACTCGGACTCTTGAAGTTCCCCCTCGTGAGACCAGCGAGCGATCCCAACCCCAACCCGCAATGCCGGCGGCCGATTCCACGGCAACGCCGAGTCGCCGCGCGGTCGTCTTCGGACTTGGCAATTATGCCAAGACGTCTCTCATTCCCAATATCGACTCCGGAATCCGCGTGGAGACGGTCCACGAGCTGGATCCAACCCAGCTCGGCCTGATCGCGTCGTTTCCCTACGCCTGTGACACCTCGCCGATCGCGCGGGCCGACGAATCGGCCGATGTTTACTTTATCGCCGGCTACCACCACACGCATGCCGATCTTGCGGTCCACGCTTTGAATCAGGGGATTCACGCCGTGGTGGAGAAGCCGCTCGCGACCGATGCCGCGCAGTTGAGCCGGCTCCTGAAAGCCATGGAGACCACGAAGGCCAGTCTCTTTGCTTGCTTCCAGAAGCGCTATCTTGTCTTCAACAGCTCCATCCGCGAAGACCTTCGGGTCGCGCGGGGTGAGCCCGTCTCGTGTCATTCCCTCGTCTTTGAAATCCCTCTGCCGGAGAAGCACTGGTACAACTGGCCGCGATCACGGAGTCGCCTGGTTTCCAATGGATGTCACTGGATCGACCACTTTCTGTTTCTGAACAATTACAGCAGGCCGATCAAACAGGCCCTCTGGCTGGCCGCCGACAACTCGATGACGGCGCTTCTCGACTTGGAAAACGGGGCGTCGTTCTCGATGACGCTCACCGACCGAGGCAGCAGTCGAATCGGTATCCAAGAACATGTCGAGTTTCGGGCCAACGGGGCGACTGCCACGATCACCAACGGGAGCCGCTACTTCGCCGAGTCGTCCCGACAGGTTCTCCGGAAGCACTCGATCAACAAACTTTCGGTGTACAAGGAAATGTATCGAGAGATCACGCGAAGGATCAGCAAAGGGGGCGTCGGGGATAGCGTGAAGTCGGTCCAGGTCTCGACACAGACCATGCTGGACCTCGAAGACGAGTTGACCAGGATCTGCGCGGCCAGGACCTGACCGGTGCGCGCGTAAGCGACCCTGCCTCGGACTGACGGAATGTGAGAAGCTGGCTTCGGTTGAGGCCGTGATCCGACGGCTCCGCGACCACGAACTCGCCCTCGCGGACGCGAGTGGCAGACGATCCAGGACCGCTTCGAGGATCGAACAAGGCAGGTACAAGGAACTCCTGTTCCCGGGCCCAGTCGTCCGGTATCGAGGGGCCGCGTCACCAAGCGTATTGAGTCAGCCACTGAGGAAACCATGAACTTTTCGCGCATTACGTCCGAGACGGCGCTCGGCAAGATCCTCCGCCTGCCTCTGCGCTTGCTCCCACGAGGTACGACCGTACCGATTCTCCAGGGCCCGCTCAAAGGTAAGAAATGGATCGTCGGCTCGAGCGATCACGGATGCTGGCTCGGTTCTTATGAACATGCCAAACAGAAGCTGTTTATTAAGCACGTTCCCGTGGGAGGCACCGTTTTCGACGTCGGAGCGCACGTCGGTTTCTATACGCTGCTCGCGTCGCAATTGGTCGGTGAGAGTGGCCATGTCGCCGCCTTCGAACCGTTCCCCGAGAATGCGGCCTTCCTGAGAAGGCACATCGATCTCAATAAATTCGGGAATGTGTCGATGTTTGAGGCCGCGGTGTCCGACCACGATGGCACGATCACGTTCCTCGAAGGGCCGACGCGGTTTACGGGCAAGGTCGATCCCTCTGGGGGACGTTCCACCCGTTCCGTGACCCTCGATACGCTCGTCGCTCAGGGTGAGGTTCCTGTGCCGAACCTGATCAAGATGGACATTGAGGGAGCCGAGCTCGGCGCTCTGAAAGGGGCGGCGACAATCCTCGCTCAGCACCGGCCGACGATCTTCCTCGCGACGCATGGCAAGGACATCCACTCCCAATGCTGCCAATTCTTGGGGTCTCTGGGCTATCGTCTCGAGAGCCTCGATGGGTCGCCGTTGGAGCAAGTCGACGAGATCATTGCCCGGTAACAGTCCCAGCAGGGTCGCTGAGGCCCCTCAGGAGCGCCTCGCGGCTCTTCGTTTCCTGATCCTCAATCGGCGGAAGTAAAACGCCAGGAGTTCTCATTGGATCTCACTCCTGTACCGGAGCGGTTAAGGGCGGAGGTTTCCCCACGGGAGGGGAACTCCGTCGCCTCGCGCCAGCCTTCGAAGCGGCCTCGGATCGTTCTGGTGAGCTCGGGACTCGGGCCGGCCTTCGGAGGGATCGGGGTCGTCACGCAGATGGTCGTCGACGCACTCGAACCGGACGTCGATCTGACGGTCTGGCGCCATCACTTGCGCTGGCCTCGGCCGTTACGGCTCGCCTACCTGTTCGCAAGAGCCTTCTGGGGAGGCCTTCGCCGACCCGATTTCATTCTGTACGAACACATCGACCTGGCTCAGATCCATGCCAAGGTGCCTGGACTGCGGGGGATCCGGTACGGCCTTTTCTTCTACGGCACCGAGGCTTGGCGGCAGCTCGATGAGCCTCGCAAAGTGGCGATCCTTGGTGCTGACCTGAAGATGACCATCTCGGCCACCACGCTGGAGCTTGCGCGTAAGTCCAACCCTTGGCTGCCGGACGCTCGGGTCGTCTGGCTCGGTGTGCGGACTGGCACGCCCGCGGGTCCTGAAGTTCCCCGCGAACCGATTGCGCTGATCGTGGGGCGGATGAATGCCAGTGAGCGACTCAAGGGACATGACCCGATCCTCGACGCCTGGCCGAAGATCCGCCTCGCTGTCCCGCAAGCCAGGCTGATCATCGTCGGTGGGGGAGATGATCGCCCCCGCCTCCAGCAGCGCGTCGAAAAGGAGGGGATTTCCGGCGTCGAATTCCGGGGATGGATCAGTAACTCCGAGCGAGATTCCCTTTACCGGTCGAGTCGCCTCTTTCTCTTTCCCTCGCGACAAGAAGGCTTTGGCCTGGTCGCGGTCGAAGCCGCAGTGGCCGGCCTCCCCGTCTTGGGCCTGCGGGGAACCGTGATCGAGGAGTTGTTTCCCCAGGGCTCTGGGGTCGTTCTGGTCGATGAGGCGACCGGCCCGCAGATCGCCGCGGCCGCGATCCCGTTGCTCTCCGACCCCGACCTGGCCGGGACGATCGGGCGGTCGGCCCGGGCTCGCGTGAATGGGATGTTCCTGGAAGAACACTTTGTCACTCGATTCCGCGAGGCGCTCGCTCCGCTGCTGGACTGACCGGAACGCCGCTGGAGACGGTTGACGAGCTCATCGATCGGGCGAATGGCGTCCTTTGGGAATTTGGTCTCGTCGATGCTTGTGATTGTGTTTATGCCGCAACGCGATATACGTTCCGGGGAGTTCCGAGTTCTGTTCGAGGCGGGGGTCGCGGAGATCCTGGCGGGCCTCTGGCCGACCGGCCGCCGTTCGCGTCGTCGACTTGAGCGCGGCCTGGGCGGCCGACCGCCGTTCGCCACTGTCATGACCGACTACCCTGGCTTTGGCTGCGCCGGACGTGCATTGCAGACCGAGTGGGCCAGCAGGGGGGCTTCGAGGCCGGTGGGTGATCGCATGTCCTCAGTCTGACAAGAATTGATTACGCCAACAAATTGGCGGCCCGAGTGCGACGATCCCCGTGCGGGCGTCGGACTTGAGGCGCCGGACTCGTCGTTCGCCGTTATCGGCGAGCTTGGCCTTCCCGCCCTTCGGCAACGAAGCGAACGGTGAGACGGCCAGGCTCGCCGTTGTTTTTTTTAATGATCTGCGCCAGAGCCAAAGGACCGAGGATATTCGCGGTTTCCGCAACGGGCTTGTTTGCAGTGGCACGGCCGGACCGGCCGTAATTCCCTCGGGGTCGGCGCGAGTTCGAGGGATCGACAATGGGCCGAGGGGATACGGCTGGGCCGAAATTTCAACGAGTTTCTCGCCCCGTCGCGGATCGTTGATTCAGAGAATGTGAGATCCGGGGGGAAGGTCTGGGCGATGAACGGCGAAGGGGCGAACTGCCCTAGTCATGAAATGGACGAGGGAGTAAGTTGCACCTGACGGCTTCCACCGCCTTGGGACACTCGGTTTGGAGGGAGGCGGCAAACCCCATGTTAAAAGCCCCGCTTATCAATAATCTTGTTGCGTGAACACTGTTTAGGTGCACGCTTTGGAGTCGAGAAATCGACTTGGAAGTTCAAGACTCGCTTGCCTCGGAAGGGTGCCCATGAAGGTCTTGATACTTTGCGGTGGGCAGGGAACGCGGCTCCGCGAGGAGACCGAGTTCCGTCCCAAGCCGCTCGTGGAAGTCGGCCAGCGCCCCATCCTCTGGCATATCATGAAGCTGTTTGCCCACCACGGACTCCGGGAGTTCGTGCTCTGCCTGGGCTATCGCGGCAAAATGATCAAAGACTATTTTCTGAACTACGAGGCGATGAATAATGACTTCACGATCTGCCTGGGGCAACGGCATAGCGTGACCCTGCACGATGCGCATGAGGAGCAGGACTTCCGCGTCACTCTCGCCGATACCGGCGAGGAGACGATGACCGGCGGCCGGATTCAACGCGCCGCGCGTTACCTGGACGGCGATACGTTCATGGTGACTTACGGCGATGGGGTCGCTAACGTCGATATCACCCGGCTCCTCGCGTTTCACAAGAGCCATGGCCGGATCGCGACCGTGACGGCCATCCGGCCTTACTCTCGGTTCGGAGCCCTTGAGGTCGACGGCGCGGACCGCGTGGTCAACTTCGCGGAGAAGCCGCAAATCGAAGGGTGGTCGAGCGCCGGGTTCTTCGTCTTCAATCGGAGGCTGCTCGACTATCTCGATGGCGACTCCTGCATCCTCGAACGCGAACCGCTGGAACGGCTCACGCAGCAGGGGGAGTTGATGATTTACCGCCACGACGGCTTCTTCTTCGCGATGGATACGTACCGCGAATACAAGGCGCTCAACGATCTGTGGGACAGCGGCCAGGCGCCGTGGAAGGTCTGGGCGAAATGAACAAGTTTTGGCAGGATCGGCCGACGCTTGTCACCGGCGCCACGGGCCTGGTCGGGGGCTGGCTGGTGACCCGTCTGCTCGAGGAGGGGGCCGACGTCACCTGCCTGGTGCGCGACTGGGTGCCGCAGAGCGGCCTGATCCGTGATCGGCTGGTCGATCGGGTCAAGCTGGTCCGCGGGGACGTTCGCGATCAAGGGCTGCTGGAGCGGGCCCTGGGCGAGCATGAGATCCATACGGTCTTCCACCTGGCCGCCCAGACGATCGTCGGCACGGCCAACCGCAACCCGGTCTCGACCTTCGAGTCGAACATCCAGGGGACCTGGGCGCTGCTCGAGGCCTGCCGGCGCTCACCCGCGGTCAAGCAGGTGGTGCTCGCCTCGTCGGACAAGGCGTACGGCGACCAGGAGCAGCTCCCTTACGACGAGTCGACACCGTTGCAGGGGCAGCACCCCTATGATGTGAGTAAGTCATGTGCGGATCTGATCGCTCACTCGTACGCGGTCAGCTACAAGCTGCCGGTGGCGATCACCCGGTGCGGCAACTTCTACGGCGGCGGCGACCTGAACTGGAACCGGATCGTCCCCGGGACGATTCGCTCGGTGATCCGCGGCCAGCGGCCGGTGATCCGGTCCGACGGTAAGTTCGTCCGCGACTACTTCTACGTCGAGGACGGGGCCAACGCCTACCTCGTGCTGGCCGAGGCCCTGGCCGACCGGCCCGAGCTGGCGGGGACGGCGTATAATTTCTCCAACGAGGTGCAGGTCACGGTCCTCGACCTGGTTCACGCGATCCTCCGCGCGATGGAGAGCGACCTCGAACCCGAGATCCGCAACGAGGCGTCCAACGAGATCATCCATCAGTACCTGAGCGCGGCCAAGGCGCGGCGGGAGCTCGCGTGGGCGCCGCTGTTCGACCTGGACGAAGGGATGGCTCGCACCATCCGTTGGTACAAGGATTTCTTCTCTCATCCATGAGGCGGCGATCGCGACCACTCTGTTCCCCCAGTGAGACGAGACCCTTTGCCATGAGTGAGACTTCCCTCAACGGCTCGCCTTCCGCCGACGCTCTCCGCGGGCAGATTCTCGATCTGGTCCGGCAGTACCACGCGACCGCCTTCCCCACCCGATCGTTCGATGCGGGCCGCTCGGCGGTCCCTTGCGCCGGGCGGGTGTTCGATGAGGAAGACATCGTCCACCTGGTCGACTCGTCGCTCGACTTCTGGCTGACCACCGGGCGGTTCGCCGAGCAATTCGAGCGCGAGTTCGCGCGGACGTTCGGCGTTCGGCATGCGCTGCTGGTCAACTCGGGCTCGTCGGCCAACCTGGTCGCCCTGAGCTGCCTGACCTCGCCCAAACTGGGCGAGAAGCGGCTCCAGGCCGGCGACGAGGTCATCACCGTGGCCGCCGGGTTCCCGACCACGGTCAACCCGATCGTCCAGAACAACCTGGTCCCCGTTTTCGTCGATGTGGACGTGCCGACGTACAACATCGACGTGACCCAACTCGAGGCCGCGCGGTCGGACCGAACTCGGGCGATCATGATCGCGCACACCTTGGGCAACCCGTTCGACCTGGCGGCGGTCTCCGCGTTCGCGAAGCAGCACGACCTCTGGCTGATCGAGGACTGCTGCGACGCCCTCGGGGCCAGCTTCGGCGGCAAGCCGGTCGGGACCTTCGGCGACCTGGCGACGGTCAGCTTCTACCCGGCGCACCACATCACGATGGGGGAGGGGGGCTGCGTCCTGACCGACCGCCCCAAGCTCAAGACGCTGGCCGAGTCGTTCCGCGACTGGGGCCGCGACTGCTGGTGCGCCCCGGGGATGGACAATACCTGCGGCCAACGGTTCGATTGGCAGCTCGGTCGCCTTCCGGAAGGGTATGACCACAAATATATTTATTCGCACATTGGCTACAACCTGAAGGTCACCGACATGCAGGCGGCCGTCGGGGTGTCGCAGCTTGCCAAGCTCGACGGTTTCGTCGCGGCGCGGCGGCGGAACTTCGCGCGATTGGACGCGGGCCTGGCCGATCTCGACGCCTTTTTCCTCCGGCCCCGGGCGACGCCGGGCTCCGAGCCGAGCTGGTTCGGCTATCCCGTGGCGGTGCGTCCCGACGCTCCGTTTACCCGACGCGATGCGGTGAGCTTTCTGAACGACCGGAAGATCGGCACCCGCCAGATCTTCGCGGGGAACCTGCTCCGTCAGCCCGCATATGAGGGCATCCCGCACCGGCGGATCGGCGATCTCGCCAACTCCGACTTCGTGATGAACCAGGCGTTCTGGGTCGGCGTCTATCCGGGACTCAGCGACGCCATGGTTGATTACATGATCGAGTCGTTCCATCAACTGACCCGGGTGCCGTCGGCACGGGCCTGATCGCCTTGCGTTTGACCCTTTTGGATTCCACCAGGAACTGGGTTTGCCGGTCGATCAAGAACAAGGCTTCGAGGAATCAAACCTTGAATCAAGTTTTGTCGTGAGTCCGCCCATGGCGCATTTTCACAATCCGTTGGCTGCCGACCTGGACCATGTGCTCACCCATGTGGGGCCGCTCTGGGAGGATCTCCGCGGGGCGCGCCTGTTCATCACCGGTGGGACGGGCTTCTTCGGCTGCTGGCTGCTGGAGAGTTTGCTCTGGGCCGACGCCGCGCACGGGCTTGGGGTCGACGTCGTGGTCCTGACCCGATCGCCCGAGGCGTTCGCGCGGAAGGCGCCGCACCTTGCCGGTCATGGGGCGTTGCGGCTCCACGAAGGCGACATCCGCGATTTTCCGGACCCCGAGGGCGGCTTTTCGCACGTGATTCACGCGGCGACCGCGGCGAGTGCCGCGTTGAACGCCGAGGCGCCTCGGGTCATGTTCGACACGATCGTCGAGGGGACGCGGCGGACCCTCGACTTTGCCCAGCGCTCCGGCGCCTCGCGGTTCCTGCTGACCAGCTCGGGGGCGGTCTATGGCGCTCAGCCCGCCACGCTGACGCATGTCGGTGAGGACTATCGGGGGGCTCCCGACCCCACCGACCCGGCCTCGGCCTACGGCGAGGGGAAGCGGGCGGCCGAGCACCTCACGGCGCTGGCGCACCACGCCTCCGGGCTCGGGGTCACGATCGCCCGTTGCTTTGCGTTCGTCGGCCCTTACCTCCCGCTCGACACTCACTTCGCAATCGGCAACTTCCTCCGCGACGCTCTGGCCGGAGGACCGGTCCAGGTCGGGGGGGACGGCACCCCCTATCGCTCCTACCAGCATGCGGCCGACCTCATGGTCTGGCTCTGGTCGATCTTGTTGCGCGGTGTGCCGGGCCGCCCCTATAACGTGGGGAGCGAAGCGGCCCTGAGCATCGGGGAAGTCGCGCGGCGGATCGCCGAGTCGCTGGGGTTGCGCTGGACGGTGGCCCGTGAGCCCGACCCGGGTGTCCTCCCCGCGCGCTACGTTCCCTCCACCGCCCGGGCCCGCGATGAGCTTGGGCTCGACATCATGATCCCATTTGACGACGCTATCGCTCGGACCGTCCAGTGGCTTCGCCGACCTCCGACGAGTCGCCGGGGAGCCCCCCCGCACCCCGTGGCATGAGTGAGACCTTCATGTTGCCGCAGTCATCGCCAGTGAAGGAAGCCAGCGGACGCCGCACGCTCATCGGCGTTGTGACGCCATGCTACAACGAAGTCGAGAACGTCCGGGAGCTGCATCGGGCCATCAAGGAGACCTTCGACGGCCTGCCGCAATATGACTATTTTCACATCTATATTGATAATTCGTCAAAAGATGGAACCATCGGGATCCTCCGCGAGCTGGCGGCGGCCGATCCCAAGGTCCGGGTGATCCTCAACGCCCGGAACTTCGGCCATATTCGCTCGCCCTACCACGGTCTGCTCCAGTCCGACGCGGACGCGACGATCATCATGGCGTCCGACTTCCAGGACCCACCGACGATGATCCCCGACTTCCTCCGCAAGTGGGAGGAGGGGTACAAGATCGTCGTCGGAGTCAAGCTGGAAGCCGACGAGTCGCGATTGATGTACGTGGTGCGGTCGCTCTACTACGGGCTCGCGTCCTGGCTCGCCGACATCGAGCTGATGCAGCACGTCACCGGCTTCGGCCTCTACGACCGGAGGATCCTCGAGATCTTCCGGGAGGTCGACGATCCCTACCCCTACGTCCGCGGCATGATCGCCGACATCGGCCTCGACTGCTGCAAGCTCCCGTACCGGCAACCGCTGCGGCGGCGGGGGATCTCGAAGAACAACTTCTACACGCTCTACGACCTCGCGATGCTCGGGGTTACCAACCACTCGAAGGTCCCCCTGCGGGTGGCGACGATGGCGGGGTTCCTGATGGCCGGCGTCAGCCTCTTCATTGCGTTCGGCTACCTCGTGGGCAAGCTCCTGTTCTGGAACCAGTTCACCGTGGGGGTGGCTCCGATCCTGATCAGCCTCTTCTTCTTCTCGGCCGTCCAGTTGTTCTTCATCGGCATCATCGGCGAATACATCGGCGCCATCCACACCCAGGTTCAGAAACGCCCTCTCGTCATCGAGAAGGAACGGCTCAACTTCGACGACAACTCGCCCCGCCCGCTTCACAATGGCCGGCCCGGGAAGGTGCTGGAGGACTCGGTGAACGAGTAGCTCAGCCCCGGGGCGGGGCTCGTTCCGGGGCGTTTCCCCCGCTGGGGGGAGTCCGCGGGTGGGTCGAAATCGGCCCCACGAGGGATGGGCTCGTCACCCCGCTCCTCGGCTGTGCCGCTCGCACTGAAGGTGGAATTCACGGAGGGGAGGGACTCGATGGGACGATCGCATTCGGAGGCGGGGAGATCGGAGTCCCGGGCTGGGCGTGAGTGCCCGATCTGCGAAGGGCCCGCGGCGGACGTCCTCCACACCCAGCGCTTCGTGCTGCCCGAGGATCATCCGCTCGGCGACGGCTACGACGTGGTCTGCTGCTGCGGTTGCGGTTTCGTCTATGCCGACACCTCGGCGACGCAGGAAGACTACGACGCGTTCTACGCCCGGCACTCGAAGTACGAGGACAACGTCACCTCCACCGGCGGCGGCGGGACCTCCTGGGACGCCGAGCGGATGGTCCAGATGGGGCAGGACCTCGCCCGCCTGATCCCGGACAAGGCCGCGCGGATCGTCGACGTCGGCTGCGCCAACGGGGGGATGCTGGCGTCCCTGAAGGGGCTCGGCTACGGCCAGCTCTGCGGGATCGATCCGTCGCCCGCCTGCGCGAATTACGTCCGGATGCACCACGGCATCGAAGCCTACGCGGGGTCGCTCACGCAGCTCCCGGCGGAGGCCGGCCCGGCCGACGCGGTCCTGCTTTCGCACGTGCTCGAGCATGTGCGCGACTTGCAGCCCGCCCTGGCGGCGGTCCGGGCGATCATGAAGCCGGGCGCGGTCCTCTACGTCGAGGTTCCGGACGCCTCCCGATACCACGAGTTCCTGTTCGCCCCGTTCCAGGACTTCAATACCGAGCACATCAACCACTTTTCGACGCAGTCGCTCGCCAACCTGCTCGCCGCCTCCGGCTTTCGCCTGACGGCCTCGGGCCGGCGGATCGTGGCTTCGTCCCCCACGATGCCCTACCCGGCCATCTACGTGGTGGGGGTTTTCCAGGACGACCCCCAGGCCCCCCCGAGGGGCTCGTGAAGGACGAGGGGCTCAGGCCGGCGATCGAGGCCTACATCGAAGCCTCGGCGGAGCAACTCGAGGCGATCGATCGCCGGCTCCGCGAGGCACTCAAGGACTCGGGGCCGATTCTCGTCTGGGGCGCCGGCCAGCTTGCCCTCAAGCTGCTCGCCCAGACGTCGCTCGGCAAGGCGGAGATCGAGGCCTTCATCGACGGCAATCCGATCCACCACGGCAAGACGATCCGGGGCGTGCCGGTCCTCGCGCCCGAGCAGATCCGCCACCGGCCTCGCCCGATCCT
The DNA here is from genome assembly GCF_900129635.1 of Singulisphaera sp. GP187. Classification (GTDB taxonomy): domain Bacteria; phylum Planctomycetota; class Planctomycetia; order Isosphaerales; family Isosphaeraceae; genus Singulisphaera. The sequence continues at coordinate 29,568 of NZ_FSRB01000002.1, read as the reverse complement.
GATCACGACGACCCTGCACGAGAAGGAAATCGTGGACCGGATCGCCGCGATGGGACTGACCCATCGCGTGATGACCCTGGGCGATCCGCCGGCCACCGGGGGGGCGGCCTGACCGGGCCACACGCGTCGAATCGCAAATTCACCTTGGCGCTGCCGGCCTCTCGCCGTCCAATACGGCGCAAAGGGATGCCGTCCTGCCGGGCAAGACAAGACGGACGAGGCACGGAGATGTCGAGACAATGATCCGAGTCGCCGATTTCATCGCAAAGACGCTGGCCGACCGCGGGGTCAAGCACCTGTTCATGGTGTCCGGGGGGGGGCGATGTTCCTGAACAACGCCTTCGGCACCGAGCAACGGCTGAAGTACACCTGCAACCATCACGAGCAGGCGTCGGCCATCGCGGCGGAAGGGTACGCGCGGGTCGCCGAGCGGGTCGGCGTCCTTAACGTCACCACCGGGCCGGGGAGCATCAACGCCCTGAACGGGGTCTTCGGGGCCTGGACCGACTCGATCCCGATGCTGATCGTCTCGGGGCAGGTCAAGCGCGAGACCTGCATGGCCTCGTACGACCTCCCCGCGCTCCGGCAACTCGGCGATCAGGAGGTCGATATCGTCCGGATGGTCGGCGGGATCACCAAGTACGCGGTCCTCGTGACCGATCCCCAGTCGATCCGCTACCACCTGGAGCGGGCCCTCTACCTCGCCGAGGCCGGCCGACCGGGACCGTGCTGGATCGACGTCCCCGTGGACGTGCAGTCGAGCATGATCGACCCCGAGTCGCTCCCCGGGTACGACCCCGCCGAGGACGACCCGCACTGGGACCGCGACGCGATCCGCGCCCAATGCCGCGAGGTGATCGAGCGGATCAGCCGTGCGGAGCGGCCGGTAATCCTGGCGGGGACCGGCGTGCGGCTCGCCCACGCCATCGACAAGTTCCAGGAGGTCGCGCGCCGGCTGGGAATCCCCGTCACGACGGCCTGGACTCACGACCTGATCGCCTGGGACGACCCCCTCTACTGCGGCAGGCAGGGGAGCATCGGCGACCGCGCGGGGAATTTCACCGTCCAGAACTCCGATTGCCTGCTGATCCTCGGCGCCCGGCTGCCGATCCGCCAGATCAGCTACAACTGGAAGGCGTTCGCCCGCCACGCCTACAAGATCCAGGTCGACGTCGACGCCGCGGAGCTCGACAAGCCGACCGTCAAGCCCGACCTGCCGATCCACAGCGACGCCGCGGTCTTCCTTGAGGAGTTGGGCTGCGAGCTGGCGGCGTCCGGCCACGACGCCGCGAACCATGCCGCCTGGCTCGAGTGGTGCAAGGAGCGGGTCCGCAAGTACCCGGTCGTCCTCCCCAAGCATCGTGAGTTCCAGGGCGCGATCAACCCCTACCACTTCATTGAGGTCCTGTTCGAGCACCTCGCCGACGACGACGTGGTGGCGTGCGGGGACGCGACCGCCTGCATCGTCCCGTTCCAGGCGGCGAAGTTGAAGCTCGGCCAGCGCCTCTTCTCCAACTCGGGGTCGGCGTCGATGGGATTCGACCTGCCCGCCGCCATCGGCGCGGCGGTCGCCCGCGAGGGCAAGCGGGTCATCTGCCTGGCGGGCGACGGCAGCATCCAGATGAACGTCCAGGAGCTCCAGACGGTCGTCCACAACCGGTTGCCGATCAAGATCTTCGTCCTCAGCAACGGCGGCTATCTCTCGATCCGGACGACCCAAAAGAACTTCTTCGGCAACCTCGTCGGCGAGGGGCCGACCAGCGGTGTGAGCTTCCCCGACATGAGCAAGCTCGCCGCGGCCTACGGGATCCCCTCCCTGAAGATCGACGGGCCGGACTTCGCGGCGCAGATCGACCAGGCCCTTGAAGGTGACGGTCCGTTCCTCTGCGAGGTGGTTCTCGACCAGGCGCAGACGTTCGAGCCCCGGCTGAGCTCGCGGCAGCTCCCCGACGGTCGGATCGTCACCGCACCCCCCGAGGATATGTTCCCGTTCCTCGACCGCGAGGAATTCCTCAGCAACCTCCTGATCCCGGCGGCCGAGTCATGAGGCCGAGCATGCCGATCGCCGCTCCCGGCGCCTCGCCGTGGACGGCCGGCTCGGGGACAAGCCCTCGGCCGGCAAGAGCGTTCAACCACCTGAGCCTGGCGGTATCCGTATCAAACATGCTGGAGAATTACGCATGAAGGGCCAGGAGATTTTTGATGAGCTGTTCGTCCTGGAGCTTGCCAACAACCACTGGGGCGACGTGAATCGCGGATTGAAGATCATCAGCGATTTCTCCAAGATCGTGCGCTTCAACAACGTCAAGGCGACGATCAAGCTCCAGCTCCGCGACGTCGGCAGCTTCATCCATCAAGACTTTCGCGAGCGGTCGGACATCCGCTACATCAAGAAGACGATCGATACCCAACTGTCGAAGGAGAACGTCGCGCTCCTCCTCAATGCGGTTCGCAAGAGCGGCTGCATCACGAGCGCAACCCCGTTCGACGAGAAGTCGGTCGACCTCTGCGTGGAGTTGGGAGTCCAGATCCTCAAGATCGCCAGCTCCGACCTCAACGACTGGTTCCTGCTCGAGAAGATTGCCAAGACGCGCAAGCCGGTGATCGCCTCGACCGGCGGGTCCTCCTTGAAGGACATGGACGACCTGGTCACCTTCTTCGACAACCGCAACATCCCGCTCGCCCTCAACCACTGCGTCTCGCTCTATCCGGCCGAGGACTCCGAGCTGGAGATGAACCAGATCGACTTCCTGCGCTCCCGCTACCCCCACCACACGATCGGCTTCTCGACCCACGAGCATCGCGACTGGGAGACCAGCATGCTCATCGCCTACGCCAAGGGGGCGCGCACCTTCGAGCGGCACATCGATATCAAAATGAACGACGTGCCGGTCTCGCCCTACTGCACGCTGCCCGAGCAGGCCGACACCTGGTTCAAGGCCTTCCACAAGGCCAAGGTGTTCTGCGGAGGGAGCGGCCAGAGCAAGCGGATCCCGCCGATGAAGGAGATCGACTATCTGGACAACCTGGTCCGGGGCGTCTACGCCAGGCGCGACCTCCCCGAGGGATATATCCTCAATCACGACAACATCGATGATGACGTCTACCTGGCGGTCCCCCTTCAAAAGGGGCAGATTTCCTGCCGCGAGCTGATGACCGGCGAGGTGCTCCTGAAGGCCTGCGCGAAGGATCAGCCGGTCCTGATCGACATGATCGAGAGCCCGTACTCGCACAACGAGGACCTGAAGGGCCTCATCTACGAACGCGGCATCTGACGGAGCCCCGATCGCGTGGCCGTACGGATTCCCTGCCTCCCGATAACCGGAGTGCCCCATGTCACCTGAGGTGGAGCTCGAAGCGCTGCTCAACACCGACCCCGAGTCGGTCCTCGATTTCGAGAGGCACGGGTTCGACCGAGTGGCGGCCCCTTACGCCGAGTCCCTCGTGCTCTTCGGCGCGGGGAACCTGGGCCGGATGACTCTGGCGAAGTTGCGCCAGATCGGCATCGAGCCGCTCGCCTTCGCCGATAACGCGAAGCCGGTCCAAGGGACGAAGATCGACGGCATCGACGTCCTCTCGCCCGCGGACGCGGTCGCGCGCTATCACGACCGCGCGACCTTCGTGACCACCATCTGGGGGGCCGTGCCGCGCGAGGTCTCCGCCAACCGGCTCCAGAAGCACCTGCGTTCGCAGCTCGAGAGGCTCGGCTGCCAGAGGATCGCCAACTTCACGGCGCTCTATTGCAAGTATCCCGACGCGTTCCTCCCCTACTTCGCCATCGACCTGCCGTCCCGGGTCCTCGGCCGGAAGGATGAGATCCGCAGGGCGTTCCGGCTGATGGCCGACGAGGCCTCGCGGCGCGAGTTCGTCGCCCAGGTGCGGCACCGGCTCTTCCAGGACTTCGACGGCCTGCCGCCCGCGGTCGAGGAGGAGCAGTATTTCTGCGACTCGCTCTTCGCCTCGGACCCTCACGAAGTCTTCGTCGATTGCGGCGCCTTCGACGGCGACACGCTCAAGGTCTTCCTCGAGCGCAAGGGCGACGGATTCGACCACTACTATGCGCTCGAACCCGACCCCCTCAACTTCGAGAAGCTGCGAGCCTACGTGGAGACGCTGCCCACGGCCGTCGCGGCGCGGATCTCAGCCCTGCCCCTGGCGAGCAGTGATCGGCGCACCAAGACTCGGATCGATCCGTCCGGCCTGGCCTCCTCACGGATCGGCCAAGGCTCGGTGGAGGTCGATTGCGTCCCGCTCGACGAACTCCTGGCCGAGCACGTCCCTACTACGATCAAGATGGATGTCGAGGGGGCCGAATTCGAAACATTGAAGGGGGCACGTGGCCTGATCCAGGCGCATTCACCGCTGCTCAATGTCTGCGTCTACCACACACAGGACCACCTCTGGGTCCTTCCCCTCTTGATTCAGAGCATGAACCCCGACTATCACTACTACTTGCGCCCGCATAAGAATGAGGTCTTCGACCTCGTTTGTTATGCGGTTCCCAAGCATCGACTCGTCCTCGTTCGTTGAACGTTGAAATTCGCTCGTCGTCGAAGGCGGCGGGGATCCACTCGAGGAGCGCATGGGACCACCTTTTCGTCATCTCATCTTCGATATGGATGGCACGCTCGTCGACTCCCGGGCCGGGATCCAGGGGAGCATTCGGCATACCCTCGGCCGTCTCGGCCATGTGCTGCCGGAGGCGACCGACCTGGATCCGATGATCGGTCCCCCGCTCGAAGAGGTCATGTCGCGTCTGTTGACGCCCCTGGGCGATGATCGCACGACACTTGCCGTCGCCTATTATCGCGAACATTACGGCGCCGGGGGACTCTTCGATGCCCATGTCTATGAAGGGATTCCAAAACTGCTTGCCGACCTGACCGCTTCCGGTCGTACCCTCTGGGTGGGGACGTCGAAGACCACCTCGTTCGCGAGCCGGATTCTGGACCACTTCGGCCTGGCCGACCCATTCTCGGGCATCTATGGGACCGACCCTGGCGGGCCTGCTCCCTCCAAGACCCAGATCTTTCGCCGGATCGTGATGGAGTGGAGGCTCCCGCCGGCGGAAACGGTCGTGATCGGCGACAGGGAGCATGACATCATCGCCGCCCGAGCCAATGGCCTGGCGACGGTCGCGGTCCTCTACGGCTTCGGTTCTCGAGAAGAACTGGCCGCGGCCGGGGCGGAGGTCTTCTGCAAAACTCCGGCCGATCTCCTCGATCTGCTCTGAGGCACGGACCCACCCTCCGGAAATCGTTGGACCCACGATGACGCCACGGTCGATTGTGCCGATGAAGGGGGAAACGGGTGCGGCGAAGCTTTCCAGGCGAGGATTGCCGCCAAAGGGTTTGCACTCACGTTCGATCGATTTGGGTCGTCTCTCGTGATCCTGTTGAGACGAGGCGGGCGCCGGGCCTATCTCCGAGCTCAGAGACGTGTTTGACGTCGTTACCTCACAATCCCCGATCGGGGTACATCATGGGTCTGATTCATTCTTTGAAATTTACGGTCGGGACAATCCTGGCTCGACGAGGATACGCGTTTTACCGAATGGAGGAGGGGGACGAGGTGATTCGTCCCATGTCCAATTACACGCCCTGGAATAAAGATCCCCAGTTTCAAAAAGTCTTGACAAAGATATCAGCGAATACCTTGGTCGACAAATTTCGGCTCTGGGAACTTTGGACCCTTGTCGAGCAATCCGCCAAGCTTGAGGGATCGCTCCTTGAGGTCGGGGCATGGCGCGGTGGGACCGCCGGCGTGATCGGGGCTAAAGCACGTGAGTGCGGAATCAGAGATCCGTTCTACGTTGCCGACACCTTCAAGGGGGTCGTCAAGGCCGACGAACAAGACGCTGATTATCGGGGTGGGGAGCATTCTGACACGACACGTGGGATTGTGGAAAACCTGCTTCACCGCGATCTCGACCTTCCCGGAATCAGGATCCTTGAGGGGATCTTCCCAGACGAAACCGGACACGAAGCCCAGAACGATCGTTTTCGCTTCTGTCACATCGACGTCGATGTTTATCAATCGGCCAAAGACATCGGGGACTGGATCTGGCCCCGCTTGGTGATCGGCGGAATCGTCGTCTATGATGATTATGGATTTAAATCCACGCCGGGAGTAACGCGACTTGTCGACGAGCAGCGGGCCCTGTCGGATCGGATCGTGCTGCACAACCTCAATGGCCACGCGATCGTTATCAAGGTTGTGTGACGCAAGTTGGGGACGTCGCAGACCCCGCCGTTTGCTCGCCGGATCAGTCCGAGAACCGAAGTCAGTCGACTTTTCGCCCCTCTTTTTTTGATGAGAACGATACCTTGATCGACGACGCGATCGTCGGGACGGTTCCCGCGGCACTCTCGGCGGATCCCCAGGCGCAGGCGCCGAGCGTGCCCAAGCACCGTTGGCTGAGGCTCATGGTGCGCGCCGGCTCGTACGCGCTCGGGTTCGGCTTGCTGGGATGGGCGCTCTGGAAGAACCAGGCCTCGGTCCGGGAGGTGATCGGCCGCGAACCCAACCTGCGTGATCTGGCGGCGGCCCTGGTGCTGGGGGAGGTTGCCCTGTTGAGCACCTTCGCCCGCTGGTATCTCCTGGCACGGGTTCAAGGGGTGCCGTTGACCCTCCGCCAGGCGGTGCGGATCGGTTTTCTCGGCCACGCGTCCGAGCTCATCGTTCCCGGGCAACTCGGCGGGGACGTGGTCAAGGTGGCCGCCTTCGGGCGCGGGCAAGGCCAGAGCAGGGCGCCTCTGGTCGCGTCGGTGATGTTCGACCGCGTCACCGGGATTCTGGGACTATTCTTGCTGGTCAGCCTGATGGGGGCGCTCCAGTGGCCCACCGCGGCCGTCGCCGTCCGAAAGCTGATTGCGGTCGTCTGGGCGGTCGCCGGCGCGGGCCTGCTCGGGTTTGCCGCCTTGTTCCTGCCGGCCACCGCGGTCCTGCTCCGGCGGATCCTGGGGGAGGGGAGGATGTCCGCGAAACTGGCGGGACTTTGGGACGCCGCGGCAGCCTATCGCGGCCATCCGCGGGCCGTGGTCGCGGCCCTGGCGATGGCGATGGCCAGCCACGCGATCTATGCCTTCGCGTTCTATGCGGTGATCTGTGCACTGTTCCCGATCGCCCCGCCGCTGAGCACCAGCCTGGTCATCATTCCCCTGATTCTGTTCACGGCGATCGCGCCCCTTCCTTTCGGGGCCCTTGGGGTCGGCGAGGAGGTCAGCGGCGAGTTATTCGGCATGATCGGCCACTCGATCGGGACACCGGCCATGCTCGCCGCTCGGTGTGTCGGCCTGGGCCTGAGCTGCGTCAGCGTTCTCGTCTCCCTGGCGAGCTCGCCCGCATTTTTCAAGCGGAATGCCCATCCCGATCGGTCCTCGAAGGATTCGGTCATTTACTCGGATGATCCTGGGGCCCGATCGGAACGAGGAACGGTGGCGAGGAGCGAACTGCCGTGGTCAGGAAAAGAGCAAGGGAGTATGTTGCGGGAGCTGGCTTCCACCACCCTGGGGCCTTTCGTTCGGAGCGCGGCGTCAGGCCACTTGCCTGATGTCGACGAGGAAGTCGACCCTGGTTACTTGCGACCCTCCCGCCCCGTCATGATCCCGCAAACTGAAACTCACTCTCCTCAGGCCGAGAGCGACCCGATGCATATGAGTGGGATACAACTTCAAGGTCCCGTCATTCTCGAACCCCGGATCTTCCGGGACGAGCGCGGCTACTTTCTGGAAACCTGGAATCAGTCACGATCCGCCGATGCCGGAATTCCGTCGACGTTCGTTCAGGACAACCTGTCGCACTCCAAGCAGGGGGTGCTCCGAGGCCTCCATTACCAGCACCCCGCGGGGCAGGGGAAGCTCGTTATGGTCCTTCAGGGCGAAATCTACGACGTTGCGGTGGACATCCGTGCTGGCTCACCGACCTTTGGACAATGGATGGGCCTGACCCTGTCCGCGGCCGATCACCGGCAGCTCTACATCCCCCCTGGATTCGCCCATGGCTTTGTCGTGACCAGCGAATTCGCCGTGTTCATGTATAAATGCACGGAGTTCTATCGACCCGAATTCGAGGGCAGCGTCGCCTGGGATGACCCGGACCTGGCGATTCAGTGGCCCGTCGCCGCGCCGATCTTGGCGGCCAAGGACCGCGCCGCCCCGCGGCTCCGGGCGATCGCGGCGGAACGGCTGCCCGTCTGGGGCGGGGGCATGGTTCCTTCCGCTTAATTTCGATTGCGATAGGCACCCGAGCGAATCCGATCGACCCACGAGGTGTGGGTGCGATACCAGTCCACCGTCGCGGCGAGGCCGGTCTCGAACGAGGTCAAGGCCTGCCAGCCCAACTCGGCCTCGGCCTTCGAGCAATCGACGGCATAGCGGCGGTCGTGGCCGAGGCGATCGGTGACGTGACGGATCAAGGTCGCCGGCTTGCCGGTCAAGGCGAGCACCGCGTGGGTGACGTCGATGTTGAACCGTTCGCTCCGGCCGCCGAAGTTGTAGACCTCACCAGGCCGGCCTCGCCGGAGCGCGGCGTCGACTCCTCGGCAGTGGTCGACGACGTGGATCCAGTCGCGGACCTGCCGGCCATCGCCATAGACGGGCAGGGGGATGTCGGCCAGGGCGTTGGTCACGAACAAAGGGATCAGCTTCTCGGGGAACTGATAAGGCCCGTAGTTGTTCGAACACCGCGTGATGATGGTTTCCAGGCCGTGCGTGTGGTAGGCGGCCCGGACCAGGAGATCGGCCCCGGCCTTGCTGGCGGCATACGGGCTATTGGGGGCCAGCGGGGTCGACTCGAAGAAGGGCGGGTCATTGGGCAGGAGCGTGCCGTACACCTCATCGGTCGAGACCTGGACGAACCGGGGCGTGCCCGCCGCGCGCGCGGCGTCGAGCAGGCACTGCGTCCCCTGGATGTTGGTCCGCAAGAACGGCGTGGCGTCGTCGATCGAGCGATCGACGTGGCTCTCGGCCGCGAAGTGAACGATCGCGTCAAACCCCTCGGCCACCAAGCCCATGACGAGCGACCGGTCCGCGATATCCCCCTTCACGAACCGATAGCGCGGCTCATGCTGCAAATCCGCGAGGTTGTCGAGGTTGCCGGCATAGGTCAGCGCATCGAGGTTGGTCACCACCAAATCGGGGTCGGTTTCGAGCTCCCACCGCACGAAGTTCGCGCCGATGAACCCGCAGCCGCCGGTAACGAGAATCCGCTTCATGGGGGGTCTAGGCTCCGCCGTCCCTGGAAGTTGGTTGCGATTTTCCTGAATATCCTGCCTTACTGGCTCCAGGCCGGTCAACTCATCCTGCCGTTCATTTCTCCCGAACTAAGGTTCTGAGCCCGATCAGAACCACCTCGGTCCGCTCAGGTCGGCACCTTGCTACCGTCGGTTCACGACTCGATGGCGACGACCCGACTGCCTGCCGCGGGAGTGCAGACGTAGACTCCCGAGGGTAAGCCTTGGCGGCGGTAGAAATGCTCATTCAACCGCGCCGTCAGTTCAGGAACCGCCGCTTCCTCGGCGAGCACCATGGCGCAGCCACCGAGCCCGGCTCCCGCGATCTGGGCACCGAGCACGCCGGGCGTCCGGCAGGCGATGTCGACCAGGGCGTCAACCTCGCGCGTACTGCAGCGATAGGCACCGGGCTGATTCGCCAGCCGAGCCCGTTCGGCCCGGGTTTCGTCGCCGCTCTCCAGGTCGGCGATCAACGCGTGCAGATAGGCGTCGGAGACGTCGGAGTGATGCGGCTCGACCGAGAGGTCGTCGGCCACGAGAAACCGGCGCTCGCCTTGGTGCGAATGGTTCATCAGGGCTCCGAACGCTCTCATATCGCCGGTTCGAAGGCAGGAGACGGCTTCGCGCGCCCGGGCGCATTCGCTGATCCCGTAGAGCACCACGCCGCGGACCGGATACTCCTCCTGAGCGTCGTGGCCGGTCAGGTAGGGCGCCAAGTTCGACCACGTCTCGGCCTCATCAATGAAGAGCCGCCGAGCCTCCGCGGCGGAGATCGACTCCGGCAGTTCCAGCAGGACCTCGTAGATTCGCGACGCGGGAATCCCGAGCGAGTCGGGCTGGATGTCGCGAACGAACCGGATCAGCGGGGCGAGATGGGGGAACTTCTGCCGAACTAGTGCCACTCCGAGCAAGTAGGAGGCGACGCGGGCGTTGAAGACCGCCTTCGCTCCCGCCGCTTTCTTCGCCAGCACGAACGAGTTGCAGACGACCATCCGGTGCGTCGTGGGGAACCGCACCCGCTCGAGCAACTCGAACTCGTGAAACTTGACGTGCGAGACCATTCCCTTGCTGCCGAACTTCATGGCCGCGTGGTCGGCGCTGCCGCCCCGGGTGCCGACGAACCATTCGCCTTCGCCGCAGAAATTGACGAACTGGCGCGGGGCCAGGTCTAGCCCGTTCAGGGCCACGGCCGCCTCCGCCGCGGCGACCACCAGCGCTGACGACGAGCTCATGCCCGCCGCCATCGGGATATTGCTGTCGATGGCGACATCCATGCCGACGAGCCGCTGGTGGCGGAACTCCATCTGAAGCCGGAGCATGGCCGCCTCGAAGTAGAGGCTCCAGTCACCGGCGGACCGCCGGAGCCGGCGCTGGAGTTCCTGGCCATTGACGCAACTCATCCAGTCATCCCAATCGAGTTGGCTCACGAGCTTGGCGAGCGCGATCGACGCGTCGGGGAACTGGTCGGGCCGAACGTTGCGGATCTCGACCATGTCGTCGGTCCGGGGGGAGGCGACCACGATCGCCTCTTGGTCGACGGCCATGAGGTTGCAGTGCCCCCCTTGCCAGTCGATATGTCGGCCCAGAATGTTGATTCGGCCCGGCGATCGGACCACGATGACGCGGCGATCCCCCCCGAAGGCGTCGCGGAACCGGAGCAGGGTCCGGCGATAGTGCCGCCGCCGGTCGGCGATCAGGACGGGGTCGTCGCCGTAGTAGCTCCGAAGCGCCTCGTCGGTGGAGGGAGCGAGTTCAGGCGGCTCGGGAAACAAGGAGAGCCATTCCTCGGCCGTTCGATAGCGCGATTCCCCGAGCCGGTCACTGAGGTCGTCAAGGGCGTGGGCGCGTTGCCCTCGAAATCGGTCCTCAATGACCAGCAGCTCCTCGGGGTTGTTGAACGACATGATCTCGCCGGGCCGCTCGGTGGCCAGAAAGCTCGACTGATAGCGCGTCCCCCGCTCACCGTCGGTTCCGATCATCACGGCCCCGACGGCGTCGGTCAGGTACTCCTCGCCCTGAGCATTCGCGGTGGTCATCTGATCCAGACCGTAGCGAAGCGCCCCTTTCCGGATGAGATAGATCGACTCGTTGACGAATTGCGAGCGGGCCGCGTCGGCCGCCGCGATCGGCGGAACGTCAGGTGCGAGCCGGAGCTCGTGGGGAAGGTCCTCGAGCCGGGCGAGCCACTCGTCGCGGCGGAAGGTCGCACGTCGCTCCTCGTTGGACGGCCCCGACTTCTTGGAGAACCCCAGAACCGTCGACCACGACCCCCCCGGCCCCAGGTGTTGCGCAATGGCCTCCTCGACTTTTGCCCTGGCGATCGTCTCGTCCGGCTCGGCGGCGAGTGCCTTGCGCAACGCGTTGCGGCAGGCGAGGACCCGGATGTCCGAGGCCTCGACGATGCCCAGCGGGCGGCCGTCGGGGCGGAAGAGGACGCGCCCTGACCCCTCGGAAGCTAACCCGGCGGGGGAAACCAGCAGGGTCAGGTCCCCGCCGGTCCGGTCGGCGTGGTCGAGAAACCGACTCAGCGTCGCCCCTTCGATGATCTTATCGCCAGCGATCACCAGGATCCGGGCATTGTCGTCGACCTCCGACAGGGCCCGCAGCCCGCAACGCGCCGCGTCCCCGGTTCCGAGCGCCTCGGGTTGGTAGGCGAACACCACGTTCCCGAACCGGCGGCCCACCGTCTCGACGACTTGCCCGGCCATCTCACCGACGACCACCACGTTCTTGGTCACGCCGAGCAAATTGTAAATGTCGATCGCCCGCACGATCGCGGGCACCCCGGCGACCTCAAAACAGACCTTGTGGCGGTCAAGGCTCCGCATCCGCGAACCCTTCCCGCCGGCGAGGACGATGGTATACAGGGGGTCGGTCGAAGCCATTAGCTATGCTCGCATTTGAAACATGCAAATAAATAGATTTTATTTCCGGCCCGTGGGCATCGGCCGGAAGCGGCGAGCAGGGGAAGCGGACAGCCATCCCGATCACGGGAATGTTGGTTCAAGTTTCCCGAGGAACCGGCATTTGCGAGCTTGATGTTGATTCCACTTGCTCGATCGTGAGTGGAGCTTGGCGATGCGGTGAGTGTTTCGCCAGGTTCGGCCAGGCTGCAACGACCGCTTCCGCCGTTTTTTCTGGTCTCCGAGATTAGTGTCGGGAGGGCCTGGTAGCCAGCCCCTCCCGACTTCTTTTGGTGAATCAGCCATTCAGAGACGATGCGGGCATCGGGAGGTTTTGGCGGATGCTCACCTCGCCTGGCCTCGCCAATCATGGGCTTAGCGCGGCAACCAATCGGCGATAGTCTTCCCGTTCGAGCGGATCGATGGCGTTTTCGACGAGGCCCGCGGCTTGCGCCTTGCGGAGCGTTTCCCGGGCGGCATCGCGCCGGTCAGAGCGCATCTGGGCACGAGCGAGGTGGAAAAACAAGAGCGGGGAAGGATTGACGGTCGCGGCTTCGGTCAGGTCCTTCAGTGCGGCCTCGGGTTTGCCCAGCGCCAAGTAGACGAGTCCTCGCGTGTCGAGAGCTTCGGGATTCGAGCCGTCCAGGGTGATGGCTCGATTGATGAGGTCAAGCGCTTCCTCCGCTTTCTCACCGCGCGCGGCGAGCAGCCAGGCGAGGTTGTTCATGGGGCCGCCGGTTCCCGGCTTCAGGGCAATGATCCGCCTCATCAGCGCCTCGGCGTCGGGATAGTGACGTTGGAGGATCTTGAGGTTGGCCAGGTCGAACATGAGCTGGACCTCATTCGGAGACTTGCGGATCTCCTCCTCAATCCAGGTCATGACCCGGCGGGACTGTTCGTCGTCGGCTTTCGCGGCGTGGAGAATTCTCAGGGCGGCGTTGCTGACCATGACGGGGGGGCATGTTTTCCAGGCGCCCTCGCAAAGGTCAAGGGCTTCGCGATCTCGCCCGTGCCGACCGAGGAAGAGAGCAAGCACGAGGACAGCCTTTGGATCCTTCGATTGGTCGACGAACTTGCGGGTCAATCGCTCGGCGGCGGCGGTCTCGTTCAGCTCTTCGAGCAGGGATGCAATGGCCAAGCCGTCATTCGGATCGCTCGCGGCGCGGGCTTCGAGGGCGGCAACCGCTTCCGTTCCCTTGCCATCCTTGTGAAGCAAGCGAGCCTTGAGTTCGACGACTTGGAGGCTCTCGGGTGTCGCCTTCTCCAGCTTGGTAATCCAAGGTCGGGCCTGGTCGAGATCGCCACGGGCCAGGAGAACGCGCGAGAGCGAGTACAGATAGTCCGGATTCTCAGCGTCGACAGACACCAAGCTGAGAAGAAGGTCGCGTGCTTTGGACCAGTCGCGGCCCGCGGCGTGGAGCTGGGCGAGCTGATATTTCTCGAGCGGGGAGGGGGTCGACCGCTGTGCCAACTCTTCGTACTTCGCGATCGCCTCGCGCCGATGCCCCGGGCGCGAAGCCAGCAGCAGCGCCTTGAAACGCTGATCTTCGATCAGTCCCCCCTCCTCGGCGATGTTCTTGTCAAGAAGTGATGCCGCCTCCAGAAAGGATTCGGAGTCACCATTGGCCAGGCTGAGAGCCAGGCTTCGTCGCGCTGACGCCACGATCTGCTGGGGGGCTTTGAGCTGGGGATCGAGAACCTTGCGCAGCAAGGTTTGGGCGTTTTCCGGCCGCTGGGTCGCCAGATAGAAGTTCGCGACTGTCAGGTGGATCGCGGCGTTGTCGGGGTGGGTCTTCAGAGCGGCGACGTATTGCTCTTCGGCCTTGGCGCGGTCACCGATCCGATCGTAGCAACGCGCCAGCGTCAACGTCACGAGATCGGGAGGAAGTTGCCGCCCCGCTTCGGCAATGGCCTGCTCAGCGGCGACCTTCTGATCGGTCTCGGAGAGGAACTGAATCAGAGCCATCCAAACCTCAGGCTCTTTTCCGGCCATCGCGACTGCGCGACGTAGTTCCACTTCGGCCTCGGCCGGCTTCTTGGCGGCCCAAAGCATCTGTGCGAGCCAGATCCGGTCGTGATAGTCCTTGGAATCCGGCGCGATCGCCTGGCGGGCCAGTTCCAGGGCCTGGCCCTGGTCTCGATTCCGCAACGACTTCTCGGCGGCGAGTTGCCCCAACAGACCGACAGGCGGGGTCGATTTGAGCAGGTCTTCGATCAAGCGGTCCGCCTCCACGGTGCGCCCGTGCTGATTGAGCAACTGGATCACCTGACGCACCACTTGCGGAGGCCGCTCGCCCCCCCGAATCGCCTTCAGGTAGGACTCGATGGCCCGATCCGGCTTCCCCTCCTTTTCGGCGATCTCGCCCTCCAGGAGCGAGACGAGGGCCCATTCCGGCCGCTTCTTGGAGACTTCGGCCAGGAGAGTCCTCGCCTGACTGAGCAGCGCTCCATTCCCGGGCTTTGCTCTCAAAACGAGTCGGGCCGCGTCGGCATACCGCCAGAGGGCACCGTCCTCCCCCTCGATCTGTCGCAATCGGCTCGACGACCGCCCAATCGACTCGTCATCGCCGCGGCGGAGGGACAAACCGAGCAGGAGGGTCGCGAGCTGCCGGTCCTCCGGTCGCCGCTTGGCCGCCTCGGTCCAGATTCGATCGGCTTCTTGGAGGTTGCCGAGACGGAGGTAGGCATTCGCCAATCCGTCCTCGAGACGCGGCCGGTCCTTGGACGCGAGCTTTTCGAGGGCTTGGGTCAGCTCGCCGAGCTTCTTGGGGGCTTCGTCCCCCCCGCGCCGTCCCCAATAGCTCGCCTCCGCCAGGCGAAGTTCCACTCGGTCACCCAGTTGGTTCTCGGCTTGCTTGATGAGCGCGAGCGCGTCATCCGGCTTCCCTTCCTCCTCCGCCAGTTGGGAGAGCGCAATCCAGGGCTCGACCCGGTCGGGATGAGCCTTCTTGAACACCTCGAGTCGTCCTCGCGCTTCCTCGATCCGGCCCCGCGCTGTGAGGATTTCGGCACGGAGGAGCGGCACCTCAACTGATGTCGGCGCCGCCTGCTCCGCTTGATCCAGCAGAGTCTCGACCTCCTGCCAGCGGACAGGGTCGCGTTGCTGCTCGGCCGTCAGACGCAAGTTTTGGGCAACCAGCAGCCGCGCCAGGATCGGTCGTACCGAGGGAGCCTGAGGGACGAGACTCCGATACGACTCAATGGCGGCCTCGCTTCGTCCCAGGGCGAGAAGTGCGGCCGCCTGCGCCAGCCGGGCGGGGACCCATTGAGGATCGAGAGCCAGCGCCCGACGACACGCGGCCAGTCGCTGCTCGGGGAGCCCGAGCCATTCGTAGCCCTGAGCGAGGAGGAGGTCTGCCTGTTTGGTCAGGCTGTTCAGAGAGGGCGTTCCCGCCATCAACGCGCGGGACTTCTCCAAAATCCGAATGGCCTCGGGCCATCGGCCCTTCGCAACGAGCAGTCGCCCATCAAGGTAATCGATCGGAGCGGTCAGAATGTCGTTCTTCTGGCGGAGTTTTTTGAGCTCGACGGCGGCTTCGTCCAGTTGACCGGCTTGAATCAGCGACTCGGCCAGGTTCCAGAGCAGATCGACCTGGTCGGGCAAGGCCTTGAGGCCCCGCCGCAGCGCCGCGGTCGCCTCGTTGACTCGGCCCGCCTGGGTCTCGACCGCCATCCGACTCTGATAAATCCGCACGTCCTTCGGGTTGGACGATTCGCCCTCTTGGAGGAGCGTCCGGGCCGTGTCAAGCTTGCCCGCCAACCGGGCCGATTCCGCGTTCGCGACCAGCACCTCAAACTCATGGGGAGCCAGTTGCTGCGCCTGGGCAACGTCCTCCGCCGCACCGGCCAGCCCGTTCTCCTTGCGATAGCGGGCGCGAAGCAAATAGGCCCGGAACGACTGCGGGTTCTTGGCGATGAGCCCGTCCTTGAGTTCGCTCGCGTCCATGACCCGATCGGCCTGAGCCGGGTCGCCCATTCGTTCTCGGAGGAGGGCGCTCAGTCGTCCATAGGTTTCGATCTGGTCCGGTGCCTGAGCCAGGGCCAGCCGGTAGCACGCCGCGGCCTTTCGGTAATAAGCCTCGGCTTCGTCACGTCGACTGGTTCGTCCTTGATCCTCGAAGCAACGGCCGAGAAGTTCTTCGAGCGCGGGATCGGGGCGAGTCAGGAGTTGCTTGAGCGCGGCGGGCGGTCCCTCCTCGGGCTTTCGCCGTGAGAATTCGAGGAGTTGGGCTTCCAGACGCCGGCGATCCCCCAGACTTGGGACCTGCCCGAGGCCCGGCTTGAGGAGCAAAGTGACGATCGGTTCGCTCGCCTCCTTCGGCCGCCCGAGTTCGACCCCCAACTCCGCCGCTCGGCGGCGGACGTCGTCGCGGTCGGGGACGCGCAGAAGCGCCCGTTCCAGGACCATTAACGCCTTCGCTCGAGCCGCACCACCCGGAGCGCCCTTGGCGAGCGCCAGCCCGTATCGTGCGAGGGTCGTTCCATCATCGGGTCGGAAGGCCAGATAGCGGCTTAAATATTTTTCAGCCTCATCATGATCGCCGTTGCGCTCGGCCAGGTCAGCCCGTTTGAGCAGCGCTCCGATATTGCGTTTTTCTTGAAATCCATGGACGAGGTGAACCACCCCACCGAGTAGACCAGAGGTGACCACGAGGCCAATCAAAAGCTTAATATTCAGCCTTCGTCTCATGATAGACAGTATCCTCAAGGCGATCATACCAGGACCGTTCGGGCCGGGAATGATCGCCGGTAAGTCGATCCATTAATCCGTTTGCGTTCAAGGCCGGTTCAGGTATGGAATCGGGCTTGCAGGCCCTGACTGGGCAGAGTCCATCTCTGCCGTTGGCCCCCACGTCGGGGCCGTTGCGGGCTCCAAACATTCCGTCAGTCGCCGACCCTCGGGACTTCCAGGAAAACTTCGCCGTTCTTCCTAATCCAACACGCGATTTCGGGAAGGTCGAATGCCCATCAAACGCCAATCTTGACAAATGTTAATTTTGAACTATGAGATAAGCCGGAGCGGATTTCCAGAGAAATTACCGTAGGTAGACAAAAAACAACTCGAACCCAATTTATGGCGGCTTTTGGTTGTTTTAAGCTTGTTATGAGCCTTGTCTGGATTGGGATGGCTTTCGCAAGCGTGAGCAGAGTCTCTCGGATGAGTTACGTCGGTTCATTCATTGGGTTCGGGTCGTGGGCAAGCGAGGAGCGTCCGGCCTCGGTGCGGATCGCCCGATTCGCTCACGGAATCCCCAAAGGGGTTTGGAAAGACCAGGACAAACTGCGGAAACGACCGGATCGCCGTTCGAACGGCCCAGACTCCGACACCATCGAATCGATGATCCCGCCCCTGGCAACGACCAACGGCGACGACACCTCCGACTCCGCCTTGACCGGACTCCTCGCTCGACGCGAGATCCATGTCGGGCGTCCCCGGCATCCACCTGAGCAGGCCGACCCAGAGCGATGGCGATCGAGGAATGGGCTCAGATCGCGTGGGCGCATCGGATCAGTGCCGCGCAAGTCCGCCCGCCAATGCGTGCGGCTTGCTCCCTGATCGGCGGCCCATTGCATACACCTTACGACCCGTGGTTGGTTGCAGTCATGGTGATAATGGACTGCGAGATGTGTCAACCTCCGCCTTTGGTTTTTTGGCGAATTTGACCTGCATTTGGTTGTAACTCTTTAAGTGACTGCAATACCGGTATGCGAAGCGACGATTTCCCGTGCGTGAGACCACAGACGAAATGAGGTGGATGGACGCGAGGGTCACCCTGGAAGGGAACGAGACGCCGGCTGGACCCGTATCGCAGTCAATCGTTCGGAGTGCAGACAACCGCTTGAATGCGATATTTAAAGGGATTAAGCCAGATCGGTAAACGTTGGTTGATGCGCATTGACGCTGATGCGTGAATTTGTTTCTCGTCACGCGTCGGGCGCGTTTGAATTCAGCCGGAGCGATCGTAACCCATCGGCCCAAGCCACGCGATAGTCTGAGGGCGAGATTTTCTGATTCCGCCGAAACACTCCCCGGACGGTAACTTCGAGGGTTTCGAACTCCCTTCGAGACGACTTGCCGATTCTGCAATGATGACCTAGAGTTCGTGCAGTATCCGTATCGATTCCCGTCCGAAACGATCGCTCCATCCTTCATCCGTCAGCCTCGTTCACAACATTGAGTGCAAGCCGTTCAATCACCCCCACTCTCTCCCTTTTATCGAGAGGCGGGTGTCGATTCCGGAACGAGTCTGTACTCGCATTTGCATTTGTTGATTTTGCGATCGGGATCCTCTGCTTCGAGACGGGTTAATTTATATGCCGATTTCGCTCTGATTTACAGGACTCATCGAAATGACAAAATCGTTTTGGCGGGGCTTCCTACGATCGGAAGGCAAGGAAGCCTCGAAGCATCAGCTCCGATTGCAGGTCGAGGCCCTCGAAGATCGAAGCCTGATGGCCACGGGGATCGCTTCGTCCCAATTCGATTTCGGCAAGACCAGTGCGGCTTTCGCTCCACGGACAATTGCCGTATCCAACGCTCCTTATAGCCCAATCCTGGGCTACGGTTGGGCAACCCCGTTCAAGGCGACCGCCCGGGCCACTTCCGGTCCTCGGCAACGCGACGCGAATCCTGGTTCCGAAAACGACTTCCGCGTGGATTTGCCGAACGGCCTTTATCAGGTGTCAGTCACGGTGAGAGATCCGCGCGTTCGAAATCAACTTTCGATCTGGGCCGAGGGGCGGTTGATGACCACGGGGCAGCCGGCGACGTCCCGGCCTCTCGCGCCACCAAGTTTTCAGGTCGCCGTGACTGATGGTCAACTCAATCTGAGGTTCACGAGCGCCGGCAAGACTCCACTGAACGTGAAGCCCAACGCCCTGAAGATCGAACCCGTCCTTTTTGCCTCCGCTGGACCCAACCTGGTCGCAAACGAAGGCGACATTCTCACCTTCTCAGGGAGTGCCTTGGGAAGGTCCAACTTAACCTATGCCTGGGATTTCGGTGACGGTGATCGGGCCAGCGGCTCACTGACCCCTGAGCATGTTTATCGGGACAACAAACCTTATACCGCCACGCTCTCAGTGACCGATGGCTCCGGGGCCACGGTGCAGTTGTTCACAACGGTCGCCGTGGCGAACGTGGCACCGACGGCCGCGGTGAGCGGTCCTTATACGGCCACCGCGGGCCAGACGCTGACGCTCCAGGGTTCGGCCACCGACCCGAGTACCGTCGACACCGCGGCCGGCTTCACCTACACCTGGAACTTCGGCGACGGCACGGCCCCGGTGAGCGGTAAAGGGCTGTCGAGTCCGAGCCATATCTACACCACGCCCGGCACTTACACCGTCCTCGTCACCGCCACCGACAAGGACAACGCCACCAGTCCCGCCGTCGCGACGACGGTCACCGTCGCCAACGTAGCGCCGACGGCTTCGGTGAGTGGCCCGTACACGGCGATCGCGGGTCAAGCCCTAACACTTGGTGGTTCGGTCACCAACCCGAGTACCGTCGACACCGCGGCCGGTTTCACCTACACCTGGAACTTCGGCGACTCCTCGCCGCAAGTCAGCGGGAAGGGGCTGTCGAGTCCAAGCCATGTCTACGCATCGGCGGGAACCTACAATGTCTTGGTCGCCGCGACGGACAAGAACGGAGCCACTGGACCCGCCGCAAGCACCACTGTCACCGTCACCAAGCCCACCGGCCCGATCTTGGCCGCCACCGCAGGAGGCCCGTACACCGGTTTTGAGGGGGTCCCGACGAGTCTCAAGGCGACGGCCGGAGGCGGCAACAGGACGTACACCTACGCCTGGGACCTCGACAACAACGGCAGCTTCGAGACCGTCGGACAGACCGTCGCGGCGACTTTCCCCGACAACGGCACTTATACCGTCAAGCTCCGCGTGGCCGATTCCGCGGGCCAGTCCGTCGTTGTCTCCACGACGGTCGCCGTGGCGAACGTGGCACCGACGGCCGCGGTGAGCGGTCCCTATACGGCCACCGCGGGTCAAACCCTGACGCTTGGCGGTTCGGCCACCGACCCGAGTACCGTCGACACCGCGGCCGGCTTCACCTACACCTGGAACTTCGGCGACGGCACGGCCCCGGTGAGCGGTAAAGGGCTGTCGAGTCCGAGCCATATCTACACCACGCCCGGCACTTACACGGTCCTCGTCACCGCCACCGACAAGGACAACGCCACCAGTCCCGCCGTCGCGACGACAGTCACCGTCGCCAAGCCGCCCGACCCGCCTCTGATCGCGTCCGCGGGGGGACCGTACACCGGTTTCGAGGGGGCCTCGACGAGCTTCACGGCGACGGCCGGTGGCGGCAACGGGTCGTACACCTACGCCTGGGACCTCGACAACAACGGCAGCTTCGAGACCGTCGGACAGACCGTTGTATCGACATTCGCTGATAACGGGACTTATACCGTCAAGCTCCGCGTGTCCGACTCCGCGGGCCAGTCCGCCGTTGCCTCCGCGACGATCACCGTCGCCAACGTAGCGCCGACGGCTTCGGTGAGCGGCCCGTACACGGTGGTCGCGGGTCAAACCCTGACGCTTGGCGGTTCGGCCACCGACCCGAGTACCGTCGACACTGCGGCCGGCTTCACCTACACCTGGAACTTCGGCGACGGCACGGCCCCGGTGAGCGGTAAAGGGCTGTCGAGTCCGAGCCATATCTACACCACGCCCGGCACTTACACGGTCCTCGTCACCGCCACCGACAAGGATAACGCCACCAGTCCCGCCGTCGCGACGACGGTCACCGTCGCCAAGCCGCCCGACCCGCCTCTGATCGCGTCCGCGGGGGGACCGTACACCGGTTTCGAGGGGGCCTCGACGAGCTTCACGGCGACGGCCGGTGGCGGCAACGGGTCGTACACCTACGCCTGGGACCTCGACAACAACGGCAGCTTCGAGACCGTCGGACAGACCGTTGTATCGACATTCGCTGATAACGGGACTTATACCGTCAAGCTCCGCGTGTCCGACTCCGCGGGCCAGTCCGCCGTTGCCTCCGCGACGATCACCGTCGCCAACGTAGCGCCGACGGCTTCGGTGAGCGGCCCGTACACGGTGGTCGCGGGTCAAACCCTGACGCTTGGCGGTTCGGCCACCGACCCGAGTACCGTCGACACTGCGGCCGGCTTCACCTACACCTGGAACTTCGGCGACGGCACGGCCCCGGTGAGCGGTAAAGGGCTGTCGAGTCCGAGCCATATCTACACCACGCCCGGCACTTACACGGTCCTCGTCACCGCCACCGACAAGGATAACGCCACCAGTCCCGCCGTCGCGACGACGGTCACCGTCGCCAAGCCGCCCGACCCGCCTCTGATCGCGTCCGCGGGGGGACCGTACACCGGTTTCGAGGGGGCCTCGACGAGCTTCACGGCGACGGCCGGTGGCGGCAACGGGTCGTACACCTACGCCTGGGACCTCGACAACAACGGCAGCTTCGAGACCGTCGGACAGACCGTTGTATCGACATTCGCGGATAATGGCTCTTATACCGTCCAGCTTCGAGTGACGGATTCCGCCGGCCAGTCTGCCGTTGCCTCCGCGACAGTGACGATTGCCAACGTGGCCCCGACGGTGTTTGGGAGCGGGTCCTACTCAGCCCTCCCGGGGCAGACGCTGACGTTCCAAGCCTCGGCCACCGACCCCAGCCCTGTTGACACCGCGGCCGGCTTCATCTACACCTGGAACTTTGGCGACGGCTCGGCCCCGCTCAGTGGCCTCGGGCTGACCAACCCCAGTCACGTGTACGCCGCGGCGGGAGAGTACACGGCCACGGTGACTGCGACCGATAAGGAAGGAGCGGTCAGTCCTGTGGTTTTCACGACGGTGACGATTCTTAGCCTCATCCCGGCCAGCGGGTTGGCGACTACCGTCCTGACAGCCGGGTGGGCCAGCTTCGGCCAGGTTGTGCCACAGGGGGCTGCGCGTGACGCCCTGCAAATTGGAAACCTGGTGACCCAAACCGACGTCAAGACCACCTGGCCCGACGGTTCGATCCGTTATGCCATCGTCAGCGCCTCGGTGCCGGCGACGGGGAGCTACCCCATCAACCAGGCCGCTCCGAGCACCGGCACCTTCATCCCGAAAATCCCGAACGCATCCGTCAAGTTTACCATCGGCGGAGTGATCTACACCGCGGCCCTGCCGGCGACGAAGTCGAGCGATCTCTGGTTGGACGGCCCGCTCGTCACGGAGTGGCGGACGACGGTCGCTCCCGTCGACCCGTCCGGCAACCCCCATCCGTTCCTTCGGGTCATTTTCGACACGCGGGCTTACCGCGACGGTCAGGATCGCCTGGATGTGACCGTCGAGAACGACCTCGATGTGGCTGGGGCTACGAAGGTGAACTATGACGTGAACATCACAGCCGGAGGGCAGACGCTATTTAGCCAGACCGGCGTGACCCAATACTACCTCACCCGTTGGCGTAAGGTGTTCGACCTTGGCCTGACCGAGTCCCAGGTCACCCATGATTTCGAGCCGTTCTACCAGGCCGGTGCCTTGCCACGTTTCCAGGATACGGTTACGGACGAGACCTATTCGACCACCGGGGCGACATTTGACATTCTCGGGCGTGGCGGCAACACCTACGATGTTATGGGCAACACAGGGGGCCGACCAGAGATCGCGCCGTATCCCGACTGGACCGCGCGCTATCTTGTGCACCAATCGCCCAGCCAGGTCGATTATGTCATGGCCAATGGCGACTTGGCAGGATCATGGCCGGTACATATTCGGAACGTGGATGGAACCCTGGTCTCGATCGACAGCAAGCCTAACTTCTGGCTCGACTATCGCGGCCAGTCGATTTCGCCCGCCAGCGACCGTCCCCAAGGAGATCTCTCCGGGGATAGTATCGGCCCTCTGCGACCTGACCTGGCTCACGTTCCGTCCCTGGCCTACGTCCCTTATTTGGCCACGGGCGACCGTTATTATGCTGACGAACTGGCTTTCTGGGGCAATGATTCCTTGATCAGCTCTTGGTCCGCACCTATCGCGGAAGGAGGTCGAGGCGGAAGCTTTGGCCTTGTCGGTACGGAGCAGACCCGAGCTAGAGCATGGGGATTGAGGAATCTCACCGACGCCGCGGCTTACATGCCTGACAAGGACCCGACCAAGGCCTACTTCGCTCAGAAGGTCGCCAATAATCTGTCCTGGCTGGATACGAACGCGCGGGCGAATGCGGGGCCACTGGGTGTCGCCTGGCTATCGACCCGCAACACGGATCCCACATTGTCGATCGCCCTCTGGGAGCATGACTATCTGGCATGGGCCATCGATCACGCCCATGACCAGGGATTCTCCGGTGGGGATGTCATGAGGGATCAGATTGTGAAATTCCAGCTTGATCTCTTCAACGTCCCTGGCTCGATCCCAGAACTTGCGGGAGTTTATGTGCTCGCCATCGGTGATCGAAGTGCGACAGGTGTCGTTACCTACTATTCTACTCTGACGCAGGTGGCCAAGAACACCATCCACGAGGGTGATCCGAAGCCCGCGTTTGTGGGATACTACGGAAAAAACGTGCGACTCATGCTATTGATTGCGATTAGAAACGGATTGGTCGGAGCCCAGGATGCCTATAACTACTTGATGCCCTCAATCGCTATGGAGCTGACCGACACCGCAGGTTGGGCGATTGACCGGCGTCGGTGATCCCAAGGTTTCAAGTGACGCGTTCACACCCCGGAGCCCCTTAACAACAAGGGGTTTGAGAAGGCAAGAGACCCCAAAAAACGCTCGTTTCCGCATCCCCAACTCTCAGAAATGCCGTGTTTTCAGCCTTTCCACCCTGTGAACGCGTACCCAGCCTCACAACTTGAAAGTTTCAAGTTGTGGGGCTGGTTCCAAATGAACTGCTGGTCTAAGCCCTGCCCCCGTCATGTATTGGCGATCGGAAATCGGTTGGGATCCGACGGCGACAGCGAACTCCTGATGCCCTCCCAAGTCCGTTCTACCCAGCAGTAGGACCAGCGGGAGGCCGAGCTGCCATTTCAGATACCGATGAAGGCTCTTGCGGCATAACCCACGCGAGGGTTGGCGTGACGACAGATCCCTCGTCTATCCCCCACACGCAGCGGTGGGTATTGGATCGTTCGAGCCGCAAGAGGGATGGATGGCGTGAAGGACGCTAGCGTGGTGCACGCAATGCAACGACCTGACCGACACAGGACTCAGAGCGACGTCCACTTGATCGCATTGCGAAGAATAGAAGTTCATCTGAGTTAAAAATGTGGATTCGCCGTTGGTGCGGAAGCCTTCGAGTGTTGGAGCACTCGTACCGTGAAACCACACAACCGCCCGCCCCCCCCTCGCCAAACGGTTCGGTCGCGTCTTTGGTTAACGACATCCCCGATTCACCACACGGTGCGCGTCCGTAGGATTCAACGGCCTGGGGATGACACTTGCAGTCGAAAGCGCAAGAAGGATTGTGCCGGTCTCTCGAAATACCAATAAGTCGCCAAAGAGAGGGGGACGAGCAAGCTGAAGAAAAGTAGGAGCGAAACCGGGGAGTAGTAGAAAGAACTCTCAGGCGAAAGTGGAGGTCCGACCAGCACGAAACCGAGTTGCAATGGGAAGTGGAGGAGGTAAGACGAGTAGCTAATATGCCCCAAGAACGAGAGACGTTTGGCAAAGGCCCCCCACCATGACTCGACCATCGCGAGGGTCGTCACGGTCAAGGGAAAGAGCAAACAATTATACAAGATTGGAGTCGACAGGGTGACAGCGAGAGCGAGGACCTGTTTCCCAAAGATCGTCGGGTCGCCGGAAGGGAAGCTGGCCCGATAGATCCGCAAGGGGATGAGATAAGAGACCAACGCCGGTACGGCGATCCATGCAAGCAGCGTAACAAGAACAAGGACCTTGGTTACCCGAGGTGAACAACCGACTTTGCAGAGATGACTCACAGCATAGAATGATAGCCCTCCCATAAAGAAAGAGCATAGCCCATTGCCAAGGTCATGGTTGACTCGCAACATGACCAACATGCCGGCCAAGGCGAGGAGAGTGAGCTGCCACCAGCGAGGGATTCCCAAACGGCACAGTACGAAGAAGATAAAATAGAGCATTACCTCGATCGATACCGACCAAACCGGGGCATTGAAGGAGTATCCACGATGAATGCCCCAATGCGATGCGAAAAACAACTGAATGAAAAAATGATAAAGATCATTGTATGGATAAACAAAAAATGTTCGGTGGCGTAGATAAAACACATATTGGCCTGCGGCGACTAGGAGGAGCGTCACGAAATGCAGGGGATAAAGTCGAGAGAAGCGGAGCAGAAAAAAATCTCGGAAAGAAACCTCTCCCCGACGAATTTTCAAGCTATATAGCCAGAAGAAGATAAACCCAGACAGGCAGAAAAACAAATCAACAGCCCTGCCACCTTCGTTGTAAAAGGGCCAAAATAGTTGGTAGAGCGGTTGGAGATTCGGGGAAAAGGATCCTTGTTTCGTGCCATGATAAAAGAAGTGATCCCAATGCGAGAATATGACCGCCAGCGACGCAAAACCCCGCAAGGCGTCGAGGGAGTAAAAGTGTCGTGGAAGACGAGAAGGCGAGTTCATGAATAAACCCTTGTGGAATCTCCGTGCGTGATCAGCGTGACTCAATCGCTTCGGGCGGGAAACGATATCGAACGAGATGCGGGTGCAGATCAGAGTTGCTCAACGGAAAGTCGGGGCGTCCGGAGAGCGAGATGCCTGGGGCCGCATCCCGTCATACGCAAGCGGATCGCCAATCGCTCTCTGGGATTCAGAAGAGTTCCTGACTGAATCGCATCGACAAACAGCAACTCATCGGGACAAACACGTCTTAGCATCAAAACAGAACACACAGCAAACACGAATTTGTTGGCGTTGGATTTTTATGGTGTGCCAAGATTTGATTTGCATCAACCATGAAGCCACTGAGAAACACTGTAGAATCATCACTGCCATTAATCAAATGGTCCTGTATATTGCCGCGATATCATTTCTAATCGCAGACCAATCGTATCTTGCTTTAACAAATTTTCTGGCGCGTTCCCCCATCGATCGCCGCAGCTCAGGATGTTTGAGAAAATCGAGGCATGCCCGAGCGAACTCCGCGGGCTGATCCGCAATTCTCGCGACATCGTGGCCCTCAAAATCAATTCCCTCCGCCGCAGCCGTGGTCGAGACGACAGGAAGCCCAGCGGCCATAGCCTCAATGATCTTGAGTCGGGTGCCCGTCCCGAACATGATGGGTGCGATCGACACAGCGGTGGCTTCGAGATAGGGGGTGACTTCAGGGACCAAACCTGTCACGAAGATCTTGCCTGCTTCATCGTGCAAGCCTTGAACGGCTTTGTTGGGGGCCGATCCCACAAGCCAGAGCTCGACGGCTGGGAACTCACGCTGAATCAGCGGCCATGTCCGCTGGACAAAATTGATTGCTGCATGTGCGTTAGGTGGATTTCCATAGTCACCGACTAAAGTCAATCGACAGGATTCAAAATCAGGGACAAGCCTCGCGAGCGAAGCAACATCCGCACCATTAGGCACGACGTGGATCTTTGAGGGATCGGCACGACGCGCGAGATACTCGCGGTCTCGCGCGGAACAAACCCACATCGAATCGAGAAACGGCAATGTTGCCGATTCAAATAAGTGATATCTGAGCACGTCAAGCCAGCTCGTGTAATAGTACCGAGAGAACGGCTTGACAGGACGGAAACGGACATTTCGATATTGTGAGAGCGACAAAATGTCATCAATATCGACAACGAGTTTTATCTGAGGCATCAGCGCCTTAATTGCGAGAGCGTACGGCGCAAGGAACATCCAGCGCAGATGAATAACATCAAACTGGCTGAGATCTAATGAGCCAAGTGTGTTCCATAAAGAGGGAATGTCGTAATTCGCAATCGAGTCAGGACGAAGCCACCAGTGTTTTCGAACCGAGTCTCGCAGTCGGCGTCCCTGATCGGTAAGTGCAGTATTCTCACAGACTGAAGAGAGGATCGGAGGAACCTCAAAACGGCCCTGGAGTTCCCAGGCCTCCAAATCCACGGGTTGGCGATGCAAGGCCACGAAAGTAACCCGATGCTCATCAACAATCGCTTTCAGCATGTGATGTGATCGTAAAATCCCACCACTGTTCAAGGGAAAAGGCACTTTAGTAAGGAGAGTAAGAATATTCATGGCAGTAGATTTTGTTAGAGGACATCTCTCGTAGAGAGTCGCGAGCCTTGGAGCCCCGTAGGCATGCAGAGACGTGAAGACCTTATTTCAGAGTTGATCTCGAAAATGAAATATTGACAACTTGATAAATGAACAAACATCACAGTTTTTTGAATGTAAAGCATGCGAAGCTTGGAGCGTATGAATATTTTGCGAATTGGCTTTAAGGCACTCGATGTCCATTTGTAAAATCTGCGATCCTTCGACTTTAGGCGGCCGCTTCCCTGGTGTGGATCACCAGGTGCTGCAAGTAGTTGCTCTGAGGCGACGTGGAACTCCAGGTCCGCGAGATCGTATCAGACAAACGGCGCAGCCACCTTAAGCGGTAGTTCATGGGCCAGCCATTGTAAATTCTGAATGATTCTTTGGCGAGTTCAGGGCATGTTACCGACAAGGTCATCACTGAGTTCATCCGGATGCGGGAAATGGACAAAGGCGACGATGACGTTCGGGTCAGCGAGTCGGAGTTACCGTGTCATCGGGCTTTCAGTCATTTCACGAACCAATCTCCTGTCAGTCGGCGGTACTCTTGGGTCGTGCTGTTTAAACATGGTCTTGAATCAATTGTTGATTGAATTTTGATTTGTGGGCATTAAATCGAACTGCGTATCTCTGGTCAATCCTCATCGATGATGAGAAAGTCGGGACTGCTATCGGATTTTCGGAGACCGATCGAAGAGCAGAAAAGCTTGCATGTCTGCGTGCATTGGGACAGCATTATGTGCCGTCACAATTTGTCATCCACGCCACATGCAATCCAAAGCCAATGGCCTTATGTCAGCAGTGCGGCCCGGAGAGAAGTATCGAAGGAATAACGTATGATTGAAGCCTTTCTCCACGAATGGTCAGAATTCGACGATGGGTGCGTATTTAGCGTATCACGCAGCCTGAAAATAGGGGCCTCGCGAAAGTCTGACACTTGTAGCACACCGCCGTACCTTTGTCGGATTCACGAAAACCCCAGGAAAATGGCTCTCGGACACGCTAAACACATAAGACGATGGGATCGTCGAATTCAAGCCCTCAGTTCGATCGCAATCTCCTCCTAGGGAGCTCGGTGTGCCAAGATCGTATGGCTGTTGCCTTCGTCGATTTCAAAACCATAGGAACGAACGATACGGTCGAAATCCATATCCTCCCGAGACGTGCCGTGAAATTCGATGGCAATATTTCTCACCTGATTCAGCCAGTTTGTGTCATTTTGAAAGAGGACAACTTCGGCTCCCTCGACATCAATCTTGAGCAGGTCGATCCGATTGAATCCGGTCATTTCAATGAGTGTCTGAATGGTGACCCCATTGACAACTCCAACTTCGCCAGGGCCTGCGTCTCGAACCGAGATACAGTCGAATGCGTCTTTGCGATCGTCCGGGGTCGAAGCGATCAACTCCGCTTCGACGCTCCAAAGGGCGGCCTGGAGAATCTGGCATCGTCCCTCGGATACTAAATGATTTGTGTTCCGGGCAAGCATCGCGAAGTTGTTATTGTCAGGTTCAACCGTGAAAATTCGTGAATTGGGATATCGAGATGCAAAGTATCTCGTGGCCAACCCGACATTTCCCCCGATATCGAGGATTGTGTTGCATTCGCGGATTCGCTTCACGACGGGCAAATAGACTTCAGACTCGCAAATCTCGCTGAAAGTCGACTCATCTGAGCCCGTCTCGCGCAGCCAAACGTTGCCGCGAATCGGACTCTTGAGGTTGAGTCGGAGGAGCTTGGTGGATGAAAGATGTTTCGACGCTTGCCTGAGCTTGTAGTTCCGAAAACGTAGTATCGATGCCAAGGTCATCCGCTTCAGATTTGATGTTACAAAACCGACTGTCAAGAGCCATTCAGCAGTCTTGAAGCCATTGTATGTCCCATTAAACTTTGGTCCATTCATAGTCGCAAAGGAAGGCTCCTTGATCGGAACGTGACGAGAATCCACAGGGGACGGTCTCGACGACGTCTACGACTCGAGCCAGACTGATATGGTCGAGAACGTCACCATCGAACATCCAAAGTTCGATAGCACCTGACGTCCCGGTCTCAGACGAACATTTTTGAACAAGCATTCATAGCGTTGAACTCCGGAGCTGAGATCAATCTTGAATCGACCTCCTCCGTCCAACTTGTGATGTAACGGGATTCGTGAAGACTCTTAATCACCAAGCCGAGCGAAACATCTTTGCGTTCATTCTTTGCGGATATTTCC
>NZ_FSRB01000003.1 GCF_900129635.1 Singulisphaera sp. GP187 | reverse complement strand
TCCTGCTATTTCTGGCATACGCTGATGTATTGGCTCCCGCGACCCGCTCCTTCCATGATCTCCGCCACTGACTTGCTCACATCACGCCTCCTCGTCCCGCCAACCCATCGTGATCGTTCCCCATCGATTCTTCGCTTGTTTCCCATGCAAGGCAATGTCCCAACCGTTCCCTGCCTCCTTTCGGAGTCAAACTTGAGGATTCGCTTTTGACGTAAGTCTTGCGGGCCTAGACTTACGTCAAGGCGTAATTATTTCTGCAAGTCAACAAAATTTTCCACCTTGACCCGCTCGACTCTCGGACAATCATGCCGACGGGAATCACAACCCGACGCCTGTCGCCAATCGCGGGCATGTCGAGGACGATTTGATCCCTCTCGAGGCCATGGTCCATGCCAGAACAAAAACGACCGCGCCAGTCGAATCCCGCTCCCGATCTCAGTCCCGGCGAGGCGGCCCACACCGGCGGTCAGTCCCTCAAGTCCTTCCGGCTCGGCGCCCTTCCCATCCTCGATCGGATCATCCGCCGACTTCGACTGGATGACTTCCTCCGCCAATACCTTCCCCCCGAGGATGCCCGCCAAAAGATCGCCACCTCCACCGGCCTCCTTCTCTTGCTCAAGAACCTTCTCGTCTCCCGTGAACCCATGTATGGCGTCGGCCAATGGGCGAGTCGCCACCCCGCCGAGTGGTTCGCTCTGACCCCGGCCCAACTGCCCCACTGGAACGACGACCGCGTCGGACGTTGTCTCGACCGACTCTTCGACGCCAATGTCCCCTCGTTCACCCTGGCCGTCGCCACCCATGCCGTGGCGGAGTTCAACGTCGCATTGGACGAACTCCATAACGACTCGACCACAATCACCTTCCACGGCGACTATCGCGAGGCGGCCCAAGAGGACCTGATGCGGGGCCAGAAGACCCAGGCCATTACCTGGGGGCACAACAAGGATCATCGCCCTGACCTCAAACAACTGCTCTACGTCCTGACCGTCACTCGCGATGGCGGCGTACCGGTTCACTTCCGCGTCGAAAGCGGGAATACCACCGACGACCGCACTCATCGTGCCACCTGGGACCTGCTGTGCCAGTTGACCGGGCGACGGGACTTTCTCTATGTGGCCGACTGCAAGCTCGCCACCGCCGAGAACATGGCTTACCTGCACCAGCACGGCGGCCGATTCCTGAGCATCCTGCCTCGTACCCGCTCCGAAGATGGCGAATTCCGCGCGTTGTTGTACCAGGACCAGGTGACCTGGAAGCCGATCCATGAGAAGCGGGATGAGAAGGGAGTTCTCCTGGAACGCTACAGCGTGGCCGACCAGGCGACCCTCAGTGCCGAGGGCTACCGTCTGATCTGGTGTCACAGCACACGGAAAGCGGAAGTCGACGCATCATCACGTCATCAGCAAGTGGAGCGTGCGTTGCTGGCGTTGTCGGAACTGCGGTTAAAACTCAGCTCGCCGCGTAGCCGCTATCGCCAACTCGGAAAGGTCAAGGAGGCGGTCGCGGCCATCCTGGAGCCGCGGGACTTGGCCCGGTGGATCACAGTCGAAGTCGTGGAAAAACGGGAGGAAACTTACCGTCAGGAGGGGCGTGGCCGTCCCAACGACAAGACGCGCTACGTGAAAGAGGAGACCGTTCGCATCGCATTGACTTACCGCATCGACCATGTTGCTCTCGCGGCGGAAATGTGCGTCGACGGTGTCTTTCCCCTAATCACCAACGAGTTATTGCTTACTGAGGAAGAATTGCTATTAGCATACAAGCGTCAGCCGGTAATCGAGAAGCGGTTTTCGCAACTCAAGACAGACTTCGAAGTGGCTCCCGTGTACCTGCAGAACGTGGGGCGGATCCAGTCGCTGCTTTGCGTCTATTTCTTGGCCCTGTTGACCGAGGCGCTGCTGGAGCGGGAACTGCGTGCGGCGATGAAACGCGATGGTGTGAAGAGTGTGCCTCTGTACCCGGAAGGTCGAGCGTGCCATCGCCCGACGGCACGTCGGGTGATTGATTTGTTCGAGGAGGTGCAGCGTCATCAGCTGATCGTGGAGGGGCAAGCGCCAGTGGAATTCACGACCGAGCTCTCCAAGTTGCAACGCCAGATTCTGAACCTGCTTGGCATGGCGACGGCCTACGATCGCTGAAATTGTAGGCCGCCGGAAATTCGGAGATAATGAACCAGAGATGTGCGGAACGTAGGTTGTAATTGTAGGCCTAGGTTTAGTTCAGATTCGACTTAGACGGAATCGAGCTAAGCCAAACATGTTGCTTATGTTCTTTTTTCTTGCGTCACTCACTACAGTAGGCTGTGGGTCGGCGACCATTGCCTCCAAAGAAGGTTCCTTTGAAAGGTCTATTCCAGGCACAACTTCGGTCCATGTCGAGCCAATGAGACATCATCTTGGCAACTTTCCTTCAGTCAACAAAACCAAAGAGGTTCAAACCCTTGTAAAAAATAATGGAACAAGCGAGCTCCAGATAAAACGTCTTTTGTCAAGTTGTGGTTATACGAAGCCTAATGTAAATCGAACTTGGGTGCCCCCTGGGGAATTCGCCGTAATAACCGCAACAATCGCTTTAGGGGCAATTGAAGGACCTCGAACAACAAGCCTCACGATAGAAACTTCAGACTCGATCCAACCGGTCACCACTGTGACCTTCGCTTGGGAAATCGTTGCTCCCTTGCGCGGAGATCTATCAGAAAGCGATTTAATGATTACACGGACATATCAAGATATTGAAAAGGAAGTAAAATTGATTAGCCATAATCTTGGGATTTGTAAGTCATGTACGATGTACTGCGAGGGCAATGAGGTGATTTTTTTGACTTTGCCGAAAATAACGGGCCACCAGGAGTCGGGCGATCATTCGGTCGAATCGCCAGACAAGAACATCGAGATTGCATCACTCAAGGCAGTTGTTAAAGGATCGAAGCCTCCAGGATTTTATAAAGAATTAGTGCAGGTTCTCTTGATGTGTGGCGACGAAGAAAGGGCCAGGGCCACGATTCCCTTCTCGTGGAAAGTTGAAACTGCGTTGTCAGTCACGCCAGAACGGTTATTTGTAGGTCAAACGGAAGGTATGCGGACAATCGAGAAGTCGATTCTTTTGAGTGCAGGTGTAGAACGGCGGTTCCGAGTGTTTAAGGTTGAGAGCGACTTGATCGATTTTCGTTATGAATTGCCTTTATCGACAAATTCTGAATCACGACAGGTCATCCGTGTCTCTTTTGCCGCGCCTTCGACGCAAGGCATCTATCGAGGGCAGCTGAAGTTCTTTACTGATCATCCCGAGGCACTTGAGGTTATGGTACCGGTGTCGGGTATCGTAATCGGGTCGGGTCGTTGATTCAATTAATGCGCATTTACTGGTCATTGTGTGATTTGGTGTGCAGTTGCGCGTGGGGAAATGACGTGTGCGGTTGGTCATTGGTGCGGTAAGACGTGAGGGGGGGGGCGGACGCAGATGCAGTCGCTGGAGCCAAGTAATATAGCACGCGGCAGCGACTATGCCTTGGGCCTCGCTGGCCACCAGGGGCGGGCAGTCGGTTATGGGCTGAAGGACCCGCACTTGCTTTTGTAGCAGTGTCACGGCCGTGTGAGTCTCGCGGATCGACGCAGTTGTGGTTGGTGCGAAGACGTCCCGCTGGAAGTTCTTGTCGGATTTAGTCAATGCTCACCTTGCCTGCATTTCAGGGCGACCAGGTCGCATTCAAGCCGGCTGGTTGTCACCATGTCAGTTGACATGGACAATAATCGGCCGCCTATGATGGAGAATAGTATGCGCATCGACAGGAAGCTTAGGGCCGGGCGAGTCCACGCACGTTGTGTCGGATTCACCTTAATCGAGACGTTAGTTGTGATCTGTATCCTTGGAATACTTGCCTCACTTCTTGTTCCCGCTGTCCAGTCGGCACGAGAATCGGGTCGTCGGGCTGGATGTGCTAATAACCTTAAGAATATTGGCATCGCATTGGCGAGCTCGCACGCAACGAATCAAACCTTTCCCGCCGGAATGCGTCCTTCTGCATTGGGTTCATCTCGGCTTTACTCTGTTTATCCCTTCTCCGTGCATTCGGAGATTCTTCCTTATTTGGATAACAGTGCATTGTACAACCATATTAATTTTATGGCATTTGATGTGTCTAAAGATAATATGAACGCTTCGATTCCAGTGGCTGCAAATGCTACTGTTCTCAACTTAGTTGTGGAGACCTTTCTTTGTTCATCCGATTCCGCACGTTACCTGTTGCCTGGGTGTAGTTATCGGGCCACTACCGGACCAAATCCGTTTGAACAAGAGGGTTCGAAATGGGTGGGTGGTGGTGGGGCATTTCCGGGGCTTAAGGCGACACGTTCGCAAGAGTTCTTGGATGGGCTAGCTAACACCGTGGGATTTAGTGAAAGGGTAATCGGCAGCAGTGAATCTCGCGGCTACAATAAATACAGAGATGTGGTTTCGTCGAATATTTTGACTGTAACGACAGATGTCGATAGTGATTTAATGAATAGTGTGTGTTCTGGGTTGGCGGGTGCGTTTTCGAGCTTCTGGAGTCGCTCCGGTGAGCGCTGGCTGAGAGGTGGCTTTGAGTTTACGCTCTATAGCCATGTCGCCGACCCGAGTGGCAAGGTTTCTGATTGTAGCGCCGGTGGTCCGATCGTCGAAGGTGAGCTCTCCGGTGGTTCCGTTTCTGCGCACTCCTATCATTCGGGCAGCGTAACCTGTCTTTTTATGGATGGAACGGTCAGGCCGGTTGCCGGTACGATCAACCTCATGGTGTGGAGGGCGTTATCTACACGTGCCGGTGGTGAAGTAGTAAAGAGTGGGCCATGAGTTTTCGTTGGCGTCATGTGGCTGATATTTGGGGAATAGAGGAAAATGGATGTATGGCTCTACGGACTTACCTGCTGAGATTCACATGCAGCTGTTTGTGTGGGGTTGTGTACGCGAACAATTCCATAGAGAGGGATATGTCTGAACGTAGAGCGTGGAAAGGATGTCGCTCTTGTACGTCCCTGCCTGTATCTCCGCATTTTCCGTAGCTGGTTGAGCGAGTGGCTATGCTTGACCGTGGTTTTTCGGATTCAGGCCCAGGAGTCGAATGATCAGGCGTTACGTTTTCGTCAGTTGGGTCACCATGACCTGAGCCGGCCCCTCACCGACTCGAACCTCGTGGCGTTGGATCGACGAGAACACTTCAATCACCCGATGCGTCGTGGGGCGTGAGCACGCCCGGTCCTCCGGATACAAGGGCAACGATCTCCGATCGGCAGCAGCCCTCCCTTGACGCAATTCCCGCTCGATCGACGTTTGCGCCATCAACGCGAAGAAGTACGCTGCCGGGATCCCTTGAATCCGCGTCACGTTCCTCAAATGCACCGGCGCCACGGCGAAGTCCGTCTTGAACTGCGAGAACCG
The DNA here is from genome assembly GCF_900129635.1 of Singulisphaera sp. GP187. Lineage (GTDB taxonomy): Bacteria > Planctomycetota > Planctomycetia > Isosphaerales > Isosphaeraceae > Singulisphaera. The sequence goes on along the minus strand of NZ_FSRB01000003.1, from coordinate 1,151,582 downwards.
CTTCTCTATCGTCGGCTGCCGTTTGTACGCCTGCAGCACCTCGGTCGCCGTCAGCTTGCGGTCGTTTGTTAGCAGGGGGAACACCCCATCGCCGATTTGGGTAAGTTCCGCACGGACATTTTGTTCACTGCCCGCTCCATTCGATCGAGAATCGGCGTCGACTTCTGCTGACGCAGCGTGTGACGCTCCCCGATCGACAGGCCTCGGTCCTCCACATCGTAGAGTTGGTGAATCAACTCCAGTACCTGGTTCGCATTGCGCGGCGCATTGGTCCGCGCGTCGTAGAATTTCCGTCGCGCATGCGCCCAGCAGGCGAGCTCGAGGATCGTTCCCTGAGAATCGATGTAGATTCCTTCATGTCCTGTGTAGGCATCGGCCTGGAGGAAACCGTGGTAACCGGTGAGGAACGTCGCCGGGCCGTCACGGGCCTGGCTCATGGTGAAGTCGTAAACGCTGTACGGGTGCTCGGCGTCGCCGATGTAGGCCCAGATCCGCCCCTTGGTGCTGCCGGGCTTCTTTCCTCCGAGCACGGTCACAGGGGGGGGGCGTCGGTCCACAAGACCGGCGACTGCAAGACCCGCGACTTCTGGAGTTCCGCCAGGCGCCTGAGCAGTCCGCGGCATTTCTGACCCAGTCGCACAAGGTGCTCCGCGAGAGCGACACACCGTGACGCATCAAGATGTCTTCGATCCGGTAAAGCGGGAGATGATCGGCAAACTTGCTGGCCAGCACGAAGGAGACCAGTCCTGGGCCGGCGATCCCGCCCGGCACAGGCTTGGGGGGAACCGGCGGACTGGTCACGCCATCGCGGCACTTCTAAGATGGTGGGCGGTGTCCACCCTACAAGAGGGGCGTGTGCGGGCGTCACCAGGCAGGCTCATGGCTTTTCGAGGGTTGTTGCCATACACTGGCCGATCCCCTTGCCTGTGCGAGGGCCGGCGTGCTCGTGAATCCCGAACGTTGGAACCTACCCTCAACGGACTCCGTGTGTGGGGGGGAGAGCCCATGCGAAAGCCAACCGAACTTCACGGACTTCACGTGTCCCTGGTGTCAGGCTTCCTACTGGCCCTGCTCGCCGTCATCTCCTCGGCTTGTGCCGAGACCCAGGCGACCGCCGACCGGCCGAACATCGTCTATATCCTGGCCGATGACCTGGGTTATGGCGACGTTCACCGCCTGAACCCCGACTCGAAGATCACCACGCCGAACCTCGACCGTCTGGCCGATCAAGGCATGACCTTCACCGATGCGCACTCCGGTTCCTCGGTCTGCACCCCGACCCGTTATGGCATCTTGACAGGGCGGTACGCGTGGCGCTCGCGGCTGAAAAAAGGGGTCCTCGGCGGCTACTCCCCCCCACTGATCGAGCCCGGTCGATTGACCGTCGCCGCGCTGCTCCGCCAACAGGGCTATCAGACCGCCTGCGTCGGCAAGTGGCACCTCGGGTTCGACTGGGGGACCACGCACGCCATCGCGTTTGGCGATGAGATCGACCCCAAAGCGAAGATGAAGGCCGTCGACTACACCCGGCCGATCGCACACGGACCCACGTCGGTGGGGTTCGACACCTACTATGGCATCAGTGCGTCGCTCGACATGCCTCCGTATCTGTATATTCACAATGACCGCAGCGTGGGAGTGCCCACGACCGAGAAGACGTACATCCGGAAAGGACCTGCGCACGCGGATTTCGAGGCGGTTGGCGTTCTCCCCACGCTCACGGCCAAGGCGGTCGAGTTCATCGATGGGTGTGGCAAGCTTGAGAACGGCAAGGCGAAGCCGTTTTTCCTCTATTTCCCCCTGACCGCCCCGCACACCCCGATCGTCCCCGACGATGCATTTCGAGGTCGGAGCAAGGTCGGCACTTATGGCGATTTTGTGATGCAAGTCGATGCCACGGTCGGCCGCGTGCTCGATGCGCTCGACCGGAACGGGATGACCGGCACGACCTTGGTCCTGTTCGCGAGCGACAACGGCTGCTCGCCTTCGGCCGACTTCCCCGCGCTCGCCCGCCAGGGGCATCATCCGAGCGGTCCGCTTCGCGGTCACAAGGCGGATATCTTCGAGGGGGGCCACCGCATTCCGTTCCTCGCCCGCTGGCCCGGCAAGGTTCGCGCGGGAGCCACCTGCAACGACACGACCTGCCTGACCGACTTGCTGGCCACCTGTGCCGCGATCGTCGGTGCCACGCTGCCGGCGGACGCCGGTGAAGACAGCGTGAGCATTCTCCCCGACCTCCTGGGCACGGCCCAGGCACCGGTGCGTGAGGCCACCGTCCACCACTCGATCGACGGCTCGTTCGCGATCCGCCAGGGACCCTGGAAGCTCGCCCTCTGCCCCGACTCCGGGGGTTGGAGCGATCCCCGCCCCGGCCGCCCCGAGGTGAAGTCGCTTCCCCCGGTCCAACTCTTTAACCTCGAGCGTGACCTGGGCGAACGCGAGAACCTCCAAGCCGATCATCCCGAGGTCGTCGACCGGCTCACAAAGCTCCTGGAGCGCTATGTGGCCGAGGGTCGCAGCACCCCCGGACCCGCGCGGGAGAACAACGGCTCGGTCCGGATTCATCGGGAGACATATCGTTGAATAAACAGCTGTGCTGCTTTTTGGTAAGGAGTAATGGATGATGACGTCGAGAGTCCTTCTTCGCTTCGTTGGGCTGGCCCTCGCCCTGGGGATGACCGCCCCCGCGCTCGCCGCTCCTCCGAACGTCGTTATGATCATTTCCGACGACCAGGCGTTCGGCGACTTTTCGTTCATGGGCCACCCGCAAATCCGGACCCCGAATCTGGACCGGCTCTCGACCCAGTCGTTGACCTTTCGCCGCGGCTACGTCCCCTCGAGCCTCTGCTCGCCGAGCCTGGCGTCGATCCTGACCGGGCTTTACCCGCACCAGCACAAGGTGACGAGCAACGACCCCCCCCTGCCCGCCGGCAAGGTGGGACTCGCCGCGGTTCGAGACCCTGGCTATCGTGCGGCACGCGAAGAGATGATTGCGAACTTCGATCGATCACCGAGCTTGCCGAAGGCGCTTGCGACCCGGAACTATCAGAGCTTTCAGGCAGGCAAGTGGTGGGGCGGGAACTACCGGCACGGCGGCTTCACCGCGGGGATGACTCAGGGCGATCCCGATAAGGGGGGCCGTCATGGCGACGAAGGGTTGAAGATCGGCCGGCAAGGGATGACCGAGGTCTTCGAGTTTGTCGATAAGGCGAACCGCGAGAAAACGCCCTTTTTCCTCTGGTACGCGCCGATGATGCCGCACTCGCCGCACACGCCCCCGGCGCGGCTGCTCGAGAAGTACAAGGCCTCGGCCCCCACCCTCGAAATCGCCAAATACTGGGCAATGTGCGAGTGGTTCGATGAAACCTGTGGACAACTGCTCGACCATCTCGACAAGCAAGGGTTGGCCGAGAACACGATGGTTCTGTTTCTCGCCGACAACGGCTGGATCCAGGATCCGAATGCCGACCGGTTCGCCCCGCGCTCCAAGCAGTCGCCCAATGAGGGGGGAATCCGGACCCCGATCATGATCCGTTGGCCCGGCCACGTTGTGCCTCGGGTTTCGGACCAGCCGGTGCTCTCGATCGACCTCGCCCCGACGATCCTGACCGCCGTCGGGCTTCAGCCGGCGTCCGAGATGCAGGGGATCAACCTGCTCGACAACGACGCGGTCGACCGCCGCAAGGCGATCTTCGGCGAGATCTTCACCCATAACGCCGTGGACATCCGAGACCCTGCCAGTAGCCTCCGCAATCGCTGGGCCGTCGAAGGCGACTGGAAGCTCATCCTCCCCGCGCCTCAGAACACGCCCGACACGACCGCGGAACTCTACGACCTCGCTCACGATCCGGGCGAGACGACAAACCTCGCCGCCCAAAACCCGGAAAAAGTTGAGCATTTGAAGACGCTCATCAACGCCTGGTGGCCCGCCACGACGAACCGGCTGTAGCCCTAAGTTTCGCTCGCCTGCTGTTGATGTCACACCACGATATTTTTTCAACGACCCGCCATCGAGCTAAGAATCACCCTCGTTCCCACGGTCCTCCGTGGGAATGCCGTCCCCGACGCTCCGCGTCGTCTGGCCCGCGAAAGCCGAGGACGCAGCGCGTTCCAGACTGCATTCCCACGGGGGACCGTGGGAACGAGTCGCGAGCGGCTTTCTAGCCCTGGATCGGGGCGTTGTACTTTTTTGCGATGTTGATGGGAGTTTGTCATGCGAAGCCATCGCTTGCCGGCCTTGGCCATGGTGCTTGGAACGATCCTTGTTGCGAGTCCGTGCCTCGCCGCGTCTCCCGATCGCCCGAATATCCTCTGGCTCGTCGCCGAGGACTTTGGGCCCCACCTGGGATGCTACGGCACCGCGCAAGTCTGGACCCCGAACCTCGACAAGCTTGCCGCCGAAGGGGTTCGCTATACGAGGGCCTACACCACGGCCCCGGTCTGTTCGGTGAGTCGCTCGGCGTTCATGACGGGCATGTATCAGACCACCATCGGCGCCCACAATCATCGGTCGCACCGCGATGATGGCTATCAGCTTCCCCTCGGTGTTCGGATCGCCCCCGCCTGGTTCCGTGATGCCGGCTACTTCACCGCCAACGTCCGGACTTTTCCCGCCGGCGTGAATGTGACCGGCACGGGCAAGACCGACTGGAATTTCAGCTCCGACGGCAAGCCGTTCGACTCCGGCCGTTGGGATGAGTTGAAATCCCATCAGCCGTTCATCGCGCAAGTGAACTTTAAAGAGACGCACCGCGCGTTCGTCTCACCCCGGCGGGCCGATCCGGCCAAGGTGGTCATTCCCCCCTATTATCCCGACCATCCCGTCACCCGCGACGACTATGCCAAGTACCTCGACGCCGCCACCGAGCTCGACGCCAAGGTCGGCCGGATCCTCCAGCAACTCGACGCCGATGGCCTGGCCGCGAACACGATCGTCGTGTTCATGTCCGACCATGGCGAAGCGCACGTCCGCGGCAAGCAGTTCTGCTACGAGGAAGGTCTGCACATCCCCTTGATCGTCCGTTGGCCCGCTTCCTTCCCTGTCCCTGCTCACTATCGCGCGGGCGCGGTGGACGATCGCCTGGTGGCGGCGATCGACCTGTTGCCGACCCTCCTCGTCGTGGCCGCCGGCCAGAAAAAACCGAGTGAGATGCAGGGGCAAGTCTTTCTTGGTGATCGGGCCGAGGCCCCGCGACGCTACGTCTTCGGTGCCCGTGACCGCTGCGACGAGACCGTCTTCCGATTCCGCACGGTTCGAGATGACCGCTATCGCTACATTCGCAACTTCATGCCTGAGCGCCCGTTCCTCCAGGCGAACGACTACAAGGAGCGGTCGTACCCGGTCTGGAACCTGATCAAGGAGCTCTCCGCCCAGGGCAAGTTGACCCCCGTCCAGGCCGTCCTGGCGGCGCCCACCATGCCTCCGGAAGAGTTGTACGACCTCGAGAATGATCCGCACGAGATCCAGAACCTCACGGATTCCCAAGATCCGGCGAACCAGGCCGTGTTACAGCGGCTTCGCGCTGAGCTCGAGCGCTGGATCGAGGAGTCGAACGATCAAGGCCGAACCCCGGAACCGGCCGAAGTCGCCGCGGCCAAGGGAGCCACCAAGCCCTTGGCCGCTCCCAACGGCCCGGGTGCGGCCACCAAGGCGAGCAAAAAGAAGGTGGCGAAGTAAGGGCCGTTGAGGCCTTACTAATCATTCAATAAGCAGTCGTCTCTGGTGATTGAAAGTCGTGGTCGCGAAACTCCACCAAGTTGATTCTGTGAATCATGGAATCTGTCGCCAGGAAACCGGGCCGACTGTCGGCCCCGGAGGCCGAAATTCGCGGGAGAAACTCGTTCTCACGCTCCGCGTGGGAATGCCGTTTTGGCAGTTCCGCGGCCCCACCCGCCGGAGAAGACGACGCAGAGCGTCGGGGACGGCATTCCCACGCAGAGCGTGGGAACGAGTTTCTGGTATCCTTGCTGTGATCTTAAATATAGTCGAGTGTTTGCAAGTTTTGCGTTTCGATGTTTTGTAGGGGGCACGGCCCACCAGATTTTGCCTTTCGGGCGAGCGAAAGCTCGGAGGCGGTGGCTTTCAGCTCTGGATCGCCTTCAGGTAGCGGTCGGCGGAACGGCGGACGACTTCCTTGCCCCCCGTTGGGATGATCCCCTTGCCGCGGACGACGAAGGCGCCATAGATTCGGTCATAGGCCAGCGGCTCGAGGCATTCGACGACGTGGCGGATCGCAGGCGCGTTCAGGGGGATGAAGTTAGGGTAACTGTACATGAAACTGACTTGCTTCGGGTCCATGCAAATCTGTGGCTGATCGCCGGCCATCAAGGCGCCGAGGCCGCCGGCTCCGGCGGGCCAGTGGAGGACCTGGTAACCCTCGAAGTGGCCGCCGGTGCGGACCAGGTCCAAACCGCCGCGTAGTTTGAGGGTCTCGCCTTTCCAGAAGCGAATGCAAGGGTCGGGGCGCATCACCCAGGGACGCTCCGCCTCGTGGATGTGGACCGGGACATTGCCGAAGGCGCGGCTCCACTCGACCATGGTCGTGTAATAGTGGGGATGGGAAATCGCGATCTCGGCGATCCCGCCCAGTTCTTTGATCCGGGCGATCGTGGCGTCGTCGATCAGCGAGACGCAGTCCCAGAGGACGTTTCCTTGCGGCGTCTGGATCAGGAAGGCACGCTGGCCGATGCTGTACTTCGGCACGGTGTTGATCGAGTAGAGATGCTCTTCCTCTTGCTTGATCGTGTTCTTGTGCGTGGCTTGGATCTGCTCGAGGGTCTGCCACTCCTGGCCGTCGGGGTTCACGTACTGCCGCTCGTCTTCGCAGACGGGGCACCGGTCGGGGGGCTTGGAGGATTCGGTGAACTGGGAACCGCAGGTCACGCACACATAAGGGACAGCTTCAGGAGAATCGGCCGCCGCCGCGCCTGCCGGGCGGGTCGAGGCCAGTGACGTCAGGGCCGCCGCCGTGACGGTGGAGTTCCGCAGGAATGTTCTTCGGGTTGGATCCGAGCCCATGGCGGTTGTGCCTCGTGCTTGCGTGTGTGTTGGCCAGTACCGCCTGGGTGGTCGGACCGCATCCTCCGTCTTGAGACGGAGGATGCGGTCCGACCGAGAGACGTCACGACCGGGTGTCTCTCCCAAAGAGCGGTCGGCTCCGCCCCTATTATCGTTCCGGGAACCGGTCAGGCAAGGGGGAGAGCAATGCTGGGATGGGTTGGCGTTGCTCTTGCCGGTCGGCCGTTTAAAAGTCGTCCGACGAGATGACTTCGCCCCCGTTGCGGGTCAACAGGTTCAGGAAGACTTTGGGGGAGATTGTGTCTCTGAGGAAGCGGACCGAGCCGTCGGCGAACCCGGCGCTCGTGCCCCCCGGATGATGCCCGAACAGCCCCTGGGTGGTGAACGGCGTGGGGACGTTCCAGTCGTCCGGTTTGGTCCAGGTCACGGCGGAGTCGTCGTTCGCCTCGATGACGAAGATCGTGTTCGAGGTGCCGTCGGTGATCTCCTGGATCTTGATCCCGGTTGCGCCCGGGAAAATCGTGTTGGCGCCTCGAGGCGTGAGATAGGTCGTCTTGCCCTCGCCCGCGAGTTTTCGACTGCCGGTGGGGCAAGCGAGCATGGGCGGCATCCGCGAGATCAGGGCTTTATTGGTCGCGCTGTCCCAGGGTTCGTCGAGCTTGAATTGCTTGTAGAGCGACTGCTGATCGAGATAAGGCAGGATGTGGACCCGCCAGCTCAGGAGGGGCGTACCGTCCTTGCCCGCGCTGTAGGCGGGGGGGAAAGCATTGAAAGCTGAGTGATAGTTATGCATGGCCAGACCGATCTGCTTCAGGTTATTCATGCACTGGGACCGGCGGGCCGCCTCGCGTGCCTTGCGGATCGGTACGGCGACCAGGGCGGCCGTTTTCTCGAGGTCGGTCTCGAGGATGATCCGGTCGCCCTGGATCTGGGGCGTGGTGGTCTGGTTGAGCGTCTTGACCAACTCGGTCAAACCGGGATCGGCCTGAGCGTTTCGGGCGAGGAGTTTGAACGCGTTCTGAGCGAGGGTCTGAATCGACTTGGCGGCGTCGGCATTCTGCGCCTGGACGACGACGTGGAGGGCGGGCTTGGGTTCGGCCGCGATCGCGAGCGAGGCCCAGCGGAGGCCGCGGGAGAGCGTCGTGATCGGGACCTCGCCGAGCTCGGGCGGGAGGTTCGGCATGCTCTCTTCGAGAGCCCGGCGCTGAGTGGTGCTCGGCACGATGGCGATCCGGATCGCGGCGTCGCCGCCGGCGGCGAGCGCGGTGGCGATGTCGGGGCGCGGTTCGGGTTTGGCCTCGCGAATTCGGGCGATGGCGGCGGGTGAGCCGGCGACCAGAGCGCCTCGGATCGTCTCGTTGTTTGGCCATCGGCCGGGCCCGCGCGGTCCGCCTTCCGCGAGTACTTTAGCCACCGCGCGGCCGTCGGTCGCGTCGCCCAGTGGTATCACCAGGACCGGCACGCCAGGGAGGTCGGTCGGGTCGACCAGCAGGAACAGGTCCTTGACGCCGGCCTTTCGCAGGGCATCGACCCAGTCGCTCACCGGTTTTGTGCTCTGGCTCACATCGGCTTCGTCGGCCGTGGCGCTGAGCATGCCACGGACAAAACTCTGGACGTTGAGCTTGGCGAGTTCAAAGTGGGCCACTGCCGCCACCTCGTCACCGAGGAACGGAGCGACAGCGATGGCGGCGGCCTTGGCGGTTCCCTCCGCCTCGGGCGGTGGCGCTCCGATCGCTAGAAGCACAATCAAGGGGGCTGAAAGCATCATGGGCGGTTCTCCTCGGGAACGGGAAGCGGGGACGATCAATCAATCGATCAATGGGCCAGTTTCAGCAGGTAGTCAATCGCGTAGACGGGATGGTTCGGGGCACCGGGGGGGACGGGAGCCGTCAGGGTGGCCGTGTCGCCATGGACCCGGTAAACGAAGGGCAGGCCCGTCGCGGGATCGCGCGGCACGGGGGCGTCGGTGATGTCTTCGAGGCTCGCGGGGAGCTTGCCCGGGTGAGCATGAACGTGCAGCCGGATCGCTTCAACGCATTCAAGTGCGTCGAACTTGCGATCGACCCGGAGGGCGGCAAGACGCGCCGTGTTCAGGGCTGGAGAAAGCAGTTGGAACATCGTGAGCAGGGGGTTGGCGAGTTTGTTCTCCATGGTGTGTACAGTCTCCTGTTCGGCCCGGCTGAACGACTGCCAGTAAGGAAGATTCATCCACTTGTAGCTTTCGTCTCGGTGTCTCCGGTATTCTTGAAGAGTAAAGAGCGAGGCGACTTGGACGATGGGCATCTCCTCCACTTCGGCTTCGGGCCGCCCCTCGGCGATCAGGGTCCGCCTGGCCTCGGGATAGATCTTGGCGGCCATCGCGGCGATGCCGAGTCGACGCGCTGATCCAGACAGATTCGGTAAGGCCGCGTTGATGCCGGGGATCGTCTCGCCCGTCGCGAAGCTGTAGAGCTTGCGTTGCAGCTCGCTGGTGAACCGTCGCGCTTCGTCGAGGCTCCAGACTCCTTCGCGATCGAGATCGTTCAGCTCGGGCAGTTCCCGTTCGAGGAGGTATCGTTCCCCTTCCAGGGACGGCCTCATGTCGATGAACGGCTGGGGTCGGTCGGCCAGGGCCCAGAACAAGCTGGGGGTGCCCGGGGCCTGGATCAGGTCGATCAGGCAGTCGATCATCACGGTGTCGATTGCGACACCGACCAACGCCTGGATCACGATCGGTCCTTGGCTGACGTGCCGTCCCATGACCAGGCCGATCTGGATCCAACGCATGGCCTCGTCGGTTTTGCCATCAAGGATTTCCAGACGGGTCCGCACCTTCACGAGCCTTGCCAGGGCGCGCATTTCCTGGATCTCGGGGAGCAAGAGCTCGATGCCTTCCTTGCGCAGGTCGAATTCCCAGTCGCAGGTCGTGCGGATTGCGCCCAGCTCGATCTCGTTCAGGACCCGTTGGTAGGGCTCGAGTTCCTTTCTCGCCTCGTCGCGCGGGAACTCGTCGAGCGGAACGGTCCCCCAGCGCGAGATCCGTTCGTCGATCGACTCGGGGCGGGATCCGGGTTCCTCCTTCTTGGTCTGGGCAGTGTCGTTTCTCCGGAGCTCGAGCAGCATCTGGATGGCGCGATGGTAGAAGATCGCGGCGTTGCCCGGCACGAGCGTGCGGCGCTCGGGCACGAGCCGGTACTTCAGGGCCGGTCGGGGCGCGGCGGCCGGCCGCAGGGTGATCACGGTCGGTTGCGGGGCGGGTGGCGATTGGGCTGGGGCCGGGGTCGGGGCGGCCAGCGGTCCCATGGCCGCGGCCAGGGCAAACAGAGCGAATGTCCGTCTCACGAGGGGGCTCCGGGCTCGAGGGTTTTCAGGAGTTCTTCTTGCCACAGTTGACGCGTGAGCGGCGGCGACGGCTTGTGGGCATCCAGGTTTGCTCGGGTCGACGGTGGGGTGGGCAGGCCGTCGAGTCCGTAGCGGAACACCTGCGAGGTCAGCCGCTCGTAGGCGGTCGACCCGAACGAAGGAGCGGCACCAAAGCCGCGGATTGCCGCCGGCGCCTGGGTCACGACCGGGTCAGTGGGGGCGTCGCGAACGACCGGTTCCCGGTCCCGGACGACAATGACCTTCTCGATGATCTGAGGAGCGGGCCGGTGCGCGAGCAGGGCCGCTTCGCCCAAGGCGATCAGCCCGGTGCCCGCGGCCACCGCAATCCAGAGCCGCCTGCCGGCCGACGCCGGCCGCGCCGTCGCGGCCTGCCCGGCGCGGAACATCAACTGGTCGCGATCGAGGCGGCTGCGTGACGGCGTGAGCGAGCCGAGGGCGTGCTCGATTGCGTTCAACTCGAGATCGACCGCGTTGTGCTGCTCGTGCGACATGGGATCCCCAGGCGTTCTCGCAGGGCTGTCAGACCTGCGTGATAGAGGCGGTGCGCCGAACTCGCGGAGATGCCGGCGAGCTCGGCGATCTGTTCAAAGGCTAAGGCCCCCCAGAGATGGGCCACGATGACTTCACGCTGCGCGAGGGGCAACGCCGCGAGCGCCGACTGGGCGAGCTCGGGATCCACGGCAGTCGTACCTCGACTCAACGGTTCGGGCTCGAACCAAGCGGGAACCGTGGCCGCGGCCTCGGCCTCGTGGCGTTTCCGGCGCTGGCTGGCGATTCCGGCGTTGATCGCACCGTTGCGGACCGTCCGGAACAGCCAGGCATCGAGCGACAGAAGCGGCTTACGCTGCGAAGCCAGCTTCACGAACGCTTCCTGGACGACATCCTCGGGCGTATCGCACCACTGGCGAGCGTAAAGCTCGAGTGGTCCGGCCAGCCGATCGATCAAGCGTCCGAGCTCTGCTGAATCCATGCGTTGGGGACTCACCGGCCGCACTGGTCACTCTATGAAGTATGACAACAGTCGGATTGCGTGGTCCCAAGTTTTTTGGAGACGATCGGCGAATGCCGTGGGGAATTGCCGTAACTGGTTTGGTGGAAAGGTTTTTTTGGGGGGGGATGAGAGGGCGCGGGTTTCCGGTCTTCCTGGGGAGAGAAGACGAAGATGGTGGGCACGGCCCACCAGGGATTCCGACAGGAGGAGATGAGGGACGGGGAGCCGGTCAGCTCCCCGCTCACTCAGGTCAAGTCAGATCAAGTCAAGTCGTGCAGCACGCCGTCGCCGCAGAAGTTCGGGTTACCGAACGTGTCGATCCGATGGCCCATGCCGTGGGCCAACGCCAATAGGAGCCGGTTGTGGGCCACCTTCTTGTACTGGATCGACCGGCCCATCCGGAAGTCGAGGCCGTTGCCGACGAGCACGAACGGGATGTTATCGAGGGTGTGCGAATTCCCCTTGCCCAGCTCGTTGGTCCAGACGATGAGCGTGTTGTCGAGCAGGCTCCCCTGCCCGCCCGGTTCGGGCGTGTCGGCGAGCCGTTTCGCGAGATAGGCGAGCTGCTCGCAATACCACTTGTTGATCCGGGTCAGCTTCTCCTGGGCGCTGGCGTTACTGTCCGGCTCGTGGGAGAGCTCGTGGTGCCCTTCGTCCACCTGCAGCCAGCGCATTTTCGCCCCGCCGACCGAGTTGGTGTACTGCAAGGTGGCCACGCGGGCGAAGTCGGACGCGAAGCTGTTGACCATCAGGTCAATCTGCATCTTGCTGATCCGGGGGATCTCGTCGTTCTCTTCCTTGACCCCTGACTCGAGCTCGGGGACCGCATGGTCGAGCGCCTCGTTCTGACTCGACTTGAGCTCGTGCTCCATCTCGCGAACGAAGGTCGCGTGCGCTTCGAGCAGGTGCCGGTCCTCGGCGCTGACGACCGAGCGGACTTTGCCCAGGTCGTCGCCGAGTGCGTCGAGGATGCTCTTGAGGCTCTCGCGGTCCTTCATGCGTCCGTAGAGCTTGGCGAACATCTGGTACGGATCGTCGATCGGCGCGACCGGCTTGTTCGGGCCGGTGTAGACCATCCGGGTCCAGGTGTCCGCGCGGTCCGGCACCATCACGCCGAACTCGAGCGATCCGAACCGGGTTCGCGAGTCGGGCGCTTGCTGAAGATGATTCTTGATCTCTTGATCGATGGAAATGCCGCTCGACCACCCGGCCGGGGTATGCGATCCCCCTTGGATATTGCCGGGGAACAGCTCGGTTCCCGTCAACAGGCAGCCGATCCCGCGCATGTGGCTGTCGCCGTCGCCGCGGACCTTGTCGCAAACTCCACCGAGGATGAGGGTCTGCTTGCGGAATGCCTCCAGGGGCGTCAGGCTTTCCTTGAAGGCGAACTCTTCGCCGGCTTCGTCGGGCCAGAACGTCGAGGGAACGATGCCGTTCGGGCTGAACAAGACCACCAGCCGTTGCTTGCGCTTCGCTTGGTTCGCGAAGCCGAGGCTAGGCAAATTCAGGATGAACGGGAGGGACGCCGCGCCGATGCCGAGGTCGCGAATGAACTCGCGTCGTGTCGATCTCTGGGCCACGTCATTTCTCCTGAAGAAAGCCGGCGAATAAAACCAATCGAACGGGATGAATTCAAGGCAGACTCGGCGGCACGAACCTACGGAGCGAGCTACGGTGGGGTGGCCCGCGCGATCAAGGCGGTGTCGGCCGCGATCTTGACAACGAGCTTTCGGATGTTGAAATTCCCCTCGGCAAACGCCGCACGCAGGTTCTCGAGCTCGTGCGGTCCGAACGCCCGGACCGGTTGCTTGACGATGTTGTGGAAGACCTGTTCGATAAAGGCGTTGTGCGTTTCCGGGCTGCCCGCCAGGAAGGCCGCCAGGTCGCGGGCGCCGGCGAACTTGACGAGTTCCCCGGTGCGCGTTTGATAGGCCCCGGTCGCGTCGATCGACCGCCCGTTCTCCTCGCGTCGGAACCGGCCGACGGCGTCGAACGGCTCCAAGGTGAATCCGAGCGGGTTGATCATCGCGTGGCAGGCCTGGCACGACTCGGGGCTGGTCTGCAGCGCGACCCGTTCCCGGGTGCTCAACTGGGGATGAAGGTCGGGCGCCAGCGGCGGGAAGGCCTCGGGCGGCGGCCGCAGTGCCAGGCCGAGGACGCTTCGAGCGATGAACACGCCGCGATGGATCGGTGAGCTGGTCGCCGTGTAGGCGAAACTCGTCATCAGGTACGGGTGGGTCAACACTCCGGCACGCTCGCGAGGCTCCGGCGTGACCTTCTGGAACGGGGCGTCGGTCGGAAGCGAGGCGCCGTAGAATTGGGCGAGCCGGCCGTTGAGGTAGAGCGCGTCGGTGAGCAGGAGCTGGCGGAAGTCGGAAGCGTCGCTCCAGACCAGGTCTTCCAGGAGCAGGTCGAGCGAGGTTCGCAAGTCCGACGCCATCGCCTCGTCAAAGTCGCCGAACCGCTTGGGATCCTTCGCCAGGTCGGGGATCTGCTCGACCTTCAGCCACTGAAAGAAGAAGTCGCGAAGCTTGGCGCGGCACCGCGGGTCGGACGCCATCCGTTCCGCCTGGCCGGTGACCTGGTCGCTCGTTTTGAGCTGGCCGGACGCGGCAGCTTGCAGGAGCGGCTTGTCCGGGAGCGAGTCCCAGAGGCCGAATGAAAGGCGCGCGGCCACGTCGTAGGCGTCCCCTTCCCCGCCGATCTCTTGATAGAGGAACCGAGGCGACTTGAGGACGAGCAGCACGACCCGTTTGACGGCCGTGTCGAAGTCGCGGACGTCCTTGAACTGACGCTCGACGTAGAGCTCGCGCTGGTCGTCGGTCAGCGGGCGGCGAAACGCGCGCTCGGCGAATTGGAGGCAGAACGCGCGGAGCCGAGGCTCGCGGTCCGGATCGTCGTCTTTGACCCCGGTCAGCTCGCGGAGGTGCGCCACGACGTAGTCGGCCACCTCGATCGCGGCGTCCGTCGTGGCCTGCTCCCACTCCTTGGAGACCGACGACCCGCGTTCATAGCCGACGCTCCGGTCGTCGGGCGGGAACGGACTCGCCAGGACGAAGGATTCAGGGAGCAGGTCGGGAGCGAGGTTGTGCTGGGGAATGACCTCGGCGACTCGATGCGGCAGCGCCCACTCGAGGGCGATCGACCCCGGCGCCACTTCGGCCTTCTTGTCGTCTTTCTTGACCCCCTGGGTGGCCTTGGAGTACTCGAGCCGCAACGGATAGGCCCGACCGGCCAGCAGGCGGATCGAACCGCGGTATTCGGTGTCGCTGCCCGACTTGACAAAGGCGTCGATCAGCGGTCGTTTGAGGTCGTTGACCCACAACCGAGCACTGTTCTCAGTCTTGACGATGAATTCATACTCCCCCGTCTCGGGCGCAAGGACCGACCCCTGCCAACGGATCGCGAATTCCTTGGGTTCGATCTTCTCGGGGTCGGGGCTCGACTTGGAGAAGTCGAACCGCACCTGGGGGTCGACCCGGCTGAAGACCCCGTCGTTGCGGATCTGCTTCGACTTGAAGTAGTCCCCGTGCAAGCCGCGACGATCGCCCCGCACGCTCGGCTCGCGGAACCGGCCGATGAGGTCGGTCACGGCGTTGCGATATTGGCGCACGGTCAGGTGGGAGAGTTCGATTCGGGGCGGCTTGGCGCGGGCCTGGGCCGCTTTCGAATAGAATGCGTCGTGAATGTAGGCGGCGACCTTCTCGGCATCCTCGCCGACACACGACCCCGGAGCGTCCTCGGGCATCGACTTGGCGATGTAGCTTGTGAGCCGGGGCAAGGTCCGATCGCCGATCAGGGGATGCGGATAATCCTCAGGGGTCCCCTCCCCCTTCGCCCCATGGCACGAAGCGCACTGACGAGCGTAGATTTGTTCTCCGCTGTTCCCTTCGGCCGCCTCGACGATGCGCGGGGCCGGCACAATCGCGAGCCAGACGAGGGCGACCCCGGTCGCGGCCACGGTGCGACGGAACAGGGCGAAGGGTTGGGTCTGCTTTGAGGGGCTAACCATGGCGGAGCCGGGATCTCCTCAAACCAAGGAGGCGGAGGCAGGCAGGACTGACCACCGACCGGAGAGATTATGCACCGGCTGTCGGCAGGTCGGCAGCAGCGAACGCGAAGGCAGCGACCAAGGAAAACCGGAACCCAAGCGCGCGGAATGAGGGTCGAGCGCCGTGACGGGCTCGAGTCGAACAATTATTCTACCTCTCTCGAGCCGGCGGCACAAGCCAATGCAATTTTCTGGCAATTGCCTCCATGACCCGTGTCGCGATTGCATGGGTTGGCGGGCGTTTTCGAGACACGCCGAAGCGATCTCCGTCTGAGGGCGTGTGTGAGAAGGGGTTTTTGTAGGGTGGGCCGTGCTGGCCAGACAAGAGCCAGATGGATTCCTCGCGCACGCTTCCGAGAGGTCGTCTGCGGACCCTCATCGTGATTCGATCATGCCAGGTTCCGCGGTTCGGTGGTCGTCGCCTTGGGGGATGTGGTCGGTCCAGCTCGCCCGACTTCTTCGATCACCCGTTCGAGGTTCTCGTCAATCTCCTGATAGCACCTCTCGAATTCCTCGGCCCCGCCATTCCAAGGGTCCTCGATGAAAAGCGGACCCTCGGGCCGGATCGCCCCAAGGGGAAAGACACGGTCTCGAGCGAACGGATAGGTCCGCCGGAACTGTTGGTAGTTGGCGTAGTCGAATACGATGATCAGATGGGACTGGCGGACGAGGGTTTCCGTCAGGACTTGCGATGCGTGGTCCGAGAGGTCGATGCCGCGGGCGGCCGCCACGGCGACGGCCACTTCCGGGGACGGTCGCCCGGGGAGCGGCAGGTAGCCCGCCGAGTCGATTTCCAGGCGGTGCCCCAGATTCTTGACGGCGACGGCGGCGGCGTATGGGCTCCGACAGATATTTCCCGCGCAGAGGAAGAGCACCTGCCGGGCCACGCGGACCCGTTCTCGGAATCGCTTCGCGAGGCCGCGACGCGATCGGCTCGACTGGAGGAAACGGCACGCGAGTTTGCCGCGGAAGCCCAACCATTTCCGGCGGCCGATCCCCGACAGCTCGTGCCACGCGGGGGTCGGGTCGTCGAGGACGAAGGTGTCGCTCCGCTCGCGGAAGAGTGTCAGGTTCTTGAGCGTCTCGGCGAGGACCCCAACCAGCGGGCGAGTCGTCAGCGTCGGGTCCGACCGGTCGGCTCTGAGATTGGCCGAGAGCCACTCCACGTCTCCCTCCCAGTTGCGGCAACAGAGTCCCACGCGGTAGGTCTGCGGAAACGCGGTCCGACCCTCGAGGAGCATCTGGACCAGAGCTAGGGGGAAGTCGGCCCCGGCGGCCAGGGCCAGCGGGAGCGAGCCCCAGAACCGTCCGTTGACTTCGATGAGGGCCCACCGGCCGGTCCGGGAATCGACCTTGAACTCGACCATCGCGACCCCGGTGTAGTCGAGGGCCTTCAGGAGCCGCACCGAGGCGTCGACCAATTCCGGACTCGGTCGCGTGCTCATGCGATAGGAACTGCCCCCGCCGCGTGGCGGCTCGTGGACGCGCACATGCTGAAACGCCATCAGCACCTCCCCCCCCTCATCAGGAGCTCGACACCCACCCCTCGGCCGAGAACGTTCTCCTGGATGGCGACCGGGCCCGCGCCGATCATTGCCTCGAGCGCCTGGTCCAACTCGTCGCGTGTGTAGACTTTGCGGACCTCGTGCCGGGAGTCCGGGGTGCCTGGATTGAACGACTCGCGGGGCTTCAGAACGACCGGCAGCGTGAACTCAGAAATCAGGTATTCTGAGTTGTGTAAATCTGAAAGAATCGTCTCGCGAGGAACCCGGACCCCGACGGATCTGGCCAACTCGTTCGTCTGAAACTTGTCGAAGAAGACCGCGAACGATTCGTCGCTCAGGAGGGCGAGTCGGCCGTGCGGCTCCAATTCCGTTCGGTGTTGCTGGAGCGGGACCAGGCACGAGTCGTGACAGGGAATGACCAGGTCGAATTGCTCACGGCACAACAACGCGATCAAGTCGACTTTCCACTGGTCGTCGTGCTCGCGGTAAGCCGGCAGGTCGTGCCGTCTTGCGAGATAACGCGACCGCGCAGCCGGATCTCCCGGCCGGTGCCAGGCCGCGTGTACTTCGATGCCGCCGCGCCCGAGGGAGCGAACGACGCTGAGGAATGATCGGCTGTCGTGCCCGAGAACCAGCACCTTGTGTCCCATCGAGTTCCCTCCCCCTCTTGGGAATCGCTCTCGCTGCCTGGAATCGGCTCCCGTTTCAATTTAAATCCATTGAAAACAGGTGTGGGATTTCAGTTCATGGGAATCGATATCGCGATGGATGCCAAACCGAAAAATGTCGAACGGCTTGCTCAGCGGCAGGCGATTGGATTGGCAGATGAAGTTGAACCCGACGCGGTAGCCAAGCGACTCCGCGATCTGGCAAGTCTCCGGGGTGTAGGAAGACGACCTGCCAACGGGGTAGGCGACCGAGGTAATGGGCTCATCGAGCAAGCCTTCGAGGATCGTCTTGGACTGTTCCAGCTCCTCGCGCTGGGTGTCGCCGTTGAGGTGCGAGAGAATGCGGTGCGAGTGCGTATGTGAGCCGATGTCCATTCCCGCCCGCCGCATCTCGCGAAGCTGTTCCCGATCCATGAACAGGCGGGCACCAGCGTCCCGCATCGACCCGGCCGGGCGGCAACGCGCGCGGATCTCCCTGACTTGCTCGTCCATCGGGATGCGTGTGCGGAGCTTGACCCGTTCGAGAACGGCTTCGATCGACCGCTCAATCCCCTCGGCCCCCAAATCAAAGTCTCCCTCGGCGTCCTCAAGGCGGATCCGCTCGATGGTCGCGTTGCGGAGCGACCAGGCAATCTCGTCCCACCAGGGGAGTTGCGAGCCCCCAATAAAGGCCGTCGGGATGAAGAAGGCGGCCGTGACCCCCAACTCCCTCAAGGTCGGGAAGGCGACCTCATAGTTGTCCGCATAGCCGTCGTCAAACGTGATCAGGGCCAACGGTTTCCGGGGTGGACGTCCCCCCTCCTCGAGAAGCCGCGCCAGGTTGACCACCTCGAACCGTTCCTTGAGCATGGCGACATGCTCCCGAAAGTGAGCGGTCGAGCAGGAATAGACCCCTCGGTCGAATGCGCAGGCCTCCGGATCACCGATCCGGTGGTAGTTGAAGCAATAAAGGCCGCGGCCGAGCGTGTGCCAACGAACCGCGGTCAGGCCCGTTCTCGCGAGCAATGCACGGACTTTTGCTCGCTTCGACAGAATGCGATGAGCCATGCCCGCTCCTTCGGCACAAGGGTCGAGGACCGAGACCGCCGCCTGCCTGGGAAGGAGTGCGGCGGAATCGTCACCTGGCCCTGCTTTTGGAGAACCGAGAATTGCACGACATCGTGACCTCTCGATTGCGAGTCGTCAGGGACACCGGCCGCTCAAGCTTCCGACTTGCCGGGCGCGGGAAACCTGGGAAACTCGGGCCCGGACAAGGTTTGCGCGACTTTCGAGTCCCAATCGGGCCGATTTGGGCCAGCCTTCGGCCCGGCTTCCTGTCGAGCGTCATCGCAATCGACAAAGTTCCTCTACCATCATCGTTGATTGTTCAGTGGAGTCAAGAGGAGCGCAAAACAAGCATATTCGGATTCCCCGAACCCTCAGGCGGCTCGTCGAAACTGGATGGGGTTCGGGGACGCGATCGTGGCGTGGGGGCTTCGGACGCCTTGTTTTCAATGGGGCGAAGCCTTGGCTCCGGGGTTTGTGACGACGGTGGTGGCGGTGGGCTTCGGTCTTGGTTTCCGCGGCAGTTTCTCGTCCAGGACGGCGGTGTTGTAAACGAACGCGGCCATGATGATCGCGGCCTGCTTCATGTCGTTGGCCTGGATGCGGTCGAACACGTCCTGGTTCGAGTGGTGGGTTCGGGTCGAGTATTCGACGGGGTCTTGGATGAACTGGAAGCCAGGCAAGCCGAGGCCGTCGAACGAGAGGTGGTCGGTGCCTCCGGTGTTGGCGGACGAGAGGGTCGTAGCCCCCATCGCGCGGAAGGGCTCGAGCCACTTGCGGAAGATCGGCCGCACCGCCTCGTTCCCTTGGAGGTAGACTCCGCGGATTTTCCCTGTCCCGTTGTCGAGGTTGAAGTAGCCCGAGAATGACTTGAACTCGGGGGTGGGCGTCGATTCGGCCTCGGACCCCTCGGATTCTTCAGACTCTTCGGATTCCTCGAATTCTTCAGACTCCTCAGCCTCCTCGGACTCCTCAGCCTCCGTATCTCTGGGGTGATCGAACCCGGCGGGGTCGTCTCCGGTGCTGAAGTGCTTGGAGGCGTAGGCCCGCGAGCCGCGGAGCCCCTGCTCTTCTCCGGTCCAGAGCGCGATCCGGACGGTCCGGCGGGGGTGCAAGTCGAGGGCCTTGAGGATTCGGACGGCCTCCATGGCGACCGCGACGCCGGCCGCATTGTCGGTGGCGCCGGTGGAGCTGTGCCAGGAGTCGAGGTGCCCGCCGAGCATGACGACCTCCTGTTTCAGGTCGGTGCCGGGAATTTCGGCGATCGTGTTGTATCCCATCAAGTCGTCCTCATGAAATTGGACGGACAGGTCGACGGCCATCTTGAGCGATTCCCCCTGGCCGATCATGCGGACGAGCCGGTTATAGTGCTCGATGGCGAGGACGATCTGGGGCACGGTCCGAGGTGCGTCCTTGTCCCAGGCCGAGGGCCGCCTGGCATTGGAGCCGGGCGCGGCCGCGGGGCCGGGAAGACGGGCCCCGCTGACGAACAGGGTGCCGCCGTCACCGAGTGGGCTGGGCTCAGCGACCAGCGCGGCGCCTTCGTCCACGAGGAATTGCAGCCGTTGCCGCTCGAATGAGGGGGCCTCGCGGCGGCGTGGTTGCGCTCGCCCGTTGCTGGGCTCATTGGCATTGGCCAACGTGAGCAGCTCGCTGTCCGTCAGCCGGGTGGCGAGCGGCTCGACTCGGGCGTCGAGGTCACGCGCCGGCCCGACCAGCACGATCGCCCCCTTGAGCGTCCCCTTGAACTTGGTTAGATCCGCTTCCGACTTGGCGTCGAGGTGGACGACCGGGGCAACGAGCGTTCCTTCGAGGCCGGGTGACCATGCCTTGGGGTAGCCGATCAAGGGGATGGCGTGGGGCTCAACGACCTGGGCCGAGAACCGCTGAAGCGACCAACCGCGTCCGAACGGCCCCCACGGCTCGAGGTGAGCGTTCTCCGCGCCCCACCCGGAGAGTTTGTCCCGGGTCCACTCGTTCGCTCGGGTCAGCCCCGGCGAACCGGTGAGCCTGGGGCCGATCACGTCGGTCAGGTAGCTCAAGGTCGCCATGACCTGCGACCGCTTCAGCCCTTCCTCCTTGATCCGCTCGATCGGATCGTTCGCGGCTTTGGCCGGGCCTTTCTTGGCCTCGACCGCCTTGATGACGTCCTCGGCCGTCGGCTGGTTCGCCGCGGGCTGTTGCGCCTGGAGCGAGAGCAAGGGCAGGAACAAGAGGCAAGTCGTCGGCAGAAGCAGGGCGACGGTCTTGAGGATCTGGGGCATGGTCGCTGAACTCCGCGAGGGATCAAGCCAGGTTGAGATTCGCGGGCGATGACGCCAATCGGGTTGGCGAGGCTCCATCACTCGCGGAGCTTCTGATCTTAGGCACGCGTTGAGCGGCGCTCCAGAGGGGGGCGGGCGGCTCGAAAGCGATCGCGATGTTGTCTTTCGTCGGCGCGAACGATCTGGTGGCGGCGGATCGGCGAACCGACTAGCATCAGCAAACGCGTTTCGCGTGCCAGTCCAGTATAAGGATCCTTTCAAGTGAGGTCAGGATGAGCCGGAGCGTCGTTCGTGGAATGGTGGCCTTGCTGTTGCTGGCTGCGGCTGCCCAGGCGCCGCGGAACAGTTGGGCGGCGGACCGCAAGCCGAACATTGTGTTTATCTTGGCCGACGACCTCGGTTACACCGACGTCGCTTGCTACGGGAGCCGCTATTACGAGACGCCCAACATCGACCGGCTCGCGGCCCAGGGCTTGAAGTTCACCGATGGCTACTCGTGCGGTCCCAACTGCCAGCCGACGCGTGCCGCCTTGATGAGCGGCCAGTACGGGCCGCGAACCGGCGTTTATACCGTCGGCTCGATTGACCGGTTCGACTGGAAGAGCCGTCCCCTGCGCCCGGTCGACAATGCCCAGGGGCTACCATTGGAGAAGGTGACGATCGCCCAGGCCCTCAAGTCGGCAGGGTATGCTACGGGGATGTTCGGCAAGTGGCATCTCGGTCAGCAAGGGGACTATCATCCCCGGCGCCGTGGGTTCGACGAAGCGATCGTCTCGATGGGCCAGCATTTCGAGTTCACGACCAGTCCCAAGGTGACCTATCCCGACGGGACCTACCTCGCCGATTTCCTGACCGACAAGGCGGTCGACTTCATCACGCGGCACAAGGCCGAGCCGTTCTTTCTCTACCTGCCTCACTTCGGAGTCCACGCGCCCTACCAGGCGAAGAAAGCGTTGATCGAGAAGTTCGCCGCAAAGCCGGCGGCCGGAGGGCATCATGACCCCACCTATGCCGCCATGCTCGCCAGCGTTGATGAGAGCGTCGGTCGCGTTGTCAAGACGCTCGATGAGCTCGGCCTCTCCGACGAGACGCTGGTGATCTTCTCGAGCGATAACGGCGGGGTTGGCGGATATGCTCGGGAAGGGATCGGCAAGGCGGGAGCCGTGACCGACAACGCGCCGTTGCGTGGGGGCAAGGGCATGCTTTACGAAGGGGGAATCCGGGTCCCGTACCTGTTCCGCTGGCCTGGCAAGATCCCCGCGGGCACCGTCTGTGATCGTTCGATCAACAGCGTGGACCTCTACCCCACCCTGGTTGCCTTGGCTGGCGGCAAAGTGGCGGAAGACTACCCGCTCGATGGGACCAGCTACGTCAGCCTCTTGACCAGCGGCGGCCAGGGAACGTGGGACCGGGAGGACCTCTACTGGCACTTCCCCGGCTACCTGGGGGCGGGCAAGGGAAGCTGGCGGACCACCCCCGTCGGCGTCATCCGGTCGGGGGACTGGAAACTCATGGAGTTCTTCGAAACCGGTAAACTTGAACTCTACAACAAACGAAATGATGTCGGAGAAAAGATCGACCTGGCCGCCTCATTGCCCGAGCGCGTGAAGGAACTCCACGCCAAGATGCTTGCTTGGCGTAAGCAGATTCATGCACCCATGCCGACACCAAACCCCAAGTGAGCCGTGGGGCGCACGGTTGGCCTTGAGACCCCGTTTTTTTTCTTTTTGGCGGAAGTCTGAATATCTACGGGTCGGCCGGCGTCCAAGATCAAGTCGAACGCGACTTCACCCTCACGTTCCTCCGGCTCTCGAGGTTCTCCTTTCTTCTCCTGAGCCGGATCCGATCGAGCACGTTGATTCTCCTGCTTACTCTGACCTCCACGATTATTTGTCCGAATATTCCCCCCGCGTGCTCAGGTGAGCACCAGAAAGGTTTCCCCCCAATGCGACGCGCACTCTTTGCGCCTGGGCGCTTGGCCGCCTTGGCGGCTGGTCTCTGTCTCTCCGTATCCGCGACGCCAAGCATTGCGGATGAGCCTGCGGCCAAGGCCGAAGATCAGGCGACTTCCTCCGAGACCAAGCCGGTCAGTCTGTTTGATGCCGTTCGACAAGGCGATGTCTCCGTCAACGCCGAGGGGAGTGGCGACGGCCGGATGACCTTGTCGCTCACGAACAAAACCAAGCGCCCCCTCCGAGTCGTGCTTCCCCCCGGTCTGATCGCCTCGGGAGCCACCGGCCAATTCGGTGGCATGGGCGGCATGGGTGGCGGTGGCATGGGCGGCGGCGGCATGGGTGGTGGCATGGGAGGCATGGGCGGTGGCGGTATGGGAGGCATGGGCGGTGGTGGTATGGGAGGCATGGGCGGTGGCGGTATGGGCGGTGGCGGCATGGGCGGCGGTATGGGGGGTGGTGGCGGAACCATGCCGGCTTCGATGGGCATGATGATGCTCGGACGCCTGATCATGTCCCTGGTCGGCGAGCGGGATAGTTGGGACCAGCAGTCGCTCATGTCCGGAATGATGGGCGGCATGGGCGGTGGCATGGGTGGCATGGGCGGCGGTATGGGTGGCATGGGCGGTGGTATGGGGGGGCGAGGGGGTGGATTCCGGTCGGTTCCTCCGACGGGCCTCCCGTTCGCCGCGCTGAGCCCCAAGCAGACCCGGCATCTTCCCACCCGCCTGGTGCGGTTGTCGGACCCGAATGCGGATCAGTCGATGGCGATGCCGGCCAAGGGCGAGAAGCTCCGGCTTGGCGAGATCAGCCAGTTGACCGATGATGCCCGGGTTCAGGGGGCGATGAAGCGGCTGGCCGAAGACAAGGCGCCTCAGGCTGTGGCCCAGCTTGTCATGTTGCGGGTCGCCTCTGGTCGGGAGTGGGACGCGATCGAGGGGATGTCGAAGTCCTGGTCGAATGCCCACGAGTTGACCCTGGCCCGAAACTTCGTCGACGGCTTGGGGTCGCTCCCCGCCGAGGAGACGGGGGTCTTGCAGTACGAGATCGTTGCCAAGGGGACGGCCGGCGAGTCGGCAGCTCAAGAACTGCGTGACGCGCTCAAAGAAAAGACGCTCCTGGGTCTGAAGGGGGTTTCGGGCGTTCCTTCGGAGCCGAAGGGACCGGCCGTGGCCTGCAAGGTTCAGGTCAATGGGGACGAGGCGACCGTGCAGGTGGCGACCAGCGACGGCCCGGCTCGGGCTTGGGCGGCGGCGGGCAAGTTCACGCTTCCGCTCGCGCGGACCAAGACGGGTGAGCTGAACGTGGCGGCGGTGGCCGACGGTCTGGCCGAGGGGATCCTCGACCGCATGGTGCGGGCCCAGCTCTCTCCCGGCCCGCGTTTGAAGGGGAAGCCGACCTACAAGATCAAGATCGAAAACGCCTCGCCGCTGATCCTGAACGGAATCGCGGTCCTCGGCAAGGGGAGCGAGACCGACTCGAAGGTGCTCGCGGGTATCAGCATCTCGCCGCAGCGGAGCCTGACCTTGCCCGCGACCGACGAGATGGTCAAAGCACTCGGCTTGAAGAAGGGGATCCGCGTGATCGCGGCCGACCTGAGCGGTCTTTGAGACAGAGGTTGGTCCGCTCCTAGGTTTTTTCGGGATGAGTTGAAACCGAACTGACCGGCCACCGGCCCACGCGGCGACGCGAGGGCCGGTGGCCGTTTCGCTGCGCTGGGCGGTGTCTCGGGTGATTCCTGCGGATCGACTTCGTGCCGCCCGTTGGTTCTGAGGTCTCGACCGAGCCTTGACGCGCCTGTATACTTTGAGAACCATCAGTACCCACCCGCGCGTCGCGGCCGAACTCGACGGCCCGACGAGCTCCCGCCACCTACCCGGGAAGTCTTGCCGCGATGGACTACGAAATCGATCCGGTTCGCGCTGAGGTGTCGTTCGCCCCCTCGTTCGTCCATCGGCTGCATTTCACTGACGACGTGCTCGGTGCCGATCAGGGGGTGCTGGCCGACGTGCTCGAGCCCTCCGGAGACCGCCCCGCGCGGGTCCAGTTCTGGCTCGACGATCACGTGGCGCGTGCTCAGCCCGAACTCCGACACCGGCTCCGTGCCTTCACCGCCGCGCATGCCGGCCGCATCACGCTGGCCGGAAACGTGCAGGTCGTCGAAGGGGGCGAGGCGGTCAAGAATGATATCCACATCCTTGAACGCATGCTCAAGGTGTTCAACGCCGCCGGCCTGGATCGGCGGAGTTACGTGGTCGTGGTTGGTGGTGGTGCGGTGCTGGACGCGGTCGGCTTTGCCGCGGCGATCGCACACCGCGGCTTGCGGCTGGTTCGCCTGCCAACCACCACGCTGGCTCAAGGCGATTCGGGCGTGGGGGTCAAGAACGCGGTCAACCTGTTCGGCAAGAAGAACTGGCTCGGCAGCTTCGCGGTCCCCTGGGCCGTTATCAACGACACCGCGCTACTCGCGACCTTGCCCGATCGCGACTTCGTTTGCGGCTTCTCCGAAGCGGTGAAGGTCGCGTTGCTCAAGGATCCCGGGATGTTCGCGGAGTTGTGCGCGTCGGCGACGCGGATTCGCCAGCGCGACTTGACGGCGGCCCTGCCGGCGATCCGGGCTTCGGCGGAGTGGCATCGCCGGCACATCACCCGCGGGGGCGATCCGTTTGAGGCACGCGAGGCGCGGCCGCTCGACTTCGGCCACTGGTCGGCCCACCGGTTGGAGGCGATGACCGACTTCCAGGTGCGGCATGGCGAGGCCGTCGCGATCGGCGTGGCGCTTGACACGGTCTACTCTTCACTGGCACTCGGCCTGCCGACCGAGGTCGCTGACCGGGTGCTCCGCTGTCTGACCGACCTGGGCCTCCCCTTGGGGCACCCTGCCCTGCGTGATGGAACGGCCCTGTTCGAGGGGCTGGAAGAGTTCCGCCAGCACCTGGGGGGGCGGCTGACCCTGACGATGCTCCGCGGCGTCGGAGACCCGGTCGACGTCCACGAGGTGGATGAAGCCTTGATGCGTCAGGCGCTTCGACGGCTCGAACAGCTTGATCCGGCGGCGTGGACTCGCCCGGTCGGTTCGCCCGCGGAGTACCGCCCAGCCACGGAGTCGGAGGCTGGGGAGCCTGGTCTTTCCCGGCATTGACGCCCGGCCTTTTCCTCTTCTTTTCTTCCCCCCCGTTTTTCGATTTCTCCGTGAGCCCAAATCGCGTTGCGACCGCGAGGCGTCTTGAAGTGAGCCTTCTTGAACCGAGCCTCGCACGCAGCGCAGCGGAGTAAGCGATCCCGGATCGACGTTCCGTGATGCCGAGCGGGGCCAGATCACTTACTCCGCTGCGCTGCTCGGTTGCTCAGTTGCTCGGTCGCTTCTCAATCAAAGTCGAATGATTTCGCACTTCTCCACCGTCAGGTCCCGGTTGACCGCGGCCCTCATGCGCGATTATGTAGTGATGGACCAACGCGGAATTTGTGGGCGGGCGAGTCTGCTCCCGGATCGCTTGGCCGTCCCTCGACAAAAAATGTAAGGCCGACGGCGATTGGAGACCCCTGAGATGACGACAGCAGGCGTGCCCGCGACCCGACTTCCGGTCTGGAGAGCGCTCGAAGCCCACTACCAGCAGGTCCGCGGCCTGCACCTGCGTCAGTTGTTTGCCGACGACCCCGGCCGGGGCGAGCGGCTCTCACTCGAGGCGGTGGGGCTCTACGTCGACTATTCGAAGAACCGGGTCACCGACGAGACGCTCACGCTCCTGTTTCGGCTCGCCCAGGAGGCCCGCCTCTCCGAATGCATCGAGGCGATGTTCCGCGGCGAGAAGATCAACGTCACCGAGCAACGCGCGGTCCTGCACACGGCGCTCCGGGCTCCGAAGGGGGAGTCGATCCTCCTCGACGGCAAGGACGTCGTGCCCGAGGTCCATGCCGTGCTCGACCGCATGGCCGAGTTCTCCCAGCGGGTCCGCAGCGGCGCCTGGAGGGGGGCGACGGGGAAGCGGATCAAGAACATTGTCAACATCGGGATCGGCGGCTCGGACCTCGGGCCGGTCATGGCCTACGAGGCACTCAAGCACTACAGCGATCGCTCGTTGACGCTGCGGTTCGTCTCCAACGTCGACGGCACCGACTTCGCCGAGGCCACGAGCGACCTCGACCCGACCGAAACGCTCTTTATCGTGGCTTCAAAGACATTCACAACTCTGGAGACGATGACCAACGCCCAGACGGCTCGCACTTGGTCCCTGGCCGCGCTCCGCGACGAAGCGGCGATCGCCAAGCACTTCGTCGCGGTCTCCACCAACGCCAAGGCGGTCGAGGCGTTCGGAATCGACACCGCGAATATGTTCGGCTTCTGGGACTGGGTCGGCGGTCGCTACTCGATGGAGTCGGCGATCGGCCTGTCGACGATGATCGCGATTGGTCCCGACAACTTCCATGCGATGCTCGCGGGCTCGCATGCGATGGATGTGCACTTCCGCACGACTCCGATCGAACGCAACCTGCCCGTCCTGCTCGGCCTGCTGGGGATCTGGTACACCGACTTCTTCGGGGCGGAGACGGTCGCCGTCCTCCCCTACGACCAGTACTTGAAGCGGTTCCCCGCCTACCTCCAGCAGTTGACGATGGAAAGCAACGGCAAGCACGTCACGCTCGAGGGCGCGACGGTGGATTATGCCACCAGCCCGGTCTACTGGGGGGAGCCCGGGACCAACGGTCAGCACTCGTTCTACCAGCTCATTCACCAGGGGACGCGGCTGATCCCGTGCGACCTGATCGGGTTCTGCCAGTCGCTCAACCCCCGGGGCGAACACCACGACATTCTGATGTCCAATGTCTTCGCGCAGGCCGAAGCCTTGGCCTTCGGCAAGACGGCCGAACAGGTCAAGGCCGAAGGGACTCCGGATTGGCTCGTGCCGCATCGGACCTTCGAGGGGAACCGGCCCACGAACGTGATCCTGGCCGATCGGCTGACCCCCGAGGTGCTCGGGACCCTGGTCGCACTCTACGAGCAAGTCGTGTTCACCCAAGGGGTGATCTGGAACATCGACTCGTTCGACCAGTGGGGCGTCGAGCTCGGCAAGGTGCTGGCCATGCGGATCATTCCGGAACTGGACGGCGAGACCGAGCCCCCACTCGCTCACGACAGCTCCACCAACAGTTTGATCCGCCGCTACCGGCGCCTCAAACGGACTTCGTAGAACCCGTTGCCGGACCGACCGGCCCGGACCGGGACCAAGCGAGACGCGAACCGAACCGAAGCCAAAGGAGAGGTCGATGCAGCTCGGAATGATCGGACTGGGCCGGATGGGGTCGAACATGGTGCGCAGGCTGCTCGGCGGAGGCCACACATGCGTGGCCTTCGACGTGTTCCCCAACGCCGTGGCCGCGGTCGTCAAGGAAGGGGCGGTGGGAGCGGCCTCGCTCCCCGAGTTCGTCCGGACGCTCGCCAAGCCGCGCGCGGTCTGGCTGATGGTTCCCGCGGCCGTCGTCGACAAGACGCTTGAGGAACTCGTGCCGCTCCTGGAAGAGGGCGACATCGTGATCGACGGCGGCAACTCCTACTACGTCGACGACATCCGCCGCGCCGCCGAGCTGAAAGCGAAGGGCGTACACTACGTCGACGTCGGCACCAGCGGCGGAGTCTGGGGCCTGGAGCGGGGCTACTGCATGATGATCGGTGGCGAAGGGCCGGTCGTCACTCACCTCGACCCGATCTTCCAGACCCTGGCGCCGCCGATCGAGTCCGCACCGAGCACCCCGGGACGCGAGGCGCTGGGGGGGACCGCCGAGCACGGCTACCTCCACTGCGGCCCCAGCGGCGCGGGGCATTTCGTCAAGATGGTCCACAATGGGATCGAGTATGGGATCATGGCCGCCTACGCCGAAGGGATGGCGATCCTCAATCATGCGAATGTCGGCAAACGCAGTCACGAGGTCGATGCCGAGACCACCCCGCTGCGCAACCCTGAGCACTATCAATACGACATTAATGTTCGGGACGTGGCCGAGGTCTGGCGGCGTGGGAGCGTGATCTCCTCGTGGCTCCTCGACCTGACGGCGTCCGCCCTGCTCAAGGATCCAGCCCTCGCGACATTCTCGGGCCGGGTCTCCGACTCGGGCGAGGGGCGGTGGACCGTCAAGGCCGCCATCGACGAGGCCGTGCCGGCCCCGGTCTTGACCACCGCGCTCTTCGAACGGTTCTACTCGCGGGGCGAGTCCGACTTCGCCGACAAGCTGCTCTCGGCGTTGCGCTACGAGTTCGGCGGACACGTCGAGAAACCGGCCAATTGAGTGAGCCTTGAGTTCGGACCGTCAGCCGGTCGGCGGGTTGACCCCCTCGGCCACGGCGATCAGATAATAGGGGCGCTCGCGACTCCAGGGTGAGCGCGGCCGCACGACGTACGGGCTGAAGAGTGCGGACGCGAACGGTTCGTCGGTCTGGATGACGTCGACGGCCGAGTTGCGGATCGCCGGATCGACCTCACGACGCTTGGCGGGGCAGAGCCAGGTCGAGAGGCGCCAGAAGCCCTTGATCCGAAGCCAGGGAGAGCGTTCGGCCGCAAGCCCGCGGAGACTCCACCAGCCGCTGGATTCGGGGAACTGGGTAAACAGGCGCACGGTCTTGAACCGAGGGCGCAGCAAGTCCTCGAACTCGCGTTCGTCGCACTCGATTCGGTGGAACGGGTTGTGCGCGCCCTCCGCGCTATACACCGGCCGGTTCGGGGTCGAGACGATCAGGACCCCGTCGGGGGCCAGGACCCGAGCGCATTCATCAAGGAAGGCGGCGGGGTCGTCGACATGCTCGATCGTCTCGAACGAGACGACCAGGTCAAGGGAACGGTCCGGCAGCGGGATGGCGAGGGCGTCGCCGGACCTGGCGTCGAGCCCGTACTTGCTGCGGGCGTGTTCGCAGGCCTCGGCCGAGAGGTCGACGCCGATCACGCTCGCCGCCCCGGCTTTGGCCAGTGCCGCGGCCCCGTAACCCTCGCCGCACGCGATGTCGAGCACCCGCCTCCCCCGCGCAAACTTTCGGGCGAATCGATAGCGGCCGAGATGCTCCCAGAAGGTCCGGCCGCTCGCCCGCTCGGGGACCATTCGTTCGCCGGTGTATTCCAGTGCCGAGGGATCGTCGTTCATCGCCCGATCATCTCGCTTCAGTACCGAAGTGACAAGCCAGGAGGACCGAGAAGGACGCGGGATCAACGCGGAAGCAGGTCAACGGTCGCAACGAACCAGCCCGCGTTGCGATCCGTACGTCCCGCGTCTGAGGAACGCTCGAGGCTGGCATTGCGATCGTGTATTTTATAGAATTGCACTCAGCTTGCATTCCTGCCCCCGACTTTCCTGCCTGATCACACCCGCTGTGGGGAGGAAGGGGTCTGCCGACTCCCTCCTCTTCGATACGACCCGAGGTTACGTCATGAAGCGAACCGCCGTCATCGGGGCTGCACTCTTCCTCTCGATCGTGCCCGCGTTGGCATGGGCGGCGGAGGGGGACGGGGCGATCGAATACAACCGCGATGTTCGCCCGATTCTGGCCGAGAATTGCTTTTCGTGCCACGGGCCGGATAGCGCGAGCCGCAAGGCCGACCTCCGTCTGGACCAGCGCGACCCGGCCATCAAGGCAGGCGCCCTCACGCCGGGCGACCTGGCCGGCAGCGAACTGATCCAGCGAATCCAGTCGGAGGAGCGGGATGAGGTGATGCCACCGCTCGCGACCAAGAAGACGCTGACGGCCGAACAGAAGCAGATCCTCAAACGCTGGGTCGAATCAGGCGCCGAGTATCAACCCCACTGGTCCCTGATCGCGCCGACGCGGCCCGAGCCGCCGGTCGTCAAGAACGAGGCCTGGGTCCGCAACCCGATCGATCGCTTTGTGTTGGCGAAGCTGGAAGCGTCGGGCCTGGCCCCCGCGCCCGAGGCCGATCGCCGGACCTTGGCACGCCGCCTCAGCCTCGATCTGACCGGTCTGCCGCCGAGCCCGGCCGTGGTTGAAGCCTTCCTGCGCGACCCGGCCCCGGACGCCTACGAGCGGTTCGTCGATCAGATGATGGCCTCCGCGCATTGGGGCGAGCATCGCGGCCGCTACTGGCTCGACGCCGCCCGCTATGCCGATACGCACGGAATCCACTTCGACAATTATCGAGAGATGTGGACCTATCGCGACTGGGTGATCAAAGCCTTCAACCGGAACTTGCCGTTCGATCAGTTCACGGTCGAGCAGCTTGCCGGCGACTTGCTCCCCAACCCGACGCTCGACCAGCAAGTGGCCTCGGGCTTCAATCGCTGCAATATTACGACCAATGAGGGTGGGTTGATCGATGAGGAATACCTCGTCCTCTACACCCGCGACCGTACCGAGACCACCTCGCTCGTCTGGCTGGGGATGACGACCGGCTGCGCGGTCTGCCACGATCATAAGTTCGACCCGATCAGCCAGAAAGAGTTCTATTCCCTGGCGGCCTTCTTCAACAACACCACGCAAATCGCCAGGGATGGGAATATCAAGGATACGCCTCCGATCGTCATCGTGCCGCTGCCGGCCGACCGGCCGCGCGCGAAAGAAATCGCGGGCAAGCTTGTCGAGGCGAGGCAGCAAGCCGACGCCCGCAAACCAGCGGCCCGCCCCGAGTTCGACCAGTGGCTCGGGTCGACTTCGGCCGTCGCGTTGGCCTCCTTGATCCCGAGTGACGGCCTTCGATTCCACGCCTATCTCGGCGAGGGAAGCGGAAAGACCTTGTTCGTGGCCGTCGATGGTCGCCCGAAGACCCTGACCGTCCCGTCCGCCGCCTGGGGGGCGGGGCATCTCTCCGCGAAGGCCTTCAAGAGCCAGGCGGCTGGGGTGGCCCAGGTGCCCGAAGCCGGCAACTTCGACAAGGGCCAGCCCTTCTCCTACGGCGCCTGGGTCAAGATCCCCAAAGCGAGCGCGACCGGGGCGTTCATGGCGCGGATGGACGATGCGCACGACCACCGCGGCTGGGACCTCTGGTTCGAGAACGGGCGGATCGGCACGCACATCATTCATCAGTGGCCCGGCAACGCCATCAAGGTCCTCGCCAACACTCAACCGAAGTCGGGCGAGTGGGCCCATTTGCTCGTCACCTACGATGGCTCCGGCAAGGCCGCCGGTGTGACGCTCTACCTCAACGGTCAGCGCCAGGAACACGAGGTGCAGGCCGACACGCTCACCGAGTCGATCCAGACGACGGTCCCCCTCAAGCTCGGGCAGCGGCACTCCACATCAGTCTTGGCGAACTTGTTGATCCAGGACGTGCGGATCTACGGGCGGGCGCTGCCCGCCGAGGAGGTCGATCGGCTCGCGAAGACCAGCCGCGCGACCTGGCTTGTCGACGCGTCCCACCCCAAGCGGACCAGCGCTGAGAACGACGAGCTTTTCTCCTGGTGGCTCCCCAGCTTCGACCTCGAATACGGCAAGCTCGCCGCAACGTTGGCCGGGCTCGAGCAAGAGAACGCGGCGATCCAGGCGCGGGCGACGGTGGCCCACGTGATGAACGAGCGCAAAGACGAGGCGATGGCCTACATCTTGTTCCGAGGCGAGTACGACAAGCGACGCGACAAGGTCACGCCCGAGACGCCCGCCGTGCTGCCGCCGATGCCGGCCGACCTGCCGCGCAACCGTCTCGGCCTGGCCCAGTGGCTGCTCCGGGCCGAGCACCCGCTCACCGCCCGCGTCACCGTCAACCGGTTCTGGCAGGAGGTGTTCGGGACCGGGCTGGTCCGGACCACGGGCGACTTCGGTGTGACCGGCGAAACTCCCTCGCACCCTGAGCTCCTCGACTGGCTCGCCCTCGACTTCCGGGAGCGAGGCTGGGACGTCAAGTCGTTCTTCAAGACCCTGGTCACGTCCGCCGCCTACCGCCAGTCGGCCCTCGTGTCGCCCGAGAAGCTGGCCAAGGACCCCGCGAACCGAATGCTCTCGCGTGGTCCTCGGTTCCGGATGGACGCCGAGATGGTTCGCGACTACGCCCTGGCCGCCAGCGGTCTCATGGTGGACACGCTGGGCGGGCCGAGCGTGAAGCCGTATCAGCCCGAGGGGGTCTGGGAAGCCGTGGCGATGATCGGCAGCAACACCCGCGACTACGCTCGCGATGCCGGCGCGAAGCTCTACCGCCGGAGCCTCTACACCTTCTGGAAACGCGCTGCGCCCCCCGCATCAATGGATATCTTTAATGCACCGAGCCGCGAGGTCTGCACGGTCCGCCGCGAACGAACGAACACGCCGCTGCAAGCGCTCGTGACCCTCAACGACCCGCAGTTCATTGAGTCCGCGCGAAACCTGGCCCAACTCGCGATCAAGGGCGGGGGAACATCGGTCGAAACCCGCGCCGAGTTCATGGCGATGCGGCTGCTGGCCCGGCCACTCCGCCCCGAGGAAGGGCAAGTGATTCAGAATGCGTTTGAAGAACTGTTCGCCTATTACCAGGAACATCCCAAGGACGCGACCGAGCTGATCACCGTCGGCGAGTCGAAGCCCGACTCCGGGCTCGACCCGGCCGCCCTGGCCGCCTGGACCATGACGGCCAACGAGTTGATGAACCTCGACGAAGTTCTCAACAAATAAACGAGTCGGTCGGGCATGGCCCGCCGTGATTTCCGTCCCTTTGACCGGTCAAGCGAGCCACCCCTTCTCTCACTTTTCTTTGCGGAGGACCGTGCGATGAGTCTCTTTCAGGAATGGGTTCGCTACGAGACGCGCCGCCAGTTCTTCGGTCGGGGGGCGAACGCCGTCGGAATGGCCGCGCTCGCCTCGCTCGCGGGGATCGGCCGAGGCGCGGGGGCCGCGGCAATCGAGAAGGAAACGCAACAGGCGATCCTGACCCACTTCGCGCCCAAGGCGAAGCACGTCATCTACCTCCACATGGTCGGCGGGCCTTCGCAGCTCGACCTCTACGACCACAAGCCGACGATGAAGGAGTGGTATGACAAGGATTTGCCCGAGTCGGTCCGCAAAGGTCAGCGGCTGACGACCATGACCTCGGGGCAGAAACGGTTCCCAATCGCTCCGTCGATGTACAAGTTCGCCCAGTATGGTCAGAGCGGGATGTCGGTCTCCGAGCTGCTCCCCTATACGTCGAAAATGGTTGATGACATGTGCTTCATCCGAAGCATGAACACTGAAGCGATCAACCACGAGCCGGCGATCAGCTACATGCAGACGGGGAACCAGATCACCGGCCGCCCTTGCCTGGGGTCGTGGGTCTCGTACGGCCTGGGGTCGCTCAACGACGACTTGCCGACGTTTGTCGTGCTGGTCGCCAAGCCGAGCAACACCGAGCAGGTGCAGGCGATCTCAGCGCGGCTCTGGTCGTCG
The DNA here is from genome assembly GCF_900129635.1 of Singulisphaera sp. GP187. Classification (GTDB taxonomy): domain Bacteria; phylum Planctomycetota; class Planctomycetia; order Isosphaerales; family Isosphaeraceae; genus Singulisphaera. The sequence goes on along the minus strand of NZ_FSRB01000003.1, from coordinate 1,117,403 downwards.
GGGTATCTGCCGGGCGAGCACGCGGGCGTCTCGTTCCGGAGCGGTGGCGACCCGATCCTTTATATCAACAACCCGCCCGGTGTCCCGTCGGCGATCCGCCGCAAGATGCTCGACGGCCTGCGGTCGCTCAACGAGATGACCTATCAGTCGCTGGGCGACCCGGAGACGCATACCCGGATCCAACAGTACGAGCTCGCGTTCCGGATGCAGGCGAGCGTCCCCGACCTGACGGCCATCAGCAACGAGTCGGCAACGACCTACAAGCTCTACGGTGAGGAAGCCAAGAAGCCGGGCAGCTTCGCCCACACCGTGCTCCTGGCACGCAGGATGGTGGAGCGCGGAGTGCGGTTCATCCAGGTCTATCACAACAACTGGGACACCCACGGCAACGTGGCGGGCCGCCTGCCGAGCCAGTGTAAGGATGTCGATCAGCCGTGCTGGGGGCTCGTCCAGGACCTCAAACAGCGTGGTTTGCTCGACGAGACCCTGGTCATCTGGGGCGGCGAGTTTGGCCGGACGATCTACTCACAAGGGGGCCTGTCCACCACGAACTACGGGCGCGACCACCATCCGCGCTGCTTCACGATGTGGATGGCCGGCGGTGGCTCGAAGCCGGGGATGGTTTACGGCGAGACCGACGACTTCTCGTACAACATCGTCAAAGACCCGGTCCATATTCGCGACTTCCACGCCACTGTCCTCCGCCTGCTGGGCTACGACCACGAACGGTTCACCTATCGCTATCAAGGTCTCGACCAGAAGCTGACCGGAGTCGAACCGGCGCACGTCGTTACGCCGCTCCTGGCCTGATTGCGAAATTGATCATCATGTATCACTAAAGTCGTTCATGACAGGTCAAGTGTTATGAGCGACTTTTTTTTTCGTAGGGTGGGCACGGCCCACCAGCGTTTACTTCCTGAATTCAGGGGCACAGGGTGGCCCGATTTCGGGAAGTCGGTTCGTCAGCGTTCCGGAGTTCCCCCTGTCTTGATCGCCCAGACCAGGGAGAATCCCCCAGGCAGGGAGCTATGTGCCCACCCCGTTGAAGACTCGTTATAGTAGAAGGCCCATCGTGCGAGGAGTCTGGTAAGGTCAGGTCGTGGAAGGGAACAACCGAACATGAACACCAAACGAGTGGCCCTCTTGTGGCTCGGGTTGGCCGTCGGATCCGGCTTAAGCCTGGTCCGTGCGGCGGATTGGAAGCCGAAACAGGGGCCGTTAACAACCCGTTGGGCCAAGGACGTCCAGCCTGACCGGGTCCATCCCGAGTACCCTCGGCCGCAACTGGTCCGGAAGGACTGGCTCAACCTCAACGGTCTCTGGCAACTCGGCTTTGGCAAGGAGGGAGAGGCCCCGCCCGTGGGGCGGGCGCTCGACGAGCAGATTCTCGTGCCCTTTCCGGTCGAGTCGGCCCTTTCGGGGGTGATGAAGCATGCGGATCGCCTCTGGTATCGACGCGCCTTCCATGTGCCCAAGCAGTGGAACGGCCGGCGCGTGTTGCTCCACTTCGGCGCGGTCGACTGGGAAGCGACGGTCTGGGTCAACGGCAAGGAGCTGGGGACCCACCGAGGCGGTTACGACCCCTTCGAGCTCGACGTGACCGATTTCCTCAAACCAGAAGGTGACCAGGAACTGATCGTCAGGGTCTTCGACCCGACCGATCGAGGGACCCAGCCTCGAGGCAAGCAGGTCCTCAACCCCAACGGCATTTACTACACTCCGATCACCGGGATCTGGCAGACCGTCTGGCTCGAGCCGGTTTCCCCCGCACGGATCAAGTCTCTGAAGATCGTGCCTGACGTCGACGGCGGCAAGGCACAGATTACGGTCGTGGGCGCGGGGGACAACGCAGGACTCACGGCCGAGGTTGTCGCCCTCGACGGCGAGAAGACCGTGGCCACCGTCCGAGGGAGCGTCGGCCAGCCGATCGATCTGCCGATCGCCCAGGCCAAGCTCTGGTCTCCCGACAGTCCGTTCCTTTACGACTTGCGCGTCGAACTGAAGCGCGACGGCGAAGTGGTCGACTCGGCCACGAGCTACTTCGGGATGCGGAAGGTCGCGCTGGGACCGGATGAGAAGGGGATTACCCGACTCCTGGTCAACGGCAAGTTCGTCTTCCAGGTCGGCCCGCTCGACCAGGGGTTCTGGCCCGACGGGCTCTACACGGCCCCGACCGATGAGGCGCTTCGGTACGACATCGAGATCACCAAGAAGCTTGGCTATAACACCACGCGCAAGCATGTGAAAGTCGAGCCCGATCGCTGGTACTACTGGTGCGACCGCCTGGGCCTGCTCGTCTGGCAGGACATGCCCTCGGGCGACCAGAGCATCGCGCCCGGCAAACCGGACCTGGTGCGAACCCCGGAGTCCGCGAAGCAGTACGAGGTCGAGCTCAAGGCAATGATCGCCGGGTTCTCGAACCATCCGAGCATTATTATGTGGGTGGTCTTCAACGAAGGCTGGGGCCAGTTCGAGACCGCGCGGATGACCGCCCTGACGAAGTCGCTCGACCCGTCGAGACTGGCCAACTGCGCCAGCGGTTGGAACGACCACGCCGGCGTGGGAGACCTCCACGACATCCACGTTTACCCCGGTCCGGCCGCTCCTCCGACCGAGCCGAACCGCGCGGCCGTGCTCGGCGAGTTCGGCGGGCTTGGCCTGGGCGTCGACGGCCACACCTGGGCCGAGAAGACCTGGGGCTATCGCGGGGCCGCGAGCAAGGACGATCTGACTCGCAAATATGAGCGACTGCTTCAGCGATCGTGGAACTTGAAGGAGTCGAGTGGCCTGAGCGCGGCGATCTATACCCAGATCACCGACGTCGAGACCGAGGCCAACGGTCTCCTGACCTACGACCGTGAGATCATCAAGGTCGACGTCGCGCGGGTGGCCGCCGTGAACAACGGCACGTTCACCACCGTCCTGGAGGAACGGGAAGTCGTCCCGACTTCACGAGAAACACCGCAGGATTGGAGTTACACGTTCGAGGCGCCCGCCGCGGCGTGGTTCCAGCCCGACTTCGACGCCTCGAGCTGGAAGACCGGCCCCGGCGGCTTCGGCACCAAGGGAACCCCGAACGCGGTGGTCCGCACCGACTGGTCGTCCCCTGATATCTGGATCCGCAGAGAGGTCGAACTGCCCGCGTCGGATGTGGCCAGTCTCGTTCTGGTAGTGCACCACGACGAAGACCTGGAGGTCTATCTCAACGGCGTTCTCGCCGCCAAGGCAGCCGGGTACGGGACGGAGTATGAAGAGATGCCGATCTCGGACGCCGCTCGGGCGACGCTCCGCCCCGGCAAAAAGAACGTCATCGCGGTGCACTGTCATCAAACCGGTGGCGGCCAGTACGTCGATGTCGGGATCGGCGAGTTCAAGAGCCGCCCTCGCTGACCGGACTGGCCCCTCTGGCATCAAGGGTTACGGCCGGGTACGCCATTGTGGGTGAACCCGGCCAATCCCACCTCAGCTTGGGGCGGCTCGCCGCCGCCGTTGGCCCGGACCAGGTCGACTCCGAGCCCTGCGGGGGGGATGACCTGGCCTCGCGGGAACGACCTTCGGTCCTTGGCGATGGTCGCCGAATCTTGGCCGGCTCGTTCGGAGCGCAGCCGCATCCCTCGATCGCCCGAACAACCACTACCGATGACGGCAAAGAGAGCGATCAGAATCGCCCCGCTCCGGTAACGACTCGCGATCCTCAACCTCGTCATCGGTCGCCTCCTTGGCTTGCGAATGAGCCGGGCCGCTCTCCTCAAGCGGGACTGGTGGGCACGGCCCACCACGTCTTTCCACGCTTTGGACGTGTCATTACCGTCGTCTACGAAGCGGGCACGACTCCAGAGTCCTTGGGAATTTACGGAATTCGACCACGGGGAGGACAGCCTTATTTGCCTGAATTTCCCAGTGTGTGCAGTTCGTGATGCCCGAAGCACCCCATCAGCGGGGCGTTGACAAAGAGCAATCTCGCCGGGGAACCTGAACGGTTCGGCCCATTCTCCCCTCGGTGTCATCGGGGCGGTATACTCGGCGAGTTCGGGCCTTTTGGGATCGCTTCGGCGATTTCATTCGTGAATGAAACAAGATTCCGCTCATTGGCTTGAGTGTCTCGAGGGAGAGAACGATGCGAACCGTGCGGCTCCACCTTGATCGAAGCTGGGGACGAATCCTCATGCCAGCCCTGCTGCTGGCCGGGCTCGGACAGACACTCCCCACGGCGGGAGCCGGGCCGAAGCTCGATCTTCGCCTCCGCTCGCGCGTGGAGACCGCGCCGGCGAGCGGCCAATGTCAGGTCGTGGAGAAGGCCGAGGCGTGGGAGCCGACACAGACCGCGATCATCGTCTGTGATATGTGGGACTTGCACCACTGCCTCAATGCCGTCCGCCGCGCCAAGGAAATGGCGCCGAGGATGGATCAAGTGCTCAAGCTGGCACGCGAGCGCGGAGTCCAGATCATCCACGCCCCCAGCGGCTGCATGGACGCCTACAAAGATCACGAAGCGCGGCGGCGGGCGATTGAGACCCCCCGCTCGAAGTCCCTTCCCGCCGAGATCGGCAAGTGGTGCTATCAGATTCCAGCCGAGGAAAAGGGGACCTACCCGATCGACCAGTCGAACGGCGGTGAGGACGACGACCCGGCCGAACACGCGGCCTGGGCCGCCTCGCTCGCGAAGATGGGCCGCAACCCCAAGGCGCCCTGGAAGTCGCAGACCGAGCTGCTCACGATCGTCCCCGAGACCGACTTGATCAGCGACAGCGGCGAGGAAATCTGGAGTGTCCTCGAGCACCGAGGAATCAAGAATGTTGTCCTTTTGGGCGTTCATTTGAATATGTGTGTGCTCGGGCGGCCGTTCGGGCTTCGCCAGATGGCCAAGAACGGTCGGAACGTCGTCTTGATGCGCGACATGACCGATACGATGTATGACCCGCATTCCGCGCCGCGGGTCAGCCATTTTGCCGGCACCGACCTGATGGTCGAGCACGTCGAGAAGTTCGTCTGTCCCACCGTCACCAGCGACCAGCTTCTGGGGGGCACCCCCGCACGATTTCAAGGGGACAAACGGCAGCACGTCGTCTTTGTGATCGCCGAGGACGAGTACAAGACCGAGACCACGCTTCCGGTGTTCGCCGCGGCGCAACTTGGGCGAAACTACCACGTCAGCTATGTCCTGGGCAGCACCACGGAGCGGAACGACCTCCCCGGCCTCGGGATCCTCGCCGTCGCCGACACGGCCGTGATCAGCGTTCGCCGGCGCGTCTTGCCCGACCCTCAACTCGCCCTGATTCGCGCCTACGTGGCCGGCGGCAAGTCGCTCATCGGGATCCGAACGGCGAGCCACGCCTTCGCCGCCGCCGGCAACAAGCCGGCCCCCGCCGGGCACACGTCGTGGGGGGCGTTTGACCCCGAGGTCCTTGGCGGTAACTACCACGGCCACCACAAAGCCGGGGAGAAAGTGACTGTCGAGCCCTCCCCCATGGAAACCGCGCACCCGATCCGACAGGGGGTCGATGCCACCAAGCTGGTCGGCCACGGCTCGCTCTACAAGGTCAGCCCGCTGGCCAAGACCGCGACCCCACTCCTCGTCGGAACCATCCCGGGCGAGCCTTCCGAACCCATCGCCTGGGTCAATGCCCCTGCCAGCGGCGGCCGGGTCTTCTACACCTCGCTCGGGCACGTCGACGACTTCGCGGATCCTCAGTTCAATCGCTTGCTACGCAACGCCGTCGATTGGACCTGCGGCCGTGGTGGTCCCTCGGTGGCCACGACTGAACCACCCGTGGGAGTCGGCTCGCCCGGGAAGTGACACCGCCTGATTCGAATGGCAGTAACAATTGAGAAGTCTTTTCTTGTGGGGAAGCACGGTCGTTTGTGTGGGTGGGTGCCACGGGTTCCGTACTCGGAACCCGTGAGGGAGAGCCACGGCATGCCATGTACGTGTTGAGTGAAACCCGTGGCACTCAAGCAAGATTTCTTCCGTATGGGCTATTGGGATTGTTCGAATGGGGGCGGGTTCTATCCTTGGAAATCGTGCGACGTTAGCGGTTGCCATGGTGATGATCTCAGCCTTATTGCGGTGGAGTAACGATGCATCGGAAGACGTGTCGGCGAGCGAATGCTCCTGGCGACGCCCACGAACTCACGTTCTCTTGCTATAAGCGACTCCCGCTCTTGTCGAAAGAACGTACCTGTCGGTGGCTGGTCGAGTCGATCAATAAAGCAAGGCGTCAGGCTCAATTCGACCTTTGGGCCTACGTGGTCATGCCAGAGCACGCTCACATCCTCGTTTGTCCAAGAGTGGTAGACTATGACATCTCTGAAATGCTTTGGAGGATGAAGCAACCGGTGGGTCGAAAAGCCATCGGATTTCTTAAGCAGAATTCACAGATATGGCTGGAGAAACTCACTGTGCATCGAGCCGACGGATCGATCGCTCGGCAATTCTGGCAGGCAGGCGGAGGATACGACCGAAATATCATCGAGCCGGATACATTGATCCGAGTCATCGACTACTTTCACCAGAACCCAGTTCGACGGGGTCTGGTCGACTTGCCCGTGGAATGGGAATGGTCGAGTGCACGATGGTATGCGGGGTGCCGACCTGTGCCACTGGAGATGGATTCAACTCTGCCTCGAACCTACGAGTCGTGAGATCTGAGGGGAATACTGCGAGTTGCTCTCCGTCCTGGTGTGACAGGCCGTGGTTTTCCCACACGGGTTCCGAGTACGGAACCCGTGGCACCCATGTGGATCGTAACGACAAATCTTGCATTGAAGATTTTAATGGGTGCCACGGGTTGTACCCAACCCGTGACGGGCAGGCCGTGGTTTTCCCACACGGGTTGAGTACGGAACCCGTGGCATCTTGAGATGGGTGTCGGAACCGTTTCGGCTCACTTCGCCTTGAGTGACTCCAGATAGGCCAGGAGTGAAGCGAGATCGTCGACCGTCAGGGTATCGGCCAGGCCGGTTGGCATGACGGAGGTTTCGGATTTGCCCCGTTCCTCGATGTCTTTCTTGGGGAGAACGGTGACTTCGCCGGCGGAGTTGCGGAGCTCGACTTCGTCACCGGCTTCGCGAACGACGAAGCCTTCGTATTGCAGGCCGGCGACGGTGGCGAACTTCTGGGTCTCGAAGCCCTGGGCGAACTTGGCGCTGGGCTTGAGGATCGACTCGGTCAGCTCCGCCCGACTGTAACGGGTTCCGATACCGCCGAGGAAGGGACCCTTGGGGGGCTCGTCGGCCGAGATGGTATGGCAGGCCAGGCAGCCTTGCTTCTGGACGAGCTCGGCACCGAGCGCCGGGTCTCCCTTCACTTTTTGAAGCCCGGCGACGACCTGGTCGAACGGAAGGGTCGCGACGGTGGGCGCGGGCTTGCCGCCGCGGCGGGCCGCGTGATCGAGGTCGAGGCGGCGGGCGGCGACGGTCGCGGCGTCACGGACGTCCAGGTTGGGATCCTGCAAGTGGTTGCGAACCTGGAGGGCGTAGACGCCGGCGCGGCTATGACCGATCGCCCGCAACAGGTTGGCGGCCGTTTGGGGCTTGCTCCAGGCGGCGTCGATCGCCTTTCGGACGGTGGCTTTGGCCTCGGCCGGCGAATGCGTGTTGCGGTCGATCTCCAGGAGTACGGCGAAGGCCAAGGTGCTCCGGGCCGGATCGGTGTCATTCACGAATGCGAGGATCGGCTTGAGGTCCCGCGCGTGCCGGCCTTCGCGGAGAAAGTCTTGGAGGACCCCGTTCAAGGCGCTGTCACGCGACTCCTGACCGGCGACGGTTGCGAACCCCGTGATCGCGGCGTCCAAGGCCAACGGCCGGTCGAGGTGGCGGACCAGGCCCCGCAACGCTTTGGTTCTGAGGGCGGGGGTTTCCCGGCCGGCGGCCGCGACGGCACCGAGGAAGCGGATTCCGTCGTCCGTCAGGTTTTGTTGACCGACGAGCGATTCCACCAAGGCCGCGCGCAAGGTCGGGTCGTCGCCCGCCAATTTGATGGCCAACGCGGTGGATCCCTTCAGGTCGACCTTGTTTTTGAACAATTCGATGAGTAGCCAGCGGGCCAGGCCTGTATCGGCCTTCTTGAGCGCCTCGGACAGTGTCCGGTCGATCCGATCCGTCTCGGTCCAGGTCGCGGCCGTGAAGTAGGGGCCGCTCGTGTCGGGCCGGGTTCCCCACCACCGTCCGTCCCAGTCGGCCTCGCGATGATAGAGCCGGCAGAGTGCTTTCAAGCAGGCGCGTTGGGTCGTCTCGTCACGGTCGTTCTGAAGCTTCTGAATGAGGCCGTCGACCGTCCGCGACTCGTGCAGACCCTGGAGCACGCGCACCGCCCCTGGGATCAGCCGCGGTGTCGTCGAGTCGAGTGCCTTGAGGCAGACGTTGACCGCATCGAGCGCAACCAGGGCGTTGATTGCTGCATGGGCAACGAGAGGGTCGTCGTCCTCGACGCGGGGGAGGATCGCTTGGGTCGCGTCACGGTGGCCGAGGCGGGCCAAGCCGATGACGGCCTGCAGGCGGACCCGCGGATTGGTGTCGGCCAGTGCGCTCAGGAATGGCTCGACCGGGATCGGGGGGGCTTCCTGCTTCCGGTCGGCCAGGGCGCGGAGGGCGAACTCGCGGAGTGGATCGACCTTCGCCATGCGGAGGAGACTTTCTTGCGCCTTTCGACCAAGCAATTGTTTGAGCGTGAAGAGCGCCGCGACGCGGGAGGGGAGCGGGCCGTCCGCGAGCGCCAGGGCCTCGAGTCCGGGGGCGAACGAGGGCTTGCCACGCCGCAAAATCTCGCGCTGGGCGTTCAGGCGGAGCACGTCGCTGGGGGCGGCGAGGTGTCGCACGAGCTGGTCGTCGCTCGCGGCCTTGAGGTCGGGGAATTTGGGGGTTGCCAGGCCCGTGGGCGAGACCCGGACGACGTAGCCGACGTCGGGCTTGTCGTAGACGAATCCCCCTTCACGCCAGCTCGCGACATAAATCTGCGATCGGCCGTCGATGTCCATGTCAGTTGGCCGGGGGAGTTCGACGAACGGCTCTTTGCCCGCTTTGAAGCCGGCTCCCTTGGGCTCCAACGGGTGCCGGTCGACGACGCTTCGGCCCCACTCGCAGGTGTAGAGGGCATCGCCGAAACCAGGAGGGAGGCCCGGTTCCTGAATGTACAATGAGCCGGTGGGGGAGCCGCCGCCGTAGTCGGCCAGTGGCGGAACGATCTCGTCGGAGAACCGGGTGAAGAGTGACGGATAACCATATTGGCCGGTCTGGATGACCTGGCTGAGCCGGACGTCCCAGCCGCCGCCGTCGTTGGTGTTGTCGCGGGTGAAAACGTTCATCAAGGGATCGATTGCAACGTCGTAAATGTTGCGCTGACCGCGAGAGAACTGCTCCAGCCCCGAGCCGTCGGTCCGAACGCGGGCGACACCGCCGCCGTGGAGTTGCAGGATCGTTCCGTCCTTGCCGACGGCCTTGATGAAGCCGTAGTCGCCGACGGCCACATAGATCCAACCGTCGATACCCAGGCGGATCCCGTTGGTCGTATGGTCAGCGCCTCGGAACTTCAGGTCGAAGCCGATGCCGTCGACCAGGACTTCGGAGCGCTCCGCGATACCGTCGCCATCATCGTCGTGAAACGCGGTCAGCTTGGGCGGGTGGAGCACGTAGAGAGTGCCGGCGTCGAAGATCAGGCCGCGCGGACTGTCCATTTTGGCGAACACGTTGAATCGGTCGGCCCTGCCGTCGCCGTCGTCATCAATGCAGCGGACGACCCGCCCTCGGTCCGCCTTGGCGTCGAGCGAGCCGTTCTCATCAACGCCGACGTAGACTTCGCCCGTCGCCGCGGCGGCGAGGCAGGCCGGGTAACGGATGTCGGGCGGGGCGGCGAACAGCGTGACCGCGAAGCCGGGCGGGGCCTTGATCCCCTCCAGGAGCTTTGTCTCGGTCTTCTTCTTGGACTCGGCCTTCGCGGCCGGACTGGCCGGCTCATCGCCCCAGGCACCTGCCCCGAGCGGTAGGATGAAGAGAGTCGTGAACAGGGGAACGCTGAACCGTCGCATCATCGAAATGACCCTTGTGTCCCGGAATCAAGCGGGCCTGGCGCACAGCCTTTTGGTTGTTCGTTTCCATTCTCTTTGATCGTAGTCGTCGAGCGGTCGGAATACCACCCATCGTCGTGCGCAGGACGAGCCTTGATGTGCGGAACCGCGATCTGGCCTTGTCGGAAATCGGCTTTCTCGGCATGCTCCTGGCGCTGAGGTGGGTTGAACGGACGCGAACGGGACAGCTTGCGCCAGGAGGGCGATCGGCATGTACAGGGAACTGTTCGTTGTTCCGGGGCTGCAGATCACGATCTATAGCTTCAGCGTGCTGGTCCTTCTGGCGTGCTTCGCCGCTCTCTACCTGACCGCCTGGCGCGCCCGGCGCGAGAAGCTCGACCCGGCCATCGTCTCCGAGTTGGCGGTCTGGCTGCTCACCGGCGGAATCATCGGGGCGCGGGTCTTTTTCGTCCTCCAGCACCCGGAGTCGGTCGCGCGGTTCAGCGACCTCTTCAAGGTCTGGCAAGGGGGCCTTGTCTACTACGGGTGCCTGATCGGGGGCCTGATCGGTTCGCTGCTCTACTGGGCGAGACACCCGTTCCCGTTCCGACCGATGGCCGACGCGGTTGCCCCCGCCCTGGCCATTGGGTGCGCGATCGGCCGCGTCGGTTGCCTGCTCAACGGGTGCTGCTATGGCGATCCGTCGAACCTCCCCTGGGCGATCCGGTTCCCCGCGCAGTCGCTCCCCTGGGTCCGTCATGTCACCGACGGCTTGATCCCCCCTTATGACGCCTATTCGCTGGCCGTGCAGCCGACGCAGGTCTATGCGGCCCTCGACGGGCTGGTCATCCTGGCCTTGCTCACCGTCTACTTCCCCCGCCGTCGTCGTGACGGTGAGGTGATGGCCCTGCTGATGGTGACCTATCCGATCACCCGATTCTTGATCGAAGGGCTTCGGGGCGATGAAGGAGTCTTCTTCGCCGGCTTGACGATGTCGCAAGGGATCAGCGTCATCGTGTTCGTAGCGGGCCTGTTCTCCTGGGCCTACCTCGCGCGACTCCCCCTGGGACGCCATGCCGACGCGGCGGCCCCAATCCCAGCGCCGGCCAAGGCGCCCCGGCCTGAGCTTGTCGCGTCGACCCACGCCTCCTGAAGCGAGGCCTGGTAAGGCGTACCCTCTTGTTGGGTGGGCCGTGCCCACCCGACAAGAGCTCGCGTCAGATGATCTGAGGGATCGACTCGGCGCCTTCGACGCCGACCAGTTTCTGGTCGAGACCGTTGTAGAAGTAGGTGAGCCCTTCGGGGTCGAGGCCCATCTGCTGGAGCACCGTCGCGTGCAGGTTCTTGACGTGGAACCGGTCGGTGACGGCGGTGCCGCCGAGCTCGTCGGTCTCGCCGACGCTGACGCCCCCTTTGATGCCGCCGCCGGCCATCCACATCGTGAAGCCGTAGGCGTTATGGTCGCGCCCGGTCCCTTCGGCGTACTCGGCGGTTGGCTGACGGCCGAACTCACCACCCCAGATGACCAGCGTTTCGTCGAGCAGGCCGCGCCGCTTGAGGTCGATCAGAAGGGCGGCGATCGGCTTGTCGGTCCGGCCGGCGTGATGGGTGTGGTTGGTGACGAGGTCGCCGTGGGCGTCCCAGTTGCTGTCGTTGTGCGCGCCACCGGCGTAGAGCTGGACAAACCGGACGCCGCGTTCGACCAGTCGGCGGGCGAGCAAGCAGCGCCTGCCGAAGTCTTTGGTCCGATCGTCGTTCAGGCCGTACAGTTCCTTGGTCTCTTCCGGCTCCTGGGCGATGTCGACGGCCTCGGGCGCGTGCCGCTGCATCGAGAAGGCCATCTCGTAGCTGGCGATGCGCGCGGCGAGGTTGCTGTTGTCGGCCCGGCTGGTCAGGTGATCGGAGTTATAGGCGTTGAGGGTGTCGAGGAGCTGGCGCTGCATGGCCTCGGAGCTTCCCGAGGGCCGCGCCAGGTCGAGCACCGGGGTTCCGCCTGAGCGGAGGATGGTCCCCTGATAGCTCGCCGGCATGTAGCCGCTCGACCAGTTCTTGGCGCCACTGATCGGGCCGCCGGTCGGGTCGAGCATGACGACGAAGCCGGGCAAGTTCTCGTTCTCGCTGCCGAGTCCGTAGTTCACCCACGAACCCAGGCAAGGACTCCCCGAGAGGATCTTCCCCGTGTTCATCTGGAGCATGGCCGAGCCGTGGATCGGCGAGTCGGCAGTCATCGAGTGGAGGAACGCGATGTCGTCGACGCAGGTGGCCAGGTGCGGGAACAGGTCGCTGACCATCTTGCCGCACTGGCCGTAGGGGCGGAATTTCCACTTCGGCCCGACGACTCGCCCTTCGTTCTTCTTGCCGCCCCGGCCGAACGTCTTGACGGTGATCGTCTTGCCGTCGAGGTCGTAAAGCTTCGGCTTGTAGTCGAACGTATCGACCTGGCTCGGTCCCCCATACATGAACAAGAAAATGACACTCTTCGCCTTTGCCGGCAACATCGGCAGCTTGGGCGCGAGCGGGTTGGCGCTCGCCTTCTTGACGAGCTCGGCGGCCGAAGCCCTCGTCGCGAGGCCCTTGTCACCGGAGAGGAGGCCGGCGAGGGCCAGACCCGTGAAGCCGGCCCCTGCTTCCCAGAGAAATTCGCGGCGGGTCCGGCCGCAGAAGGATCCGGGGGGCGTCGATCGGTCCGAAGGCTGGTTCATCGGGCAACTTCCTCGTTCGGGTTCAATCGAGGTAGATGAATTCGTTGAGGTTCAAGACCACAAGGCAGAACGACCGCAGCGCCTCGTTGGCGTCGGAGTGGTATCGCGACCGAAGCGTCTCGATCAACTCGAGTCCGCGGTTCACGTCCGCCTCCGCGGGACGTCGGCCCGTGATCAACTTGAGGGCCAGCTCGGCCTGTTTCGCCGGGTTTTCGCCGGCCTCTCGTCGCAGCCGCGCGGCCAGGACACCCGCCTGCTCATTCAAGAATCCGCCGTTGAGCATCGCCAACGCTTGGGTCGGCTGGGTCGTGCTGAACCGGACCGGCGAGGGCCGATCGGTCTCGGGGACGTCGAAGATCTCGAGGATCGGCGTGATCAGCGACCGCTTCACATGGACGTAGACGCTCCGCCGGGCCTGCTCCTCGGGGGTCGACTTGCCCCAGCCCTTGCCCGGCTGGGACTGGCCGGCCATCACCTCGGGCGGGATCTCGGGGTAGACCCCCGGCCCGTACATCTTGAGGTTCAGTGCACCGGTCACGGCGAGGATCGAGTCGCGGATCTCCTCGGCCGACAGCCTCCGCATCTCGAACCGCCAGAACGAGTCGTTGATCGGATCTTTCGCCAACGCCTCTTCGTTCGGCTTGGAGGACATCCGGTAAGTGCTCGAGGTCATGATTGCGCGATGCAGCGGCTTGAGCCGCCAGCCCTGGGCGATGAACTCGGCCGCCAGCCAGTCGAGCAGTTCGGGGTGGGTCGGCTTGTCCCCTTGGAGCCCGAGGTTGTTCGAGGAGCGAACGATCCCCCGGCCGAAGTGGTGCTGCCAGATCCGATTGGCCATGACCCGAGGGGAGAGCGGGTTCTCGGCGGCCGCGATCCAGTCGGCCAAGGCGAGTCGGCGGCCCGACGTTTTCGCGTCCGGGGAGGGCGTGGAGAGTGCTGGTTTGGAACCGCCGAGAACCTCGAGGAAGGCGGGTTCGACCTTGTCACCCTTGACGTGGGCATTCCCACGCAGGAGCACGAACGTGTCGGGAGCCTCGGCCCCGGCCTCGGTGACGCAGAGGGCCATTGAGGCCGGGTCCACCGTTTTCTCGAGTTCCTTCAAGGCGTGTTTGGCTTGCTTGTAGCGTTCCGCCCGCGCCGGGCCGAGGATCCGCTTCGCCTCACTCTTGATGAGTTCGGCGAGGTCAGGAGCCTTTTCCGCATCGCTTGCCGTCGAGAGGAGCCGCCGCTTGAAGCCCGGACCCGACCAGGCGACGCTCAGGCCGAGGCCGTTCGTCTTCTGGAAATAGTCCAGGCGGATAGGCACGCGTCCCTTGGGGAGGGTGACCGACGCGGTCCGCTCGTCCCCTGTGCCGTGGATCCCGTCGTATTCCACGACCGATCGGCCCGCGATACTCAGGCGGGAACCGTCGTCGGAGTCGAGGTGGAACGTGTAGAGCCCGTCCTCGGGGACGACCAGAACGCCTTCGAAGACGAAGCCGAACGCCTCGTTGCGGGTCCGGGGCGAGAGGTCGAAGAAAGGACGGCGCAGGGTGCCGACTTCTTCCGGCTTGATGACGTTGAAGTCGGGCAGGAGATCCCAGGTGTCGCGATAGAAGCGATAGTGGAGATCGTCCATGTCCGCCTGCTGGAAGCCGGTTCCCCCCCCCTGCTCTTGCTCGAGCCGGACGCGGATCTCGGTTTCGAAGGCGCTGATTTCGGTCTGGACGACGTTGGCTTGCTGCTTCCGCTCCTTGAGCAGGCGGGCGTACGAATTCCGTTCCTCATCGTTGGCGAAGATCGGCCGTTCGTCGGTGGGCCCGCCGTTGCGGAAATGATTGATGTTGCGGAAGAACGAGACGAGGCGATAGTAGTCCTTCTGGGGGATTGGGTCGAGCTTGTGGTCGTGGCAGCGGGCGCAGTCGACCGTGAGGCCGAGGAAGACCTGGCTGGTCGTCGCCACGAGATCGTCGAGGCCGTCGTAGAAGGCGGCTTCGCGGTCGGTCGGCTCGTCGTCCCAGATCCCGAGTCGGTAGAAGCCGGTGGCGATCAGGGCGTCGGCATCGGCGTTGGGGAGTTCGTCGCCGGCGAGCTGTTCGCGGATGAAGCGAGTGTAGGGGAGGTCGCGATTGAAGGCGCGAACGACGTAATCGCGGTAGCGCCAGGCGTTGGGTTTGGGGTTATCGCGTTCGTAGCTGTTGGTTTCGGCGAAGCGGACCAGGTCGAGCCAGTGCCGGCCCCACTTCTCGCCATAGCGGGGGGAGTCGAGCAGTCGATCGATCAGGTCTTCATAGGCGGTGGGCGATTGGTCCGCCAGGAACGTCTCGACTTCCTTCGGGGTGGGGGGAAGGCCGGTCAAGTCGTAGGAGGCGCGGCGGATCAGCTCTTGCTTGGTTGCGGCCGGGTTGGGTGTCAGCCCTTTGGCCTCGAGCCCGGCGAGGATGAAGCCATCGATCGGGTTGGTCAGCCAGGCGTCATTTTTGACCTTCGGCACCGGTGGTCGGCGGACCGGCTGGAAGGCCCAGTGGGCCCGATCCTGATCGCTGATCGTAAATGCCCCTTTGCGGGGCGCGGGCCCGGCGCTGGCGGCGGCGGGGCTGTCCTCGCTTCCGGGCCAGGGAGCGCCCATCTTGACCCAGAGGGTGAGGTCGGCGATGAGCCGGGCGTCGAGCTTCTTCGACGGGGGCATCTTGAGGTCAGCGTCTTCGTGGCTGATCGCGGTGAGGAGCAGGCTCTCCTCGGGGTTCCCCGGCACGATGGCCGGCCCGGAGTCGCCCCCGGCGAGCGTCGCGGCCCGATTGTCGAGTCGAAGGCCCGCTTTTTGTTTGGTGGCACCGTGGCATTTGGCGCAGTGCTCGACCAGTGCGGGACGTACCCGGGTCTCGAAAAACCGGGCCTGCTCCGCCGTGGGTGGAGACTCTTCCGCCAGGCTGAGCGTGGCCGAAGCGCCGGTGAGACCGGCCACCAGGAGCATCGTCCGCAAGGGAAGTCGCGGCATCGGGGCACCGTGGATCAAGGAGAGGTCGACTGGGCTGGTTGGAACCGTGAACAAGAGCGGCAGGACGACCACGCGAATTCGCCGGAGTCGATTCCTAGAGGATGTCCTGGTGCAATCCTCCGGCTCAAGAGTGAAGCAATTATGGCGAATTCGGTCCCGAAATGCCAGCCCTGAGCGTTCCAGCCTCGGTTGGGGAGCGTCCGGTTCTCAGGGGTGTCGAGGCTCCGATCCTGATCATTGGCGACGCCGACTGTCATTTTGATCAGACCACGCACGCGGTCAGGCATCCCCTTGAGATCGCTCCTTTCGTCGGGGATTTGAGGAACCGGACTCGGCCCTTGGCAGCCCATCGGTGGGGTGACACAATACCGGCTTGAGCCAGATCCTGATCCAAGACACACACTCACAAGAGGGAGTGCGAGACGATGATTCGAGCCAGCACGTATGGGTTGATGACGGTCTTGTTGCTCGGTGGCACCGTGGGTCTGGCGGTGGCGGATCCCCCTGGATTGAAAACCTTGGCGATCGGCGCCGAAGCCCCTGACTTCCGGTTGCCGGGGGTGGACGGCAAAACGTACAGCTTGAAGGATTTTGCCGAGGCCAAGGTGCTGGTCGTGGTTTTCACCTGCAACCATTGCCCGACCGCGCAAGCCTATGAAGGTCGGCTGGCGAAGCTCACCACCGACTACCGCGACAAAGGGGTCGCCCTGGTCGCGATCTCGCCCAACGACGACAAGGCGGTCCGGCTCGACGAGCTCGGCTACACCGACCTGGGAGACTCGTTCGAGGATATGAAGCTGCGTGCCAAGGAGGCCGGCTATCCGTATCCGTACCTCTATGACGGCGAGACCCAAGCCACGGCCAAGGCCTACGGGGTGCTCGCGACCCCCCATGTCTACATCTTCGACGCCAAGCGAACGCTGCGCTATGTGGGCCGGTTCGACGACTCCGAAGTCAAGACCGTGAAGTCGCACGATGCCCGCAACGCGGTCGACGCCTTGCTCGCGGGCACGCCGGTGCCGGTTGAGAAGACGCGGGTCGCCGGCTGCTCGACCAAGTGGTCCGACAAGCGGGCCAGCGCGGTGGAGTCGCTGGCGAAGTGGGACGCAGAGCCGGTGACGCTCGACGCGATCGACGATGCGGCGGTGGCGAAGCTCGTCAAAAACGACGGGAAGAATCTGCTGCTCGTCAATCTCTGGGCGACCTGGTGCGGCCCTTGTGTGGCTGAGTTGCCCGAGCTGGTCACGATCAACCGGATGTACCGCAACCGTAACTTCCGGCTCGTGACCATCAGTATCGACGAGCCCGAGAAGAAGGAAGACGCGGGGGACGTCCTCCGGAAACACCACGTCGCGGCCACCAACTATTTGCTCGAGACCAAGGATCGTGACCACTTTGCCGAGTCGCTCGACAAGGAATGGCCCGGCCCGATCCCGTATACCTTGTTGATCGAGCCCGGGGGCAAGATCGTGTACCGCAAGGTCGGCGCGTTCGACCCGCTGGAAGTCCGTCGCGCCATCGTCAAGTCGCTCGGCCGGACCTACTGATCCTCGCGTCCGAGGAACGGGCGTCTCCCCTCTTGCAACGGGTGCGCCCGTGGGAAACACTAGCGAAATCCCGAGACATCAAAGAGACGTTTGCCGCTCTTGTCGGGTGGGGCCCGGTCCATCCGGTCATATTGTGGGGCCGAGGATGGTCGGTCGTCGGCCCCGCCCTCTGATCCCATGACTCTCGAACTGTTGCCCCGAAAGGTGTTTATGTCAATTCGTGCACATTCCAGTCGCCGGCAGTTCCTCACGGCCGCCACGGCCACCTTGGCGATTCCGACGATCCTCCCGCGCAGCGTCTTCGGGGCGAACGAGCGGGTCATCACGGGGCACATCGGGGTCCGCAACCAGGGAACGGCCAACCTCAACGCCTTCTTGAAGCTCACCACCCCCGCCGCGATCTGCGACGTTGACACCCGGTTCCTGGGGGAGGCGGTCGAGAAGGTCGAGAAAGCCCATAAAAACAAGTGTGACGGCTATGACGACTATCGCAAGCTTCTCGATCGGAAAGACATCGACGCCGTCGTCATTTCGACCCCCGACCACTGGCACGCGCTCATGGAAATCCATGCCTGCCAGGCCGGCAAGGACGTCTATTGCGAGAAGCCGCTTTCGCTGACGATCAGCGAAGGCCGGAAGATGGTCGAGGCCGCGCGGACCAACAACCGGATCGTCCAGACCGGGTCGCAACAGCGCTCATCGCCCGGGTTCCGCGAGGTCTGCGAACTGGTCCGGTCGGGCCGGATCGGCAAGGTTCAAAAGGTCCTGGTCGGGATCCCCGAGGTGAACTTCGACGGCAAGGCCGTTGCCGACTCGACCCCGCCCCCGCACCTCAACTACGACCGCTGGCTTGGCCCCGCCCCGCTCCGTCCCTATAACTCGAAGCATGTTCACTATCTGTTCCGCTTCTTCTGGGACTACTCGGGCGGCCAGATGACCAACTTCGGCGCCCACAACATCGACATCGCCCAGTGGGGCCTGGGGACCGACGATACCGGCCCGATCGCGACCGAGGCGACCGCCACCTACGATCCCGAGCACAAGTTCGAGGTCCCCAACAGTTGCCGGGTCACCCACACCTATGCCAACGGTGTGACCTTGATCATCGGCCAGGCCCAGAAAGATATTCCCGGCGGGACCACGTTCACCGGCTCCGAAGGGACGCTCTACGTCGATCGCGGCAAGAAGAAGAGCACTCCGTCCACGATCCTCGAGACCCCTCTTTCCGCGAGCGACGTTCATCTCTACGAGAGCACGAACCACTATCAGAATTTCCTCGACAGCGTGAAGAGCCGCAAGAAGCCGGTCTGCGACGTCGAGATCGGACACCGGAGCGCGACGATCTGTCACCTCGGGAACATCGCGATTCGCCTCGGTCGCAAGATCCAGTGGGATCCGGCCGCCGAACGGATCGTCGGCGATGACGAGGCGGCGGCCATGGTCTCCCGGCCGCATCGCGCACCCTACACGATCTGAATCCGCCGGTTTCGATGCGATGTTCCTGATTGCCATCAAGCGGACCGCGGGCGGGCCGGTGGAACCCATGCCCCGTCCGCCGGTCCGCTTTTTTTCGTCGAGTGCAGGCGTTCGGGTGCATGGACAAACGTTTCCTCGCTCACCTTGCCAACGCGGCTGGCCGCTTCCCGGCGGCATCTAGTAGAATGGAGGTTCGACGAGGTCATCACTCCCGAAGGAAACCGTCATGTCGCTCTTGGAATCACTCAAGAAGTACACCACCGTTGTCGCCGATACTGGGGACATCAACTCGATCGCCAAGTTCAAGCCCCAGGACGCGACGACCAACCCCTCGTTGCTGTTCAACGCCGCGAAGCAGGCGGAGTACGCCCACCTGGTCGAGCAGGCGCTTCAGGACGCCGCCGAGGAAGGGGGCGATCACGCCGCGCAGACCGAAGCCTTCATGGACCACCTGTTTGTGGGGTTCGGCCGTGAGATCCTCAAAATCATTCCCGGCCGGGTCTCGACCGAAGTGGATGCGGGACTGAGCTTCGATACCGAGCGGACGATCGCCAAGGCCCATCGGCTGATCGCGCTCTACGAGCAGGCCGGCGTGGATCGCAAGCGGGTCTTGATCAAGGTGGCCAGCACCTGGGAAGGGATTCGCGCGGCCGAGAAGCTCGAACGCGAGGGAATCCACTGCAACCTGACCCTGCTCTTCAGCTTCGCTCAGGCGGTCGCCTGCGCTGAGGCCGGCGTGACCTTGATCTCGCCGTTCGTCGGTCGGATCTACGACTGGTACAAGAAAGACCAAGGGGTCGCCGACATTGCTCCCAACGAGGATCCGGGGGTCGAGTCCGTGACCCGGATCTATCAGTACTACAAGAAGTACGGCTATCAGACCCAGGTGATGGGTGCGAGCTTCCGCAAGGTCGAGCAGATCACCCTCCTGGCCGGCTGCGACCTCTTGACCATCAGCACCGACCTGCTCGCGAAACTTGGCGAGACCGAAGGCGAGCTGACCCGTCGACTCTCGCCCGAGTCGGCCCAGGAGAGCAAGGACGCCAAGATCCACCTCGACGAGAAGACCTTCCGCTGGATGCACAACGAAGACGCGATGGCCGTCGAGAAGCTGAGCGATGGCATTCGTAAGTTCTACGCCGATGCCCGCAAGCTCGAGAAGTACGCCCAGTCGAAGGTGACCCAGAAGGTGGGAAGCTAAGTCGTCGTCGTCGCTCCTCGCTCGCCCGGGGAATTCGCTCGCCTTCTCAGCAGGCGAGCGGGGAGCGTCGGCCTTCTGTCTTTTTTTTGACGCCGCATTGCAGTGGAGCTGGGAAAATCGCTCGCCTGGAGAATGCGGTCGCGTCATGCCGTTCCGTTGCCCAGGGGAAAGCCGGCAACAAGTGCTCATCGGGCCAGCAGTCAGGATCCTAATGTGTTCCGACGTTTGCTGTTGGTTCGGCGGGCACGCCTGCGAAGAGTGAGCCGAGTCCTTCCGCCATCGTGGGGTGGGTCAGGATCGAATCCCGCAGGACGGTATAGGGAAGGCCTGCGCTCATGGCGAGCTGGACGATGGCCATCATTTCCCCGGCCTCGGCGCCGAACATGGTGAAGCCAAGGATCCGGTCGCCTTCCGCCTCGATCAGTGCTTTCATGAATCCACGAGTCTCGGAGAGGGTGCGCGTCCGGAGCACCGCCGCCATGGGAAGCTTGGCGAGGCGGTAGGCGATGCCGCGATTTTGCGCCTCGGTTTCGCTGAGGCCGATCCGGGCTAGTTCCGGGTCCGTGAACAAACAGGACGGAACCGGTCGGCCGGTCGTCACGCGGTGGCCGCCCGCGAGCTGATCGCGCACGACGCGGAAGTCGTCGAAGCCGATGTGGGTGAACTGCGGACTGCCGGCGCAGTCGCCCACCGCCCACACCTCCGCCGCCGTCGTCTGGAGCCGCTCGTCGACCTTCACGAAACCGCGGGCATCGGTCTCGACCCCGGCGTGCTCCAGGCCGATGCCATCCGTGTTCGGCACCCGCCCACTCGCCACCAGGAGATGGCTTCCCTCAATCGTGATCTCGGCCTCATCCCGGGTCGCGTGCAGCGTCACCGACCCACCGGACAGCCCCGCCACTCGGTCGACGCTCGTATCCGTGACAATCTTGATCCCCTCGTCGCGGAAGAGTTCCTGGAGAGCTACGGAGACGTCCCGGTCCTCCCGGTGGGCCAGCCGCCCGTTGCGCTCAACGATGGTTACGTGACTCCCCAGGCGGCGGAAAGCCTGGGCCAGCTCCAAGCCGACGAATCCCCCTCCCAGGATCAGGAGGTGCTCGGGGACCTGGTCCAGATCGAGGGCCTCGATGTGCGTCAAGGGCCGCGCCATGCTGAGGCCCGGAATCGGGTCGATCCGCGCCCGCGTCCCGGTGTTGACCACAACGATGTCCCCGCGCACGACACGAGTCCCGCCGTCGGGGAGGGTCACTTCGACCGTCTTGGGCGAGACGAACCGTCCCTCCCCCAGGAGGAGCTCTGCGCCGCTGGCCTTGAACTTGTCGAGGTGCATCGCGACCAACCCGTCGACCATCGTCCGCTTGCGCTCGCGCACGCCGGGCATCGCGACTTTCCAGTCGCCCGCGTC
Source organism: Singulisphaera sp. GP187 (assembly GCF_900129635.1). Lineage (GTDB taxonomy): Bacteria > Planctomycetota > Planctomycetia > Isosphaerales > Isosphaeraceae > Singulisphaera. Next base: position 1,096,094 of record NZ_FSRB01000003.1, on the reverse strand, counting down.
GATCCCGAACTCAGCGGCCCTTCGGAAATAGGAGACGACCTTTGCGCTGTGAATGACGTTCTTGCTCGGGAGACAGGCGATGTTGGGGCAAGAGCCGCCGATAAAGCGTCGTTCGATGACGACCACACGCTTCCCTTTCGACGCGAGGGTCCAGGCGAGGTACTTGCCCGCCTCGCCGCTGCCAAGCACCACCACGTCGTAGTTTTCCGGGTTGGTCATATTCTTCTTCTTTCCCGACAACCGTTCAAGCATTGGTGTTGGAAAATGCCGACAATTAAATTTTGCAAATATCATCAGGCGAATCGTCGCCGCCATTTGGCCGGCGGGAAGCGGTGAAGTTGGTTCACGCCTCGTGCGGCTCAGGGAGTGTGGGAGCCGGATCGTGGTTTGGCGTTGGGGGCGAACTGGTAGTGGAGGCGGGAGGCCCGCTCCGCCACTCGATGAGCCTTTGGACCACCACGTAGAAGACGGGGACGAAGAAGACGGCCAGCACGGTCGCCGCGATCATGCCGCCGAAAACGGCCGTGCCGAGCGCCTGGCGACTCGCGGCTCCGGCCCCCTCGGCGACCACGAGCGGAGCGATCCCGAGGATGAACGCGAACGAGGTCATCAAGATCGGCCGGAACCGTAGCCGCGCCGATTGCGTGGCGGCCTCGACGATCCCATGACCTTGGAGCCGTAAATCCCGCGCGAACTCGACGATCAAGATCGCATTCTTGCTCGCCAGGGCAATGATCAGAACGATGCCAATCTGGGTGTAGATGTTAACATCCATCCCTCTTGCCGCGACGGCGATCATGGTCCCGAGCAGGGCGAGCGGGACGACCAGGATCACGGCGATCGGCAGGAGCCAGCTTTCGTACTGGCCGGCCAAGACCATATAGACCAGGAGCACCGCGAGGGCGAAAATATAAATCGCCTGTGAGCCGACCAGCTTCTCCTGATACGACATCGCGGTCCACTCATATCCCATCGACGAGGGGAGCTTGTCCTCGGCCATCTGTTCCATCAGCCTGAGCGCTTCCCCGGAGCTGAACCCGGGGGCGGCCTCGCCGGTGATCGACGCCGAGGGGTAGAGGTTATAGCGGGTGATGATCTGCGGCCCGAGCGCTTCCTTCACGGTGGCGATCGTGCCGAGCGGGATCATGTCCCCGCGCTGGTCTCGGACCTCCAGCCGCTTGATGTCCTCGGGACGCTTGCGGAATCGCTCGTCCGCCTGCACCCGGACCTGGTAGGTGCGGCCGAACTTGTTGAAGTCGTTCACATAGGCCGAGCCGAGCGAGGCTTGGAGCGTGCCGAAGATGACGCTGAGCGGGATGTCGAGGCTCTTGGCCTTGACCCGATCGATGTCGGCGAACAGTTGGGGGACCCCCGCGCGGAAGGTCGTGTTGAGTGCGCGCAACCCCGACTGGGCATTGCCGTCGGCGATCATCTCGTCGCTGACCATCTGGAGCTCGGCGAGGCCGACGCCGCCGCGATCCTCGAGCTGGATCTGGAAGCCACCAGCCACACCGAGCCCTTGAATGGCCGGCGGAGGGAAGGCGAAGACGATCGCCTCCTCGATCCCCTGGAACTGTTGCCGGAGCTTGCCCAGGATCGCTGGCTGGCTCTGGTCGTGCCCGCTCCGTTCTTCCCAGGGCTTCCAGATCACGAAGAAGGTCGCGGCGTTCGAGGCGACCGTGGAGTCGAGGATCGAGTTGCCGCCGATCTGGACCCAGGTGGCGATTCCCGGCGTCTTCTTGAGGATCGACTCGACCCGATTGACCACCGCGCGGGTTCTCGCCTGCGAGGCGGCGTCGGGAAGCTGGAGGCCGACGATGGCGTAGCCTTGGTCCTCGGTGGGGAGAAAACCGGTGGGCAGTCGGGTGAACGACCACCCGGTCAATGCGACCAAGGCCACAAAGGCGAGCATCACCAGGAGCGTTTGGCGGAGCAACACGCGGACGATCGCGACGTAGACGGCCTCGCAACGGTCGTACACGGCGTTGAACCCCCGGTAGAACGCATTTCGACGTTCCGGGGACCGGCGCAGATAGGTGGCGCACTGCGCGGGCTTGAGAGTCACCGCGTTGATCGCGCTGATGACCGCGGTCGCGGCAATGGTCAGGGCGAACTGGCGGTAGAGCTGCCCCGTGATCCCGCCCAGGAAGGCGGTCGGCAGGAACACGGCCATCAAGACGAGCGTGATCCCGATGACCGGTCCGAGCACTTCGCCCATGGCCTTGATCGTGGCTTCCTTGGGAGGGAGGCCGTCGTGGTCGATGTGGTGCGCCGCGTTTTCGACGATCACGATGGCGTCGTCGACCACGATGCCGATGGCGAGCACCAGGCCGAACAGGGTGAGCATGTTGACGCTGAAGCCGAGCGCGTACATGGCGGCGAAGGCGCCGATGATCGTGACCGGGACTGTGGTCGCCGGGACGAGCGTCGCCCGCCAATCCTGCAGGAACACGAGGATCACGATCAGGACCAGGACCCCTGCCTCGAACAGGGTTTTGTACACTTCATGAATCGATTCTTCGACGAAGATCGTGGTGTTGAATGGGATCGAGTATTCCAGGCCGCGGGGGAACGACTTCTTGAGCTCGTCCATCGCCGCGCGGATCTTGGTGGCCACGTCGAGGGCGTTGGCCCCGGGGAGCTGATAGACGGCGACTCCGGCGGCGGGCTTGCCCCCCACGTCGCACCACTGGTCGTAGGTCTGGCCGCCGAGCTCGACGCGGGCCACGTCCTTCACCCGGGTCAGCCGGGCGGCGCTGCCGAGTTTCTCGGTCGGCGCGGTCTTGAGGATGATGTTGCCGAACTGCTCGGGGTCGGCCAATCGGCCCAAGGTCGTGACGGTGTATTGGAAGTCCTGATCGGCGGGCGCGGGGGGTTGGCCGATCTGGCCGGCGGCGACCTGCACGTTTTGCTCGCGGATCGCGTCGAGGACGTCGAGGTTCGTGAGGTTTCGCGCCTTGAGCTTCTCGGGGTCGAGCCAGATCCGCATTCCGTAGTTGCTGCTGCCGAAGATATTGATATCGCCGACCCCGCGGATCCGGCTCAGCACGTCCTTGACGCGCAACGTGGCGTAGTTGCTCAGGAAGAGGCTGTCGTAGCTGTCGTCGGTCGAGGTGAGGGCAACGACCATGATGATGCTGGTCGACTTCTTTTTGGTGGTGATCCCCTGGCGCTGGACTTCTTCGGGAAGCTTGGGCAGGGCGATCGCCACCCGGTTCTGGACGAGCACCTGGGCCATGTCGAGGTTGGTGCCGACCTCGAAGGTCACGGTCAGGTTGTACGACCCATCGCTGGCGCAGGTGGATGACATGTAGATCATCCCCTCGACGCCGTTGACCTCCTGCTCGATCGGGGAGGCGACGGTGTCGGAGAGGACCCCGGCGTCGGCCCCTGGGTAGTTGGTCGAGACCTGCACCGTCGGCGGCGTGATCGAGGGATACTGCTCGATCGGCAGCACGAACAGGCAGACCGCGCCGATCAGCATCGTGGCGTAAGCGAGGACATTGGCGAAGATCGGCCGCTCGATAAAGAAGCGGTACAGCATCGTGGGCGCTCGATCGGGCTCAGGGAGATGAGGTCTTGGCCGGCGGAGTGGCTGCCTTGGCGGCGGCCGGCTTGGCCTCGCCGGCAGGAGAGACCGATTTCGTGTCGCCTACGCTTGAGGCCGAGGTCGAGGTCGAGTTGGCGATGCGTTTGGGGGAGACCTTCGAGCCGGGCCGGGCTCGTTGGAGGCCGTTGATCACGATCAGGTCGTCCGGCTTGAGGTTCTCCTCGATCACGCGCTGACCGTCGATCTCGGCCCCGAGCGTCACGGCCCTGCGTTCGACGAGGTTCTGCTTGTCCACCACCAGGAGGAACGGGCCGACCTGGTCGGCCCCCAGGGCACGCTCCGGCACCAGCAAGGCGTTGGGACGTGCCTCGAGCGCGATCCGAACCCGAACGAACAGCCCCGAGACGATTTCGTCGTTGGGGTTGGGGAAGATTCCCCGCGCGATCAGGGTGCCGGTGGCGGGGTCGACCCCGGGATCGGCGTAGTCGAGCCGCCCTTCATGGGGGAACCCCTTCTCATTGGCCAGGCCAAGGTCGAGCCGCACTGTTTCCTTCTTGTAGTCGACCCGATGGCCCTGGCGGACCTGGGACCGGAAGGCGAGCACGTCGGACTCGCTAATGCTCATGTAGGCGTAGATTGGGTCCTCTTTGAGGATCGTCGCCAGGAGTGTGGCCTCGCCATCGCCGACGAGGTTGCCGACATCGACCAGGCTCCGGCTGATTCGGCCGCGGATCGGGGCCTTGATCCGGCAATAGCTGAGGTTGATCTCGGCGTTGCGGAAGTCGGCATTGGCCGCCTCGAGCTTGGCCCTGGCCGCGAGGATCTGGGTATCGTAGTCGGCCCGGGACTGGTCGAGCTTGGCCTTGTCGGCCTCGACCTGGGCGGCGTTCTTCTTGAGTTCGGCCTGGGTCCGGTCGAGGTCTTCGCGCGAGGCGGCGTTACGCGTGTACAGGTTGCGCTGACGCGTCTCCTCGACCCGGGCGAGCATCAGGAGCGCATCGTCCAGGGCAAGCTGTGCCGCGGCGACTTCGCGGCTCTTGGATTGCTCGGCTGTGAGCAGCGCCGCCTTGGTTTCATCCACCTTGGCCTTGGCCACGTCGAGCTGAACCTGGAACGGTTCCTCATCGATGACCAGGAGGAGGTCGCCTTCCTTGACGTCGCCCCCAGGCTGGAAATTCCGCTCTTTGAGGAATCCACGGACCCGCGCGCGGAGGTCGACCGTCTCGACCGCCTTGGTCGTGCCCGTGTATTGGACGTAGTTGGTCACCGACTTCTGGGTGGGGTGGCTCACCGTGACTTCGGGCGGTGGCGGCGGGACATAGGCATTGCCTTGCTCACAACCCGCGACCAGGGCAAGGACGACAACAGACGTGATCGAGCAGGCCAGAGCGGCCAGTCGACGAGATTGGATGTTCAACGGTTACGATCCTCACCCCTTTAGGACGCAGCGGCCTCGAGCGGCGGAGGTCTGCTCAAGAGCGTAGCTTGAGGGTGATGCGTGAGCAACCGGATACCGTGTCAATCGATTCTGATTCCGCGAACCGATTTTTCGTCGTCGAAGGGTGTGCCGACCATTCCCGAATCTAGGTTCCTCGGGGCGATCGAAGGGTGCCGGGGAGCACGGTCGGCGGGCGTTGTGGTGGATTCCTCGCGTCGGGGGTCGAACCCTGCCGATATTGCTTGAGATTGGCTTCGAAGCACAGAGGGAAGGGATTGCCCGTGCAAGCGACTCACAATGCGGCCGGCCCAGCAGCACGCTTCCGTTGGCCGACGGCGGTCGGCTGGCTCGGTGCATTCCTGGTTGTCATGGGTACGACTCAGCCTGTAGAGGCCCAGGTCAAGTCGTTGGCGACCCTCCGAGGAATCAATCGCCAGTTAGCCGGCCAGGTGGTCGACTACACCCACAACCATGGCCAGGATCGCCGGATCTTTTCCCCGATCCTGGGGATGCCCCGCGATCTTTACCTCTATCTGCCGCCCGGCTATTCGCCGGATAAGGCCTATCCGCTCATTATCTACCTCCACCTGGCCAATATCGACGAGCATATCTTTATTGGGTCGAACTACATCGTGCAGCTCGACCAGATGATTCAGCGCGGGGAGTTCCCGCCGGTCGTGGTCGCCTGCCCTGATGGCGTGATCGGCGGTGAGGATCGGGTCTTTGATGCGCACTCGTTTTACGTCAACGGCTGCCACGGCCGGTTCCAGGATCATCTCGTCCAGGAAGTCCTGCCGTTTCTGTTGCGCTGTTACTCGATCCGGCCGGAGAGCGGGGCGCATGCCCTTTTTGGAATTTCGGCGGGCGGGTTCGGGGCGCTGAACCTGGCGATCAAGGATCGAGCCTTCTTCGGGGCGGTAGTGACGATGGCGGGGCCAGCCAACATGCGCTACACCACCTGCAACGACGATTGCCTCGCCCCGTTCGACCCGGCGACCTATCGCTGGAACGACCACTATGACCCGAAGCTGGTCATTGGCCGGTTCTACCTCGACCTCAGGCCGGTGTATGCGGAGAAGTATGTCACCCCCGTCTTCGGCACCGGGCCGGATGTCCATGAGAGAATCCGTCGCGAGAATCCGGCCGACCTGATCTTCACGACCGACCTCCAGCCGGGGCAACTCGACATCTACCTGCACTACCCCGGCGATGACAACTATAACTTCGACGCCCAGGCCCGGTCGTTCGCCTGGTTGGCCGCCCAGAAGGGGGTCGAGGTCACGCTCGAGTGTGCTCCCAATGGCCATCACAATTTGCCCTACTTCCGCGCCAATCACGCCGCCGCCTATCGCTGGTTGAGCCACCACCTGCTCCCCCCCGCCCCGCTTGTTCCCGCCGCGAATTGATGGTTCGTCTTCCCCCCCCCCTTTTTTCACTCCCTTGATACGCATTGTGCCGAAATTGCGGCGGCGACCTGGTTGTCGCCAAGGCAACCTTCGCGTTTTCGAAGATCCGTTCTGGTATCCTGACCACCCGGAATTCGTGAGCCGACATCGATTTCGGAGGGTGCCGCGTGCGAGTGCTGATGACAGGCGGCTACGGCTGCATCGGGTCCTGGGTGGCCAAGCAACTGGTCGATCAGGGACAGGAAATCTGGATCTTCGACCTCAAAGAGGACACGCATCGGCTCGACCTGCTCCTCGAACCCGAGCAGAAGGAACGGGTTCACTTCCTACCCGGGGACGTGTCCGACCTGCCCGCGGTCCTCAAGACGATCGAGCAAGTCGGGGCGACCCACCTGCTCCATCTGGCGGGCCTGCAAGCCCCCACTTGTCGGGCGAACCCGATCCTCGGGGCGAAGGTCAACGTGCTCGGGACGCTCGCGATCTTCGAGGCCGCTGTGGCCCTGAAGGGACAGGTCGAACGCGTCGTCTATGCGAGTTCGGCTGCCGTGCACGGGCCCGCCGATCCCCACGCGACCGGGCCGCTCGGTGATGAGGTTCGGCTCGCCCCGTCGACGCACTATGGCGCCTACAAGGTGTGCAACGAACTCAACGCCCGGGTCTACTGGCTCGATCAGAAGATCTCGAGCGTCGGACTCAGGCCGTGGACCGTCTACGGTGTGGGCCGCGACTTCGGGATGACGAGCGAGCCGACCAAGGCGATCAAGTCGGTCGTGATCGGCAAACCGTTCAAGATCAGCTACGGCGGCCTCCAAGACTTTCAGTACGTGGGCGATGTCGCGGCGACCTTCCTTCGCGCGCTGTCGGCCCCATTCGAAGGAGCCGACGCGTTCAACGTCCGAGGCGCAGTCGTGCCGATGGAGACCTTCCTGACCACCCTGGCGGAGGTGGCCCCCGAGGCCGCCGACCTGGTCACGCACGGTGACCTCCGGCTTCCGATCGCCCCCGACCTGGACGACTCCCGACTCGACGCCCGGCTCGGCCCCCTCCCCCGGACCTCGCTCCGCGACGGCATCGCCGAGACCTACCGGCGGTTCGCGACCCTCAAGGCTCAAGGACGGCTCGACCTCTCCGACTTGGCGTAGCGCACCCACCGGTTCGGACGGGCGAGCGCATCCCCAAAAAAAAGAAGGGGGCCATGATGGCCCCCTTCTTTGGGTTGGCTTGCAACGAATTCCGGCGGACTCGCGTTCCGGTCACTTCGCGGGTTTGGGCGTACCAGGGGCCGCGTTCTTGGTCGCACCGGCGGGGACGGGGGCGGTGGTGGGGGCCGGAGCCTTGACGAAGAGGTCGGTCGGCATCGGCTTGATTTCGATCTTGGCCGACTTGCGTTGAGACATCAGGAGATCCTTCTGGAGCTCGGCGGCGTAGGCGTTCAAGATCAACGGCTTGTTCTGCTCGTAGTCGACCTTGGGCTTTTCCTGACGGTCGGTGATCAGGATCAGGTGGAAGCCGTACGGCGTTTCGACCGGGTCGGAGATGACGCCCGGCTTGAGGGCGAACGCCGCCTGGCCGAACTCCTCGACGATGCCGCTGTTGAGTCCGAAGAATCCGATGTCGCCGCCGCCGTTCTCGGAGTTCGCGGGGTCTTCCGAATTCTTGTTCGCGGCCTCGGCGAACGTGATCTTCTTGGCCTCGATGTCCTTCTTGAGGCTGATCAGCTTCTGCTTGATCGCTTCTTTCTCGGCGGGCGTGGTCGTGGGCTCCACCCGTTTGAGGATGTGGCTCGCCCGGATCTGAGATCCGCTGAGCAGGTCCTTATGACTCTCGGCGTATTTCTTCAGCTCGGCGTCCGTCCCCCGAAGCTTGACGTAGTCGATCCAGCGGATCCGGTTCGCGTACTCCTCGCGAACCTCGTTCATCGACTTGTTGCTTTCCACCAGGGCCTGGGCCAGGCTGCTGCCGTCCGCCTTGAGCTGTTTCTCGAGCTGATTGACCGCCTCGGTCACGCGATCGTCGCTGACTTTGATGTTCTGGCGGGTGAGGAATTGACTGACCAGCTTCATGTTGACCAGCGTTTCGATCGCGTCGTTGTAGATCTGCTCTTCGTTCTCGGGGGGAATCTCATAACGACTGAGGAAGTCGAGCAGGTCGCCCCGGGTGATCTTCTCGCCGTTCACCGTCGCGAGCACCTCGGTCAGCTTTGCTGACGAGATCCGCATGGCTGGGGCCGGGGCTGGGGCTGGAGCGGGAGCCGCCGCATTCGCCGCGGGAGTCGTTCCCTTCGTCGCGGGTGCCTGGGCCTGTGCGTGGGTGGTGAGGGGCATTGCGAGCACCCCCAGCGCGGTCGTGGCGAACCAAACGGGTCGGACAATCGCTCGCATCGAACTCGTCTCCCTACAGTTTCGAAAACGCCCTACTCACGAAGCTCAGACAGGCCGTCGAGCCGTAAACTTGAGCGATTATACGGATTTCGCGAAAATATTGCCGCGCGAATCGCGCGAGAAAATATTCGGAGTCGCCCCTCGCACTTCGACTGCGAGTCTCAGCGCTCGAGCTCCCAGTTCGGAATGAGGATCCGAAGGTTCTCAGGGAGCGTAATCGGGATCTTCGGAGGGATGGGTGGGGTGAGAATCAGCGGGCCTTCCGGCCAACCCTGGATGATTCGCCAGGTCAGATAACTCAATAAGGCATACATCCCGAGCGTCGACCACGGTGAGGGGGCCCAGAACTTCATGGCGGTTCCGAACGCCTTATTGACCCGCGCTCCCTTGAGGTCGACGCTGCAGATCTCGTCGAGCAGCAGGTGCGAGAAATAGCCGGTCATCACCGCCACGGCCATAACGATCCGGAGAACTTGATTGTCGGTCGGGTAGTAGAGATAGGCGACTGCCCCCCAGACCGCGCACGTGGGAATGCTGTGGCACATCCCCCGGTGGACCGTCAGGCGGCCCACGATCCGTCGCAAGCCGTGGCGCACCAAAGCGAAGGCGGCGATGACCGCCCAGAGGTGGAACTCGAAGGCGGGTTCGGGGCTGAAATTCCCCATCTTCTGCCAGACAATCAGGGCGACCAGGACTCCGAGGATTCCGGTGAATCCCTTCATCCCGAACCCGGTCTGGGAGTCGAGGTCGGGCAGGAGGCCGCTGAGGGTCGCCAGAAGCGCCGCGACGGAGCCGTAGAGCCAGTGGACGCCGGCGAACACGAAGGTCGCCCACGCATAGAGGCACCCGAGCGCCGCCGCGAAGCTAATATGCTGTCGGTAGTTGCCCAACGGGGTCGAGCGTGAGCTCCACGCCTCCTTGCAAAGGCGTGTCCCCCCTCAACCACACATATGGGGCGGGGTGTCACGCCGCGTTGAGCCAGAGACGAATGCGGCCGATTTCGCCGCTCCACTCCGGCCCGGTCCGGCACCGACCGTAGGCATCGTACAGCAGGTCGAGTGTCTCGACCAGATGTCTCAGCCCTTCAATCCGCGCGGGCTTGGCATCCTCTCGCGAGATCCCCTCGGGCTTGGGCAGGTTGGCCCCCGACACGGCGAGGGTTTCGGCTTGCAGGGTCAGCTCGTATTGGAGCCCGTCACGCACCAGGATCAGGCCGGCCTTGCGCGGCAACTTGCCCGCCTGGATCGCCCGGAACGCCTCGGGGAGCTTGGTCGGCCCTTCGGTGGTCAGGGCGTCGCGGCCGTGCTCGCCGAGCGGACAGTCCAAGGTCAGCGTTTTGGCCATCATCACGGTCACTTCCGAGTCGTCCCGGAGCTTGATCGTGTCGCCGTCGATCTGCAAGGTGTGCCAGAGCCAGATCAGGAACTCGTTGCCCCAGAAGTCGCGGCTCGAGGCGTCCGAATCCGCCCAGGCGACGGTGGAGTAACCCCCCCCTCGCCCACGAAGCCGACCGGCCCGAAATCCTCGACCGAGCGCTCGAGGCCGTGGACCTCGGCCTGCGAGTACGCCAGGCTCCCCGCGGTGATCGGCTCGAGCGTGCGGTCGAACGTTTCGCGAAACAGGGTTTTCAGCCGTTCGATCGCGGTCAGGCTGGTCATCCCGGCGTAGAGCACGTTGGACTGAGCGTCCCAGAGCACCGGATAGTGCGACATCCGGCGGAACCGGCCGTCGGACGCCTCAGACTCGGCGCGGGCGATGGCGGCCTCTTTGGCCTCCTGACGCTGAGCTTTGGTCGGGTAGCCGCTCGGGTTAAGTTGGGCCCGGGCATCGGTTTCGATCTTGGTGTAGGCCTTGAGCAGCGTGCCGGGAATCTTATTGGTGTCGATTCGAATCGAGAGGTGAAGCGCGTCGTTGAGGATGTTCTTGACCGGGTCGAACGTCAGGTCGAGCACATGGTCCCCCCCGGCCCAGCCGATCGTGATGCCGTCGGTGGGGTCGGGCCCGCCGTGCCGGCCGAGGGCGTGCAATTGAATTTGCTCGAGGGTTTCGTCCCCGAAAGGCAAGGGGCTTGAGCCGCTGACCCGAAATCGCACGTAGGTGATGCGCCCGTTCAAGAACCCCATCGCGAAGATCCTCCTTGTACTGCGCCGCGGCGAACTCAACGCAACGGCCAACCGCCCGGCCATCCGGGACCCTCATTACATCGGCCGGTTCCGCCGGGGTACTCGATAGGAAGCTTGCTCCTTGGGCGAGACGGGCTGCGGGCCGTGCCTAGAACGCCACTCACGTAAAATTGATGTACTGGAGAGGATATTCCGGTCCGTTCTCCTTCAGGTAGGCGATCACCGATTGGAGCTCGTCGATTTTTTTGCCCGTGACCCGGACCTTGCTGTCCATGATCTGGGCTTGCACCTTGATGCCGATTTGCTTGATCTGCTTGACGAGCTTCTTGGCGTCGTCGGTCTCGATGCCGGTATGAAGCGTGAGGATCTCGCGGACCGAGTCGTGGGTCGCCTCCTCGAGCTTGCCGCGCTTCAAGGCATTGACCGCCACCCCGCGCTTGGCCATCTTCTCCTTGAGCACCTGGATCACGGTGTCAAGCTGCCCTTTGTGGTCGGCCAGCAGGGTCAGATTGTTGTCCTTCTTGTTGTACTCGATCGAGGCCCGCGTCCCCTTGAAGTCATAGCGAACTGCGATCTCGTGCTGCGCCTGCACGACCGCGTTGTGCATCTCGGCGCTGTTGATCTCGCTGACAATATCGAATGCATGGTTGTCGGCCACGGCTTTCAACGCTCCGGTCGGGGAATGGTCGAATCGGCGAGGGCAGACCTCGGCTCATTCGGCCTCGTCCTGTAAGTTCAGGTTAGGCCTCTATTATAATCAAAATCAGACCGCCGCGAGCGCTGGGAAATCGGCCCGAAAGCGACCTTTTCCCCTGGCGGTACGGCGTCTGCCCGGTTCGACTCCGGCCACTCCTGAGGGGAATGAGCCCGGAAATCATTGAGGACCAAGATGCCGCAGCGCGATCCTGAACCATTCCGTCCCGCCGACGCCTCGAGCCGGACGAGGGATCACCTGGCCAACGAGCGAACCTTTTTGGCCTGGATCCGCACCTCGCTGGGGTTGATCGGCCTCGGGTTCGTGATCGCCCGGATGGGCTTGCTCTTGCGGCAATTGGCCTTGGTCAGCGGCAGTCCCCCGGCTCATGTTCCTCAAGGCAGCCATGAGTTTATGATCACGGGGATCGTCTTCCTGGTGCTCGGGTCCTTGCTCTGCGCCTGGTCGGGCCGGCTCTATTTTCGAACCCGACAGGCGATCGACGCGGGCCGCTATGAACCCGACTCCCTGACCGTGACGGTCTTGACGACCGTCATTGTCCTGGGTGGGATCCTCCTGGTGGGGCTGGTCCTCTGGTCGACATAGGCGGCGACCGTTGTGCCTATCGAGAGGCTAACGTGTCCGTTCCCCCTTCCATGCTTGACCGTGGCTCGATCATTCCACCATTCTCGGAGAACGATCGAGGTTTTCTGAGTCTGTCGCAAGTAAACCGGGCTGTCTGTCCCGGAGGCCGAAATTCGCGGGAGAAACTCGTTCCCACGCTCGGCGCTATGCATTACCCACAAGTCGGGGGCATGTCCGGCTCTGGTCGGAGGTCATCGACGCAAGTGCTTGGAAAATCAGTAATTGCGATGCGAGGCCGTTTTCAGGATCCTTGCGAGTAAGTCACAACATGTAAACGTGTTAGGACTTGTTTGTAATGCAAGGCGCTCGGCGTGGGAATGCCGTTCTGGCCGCTCTGTGGCCCCACCCGCCGGGGAAGACGACGCGGAGCGTCGCGTACGGCATTCCTACGTAGAGCCTATGCATTACCCACTTGTCCCGTTCTGGCCCGGTTCCTGGCGAGGGCGATCGACGTAAACGGTTGGAATCACTCATGTTGCGGCTTCGTTCGGTGCCCGCCGACCCTTCTTCCAACCGCCCGAACGCCAGAGACTTACGACTTGTGGGTAATGCATGATGGCGTAGAGCGTGGGAACGAGATCCCGGTATCCTTGCTACAGACTCGGTTTTCTTGTTGTTACGAAAAGTGTTCGCGTGTTTGCAATTAGTGAATCGATAAATGTAAATGTGTTTTTCTGGTCATTTCCCGGCCCGCGGTGCCAGGTCACGGACGATCCCCCAGAATGGAGTGCCGCGGTCGGTATTGGACAGGATGAGGCCGTTCTTGTTCAGATTTGTACCTTTTTCGCTGAAAACGCTGGCGACGGCCGATGACGGTGGCCGCAGGGTGGCGAAGGACTGGCCCGATGCGACGTCCCAGAGTTCGACGGATGGATCGGTGCCGAAATCGAACGTCACGACGGATTTACCGTCATCGGACAGGCCGGTCGCGACGCCTTGCCCCTTGGTCCCTTTGAGCTGGAGTGTGGCGATGGCCTTGAGGCTGACCGCGTCCCAGACCGTCACGGTCTTTCGCTCGGTCTCGAGCGTGACGAATCGCTTCGACTTGGGAGCGAAGGCGAGCCACAGCGGCTGGAATCCCTGCCCGTCCAGCTCGGCTCGAAGCTCGCCCGTGAGGGCGTTCCAGACCTTGATCGATCGGTCTGAAGTTGTGATCAAGAGGTTCGACTCAGCGAAAAATGTCAGCTCTCGGATTGGGCCCTCGTGACTCAAGGCCGGTGCGATCGGGTCCTTCTGTTCGAGGCTCCAGAGTTTTGCCGTTCCGTCCTTGTAGAGGATGGCTTGCCGGCTTTGGAACCGGTATCCGTCCTCATCGTGGATCACCGGACGCATGTTGCCGAATTCCGCATACTGCATGTCGACGAACCGGTCCTTGTCATTCATGAACGGGAACCGGTCCGCCGGCGAGCGCACCCGCTTCACCTTGGCCGGAGCCTTGACCTCGATGGGCTGGCCCCGAGTCCCGCTGTCGGGCTGAAGCACCCAACTCGTCACAAAGACGATCCCGACAGCAGCCGTGGCGGTCCCCACCGATATGAGATTGGTCATGTGCAAACCCTTTAAAATCTCCTCGGCCAACTTGGCGGAAGCGGCCGAGGAGACGCCAGCCTCCGTTTGGCGCGCCGCGACGCCCAGCCCAAGACGGACTGTGGATTCCATCAGCGTGGCGGACACGCCTCCCCCTCGCGACTCGCTTGAGGATAGGGTGACCACGGTTCCGACTGCCGGGGCGAGTCCACGGCGGATCAATCGGCCCCGCAACCGTTCGCGACCGCGGGCCAGGCGGCTGCCGATCGTCCCGATCGGGCAGCCCAGGTGGCGGGCTGCCTCCTCGCAGGTCTGGCCTTGCAGGTCGCAGAGGATGATCGGCACGCGGAACCGGTCGGGCAAGCCGTCGACCTCCTCTTGCACGGCGGCCGCCAGCTTGCTCCGGTCGTCATCCCCGGTGTGGCCGACGGTCATTGCCGCGAGCTTGCGCTCGAGCGCCCACCGGCGATCGGCCTGGGCCCTGGCTCGGCCCGCCGCTCGACAGGCGACGCGATGGAGCCAAGGCCCGAGCGAGTCGCGGACCCAGAGCGAGCGGCCTTTGCGGACCAGGACGAGGAAGGTCGCCTGGAACGCGTCCATCGCCTCGTGCTCGTCGCGAACGATCGTGCGACAGACGCGCTGCACCATCGGACCATGCCGCTCGACCAGGGCCGAGAACGCCAGTTCGGCCGCATCGCCCCGGCCGGTCGCAAACCGCTCCAGGAGTTGCCCGTCGGTCAGGCCGGCGAGGCTCCCGACTTGAAACAGGATCGTGAGATCGTGCCGTGATGCCCCGCCGATTTCTTGCGCCACGAGCCGCTCCCCCTGGGCGTTCGGTTGTCTTCTGCCTTGATAAAGCAGACCAGGGGGCGATTTTATCCAGAATTCTTTCGAATTCGGGTTCTCACCCGACTTGGGGATGACCCCACGGACTCCGTGCGGTCAGGGAATGTGCCCCCTCTTCGACGATCCCATCGAGGCGATGACCGTCGAATTGATGTGTGTTGAATGGGTTGCAGCCTTGCCGGCGGCTCTTGGATCAGCCCCGCCTTTGGCTTGTGTTCACCGGCCGTGGCTCGGCCAGCAGGTCGAGGATGGTGGGCCGCCCGTTGTGATTGGCGAACGTCCCGTGGCACTCCACCACTCGGGTCGCGTATTCGGCGTGTTGCTCTTTCAAGAGCTTGTGGAGCAGGGAGAGCCGGTAGTGGGGGATCCCGGGAAACAGGTGGTGGGGGACATGCATATCCTGCCCGTAGACGAAGATTGCCCAGCGGGTGAACGGATCGACGAGGAACACCCGCGTGTTGGTCAGGCGGCCATCGTCGGCGTTTGTGTGCTGGTAGACGTCACGGAGGAGCATAAAGTAAAGGAACGAAGTACACAGAGGGAGGACCCAGAGCAGGTAGAAATAGACCGAGGCCCTTCCGGCGGTCGCGATCCCGAGCGATCTCAGGGCCACGAGGAACCACGAGTAGTAACTGAGCCGCAGCAGGCTCACGAACCGGGCGGAGAGGGGCGGGCGCAACGGCGACCGGAAGTACGCCTGCTCCGGTAGCGCGAACCCGACTCCGATCACGAGAAGCGTGCCGACCAACCCTTGAATCACGAGCCAGTCCGGCCGCCCCAGCGCGGTGATCACCCAGAGCCCCGCGATATACGCAACGAGGTAGACTCCCGCGAGCGCGGTGCCGAGCCGTGGCCATTGACGGCTCGATGCGCCGCGCTCCGGCAATCGCCGCAAATAAACGTTCTCCGATCTTCCGAGCACATTGATGTCGACATAATCGCGCTGGTATCTCAGAAATGCTCGCGGTTCAGTGAACGGTCGTAGATGAAATGCATTGATGAACGACTTTCGCGACATCGGGAACCGGTCCAGCATCTTACTTCCGCCCAAGCTCACGAGGTCCGGGTCGCGTTCCGGGTCATTCGTGTATTGGTGGTGCGCCAGATGGAACAGGCGGTAGAAATGCAGCGTCGCAAGGATCGGGAACATGCAGAAGAGGTCGCCGATCAAGTCGTTCAAGAACTTATTCTTGAGGAGAGTGTAATGGGATGCCTCGTGTCCCAACCCGGCCAGGCGGTGCTGCAATGCACCGATCAACACCGCGGCCAGGCTCACGACCGGAATATCCCACGCCCAGGCCAACCCCCAGGCCCTTCGGTACTCGCAGAATCCAATGGCCCCGCCGATCACGGCTACAAGGCAAAGATACTCTTTCGCGAGGCACGCCAGGTTGGTCACGTTGTCGACGGCCCGCAGCCGCATGATCTGCTCGAGCAGCGCGGGCTCGTTGAAGGCAGGACCCGATGAGGGCTGCTCGATCCCAGGCTTGCCATGGATCGGCTCGTCAGTTGCCCGATTGAGAGGCTCGGAGTTCACTGATCCACCCTCGCCTTCTGCTCTCGGTCGGTCTGCGCTCGGCTCGTCGTCCTTTACCTTGCATTGACAGTTTAACCGGATTCGTGGACGTCAGAGATGAGTCGGTCAAATTGGTACGAATTTTTGTTGTTTTGTATTGGTGTCTGAAATTCGTGTTTAAATCATGCCCTGTCGTGTCAGGCAAGCCGTCCGGCCGTCGCGGTGCGGTTTCCATGGTCGCCGGTGCCTGGGGGACATCCAAGCAAGCGAATGCTCACGCCAATGGTGCAGAGAGATGCAGCGATTATGATCGACAGCAGGTCCCGCGATCGCATCGAGCGAATCGGGTACTGAGGCAATGGCATGGGTGCGCCTCGGTGCGGCACGACGAGTACACGCTGGTCGTTCGAGTCGGCGGCCTCACTGCATTGTAGGAGCCGATCAAGAGGGACCCCACTGCAAAAAGGTGAGGGCGATCGAGATGCCGAAAGCAAGCGAAGTCTCGCGCGAGGCAAATCACCTCAGGAAACAAAGAAAGGCCCGGGGGACTCGGCTCTTGGCACGGCGGCGGCGAGCTTTTCCAGGCAGCGAGCGGAGGTCCTGGTGTTCTCTTCCACGTCGATCGCCAGGCGGATGAGGTAGCCCATGGCCAGGAATTGGAGGCCGGCACCCAGCGGACCCATCGCCCACAAGATGACGAACAGGCTCAGGAAGTTCTTGAACGAGCCGCCAACCGGCGGCGCGGCGACTGGGGCTCCGCCGCTGGTCGGCCTGATGATGAGGCCGGTCAGGGAATTCATGAACGAGTCGCCAACCAGCGGAGCGGCGACTGGAGCTCCGCCGTTGGCCGGCCTGACCATTTGGCTGGTCAGGTAATAGAGTCCGAAGGCGAGGAGGAGGGTGCCGACGATCAGTAGGATCACCCCGATCCACGTGAAGATCAGGCTGATGATTCGCAGGCCGACGTAGCGCTCGCCAGGCTCGTGATCCGCACGAATCGTTGCCATGATCGATTATTCTCCCTGGGTCAACCACTTCGCGGCCAGCGCCTGGAACAAGGGCTCGAGGTCGACGTTCCCCCCACTGATGATAATCCCAACCTTGAGGTCACGCACCGGCAGTGTCCCGGTCAGGACGGGTGCGACGGCCACCGCGCTCGACGGCTCGACGATGATCTTGAACCGCTCCCAGAGGAACCGCATCGTATCGAGGATCTCCGACTCGGTGGCGGTCACGATCGCATCGACGTGGTGGCGGATCACCGAGAAGGTGCGAACGCCGAGCGAGGTGCGGAGTCCGTCGGCAATCGTGCGGGGGTCGCCCGAGGATTCGATGGTGCCGGATTCGAGCGACCGCTTGGCATCGTCGGCCCGCTTCGGTTCCACACCGATGACTTTTGTGGATGGAGATCGCCCCTTGACCGCGAGCCCGGTTCCCGCCAGCAAGCCGCCGCCCCCGACCGGGCAGAGGATCATGTCGAGCGGCCCGGCCTGGTCGAGCAATTCCCAGGCGACAGTCCCCTGCCCCGCGATCACCTGCCAGTTGTCGAACGGGTGAATGAGAGTGGATCCATGCCGCTCGATCTCGAGGGCGACGGCCGCCTCACGCGCGGCCAGGGTCGGCTCGCACGAGACGATCCGGGCGCCGTACCCTTGGGTCGCCGCGTGCTTGATCGCCGGCGCGGTGTGGGGCATGACCACGCAGACGGGAATCCCGAGCAATTGGCCGGCCAAGGCCAAGGCCTGCCCATGGTTGCCCGAGGAGTGGGTCACGACGCCGGTCGCGCGCTTGGCCTCATCCAGTTGCAAGAGCGCGTTCATGGCTCCGCGGAATTTGAACGCCCCGATCCGCTGGAAGTTCTCGCACTTCAGGACGACCGATCCGCCGCAGCGCTCGTTCAGGGTCCGCGAGCTCATGATGGGCGTGACGTGAGCCCACGGCTTGAGTCGCTCGGCCGCTTGTCGGATGTCGTCAACGTCGATCGAGGCGGTCGCGGGTTGGGACTGGTCGTTCACGGCGATAGGGCTCCTGGAGGACTGGCGTGACGGATCGGGAACGAAGCTCGACCCTCGTTCAAATCATCAGAAAATCAGTAGTCATCAGCTTGTCGAGGTGGACGCAGTCCAGCAACCGCGGATTGGGGGCCGTGAGACTCGAGCGTCGCGCATGCCGACTTGTCTGCAAGTATACCAGGGTCAGACGCCACGCTGATCGGGAGGTTCGCGCAGCGCCGGCTCAAACGGTTTTCGAGTTACTGTGCGTGTGTCCAATTGCGAAGGGAGCCCTCGATCGCACGCGTGGCGGGCGCGGGGTTGATCACGTTGACGTCCCCCGACGTCTCAGCCGATCGTCTTGGACCGGTACGGCTTGCCCTCAGTCGAACTCTGCAACCGCTCGATCCGCCAGCCGCCTCCTTCTCGCTTGAGGAGGACCCGCCAGTTTCGCTCTCCCTCCAAGGAATCCGAGATATGCGTCGACCAGACGTAGGCCGTCTCCTCGTCACCTCGGTAGACAAACACCTCTTCGAACGTCTTTGGGGCGAACCGGGGCGAGTCGTTGAGGGTGAAGTTGTCGCTCTGGCTCCGCTGGGCCCAGGCGGTCAGGTATTTGGCGAAGATCGCCGATCGCTCGGCCATCGCCGGCGCGTAGTGAGGGCCGATATTGAGACGGTCCTTCAACCACGGATGTTCCCAGAATTCGTCGTAATCCAGATCCTCATGCGCCTTGCCGAACGCGACCGCCTCGGGGACCGGCAGGCCCTCGTCGACGTATTTGCGGAGCGGGTGGATGCTCCCCCGGATCTGACCATCGGGGCGTTCGTTGATGGACTCGAAGCCGAGTTGCTCGAGGGGTCGGACGGCGAGCCATCGGAGTTCCCAGGCGCGATAGTCGGCGAGGAAGCCATCGACCACACTTCGACACTCGCGGTCGGTCTCGGGGTCGGCGAGTGTGGGATCGGGCGGTGGAGGCGTGTTGACCCCTTGAAACTCCGGGGCGAGCTTGGCCTCGGCCCAGTGTTTCCATTGATGGCAGATCGACGACACCCTGGGGCGTTTCATGTAGAGGTATCGATCGCCGATCTCGTCGTCGGGGCCGCCGGTGAAGTGGAAATTCCCCGCCTCCAGCTCGTCGGCGTAGTCTTCAAGGAACTGGGCCCAACTTGTGGCCAGGACGGACTTGTGTTCGTTCTCGTCCCGGCCGAAGTTGATCACCTGGCCGACTACCCCCCTCGGCCCCGGGGCGAGGTCGATCCCCAGGTAGTTGCTGTGTGAGGCGTAGAGCGGGATCCAGCCGCGACATGCGTAGCGGACCTGGATCGCATCGACGGGGAAGACCTCGGAGTCGCTGAAACTGCCCCCTTCCGGGGCCCCCTCGTCTTCGAAATCGGCGAAGTCGGTCCACTGCTGCCAGTGTGGCAGGATCTCCTCGCACCCGTTCCGGGGATCGTCACGAATCGAGTCGAGCCCGTAGTCGTAGAAGACAGTGTTGATGAAATCGGGCTCGTCCGCGTCCTCGTCGTCTCCTTTGAACATCTCCACGTATTCGCGTGGCACCCAGCCGATCCCTTCGTGGATCCGGTACGATGCCTTGACGTCTTCCGGCAGCTTCTGGCCGATCGCCTGTTCGAAAGCGGCGATATGCTTCTCCGAAACGCCGGGCAGGAGCCTGGCGACGACCTCGGGGCAATGCCTCGCCATCCAGGCCTCGATCCGTTGCCAGGACTCGGCCACCGGAGCGGGATCGTGGGGGACCCGGCGGATCAGTCCTTGGTCGGTGAATTCAGGAAGCGAACCTTGAGGCCGGGGGGGAGGTTCCACCGGGCTCGGCATGGTGAACTTCGGCTTCCTGATCGAGGTCGCGGGGACTTCGTGGATCTGGACTTCGTCCCAGTCGACCTGCTGGCATGCCTGCCAGAACGCTTCGAGCCTTGCGCGGTCGTCGGCGTCGTCGGCGATCCAGAAGTGGGTCTTGACGTTGCCATCGGCCAGGACCTCATTCCAGAGGAGACCGGCGTCGTCCTGGCCCCATCGTTCGGGAGGACTGATCAGGCGATGGATGACGACCTCGGTCTCTTCCGCTGCATCCCCGTCAAAGCTCATCGCGGACTCCCCTCGATCCGTGCGTGATGGTTGGAGCCAGATCCGGCGGGGATTATCGCGAAGGCCGGCGTGTGTCGCCACCACGCAGGTATCGAGGCGGAGGGAATCCTCTTTCGATTTCGAGGCGAGCGAAGGACAGGCTGGCTGCCTGTCCTTCGCGATTCCCCGTCACTCCGTCAATAGGCGTGCTTCTCCGTGGTATCCTCGGTCGCCACCGGGATGGCGGCCGGGGGGGCGGTTTGGCGGATGGTCCGGGCTTCGGACTCCGCCTTGAGCTGGGCGATGGCCTGGGCCAGGGGCATGGCGCCGCGGTCGCCGTCGATCCTGTCGCGGTAGGAGACGGTCTCTTGCTCGGCCTCCTTGGCGCCGACGACGAGCATGACCGGGATCTTCTCGAGCTGCGCGTCGCGGATCTTGGCGCCGATCTTCTCGGGGCGGAGGTCGATGCTCGTGCGGAGGCCGGCCGCCTGGAGGTCGGCGAGGACGCGCTTGGCGTAGTCGGCGACCTTATCGGAGATTGGCAGGACGCGGACCTGTTCGGGGGCGAGCCAGAGGGGGAAGGCGCCCGCGAAGTGCTCGATCAGGATCCCCATGAACCGCTCCATGCTGCCGAACGGGGCGCGGTGGATCATCACGGGGCGGTGCGGTTGGTTGTCCGGGCCAGTGTACTCGAGGCCGAACCGCTCGGGGAGGACGTAGTCGAGCTGGACGGTGCCGAGCTGCCACTGGCGGCCGATGCAGTCGCGGATGATGAAGTCGGCCTTGGGGCCGTAGAAGGCGGCCTCGCCGGCCGCTTCTTCATAGGGGAGCTTCATCTCGTCGAGCACCGAGCGGATATCATCCTCGGCGCGGCGCCAGGTGTCGCCGGCCGCTCCGGCGTACTTCGGATCTTCCGGGTCGTGCTTCGACAGCCGGAGCTTGTAGTCGGTCAGGCCGAGGCTGCCGAGGACGTACTGGGTGAGCTCCATCGTGGCCCGGAACTCGTCGCGGACCTGGTCGACGGTGCAGAACAGGTGGGCGTCGTCCTGGGTGAACCCGCGGACCCGGGTCAGGCCCGAGAGCTCGCCCGACTGCTCGTAGCGGTAGACCGTGCCGAACTCGGCCAGGCGGACCGGCAGGTCGCGGTAGCTCCTCGGCTGCGCGGCGAAGATCTGGATGTGGTGCGGGCAGTTCATCGGCTTGAGGAGGTATTCCTCGCTCACGCCGAGTTGCTCGACGTACTTGATCTTCGAGGCCTTGTCGAGCGCGAAGAACGAATCGGTGAACGCCGGCGCGAGCTGCCCTTCCTGGCCTGCCTTGCTCTGGGGCATCGACTCGGGGATGCCCGCCTTGGCGAGCAGGGCCTTCTGGGTGGGTTCGTCGAGCTCGTCCTTCTCGAGCCCCACGAGCAGGGTCATCGCGGCGTCGTCGAGCAAGCGGAGGACCGGGAACTGCGAGTCCTTGTAGTAGGGGTAGTGGCCGCTCGTCTTGTAGAGCTCCACCTTGCCGATGTGCGGGGTGTAGACCGGCTGATACCCGCGCTTCATCAGCTCGTCTTTGAGGAAGTTCTCGAGGACGCCCCGGACGACCGCTCCCTTGGGCATCCAGAGGATCAGGCCCGAGCCTACCAGTTGTGAGATCGTGAACAGGTTGAGATCTTTGCCCAGCCGGCGGTGATCGCGTTTCTTCGCTTCTTCGACCTGGGCGAGGAACGCGTCGAGCTCTTTCTTATCGAAGTAGGCGGTGCCGTAGACCCGCTGGAGGACCGGGCCGTCGGTTCGGCCTTTCCAGTAGGCCCCCGCGATCGACATCAGCTTGAAGGCGCCGACCTTGCCGGCGTGGGGGATGTGGGGGCCGCGGCAGAGGTCGACGAACTCTCCCTGGCGGTAGAAGCTGAGAATGCCGTACTTATACAACTCGTCGTTGATGTGCTCAACCTTGAACGACTGGCCGAGCTCGTCGACGAACTGCCTGGCCTCGTCGACGGGGAGGCTGAACCGTTCGAACGGCTCGGCCGCCTTGAGGATCACGGCCATCTCGGCTTCGATGGCCGGGAAGTCATCCTCGGACAAGGGGCGGCCGGCGAGGACGACGTCGTAGTAGAAACCGGTGGCGGTGGTCGGGCCGAAGGCGAGCTTGGCGCCTGGGAAGAGCCGCATGATCGCCCGCGCCATGATGTGCGCGGTCGAATGCCGGAGGACGTCGAGCGCCTCGCGGTCTTTGGAGGTCAGGAGGCGGAGCTCGATCGGCTGTTCCCGGCCGTTCTCGAGCGGGCGATCGAGGTCGACGATCGTGCCGTCGGCCACCGCGGCGACCGCGGCTTCGGCCAGGCGGCGGCCGATTCCCTCGGCGATCTCGCGCGGTCGCACCCCTTCGGGGTATTCCTTGAGCGATCCATCCGGAAGCTTGATCTGGACCATGGCCCCACGCCCGGCCCGACGGCCGGCCTTTCCGTTCCCAAGAACCAAAGGCGGACGGTCGCCCCCCGACCCACAACGCCGGTTCGGCCCGTCACGCCGCAAACTGACTGCCGCGAAAACCGAGGAGGCGCCAGAAAAAAAAAGGCGTCTCCAACCGACCCCCCGGGAGCGCGCGAACTCCAGCCTAATCCAAGGTCGCGGCCTCTGCCAAGGGACAGTTCTGAGGCAAGGTGCGGTCGGCACGCTTATTGCGGCTTGCGGAAATACCCTCTTGACAGTAAAATTGATCGATTGTAGAGCATAAGGTTGCCTCGCGACGGACGAGGGCTTGCCGCGGGGGTGAGCTTCGTGGACGTCCGGGGGTTGTCGGTCTCTCTCCCCTGCGAGGGAGGGCCGGGCCGCGCCCCGCCTTTGGTGAGGCTGATCCCATCGTCCTGGGGAGGACGCTATCGACCGGAATCTCAGGGTTAACGAGCAGATCCGCATCTCACCGGTGCGGGTGATCAACGCCGAAGGAGCCATGCTCGGCGTCATGCCGACAGGCAAAGCCATGGAAGCGGCCCGCGAAGCGGGTCAGGACCTGGTGGAGGTCGCTCCCAACGAGCGCCCACCAGTCTGCAAGATCATGGACTTTGGTAAGTTCAAGTACTCGCAGAAGAAACGGGCGTCGAAGCAGAAGCAGCACCAGGTTCAGGTCAAGGAAATTCGGGTTCGCCCCAAGACCGGCGACCACGATATCGAGGTCAAGGTCAAGCGCGCCCGCGAATTCCTTGAACACAAGGACAAGGTGCTGGTCAACGTCCTCTTCCGCGGTCGCGAGCTGGCGCACATCGACGAAGGCCGCAAGGTCATGGACGAAGTGCTCCAGGCGCTCGATGACGTGGCGAAAGTCGAGAAGAACCCCTCGATGGAAGGGAAACGGATGACGGCGATCGTCGCCCCGCGCGCCTGATCGCCCCGGTCGCCGCACCCGCCTCGCTCCGTCATGCCTGACTTGCCTCGAAACAACCCTCTCCGTCGCGAAGCTTCGGCGTTGCGGTCGGAGAGGGATTTTTTTTGCGGTTTGCCGGTCAATTGGAGTTGGCCGGGGGACCGTCGCCGTGTTATGTTAATCGACTCGGCCGATTTCGCGGACTTCCCGCCGGCCTTCTGCGCGATACCGCCAGGCGATCGGTTAGGATAGGGTCATTATGCCGAAGCTCAAAACGCACAAGGGAACGAAGAAGCGGTTCACGGTTTCGGCCACCGGCAAGGTCAGCCACAAACGCTGCGGGTCGTCGCACTTGATGAGCCACAAGAGTGGCAAGCAGGTTCGTCGGCTCCGGAAGAAATCCATCCTGTCGATTTCTGCCGAAGCCCATCGGCTGCGTCGCGCCTTGGATACTCGCGAGAGCTCGCAGCCCGACGCCATCAAGTCGGCCCGGCTCCAGTTCCTTGCCGAACGGAAAGCTGAACGTGCCGCGGCTGCGGCTGCCGCCGCTGCCCCCACAGCCTAATTGCATTGCTGCGACGTCTCGACCGACGTCCCGTTGGATCACGACTGATCACGACGATTCACCAGGCCTGAGACGCCCTTATTCAGTTCGCCGAAAGGCGCTGGGCGTCGTGTTGGAAATTGAGAATCTACGATGCGTGCAACGAAGGGCGCGGCCCGCAATAAGGCGAAGAAGCGACTGTTCAAGGCCGTCGAGGGGTTTGTCGGCGGTCGCCGCCGCCTGCTCCGGACCGCCAAGGAGACGCTGCTCCGAGCCGGCATGTTCGCCTTTCGCGATCGCCGGGCCAAGAAGCGTCATTTTCGCCGTCTGTTCATCACCCGCCTGAGCGCCGCCGCCGAAATGCGCGGACTTCGCTACAGCCGCTTTATTCATGGCTTGCACCTGGCCAACATCGGCCTCGATCGCAAGAGCCTGTCCGAGTTGGCGATCCTCGACCCCGAGACGTTTGACGTCATTGTCGGTCGGATTCGTCACGAGCTCGACCAGCACGACGCCAAGATTCGCGACCGTCAGGCGGCCAAAGTCAAGACGGCCTGAGCCGAGCGAGACGCGCCTTCTGTCTCTCAATGTCTGAGCGATTGAAGCCATCTCTCCGATCTGAAGAGGGCCGGATCGGTTCGCGCCCGGTCACGGCCCGATGGAACGAGGCCAATGAGCTCCGCCGACCCAAATTCCCAGGCCCTCGCCGATCTTGACTCCTTGGAATCGGCGGGCCTTGCCGCCTTCGGTCAGGTTGAGTCCGCCGAAGGGGTCGAAGAGGCCCGGATCGAGTTCCTGGGCCA
Organism: Singulisphaera sp. GP187; assembly: GCF_900129635.1. Lineage (GTDB taxonomy): Bacteria > Planctomycetota > Planctomycetia > Isosphaerales > Isosphaeraceae > Singulisphaera. Next base: position 1,071,191 of record NZ_FSRB01000003.1, on the reverse strand, counting down.
GAAGCAAGGTCGGCTCAAGGCCGCTCAGGAACGACTCAAAACGCTGGAACCGGCCGCCAAACGCGGCTACGGCCAGCGTTTCAACGCTGTCAAGCAGGCGCTCGAGGCGGCCTGTGACCAGGCCAAGATCCGCCTGGAGCGGCCTGCCGCCCTCGCCGATCGCGGGATCGACCTGACCCTGCCCGGGCATCGGCCCCGGCTCGGTCATCGCCACCCGCTCACCCAGACGGCCGACGAGCTGATCGACCTCTTCGGTCGGTTTGGCTTTGCCGTGGCGCGCGGACCCGAGGTGGAAGATGTCCGCCACAACTTTGAAGCGCTGAACATTCCCCCGTCCCACCCCGCCCGCGATCCGCTCGATAACTTCTATCTGAGCGAAGGCACGATGCTGCGCAGTCAGACGAGCACGGTGCAGATCCGGGTGATGGAGAACCAGCCCCCGCCGGTTCGCGTGATCGCCATCGGCCGGGTCTATCGGCCCGATACGGTGGATGCGACCCACTCGTTCATGTTTCACCAGATCGAAGGGCTCATGGTCGATCGCGGTGTGACCATGGCCGATCTCAAGACGGTGCTCCGCTTATTTGCCCAGAGCTATCTCGGGGAAGATGTGCAGATCCGGTTCCGACCCTCGTTCTTTCCGTTCACGGAACCGAGCGTTGAGGTCGATATGCTCTGGCACGGCGGCGACCGTTGGGTTGAAATGGGAGGTGCGGGGATGGTCGATCCCAACGTCTTCCGCGCCGTCGGCTATGACCCGGACGAGGTGACTGGATTCGCCTTCGGGCTGGGCATCGAGCGGCTCTGCATGCGGCGACACAAGATCGATGATATCCGACTGCTCTACCAGAACGATGTGCGGTTCCTCTCCCAGTTCTGAGTCCACTGGTGCGGATCAATGACCAGGACATGACCGGGCTCCGACCGTGACCGGATCGGAGTCCTGGACTCGGCCTAGTCCGCCTCGGGACTCGATCCCCCGATGAGGCCCCTTCCCATGGCGACCGACGAGAGCCGAATCATCGTGACGATTGGTGCCACGGCTCATACCGTGAGCGTCCATCATCACAACTTCCCCGAGATTCGCGCTGAGGGACAGAATCCGGAAGATGCGGCCGCGTACCTGGTCAACCACCTGACCCGCGCCCTCGACAGCGCCCTGACCCCGTGGCGGCGGGAAACCATGAGTCAGGCGATCGCCGACGTTCAGGCCTTCGTCGTCGCCAAGGGTTCTTAACCGAATCAAACGAGCGACCGGCGCAAGGCAGGAGACGCGATGCCGACGACGACAATCGAGCCGAGCGAGCCGACCCCGACCTTGGTCCGCGCGCTCGGGCTGGTCGACGCCACCATGATCGTGATGGGCTCGATGATCGGGTCGGGCATCTTCATCACCTCGGCCGAGTCGGCCCGCCTGGTCGGCTCCCCCGGCTGGCTGCTGGTGGCCTGGGCTCTGGCCGGCCTGATGACGATCACAGGCGCCCTCTGCTGTGCCGAGCTCGCGGCGATGATGCCCAAGGCAGGGGGACAATACGTCTTCCTCCGCGAGGCGTATGGCCCCTCGCTGGGCTTCCTGTTCGGCTGGTCGATGTTCCTGGTCGTGCAGACCGGGACGATCGCCGCCGTGGCCGTCGCCTTCGCCAAGTTCCTCGGCGTGCTCATCCCCGCGGTCGCCGCCGACCAATACCTGGTCGCCCCCCGCGCCTGGGGCCACTATGCGATCAGCCTTTCGTCCCAGCAACTGGTCGCGATCCTCTTGATCGTCGCGTTGACGGTAACGAACACCCGCGGCCTGAGAGCGGGGAAGCTGATCCAGAACTCGTTCACCTTCACCAAGACCGCCGCCCTGTTCGGCCTGATCGTGGTCGGCCTCACTCTGGGGCTCAACCCCAAGGCCGCGGCCTGGACCTCCTCGTGGTGGAACCCGGTGGCCAACGGTTGGGACCCCGCGCAAGTTCAGACCGGCTTCCGCGCGACCGGCGGGGTCGCCCTGGCGATGCTCCTGGGCCGCGCGATGATCGGCCCCTTGTTCTCGCAGTCGGCCTGGAACAACGTCACCTTCACCGGCGGTGAAGTCCGCAACCCCGGGCGCAACCTTCCCCGCGCCTTGGTGCTCGGCTGTGGAACGGTCATCCTCCTCTACCTGCTGGCCAATATCGCCTACCTCGTCACGCTCCCGTTCGACCAGATCCAGGGGGCGCCTCAGGACCGGGTCGGAACCGCCGTCATGCATGCGGTGTTCGGCCGGGCGGGGACGGTCGCGATGGCGGTCGCGATCTTGATCTCGACGTTTGGCTGCGTGAACGGCCTGATCCTGGCCGGGGCCCGGGTCTATTACGCGATGGCTCGTGACGGCCTCTTCTTCGAGCGGGTGGGAACGACCAATCGCCAGCACGTGCCGGGCGTCGCGCTGGTGGCTCAGGGCGTCTGGGCCTGCTTGCTGACTCTGCCGGTGACGGTCGCGATTGATGCTTCCACCCAGAAGGCGAGCTACGGCAACCTCTACAGCCAGCTTCTCGAATACATCATTCCGGTCGATGTGGCGTTCTACATGTTGATGGTTGGGGCTGTCATCGCCTTGAGACGGAAAGTGCCCGGGGCGGAACGTCCCTACCGTACGTTCGGCTACCCGCTGCCCGCCCTGATCTACCTCGGTCTGGCCGTGCTCGTGGTGCTCGACTTCATCGTGATGACCCCCGAGACGTCGGGGATCGGCGTCCTGATCGTGCTGGCGGGAATCCCGGTTTACTTTCTCTGGTCGCGGGTTGGGCGGAAGGCGGAATAATTCCTTCGAGCTCTCGGGAGGATATCTCATGGCCAGCGCATCATCACCGTACGAGACCTATCGATTTTCCGTTGAAGATTATCATCGGATGGCTGAGGCCGGCATTCTGAGTGAGGATGCTCGCGTCGAGCTGATCGAGGGGGAAATCGTTACCATGAGCCCCATCGGCTCGCGTCATCTCGCTTGCGTGGACCGTCTCACAGAACTGTTGGTTCCTGGGGTCCGCCCTCGAGCGATCGTCCGCGTCCAGGGGTCGATTCGATTGAGTAATCGTTCCGAGCCGGAACCCGACCTCGTTCTGCTCCGGCCCCGGCAAGATTATTACGCTGCGATCCCCGCGTCGCCGAGCGATGTCTTGACTCTCATTGAGGTCATGGACTCGTCGGCCGGGTACGATCGAGGAATCAAGCTGGGGCTCTATGCCCGCGAAGGGGTCGCCGAGGTCTGGCTCGTCGACCTGAACAAGGAATGGATCGAAGTCCATCGTCGCCCGATCTCGGGTGTTCACACTGAGATCCAGATCCGGCCGCGTGGAGAGAGTGTCTCTCCCGAGGCGTTTCCCGACCTCGTCCTCGCCGTTGACTCCATCCTGGGTTAGGGAAGCCGATGATCGTTAGTTGGAACTGGTTGGCACAATATGTCCGGCTCGACATGCCGGTGGACATTTTGACCGAGCGGCTCGCCCTGACGGGTTTGAACCACGAGTCGACGACCGAGGTCGGTGGCGACCTCGCGATCGACCTGGAGGTGACCAGCAACCGGGCCGACTGCCTGGGGCACCTGGGAGTCGCCCGTGAGGTCTCGGTCCTGTTCGAACGCACGCTCAACGCGCTCGATCCCAGGCCCCCGGAGTCCGGGCCGGCCGTCGCGACCCGGACTGGGATCACCGTCGACGATCCTGCGCTCTGCGCGCGATTCACCGCGCGGGTGATCTCGGGCGTGAAGGTCGGCGAGAGCCCCTGGTGGCTCCGCAAGCGACTCGAGACGATCGGCGTGCGGCCGATCAGCAACATCGTCGACATCACGAACTACGTCATGTTCGAGTGCGGCCAGCCGCTCCATGCCTACGACCTCGACCGACTCGCGGGCCACCGGCTCGTGGTTCGCCGTGCGCGCAAGGGGGAGACCCTGACCGCGATCAACAACAAGGTCTATGAGCTCGCTCCCGAGATGCTTGTGATCGCCGACGCCGAACGGCCGGTCGGCCTGGCCGGGGTGATGGGGGGCCTGGATACCGAAATCGGCGCGACGACCACGAACGTGCTGATCGAAGCCGCCCGGTTTGATTCGATGTCCATTCGTCGGACGGCCCGGGCGCTGGGGCTGCACAGCCCGTCGAGCTACCGGTTCGAGCGCACGCTCGACCCCGAACGCACGGAATGGGCCAGTCGGCGGTGTGCGGAGCTGATCCTCGAACTGGCCGGGGGAACGCTTCACCCCGGCTTGATCGACGTGAGCACCCCCCTGCCCGCTCGGCCGTCGATCCAGCTTCGCTATGCGCAGATCCCTCGGGTGCTCGGGATCGATGTTCCTCAGCCACGGGTTCAGGCGATCCTCCAAGATCTGGGGCTCGAGCCGCGCGGCGGCACGAGCGAGTGGGGCGAGTTCCAGCCGCCGAGCTGGCGGAGCGACCTCGACCGTGAGATCGACCTGATCGAGGAAGTCGCGCGGATCCACGGCTACGAGCATATTCCCGAGAATCGGCTGGTCCCTCTGGCCAGTTCCCCGCGCGGGTTGCGGGAACGGGTCGAATCCGAGATCCGAGGGGCCCTGACGGCCTGCGGGTTCGACGAGGCGGTCACATTCAGCCTCGTGGCGGACGAGCTCAGCGCTCCGCTCGACCCCGATCCCGAGACGACGGCGATCCGGGTCGACCACTCGAGCCGAAAACGCGAAAACGCCCTGAGGCGGAGCCTCGTGCCGAGCTTGCTGGCCGTCCGCCGTCATAACGAAGCGCACGGCAACCCCGACGCTGAGCTCTTTGAAATCGCCAACGTCTATCGACCGCGTCCCGGGTCGGTCCTGCCCGCGGAACCGACCCGCCTGGCCCTGGTGAGCGGCCGCGACTATCGCGGGCTCAAAGGGGTGGTTGAGGCGCTCCTGACCCGCTTGCATGCCGACCACGAGCTCGAGGTTCGCCCCGCGGCCCTGGCTTATTTTGCCCCTGGTCGTGGCGCCGAGCTGCTCCTGGCGGGAACGCACCTGGGCTATCTCGGCGAAGTTGACCCCGCTCGGCTCTCCGCGCTCGAGCTTCGAGCCGCGAGCTCAGCCGTCGAGCTCGAGCTCGACGTCCTGATGGCCAAGGCCAATCTGGTTCCGCTCCATCATCCGCTCCCCCCGTTTCCGGCGGTGATGCGCGATCTTTCGCTTGTCGTTGCGCGAAGTCTCGCCTGGTCGGAGCTCGCGCGGGCCGTTCGCGACGCGGCTGGCCCGACCCTGGAGGCGGTCGACTACCTCGACACCTTCCGCGGTGGGAACCTCGACGACGACCGCCAGAGCCTGCACTTCGGCCTCCGGTTCCGCCACGCGGAGCGAACCTTGACCGGCGAGGAGGTCGAACAGGCGATCCAGACGGTGATTGCCGCCTGCGCGGATCGCCTTGGTGCCACGTTGCGATCGTGATCTTTTACTGAGAATTGTGAGTCTATGTTCGATAATCGTTGGGACAATTGGTCGGGAGATTTCGCCGAATCGTTCGTGGCGGGGCAACTCGACCCGCGGGTTCTTGGATCCGTTTCCGAAATCCTGTCTCACTTCGGCCAGTCTGTCCGGTCGATCGACCGTGACTTTCCCGACGAGGTGTCGCCGGGGACGTTTGCGACCGTACTGACCGAGCGGATGCCCCGGCTGGTGCTGCCGGAGGAGGCCCGCCCGCTCGTGCCCGAGGTGATTGCGCAGTTTCTCGAATATCTCCGAGAGAGCGGCCGGGTCGGCGAAGGGGCGGACTGGGCCGCGCAGATCCGCGTGATCGCCCGGTCGTACAACGAGCGGCTCAAGCCGGGCGGAGGCGTCAAAGGCGTGCCGATCCGTAGGCCGGCCGAGGTCTCCTCGGCGGGCCGCAATGACCCTTGCCCATGCGGTTCGGGGAAGAAGTACAAGAAGTGTTGCCTGGGGCGAGCCTGAGCCTGTGGGGTCAACTGGGGTGAGAACCCCAGCCCCCGCGCTCAAAAAAAAACGGCCGCGAGGCGAGGCGCTCCTAATCAGGAGCGCCTCGCCTCGCGGCATTCTGGGGATCACGGTCGGGACCGGTCACTGTCATTCGCTCAGCCGTTGAACACGATTTTTTCTTGATTTTCTGATCGGTTCCGGGTGCCCGTGTGTCCCTCGAAGGCAGACTCGTCCAACGGCTTGGCCTAGATCGTCGGGCCGTCGAGCGCCCGTCGGCCCATCACGAGCGAGACCACGAACAGAACCAGGAAGAGGACGAAGCAGATTCGGGCGATGTCGGATGCCATGCCACCGATGCCGCCGAATCCGAGGACGCCAGCGATCAGCGCGACGATGGCGAACAGAATGGCCCAGCGCAGCATTGTCGTGTCTCCTCAGTCAGAATTGTCATTTTTTGTCAGAGCCAAGATCACGTCAACCGTGCGAACTTAGCCGGGAGTCGACCGGGCGTTCATTCGTTCGTGCGTGCGTCCGCCCGGTCCGTTCCGCGGTCTGACGGGTTATCGGGAACGCAAGGCCAGGCCCACGATCAGGCCGGCGACCAGACCGACACCGAAGGCGGTGGCGACGGACTGGGTCGGGTTGTGCCGCACGTGTTCTTGCACCGAGTCGATTCGCTCGCGGGCCACGTCGGCGAACTCGCTGTAGTGCTCACGAAGCCGGCCCCCCGCGTGCTGGGCGTACTGGCTGACGGACTCCGCCGCCTGGGAGACGGCCGACGCCCCTCGTGAGGTCAATTCGGTGAGATACCGCTCGATGTTCTCACGCCCCTCACCGGTTTTCTGCTGGATTCGACCCACGAGTTGGTCGATGTTGCCGCCCTGGATTTGCAGGTCATCATCAGTGAGCTGACCCCACTTCTCCTTCACCTGCCCGCGTAGCTTGTTCCACTGACCCTGCAGCTCTTGTGCGTTGATCGCCATGGTGATGATTCTCCCGTCATTCCCCCGTTTGGCCGGCCACACAGCCGGGCTTCTTGGGAGGTGAGGGAGTGCAACCGCAATGCCAACCCTCGGGAATCACCAGGTTTTGAACTCAAGGATTGGCCAAAAAAAAACGCCCCCCGATTGAGTCCGGGGGGCGAGGCAGGCAGTGTCGCCGGTTCCGAAATTACTTCGGGGCGTCGGCCGGGGGAACGGCGGGGGCGTCGGCCGGGGGAACGGCCGGGGCTTCAGCCTTGTCCGGAGCGGCGGGCGCGTCGGTCTTGGCGTCCTTCGCGGGTTCGCCGGGGGCTTCGACCTTCGGTTCTTCAACCTTGGTTTCTTCGCCGCAGCCAACCAAGCCGAACGAGGTGACGCCAAGGATCAACGACAGAGCCAGGAAACGCTTCATTGGAGATTTTCCCTTGGGGAAGGAGAACTTCAAACGATCGGCGACGAGAGGACCCCCCAATGGGGCCGGTGACGCCGCGAAGTCTCTTGAGATGATCGCAACCTCTATGGCAGAGGGTCAACCCCTTCTCAAGAAGGATTTCAGAGTTCTCGCTGGGTACGTTACCACCCTGGAGCATGCAGTCAAGTTCCCAGCGGAAACAAAGGAGCGACGGCATGGTCGTTGCACGAGGTAATCCGACGTCAGGCCCCGTCCTTTTTCGGGCCTCATGATGCACCTTCTGCTTAGGAGTCACGGCAATGCCAAAGGGTAATTCAGAGCGACAGAACGGTGGAATGGGTCGCGGCGAACCCGAGCGTGGCGGCGAGAACCGTGGCGTTCGCGACCAGGTTCAGGCGGTGGGCCACCAAATTCATGAAGGGGTCGCCCAGGTCGGCCAGCGGCTTGGCGAGGGTTACGACTCGGCACGTGAGGACGCCGCGCGACGCCTCCGACTCGCCGAGGGGATGGTGGCCCGGAACCCCGCGCCATCGGTTTTGATCGGGTTCGGGATCGGTTTTGGCTTTGGGATCGTCCTCACCACCCTGCTCACGCGACCTCGACCCGAGGAAACCTGGGCCGAGCGCCATCTTCCCGATCGACTTCGCAACGCGCCCGACTCGCTCGGCCACCTGGCGGACACGCTTCGCAACCTTCCTGAAGCAATCGCCCGCCACCTGCCCAACGCCATGAGGAATAGTTGACCGTACCCACGTGACCGCGTTCCATAGTGGCCTTAGTGGTTCGCCCCGAACGTCGGCCCTGAGGGCCTCGGTTCCGGCCCGTCATTCGACCCCGATCCTGGTCGAGCGGCGAGCCGGATCGTCGTTTCCGTCCCTTCGAATGGGGGGCCACGATTTCCAACGACTTGCCGCCAGGGCCTTGCTCCGGCCGGACCATTTGGGGAAAGATGCGGAGGGTCGCGGCGAACAAGTCAATGACGGGTGACGTTTTGATTTCGGTGGTGATGGGGTCTCGTCTCGGTCCGGGGGCTTGGCGGTGATCAAAAACTGGCGGGCGTGGGTTCTCCTGCTCCTCTTGGTCGGTCCGTTCCTGGCCTACATTGGCTTCGGAACCCTCTGGTTGTATGAGCGGAGATGGCTCTGGCCGGCCGGAGCGCTCTGGGTGGCCTCGGGAATCGTCTTTGCGATCCTCGCGGCGCGGTGGACGAAAGCGACGACTCCGCTCTTGCCGCCGCTCGATTGGGATGCGCCCCAGACGTTCACGGCGTTCGACCGCAAAGCCTGGGAGTTCGTCGAGAACGAGGCCGACCACGGGGACACGATCGCGCTGGAGGCCCTCAGCGACATCGACATCTACATCGAGACCTCCCGTCGCCTGGCCCGTAAGCTCGCGGAGCACTATCACCCGCTGACCGGAGACCCGATCGGGCACGTTCCGGTCGTGGAATTCTTGACTGCCATGGAGCTGGCGGCCGAGGATCTCAACAACCTCTGCCACCAGGTGCCCGGCGGTGACATGCTCACGGCGTCGCACTGGAAGCAGGCCGTGCAAGTGGCCGGTTACTTTCAGAAAGCCAACGACATCTATTCGTATCTCCTGCCGATCTTCAGCCCGATCACGGGCCTGGCGCGGCTGGGGACACAGCAGTGGATGGTGAAACCGGCCTGGAAGAACATGCAGCAGAATCTGCTGCGCTGGTTTTACCGGGCGTTCGTCAACCGCCTGGGAATGCACCTGATCGAGCTCTACAGCGGCCGCCTGGCGATCGGGACCGATCAATACCGACGGCTGACCCGCAAGTCGGCCAAGACGGTCCAGGCGATCGACAACGAACTGGCCACGCTGGTCGTGGCGGTCGCCGGAGCCCGGGGAGCGGGCAAGAGCCGGTTGATCGAGTCGTTGAAGCAGGCGTGCGCGGGCGACCTGTCGCTGGTGAAGGCCAAGCTGGCGGCGGGGGGGCTCGACGAGGCGCTCATCGAACGGCTGCGGACGGCCCAGTTCGTGGAGACACCGGGCTACACGACGAACCCAGGGGGGGAGTCGGCCCGCGACCGGGCGACCCGCCGCGAGGCCGTGGAGGAGGCGGTGGAGGCCGACCTGATGATCCTGGTGATCGATGGTCGTCGCGACTCGATCACCGCCGACGTGTCCTTCGCTCAGGCCTGGGATCGCTGGTATGTCGAACATCCAAGGCTGGAGATTCCCCCCGCCATGGCCGTCGTCACCATGGTGGATAAATCCGACTTCGGCGCCGCCTGGAGCCCGCCTTACAACTGGGGCAGCGGCCAGCGGAGCCGCGAGACGGCCGTCAGAACGCGGCTCGACGCCACCCGCGCCGCACTTCCCCCGACGATTACCGAGGTGGTCGCGGTCGGCCTCTCGGAAAGCTCGCCGTTCGGGATCATCGAGCTGTTGCTCCCCGCACTCGCCTCCCTGTTCCATCGGGCGGAGCGGACCGCCCTGATCCGCCACCTGCACCGCGTCTCCACGCGCTCGAAAGCGAGCCGGTTGATCGCGCAGGTGGGCCAGCAGGGGCGGTCGATCTGGGAGAACCTCCGCGCGGCCCGAGGGAAGCGCAAGGCCGGGAGCAAGACCCCGCAAGGTTGAGTACGATGCAACTGAGCACTGTTTTGCGCATGTAAGGGAATGCCCGGCGCAATCATACGGTGATTGGTTCTGAACTTCCCAAAGTGGCGGCGGACAATTCTCCTTGGCATTGCGGTTGCTGGTGACTCCAAGGGTGACCGGTGGGGCGCTGTTTCCGCCGCGGTTCCTCGAGACTGAGTCCGAACGACCCCGACGGGAGCAATGGTTGTGGCCACCGCGACCAATGACGCTGACGAACTCCGACTCAAAATGGCGCAGATTCGCCGCGAGCTCCATGCGGACGTCCGCGACGTCGTGGCCAACGCCGAGGCGGCGGCCGACTGGCGTCGCTACATCCGGATGTATCCCTGGACCGCCCTGGGCGTGTCGGCCGCCATCGGTTATCTGATCGTCCCCCGGCGCCATAAAATCGTCCCGATGCCCGTGGCCATCCCGACGACTGACGCGGCCGAGGTGCGCGAGGTGATCGAAAAGGTGCAGGGCGAGGTCAAAGGGGCGGAACGCAAGGGGCTGTTGGCCTCGGCGTTGAGCTTCGTGACTCCGGTGGCGATGCGGGCCGTGCAAGGCTACGCCGTGCAGTATTTGGAGAACTGGATCGCCCAACAGCAAGCGCAAGCGATGGCGGGGGGCCGTCCCCTGCTCCGCCGGATCGGCCCGAAAGCGCCGGGCATCCGCGGGAGAAGACGACGTTTTGATCGATTCATCCCGAAAAGGCTCGAAGGTTTCGAGTTGAGGAGGCGAATGACGATGATCGACCGCATGCAAGGCCTGGAAGCGAACCTTGGTCCTCAAGCCGAGGAACTCAAGGAGCGGGCGCTCGAGTACGCGGCGACCGCGCGCGAGCGACTGGCCGAGGGGAGCGAGCGGATCAAAGAATACGTTGCCAAAGAACCGGCGCGCGCTTTGGGCATCGCGCTGGGAGTGGGGGTGCTGCTGGGATGGATGATCAAGCGAAGGTAAAAAACGATTCGACCAACGGGTCCGCCGAGAGCATGGTGGGAAGTATCGCCGGCTTCGGCAACGATGTGGCGACCCTCGCCGAGCTTCAGCTCAAGCTCGCCGCGCTCGATTTCAAGGAAACGTCGGCCCGGGCCCTTGTCCCGCTCGCCCTGGTCGTGGTCGCCTTGGTCGTGATTCTGGGCAGCGTGCCGGTCGCGATCGGGGGCGTCGCGCTCTTGATTGCCCAGGTGACGCAACTCAGCATCGGCGGGGCCCTGCTGGTGACCGCCATCGTCACCCTCGGCCTGGCGTCGGTCGTCGTGGTCGTTGCCGGCCGCAAGCTGGGCGCATCGCTGGAAGGGTTCCAGCGTTCGCGTGACGAGCTGATCCGGAACATCTCCTGGATTCGTACGGTGCTCGTCTACAGCGGCCGCGCCGTGCCGAAACGTCGCTGGTGAGCCCAAACGCTCGACCGCGCGGTGCCGTCTGTCTCGAGTCCGGGACAGACGGCACCGCGCGGTCATGCTTTCGATTGGCGGGGTTTCGGGTTCCGTCGCCCGCTCGTCGGCGGGGCGACGGATCGAAACCGGGGCGCACTCAGGGCTTTTCGACGACCTCAGTGACGGCCTCGCCAACCTCACGATCGGGAACGTAGGGTGCGACGTCGGCCCAGGAGACGATTCCGAGCAGGCGTTCGTCCGCGCCCACGACCAGCAGCCGACGGACGCGACGATCGCCGAACTGGCCGACCAAGGTGTCGATGTCCAGCTCGGGCGCGACCGTGAAAACACCTTGGGTCATGATCTTGCCGACCGGCAAGTCGGGGAGGTTCTCCTCGTGTTCGGCCAAGGCCAAGGCGACGTCGCGGTCGGTGAGGATACCCACCGGCTTGCCGTCCTCAATGACGGGAACCGCCCCGCAATCGGCGTCGCGAAACAGGAGAACCGCTTCGAGCACGGTGCTGAAAATCGAACAGGTGCGGGGGGCGGGCGTCATCACGTCAGCGGCCGTGAGCTTCGAGCGGGAGGGTTCGGCCATGGGGACGCACTCCAAGGGAATTAGGGGGTCAAGCCGACGCAATCCTTGAGAACTCTCCCGTGCAAGTCTTGGACCAGACGCCCACTCATGTCGATTTGAATGGGTACTTGTCGATTTCGTACTGGCTGATCTTTCCCGAAACACTTCGTCGGGAGAGGCCGCAGAGTTCCGCGCAGCGACCGACGTTCCCTCGGCTCTTTTCGAGCGCCTTGAGAATGTACTGTTTCTCGATCTGCTCGGTGGCTTCCTTGAGGTAGTAGGGCAACGGGTGCTGCAAGTCGATGTCGTAGTGGGGTTTTTCCTCGTCCGAGATCCCGGTGACTCGCGCGGGGAGCTTGTCCGGATTGATCGTGTCGCCAACGGTCGTGACCGAAGAGCGCTCGATGGCGTTCTCGAGTTCCCGAACGTTCCCCGGCCAGCGATAGGCGAGCAGTCGCTCCATGGCTTCGGGCGCCATCTTTTTGGGGGGCTCGTTGGGCCTGGCGTACTTGTTGAGGAAGTGGGTCACGAGCAAGGGGATGTCTTCGGGGCGGTCGCGCAACGGGGGGACGTCGACCTTGATCACATTGAGGCGGTAGAACAGGTCTTCGCGGAACCGGCCCTCCTTGACCTCCTTCTCGAGGTTCTTGTTGGTGGCCGCCACGACCCGGACATCGACCTCGATGCTTTCGTGGCCGCCGACCCGCTCGAATCGCTTCTCCTGGAGCACGCGCAGCAGCTTGGCCTGCATCGCCTGGGAAATGTCGCCGATCTCGTCGAGGAAGATCGTGCCCTTGTCGGCCAGCTCGAACCGCCCCTTGCGTCGCGCGTCGGCCGAGGTGAACGACCCTTTCTCGTGGCCGAAGAGCTCGCTCTCGAGCAGATTCTCGGGCAATGCCGCGCAGTTGATCGCCACTAAGTTCCCTAGCCGCTCCTCACTGGCGTAGTGCACGGCCTTGGCGATCAACTCCTTGCCGGTCCCCGTCTCGCCTTCGATCAGCACCGTGCTCTTGGTACCCGCGATGTGCCGGATCAACTCGAAGATCCCGTGCATCGTCGGGTTTTTGCTGATGATGCTGTTGAAGCTGTAGTTCTCTTTGAGCTGCTGACGGAGCTTGAGCACCTCGTCCTGGAGCGCCCTTTTCTTGAGCGCTCGATCCATGACGAGCTTCAAGTTGTTGGGGTCGATTGGCTTGGTCAAAAAGTCGTACGCGCCGAGCCGCATCGCCTCGACCACCCGGTCGATCGAGCCGAATCCGGTCGTCACGATCGTGGTCACCAAGACCCGCCGTTGCGCCACTTCGCGGATCAGGTCCATGCCCCCCATGCCCGGCATCTTCAAATCGGTGATCAGCACGCTGTAATCGGTCTCTCCCAAGGCGGTCAACGCCTCCTGGGCACTCGAGACCGTGTCGACGCTCAGTTCGTCGGATTCCAGGAGCTTGCGCAACTGAGTCGTCAAGTAAGGGTCGTCATCGACTACCAGCAGTTTTCGACGCATGCGATCGTCCTTCTCTCTCACGTCGGGGGAACCTTGACGCTCATCGGGTCGTTCGTCTTCCGCGCGAACGTCTGCTCGGCCGTGAGCAAATTCGGTTCCTTCGCGAATTGCTTTTCCTGAATCGATGGGATTATTCACGGAAGCCTCATTTGCTCGCGGAGAGGTGAGCGAATCATTTCCTAGGTTAGGTCAAAGGGAGGATCGGCGTCCAGTGATGCGCCGAAAAGGGGTGCGGTCGCCGTTCTGAGGTATGAAAATTGCTGCACGAGATTCCCTTGGTCTCTCTGAGGTTTTCGAAGCCTTCGCGTGAAGGATTTCGAGCCGCCGGTTCGGAGGAAGGAGCGGTCGTGATGATCGACACGTTGAAGACGGAATTCCCCGCGGACATGGCGCGAGCGGCGGACTTCCCAGAGATGGGCACCCTCGAGAACATCGCCAACGACGCCATGGATTCGTTCAAAGCGTATGCGCGGGAGCATCCGACTTCGGTGGCGCTCTGGGCGTTGGGCATCGGTTTTGTGCTCGGCTGGAAACTTAAGCCCTGGTGAATGAACGGAACGGAGGCGCGGTCCTGAGCGGGCGGCCCTTGTCCGTTTTATGCGGGACCGAGCCTTCGAATTGGGGGCACGCTTTCCTGGGGCGATCCCAGCTCCCGGAGCCGTTTCCGGCCGTGGGTCCTGGGGGTGGTGGGCTCCTTTGGAACGCGAAGTTAAAATGCGGGGGAGAGGAATCACGAGGGGCCCGAATCGATGGAGTTGGGACCTTTGGGAGACCTCAACCAAGAATGGTCGCGTCGTCGACCTTGAGCCGAATCCCTTAGGTCCTTCGATAGACTCGCTTCGGATTGGTGCCAGGCCTGGCGGATCGATCTCGGCCGATTGGCTTTTCGTCGTTCGTCAGCTTGCAATTCGAGGGAGTTCCTGAGTTCTTGACGCGGACGTCACGCCCACTCTCTGAAAATAAAGGATACGATTTAGCATGCTACTGACGGCGCAGTCGGCTGGGCACGCGAGGACGACGACGAAAGGACTCGAACTCGCGGTGTTCGAGGTCGACCCCACAAAAGGGTCTGAGATCTCGTTACCGTTAGAGGCTCAAGGATATCGAGTTCGTCGCTACAACTCGACGACCGAGGCCATTGCCTCGCTCAGGGATCCCGCACGTCCCGCGCTCTTGATTCTGGCGACGGATCCGGCTCCGGCGGGAACGAACACCTCCTCCGCCCACGAACTTTTTGCCCTCGCTCGAGAGTTGAGTCTCCCGACGCTCGTGATTCTCGAACCGGGCGGCGATCTTAAGGCATTGCTCGATCAGAATCTTGAATTCTTCGACTGGGTCGCCCGCGCCAGCGTGCCGAGCGAGTTGTCCGCCCGCGTGGCCGGGTTACTCCATCGTCAAGCCCGTAAGGCGGAAAGTGGTCCGACGGCGTCGACGATGCCCACCGACCCCCGCTTTTTTCCGCTCATCGTCCACGACCTGAGAACCCCGCTCAACGTCGTCGGCCTCTCGTTGCGGATGATCGATCAAGCGTTGCCGCGGGGAAATCCCGACCTCGAGGAGGACCTGCGGTTTGTCGAGGAGAGCTTCAAGCAGATCGAGCGCATGCTCTCGCAACTCAGTGATTACTACCGACTCTTCGAGCCCGAGGCGCCGGTGGAATCGATGGAGTTTAGCCCGGCGCGGCTCTTGAGCGAAGTCGTGGAAACGCGTGTCTTGAAGGCGGGGGCCAAGGCGGTCCCGATCCATCTTGAGGTTCACCAGTCGTGTCCGCCGGAGGCCTTGCTTGACCAGAGTCGGGCGAAACAGGCCATCCAGTATGCGCTCGGCAACGCCTTGGCCGCGTCCAAGGTCGAGGGGGTCCATGTCACCCTGCACGGCGGGCCGGACCGCTGGGTCACCGAGTTTAGCGTCAAGCATCCCCCGCCTCCGACGGTCACGTCGGTCGAACTTCGCTCCGACCTGTTCGAGCGGCTGTGCGGGACGGCCGCCGAACGGCGCGGCATGGACCTGGCGATCGCGGCGCGGATCAGCGAGATGTTCGGCGGAGCCGCCCGGCTCGAGGTGGACGAGACGCGTGGGAGTACCATCATCCTCGATTGGCCGGCACGGTCGGAAACGAAGTGACGTCAGGGGGAGCAATTCCTGAGCTTGGCATGAAGGTTGCCCTGCAAAGGATCGAGCGGTCGGACCGCGAGAATCCAGGGACAGGCCAATCGATCATCACCTCAGATCAGAAAGTCAGGCCCTTGATGGCGAGTGCATCCACAATCAATCGCACCTGGATCGCAACGGAGTTCTCCAAGGGGATCGGCGCGGAACAATGCCTGCTCGACGAAGCCAAGGCGCGGTCGCAGGCACCGCCCGACCCTTCGCTCGGGGTGATCTACCATGAGATTGCCGCGGCCGATGAACGGCACCTTGCGATCGTCGAAACCATCGCCACCCGCTATGGCTACACGCCCTCCCGGAGTGTCACGGGCGGGATCGGCGAGACCCTGGGCCGGCTCAAGGAGCGGGTCAGCGAAATGGGGAGCTCAGCACACCAGCGGGTCGCCCACGACTTGGTCGCCAAGGCCAACGCGATTCACTGGTGTACCGCCTGGGTCCAGACGTTCCAGAACCTGGGCGACGCGGAAAGCGCGCGTGAGCTGGCCGTCGTCTTGACCGAAGACCAGGCGCACCGGGAGGCCTTGCAGGAAGGCCTCAATCGCCTTGTTTTCCAAGGGGCGGTCGCCGAGGACGCCACCGCCAACCCGAAGTAAACCTTGGGCGACCGAGACCGTTGAATCGAAGCGACACCAGCGGCCCTCGGGAGAATCGACCCGGGGGCCGCTCTTGTTTGGTGGCACAGGAACAGGCCCGGAATCGAAAGGAATGAAGGCGACTATGTTTCTTCCGTTTCGACTCCGCGAGGCGCTGACGCTCGGCGGTCTGAGCGTCCGCGAGCTCATCGTCAGAACGTGGCACAAGGTTGAGGAACACGAAGTCTTCACCAGGGCCGCGGCCGTCGCCTTTTACGCGATGCTGGCGCTCGTGCCGTTTCTCGGCCTGGTTCTGACCCTGGTGGTCCAGCTCTTGCCCGACTTGACTGGACGCTCAGGAAATACGGTCGGCGTGGCGAACTTGACCGTCGAGCAACTCGATTCGACGTTGCGGACGATGTTTCCCAAGGAAGCGTATGGGGTGATCAAGGACCAGATCGTGAGAATCCAGAAGGATTCACATCTCGGTCTGATCTCGTTGGGCCTGGCGGTCACGATCTGGCTGGCCTCAAGCCTTTTCCTCGCCGTGATCGACGCGATGAACCGGATCTATGGGGTGACCGAGACCCGACCGTTCTGGAAGCTGCGGCTCACGGCGATTGTGATGACCTTGATCCAGGCGATCATTCTGGTCGGCTCTCTGCTTGCGATCGTCGCTTGGCCGCAGATTTTGAGCTGGCTCGGATTAAGCACGCCCGCCCAGATCGTCGCCACGATCATTCAGTGGGTCGTGGTCTTTTTGATGGTCTCGGTCAGCTTCGCCCTGACCTTCTACAACGGCCCCGACGCCCAGCAGCGTTGGGAATGGATCACCCCTGGCAGTGTTGTGGGAACGTTTGCCTTCATGGTCCAGACGTTTGGATTTCGGATCTATGTTCAGAATTTTGCCAATTACAACCAGGCGTACGGGTCGCTCGGAGGCGTGATGGTCTTGCTCTTCTGGTTCTGGATCTCGAGCGTAGTCGTCCTCACCGCCGCCGAGCAGAACAAGATTATTGAAGACGCGTCCCCGCTCGGGAAGACGTACGGGCAGAAGGTGGATCCCCCCTCGTCGCCGGATTTCGAGGAGATGAAGCCGGAACTCTCGTCGCGCGAACCAGGCGCGTAGGACCCACTCGGCTTGAGTTGAGAATTCGGACCCATGTGACGTGCTCGGGGGCTACTCGGCCGGCCCGGCCCCCTTCTTTCGAGGCCATTGGATGATCGCGGTGCTGATGATCCAGAGGACAAGGCCGAAAGCGAGGCCCGCGCTCCACTGGCGCGGGTCGAGCCCGGCAAACAGCCGGGGCTCGACTCGCTGCCTGGAGGCGAAGACGAGGCCGATCATGGAGATCGCTTCGATGAGGTAGGCGACGAGTCGGAGTTTCAGACCGGTTTGCGGAGTCATGCCTACCTCTTCGATTCCGATTCCAAGCCGCCAGACCAACGATTTAGACTTGGGGCAACTCGTAGCCGCGCCTCGGTTCGCGCGAGAGCAACGCGTTGGCTTCGTTGTCGTTCTTAAACGATTCGGTGGCGTTGTCCCAGACGAGTTTTCGCCCGAGCTTGAAGGCGATGTTCCCGAGGTGGCAGGTGTTGGTCGAGCGATGGGCGATTTCGATATCGCAGGTGGGACGTTCCCGCGACTTGAGGCAGTCGAGGAAGTTCCTGATGTGGGGCCCTTGGCCGTCGACCCCTTTGACCTTCCGCCCTTCGAGGTCGATCTTGCGGAGTGGCCGGTCGCCCTGCGCCTGCCTGATCCCATACGGCAGGATGACTTTGTCCGGGATGATCTCGAAGCCGGACCGATCGAGGAGCAGGCTGCCGTCGGTTCCGCAAAAGAGGATGCCATAGTCATGGCCGTTGAGCGGCAGGCCGTTCCCCTTCCGCATCGAGTAGGTCAGGGTGCAGCCCGGGAAGTCATAAACGACCTGCAAGGTGTCGGGCGTGTCACGGTTGTCGTCGGACGTGAAGATCCCGCCGGTCGACGTGACGGATTCGGGCCCCTTGGCGTCGAGCGCCCAGAGGACGATGTCGTTGAGGTGGACGCCCCAGTCGCTCATCATCCCGCCGGCGTAGTCGGAGAACCAGCGGAAGAGGAGATGGAACCGGTTCGGGTTGAACGCTCGCTTGGGCGCGGGGCCGAGCCAGCGGTCGTAGTCGACGCTCGCCGGCGGTTCCGTGTCGGAAGGCCGGCCGAGACCGACGGGACTGATGTTTTCATAGTTCCAGGTTTGCACCCAGAACACCTTGCCGAGTTTCCCCGAGCGCACGGTCTCGACGGCTTCCTGGAAGTGCGACGACGACCGCTGCTGGGTGCCGACGGCCATGACCTTGTTCGTCTTCCGGGCGGCCCGGAGCATCGCCTGCCCTTCGGCCACGTTGTGCGCGACCGGCTTCTCGACGTAAACGTCCTTGCCGGCGAGCACCGCTTCGATCGCGGGCAGGGCGTGCCAGTGGTCGGGAGTGGCGATGATCACCGCGTCGACGTCCTTGCGATCGAGCATCGCGTGGTAGTCGCGTGCGGTGACCGGGTCATTCCCTCGCTTCGACTTCACGTGCTTCGCGCAATGCTCGGCGTGCTTGTCGTCCACGTCGGCGACGGCCACGATGTCGACTTCGGGGTTGGTCAGAAAGGTTTCGAGGACCTGCATTCCCCGGCTGCCCGAGCCGATAATGCCGAGCCGGATCTTGTCGTTGGCCGCGACCGCCTGCCCACTCGCGCCCAGGACCGCGGCCGAACCGGCCGTGACCCCCACCGCACCCACGAAACCGCGCCTGGTAATCCGATCCGTCGCCATGCTGGGTTCTCCCCTCGTCATTTTTTTGGTTCGGCTGTTGGGGTCGAGACCGCGGTGCACCCGGGCCGCGACCGCGTCTCCGACCGATGCTAGCGGCCCCGCCCCCCCATCGCCAGGGGGGACCCATGTTTCCAAAGCCTCGGCGAGCTCAGCGCGCACAGGGCGGTTCCGCCCCGGGCTGGGCTGTGGCAAACGGCGACCAGGCTACGTTAAGCTGAAAGGTAGCTTGACCGAAATGGGCTTCCCCAAGTCACGTGGAGGTGGAGCATGAACATCGAGGTGGTGCGTGGTGTCCTCCTGTGGTCGACGATCATCAACTACGGGGTGCTCGTGTTGTGGGCCTTGTTGTTCCTGTTTGCACGCGACTGGATGCATCGACTCGGCCGCTGGTATCGCATGACGGCCGAGCAGATGGATCTGATCCAACTCGCCGGGATGACGTTCTATAAGATCGGCATCATCCTGTTTAACCTCGTTCCGTACATCGCCCTGCGTATTGTTGCTTGAATCCGTGGTTTTGTAATTGTCAGTCTTTTGATGTCAATGATCCCACGGCCCCGATTTCTGCTGAGATCGCTCTGACCCGGGGTTTCGGGTACGATGTCAGCTTGAGGCGGATCACGGTTTGGAGCGACTCGGAACCGTGGGCTCGGGGGCTGCAACCCGACGAAGCTGAGGACTCGAGCCGACCACATGGTGTCGGCTCTGACCGGCTTGGCGCATTGAGCTGACAACCCCAGGTGTGATCGACGAGACGTGAATATGCTCGGACCAGGCCGGCCCAGGGACGCTCATTCTGACGCTTCCGAAGCGACACCCAACGGTCCGCTCGGACTGATGGACTACCTTCAGAAAATCTTGACGGCTCGGGTCTATGACGTGGCGATCGAATCGCCGATGGAGCTGGCCAAGAAGTTGTCGGAGCGTTTGGGGAACCAGGTCTGGCTCAAACGCGAAGACAGCCAGCCCGTGTTCAGCTTCAAGCTGCGCGGGGCCTACAACAAGATGGTCCACCTCTCGCCCGAGCAACGGAGTCGTGGGGTGATTTGCGCCTCGGCGGGCAACCATGCCCAAGGCGTGGCACTGAGCGCGCACCGCTTGGGCTGCCGGGCGACGATCGTCATGCCGGTGACGACTCCGAAATTAAAGGTCGACGCCGTCCATGCCCTCAAGGGAGAGGTGGTCCTCCACGGCGACAGTTATTCCGACGCCTACCTTCATGCCCTCGAACTGAGCAAAACGTTTGGTTACACGTTTGTGCATCCCTTCGATGACCCGGACGTGATCGCGGGCCAGGGCACGATCGGCATGGAGATCTTGCGTCAGCATCAGCACCCGATTCAGGCGGTCTTCGTCGCGATCGGCGGCGGCGGCCTGATCTCCGGCGTCGCCGCCTATATCAAGGCCGTGAGGCCCGAGATCAAGGTCATCGGGGTGCAAATGGTGGACTCCGACGCGATGATCCGCTCGGTCAAGGCCGGCCAACGGATCCAACTGGAGGACGTCGGCCTGTTCTCCGACGGCACGGCCGTGAAACTGGTCGGCGAGGAAACGTTCCGGATCACGCGTGCCCTGGTCGATGACTTCCTCGTGGTCGACACCGACGCCGTGTGTGCCGCCATCAAAGATGTGTTCGAGGACACACGGAGCATCCTCGAGCCGGCCGGGGCGCTGGGCGTCGCCGCGTTGAAGCAATATGTCGCCCGGTACGGCCTCAAAAACGAAGCGTTGGTGGCGATCACCTGCGGGGCCAACATGAATTTCGATCGGCTCCGCTTTGTCGCCGAGCGGGCCGAGGTCGGTGAAGAGCGTGAGGCGCTGTTCGCGGTCACGATCCCCGAGCAACGTGGCAGCTTCAAACGCCTCTGTGAGATCATCGGCCCTCGCAGCGTGACCGAGTTCAACTATCGGATCTCCGACGCACAGCACGCCCACGTTTTCGTCGGCCTTGCCACCACCAACCGCGAAGAATCCGCGGCGATCTCCGGTCGTTTCACCGAACATGGCTTTGCCACCGTGGACCTGACCGGTGATGAACTCTCCAAAGAGCACGTGCGGCACATGGTCGGCGGACGCAGCCAGTTGGCCAGCGATGAGCGGCTCTACCGCTTCGAGTTTCCCGAACGACCCGGCGCTCTGATGCGGTTTCTTTCAAGTATGCATCCGGACTGGAACATCACCCTTTTTCATTATCGCAATCAAGGCGCTGATTATGGTCGCATCCTGATCGGAATGCAGATCCCGAGCAACGAGCGGGCGGCCTTCCAGGATTTCATTGAGACCTTGGCCTATCCGTGCGTCGACGAGACGGAAAGCCCGGTCTATCAGTTGTTCCTTCGTTAATGTGATCCCATTGATCCCTACGCTCCCTCGGGTGACTCGATCACCAACTCGTCCTCGTCAACCCGGCGCCGCTCGGCCAGTCTCGTCTCGCGCCACCAGGTTGCGGCGTCCTGGCCGGTCTTCCAGTGCTTGCCCTTGTCGAATCGATTGGCGAACCAGAGGAACCAACGCGGGGCTTCCACCCCGGGCTTGGGGGTGTACGGGATCCGACTGGCGACGTCCGACAGCGTCTTCAGAAATCCAAAGACCGCGAAGAATGCCTCGGGTCGCGAACTGAAGGCCGCGAACATCATGCCCCCAATGATTGCGAGCTGAATCAGGATGACCCGGCCGAGGATCCGATCCGCGTTCTTCTTCAGATCGGCGAATGGCCACTTTCGCACTTGGAACAGGTCCAGCACGAAACTCCCCACCTGCACGGCGACCATCCAGCGCAATCCTTGAACGAGCTGGGCGGGATGAGGGCCGACCTTGACCACGACGGCCAGCACCGCGGCGAGGAAGATGCCGTGAACCAGGGTGAAGGCCAGGCTGATCGTGAGGAACTCGCCCAGGTAGGTGCCTTGGGCTTGGGACTCTCCCTTGCCAGGATTGCCTTTGGCATTGATCTGGAGCCGGTAGTGGCCGCGTCGTCGCGTCAGCCGCCGGTGGATCGCGATCCGCAGCGCGATCAGGAGCGCGGCGACCAGATTCTCACACCAGTAGAGCGTCAACGCCGTGGCCGGGGTCCAGCCGCGAAGGACAACTCCGCCGACCGGGATGGCGTTCAGGCCGACGGAGAGCGCCATCTGGAGCAACGTGATCATGGTCGGCAATCGCTCCGGCGTTCCCGGTCGGGGGGGGGGGAGGGAGGGAAACGAAGCTCTCGCCGCTGGTACCCATCCAATTACGTCGATGCTTTGGGCGACCGTCCAACGTGGAGAACTCGCTCGGACGATCGCCGTTTCAGGACTACAAAATGTACGTATAACCTGAGATGATTAGACGCGCGGTTTGCGCAACAGGAAGACATCTTGCCGCGGGTTGCCGAGCGCCCCTTCGGGCACGAAGTCGACCACTTCGAGGTCGGCCGCCAAGGTCGATCGCATGTAGGCTTCGGGATGGAACGTCGCGCAGTCGTTGCTCCCCTCGCGACGCGAGCCCACGACCACGATCTCGCCGCGGCGGAACCGTTCCTGCTCGTCGGCCGCGAGCTGGGGAAGGTAATGCTCACCGTGTGTGGTGATGAACAAGTATCCGCCCGGACGGAGGATTCGTGAGAGCTCACGGATCCAGAAGAATTGAAGCGGTTCGTCGAGATGGG
Source organism: Singulisphaera sp. GP187 (assembly GCF_900129635.1). GTDB lineage: Bacteria > Planctomycetota > Planctomycetia > Isosphaerales > Isosphaeraceae > Singulisphaera. Next base: position 1,048,651 of record NZ_FSRB01000003.1, on the reverse strand, counting down.
TGAAGACGGAAAGGGCGTAGATCAGGTCGAATGACTCGTCCTGGTAGCCGAGGCCGCCTCCCAGCTCGTTGAGCTGGAACTGCACGAACGGCAAGTTCTTCTGGCACCAGCCGATCAGGGTCGGGTTGTAGTCGGTGCCGTGAAGGGTGGGCCCTTGGAGCTTCTCCCAGTGTCGCAGGACGCGTCCGGCGCCGCAGCCGAAGTCGAGGATCGCCCCCAGCGACTCGATGGCCACGTTGTTCTTGGCGAGAATGGTCCGGAGGCTCGCGGCGGCTTGCTTGCCACCGTCCAGGAACCAGGAGACGTCCTCGGACGCGGCGACGAGATGCATCAGGCGGGCCGGGGGAAGTGGCGGCCCCTGACCGCGGTGCGAGGCGCGGACGGGCAGACTGCGGACCCGATCCCTTGCCCTGACCGACCAGTGTTTGACACGATTGACGGCCCGCGTGACCACGCCCGATCGGTCGTTGCGCATCCGTTGCGCCTCCTCCGGAGAATGCAAAAGACCTTGCTTACGGCGTTCTAGGTGATTCTCGTGATTTGGTCAACGCGAACTGATGGCGATCGACTCGGGAATCGGCCGCGTCGGGCGCGGGGAGCCGGCGTGTTGACGTGCTCTGGGCTCCGGATTAGGGTGGAGAATTGCGGGACGCACATCCGGGGCCGATCTGGTCCCTTCTCCCTCAGGCTTCCAACCCGAGGTTTGCCAATGATGGTCCGGGGATGGACGACGGCGCTCTTGGGTCTCTCACTCGTGGCTTCGACAACGCGAGTCACGCACGCGCAACAGGTTCCCGACTCGGCCAAGGTCGAGTCGATTCCGCTCGAGCTGAAATCGCCCGACCGCTACCAGATTCCCTCGCTCCTCGAGCCGATTCGACGGGTCACGATCACCGCGCCGAGCGACAACATCTTGCGGAGCCTGGAGTTGCCGGTCGGCTCCTCGGTCCGCGATCGGCAGGAGATCGCTCAGCTCGATCGTGCCGAGGCGCTGGCGCGGGTCAAGATTGCGGACGCGAACGTCAAGGAGATGCAGGCGACGTTAGCCCTGTTGAAGCAGACCCCCAACGCGGCGGTCGCCCAGGCGCAGTTGGAAGCGGCCCAGGCCAGGGCCGAACTGGCGACCCTCGACCTCGATCGCTGCACCCTACGGGCGCCGTTTGCCGGTCGCCTGATCGACGTGGCGGTCAGCCCCGGCCAGTTTCTCCCCAAGGGGGCGAAGGTCGCCGAACTGGCCGATGACACGAGCCTGCGGGTGCTGATCCCGCTCGAACGGACGGCCGCGACGGTGGGCTCGACGGTCAAAATCAACGTGGAAGGCCAGGTGATTGCGGGCAAGGTCCAGGCGTCATTGCCGCTGCCCGAAACCCTCGCCCCACTTCGTGAACTGGCCACGGCCTTTACGGCCGCCTGGGTCATTCTCCCCAATGAGAAGGGGGAACTCGAGCCGGGGCAGCGGGCCCTGAGCCCGTCGCTGCCAACCTCAACCCTGGCCACGATCCCCGCGCGGGCGCTTCACCAGCCGGCGAAAGGGACTTCCGGAGGAGGGTCACATGTTCAGGTGATCCGCAACGAGTATGTCACGAACATCCCGGTTCGAATTCTGGGCAATCCCGGCCCCGAGCGGGTTCAGGTCACGGGTCTCTTTCGGCCGATGGATGCCCTGGTCGTTTCGTCGTCGGTTCCCCTGATCGCCGGCACCCTGATTCGATTCAGCGGCGCCGCGGCGGCCCACGGTGGGGTCGAACCGACCAATCCCGACCCCGCCGAAGGGGGTGAAATCGCCGGGATCACCCCGCCGCGCACTGGCTCAAGAGGGTCGTCCGGGGCGTCGACCAAGAGCCGGGCCTCGTCCCCGGCCGTGACGCGTGTCCCACCGGCCACCGCGCCCGCGACTCCGAAGGGGGCAGCGCCTCCCCCGTTCTGAACCGGCCCGAACCGCATCGTGCCTTTGGAACCCATCCGAACCGGAAGACGAGGGAATTCTGGGTGCCATGGAGTCCAGACTCGGAACCCATGGCACCTGGCGCAACCGATTAAGAAACCGCTCGACGACGTTCCGGATTGGGCGCACACCTTTGGGCGTGCTTTGCACGCTCAGGGAGTCGGGGTCGATCGCGCGGCCGTGAGCCAGCGGCTGTTCGGATAGTCCTTTTTGAGCTGCTGCCAGACCTCGTCCGCCCGATCGTCGCGTTTGAGAACGCGCCAAAGTTGCGAGATATGTGCCAGGGCCCGAGGATGCTGTTCCTTGTCCTTGGCGTAGAGGATATCGGTGTGCAGGTAGGCGTCGAGCGCTTCCTTCGGTCTGCCGGCGGCGCGGAGGCAATCGCCCAAGGTGTTATAGGCGGCCGACTGGGTCGCGTAGTCTTCGGGGGAGGTTGCATTGATGACCGAACGTAGCTCGGTCTCGGCGGCCTCGAATTTCTTCTGTCCCGCCAAGCTTTCGGCCCGGGCCAACTGGGCATCGCGCCGGCGTGCCGAGCCCTCGGGAGCGTCCTTGATCAGTCGGTCGTATTCGGTGATCGCCTTATCGAACTCCCCCTTCTTGGCGAAGACCTTGGCGCGAAGGATACTGGCACGGTCGGCACTCTGGGGCTGTTTCGCCATCTCCGCGACGAGCTTCTCGACGGCGGCGTAGTCCTCCTTTTGGAGTTGGAGGCGGGCCAGGCTATCGAGCGCTGAGACGATCTGCCTGCCGTTGGGGTGCGCTTTCACAAACGCGTTGAGCAGCGTGATCGCCTCAGGGGCGCGTGCGGTGTCAGCCAGGGCGAGCTCGGCCAGAGCGTTGGCGTGGTGGAACTGCGCGGCCTGCTGGATGAACGGTTTGCCATCCGCCTCGCCGGCCGCTTTCTTGTAGAGGTCGGCCGCCTCGGCGAGGGCTCCGGCCGCCTCGCGGGATTCGGCCTGCACCATGCTCGGGGGCTGCCCCGTGTAGTTGATCGAGATGATCTCCGCGCTCGGCACGTTCGTCGTGGTCGTTCCCAGCTTGACGACGACCTCGCTCGCCGATTCGGATTGGACGGTCCCGCGGACCCGGCCGCCGGTCGCGTTCTTGACGGTGGAGTTGGGAACCAGGACCACATCGTCGGCAACGGCCGAGACGCCCAGGGCGAGCATCAACGATCCGGCCGGGAGCAAACGTCGAAATCGCATCGCGCGGGTTCCCTCTGAGATCGGCGTGGAAGCGGAATTGGAACTGGAAGGGGATGACGATTACTTGATGTTCTTGAGCAAGGCGTCGTACTTTTCTTTCATCTCGGGCCCGCCCACCTTGGGCGAGAGCCGCATCACGCTGCCGAGCGTTTGCTTGGCCTTGGTCGGCTGGTTGTCCTTGGCGAGTGCATAGGCGGCGTGATACCAGGCGTCGTAATACTCCGGCGGCCGTGGCCGGCTCGTGCCGAGTCGGAGCGCCAGCTTTTGCCAGTGGGCAAAGGCCGCCTTCCAGGTCCCCTGCTTGGTTTCCGCCTTATTCTCAAGCAACATCCCTTGCTCGAAGAGGGGGTCGCTCGACCGTGGGAACTCCTTGAGCAGCTCGGAGACGAGGTCTTCGGCCGCCGTGAAGTCGGCCTGGCCGCGGAGGGCTTCGGCATACTTGATTCGGGTGCGGAGCAGGAGGTTGCCCGCGCCTTCCTGGGCGAGAAACGCCTTGTCCTTACCCATCGTTTCGAGGATTCGCTTGAAGATCTTACCGGCCTCGCCGGGGTTCTGAATCTTGAGCATCTGCTCGCCGGCCCACTGGAGCGACTCATAAGTCTGGCCCGACTTCGCGTTGGCCAGCGCCGTGAGGAACTTCAAGTAGTCCGCTTGCCGTTTGGCCAGACCCGCGCGATCCCCTTTGTCCTTGAGGACCTTCATCTCGGCTTCGAGAAGCTTGCCGAGTCCGAAGTAGAGCTGGGCGAGGTTGGCTCCCCCCCCCTGCTTCTCGAGGACCGCCATGTCGGCCTGCGCCTTCTCGATCTGGCCGGCATTGATGTGGGCACGGAGCAAGGCGGTCATCAACCGGCTGAACGCCGGGCCGGTGGCTCCCCCCCCGGTGGCCGCCTGGGCGGTCGGTTCGAGCAGGGCCAGGGCCGCGGGCGCCTTGCCAGTCTCGAGTTGAATGTCCGCGATGTCGCAGACGTTGCCGATCAGGTCAGGGTCGGCGGGCAGAGCGCCGGCGTCGCGCCTGGCCTTCAAGGCCACGTTGAGGGCGTCCAGCGCTTTGGTGGCCTCGGCGTCGGCCTCCTTCGCATCGCCTTTGCGCTGGAGGATCTTGCTCTGGTCCCAGTAGGAGGCCCCGACCCTCGTCTGCGCTTCGACCCAGCGTGAGGCCTTGGGCCGGACGGACTGGTAGGCCTCGATCGCCTTGGCGTACTGGCCGGTGCCGTGGTAGACCTGCCCTAAGGTCATCCGCGCCGCGTCCCCTTCCTCCTTGTCGGGCCAGGTCTCGGCGGCGTACTTGGCCACGTTGATCAGCCGGTTCAGGTCGCTGGTCCGGTCGATCTCGCGATAAGTATTGTAGGCGTCGGCCATCGAGGCCATGGCGATCTCGGTCGCCTTGGGCGCCATGCTGAATCGCGGATAGCGTCGGGCCAGGTGCTCGGTCAGGACGTCGGCTTCATAGAATCGCTTGTTCATGTAGTAGACGAAGGCGAGCTTGTACCGGGCGAGGTTGGCCTTGTCCGGGTCTTTCGCCGGGTCGGCCTTGCGGACGGCCAGTTTCAGGGCCTCGGCCGCCTTGTCCCACTCTTGCGACGCGATCGCCTGGTCGGCCTGGCCATCGAGCTCGTCGTAGCCCATCCGCGAGAGGTTCTCGGCGTTGGCGGCCACCTTCGGCTTGTATTTTTTGAGGATCGTGAGCGCTTCGCCCTTGAACGGCGAGGAGTAACGGACCACCTGGCTCAAGACGTCGACGACGCGGTTGACGGCCTGGGCTTGCTCCTTTTCGGAGACCCCGGGCAACTGCGCCAGGATGTTCTTGGCCAGCTCGAGTTGCACGCCCAGCCCTTCGCGGGAGCGGACTTCGTCAGGCGAGCTATAGCGCTGGAGCCAGGCGTTGGCCAGGTCGGCGGCCAGGGCGTATTCCTTCCGCTTGCCGTGCGCGATGATCTTGAAGTAGGCGACGTGCCGTTGCATGCCGCGGAGCTGTGGTGCCTGGTGCTCGAGCAACTCGTTGTAGATCCCGAGGGCGGGGCCGATGTCCCCTTTCTCCTCGTAACACTTGGCCTGCCACATCCGGGCGACCAGGCCGGCGAGCTGGGTTCGATAGCGTTTGTAGATCTCTTCAAATTGGGTCATGCCCTTGGCAAGGTACTCGTCACGCTCCTTTGAGCCCAGCGGGTAGGTCTGCCCCTGCTCGTAGTCGACGACCGCCTTTTGAAGCTCGGCTTCCATCATCGCGATGTGGGTTCGGTCGCGTTCGTCCTTGCGCGGGTCGTTGTCCGGGAGGTGCGGCGGAAAGACCTTGAAGGCGGCCACGAGTTTCTCGTCGGCCTTGGCGTAAGAGTCGCGTGCCTGGTCGAACGAGGTGCGGGCCTCGACCAGCTTGGCGGCCTTGAGCTTCGGGTCTTCGGTCTCCACCTCCTGGATCATTGCCATGTGACCGCGCTCGACCAGGAGACGCGCCAGTTGGACCAATGATTCGGACGCCAGCGCGTGATTGGGATTCTTCTGGGTGAACGTGACGAGCTTGCCGCGCGCCTGATCGAGCAGTTCCTTTTTCAGGCCGAGGTCGCCCGTTCGGGCCGCCTCGTCGATCAGGAGCCGGCCCTGCTCGTAGTCGATCGTCACCCGGAAGTCTTCCGGGGTGCTCGGCGCTTTGCGAAGGGTCTCGAGAAACTGATCCGCGAGCTCGTAATAGCCTCGTTCCCGGAGGCCCTGGAGGTACTTCGGGGCGGTCCTCATGTCCTCCTCGCCCCAAGCCGTCGCCTGCCCCAGCGCAGTTGCGACGACCAAGGCGGCCCACGTCAGTCCACGGCGCACCATTGAGCGGCTCCCCCAATCGCGGACGACGGTCAATACCAAGGGACCGGGAGGGCCGTCCCGTGCCGTCGTCACTCATTGCACGGATGCATCTACCCCTTGATCTTCGCCCATCGGAATGGACCCGTCAAGCGAGTCGAGGCCGGGCGCCAGTGACATTCTCGCCGTGCGGGCATGAGGCCTTCCGCCTGCGATTTCGGAGGTATCGGAGTACTGGCCAGAGTCGCTCATACATAACGGAGTGGAGAATCCTATTGCGGCTCATTGTCGCTGTGTCCATTTGAGTTGGGCTCGGGCCAGGGAAGACCGATCTCGATTCGAGGGCGTCGAAACTCTTGAAAAGAAAACGGACTGACTTGATTGTAAAAGACGTTTGTCATAGCCTCCTTGGAGGAGAGGCCTGTCGTTCGGCTCAACCGGGTGTGTTCTGCGTGCTTGCGGGGTGACTGACCGGGAGGACATGGCAGTTCGGCGGGCCTGATCCTCCATGCCTTCACTTCAAAGGTCAGGCTGATTTGATGGATAGGGACACGAACAAATTCGATGCCCGAGAGCTCTCATGGCCCCTTTGAAATATACGAAATACGTGACGCTGACCTTGGTGTTGATCTGGCCGCAAGTGGCCTCTGCGGGGATGCCGTCGGTCACGCTGGCCGACGTTTCCCGAGCGGTCGGTGGGCTGACTCAGACGGGTTTGACGGGTCTTGCACGTCAACGGCTCGAGGTCATCTCGTTCTTCCTGGTGGGACTGCTCGCCTGTACCGGAGTCATCCGGTGGGTCTGGAACGGCCTGCGGAACGACTTCCCCGTGCTCCCTCGGCTCTCGTACGCCAGAGCGCTTGGCATCATCGTCCTCTGGGGCCTGCTGTTCGTCCTGGTGCTGACCATGATCTCGGGTGCCCGTGAGTTGATGACGCCGGGGGCCTGGGAGAAGCAGGGGCTGACCCACCGGCTGGTGCCGCCCTCGCCCCCAGCTCCGCCCATTGAGGCCGAGATTGCCGTCCGAGATGAGGCCATCCGTCGCCTGGGGGACCAGCTTGCCGAGTACGCGACGGTACACCGAGGGGTCTTCCCAACTCCTGAACAGGCCGTCGAGGTGGAAGAACCGCTCTGGAGGGTTCCGGTTCCCCCTGGTGGCCGATACCTCTACGTGGGCGGCCAAATGCCTGACGAAGAAATGTGGATGTCTCCAACGATTCTTGCCTACGAGCCAGATTCCGTGGGTGCCGACCGGCTCGTTCTCATGACGGACCGGTCTGTCCGGTGGCTGCCGGCGTCGGAGATCGAGCGATTGCTCCCGTCGAGGAAGCCGTGAAACGAACCATCGCCATCATCACCACGGTTGTCATCGTCCTCGGCCTGCTGTTCGCTTGGCGCGGGATGCTGACGATCGAGATCCTCGGAACGCTCGCTTTCGGATGGTTGACTTATTCGGCGCGGGTGCTGCCGAGGGTCACGATCGGCTGGGATGGGGCGGCGACGGGCGTCATCTGCTTGATCCTGTTCATGATCGGGCTGCACCTGACCCTCAGGTGGTTCTCCGGCGAAGTTCAGAAGGCACGTGGCGCGACGGTTGAGGGGCATCGCCCCTGGTCCCTCTGGTGGACGACCTCATTGGTGGCTCTGATTGTGATGATGTTCATCGTCGGCCTTTCGGCGACGGGAGTTGTGCATCAAGCCGGGTGGCTCATTGCGTCCCGGCGGTCGCTCCTTGAGGTCAAACCTCGGCTTCAAGACGACTGGGGCACGTCGGCCGATTACCTCAGGTTGACCGGAATGGGGTTGATCATGCTCGTCGACGATGACCGGGAGTCGGTACTTGCGGGCGAGCCTCGTCCGAACGCCGAGAGGATTCAAAGCTGGATGACGGTACTCCTGTCCGGCACGAATTTCACGCTTGGGGGGCCACTTCATGTCGAACGACCCTGGAATGACCCTCAGAACTCGGCCTACTTCAAAGGGGTGGTTCCCTACTACTTGAACCCGGAAATTCGGGCCTTCCGCAGCGCTGAGGGGTACGCACTGAGCCATTACGCCGGAAACGTTCACGTCCTCAGCAACGACCGTGCGTTGCGTTCGATTGCTCGGGAGAATGCGGCGAACACGATCATTGCGGGCGAGATTGCCGAGGGGTTCAAACCATGGGGGGACCCCGCGAACCTGAGGGACCCGGGGGCTTGGTGTGAACCAGGTCCCGGGCGGGTTCGGCGGGCCGTCAGGATCGGGCGCGAACTTCTTGTTCATGGATGGATCGGTCCGGTTCCTTTCGGTCACGACACCCCGTTCAGTGCTCCGACGATTGAGCGTGCCGACACCGGATTAGTCAAGATGGCCTCGAAACGTTGAAATCGCTTGCGGGTCGGCAGAATCTCGGATGTTTGGAAACCAAGCGGTGACAGCCAAGGACCGACGCAGGTCAGTCCGCTGATTGAGCCGGGAACTGAGCTCAGCTCCGGGCGATGAACTCGGGTCCGGAGAGGATGGCGGCCTCGGCCTGATCGGAGGAGAGGCCGCGGCGGAACTGGACGAGAGTCGTTCTGAGTTCGGTTGCCGTGGGCCGACGACCGAGGTAATTCCCGTACCAGCCGGTGAGGAGCCTGGTTCGTGCTTCGGCGCCCGCGAGCAGTTGAGTGACCAGGGCGTTGGTTGCCCCACGTGAAACGCTTCGAGTTCCTTGGATCAGCTCGAGCCGGTTGGGGCTACGCCCAAGAAGCTCTTGATAAATCGATTGAACCAGACTTCGGGGGGTGCCGCCGTGTCGGGCCGCGTACTCCTGCGAGCTGATCAGGCTGGCGAGGAAGACTTCGCGGGAGGTGCCGGCGTTGAGGAGGTTGACCCCCGCCGTGAACTCCGCGGCAGTCGGGATTCGATCCAAGGACGTTTGGTAGGCGGCGACCACTTGCTGCGCGTGCCGCTCCGGTGAGGCGAGCAAGGCGGCGGCGAGTTGCTGCGGGGTCACACCTTGCGCCAAGGCAAGACTCAAGGTCGACAGGGCGGTTGGGTCAGGCGTACGGCCGAAGATGGCGGTGAACAGGTGCCGCGCATAGGGCGAATCCGCGGTCAGGACGGCCGGTTGGCTGACGGCGGAACCGAACGCGTTGATCACCACGGCGCGGTACGAGGCGCCGAGGTCTCCCGCCGAGACCGTCGCGATCGTGTACGAGGCGCCGGTGGCTCCCGGGATGTTCGCTCCGTTGCGTTGCCACTGATAGGTCAACGGGGCCGTGCCCGATGCCGCGACCGAGAAGGTCGCCGACCCTCCCAGAGGAGCAGAGACGCTCGTCGGGTCGCGAGTTACGGCAGGAGCCTGGCCCGTCGGCGGCGGGGTTGCGGTGGACTGGATCTTGGCAAGAACACCGGTGCTCGCGCCGCTGCCGATCGCGAGGTAGTAGAGGCTGCCGCCGGGGTCGACCCCGAGTGCGACCATCAGGGGGGGGAGGCCGGTGGCGAACCCGGTCAGGACGCCGGTACGGGGGTCGAGCTGATGGATCCAACCTCCCGTCAAGTCGGTGAAGAAGTAATCACCCACGGCACTGGTGGGAAACTGGGTGGTCGCTGGATCGTAGAAAACGCCGTCGGTAATCGCTGAGCCGTTCACGTTGTTCGGACCGTGCGGGTACGCGAAGATCGGAGCGCGGAATCGGGGGTCGGTGGTCGGGCCTTCGGTTGCCGGCCAGCCGTAATTCGAGCCGGCGATCCCGTCGTCGATTTCTTCCCAGGTGTTCTCGCCGACATCATTGATAAAAATGGTGCCCGTGCCGGGCTGGACCGCAAATGAGAAGGGGTTACGCAGGCCAAGGGCCCAGATCGCCCGGTTCTGGCCGGTCGCGGTGTTATAGAACGGATTGTCGGTCGGGATCGTGCCGTCGGCGTTGATCCGGAGGACTTTGCCGAGCAGGTTGTCGAGCGATTGCGCGTTCGCCCCGTTCGCGTTCTCGCCGACCCCGATGTAGAGCTTTCCATCCGCCCCGAAGTGGATGGCGCCGCCGTTGTGGTTGGTCGCCGCGCTCAGGGCGTTGAGGTCGAGGATCGGCACCTCGCTCCCCGGTGCGACGACGTCGCCGTTAGCGGTGAACCGGCTCACTCGATTGTGCGCCGGGGAACCGGGCACCGTGTAGTAGGCGTAGACGAAGTGGTTGGTGGCGAACTGGGGATCGAACGCCAGGCCGAGGAGGCCGCGCTCGCCGTTGGAATCCACGTTCAGGCTGAGGAACGGCGTGGCGAGCAACTGGCCGTTCTTGACGACCCGGATTTGCCCCCCTTGTTGTGCGATGAAGATCCGGCCGTCGGGGGCGAACTCGAATGTTGTCGGCCGGCTCAAGCCGGTCGCGACCGGCGTCTCGACGAATCCGGTCGGAAGCGTCGTCAGCAATCTTCGGTCTTCGAGGCCGTCGACGGCCGGGCGGAAAACGAGGCGGGACGCAGATCGCGCCCCGGTCCGTCCAAGGTCTTTCCACGACATGGGAACATGTCTCCACGGCGGTGAAGAGACGTTGCGGTCCCTCGCGGCCTCTCCACCGGGGGGCGTCAGCCGAAGTGCGGGGTGTCGCCTCATCTCATGCAAAAGGAGTACCCCCCGCCTCCCGAGTTTACCCGTTTTTTTTTCGAGCCGCCGAGATAGTCGTCCGGAAAAATGGCTCAGGGCGCCGTGGGATGCTCACGGAGATAAGTCTCGACCAAGAGCCGCAATCCTCCTTCGACCTCGAGGCCGATGCCCCGCGCCTTGACGATCACCTCGTCGGGCTGCCAACCGAGGGCCTTCGCCTGATGGAGCAAGACCAACGCGGCAGCCCGCGGTCCCTTGCGGCAATGAATCAGGACTTTTCCGGAGCCGGTGTGTCGGTCGATGAATTCGCAGACCGACTCCACGCCCTCCGCCGTCAGCGGCCCGGCGCCGACGCCGTAGTGGAGATAGTCGAGGCCCAAGGCACGGACCTTCTCCCCCTCGGCCGCGGTGCTCAGCGGCTGCTCCGGCTCACCGTCGTTCCGAAGATTCACGATCCCCACATATCCATCGGCTTTCAATCGCGTGAGGTCGGCCTCGCCCGGTTGGTCGCCGATCGCGATCGTCGCCGTGATCTGTCGCTTGACATTCATCGCGTTCTCTCTCTCTCCGCTTGCTTCTCTCATCCCGAACGAGCAACGGCCAGATGGCCTGCCTCAAAAACTGAGGTTATCGCCCCCGCGGCTTCAGGGCCAGAGATCGCATCAGAATCCGACTTGACGGTTTTCGCCCTTTATCTATGATACCTACCGTTCGGTATAGAAGCGGAAGTTGAGGCTGACAAGAGCAAAAAGGAATCGAACCTGATGACACCCGCGTCGGTGAAGCCTGGGACGAGTGATGTTGCGCAGCACATTGCCCACGTGGCCGCGCATCTCTTCGCGACTCAGGGGTACGACGCGACCTCGGTTCGCACGATCGTCGAGGCGGCGGGGGTGACGAAGCCCACGCTTTACTACCACTACGGGAGTAAGGAAGGGCTTGCCCAGGCCCTGGTGATCGTCCCGATGTCAAGTCTTAACCAGGACTTGAGGACGATCCTGGAGTCAGTCCGCGATCCGGTGGAAATGCTCGAGCGGACGTTCGAGGCCCATTTTGCTTGGTGTCGTGAGGATCCCGACCGCAGCCGATTCATCTTCGCCTTGTTCTTCGGCCCGCTGGCCAACGGGCTGATGGCGGAGATGGAGAAGTTCAAGGGGGGGATGTCGTGTGTGATGAGCGAGATCGTTCAACATGCGGCGAATGCCGGGGTGGTCGACCCGGATCGGGTCGAGGCGTTTGGCACCGCTTGCCGGGGGTTGATCATCGTCTCGATCATGGACTTTCTCTACAAGAAGCGAGACTTGGGGCCCGGGCTTGCGGCACGCCTGGTGAGTGATCTTCTGGGTGGTTTTCGAAAGCCGGTTGGCCCGGCGGGGAGTCATGACAATGGCGGTTAGTCGCTGGTTGTTCGCGTTAGGATGGAGCGGCGCGGCGCCTCTGGCATTGGCCATGGCCGGATGCGGTCACTCCGCGGCGGAGCCCAAGACCAAGGCCGAGACGGCTCCCAAGCCGGTTGCGGTGACGGTCGCCCCGGTGGAACAACGGCCCGTCGAACGGACCGTCGAGGTGGTCGGCACGCTCAATGGCTGGGAGGACGTCACCGTCGGCAGCAAGAGCCAGGGACGCGTCCTCAAGGTACACCACGACATGGGCGACCGGGTCAAGCCGGGCGAACTGCTCGTCGAGCTCGACCCGGTGGACGCCAATCTGTCGGTCCAGCAAGCCCAACGCCAGTTGCAGGCCGAGCTGGCCAAGCTCGGGCTCAAAGACTTGCCCACCAAGGAGTTTGACGTCACCGGGCTGCCCGCGGTCATCCAGGCGAAAGTGGCCCTCGACCGAGCCAAGCAAAACGTGGCGCGGGAACGGTCCCTGAACCGTCGAGGTGCGGGTGCCCAGCAAGACCTGCAGAATTCCGAGAATGATGAGCAGGCCACGACGGCCGCCCTGGCCAACGCGGTTCTCACCGCCCAGGCGACTCTGGCCAACGCCCGAGCCACTCGCGCGGCGGTTGACGTCGCCTTGCAGGCCAAGGCCGATACCATGATCCTTGCCCCGGTGCCGTACGCCCGGCCGGCCGGCGTGACCGGCGAGATCGAGTACGCCGTGGCAAAGCGGTCGGTGGCGGAAGGCGAGATGCTCAAGCAGGGCGACCCCGTCTTGCAACTCGTGATCGAGAACCCGCTCCGGCTCTGGACCAATGTGCCCGAACGCCATAGCGCCGAGATCCAGGTCGGGCAGACGGTCCGGGTCAACATCGCGTCACATGCCGCGATGCCCTTCGAGGGGACCGTCGCGCGAATCAACCCGTTGGTCGATCCGGTCAGCCGGACATTTCAGGTGGAAGTGGCGGTTCCCAATAGCCGTGGCCTGCTCCGCCCCGGTGGTTTTGCCAAGGCGTCGATCCTGATCGACCGAACCGCGATGGCCTCGATCGTGCCGATCGAGTCGGTCGTCAAGTTCGCGGGTGTGACCAAGCTCTTCGTCGTCGAGGCGGGGAAGGCCCGGTCGATCAACGTCGAGACCGGGCAAGAGGGCCTGGGATGGATCGAGGTCATCGGCGCACTGCCCAAGAACGCAGAGGTGGTTACGACCGGTCAGACGCAACTGGCCGACACCACCATCGTGACCGTCCGCAAGCCCGAGGTGGCCACACCGGCTCCGGTAGTGACCTCTTCGAAGGCCGGCAATCCCGATGAATCCCAAAAATAACCGACACTGTCGCAAGGAAACCGGGCCGTCTGTCTGCCCCGGAGGCCGAAATTCGCGGGAGAAACTCGTTCCCACGCTCTGCGGCCCCACCCGCCGGGGAAGACAAGACGACGCGGAGCGTCGCGGACGGCATTCCCACGCAGAGCGTGGGAATGAGATCCCGGTATCCTGGCTACCGTCTCAAATCAAACGCGATGATTCTTGGAGCTGGGCTGGCTCCTGGCCACTTGGCCCCTCCTTCGGCACGGTCGCCGGATGGAAGTTTCAATGCGTTGTCATGCCAAGATGATGGTCAATCGTTATGTGGTCCCTGGCCGAGATGCAGGAAGTCTCGGGTTCACCTTCAGGATAAGGTCGTTCCTATGACCCTTTCCGATATCTGCATCAAACGTCCGGTCTTCACCTGGGTTCTGATCGCAGTCCCGGTCGTGCTTGGCCTGGTCTCCTACGGCAGTCTTGGAGTCGACCTGTTCCCCGACGTCGACTTCCCGGTCTGTACGGTCACGACCGTACTACCGGGCGCGGGGGTCGAGGAGATGGAGACCTCGGTCACCAAGCCGATCGAGGACATCATCAACACGGTCAGCGGCATCGAGGAACTGCGGTCGACCACCATGGAAGGGGTCTCGGCCATCACGGTGCAGTTCGACCTCTCCAAGAACGGCAACGTGGGGACCCAGGAGGTTCGCGACAAGGTCAACACGATCTTGGCCGAACTTCCCGACGGCACCGAGGCGCCGATTATCGACAAGTTCGATACCGGCTCGATGCCCGTGCTGACGATTGCAGTTTCCGGCAAACGGGACTTTCGCGAGGTGACCGAGATCGCCCGGAAGCGCATCAAGGAGCGGCTCGAGACGGTCAACGGCGTCGGTGCGGTGACGCTGGTCGGCGGCCGGGTCCGCGCGATGAACGTCGTGGTCGATACCGATAAACTCGCCGGGTTTGGACTCTCGGTCGACGAGGTCCGGATGGCGCTCACGCGGCAGAACCTCGAGGTGCCTGGCGGTCGCGTCGACCAGGGGCCGCGCGAGCTCGTGCTTCGAACCCTCGGCCGGCTCAATACGGCCGCCGAGTTCAATGGCCTGATCGTCGCCAACCGCAACGGCTACCCGATCCGGATACGCGACATCGGTCGCGCGGAGGACGCTTACGAGGAGCCGCGGACCCTGGCTCAGCTCGATGGCCTGAGCGCGGTCAGCCTGGTCGTCCAGAAGCAGTCGGGCAGCAACACCGTGAAGGTCTCGGAAGACGTCAAGTCTCGGCTCGAGACCTTGCGGGCAGCCCTGCCCGCCGACATCGTGACCGAGATCATTCGCGACCAGTCCCGATTCGTCAAGAAGTCGATTGAAGAGGTGAAGTTCCACCTGCTGCTGGCCGGTGTCCTGGTGTCGGCGACGATCCTGCTGTTCATTCGCGACTGGCGGACGACCGTGATCGCCACGATGGCGATCCCCACGTCGATCATTCCGACGTTCATGTTCATGAGCTACATGGGGTTCACGCTCAACAACATCACGATGCTCGGTTTGATCCTGGCGATCGGGATCGTGATCGACGACGCGGTGGTGGTGCACGAGAACATTTTTCGGCACATGGAAGAGGATGGGATGGACGCGATGGAGGCGTCGCGGATCGGCACGCGTGAGATCGCGTTGCCGGTGTTGGCGACGAGCCTCTCCTTGATCGTGATCTTCGTGCCGATCGCCTTCATGGGGGGGATCATCGGCCGCTTCTTCTCGAGCTTCGGCCTTACGGTCGCGTTCGCGGTGGCGATGAGCCTGTTCGTCTCGTTCACCTTGACCCCGATGCTTTGCAGCCGGTTCCTCAAGCTCGAGCCGGGTGAAGCCGGACATGCCGGCAGCAAGTCAGGCTTCATCTACCGATTCGTCGACGGCAGTTACGGGATGGTGCTTCGCGGGGCCTTACGGTTCAAGCCGTTGGTGGTCGTCATGGCCATCCTGGTCATCATGAGCACGGTCCCGATCGGCAAGATGATGGGGATGTCGTTGATCCCACGTGACGACCAGAGCGAATATGAGGTCACGATCACGACGCCCGAAGGGTACAGCCTGGAGCGGACGAGCCGGATCTGTAACGAGCTGGAAGGCCGACTCCGCACGCTCAAGGGGACCAAGCACCTGTTCACGACGATCGGTCAGTCGAGCGGTGGGCGGGTGGTCAAAGGCCAAGGGGATGTGACTCGCGCCACGATTTATGTGAGCATGGACGACCTTGAAGAACGCGAGTACACCCAGTTCGCGATCCAGCAGGAAGCGCGGGAGATGCTGTTGGATTACCCCGACCTGCGCGCCAGCGTCAACGACGTCTCGGCGTTTCAGGGAGGCAGGCGCCCGCAAACCTTCCAGGTCAACCTGGCCGGTCCTGACTTGAATCAACTCTCCAAGTACGCCGATCAGCTCATGAGAAAGCTCAAGGAGAAGCCTGGCCTCGTCGACATCGACACTTCGATCTCGTTGCGGAAGCCCGAGGTTCAGGTGATCGTCGATCGCGAGCGGGCGAGCGACCTCGGGATTCCGGTCGGCACGATCGCTGACACTCTGCGCGTTCTGGTCGGTGGAATGCCGATCTCGAAGTTCCGCGACGGCGACGAACAGTACGACGTCTGGCTCCGGGCCGAGGCGACCGAGCGTTCCTCAACGGCGAACCTCTACCAGTTGAAGCTCCCGTCGACGACCGCCGGTCTGGTCAACCTTTCGAGCCTGGCGAAGCTGGTCGACGAACGCGGGCCGACCGAGATCGAGCGATTGACCCGCGAGCGGATCGTCACCGTCCTGGGCAACCCCGAAGGGATCCCCCTGGGCGAGGCCGTCTCTCGCGCCGACGCGATCCTCAAGGAAATGAATCTGCCCAAGCAGTACTCCTACATCTTCTCCGGCCAGGCGAAGACGATGGGAGAGACCGGCTACTACTTCATGATCGCGTTTGGACTCTCGATCTTGTTTATGTACATGATCCTGTCGGCCCAGTTCGAGAGCTGGACGCAGCCGATCTCGATTCTGATGGCGCTGCCGGTGACGGTGCCTTTCGGCCTGCTCTCGCTGGTCCTGTTCCGCACGCCGATGGACATCTATGCAATGTTCGGCCTGTTTATGTTGGTCGGCATCGTCAAGAAGAATGGAATTCTCCAGGTCGATGCCACCAACCAACTCCGCGACAAGGGGGTCCCCCGGCGCGAGGCGATCATCGAAGCCAACCACACTCGGCTCCGTCCGATCCTGATGACGACCGTCATGCTCGTCGCCGCGATGGTCCCGATTGCACTCGGCCAAGGCCCAGGAGCAGGCGCCCGCGCCAGCATGGCCAAGGTGATCATCGGCGGCCAGATGCTCTCCCTGGTCCTCGCCCTGCTGGTGACGCCCGTTTTTTATGAGATTATCGATATGTGGGTGAACTTCACCAAGCGGATCGGGATCCGGTTCTCAGTGCAGTCGAACCCGGTCCCGCGCCCGTACTCGGGCGAGACCCCTCTCGAATTGCGCGAGGCCTCGGAGAAGTACGTCTGACCGCGGGCTCCCTGTCTTCTGGTTTTCGTCGGCGGCGAACGGGGAGCGCGAGCTCCCTGTTTTCCGTTTTCGCCCGCGGTTCGGGGGAGCGAAATCTCCCGGGCAAGCGAACCCTCCCGAAGAGCTTCGCCTGGGTGCGATCCGAACGAAAAGGGCTCGCGGCCCGGAAGGATATGCGATTGTCGAGCAGGGTGTTCCGGCCATTATCCCGAACCTAGAAAGTTCCCGTCGACACACCCGTCTTGCACGACTGGATGACGCCTCAATGGCGCCTGCGGTTGGACCGCCAGCGAACTGACGCCCGGACTGGAAACGCTGGATGCGATTCTGGACGAGCACTGGCGTGGAACCGGACGCTCCCATCTCGTCCGTACGCCCAGCGATCCCATGCAATTGTCAATCCCCGAGCGCACAATCTCTGAGAAGCGGAGCAAGTTCATGGGCGAGAACGACGCACAAGCACCGCACCTGATCCTGCTGGAAGCCATCGATGCCGCCTATGCGAACCACACCGGCAAGGGACTCGGCACGAATTGCTGCCCGGTCGAGATCGAACGAGGCGACAAATGGGCACGCCTGGCCTGGATCAACGACTCGGCACCCTTCGGAGTTCTGGCACACAATGCCGAAAGCGATCCGAAGTTCATCTATGTCAACAACGCGGCAATAAGGATGTTCGGCTATCGCCGTGACGAGTTCATCGGCCTGCCTTCACGCCTCAGCGCATCGGAGGACCGGCGGGCGGCGCGTGCGGCCTTCCTCGAGATCGTTCGCGCACGCGGCATCGCTGAGAATTATGCCGATGTCCGCGTGGATCGGTCCGGATGCCCGTTCCGGATTCGAGACGGCACGGTTTGGCAATTCGACGGCGGCGATGTAGTTGGGCAGGCAGCCCTGATCTGGTTCGACGGCAAAGTGGACTGACTTGCGCCATTCTGGAGAAAGAATTTCAGGAGTTCGGTGATCGGGAGTCGAGGGAGCGTCAGGGCGTTGCCTGGGCTTCCTTGGCCCGCCCCGTTCGAGCTGAATTCAAACAAGCAAGAAACAAATTAGCATTGCATGCCAAAGTCACCATAGGTCTGTGCGCGATCCGACGGAAAACCGCTGTAGCCTGGGTGGCACGTCCGTGAATCGTTCTGAAATCGGGAAGTGATTTGCGTTCCGCTGCTTAGTTGGTCGAGCATTTTATCCATCGCCGTGACGGCAGCCGTCGCGTTTTCCATAGGCTGAACTTTTACCCGCCCCGCCCTGGCGATCCTCGGAGCAGCGGGGAAGTCAAAGTCGTCGCCGCAGTCATTCAACGGCTTCCGATCACGGCGCATTTGCCGTCAGGCGGGTTCGATCCTGACCCAAGGCCTGGTTGGTCTGGAACGGGCCAATCTTATGGGATTCGCAGGTTGTTGATGTTGGGGTAACTCCCCGAGTTCCGGAAATAATCGCGGTCCACGTTTCCCGCGACCCCCGGCACAGCCCCCGAACTCGTGTACTGCCAGAACGCCCAACCCACCCCTGACCAGGCCTGAGGGGTCAGCGCGGCTGTTTGCGCTTCAGATACGTAGGCGGCCAGCCAGAGCGGGCAATTTAAGTTGTTGTTTGGGTTGCCGACGTTGTCACGCCAGAAGTAAAAGCCTGTGTAGATGATACAAGGCCGGCCCGTCACCGCCAGAACGCGAGCGACGAACGCCTGAGTCCACGCAAAGACATGAGCTGGTGTTTGGCCGTCTGTTGTTTCGAGGTCGAGAACCAGTTGCAGTAGACCGGAAAAGCTTCCGCCATTGGCGTTGTAGACGACGCTCGTGAAGTAGTTGGCCTGGGCGACCGGGTCCGTCCCGGGCCGAGCGAAGTGGTACGCGCCCGGGATGATCCCGACCTGCTTCATTCCGGCAATGTTCTGGTAGACGTACGGATCGGTGTAGCCGGTTCCCTCCGTGGCCTTGGTGATTGCGAACGTGGTCCCCGCGCTGTGCACGGACGACCAGTTGATCCCCCCCTGGTAATGCGACACGTCAATCCCGGCGAGGTGCGCCGCCTCGACCTCCGGCACCGTCAGGAAACCTCCGAGGAGCAAGAGTTGCGGACCCGCCAGCCAACGGAGAATTCGTCTGCGTGTGACCATGGTTCGGTCTCCTCAGGCGTGAGCCCCGGCGACTTGAACTGGTTTAATGTTTCACAGATCGGACAGGCGATCGTCGTGGCGGATCCCGGCTGCGCGGCGACCCCGGGGCCAGGTTGACGTGGCCGGAGCGTGACGACGACGGCCGAGTTTGTCACACGGCGCCTTCTGGCGTCAAGGCTTATGATTGGAATTTTCCCGCAATTCACGCTGTTTTAACCGATTCGATTCAACGGAAAACAAACTTGTATTGGATCGGAATCCTCTTGTAGTCTGTAGGTGATGAGACGAAGTCTGTGTGAGGGGGCGACTGGAATTTCACCGTGGAAGAAAAGGTAAGCAAGCCTGATTTAGCTGAACGGGTGCTGGGACGTATCAATCGAACGAGGGTGCGGGCGGCCGATCTCACCACGGATCGGCTTCGACCGGGAGCGGGAGCCGAACCCCGTGGGCGACAAGTGAGCCTTGAGCCGCAGCGGTGAGAAACGGAGACCCAGGCGATTAGGTGGCGCCTGTTAATTGGGGGTTTTGCGAAAGACGTGTCGATGGTGCAGGGGTTTTGTTCGCGTGGGGCGGCTCTTGTCGAGTTGTCGTGCGATTCGATTGAGGCGTCGCTCACTTTTGTCCTGAAACAAATCATAATCTGGTTTGTCGCATTCGGTACACGAGGATGATAAGTTCATCTTTGACGAAGATATCCCGCGCAGTGGATCCCGGGGGAAGAAAGGAACCGAGAAATGGCCGTGACCGGTTTCGAATTCACGGAGGACATGAAAGGGTACGTGACCTTCGGTCCAACAAATTATCAGGACGGTTTCGACCAGGGTCGACGCGACGGCAATTTCCTGATGTTCCACCTCACCATTCGAACGGCCGATGTGGATCATTTCGTATCGTCGCCGGAGCACCAGGCCGAGGCGATCGGTTACGTTCAGTGCGACAAACTGGGCGGGCGTCGGACTGTTGAGACCGGAGTGTTCAACCTGTTCGTCGATACGGCCGACAACCGTCGGAAGAAGATGAAGTATCGCCTCTTCTTCCACGACGACCAGGGCCGCCCGCTCACGCTCAGTGGGTTCAAGGACGTGCAGGATGTGCTCGGCAACGCGGTCTGGCCGGCGACGACGACCCTTTACACGAACATCCTCGAAGGCCACTTGACGGCCGAGCAAGAGGCGTCCGCAACCGTCGTCGCGACCGGGATCATCCATATCGAGCCCATGGACTTTCTGGAAGAGCTGACAACGATGCGCGCCTCCGGCCCGAACTCGGCCGACCGCGCCGCCGCGATCGATAAGTTCGGTCGGCTCTTCTTGGGAAGTCTCTGGGACGTTTACGGCCCCTCCTGCATGCCCAAGATGGCCCCGTTCGAGCGTGAGATTCCGCTCTACACGACCGAAGGCGTGAAGGACGCCGTGATCTCGACCCACCCTTATTCAACCTCCGACAAGCTCGGCCTCAGTCTCTTGAGGTTTCTCCGCGAGCCTTCCGACGACGTGGTCGTGATCATTCACGGGCTGACTACATCATCGGATATGTATGTCATGCCGGAACACACCAACCTTGTCTCCTATCTGCTCGACAAGGGGTGGACTGACGTCTGGACGCTCGACTTCCGGATGAGCAACCGGTTTCCCTACAACCTCAGGCGCCACTCGTTCACGATGGACGACGTCGCGCTCTACGATTTCCCCCCGGCGCTGGCGACGATTCGTGAGCAGATCGGCCCGAACCGGCGGATTCACGTGATCTGCCACTGTCTGGGCTCCGTCTCCTTCATGATGAGCCTGTTCGGCAAGGCCGTGACGGGAATTCGGAGCGTGATCTCCAACAGCGTCTCGCTCACGCCGAGGGTCCCCCTCTGGTCACGCTTCAAGCTCGGGTTCGGGCCGTTCATGGCCGAGTATGTGTTGGGCATGGAGTACCTTAACCCCTACTGGCGACGCGAGCCCGGCCTGACGATCGGCAAAGCGTTCGGCACGGCGGTCTCGTTGTTTCATCGGGAGTGCGACGTTCCCGAATGTCACATGCTCAGCTTCATGTGGGGGGCGGGGTTCCCCGCACTTTACAGCCATGAGAACCTGCTCGACGTCACCCACCGGCGTGGCGGCGACCTCTACGGCGGGACGAGCATGAACTATTACCGCCACGTTCGGAAAATGGTCGCGAACCACAATACGGCCGTGAAATTCAGGCCCGGCGATCCCCGGTTTCAGACGCTTCCCGACGACTACCTGACGTTCGCCAAGGAGATCGAGACCCCGGTCCTGTTCATGACCGGTGAGCAGAATCACGTGTTTCTCGACTCGAATATCGTCTGCCATCAACGGCTGGAAAAGATCGTCCCCGGACGTCACGAACTGGTTGTGATTCCAAACTATGGACATCAGGATGTTTTTATGGGTAAAAACGTCCACGTCGACATTTTTCCGAGACTCTTGCAGTTTCTCGACAAGCATCGCAACTGATCGAATTACGATCGGCCAACATCGGACGTTTCGCTGAAAATCACGGCCCATCCCGCGTGTGAATCGCTCGCTGGTACTCATTACGAACAGGGATCCCCATGCCCAAACACCGCCATATTGTGACTGTCCGCGATCCGCGTGATTCGGTCTGGCAGAGCGTCGTCGAGAGAGTGGCCAAGCGCGAGGCGCAACAAGCGGCCGTCGCGCATCGCGCCGCCACGGCGATGCAGGCGCCCGCTCCATCGGCCCCTTCTGCTCTGCAGGCCCACCTCGACACCATGGTCGAAGCGGCGAACGCTCAGGTTTTCGATCGCGACGAACTGGCGCAGGGGCGAATCCCTGAGTCGTTCGCACTGGCTCCCCAAGGGGCGGCGAGAAGTCTTGGTGGCGTCGCGGCGACTCCCATGGTGAGCGGTCTTGAATCTGCCAAGCGTTGTGCCTCGCTCTCGCTCCAAATCGCCAAGGCCAAGGTGTTCGGAACCGATGGACAGGTCCAGGTGCTTCAGAACGCATTTGATTTTAACGTTTGTGACCCGTTCTGGGTTAAATGTGTTAATGAATATGTGACACATTTTCAATTAAACGGAGATAAGATTCCCTACCGAGCAGGGTTGGACAACCTTCTCCCCACCCCCGTATCCGCCAATGCCACGATCGCGCTGTTTGGCGACTGGGGCACCGGCACGCAAGACGCGCTTGACCTGCTTCAGCAGATCAAAGGCTTCAAGCCCGATATTCTGATGCACCTGGGAGATGTCTACTATTCGGGCACTCAGGACGAGATGCAAGAGCGGTTCCTGGATGTCTGCGAATCCGTGTTTGGCGCGTCGATGCCGACGCGATTTAGCCTGTCCGGAAACCACGACATGTATTCGGGCGGCGAGGGTTACTACTGGCTGGTCGACCAGCTCGATCAGCGAGCCAGCTACTTTGCGATCCAGAATGACGACTGGCTGTTCATCGCGATGGACACCGGCGTGCATGACTTCGACCCGATTCAGGGCGGTTCATCGGCGACCTTCTTGATGTCGAGCGAGGCCAGTTGGGTCAACCAGCTCGTTGCTAACAAGGGGAACAAGAAGGTTGTGTTCCTGTCGCACCATCCCCTCTTCTCAGCGTACGACCCGATCGGCGGCTCGTCGTTGAATCCGGTCCTGTTGAGCCAGATCCAGGACTCGCTCCCCCAAGTTACCGCCTGGTTCTGGGGCCATGAACACCGGCTGGGGGTTTACGACCCCTTCCAGAATCTCCAGCGAGGACGTTGTCTCGGCCATGCGGCGGTCCCGGTCTTCGCGGACGGGACCGGCGATCCACCGAAACTCGCGGGCGTTCCTGTGTTCCACCAGAACGGAAAACCGCTGGACATGGGCGCCGCGGACGGGATCTTCAAACACGGCTTCGCGATCATGACCCTGAACGGACAGAGCGCGAACGTTTCCTATTACCGGCAGGGAGACACCGACCCGCTCTGGCAGGAGTCGTACTGATCCGCATGTCGTTGCTTTGACTACGGCTCGCCTTTCCGG
Source organism: Singulisphaera sp. GP187 (assembly GCF_900129635.1). Classification (GTDB taxonomy): domain Bacteria; phylum Planctomycetota; class Planctomycetia; order Isosphaerales; family Isosphaeraceae; genus Singulisphaera. The sequence goes on along the minus strand of NZ_FSRB01000003.1, from coordinate 1,025,801 downwards.
AGAGGGTTTCCCATGGGCTTCGATTTCGATCTGATCGTGATCGGCAGCGGGTTCGGTGGCGCGATCACGGCCTGCCGACTCGCCGAGGCGAATCTCAAGGTGCTGGTCCTCGAGCGCGGCCGGCGCTGGTCCAAGGAAACCTATCCGAGGAAGGCGACCGACTCCTGGTTCTGGGACAACGACGCCCCCGAGCGAGAAAACGGTTGGATCGACATGCGGGTGTTCCCCCAGATGGCGATCGCCCAGGGGGCGGCGGTGGGCGGAGGCTCGCTCATCTACGCCAGCATTTCCGTCGAAGCGCCTCCGCATGCGTTCGACCAGGGCTGGCCGGTCGAGATCAACCATCCGGAGCTCAAGCCCCACTACAACACCGTCGCCCGGTTCATGAACGTCCAGACCATCCCGGTCTCCCAGTGGACTCCGCGCACCCGGCTGATAAAAGAGGCGGCCGAGAAGGCCGGCTACGGCGATCGCTTCAAGCTGATCGAAATGGCCGTCTCGTTCGACCCGGACCTCACTCTCGATCCGGACAACCCCCCGCGGGTCGCGGACAGCAAGACTTTCACCAACGCCCAGGGAGTATCGCAAGGAACGTGCGTTCATCTCGGTAATTGTGATATCGGATGTGAGGTTTATGCCAAGAACACCCTCGACAAGAACTACATCCCCTGGGCTGAAAAACATGGGGCCGACGTTCGCGAATTGCACATCGTCACGAACATCGTTGCGGAAGGCGCTGGCTATCGTGTCTTTTACGACCGGATCGTCTCCGGCCAGCGCGTCTCGGGGCAAGTCACGGGTGCAAAGGTGATTGTGGCGGCCGGCTCGCTCGGTTCGACCGACCTCCTCTTGAATTGTCGGGATCGGACCGGATCGCTCCCCAGGCTGAGCCCGTTCCTGGGTAAAAACTGGAGCAGCAACGGAGACTTCCTGACCCCGGCGATTTACCCGTCGCGGGAGATCGATCCGAGCATCGGTCCCACGATCACCAGCGCGATCGATTTCCTGGACCGAAGCGTCAACAACCAGAGCTTCTGGATCGAGGACGGCGGCTGGCCCAACCTGGTCAACGACGCGTTGCGAACCGGTTCGACGGACGTTCGCAACCTGGTGCTCAAAGGCCTTGTCGAAGGCATTCGCCTCGGTTTGCAACAGGTCGACCCGGCGAAAGGCGTGATGCCCTGGTTCGCCCAGGGCGTCGATGCCGGCAACGGGACGTTCCGGCTCAAGCGCCCTTGGTACTTCTTCGGTCCGAAGAAACTCTACCTCGATTGGGACTCCGCAAAGAGCGAAGCGGCAATCAACACGATCATCGCGATGCACAAGAAACTCTCGACGGTCACGGGCGGGATGCCCTTGGTGCCGCCAATGTGGACGCTCGGCAAGTCGTTGATCACGCCCCACCCCCTCGGCGGCTGCGCCATGGCCAGCGGCCCAGGGCAAGGCGTCGTTGACCACAAATGCGAAGTCTTCGGTTATCCCAACCTCTACGTCTGCGATGGAGCGGTCTTTCCTCGAGCGCTCGGCGTGAATCCCTCCAGAACCATCGGCGCCATCGCGGAACGCACCGCGAAGCTGATTGTCAACCCGTGAGCCCTCCGGTTCTCTCCCGTCAGATTGATGACGGATAATAACAGCGTGTTTGTATGTGTGGTCCTGGTCCGCCCTGCTGGCACGAAAACCGGCGAGGGCGTTCCTCTTCCCCCCCCTGGGGCCGCGGGCATTACGACTGAAAATCTATTAAATTATTTAGATTTTAAATTTTTGTGTTTTGTTGATGTGAATTGGATTTAAGAGCGGGTGGGGCGCCCGGGGTCCCAGGACTGAACTCTGGTTCCAAACGGGAGCTGACAGCCTTGGTGGTGGTGCTGCCGCGGTTGCAGCGCACCACGCGAGCGTGCATCGAGTCCGCGATCTCGTTCCGGGGCCGAGTTTTGCAGGGAGCCGTCTGAATGGGCGGAATCTGCTGATTGTCTGTTTTGGTGGATTAGAAGGATTTAGGGTGAGGCGTTTCGGATCTCGACACGCGGGCTCGCTCGGATTATTCTCGTCTCGAAATCAGATCTGGCCCTGATTTTGCGTGGTAGTTTCTCCAGATCGCCCGCGGTCCCCCTGTTGCGCCAGGAGTGAGGATCCCCATGTCGAGTCTGGAATCTCCTTCCACGCAATCGCTTGAAGTGCCTGGCACTGGGCCTGTCCCCGGTCGGGAATCACCGCAGACGGTCCGGGTCGAGTTTGCCGGGATGACGGACAAGGGGAAGGTGCGGACCAAGAACGAAGACCATTTCATGATCGCGCGGATGGCGAAGTCGATGACGATCTGCGCGACCAGTCTGCCCGATACCGAGGGAACTCGGCTCTCGGAGCTGGAAGGTTACTTGATGATCGTCGCCGATGGCATGGGGGGGGCGGCGGCGGGCGAGCATGCGAGCGCGGTGGCCGTGCAGAGTGTGGAGCGGTACGTCCTGGACACGCTCAAGTGGTTTCTCCACCTTGAGGGTCGGGAAGAGCACGCGCTTTTCACGCAACTCCGTCAGGGGTTGGAGCGTGCCGACCGGGACGTCATCGAGCGTGCCAGCGTCGATCCCCGGTTGCACGGCATGGGCACGACGATGACCATCGCCTACAGCGTGGGGAGCGACCTCTTCATCGTGCATGCAGGTGACTCGCGTGCCTACCTGTTTCACGATGGTGAGCTCGAGCAGTTGACCAACGACCACACCCTCGTGCAGGTCCTGGTTCAAGGGGGGGCGATTACGCCCGAGGATGCCAAGCGGCATCGCAACCGCAACATCGTGACCAACGTGGTCGGTGGGCCTCGCGAAGGGGTGTTCGCCGAGATCCACAAACTCAAGGTGGCCGATGGCGACGTCCTGCTGCTTTGCTCCGACGGGTTGACCGAGCCCGTGGCCGACGAGGCGATCGCCGAGATCCTTGCCGATTCCGAACGTCCCGAAGCGGCCTGCTCACGGCTAATCGACCGGGCGATCGAACGGGGCGGCCCCGATAATGTGACCGCTGTCGTCGTTCGCTATCGCTTGAGTTGAGCGGGCGGGTGGACGGGTCGGCAATGGACTCGGCCCCGGCCCGCCCGAGGCAACGTCAACGGGGGGCTCGGGCGGTCTCAGGCCGCCTTGCGGAGCCGTTCGAGCTTATGCCGGACGCCGTCCCAGTGCCACTGGATCCGATCGCGGATCTGGGACGGGGGCGCAATCCGATGCGCAAAGAACCAGCCGGCGAGGTTGGGGATGTCCGGGTGGGGAACGATCGTCACGTCGAAGCCGGCCTGCGTCAGGAAGAGATCGAGGTCTTCGTGAATGAAGCGATCGTGGCCGTTGACCTTGGCGTGGTCGGGGATCTTGTGGAAAAAGTGATCTTCGCCCGGTCCGTTGTTGTAGTTGTCGCTAAAGTTGTGATACTCACCGATGATGCTATCGATGAGGTGGATTTTTCTTGACGTGAAGAGGATCGTGTATTCCGACCCTTCGCAGTCGAGTTTTACCAGGCGCACTCGCTTGCGACCGTTGCGGGTCACGTTCATGACGATCTCGTCGAAGGCCACCGCATCGACGCCGGTTCCCCCTTGGGCGCCGATGACGTGGCCGGCGGCGTTGTTCTGATCCTCAAGCGAGGAGAAGGTCAACGTCTTGACCGGTTTATCGGAGCGCCAAACTGCCTTGTTCTGAATCAAAACGCGGTCGCCGTAGGAGGAGAGGTTTCTCCGGGCGCAGTCGAAGTTCTTGATGAACGCCTCGAACCCGTAGACGTGTTGGGCTCCTCGCTCGAGCGCGGCATTGCAGAAGCTGCCAATGTGCGTGCCGATGTCGAGGATGATGTCGTCGGGCCGGAACGAGTCGGGCAGTCGGTATTCGTTGCACACGTTGACTGCGTTGAAGACTTCTTCATCGCACGTGTCGGGCCGAAAGGTAAACGAGTGACTCATCAGACCTCCTTGTCTGTCTGAGCGACGATATCGTCCTGGGTATCATGTCGAGATAGGTCGTGCAAACTATAGAGGGTTTGCGGGATTCCAGGAAGGTCAAGTTTGCGGCCACGATTCCGTTACCGTTTCTCCCTGGTCCTCCGGTTTCTCGAGGACTCGTTGCTCCCCTGCCCCCCTTTGTGCAGGTTAATTCGCCGATTCCACACGGAAGTTGGTTCCCAACATTGCTATTGGCCGTTGGGCGGTAAGAGTTTTGCATCGTGAGACATGGGCGGATTGTCGATTGATTGGCCCACCCGCGAATCCAGAGGGACCCCGTCGATGCCAATCTCAACCAAGGTCTGGAAAACGCTCGGGGGCGGGTTGGTCGTGGCCCTCTTTGCGTTCGTCGTGGTTCGGAGCTGGGTGGTCCCCGCCTTGATCGTCCGCGCGATTCAAGGACAATTCGAAGGCAGGGCCACGATTCGCGACTGGTGGCTCAATGGCCAATCGGCGGGGGTGATCGGCCTCGCCGTCCACGAACAGTCCTCCGCCGATTCCGCCCTGTTCGCCTCGGTCGAACGGGTGTCGACCGACCTCTCGCTCTGGCGGTTGCTCCGCGGCCATTTTTTTCCGGCTCGGATCGTGCTCCAGCGGCCCGCGATCACGCTCCGGGTCGATGACGCCGGCCAGTTTCTCAACTTGCCCGGGTTGAAGGGGATCGAGGGTCAGGCGCTTCGACTCCCGACGATTTCGGTCAAGGACGCGCGGGTCGTGTTCCATCGCGCGGGGACTCCGGACGTTGACGACATGGTCGTCTCCGGAGTGGCCGCCCAGCTCGAGCCTGATGCCAGCGGACGCGTCCTGGCGCTTACCGGACGCACCCATGACCCGACCTGGGGCCAATGGACCGCGTCGGGAGCGATCGCGCCGGGCGATCGCTGCGGTGACGTGCTTCTGAAAGGGGCCCGGGTCGAGGCCGATCCGAAGATGTTGGCGCGCGTGCCGTTCATTCCTTCGGAAATCTGGACCCACGTCGTCCCCCGCGGGCCGGTCAACCTGGAGGTTCGCCTCGACTGGACCACCGACCGAACCCCGGAGTTGCAGGTGAACACCGAGGTCACCTTGCTCGGTACCTCGGCGCGGTTTCCGACCTTGGAGCTGGCGGCGGCCCAGACCACCGGCAGGTTGCGGGTCGACGGCGCCCTCGTCCGGGTCGACCGGGTTCAGGGGCAGACGCTCGGAGGGCAGGTTGACGGCGGCGGCACGCTGGATTTTGGTCGCTCTCCCCCTCAAATTCATCTCAACCTCGAACTGAGGAAGATCAAGGTCGAGGAAACGCCCAAACTCTGGCAACTGGATCAGTCCGGGATTACCGGACTGCTGACCGGGAAGGTCGCGCTTCATGCGGTGCTGAACCCATCGGGAATCGACCTCTCGGGTTCGACCGGCGAAGCCAACGTGGAGCACGCGAGCATCCGTGGGATCCCCGTCAAATTGCTTCGCTTGGCGATGCGGGCCCACGGCACCGAACTGGAATACGACACCAAGGCGCCCGGTGAAACGCGAGTGGAGCGGCTCTTCCGAGGGCTGTCAGCGTCGCTTTTCACGCGTCCCGCGCTCGGTTTGAAGTCGATCGGGGGGGCACTTGTCGCCCAGGGGCTGGTTGCAGTTCAGGCGCCGACGGACCCTGAGAAGCCGGCGTCCCCGACCGAAGAACCACGCAAGTTCGCGGTGCAATTACCCAAGACGATCTCGACCGAGATCGAGTTGGAAGATGTGGATGTGGCTGAATTAATCGCCAAAGCTCAGTTCGTCACGGCCTTCCCGTTTCCGATCCCGATCACCGGGAAGCTGAGCCTGAAGGCCAAGGCGACCCTTCCGCTCGGTCAGCTTAGCGACATTAAACAGTATCTTTTTCATGGTGATGTGACTCTGAAGGAGGCCTCGGTCTTCAAGGTCGACTTCACGCTTCTGACCGCCCGCCTTGCGCTTGAGAACGGAATTCTCGATCTGAAGGAGCTGCGCGGTGTCCTGGTCGCTCGGCCCGACGGAGGCCCTGACAATCCGCCAAGGGAGTCGGCGCCGCTCGTTCCGGCGCAAGGGCCGTTGCCCCCCGGCGGATTCCGCGGCAACCTTCGCGCGGAAATTGCGCCTCCGGGTGGATTTTCAGCACGGTTCGAGGGGAACCAGCTTCCGTTGTGCGAGCTCTCCGCGCCCTTTTTTCCCCGGCCGACGCCGCTCGGCGGACTCGCCTCAATGAATGTCGAGGCGAAGAGCGACCTCGCCAAGGCCGGCGATCCCGCCGCTTGGACCGCTTTGGGCAACGCCGAGAGCGTTCAGATCAGATACCGAGGCGCGACCCTCGACCGGGTCGCGCTCCAGTTCCAGTTGAAGGAGGGCCGCCTCGATCTTCCGAGCCTGACGGCTCAGATGGCCGGACACCCCTTGACCGTCAAGGGGGAGCTCGACTTGCGGCCACCGCTCAAGTATCAGGCCACGTTGAATGTCGAAGATTGGGACCTGGCGTCGATCGCCAGTTGGGTGCCGAACGCGCCCCAGCCTTCGCCGGTGACTGGCACGCTGAGCGCCCAGGCCGAGGCGGAGGGGACAATGTCCCCCTGGACGATCACGACGGACGGCAAGGGCCGGATCGGTCACTTCCAGGCGGGGCCGGTGCCGCTCGGTGACGTCCCGTTTCGCTGGATGACCGATCACGCCGCGGTCTTGATCTCGGACGTCGAGGCGCGGCCGTTCGGCGGGCGGCTCTCGGCCGAGGCGACCATCCCGGTGGCCGGCGGTGGGGCGGCCGAGGGGAATCTTACGTTTCGCGAGATCGATACCGCTCAACTGAGCGCCTCGATACCCGGGCAGGGGCTCAAGCTCACCGGACGCGCTGAGGGCAGCGTGGCTTTCGTCGTTCCCGCCAACGCGAAGAGCATCGAAGCCAAGGTGCGGATTGCGTCCCCCGACCTGACCTTTCAGGGGATCCCGGCCGAGCAGGTCCACGCTTCGATCCGCACCGATCAAGGCGTTTTGAAATACGAGGTGACCGCCGACAGCCTGGGAGGGAAACTCAAGGCGTTGGGCGAAGTCCCCCTGAGCTCCGCTCCGCCGCCGCCTTTGGGGCAAGCCTCCGACGGCGAGTTCCGCTTCGTCGGGTTCTCGCTCGATCGAATCTGGAAGGCGTTCCAGATCACGGGCAGCCCCGCGCTCCTCTCCGGTCAAGGGGCGATCGACGCCAACCTCCGTGGGGTCCTGGAGGGGGTCGCGAAGGGCGTCTGGTTGCACGGATTCCTCGACCTTGACGACCTCAAATGGGACCGAAAGGAGCCGGTGGGCCGGCTGCGAGGGGTGGTCGCGAAGACGCCGACGACCTGGCGTGTCGAACCATTGAACGGTGAGTTGATGGGAGGGCTGGCCAGTGGCCTTTTCTGGGGAACGACCCCGGCCCAAGGAAATCCCGAGGTCGGTTTCAACCTGAGAATCGAACGGGCGGCCCTCAAGCGGATGTTGGTCGTTGCTCCGATGCTGGCCGGCCAGATCAGTGGACTCGGGACGCTCCAGTGCTCGGGTCGGTTTGACCAAGAGCTCCGCGCCAATGTGGGGCTCACCGTCGATCAGGCCCAATTTGCCGGGCTGCCGATCCGTGAGTTCCAAGCGCCGGTCGTTGTCGTCTTCAGTCCGGCGAGTGGAGCCGGCACGGTCCAGATTCGCCCGAGCTTTGCTCGGGTCGCGGGGGGGCAGGTCCGTGGCGACGGCTCGTTCCGGGTCGGTACGGATCGCTCGTTTCAGGGGCAGGTCCAGCTCACCGGCGTCGACCTCCACACGCTCAACCGGCTCGGCTCCGACTCGAACCGGCTGGCAACCGGCCGGATCTCAGGGCAGATTTCCCTGTCCGGGACCGACCTGAATTTGCCCGAGCGTTATCGAGGTAAGGTGAATCTTGATCTCGACGACGCTGCCCTTTTTTCGATTCCCGTCTTCCGCGAGGTTGAGCGGTTTCTCGGGTCCGCGCGTGGCGGCCTGTTCGAGGACGGTGACCTGGTGGGCACGATCGCCAATCGGCAACTGATCATCGAGTCGTTCGCCCTGGAGGGACGGCTCGTGCAGTTGCATATCACGGGGACGGTTGGTTTCGACACTCAGTTAAATCTGGAAGTGTTGGTGAATACCAACAAGATCATCCCCGAGACGGGCCTGGTCCTGGTCTCACGGATCCCCGGTCTGAGCAACGTGCTGGGACGGAGCGAGCAGGCGATCGCCCGGATTGGGAGCTATCTTTCCAACCGGCTCTTGAAGCTACGCGTGACCGGCACGCTCAAGAACCCGTCGGTCGCCGTTGATGCGTCGATCCTCGTGGCCGAGACCGCCGTCACGTTCTTCGCGGGGGTGCTCAAGCTGCCGCTCGGGGTCTTGCGATGATCGACGGATCATCGATCATCGCCCCGCTTCGGTCATTTCACCAGTCGGCCCTGATTCGGGGCCTTGGGATGTCCGTGGGCCGTCATTTTCACGTGCTTACGCGAGGGGAAATCTTGGAGCGGGCCGGGCCCTCGGTCATCCAAGCTCCGAGGGACCTGGACGGCGATTTGCTTGGCCGCCCAGCCGTCGATGTCACGCGCCGCGACGTTGATATAATAACGGCGACCGGCGATAAATTGCTCGGCACGCCGGGCTTGGAGGTGGAAGGTGACGGAGAAGGTGAACTTGCCGCCCCCCTGGTCTTCGAGCGTGAGCGGCCCGGAAGGCTCGTCGCGGCGGTATTCGTCGGTCACCTGGAAGGTCGCCCGCTTCGGGCCGCCGAGTTCCTCGAAGACCTGCTTGTTATTGACGACCGTGAACTCGCGGGCGGTGCCGGTGACGGTCACCGGCACATAACGGTCGTTCGGCGGCCAGAGGGTCGAGGGAACGACCGTGGCGTCGACGCTGAAGTACTGAAGAATGCGGTCTTCCAGCGCCGTCAGCTCGGGCGCGGCCCGGCGCCGCGTTTTCGGTTGCGGAGGTCGGCATCCTTGAGGCAACAGGCGGGAGACGACGCGGGACGTCGCCTCCAGGCAGTGTCGCAGAGTGGGGTGCATCCTGGCCCCTCGTCTGAAGGCTCTTCGGTTCAATTCGATTCCGTTCCCACAGACTTCCCTCGCTCGAAATCCATTTCGACCGAGGGAGTGGGAATAAAAAACGGCCCCGATTGAGATCAACGACGCTTGACCGCCGGGTCCGCCGGAACATTGTCGACCAGCGTTGGCCGACCAGTGAAGGCCCCGGCACGTCGGGTCTGGATCACCACATCACGGAAACGTTCGCGCGTGTCGACTTGGATCTGATCCTGCTTCATCGTGACCTGACACGCCCAGTTGGGGTACATTCCGACCAGGCGTCCCATCAGTGACACGAACCAACCCGCCTCGCGGACCTGGTCTTCGAGCAGCTTTTCGATCAGCGGGCGAATCGTGCGGGCGACCGCTTTCCACCCTTTGGAATCGACCTTGACGTAAGCTTCGACGTCGTGCTGGACCCAGTGCTCGCCGTTGACTTCGCGATAATAGCCCGAGTGCACGATCAGCACAATCCGAGCCTGAAGGTGGGCCGCACCCCGCGGACTGGTATAGTCGAGGTTGCACAAGAGCACGTGAAGCTTGGGGGAGCGGTGGACGAACTCCCAGGACGCTTTCGCCCCGTTGCCGTCATTCCCCTGGTAGCGATTCGGACCGATCTGCTGAAGCTGGACCGGTGAGGTGCTCAGGTCTTGCCAGAGAGCCAGCGTCAGCGCAGGCTCGTTGAGTAGACTCAGGTAGATCCGTGGGTTGCACGGAAACGTTTCGGGCGCGCCCTTGCGATGGAACGTATGGTCGCGGATGACCTCCGACACGTTCTCGCGGAACTCTGGCGCGATCTGGTCGATCGGGACGACTTGCGCCGGATCCGGCTTCGAGGTGCCGGCCCAGGCGGGGGACCCGTTCCAGATCCCGGCCGCCAACGCTGCCAGCGCGATCGTCCAGGTCGCCAGCCTTCGGCGATCCACGGGGGAATTCATGGCAACTCCGTTGAGGCAAAAGCCGCGGAACGCCAGGGGAGCTGTCGGGGTCTCCTCCCCCGTAGCCCTCGCGTTCACCTTGCTTATTAATCGGTCGAACCGGCCTGAGACCTGATCGAGCTTCCCCCGATTGCGGCAATTTTCGGGGTTGTTGGGAAGCAAGGGGTTTTAGGCAGCTTGATTGTCCTGCCTGGAAGGCTTGAGTAAATGATCTTGCCGGATCTCGGATTCGCACTATGATGCCGCTCCAATGGATTGGGAGGATTACGGTCTTTGCACGGAGGCAACCATGCCAGAGCGACGGCAAACGGGCGTTTGGATTGCGGGCGTTCTGAGCTTGGGAGTTGTGGCGGGGTTGGCGATCGGTGGATACCGGTGGGTGAATCGCAAACCGGTGGCTCGACCGATCGCGGTGAAGCTCGACGCGAACTCCCCACTCGCCGTGCTGGCTCCGGCGTTGCGGGACGGCGATGCGAAAGCGTTGACCGCCCTCTACGAGCAGGTGTCTGCCAACAAGCCGGGGATCAACGAGGACGAGACGCCGCAGTGGCTCGACACCTTGGCGGCGGTTCGGGCGGGCTATCGGAAGTACGGGTCTTACGGCCGAGCCACGGCGCTGAACGTGGCCACCAAGATCCTGAATCGGTTCTCGGTCTCGTCTGAGGGAGCTCCGGCCTCCTGGCCCAAGGTCCTCCCGCCGGTCCACGACATTCTGGCCTCGGGCATGGCCGATGCCGACCTCAACGTTCGGGTCTCGGCCCTCTCCGAAGTAAGCCGGCTCTGGGGCTGGCTGCCTGGCCGAGCGCCCACGCCCGTCGAAGAGGATCTGCTGGCCGACTGGAAGTTGGGTTTGCACACGCCGGTCGTTCGTGCCCTGGCTGACCGCGCCCCCAAGGTTCGGTTGGCCGCAGTCGCTTGCCTGGGCACCCTGCCGATCAACTCGGCGGCCGCTCCCGCGATCCCTTATCTCGAAGACATGAGCCAAGGGGCCGGCGAGGTCCGCCGCCAGGTGATGATCTCGTTCGCCGCCCGTCGCGCTCTGCTGACCGAAGAATCGCTTCTGAAGCGGCTCTACGATCCCGAGCCCGGCGTTCCCGAGACGGCTGAGGCCATTCTCAAGACGCGCGGCCTGACGGATGAGCAGATCAGCCTTGGCAAAATGATCTACCATCCCAAGCCGGCGCTGCGGGTCTCGGTGATCCCCTTGCTCCGCGATCGGACCGACATCGACCCGGTCGTCTGGTTCCTCCAGTTGACTCGCGACAGCGACCCCTCGGTCCGCGCCAGCGCCGTCGAAGCCTTGGCCGGCCGGCTCTCCCCGGAAGTGCGTGAGCGACTCGCCGAGATGGCCTCCTCTGATCAGTCGCCCCAGGTTCGCCAAGCCGCCAGCAAGATCGTGCCCGCGGCCACCGAGAAGACGGTCGCTCTCCCCCCCTGCCCGGCTCCCCGAGCCTGGCCCCCAAGGCGAACTGAGCCTGGCTCGGGTCGTGACGAGTCGACAGGCAGCGAATCATTCAGGGAACGATGGCGGCCCGATCGAGGAATCGGGCCGCCGTCGTTCTTTTTCATGGGGTGGAAAGTCGGCCAGGAGTTGAGTCTCGCTCTGCTCGCTCGCCATTCAGGCGGGCAGCGTGACCGAGAGCACGGAACTCTCGCCAGCACCGAGGTTCCAGACCAGCACTTGCGGCGGTGTCGGAGGCGTGGGGACGATCTTCAGCCAGGGGAGACGCGGAATCTCCTGAAAAACCGGATCGGCCGGTCCTCGTGCCCCCAACTCGCGGAGTCCAGCGTCGGGCACGATGATTTCAGGGACTCCGTCGCGGAGCAACTCGAGCCTGTCCCCGTTTCCGTTCCCGTCTAGTCTGGTATTCAAGGAGAGTAAGCCAGAGAGAATGGGGGGGGCTTTGGATTGCTCGTCGTCAGAATTGGCCTGCTGGTTTTTTCTAAAGCCCCCAGATTGCTTCGCTGAAATGCCTGGTTACTCGTCCGCTTCGGTAACATGCTCCCACACCGCCGCTACAAAGATTCTAGGTGCCTGGCCTGTGCACCCCGTAATTCTTGGGGCTGGCAGTCGGCCAGCGGCGGTGTAGAATAAGATTATGAAGAATGTTGTCACCACACCTGCGGTCGATTTAGCCCTGCGCACACTCGGCCCCGATGAGGTCCGACGGGTCCACGCTTGGTTCGATCACCTTGCTAACTGGGACGGCGACCCGTTCGTGCGAGAGAACTCGCACACCCTGGCTGAGATACCCGGTGTCCACGTGTTCCGGACGAGCACGGACACCAGGATTTTCTTCACAATCGAAGGCGACACGATCACAGTCCTCGACGTCGCCAAGAAGCAATCCATCATGACGACCGCCGCCCACTAGAGGGACTCGCGAGTGGGTGCTGTACTCGAGTCGATCACGTTCGACCACGCCCTGTTCGAGGCAGAACTGAGCGCGTTGGCAACCCTCCTGGCGTTAAAGGTCGACCTGTCCGAGATGGACGACATCCAGCCGCTGTTCAAGGCCAGCCGGCATCTGTCGGCGTTCCTTGGGACCTTCGCCCCGGACATCGGACCGGCGACCGAATTGGCGTACGAGTTTCCATTTTTCGGCGACTACAGGGCCGACCTGCTCGTGGGAAGCAAGTCGGCCGCCCATTTCTGTGTGGTCGAGTTCGAGGACGGCAGACCTGATAGTATCTTCAAGAAACAGCCGAATCGGCCCAACCCCGAGTGGAGCGCGAGGTTTGAGCACGGATTCAGTCAGTTGACGGACTGGTTCTTCAACCTCGACGACTACAAGAAGAGTCATGGGTTCACGAAGACCTTCGGTTACGGGCACGTCTCGTTTACCGGCCTGCTGGTCATCGGGCGGTCGGCAAGCCTGGACGACATGAAGCGCACCCGGCTCCGGTGGCGTTCCAACAAGGTGATTATCGATTCGAACGCAATCAACTGCGTCACGTTCGACGACGTTCACGAGATCCTCCGTAAGCGATATGCACTGTACAGGGCGGCGGCATCGCTGGAGAAACTGCTGTCCGATTCGCCGAACACACCTCCAACCGAGGGGACGGGTGGAGTCGGGCCGGTGTAACGCCGGTTGACGATTTAAAGCTTAACGTGGGGCGGAAGAAAGGGACGGAGCGAATTTACGATTTCCGCGGCCGTCCTCGGTTCCAGAGGGTCGACTCGAGCGCGAGCGATTGCGCCGTCTGTCGACTCCGCTCCTCGCCACCGAACGGGCGTTCGCGGGTCCCCGATTGCCTGAGCCTTGCAAGTCGGCTGCGGAGAGGTGTGAAAGCAAGGACAGGGTGTGAAAGCAAGGACAGGGTGTGAAAGCAAGGGAGCCATTTTTTCCATTCTTATAGTCGCTCACATTCGGTCTGGTTCCCGTAGACGTTGAGAGTATTTTTGTACGTCATGAACGCGATCAAGGGCCCGAATCCGGAGGAAGCAGAGGCGGCAACTGGGAGCAGTTTTACATTTTTGATGTCATTGTCGACAATTGCTGTGGTCGAAAGTGCTCGATTAATCAAGCCTATAGGTATGGTTGCGGCATTCAGGATCGTCCACCTTCAGGAACCATGCGTCAATTGCGATGGGGAAAGCCAAGTCGTCAGAATGCCCTCCGGGCTTCTCGGACTGAAGAGTTCTGTGATGCTGGTATTCGTATTTTTGAACCCCTGTAGAAATCGATCTTGCAGCGGACTATCGAGCGTGGCGCCTTCAAGACAGTGGATGTTTAGCAGGGAAACAAGGATGCACCAACGGCTTCATGCCGGACGAGCGACGAATGGCTTGAGACGGCCATCTACATCACAGATAGATATTGGCACAACAAAACCCAGGGGTGGCATGCATCTATGGAACTGTTCATCACCGTGTTCTGCGTGGCGGCTGTAGCGATTGATGGATGCGGGCCCAACAAGCCGCCCTATCGCTCCTCGGAAGTCATCTTCGGCGAACAAGAACAATTCAAAAAATTGAATTATCAAAAGGTTTACGATTTTAAGGCTTTGGCTGTTGTCGGATTTTTTATGTTTGAGGCGGTTGACATTCAGGCTTTGAAGTCAGCGATTGTCAGCGAGAAATTCGAGGACGAGGCTTTTACAGGAGTGTCGAGCGATGACTATGGGGCTGGCCCTGCCAAGCCTCCTTCATGGTGGGATCCAAGTACACTCGATGGCAAAAGATCCGTGTATCGATTGCAAGTTAAGACCGCTGATAATGAGGACCTGAGATATGATATCTTCTTGCACGCCAGCGATCGGTCGCGACGATTCTTTGTCGTCCAGACGCATTACTAAATAGCTCCTCGCAACGGGGAAAGTAGACGGGGTCTGTACAATTGGGTAGTGTCACTCATGTCCAGTCCCCGAGATTCACACCCATGGCACACAGCGTTACCCTCGACGACGGGCAGCGCCGGGCGTTGCTCGATCGATATCGCAAGGACCACGACCCCGAGGTCCGCTTCCGATCGCATCTCCTCTTGCTCCTGGACGATGGGCACACCTGGGCCACCGTCGCCACGCTCTTGTTCTGTAGTTCGCGGACTATCGACCGCTGGGTTAAGCGGTTTCACGCCGAAGGGGTGGAGGGTCTGAGCGGGCATAAACCAGGCCGCCCCTTTCGCTTCGCCGCCGAGTGGGTCGCCGTCGTCGTGGACTGGGTCAAATCCCAGAAGCCCCGCGACTTCGGCTTCCTCCGCAGCCGCTGGTGCTGCGAGATCGTGGTACTGCTGATGCTTCGAGAATTTGACCTGGAGGTCTCTCGCGAGACCGTTCGTCGTTGGCTGCATCAGGGGGGACTGGTCTATCGTCGCCCGCGTCCCACGGTCGGGCCGACCGACGCGGAGCGGGAAACCAAGCTGGAAAAGCTCCGCGAGTTAATCGCCGGATTGCCTGAGGACGAGACGGTGGTCTTCCAGGATGAGGTCGATATCAACACGAATCCCAAGATCGGCTCGATGTGGATGGTCAAGGGCCACCAGGCGAAGGTCGAGACACCCGGCAACAACGAGAAACGCTATCTGAGCGGTTCGATCCACTGGCGGACGGGGCAGGTGTTTCTGACCGAGGGCGCCCCGAAGCAAGGGAGGGACACGGCGTTGTTCTTGAAGCACCTGGATGATCTTCGGAGTTGCCTGAGGCGCTACCGCAAGATTCACATCATCTGCGACAACGCGAAGTGCCACGCCAGCAACGATGTGGCGGTGTATTTGTACGAGCACCGCGAGCGGATCGACCTGCACTTCCTGCCGGCCTACAGCCCCGATTGTAATCCGATCGAGCGGGTGTGGTGGAATCTGCATGACCAGATCACCCGCAACCATCAGTGCAAGTCCATGGAGGAGTTGTTGGAACTGACCTTCACCTGGCTCGGCAGTCGCAACCCATTCAAGGTCGAGGGCCGCTCCGTCTATCAGCAGGCCGCTTGAATTACTTTCCCTGTTGAGAGGAGCTATTTAGGCTCTGCTGATGCGGATGCTTGTCTGAAATGCGCCGCTGTGCGAGGCCGTAGAATAATAGATCTTGCACCGGCCCCGGGGGGGGGGGGGGGGACGCGAACGACACCCCCTCAAGGAACCGCTGACGCGCCTGGTCAATCGCGAGGAAGGGGCGCGCGGGGCGTTCTTGAAGGGTCGCTCATACTACCTCCATTCTCCTTGTTTGACGAATTGAAAGGCACCAGTGCCTCGGGCTGGCACAGAGATGCGCCTCGGCAAAACAACTATCGGCCGAATTGAGTAGTCACAGTATTTAAGAATGCTGATAATAGTTCCAGCCTTCAAACGGGCTCTCCATCGAGGTCAGCAGGATAGTGCCGGCCCTTGCGACTCAACGCGACCCTGCATTCGAGTCGTTTCAGTTCCCGTTCGTCAGCGTGAAGAATCCACACGCCGTCAAACGGCCGCTCAAGCGCCTGCACCCATCCGCATCGTACCCAATCTTTCAACTTCTTCACCCGGATTCCCAGCCGCTCTGCCAGCGCGTCCGCCGACCATCGCGGCGGTTGTGGGCCCGACGCGTTTTCGCCTTCCGCCTGCCCCGCCAGACGCGGAAACAGTGAGCGGACCACGTCGGCCGTGAACGCTCCTCGTTGTTTCGGCGTCCGGAAGCCTTCCGCATTGAGCTGCTCGGCGATCCGCGGCGCCCGCCAACCGGCCCCGCGCCGCGCACCAAGGCGAGCCAGCAATTCCTCGTAATTGTCGAGTTGCTCATATGCAAACACTGCGCGGCATAGCTCGTGCCGGCTCTCAAAGCCTCCCGCCCATCGGATCGCCACTGCTGTCTGCTGCCCCGTGCTACGCCTGGTGACCTCAACCCGCTCGATCAGGCAGCGCAACATCTCCTTCCGCTCGCCTGCAGTCGTTTCCGGCGCGTGCCAGAGCATGGGGATATCATGACTCAACGCTTCCAGCACGCACCGCTCCACAGCCCCTAACTTGATCAACTCCTCGTGCTCCAACCGATCGCAAGCATCCTGGGCCGCGCTCTGGTGCTTGAGGGCCGCTTCCCAGTTCGCTTCCAGGGTGCGGGCCACGAGCCGATTCTCTGGCTCGATCGCCTGGTATTGACGCTCGGCACGCTCTACCTCGTAGGTGGCACGTTCCAGGTTCTGCCGCAGTTGCGTCCCGTGCTGCCGGCGTTGCTCGCTGGCGTGCTCGATGGCGCACAAGCTGAGCTCGATCGCTGCCGGCGATAGCGCTTGCAGAAGCTGCTGGGTGACGAGTTCGTCGAGGCCCCGCGCAGGGAGACCGCCATAGACTTCGTCAGTCGCCGCGAATCGCCGTCGCGTGCAGGAGTAGCGACCTTGACGGATCGTTCGATATTCGACCAGCATCTTGCGGCCGCAGCGCCCACAGAAGAGCAAGCCGGCCAACAGCGCCGAGCCGCCGCCAGGCGTTCCCTTCGTTATCGGCCGGCGCTGGTTTTCGAGCATCAGCGATTGGTTCGCCAGATACTGCTCCCAGGTGATGTAAGCCGCGACGCGGTCGTGCAACAGAACGGTCCATTCCTCGGACGGGCAGTGGTGGCGGCCCTGGGTCATCCGACCCGTGGGATCGACGTGGGTCTGCGTCTGGCGCCGTCCCCATGAGTACGCACCGGCGTAGAGCGGATGATGCAGCGCCGTGCTCACGATCGTCACCGTGGCCGTGCGCCACGCAAGTTGGCCGGCGCTGTCGCGCTTTGGCAGTTTCACGTCGTGCCGCCGCAGGTCCCGCACCACGGCGTAAGCGGTCCCCAACTCCAGGAACGCATCGAAGAGCCGTTGGACCGCGGCACGGACTTGCTCGTCGGGATCGAGCGTGACGGCGCCGTCCGGCAAG
The DNA here is from genome assembly GCF_900129635.1 of Singulisphaera sp. GP187. Lineage (GTDB taxonomy): Bacteria > Planctomycetota > Planctomycetia > Isosphaerales > Isosphaeraceae > Singulisphaera. The sequence continues at coordinate 1,008,514 of NZ_FSRB01000003.1, read as the reverse complement.
AGCACGTAGCCCCACGGCACGGAATGAAACAGCTCGCCGCGCTCCGCCTTGTTTCGCCGGCCCCGTTCCAGCCTCAACTTCATCACATGGAGTTCCATCTCACTCATAACACCTTTCATTCCAAGAATCAAGCGATCGTTAATGTCACTGGGGTCATAGATGCCGTCTTCGTCGACCAGCAACACGTCGCGAACAGCACAGAGATCGAAGAGATTATGCCAGTCCCGGCTGTTCCGCGCCAGGCGGCTCATCTCCAGGGCCAGAACCAGCCCCACGCGGTCCTGCGCCACATCGGCCAACAACCGCTGGAACCCGTGGCGGTCTTCCGAACCGCGGCCGCTGAGCCCGAGGTCTTGGTCAATCACCACGACGTTCGACGCCGGCCAGCCCAGGTCCACAGCCCGGTCCCGCAGCGCGTATTGCCGCGCGAGCGACTCGCCGTTTTCGACCATCTGGAGGGGATTTGACTGACGCATGTAGACATTTGCCTTGTGTTGAAAGTGGCACGGCCTCGTCTTGGATGACCCCCATGGGACGGCCGTGGTCGAGGCCAAGACAGGACTGCGAGCCTTGCGGGACGTGACTGGGGACCGTTCAACGGCGCTCATCGTGCACCTCCCTTCGCGCGAGGTGACCGACGACGATTCTCGCCAGGCAGCGGAGCGTCTTCCGCTGCACCTGCTCCGGCATCACCGTCCACAGGCGTGTCAGTTCGACCTGTTTGGCCGACGCTTTGCGCGGGGGGGGCACCGACAGAATGTTTGATAAACATGACTCTGTTCCGTATTCGACACCCTGCTGACGTTGCCGTCGCCACGCGGCGAGCCTTTGTAACGCCGTAAGTGAGACAACTACCGCATCAGCCCCTGATCGGCAATCTGCGATTTTGGGGGTATTGTGTCGGGCCGTTCTTCGAGGGCCGGTACAAGAGCGTGGCGATCCTCGATGAAGAGGCGTTGCTGGCGACCTGCGCGTACATCGACCAGAACCCGGTCGCGGCGGGCCTCATGGCGGTGCCGGAGGCGGGTGAGCACACCTCGATCCAGCAGCGGGTCGAAGACGTTGAGGAACAGGGGCGTGTCGAGACGCTCAAGGCCGCCGAGTCGGGGAGCGTGGCCGCGCAGGCGGTATCCTCCGAACATCAGCTAAGGACATGCATTGCGATCTCAGGATCGCAATGCATGTCCTCTTCTCTTGCTCGCATCAGCAGGTAGGCGCGGCGGGTGAACTTGAGCAGGAAGTCGGCGAACCAGGTTCCGCACGCGATCCCGAGCAGGCCGGCGATCGCGGTCAAGCCGCCGATCCAGAGCCCGGCCGACTTGGCGGACATCCCTCGGACCGTCTGGTAGAACGTCGAACCCCAGGCGGCGTAGCCCCGCTGGCAAACGTGACGGCCGCCATCCCGGCCGTATTCCAGAGGAATGTCATTGCTTTTCTGTTTTTCGGTCCACTGGCCGTTGGCGCCATGAGCGGAGCTGAGTGGACCGGTGGGGGCGGGCACTGGGTTTTGCTTGGATCGTCATCGGCCCGCTGGCCAGCCTTCTGGTCAATCAGAGCCTGTGGTGGGGCAAATTCATCAGTCCGTAGGGTAAGTGGGCGAGGCTTGAACCGCTCACTTCGGCTCTGGCGGCTCGTGTGGGACGGGGAGCCACCACGGCCACTTGCTTAATTCATACCCAAACCCACGCCGCTGTGACCTGGGCAATCGATGTTCACAGCCCCGTCACCTCGATCGTGAACATGAAGCGATCGTCGTTGTAGGTCTTGCCCTGCATATTGTTGAGTAGCTTGCACGTCGAGTTGCTGCACGCGTGCGAGAAGTCGAGGTAGACCCGCAGTTGCTTCGACGCGTCCTCGCTGCGCACGCGGGCGATGTCGAGCTCGACCCCTACGCGCGGTTGCCATTCCTTTGTCACCGCCGTCACCTGCCGGAGGTTCGGAACGACTGGGTGAGCGCGGCGCAGGAGGTCGACGAAGTGCGGCGAAATGCCGATCTTTAGCATCGCTGGAACATACGTTCCGCACATCTCGCCTGCAATTTCTCGGAATTTTCACCTCCTGCTATTTCTGGCATACGCTGATGTATTGGCTCCCGCGACCCGCTCCTTCCATGATCTCCGCCACTGACTTGCTCACATCACGCCTCCTCGTCCCGCCAACCCATCGTGATCGTTCCCCATCGATTCTTCGCTTGTTTCCCATGCAAGGCAATGTCCCAACCGTTCCCTGCCTCCTTTCGGAGTCAAACTTGAGGATTCGCTTTTGACGTAAGTCTTGCGGGCCTAGACTTACGTCAAGGCGTAATTATTTCTGCAAGTCAACAAAATTTTCCACCTTGACCCGCTCGACTCTCGGACAATCATGCCGACGGGAATCACAACCCGACGCCTGTCGCCAATCGCGGGCATGTCGAGGACGATTTGATCCCTCTCGAGGCCATGGTCCATGCCAGAACAAAAACGACCGCGCCAGTCGAATCCCGCTCCCGATCTCAGTCCCGGCGAGGCGGCCCACACCGGCGGTCAGTCCCTCAAGTCCTTCCGGCTCGGCGCCCTTCCCATCCTCGATCGGATCATCCGCCGACTTCGACTGGATGACTTCCTCCGCCAATACCTTCCCCCCGAGGATGCCCGCCAAAAGATCGCCACCTCCACCGGCCTCCTTCTCTTGCTCAAGAACCTTCTCGTCTCCCGTGAACCCATGTATGGCGTCGGCCAATGGGCGAGTCGCCACCCCGCCGAGTGGTTCGCTCTGACCCCGGCCCAACTGCCCCACTGGAACGACGACCGCGTCGGACGTTGTCTCGACCGACTCTTCGACGCCAATGTCCCCTCGTTCACCCTGGCCGTCGCCACCCATGCCGTGGCGGAGTTCAACGTCGCATTGGACGAACTCCATAACGACTCGACCACAATCACCTTCCACGGCGACTATCGCGAGGCGGCCCAAGAGGACCTGATGCGGGGCCAGAAGACCCAGGCCATTACCTGGGGGCACAACAAGGATCATCGCCCTGACCTCAAACAACTGCTCTACGTCCTGACCGTCACTCGCGATGGCGGCGTACCGGTTCACTTCCGCGTCGAAAGCGGGAATACCACCGACGACCGCACTCATCGTGCCACCTGGGACCTGCTGTGCCAGTTGACCGGGCGACGGGACTTTCTCTATGTGGCCGACTGCAAGCTCGCCACCGCCGAGAACATGGCTTACCTGCACCAGCACGGCGGCCGATTCCTGAGCATCCTGCCTCGTACCCGCTCCGAAGATGGCGAATTCCGCGCGTTGTTGTACCAGGACCAGGTGACCTGGAAGCCGATCCATGAGAAGCGGGATGAGAAGGGAGTTCTCCTGGAACGCTACAGCGTGGCCGACCAGGCGACCCTCAGTGCCGAGGGCTACCGTCTGATCTGGTGTCACAGCACACGGAAAGCGGAAGTCGACGCATCATCACGTCATCAGCAAGTGGAGCGTGCGTTGCTGGCGTTGTCGGAACTGCGGTTAAAACTCAGCTCGCCGCGTAGCCGCTATCGCCAACTCGGAAAGGTCAAGGAGGCGGTCGCGGCCATCCTGGAGCCGCGGGACTTGGCCCGGTGGATCACAGTCGAAGTCGTGGAAAAACGGGAGGAAACTTACCGTCAGGAGGGGCGTGGCCGTCCCAACGACAAGACGCGCTACGTGAAAGAGGAGACCGTTCGCATCGCATTGACTTACCGCATCGACCATGTTGCTCTCGCGGCGGAAATGTGCGTCGACGGTGTCTTTCCCCTAATCACCAACGAGTTATTGCTTACTGAGGAAGAATTGCTATTAGCATACAAGCGTCAGCCGGTAATCGAGAAGCGGTTTTCGCAACTCAAGACAGACTTCGAAGTGGCTCCCGTGTACCTGCAGAACGTGGGGCGGATCCAGTCGCTGCTTTGCGTCTATTTCTTGGCCCTGTTGACCGAGGCGCTGCTGGAGCGGGAACTGCGTGCGGCGATGAAACGCGATGGTGTGAAGAGTGTGCCTCTGTACCCGGAAGGTCGAGCGTGCCATCGCCCGACGGCACGTCGGGTGATTGATTTGTTCGAGGAGGTGCAGCGTCATCAGCTGATCGTGGAGGGGCAAGCGCCAGTGGAATTCACGACCGAGCTCTCCAAGTTGCAACGCCAGATTCTGAACCTGCTTGGCATGGCGACGGCCTACGATCGCTGAAATTGCAGGCCGCCGGAAATTCGGAGATAATGAACCAGAGATGTGCGGAACGTAGGCTGGAAGGATCTTGTCCTGCCAAATTAGCTCGTCGGCGACGTGCTGCGGCGCATTGGCGTTGTAGCTGCCCAGGCGGATGCCGACATTGTCGAGGTGAACGTTGCAGTAATCCTTGGCAACCGCGCAATGCAGGCTCGGCTCCGAGTTCTCCCGATACCCCTGCCCATGCGTCGCCAACGCCGCGATGCTGCCCACCGACGGCAGGATGCCCAGGATCCGCTCACGCGAGTCCGGCTGAAACCCCCCGTGCTGCAGCGCGTCGGCCCATTTCTCGGCATCGACCGCCACGAAGTCGAAGCCGGCGTTGATCGTCGGGTTTACCTTGATGATCGATTTAACGTGCTTGCGCAGGTCGATGCTGTGCAAGTTGTAGAATCTCGCCGAGATCGTCCGCCACATCGGGCTATGTAGCTTCCACGCATCCTGCTCGGCCACGTCCTGTGCGTGGAACGTGCGCATCTGCTCGGTGATTTCCGTGGGGTCGAGGTCTGGCATGCGATGCTCCTAACTGCCTGAATGGGACGGCATAAAACATGACGGACCGACGTTCGTGGTGTGACGGCCGGAAAACATGGCGCGGCCCGATCGAATGACGGGGCACCCGATTGACCCGCCAACTGCCGCGGAGCTTTTACCCCGGGCCATGCTGCGATTTTTGATGAATAATGACGTTTACTGAAAGATGGATAATTGTGGGCAAATATAATAGATTTTTTAGATTCACCCAGGAGACCCAGCAATGACGATTGCTCGCACCCATCTCGTCGGCCCTGACGTCACACGTTGGTATCACTCGTCCCGCGATGCGTTCGACGTAAAGCAAGGCCATGCATTGCAATCCAGTCATTGCAATGCATGGCCTTGCTTTGATTCGCGACGCGTTTGCGCCTAGACCGACTTTTCGTATTCGATAGCCCAAGGGGTTGACGAACACCCCAAAATTACCTGGATGGACTAACTTACCAGCCACCAGGAGTTCACACGTCATGCCGGGCCAGGCGGCCAAGATCACCATTACCGAGTGCCAGCAGGAAATCCTTCGGACTTTGTCCCGTGCCACCACGGCACCCTCGCGACTCCGGCAACGCGCCTCGATCATCCTGATGGGCTTCGACGGCCTTCGCAATCAAGAGATCGCCGAGGCGGTCGGTCTGGTCCACCGCCAGGTCGGACGCTGGCGACGACGCTGGGCCAACGCTTGGGAGAAACTGATCAACATCGAATGCTGCGAGACTCGCGCCAAACTGCGCCATGCGATTGAAGCCGTCCTCACCGACGAACCACGCCCCGGCGCCCCCAGCAAGTTCACCCCAGAGCAGGTCACCCAGATCTTGGCGATCGCTTGTGAGCCGCCTGAGAAGTCGGGCCGACCGATCACCCACTGGACCGCTCGGGAACTGGCCGATGAGGTCGTCAAACGCGGCATTGTGGTATCGATCTCATCGTCCCAGGTGAGCCGTTACCTGGATGAGGCCGCCTTGCAGCCCCACAAGAGCCGGTATTGGCTCAACACCACGGAGAAGGATCCTCAACGTTTTGAGGAGCAAGTCAAGACGGTCTGTGTCACGTACCTCATGGCGTCGGAGCGGGAGCGGAACGATGCGACCCACACCGTTTGCATTGATGAGATGACCGGTCTCCAGGCGCTGGAGCGGATCGCTCCCACCAAGGGGATGATCGCAGAGAAGTGCGAACGGATCGAGTTTGAGTATATCCGACACGGGACGTTATGCCTGATCGGCAACTTCGAAGTAACGACCGGAAAGATGCTCACTCAAACGATTGGCCCGACGCGAACCGAGGCGGACTTCGTCCGTCACATCGAGCAGACGTTGACTCTGGACCCGGAGGGATCGTGGGTATTTATAGCGGACAACTTGAACATTCATTGCACGGAAAGCCTGGTGAATCAGATTGCCGTGGCGTGTGAAATCCCCCTGGAATTGGGCAAAAAAGGTAAACGTGGGGTGCTGAAGTCGGTGGCGAGCCGGCAAGCGTTCTTGTCGGACACAAGTCATCGGATTCGATTTGTATATCTTCCGAAGCACAGCTCGTGGCTGAACCAGATCGAGGTGATCTTCGGAGTGATCATGCGAAAGGTGATTCGTCGCGGTTCGTTCACGTCGGTGAATGATCTGCAATCAAAGCTGTTGAACTTCCTTACCTATTTCAACAAGGTATTCGCGAAGCCGTTTCGCTGGACCTACACGGGTCGTCCGCTGATGAAGTCAGCGGCGTAAAAACAGAGAAGATGGGAGGCCCCGGGATGTTGGCCTCTTCATTAGCCTTCAAAAACGAAAAGTCGGTCTAGTCAAATGAGGATGTCGAAGTCCGATTCTCCCAGACAGAGAATTGAGGCTCCCCGCTCGCCTTGCCGGCGAGCGAAGCCAGTGAGGCGGTCAGGGAGGCGTTTGCACTGCGCGGGAGCGGTCAGTGGCCGAGGATCAGGTCCGCCGAATCGTCGGAGGAGAATTGTTGGGCCCGCGCCTGGTCTTCGGGGAGATGACGCGAGCCGAAGTAGAAGAAGAGGCTGCCGAGGATCATGACCGGGACGACGGAAAGCATTCCGACGATCAGGTTGCTCTCGCGGACCGGCTTGGCGCCGAGGCTCGCGAACAGTTCGCCGAGAGCCGAGGAGGCAACGCTCGGGTTACCGAACATGTCGGAGACGGTGCCGATGAGGATCGGGGAGCTGATGTCGCCCAGGAGGTGGATCAAGAAAATGCTCAGCGCATATCCCGCGGCCCGCTGGTTCGAGGGGACGACGTTGGCGGTGACCGCATTGCATGGGCCGAGCACCGAGGCCAACATCACCATCGCGACGAACAGGAGGCTGAGCGAGGTGGTTAACTCGGGGTCGAGGATCCCCATCAAGGCGAATGGCGTCGCGATCAGGACGGCGAAGGTGGCCATCAGCAGGTAGGCGCGGCGGGTGAACTTGAACAGGAAGTCGGCGAACCAGGTTCCGCACGCGATCCCGAGCAGCCCGGCGATTGCGGTCAGACCGCCGATCCAGAGCCCGGCCGACTTGGCGGACATCCCTCGGACCGTCTGGTAGAACGTCGAACCCCAGGCGGCGTAGCCCCCGCTGGCAAACGTGACGGCCGCCATCCCGGCCGTGTTCCAGAGGAACGTCCGGTTCCGGAACAGAGCGAGGTAGTCGCGAATTTTCGGGCGGTCGGCTTTCCCGGCGTGCGTCTTCCCTTCCGAGGCACCACGCCCGGGATCGCGAATCACCAGGCCGAGAAGTGCCACCAGCAGCCCTGGTAGACCAACCACCCAGAACGCGGCCCGCCAGTGCCAGGCATCGGCCACCCAGCCGCCGATTCCATACCCGAGCGCGCCGCCGAGCGGTAAGGCCAGGAAGTACAGGCCCATCACCCGCCCTCGCTCCTTCGGCGGGAACAGGTCGGCCAGCAGCGCGGGGGCAATGACCCCGTAGGTCGCCTCACCGACGCCGAGGAGAGAACGCCAAAAGAACATCTGCTGATAAGATTGCGAGAAGGCGGTCCCGACCGTCGCCACGCTCCAGAGCCCGACTCCGAGTGCGAGCATGATCCGACGGCTATACCGGTCGCCAAACCAGCCGACCAGGGGGGAGGCGATCGTATAGACGATCATGAACGATGAGTTGAGCAACCCGAGCCGGAAGTCGTTGATCTCCAACGCGTCTTTGACGTGGGTGCCGACCGCGAAGAACGAGTAGCGGTCGATGTAGTTCAGCAGGTTCATGCTGAACAGCACCCAGAGGGCGAATCTCGCTCCCGTCTGGGTTGGAACGATGCCAGAGTGCTGATCGGAAGCCACCGCCGGGCCAGACATGGGAGACTGCATGATGACGCGGGGGCCTCTCAAGGGACGGGCTCATGGGTGACACGTTGGTTATACCCGCATCATCACCGAGTGGCGAGACCGGATGCCCCCGGAGCGAATGCCGGTTCTTGCTTCGAGGACCCGGAAGCCAAAGGGGACGGAATTTCCCTCAGTTCCGAGGCAAAGCAATGAGTGACGGCGAGGAGCGGGGCACGAGTTGGTTCAGAAGCAAGAAAAGGTTAACAGTTCGTCGCCCCCTTGCCGAGGCGAACCCGAGCCTTGAGGGGGGCGGGTGATCGGCAAGGAAGCGAGCGTCGAGCGGGAGCCTGGATTATTCACGGTCGCGGGCGGAGGCCGGGCGTCCCTGGGCCTCGGCATCGAGGAAGACGAGCAACTCGGTGCCGGTTGGCACGGTGCCGGGAATTCGGAGGTTGAACAGGCCGCTCTTCGATTGGAGGATGCCCGGCTGGATCCCCGCCGAGATCAGCAAGGTTTGCTTCAGGGGCCAGCTTTTGACCGTCTGATTCAGGCGGGACTCGGTGACCTCGGGGACGTCAATGGTGAGCTCGCTCGGTCCGACCTCGCGCGGGGCGATGACCCGGGTGCGATGGAAGTTCTTGACCGTATTGGCCGTGAGCTCGATGGCGGCGTCGAGCGTGTCCCCATCGTAGGTGAGTAGTGGGCTGAGCTTGAGCGTGACCCCTTCCTCGAGTTGCTCGGTGCGCGGCTGATAGCCGAGCCCCGCTGCGCTCTCACGCTGGAGTCCGCCGGTATAGCCGCGCGACTCGGAAGTCTTGACCACCAGAGTCTGACCGTTCACCAGGTCGACCTTTTGGTCGGTGAGGAGCTTGAATCCCTGGTAGACCTGCATCTGGGTCAGGGCGAAAGCGGAATCCTCTGACTTCAGGGTCCAGACTTGCTGCCCTTGAGGGCCGCTGCCGACGGGGGTCAGCCGTGAGTAGACCGCATACCGCCAGCGGCTGTCGACGGCCGCGACGAACCGCACCCGGATCGAGAGGATGTCGTGCTCGGCGTTGGTGAACCGCTCGATGACCTCATCGACCTTCTTGAGGACATTGGCGTTGTTGTAGGCGCGCACCTGGGTTCGACTGGCGCTCAGAACGGCGATCTTGTCGCCGTGCCACTCCGCCTGGGTCGTCCGCCGGAAGATCCATTCGATGATGGCGTTTTGAGGGCTGTTTTGATTGTGGGCCAAGCTGGTGTAGTGGGAGATATCATAATTTCGCCACTGTTGGCCCGGTTCGGCGGGCAGGTTGGGAGGAACCTCCTCCTCCGCCGGATCGGTGTCGAGTTGATCATCGGTGCGCGACCGCCTCAGCGGAGCCGGTTCCAGGGCCGTGCCGCGGCCCTTGGTCGAAGCGGGCGAGGTGCGTCGCTTGGGGGATTGCGCAAGTAGGCCCCGGGGGACGAGGCCTCCCAGAAGCGTCAGGAACATGGCCGAGCGGCGGTCCATGCCAGTGGCCTCCTTGCCGGGCTGGCGTCGGGGCAAGTTCAAGTCAAGTTTAGTCGAGTCGGATCCGTTCGAGCGACGTCGATCGAGGCGGATGGCACGCCAATCGGGCGATTCCCATCCTTTGAGTTGACCGGTTGCGCAGGTCAGGGGACCGGGCGAAACGAACCTTAGCAAAGGATGGATTTTGGCTCAAGAGCAATCCGCCGGTTGCCGACGCGTACGCGGCGGGTCAGATCAGAAGAGGACGGTGGCCAATTTCCGCTGATAGTCGCCCACGATCTCCGCAGACCCGAGGAGTTGGAACACCGCGAGCATGGTCTTTCGGGCCGGTTCCCCGACTCCCTTGCGGTCGCGCTCGACCAACTCGAGGCAGAGGTCGAGCGCCGCTTCATATTGACCGTCGGCGGCAAGCGCTTCCGCCAGCGCGAGCTTGAGGGCGAGATCCTTGGAGTTGGCCTCCACCGCGGCGCGGGCTGCCTCGACCCCACCCGTCGCCTGGCCTTGACCGCGGAGGGTGAGCTCGGCCTTGACTTTCTCGGCTTCCGGCTCGAGGAATCCCCGGCGCTCAAGGTCGGCGATCAGCGCTCGCCCCTCGTCCAGACGAGCTTGGGCAAGCAACGTCCGAGCCAGCCCGATCTTGATCACCGGGTCGTTGGGGAGCGCTTCGAGGGCCGTGCGATACTTGGCCTCTGCGGCCTGGCTATCGGTCGACTCCAGCGCTTTCGCCTCTTTGATCGCGGCTTCCGCCGGCGTCGGCATCAGGCGGTCGAGGAACGCTCGGATCGCGGATTCGGACAAGACCCCCACAAACGAGTCTCGCACCCGGCCATCCACCAGGCCGAAGACGGCGGGGATCGAGCGGACGCCGAAGGCGGAGGCGACCTGGGTCAATTCCTCGGTGTTGGCTTTCACCAGGAGGAACTTCCCGTCGTATTCCGCCGCCAGCCGCTCGAGGATCGGTCCGAGCGTGCGGCAAGGGGCGCACCACTCGGCCCAGAAGTCGACCACCACCGGCTGTTCCGAGGAACGCTCGATCACGTCCTTCTCGAAGGTCTCGGGAGTGGTGTCGATGACGTAAGGCGTGTTTGTGCTCATGAATCCCAGTCTACCAAGTCAGAGCGGCGGGGAATAAGTGTGAAGCGGTCTTGAACGCTGTCCGGAATTCTGGGATCAAGTCACCGGCGTCGCGCGCCCGACCGCGGCGGGAGCGACGGACGCCGATTGCAGGATGGTGGTCGTGAAGGGAAAAAAAAGGGCGGTCGATGCCATCCTGATCGCGCCGGCCCCATCTCGTAAAAAACCAAGGCGAACCCGCGTTCGCCACCCAGGAGCGGTGATGGCCTACAAGGCAATAGTCATTCTCATCATGAGCGCCAGTCTCAGCGTCGGCGCGAGTTTGACGCAGGCGGCCGAGCCGACCGAGGTCCTGACGATCCGGCTGGTGCATCCCGACCGAGAGCTCCAACGGCTGCTCGCGCTCTTCAAAGGGGCGCGCGTCCCCCACCCCGCCGCGGCGCTGGCGGCCTGGAAACGGGCGACACGCGACTTTCAAGGGTTCGCCAAGGCGAGCGAGGCCGCGATCGCCGCGCTCAATCCGGGGATGATCCGCGAGTTTCGCCGATTTGACGGCGCGCAGATTGGCCTGGGGCTCGACCCGGAAGCCGGACACCTCCGCTGGTATGTCGTCGCCCCCAAGGACGACGGGGCCCTGGCCGCACTGACCACCGCGATGACCCTGACCGACGGCGGTCCCGATTCTCCTTATCTTGACATGCGGGTCGACCGTCTCGGCCGGCCGGGTGCCCCCCTTGCCCTGCGGATTCCGGGCAAAGTGGCGATCGCGGGCTCGCGGGCCGACCTCCCGTCGGCCTTGGCTGCCGTCAATGTCATCCGGGACGCCGAACCCTCCGAGACGGCATCCGGCTGGGTTGTCAACTTCAACCCCGAGGCGCTCCCGTTGGCGGGGTCGGCCACGGGGCGTCGGATCCTCGAAGCGATCCGGGCAAGCGGTTGGCGAAGCCTGGAGGGAAGAGCCGGGATCGAGGGGGAGGCGGTTGAAGTCGCGATGACGGGGGAACTGACGATTCCACTCGGCAACTCGATCATCGAGCCCAGTTGGCTCGACTGGATTCCGGCCTCGGAGGTGATGGCGGCCAGCGTCTTCTCGATTGACTCGAGTCCGCAAGCCTGGGATGCGCGGTTTGCCTGGGCCGATCGCGTCGAACGCGCCGCGCCGGGGAACGAGTCGGTCGCGCCGTTGCGGACGCGGCTGAACTTGCTCTCCTTCGGCACCGGGGTGAAGCCCGAGGTCGACCTCTTTCCCCAGGTTCGGGGGGTCACCGCCTTTGCCACGTCCGGTCCGAACGGGGACGTCGCCGCGATCGTCCTGGCCGTCCACGTCGCCGACGCTCAGATCGCCGAGCGGCTCGCCACGCAATTCGTTCCGCGCGTGGTGTCGGTCGCCACGGGATCGAAGCTCGCGCCGCGCGACGAGGAGGGGCAACTCCTCGGCATGGTGCTCGATCAGCCGATCGTGCTAGCCCAGCGCGGGTCGACCCTTCTGTTCGGGTGGGGCAAGCCCGCGCTCGCGGCCAGCCTCTCCGCGAAGGACGATCCCGCTCGGTCGGCCGGAACCACGGTCCGCGCGTTCTGGGGGACCCTCCCGTCGCACCGTGTGGGCGCCGTCTGGCCCGGCCGGCTCGGCAACCCGCTGCTCGCGGACGCCCCGCCGGTCGCCTGGGTCGGCCGGAACGAGACCAAGGTGACGCGCGACGTCGTCCGCTGGGACGGGCTTCGGAGTGTCGTCAAGCAATTCCTCGAACGCGTGCCGCTCGAGACGTTCGTGAATCCGTCGAGCGCGGCGCAGTAAGCCGATCGGAACTGGGCACGAGGGTAGCCTCTGAGGATTCCTTCGGAGTTGACCAAGTGCCCCACCGTTCGATCTGATTGAGAACGACGTGACGCCCGTTGCCCGTTTCGCCCGCTCCGCTCCGATCAGGAAAGACGATGAAATCGAAGACCCCTCCGCGCCTGATCGACCTCCATACCGACTGGATCTTGCAGTACGCGCAGGAGACGACCGTCTTCGACCCCGCGCTCTACCCGGGCGTGCTCGGTCGCCTGGGTCAGTCCGAGGGGTACTTGCAAGGGACCTGGGTTGCGATCCTCTCCTGTTACCGCAAGGCCGAGGACTGGGCGAGCCAGACCGATCCCTGGGGGGCTCTTGACGCCTTGCTCACGCGGATCGAGGCGGAATTTCCGGGCCGGCTGTTGATCGGCCCCGAGGATCTGGCCCGCTGCCTCGATGATCCGGAGGGCCTCTGCTGGGGCCTGATCGGCATCGAGGGCTTCGATGCCTTGGTGCGCGGCCCGGAGGATCTCGGCCGCCTGCCTCGCCTGTTCGAACGCGGGGTCCGGCTGTTTCAGCCGGTCTACACGGCGACCAGCGTGCTGGCCGGGTCGTCGGCCCCCGGCGACGAGCGCGGGCTCACCGACCTCGGACGCACCTTTCTTCAGACCCTCGCCGACCTGGCCGCCGCGCCGAGCGGCCCCCGCCCGGTGTTCGACCTGGCCCATCTCAACCCGAGGGCGGCCTCCGAGGTGCTCGCCTGGTTCGAGGCCGACCCGGAACGCGCCGCGCGGTTGCTCCCGGTCTACAGCCACGGCACGTTGTGGCACGCGGCCTATGACAGTCCTCGAGCCATCACCCTCGAGAATCTGACCCGGCTCCGGGCGTTGGGGGGAGTGGTCGGGATCAGCGTCAGTCCCCCTTTCTTCACCGCGGCCGACCAGATCAAGGCGGTGATCGAGACCACCGCGTCGATCCCGTTCCAGGGCCGACCCGGCCCTGACGGAATCGCCATCGGCACCGACTTCCTCGGGGTGGACCAGACCCTGCCGAGGCTGGGGACTGTCGCCGAGATCGTCGCCTGGCTCACCGCCTCGTTCGACGCGGACACCGCCACCGCGCTGATCCAGGGGAACGCGTGGGGCCTGCTGACCCGGGTCGTGAGCGCAACGCCGAGGGACTGAACCCGTGCCCGCCTCACCGAGGTCCCTGCCTAAATGGCAGCCAGCCGTGGCCAGGGTGTCTCGATCGGCAGACCAAGCGGCGAGTCGAATCCTGGGGCGGACGTCCTAACTCATTGGTCATCAATGAGTTGAGAATCGATTTTTCTGAAGGCACGTCGCTTGCATACTCCCGGGCATGTCATCTAGCGCCTGCATTCGCCTGCTTTAGTGGGCGGATGTGTCGGTTGCGAGGGTTCTCGGGGTTGCCCGAGGCTTTAGGTTGCACTGCAAGGAGACCGGACCGATGAATCTCAAGCCGTTGGGCGATCGCGTGGTGGTCGAGCGAGAAGAAGCGAAGGGGACGACCGCCGGGGGGATCGTGCTGCCCGACACCGCCAAGGACAAGCCGCAGAAGGGGAAGGTCCTCGCCGTGGGAGATGGGCGGATCACCAAGGACGGCAAACGCCGCGAGCTGCAGGTCAAGGTCGGCGATCAGGTCCTGTTCACGTCCTACGCGGGGGACGAGTTCAAGATTGAAGGGGACCAGAAGGTTCTCCTGATGCGTGAAGACGACATCCTGGCGGTCATTGACTGACTGACGGACCGCGGAAGCACCCACCTCCTAGACCTGTGACCCAATCCAATCGAAATATCCTGAGAGGGAGTGACTGATTCATGGCTGCCAAGATGATCGCGTTCGATCAGGACGCCCGGCAAGCGATGCAGCGCGGTGTGGCGAAGCTGGCCCGCGCGGTCAAGGTGACCCTCGGCCCCCGCGGCCGTAACGTCATCATTCAGAAGTCGTTCGGCTCGCCCACGGTCACCAAGGACGGCGTCACCGTCGCCAAAGAGATCGAGCTGGAAGACAAGTATGAAGACATGGGCGCGAAGATGGTGAAGGAGGTCGCCAGCAAGACCTCTGACGTGGCCGGCGACGGCACCACCACCGCGACCGTGATGGCCGAAGCGATCTACAACGAAGGCCTCCGGGCCGTTGTCGCCGGCGTCAACCCGATGCTCATGAAGCGCGGGATGGACAAGGCCGTGTCCGACATCGTTGAAGAACTCCACAAGCTGAGCACCAAGGTTTCCAGCACCAAGGAAACCGAGCAGGTGGCCACCGTGGCGTCGAACTTCGACACCGAGGTCGGCAAGATGATCGCCGAAGCGACCGAGAAGGTCGGCAAAGACGGCGTGATCACGGTCGAAGAGGGCAAGTCGCTCAAGACCGAGGTCGAGTGGGTCGAGGGGATGCAGTTCGATCGGGGTTACCTGAGCCCCTACTTCGTCACCAACCCGACCACGATGGAGGCGGTCCTTGAAGACGCCTACGTCCTGATCTACGAGAAGAAGATCTCGTCGGTCAAGGACCTCGTCCCGGTGCTCGAGAAGGTCGCCCAGACGGGCAAGCCCCTCTTGATCATCGCCGAAGACCTCGAAGGCGAAGCGTTGGCGACCCTGGTCATCAACAAGCTTCGTGGCACCTTCCGGTGCGCGGCCGTGAAGGCCCCCGGTTACGGTGATCGCCGCAAGGCGATGCTCGAAGACATTGCCGTCCTGACCGGTGGCAAGCCGATCTTCGAGGCCCTCGGCCTCGAGCTCGAGAACGTTGCGTTGACCGACCTCGGCCAGGCCAAAAAGGTCCAGGTCGACAAGGACAACACGACGATCATCGAAGGCTCGGGCACGAGCGACGCGATCAAGGGCCGGATCGAAGCGATCCGCCGTGAGATCGCCGAGACCAAGAGCGACTACGATCGTGAGAAGCTCGAAGAGCGGCTGGCGAAGCTCGCCGGCGGCGTCGCCAAGATCAACGTTGGCGCGGCGACCGAGAGCGAGATGAAGGAGAAGAAGGCGCGCGTTGAGGACGCCCTCCACGCCACTCGCGCCGCCCTGGAAGAAGGGATCCTCCCCGGTGGCGGAGTCGCCCTGCTTCGCGCCGCCAAGACGGTCAAGTCGACCGGCCTCAACCCCGACGAAGAGACCGGCTACCAGATCATCGTCCGCGCCTGCTCGGCTCCGATCCACCAGATCGCTCAGAACGCTGGGCAAGACGGTGGCGTGGTCGTCAGCAAGGTCGCCGAAGGCAAAGGCAACTTTGGCTACGACGCCCTCAAGGACGAGTACACCGACCTGGTCAAGGCCGGCATCATCGACCCGACCAAGGTCACCCGCTCGGCCCTGCAGAACGCCGCGAGCGTCAGCATCCTGCTGCTGACCTCCGACGCCCTCATCGCCGACGCCCCCGAAGACAAGAAGCCCGCGGCCGGCGGCGGCCACGGCGGTTACGACGACATGTATTGAGCCGAACCCCTGCTTCACCAAGCAGGGTCGACAATACCGAATGCAGAAAGGGGAGCCGGATTCGTCCGGCTCCCCTTTTTTTGTTTGATTCCAGCCCGCTCACCTCAACGGTGAGCGGGGAGCTTATCGCTCCCTGTCCCTCTCGGCGAAGCCGCTCCCTGTTGCACCCCGGCAGGAGCTTCCTGGGACCGCGGGCGGGTCGCCCGCGGTCCCAGGGAGGGGAGCTTATCGCTCCCTGTCAGGGGAAGCGCGATGGAGTCGACCCAACGAAAGGGAGCTCACACTCCCCGCTCGCCTGGAAATCGAAAATGGAGACAGATCTCCCATCGCGGCCAGCCGCTGGAAATCGTCGTCGGAGCCTTCAGTTCTCAGCAGCGTGCTCCGGCTCGATCGGATTTCCGTGAGGGTCGATGAGTGGGCCACCGGTCGCGGCGACGTGGAGCCCGTTGGAGAAATGAATGACCCCCGGCGAGGTCATCCCGCCCGAGAGGATCGCCTGCAAGGCCTGGTTCACCGACCAGTCGAGGTTGGTCACCGACTCTTCGGGAACATGCAAGGTAAACCCGGCCGGAGGCATGACCCCGGTCAGGACGCAGACGCAGAGGATCGTCTGGTTGGTGGTCGGGTCGGTCAGCGTGTTCGTCACAAACGCGAGGGCCCGCATCCCGGGGTGGGGGAACTCGACCAGGACCACCCGCTTCGACGGGCTGCTCTGCATCTGGTTGCTCAGCGACTGGGCCACGTTCGTCAGCGCCTTGTAGATCGTGGTGACGACCGGTACCCGGAGCAGAACCCAATCGACTGCGCGGAGCAAGGACGAGTGGACGAGCAGTCCCAGAACATAGAGGAAGCAAAGGACGACGACGACCCCGAGAAAAGGGGCGACCACGTTCTCCCACCAGAACGGCGGCGGGCCATTTTGAAACAGTTTGGCGGTGAGCCTGCCCGTTGGGAGCAGAACAATCCCCTGGATCGTCGAATAGAGCCAGTAGACGATCCAGAGGGTCAGGGCAATCGGTAGGGCCAGAATGAGGCCGGTGAGGACGCGCGTCCGGATCGCCTTGACCATCGCCTGCATTGCCCCAATCTCATTGAGGTGGTCGTTCTTGGCTTCAGGCAGCGGGGGAACGGGCATAAGTCTCGGCTCCGGGATCAGGACGATTTGCTCGGACTATGGTGACAAGTTAGTCGCCCCGACCTCGCTTGACAATCGGGCCACGCGAACTCAACCGCGTTGGGCGGGCGCTCGCCCGGTGGGCCTCGAATGGTTACACTGGATCCAACGTGGTGGTCGCTCGCGTTGTGGCTCGAACCGGGCCCTCGAGACCAATACGGAAACCGGACCGAGATGTGATGTCTGATCAGACGAAAACGGTCGAGATCGGGGGCGTGACGCTCCACCTGAGCAATCCCGACACCACCGAGCAGGGCTGGATTGGCCAGGACGCGATCCTCCACCAACTGCTGGCTTGCTGGCTGGTGGTCGATCCGCGCGACCGACCCCTCTCGCCGCGCTTGCTCGGCCCCCCTGGGATCGGCAAGACGACACTGGCGATGGCCGCCGCCCAGCGCCGCCAGCAACCGCTCTACATCAACCAGTGCACGGCCGACACCCGGCCCGAGGACCTCCTGATCACTCCGGTCCTTGCCGAGAGCGGCAAGATCGCCTACCACGCGTCCCCCTTGGTCTCGGCCATGCTGACCGGTGGTGTCTGCGTGCTCGACGAGGGGAACCGGATGAACGAGAAGTCGTGGGCGAGCCTGGCGCCCCTGCTCGATCACCGCCGCTACGTCGAGAGCGTCGTGGCCGGGGTGATGATTCCCGCCCACCCCGACTTTCGGGCCTGCGTCACGATGAACGAGGATGAGTCCACCTACGAGGTCCCCGACTACATCCTCTCGCGGCTCCAGCCGACCCTGAGCTTGGGCTTCCCGAATCGTGACGATGAGATGGAGATCCTCAAGTATCACCTGCCGTTCGCCCAGGTCGAACTGCTCGCCCTGACCGTCGAGTTCCTCCAGCAGGCGCACGCCCTCAAGCTCGACTTCTCACCGCGCGACGGCATCAACCTGCTCCGCTACGCCCTGAAGCGGATGGCCCAGGACCCCACGCACCCCCTCGGCCGGGACGAAGCCTGGCGCGAGGCCCTCGTTTGCGTTCTGGGAGAGGAAGCCGCCGACCTCGAGGACCTCGCCCGCCGCAAGCGCCGCGCGATGGGGGGCCAGCACGCGCCGATGGGCCTTGGCGACCTCTTCTTCGGTCCCGAGGATCCGCTCCACCCCGATGCGGATGATGATGACGAGGATGACGAGGAAGAGGACGAAGACGAGGATTTTTGATTCGATGCGGGGTGGGCCTGCTCACCCTCTGGAATTTTGAGCCAGCTCGCCGACCATGACGCCACCCAGACCCACGTCCGAAGACTTCCTGCGGATCGGCCCGCGCGTGCGCGTGCTGCCGATCATCCACGGCTCGGGCGACTTCGCCATCCGGGTCCGCGAGGAGTTGCTCAATCGCCACTACGACTGCGTGGCGGTGCCGCTGCCCCCTTCGTTTCAGGATGACGTCGAGGAGGCCATCGAGCGGCTCCCCGCCATCTCGGTCGTGGCGCAACTCGACGCCGATCCCGACGACGCCACTCAGGGATTTAGCTATGTGCCGATCGACCCCTGCCAAGGGGTGATCGCCGCGCTTCGGGTGGCGATCGGCGAGCGCATCGCGCGGGCGTTCATCGACATGGAGACGCCTCGTTTCGAGGCGAAGACCGGGGTCTTCCCCGACCCGTACGCCCTGAAACGGGTTAGCCCCGAGGGCTTCGCGGCGGCCATGTTGCCCGCGATCCCACCCCCCTCCCCCGGCCAGCACGCCGACCGGATCGCCTGGATGGCCAGCGAGCTTCGCGCTTTGGAAGCGAGGCATCGCTCGATCCTGTTCGTCACGTCCCTGCTGGACTGGCCCTGGATTCGGGATGCCTACGTACGCGGCCTCGAGACGCCGGAGCCCGACCCCTTCTTCTCGCCGGTCCAGACCTTCGCCGCCGACCCGGCGACCTTGATTTTTCTGCTCGGCGAGTTGCCGTTCCTGACTGGTCTCTATGAGCGGGGCCGTCGCGAGCTCGAGCCCGACGATAATCTCTCGGTCGATGGCGTCAAGGAGATGGTGCTCCAGGCCCGCGACCGCTTGAAGGTGCAGTTGCCCAAGGTGGCGCAACGGGTGACGCCCCAGTTGCTCTCGATTTTCTTCCGTTACGTGCGCAACCTCTCGCTGATCGAGCGTCGGCTGACCCCCGACCTCTACTCGCTGATCATCGCGGCGAAGCAGACGGCCGGCGATGATTTCGCCCTGGCGCTGGCCGAGACGGCACGTGAATATCCCTACATGACCGCGAACGCCAAGGTGACGCGATCGGAGTCCGGCTCGTCGTCCGAGACCGGCGGGTTGTTGCGGATGGGAGTCGACCAGGCGGACGTGCCGGGCTGGGGCACCGCGCGGATGGTCAGTCGGCTGTCGGGGCAAGCCCTGAGCTGGCGGTCCTGCGAGTTACGCCCGCGCCCGCCTGAACGCGACCGACAAGCGTGGAAGCAGCGCTGGAACCCGTTTGGGATGTGCTCGTGGCCCCCGGAAGACGATCGGATCGAGAGCTTCCACCGCCACGTCCGCGACCAGGCCCGGGCCATCCTCGGGGCCGACCTCGCCCGGTCGGAGAAGTTCACCTCGAGCGTGATGGACGGGATCGACATCCGCGAGACCCTCAGGAACTGGCACACCGGCGACCTCTATGTCAAGGTGATCCCGCCGAGCCGGGGGACGATCGAGGTGGTCGTCTTCCTGTTCGACGTGCCGGCCGATCCACAGATCTACACCAATCGCGCCACCTGGTACGCCGAGCACTCCGCGGAATCGACGCTGGCGTTCTACGCCACCGACCACATGAAGAACATGATCGGCCCCGGGATCGCCCAGGCCGAGTACGGCGGTGCTTTCTTCCTGTTCCCTCCGCGCCCGATCGTCGACATCTGGGACGACCCGCGGCTCAACTTCGCCGACACGCTCGAGGAACGCCTCCTTGCCGGGGCCTTCCTGCATAGCAAGGAACGCCACGTCGCGGTCGTGAGCGAGCGGCCGCCGCTGGCCTCCTGGCGACGGCTGGCCCGGCGTTACGGTCGCAAGATCGTCCCGCTCCCGCTCCACCGGTTCGGCGGCCAGCTCATCGAGCAACTCCGCCGGTTCCACGTGCTCAACGGTAAGACCGTCCGCTCATTCGCGGCCGACTTCATCCGCGATTCCTGATGGATGGATCGATCGATCGGCCGCATCCCACCGACCACTGACCCGGACTGCGAGGACCGCCGAGATGACGACGTTGATCCCGCTGCTCGCGCTGCTGGCCTTGGCCGACCAACCAGGAACGGCGACGGTCGCCTTCGAGGCGCCCAAGTACGGCGTCAAGGCACTGATCCCCAAGGATTGGCCGATCGCCGCTCGCGAGGAGGAAGACCGCGTCTTTGTCGCCTTGATCCGCCAGGACGATCCCGAGCGCCCGGGCGTGGTGGCCTGCGAGCTCGGCCTGGCCCCCGAGAACCTCGACGAGTACCGGACCCGGATCGACGGCAACGCCAAACGCGCGGGACCGGCCGGCCGCAAGCTCGCGCGCAACGAAGTCGTCAAAGACAAGGACCCGAAGCGGGACCGGCTCGAGACCATCTGGGAGTTCCGGCCGCGCTCGGGGGGCCTCTGGCGCGAGCTCAGCGTGCGGATCTTGGCGAATCGGCAAATGTATACGTTTACGCTCAACGTGGACGACGCCACCTACGCGACCGCCCGGCCGCTTTTCGATGCCTTGGTCGCCTCGATCGAGCTCTCCGCGCCCAACACCGGGGCCGACCTGCTCGAAAAAGCGACCAACCGCTGGGTTCAGCGTGAGTTCAAGTTTGCAATCGACCTGCCTGAAGCCTGGCGGCCGGTACTCGCCCCCAGCGAAGTGGCCCTCTTCTTCGCCAATGGGCCGGCCACGGGGATCTGGTCCGACAACGCCCTCGTCGTGGCGCAGCCGCACGGCGCTCTGGATCTCCAGACGCTGGTCAAGGAAGTGCCCGATCAACTCCGCAAGGTCGAGCCCAATTGCGAAGTCCTCTCGTGCGAAGTCGTCAAGCAGGGGAAGCTCGACGCGCTGGAGACCGTGGTTCGCACCCAGCGCGGCCCGTTCTCGATGACGATTCTCGAACGCCGATTCCGTGGCGGCCGGTTCGACTACGAGGTGAAATACACCCTCGAATCCAAACGGTTCGACGCCCTCGCCCCCGCGCTTCGCAAGAGCCTCGACAGCTTCGGTGAAGTCCCCGGCAGCGTCCCCGCGGCAGCCGATAAGTCGTCCTGATTGTTCCTCCCCCAGGAATGGCAATCACCAATCACCTAGGACGTATGCTTTCTTGTAGGGTGGGCACGGCCCACCACGCCTTTTCTCGAAGGACAGACTTCAACCTGCCACCCACCACCTCGAGGGACGGCGGTCTGAAGCCGTCTCTCCAAGGTTAACACCGCCGCATATTCCCATTGGGCATCGTCCACCAGGCCGATTGGCCGATTGGCCGATTGGCCGATTGGCCGATTGGCCGACGGGTTGGCGTGAGTTGGTGATCGCTCACCCTCAAGGACTAAACTGTCGTGGCGGATCAGCAGTCCGAGTTCAGGGCACTGGATAGAGGTTGACGCCAACGGCGTTGGCGGCTGCCTTCAGTTTTCCGTCAAGACTGGCGAGAGGTAAACCGCGTAGGATCGCCAGCACGCATAGCTGTGCGAACTGGGTAACCATGGCGGGAGCGCAGCGACCTACACACAGGCGGGCCGTTCGCCCGGCGCCGACCGCTCCAGCGGTCGTTTTGGGGCTGCAAACCGTCACCGCAGGCGACCGTGGCGAAGCGGAGCGTTAGCACTCGGCCGGCAAAGCCGGGTTGCCTGAGGCAGGCAACGGCACGCCTGCTGGCGTGTTATCGCCAGTTGATCAGGGTGAGTGGATAGCCAAGCTGCTGGATGCGCTGGAAATGGGCGGTATTGCCCGTCACCAGCTCCAGGCCGCGATTGAGGGCAATGGCAGCGATCATCGGGTCAGCGGTGCCAATGGACTGCCCGGCGCGTTCCAAGTCGCCAGCGATACGGCCAGCTAACTCAGCAGCGGGCTGATCGAAGGGGAGGATTTCTTGCGCCGCGATGGACGCAAGGAAGGTTTGGAGCCTGCGGGTAGAGAGCGTTCGCTGGAAACCCCGGACGATTTCCATGACGGTGATTGAGGAAATCGAGTAATGCCCGAAGGAACGGCGGTATGTCCTGCCGTTGCCGATGACAGCGGGGTCGATTCCTTTGCCGAGTTCGGAGAAAATATCCGTGTCGATCAGGGCCTTATTCAACGGGTAAGTCCCGCCAATTCTCTTCGCCCCGCTTGCGGTAGGCGTCAGCGACGATTTCGTCCATTTCGCCGGCGGCTTCGCGCATTGAACCGATCACCGGATCGTCGTCAAAATCGGCGGATCCGTGCTGGGGGCGGTTCTCAAGGTCACGCAGCAACAAGCGGGCGGCTTCGGCCATCGCTTCGTCGAACGATGAGAAACGCCCGCTATGGACGGCGGCTTCGATCGAGGATTCGAGTTCTTTGGGCAACTGGATGGTCATGGTGGCGGCTCCCTTCAAACGTCTAGATTGTCACGATCGGCAAGATTTGCCAAGCCGTCGCTATGCACGCATGCCACAATCCGGACGCCGTTGCTCTCTTTCTAGAATTCATTAATGACTGGAGAGACGGCGTGCCAATTCCCATTTCGCTCAACCGTCCTTGGATTCCGTCGCCGGTGGCTTCGACTCCCGGACTGCGAATCGGAGCGATTGCATGAGCATGAAGAGGACCAGGAGCGGCGGGATCGCATAGGCGATGTACAAGGTCCAGTTCCAGCCCAGGGCCGGGCCCGTGAGGGCGGCGGGTAAGGCGACCATGATCCCGAGCAGGAGCATGCAGCCGGTGGAGGTCATGACGCTCTTGAAGTTGTTGGCCTCGCTGATCTCCTCATAGTGGAGGTCGACGGTCCGCCCGCGTCTGAGGCTGCGGGTGGTGGCCTCGGCGAGTTCCATGGCCCGGGTGCCGTCGAGCAGGTTCGGGCGGGCGTCGCTCCCGGCCATCAAGCGCTCGAGGACCGCCAGGATCGCGGCGTGCGGATCCCAACGGTCGAGTTCGGTCACGCGCTCCTCGCCGCCCGAATTACGGCGGATGAGGCGGGCCTGTCCTGTCAGAGTCGACTCATATTCCAGGGTGAGCGACCCTTGATCGCCCGAGACGATCAGCCGCGCGGGCTCGGCCGGGCCGGCCACGATCCGAACCTCAGCGCGGCGTGCTTCGGGGCCGCGAAGCTGGACGACAAGGCTCTGGTCGGGCCATTGGCCGGGGGGATCGCCGGTGCCGGTCACGGCCTCGACCTCGCCGAGCAGGGACCGAACCAGGTCGACGGTTCGCGAGAAGACGTGGCGGGTGAGATCGCCGTCGCCGGGTCCGGCCGACGACTCGTGGCGGATCCCTCGGAAGACGCCAAGCTCGCGGTTCTCGAGGGCGCGGCGAAGGTGAGCGACCCCGGGATGGAGCCGCGCGGGGAGGTCGGGAACGAGCACCGCGCCGGTCTCTGCCCGACTGAGGGCGACCTGGTAATAGGCCTCGGAGTCGTCGCCCGGGGGATGGAGGCAGATCGCGGGGAGCCCGACCGCGGCGACTCGACGGAGCCACTCGACCCGGACCTCGAAATCCCCCCCCACAAGCACGGCCTCGACCCCGGCCAATGCGAGCGCATCGTCGAAGTCGCGTGGTCGGGTCACGTCCGCGAACTCATCGAAGCCGGGGAAGGCGGCCCAGAGCTGATGCTCGGCCTGGCGCTCGATCGCGTTGGCCCAGGCCTGTTCCTCGGCCCCATCTCCCAAGATCAGGAAGTTCATCGTTTCATGTGCATCCGCTTGAACCCGGGTTCGCCGCCTCGGTCTGATGGTCCTCATCATAGCCGAGACGCCCCGAGGTTGACATGGGCCGAACCAGGCGGGATTGACCGGACCGATCGGCCGCGGTGATAATGGCTAAGCCCGGGCACGGCGGTCGCCGTATCGCATGCGAGCTTGTGTCCGAAACGCCACATGGCAGAGGATTTGTGTCGGTGATCACGCTCGAGAACTTCGCCGAGGTCGCCACGCGGTTTCGGGGCGCCTACCTCGCGGTCGGTAATTTCGACGGCGTGCATCGCGGCCACCTGCATCTGCTCCGTCAGTTGCGTGCCAAGGCCGAGGCCGCGGGAACCGACGCCATCGCCCTGACGTTCGATCCCCACCCCGTCGCCCTCCTCCGTCCCGAACAAGCCCCGATCCCGCTGGTCTGGATCGAACGCAAGGTCGCGCTCTTGAAAGAGGCGGGGGCCCACGAGGTCGGCGTCTTCAAGACCGGTCCTTGGCTGCTCGGCCTGACGGCTCGCGAGTTTTTCGACTGCGTGATCGTCGGACAAT
Source organism: Singulisphaera sp. GP187 (assembly GCF_900129635.1). Classification (GTDB taxonomy): domain Bacteria; phylum Planctomycetota; class Planctomycetia; order Isosphaerales; family Isosphaeraceae; genus Singulisphaera. The sequence continues at coordinate 984,134 of NZ_FSRB01000003.1, read as the reverse complement.
TCGGCGCACGAGGGATGGTCGAAGGCCCCAACTTCGCCTTCGGTCGCGATCGAGGCGGCGATGCCGCGCTCCTCGCGAGCTGGTGCGAATCGGCGGGCCTCGACTTTTCGATGGCGGGGTCGACCAAGGTCGACAATCAACTCGTCTCCTCGTCGCGGATCCGCCGCTGCTTGCAAGAGGGACGCGCCGATGAGGCCGCCCATCTCCTGGGTCGCCCCCATCGCATCCGAGGACTCGTAACCCATGGCGCGGGCCGAGGCGCCGGGCTCGGGTTTCCGACCGCCAACCTCGACGAAGTCGATACCCTGATCCCGGCCGACGGTGTCTATGCCGCCCTGGCCCACCTTGAGGGCCAGCCGAGAACCTGGCCCGTCGCTTGCCACATCGGACCCAACGTCACGTTTGGCGAGCAGATCCGCAAGGTCGAGGCCCATATCATCGACTTCGAGGGCGACCTCTACGGCCAGACCGTCGAGCTCGACATCCTCCAGCAACTCCGCTCCACCCGCCCCTTCGCCAACCTGGAAGAACTGCTCGCCCAGATCCGGGCCGACGTCGAGCAGACGCGGCGGATCTGTGGGGAGCCAGAGTGATCACCACCGAAAACACGGACGGACTGAGCGTTATTTGAACCGAGCCGCGCACGCAGCGCAGCGGAGTCAGTGCTTGCAAATTGAGGTGCCGTGATGCCCGACGAGGCCAGAACGCTGACTGCGCTGCGTCCGCGGCTCGGTTTAGGCGAGGATCATCCCCGGTCGTGGTAAAGGAGTGGTCAGACGCCTATACGGCGCTTCGACATGGCCATGAGGGCGGGTGCGAAGCGTGCGGAAGGTGTCTGCAGCGGGGACGAAGGTCTCGCCCTTGAGGGAACGGCTGATCATCTCGATGATCGGAACCGGTAGATCGGAGAGATTGCCGAGGGTCTCGTGTTTGACCTTGCCGTCCTGTCGAAATGTGCGTCGGAGGTAATAGTTGGTAGAGGTGACACCTTTGACGGTGCTCGTGATTTTGGCGACATGAACAGTGTGTGGTTTGTGTACCATACTGAAGGATTACGAGTCACCCCGAGTGGCGTCAAGGGTTCCTGTAAATTGTTTTTGGCTACAATTTGAAGTTGAAACTGCAGTGAAGTCTTTCACGAAAAGCAGGTTGCGTCAAAAATCGGTCAGGAACTCCGGTCTAAATTCGCTCCGTCCCATTTTGATTTTTCCGAGCAAGTTGGCGTCGGCCGGGGCACACCTGCTCATCGCGCCGAGTCCCCGCCAGCGGCCGTCCTCGCCGGCTTGAGGGTGAGCATCCGTCGTGCCTGGGGTTGCCGGTGGAAGGACGACGGTCTGCCCGGCGAAGACGATGATTTTTCCCAGGGATGGCGAAGGATTTTTTTTCACTCGACTCGAGGTGTTCAATAAATGACGTAAGCGCATTATGTAAGAAACTACTAGGTCATCATTTCAAATCGGCTTCCCACCCGATTTCGGCCAAATCAGGGCGAATCTACCGGGGAGGATCTTGCAATCCCTCGTGGGACACACCTAAACTCCGACCTTGATGCGGAGCCGCATCGTCCGAAGACCATCCCGGCAGTGCAAGCCGGGATGGTCCCCTGATGATATGGCTACCTCTCGAATATTTCCCTCATCGACGATAACCGAATCTAAATGGCCCCTCGTGTCCCACCCCCGGGCCGCCCTTGTGCGCCGCCGGGCTGGGCTCCCCCCACGTGAGGACTGCACTGTGCGACGCCCCCGCCGCCCGGCTTCCCGCCGTATTGACCGATCGCGCCATGGCCTTCCTCCCCTGATCCAGGCCTTGGAGGTCCGGCAACTCTTGACGGTGCCGACGGTAGACTACGGCCCCTACAGCAACGGCTCTGAGACGCAAACCGGGCCAGCCGACACCGCCGCCTTCCATTTTTGGATCGTCAATGGAGAAGGCCCGGTAACGATTTATTATACCATCAGCGGTACCGCGACGGAGGGCTTGGACTACCAATCCATAGCACGTAGCGTCACCATTCCTGGCGGTTCGAGTGATGCATATGTAGAGATCACCCCGATCGATGACGCATTGGACGAGGACGACGAGACTGTCGTGCTGTCGATCGAGCATCGCCCCAACGACTATTTAGTCCAACCGAGCGCCCCGAGCTTCTCGGTCACGATCCACGATAATGATACGTCGGAGCCACAGCCGGCGCAAGTCCGCATTGAGGCAACCGACCCCAAAGCGGCGGAGCCCGATAACACGACCCAGGCCAATCCGGACAAGGGCCGGTTCACGATCACGCGCACCGGCGACACCTCGAGCTCGCTGACCGTCGAGTATACCGTCAGCGGGACCGCGACGGCCGGCACCGATTACACCGCGCTGGCGGGCACCGTGACCATTCCGGTCGGGCAGACCAGCGTCACGATCGACGTCACTCCCAAGCACGACACCTTGAAGGAGTTAGACGAGACGGTCAAGGTGACCCTCAAGCCGCGGCCCAGCTATGGCTACACCGTGGTCGGCAATCCGGCGACGGTCACCATCGCCGACAACGATAGCAACCGCGGCCGGCCGACGACGGACAACAACCGCGATCGCGACAATGGGCCCATGGGCCCGATGTCGCCCTACGACCAGCCGCCGATTAACATTGGTGCCCCCCCCTGTCCTACCCCCGGCATCAACCCGCAGACCGGGCAGATGGACTACTCTCCCTCGGGCAACGGCCAGCCCTTCTGCGAGGCCCCCCGACCGGACTACTCGAACCACACCAATCCCCATCCGATCGTCTCCGTCGAGTGGACTCTACCGGACAGTGGCCCCGTCCCCGACAAGATCGTGGCCACGCTCAACTTCGGCGGCATCGTCGGCACCCCGATCCACTACAGCACCGCCGGCCTGGTCCCCGGCCAGACCGTCCTCTTCGTGATGCAGGTCAACGCCTCGGCGCTGCCCACCGGCCACTATGACTACGCGATCGACCTCGAGGCCTCCTTCGGCTCAGAGCTCTCCACCTACACGATCACCGGCGCGAGGGAGATCTTCAACCGGATCGACAGCCCGTACGGCAATCGGTGGTGGATCGGCGACCTCGACCGGATCGTCCCCGCCGCCGGCGGCGTGGCGCTGATCCGCGGCGACGCCACCGCCGGCTGGTTCGCCGACGACGGGGCGGGCGGCTACATCACCCCGGAGGGGAGCTCCTCGCGGCTGGCTCACGCGGGAGCGGGCGGATGGGTCCTGACGCACAAGGATGGCGGCCGGAGCGAATTCAACGCCAGCGGCCTCCTCACGGCGCGCGTCGATCGCAACGGCAACGCGACGACCTATGCCTATGTCGACGGCGACGGCGACGGTGTAGCCGGAGAGCTCGGGCAGGCCACCGATCCCTACGGCCGGGTCGCCACCTACACCTACAGCGGCGGCCTGTTGCAGGCGATGCGCGACTACGCCGGCCGAGTGACCACCTACGGCTATATCGGCCGCCGGCTGACGTCGATCACCCAGGTCGACCCCGACGGCGCCGGCCCGCTGACCTCCTCGGTCTCGACCTTCGCCTACGACGACAACGGCCTGATGACCGCGAGCCACGACGCGACGGGCCGGGTCACCACGTTCACCTACGACCCCTCCTCGCTGAGGGTGCTCTCGATGGCCCGCTCCGGCCTCGATGCGCAGCAGGTGACCCCGATCGCGATCCGGGGGCTCGTCGACCCCACGACCGGTGTGGGCACCGCGGCCAACCCGGCGCCGATGGCGCTGCCCAGCGCCGCCAAGGCCACCGTCGTCGACGCCACCCACCGCACCACCACCCTCACCACCGACCGCTTCGGCTACGTCACCGAGGAGGTCGATCCCCTGGGCAACGTCACCCAATACGAGCGGGACGCCCACGGCCGGGTCCTCAAGATCACCGGGCCGGACCCTGACGGCCCCGGCGGCCCCCTGACCGCGCCGGTGACGACCTTCGCCTACGACGGCCGGGGCAACCTGACCGGCATGACGTTGCCGGACCTGTCCACCCGCGCCTGGACCTACGACCCGACGTTCAGCCAGCCGTTGAGCTACCGCGATGAGACCGGGCAAACCACGACCTACACGCTCGACGGCCGGGGCAACCGGCTCACCGAGACCGACCCGCTGGGCCGGGTGACGACCTCCAGCTACGACAGCCGGGGCAACTTGACCAGCGTCACCCGTCCCGACCCCGACGGAGCCGGCCCGCTGGTGGCGCCGACGACGGGGTTCGCCTACGACAGCAAGGGGCGTCTGACGACGATCACCTTGCCAGGGGGCGCCACGCAGAAGTTCGCCTACAACGCGGCCGACGACCTGATCCGGGAAACCGACGAGTTGGGCCGCATCACCTACTATCAGTACGACGCGATGGGCCGTCAGACCGGCACCACTCAGTCGGACCCCGACGGCGCCGGCACGGCCGACCCGGCCGTCTACCGGCCGAGCACCGGCCAGTGGTTGATCACCGCTCCCTCCGGCGCCCCCACCTCCCCCATCGCCTACGGCGGGTCCAACGACCTGCCCGCGGCGGCCGACTACAACGGCGACGGTAGGCCCGACCTCGCCACCTACCGGCCGAGCACCGGCCAATGGTTCTTCGCCGGTCAAGCCCAGCCGATCGCCTACGGCGGGTCCAACGACCTGCCCGCGGCGGCCGACTACAACGGCGACGGCACAGCCGACCTCGCCGTCTACCGGCCGAGCACCGGCCAATGGTTCTTTGCCGGTCAAGCCCAGCCGGTTTCCTTCGGCGGGCCCAACGACCTGCCGGCGCCGGCCGACTACAACGGCGACGGCACCGCGGATCTCGCTGTCTACCGGCCGAGCACCGGCCAATGGTTCATCGCCGGTCAAGCCCAGCCGATCTCCTTCGGTGGGTCCCAAGACCGGCCGGCACCGGCCGACTACAACGGCGACGGCACGGCCGACTTCGCCACCTACCGGCCGAGCACCGGCCAATGGTTCATCGCCGGTCAAGCCCAGCCGATCTCCCTCGGCGGGGCCAACGGCCGGCCGGCGGCGGCCGACTTCGACGGCGACGGCAAGGCCGACCTCGCCGTCTATCGGCCGAGCACCGGCCAATGGTTCATCGCCCCTTTCTCCGGCGTCCCCACCTCCTTCGGCCAACCCAACGACCTGCCGGCGGCGGCCGACTACGACGGCGACGGCAAGACCGACCTCGCCGTGTACCGGCCGAGCACCGGCCAATGGTTCATCGCCGGCCAAGCCCAGCCGATCTCCTTCGGCGGGCCCAACGACCTGCCGGCGCCGGCCGACTACGACGGCGACGGCAAGGTTGACCTCGCCGTCTACCAGCCAAGCACCGGCCAATGGTTCATCGCCGGTCAAGCCCAGCCGGTTTCCTTTGGCGGGCCCAACGGCCTGCCGGCGGCGGCCGACTACGACGGCGACGGCAAGGCCGACCTTGCCGTCTACCAGCCAAGCACCGGCCAATGGTTCATCGCCGGTCAAGCCCAGCCGATCTCCTACGGCGGGTCCCAAGACCGGCCGGCGGCGGCCGACTACAACGGCGACGGCACGGCCGACCTCGCCACCTACCGGCCGAGCACCGGCCAATTGTTCCTCGCCGGTCAAGGCCAGCCGATCTCCCTCGGCGAGCCCAACGACCTGCCGGCGCCCGGCAATTACTACGGCTTCGGGCAGGCCGCACCGCGGTCCTTCGCCACCTATGATGCCGCGGGCCGGCTGACGACCGAGACCGACCCGCTGGGGCGGGTCACCACCTACCAGTACGACACGGCGGGACGACTGGCGAGCGTCACGGCGCCCGACCCCGACGGCGCCGGCCCGCTCACCGCGCCGGTGACCCGCTACGGCTACGACGCCGAGGACCGCCTGACCAGCCTCACCGACCCGCTGGGCCGGGTCACCACCTCCAACTACGACCCGGCCGGCCGGCTCGCCTCGGTGGTCGGTCCCGACCCCGACGGCGCCGGCCCGCTGACCGCACCGGTGACCAGCTACGGCTACGACAACCTGGGCCGGCTGACGTCCACGACCGACCCGCTCGGGCGGATCACCTCCTTCGCCTACGACGTCCGCGACCGCCTGACCACAATCACCGCTCCCGATCCCGATGGCGCCGGCCCGCTCGCTTCGCCCGTGACGGTCTACAGCTATGACGCCGTCGGCCGGCCGACCACGGTCACCGACCCCCTCAACCGGGTGACCACCTCCGAGTACGACGCGGCCGGTCAGCTCATCAAGGTCACGGCACCCGACCCCGACGGCGCCGGCCCGCTCACCGCGCCGGTGTCACGGTTCACTTACGACAATCTGGGCCGGCTCGCGACCACCATCGACCCGCTGGGGCGGACCTCGACCTTCGCCTATGACCTGCGCGATCGCTTGACCACGATCACGGCCCCCGACCCCGACGGGGCCGGGCCGCTGACCGCGCCGGTGACCCGCTACGCCTACGACGCGGTCGGCAACCGCATCGCCGTCACCGACCCGCTGAACCAGACCACCACCTTTGCCTACGACCGCCTCGACCGGCTCGTCACGGTCACCGATCCCCATTCCGGCCTGACCCGCTACGCCTACGATGCGGTGAGCAACCGCACCGCCGTCACCGACCCGCTGGGCAAGACCACCACCTCCACCTACGACGGTCTCGACCGGCTCGTCACGGTCGCCGATCCCCGTTCCGGCCTGACCCGCTATGCCTACGATGCCGTGAGCAACCGCACCGCGGTCACCGACCCGCTGGGCAATCGCACGACCTTCAGCTATGACGCTCTCGATCGGCTCACGGCGATCCTCGACCCCCGCGGACTCGCCACCACGCTCGCCTACGACGCCGCCGACCAGCTCACCGGCGTCACCGATCGGCTCGGCCGCCGCACCGCATTCGCCTACGACGGCCTCGGCCGCCGCACCAACGAACGCTGGCTCGACGGCGCCGGCAACACGCTCCGGACGTTCACCTCGACCTACGACGCCGCCAGCCAGCTCCTCGGGGTCGCCGACCCCGACGCCACCCTGACGTTCACATACGACAACCTCGGCCGCCAGACGACCGCCTCCACCTCCGGCGCCGCCACCGGCCAGCCCGGCCTCACCCTCACCTCCGGCTACGACGCCGTCGGCAACCGCACCCGCCTGGCCGACGACCTCGCCGGCACTGGCTGGGCCGGCACCGGGGTCACCACCTTCGCCTACGACGCCCTGAATCGCCTCACCACGATCGCCCGATCGCTCGGGTCCCACGCCGGCCCCCAGGTCGGTTTCAGCTACGACGCCGACAGCCGGCTCACCGCGCTCACACGCACCCTCGGCGGCACCGGCACGGCCGTCAACTCCAGCTTCGGCTACGACGCGCTCGACCGGCTCACCACCCTGATCCACCAGGTCGCCGGCGGTGCGACCCTGGCTTCGTACACGTATGGCCATGACGCCGCCAGCCGGCTCACCACCGAGACCAACGCCGAAGGGACGCTCAACTACACCTATGACGACACCGGCCAACTGACCGGGGTCGGCGGGGCCCGCTCCGAAGGCTACAGCTACGATCTCAACGGCAACCGGACCCTGCCCGGCTACGTCACCGGCACCGGCAACCGCCTCGAGCAGGCGCCCGGATCGACCCTGACCTACGACGCCGAGGGGAACCTCACGGCCCGGACCGAGACGGCCACCGGCGCCGTGACCACCTACGCCTACGACCACCGCAACCGCCTCACCGCCGTCACCCGCAAGAACGCCGGCGGCACCGTCGTGATGCAGGCCACCTACACCTACGACGCGTTCGACCGCCGCATCGGCATTGTCGTCGACGCCGACGGCGCCGGGGCCGCCGCCCCCGTGCAGTCCTGGACGGCCTACGACGGCGTCAACCCCTACGCCGACTTCGACGCCGCCGGGACGCTGAAGACCCGCTACCTGCACGGCCCGGCCGTCGACATGCTCCTGGCTCGAACCGATGCCGCCGGGACCTCCGCGTGGTATCTGACCGACCGCCTGGGCACGGTCCGCGACCTGGCCAACACGGCGGGCACGGTGATCGACCACGTCGCCTACGACAGCTTCGGCCGCGTCACGGCCGAGACCAACCCGTCGGCCGGGGACCGGTTCAAGTTCACCGGTCGTGAGCTCGACACCGCGACGGGATTGCAGTACCACCGGGCCCGCTACTATGATGCGGCGCTGGGCCGCTGGACGCAGGAGGACCCGATCGGCTTCGCGGCCGGCGACACCAACCTCTACCGCTACGTCGGCAACGGGCCGACAAATGCCACCGACCCGAGCGGGATGGTGTCTTGGAGCCAGTGGTTAGGCGATACCCTGAACGTTGGCTGCGCCGCGGTGGCGGGTATCGGCCAGGGGGTCGCAAACGTCGCCAACAGCGGGACGGATGCCTTGATCGGGGTCGCGAACCTGCCGGCGACTTTCCACAACAACCTGATCACGCCTATTACTGGAGGGACTCGGAATTACTTCCCGTCGTACGACTGGAGTTACAATCTGGTCACCTCGGAAGATCCGGCCACCCATAGGGCGAGCCGGCGCGCCGGCGACGTCGGGGTGATTGCGGGGTCGCTGGCGTTCGGTGGTGCCGGTATCGTCCCGGCACTATCCTCGGGAGGGGGGGCGGCCGTCACCTTGAGCGGCTCCGGCACCCTGGCTGTCAGGCTGTCGCTGTCGGCCAGGAGGTTGGGGACGATCAGCGCGGGGGCGGCGCTCGGCCTGCTGGAGGGGGTGGGCGGCCTGAACCAGATGGCGATGTCGACGGCATCGGGAGGTGGCCTTAGCGGGGGTCCAGCGTGTCCTGCTCCAAACGGAACACGAAACCGGGGACCGAAGCTTGGGCAACAACAAGGGCGTGAGTTCCGCACCGATCAATTGGAACTCAACGAGTTCGATCCCAACCAGCCCAGCCACGTTAGGGGTTGGCTAGAGAACGAGCGGCGTCGGATCGCTGGAAGTGGTGGTGGGCCTAATTATCCAAGAAACCCGCCCGGGAATGTTCAAGCACATGGTCGTAACACACCCGCCAGAGAGGGCTTCGACTATTCCAATTCCAGGCTCCAGGGTTCGGACTTGAACAAGTTGGAAGAGCAAGTTCGTAGGCGTCAAGGCCGACCGTGAATTCACAGGGGAGGTGGAATGTGGAGGATAAAATCCTCGATTCGTTGAAAGCGGCCCGAGAAAGCCTGCAACTTGGGATGAGGCTGTCGAACCAAGGTTCGTATGCCCGGCGAGCGCCAAGCCCCGGTTCACTACCTTTTTTCGCAAAGGCACAGGAGCAGCTTGAAGAAGTTTTGACTGAACTTCCTGACAATCGGGAAGCGTTGGTGATGATGTCGCAATTAGCGGAGTGCCTCCTAACTTACGATAAGGCATTATCCTATTTGACTCGTGCATTCGACGCAGGTGAACCCAAGTCGAAGAAGTCGCTGAAGCGACTGGCCCTGCTTCGTGAGAATTCCCACGCATGGCGAGATTTGGGCCTGACCCCGGAGATGCTACGTGAACTAGCTGATCATTTGGAATCCGAAGGTGTAACCACCGACCACACAACTTTGCGGCTAACTCGGGATTGGCTAATGGAAAAACATATCGCAGATCCGGAATCAGTAATTGCAGCATTAGAACGGCGAGGGGCATTCTCGGATTTCCAGGTTCTCGCCAACATCTGTTATGGTTGAATATGGATGTGACGTTGCCGTCACCCCCCCCCCTTTAATCGCCCCGGCAGAGTGAAAAACCATGGCGGGGAAAGAAAAGACAGCCATGTAGGAATCGGTCAAAACGAGGGCGGGCAGCCTGGGGACGAAGTGGCCCCGTCCCGGCCAGGAATACTGGCGGTTTGTTCAGATTCCGGGGACGAACCGCGGGCCGATGGACCATCTCTGTCGCTGCAGATCACGCTCGCCACACTGGTCATATCAGGGGAGTGACCCCACACAGCCGGATCCGACGTTGGTGATCGGACAGAGCGCCACGCTTTAACCACGGCTTTGCGCCACGGGGACATTCGACGTTATTCGGTCCCTCGGCCGGGTCGTCACTCTGTGGGATCAGGCTCCCCTGACACGCTCGATGGTAGCAAATTCACCCCCAGCTTCGCCAAGACCGCGGGGAGAATCGCGCCCAAAAGTTGCGGACCGGTTCCCCGCTTCGACCGGGGCCGCGACAGTTCCTCGGTCAGCGGGACCGCCTCCGACCGATGCTCCGATCGGGGAAGCTGGCACACCGCCGAATCCAAGATCAACATAGTACGTGCACAATCAACATTGTGTTCGTTCAAAAATTTGATCAGTTTTTCAAGAACATAATGCCGATGCTGACAGCTCGGGTGGCGGTAGACCGATTGCCCCGCCACCATCTGGTAGGCGATCCGGCAGAATCGTCCGCCGACCTTGACATGGATGTCGCGCGGATCCTTGCCACTCAATCGCCACTTGGCGGCTTGGATCCTGAAATAATCATTACATGTGATCAAATTGTCGGCGATCCGGAGGATCACTTCGCGGAGCGAGTGATTGCCGCGGCGCACCAACGCCCCGTTGCTCCGGTCGACGGTGTCGCTTTGATACCGCGAGGGAAACAGCCCGGCGCGGCCGGTGATCGAACGGGCTTTGGGATAACGGCCGATCGGCCCCATCTCGCCAGCGAACTCGGCGGCGGTCGCCACGTTGATCCCCGGAATTCCCAGCAACAGCACGTAGGGGGTGCGAGCCAGGAACCCGGCGAGATCCCCTTCGACGGTCCGGATGGCCTCAAGCTTGGTCATCCGATCTCCATCAAGTGACATGAGCAACCGCAGATGACTTGGCGATTGCGAATGTTGTGCGGGAGCCGCCTTGGACCAGGCGACGATCTTCTCGACGGTCTTCAGATGCGGATGGAATCCCGCCTCACGAAGCCGCCTGAGGAGCCCGAGGACACCGACCTCGAGAATCGCGTCGGCCGATTGCAAGTTCTTGACGATCCAGAGCGGCAGTGGGCTGTCAAACGGATCAATGACCGCACTAAACCCTGGCATGATCAATTGAAAATGGTCGTGAATTTGGTTTCGAAGTGTGACGTTCTTGGTGACAAGATCGCGGCGATGACGAGCCAGGAGTTGGAGGTCAGCGTAGAGGGGGTCGGGTTCGTGCTCGAGGAGTCCGAAACCGTTGACCGCCGCGCGATGGATGGCGGAGAGGTCGGTGTCATCGGTTTTATTGCCGGGATCGGCGGGCTGGCGAAATTGCTTGGTGGCGAAGGGATGGACGATCCGGACCTCAAAGCCAGCCGCCTGGAACGCGGCCTGGACCGGCAGGTGAAACCGCCCCGTGCGTTCGACCACGACGATCACCACCCCGAGCCGAAGCCGCTGAGCCGCCGCGTGGACCGCATGAATCGCTGCCTCGAACCCCCCGCGATCGTGGTTGATGACCGTGGGAGGGAGCAGGACCGTCCCATAGAAATCGGCCAGCAGGAACTTGGATCGTGCCTTGGCGCAATCGATGCTGACGATCCCAAACCGTTCTGGGCCCACGGCTTGCACTCGGGGATGCAAGGTTCCCGTAGGCTTCTGAATCTCGTGGGAGCGACGATGCCGCCTGGAAGCAGTGCGAGTTGCCATGCGAATGGACCTCCAAGAAAGGACCGGGAAGAAATCCCACTCCTACTATGGAAGTCTTTATGAGCCAGAGAGTTAAGAGTTATTCTCTCTGATTTGCTACATACCAGGGGGACATAGCGATTATCGACAACTGTCGATAATCGCTATGTCCCGAATGGCATGAAGCTAACGGTAAGGCGAAGCGGTTGTGGGGGTTGAGAAAAGAAGGGCCTCCTGGCACGATGGGGTTGCTTTACGACACCAACGTGCACAAGAGGCCCTCTGATGCATCACCGGATTGATACCATTGTCAAGCAGATCCGACAAGACATCGCTCTCCATCTCGCCCCTGAATCCATCCTCTCGGCCTGTCGCTCCGTGGGGCATACCTGGCGGCGATGCGTGCTCACTCCCCCCGCGATTCTCCACTGGTTTGTGATCCAGGTCATTCACGGCAACACGGCCCTGACCCACATCTCGCTGTTCGGCGGTCGCAGCTTTACCGCCACGGCCTACTGTCAGGTTCGTCGTTTTTTAGGCGAACAAAGACAGCCATGTAGGAATCGGTCAAAACGAGGGCGGGCAGCCTGGGGACGAAGTGGCCCCGTCCCGGCCAGGAATACTGGCGGTTTGTTCAGATTTCGGGGACGAACCGCGGGCCGATGGACCATCTCTGTCGCTGCAGATCACGCTCGCCACACTGGTCATATCAGGGGAGTGACCCCACACAGCCGGATCCGACGTTGGTGATCGGACAGAGCGCCACGCTTTAACCACGGCTTTGCGCCACGGGGACATTCGACGTGATTCGGTCCCTCGGCCGGGTCGTCACTCTGTGGGATCAGGCTCCCCTGACACGCTCGATGGTAGCAAATTCACCCCCAGCTTCGCCAAGACCGCGGGGAGAATCGCGCCCAAAAGTTGCGGACCGGTTCCCCGCTTCGACCGGGGCCGCGACAGTTCCTCGGTCAGCGGGACCGCCTCCGACCGATGCTCCGATCGGGGAAGCTGGCACACCGCCGAATCCAAGATCAACATAGTACGTGCACAATCAACATTGTGTTCGTTCAAAAATTTGATCAGTTTTTCAAGAACATAATGCCGATGCTGACAGCTCGGGTGGCGGTAGACCGATTGCCCCGCCACCATCTGGTAGGCGATCCGGCAGAATCGTCCGCCGACCTTGACATGGATGTCGCGCGGATCCTTGCCACTCAATCGCCACTTGGCGGCTTGGATCCTGAAATAATCATTACATGTGATCAAATTGTCGGCGATCCGGAGGATCACTTCGCGGAGCGAGTGATTGCCGCGGCGCACCAACGCCCCGTTGCTCCGGTCGACGGTGTCGCTTTGATACCGCGAGGGAAACAGCCCGGCGCGGCCGGTGATCGAACGGGCTTTGGGATAACGGCCGATCGGCCCCATCTCGCCAGCGAACTCGGCGGCGGTCGCCACGTTGATCCCCGGAATTCCCAGCAACAGCACGTAGGGGGTGCGAGCCAGGAACCCGGCGAGATCCCCTTCGACGGTCCGGATGGCCTCAAGCTTGGTCATCCGATCTCCATCAAGTGACATGAGCAACCGCAGATGACTTGGCGATTGCGAATGTTGTGCGGGAGCCGCCTTGGACCAGGCGACGATCTTCTCGACGGTCTTCAGATGCGGATGGAATCCCGCCTCACGGAGCCGCCTGAGGAGCCCGGGGACACCGACCTCGAGAATCGCGTCGGCCGATTGCAGGTTCTTGACGATCCAGAGCGGCAGTGGGCTGTCAAACGGATCAATGACCGCACTAAACACTGGCATGATCAATTGAAAATGGTCGTGAATTTGGTTTCGAAGTGTGACGTTCTTGGTGACAAGATCGCGGCGATGACGAGCCAGGAGTTGGAGGTCAGCGTAGAGGGGGTCGGGTTCGTGCTCGAGGAGTCCGAAACCGTTGACCGCCGCGCGATGGATGGCGGAGAGGTCGGTGTCATCGGTTTTATTGCCGGGATCGGCGGGCTGGCGAAATTGCTTGGTGGCGAAGGGATGGACGATCCGGACCTCAAAGCCAGCCGCCTGGAACGCGGCCTGGACCGGCAGGTGAAACCGCCCCGTGCGTTCGACCACGACGATCACCACCCCGAGCCGAAGCCGCTGAGCCGCCTCGTGGACCGCATGAATCGCTGCCTCGAACCCCCCGCGATCGTGGTTGATGACCGTGGGAGGGAGCAGGACCGTCCCATAGAAATCGGCCAGCAGGAACTTGGATCGAGCCTTGGCGCAATCGATGCAGACGATCCCAAACCGTTCTGGGCCCACGGCTTGCACTCGGGGATGCAAAGTTCCCGTAGGCTTCTGAATCTCGTGGGAGCGACGATGCCGCCTGGAAGCAGTGCGAGTTGCCATGCGAATGGACCTCCAAGAAAGGACCGGGAAGAAATCCCACTCCTACTATGGAAGTCTTTATGAGCCAGAGAGTTAAGAGTTATTCTCTCTGATTTGCTACATACCAGGGGGACATAGCGATTATCGACAGTTTTCGATAATCGCTATGTCCCCCCTTTCCGTGCCCGAGCGTAATCACGGAAAACACGGATGTGCATGATTTGTGGCCAGTAGCATGCTTCAATATTGCTGCTTTACCTGCATTTCATGAAAGTGGTAATCCAGGTTTACCCACGCAGCAGGACGCGGATCAGGATCAGCGTCACGAGTCCGACGACCCAGGCGAGCCGGTTGTTGATGGAGCGGTTGACCGCGACCAGCCGCTCGATCGAGGCTTGCAGAGCCTGCACGTCCGCGGTCGCCACGAACGCGGCTGGCGCGGGTTGTTCGCCGAGTTCTGGCCGCTCCTCCTCATCCGCGATCAAGGCGGGCGGCGCGATCGGGACATCGACGAGCCGCCGGCATTTCGGGCATTTGATCGAGAGGCCCGCATGCTCGTCCTGGACCTTGAACCTCCACTTGCAGATGCAGACAACCTCGATCATATAAGCGATTCCGCCGTTGAGAAGTTCCCGCCCCGGTGGGTGTCAGAGGCGATCGATTCCGGGATTTTCAGGTGAGGACAAGTGGGTCGGAATCTCCGGCAGGTCGAGGGGAGGAGTCGCGTCCCCCTTGAGCTCGGAGAGGATGTTGATCGTGCTGCCGAGGATGGTGTGGTGTCCCCGGACGATCCCGAAGAGCGCTTCCAGATTCTCGCGGTCCTCAAGCACGATCTTGGCCATCGAGCGCGAGGAGTTGATCTCGGCCCGGAGCAAGGTGTGCAGGCTTCGGACCACGTTCCAGAGCGATCGGACCGTGTGCTCGGTGATCGGGTAGTCTTCGGGCAGCTCAGGAAGCTCGGGCATATCGGGGAGTTCGGGAAGCTCGAGGGACATCGGTTTCCCTTTCCGGATCAAGGGATCGGCAAAGTGGTTGAAAGACGGCTGGGACTCGGTGACGCCGGGGGGGCCGATGATGTTAGCACGCTCGAGGCGCCGCGGTCAGATCAATGGCCGGTGTTCGTAGTAATGGCTCAGGGCCCACATCCGCTTGACCTGGCGGGCGACGACGAAACCGGTGACGGCCAGGGCCGCCATGAAGATGTTCGGGTACTGCGCCCGGCTCGATGCCCAACTGGGATGGTGCCAGTGATCGAGGAAGAGGAGCAGGTAGCCGATCTCGGCCAGCGCCGTGGTGAACCAGACCAGTCGCGCCCGCGACCAGAGGCCCGAGGCTGCGATCAGGAGCGGGTAGCCGACGAGTAGCGTGCTCTGGAGCGCATCAAGGACTTTCAGGAGGACCGTGACGAGCGTGATGTCCGTCGCCGACCAGACCAGGTGCACTGTCTCCGACTTGAACCCGCGACGCAGAAGCATTTGATAAACGATGGAGGCGACCGCCCAAAGGGCTAAAGTCGCCATGACCATCGAATGCACCGAGAGGACCGGTCGCTCGGTGTTGTGATAGTTGAACTGAGTGAGCGCGGCAACCAGGCCGAGCCCGCCGAGTCGGGAGACCAGCTCCGGTTCGCGGCGGGTCCAGCGGCGCAGGCTTTGCCAGGCTCCGTTACCGTCGACGTCCTCGCCGCGCAAGAACCGTTCGAGATTGTCCGCGAGCTCGGCCGCCGAGGCGTAGCGATCGCGGGGGGCCTTCTCCAGGCAACGGAGACAGATCTTCTCGAGGCCGGGAGGCACCCCGGGGCGAACCTGGCTCGGCGGCGGTGGTTCGCGCTCCAGGACGAGCACGACGGTCTCCATCACCGTCGAGGCGCGGAACGGCGGGCCGTCGGTCAGCAACTCGTAAAGGATCGCGCCCAGGCCGTAAACGTCGGCGGCCGGAGTCAGCTCGCGACGCAAACCCGAGGCCTGCTCGGGCGCCATGTAGGAGGGGGTTCCCATGATCGCGCCCGAGACCGTCAGGTGGCTGACCTCTTCGACCCGTCTGGCCAGGCCGAAGTCGGTGACGTGCGGTTGATCCCGCGCGTCGAGCAAGATATTGGCCGGCTTCAGGTCGCAGTGGAGGAACCCTTGCCGGTGGGCGTGGTCCACCGCCCGGGCCACCGTGGCGAGCAAGCGCGCCGCCGCGTACGGATCTTCGCAGAACCGGGAGATCTGGCGGGCCAGGCTGCTTCCCTCAACCAGCTTCATCGTGAAGTAGTGCCGCCCCTGGTGCTCGCCGACCTCGTAGATCGGCACGATGTGCGGATGATCGAGGTTGGCCGCCAGCTCGGCCTCAAGATGAAATCGCTCCATCTCGCTTGGCGAGGCGAACTCGCCCGACAAGATCATCTTGAGCGCGACCAGCCGCTTCAGGCTCTTCTGACGGGCCTTGTAAACGACCCCCATGCCCCCCCGCGCAATTTCCTCGAGCAGTTCGTAGTCGCCGAACTCCCCGATCAACGGCTCCGCGCTCGCTTGAGAAGATAAGCTCGGAGAGGCGACGATCGTCGCTTCCTGGATCAGTTCCGAGGCGCCGTCTGGCCGCGCCCGCGACATGAGTGTGTCCCCTCGACGGTCGGTTTTCGCCCCACCGAAGACCTTGTCGACCAGTCGCGTAAAATCGGGGAACCGCTGGCGATACTCCATCGCGGCGACCGACTCCCCCCTGCCCTGGCGCAGCTCCAGCTCCAACGGGAGGAGCTCGGTCAACAGGGCCGCCTGCTCGGGCTCGGGAAGCCGTTGGAGCTCGTCCTCGATCCGGGGACAGCCGCCGGCTCGCCAGGCGCGTTCGAACCGCTCGCAGGCCGTGTGGATTCGCCGGGCCAGGGAGAGGGACGCGGGGCTGGATCCGAGCACCTCGGGACGGTCGCTGGCCGTCATTCGCTCTCCTCCTCCTCGGACCAGATCTTGCGGATCAGGTCGAGCCGACGCGCCACGGTCCGACGAGCGCAGCCGAGTCGCTCGGCGATCTCGTCGTTGGTGTATCCTTCCATCCGATCGAGCGCCACCCGTCGGAGCGAATCGTCGTCCAGGGCGTCGAGTAAACGCTCGTACTCTTCGGCGAACATCGCGGCGAACTCGGGCGTCGGCTCGGACCCGGCGACGAAGTCGAACCCGGCCGCCGTCTCATCGGTCAGGCCGCCCGGCAGTGCGGACTCGTCGAGCACCCGACCCCCGCCTCGCTTCTGACGCGTCCGGCGCTGGACCTGGGCGCACGCCTTGCGGGCCGTAATGACGACGAGCAAGCGCCAGAGATCATCCCGGTCGCTGAGGAGTGGGAACTGCCCCTTGGCCGCCCCGGCACAAAAGCTATTGAATGCGCTTAGCGCCGCGTCTTCCTCATCCTCGATCCCGGGCGGGCGATGGGTGGCGCGCAACTTCGCCCGCGCCAGTTGGACGAGCCGCGCAAAGTACCGTTCCCAGAGCGGTTGGGCGGCCGCGACGTCCCCCGCCTTCAAGTCGCCGATCCAGTGCGTGACCGATCCCTGCTTTTCCAACGACACCGTAACCTCTGCCGCCTCAGGCCGTTGTTGAAGAGGAATCGGGTGATTGACGAGGATCCATTGTACCGGACTCGCCGCGTGGAAGACCGGTCCCCTGCAATTTTGCCGCAAGACCACTCCGACCGTGCCCGCCAACGACCCAAGGGGGGAACCGAAACCAACGAGTCGGCTCGTCGACTCAGGCGTAATTTCATACGCAGGTCAGGATTCGGCCGAGGTGGCGCAATTGGTTTTTCTTGGGTAATCGGTCGATCCGGACCCTTTTCCTGAGATTTTTCTGAGGAGTCGTGGCACGATCGGAGGCGGTTCGGGCAGAGGGTTGTTGTCACAATCGTGATCGGCGCCCCTAATTGGGCGGCGGATGTTGCAGGGAAGCCTCCACAAAAATATAACGGTCATCCGTCCCGCCAGAGGGAGTCGCATCTTGTTGGACGAGACTGCAAAGACCGGGCCATCGCCAAGTTCCGAAGCGACGGGGGAATTGGCGTCGATCGCCTACCTGCTCGCGAGCCTGGAGACGATGCGCGCCAGGAATCTGATCTCGGCCGAAGCGTTTGCCACGGTGGTTGCGGAAACGAGGGCGCGGCGGGACGAGCTCGAAGGCGTCGGGCGGGTTCTGAAGGGGGTGGAACCGCTCCCGGTCATTCCCTTGGCGGAGGAAGCCAAGGCAGAGCGAGCGGTGGAAGCAGAAACGCTCGAACCGGCTCGGCTGGCTGTGAAACGGGGCGACGATCGCAGGGTGATCGAGGTTTGTGGCCCCTGGCTCGAACGTTATCCCGACCACCCAGAGGCCCTGGTCTTGCTCGCTTTCTCGTTGCGGCGGGTGGGCCGGCTCGCCGAGGCACTGGCGCTCTATCGACGATTGAGCCTCCTGAATCCGCAAAATGAGGTCTGGTCGCAGTGGGTGCGCGACATCGAGAAGCGACTGCCGGCCGTCCCGCAAGCGCGCTCGCCCGAGGTCAGAACCGTCGAGCGTGAGCCTGAACCTGAACTCAGGCCTGAGCCAGCGACTGACTCCGAGCCGGTACGGCCCGCATTCTCCTGGTCGAGTGTCGCGGGGGAGTTTCTCGAGGAGCACTGGCAGAAGCTGATCCTCTGCCTGGCGGTCCTCTTGATCGTGGTCAGCTCGACGGTCGGGGCGCACCTGCTGCTCGGACCTCGGCTCTGGTCGCCGGTCGGAAAGTGTTCGTTGGCGTTGGTCTATACGCTGATGTTCGCCGCGTTTGGCGCGGGCCTGGTGCGCTGGGGGGCCGAGCGCGCCGGGCGGATGATGCTCATGACGACCCTGATCGTCGTCCCGGTCAATTTCATGCTCGCGGGCGAGATGCGGCTCTTGATCGCGCCGAGTCTTTCACGCCTGGTCGTGCTCGGGCTTGACGTCACCGCGCTCTTCTTCGTGACCAGGATGGTGGCTCGGGCCCTGGACTGGCGGAGCGGGGCGACTTTTCTTGCCGTCGCCCTCGTGGCCCTGAGCGCCTGTGACGCGGCGACCGCGCGGGGTGTCTCGTATGCCTGGGGTGTCTCCGCGTTTCTGATTCCCCCTTGGATCTTCCTGGCGAGCGTGGGGTGGCTGAACACCCGGTATCAGGCCGAGAGCGATGACGAGCACCGGGATTTCGCCTACTTCTCGCTGGGGCTGCTCACGTTCGCCTTCCTGTCCGGGCTGCTTCGCACGGCCGCCGCGATCAAACCGGAGCTGCATCCTTGTTTGTTTGCCGTACCGGTGATGCTCACGGCGATCGCGTTCGTACACACGGCCTATCACCAGGTGCGTTATGAGAAGGATCGGCGGCGGATCTTGCTCATGCGGTTCGGCGGTTTGATCCTTTCCGCCTTGGCGTTCGCCTTGGCCCTGTCCCGGCCCCCAGGACTGTCGGCGCTCTATAGCGGCAACATCCTGGCGACGGCTCTCCTGGGGCTGGGACTCTATGGGGCCTTGCTCCGCGTTTACCGCCAGCCGGCCTATCTCTATTTTGCGTTTGGCTCGCTCTTCCTGGGATACTTCGGCGCGTTCTACTTCATGGTCGACCTGGTCCACTCGGTCGAAGAGGTCGCACGCCAGGCCCTGGGCTATCGCCAGAAACTTCCCTTCCCGTTCAAGGCGCTCAACGGGCTGGGGTTCAACGCGCTGCTCGCCCTTCTTGCCGTCCGGTTCGCGAGGCGCTGGCAGGACGAGCGACTCGCCCGGCATTGCCACTACCTGGGCATTCCGTTCGCCATCGCCGCATGCGTCTTGAGCGCCTTTGAGCCCAAGGCGGCGGTCCTCTGCATGTCGGGTTATACGATCCTCTTCACGATCGCGATCCCGCTGTTCGCCGCGCCGAGGGTGGTCTATCTCGCTTGCTCGACCCTGGCCGGAGCGCTCCTGTTCGGGTCTCTGCTCGTGCCCGGAATCACCCTGGGGGCCAGGGCCTTGGGAACGGTTGCGCTCGGATTCACGATCTGGGGAACGGGTCGCGTCAGTCAGAGATGGCGAGTGCCGGACGCCTATCGGATCCCGTTGGTCCACGTGGCCCTGGTCCTGGCCGTGGCGGCGATGGCCGCGGCGGGTGTCTCCGTGCTCCACCCCGCGCCGGCCACGATCACGGCCCCCTCGACGTTCCTCTTCGCCGCCTGGCTCTGCGCCCTCGTCGTCGCCGACTTGCCCCACGTCCCCCTGGTCTTTCTCACGGTTGTGGGGCTGTTGGGAGCCGCTCTGGGGGGATTGACGCTCGCGAGCGGTGATCGGGCCTGGTTCTCGCCTCATTTCGGCGTGGTGACCGCGGCCCTGGCCCTGATCTTGATGACGGCCCTGGAGGGGGTCAGGAACCGAACGTCGACCCGGGCGCGAGTCTTCCTCGCGGGGCTGCCCGACGCCGTGCTGATTCTCGTGCTCCTGGCCGTGGTCATGGCGGCGGGAGGAGG
This sequence comes from Singulisphaera sp. GP187, assembly GCF_900129635.1. Taxonomy (GTDB): domain Bacteria; phylum Planctomycetota; class Planctomycetia; order Isosphaerales; family Isosphaeraceae; genus Singulisphaera. The sequence goes on along the minus strand of NZ_FSRB01000003.1, from coordinate 963,735 downwards.
GGGCGGCCAGTCGGTGTCGGTGGCCGCCACGTTCGCCCTGGGCGGTGTGGCCTGGCTCTGGCTGACTCGATTTCGTCGTGAGGTGGCGCTCGTCTACCTTGGCATCGGTCTCGTCGTGGCGTCGCAACTGGTGCTCGGCTGGGGCCGGGTGGCTTGGCCCGATCCTGGGATCGGTCTGGGGGCATTGGCCCTGATCTCCGCCGCGTCGGCCTTGGCGTTGTGGAGAACCGGGTATGTCGTGCGTCGTGAGGGAGGCGATTCCTTTTATGCGATTCCGTGCTCCGTGATGGCACTCGGAATGACAGGCCTTGTCTTCGTGCTCGCCTTTCTCGCGCGATTCGTTTCACGTGACGCCTATCCCGCGAGCGCTGGCGCGTTGCTGGCGAACAGCGTCGTTCTGATCTTGCTCACCGCGACCTGGCGCACGCCGCGCTTGACCTATGCGGCGGTCGTCTCATTGGTCTCCGCGACCTATTTGACCCTGTTCAGCATTGGCCGGTCCGACCCGTCGAAGGCGTACATCCTCGGTCTGGTGGCCGTGATCGAGGGGCTCGGGCTCTGGAGAATCGGGTTGCTCACGCTCCGGTCCGGTCGGGCCGAGACGATTCGGATCTATGCCCGGCCACTCTTCATGTCTTCACTTCTATTGACCGTGCTTGCGATCCCGACGTCGCTCTCGTCCGCCGTTGCGATGTCCCTGATTGCGGTCGCGTTCCTGCTGATGGTCAAGAGCTTCCCCGCCGCGGGCTGGCTGTATGCGGCCTTCGGTTCTCTCGTTTGCGTGCTCAACCTGACCTTGCTCCCGCGCCTATCGGGCGAGCAGCGGATGGCGGGCGCGGTGCTCGGGGTGTTTGCGCTCTGGGGAGTCGGCGTCGTGGCCCAGCGGGTTGGGCTCCGCGTTTGCCGGTGGCTGAAGATTCCCGCCTTAGCCCTTGAGTTTCCGTTTTTTAATGCGGCCGTGATTTGTGGATATGTGGCTCTTTGTCTTTTGCTGATGCCGATCGTTGCTCACGAGGTGCCATGGTCGGCCCACGCCTGGGTGCCGCTCAGTCTCTCGATCTTCTGCCTGTTGATGCTCAAGGCGTACCACTATTCGGGGTGGATTCACGCCTTCGCCGCACTCGCCTCGACGGGATACCTCATGGCCGTGGCCCCGCTCGTCACCATGCCGGCCGGCTGGTTGCTGGCCGGCACTCTGTTGGCTGTCTTCTGGCTCGTTCTGGGCCGAGATTTCCTGAGGGTCGAGCCGGTGCTCTGCCAACGACTCGGGATCGACGAGGTCGGGGCCGGCTCCGTTCTCGAGCGCTGGTCCCTGTTCGCCTTCACGATCGCGGGGAGCCTGACCGCTCTGTTGGTGGGGGCCGCCACCTTCGCCTGGGTCTATTTCGGAGATGTTCCCTCAACCCTCATGGCGGACGCAGGATGGTCTGTCGTGGGACCGACGCTGTTGCTGGCCTGGGTCTACGTCGTGGGCCAGACGCCTCGGTTCGGCGAGAACCGCGTGCTTGGCCTCTATGTGGTCTTGACGCTCTTCCTCTGGTGGCTCGGCATTTCGCCGATCCTCGTCAAGTTCGTCGGCCGCTTCACGAACGTCATCCCGTTGCTGACCGCCGGGCTCGGGTTGGCAATCGTTCTCTTCGACACGCGAGGCGAAGTGGGCGCGACCGTCTCCGCGCGTCGGGTCAACCTTGCGGACCGCGCGGCGTTCCTGCTCGGGCTGATCGCTTGCGCGTTCACCCAGGGAGAATTCACCGCCACGACGATGACGCTCGGCACCCTGCTCCTGGCGACCCTGACGTTCGGCATCCAGGCGATCACCCGACACCGGGTGTCGTCCGCCTTGGTGGGGGGCCTGACCTGGTGTGCGTTCAGCTCGCTTCTGGTGTTTCAACTGGGGCGCCCGCGTTGGATCTCCGCCACGACTCCGTGGGCGTTTGACCTCGCCCTGGGGACGACCTCGGCGATCCTCGCGCTCTGGGCCCTCGCGACCTGGTTGCGGACGACCAGCTTTGCCTCGAAGTCGTGGGGCGTGGAGTCACGCGGCCGGGTTGTGCTTGCTCTCGAGCAGGTGGCGCTCCTGGGGTCGTTTTGGGCGGTGGCTTCGATCGCGTCGCTGACGCTGAGCGTGAGTTCGGTCGACCTGGGTGACGGTGAAGCCCTGGTGGGGGTCGGCATCCTGATGGTCGCCGCCGGGTTCGACGTTCTGGTGGCCCGTCGCTGGTACGCGCCCTGGCTGATCTACGCCGCGCAAGCCACGCTCTTAGGGGCTTACTTCCACTACCGCTTCTTCTTTCCCGTCTCCGTCGCGACCGACGCAGCCGTGCTCACGCTGCTCGGCTATCTCGACCTCGGTCTCTCCGAGGTCATGCAGCGTTTCAAGATGAACCTCTATGCCCGGCCCACCTTGTACGTCTCGCTCGTCCTGCCGCTGATCCCGCCGGCGATGGCGATCCTCGACGGGCGCCTGGATGAACTCAGCTTGTTCCTGCTCCTCACCACGGCGGCCTTCTACGGCGTGGCCTGTTACACGAGGCAGTGGAAGTCGCTCGGCTATGCGGCCGCGGTGCTCCTCAACGCCATTCTCTGGATCGCCTGGTCCCGAGTCGGCTGGCAACTGGCCGACCATCCCCAACTCTTCCTGATCCCCGTCGGCTTATCCGCCATCCTCTTCGCCGAGGTGAACCGCCGCGAGTTCGGCACTGACATCGTCAACGCGATCCGAGGACTCGGTCTGACCGTGGTCTACGCTTCACTCGCCCTGCCCATCTGGCAGTTCCAAAGCTTCGGCGCCTGGCTCACGCTCCTGCTTCTGTCTCTCGTCGGAATCTTCGTCGGCATCGGCTTGCGGATCCAGACCTTCCTCTGGCTCGGCCTCGTCGGCTTCGTCCTCGACGTCGTTTACCAGGTCGGCCGCGTGAGCGCGGCGAATGTCCTGGCACGCTCGGGCGTGATGCTCTCCCTGGGCATTCTCCTGTTCCTTTTCGTCGCTCTCAACGAGAAGAAGCGGATCGTGTCGACCATGAGGCAGTACTACGACCGGGCGCGGGAATGGGAGTGATCACGACAGAGGCAATTCGATTTCAGTGCAAATTGTGATATGGTGAATATTGTGTGGTGTAAGTATTTGCGAGTTGTTTTTCATGAGAGCGAGATGTGGTGATGTCGTTATGGATTGGGCGTGCGGTCGCCCTGTCGCGGCATTGCCAATCCTTCTGTGTGAACGCTTGTCTGCGCGGTCATGCCAACTTTGCCAGCCCCGATGGGGCGACCGTGTAAGGCCCAGGGCGCAATCCCTGGGGAACTCCTCGAAGTCGTCTGAAACTCTATTGTGGTGTCGATAAGTGCGATATGGTGGGCACTCCGAACTTGTGCCCAGTCGGTTCTGTTGGCTCAGGCTTGATGCGAAATCCGCCGGGCGGCGTACAAATAAATTGCTGTCGAGATGGCGGCAACCCAGGTCAAGGCCGTCAGAACTCGCCACGTGATGGTAGCCAACCCTTGTGTTTGAGCCACGGACGACGCGAATCGGGGGAACGCTTTGTAGTCGGCACTCGTGAGGGCTACGCCTTGGCTTGCGCGGTCGACGAAAAAGGATTGCCATCGGGTGTGGAATCTGCCGATCCGTTCCAGGTAGTCGTCCCAGCGAGTGGGACCGTTGCCGGCCAGTTCCACAATCGCGTCGTTGATCAGGACTGGGGGAACGAGGTAGGCAAGCCGATCGCTCAGGCGGCGTTGGGCACGCACTTGGGCTTCGTGGTTGGCCAGCATCGCGTCGGCTCGGGCGTCGGCGGCGAGCGTGACTGCGAGAGTCTGCTTGCTGCGAGCGTCCCCACGGTCGCCGGCGCTGCGGTGCTCCTCGCGGAATTTGGTCTCGGTGGCCTCGCGGTCGCGTTCGGCGTCGATTGCGGCGTGGCGCACCGCCAGCACCATCTCGGACCGCGGCGGCGTGGGATAGAACACCTGGGCCGTCGCATTCATGGCGGCGGGGGCCACGAGCAAGAGCAAGACCCAGGCCATGACCAGGGCCACCGTATTGAACGAGGAATCACGCCCCAGGCTGTTGACCAGCAAGGAGAGTGCCACCCAGAACAAGCCGTAGAACCCGATCGTCAGCGTGAGCAGGGCGAGCGATGCCAGTCCCGCGGCTCCGCCCGTGACCAATAACAGAGCGCACCCGAGAGTCACAATTGCGGCCGCGATCACGCTGCCGGTGCGCACAGCCAACTTACCGGCGAGCACGGTCATGAGCGGCGCGGATGACGCGACGGTGAGCGCCAGCGTCCCTTGTTCGCGCTCACTCGAGAGGACGTTGTAGCTCAGGGCCAGCAACACCAGGGGGTAGAGGTAGACGATGACAAAGGCAACGTCGAAACTGCCGCTCAGTAGGTGGGTTGGGTTGGCGATCTCATCGACGAACAGGAAGCTGTCCTTGCTTCCGGCCGACACCTGGAAGCTGTGCGGGTAGAGGTCCGCCAGCCCCACCGCCGTGACGGCGAGTGGAGCATTGGGCAGGTAGGCCACGGTGGCGGCCTGGCGCCGACCCACGTAGATCGCGTTGCCGGGGTCGCGATAAGGGGCATCGGGTGGTTTGACCTCACCGCGCTCGATCTGGCCGAGCTGTCGGGTCAGGGTCGCGAGTCGCTCGGCCTCGTCCTGCTGCTCCGCCAAAATGCTCCGGGCGCGTTCGTCGAGCCGGACGCAACCGTTATGCAAAGCGAAGAGGAGGCAGGCCAGCAGGAGTGCGATCGCGGACCACCAACCGAGATCGGTGCGCAACAACCGCCACTCGCAACGCATCGACGTCTTCAACACCGAGGTGGAGACGTCCTTACGAACAGGGTTCGCAGCCTGTTGTTGAGGCGTACGGGACACGGACGTGCTCATGCGATTTCGTTTCCTCAGAGTACCCGCGGACGCTGAGCCGCGAACCAGGCCAAGGCGGAGCAGGTTGAAAACCAGAGTGTCAACGTCAACAGGTTGCGCGTCTGGCCCTGCCAGGCCCAACCGGCACCCGGCTGTCGATAGGCAAACGCAGGGATCCTTGCCCAGGTCGACTCCGAGGCCACGTAGTCGGCGTCACCGTTCTTGGCGTGGTCGATCAGGTCTTGGCTTGCCGCGGTCTGGATGAGACGGCGATGCGCCTCGGCCGCCTTGGCGAAGTGATGGTGATGCCGGTTGTCGGTGCCGGCCATCGCCATCGATACCGGTTGCAAGGCCAGCATCGGGAAGAGAATCCCAGGTGCGGAGCGCCAGGCGTCTTGCCGCTCGACCTGGGCTTGAAGCTTGTCGAAGTGGCGGTCGAAGATGCGATAGCCCGCCTCGTCGTCCTCACGGAGAGAGAGTCCGCGAAAGCTCACCGGCAGATCCTCGACACGCTTCACCTGGTATTGCCGGAGCACGCGATCGCGAAACGCGAGGAAACCGGGGTGGTTCTCGTCGTGGCCGAATAGCGACTTCTTGTCGTCGGCAATCGCCGCACGAAAGGCGAGGGTCGTGGAGAGCGGGTCGGCGTTGCGCACCAGGTCGGTCACCCCGCGCGGCACCAGGAAGCTATTGAGCAGCCAAAATATGAGCAAGCCGACCAGGGCCGTTCGCGAGCTGCGGGCTCGAGCCGAGACGGCCAAGGCCAAGGCGAGAAATCCGAGAAGATAAAGCGAATAACCCAGGGCCATGCCAGCAAGTCGTAGGCCACCGCCGCCGACTTCGGCGGCGTGGTCGGAGCCGAACAGAGCCAGGCCCGCGGCGAGTCCCGCGCATGCGATCAGAAGGAGTCCCATCAGGACGCCCGCACTCGCCAGCGCTTTGCCCAGGAGCAGTTGAGCGGGCCGCACGCCCAGGCTCAGCAGTTGGGAAAGGGTTCCTCGTTCCCGCTCTCCCGAGAACGCCGCGAAGCCGAGGAGAATCGCCATCAGCGGCATGACGGTCTGCAAGACGAGCGCCAGGGTCAAGTGCCCCATCCGCGCGGCGAGGGTGCCGTCGCGCGCCGCACGAAACTGCACCTCGTTCTGCTTGTGCGCCTCGAGATACACCGCACTGCCGACATGAGCATCGATTCCCGGTTCGGCCAGGGCGAGCGGACCGACGGGCTTGAAGGCGTACTGGCCGAAGTGGGCCGCGGAATGCGGATTCTTGGCCCCCTGAGCGGTCCAGACCTGCCGGTCGCCCGCCTCGGCCGCCCGATGTTCCCGCTCCAGGCGTCGGGTCTCCAAGAGGCCGAGCGCCAGTGCGGCCAGCATCAAAAGCACCGTCACCCCGGAGAGGACTCGCCACCGCGCGTCACGGCGGAGGTCGAGCCACTCCTTGTGGGCGATCCAGAGGACCGGCCGGATCGAGGGATGGGAGGTGACGGCGGGTTGCGGACGTGGGTGGGGGGCGATCGGTGCGGGGGCGGTGGTCATGCCACCTCCTGAACGCGCGACGCTTCGAGGTAAGCACGTTCGAGCCCGAGATGGTCGGTATCGGCCGTGATCAGAGTGAAGACGAGCTTGCCACGCTGCATAATGCCGACCCGGGTGCCGCACTGTTGAGCCAGGAACAGGTCGTGTGTGACCATCAGCACGGCCATGTCTTGCTGACGCAGACTCTCAATCAGCCGCGCGAACTCGTTGGCGGCAAGGGGATCGAGGCCCGAGGTCGGCTCGTCGAGCAGAAGCGTCTCAGCCTGCTTCGCCAACGCGATGGCAATTCCGACTTTTTGCCGCATCCCCTTGGAGTAACCGGCCACCGGCCGACTCGCCGCGTCCGCGGGCAGACCCGCTCGCACCAGGAGCGATTGAAGCTCTCCCTGACTCCGTCGCACACCGGTGGCCAGGGCACTGAAATAGGCAAGGTTTTCCAGGCCGCTCAGCTTCCCGTAAAGCATCACGTTTTCCGGGATATAGGCCAGCTTGCGGCGAGCGGCCAGCGGGTCGCGGGCACTATCGATCCCGCAAACCAGGGCCTGGCCCGAACTCGGCGCGATGAAGTTGAGAAACAGGTGGACCGTCGTGGTCTTCCCCGCGCCGTTGGGTCCGAGCAAACAAAACACCTCGCCGGGTTTGACGGTCAGGTCCAACCGGTCGAGGGCCAGGGGCCCGTCGTGTTGATACGCTTTCGTTAACGACACGGCTTGCAGCATGATGACTCCTCACGAGAGGCGGCGGGATGGCCGATCGAGCCATCGTCAGCCCACAGGCATTGTCTTGTTTTCGAGATCATCAAGGCATCAGAGAGCATCGGCGCTGATAATCTCGCCGCCGGCCTTCGTGGCCAGGCCGCGCCAGGCCTGGAGATTCACTGAGTCCTTGACGAACCTGACCGATCCATCGCCGAGCAGGACGTTGACGCCGCCGGAGTGCCGGCTGCGAGCGGCCTTCCAGCCATGGTATTGCTGCCTCAGGCAGTCGTAGGTCTTGCTGTTGGGGGCCAAAAAGTGCGTGTAGAGCCCGCGCTGGTAGTCGCCGTGAATCCAGGCCGTGTTCCGTTGAAAATAGAAGTTGGATGATGAGGTGCATTCTGCTTCTGTCAATGGTATGTACACGGGACTGCCACCCGAGACGAGCTTGGCGACCTCCGCCGGGTTCACGGCACCCGCTGGCGTGGTCGACGAGGCGGCCCCACTGCCGATGATGGTCTCGCTCATCAGAGCGGTGTTGCTCGAACCGTCGACGATCTGGGCCAGGGTCGTCGACGAATTGAAGTAGAAGACACCGTCGGGCGTGCCGAACGCCGGGTCGGGAAGGCCGAACCCACCGCTGGCAACGCCCGTGCCGGAGCAGGCCATGTAATTCGCCGACGCATAGGTCGGCAGGACCTGGCCGCGACTCGCGTCGCTGGGGCAGAGAAAAAGGGTCACCACCGTGGAATAGATCGTGGTGTTCTGGGGCGCAAGCACGGACGACGCGTCCTGAATCGCCACGTCGAAGTTCAACGCGTTGTAGACGTTCGTCTGTTCGAGAAACGGGGTCAACTGAGCGAGCGCTGAGTAGCGATAGTGCCCTTGCTTCGTGATATTGGCCACGACGTACGGGTGGTTCGCCGGCAGAACGATCGCCCCAAACGGAAATCGGCTGATCGTATCGTGATAGTTATGGGTGGCGATGCCCAACTGCTTCAGGTTGTTCGTGCACTGCGACCGCCGAGCCGCCTCGCGCGCCGCCTGGACCGCGGGCAGAAGCAACGCAATCAGGACGGCGATGATCGCAATCACGACGAGCAGTTCGATCAGCGTAAACGCGCGGCGCCGTGTCATTGGTCTCTCTCAACAACCGTTGAAAACCGAGGCCTCGATCAGCCCCAGTCCGCGTGATGTTACGAACTGCGAGTTCATAATACCAGAGGGTATTCCCGACGCGAGGAGAAAAGTCCGGGCTCGACCCGTGGGGGCTCGGATGGCTGAAGCTGAAAGTCGCGCGGGTGGAGAGTGGATTGCGGGACACCAGGTCCGAACCCGCCAAGGAGCGGGAGCGACGTGAGAGGATCGCGTTTCTGAGGAAGCGGATCGTCGCGAGCGATGCTCCTCACGAAACGTGCTCAATCCAGCGGAGGATCAGGCCCGGTAACCGTGATCGACGCACAGGCTCCGGCTCTTTTCGGTCTTTGCCCTCGCTAATGCGAAGCCGTCACCAAATCCGGGCCACGACTATATTGCCGCGGTGAACAGCCCATAACCCTCTTGAAGGCTGTGCTGAAGGCGCTCTCGGACTCGTAGCCGAGGGATTGCGCGATGACCGAGAGGGAATCGCCGGAATTCTTCAGCCGATCCCCGGCCAGGAGCATTCGCCAGCGAATCAGGTAGTCGATGGGTGTCGAGCCAACCGTCTTCTTGAATTTCGCGGCGAAGCTCGACCGAGACATCCCGACCAGCTCCGCCAGCTCCTGCAGGGTCCAGGGATGTGCGGGGTCGTCGTGCATGGCGTGGATCGCCACGCTCATCTGCGGGTCCGCCAGCGCAAAGAGCCATCCGACGCTCCCGCTCAGGCCCTCCGCCAGGTGCGCCCGCAGGGCCTGGACCAGCATCAGGTGGGCGAGGTGCTGCAGGACGAGAAAGCTCCCCGGCTGCGGCTCGCGCAGCTCCTGCATCATCCGCTCGATGGACCAACGCAACGCCCGCTTGTCCGCCTCTTTCTTGATGTGGACGATCGGCGGGAGCATCCCCAGGAGGATGCCGGCGTGTTTGCCTTCGAGGCCGAAGTAGCCCCCCACGCCGGAGACGTCTCCTCCCCCATTCCAAACGGCGATGCCACCGTTCAGCGGCCGCGTATACATCGCCCTGAAGTCAACGGGCGGCAAATTCGGGTCACTTGTCAGGCGGAAAGGCCGTCCCAAGGGCAGCAGGAAGCAATCTCCCGTCTTGAGGTGCACCGCCTCGGCAACCCCCTCCACGACAAGCCAGCACTGGCCGGAAACCACCGCGTAGCATTTGATGCCTTCGTGCTGGGGGAACTGGAGCGACCACTCCCCACCCACGTCGAAGCCCCCGCACATGGTGTTTCGTGGTTTCAGGAGCGACAGCACGCCTGAGAGCGGGTCCATGGGATACTCCTGGACGATCGCAAAGAAAGATTGGACTCTCAAGCATAGATCGTCGCAGCTCAAAAGCCTACCTTATCGACCGTGGGACCGAAAGTCGAATCCTAAGGGAGGCTTCCTGATGCGTGTTTTCGTGACCGGCGCCACCGGCTTCATCGGCTCTGCCGTCGTTCAGGATCTCATCAAGGCGGGGCACACGGTGCTCGGCCTCACCCGATCAGACAAGGGGGCCGAGGCGCTCGTCACCGCCGGGGCCGAGGTGCACCGGGGCGATCTCGAGGACCTGGACAGCCTGCGGAGCGGAGCGGCGGCTTCGGAAGGGGTGATCCACCTCGGCTTCATCCACGATTTTTCGCGATTTCAGGAGGTCTGCGAAGCGGACAGGCGAGCCATTGAGGCGATGGGCGATGCACTCGCCGACTCCGACCGCCCTTTCGTCATCACCTCCGGGACGGGGATGGGGACCAAAGCGCCGGGCCAGCCCTCGATCGAAGACCACTTCGATCCCAACCACCGGAACCCTCGTGCCGCCTCCGAATTCGCGGCGGAGGCGGTCGCCGCGCGTGGCGTGAGCGTGTCGGTGGTGCGCCTGCCCCAAGTGCATAACACCGAGAAGCAAGGACTCGTCACCCCTGCGATCGACGTCGCCCGCGAGAAACGCGTCGCGGCATACCTCGGAGACGGCCTCAACCGCTGGCCCGCAGTCCATGTCCTCGACGCCGCCCCCGTCTACAGGCTGGCCCTCGAGAAGGGAGCGACCCGGGCGAGGTATCACGCGGTTGCCGAGGAGGGCGTGACGGCCAAAGCGATCGCGGAAGCCATCGGGCGGGGCTTGAAGATCCCGGTCGTCTCCCTGTCGCCCGAGGAGGTTGCCGGTCATTTCGGCTGGATGGGGTTGTTCGCCGGGATGGACATGCCGGCGTCAAGCGCCCTGACGCAAGAGCGGCTCGGATGGCACCCGATGCAGAAGGCCGGGATGATCGAAGACCTCGACCACATGGACTGGTCCCGGGCCTGAGAGCTGCCAGTTGGGAAGTCGCTGAAGGGCGACTTGCGGCCTAAGGCGAGATCGCGCCGAAGCGCAGTCCGTCGATGAGCAGCTCGACCATGCGCCGGGCATGGTCGGGCCCGACATCGTGGCCGGGCGTGCAGAGGCTGGCGATCGCCCGCAGCACGTCGTAGGGCTCGATGCCTCCCCGCACCTTGCCCGCGGCAGCCGCGGCATCGAGCAAGGACTGGAACGCGGGGAGGAGCCGCTCCTGGAAGTAGGCCGGCAAGGCGCTATAGGCCGGGTCGCCCGAGTGCAGAGCTACCGCGAGCCCGCGTTTCGCGGAGATGAAGTCGACGTAGCGACGGATCCATCGGGCCAGCGCCTCGCCGGGCTCGTGCACGTGCTCGGCGGCCAGGGCCTCGGCGGCGACGGCGCAGGCGTCGACCTCGCGGCGGAAAACGCCCACGATCAGGTCCGAACGCTGCGGGAAATGGCGGTAGATCGTCCCGATGCCGACGCCCGCCTTCTCGGCGATCGCTCGCACCGGGGCATCCACGCCCGAGGCAAGGAACACCGCCTTGGCCGCCTCGAGCAACGCGTCGATGTTGCGCAGGGCGTCGGCGCGCACGCGTCGATTCGTCCGACCGCGTGTCGCCGACCCATCGCCTGGTTCTGCTTGCTTGCCGCTCACCATGGCCCCCTCTTGACAAACGGAACAATGTTCCGGATATTAACGGAACACAGTTCCGCCTACGCTTCCGTTTTAGCACAGCGAGGCGGTGTTGGCCACACTTCGGCTCCAGGGGACACGGCCATGCAATATCGCACGCTCGGGAAGACCGGCATCAAAGTCAGCCCCTACTGCCTGGGAGCAATGATGTTCGGCAAGATCGGCAACCCCGATCACGACGACTGCGTCTGGATCATCCACAAGGCATTGGACGCCGGTATCAACTTCATTGACACCGCCGATGCCTACAGCAAGGGGGAGTCCGAGGTGGTTGTCGGCAAGGCGATCAAGGGCCGTCGCGACGGCATCGTACTGGCCACCAAGGCCCATCATCCGATGGGCGACGACCCGAACATGCGGGGCAATTCGCGCCGCTGGCTGACGCGAGCCGTCGAGGACTCGTTGCGTCGTCTCGGCACCGACCACATCGACCTCTACCAGATTCACCGCCCCTCGCCGGAAACCGACATTGAGGAGACTCTCTCGGCCCTGACCGACCTGATGCGTGCCGGCAAGGTGCGCGCGATCGGATCCTCAACCTTCCCGGTCTCGGAGATCGTCGAGGCGCAGTGGGTCGCGGAGCGGCGCGGGCTGGCGCGCTTCCGCACCGAGCAGCCGCCCTATTCGATCCTCGACCGCGGGATCGAGCGCGAGGTGCTCCCCGCCTGCGAGCGCTACGGGATGGGGGCGATGGTCTGGAGTCCGCTGGCCAAGGGCATGCTCACCGGCCGGTATCGCAAGGGGCACGAGACGCCGGACGGCGTGCGCGCCCGGTATTTCCCCCGGCAGATGGCCGACGAACGCAAGCTCGACGCGGTCGAGCGGCTCCTCCCGCTGGCGGAGGAGGTGGGGCTGTCGCTCACGCACATGGCGATGGCGTTCGTGATGGCCCACCCCGGCGTGACGTCGGCGATCCTCGGGCCTCGCACGATGGAGCACCTCGACGACCTGCTCGCCGGCGCCAATGCCCGCCTCGGCGACGACGTCCTCGACCGGATCGACCAGATCGTCCCGCCCGGGACCGACGTCGGGATGGATGAGGCGAAGTACAACCCGCCGGCGATCGCGCGGGCGGAGCTGCGCCGCCGCCCGATCGCCGACCGCGCGGCGACGTGATCGGGGCGTTATCCATCATCCCATCCCATCCCATCCCATCCCATCCCATCTCATCTGCTCTTATCAGGAGACGAACATGCAGGATGAACCCGTCGCCCTGGTCACCGGGGCCAACCAAGGGATCGGCCTCCAGATCGCCAAGGATCTCGCGGCGCACGGCTTCACCGTGCTCGTCGGGTCTCGGAGCCTCGAGCGTGGGGAGGCGGCCGCGAATACCATCGAAGGAGACGCCCACGCGATCCAGCTCGACGTGACGGATCCGGCGTCGATCGCCGCCGCGGCGGAGCGCATCCGCAACGAGTTCGGCCGCCTCGACGTGCTCGTCAACAACGCGGCCATCTCGAATACGCGACTGCAGCCGGGCGAGTCCATCGAGGACTATTCCAAGTCGACCCGCCCGAGCGTCGTGTCGCTCGATGAAGTGCGCGCGGTGTTCGAGACCAACGTGTTCGGCGTCGTCGCCGTCACCCAGGCGATGCTGCCGCTCCTGCGCGAGGCGCCGGCGGCCCGCATCGTCAACGTGTCGAGCGGCGCCGGCTCGCTGACGATGAATGCGGACCCGGCCTTCCCCTGGCGCTCGATCTTCGGCCCCGTCTACCCCGCGTCCAAGACGGCCCTCAACGCGATGACGCTCGCGATGGCGATCGAGCTGGAGCCGACCGGGATCAAGGTCAACGCCGCGTCGCCGGGCTACACCAAGACGAACCTCAACAACTACACGGGCACGGATAACGTCGAGGAGGGCGCCCGCGAGGCGGTGCGCTTGGCGCTGCTCGGCCCGGACGGGCCGACGGGTACGTTCTCGCACGCGACACTCGGAAAACTCCCGTGGTGACGGTCCTTCGCGGTCAGCACGGCTCCTGATGTTCCCGCTCGGGGAGATGGGGGCGGGCGATGCCGCCCCCATCTCCCCGCTCAAACCCGCTCGGCCAACCTGTCTGTACGGAGGCGAAGCCGGAGAAAATGGGACGACCACTCGCGCAGACCCTTCCGGTACGCCCATCTTTCGCGTCGTAACTCCCGAACCCGGGCGATGATAGGCCGACGCCGCCCCTCAGCATCCCCGGGGCGACGAATCACGCCAACTGCGGTAGAATTCCCCCCATGAAAATCGCCACCTACAACGTTAACAGCATCAACGCCCGCCTGCCGGTGCTGCTCCACTGGCTCGCGTCCTCAAAGCCCGACGTCGCCTGCCTGCAGGAGCTGAAGGCGGCCGACGAGAAGTTCCCGGTCGAAGCCATACGCGAGGCGGGCTACGAGGCGGTCTGGCACGGCCAGAAAGCATGGAACGGCGTCGCCATTCTCGCCCGGGGCGAGAAGCCCGAGGAGACAAGGCGAGGCCTGCCCGGCGACCTGGACGACACCCACAGCCGGTACATCGAGGCCATCGTGGGCGGCGTGACGGTCGGCTGTCTCTACCTGCCCAACGGCAACCCGGCCCCGGGCCCGAAATTCGAGTACAAACTGAAGTGGTTCGAGCGGTTCACCACCCACGCCGCGGGCCTGCTCAAGCAGGGCAGCCCCGTCGTCCTCGCGGGCGACTATAACGTCATCCCCACCGAGCGGGACGTGTATCAGCCCGAGCGCTGGGTGGACGATGCCCTGTTCCTGCCCGAGACCCGCGAGGCCTACCGGCGGCTGCTCGCCCAGGGCTGGACGGATGCGCTCCGGCACCTGCACCCGGACGAGACGATCTACACCTTCTGGGACTACATGCGGGGCGCGTTCTCCCGCAACGCCGGCCTGCGGATCGATCACCTGCTCCTGAGCCCGGAACTCGCTCCCCGGCTCAAGGCGGCGGGCGTGGATAAGGACGTGCGGGCCATGGAAAAGACGAGCGACCACGCACCGACCTGGATTGAATTGGGGAGATGAGTTCTCCCCGAGAGAGCGGCAAGGCGACGGTCCACGAAAAAGAAGGAGCTGACGACATGAAGAAGAGCCAGTCGAAGGGAGCCGAGACTCCATCTGAGCCGACCGAGGATCGGGGCGACTGGAGGGGCGCGATGCTCTCCCGGCTCCGCGCCCTGATCATGGAGGCGGACCCCGAGATGACCGAGGAGCGGAAATGGAAGAAGCCGTCGAATCCGGCGGGGGTTCCTACCTGGTCGCACAACGGGCTGGTCTGCACCGGCGAGACCTACAAGAACGCCGTGAAGATGACCTTCGCCAAGGGGGCCTCCCTGGCGGACCCTTCCGGCCTCTTCAACTCCAGCCTCGAAGGCAACGCACGGCGCGCGATCGATTTCCATGAGGGCGACAAGTTGGACGAGGAGGCCCTGAGAGCCCTCATTCGGGCCGCCGTGGCCTTGAACATGTCTTCATCTCGCGGCTAGGCGGCATGGACCATCCGCGATTTCGAGATCTGTGATTCTCGGGGAGGGGGCACGCCGATCTTCCATCTGGCCCGGTCGGGAGGGTGCAGATCGGTATCGTGGTGCGCGACCTCGACGCGACGATCCGGAGGTACGTCGACGACTTCGGGATCGGCCCGTGGGCGGTCCACCAATTCAAGCCCGGCGACATCAAGGACTGGCGCGAATATGGCCAGCCGGCCGAGCCATTGCCCTGCCCATCTGGCAGTTCCAAAGCTTTGGCGCCTGGCTCACGCTCCTGCTTTTGTCCCTCGCCGGAATCTTCGTCGGCATCGGCCTGTGGATCCAGACCTTCCTCTGGCATGGCCTCGTCGGCTTCGTCCTCGACGTCGTCTACCAGGTCGGCCGCGTGAGCGCGGCGAACGACCTGGCACGCTGGGGCGTGATGCTCTCCCTGGGCATTCTCCTGGTCCTCTTCGTGGCTCTTAACGAGAAGAAGCGGATCGTGTCGACCATGAGGCAGTACTACGACCGGGCGAGGCAATGGGAGTGATCTTGAGGGGGCCAGGAGCCGCGACGGCCACCCAGGCCGATCCCGTTGCTTTGAATTAAGAAATTTTGGGATGGATAATGAGTCGTTCTCGCAGTAATTACTCGGCCACCGCAAACGGATTCAAATTTTGCACGGATGTGAATGTCGAAGCCGTGACGTTAGAACGGGAATTAACGGGTTTGGAGTGCGTCCAATTCGAGTCAGGGAGGGACGATGTCCGATTCTTCGGATCTGAAGTTCTGGCGATGCAAATGGCTTTTGGTGTTCTCGCTGAATCTGATCGTGCCGCTCATTTGGGGATGGCCGTTTACGGACAAGAGCGGTCGACTTGGGATGGGCATAGCAATCTTCCTGGCATGGCTCTGGCCCATGTTTGTGGGCGAAAAGAGTCAACGTTTTCTGTTCGCGATGGTGGTTGGCGGAGGGTTTGTGGCCGCGCTCCAGATCTGTCCAGTCATTCAGATGGTGGCCGGAATGGTCGGCATCACCGTCACGGAATCACTGGAACTGGCTGTCCAATCTCGAAGGCTAACGAAACCCAATGGCGAGCTGGCTGGTTTCCTCACGACGGCGATAACCGGCAGTGTCTTGCAGGCCGTCGCATTGGTTTTCGGTGCAATCGCCTACTTGCTTACCGGCCGATACCCGGGGTGGCCTTCAGTCCAAGATCCGAAGAAAATCGAGCCGTGCCTGCGTCCCCAAGCCGGTATGTTCGATCCGGAGTTGGACGTAGAGTGAGGTTGACGCCGGTCTGGTCCGTGGCATTTGGCCTGTAATCCACCCGAACGAGAATTGTTCTCATCCGGATGGTCGACCGCGAGGCGTTCCAGGCGGAAGTTCCCATCGACGGATCGCCCTGCATAGATCCACCGTCCGTCGGCAGAGAAAGCCGGTAGTACCGGCAAGCACCCCTCCGCGAGCTTGCGCCCGGTCGAGGTCAGGACCCTCGGCCCCTGGCCCGAGGATGCCGCTTCGACCGGCATCAGCCAGAGCTCCCAATCCGCTTGTCCGTGACTACGGGCCAGGAAGGCCAGCAGGGGCGTGCCGTCGCGACTCACCCCCACGTTGGGTAGCCGCTCTTCATCCCAAGGCGAGGTCGGTCCCACGCCTTTCGGGACGATCGCGCGCTCGGCCGCGATGATCGATTCGCCATCGGGGCTCAATTGCAGCCACCAGAGGTGGAGGTCGAGTTCCGGCCGAGACCGGACCGATCGGGGGAGCAGTGAGACGAGGAGCCGTCCACCCAGTGCCGGCACGCTCGACCAGCACGGATCCTGTTGCCAACTCACGCCCGCCTCCGGCGGATCGGTTTGCCAACGCACCGCCCGTGGCGGCGCGGGCTCCGACTTCCGGGTTGTCGAGGAGCCGTCGAGGTAGAAGCCGGCCGTCACCCCCTGTGAATAAGACCCGGTCGCTACGGTCGGGGGACCAGCAAGGTCGCCCCCAAATGGGGATCTCGAGATCGACACGTTCGACGGACGAACTCGCCGGAAAGGTCGAACGCGCCAGCCCGAACGCTCGGGTAAGTCCTCCACTCCTGTCACTGTCGAAGTCACGCCAGCGGCCCGCCATGTGGTATCGACCGTCGCCGTCACGCCAGGGTGAGCAACTGAGGTCCTCGAACCCCTGTTCGCCGTTGGCCGAGTCGAGTGAGATCAGACCGGTCTCCGTGTCGAGGAGACGAGGGGTGTCAGGATGGTCGGAGAACCAACTGGCTCTGATCCCGAGATACCGCGGGTGGGCCGGGTACCGGGGCGAGCGATCGGGCCCCGACACCTCCGTCGATCGGCCGAGGACGATGGCGACGACCACGATTCCGGCCACGAACCAGAGGAATGGGAAGTGGCGAGGAACGGGGGCAAACAACACGCTTTTCTAGGGGGGATCGGATCGGAGAATCGCTCATCGTCGATGTCCCACGCGGGCGAATTGGCTCACGAGGTGCTCGAGCCAAGGCTCCGACGTCTCCGTCGGCGCGCAGTCCAACCCCACACGGTCGTGGCCCGCCGAGTTGAGTCGAGCTTGGGCCCGACGATTCCTGCATCCGTACGCCCGCACCGCCGTTTCAGTTCACGGCCTTGATTCAGAATTTCGATTTTTCCGAGTGACTGTGGGGGCGGGGGATGTCGACGCGCCGCTCTGGGAATTCGCCGGGGCGGCTTGGGTAATGGAGGAATGCGCGGTTAACTTCCAGAGACTGACGAGGCTCTTGTCGTCGGCGAAAGAGCCTGAGGAGTGTCGCCACGATGTCGGCCATGGCCGCAACCGCTTTCTCCGTCACGTCGGTCCGGGACTTAAGGGTGCGGCCGTGGGTACGGGTATGGGAACGGGGAGGACGGATACGAGGGAGACGGTGGAGCGTATTCGAACCGCCACGAGCCGCCGAGAGGACTACTGAAGACGCTTCGGCCGGTCGACCGCACCGGGTTCGGGTTATAGCCAGAGATCGACGGGTGCATCAATCTTTCGTAGTCGGTGGGTGGCCGCGTGGGTTCGTTGGTGAGCGCCCGGAGGAAGGTTGATTCGACCTTTTGTTTCTCCTGGGCGATTGCCGTCATCAGGGCGGCTCGCTCGTCTGTTCCGGGCTCGTGCCCGGTGGGGATGTCTTTTATATATGCGGCATAGTCGGGGAACCGCGCCTTGATGACGTCGAGCCAGCGGCTGACCGCTTGGTGGTCATACTGCCCTTTGCCGAGGTCATAGACCTGGTATTGGAACGTCGGAGTAGGCCGAGTTCGGTCGTACAAGAAGGCGACTTTGTACCCCGACCGCGGCGCCGGCTCTCCCGGCGTTGAGGCGACTCCCTGTGCCAACGCGAGTGAGGTCACCACTCCCTGGGTGATGAGAAGGCCAACCGTCGTGATTCGCAGCATGGCTCTGCCTTTCCCAAATTCAGGATTTCCACGTGTCCCATTATGTGGATTTTACACGCCCCTGAATCCAGGGGGATACGGGCTGCCGGCTCCTTGTCTGAAGTCCATCAAAAGGAGGAGGAGCCGTGTGTCGAACCTTTCCCGCCTCGACTTTGAGGAGAAATCGTCCGAAGCGTCGCGTTGCTCAGCCACCTTTGCCGGGTCTTCCTGGTCCCCATGCTCGCCCACGCACTCAGTGTCGATAGATGGCCAGAACGATCTCCATGGCGATGAGCAGAATCACGATGATTTCCAGGGTTTCCATCCGGCTCACGCCCGATTGCTGGACGAGCAAATCATAGACGTCACCCACAGTGTCGAGCTTGCGACGGATCGACTGTTGCCACTCGCGCAAGTGGAAGCGGGTGGAGGCGAGTTCGAAGACACGCGAGAGGTACTGGTCGCCGATCAGCTTGAGTGCGTTGTCGGCCCGCTCGAACAGGCTGGTGGCTTCGATTTCGAGCTCGCGGACGTTGCGCATCGCCGAGCCATGCATGCGCCAGGAAGGGGGCGACCAACGCCGGTCGTGGCCGGTTCCGATCAGTTTGTAGGCGGCCTCAAGGCGATCGTCGAGCCGGTCGTCGATATGGCGAAACTCGAGGAGCTGAACGTTGGCGAACTCGATGACTTGCAACGTGTCTGCGCAGTCGCGGTCGGCGACGAACCCGGCCGCCCAGTCGAGCGTGACGAGGTCGGTCGGCGTATACGACAGGCTCAGCCGATTCGCTTCGGCCACTTCCGACTTGCTGAGGCCGTCCGGTTCGAGTCGGACGAGACCCGCGACCCATGCCGTGTGGCTGGCGATCCAATCCGGGTCGACGTTGTTCACTTGGAAGATGATATATTCCTCGCTGAGCGCGCTCACCTCCAGGCCGGTGACGGCCGGGTAGAGCCGGTCGATCAACGGGGTGACGACCCGCCGGGCCGCCTCGTTCAAGGGGGTGGGATCGGCTAGATCGCCCGCCAATTGGAGGATCTCCTCAGGCGACATTCGCGCGGGGAATTGCACCGTCAGCGAGAGGGCCCCGAAGTCGAACACGGACAGCTCGGCGCGGGGCGGTTGAATCGTTTTTCTCCCGCCGGGCAAAACGATATCGCCGGGGTCGATCGCCAGCCGCAACGGGGCGGGTCGATAGCGGATCGATTCCGGGGTCCGCCTCCGCCGGGCAAGGAGGCCGGCCTCGCCCGGCAAGAGTGCCTGAGCGGTTTCGAGGTCGATCTCATAGCCGATATCAAAGGCAAAGGCCAGGTGGATCGTGATGTCGAGTAATTCCATGAAATCCCATGACGTGCCTAGATAATGTTTTTTGATGGCTCGTCTCGAAAGCCATCGTCCAGGATGAGACAGCTTCGCGCTTTGACGATCAGGTGGAGGTGGGAACCAGGGGCAAGGGCCAACGCGGTGACCGCCGGCGCAACCACGCTCACGATCCAGGAGATCGCCTCGGTTTGCACGAGTACCTCGGCCTCGGAACCGTGCGTCACGATGCGATCGACCGTCCCGGGGATCACGTTGCGCGCGCTCAGCCCTTCGATCGGACCCTTGGCGAGCAAGATCTCATCACCGCGGACCTCCACCGCCAGGCTGGTTCCCGGGGGGCGATCGTGAAACGGGACGACCAGAATCGGGCCGTCGATCAAGCGGAGCCGGGTTTCCCCCCGGTCCTCGGCGTGGGACTCGACTCGCCCTCGGAAGAGATTGCGGACCCCCTCGAACCATGTCGATGCCCCTCGACCGGCAGCCGCCAGCACGTCGAGCGGCGGGCCGCGATCGATGATCCGCCCGTTCGCGAGCAGAAAGAGCCGCGACCCCAAGGCAATCGCCTCGGCGGTGCTGTGCGTGACGTAGAGGATCGGGATCGCTTCGGCTTGCTGGACGGTTCGAAGCCGTTCAATCAAAGTGTGACGACTCGTAATGTCAAGCGCCGAGACGGGCTCGTCGCAGAGCAAGAGCCGCGGACGAGGAGCCAGGGCCCGCGCCAGGCCGACCCGCTGTCGCTCGCCGCCGGAGAGAGTCGCCGGCTGGCGCTCGAGGAGTTGGCTGACACCGCAGAAGGCTGCGACCTCCTCCATCCGCGCCTTTGCCCGCATTCGTGGCTCGCCCTTCAGGCCGAACTGGATGTTGGCCGCGACGTTGAGGTGGGGGAACAGGAGGTCGTCCTGAAAAATCATCCCGATCCGGCGCTCGCGCAACGGGAGATTGAGCCCTGATCGATCATCATAGAGTACCGTGTCGCCCAGTTGGATGCGACCGCGGTCGGGGCGCTCCAGGCCGGCGATCAGGCGAAGCAAGGTCGTCTTGCCCGCACCGGAGGAGCCGAACACGACGCCGCACTCGCGGTTCAAGTCGAGCTCCACGTCGAGCGTCAGGTCGGCATGAATCCGGCGAGTGAGCCGGAGTGTGAGGGCGTCGGTTGCGCTCAACGCCGTCGCTCCGGCGAGGGGAGCGTCCATTGGACGAGTACGAGCGATGCGATCGAGATCGCTGAGACACAGAGAGTCAGGCGCGCGGCTCGCGCGGCATGAGCCGCGTCGGGAATTTGGACGGCGTCGTAGATCGCCAGCGACGCCGTCTGGGTGAGACCGGGGATGTCACCGGCCACCATCAAGGTGGCGCCGAAGTCGCCCAGGGCCCGGGCGAACGCAAGCACGGCCCCGGCCGCCAGGCCCCGCCAGGCCAAGGGCAGCGTTACCGAAGTGAAGACGGATAGCTCGCGGCGGCCGAGCAGTCGGGCCGCATCCTCGAGCGCGGGGTCGACCCCCTCGAAGGCCCCCCGCGCGGGGAGCAAGAAGAGCGGGAACGCGGCGACCGCCGAGGCGATCACGGCCCCCGACCAATGAAACACGATCGTCACCCCCCAGGTCCGCTCGAGCCAGGCCCCGAGCCAGACGCGGCGGCCGAGGAGCTGAAGCAGGTAATAGCCGAGGACCGTCGGCGGCATCACGAGCGGCAAAACCAGGAATCCGGCAACCAACCCCTTCCCGAAAAACCGGCCTCGCGCCAAGACCAGCGCGATCGGAACCCCGAGCGCAACGATCGCGGCCGTGGCCAGTGTCGCCACGCGCAGTGAGAGCCAGAGCGGGGTCATCTCGTCAGGGCTCACGGTCTCGGGGGATGGGCGCGGCCCACCGTTTCGAAGACCGTCGAGATCAGGGAAATTCCAAGGGTGGGCCGTGCCCACCCTGCAAGAAAATTCGGATCCATGGCTTCTCTTGGGTGATGGGGATGATGCTTCACTTGATCACATTTGATGAAATTTTGCTATGATTGTGTTCGCGGTCTCATTCAGAGGGAGCCGGTGCGTGGGCAAACCCGGCGTCGTTCAGGATCGATTGGCCCTCGTCGCTCAGGACGAAGTCGGCGAAAGCGCCGGCATCTTTGGCACGCTTGGTTCGAGACAGCACGCCCAGGGCCTGGATGATCGGGTCATAGAGCTTTGGCTCAATTTCCACGATGCGGACCTTGGGCAAGTTCGCAAGGGCTCGGCCGACCAGCCCCCCTTCGGCGTTCCCCGACTCGACGAACTGGAGGGCCTGACGAACCGACTCGGCCGGGACGATCTTGGGCTCGAGTTTGGACCAGAGGCCCGACCGCTCGAGCGCTTGCTTGCCGGCCGTCCCGTACGGGGCGGTCTCGGGGTTGGCCAACGCGATTTTCTTGATCTCGGGCTTTTCCAGGTCCGCGAGACTGGCGATCGCCCCCCCGGATTCGCGGTGGACCGCCAGCACGAGCGTTCCTCGCGCATACGGGTGGACGGAATCTGGTTGAACCAACCCGCCGGCGGCGAGTTTCTGGACGAACGCTTGGTTGGCGGCGAGGTAGACGTCGAACGGTGCGCCTGCCTTGATTTGCTCGGCCAGCAGGCCCGACGAGCCGAACGTCAAGGTGAGCTCGACCTTCGTCCGATCGGTGAACCGCTTGGCGAGGACCGGGAGCACGGTCTGGAGGTCGCTGGCGGCGGCGATCCGCAACGGTTCGAGGGGCCCCCCCTGCTCCGGCCCCTGCTTCTGCCCCTTTGGCTCGGACGGTGAACCACAGCCAACGCAAGTCAGCACGATCGCCAGGCCAACGATCCACGGCGAGCCGGATTCGCGGCGGGGCATGGTAGCACTGTCCTCTATAATGGGCCATTCGGGTCGGCGGTCCAGGCCATTGCGGACCTCATGCCGATTGGACGATCATCGTAGGACCCCGATGGTCCCGCCGTCAACTCGCCTGCGATTGCGGTGCGGGGGTGGAATCGGTTAAGACGGAATGGTCCCCCAGGGAGGACCGAAGTCGTCTCAGGAGCTTAGATTACACGATGAAGACCGAGCAGTTTCTCCGTCACCATGGGATCGACGGCAACCCGTTCAGCGAAGAAGACGCGCAAACCGACACCGTTTTCAAGCGGCGCTGCATGGCGACGATCCACCATCCGGCCTGGGACAAATTCTTCGGCAGTCCGGCCGACCCGTCGACGGCTCTCGTCTTCGGTGAAAAGGGAAGCGGTAAGACGGCGCTTCGGCTTCAAGCGACCGCCGAGATGGAAACGTACAATCAGCAAAACCCCGACGGTCGCGTCTTCGTCATTTCCTACGACGATTTCAACCCTTACCTCGACCACTTCAAGTCGGCCGTCCGCGCCAAGGACACTGCGCAGGCGCTGACGCGCTGGCGGCTTCAGGACCACATGGACGCGATCCTCGCCCAGGGGGTGACCCAACTCGTCGACGCCCTGACGGCGAACCGGGTGGACCTCTCGGCCCTGAGCCTCGACCAGCGTCGCGACCTGCTGCTCCTGGCCGCGTTTTATGACCAGTCGACGGGTGAGCCGATCGAACGACGCTGGAGCCGACTCCGCCGGCGTTCGGGCTTTCGCCCGTTGTGGAGCCGCCGCGACTTGCAGATCGGGTTCGGCACGACCTTGCTGGTGATCGGTCTGATCGCGATGTTCCCGGCGATGCGGGCCATGACGGTCCTGCCCTGGTTGCTGGTCCCGATCGTGCTGGGCTGGCTCTACTGGGGCTGGCGAATCGCCCGCGCGGAATGGTTCGCGAGCGATATCCGCAAGGGCCTCCGCGTGCTCAGCCGCGACCCCGCCGCGTTGCGTTGGGAACTGCTCTGGTTCAAGCCGAGCGAGCTCAGCGGTCAGCCCATGCCCACGGCCGCGGGGACCGGCGGCGAAGAACGCTATGAGTTGCTCCGCAAGTTTCAGGGAGTCCTGAAAACGCTGGGCTACTCCGGGATTGTCGTCCTGATCGATCGGGTGGACGAGCCGCAGCAGGTTGAGGGCGACCCGCGCAAGATGCGGGCCCTGATCTGGCCGCTCCTGGACCACAAGTTCCTCCGCCATCCCGGACTGGGGGTCAAGCTGCTCCTGCCGATTGAGCTGGCCTACTATCTCGAGAAGGAAGACAAGGAGTTCTACGACCGGGCCCGTCCCGACAAGTTGAACCTGGTCAAACCGTTGCGCTGGACCGGCCCCTCGCTCTACGACCTGGCCGGCGACCGCCTTCGCGCCTGCGCCATCGGTTCGGCCACGGGTGCGGCGACCAACGGCGAAGGGCCGAGGCTTCGCCAGTTGATCGATGAGGCGATCAGCGACGATACGCTCAAAGACTCGCTCGGCAACCTGCGGACCCCGCGCCAACTGTTCAAGTTTCTCCATCGCCTGGTGCAAGAGCACTGCCACCGCCACACCGAGGATGCCCCCAAGTGGTCGGTGGACGCGGACACCTTTCGGACAACCTATTCCGCCCACCTTCGTGAACTCGATGCCTTTGACCGCGGCTATGGCCATGGCTGAGTAAGGCGGCGTGAGTCAGACAGGCAAAGCCCGACCAGGGGCCGGATCCCTCGACATCGTTCGAGTGCGATCCGGCCCCTTCTTTTTTTTCTTGGGCGAGTGCCGCGGTATTGGCACCGTCCCGCTGCGACGCTCCCAGTCGGCCCGGACCAGATTACGTGTCGCTCATTTTCAGCCCCAACGGGGCGGCCCAAGTAAGCCCAGGGCAACGCCCTGGGGACTCGGCCACCAAGGTTCCCAAGCCCTGCAGGGGCGGCCTAACGGGTTACCCCAACCAGGCCGATCATCGCAGATCCATCGTCCGGATTATGTCGCCCTTGTAGGATTATCAGGGCAGGATGTATTGATTCTACGGGGCGTTGCCCCGGGCTTCCCTGGGCCGCCCCTTTGGGGCTAATACCGGCGGCAGCGTGCGCAACGCTTTCGCAAACCGCTGGAGTGCACCAGCCTTGCCTCGATCAAACCCTGCCCTGCCTGGCACTTTCCTTAGAAATTGCAAAAACCGTAGCTGTTAGGAATGCCAGGCCAAGATTTGGTATAATGCTGAAACACTGAGCCCAATAGATATCTGGGTTCACTCGTATCTGGTGTTCGCCCAGGCGGGCCGGTATCGAAAGTGTCACCCATGTCTTACTCCAATCATTCGCCTCGCAACCAGATCCCCTCCTCTGGCGAGAACCGCCTCTTGGCCGCGCTTCCCGCCGATGAGTATCTACGGATGCTCAACCGAACCGTCTTGCTTTCGCTGCAAAGCCGGGATGTTCTCTATCGGACCGGCGGAGCCGTCGAGCATGTCTACTTTCCCCGGAGCGGGTTGATCTCAACCGTGCTCGTCATGCTCGACGGGAGGGCCGTCGAGGTGGGCGCGGTGGGCCGGGAGGGGATGACGGGAATCTCGGCGTACCTCGGTGCCGACTCCTGCCACGATCAAGTCTTCTGCCAGGTCTCCGCCGAGGTTTTACAGATGCCGGCCTCGGTCTTTGCTGCGGAAGTCCGGCGGAGTGGACAACTCCAGAACGTCGTCTCCCGGTACATCCGCCTCGTCATCGACACCGGGGCCCGACTGGCCGCCTGCAACTGTCTGCACTCGGTGGAAGAGCGGTGCGCCCGGTGGCTCCTCATGTGCCGTGACAGTGTCGTGACTGACGAGTTTTCCCTGACTCAAGAATATCTCGCCTTGATGCTCGGGGTCCACCGGCCCAGTGTGACCGTGGCGGCGGGCGCCCTCCAGCATGCGGGGCTCATCTCGTACCGGCACGGCCGGATGACCGTTCTGGATCGGGAACGACTCGAAGAGGCCTCTTGCGAATGCTACCGGGCCATCAAGGATGAATCCAACCGTGCGTTCCCCGATCCTCAGGGTTGAGCATCCCCGGATCGGGACGGGACTCCGGTTAAGCGAGTTTACCCTTTATGCCTCGGATCCCTATGAATGATGCCGAAATTTTCTCGGTTTGTATGATTCCTGACAGATTGACCCGCCTCAATGGATTAGCAATTGGGCGGTTCGTCGGCGAAGAATCGTGTCCTCGTTGGAGAAGGAGCCTGCCCGATGGAGAGAAACTCGGAACTGACTCGCAGGATTGTGGCGATGGCGGCCGCGATGAGCGGGCCGACGCAAGTCCGCCAATTTTTCCTTTCCGGACAGGAACAATGGGTCGCCCAGGCCATGAGTGTTGCCATTGAGTTGTGTCCTCGCGGTGAATGTCGTCCAAGTTTGCCGGATGTCATTGACATGGCCGGCCGGTCCATCATCAGCGAGACCGAGGATGCGTGCAGTATGGCAGGACTGGACGACGTCCAGAGCGAGACTCTCATGGAAATGTCGCGGCGGGGAATCGAGGCGTTTACCAAAGCGTGCGGCATGGTGATGGTCGAGGAAATCCGGGCCGGGAGAGCTGAGCCGGACTGGGGACAATTGCTGCATCGCGTCGACCAGGTCTTACCAAGGACGCTCCACGTTTAGGCGGAGGGATGGTGCAACGGATTGACAGATTCGAAAACGCCAGACGGGGCGTAATCGATCCAAACAGGGGATGTTGTTCATGGCTGATGCAACACCGACGTACTACTCGCCCCTCGGTCCTCAGGATGGTCTCTTTTCGGGGCAAGACACGGCTGAAGACCTTCCCGTCTTCGTCTCCTCGTGCTGCAAAGGGGAACCCATTGGAATCGCTCACCCTGTCGGATGGATCAGTGATTGTGACGTGTCGATCAAACTGTTTCGGCTGAGAATTCACAATGCACCAATGAATTGCTGTGATGCGTCGTTGAATGATCTCTGGGTCTGCGATCGGCGGATCTTCGTCAGATTTGCAGCGAAAGTCGAGCTCCTCTAGGCTCGGTCGGGATCGACCCTGAAGTCGTCACTCCGACCGGACTGGCCGTGGGCTTTGCGTGCCGCCGTTGCGGCAACCTGGAGACTCGGGTTGCCGGACGGTGGCATCAGCGGTTTGCAAGCCGCCGATCCTGCTCCCTACGAGCGGATGCTTCAAGTTCGACACCTGGCACCTTTTCCGTTCTCCTGCCTTGCGAACCGCGGATGGCGGCACTCAGGTGGGCCGTTTCATCGAGAACAGATCGGTGGTCCGGGCAAAGTCATCTCCGCCCAACCGGCTGATGGTGCGGAGCTTGCAGGGGTCGACACGGCCTGATGAATTGAACATGCGGTCATCAATATGGATGACGACAACCTCGCCGATGACCAGGTTCGCGGAGAGCGGGCCGTCGCCGATGGGGATGATCTGGCGGACGATGCATTCCATATTGACTGGCGTTTCGGCGACTCGCGGAACGCGTACCTTGAGCGACGGAAGCAACGAGAGGCCTGTCAGCTCGACCTCGCTGGTGCCGTGGGGCAGTTCCTTGGAAGAGAGGTTGATCTGCTCGGCCAATGGCTCGACGGCGGCGTTGAGGACGAACTCTCCGGTCGCCTCGACGTTGAGCAGCGAGTCCTTTTTCGAGCCGTCGCGGCGAAGCAAGGGGGAGAAGATGACGACGGGCGGGTTGGCGCCGAAGGCATTGAAGAAGCTGAATGGCGCGAGGTTGACCCGCCCCTCGCGGTCGAGCGAGGTGACCCAGGCGATCGGCCGAGGTGTGACCACATCCACGAGCATGTGGTACGACTCGAGCACGCCCGCTTTGGAGACATCGATCAGCATGGAGGGCCGCCTCATCCTATTCGAGCCAACTGTACGGGTACTTGGGGTCGTCCAGCCCGGCGGCCTGCCGCGTCAATGAGAGCGACCGGGCCGTGTCCACCATCACGGCGAGTTCGTCGGTGCGCGTCTGGTCGCGGCTCGCGACGATCGTTCCCGGGTGTGGCCCATGCGGGATGCCACGCGGGTGGAGGGTGAACGAGCCCTCCTCGACCCCGCGCCGGCTGCCGAACCGGCCGCGGACATAATAGAGGACCTCGTCGGCCTCCACATTGGAGTGGGCGTACGGCACCTTGATCGCCTCGGGGTGGGTGTCGAGCATCCGGGGCGCGAACGTGCAGACGACGAACCCGGGCGCCTCGAACGTCTGCTGCACCGGGGGCGGCTGATGCACCGTGCCGGTGATCGGCTCGAAGTCGTCGGCGTTGAATGTATATGGATAGAGCATGCCGTCCCAGCCGATCACGTCGAACGGGTGATGAGCCAGCGTGTAGCGCGTCAGGCGCCGGCCATCCTTGATGAGAACGGTCGTCTCCGTTTCACGATCAATTGGGTCAGCGACATGCGGGCCGTGCAGGTCGCGCTCGCCGTAGGGTGCGCCCAGGCGGAGTTGACCGTCGGAGCTGAGGTATCTCGGTGGGATTGTCAGGTAGCCGGCGGACTCGATGACGAGCAAGTCGAGTGGCTCCGCGGGGTCAGCCTCGATCAGGTACGTGGTGGAGCGGGGAATGACCACGTAGTCGAACGGGCGGAACGGCAGCGGGCCGAACATCGTGTGCAGGGTTCCCCCGCCCCGGTGGACGAAGAGGAGCTCGTCGGCGCCGGCGTTCCGGTACAGTTCGCCTTGGCGATTGGCGGGCCGGCAGCGGGCCAGGGTGATGTCGTCATTGACCAGGAGCGGGACTCTTCCCGTGACCGGGTCGCCGGAAGGCTTGAGGCCCCCCGACCGCAAGTGGTGGTGCCGTAGGGAGGGCGCCTCAACAAGCTCCAGAGGTACGGTTCCGGCGGGCTCGACTTTGAGCACGCGAGTCGGGGGCCGCAAGTGGTAGGCGATGCTGTAAGCGCGGCCGAATCCGGCGACGGTGATCACTTCTTCATAGGCGATCCCCTCGCCGCGGAAGCCCGGTTCGTGTCGGTGGGCGATATGACGCTTGCGCGGGACTGAGCCGAGTCGGAGATAGGGAGGCATGGGTTCACCGTTTTGGATTCGAGGAAACGTGTGAAAGCCCGTTGATGTTGTCACTTCTGCGGCGAGCGAAATCTCACGGGCGCGGGTGTGCGATGATCCGGTTGCGAAGCGTTCCGAGCCGGTCCACGGTGAGCTCGACCACGTCGCCCGGTTGCAGCCAGCCGCCGACGGCTTCGGGTGTGAGCTCGAGGATACAGCCGGTGCCGACTGTGCCCGAGCCGAGGACGTCGCCGGGGCGGAGGGTGGCGTCGCGGCTGGCGTGGGCGAGCAGTTGCGGCCAGGTCCAGTAGAGGGAACCGGCGTTCCCGCGCGAGAGAATTCGGTGGTTGACGGCGGCGGTCATCTCCAGGTGGAGGCGGCCGTCGCGGTAGCGGTCGGCAAGCTCGTCGAGCGTAACGAGGTCGGGGCCGAGCGAGGTGGCGAAGTCTTTCCCCTTGCTCGGCCCCAGGCCGACGGCCATCTCGAGGCGCTGGAGGTCGCGGGCACTCCAATCGTTCATGATGGTGAACCCGGCCACGGCCGCCAGTGCCCGGTCGTCGGCGGGGAGGTCGCGGCACTCGGTTCCGATCACGCAGGCCAGCTCTAGCTCGTAGTCGAGGGCCCGGCTGCCTCGCGGGGCGAAGACCTCGGCGTCCTGGCCGATCACGCCGGCGGGGTTGGAGAAGTAGAAGACGGGCACCTCGTACCACTCCGGCACCATGGCGAGCCCGCGTTGTCCGCGACAGGTTTTTACGTGTTGTTCGAACGCGTAGAAGTCGCGAATGCTGGCGACGGGAGGCAACGGGTGTCGCATGGTCAGAGCGTCCCCCGCCGCGCCTGGTCGCGTTCGATCGCCTCGAAGAGGGCCTGGAAGTTGCCTTTGCCGAAGCTCCGGGCACCGTGGCGCTGGATGATCTCGAAGAACAGGGTCGGCCGGTCCTCGACCGGCTTGGTGAAGATCTGGAGCAGGTAGCCCTCGTCATCTCGGTCGACGAGGATCCCCAACTCGGCCAGCACTTGGAGGTCCTCCTCGATCGGACCGACGCGGGCAGGGAGCGACTCGTAGTAGGTTGCGGGGACTTTCAGGAACGAGACGTCGTTGGCGGCCATGGCGCGCACGCTGGTGACGATATCGTCCGTCGCCAGGGCGATGTGCTGCACCCCCGGGCCGTTGTGGAACATGAGGTATTCCTCGATCTGCGACCGCCTCCGCCCTCGGGCCGGCTCGTTGATCGGGAACTTGATCCGCCCCTGGCCGTCGGCCACGACCTTCGACATCAGGGCCGAGTAGTCGGTGCGGATGTCCTTGTCATCGAACGAGACCAGCAGATTGAACCCGAGGACGCGTGCATAGAAGTCGACCCATTCCCCCATCTTCCCTTCCTCGACGTTGGCGACGATGTGGTCGATCGCCTTGAGGCCGACGGGGTGAAACGTCCGGGGGCTGTACCGATCCGGGTCGAGCGGCTCGAACCCCGGGGCAAAGACCCCACGATAGTGGCCTCGATCGACAAACGTATGGGACGTATCACCATAGATGTGGATCCTGGCGAATTCGTAGAGGCCGTTCCGATCCTCCAGTTGGGTCGGCGGCGTCATGCCTTGCGCCCCCCGCGCCAGCGCGGTTTCGTAGGCGGCCGGCACGTCGTCGACCTCCAACGCAATCGACTCGACACCGTCCCCGTGGGCGACGAGACGGGCGTTGTCGGGGTGATCGGAGCGAAGGGATGAGGAGAGCACGAATGTGATCTCCCCCTGGCGGAGCACGTAACTCGCTTGGTCGCGCACGCCCGTCTCCAACCCGGCGTAGGCGACTACGTCGAAGCCGAAGGCGTTGCGGTAGAAGTAGGCCGACTGGCGTGCGTTGCCGACGACCATTCGAACGTGATCGATGCGCTTCAGCACGATATCGGACAGCGGCATATCGTCCTCCGGTCGGACTACGGAGCGCCCGTCCTTCAGGAAGCTCCACTTCCTCTCTGTTCGATTCCAGGGCGAGCGGGGCGCTCACGCTCGCCTGGAAGAAATCCCGACAGGCAAATCGCCTGAGTGATGTTGATGTCACGGTCAGTCGACGATGCCCGTCGTCCGGTCCATCTCCAACCCGTCCCAGAACATCGAGACCGCCTCGAGCGCCCCATGTGCCCCCTCGAAGAATCGAGCGCGATCGAAGTCGGGGGCGAAGAAGACCTCTTCCAGCTCTTCCATGACGTGCCCGGCATGCTGGGCTTCCACGCGGTTATGCCAGGTGAAGAAGGCAAGGCGGAGGTGGGGGATCCTGGTTTGCTTGATGTGCATCAAGCCGTCCTCCAACTCCTGCCAGAAGCCGGCCGCCGCCCAGTTCTCGACGGCGAAGCTGGCGCCGCAGGAAACCTGCCCGTTCTCGTTGCCGTAGAGGTGCTGCAACTCGTTGCAGAAGTGGAGCGTATACGGCCGCCCGTGCTTGCGCTGGCCCATGTCGTTGTACGTGAGCCCGATTCCCTGACCGACGGCGAGCAGCCATTCGAAGTGGGCGGCGCGGAACCGGAAGGTGCCGCCATCGACGGTTCCCTCGGTGCTGACCAGCTCGGGGTCCCCCTCACGATCCTTGCCCTCGTCATCAACGGCTTCGACTCGCCTGCCGGTCGAATCGGGCCGGTGGTAGATGACCCCCAGCTCATTCATGAGGATTTCTTTGGCCGCCCGCGCTTGCTCGAGGGTCGGGGCGTGGATGACCCGCAAGAGGGCCGCGACGAGGAACTGGTTGGAAAAGACCGAGAATTGCTGAACGAAATGGCGCAGTTCGGCGTCAGTCGCTTCGCCGTGCTGGAACCAGCGGGTATAGGCGTTGGAGGTGATGACCCGATGGTGGAAGAGGTCACGATCGACCTCGTCGAGGAACTCCTTGTAGCTGTTGACCTGCAGGGGCGTTAGCTCGCCTCGCTGAAGTCGGCCTTCGATCCGTTCGGAAAGGAGCAGGTGATCGGAGTGGGTTGCGGTAGACATGATGGCCTCCTCGTGCGATGTCCGAGGTGAGGAAGAAGCGCGACCATCAAATATTATACGCCCGAATGGGCCGAGGTCACCGGGGGTAGCCGGTGCCCATGCCTCCAATTCGAGCTTTCCAACGTTGAGCCATGCTTGTGCAAAAAATCACGAACTTGACGCACATCCTGATTGATGTCGGAAAACGGGGGGCGCACTTTGGGGATAAAGCCGCGGGATGCCAGGGGTTGGAATGAGCCCTAGGCACCTCGCGGTGTTGGCATGGCCGCATCCACGCATCAAAAATTCAAGGAAAAGCGAGATCGGTCACGGTGGGCAACGCTCTTGGGATTACTTGTCGTCCGGTTTCGCCGCTGCGGCGATTCGGAGCAGGTCGGGCAAGACCCGGCCGAGGGCAATCGGTTCGGAACGGTCGCGGCCGAGCGCGAAGTAGAGCGAGCGGAAGTGTGCGAAGAGCTCGTTGCCGTGGCCCACGCTCCGCGGGTCGGGCTCGACCGTGAGGTACGGGGTGCAAAGCGCCGATTGGGCCGCGTCGACGGTCGGGAACGTTCCGGCGGCGAGGAAGGCGAAGATGGCCGAGCCGAGGCTCGTCGTGTCGCCGGTCGGCACGAGGATCGGGACATCGAGGGCGTTGGCGTAGATCCGATTGATCACGGAACTCTTGCGCGGGACGCCTCCGGTATTGATCATGCGTCGGACCGGGATCCCGTACTCGGCCATCCGTTCGAGGATGATCCGGGTGTGGAAGGCGGTCCCTTCCATGGCGGCGAACAGGTCGTCGGCCGCGGTGTGCGCCAGGTTCCAGCCGAAGGTGGCGCCCCGGAGGTGGGGATTGGCCAGGACGTTGCGGTCGCCGTTGTCCCAGGTCAACCGCAACAGGCCGGTCTGGCCCGTTCGATAGTCGTTGACGGCGCGGGAGAGTTCCCCGAGGCTTGTCCCGGCGCGTCGGGCGATGGCCTCGAAGATATCCCCGCCGGCCGAGAGCCCCGCTTCGATCCCGGTGTAAGCCGGATGGATCGAGCCGGGGACGACGCCGGCGACCCCTGGGATCAGGTCGGGACGTTCACTGATCGCCATGACGCAGGTCGATGTGCCGATCACGTTGACGACGTCGCCGAGGCGAACCCCCGCGCCAATCGCGTCCCAGTGCGCGTCGAGCGCGCCGACCGGGATCGGAATGCCGGGGCGTAAGCCGAGCGCTTTCGCCCAGACCGGGGTCAGGGTGCCGGCGAGGGTGTCGGACCGGGCGTACCGTCCCGCCAACTTGCCCCGGACCCCGGTGAGGAGCGGGTCGACCCGGGACAGGAAGTCGTCGCTGGGGAGGCCCCCCAGCGCCGCGTTCCACATCCACTTGTGCCCCATCGCGCAGATGCTCCGGGGGACTTCCCGAGGGTCGCTGATCCCGCAGAGCACGGCGGTCGCCAGGTCGCAATGCTCCAGGGCCGTGACGAACCGAGACCGTTGCTCAGGGTGGCTGCGGAGCCAGTGCAACAGCTTGGCGAATCCCCACTCACACGAGTACGAGCCGCCCGACCAATCGAGCGCCTCGAGACCCACGTCGCGGGCCGTTTGGGTGATCTGTTCGGCCTCGCGCCAGGCGCGATGATCGCACCAGAGGTAGTAGTCGTCGAGCGGCTCGAGATTCTCCCCCACGGGCACGACCGTCGATCCGGTCGTGTCGATGGCCAAAGCCTCGATCCGATCGCCCTCGACCTCCGCCGCGGAGAGCGCCTGGCTCATCGCCGCCACGAGCGCCTTCATGTGGTCGGCGTGGCTCTGCGAGGCGTGCTCGGGGTCATTCCCGGAGCGATGCAACGGATAAGGGCCGGTCCCGGTCCCGAGCCTTCCCTTGACGCTGTCGAAAATGGAGACGCGAACACTGAGCGTACCGAAGTCGATGCCGGCAACGATGCTCACAGATCCTCCAAGGTCGACAGAGAGGTTTGGGTCGATTCGTCGGGAAGGGTCAGGAAGAGGGTCAGCACCGCGCTCAGCAGGTAGAGGCCGGCGAAGATCCACATCACTCCCCCAACGCCCAAGGGGGACAGAAAGACGGCCACGATCGCGGGGCCCACCCAGACGCTCGCGCCGGCTCCCAGGTTCAGGATCGACATCGCCGCCCCCTTGTTCTCCGGGGCGAGCGACGGCATCAGGGCGGAAAGCGGCACGTACCCCGCCAGGGTCGCTCCATAGAGGATCCCGGCCAGGACCGTCAACGGGTAGTTCGCCCCGAGCGTGTGCGGCGTATAGTAGAGCAGGAGCGTTGTCATCGCCGAGCCGACACCACCGCAGAGGGCCACGGTCCGTCGCCAGCCGAACTTATCGCCGATGATCCCGAAGAGCAAGTTCCAGATGATATTGCTCAGGAAGATGGCGCTGAGGAGGCGAAGCCACTGGCCTTCGCTGAAGCCGATCGTGTTCGTGAAGTAGAGCGGCAGAAAGACGAGGAAGCCGAACTGGGGGGCCGTGTTGATCACCCGCACAATGCAGCCGATCGCGGTCTTCGGCTTCCGCCAGGCGATCGAGATGCTCGAGATCAGGGTGCTCAACGGCTTCTCGTCCGGGGGGGCCAGGCGTCGTTTCCCGGTGGGCTCGTGAATCCCGAACAAGGCGATCAGGCCGCCGAGCACCACCAGCGCGAGTGAGCACCAGAGCGTCGGATAATGCCCGATCTGGGGGATCATGAAGCTGGCGAAGAGTGATCCGAGGGTCGGTAGACCCCCTGTGAACGCGAACCAGAACCAACCGACGGCCGTTCCCAACCGCTCCCGCGGGGTCGCCGCCGTGATCCAGACGAGGAAGCCGAAGGCGAACAAGGGATACCCGAAGCCGCGCAGGGCATACGTCGCCAGGGTCAGGTTGTAATTCGATGGAGCGACCCCGACGAGGAGGAACGCGACCTCGAAGACGGCCCAGATGACCAAGCCGATCGTCATGACCTGGCGTGGTCCCCAGAGGTCGGACAGCGCTCCCGAGAGCCACGCGGCGATCGCCGCCGTGATGCCGTACACCGTGAAAACGAGCGCGACACGCTGTTCGGAATGCCCGTGGTCGACCAGGTATCGGGAGAGAAATCCCGATTCGACTCCATCGCCGATCATGAACAGCAAGAGTCCGACATAACCCCATAATAAGGGAGGGTAGATGCCGATCCGATCAATCAATGAGGTGCGGGCCGCGCTCGCATCTTGGGTGAGCTGCATCGAGGAGGTCTCCCGGAGTCATCGCTGGTCGACGGAGAGGTGACGAACGAGTTTCTTACTTGAGAGTGTGAACAGCCCAACCGAAACGATGCGCTTTCACATCATCGCTCATTCCCGCGAGCCGGTCGCCGGGCTGAGCCGCGGGGGATGATCGGCCGCATTCTGATAACGCTTGAGCTCGAGTGCGATGCGTTCCGGATTCCAGCCGAGCAACTCGGCCATCCAGCACGCCACTCGCTCGGCGATCTCCGCGTGGTTCGCGTGGTAGAAGTGCCAGGAGGTTCGCCGCAGCAGGAGGTCGTCAAGGTGGACCACCCACTCCTGGCGGCA
Organism: Singulisphaera sp. GP187; assembly: GCF_900129635.1. Taxonomy (GTDB): domain Bacteria; phylum Planctomycetota; class Planctomycetia; order Isosphaerales; family Isosphaeraceae; genus Singulisphaera. The sequence goes on along the minus strand of NZ_FSRB01000003.1, from coordinate 928,972 downwards.
AGACTCCGCCACCACCTCCCGCTCGACCGGAGGCGGGAGCACGCCGCTGTGCGGTCCCGGCGACAGCGGCAGCTCGGCCGTCCGGGAGCGTGGCAAGTGCGCGCCCAGGTGGCGGCCGACTTGATCGATCGTCTGCTCGGCCATCAAGCGGTACGTGGTGAGCTTACCGCCGGCGACGTCGAACCAGCCTGGTTCCCCCATTCGGATCTCATGATTCCGTGAAACGTCCGAGGGCGCACCGGCGTTTTCATGTCGGGGTGCGACCAGAGGACGAACCCCGGCCCAGGTTGAGATCACGTCGTCGGGCTTGATCCGAGCTTCGGGGAAGGCGCGGTTGACGACGCCGAGAATGTAGTCGATGTCGTCGGGGTCGGTGCGGACCGCAGCCGGATCACCTTGGTACTCGGTGTCGGTCGTGCCCAGGATGATCCGCTCGCCCCACGGGATCACGAACAGGATTCGATCGCCTTCGGGGAGGACGACCGCTTCCGAGACCGGCAGCCGCGCGTGGTCGATGACCACGTGGACGCCCTTGGTGAGCCGGAGCCGCACCGTGCTGTGGGGGATCTTGGCCGACCAAGCGCCGGCCGCGTTGATGACCGTCCGGGCCTGGATCTCGACCACCTCGTCATCGAGTTGGTCGCGTACGGTGCAGGTCCAGGTTCCGTTCGATGCGGTCCCGGCGACGAACGAGGTGTAGTTCCGCAGCGAGGCTCCGGCCGCCTCTGCCGATCGGAGCGTATCGATCACGAGTCGCGCGTCATTGGTGAGCGCGTCGTAGTGCGACGTGCCCCCCTTCAGACCCTCGCGGCGGAGGCCGGGCAAGTGCTTGAGCAGCTCGGCCGGCCTGTAGGTGCGTGACTTTCCGAGGTTGTTCCCGCCGCAGAGCAGGTCGTAGACCTTGACGCCGATCGAGAGCGTCCAGAGCGGCCAGCCTGCCCCTTTCCAGACCGGAAAGAGAAACGGCAGCGGCTGGCAGAGGTGAGCGGCGATCTTGCTCAGCCGCATCTTCTCGTGGCTCGCCTCGCGGACCAGGCCGATCCGCCCCTGAGCCAGATACCGCAAGCCGCCGTGCAGCAGACGCGACGACCGGCTGCTGGTGCCTGACGCGAAGTCGGCCTGCTCCACCAGGAGCGTTCGCAAACCACGAAGCGCCGCGTCTCGGGCGATGCCCGAGCCGACGATGCCGCCACCGATGATGAGCACGTCAAACGGATCGTTTGTAAGAGCTTTGATTTGTTCTTTTCGAGAGATCTGGCTGTCTTTCATTGTTGAGCCCCCACCGTGCGGGCGCGTTCCAGCCGCTCCCCGAGTTCGCCCACGTCGGCGACGATCAGGTCGGGTGGTTGCTCGAGCGCGACGGCGTCCGCCTTCGTGGCCTCGCCACTCAGGACCAGGACTCCGGGCACGGCGGCTCGTCGTGCCATCGCGATGTCGGTGTAGATCCGGTCGCCGACCATCGCGACCTCATCTTTCGCCAGGCCGAACCGGTTGCAGAGCTCGAGCAGGATCGACGGATCGGGCTTGCCCAGGACGACGGGCTCCTTGCCGGTGGCCGCCGTCAGGCAGGCACAGAGGGCACCGCAGTCGACGAGGATCGTCGGTTGGTCGGTGGGACAGATCAGGTCGGGATGGGTGGCCAGGAACGGCCGGCCTTCGCCGATCCAGTACGCGGCACGGCAGAGCCGGTCGTAGTCGAGGGTCGTATCAAAGCCGACGACCACGGCGCCTGGGGAATCCCAGCCCACCGTGAACCCGGCCTCCTCAAACTGCTGGCAGAGCGAAGGCGTGCCGAGCACGGAGATCGCCCGCACCTGGGGCAATCGCTCGCGCAGGTAGGTGATGGTCGTATCGGCGGGGGTGGCGATCTGCGACTCGCTGGCGTCGATCCCGAGTCCCTGGAGTTTCAGCACGTAGTCGGATTTGCTCCGCGACGTATTGTTGGTGAGGAACGTGTGGCCGATTCCGAGCCTGGAGAGCCGCGCGAGGAACGGGATCGTCACCTCGAACAGCCGGTCGCCCCGATAGAGGGTGCCGTCCAGGTCCAGCACGACGTGCCGGATTCGGGTCAGGTCAAACGTCATTGCGCTTCTCCGGGCTCGAAATCGGCCAGGGTCCTCTGGCGCTGAAGAGGTGCTCGACCGCCGAGTCCATGATGCCGGCGCGCCGCGCGAAGTCGAGCACGGTGAACCGGCGTCTGATGTAATAGGCTTGCTCGTAGCTGAGCCGCAGGCGGTCGCGGGTGATCCCGATCTGTTCCGGCTCGTGCGGGCAACCGGCGTCGCGGAGCGCCTCGCGCACCTTCTGGAACGGGGTCAAGTGGCGCACCAGCTTCGAGCGGAGCTCGGGCCAACCGTCGCGCAGTTGCGTGAGCTGGGCCCGGAGTTCCTCGACGGTCGGCGTCTTCGCCCGCGTCTCGTCCTTCGCCTTATCCGCCAGCTCGCCCGCGCCGAAGACGGCGACGATCCGGCGTTCGACCTGCCGGGGCGACGGCCAGCCTGCGATCGCTTGCTCGATGTCGAGCCGGCCCAGGTCTCTGCGCACCAGGGCTTCGTAGAGGGCCAAGGTGGCAAGCGTCCCGATCCCGACCTTGAAGCCGTGCGACGGGGCCGCGCCCTGGAAGGTGTGGTGCTGCATGTCCCAGAGGTGGCTGAACTGGTGCTCGGCCCCCGAGGCCGGCCGGCTCGTTTGCGCGGCCTGCATGGCGAATCCGCTCATCATGAGGCCGTTGACCAGCCGCCGCAGGCTGGCCGGTTCGCTCCTTGCGATTCCGGCCGGCGAGTCGACCCAGGCGCGGAGCCGGTTCTGGACCGTCGCCCAGACCGACGGCTCGATCGGCTCGACCCCCGCGGCTTCGGCCACGATCCAGTCGGCCCCGGCAACCTCCTTGGCGAGCAGGTCGGCATAGCCTGATGCGTTCATGCCGCGTGGGGCGCGGGCGATCACGTCGAGGTCGGCGAGCACCCCTTTCGGGGCGGGGCAGTCAAACGTCTGCTTGGACCCTTGATGGGTGATCGAGGCGCCGTAGGCCGTGTAGCCGTCCATGGAGGCGGCGGTGGCCACGGCCAGGTAGGGCCGGCCCAGCCGGTGCGCGGCCAGCTTGGTGAGGTCGTTGATCGTCCCCGATCCCACCGCGACCGGGATCCCTTCCACCGCCTCGAGGGCCTTCTGGAGCTCCTTGACGCACCTGGTTTCGGCGTAGACGTGCTGGCCGAAAATGAACGGTTTGCTCAAGGCGTGGCCGGCAATCCGGAAGCTCTCTTGCACCTCTCGGCCGGCCGCCACGAAGGTCTTTTGGTCCGCCACGATCACGGCTGGCGTTGTCCCGAACAGCGAGGCGAACACTTCCGCCGTCTTGTGCCGCACGCCCGCCTCCACCGCGAGATAGCGGGTGTCGCGGGCGGCCAGCAAAGCCCCTTCCAGGAGTGGCTCTTCTTCCGTGGATACGCTCATTGAGTTTCCTTAAGCAAGGCGGACGCTCCCGCCTCATTGATGACGAGGGCGTTGAGCAGCCCCCCTTCGATCGCGGCGAGCACCGCCTTGGTGCGATCCTCACCGGCGACCACGCCAACTTTCCGGGGGATCCGCCGCAATTCGTTCAGACCCAAGCTGACGACCCGCTGTTGAAACGGGGTTGTACATTCGTTGCCATGACAATCGAAGAAGCGGCCCAGGACCTCGCCCACCGCGCCTGCCGCTTGCAGGGTCGCGAGATCGAGGGGACCGAGCACGTTCCGCTCGAGGAAGACCGAGTTCGCCAACGTTCCGATCCCGACGAACGCGAGGTCCGCCTGGCCGAGCTGATTCATGACCGTTTGAATCGGCTCGAGGCCGAGGAACCGGCGGCAGGTCTCCGGATCGGGGAGGATCGCCGGGGTGCTCAAGGTGAGGAACGTGCCGCCCCACCGTCGCGCCATGAGCCGGCCCAACTCCACGGCATCATAGAGCCCGGTACTCGAGTCGATATTTCCCATCGCCTGCAGCAAGGTCAGCTCGTGCCGCGGTTGGGACGGCTTCATCTGCTCCACGAGGGCCTGCATCGTCCGGCCCCCGGCCACCGCGACCCGACTTGCCGACTCGATCCAACCCGAGATCACAGGCGCCGCGAAATAACCGATCGTCTGGCGGAGATCCTCGGCCCGAAGCCCGCCGACCGTCCGAATGACGACGGCCTCGACCCCGAGCCGGGCTCTCAGCTCGCCCTCCAGGCCGCCATCGCGCGAGTCGTATTCCGGGACCGTGATCCGCACCAAACCCCGCTCCCGCGCCAGCGCGAGCATCCGCGAGACCTTCGATTGCGACACGTTCACGAGCTTCCCAATCTGCGCTTGGGGGAGCCCGTCCAGGAAGTAAAGCCTGGCGGCCAAAATCAATTGCTCGTCGTTGTAAGTTGGAATTGACATAGTGAATAATTATTCTGAATTCGTATTCAGACTGTAACTCGGCGCGGTGACGTGGTCAAGGTAGTGGCCGTGGTGAGCGACGTTTGGGGTTCCGGGGTGAGTTGAGCCAATGGTCAGGCCGTTTCGGTATTACGTGTTGCACAAGCCGTTCGACGTGTTGACCCAATTCACGGATCAGGCGGGTCGAGCCACGCTCAAGGATTTCTTCCCCCATCCGGGGGTCTACCCGGTGGGCCGGCTGGACCGGGACAGTGAGGGGCTTCTGCTCCTGACGGACGATGGGCCGTTGGCCCACCGGCTGACCGACCCTCGGTACGAGCACCCGAGGACCTACCTGGCGCAGGTTGAGCGGATCCCCGAGCCCACCGCCTTGGAGCCGTTACGGCGCGGGCTCGACCTCAAGGACGGGCGGACCCGCCCCGCCGAGGCCGAGCTGCTGGCGGAGCCCCCTGCTCTGCCCGAGCGCTCGGTGCCGATCCGGTTCCGCAAAAACGTGCCGACCGCCTGGATTCGACTGGTGCTGCGCGAGGGGCGGAACCGCCAGGTCCGGCGGATGACGGCCGCGATCGGCCATCCCACCCTCCGCCTGGTGCGGGTGGCGATCGGCCCGGTGCTCCTCGGAGACCTCGCCCCCGGCGCCTGGCGTGAGCTCACGCCCCAGGAACGCGACGCTTTGCGGATTCGAGGCGCGATTCGCTAGAGGTTCGTCCAAAGATCGGCTAAACTGGAGTACACTGAAACCCTGAGGCGGCTCGCCGATCCACTGGAACGACTCACTTTTTCCGGTTTTATCGGGTGGGCTCGGCCCACCTTGGCGATGACTCGAGCATGAATCCGGATCAAGGCCGAAGCCAACGACTTCGGGTAGGGGAGACAGGCGATGAGCAGCGTGTCCCGCATCCAACGATCGCTCACGCTGGAGGAATTCCTCGCCCTCCCCGAAGAAGAACCGTCCCTCGAATTCATCAATGGTCGAGTCGAGGCCAAGGTGTCGCCGCAAAAGAAGCATGGGGTGATCGAATCCAAGATCACCGAGAGCCTCAACCGGTTTGCTGAGCCCACGTTCTTGGGGATGGCGATCCCCGAGTTGCGCTGCACGTATGCGGGGCGTTCGATCGTGCCTGACGTCGTCTTCCTTCTAGACGCTCAGATTGGCACTGACGAGCAGGGAGAGATCCAGAACGAGACATTTGTCCCTCCCGATCTTCATGTCGAGATTATTTCGCCTGACCAGACGCCTCGGCTGGCGCGTGAGAAGCTGGTCCATTCCACCTCGAATGGATGCTCGCTTGGCTGGCTGATCGATCCTGAAAAAAAGTGGGTCGACGTCTACCGCCCGGGACAGCCCCCCGAGACGCTGGCTCTTGACGGTGTCCTGGAGGGCGAGCCGGTCCTTCCCGGCTATCGCCTGCCGGTCGCTGAAGTCTTCGGTTGGCTCAAGCGTCGGCGGCCGGAACGTCCCGCGACGGGAGTCGACCCCGCATGAGCCAGGCCGATGTGCCCAGTCCCGAGACCCGGTCGTACCTGCGGCTCTCCTATGACGAAGGAACTCTGCTGATCGAAGGTCTGCCCGAGGGGGAAACCCGTGGCCTACCTCGCGTCGAGTTCGACCATCGCACCCGGCAACTCCGCGCCGAGGCGATGCACTACCGCGAGATCATGGAGTACTTGATCGCGCAGAAGATCCCTTACGTCGACGACGCCCGCGCCTATGAAAAGACGCCCTGGCCGATCCGGATCACCAAGGAAGCGTTCCCGCACCAGTCGGAGGGCGTGAAGGCGTGGTGGGATGGTGGTCGGCTAGGACGCGGCGTGATTGTGCTTCCGACCGGTACGGGCAAGACGCACGTGGCGAACCTCGCCATTGAAATGGCGAAGCGCCCGGCCTTGGTCGTCACGCCGACGATCGACCTCATGAATCAGTGGTATGACGAGCTCACCTTGGCCTTCGCCACCGAGGTCGGCCTGCTGGGGGGCGGGTACAACGACATCAAGCCGTTGACGGTGACGACTTATGACTCGGCCTACCTCAACATGGCGCGGATCGGGAACCGGTTCGGCCTGATCGTCTTCGACGAGTGCCACCACCTCCCCGGCCCGACGTATGGGATGGCCGCGATCGCCTCAATGGCTCCCTGGCGGCTCGGCCTGACCGCGACTCCGGAACGCGCGGACAACGCGCACACCCAACTCGACTACCTGATCGGCCCGATCGTCTATCGCCGCGAGATCACCGAGCTGCGCGGGCAGTACCTGGCCGACTACCGGGTCGAGACCGTGTACGTGAACCTGTCCGACGCCGAGCGAAACGAGTACGAGAGCTGTCGCGAGGTCTACCGGGGGTTCCTCCAGGATAACGGGATCGACATGCGTCGCCCCAACGCCTGGGGCCAGTTCCTGTTCGTGGCGCATCGCTCGAGCGAAGGGCGGCAAGCCTACCTCGCCTATCGCCGCCAGCGTGACCTGGCGCTGGCCGCGCCTGCCAAGCTCGAACTCCTGAGCCGGTTGCTCGATCGCCATAACGGTGACCGGGTCATTATTTTTACCCATGATAATGCGACTGTCTACAAGATCGCGCGGCAGTTCCTGGTGCCGGTCATCACCCACCAGACCAAGACCAAGGAGCGGCGCGATATCCTGCTCCAGTTCAACGCGGGCACCTACCCGATCGTGGCGACCTCACGCGTCCTCAACGAAGGGGTGAACGTCCCCGAAGCGAGTGTGGCGATCATCCTGTCGGGGTCGGGCTCGGTTCGCGAGCACGTTCAGCGGCTCGGTCGTATCCTCCGTAAGTCGGGCGAAAAGGAAGCCCTCCTCTACGAAGTCATCAGCCGGGGGACCTCCGAAGAATTTACCTCCAATCGCCGCCGTCAGCATAGCGCCTACGGCGGTGACTGATGCTTCCGATGGTTTCCGCAATGTCTCTCTGATTCTTCCCGTGGGGTGGGCCGTGCCCGCCCGACGGGGAAGCGTTCGACGGGTTCTTAGCTGAGTGAGCGGCGGGGAGTGGCCAAGGGATCATGCTGACCGGTAACCTCGTTCGCGTGAAGGTCACCTCGAAGGGGCGGGTCATGCCGCTCTACCTCAGCCGCGACAATGCGCAGTGGCTTGAGGTCGCCGAGAGTCTGCTCCTGATCTTTCGCGAAGGGGTCGGCACGACCCGCTACGAGATCGAGACGGAGGTTCACGAACTTGTGGGCGAAGGCCTGGCGACGCTGGCGCATCGCGGCCTGGCCAAGGTGCTCGAGGATCGCGCCGAGTTCGAGGTGGTGGCCGATGTCCCCCCCGAGACCCTCCGTGAGAAACTCTTTTCGGCGGCGGCCGACTATCGCCGTTCGCTCCGCGCCGCGGGCCATCGGGCGCCGTTTAAGCGTGAACATGTGCTGGGGATCGTGGGGCGAGAACTCGGCATCGATCCGGAAAAGGTCGCGGAAGGCCTGTTTGCCGACCTCAAGGACGAGAACCGGATGCTCAGGTTCGACGATCTCGATGCCCAGCGGCTGGTCGACCGCTATAACGTGGCGTTGGCGCAGGCGATCCTGCTCCGTGCCGTGCTGGTGAACGCCGTGGTCCGCAACGAGAAGCCCGCGCGCTATCGGCAGCTCTTCCGCCAGCTCAAGTTCCATCGCTTGCTCTATCGTGTCGAAGGAAGCATGGCCACCGGCTATTCGTTCCAGATCGACGGACCGCTCAGCCTCTTCAGCGCGACCAACAGGTACGGTCTGCAAATGGCCCTGTTCCTGCCCACGCTGTTGCATTGCTCGGATTTCCGGCTCGACGCCGAACTGCGATGGGGGCCGAAACGCGATCCGCGGAGCTTCCACCTCGAATCGTCCGACGGCCTGATCACGCATCAGGCCGACACCGGCACCTATGTTCCCGCCGAGATGGGAGCATTTCTCGATCGGATCCGTCAGGTCGCCTCGGCCTGGGAAGTGTCCGAGTCGACCGAGGTGATCGAGCTGGGGCGCGAGGGCGTGTGGGTTCCCGACTATCGGTTCGTCCACAAACCGACCGGGATCGACGTCTTCGTCGAGGTGGTCGGATTCTGGAAGCGCTCGAGCCTCGATCGCCTGCTCCGGCTCTTGCCCCAGCATGGTCCGAAACGTTATGTGCTGGCGATCTCGGATCGCTTGAAAGTGGATGAGGAATCCATCGAGGGTTTGTCGGGTCCGGTCCTTCGATTCAAGGAAATACCGAATTCCAACGACCTTTCCGCCCTGCTTGACGGCTTCGTCAAGGACGCTTCGGGCCTTGGGATTTAGACGCTCGCCTGAAGAAAAACCAAACGGGCGGGAAGAGTTCGGTTCCTTGACGGGTCAGAGGACACGACGCTACAGTCCAATTTTTGTCGTCGAGGATGGGGAGAATTGCAAATGAGCCGCGAAGCGACGCTGAAACGGATTCTCGAGGGTGGGGTCGTCGCCGTGGTTCGCGCCGAATCGGGCGAGTCGCTGCTTCATGTGGTGCGCGCCCTGGCCGAGGGGGGCGTCACGGCCGCCGAGATCACCTTCACCGTGCCCAACGCCCTTGAGGTGATCCGCCAGGTCCGGCAGGAAATCGGCGACGCCATCGTGCTGGGCGCGGGGACAGTGCTCGACCCCGAAACGGCCCGCGCCGCGCTCCTGGCGGGGGCGGAATACATCGTCGCGCCGTCGCTCAACCTCGACGTCATTCGGCTCTGCCGGCGCTACGACAAGGTGGTGATGCCAGGCGCATTTACGCCCACCGAGGTCGTCGCGGCCTGGGAGGCCGGTGCCGACGTCGTCAAGATTTTCCCGGCCGACGTGGGCGGACCTCCCTACCTGAAGGCACTCCGCGGCCCACTCCCCCAGATCCGCCTGATGCCGACCGGCGGGGTCGACCTGACCACGGCCGAGGCCTTCCTCAAAGCAGGCGCTTGCTGCCTGGGAGTGGGAAGTTCGCTGGTCGATCCCAAGACCGTCGCCAGTGGTGATTTCTCGCGAATTCGCGAGTTGGCCAGCCAGTACGCGGCGATCGTGCGACGGTTCCGTGGCCTTGCGTGAACCTGGGACCTTGACGCCCGAGCCTCCCCCTCCGCCCTCGCGGTCCCTCCTGACCCGCGGCGTCAGCGCGACGAAACTCGCGCTGGCCTTCCTGACCGTGGTTCCCCTGGGGGGGACGGACGACGCATTCAACGAGGCCGACCTGGCGGCCTCGCGATTCGCCTATCCCTTCGTCGGCGCGGCCATCGGTCTTCTGATGGCCGTCCTGAGCGAGGGACTCCGCCACGCCGGAGCCCCGCCGGCCGTCACCGCCTTCTCACTGATCGCACTCCTCGCCATTCTCAGCGGCGGACTTCATCTCGACGGCTTGGCCGACACCTTCGACGGCCTCTTCCTCTGGGGCGGCCCCGAACGCCGCCTGACCGTGATGCGCGATCCCCATATCGGCAGTCACGGTGTTTCTGCGATCGCACTGGTGCTTTTAGGGAAATATGCGGTTCTCAGTGAACTGAACGGATCCGAACGTACGCTGGCAGTTCTCGGAGCCATCGCGATCAGTCGGACCCTGATCCTCGTCTCGGCCGGTACGGCCCGCTACGCCCGCCCCCAGGGAACGGGTCGCCTCGTGATTGACGCGACCACCCGGCGCGACGCCTTGGGCGCGACGCTCGCCGTTCTCGCCTTCTCGGTCATGGTTGCGGGTTGGACCGGTTTGATCGCCGGCGTTGCCGCGTTGATCCTGGCCTTCAGCCTGACACGACTGGCTGCGAACCGGCTGGGCGGCGTCACCGGCGACATTCTCGGCGCGACTGTGGAATTGGGAGAGCTGGCGTTTTTGGTGATGTTCAGCTTGTCTCAGGCGTTTAGGACACCTTGGTGAATAGCGTGCCCTGCGTGCTTGAGGTAAAGAGTGAACCGGTGGTTGCGGCACGCGGGTCTACGGCAAATCGCGAAATAATCCTACAACCCGACTCTTCGTCTGATTCGTTTCAAGCCCACCGAGAGAGCGGCCGATAACGTTCGCATAAGCCTCTTACTGCGCGGTGGGTGATGGAAACCCTGCCTGATTGCCAGTCTCAAAGGTGGGGAAGGTGCGGTCTCATGGGTGAGTCGATCCTGGTGCTCGGAGGAATCCGCTCAGGAAAGAGTCGGCTGGCCGAACGGCTGGCCGCCGAGTGTCCGCCGGTCACTTATGTGGCGACGGCGACCCTGGACCGCAACGACCCGGAGATGGTGGCGCGAATCGAGCGTCACCAGGCCGATCGGCCCGAAGGTTGGACGACCAAAGAGGTTCCGCGAGACCTGGAAGCCGTGCTCCCCGCGATCGTGGCCACGGAGGGTTCAGTGGTGATTGACTGTGTAACGCTCTGGATCAGCAACCTCTTGCTTGGTCTAGGAAACGGGGCGGCCTTGGCGGACTCGGACATTCTCGATGCCCTGGTGCGATCGGTCCGGGCGGGCCGCGGCCAGGCGCGGGTGATCTGGGTCTCGAATGAGGTGGGGTCGAGCCTGGTGCCGACGAATGCCTTGGGGCGGCGGTTTGCCGACCTTCAAGGGATGGCCAACCAGCGGCTGGCCGCGGAGTGCGGAATTGTCCACCTCTGTGTCGCCGGACTGTCGATTCGACTGAAGTAGCCAGCCGGTGATTGAGGGGTTCGACCCCGCGTGGAGTGTTGAGTTCGGGGCCTTGGTTCGAGGAGCGAACGCGTGGCGCCAAGGGGCTTTCAGATGCGACTGGCGAGTATCGGACTGGGCTTGGCCCTGATCCTGGGACTCTCCACGCCCGCGTCGATCGCCGCTCCTCCCTCGACCCGAGCGTCCCGAGTGCCGACGCTCTATCATAAGAACCGGTCGTTCCGGATCCCGTTCAACGTCGATCCGGCCGAGCGTTCGCGGCTCAAGGAGGTCCAGCTCTGGGTCTCCAACGACGATGGCTTCACCTGGAAGCCGAACACGTCGACCACTCCCGACCGCCCGTCTTTCACCTTCAAAGCGACCGAGGACAACGAGTACTGGTTCGCCGTCCGAACCCTCGACACCGAGGGCCGGCTCTTCCCGAGCGATAACGACCAGGTCGAGCCGAGCATGAAGGTGATCGTCGACACCAAGCCCCCGTCGCTGGTCCTCCAATCGGACGGCCGGCGCGGGAGCGGAGCGTCGGTCCGTTGGGAAGTTCACGACGAACACCTCACGTTGGGGTCGCTGGCGATCGAGTACCAGGTCGATGGCGCTGACAAGTGGCGCAAGGTGCCGATCACTCGGTTGGGCTTGATCGGCAGTGAGACCTGGGACGCTGGCACCGCCGAGCCGATTACGGTCCGCGCCCAGATCGAGGACCACGCCGGCAACATCGCCCAGACGACCATCAGCCTGGCCGGAGGAACCCCGAGCAATCCCGGCCTGTCCGCGAGTGAGGATGGGGAGTTCATGGCTCCGCCTGCCCTGGCTTCGCCTGCCCATTCTTCGGGGTCGGGCTTCCCGACACCCGGGGCGAATTCGCGATCGACCGAGCCACGGGACGTCTTCCCGCCGCCGACCCGCGTGTCGAAACGGAACGTGCCCGAGCCACGGAACCTGCCGGAGCCGGTCGACCGCGATCCGAATCCGTTCGCTGGCTCATCGGATCGCGCTGCGGAACTCTCTCGAGGTTCCGCGGTGAATGAGCCGCCCGCGGCGGGAAACAAATCACTGCTGGTCAAAGACCTCCACTTCCCCTTGAAATACGAAGTCGACAACGCGGGGCCGGACGGCCCGAACACGGTGGAACTGTTCATCAGCCAGGACGGTGGCCGGACCTGGACTCAGCGGGTCGAGGACCAGGACCGGGTCTCTCCGATCGAGGTCGACCTGCCGAGCGAGGGAACGTTTGGCCTCTGCCTGGTGGCCCGCTCGGCCTCGGGGTTGGGCGACCTCCCTCCCTCCCCCGGCGACGCTCCCCAGATCTGGGTGGAGGTGGACACCACGCCACCGTCGGTCGTGATGCTCAAACCCCCCGAAGTGGGGACCGGTCGCCATGTCGGAAAGGTCGCGATCACCTGGCGGGCCACCGACTTCCACCTTGGTCATCGCCCGGTCTCACTCTCATGGCGAGCCGATCGCGCGGGGGACAACTGGCAGCCGATCGCTCCACCGATGGAGAATACCGGCCTCTATATCTGGAACACTCCGCCCAACCTTCCGCCTCGGATTCACATTCGCATCGAAGTGGCCGACACGCTCGGCAACGTCGGTGCGGTCGAGACGACCGAGATGGGCTCCGTCATCGTCGATCGAAGCCGACCCAAGAGCCGGATCATCGGCCTCGACCCCGGCCCGAGCGCCGGCAACGGCCCCAAGGCGATCATCAAAAACCAGTAAGCGAACGGCTCGACGTCGAGTGTGGGACGAGGCCGTCCCCGGTTGCGGAATCGCGTTTCCAGAGCCGCCGAGTCGTTCGTCACACCGCTCAGCTCCCGCGCGCATTCGGAGGGAAGCCACGAGTGAGCATTTGTCGGGTTCACATGGTGCGATTCTGTTTTGAATTTGACGCAAATTTGCACGAATCTGCGCCTGCTTGATGTGTTTGGATCACGATTTCCAACGTGACGTGGGGCCGATCCTTTTTTTGCTTGATCCTGGTTGCATGATAGCTAGGATTAAGCTTGGCCCCTTCTCTCCGCGATCCTTTTCGGAGTCACATCAATGATCTCCGCTCTCTTGATCTGTTCGGGGTGGCTCGCCGTGGCCCCTGCGATTCTCGCCCCCACGGACGGTGATCTTGCCTCCTATGAGGCGGCCAAGGTGACGGTCGGGCGGGATGCCGAGTCTCAGATCAAGCTGGCGCTTTGGTGTGAGGCGCACGGCCTTGCGTCGGAGCGGATCAAGCATCTGGCGATTGCCGTGATGACCGATCCCAAGAACGCCACGGCGCGGGGGCTGATGGGGTTGGTGGCCTATCGCGGGCGTTGGCAGCGGCCCGAGTCGGTCGGTAAGTCGGTTGAGGCGGACGATAAGCTCAAGGCGATTCTCGATCGCTATCACAAGAGGCGAATCCAGGCGCCGCAGACGGCCGACGGGCAGTGGAATCTGGCGCTTTGGTGCGAAGAGAATGGATTGAAGAACCAGGCACACGCCCACTTGATGGCGGTCACCTCACTGGACCCCACGCGCGAGAATGCTTGGAAACGGCTCGGTTATAAGAAGGTCGACGGACGTTGGGCGAGTGCCGGGCAGATCGCCGCGGAAGCGGCCGAGAGCAAGCGGCGGAAAGAGGCCGACGGGCACTGGATGCCGGTTCTCGAACGGGCGAGGAAAGCACTCGTGTCCAAGAGTCGTCAGGTTGAAGCCGAAGACGCTCTGGCTCAAGTGACGGATCCAGGTGCGGTGCCGGCGATCACCCGGGTCTTCAGCAAGGGGCAAGCGAATCAGAGCGTCGCGGTCCGCCTGCTCGGTCAGATCGATTCGGCGCCGTCCTCGCGTGCCTTGGCTGTACTCGCGGTCGGGAGCCCGTTCGCCGAAGTTCGTCGGGCAGCGGCCGAGACCCTGGTGCGACGTGACCCGCGGGACTTTGCGAGCTGGCTCGCCGACCTGATGCGGAAGCCGGTCAAATATGAAGTCCGGCCCGTTGGCGGTCCCGGATCGCCTGGTGAGCTCTTTGTCGAAGGCACCCAGTTCAACGTCAAACGCCTCTACAGTCCCCCTGCTGGCCCGACGCTCCAACTCGGCGACCAGCTCGGCTATGGTGGCTCGGGTCTGCCTGTCGCCACCCGTCTTCTCGGGTTTGCCCGAACCGGGCCCGTGTCGCCGGAGATGGCCCGGTCTATGATGGGGGCCGGTTCCAGAGCCGATTTCAAGCGGGCCTCGGCGCTCCTCCCCACGACTGCGTTCAGCGCCGAGGAGACCCGGCAACTTCAGCAGTTGTTTGAGAGTGCAGCGAAGAATGCGAACGAGACGTTCGTGCCGCTTCTGAACAACCCCCGTCCTCTCGCGAATGTCGGGGAGGTCGCGATGATCATGCCGCGCATGGCTGTGATTCCGGTGGGCGAGATGGCACTCGAGGCGCAGGCAGCGGCTCAACTGGCCGAGCGGCAACTCGAAAACGACGTCGCCTCCATCAAGCAGTACAACGCGCCGATCGTTCGGCTCAATGAGCGAGTTGTCTCGATTCTCACGAAAGTCGCCGGGGGCGATCTTGGCGATGATCCGGAGAGCTGGAAGAAATGGGCGATCGACCTTCGTGGCTACGCCTACGTCCCGCAGAAGGCCTCGCAGGAAACCCCGACGATCACGGAACAGGTTCCCCTGGAATACCGTCCGCAAGCCGCCCCGATCATTGCGAATGGTGCGCCGATTGGTGCCGTTCGTTTGGGGCACTCCTGTTTCGGTGGAGGAACGTTAGTCACAACCCTCGCAGGATCTCGTCTCATCGAGAGCCTGAGAGTTGGAGACCAGGTTCTCGCTCAGGATACGGCGACGGGGCGACTCAGTTATCAGCCGATCGTGGCGGTCTTCCACAACCCGCCCAATCAGACGCTCCGGATCGATCTTGGCGACGAGTCGATCGTCGCGACCGGGATCCATCGGTTCTGGAAGGCGGGACGAGGCTGGACGATGGCCCGCGAATTGAAGCCGGGCGATCCCGTACGCACGCTCAACGGTCTGAGCACGGTTCGGTCGGTCGAGAGCGACCAGGTCCAGCCGGTCTTCAACCTCCAAGTGGCCGATGGGCAGAACTTCTTCGTGGGGCGAGCCGGAACCTTGGTGCACGACAACAGCCTGATCGAGACGGTGACTGACCCGTTCGACGCCGCGCCCGGGCTCGAGGCCATCGCCCGCAAGGACTGAGCCTCTTGTTATGACTTGCCGAGCGTCACCCGGATTTCGAGAGTGCGGCCGCCGCGGCGCACGGTGACCTTGGCCACCTGGCCGGGGGCGTGGGACTCGACCTCGGTCAACAACTCGTCGACGTTGTGGACCGCCTTGCCGTCGATCGCGACCAGGACGTCGGCCGACTCGGGGTCGAGCTTGCGGACCAAAGCGCCGCCGTAGCGGACGACCTTCACCTGGATCGGTTGGATCCCGGCGCGTTCGGCGGGGCCGTCTTCGACGAGTCCGAGCACAACCAGGCCCTCGTTGGTCGTGAAGACGCGGGTGATCCCCAGGTCGGCGCGGATCACCCGGCCGTGCTCGATCAAGGGCTTGATGATCCGCGCGATCGCGTTGATCGGCACGGCGAAGCTGATCCCGGCCGATTGCCCGACCTGGCTCATGATCGCCGTGTTCATGCCGATCACCTGCCCCCGCGAGTTCAACAAAGGGCCCCCCGAATTGCCGGGGTTGATCGCGGCGTCGGTCTGGATGATCCCCTTGATCATCCGCCCGTTCTTGGCTTGCAGCGAGCGGTCGAGACTACTGATGATCCCGGTGGTGAGTGTCCGCTCGAGCCCGAACGGATTGCCGAGCGCGAGGATCTTCTGCCCCACGAGCAGGCCCGATGAATCACCCAGGGCGACCGGGTGGAGGTCGGCGGCCGGGGCTTGCACCTTCACGATCGCCACGTCATTGGATGCGTCGGCGCCGATCACGTGGGCCTCGTGGGTGGTTCCATCGTAGAGCGTGACCTGGACCGACTCGGCGTCCTCGACGACATGGTAGTTGGTCAGGATATGTCCGTCGGTGTCGATGACGAAGCCCGATCCGGTGCCGCTCGACGTCTCGTCGCCGAAGATCCCGGTCGCCTCGGAGGCCGTCGTGATGTTGACGACGCTCCGGTTGACCCCTTGATAAACTCGGATGTTGATCTGCTCTTCGGCATCCGAACACTTGAGCAAATCGGGGGGGATCGAGAGCGAGGGAACCGCACGCAACTGATAACCGGTGGGGCGGGTCGGCTTCGCTGTGACCGGCGGCTCGAGGCGACGGAAGCCCGGAATCTGATGAACGGGGAGCGGTCGCTGCGTTCCGAGTCGTCCGCCATAGAGGAGAGCCACCAGGGCGAGCGTGGTCGCCGCCGTCAAGAGGTGCGCCGAGATCGACTTCCAGTTCGTCATATCGCCTCCCGCCTCGATCCTAACCTATCCCATGTTACGCGGGCCAAAGGGCGAGTTCGCGTCCCTCGCGTCTCCGCCGAATTCCGGTTCTATTCTAGCGGATCGGCCCGGCGACTTTGAGGCCGAATCGGCGGGCGATCTTTTCGGAGTTCCGCCGGAACGATGCGTTGATGCCTACCGATCGGGGCGTGCGACCGTCCGCCGCAGGCCGTCGGGCAAGAGGCTGGACGGCCCCCTCCCCGCGCGACACAATGTGCTGGCCAGGCCAATCCGCCGGAGTCGCTCGATTCGAGATTCCTTGAGGTTACGTTCGCAGCCAACGGTCGAATCCGGCCGGGGATCGGGTGTCCTCGGCTGATTTGCCCATTGATCAGGAGCCGTCGCCGATGTCGCATCGCAACCCGCCGCGCACCAGGCTCGCCCAATGGGTAGGGCTCGGGGTCTGGGCAATCCTGCTCAGTGGTCCCATCCTCGGCTCTGCCCAGGCCCAGGTCGGGCCGGCAGAATCGGCCCGCAAGCTTAAGCCGGCCGACGGCCTGGAAGCGACCCTCTGGGCGTCGGAGCCCCTGGTCAACAACCCGACCAACATGGATGTCGACTCGCGGGGTCGGGTCTGGGTCACCGAAGGCCTCAATTACCGACTCCAACGCGCACGCAACACCGGCCTCAAGAAAATCGACGACGCGGATCGGATCAAAATCCTCGAGGATACCGATGGCGACGGCAAGGCCGACAAAGTCACCGTCTTCGCCGATCACATCTTTCCGGTGCCCATGGGCCTGGCCGTGGAAGAGCGGTACGGGAAGGACGGCAAGTACCAGGGGTGCAAAGTCTACATCGGCAATAGCCCCGACCTGCTCGTGCTCGAAGACACCGATGGCGATGACAAGGCGGACAAGCGCTATCCCCTGCTGACCGGGTTCGGCGGCATCGACTCCGATCACGGCGTCCACGGGATGGTGCTCGGCCTCGACGGCAAGCTCTACTTCACCCATGGCGACGGCTGCTGCTCGGTCCAACAGGACCACACCGAGAAGGTCCAGAACTTCGATGTCGTCGACAAGAGCGGGCGCCACGTCTCGAGCGACCAGCTTGCGAACACCCTTCGCGTGAACCGCGATGGCACCCAGTTCGAGGTCCTCGCCGATCGCCAGCGGAACAACTACGAGACCAGCCTGAACGCGTTCGGCAATATCTTCACCAGCGACAACGACGACGACGGCAACCGTGGGAGCCGGGTGATCTGGGTGATGGACGGCGGCCAGTACGGTTACCGGACCCCAGGGAGCCCCCGGCATTGGGGCGAGGAAGTGCCCGGCACCGTGCCCAAGTTGGTCGGAACCGGCAACGGCAGCCCTTGCGGCATCATGGTCTACGAAGGCAAACTCTTTCCCAAGGAGTACGAGGGGGCCGTCCTCGAGGCCGACGCAGGCACGCGGCAGATCAACTACTTTCCGTTGAGCCGCCATGGCGCGTCGTTCCGCACCGAGTACAAAGTCTTCCTCGGCAGCGATGACCCCTGGTTCCGCCCCGTCGACATGACGGCCGCCCCTGACGGCTCGGTCTTCGTCGCCGACTGGTACGACGCCGGAGTCGGCGGGCACGCGTTCAAGGATCAGGACACAGGGCGGATCTATCGCGTCCGCCCGATCGGCGCCAAGCCAAAGGCCGCCAAGCCTGAGTTCGGGACCGTGCACGGGCTCATCGAAGCCCTCAAGTCCCCCGTGGTCGCGGCGCAGGACGCCGCCCGGCGCGGACTCATCGAATTCGCCAAGGCCGGTGATCCCAACGCCAAGCCGGTCGATTCCGACAAGCCGAAGGGGGCGCAACAGCTCGACCCCAAGCAGGAGGCTGTCACGGCCCTCGCGAACCTCTTCTCCGCCGGTCAACCGCACGAGCGTGCCCGAGCACTCTGGGTGCTTCACGCCATCGTCGGGGACGAGGCAGCCGAGGACGCGTTGAAGGACCGCGACCCGCGGATCCGGGAGCAGGCGGTCCGGATCCTGGGCCGCGACGATCGTGACAACGGCCGCGTCGAGTACAAGGACCAGGCTGCGAAACGGCCCGCCCCCGCCGCGGCGCACCTCACCTCGCTGTTGCCGATGGCGGCCGACCCCGACGCCGGTGTGCGTCGCGAACTGATTCTCGCGTTGCGGAACCTGCCGACCCCTCAGGTTGGCGACGCACTCAAGACTCTGGCGCGAACCTGGGACGGTCAGGATCGCTGGTACCTCGAAGCGCTCGGGCTGGCACTCGGTGCCCGTGAGAACGACTTCCTGGAGAGCCTGTGCGACGGCACCCTGTACGGCGACCTGACGCTCGACGACACGAGGCAGGTGGCGCTTCCGCCCTATTTCCCGGTCGACCGCAACGAGGCCTACATCGTGGCCGGCACGAAGGACCTCCCCGCCTCGGCGCTCAGCAAGACGCTTGGGCTCGCCTGGCGGATCCATCAGCCCGCGGTCCTGCCCTTGCTGGCGCGGATCGCTCCCAAGCTCGATAGCCCTGAGTTGCAGCAGGCGGCCGATGACGTCGTGATGCAGATCAACGACCCCGCCGGGGCCGAGGCCCTGGCCAACCTGGCGGCCGACTCCGACGACCCGATCCGTAAGCGGCAGGTCCTCGAGTTGCTCGGGCGCAAGCTCGGGGGGAACTGGGCCGCCGCACGAGCAAACCCGCGCGTGATTCAGGTCATCCAGCTCGCGCTGGGCGATCCGCTGACGCGGGCCTCGGCGATGCAGGCGGCCGCTGCCACCGGTGACGGTCGGTTCGCCGACGAGATCAGGACCCAGGCGCGGGATCCGAAAGCGTCGGACGAGGTCCGGGTGGCCGCGGTCGAGGCGCTCGGCCAGCTCAAGCCGCCGCGGATCGGCGAGTTCTTCGACGCGCTGATCGCCGAGACCAAGGGCAAGAACCACTCCAATAGCCCGGCCGAGGCGGCCGTGCGGACCTTGCCGAAGCTGGGCGATGCGAGCCGGCGGCTCGCCGACTTGATCGTGGCCCAGGATTATCCCCTCGGCCTCCGTCGCGAAGCGCTCCGCACGTTCGCTCGGACCAGCGAGGGCGGCCGTCGCGTCCTGGCCCTGGCCCGCGAGGACAAGCTCCCCGCCGACCTCAAAACCGAGGCAACGACCGTGGTCAACGCCCACGTCGACGGCAAGATCCGCGACGAGGCGTCCAAGATCCTGCCGTTGCCCAAGACCAAGTCCGGTCGTCCCCTCCCCCCGTTCGGCGACCTGATCCGTCGCGACGGTCGGGCCGACCGTGGTCGTGACGTCTTCTTCCGGAGTCAAGAGGGGCCTGGCCTCGTGAGTTGCGGTGGCTGCCATCGCGTGCAAGGACGCGGGGATTGGGTGGGTCCTGACCTCTCGACGATCGGCACCAAGTACGGCAAGGACGAGCTGCTCCGCTCGATCCTCAACCCGAGCGCGGCGATCGGTTACAACTATAAGACGGCGGTGGTCGCGACCAAGGACGGCCAGGTCTTCACCGGCCTGCCCGTCGAGGACGGTCCCGATCGGCTCGTTCTCAAAACGGCCGACGCGAAGCGGGTCTCGATCCGGCCCGGCGACGTCGACGATCGCTCGAGCAGCGACGTCTCATTGATGCCCGAGGGCCTCGCCGAGACGATGGGAGACCAAGACCTGGTCGACCTGCTTGCGTTCCTGACCACCTTGCGGCAGCCGGTGAGCATCGTCGGCCAGTACCAGGTGATCGGCCCGCTGGCCATCGCGAACGACGGCTCAGACCCGTTCGACACCCGCCTGAAGGTCAACCTCAGAGAAACGCTGGTCGGCCCCGAAGGGCGCAAGCTCTCCTGGCGCCGGCTCGATGCCAACGCCGAAGGACGTGCCGACTTGTCGACTCTTGCCGGTGATGATCCCAAGCAGGTGGTTTACCTGCACGCCCCGATCGGTTCGCCGGTCGAGCAGGATGCCCAGCTTGTGCTCGAAACCAAGGGGGATCTCAAGGTCTGGTTCAACGGCAAGGAACTGGAACTTCCCCAGGCCCAGGAGAACGAGCCCCGGTCCGTCTTCCTCAGCCTTCCCAAAGGCTCGAGTGACCTTCTGATCCGTGCCGCCGGCAATCCGAACGCCGCCCTGGTGACGACGCTCGTCGCCGACCGGCCGGTCGAGTTCAGCGCCGAGGAGTCGAAGGACGCGCCGCGTTGATTGCGGCGGAGCCATTGGTTTTCCGCGGTTGCCTCCGCGCCCACGCGGAGGCAACGGCGTGAAAGGGGCAGAACCGAAAAATCAAGGGGGCGTCGATGGGGCTCGATACCGTGGAACTCGTCATCGAAACCGAGCAAACCTTCGGCATCAAGATCAACGACCGGGATGCCGAGCAGATCACGACGGTTGGCGGCCTATATCGATACGTGTTGACGAAACTCGAAGGCCAAGAGTCTCCGTCCCCCACTTGTAAGAGTGCCGCGGTTTTCTATCGCATTCGCCGAGCGTTGGGAGAAACGCTTGGGATTGAGCGAGATCGAGTCCGACCCTCGACTGACATTGAGGATCTCATTGCCTCGAACGGCCGGCGCCGGGCCTGGAATGAGCTGAGGAACACTCTCAACCTGGACTTGCCCGGGCTCGTCTATCCGGACTGGGTCGGCTTGTTCCAGTTTGGAGCCTTCCTATTAGGGCTAGTGACCGCCGTTGCTTCGTTCACTCCCGCCCTTCCGGCCGAGGTGGCACCTTGGTCCTTACTCGTCAGCTTTAGCCTGCTTTCGACCGTACTGATCTTGGGTTACATGGATTCGATCGCCGTCAGTTTTCCGGCCGGATGCCATTCGGTGAGGGGGCTTGTCTTTCAAGTCGTTGCACTAAATTATGGAAACATGATGGCAACCGCCCGGCAGTGGAATGCTCATGAAGTCTGGGAAGCACTTCGAATCCTTGTCGGTCAGCAGGCTGGCGTTGACCCCGATGAATTGACCGAGGACACCAGCTTCGTAGCCGACCTTGGTCTGGATTGAAGCGGGAGAGAAGGGAGTCGAAGCAATCGCGTCCTCCTCGCGGCCCGTCAAGCTTTCGTGATTTGAGAGATTTGAGAAGATTTATTCATTCCCTCCCCTGCCGCCCCGGAAGACGATCTTGAACGAGCCGACCGCTGCCCTTTCGCCCCAAGTTGCCGTTGCCATCCCCTGTTACAACGAGGCCGCGGCGATCGCCACGGTGATCGCCCAGTGGCGGTCCGCGCTGCCCGACGCCGAGATCGTCGTTTTCGACAACAACTCGAGCGACGGCACCGGGGCGATTGCACGCGGCCTCGGAGTGCGTGTTGTCGAAGTGGCCGAACAAGGCAAGGGACACGCCGTCCAGGCGATGTTCCATCACCTTCACGACCGTGACGCGGTCATCATGGTCGACGGCGACGGCACCTATCCGGCCGAGGAGGTTGGTCGCTTGCTCGGGCCGATCCTCGACGGCACGGCCGACATGACCGTCGGCGCACGAATCCCGGTCGCCGAGGTGGGGGCGATGACCCCGCTCCGCGGCCTGGGCAACGTCTTGATCCGTGGTGCCTTCCGCGTCCTGATCGGCCGAGGCCCCGGCGACCTGCTCTCGGGCTACCGGGTCTTCGGCCGCCGGTTTCTCGAGTCGGTTTCGCTCCAGTCCGCGGGCTTCGAGATCGAGACCGAGCTGGCGAGCGAAGCCGTGGCCCGCCAGATGCGCACCCTGGAATTTCCTGTCCCCTACCACCCCCGGATCGTCGGCACGGCCAGCAAGCTCAAGGTCTTTCGTGACGGCTGGCGGATCCTGAAAACGATCCTTCGCCAGAGCCTGCGGCTCCGACCCTGGAGACCCTTGCTGATCGCGATTCTACTCGCCCTGAGTATCGCCGTCTTGGTCGTGTCGAGGGGCATGGGCCGCCACTGAGCTACCGACGCACTCGCTCAAGCCGATTCCCCGGTGGGCCGTGCTTACCCCACCGGCTCACGCTGGCCTTGGCCCGGTCCAGATCCTCCCTCAAGCCGGCGTTCCGCGCCACGAGTTCGCGGCTGCGCTGCGCCTCGATCCTCGCCAGGTTCTGCTGCGACAGGTTGAACTCCAACTGGGCCTGGGTGATTTCGCCAGCCTTCGGGTTCTCGCTCTTGGTCAGCGCCGCCTTGGCCTCCGCCTCCCTGGCCTTCGCCTGCTCGAGCCGCACCCGGACCGGCTCCTCATTTCGGCCCGGAGTTCGGGTGACGGGGCGTGGACGCCCATCAGGTCGGCGAGCCAAAGCCCGTCGGCGGCGAGGCGGCAGATGAGCAGCCTCGCCTGGGCCTCCGGGGTCGGGGCCTCGTCGCTCGGCAGCAGCTCACTTGTCCGCTCCGCCCAGCGGCGAAGGAGATCGGAATCGTTCAACGTCAAGGCAAGGGACGCACGCGAGAAGGTTCGCAGTTCTTCGGCGTCCGACGCGTTGTTCGTATGCAGGTAAGCCCGGGTGAGGCGGTCCTCGGGCTCGGCGTCTCGCTCGATGTTCGACTCCAGCAGGGCCCGGAATCGTCCCCAGATCTCGTCGAACACGGCGTCGAGGAGGGCCCTGCGGGTCGGGAAGTGGTGCTGGAAGCCCCCCTCCCTGCTGATCCCTCCCATCCGGGCCACTGCCTCGACGGTGACGGCCTCGGCCCCCTCTCCGAGGCGAGGGCGATGCTCGCCATGATTAGCCGGCTTCGGACCTCCTCCGGGGCTTTCTTTCGATGATGAGCATGTGGCATGAATGAAGCCTACAATACGTACAGATTGTTTTCAGCGGGTAAGCGGCTGGACGGAGGATTCCTCGGGACCAATAGCTCGCTCCGCGGAGTTACCTCGCCCTTCCGGACGAGGGAACGGTCCGGACGCCACGGACGCCCTTGCGGGCTCAATAGCTGTCGGAGCTGATGACCTCGCCACCGCTTCGCGTTGAGAGGGACTGATAGATGCCGAGCCTCGTCCCTGGCAACAGCGTGTAGAGGGTGGTTCCATCGAACGGATGCATCGTGCCGCCGCCGTCTTTAATCCCGGTCGGATTGCCGAAGGAATCGACCGGCCAACTCTGGATCGTCTCCTTCAGGAACCGCACCGAACCGTCCGCCATCGCGAAGTTGGCACCGCCCGGATGACTGCTCGACGCGGAATTCCACAGGGCATTGTCCTGGATGCCCGGCGGGACGTTCGGATTCGGGGCGGGGAGGGACGCGATCGCGGTGAGTCGCTGCGGATTCATCGCGGTCATCGTGTCGAACAGGCTGGCGCCGAGCCACCCGGCGAACCACCAGTTGTTGTCCGTGCGATAACGCTCGAAGAGCTTCCGTTCCCCCAGGAGGATCGTGTTGCTCGTGCCGTCGGTCACGTCGGCGATCCGCGTCCGGCTGTTGGCGAAGAAGATCCCGTTGTCCTGAGCCGCGAGCGTCGCCAGCGACGGCTTCGCCGAGGGGCTCCAAGTCCAGTGGCACCACGTCCCCGTGCAGCCGCTGTAGCTGCCGTGCGCCACGCGGAAGCCGTTGAAATTCGCCCACATGGTCGGCGTGTCGATCTGCCAGGCGGCGGCGTCGCTTGGGCACAACAAGGCGTTGATCTGTGCCCGCTGGATCGTCATGTTCTCCGCCAGGGTAATGTTCACGGAGAAGTTCACGGCGTTGTACAACGCCTGCTGCTCCATCTGCGACAGCATCGCCACGAAGATGCTGTGCCCTTCATCGTAGTCACCCGCCTTGATCCAGCCGAAGGTGTGCGAAGACACTTTCACCGGATAGCCCATCGGGAAGCAGCCGTTGGCGGACTCGTAGTTGTGAGCGGCCAGGGCGAGCTGCTTCAGATTATTCGTGCATTGGGCACGCCGGGCGGTCTCGCGAGCCGCCTGGACGGCCGGCAGGAGCAAGCCGATTAAGACCCCGATGATCGAGATCACGACCAGGAGCTCGATTAGCGTGAACCCGGCCGGGCCGGCGGGGCGTTGGGGATGGTGAACCATCTTGCATCTCCGCATAGAGGGACCAGTGCCTGAAAGCGGTCGCCAACCCAGGCGATCGTATCGCTGCGCGGATGACGCCCCCATGACGTCGCGATGACGGTTTCGTCATCTCCGATAATGGGAGAACGTCAGTGGGACGCCCGACCCGTTGCCGCACCCGCTCTCGGCCGTCGTGTAGCCGACATGCAGTCCGGCGATGCTCCGGACGATGGTATGCCAAGACCCCCATCCTGTTCGTGCGTGCGGCGCCGATCAGCGTTGCGCTTTCGCGTCTCACGAGGGACGATAAGAACGGCACGTCTCGAGGGACCAGATCACCTGGACCCATTCCACGGCGGATGGAAGGCGGTCGATCGTCCAGCTCGATGGGCCCAGGTTCGGTCGGGACAGGGCCGTCAGACTCGCCGTCTTCAAGTAGCGACGGCGCGCGAGTGGGCCTCGTCCGAGGAAGCGGGTTCGAATTTCTGGTTCGGCTCGTCCCTACCACCCTCGGGATACGCGCTCCCTGTCGATGGTCCGATCTTGGCGTTCGCCCGTATGCCGGACCATCGAAGGAGTCAGGTGACCTGCGGCTGAATTCCAGTGTGCTCTGCCGCCGGCATTCACCCCGGTCGGTAGCACGATCGCCGATGGAGTCCTACGCTCTGATGCCGCCTTCCCCGCGATCCGCAGGCTGAAATTAAGACGCCCCCCTGACCCGCCAGGTCTCGACGGTCTCCGAGGCGTCCAAGTCGTGTGAAGATCATGAGGTCAACACCCTCGCCGAGTCGCTCGCACATCTTAGGCGACGGACGCCCGGAGGAAGGCGACCGCCGATGACGATCACGTCTCACGCTCGGCCCTCGACGCGCGTGAGTGACGAGAGCAGGGTGAACCTGAGGTACTTGCATTGAGCGGAGATGACGAAATCGTCATCGCGACGTCATGGGGACGTCATCCACGCTTCGCCAGAATCACCGGGGCTGTCGATTCTTCCAAGCCTTGGCCCGTAAATTCGGAAGCGAATCTGGCCCGCCACAAACGGCGATGCGTCGGCATCACCCCCGGTGCGTGCAAATCGAGACTTCTGGCCGACGGGAGGTGTTGGATAGCAATTGATGGCCCCATACTTGGCCTCCCAGCCCTCGGCTGGCATCGAATCGCTGGGCTTTGATTTCCTTGTGTGTGTAAAATATGTAAACGATAAAATAAAAACAGGAATATTTTAGTTGAATTGACTGTTTGCCAGGCTTGAATGGTCATAATATCAAAGCGATAAAGGACATGAACCGATGGGACGGATCGATCTGATTGGGCGGTGGGTTGTGGTGATCATGGCCCCGCTATCCTGGCAACAGGCAATGGCTCAAAACGGGCGGCCGCGCCCTGACGTCGCGGAGGCCCGATACGGTCACCACGATTACAACACGCTTGATTTATGGAAGGCGAAATCAGCGTCGGGGTCGCGGACTCCGCTCGTCGTCTACATCCACGGGGGTGGATTTCAAGGCGGCGACAAGAAGGAAATTCCCGAGGCCCTGCTCGCGGAGTGCCTGGGCTCCGGCATCTCAGTCGCCTCGATCAACTACCGGCTCACCGACGTGGCCCGATTCCCGGCACCGATGCACGACGGTGCCCGAGCTATCCAGTTCCTCAGGTCCGAGTCCGATCGCTGGGGACTCGATCCCAACCGATTCGCGGCCTCCGGCTCCTCGGCCGGGGCCGGCATCGCACTCTGGGTGGGCTTTCACGACGATCTGGCTGACCCGAATGCCGACGATCCGGTGGCCCGAAAGTCGACTCGCTTGAGCTGCATCGGTGTTGTCAGGGCGCAGACGTCCTACGACCCCCGATTCATCAAAAAGAGAATTGGGGGCCGCGCCCACGAGCATCCCGCCCTGCGACCCTTCTTCGGCTTGAAGCCGAACGAGTCGCTCGGTTCGCCTCACCTCTACCCGCTCTACGAGCGGGCATCGGCGATCAATTACGCCACCCCCGACGATCCACCGGTCTTCTTGTACTACCAAGACAGCAAGGTCCCGCTGACCGACAACGACGAGCCGGGACGAGGGATTCACCATCGGAACTTCGGTGTCGCGCTCCGCGAGGTGCTTGAGCCCCTCGGCGTTGAGTGCATCATTCGCCATCGTGGGGATTACCGGGATGGAGAAGCCGTCCCAAAGGCTGTGAATCACGAGATGGTCGACTTCTTTCGAAAACGGTTCTTGCTCTCGATCGGGGATGCGAAGCCTGTCGATATCCCCGGCCATGGCAAACTCAATTCGCGTCTTCCCCGCGTCGACCGATAGGTCTGGTTCGCTCCATTTGCACGGCACCTTCGTGTGGCGAAGTGACACGAGCCGGAATCCCGAGCACGTCCCGGCTCGAGTGCGAGGTAAAAATGACCGACGCCGAATCCACCATCCCATTCCGCGACGGCCCATTCTTCAGCGACCGAGGGCCGGACGATGGCCTGGTCATGGTCGACGCGGAGCCCAGCTTGAGGGTGTACGACGAGCGTGGAAGAGCCGTTGGCACGGCGTTGCCGGTCGGTTTCATTCCGTGCCGCAAAGGACTTGCCCAGCTTTGGATGCTTCAGGTGGGCGAGGTCGATATGCCGGGAGTGTACGTCTGCCGCCGGAGGTCCTTCATAGAGATCTTCGACACGGCCGAGGATGAACCCGACTAGAGGCGCCGGCGAGTGGCCGGACGTCCCTAGCAAATATGGTATGGTGGACCACCTCCGACCGTCCTCGATTGGCGCATCCGCACCATGACCAGGCAAATATGGCGAAGATTGGAGGCCGGAAAAGCAGCGATTCCTGCCTGAGCTATTGGGTTGGTCAAACGAGTTCGGTTGCGTGCAAACTCACGATCGTTGTTGTGTTATAAGCGTTCCAAAGCTCCCTGCTTGCTGATGCTGAGTGAATGAACGAAGGCGCGTGCATGAGAGTTCTTCTAGTCGAGGATGACGAGGAAACATCCGCCTACCTCCATCGGGGATTGGTGGAACGAGGATTCGTGGTCGACACGGCCGCCCGGGGCGAGGATGGGCTCCACCTGGCGATGACCGGCGCGTACGATCTCATCGTCCTCGACGTCATGCTCCCCGGGGTCGACGGCTGGTCGATCCTCTCCGCATTGCGCGAGAGCGGCCGCCAGGCGCCCGTGCTGTTCTTGACCGCCAGGGACGCGGTCTCCGACCGGGTGCGGGGCTTGGAGATGGGCGCCGACGATTACCTCGTCAAGCCGTTCGCGTTCTCCGAGCTCCTTGCACGCATCCGTACCGTATTGCGTCGCGGGGCGCCCCGGCAGAACGACGTGCTTCGGGTTGCCGATCTGGACGTCGACACGGTCCGTTTCGTGGCGGTCCGTTGCGGCCGGAAGCTCGCCCTGACTCCCAAGGAGTTTGCCCTGCTGGCCCTGCTCTCGCGCCGCGTGGGCGAGGTGCTGACGCGGACGCTCATCGCCGAGCAGGTCTGGGACATGAACTTCGACAGTGATTCCAACGTGGTCGACGTCCACGTCAGGCGACTGCGTGCCAAGGTTGACGACCCGTTCCCCTCCAAGCTCATCCACACCGTCCGCGGGGCAGGATATGTCCTCGAAGACCGCTCGTAGCCGTTGGTCGATGGTGGCGTGGATGGCGCTGTGGTACGCCGTGTCGGCATCGACGCTGCTCCTCATCGCGACCACCACCCTGTATCGATCGATCGCGGGCGGCCTCGATGCGGAGGGAGACGGTTACCTCGGCTACTCCATTGAATATCTGGAGAAACACCCGCCTCAGGGCGGCCAATCGTCTCACGACATGAATGATTGGCCCTATGAGGACGTTCGCATTCTTGACGAGGCAGGCAAGGTCGTCTTTTCGACGCCGCACGCGTCGGCGCACTTGCCGCCCACCCTCGTCACGGGCTGGCCGGGGGTCGATTACCGCGTGACGAATGGCCGGTGGTTCCGCGCCCTCTCACGCCGGGTCGGCGGGCAGACATACCAGGTCTGCTACGACCGGACTCGGGAACTGGAAGTGCTGCGACACTACCGACGCAACATGTGGTTCGTCCTCGTACCGTCCCTGGTGGCGAGCGCCGCCGTCGGGGTCCTCATCGCCCGTCGGGGACTTCGTCCGCTCGTCGTGATCACGGCAACCGCCCGGCGCATCGGCCCCTCGCGGCTGGATGACCGCATCGCGATGGAGGGGCTCCCGTCGGAGCTCGACGACCTGGCCAGGACATTCAACGCGATGCTCGGCCGGTTGCAGGACTCGTTCGCCCGCCTGGAGCGATTCTCGGCCGATATTGCGCATGAACTCCGGACCCCGGTCCACGCACTTCGCAACGTCTCCGAAGTCGCCCTGCAGGGCACCGGCTCGCGGGAGAATGATCGGGAGGCGCTCGCGACCTGCTTGGAGTCGGCCGGCCGCCTCTCCCGGCTCATCGAGCGGCTCCTCTTCCTCGCCAAAGCCGACGACCCGCGCGGCATGCTGGCCCGGGAGGATGTCGATGTCATCCGCGAGCTCAAGGTGGTCCGCGAGTTCTACGAACCGGCGGCGACCGAGGCAGGCGTGCAACTCACCGTCGAGGCGACGGCCGGCATCCGATTCGATCTCGAGCGAGCCTTATTCCAGAGAGCCCTCGGGAATCTGATCACCAACGCTTTGGCACACACCCCGCCCGGTGGCCAAGTCAAGGTTTCCGCCCGCGAAACGTCGGCGAGCCTTGTCGTCGCGGTGGCCGACAGCGGGTCGGGTGTTTCGCCGGCCCACCTGCCCCACCTCTTCGACCGGTTCTACCGCGTCGACGCCGCCCGCACGCCGGGCCAGGGAGTCGGGCTCGGCCTGGCGATCGTCCGGAGCATCGCCGAGTTGCACGGCGGTTGCGCGACGGCCGAGAGCGAGCCCGGGGTCGGGACGGTCGTCACCCTGACGTTCTCCCACCGTCGGAGATGACGAAATCGTCATCGCGACGTCATGGGGGCGTCATCCACGCCGAACTATCCTCCACCAAGGTCATCGACCACTTCATGGCGTCACGGCGAGACAAGTCATCGGCGTTTTGCCGACTGGCTCCGCGACCGGCTGTTCGGTGCCCTGGCCGCGATGAGCCAGCAATGAATCGTGTCGACGCCGTTGCGCGATCCGCAGTGTCGTCCTGGGAGGGAGGAGAACTCGTGCAGGGATCCGGCGTCGAGCCGACCTCCGGGCGGGGGCGGAGTTCGCGATGTCGGCCGGGTCGGAGCGGTTCTTGGCGGAGACGATCGACAACCTCGGTCGACATCGTCTTGACGATCCTCACGACGAGGTCCTCGCCCGGAACGAACCCCGTGGAGATTTCCTACCGTAAATCAAGGAGGATCCGGCATGTTTGGCGATGCGTCGGGGGCGAATCGGCGTCGGCAGGAATCGTTCGCTAAGGAGACTCGAGGCGTTTGCGTCCATCACCTCGTCGAAACCCAAGCGGCCCTGACGCCGCAAGCAATCGCGCTGACTTTCGAGGGAAAATCGCTCAGTTATGCGGAACTGAATCACCAAGCCGATCGTCTGGCAAATTACCTGCGATTGCATGGGGTCGGTCCGAACACATTGGTCGGCCATTTCATTGATCGCGGCCTGGAGATGGTGATCGGCTTGCTGGCCATCTTGAAGGCCGGCGGCGCCTACGTGCCGCTTGACCAAGCCTATCCGAAGGACCGTCTCCGATTCATGCTCCAGGACTCGGGTGCCGGCTTCCTGCTGTCCCAGAAGCAGTTGGCCGACGCGATCCCTGAGTTTTCAGGGAAGCTGGTCCTGGTGGACAATAGGGGTCGCATCACCGACTGCCCATGGGTTCCCGCCGAGCGTAAGCCCCGAGCCTCCGATTTGGCTTATGTCATTTACACGTCGGGCTCGACCGGCAGGCCCAAGGGCGTCCCGATCCCCCACCACGCATTCGTCAACCTCCTGACGTCGATGCGCCGGCGGCCAGGCCTTTCAGACCGCGATGTATTTCTCGCCATCACGACGCTCTCTTTCGACATCGCGGGCTTGGAGCTGCTTCTCCCCCTGACCGTCGGGGCGAGGAGTGTGATCGTGAGCCGTGAGATCGCCACCGACGGGGTGAAGTTGGCGGCATACCTTTCCGCGTCCGAGGCCACGGTTATGCAGGCCACGCCCACCACCTGGGATATGGTCCTGGACGCCGGTTGGGAAGGGCGTGATTCCTTCAAGGTCCTTTGCGGCGGCGAAGCCATGACGCGCGACCTCGCCGATAGCCTGCTTTCGGTATGCGACTCGGTCTGGAATCTCTATGGCCCGACAGAGACCACGATCTGGTCGGCCGTGGAACGAGTGGGGCGTTCTCCCGGGCCGGTGTTCCTCGGTCGTCCAATCGATCATACGCAGCTCTATATTCTCGACGCCGACATGAAGTCACCGCCGCCGGGGCGGGAAGGAGAGCTGTATATCGGGGGTGCGGGATTGGCTCGAGGTTATTGCAA
This sequence comes from Singulisphaera sp. GP187, assembly GCF_900129635.1. GTDB lineage: Bacteria > Planctomycetota > Planctomycetia > Isosphaerales > Isosphaeraceae > Singulisphaera. The sequence goes on along the minus strand of NZ_FSRB01000003.1, from coordinate 898,177 downwards.
CCGACCGAAGCTGACCGAAGAGAAATTCGTTCCCAACCCCTTCGGCGATCGCCCGACGTCACGTCTTTTCAGGACGGGCGACCTCGCACGCCAGCATCCCGGCGGGCGGATCGAGTGGATGGGGCGGGTCGATCACCAGGTCAAGATTCGCGGATTCCGCATCGAGCTCGGCGAGATCGATGCCATCCTTTCGCGACATCCGGCCGTGCGACGGGCGTTGACCCTCGCTCATGAAGATGAATCCGGAAAGCTGCGATTGGTCTCCTACGTCGTCCCGGTTCATGACAAGAGGGCGAACATCCCCCCTGCGACGACCGCAAGTGACTTCCGCCGGTACCTCGCCGAGCGGCTGCCAGGCCAAATGGTCCCCTCGGCGTTCGTGATCCAGAAGGCATTTCCTCTCACGCCGAATGGCAAAATCGATCGCAGTGCCCTTCCGCCCCCCGGGAATCCGATCGGACGTGAGACGGTTCCTCAGGTCGAGCCGCGCACCGACCTGGAAAGGAAATTGGCGAGTGTCTGGGAGTCGATATTCGAGTTTCGCCCGATCGGCATTGATGACGACTTTTTCGCCCTTGGCGGGCATTCATTGCTCGCGTCGCGGCTTGCCGCCACAGTCGCACGCGAATTCGGGCAACGGCTCGCGCTGGCGACGGTGATTCGAGCACCGACGATCCGCCTGATGTCATCCCATTTGAGCAAACCGACGCGTCGCAGCTCGTCCTTGGTCGAAGTTCAGCCCGAAGGCCCGAGGCCGCCTTTCTTCTGCCTGCCGGGATGGACCGGCGTGGTCGACGGCATGGGAGCCCTCTCTCTCCGCAGCTTGGCGGAGCTGCTCGGGCCGGATCAACCGATGTTGACCTTCCAGAGCAAAGATTCGGGCCCCGCCGTGATGGCGCGTAGTCGGCTCGAAGATCTGGCCGCGATGTTCGTCGAGGACCTGCTCGATCGCCACCCTCGGGGGCCCTATCACCTGGGCGGTTATTCTCATGGCGCGCACCTGGCCTTCGAGATGGCCTGCCAACTTCGCGCGGCAGGGCATCCGATCGGGCTCCTGGCATTGATTGACATGTGGGGCGTCGGCTTCCCGACGAGGCTCTCCCGGCTCGGTCGCTTGAGGAAACTGAGGCTTGCCGAGGTGCGCGACCGGATCTTGGCCATCGCGCAAGCTCCCCTCCGCGAGATCAACAATGCGCTTGGCACGGCAGCCCACGAGCGCGACACGCCGTCGCAGCCATTCGAAGACATGGTCGAAACCTATCGTGGATCATTATGGAAACAACGTTTCCCCGGGCAAGCGATCCTGTTTCGGGCGTCGTACTCGGTCGCCAAGCCGGGATTCAGCTTCAGTGACCCTTACAACGGGTGCCGCACTCTGGCTGACGAGGTCGTGGTGCATCGCGTTCCGGGTGACCATGTGACGATCATGCGCAAGCCGAATATTCAGGCATTGGCCACTGGCTTGCGCGGCCATTTGCATGCGGCCCAGTCCGCCAGCGCGGCCGGCCTCCTCGTTCCATGTCCGCCTCGCCAGGAGGGGGCGCGCAGATGAGTCATCCCAGAGACGAGGCCTTGGATGCCGCGCTGGATGCCGCGGAACTGGCATATTGCCGGGCACGAGGTCGGGGAGACCTCGATCCCGTGGTCAAGGTAACCAGGATGGATCCCGAGGCCCCGGATTGGATCGAGATCGCCGTCTGGTCACGCGTCGTACTCATCAACACGCTCCCGCAGCGATGCCGAGGCGTCGCCGAAATGTTGCAAGACGGTGCCGATGCGGACGACCTGCTCACGATCGTTGTTCAGACATGGAACGGCATGACGGTTATCGATCGCCACGGATGTTCCAGAGGATGTGCAAATAAATCTTAGGATTGGAGTTTTGCAGTCTTGCCGGCTACATAGCGTACAAAGGCCCAGATCGCCATTCTGGCGATCAAAATGCCCGGCGCTACCTGGGGGTATACAGGGTTAGTGGATCATGTCATAATGTGGTTGCGGCTACGACGGAGTGCCGCTCCCTCGGGAAATGCCGCAAAACAAGGGGTTCGGCCTAAAATTGACATTTCGGACGGTCATCCTACGTTGATGTTTTGTCCGAGCCCTCGCCGGCATTGACCGGGGTGGTCCTCTTGAGATGGTCCATCACACCCCTTATATTGCGCAGTCCCTGTGCGGTTTGCAAAACTCCAATTTTAAAATGGAAAGAACCCAATGCATTACCACGCATATGGACCAGCGGTAGGCCCGGGTCTCAGACTTCGGCACGATTGCCGAGCGTGCCGAGTGCTTGTTTGAGGGCTTCCCAGGTCACCGGCTTTTCGAGGTAGCCGTTGACTCCGGCCTCGCCGATTCGATGCTGGTTGACCAGCGTGACGTCGCCGGTGAGGGCGAAAATCGGCAGATCTTGATGGCGCGGGTCTGCGCGGAGGGCCAGGGTGGCCTCGATGCCGTCCATGAGCGGCATGTTCACGTCCATCAGGACCGCGAGTAAACGCTCGTGGTTGGCGACTGCGAGCACGTCACGGCCGTTGCTCGCCTCGAGGACGCGATAGCCCATGCGGCGGAGTACGCGGGCGAGGGTTTGCCGGCTGTCGACGTGGTCTTCGGCCACCAGGATCGCGCCGTAGGGGGAGGCGGGCGACTCGAAGCTATTGTCGTAGTCGGAGGTGGGCTGGTTCAACGTCAGGGCGGAACTGGGCAGGACGAGGGTGAACGTGCTGCCGACCCCGGCGGTGCTCTTGAGCGTGATCTCCCCCTTCAGGAGACTCGCCAGGCGTCGGCAAATCGCCAGTCCGAGCCCGGTGCCTCCCTCGGCCCGCTGGGGGTTGTCGAGGACCGCGAACTCGTCGAAGATCCGCCCTTGATCGCTCAGTTCGATCCCGATCCCGGTGTCTTCGACCGCGATCCGGATCTGGTCGTCGGTGAGTACGCCGTAAATCCGGATTCGGCCCTGCTCGGTGTAGCGCAAGGCATTGGAGAGGAGGTTGCTGAGGATCTGTTTGAGCTTTGATCGGTCGGTTTCCAGACTGTGACCGGCGAGCGAGCCGGGCTCGAGCTCGACCTTGAGGCCTTTGACCCGGGCTTGCGGTTCGATGCTGGCCACGCACTCGGCGAGAACCTGTTCGATCGGGAACCGCGAGACCTCGGCCGGCAGGGCGCCGGCGTCGATCTTGCTCAGGTTGAGCAGGTCGCCGAGGAGGTCAAGGACGTTGCGTACCGAGTGGCGAATGGTCCGGAGGCAGGTCTGGACCTCGGCATCGGCGCCGCCGTCGAAGTGGATCTCGAGCAGTTGGGCCGCCAGGACGACCGCGTTGAGCGGCGTGCGCGCATCGTGCGAGAGCGCGGAGACGAGGCGGGTCTTGTGCCGCGAGCCCTCCTCTGCCAACTCACGTTGTTGCTTCAGCGAGGTTTCGAGGTTGATTCGTTCGGTGATGTCGAGGCAGGAACCGAGGTAGCCGAGGAACGTGCCTTGCGGGTCGGCGTAGGGGGTGCCGCGGTCGCTGATCCAGCGGAACTGACCGTCGCTCCGTCGCAGCCGGTAAGTCACCTCGAACGGTTCGCGGCGGGCGAAGGCGTCCCGGTAACTCTCCTGAAACCGTTCGAGGTCGTCAGGGTGGACGGCACTCGCCCAGTGTTCGCTCAGGTCGAGCTTGGCGCCTCGGCCCCGGAAGTCGAGCCAGGTCTCATTCACGTAGTCGCAACGGCCCGTGACGTCGGTCCGCCAGATCATGACCGGCGACTTCTCGGCGATCGTGCGGAACTGCGCCTCGGAGGCGGCGAGGCGGGCTTCGAGCTGCTTGCGCCCGGTGATATCTCGGAACGCCTGCGCGACCCCCACGATCCGCCCGCCGCTGAGGATCGGCGAGGCGGTGTACGCCGCGAAGAACCGCGAGCCGTCCTTGCGGATGAAGACCTCATCCCCCCGCGCGGTCAGGCCGGTGCGGAGTACGCCAAGGATCGGGCAGTCTTCGGCCGGATAGGGGGTGCCGTCGAAGTGTTCACCGTGGATCGTTTCGTGGATGTTCTTGCCGAGCAATTCGTCGCTGGTCCAGCCGAGCATCTGGAGCGCGGCCGGATTGACGAACGTGATCGACCCGTTGAGGTCGAAGATGCTGAACCCTTCCGCCAGGGTTTCGGTGATCGTGCGGGAGAAGTCGCGTTCGCGGCGGAGTTGCTCTTCGGCCAGCCGGCGGCCGGTGATGTCCTGGACGACCGCGACCGCGCCCAGGATCGTGCCGCAGGGATCGGTGAGCGGAGCCGACTTGATCGAGACGGTGCGTGACTCTCCTTGAATCACCCAGATCAGCTCTTCTTGCGAGGCCGAGTCGCCACGAAGCGCGCGGAGGATCGACAGTTCCTGGTGGGGGAACGGCGAGCCGTCGGGGCGGAGGATCTGGTTCTCCGACCCGAGCTGATGCACGTTCGTCCGCCGGACATTCGCGTTCTGCGCGAAGATCGGGAGTTGCTCGGCCTCTTCATTGACGCCGATGACCGTGCCGTCGGCGTCGACCACCCAGACCGCCAGCGGGAGGCTATTGAGGATCGTGCGGAGCTTCGCCTTCTCGCGCTTCGCGGCGACCCAGGCCTCCTCGATCGCCTGCTGTCGCGACTTGACTTCGCACAACGCCTTTTGGGTTTCCGACCGGCTTACTTCCTGGAATTGGCGAACCGACAGGGCGGTCGCCTCATCAAGGACCGCGTGGATCGACTCGAACGCGGCATTGAGCTTCGCGAGGTTCCACTGATGCTGCTGGGCGAAATCGAGGGTGGCCCGAGTCAAGGTCGTACGCAAATGCCCGAACTCAACGACCACTTCGGCGATGTTGTAACCACGCGACCAGCGATCGTTGCCGTGCAACTTCCCTTCGGTCGTAAGATTCGAAGGGCGGCCCCGAAGTCGATCCCCGAGTCGCTCGAGCAGGTCCGGAATATGATCGTTGAACTCGGCGCGTGACAATCGTCCGACCTCGGGGGCCTCGCCGTCGTGCTCGACGGCGGCCCGCCAGATGGCGAGAATCGCTTCGCTTTGTTCGTCGATATGATCCGCCAACATGGCGGGTTCATTCATGGCTGATGGTCTCTCCACAACAACAGCCCCTGCTCGCGTCGCCGGAAGGGGGCCCGTGGCTCATCCTGTCACTCTGACCGAGTTGCTTCAGACCGGAGATGAGGGGGGCTTCGGCGGGACGCGTCCCTGTCAGTATCGGCCAGCGGCTCGAGAACTGTCAAGCATTCCAACGACCCCACTTCACTTCAGGAGTGTGAGGGTCAAACGATTGTGCGCGGTTCCGCGTCCCATGGCTCTGGGATTTCCGGCTTGACGGCGAAGTGCGCCGGCTGTGTGGCACACGCTTGAGCGGTCGGGAGCGGTTTGCGACGTTGTGGCTGGACGCCCGTCTTTGCGCGTGGTCTCCCGCAAGCGAGTGTCTTCAGGCAATGTTCAGATCTTATAAGATTCTCCTTGGTCTTGTCAAGCAGTTTGGATGCACTTCCCCGATCGGAACGGTGGGGGGGATTCCCGCGAATATCCTTTGAATCCGGTGCTTGGGCCAAGTTAGAATGGGGCCTCGCCCTCCCGATCCCCAAGAGAGCGGACCGCGCCGGCCTCGTTCGCCCCGGCCTTGCCTTCATCCTGCCTCCCCGAGATGGGAACCTGCTTATGCCGTTCGCTCGTTTCAGGCGGACTCTGTCCGCTCTCAGTTTATTGGTGCTCGGATTGGGGGCCACGGCTTCAGGGGCGCTGCTCAAGGTCCCCGACGGATTTGAAGTCCGGCTCGTCGCCACCGTACCGGCGGTCCTCTATCCCTGCCAGGTCGGCACCGCGCCCGATGGCGCCTTGTTTGTGGCCGAAGACCCGATGGACCAGGTCGGGCCCTACGAGGCCAACCATGGTCGGATCCTGATCTTTCGCGATGGCAAGGATCCGGTCGTCTTCGCCGACGGTTTTCGCGCCATCCAGGGCATGGCCTGGCACGACGGGGCGCTCTACGTCTCGCACATGCCGTTCCTGAGCGTGATCCGAGACGCGAATGGCGATGACAAGGCCGAGAGTCGCAACGACATTTTTACGGATCTGGGGCCGACCAATAACCGCGGGCTCAACGATCACATCGTCTCGGGTATCCAGTTCGGAATGGATGGATATCTTTATATTTCCGTCGGCGACAAAGGGATTCCCAAGGCGACCGGGCCCGACGGCCGCACGATCCAGATCGTCGGCGGGGGCACCTGCCGGTGCCGCCCGGATGGGACCGGGCTCGAAGTGGTCTCGACCGGGACCCGCAACCACCTCGAGCCCAACCTCGACGATCGCGACAATCTCTTTACCTATGACAACACGGACGACGGACTCGGCTGGTGGACTCGCGTGACCCATCATGTCGACGGCGGCAGTTACGGGTATCCGTACGACTACCACGACCGTCCCGACCGCCATTTCCCCAGGATGGCCGAGTACGGCGGCGGATCTCCCTGCGGCGGGGCGCTCTATAAAGAGGACGCCTGGCCCGAGAAATATCGGGGCGTCGGGTTCTGGGCCGAGTGGGGGAAAGGGAAGGTTCATGCGTTCCGCTTCGTGCCCGACGGGGCGACGTTTAAGGTTGCCGAGGCGATCGACTTCGCGGTTGCCGATGGGATTTCCGACTTTCGGCCGATCGATCTCGCCTTTTCTCACGACGGTCGCACGCTCTACATCGCCGACTGGGGAATGGGCGGCTGGTCCAACAAGACCGAGAAGGTGGGCCGCGTCTTTGCGATCACCTACAAAGGGCCGGTTGAGAGTCGCTCGCGCGGCCTCGATGCGGACACGGTCGGCGACCAGATCAAGCAACTCGACCATCCTGCGTTCAGCGAGCGGATGCGGGCCCAAGCGGCTCTGGTCGCGAAGGGCCCTGACGCTGTCGAGCCCGTGCTGAAGGCGCTGCGCGACGGTTCGACCCCCACGCTGGCACGGCGGCATTTGATCTGGGCCGGCGCGGCGCTGAAGCCCGACCCCGCCACGCTCGAAAATGGGCTCGCCGAGGTGCTCAAGGCGTCCGAGGCCGACCTCCGCGCTCAGGCGGTGCGGGCGCTTGGCCAGTCCGGCAAACCGGCGCGACCCAACGCCGTGGCGCTCGCGATCGGCGGCCTCAATGATGCCGATGCGGCGGTCCGGCTCCAGGCCGTGATCGCGCTCGGCCGGCTGGGCGACGCCGAGGCCGTTCGGCCTTTGCTCCCGTTGCTGGCCGCCCCCGACGACTTTATCGCCCTGAGTGCGCGCCAGGCGCTCCGACGGATCGGCGACTGGAAAGCGGCGAAGCATGGGCTGAGCTCGGACAACCCGAAGGTCCGCGCCGGTCTCCTGGCCGCGATGGAGTTGGTCTACGAGGCCGACGCCGCCCAGGCGCTCGCCGAGTACGCCACCGCGGCCGGCAATGACGTCGACGAGCGGGCCAAGGCCGTCCTGTACCTCGCGCAGACCTATCGGAAGACCAGGCCCTGGGACGGACATTGGTGGGGGACCCGGCCGGCCGCCGGCAAGGCTCCGGCCAAGGTGCTCGACTGGGAGCGGACTCCGTTCGTCCTCGAGACGATTCGCAGCCTCCTGAGCGACCCGGCGGTCGCGGTCCGACTCGCCGCGGTCGCCGCCGTGCGCGAGACGGGGGATCGCGACGCACTTCCCGCCGTGCGACTCCTGGTCGATCGCGATTCCGACACCTCGATTCGCGTGGCGGCGGCCAAGGCGCTCGGTGCCTTGGAGGACAAGGAGGCGTTGCCCGGCCTGATTGCCACGCTCCGCGTTGCCGGCACGCCCGAGCCGGTTCGGGACGCCGCGTTGGAGGCCGTCGAGACAATCGGGTCCGACGTGGCCGTCAAGGCGCTCGTCGACCTGCTCGGGACCGGGGACACCGGCCCCGCTTCGCGGCGGGTTCGGCTGCTGGCGGCCTTGGGGCGATTCAAGGCTCAGGCCGCCGTGGTGACCATTGTCGGGGCGCTCCGGGATCCGTCGCCCGAGGTCCGTGCGGCCGCGGCCGAAGCCCTCGGCCGGATCGGTCAACTGGCCGGGGTCGACGTTCCGTTGCGGGCGTTACTGACCGATCCTGCGGTTGAGGTTCGTAAGGCCGCGATTACGGCCTTGGGGGGGCTGGCCGATCGCGAGGCGATCCCGGCGCTGATGGCCGCTGCAACTGCAAACGAGACCCGGTTCGAGGCGATGCAAGCCTTGGCCGCGATGCCCGACCTGCTGGCCTTGCAAGTCTATTTGGCCGGCCTGACCGACAAGAGCCTTGAAATCCGCAAGGTCTCGGCCGACGCCCTGGGGCGGATCAGCATCGACGCGGCCCCGGTGCTCGATCGACTCTCCGCCCGGCATGAACTTCCCCCAACGCTCTTGCCTGAACTGCGGAAAATCTACACCGCGCTTCAGCCGGTGACCGACTGGCACCTCGTCGGCCCATTCAAAATCGATGCCCCTGCGCCCATGTCGGTGGAACGACCCGTCGACCTTCAGGCTCGGTTCGTGGGCGCTCAGGGCGAACCGGTCGTCTGGAAAAAGGCCAAGCCGGCCGATCAGCAGGGGCGGCTCGACCTCCACAAGCTCTACTCAAATCTTGAGGACCTGGCGGTGTTCGGCGCCGCCGAGTTTCAGAGCAATGCGAAGTGGTCCGCGGAGATGGCCGTGGGCTCGGATGACACGCTGACCGTCTGGCTCAACGGCAAGCAAGTCTATGACTTTCAGGGACGAGACGGTTTTCGACATGACAGGAACCGGGTCAACGTCCTCTTGCTCGAGGGGACGAATCGGATTCTGGTCAAGTGCGGCAACCGTGGCGGTCCCTGGCAATTCGCCGTCGCGTTGGCGACCCCGGCGGACTATGCGTTTCTGAAGGTTCCGGCGGCGGTCGGATATAAACCTGAGCAGTTTCGGGCGTTCGCGATGGAGGGGCGAGGGAAGGCGGAGCGCGGTCGTTCGCTCTTTCAGGACTTGAAAGGCTTGGCCTGTATTCGCTGTCATGCCGTGGGCAAGGAGGGAGGGGCGGTCGGCCCGGAACTCTCGAGTATCGGCGCCAAGTACCCGAGGCACGAGTTGATTCAGTCCGTCCTCTACCCCTCCGCGCAGATCGCTTCGGGCTACGAGCCGGTCGTGGTGGCGACCGGGGACGGACGCGTGCTCACCGGGATCATCAAGAGTGATACCCCCGAGGCGCTCGAGATCGAGGATGCCGACGCCAAACGGGTCCGGATCCCCCGTGATCAGATTGACGATCGCAAGCGGAGCGATGTCTCGCTGATGCCGACCGGTCTGGCCGAGGGACTTTCCCAGCAAGACTTTGCCGACCTGATCGCGTATCTTGAGACCTTGAAGGAAACGCCGGCCAAGAACCCAGCTCCGTAGGCCGATCGGTACCAAAGGCGCGGCGTTTCAAGGTGTTCCGACGTTTGTGGGTGAATATGTCCGATCATACAGACGATGAGAATCCGCCCGCGTCCTCGAACCGCTCCAAGCGTGAGCGGAGTACGCGCTATCCCGGCGTAAGCCTGGCCGAGAGCCTGAAGCTCTGCGAGTCGATCGATGGCCTCGGTCTCGATGGGCTGACGGCTTCGGCGATCGCCTCGGCGCTCGGCTACAAGAACATCAAGACGAACACGTTCTCGGCGCGACTCAGCGCGGCACGTCAGTTCGGCTTGCTGACCCTGACCGGCGATGGCTATGGACTGACCCCACTGGCCCGGACCATCCTCCACCCGGTGGATCCGGCCGAGGTCCCTCAGCTTCATCGCCAGGCCTTGCTCAAGCCGCCCCTCTATGCGGAACTGGCCGAGCGGATGGGCGGGAAGCGGGTTCCCGACCCCGAAATCCTTGGCAACGTGCTCTACCATAACCACCAGATCATCGCCACGGCCAAGAAGCAGGCGGCCGAGGCTTTTCTCGAGTCGGCTCGCTTCGCCGGCGCCCTGGGGGCCGACCATGTCCTTCATCCGGACGGCCCCCTGCCCCCGTCCCCGCTGCGCCCCCCGTGGCTGCGGCTCCGGCTCCCGTCTCGGCTCCTCCCTTGCCCCGTTCTGCGCCGGCCGAGGTTCGCATCGACCTGCAACTCTGGGACGAGGATGAGGGCAAGCTGATTCGCGTCCGTTCCCCTCGATCGATCAGCGCGGCGAGTTTCGAACGCCTTCTTCAGACGTTCCGGCTCCTGGTCCGGATCAAAGACTGAACGCAAATCGGAGCGGAGCCGTTACGCCGACACTCCGGGGGCAATCGCTCTGGACGCCTCCCGGAGCCTTGGCGTAGCATCGGCCCGTTCTTTTTGAGACCGATGCGCGAGGGACCCAGGTCATGATCGACACGAGTAACAACGATGCATCGGAAGTTGGATTGGCCAAGAGGGCGTCCAGCGGGGCGATGACGGCGTTCATCATCCTGTTCGCGATGAATCTCCTCGACTACCTCGACCGCAATATCCTCGTCTCGATCCAGCCCCAGATCCGCGACGATCTGAAGGTGACCAACGAGCAGTGGGGTCTCCTGATGAGCGTCTTCCTCATCAGTTATTCCGTCTGCAGTCCGCTGATGGGTTGGCTGGGCGATCGCTACCGACGGACCTGGCTCCTCGCCTTCGGCGTGGGACTCTGGAGCCTGGCGACGGTCGGCAGCGGGCTGGCCCGAAGCTACGGGGACCTGATCCTGGCCCGGAGCATTCTCGGGATCGGCGAAGCCACTTACGGGGTGATTGCCCCCACGATTTTGATCGACGTCTTCTCACGCCATCAACGGTCCCGTGTCTTGTCGGCGTTCTATCTCGCGATGCCGTTCGGCAGCGCCGTGGGGATCGGCCTGGGGCCGCTCATCGCCAAGAACTACGGCTGGCACATGGCCTTTTACGTGGTCGGTGTGCCCGGCCTGGTCGCGGCGCTCTTCGCGTTCCTGCTCCCGGAGCCGGTGCGCGGGGCGAGCGAGGGAATCCCGGTCGATCGGCTCAAAGCCCATGAGAAAGCGGGGGCCACGCGCGAGGACTATTTCGACCTGATGGTCAACTCGTCCTACACCTACTCCGTCTTCGGCATGGCCGCTTATACGTTCGGCATCGGCGGAATGCTCGTCTGGGTGCCGAACTACCTGTTTAACACCCGGCATTTCGACCAGCAACGCGCGGGGACGATGCTTGGCGTCTGCACGTTCTCGGCCGCCATCGTCGGGATGACCTTGGGTGGCTGGCTCACCGATCGCCTGGCGAAAACGAGGCCCCAGGCCCTCTTCCTCGTGTCCGGCCTGAGCATGATCGCCTCGATCCCGTTCGTCCTTCTCGCCCTCTTCTTGACCTCGGAGCCGCTGATCTATGCCATGATCTTCGCCGCCGAAGCGCTGATGTTCGTTAATACGGGGCCGTGCAATGCGATCGTCGCCAACGTGGTTCAGCCCAACCTTCGGGCGGCCGCGTTCGCGATCTCGACGTTCGCGATCCACTTCCTCGGTGACATCTGGTCCCCTTGGCTGATCGGCAAGGCGGCCGATCTCTTCGGCGATCCGGAAACGATGGCCAGCTCCTACGGCCAGCTCCTCAAAGCGATCGGAGCGGTGCCCACCCAGGTGGCCGGTCATCCACCCGAGAATATCGTCGCGGGCCTCTTGATGGTGGTGCCCGCGCTCTTGCTCTCCGGGATCGTGCTGATCGCGGGAGCCCGCCACCTGCCGCGCGAGATGGCCCTGATGCAGGCCAAGCTCAAGGCCGCGCCCCGCCCTTCCCCGGCGCCGGAAACGACGGCTCTCTAATCGTGTCCGCTCCGATTTGGTAGGATGGCGTCGAAATTGGGTGCTCCTCGCCAATCGCCCCCGAAACATCGAGTCCAACGGCCCGATCTCGGGGTGACGAGGAGCGTCCGAAATGGGTTGTTCCCCCTTTTTTTGAGGCGAATTGTTTTCTCAGGAACTGTTTGACCATGACCGCACCCATTCGTATCGCCGTGACGGGAGCCGGAGGCCAGATTGGCTACGCTCTGATCTTCCGGATCGCCTCGGGCGGTCTCTTCGGGCCGAGCCAGCCCGTTTCGCTTCGGCTCCTGGAAATCACCCCCGCCCTGCCCAGCCTCAAGGGCACCTTGATGGAGCTCGAAGACTGCGCCTTCCCGCTCCTGGCGGATGTCCAGGCGACCGACCAGGCCACCACGGCGTTCGAGGGAGCGGACTGGGTCGTCCTGGTTGGTGGCCTGCCGCGCAAGGAAGGAATGACCCGCGCGGACCTGATCCGGGCCAACGGGCCGATCTTCACCGGGCAAGGCAAAGCGATCAACGACGCCGCCGGACCGAACGTCCGGATCCTGACCGTCGCCAACCCGTGCAACACCAACTGCTTGATCGCCAAGTCGCACGCCCCCAAGATCCCGGCCGATCGCTGGTTCGCGATGACCCGGCTCGATCAGAACCGAGCCGCCGCCCAGCTCGCGACGAAGGCGGGCGTCCCCGTCTCCGACGTCACGAACGTGACGATCTGGGGCAACCATAGCGACACCCAGTATCCCGACTACAAGAACGCCAAGATCGGCGGTGCGCCGGCGACCTCGGTCATCACCGACCCGACCTGGTTCACCGACGAGTATATCCCGGGTGTCGCCAAGCGCGGCTCCGCGGTCATCAAGGCGCGGGGAGCGTCGTCGGCGGCGTCGGCGGCCAACGCGGCACTCGACAGCGTCCGCTCGCTCTCGACTCCCTCGAAGGGGGACGACTGGTTCAGCACCGGGGTCGTCTCCGACGGCAGCTACGGCATCCCGGCCGGCCTGATCTACAGCTTCCCGATGATCTCCTCCGACGGCGGAGAATGGTCGATCGTTCCGGGCCTGAAGATTGATGAAGACGCCCGCGCCCGCCTCGATGCCTCCGCCAAGGAGCTCCAAGCCGAGCGCGAAGCCGTCAAAGACCTGCTCGGACCGGCTTCCTGAGCCCGATCAGGCCGTCGCAACCGGATGAATTTGAAGAACCAGGGACGCAAGTCTCTGGTTCTTTTTTTTATGGACTCATCAGCAGAATCAGTGGGTGTGTGAGAAAAAGATTCGGGAATATCGATGTGTGTTGTGTTGTTTGTTGGTTTCTAGCTCACGAATTGGGGCAAGCCATGGGGATATGCGACAAATGCGAAACAACATGAATAATGTTTGAAGTGTAGCGTGGGTCCGGCTATTGGCCGAGGCCGTCTTGGGTATGCCGATTTCCAGGGGGAGCCACCCCTGGAAATCGGCCGCGCGGTGAGCGCCGTGTCGAGCGGTCATCGTACCGGCGAAGGCCGATAGGCAATGGCGCGGCGGACGGCCGGGGGGAGCGGTGCGTTTTCTCCCTTGATCGCGCGCCAGAGGATCTCGTTCAGCTCGAAATCATCGATTCGATCATATTCGCTGAAGTCCATTTTCTGGGAACGATCGGCGCCATAGGCGACCGCGTCATTCACGGCGTTGAGGTCGATCTGAGCCGGCTTGCGCGTATACGACGTGATGTCAGGTGTGTCGTTGAACGACTCGAACATCGGCCGTGCGGCGGCGTCGAACTGGCTGAGCGGGGGCAGTCCGAGGATCAGCTCCATCGTGCGTATCATGCTGACGGTGCTGTATTGAGAGCTGTCCTTGTGGTGGCGCTTGGTATACGGGCTAATCACCAGGCCGACCGTCCGGTGGGCATCGACATGGTCAGGACCGTTCTGGGCATCGTCCTCGATGACGAAGATCGCGGTTTTCGGCCAGAGCTTACTGTGCGAGACCGCGTCGACCAGTCGTCCGAGCGCCTGGTCGTTGCTGGCGACGCACGCTTGCGGCGTGTAGGTGCCGGGCTTGGTGCCTGTCGTGTGGTCTTCGCCCAGGCTCATGACGATGAATCGGGGGAGATTCCCCTTTTTCTCATACTCGGCGAATTCCTTGAGGAAGGTTTCGACCCGATCGGTGTCGCGCACGTTGACGCCAATGCCGTAGTCGGGGCACATATGTCCGACCAGCCCCGGCACTCGTCCCTCGATCTTGGTCGAGCCGTCGGGTTGGCTGACGCGGTGGCCGTACTCGCCGTAGCTACGGTAGGTCAAGTTGTTCCGCAAGCATGCGTCCCAAAGGTATCCGGACGGGGCTTTTTGAAGGTCGCCGTCCTCATCATCACTGATCCCGGCGCGGGCCGAATAGGTCAGAGCCCAGTTCCGCGCGGTGTAGTCGGTGTTGTACGCCATCGTCGACCAGGGGTGGCCGTCGGCCGAAACGTGCCCGTTGCAGTAGAGGTTGTCGAGCAAGACGAACTCATCGGCCAGGGCGTGGTGGTTGGGGGTGACGGCTGCGCCGAACATGACCAGCGACGGGTCGCCGTTTCCGCGTGGGAGATCGCCGAAGACCTGGTCGTAGGTGCGATTTTCCTTGATGACGTAGATCACATGCTCGATCGGCGAGGGTTCGCCGACCTTGGTCGGGATGGCCGTCTTGCGCGGGTACGGGGCGTTGGTCAGCAAGCGGTCGGCGTAGGGGCAATTGCGGTAGACCGTCTCGGTGTATCCGGCGAGTTGCTTGTCGTCGGGGATCGGGACGATCGCCAGGGCGCCTGAGAGGGTCGTGCCGATATAGGGGAAGGGGAGCCGGCGGCTCCTACCAGGGGTTTCCTTCGGTTCTTGGTTGGTTTCAAGCTTCGGAACGGGGTTGGGCTTGGTCTGGTTCCCCTTGCCGATGCCGACCAGCAGCGATTTGCCATCGGGAGTGACGGCGACGGACGTGGGATACCAACCGGTCGGGATGTACCCCTTGACCTGACTGCGCCCGGCCGCTTCGATGTCGATCACGGCCACGCAATTGTTGTCGGCGTTGGCGACGTAAAGGGTTTCGCCGTCGGGGGCGATGGCCAGGGCGTCGGGGGTGCTCCCCTCGGGGGCCCCAGGGAAGAGCGAGGTCACGATCGTCTCGGTGATGATCCCGCGCTTCAGGTCGAGGACGGAGACACTATTGCTCGACGCACAGGCCACGAACAGGCGGTCATCCTTGGGATGGATCGCAATCTGGTTCGGGTGGATGCCGACCGGAATTTTGGCGAGTTGGCGGAGGTCCGTTGGGTCGATGGCAAGAATCGCGGCTCCGGCCCAATCGGAAACGTAGAGCCGTGAGCCGTCGCGGACCAGCGCCACGTCATAGGGGCGGATACCGGCCGGCGCGGACGCGCGCGGAGTGGCTTCGCCGGGCGTGAACGCCGTGATCGTCCCGGCCTCGATGTCGAGCGAATAGAGCGTTTTTCCATCCGGAGCGATGGCGAGCCCGCTCCGGAATTTCCGGTTCGACTTCGGTTGCCCCTTCGCCCGCGCGTCCGGTTTGGCTTCCGGTTCGTCGACCCGGGTGAGCTCTGGTCCTTTGAGTTGAAACGTATGAAGCCGGTCGCCGCCTCCGCCGGACCACCACACGCGATCGCCGGCCGGCTCCTTCGCCAAGCCGTACCAGCTCTGGAGGGCCGTCTCGCTCCCGACGGCCTTGGCCTCCTTCAAGTCAATCAGACTCAGTTGATGCGCGTTGAAGCCGCTCGTGGCGACGAGCGCGTGGCGATTGTCTGCCAAAGGAAGGATGTTCAGAGGCAGATCGGTGAGGGGAACCTGTTGACCAACCGGCGAGATCGTCCACCCATTGGGAAGAAGAAACCCTTTGTCGGTGGGGCCAGGCAACTTGGGGTTGTCCTGACCCACGAGGGCGAGCGGGATCGCCAAGATGAGGGCCAGGGTGGCGAACCGGGCCGCGGTACGTCGGCGCATGGAACGAATCTCCTGAGGGCGAGCCGAACGAAGCGGATCATCGCTTCGGCGGCAACCATGGTGACCGTCGGTCCTGCCCGGTGCCAGTGAGTTTTTCGAGAAGATTTCCTGGCGACAAGCAGGAATCGTAAATACAGTTAGTTTGGTTGGATTTTGAATATTAATCAAGTTGTAATCTATTTGAATGATAATTAGTGTTGGCCTTTTGGCTGATTTCGCTCGCCCCCAAAGCGAGTCGTCGGGGGAGGCCGTGATTCCTCGGCGTCGGAGAATTGCCTCTTCCTGGGGCTGGAGGCCGCTTCGAAGGTCGATCGCCTGGAGGCGGTCTGCCCCTCGGGACGGGTCGAAACCGGGAACGCCCTCAGGATCGTCGGGAGACTTCGTCTTGAAGAAGGAGGCGGTGCCGCTCCATAATCGCCGAAGCGATTCGAGAGCGTCGTTTGATTCGATCACCCTCGACACATGAAGGAGAATCTTGTGGCGGAACAGCGACTGGCAACCGTTCGCCTCGTGGACGAGTCGGAGGCCACCGGGGCGGTCGCCGCGATCTTCGCGGATATCAAGGCGACGAAGAAGCTCGACTCCGTGCCCAACTTCTGGCGGGTCCTGGCCACCAATCCCACCCAGCTCGAGCTGGTCTGGACTCGGCTCAAGTCGATCATGCACCCCGAGGCCGAGGGACGAACCGGTCGTCTCGACCCGTTAACCCGGGAAATCATCGCCTTGGCGGTCTCGGCGACCAACGGCTGCGCCTATTGCATCAACTCGCACACGGCGGCGGTCCGCAAGCTGGGTCTCGACGTGGAGGCGCTTGGCGAGGTTATGGCGGTGGTTGCGCTGTTCAACGGGACGAACGCGATTGCCAACGGCTACCAGATTGAGCCGGATGTGTTTCCGCCGTTGGATTAAAATAAACGTGTCGATGAGTTGATGTGTGCGAGGGGCGGGACTGGATTCTGAATCTGAGGAAGGAAAAAAGGGGACTGATTCCTCCGCGGCAAGGCCGCGGAGGAATCGAAAACCGGTCCATGGAAGGATCAGTTGTTGGGTCGGCGCTCGAACTTGACCTGGAACGGCTCTCCGGTCAGCTCTTTCCAGGAATTCTTCTGGTCGTCGGTGAGGCTGGCGATGGCCTTCTCGACCGCCTCCTTTCGAAGGGCCTGGCCCTTCTCCATTGCCGCTTGACGATCATCGCCCGCGCTCTGGAACAGTTCCTGGGCCTTCTTGCCGGTCTCCTGGGCGAGCTCTCGGAGCTTCGACTTCTGGTCGCCCGTCAGGTTCAGCTTTTCGGCGGTCGTGGGGTCGAGGAAGGCTTGCAGGCCCTGGTTCTGGCGGATGATCTGCTCGAGCCGGGTGATTTGCTCGGCCTTGAGCTCGCTCTTGACGGCGGCCTTGATTTCCTCGTTGGCCGCGCGCCTCAGCTCGGCACCTTTGGTCCGCTGCTCCTCCTGCGGGAAGTCCTGTGTCTTCTCGCGTGTTTTCGCGTTGATCTCGGTCACGATCTTCGAGACCTTCTCGGCCTGCTCGCCCTCGAGCTTCAGCTCTTGCTGAACGCTCTTGTTCGACAGCAGGCCGTAGCCGCCGAAGCCGCCGAAGCCCGCGCCGCGACCGCGGAGGCCTTGCTGGGCATGCGCGGGGGCGGCGATGACGACCGCCGCACCGAGGGTCAGAGCCATGATCCCGAACGTCCGCATCGTCGACCTTCCCTTCATTGAGGTTAAAACCAAAACGAGCTGGCTGCTGGAAATGTCTGCCGGCTGTCATCTTCGGACAGGCGGAAGCGGCTCGCAACATCCCACCGTTGGTTAAAGAGCGGCGGATCGTGGTGGAGTGGGCCAAGAATCCTCAGTCGAAGAGTTGAGTTTCGGTTTTCACGCGATCCGACGCCGGGGCGCGCGCCCGGAGGCGGCCGATCTCGTCCTCGTGGCGAGGAGCAAGATCGACCGCCTCCGGTTTTGGAACGACGAGTGTGCGGGCAGGTCGCCCGCACTCACTCCTGCATGCCTTACCACATCTTCTGGACGAGTTTGGCGATCTCGATGTAGACCGGGATGCCGATGGTCACGTTGTACGAGAAGGTCAGGCCGAGTGAGGCGGCCAAGGGGAGGGTCGGGCTGGCCTCGGGGATCGCCATGCGTTGCACGGCGGGGACGGCGATGTACGACGAGGCGCCACAGAGCACGGCGAACAAGACGTACGTACCCAGCTCGAACGGGGTGTGGGTGATGGTGCTGAACGCGTGAGCGACCAAGATCCCGATCGTGGCGAAGACGTTCGGGGCGATGATGCCGAACGCCACGAACGGCCATCCGGCCCGGCGCAGGTCCTTCAACTTTCGCGACGCCGTCATCCCCATCTCGAGCAGGAAGAGGCAGAGGATCCCCTGGAACAGGGTGACGAAGAAGCTATCGTCCGCACGAGTGACTTCGGGGCCCTGAAGACCGCTGATGAAGCCAATCGCGATCCCGCCGAACAGGAGGTACAACCCCGAGTTGAGGAACACCTCGTGAAGCAGTTTGCGGGAGAAGACTCCGCCGCTCTTCTTGCCATTTCCGTTGCCGTTGCCGTTGCCGTTGTCCGGGTGTTCCATCTTCTCGAGCGCGAGTTCGGTTTCGGCTTCGACGGCGTGGTCGGCGTGACCGTGCGAGTCGCCATGGGTCGGGATGGGCGCGACGGCCTTCGGGTCGTAGCCCACTTCGTCCGGCATGTTCCCGACGGCATCCATCCCTTGGTGGCGGAGCCGCGAGACGAGGTAGAGCGCCACGAGGCAGCCGGGAATTTCCATGACGGCGAGCATCACCGGCATGTAGGCGTCGTAGAGGATGTGGGTCGACGCCAGCACGCCCAGGCAGGTCACGAAGGTACCGGCGGAGTCGGAGCCGTAGTAGCCGGCGACGGTCGCCTTATCCACCTTCCTCATTTTCGTAAACGCATTGAGCGCGAGGTAGGCGAGGACCCCGATGATGAAGTTGGTAATGAACCCCACCGTCATGAACCCGAATACCGAGCCGAAGAGCTTCGGGTCCATCGCGGCGAGTTCTTCGCCGCCGTGCCAGCCGATCGCCAACAGCAGGTAGATCGTCAGGCCCTGGTAGATGACATACGGGAACTCAAACTTCACCTTGAGGATCGGTACCAGAAAGCCGAGGTAGAAGAAGAGCAAGAGCGGCTTGAATAGGTTGTGCCGGAAGTTGTACCAGAATTCGCCGAGGATCCCGCGCTGCGAGCTCGGACCATTCGCCGAGGCGCCGTGAGCATTCGCCGCTTCGTCGATCGCGACCTTCGAGGCGGTGATCGTGTTGGTGACGACGACTTTCGTGCCCGGCTTGAGCTCGTTGAGGACGATGCTCTTCTTACCGCTCGAGTCCAGGGTCTTCTTGGTGATGTTGACCCCGATCTCGGTCTTGCCCGCCTCGTCCGTCAAGATCAGTTGTTTGGTGACCGGATCAACGGATTTGACGGTTCCATGAATCTCCTCGGCCAGTGCGGGCAAGGTCACGATGACGAGGGCAACCAGGCCGCTGGTCATCGCAAGCAAGCGGAAACGACGGACGTTCATCGGCAAGTGCTCCTGGGAATTGTCCCGGCTGACGCGTCGGCGACTAAACGGCACGGGATACGTGGCGGGCTCGAGGGAGGGGGGGAAGTAGTCCTCGAACCGGATGAGCGGTCCGGTCGACGGACGGGTGGTTCTGGTTCCACGGCGCGGGTTGCCCGTGGGTTCGCAATTGTGGGGCCGAAGGCGATCAAGGAGAACCGAGGCTTTCGATGCGCCGGATTGGACGCGGCGGACCGAGAACTGCCGACGGAAGGGTCAAGAGTTCTCGAACTCGGGATGTCGTGAACTGAACTATGCATTTTGTCCCCGCCCCGCCACCCAAGAGGATGGGCGCACCAATCCCTTGCGCTCCGCCGTTTGACCCGTCCGTCGGTCGTACGAGTTTGTCTGATCCAGAAGGCCATCCTTCTCTATAGGATCAATTCAACCACGAACTCCGCTCTAAGTCTCGTTCCCCGGTTGGATCGTCGAGGAAAATCGAGCCTCGGTGATCTCAAAACGGGGATGACGTCAGCTAGTTCCGGACGAATCGAAGCATCGATCGACGATCGGATGAGGGGGGTCCGAAACGCCCGGATTATGCAAATTTTAAGGGTTGCAGAGTACGTTTTTTGGGGGGAGGTAAGCCTTTGGGGAAGAGTTCGACTTGGGTCACAAGTCCTTCCTCCTCAACGGCTCAGGGGGCATACGTACCATGTCCACCTTAGCGGGAATGGCGGCTTGTCGCAAGATGGTGTTGGGAAAGCTCGAGGGAAAGCAATCGCTCCGGGACGCTCAGAGGGCGATTCGCCGTGACCAAGGACGGTGTTCCGAGGCGGGACGGGTCTCCCACCGTGGTCAATTCGGAGGTCGGGCTTGTCCTCAAGGGCCGCGAAGCGGAGATCGTCGGGAAGCTTACTGAGGAGTCCTCCGAACCGTTCTGGGATGCCGTCCAGAAATCCGAACCCTGTTTGTTTTGTGCCAGGCCGTCGCCCTCACGAAGCTTCACGATGTCCGCGAGCGCGCAGTCAACGAGTGCTGTGGATCTTCGGGGACGGCTTGGACGATCGGTTCGTGACTTCCGTCCAGGACCAGCCCTACCACGGTGGCGGTGGCAAGCGGGTGTCCGGCAAGGACGGCCAGCGAGGCGATTTTCTCGCCGCGTCCGAGGCCGACCACCACTTCACGGTCCTTGTGGAGATCAAGCGACCCGACAGCCTGCTTGGAGAAGTCGAGCTCTGCCGGAGCAAGGTGCATCGGCTGGGCGAGGAGCGAATCGGGGGAGTGGCCCAACTCCAGTCGAATTGCCGCATCTGGGAGATCGAAGGCACGCGGGCCGACGGGAATCGGGAGCCGATGCGCCAGATGGCCTGCCACACGGTCCAACCGAAGGGAGTCCTCGTCATCGGCTGTACCTCACAGCTTGACGACACAGCGAAGCGAAACAAGTGCTTCAGTAGCCGTCTGCCGAATGTATAATCATACGCAAGTCTGTTGAAATAATCGTCAATGGCGTCCGACGAATTCGGTCAGGCGCGATCGTTGTCGTCAACTGTGTGCATGGAAACGGCTCTCGCGACGATTCGGAATGGCCCTGCGAGTTCAGACGAGGATACGCGCTCGTGATAGAGGCCTATTCCGCGAGGGAGAGTCGCCATTGCCAGCCACGTTTCCCGGTAGTCCCGCCGATTGGATCGGGTTCTCGCAGGTAGCGAAGCCTCGGTGACGGGGAGGAGGTGCCAGATGCTTCGATGAAATTGAGGTGTTATCATCGAGTGAGTTAAGCAATCGCGGGTCGACCCCCATGGTCGGTTTCTCGGGGAGTGGGTGATGGACGTCACACGTGTCCTGTTCGCATCGTGCCACGGCTACATCGATCCGTCGAGCGGGGCCGCCGTCTCAACGCGAGAGTTGATGGAGCTGTTCGCCTCGCACGGGATCGATGCCCGCGTCCTCTCCACGGGCGTTCTCGACTACACCAGGGAAACACCCCTCAAGGAGGTGCTTGACCGGCTCAATGCCCCCTACCGTATCGCTCGGGCCGCGCTGTCCGGGACAGGCGGCCCCATGCGGGACGGAACGCTCCGTGATGTTGAAGTCTACGACTTGCTACTGAATGGGGTTCGCGTCACCTTGATGCCGACGGCGTCGAGCCGAAGCGTCAAGGCCCCTTCAACAGTGGAGACAGCGTCGTTCCTCGACCTGGCCGAACAGGTCTTCGACCGGTTTCAGCCCCAGGTCTTGATGACCTATGGCGGCCAGCCGCTCGTCCACGAGTTGATCCGCCGTGCCAGGCGGCGGGGGATCGCCGTCGTCTTTCACCTCCGCAACTTCCAGTATACCGGCCGCAGCCTCTTCGAGGAGGTTGACGGCCTGGTCGTGACGACTGAATATACCCGACGACACTACGCCGCGTTGCTCGGCCGGGACTGCAAGGTGATCCCTAACCCGTTGCGTCCCGATCGCGTTGTGGCCGACGATCCGCAACCCCGGTACTTGACCTTCGTCAATCCGTCGCCGAACAAGGGGATGACGATTGTAGCGCGGATCGCTGTCGAGCTTGACCGCCGTCGCCCTGACATCCCACTCTTGATCGTCGAGGGCCGTACCACCGTCGACGGGCTCCGCCTCCTCGATCTGGACATGAGTCGCCTTCGGAATCTTCACCGGATGGCGAACACGCCCGACCCGCGCGACTTCTACCGGGTCACACGCGCCGTGCTGATGCCCTCACTCTGGCGGGAGAGCTTCGGTCGGGTGGCCGCCGAGGCCCTCGCCAATGGGATCCCGGTGCTCGGGAGCGATCGCGGTGCCCTCCCGGAAACGATCGGAACGGGGGGATTCGTCCTGTCGATTCCGGACCAGTACACTCCCGCCTGTGGCGAGATTCCGACGGCCGAGGAGGTCGAACCCTGGATCACCATCATCGAGCGGCTCTGGGATGACCCCGAATGGGAAGCGGCCCAGCGAAGCCGTGCCCTGCTGGCCTCTCGACGCTGGAACGAGAGCGACGTGGCCGATGCGTACAAGACTTACTTTGAATCGCTCGTCGCGTCGCCGGGGTCGTCCCAAGACCGACCGGATTGACTCGAACGTCACGGATTGCGTCGCCCGCAGGAGTCAACATCATGGCCGAACCCCGGATCGCCCTGGTCTGTCCCACCTACGGCCAGTTCGACTATGCGATGCGGACGATCGAGAGTTTCTCCCGTCATACGGCCGATCCGTGGACGTTCGTCGTCGATGACGCGAGTCCCGACTGGGGCGACCCCAACTGGCAAGAGTTCCTCGGTGCGGGCGCCCTGCCGATCACCGTACACCGCTTTCCGGAGAACGGCGGATTGACCCGTTCGTGGAACTGGGGAATCCGCACCGCGGTCGCGCGGGGAGCCGACTACGTGATCGCCGGAAACTCCGATATTCTCTTCTGCGAGGGGTGGCATCACGGTCTGATCCATGCCCTGGAGTCGGGTTATGCCCTTGCCGGGCCGATCACCAACGCCCCGGGGCGGACCGCAATGGCGCAAGCCCATGTCGCAACCTACTACCCCGGTTATCAACTCACTGATGATCCGGCCTATCTCGACTTCCTCTCGGGCGAACTCCGGACCCACTACAGGAACCGGGTCGTCGAAGCCAGGGTAAACGGTTTCTTTCAGATGGCTCGAGCCGAGGTCTGGCTAACCGGCCAGTTCGATGAGGCCCACATCTACCGACCTCGAAACGATTTTTATCCCAGCGGCGCACCGAATCCGACCCCGTTGATGACGTTCAATGAAGATGAACTTCAGAATCGGTGGTTCCACAGGGGCTGGCGATTTGCCGTCTGTCCCTCGTCCTTCATCTTCCACTATCGCGCGGTGAGCCGCGGACCGAACTATCTCCATGGCTCCTGGTTGCGACGAACCGATTCGTAAAAGGCCGAGATCGAACGTCGGAGCACCTCCCAGGGAATGACTGAGCGCAGACGTGAATAATTCCCCGCCCAGCCCTTGTCGGATCACGGAACCATTTGCCCGAACGGCTTCCCAGCTCAGCCTCGAGGAAGAACGTGATGTACCAAGAGCCGGTCTGACCGAGGTCAGACCGCAATGTGCTCCAGTCGGGGACGGTTGATGGAACCTGGTGCCTCCGTCCCGACTCACTCGACGAAACGAGCGTCGTTTACTCGTTTGGCGACGGCCGCGACGTGAGCTTTGACCGCGCTCTGATGGAGCGGATTGGCGCCGAGGTCCATACCTTCGACCTCAGGTTGATCTCGGTCCGGTGGATCCGGCGGCAAGCGATGCCGCTGCAATTCCAGTTCCACGACTACGGCCTCGCCGGGTACGACGGGATCGCTCTCTTCTCTTTTGCCGGAAACCCAGTGTCGTCTCCTTCATGATGCTCGATCTGGTAAGCAGCACGATGACCGTTCCATCGGCTCCCGACGATTCTGGAACTCCTGGGGCACAAACGAATTGATGTCGTCAATCCTGACATGAAAGGGGCCGAGTACGGCATCATTCCCAATATCATCGCCTGCTTGATGCGCATGAATCAATTGCTCATTGAGTCTCACGATCGATTCCTGAACGGGCCGAACCCGTATTCCCAGAGAACCAAGGCGATCGAAACCTTCGAAGCGTTGGGCTTTACACTGTTTCACGTTTCTAAGCGAGATCTGGAATACAGCTTCCTCCGTGACCGATATTGAATTCTAAGGATGCCATGGCGTGCCCGGCGCAACCCCAGGTCCGTGGAACCGGGATTGATTTGCCCGCGACTACCGGTCTTTTTCGGATTTTTTTCATCGTGGCGACTCGTCTTAACTCCTGTAATCCAAACCTGTTTGATATCGCCTCGGCTTACGCGACGCTCGCCTGATTTTGCCGATCTGAAAGAATCTCCTTGCCATCCGAGCGGCGAATTGTTCAAGTGTCGTGACGTTCCGATCTGAAGATTCTTGAACGTGTGCGAATCTGAACTCGATCCGAGAACACCCGACCCCAAGTCCCCCCCCCTCGGCGCTGGGTGTGCCGTTCGTCCCGATCTCGATCATTCTCCATCCAAAGAACCCTCGCGCTCACTCCACCCGTATCGTCCTACGCGATGCTGGCGAACTCACGCGCGGCGTTCACCAGGAGAGACCACACCCATGAGCCGCCGACACCGAAAGCCCCTCACTCCGCGTTTCGAATCACTCGAAGCCCGCCAGATGCTCAGCCACAGCGGCTGGAAGGGGAGCGTCATTCCTGTCTCGGCGGCTCATGCTCGATTCCACATTCAAAATAACGTCAATGCGCGGCCCGATCTCGAGGATTTCGCACAACAGCTGGTCCGCGATCGTCAGGGGGCCGTACGCCAAGGTCTGGGCGACTTGGCCAAGGCGCTCCAGAGAAGCTCGGCCTATGCCGCACGTAACGGCTGGGGGGGATGCCTCGAAATGGTGCTCAGCAGGCACCCGAGGTACGCGGCACGTCACAACCTGACCTCTCTCCTTACTCGCCCAGGCTCCCCCGCCACGTCCGGTCCGGAAACCATCGCAACGACGACGGAGCCCCGACCCGTTACCACGATGCGGCCATCGGCCACCACGATCATTCCATCGACCGGCACCGCCGGCACGAATTCTCCTGGCAACCCACCGCCGACCACCAACCCAGGTCCGGTGGAACCGATTCTGACAGCCTCGCTCCAAAATGTCAGTGTGGGCTCGACTCTCAACCTCACGATTCAGCCTGGACAATTGTTCGGCAAGAACGTGACGTACACGATCACGCCCCAACCGCTCCCGGCGAACATGACCTTTAATCGCGCCACCGGAGAGTTGAACTTCTCGCCCGCGCCCGGACAGGCCGGGACAATGGACATTACCGTCGTTGCCGTCGATGGGACCCGCAAGGCGGCCTTAAAAGTTCCGATCCGAGTGAACGCGGCGAACCAGGAGTCCACCGAACTCTCCGGGCACGTGGTCGACGAGTCGGGCGCCCCTCGCTCGGGGATCCCCGTGGTCATCGGCGATGCCAAGGTCATGACCGACGCCAAGGGGAATTTCACCTTGACCGGGGTGCCGACCAATCCGGGGCCGATCAAGGTCGGCGACTCCAAGTCGAATACGGGAGATTGGCTCAATCTGACGGCACCGGTGGAACAGTTGCTAGGTCATCAGCCCTATGCCAATGCTAATAACGCGATCGTCCAGCCGTTGATTCTGCCCAAGATTGACTGGTCGGCTCCGGCCGATTTCCGCCGGACTGATGCGTCCAAGGCGGCCAGCGTAACGAATCCGGCGATGCCAGGTTTTGCTATACGATTGTCACCTGACGCTCGAGGCACGATCACGTCGGGGACGATCTCGGTGGCCGAATTGTCCGCTTCATTGGCGTCACAACATTTGCCGGAGTTTCTCAACGGAGAGATGCTCCTCTATCACTCTGTCGGTATTGATCTGACCCAACCCGTCGAATTGACTTTGCCGAATACCGCCGGCTATCAGCCCGGCGCCGTTGTGAATCTTTTGAAGATGAACATGCTGACCGGCGGCAAGGACGCCGTGGGTCGGATGATCGTTTCGGGCGATGGGCTGACGATGACCTCAGCAGGTCTTATCGCACTCGCCGCGGCGAAAGCGCCTCAGGCCGCTGCCTTTCACGCCATCTCGCTGGAAGCACTCGACGGTAGCGGAGGCAGTGGTGGAAGTGGAGGGAGCGGAGGCAGTGGCGGTACTGAGTTCGCCGCTTGCCTTATCGCGGGGCCAGGCGACCCGTACGGCCAGCCCAATCAACCTTGCGCCGGCTGCCAGCCTGGCGGCGGAACGGCACCTCCGCCACGCCGTCCTACGTCCCCCCGGGGTGGTGGAATCTTCGGTGGAATCTTTGGCTCCGACACGGGGCTTCTGACTGGTGAATATTTCCAGGACCACCAGACCGTTTCCTACCAATCTCAGGGAGTTAACCACGGCCTTGACCTTCAGTATAGCTCCGATCAGGCTTACCCCCACCCCGTGGTTCAGTATCAATTCACGACCCCCCTTGCTGGTGAATCTTCCTCGATCTCCTCGATCACGGCCCAAATCAGTCTGGGAGGGGTCACTCAGGGGGCTGCCACGACCTATCTGACTCCCGGTGGGCTGACCGACCAGTCAACCTACTATATTCCGCTCCAAGTCGATGCTTCAGCATTGCCAACCGGTGTTTACCCCTACACGTTTACAGTCACCGAATACTTCGGTAGCTCACCCACACCAACCTCCATCACCTTGGAGCCCCAGCAAGGTTACGTCAACGTCGTCAACGCGGCGAGCGATCCACTGGGGGCCGGCTGGAGCATCGGTGGCTTGCAGCATGTTTCTCAGCTCACGGCGGGACAATCGGTGCTCTTGACCACAGGCCAGCAAGGAACCGAACGCTTCGACGCCGTTTATAACGACGGCCAGACATACATTAATGACATCGCTCTAGGGTCCAGCGTTACCGACTCTCAGATCCTGGCCAATGACGGGGCGGGGCGTTTCACGGCCGCCACCGCGACTTCCTATGGGGGAACCGTCGGTACCGCGGCCGGCGCCCTTAACGGCGACGCCTGGATTGACCAAGTTGTGGTGGACTCTTCGACCCTGGCGATTATGATCAACAACGGCTCCGGCGGATTCACCGCGGGTAGCTCCTACTCCCTTCCCAGCGGGACGATCGGCAAGGCCGTCGCTCTCGGCAATTTCACCGGCCATGCCGGCGCCATCCTCGACGTTGCGGTCCTGCTGGCTCCTAGCTCGGGCTCGAGCAACTACTCCGTGGCGATCTACACGGGCAACGGAACTGGGACTTTTGCGACCCCCGTCGTCACTTCCGCCGGAAACGGTGTCTCGGCAGGCTCGACCGCTAACTCGATGATCTCCGGCGACTTTAATGGTGACGGCAAGGATGATCTGGGCTTCGTGACGGATAATGGGCTGGCCGACGTGATGCTCGCCACGAGCAGCGGCTCCATGGGTTCGGCCACGACTCTGACGCTTCCTTCGGGGCACAAGGCCTATGGAATCGTCGCGCTCGACTTCAATGGAGATAGCAAAAAAGATATTGTCGTCGAAGCCAAAAATTTGAATGTGCTTGAATGGGGCCTTCCGTTCGTCAGCCTCGACCTCTTCACCGGTTCCGGCTCCGGCGGTTTCAGCTTCACCTCCACGACACTTACGGTCGGCCAGCCGAATTACGCCGTCCTCGGCCTGGTCGCGGGGGAATTTAACGGCCCGGATGTCGGAATGGAGATCGCGGTGCCGATCTCCAATGGCTTTGACTACTCCAGCAATATCAACACCTTGATCGACATCATCCCGCTCTCAGCCTCCGGGGTTTGGGGCAATGGAACCATCATTACTGCCGGAACGCATGGATCCTCCTATCCCCAGCCCGGGAGCATTGTCGCAGCCGACCTCAATGGCGCGGGGCGGCCGAGCCTTGCATGGACCGACGGCACGGGCCAACTGCGAGTGCTGATGGCTGACCCAAGTTCCAGTCAGTTTTTCCCCTTTGGTTCGGTCCCACTACCCTCGAGCTCCGGTCAGATCGGGATGATTGCTGCGGCCCCATTCAATCGTGAGGTAGCCACTCCGGGCTTCCGGGGACCGAGCAGCGCTCCCTCGACACTCCTTCACAACCTCGATGGCACTTGGACGCATACCTATCCCGACGGAACGGTTATCCAGTTCGACAGCAGCGGTCGAGAAACATCCGAGGCGGACCGCAACGGCAACACCACCTCCTACACGTATTTCACCAGTGGTGCAGCTGCCGGTGCCCTGCACACGATAACCGACCCGGTGGGACTGGTCACGACCCTGACTTATGATGGTTCCGGCCATCTTGCCACGATCATCGACCCGGCCAGCCGGGTCACGACGATCACTGTGGACGCGAACGACAACCTCACTCAGATCATCGACCCTGATGGTGCGACCGTTCAATTCGGCTATTCGACACCCTCGAACCACTTGATCACGACCGAGATCACCCCCAACGGTCACACGGCGACCGTCCATTACAATTCTTTTGGCCAGTTGACGAGTGAGACTCTCTTCGACGGTACCTCGACGACTTCGGTTTCCTCCTCCCGAAGCCACGGTCTGCTCGCTCCGGGGGACAGCGGAGGTCTCTCCACTGCTTATAACGCGACACTCACCGATCCAAACGGGCGGACGACGACCATCGCCTTCAACTGGATGGCCCACCCCACGGGTGCGTCCGATGCAACCGGAGCGTCGTCCGGCACGACCTACAACAGCCGGGGTTTCCCAGTAACTCAGACCGACGCCCTCGGCCGGTTGACCACGTTTACCTACGACGCGCTCGGCAACGTCACATCGATTACTCGACCAGGTGCCGACTCTGGCGAATCAGGAGGATCGGGCGGGGGCCCTCCCAGTATCGAAACGATCGCCTACGGGGTGAATAGCGTTCCCACCTCGATCACCGACTTTAACGGCAATACAACCACCTTCACGCTCGACTCCCACGGCAACATCCTGCGCCGCACCGACGCAGACAGTCTGCACGAGGACTGGACGTACAATTTCGCCGGCCAGGTGCTCACCGACACCAGCCGCAACGGCAACACAACCACCTACGCCTACGATTCGCTCGGCCGACTCACGACGATCACGTTCCCTGGAACCGGTTCTCCCCACGTCGTCTATCAGTACAACTCCGCTGGTGACGTCACCTCGATCGCCGACGAACTGAGTCATACGACGACCTTGACCCGCGACCAAGCTGGGCGCCTCCTATCGGAGCAAGATCCAGTACAGGCGGCGGCGGGAAAGGCTACCTCGTACACCTACGATGCCGACGGCAATCTCACCAGCGTCACCGACGCCCTGGGACGCGTCACAACTTATGCGTACAACGAGCGTGACCTACTGGTGGGGATGACCGACCCGGTCAACCAGGGAACCAGCCACCATACCACTTACACGTACGACGCCTTCGGCAACCTCAAGACCATCACCGATCCGCTGGGCCATACCACCACGTACACCGTCGACAATGCCAATCGTTTGACGAGTGTTACCGACCCCTTGGGGCACCGAACAACGTTTGGGTACGACCTTGTCGGTGAACGAACTTCCGAGATCGACCCAAACGGGCATACAACATTATACAGCTACGATAATCTGGGACGCATCAAGACAATGTCCCTCCCGGATACCGTTCCAGTCGGCTCGGGCGGATCAGGGGGCTCGGGTGGATCAGGGGGATGGGGCGGCACAGGAGGGCCAGGAATCGCCGAGTACACCTACGGTTACGACCTCCAAGGCAACCTCACGAGTGTGAGGGATCCACTTTCCCACACAACAACTTACACATACAGTAATATTAATCGTCGAATCGCGATCACCGACGCACTCGCCCACACAACCAGCTACGGCTACGACGCCGACGGAAACGTGACGACCATCACCGACCCGCTCGGTCATGTCACGACGAACACCTATGACGTCCGAGACCGATTGATCAGTCAGACAGCCCCGGCGGGCGGTGGAACGACGACATACACCTACGACCCGCACTCACGACCGACGAGCCTGACCGACCCGATGGGCAATGTCACGAGTTACGGCTACGATGCGGCCGATCGTGTCACGACAGTGACTGACCCGCGGGGCAAAACGACGACGAACGTCTACGATCTTGTGGGTAACTTGACCCAGTTGACGGACCGCGATCTACGAATCCGCCAGTTCGGCTACGACGCGGACGATCGTCGGACGACCGAGTCGTGGATTCCGATCGGCGGCGGCTCGGCCACAAACGTGATCACCATGACCTACGACGCGGCGGGCCGGATGACAGGCATCCGCGACAATATCAGTCAGTACGCTTATACGTACGATAATGCCGACCGTCTGATCACGGTGGATGATGCAGGAACCACCGGCCTTCCGCAAGTGACGCTGACGTATGGTTACGACGCGGTAGGAAATCGGGCAAGCCTCGCCGACAGCCTTGGCGGTGTGACCGATTACGTATACGACTCACGCGATGAGTTGATCGGTCTGCGACAGTCCGGCACGGGAGTCACGAACAAACGTGTCGACTTCAACTATGACGATGCAGGGCGACGGACCGGTCTGATTCGCTATTCGGACCTGACCGGAACATCGACGGTCCTGGCGACGGCCTACACCTACGACGCTGCAAACCGACTGACCGGCCTCGTGCACAAGACGGCCCTGACGGGAGGCACGGTAGTCTCGTCATACGGCTACACGCTCGATGCGGTTAACCGCTTGACGCAGGAGTTGAAAACCTGGACGACGACCGGTGGTACGGCCACCGACACAGTCGGCTACACCTATACCAACGACAGCCAATTGACGGGTGTGACGCACACAAACGTCGCGTTCGCCAACGAGAGCTTCAGCTACGACGCCAACGGCAACCGGACCATGACCGGCTTCACGACCGCTACGGGGAACCGGCAGTCGAGCGACGGGACGTTCAACTATGCGTACGACGACGAGGGGAACCTGACGAGCAAGACGGAGATCACCAGCGGGAACCAGGTGCTTTATACTTGGGATCATCGCAATCGGCAAATTGGCGTCGAGCAGGTCGTCGGCGGCGTGCACACGACGCTGGCAACCTTCACCTACGACGCTCTGGACCGGCGCATCGGAGAGTCGGAAGGCGGGGCGACGCGGTGGAGCCTCTACGACGGCTGGTCGCCAATCCTTGACTTCAACGGGACCGGGACTCAGACAGCGCGCTACCTGAGCGGTCCGACCCCAGCCAGTGTGGACGCAGTGCTGGCGCGGGAGACGTCGGGGGGTGCTGTGACGTGGTATCTGAGTGATCGGCTGGGGACGGTACGAGACCTGGTGAACAGTTCCGGCGGCGTGATTGACCATGTCGATTATGGGGCGTTCGGCAACGTCACGGGCGAGTCGAATCCGGCCGTGGGAGACCGGATGAAATTCGCGGGTCTGCAGTACGACTCGACGACAGGGCTTAACTTCGCCCTGCACCGCGTTCAGAACCCGGCAACCGGAAGATGGATGAGCCAGGACCCAATCGGCTTTGCTGCTGGCGATGCGAATCTCTACCGTTACGTCCACAGCAACCCGGCCAATCTCATCGACCCCCGAGGGACTTGGTATATCGACATCAACCTCGCGCCACCGTGGCTTTTCGCGCCGGTCGTCCCTGGGTGGGGCGTCCAGATCGGCCCATCGAATTACGGCCCGTGTTACTTCTGGGGAATCCATCCCTACTTCGGCGCCCAGACGCCCGGCATCACCGGCAGCATCGCTCCCGGGGGTCAGTCTATCACACCGGGCATCAACGTGGGCGTGGGATGGTTCGCACTACTTGGCGGCCAACTTGGTGGCGCCTACAATCCGTTCAACGGTTCAGGCGGTGGTTTTTATGAGGTCGGCGTGGGCGGTAACCTGCTCGGCGGGTTTGGTGCTGGCGCGTGGGGTGTCCTCGGTGATGTTAACCCTGCTAACCTTGCGATTTCGTTGGGGCGATGGTGGAACGGGAAACCGGTCTCGTGTACCCCCCCTGCGCCCCGGCCTCCCCGACCGATGCCCCCCCTACCGACGATGCCTCCGAAAAACCCCCACTTCAGGCGGCCAGTTGAGCCCATGTTCCCACCGCTGAATCCGAATCCTTTCAGTCCCCAGCCGTTCCCGCCGTATCCCGGCCTTCCGTAATGCGTCCCATTGTCCCGGGGAGAGCACGGAGGCTCAATCTTGTAGGGAAGGCGACGCCAGGCGGCCCTTTGCTCAGCCCGGCGGTGGATGTCATCACAAATTGTCGCACCGGACTCCGAGTGTAGGTATAATAAGTCATTTGATGGCAGTCATCCCACGGAAAATCGAGGTGGGGTTATGGCCGGGGGCATGTCCTGAGAGGCGAATGTCCCGGCGCGTTGGTCGAGGAGGGTTCGTCAGCCTCCGGTGACGGCGATCGATCGGCCAGGGATGAGACGGCGAGGCCGCGCGAATGTTTGATCCGACGGACAATATCGTTCTTACTCTTCTGAATATCCTGGTTTTCTCGGCCGTGTTTCTTTTCTTCGCGAGGGCGGCAATTTCATCTATGGGGATAATCAAGAATTATCGTCTCTATCATGTCAGAATTCTCGAGAATTGGGCCTCCGAGAAAGGCTATAAGATAATCAAGGAGGAGGCCAGACAACTCAACCCTTGGATTCTGTCGAAAAGCGCCGTTCAAGCGGTCTTCTACGTCACGGTGGAGGACCGTCGAGGCGAGCGGCGCAGCGGCTGGGTCAAATGCGGTGGATTCTTTCGGGGGCCAAATTCGGAACGTGTCGTGGTCCGTTGGGACGGCCCCGCGAATCGGTGGGGTGAGGTCACCGACACCCAGGAGCGATTCGGGAGGATCACCGACCGGACACGCTTCGGTTGGAAAGGGGGGCCTTCGTCGCGAGGCCTGGCCGTGACCCGCCGGACCATCCTTGTTTTCGGCGTCGCGGACCTCGCCCTCGCGACGTTGCTATTGGCCATGGAATCGGGGCTTCTTTTCATGCTCGCGATCGGCGTGGATGAGGTCTGGAACGGTTCCCTGGGCCTGAACCGTTACTTCGGCAGGGTCCCGCGACCGGAACTGATCGCCGACACCCGAATGATCATGGCTCAGTCGCTCGGCTTCTTTGCCCTTTACCTGCCCGCCTTGGTGACGCTGACGGTCGGCGGGATCGGGTTGATCCTGCGTAAGCCGTGGGGTTACTATTCGCACCTGACTGGGTCAGCGCTCGTGGCCGTTACCTGCTTTGGGATCGTCTACACAATCCCCGCGTTGGCGTTCGCGCTCAGGCCGGAGTTCAGGGAGTACCTTCGGGGCACAAAGGCGACGAAGCCCGTGTCGGATCCCGTCGGAGAGTTGTAGCGATTGGATTATGAACGGCGCTTCCCTATTCGCCGCCCCCTGAGTCTAGATGGGCCGAACTTGGCGTCTTGGGTCCAAGCATCACGGCCAAGAGCCGACGGGCGACGGGGAGGCTGACCCCTTCGGCCTGGACCTTACTGAGGAACGCGGCTTGCATGTCGGCGGTGATCTCGACGGCGCGTTGCAGCCGGGCATCGAACTGCTTCAGCAAGGCCGTCTGCTCAGTCAGGCGAGCTTCGAACGCCTCGAGGCACTGTTGGGTCAGCGTCCCCTCGACCGCAACGACGGCGGCGGCGTCCCGGTAATGGCTTTGCCGGCTCTGTCCCTGGTCTTGGGCGTGTGTCGGGTGACCTCGCCGTGAGCACCGAACAGAACGGTTCGGGCGTTGGCCAAGCGGCGTCGGACGCGGGCAACCATCCCCTTAGCGCGGAACTCCGTGGTGGTCAGCGTGGTCAGGCCTCCCGCTGATTGGACGTGTTCAGTATTGAAGTGTCTATGGAGCTCCCAAAATTAATCAACGATCCGCCAATGGGCTAAAAACCAACTGAAAAGAGCGGACGCAGCAAGTCGTTATCCTGTCATGGTTTGCAGTCGACGCAGCGACGCAACTCTTTTCGGGTAAACCTTTTGCAGAAACACCCAAATCCTACTGGTTTTTAGCCCATTGGCGGATCGTTGAAATTAATAAGGGAGTTGAGAAAGTCCCTCCAACAACGGTACTTTCTCACCGCCGATGCCAGGACCAGTGAACATCGCGGACACTTTGGGCGGCCAAGGCAGCCCGAGGAACCGGAGCAAGACTTTGCCGACGAAGGACTTCTTCGCCACCTACTGCCTACTCGACCACTGCCGAAACTGTCCGCGCTTGTCCACCCTCGCTGAGAAAGTCCCCCAACAAGATTTTTTCCGACCACGCAATCCGTTCAGACTGCCCGACTTGTTGAGCCTTGGTAATGCGAGTCCATCTGCGAACGATAACAGCGAACCCCGCGTCGAGGAAGACGCGATCCGGTGGCTGACCATCGGGCCCGACGACGGAAACGTGAATCCCGGCCGCGAAACCATTAAGCCGATAATCGGGAACGTCGGGCTGGCGAGGCCGAACCACTCTATTGACCCGACTTGGCGAACAGGTCGGCCAGCGGGATTCGCAGGATCCTGGCGATCAACCTCAGGTTCAAGATCGAGACATTGCGCTCGCCCCGTTCGACCGAGCCGATGAAGGTGCGATGGAGCTCGCACTGCTCGGCGAGTTGCTCCTGGGTCAGGTTGCGCGCGATCCGCCGCTCGCGAAGGCGGTCGCCCAGTTCACACAGAAATTTGGTGTCGTCCAGGTTCATGCTTGACGGGCATTCTCCCGTCACACATGATGTGTTTAAGTAGCATTCGCTTTCTGGGCGGCACGAAACAATCGGCGCAGCCGCTCCGGCCATTGCGACCAGGGCAACCGGTCCGTTCCCGAAGGTCGTAAGTCGTGTCGAAGCAGCGCCGATCACGCCACGCGATCGTTGACCGGATGGCGGGCGGGTGAATCATGAAGGGGGACGGGCAGACGAGGCGTCATCGAAGGCGATGACACAGGCACGAAAAGCGAGGACGCTTCGGCCCACCGAAAGGCCGATTCACTGACGTTGCGGTCAGCTTGCGGGTCAGGGGATTCTGAAGGATCGACGAGCTCTCAAGGCTCGGGTCAGCCTTGCTCGATCCGCTTGAAGAGCTCGGAGGGTTTCAGGTCCAAAGCCGTGGCTACACGCTCGATGTTGATGAGGCTGGGATTTCGCGTGCCCCGCTCGATGTCGGAGAGGTAGGTGCGGTGGATGCCGGCCCTGTCCGCGAACTCCTCCTGCGTCAGGTGGAGCGATTCACGCCGATCCCTGACGGCGGCCCCGAATCGTTCACGAATGTCTGGCTCGCCTCCCTTCTTCATTGAATTGAGGGTAGAGGCTTGTAGACTATCAGTGTATCGACGATGAGTGACATTCTGGTTGGCTGTGATGAGAAAGCGAAAGGCCTCGATCCGCCAAATGAACGGGACGCAAATAACTTCCCAGTTTCAGGACGATTCACGGACGTGCCACGAAAGTAGGCGGCTCGACCCAGCCTACGCTCGTGGGATTACAGCGGTTTGCCTTCGAGTCGCTCACGTACTTGTCGCTGGGAGAATAATTCGGTGTCAGATCATAATTAATCCTGATGCTGTCTGAGCGACCGCAGAGAACATCGAGAATAATATGATCTGACACCGAATTGTTTCCGAATTATTTCGAGAATAGTATGATCTGATACCGAATTATTTTTGACACCGAATTATTTTCGGTCTCGTGTACCTTGACCGGCTGACGCGGCTTCGATGGCTGACGATTTCCTCCTCAGTCAGGTCGACGGACACCCGGATCATGCCGCTTAAGACGCTGGCCCGCCTCAAAGGACTGAGTGTCGGCGGTACCGACGTCACGGATGCCGGTTTGAAACAACTGGTAGGAAAGAACGACCTTGAGCTTCTGGGGCTCGATCACACCACCATCACCGATTCCGGACTGGAGCATTTGACTGGATTGGTCAACCTCCAACATCTCAACCTTGAAGGGACTCAAGTCAGTGACGATGGGCTGGCCCATCTGAAAACATTGGCGAATCTCAAACGGCTCCATATCAAGGGGACTAAGATTACCGACGCTGGTTTGAGAGGTTTTCGACAGGCGAAACCGAAGGTGGGGATCCGTCGTTGAGCACGCCCCCTTCCCCCTTCTCGAGCACGACAACGCCCCGGCTCTCACCGGGGCGACTTCCGCCACCGGCAGGAGGGGTCGGAATGGGGATATTCCTAGTTTTCGACGAAGTCTAAGCAAAATAAATAATGATATGTAATGAAAAAAATTTCCTTCTGTGAGGCATCAAGCCGGTGGGCAACCTCCTAAAGTGGGCAATATGGCAGAATTGGGTGAGTGGCGAAGGCTTGCGGTCGAACGCCCATATACTCTGAACCTGCCAGACATTCCAATTGAAGTGTCTGGCTGCTCTGATTACGAATCTTTGTCCTAGGGTTTCCTGAGGGAGCCTCCCCCCTGCCCCGTGCTTCGGCGACCGGAGAGTCTGATCGCCCTCGAACCCTCGAAATGAAGAGCGAGTCGAACGACTTATGGCGGAACTGATTTCGGAAATCTGGTCGGGCCTGCGTGACGCGGGCTTGCCGGAAGTCATGCTCTTTCTTCCCGACGGGACGGCCAGTCGCTGCCACTGGGACGACACGGCCATTGTCGCTGAGATTCGGGTCGCGCTCCTCGGCGATCAGGAACGGAAAATCGTCCGGATCATTCCGGTCGATGCGTGCGTCGGAATCGGGATCGCCAGTCCCAAGGGGACTGATCCGATGAGCTATCGCGGCGTCATCAAGCAGAAGCTTGAGGCGTGGCGCACTCCCGAGCCGAGCGCCGACGTAGCGCCCTCGTGATCGAAACGCCGTTAGGAACGAGGGTGGAACTTGCCGTGGACTTCGCGAAGTCGGCTGAGCTCAACCCGGGTGTAGACCTGGGTGGTGGCGATCGAGGCGTGTCCGAGCATCTCCTGGACCGCGCGGAGGTCGGCGCCCCCGGCCAGGAGGTGGGTGGCGAAGCTATGGCGGAGCGTATGCGGGCTGACTTCGGTGTGGAGAGCGATCGCTTGCGCGTGGACCTTCACGATCCGCCAGAGTCCGATCCGGGAGAGCGGCCGGCCGGTCCGGGACACGAAGACGGTCAAGGTCTCGGGCCGTCGGGCCACCAGTGATGGTCGATCCTCGCTGAGATACGCGGCGAGGAGCTCACGCGCCCGCTCGCCGAGCGGGACGATCCGTTCCTTGTCCCCCTTCCCCACGCAGCGGGCGAACCCCCCCTTCAAATCCAGGTCACGGGCTCGGAGGCCCACGACCTCGGAGGCCCGGCAGCCGGTCGCGTAGAGCGTCTCGAGCGCGGCACGGTCGCGACGCCCGAGCCGGGTCTCGCCGTTCGGCGCACTCAAGAGCCGATCGACGGCTCCGGGGCCAAGGACCGTCGGCAAGCGATCCCAGACCGCCGGCGCCACCAGCAGTTTCGCCACGTTCTCCGTGAGGCGACCGTCGAAAATCAGGAACCGGAAGAAGGTCGACAGGCTCGCCAGGTTTCGGCCGACGCTACTGGGTGCGAGTCCGCGCTGGACCAGGAAATCCACGTAGCCGACCAGCGCCGCGATCTCGAGCTCGGCCAAGGCGCCCGGCGCGTGGGCTTTGCGCCAGCGACTGAACCGCATGACGTCCGAGCGATACGCCGCCAGGGTGTTCGGCGAAACGCCGCACTCCGCCATCAGGTAGTGCAAGAACGGCCCAATCGGGTCACGGTTCGGGTCGGGGCGGGGGATGACGGGCATGAGGATGAACCGTTAGTCTCAGAGTTCGTGTCTTAGTCGAATGCCAGAGGCCGGCGCTCCGCTCGTTCCTTCCTTCCTCATCGGTCGATCGCTCGTTCCCGCTTCATCTCGGTCCCGATCGTGCCGGCGGGGCGTCAGAGACTCCACTTGGATTCGAGGGGGCGGCTCTGGTAGGGTGGCCGACGATCCGGAATGGGCAAGGGGCAATCTGGAAAGGAGTACGTTCGCGCGATGGCGGAACTCTACGATCGGTCGCGTCTGATTGAACTGCTGCGGCGGGATGCGCTGAGGACCGGGACGTTTACCCTGGCGAGTGGACGGACCTCGCATTACTACGTCGATGGTCGCAAGGTGACCCTCTCCGCCGAGGGGGCGGCTCTGATCGGGCTCGGGGTCCTCGCGCAACTGGCCGACCTGCCCGGCGTCTCGGCCGTGGGCGGGCTGACGATGGGCGCCGACCCGATCGTGGGCGCAACCCTCGCGGTTGCGGGCGCGCGCGGCCTGACGAACTGGCGGGGATTCCTGGTGCGCAAGGAGGCCAAGGGGCATGGCACCGGCAAGCTCGTCGAGGGGCCGCTCGAGCCCGGCAGCGCGGTGGTGATCGTCGATGACGTTGCCACCACCGGTGGTTCGTCGCTCCAGGCGGTTGCGGCCGTTGAGGCGATGGGCTGCACGGTCGCTCGGGTCATCGTCGTGCTCGACCGCCTGGAAGGGGCCGCCGAGGCGTTCGCCGCCAAGGGGCTCGACTTTCACGCGTTGGCGACGATTCGCGACCTGGGCGTCGAGCCGCTGAAGCCGTAGGCGAACCGGGACTGTCGGCCCTCGAGCGTAGGAGGCGCTTCGATCGTGGAGTCGAGCTTGCACAGGCAGCTCAAGGAGCGGTATGGCCCCGACCTGGGAGGGCGCTCCGAGGTTTCGATCCAAGGCTTTCGGATCGATGCGATCGCGCCCGACGGGACCTTGATCGAGGTTCAGTCGGCGGCGCTCGGGCCGTTGCGGGAGAAGCTCCTCCGGCTTCTCCCCACGCAACGGGTGCGGGTGGTCAAGCCGGTCATCCTCACCCGCCGGATCATACGCCGCACGCGGAAGGAGGGCACGGAGTCGGCACCGCGGCTCAGTCCCAAGCGGGGGGCCCTGGTCGACGTTTTCGACGACCTCATCGGGCTCGCTCGGGTCTTCCCCGATCCGAACCTGAGCGTGGACGTGCTGGCGGTGGAGATCGACGAGGTTCGGATTCCACGACGGCGATGGCCGGGTTATGCCGTCGTCGACCGCCGGCTCCGGCAGATTGCGACCACGGTGACGTTGCGCCGGGCGAGCGACCTCTGGGCGTTGCTGCCGGAGGTTCGGGTGGGCTCATTCACCACCCTGGACCTGGCGGAGCAACTCGAGCGGCCGGTTGCATTCGCGCAGCGGGTCGCCTACTGTTTGCGGCTCTCGGGGGCCGTTGTGGCCCGGGGCAAGACGGGCAACCGGTTGATCTATGTCCCCGCCGCTCGGGGCACGGACGATTTCGCGTTGGAGAAGGTCGATGAGTGTTCTCGAGTCGTTTCGTCTTGATGGCAAGCGGGCGTGCGTGACCGGGGGGAGCCGTGGCCTCGGGTTCGCCATGGCGCGGGGCTTGGCCGAGGCGGGGGCTGACCTCGTCCTGGTCGGTCGCGACCTCGCTTCGCTCGAGCAGGCGCGCGACGACCTGGTTGCGACCGGTCGTCAGGTCGAGATTCTCTCGGTCGACGTCGGGTCCCCTGAGCCGAGCGAAGCCGGTGCGCACCGGGTGCTCGAGACTTGGGGACCGATCGACATCCTGGTGAACAATGTCGGTGGCCGGCGGATCGACGTCCCGACCGAGACGCTCGCGACGGTTGACTGGCAGCGGATCATCGACCTGAACCTCACCAGCGCCTTTGTGTGGTCGAAGGTGGTCGGCGGGTCCATGTTGCCGCGCGGTTGGGGCCGCGTGATCAACGTGGCCTCGATCTCGGGCCTGGTCGCCAACCGAGGGATTGGGGGACGGAGCTATGAGACGTCGAAAGCCGCCCTGCTCTCGTTCACCCGCGCCCTGGCCGCCGATTGGGCTCCCCGCGGCGTTACCGTCAACGCCATCGCGCCGGGGGGCTTTTTGACCGAGCCGAACCAGCGTTGGTTTCAGGAACGCCCCGAACTCCGCGAGACCTTCGAGCAGATGATCCCGATGGGCCGGTTTGGCGTGCCCGACGAGCTCGCCCCGCTGGCCGTCTACCTCGCCAGCGATGCCTCGCGTTATATGACGGGCGCGACCCTGGTGATCGACGGTGGCTACACCCTCTGGTGACTTCTTAGGCGAGCGCGGAGCGGATCGCTCCTTTTCCTCCCGTTCGCTATCCCTCCTCGCCCTGACTCAAGTCCCAAAAAATAGAGTGTTACACCTGTCACAGGCTGGGTGGTCGGCGGTAACTTAGGGAGAACCAGGTCGCACGTCTGAATTCTCGATGCCTCCATCCCATCTCGAATCGGTGAGGCTCTGATGAAGGATCCCCTGACGAACGTCGGTCCTGCGTCTGCGCCGAGGGACCCGCAACGAGGTACGCGGGGGCTGGTCTTCCGGCTCTACACCAGCAACCCATTTTACGTGATCAGTGCAGACCTTGTTTTCGTCGGTCTGCGGATGTCGTTCAACACCGAGGGCCAGACGTTCGAGACCTGGGCCTTGATGCTCGGCCTGGCGGGGTACACCCTGCTCTTGGCGGCGACGGCTTGCTGGTTGATTCGCCGTGGCAAGGTCTGGGACGACGCACGCAGCCTGCTGTTGCTGGTCGTGATGATGTTCCTGGCGATGTCGGTCACCTTCGATAACACCCTGAACGCGAACCGAGGGCTGGGGACCGCCTGTTTTATCGGAGGGTTCCTCTTTGCCGTCGCCGTCAGCGAAGGGCTTTTGAGGGGGATCCAGCTTGCGCTCCCGCTCTGGTTTCGGGGGCCTTATTACCTGATTCTCGCGCTTTTCTTTCTCTATCCGCTGGGTTTGCGTCCGCTCCTGAGCCAACCGGATGGCCCGGTGTTGCAATGGGCCTTGATTGGGTTCCCGACCCTGTCCGGGCTCTGCTTTCTCACGTTGGTCCCCGCCATCCGCCGAGGTCCGGAGTACGTTGTCGACAATGGAAGCCCTTGGCGATGGCCGCTCTATCCTTGGGTGTTGTTCGGACTGCTGGCGATGGCCGTCTGCGCGCGGGCGTCGTACCTCTGTGTTTCGTTTCATTTCGTCGACCGGACGATCCATGAAGCCACCAATAGCATCTTTGCGCCTTACTTCCTGATCCCGTTTCTGTTCGCACTGAACTTGCTGGTGTTGGAGGCCGGCATTGTGGCTCGGAACCGGGTCGTGCTCCGGACCGCCTTGCTCGTCCCCTTGGGGTTGCTGGGGCTGGCCGTGTTGGGGCACCGCCCCGACCCGGTCTATCAGCGGTTCCTTGAAATCTTCATGAATGGACTCGGCGGTTCACCGCTTTTCCTGACCACGATCGCGGCGCTGGCGTTCTACGGATTCGCGGCGGTTCGGGCCGTGCCGATGGCGTACAGCGGGGTGGCCGCATCGCTCGCCGCGCTCGTGGTGATCGGGCCGACCACGCTCGATCTGCACGGGCTGAAAACCCCGGCCGCGTGGCCTCTCCTGGCGATCGCCCTCCTTGAGGCCGGGATGGCCTACCGCCGCCGCGATTCCTGGCGAGGCCTGAGCGCCGCCGCTTGCACCGTGACCGCGATCGCCCTGGTCTTACCGGACGGGGTGCCGATCGCCAGGGCCTATCTCGTCTTCCAACTCGCGCTCGTCGCGATCCTGGCCCTGGGCGCGATCTTCAGCGACGCGCTCGCTCGACGGCTTCAACAGGTGGGCGCGGGGGTGTTGTTCCTGTCGGGGCTCGCCGTGATCTTGGGCGATTCGCGTCTCTTCGCAAACCCGCCGCAATGGCTCCTCGACGTGTACGTTCCACTCGTTGTTGCGATCGCGATCGGTTACGGTTTCACCGTGGGGAACCGACTCTTCTTTGTGGCCGCGGCGGCGCTCCTGGTTTCGTGGCTGACCGTCGTGGGCTGGCGGAGTTACTTGCTCTTGCGGCAGTTCATCGCGGGCCTTGATTTCATCGTGTGGGGCCTTGTTTTCTTTGTTCTGGCGGCCCTGATCAGCCTGAAAAAAGCCGGTGCCGCGTCGAAGAGGGACGTCGGAACGCGCACTCAGCACGAGTTGTAGACGACCGGTCGCCCGACTCGTCTCGCTGGAGAATCGGAGCGCAAGCGTACCGGTCGAGCCCGAGAATCCCCTCGCTCGGTGGCGTGCGGTCAGGTCAGACCCGTTTGGCCGTGCCACTGGCCTTCGACCGCTTCGAAGCTCGAAGTCCAGCGATTTGGATCCGCTGTCGCTTGAACCAGCGGCGGATGGGCTGGTGAAGCCGCAGGGCCAAGACCGAGGCGACGCTCAGTCCCAGCGGGGCGGCAAGGTTGGCGTATTCGACTTGCTCGTCGGTCGACGGAGTCTTGAGGTCGTCTCGCAAGACCACCATGGGCTCGCCGGGTTCGCTCGGCAAAGCTTCCATTCTGGTCGGCGCTTGCGGCCTGGACGTGATCGAGAACCCATGGAGCAGCATGGTGCCAAGGCCGCCCAGCCAGTCGGACGGCGATGCGATCACTCGCTCTGCCTCGATCGGTGCGCCGGGTTGCTCGTTCGCGACCAGTGCACCGACGACGGATGCAGGCGTTAGCGGGAGTTGGCTGGAGTTCATCGCAACATCGGTGGGATTGATCAGGCTCTCACCGCTGAGGTTGGAACGGACTTGCCCCAGGCTTTGGCCGTAGAGAATTCCTTGGAGGACGCCCGGAGTGTTGGCGGCGAGCGCCGTCGTTCCGGTCAGCGTTCCTGGGCCGACCGCCGAGACATGCTCGGCCCCGGCCGTGGGAGAACCGATCAACCCGCTCCCGAGAGTGAGCACGAGGCCAGTGCTGGTCGAGGAGGCCCCGAACGAGTTCAACTGTGTGGAAGTTCTCGGCGCGGTGTTCGCGGGAGCCAAGGGACCCGGATGGTCAAGACCCAGAGTCGGAGGCGGAACCGAGGACCCCGGAGGAACCGAAGACCAAGGCGAAACTGAGGACCCGGGCGAAACCGGGGTCACCGGCGAAACCGGGATCACCGGCGGCACCGGGATCACCGGCGGCAATGCGGGCTGACCTGCCGGGTTGAGCGGAACGGGACTAATGAGCGTGATATTCAGCGCGGGGCCTTGGCCAACGCCGTTGTCAAAAATCGAATCCGGCGCGATCGACTTCCTGAAGAGGGAGAGGCGAACGATCGCATCTTGCGATCCCGTAGCCTCGCAGCGCAGGTCGTAGACCCCGGTGGTCAGAAAGAGCGTCTTTGACCTGAGACCGGCCCCATTGCCCGAGAGAGTCGTGATCGTTCCGTCGCTTCCGATCGTCTGAATCAGGACCGAGTCGCTGGATGCGTTGCTCTCGATCGTGTAGTAGCCATCGGCGGGCACGACGAACCGGTAGCTGGCCGACGATCCGGCTTTGAGGGTGTCGGTGATCGTGACCGCGTCACTCAAGATCGTTCCCAGGTCATTTGCG
Source organism: Singulisphaera sp. GP187 (assembly GCF_900129635.1). Lineage (GTDB taxonomy): Bacteria > Planctomycetota > Planctomycetia > Isosphaerales > Isosphaeraceae > Singulisphaera. Next base: position 855,056 of record NZ_FSRB01000003.1, on the reverse strand, counting down.
GCCCGGGGTGGAGCGTTGGTTTTGACCGTCCAGCTTGTCAAGATCCCGGTCGGGACGGAGGCCTGGCCGTTTCCTTGTCCGACGGGAGGCCGTCCGGCAAGGTCGGTCACCCCGTTCACCGCGGGGAGCCGGAGGGTGTAATGCCCGTCGGGCAACGGCGTGCTAAACAGGAACGTGTACTGGCTATTGCTTCCCTTGAACAAAGTGGGCGCCAGCGACCAGACACGCCCCGTCTGGTCGACCAATTCCAGCCCTTGGAGCGTGATGTTGCCGCGCGAGTCGGTCACCGTCGCGAAGCTGGCAAGATCCATCGGGCCGGAGAAGACCAGGACAACTCCGGTCGGTCTTGGGTCCAGTGGGTCGGAATAAACGAGCTGGCTATCGAGCAATGAGGTGGGGGCGTCGGCGATCTGGGCCACGACATGGAGTCGGTAGGTGCCGTCGGCCTGAATCAGACCGGTCGATCCGAAGCTGCCGTTGACCGGGTTGTATCCGCCGGGGGTGCCGGGAACGTTATTCACGCTCGACACACCGAGATAATAGGTGCCGGGCGCAAGCCCCGCAAAAAGGTAGGGATCGAACGGCGCGTCGGAGAGACCGATGTCAGCGGTCTTGAGGACGCGACCCGTCGCATCGAACAGCGAGAGTACCGAGTTGAGCGTCCCATGATCCCGCTGAGCGGTGACCTCGGCCCCGAGCCGCCAGACGTGCCCGGGCGCCAATGTGAACTTGTAAAGCTGGTAATCGCCGAGGTTGGACCTGAGGTCGAGCGCCCCCGCGGTGGCGAGTTGAACCGGACCAAGTGTGCCCAGATTCGTTGCGTCGGCCAGTTTTTGGGGCGCCTTGGGCTGAGGAGCAGAATCGGCGGGGAGAATCGTGAACGTACTCAAGATCTGGTCGGTGCCGGGCGTGCTCAAGGGTGCGCCGGGCTCGCCGTTTCTTCCTATCCCGGTGAGGACCGAATCGCCGAGGAGCACGATCTGATACCGACCGGCGGGGAGCACCCCATCAATGCTCGAGGGAAGCGTCAAGCCCTCGTCCAACGGCTCGTCCCCCAATTGGAGTAAGCCGGTGTAATCCTCGAGCACGGATCCATTCGCATCGATCCGTTGCAACCCGATGTCCTGCCCCGCCAGAAAGAACAGAAAGGGTTGGTTGAACGTCACGTTCAACTCGGTCGGCGACTGGTTCAGGACCGAACCGGAGGCGGGCGTGGTCCGGACCACGCTGAGTGTGCTCAGGTCTCTTGGGGAAGACGCCTGCCCCTGACTCACTGCATCCGAACTCGTCAGCGCGGCGGGTGCAATCGGCCCGCTGCCCACGAAAGCCGTTTCCGCCGAAACCGCAAACAGGCGGCGCTCTTCGAGCGCTTCGAGCCGGGGCGTCCATCGGCTGGAGGGAACACGGGTGATTCGGATGCTCAGAGTCATGGTCGATCCGCGCTTCTTTGGCTTCGTGGCCATGGACTCCTGTCATGGAGTCGATGAGGGGGCGATCGAGGTGCACGCGGCCAGAGTGTAATTTCCCTGTCATCGCCTTGCGGGCGTCGGCCGTCGATTAAGCCATTCTAAGCAAATCCGGCTCGTCAATCGATCGTTCGGTTCCCGGTGGCGCATCATCGGGGGAACGTCGAATGTTCCCCCCTCGAAGTCTATGTCAGGAATCGCATAGCGACGAGAGAACCAGGAAAAGAGGTTGGGAGGTGTTGCTTTTGCTCAACAATATCGGGCTCGAACCCCAGAAAATTCGAAGTGGGTGACAGGTCGATGAAATGGATGGAGTCCCGCACCGCGAGGCCGACCAGGTTCGGATGGGTTTTGGGAGCTGGCCGCTGATCGACGGGTTCGAGGGTGTTGGTTTCTTGGGGATTCGATACGGGGTACCGGGAACGCGGATCGAGCCCCCTTGGGCGTTCGAAACGAAAAAAAAGCGACGGCGTCACCCGGATTCGGGAGACGCCGTCGCTTTGTCCCCGAGTCGGGCCGCCGCGAGGCGGCCCGGGCTCGTGGAACTTAGCTCAGAACTGGGGGGAGGACTTAATCGGGGCCTGCGGCGCGGGGTAGATGGCCGGGGCCACCTTGGCCGGAGCCTGGGGGCAAGGCAGAACCTTGCTCGGAACGATCTTGGTGGGAGCCTGGGGGCAAGGCAGAACCTTGCTCGGGGCGACGCAAGGGGCCGGGGCCACCTTGGTGGGAGCCTGGGGGCAAGGCAGGACCTTGCTCGGGGCGGCGCAGGGGGCCGGGATCACCTTGGTGGGAGCCTGGGGGCAAGGCAGGACCTTGCTCGGGGCAACGCAAGGAGCCGGGGCCACTTTGGTGGGAGCCTGGGGGCAAGGCAGAACCTTGCTCGGGCCCTGCGGCGACGCATAGGAACCGTTGTGGTGGCCAAGGCCGGTGGCGGTCAGAGCAAGAACCAAAAGTGCGCTGGTCATCGCGATGTCCTCTATGGAAAGAAAGAGCGTGTCGGTCGACGTCTCGATCGAGTCAGTAAGCAGACAATCCCCTGATGGTCAGGCTCGGCCGAAGTCGTCCAGCGGCCGAAGGCCATCACCACCGATCCTGTCGGGGCTTCTCGCTTTCGTTACCGGAATCAAACCGACTCGATTCGATCCCTGGTAAAACCTCGTCCCCAACCCGCAACGGGGACTCATCACACGTTGGCCTCGGAACGGTGGAGGAAGCTTTGGGCCAGTCATCTTGGCTGGCTCATCGTTTCACCCCAGGGGTGGCCAGCGTAGGTTATCGGCTCGCGCTCGCCCCGTGTTGAGTCAACTTGGCAAGATCGAGAAGATGACGCTTTGGCGAACTTTAGGGCCTCTGACGAGTTTCAAGACTCTAGGCGAAGAGTCTTCCGGATATTGGTCTACCTCCGGGCGCACGGATGCCGACTCATTGGTGGTGAGGTCTCGAGTACACGGACGTAAAGGCTTTGGCAACGCCCGCGCCGGCCTTGGCCGCCGGTGTTGGCGAGTCTAGAGTTAGAGCAAAGAGATGCGGTGGGGCGTCTATTCTATTGGTTTTCGGGAGGCAGCATGCGTATCGGCAACAGGCTCGGCGGCTCGGTCTTATGGTCGATCGTCGTCATGATCTCAGCGCCCTGGGCCTTGGGAGCGGGTGCGACGGAGCGGGTCGTGCAAGTCCCCCTTGGCGGTAGCCTGTCGGCGCAGTCAGGCGACCGCCATTTTGGTGTGTATGTCCCCACGCGGTTCGGGGGTGAGCTGACCATCGCGACGAACTCGGGGACGATCGGCAAGATCACCGGCCCGGACGGCAAAGAGCGGCGGAACGGTCAGGAAGTGGGGCTGAACCAGCAAGGCTGGTATTCGTTCGAAGTGATTGGGGCGGAGAAGCCCTATCGCGTCGAGACGGCGTTCGTTCAGGTCGGCCAGAGCGATCGCAAGGTCTGGAACTTCTATTACTGGCCCACCAAGTCGGACGCGATTCACGAGCCGTGGTCGGGCGGCAACGGCCGGGTCGACACGATGCGGGCGTTCGGTGACGACGAGATGGCCGCCACCCCGGGCGGTTATATCGCGCCCGGACAGGACATCGTTCGCGCCGGCCCCAACGGGATCCTCGAAACCCCCGTGGCTGCGGGCGACGACTCGACCTGGTTCCCCAACGAGTACGATGACCTCACGTACCGCGGGGCCGACGGCACGATCTACGCCACCCCTGCCCCGATGCTCAAGTACGACCAGCTCTTCAACTCCTCCGCACGCAGCTGGGAAGCGGCCAACAGCCAGAACCATGACATCCAGCGCTGGCCCGGCCACTGCCTCGGTGGGGCCGTCGCGTCGATCCTCCTGAATGAGCCGAACCCCGCGCCCGGATCGGGCATGACCAAGGACGAGTTGAAGGCCCTCTGGTCCGAGCTGGGCGAGAACCACCTCAACCACCAGATCGGCGACTATGCCAACGAGATCCCGGCCGGCCCCCCCCGCCCCGGCTACGATCAGTGCGACAGCTCGACCGCCAAGTTCCACCATATGATCGAGACTCACATCCGCGGCAACCGGAAAGCGTTGCTCGCCAACCTTCGCGCCTTCCCGCCCCGCGGCACGATCAATGAAGTCTGGAATCACGGCGTGGGGCGCTACACGGCGACCTACCATGCGATCCCGGGCAAGGGGCCTCGCGCGGTGCGACTTGAAGTGGCCCTCGAGGGGAATTCCGGGTCGAACCTCAACGAGCAGGATAACAAACCACGGGTCTGCAACTACGAATACACCCTGGTCTACGGCCTCGACGGCAACGTCGATCTCAACAACATCGCGAGCAACGACTGGATCTCGGTCGGTGGTGAGGCGCAGTATGCCCCGCTGAACATCCTTCAGGTGACGCTCACCCGATGGGCGGGCCACAACCCGTACGTGACTGAAGCCAACGTCAAGTCACTCGACCTGGCCAACGGCGGCGGCACCGGCCGGACCTTCGCGGGCGCTCCCCCGGTGTTCCGCCCGGTTGGCAACTATGAGGCAGGACGTCCCGCCATGGCGTCGAACCGCGGCGGTGACATCAATTCAGCGAGCGGCGACACCAGTAGCCTCCAGCCCCGACGGGGACTCTTCCGGATGTTCGGTCGTTGAGCATGGTCTTTGCCCCCCCTCCCTGTTTTGAAGCGAGAAGCCAGCCCGTCCCCGAGTCGTCCCCCACCGGGCGATTTGGGGACGGGCACATTGGTTTTCCGGTGGGGTTGAGTCTGCGGGCGGGCCGCCATCTCTCCGATTTCGTTATTTCCGGCAAGGTCGTTCAAGTTTCCCGCCGCGCCGGGACGATACCATGAGCACGCGGAGAAGTCCGCCGAGTTTCGCGAATCAGAGCGATCCTCAATGACGGTCCGAATCCCGCAAACCAGATACGCTTCCCTAGCTGACGTGGGGGACCCTACGATGTCCCGAGACAATGATCTGCAAACCTGGCCGGCGTCTCGATCGACGCGACAACCGTCGCGTGTGATGGTCCCGGTCTTGATTCAAGTGCCTGCGATTCCGTCTTTGACGAGATCATCCAAGCGCGTCTCGTTCCGAAACTTTCGACGGCCGGCCGCTCGACGCCGTCGGCTCCGTCGCGAGGTTCGGATGGCGGGCTACACACTATTAATGGCCAGCCCTCTGCTGTTGGCCTCGTTGATGCTTTGGGGAGGTCGGCCGACCGTTTCGTTGGCCTCGGCCCGGCCCCAGGTTGGGGAAGTACGCGACTGCGACGCGAAGGATCTCGCCGCGGCGTCGCGACCACCCGCAATCTCGATCTCGATCGAGCCTTACGGGCTGACGCCTTATGTGGAGGTTGAGTCTCCGGTCGTCTTGCCGGGCTACCTCCTGCCAGATGACGGTTGCGAGGACACGCACCATGCGGGAAGTTGATCAGGCTTTGGCTCGCGCCTATGCCCAGCGGGGGGCCACCGACCATTCCGTCGTTCCCCCCGCTCCTCACCTCCCGTCTCGCCCCGTCGAGCCGCCCGTTTCCCCGGGAAACGGGGCGGACCACGCCGAGACCGACGACCGTCGGGCGCAATACCCCGAACTCGTGACGCTTCAGTGGCCGGCCACGATCCGGACCCTGGAACGCGAGTTCGGTGACCGCTTCAACCAGCTCGCGGATGCCTTGATCGAGGCTCGTGACCGTCAGCACTTGAAGGTGCTCCTGTTCACGAGCTGCCACCGTGCCGAGGGGCGGACGACCCTGATCCTGACGTTGGCCCGCGCCCTGGCCCGACGTCCCGGCCGAACCTTATTGGTCGACGCCGACCTGACCGGCCCGATGCTCGCCCGCCAACTCGGTCTGCGCCCCAAGGTGGGGCTCGACGATGTGATCGAGAACGGGCTCGCGCTCTCTGATGCCCTGGTCGAGGCTCGTGACGATCACCTCACGATTCTGCCGCTCCGCGCACCGGTCGGTCACCCGCGTGAGTTTCTTGCGAGCCCGGCCTGGTCCTGCGCCCTGGCGCGGTTGCGCCGCGAGTATGATCTGGTGCTCCTTGACGGCAGTCCCCTCTTCGCCGGTTTGAGCGCGGCGGTCCTGCACCACTCGGTCGACGCCGCCGTCTTGGTTCATAGTCGGGCGCTCACGGGCGAACGTGCCTTGCAGCGTGCGCGCGAGGTCCTGGATAGCGGCGGTGTACCGCTGCTCGGCATTGCTGAGACGTTCGTCTGAGTTCCGTTTCCCTCGCAAGTCGAGCCTTCATTTTTATCTTCGCTCAGGCGGCCGTGGTCGTCCCCGGGCCGACGACCCCTGCGATGTCTCTTTTCGAAATCGCGGAGGTCCTTCGTTGTACGAGGCGCATTTCGGCCTGAGCGGTCGCCCTTTCGGCGAGACGGTGAGTACGTCGGCCTTTGTCGCATTGCCGAGCCGCGATACGGTCCTGCGTCGGATCCGCTATGGCCTCGAGCATGGCCAGGGACCAGCGCTGATCTTCGGCGCGTCCGGCACCGGGAAGACCATGCTGGCGCGAACCCTGGCGCGTGACCTCGGCGGTACGTCGGCTCACCTCGTTTTTCCCGCGATGCCGGGGGGAGAACTGCTCGCCCTGCTCGCCGAGGAACTCGGCGCCGGCGCGGCCGACGACACCACGGTGGCCGGTCCGCTCAAGCGACTCCGCCTCTGGCTCGCGTCAGCATCGGCGCGGGGGGAACGCCCGTTGCTGATCGTGGACGAAGCGCACTTGATCGACGATCCGTCGACGTTCGAAAGCCTTCGGCTCCTGCTCAACTTCGCGACCAACGGCCCCCCTGACCTTTCGCTCTTGCTCGTCGGCGGACCGGAAATCCTGCTTCGGATCCCCCCCGGATTAGCCGACCGCCTCACTGCGCGTTGCCTGCTCGGCCCGTTGACGGCCAAGGAGTCGGCTGCCTACCTCCTCGGCCGGCTCTCGATCGTCGGCGCCACCAGCCCCCTCTTCTCCCCCGAGGCGTTGGACTTGCTTCATCGTGCCGCGGACGGCATGCCCCGTCGACTCAATCGCCTGGCCGATCTCGCGCTCTTGATCGCCTATGCCGAAGGTCAGACCGGCCCCGACTCCCGCGCTGTCTCGATCGCGGCCCGCGAACTCGATTTCGATGGCATCGCCGCGTAATGAAATCGGAGTGATGCGACTCGCGAACAACCGTTCATGAACGAGTCTTCCGCCGCCGCCCGTCGGGCCAGGTTGGAGATGGACGCGGCAAGCTCTTCGACCGCTGGCGGCCGAGGATTCATGAGTCCTCCTTGAGCGTCCGCTCCAGTTCCCGTTGCAACTGTTCGCGGTCGGGCAGGTGAAGCTGATACTTGGACACAAAGAGCTTGTTGTCCATGCCTGCCAGGGCGTACTCGACCAGGGCATGGTCTTTCTGAGTGCAAAGCAGGATGCCGACCGGCGGGTTGTCTCCATCTGTCATCACGTTCTTGGAATACCAACTGACGTAAGTATTGATTTGTCCGATGTTTTCGTGGCTGAACGCTTGGAGTTTCAATTCGATCAGCACATGGCACTTCAAAACGCGGTGGTAGAACACCAGGTCGATGAAACCGTGCGAATCGCCGATCAGGATGCGCTTTTGCCGGGCCTCGAAACAGAAGCCGTGCCCGAGTTCGAGCAAGAATTCCTGCAACTTGTCCAGGAGTTGGTCTTCCAGGTGCGATTCACTCATCACCTCCCTCGATTTCAATCCGAGGAACTCGAAGATGTAGGGGTCGCGGATCGCCAGGCGCGGCTCCCCTTGCTCGGCGTTGGCCTGGGCGAGGCCGGCCAGCTTCGTTTTGTCGCGCGATAGGTTGGAGCGTTCGAAGTAGAGCGAGGCGATTTGCCGTTTCAGCTCTCGTACTCCCCAGTTGCCGCGGGCGCACTCGATTTCGTAGAAGGATCGCTTGAATGGCTCCTCGATCGCCAGCAACTCGGCAATGTGGCTGAATGAGAAGCTGGCGATCAGCTCCTTCCCCGTAAAACCGATTTCGGGAGGCGTCGACTCCCGAATTGGGATCGATGGGCTTCTTTCCGGGGAGGCGAGATGTTTGGTCAATTCGGGAGTCAGCGCCTCCCGAATGTGGGGATAGGTTTGATAGAACTGCCGATAGCGGCGAAGCTCGCGCTCCTCGGTCCGACTGATGCCAAGCCCAGTAAGCCGGATAGACAGCTTTGCCAGAAGCCTTTTACCGTATTGAGCCCGGTCCGCCCCGCGCTGTTCGTACTCGACGATATAGCAGCCGATGAGCCAATTACGGAGCGTGAGACTGACATTGACGGCGCGTCCGGCCTGGGCGGCGAGTTCCTCATCGACGCCGCGAATGGATAGGACGAGGGCGTCGAAGGTCAAACCCGAGACGTTCGCCGTGGGTTTTCTGGCTTTGCTCACGAGTGCCTCCGATTCTTGCCGGGTGGGCGTCCACCCGATCGCTTGGCCTGTGATCCACACAGCCTAAATCGCTGTAGTCTAGACCAGGCCACTCAACTTGCCAAGCTTAGTGCGTGTATTTTTGAACAGGGAACGACGATTCTTCCCGCGGGAAGCCCGGGTTGCGTTGCCACCTGAGCGGGTTTTGGCAAATTGCCTGCTTTCATTGCCATCAACTCTCCGTGGATTCCTCGTATTGAATCAGGCGGCAAGGTTCGACGCGCGCTGGTGAACCCTCATCTTCGTCGCCTTGGGCGAGGCATTTGCGTAAATAGCGGCAACCGCGGCATCGATCCGGCCCATGACTGGCATGGCTCGTCCGGATTCCTCCCCCCGATGCATAACCAAAAAGGACGAGCCACCGTGAACGGACCGAGATTCGCAACCTGGTTGAGTGCATTCACGCTGGCGACGTGTGGGTTTGGACCCGCGGCGCTGGCCCAGGGGGATCCCAACGCCCCGCCCGAGGTCGCGGGGATGCAGGTGCTGACCCGCGGACCGGTTCACGAGGCGTTCGCCGAACCCGTGGTGTTTGATCCGAAGGCCTGTCCGGTGATCCCGAAGCAACCGCCTCCGCAGGTGGAGGAGCTTCCTCCCGACCAGCAGCCCGAAGGGACCAACGTTCAATGGATTCCGGGTTACTGGAGTTGGGACGACGAGCGCAACGATTACCTCTGGGTGAGTGGAATCTGGCGTGATGTCCCCCCGGGCCGCCAGTGGGTCCCGGGCTATTGGAGCGAGGCCCAGGGAGGGTTTCAGTGGATCGCGGGCGCTTGGGTCCCCACCGCGCAGGAGCAGGTCGAATACCTGGCGGAGCCGCCGCAGAGTCTCGAAGTCGGCCCGAACGGCCCCTCCCCGTCCGCCGACGCCACCTGGGCACCGGGTTGCTGGTACTGGCAAGAGACCCGCTACGTTTGGCGGCCAGGCTTCTGGGTCCCGTTCCAACCGCACTGGCTCTGGGTGCCGGCGCACTTCGTTTGGACCCCCAACGGCTACCTCTACGTCAACGGCTACTGGGACCATCCGCTGGACACGCGGGGGCTGGCATTTGCCCCGGTTTACTTCCAGCAGCCGCTCTACGCCCAGCCGAATTTCGTCTACACGCCCAGTGTGGGGCTGCTCGCGACTGCGCTCGCGTCGAGCCTTTTCGTCCGGCCGTCGTACCAGCAATATTGCTTTGGCGACTACTACGCCGCGACCAACTTCAACTCGGGGATCTACCCGTGGTATTCGTACCACCAGAGCCGTTACGGATACGACCCCCTCTTCTCCCACTACGCCGCCGTGCACACGCGCCGCGATCCCCGCTGGGTCAACGGTCTCCACGAGGAATATCTCTACCGCCGCAATCACCCCGAATTCCGCCCTGCACGCACGTTCGTCCAGCAGCAGACAATCGTCAATAATGTGACGAATGTGAACGTAACGAATGTGAATGTGCGGAATGTTACCAAGGTGCAAAACCTGGTGATCGGGCGGCCGATTCACCAGATGGCGACGCTGGATCGGGGACCCGCGACGAAGCAGGACGTAGCGTTCCGCCAGAACCTGCGGTTTGAGCGGATCGATGAGGCTCGTCGCAAGGTGATTGCCCAGCAGGCTGGCCAGTTGAACCAATTCCGCCAGCAACGGATCCGTCAGGAACAGGAATTTGCCCGCCGACCGCAATCGGGCCCCCAAGCCAAGGAGCCGGGCAAGCGGGCGAATTTCCCAGATCAGCCTCGACGCATGGATCTCCCCCGATCGCCCGTTGCCTCCCTGCCCTTGAGGGACCGAGATCAGCCGGGACGCGAGGCGAACGCCGCCACGAAGGCGGCCCGCCAAGCGAACGCCGCCAACGCAGCTCAAGAGGTCATTCAGGCACGCGAGGCGACGAAGGCCGCCCGCCAGGCAAATGCCGCCAACGCAGCCCGCGAAGCGATGCAGACGCGTGAGGCGAACGTGGCGACGAAGGCGGCGCGGCAAGCGAATGCGGCCAACGCGGCGCGCGAGGCCATGCAGGCTCGTGAGGCGAACGCCGCTCGTGAGGTGATGCAGGCTCGTGAGGCGAACGCGGCGACCAAGGCGGCCCGCCAAGCGAACGCCGCCAACGCGGCTCGCGAAGCGATGCAGGCTCGTGAGGCGAACGCGGCGGCCCAGGCGGCCCGCCAAGCGAACGCCGCCAACGCGGCTCGTGAGGCGAACGCCGCCCGCCAGGCGAATGCGGCGAACGCGGCTCGCGAAGCGATGCAGGCTCGTGAGGCGAACGCGGCGGCCCAGGCGGCCCGCCAAGCGAACGCCGCCAACGCGGCTCGTGAGGCGAACGCCGCCCGCCAGGCGAATGCGGCGAACGCGAGGGCCCAGATGCAGGCACGCCACGCCCGTGACGCCGCGCCGCCGCCTGTCCCCACGCAGCCCAATCTGGACCTGAATCGTCGGCCGGGAACTCCCAACCAGTTTCGCCAACAGCGGCACGAACCCGATCCGAACCAACTGCCTCCTCAGTTTCGCCGAGGGATGCAGAACCAAGGTCGTCCGAACGCCAACTTGGAGGGAGCGGCCGTTCCCCCCAATGTCCGCGCGGCCCAAATGATTCACAATGACCAGCCGCGCCACGATGGAACCCCCAAGGCCCAGAAGAAGCGACAACGAGATTGAGCCGAACTCCCTCATTCCCGAGGTCGGTCCAACGAAACTCCTTGCCTCCCGTCCCGCGTTGCCTACCATGAGGAGTTGCAGTCGGTCGGCTCCGAAACGCCGTCGGAACCGACCGATCCTCTCACCCGGATCACCCCATGGATACGAAGGCGGCCCCCGCGATGACCCCCGAAGGCTCCGAGTCGGCCCTCCTCGATGGTGAACTCGATCGCATGACCGCCGAGCGACTCGCGGCGCGGTATGACGAAGTTCGCCGCCGGACCACTTCCATCTGCGCGCCTCTGGAAACCGAAGACTACGTCGTTCAGTCAATGCCCGACGCCAGCCCGGCGAAATGGCACCTGGCCCACACGAGCTGGTTCTTCGAAACATTTGTGCTCAAACCGGCCTCCGCCGAAGAAATTGGTTCGGAAAAATACTCGTATTTGTTTAATTCTTACTATAATGCGATTGGCGAACGAACGCCCCGCGGCGAGCGCGGACTGCTTTCACGGCCGACGGTCGCGGAGGTCTACCACTATCGCGAGGCCATTGACAAGCGGATGAAAACGCTCCTGGAACGGGCGGATCCGGCGCTCCTGGAACGTCTCGGGGCATCGATCGTGCTCGGCTTGAACCACGAGCAGCAGCATCAGGAGTTGATCCTGACCGACCTGAAATCGATGTTCGCACGTAACCCGCTTCGGCCTGTCTACCGTGAGTCGCGCGGGATCGGTGGAGCCGAGGCTTACCCGGTGCACTGGCTCCGGTACGAGGAAGGGCTGCGGCGGATCGGATCTGAGGGAACCGGATTCGCGTTCGACAACGAGCTGCCGCGGCACTCGGTCTTCGTCCAGTCGTTCCAGTTGGCCGACCGGCTGGTGACGAACCAAGAGTTTTATGCGTTCATCAACGACGGTGGATACGATCAACCCCGGTACTGGCTCTCGGACGGCTGGGCCGCACGGAACAGCCACGGCTGGACCGCTCCGCTCTACTGGGAACGGGACCAATCCGATGCCCGGCGGTGGCGGATCATGACTCTGGCCGGCCTCCGCGAACTCGAGCCGAACGAGCCGGTCTGCCACGTGAGCTATTACGAGGCGGATGCCTTTGCCCGCTGGGCGGAAGCGCGGCTCCCGAGCGAGGCGGAGTGGGAAGTCGCGGCTGAGGGCGTGGAGGTTCAGGGGAACTTCCTCGAAAATGAACAGTTTCATCCTCAGCCGCTCGCCGCGGCCAACGCTGAGGGGAGACTCGGCCAACTCTTCGGTGACGTCTGGGAATGGACGCGGAGCCCGTACAGCCCCTATCCCGGGTATCGCCCTGCCCCCGGCGCACTGGGCGAATACAACGGTAAGTTTATGTGCAACCAGTTGGTGTTGCGTGGCGGTTCCTGCGTGACGCCGCGCTCGCACATCCGGAGCACGTACCGCAACTTTTTCCCCCCCGATGCACGCTGGCAGTTCTCGGGGATTCGTCTGGCGAACGATGTCTGAGGCGAGCGGGAAGCGTGAGCTCCCTGTCTTTGGCGTTTGATCTGAGGCGAGCGAAATCACTCAGCGTGTTGATGCTGATCTGGTAGGATGTCGCCTCGGGTCGTCGAGGCTTGATGTTTTAGGAGGAGGACGCGGGGCGAGGGGATCGCCTCGGTTCGGCTTGGATGCACACCCAGGATCAGCAACGTCCTAACGAGCATGCCGCGCTGACCGGTCCGGTCCGCGATTGGTTTGTCAGCACCTTTCCCGGTGGTCCCACCCCGGCGCAGGCGTTGGCCTGGCCGTCGATCGCCGCGGGTGAACATCTCCTCTTGATCTCCCCCACGGGAACCGGGAAGACGCTGGCCGCGTTCCTGGCGATCGTCGATCGACTGATTCGTGAACATGCTCTGGGATTGTTGTCCGATGGCCTCTGCTGTGTTTATGTGTCACCGTTGCGGAGCCTCGGCTACGACATCGAGCGAAACCTGGCGGGGCCACTGCACGCGATTCAACGCTTGCTCGGCCTGGATGAGTGCCCGGTCAAAATCGGGGTTCGGACCGGTGACACGTCGGCCTATCAGCGTCGGAAGCTGCGCGACAAACCGCCCCACCTGCTGATCACGACGCCCGAAAGCCTGTCGCTCCTGCTCAGTCAGGAGGCCTGGCAGGACCATTGGCGTGGGGTACGCCACCTGATTGTCGACGAGGTACACGCCTTGGCTCCCACCAAGCGCGGGGCCGACCTCGCCGTTTCGCTCGAGCGGGTCGCGGCCAAGGCGGGGGCCGACCCCTGCCGGATCGGCCTTTCCGCCACCTGCCGCCCGGCCGAACCCGTGGCACGATTCCTGGTCGGTCCCGCGCGAGCCTGCCGAGTCATTGACGCCCCCCTGCCCGCGGACGCTCCGGCCATGGTTCTGGAGGTCGAATCGCTCCTGAAACCCGATGAGTCTCCGCACCGGGGACTCACTTATCGCCGGCTCCTTCGCAGGCTCGAACGGGCGGTGGGCGGGAACCGGACGACGGTCGTTTTCGCCAATACCAGGGCCCTGACCGAGAAAATTACCCACGACCTGCGGCGAACGATCCCCGAGGGAACCGAAGCAGTCGCCGCGCATCACTCCGCGCTCGATGCCGACCGCCGGCGGCAGGTCGAAGCGGCGCTGAAGGCCGGCGAGCTCCGCGCGGTGGTCACGAGCACGAGCCTCGAGCTCGGTGTGGATATCGGCTCGGCCGACCTGACCGTCCAGGTCGGACTGCCCGGGGGAGTCTCCCGCTGCTTGCAGCGGGTGGGCCGTTCGGGGCACCGGCTGGGGGTCGCCTCACGCGGACTCTTGCTGGCGGCGAGCCCGGCCGAACTGGCCGGTGGCGTGGTGACGGCCGAGGAGGCACGCCAGGGACGCGTGGAGCCGCTCCGGTCGATCGTCGCGCCGCTCGACGTGCTCTGCCAGCAATTGATCGGCATGGCCTGCGCTGAGGAGTGGTCGACCGACGCCGCGTTCGACCTGGTCCGCAAGGCCGGGCCGATGGCCGAGCTCGCTCGGGCCGACTTCGACCTCTGCCTCGACTTCTTGGCCGGAGAGCTCGCCGCGCCCGCGGGCGCGATGGAGTCGGACTCCGGCCCTTCCCCGCGCTGGACCGCCCCCCGGCTTTGGAGGCGACGCGGGCTGTTCGGGCTCCGAAGCCGTCGCGTGGCGCGCTGGTTCCGGAGCAACGTCGGCACGATCACGTCGGAGGAGTCGGTCCGCGTGCTCGACGGCGGGGTCGAGGTGGGCACGTTGGAAGGAGCCTATGCCGAGCGGCTCCAGGTCGGCGATAAATTCTTGCTCGACGGCCGTTCCCTGGAGTTCCGCCGGCTCGAGGGACTCGTCGTTCATGCCAAGGCGGCGGAAGGGGAATCGAGCTTGCCCCGGTGGTCGAGCGACCGGCAATCGCTCTCGGCCGAACTCGCCTTTGCCTTGGTCGTGTTTCGTGAGCAAGCGGCCCGGATGCTTGCCGACGGCCCCTCGGCGCTCCGCGGTTGGCTGGGCGAGGCCCACGGGCTCGATCCCCGCGCGGCCGGATTGCTGGTCGCCCTGTTCGAGGCTCAGGAGCAACTGAGCGAGATTCCGCCCCCCGGCACTCTGCTCGTTGAAGAGTCGCCCGGTGACGAGGGTCTGACCTACACCTTCCATGCGCCTCTGAACCGGTCGGCCTGTGAAGCGCTCGGTCGCGCCGTTGCCGCTCGGCTCGGCCGCCGATTCGGTCGCGACGTCGCCTTGATTGCCGCCGACCTGGGCTGGTCGATCCGCCTCCCCGAAGACGCGCGGATCGAGGCGACGGAGATCGCGACGCTTCTGACCGCCGTCGGCTTTGCCGACGACGTGATGGAAGGGCTCGACCGAGGTGAACTCCCTGCCCGCCGGTTCCGGCATATCGCCGCGACGGCCTTGATGGTCTTACGGAATCCCGAAGGGGGCCGCAGGCGGGTGGGGGGCCTGCTCTGGGTGAGCCATCGCCTCTATCCGATGGTCAAGACGCTTTGCCCCGACCACCCCCTGCTCCGCGAGACGCGTCGGGAGATCCTCGAGGACTTGCTCGACGTTCCGCGCGCCCTGGCCTGGCTGGCGGGGCGTCCCGAAGTTCGATTCCGGTCTCTGGCGGGGTTGTCTCCGTTCGCGGCGGCCTGGATCGACCCGAGCGAGCCGGAACCGTTGCATTTCGAGTCGCCTGCCGACGCCTTACGGCGGCTCCATGCCCGACTCAGCGCGGATCGGGGAGAGACTCATGCCGTCTGACCGCGCGGAGCACGCGCCCGGATTTGCGGGCCCGGACGGCTGGATCCTCGCGCCCGAAGGGGCGGCGATTCATCGCGGTGAGCGAACCGCGGTGATTGCCGACGTCCATCTCGGTTATGAGTGGGCTCGAGCCGCCAAGGGGGACTGCCTGCCGGCCCACTCGCTCGACGAGACGGTGGCGAAGCTCGCGACGCTCTTTGACCGCTGCCCGGTCGACCGGCTCATCGTCGCCGGCGACCTCGTCGAATCGCCGCTCCCCTGTCGGCGCACCGCGGAGGATCTCCGTGGCCTGACCCGCTGGCTGGACGCGCGTCAGGTGAGCCTGCTCCTCGTCCCCGGCAACCACGACCCCCGCCAAGCGGCCGGCACGCCGGAAACCCGGGAGGTGGCCGGCTGGACGATCGGCCATGGTCATCGTCCGATCGACGCCCCACGCTCGATCTCGGGGCACATCCACCCCGTCTTGCGAGCGGGCGGGGTCACGGCCCCCTGCTTTCTCGTTGGCCAGCGAACCATCATCCTGCCCGCCTTCTCACCCAATGCGGCGGGCTGGAACGTCGTGACGGCGTTCCCCGAATCGCCGCGTCCCGGCGAACCGCTTCGCTGTATCGCGGGTACAGGGGGGGAACTCCTCGACTTCGGCCCCCGAGAAACGTTGGCCGTTCGCCTCAATCGAGAGGAAAAGGCTCGACCTTATGGGCGTCGACAGGGACGCGCCGGCACCGGTCTGTCATGACGCGGCTTCGGGAGCTGGAACGGTCCGGCGTGGATCAACTCTACGGAAATTGCTGATTCTTTGGTCCTGACTATCGTTTCGCTTTGCCTTTTCGACCGATACACTCACGGTTGAGGATGGCGCAAAACTCCATCGATGGGCTGCATTAGGGAGGAGAAATCCGACTCATGCGTAAGCCGTATCCGTGCGGTGGCCTGGGCCGCCGCCAATTCTTGGCGAGTGCCGCGGTCTTGCCGACCCTGATTGGCCTGAATGTCTCGGCGGCAGAACCGAAGGCGGCCAAGGATCCTGACGTGGTGCCGGGGAAGCTCGGCCTGCCGGGCCCCTACCCCGGCCGGGTCATTGAAGCCCGCAACCCCGCGATGATCAAGGACGGCGTCAAGAACCGTGATGCGATCAAGGCGACTCTCGCCCGAGGGATGAAAGAACTGACCGGCGCTGATGACGACGTCGAGGCTTGGCGCTCGTTCTTCGAGCCGGGCGACGTCGTCGGGATCAAGATGAACCCGGTGGGTAACCCGCTCGCCAATACGTCGAGCGAACTGATGCTCGAGGTCATCGAAGGCCTGAAAGCGGCCGGCGTCAAGACTCGGGATATGTTCGTCTTCGAGCGTTATAAGCAAGAGTTCATGGCCGCCGGAATGCACAAGGACGTTCCCGACGGCGTGCGCTGGGGGGGCCTGACTCCGGAGAATGACCCGAGCCAACTCTTGCTGAACTGGCCCGGTGATGACCCGGTGGCCGGCTACGACCCTGATGAATACATGACGATGCAACTGGTCAGTCGGGGCAGCGACCCGAAGGACGACCGGACGCTGCGCTCCCACCTCGGTCTGCTCGTCACCAAGCGGGTCAACAAGCTCGTCTTACTCCCGGTGCTCAAGGACCACGGCTCGGCGGGGGTGACCGGTGCGCTCAAGAACATGAGCCATGGCCTGGTCAACAACGTCGCTCGCTCGCACAGCACGCCCGACACCAACGCCTGCAATCAGTTCATCCCCCAAGTCGTCAGCCACCCGATCCTGCGCAAGAAGTGCGTGCTCCAGATTCTCGACGGGATCAAGGGGGTCTTCCAGAAGGGGCCGTTCGGCCGCGACCCGGAATTCGTCTGGGAGTACAAAGCGCTTCTGTTGGCGACCGACCCAGTGGCGCTCGATCACGTCGAGTGGCGGATTATCGACGCGCGACGGAAAGAGGAGAAGTTGCCCCCGGTTGCGGCGACCGGCAAGACCGCCCTCGATCCTCTCGGCACCGAAGGCTTCGACGTGCGCCAGCCGCAGCACATCGCCCTGGCGGGCAACCTCGGCCTCGGCCGCTACGAGTTCGATTCGCCGCTGGGCCGCCGCCGTTCGATCGACCACCGAATCATCGATATGGCTTGATCGAGAGGTTCGCTGGAAACCAAACAAAGGCGGCGTCCCTTGGCCAAGGGACGCCGCCTTTGTTTGTGAGGGGTATGCGACTCGACCGCCGACCCAATCCCCGGCTTATTCTTATCAAAGGGCCTGTCGATCAACACGGGAGATGTCGTTAACCGTCGGCCGATGCGCCAAGGTTCGCGAATCCCGTCGTTGGTTTCGGATCCAGGCATGAAGGGGCGATGGTTTATCCCTTCTTGAGATCAAAGTCAAGGTTGGGTGAGCCGTCTGCCGGCAGGTTGGTTTCCAGCTTGGACTTGGTGTTGTACTGGGATGGGACCGGATCCGGTGTGACCTTGGGAGTGCCGCCGGGCTGGACGGTGGCCTCGAGTTTCACGAGGGGGCGGCCGGAAATGCGGACGAGATATTTGCCGGCCACCGGCCCCTGTGACTTCTCGATTGCGTATTTCCCTTGATGAATCTCTCCTGTCGCCGTCGGACCCTTCGTGTCGGGCGCAGGGTCGAGCTGAATCGTCCCCTCGGACAGCGGAGTGCCGTCCAGGGTGACGGTCCCCGCGACCGTAACTCGCGTATAGGGGTCGACTGGCGCCGACGAGTCGGCACCGCAGCCACCGCTGACGATGGCTGTCAGGAGGATCAGGGTGTTGGGGCGGAGGACGTTCGGGCGGATCCATTGCATGAGTATTGCTCTGATAAGAACCCACGAGCGCGATTGTCAGTTTTTGAGTCCCCCGCGTTACCGCCACCGGGGGCCCGGTTCATGGGGGGCGAGTCGTCGACCGGGGCTTCAACGTTTGTTCGGCAACGAGACAAAGCCGTCGCAATCGAACCTCAGTCCAAGTCCATGGATGGCAACGCCTCGGGGGCGGCGGCACGCGATCGGTGGTCGGCCCCGAGGCTCGCGATCAGAGGGCGTCGGAGCTGATCACCTCGCCGCCCTGACTGGTGCCGGCGGCCATCCAGGTGAGGACGTTGATCGTGTTTTTGACGAACCGGACGCTGCCGTCGCACATCGTGGCGTTCACCCCGCCCGAGTGGTAGCTCCGGGCCCCGAAGTAGACGACGTTGTTCTGCGCCCCGGCCGGCGTGTAGCCGCCGTTACACGGAGGGTTCTGCACCGCGCATCCGCCGTTGCCCATGGCGTCGGGGAAAGTGCTATTCGGGGTCAGAATGGTGTTGAAATTCGAGGAAGGCCCCCACCAGGTGAATCCCCGGAGGTCATTGTCATTTTGCGGAGCGGCGATCCGGAGTTCCGACGCCATCAGTGTGTTGCTCAGGCCGTCGGTGACGGACGCGATCGAGGCCGTGGGGAGCTTGTTGAAACCGAGGGCGTACCCCGGGATGTCAATGTACGGTGAGCCGATGTCGGTGAATGGCGCGCCCTTGTAGGTGACGAGAATCGCCGCGTTGGAGGGGCTCGGAATGCTGTAGGTCGTGGTCTGCGCCTGGTCGGACTGGCCGTAGTTGACCACGTAGTTGTGATACCGCGCGGAGTTGGTCCGGCGTAACCCGCCGCTGGGGTCGGTCGGGCAGACGTAGGCGTTGAGCCGGGTGGAAGTCACCGTCGAGTTGGCCACGCCGTAGTAGCGAAACGGCGAATCCGCGGCCGAGTTGGCGGGGTCGTTGTTGCCGACCGAGTTCCAGGAGTTGAAGAGGGCCTGTTGCTCGATGAACGGAAGGATGAAGACCCCCCAAGTTCCCCAGCAGCAGCCTTTCTCACCCGGTGGGAAACTGCCGTTGGCACTCTCGTAGTTCATCACCCCAAGGCCAATCTGCTTCAGGTTGTTAATGCATTGCGCCCGCCGCGCGGCTTCACGAGCCGCCTGCACGGCGGGGAGCAGCAAAGCAATCAAAACAGCGATGATTGCAATCACAACCAAGAGTTCGATCAGCGTAAATCCCCGTCTCCGCATTGATGTCTCCTTTCTTGGCACTTACTGGATGCATGAATATGAGTTCGTCCTGCTTCCAGGACGGCGGGGGGCGTTGAAAAGAGCGGCCCGTGGGTTGGTCCGCGCAACTGGACGAAAGCGAGGCGTTCTGGAAGGAACGGTCGTCGTTCCCTGAGCGAGGTCGGAGAACTCACACCAGCCGGAGAGGAACCTTCATCAAGCCGTCGCTATTACCCGGCGGAGCCGTTTCGCAGTCGCAATCGAGATCCGAACCGGGTAAAGTTCAAATTCAACGCTCGAGTTTCAAGGTGTCCAGCCGTCGGCGAGGTGATTCGGTCCCTGTTCCTCAGAATCGGGAACGAAGGGCTGACCGCTGAATTTAGCCTAAAGAATTAGGAGTTGCTGGGGGGAACTTGTCTAAAGAATTAGGGTCCATGATGCGTCTTCAAGTATCTATCTAACCGGTCACGGCGAACTTGTCAAAATAAATGATTGGCGGTTGCGAATTTTCGGGGACGTGGGTGATACCATGCTGAGATGATGAAATGAAAAAACGGCGGCGTCCCGGGGAGGGACGCCGCCGTTTTCGGTTAGAAACCCAGGCGGCCGGGAAGGCCGAACCTAACGAAGTCGGAGTCAGGGGCAGGTGAGGCAGGCGGGGACGGCCACGGGCACATAGGTGCACGTCTGAACGGGAATCTGGCGGGCCACCTGGCGGGCGACGCACCGGTTCACCGTGACCGGGACCTGCTCGGGAACGCAGATCGGGACCTGTCGCTCGGCGGTCTCGGCGACCATTCGGCAGGTGGTGACGGGGACCATCTCGGTCCGTTCTTCAGCGACCATCTGGCAGGTGGTGACGGGGACGTTCTCGACCCGCTCCTCGGCGACCATCTGGTAGGTGGTGACGGGAATGTTTTCGACCCGTTCCTCATTGACCATGGTGCAGGTGCGGACCTCGTAGGGCTGCACCCGTTCTTCGGCGACCATCTGGCAAGTGGTGACGGGGACGTTCTCGACCCGCTCCTCGGACACCAACTGGCAGGTGGTGACGGGAATGTTTTCGACCTTCTCCTCGCAGACCATCTGGCAGGTGGTGACGGGAATGGTCTCGACCTTTTCTTCGGCGACCATCGTGCAGGTCTGAACCGGGACCTGGCGGGTCACCGTCTCAGAGACGTAGCTCGTCTCGGAGACGTTGCGAACCACGGGGCGCGAGACAAAGACCGACTGGCAGACGGTGCGCGGGGGGCACTGAACCGCCACGGTCGCGTAGGCTTGCCGCTTCTTGTGGTGGAGGAAGCCGAACAGTCTACCGGTTTTCGGAGCGCACGGGTCCACCGGGGCGCAGACCGGCTGCTCGACGATCGGGCCGGGGACCTCGACCATCTGCCGCTCGTAGTAGCCGCACTCTTCCACGACCTGACGGACCGTGGTCACCGGCTTGCAGACCGTGTAGTTCTGCGAGACCATGCTGGTCTGCATCACCGGCCGCATCACCGTGTAGCGGCGCTGGGTGTTGGTGGTCTGGTAGACCGGTCGGCTGACGGTGTAGCGGCGCTGGGTGTTGGTGGTCTGGTAGACCGGCTTGCAGACCGTGTAACGGCGCTGCACGGACGACGTCTGGTAGACGGGTCGCATCACCGTGTACTTCCGCTCCAACCGCTGGGTCTGGTAGACCGGTCGGCTGACGGTGTAGCGGCGCTGGGTGTTGGTGGTCTGGTAGACCGGCTTGCAGACCGTGTAACGGCGCTGGGTGTTGGTGGTCTGATAGACCGGGCGCATCACCGTATACTTCCGAGCGACCTGCGTGGTCTCGGAGACGGGCCGCATCACGGTGTAGTTCTCGGTCCGATACCCCTGGCGGTAGCGGGTCTCCATCACCGTGGTGGGCTGATTCTCATACACCGTCTCAAAAACGGTCTGCATCACCGTCTGGTACTGCGGTGCCAGGGTCACGACGTTGCACTGCGTCTGCACGACGGGAGCGGGCGCACAACTCGTACACGCCCCTCCGCCGTACGTGGCCAAGGCCGGGCTCGCGAGCCCCCACAACGCCAAGGCCGCGCCCGCTATGGGACGCATCACTCTCATGGACTCCGACATGCGTTTCTCCTCGACGATGTAAGCGGGCTTCCCTGATGTCTGCGCTAAGGTGTCAAACGGCCCAAGACGGAGAGCCATGCCTCGTCCCTGAGATCGTCCTCCCCCGAGTCCGTTGGGATTTCCCAAGTCGTACTCGATCGGGCTAGGCGCGTTTCGTCACTCGGAAACACGTCTAAGATCAGTATAACATGGGCAAATTGGGAGGTTAGCGGGAAAACGAATTTTTCCCGAATTCCGGAGCGTCTTCCGCCGATATAAAGAAGTTGGCTTGAAACCGGACTTCTTCAGTCGGCCGGACTGCCCAAGAGAGCAACCCGCGCGCCGCTCTGATTTGCATTCCCCTCAAACTTTGCGCAGTCAGCCAAGATTGTGGCCGAAGGCGACCGAGTCCGGCGTGCGATTGTTACCGATCTTGCACGCCGGCAAGGACTTTCTCATCGTGCGCCGGTGTCCGCGCATTTCTCACGATCGGTCCGAATGGACGCTGCACGCTCGCGAGCCGTCGACCTTTAAGTACGATCGTTTCAGGGGGAGTCGGGTAAACTTTTCAAAAGTGCCAGGGAACGGTTCCGCACGCTGACCAGCCCTGACTTGCTCAGGCTGCTGATTTCCGGGCGGAGGCTTTCGGCCAGCCCTGGTGACTTGTGATCGACCGAGAGTTGAAGCGCTTGGAGGGCTTCGAGCTCGATCGCCTCGATCTTGCTGTGCTTCTCGGTCGGCGAGCTGAGCGTGATGGTCTTGTTCAGGTCGGTGGAGGAGAGCATTTCCCGGAGCACGCCCCGGCTCTCGGAGTCGCCACGTCGGCCCAAGGCGATCGCGGCGTTGTAGCGGACGTAACAGTCGACGTCCTTGAGCCGGTCGCGGAGCACGCGCGCCGCCTGATCGCCGCCGAAGAAGCCGAGGGAATAGACCGCGGCCTGGCGGAGCTCCTGGTTCTCGTCTTCACTCGCGACATCAAGCGCTTTGATCGCGCCGGCGTCTTCCAGGTGGTCGTCGAGCCGGGCGGCGTGTTTGGCGAGGCTGATGGCGGCGGCGAGCCGGACTTGCGGCGGTTGTTTCGGCTCGAGGGCGCGGGAGAGGATGGCGAGCGGATCGACGTCTCGGCCATCGGGCGACCGGGCGTCGAGGGTCTGGAAGGCGCCCAGGGTCAGGGTCACATACTGCGTGAGTTCCGGGCTCTCGGCGAGGTCGAGGTCGTGCGCCAGCAGGTCGGTGAGTTCACCGAGCAGCTTGGGGTCATTGGCCAGTTTGGGGTCGTTCTGGATCAGGCTGGCCAGTTCATAGGCCGCCCGCCAGTGGGCGTTGGGCGAGCGCAGGAGCCGGACGTACTCCATCGCGTCGCGCTCGCCGCCGGCGAGTTTGCCGAACAGGAGCCAGACGACGATCACGACCGCCACGATGACGGCCGGGATCACGAAGAGCTGAACGATGAACCCGGCCGAGGGAGCCTCGACGGGGGGGAGGTCGGTCAAGGCGGGGTCGTACGGCTGCGGCGGCTCGGTCGGATGGCTCATGAGGCATCATTCATGGGAGAGAGAAGCGAATGCGCGGCACGCGCCGAATTTCACCGGCGCGTTCCACGCACCCTTCCCCTCAGTTTAAGGATTCAGCACCGGCCGTCAAGCAACCCCAGCGGCGGCATCGCCGCATTGGTGGAAACGAGCATGTCGGGCGCGGGCCGGTTCGCGTCGGACGATCGTCACTCACCCCGGGTCGGGACCGCGTTTTCCGTCGG
The DNA here is from genome assembly GCF_900129635.1 of Singulisphaera sp. GP187. Classification (GTDB taxonomy): domain Bacteria; phylum Planctomycetota; class Planctomycetia; order Isosphaerales; family Isosphaeraceae; genus Singulisphaera. The sequence continues at coordinate 831,972 of NZ_FSRB01000003.1, read as the reverse complement.
CAATTCCGCGCTCGATCGGCGGCTCCTCTGCCAGAGGTAGTAGATCGGGATGCCCGCCATGATGCTGAGCAGCGAGTAGGTAGAAACCCAGAACCGTTCCGAGAAGGCGGCGGCGGTGAGGAGCGCCGTGAACCCGAGATAGATCGCGGGCGTGACCGGATATCCGGGGGTCTTGAACGGCCGGTGCAGTTCGGGCCGTTTCACGCGAAGGACATAAACTGCGCTGATGGTCAGCATCGAGAAAATCGCGAGGCCGACGCTGGCGTAGATGACCAGGCTATCGAACGAACCCGACCAGAGCAACGTGAGCGTGCAGACGACCTGCAAGACGGTCGCAACCACCGGGGTTGCCGACCGCGTGGAGAGTCGGCTCGCGATCTTGGGGAATTGTCCCGCGTGGGCCATCGCGTAGATCACGCGCGGGCCGACCAGGACGTAGGCGCTCAGGGACGAGAGGAGCATCAGGCCGATGGAGACCGAGAGCGGGTCGGACCAGCGTGTGCCGAACAGGCGTTGCGCGGCGAGTTGCGCGATCGGGGCGACGGCCTCGGGCTTGAACGGAAGGCGGTTCCCCGGGCCGTCGACGATTGCGCGGACGTCGTTGGCCGAGAGGGCGAGGGCGTACACCACATTCAAGCCGAGGTAAAGGGCGACGACCCCCGCGGTTCCGAGCAAAATGGCCCGGGGGAGCAGCCGCTGCGGCTCGTGGATCTCACCCGCGAGGTACGACGCCGCGTTCCAACCGATGTATGCATAGGAGATATAGACGAGCGAGAACATCATGGCCACAACGCGCGAACCGGTCATCGGCGGAAGGTCGACCAGGTTGGCGTGATGGGGCCAGCCGACGGCCAGCCCGGCAAGGACGAATAGCACCAAGATGATGAGCTTCAGTGACGTGATCCAGCCCTGGACCTGGGCGGTTCCACTCCGGCTTCTCGTATGGATCGTCGCGAAGGCCAGGATCGCGAAGCTGGCGAGGCCGCGTTGCACGTAGAGAGCGGTCGGCCCCTCGAGGTGGAGGGGGACCAGGAGGAACTTGGCTGCCCCGAACGCCGCGGCTGCGCTTGGGGCTGCGAAGCCGATCAGGAACGAGACCCAGCCCGACAGGAACGCCGCCAGCGGGCCATACGCCTCGTGCAGGTAAACATAATCGCCCCCGGTCTTCGGCATCGCGGCTGACAGCTCACAGAGGGTCAATGCGCCCGAGGCGGCGATCACACCGCCCAGGACCCAGAGGCCGAGCATCAGTTGATTGCTACCCACAAAGTAAACGGTGAAGCCGGACGTCGTCAGGATCCCCACGCCGACCATGCTCGCCACGATAATGAAGGTCGCCATCGGCAGCCCGAACTCGGCGGGCATCCTGGGCGGACTCTCCCCTACCTCCGCCCGCTCGGTCCTGGGCTCGCAATTCGCCTTTGGCATCTTCGCTCCACAGTTTACGGTCGGGTGGCTCTGAGCCTGGCTTGCGAACATCCCGCCTTGGAAGGACGCCCGTTCCTCGCCAGTGACACAAACCCCTGGAATTTCATAGATGTAACATGTCCTACTTCCTTTTTGCAACGACTCTCGTCACGCGGTCGGAGGCGACGAGTCTCACTGCCACCCTTGATTCGATCGGCCTACGGGAGTGGGGGCATGGAAATGATGTCGGATGATTTCTTGGGATCTTCGGGAACTTTCCTGCCGCGATTGGCACTTGCCTCGGTAGGGGTTTTTGATTCCATTCGGCCTGGAGCGTTGTCGATCGATGGCCGCCTGGCTCGAGAAAGAAACACGACTCTGGCCTCGCTGGATGTGTGGTCAGTGTGAAGCTGTGAATCGTTGCGTAATGGATTTGCTAAAAGTGAAAACGATTCAATGGATTTGGTTTAAGGAATGCCAGGTCCACCGGCTTACTGGTAGTCAGAAAAGTCATGTTCAGTCCCTACCGTTTTTGCGTCGGGCGGGGTCATTGCAGCCCCGAAGGGGCGACCGTTCGTAGCCAGGGGCGCAAGCTCATGGTGTTAAGATGAAATCAAGTCAGAATTTGTTGTTACAGCTCCGAAGGGGCGACCGTTAAACGCATGGGCCGGCTCTGACGGTTGCCCCTCCGGGGCTGAAAAATCGTGGGTAAACCATGGAAATATGCATCGCTGGTTTTCTATGGATCGGAGTCGCCACGACAACGTTCCGGCTCTCCTGGCTCGATCGCGCTTGGCCGACGTTGCTTGTTGCCGCGTTCTGGTCGCTCGTTCCGTGGCTCGCAGGCGACCTGATCGCGGGGACGAACGCCGCACGGATCTATGGTTGGGCCACGGAGCTGGACCATCCCGGCGCCATTGCAACTCTCGCTGTCGTCGAAGCCGTCGCTGGCGGCTGGGCCGCGCTGGGGCTTGCCGGGGGCATGAACGAGGAGGAGTGGCAGCAGCTCAGCTTGAGGCGGAAGGCGGTGAGGTGGGCGTCGGCCCTGGCGCCATCACCCACCCTGGCGGTTGGGATCTTGGGTGCTCATGTGATGCTCTATCAATGGGCATCGGGCTGGGGGTTCACCTCGTTGAACCTTCTGCTCTCGACGGGCTGCTTCGCGGCTCTCGTCACGCTCACGGTTGCACTCCGACTCGTTCAGCCGGACGTCGCTCGCCGCGCCGGGGGAGCGGTACCGCTGTTCGCGGGACTCTTTGCCTTTGGCGCGGCCCTGCCCCCGCTGATCGACAGGCGATTGGCGGCTTTGAAACTGGTGGAAGTGGACGCTCGCGCCACCGCGATTCTCGCCTTGATTGTGGTCGCGTCCGCCGGCCTTGGGCTTGCGCGCAGATGGTTCCCGGATTCCTCTCAGGCGAAAGGAGCGAAGGCACGGTGAGTTTGTTGTCGAATCTGTTGTCATGGGTTTCGGCAGGGTTGCTCATACCCGTATTGGTCGTGATGACCGGCCTTCTGGGCGGTTCACTGTTGATGCTCGGCGACTTCTTGGGCGCCGCGATCCAGCGGAGACGGACTGAGGCGCTCACGCGGTCGATCGCCGAGCGACTGCTTCACGAGCCGGTCCGCACCGTGATTGCGCCCGACCTCGTCGGCGCGATCGAGCCGATCCGGACCCTCCGCCGCTGTGCCGAGGTCGGTTGGCACCCGATCCACGCGGACAAGGCGATGGCCGATTTCGAGCTGGCCGCGCGCCGGGGCCTCGACGGTCCGCAAGCCTTGATCCGGCTCGGTCCGATGCTCGGCCTGATGGGCACTCTGATCCCGATCGGCCCAGCGCTCGCGGGCCTGGCTTCGGGCAACATCGCCGCGATGGCCGCGAATGTCGACGAGGGGCTCACCGCCACGGTCGTCGGCCTGTTCGTCGGCGGCCTTGGCTTCTGGATCCGACTCGTCAAGCAACGCTGGGCGGGGGCCGATCTCGAGCTGCTCCGCTACGCCTATGACCTCGCTCAGGAACAGACCGAAGATCGAAAATTTCTGATGGGAGTACGTCCGAATGGGAATGCGACCGAGCCGACGATCGCGGGGCTTGCAATTTGAGGGCGACGATGACGATCCACTATCGGGCGTGGCCAACCTCTTCGACCTTGCCATGGTCGTCGGCGCAGCCTTGATGATCGCCTTGGTGGTCCGCCCGCAAGTTGCCGACTTGCTGTCCGACCAGGACATGACCTTGGTCAAGAACCCGGGCCAGTCCGACATGGAGATCATCGTCAAGAAGGGCCACGAGATCGCCCGCTACCAGGGGACTGCAAACCAAGGCGAAGGCCGCGGCAAACGCGTCGGCGCCGCCTACCAACTCGAAGACGGCCAGATCATCTACGTGCCCGAAGCGGCCCCGCCGTCGCATTGATGACTTTCACCACACCTGGGCTTGGTTCTGGGCAATCGAATGACACGGATTTCAGGACACTCGGCGAGGCGATCCTCCCTGCTGCCACAAGACCCGGGCCAAGGCGTAACCGAAGCCGTTTGACTCGGTTTTCTTTGATTTTCTGATGAGCGATCTTGCTGGGATGCAAAGGCCGCTGGGTGCCACGGGTTGAACTCAACCCGTGAGCGATCGCCCAGGTTTTTGGCTCACGGGTTGAGTCCAACCCGTGGCACCCAGGGATTGCACATCATTCAATGCAAAGGGCGACAAGCTCCACCTGATTCGAGATATTTAGTAAAGAGGTAATCCGTGATGTTATGCGCTTCGGGTGTCGCTTGTAGCATACGTTCCGCACATCTCGCCTGCAATTTCTCGGAATTTTCACCTCCTGCTATTTCTGGCATACGCTGATGTATTGGCTCCCGCGACCCGCTCCTTCCATGATCTCCGCCACTGACTTGCTCACATCACGCCTCCTCGTCCCGCCAACCCATCGTGATCGTTCCCCATCGATTCTTCGCTTGTTTCCCATGCAAGGCAATGTCCCAACCGTTCCCTGCCTCCTTTCGGAGTCAAACTTGAGGATTCGCTTTTGACGTAAGTCTTGCGGGCCTAGACTTACGTCAAGGCGTAATTATTTCTGCAAGTCAACAAAATTTTCCACCTTGACCCGCTCGACTCTCGGACAATCATGCCGACGGGAATCACAACCCGACGCCTGTCGCCAATCGCGGGCATGTCGAGGACGATTTGATCCCTCTCGAGGCCATGGTCCATGCCAGAACAAAAACGACCGCGCCAGTCGAATCCCGCTCCCGATCTCAGTCCCGGCGAGGCGGCCCACACCGGCGGTCAGTCCCTCAAGTCCTTCCGGCTCGGCGCCCTTCCCATCCTCGATCGGATCATCCGCCGACTTCGACTGGATGACTTCCTCCGCCAATACCTTCCCCCCGAGGATGCCCGCCAAAAGATCGCCACCTCCACCGGCCTCCTTCTCTTGCTCAAGAACCTTCTCGTCTCCCGTGAACCCATGTATGGCGTCGGCCAATGGGCGAGTCGCCACCCCGCCGAGTGGTTCGCTCTGACCCCGGCCCAACTGCCCCACTGGAACGACGACCGCGTCGGACGTTGTCTCGACCGACTCTTCGACGCCAATGTCCCCTCGTTCACCCTGGCCGTCGCCACCCATGCCGTGGCGGAGTTCAACGTCGCATTGGACGAACTCCATAACGACTCGACCACAATCACCTTCCACGGCGACTATCGCGAGGCGGCCCAAGAGGACCTGATGCGGGGCCAGAAGACCCAGGCCATTACCTGGGGGCACAACAAGGATCATCGCCCTGACCTCAAACAACTGCTCTACGTCCTGACCGTCACTCGCGATGGCGGCGTACCGGTTCACTTCCGCGTCGAAAGCGGGAATACCACCGACGACCGCACTCATCGTGCCACCTGGGACCTGCTGTGCCAGTTGACCGGGCGACGGGACTTTCTCTATGTGGCCGACTGCAAGCTCGCCACCGCCGAGAACATGGCTTACCTGCACCAGCACGGCGGCCGATTCCTGAGCATCCTGCCTCGTACCCGCTCCGAAGATGGCGAATTCCGCGCGTTGTTGTACCAGGACCAGGTGACCTGGAAGCCGATCCATGAGAAGCGGGATGAGAAGGGAGTTCTCCTGGAACGCTACAGCGTGGCCGACCAGGCGACCCTCAGTGCCGAGGGCTACCGTCTGATCTGGTGTCACAGCACACGGAAAGCGGAAGTCGACGCATCATCACGTCATCAGCAAGTGGAGCGTGCGTTGCTGGCGTTGTCGGAACTGCGGTTAAAACTCAGCTCGCCGCGTAGCCGCTATCGCCAACTCGGAAAGGTCAAGGAGGCGGTCGCGGCCATCCTGGAGCCGCGGGACTTGGCCCGGTGGATCACAGTCGAAGTCGTGGAAAAACGGGAGGAAACTTACCGTCAGGAGGGGCGTGGCCGTCCCAACGACAAGACGCGCTACGTGAAAGAGGAGACCGTTCGCATCGCATTGACTTACCGCATCGACCATGTTGCTCTCGCGGCGGAAATGTGCGTCGACGGTGTCTTTCCCCTAATCACCAACGAGTTATTGCTTACTGAGGAAGAATTGCTATTAGCATACAAGCGTCAGCCGGTAATCGAGAAGCGGTTTTCGCAACTCAAGACAGACTTCGAAGTGGCTCCCGTGTACCTGCAGAACGTGGGGCGGATCCAGTCGCTGCTTTGCGTCTATTTCTTGGCCCTGTTGACCGAGGCGCTGCTGGAGCGGGAACTGCGTGCGGCGATGAAACGCGATGGTGTGAAGAGTGTGCCTCTGTACCCGGAAGGTCGAGCGTGCCATCGCCCGACGGCACGTCGGGTGATTGATTTGTTCGAGGAGGTGCAGCGTCATCAGCTGATCGTGGAGGGGCAAGCGCCAGTGGAATTCACGACCGAGCTCTCCAAGTTGCAACGCCAGATTCTGAACCTGCTTGGCATGGCGACGGCCTACGATCGCTGAAATTGCAGGCCGCCGGAAATTCGGAGATAATGAACCAGAGATGTGCGGAACGTAGGTTGTAGGCTTCGCCACTTTCTCCGGCCCCGGGTCCTGGTTCCCGCTTTTCTGTTCGCCACGCTCAGCGCCCTGGCCTGGTTGGGCTGGTCGCGTTGCCTGGCGCCCACGCGAATCGCGGTGGTGAATTTTCGCGACTTCCAGTTCGCCGAACTGCTCGATGCGCAGGCCGAGGTCGGTTCGTGGGCGCGGCTGGAGCGGATCAATCTCGATCAGTTGGCGGCGACCGATCTGCGGCGGTACGACGCCGTCTTCCTGTTCGGGCGGGGCTTGAACCTGGACGAGCCTCAACAGGCCGCCGTGCGGCGCGGGATCGCCGCCGGGGCGCGAGTCTACGTCCATGGTGCGACGAACGCGGCGAGTGACCTGACCGATCTGACGGGCGATGACCTCAAACGCGTGGGCGCGTACTTCGAGAACGGGGGCCGGAAGAATCTGGCGTCCCTGGTCCGCTACACCCGCCGCGCGATCGACGGCAAGACACTCTTCGCGCCCGAGGCCGCCGAACCTCAACGGATTCCCTCCGACGCCCTCTTCCACCTGGGCGACGACCGCTTCTTCGCGACCGTCTCCGACTACCAGGCCTTCTACAAGAAGGCTGGCAAGCTCAAGCCCGACCGTCCCAAGATTGCACTCCTGACCTCGATCCTCGGTCCGCGCAACCCGAACCTCGGCTCGATGGACGAGCTCATCACGCAGCTCGAAGCGAAAGACTTCAACGTCTATCCGATCGCCGGGTTTCTGAAGCGGCTCGACTTCGTCCGTGAGATCGAGCCCGACCTGGTCGTCTACGTCCCTCATGGTCGACTCGCGCCGGGCAAGGCCGATGAGGCGATCGCTTATCTGCAATCGCATGGAATCCCGTTGCTCTGCCCCATCACCGTCCAGGAAGAGTACAACGCCTGGGTCTCGTCCCAGAAGGGGATGGAAGGGGGCATAATGAGTCAAAATATCGTTATGCCCGAGCTCGATGGCGGGACCGAGCCGTATGCGATCAGCGCTCTCTCCCCCAACGAACGCGGTCTGAACGTGCCCCGGGCTGTCCCCGAGCGGGTTTCGACGTTCGTCTCGCGGGTCGAGCGCTGGTTGAACCTCCGCAAGAAGCCAAACGCCGAGAAGAAGGTGGCGATCGTCTATTACAAAGGACCGGGTCAGAATGCCATGGCCGCCGCGGCGCTCGAGGTGGCGCCGTCGCTCCTGAATCTGCTCAAGCGGCTCAAGAGTGAAGGCTATGACACGGGTCCCCTGCCCGCGACGGTCGACGAATTCCTCAAGGACGTCCAGCGCCGGGGGCCGGTGCTCGGTGCCTACGCCGAAGGGGCCTTCGAGGGCTTTCTCAAGGACGGCGACCCCGAGATGATCGAGGCCGCCGAGTACGAAAAGTGGGTGCGGAGCGGGATTGCGGCAAGCGCGTATGCGGACGTCGAGAACCAGTACGGCCCTGCGCCCGGCAAGTTCCTGTCCGTCGAACGCGGTGGCAAATCGTACCTGGCATTGCCTCGCGTTCGATTCGGAAACGTCGTGCTTCTGCCCCAACTCTTACCGGCGATGGGCGACGATTCCTCGAAGCTCGTCCACGGCGCGAAGGTCGCTCCGCCGCATCCGTACCTGGCGACCTATTTATGGGCACGCTACGGCTTCAAAGCCGACGCCCTGCTCCACTTCGGCACTCACGGAAGCCTGGAGTTCACGCCCTGGAAGCAGAATGCCCTGTCGGGCCTCGACTGGCCCGATGCGCTCGTCGGCGACCTGCCGCACGCTTATCTCTACATCATCAATAATATCGGCGAGGCCGTCATCGCCAAGCGCCGCGGTTACGCGACGCTCGTCTCGCACCTGACTCCACCGTTCACCGAGTCTGAACTCTACGGCCCGCTAAAAGATCTGCAAACGGCCATCGGTTCGTATCAGTCGACCACCGACCAGGCGCTCAAGGCCGAGTTGGTCGATACCATCACGCGGATCGTCCGCGAGCAGAAGATCAACAAAGACTTGAATTTCCCCGGCGAAAGTTCCGCTCCGCTTACGGAAGATCAGATTGAACATGTCCACGATTACCTGATGACCGTCGGCCTCGAGAAGATCACGCGAGGATTGTACACGTTGGGCGTCCCCTACGCGCCCGATCGGATCGTCGAGACCGCCCGGCTGATGGGTGTCGACGGTGTCGCTCAGGCGCGGGCGCGGCTCGACCAGGCGCGGGGGAAGATCACAGCGGCCCAATTCGATGACAAGACCTACTTCGACACGCATTATCACAAGCCGGCTTTTGAAACGATCGATCAGATCCTCTCGGGCAAGGCGACCCCCGAATCATTCCTTGATCCAGCCGATCTGGCGCGGCTGGAACGGTACGACAAGGACCACAGGGTGATGACCGACGACCCGTTCTTCGCCAACAGGCTTCGTGCGGGCGACTCCCAGAGGGAAGGTCAACGGCGGCCCGATCGCGCGCCCAAGGTTGACTCGAAGGTGGCGATCACGGAGGCCGATCCCCGGGTCGCGGTCCTCGACGAACGCGAACGGGAATACGTCGGTGCGGTGAAGGTCCTGCGTGAGACTCTCTCCACCCTCATCCGTAACCGCGACGGCCTCGCGGTCTCAACGACTCGCGAGCTCGACTCACTCGTCGGATTGCTCAACGGTCGCTATGTGTCGCCTTCGTCGGGAGGTGACGCGATCACGAATCCCGACGCCGTCCCCACCGGCCGCAACCTGACCTCGATCGATGCAGAGAAAACCCCGTCAGTTGAAGCCTGGCGCGTCGGTAAGAACCTCGCCGAGCAGATGATCGAAGCCAAGCGAAAGCAGACCGGCAAGTATCCCAAAAAGATCGCCATCAGCCTCTGGGCCGGGGAGTTCATCAACTCCCAGGGCGTCGACATTGCGATGATTCTGCATATGCTGGGTGTCGAGCCGGTCCGCAACTCCCGCGGCGAGGTCCACAGCATTCGGCTGGTTCCGGCGTCGGAATTGAAACGGCCCCGGATCGACGTGGTGGTGCAGACCTCCGGCCAGTTGCGCGATGTGGCCGCCAGCCGCCTTGCATTGATTGATCGCGCCGTGAAGCTTGCCTCTTCGGCCGATGATCCACCAGGGTTCGAGAACCAGGTGCGGGAAGGGACGATCGCGGCCGAAACCGTAATGAAGGAGCGCGGGCTCTCGCCGGCCGAGGCCAAGCGGTTCGCAACCGCCCGGATCTTTGGCGGGGTCAATGGCAACTACGGGACCGGCATCATGGGCCTGGTCGAGGCGGGCGACCGTTGGGAGTCGACCCAGGAGGTCGCCGACCAGTATCTCAAGAACATGGGGGCTGTTTATACGTCAGAGCACTGGGCGGACTTCAAGCCCGGCGTCTTCGAGGGGGCCCTGCAAAACACCGACACCCTGGTCCATAGCCGGACGTCCCACGTCAATGGCCCGCTCTCGCTCGACCACGTTTATGAGTTCATGGGAGGGCTGAACGCGGCGATCCGCACCGTCACCGGCAACGAGCCCGACGCCTACTTTGCCGACATGCGGAACAAGCACAAGCCGAAGGTGCAGGACGCGAAGGAAGCGATCTGGGTCGAAGCCCGGAGCACCTTGCTCAATCCGAAATACATCCGCGACCTCCAGGCCGGTGGCGCGTCTTCGGCCGCGGTGTTCGCCGAGTCCTTCCGAAACACGTATGGCTGGAACGCACTCAAGCCCGATCTGATCGATGACGAGCTCTGGAACGAGCTGTACGCCGTCTACGTCCAGGATCGCGAGCAGTTGGGGATCCAACAGTCGTTTGCCGCGACCAATCCCTACGCGCTCCAAGAAATGACGGCCGTCATGGTCGAAACCGCCCGCAAAGGTCTGTGGAACGCGTCACCCGAACAGCTTCGCGCTGTCTCCGTCCTGCACGCCGACCTTGTTGAGAAGTATCGTCCCGCGTGCAGCGGCTTCGTCTGCGATAACGGCAAGCTCCGCGCGACGATTCAGAAGCACCTCGGCCCAGGAGCCGGAGGCAAATACCTTGCGGCCATTGACCAGGTCCGCAACGGTGCAGCGGCCGCCTCGGGCAGTCGGAAGGTCGAGGGCCTGGCCTTGAAACGAGTCGACGCCAAGCCCGCTCAGCCGTCCGCCTCGACGGCACCGCGCCATTCCGCTCGACCTGGGGTGACGACCGCCGCACTCGCCGGCGGGGCCGCCGTCGTCGTCCTGGTGGGCTTGCTGGGGCTCGGGTATCTCAACCGCCGGGATTGAACGAGTGACCAGGTTGCATTAACGCTTTTCTGATCTCAAGATGTCAACGAATCAGTGGGAGATCAGCAGTCGCACGGGCCAACTCAAACCCGCCGAGAACGGAGAGGACTCTCCGTTCTCGGCGGGTTTCGGTTACCTCGAAATTCAAGTCTCTCGACTTGGCGAACGCGGAGATTCAGGGCGTGCCGCTGAAGCCGGGAGACAGGGAGAGCGAGGGCGTCGGGTCGGGAGGAACTTGCTCCTCGATCGGCGGCGCCACGTCTCGGTACCGGGCCGAGGTCGGCGACGGGGACTGGGCGGGCGTCCTGATCGCTGACGCTCCGGGGCCGGGGCCGAGAGCGGGCTCGGCGTGAACCTCGGTGGGAACTCCACTCGCGATCTGGCCGAGGGCCAATCCGGCGGCGTCGCGGACCGCCTGTCGCTTGTCGAGGGAGACGGCCTGCCGGAGTGACTCGGTGGCGCGAGGGTCGCCGATCTCGCCCAAGGCGTTGGCCGCGGCGACGCGAACGTCCTTGTCCCAGTCGTTCTTGAGTCGATCGACGAGCGCGGGCACGGCCCGCGCGTCGCGGAGCCGGCCCAGCGTGTAGGCGCCTTCGATCCGGCTGTTACCGTGATTGCTCTGGAGCCGGCCGACCGCGTTGGCCACCGGATCAACCACGACCGTCGCCGGCGCCTGGGCGACCGGGGTGTACGGCTGCGGTGCGTTGTAGATCACCGTCGGCGGTGGCGCGGGGGCCATGTAGACCGGAGCCGGCTGAGCCACGAAGACCGGGGTCGGCGGGGCCGAAGCGAGGGCCGAGCCGGCGAACATCCCCAGCCCGAAGAGACCGCCACCGACCGCCAACGCGGGACCCCAGCCTGGCCCTCGATTGTTGTTGACGAAGACGTTGCGCTCGACGATCACCGGACCCCGCGGCCCGTAGCCGCCGCCGCCGTGATGGCCCGTGGGAACGTAGCCCCTCCCTGCGTAGGGCGCGGGGCCCCGGGGGGCGATCCGCTGCGCGGTGTTCGAGCTCTGGAAGGTCCCGCCCGGCCGCTGGATCGTCACCTCGCGGTTGACGAAGCCGGGGCCACGCTCGCTGGAGATGCTCCGCTGTACCGTGCGGCCGCGCGGTCCCGTGATGGTCACGTCGCGCTCTCGACCCACGACCTGGCCCCAACTCGGAAGATTGCCCACCCCCAAGGCCAGTACCAGGCCGGCGCTGAACCATCGTTTCTTCATGGCAAGAGCTCCCATCGGTCCATCGGAGAGGTGTCGTCCGGCCCGCAACATCCTCGGGCCGGTTGGCCGGAGATTCTTATGGTCTCGGCCCGTTTTGTGAACCCCAATCGTTCGCGATCGACCCGGCTTGTCCCGGAACCTTCCTGTTTGGAGAGGGACCGAACGCGGTCTCGCCCGCTTTCTTTTCCATCGGTATTTCCCAGGACAAGAACACAATGAAGCCTTTTCACGTTTCGCAATCTCAGGCCGTAAACAGGGGCAGACCGCGAATCCAAGATTCCCGTCGGCCTTTTTGGCGGAGGGCGATATTTAAGGCTAGACTGAAGTTGGTTCGCTCCTTGGCTTGACTCGAGGTGGGAGAGTGCCGAACACTTTTCAAGGATGGGTTCGGGTTCGCTGCCCTCGACTCAGGCTCCTTTGAGGATCGTGGAGGCCCGCGATGCATCCACTCTTTAAGCATCCGCTCTCAATCAGGTGGAACGTGACCGTGCTGGAAGTTGCTCCAGACGGCTGCATCTCGCCACTTTGCCAGAAGTGTCAGACGGAACTCGACATTCAACAGCCGCAAGCGCACGACCCCAACGAATTGCTGGGGACGTGCGGTGAATGTGGTTGCTGGCACCTGATTCAGGTGGCACCCAGCGGAGCGGAAGCCTTATTGTTCAACCTGCCCGGGGTCGACTTCATCCGGGAAACTCTGGCCAAGGCTAGCAAAGAACCGAGCCGGAAGAGCCCAACCGCCCCGAAGAGCCCCGCTGCCCCGAAGAGCCCCGCTGCCCCGAAGAGCCCCGCTGCTCGGAGTCCGAAGCGCCGGGTGAAGCCCCGATCCAATGGGAAGTCGAGCTGAGTGGGCGATCAACCTTTGGGGCGTTTCGCCTTACCCTTCCCTTTCTTCGTTTTCGAATTCTTCTTCGGATTTTTCGGGCTCGACTTCGCCCGTGCGGCCTTGGTCAAGCTCGATGCGGGCGGGCGGGCCCGACGCGCTTCGGGGGTGCTTGGTGTGGCTCCCGGCCGTTGGGGGCGAGATTCGGCTTCTTGAATGTGAATGTCGGCCGGAGCGAGGTCGAGTTCCCGGCGATCGATGTCGATCCGCGTGATCCGGACCTCGATCGGATCCCCCAGCCGGTAGCGGCGACCGGATCGTCGACCGATCAGGGTGTGGGTCTCGAACTCGAGGTAGTAGTAGTCGTCGGCGAGGCTGGTGATGTGGACGAGGCCGTCGACCGGTAGGTTGACGATCCGGCAGAAGAGGCCGAATTCCTCGACGCCGATGATGATCGCCTGGAACGACTCACCGATCCGGCTCTCGAGATAGGTCAGGAGCTTGATCTTCACGAGCTCCCGTTCCGCGGCCTCGGCGCGGCGCTCGGTCTTCGTGCAATGGTCGGCCAGGACGGCCAGCTCGTCGTGGTCGCTCTTGGGCCGCTTGCCCTCGAGCAGGGTCGTCAACTGGCGGTGGACTTGCAGGTCAGGGTAGCGGCGGATCGGCGAAGTGAAGTGGCAGTAGTTCTCGCTCGCCAGGGCGAAGTGCCCTTCGGGGTCGGGCGTGTAGATCGCCTGTTTCAGGCTGCGGAGCACGCCGTAGTGGACCGCGTACTCGTCTGGCGTGCCCGCGGTCTCGATCAGGATCCGTTGGATCTCGAACCGACTTTGAGGGTTCTCGATCTCCAGGCCCAGGCTACGGGCGAACTCGGCGAACGCGTCCAGCTTGGTCGGCTCGGGGTCGGCGTGGGTCCGCCTGAGGAAGCCGGCATGCTTCTCGGTCAGGAAGGTCGCGACCGCTTCGTTGGCCGCGAGCATGAAGTCCTCGATCACCTGGTGGCTCTCGTCGTTCGAGGCGAGGTGAGCCCCGACGACCTCCCCTTGGTCACCCAGGTCGACTTCGACCGCCGGCATGTTCAGCTCCAACGCACCGCGGTCGAAGCGGCGGCGGCGGAGGATCTGGGCGAGCTCGAGCATCGCGCCGAGCATTCGGGCCACTTCAGGCGCCACCCCTTCGTGCTCGGCCTCGGGCTCCTTCATGACCGGGAAGGCTTGTTCGTAGGAGAACCGGTGGTCGACCTTGATCGCCGAGCGCGCGAAGCTCAGGCCGGTCCGGATCCCCTCGGCGTTGAACTCCAAGAGGGCGCTGACGGTGTAGCGCACCTTGCCGGCCTGGAGGCTCGCCAGGCTGTTGGAGATCACTTCGGGGAGCATCGGGATGACGCGATCGGGCAGGTAGACGCTGGTGCCGCGCTGGCGTGCGGTCCGGTCGAGGTCCGAGGCGGGCTGGACGAAGTGGGAGACGTCGGCAATGTGGACGCCCAGGCTCCAGAACCCGCGGTCGTCGCGTGAGAGCGTGATCGCGTCGTCGAAGTCGCGCGCCGTCGCCGGGTCGATCGTGACCGTGAGCGTGTCGCGGAGGTCGAGCCGGTCGCCGATCTCGGTCTCCAAGAACTGCTTGCCCAGCTTCCGCGCTTCGTTGAGCGTCTCCTCGTCGAAGGTATCGGGGATATTGAACGCGCGGATGACCCCCAAGGTGTCGACCCCGGGCTGACCGCGCGGGCCGAGGATCTCGCTGATCACCCCCTCCCCCGCGGCATACGGGGTCGGATAGGAAACCATTTCGATCGCGACCTTGTCGGACGGCTTGGCCCCTTTGGCGCCGGGATCCCCGACATAGATCGGTGCGCCGAACGTGGTGCCGTCCACCCGGACGAATCCCGCCCCCAGCTCCTCGAAGTAAGTCCCCACGAAGATCCCGGACGCCCGGGTGAGGACCTGGATGATCCGGCCTTCGACGTTCATCCCCGGCCCTTTGGGCCGCTTGGTGATCTTGACCGCGACCTCGTCCCCGCTCGAGGCGTCGCGGGTCTGATCGACCGGGATATAGATCTGGTCGGCCTTCTCCTTCGACGTGTGGGGGCGAACGAAGCCGAAGCCTTTCGCCGACCGTCGGAAGAGGCCGATGATCGCCCCCTTGGTGTGGGGCTTACTCAGTCGCTTGTCTTTGGCGATCTCGAGTCGGCCGTCCTTGATCAGCCCCTTGACCGCGGCCCGAAACTCCGGGTAATCGTCGGGATCGACCCCGAGCCGGCGCGACATTGCCTTCAATGTCATCGGCTTGAAGTCGGCCTCGGAGACCAGATCTAGCACCTTTTCTGTCGGGTCGGTCATCGACGGTCTCTCCGCTTCGGCCAAGTGGCTGGGCACCGTGATCGAAGGGCCCGGCGCAGCAGGCTACCTTGCCGGCCTGTGCGAGGCCAGCCCGGTTCCGAAGTGAGATCCGTCCGCCGGTTGTGAGAACGCCTTGGTCTAAAGTGAAGCCACGGGTCCCGAGAACGGAACCCGTGGCCTTCAGACTTCCTTCGATTCCCGGTATCAACCGGCCGACGGAGAGCGATTCTCCGTCGAGCCGACCGCCCCGGGGGCGTTTCAGGACTCCTCGGATTCGTCCGGGAGGCCGTTCGACTGGGTGACCCCCTTGAAGAGTCTCCGGCCCAGGTTCTGCTGGAACGGGGTCCAGCTCGACTCGCGGCACGGGTCGTCACGGATCTCACGGCTGAACGTGTGGATCTTGGCGTCGAGGTTGTCGAGGTAGTGGAGCGCGATCGCCTCAAGAGTCATCGGCAACTTGGGGCTGCCGAACTCGTGCGTGCCGTGGTGGCTGACGATCATGTGCTTGAGGCGGAGCAAGAGCTCGTTCGGGAACGGCTCGCCCGTCAGGTCAGCGCTCTGCTCGACCTTGTCGCGGAGCATCTCGACACCCATGACCAGGTGCCCGACGAGTTGTCCTTCATCACTGTAGGCAAAGGCGCGGTCATAGCTGAGCTCGCTGACCTTGCCGATGTCGTGGAGAAAGATGCCCGTAAGCAGGAGGTCGCGGTCGAGCTCGGGGTAGAGGTCGACGATCCGGTCGGCGATCGTGAGGATCGTGACGACGTGCTCGAGCAGACCCGCGTGGTAGGCGTGGTGGTTTTTAATCCCCGCCGGCGCCGTGGTGAACTTGCGAACGAACTCCTCGTCGATGAGGAAGCACTCGACGAGCGCCCGCAGGTGCGGATTGCTGATACTCAAAAGGATTTCGCGGAGCCTTGCGGTCAGACGCGCGACGTTCTGAGTGCTCTGCGGGAGGTAATCCTCGGGCTCGATCTTGGTCGGATCGACGACCTCGATATGCGAGAGGATCAGTTGCAGGGCGCCCTGGAAGACTTGCGTCTTCCCTTTGACCCGGAGATAGTCTCCTGGATCGAACGTTCGCGCCAGTCCCTCACTCGCATTCCAGAGCCGCGCACCGACGCTTCCC
This sequence comes from Singulisphaera sp. GP187, assembly GCF_900129635.1. GTDB lineage: Bacteria > Planctomycetota > Planctomycetia > Isosphaerales > Isosphaeraceae > Singulisphaera. The sequence goes on along the minus strand of NZ_FSRB01000003.1, from coordinate 815,810 downwards.
GTCTTGTCTCGCAGTTCAAGGTGGAGGTAGAGATTGCCCTGGCGATTCGCACGGAGTTGCTTGTCGGCGACCAAGAAGGATTCGTCGACCGCGTCTCCGTTGCTCAGCTGATTCACATAGCGACGGCTCATGCGGCAGTTCGACCGTGGGTGCGGAACCGGGTGGTTCGTTCAGGAATTTCGGACGCGAAGCCCACCGAAGCGGTGATTGTAGGGGGCGAGTGCGGGTGGGGTCAAGTGACCTCGAACCGCGGTCCTGGTTCCGTGGTGCCGACCGCTTTTTTCAGGACCCGGCTGGCCCGCGAATTACTGTTCATGCGATCACTGGGTCGGACGAGTTCCCTCCCAACGATCAGGCCGAGACCGAGCCACCTTCCCATCGAGACCGGCGCCTCCTTGCTTTGTTTTGCACTGGCAAGAATCGATCGCAGTCGGCGATGCCGTCGGTCAAGGCGTTGCCGGGCTTCGGCGACCGTTTGCACTGGTGTTTTGCCACCGACCAGGGCTGAGAGCGAGCGGAAATGGGGACAGTCTTGAATGGCGCGAAGCGAACGGCAAGGTGAAGCGATTGCAGGGGTTGAGAAAAGCAGGTCCGCCTGGCACGATGGGGTTGCCTACTGGCACGATGGGGTTGCCTAACGACTCGATTGCGCACAGGAGCCCCTCTGATGCATGACATTACCGGATTGCTCCCGTTCTGAAGGGACTCCCGCAAGACGTCTCCCTTCATCTTGAACCCGAGTCCATCCTGTCCGCCTGTTCTCGGTCGGGCATATTTGGGGGTGGAGCGTGCTCAATCCCGTCGCATTTCTTCATCAGTTCCTGCTCCACGGTTATTCAGGGCAACACGGCTCTGCAACACATCCCGCTGTTCGGGGGGCGCACCTTTACCGCATTGGTCTACTGCCGGGCGCGTCGTTTCATGGGGTTCGCGGAGGACGAGGAAACTCTTAATCCAGTTTGCGCAGACTGCATCAAGAATTTAAGAATGTCCCAATTTCTGTTCCCAGACCTCCCCAATGAGGTGCCTGGCCACTTGCCCTCCATTGATGTCCCGCGAACAGTCGGGATCGAGCCTCCGAACGGGGCGAAGGGCTGGCAATAGCCGTTCGTACTCCAGCCGATGTGCGATTCACCTCGTATGTTTTGGCGATTTGATAGAGCCGTAGGTTATGCTCATCATCGACTGGAACTTCCCCAACTCCCTCACTCTTTCCTCGGTCACTTTCGTATCAGTCAGGTCGATGCTCCTGTTCGGGAAGCGTTCGGCTTGTTGTTCTATAAGCTGGAGGGTGGCATCAGTGATGCGCGTCCCGGAGAGTTTCAGCGTGTGTGCGCAGCACTGCGACATCGACGCGAGGCCTCGGTCCGTAACCGATGTGTGCGAGAGGTCGAGGTGGTTGAACCAGGGGCACGCATCGAGCATCGCAGCGCCCCTGTCGGTGATCCGGGTTCCCGACAGCGAGAGAGAGTGGACCCGATGGAACATCTTGTCGCGGATGAGTCGCTCCAAATCGTCATCGTCAGTCGCAGTTGACGAGAGGTCTACATTAATGGCCTCTACCGTATTCGACCAGCCCTCGAAATCCGCGTTTTCGGCGCGGCCACCCAGCCTCGTCACCTCGGATGAGAAGCGATCGAACTTGGCTCCCTCCCGCCACCCGTTGATCAGCCACGCGAGAATGATAGCACCGGGAATTGCCATCGCGATCACGACAACGAAGCTACACGAACGCGATGAAGACGGCGCCTTTGTGGAAATGACAGATTTTGCGGGCGCCTGTGCGGTGTCGAAATCATCGATGTGAATCGCTATCTTCCGGACCGTCGAGGTGCCCGACCTCAATCCCCGAATCCCCCCGGCGACCAAACCGATGAGTCCTCCAATCGGGGCACCGGCAGGAAGGCCCATATAGAGTCCGTACATGACGGTGTGTGCGAGGAACATCGTAACAGGGTCGTTCTTCGGACCGGCATGGGAGAGGATATAGGGAATCCCCGTAAGTGCCCCCAATATGCCAATAAGGATAACCCCGGCTGTCATCCCGGCACAGGCCCCGACCAACGATTGAAAGATGACTTGAACTGGCTTCCTCATTCGATTTTCACGGATTGAAAAACTGATGGGTTCTATATGTCAACACTATTCTGCCAGTGACGGTTTCGACTCGACGTAAGTCTCGATGAATGTGATTGAAAGCCGGCGATCCCGGCGGGGTAATGGCTCGTTACAATCCCAACAAGTGTTTGAGGCGTCCATCCTAGCCTGTGCCACAGTCCCAGGTCTAGGGACAGATGTCCTGGTCGTCTGTCACATCAATCCGAGGTCACGCCGAGCCGATTGAGTCGCCGGGCACTTCAGTTGGGAGGTTTGGGAGAATCAGTGAAGTAAGCAGGTCCGTGCTCAACCCAGGTGAATTCGCCATGGGAAGCCGTGGCCAGGCACCTAAAGCAGGCGCTGAAGGGACTCCGGCAAGACGTTGCACTTCATCCTGAACTCGAATCCATCCTGTCGGCGTGTTGCTCGGTCGGGCCTATCTGGCGGTGAAGCGTGCTCAAAACCGTTTCGGTCGGTCTACTGCCGGGCGCATCGCTTAATGGGGTTCCCCTGGGACGAGGAGAGGCTAACCCTGCTTATGGGACAGTCACTGAAACGTGTGGCAAAGTGTGGCTAGAGGTTCTGCCTGGCAATGCTCTCGATTTGAACCCGTGGGACGAAGGGGGTTGGAATCATTTGAAGCATGTGGAGATGCGTAACCTGGTGTCACGGGGCCTGGAAGTAATCCAAGAGCAGATCGATGGATGTTTCCTGGTCGTCCAGATCGCCGGACACCTGGGAATCTCTAGCGCTCACCGGTCAGGGACTGATTGAAGAATCAGCCACGTGTGCCGCGAATTCCAGATTACGGGCTATAACTTCGATGCCCGCCCTTCCCCTTCCAAGGACTATGTGAATCTGGCTGGATCGGTATCCAAGGGCGACGGGCGGCGGCCTCGTACTTTTGCTTCAACCTCAACCATTTTGCATCCATGGGGCGCGCAGGGCGGTTTCCGGGATAGGTCAATGAGTGTCGCATATCAGCACCGACCCATAGTGCGCCCTCGTACTCCCAAGCCTGCTCGCGGTATAAGCGAGATAAGCGAGTTAGTCTTACGCCCTCCATTCCTCCGACTAGCGCAGCCCCGACCACCGCCACCACGACCATCAGTCGCCGTATCGTGAACCGCATTCGGAGTGGTCGCATGCTTTGGCTCTCGAAGTGGCAGTTTGATCACTCGTTGGTAAAGAGTTGGGTCATCGACGCCGCCAGGTCCCGGCGGTTCCTATCATACCTCATCGTCGACTTCAGTTCGGAGTGCCTGGCAAATTCCTGAACCGCGTGGATGTCGCCCTCATTCCGGTCGAGCACCTCCGTCACCGCGATGTGCCGGAGGCCGTGGGGTCGGAACGGTCAGGAGACTCTGGCGCGACGGGCTATCGAGGCCACCACCTTCCGGACCGATTCCCCGGTCAACCGGTCGGGGGTGATGGCGGCCCGGTCGAGCCGGACGAACAGCGGTTCCGGGTCGGAGCCACGGGCTGCCAAACACCGTGAGAGAGCTCCTCGGGTCGGCTCGGGGAGGGACCGCTTCTCGGCGTCCGTCTTTCATTTCTGCTTCCCCAAGACTCACTTCCGGCTGCTGGCCCGGCTCTACCGGACGGGATTGGTGACCCGCAGGGTTCCTAGTGAGCTCTCCTCCTCTCCTCGGGTTCTTGGCGCAATGCCTGGTCACTGGGGCCTGTCGTCGCACATGGCCTTGTCCAGTGGAATATACAGCTTCACTGAACCTCTCAGACCTCCCCGCTGAAGTGCCTGGCCACGATGGCTCCCCCTGATGATTGGTCAAGGCGATGCTGGCGAAGGCTGAAGAACTGGTGGTGTCGCGTCGCTCCGGTCCGAGTTTGAGGCGATGGGGGCAGGAGGCGGCATAAGGCGAAGGACAAAGCCGACCGAGAGCACGGTGTGCGTTCTCGGTCGACCACGAGATCAGAGTCCCATCAAGAAGCGGAGCCGTTCTTCTACGGCCGCGAGAGTCTGCCCGGAGACCGCTCCCCAGCGCTGGGTAAGCCGTTCCTTGGAGACCGAGCGAACCGCCTCGCACATCACAAAACTCCGCTCGTCGAGCCCCCCCTCGGGCGGGGCGATGGGCACGTGAGAGCGAACCCTCTTATCTGTCCTGGTGAGCGGGATCACGATCGCCAACTGGGCAGGTCCTTGGTTGAACGGATCAACCGAGACGATCAGGACAGGGCGAGTGCCTGACTGCTCGCGGCCTTTGGTCGGATCGAGATTTGCACCCCAGATTTCGCCTCGCATTGCTGTGGGACTCATGAGTCATCAGTCCAGACCGTCGGCCAGCGTGGCGTCCCACACCGCACGCTCTTTTTGTTCCTCCACCCAGGCGGCCGGGTCCTCTCGCAAGGCGGCGAAGTCGGCGTTGAGACCTTCCAGGAAGCGTTTCTTTCTGTACTCCTCGATCGCCTTGCCAAGCACCTCGGTCATCGGTTCGTCAACTTCCTCCGAAAGTGATCGGAGGGCCGCATGGGCGGAACGACTAATACGAACTGTAAGTGTGTTCATGGTTTTGAATTCCGGACCCGAGTCACGCGCAGTACTCAGGTCATTGTGGGGCATAAGACTCCTCGAATTCATCGCGACGACTAAGGTTCCCCGCTCGGTCGTCGCCATTCCAGTCTGCTAACGAGTATACTGTGTTGTATGCAAAACGCAATGCTATGAGCGATTTCGATGCCCGTCGATCAGGAATCCGCTGTGTCGAACGATGACGATCCTACGCCCCCCCCATCCTGTCCGTTCTACGCCAACTACGGCCCGCGCGACGGCCTGATCCTGCGCGGTGGCGTACCGGTCATGGGCGTTCTGGACAGGCAGGAGGCCGTCATCGGCATCGTCTAGTTTGCTGGGGCGATCCCGAGCAAGCGCGGCCCCGCCCAGCTCTGACGGCTCGAGGTTGGCAAGGTCAAGCTCAAGGGGGAATGGGTCTGCCGGGGCCGGGAGTTCGTGCGGATCGGTGAAGCAGCGGAGAAGGTATGGCCGTGCCCCAGAAAGGGAGCGGAAATGGGGACATTCTTGGCGCAAAAGGACATGAGGGGCCGAAAGGGGGGTATTCGTCAGTATTACTGTTATTCGGATTACGTGGGGTAATATGTGTTGTCTAGCATGTGTAATTTTGTCCAGCTTGCATGCGCCGCGTCAAGAATTTAGGAATGACCCCAATTCTGCTTCCCCAAGACTCGCTTCTGGCTGCGGGCCCGGCTCTACTCGACGGGATTGGTGACTCGCAGGGTTCCTGTGAAAGGTTTCAAGCAGTAAGTTGTCCTCCTCACCTCGAGCTTCTTGGCGCAAGGCCTGGTCACTGGGGCCTGTGGTCGCAACATGGCCGTGTCCAGTGGTAAATTCAGCTTCACTGAACCTCCCAGAGCTCCTCGCTGAAGTGCCTGGCCGCTAAGGCTCCCCCCGGCCGACCGGACGCCGCTTGCGGCTTCACCGCTGAACGACTTGGCCACTTCGGCTCCCCGTCTCGCGGGAATTCCGAAATTCACCGATTGATACGATATTCTTCCCCGATTTATCATGCCCCTTGGATAAACTGATGTGGCCTGCGGCGCGCCTCTCAGGCGGGAGGGTGATCAACCCTCGCGCCACGGGGCGAGGCCTCCAATGTCTTGGTCTCGTATTCCGAAGGATCACCCCGAGTGCCGGAGCCCTGCGACGAAGCAGTCCATCCTCTCGGTTGTCCTCCGCTCGCCGCTCGCCGAGGCACCGGGCTGCCGGCGAGAGCCGGACCTCCCGCCGGTCCAGCTCGACACGGATCGCCCGGTTCTCACCACCCCCGGCCTGGGACGAAGAAGGCGCACCAGAAAGCAGCCATGCGGCCGCCGTCGGAGGAGAGAGGTGAGGAAAGGAAAGGGCGAAGCGAAGCCCCACGTGCGTTCCGAACTCGAGCCGTCCCCCCCCCCCCGACCCTTTAGTATCCAGGACGAGGAATTTCATCGATGCGACGATCCTTCACCAGTCGGCGCGGCTTCACATTGATCGAATTGCTGGTCGTCATCGCGATCATCGCCGTGCTCATCGCCCTCCTCCTGCCGGCGGTCCAAGCGGCTCGCGAGGCCGCCCGACGCGCGCAGTGCGTTAACAATCTGAAGCAGATCAGCCTGGGCATCGCCAACTACATGGACGCCTTCGGCTCGACCCCGATCCATGAGTATCGGAGGTCAGACGAGTACGGCGGCGCGGCGGGGTCGTCGGGCAACCGGGGCTGGCACTGCCAGATCCTGCCGTTCATCGAGCAGGCGACGCTCCACAACGCGATCAACTTCACCTATTCCGACGGCTTCTACGGGGCCAATAACATCGTCAACGGCGTGAACGGCACCGCGCACAAGGCCCAGGTCGCCACCTTCCTCTGCCCGTCCGACGGCATCACCTGCCTGCCGCAAGACGGGGTCGTGAACGTCGCCGGCGGCAAGCTCGGCAACAATAACTACGTGGGCAACTCGGCCCATCCCCGCAACGTCCTCATGCCGGGCGGCACACCCGTCGGCGACAACCTCCCGCCATCGCAAGGGGTGATCTCCACGTCCCGCATGTACACGACGCAGGGCGGTTGCGCCACCGCCGGCAGGGCGGCCACGACCAATCAGAACGTCAACATCGCCAGCATCACCGACGGGACGTCGAACACCGCCGCCGTGAGCGAGTCGCTCATGAACGACGGCTCGGGCAAATCCAGCGACAAGCGCCGGAACCTGAACTACACGAGCTCACGCCTGATCGAACAAAACGACGTCCCCGCCATGGTGGCCGTCCGCGACGGCCTGGCCGCCCCCCTGAACTGGCCGGGCTGGAGCATGTACAAGGGCTCGACCTGGGCCTTCACCGACGGTTGGGAAGGGCACCTCTATGCCCACCTCTTTCCCCCCAATGCCCCGCCGATTCATGTGTATGCTGATAACACCTTGCGCTGCTTCGAGGGGGATACGGCAATGAACCCCACGAGCAACCACTCCGGCGGCGTGAACGTCGGCTCGATGGACGGCTCGGTCCGGTTCATCAAAAATACGGTCAACCTGCCGACCTGGTGGTCCTTCGGCACCCGCAACGGCGGGGAGATCATCTCGGCCGACGCGCTCTGAGACCCTCCCCGGGGGCGGTTCAGGTCGACGCTGATCCCCCGGGGGCGAAGACACGCGCCGTCCTTTTTATTCGTATGCTCGCGAAATCCTGGCAATCGAGGTTCTCCCCCCTATGCGCATGACCTCATCCCTCATCTTCACGCTGCTGACCCTCGCCGCTTCCGCGTTATTCCCCGGCTGCGGGAACAACGCGGTCGAATTCGACAAGGACGCGGAACACAACCCGGAATCGCTCGCCCAGGAGTTCCTCTTCCGCTACAAGGCCCTCCCCGATCGCGCCTCGACCAGGCAGAAGGCGCGGATCGCAGCCCGGGAAAAGGCCGAGGCGGCCGTGCCCGAAGCCGTCGACCAGACGAAGTCGGAACGTGGCGCAACCACCAAGAAGGTCGCGGTACCGACCCTGGAGGGCCTGCTCACCGAGACCGAGGAGCGGGTCGCCGGGGTTCCGGGCATGTCCCGCACCGAAGCGGGTAGGAAGGTCGTCGAGCTCCTCGCCAAGGAGACGGCCATCACCCCCGACGATCTCCGGTTGATCCGCGAACGACTGGCCAGGTGACATCGGGGGACTCTCCAGGCTCCGGCTGGCCTGAGAGAGTCCCCACTTCAAGTCGCCGGCCTTGCAAGGAGCACCTCGAGTCCTGGCCCGGCGCGCCTTGGCTCACGAACCCGGGGGATGACCGGGGTGGACCGGACTCAATCGTCGTCGTCATCGTCATCATCGTCGCTCTTCACGCCGATGAGCCGACGCGCCGCGAGCCCCTTGCCGTGCGCCCCGGCCAGTTCCGCCGGATAGCGCGTGTCGAGGCCCTTGGCCCGGTGCCAGAGGATCCGGTTCATCGCGTCGTCCTCAACGCGATCGGGCACCCGGAAATTCTGCTTCAGGCTGAGCCGGGCCCAGTGGTGCTCCGGCCCCTCGAGCCCGCTCAACTTGGGATTCAACTGGCCGATGGGCACGTTGACCGGGAGCGCCTCATACGGGGAGAGGTCGGGCGTCTCCCGGAAGCAGGCCGACATCAAGGGGGACATCGCGTCCATCTGATTCATCGGCGGGCAGCCGAGGATGCGCTCCATCGTGTGCAGCACGGAGGTCTGATTGTAGAAGTCGTGGACCACGGCCCCCCGCCTCGTGTAGGGGCTGATCACCAGCGCGATCGAGCGGTGCCCGTCGATGTGGTCAAAGCCGTCCTGCGGGTCATCCTCGATGACGAAGATACAGGTCTTCGGCCAGAATTTGCTCCGGGACAGGCCCTCGACAATGCGGCCCAGCGCCAGGTCGTTGTCGGCCAGATAGGCATTTGGGGTCGGCATGTCGGGCGAGGTCCCCGAGGTGTGGTCGTTCGGCAAGTGGACGATCGTCAGGTTCGGCCACTCGCCCTTCGCCTCCGCCTCGTGCAGCGCCTTGAGGAAGATGCCGGCCCGGACGACGTCGGGGATTCCCATGTTCCACCCCGGATAGCCCGAGGCGCTGTAACGCCGCAAGGTCTCGATGCCGATCGAGGCCTCGAAGCCGATCGTCCCCTCGCCGTCCTCGTAATCCTTGAGGATCTCGGTGTAGGTCGCCGTCTTGGGGACCGGGGTGGCGTAGTCCATCTCGCCGTAGTTGCGGAAGGAGAGACCGTGCAGCAGGACGTTGTCCCAGAGGAACCCGGTCGAGGAGTAGGTCAGCGGGTCGTCGCCGTAGGTGTAGCTGCGGGTGAACCCGCCGAAGGACTTCTCCAGGTGGTCGGTGACGTTCCCCTCGGTGGCCCAGGAGTGGCCGTCGGCAGAGACGACCCCATTGCAGTAGAAGTTGTCGAGCAGGACGTACCGCTCGGCCAGAGCGTGGTGGTTGGGGGTGATCTCACGCCCGTAGATGCAGAGGGCCGGGTCCCCTTCTCCCTTGCGGATGTCGCCGAAGACCTGGTCGTAGGTCCGGTTCTCCTTGATGACGTAGACGACGTGCTCGAAGACGGAGGGCTCGCCCAGCCGCTTCGGTATCGGCACCGGGTCGACGCCGGCGTGGGCCTTCTCCCAGGCGCGGAGCATCTGCGGGACGCGGGCGTTCGTCCGGACCTGCTCGGTCTGCACGGCCAGATCCTCGAGGCCCGGCACGGGGACCTTCGAGACGACGCCGAGGTACGCCTTGGCCGACCGGCCCTTCGGGCTCGGCGACTCATTGCGCGACCCGAACCCCTTGACGTTCGCCACGAACAGCTCGCCCCCGTCGGCGACGACCGCCCCGGGATACCACGCCGTCGGGACGAACCCACGCACCTTGCTCGCGCCTGGGGCCTCGCCCTTCTCCGGGGCGGGTGCCAGGTCCACGACGGCCAGGGCGTTGTTGCCCCCATTGGCCACGAACAGCGTCCGGCCATCGGCGGACAGCGCGAGGGCATTCGAGGCGCTCCCGAAGGGGAGCGACGGCTCGGGACGGACGAGGATCGTCTCCACCACCGTCATCCCCGCCGTGTCGATGACGGTGACGGTGTCGGAGTTGGCGTTGGCCACGTAGAGCCGGCCCGAGCCCGCGTGTGAGACGAGGTCGGCGGGGTGAAGGCCCGTCGCGACCTCCGCGACCTGCCTGCCCGCGGCGAGGTCGACCTTGCCCACGGTCCCGCTCTTGCCGACCCCGCGCTCGTCGATCAGGACCGGGGTCCCCGACGACGGGGCGGTCTTCTCCCCCGCGTGGGGCCGTCGTCCTCCCCAGTTCGAGACGAAGGCCGAGGCGCCGTCCGAGGACAAGGTCACGTTGAACGGGGCGACGCCGACGGGGATCTCCTTGACGAGCTTCCCCCCCGCCAGGTCCACCACGCCGAGGGTGTTATTCCGGGAGAGGCAGACATATGCGGTGGCCCCGTCGGCCGAGAGGGCGATGCCACATGCATGCGAGTCGCCCTTGCCCCCCGGACCCGGCAGCGCGATCCTCCGGGACCAGGCGAGCGACCCGTCCGCGCCGACGGTCGCCTCATCCAGGGAGTCCTGGGCGGTCGTCGCGAACACTCGCGTCCCGTCCGCCGAGATGGTGATCCCGTGCATCGAGCCCCCTCCCTTCGGGAAGGCGAGCTCCTGCACGATCTTCCACCCCTCACGGTCGATGGCGACGAGGCCCCGGTGGTCCTTCGCGTAGAGCCGTCGGCCCCCGGGCGCCAGGACCAGGTCGACGGGACGACCTCCGTACTCGATCGCCTGTCCCGCCGGCCGGAGCACCTGCTTCGTCGGCGCGACCCATCCCCGGCCGTCAGGGGTCGGCCCCACCCGCACCGCTTCATCCCCGGCCACCGGCGTCCTCGCCACGACGAAGACGAGGACAACTGCGACGCCCCACCAGTTCCCGCGATTCTGCATTCCCAGACTCCTCGGCCCTCAGGTCGCTTTGCCTGCACTCCGGCCCGACACTATAAGCCGAGGAACCGCGACGGGGCAAGGAGCCGGACAGGGCCGTGACGACCCCGAGTGACATGGGCAGGACGAGGAGACGCCTACGAGCTTGGCCGGCGGCCAGGCACCTAAAGAAGGTAAAGCGGGGGACCGCGAAAATCCATCGAATGAACCGCTGTTGATCTTTTACAACAGAATAGACATATCGCTGAAGTGCCTCGTCACTGGTCACTCTCTGAAGGGTCTGGTCACTGGTCATCCCAGACCTCCCTGCTGAAGTGCCTGGCCACTGTGGCCGTCCCGTTGAAGTGGACCAATAAATGGGGAACAGCCCGTCCCGCGCCCTCGAGATCAAAACGAATCCGGGGGTGGGGCGGCTCCCCCCCCGGACGCGGAGAACGCCACTCTGGGTGGTGAAGCGCTCCGCTCAGTTCCGCTTGGTCCTCTCGAAGTGATCCTCGACAAAATCCTCAACCTTGGCGCGCTGCGCGGAGGTCAAGATCGGGTTCAGAGCATCCAACTCCGCCTGTCTGAGGACCTTGCGTTGCGTACGTTGGTCCTTGTACTTCTCCGCGAAGTTGTCGTGGATGTCGCGGATCTTCGCCCGCTGGTCGGCGGTCAGTCCCAGCTTGTCGCCGACCGTTTCCAGCCGTTCAGCCATGGACTCGCGGAGATGCTTCATGGCCTCGGCCCGGTCATTCTCCCCAGGCGCGACTCCGATGAGGACGATCCGGTCCTCGGCGAAGTTCTCGAGCTTCTCGCGCTGGGCGGGGGTCAGGACGGCACCGATCGCTTTGAGCTCGTCCCGGAGCAACTCGCGACGCTCGTCCCTGAGTGCCCGGTACTTCTCGGCGAAGGGGCGGTGGGCCGCGACGATCCGCTGACGCTGGTCGGTGTTAAGCCCGAGAGAGTCGGCCATGGCATCGAGTCGCTCGGCGACAGACGCCGCCATTTGGGCGCGGACGCATGATTCCTCGATCGCCTCGCGCGCCTTTCGCCGCTGCTCGGGGGTCAGCAGCGCGGCGATGTCCTTGAACTCGGCTTCGACCAGATCCCGACGCCGGGCACGTTCGGCTCGGTATTTCTCTGCGAATGGGGCCCAGGCCGCGCGAATATGCTTGCGTTGCTCGTCGGTCAAGCCGAGCGAGGCGCCGGCCCCCTGAATCCTCTCGGCGATCGTGTCGCGCATGCCGGCGAAACGGGGCCAGTCGCGCTCGGCGGTCTCGATTTTCCTCGCCTCGATGCGATCCTCGGCGAAGTCTTTGACCTTGTCACGCTGCTCGGGGGTCAGGATGGCGCCCAGGGTTGTCAACTCCGAGTGGAGCAGGTCGCGCCGCTCGCCCCGCAGGCTTTTGTACTTCGCCTCGAAGCTGGCGTGGGCCTCGCGGATCTTCGCCCGCTGGTCGGCGGTCAGTTCCAGCTTGTCGCCGACCGACTCGAGCTTCTCCGCCACCGACTGCACCAACTGATCGACCTCCGGCCTGAGGTCTCTCTCATTCTGGCCTCTGGCCCCGCGCCCTGCGCCCAGCACGGCCACGAGAGCGGGAACGATCCAGTAGTACCGAGTCATTCTCATCGTACGACCCTCCGGGGGAAATGGGGAAGACTTGGGCCTCGCCCTTCTCGTCCCCTTTGGAGCAGGGGAGGTCACACGCAACCGAGGTAACATCAAACCGAGATTTCCCAGACCATCGGGGATCTCCCGGATGAGTCCCATTCGACCACCGATTTGTCTCACATGGTCGATGTCATAGCGCATTTAATCAGATAAACTGAATAAATCAAGAGCGTTTGTTGGTTGACATGTCCTGTTTGTTCAGAAATATTGTAACGATTGCCATCAGCCCTAGCCGACCTCGGGTTCGGTCCGTCAGGACGGACCGTCCCCACCTCACTTGTCCCGGGGGCCCCGATCAACGGACAAGCGGTCCGTAAGCTTTCTCGGGAGGCCCGGACGCTCCTGTTTGGGCTCCCCGCATCTTCTCGATAGGGGGATGTCGGTGGACTGGCATCGAAAAAGGGTAAGACGGAGAACATGGCGAATTCATCTGGGGTAGGCGATGGCTGCCTATCCTCGCTGATTCTCCTAGGCCTCCCAACTGGGGTGCTTGGCCACTTGAGTCTCCCCTATAAGCCGAGGAACCGCGACGGGGCAAGGAGCCGGACAGGGCCGTGACGACCCCGAGTGGCAGGGGCAGGACGAGGAGACGCCGACGAGCGTGGCCGGCGGCCAGAGCGGGGTGAGCCACCTTCTCGAGCTGATCGAAGCTGAAATGCGCGTCGCGATGTCCCTGACCGGTGTGACGAGCGTGAGCCAGATCGACCGGGAGGTCCTGGCGACGGAACTTTAGGCTTCCGCGATCACCAGGCGAACGCCGGCCTTTCCCACCACCTCTCGATCAGCCACGGAGATTCCGGCGTCCGTCACGATGACGTCGATCTCAGAAAGATCGCAGACGACCTGGCCAGATGGCCCGCGGAAGAGCTGTCGACGAGCAACATGTTCTCGTCCGCTCGCTCGATGAACCGTCGCTCCGCGGCGACGAGGACTACGTCTGGCTACATCACGCCGGCTGCCGCACGGGATTCGGGAGCGAGTCAGGACAGCACGCGATCACGGTGACGGAGGCCGAGGCGCAGGCGAAGCTGCTGGCGATGACGTGGGGACTCTCGAACGCAGGCCGAGGCAGGTCTGCCCGTTCCACCGTCGCTGATGGCCTAAGCACGTGGACCTGATCTTTCTCTGTATTGAATTATGTGCAAGCCCTGGGTGCCACGGGTTGTACCCAACCCGTGAGCCAAAAACCCAGGCTATCACTCACGGGTTGAGTACAACCCGTGGCACCCAACGGCGATTGCATCACCGCGGTCACCGATCAGAAAATCAATGAAAACCGAGCCCAACGGCTTAGCGGTTCCCGCCGTTCGGGCCTTCTGGTGGCAAGAGCCGACACCCCCGCCGTCAGGTGGCGCTTGACAGTCACTACTCAGTGGTGCTATATACCGGTAGTAAGTAACGCTGAGTAGGTCGAGGAGGTGTTCCGTGGGCAAGCAGATGACGGAGATGCTCAAGGGCACGCTGGAGGGCATCGTCCTCGCGATCCTGTCCGTGCAGCCCGCGTACGGCTACGAGATCACGGCACGGTTGCGAGAGCAGGGCTTTTCCGACATCGCCGAAGGCACCGTCTACGCCCTGCTCGTGAGGAACGAGCAAAAGGGCCTCGTCGACGTGGAGAAGATCCCGTCCGAGAAGGGGCCGCCGCGCAAGGTGTATTCGCTCAACGCTCAGGGACAGGAATATCTCGAAGAGTTCTGGAGGACGTGGAGCTTCCTCGCGGAACGGCTCGAACAGCTCCGAAAAAGAAAGGCATGAACATGTTTGTATCACGAATGATCGCCGAGAAGAGACGTTACTGGAAGTACAAGGCGCGCACGCGACAGCTTCCCGCGAACTATCACACCGCGATCGATGCGCTGGAGTGGTACCTGATGTACTTCGGGCCGGGGAAGGGCGACGAGCTGATGGCGATGCTGGAGGATCTTGCCGACCTCTTCGACGAGAGCGCGGCGAGCGGGACCCCGATCCGCGCGATCGTCGGGGAGGACCCTGTGGAGTTCGCCGAGGCGTTTCGTCGGAACTACCCGGTGGGTCAGTGGATCATCCGGGAGCGGGAACGGCTGACCCAGGCCATCGATCGCGTCGCGGGCAACGAACCGTAATGAAATAGGAAACGGATGTCCAGAAATAGGAGGCGTGAGGCAATGAGTGACGTCAATGGCGTGGTCGAGGACGGCTGGGAGCAGGTGGCGGATACCTTCCGCTCCAACTTCAAAGAAGGAAAGGACCTAGGCGCTGCATGCTGCGTCTATGTCGACGGGCGTGCTGTGGTCGATCTGTGGGGTGGTCTGGCCGACCGCGAGAGAAATCGCCCGTGGGAACAGGACACGGTCGTGGCCGTCGCGTCGACCACGAAGGGTGCGACCGCAATGTGCGCCCACCTCCTCGTCGAGCGTGGCGAGCTTGATCTCGATGCTCCCGTCATCCGGTACTGGCCGGAGTTCGGCGCGGCGGATAAGGAGGAGATCCCGGTCCGGTGGTTGCTCTCCCACCAGGCCGGTCTGCCGGTTGTCGACGCGCCGCTGACGTTCGAGGAGGCGTGCGCCTGGGATCCGCTGATTCGTGCGTTAGAAGTACAGAAGCCGCTGTGGACGCCCGGGACGGAGCACCTCTACCACGCGCAGACGTACGGCTTTCTCGTTGGAGAGGTCGTCAAACGCATCACGGGCAGGTCCTTGGGCACATTCTTCGCCGAGGAAATCGCCGGCCCTCTCGGGCTGTCCGCATGGATCGGTCTACCCGAAGAGATCGAGCCGCGGGTTGCCCGGCTCGATGCGGCCCCCTTCCCTTACAACTCCGTCGAGGACATGGCGACTGACTTCGGCGCGCTCATGGGGTTGGACCCCGCCGTGGCGGTGGCCTTGGTGAAGACCCTTTGGGGACCGAATTCGGTCCTCATCAAGGCTGGGTCAGTGGGCGGCATCACCGAGGAGAACATGGGGTCGCGGGCCTTTCGGGCGGCGGAGTTCCCGGGCGGGAACATGTTCGCCAACGCCCGCTCCATCGCCCGCATGTACGCCGCAACGGTGAGCGACGTCGACGGTATCTGCCTCCTCCAGCCCGATACGGTGGCAGCGATGACGGTGGTTCAGACCGACCGCACTCGCATGCACGGCGTCCCACCGGAGCTGGAGCCTGCCACGAGGAACATGTTTAACATGTCGCTCGGCTTTTGGCGGTCTAGCCCGCCCGTCATGCCCATGCTCGGCCCAGCGTCATTCGGCCACCCGGGCAGCGGCGGGTCGCTGGGGGCTGCCGACCCCGAAGCCCGGGTCGGCTTCGGCTACGTCTCGAATCTCTGGGCGGCCACCCTGATCGATCCGCGTGCCATCGAGCTGGCGTCCGCGGTAAGAAAGTGCCTTGACTAGGCGGAGATCGTCGCCAGCGAGAGTGAGTCGGGCGCGACGGGAGTGACGTGCACGGGCCGCGATCCGCAGCTCCGTGTCAGTTCGGATCCCTACCCTCGTTTCGAGGGTAGGGATCCGTCGTGTGACAGTTCCTCGGTGGGCTTGGTATCGCTGGCGGTGTCAGTGACCAAGATCCCGACCTGTATGGGTGATTGCGGCTTGCCGCCGGCCCCGCCAGACGCACTGCTTTGCCCACCTTGCGTGTCTGCCGCGCCTCCGCGCCGGGGTGCCGCTGGTGCCGCCCCGTTGGGGCTGAAGTCGAACGGTAAAATTATAGACGTGGTCATGATTGTCAATTTGTTTGTCATAATCCGTGGGTCATCCGACGGTAAACCGCTGTAGCGGGCATTTCGTCCGTTTCGAGGGGGGCCCCCTCCGTTTCCCCGGATCTCGATGCCCACCGGCCGGGAGATGTTGTCTTCCTGAGCCTTTCACTCTCTGGCGTTGAGTCGCGGCGGAGCATTGCAATATGCGCGATAGTGCATGCGATTTGCATTGGTCAAACCCGTGGCGGTCTGGCCGCCAAGGCGGGCTCGACGGCACAAGTCGATTTCCAACCGAGAGATCCGTCAATCAATCGAACGCTGGCGCATGAAATGCTTAGAGTCTTCGCCCATGCTCGCCCCGCCGGATCCGCTTCCTTTGCGGAAATCCGGCGTGGACGCGAGTGGTTGAGAAGGAGCATCGGAGACTCATGTTTCACAGGAAGACCATCGGCGTGATGGCCGCCTCGGCGTTGGCATTGGCCTTGGTCGGCGCCGGTTGCGGCGAATCGAACGGGCGCTATCCCGTCTACGGCAAGGTCCTGCACAAGGGCGAGCCGGCGGTCGGGGCGACCGTGTCGTTCTTCCCCAAGAGCGCCGCCGGATCGAACGGCGCGATCCCTCGGGGCGAGGTCGAGGCCGACGGTTCGTTCCGGCTCGACTCCGGCGACCTGGGACCAGGCGCCCCGCCTGGCCAGTATGCGGTGCTCGTCGAGTGGCGCCAGGGGCCGTTGCGGACCCATCGCCGCGACACGGCGCGCACGGTCGGCAAGCGCGCCGCGAGGGAGGGAAAGCCTCTGCTGATCGCCGATGATCGGCTCAAAGGTCGCTATTTCGACATCGCCCACCCCCGACTTGACGCCGAGGTCAAGAACGGGAGCAACACCCTTCCCCCCTTCAACCTCACGGATTGAGCCGTGGGCATCGCGGCCAACGTCGGCCGGATCGTTGGTACCTCAACTTGGATCGGGGCTGAACGCCCCCCCTCATGGAGTGAAGTGAACGATGAAGTCCGTCAGACAGACTGAGAGTCGTGGTTTCACGCTGATCGAGTTGCTGGTGGTGATCTCCATCATCGCCGTCCTGATCGCGCTCTTGCTGCCCGCGGTGCAGGCGGCACGCGAGGCAGCCAGGCGCACCGATTGCATCAACCATATCAAGCAGATCGGCCTGGGCACGTTGAACTTCGAGAGCACTTACGGGGCCTTGCCTTCCGACGTGGCGAGGCTTGCCCAACCCGACACCAATGCCGACGCACAGGCGGCGATCCCGACGGCCTGCGGGTCGTTCCTGACTCAGATTCTGCCCTTCTTGGAGCAGAACAGTGTCTATAACCTGATCAATATCAGCCAGTCGACGTTCAATACGGCCAACATCCCCCCCTCCACTGGGGCGCATTCGGGCACGAACTCGGCTTACTCGATCGCGATCAACACGTTCCTCTGCCCCTCGTCGCCCGGTCCGGCCACGATCAACTACTACAATGCCAACTGGGGCCCCTACGGCAACGGTGGCGGCGATATCTGCACGCCGGGCGCCGCCGGAGGCAGTGGCGGAAGTGCCTCGAACCTGAATCCCCCTCCGACCCAGATCTGGGGCCGGACCGACTACTTCCCGATCCCCGGCATCTCCCAGGTGCCGCTCATCGCCGCGGGCATGAACCCGGCGTACATCACCACGGTGGGCAACCCGTCGACGATCACGGCGGCCACGCCGGCGATCAACTCCGGGACCATCGCCGACCCCCTGATCGCCGGCAAGATCCGGATCGCCTCGATCCTCGACGGCACGTCGAATACTCTGATCGTCTCGGAGTCCGGCTCCAAGCCGATCGGCTACAACGGCAAGCGGCAGATGTACAAGTCGGAGGTCAACGGCCTCCTGGTTGACGGCATCATCGAGCCGGTAACCAGCGGCGGCGGGGCCTGGGCCGACCAGTTCACCTACTCCGTCATCGCCGGCGCCCAGGGCCGCCAGAACGGCATTCGGGGTGGTACATGCATGATCAATTGCACGAGCAACAACGAGATCTACTCGTTCCACCCGGGCGGCGCCAACGCCCTCTTCGCCGACGGCTCAGTCCACTTCCTCAAGGATTCGCTCTCGGTCCCGATCGTGGCCGCCCTGGTCACCCGGGCCGGCGGCGAGCTCTTGAGCGCCGATAGCTACTGAGCCGACCGGTCCCGCCCCACTCTCACTTCCCCAATCCGGGGCGGCCTTCCCTCGCACAGGGCCGCCCCGCGTCCGAACTCCCGGACTTTCCCATGACAAGAGTTTTCATCCTGTTCGGCCTGGCCTTCCTGCCGGGACTCTCGGGCTGCGGCGATCGTCCGACGCTTTCGCCGGGCCTTGATGAGGTCGAGACGGCCCCATCACCCCTCACCCGACCCAAGCCGACGTTCGAGACGCACGTTGCCCCGGCGCTCGACCGGCATTGCCTGGAATGCCACGATTCCGCCACGAAGCGGGGTGGGATCGCCCTGGATGGCCTCGGGGAACGAGCCTCGAGCCGCGAAGACCTCGAGACCTGGGGCCGGGTCGCCGATGCCCTGCGCTCGGGGACCATGCCTCCGAGCGGCCGAGCGAGGCCCTCCACGGCGGAACTGGCCGCCATCGACGAATGGCTTGACGCCGAAGTGTTCCGGTGCTCCTCACCTGATGCCGACCCGGGCCGGGTCACGTTGCGCCGGCTCAATCGTGCCGAGTACAATAACACGATCCGCGACCTGTTCGACCTCGACCTCCATCTCGCCGACGCCTTCCCGGCCGACGACGTCGGCTATGGCTTCGACAACATCGGCGACGTCCTGTCGATCCCCCCCGTCCTGTTGGAAAAGTATCTGGCGGCGGCCGACCGCGCGATCGGAGCGGCGGCTCGTACCCCTCAGGCGTGGTCGAGGATCATGAATCCACCCCTCGACATGGTCCCCTCGGTCCACCGGAAGCTCGTCCGTCCTGTCCGATCGGAACCCGTCAAGCGGATCGGCCGGCCCCTGTCTTCGGCCCCCATCGTCGAGGACCCGGAAGTGCTCGCCCTCCGCCGGGCCTATGAAATCCTCCGAGGCTTCGCCGACCGTGCCTACCGCCGGCCCGCCACCGACGAGGAACTGACTCGCCTGGTCGCGCTCGTGGACTCGGCCCGCAAGGACGGCGACACCATGGACGAGGCGATCCGATACGCACTCAAGGCGGTCCTGATTTCGCCCACTTTCCTGTTCCTCGCCGAAACGGAACCGGAGACGGGCGAGGAGGGAAGGAGTGGCCCCGTCAACGAGTTCGAACTGGCCGCTCGCCTCTCGTACTTTCTCTGGAGCAGCATGCCCGACGACGAGCTCTACCGGCTGGCCGCTCGGGGTGAGCTGCGACGGGGTGACAACCTGGCGAAGCAGGCCCGCCGGATGCTCCGCGACGAAAAGGCCCGGGCCCTGGTGGACGGCTTCGCCGCCCAGTGGCTCCAGACCCGAAGTCTCCAGGACGTCACGCCCGACCCGAAGCTCTTCCCCGACTTCGACGAACCGCTCCGCCGGGCCATGCTCGGGGAGACCGCGCGGTTCTGCGGGGCGATCATCCGCGAGGACCGGAGCGTGCTGGAGTTCCTCGACGCGGATTACACCTTCGTCAACGAGCGGCTCGCCCGCCATTACGGCATCCCCGGAGTCGTCGGCGATCGGTTTCGACGAGTCTCCCTGGCCGGCACCCCTCGAGGCGGCGTCTTGTCCCACGCCAGCGTGCTCACGGTCACGTCCAACCCGACGCGGACTTCCCCGGTCAAGCGAGGCAAGTGGGTCCTCGACAATCTCCTCGCCATGCCGCCGCCCCCGCCGCCGGAGGGCGTCGAGGGCCTGAAAGCAGAGGACGGGGCCACACCCGCCGGGACGATCAGGGCGCAGCTGGAGCGGCACCGCACCAACCCCACCTGCGCCTCGTGCCACGCCCGGATGGACCCTCTCGGCTTCGGCCTGGAGAACTTCGATGCCATCGGCGGCTGGCGATCATCGGGCGAAGATGGCAAGCCCCTCGACGCGTCCGGGACGCTGCTCGGAGCCGAGTCCTTCCGAGGGCCTGCCGGACTGCGGGCCGTCCTGAAGGCCCGCCGGGAAATGTTCGCCCGTTGCCTGTCCGAAAAGCTGCTCACCTACGCGCTCGGCCGCGGCCTGGGCCTCGCGGATCGCTGCTTCGTCGAAGCGATCGCCCGCACTTTGAAACGCGACGATTACCGGTTCTCGAGCCTGGTGCTCGCCATCGTCGCGAGTCCTCCGTTTCAGAATCGATCGCAGTCGCGAGGGAAACCATCATCATGAAGACACTTTCAAGGCGGACGGTACTCCGAGGGGCAGGCGCGGCGATGGCCTTGCCGCTGCTGGAGGCCATGTCGTCCGGTCCCGCTCGGGCGCAGGCCCCGGCGACCAAGTCTCCTACCCGGATGGCCTTCGTCTACGTGCCCAACGGGGTCCACATGCCGGACTGGACCCCTCGGACGACCGGCCCCGACTACGACCTCCCCCCCCTGCTCGAGCCGTTGCGGTCGGTCCGAGACGACCTGCTCGTGCTCAGCGGATTGACGCTGGATCAGGCCCGAGCCCACGGCGACGGCGGCGGCGACCACGCCCGGGCGATGGCCGCCTTCCTCACCGGTACCCACCCGCGCAAGACCGGGGGGGCCGACCTTCGCGCCGGGATCTCGGTCGACCAACTCGCCGCCAGGAAGGTGGGCCAGGCCACCCGGTTCGCCTCGCTCGAGATCGGCTGCGAGGGGGGCCGAGACTCCGGCCAGTGCGACCATGGCTACAGCTGCGCCTATCAGGTCAACCTCTCCTGGCGAGGAGAATCGGCCCCGGCGACCAAGGAGGTCGACCCCCGGCTCGTCTTCGAACGCCTCTTCGCCGGCCAGGTCCTTGGTCAGGCCGATCCAGGCGCCGCCCGTCGCGGGAGGCGCGACCGGAGCCTCCTCGATTTCGTCGCCGAGGACGCCCGCAAGCTTCGGGACAAGCTCGGCGGCACCGATCGCCGCAAACTCGATGAGTACCTGACCGGAGTCCGCGAGATCGAACGACGGATCGACCGGGCCCGGCCCGTGATCGAGGTCGGCCAGTCCCGCCTGGCCCGCCCGGCCGGCATCCCCAGCGACTACCGCGAACACCTCCGGCTGATGTGCGACTTGCTCGTCCTCGCGTTCCGGGCCGACCTGACCCGGATCGCGACCTTCGTCTTCGCCAACGACGGCAGCAACCGCAGCTACGGCGCCATCGGCGTGCCCGAGGGGCACCACGACCTGTCGCACCACGGCAAGGACCCCCGGAAGTACGAGAAGATCCGAGCGATCAATCGGTTTCACGTCGAGCAATATGCCTACTTGCTCGACCGGCTCAAGTCGGTCCCGGAAGGCGACGGCACGCTCCTGGATCATTGCATGATCGCCTATGGGAGCGGGATCAGCGACGGCAATGCCCACAGCCACGACGATCTGCCGATCCTCGTGGCCGGCAAGGGGAACGGCACCTTGAAGACGGGTCGTCACGTCCTCCTTCCCAAGGGGACCCCGCTGACGAACCTGCACCTCTCGATGCTCGACCGGATGTGCGTCCCGGTCGAGTCGTTCGGCGACAGCACGGGGAGGCTCGCGGCCATCAATGCCTAGCGCGTCCCTTCCTCTTTTCCTCCTGTCGCTTCCCTGCCGGAGCAGAAATGGGGACATTTTTAATTCTTGACGCAGTCTGCGTGAAATGGGTGAAAGACTCTTCGTCTTCCGCGGACCGCGTGACGGTCATGTCAGACGCTACTCGGGACGAGATTGGAAATGGAGACATTCTTTGTGTAAAATAAGATATATTGTAAATTGGGATGTGAAAAAAACGGCTATGAAGTTTGTGTGGCCTGGCTTGTAGTTGAAGTGTCCGTTGGTCTCTTTATTGCTTTCGCGACGCTCCCATTTTAAGCGGCGGCAGAATTCTGACTTCACCAAAACTCTTAATGCTCTGATGGGGGGCGATATCGCTTGTTTCGTCTCCGTTGCAACCTCGTGAAAGCGTCAACCGAACTGTCATTCGTGCTTGGCAAACTGGGTGATCTGGTTTAGACTAGTTCTATGAGACCAGGTTGACCCGGGAGGCCCATTGATGAAATCCGTCGGCTCATACGAGGCGAAAACGCACTTGCCCCAGTTGCTTAGCCAGGTGGAAAAGGGAGAGACGATCACCATCACCAAACGCGGTAGACCGGTGGCCGTGCTTTCCCCGGCCCAGCAAGTGCCCCCGCGTGACGTGAAGGTGGTCATCGAGGAATTTCGGGCGTACAGCAAGCAGCAGGCCCGTTCACGCGGCCCGGTTTCCCTCCAAGAAATCAAGGAGATGATCGAGGAGGGACGGCCATGAGCAAGAAGAAGGGGGTCGGCAGTCCGCCCAAGGAAGGGTTGATTCTCGACAGTTCCATTGCCCTTGCTTGGTGCTTTTCCGATGAGCGGGCCGATTACCCGCAGTCGGTTCTCGACGCGCTGGCTTCCCAGTCAGCCTTCGTCCCCGATCTCTGGCACCTGGAAGTGGCAAACACGCTGGTCGTAGGAGAACGACGAAACCGGTCCACCCAAACCGAAACCGCCACCTGGCTCGGATTTCTCGCCGAACTGCCCATTACCGTTGATGAAGAAACGAAATTCCACGCCTTCGCCGACATCGCCCATCTCGCCCGCGCGCAGAACCTTTCCGCCTACGACGCCGCCTACCTGGAACTGGCAATGCGGCGTGGCCTGCCGCTGGCGACGCTAGACGAAAAGCTGCGCGCCGCCGCCAAATCTGTCGGCGTGCTGTTATACGGCGTTCATTAAAGTCAGTCGGCAAAGGCCCCGCATTCCGCATGGTTGGCACTGGCCGGATGCGAGATGAGATGAGGTGATAATGTTTTTGTGTTCTTGGGTGTTGATTTTGTTTGTGCGAATTAGATGAGACTCTCCTCACCCTCTGCGAACTCCATACTCGTCAGGTCACGCATCTTTTGGGACGATGCTATGGCGAGGCGAATACTGATCACGCGATGATACCTTTGATGCTACGTTGTCCTGTTTTGGTTCAGACGGTGCGTGAGAGATGCCCCACTCGGGTGATTCGACAATTCGGCAGGCATCTCTCCCTCTCCGTCTGAACCAGACCGATCGGATCCCTCAGTACTTTTGAACTGGGGCACCCCCTGAATCGCACTCTCCAGAAACGCCAACGGCCCGTCCGAATGATGTCGGACGGGCCGCGTGCGTCAATGAAGGGCTCGAAGCTGTTGCTCGGCCGGACCGAACGCATTCGTCCGGCCGAGTTCCCCCCCTGCCCTGCCCTTAGTCTTTGAAGATGGTGGGCGGGTCGGTGAAGATCGGGTTACCGACCGTGGTCCCGGGGGTCAACGGGAACGGGAAGGGCTGGTTGGCGGTCCCATTGCCGGCCACGACGACGCCCGCCGGGGGCAGGTTGTTGATTGGCGGACCGACCGGGTGGATCAGGCTGAACCCACTGGTCCGAACCTTGTGGCGGCCAATTTTGCCGAGCTGCTTGATCGAGTTCGTCGGGTCGACGACCACCCCGATGAAGTAGTTGCGGGGGCGGTCGGGAAGGGTGACGGCGTTGCCGATGATCGTCGCCACGTTGTTCGGCGTGTTGATCGTTTCTTGGCCGAACGCCTGGTTCTTCGAGGGAACCGTGTCGATCCCCGCGATATTGTCCAAGTTGTAGAGCGCGATCACCGAGCTGCCCGGGCCGAACTTGCGATCGACGGAGGCCACCAGGGCGACGGTCACCGGGCCTTGGGTGGAACTGTCGACGGAGCCGAAGTTGGCCACCTGAATGTTCGGCTGAATCGTGTCGCCCGGCTGCAGCGTCGGCGGCAGCGCGAAGCCGACCGCCGCGAGTTTCGGCAGTGGCGCCGAGATCAGGACGGGCGACCGCTGGCTGATGTTGTTCGTGTAGTCGGACTCGAGGATGTTCCGCGCCGGGTTGACCTGGAAGAAGACGTTGATCGCGCCCCCTTGCTTGGCAAACCCGGGCGGCCGACTGGGCAACTGGAAAGTTCCCGTAAACTGTTGGACATCGTTTTGATTGATGCCCGGGATATTGATGACCCCGATCTGCACCGCATTGCGGTTCGATCGGCTGTTTTGCGGGGCCGCGAAGACGGCCACCTGGGTCGGTCCGGCGTCGGCGGTGCTGGTCGCGCCCGGCTGGAGGGCGAGGGGCTCGATCAGCGTGCTCGAGCCCGTGTTTTTGACGTCGACCGTGACGGTCAGGGGGCTTCCCCAGGCCGCGGTCGGAGCGGTGAAGCCCTGGACCGTGAGGTCGGGGAGCGAGTAGCCCAACGGCGTGTACGCCATCAGCTCACGCCCTTCGAGGCGTTCCAGGCTGGCAAGTTCCGGTCGGCGTCGGGCGCGACCCTTCCGGCGATCGCGCCGGGATTCCCATGGTAACACCGAACACCTCCCTGCGGCCGAGGGTCCAGGGCCTCCCGAGCCTTTTCCGTAGAAGCTCAGGGCCGTGGACCGGATCCCCCAACCATCAACCTTGTTGATTTTCGGCGAGACGACGCACTCCGTGCGGCCCGTTCGCGAACGCGTTTGCGTTTGCATTCGATCTCGGGCCATCGGACACTGGTCTAAATTGTCGTCCGGCGGAGTGGCTGAAATTGGGGGCAATTCGCCGCTCTCCGAGGTTTTGGGTCGTGCCGTGAACAAGATAACGAGCGATCGGAACGTCGGGTTTCGTCTGGGTTTGCAGGTCGAACCGGATCGGCCGGGAAGACCGCGCTCCGCGCTCGGGGGGCGATCTGGTAGATTATCCGTTCCGTGGCCTCCGCCTTGGCCCGACGCAAACGGGATTCAGGTGTGTGTCTCGGACTCCCTAATGTCCGCAATCGAGCGAGGAGCGATCCCGTGCGCTGGTCGAAAGCCTTGATCCCGACGCAGAAAGAAACCCCGGCCGATGCCGTGGCGCCGAGCCACGTCTTCCTGCTCCGCGCGGGGATGGTCCGCCAGCTGGGTGCGGGAGCCTATACCTATCTTCCCCTCGGCTTTCGCGTCCTCAATAAGGTGATCAAGATCATTCGCGAGGAGATGGACGCCGCGGGCGCCTCCGAGCTCTTGATGCCCGCGCTTCAGCCGGTCGAGCTCTGGAAGCAATCGGGCCGGTACGAGACGTTCGGCGAACTCTTGATGCAGTTGACCATCAGCAGCAACCAGACGATCGCCCTCGGGCCGACGCACGAAGAAGTGATCACCGACCTGGTGCGCGACCTCGTCAAGTCGTACCGCCAGCTTCCGATCACGCTCTACCAGATCCAGACCAAGTTTCGCGACGAGCCTCGCCCCCGGTTCGGCATTCTCCGGACCCGCGAGTTCCTGATGAAGGACGCGTACAGCTTCGACGCCGACGTGGAACAGTTGAACGCCAGCTACGACGCGATGTACGAGGCCTATTGCCGGATCTTCGATCGTTGTGGGATCCCGTACGTCATCGTCGAGGCCGAGAGCGGGCCGATCGGCGGCGACAGCTCCCACGAATTCATGGTCCCGTCGTCGACCGGCGAAGACGTCGTCGTCCAGTGCCCGGCCTGCGACTACGCGGCCAACCGCGAACGCGCTGAGATTGGCGAACTGCCGGCCGCGCCGAAGTTCGCCGACTCGACGATCCCGTTCGAGGAAGTGGCGACCCCCGGCCGACGCACGATCCAGGAGGTCTGCGACTTCCTCAAGGTCGACGAGTCGACCACCGCCAAGCTGCTCGTCTTCCTCGCCGACGACAAGCCGGTGGCCGTCCTGATCCGCGGCGATCATGAGGCCAACGAGGCCAAGGTCCGCCGCACGTTCGAGGCGACCACCCTTGTCGCCGCCGACGCGGCGACCGTGGAAAAGGTCACAGACGCTCCGATGGGCTTCCTCGGCCCGATCGCGATCAAGATCCCCCTGGCGATCGACCGTTCGGTGGCCGCGATGCCCACCGTCGTGGTCGGCGGCAACGCGGTCGACATCCACCTCAAGGGGGTGGTCCCCGGCCGTGATTTCCCGCTCGAGCGCGTGGTCGACCTTCGCAACGCCGCCGAAGGGGACCCCTGCCCTCGCTGCGGCGCGACGATGATCGTCAAGCAAGGCATTGAGGTCGGCCACGTCTTCAAGCTCGGCACCAAGTACTCAAAGGCGATGGGGGCGACCTTCCTCGACGACAAGGGGGCCGAGATCCCGTTGATCATGGGATGCTACGGGATCGGCGTGAACCGGATCGTCGCCGCGGCCGTCGAGGCGGGGCACGATGCCAACGGCATCGTCTGGCCCTTGCCGCTCGCCCCTTACGAGGTCTTGATCGTCCCGCTTCAGCCCCAGAATGCGGCGGTGCTCGAAGCGGCCGAAACGCTCGAAACGCAGTTCAGGGAGGCCGGAATCGACGTCCTGATGGACGATCGCGAACAGCGTCCGGGGGTGAAGTTCAAGGACGCCGACCTGATCGGGATCCCGCTCCGCATCGTGATCAGCGAGCGCGGACTCAAGGACGGGACGATCGAGGTGAAGTGGCGAACCGACGCCGCCGCTCACCAGGTTTCGGCGGCGACCGCCGGCGAGGCGATCCTCGCCGAACTGGAGGCGACCCGCAAGGGGCTCGCCGCCACCTGTATCGAGCGTCGAATCGCCCGCGCCGCGGCGAAAGGCCAATGAGCCAGACACCCGTTGCGCTCCCCAAGACCCCGTTCGTCCTCCTCGGCCTGCTGACGGTCCTCACCGTCAGCGGGCCGATCGCGATTACCCAGACAATCAAAGGGGGGGCCAGCCCAGGCTGGCCCCCCGACCGACCGGTCGAGTGGTGGACCTTCGGCCTCGTGACCGGGGCCGTGCTGATCTTGATGACGGCCTGCCTCGCGATCGGCCTGGTCAACTGGCGGAAGACCCTCGCCAAGCGCCCGGCAAGGCCAAAGGGAGGATCCCTTATGTCCACTCCCGTTGATGATTCTTTCAATTCGGACTAAAATGACAAAAAGAGAAGGGACAGGCCGCAGTGTCATGGAAGTCGGCCCAGGGATTGGTGCGATCAAAGAGAGGTAGGTCAGGTCATGTCGTCTGAAGCATCCCGGATGGAGACGATCCGCGAAAAAGTCGAGGCCGGGCAGCGTTTGAGCTTTGACGACGGCATCGCCTTGGAGGAGTCGAACGACTTGTTCGCGCTCGGTTCGATGGCGAACCTGGTCCGCGAGCGGTACAACGGCAACTTCGGCTACTTCAACGTCAACACGCACATCAATCCGACGAACGTCTGCGTCTACACTTGCGATTTCTGCGCCTTCCGGGCCAACCTCAACGACCCGCGTGCGTACGTGATGACCCAGGAGCAGATCGTGGAGCGGGCCCGCCAGGCGCACGAGCGCGGGGCGACCGAGCTGCATATCGTCGGTGGCTTGCATCATAAGCTGCCGTTTGAATACTACGTCGACGTGGTCCGCTGGATCCGCGAGGCGGCCCCCGAGATTCACATCAAGGCGTACACCGCGGTCGAGATCGAGTTCTTCGCCAAGATCTCGCGGCTCTCGGTCGAGGAGATCCTCCAGCGCCTGATCGAGGCGGGGCTGGGGAGCCTGCCCGGGGGGGGAGCCGAAATCTTCCACCCCGAGGTCCGCGCCGAGATCTGCGGAGCCAAGGCGTCGACCGAGACCTGGCTCGACGTGCATCGGACCGCACACCGGCTCGGCCTCAATTCCAACGCGACCATGCTCTACGGCCACATCGACAAGGCCAAGCACCGGATCGACCACATGATCCGGCTCCGCGAACTGCAAGACGAGACGAAGGGATTTCAGACCTTCATCCCGCTCGCGTTCCACCCTGATAATTCGCGGATGGACGAGCTGCCCAAGCCGTCGGGGGTCATGGACCTCAAAACGATGGCGATCAGCCGGTTGATGCTCGACAACTTCCCGCACATCAAGGCCTACTGGGTGATGCTCGGCATCAAGACCGCCCAGGTCGCCTTGTCGTTCGGAGCCGACGATATCGACGGGACCGTGGTCCACGAGAAGATTTACCATGAAGCCGGCGCCGAGACTCCCCAGGAAGTGACCGTCGCCGAGATCCAGCGCCTGATCGTCGAGGCCGGCCGGATCCCGGTCGAACGCGACACCCTCTACCATCGGGTCGAGCGTGAAGGGGGGCAGTGGGCCTCGCGCGAACATATCGACGTGGTCACCCTTTCGGGGATGGCGAAGTAAGTGCGTGTGTGAGAGAGGGTATTTTGTAGGTTGGGCACGGCCCACCAGGTAGCGCTGTCGAGTCATCGAAGGACTTCCGGCGCTCGCACCCGAAGCCACGTCACCAGGTCACAAAGACAAGGGGGCTGATGCCCCCTGTCCCCCGTTTCTTGTCGTGAGTCGATTCGGGGTTCGCATTGACCCCGATTCCGGCTTGTCATAAGATCCGCGCAAACCGGAATTGTCCGTCAGGCCGACCGTTCGGCCTCGGCCCGTGTGCTCATGGAGGAGCGCCCGCGATGCGCGATCATAATAAGGCGTTCTGCCGCCTTGTGGCCGAAAACTTTGAATGTCCCGGCCCCGTTTATGAGTTCGGCTCATACCAGGTGGAAGGACAGCTCGACTACGCCGACCTGCGTTCCATGTTTCCCGGCCGGGAATACGTGGGCTGCGATATGCGACCCGGCCCCGGGGTCGATCGCGTCGAGGACGTCAGCGCGATATCCCTCGGCGATGAAACGGCGGGAACGATCCTCTGCATCGAGACGTTCGAGCACGTGTTCGAGGTCCGCAGGGCGTTCGACGAGGTCTTCCGGGTGCTCAAGCCGGGCGGCCTGTTCGTGATCACGTCCCCCTTGAATTTTCGGATCCACGGCTATCCCGACGACTACTGGCGGATGACCCCGAACTGCTTGCGGCGGATGATGTCCCCGTACGCCGCGCGCTTGACCGGCTATCAGGGCTATCACAAGTTTCCGCACTCGGTGATGGCCCTGGGTGTCAAAGGCCCGAGCCCGGCCGGATTCGCCCGCAAGGCCGATGAGTTGGCCCTGGCCTACCGCGCCTGGCTCCGGAAGACCGAAGAGGGCCTGCCGTTGACCGAGAAGGTTCGGCGCGGGCTGTCGCGGGTCTATCGCTCCAAGGGTGAGCGGTACCAGGTTTCCGACTACTATTCGGCCGATTTTACCCTCGACGTCGAGGGTCAGCTCGCCAATGCGGGCTGATTGCGCCGTGGGTGACAGTTCGCATGGGTGGTCCAACCGGTCTTGTCTCGGTCCCTACTTCTTGAGGTCGTGCCGATGTCGACAACGCTCAACCGCCTCGTGATTCTCGGACTCGACGGCGCCACGTGGACCGTTCTCGACCCGATGCGGAAGCGCGGCCTGATGCCGAATCTCGACGCGCTCCTGACCCGGACGGCCCATGGGACCTTGCGGTCGATCGTCCCCCCGGTGACGTCGGCCGCCTGGACGACGATGATGACCGGTTGTGGTCCGGCCCGCCATGGCGTCTTCGACCACCGCTACTACGACGTGGCCGCGGGTCAGATGAAGGTCAATCACTCGGCCCGGGTGCGCGTGCCGACCTTCTGGCACCTGCTCTCCCAGGCCGGCCGGTCGGTGGTCAGCCTGAACGTGCCGGTGACCTACCCGCCGCTCGACGTCCGGGGCGTGGTCGTCTCGGGCATGGATGCACCTCATCTCGACGCCGCACTCTCGGGGGCCCCTGAATTCGCCGAACGGCTTCGCGCCGAGGTGCCCAACTACAGCCTCCGCTACTTCTGGAAACGCGCCCCGCAGTCGCTCGCAGAGCTGACCGAGAACGCCCGGCTCACGGCCGAGTCGTTCATGGGACGCGCCGAGGGGGGCGTGCTCGCCGACCGGATGGTGCCCGACTGGTCGGCCCTGATGGTCCAGTTCCAGAACCTCGACCCGTTCCAGCATCGCGCCTGGCGTTACTTGAACGTGGATGAAACCGGCATCGACAACCCGCCCTGGAATGACGCGGCGGGCGAAGTCATGCGTGGGCTCGACCGGGCGATCGGGACCTTGGTCGAACTGGCCGACCGACGCAACGCGGGGGTCCTGGTGGTCAGCGACCACGGCTTCGGGCCGTGCCTGGGCCGAATCCAT
Source organism: Singulisphaera sp. GP187 (assembly GCF_900129635.1). Taxonomy (GTDB): domain Bacteria; phylum Planctomycetota; class Planctomycetia; order Isosphaerales; family Isosphaeraceae; genus Singulisphaera. The sequence goes on along the minus strand of NZ_FSRB01000003.1, from coordinate 785,860 downwards.
GTGAACCGGATCCTGATCGAAGCCGGCGTTGCGCGGGTGCCGGGGGTCTCGGGCAAACTGGTCCGTCGGGCCAAGCAAGCCGCCGATCACGCGCGGCTCTGGGGCGCGAAACGCGACGATCCGTCGGCGCGCTCCTCGTCGTTCGATCTCTCGGTGGAAGCCCAGTTCCCGTTCGACTGGAAGCGGACCCTCGCCTTCGCGCCCCACCAAGATACGGCGGCGATGGTTTATCTGAACTCGACCGACCGGCGGGCCGGCGCTCCGCTGGCGACTCCCCGGCAAATCGATGAGGCGCGGGTCGCGGCTTCGCAGGCGCTGGCCGAGGCCCGGCACCCGGATTCGGGCACTCCCTTGTTCCCGTTGGTCATTTCGACCGCCGAGGCGTACAACCTCGACCCGGCCCGCGAAGGTTACCCCGACCTGATCGCCCTGCCCGACGAGTCGTACTGGGTTCGGACCAAGCTCACCCCCGGCCGAGGCTGGGTCGAACCGGACGCGAACTTGCCCGGCACGCATCGCCCCGAGGGAATCGTCGCGCTCTGCGGGACGGGGATCGAACCGGGCCGGACGCTTCAAGCCGAGCTGCCCGACATCGCCCCCACGGTCCTGAAGCTGCTCGGGCTCCCGATCCCGGGGCACATTGAGGGGAAGCCCCTCCCCTGCATTTCCGAGCTCCCCACTGTCCGCCAGGATCCTGCGACCACGGCCGTCGTCGGGCCTCATCGGGCCCAGTTCGACTACACGCCCGAAGAGCAAGCGATCATCGAACAGCGGTTGGCCGACCTTGGCTACCTGGAATGAGGTCGATCCCGGCAAGCGGGGAGCTGAGTGCTCCCTGACACCAACAAGGCAACAAATGACGGGGAGCACAAGCTCCCCGTTTGCCTTGGGATTCGATCGACTCAGATGAGATCGAGCCGGCGTCGTGGGCTGCGGGCGCGGCTGCAGGTGGGGCAGACGCCCGAGATGACGAACCGATGGCCGGACGAGCGGAATCCGTGTTCCTGGCTGATCGCCTCGCGCAGTTTCTGAATCTCTTCGTTGCGAAACTCGACGATCGTGTTGCACTCGGTGCAGTGCAAGTGGTCGTGTGACGGGTAGCCGTAATCGTGCTCGTACGCACTTCGGTTCGTGAGGCGAAGCTCGCGGAGCAGCCCCGCTTCGACCAGGAGCCGGAGGGTGCGGTAAACTGTCGACCGGCTCACGCGCCGCCCCGCTTCACGCAGGTCGGCCACGAGTTCGTCGGCGTCGAAATGCTTGTGGGAATCGAAGATATGGCGGATCAGGATGCGCCGGGGCTCGGTCAGCTTCTCGCCGCGAATCTCGAGAAACTCCCGGAATTTTTCTTCCGGGCTCTCGGAAACCACGAGGGGATCAAGCGGTGCGGAATTCGACACGAGCCACATCCTGAAAGAAAATCTCGGGTCCGGCGTTGAGAACGCCGAGCCATAAATCAAGAATCATTATTGCTATTCTAGCGTCTCGAGGCCCCAGGTTCCACTCGACCCGCCATGAGTGGCCTGATTTTCATTTCCCTCGACACGCAATCACGGTTATGCTGGAATTGGCATAGAATGAGCCACGAACCTTCAGGCGACTCAAAGCCACTCTTCTGGATGGGATCGAGCCGTGGCGATTTGAAGGAGTTCCCCGATGAGGTTTGCCGTGTCATGGGTTTTGCCCTTCGGCAAGCCCAACTCGGCGGCAAGCATCAGGACGCGAAAGTACTCAAAGGGGTTGGCGGTGCAGGAGTGCTCGAGGTTGTGGAGGACCACGATCGTGACACTTTCAGGGCCGTTTACACGGTGAAGTTCGCGGGGGCCGTCTACGTCCTCCATGCATTCCAGAAGAAATCGAAAAAAGGTATCAAGACGCCAACGGCGGAACGGGAACTCATCCGATGGCGGTTGAAAGCGGCGGAGGAACACCATGAAAAAAGAAGAGCGGATGAAGAAAGACGAGGAACCGCTCAGGATTGAGGAATCGAGCGGCAACGTGTTTGCCGACCTTGGCCTCAAGAATCCGGAAGAACTCTTTGCCAAGGCTGAACTGGTCCACCGCATCTGCACGATCATCGCCGAGCGAAAGCTCACCCAACTGAGAGCCGCAAAGCTCCTCGGGATTGACCAACCGAAAGTCTCGGCACTCATGCGCGGTAAGCTCGACGGGTTCTCCACTGACCGGCTCTTCCGGTTCCTCAACGCACTCGGGAGCGATGTCGAAATCATCATCCGCCCGGCTCGTTTGGGCGAAGAGGCAGATACGCGAGTTGTCACAGCTTGAAGCGAACTGCTCGACAAGGGGGCATCCCGAACCACAAGATTGGGGCTCGTCAGAAAGGGCAGACTCCTGTTACCAAGCGAGATTCCCGGCTGGCAAGGCGGTTCCACCGTGCCAGTCGGGAACAAAGTCAGGTCAATCCAGGGAGACTCCCTCGCTCCGTTAGTTGCTCGGGGTCAGGGAGATCGTGGGGCCCTGTCCCGGCGTCGGCTCGCCGGTGGGGGCGAAGGATGTCGCGGCACCGACTCCTGCCGGAGCGGAAGTTGTGGCGGGCCCGGCCGGTCGGCTAAGCTTGGCCTGGAGTGCTTCCAGCACCGTGTGCAGGTGGCGGACCGCATGGTCGCAACCTTGCGGGTTGCCCGAGTAGGAGAACGCATTGGCGCGGAGCCGTCCCAGGCTGCGCTCGTAAGCGACAACATGGACCTGCTCGACGAAGTCGGTCGCGGGCGCTCCGCAATGCCCCTTCACTCGGAAGAGGTCCCCCGATTCGAGGAGCTCGACGAGCGGCTTGAGGTCGGCCTGGTTGACGTGATGGGTCCCTTCGTTATCGAGGACGGTGCCGTCGGCGTAAACTTGCAGGCACATCCCGAACTGGTTGCCGTCACTGGACCGGACCAGCGAGATCCGCGACAGGATCGGATCGGACTCGGTGGAAGCCCGGCTGACACGGGGCTGGGGGACCAGCCGAGGCGTCGCCGCGTTGTTGTTGTTATTGGCGGGGGCCGGCGTGGCGGCCGAGAAGAGCACGCCTTGGGGCGGCTCGGACGGCGACGGCACCCGAGGCGCGGGGGTCTTCGGCGACGGGGTTGACGGGGCGGAATTCGACGAATTTCCGCCAAATCGAAAGAGGCGACCGAGGCGGCTGGGCTCGTCGCCGTAGCTGGCCTGGTGGCTCGTGAGTGCGATGAAAAGGCCGGGGGCGACCAGGGTCACACCCAGCAGAGTCTTCAAGCCGGGACGCATGCCGACCTCCTTGCCGGTTAGCTCTCGGATCCAAACGGCAACGACACGGCGGCTCACATCGAGACGACGCGAAACACCTCCTCAACCGTGGTCGTGCCTTCCAGAATCTTATCGACCGCGCTCCGCTTCAACGTTTGCATTCCCAGATCGATCGCCACCCGGCGCAGCACATCCTTGGGAATCTGCTGGAAAATCAGGTCACGAAGCTCGTCGTTGATTTCCATGATTTCGAAGATCCCGGTCCGTCCCAGATAGCCCGTCTGAAAGCAGGCGGGGCAACCCAGACCATAGTGCAGGACCAGGCCCTCGTGCTCTTCCGGGTCAAGGTCGAGCGCACTCAGCAACTTGGCGTCCGCAATCCGGTTGACCCGGCAATACGGGCAAATTTTCCGGACCAGCCGTTGCGAGACGATGGCGACGAGGCTGTTCGAAAGCTGATAGCCGGGGATCCCGAAGTTATAGAGGTTGCCGATCGTGCTCGGCGCGTCCGAGCCATGGACCGAGCTGAACACGAGCACGCCGGTGACGGCGGCCCGAATCCCGATCCGCGCGGTCTCGTCATCGCGGATCTCGCCGATCATGATCACGTCCGGGTCCTGCCGGAGCATCGACCGGAGCCCCTCACTGAAGTGCAGGTCGGCGCTGACTTGCGTCTGGTTCGTCCCCGGGATCCTGGTTTCGATCGGATCCTCGATCGTCATCACGTTTCGCGTGGGGGAGTTGACCTTCGACAGACAGGAGTAGAGCGTCGTCGTCTTGCCCGACCCGACCGGGCCGGCCACCAGCACGGCACCATAGGGTTGGGAAATCAGGCGATCGAGCTGCTCACTCTGCTTCAGCGGCATGCCGAGCCGTTCAAACCCGTGGGGACCCCCCATCGTGTCATGGATTCGGATGACGATCTTCTCCCCCAGGGCGGTGGGGAAGGTCGCCATTCGCAGGTCGCGGGCTCGGTTGGCGTGCTGAATCGTGATCCGGCCGTCCTGGGAGTGGCGGCGGTCGACGATGTTGAGGTTTGACATGACCTTGAGCCGGCTGACCAACGGCATCGCCACGCTCGGCTCGAGCAGCAAGATTTCCTGGAGCTGGCCGTCGATTCGGAAGCGGACCCGGACGCCGGTCTCGGTGGGATCGAGGTGAACGTCGGTCGCGCGCGACTCGCAAGCGCACGCCAGGATCTGGTTGATCAGGTCGGGGATACTGGCCGTGGTGGCCAGTTCCTTCAGCTCTTGGCGCATGTCGAGCTGGAGTTTCGTTCGGTCGGGCGAGAGCGGCGCGGCCAGGCCCGCGGTCCCGTTGCTCTCGGTGGCGACAAGCTTGGCGCCGTTGACCTCGGCCAGGGAAGTCAGTCGCTCGAACGCGAGCGCATTGAGTCGCTCGGGGGCGATCAGGTTCAGTTCGAGGATCGCCTGGCGGAGGTCGAGGTGGTTCTTGCGGCCATAGTTCAGGGCGTCCTGAATTTGTTCGCCCGTGAGCAGGCCGTTGCTGATCAAAACCGAGAGCAGCACGTGATCGAGCGAAGATCCGGCGGGGAGGGGCTCGCAATGCGCTTGGGTCCGAGGCTCCGCCGCGTCGGGATCTCCCAAGGATCGGGTCGGTGAGGTCGGGGTTTCCACGTCGGGAACCTCCTAGGCAGAGCCTGGCGGCGCAACCCGAGTCTGACCGAGATGCCCTCCCGATCGGGGAGTTCGGGGCGCTGAGGTCGGAGAAATCAGTCGGAGATGTGTCTTGATTGTTTCCGAACCCTAGCCGGGAAGCGAGGAAAATCCGTGGTCCGCGCGCAAAAAAAAAGCACTGGCGACCGATCGAACGACGAGTGTGATCCCAAACCGGGATCACCTCATCGGCCGATCGGTCGCCAGTACGGCCGAGCGGAGCCGGGCTAGGGTTTACCAGCCCTGCAACTCATCCAGGAGACGGTCCAGCGCCAGTTCCATCTTCGCGGGCGTCTCATAGGAGCCGGTGGCGATCTGCCGTCGGATCTCCTCGACCTTTTCGTGACGGATTTCGGGCAGCCTGCTGATCCCGTCGAGCATCTGGCCCAAGGGCGAGATCTCGACCTGATCGCGGGGCGTACCCGCTTGCACGGTCTGGCCCGCATCGACACTGAACGCAGCCAGCCGCGGGTAAATGGGTTGAGGGCCTTGCATTCCCCCAGCGCCGAAGACTTCCATGTGTGTGACTCCCCTAATGGTGCTCTGGCCGGCGGCTCCACCGTCGGCACGCCCGGACGTTGCGAAACAAGGAAACCCGCGGAAACCGCAGTCAAGGATGAGCCGGCTGATCAACAGTCGGTTTCAGTCCCATCCCCCTGGTCTCCACCGTGGTGCCCAACGGTCTCGGGCGTCCACACCTATCTTATCGGCCGGAAGATGGAACGGATTTAACCAAAGACCCGAAAATCGGGGCTTTGTTTTGGGCAAAGTTTACGGGTCACCGCTGCATCCGCGCATTTCGGGGCGTCGGTTTGAGCGAATCGGCCAAGAGCTGCGACGTCTGTCCCAGGCGTGAGGTGATCGCTTGGATGTGTTGTTGGATTTGTGTAACCTCCTGACGTTGCGAGGGATCCGTCGATTTCGCCTGCATCGCGTCGAGGGTTTTGACCAGGTCGTGGAGCTCCTGGGCGCCCTTGGTGAAGATCTGCGCCGTGTCGTAAACCGCTTGGACCCGAACATCTTCGGGCGTCGGCTTGTAGAACGGACTGAGCACGAACGGGTTCGCGAAAATCTTTTGGACCAGTTTATTGCCCCAGTCGGTCGCGTCGCGCACGTTGGCGACGGTCCGTTCCATGTCGGCCCGCCCTTTGGTCATGATCTGGGCGCCGTTGGTGGCGATGACGTCGGCCTGGTAGAGCACGCGGTCGGCCCGGGCTCGGGTGCCGTCGAGGCCGTCGAGCAGCTTCTCGATCTTGACCCGGTCCTTGCTCGTGATGTCCTGAACCGTGGCCAGCAAGTCGCGCAGGCCGGTGATGCTATCGCGGATGTTCGGCCGGTTCTCGGTAAGCAGGCCGTCGGCTTGGGCGGTGATCGATTCGAGCCGGTTCAGCGCGGCCTCGATTTTGGGGCCGGTGGCGGCGATTCGTTTGACCAGGTCTTCGACGTTCCCCACGCTCGATTCGAGGGCCGGGCGGATCGCCTCGGTGGACTCACGGACCCCGGTGGCGGTCTCCTGGACCGTTCCGAGGATCTGCCGGACCCGCGGGCCGGCCGCGTCGACCGTTTGCCGGACCTCGGAGATCGTATGACTGAGGTGGCTTCGCTCCACCGGACCGAGTCCGACTTGCTCGAGGATCGGGTCGAAGAAGGTGGACGCCACCCCCTGCACCACTTGCCCGGGGACCAGAGCCACGCTCGAGGTGCCGGAAGAGAGGATGTTGACCCGGCTCTGGCCCGACAGGCTCGACTGGATCGTCACTTTGACATCCTGCCGCAATTTCTTGGCGAGCTTGGTGGGGAGCGAGAGTTTGAGCTTGGCGACGAGAAAACCCTCGACCTCGGTCAGGTCGATGTCGACGACCCGGCCGGCATCGATTCCGGCGATCCGAACCGCGCTGCCCACGCGGATTCCTTGTCCGTCTCGGAAGACCACGTCGATGGTCCGTCGGGACGTCAGGAATCCAGGGCCCGACGACGCCAGGCCGACCAGGCCGAGCAAGCTCGCCAACGCGACGACGATCACCGCTCCGACCAGGATTTCACGCATCGAGGATCGGCCGTGCATCGGGTTTCCCTTTCCTCGGAACAACTCTAGGTGATCTCACGTGCTTACAGACTCTGATTGACGAACTTACAGGCCGGGAGGAGCCAGGAGGGTCGGGCCGAAGGCCGGCCCGGCATGGTAGACCAGCAGGAACCAGACACTATTGAGTGCCAAAGTGGCCACCGTCGCGTAGCAGGCGGCTCGGCAGGCCGCCCAAGGAACCGGACTGCCCGGCGCCTCGGCCGATCCACTCAACCCCTCGTGGCAGGCGAAGAGGGCCGCGAACAGTGCGAACGCCCCCCCTTTGATCGCGAGCCCCGCCACATCGCGGATCCAGAGGGTTTCGAGGAACATCGAGAAAAAGGAATCAGTGGAGACCCCGAGCAGTGACTGGGCGACCTGCCAGCCGACCACGGTTCCGACCAGGACTCCCCAGACCGAGAGCACCAGCCCCGCAATCACTCCCGCGCTGAGCCGAACCGCCGCCAACCGCGCGGGTTCCGGCGACCGCGAAGCCGCCGCCACCGGTTGGCCGGGCGCCGGATCGCGATCGGTGAGCTCCCTGGGGTCGGCGTCGAGCGTCTGGGTGAACCGGCCGCGGAGCTCCGGAGTGAACAACGCGGCCAGCAGCCCGGCGAGCGTCAAGCCGGTCATGAGCGGCGCGATGTTTCGGATCAAGCCGACCCCGACGACGGCCCCGGTCCCATCGACGAACGTGCCGCCGAAATAGGCCTGCATCGACAGGAACGAACCCATGCCGATGTGGACCAGGCCGACCAACGGGATTCCCATGGCGAGGATCGAGCTCGTCTGCCGAGTCAACGTGGGGACGAACGGGGGAACCGGCCCGACCGGTGCGTACACCGACCGCACGGCTGAAATAATCAAGGCCCCCAGACTTCCCAGGTAGGCGGCTCCGCCCAGGGCACCCCTGCCGATCATTGCCAGCGGGGAGAGCCAGGGAAGCTCGAGAAACGATGATGGGCTGGGCATTGACGTCGGTCCTCCGTGACCGGTTGCGTCTCAAAGTCGCGATCTCTGTCGGCGAACTGGGAGGGAGACACTAGGGATTATGAGAAGTTTTAGCCAGAGAGCCTTGGCGACGTCCCCACCAGGCTCGCCACTGCGCGACGGACTTGGTCCGCTCTTCGGGGGGAGCCCAGGGCAGGTACCCGAAATCCTGGCCCGAACGACGGCGGAGTTCCTCGTGGGCGCTCAGCCGCACCACGGGATCGGGGTCGTCGAGCTTGCTGATCAACGGCGGGATGACCTGGCTTTCGGGAAGACCCTGGCCCAGGCCAACCGACCGTGCCCTTGTGATTGCGGCCGGGTGGGTCATCCCCCGGAAATTGCGCGGGGCGATGCTGCAGCCGAAGGTCATGGCCACCAAAGGCAAAGTGATTCCCACCACCGGCCAAAGGCGGAGGCGGACGGTTTGCGAGCGGCCGCGGGCGGTGAGGGATCGTTCCTTCCGCTCGCCGCCTTGCCTGGAGCGTGGCTCAGTGTGTTGCATGTTGCGAGGCTCGGTTTCGGTCAGCGTCCTTGCGTGCGAAGAACCTACAGCTCGTCTGAGTGGGCGTCGCTCCGAGCAGCCAATCCGGCCAAAAATGGGGCCCGGTTTGGTGAGAGTGACAGCCCGACGAACAGGTCTGTTCCCGGGCTTGTGGCGAACCGTAGTCGAAATGATTAAAGAGGGCAATGGCAACTGGCCGAGCTAAACAGGATTGGGTCAGACGCCCCTCATGCCTCGGTTCCTTGACCTTTGTTCAGACGCGGCCGGGGCTTGAGATTCCGGATCGCTTCGGCGGCGAACTCGACCTGTTCACGTGAAACGTCGAGGTGGGTACAAGCCCGGAGCACTTGCGGCCCGAGGGCCGAGACGAGCACCCCAGTCTCGCGGAGCTGGGCGACGATCTCGGCGGCGGTCCCCATTGCCGGGTCGACGGAAATCCAGACCAGGTTCGTTTCCACCGGACCCGACTCGAGGCTCAGCCCTTCGGTCTGCTCGACCGCGCGGGCGAGGAGCTGGGCGTTGCCATGGTCTTCCGCCAGCCGCTCGACATGATTCTCGAGTGCGAACAAGGCGCCTGCCGCGATGATTCCGGCCTGCCTCATCCCCCCGCCGAACGCCTTGCGGAGCCGATGGGCTTTGCGGATCAAGGCGGCCGAGCCGGCCAGGGCCGAGCCGACAGGCGCCCCCAGCCCCTTCGAGAAACAGACCGAGAGGGTGTCGAAGTGCCGGGCCCACTCGCTGGCCGCGATGCCCGAGGCCACGACCGCGTTCATCAATCGAGCGCCGTCGAGATGCATCGCCAGGCCGTTCGACCGGGCCCAGGTCGAGATCGCCGCCACGCTTTCGAGCGGATGGACCCGCCCTCCCCCGCGGTTGTGCGTGTTCTCGAGGCTGACCAGCCGCGTTCGCACATAGTGGCAGTCGTCAGGCCGGATCTTGTCTTGGAGGAGCCCGAGGTTGAGCAATCCGCCCTCCCCCTCGATCGGCCGGGTGGTCGCACTCGAGAGCCGCGCGATTCCTCCCCCTTCCCAGACGTAGACGTGGGCGTTGACGTCGCAGAGGACCTCGTCCCCGGGCGCCACGTGCACGCCGATCGCGATCTGGTTGGTCATCGTTCCCGACGGCATGAAGAGCGCGGCTTCCATACCGAAGAGTGCGGCGGTCCGGCGCTCGAGGGCCTTGACCGTCGGATCCTCGTCATAGACGTCGTCACCGACCTCGGCCGCGGCCATGGCCTGACGCATCGCGGGAGTGGGTCGGGTGACGGTGTCGGACCTCAGGTCGATCGCGGGCCTGGTCATCGGAGGAGTTCTCGCCACTCGAAGGTCGAAAGCCAACGCCTACCAACTCGGTGGCGTACGCACCGCTCATTGGGCATTGTACGGCATGCGGCGACCCCTTTCGCCCAACGTGCCGACTCGAGGCGACCGGTCACGCACGAAAAAGGGCTTCCGAAAAAATGAAGAGGCGGCCGGTTGCCTCGGGAGATAGAATGGTCGCGTTCGACTCCTGGGAGATTCCTCCTCCGATGGCAACGACTTTGAACATTTGTCGGATCGATTGCGCCAACGACGATGCGCGCGAGGCGATCTTTGAATTGCGCAGGCAACTGAGCCCCAACGGAAACGTGGTGAGCCCGCAAGGGCGCGCCCGGACCTTGGCCGCTTTCGGCGAGGAGCTGACGCCTCAGCAGGTGATCGAGCGGATCTGCGCCGACGTGCGAAAACGCGGGCTCGATGCCGTGCTCGACTACACGGCGAAGCTCGACGGGGTGACGCTCGGTCCGGCCGAGGTCCGGGTCACGCGCGACGAGTTGCTCGAGGCCTACCGCGCGGCCGACCCGGCCTATCTGCGGACCTTGCGCCGGGTCCGGGACAACATCCTGGCGTTTCAGTCGGGCATTCTCAACCGCGACGCGGTGATGAGGCGCGGCCCGAACACCGAGCTTCGCCTGCGGTATCGTCCGCTCAGGCGCGTGGGGGTCTGCATCCCGGGGGGCGCGGCGGCCTATCCGTCCTCGCTCCTCATGACGGTCGTCCCCGCGCAGGCGGCAGGGGTCCACGAGATCGCCGTGGTCGTGCCTCCGACTCCGTTCGGCGGGTACAACACCGACTTGCTGGCCGCTTGCCATGCGCTGGGGGTGACCGAGGTCCACCGGATTGGCGGGGCTCAGGCCGTGGCCGCCATGGCCTATGGCATCGAGGGGATCCCGGCCGTCGACAAGATCGTCGGCCCGGGCAACCTGTTCGTCGCGCTCGCGAAGCGGCAGGTCTACGGCGAGGTCGATATCGACAGCATCGCCGGGCCGAGCGAGATCGTCCTGATCGCCGACTGGACCGCCGACCCCCGGTTCATCGCCGCGGACCTGATCAGCCAGGCCGAACATTCTCCGGGGGCGAGTGTCCTGATCACCTGGGAGGCCGACCTGATCGAACGCGTGGCCGAGGCCCTGGTCAAGCAACTCGAGCAATTGAGCCGGGGCGACCTCGCCCGCGAAAGCCTCGAGCGGTTCGGTGCGCTGATCCTGGTGCACGACGAGGACGAGGCGGTGACCTTGACGAACCTGATCGCCCCCGAGCACCTGCACGTCTCGACCTCCGACCCCGATCGGCTGGCCGAGCGGCTCACCAACGCCGGGGCGATCTTCCTGGGCCACGACACGCCGGTCGCCGTGGGCGATTACGCCGCCGGCCCCTCGCACGTTCTGCCTACCGGGGGAACCGCACGCTGGGCCTCGGGCCTCTGCTCGAACGACTTCCTCAAGCGGACGAGCCTGATTTACGTCAACCGCGAAGGGCTGGCCCAGATCGCCCCCGACGTCCGCCTGCTCGCCGACAAGGAAGGGCTGACCGCCCACCGTTACAGCGTGGACGTGCGTCTGGATGACCACGACGCGACGTAACGCTCTTTTGATTTGGATTCCAACGGTCAACCCACCAGGAAAAGGCGTGCCCGGCACGCCTCGATGCGTATAATGAATCAGAATGTGAATGTCCGTCCTTGCCGGCCCGACGATGCCGAAACACTCGTCGCGATGATCCGGGAACTGGCCACTTACGAGAAGCTCGAGGAGTTTGCGCGAGCGACTCCCGACGACCTGCGGACCCACCTGTTTGGCCCTCGACCGAGCGCTCAGGCGATCATGGCCGAGCATGACGGTTCGCCGGTCGGGTTTGCGCTCTTTTTCTCGACCTTTTCGACGTTTCGCGGTCAGCCGGGTTTGTACCTCGAAGACATCTTCGTTCGCGAGCCGCACCGCAATCAAGGGATCGGCAAGGCGTTGCTGGCCACCGTGGCCCGGATTGCGGTCGAGCGGGGTTGCGGTCGGTTAGAGTGGTCGGTCCTCGACTGGAACGCCCCCTCGATCGCCTTCTACCGAAGCCTGGGGGCCGAACCGATGGCCGATTGGACCGTGCAACGGCTCCACGAAGAATCGCTGGCCCGCCTGGCCGCCCTTGCCCCCTCCAGCCTTGGGATGACCTCCGAATGAGCCGCGACTCCTTTTTCCGCCCGCACATCGATCGGATGGCCGGCTACGTGCCGGGCGAGCAACCGCGCGATGCCGGTGTGCTCAAGCTGAACACGAACGAGAACCCGTACCCCCCCTCCCCTCGTGCCTTCGAGGCGATCGCCGCCAGCCTGGACGACCGGCTTCGCCGCTATCCCGACCCGATGGGCACCGCCTTCCGCCAGGCCGCGGCGCGGCGGCACGGGGTCGATCCCGAGATGATCCTGGCCGGCAACGGCTCGGATGACCTCCTGACGATCATCACCCGCGCCTTCGTCGGACCGGGCGACCTGCTCGTCTATCCGACGCCGAGCTACATCCTCTACCGAACCTTGGCCGAACTCCAGGATGCCCGGGTCGCCGAGGTTTCCTTCGGACCCGACTGGTCGCTCGACCCCGCCTCGTTCGCCCTGCCGGGGACGAAGCTCGCGTTCGTCGCCAACCCGAACAGCCCGTCGGGCACGACCCTCGCGCCCGAGCAGGTCGCCCGCCTGGCCGAGCGGCTCGACTGCCCGCTCGTGGTCGACGAAGCCTATGCCGACTTCGCCGCGTCCGACTGCGTGAGCCTAATCGCCAGCCACCCGAACGTCATCGTCACGCGCACCTTCAGCAAGGGGTACAGCCTGGCCGGCCTCCGCCTCGGCTACCTGATCGCGCGGCCCGAGGTCATCGCGGGACTCGTGAAGGTCAAGGACTCGTACAACTGCGATTCCCTGAGCCTGGCCGGGGCCACCGCCGCGCTCGAAGATCGCGACTACCTCGCGCAGACCCAGGGGAAAATCCTCGCGACCCGCCGTCGCCTGACCGACGCCGTCCGCGCCCTCGGCTACGACGTGCCCGAGAGCCAGGCCAACTTCGTCTGGTGCACCGGCGGACCCCCGGCCGCGGAGGTCTATCAAGCCCTCAAGGCCCAGAAGATCCTCGTCCGCCTGATGCGCTATCCCGGACGCCCCGACGGCCTGCGAATCACTGTCGGCACCGACGCTGAGATCGATCGGCTCCTCGAAGCGCTGGGGCCGATCGTGGCGGCCGGCTAGCTTCTCTCCCCCCTGGGACCGCGGTCCCAGGGGGAAATTTGATTAATCTGCATGTCAATAGGCTCGAGTCTATCGCCGTTCACGGATAGAACCGGGGATCCGTGAACGGCTGCCCCCCCGGGAACATGCCGAGATAGGCGTCGGCCTTGGGGGTCGATTTGGCGTGGCCGTCGAGATAGAGGCAGTTCCCGCTGCCATGCCGGTTCCAGGCGATCCAGTCGTCGAGCATGAGCGTACCGACCCAGATGTCGTAGTCGTCCTGCCTTGGCTCGTCGCTGAAGACTGCGGCGTTCCGTTCGTTGAATGCGACGAAGTTCGAGGTGCCCACCTCATACTGAAACCTCGGGAACGTCCAGCGCCCGAACCGTCGGCTCTTATGACTCAAGAGCGAATTCATCAGGTAGCTCGTCCGGTGGGACAGCCCATCGGTCTCCTTGGTCTCCGGATCGATGAACGGTTCGACCCGGGAGATATCCGAGAGGCAGCGGAAGATCTTCTCGTCGGCGACTTGCGTCCCCCCCTGGGCGATCTTGTCGTTGGCGTAGGCGGGGTTGACGTACGGCATGATCTTGTCTTCCCAGTAGATCTCCGCAAACGAGTCGGCAGCGTCGACCTGGGAGTTCACGTCGGCGTCGAACGGGTGGTGCAGGAAGAACTGGCCGTTCCAGTCGTCGAAGTACTGCAAGACCCCCAGGCCGATCTGATGCAGATGACTCTGACAGTCCATCCGTCGCGCCGCCTCGCGCGCACCCTGGACCGCCGGGAGCAACAGCCCCACCAGGACCGCAATCACCGCGATCACCACCAAAAGCTCGATCAGCGTGAATCCCGCACGGCCGTTCCGCGTCATGGAATGACATCCTTTGGACAAGGAGTACGAAACAGGCGGGGGGGCGCCGTGTTACGACTTTAGAAAAGATGTTACTTGACGTTCGTCCCGTCAAGAAGATGACAGCGGGCAAATCCGCCTTTTTTTTGTTAACGTGAACGGCGGGGCCCGAAAGTGAGGGGGGCGACGTTGGGCGCAATCCTGGGGCTGACGGGGGAGCATGAGCCTTGAGTGAGTCGAACGCCGTGACCAACCGAACTGCTGAGATCGTCCGCACGACCCGTGAGACCGACATTCGCCTGACCTTGGACCTGGACGGAACCGGGCGGTCCGAGGTGGCGACGGGGGTAGGTTTCCTCGACCACATGCTTGAGCTCTATGCGCGGCATGGGCTGATGGACCTGACCGTGACTTGCAAGGGGGACTTGCATATCGACGATCACCATACGACGGAGGACATTGGCATCTGCCTGGGACAGGCGATCGATCGGGCCCTGGGGAATCGGGCGGGGATCCGCCGCTACGGGCATATCGTGTTGCCGATGGATGAGACGCTCGTGACCGCCGCCGTCGACCTCGGCGGCCGACCGTTCTGGGTCTGGAATGCGCCGATGCCTTCGCCCAAGATCGGCACGTTCGACACCGAGTTGGTCGCCGACTTCTGGCAGGCGGTTTGCACCCAGGGGCGGATGAATCTCCACGTCCTGCTGCAATACGGACGGAACAGCCACCATATCAGCGAAGCGATTTTCAAAGGTCTGGCCCGCTCGCTCCGGATGGCCTGCGAACGCGACCCGAGAACCGACGCCGTGCCCTCGACCAAAGGGTCGCTCTGAGCGGGACGAACCCTCCGACTTCCCCTTCGCCCCACCGTCTCGACCTATGCGAGCCCCGAGTTATGTCGAAGTCTTCGAAGCATCCCTATCTCGCCAAAGCGGTCAATGTGGCCCTGGTTCTGCTGGCGTTCGGCCTGCTTGGGGGCGTGATCTGGCAGAACCGTGAGGAGATTCGCGAGGTTTTCAGTCGGAAGCTCGACCTCCGCGTGATCGTCTTGGCGTTCGCGATCTACATGTTCGGTCTGCTGCTGACCTTCACCCGCTGGTTCTTTCTGGTGCGGGTGATCGAACCGCGGTTTCGCTGGCGTGACGCGGTCTTGCTCGGCTACATCGGCAACGTCTTCAACCTGGTGATCCCAGGGGCGGTGGGGGGCGACCTGATCAAGGCGGCCTACCTCGTCCGGATGAAGATCAACAAGACGCAAGCCGTCGCCTCCATGGTGCTGGACCGGATCCTCGGCTTGATGGGCCTGTTCGTGCTGGCGGGCATTTCGGGGGCGATCGCCTGGCCGCTCGCGGGAACGGTGATCCGCCGGTTGATCGTCATCGTCTGGGCGTTCCTCGGCCTCAGTTTCCTGGGCCTGCTGGCGATTTTCGGCCAGGCCCTGACCCGGCGCTATCCCGCGCTCCTCGAGGGGCACGGTCGGATCGCGTTGCTCCTCCGAGAGTTGTCGGCCCTGTCCTCGACCTACCGGCGGAAGCCCGGTTTGGTCGCGGGGGCGCTAGCTTTGGCGTCGACCAACCACGCGCTCAGCGTCGTGGCGTTCTACCTGGTCAGCCGGACGATCTTCCCGCTCACGCAGCTTCCGTCATTGGGACAGCACTTCTTGATGGTCCCCTTGACCTTGTTCACCACGGCCGTCCCGATCCCGTTCGGAGCACTCGGTCTGACCGAGCGGGTCAGCAAGCAACTCTTCCAACTGGTCGACCATCCCCACGGCGACCTGGCCATGATGGGCTTTCGGGTTTTGATGTATGCAGGCGCCCTGGTCAGCGCTTGCTTCTATCTCGCCAATTTGAAGCAAGTCCGCGGCCTGTCCGACACGGCCGAACATCTCGAAGAGGAACTGCTCGAAGGCGAACTCGCCCCGGAAGAAACCAAGGATGGCGAGGTTCCGGTCTGACTCCCCGAATCATCGGAGTCGGAGCGATTTTCTGTGAGGTCATGTCCCTCGACCGGGCCCTGCATTGAAGCCGGAATGGCTTTGCCAGCGTGGCTCGATTATCGTAGTCTTGGCATCCGTATTGCTAGGGCGCGGTGTGGTACGCCGGCCGGGGTCGGGACTTGACAGGGTCGTCTGGATGAGACATCAGCCGTCCAACATGTTTGCAAGGAAGCCGATTGCGACGCTGCTCGAAGAAATGTCGGGCGGCGAACGGCTGCATCGCGTGCTGGGGCCGGTGGCTCTGACTTCGCTCGGTGTCGGTGCGACGATCGGCGCGGGGATCTATGTGCTCACGGGCGAGGCGGCGCACAACTTCGCCGGTCCCTCGCTGATGCTCTCGTTCCTCCTGGCCGGGATCGGCTGCGGGTTTGCCGCGCTCTGTTATTCCGAACTGGCCAGCATGGTCCCCGTGGCCGGAAGCGCCTATACGTATGCCTATGCTACGCTCGGTGAGCTGCTCGCCTGGATCATTGGCTGGGACCTGGTGCTCGAGTACGCGATCGGGTCGGCCGCCGTCGCCAACGGCTGGTCGAACTACTTCGTCGAGTTCACTCGACATATGCTCCATATCCAGATTGACCCGAGACTGCTGTCGCCCCCGTGGGATTACGACCTCGGGACCGGTCAGTTCTTCTTCAAGACGGTGACGCTCGCTTCGGGAGACGCGGTCAACGCCTGGCTCAACCTGCCCGCGATCGGGATTGTCGCGATCATCACCACGATCTTGGTGGTGGGCGTCCGCGAGAGTGCCGGGTTCAATGCAGCGATGGTGCTCCTCAACCTCGGCGTGATCCTGACGATCATCGGCGTGGGAGCGGTCTACGTCGATCCGAGCAACTGGCGACCGTTCTTGCACGAAGAGAAGGGCTGGAAAGGGGTCGCCGAGGGGGCCGCTCGAATCTTCTTTGCCTATATCGGGTTCGACTCGATATCCACCCACGCCGAGGAGGCGCGGAATCCCCAGCGCGACCTGGCCATCGGCATCATCAGCTCGCTCTTGATTTGCAGCACGCTCTACATCGTGGTGGCGGCGGTTCTGACCGGCATGGTCTCGTATCGCTCGATCGACGTCGCCGCTCCGCTTGCCGCGGCATTCCGTCAAAAGGGGCTGACGTTCGCCACCGGCCTGATCACCGTGGGAATCCTCGCCGGCCTGACCAGCTCGCTGCTGGTCGGGAACCTGAGCCAGCCCCGGATCCTGATGGCGATGGCCCGCGACGGCATGCTGCCCGAGAGCTTCTTCGCGGCGATCCACCCTCGGTTCAAGACGCCCTGGAAGTCGACGATCCTGGTGGGACTGGTGGTAGCCCTGGGCGCTGCGTTCGTTCCCTTGAACTTCCTGGCCGACCTGGTGAGCGTCGGCACCCTGTTCGCCTTCGTGATCGTCTGTGCCGCCGTCTGGATCCTCCGGTACAAGAGCCCGGAAATCCATCGACCGTTCCGGGTCCCCGCCCTGCCCTTGATCGCGGCGATGGGCATCCTGGTCAACGGTGGCCTGATGTTCTCGCTCGGCCGCGACAACTGGATCCGCCTGATCGTCTGGCTCTCGATTGGCCTGGTCGTTTATTTCGCCTATAGTCGATACCATACCAAGCTCGGACAGCCGGTCGAAAAAAGCTAACCCAGCGGTCAAGGTCTGGGGATTTTCGGTGGTCGGAAGTCGTTAACATCTACCTGAGACGACGGGATTCGCGGTGGGAGTCTTCTCTCATGAATCGCCGGGCAAGTTGGGTCTATTGCGGGACACTGATGCTGCTCGCCGCCAGCGGTTTCCCGACCGTGTGCGAGGCCCAATCGCCGACTGATCGTCCCACCCCGCCGGATCCCGCTGTCGTCAGTCAATTCGTTGAGCAGTACTGCGTCGACTGCCACAACAGCGAAGCGAAGACGGCGGGGCTGGACCTTGACGCCCTCAATCCGGACGACCTGAACGCGCACTCGCAAGTCTGGGAGCAGGTCGTTCGGAAGCTGGTCGCTCGCCAGATGCCGCCGGCGAAAAAGGCGAGGCCGACGGAAGCGTCGTATGACGCGGTCATCGCCTCGCTGACAAGGCCGCTCGATGACGCGGCGGCCGCGCATCCCAATCCCGGGAGAACCGACACGTTTCGTCGGCTCAACCGAACCGAATATCAGAATGCGATTCGCGATCTCCTGATGCTCGAGGTCGATGCCGCGGCATTGCTCCCTCCCGATGAGTCCAGTCACGGCTTCGACAACGTGACGGTGGGCGATCTCTCGCCCACGCTCTTGGATCGTTATATCACAGCCGCGCAGAAAATCAGCCGGTTGGCGGTCGGAAGCCCGCGACGCTCTCCCGGCGGCGACACGATTCGGATTCGAGCGGACCTCACCCAGGAGGAACACGTCGCCGGGCTTCCGCTCGGAACGCGCGGAGGAGCGCTCATTCCTTATCAGTTCCCGCAAGACGGTGAGTACGAGATCCAGCTTCGGCTGGCGCGGGACCGCAACGAGCAAGTCGAAGGGTTGCGTGAGCCGCACGAGTTGGAGGTGCTCCTCGATCGTGAGCGCTTGGGTTTGCTCACCGTGACGCCCCCCTCGGGCGGCAAGGACCATCAGGCGGTCGACGAGAAACTCAAGCTCCGGATCCCGGTGTCGGCCGGTCTCCACCAGCTTGGCGTGACCTTCCTCAAGAACCCTTCCTCGTTGCTGGAAACCAAGCGACAACCGTACCAGGCCCACTTTAACATGCACCGGCATCCGCGCATTTCGCCGGCGATCTATCAGGTCTCGATCACCGGCCCTTATGCGGCCACGGGTGTCGGCGACACGCCCAGCCGTCGCCGCCTTTTTATCTGCCGACCGACGAAGCCGGGTGAGGAAGAAGACTGTGCCAAGGAGATTCTTACCACGCTGATGCGCCGGGCCTATCGTCGGCCCGTGACCGCCGCGGACCTGCAAAAGCCGTTGGAGTTCTATCGCCAAGCGCGGGCCGACGGCGACTTCGACGCCGGGATCGAAATGGCCCTGAGCGCCTTGCTCGTGAATCCCCATTTCCTGTTCCGCGTCGAACCCGACCCGGCCGACGTCGCGCCGCGGACGGCCTATCGGATCAGCGACCTCGAACTGGCGTCCCGGCTCTCGTTCTTCCTCTGGAGCAGCATCCCGGACGACGAGCTGCTCGACCTCGCCATTCGAGGCGACCTTGGCAAGTCCGACGTGCTCGAACGACAAGTCCGGCGGATGCTGGCGGATTCCCGTTCCCGCATGTTGGTCAGCAACTTCGCCGGCCAGTGGCTGCACCTGCGCAACCTCGAATCGATGACTCCGGACCTGCGCCTCTTTCCCGACTTCGACGACAATCTGCGGCAGGCCTTCCGGCAGGAAACGGAGCTCCTGTTCGAGAGCGTTCTGCGCGAGGATCGGAGCGTGCTCGACCTAATCAAGTCCGACTTCACGTTCCTGAACGAACGCCTCGCCAAGCATTACGGAATCCCCCATATCTATGGCAGCCGGTTCCGTCGCGTTCCGCTGGGTGAGGAGAGCGTGCGTGGTGGGTTGCTCCGCCACGGGAGCATTCTGACCGTGACGTCCTATGCCACCCGCACCTCGCCCGTGATTCGCGGCAAGTGGATCCTCGAGAACATCCTGGGAACGCCGATCCCGCCACCGCCCGCGAACGTGCCGGCACTCAAGGATAATACGGTCTCGTCGACCCTCTCAGTCCGGGAGCGACTGGCCGAGCATCGCGCCAATATCGCCTGTGCGAGTTGTCATAATCTGATGGATCCGGTCGGCTTCTCGCTCGAGAACTACGACGCCGTCGGCCGCTGGCGAACCATCGAGGAAGGCAAGCCCACCGACGCGACCGGGGGCCTTCCCGACGGCAGTGAGTTTGTGGGAGTCACCGGGCTCGAGCACGCCTTGCGGAATCGTCCGGACCTGTTTGTCGGCACCTTGACCGAGAAGCTTTTGACGTACGCCCTCGGGCGTGGGGTTGAGTCGTTCGACGCTCCTGCGATCCGCAAGGTTGTCCGGGACGCGCGGGCGGAGAACTACCGCTTCTCATCGCTGATTGTGGGGATCGCCACCAGTACACCGTTTCAGATGAGGAAATCCGAATGATTGTCATGAAGAAGTCCTTACCGCGACGGTTGTTCCTGCGGGGCCTGGGGACCACCCTGGCGCTGCCGTTGCTGGATGCGATGATCCCAGCGATGACCGCCCTGGCCGAGACGCCGGCGAATCCGACCCGGCTCCGTCGACTCGGTTTTGTTTACATGCCGATGGGATGCGACGTCACCCGCTGGACCCCTCCCGGCGCCAATCGGCTCGACGAACTCTCGCCCACCCTCAGCCCGCTGGCGGCGGTCAAGGAACATGTCACGGCGATCACCAACCTGGAGTTGCAGAACGCCTATCCGGGCACGCACGCGACCTCGAACGCTGCCTTCCTGAGCGCGGCCAGGGCACGTTGGACCGAGAGCACGGATTACTACCTGGGAACGACCGTCGACCAGATTGCCGCGAAGCAGATCGGCCAGGACACGCAACTGCCTTCGCTGGAACTGGCGATGGATCTGCTCTCGACGGTCGGCCAGTGTGACAACGGTTATGCTTGTGTCTATCAGAACAATCTCTCTTGGTCTTCGCCGACGACACCGCTGCCGGCCGAGGCCCATCCCCGGATCGTCTTTGAGCGTCTGTTCGGCGAAGGGGGCAGCCTCGCCGATCGTCGCGCCGCGCTCCGGAAACGAGCGAGCCTGCTCGATTCGGTCACCGAGGAGATGGCACGCCTGAAGCAACAACTGGGCCCGGCCGATCGCGCCAAGGTCAGCCAGTATTTGGAGACCGTCCGCGAAGTCGAGCGCAGGATCCAGAAAGCCGAGGCCGACACGGCGGACAATCGGCTGCCGGATCTCGATCGCCCGGTCGGCGTCCCGGCCGCCTACGCCGAGCATGCGCGTCTGATGTTCGACCTCCAGGTGCTGGCCCTGCAAGGAGACGTCACCCGGGTCATTACGTTCCAGCTCGCTCGCGAAACGAGCACCCGAACCTATCCCGAGATCGGCGTGGCCGACCCGCATCATCCGCTCACCCATCACGGCAACGACCCTGAGAAGATCGCCAAGGTGGCCAAGATCAACCAGTTTCACGTGTCGCTGTTCGCCGAGTTTCTCGCGAAGCTGAAGGCCACGCCGGAAGGGAACGGCTCGCTGCTCGACCATTCGCTCTACCTCTATGGCAGCGGAATGGGCAATCCCAACGTTCATGATCATACGAACCTACCCATTCTTGTGGCCGGCGGGGCCGCCGGTAAGATGCGGGGCGGGCGTCACATCCGGTACGAGAAGCCGACGCCACTCGCTAACCTCCACCTGACGCTCCTCGACAAAGTCGGTGTCCGCCTCGACGCGTTCGCCGATAGCCAGGGGAAGGTTGACGACCTGTTCGATCCGCTCTCCCTGTAGTCATTGGTCATGAACTGTGTGTGAGAGCGTGCCCACGAAGCGGAGGCGGTCACGATGGGTCTGCAACGATTCGGCGCATCCGGGTTAGCCTGCTTGCTGTGCGCCGCCCGCGTGTTGGCCGCCGGGTCGAACGCGCCGTTGGCGGATGCCGTAGAACAGGTCGATCGGGCGACCTTCTCTGTGCTCCTCAAGGATCGGGTCGATCCGAATCAGGCCCAGGCGGATGGCATGACGGCCCTGCATTGGGCGGCCGATCACGACGACCTCGAAACGGCGAAGCGGTTGGTGAACGCCAAGGCCAACGTAAACGCCGCGAACCGGTACGGTGTGACGCCCCTCGCTCTGGCCTGCACCAATGGAACGCGGGCGATGGTCGAGCTATTGCTCGAGGCTGGTGCCGATCCGAACGCGACCTTACGCGGCAATGAAACGGCGTTAATGACCGCCGCGCGCACGGGCAAGCTCGGACCGGTGCAAGCGTTGCTCGCCCGGGGAGCCAACGTTGACGCCAAGGAACGACGAGGGCAGACGGCCTTGATGTGGGCGGCGGCCGACGGCCATGCACCGGTCGTGAAAGCGCTGCTCGCGGCGGGGGCCGACTTCCGGGCTGCGTTACCCTCCGGGTTTACCCCCTTGTTCTTTGCGGTGCGCGAAGGCCGGACCGAAGTCGTTCAAATCCTGCTCAAGGCGGGGGCCAACGTGAACGAGGCCATGCCGGCCAAAAAGTCGTCCGGCAAGGCGCCCAGCAAAGGGACGAGCCCGTTGATCCTGGCCGTTGAGAATGGCCACTTCGAACTGGCGGTCGCCCTGTTGGAGGCCGGGGCTGATCCCAATGACCAACGTTCAGGCTTCACGGCGCTCCATACGATCACCTGGGTCCGCAAACCGAGCCGCGGCGACGGCGACGATGGCGATCCTGCTCCCATCGGCTCCGGCAATCTGAGCAGTCTCGAGTTCGTGAAGCCGCTTGTCGCGCACGGAGCCGACGTGAACCTGCGACTCAAGAAGGGCGCATCGGGACGAGGCATCCTCAGCAGGGTTGGGGCCACGCCGTTTTTGCTGGCCGCCATGACCGCCGATGTCCCGCTAATGTGGACGCTCGTGAGTTTAGGTGCCGACCCGCTGCTGGCGAATGCCGAACACTGCACGCCCTTGATGGCGGCGGCCGGAGTGGGAACCCTCGCGCCCGGCGAGGAGGCCGGAACCGAGCCCGAAGTGCTCGAGGCCGTCGCGCTGGCCCTGGAACTCGGTGGAGATGTGAACGCCGTCGACGATAACGGCGAAACCGCCATGCATGGGGCCGCCTACAAGAGCCTGCCCAAGGTCGTGCAGTTCCTCGCCGACAAGGGGGCGAAAATTGATGTCTGGAATCGAAAAAATCATTATGGGTGGACGCCACTCTTGATCGCGGAAGGCTATCGTCCTGGTAACTTCAAGCCTTCGGCGGAAACGATCGCCGCACTTCAGCACGTGATGCTGGCAGCAGGCGTATCGCCGTAGCCTCAACGGGGCGTTTTCAACGAGCCCGGATTTTCGGACCTGAGTCGGCGGTCTAATCCCAGCGCAAGCCTCTCATGCCCATTGTTCAGAACCCGGTCACGTACATGGCCGCCGTCCGGGCGGGATTACGGATCCCTTGGGCGGTCATCCAGGCGTTGGCCTGGTTGAGGAGGGGTTGTCCCTCGTCCCCGCCGATGAGTTCGCCCAGGGCGCGACGGGCCGACGCGGCGCAGAGTTGCATCTCGACCGAGTCGAAGCCGGCCGCGGCGTCGGCGAGCCCGCGTCGGGCGGTGGCGAGGTCACCCTGGGCCGCGGCGATCCCGGCGCGGATCAGGCGGGAATACGGCTTCGCGTACGGGATCGGCTCGCGCTCGAGGTGGCGAGCGTCGCGCGCGGCCACCTTGAGCAATTCGGCTGAGTTCGTGCGGGTCGCGGCCGCGAGGGCGCAACGAGCGCGAAGGAAGTACATGGATGTTCGGATGAACTGAACTCGGAGCAAGAGCGAGCGGGCCAACGCGGGCCATTGTCCGCTGACGAGCTTCCATGCGGCCGGTCCGTCGCCTTGATAGAGCTCGATCAGTGCGGCGGCCCAGAGTTCGTCGTTGTGCTGGACGTGATAGCCTTGGCGGGACCACTGCGACATCGTTCGGCGCAGCTCGTCACGCGCTTCGAGAGGGTTGTCCGCCGCGAGTCGGACCATGGCCATGATGTAGGTGCTCAGGTTCATGACGGCATAGAGGTCGCCCCGCTCGCGCGCCTCCTTGAGCAAGACCGGCCAGCGGCGGTTGAGCTCGGCGATTTCTCCCAGGTGCGACAACGACCAGAGCGAGAAGGCGTGGGCGGTATCGAGCTCCCAGGCGACCCCCTGACAACGGCCGCGGAGGATCGCTTCGCCCGCGTCGCTCGATTCCTGGGCATCTCTCCAGCGGCCTTCCAGGTAGGCGGAGACGCCGCGGGCCAGGGTCACGAGCCCGAGCGCGTGGGGGTCGTCGCACTGCTCGGCCAGGGTTGCGGCCATGGTCAGCAGCCGCGCGGTGCGGCGCTTGGCGCTGACGCCTGGGATCGCGGCTTGGGCCGCTTCCATTGCGAGCGACCGGGCGATCCGGAACGGCTCGCCCGCGCGTAAGGCGAGCAAGAGGCCGCGGGCCTGGAAATCGGCCCCTCGGATCGTATCGACGACGCTCAGGCCGGCCGCCGCCGACCAGCAGACGTCGATCCGGGTCAAGTCGGCCGCGGCGACCTCGCTGGTGTCGCGGCTCCGGAACCCGAGACCCCGCAGGCGGAGCCGGACCCGGCGGAGCAAGAGCGAGACGAGCGCTTGCCGCGGTGTACTCGGCAGGGTCATACCGACCGCTTCGAGCACGGTCCGAATCGCGGCGAGGCCGTCGTCGACATGGCCGCTGATCAAGAACTGCATCGCGGCGCGACGCTGGAGCTCGAGCGCTTCGGCGATCGTGGCACCCGAGGCTGCCTCGAGGTACTCACGCGCGGCCTCGGCCCCTCGGCCGGCGTTGGCCAGGGCGTCGCCGAGGCGGCCGAGGAGCGTGCGGCGCTCGGCCCCGAGCAGCGGACGGCACTCGAGCGAGAGGCGGTAGAGCGCTGCCGCGCGTTCGAACGCGAGAGTCTCTGCCGCCCGCCCGGCGGCCTGGAAATAGGCGCGTCCGGCCTTGTCCAACTCCCCTGCCCCGTGGAAGTGAACTCCCAGGGCCTCGGGATCGGCATGGCCCGAAGCTTCGAGCACCCGCGCGAGCCGGCGGTGGTGATCGCTCAGGATGGGCGGCGGCAGGTGCGCCAGGACCGTCTCGCGGATCCGGTCGTGATAGGTCTCGACCTCTTCAACGGACGTCGGACCGGCGCCTCGGATCAGCCGGCCCGACCGGAGCACCCCCATCGCTGCGCGCTCGTCGTCGAGTCGCTCGGCGCACTGGCAGGCGTCGGTTTGGCGGAGCGGCCGGCTCGAGACCGCGATGACTTCGAGGAGTCGCCTGGCGTCGTCGGGCAACCGGGAGATCCGCTGCCAGAGCACCTCGTCGAGCGTGATCCCTCCGGACGGGCCGGGACCGTGCGCGGGGCCGGCCTCGACCTGCACGTGCCGCGCCAGCTCGGCGACGAAGAGCGGGTTGCCGCCCGACTCGCGGGCGATCGCATCGGCCTGCTCGCCTCTCCCTTTCCCCTCGGGACCGATCAGCGCCAGGGCGAGGTCACGCGCCTCGCTCGGCGTCAGCGCTTCGATGGCCAGCTCGCGGCGATCGAGCGGCAGACCGTCCGGCTTCTGGAAGGCTTGGAGGAACGGGCTGGAGGCGGCGTCCTCGCTCCGGTAGCTCGCCAGGAGCAGGAGGACCGGGGGATCGGGCGGTCGGAGCAGCTCGGAGAGCAAGGCGGCGCTGTCGACGTCGCCCCACTGCAAGTCGTCGATCGCCAGGACCAGCGGTTTCCGGTCGCCGAGCCGGGCGAGCAACTCGCGGAGCGCGGTGAAGGCGCGGCGGCGAAGTTCTTGCGGGTCGGGGATCTCGTGGGCGCGGCGCGGGGCGTCGAGCTCGGCCTCCGACACCGCCTGCGCCCGCCGGAGCACGGGGAAGACGCGGGTCAACGGGGGGACGTCGCGCGGCAAGATCGCTTTGGCCTCGGCGATCGGCAGGAGCCGGAGATAGCGGCTCAGGGCGTCGATCAGGCTGTCGAGCGCCTTGTACGGCACCGACTCGCGCTCGTAGCATCGACCCGCCAGGACGACGGCGTCACCATCCTCGATCAGGTCGGTCAGGAACCGCTGAACCAAGACGCTCTTGCCCACGCCCGAGCGGCCGCTCACGAACAGGAGCACCGTGTTTCCCTCAGTCATCGCCTCGAACGCGTGGCGCAACGAGGCGCGGTGCCGCTCGCGGCCGATCAGCGGGGCGGCGTGCTCGAGCGAAGAGCGCGACGACGGCTTGCCCTCGTGGCCGGACGGTACGGCCCCGAGCCGGCGGAGCACGTCGCGTCCCGAGGGCCTGGCCTCGGGACGCTGGCGGAGCAGGTCGACGCAGAGCGCATTGAGGTCGTCGGGAACGTCGGCGACCAGCTCGCTGGGCGGTGGCGGCTCATAACGCTGCTTGTCCATGAGGACTTGCATATAACCGCCGACGAACGGCAAGCGGCCCGTGAGGGCTTCGTAGAGCACGACGCCGACGCTGTACCAGTCGCTCGCGGGAGAGACCGGCGTGCCGGCCGCCTGCTCGGGGGCCATGTAGGCGGCGGTTCCGACCACCTCGTCGGCGGTGCTCTGGTGCAAGCCGCCTCGCCCTTGCTCCGCGGCGAGTCCGAAGTCGAGCAGGACGACCCGGCCCGATCGGGTCACCATGACGTTGGAAGGCTTGATGTCACGATGAAGCTTGCCCGCGTCGTGGAGTGCACCGACTCCTTCCGCCAGTTGCTTGAGCGCGATCCGCAGGCGATTCCGCTGGGCGGTGCTCAGACCCTTGGTTGTTGAGCCGGCCCCGGTCGGGTCGCGGCTCTCGTCGGTCGTCAACGCGTCTTCGGCCGGATGCCGATCCGGCGGTCGCGTGGCCTGGAGCTCGGTGTCCGCTTCGGTCGAGAGGATGCGCTGAAGTTCCTTGGCGTTCTCCCCGGGCAGTTCTCCCCCTTCACGGACGTATTCGAGGAAATCGACGCCTTCGACGAGCTCCATCGTGAAGAACCAGTTGTCACCGTCCGAGACGAGTTCGTAGAGGTTGACCAGGTTCGGGTGGCTGACGTCGAGGAGCGTGCGGAACTCCTGCTTGAATCGGTAGAGCGCGGACGGTCCGGCTCGTTGTACGGTCTTGAGCGCGACCTTCGCGTTGCGCTTGCGGTCGTAGGCGCGGTAGACGACCCCCATCCCCCCGCGGCCGAGCATGCCAGAGATGTCGTAGTCGGGGAGGATCGGCCACGAGGGATCGAGAGGGGCGACGCCTGAGTGCGCGGACGGGGGGGCGTGGGCGGGACTGTCACGCGCAGCGTCTCGGGTTTCGATCCGGTCGGGCAGTCGGGCGCGAGCCGACCGAGGATCGACGCGGCCAGAGTGGGGAACTGTTGGGCGTACTCGGCCGGTTCGGGTGTTTCGCCTTGTTGTTCGCGGAGCCGCACTTCATTGGCGATCAACTTGACAAGACCGTCGGGGTCCGACCGGAGCGCGGGGTGGTGTTCGAGGTAATCCCCCACGAGAACCGGCTCGCCACGCTCCCAACGACGCTGCTGGTCGTCGAGCAGGGACACGATCAGACCGCGGGGCGCGTGCGAGCTCAAGGTCAGATCGTCATCGAGAGGCGGCCCCTCTCCGGTCGGTTCGCCCATGGATTCGTCTCGTATCAGGTCGCTCGGTCTGCGTTCCGGGAGTTGAGAAAAGTCATGATTGTCAATCCGATGCGGTGATGACTTTTTTGACGGCTCCCGGCAGGCCGACCCCTCGGAAAAAAAAAGGGGGGATGACTCGGCCCCGAGCAAGTTCCCCCTCATCATACTCGTGGGCGGCCGGCCCCATCCATGACTTTCCCGCACTGTTCGATCAAAGAGATCTGCATTTCTGAATGATTTTGTGGCGGCCCATTGAGGACGACCCGCTAGCACGAGCCGGGATCGACCTTTATCCTGATCGTCTCGTCCTGGCCCGATCGTGCTAACGAGTCGATGACTCTCGTGTCCGTTTCTCCGGTTTCGAGGCGAATTCATGAACGAGCGGAACCCTTCGCCACGCTGGTACGACGGCATCACGGCGTCCCAGTGGATGGTCCTGGCGATCGCCTCGGCGGGCTGGATCTTCGACGTCTACGAAGGGCAATTGTTCACGATTTTTAAGACGCCGATGTTGCGGGAGCTGGTCGGAGATCACAGCGCCTCCGTGAGCCGGCACGGCGACATCGCATTTGCGCTCTTTCTGATCGGGGGGGCGGTCGGGGGGCTTGGGTTCGCGATGCTCGGCGATCGGATCGGCCGAGTCCGGGTGATGTCGTTGACGATTCTCGTCTACTCCTTCTTCTCGGCCCTGACGTTCTTCTCGCGGTCGGTCTGGGAGGTCGACGCCTTGCGGTTCCTCGTGGCCTTGGGGACCGGCGGCGAGTGGGCCGTGGCGGCGGCCCTGGTCGCCGAGACCTTTCCTCCGCGTGCTCGTGCAATCGCCTCGGGAATCTTTCATGCGTCGAGCGTCCTGGGCGCGGCCCTCGCTTCGCTGACCGGTTGGCTCGTGGTCGGGCCCGGCGCCTGGCGGTGGGGGTTCCTCGTGGGTCTCGCCCCCGCGCTTCTCGTCGTCTGGATCCGGGCGAGCCTCAAGGAGCCGGAGCGTTGGGAGCAGGCCAAGCGAGCGGCCGGCCAGGCGCCGGTGCCCGGGGCGGACAACGCCCTTGCGGACGATTCTTCCGAACCCGCCCAGGCGTTCGGCAGCCTGCGTGAGTTGCTCGGCGACCGCCGCTGGCGGTCGCGAGCTTTGCTCGGGCTCGGCCTGGCGGCGGTCGGGCTGGCGACCTACTGGGGGATCTACGCTTGGGCTCCAGAGCTAGTGGCCGAGGTTCTCGGCCCCCAGGTTTCCGCCGAAACACGCCAGAAATCGGCCAGCCTCGCCTACCTCTTGATGAACTTCACGGGGGGCCTACTCGGCTTGCTCTGCTTCGCCCCCGTGGCCAACTGGCGCGGCCGTCGGTTCGCGTTCGTCGTCTATCACCTGGGAGCGCTCGTCCTCGTGCCCCTCACCTTTCTCGGGGCGCGTACTTATGCGCAAACGCTCATCCTGCTGCCGACGATGGCCTTCTTCGTCGTGGGGATGCACGCCGGCTACGCGATCTATTTCCCCGAGCTCTTCCCGACCCGGCTGCGGGCGACCGGGTCGAGCTTCTGCTTCAATCTCGGACGACTGGTCGCGGCGGGACTCCTGATCGCCCGGGGCGTGCTCGGCAGTCGGTTTGATTTCCGCTACGGTGTCGTCGCGATGGCGAGCCTGTTCCTGGTCGGTCTCGTTCTGCTGGTTTTCGCACCGGAAACGCGCGGCGCCGAATTGCCCGACTGACCGAACGTCGCGGTGCATGAACCGACCAGGGCCGTCACGGCGATGTTCCGCGCTCAGGCTCAATCCACTGCTGGGGCGATCCTGGACAGGGAGGAGGAGACTCGCTCACGCAGAACGCCGAGAGCGACGGACGGCTCGGAACGCCAGCACGCCTAATCCCACTCCAAAGACAGCCAGGCTGGTTGGCTCGGGAGTTTCGTGAGGTGTGATTGTGACAGTGGTTTCGAGAAGATTCTGCATGCCTCCAGTCACAATGCCGGAGATTTCTACCGTCAAACCAGGCAGCCAGGAGGGAATTTCTAGGGAATCGGCGGTTGGAAATATGCGTAAATAAGACAAAACGCCTGAGCCGCTAATGGATCCGCCCTTACGACCGTTGGAATCGCTCTCTGAGATCTCCCAGTGCAAATTTCCGGTAAGATCTAAACTCGCGTAGGGAGTCTGTGCACCAATATCCTGAGGACCATAGGTGATGTGGAACGAGAAAGGCGTATCGAACTGACCGGTCGCATAAACAGGATTACCCGTCATGTAGGAGAAGCCGGTAAATCCGTTCGATACGTCAATCCGCGGGTGGTAATTCGACAGGGGCGATTGCCAGACATTCAAGTACATCGGCTCGGCCTTCGCCTCGGATGCTATCGCGGTGGAGAATAATGTCCCGATGAGAAGAAGCGATGTCCTACGCATGTTTCCTAGACCTCCATGTTGTGCCTTTAAATAAAGGTTGCGTGGCTGCATGGTGCCCGGACTGCCCTGGAGTGTCAAGTTGATTTTTTTGGCGGATTAAGACTTGTGCAATATTTTTAATGAGTCCATGGTCGCGTCTGGCTTGTTGGGCTCGAAGTCGAATCTCTTGTTTTTTTCGAGACTTTAGCAACGTTATCGGGTGAGGCGGGAGCGTCAGCTCCCTGACTCCCCCCCCTGCGGGGTAGACTTCATGGCGCCTACCCTCCAAGAAAAGGCGAAGCTGGCGGGCTGGAGCGAGGGTAAAAATCTTACGCTCCCGGCTCGCCTTTCGTCGCTCTCGCGGGAGTCGTCGCCCCTTCGATGGTCTCGGGTGTGACGATCCAGGGGCTGGGTGGCAGGGCCGACAGCGCAAACCGCTCGATCCAGTCGCGCGGGGTCGAAGGGACGACCTTGTCGGTCCAACCGCACGAGAGAGCGAACTGGCCGACAAGGTGGGTGGGATCGACACCGGCGTCACGCAGGGTCGAGAGCTTGAACGAGCCGTCGCGTTTGGCGAGGCGACGGCCGTCGGGACCGATGGTCAAGGGGATATGGCCAAACTGGGGAGGGACCCAGCCGAGACTCTGGTAGAGGAGGATCTGCCTGGGTGTGCTCGGAATGAGGTCGTCGCCGCGGATCACCTGGGTCACCCCCATCAAGGCGTCGTCGGTCACGACGGCAAGCTGGTACGACATGCCGGCCGGTGATCGCGCCACGACGAAGTCACCCCCGAGCCGGTTCGCCTCGATTGCAATCGGGCCTCGGAAAAGGTCATTCCAGGCGACCGCCGCGGCCGGCACGCGGAACCGCCAGGCGAATGGGCGGTCGCCCAAGGCCAGCGCATCGATGGCGGACCGTCCTGCGCAGGTGCCCGGGTAGACGAGGCCTTCGTCCTCGGCGTGAGGCGCGGACGCGGCCTTGATAATGTCCGCTCGCGTACAGGTGCACGGATAGACCAGGTTGGCTTGCTTCAGTTGGTCAAGGACGCCCTCGTACGTTTCTGTTCGCTCGGATTGGGTGTAAGGGGCGGAGGGGCCGCCGCGGTCGGGACCTTCGTCCCAGTCGAGGCCGAGCCAGCGGAGGTCGACGAATGCGCCGTCCTTGGCCTCGGCGCGGGTCCGCGAGCTGTCGAGGTCCTCGACCCGGAGGATGACGTTCCCCCCTGCGTTCCGCGCTGCCAGCCAGGCGACCAGGAACGTGCGGGCGTGCCCCAGGTGCAACCCGCCGGTCGGCGAGGGGGCCAATCGGCCGACAACCACGCGGGAATGGACTTGCGGTGAGTCGTGCATCCACTTCATTCAAGAGGGTCGAATTGAGGTTCATCTGGTCGCCGGAGCGGCGATCGGGTCTAATTGAGTTTCGGGGGAATGCCGGGTTGTCGGCGTTCTCCGTCGATTGTATCGGAAGTGGTCGTTCTGGGGAGTCATGCGCTGTGGATATGGAGCTGAAGAAGACTGCGAAGAGTGTGATTGATCGAATCGTTCACCTTCGAGACTCTCTTTGACTTGGGCGACAAGCAGTCCCGCCGCGAAGCGCTCGAAGAGGAGATGGCGAGCTCCTCATTCTGGAATGACCAAGAGAAAGCCAAAGGGGTCATCCTCGAGCTGCAGACTCTCAATGCCGTCCTGAAGCCGTTCGAGGAACTCGGCCGCGAGTCCGACGACCTTGAGGCCTTGATCGAACTGGCGGAAGAGGATGGGGGTGACGACTTCGACGAAGAAATTCGAAGTGGCGCCAAGAAGGCCCTCCTCGACTTCGAGACGTTCGAGCTCCGCTCGATGCTCTCGGGGCCCAACGACCATTGCAATGCCTTCGTCACGATCCATGCCGGGGCCGGTGGCACCGAGGCGTGCGACTGGGCCGAGATGATTCTGCGCATGTATCTCATGTGGGCGGAGTCGAAGAAATTCTCCGCGCAGATCACCGATCGTGAAGATGGTGGCGCGGCCGGGATCCAGGTGGCGACGATCCACATCAAGGGTGAGTACGCCTACGGTTATCTCAAGTGCGAAACCGGAGTCCATCGGCTCGTCCGGATCAGTCCGTACGACTCGGCGGGGCGCCGGCAGACGTCCTTCGCCTCGGTCGACATCCTTCCGGAAGTCGACGACACGATCGACATCGTCCTCCGCGACGATGAGCTGAAACGCGACGTGTTTCGCTCGGGTGGGCCTGGTGGTCAGCACCAGAACAAGACCGAGTCGGGCGTGCGCTACACGCACTTGCCGACCGGGGTTGCCTCCGAGTCGCGTAGCGAGCGGTCGCAGCACAAGAACGACGCCAACGCCCTGGCTCAGCTCAAGGCCAAGCTCGTTCGGTTGGAAGAAGAGAAGCGCGAGGCCGATTTCGCCAAGAAGTACGACGAGAAGGGTGAGATCAGCTTCGGGAGCCAGATCCGCTCGTATGTCTTGCAGCCTTACCAGCTCGTCAAGG
This sequence comes from Singulisphaera sp. GP187, assembly GCF_900129635.1. GTDB lineage: Bacteria > Planctomycetota > Planctomycetia > Isosphaerales > Isosphaeraceae > Singulisphaera. Next base: position 753,928 of record NZ_FSRB01000003.1, on the reverse strand, counting down.
ACCTGCGGACCAGCCACGAGGTGGGGAACCCACGCTCCGTTCTGGACGGTAATATCGATGGTTTCATCGAGGCCTACCTCAGGATGAAGCTTGCCAAAGGTGAGGCGAAGCCGTCGTGAGTGGCGATTCGCTTTCGTCCGCGGCGCACGCCGGGCTGACCTATGTCGAAACCGAGGACCGGCGAACGATCGCCGCCCTCGGTTTTCGATTGTCCTTCTTCCGGATCGGCGAGCGCTGGTCGCATGCGCTCGCGATCGGCCCGGAGGGCGGCCCTGCCGAGTTGGAAGGACTGGCCGAGGTCGTCGAGGGCGAACCCGACCGCGACGATCGAATGCGGGTGGTCAGCCCGACCTATCAAGAAGTGCACGAGCATGCGGTGCCTGATGGCATCTGTCTGCTCCTGACCGGCCAATCGACGCCTCACCATTTTTCGGCGGTCGTGACCGCCCGGCGCGATGCCGACGGGGTCACGGTCGAGTTCGACGTCGCCGATCGTTGCCGGGAACCGGTCGTCACCCTGGGGGCGATGTACCTCGTCCGCCTTGGCTCGAGCGACCTGAGCGATGCCGGGACCGGGCGAATCGTCTGGGAAGGGGACGCCCTCGGCACGGGCCGTCTGGAGTTCGCCGCCGACGATCCCTCGTCCGCCTCGCTGTCCGAGGCCGGCCGACGTGCCTCACGGGTCCAGGCGCTGGCCCGGATCGTGCCCACGGAACGCACCCAAAGGCTGTGCTATCGCTGGAGATGGTCGCCTGCGGCGCCTGCCGTTACTGCCCGTTAGTGACTTAACCGTTATTGTTCGATTCAGCCGACGCGATCAAATGTCGTCCGTCGCCATGGAGCCGTCGCATGGACATCCTCAAGAATCAAGATCCGGAAGTTTTCAACTCGATTCTCTCCGAAGAACGCCGCCAGCGCGACGAACTCGAGCTGATCGCCTCGGAGAATTACACGAGCGCCGCGGTGATGGAAGCCGTGGGCTCGGTGCTCACGAACAAATATGCCGAAGGCTTGCCGGGTCGACGTTACTACGGCGGTTGTCAGTACGTCGACCAGGTCGAGCGGCTGGCGATCGACCGCGTCAAGTCGCTCTTCGGCTCCGACCACGCCAACGTCCAGCCCCACTCCGGCGCCTCGGCCAACCAGGCCGTTTACTACGCCTCGTTGGAGATCGGCGACTCCGTTCTCGCGATGGATCTGGCTCAAGGGGGGCACCTCACGCACGGCATGAAGCTCAACTTCTCCGGGCGTTGGTATCCGACGGTCGGCTACGGGGTCGATCCCAAGACCGAGCGAATCGACTACGATCGGCTTGCCTCCCTGGCGCGCGAGCACAAGCCCAAGCTGATCCTGGCCGGCGCCAGTGCTTATCCTCGGATCATCGAGTTTGAGCGGATCGCCGAGGTTGCCCGCGAGATCGGTGCGACCTTCTTCGTGGACATGGCCCACGTCGCGGGCCTGGTGGCGGCCGGCCTCCATCCGAACCCCGTGCCCGTGGCCGACTTTGTCACGACGACCACCCACAAGACCTTGCGCGGGCCGCGCGGAGGGGTGGTGCTCTGCAAAGAAGAACGGGCGAAGAAGCTCGATTCGGCCGTCTTCCCCGGCTTGCAAGGGGGGCCGCTCATGCACGTGATCGCGGGCAAGGCGGTCTGCTTCGGCGAAGCGCTCAAGCCCGAGTTCAAGACGTACGCCGCCCAGGTCATCGCCAACGCCAACACCCTGGCCGAAGAGTTGACCCGCGCCGGGTTCCGGCTCGTTTCGGGGGGGACGGATAATCACCTGATCTTGATCGACATGACCTCAAAAGGTTTGACCGGCAAGATTGGCGAGGCCTCGCTCGGTCGCGCGGGGATCACGGTCAATAAGAACCTGATCCCGTTCGATAAGCGCAAACCGATGGATCCGAGCGGTGTTCGGGTGGGGACCCCGGCCCTCACCACCCGCGGGATGCGCGAGGATGCGATTCGCCAAATCGCCGCCTGGATGATCACCGTCCTGGCCGCGCCCGATGATGAGGCGGTCGCCAAGCGCGTGAGCGGTGAGATCCAGGAGTTCGCCCGCGACTATCCGGTCCCGGCCGCCGCTCTAGGGCGCTGAGTCGCGAAGCGTGACCTGATCGGTGGCGGAGGAGGGACGCACCCGGTAGACGGCGTAGCGTCCCTCCACGTGGATCAACTCGAGTGGTCCGTCGTCATTTGCCATCGTCGCCCGGCCCGAAGGGGCCGCGGCCACGATGTGCGAGGCGCCCTGACGGGTGGCGAGCCGGGCCCGTTCGGCGTCGCTCATCGCCTGGTAGCGACGTTCGAGGCCGTGGCGATCGGTCAGGTAGGCGCGAACGAACGTCGAGTCCGGCCCGTCGAAGCCGACGTGGTCGCGAAATCGGGCCGACCAGTCGGCCAGCCCTTCGGCATGATAGGGGCTGCCGGCCCGGTTGAACGCCAGGCTCCGCAACGACCAGAGCCGGAACGTCTTGGGACCGGGTGGCCCGATGAACCGCGCCGACCGCGGGGTGTGGTCGCGGCACCAGACCGCCAACCGCTCAATGTCATCCACCGGCACCGCCGCGAACCGGCAGCGGTCCACGAGGGACGTCGCCCAGGCCCGCCCGCGCAGCGCTTCACCGGTCGCGCCCAGGGCGAGCAATGGCACGGCCCACGAGCCCGCGAGCGCCCAGACGAGCCGTCGCCGGTTCCAACTCAACGATCGGCCCCGGAAGGCGAACGTGAGTACCGTCAAGCTTGCGATCGCCGCCAGCATTGGCAAGTGCCCCGATTCCGTGTCGTGCCGGGTCAGCCAATAAAGACCAAGGCCGAGCACAGTCCCAGCGAGCGCCAGGCGGATCGCCGGTCGGATCGTGGTTCGCTCCAAGGCTGTGCAAGCGACCTCGACGAGCGTCGCGACGACGAACGCCCAGTCCCCGGCCAGGCCCACCGTCAAGAGGGTCGCCCGGGCGCGTTCGGCCCAGGTCCCTCGGCTCCAGAGCTCTACAAGCCGGCCGGAAACCGCGACGAGCGCCAGCCCTCGAAAGACGGTTGCCATCCGGAACGGCTGGAAGAGCGTGGCCCGCAAGTCTTGCACCCATTCGACCGCCACCCAGGCGACCGCCAGCCCGAGCAGGTTGAGCCCCAGCAAAATGGCCAGGCGGATTCGGGCCGCCGGCGCGGCCGTCGACGTTCCGTTTCGCCCTTCCGCCGGTCGCGATTGCAAGAATGCCAAAAGAGCCAGGACGATGTAACAACTCCAGGCGAGCCACTGCGGGGTCCGCCAGAGATGGGGGAGCATGTGCTGCGGACCTTGAAGCTCAACGCTCAGCAGGCGGAAGTCCTCGGTCGAAAGCCCCGCGAACAGTTTCGAGCCTTGCCCGAGGTTCATCAGCAGACCGGGCCCGACCGCCAACCCAAGCGCGGCCAGCCCACGCAATGCTACCCCCCTGGAAACGGCCGTCTTGGTCGAGCAGAGTGCCCAACCGACCCACCCTGCCCCGAGCAACATCGCCAGTTGCAGGCCGACGGACGGGTGGATCAACATGGCCAGGCCGAGCAGAGGCGCGGCGGTCCGCCAGCCTCGTGCCGGGTTTTCGACCGCGGCGGCGAGCGCGAGCCAACCGAGCGCGAACCCGATCAGGCGGTCGAGGAGCATGGCTTCGAACAGGTGGTTCGTGCCGACGTTCCCCGCCTTGGCGATCAGCACCAGCACGACCGCCACGATCCCGACGTGAGGCCCCGCCTCGGGCCAGACTGCACGCGCGAGCCGGTCGAGTCCGAGGCAAGTCAGTGCGAACGTCAGTGCGAAAAGAGCGGCCAGGCCGGTCGACAACCCGAGCGGTCGGCTCGCCAGGTCGAGCAGTGTCAGATAGCCGCGATGGGGGTTGAACGCGTCGAAGGCACGCACGAACGGGTCATCGGCGAACAGCCCGGTGTCCTGGCGGTGGAGGAGCAGCGGGAGCCGATAGGCCTGATCGCCGTCTCGGCTGTGGTAACCCCGCAAGGTGAGGAACAGGCCGAAGATGAGGACAAAGGCAAGCCACTTCGGCAGGCCCGGCGTAGGGTTCTTGATTTCCAGCATGCGCGGCGTCTCTCCCCCGCCCGTCCGGTCGGACCGACGGTCGGGGGGAGTGTGCCGGAGCCTGCTCGTTCGGTCAACGCCAGTTATTGGTCGGGGCGTTCGGCCTTGGTCAGCTCTTGTCGGATCGACTCGATGGCTTCGACGACTTCGGCATCAAGCCGGGAGGGGTCGAGGGTGGCCTGGTCCGATGCGCCCCATTGCAGCTGAGGGGTTCGGCTCGCCGTGCGGACCGGAGGGGCCCCTTCCTTTTCTTGGGGCTGGTCGGCATCGTCGGGACGATTCAGACCCATCCGTTGCACGTGCTTCACGAAGTGCTGGACCGGCGGGGTCGCCCAGATTCGCGGGACCGGATGGTATTGCGCGTTCAAGGCCATCGACCGCGACGTGGCTATCTGCTGCTCGGCCCAGGGGACGGCCTTCAGGTGGGCGACCGCGTACTTCTCGATCCCGGCGACCAGGAACGTGGCGACGACCAGGGCCTTGGCGATGCCGAGCAAGGAGCCGGCGAACTGGTCGCCTCGACGCGACTCATCCTCCATGCCGTAAGGCTGGCGCCGGGAAAGTTTCACGGCGAGCGAGGCCAATCCGACCAGGATCAGATACGAGGCCACGGCCGCCGACCACCAGAGCATTCGGTCCATGAGTTCCGGCCGAATCGTGGGCAAATGGCCGATCACTCGGGGCTTGATTTGATCGCGGACCGGGTCGGCCGCGTAAACGCAAAGGACCAACCCCGCCAGGCGAATCGCCTGAAGCAGGAAGCCCCTGAGCCAGCCTCGGATGGCCATGACCAGCACGAGCCCTCCCAGAGCTAGATCCAATCCCATGATGTCTCACCTCACTCGGTTGCGCCGTCAGGTTGCCTTCTCATGAATTCGTCGGCCAACCCCGATTCTTGACCGGAATCAGCACGACGTATCATTTTCATCGGCTCCGGCGCATTCCGACCTTCAATCATTCATGCGGAATCCGTCCGCGTCAAATCCAGCCTTGGTTTTCTCTGAACAAAAGGGCACGTCGTCCGCACCCCCCTGTTCACTTGAGCCAAAGAGAAGCAAACGCTGGACCCTTCGCCGCATTCATGGTGGATTCGGCCGAATCGCGCCCCACCGGATCCTGACCCGCCGACCGGGCCGCCATTCCGGCTTGGTGTCACCCACCTCCACGGGGTCGAATCGTGGGTTAGCGCCGAGGTTCCGCCTCGGTCGGCTGATCCCGTTCCATGTACCGTTCGAGTACGCTAAGCGGGACGGAGCCGAGCGAGAGCAGCCGGTCGTGGAACGCCCGGACGTCGAACTTGGCGCCTGATCTGCGCTCGGCCTGGGCGCGGATCTCGCGGATTTTGAGCTCACCGATTTTGTAGGCGAGGGCCTGGCCGGGCCAGGCGATGTAGCGGTCGACCTCGCTCTCGATTTCGATCCGAGGGACGGCGGTATTCGCTTCGAGGTAGGCGATCGCCTGATCGCGGCTCCAGTGTTTCTGGTGCAGGCCGGTGTCGACGACCAGCCGGCCCGCGCGCCAGGCGCTGTACTCGAGTTGGCCGAACTCGGCATAAGGGTCGGTATAGAGCCCCACCTCGCGTGGGAGGCCTTCGCTATAGAGGCCCCACCCTTCGGAGAAGGCCGGGACGTAGCCGAACTTGCGGAAGGCGGGGCGGCCGGGGACTTCCATCGCCAGGCTGAATTGGAGGTGGTGGCCGGGAACCCCTTCATGGTAGGCGAGTGCCTGCATCGTGTACGTCGTCCGGCTGGTCGGGTCCGACGTATTGACATAGAAGTAGCCAGGGCGTGAGCCGTCCTCGGGCGCCGGGTAGTAGTACCCGGCGGCGGCGGCCTTGGCCCGGTACGCCTCGATCGGCCGGATCCCGTAGTCGGTGCGCGGCAGGTGGCCGAACAGGTCGGGCAGCTTGGCGTCAATCGCCTCGAAGATCACCCGGTAGCGCGCGAGGATCTCCGGTTCGCTCTGGTTCTTGAGCTTCGGATCGTCCTTGAGCTGCTGGAAGAACGCCTTCAAGTCGCCCGAGAACCCCACTTTCGTGCGGATCGCCTCCATCGCCTCGCGAATTCGCGCCATCTCGGCGAGCCCGACTTCGTGGATCTGCTCAGGGGAGAGCGTCGTCGTGGTGAATGAGCGGGCGCGGTAGGCGTAGTGGACGTCCCCCTCGGGCGAGTCCCAGAGCCCGACGCTCTCGCGGCAGGCGGGAAGATATTCCGTCTCCACAAAGGCCGCGAGCTTGGCGTAGGCGGGGGAGACCTGGTCGGCGATGGCCTGGCGAATTGCGTTGGTCGCGGGGTCGCGGTCGGCCTCGGGCCAATCCTTGAGCTTCGCGACGATCCCCCAGAGCGGACTCTCCTCGGGCTTCACGGGGGCCAGGTCTCGAAGTTGCGGGACGACCTTGGCCATCGTGATCCGCGGCGGCATCCGGTGCTCGGCCATCCCCCGGCGCATCAACGCGATCGTCTGGTCGATGGCGCGAGGGAAGGCGCGGAGGCGCCGCACATAATTCTCGACGTCCCCGACCGTGGCACTCGGGTGAAAGTTCACGCTCTGGGCGAACTGCAAGTGAATCCCATCCTGCTGGGTGATCGGAATCAGGTGACCCCGAAATCGCTCGCCTTCGATCCGATCATCGAGTGTGAACAGCAGCACTTCGCGATCGATCCGCTCGTCGGCCGAGAGTGGTTCCGGGTCGAGCTTTCCGAGTGCCTGCCGATGGTCGCGATCGCGCTTGAGCCGCGCCTCATGAGCCGCTTCGGAAAGGTCAGCCAGCCGATCGTCATAACGGTGGTCGCCGATAAACGTCGCTTCGAGCGGGCCCGACCGGAGCTCGTCGTCCCAGTATTCCGCGAACAGCGTCTTGAGCTGCCGGCTCGGCTGATCCGTCCCCTCGCCACCGATGAAGCCGGCCTGGCTCGTGCCCACGCCCCAGGAGAACCCCAACACCGTCGCGGCGAGGATCACCCCTTTCCTGAAGTGGCCCTGATTGGAAAAATAGGAGCATATTGTCATGTTGTGTCTCAAAGTTGTCAGCCGCTGTGAGAGCAGGTCAGGAAAGCGAATCACGTGAAGTCGTCCCGGTTCGTGAATGTAATTGTCGCCCTTTTCAGGGCTGCAAGAGGAACGGCCCTGGGTTGGTAAAGGGTCGTCATCAGGGGCGGGTCTTCTGAAGGTCGACCGTTCGCTTGGCGAGTTCGAACTCGCGGCGCAGGCGTTCGTATTTAATCTCAAGTTCACGCAAGCGATCATCCGATTGGACCACCTCCGTGTCGTACGCCGAGGCCGAACGCTCGACGGCCTTGAGCCGGCGTAGAGCGCGGGAGAGCCGGATCTCGACATCCTTGAGCTCGACGCGCCTCATCTCGAGCTGCGATTGGTTTTCGGCGATGCTCATCGCAGCCTGCTGCATCGTATAGGTCGAGGCGAAGCCCTTCTGTTTTTGCCGATCCATCTCGGTTTTCAAAGCGAGGGCAAACGTGTTTCGCAGTTCCGCCTCACGGCATTCGGCCAGCTTCGCCTTGTGGAACGCTTGGAGGTATTCGACGTCCTCGCGGGCCCTCGTCTTACGCTCTTCCCAAGGGTCGTCTTCGGACTCGGCAACGGGGGGCGTGGCGGGGGCGGGGGCTGTGGTTGCGGGTGGCTTATCAGCCGGCGGTAATCCCGCCTTTGGCGGATCCGCTTGGGCGGCGCCCGTCGAGAGGGCCACGGTGAAGCCAAGGGCGATGACCCACGTGGGGACGAACCGTGGAAATTCACTGTTCATGACCAGCTCCCATTGCCGAAGGTGCCGTAAGCTCAAAAGGACGCGCCACTCCCCTTGCTTTACCATGAGACACATTGGCTTATTCCTGGGGAAGGGGCTTGATCCGTTCTCCACGTGCGACGGACGGGAGATTCTGAACCGTCCGAGCGAGCATCAGCCGAAAACGAGAGATGATCTGTTGTCGTCAGAGCGTTTGCCGCGGTTTGCCGAGCGGGTCACGCGCGACGATCGGCGGGTTGAGGAAGTGGCGTTCGACTCCCCAGAAGAAGAGCCAGCTGACCGCGACCGAGGCGGCGGAGACGACCGGGATCATCACCAGGACGCGCATCCAGAAGCCAGTCAAGCCTTGCTCGTGGAGCCAGAGGTTGCCGACCGTACAGACCGGGAGGTGGACCAGGTAGATGCTGTAGCACCGCTTGCCGCAGGCGCGTAACGGCCGGAGCCAACCGAGCGCAATGGCACGCTCGTCCCAGCCACGGAGTGCGATCAAGGCAAGACCGAAGAGGCCGGTGGCCGCGGTGGAGTAAGGGACAGGGGTCGACAATCCACCAAAGGCACCGGCGACGGCGAGCAGGGCGAGCCCGAGCTCGACTCCGCGCTTCGCCCCGACCGAGGCCGGGACGTTGAGCCGCCAGTAGACCGCCAGGCCGACGGCGAACTCGTGCCAGAGCGTCGGGAACGCCCCTTCGATCTGAGAGTACCGGCCGATGTCGGCCGCCACCACCCGGAGCAGGACCGCGCAGACCGTGACCACGGCCAAGGCGCCGTAGAGTCGCCTGGGGGCGATCAAGAGGATGCAGAAGCAGACGAAATAGAACTGCTCTTCGTAGCAGAGCGACCAGGCGACCCGGGTGAACACCCGGCGCTCGGGGGGATGCCAGACCAGGGGCCGCCACTCCTCGGTGAGGGTCAGGTTGCCGACCCACTGGGTTGCGTTCAGCGCGGTGGGGGCGTCGAGTTGGAGGGCGTGCGCACCATCGCCATGGGTGAGCCGTTCCAGTCCGAGCGCATTGAGGCCGCCGATCAGGGCCACGAACCCGAGGAGGGCGGCCCAGTACGGGGGATAGATTCGCCAGATCCGCCGGCCCAGAAAGGCAAGCGACCCCAGCCCGCGCCGGCGGGTTGCGTCGACGCTCGCCCCGATGCAGTAGCCGCTGATGACGAAGAAGAGCGCGACCCCCAGATTCATCCGCCAGAGCAGGGAAACCGTCGCCCACCTCAGCCAAGCCTCCCACCCCCCTGCCCGGCTCCCGTTCTCGAGGAGCACTGCGAAGCCGGCGTGATGGAGCACGACCATCAGGCAGGCGAGGCCACGCCAAACGTCGAGGAGCTGATACCTTGGGTTGCGTTCCAGCGGCAGAAGCATCGGTCGCTTTCATCTTGCAATGGCAATGGATCCCGGAATGATCGGCCGAGACGCCTCCCATTATCGCCTGAGGACTCGATCCGGCAAGCCGGGTGCGGATCCCCCCTCATTGACTTGGAAGAGCATGCCGTCAATCATTGAATCCGCCCCGATCGGGCGGCGGCTCCTGGCGTTGAACGGAGCCGCGGGCGTCATGAGCGTATGGGGTTGGCGGGGTTGCGGGCCTCGACGGGTTTCGATCGGGCGCCACGGAGTTTTTCTTCATGTTTCGATTCCGACCAGTCGCTTGGGCCTGTCTCGTGCTCCTGGGGTTGCTTCCCGCGGATTCGACCCGGGGGGAAGAATTCGACCGGATCGAGGGGAAAACGCTTGCCGAGATCCCGACAAGCAAGGATGTGAAACCGCAATCGAGCCTGACGATCGGCGAGATCGACGCACTCACCAACGTGCTCCGTGACTCGCGTTCCGCCCTGCTGATCGTTCGGACCGGTCAGGGCAATCTGGCCCGTCTGCTCGTGTCCCCCGCGCTTCGCAAGCCGGCCACCGGTTCGGGCCCGCCGCTCTCGGTCTTGACGATTGAACGATTCGACACGTTTGAATCAGGGAACCTTTCGACACGACTGGCCCGCGGCAAGGAAATCCTCCTGTTCGTCGGCTTCGAGTTTGACCTCGACAGCGGCCAGGTGGTTCCTGAGGGGCAAGGCGGCGACCTCCGGTTCGAGCCCGCGGGGCCAGGAAAAGAAGGCTCACGGCTCGTTGCGCTCGGCGATGCCAAGCTTTATACCTTGAGCAAACCGCTGGCCCCGGCGGTTGTCGATCGCTCCCGGCCATCGCTCGGCCGAAGCGTGCTCTCGAGCGACTTCGCGGGTCGTTTCCGGCTGTTCGCCAATGGGCAGTGGGCGGGTACGCTCGACCTCAAAGTGGACCCGGCGGGCGTCGTCACAGGTCGGTTTCGCTCGGACCTGAACGGAACTTCTTACGCGGTCAGCGGCCAGGTGGCCGCCGATGTCTCGCACAAGATCAGCTTCACGATCACCTATCCGCGCACCCGGCAGGACTTCGAGGGACTGCTCTGGACCGAGGGCAAAGGGGCCTTGGCGGGAACCCTGACGATGCTCGATCGCGCTTACGGTTTCTTCGCCGTTCGCGAGGGAGTGGCGTTTGCTCCGGAAGGGGAAGACGTTGGCCCGCTCGTGAAAGGGGGAGAGAGCAAGCCGGGACGCAGGACTGTGACGGTCCACCAAGGTCAGTACACGCTCGACGGCAAGCCGAAGACCGACCAGGAGCTTATCGAAGCGCTGAAGCAGGCGAGCACGGTCGATCCGGCCACCTGGATCCTGTTGCAAGTCCCTGCCGACGAGCCATTCTCCGCCGTACAAACCGCATTTGAAGTCCTCGGCGCGGCCGGGATCACGACGGTCCGCCTCGCCCCGGCCGACACGCAACCCTGACCGAAAATCAATAGGCAAGACGGACCGAGGAGGTCGATCGTGGCATCATCGTTTCCCTTTCCCAGAGTCCAGGCACTGCCCCAGGTTGACCGAGCCAGCCTGCGGGTCGACGGCGTCGAACGCGCTGGGTTCGAGTTCGGTCAGGGGGGGCCCCGCCCCTTCGTCTACCCGGTCATCGGCCCGTCAGGAGCGGTCCTCACGCGGATGGGGCACCCGAACCCGGTCGGTCACGAGCATCACCGCTCCGTCTGGTTCGGTCATGAAAAAGTCGACGGGACGAACTTTTGGATGGAGAGCGGTCATTCCGACATCCAGGTCCGTCACAAGCGAGTTCTTATTTATCAGGATGGTCCCGACTGGGCGGGGCTCGTGGCCGAATCCGACTGGTGGGCGCACGGGCACACGGTGATTCGCCAGCAACTGACGCTCGTTCTCGAGCCCACCGACGACGGTGGCTTCGCGCTCGACCTCCAATCCCGGTTCGAGTCGGTCGGGATCCCCGTCCCGCTGGACAAGACCAACTTCGGTTTCCTGGGTGTACGGGTGGCGAAGACGATCTCGGAGCAGTTCGGCGGCGGCCGGCTGACCGCCGCCGACGGGTCGACGGGCGAACCCGCGATCTTCGGCAAGACCCACCGCTGGGTTGACTACTCGGGCCCGGCCACCGCCGAGAAAGTCGACGGGATCTGCTACATGGATCATCCCGATAACCCGCGACATCCCACTCACTGGCACGTTCGCAAGGACGGCTGGATGGAGGCAGCGTTCAACCTGGCCGAACCCTACGGCCTGGCCACCGATCACCCCCTCGACCTCCGCTACCGTCTGCTCGTCCATGCCGGCCCGGCCGATCGCAGTGCTCTCGACCAGGCCTGGAACCGGTTCGCGAAGACGCCGGCCTACTCGATCGCTCCCCCGCAAAACGGCGGGATCGCCACCCTCCAGCGAGTCGCCACACCCGGCTGAGTCAGGCTGATCCCTGAATTCATCGGGTCGCCCCGGCCAAGAATTGGTGGGCCGTGCCTACCCTACAAGAATGTGCATTCGTAGGGTGGGCACGGCCCACCAATCGCGAGCCTTCGAGAGCAGCCTCGGCCCGGAAAATCGGTCGACCGTCGGAAAGGTCAGCGAGGCGGTGGCGGCGAGCCGGGAGTCCCTTGGATCTCAGCGATCGCTCCCGCGTGGTCTTTTCTCCCTTCCAGACGCGCCTGGCGATAGCCAGTGGCGAACTTCTCGAATTCCCGAGGGCGGGTCCCGTCGCCCTTGGCAGGCCGCTTCGACTTCAATGCCCCGTCCAGCAGTTCCAAGGGGGAAGCGACACCGTTCGCAAGCCGAATCGCCGCGCAAGTCTTGATCGTCAGTTCGACGATTCGCGGCGCATCCTCGAGATATTTGCCGGTCATCTGGTACAAGACCACGGCCGACCGGGCGACCAAGGGGTCAGTCTCAGGGAGCAGTCGCCCTGCCTCCATCATGGCGAGCCGGTGTGCGGGCACGACTTTGAGTACCGGTCCAAACTCGCCCTGTTCCGGAGCGACGAATTCCGTGGGAGGCACGACAAAGGGGAGCGTTGGTGGAGTTGTGGAAGCCGAGCCGGCGGGCGGAAGGGGTACCGGTGCGGGGGGAACTTCCACTGGCGGTGGCTCGGCCGGCGCCGGGGACATTTCGGGTGCCGGTTCCGGCGCAGGCTCCGCGGGTGCCTGTGCCACGGCGCGTGTCTGAAGCGGAAATGGAAGCACTTCATCAAGCGTGGCGGAGGCCGCCACGGCGAGCATCGAGGCCATCAAGGTTGAGCGTCTCATGACTGGTTGATTTCTCTCGATAAATCCCCAGACCAAGCTTGTCGTGCCCCTTGGACCCTGGTTCGTGAATCGGAAAAGTCCACGAAATCAGGCGGCCGGAGCCCGCGCCGGCGAGGATGGTGAAGTGGGGCGTTCGGTTGGTACTCGACTCGGTTTCCTCATCTCTTCAGCTTATCACCGAATTTCGACACCGACCAACGAAACGACGCTTCGATTGCTCGGGGAGACGGCGATCGTCGTCGAACGCGGGCACGGAATTCTCTACCTATTCCGCGGGCTCGTCCGACGCCGGTTGGGAGGTCACAGGCAAGCCTTGCTTCTCGACGTCGTGCTCGAGCCTCGAGGTTTCGACTCAATTCGCGGGCGGTGTGAATCACGGTAATGCCCGATTGTGAAACGCGGTCCGTGAAAAAAAAGAGTAGCGATCGCTTTTATTAATAATTGATATTCATAATCAGTTAAAATTAAGCAATGATGGATTTTGTGATTTCTTGTCAGTAGGCCGATTCCCACCGAAAAGCGATCCGTCGGACCGCAGCTCGGCGCGATTGCCCTCCCCTCCCCCTCGGTCTGTCACCTTTACAACACGATGGGCGCGTGTAAGATGGGGTGGCTCGGACAATCGTCATTGAGTGGGCGTCCATCATCGGGTCGATCGTGCAAGCGGCTCGACGGAGCATGATCATGGAGCTTGGACCAATCCTCCGTTTCGAATTGAGACGGACTGCGCGGCAGGGTCGACTCTACGTGCTCCGAGGAGCGATTGGCCTGGTTTTGCTGGGGGTGGCCGCGAAGGTGGATGACTGGCGGCAAACCTTGACGGCGTCGGGCGACCTGCTCGGGGGATTGGTGGTGCCGCAGGCGATGCGCTCACTGGTGGAGCAGATTTTTCTCGAGCTCATGCTGGTGCAGGCGGCCGCGATTGTCTTCTTGGTGCCTGGGTTGGTCGCCGGTTCGATCGCCGAGGAAGATCGGCGAGGGACGATGTTAGACCTGCTTGCCAGCCCCTTGTCGAGTGGGTCGATCGTGCTTGGCAAACTGGTGGTGCAACTTGCCCGCACTGGAATGGCCTTGGGAGTGGGTTTCCCTTTTGCTTTGACGTTCGGTCTGTTGGGGATTCTCGACTTCCACTTCGTTTCGAGCGCCTACGTCATGCTCATGGCATGGATCCTGTTCGTGGCGTCGCTGTCACTCGTGGTGTCGGTCGTCAACCCGCGGCCGCGTTTGACGACCTTGATCGCGTATCTGCTCGTGGTCGGCTGGCTGTTCTTGCCGGGCGGATACGCTCTGATCGTCGCTCAACTCCCCCGGCGATTCGCCTGGCTCGAGACCGTGTCCGAATGGGTTTTCCAGGGTCACCCCGCTGGTCTTGAGTTGTTGCTCAGGATCGTGACGATGGGACCGTTTGTAGGGCCAATCGGGTCGGCCTGGCTCCGGTCGGAGCTGGCGCGATGCCTTCCACACTTCGTGGGCGTCCACTTGACGTTCGCGGTGATCTTCATCCTTTTGGCCGTCCTTTTGCTCCGTCCCTTGAGGCTCGGATTCTGGCTCCGGCGGTCCTGGGTTGGCGAGCCGACCTCGAAGCGCAGCAGGCCGCCGATCGGTGACGACCCGATGTTCTGGAAGGAACGGTATGCGACCTCCGGACCGTTCGGCCGCCCTTTGGTCCGTGGGGCGTTCCTGCTCGTCTGTCTGATCTTACTCGCTCCCCTGCTCGGGATGGCTCAAGCCGCCTTTGGGGAGTGGCAGGAGTCGTGGTGGGACGGCTTGGCGTGGCAGTGGAAGCGGAATGAGCTCAACGAAGTCCTTCGCCACGTTCACGCCACACTCTACTTCCTGGGGCTGGTGGGCGTTGCCGCGATCGCCGCAACCAGCGTGACCGGCGAGCGCGAGCGAGGGACGTGGATCAGCCTGGCGACCACGCTCGTGACCGGCCGCGAAGTCGCCCGAGCCAAGGTGATCGGCGCCTTGGTTGCTCTCCGCGGACTTGCGATCCCCCTGCTCCTCATCTGGACGGTCGGACTGATGACCGGCTCCGTTCATCCCGTCGGCGTCGTCGCGGCGGCGATCGGGGTGGTCATTTATCTCTGGTATGCGGCGGCGATCGGGGTTTTCCTCTCGCTGGTGTCCAAGAGCTCGGAACAGGCGATCGGAGCCACGCTCCTGGTCTTGTTCGCCAGCAATTTGCTCCCCTTTCTCTTCGTTCCGTTGAGCCTCGTGGGATCGCTCACGGGGTCTTGGTCGGGCGTCTACCTCGCCGGGGCGACCCCGTTCATCGGCTGGGCCTCACTCGTGTCTCCCATCGACATCCAGGAGTGGCAAGCCGGCCGGGTTTGGGACCAGCCTTTCTATCTCCCCGCGGGGCTCTGGAGGTGCAGGGTGGTGCTGAATCCCGGCCTCGTCCGGACCTATGCCGTCAGCCTCGCGATCCACACCCTCGGCGCGATCACCGCGACCTGGGCCGCTGCTCGAGTGTTCAATGCAAGGGGCGGTCGGCGATCGCAATCATAGAATATCGTTAATTGTGTTTTGTTGTTCGTGGTTGAATTCTTGGAATATTCCGCCGTGTGATCCACCCCAACAAAAACGACTCGACAGTCGCAAGTGAGAGATCCGTGTCGGTCCCGAAGTCCGTAGGGTACTGTGGATGAGGTCTTGCGGGACGCGGGTCGGCGACTGTCCGAGGGGGTGTGATGCTCGAGTTTCTCCAGGCGATGACCGGGATCTTCGTGGTGGTCTATGAAGGGCAGCATGCCTTGAAGTTTCATCTGGGACGCGCCATCGGTGTGGTCGGGCCTGGCGTCCACTTCAAGATTCCGATCCTCCAGCGCTTCCAGATCGAGCCGACCAAGGACACGACCCTCGACCTCGAGCCGCAAGTGATCCAACTGAGCGACGAACTCGTTTACGAGGTCGGCGCCAAGGTCGTCTACCAGATCGTCGACCTTCGCAAGGCCGTCATCGAGGTCGACAACCTTGTGGAAGGGCTCAAGAATCGGCTCGTCATCATCGTGCAGAACGTGGTCAAGGCCCAGGACCGGCACTCGATCCGCGATATGTCGCGGATGGTCGACGAGGTGAAGCAAGCGCTCCGACCGGTGGAACAGCAGTGGGGTGTGCAGATTCACGAGTTTGGCTTTTCGACCTTCTCGCCCACGCCGGAAACGATGGAGATCACCCAGTTACAGAAGCTGGCCCATGAGAAGCTCGTGCTCTATCGCCAGTTTCACGATGAGCAAGGACTCAATTCCGAGGCGGCGGTCTCGCTGATCTCGGGCGCAGTCATGGCCTTGCCTGGACAACAGGCGCGGCGACTGCCAGCGACGACTTCGCAGGCCCCCGCTCCACCCGTGGTCGAAGGAGAGGGACACGACGCTGATACCAACAAGTCGGACAATGACCGCGATGGATGACCTGCTCGATTGGCTGCTCAAGATCATTGCCGTGGTCGGGAAGGTCGCCTGGGGATTTGCCCGGCAGCGTCCATGGGCCGTTGCGGTCGCGCTTTTCGGCCTGGCTCGCGCCTTCGGAGTCATGATCCAGTCCGGCCAGCGCGGAGTTTTGTTCCGTTGGGGGCGAGTTGTCAAGGAGCTCGAGCCTGGCTTCCATTGGCTCGTCCCGTTGATCCATGGGGTCAAAGTCACCCCGGTGCGTTCCATCACGCTCGACCTGCCGGTGCAGAAGGTGCTCACGGCCGACGGGCTGGTCTATGACGTCAGCGTGAACGTCGTCTATCACGTCGAGAACGCCACCAAGGCGCTCACGTTGGTCGAGCACTTTGGCGCGGGCTGCCGAATCGCGGTTTCGATCCTTGTCACGGACGTCCTCCGCGTCCGCGATCAGGCCCATCTGGCCGACCGCGTGACCCTGGACCGTGAGTTGACCGCACGCGTGCAGGCCTGGGTCGATCGCTGGGGGCTCGCAATCGAGCAGGCCGGGTTTACCTCGATTGCGCCGAACAAGGGCGTTTTGCGAACGACCCAGCTCGGCGAAAAGACCGAGGAACGCGCCCGAATGCTCCAGACGCTGATCGACGGGGGCCTCGACATCGAATCGGCGCTGGTCATGATCGGGACCGAACACCCACCGATGGCGAAGACGTCCCGGCGCTACCACGTTCGATCGCGCCGCATGGTCCAGACGCTCGGTGGCGTGGGCTGGAGGAAACGAGCCGGGAAATCGACATGATAACAAGGGCGCCGGGTTGATAGATCCGGGCTACCCGAGGCCGGTCGGAAAACCCGGTAACGTGGCGACACTGTCGCGATTTGTCAACGACCCGATCCAGGGCAAGGAAGCCTCTCGCGACTCGTTCCCACGGGGGACCGTGGGAACGAGGGGGATTCCTCGCTCTCTGGCGGGGCGTTGTTATTTGTCGGTCTTTTGCTCGTTCTCGGTGGCGCTGGCCTTTGGTGTTCCGGGGGTTGCAGCCGGGCTCTGAGGGAGATTGGGGACCAAATTCGGATCATAGGTGGAACCGGCCGATACCTGGACCATGGTGATGCGCATCTTGGTCGGGAAGAACTTTTCCGAGTCGGGTCGCTGGTGCGCATGGCCCTTGCCCCCGCTCTTGTCCTTGATCACGAGATCCATCTGCTTGATCCCTTCCGACCAGACGATCGCATCGTTTTCCCAGAATGATTTCATCGAGACATCTTGCTCGTACACGCCTTTTTCGCGGTAGAGGACCGTCCCGGTGCAACCGTAGCCGTTGCCTTGACCGCGATTGGGAATGTAGCAAAGGGTCCATGTCGTGGGCTCGCCGCCCGCGGGCTTCTCGATTACCTCGGTGCGGATGTGGACCGTCCCATTCCGATAGTCCACCGGCTTCGTCCAGTCGCGCGGCCGATCCGGATTGATCGCGTTGCCGCGGACGTAATAGTGCGATTTACTTGGCTTCGACGTGTCGGCGTCGGCCTTGGTAAAGGTGAATGTGACGTCGAACAGGACGAACTGCTCTGCGTGACACACCGAGGGCGGCATGATCAGCGCCGACATTCCGGCCAGCAGGGCGAGGAAAGTTGATCGGCCCACTTGAATCGACCCGTAAGGACTCATCGTGACTCACCTCCAAGTCGTCGCCCACGGGCGACGGTGACGAGGAATACCCAGGAAGTCAGGAAAAGCATACCCGCAAAGTCTTCCCGAGAGGCACCGTTGCGGCGATTCTTATTCCGACGTCCCTGGTTTACGGATTGGACTTACCACATCCATTGGAACGCAGGCACGACATCCAAGCCACGGAGGCCATTGATGATGGACCAGCCGAACGACCGGATCATGCAAGCACTGCAGCGAGATCGATACCGGCGAGGGAGAGGAGCGGGAACGGCCGTCTTGGCCTTGATCGCGATGATCGTGGGCCTCGGCCTGTTAGGAAGCAGGGAGCTCGAGGCGCAGGCGAAGGCCAATCGGGCTCCGGTTTCGCCGTCACACGTCCGGATGCCCATGGATTACCGACAGGTCCAGGTTGTCTGGACGCATATGGCCGAGACGCTCAATAAGTGGGAGGAGAAGGGCTGGGAGACCTTCGAGATTGTCCCGATCCAGCCCGCGAACCCAGGTGTGGGCGCCCCGATGACGGTAGCGATCCTGTTTCGGCGCCCGGCGAAGTGAGTGCCGGCCCGGTTCGTCCAACGATTCGGTTGCGCGGTACGGGTTCAGCCTTGGCAGCCGCGGAGGAGTAGAATCAGCACGCCGGTGAGCACGACGGAAACCAGGATCGAACCCAGGCATCCAAGCTTGTTGAAGTAAAAGAGGAACATGGGTGAGTCCCCATCGTCGCCTCAATGCCCGGCTTCTTCACCTTAGGCTCGGGAATCGATGGAATGGCGTGACGGTGTGAGTTCAGTGCATTTCCGGTGCCAGACATCCGTACCGTCCCGGGAGGGGCGGCACGGGGGGCGAGGTGAGCGCTCAGGAACTCAGGCTTTTCGGCCGCGGATCCAGGAGAACGAGAACGGGGCCTGGCTGGCGACTTGCTCGCCAATCTCGTCGGCAAAGCGGTCGAATCGTTCGGGTTGCTGGCAAATGTAGTCTTGGGCCTTCGCGGCTTTGCCCGACACCGATTGGTGGCCGAGGTTCCAGGCGGCATTGAGGTGTCGGATGATATCGCCGTAGTCCCGGGACGTGTAGACCCCGGTGCGCTGGGTGACGGCCGCGTAGTGATCGAAGATATCCGGAGTCCTGCCGTCGTTCATCCTGGCCCCGGGCATCGCGATCATTCGCTTGAGCATGGCTCGATAGGCCAAGATCGTCCCTTCCGGGTCGCGTTCCATCGCTTGGGCGACAACTTTCGTGTAGAAAACCTCGTGTCGGGTTTCGTCCGACGCAATCTTGCGGCAGATGACAGCAAGGTTCACCTCGCCCCGCTCGTCGGCGAGCCGGCCGAGATTGCCGTGGGACATCCGGGTCGCTCGCTCCTGGAACGCGGCGTAGACGAGGCCCGCCTGGTTGTTCCCCTCGCTGCCCGGACTGAATCCGTTCTTGATGAGATGGTGAACTGTTGTCTCAACGGAACGCATGTTTACGCGTCCCGTGAGACGGAGATAAGTGTTCAGGAGATCGCCATGGCGGTTCTCCTCGGCGGTCCACCCGCGCAGCCAGTGCGCCCAGGGGGTGTCGGTCGTACCGCTCGGATCCTTGGCGACGTGCTCGAGCGAGATCGCGTAATTCGGCAGTGCTTCCTCGGTCACCATGTTGCCGACCAGAACGACCAGCAACTCATCGGGCAACCGCAGGGCGGTCTCCCGGAATCGCGCCAAATTCTCGGACCAATTGTCGGACTCGAGGTCGGGGAGGTAGTCGGTCGGTTGCCAGATTTGGTTGACAGGGAGAAGAAGCGACAGGTTCTCTCCAACAAAACCTTGCAAGCTATCGACAATGTCCATCTTCAGACTGCTTTCTCGCCGCAAAAGACAATGCTCGAAGCGGGACCGATCGTGCACGATCCCAAAGACATCCGAACATGGCGTGTGGAAAATGGAACGCCGGGCCTTCCCGAGGTCCTGACGCTTGAGAATCGTGAAGAAATCATCGGGGCCATGAATTTCAGAGACAGATCATAACGATCGGGGCGCCAGAAAACCTGTCCCGAATGATCCCGACACGGGCAAGTTTCCGCTCACCGACTTCAATCCCTGGTTTGCGAATCGGAAGCGGTCGGGAGGGCAATCAAGGTGAAGCTCGTTCGTGCCGCGAAGGCTCCCGAATCGAGGGTCGCCCCTGACCCCGGCCCACAGACGACTGGCCGGTTCTTGGGAAGCGAACCCAACATACTCGGTTTGCGACGATTCCAGAACCCGATGCGTTGACTCGGGCCCAACCCTCGCGGGCGAAGGACTTTCGCTTGCAGCGGATCCGGCAGATGCGTTAAAGAAGGCGGCCTTTGCGGGTTTGTCGCTTGTGTGTGGGGGGGGCCAGACTCCTGGACCGTGAGAATCGACCCGTCCCAACTCGTTTGACTGAGAGCAATTGACAAGGCTGCGACGATGAAGTGATCGCCACAATCGGTGGTTGCGGCGAACTGGGCCGCTTGGCGATCTCGAACCCGTTCCGACTGACTCATCCCCGGTGGGATTGATCACTCGAACATCGGGTCATATTGCCGAGAAAGCAAATTCGGGGCCAGCGCGACCGACTCTATCATGCCCGATCGTCAAACGCGAGGAAAGCCGATTTGGACAAGGTCCGATGGTACGGCCAACTATTGTGCCGAATCGGTGAATTGTCCGATCGTCTGACGTTCGCGTCGCGGCCGGAGTGTTCCATAGGACGACAAGGGCCGCCTTGTTCGCTCCGCTCGCCGGCTTTGGTTTGTCAAGTCCCAGGTCATTTTCGGCGAATGGAGTTCACCGACTTGAGCTTGCCGGGCCGGGGCCGGATCCGATTGGGGAGCGGGTCGCCGGTCTCGCGATCGAACTCGTCGGGGTTCAGAGGGCCGGCCTTGCGATCGTCGGTCTCGGCTTCCCAGGTGGTGAGTGCTTCGCGCAACTGCCGGAGCGTGGGGGCTTGCTCCCGGTCGTCGGCCAGGTTGTGCAACTCGTTCGGGTCGACCTCGGTGTCGTACAACTCTTCCGTGGGACGGGGTCGGACGAAACAGACGCTTTGCTCGGGCGTCAGTTTTCCCTCGTCGCGCATCCGCCTCATGACCTGGTACGTCGGGCTCCGCACGGCGTCGGCGGGAGGGGTCAGTGGTATCGTATTGTCATAATTTCGGATGTATTTGAAGCGGTCGGACCGGACCGCTCGTGCATGGGCGGCGTAGTCGTGCCAGTTGTGTTCGGCGAAGACGAAATCTCTGACCTTCGCCTGCGGATCGCTGAAGAGGACGGAGACGTCCTGGCCCTGGATGCTCGGCGGTCGCTCGGTCCCGGCCAGGGCCAAGATGGTGGGGGCGATATCGACCGAGCTCACCAGGCGGGCGCAATGGCTGCCGGCCGCGATCCGGCCTGGCCAACGGACGATCCAGGGGGTCTTGATCCCACTCTCGTACAGGGTCGTCTTACAGCGCGGGAACGGACGGCCGTTATCACTGAGAAACAGGACGAGCGTCTCTTCGCTGGCCTCTTGCCGTTCCAGTTCCGCCAAGACCGCGCCGACGAACCGGTCGAGGCGGCCGATCTCGTCGTAGTAGAGGGCCAGATCTTTGCGGACTTCAGGGGCATCGGGCAAGTATGGCGGAATGATAACATCTTCGGGACGGTGCGGCTTGGCGATGGCTCCTGCCGTGTAGTCACGATGCGGGTCGAACGAGGCGAGCCAGAGGAAGAACGGCTTGTCGCGCGGCCGATCCCGCAAGGTGGACACCCATTGATCGCAGCCGCTGGCGGCGTCCCCCGCGGCCTCCGAGGCCAATCGGGCACCGGTCGCCTTGGGACCGGTCGGAAGCTGGAAGCTGGACGGGTTGCCCTCGTGGACCACGTCGAATCGATTCTTGACGGCGTTGCCCAGGTGCCATTTCCCCGCGGCGGCGGTCCAGTAGCCGGCGGCCTTGAGTCGCTCGACGAACGTGACCTGGCTCGCGGGCAGCGGCCAGTGCAGTTCCTCGGCGTCGGTATTATGAGGGTATCGCCCGGTGATGATGCTTGAGCGGCTGGGACTGCACGAGCTGCAAGTCAGATAGGCGCGGTCGAAGCGCATGCCGTCGCGTGCCAACGCGTCGATATTGGGCGTTCGGATCGCCTGGTTTCCAAAGGCGCCACAGTCGTCCCAGGCCATGTCGTCGGCGAGGATCAGGATGAAGTTCGGCGGTTTCTTCGCCTCCGAGGCGCGGGCCGGCATCATCAGGTGGGGGAGGACGAGCAGCAGGCCCGCCAGGGAGATCATCCTCATGGTTCATCCTTTTTTCGATCGTTCGGAGTCTCGGCATCGGCGTCGTGATCGTCGCAAGCGACGGCCTGTCGACCGCGATCCCCATCGGATCGTATCGGCCTGCCCGTCACGCTACAATGCCGCGATCCGACCTTAACCTCCAGCCTTGAGAGATGGCAATGTCCTGGGCACGCCACTCTCTTCCCGACGAAATCGAATCCCGCTTGGAGCGGTTCCCGTCCCAGGGAAGATGACTCAAGACAAGCCAGGGCGGACGTCCCGTCCGCAATCTTGAAACCGCATTCGCACCGGAACGCGGGCATGGCGAGCTCAATGAAATCGGAGCAATGAGATGAAAGTGCTTGTGTGTGCAACTTTGGCCGTCAGCCTCTTGCTCGGGGCCGGTGCTGATGACTCGGCACGCGACCTTGCCGCCTTGCAAGGGAGCTGGGCGTTGGTCTCGTCCGAGTCGAACGGTGAGAGCACGTCCGACCTGCCCGATCCTCCGAGCCTGCTCGTGTCGCACGCTCAGTATGTAGCCACGCGGGACGGTCGGCGAACCTCGTATACGCTCCGGCTCGAGCCGTCGACCGATCCCAAGGCGTTCGAACTCACGCTGGACGAGGGGCCGGCCAAGGGCCAGATCCTCAAGGGAATCTACAAACTCGAAGGCGACCTGTTCACCGTCTGCCACGGCCTGACGCCTCAGGACGATCGGCCGGTCGAGTTTTCGACGGGCGCTGAGTCGGGCCATACCCTGATCGTCTGGAGACGAGCGAAGTCCAAGGCGAGGTCATGACTCCATGGCGGACCTTACCGAGAGTCAGAAGAGTCATGTTCACGCTATTTTTTCAACGACCCGCCATAAAGCTAAGAATCACCCTCGTTCCCACGGTCCTCCGTGGGAATGCCGTCCCCGACGCTCCGCGTCGTCTGGCCCTTGCAAGCCGAGGACGGAGAGCGTCCCAGACTGCATTCCCACGGGGACCGCTATGCCTTACCCACAAGTGGGGGGCTGGCCCGGTGTCCAGCGAGGGTGATCGGCGCAAGTGCCTGAGAGTCCTCCAGTTGTGGCATCCAGCTCGGGCCACAGCCCCCTTCCGTAACCTCCGGATTGCTAACAACTTACGACTTGTGGGTAAGGCATAGCGGGGACCGTGGGAACGAGTAGGGAGAGTCTTCCCAGCGCTAGATCGGGTCGTTGTATTTTTTCGTCGGGCGGGTGCTTGGCAGTTCTGGAGTCGCAACTGTTTTGATCTGTGATTATGTGATTTTTTCTAAAAGCCGAGTCTCAGCGCCAGGGGAATTCACTCGGGACGGGGTATTTGGTCACTTCCTCGCGCACCAGGGTCCAGAAGGCGCGAATCCGGGCGCGGACGACGCCCGACTCGGGGCCGAGCACCTTATAGATCAAGCCCGCGTCGTTGGGCAGGCGTGAGGCCCCGTCGGCGCAGTGCGCCGAGCGGTCGAACGTCGGTTCGATTTGCGCGAGGATGCGGTCGGCATGCACTTTCGGGGTGAGCAGGACGACGTTGCCGAAGACGTCGAACTCGCCCATCACTCCGAGGTCTCGAGGCGACGACTGCGCGGGCTCGACCACGAATTTCTCGGTGAACAGGGCCGTTCCGTCGGGGCGTTCGGCATGCACGGCCGAGGAAAAAAGGTCGAACTCGTAGCTTTCGCCGGCCCGGTAGTATTTACGGCCGGCCATGAGGGTCTCCGCGTACAGGAGCGTGGCCGTCGAATCGATCGTGATCCGGGTCCGGTTCAAGAACCGCGCGTGGCGAAACGGGATGACCGGGTCGGGCAGGTATTCCAGGTAAGAGCCTGCCTCGAGGACGATCTCCTGGGTCTGGGCGGCGTAGTTCGCATCCATCTCATGGATCTTGGTCGCGGCCTGCGTGGTGACGTGCCCGAACGAACCCGGCGCGGCCTCGATCCGGATCTGGTAGCGGTCCCCCTGAAGGATTCCCCCGGAGTTGGTGATGATGAAGACCCAGGGGAGTGCGGGCATCCCTTCGTCGCAGTAGATCGCCCGCTGGACGAGCAGCGGGGCTTTCCGCTCCATCACGGCCAGGATCGAACGCTCATCACGGCGCTCGAACCGGAGCCGCAAGCGCGCATCCTTGCCGAGCGATCCACTGGGCAGTTGCTTCGGTTCGTCCAGGTAGGGAGCCAGCTCGGGGTCGACGATCGGCCTCGTCATACTTGCGGGGCTTTCATCTCGAGGTCGAACAGGACGTTCTCGCGGATCAAGTGGACGAGTGCATCAATCCCGTCGCCCGTCTTGCAGTTGGTGAAGACGAACGGTTTTTCGCCGCGCATGAATCGCGAGTCGGTGTCCATCACCTCGAGGCTTGCACCGACGTAAGGCGCCAGGTCGGTCTTGTTGATGATCAGGATGTCGGATTGGGTGATGCCGGGTCCGTTCTTGCGGGGGATCTTGTCCCCCGCGCCGACGTCGATCACGTAGAGGAAGTAGTCGACCAGGGCCGGGCTGAAGGTGAGCGTGAGGTTGTCGCCGCCGCTTTCGATCAGGACCAGGTCGGTGTCGGGGAAGCGGGCTTCCATGTCCTCCACGGCGGCGAGGTTCATGCTCGGGTCTTCGCGCACGGCCGTGTGGGGACAGGCCCCGGTCTCCACGCCGATGATCCGCTCTTCGATCAAGACCCCCTTGAGCGTGCGCCTGACGTGCTTGGCGTCCTCGGTCGTCACCACGTCGTTGGTGATGATCAGGATCCGGATGCCCAGGTCGATCAGCTTGGGCGTGATCGCCTCGATGATCGCGGTCTTGCCCGATCCGACGGGCCCGCCAATGCCGATCCTTGTGATTTTTTTCATGGGAGCAAGTTCTCGCGATACGATATCAGTTCATGAACAGGCGCACTCTGGCGCGAACGTGTACGGCGGCGAGGATGTCGCTCACGGGCGCGTACGAGGCCATGTCGTCCAGCGAGCGGACGGCGGCCCGTTCGTAGGCGGCCTCGGCTTCGCCGTTGATGCGGAAGAGGATGGCCTGGGCGTCGAGATAGTCGAGCTTCATTAGCCGCAACGAGGCGCCCAGCATCATGCTCGCCAGGCCGTACTGATGCACGGCGAACGCGTCCCGCTCCTGCAGACCGAGCGCGGCGAAGACAAGGGCCTGGGCCACGGGGTAGGTCCCTGGGGTTTCCCCGCGCTTGATCACGCCGAGCCAGTCGCCGACGTCGGTCGCGTTCAGGACCTTGACGGCCATCTCGGCGAGCTTGCGGCCCATCCGCACCGTCATCGTCCGCATCTCTTCGTTGAGCTTTCGATTGAACACGGCATGATCGGCCCGCGCGATCCGCGCTGGATCGTTGTCCTGGGCGGCTCGGAACGCTTCGAGCAGCGCGATGCCGTCCGTCGTCGCCGACTGTCGGGTCGCCGTCCGGACGAACCGCTCAAGGCTCTCCGGGTCGTGGACGACGCCCACATGCACGGCCGACTCGAGGCCGTTGGAGAACGAGAAGGCGCCGACCGGGAGCATCGAGTCGCCGAATTGGAGGAGACGCATCAACGCGGGGATCGAGGTCACGGTGCCGCTTTCTCAATGGACATGGTCATGGTCATGATCGTGCTTCTGCCCAGGGTCGGGGGTGTCGTGCGAGTGGCTGAAGGTTTGCCCCTGGGCATCGACATGCTGATGGGTCTCGGGTTCGAGGACCGCGGCGACATGAGAATGGGGCGTTGCGTTCGCTCCCCCGAAGAGGCGTCGGGCCTCGTGAGGCGCGAGGTACGGGATGACCATGGACCCGGGGCGGAAGTCGTACGTGATCCCGACAAACGCATGCGTTTTCATGACCGAGGCCATCACCTGCCGGTCCACGGTCAGCGGTACATAGACCGTGGTCCCCTTCACGACGGCCGGCCAGTGCTGGTTGCCCAGGGCGTGGCCGAGCTCGAAGCAGGTGCGGGCGAGCGTTTCGGCGGGGTTGGCCAGCAACGCGTCGAGCTGGATGACCAGGACCTCCTTGAGGTGGATCCGGGTGGCAATTGCGGTGCGGGTCGCCTCGTCCCACCCCAGGATATCGCCGTCGTGCAGGTGGGAGTTCCGCTCCAGGGCGACCGCCACCTCAGTGCCTGCCTTCGTCTTGAGGCGGAATCGGTTCCTCTGCGCCTGCCATTGGTCGAGTTCCAGGAGATCGATCGTGGCGCCTTCCAGACGTTCCGCCCAAGCCGCGTCGCCGAGGTTACCAAGGCTCTTCTCGACCAGGATCATTGCGAAGCTCCGCGTTGAGGCGTCAACCGAAGAAGTGAAGCTGATTCAGGGCGATCGTTTTGGGGGGTGTCACCGTCAAGTGCACGCCGTCCACGGTCACGGCGAAGGTCTGCGGATTGACGTCGATCTTGGGAAGGAAGTCATTGCGAATCATATGCCGCTTGGTCAGGGTTCGAGTTCCGTAGACCGGCCGAACGATGCGTTCGAGGCCGTATTTCTCGGCAATCCCCCGCTCGTAGGAGACGCGCGAGACGAACGTGACGCAGGTCTTGGCCAGCGTCGATCCGAACGCGCCGAACATCGGGCGGTACATCATCGGTTGGCAGGTCGGCAGCGAGGCATTGGGATCACCCATGTTGCCCCAGACGATCATCCCGCCTTTGAGCACCAGCTTCGGCTTGGCGCCGAAGAAGGCGGGCTCCCAGAGGACCAGGTCGGCCATCTTGCCCGGCGCGATTGAACCGAGCATGTCGGAGATCCCCACCGTCAGCGTCGGATTGATCGTGACCTTGGCCACGAACCGAAGGACGCGGTTATTGTCGTTGCCCGAGTGAGCGTCTTCGGGCAACGGCCCGCGCGTCTTCTTCATGATGTCGGCGGTCTGGATCGCCCGCAGCCAGGTTTCGCCGACCCGGCCCATCGCCTGGGAGTCGCTGGTGATCATGGAGATCGCCCCCATGTCGTGGAGCACGCTCTCGGCGACGATCGTTTCGCCGCGGACCCGGCTCTCGGCGAACGCGACGTCCGAGGGAATCTTGGGGCTCAGGTTGTGGCAGACCATGATCATATCGAAAAGTTCGGCCACCGAGTTGACCCCGCACGGCAGGGTCGGGTTGGTCGAGCTTGGCAGGACGTTCGGCTGGCCGACGACCTTGAGCAAGTCGGGCGCATGGCCGCCCCCTGCCCCTTCGCTGTGATAGGTATGGATGGTCCGACCGTCGAAGGCGGCGATCGTGTCCTCGACGAATCCGGCCTCGTTCAGGGTGTCGGTATGAATCGAGACCGAGACGTCGTAGTTATCGGCGACCCGCAGGCAGGCGCGGATGTTGGCGGGGGTGGTGCCGTAGTCCTCGTGGATCTTGAACCCGGCCGCGCCCCCTTCGAGCTGCTCGACGAGCGGGCCGATGCCGGTGCTGTTGCCCTTGCCTTGGAAGCCAATGTTGATCGGCAACCCCTCCACGGCCCGGAGCATCATCTCCAGATTCCAGGGGCCGTTGGTGGTGGTGACCCCGTTGGTGCCGTCGGACGGGCCGATGCCCCCGCCCCAGAACGTGGTGATGCCGTTGCTGAGTGCGGACCAGACCTGTTGGGGACTGATGTAATGGACGTGCGCATCCATCCCGGCGGCGGTGAGGATCAGGTGCTCCCCGGCGATGGCGTCGGTGGCGGTGCCGGTGGTCAGGCCGGGCGTGACGTTGTCCATCGTGCTCGGGTTGCCCGCCTTGCCGATGCCGACGATCTTGCCGTTGCGGATCCCGACGTCGGCCTTGACCACCCCCAGGATCGGGTCGACCACCGTGACGTTGGTGATGACCATGTCGAGGCAGCCGGCGGCCTGCGTCACCTGGTTGTCTGACCCCATGCCGTCGCGCAAGGTCTTCCCGCCGCCGTATTGGAGCTCATCGCCGAAGGTCCGCAGGTCGCGCTCGATCTCGATGTAGAGCTCGGTATCACCCAGGCGGATTTTGTCTCCTACGGTCGGGCCGTAGAGGTCCACATATTGCTTGCGTGAGAGTTTTGACATGGTGAAAGACCCCTTCGCTGATCGTACCGTTAGGGCTTCGAGGACTTGAATCCGAGGGCGTTGGCCTTTGCCACGGCCGTCGTGAAATTCGGCCGATAATCGGTCGTCGGTCCCCCCCCGGTCCAACCATTGACCAGGTCATTGAACCCGAAGCAGTGCTGTTTCCCCCCCATCGGGATCAGCGGCACCGACTTCTGGTCCCCCGGCTCGAACCGGATCGCCGTGCCGGCGGGGATGTCCAGCCGCAACCCGAAAGTTGCGGGCCGGTCGAATTCCAGGGCGCGGTTGGTCTCGAAGAAGTGGTAGTGCGACCCGATCTGGATCGGCCGGTCGCCGGTATTCCGGACCTCGAGCGTGATCGAGGGTCGACCGACGTTCAACTCGATTTCGCCGCTGCCGAGGATCAGGCCGCCGACTGGGGCCGAGGTCTTGCTCGTCGATTGCGGCGCCGCGTCTGGATGCCGGAGCCAATCGCCCACGCCCGGCTCTTCCTGGGGAGTCTCGGAATCCGCCATCGGTATTCGCTCCTGAATCGTGCGTCTTCGGTTTCGGATTCGGATCGGAGGACGCTGAGGCGACGGCTACTTGATCGGGTCGTGGATCGTGACCAGTCGGCTACCATCGGTGAAGATGGCCTCGACCTGGACGTACGGGATCATCTCGACCACGCCCTCCATGACATCGGCCTTGGTGAGGATCTGGGCCGCCTCACCCATGACCTCCTCGACGGTCTTCCCTTCCCGGGCGCCTTCCATCGCCGCGGCGCAAAGGACGGCCATCGACTCGGGGTGATTGAGCTTCAACCCCTTGGCCCGTCGCTTCTCCGCGATCTCGGCCAACTGATAGACCAGCAGTTTTTCGATTTCGCGCGGGGTCAGATGCATGGTTAAGACACCTCCGCCTCGGGTTGGTCGACCCTCTGGACTTTTTTGCTTCCCACGCTCAGCGTCATTCCGAGTACGGGGTCCAGAGCGAGGAGTGCCAGGACGATCCAGGACGCGATGACGAACGGGGCCGTCAGCGCGGGGACGCCCAGCGCTTTGGGAAAGAACTCCGTGATCGGCACCGAGACGACCGCGGCCAGGATCGACAAGGCGAGCGACGATCGCGACAGCCAGATCGCCATCGCGGCCAAGGACGCGTTATAACCGTAGAGGCCAATTGAGATCGAACCCGACGGGTCGTTGTGGTAGATCGCCTGCAAGGTGCCGACGACCGAGCCGATCAATGCCAACAAGGCGTGTCGCCAGTTGCTCAGCGCAATGCCCGCCAGGAACAGGATGCCGGTCACGGCGCTCGATCCGAGCATGACTTCGGCCTCGCCTGCCAGAACCGATTCGACAAACCCGACCGGCGTGCGCGGGGTGGGGGGAGGGATCGTGTCGAGGCTATGGCCCGATACGCCATGCAACAGGGCGAGCGCCAGCCAGGTCACCAGGACGAACGGGGCCGTGTACGTCGGAAACGACATGAATTGCCGCGCCAACCGGGTGACGATCGATGCCAGGGCGGACCCGAGAACCAACAAGACCCAGGTGGTGGGCACCGGACGGAGCAGCACCAACAGGGCCAGTCCCACCAGCGCGGAGTTAAACCCGTAGATGCCGTCGCCGATCTCGATTCGGTCGTACTTCAGGATGATAGCAACACCCGTGCCAATCGCGGATCCGAGGATCGCGCCGAGGGCCACGAGCGGCGAGCCGACCGCGAGGCCGATGACGAAGAGCAAGCCGGTTCCCGCGTGGGGCTGAAACATGACTTGCGCGACGCCTCGAAGCACGACCAGAGTCGAGGTCCAGGCGATCCCGTGCTGCCATCCGCCTCGATCCATGGAATTCTCGAGTTGCACCTGGGCTCCCCCCTGCGAATCTCATCAACAAGAAGTGCTGTTCGGATCTCGCATGGCCTTGAGGTAACCGAACAATATAGGCTCGTCTGCCCGGTCAAACCAGAGTCTCTCGCCACCATTCTTTGAAATTACGCCATTTACCGTCAAGCGATTCGGTTGGAGCAGTCGATGTAATCGGAAGAATCGGTATTCTGGTTCGGTCGGCATCCTCCCTCACCTCTGGAACCGGGGATGTGGTTGCGTATGGACACTTCGCCCGTCGCGCGGGAACGGTCACCGGTTCGGTCGGAACTTCCGATCGTCCGCACGTTTTGTCTGCTCCTGGGGCTGGCCCTCGCGGCCGTGGGCCAGGAGCCACCCCCGTCGTCCGTCCCCACGGCGCCGGCTGCTGCTGCGGAGGTCGGGGCTCCGTCGAACGCGGAGCTCGCCGAGCAACTCCGGCTGCTCCGATCCGAGGTGGCCGAGACCCGCGCCCTCAAGGCCGAGGTTCAGCAGCTCCGCGGCATCGTACAGTCGATGGGCGTCCAGCCGGGCCCCGGCCCCGGTGGCGCGACCTCCCCCGCGGTGCGCGGCGGCTCCGGTCCTGCTCCTGCCGCGTCCACCGGCCTGGGCGGCGTCCGCGAGGGAACGGCTTCCGAATCCCAGGGGGTCTCGAACGGCGTGCCCGAGCGGTTCCACTCCGGGGCCTTCACCAGCCGCGACGACCCTGGGGCCAGCACTGAGCGGTTCGGCATTAAGGGCCGGTACAAGTACAACGATAAGGCCACCGGCCCGCTGGGCGGCGGCGGCTACTTCTCGTTCAGCTCGCCCGACGACGAGTTTTCGCTCAACGTCACCAACCAGATCACGGTCGACGGCACGTTCATCGACCGCGCCCGGCTCCAGACCACCGAGCAAGGGTTCAACGTCCCATTTGCGCGTTCCTTTATTTATGGCAACATCACCAAGGATTGGAGCTACCAGGTCGGTGTCCAGGGCTTTCTGGGAACGTTCAATCTCCTCGACCTGTTCCTGGCCTGGCATATCAATGACTATGTGACGCTCCGGGCCGGCAAGGGCCTTGCTCCGCCCCTCTACGAGTATTACGCGTTCAGCCCGGCGCTCGAACCGGTCATTACCAACTCGCCGCTCTACCAGTTGGCCGCCAAGCGTCCGCTCGGCCTGATGTTCACCGGTAACCTCTGGAAGAACCGGATCCAATGGTGGTCTGGGATCAGCAACAGCGGCACCAGCCTGTTCGGCAATCTCGACCGCAATCAAGACTACAATGGCGCGGTCGACTTCACGCCGTTCCGCGGTGAAGGTTGGGAGGAGACGGTTCTCGAAGGGCTCGGCGGCGGTGTCGGGTTCTCCGGCGGGAAACAGGAATACTTGCTCAATCAACAGGGCGTCTCGATCTCCAACAATGGCGAGGCCACCACGAACCCGGCGTTCTCCACGGTCCTGGGCATTCCGTTTTCCACGTTCCATTCCAATGTCTCCGCCAACGGAATGCGCAGCGTATTCTCACCGCACGTCTACTGGTACGGTCGCCTCAGCCTGCTGGCTGAATACATCAACTTCAGCCGTGCCTTGACCGACGGCACAACCTCGGGCCGCTCTACCCAGCGCGGTTATTACGTCAACGCCTCCTACTGGCTGACCGGCGAGCGCGACTTCATGGGCAACGGCTTCCAGGGGTACTCCACCGTCACCCCCCTCCACCCCTTCATCCCCAGCAAGCATATGTACGGCCCAGGGGCCTGGCAGATCGCCGCCCAGTGGTCCGAGTTGAACGCGGGAACCGGCGACGTCGCCCGCGGCTTCGTCGATACGTCACGGTCGACCAACCGGATGAACAACTTCATGGTCGGCCTCAACTGGTGGCCCAATCAATACACCCGACTCAGCTTCGACTACGTCACGACCAACTTCAACAACCCGATCCCCCTCAGCGGCCGAAGCCCGGTCGACGGCTACCAAACCTTTTGGATGCGGTTCGCGATGTTCTTCTGACCGATCCCGACCTTTCGCACTATCCAAAAAAAATGCTGAAATGTGAGCATGAGCATTTCATGTCATTCGGGCGGGGCCGCTCGGCGCGGTCGTCAGCGACCGCCGTCGGGGTGGAAGCGGCGGTCCCGACCCTTGAGAATCGGTGCGGCGTGCTTGACAATGGATCAACCGTGACCTAGATATCCATGATGGGGAGGTCGGTCGAACGCTTCCCCTTCGCGTGTCGACGAGCGGGTTCGGAGTGGCCAGTAGTCAGCTTCAGTTCTCACTTATAATGGTCGATGCCACGTCACGAAATTACCGGCGTATTCGTTCGATGGATTCGTCTTGGTTGGGGACTTGAATTGGCGGTGTTTCGGAACGCTTTCCTCGCTGGCCTTTATGTCAAGAAAAGGGAGTGGGGAGGAGCCCGAGCGGCGAAGATCAGGCCGCCAGACTGTCCGCTGGTAGCCACAAGGTTTGGGGTCTTCGAGAAGAGAGGTCATGATGGATTCGGTGTTCGTTGCCATGGACCTGGTCCGCCTGCCGCTCCGCTTCGATGAATGTTTGGACATCCATTGCGAGAAGTGCGACGAAGAGTTGGAGCGACACCAGCTTGATATCGAACTTCCAGGCCGGATGCTGGGGACCTGCGAGTTGTGTAAGGCCTGGTATTTGATCGATTTGGAGGGGGGAGTCATGGTCCTCCTGCCCGACGAATCGGACCTACGCGGGATCTGATCGCGGCTCGTTTGAACGCGAAGATACGTTCTCACCCTCGCCGGCCAAAAATCTTGGAGGGTGGGCATGGCCCACCTGGTTTCGCCGCCGCGAACGAGGAGTGCCCTCGCCTCTCGAGCCGCTTGTCAAAGTGCGTGGTGGATCGCGGCCCCTTTGATTTCTGTTGGGCGGGCCGTAGCTTTCCCGGCAAGAAAGCGAAAACGAAGAGGGTGGGCCGTGCCCACCCTGCAAGTCACCGTCGTACCGACGCGACCGCGGTTAACCCTCGAATGGCCCATGTCCGGGTGGCTCGGCGTCTGATCCACCCGAACGTAAACCGCTGGAGGCCGGGGCCACAGCCTGGCAGCCGGCCAGACTTGCGTTCACTTCAACACGCCAAACCTTTGGCCCGAATCAATGGTAGCCGCAGGCGCGGAGGTGCGCGACACTCCGGGCGACGCGTTCATGACGGCCCTCGAGTCCCGGTTCGGGCTCGTCTTTGATCCCCTCGATCTCGATCGTATAGGGGCCGGCGAAGCCGACGCCGTCAAGAATTTCGCGGATCCGCGTGAAGTCCACCGCGCCACCGTCGCCGACGGCGGGGAAGTACCAGTCCTCGAAACCCCCACGGCTATCCTTCACGTGGACGTTGCGGACGAGGTGCTTCACCTTCTCGAGTTCGTCGGCCGGGTTCACGCCGTCGTTGTAGTAGCCGATATTGCCGGTATCGAAGTTGAGGCGCACCTGGGGATGGTCGAGCTCGTCCATCAGCGCGAGCATCGCCTCCGCGTTCTGGGTCGGCCCTTTGTGGGTCTCGAGGGCGACCGTAATCCCGAGTTCTCCCGCCGTGTCGCCGATCTGCCGCAAGTGGTCGATCACCGTCTTGCGCTCGGCGGCGTCGGCCGGCTGGCCGGCCCCTGAGATCACCAGCGGGACGGCGAACCAGTGCCCCGCGAATTGGATCCGGCGTTGGGTGAGCTCGAGCCCTTCGCGGGTCCGGATATCGGCGCCTCCCACGTTGCAGCCGCTGACCTTGACCTCATGCTTGGCCAGGTGGTCGCGGAACGACTGGGCCGTGGCGTCGTCGGCCTTCTCGGTGACCACGACCGAGTCGGGGATCACCAGGCCACCGAAGTTGTGACCGCGAAGGGCCAGCTCGAGATGATCGATGCCCGCGTCGCGGATGCGCTCCACGGCCGTCCAGACGCCCGCGGCGCCGTAGCAGTTGGTGAAGCAGCTCAAGATCCGTTGCACGTCTCGACCTCGCTCGTCTGAATGATGGGAAAGAAACTGGGAAACCGCGATGGAGCTGGATCGGAGGCAAACGCAGGCGAGCGACCGGGCTAGCTCGACCGGCGGTCCGCGGGCGGCTCGAGGACGACGGGGACGTCGGCCCGTGGGTCGGCCACGCGAAGCACGCAGCGGCCGGAGAGCACGTCGAGGAGCGGTTTGCCACAGACCTCGGCACGCCAACCTTCCGCCAGTTCGGGGCGGAAGGAGTCGGGGCAATTTTGGGAGTGCCAGCGAATCAGGTCTTTGAGGTCATTCGAGGTCCCGACGAGTCCGGCGGCCACCCGCGCCTGGGCGCAGCATTGGGCGAGAGCCGCGGCGAGCAGGTTGACCACCATCGTCAGCCCTGGGCCGTCATCATGGCGGTCGGGCGGCTCGGGTAAATCCTCGGGCTCAACCAGTTGGGCGCTAGCGATCACGGCCAGGAGATCGGCCGCCCGGCTCAGGAGGTGGGGCCGGTTGAAGTCGCGGAGCGCCTCGAGGTCGCGCCGGCTCGACGGCTGCCGCTTGGCGATCGCCACGAGCAGGTCGTCGCGGAGCAGTTGGCGAATCGGGCGATTCGACCGTCGGGCTTCCGCGAACCGCCATTCGGCCAGGCGGCGGGCCGCTTCGAGGCCGCGGCGATTGAGCTGATGGAGCCCGGGAAGCCGTCGCCAGCGCTCTTCCTCGACGCGATTCTGGATGCTCGAGACGAATTGGGCGAACTCACCCTCAGCCCAATCCACCCGCCCCAGTTCTTTGAGCTGGGAGCCGAGCAGGTCGGCCAGGTCGAGCAAGTAGCGCACGTCATCGAGTGCGTACCGAAGTTGGGCCGCGGTGAGCGGACGCCGCCGCCAGTCGGTCCGGGTCTCCCCTCCGGAGACGGTGATCCGGAGCGCCTGGCCGATCAGGTTCACCAGCGAGAGCGGGTAGCCGAAACCGACGAGTCCGGCAGCGATCTGCACGTCGAAGACACGGCGAGGGACGGTGCCGGTCTTGAACCGGCAGATCCGCAGATCCTCGCTCGCCGCGTGCATCACGACCTCAATGGTCGGGTCGATCACCAGGGCCCAGAACGAGGAAAGGTCCTCGATCGCGAGCGGGTCGATCACCGCCAGCCGATCCCGAGTCGCCACCTGGATCAGGCAGAGGACCGGCTCGAACGTTTCCTCGGAGACGAACTCGGTGTCGAACGCGAAGCGTCCTGAGGCACGTAAGTGATCGACCAGCTCGCCGAGCGCCGCCGGAGTCGCGATCAACGGTTCTTCAGTCGCGTCCGCCATCGGATCTCGGTCTGCTCAAGCCTAGAATTTTGTCGCAAATCACCCGCTAGCGACGAATTATCTCGGCTTCGCGTTCAGGATGCAAGGGCCGGCTCTCTCCTTCGTTCAAGGGAGACTGGCGAGAAAGCGCAAGATCGCGGTATTACTGGCCGACGGGTTCTCCAGTGGGGCAAGGTGTCCGGCGTTGGGGATGATCTCGAACTGGGCCCCGGGGATTGCTTCCGCCATCGTTCGGGCCTCGGCGGGCGGTGTGATCGGGTCGTCCTCCCCGACCAGGACCAAGGTCGGCACGTTGATCCGGGCGAGGTCGCTGGTCCGATCGGGGCGGGCGGCCATCCCTCTCAGGGCCCCTGCCACGGCACGGACCGGGGTTTTCTCCATCATCTGGCGGATCGGTTCGATCCGATCGGCATGATGACTCCGGGTCATCTCGGAGAAGAGCTTGTGGAGCATCGCGTCGATGACGGGGACGTTGCTCCGGCTCGACTCGACCGTGTTCGCCAGCTCGAGCCGCGCGTTCGCCGTCGCCGTCGAGTCGGCCCCCGCCCGGGTGTCCATGAGCATCAGGGCGCGAACCCGCTCGGGGTGGCGGGCGATCAGGGAAAGGGCGATGTACCCACCCATCGATAGGCCACCGAGCACGACCGGCTCCTTGAGCTGAAGCGCGTTGAGCAGGTCGAGGACGTCGTCGGCCATTTCGTCCATCGTGTAGATCCCGGTCGGGGCGGCCGTGCGGCCGTGGCCGCGAAGGTCGGGGGCGATCACACGATAGAGCGAGCCGATTTTTGCCAGCTGCGCTTTCCACATCGAATGATTGAGCGGAAAGCCGTGGAGCAGGACCACCACCGGGCCTGGGCCGTCATCTTCGAACGCCAAGAGCATTGGGAGAGTCCCCAAGGGGAAAAAAAAGGGGCGGCGAGTTCGCTCGCGAGAGGAATTCTCAGACCGCGACGGTGCGCGGATCGGCGAGTCGGACCTTCGTCACGGAATCCTTTTTTTAAGAATCCGTTCAGGCAAACGCCATGCCAGCGTGTTGTCCGTTGCGAGACGATGGCGTCCGACGCGCCTTCGCCTTACAATCGTTGAGGGAAACTGGCGATTGCGATTCCATGTTGAAGCCGAACTCACGACCGGACTCGATTCTCATGCCGACACCGAACGAATTGTACGACCAGGCCGTGGATCTGCGCGACGGCGGCGACAAGCCCGGAGCCATCCTCAAGCTGGAAGAGGCCGTGGCGTTGGACGCGACTTATGCCATCGGCCACGGCATGCTTGCCAAGCTCTATGCGGATCTCGCGGAATCCGACAAGGCGATCGAGCACGCCAAGAAGGTGGTCGAGCTCGAACCGGACGATACCTTCAGCTACACGGCTCTCTCCGTCATCTATCAGCGCTGCGGCAAGATTCCCGAGGCGGAACACGCCAAGGCGCTTGCCTACAACAAGCAGATGGGATTGGACTGACCGCTCCCCGAAGTTCGTACCTCTCCTCCGATCCGTACGCACAAACAATCGCCGTCGTAACCGCCCTGTCACGGAGCATGCCGATGCCCTCTCTGCGCGTCTGGTTGGTCTCGATCGTCCTGCTCGCGCCGACGGCCGGCTCCGCGAACGGGGCGAGCCCGTACGACGCCTGGTTCCAGGCCAACCAAAACGATTTGGTGGCACTCTACACTCACCTGCACACCCACCCTGAGCTTTCCTTCCAGGAAGTCAAAACGGCCGAGCGGATCGCCGACGAGCTGACCCAAGCCGGAGCCGTGGTCACGACCGGCGTGGGGAAGCTTGGAGTCGTCGGGATCCTCAAGAACGGGCCGGGGCCGACCGTCCTGATCCGGACAGACCTCGATGCCTTGCCCGTGGCCGAGGAGACCGGCCTGCCCTACGCGAGCAAGGCGACCGCGCTTGACCTGTCCGGCAAGCCTGTAAGCGTGATGCACGCCTGCGGTCATGACATCCATATGACTTGTCTTGTTGGTGTGGCTCGCTGGTTGGCCACGCATAAGGACCAGTGGGCGGGAACCGTATTGTTGATTGGCCAGCCCGCCGAGGAGATGATCGGTGGGGCGAAGGCCATGCTCGACGACGGCCTCTACACCCGGTTTCCCAAGCCCGACTTTGCCCTGGCTTTGCACGTGACTCCCGACCAGGCGACCGGGACCGTGGCCTATACGTCGGGCCCTGCCCTGGCCGGCTCCACGGCGGTCGACGTCCTGATCAAGGGGAAGGGAGGCCATGGCGCCTCGCCTCACTCGACCGTCGATCCGATCGTGTTGGCCGCGCTGGCGATCGTGGATTTTCAGACGATCGTGAGCCGTGAGATCAACCCGATTCATCCGGCGGTCTTGACCGTCGGCTCGATTCACGGGGGGACGAAGCACAACATCATCTCGAACGAGGTGAAGCTCCAGTTGACCCTCCGCGCCTATCGCGACGACGTCCGCGACCAGTTGATCGAAGGCATCAATCGCCGGGTGAAGGGACTGGCTCAGGCGCATCAGGCCCCGGAGCCGGTCGTCAGCCTCGTGGAAACCACGCCCCCGACGATCAATACGCCGAGTCTGGTCGCGCGGATTCTCCCGGTCCTGATCGAGACCCTCGGCGCACCGAATGTCAAGGAAGTCGAGCCGGTCATGGGCGCCGAGGATTTCGGCCTCTATGGCCGGGACGGGGTGCCGACCTTCATGTTCCGCCTGGGTACAACCCCGCCGCAACGCATCAAGGAGGCGAAAGCGAAGGGGGAATCGCTCCCCTCGCTTCACTCTTCGCTCTACCACCCCGACCCCGCGCCGAGCATCCAAACCGGGATCCGCGCCATGACGGCCGCCGCCTTGGAACTCATGCCGGCCAAACCTTGAACCCACCCGAACCCGCCGCTGTTCCCCTGACTGGGCCGAACTCCCGAAGAAGGGCACGTTGATGGATTCCCGCTATCGTTTGAACGAGACCTCGCGACTGCTCAGTCCGTCGCTCTTGATCTTCCGGACGATTCTCGAGCAGAACCTCGAGGCGATGATCGCGCTCGCCGGGAGCGCCGATCGGCTTCGTCCCCACGTCAAGACGCACAAGATGGCCGAGATCGTTCGGCTGGTGGAACGGAAAGGGATTCACAAGCATAAGTGCGCCACGATCGCCGAGGCCGAGATGATCGCCCGGGCCGGAGGGACCGACGTGCTGCTCGGCTATCCGGTCGTCGGACCGAACATCGACCGCCTCGCCCGTCTGATCCGCGGGTTCCCCGAGACCCAGTTTCGAGTCCTCGTGGACCATCCCGACTCGGCCCGCGCCTTGTCGGCTGGCGTCGAGGGAATCGGCAAGCCGCTCCCGGTCCTGATCGACCTCGAGGTCGGCATGGGTCGGACCGGGATCGACCCCGGTGCGGGGGCGGAGGAACTGGCGACGCTGATCGAGCGGTTGCCGAACCTCGTCCTCGATGGACTACACGCCTACGACGGCCACATTCAGGAGGCCGACCCGGACGAGCGCAAGCGGATCGCCGCGCCTGGGATCGAGAAGACGCTCCGGCTCCAGGAGCGGCTCAAGCAACGCGGGATCGAGGCGCCGCGGCTGGTTTTGGGCGGAACCCCGACCTTCCCGGTCCATGCGGCCTTGGATCGACCGGGCGTCGAGTGCTCGCCGGGCACCAGTGTCCTCCATGACAATGGCTACGCGACCAAGTTTCCCGACTTGCCGTTTGTTCCGGCCGCCCTGCTCCTGACCCGGGTTATCAGCCATCCTCGTCCCGGTCGTCTCTGCCTCGACCTCGGTCACAAGGCGGTCGCCGCCGACCCCGTCGGCGCCCGCTTGACCCTGCTCAACATCCCGGAGGCGACTCTCGGCGGCCAGAGCGAAGAGCATCTCGTCGTCGAGACCCCGCAAGCGGGCCAGTTCCCCCCCGGCACCGCAGTCCTGGCCATCCCCACCCACATCTGCCCGACCTGCGCTCTGCACCGGCGGGTGTACGTGATCGAAGACGGAGCGCTTGTCGATGAGTGGGACGTCACGGCCCGCGATCGATCGATCGGGTTCTGACTCGCGCGAAACATCGGCATGCGATTGAGGGGGCGGCACAGTCGCGCAGGAGCCCCCTCGCCGAGAGGAGTCCGATGGAGTTCGCATGATCACGACTTGGTCCGAGGGGATTGCCGATGGTCATATGGATGAGGGGATCCTCGTCGCGACCGGTGCGATTGTCCGAAGGCACCCCTGGTGGCACGCCCGCGCGAAGCTGACCCTCACCCTGCTGGAGCGGCTGGGCATTCGACCACCGGCCAAGGTGCTCGATGCCGGCTGCGGCTGGGGCGTCACGCTCGAGGCCCTCGAGGCCAAAGGCTACGCCCCGCGCGGCCTCGACGTTTCGCCTTCGATCCTCGCCAAGCTCGACCGGCCCGACCGCAGGCTGATCGAGGCCGACCTCACCCGCCCACTCCCCAACGATGTGGAGACCTTCGACGTTGTGATCGCGCTCGACGTGATCGAGCACCTCGATGACGATCGCGCGGCGGTGGCAACGCTCGGCCAGCTCGCGAAGCCGGGGGGCGGCCTCGTGATCGTCAGCGTCCCGGCTCGGCCCGACCTCTTTTCCGAGTTTGACGCGATCCAGGGACACCGTCGCCGTTACCTCCCCGACGGACTGCGCCGGGCGTTCGACGAGACCGGGCTCGAGGTCGAATCCGTCTTCTGGTGGGGCGCCTGGATGGTCCCGATCCTCAAGCGTCAGCGTGCGAGGAACAAGGCAGAGGCGGGCGAGTCGCCGGCCGACGTCTATCGCCGCCACCTCCGCGTTCCGATCTGGCCCGCGCCATTGTTACTCAAGCTCGCCTTCGCGGTCGAACAACCGAGGGCACTCGCCGCAACACTTGAGACCGGCACCTCGTTGTTCGCGATCGCCCGACGCAATGGGTGAACCAGGCGGCGGCCCCGTTGATCTCGTATGACGATGAGTGTTAGCGTGTTGATGATGATTTCTTTTTTGCGTGAACAGTTGCGTTGGCATAAATGCTGGCCTGGCCACGACAGGATCCGAGGCGATCCCATCGGTGTGTCGGACCGACAATAGCAAAATCACGACCTCCCCAGCCGTCGGCGCTTGCCTCGGCGTTACGCGATTCGCGACAATGAGCCACCGGACAAACCTGAGCGAGAACCGCGCCGACGAGAGAACGTGGCAAGTCAATGGCCACGGAGCGTCTCCGCCTTCCACAGATAGACGTTGAACTGGCCCCGCTCAGTATCAACCACGGTCTGCTCGTCAGGCTTGACGTCGGCCATCCGGTGCGCGACCGAAATCACGCGCGCGCCCGGCCGCAGCTTCCGGAGTTGCGGCAACAATTTGGCGTTGAGGCGCGGCAGCAGGTAGAGGGTGACGATGGTCGGCTCTTTGCTCAGGTCGAGTGTGAAGACGTCACGCTTTTCGATCGTGACCAGCCGCTCTACGCCGTGCTTGCGCACGTTGGCGAGGGAATCCTTGACGCGTTCGGGATCGATATCGAAACCGCACGCCTTGCAGGCGTACTCCTTGGCCGCCGTCACGGGGATGCGTCCGTCGCCGCAGCCGAGGTCCCAGACCACGTCCGTGCTGGTTACCTTGGCCAGCCGCAGCAGCGCATCGACCACCTTCTGTGGCGTCGGCTCATATTCGACGTCGGTTATGGGCCGTTTGCCCGGCTCGCGCAGGTCGATCGATTCGAAGTCGCCCGGCCGAACGTCGATCCGGCGTGCCACCGTTCGCGGCCCGTTTGGACCGGGAATGATCGCCTCGATGGTGTAGGTGTAATTGCCCGGCGGCAGTGGCGGCGACTCGAAGCGGCGTATCAGCCCCTTGGACTTCGTCTCCTGCCCTTCGATAAACAGGCGGGCGCCCTCCGGCAGAAAGACCTCGACCGTGATGGTCTTCTGATACTCCTGCGCGAACATGTCCGCCGGGATCAGGCAAGCAAACAGGCCCGCCGCCAGAATCAAGTTGCGCCACATGGAAAACACCTTCTCTGTTGGGAGTGCACGAAATCTGGCCTCGGCAAGTGTCTTCAAAACGCCGGTGCCTGGACTCCCAAAAGGCTGAGGTATCGTTACGCCGCCTGCTCATGCGCTCTGACTGGAGTGGTACCTGTTCGGGAATCGCTCGGGTTACCCCCAGCCTACCATTTGCCTGGCAGCTTCCCGTGCTTCGACTTCAGTCGGGACGTTGGCATTCGGCCGGAGGATCGCCGGCCGCCCTCCGATCTTACCGGGATTTCCTCGACCCCTTGGCCGCGGCCGATAAGACGCATTTTCCCGGGTCGGGTCCGCACTTCCACTCCTGGGCAAATCGCCGCGATGGGACCGAGCGAACGCATCGTTGCATCGCCTCGCGAGTCTCATTACGATCGCGACAGATCGACCCTCCGATCATACCGATCTCGGCCTGTCCGACGATCGATGGCGGGAGGGTCGAAGTCGACGGGAGGCCTCCGATGTTCGTCACGTTCGCCTGGTTGATGGCGATCCCCGCCGTCGCCGTCGATGACCCGCCCCGGACGATCGAGGGCGTGGCCCGATTCGCCGGTACCTCGCCGGGCCGTTCCCCAGCGGCCCGGCGACCATGACGAGGTGATATAATCGGGCCAGAGTTCGCGTTCCATGATTGCCTCCCGGTAGTGATTAGCCACCTACCTTAAGGACATCACAGACGCGAGCTCCTTTCAAATCAACCCTTTACTACCTCGATGAAATTTCCTCTTTAGGCTGGGGATTCTTACACGTTGACCTCCGCACGATCCGAGTCCCCGAACCAACCAGGACGGCCCGATGACACCCCGATCCCGCCCCCTCCTCGCCTTGGCCCTCGCGTTCCCGCTTGCCGTCCTCACCGCCGGCTGTGAGGAGAAGGCGAAGCGCATGGCCGCACCGACCCGTGAGACCCTCCACAAGACCACGCAGGACGTCCGCGACCTCCAGCCCGAACTCATGGCGGGCGGGCAGACCACCGACGGCAAGATCCACTCGACCGACTACCTCACCGTCCAGGCCGACGCCTACCGCACCAGCGTGGGCAACATTGCCAAGATGAAGGTCAAGATGGACATGGACGCCTACGAGGCCCTCAACGGCGAGAAGATCAAGACGTACGCGGAGTTCATGGATCTGATCATCAAGAAGGGCAAGCCCGACGGAATCCAGCTCCCGATGCTCCCCTACTACCAAGAGTACGGCTACGACCCCGAGACGCGGGAGCTCGTCGTCATCGAATACCCGGAGAAGAAGAAGCAGAAGGAGGCCATGCAAG
This sequence comes from Singulisphaera sp. GP187, assembly GCF_900129635.1. Lineage (GTDB taxonomy): Bacteria > Planctomycetota > Planctomycetia > Isosphaerales > Isosphaeraceae > Singulisphaera. The sequence goes on along the minus strand of NZ_FSRB01000003.1, from coordinate 711,824 downwards.
ACAGGGAGCTGGGCCGGACGAAGTGAGGTCGCGGGGGCAAGATTTCCCGCCGAATCCTCACCGGCTCCTCCTATGGGGCGGCCCGGTCTTCAGCGAGAAAGTGCTGTTGTTCTCGATGGCGACCTGACGCTGGAAGCGCACGAAAACGATGTCGGCAGGATGACCGGGAGGCGGGATCGCGTCTCGGCCATCCTTGCGCCGCTCATCATCGTCGGCAGGCTTCGGGATCCGGAAGGTCCCGTCGCGCAAACTCCGGTCGCCGTTCAGTGCGACCCCCAGTAGCGGTCGACGTCGAGATATCCCTCCACGTCGAAACGGAGGGGCTCGGGCTCCTGGACGACGCGTGCGTTACCACCGGGCGGGAGAGCGGCAATCAAACCGGGTGAGACGAGCAGTCGGGTCATCTCCAGGGTGCTGTCGATGAGCGCCGCGCGGACACCGTTCGGTCCCGACGGGCAGACGGCGAGCGCGAGCTCGAGGGCGCGCCGATCGCTCTCGCAGACGATCGGCCGGTGGGCCTGGTTGGGGGTGAGCGCGGAAAGACAGTTGACCGCCGTCCGCTCCCAGTTCACCGCCTCGTCGAAGCGGCGGGTGATGAACTGGCACATGCCGACGCCGATGGCGTTGCCGTGACTTCCTTCGGTCAGGCGGCCGCCGATGATCGTGTGAATTCGCGGCATCGCGGGCTTCCAGGGCTTTCCCTGCTCGTAGCCATAGGGTGATCGCCCGATCGCCTTCGTGTGCATCCCCTGGCCGGATTTGTCCTTTCCCAGAAAGGCACAGTAGAGGAGATCGAGATCCATCACGGGCAGCGCGGGCATCAGGAGCTTCGAGCGGCCGAGCGCGGCGGCTTCCGCGGCGAAGAATTGGTCCACAGTCACCACGGGAACGCCGAGGATCTCGGCGGTCTCGTCGCAGGCATTCTCGATGATTCCCAGCCCGCCCGCAATTTTGACCTCCGTTCCGCTGATCGTCCGTCGCGCGGCCAGTTCGATCGCAGCGCCGAGGCCGATCCGCGGAATATGTCGGTGCATCTCAATCGCGCGCATCTTGGACAGCCCCAGGGCGAGGATCTTCGCGAACCCGGACTCGAGTCCGAAGAACCCCGCGGGCGGCGGTACCGGCCAGTCGATGTCGGTGTGCTCCTTCACCCGGTTCAACAGCACGACGCAATCGCACGCCAGGGCATCCTCCGAGACGTGGACCTCGACATGGTCCACGGTGGCGATCTGCCGTGTGTCCATCCGCGAGTGGATGGCGGCTCCGACCGCCGCCTCAGTCACGCCGCGGGACGCCGCCATGTCGCGTTCACCGGCCTCGGTCCCACCCCCATGCGTGCCCATGGCGGTCAGGACCCGGACCTCCTTGCACTCTGACTTGAGAAAGTCGACCGCCGCTCGAACCACGGTTTGGATGTCGCGGATGCCGCGGCTCGGCATGGTCAGTCCCACGACCTTGTTGCGCAGGACGGCTGGGACCGGGAAAAGCTTCCTCATCTCCCGGAACACCGCCGCGGACACATCCCGTTCGCGCGGCCGGGCAAACGTCTGCTCCAGGACACCGAACGGCGGTAAAGCCGTCACTCGCGGGCACAGAGAGGTATCCATGAGCGTTCCCCGAATCCGATCGATGAAGAGAACAGTCGGTGCTTTTTCTCACGTTAAGGAAGGACGCTTGCGACGGATCGATGGTGGGCATCGTCCGCCACAAGTAGGGAGAGGGTTCGACCGAGCGCTCACCCGCACGCGCCAAGCTCGAGGCGACGACCCGATCACCAACGGACTCCGGCGTCCTACGGCCCGACGTGTACCGTCGCGCTGGGGGGCGACTCGTTGCCGGCCGCGTCCAGGAAGGTCAGAGTATAGGTGTGCGGCTCGCTGGCGTCCACTTCGAGGCCGTGGGCCCGCAGGGGTATCGGCGTGGAATCGCGGCCCGTGGCGAGGGAGTCCGCGGGCTTGAGGCCGAGTTCCTTCCAGGGCCGGCCGTCGCGCTGGACACGCACGACGCGGTGGCCGCCATCGAGCGCCGGGCCGATCCGCCAGCCCAGCCTCGCGGTTTTCCCGAGGGGCGCTCGACGAACAACTCGGGTGGCGCGAGCCGGGGGTTCACCGGACGCAGCGTGCCATGCTCGGAGAACTCGCGCCAGCGCTCCGCCAGGTCGGGGGTGGGCCTGGGCCGACGCGGTGGCCTGTCAAACCCACTCGACCGTGCCCAGAAATTGATTGTTGACGATGATCGCGCCCCGTGGAACGACGGTGCCCGGTGCGAGCGTGGAGCCGTCGACGTAGGCGTAGCGGCCGATCCTGACTCGGTCGCCGATCGTTGATCTGAAGACGACGGCCCAGGCTCCGACCCGGACGCGGTCGCCGACGACGGTCGTTTCTTCGGGGTTCTGACCCGAGTCCGAACCGCCGTGGATCACACTATGGAAACCGAAGGCGTCGCGATCTCCTAAAATCAAATCACTATGTTCAAGGCCATGAACGGTCACCCGATTGGACATCCGGGCAATTGATCCGACGAGGAAGGGACTGGCCTCGTCGGCGCGGATCGAGTCGCCACGGCCCATGACTCGATGAAGTTGCCGGGGGAAATTGGCCATCCGGACGTCGCCGATGATCCGGTTGTGGAACCTCGGCGCTGTGGTCGGCGTGCCAGCAAGGGTTGGCGTATGCGAAATCGGGTTGAACGTTGGGGCCGGCGGATTGGGACCGATGCCCCGCACCGAACGGGGTGATTCGATCGCCTGCGCCGAGTAACCCGCGGCAAGAGTCTCGTTGACGTGAATCACGTCGTTCATGAATTGAATGTCACCGCTCGTAACCGGTTCGACCTTGCCCAGGCTCTCTTGTTCCGCCTCGGCCTGTGTCCTGATGTCCATGCCCGGCTTGACTTTCATCCCGGTCGGTATCACGATCCCCGGCGCGACCCGGGCGAGACTGCTCACCATCGCTCCGGGTTGGACGGTCGCGCCATCGATGACGGCATTGAACCCAACGAACGCTGCGGCGCCCCCCGGCGCCCCAATCGTTGCGGGGCCGATGACGCTCGCGTTATGAGCCAGGATCGCCTGGTCGCCGATCACCACCCCCCCATCACGGCCGACGGCCCGGATCGCGACGTTGTCCTGCACATTGCTTGAGTTACCGATCGCGATCGTTGCCCCGCGCCGGGCGCTCACGTTCGCGAACGGACCGATGTAAACTTTGGCTCCAATGGTGATCGCCCGGACATTGCGGATGACGACGGTCGGGTCGATGAATGATGCCGTGGACGGGCCGTCGGCGGCCGCCGTGACCGGGAGGTTGGCAAGGACTGACGGATGCGATGTTGGAAGGGGGCCAACCTCGGCAGCGACGCGACGTTGGCCCGCCGGAGCCGATGCGTCCATGGCGGAACGAGTCGTGCTCAACAGTTTGCGGCACTCCAGAGACTCGACCCGCGGACTTAGGCGACTGACACTCTTCTGTCGGTTTGTCATCGGCCAACCTTCCCACGAGAATGATCGCAGCGAACGGGGCGGCGGAGGTTTTTAAGCCTGAGCAGGTAGAGCATAACACCACTTTTGACCTCATGATGTCACCGACTCGAATTCGATGGATCAGCCGTCACCCATGACGCCGGACAGCTCGGCCAACGCGAGAATGATGATCCGAAAGGACCTACCAAGCGGTCTTGTCAGCTCTCCATTGAAGCAAAAAATTAAATAGATTGAGACATGCGATAATGCGTATAATTTTGTGTGGTAGCTGGCGATGACGATCGCTCGAGCGCATCCGGTCAATCCCGACCACGCGCATTTGTATCAAGCATCACGTGTTGCCTACGCGGTGCCTTCCTGCTTGGTGAGGGAGTGCATGACCGCAAGGTAGGGTTTGCGGCGTGGCTGCTCCGCCGCGGGGGGGCACCTGGGTTTCCACCACGGCTTCATATGCCGGCCTGGACGGTGCCCGGATCGAGAAGGGCCGTCGGAGGGCTGACCATGATCGGTCCTGACCGACCCTTTGAGCCGTATCACCCTCGGCCTGGGAACGGATACCTGACACTTGCGGAATGGATCAAGGCGACAATTTCTATGGGGACTACGATTGTTAGCATGGAGTTGTATTGAGTTTTATTAGCAGAATACTTTCCGTAAAATGAGCAGCCTCGAAGGGTTGGCACCCTTCGAGGCTGGGATGAACTCGCTGAGCGGGACGTCTTCTTGGGTCTGACCGTGTGGACGCGCCGTCACTCCTGGGCGTTGGCGACTTCATCGAGCAAGCGAAGCACCTCGGCGAGAATTTTCGGCTCGGCGCCGACTTCGAGGCAGCTCGAACGGGCGCGCCAGGTCGCGTAACCACCGATCGCGTGTCGCGCGGGGGGCGGGATATAGCCGTTGTAGCCGTTGGCCAACTCGATGGTGAACGTTGGCTTCAACGGACTCTTCTGCTTGATGGCCAGGCCGGTCTCGGCGAACGTTTCGCAGGGGATGGCCGCGATCCCGAGGGTGCCGATGCGGAGCGCCTGGAGTTTGAACTCGACGACTTTGGGAAACTCGCTCAGGAGGACCGTTTCCCGCGCATAGATCTCGCCGAAGCCGCTGAGGCTTGGCTTCTTGAGACTGGCCAGCAAGTCTTTGGCGCGTTGGAGCTCCTCGGCGCTCGGCAGCCGGAGCGGCAAGGTCATCTTGGACTCGCGCATCACCAGCGGAACCGCGTCGTGATACGCGATCTTCTCGTAGGCCGCGAACGCGGCGCGGGCGACGCTGTCCGCCACGGTGTCGATGGTCAATTGCTTGTTTTGCGGCTTGCTGTAGTCGTAGCAGTGCAAGTTTCCGCTGGTTCCGTTGGAGAGGATCCCGACAAACCCAGGGTTGGATTGCTCGGCCCCGACCAGCGTTTTGAGTCGCTCGGCGAACCGGCCAAAGTAGTCGGCCGAGGCGGCATTCGGGGGCACGCCGTAGCCGGCATAGTGCATCGAATAATTGGCCAGGACCGCGAGCGGGCGTCCGTCCTTCTTCGCTTTGACGGCGACGAGCGAGACGTCGGGGTCGACCGGCGCGGTCGGTTCGATGGCGTTCGGGTTCAGGTATCCGGGATGCATCTGGACCTGGTCGTTTGTCGTTCCCCCGAATGGATTGGTGAGGGCGGTCCCGGGTTTCATCAGCCAGTCGCGGCAGAAGACTTGCGTTCGGTCCTGGCCGACGCCCCAGCCGATCTGGGCCGGTTCCCGGTTCTTGTACGCCCGGCCGACGCCGTCGACGATCCGGTCGATGAGGAAGGCGATGTAGTCGGTATCCGGCTCGGACTGGAAGACTCCGACGACCGTGGGCGCGGAGTGGGTGTGGGTGGCCGACATCAACATCCGCTCGGTCCGGATCGGCGTGATCTCGGCGATCCGGCGTTTGGCCTCGTCGAAGATCGCGCGGCTGATCAGGCAGCTATCGACGACCACGATCGCCACGGGGGCCTTGCCGTCGTCGAGCACCAGGCAGCGCGCGTGCAGTCGATCGAGGGCCGAGCCGCCTGGGCGATCGTGCATTTGCCCGTTCAAGGAGATGGGAAACCGGGTCGGGGTGATGTCCGCCGCGTAGGCGCCGGCCTGGAAGCCCGTCGGCTCGTCGGCGAGGCCGTCGGTCCCCCAGGCGACCCAGCCGGTGAGGAAGAAAAGGGCGACGATCAGGATCGACCGGCCCCCCGATCGACGTTCGTCCTTCCGGAATCTCGCACGCTGTTTCATGGAAAAGTCCTCGCTTGCGATCTGACGGGAAGCCTGGCTGACTCGGGTTCGCCCCCAGCGTATCGCTCTCGCAGGCGAGATCCCAGAGGATAGTGGCTCGAGGTCTCAGATGCCGATATTCCTTGAAATGATCTCATGACCGCTCTCGTCACGTTCGAGGTCTGGTCTCGGGTTCTGGTCGGTTGTAAGATAGACGGTTTGCCACAGGGCGAACCCTGCGGCCAGATTGGGCGAGCGCTACCAGAAAAGATAAGGACAACGGATGAAGGGTTTCATCATCGCCACGGCGGGTCTGGCCCTCATCGCCGTCACGGCGTTGGGTCAGGCCGAGAAAGCCGCGCCTGCCGGCGGCGGTACGGCCGGTGGGAAAGACTTGAAGCAGAAGGCCAGCTACGGAATCGGCGTTGGCATCGGCAAGTCGTTCAAGTCGCAGTCGGTTGACATCGACACGGACGCGCTGGCGAAGGGGATCAAGGACTCGATGGAGGGCAAGCCTGCCCTGACCGAAGAGCAGATCCGTGAAGTCTTGATCGCCTTCCAGGAAGAGATGCTCGGTAAGGTCAAGAAGGAGAGCGAAGCGTTCTTGGCCAAGAACGCGACCCAGAAGGGCGTTCAGGTGACCAAGAGCGGTCTCCAGTACCAGATCCTCAAGGAAGGCACCGGCAAGTCGCCGAAGCCGACCGACAGCGTTTCGGTCAACTACGTTGGCAAACTGATCAACGGCACCGAATTCGACAGCTCGGTCAAGGCCGGCATGCCGGTGAGCTTCCAGGTCGACCAGGTGATCAAGGGTTGGACAGAGGCCCTTCAGCTCATGAAAAAAGGCTCGAAGTTCCGGCTCTTCATCCCCTCCGAGCTCGCCTACGGCGCCCGGCCCCCGGGCAGCGGGACGATCCGCCCCAACGACGCTCTGATCTTTGACGTCGAGTTGGTCGACATCAATGCTCCGGCCGCCGGGGCTCCCAAGTAATCCCACCGATCGACACCTCCTCCTGGCGGCTGGCAGCGCTCAGTCGCCGGGGGATCGACCCCTCAACTCTCGCCAGGGCGACTTGCTTGGCGGGAGGAGGAGGTCGAAAACCTGATTGATTGCAACGTCGACTGCACTGCGCTCCGGATCACTTCGATCGGAACCAGGTCGGCCCCCTCAACCGACCACGGCATCGTCGGGTCTCGTCGCGGGGCCGCGATTGATGATGGAGTCCGTCTCATGGCGCGAGCGACGAGCCCGATCCTCCCGTGCTTGACCGTCGTTCTCCTCGGTTGCTTCGGTCTCTCGGCCCACGCCGACGAGCCGGTCAAGGATCCCACGGCGCTCGAATTCTTCGAGAAGCAAGTCCGCCCGCTCTTCGTTGCACGCTGCCAGTCGTGCCATGGAGCCGAGAAGCAGAAGGGCCACCTGAGGCTCGACTCGCGCGATGCGATTCTGGCCGGCGGCGACACGGGTGCCGCGATCGTGCCGGGAAAGCCCGTCGAAAGCCTTTTGATCGAAGCGATCAACTACGGCGATTTGTACAAGATGCCCCCGAAGTCCAAGCTGCCGGACGCCGAGATCGCCACCTTGACCCGGTGGGTCGAGCTCGGGGCGCCTTGGCCTCAGCAGGTTACCGCGGGCCGATCCGCGGCCACCACCAGCGTTTTCGACCTCAAAAAACGCGCGGAGCATTGGAGCTTCCAACCGCTCCGAGCCTCGTCTCCCCCCGCCCCTCACCAGAGCGGTTGGATGAGGTCACCCATCGATGGCTACATTCTCTCGGCCCTCGAAGGCCGAGGACTCACGCCCGCGCCCGAGGCCGATAAGCAGACCTTGATTCGACGGCTCAGCTTCGACCTTACGGGCCTGCCTCCCACACCAGCCGAGGTCGAGGCGTTCCTGGCCGATCCATCGCCGCGGGCTTATGAGACGGTGGTCGATCGCCTGCTTGCATCCCCTGCTTATGGCGAGCGGTGGGGACGACACTGGCTCGACCTGGTCCGCTACGCGGAGACCGCGGGGCATGAGTTCGACTACGACGCCCCCGACGCCTTTCGTTACCGCGACTATGTGGTCCGGGCCCTCAACGCCGACCTTCCCTACGACCAGTTCGTCGTCGAGCACGTGGCGGGGGACCTCGTCAATCCGCCGCGGCGGCACCCGACGGCCGGTTTCAACGAATCCATCCTTGGCACTGGGTTCTATTTTCTCGGCGAGGGGACCCACTCGCCGGTCGATTTGCGCGAGGAGGAAGCGAGCCGCGTCGATAACCAGATCGACGTCCTCTCGAAAACGTTCCTCGGCCTGACCGTGGCCTGCGCCCGCTGCCACGACCACAAGTTCGACGCGATCTCGACCAAAGACTACTACGCGCTCTCCGGCTATCTTCAGAGCTCGCGACATCAGCATGCCTTTATCGACCCGCCTGGCCCCGTTCAGGCCAAGGTGGCCGAACTGGAGACGCTCAAAAGGTCGGTCAGGCAGGCCGTCGGCACGCTCTCCTCCGCCGCGCCACGCGCGAGCGGGGATGGCTCGTCGCTCCTCTTCGAGGATTTCAACGGATCAGATTATCAGGGCTGGTTTGTTTCAGGGACTGCGTTCGGGAGCCGGCCCAGCCAGGGTGAGGAGCTCTTGCTGACCTGGAAGGGGGGGACTCCGTTCGCCTCGTCGGTTGCGCCGGGGCAGGCGCATAGCGGCCTGGTCTCCGACCGGCTCGAGGGGGTGCTTCGGTCGCGGACCTTTGTGCTCGAGAAGCGGTACATTCATTGCCTGGCCTCGGGCCGCCACGGCCGTTTGAACGTGGTGATCGATGGGTTCGAGAAGATCCGGTCGCCGATCTATGGCGGGCTCACTCTCGAGGTCGGGTCCGAGCCACTGCGTTGGTTCACTTTGGACACGGAGATGTGGGCCGGCCATACCGCCTACATCGAGCTTTCGGACGGCGGGACCGTCGACTACACCCAGGCCAAAAGCCGATACGTTGATGGTTCGGGCTTCCTGGCGGTCGATGAGATTCGGTTCTCCGATCAGGCCGCCCCCCCTGCTCTTTCCGCATCCCCGGCCGTCGCGCCGGTCGACCTCAGCCGGATCGATGATTCGGGCCTCCAGCGCGACCTCGCGCGGTATCGCCAGGTGGAAGCGACGATCCCGGCCCCGACTTTGGCGTTAGCGATCGCCGACGGAACCGGGGAAGACGATCGAGTCCACATCCGCGGGAGCACGAAGACACCAGGGGAGATCGTCCCGCGGCGCTTTCTGGAAGCGATCGCCGGGAGCGAGCAACCCGCCCCCGCCGTGGGGAGCGGCCGGCTCGCGCTTGCGCGCCGGATCGTCGACCCCACGAATCCGCTCGTGGCCCGCGTGATGGTCAACCGGATCTGGAAGCACCACTTCGGCCAGGGGATCGTGCCGACTCCCGACGATTTCGGCGTCATGGGGCGGACCCCGACTCACCCCGAGTTGCTCGACGACCTTGCCGCCCGGTTCATGGCGAGCGGGTGGTCGATCAAGGCGATGCACCGGCTGATCGTCCTCTCGAGCACCTATCGGATGAGTAGCCAGCCGGTCGAGCAGGCCGAGTCGCTTGACCCGGACAACCAGCTCCTCCACCGGATGAACGTCCGCCGGCTCGAGGCCGAGGTGATTCGCGACACCTTGCTCGCCGTTTCCGGACGGCTCGACCCGACCTTGTTCGGGCCCAGCGTGCCCCCCTACCTGACGTCGTTCATGGAGGGCCGGGGCCGGCCCGCGACCTCGGGGCCGCTCGATGGCGACGGCCGCCGCAGTCTCTACATCAACGTCCGACGCAACTTTTTGAGCCCGATGTTCCTGGCCTTCGACGCCCCTTCCCCGTTCTCGACCATGGGTCGGCGCAACGTCTCGAACGTCCCCGCCCAGGCGCTGACGATGCTCAACGACCCGTTCGTCATCGGCCAGGCCACGCTCTGGTCGGAGCGGCTCTTGGCCCGTCAGCGCGCGGGAGCCACGCGTCAAGAAATCCTCAGGCAGATGTATCTCACCGCCTTTGGCCGGCCCCCGACTGAGCGGGAAACCGTCGAAGGGCTGGCGTTCCTTGATGCCCAGGCCGGGTCGTATGGAACTGCCAACGATCCCCGCGCGTGGGCCGATCTCTGCCATGTTCTTGTCAACGTCAAAGAATTTATCTACGTGAATTGATGCCGAAGGTTTCGTCTCCACCGTTTCGGGATGACCGCGAGGGCCGCCATGCACTGCAACCGTTTCCAGACCGCGCCCTACTCGCGTCGTGAGATGCTGACTCGCTGCGCCAATGGGTTCGGTGCGCTGGCGCTCACGGCGTTGCTCGACTCCCCTGCGTTTGGCGGTCAGGCCGAACCAGCGGAGTCCACGGGGGCCGCGCGTCGCACTCACTTCGCCCCCAAGGCGAAGAGCGTGATCTTCCTGTTCATGGACGGTGGGCCGTCCCAGGTGGATACGTTTGACCCGAAGCCGCGACTCGACCGGGAGCACGGTCAGCCGATCAAGGTCAAGACGCATCCGACCCAGTTCAATAACGTGGGGAACGTCCTCAAGTGCCCCTGGACGTTTCGCCACTGCGGTGAGAGCGGGATCCCGGTCAGCGACCTGTTCCGGAACGTGTCCGAGTGCGTGGACGACATGGCGATCGTACGCTCGATGGTCTCGAATTTCTCGGAACATACGAGTGCTAACTATTTCATGCACACCGGCAGCGGGCTGCAAGGGCGGCCCAGCCATGGGGCCTGGGTGACCTACGGACTCGGGAGCGAGTGCCAGGACCTGCCCGGCTTCGTGGTCCTGAACGGCGGTCTGATCCCGCCGGGGGGGGCCGACTGTTTCACCAACGGCTTTCTCCCCGCCACTTACCAGGGATCGGTTTTCAAGGCAGGTCGTGAGGCGGTGGCCAACATCGAGTCTTCCACCAACCGGTCGGCCGATGCCCAGCGCAGGAAGCTTGGGCTGTTGCGGTCGCTCGACCAGGGGGTACTCGACCGGATGGGGCATCACGACAGCCTCGAGTCGTCGATCGCCAATTACGAGCTCGCCTTCCGGATGCAGGCCGCGGTCCCGGACCTCTTGAACCTGGCGAACGAGTCGAGAGCGACCCAGGCGCTTTACGGCCTCGATGAAACCTATGAACCGACCCGGATCTACGGTCGGCAGTGTCTACTCGCCCGTCGCCTGGTCGAGCGCGGCGTGCGGTTTATCGAGTTGCTTTGCCCCAACGTCGGGGCCGACCGCTGGGATCAGCATTCGAGCCTCAAGTCGGGCCATGAGAACAACGCCCGCGCGGTCGACAAACCGATCGCCGGCCTGCTGAAAGACCTGAAGGCACGCGGTCTCCTCGAGTCGACCCTGGTCGTCTGGGCCGGCGAGTTCGGCCGTACCCCGATGGCCCAAGGGTCCGACGGCCGCGACCACAACCCCTACGGCTTCACGGTCTGGCTCGCCGGTGGCGGCATCAAAGGCGGGACGATCCATGGCGCAACCGATGACTACGGCTATCACGCCGTCGAGAACAAGGTGGAGATCCACGACCTCCACGCCACGATGCTCCACCTGCTGGGCATGGACCACACCCGGCTGACCTCCCGCTTCGGTGGTCGCGACATGAGGCTCACCGACGTCCATGGCGAGGTGGTCAAGGCAATCCTCGCCTGATCGATCGCGTTCGTTCACGACGAGGCGTGCAGCCTGGGGAATAAGAACCCGGTCCGGTCCCGATAGGCGCGGTAGGCTGCGCCGAAGCGTGCCTCGAGCTGCGCCTCCTCCGTTCGGGAGCGGACGATCAGGAGCGTGAGCGCGACACCGCCGACGATCGCGACCCACAGGCTGGCGGTGAGCAAGCTGAACGACAGGATGATCAAGAGTGCGGCAAGGTAAAAGGGATGACGCACCCAGCGGTACGGGCCGTGGGTGACGAGCGTCGCGTGCGCTCGGACTGTCACCGTATCGGTCAAGTTCGGACCGAGGGTGTGCAACACCCAGAAGAGCCAGACCCCTGCCACCAAGCCGATCGGAAGTCCCACCCAACGCAGCCAGGTCGGCAGTTCGATTTGCGACCACGCCAAGCGACGAGGCGCGAACAGATAGGCTACGATCGCCAGCATCCCCAATAATCCTGAGAGCCGCAACGCGATCAGGATAAACAGCCCCTCGTCCCGGCGACGTAGCGGCTCGCCCGTCGCCGCCCTCAAGCGGTGGTAGACCCCCACCGGCAAGAACAAGGCAATCAGCCCACCCACCGCCATCTGGAAAGAGAACTCAGAACTCATGTCATTCTCCCATCAGGTGTCAAATGACGTTTGATCCAAGACCTTGATTGGCAGAATACCACTTTGTTGTTGAGTGTGCAAAATTATTATTTTGGTTGGCCGAAAACAATAGCGTGAGCAATCCACGCGGTGGGACTCCGTCAAGCCGATTTCGACTCGATCCGCTCGCCCCCGATGCGATCGGAAGACGGAGATCAACGACCACGAAGCGCGCGGGAGATCTCGGCGTACTCATCGGTCGCGACCCAATCGACGCCGGCCTGGGCGGCGGCCTGCCAGCGGATCCGGGCGGCCTCGTCGTCGCGGAAGCGGTAGGGGCTGAGGAGCGCGGGGCCGCGGTGGCCGTTGAGGCAGTAGAACCGGGCTCGGAAGCCCTGGCGGTGGACTTGGGTCATCAGGGAGGAGAGGCGATCGCGATCTTCGTCGGTCCAAGCACCGGCCAGGGGCGGGCCGCCGGCCTCAACGTTTCCCCAATGAAACGTCAGGAAGCGGTGGTAGGCCGTTGCGGGGGCAGGCGCGTAGGCGGCGACGTCCTTCTGGAATTGGCCACCGCCGAAAACCTTGTCGCGGAAGGCACGATACGTTCCTCCCGCCGGGATTAGCGAATCGTACTGCTCCTTCGCGCGGTCGCTGCCCGTGAAGCAGACGGTCAACCTCCGGACGGTCAGGGGACTGTCGGCCGCCTTGGGAGCCGTTGAGAACCAGTCGGGATGCGCCTCGAGAAAGGCCTGGAACTGGAGGATCGCGTCGGGGTTGTCGGTCTTCCAGTCGATCGTCAACACGGTCGGCGCCTGATCCCCCCGAGGCTGCCGCCAGTGGGCTTCGAAGGCTGGTACGAGGTAGGCTTCAAGACTGGGATAGGTCAGGCCGGGCTGGGGCGTTGCATCATGCCCGACGATCAACTTCTTCTGAGCCTGATCCCAGCCCAGGTCGATCTCGATGTTGTCGATCCCGAGCGCGAGGGCTTCGACCACAGGCTCGTTGCGGGTGCTATTGGCGGGGTAGCAGTTGTGCGCTGAGACTGGTAAAGGCTTGGGAGATTCGGCCGAAACGGGGGCTGCCACGAGCAAGGCCAGGACGATTGCACGGATTTTCATCCCAGCAACTCCGTGCGGCGGATTGTCAATTCAAAGCCGTTCCCGACCGGGACGTGGCAGCTCCTGACTCCCGGCCGCGACCGCAGGTGAGCCACGAAGGAGGCGAGCTCGTCGGCGTGCGTGGTCGTATTGTCGGTCACGAGCGTGGCGGTGGGGGCGAGGAGCGGCCAAATCGCTTCGAGATAGTCGAACGACTGGCTCTTCTGGGCGTCGATGAACACGAAATCAAACGATGATCCCGGATTCATCCCCTTGAGGGTCGCGCGGGCATCCCCCGGGTAGACCGTCGCCACGTCGGCCAGGCCGGCCTCGCCCAGGTGCTTGTTGGTGGCGGCGACCTTCTTCGGATCGTGTTCGAGCGAGTGGACGCGGCCGCCGTTCTCGAGAGCGGCGGCCGCCAGGTGCAACGTCGAGAAGCCGTAGCTGGCGCCGATCTCGCAGATCGAGACACAACGGCCGAGTCGGACGAGTTGCGCCAGCAAGGCGGCCTCGTCACGAGGGATTTGCCAGTGATCGTCGACCGTCTCGCGGAGTCGATCCACCTGGTCGATCACCCGCTGGATTTGCGGTGGAAACATCAGGAGCGACTCCTACGTGGAGAGACGGTGTGAGTCTGTGTTTGGACCCGCTTCGTTTATTCGTCGAGCCGGACGTGCCGGATCTTTTCTGCGTGGAGCCAGCCGAGCAGCGATTCTTGCTCTTCGGTGATCTCGACCTCGGTCATGTTCGCCGTGTCGAGGGGAGAGACCAGGTAGAAGACCCCTTCGTCGAGCCACTTCTCGACTTCCGCGGGGGCGAACCAGTATTCGTTCTCGCCGAGTGGCGGCACTCCAGGCTCGCCGTGTGCGCTCATGAAATAGACGAGCTGGGTCCGAAGGCGGGGCGAGATTGCTCTCGGTTTGACTTCGGTACGGTCGAGGGGAACGAGTTCGGGACGAGCCATTCGTCAGCACCAATGCTTTTGATTTCGAGAGGAGGATCAAACGGACAGGGAGGACGCGACGGATCGAAAAAAACAACGAGGCCGCACTCTTCCTCGAAGCTTCGCCCGGCCGCGCCTTTTGGATTCTCTTACGCGACGGTCCCGTCGTCAAGGTGATGGGTCGACGTCGATCAAGCGGGCAGAAGGATTGGGACCGGCTGCGGGTCGCGGAGGTTGAGATAAGTGACGCACGCGAGCCGACGCGCTGCGCTCGGGAACAGGGGATCGACGAGGCCGAGCTGCGCCGCCTCGTGTCGGTCCGTCCCATGAGGAAGTGCTGTGCTCTTCACCAGGACGAGCTCAGGGCTGTCGAGCTCGACCGCGACCCGGGCCGCGATCGAGTCGGAGGTGGCTTCCCAGGTGTGGGGGATCGGCTCGGCCGACCGGGCATCCAACTCGTCGAGGAAGATCCGCGGGGCGAGGATCGGGACGAGCTTCGCGTCGGCCCAGACGGCGTTGAGCCCGTCGATCCGGTCGACCACGATCAGAGTCGGTACGATCGCGGCGAGGAGGTGCGCGGTCAGGTCGAGCGAACGCAATGCGAGGGCGTGGGAACGCTCTTGCCCGAGGTCGTGGGTCCGGTCGAGTGCGCGCACGACATCGGTGACGGGACCGCCGCCGATGACGATCACGAGCCGGTCGGCCCGCTTGGTTTGCAGGAATTGTTCGAGCGCCTCGGTCAGTTCGGGCCAGTCGAGCAGGCTGCCGCCGACTTTGATCACGACGGGCCGGCTCACGCTACGCTCGCCTGGTTCATCACGGTTTTACCGAGTTGTTCCTGGGCGAGCACCAGGAGGGCGTAGGCGCAGCCGGAGCTCGAGGCGATCGGCCCCCAGGCCTGGTCGAGGCAAACGATCGGCCCGCCTGGTTTGAGGACGCGCCGCGCCAGCCGGTGGGCGACGAATCCGCCCGAACCCGAGACGACCGCGGCCTCGGGGCGGCCGACGGTCGCAATGCAGGCGCGTTCGACGGCTGCGGTCAGCCGGCTCAGGAGACATTCATCGGCGGCCCAGGCGAACGCCTCGGCGTCCTCGTTCGAGAAGCTATCACGGTCGGCCCCAATCATCCGTGCCAGGCGATCCCGGGCGGCGTCGGCTGTGGCCGCTCGCCCATCGGCGGTCGAGTGGTCCTTGGGGTCGGGGGGAACCTCACGGAGCGTCAGGTAGACGTCGAGCGTCGAGGCGAAGAACTCCGCCGCGAGGCCGGTGGGAATCCCCCGAAACGGCAGCTCGGTCGCCAGCGAGCAGAGCGGAGTTCGGCGCACCCCGGCATAGACCAACTCGCCGGTCTGCAACCGCTCCGTGTCGGTCTGCCCCCGGGCGGCGGCTCGGCCCCCTTGCAACGGAATCAGGTCGGTGGTCGTGGTCCCGATGTCGATCAGGATCCCCGCCTGATCCGGGATGAGCCGCGCCGCGACGTTGGCCAGCGCCAGCCAGTTGGCGGCCGCGGCCACCAGCGGTTGCTGGCGAATCGACTCGACGTCGTGAAACGACCCGTCCGTGCCCCAGACATGAACCGGTCGCTCGCCGAACGCCTCAAGCGTCGCGTCGAGCACCGCATTCACGCCGACCGCCTTCGTGGGATAACAGTCGCAGAGTTCGGCGGTCATCGTCAGCGCTACCCGCTCGCTCGGCGGGAACGTGGCGGCGAGCCGCGCAAGGACTTCGTCGAGCTCATCGGGCCGCTTCCAGAGTTCGAAGGGAAGGGTTCGCGCCTGCCCCGACTCGTGCGCAGCCTTGATATTCGCTCCACCAATATCCAGCGCAATCCAGGATCCGTTCGATTCACTCACGGCTGGCCTCCCTCTCTTTCATACGATCAATTGTGCCATCCGTGTCGAAGGTCACGGAATTTTCTGATCGGACGATCCCCTCCCGTGGCCAGTCAGCCGACTCGTGAATCCCCTCCACGATGTCAATCCAGGCTTTTGCGAGGCGTCCAGGGGGCAAAAGCTGTGCCAGTCCGACGTACGAAGTGGTTGGGCGGGGATTGATTTCGAGGATCGTGACCGTTTCTCGTTCGTGATCGCGGAGGAAATCGACACCCACCAAGCCCCGGAGCCCTCGGATCGACTCGACCGCCTCTGCCAGA
The DNA here is from genome assembly GCF_900129635.1 of Singulisphaera sp. GP187. GTDB lineage: Bacteria > Planctomycetota > Planctomycetia > Isosphaerales > Isosphaeraceae > Singulisphaera. The sequence goes on along the minus strand of NZ_FSRB01000003.1, from coordinate 695,687 downwards.
ACCGGCGCGGGGGAGGCCTCGAGATCAGGGAGAATCCCTCCTCGATAGACAAATCTGCCTTCCTGGACCTCGACGCGTTGCCGGCCGATCGCGATCAAGCGTGCTTGACGCTCGGGGCCGATCAGAAAGGTGGCGCTGGAGGGGACTCCGGGGAGGAACGGTTGTAGCAGGGCCTCGGGGAGCGCCTTCGCCTCGTCGGGGACGAGCAATGGCCCGGGGATCAGAAAGGTATCGACGGAACCGGCGCCGTCGATCGGCTTGAGCACGGCGGGGTAGGGAAAGTCCGTGGGCAGCGGGAGTGAAGGCACGACCCGCCGAGACTGGGGCGTGGGGAATCCCCGATCGCTGAGAAAGGCCGCGAGCTGGAGCTTATCGCCGGCCAGTTCGATGGCCTCGGGGGTTGAGCCGAGCGAGCGCCCTCCCCGCCGCGCCAGGGTCCGGCTACAATCGGCCAGGGTTCCCCCGGTTTCGGGGGCGATGAGCACCGTCCAGTCGGCATCGGCCGCGCGCCGGGCCCAGGTGTCGCTCTCCTGGGTGCGACCCCCGACCCGGAAGATCGTCCAGGGGCCGGGTTCGTCGGGTAGCCGGTCATCCAGGGTCATGACCACGCGAATCCCGGGCAGACCGGCGAAGTCGGCCGCGATCGCCCTGCGCATGGCATGGCCCTCGGCGGCCCAGGACGCAGGCAAAGGCGCCCCGGCCATTCCACCACCGGTCACCCACTCGTGAACCAGGACCGTGATCCCGTTTTTCAAAGGAGCCGTCACGCCCATGCCCTTGAGGGTGATTCCCGTCCTCGACGTCAAGGACGGATGCGCCGTCCACGCCGTCGGTGGCGATCGTGCCCATTATCGGCCGCTGACGAGTGTTTTGCACTCAGACTCCGACCCCGTTGCCCTCGCCCGTGCCTTGCACGTTCAGCTCAGGTTCTGCGAAGTGTACCTCGCCGATCTCGATGCGATCGCCGGCGCGGGCCCCAATTTGCCGCTTTATCACCGATTGGCGGAACTGGGCCTCTCCGCCTGGGTCGATGCCGGCGTTCGAGACGTTTCCTCACTCCCCCCCCTGCTCGCCGCCGGCGTTCCCACAATTCTTGTGGGACTGGAGACCGTGAGTGGCCCTGAGGCGCTCCGTGCGATCGTGGAGACGGTCGGACCGGAACAGTTGGTCTTCAGCCTCGATCTCCGCAACGGGACGCCACTCACCGCCGCTCAGGCGAATTGGTGCGTGAAGGAACCAGGAGCCATTGCCGAAGAAGCGTTGGCGTTCGGGGTACGGCGGTTCCTGCTCCTGGATCTGGCCCGCGTGGGTCTTGGCCGAGGGATTGGGACTGAGCCACTGCTTCGACACCTCGCCCTGGCCGGTCCCGACCTCGAGATCACGGTCGGCGGTGGCATCTCGTCGGGAACTGAGCTTCACTCCTTGGATAAAGCCGGCGCCTCGGCGGTGCTTGTGGGGTCGGCCTTGCATGATGGGCGGATCGGGAGTCGGGAACTGGCCCAGTTTGGTTCGGAGGTGCCCCGTGGCCGCCCGCCGGGGACACCCAGATCCTCATCGATTTAGGATCGAGCCAGCATCCCCCCTCCCCCCCTGGGACCGCCATAGGCTGGTGGCGTCGTCCTGGGTCCGCCTTGAACTTTGGTTGTGACACGACCCCGGTTGCCAGGCACCGAAGCTCCCCGGAGAATCGAGGATCGGGCGTTTGCCTCCGTCTCCCTCAAAGAACAGCCGAAAATTGAAGCAGTTCCCAAACCGGGCGGACACTACTCTCTGGATGTCAGGTCAGGTCGACTCAGAGCGAGGAGCCCAAAGTGGGATCAACAGGCGTTGCCCTCGGCGAACTCACGACCTTGTTCCAACTCGGGACCGTGGGAGATGTCGACGACAGTCAACTGCTGGAGCGATTTCTCGCCGGCCGGGATCACGCGTCGGAGGCGGCGTTTGCCACGCTTGTCGAACGGCACGGCCCGATGGTCATGAGGCTCTGCCTGCGCCGGCTGGGTGACTCCCACGATGCTCAGGATGCCTTTCAAGCGACCTTCCTCGTCCTGGTCAAGCGTGCGCACTCGATCCGGAACCAGAAATCGGTGGCGAGTTGGCTGTTCGGAGTAGCCTGTCGGGTCACGTCGAGGGCCAAGCGGGACGAGGCTCGTCGCAGTTCCAAGGAGCGGCGTTCGGTCGACATATCCGGGCCGTTCAAGTCGGTTGCCGACCCTGCCGAAACGTGGCCAGAGCTCTACGAGGAAATCGACCGGCTACCGGAACGATACCGGCTGCCGATTGTGCTTCATTACCTGGAAAATTTGAGCTACGACCAGGTGGCTCAGCAGATCGGCCGCCCGCTCCGAACGGTGCAGACCCGCCTGGCACGCGGCCGAGAGCGGCTACGGACCCGGTTGATTCGCCGGGGCCTGGGGACTTCGTTCGGCCTGCTGATCGCATCTCATGCCAAGGATGGATTCACGTCCGAGACTTGCCGCGCATTCGCCTGGAATGTGGCTCGGACGGCAAGCCGATTCACGACGGGTTCCGTTTCGCACTTCGCGTCGGCCAAGGTGGTCTCGATGGCCTATGGAGTTAATCGAATCATGTTTATGAACAAGGTTGCTTCGGGGGCGATGCTGGTTTTGGCGATGGGAGGGATCGGGGTTGGTGCGGTGGTGTTCGCACAGCAAGGTCGGGGAGACAAGCCGGCCACCGATCAAAATCAGCCAAAGTCTTCAAAAGCGGCCCGAACTGACTTCGGTGAGGTCGGTCCCGTCTCGGTTGAAAGTAAGAATCGATTGATTCACAAGATGCTTGATGAGGAGATTGAGGCGGATTTTGAGAATATTCCGCTGGGAGATTTGCTCAAGCATATCAAAAAATCTTCGACTGGGCCGAATGATAACGGAATTCCCATCTACGTCGAACCGGCCGGCCTCTCGGAGGCCGGCCAGACGATGGAATCACCACGGTCGATCAGCGTCGCGACGAAAATCAAGATTCGTGATTTGCTCACGATGGCACTCAGTCACGACGGTCTCTCGTTTGCTGTGAAGGATGGATTGCTCATCATCGATTCGAGGACGGCGATCGCTCAAATCCGGCTCGAAGATCGACTCGATGGGCTCGAGTCCAAGCTCGATCGAATCCTTAAGGCGGTCGAGGGAAGGGCGAAGCCGCCAGCACAGTGACCGGCGAACGCCTGGCGATGGCGACCGCGGACAACAAGTTGTCCGGGCTAACCAATTGGTCTGATCGCCGGACCTCTGTTCACTCGGAACTCTGCGCAAGGCGACTGTAAACCACTTTAGTCTGATTTTTTGCTCTGGTAATGGCGGATTAGCTTGGCAATCTCGAAGTATTCGTTCTCCTCAGAGAGTTGGACGGCATCCTCGCCGGTGAAGAGGAGCCGGCGGTTCGCGTCGGCTCCATGCTCCAAGAGGAGCTGGACCACCGGGAGGTTGCCTGTCACAGCGGCGGCGATTAGAGCGGTCATGTTGTCGTCGATGATTGAGCCAGCGTCGATCTCGGCCCCGTGGCGGAGTAGAACGGCAACGGTTTCAACTTCACCGATCTGCGAGGCATAGAGCAGCGGAGTGAAGTGGTTGCGACCGCGGCGTTCGATCTCGGCCCCCTGGTCGAGGAGCCAGTCGATCACGTCGGGCCTCCCCGGTAAGTAAATCAGGGCGTCGTGGATCACCCCGTCGCCCACCTCCGACTCAGGATCCACGGGATACCCGGCGGCAATGCAAAAGGCGGCTAGCTCCCAGTCAGCCCTGTCGAGGCCGTACCAGAACAGATCCTCTAGAAGCCAGGCACGTTCGGGGTCGACGAGACCGTCAAGAACTTCGCGTGCCAGCCCGAAGTGGCCGGTTCGCGCGCGGTCCTCAAGCAGCTCCCGCGCGGGCCGGATCAGCTCACGGTCCCGGGCGGGCTGGGCCAGACGCCAAACCGGGCGGTCGTCATCATCACTCATGCCATTGGGAGATTGGGTCATATGTGTCCACCTGGGCCGTAACCCGGACATTCCCCGTAATCGAGCAGATATTTGGCATAATCAGCCTGATCTTGGGCGCTGTCGATCTCGTGCTTATGGGTTGGGTCTCCACCCCGGAAGCACGCGTTCTCTCGATTACTCCGAGCATTGGCACATCATTCCCACTTGTTTTGCAGGGCTTCGATTTGGATTCGTGGGGTTGGAATCCCAACGGGCAGGCCGGCCGTGCTCCTGAAAGCAGGCCGGGCCGCCCGGTGCCATAGGGCGCCCGGGCTGGACAGTCGTTATCGCTGCCACTCGACCTCGGCTGACTGGCCGAAGCTTTCTTCCACCTCGACTCGCATGATCCGAGGCAAGTCCAGTCCTCGGGCGGTCAAGGCGTCGCGGAGGCGGCCGGCGATATAGTTGGCCAGGAGTTCGGCGGTCGTGTTTGCGATCGGCAGGAGAGCGCATTCGTTGCGGGGGAAGCTCCAGTACCGATCCTGGTAGCGGACCCGCCAGTTTGGTCCCTCGTCCTCGAGGAGGATCTGGGTGCTCTCGGTGGGCAGGAGCATCCGGTGGTCGAGCTCGTCGGTGATCGCGCGGGTCAGGTCCTTGAGCGCGATGAAGTCGAAGACGTAGTGGTTCTGATCGAGGTCGTCTTCCACTTCGACGGCCACACGGTAGTTGTGGCCATGGATCCGCTCGCACTGGTCGCCGAGGTAGGTGATGAAGTGCCCCGAGCAGAAGACCAGGTAATCCTTGCTGACGCGGACCTTGTAGCGGGAATCGGACACGACCGTGGCACTCCCTTTTTTGGGGCGTTGAACTGACTCACTTACTCATCCGACCAGGCCGCGGCCCCGACGGGTCTCGGTAATGGGATTGTCCCATCTCGGAGCGCGGCGAACAAGGCGGCCGCAATCAGGTCGGCGGTCGCTCCTGGGTTTCGCGAGTGCCCTTCCTCGCGGAGCCAGCCATCGAACGCCTCACAGAGCGACTGGCCGCCCTTGGAGTCGGGCCAACCGGCCTTGAGGACGACCGTGGCGCGGCGGGCGGCGTCGAGGGCTTCGTGACGCCCTCGTTTGCGGGCAATGAGGCTGTCCGGGCGGTGCGAGAGCACGGTCAAGTAGGCGGCCACGATCGCCGTCTCGAGTGGACGCCCCGCGGTCAGGGACGCACGCAAGGCGGGTAATGCAAGATCAAACATGTCAGCGAATGCATTGGCGTACTGGGCGGCGACGAGGTCGCGGTCGGCCGCCAGTCGCATGGCCTCGACCAAGGTTACGCTCGGCTCGTCGGCCACGTCCTGGTCCGGTGCCGATCCGAGCCCGCCGGGCCGGGCGCGGCGGATGGCTTGATAGACGAGTCGGGTGTCGGCGACGGTGGTCGAGTTGAGGACGTCAGGTAAGCCATCGCGCAGCCCTCGTTCTTCCGGGACGGCGGCCAGGGGGGCGAACAGGAGGATCATCCCGAGGTTGGTGTTGGTCGCCACGACCCGGCAAGTCGCTTCCACGGCCTCGAGCACGGCTCCGCCGACGCCGATCTGCCGTGCGCGATCGAAGGGCGCGGCGATCACCGAGGCACTGAGGAGGAAATCCACGAAGTTGGCGTCGGCGAACCCGCGTCCCGGGTACACGTTCCCCGGCTTCCGCGCGGAGACTTCGAGCAGGCAGGCGATCTGCGCGAGCTGTCCCGGGCTGAGGGGCGAAACGTTGGTGGAGGTCATCGGCGGGCCGCTTTCAAATGAAGGAGGATTTCTGAGGCCACGTCGACGCCCGTGGTCCCGGCCAGGGCGCGCCAGCCGGGGACGGCGTTGACCTCGAGGACGAGCAGGCGGCCACGATCGAGGTCGGGCAGCAAGTCGATCCCGGCCATCTCGGTGCCGACCGCCTTGGCCGCGCTGAGGGCGAGCCGTTCGGCTTCCGGTTCGAGTGAGCAGAGCTCGGGGCGACCACCGAGCGAGACGTTCGTCCGCCAGTCGGCGCCGGGGGCGTGGCGGCGGATCGCCCCCACGATTTGGCCACCGAGAACGAACGCACGGAGGTCGTAGCCGGGGTGGCGGATCGCGGCTTGAACGTAGATGACGGCTCCGAGCCGTTCCAGCGTGTGGAAGGTCCGCCGGGCCAGCTCGAGGTCGGAGACCCGGACTAGCCCTCGTCCTTCCGAGCCGAAGAGCGGCTTGATGACCACGTCTCCTCCCAGCCATTCGAAGGCCGCGAGCGCTTCCGCGGCTGATTCGCCGGTCCAGGTCGGTGGGACGGGAAGGCCGGCGGCGTCGAGCCGGGCCAGCGCGAGGTACTTGTCGACCGCCACCTCGACCGCCCGAGGCGGGTTGAGGACGGGAACGCCAAGCGCTTCGAGCCGGTGGAGGGCATCCATCCGGAAGACCACCTGCTCGAGGCTCCCGGGGGGCATCATCCGCACGAGCACGCCGTCAACCTGGCCGAGGTCGATCCCTCCCGCCTCGACGCGCGACCGGCCCGTGCCCGTGCCCACCTGGCCGACGACTCGGGGGAACGAAATCGCGTTCAGCCTGAAGTTCAACGCCTCGGCCGCGCGGTGGAGATCCTGGACGTGCCAGCCGAAGCCCGAGACCAAGGCGACCAGGTTCGGCACGGCGGTTCTAAGCACGTGGACCTGGTCTTTCTTTGTATTGAATGATGTGCAAGCCCTGGGTGCCACGGGTTGTACTCAACCCGTGAGCCAAAAACCCGGGCCGTCGTTCACGGGTTGAGTACAACCCGTGGCACCCAACGGCGATTGCATCACCGCGGCCACGTATCAGAAATTCATAGAAAACCGAGACCAACGGCTTAGGAGTACTCACGAGTAGAACGAACGCACCATGACGTCGGTCGCGACCTGGCCGAAGACGTGAACCCGACCGGTCTCGAGGTTCTGGAAGACGACCTCGGCCGGGCTGAACAGGTGGGGATCGACGGCGTAGAAGTCGTTGTTGTACTTGGCGAAGATCACCGCGAACGGCTCACCGTGGTCGTGCGAGGCGGATGAGGGAACCTTGGCGCCGATCGCTTCGAGGCTGGCGTCATCGCCGCGGACGTACAGGACCACGCGGGCCCCGTAGAGGATCGCATCGTTGGTCCGGCCGATCGCGGCCAGGTCGTTGACCGCGACCGGAGGCAATGGGGCCGACCCGCAGGCCGACTCGATCCGGGACAAATCGAAACCAAGCTCGGCAAGCTTGTGCAGGGCGGTCTCGACCGATCGCGCCACGATCTGCACCCCGCCCGCGATGCTCGCCGTGGGCGCGACGAGCAGCGTCAGCGCGGTTGGGGCGACTCGGCAGGCCGCGGCGATCTTGGCGACCACCGCGGGCGTCGGTTTCTTGCGGCTCTCAAGGACACCGACCACCGACTCGGCCGACTCGCCGCCTTTGATCTTTGCGAAGATCGGCTCGTCCCCCTTCGCCGCGCGCATCGGGCCCGAGCCCATCGCGAAGAATTTCCCCTCGCTGATCGCCCAACCGGCGTACTGGCTCGCCAGGCAGGCGCGGACCGGATGGTCGCTGACCACCTGCACCAGGGGGCAAGCCCTCCCCGCCACGTCCCCCGGCACGATCGACACCTCGGCGAGGTTGGCCATGCAGACCCGGGTCAGGTCGAGGCCGGCCAGCAAGCCACCCGGGGCGTCGATCCCGCAGTCGATGAACCGGCCCCCCCCTTCGATCGGGTGGACGGCGACCCTCCGCTCCTCGGCGCGAGCGAGAAGTTCCTCAACCACCTTGAGCGATCGTTCATTGAGATTCATCGTCGGACTCCCGGCCAAGCCCAAGCCACTTACGGCCCGACCCAGATTTCTCCCTGGCCCCGCTGGGCCAAATCCCCATTGTACCGTTCGAGCGGCCCTGAGAAAGCGGAGTCCGGCACCGGGAACCCCCACTGCCGCAACTGGCGGAGATAGATCGTCAGGAACGGCGGCCGCGACCGCCCGCTCGGGACGAACGTTGGCAAGAGCCGCCGCTCACTCGCGCCCTCGCCCGCGAACAAGGCCAAGGTCCCGCGCTTCATCCCCGCCCCCGGATAGCTCCCGACCGAGCCGAACGCGAAGATCGAACCGGCGATCAGCCCTCGGCCCAGCCCGTCCCCCGCCGCGCCCGAGACGGCGATCAGCCCGCGACGCATCGCCAACCCTGCGTCCTCGCCGATCGTCCCCTCGACCAGGATGACCCCCTCACGCATTCCCAGCCGGCTTCCAGGATAGGCTGAGCCGAGTGACCGGCCCGCCCCTCCTCGGATCCGCAAGACACCGCCGCGCATCTCGGCGCCGGCCCAGTCACCGACCGTTCCCTCAACCTCGATCCGTCCGCCCGTCATCTCGGCTCCGAGCTCGGCCCCCACGTCCCCCCGGATGGTCAGGGTCCCCGTGCTCATCCCTTGCCCGAGCCGGTCCACTTGGCGAAGGTCCCCCTCAAGGGTGAGATGCCTGTCCTCGGCACTTCCTTCGATCGTGAACAACTCCCCGAGCTCGACTTGAGAGTTGCCGAGACTCACTTTGCTCCGACCGATTTCCACGGCCGACAATACTGCCAGCCTCTCGGGCGCGAGTCCTTCGGCCTCGACGGTGAGACGCGTCGTTCCTCGCCAACGCAGGTTCAAAGCCATTCGACGTTTCTCCCACCGCGATGCGATTTTGTCCGGTGGGGACGGCCCACCCTGCGGAATACGCAAATATGGTTTTTTATTGGTGTGGTAAATTGTTGAGATGCCGAAAGCTTAATGCTACACCCACGGTCAGACCAATTAACGTGATGATCAGACAAGAAACGGCATAAGCCACGGGATCGATGCCGGGGAGGAAGAAGAGGGCGAGCGCTGCGAGGCTCGTACCGATGCCGAACCAGAACAGGCAACGGCCTGCGTATTCGTTGGCGTCGTACCAGACTTCGGGATTTTCCAGGGTCCGGCGGACGCGAAAGCCGTACAACGCATTGGGCGCGATTCGGCGGTGAATCAGGGGACGCGCAATGGCCGTCACGAGCAGGCCGGCCGCCACGTTCGTGATCAGAATGAACGTCATGAAGCTTGTGCCTGGCATAGGATCCCTTGCTTTCACCTTTTGTCAAAGAGGACCACCCCTCGGACGGAGCGCGAGGGGCGGTTCTCCTTGGCCGAGTGCCCCGCTCAGTGCGCCGGCTTCGCCCCATGGGGGCGGTCGCCGTGGGATTGCGGTTCACGGCCGACGACATCGGCCGTAATCATGGCGGTGCGCATCTGCGAGGTCAGATCGGTGAGTGTCCCGGGGGAGTGCGGGATCAGGATCGTGTTGGAAACCGAGGACGCACCGATTTCCTTGAGCGTGTCGAAGTACTGGGTCATGAGGACGAGGTTCATCACATCCTGGGCGGTGGTCCCCGTGACGCTCTTCTGGAACTCGTCGACCGACTCGCGAAGGCCGTCCACGATCGCCCGCCGCTGGTCGGCGATGCCCTTGCCCTGGAGCGCCTTGCTCTGGGCTTCGGCCTCAGCCGCCTTCACCTTGAGGATCCGGTCGGCTTCGCCCTTCTCGGTCGCCGCGATCCGCATCCGCTGGGCGGCGTTGATCGCGTTCATCGCCTCTTTGACCGTGTGGTCGGGTTCGATGTCGGTCACGAGCGCTTTGACGATCCCGTAGCCGAAGTCGTACATGACGTGCGACAGCTCGTTCTTGACCGCGTCGGCGATCTCGTCTTTCTTCTCGAACAGGTCGTCGAGCTTGATCCGGGGGACGCGGGCCCGGGTGACGTCGAAGACGAACGCGGTGATTTGCTGGTTGGCGTTGGCCAGCCGGTAGTAGGCGTCGTACACCTTCTCGGGGAGGACGTGGTACTGAACGGCGACGATCACGTGGACGAAGACGTTATCTTCGGTTTTGGTCTCGACCTTCACGTCGAGCTGTTGAACGCGGAGGTTGAGCTTCCCGGCGATCGTCTCGATCAAGGGAATTCGGAAGTTCAGGCCCGGCTGCGCCACGCGGGCAAACTTGCCGAACCGCTGGACGATGACCGCCGTCTGCTGGTTCACGGTGAACAGAGGGCCGAACATCAGGAAGATGACCCCCAGTACGACCATCACCACGAGCATACCCACTAGACCTTCCATCAGAGACCTCTTTTATGGGGGGAAACGAATCAACCCGATGCTGGAGTTATTCGCCTTCATCCTACCGATATTGCCGCGTCTTGAAGACGTGCCTCTCAATAACGGGTCAGAACGTCGGGCAAACGGATATGAAACGGTCCGAGTTTGCCCCCGTAGTTGCCGGCGGTGATCGCGACGATGCGCGGGAGTGCCCCGGCGCGAATTCCGAGGGCCGTGGCCCGCTCGACCGACTCGAGGGTCAGTCCGTCGATGACGATCTCGTAGACGCACTGAACCTCGGGAGGAAGCACCGAATCGACCAACCCGCGAAGGCCCGGCGAGAACGCCGTGTTCGTGCTTGCTCGGAGCTTTTTATACTTGCTCCCCACCTTCGACCCCGAACGGGCGATCCCCCCTGGAAACGGGAGAATCACGTCGGGACAGGCCCGCATCATGAGCACGGCCGCCTCGGTCGCGGCCAAGGTCTCCGCCGGGTCGATCCCGAGTAGGATGATGTTGCCGCCGGCCACCCCTTTGGTCGTGCCGAAGATTTCCTCGCAGGTGAAGTCGCCATCCATCACCGGGATTCGCCAGTAGCGCTTGCCGTCGAGCCGCTTGGAGATCTGCCAGCCATCGCCGAAAAAGCGGAGCTTGCCCCCGACGTTGATCGTCTTCTCGCCGAGCGGCAAGCCGTTGTAGCAGGCGGTCGTCGGGCAGGTCATCACGCACTGGCCGACCCGATTCGTCAGCGCCTTTTCAAGCGCATCGCGGCTGAACGCGAACACGAGCACGCTGACCCCGGGCCGGCCGTCCGGGGTCTCGTCTGGGGTCAGCACTCGCTCGATCGCGGCCTCGGCATCGCAAGCGATCACGCTCGTCGCATAACCGCTCATCGTCCGCCCGGCGATCTCGGCCCAGGCCGGCGTGTCGGCGGTGATGATCGCCCGCGCGGCTGTCATCGGGAAGGCTTCGGCGAACGTGTCGGCAATGGCCACGCCGTTGATCGCGGTCGTCATGACGTGGCCCCTTGAATGTCGCCGTCGAGGTCGTCGTCGCTCACCGGGAAGTTTGCAAACTGAAGCGAATAATCACGTGAGAACCACTCCTCGATCTTGGGGATCGCTTCCGGGTCGAAACCGGGCTGGCTGTACCGGACCTGGCCGCTGGGGGCCACTCGCAAGTCGCCATCGTCGAGGACCACTTCGCCCTGCTTGATCAGGTAGCGGGGGAGCGAGAACATCCGTTCCTTGTCGTCGTCGGGAGCGTAGATCGCCACGTCACCATCCGCCCCTGGGCCGAGGTGCCCCTTCTGCTTGAGCCCGAGCATTCGGGCGGGGGCCGCGCGCGTGATGATCGCGATCTCGGACAGGGTGTATTCGCGGGAGAGGTCGCCCAGGCCCGACCGAGCGCGGACCCGGTCGGGAAGGCCGGCGAGCATGTCGGCGCGGTGCCCTCGGTCCATCAGCAGGGCGATGATCTGCGGGTAAGCCAGGAACGAGCCGCCGTTGGGGTGGTCGGTGCTCATCGCCACCCGCCAGGGGTCGTCCACGCGGAGATACCACTCGAGGCCGATCGCCCACTGGAGCGCGTGGACGAAGTTCTTGTTTTCATAAGTGATCGGCACGACCCCGCACCCGGTTTCCATCTCCACGTCGTGACTGAGCCACTTCCGCCCCGTGACCGAGTGGAGGAACTGGCCGACCGCCCCGTCGGCCGTCATGCTGGTCGTATCGCCGAACAGGACCTGGCCGACGTCGACCGAGATCCCGGGATGGGTGTTGATATACTCGGCCAGCGCCGGGACCTGAGAGTCGAACGCTCGCGTGTCGTCGGGTGAGCCACCATAGCTATGAAACTGAATATGAGCCATGTGGGCCCGGTGGCCGTCGAGCGCCTTCATCGTCTCGAGCGTGGTTGCCCAGTTGCCGGGAAGGCCGAGGTTCGGGGTGTGCAAGTGCATCGGATGCGGGATCTGGAGCTCATCGACCACGCGGGCGAGCTCGACCATGATCTGTCGGGGCGTGACCTCGAAGTGGGGGATGACCTGGTCGAGAGTCGTGACATTCCCATGCCCTTCCTTCCAGTTCTCGACCCCTCCCGGGTTGACAACCTTGACCCCGTAGCCTCGGGTGGCGTTCAAGAGCCAGGCGACGTAGTCGCGGAGTCGCGCCTGTTCGCCGGCATGAATCCGGTCCATCACCGCGTGGTTGTTCCCCATCAGGACGAGGATCGCCTTGTCGATGATCGGGGTGTCCCGGAGCTCGTGGTGTGCGTGTCGCGCCCCTAAGGGAGGGATCGCGGCGTCGACGGCCGTCGTGTAGCCGAGTCCTGCATAGCGGTATCCGGTGGTGAACGTACTGGGCACGCTCCCGAGCGTTCCCGACCGCAGTCCTGGGTGGCGGGGAACCTCTTTGCCTCGCTTGTCCTCGGGCCGCAGCATCCGCGCGGCGTTGACCTTGGAGCCGGCGATATGGCAATGGACGTCCACGCCGCCCGGCATGACGACGAAGCCTCGGGCGTCGATCGTGCGGTTGGCCTTGGCGTCGGGGTCGGCGGGGGGCTCGACCACTCGCCCGTCGGCGATCCAGAGGTCGCGGACCTCGTCGTCGACTCCGTTGGCCGGATCGACCACTCGTCCACCTGCGATCCGAAGCGTTGTCATGCGCGGAAGACCCTGGCCATGGAAGATCCGTTCCTGTGTTGCCCCTCATCGATAAAAAGAGGGAGGCGAGAACCGATCGAGGTCAAGAGACATCAGAAAGGGAGCCGAGTCTCGAGGGCTTGGAGCCACTCCCGGTCTGTCGGAGTGCTCGGGTGCAACGGAGGCCGAAGCGGCAAGACGACGCCATCCGACCGCATCACTGTGCCCCCGGCATCGATCCCAGGGGTGGCCGCGTCGAACGCGACCGTGGCCGTGCTCCCCGGAGCGGTGGCCTTGGGGCCGACAACGATACGCGGGATGCGCTCTAAGTGGGCGTGGGCGGCGTCGGAGAGTCCTGGCAATTCCCCATCGCCGACAATCAGCGCGGCGTCCGCTCGGCCCCCCGCCAGTAATGCCTCGGCGGAGGTGACGCCGGGCATCGTGCGAGGCGAACCTCGGCTCAGGCTGACGCTGGAAGGATATCCGGTCTGCCAGGTCAGTGCTGCCTCGGCGCCGGCCGGGTTGCCCGGGGCGCCGAGACCGAGGATCACGAAGCGGGTGAAGCGGTTCAGGTCGCGAACCAAGGTCAAGGCCGCCTCGATTCGAGCGGCACCGCCAGGCCCGCTGCCGAGTCGAGAGTCAGAGAACCAGGCGCCGTATTTCGCCGCCTTAAGAGAGTCGACAAGGTTCTTGAGCGTTTGTAGGTCGAGGCCGGTCGCCTGCTCGACGCGCCCTGGATCGAGCGGGACGCCCTGAATCAGGGCCCGCAACGTCCAGAGGGTTCCAAATTGGGCTTCGGGAGCGACGCGGATGAACTGGTCCGCCCGTTCGGCGGTCACCGTGCGCGTGCTGTCGACCACGAGGATCGTTCGGCCCGCGCGGCCGTCCGGCACGAATCGGCCACGCGGTTCGACCGAGTACCGCTCCCAGTGCCTTGGGTGCGTGACGACCGGATCGACGCCCCAGAAAAGGACGACATCGGCCCGGTTCTTGACCTCGCCGAGCGTCGCCGAGACCCGGCCGACCCGTTGGGTGGCGAACAGTCGGGCGCGATCGCCGTCGGATGTGTCCGGGTCGATCACGGCCCCGATCCGGTCGGCGATGGCCAGGGCCGCGGCGACGGTCTCGGTGGTCGTTCGCGTCAGGCCGAGGACGATCGGAGCTTGGGCCCGCGAGAGGATCTCGGCCGCGCGGTCGAGGGCCACGGCCGGTTCCACCGCTTGCCTGTCCACGGTCGCCGTGGGGAGTTCGTCGTGCGCGTGATCGGCAAAATACCAACGTCGGCCGAGCTCGCAGGCGTTGACCGCCTCAATGATTCGACCTCCCTCGGCCTTGACGATCAGGTCGTCGCAGAGGCACCCGCAGGCCGTGCAGGTGGCATCCGTGACGATGACGGTGCGGTCAGAGGCGGGTGAGGTGGCCAGGCTAGGTTCTTGCGGCATGAACATGACCCGCTCTTTTCTACCTCTGGGAAGGTGGGCACGGTCCACCTTTTTTTTCGGTTTGCTCGCTGCAAGTTGAGATCAGGAGCCGATGCGGTCTGCCTGCATCTTGTCGATCTGCCGTCAGCTCTTTGTCTCTACGCCTGATGCCCTCGCTTTTCAAGCAGACAGAGAGCTGACGCTTTTTTCCGCTCGCCTTGATGGGGCGGGCGAACGGATCGAGGCGATGCAGGGGGCGCTCCGAGACGATAACAAAACTTGCGGTTCTCGCGAGGATATTTCCAAGAGGACTTCGAGGGGAGGGCAAACCGACTTGACCCGTTCGTGGCTCGTCTTGAGACCCGATCGGGAAACGGCTACAACAAAAGGAGTGGAGAATTTGCGGCAGACCGGAATCGGCTCGACCCCTTTTTTGATTTGAATTCCAAATGACACCACCTGCCGAGACTCATGAGCTGGAAGGACTTCGGGCCGTCGTGCTCGGTTCGACCTCGGGGATCGGCCGGGCGGTCGCTCTCGCTCTGGCTGATGGGGGAGCCGACGTCGTGATCCACGGGCGCACCTCGCGGGCGGCCGCCGAGCAGGTCGCCGAGAACGTGCGCGGCAAAGGGCGTCGGGCGCACGTCTTGATGGCCGACCTTGCGGACCGAGACGCTGGGGACCGCCTTGTCGCCGAGGCCTGGGAGCTCTGGGGCGGGCTTGACGCCTGGCTTCAGATCGCGGGGGCCGATACCTTGACCGGTCCGGCCGCGAAGCTGAGCTTTGAGGCCAAGCTCGACCAGCTCTGGGCCGTCGACGTCGTGGCGACGATGCGCCTGACGCGCGACGTTGGCCGGAGAATGAAGGAGCAAGGACACGGGTCGATCGTCACCATGGGTTGGGACCAGGCCGAGACGGGCATGGAGGGAGATTCGGGAGAGCTCTATGCCGCCACCAAGGGGGCGGTCATGGCGTTCACCCGGAGCCTGGCGCTCAGTCTGGCCCCCGTCGTGCGGGTCAACGCGGTGGCCCCCGGCTGGATCAGGACGGCGTGGGGCGATTCGGCTCCCCGCGTCTGGCAAGAACGCGTGATTCGCGAGACCCCGCTGGCGCGGTGGGGCACGCCGGAGGATGTGGCCCACCTGGCTCGGTTCCTCGTCTCGCCCGGTTCGGCCTTCCTGACCGGCCAGATCCTTCGGATCAACGGCGGCGCAATTCGATAGCGCGTCGCGGCGAAATGACTTATCGAATCGGGAGGATTGTGTGGCTCACGAAGTCGGGTCGGATCGGCCTCGCCTGCTCTTCGTGACCGGCCGCCTGGCCGAGTTCGCGGTGCGCCAGGTCCTTGAAGACCTCGCGCCTCGGGCCGGATTCGTGGCCGAGGTGGCCGTCTTGCCCATCTCGGTGGCCGCCTTGATGACGCCTAAATGGGTCGCGCGGAACCTTGTCGTGCCACCCGGAATCGCGCGGGTGATTTTGCCCGGGCTCTGCCAGGGCGATCTCACGGCCGTGATCGAGAAGGCCGGGACCGCCACCGTCGAACGAGGACCACAAGATATCCGCGACTTGCCCCGCCACTTCGGTCAGACCGACACCCGGCTCGAGGGCTACGGCGGCTTTGACATCGAGATCCTTGCCGAGATCAACCACGCCCCGCAACTGACCCGGGACGCGCTGCTCGCCATGGCACGCCGGTTCGCGGACGAGGGGGCCGATCGGATCGACCTCGGTTGCGATCCGGGCGGCCCCTGGGCGGGCGTCGGCGCGGCCGTCGCGGCCTTGCGGGCCGAGGGGCACCGGGTCTCGGTCGATAGCTTCGACCCGGAGGAAGTGGCCGCGGCGGTGGCGGCCGGCGCGGACCTTGTCTTGAGCGTGAATGGGTCGAACCGCGCACTCGCCGCCGCCTGGGGCGTTGAGGTCGTCGCGATGCCGGACCGGCCCGGGACTCTCGAAGGGCTCGACGAGACCGTTGCCTTCCTGGAACGCCAGGGGGTTCCGTTTCGGATCGACCCCATACTCGAGCCGATTGGCTTTGGGTTTGCGGCGTCGCTCGGCCGCTACCTCGAAGTCCGCCGCCGCTATCCGAGTGCCGCGCTGATGATGGGGATCGGCAACCTGACCGAATTGACCGACGCCGATTCCGCGGCGGTCAATACCTTGCTGGCCGGCTTCTGTCAGGAGCTGGCGATCGGCAGCGTCCTGACGACGGCCGTGATCAACTGGGCCCGCTCCTCGGTCCGGGAGCTCGACCTGGCGAGGCGCCTGGTCTACCACGCGGTGACGCGGCGGATGTTGCCCAAGCATGTCGAGCCGCGGCTGGTCGCCTTGCGCGACCCGAAAGTCCCCCGCTTCGGCCCCGAGGCGCTGGCCGAGCTGGCCCGGCGGATCAAGGATCCGAACTGGCGGATCTTCGCCGAGGATGGGATGATTCATGTCATGAACAACGAAAAGTTTTTGAGCGATGTCGACCCGTTCCTCTTGTTCGACCGCATGGAGGTGGCGGATCCGTCGCACGCGTTCTACCTGGGTTACGAGCTGATGAAAGCCAAGACGGCAATCACGTTGAACAAGGCGTACAGGCAGGACCAATCGCTCGAATGGGGATACCTCACCGAGCCGGAGGTCAGCCACCGGAAGCGAAAAGCCGCGGCGTCGGGCGAGGCCTCGTCGTGATTCTCGAAGGGATTGTGACGACTCTGGATCAAGCCGGGACCCTGAACGTGGCGCCGATGGGTCCGCAAGTCGATGCCGCGATGCGCCGATTCATCCTCCGGCCGTTTCAGACCTCGACAACGTATCGGAACTTGAAGGCGTCTCATGAAGGGGTCTTGCACGTTACCGACGATGTCTTGCTGATCGCGAACGCGGCGATCGGCCGACCGGTCGATCCGCCGACTCGCCCGGCTGAGCGGGTTCGTGGCCGGATCCTCACCGACGCCTGCCGCTATTTCGAGTTCCGGGTCATCGCGCTCGACGATCGCGAACCGCGAACGACGATCACCGTGGAGGTTGTGGCTCAAGGTCGGCAACGCGACTTCTTCGGTTTGAACCGTGGCAAACACGCGGTCGTCGAGGCGGCCATCCTGGCGACCCGGACTTCGATCCTTCCCCTCGACGAGATCTTGGCCGACTATGGCAAGCTGGCGATCCTGGTCGAGAAGACCGGGGGCGCCGACGAGCGTGAGGCCTTTGAACTTTTACGTGACTATGTGAGCGACGTCGCCCGGCGGCGCATCCTCGACTCGGACGATCGCCAGCCATGACCCAACTTCTGATCCGGACCCCCAGTCGCCTCCACTTCGGCCTGCTCGGCTGGGGTCCGCATTGCCCGAGGCAGTTTGGCGGCGTCGGCCTGATGATCGACTCACCCGGGATCGAGCTGAGCGTCGAGCCGGCTGAGCACTGGCAAGCCGAGGGGCCACTGGCCGATCGTGCGCTTCGGGTCGCGGAGCGATTGGTGACGGCCGGCGTCGATCTTCCCCCCGCGCGGCTGGTGATCCAGCACGCGCCGGACGAGCACGTCGGCCTGGGAGTCGGAACCCAGCTCAGCCTGGGAGTGGCCCGCCTGCTCTTGCGGATGGCCGGTCACCATGAACCCTCCCCGGCCACCTTGGCGGTGCTCTGCGGGCGTGGGCTTCGCTCGGGCGTGGGGCTCCACGGCTTCGCGCGGGGCGGCCTGATCGTCGACGGCGGCCGCCGGACCGACGACGGCATCCCCCCCCTGCTCGCCCACCTCGACTTCCCGCGGGAATGGAAGGTCCTCGTCATCCTACCCGGACCGCATGGCGGCCTTCACGGCACGGCCGAAGTCCAAGCGTTCGCGCAGCTCCCTCCGATCCCCGAAGACGTGGCCGATCGCCTCTGCCGCCTCGTCCTCCTGGGCCTGATGCCGGCTGTCCTCGAACGGGACTTGCCGACCTTTGGCGCCGCCCTGGCCGAGCTCCAGGAACGGGTCGGCCGTTGCTTCGCCCCGGCGCAAGGGGGAGTCTTCGCCCGCCCTGAACTCGCCTCGATCATCCAAGGAATGGAAGCCGAGGGCCTTCACGGCGCGGGGCAAAGCTCCTGGGGGCCCACCCTTTACGCGTTCAGCAACGAGTCGGACGGCCGTCGTGCGCAGATCCTCGAGACGATCTGCGATCGATTCGATCTGCCCGAAAGCTCGGCGTTCTGGACGAACGTGAGCGAGCGGGGAGCGGTTGTCAGTTCCTCGCGCTAATGCGTCAGGCGAGGCCGTTTTGAACCGAGCCGCTGCGATGAGTGCGCGGCTCGGTTCAAGTTTCGGGGTCGGCGGCTATTTCAGTTTCGGAGCGATCGCCTTTGCGATGGCCGCCTCGTCGCCGAGTTCACCCAGGTTGGCGAACAGTTCCCAACGCTCGACGTGTTCGACCGTCTTCCCGGGTTCGAGTCCGATGATCGGCCCGAGCGTTTCGATTTCGAGCATGTCCTCGTTTGTAAATGTCTCGAAGTTCACGCCGGAGTCGGGGTAGGGTTCGCCTTCGACGTAGTCGAACCGTTTGACGAAGAGCGTGCCTCCGTTGAGGTAGCCGACGCCTCCGGTCTTGTGCGCCAGGCCGAGCTTGGTGGGGCCTCGTTTCGGATCCTGGCGGAGGGTGATGAACTGGCTGCCGAAGTGCCAGCGCGGATCTTGGAAGTCGAGGTAGGGCCAGATGACCATGATCTGATCGGCGGCATAGTCGGCCGCGGATTTCGCGTTCTTCGGGCTTCCCGGGTGAGGATGCTTGGCGGGCAACGGGATGATCTCGACGCCGCCGGGGGCCATGACCGAGATCGACCAGGGGGCCAGCTCGGTCCCCTTCGGGCCGATGTTCGTGAGCCGGTGGATCAAGGTCACGCGGCTCCCGGAGGACGGGACCTGGATCTCGATCTCTTTCTGAATCCCATAGACGGTGTCGGCCTTGGGACGAACCTTGACCACACCCGGCCCGGCTTCTTCGTAAGTCACCGGCCCGTTGTCGAGCGCGTAGGTTCGTGTGTTGTCCTCAGGGCCGCACCAGAGGCGGTGCCCGCCGCGGATCTTCCACTCGTCCTCGCCCGACTGGCCCATCTGGTCGGGGTATTCCTTGAGGACGTTTTTGCCGTCGGCCAGGCGATAGCTGAGGATTCGCGGGCCGATGTCGAGCGTGACGATCAGCTCGATATCGCCGTTGCTGAGCCGGAGGTTGTTCTTCCAGCCCTGGTACTCCACCTTCTCCACGGTCACGTTTCCTTTCTGTGCCAGGGCGACCTCGGGGCTGGCCGTCATGGCGGATAGGCCCCCGATGAGGGTCGCGAGCAGGAACGACGATTGCCGATGCATGACGACCCAGCCTCACATTGCGGGTGAAGGGCCCACAGTCGTCGACGGCAGGCCGCGAACTTTGGGTTGAACGTTGGGAACCGGAACCCGCGGGTCGGCGGGCGAGCGAACCCGCCCCGGAACCCGCGTCGCACCTCGAAGAGTGGTCGCGAGAACGGGGTCATGATAGCGATCCCGACCAGGGCACGATAGTCTCTGGATGAGGTTGAGGCGGCTTGGTAACCCAGGCCGATGACCCGCCCATCCGTGGGCCGTGGAGTCGACTTGATGTCGCCGGGCGCGTCAACATTGGGGCCGCCCCGCGATCCGATTGACGGATGAGCACGGCTTCGTTCGATCCTCCCTTTCCCGCGGTGGGTTTCCCGTCTGAGGTCAACCGTTTCTCCCGGACGTCCGATCGATCGAGACGCCGGTCCTCGGGATGGCGCAGTTTAATTAAGGTGGAACCTCAATGCCCGCCGCTGGTTACCGCCCGCCGTTCGGCTTGGGTTGATCCCTGGAGTTGGCCTCGAGAAACAGAATTTGTTCGAATTTTTGCCACATTCGATTTTCGCGACCTAGTCTTCATTCGTGGTGCCCATGTCCCGACGCCGAGCATGTGTCCGCCCCGCTTACAAAGGATTTTTCCGATGCACGCATTTGCTTCGAAAGTTTGCCGGTTCCTGACGAACGAAGATGGCCCGACCGCGGTTGAGTACGCGGTGATGCTCGCCCTGATTCTCGTGGCTTGCATCACGATCGTGACTACGCTGGGACAAAGCGCGAAAACGACCTTCACCACCGTCAACAGCTCGCTGGGCGCCAGCTCTGGCAGCTAATCAGGTTGTCGCATCGAGCGGCATGACCTTCGTCCGTCGCTCCTGGCATCGCTGATGACCGGCCCGATCCCGAGGATTGATCGCTTCCTGATACCAGGATGTTGCGTCCTGCCGTCTGCTCCGGTTTTTTGGTTGGCGATCGACATCCGATTCAAGGATTGCCGTGTCCCGACCCGGGAATGAACGCCGACGAAGTGCTGCTTCGTCGCGCCGGTAGGGCCTGCCAGCGGCCCATGGCCGGCACCAAATCACATCGATTCCGATGATTACCCCTTGGCCGATCGATCGGCCAAGGGGTTTTTGCTTGCGCTCGACTTCGATCGAATTCCTCCTCTTGGGGCGTTGTCGTTGTCGTTGTCGTTGTCGTTGTCGTTGTCGTTGTCACGTTCACGTTCAAGCCTCATCTCGCGCTCCCCTCGGTCGGAAGGCTTCGCCGCTACGTCGCGCCTCACCGCTCGGGAGAAGACGGCGGTCGCGACGGCATGGAATTTGCTCTGGAATGGACGCGTCCAGGGTATTTCGCCCTCTTAAGGCGTTGGGGGACCGGCTTGGTCCTCGGCTTGCGTTCGATTCGCGGCTGGCCTGTCCTTTTCGATTGACCCAAACGAGGGCCTCCTTCTCGCTCGCGGGAAGGTTCGCATCGAGTTGACGCGAGGCGTGGCTTGATGGCACGCTCGAGCGTGGGCGACACCGGACTCGAGACCGATTCTCTCGGACCGTGAGGGAATTCGGAGATCTCGGAGCGGAACCGAATTCGGGGAGAAGTCCATCAGGATGAGCCTTACCTTCGTTGAGCAGGTCCCTTCGACTTCGGCAACTCACCCGCCGGTGTCGCTCGCGGAGTTACTGGTCGAACCCCAAGGGCAGGAGCCAATCCGTGGTGAACTGTTCGGGCAGGAACGGCTCGAGGCGCATGCCCGCCAGCTTGCGTCGGCCTGTGTCATTCAGGCTCACCGCCGTCAGAATAGCCCTTTACTGCGCCGGTTCGCTGAGAACGCGCGTTCCTTAATCGAGGCCCACGCCCGGATCATCGGCGATGATGCGCCTCGCCGCGAAGGACGTGACCTCGACGCCGAGTGGCTGGCCGATAACTATCACATCGTCGAGGACGTGCTCCGCGAGATTCGCCAGGACCTTCCCCAGGGCTATGACCAGGAACTGCCCAAGCTTTCGGGAGGACCGGGGCACGGCTATCCGCGGGTCTACGCCTTGGCGCTTGCGCTGGTGGTTCACACCGATAGTGAACTCGATGAAGCGCGGATTACGCGCTACGTCCAGGCATTTCAGGACATCGTCCCGCTCACGACCGGTGAGCTCTGGGCCCTCCCCACGATGCTTCGCCTGGTCCTGGTCGAGAACCTGCGCCGGCTCGCCGCGAAGATGCTCTGGGGCTGGGACGAGCGGACCCGGGCCGAACGCTGGACGGCGCAGTCGCTCGCCGAGGGGCAACTGGCCCATGGTGGAAACGATGGCGAGGAGCATTTCGCCGAGGAGGCCGGGCTCGGAGAACTCACCGACCCATTCGTCGTCCGCCTCCTTCAATTGCTCCGCGACCACGGGCCGGCGATCCGGACTCTCGAGCGATTGGAAAAGCGGCTCGAGGGGGTCGGGGCCGACGCCAACGAGGTCCTCCGCCGCGAGCATCGCCGCCAGGCCGCGAATCAGGTTTCGGTCGGAAACTGCGTGATCAGTCTGCGCCTGCTTTCCGCCTTGGACTGGAACACCTTTTTTGAGCAGATCAGCCCGGTCGAGGCCATCCTCCGAACCGACCCGGCAGGGATGCACGCCGTTCAAGACTTCAGCACGCGTGACCGCTATCGCCGCACCGTCGAAAAGATCGCCCGGGGTGCGGAGGCCGATGAGCTCGAAGTGGCCCGCCGCGCAGTCTCCCTGGCTCGCGAGGCCACCGAGGCGGGCGCGGTCGGGGGCCGTGGCCACGTCGGCTACTACCTGATCGATCGTGGCCAAGCGGTCTTGAAACGCGAGTTCGGCTATCGACCGCGGTGGCGGGAGAAACTCCTCGACTGGTCGCTGGCCCATCCCCGGGCGACCTACTTCGGCTCGATTGCCATCGTCTTCCTTGCCCTGATCGGGATCTTGATGGGCCTTGGCGGTCGCGGACTGATTGCGGCCCACCCGGGGTGGCTCGCCCTACTTGGGTTGGTGCTCCTGGTGCCGGTGAGCGAGCTCGCCGTGGGCCTGGTCAACCACCTCGTCACGCTCATGCTTCCGCCCCGGGTGCTTCCCAAGCTCGAATTTAAGGAGGGGATCCCCGAGGATTGCGCGACCTTCATCGCGATGCCCTCGATGCTGGTCAGGCCCGGGAGCGCGGAGGCCTTGCTGGAGCGGTTGGAAATCCACCACCTTGCCAACCCCGATCCGCGGCTCCGGTTCGCCTTGTTGACCGACTTCGCCGATGCGCACGAAGAAGATCGCCCCGAGGATGAGGGCTACCTCCATGATACCCTCGCGCGGGTCAAGGCGCTCAACGAGCGGTACGGCAAGGACGGGGAAGACAAGTTCTTCCTCTTTCATCGCCGTCGGCTTTGGAACCCCGGTCAGAATTGCTGGATGGGCTGGGAGCGAAAACGCGGCAAGCTCTCGGAGTTCAACCGGCTCCTGCTCGGGGCGGTGGACACCAGCTACGTGCTCTTGAGTCGCGATCCCGCGACGCTTCCGCCGATCCGGTTCGTGATCACGCTCGATGCCGACACCCAACTGCCCCGCGACGGCGCCCGTCGGCTGGTGGGCACCCTGGCGCATCCGCTCAATCGGCCTCGGTTCGACCCGGCCCAGGGGCGGGTGGTCGAAGGGCACGCGGTGCTCCAACCACGCGTCAGCTTCCATCTGACGGCGGCCACCCATTCGCGGTTCGCCGGAATCCTGGCGGCATCGGGAGGGATCGATCCCTACTCCTCGGCGGCCTCCGACACCTATATGGATCTCTTCGGGGTGGGCAGCTTCACCGGTAAGGGAATCTATGAGGTGAAGGCATTCGAGGCGGCCACCGGTCGCACCTTCCCCGATAACCAGATCCTCAGCCACGACCTGATCGAGGGGAACTACGCGCGCTGCGGGCTGATTACCGATACCGAGCTATTCGACGACTTCCCCGCGCGTTACCACGCCTACGCAAGGCGTGAGCATCGTTGGATTCGAGGCGATTGGCAATTGCTCCCCTGGTTGGGCCGCCGCGTGCCGACCGCGGACGGCGTTCGTCCCAACCCGCTGCCGACCTTGGAACGCTGGAAGCTGTTCGATAACCTGAGACGGAGCCTGGTCGCGCCCGCGTCGGTCGTCTTGCTGGCCCTCGGCTGGACGGTCTTGCCCGGATCCCCCTGGCTCTGGACGGCGACCGCTCTGGCCGTGCCCGCCCTGCCGTTGGTGCAGCTCCTGATCGGCACCATTGTGACCACCGTTCGGTCGCGGAAGCTGGCGGGTCTGCTGTCGTGGGTGGATCGGATGCCGGCCGCGATGGCCCAGGCCCTGATGGCGATCACGTTCCAGGCGGACCAGGCGCGGGTCGCCGTCGACGCGATGGTGCAGACGCTGGCGCGCCTGTTCGTCACGCGGCGGAATCTCCTCGTCTGGGAGACCGCGGCCTCGACCGATCGCCGCCTCGGGGCGGGACTCGCGGATTTCATCGTGAACATGTGGTTTGCCTCAGCCCTGGCTGTGACCCTGGCGCTCGTGGTCGCGCTGGTTCATCCCGCAGCGCTCGTGGCGGCCTGGCCGGTGCTCACCGTCTGGTTCCTTTCGCCGGTCGTCGCCTACTGGGTCAGCCGGCCTCGGCCGGTTGCCGACTCTCCGCTCGAACCCGAGGAACGACGCGAGCTCCGCCGGGTGGCGCGGCGGACCTGGCACTTCTTCGAGACGTTCGTCGGCGATGAGGACCACTGGCTCCCGCCCGACAATTATCAGGAGGAGCCGGACGGGCGGATCGCTCATCGCACGTCGCCGACCAACCAAGGGCTGCTCCTGCTCTCGACCCTGGCCGCCCACGACCTGGGTTATATCGGGCTCGGAACCTTGGCCGAGCGGCTCGAGAAAACACTCGACACGTTCGATCGGATGGAAAAACATTGGGGACATTACTACAACTGGTATGACACGCGGACCCTCCGTCCGCTCCCTCCCGCCTACATCTCCACCGTGGATAGCGGGAACCTGCTCGGCTGCCTCGTCGCCCTGAAACAAGGGCTGCGGGAGAAGGCGGAAAGCCCGGTCCTGGACACCCAGATTGCCACGGGGTTGGCCGATACGCTCGGCCTGGCCGTCGAAGCGTTCCGCGGGATCAAGCCCCCCTCCGGCAGCCCCGCGCAGGCGACACTCCGGGCGCTCGAGGAAGATTTCCGGCGAATCGAACGGCAAGTCGCCACCCCCCCGCTCGACCTGCTCGGCTGGGACGAGTGGCTCAGTGAGCTCGACTGGGCGGCGAGTGGCCTGATTGGTCGGATCCGGACCTTGATCAGCGAGTGGCCCGGCGGTTTGACCGTTCCGACCGAACCGCGAACGAAGCCAGGGGGTCCCCCCTCGAAGTCGTCGTTGCTCGAGATCTGGCCGCGACGATTCGCCGAGCAGATCCGCCAGCGCCGGGCTGAGCTGGCCGCGCTCGCCCCCTGGTTGAGCCCGTTGCGCGACTGGGAAGCGAAGGGGAATGTCCCCTGGCCGACGGACGATCTCTTGCGACGTTGGCTGGCCGTGCGTGAATCGCTCGTGGCGCGGGCGAGCGTGGCCGTGATGTCCGATCGGGCCGAGGGGCTCGCCGCGGAGTTGGAGACGTTAGCCACGTCCAACCCCGCGAGCGACGGGTTGCGGAGGCTGGCGTCGGCGGTCCGAGAATCCGCCGCGTTGACGTTACGCGACCGGATCCGCAAGCTGGCGATCCGCGCCGAGGCGCTGGCCGACGTCATGGAATTCCAGCCGCTCTACAAGCCCGAGCGCAACCTCTACTCGATCGGCTGCAATCTCGTGCTGGGTCGGCTCGACGGCGCCTGCTATGACCTGCTCGCGTCGGAGTCGTGCCTGACCAGCTTCTTGACGATCGCGCGCGGCGATGCGCCTCGTCGCCACTGGTTTCAGCTCGGCCGTCCCTTCCTCAGCACCGCGGGTCGGGTCGGACTCGTCTCCTGGGGGGGACGATGTTCGAGTACCTCATGCCTCGGCTCCTGATCAAGGCCCTGCCCGGTACGATCGTCGCCGAGGCCGCGCGGACGGCCGTGGCTCGTCAGATCGAGTACGGCCGTGAGGCCGGGGTCCCTTGGGGGATTTCTGAAAGTGCGTTCAACGCGCAATATGTCGATGGAGATTACCAGTACCAGTCGTTCGGCGTGCCGGGTCTCGGGCTGAAACGGGGCCTGGAGCAGGACCTGGTCATCGCGCCCTACGCCACGGCGCTCGCCACGATGCTCGTCCCTCGCGAGGCCCTGGCCAACCTGCGGACCCTGGCGGAAGAAGGTGCCGAAGGGTTGTACGGCTACTACGAGGCGGTCGACTACACGGCCGAGCGGGTGCCCAAGGGGAAGCGCTCGGTGGTCGTCCGGTCATACATGGCGCATCACCAGGGGATGAGCCTGGTCGCCTTGACCAATGCCCTCCTGGACGAGCCGATGACCCGCCGGTTCCACGCCGACCCGATGGTCCGCGCGGCCGAGCTGCTGCTTCAGGAACGGATCCCCCGCGATGCGCCGCTGTCCGGGCCGTCGGAGGCGACGATGGCGACTGCGGCCTCGAATCGCGAAGGAATTCCGCTCATGAGCCGGCGATTGACCACGCCCAATACCCCCGCGCCTCGGACTCATCTCCTGTCGAACTCACAGTATCATGTGATGGTGACGAACTCCGGCTCGGGCTTCAGCTCGTGCCGTGGTCTTGATGTCACCCGCTGGCGCGAAGACGCCACGCGCGATGCGCTCGGGCAGTTCTGCTACATTCGCGACGTCGGCCGAGGCCTGCTCTGGTCGGCCGGCCATCATCCGGTCTGTCGGGTCGTCAAGGACTACGAGGTCGTCTTCTCCTCCGACAAGGCCTCGTTCCGGCGGGTCGACGGGGACATTGAGAGTCTACTCGAGATCACGGTCTCTCCCGAGCAGTTCGCCGAGGTTCGCCGGCTGACGTTGACCAATCGAGATAGCCAGACACGTGAGCTCGAAGTCACCAGCTACGCCGAGGTCGTTCTCAACTCGCGGGGCGGTGACCTGGCCCACCCTGCGTTCGGTAAACTCTTCCTGGAGACTGAATGGCTCCCTGGTTCGGAGGCTCTGCTTTGCAGAAGACGCCCCCGGTCCCACGACCAGCGACCGATCTGGGCGGTGCATGTCTCGGCCGTCGAGCGAAGCATGATCGGCGCGACCCAGTATGAAACCGACCGCGCCCGCTTTCTCGGCCGGGGCCGAACACCGGCCGATCCCGCGGCGCTCGACCCTGGCGCGGTTCTCTCGGGCACGACCGGCCCGGTCCTCGACCCGATACTGAGTCTGAGGCGACGGGTTCGTCTCGAGCCGGGCGAGTCGGCGACCGTCGCGTTCACCACGGCCGTCGCCGACACGAGGGAGGAGGCGCTTGCCCTGGCCGACCAGTTCCATGATCCGAGTGCGGTGGCGCGAGCGTTTGAACTGGCCTGGGCCCATAGCCAGGTCGAGCACCGCCATCGCAACTGGTCGCCCGAGGAGGCGCACCTCTTCCAGCGGCTCGCGGCGCACGTCCTCTTCGCCGGGTCGGCCCTTCGCGCGCCGGCCCCGGTGCTGGCTGCAAATCGCCAAGGGCAGCCGGGGCTCTGGCGGTACGGCATCTCGGGCGACCTGCCGATCCTCCTGGTCCGCATCGCCGAGGGGAGCGAAATGCCCCTGGCTCGCCAGGTGCTCACCGCGCATTCGTACATGCGGCTCAAAGGGCTGGTGGCCGACCTGGTCCTGCTCAATGAACAGCCCTCGAGCTATTTCGAGGAGCTGAATCAACAGTTGCTCGATCTCGTGCGATCGAGTGATGCTCATGACCTGCTTGACAAGCCGGGGGGCGTCTTCGTCCGAAAGGCAGCCCACGCCCCGGAAGAAGACTTGATGCTGCTTCAGGCCGCGGCCCGCGTCGTACTGTTGGGAGATCGCGGGCCCTTGGCCAGTCAGCTCGATCGCGTCGAGCGGTTGCCCGCACCCCCCGAGCCGCTGGTTGCCACCCGGAAACCGGAACGATGGGACAACCCCGAGCTCGCGGTCCCGACCGACCTTCAGTTCGCGAACGGGCTGGGAGGGTTCCACCAGGAGGGGCGTGAGTACTGCGTAGTCGTCCGCGCGCACCCCCGGCCGGAGACACCGCTCAATGGCCGACCAACGCCCGAGTCGGGCCCGACCTTGGTCTTGCCGCCCGCCCCTTGGATCAACGTGATCGCCAATCCGGCGGTCGGATTCCTCGTCTCGGAGACCGGGGCGGGCTACACCTGGGCGGGCAACAGCCAGGGGAACCGGCTCACGCCTTGGAACAATGACCCGGTGTCCGACCCGGCCGGGGAGGTGGTCTATCTCCGGGATGAGTGGACCGGCGAGGTCTGGTCGCCGACCCCCCTGCCCATCCCCTCGGAAGCGGCGACCTTGGTTCGCCACGGCCAGGGCTACACCGTCTTCGAGCGACAGACCCATGGGCTGGTCCATGAGTTGCTCTTGCTGGTTCCCCCCGAAGATTCGGTCAAGCTGATCCGGCTCAAGGTTCGCAACTCAGGGGATCAGCCCAGGTCGCTCTCAGCCACCTTCTTTGCCGAGTGGGTGCTCGGGACCACGCGCGACGTGGCGGCCTCGCACGTTGTCACCGAGATCGATGAGGAGACCGGAGCGCTCCTGGCTCGGAACTCATTCCGCGCCGACTTCGCCACGAGGGTGGCGTTCGCTGATGTCAGCATGCGTCCGCGAACCTTGACGGCGGATCGGCTGGAGTTCCTCGGGCGGAACGGCTCGGTCGCCGCGCCCGCCGCGCTGCGACGGGTCGAACTGTCCGGCCGCGCGGGCGTGGTGAGCGACCCTTGCGCGGCACTACAGGCCAAGTTCGAGCTCGCTCCCGGCGAAGAAAAGGCGATCCACTTCTTCCTGGGCGAGGCCGAGACGCTCGAGGCCGCTCGCGTCCTGATCCAGCGCGTTCGAGAGCCGGGGAAGGCGGACGCCGTTCTCGAGGCGGTTCGAGCGCAGTGGGATGCGGTGCTGACCACCGTTCAGGTCCGCACGCCCGATTCCGCCATGGACCTCGTGCTCAACCGCTGGTTGCTCTACCAGGTCCTGAGCTGCCGCCTCTGGGCCCGCTCGGCGTTCTACCAGTCGGGAGGCGCTTATGGCTTCCGCGACCAACTTCAAGATGTCGCCGCACTCGTGTATGGTGCTCCGGACGAAGCGCGGGCCCACTTGCTCCGTGCGGCCTCGCGTCAGTTCCTCGAAGGCGACGTTCAACACTGGTGGCACCCGCCCGCCGGTCGCGGCGTTCGCACTCGCTTTTCCGACGACTTGCTCTGGCTCCCGTTCGTGGTCAGCCATTATGTCGAGACCACCGGCGACGCCTCCGTGCTCGACGAGCGCGTCCCGTACCTGAAGGGACATCTCCTCGCCCCCAATCAGGAAGAGGACTATGGGGTCCCCGCGATCGCGGGCGAGTCGGGCACGCTCTATGAGCACTGCTTGCTTGCACTCGAGCGTGGGATGCAGCTTGGGGAGCATGGGCTCCCGTTGATGGGGACCGGAGACTGGAACGACGGCATGAATCGGGTTGGCGCGGGGGGAAAGGGAGAAAGTGTTTGGGACGCCTGGTTCCTGATCGCGATCTTCCACCACTTTGCGCCGCTCGCCGAGGCACGCGGCGACTTGGTCCAGGCCAGGCGCTGTCGCGAACAGGCCGAGTCGCTCCGCGCCGCAGTCGAGAACGAGGCATGGGACGGTGATTGGTATCGCCGGGCCTACTTCGATGACGGAACTCCGCTCGGCTCCGCGGAGAACGACGAATGCCAGATCGACTCGATTGCGCAGACCTGGGCCGTGATCTCGGGTGCGGCCGATCCGGAGCGGGCGGAACGGGCGTTGAAGGAAGTGGACGAACGCCTGGTCCGCCGCGACGACGGGCTCATTCTCCTGTTCACACCCCCGTTCGACACCGGGACGCTTGAACCGGGCTACATCAAAGGCTATGTTCCCGGCATTCGTGAGAACGGCGGCCAGTACACGCACGCAGCCACCTGGGTGGTGCTGGCCGCCACCCTCCAAGGCCGGGGTAACCACGCGGCCGAACTCTTCGGCCTGCTGAACCCGATCAACCACGCCGACAGTCCCGAGGCGGTGGCCCGTTACAAGGTCGAGCCCTACGTCGTCGCGGCCGACGTCTACGGCCTCCCGCCCCACACCGGCCGCGGCGGCTGGACCTGGTACACCGGCTCGGCCTCCTGGCTGTACCGGGTCGGCCTGGAATCGATCCTCGGCTTCCGACTCGAGGGCGACCACCTGGTGATCAATCCCTGTATCCCGTCGCACTGGCCGGAGTTCGCGATCACCTACAAACGCAATTCCGCCGTGTACCGGATCAAGGTCACGAACCCGCAACGGGTCGAGCACGGTGTTCTCAGCGTAACGCTCGATGGCACGGTCGTCGCCACGGGGAGAATCCCGCTCGCCCACGACAATCAGGATCACGAGGTGTGCGTGGTTCTCGGCGATCCGTCAGGTCCGCCCGGTTGAGCTCGAGCGGCCACCGTGAGGCCCGCGATGCGTTGCGGGCCTCACCCATATCTCGACTGCGGGGGTGGAGAGCATCCTGCCTTGAGCAGAACCCCCCAATGGCCCGGCAGGGCGAGCGAAGAGGCATGAGTTGCACAATTTGTGTGCAGGCCTCCTCTTGGGAGCAAAAATTCTTAGCGTCTTCGGATCAAAGTTCGCGTCTGAAGATGGCTTACCGGCAAGGAGGTTTCCTGGAGCTTCCGAGACAGCTTGTTCTCAACCAGTTGCGAAGGACTTAGGCCGAAGCGGTCGTCGATGACCAGCGTTTCCTCTTCGAACTCGATGGCTGGAACGATCGGGAGCGCACCGCGCCCCTGCCGTTCGGTCGCTCTTCCCGCCGGCTCAAAGACGACTTCCTGGGACGCGGTGACAGCGTCAAAGTTCAGCGATGTGGTCATGGGAAGTTCGCGATTCATCATCAACTTACCTCAATTTCCAAGAATATCGACCAGTCGCAATTCGCAGCACCAATTCTGCAAATGTTGCGCCATGAGCTATCCAACTCTCGCTTTGCCCGGGATTCCTCTCGAAATCGATCGTTGACTGGGTGGTTGTTTGTGAATGAGGTAAAATACGGGCATTTGGACGAGTTTTTTTGACGGAATCGAAGCTTCTCATTTGGATTCGATCGGACCGAAATGCGAGTTGTCGCGCACGCTTGTCCTTCTCGATACGTCAAAGTTGGTCATCGCTGTTGGCGCCGCAAACCTGCAAGAATTGCGCGTGAAACGGAGGATCATGGCGCGGTCGGCGCGCGAACTGGAAAAAAATCGGCGATCCGATTTGCGTGCCGACCCATTCCATCCGTACTGGAGGGAGGAGCGAGCCTTTGCCGGGATGGCGGCTTCGCTCAAGAACGATGGGAATCCCTTCGCTGTCCGACCCGAACAGGGTCGTGGATGTGGCGTCCTGTTCCTTGCCACGTCGCGTCGATTGTACCGGTCTTTGGTATTAAAGCAACAAAAAAGTCATGTCTCCACGATCAAAGAAACTTGTGGATAAGCGAATGTAAGTTTTATGCGAACTCGGACCAGTGCTCGCGGTGAACGAACAGGCGGTGGCACGGCGGTTGCAATCGTGTCGTGACGGTCTGGGTCCATCGCGAATTTTATTCACTTTCATCTAACCTTCTCGATTCGTCGTCATCTTCGATTCCGTCAGGAAAAAGCGATGTCCGGTGGGCCGGGGCCAAACCCAACGCGCTCCGCCCGCCGAAGGCTCTCGCGGACAGGATGTTTCGCACTGCCGATCGACCGCCACACTTGCGAACTTCACCGGCCGCCTGTCACGTCGCCTCGCCGTGGCTGGTGTCGTCGTGAGTCTCTTTTTTTATGGGATTGTAGGGAACGACCATGCCGCAGCGACAGGACAGGCCAGCCCAGGGAATCTGGCTTGAATTACAAACCATTGCGGTGCGTGGCCGAGAGGTTTGGAGGCTGGTCCCCGCACGCCATCGATGGGCGTTGGGGGTCGCCGTCCTGGTCATGGGATTCGGCAGCGCCGCCAGTACCGCGATTCCCCTGCTCCTGGGAACCGTGGTCAACGCCGTCAACCAGCAGATCCATCAGCAGGTCGGCAAGGCGGCCGTCACCCGGGTCGCCCTGTTCTACCTGGCCTTGATCGGTGGCTTCTACTTGATGCGAGAGGGCCTGAACGTGCTCCGCCGCTTTCTGGTGGAGAACGCCTGCACTCGGATCGATCGAGACATGTGCGTTCGCTTGGTCGCCCACCTGATGAAGGTGGACCTCTCGGCATTGACCCACGAGCAGGTGGGCGCACTCCACGGGCGAATCACGAGGAGCGTCGACGGCTTCGTGCGGTTTCTCCGCATGAGTTTCCTCGACTTCATCCCGGCAATCTTGACGGGAAGCTTTGCGATTGCAGCCACCCTGTCCAAGCAGCCCGGCATCGCGCTGGCGATGGCGGGGGTGATCCCGATCTCGGTCGCGCTCACGATGTGGCAGCTCATGACCCAGAAGGGGGTCCGGCTCGGATTGCTCCGCAACCGGGAAGCGATGGATGGGACGGTCGTCGAGCAACTCTCCGGAATCGACTACATCCGCGCGGCCAACACGCACCGCCAGGAAGTGCTCCGGGTCGAGCGGACCGCCGAGCGCCGACGTGCCACCGAGATCCGCCATCATTTCGAGATGTCTCTCTTCGGTGGCGGCAAGGCGCTCAACGAAGGCCTGTTTCACCTGCTCGTGATCGCGTTCGCCATCTCCCTCTTCGTCAATGGTCAGATTCAGAACGGCGACATCCTCACCTTCTCGGTGCTCTTCCTCAGTGTGATGACTCCCTTGAACGAGGTCCATCGGTTTGTGGACGAGGCGCACGAGTGCAGTCTCAAGGTGGGTGACCTGATCGATATCCTCGCGGAGCCTGTCGATCGATCGTTCCATCCCGCGCCTGCCGGAGAGCCGTCCCTCGTGCTGGGGGAACCCGTTTTTGTCGCCGATGACCTCCAGGTCGATTACCGCGAGGCCGACGGCCGGCCGAGGCGGGCGCTCAACGGGGTCTCGTTGACGATCCGCCACGGTGAGACGATCGGGGTGGCCGGGCGTTCCGGAGGCGGTAAATCCACCTGGTTGCGGGTGATGGTGCGGTTGTCGCACCCGAGCGCCGGGCGGGTCATGCTCGGTGGAATTCCCCTCGAGTCGGTCTCACGCGAGGCGATCGGTGACCTGATCGGTTACGTCGGCCAGAACCCGTTCGTCTTCTCGGGCACGATCGCTGAGAACATTGCGTACGGCCAGACGGACGCCACCCGTCCGCAGGTTGAGCATGCCGCGCGACTGGCCTGCTTGCATGACGAGATCAGGGCCATGCATGGTGGCTATGACGCCCTCGTTTCCGAGCGTGGCCAGAACCTCTCCGGCGGCCAGCGGCAGCGGATCGCGCTGGCGCGTGTGTTCCTGAAGAACCCGCCGATCCTGATCCTCGACGAGGGAACCTCCGCCCTCGACAACATCAGCGAGCGCCTCGTCCAACAGGCAATCACCGCGGCCCGCGTCGATCGAACCGTGATCCTGGTCGCCCACCGTTTGACCACCTTACGCGACGCCAACCGGATCCTGGTCTTCAAGGACGGTCAGGTCGTGGAGACCGGTTCTTACAACGAGCTGGTCTGCCGCGGTGGCGTTTTTACCGAACTGGTGCAATCCGCCTCGGAAGAGCACCAACCGGCCAACGCGAACCTCGAACTCCACTTCGATCACCCGGAGAGCCGCAAGAAGATCGCCTGACGGTCCTCGCTCGCCTTTGAGGGCGAGCGAGAAAAATGATGACCGGTGGGTCGGGTCAGGCGGTGAAGAGTCGCGCGATCGACTCACCCTCGCAGAGTCTGATGGGGCGGTCGAGTCGGTCGCGGAGCTCGGTTGCGGGGTCGATGCCGAGCGATTGGTAGATCGTGGCGGCGAGGTCGGCGGGTGTATACGCCTGGCTGGCGGGGTAGGCGCCCATCTTGTCCGACTGCCCGATCACTTGCCCGCCGCGCACACCGCCCCCCGCGAGCGCTACCGAGAAGACCTTCGCCCAGTGGTCGCGCCCGTCTTGAGCGTTGGCGTTTCCCGTGCTCTTGCCGATTCGGGGAGTCCGGCCGAACTCTCCCGCGATGACGACCAAGGTCTCGTCGAGCAGGCCGGTCGTCGCCAGGTCCTCGAGGAGTGTGGCGACTCCGCGATCGGTGGGGGGGAGCAGCCGATCCTTGAGGGATTTGAAGTTTCCGGAGTGCGTGTCCCAGGTCTGGACTCGGCCCATGTTGACCTGGACGAGGGGGACTCCGGCCTGCACCAGCCTGCGGGCGAGCAGGAGGGATTGGCCGTACATGTGGCGACCGTAGCGATCGCGCATCCGCGGGTCTTCGCGGTCCAGCTCGAAGGCGCGGGCGACCCTGCCGGAAAGAATCAGGGAGTAAGCCAGATCGCGCTGGGCGTCGAGTGGATCTTTCGTGGAAGACGAACTCGCCCCGAGCCGATCGCGTTGCGTGGCGATCTCGTCGAAGAGCTCCCGGCGCCTCTGGAGTCGCTCGACGCCGAACCCGGCTGGCAGTGCCAGGCTCTCGACCCGAAAGTCGCGTGAGTTCGGGTCCTGCTTGATTTGCCAGGGGTCGTGCTTCGGCCCCAGGAACCCAGCATGCTGCCCTGGCCAGGTCAGCGGACCTTCCATCAAATAGGTGGGGAGCATCACGCCGCTCGGGACGCCGTCGCTCCGGGGGCGGATTGCGTCGACCGCCGAGGCGTAGCACGGGTAGTCATCGCGTGACGCGATCTTATCGAAGAAGGCGCCTGGCTGAGAGTGGCCGGTGAGCACCTGGTGGGTGCCGTTCAAGTGGTTCGTTTGACTGTGCGAGATCGTCCGGACGATCGCCAGCTTCCCTGTCTGCTCCGCCAATCGGGGGAGGTGTTCACAGATCCGGACGCCCGGGACCGCCGTTTCGATCGGCTGGAACTCGCCGCGGATCCCGTCGGGCGCGTCCGGCTTCATGTCGAGACTGTCGATATGGCTGAGTCCGCCGGTCAGGAAAACCAGGATGACCGACTTGGCCCGCGGTCGGGACGAGGCCCGAGGCGCGACCTTGAGACTCGCCGCCGCCCGCGCCTGGCGCGACAGAAGTTCGGGGAGGCTCAGGCCGAGGAGGCCCGAGAACCCCACCTGAAGGAATTCACGCCGGAGGATCCCACTGCCGTGACGTTGATTCTCTGGAGTCATTGCTGACCTCGGACGTATCGGTCACCGCGGCCGTCCGACAGGTTTCGGAGAGCCAATCAGATTATCCTACCACCGAGACCGTGATCCGTCTCTGGTGTGGAACGGTGCGGTGCTCCCAGAGGTAGAGGCCCTGCCAGGTTCCCAGGTCGCATCGTGAACGGGCGACCGGGATTGTGATCGACGTCTGCGTCAAGATCGACCGGATGTGAGAGGGCATGTCATCGGGCCCTTCGTCCACATGGTCGAAGATCGGGTCGCCGTCGGTGACCAACCGGGCGAAGAAACGCTCGAGGTCATGGCGAACGCTCGGGTCGGCGTTCTCGCAGACGATCAGCGAGGCACTCGTGTGGTGGACGAAGACCGTGCAGAGCCCCCGTTCGACCGCGGCGTTGCCGACGACTTGCTGAATCAGCCGGGTGATCTCGTAAGTGCCGCGTCCCTTGGTGGTGACGACCAGGCTCTCTGCGTGGAACATGCGTGTCTCCTTTGTCATGAGTCTAATCGGAAACGGCAAGGTCTGGGAATGCCGAGCTCGAGCGGTCTCAGGCCCGAGCCCCCGCAGGCCAGGTGGCGGCGCTCAGCAACGGCGGCCCCATTGTCATGGCTGATGTCGCTCGCGATTTGTGCCGACCTCTTTTCCAGAAGAATGCGACGAAGGGAACGAAATACTGGAAACGGATGCGCCGTGGGCCGTCATTTCCATGGCGTGAGGCTCCGAGTCCAAGTTCAAGATGTTGCGTATCGGGGGTTGGCCATGCTGATGAGTGGTTTGTCAGGCAACGAGATCTTCTGCCTGACGCGAAAAGGCTGGAGTCCGGGCAACATCGTCGTGGGCAATAGCGTGTACTCGCTGGGCCTGGTCCGAGGGATCACGAGCAGCCTCAAGACGCTGGCCGGCGGTGAGGTCGCCAGCGTCACCCAGCTCATCGCCGACGGCCGGCATGCGGCGATCGGCCGGCTCGAGCGCGAGGCGACCGAGCATGGCGCCCACGGCCTGACCGGGGTGGCCTCGGAGCTCAAGCCGGTCGGCAACATGATCGAGTTCCTGGCCGTCGGCTCGGCGATCCACGGTGATAATTACACGGGTCCATTCTTCTCCACGGCCTGCTCGGGCCAAGACTTGTACTGCCAGCTCGACTCGGGCTACGAGCCGCGGCACTTCGTCATCGGCAACGTGGCTTATGCCTTGGGGATCGGCCGGGGGATCACCGGCAGCCTCAAGATGATCGCGCGCCGGGGCGAGATCAAAGAGTTTTCGGACATGTACAACCACACGCGGCACCTCGCGCTCGAGCGACTCGAGAACGAAGCCGCTGAACGTGGCTGCAACGCCGTGGTCGACATCATCACGCGGATCCTGCCGTTCGGTGTCGGGCTGCGGGAGATGTTGCTCGTCGGCACCGGCTCGTACAACCCCGTCCTGGGCCAGCCGAAACGGCCGGTGACTTCGGAGCTGACCGGCGAGGAGCTCTGGAACCTGACTCAGATGGGCTACGCTCCGCTCCGCTTGGTGCTGGGGACTTCGGTTTACTCGCTGGGACTACTCGGTGGTCTCTCGGCATTCTTTCAGTCGTTCGGGCGCGGTGAGATCAGCGAGGTGACGCAACTGATTTATGATGCGCGGGAGAATTGTCTCGAACATATTCGCGCGGAGGCCGAGGAACTCAAGGCCGACGGTGTGATCGGGATCAAGGTCTTCATCTACGAGCTGGGCGGCGGCCTGGTCGAGGTCATGGCCATCGGTACCGCCATCCGCAAGCATTCCGGAGTCCGGACCCAGACCGAACAACTGCTCCCGCAAGCGATCATCCGCGACCGCGACACGTTCTTCGACCTCGCGCCCCAGGTGCAGGGCATGCGCACCCGCGAGCTCGAGCGAAAATGAAAGGGAATCTGAGCATGAGTAGCCATTGGGGACGAGGGTGGGGTTGAGCGAGCGCGGGACTCCTCGTGCGCAATGGTTATCTTGGTATGAGTATCAATTATGTGCTCAGTACCAAAGACAAGCCCACGTGGCTCCAGAACCTGCACGACTGCAAGACCTCGGTGCGCTGGCTCCGCAAGAATGCCGATCGCCTTCAGATCGACGCCGACCACATCGGCGTGATCGGCGGCTCGGCGGGGGCCATCTCGCGGCGATGGTGGGTGTGACGGGTCCGGATGACGGGCTCGACCCTGCGGGACCGGATGGCGAGTTCTCGTGCCGGGTCCAGTGCGCCGTCGATCTCTATGGGCCGGCCGAACTGTCGGAGTATCATGACCTCTCGATGCTTGGGAAGTCGATTGAAGAGGCGTCGGAGCTTTATCGCAAGGCTTCACCGACCTCCTACGCCGACAAGCACGACCCGCCCGTCTTGATCTTGCACGGCACGGCGGATCAGACCGTGGCGCTGAAACAGTCGGAGTTGTTCGCGGCCGCGTTGCAGAGGGGGGAACCGTGCACGAGCTGGTCGTGGTCCCCGACGCTCCCCACACCTTCCACCTTCAGCCCAAGCAACGAGACCTCCGCCCGCTGGTCATCGGGTTCTTCGACAAGGCGCTCAAGCCTTCCGTTGCCGGGGAGCGGTGACACTTGATGTCGCGATCGAAGATGGTCCGCAATCACGGACCCTACTGAGGGACGCCTCAGTCTTCGTACGGCCCGTAAATATCAAACCAGAGCTCGATATTGAGTTCACCTAATGTCTTCATTTGAGAAGGGGGCATGGTCGGTCCACCATGCCCATCCTTGGACAGCCAGTAGCAGGAGATGGCCATGGTGCAACCGGTCTCTTGCAGCGACCGGATCACTGCGGATTTGGACGCGATCTGATCGAGGAGCCAGGCAACGTGTCGCCGAGAATCTTTTGATTCGACCTGCGACTTCGAGGTCAGAAACCAGCCGCTGAGCTCCGCCACCTTCGGAGGACGGTTGGTCCGTGGAATGACTTCGCCCCGACGCTGCCAGCTTGAAGGTTCGATTCCGAGGCGTTCCGTGACCATGGCAGGATCGACCGCGTTCGGATAAATCAGCAGTGTGGCATAGGTTCTGGCACAGGTCGGGTAGTCGTCGTCGTCCATCGGTGGGTTGTCGCCTCTCATGCGGAGTCCGAATCAGGTCGCGGCTTGCCCACGCCGCGCCAACCTGCGGCGACGGTGGCGACGAGGGGGCCCATCTTCGGGTGTTCCGGTTCGAGGTCGACGGTGAGACCGAGCTCTCGAATCGTCTCGGTGGTGGTTGGGCCGATGGAGCCGACCACGGTCTGGTCGGTCAACGCCGCGCGAAGCTCGGTCTCGCGGCCCATTTCGGCGGCGACCTCGAGCATGTGGACGACTTGCTGAGCCGAGGTGAACAGGACTGCGCCGATCTGGCCGGTCGCAATGGCCTCGATCGCGTGGCGCAGCGGCTCGGTATTTTCAGGAAGCGCCCAGCGATAGACCGGCACGCGGGAGACGGTGGCGCCTCGCTGTTCGAGCCCTTCGATCAGCTCGGAGTTCGCCTTGCCGTACTCCTGCACGGCGACCCGCAATCCGGTCACCGGCAGGTTGGTGTCGAGGGCGTGGAGCAGTTCGCGCCAGGTGTTCGGCTCGGGGGCTTGGAGGTCGATCCGTACTTTCAACTCGCGGAGCGGAACGAGCGGTTTGGGACCGCGGATGACGATCTTCGCCTTGGCCAGGGCCCCTGTCCAGGTTTCGCGGGGGATCTGGGTTTCGATGGCCTGAGTGAGGAATCGGGTGCCGACGCCGGTCAGGAAGATGACCATGTCGAAGTCACCGGCGATCAGGCGGTCGGCGAACGCAAAGACCGCGGGATTGTCGCCGATCGGCACCTCGCGAAGGGCGGGCGCCGCGACCGGCACACCCCCTTGGCGGGCGATCAACTCAGCCATCGGGCCGGCCTGGCGGCTCTCGAAAGTGACGACGCGGAGGCCGTCGAAGGCGGAAGAAGGGGCGGAGCTCATCGCGGAAGTGATCCTCGGATCGATTCGGGGGTCGAGGCTGGGGTCTGAAGCGAGTCCTTACGTGGACCCGGGAGCTTAGGCTCGGTTTCTCGCTCGGCACTGAGTGCTTTACGGGCCTCCGCGGCGATCCGGAACGAACGGAGTCGTGCCTGGTGATCGAAGATCTGACCGGTGAGCATGAGCTCATCGGCGCCCGTCGCGTCGATCAACGACTCCAGCCCTTGCCGCACCGATGCGGGCGAGCCGACGACCGAGACGCGGGTCATCCGGTCGACGTGCGGCCGCTCGGCGGGGCTCCAGCGTTCGTCCATGCTGTCGACCGGCGGCGGCAGCGGTCCTGGATGGCCACGGATCAAGTTGAGGAATGCTTGCTGGAGTGAGGTGAACAGGCGGCGGGCTTCGTCGTCGGTCTCGGCCGCGAACAGGTTCACGCCGATCATCACCCGGGGCTGTTCGAGCCATTCGGACGGTTTGAAGTGGGTGCGGTAAAGGTCGAGGGCCGCGACCAGGTAGTCGGGGGCGAAGTGGGATGCGAACGCGAACGGCAGGCCGAGCTCGGCGGCCATCCGGGCGCTGAAGTCGCTCGAGCCGAGCAGCCAGATCGGGATGTGGAGCCCCTCGCCGGGGACGGCCCGGACCGCTTGGCCGGGGACCGCGGCGCGGAAGTACGACATCAACTCCATCAGGTCGTGTGGGAAGGTGTCGCCGCTACTCCCGAGCTTGCGGCGCAACGCCTGGGCGGTCCGCTGATCGCCGCCGGGGGCGCGGCCCAGGCCCAGGTCGATTCGCCCTGGGTAGAGTGACTCGAGCGTGCCGAACTGCTCGGCGATGATCAGTGGAGCATGGTTCGGCAGCATGATGCCGCCGGCCCCGACGCGGATCCGCGACGTGCCGCCGGCGATGTAGCCGATCACGACCGCGGTTGCCGCGCTGGCGATGCCCGAAATGTTGTGATGCTCGGCCACCCAGTAGCGTTGATAGTCCCACTCCTCAGCGCGGCGGGCCAGGTCCAGCGTGTTGCGGAAGGCGTCGCTGGCCGTCCCCCCTTGCACGATCGGGGCAAGGTCGAGGACGGAGAGAGGAGTGGATGTCAGACGCTGAGTCATACCAAGACCTCTGCGAGTGCGGGATAGTCGGTATACCCTTTCGGGCCGGGCGTGTGGAAGGTCGCCGGGTCCGGCTCATTGAGCGGGAGGCCGAGCTTGAACCGGCGTGGGAGGTCGGGGTTGGCGAGGAACTGCACGCCGAAGGCGACGGCGTCGGCCTCACTACTCTCGATCAGATGTTCGGCCGTCTCCTTCGTGAATCGCTCGTTGGCGATGTAGACTCCGCCGAATGCCTTTTTCAGGCGGGGGCCGAGGCGGTCCGGCCCGAGGGCCTCGCGAACACAGAGAAAGGCGATCTGGCGCTGGCCAAGCTCACGCGCCACGTGCCCGAAGGTCGCGGCCCGGTCCGAATCGCCCATGGAGTGCGAGTCGCCTCGGGGCGAGAGGTGCACGCCGACCCGTTGGCGTCCCCAGACGCCGATGGCGGCATCCGTTACCTCCAGCAGGAACCGAGCGCGGTTGCTGATCGAGCCGCCGTAGGCGTCGGTGCGGTGATTGGTGCTGTCCTGAAGAAACTGATCCGGCAGGTAGCCGTTGGCCCCATGCACCTCGACCCCATCGAACCCGGCGGCCTGGGCGTTGGCCGCCCCCTTGCGATAGGCGTCGATGATGCCGGGGATCTCGTTCGTCTCGAGGGCGCGGGGGGTCTCGTACGGACTCGGCGAAGGGAGTCGGGTCAAGGTTCCCTCCGGCCGGATCGCGCTGGGAGCGACCGGGAGCTCCCCCTTGAGATAGAAGGGGTGCGAGATCCGGCCGACGTGCCAGAGCTGCAAGAAGATGTGGCCGCCCCGGGCGTGCACGGCCTGGGTGACCTTTTTCCAGCCCTCCACCTGCTCCTGGGACCAGATCCCGGGGGTGTCGGGGTAGCCGACCCCCATGGCCGTAATCGCGGTGGCTTCGGACAGAATGAGCCCCGCCGAGGCGCGCTGGGCATAGTACTCGACCATGAGGTCGTTAGGCACGCGCCCACTCCCCTCGGCGCGGGAGCGAGTCAGCGGTGCCATGAAGATCCGGTTCGGAAGCTGCAAGTCGCCGACGGTGATGGAATCAAAGAGTTCAGGCATCGAAAAACCCTCATCGCAAGGGTGAGCCGTTCGAGGTCGTTCCGATGCTACGTAGCGAATGACGTACCAGGGGGGAGATCGGAGTGGACCGACCGGACGACATCAAAGCTTTGCCGATTGCTCCGTCCTTCGATGACGATCGAACCGAGAACATCCTAGGGGGACGCCATCCCCAAGGCAACCTCGGCCTTCGACGGTTGCTTGTGCCCTGATCCATTCATGCAGGCTCGCCCTCGGGTTTTGCCCGCTCGAAGTGACGGGTTCAAGCCTCGGCCCCATCGGCGTGGAGCGATGCGGCGAGGGCTCGGAGCCGCTTGATCGTTTCGGCCAGCCCGTTGCGCCGGCCCGTCGTCAGGTTCGATTCCAGGCCGCCTTGCGCCAGGAATGAAGCCAGGTCGAACGCGAGGATCTCCCCTGCCCTGTGTCCCGAGAAAAGCTCTTGCAGCACGGCGAGCAGGCCGCGAACCACTTCGCTGTTGCTATCGACCAGGAACTCGAGCACGTCGCGGGTGCCCGGCCTGGCTCGCGAGGCGATGTAGACGGTGCTCAGGCAGCCGCGGACCCGGTTGGATTCGGTCCGAAGCGCGTCGGGCAAGGGGCTGGTCCGTCGTCCCAGCTCGATCAGGAACTCGTACTTCTCTCCCCAGCCGTCGAGGCTGTCGAGCTCGTCGAGCATCGCCTCCGCGGCCAACCCGATGGTTCGCGCGGTGGGACCGGGGTAGATCAGCTCGGGCTCGGCGTCGTCCTGCTCCGTGGATTGTCCGTGATCGGTTCGGACGGCCGGTTGCACGCCGACGACGGACCGCAAGGCGGCCGCGAACTGCTCCACCTCGTCGGTCGTGTTGTACAGGGCGAACGAGGCGCGGACGGTTCCCGCGACGTCGAGCCGTCCCATCAGTGGCTGGCAACAATGATTCCCCGCGCGGACGGCGATCCCCTCGGCGTCGAGCCGGGTCCCCACGTCGAGGGCCGACATCGGCGGCTGATCCACCACGAACGAGACGACCCCGGCGCGTTCCGCGGGCTCGCCCACGATCCGGACGCCGGGAATCTCCTTGAGGCGGCGGACGGCCAGTTCCAGGAGCTGGGCCTCGTGGTCGGCGATCCGGTCCCGGCCCACGCTCTCGAGGAACTCGAGGGCCGCCGCCAGCCCGACCGCTCCGGACACGTTCGGCGTGCCGGCCTCGAACCGGTAGGGCGGGTCGCCGAAGGTGGTCCGGTCGAAGCCGACGGTGTCCACCATGTCGCCACCGAACTGCCAGGGGGGCATCGACTCCAGCAGGCCGAGCCGCCCGTAGAGCACGCCGACCCCCATCGGCCCGTAGATCTTGTGCCCGGAGAAGGCGTAGAAGTCGCAGCCTAACTCCTGAACGTCGACGCCGGCGTGGGGCAGGCCCTGGGCGCCGTCGATGAACACGGGCACGCCTCTCCGGTGGGCCGCCTCGACCACGGCCTTGACCGGGTTGACCGTCCCCAGGGCGTTGGAGACATGGGCGAGGGCCACGAGCTTGGTCCGGGGCGTGAGCAGCGAGTCGAGCGCCTCGAGTTGGAGCTCGCCGCGCTCGTTGATCGGCAGGGCGCGCAGCCGCGCGCCTTTCTCAAAACAGAGCTGTTGCCAGGGGACGAAGTTGGCGTGGTGCTCCAGTTCGGTGATCAGCACTTCGTCGCCGGGGCCGACGTGCTGGCGGCCGAAGGTCTGCGCGAGCAGGTTGGTCGCCTCGGTGGTCCCTCGGACGAAGATGACCTCCTCGGCGCGGCGGGCGTTGAGGAACCGCCGGGTCGTCTCTCGGGCCCGCTCGTAGGCCGCGGTGGCGCGGTCGCTGAGGGCGTGGGCGCCGCGGTGGACGTTCGCGTTGTCGGCCTCGTAATACTGGACGATGGCGTCGATCACCGCGCGCGGCTTCTGGGTGCTCGCGGCGTTATCGAGGTAGACCAGCGGCTTGCCGTGAACCTCTTGGCCGAGTGCGGGGAAGAGGCTGCGAACGCGGGCGAGGTTCGCCGGGCCCCGTGAGTCGGTTCGATTCGCGTTGCGGGGGTTTGGTCGGGTGGGGGCAAGACTCATCGGCGGTTCCCTTCATTCTCGGTTGAGGCCGCGCGGGGGTTGTTGTTGGACCCCGGCGCGGGCTCCGGCAATTCGGCGTGCGGCCATCCCGTCCCGACGACCACCGCGGGGGTGGGGGAGGTGTTGACGACCAGGCGGAAGATGTCGGGCCGGGCATAATGGCCCACGACGTCGAGGTCAAATTTGCCCCGCGCCACTTCGTCGAGGTCGAGCTCGGCCGTGAGGATGCCGGGCTCATCGTAGAGCGGGCCCGCCAGGATCTGGCCGAGCGGGTCGATGATGCAACTGCCCCCGCGCGACATGACCGACCGCGGGTCATCGCCTTGGTCGGTCGGATAGTCGGCCGGGTAGTCGGAGCGGAGGGCGAACTGGTTGCACGAGAGGACGAAGCAGCGGCCTTCCAGGGCGATGTGTCGCGCGGTGGCTTGCCAGGTCTCCCGGTTGTCGGCGGTCGGAGCGCAATAGAGCTGAACCCCCTGGGCGTACATGTGCATCCGCAGCAGGGGCATGTAGTTTTCCCAGCAGATCGCCGCGCCGAGGCGGCCGATCGGGGTGTCCAGCACCGGCATCGTCGAGCCGTCGCCGAAGCCCCAGACGAGTCGCTCGGAGGCCGTGGGCATGAGCTTACGATGCTTGCCCAGCAGGCGTCCGTCCGGGGCGAAAAAGAGGACCGAGCAATAGAGCGTCCCCCCTGCTCGCTCCACGACGCCGATGACTAGGTGGGCGTTCGCGCTCCGGGCGGCAGCGCCGATCGCCGCGGTGGCCGGCCCCGGGACGTCGATGGCACTTTCCCAGTAGCGGCGAAACTGGTCGCGGCCCTCAGGCGTTCGGGACCCGATTCGGGCCCCGAAGTCCAACCCGCGTGGATAGCCGGAGACGAACGCTTCGGGGAAAACGATGAGCTGAGCCCCGAGACCGGCCGCCTCGGTCGTGAGC
The DNA here is from genome assembly GCF_900129635.1 of Singulisphaera sp. GP187. Taxonomy (GTDB): domain Bacteria; phylum Planctomycetota; class Planctomycetia; order Isosphaerales; family Isosphaeraceae; genus Singulisphaera. Next base: position 651,893 of record NZ_FSRB01000003.1, on the reverse strand, counting down.
GAGCTGACCCGCTCCAATGAGCGGTCGCAGTCGAAGGCGACGGGGGCCGCCTGGACGACGGCGGCTCGAACGATTGCCATGGGGTCTTTCGGATCGAGGTCAGAAGTCGTTCGCCCGCTCAAAAGCCGTGCACAAAAGGGATGAGCCCCTGGTTCGGGATCACCGGACCGGCCAGGCGAGCGGGATGTTCACTCACGGTTGATGCCCGGGGCTGATCCTCTTCCTTAGCGGAAACGCCGCCCGAGTTCTCTATCTTCCTCAATCGAGGACTCGCGACGGAAGGCGAAAACCGTTGGCTTCGCTGACTCGGGTGCGGCGAACCCGAATTGCTTTGCGATTGTTCTGTTGAATTGGACAGGTTGTAAGGGTTTGGGCGACAACGTATTTGTCATGCGGGGTAGGCTTTGGGCCGAGGGAGAAGCCAAGCCGTCCCACGTCTGTCCCACTCTGAGCTTAGCGCGGAGGTTGATCCTTGGGGTCCTTATTGGGATAGATGAACCAGCCGCGACCGAGGATTCCAACGGCGAGGAAGCACCAGCCGAAGAGGAATAAGGCGAACAGGAAACCGCCCAGATAAATCAAATAATTCATGGGATTTGACTCGATTCGTAGTTCGGCGTCATCAATCTTGGCCCTCGCGATGAGCCAGAACGACCGCTCTGCATGCCCGACTGCAGATCAACGCGAAGCGGGACCTGCTCAGTCTCCCGCCCCGTCCGGGTCGAAGAAACGGTCGAAGTGGATGAAGAGGATCCGGGAGTAGCGGAACACGGCCGGGGCGAGCGGGAGGAAGCCAACCCAGACCGCCAGGGTGATCCAGTGGAGCGGCCAGGTGGGGACGAGCCAGAGTTTCCCGAGCAGGACCCCGGCCGCGATGATCGGGATCCCGAGGGCATAGCTGAAGTACATCGCCCCGGTGAAGTAACCGGGCCCGCGCTCGAACTTCACATGGCAGACGGGGCAGCGCTCGTTCATCCGGAATGTCCCGCCGAAGACCCGCCCCTCGCCGCACTCCGAGCAGCGCTGGTGGAGGATCGCCCAGGGGTTGAAACGGTGATGCGGCAGCGTGACCATCGTGTTTCTCTTCCGCAAATAAAAGGGAGACCGGAGATCGTGAGGTCGGTGAATCGGTTCAGGTTCCACCGCGGCCCGGGGAGGACTCGAATCGGAACGGACTGAGCGCGGCCGCCAGCCCGGAATCCCGGGCCAGGGCGCCCAGGGACGTTCGCAAATCCTGGATTTCCAATGGCATGAGGTGCGCCTCGGATTGGGAATCGTTGCGGTGAACGATCCACGTGGCCGGCGGATTGACAATCAGGGACCCCGGCTCCCAGTCCACGCACGCCGGATCCATGATACGCCCTCGATCGTCAAGTCGCTTGCCAATCAGGGTCGAGCAGCCGGGCTGGCAATCGAGGATCAGGTGAAGGGTGGTCGAGCGGGTCAGTTCGAGCGGACGGGAATGACCACCCCCTGGTTGTACGTCGAACCGCGAACGGAGCGTCGCGGACTTCACCCACGACCGATCGCGGGCGCGGTCGGCCGGGAGAATCGTCACCCCATTCGCGGGCTTGGCCCCGGGATCGGACGCTTCGTCGGTCGGTGCGACATTTCGTCGTTCCGCGCGATTGGCCGTCGACTCGAACCGCGGTCGGGGGGCGTTCGCACTCGATTCGCTGAGCCAGGGCTCATCGTGAACCCAGAACAAGGCGGAATCGTCGGAGGCTGCGTGCACCGCCGTTCGACCGGAGGGCAGGACGAAGCAATCGCCGCGTTGCCACTCGGTGGCCCGATCGTCCGCACGGCTTCGGCCATGGCCGCGGAGCACGTAGTAGAACTCCGCGGTCGCGTTGGCGTGAGTGGCCACGGGCTCCCTGGGCCGGAGGCGGATGAAGCTCGTGCTCAAGGCCAGCCTGGCGGTTGCCGAAACCGGGAGATCGAGCCGCCTCCCCAAGTCGAGGGGAATGACCCGTGACGGGCCGTCCTCGTGTAGGCTCCGGGGGAAAACCGCATAGGGGCCACGGGAGATTCCGGCCGCGCCCACGCCGACCCGCTTGACGGCCTCGCTGACGCGGGAATCCGCCGCCTGTTCGTCGATTCGGGAGGCCGGATGAACGGACATCGTGTGTTTCCCTCGGGGGCAGGTCGGAGGTGGCGAAGGACGGATGCCGACTTCGCCGGTTGGCCTGTCTTCGTGAGAAGTCTCAATTGCAGGCGGTATGCCAATGTTCTTGGTCTGTCGTAAGGTGTTTTTTGGCTAAAGTTTATGGCGATGATTTGGGGGATTTCTTGGTTCATGAAATAGTCGAAATTTACGAAAATTCGTTATTGGTAACGGAATTTCGTAGAATCTCGGGGTGAGAACGTGGGTTTGCGGCTGTGGCGTGAGGTGGCGTGATGACTTCGGGAATTGGGCCTTATCGCCGGCTTCTGCTGGATATGGCGCAGGAGCGATCGGTGGAGGCCGTGCTGCGGCTGATCGTCGACCGCCTGTCTCAGCTTCCCGATGCGGCCTTGGCCCGGATCTGGCTGCTGGAGCCTGGGGATATTTGCCCGACTTGCCCGATGGCGGCCGCCTGTCCGGATCAGACCGCCTGCCTGCACCTCGTCTCGAGCGCGGGGCGATCGCTCGACGATGGGAGGGACTGGTCCGGGCTTGGGGGCCGGTTCCGTCGGTTTCCGATTGGCGTTTACAAGGTGGGGCGGATCGCGTCGCGCGCCGAGGCGATCGAGGTCCCCGACCTTCAGGAAGACGGGACCTGGCTGGCTGACCCGGGCTGGGCGCGTCGGGAGCGGATCCGTGGGTTTGCCGGTCAGCCGTTGCTGCATCGGGGGCAAGTCCTCGGCGTTTTGGGGGTGTTCCTGCGAGCCCGTCTCGACGGCGATCTGCTCGTCTGGCTTCGGATGATCGCCGATCATGCGGCGGCCGCCATCGCGAACGCTCGGGCGTTTGAGGAGATCGAGCGCCTGCGCTCGCGGGTCGAGCTGGAGAACGTCTACCTCCGCGATGAGGTCAAAGCCGCCTCCTCGTTCGGCGCGATCGTCGGCAAGAGCCCGGCCTTGCGGGCCGTCCTGGAGCAGGTGGAATTGGTCGGTCCGACCGACGCCGGCGTTCTGATCCTCGGGGAGTCGGGCACCGGCAAGGAGTTGGTCGCGCGGGCCCTCCATGAACGGAGCCGGCGCCGTGAAGGGCCGATGATCAAGGTCAACTGCGCCTCTATCCCGCGTGAGTTGTTCGAGAGCGAGTTCTTCGGCCACGCTCGGGGCTCGTTCACCGGCGCTGTGCGCGATCGCGTCGGCCGGTTCGAGCTGGCCGGCGGCGGCACGCTCTTCCTCGACGAAGTCGGCGAGATTCCGCTCGACATGCAGGGGAAGTTGCTCCGGGTCATCCAGGAGCGGACCTTCGAGCGGGTTGGCGACGAGCGCTCGCGTACGGTGGATGTGCGGATCATCGCCGCGACCAACCAGAATCTGAAGTCGGAGGTGGATGCCGGCCGGTTCCGCCAGGACCTCTTTTATCGGCTCTCCGTCTTTCCGATCGTCGTTCCTCCGCTTCGGGAACGCCTCGACGACGTGACCCCACTGGCCACGCATTTCATGCGGCTGAGTTGCCAGCGCCTCGGGATTCCCGAGCGTGCGCTGAACCGAGCGCAGCTCGATGAACTGCGAAGCTACCGGTGGCCGGGGAACATCCGGGAATTGCAGAACGTGATCGAACGGGCCGCGATTGCCTCAAGGACGGGCATGCTTCGACTCGACCTTCCCGCCTTGGCGAACTCCCAAGCGACGACGGATTCCGGAGCCTCCGCGCCGCCACCGAATCGGGCCGACTCTCCCGATGCGGTGAGCCGCCTCCTCAGCTATGCCGAGATGGAGTCGTTGGAACGTGAGAACTTGCTCGCGGCACTTCGCCAGACGCGCTGGAAGGTCTCGGGCAAGGGAGGAGCCGCCGAATTGCTTGGGGTCAAGGCCACGACGCTCAGCTCGCGAATCAAGGCGATGGGCATTCAGCGACCTGACTGAAAACTGATTTCAATGAATCTGTTTTGGATTTTAAACGATAGCAATGATGCCGGGATCTCGTTTCCACGCTCCGCGTGGGAATTCCGTCCGCGATGCTCCGAGTCGTTAACCCCAGTGGGTGGGGCCACCGGGCGGCCAGAACGCCATTCCCACGCCGAGCATGGGAACGAGTTTTTTTCGCGAATTTCGGCCTCCGGGGCAGACAGACGGCCCGGGGTTCCTTGCGGCAGGCTCTTTGGTGCGTCCAACTTAACCCCTGGGTTGGGCAGTGGGACAGCCGAAACAGAGGGTCGAACCTGTGTAATGCGGACATGTGGACAAGCAAAGAGTTCGAGCGTAGCCGGGAGGGCGAGAGGTTAAGGCTTCGGGACCCGGCGTGCGAGATGAGGCGGGGGTTCCGACTCGTACAGTCGCAGCAGCGTCGACTCCTCCCGGTCGTCCCACTGACTGCCCCCATACCGCCGCTGCAGGCCCAGTTCGATCCTCATCCGCTCGAACTCCAGCGCCGCGGGGAGCGGCGGCAGCCAGGCCACTCGGCCTTTGCGAAGCCTCTCGTAATAAAATTTCATGTGCAGATGATATGACGTCATGTCTTCGTGCAATGAAGCGGCGCGGATTCGGTCTCCGACCCGACCGATGACCTCGACGAGTCCCCGCGGCTCGAATCTCAACTGTTCCCCGTCGTTGACCCTGCCGGGCATAGGCTGCTCCGGAAGGCCCGAGGCGTCATCCGACAACCGCGTCAAGCGATCGAACTGCGAGCGGGTGCGGCCCATCAGATCGCTCGCGCCGTCGAGATCGCTCTGCCAAAGATCGCGGTTGATCTTGTATTGGGACTCGTGATACACGATGGCCCGAGTGAGCAGTCTCACGGTCGCGTCTTCCCCACGACGGACTCCCCAGGCTATGGCCGCCGCGATCGCGGCGACCATGGCGATCGCGGCGACTGCGGCCGAAGGGCGGACAAGGGAGCCCCGCCGGAGCCAGGCCATGAACACACCTCCGCAGATCTGACGGGCCCACCGATCGGTCAGCCCTCGGCCCCGTGCCGAGGCCCCACGGATGAGAACTCTCCGGTTGGCATCCCCCATCATACCTTACGAGCGTGAAACTTTACTACGGTTCGGGCCTCGGCTTCGGCAGTCTTGCTGCCTAACCCAGGGGGTAAAGTGAGACGCTCCTTGGTTTCAACGACCCGTTCCAGGGCGAGAAAGCCTCTCGCTCCTCGTTTCCACGGTGGGCCATGGGAACGAGGGTGATTCCTCGCTCTTAGGTGGGTCGTTGTGAGTTTTTGTTTTTTCGAGGAATCCGTGGATGTTAACCGTACGTGTCCGCTAACATCACCAGAAAGCAGGATCAGCCCATCTCGTCGTGTCGGAAGTGAGGGAGAATCCCGATGGCGCACCCGATCTCGTTGGCTCGGACGGTCTGCGTTCTCATTGCTACGATCATGTTTGCAGACGTCATGCCGACGGCGTCGAGCGCGGAGGAGCCGGCGATGGTGCTGCACTATCGGCAACCGGCCGAGGCCTGGAACGAGGCGCTGCCGATCGGCAACGGGCAACTCGGAGGCATGGTGTTCGGCGGGACGGGCTCGGAGCGGATCGCGCTCAATGAGGACACGATTTGGGCCGGCGAGCGCCGCGATCGGAACAATCCCGAAGGCTTGAAGAACCTGCCTGAAGTTCGCCGCCTGCTCCGGGCCGGCAAGCCCGTCGAGGCAGAGGTTCTGGCCGAGAAATCGATGATCGCCGTTCCCAAACGCTTGCCCCCCTATCAGCCGCTGGGCGACCTCCGCCTCCGGTTCCCCGGCCACGATCGGGCTGACGACTACCGCCGCGAGCTCGACATCGACGCCGCGATCGTGCGCGTCTCGTATCGCGTGGGGGACGCGACCTTTCGTCGCGAGGTCTTCGCGTCGGCCGTGGATCACGTTCTCGTCGTGCGGCTCAGTTGCGACCGTCCGGGCCGTTTGACCTTCTCGGCGACCCTGGACCGCGAGCGGGATGCGCGGGCGGAAGCCGTCGCGCCCGATCGGGTCGTGCTCCGCGGTGAGGCGATCGCGCGGGACGAGCGTCACGTGAACGAGCGGAAGGTCGGAGTCAAGTTTTCGGCCGTTGTTCGGGTGGTTGCGGACGGTGGCCGCGTCTTCACCGAAGGAGACCGGGTCGAGGTTCGTGACGCCGACTCCGCAACCCTTTGGCTCGTCGCGGCCACCGACTTCCGATCGAAGGACCCCGACGTGACCTGTGAGCTGACCTTGGCCGCGGCCGTCCGACCCTACGAGAAGGTTCGCGCCGACCACTTGTTCGATCACCGTTCCCTGTTCCGCCGGGTAGCGCTGGAACTTGCCGAGCCGGGTGTGAAGGACGATCGGGCCGAGCTTCCGACCGACGTTCGACTCAACCGCGTTCGGAAGGGAGAATCCGACCTCGGGCTCATGGCGCAGTATTTCCAGTTTGGCCGCTACCTGTTGATCGCGAGCAGCCGGCCCGGGACCATGCCCGCGAACTTGCAAGGGATCTGGAACGAGAGCTTGACTCCCCCCTGGGAGAGCAAGTACACGATCAATATCAATACACAGATGAACTACTGGCCCGCCGAGGTGACGAACCTCGCCGAGTTGCATCAACCCCTGTTCGACCTGATCGAGACGATGCGCCCTTCGGGTCGACAAACCGCCAAGGCCCTCTACGGTGCCCGCGGCTTCATGGCGCACCACAACACCGACCTCTGGGCCCATACAGTGCCCGTCGACAAGGTGGGCTCGGGCCTCTGGCCGATGGGAGCCGCCTGGCTCAGCCTTCACCTCTGGGATCACTACGACTACGGCCGCGACCGCGACTTCCTCGCTCGACGTGCCTACCCGGTGATGAAGGAGGCGGCCGAGTTCCTGCTCGACTACCTGGTTGAGGACGACCAAGGGCGGTTGGTTACCGGGCCTTCGCTCTCGCCGGAAAACCGCTACCGGATGTTGGACGGAACGGTGGCCAAGCTCTGCATGGGGCCGACGATGGATATTGAAATCGCCCACGCCTTGTTCGGCCGCGTGATTGAGGCGAGCGCATTGCTCGGCGTCGATCCCGAGTTCCGTCAGCGGGTGACGGAGACGCGTCGTCGCCTGCCCGCGCTCCAGATCGGCAAGCACGGCCAGTTGCAGGAATGGCTCGAGGACTACGACGAGCCCGACCCAGGCCACCGCCACATCTCGCACCTGTTCGCGCTCCATCCGGGCGATCAGATTCGCTTGCGGGACACGCCCGAGCTGGCCGCGGCGGCGCGAACGACCCTCGAACGCCGGCTCGCCCACGGGGGTGGTCGGACCGGTTGGAGCCGTGCCTGGATCATCAACTTCTGGGCCCGCCTCGGGGATGGCGATCAGGCGTATGAAAATGTCGTCGCCCTTTTGCGCCAATCCACCCTGACGAACCTGCTCGACACCCATCCCCCGTTCCAGATCGACGGCAATTTTGGGGGGACCGCCGGGATTGCCGAGATGCTCTTGCAGAGTCAGGCGGGCGCGATCAGCCTCTTGCCCGCGCTGCCCCGCGCCTGGCCCACCGGCCATTTCCGTGGGTTGCGGGCGCGTGGGGGCGTCGAGCTGACGCTCTCCTGGCAGAATCACCGCGCCACTTCGGCCGAGCTGAAGGCCCGGGTGGCCGGGCAACATCGCGTTTGCCCGCCGCGCGGCCAGAAGGTCGAGGCCGTGAGCGTGGACGGGGAGCTGATTGCCTTTCGAAACCTCGGGGATGGGGACGAGACCATATCGCTGGATGTCGATCCGGAGAAAGTGTACCGACTGACGTTCCGTTGAGGGGCGATTCGGTGCCGGATTTTGCCCCCGAGACGGTTTTGGCCGTTCGGGGGCATCTTCCGGATGGAGTGGAACGGAACCGGAATCGACTCAGTAGGCGTCGGCGCTGAGCACTTCGCCGCTTGCCCTCGACCCGAGGGCCCACCAGGTCTGCATGTTAATCGAGTCTTTGATGAACTTGACGCTGCCATCGCTCATCAGGGCATTCACGCCACCGGCGTGATAGCTCGACGAGACGACGTAGTGGGCGTGTTGCGCCTGGGCACAGCACTGGGTCCGGCAGGCGGACCACTTCACCTGGCCCCCTCCGTTGGGCGGGACGATGCTGTTGAACATGGTGAGCCCCATCGCCCCCATGCCCCAGCGGAAGCCGCAGCCGGTGTTATTTCCACTGGTGTTGGTCGTGAAGTTTGCCGTGCACGATTGGATGTCGGCCTGGATCGCGTTGATTCCCATGGTGCGGGCGTCCAGCTTCCCGCCGGCTGTGCTGGTCACGCCGGCACCACCGGCGGCTTTGCCGCGTGCCGGGACCGTGGTCGCGGGCGAGTTGACGATCAGTTCGGCAAACGCGATCGTGTTCGAGGTGCCGTCGGTTGCGTCGCGGATCCCGATCGCGGTCTGGTAGGCGAACATCCCATTCGAACCCGCGGCATTCCAGGTGTGAAAAGTTGTGGTACCGACGCAGGCAGCGTAGTTGTTGATGTAGCCGGTTGAGCCGCTCGCATTGGGGTCGGACGGACAGAGGAAGAAATTGAGCACGGTGTTGTACGCCGTCGAATTGACGTAGTAACCGAGCTTGCTGTTGATCTGGCCCGGCGCAAGACTGAAGTTGCACACGTTGTAGATCGCGTTCTGCTCCATGTTGGGGAGCATCAACGCTTGGCCACTCCAGCTATCCCATGCACCCGACGCAAACGAGGCCGGGCCGTCGAAGGGCTGCTTGGACGAGCCCATCGGGAAAACGTCGTGGGTGGAGTGGTAGTTATGGATGGCGAGGCCGATCTGCTTTAAGTTGTTGACGCACTGGGCACGACGTGCCGCCTCGCGGGCCGCCTGGACGGCCGGCAATAACAGGGCGATCAGGACCGCAATGATGGCGATGACGACCAGGAGCTCGATCAGTGTGAATCCGGAATTCGTGCGCGTACGCATCGGGGTTCTCCGAGAGGATCGAACGAGATGAGGGAATCGAGACGATCGGTTCTCGACCCGGCGCGGGCCGGATCTGGGCTCGAGGCATTGCGTCGTGAACTTTTGGCCGCAGGCCCTGTCACGGTTCAGGGAGTGGGACCGCTGGCAGGGTCGACGGGATCGGTCGTGGTTGTCCCCGCGCTCGAGTTTCGAGTCGTTACTTGGCTTTCTTGGCCGGCGGAGCCAGAGACTTCTCGGTCGCGCCGAGGTTCAGGAGCTCTTGCTTGGGAATGACCGCCTGACCCTCGCCGGTGGAGATCGTTTCCGACGATCCTCCTCCGCCTTCGCCGTTACAGCCGACCGGCCCGGCGGTCAGGAGGATGAGGAGTGCCAGGCCTCCCAGTCGAACCGAGAACAACGGGGAATTGCTGCTTCGCATTGCACTGACCTCCGCATGAGGTGAGGACCGGCAACCCGTCAATGCCTTCGACCGACCTGCTTCCTCCGGCCCAATTCAAAACGCATCAAAAAATCATTCTGGATCTGTGCAATGTCGCCCCCTTCGGCATCCGGAGGATCGCGACCTGATCGCCGGAAAGGGACGATGTGCCTTGGCCGACCTCGCGGAGACTTCGCGAGGATCGACCTGAAAATGATATAGGCTGTGACGAGGAATGTTTGGACTATAACCGACCAGGGGGGCTTATGTCATTGAAGCTTTGCGTCAAGTTATTGAGGTTTTTCGCGCAGGGAGTTAAGGTGCCTTGAGGTGATTGTGGTCAGAGAACTCCTAAGAAAACCGTTGAACGGGTTGCTTGAGATTGGGATTAGCAACATAGTTGAAATTTTGGATTGAACAATTTCTCGGACAAGGGGAGGTGCGGACGTGGCGGCCCGACCTCGCGTGGCGCTGCTGGTGGAGTCTTCCCGCGCCTATGGTCGCGGTCTGCTCCACGGGATCGCCGAATATGTGCGGCTCCACGGTCCCTGGTCGATTTATCTCGCCGAGCGTGGCCTGGGCGATGCGCCGTCGGCCTGGCTCCAGGACTGGAGTGGGGACGGGATCATCGCCCGGATCGAGAACCGCAAGATCGCCCGGGTCGTCCGTGACTTGCGGATTCCCGCGGTGGACCTCCGCGGTCTGCTCACCGACCTCGGGGTGCCTCGGATCGTCACGGATGATCAGGCGGTTGCGCGTCTGGGGGTGGGGCACCTTCGCGAGCGTGGGTTCCGCCACCTCGCGTTTTGCGGCTTCGTGGGAGCGGACTATTCGGACAATCGGTCCGAGGCATTCGCTCGCCTGGTGGAAGGGGCGGGATTCACCTGTCACCTCTATCGCGCGGGGAGTCCGCAACATGGGGCCGGGACCGAGGCCCGGGAGCAATCAGGCTGGGCGGCGCAGGCCGAGGTGGCGCGCTGGATCGAGGGGCTGCCCAAGCCGGTGGGGCTCATGGCGTGCAACGACATCCGGGCGCAACAGGTGCTGACCGCGTGTCGTGTGATTGGTGTCGCAGTCCCTGATGAGGTGGCCGTCCTCGGTGTTGACAACGACGAGGTCTTGTGCGACCTGGCGGATCCACCCCTCTCCAGTATCGTCCCCGACACCCGGCGGATCGGGTTTGAGGCCGCCTCCTTGCTGGAGCGGATGATGGCGGGAGCGATCGTGCCGGAGGACCCGATCGCGATCGCTCCACTTGGGGTGATCACCCGCCGGTCGACGGACGTTCTGGCGATTGACGATCGCGCCATTTCGGGTGCTGTGCGGTTCATTCGCGAACACGCCTGCGATGGGATTACGGTCGCGGACGTGTTGGCGGAGTTGCCGCTGTCGCGCAGTGTTTTCGAACGCCGGTTCGTCAAGATCTTTGGTCTGACACCCAAGGCCGAGATTCTGCGGACCCAACTTGACCAGGTCAAGCGGCTGCTCGCCGAGACGGACCTGCCCTTGAAGCAGATCGCGTCCAGGACCGGCTTCCTCCACCCGGAATACTTGAGCGCCGCGTTCAAGGAGCGGACCGGCCAGACCCCCGGTCAGTATCGCCGGTCCGCGCGGCAGCGATAGTCGTCGATCTCGCGGGTTTTTGGCTCACGGGTCGGGCACAACCCGTAGCACCCAGGGCTTGCACATGATTCAATGCAAAGCAGGACCAGGTCCACGGGCTTAGGACCAATCGCAAGTCGTCAGCTCAGAGTCTCCCGAGCGCCCGACCCGGACCATGGGAGTGGCCACCTTGGAGCACCGACTCGCGGGGGGGCGAGACCGACCGTCGTCGTCGCTTCCGTCGGTCTTCGTCATGGGTTCCCACCTGGAGAGCCAACAAGACGGCCATCAGCGAGAACAGGATGGTTGCGGGGAACACCATATCCTGGGCGTTGGATTTCGGCTTGGCGGCCGCGGCCTTGGCCAGCGTGGTATCGATCGCTCGGACGCCGTTTTCGAGGCCGCGGTCGGCGTTACCCGCGCGGAGCGGCCCGAGAAAGGCCTCGCGAATCGCGGCTCGGTCCGGATCCGCAAGGAGGCCGTGCGCCTTGTTGTGGCCGAAGACCACGGCGACATCTTGGCCCTTGCTGGCCAAGAGAATGTAGATTCCCTCACTCCCCAGCGAATGGGCCCGCCGTCGGGCCGCATCGTTGATCAACTCGTCGTCGAGCGACTCGACCGTTTCCACGAGGATCGGGACGCTGTGAGCGTACCGGATCCGTTTCAGTGCCTTGCGTGCCCCTCGCTTCGCTGCCTGATTGAAGACTTGGCCGCGGTCGTTGATCTCGGGGGGCACCTCGTAGGAGGCCGAGGCCGCGGCAACGACCGGCACCGCGCTCATGTCCCATGACATCTGCGCGAACAAGATCCAAGGGAGGACGCACAAGCTACCAAAGCGCGCAAACATTGGGGTGTCTCCTTTAGCCCGGAGAGGATCGAAACACATCATGTCGAACACGGATTCGGCGAGGAGGGCGTCGGCGCGTACTGGGGACTCCGGTCCCTCGAACCACGCTCCGTCGGCCGACTTGCACCGGGAAACGAGGGAATTCTGGGGGCCGTGAGTTCCGGAGTCGGACTCCCTGGCCCACGGGCCAAGGTGATCCCACACGGGTTCCGAGTCCGGAACCCGCGGCACTCACAGCCGGACATGACCGGTGGAGTGGATCTCTCACTCTGATTTTTTTGCCGATTGGGATAGGCTCTTAATCAAAGGGCATGCCGAAACATGCGTGCTCCTCACCGAGAATTCAGCGGGACGTCCATAAGCAATGCCCAAAAGGAGTTGCGCGGTCTGTTGATTTCATTCCGAGCGAATTGATCGCCAGTCCATCCGTGGAATTCAGCGGACGCGTCTGGTTGTCGGACGCCCCGCCTGGTCGGAGAACGACCAGGCGAGGTGCGACTCAATCCTGCTTTTTCTCTGCCCTGCCCTACCCTGCCCTAACCTGATCCTGTCAATGGCTCAGGATCGAACTGGCCATCCGTCGGCAGGGAGGCCCCGATGGTTCCGGGGCGGCGGGGTCAGTAGGCCGCCAAGGACACCAATGGCTCGCGGCTGCGTCGCCGCCGCTCCAGGTTGCGTCGGACCGACTGCCGTGCCCGCTTCGCCGCGTCGGCGACGAGGATGAAGGGGTCGTCCCCCGCGCCCTCAATCATGACCACGCCCTTGGGAATCAGGCCGATGCTAATCCGGCAGCGCTTGTCGATTCCGCCACGTGGCCCGTTCACGTCAGAGATTCGGACCGCGATCCGCTCGATCCGGCTCGCGAACCGCCCGAGGGCGAAACGCAGCCGACGCTCGATGTGATCCTTCAACTCATCCTGCAGCTCGTAATTCACCCCACGCATATCCAGTTGCATGTCATGCGCTCCAATTCAAAGGTGATTCGGTAAACTCATGCGGGCTGATTGAACAACAGGTGTGACCGGGGTGGTCGCTCCTGTCGTCAAGCCTCGCCGGCACATAACACGTCCACTCTGACGGTGACTCTTGGCACCGTCTCCTGCATCGAACGCTTCATGTATGACGGTGATACCCCCTCTTGATTTGGGGCCTGGTTGATGTGCACCGTCTTACGCCTTTCTTTATAAGCGATTATGATGCCATGAGGGAAAGTCTTTGGCCGAACGTCATGGAGTTGTTTTGTATCTTTTTTGAGGTGAAAGGGTTAAGGAGAAATGAGAAGGGGTCGAAGCGAAGCGGTTGGGGTGGTTCACTCTGAGACGCTCGCGTGGCATCCTGATCGCTGGTCGGTCCACTTGATCGTTGGACGCTCAGGTCGGCCGTACGGTCGGGCCGAGTGGCGTTGAATCGCCGCTCATTGATTTTTTTGGGGGGGGACATGAATGCCTACGTCAGCCGTCCGCTGGACGGTTCCTCGTGTCTATGGGAGCTGTGGTGGCGTAGCCGTACGAGGAGGGAGCCACTACCAGGGCTGGCGTGAGCCCTGGTGCCGTGGGCGGCACGCCTGTCATGGAATTGATTAATTTAAACAGACTGAATTGAATGAAATTGAATTGCGGGCGGGTCGCCCGCGGTCCCAGGGGGGGAGGAAGAGGGAGAGGGAGGGAGGGGCACAACCGAGGTGGATGCTGCCCCGTCGCGTTGCTACACCGTCGGCTCGATCGATCGCTGGCCGGCGCGTTTGCCAGGCCCGGAGGGGCAGTACGAGCCGGCCTATCGGCGAATTTTCATGGGGATGACTGTTTCGACGTTCGATCAGGCGGTCGCGCTCAGAGCTCGTAATTGCCCGCGGCTTCCGGCTGATAGAGAACCTTGGCGACGCGCCAGCGCTTCCGGCCCATCGGCACATCCCAGTCGAAAACGTCGCCGACCCGATAGCCGAGCATGGCCGTTCCGAGCGGGGCTGTGACGGAGATTTTCCCCTCGTCGGCGTCGGCGTCTTTCGGGAAGACGAGTGTGAACACTTCCTCCTCGGAGGTCTCGATTTCGATTAAGGAGACAGTCGAGTTCATTGTGATGACATCGGCCGGAATTTCCTGGGGAGCCACCACCACGGCACGGGCGAGTTCGGAGCGCAGGGGGTTGAGTTGGATGTTCTGTTCTTCATCTCTTGGCAGTCCGAGAAACCGGTCCAAGCGATCGCGGTCAAACTGGGTGATATAGATTTTCTTGCCGTTCATGATCAAACCTCGGACGGAGTCGGCTCTTGCGGCATTGCGGAATCCGCACACGCCCCCTGATTGGGATCAGAGTGGTGTTGGATCGTTCAGGCGGGCGGTCGCACGTTGCTTTGATCGTTCTATCATAAAGCAGTTCGGGCGGAATTGTCGATGACCCGGTCCGGCTCGACTCCGTTCCACCAGTCCCCAACCTGAGACGCCGATCGGGTGGCCTGGACTGCCGATCCCTCGATTCGGCTTCGATCGATGCGCTGGGCGGATCAAAGCAACGAAGCCGAGGCCAAACGCGGCGTGCCCGGAAAGCGACGGCTCCTGTCCCGGGTCACAATGCGCTTGGCCTCGGCGATTCGAGGACCCTCGCGGATCTTGATTTTTTTCAGGACCGATTGGCTGGGGAAGCTCAACCTGCCGACTTGCCCCTCACGGAGTCGCCGAGTTGGGGCCGCGATCGCGACGTTCGATCGCGTTTCATGGGCCACTGGCGGCCTCGTGATCGAGCCAGTTCGTCAGCCGCTGGATCGCGTCCTCGTCTTGCCGCTTGAGGGTGCGCCAGAAGCCTTGCAAGCTGATGCGGCCCGCGGCCTGGGCGATGAACCGGTCGTACCGTCGGAGTTCGGCGAGCCGCCGCTCACGCTCGCGGATCAGGGCAATCACATAAGGCGCGGCGATGTCCAGAGTTTCCCCCGGAATCGAAATCCCTTTTTCTCGGACGTTCGCGGACATGGGAATTCTCCTGGCAAGCGTTCATGAGATGGTGGAATAATCCGGGGCGGGCACGGTGTCACGGTCAGCCCGCCTGCGGATCGGCCGAGCCTTGCGGAGCGCCCGGACTTCGGCGAGCGCCCGGACGATCCCGTCACGCCCACCGCGGCCTTGAGCGAAAACGGTAGCGTCGACCAACTGGTTCGAGAGATGGGCCGCCGCTTCCGCGAGCGAGGCGCCTTCGCCACGGATCTCTGGATAATGACGGTGATAGATCTGGATGTGGCGAATATGCATCCAATGCCCGTCGGTGATGACGATCGAGTTACCTGGGTTGAGTGTCATTGGGGTTGCCTTCTCGAGATCGGGAATCCAGTGTCATCTTGCTCCGTCCTCGCGCCTTGCGTGGCCCATCGGCTCACCGGCTCAGGCTCCGAGACGGCGGCACACCGGGTCTGCACGCAGGCTCGCAACGCCAAGTCGGGGAGCGCCTCATGGAGTCGCTCCCCCGCGCGATGGACGGTCGACGGCTGGTACGGCCGGAGCGCCTGCGCTCGGAGCACGCCGTGCAGGGTGTGGGCGAACTCCGGCCGGAGGGCGACGGCCCGGCGGACGCGGACCCGCCCGGTCCAATCATCCACCAGGGTGATCCAGAGCGTGGCCCAGAGCCGGGCGTAGTTCCTGGGGGTGAGTGCGATCGAGGCGGGGACGATCCGCTGGGTCGGCGCGGTGAACCGCCAGTGATACGGCCGGGCCCAAGCCCAGGGCATGGCCGTGCCGAACCGAGCGCCGATCACGAAGAGCGGTCCCTCGACGACGAGCGCGAACTCGGCCTCGGCCCGCGCCACGGCCCGCTCGTGGCGCCCCGCCCCGCCCGAGGTCGACAGCGCCAGCCGATGACGACCGAGGCGGAACAGATACTCTGCCCCCGCCGGCCATGCGATGCACTCCGGCGCGTGCAACCAGGCCGACAGATTCCGCGATCGTTGGTCTTCGCCCAAGGCGGCGAGCGACCCGACTTGGGCGGGCCGGATCCGCTGAGTCCGCTCCGCATCACGACGCTTCAGGAAACCTTCAAGTCGGTAAATCGTGGTTTTTTTGTCATGAGTTTTCATGATGCCCCTCGTGGTTTTCGCCGTTTGCCGGTCCAGTCGTAGCCTCTGCGTGCAAGTCGCGCGAGGACCTCAGCCTCAATGTCGCGGATCGTGAGCTCGGAGCCGCGAACGACCTCGACTTGTCGTGCCTTGCCGCCCATCGTCAGGTCCTTGAAACGGGTCAGAGCGCTGTCCGGTAAACTGGCGAACATCGTGTCCATGGTTTTGCACGTAAGCCTCCTCGAATGACCAGAGATACGAAGGCGACTGATCGCTGCCACCACCGTCGTCGTCCCATCGCGGCAGGCAAGGGTCGTTGTCGTCACAGATCGCGCATTCGAGGTCGGGTTGCGGCCGTTTGAGGTCGCTCATGGTGAGTCCTTCTTGCCGATGAAATGTCGACGGCTCATCATCACGGGGGCTGCCACGTCCAACGCTTGGGCCAGATCCCAGATCCGCACGGTTCCGTCGAGGCTCCCCGAAGCCAGCTGTGAGCCGTCGGGGGAGAACGCAACGGAGTAGACGTTGCCGGTGTGCCCTCGGAGGGTGGCCAACTTTTGCCCCGTCAGCGGATTCCAGAGCTTGATCGTTTGGTCGTGAGAACCGGTGGCCAGGACCGTTCCGTCGGGGGAAAATGCCACCGTGGCGACCCAGCCCTCGTGGCCCTCGAGCGTCGCCCACTCCTGGCCGGAGGCCACGTCCCAGAGCTTCACTGCGCGGTCGAAGCCGCCGGTCGCCAGGGTCGTGCCATCGGGGGAGAAGGCGATCGAGATGATCCCGTAGTCGTGGCCGACGAGGCTCGCCCACGGCTTGGCCCCGCCGTCGCTGAGGTCCCAGAGCCGGATCTCGCCCACCTGCTCGACGTCCGTCGGCTCGGTCATGGCCGGCACTCTCCCGGTGGCCGCGGCGAGCAGTCTGCCGTTGGGGGAGAAGTCCAACGACCAGATCGGCCCCTGATGGTCGAGCAGTCGCGCCCATTCCCGGCCCGTGGCGACGTCGTGGAGCGACACCGCGCGGGTGTCTCCGCTTGCGGACGCCAATGTCAACCCATCGGGTGAGAACGCGATCGTGTCGAGCTTGCCGCCTTCCCGAACCAAGGGGCGTCCCCGACCGCCTTCCAACGCCCAGAGCGTTACGGCACCGAACGGTGCGCCGTCGAAACCGGTGCCCAGGCCCGCGATCGCGCTGCCGTCAGGGGTGATCGCGATCGCCTCGACCTCATCCCACTCGCCGCGGAGCGTCCGCTTCAGCTTGAGACTGCCGCCAGTGGCGTCCCAGAGCTTGATGGTGCCGTCCCAACTTCCGCTGGCGACAGAGCCGCCGTCGGGGGTGAAGGCTACCGACGTGACGACGTTACTATGGCTGGCCTGGCGGACGGCCCGTGGCATGGACTTGATTGTGCGTGTCATCGCTTTGAAATCCTTGATTTGAGCAGATCTCGATAGTCAGACCGTCGATTCAGCGCGCGGAGCTGACGCCTACGCCCTGCCTTGACCGGCAGAGCGCGAGCGGACTCCGCCGATGGCGCTCGCCACCGCGGCCTTGATCGAAACGCTGCAAGCTGACGACGATGCCCCGCCGATCGTCGGGGGGCGATTGAGGTGCGCCGTCAGAGACAACACTCTCTTAAAGCGATTGCAATGCCAATCGTGAGGGAGAAATGTTGATTGTTGTCTGGGGTCGCTCTACTGTGTTGCTGTGTAAAGGCTTGTGTTCTTTTGGATCGCTTGTGAGATTGGGCGAGGAGGCGCGGTTGCCCTCGAACCGGGGGGGTGAAGCGGCGGGGCGACCTGGTCCTTTAGGGGCCGGCCTGGTCATCGCCAGACCAGACCGACCGATCGATCCGGATCCCGAGCGTGCGGATCTTGGTCCGGAGACTGCCGCGGGTAATGCCGAGCAGCTTGGCCGCCTGCAACTGATTGCCCCCGGTATGGCGGAGCACCCGCGTCAGGAGCGACCGCTCCATGAGCGCGAGCGACTCGGCGTAGAGGTCCTGTGACCCGACGCGGAGGCGATCTTCGAGGAAACCTTCCCAGTCGAGGGGAGCCGCGGTCGCGCCGGCGAGTTCCTCTTCACCACGGACCGAGGGGGGGAGGAAGTCGGCGACGAGGACCGGCCCTTGAGCACGCAGCAGGGCCTGCTTGAGGACGCTCTGCAACTCCCGGATGTTGCCGGGCCAGGGATGGCGTCGGAGCAGCTCCATCGCCTCGGGGGCGATCCGGTCGACCTTCTTTCCCAGCTCGGGGTTAAACCGCTTGAGGAAGTGCTCGACGAGGAGCGGCAGGTCGTCGGCCCGTTCCCGCAGCGGTGGCACGGTGATGGTGACGATGCCCAGGCGGTAATAGAGGTCGCCGCGGAACTCGCCCGCCGTGACCATCTGCGCCAGGTCGCGGTTGGTCGCGGCGATGATCCGGACGTCGGTCCGGATCGTCTCGTTGCCGCCGACGCGTTCAAACCGCCCGTCCTGGAGCACCCGGAGGATCTTCGCCTGAGTCAACGGCGTCATGTCGCCAATCTCGTCCAGGAACAGCGTCCCGCCCGAGCACTGCTCGAATTTGCCGATTCGTTTGCGATCGGCCCCGGTGAACGCGCCCTTCTCGTGCCCGAACAGTTCACTCTCGAGCAGCGTCTCGGGGATCGCAGCGCAGTTGATCGCCAGGAACGGCCCGGTCGCCCGGCGGCTGTGCTGGTAAACGGCCCGCGCGACCAACTCCTTGCCCGTGCCACTGTCCCCCAGGATCAGGACGGCGAGGTCCTGGGGCGCCACCAGGCCGATCGCCTTGTAGACCTCCTGCATGGCCGGCGAGCGGCCCACGATGACGTCGGCCGGGGCCTGGGCGAGAACCTCGTCCGTGACCACGGCGGGAACGCGCATCAGCCGGCCGATCTCCGCGGCACGCTCGACCTGCTCCCGAACCCGGCCGACGTCCAGGGGCTTGAGCAGGTAGTCGAACGCCCCTAACTTCATCGCCTCAATCGCGGTCTCGGTCGTCCCCTGACCCGTAATGAAAATCACGGGAATCCGCGCATCGATTTGACGGATCTGTTGGAACACCTCGAGGCCGAACATGTCGGGCAGGTTCAAGTCCAGGACCACGACATCGGGCCGGTTCCGGCCGACGATCGCCAGCCCTTCGGCCCCGTCGGAGGCCGTCAAGAGCGTGTCGGCCGGGTCGTCGAAGGCGCGGCGGAAGGCGTGGAGGATGGAGAGTTCGTCGTCGATCACCAGAATGGTCGCCATGTCCGCCCTCAAGTCAGCCGTTGGGTTCTGCGTTTATGTTAATGCGATGTGGGAAACGTTGTTGTCCGTGACTTGCAGGCCCAATGATGAGCAACCCGCGGTCACCCATCAGAGAATCCATGAAAACCGAGACCAACGGCTGAGAGCGCGTTTAGAATCGCTCGGGAGCCCAACCCAGTTTAGCCTATCCGACGCTTGGCGTCGCGGGCAGGCGGAGGACGAAGCAGGCCCCGCCCTGGGGCCGGTTCGTCGCTCGGAGCTCGCCACCATGGTCCTGCGCGATCCGCTGCGAGACCACCAAGCCGAGTCCGAGGCCCATCTCCTTGCTGGTGAAGAACGGCTCGTAGAGCCGGGACAAGTGCCGTGGCGGGATGCCAGGCCCGGTGTCGAGCACAGCCAACTCCACGATCTCGTTCGCCGGAGGGCGGAGGTCGATCTCCAAGATCCCCCCGCGCGGCATCACGTCGAGCGCATTCAAAGCGAGATTGACCAGCAATTGCCGGACCTGTTCCCCGTCGGCTTCGACTTCGACCGGTGTCGAGGGGGGAGTGAACTTGACCGTCACCCGCTGCTTGCGCGCTCGGCCCCCGACCAAGGCCAGGGTTTGGTCCACCACGGCCGCAAGGTTGACGCGCCGACGCTCCGGCTTGGGCGGCCGGGCGAAGTCGATGAACACGTTGAGCCGGGCCTCCATCCGGAGGATCTCCTGCTCGATGACTTGCAAGTCCTCGGCGGGCAGGCCCTGGGCCTCGGTTTCCTCCCGGTTCATCTGCACGAGCATCTTGATCGCGGTCAGGGGGTTCCTGAGTTCGTGGGCCATGCCGGCGGCGATCTCGCCGACCTCGGCCAGTGACTCGGCCCGGAGCACCGTTCGCCCGAGTCCACGGGCGACGCCGTACCCGAGCAGCAGTCCGGCGAGCGAGCCGAAGGTGCCCACTCCGACAAACCCCCAGGCCATCCACGTCACCGTCCGATCGAGTGTGACCTCGGCCCGGCCGATCTCCCCGGCGTTGAAATGTTCCAACGCGCGGGCGGCCGGCACGGTCTCCGCTTCCAAAAGGCCGAGCGCCGATTTGTCGGCGTTTTCGGAACTCGATGAATCCAAGGATGCCTCGGCCTGCCACCGCTCGAGATAACGATCGAAACTCGCTTCCAGCCGGGCCACGAGCCGGGCCTCCTCCCGCTTGTCGGCCGCCTGCTTCGCCCGGGCGAGTAGCCCCTGGATCTTCTTGTGGAGCGGCGCCGCCTCCTGCCGCCGGTCCCTGGGCAGGGCGATCAGGTCGTGCAACTCCCGCAAGAGGTCGGCCCCATACTGGCGGCTCTGGAGATCCTCATCCAGGATCCGGAGCGAGGTGGACTGCTGATGGTGCAGATAGATCGCGGCCGTGATGCACGACCCGAGGAAAAGGACGCTCATGAAGATCGTCGGGCCCGCGATTCGGAACAGTAATATGCGTGTTAAAATGATCATAAAAAAATTGCGATTGAATTGAGATCGGTGCCCTGGCGGGTGAGGCACCGCCGCGCGAGGCCATCCCATCCATTATAGAGTGGATCGAACGTTGGTGCGCACGAGGCGCCCGACCAAGCGGTTCGCCGCCGAGTCCAGGACTCTCACCGGCACGGCGAATTGTTGCCGGATTCCCCCAACGCGATCCGCCCCCCGGTTGCTGAGGGGGCGGATCGCCTACGGGCACGAACCGCTCGGTTGGCTTTGCCTGGTCTGAGCTTCGCCGGTGGAGCCCTTGTCTCACACCCGATCCAGGGCGTGCAACTGGTTGTTCTCCACGGTCGGGAGAATCTCGATGCCTCCCGTAACCACGTCGTACATGGCGCCCACGATGGCGATCTGGCCGCTCTGGACGAGGTCGTGGAGCGCTTGGCTCTCCTGGAGCATCGCATCAACGACTCGCAAGACGTTGCGCCGGGCGACTTCATCGACGAATGCTTTCTTTTCGGCCGTTGGCATTTCCGCGAGGCCCTGGCATGTCTGGGGATCGATCGAAAGCTGAATGTCGCTCACGATGTGGTCGAGATGTTCACAGCCGGTGACGTCGGCCATGGAGGCGGATGAGCCCACCATGTCGACGGCCGCGGTCACGGCACCGCACCGGGTGTGGCCCATCACCAGGATCAGCTTGGCCCCGGCGACGGCACAGCCGTATTCGACGCTGCCCAGGACTTTTCGACTGGTGATGTTCCCCGCGATCCGGACGCTGAAGATGTCGCCCACTCCCATGTCGAAGATCAATTCGGCGGGGGTGCGGGAGTCGATGCAACTGACCACGACGGCCAGGGGGTGTTGACCGTTGGCCGTGGCATTGACCTGACGGCCGAAGTCGCGCGTCAGACGTTGGCCGGTCCGGAATCGCTCATGGCCTTCCTGGAGGAGTTGGAGTACTTGCCGCGGAGTGAGCGCGCTCTGGATATCGCGGGTGCAGCAATCCACATATTGGGTCTGGTCCTTCAATTGATATTTCTGGCGGAATCCGACGAGGCTGACTTCCACGCCGCGGGCCGGCGCCGATTGGTCGTTGAAGTCGCGGATCAGGCTGAGCACGTCCGGGTCGATGTAGTCCGTATTCCGGGCGTCGAGCAGGAGGTGGCCGCCGCGGGGGACCGCATCGAACGCCAGGGCCAAGGCGGCCCGGTTGAGGAAACTGACCTGATTGGCCA
Organism: Singulisphaera sp. GP187; assembly: GCF_900129635.1. Lineage (GTDB taxonomy): Bacteria > Planctomycetota > Planctomycetia > Isosphaerales > Isosphaeraceae > Singulisphaera. Next base: position 630,084 of record NZ_FSRB01000003.1, on the reverse strand, counting down.
GCTCGATCCGGATGACCTCGCCGCCCAGATGCTTCTCCACGATCCGGCGGATCGGCCGGCGTACGTTACTGCTGAGGATAAAGGCGAGGCTGACGGCGAGCCCGATCATGATCCCGATCAATAGGTCGGTCAGGACGATCGACACCACCGTCAACGCAAACGGAATGAACTGGTACCGCCCTTCGCTCCACATCTGCTTGACCAACGCGGGGCTGGCCAGTTTGATGCCCGTGACCAGGAGGATGGCCGCCAGGCAGGACAACGGGATCAGGTTCAGCCACATCGGCAGGAACGTGACGCTGACCACGAGCAAAACGCCATGGACCACCGCCGAGAGTTTCGACTTGCTGCCGGCGTTGATGTTCACCGAACCGCGGACGATCACCGACGTGATCGGGATCCCACCAATCAGGCCGGCGGCCACGTTGCCGATTCCCTGGGCGACCAGTTCCCGGCTCGGAGGAGAAACACGCTGTTGGGGGTCGATCTTGTCGACCGCCTCCAGGTTCAGCAGGGTCTCCAGCGAGGCCACGGCGGCGATGGTCAGGGCCGCCGTGTACACGGCTGGGTTCGACCACTGGGAGAAGTCGGGATGCTGCAAGAACTGAAGGTAGCCGGTCAGGCTGTCGGCCAGTGGCACCTGCACGAGGTGACTCGGCTCAATCACCCAGCGCCCGCCGAGCTGGCGGAACAAGAGGCTGAGTCCCACGCCCAAGAGCACCACGACCAACGGGGCGGGGACGGCCGACTTCTTGAGCCGCTTCCACTGGCCCCAGGCCACCAGCACCGCGATCGAGGCGAGCCCGATCACCGCCGCCCCCGGGTGAATCTCACCGAGCAGCCGGCCGAACTCCGAGAACGTGTTCTCGTGATCGGGCTGCTGGAACGACATGTTGCCTTCGGGGTTGGGGTCGTGGCCCAAAACGTGGGGAATCTGTTTCAAGATCAGGATCACGCCGATTGCGGCGAGCAGACCCTTGATCACGCTGGTGGGGAAGAAGGCCGCGAGGAACCCGGCCCGCGCGACCCCCAACGCAATCTGGATCAAGCCGGCGATCACCACCGCCATCAAGAACGTTTCGAACGACCCCAACAGGGCGATCTGGGCCGCGACGATCGCCGTCAAGCCGGCGGCCGGACCGCTGACGCTGGTCTGCGAACCGCTAAGAATTCCCACCAGGATGCCGCCGACGATTCCGGCCAGGACGCCGGAGAACAACGGCGCATTGGACGCCAACGCCACTCCCAGACACAACGGCAGGGCCACAAGAAAGACAACCGAACCCGCCGCTAGGTCGCGTGGGAGTGTTGATTGTGAGAGAGACGCATTAAATGCCATAAAAACCTCATGCTTCTTTGAGTTAACAACTTGGGAAATCGGAGGGGCCACTGCGGCTTCCGGAGGCGGCCGTCGCCACCTTTACTGATCCGGAACGAGCGGCTGAGCCCAGCCCCGAGGTCCGGGCGGATCTCTCGTATAGTGCGGTCTGGCCCTGCCGGCCTGAACCCGGTCCTCGTGGTCGAAGGACCGGGTCGTCATCCAGTCGCCGTGAATCACCTCTCCCACGACCGCCAACGAAGGGAAAAGGTGGGGGCAGCCCGCCTCCGGTTGCTGACCCCGGTGACTGTACGCAACGCCAGATGTCATTCAAAAAGCGTACCGCGATCGACCGTGGCGCCGAAAAGAGCCCCGATTCGACAGGCCTTAACCCTCTTGATTTCAAAGATTTGCAAAAAAGGTCAACTTCTCGGCGGTTTCCCGATTCGTGGCCCTGGGCCGGCCCAGGTGAGGGGAGGTACGCTGGTCGCTCAACGGTCAACCGGGTTATCCGCCGACCAGATTTGCGGGTCGCGCCGGCTTCCGGGCGTCACTATCCGAGCCCCCAAGACGCGCCGGTCAGACGACGGGAGCCGGGACGTTCGGGTTCCCATGGTGGAAGGGAACGCACGCGGGCCCGCCGCCCGAGTGCGGGGACGCTCAGAACCGGCGGGAGCGCACGGTTAAAACGGCGGAATGGCGAAATCTCGATGAATTTGTCGGGACCGGCTCTTTTCCCATTGATATTCATCGGAGGATGCGGAATCATCGCTGTTCAGGCGACGACTCCTCAGTGTCGTGATGTTCGAGGAATTAATTATGAAAATCCAAGTTAGTACAGACAATCACATCAAAGGTAGCGATGAGTTCTTTCAGAAGGTCTCCGCCGAGGTGGAACGCGGCCTGAGTCGGTTCGCTGACCAGATTACCCGGGTGGAGATTCATCTCGCCGATGTGAACGGCCCCAAGGATGGTGGTGCGGACAAGCGTTGTCTGTTGGAGGCCCGGCTCGCGGGGCGCCATCCGATTGCCGTGACCCACGAAGCGGCCACGATCGACGAGGCGATCGTCGAGGCTTGCGAGAAGATGGAACGGTCGATCGAGAGCCTGCTCGGCCGGCTCGACCCCAAGGGGCAAACGTCCTTCGGTGGCGACCAGGTCATCTGAGTCGGGCGGGATTCCGCCCGGCCTGAAGCGTTTCCAGGCCAGCGGAGCGCGCGCTCCCGGTCTTGGTTCGATGTCGGCGAGACGCCAAGGGATCTCACGCTCTCCGCTTGGCCTGGGAAGGGGAGCCCTGGCCGGCGAGCCTGAGGCTGAATTCGTTAAAAATGAGGCGGTCGAAAGTTGTGACTTGCCCTGGCGTGTCATAGAGTACCTCCGACTCATTCGGATCACTCGGGGTCCCCTGCGGGCGATCGCCATTCGCGACTCCGAGATGACCGTGGCGCCGTTTGGGAGACTCTCGCCTCGTTGCGGCTCAACCGCCACACATCGTTCGATGAGGCTACGCCGATTCCCCTGTCGTGGAGGGCCTCGTTCTGGGCGCTCTGGATTGGCGATCACTGGCAGGCTCCGCACGCTGAGTCTTCGTTCTCTCCTCGACCGTCTGACGGCGCTTGCTCGCGGAGTGGGAGAGCCGTCCGAAGGCCCGGCGATCCCTTTTTTTTGTTTGACGCGTTCCGCACCAGGGGGCACGTTCGGTGGATGATGGGCCGCGTCGCGCGGTCATCCACCCGGGCCCAAGGTGAGCCCAGCGAGCCCGAACCCCGCTCTCGGAGAACTGAATCGATGCGATCCCCTAATCGTTTGTCGCGCCGCGAGTTCGTGCAGCTCACCGGACTCGCCGCCGGCGCGGCGGGCCTGGCCCTTCCCACAGCCGTCCAGGCGGCCCCGGCTCGCGACCCGAACGCCGTGCTCGCCCAGTTGCTCGAGGGCAACCGCCGGTTTGTCAACGGGCAACTCACCCACCCGGGGCGGAGTCCGAAAGACTTCTTGGCACTCGCCGAGGGGCAGGCACCCTTGGCAATTATCGTCGGCTGCGCGGACTCGCGGGTGGCACCCGAGCTCGTCTTCGACCAGGGGGTCGGCGACCTCTTCGTGGTGCGCGCGGCGGGGAACGTCGTCAGTGGCGCGGGCCCGATCGTCAAGGGGAGCATCGAGTTCGCGGTGGCCGAACTCGGCGTCCGGCTGATCATGGTGCTCGGCCACACGCAATGTGGCGCGGTCAAGGCCGCCATCCAGCACATTGATGCCAACGACGCCCTGCCCGGATCGATCGGCGACCTGATCGATCCGATCCGGGTGGCCGTCAATGCGGTGAAAGGTCGCCCGGGCGACAAGCTCGAAAACGTCACCCGAGCCAATGTCGAGAAGGGGGTCGAGCGGCTCAGGGGCCTCGACCCGATCCTCTCGAAATTTGCCAAGTCGGGAGAACTGAAGGTCGTCGGCGCCACCTACGAGCTGCACACCGGCCTGGTCAAGGTCTACGAATGACCCGGTCGTGGCCGTGATCGAACCGACGATCTCCTTGTCTGTTTCCAAGATGTGAGCAAGTCTTTGCTGTGTCTGGCCGGGACGTAGCCGCTACGTCCCCAGGCCCCCCTCGTATTCGACGGTTTCCTCCAGGGCTGTCGTTTGGCCGCTGGGACGAGATGGCGAAGATTCGCCGCTCCGTCCCACGGCGTGGCGTCCTTCCCTTGTGTGGGATGATCGATCAAGGCGATGTCCAATCATCCCCAGGCGGTACACGGTCGCCAACCGTCTGGGAGGCAACTCACCTGGCGCTCTTGATTTGGTGATGGAGGACAACACCTTGGGACTGCTTGGGATCTTGCTCGCGCTCGCCTTGTTGATGTGGCTCGCGTTTCGAGGGTGGAGCGTCCTGTTGGTGGCCCCGGCGGCTGCACTCCTGGCCGCGGCGATGTCGGGCGAGCCGCTGCTCGCCCATTGGACCCAGACGTTCATGGGGGGCGCTTCGCGCTTCGTGGCGCACTGGTTTCCCTTGTTTTTGCTTGGCGGGTTGTTCGGCAAGCTGATGGATGACAGCGGTTCGATCACCGCGATTGCGCGTTACTTGACCGAGCTGTTGGGAACCCGCCGCACGATGCTCTCGGTTGTGCTTGCCTCAGCCGTAGTCACCTATGGTGGCGTCAGCGTCTTTGTAGCCTTTTTCGTGCTGGTCCCCATGGCGCAGCAGATGTTTCGAGCGGCGGATATCCCGCGTCGCTTGATGCCGGCGACCATCTGTCTCGGCGCGTTTACGTTCACGATGTCGGCGCTCCCGGGATCGCCCTCGATCAATAACGCGATTCCGATGCCTTACTTCGGAACCACGCCATTCGCGGCGCCCGGACTCGGCATCATCGCATCGATCATCACGATGGCGTTCGGCATGTGGTGGCTCGGCCGTGCCGAGGCGATCGCACGCAAGGCCGGCGAGGGCTACGGTGGCGGGGCGGACGCGGCTCCTGTCGTCGATGAGACGATCCGCGAGCATGCGACGGCGGCCGGCGAATTCGATCCGGCCGAGATCCGCCATGGCAAGCGCAGTGAGGGTGAGCCTTCCTTCGTTCTCGCCATCCTCCCCCTCATTGTGGTCATCGTCATGAACTTCCTGATGTCGCTGGTCATCCTCCCTCGCCTTGATTTTTCGTTTCTCGCCGAGAAGGTCTGGGGCGGGACCACGATCGGAGCCGTGGCCGGGACTTGGTCGGTCGCCATCGCGCTCGCACTGGGAGCCCTGATCACTGTCATCATCAACTACCGGCGTCTGCCCGCGTTGCGTGAGAGCATGGATGCCGGCGCCAATTCCTCGGTCTTGCCGGTTCTGACGGTCGGCAGTCTCGTCGGCTTCGGCGCGGTGATCGCGGCCATGCCCGCATTCGCCGGGGTCCGCGACGCGGTGCTGTCGATCCGGGGAGGGCCGCTGGTTTCGCTCACCGCCGCCATGAACTTGCTCGCCGGGCTTACCGGCTCCGCTTCCGGCGGGATGGCGATCGCGCTCGATGCGCTTGGCGCCACCTATCTGCGACTCGCCGTTGAGCAGGGCATCGATCCCGCGCTGTTGCATCGCGTGGCCACGATCAGCTCCGGTACGCTCGACGCCCTTCCCCACAATGGCACGGTCCTGACGGTGCTGCAAGTCAGCAGACTGACCCATCGCGAAAGCTATTTTGATATGGTGATGACTGTTGTCGTCAGCGTGATCATCTCATTAGTTGCGATTATTTTACTGGGTTCGGTGTTCGGGTCGTTTTGACGAGGGAGGTCATGCCTGCGTGCAAGTCGGCTTGGCGATGCACGGCCATTCGGGATCCGGTTGATTGGCTCCGTCATTCCGGGGTGCGCCTCCCGGATCCGTACTTCGCGCCGTCCGGGCACGGGCCTTGGCGCGAACCTGATTTCCCGATGTAAACTGACGCTGGAGCAAGGGCACCGGGACCGGGTGGAAAACCCGGGAATGTGGGGACGGTCTCAAAACATTCCTGTTAGTCAGTGATTGACTTACGGGAACTCACTGGTATCACTGGTTAGATGTTGCCGCAACTTGCAAATGGAAGAGGGGCTTACGCGGAATTGGAGTTCGAGGCCCGAGCCGTTCCGGGAGGTCCGCGGGAGTTCACCACGTGGCGTGGTCGTCAGGGAACGCAAGTCAGGTGTCATTGAGGTTCGTCGGTGCGGAAATGGCGGGACAAACGGTGCCGTCCCCTTCATGAATTCCATTCCAGGGGCGGGGAACTGCCGAGCTTCTTAGACCGTCGCGTCATTGGCTCCATTCGGGTCCAATGGAATCTCATCACCTCAATACGAGAATCGAGCTGATATGTTCTCGTTATCGGATGAAGTTGTCCCTACCCCGCTGCGTACGACTTTGCGGGGGATCGGCCAGGTTTTCTTTCAGGAAAACGCCCTGACGGGCGGCTGTTTTCTCCTCGGGATCGCGTTGAGCTCGCCGATCATGGCGCTTGGCGCGATTGTGGGAGCGGCGATCGGCGCGGTGACGGCCAAGGTGCTCAAGTTTGACGAGGCCGAGGTGGCCGCCGGCATCTACGGGTTCAACGCGACGCTGGTCGGGATCGCCACCCTCTTCTTCTTCAAGCCGGGGGGGGCGAGCCTCGTGTTGCTGGTCGTCGGCTCGATCGCCGCGGTGCCGGTGACCCGGCTGATGCGGCGTTACGTGCCGTTCCCGACATACACCTCACCGTTTATTGTCCTGACCTGGGCGATCTATTTCCTCGGGCTGGCCCTGAAAGTGCCCCAGGTCGCGGCGGGCGATCCGTTGGGCGTGGTCGGCTTCGTGGGCACGGTGGCCCACGGCGTGAGCCAGGTGATGTTCCAGGCGAGCCTTGGGACGGGGCTGCTGTTCGTCGTCGGTATTGCCCTGAGCGACTGGCGGCACGCCGCGTGGGTGCTGGTGGGCTCGATGGTGGGGATGCTGGTGGGGAACTATCACGCGACCGCGGCGGTTCGCGCGCTCGACCCGGAGCGGCTCGTCGATCGCTCCTTGTTCGAGAACGTCGAGCTCGGGCTCTATGGCTACAACGCGACCCTGGCGGCCGTCGCCCTCTACTTGTCGAAGCGGTCGCTGATCCCACCGCTCTTGGGGATCTTGCTCTCGGTGCCGATCACCGAGCTCGTCCCCAGGCTCGGACTTCCCGCCTTGACGGCGCCCTTCGTCCTGGCCACCTGGCTGGTCTTGGCGTTTGGCTGGCTCGAGGGGAAATTCCTCCGCGAACCGGCCTCGTCAGCGACTTGACCGAGGTCAATGCGTCGGGCTGCCGTGTCCGATTTTCGTCGATCCCTTGAACCAATCGACTCATGGAGTCCTGCCCATGCATCTGTCGCCCCAAGAACGTGATAAGCTGATGATTTTCGTGGCCGCCCAGGTGGCCCGAGCCCGCAAGGATCGCGGCCTGAAGCTGAACATCCCCGAGGCGACCGCCCTGATCACGGCGGAGCTGATGGAGATGGCACGCGACGGCAAGTCGGTCGCCGAGATCATGAGCGCCGGCCGTGAGATCCTCGGCCGTAACGACGTCATGGAAGGTGTGGCCGAGATCATCACGATGATCCAGGTCGAGCCGACCTTCCCCGATGGCTCGAAGTTGATCACGGTCCATAACCCGATTCGTTGATGAATGACTCCGAGTTCCCCGACTTGCCATCCATCCCCTTGGGAGAGAGAACCATGGTTCCGGGCGAATATTTCTTCGATGGGGCCGACCTCGAGCTCAACGCGGGCGTCGAATTCGTCACGCTCAGCGTCAACAACACGGGAGACCGGCCGATTCAGGTCGGGTCGCACTACCATTTCTTTGAGACCAACCGCGCGCTGGTGTTCGACCGCGAGAAAGCGTACGGCATGCGGCTCGACTTGCCGAGCGGAACCTCGGTGCGACTCGAGCCGGGTGACGTCAAGGAGGTCCGGCTGATCCCCTACGGCGGGCGTCGGAAGGTTTTCGGTTTCAACGGTCTGGTGTCAGGTCGGCTCGACGATCCCTACACGCGACAGACCAGTTTGAAGCGATGTGTCGACGAAGGCTATGGTTGCTGCATTTCCTCCGAGTGATCCGCGTCGACTCAAACCATCCGATCCCGAATTGGTAAGGGGTATCCATCGATGAGTGTGCGCCTTTCTCGACAGGCTTACGCGGGCAAGTACGGTCCGACGGTGGGCGACCGAATCCGGCTCGCCGACAGCGAGCTCATCATCGAGATCGAACACGATTATGTCGACTACGGTGAGGAGTCGATCTTCGGTGGCGGCAAGTCGATCCGCGACGGCCAGGACCAATGCCCGGTCATTGATCCGATGGGTCCGGAACACTGCGACCTGGTGATCACCAACGCGGTGATCATCGACCACTGGGGGATCGTCAAGGGTGACATCGGGATCCGGGGGGGCCGGATCGTCGCGGTCGGCAAGTCGGGCAACCCGCTGACCCAGCGTGGCGTCGACCCCCGACTGGTGATCGGGCCGGGCACCGAGATCATCGCCGGCGAAGGGCGGATCGTCACGGCCGGCGGGATCGACACCCACATTCACTTCATCTGTCCGCAGCAGATCGAGACGGCGGTCGCCTCGGGGGTGACCACCCTGATCGGCGGCGGCACCGGTTCGGCCACCGGGACCTGGGCGACGACCTGCACGCCGGGCCCCTGGAACATCATGCGGATGCTCCAGGCGTTCGAGGGCCTGCCGGTCAACGTCGGGTTGCTGGGCAAGGGGAACAGCAGCCTGCCCAAACCCTTGCATGACCAGGTCGAGGCCGGTGCCTGCGGATTAAAGCTCCACGAGGACTGGGGCACCACGCCGGCGGTGATCGACACCAGCCTGACGGTGGCGGACAAGTACGACATCCAGATCGCGATTCACACCGACACGCTCAACGAGTCGGGGTTCATCGACGACTCGATCGCGGCGATGAAGGGGCGTGCGATCCATAGCTTCCACACCGAAGGGGCGGGCGGCGGTCACGCGCCGGACATCATCAAGATCGCCGGTCTGCCTTACGTGTTGCCCTCGAGCACGAACCCGACCCGGCCGTTCACGGTGAATACGATTGATGAGCACCTCGACATGTTGATGGTCTGCCATCACCTGTCGCGGAAGATCCCCGAAGACGTGGCGTTCGCCGAGAGCCGGATTCGGGCCGAGACGATCGGTGCCGAGGACGTGTTCCACGACCGTGGGATCATCAGCATGATGAGCTCGGACTCGCAGGCGATGGGTCGGGTCGGCGAGGCGATCGTGCGGTGCTGGCAGACCGCGCACAAGATGAAGGTGCAAGTCGGCGCCCTGGCCACCGACAGCGCACGCAACGACAATGAACGGGTGAAGCGGTACGTGGCGAAGTACACGATCAACCCGGCGGTTACTCACGGGATCGCGCACCATGTGGGGAGCATTGAGTCGGGCAAGCTGGCTGACCTGGTGCTGTACAAGCCGGAGTATTTCGGGGTGAAGCCCGAGCTGGTGCTCAAGGGGGGCCTGCTCGTCTCGGCGCAGATGGGCGACCCGAACGCGAGCATCGCGACCCCGCAGCCGGTTTACCCCCGTCCCCAGTTCGCGGCGTACGGGCGAGCGTTGTCGAAGTCGTGCCTGACGTTCGTGTCTCAGGCGGCGGTGGACAATGGCGCGGCGGAACGGTACGGGCTGCAACGGGAGATCGCGGCGGTGCAGGGCTGCCGCACGGTGGGCAAGAAGGACATGATCCGCAACGAGGCGACGCCCGAGATTCGGGTCGACGCCGATACGTACCAGGTGTGGGTCGACGGCGAGAAGGTCGGTTCCGAGCCGATCGACGTGCTGCCGATGGCCCAGCGCTACTTCCTGTTTTGAACGCAGCCGTGGCTGTCCGGGCCGGGGAATGCCTCGGCCCGGACTCCCCTGCCCTCCTGTAACCCTGGTGGATCTGGATTTTCCAGGCTAAGAATATGTGCAAGCTGGCGTGAATTCTCTTGTCGGGTGGGCCGTGCCCACCCGACAAGATCGCTTGGCTTGGTGTTCACGCGACTGCGGTCGTGACCGTTCTCGTCGGCGAAACCTGGTGAGCCGTGTTCACCCTATAAGTCGGATTGGCTTTTTGATGAATCTCCGCTTGCTTCAGATCACCGATTCGGCCCTGCCGATCGGCGGCTACACCCATTCGTGGGGGCTCGAAACGGCGATCGCGCGCGGGCTGGTCCACGATCCCGAGACGCTCGAGAAATGGACCCGGCGCTGGCTGCGGACCTCGCTCGGTCCGCTCGAGGGGGTGCTGGTCGCCTCGGCCTGCCGCGCGGCCCACGCCGGCGATTCCGGCGCGCTGCTGACCCTGAATCAGATGGCCGAAACGTCGATCATTCCCCCTTCGACCCGGATCGCCAGCCGGGAGATGGGCGACCAACTGCTGGCCTTGGGGGCGACCTGGACCTGGTGCGCCACCGGCTTGGCGGCGCTCATGGACGCGGAGCCGGAACACACCGCCGGCTGGCACCACCCGATCGCGTTCGGGGTGCTCGGTGCGCTGGCGGGCGGCGCGGCCGACGACGTGCTGACGGCCTATCTGCACCAGGCGGCCCTCGGTATGATCGGCGCTGGGGTCCGCGCGATTCCGATCGGCCATACTCACGGCCAGCAAGTGCTGGCTTACGTCCATGACGATATCCGCGATCTGGCTCCCGACCTCGGCGGCCGCGCTGCCGAGACCGCGGGCGCCGGTTGCCCTCACTACGAGATCCTCTGCGATGAGCAAACTCGACTCTATGCTCGAATGTTCCGATCTTAATGATGGGTCGGACGCGCGGGGCTGGTCCACCCGGCCGTCGCGGCGGCGTCCCCGCTGGGGCGTCGCGTTCCACAATGACCCCGGTCACGACCACATGGGCCGGCCCGGCCCGGCCCGCTACGCCGGGCCGTCGCGGCAGGTCTTCACCCTGGGCGTGGCCGGGCCGGTCGGCTCCGGGAAGACGGCCCTGGTCGAGGCGCTCTGCCGCCACCTCTGGCCCGAGATCAACCTGGCGGTGATCACCAACGACATCTACACCCATGAGGACGCCGAGTTCCTTTCGCGCCGCGAGGTGTTGCCGGTGGAGCGAATCGTCGGGGTCCAGACCGGTGGCTGCCCCCACACGGCGATCCGCGACGACGCCAGCGCCAACCTCAGCGCCGTGGCCAACTTTCAGCGTCAATTCCCCAAGCTCGAGCTGGTGGTGGTCGAGTCGGGTGGTGACAACCTCACGGCGGTCTTCTCCCGCGAGCTGGCGGACCGGTTCATCTTCGTGATCGACGTGGCCGAGGGGGACAAGATCCCCCGCAAAGGGGGTCCAGGCATTTGCAACAGCGATCTGCTGGTGATCAACAAGACGGACCTCGCACCGTACGTGGGAGCCGACCTGGAGGTGATGCGGCGCGACAGCCTCAAGATGCGGGGCGAGCGTCCGTTCCTGATGGTCAGCCTCCGCGAGCAGGAAGGTGTCGAGGAGGTGATCCAGTGGGTTCGCGAGCAATTCGCATCACACGTGACGAACTCCTGACGCCTCCCGAATTCCAGGGCCTGTGCGCCAAAGAGCATCAGGCCGCGCGGGTCGGGGGGGCGCGGATCGAGTTGGTCCGGGTGGGTGACGAAACTCGACTGGGGACCTGCTACCAGCAGGTCCCGGTACGTCTGATGCCACCGTTCGTGATCGCTGGCGAGCCGGCGTCGCTGCTCTACCTGATCAACCTGACCGCGGGCCTGATGGACGGTGACGGCCACCTGATGGAGCTGAAGGCGCGGGCGGGGACGCGTTCGCTGGTGACAGGTCAGTCGGCGACGCGGGTGCACCCGGCGCTATCCAGCTTCGCGACTCAGCAGTGGGCGGTGGAGGTGGAGGACGACGCCTGCCTGGTGGTGTTGCCGGGGCCGGCGATCCCGTTCCAGGGGAGCCGGTACTACCAACGGGCGCGGGTGGCGCTGGCGCCGCGCGCCCGGTTGATCTGGGGGGACATCTGGTTCGCGGGTCGGTACAACCGTGGCGAACTCTCGGAGCGGTTCCAGTTCGCGCGGATCGTGCAGGACTTCGAGGCGCGCCGCGCTGGCCGGTTGATCTACCGCGATCGGTTCCGGTGGGACGGTCCGTGGTCGGCCGAGGATGCGGCCTGGTACTTCGGTGGGGCATTGGCGACGGCGAGCCTGTTCGTGTCGGGGCCGACTCCCGAGGTCGTGCCCGAGGCGGAAGCCGGACCGCTATTCCGCCGCTCGGTGTTCCGGCTCGACAGCGGGGACCTGTGCCTGCGTTGGGCCGGCAACCCGACGGCGATCACGGCGGACCTCGCCCAGCAAGCGCTCCGGCTGGCGGGGACCTGGACCGGGGGTCCCGTCGCTGCTCCCTGGTTCCTCGACTCGACCGGCCTCGCCCCCAACCACTGGTTCTCAACCCCGGTCGTCTCCGAGTGAGGTGAAACCGCGACGAACCGATCTGACTTGTCGGGCGGGTTGTACCCACCCGGCAAGAATCAATCAAGTGACGAGGTGAGACTGTCCGCAAATGGAGAACGGCGATGGCAACGCGAGGGTTGCCATCGCCGTTCTCATTTTTTCGACACCGTATGAGCTGATGTCAGAACTTGATCAAGGCGCTGATCCCGCCGGTCAACTGGCTCCGGTGGGTCGGGGGCTCGCCCCCGCCTCCGAAGGCGGGTTGGCCGGCGAAGTCGCCGCGGATTTCAGGGCGGACCTCAAGGAACTTGTTGGGGTGCCAGTTCAAACCGAGAGTGACCTCGGCATAGTCGGTATTGATCCCGGTTCGCGTGCCCTTGACGTCGTCGAACCATTCGGCACGGCCCTGGATATCGAGTTCCGGGGCCAGGTGATAGATCCCGATGGTATAGAGGCCATACCAAGAGCCGGTGCCGACTGGGGTGTTGGTATCCCAGCCCATGTTGGACTGGACGATCTGGACGAAGCGCTCGCTCCAGTTCTGCTGGACGCGGAGCTCGACGGTGGTGTTGTGGTCGCCGGCCATGCCCGGGGCGGCGAAGATGGCGTTTGGGCCCGTGTAGACCGAGGCGGTCAACCGCGTCTTCTGCTCGTCCGTCAGCCAGTAATTCACCTGGCCGATGTAGCAGTAGGAGTTGTTGCTCCGCAAGGTGAAGAACGTGTTGGCCCCGAGGGTCATCCCGCTCCAGATGTCCAACCGACTGGTGACATGTTGGTTGAGCAGGAAGCCGGTGAAGGCCCCGTCCTGCGAGTAGAAGAACTGGTAGTCGCTGGAGTAGAACGGCCGGTAGGGAGCGAGGAAGCCGTTGTAGCCGATGATCGTGTTCATCCGGCCGACCTTCACATCCATGCCCCCTTCGGTGAAGATTGGCAAGTGCGCGGAGATGTAAAGGTCACGGAAGTCGTGACTGAAGTGCGAATTGCCGGGCGGAGAGTCGATGCCCCCCTTGGGCTGGCCCAGCGCCGCATCGGCACCGGCAAAATACCGAACGTTGAAGCCGATGTCGAATCGGTCTTGCTTGAGCGGCTTCTGGATCACGAGGCCGATCTGGTTCAGCAAAAACTCGTTGCCGAATCGGTTCTGCCGGGGTTCGACCGAGAGCAATCCCGACCCGCTTGACGAGCCGGTATACCCCCCTTCCACCCAGCCGAACGTCCGGATGCCGCTGTCGCCGAACGCGTTTTTCACACCCAGGGTGTCCATCAGAAACCGGACGTCCGAGACCGGGGTCGACCCCAGGCTGGGCACAACGGGCACCTGCGAGACATCCTCCGCGAGTTCGGCCGGGAGCGACTCGGGCTGGAGGCCGGAGCCGGCCGGCCGCTGTGGAGGCGGAGGCCCGGGAGCCTCGAATCCAGGTGGCACCATTTCCTGAGCGTTCACGGCACTCGCTCCGAGGAGGAGTACGAACAAGCCTCGGCCGAATCGAAATTGCCAGTGACTCACGGCGGACCCCCGTCGCATTGAGGCGGTTTGTTGGTAAGTGCAGGTGCATTGCCCGTGGCTTTTGGGGGGTGGTGCCACCGCGCCGCCAGGCGATTGCTAGTAATTTCGGTTATGAGGAATCGGATGCGTTAGCGCTATGGCCGGGTTTTGATTCGCTTGAGGGATATGAGGGTGGGTTCGTCTGAAAGGGTAAACTGGGTGATTTTGGTCATCGGGGATTCGCCGGACGGCCTCATCAGGACGATGGGATTGAGGTTCGGCCGGCTCCTGACCGCGAGCCACCGAGCTCAAGGGGTGGGAGTCTACGGATCTTGGAACTCTGAACACAAGAACGTGGTAACGTGTTCGCCGGATCTTTTGCCGGCTTGTCAAGATTCGACACGTTCCTTGCCACCTGTGCCTTGCGGCGGCACTGGGAAATGCTCATCATTCTAGGGTCGGAAGCGGGTTCGCTACCTTGGTCTCTCTCCAGGCCGAGGTCGGCGGCGAGCCGATCAACCTCGATCGTCATGTCCTGTACTCTTGCGCCGTCACCCGCCATGACTTGAGCCCTCCCGAGAGGGTGGGGCTACCCCCACTGATTCCCGATCTCAGAGCCCCGATCGCCGACCTTCGGAGGCGACGGGCAACGTCTCGGTAAGCGGAGAGACACTGCCGGGTGGGGTCGGGCCGCGATCGCGCCCGCATTCGGCGGTCTTGATGAGACTGATCCCGAGGGAGTGATTGCTGCAATGCGTCCAGCGTTGAAACCTGTGCCGATGGCGGGGATCCTCCTGCTTGGCGGACTGATGAGCTTGGTGTTTCTCTCCCGAGCGGATGGGGAGGACGAGCCGGCTCCGACGAAGAGCGCCCGCGGCGGCTTCCTGGGGAAGACCGAGCGGCACCAATTCGAGGTGTTCTTCTACACCCAGGGAATCCGGATCTTCCCTCAGGATTCCACCGGGAAGGGACTTGACGCCACGAACCTGACGGCGATCGCGACCTTTTACCACCCCAACTCACCGAGTCCCTGGTTCGACCGCCGGCTTCAGCCGGCGACGGCGGCGGCCGGCCAGCCGTCGACCTCGCTCGTTCGTGCCATCGGCCTGGGAACGGTCCCGGCCTCGGGCGCGAAGGTCGTCTTCGAGATTTCAGGGCTGCCTGATCCTACCGAGACTTCGGTCTCGTTCACTGTGCCGTTCGCGCTCATGACGTCGCAGGTCCCTGCGCCCGTGGCGACCGACGGGACGGCAAGCCCCCGCTTCATCTACGCCGCTGGCTCCCAGGGCGTCGGCTACTACGCCAACCCCGGGCCGCAGAGTGCGCCCCCGTCCGCGACCGGGCCTCGGCCGGCCGCTCCGCCGCGGTACACCGGCAGCGCCACCCGAACCCAGGCGAGCGGTAGCTCCGGCCCCCGTACCGTCGGGCCGGGAGCCCGCGACTGGACGACGGGGCGGCGCAGCCGGCTCCCGAAACCCTGGCTCCGGCCGATGGACTGAAACCAACTCTGGTGAGAGACGACGCACATCGTGGCGAGACCCGGGATGAGGAGACAAATGATGAAACTGGCGATGAGAATCTGGTTCGTGGCTGCTCTGCTTGGTGCTTGTTCCGTCCCTGCCGCCAAGGCGCGGGGGGCGGACTGGAAGGTCGAGCATGACGCCGGCTGGAACGCGTACAAAGCGGGCCTCCTCGACGAGGCGGAACGGCGACTCCGAGTGGCCGAGAACGAAGCGAAGGCGTTTGGCGAGAACGACCCTCGGCGCGCCACCACGCTCGACCACCTCGCCTGGGTGCTCTCCTCCGAGGGCAGAAACGCCGAGGCCGAGCCCCTCGCCAAAGCCGCCCTCGCGATCCGCGAAAAGGCGCTTGGCGCCGAGCATGCCGACGTCATCCGCAGCCTCAATACGCTGGCGTCGGTCTACGATGCGGCGGGTCGGTCGGCGGAAGCTCGTGCGACTTATGCGCGTTGCCTCGCGGCGGCCGAGAAGGTGCACGGACCCGAGAATCCGAACGTCGCGGCCGTGCTCGACAACCTGGCCACGGTCGACCATGTCCTGGGCAACTTCCCAGAAGCCGAAGCCTCGTACAAGCGTGCGCTCGCGATCCGCGAGAAGACGGCCGGTGGTCAGCCCATCGACCTCGCTCCGACCCTGTTTAACCTCGGCTCACTCTACGTCGACCAAGAGAAGTACGCCGAGGCCGAGCCGCTTCTGAAGCGTGCTCTGGCGATCCGCGAGCAGGTTCTTGGCGCTGAGCACCCGGACGTTGCCGCCAGCCTCGAGTCGCTCGGCTGGCTGTACGCCAGCCAGGGGAAGCCCGCCGCGGGGGAACCGTTGCTCAAGAAGGCGCTGGCCCTCTACGAGCTTGACCTCGGGAAGGATCATCCCCACGTGGCGTGCTGCTCCTCGAAGCTGGGACGCGTCTGTCTCTCCCAGGACCACCAGGACGAAGCCGTCGCGTGCTGCAAACGAGCGGTCGGGATCTTCGAGCGAACCGGGGGCGACCCCCTCGAAGTGGCGGCGGCTTTCGAAGATTACGCGGCCGTGCTCCGGAAGTCGGGTGACAACGCCGAGGCGGAAAAGCTCGAGGCTCGTGCCAAATCGCTCCGAGATTCGCTCAAGAGCCCCGACGCTGCGAAGAATTGATTTCGCGTACCATCGTATTGGGTATGGCATGAAGGAGCTGTCTCGGAAGCAGGCACTCCTTCATGACCACCGAACCCAGTCACTCGCAACACGTGGTCAGGTGCGCCGGAACCGGCCGACGGTCTCCTCGGGAGGATCGCCTCCACGGCTCTGCTTCAAACCTGTGGCGGTTTGAAGCAGAGCCGGACCAGGCCGTCGCGGACCAGGGGACGGATCGGGTCCGGAACCGGGCCGTCGAGCCGGAACGACTTGACGTAGTAGCTCCCGGACCCGACCGACGGCAGGCCCCGCGACTCAAGCCAGGTGGCGACGTGTGCCCGGCGTTCCCGATCGACGGGTTCGAGACGGCCGGGGTCGAGGGCCAGGAAGGCGCGGGCCGCCAGGGCGTTGTGGAAGTAGGTGAACCAATCCCACTGTGCCGCGAACCGGCGACGGTAAGGGTGATCGCGTGGCACGAACAGCACGCCGAGCTGCGAGGCGGTCAGCCCGAAACCGCGGCTGAAGCTGATCGACAGCACGGAGCGATCGAGCAAGCCATTGAGGGCCCGGGCCACCTGCTGACGTTCGTCGGGGGCGAGGGTCGGATAGAGGTTGAGGTTCAGCAGGCAGGCGTCCGCGGCCGAGAGGAAGTCGACCATCTCATCGGTCAGGTGGCCATTGCGCACCGACGGGATACAGAGGCAGGCCAAGGCGCCCCGGCCCGAGGCGTCCCAGCGGATCTGGTCCGGGTGCGTCGACCCGACCCGAAAGCCGAACCAGTCGCCCGGGAAGAGGGCGACCGGCTCGCGGGCCGCGACCGCCTCGACCACGTGGGTCATGAAATCGACGTCGCTGCCCGCCGCGTAGGCGACGTGCCCGGAGAGGTCCCAGACCCCGCCGGTCAGGTCCGCGATCCGGTCGATCAGGCGGGGGATGAAGGTCTCATGGAAGAAGGTCAGACCGTCGGTGTAGTGCGTCGAAAGCGATTCCGCCGTCAGGTTCTCGACCGCGGCACGATAGGCGTCCGCCCCGGCCGCATAGCCGACGGGCAGTAACGCCCGGAACCGCTCGACGTCCTCGCCGGCCAAGGCGTTCAGGAGTTGCCCAGGCGATACAAGAGGCTCGACTGATCCTCCAGTGAGGCGTAGACCGAGCCGTTCGACAGGAGGTTGGACGAGCGGCAGAGTTGGTGCCTCCGCTCCCACTCGGGCGTCGGTTCGCGGTAATAACATATTTGAAGCTCTCCTTTGCGACGGATGACCGGTCCCCAAGGGAGGCCGCCGACGGGCTCCCCCTCGCCCTCGAACGGGTCGAACTCAACCTGATGCCGGCGTGACCAAGTGTCCTCATTCGTACCTTGGAAGACCGAGCGCTCGTAGGCCACATAGGTATGCTTGAACGTGAACTCGGAGATGCCGAAGGGCCGCAGCGTGTCGATGTAGCGCCAGACGGCGGCCTTGTCGTCGACGTACCCGCGCGTCATCACGCAGGTCGCCCTGAGCTTCAGCGGGCCCGCGGCGGCGGCCGCCGCGACCTCGGTGACCGCCGGGGCCCCCGCGCCCATCAAGGCCCGGTTCTCGTCGTCGTCGGCCGCGTGTCGAGAGTAGCAGACGTACGACAGTCCGGCGTCGGCCAGGTGGCGGACCAAGTCCGGGGTCAGCCGCGATCCATTGGTGAAAAGGGCGACCTCGTCGAAGACGCGGCGGCCCGTCCTGACCAGGTCAACCACGAGGCCAGGACGCAGGAGCGGCTCACCGCCGCCGGTGACGACCAGCCGCATCGCGCCTCGGTCGCGTGCAAACCGGTAGTAGTTTGCGACCTCTCCCAGGTCCCACCGCCGTGGCTCGTCGCGGAGGGCGCTGAGCGACGACTTGGAGAAGCAGAAGGGGCAGGTCAAGTTGCAAGCCACCCGGACCGGTAAGACACTGCACGACAGGAACCGACATTCGCCCCAGTCCGCCAGCCCGGTCGTTGCCGAGATCGGTTCGTCGAAGCGGGCGGTCATGGATGTGGCCTCCCGCCGATCGGGCCGATGCGTCGGAGGGCGTCCGCAACGAAGTGGCGACGGTCTCGGGGCAAGTGGTGCCATGCGGTGCAGAGGTCGACTTCGACCAGACCGACGCCGTCCATCAACGCGGTGGCCCGGTCCCGCCGCGCCGGTGCCGCCGACTGGAACTCGTCACGGAGCGGCCCGGCAAGCGTCTCGGATGTTTCCAACTCTCGGGCCAGGCGATCGAGCCGTTGCAGGGTGTCGGCGACTGCTTCGTCGTGGTTCCGGCCACCGAGGGCCTCGCGGAGTTCCCGGGCGTCATGGAGGTCGGCGGCCAGGCGGGCGGCCTCGGCCAGTGGGACATCGCCCGGGATGAACCCGAGCGCGTCGGCCGCGATCGACCGGGTCGACCGCGCCACATAGATGGTCGCGACGCCCGAGTGCCAGGGGCGCAGCGCGAGTGGTCGCAGAATGGCCAAGCGACCGATCCGCTCGTGGTCGACATAGGGCTCGGCGTACCCCTCGGTTCGCATGTAGAGGATCGGTGAGAGGGGCCCGGCCAGTCGCCGCAGGGTGCCACGCAAGAACCGGGCCGTCGCCACGGGTCCGAGGTCACGGAAGAGAATCGGGCACGGCTCGTCGCCGCCGAGCCGGCGGAGGTCGGCGCCCGTGTGAAAGCGGTATCGTGTCAGGTCGTCCCCCGAGTCGAGGTCCCGACCGTCGGTCCGTGCGACGAAGGTGGCAAGGGTCTCGATCATTGGGTTCATACCTTACCACGACCGGCCTGGCGACCGCGCTCTTCCTGGAGTTTCCGTAAGGCGGCCAGGCGCGGCTCGGCGGCCTCCTTGGCCCGCTCGGCCTCGGCGAGGAGGCGTCTGTAGTCGAGGCGCACCAGCCGCACTTGTGACTCCTCCGCCGACTCCCCGGCCACGCCGAGCCCGAGCGCGATCAGCAACATCCGTGCAAACTCTTCGACCCGGAGCCGGCTCTGGCGGAGCAACTCCATGGTGAGCAGGTCGCTGCCTCGGGCAAGCTCCACGAAGCAGCCGCGGATCCGATCCACGATCGAGCCGTGGACGAGCAGCCAAGGAGCGGAGGCGCGGATCTCGTCCAGGTCCAGGGCGGAGACGATCAGGGCGAGCCGACGCAGGCCTTCGGTGTCCAGGCCGCCGAACATTTCGGCAACCACGGCCGGTGGGGCGGGCTGGATCGCGCCGTCCCGGCATCGATCAGCCAGCCGGGCTCGGAGCAAGTCGAGGTCGACCAGGGCCCCTTCCCACCGGGCGACCTCGGCGGTCAGGTGGTCCACCAAGGGGCCGAGCGTCACCGAGGCCCGCCTCGGTGGCTCGGACGGGGTTGGTTTCGCTGTCGACTTACGCCATTGCATAACGGGCCTCCGGGAAAAGGGCCCGCGCCAGGTCGGCGGCCATCCTCGGGAAGTCGTCCATCTCCGGGACCTCGACGACCGTCGCGCCGGCCGAACGGTAGGCGGCGACCGCCCTCGGATGCGGCCGGTGGAGGAGCAAGACGACCTGCGCCGAGGTCCGTACCGCCTCGGCGAAGATCAGGCCGTGCTCCGGAGCCGCCGCGTAGTTGGCGTCGAAATCCGGGTCGGTGACGATCACCCGGATCGGCTGATTCGTCCGGCACTCCTCCAGCGACGCGGCGAGAACATCAAATGGGAACTCAGTCCCGCCGCCGATGTAGTGCATGAGGAACCGGGAGAGCTCAGCCTCGGAGCGGCCCCACCGCCAGTAGTCGACGTGGGCGTTCGAGTAGAGTGTCGCTCGTGCCCAGCCCCCAGCGCGGATGGCCGCGACGATCAAAATTTGGGCCCCCAGCGTCATGGCGTTTCGTCTTGTGCGCGGGTCGGGCATCGACCCACTGACGTCGAGATAGATCTCGATTCGTGGCTGCCAGAGCGGCACGTCGGGCCCCTCGTACTCAGCGACCCGGGACCGCTTCACCGGCATCGCCGGCCCCAGAACATGGCCACGCTCGACCAGGGTTGCGAGCCAGTCGATGTCGCGCAGCGGGTCGCCCGGCTCCCAGTCCTCGAGGGTGGTTGGGACGAGCGCCTCGCCCAGGGTGCGTTGCGCGGGAGGGGTGAAGAGGTATTTCTCGGCCTGCTGGCGGTAGTAGGCGGCCATGACCTCGGGCACCTGCTCGGCGTCCTCGCCCCCCTGACCGGGCAAGCCGAGGATGCGGGTGGGCAAGGCATCGGGGCCAATGAGCTGGTCTCCCTGCTTGGGAGTGATCCAGCCTTCGGCGATCGCGCGTTCGACGGCCTCGCGCTCGCGGGCCGAGGGGGTCAGGGCGTCGGCCCAGTCGTCGGCCGTCGGCTCGCCACAGCCGCATTCGTACGGGTCGCCTCGCTCGGCCTTCTGTTCCTCCGGAGGCAGCAGGTAACGGCTCACGACCGACGCGAAGTAGAGGTATTGGGTGTACAGGTTGGGGCCGAGTGGAAAGAGGTCCTGGGACAGGACCTGGGCGTCGGCACGGGCGCCCGGGTAGGCGCGGGCGAATGCCGAGTGAGCGGGGCCGATCAGGTCGCCGGGGGGGAGGCCCCATAGCTCCTCGTAAACGGCCAGGTAGAAGGTGAAGGCCGGGTCGCGGTTCCAGGGTGAAGTTCCGATGAAGGCGCGGTAGACCGCAGCCAGTGGCTCGTGGAGATCCGGACCGAGGTACTCGTTGATCAGGAGGTCGGTGAACAAATTGAGAAGCGAGTACCCTTCGATTGGGATCAGGGACCGCTCCAGGAGCCGGAGGCGGGCGTCGACCGCCAGGCTACCGGGGTAGCGGACGTGGTGGCCGACCTCATGCGCCAGGATCGCCTCGACCGATCCGATCAGTCCTCGTCCCAGGATTTGCTGGGCGTTCAGCTCGATCTGCCGGGTGCCGAGGTGGATTCGGGCCACGCTCTCCGGGGCGCAACCGATCGCGGGCGGTGCCAGCAGCACGAATTGCGACCAGCGGGCCTGGGCCCGCGGCCATGCCTCGGCCACGGCCCGGTCGAGAGCGGTGAGGTCCAAGGGGGGATCCGAGGGGGCCATCACGTGGACTCCACGATCCAGAGGCGTTGAGAATCGACGGCGCTGACCACTACGAACCCGGCACGGGCCGAGGCAACTCGGTGCGGTTCCCCCAGGAGTGGCAGGTCGATCTGGTGCGAACCGACGCGAACGTGTCCGCCGGAGACCTGGGCGGGCGGCTCGGGGCCGTCCTCGTCATACGGGGCCATCGCGGGGCCGGGGCCGAGCCAGCGGCTCCGGCCGCCGTGCCCGAGCAGTAGGCCGAGCCGGTGGTCCGGGTCGCGGCGATCGGTGATGCAGACGACTCGGGGAGCGGCCAGATGCATCTCTCCGGGCAGGAAGTCCTCCAGCACCGGGCGAGCATCGAGGACCGCCACGGCGAACGGACCCGACCACGAGGCCGGCGGTGCCGGGGCCAGCACCGGTTCGAGCGCCTCGACCAGGAAGGCTTCGGCGTCGGCGACCCGGCGGAGCCTCGCCGCGCAGGCCAGCGAGTACTGGTCGAGCCAGGCCGGGCCGGAGAGGAGCCCTTCGCCCAGGTTCCAGAGTGTCGCGAGCTGTCCGACCCGTAACTCAGGGGGTTCCTCGACCAGGGCCCGGGGGACCAGTTCGAGGAGGGCGAACGCCAGGAAGTTCGGCCAGAGCCCGGACCCTTCATCAACCGCCGCGCCCTCGAAGTAGCCCGCCCCGACGGCCTCGCGCAGCAGGGTCGCATACGCCTCCAGAGTCGCCTCGGCCTGCGGCTGGCCCGCCAACTGGCCCCAGAGGAGCGGGGCCGGGCCGGTCGCCAGGCGTTCGAAGCGGGCCTGGTCCCAACCGGCGTGTCGCCGCCGGCCTTCCCGGCCCGCGGCATCGAGGATGCGATCCAAGGCTGCTTTCATCGCGTTCCCCCGGCCGGCTCGAACCGATCGAGGTGGTTTTGATAGCCGTCGTGCAGTGACTTCAGCAGGACCAGGTCGGCGTGGACCGGGCCGTTGTACTCGTTCTTCCGTAGCAACTCCTCGATCTTCCGGCGGACCTGCTCCTGTCTCGCTCGGACCTTGGCAGGAGCCAGGCCGGGCAGATCGGTGGTTTCGGCCTCAGCCCGCAGTTCGGCAATCCCACGACGACTCGGCCCATAGGCGGCGTGCTGGTCGAGCGACCTGTCGAAGAGCTGGCGAATCCACGAGGCCCGGTCGGTCAGCAGGGCCTGGTTCTCGGGCTTCTGGAAGAAGGCGGCGTGCGGGTTGGGCCGAAGCTTCTCGAGCAGGACCCAAGGCGCCAGAGCCCGCAGGTCGTCGATGCCGACGGCCGGGCGGCCCCGGAAATAAGCCAGGGCCTGCGCCAGGTGGATGAGCGTTTGGTAGGCCCGCGCCGAGACCCCGTTCTCGGTCTGGGCGCAGAGGTTCACGTGCTTGTCCAGCGGGCAGTCCTCGTTGCAGACATGCCCTACCCTTCGACCGGACAGGTGGAGTGTGTCCTTGTTCTGAGCCTCAGTTCGGTCGGACGCCCGGCGGCAGAAGTCGAGCTGACCGAGCAGGAAGCCGAGGGCATCACGGACCACGGACGAGACCGGCACGGCGCGGACCTGGCGATCGGCCTCGTCCAACTCCTCCGGGCTAAAGACCAGCTCGGCGGGGACGGCCTCCTCGGGCGAGCGCGCCGAGGCGACCCGGTCGACCATCGCGTCAAGCCCCGAGGCGTGGAACGGCGTACCGCGCACGACCACATCGATCCGGTCCTTGAGCGCCTCGATCACCGGGAAGGTGCCACCGCCGCCGTCGTCGTTGGCGGTCAGGAACCAGGCCGACGGCCCGCAGTGCACGACCTGCTCGTACATCTCGGCGTAGCCCTCGGCCATCAACGAGAGCAGAGCCGACTGGGTCTTGGTGGGGATCCGATTGTACTCGTCAATGATTTTGACGCGTCGGGTGATCCAGCCGCGCCAGGCGACCCGGACCTCGGCCGGCTCGCGGGCGTTGACCAGCACACCCGGCAGCGGCCCCCCCAGCAGGTCGGCCAGAGTGAGCTGGGGGTGGCCGTGCTGGACCGACCGCCGCACTTCCTCAGGGGACGAACCGGCCAGCAGTGCCATCAGGGTGGCGACGGTGGTCTTACCGCGACCGGGAGCACCGACGATCAGGAGCCGACGCGAGGTCAGGAGGTTGAGCAGTGGGAGCAAGATGAACGAGCAGAAGCCGGCCTCTCGGTGCAGCTCGACCTTCCCCTCGCCGGATCCGACAGCGAACGGAGCCCCGAACTCGAGGTCGCGGTACGGGGCATGGATCGCTTTAGCGGCAATCCAGTGATAGGCCCGCCGGAACTTGTTGGCGAGCGGCTGAGCCTCACGTGACGCCAGTTGGAGCTCCCCCCCATCCGTCAGGCTCGCCCGCCCGCGCAGCCAGGTCTGAACCAAGTCCCGCGTCTCCAAGGTCGCCCCTCCCTTGCCGAATGACGCCCCAACGGCGTGGTCGCATCCGCTCCTCACTGTCGCATGGATGTGTGGCCTGCCGCAAGCCTCCGCCTCAAGGCCGCAGTGTGTCGGTTCTCGAGGCACGGGTGGGGAAGGCTGAGTTCGCTCCCATAAAATTCGGCGAGGGGACCGTTGCTTCTAAGCAGCGGGGGAATCGCCGCCCTTGAGTCAATAAGTGAAATCAAGTAAACTAAGAACACGTTGTTCGTCCCGAGGGCTTCGCCGTAACCACCCGTGCAAGAATCGGGGGGCAACCTCCTCTACGCGATGGACCGTCGGGAGACGGCCCCGAAGCGAACCCCAGCCCTCGCGGGCTGGCTGGCCCGGAGCGGGCCAGTGGGCGGTAACGTAGCACCGGCATGCGTCGCCCAAGAAGCCGTCTGCTTTAGCTGACGGAGTGCTCACGGAGCATCCCCTGTCCTGCCCTGGCACGACAACGATGTTGCCACAGTTGCTACCAATGCGACCGCTGACCCCGCAACGATGGCAGGACTGCAGACGAGTTGGGCACCGCGGTGACCAGGGACGGGATTGGGTGGCGTGTTAAGTGTGAATGCGTTGGTATTGGCGTGATATGGATTGCTCGTCCGAGACAACCTGCCTCAGAAATAGAGCTGAAACCTTAGCCAGAACATGTCGGCGGTGTCCTGCAACCGGCCGGGGCGGAACTGGACCGGGTCGGCGAACTCACCGTGGAGCCAGAATGCGTAGACTTTGATGTACTCGTTCCAGTACCAATTGACTCCAAGCTCAGTCGTGATGACCTGGTTGGACCAGAGGTCGGGGTTGGCGAAGCCGGCGGTGAAGATCTGTTCGCCGAGCCGCAGTTCGCTGACCCGTCCGGCGAGCTCGATGGCACCCAGGCCGCGATGCTCGCCCTTGTTGGTCGGCACGAGCGGCCGGAGTGGCCTGAGCCTGGTCCGTCGCTCGATGTGCTCGCCGGTCAGGAAATAGCCGCCGGCAACGTAGAAGCCCGAGAAGGGCACCTGGGTCGACGACCGGCGACCGGGGGTGGAGTAGTTGCCATAGCCGTATTGCCACTCGCCGATCAGTGACAGGCCCTTATAGAAGTAGGCTGAGTGGACCGACCCCAGTAACCGTTCCCCCTGTTCGACCACGTTGGGGTTGAGGGTCAGGAACGGCACCGTGGCCGTGCCGGGGATGTTCGCATCCGGCGAGCCGCCGCCGATCCGGAAGGTTCGGGGCACCGGCGACTGATCCTGGAACCCATAAGCGACCGATGTGCCAAGGTTCAAGAACTTGAACCAGGGCAACCCCTCCGACTCCTGGAACGGCCGCGCGTTGAAATAACCGACGAAATCCACCCCGTTGTGCAGGCTCTCGAACGAGTTCCGCGAGCCGTTGAAGATGCCGGCCGCGTAGTCGACCCGCTTATCGAACAGGTAACCCCAGCCCATCATCCCGATCTGGCGGTTGAGGCCGAGGTTGGTGGTAAAGATCGACCGCTCGGGGGTCAGCAACCAGTAGTTCGAGATCGCGAACTGATCGTAGGGGAGCGGCGTGAAGAAGCGGCCAAACTTGAACTGAAACCTGTCGTTAAAGTGTAAGTTGATGTAAGCATTCAGCAGATTAATATTGTTTAAACCGCGATTGATCGAGAGCTCGTACTCGATGGACTTGGTGATGTTGCCGTCGAAGAAGATTCGTTGACGAGGCAGGAAGAAGCCGCTATTGGTCGGGTCCTGGTCGCTCTGTCCCCAGATCCGGGCCTCGATCTGGGACTCGTAGTGGACTTGGAGCCGAAACTTCTCGTCCTCGGTCTGGAACCGAAAGCCAGGGCCGAAGCTCCCCAGCAGCGGCGACCGCTTTGAGCGGGAGCTGGGCGCGGGGGGAGTTCCCGGTGGGAGTGTGGACGGATTGAACTGCCCCTCCGTGTAGTCCGGCACAGGAGAGTCCATATTCGCCGCTTCGACGGCTTCGTTCGGCGGCGCGGGTTCGTCGACCGCGCGACTGTCCCGACCGGCCTCGGTGGTCCGGTCGCTCGCACTTGCTGGCACCGCGCCGAATCGTTCGAGAAGTTGCTGTATCTGTTCTTTTTGCTCCCGCCGGGTCGTCGCCAGCTCGTCGGCGAGTTTCCGGTTCATGGCCTCCATCGCTTGGAGCCGCTGGGCGAGTTGCTCGATGGTGATTGGTGCGGCCGGTGGCGGCGGTTCGGGCGCGGTTCCGGGAACTGCCGGCGCTGGGGAAGGAACTGGCGCTGAGGGAAGCGTTTGCGCCCAGGCGCTCGGGGCGAATGCGACAACGAGACCCCACAGGCCGAGCACGGCGTTCCACGAGCATGGCCATGGTGAGTACGATCGCACGCGGACTCGGCTCCTATCACGGGACACTCGCGGCCGACCCAATCCCTTGGTTCGGCCCGTCGGTTTACTGCCGGCGAGAGCTCATTTTTCCCGTTGATCGCACTGGCATTGAGCCGGGTGGCAAGACCAGGCCACTCCACCGCGCGCTGCAAGATAGCCGGAGTCAAAATCTTCCACAATGGCAGTTTCCTCCGGGCTTTACATCATTAACTGGTGGCTTTGGCTCTTGACGGAGGGGGGGAGGAAGACCGACCCCAAAGTCACGGAGAGTTGGTGCTAGAGTCGGATGGCAATGCTTGTACAATTCAAGGTGGTCCAAAAGGTCGGTGGCCACTTCACTGCCATGTCGCCCGACCGGCGATGACGAGATTCAACCTACCGAACCGGCTGTTCCGAGAGGCCGGTGCTTCGTCTTTTTTGAGGAGGAGAAGATGACGATTCGCTTGGAACGACAGAGCGGTGTGAGACGATGGGGCTCGCCGTTGCTGACGTTCGCCTGCATCGGCATCGGGTTGGTCGCCGTTTCACGAGCGACCTATCCGCAAGACGGACCGAAGCCTCAGGCGGTGACTGCCGTTCCTTCCGGTGAGGTGGAGCTCCGCAACCAACTCAAAGCGCTCTATCACGCCTACAATCAGGCCGATGCCAAGGCCGTCTCGGCGCGATTTACCGACGACGCGGCGCTCATCGACCAGGACGGGGGTGAGGTTCGGGGGCGTGACGCGATCGGCCGACACTATGCCGACGCGTTCGACAACGGGCCGACCTGCAAGATTGCGGGGGAGGTCGACACGGTCCGCTTCCTGACCCCCGACGTCGCCTCGGTCTTGGGCCATTTCCAGCTTGAGGACGAGGCAGGCGCTGCGCTCTCCACGGGGCAGTACAGCCTCATCGCCGTTCGGAAGGGAGGCGAGTGGCGGCTGGCCGAGCTTCGCGACGGCTCGACCACGACCGCTGAGTCCGCCGACAAGGAAGAACCGCTCCGCGAGCTCGAATGGTTGGTCGGTGACTGGGTCGACGAGGGCGAAGATGGCAAGATCGTGACCACGGTGCGCTGGGACGAGGATCAGAAGTTCCTGGTTCGCAAGTACTCGGTCCAGATCGGAGGCGCACCCGCCAGGAGCGGGACGCAGTGGATCGGCTGGGATCCGCAGGCGAAGCAAATCCGGTCGTGGGTCTTTGACTCCGAAGGGGGCTTCGGCCAGGGACAATGGACTCGCTCGGGCGACTCCTGGATCATCAAGGCAGGCGGGGTCACGGGCGACGGTCTCACGACATCGGCAACCCAGGTCCTCGAGTCGGTCAATAAAGATGCGATCAAGTTTCAATCCATCGACCGGATCGTCGGTACCGAACTGCTCCCCGATATCGACGAGGTCCTGTTGGTTCGTAAGCCCCCCGCGCCCGATACCGCTCAGCCCGCGCCGGCGTCAGAGCGAAAACGGCCGGCCGGGGCCGCGACTCCCGCGAGCGATCGGCCCTGATAGGCTTCGAGCCACTCGTTGTGAAAGTTGCCGTCCTGGGTTCCCGCCCCTGGCGGCCCTCGGTTGAAATCGCCCTGTTGTACATCCTGAAGCATCCTCGCGAGGGCCGTTGTGATGGGCACCTTTTGGAAACTACCCCTGGTTCTCAGTTTGTTCTTAACCTGTTGTATGGAAATCGCTTACGCTCAACGCGGGGGCGGCGCGGGACGAGGAGGCGCCGGCGGAGCTCGCCCGGGAGGCGGAGCCCGACCAGGAGGAGGACGCCCTGGTGGGGGAATGACCAGCCCGGTGTCCCGCCCGAACATTTCCCGCCCCGGCGGCGGGAACGCGGGGGCAACCTCCCGGCCCATCCAACGACCAAGCACGACGCCAGGGGCGTCAAACCGACCTGGGACGGGGGGGATCACTCGCCCCACCCCCTTACCGGGCGGTGGCAACCGCCCCGGTACAGGTGGTGGTGGTATCTCGGGCCCAGGAGGCGGGATCAATCGCCCGGGAGGCGGGATCAATCGCCCCGGCCTTGGTGACAATCGCCCGGGTGGAGGTATCAATCGCCCTGGCCTGGGTGACAATCGCCCGGGAGGCGGGATCAATCGCCCTGGCCTGGGCGACAATCGTCCAGGTGGTGGAATCAATCGCCCCGGCCTTGGTGACAATCGCCCGGGTGGAGGTATCAATCGCCCTGGCCTGGGCGACAATCGCCCGGGTGGAGGTATCAATCGCCCTGGCCTGGGCGACAATCGCCCGGGTGGAGGTATCAATCGCCCTGGCCTGGGTGACAATCGCCCGGGAGGCGGGATCAATCGCCCCGGCCTGGGCGACAACCTCGGGATCGTGAACCGGCCGAATCAGGGGAACCACCGCCCTGGCGGAGGCGGTTGGTTCGGCAACAATAATAATATCATCAATAACAATATTAACGTTAACGTGAACAACGGGTGGGGTGGCGGAGGCCGTTGGCCTGGGCAGGGTTGGGGTTGGGGGCGTCCCAACTCCCACTTTCACGGCAACTGGTATCGAGGGAGCTGGGGACGAAACCACTTTGGTGGCTGGGTCGGCCCGGTCGGCTGGGGGTTCGGGCCCAGAAGACGCCCGATCCACGTTTTCCCGACCTGGGGCCACGCGAATCTGGTCGGCTGGGGACTTGGTCCCTGGGCCAATGGCTGGCTTCGTACCGGCTTTACCAACCCGTATGTGATTGCCCCCGTGATCCAAACGACGGTGGTTGCGAATGCGCCTCAGGCCTTTGTTCATGATTACAGCCGTCCTCTTGACTTGTCCAGCATTCCTCCTGAACCCGAAGGCACCGAACAGGACGACTCGACGTTCCTGGCCGCGCGTGACGCGTTCAAGGCGGGGAATTTTGTCAACGCCTTGAGCCTGACCGACCTGGCCTTGCAGCCGTTCCCCAACGATCCGGTCCTCCACGAGTTTCGAGCGCTCTGTCTTTTCGCCCTGGCTCGTTATGACGAGGCGGCGGCCGTACTCTACGCCGTGCTGACCGCCGGCCCAGGCTGGGACTGGACGACCATGATCGGTCTTTATCCCGACGTCGAAACCTACACCAGCCACATCCGGGCGCTGGAGGCGGCCATCAGAGTGAACCCGACGTCCGCGTCGAATCGCTTTGTGCTCGCCTATCAGTACATGGTTCAAGACCATATCGAGCAGGCCCGGCAGCAATTCCAGGAGGTTGTCAAGCTCCAGCCTAGAGACGAGCTGGCCGCCCAGTTCGCCAAGCTGCTCGCCCCTGCCTCCGAAGCGCCGGCCGTGGCGGCGACGGAACCGGTTCCGGCCAACGAGCCGGACCCGATGCACCAACCCACCCCTCCCCCGGCCGCCCTGGTCGGCACCTGGAAGGCGAAGCCCACACCTGATGTGAGCATCGAATTGACCGTACAACAGGACGGTCAGTTCGCCTGGGATGTCAACGCCGACGGTCATGCCGATTCGATCACCGGCGAGGCTGACTATCTGGATGGAGTCCTGACACTTTCACAAGCCGATGCTCCCCCGTTGGTCGGCAAGGTCGTCAACCTCAGCGCAACGCAATTCGGCTTCGAGCTGCTCGGCGGTCCGCAGGCCGCCACGATCCAGTTCGCTCGCTAAGCGTCCGAACGCTCAGGTCCGTGGAATCTTCAACCGGGTGGCCGGGGTCTGTCTTGGACCCTGGCCACCCGCCCCTTGATTCGAGGCCATTGCCGTTGCGATCCCAATTCTCGCTGCCCTGCCCTGGTGATCCCCTCCCCTCCCCTCCCCTCCCCTCATCTGGCTTGCTCTGCCAGCCAGTGAGACCTGAATTCCTCAAACCTTGCAGATCAGGTGGCATCCCGACAGGGAATGCTTATTTTTGCCCGTCCTCGATCCCGCGGTGAGCCTTTACGGATGAATTGGGCAAGTTTTTCCCGAAACTCTGTCCTTTTGCCCAGGCTGTCGCGTAGTGATGTCAGATGGTCGTTAACAAGTCGGTTCAATCGAGACGGGGTGGTTGCTGGGGGGTCTTACGATGGACGGGTCGCGTGCGAGAAGAACCAAGGGACAGGCAAGGCAGGTTTGGTACGCAAGCCACAGGCAACGCCGTTTCGCTCGATTCCTGGGTTTCCTCCCCGAGGCCAATGACTCGAGCCGCGTGTCGGCCAGCTTGGCCCGTCCGATCGTAACCTCCGCCGTGAGAGGCGCGTGAATGCCGACTGCCGTCGTCCCGTCCTGAGCCTGCACCTGGAAGTTGCTCGGTTACGTCGTTGACCCTGCCACGGAACCCACCACTTCTCTGTCCACTCCCTCCGTTACACGGATTACCGGCGGTCTGAGCCAGGCCGCTGGACTCGCCACGGTCGAATACGATGGCCAACGCCATCCCTGACGCGGCCATCGCGCTAGGATTGCCACGACGATCATCAGTCGCCGCGTCGGGGTTCGGCCGACTCGTCACCCGCTCGGAACGGCTCTGTCGCGAAGCGGTCTGAAATTGGGTTCGGCGGCTTGACAGTTTGAGTTGAAGTGGAGGCCACTCCGTGGTGGACTCGTTCACGACCAAGATCGCCAGCACCACGGAGGATCTCCCCCATGACCTGACCGCCGCGTCGAAGGCTCTGCCGGGCGGACCAGGTCTTGAATGGCCGCGAGCGCGGGCTGGGCTAGCTGGTGACAAGCGGTTGCCGGGTGGTTCTTCGAGTCTTCAGCCCCGAAATGAGAGGTGGTGCATGCAGCGCGGACGAGTGGAGACTTCAGCCCCGATCCTTGCCATGCTCGACGCCCTGAGCGACTTGGCCGAGCTAAGAAATGGGTCCCGAGGCCCCGAGGATGCCCCGCCGGCGACTCGTGTCACTGGCGATGCCGCGAACGAGTCGGGCCCGATGATCCGAGCCGCGGCCGGCGGCCTCCGCGATCACTTCCCAACGGTCTACGAATCGACATCGGTCGCCAGCCGGGCGGCCCAGGAGGCCGAGGCCCGATACCAGGGATTCAGCGTGGAGACCGAACCCGACGGTCCTGAAACGGTCGACGAGTTGTTCTGGTTGCCGGGCGAGCCTCCGGAGCGGTCGGTCACCAAGGTCGCCGGCCTACCCTACCGCCCGCCGGGGCTACCCTGGCCGATGACGGTCAACGGGAAGCCCTTTCCCTTTTTCGCCCAGTTCTGTTTCGCCGATTCCCGGGAACTGTTCGACAGGCGGTTGCCGGGCGACGTCCTTCTCGTCTTCGCCCGGGGCCCGGACGCGTACCACGTCGACCCGTATCAGCGGTCGCTGCGCATTGAGTGGATGCCCCTGGGACTGTCAGACCTGGTTGGGCCCGGGGCCGTCCCCGCGACAGGCTGGGACCTCCTGCCATTCTTCGGGGTCCACCTGCGGACGGACGACGACCGGCACTTCGGCGAGTGGTGCATCACCAAGGTCGGCGGCTGGCCCGACTTCGTCCAGGACGGCCTGCCCGGCGGCTTCCTCGGCGGCCGACTCCTCGTCCAGGTCGCGCCCCCCCAGCGCGTCCCGGGACGCTGGGATCGCTGGCCCGGGACGCCTGAAGTGGGGCTCCCGGGCGAGGAACTGGCGTTCGGCGACGCAGGCGTCCTCGATCTGATGTTGATGTCCGACGGGACGTTCGACTGGTGGTTCGAGTGCTCTTGAGCGGCACCGAAGCTGGGCCGGTCGGAAATCCTTGCGCCGGCGGGAGATCGGGACGGGTCGCGTCGGTCGTCGGCGTCGCCCTCGCACCGTCGCGACTCGCGGAACACCAGCCAATGGTAATGCCGGCGCCTGGCGTGGCGGGCTTTTTCATCCCGTCCACGCGAAGTAGGCACATGGCGGGAGCAACACGAGCCAACAAGTCCCGACGATCCTCCCGCACCGGTCGATCCAGGACCGTTCCGCACGCCATTGCCCGCTCAGAGCCAGCCCCAGCCAGGCCAGGGCGACCGACGCCGGGAGGATCACCGGCTGGTAGGAACGCAGTGTCAGCATCGAGGCCGTCCCCAGCACGACGCCGCCGGAGGCCCACAGGCCCGGCTGGCGGACCAACTCCGCCGTCGGGGGCCTCGGCGAGAGCAACCGCAGCGCCAGCAGGATGAACGCGTAGGCGAACAGGAAGGTCATCGCGGCCGGCGGCAGGCCGTTCATCATCGCCCGGCCCAGCGCCCTATCTCCGAGGGCGTAGCGTAGGAGGGAATCGAGGTAAGCCAGTTCCCATCGGAAGTTCCCCTTGTATCCCTCCAGGCGACGCGCCAGAGGCGTCAGCATCCAGCCGACGGGTACGGCCGCGAACGCGGTCGCGGACAGCAGGGCCGTCGCATCGAGGATCGTGAACTTGCGGTCTGTGGCCACTTCGGCACCTCCTCGGAGAGTTGATTCCATCAAGCCTAACAGGTCGGCGTGGCAGGATCTGCGAGTCCGACATCGTGGAACGGGGAGAAAGAAAACACGTTTCCCCGAGGTGGCTCAGCGCCTGATAGGTGAGCTCGACGAGCCACCGGGAACTTGCGTCGAAGAATGGACCTGCGAGAGATGGAAAGCGCCAGGATGTAAGCCGCTTCATTAGCCTTCAAAAACGAGATGTCCGTCTGGGGTGCCGCCATTGCCCCTGCGGCCATGCCGACGACGGTCATCCGACGTGAATGTTCGCCCGTGGCTTGGTCGTGAACGGCTTCGCGCTTGCAGTCCTGAGGGACTCCGGGCATTCTGGGGCCGGTCGTGCCCTCATTCCCAGGCTACCGGAAACTTCCTCATGCGACGTGCTCCGATGATACTCGCCCTCTTCCTGTCGCTCATTTCGGCTTCTGTCGAGGCGAATGACGGGAAGCGTTACCTGATCATCCACGCTGACGACGCCGGCATGTGCCACTCGGTGAATCGGGCCACGATCCAAGCGATGGAAGAGGGGGTCGTCTCTTCGTGCAGTGTGATGACGCCATGTCCGTGGGTCAAGGAGTTCGCCGAGTACGCCCGGGCCCATCCCGAGAAGGACTACGGCGTCCACCTGACGCTCAATTCCGAGTGGTCGGTCTATCGCTGGGGGCCGGTTGCCGGGCGCGAGCGGGTGCCGAGCCTGGTGGACGCCGAGGGATACCTCCACCGCGGCGTTGAGGCCGTGGTGCGGGCCGCCAAGGCCGAGGAGGTCGAGATCGAGCTGACGGCCCAGGTCGAGCGGGCTCGGGAGCTGGGCATTCCGATCAGCCACCTGGACACCCACATGGGCGCCCTGGTCAGCCGTCCCGACATCGTCGAGGTCTACGTCCGGGTAGGCCTGAAGTACGACCTACCCGTACTGTTCCTGCGCCAAATCGAGGGGCCGATCGGCGAGGAGTATCCCGCGCTCCGCGAGCGAGGCAAGTCGCTCCTCGCCGCCCTGGATGCGAAGCAACTGCCGGTACTCGACCACTTGATCCAGTTCTACGGCGGCGAGACGCACGAGGGCCGCCTCGAGAGTTATACGAAAGCGTTACGCGAGTTGCCGCCGGGCGTCAGCCAACTGATCGTCCATTGCGGCTACAACGACGAGGAGCTCCGTGCCGTCACGGACAGCGCCCCGCGGCGCGACGGAGATCGGCGGATCTTCACCGACCCGGCCACGGCCGCCGAGATCAAGCGGCTGGGGATCGAGATCATCACATGGAAGCAATTTCGGGCGATGGGCGTAAAGAGAGATCGCTAAGAGTCTGTCTGTCTCGGAAGCTCAGGGTGAACCGGGAAATGAAGGACGTTTGGGGGCCACGGGGTCCGTACTCGGAACCCGTGCACGCCAGGCCGAGGCACCCGGCAAATCATCAAAAACTCGACGCTGTGGCAAGGACGCCGGATTGATGGATCGGGGTAGCCCGGACAACTTGCTGGTTCGGATCGGCCCTCGCATGAATCATTCTCAGTGGTTGCGTCTGCTGGTCTCAGTCGCGCAAGTGCTCAAGCTCGGCCAGCCCTTTGCTGACTGGGGGCAGGCCAAACACTACTTCATCCACCTGCTCTTCAGCCCCGATGGCAGCAGGTTCATTTTCTTGCATCGCTGGCGAACGCCGCAGAAGCACGCGGGCACCCGGATGTTCACCGCCGCCGCCGACGGCAGCGACATCCGCCTGATCGACGCCAATGGGATGACGTCGCACTTCATCTGGCGCGACGAGCGGCACATCCTGGCCTGGTCGGATCAGCCCTCGCGCGGAAAGAGGTTTTACCTGTTCGACGACGGAGGCGAACAAAAGCCCGAGCCGGTCGGCCCCGAAGTCATGTTGTCGGACGGGCATTGCACCTATCTGCCCGGCAATGCCTGGATCTTGAACGACAGCTACCCCGACAAGCAGCGCAATCAGAACCCCTACTTGTACGAGGTGAAATCCGGACGCCGAGTTGCCCTGGGGCACTTTCCCGTACCGCCGGAATACTCGGGGGAATGGCGCGTCGACACCCATCCCCGGTTCAGCCCCGACGGGAAGAAGGTCGTGATTGACTCCGCCCACGGCGGCCTCGGGCGGCAGATGTACTTGATCGACATCGCCCGAGTCGTGGGCTGAGATCCGCTTCGCGGTCGAGCCTTGTTGATCGTTTCGATGTGAAGGCGGTCCCAGATTCCGCCTTGCTCCCAGGCCCGAAGCGGGCGGTGAGCGGTGCTGCCGGAGCCGACCCACTCCGGCGGCGCATCCTCCCCCGCGGACGCCGGTTGACTTGTGGAGACCTCGCCGGACAACAGCCGTCTACGGCGCAAGCTCCAACTCGCCCAGCTCGAGGGGAACGTCACTCCGCCCGCCCGGCATCTCGGGGATCGACACCGAACGGCTCGCGTGTCCCATGGGTCGACGACCCGGGCTGGACGGTTCATCGACCCGAATACTCAGCTCATAGTGACCCGGGGTGACGTCTTCGATCCGGAATGAGCCGTCCGCCTCGATCTTCACCGGATAGAACCGAGGGGACCGCTGATATTCCAGGTCAAGCCTCCCCGCTTCGGTTCTGTGCCACTCCTCGAGCCACTCCAACCGCTGCTCCTGCGTCAGGCCCTCAGGGATGGGAACGACCGGCGCCTTCAGACGGAACGAACCGAAGCTTTTCGCCCAGTCGATCAGCACGTCCGAGCCCCTGGGCTTGATGAACCGGCCTGTGACCGGTCGACCGAGGCCGCCGAGCGCCAGTTCCACTGTCTTGCCGGATTCCACCGCGATGGGAATCCATGGGCCGGCACCCCGCCTCCTTGGAGAAAGGTCAACCATCCGGGAGATCGAAGCCTCTCCGGGGCGGACCCGTTCCATCGTGAAATGGCCTGCTTCGTCCGTTGTCGCCCGAGATTCGTAACGGATCCGTAGATCCTCCACCAGCACTCGTTCAACTTTTGGATTCAAGTACACCTCTTGGAGCGATCCTGGGCGGCTTCCGACCCGGAGGGTCCCTTTGACACGTCCCCACGGCACGAGCGTGATGGTGGGCTGAGCGATCAGGACCTCCTCGGTGAGTTCGGCCCACCCCCGGGGATCGAGGACCAGAACGAGGGCTTCCTCCGTCTGCGGCGGGAACCGAAATGTCCCGTCCGCGCCGACCCGGACGTTCGGGTGCCGCTCGGGATAAAGGGCGTTCTCATTCCGGACGGTGATTCCGTTCGCTTTCGTCGCCAGGTTTACCTTGGCCCCCACCGCGGCCGATCCGTCGGAAAGTCGCACGACCCCCGATAGCGCCCGGCGAGTGGGCACCGTACCTGGAGTCAGCCTGAAGTCGTAGACTTGCTTCCCCTCGGTGGCTGCGAAACCTCGGGAGGTGGCCGGTAGATAGCCCTCGGCCTCGATCCGAAGACCCCGGATATGGGGGTATGGCCAGCGGAAGTCGATTTCATACCGGCCGCCATGGAATTGGTGCGACCGGTCGCGGTCCACGTGGGTCGGCTCACGGCTCGGGTCGCCAACTTCCAGCAAGTTGAAGGTTTCGATCGGTTTTCCCGACTCGGCATCGACGACCGCACCTTGAATCCTCAGCGGCCGGTTCAACTTCACCACCTGCACCTTGTCCGAAGGGGCGAACGCCTGGTCGGGAAGATTCATGAACTCCGGAGACTTGGAAAACTGGAGCAACACCACATCCGCCGGCGCGTCGGCGATCTCGAACACCCCGTCTGCGCCCGACTTCGTCTCCAAGGCGAGCGACCGGTATCCGCGCCACTCGTCGGCGATCACCCAGACCCCGGCCACCGGATGATCATCCTGGTCGATTACCCGGCCGCGAAGGATCCCAGCCGGCCCGAGTCGGAACTCCACCGCCGCCATCTCCGGGACCACCTTCACGGTCTTCAATTCGGGGCCATGCCCCGCCGCCTGGACGGTCAGGATCAGGTCGCCGGGCGCGATGTGGTTGTACCGGAATTGACCGTCGGCATCAGTCTTGGTCTCCGTTTCACGGCGTTCAGGCGGGCTACCATGGACGACGGTTGCTCCTGTGATCGGCCGGCCGACCTGATCGAGGACTCGGCCGCCAACCGTCAGTCCTTTCTTCATCACCGACAC
Source organism: Singulisphaera sp. GP187 (assembly GCF_900129635.1). Lineage (GTDB taxonomy): Bacteria > Planctomycetota > Planctomycetia > Isosphaerales > Isosphaeraceae > Singulisphaera. Next base: position 593,505 of record NZ_FSRB01000003.1, on the reverse strand, counting down.
ACCCGTCAGGTCGCGCAGTTGGGCGATCGTCGGCTTTTGCGTCGAGCCATGGCTGGTATCGCTGATGTAGTCGGGGTGGCGAAGCCGGATTCGAAGGTCGTCGAGTTGGCTCGGTACCACGTCGAGACGCCAGTGGCCACGATCGTCGGTCACGGCCGGGTAGTCTAATATGTCGATACGAGGCTGACCCTGGCCGAACTTTTGCGGGATGAGCAAGGACACCGTGGCCCCGGTGATCGGCCGGCCCGAGACGTCCTGGACCACGCCCCCGATGCTGGTGCCACGCTCCAACGCCAGTCGAAAGTCTTTCGGGATGGCCATGGGTATCGTCCCTTCTCGAACCCACGAGACCAACGCCGGCACGAAGCCATCGGCCCTGGCCTTGATGGTGACAGACGTCAATGCACCGGGAAGGGTAACCGGGTAGCGTCCCTCCCGGTCCGTTTGCCCTTCGAGCCTCGTCTCTCCGTTGATCGAGATCTTCAGTGCGACGCCGCTCATGGCCTGGCCGGTGCGCCGATCGACGACGAGCAGCTCGATGGGCGTGGGCTTCGAGATCTCAGCGGCCGCCGGTTTCGGCGGTGCCGAGGCGTTACGAGCCGGCCCGTCAATCGAGGGTTTCGCCTGATCGTCACGAGCGATCGCGATTGGCAGGGCGCTCAAGACCAAAGCGCCGATCGCGGCGAAGGAGGCCGTCAGTTTCAGTTTCGAAAGGGCCATCGTCTTCAGGACTCCCTCGGCGAGATCGGCCGCCGGGCCCCAGACTGCGTGGGTTGCGATCGGCCCGCCCAGCGCGACGATCCTTGCGACTCCGACCGTCGCGGTGACGACTGCGGCGGGGACGGCGGCCGACGCCGGCTCGATGGCAAGTGCGGCGGCGACCATCCCGGCGGACGGAGCCAACCCGCGTCGAGTCAGCCGGGCACGGAGTTGCTCGCGGGCCCGGGCGAGCCGCCCCCGGACTGTGGCCTCCGTACATTCGAGGCGTCGGGCGGCCTCCGCGTAACTCATCCCTTCGAGGTGGTAGAGAATGAGGGGCCGGCGAAATCGCTCGGGAAGGCGGTTCAGCTCTTCATCCACCGCGGCGCGGACACCAGCGGCATCGCTGGGGGTGATCGGCGGAACGGCCTCCGAGCGCGCCGCGTCGCGCTCCTTCGTGGTCCGTCGGTAAGCATCGACGCGGGCCCGGGAGGCCACACGGACAGCGACGCCGTAGAGCCAGGAACGGAGGCGAGCGGGATCGCGAATCGAACCGGCCTTCTTGAGCAGCACGAGAAAGGTGGCCTGGAAGGCATCCTCGGCGGCGTCTGGGTTTGCCAGCACGCGGTTGCAGACCCCTTGAACCATCGGGCCATACTGGACGATGAGCGCCTCGAATGCGGCCTCGTCCTTGCGAACGACAAAGCGCTCCAGAAGCTCATCCTCCGGCATCCCCGCGACAGTGCCCAGGCTGAAAAGCTGATGGATCTGCCGCAGGACGGCGCCGCGTGATTCGATCGCCATGTTCGGAACTCCGTGTCCTTTCATTTGCCCCGGTCTATACTGCAACGAGGCGCCGATCCCTCACAACTTTTTCCCCAGAGTTTGCTCGAAGCGCCGAACCGTGACCGCCGGCCGGCGCGAAAGCGCCGGTGCGGCGCGGTCAAAGCCCACGACCCGGCGCGAGGTCGCCTCCTCGTACTCCCGGGCCACCGCGCACTTCTATGACGATCTGACAAGCTCTGTGGTTTTGCGCCCGTTCGGCTGAACTGGTCAACCAACACTCGTGTCCTGAACGAGACCCGGCGGGCGGGGGCCCGGCCGCCCTTTTTCCTGCCCGCCTCGAGATGGCCGTGGTGGCCAGTCACCACGTAGACCTCGTGATTCCCCGCGCGTTGTTCCAGGGGAAGCTCAGGGGGCCGCCTGGAAGGCCGGGAGTCGGAGCGCGACGAGCACGCCAATTCACGGCGATTGGAGTCGATCTGGTAGCGAGTTGCTGGCGTTGGCCGTACGATGTGGGCCTGGCCAACGAGCATTGTGTAACACAACCCTCGTCGACTGATGGCCCTGGAACCCCCCCCTCGGAATCCGTAGGAATCTCAGGAAAAGAGCCTTATGAAAAGCCGGATGCACCCTTCCGTTGTTCTCGTTGCGGGACTCCTCCTTGTGGATTTCGTCGGAACGATGACGACGGCAAACGCGGCCGACTCCTTACGAGTGGGCGTGGCCGAGTCCGACATCACGCCGCCGGTCGGGTTTCCCATGGCGGGATACTATCATGAGCGACTGTCCGACGGCACGATCGATCCGCTCAAGGCAAAGGCGATCGTGTTTCGCGATGCGCACGCGGAATCCGCGCTCGTCGTGTGCGATTTGATCGGGATCGCGACGGACCTGTCGCGTGCGATTCGCCAACGAGCGTCCGAGAAGACCGGCATCCCGGCCTCGCACATCGTGATTTCAGCAACGCACTCGCACACCGCACCCGATTACATGAAAGCACTTTACTTGAAGCTCGGAGGCGAAAGACAAGACGCGATACGAGCTGAATATATCGACAAACTTATTAATAGTCCCGTCGAGGCGATCGTCAGAGCGCATGCCGCCGCCAAGCCCGCCGAGTTGGAGTTCGGCTCGGCGACGCAGACGATACCCGTGTCGTTCAATCGCCGCTCGGTCATGCGCGACGGCAGCGTGAAAACGTGGCAGAGTTACGACAATCCCAACGTCGTCCGCGCAGCGGGACCGATCGATCCGGAGATCGCTCTACTGACGGTTCGTGACGAGGACGGCAAACCGCTTGGCATCCTCAGCAACTTCGCGCTGCACCTTGATACCGTCGGCGGGATGAAGTGGAGCGCGGACTATCCGTTCTTCATCGAACAGACGCTGCGCAAGGCGTTTGGTTCGGAGGTGATCTCGATCTTCGGCACGGGTTGTTGCGGCGACATCAATCACGTCAATCCGCGCAGCAAGGACCGCAACAAGGCCGACTTTATCGGCAACTCGATCGGCGAATCGATTCACAAGCAACTGACCCAATTGAAGCGAATCGAACGGGCGGACCTGGTCGTAAAATCGCGAGTCGTCCGTTTGCCGTTGCAAGACGCGACCAAGGAGGAGGTCGCCCAGGCGATCAAGACCCTCGCGGCGGCCAATCGCCGAGAAGAAGTCGACTTCTTCGAGCACGTCACGGCCTATAAGAAGCTGATCCTCGACCAATTTCGGCACCGCGAGCCGCACGCGGTTACGGCGGAGCACATCACATGGGGCCTCAGCCGCTCCCTGGCCGGCATTGGCGAGACACTGCCGGTGGATGTCACCGTCATGACGCTCGGCCGCGATGTCGCGATCGTCTGCCTCCCCGGCGAGATCTTCGTCGAACTGGGATTGGCCATCAAGCAAGCCTCGCCCTTTAACACAACATTGGTCATCGAACTCGCGAATTCCGTCGAGACCATCTACGTCCCGCACCGCGCGGCCTGCGTGGGCGGGAGCTACGAGGTCACGAACTCCAGCCTGCAACCGGGCGCAGGCGAGCTGCTCGTCGAAACCGCGCTCGGCCTGCTGCGCGAGGCAGCAAAGGACACGCCGAGCGATACCGAACGCAAGCCCACTCCCTGATGTTTCGGGGCAAGCCAAGGATCCGGACGAGACCGAACCTCCTGTTCTGAGCGTTCTGTGTCGCTGGGGTCTATGACCCTGGTCAGTTGGCCTTCACCCGGTGTCGGAGGCCCCAGCGACAAGGACGTGTGCGACTCGAGGGTAAACCGATGTTCATCCCACGAAAGTCAGCTGGGGCGAGCCCCCGCCTACGTTGGCACATCCGTGAGCCGTTCTGAAATCGAGAAGTGATTTACGTCCCGTTCCGAAAGGCCGGAAGCGAAACCCCATTGGATCGCTCAAAGGCGTGGGGCACAGGCACGGTGACCAAGAGTTACGACTTCCCCAGGTCGATATCGTGGCCGCCCAGCCGGACGATGGCGAATCCCTTGGTCTTGTAATGGCGAGAGTTGGAAATGGGGATTGGGCGTGGGGAAGGTTGAAGGCGATCATTAGTGAAACCCTAGCCGCCCGCCAAGTGGTTCCGAGTACGAAAATCGTCTCAGTACGACTTTTTTGGGGACGTCCGGGTTGCACTGCCGACCGCCGGCAGGAACACTAAGTCGTGTTCGGCGAGGATTTTAGAGACAGGGTGGATGACGGGATTCGAACCCGCGATATCCAGATCCACAATCTGGCGCCTTAACCGCTAGGCCACACCCACCGTCTAGCGAGAAACCCAATATAAAGATCGCGATTTCCTTCGTCAAGGTGAGCCGGACGAAACCGAGAGATTTTGGCGGCAAGGCCGTGGAGTCGACTTCGGAGTAGGGAGCCTCCTGGACACGAACTGATCGGGGTTTTGGGAAATCACCTTGACTTGGTCGGGAGCATGGTACATTACCCCCATCACGGGTGACGACGGTACGTGGTCCAGGGAGGATTGCACGTACGTTCTTGGGATCGGCCAGGTTCTCGCAACCTTCTCCAGAATTCCGGGATTAGGTCTTGACCGGGTGCGATAATCTCTTGACGCGGGATAGGTAGATTGATGGGATGGGGCCGCGTGGTTTTTGAACCCATTGGCCATGGGGCCAAGAGGTCAGACGCGGGGGTGGGGTGGAATGGCAAGTTCAGCGCTCAGGATTGGGATCGTGGGATGCGGCCTTGCGGCTCGCGTTCACCTCGGCCGACTGCTCGCCCTCGACGGGGTGCAGGTGGTTGGGTGTGCCGATCCCGACCTTAACGCCGCCAACGCCCTGGTCGCGCTCGTTCCCATCCCAGAGTCAGGGCCGCCCGCGGTCGCTTTCGCCGATCATCGCGAGTTGCTCAAGCAGGCGACTCCAACGGCGCTGGCGATTTTCACGCCCCACCTGGCACACTATCGCCCGGCGATGGATGCGCTCCAGGCGGACTGCCACCTGTTCATTGAGAAGCCACTCTCTACCAACGTCCAGGAAGCCGCCGATATTGTCGGGCTGGCCCGGGGACGGAATCGGAAAGTGGGGGTTGGGCATCAGTATCGCCTGCTCCCCAGTCTGGTCGAAGCACGTCGACGCCTGAGCGCAGGGGCGATCGGACCGCTTCGCCTGGTCACGGCGACTTTGGCTCAGAACTGGCTGGCCACGCACGTGGGGGCGGAGAATTCTTGGAGGTTCGACCCCAAAGTTTCCGGCGGTGGCGTTCTGGCCGATGCCGGAGATCACCTAATCGACGCACTTCTCTGGAGCACGGGGCAGGTGGCGACCGATGTTGCCGCTGTTCAGAACCGGCTTGAGTCGGGACTCGACCTGGTGACCGCGGCCGCCATTCGCCTGGGGGACGGAACTCCGGTGACTTTGGCCGTGGCGGGTGTTTCACCGGGCCAACTCTTTGAAATCAATTTCTTCGGCGAACGGGGGAAACTCCGGGCGACCGAGACGAGCTTGCTCGAGGAACTTGGCGATGCGCCGGCGCAGGCCGTTCCGCTCGTCGAAGCGACCGAGAGCATTGATGGAAATTTCGTGGCGGCCGTCGTGAGCGGCACGCCACTCTGCTGTCCGGCCGACGCGGCTTTGGACACGGTTCGACTCCTCGAAGCGATCGCCCGTTCGGCCGCGACTGGACAGGCGGTTCGACTTGCGTGAGCCGTGGGCTTCGAGGTTTCTCTCCCCTGAGGGAGCCTTGCCCTGACTCTGGATTGTTCGTTTGACAATGGCGTTTCGCCGCGACGATGTGGATGGCTCCGCCCTTAACCTTGGCTTTCGGGCCTCGAACGGGCGAGTCGGCCATTCCCTTTTTTTGATATCACGCGGTGTCGGGGATTACCCCGTAGAACTTTAGGCCTGAGGACTGACCTCATGTGGGACCGTCTGGTTATGCTCGCGGAACTCGAAGAACCAATGATGGGCGAAGCGAAATGGACCGACCGTTTCGCTTCGTCTCCGACTGCCCGGCACCCCGGCGACGAAGAAGAATTTGACGACGAGGAAGCCGAGGACGAGGACGACGAAATCGACGACGACTTCGACGACGAGGATGATGACCTCGACGACGATTTCGACGACGAGGATGACGACCTCGACGATGATATTGATGATGAGATCGATGGCGAGATCGACGATATCGACGTCGAAGATGAGGATGATGACCTCGACGATGATGAGGACGAGGACCTCGACGATGCCGAGGAAGATGACCTTGAGGACATCTGAGTCGGCACGCTCGGAACACTCCGCACTCTAGTTTGGGGTCAGCTTCGACGAGTGGGGCGGGCGTGAATTTCACGTCCGCCCTCTTCTTCCATGCGGACTTACCCCGGGGCTGTGACTCGAAACGCCCGCCTCGAATCGGCTCCGCTCCGCCCTCCCCGGTGATTTCGCCGAACTTCTCCTTGTTGACTGCACCTGGTTCCGGCTATCCTTGAGTCAATGTCACCGGCGGAATCCGAGGCGCTTGCGACCAGGCCCCGGTTGAGCGATTTATTTGAGGACGCAACGTTCGGGACCGGGAAGGGAGCATCTCTGCGATGGCCGCACACCAGGATCGACCGAGCGAACCCTCCTCTGAGGGCCCGGCACCCGAGACCACGACTCGGCGGCTCCGCGAGCAGAGCCAGCTCGACTTCGAAATTGAATTTCTCGGTCGCGTTCTCGATCGCGATCCGTTCTTCGCCGATGCGCTTCGGGTCCATGCCAATAACCTGGCCGCCAAGGGTTTATACACCCGGGCGCTTCAGATCGACCGCCGCCTGGTGCGACTGATGCCCGAGCGTTCGATTCCTTGGTACAACCTGGCTTGCAGCTACGCGGTGCTCGGCATTACCGACCCGGCGTTCGCCGCACTCCAGCGGGCTCTGGACCTTGGCTATCGCCACATCGATCACGTGCGCCGCGACCCGGACTTGAAGTCCCTTCGCCGCGACCCTCGTTTCGCCCGGTTGCTCCGCCGGTACTGAGCCCTTAGGGATGGCGATCTTTCCCCGTTTGAGGCGGGACGAGTCGAGACGCGACGTCGGCTGACTGACGTCCGGCTCAGCGTCGACCTCCGGGGAGTAGTCGTCGGGTTGGGGACGACTCGGGTCGGCGTCTCTCGGCCTCCGTCGAACCTGCCGATCCCGCCGACGCTCGCGATCGCCATCCATCATGACGCACCACGAATGGGAACACGTTCAGGAAGCCACGCAGGCCGTCCGAACGCGATGGTCGGGCACGCCTCTTGTGGGCATTGTCCTGGGAACGGGTCTCGGGGCCTTGGCCGGTGAGATCGATGCCGAGGCCACCATCCCCTACCCCGAGATTCCCCACTTTCCCCGCTCCACGGTCGAAAGTCACAAGGGACAGCTCGTCTGCGGCACGCTCGCCGGCCAGTCGGTCGTGGCCATGGAGGGGCGATTCCACCTCTATGAAGGGTACACGGCGGCCCAGGTCACGTTTCCGATCCGGGTGATGAAGGAGCTCGGGTGCCGCTACCTCGTCGTCTCGAACGCCGGGGGCGGGCTCAACCCGATGCACGCCAAGGGGGATCTGATGGTCATCGACGACCATATCAACCTCTTGGGCGTGAACCCACTGATCGGGCCCAACGACTCGAGGCTCGGCGTCCGATTTCCCGACCTCATCGAACCCTACGATCAGGGCTTGCAAAAACTGGCGCTTCGGGCCGCGTTGGAAGAGAACATTGTGGCCCATCGCGGTGTCTACGTGGCGGTCACCGGTCCGAACCTCGAGACACGCGCGGAATATCGCTACCTCAGGGGCATCGGCGCCGACGTGGTGGGTATGTCCACGGTGCCCGAGGTCCTGGTGGCGGTTCACGCGGGCATGCGGGTTCTTGGTTTCTCGATCGTCACCGACCTCTGCTTGCCTGACGCCCTCGTTCCGGTCAGCCTCGAAGAGATTATCGCGGTTGCCCAGGAGGCCGAGGGGAAGCTCAGGACCATCGTCAGACGCGTCCTGGAACAGTTGAACTAACGGATCGCCCTCGAATTCGGATCGAGCCCGCCGGGCCGTTTTGGCCAGCGCGGCTCCCTCCCGAATCGCCACCGCCCCAATTTTCCCACGAGCTATTCGTCACCAGCCGTGAGACAGCCGGCCTTTCCTCTGAAATTTTTGCCATGTCAGAAAACAGCAAGCCGTATAAAGAAACGCTGAATCTCCCGGTCACCCGGTTCGAGATGAAAGCGAACCTGACCGTTCGCGAGCCCCAGATCCAGCAGCGCTGGCGCGAGGCCGACCTCTACGGCCAGATTCGCAAGGCCCGTGCCGGATCCGAGCGGAAGGTCCTCCATGACGGACCCCCCTACGCCAACGGCGAAATCCACATGGGGCACCTGCTCAATAAGGTGCTCAAGGATATCGTCGTCCGGTCCCTGACGATGCAGGGGTTCGACAGCCCGTATGTCCCGGGGTGGGACTGTCATGGCTTGCCGATCGAGCACAAGGTCGTCAAAGACCTCGGCTCCAAGGCGGCCACGATGAGCCTCGCGGAAATCCGGGCCCTCTGCCAGGCCGATGCGCTCAAGTGGGTCGACCTCCAGCGCGACCAGTTTCGCCGGCTCGGCGTCTCGGGCGATTGGGAGAACCCCTACCTGACCCTCGACCGCCGGTACGAGGCCGGGATCCTCGACGTGCTGGCCGACCTGCTCGCGGGGGGATACGTCTTCCGCCAGCTCAAGCCGATCCACTGGTGCACGAACGACCGCACCGCGCTGGCGGAGGCGGAACTCGAATATCGCGACGAGACCTCGCCGAGCATCTACGTCAATTTCCCGATCGTTTCCGGGGTGCCCGAAGCGTGGGGACCGGGCCCCTGGCATGCCATGGTCTGGACGACCACCCCGTGGACCTTGCCCGCCAACGTGGCGATCGCCGCCCACCCCGACCTGACCTACGTCGGAGTTCGCTACGTCGATCCGGAGTTGGGCCAGCCTGTCCAGACGATCGTTGCCGCCGACCTGCTGGCCAAGGTCATGGCGCTTCGGGGCCTGACCGAGGTCACGGAGTTGGGGCGGTGCCGAGGCAAGGTCCTCGAGCACGCCCAGTACCGCCACCCGTTCATCGAGCGGACCAGCCCGATCGTCCTCGCCCAATACGTGACCGTCGAGGACGGCACCGGGTTGGTCCACACCGCGCCCGGGCACGGCACCGAAGACTACCAGACCGGACGCGCCTATCAGCTCCCGACCTTGAGCCCCGTCGATGCCTCGGGTCGATTCACCGACGAGGCCCCTGCCTCACTGGTGGGCAAAGGAGTTTTCAAGGCGAATCCAGAAATCATCAGCACGCTGCGCGCCGGGGGGCACCTTTATCACGAACTCTCGTTCGTACATAGCTACCCGCATTGCTGGCGGTGCAAGAAGCCGGTGATCTTCCGCGCCACCGAGCAGTGGTTCATCGGCGTCGACCGCAACGACCTGCGCGGCCGGACGCTCAAGGAGATCGACTCGGTGCGCTGGCTGCCGGGCTGGGGCAAGTCGCGGATCGACGCGATGGTCTCACTGCGCCCCGACTGGTGCATCAGCCGTCAGCGCTCGTGGGGGGTTCCGATCCCGGCCCTTGGGTGCAATGGCTGCGAAACGCAAGTTCTCACGGCCGAGACGGTCCGGCACTTCCGCGACCTCTTCCGCACCGAAGGGGCCGACGCCTGGTACACCAAGCCGGTCGAGGAGATCTTGCCGCCGGGTCTCACGTGCTCGAAGTGCGGGGGCACCGATTTCCGCAAGGAAGGGGACATCCTCGACGTCTGGTTCGAGTCGGGGGCGAGTCACCGCGGGGTGCTCGCGGGGGGCTTTGAGCTCGGCTACCCGGCGTACATGTACCTCGAAGGCTCGGACCAGCATCGCGGCTGGTTCCAGTCGTCGATCCTGACCGCCGTGGGCACGACCGGCCTCGCTCCCTTCCAGACGGTCTTGACTCACGGGTTCGTCGTCGATGAGAAGGGCCAGAAAATGGCCAAGTCGGGCGGCAACGCCGTCTCGGCCGTCAAGGCGACCGAACAGTACGGCGCCGACGTCCTGCGGCTCTACGTCGCGAGCATGGACTACGCCGACGACATCCGGATGAGTGAAAAAGGCATCAAGGAGATGTCGGAGGCCTACCGCAAGATCCGCAACACGTTCCGCTACTTGCTGGGCAACCTGGAAGACTACGCGTCGTTCGACCCGGCGAGCGTGCCCCTCGAGTCGCTCCACGAGATCGATCGCTGGGCGTTGCGCCAGCTCGACGAGGTTGCGGCGGACGTCAAAGGGGCCTTCGAGCGGTTCGAGTTCTACCGGGTCTTTCAGCGGATCTACCAGTTCTGCTCGGTCGAGCTCTCGAGCTTCTACCTCGACGTGCTCAAGGATCGGCTCTACGCCGAGCTTCCCCAAGGGCCCGATCGCAGGGCCGCGCAGTTCGTCCTGGCGAGGCTGCACGACGTCTTGACGCGATTGCTCGCCCCCTTGATCCCGCATACCGCGGAAGAGTTGTGGGAGCTGCTCCCGAGTTCGCCGGACAAGGTCCCGAGCGTCCACCTCGCCGCTTGGCCCGAAGCCGAGTCGAGCACGAGCACGGCGGCCGAGTCGACGATCCCGTGGAAGGACTTGCTCGTCTATCGCGCCCTGATCTTGCGGGAGACCGAGTCGCTGCGCAAGAGCAAGAAGATCGGGAGTAACCAGGAGGCGTCGGTCGAGCTCTATACCGACTCGTCCGAAACGGCCGAGTTCCTCACGCGTCACCTCGACCTGCTGACCTCGGTCTGTATCGTCGCGGAGCTCGCCGTCGTTCGGGTAGAGAAGATCGAGAACGTCCAGGGCGAGCGCGGCTGGGCCGAGGATGAAACTCACCTGGTGGATCTTGAGCATCGACTGGTGATCCGGGCGTCGAAGTCGCCGGCGGGCAAGTGCGAACGCTGCTGGAACCTTCGCCCGACGGTCGGTCAGTCGGCCGCGCATCCGAGCTTGTGCGAGCGTTGCGTGGGGGTCATGTCGGCCTTGGATTCCCGTGTCTGATCGAGTTCGGGCCAGGATGTTCCCGGAGCGTTGTTCCGTCTCGTCGTGACCCAAGAGCAGGGTGATGGCTCGAGGGTCACTGGGATTTCTCCGTTGGCGAGTCGATGCTCCGGGAGCAGTTCATGGTTTCGCGGGACGCGTGGGTCGTTGCAAGTGCGGGGCTGAGCCTGGTCTTGCTGGCGTTCGCACTCAGTGCCTGGTTTTGCGCGTTGGTGCGCCAGTGGGCGCCACGCCTGGGACTGATCGACGTTCCGGCCGGGGCCGGACACAAGGGGCACAAGATGCCGACGCCCCTTGGTGGGGGCCTGGCGATCTGGCTGGCCACGGTGGTTGTTCTCGCGCTGGGCGCCCTCGTGGCCGGTTTTGGCCGCGGGGCGCTCCCGGTCGAACTGGCGAAGCATGTGGGAGGGGTCTGGGAACGCGCTGGGGAGCTAGGCACGATCGTGGGGCTGGCGACCCTTGTGATGTTCATGGGACTCGTCGATGACCGGATCACGCTTGGCTGGCGGCTCCGCCTGGGCGTTCAGGTCGGCCTGGCGACGTTGCTCGTTTGGTTCGGTGGGGTTCGGGTGACGCTTTTTGGGCCCCTCAACTCCCCGGTTCTGGGGGGCGCCGTGTCGATTCTCTGGGTGGTCGGGCTGACCAATGCGTTCAACCTGCTCGACAACATGGACGGCCTGGCGGGGGGCGTCGGCCTGATCGCGGCCTTGCTATTCGTCGGGGCGCAAGTCGCGGTGGGGAGTCTGTTCGCGCCCGCGGTGCTCTTGGTGCTTGTCGGAGCGCTGGCCGGGTTCTTGGTCCACAACCGCTACCCCGCGCGGCTGTTCATGGGCGACGCGGGAAGCAACTTCCTGGGGTTTATGCTCGGGGCGTTGACGATTGCGGGGACCTATTTCCGGTACGACGCCAAATCATCGTCTTTTAATGTGTTGGCTCCCCTCCTGGTGATGGCGGTTCCGCTTTACGATACCGTGTCGGTCATCATCATCCGGCTCCGCGAAGGGCGGAGCCCTTTTATTGGAGACCGCAGGCATTTTTCGCACCGACTGGTCGAGCGCGGCTTGACGCCGCCGCAGGCGGTTCGGACGATTGATCTAGTGACACTGGCGGGGGGGCTAGGAGCGCTCTTGCTCCATCAGCTCGACGCCGTTGGGGCGTGCGTCGTTCTTGCCCAGACGTGCTGCCTGCTCGGGGTGGTCGCGATCCTCGAAGTTTCCGCAACCCGATCTGATCGGAGTGAGTCCAATCATGGCCAGGAGAAGCCCGCGGCCAACCGAACTTCCGAACCCCAGGTTGGATCGGAAGGGGCCGGAATTCATGGCGGATGAGTCCGACGCCGAACTGGCGGCCTGGCTGGGCGAACGTCTCCGCCGGGTGGCCCTCGGCCTGACCGTGGCGTTGTTGACGGCGCGTGCCTACTGGCCGAGCGAGGTCGACCCCAAGGCCGAAGGGGGGGCCGGCCTCTACTGGGACCTGGCGGTCTTGCTCGTGGCGGGGCTCGCCGTCGCCTCGGGATTGATCGGCGGGGTCGTGCGGATTCGCTGGTCGTGGACCGATGCCGCGGTGATCGCCCTGATCACGCTGGTCGGCATGAGCGCGGGGCAGGCGTACGACCGGCGCCTGGCGATCAACCTTGCCTGGGATTGGGGCGCGGTCGGTCTGGCCTATCTGTTGGTGCGGAATTTGCCGAGGACGCGCACGGAGTCGGTCGTCGTGGCGGGAGCGCTGATGGCGACCGCCGTCTCGGTCGCCGTCTTTGGGCTCTACCACGCCGGGGTGGAGATGCCTCAGACCCGAGCGTTCTTCAACGCACATCGTCTCGAAGTTCTCAAGCAGATGGGATACGCTCCTGACTCTACCGCGGCCAAAATGTTTGAGGATCGGCTGAACTCGACCGAGACAATGTCGACGTTTGCGCTGGCCAACTCACTGGCTGGTTTTCTGGTCGGCCCACTCGTTTTGATGGTCGCGGTCGGCTGGGAAAACCTGATCCGTCGCGACGGGCGCGGGTCGCGTTTGGCAAGCCTGGTGCTGGCGATTCTCCCGGCCCTGGCGATCCTCGTCTGCCTGATCCTGACCAAGAGCCGCAGCTCTTACATTGGCTTCGCGGTCGGCCTGCTCGCCCTGGCCTGGTGTGAATGGCGGAGCGCGTCGAAGAAGACCTTGCTCCTCGTTGCGTTGGGTGGCCTCGTCGTGATCGGCGGTCTTGTCTCGGCGGGGCTGGCGACCGGTAAGCTCGATCGCCAGGTTCTGACCCAGTCGCCGATGTCGCTTCGCTATCGTTGGGAATACTGGGTCGGCGCCTGGCGGGTCATCACCGAACGCAAAGAGGTCTTCTGGGGAGGGCGTGGGCCGGGCAATTTCACGGCTCCGTACCTCCGGCACAAGCTGCCTGAAGCCAGCGAAGAGATTTTCGACCCGCATAACCTCGTGCTCGAGGTCTGGTCGACCGCGGGCGCTTTGGCGATGGTCGCGCTCGTGACCGGGCTGGCCCTGGCGTTTTGGAACTTGCTCCGTCCTGCCCCGGCACCGACGGACTTGCCATTGGAGGTTTCGAAGCCGCGGTCCGCTCAGGAATGGTCGAGCGATCCGCCGAGGAAAACGAACTGGCTGCTCGTGTGTGCGGGGGGAGGTTGGATCCTGGCGTCGATCCTGGGGACGCTCAACCCGTTCGAGGGCGACATGCCCAACCGCTGGTTGATCATCGGTTTGGCATGGGTCTGGGCGGTCTTGTTCGGGATGCAAGTCTGGCGGCGGGTGTCGATCTCCGCAGTCGGGTTCGGGGCGGGTGCGTTGGCGATCGCCATCAATCTGCTGGCGGCGGGTGGAATCGGGATCGCGGGGGTGGCGCTGATGCTCTGGTCCCTGATCGCGCTCGGTTTGAACCTGCGCGAGGACCGGCCCTGCGGTCGGCTCCGAGAATCAGGAGGCCGGTTCCTTGGGTTTGGCCTCGCCCTGGTCTGGGCGGCCTTGCTCGGCACGTTTGTCGGGGCCATTGGTCCGTTCTGGCGGTCCGAGGCCGCGATCGCCGCGGCCGACGCCGCGCTTCGCGCCACTCCTCCCAAGTTTGAAGTGGCCGAGGCAGCCTACAAAGAGGCCTATGCCTTCGACAAATACAGCGCCCGACCGTGGCTGGGCCTGGCCTTCGAGAAGTATCAAGAGTGGGAGTCGCGCGGAGCCAAACCGGAGGACGCGCGCTGGAAGACGATCCCCGCTTCGATGGTCGAAGCGGTCTCACCCCCGCGGAACCCGAATTCCTGGACCTTGCACCGCGAACGGGCCAAGGTGACCCGACAACTCCTTAATCAACTCGGAGATAAACTCAAACCGGGCGAGCTCACGACCTATCGCGCGAACATCGTCGAGGCCACCCGCCGCGCGTCCCGACTGTACCCGAGCAACGCGACCCTCCATGCCGAGCTGGCCCTGGCGAGCGCCGAGATCGGGATGTATGGCGACGCCGCGAACGAGGCCGAGGAAGCGTTACGCTACGACGACAACACGTCTCACGCCGACAAGAAGTTGGCCGCTCCCCTCCGAAAGCAGATCAAAGCCGAATTGCCGGGCTGGAAGAAGTCGGCCATCGGCATGCCCGCGGGGGGAAAGATGCCGAACAATTAAGAGTCTTTCGCCTGGGAAGTTTCGCTCGCCCTAAAGGCGAGCGGGGAGCGTAAGCTCCCTGTCTTTGGTTTTATTCGCTGGTGTCAAACGGAGAGCAAGGCACGTACGCTCCCAGTCTTCGGTTTCACCCGCCGGTGTCGAACGGAAGATAACAAGCGTACGCTCCGCGCCCACCTGAGAAGTTTCGTCCGCCTGGAAATCAAGCAAGCGTCACACGCATTCCAGGACGATTCTCTCAGGCCAGAGGGCGATTGCGGAGCAGGTGACGTCGCGCGGCCAGGCCAATCAATCCGGTGACAACCAGGACGATCGAGGCGGGTTCGGGCACCGTGCGGTTTTTGGGGGCCGTTGGGGGAGCGTCGATCCTTCCCGCCTCATGATCATCAGGCGACTGGTTGAGGGGAAGAGGCCCGGACGCGCCGAAGGGGGACGTTGGCAGGCTTGCCTCGATGGCGTCCCGGATGCCGGGGTCAAACGAAAGCGGGAGCCTCGGCGCTTGTCGGGAGCCGGCCGAGCGTTCATGAAGAACCGAAAGGAACGTCCGTGAGGCCGGTCCGATCGGGTGGGTGATGTACGGGCTCGCTTCGACGCGAGCGGCGAAGGCTGCGAGGCTCAGCAAGATGCCAAGCGTGATCTGGCCGAGCACTTGGGGGCGTTTCATTGGACACGACTCCCTGGCCAAATCGATGGTGGGCTGGGCTCCGCCCGGTGCGACCGGCTCTGGGAAGCGAATACGCTCATCTCCGAGGACGTGATTGCGCGGCGACGGAGTTCGCGGAAAGGGAGAGCTCCTCGTCGAAGTCGATAAAGCCAATCATCATCTCATCGAAGGTTTGCTCGCCCCACCGGACCGTGAGCTTCGGGTCGGGATTGGCCGGGTTCGCTTCCGAGTTGTCGAAGTGGGCCAGACAATCGATCTTGGTTCCCGCCGGCATCGGTTTGGGCTCGGCGAGGCGGTAGACACTCTGCCAGCCGAAGTCGTAGGCAGGGACCGACAATAGCAGCTCGGTGCGGCCGTCGGGATACGTCGCCGTGTAGCGGAAATCTTTGCCACGCAAGTGCATATGAGGCATGAGGCTGAGCAGTTGGGCGTCATGGGCGAAGCGGTACGAGGAGCGAACCGCGTGATTGGCCGCGCCCGGTGGCAGGGCGAAATGCTTCTGGCTGATCCCCTTGGTGAACGCACGTCGATGGATCGGGCTTCGGGCGAAGACCAGCCCCACGGAGGATTGATCGGTCTGAACGGTGCCAATCGGCGTGTAGTGGACCTCGATATTAAGGACCGCCCCCGCAGGGAGGTGTTTTGCGGTCCCCGGCGGAAAGATCGAGGGGAGGTCTCCGGGGGCGTAGCAGACCAACTCACGGAGCTCGTCGCTCATTCGATCTCCCTTGGGCCGATCGTCCGCCAGGAAGACGCAGATGTGGTGGACCACGGCGCGGTTGCCCGGTCGCGCCTCCGCCGCCTGGATCCAATGATCTTCGGTGAAGCCGGTCTCAACCTGGAAGCGTTGGTAAGAGAGGACCCCCTCCGCGACCACCTCATAAGGCGTGGCCATGGTCAGGATCAGGTCGGGCGTGCCGATTGCCCAGCCGTTGGAGAATTTTTTCTTGGGAGGGAGATCCTTGGGGTCACCCAGAGGGGTTCCTTGATCGATCCAGGCGAGTAAGGTCGCTCGTTCCCGAGGTGAGAGGCTGCGATCGTTCAGGAAGTGGCCGACCCTCGGGTCGGCGTGCCAGGGGGGCATCCGACGGCTCTCGACGGCTTCTCGGATCGGTTTTGCCCACCGCCTGGCCTCGTCGTAGGTCCGCAACGCGAAGGGAGCGACCTGGCCGGGGCGATGGCACGACTGACACTTCTCTTGGAAAATCGTCGCCACGTCCGACGCGTAAGTTACCTGCCCCACGACGGTTACAGGCGGCTCGCTTGACTTCAACTCCGAAACGAGCGGGGCCGGGACCGGCCGAACCCGCGGAAGCGACCCCTTTACGCGCCGGGCCGGGACCGCAGCGGTTCCTTGCCCCTTCTCTCGCGCGAGAATCAGGCCAAGGCCCGCGACCAGGACGAAACCGAGCGCGATCGCTACTCGACACATTCGCCAGGTCGGCATCTGTTCACCTAGAACTCTCGGTCGAAAGAACCCGTGGATTTGTGGGATTTCCCTTCCATGGCTTCGAAGATGTCGTCGCCGCGGTGAGGAGTGGGGGGAACCGTGGGCTTCATATAGCAAATAACCGGTTTCGCTGAAAGACGGATCGACAGGTGGGGGCTCACTCGTCCCCTCACGTTCGGGGCGCCAGCGCCATGAAACCGAGGTCGTCGAGCCGGTCTCCCTCCCGGGGGCGGAGTGTCGATCTCAGGTCAAGCGTCGCCGAACCCGTGATGAATTCATCAATGATTTGCGATGGATCGGCGGTCAGGATTGGATTCATCCCGTAGGGTGGGCACGGCCCATGATCTCTATCTCTTTGCCAAGTATGAGGTTAAGAGGTGGGCCGTGCCCACCCTATGGGAATCGTTGGACACACGATGACGCCACAGCCGATCGCGCCACAGCAGGGGGGAAACAGGTTCGCACTCCCTCGGGAGGGAGTCGTCTCGATCGGGATTGACTGACTTCTAAGCACATTCGACGTTCGGACGCTGGCGGCGGCGGACCGGCCCGAACTCGACGCGGATCAAGGCGGCCGGATCGAGGTGGGTCCGGGCGGCTCGGCGGACCTTGGCCGTGCTCACGCGCGAGATCCGTTCGGGCCAATGGATCGGCTCGTCCAACGGCAGGCCCCAACGCTCCAACTCCAGGAGGCGTTCGGCGCGTTGCTCGACGGTCTGGAAGTCGAACACCCAGGAGCCGGCCAGGTAGCGGCGGGCGCAGTCGACCTCGTCGTCCGAGAAGGCGCCCTCGTGCATGGCACGCACCTGCTCGGCGATCGCGGCGACGACCCGGTCGGCCTCGTCGGGCATAGTGCCCACGTAGACGCGAAAGAGGCCGGGGACCACGTCGGCCGACTCGGTGATGCCGCCGCCGACCGAGTACGCCAGCCCCAACTCGTCGCGGAGGATCCGGCTCAACCGGTCGGTGAAGCCCGGTCCGCTGCCGAAGATATGGTCGAGGACCGCCAAGGCGTCGAACTCGGGATGGTTGCGGGGAATGCCGAGGTGACCCAGGACGATGTGGACCTGTTCGCCCGGTTGGGAAACCCGGCGCACTCGAGGCCGAGCCGATCGCACCAGCCGCGGATAGTCCTCGAGGCTTCCGCCGCGCGGTTTCCAGCGGTCGAAATGGGTTTTCACCAGGCTCGTCAGCTTCTTGGGGTCGAAGTCGCCGGCCGCGACCAGGAACGCGTTGTCGGCCGCGAAGTGCTTGCGGTGATGCGCTTTGACGTCCGAGTGGGTGAGCCGGGCGATGTCCCTGCTCGAGCCTCGCGGGTCGCGGGCATAGGGATGGTCGCCATAGACGAGCCCGCGGAAGATCAGGTCGGCGCGGAACGCCGGATCCTCGCGGTCGCCCTGCAACTCGGCCGCGATTCGTCGCTTCGCCCAGGGAAACGCCTCTTCGGGGAACGACGGGTGGAGGGCGACGTCCGCCAGAATTTCCACCGCCAAGGGCAAATCTTCCGCGCGGACCCGAAGCGAGACGCCCGTGGAGCCGACGTCGAACGTGCCCCCGACATCTTCGATGGCCTCGGCGAGGGTTTCGGCCGGCCTCGTCTTTGTCCCTTCTTCGAGCAGTCGTCCGGTCAGGTAGGCCAAGCCGGGCTTGGACTCGCGGAGTAACCCGGCATCGACGAACAACTCGAGCGCCACGATTCCTGTCTCAGGCCGGCGCTCGTAGATCAAGCGCATGCCATTGGAGAGTGTGGTCCGGTGCGGTCGGTAGTCGGTCAGCCGCGAGTTGCCGTCGGGGATGGTCAGCAAGATCGGCCGATCGGGGCTGGGCGGGGGCGCCGTCCAGGTCACGTCGGAAATGGTCTCGGAGGGGAGCAGGACGGTCATCGTCCGCCCCGAACGGGGCATCGACCAGCCGCTTGTGAGGCTCGAGTCGACCAGGTAAGTGGAGGCGACACGACGAATATCGTCGGGTGAGACGGCCATGGCCGCGCGGTGCTCGGCCTGCCAGGCCCGCCAGTCGTCCCAGAGTCCAACATTGCCCAGGCCGGCCGCCAGGCCTGCGAGGTCTTCTTGTTCCCAGCGCCAGGCGGCTTCCAGGCGATGCCGCGACCGCGACAACTCCTCGGGAGTTGGCCCTTCCTCGGCGAGCTCGGCGATCAACTCGGCGATCGCATGCTCGATCCGCGCCGGTTCCACGTCGGAGGCCGCCTCGACCTGCAAGAGAAATTGCCCGGCCCAGCGCGCGTCATCCTGGCCGGTCTCGACCCAGGTGGCGAGCTTGCGGAGCTCGACCAGCTCGTTCCAGAGCCGTGATCGTCGCCCGCAGGTCAAGAGGTCGGAGAGGACGTTGAGCGCGGGGCCGTCGGGATGCCCCCTCGGCACGCTGTGCCAGCCAAGCAGGCCACGCGCCACCGACTCGGCGTCAACCAGCGTGAAATCGCGTCGGCCCATCTGACGCGGTTCGGTGAGCGGCGGTGGGAGCCGTGGGTCGACGCCCGGCCGCAACGGCTCGAAATGGGCTGAGACCCGGTCGAGCGCACGCTCGGGATCGATATCGCCGACGATCACGAGCACGGCGCCGTCGGGGCGATAGTGCTGGCGGTAGAAGCCGCGGAGATCGTCGACGCCAATCCGCGCCAGGTCGTCGGGCCAGCCGAGGATCGGGTTGCGATAAGGATGGCGGAGATACGTGAGCGCCAGATGGGTCTGGTCGAGCCGGCCCATCGGTGAGTCGAGGTCGCGGGCCCGTTCCTCGCCGATCACGTGGCGCTCGGCTTCGACTTCGCGCGGGTCGAAGGTGGCCCCGCGCATCCGGTCGGCCTCGACCTCGAGGGCCAGCTCCCACCGATCGGACGGGAAGGCGAACCAGTAGTGCGTGCAATCCTCGCCGGTCTCGGCGTTCGATTGCCCGGCCGCCACGAACGCAAGCCGGTCGATTTGCCCCTTGGGGAATCGCTCGGTCCCCTTGAACAGCATGTGTTCGACGAAGTGGGCCAGCCCGGTCCTTCCGGCCGGCTCATCGACCGAACCGGCCGGGTAGTAAAGGTCACAGACCACGACGGGGGCGTGGGTTCTCGGCAGGACTAAGGCTTTGAAGCCATTGGCAAGCGTCCGTTCGAAGACCGGCAAGTCCCCCACCCAGGCCGGTGATGGGCGGGCGGTCAATCGTCGGGCCATGGCTGCCCCTTTCTCGAGGCTGAGTGACATCGATGGCGACCGGGACCCAGCGCGGGTCTCGAAGACGCCCGGCTACGACGGACGGCCAGCGCCAACCGTGGCCTTGGGACCGGGAAGAGCGGACGTCTCGCCTTCCCGCCAAGGGGTCAGGAGACCTCCGCTCAAAGGGTCGCAGCCCTCTCCAACTCTTATGGTCATCAAGTCGGCCGTCAATCGCAAGGTGAATGCCCCGGAACCGAATCCAATCACCATCCTCGGAAAGAGCATACCCGCGCAATCTTGGGCTTGCGTCGAGGAGCCCAATCCCCCACAATAGCGACGTCAGCCGGGTCAACCGCCAAGAGTCAGTTGGCGGGGGTCTGGGTGAGCCGGGGGGGACCCGGGCAATGGGGGCTTGCGAACCTGGTCAGGCCGGGAACGGAGCAGCCATAAGCATCGCCTTCATGTGCCCGGGAGAACCTCCCCGGCTCTCCCAGTCCCCTGCGTTTGATGTTTTTTTGATCTTGCGAAGCCCAACCCGGTCGCGAGGTTCTCTCATAAAGAACCAGGGCATTTCGCCCATCTCCCCAAGGCCCGACGGAGCGTGCCTCCTGGCCCAGCGCCAGTCCGGCCAAGCCCCCAATGCCCCAGCCGGCCGATCCTTCGAACTACACGGTCGTTGCTCGACGCTACCGCCCTCAGCGGTTTGAGGATGTCGTCGGCCAGGACAACGTCGTCGAATCGCTCCGTAACGCGATCAAGCTGAACCGGGTCACCCACGCCTACCTGTTCTCAGGCACTCGAGGCGTCGGCAAGACCTCGATCGCGCGGATCTTCGCGAAATGCCTCAATTGCGTGAAAGGGCCGACCGACCAGCCCTGCCTGCAATGCGATATCTGTCAGGCGATCGCGACCGGGGAAGACGTTGACGTCCTCGAGATCGACGGTGCCAGCAACAACGGCGTCGAATCGGTTCGCGAGCTGCGGCAGAACACCGGGCTCAGGCCGAGCCGGTCTCGATTCAAGATTTACTACATTGATGAAGTTCACATGCTTTCGACCGGTGCCTTCAACGCTCTCTTGAAGACGTTGGAGGAGCCGCCGCCGCACGTGAAGTTCTTTTTCGCCACCACCGAACCGGGCAAGATTCCGGTGACGGTGCTCTCCCGCTGCCAACGCTATGATTTCGCCGGGATTACCCCCGAGCAGATCGTCGCCACGCTCAGCGACATCTGCGTTCGCGAGCAGATCGAAGCCGAACCCGAGGCGCTTCAGACCATTGCCCGCCGTGCGGGAGGGTCGATGCGCGACGCCCAGTCGCTGGTCGAGCAGCTTCTCTCCTCGGCGGGAGAACGGCTGACCGTCGAGGCGGTCCACCGCCTGCTCGGCACCGCCAGCGACGAGCGGATCCTCGACGTGGTCGACGCCCTGGCCGACCATGACTCGGGGGCGATCCTCCAGCTCGTGGATGCGGCGGCCAATCAGGGGATTCAGCCGACCGACCTGCTCAACGGGGTGATCGACTTCCTCCGCGACGTGATGGTGCTCTCGGCCGGAGCCGACCAGACGGTGCTGACCGCAACGCCTCGCCAACGTCCGCGACTCCAGGCGGTCGTCGACCGCTGGCCGCTCGACTCGATTCTGGCCGCGTTGCAGATTTTGCCCGAAACCCGCTCCCGGCTGCGAGGGAGCTCCCACGGCCGAACGATCATCGAAGTCGGCCTGGTGAAGGTGGCGCGGTTGGAGAACCTCGCGGAAATCAGCGACTTGGTCGGGCGGCTCATCGCGCTCGAGGGCGGTCTGCCGCCGATGGACCCCGCACAGACCCTTGTAAAAAAAAAATTAGCCCCCCCTGATCCCGAGCCTTCGCCCCCCTTGACGGCGCGAGGCGAGCCCGCGCGGACTGCGGATTCCGTCCCCACCCCTGCCCTTACCTCCACCTCCTCCCCTCCGCCGCCACCCGCTTCGCGAACCGAGCTCGCACCGGCCCCCCGTGCTCATTCCGCCGCGCCGCTCGTCTTGAGCGAGGTCGTGGCGATCTGGCCGCAAGTCGTCCAGAAGGTCGGGCTTGGGCTCGGCAAGGGCTTGAGCCAGGTCGTTCCCACGGCGATTTCAGAGCCGGACGTCCTGGTCATCGGTGTGCCGCCGAGATACAATTGGATCGTTGAGGACTGTGGAACTCCCCAGTCATTGGCCAAGATTGAAGAGGCGCTCGCGAGCGTCTTGAACCGACCGGTTCAGCTTCGATTCGAGCGCTCATCCAAGGAAGTTGCCTCGGCAACTCCGACGGCCGTCACGGAACCCAATCGCCACGACGAGGTGTCCGACGACCCGATGGTCCGAAAGGTCGTGGAACTTTTCGAGGCCCGCCCCGTCCTGATGGAAGCCGAAGAAGATTTGACCCGGTCCTCCAACGCCTGACGCTCGTAGGGAATGTGCTGGGCGCCACGTTCCGCGAACCCATCAAGAAGGTTTGTCGTGTTTAATAATCTAGGCAACCTCGCGGACATGATGCGGAATGCCGGGAAGATCCGGGAGACCGTCGAGAAGGCCACCGAATCGCTCGGTCAGCTCCACGTCGAGGGGACAGCCGGCGGCGGGGCGGTCACGGCCAAGGCGAATGGTCGCCTCGAGTTGCTCGCGGTGCGGATCGATCCCAAGCTTCTGGCCGACGGCGATGCCGAACTGCTGGAAGACCTGGTGACGGCTGCCGTGAACCAGGCGCTGACGAAGGCCCGCGAGGCGGCCGCACAGTCGCTTTCGTCGCTCGCGGGCGGTTTTCCGATTCCGGGATTGTCGGGTCTGCTCGGTCCGGGTGGTGGCGGAGGAGCCTGAGCCATGGCGGGTTACTCGGTCACGGTCGACCGCCTGATCGATGCGTTCGGACGCTTGCCGGGCGTGGGGGCGAAGACCGCCGAACGTCTGGCCCACCACCTGCTCAAGTGCCCTGCCGAAGAGGCGCTGGCACTGGCCGACGCGATTCGTGATGTCCGCGATCGGGTCCGGCACTGCGAGACCTGCTTTCACCTGACCGAAGCGGAACACCCCCGTTGCGGGATCTGCCGCGACCCCAGGCGCGACGCGTCGGTCGTCTGCGTGGTCGAGCAACCGCGCGACCTGCTCGCCCTCGAAAAGGCCGGCACGTTCCAAGGAGTCTATCACGTGCTGCTCGGCCGCCTCGCGCCGCTCCAGGGGATGGGCCCTGACCAATTGACCCTCCCTGCTCTCGAAGCGCGCGTCCGTTCCGGGACGATCCAGGAGCTGATCATGGCGACGAACCCGAACCTCGAAGGGGACGGCACCGCGCTCCTGGTCGCGACGCGATTGGCCGACACCGGGGTCCCGATCACCCGTCTGGCCCGAGGCATCGCCTCGGGAAGCGTTCTGGAATTCGCCAACAAAGAAATGCTGGCCGACGCGATCAACGGTCGACAACGGTTTTGAGGAGTTTTTGAAATTTTTCAGGAGAGTGTGTAGTCGACGGTGAGATGGCACTATAATTGCTATGACTGAGGCCGTGTTCGGGGATGGTGGGACAAGATGAGCCGCGGTGGCCTGGGGTGAGTCGTCTCTGAGGCTCTTGTCTGCCAGGAAGTGGCCATCGCGACGTCGTTGCCGGGATTGCCCAATATTCCTCTCTTCCACGACGGAAAGCAGGACCATGCGTCTCGATACTTCCCAGCAGATGCGTACCGATATGCGCCTCCGCATGGCGCCTCGCATGATCCAGTCGATGGAAATTCTGCAGTTGCCGCTGATGGCGTTGCAGGAGCGAATTGACCAGGAATTGAGCGAAAACCCGGTTCTCGTCGACCTCCGAGAAGCCCCCGCTCCGGAGTCGGACGGCGAAGAGGCTCCCGCCCCCCCCGAGGAGCCCACGACGACCGAGTTCGAGGCCGACGGCGGGATGGACGGCCAGGACGACTGGTCGGAACCGTTTGGAGAAACGCACCGCCTGAGCCGGGCCGCGATGAGCGAGGAGGCCGATCGCAAACATGACGCGATGCAAAACATGGCCTCCCGGCCGCGCTCGCTTCATGACGACCTCGACGATCAGCTCGGCTTCCTCGACCCCGAGCCCACGGTCCGCACCCTGGCTCAGTACATTATTTTTAACCTCGATGAGAACGGGTATCTGAACCACGACCTCAGCGAGATGCTCCGCGACTATGGTGGCGACGCCACGATGGCCCAGGCGGAAGAGGCGCTTGGCCTGGTTCAGAAGCTCGACCCGCTCGGCGTCGGCGCCCGGAACTTGCGGGAATGCTTGCTCCTGCAGCTCAATCAGGACATCCCGTCGCGGGAAATCCTCCACGTCTTGATCTCGAACCATCTCGACGACCTCCAGCAGAACCGGCTCCCCGCGATCGAGAAGAAGACCGGGATCGCGATCGACGATATCAAGGAGGCGATGGAACACCTCCGTCGTCTCAACCCGAGGCCAGGTGCTCGGTTCGCCCCCGAGAGCACGCAGTACGTGGTGCCCGACCTGGTCGTCGAGGCCAACGAGCATGGCGAATACGAAGTGCGGCTGGTCGATGAGCACACGCCCCAGCTCTCGATCTCGCGCTACTACCAGATGCAGCTCAAGAACAAGGCCACCGACGCCGCCGCCCGCGAGTTCATCCAAAAGCGGATCCAGTCGGCGCGTTGGCTGATCGAGTCGATCGAGCAACGGCGAAATACCTTGCTCAAGGTCGCTCGAGCGATCATCGACCACCAGAAGGATTTTCTCGACAAAGGGCCCGAGTTCATCGAGCCCTTGAAGATGCAACAGATTGCCGACCGTGTGCATGTTCACGTGACCACGGTGAGCCGGGCCGTCGACGATAAGTGGGTACAGACCCCCCGCGGAATTTTCGCGCTCAAGCGCTTCTTCGGAGGGGGCACGACCACCACCGACGGTGAGGAAGTCGCTTGGGACACGATCAAGCAGAAGCTGCTCGAGATCATCGCCAAGGAAGACAAGCAGAGTCCCCTCTCCGACGAGGAGATCGTCGAGGAACTGAGTCGGCACGGCTTCCCGGTGGCGCGGCGCACCGTGACCAAGTACCGCCGGACCCTGCGAATTCCCTCGAGCCGTCAGCGCAAGCAATTCTGACCGGTGGTCAGGTGGGTCTGCCCACCCATTTGGGTATTTTGCGGGAAACATGGGACAGGGAGCTCATCCTCATCGCTCGCTTGCGACCGTTCACGGTCCAGGCGAGCGGAGAGTGTCAGCTCCCTGTCTTTTTGATTTTGACGGCTGACCCAGAGTGCAGGAGAGGACTGGGCCGGTGTCGGTGAGGAGGAGGGTGCCGAAGTCTCGCTCGCGTCCCGGGCCGGAGCCGGTGCGAAGTATGAAACCCCGATCGCAGGTGACAGCGAAGGCTGGGGTGTACATGTCTTATGATGGTGCTCAACGTACCCGCCCCGGAATTCGGCGGTCCTCCCTTGCATCCAAACGACTGGAAGCAGAGCGGACGGAATCGCTTCCGGTTGAGTGGGATAACGATATTCCGTATTGAAGCGAACCCGACACTCCCTCTCGGCGTCTGATACTCTCAAGGCGATCGCCTGGTCCGTCTTGGTCCGGTCCGATGGGCCTGGTGAATGGTCGACACGAGGCACCATGAAACGATCGACGCGGGCGGAATTGGCCAGAGGCACGGTCGAGATCGTCGAGCGAGGCACCTACCGCTCGGCTTCCGGCCGAGTTGTCGATATCGCCAACCCGATCCGTGAGTGCCTCGACGCCACACGTTATTACCCGCCCGAGGAGCTTGAGCGGCTTCAAAGGGACGTTCTGGGTCATCCCCGCACGGATCTTTCCACCGTCTTCGAAGTGGTCAACGAGACGACCCTTTCCGGGATTGCGCGTGTGCGATCACGGGGGCAAGGGCCGGTCGCGGTCCTGAACTTCGCATCCGCAAAGAATCCTGGGGGTGGTTTCCTCAACGGCAGCCATGCCCAGGAGGAGTCACTTGCCCGTAGCTCGGCGTTGCATGCATCCCAACTGCGGACCTGGGATTTCTACGCGCGGCATCGGGCATCCTCGACTCCGCTGTACTCCGACGCGATGATCCTTTCACCCGGCTGCCCCATCATTCGCGACGATGAAGGTACGCTTCTCGACGAGCCGCAGATGGCGGCCTTCATCACGAGTGCGGCCCCCAACGCCGGGGCCGCCGCCAACAACCGGCCCACGGACTTGCCGTCCATACCAGGCGTGTTCCGCAGACGGTCGGAGTATGTACTGGCTCTGGCGGCCTCTCAGGGTTACAGGCAACTGGTGCTGGGTGCTTGGGGGTGCGGCGTCTTCCGCAACGATCCCGGTGTTGTGGCCGAGTCGTTCGCCGCTCACCTCAGACACGGGAACTGGTCGGGCCGATTCGATCGCGTCGTCTTCTCGGTCCTTGACACATCACCCTCCCAGGCGACCCTCGCGGCGTTCCGGAAGGCGTTTAAGTCGTAGCGAATCGCCGAGTCGAATTGACTTCGGGGAGGGTGGGGTAATATCGCCAGGCACTTCAGTGGGGGGCATGGGAGGTTTAGGGTGAACAGCTCAAGACTGTTGCCCCGGGCAAACTACCCAAAACTCCTGTATTGCCCGCCATGGGTGCCTGGCCACTGGTCGCCCCCAATACGCCGCCAGCCACCCGTGGCTCCCCGTTCCTCCCGACCCAAAGTGAGTGGATGTTCCGCCAATCCCTCAGGCTCACCGGATAGGCCACCATGCGACTCCCCAGGTTCACGACTACACGGTTGATGGTTCTGGTGGCGGTCGTCGGACTTGTTCTCGCGACCGGCGTTGGGGTGAACCGCCTCTGGCAACGTCGGCCGTCGTATTTCCGACTCGCTCTGAAGCACAACTGGCGTGAGCAGGAATTGCGGTACGCGGTCTCTGAAGGTCGAGAGTTCAGGAGTTCCGTTGCCGCATCGACGGCCCGGATTGCGGAAATGCGAAGACTCGCCGAGCACGAGGCGACCTTGGCACAAAAGTATCTCCACGCTGCCCGCTACCCCTGGCTTCCCGTCTCGCCCGATCCGCCGGAGCCGAAGTGAGCGGTTCAAGCTTTTGCAGGATGGACCCAAAGGGGCCAGGCACTTCAGTGGGGAGGTTGGGGACGCGTAGGGAAGCTAGGCTTGCCGCTGCACAAGTCCCATGAGCAAGGGCTTGGCGCTCTCGTTCGCTCGATGTCGAGGCGCGAGGTCAGCAGCGAGGCACTTATCATCAGCTGGATCTCCTCGGCCCTTGCTGCTGAAATAGCTGGCCACTTCCCCCGACATAGGTTGCTCGATCAGCGGTGTGAGCATGTTTCGGTCGACGGTGTAACGCATCCCGGCCGGCTCGCAAGCCACGGGTCAGGGTGTAGGGATCCTCGCAACGCCCTTGCGGCCCCGGGGTTGTCGCCATTAAGGTGGGCAGGACGGTAGTGGAACGGGGAGGATCCGAGCCTCGGGTCGGACAGGCCGCCCGTGGGTGACCTTGGGGATCGACCGCCGTCGAGCAAGGCGACGGGGTGAGTGATGACTGCGACGAGACGGCCCCTCGGTGACGGCGCCCCGACTTCTTCATGGACCCGCCGCGATACCTGCTGGCTCGTCGCCATTGCTGTGGCGGGCCTGGGGCTCCGCATCGCCTACGTCTGGCAATACACCGGACACCCGATCGGCCGGATCCCCTGGGTCGATGAGGGAGCCTATTGGACCCGGGCTGTAGAGATCTTCGAGGGACGTTGGCTTCCCGACCGGCCGTTCTACCAGGACCCGCTCTTCCCTTACGCCTTGGCCGTACTGATGAAGCTCGTCGGGCCAGGGATCGCCCAGCTCCGGATCGCGCTGGGCTGCCTGGGGTCGCTGACTCCGGTGGTGGTGTTCCTGGCCGGTCGGCGGGGGTTGGGTCGGACCGAGGGGGTCGTGGCGGGGTTGGTCGTGGCGGCCTACGGACCCTTGATCTTCACCGATGGCCTGTTGGAGAAGGAGGGCCTGGCCGCTCTGTTGGCCGCCCTGGCGCTGGCCATCGCCGCCTACACGGCGGGGGCTCTGGGGCGGGTCCAGGTCCTCGGGATGGCGGTGGGCGGCTGGGTCTGGGGCTTGATCAGCCTGCTCCGCGCCAACGCGATGGTGGTCGGCCCGCTCGGAGCGGCCTGGGCGGCTGGGCTCGGTGAGCGCCCCCGGCGCGGGGTGGTCCTAGCGCTCGGTTTTGCGCTCGGCTTCGCCCTGGCGCTGGTGCCGCCGGTGGCGATCAATGCGTCGGTCCGCCGCCCGCCGGAGCTGCTGGTGACGACTTGGCAGTCGGGGGCCAATTTCTACATCGGCAACGGGCCGGGAGCGACGGGGACTTATTGGGCGCCTGACTTCGTCGAGGCGAACCCATTGCACGAGGCCGATGACTTCGCAGCCGAGGCGTCGCTCCGCTCGGGCCGGTCGCTGACGCCCGGCCAAGTGTCTCGGTTCTGGTTCGGCCGGGGGCTGGCGCGATGGCGGGAAGCCCCCGTCGCCTCGCTCCGGCTGCTGGCGAAGAAGTTCGGGCTCCTCCTGAGCCACTTTGAGGTTCCGGACAACCAAGACCGGGAGTTCGTCCAGCTCGTCGCGGCCCCCCGGCTGGCCTGGGGGATCCTAGGGTTCGGCTGGCTAGCCCCTTGGGCCGCGCTCGGGTTAGTCAGGGCTGACCGCTCGGCGTTCTGGCGGCTCCTGGCGATGACGACCGTGGCCGGGCTCGTTTCGACGGCGGCCTTCTTCGTGGTCGGACGCTACCGGATCCCCTGGGTCCCCGGCCTAGCACTCCTGGGAGCGGCCGGCGCAGTGGACTTAGCTCGGCTGGCTCGGGGACGCTGCGGGAAGTCGCTGGCCTGGCGAGTATGGCTGGTCGCGGTTCCCGTGGCCGCCCTGGCCTGGCGTCCCTTGGATGACCCGGTTCCCGACCGCTGGGGACACGCCGAGATCGCGCTGGCCGTGGCCGAGTTGGGCGAATCGCATCTGGAACCCGCGATCGACGCGCTGGACGACGCCCGGGCCCTCAGCCCAGGCGCGGCGGGCCGGGTCGCGGAGATCACCGCCTCCGGCCCGCTCCACGATCGGCTGAATACCTTGGTCCGGTCCCGGCTCACGCTGGGCAGCGGCCGGATTAACATCCCCCACGCTCGCCTGGCCCGCTGGCTGCGCCAGGTCCCCGATGGCCGGGTCGAAGCCCGCCGACTCCTCGAAGCGGCCCTGGCCGAGAACCCTGACGACCGTCGCGCCCTCCGTGAGCTCGGTGCATTGAGGCTGAGCGAGTTGGGTGATCCCATGGCGCGTCGGCAAGCGGCGCTCGATCTTGGCCGGGCGGCCCGGGGCCCGGCGGGTGACCCCTCCGCAGCGATCCTCCTCGCCCTCCTCAGGGGGGACCAACACTTCCTACCTTACCCAAATATCCGAATTCCGGCTAAGCTTTTGCCGCGTCTTCAGCTTGCCCAGGCTGCCCTCCGTTGAAACGTCGGTCGAGAATATAGAATCCACTCCTTGACACGTGGATGCGTTGAGAAGAAAATCGCGTCCGATACCCACGTCCCATCGACATTGCAGAGGACAAGGTGCGCGACTTAACCACGCGGATCTCGTCGTATCGCTCTGCGCAATCGACATCGGTGCAAAATCTAGGCACGTCGATGGGGCATGATTGGTCGAACCTCCATCATTTCATTTTCCCTACGTTCCTTCCTGGAGAGACTTTCCATGAAACGTCGAGCGTTCACGCTGATCGAACTGCTGGTGGTGATTGCGATCATCGCCGTCCTGATCGCCCTGCTGCTCCCCGCAGTTCAGGCGGCGCGCGAGGCCGCCCGACGGAGCCAGTGCGTCAACAACCTGAAACAGCTCGGCATCGCACTCCAGAACTACCACGATGTGATCGGCGCGTTTACGGCCGCCAAGCCTGGGCACGTCACCGCGACGGCCGACCTCGATTATCGAAGCGGTTTCGTCTCGATCCTGCCATACATGGAGCAGAGCCCCATGTACAACGCGTGGAACTTCCAGGTCATGTTCGACCCGCAGACGGGCGCGACCTACAACGCTAGCCAGCCGCTTCCGGGCACCCCACCCATCGGCCCGTATACCGTCTTGATGAACAGCACGGTCTCGAGTTCGACCATCACAAGTTTTATGTGCCCGTCAGACGTCGCCGCTTCGGTCATCAACACCGCGACCAACGCGTTCCCTGCCAACACGTTGGCAACCGGCTCGTACGCCTTCAATGCCGGCAGCATCGGCCCGCCCAACGCGGGGGGGATCAAGACCGCCAACAACGGCTTTGCCTTCTATACCTTCCCGGTGAAGATCCGCGACATCACCGACGGAACGAGCAACACCCTGTCTGTGGGCGAGACGGTCGCCAACGACGGGAAGTTCAAGGGCCAGACCGTCTGCCCTGCGGGAACCACGGCCGCCGGTTCCAACTTGCTCACCACGAACGTCTTCAATGCCTGGAGTATTTGCATCCGAATTAGCTCGAGCTTCCGGACCTCGGTGAATCCGCCCAACACCAAGCCTTGCTTCGGCTCCGCCGCGGGTTCCAATAATGGTGCATTTGGGAGCTTCCATTCCGGTGGTGCGAACTTCGCATTCGCCGATGGTTCGGTCCACTTCCTGAAAGATTCGGTCAACCTGAATGTCTACCGGGCCTTGAGCACCCGCGACCAGGGCGAAGTGATTAGCTCTGACCAGTATTGAACCGGTGAAATCCGGACCTGGAGATCTGCTTCATGATATTCCGACGCGTCTCGTGCCCGGTCGCCAGCCTGGCCCTCACTCTGGCCCTGGCCTTGGCCGGTTGCTCACGCGACTCCGACCTCGTCGCCGCCGTGCCGGCCGCCGGCACCATAACCTACAAGGGCAAGCCCCTGGAGTCGGGGAACCTCCAGCTGATCCCCGAGAAAGGCCGAAGCGCCAGCGGTGCAATCAAGGACGGGAAATTTGTCCTCACAACCTATACGGACAACGACGGCGCCATCCCCGGCAAGCATACGGTGACGGTCACCGCCTACAAAGAAGTGAAAGTGAAGGGCGAGAACGAGCCCCAACAAGTTCTGATCATCCACGAGAAGTACGCCAACCCCACCTCCTCGGGTCTCGTCCTCGAGATCCCCTCCGGTGGTAAGCAGGACATCGAGATCAAGCTCGATTGAGGTCAAGGGCGGCGCCATGCCGGTGCGCCGCCCTCGACCGTCTCGTTCCGCTGGAATTTCCGCCGTAATGTGGCTGGGGAGAATGTCAAGGATTTGGGCATTGCTCTCTACGGCGTTGGTTCGACGAGCCGCAGATGGCGGCCTTCATCACGAGTGCGGCCCCCAACGTCGGGGCCGCCGCCGACAACCGGCCCACTGACTTGCCGTCCATACCGGGCGTGTTCCGCAGACGGTCGGAGTATATACTGGCCCTGGCGGCGTCTCAGGGTTACAGGCAACTGGTGCTGGGGGCTTGGGGGTGCGGCGTCTTCCGCAACGATCCCGGCGTTGTGGCCGAGTCGTTCGCCGCTCACCTCAGACACGGGAACTGGTCGGGCCGATTCGATCGCGTCGTCTTCTCGGTCCTGGACACATCACCCGCCCAGGTGACCTTCGCGGCGTTTCAGAAGGCGTTGAGTCGTAGCGAATAGTCGAGTCGAGCTGTCCGCGGCGATGAGGAAACGGGGACGTAGCGGGTTTTGGAGTTGGAATTGTGGACGTCAAAACTTGGTGCGACCTCGTTTCCGCACCTCGACGCCAATTCAGGTGCAGGATTTTCGAAACCGACAACTTGCCAGGCTCGGCGGCCGTGTGCCAGTCCTCTTGTTTCGCGGTCAGCCGAACGCAAACCGTTCTCAAGGGATCGCGTTATCGAATAAATAAGATATAGCAAATTCCCAATCCCACAAGCGGATCAAATTCGCCGTGATCGGAGGTGACCAACTGGCCTGAGAGTTCTTGCGCCAAGGCGAGGCAGAAACAATCCGCGAGCGAGATCATTCCCCGCTTCTTGTGGTTTCCAACGCGTTCCTAGACCGACTTTTCGTATTCGATAGCCCAAGGGGTTGACGAACACCCCAAAATTACCTGGATGGACTAACTTACCAGCCACCAGGAGTTCACACGTCATGCCGGGCCAGGCGGCCAAGATCACCATTACCGAGTGCCAGCAGGAAATCCTTCGGACTTTGTCCCGTGCCACCACGGCACCCTCGCGACTCCGGCAACGCGCCTCGATCATCCTGATGGGCTTCGACGGCCTTCGCAATCAAGAGATCGCCGAGGCGGTCGGTCTGGTCCACCGCCAGGTCGGACGCTGGCGACGACGCTGGGCCAACGCTTGGGAGAAACTGATCAACATCGAATGCTGCGAGACTCGCGCCAAACTGCGCCATGCGATTGAAGCCGTCCTCACCGACGAACCACGCCCCGGCGCCCCCAGCAAGTTCACCCCAGAGCAGGTCACCCAGATCTTGGCGATCGCTTGTGAGCCGCCTGAGAAGTCGGGCCGACCGATCACCCACTGGACCGCTCGGGAACTGGCCGATGAGGTCGTCAAACGCGGCATTGTGGTATCGATCTCATCGTCCCAGGTGAGCCGTTACCTGGATGAGGCCGCCTTGCAGCCCCACAAGAGCCGGTATTGGCTCAACACCACGGAGAAGGATCCTCAACGTTTTGAGGAGCAAGTCAAGACGGTCTGTGACACGTACCTCATGGCGTCGGAGCGGGAGCGGAACGATGCGACCCACACCGTTTGCATTGATGAGATGACCGGTCTCCAGGCGCTGGAGCGGATCGCTCCCACCAAGGGGATGATCGCAGAGAAGTGCGAACGGATCGAGTTTGAGTATATCCGACACGGGACGTTATGCCTGATCGGCAACTTCGAAGTAACGACCGGAAAGATGCTCACTCAAACGATTGGCCCGACGCGAACCGAGGCGGACTTCGTCCGTCACATCGAGCAGACGTTGACTCTGGACCCGGAGGGATCGTGGGTATTTATAGCGGACAACTTGAACATTCATTGCACGGAAAGCCTGGTGAATCAGATTGCCGTGGCGTGTGAAATCCCCCTGGAATTGGGCAAAAAAGGTAAACGTGGGGTGCTGAAGTCGGTGGCGAGCCGGCAAGCGTTCTTGTCGGACACAAGTCATCGGATTCGATTTGTATATCTTCCGAAGCACAGCTCGTGGCTGAACCAGATCGAGGTGATCTTCGGAGTGATCATGCGAAAGGTGATTCGTCGCGGTTCGTTCACGTCGGTGAATGATCTGCAATCAAAGCTGTTGAACTTCCTTACCTATTTCAACAAGGTATTCGCGAAGCCGTTTCGCTGGACCTACACGGGTCGTCCGCTGATGAAGTCAGCGGCGTAAAAACAGAGAAGATGGGAGGCCCCGGGATGTTGGCCTCTTCATTAGCCTTCAAAAACGAAAAGTCGGTCTAGAATGCTCGACTCATATCTTGTCGTTCGATCACGCCAGACTCGAGGAGATCGTCAACAGCCTGACTCGCTGTGCCTTCGTCGGAGAGCCTGAGAAAGTGGTAGTAGACCTCGCAGAGGTTGATTGAATGAGCATAAGCCGTTGCCACGGCGTCTGTGAGGATCGCCTCGACAACCGTTCCACCGGGATGACCCTGAAGGTAGGCAATCATCGCACAAGCGTCCAGAATTGAGTTCATCCCCTCGGCCGCTCCTCATGGGCAATCTCGTGGATTTTCTCGCGTGCGAAGTCCTCATCACTTCCAGGCAGGTAAGAATACTTTCCTAAACAGCTTCGGTTCGTTCGGCCCGATCGTTGGACCATCTCGCGAAGTGGGGCATGGACGAATGGATTCCGCCAGTTCATGAGGACTTGCGTGACAAGTAACTCATCGGTGGGAGCGGTGACCATGGCTGTTTCTTGCCCAACCCCCTTCTGGAACGCCTGAGAAGTTTTTCCCAGATCGTGGTATGCGGCGCAGACTCGAACAAGTTCCTCGAAGGTGGATGCCACGAGGCTGGGGTCGAGTGAACGCGAGGCGAGAAATCCTTTCACCGCTGCCTTGAACGGTGTCGGTGTTTTCTCGCTCGAGCTCAGAGCGTTTGCGAGGTGCAGAAAGAGTGTTGCTTGTTCCGCTGGCGACAGCCCTTCTCGTTTCGCGTCCTCGTCGAGTTCCGCGTCGAGAGACGATGGGAGTTCAAGTGTCAATTCCATGGAATGGCTTCCCTCCTCACTGATACGAACTTGTCCCGGACTTGAAGTAGTCGGTGGCCAGACATTCAAAAAGCCAAAAAATCGTGATCTGGGTGATCAGTGAAGACTGGCGACATGGTGCTCGTCTTCGCTGAATTTCCTAGTCGCCCTCTTTGAAGTGTCTGGCTAGTGCATGTATCCTTGGTTGAAAATGTTTGAAAGTGAGTGGTTGGCCTCGCGTTTCGCGATCAGGCGATGATGTCGTTGATGACCTTGCCGTGAACGTCGGTCAGGCGGAAGTCTCGGCCGGCGTAGCGGTACGTGAAGGTTTCGTGGTCGAAGCCGAGGAGCCGGAGGATGGTGGCGTGGAGGTCGTGAACGTGGACCTTGTTCTCGACCGCCTGGAAGCCGAACTCGTCGGTGGCGCCGTGGATGTGGCCCCCTTTGACGCCGCCGCCGGCCATCCACATGGTGAAGCCGTAGTGGTTGTGGTCGCGGCCGTTCATCTTCCCTTGGTTGGCGCCCGCGGTCGGGAGCTCGACGGTGGGGGTGCGGCCGAATTCTCCGCCCCAGATCACGAGGGTGTCGTCGAGCATCCCGCGCTGCTTGAGGTCCTGGAGGAGCGCGGCGATCGGCTGGTCGCACTGCTTGGCGAGGTTGGCGTGCTGGACCGCGATGTCGTCGTGGCTATCCCAGGGCTGACCTTCGCCGTGCCAGAGTTGCACGTAGCGGACGCCGCGCTCGAGGAGTCGGCGGGCGATCAGGGTCTGCCTGGCCTGGACCCCGGGGCCGTACATCGCACGTATGGACTCGGGCTCTTGGCTGACGTCGAACGCGTCCCCCGCCTCGGTCTGCATCCGGAAGGCCAGCTCGAACGACTGGATCCGGGCCTCGAGATCGGCCTCGCGCTGGCGACGCTCCATGTGCTCGCGGTTCAGTTCCTGGAGTAGCTCGAGTTGGGCGTGCTGGGCGTGGTGCGAGACGTGGCGGTTCTTGATGTGGCGAATCAGCTTTTCGATGTCGGTGTGCTGGCTGTCGATGTAGGTCCCCTGAAAGACCCCCGGCAGGAAGGCGGACTGCCAGTTCTGCGACTCGGCGATCGGATAGCCGCCGGGGCACATGACCAGGTAGCCCGGCAGGTTCTGATTCTCGGACCCGAGTCCGTAAAGCACCCAGGCCCCGACGCTCGGCCGCGCCTGGCGCGCATCGCCGCAGTTCATCAACATCAGGGACGGTTCGTGGTTCGGGACGTCGGCGTGCATCGAGCGGATCACGCAGATGTCGTCGATGTGTGCGGCGGTCCGGGCGAACAGGTCCGACACCTCGATGCCACTCTGGCCGTATTTGCGGAACTTGAACGGGGAAGCGAACGCCGCGCCGGTTTTCCGCTCGGTGGGGAGGAGCGAAGGGAGCGCTTTGCCTGACTGCTTGGTGAGCGCCGGCTTGGGGTCGAAAGTGTCGACGTGCGACGGCCCGCCGTTCATGAACAAGTGGATGACGCGCTTCGCCTTGGGGGCGAACTGGGGCGCTCGAGGAGCCAGCGGCGTCAACGATTCGGCGGCACGGGCCGCCGGCGCGAGCATGCCCTCTTCGGCGAACAGGGCGCTCAGCGCCAGCGCACCAAACCCGGTTCCCGCGCGGCGGAGCGCCTCACGGCGCGTCAGGGTACCGATTTCATTTCCGAAATAATGAGGAGGCATGGAGGGAGACCTCGGCGGGATGATCGGACGTACCGTTTCGGTCGGGCGTGGGTGTTTCTATTCTACCAAATCACCCCGACGATTCGGGAGAGCAAGCCACTCTTGGGGTGATTGCCCCGCGGGTTCCAGCGGGCTGACCTCGCGATAAACCTCTTGAAAGCGAACAAGGCCCAGCGAATCAAGTTCGCTGGGCCCTGCCCTGTGCACGCTGGCTCTCATTGGATTCGACAGGGACGGTCAATTCACCCAGATCGGTCCATCGACCAGAAGTCCGTATTTCTTCATTTTCTTGTAGAGGGTCGTTCGGTTGATGTCGAGCACACGCGCGGTCTCCTGGCGATTCCAGTTCAAGGCCTGAAGCGCCTGGATGATGATCCGCTTTTCGGGCTCTTCGAGGGCCTCTTTCAAAGGCCGGATGCTGGTGGAGAGCGACGGCCGAGGCGACATCATCAATGACGGCCGGGGCACGCGGGAATTTCCCAGGCTGGGCAGGAGGTGGCCGGATGTGATCCGGCTCCCCTGGCAGAGGACCACTCCGCGCTGGATGACCCCTTCCAGCTCACGCACGTTGCCTGGCCAGTCATGCTTATTCAGACAATCCAATGCGTCGCGTGTGAAGCCCACGACGTTCTTGTTGAACTCCTGGGCGAATCGAGCCCGGAAGAATTCGGCGAGTTGCTCGATATCGGTCCCGCGGTGGCGGAGCGGCGGGAGTTTGAGGCATATGACGCTAATGCGGTGATAGAGGTCCTGACGGAACTTGCCTTGTTCGACGAGCCCGACCAGGTTTTCGCTGGTGGACATGAGGAATCGCACGTCCGGTTGACCGTTGTGGTTCGAGTTCATCGACTCGAATTCGCGATCTTGGAGCGAACGGAGGAGTTGCAGCCTGAGGTCGTCGGGAAGGGCGGAAACCTCTTCGAGGAAGAGGGTACCCTCCTGCGCCTCGGCCAGTGTGTTCCGCCACTCGTGGTCGGGGGTGCCGATTTCGGAGTCCGGGAGGGAGGCCATCGGGTCGTGCTCGGCCCAGGTCTCCGCACTCGCGGCGCAATCGAAATTGACGAACGGTTGGTCGGCTCGCGCGCCCATTTTGTGCAGGGTGCGCGCCAGGAGCGATTTGCCGGTGCCGGGCTCGCCGACGATCAGCACGGGCGAGCGCATCGGCGCGATCGAGGCCGCGAGCTCGATGGCCTGCCGCAGGCTGGGGTCGTTGCCGACAATCCCCCAATCCTTGGCCAACGTCTCGGATCGGTATTGCGCCGTCGGGGTTGGCGCGGGGCTCCGTCCATTGGCGGCGACCGGATGACTGCTTGGCTTCGGTGCTGGAGCGTTGGCCTGGGCGGCAGCGGCCGCGGCGCTGGCCTGAGCGGCCACGACCGGTCCGAGCGCCTGGGTCACGGCGGCCCGGAGTTCCGTGGCCGGGACCGGGAATTTCAAGACGGCGAGCGCACCGAGGCGAAGCGCTTCTTTGGTTCGCTCCGGATTGGACTCCGGGAACATCAAGATCACCGGAATCTGTCGGTGCTTGCGCCTCATGTAGGCGAGCAACTCGAGCGCCTCGATATCCGAGGGGTCGACGCCCGCGATCATCAGGTCAACCCCGCCTCGCTCCATCAGGCGGACCGCCAAACGATCATTGGCCGCTTCGTCGATTTCGTGGCCCATCGACATCAACATCGATGACAAGAGGGCCAAGGTGGACGGGTCGGGATGCACAATCAACAGCCGAGTTTTCATTGGGTGATTCTCTCGCCAAATGCGCCCGCATCGGGGATACGAACTCGGTGCCTCATCCTTGAGATCATGAAGTACAACGACTTCGTTGGGTCGAACAGCCATCGTTCGAGAATGACGAAGCCGATGGCAGACTACCGGTCCCTCTACCTGTTGTCGTTCCCCTCCCGGGAACGAATTTTTCCATCAAGCTGCGTCGCTCTGAGTCAACATTAAGTCATGGATGCAACGTCGTCAAACAAAGCCGCGTCGCTCTGGAGACGGTACGATCGAACTTGGACGCCGGTTCGCAAACCATCGGCTTTGGGCCATCCCAGCGACCTTCGGGCGTTCTCGGGTCCTCTCGAAGCCGTTGAGGTTGGAAAAAAGGAACACTCGGTCCTTTGCTAATCTTAAAAAGGTGAGCTATGTTATGCAACCGCGAAGGGCCTAAAACCAGGAGGACGCGATCAATTTCCTCCTCGAGCCCGTGGATGCGCGCTTTTGAACACGTTGAGCATTCGCTCTTCGGTCACATGAGTGTAGATCTGGGTCGTCGTCAGATTTCGATGGCCGAGTAGCTCCTGGACGCTCCGGAGGTCGGCCCCCCGATCGAGCAGATGAGTGGCGAAGCTATGGCGAAGCGTGTGCGGGCTGGCTGACGGGTCGAGGCCGTGACCGACGAGGTAGGTCTCCAGCAACCGGCCAACGCTCCGCGTGGTCAGTCGTTCGCCGTAACGGTTGAGATAGACGGCCCGTTCGCCGACCGACTTCGGCTGTCGGGCCTGGAGCCAGTTCGTGATCCAGGTCGCGGACATCCGACCGATCGGGCAAAGTCGCTCACGCTTCCCCTTGCCGCGCACCCGGAGGAGTTCCTGCTCGAGGTCGAGGTCCTCCAGGTTCAGGCCGACGAGTTCGCCCACGCGGAGGCCGCCGCCGTAGAGCGTCTCGAACATGCTCCGATCGCGGATCCCGAGCGGCGTGTCGGTGGCGATCGAATCGAGCAACGCGATGATCTCGTCGACTCGGAGCAGCCGGGGGAGTCGCTTCGGCTGTTTCGGGTTACGGAGCGCTTCGGTGGGGTTGGATGTGATCACCCCGCGCCGTCGCTGAAATCGGTAGAAGGAACGCAGGCTGGCCAAGCGGCGGGCGATCGTGCTGGCTGCATAGTCGCGGCCGTTGAGCCAGGCCGAGTAGCGCCGCACTCGCCGTCCATCGACGTCGATCGGGTTCGCCTCGCCCTCCTGACCTTCCGTCAGGAACTGGCAGAACAAGACCATGTCGTCCTCGTAGCACCGCAGTGTGTGCTCGGACGAATTTCGTTCCGTCTTGAGATGCGCCAGGAACTGGACGACGCTCGGGTGCATCTGCTGACTCCCTGCGAGCCGGGGGGCACACGGATCCTCTGGCACCATTCTCGGCGTCCCACTCACCGACACGACAGCCGATCCGTGGCGATCTCGGCGGCCGCCTCGGTGCAATCGATCGGGTCGTCGTTCTTGGGCTCTCGTCATGGAATAAAGTGGTCACCCCACTCTATTCTTAGGTCGGATCGAGCGGTTTGGCTAGTCGAGGGGATACAGAGGTTTTCTTAGGCATTTCATGGGGTGTCTTTAGCGTTTGCAGAGTCGTTGCGATCGTTGATGAGTTTGAAACCATGGGGGGCGGTTCCGCTCAGGCGGTACTCGCGTGAGCAACGAACCCCAAAGAAAGGGACTGGCGAGTTTGGGGGAACGGTTCTCACCTGGCTTCGTCCTGACCCTGTCAGGGTGACGAGATGGCGCTATCCTTTCGCGTTGGCCTCACTCGTGAGGTCGAGCGGTTGCGACCTCGTTGCCTGCGCGTTACGTTTTCAGAGTGCGGCAGTTCCGTCCTCGCCAATTCGGCCCTTTTTCCCGTAACAGGCTCGATCCGCTTATGGCGCGCTCGCTTGACGACGAGACTTTGACTCATCGACTGATCTTGCCGCGCGATGCCAACCACCATGGAACGCTCTATGCGGGAGTCCTGCTCTCGCTGGCTTTGGAGGCCGCCTATTCCGCGGCCTATCGCGCGGCGGGTCTGAACGCGAACTTGGTCTTGAAACGGGTTCTCGACGTGCGTTGTTTCGAGCCCGTGCCGATCGGCCGGGTCGTTGAGATCCGCGGGGCGGAGATCCATCGCGCCCGCGCCCAGGTGATCGTGGCGGTCTACGGGTCGCCGCTTTCCGACCGCCCTTCCCCTTGGATGGACGGCCTGATGCAGTTCGTCCAGGTCGACCACACGGGCCGTCCCGAGCCGCTGGAGCAGGAGCCGAGGGAAGGGCCGCTCGAACTCCATGCTCCGTGGCTCACGCTTCGCGAGCGAGCGATGCGTCTGCTCGCCATTCGGCAATAGGATCGAACGCGGTCGAAGTCGGCCCCGGGGCCAATCCGCTCCTCGTCCTTTCGGCCCGTTCGCGGTCGCCCAGGAGGAGTGGTCGCGGTGCGTAGGGCACTTGCCCACGATTATTTTTTTTGAGATTTCCGTATCGGCTGGAGATCCTGCGGGCAGTACCAGGGTGACCGGTTCACGAGAGGGTCAACCATGGCGAGCAGACCGTTAGGGGCCACGATCCGGCGGATCGAGCGGCTTTTTCACCTCGGCAGTGTCGCGGGAATGAGTGAGGTCCAGTTACTCGACCGGTTCGTGCTCCAACACGATGAGGCCGCGTTCGAGGCGCTGGTGACGCGCCATGGGCCGATGGTCTTGGGGGTCTGTCGTCAGTGGCTTCGGGACCCGAACGACGTCGAGGACGCATTCCAGGCGACGTTCCTGGTTCTCGTCCGGAAGGCCGGTTCGTTGCGCGATCGCGATCTCTTGGGAAACTGGCTCTACGGAGTGGCTTATCGTGTGGCCATACGGTCTCGGGCCGAAGCGGCCAAGCGTTGGACCCGCGAAACCGGGGGTGTCGACGATCAGGCCGACCCGCATGAACTGAGTTCCCAGGAGCGAAGTCCCTGGCTCTCTGAAGAGGTGAATCGGCTTCCCGAGAAGTATCGCGCACCGATCGTGCTCTGCTACCTGGAGGGGCGAACCCACGAAGAGGCCGCCGAACAGCTTTGCTGGCCGGTCGGCACCGTCAAGGGGCGACTCGCACGGGCCCGCGACCTCCTGCGTTCGCGCCTGAGCCGCCGCGGCCTGGCACCTTCGGTCGGCGTCCTCACGGCCGCGCTCTCCCGGGATGCCTCGGCGGCGGTCCCGGTCCCGCTGATCGGATCCACGGTTCGGGCCGCGAGCACGCTCGCGGCCGCCAAGGTCAAGGGGGTGGCCGCCGGCCTGATCCCGGCCCAGGTCGCCCACTTGATGGAAGGAGTATGCCACGCCATGTTTCTGAGCAAGCTAAGAGTGCTCACTGCAACAATCGCCGTCGCCGGCCTTCTCACCGCCAGCGCGGGGGGACTCGTCCGCCAGACGTCAGGAGATGAAGGCAAACGGAAGGAGCAGGATTCGACCGTGGCTGGGCCGCGCGACGCCACGAAGACCGTGACGACGGTGTCCCAAGGGCCGTCGCACCGATCTGATACGGTCGCCCCGCTCGGTGACCCCGTAATAACCCCCCCTCAAACGAGCCCGCGAGGTCCGACGGCGAAAACGACCACCAAGTTCGCAATTGCTCGGGGACGCATAGGTGGAGTCCAGGCCTATGCCTCAGCTGGAGGTGGTGCGATTGGCCCCGCCATCCCTGATGGAGAGCGAAGAGTCACAATCGCGAAAATGGGCCGCCGAGTCGCGGCCAATGACACCTCGCCACGAACGAAAATGATTTTGAAGAAGCTCGATGATCCCATCTCGATGTCGTTCGGCAACGATACGCGGCTCGAGGACGTCCTGAAGTACATCAAGAGCGCGACCACGGGCGCGAACGACAACGGGATCCCGATCTACGTCGACCCGGTCGGTCTCAAAGAGGCCGAGGTGCCGTTAACGTCGACCGTAATATTGGATCTGGAGGGTGTGCCACTCAAGACGACGCTTCGGTTGCTGCTCAAGCAAGTGGGGCTTGCTTATTGTGTCAAGGACGGGCTCTTGATCATCAGCTCGCCGAAGGGAATCGTCGAGGAACTTGAAGAGGCCGAAAGCATCCAGGAATTCGAGCCCCCTCAATAGGATTCAACGGAAGGCGGGGCCGATTTTTTCGTTGGGTGGGACGTGCCCACCACGGAATCGGCCCTGCTTTCAAAAGGTGGCAGGGAGCGGCCATTTTCCGCTCGCCGGCTCACCCCGACATCACCGGCCCTTCCGAGGAGCCGCCGGAATCGCCCCGCTTCATCGGCAGATCGATCACGAAGGTTGACCCTCGGCCGACCTTCGAGGTGACGACGATCTTGCCGCCGTGCTCGCGGATGATCTTCTGCGAGACGGGGAGACCCAGGCCGGTCCCGCGCGAGCCTTTGCTCGAGGAGAAGACCTGGAAGATCGAGGCGAGGTCTTCCTCGTCGATCCCGATCCCGTTGTCCGAGATGGTGATCCGGGCGGTCGAGCTCTCGGGGTCGTAGGCGGTTTTGACTACGACGCGGGGGGTTGTGACCCCTTCGGAGGCGTCGATTGCGTTGGTCAGGATATTGAGGATCGCCCGATGGATTCCGTCGGCGTCGAACAAGACCTGGTCGAGGTCGGCGCCGGGCTCCCACTGGAGCTCGACGCCGAGTTCCTTGGCGCGTGACTGCATCAGCTCGACGACGTCGGTGATGGTCTCATTGAGGTCGTTCGGCTCAAGGGCGGGCTCGCGATCCTTGGAGAACGAGAGCATATCCATGACCATGTTGTAGATCTTGCCCTGGTTCTTTTCGACGATGGTCCAGCCACGGCGGACGATGGCATCGTCCTTCTCGTTCAGGCCCATGTCGATCAGATAGCTCCCGCCGCGGATCCCTTGCAGGATGTTTTTGATGTGGTGTGAGAGCGTGGCGATGGTCTGGCCGACCGCGGCGAGCCGCTCGGCCTGGATCTTGTCGTTGTAGAAGAGCGTGTTCTCGATCGCCAGACCGGCCTGGTGGCCGATCGCGGCCATGAGCATCAGGTGGTCCTGGGAGAACCGACTGCGCACCCCTTCTCGGGTGAACGTGATCGGCGTGAAGCCGCTGGCCGCGCGGATGTCGGCGTAAAGGACGCCGAGGGTCGCGTGCCGCCCCTGAACCGGGACGCAGATCGCTTCGCGGATCCCAAAGTCGACGATCGACTGCGCGGGGCCGAACCGCTTGTCGCCGGGGGCGTCCGAGGTAATGACCCCCTGCCCTTGCTCGAGCACGTGGTCGACGATCGTCCGGGAGATGGTCATCCGCTCATCCGGCTCGGCCGGCCCGCGCCAGCGGACGGCCTTGGGGACGAGGAGCCCTTGATCGTCCTTCAGGAGGATCGCCCCTCGATCGGCGCTGATCGACTCGAAGACGAGCTCGAGGATCTGCGGCAGGAGGGCGTCGATCTCCATGACGTGGCTGATCGCCTGCGTCGTGCGGTACATGACCGACAG
This sequence comes from Singulisphaera sp. GP187, assembly GCF_900129635.1. Lineage (GTDB taxonomy): Bacteria > Planctomycetota > Planctomycetia > Isosphaerales > Isosphaeraceae > Singulisphaera. Next base: position 550,575 of record NZ_FSRB01000003.1, on the reverse strand, counting down.
GTTGAGCAAACGGTCCTTGAGCCAGCCGCCGGTGATGTCAGGCGCTTGGAGGACGCGCGAGCCCTCCCCGGCCGGGATGCTCTTGAGGATCGCCGAGCGATCGTCGGGGCTGGTGCGGCTGAGGACGTCGACCCGCGCGGTCAAATCGCGCTCGGCGCCGGCGCCTTCATTGAAAAGCATAACGGTCTGGCCAAGCTGGAGCCGGTCCCCCGATCGGAGCGGGGCCTGGTCAATCGGCTGGCCATTGACGAACGTGCCGTTCGCCGAACCCAGGTCGATGATCCGGTAGGAATCATCGACGGGTCGGACTTCGGCATGGCGTCGGGAAACCTCGGTGTCGTGGAGCCGGATTGGGTTCGACTGATCTCGCCCCATTGCCATGGGTTTGGATTTCAGTTCGAATCGCTTACCCTGGTCGGCCCCTTGGATGACGAACAAGGAGGCCACGGAGGTATCCTCTCCTCGGCTCGGGGGCGTCGTCGCAAAGGCTTGTCCTCTTCCCCAAAGCTAATCGACCAGGGAGCGAGCGTCAACCTGTTCCCCGATCTGGTTGTTCCCCCCTTCATGAGGAAAGGGGGAACGACAGGCGGTGAACCAGGGGAGCGGAAGGGCCCGACCCCCGGTGATCGAACGGTTCGGGTCACTTCTCGGTCGGTTCGCGTTTGTCCGAAAATTCCAGGGTCAGGTCGAGGGTGGTGGGGAGTTCCTTGCCCCCGGCTTCGAGCGTCAGGTTCCCTTTGATCCGGGTGACCGTCGTGCTCTCGACTTTTTCACCGGCCTCGCGGTCGAACAGAATCGTCCCGTCGGACGACTCCACCGTGAGGTCGCTCTTGGTCGCCTTCAACGGGGAAGCCGACTTGGGATCCATCGCATAGACCGCGGTCAGGGAACGAACGCCGATTTTGTCGAGCGACTTTCCCGCCTTCTCGACCGTCCCGAGGTATTCGTAGCGTTTGCGGAAGGTCAAGGTTTGATCGGAGCCGAGGTCCAGGGTCGAGGTCGCCTCCCAGGGTTCTCCCTGACGCGCCAGCACCGTGGGTAAATTCCCGATTTCCTGTTCGAACGCTTGCTTGATTTTCTCGGCGCCGAGCCGACCGCGGAGCATTGCCGCGGCTTTGGGGTCGAGACCATCGAGCTTGGCGTCAAACGTCTCGGTCCCCTCGACGAACTTGACCTTGTCCTTGGCGTCGAGCACGACCGTGTATTCGACGCCGACGAGGGCCTTGAAGACATCGCCCAGGAAGGCCACCTGGGGATTCTCGATCTTCACGTTGGGATCGGCCGAGTCGAACGTCACGCTGATTCCACCCGGCAGTGTGAGCTGGGACCGGATCGACACGATCTTCTGAGCGATCGGCAGGGTCCCATCCGCGTTTCGCTTGCCGATGGAGGACGTCGTGAGCACCGACTCGTCGGCGTTGGTCTCCAGGTCCATTCCCATGATGCTCAGGATCTGGTGGGTCTTCGTGGTCGTCCTCGACGCCGATTTCGTCCCCTCAATGAATTTGTGTTCGAGCTTCACTTGGGCCTGTGCGGTAGGGAGCACCCCGACGACCAGGATCAGCGCCGGGAGCCACGCGCGACGAACCATGAGAACCTCCGTTGTGAAGACCCGACGACTCCACGCAAAACGTCGCGCGAGTCGATCGTGTCGAAGATGTGCGAACGCCCATTGACAGTTGTCAGGTGGCTCGAGCTTACGGCGACCCTTGCCGACTTGCAACCGTCGGCTCGTGGCAAGATCGGCCGGTTTTCAGGTCTGCGGAGTGAAGAGGATGATCTCGATCCGCCGCGGAGGTTGGTCGCCGGCGACCGCGGCGAGTGGGCTCGGGACTTGGCCACCGAAGCCGACTGCGGCCACCTTGCGGCTGCCGAACCAACCGGTGGACTGGATCGCGTGTTTCTCGACGAGGTATTTGCGGACGGCATCGGCCTGTTCCTGGGTAAGGATCTGGGCCAATTCCTGATCGCGATCACGGTCGGTGAAGGCGGCGATGACGACTTCCGACGACGGGCGGCGGACCGACTTGAACCAGGCCGCGATCCCGTCGAGCCTGCCGCGCCCCTGAGTGGTCAGGACGGCCCGGCCGGGTTCGAACAGGTCCGATTCCAGGATGACCCGACTATCGCGCTCCGCCCCGGGATGGTAGAGGACGCGGTCCCGGTCGAAAAACGAGCGATCGTTGAAGTAGCGGGAGAGCGGCCAGGTGCGTTTCATCGCTGCCAGGTTCTCGTCGACGTCGTGCAGAGTCCGTTCGCCCCGAGAGGAGAGCGCGAGGAGCTTCTGGTAGGCTTCCTCGTCCTGAACGAACTTGCCGAGACTCCCCTCCCCCTTGCGAATCGTGGCGGCGATGAGGTTGATCTCGCCCAAGCCTTGCTCGGCGGCCGCGGCCACCGCATCCACCCGGGCGAGCGACTTCCGCGCCTCTTGGAGCAGGTCATTCATCTCGAGCGGCCGCTCGGCGGCAATCAGGCCGGTCGCGGGGAGGGGCGGCGCCTCGGGCCGGCCCGGCGCGATCTCGATGACCTTGGAACCGACCACACCCTCGGTCACAATCCGCGCGACGGCGTCGGCCCTGACGAGAGGCCGGAGCCGTTCGTCGATCCGTAACACGAGATGGACCGGTTGGCCCGGCGCTCGCGGTGGCTCGGCGGCTTCCACAACTCCGGCGTCGATCCCCTGGATCCGAACCCGTTGGCCCACGCCGAGTCCGCCGATCGACGCGAAGTCGACATGCACCCGGAACGTCTTCTGGGTGCGCCATTGCCGACTCGCCACCTGGGCCATCCCGAACCCGGCCAGGGCCAGAATCGCCAGGGCGAACCCGGCGTTGGCCAGCGCCCGCCACCGCCCAATTTCTCGATTCATGGCTGGACCCTTCGTTACTTTTCGCTGGAAGATCGACTCGCACTCGACCTCGCCCCCGAATCATCCATGGATTTTAGGCCGAGTGCTCTGAAAAGGCGAACTGAGACGATTCGCTTAATACGTGAATTTATAAGAGCTTACGTTTTAGTTTGTCCATTCGGTGAGGATCGTCATCGCCTGGATCCAGGGCACCAGAGCCACGTTGGCGACGAACACGGCGAACATCGCGCGGACCACGCCCGTCGTCGCCGCGCGGCCGACCGACTCGGTCGATCGGTCGGCGTTCAGACCGGTCCAGCAACCGACCAGGCCGATCAGGAGACCAAACACCGACGTCTTGAGCGTCGCTGGGAGCACGTCGCTGATTCGCAGGTAAAGCAGGGATTTATGCCAGAAGACACTCGCGGTGAGGGTTCCACCCATCAGCTCGGCGCCCATGCCGCCGAGCACGGCCGCCGCGTCGAGCACGACCGTCAGTAAGGGGACGGCCAGGGCGCAGGCGATCGCTCGGGGGGCGACCAGGGTGGGGATCGGCAACGCGCCGAGCACCGCGCGGGCCTCGACCTCCTCGGTCAACATCATCGACCCCAGTTCGGCCGCCAGGCCGGCTCCCATTCGTCCGGCCACGAGCAGTCCGGCGAGCATCGGGCCGAGCTCGACCAGGACTGCGGGGGTCAGGAAGCTGGGCAGAGTCGCCTCGATCCCGTAGGTCGCCAGTTGCCGGTGAGTTTGAAGCCAGGTCACCAGCCCCACACTGATCCCGGCGACCACGATGATCGGCAGGCTTCCCCAGGCGACTCGCTCGAACTGGCGGATTATGTCTCCCGCCCTGCGCACCAAGGCGCCCGGCATCGCCCCGACCGTCCGGAAGGCGAAGTCGACGAACCGGCCCAGATGCTCCAATCCCTCGACGATCCCACCGGTCATGGTCGGCCTCATCGGGTGGCCGCGATTGCGGTTGAATCGGTCGCCCTTGGTGTGTTCGTCCCGAGGCTTGGAATCTTCGGTCGTCGGTCCGCTGGGGGCGCGGAACGCTGACGAAACCACGTCCTGATTTCTGGGGAAACCGGTGGCCCGATTCTGGCAAGTCGTTTCGTCAGCGTTCCTGAGTTCCCTGGCTTGATCGCTCACGCGAGGGAGAATCCCCCAGACAGGGAACTTCGTAATTCGCTCGCCTGGATAGGCGAGCGTGCCAGGCGGCTCAATGCTGCCAGGCGGCTCAATGCCGCGCCAGGCATCCGACTTCGAGCAACTCGTGAGGAAGCCTGGTAATCTCTTTCCAGAGTCCGGGCGAGACGTCGCTCGGATGGTGGTAAGTGACGCTCTTGAGGCATTCCTCCCGCGCGTCGTGATTGACCAGTGCGAGGGCCGCGGCGACGACGGCCGGTGATCGGCTCATTCCTCCCGAGCAGCAAACGAGCGTGGGGATGCCCGACTCGATCAGACTGGCCACGGTCCGGATGGCCAGGACGAGCAGCTCCGGGCGGTTGCCGACGCCGTCGTGGAGCGGGAAGCGGCAGGAGATCAGGTTGCGGATGGAAGGCAGGGCCGGCTCCTCCATCGCCAGCTCGACCACCGCCTCAATGCCCGCGTCGAAAATGGCCGGGAAGTTGTGTCCCTCGCCACCATGACCGATCCAGAGCGGATAAGACTGAATCTGGTTCATCACGCCCTCCTGGTCAACCGAACAGGAAACCGTCAGGGCCCTGCGTCTTGGGCTCTCATTATTCAGTTTAATGAAGGCGAGGCGAAATGAACAATGCTCGGCTCGAGTGTTCGTGGAACCGTGATTAAGATCGTATGATGGAGTGGCTCAACCCCCTCCCGACGGCTTCAAGAGAGATGAGATTTCGCGCATGATCCGCCCGATCGTTCAGCTTGGTGATCCGGTCCTGAAAGCGAAGGCCAGATGCCTCGAAGCCGAGGAAATTGCGGGCGAGCCCCTCCAAACGTTGGTGCGGGACATGCTCGAAACTCTGGAGCATTCCGGAGGCGTGGGTTTGGCCGCACCTCAGGTCGGAGTCTCGGTGAGCCTGATCCTCGCGGGGTCGTTCCCGACCGAGCACGCGCCCGACCGACCCGAGGTCGAGGTGACTGCCCTGCTGAACCCGAGGATCGTCTGGGCCTCGGAGGAGACCGAACCCGCCTGGGAAGGATGCCTCAGCTTTCTCGACTATCAGGTACGGGTGGTTCGCCCGTTGTCGATTCAGGTGGAATACAACGCTCTCGACGGCAGTCCCGCCCGGGTCGAGGCCAGCGGATTCTTCGCCCGCGTGCTCCAGCACGAAATCGACCATCTCGAGGGGATCCTCACGCTCGACCGTGCGGCCGCACCCGAGGATATCGAGCGGTTGGAGTCGAATCCTGCCTCGTGAACAAGCTCAAGCGGGCTCACTCGCCCGACTCGCTCGATCGCCGGGCGATTTGAGGAACCGGGCGTGCTGCGCGTCCCGATTCGGCGTGGGCGACCGGGTGAAGTTCGCCAGGTCGGTCTGTCACCCGCCCGAGCACGTCAACAAGCCGAGCGCGCTCTCGGAAACGTTCAAGCCGGTCCCCCCCAGCCGTCGATGATTGATCGTTACTCCTCGAATTCAACCCCGGGAAACCGGTGATGCCCATGATCGCCCCGAAGCGTCCCGCCAACCCACTGTCCCGCTGGAAATCCGAGCTGGTGGCCGACCTCGAACGCGTTGCCTTGCGCGACCGGTGGGGGCTCGCGTTGATGATACTCGGCTGGATCCACCTGGCCGTGTTCGTCACCTGCCAGGTCCTTTACACGATCGGAGACCGTCGCAATATTCACTACCTGGGTCTTTGGGGCCTGGAACTCGTGACCAATCTCTGGGTGATCCGACGTGTGGCGGGTCCGCGATGGTATCGCTCGACTCCGCTCGCCGCGGTCTTGACGCGCGTCTGGGCGACATTCTTGATTCTCTCGTTCAACGTCGCCTCGCTGAACAGCCTGACGGGCTTCTCCATCGAATGGTTCAAGGCGGTCTGGGCGACGCTGAGCACGTTCGGGTTCGCGACCACGGCCTATCTCGTGAACCCCTGGTATTTTGCTCCCGCGGTTCAGATGTATTTCACGGGCCTGTTGATGGTCGTCTTACCCAACTGGCAATACCTGATTTACGGCGTCTCCTGGTGCGCCACCTTCCAAGGGATCGGCCTGATCCTGGAGCGAAAGCGGGGCCGGCGCCAGCCGATCAAGTTCGAGCCGGCGGTCCTGGAATTCCGAGCGGTCGAAGAGGCCCTGGCCGAACGCCGTTGATCGGAGTGGATCGGATCGAATGGTACGGGAGCGGACGGGACGCGAGCCCCTCGTCAGGGGCCGACGAACCAACCATCCTGGGCGTCGTGCAACGCCTCGACCTCGCGGGCGCGATCGGCATACAAAAAGGCGAAGAGGATCCCGGTGGCCGCGCCACCGATGTGGGCGAGATAGGCGACCCCCCCTGTCTCGCCGATCCTGCCGACCGAGCTGACCCCTTCAAAGACTTGAAGGATGATCCAGATCCCGATGACGTAGAGCGCGGGCATCTGGGTGATGAACCGGAAGACCAGGACGCGGACCTGGTTGCGCGGGAACCAGACCACGTACATTCCCATCGTTCCGGCGATCGCTCCGGAGGCGCCGAGGGTGGGGATCAGCGAGTCCGGATTCATCCCGATTTGCAGCAGGGTGCCGACCAGGCCGCACGTCAGGTAGACGATGAGGTAGCGGAACGTGCCGAGTACCTCCTCGACATTGTCGCCGAAGATCCAGAGATAGAGCATGTTCCCGGCCAGGTGCAAGGGACTGGCGTGCAAGAACATCGACGTGAGAATGGTCAGCCAGATCGGGAATGGAACATGTTCCTGCTCCTCAACCTGGCGACGCAGCTCATCCTGCGCGGGCCGGATCGGCAGAATCGTGTCATCGAAGACCGGCAGGTCGACGTTGTGGCTGATTTCGTACGGGGTTGCGGCGTAAGTTGTTGTGAATGACGTGCCGTGCTCGAGCTGGCTCAGGAAGATCACGATGTTGAGCGCAATCAGTCCGTAAGTCCCGAACGGGACGATGCGCGTCTTGGCCAGGTCGCCGAGGGGGAGAACCATTTCGGAACTCCTACATCACGCCGCGGGGTGAGCGGTCGGATGGGGGCACCTGCGCAACGGGCGAGGGAAGGGGGACGCCGCAGCGGCCCGCCCACTCACTGAAACGGTTCACCACTGCCTTTGTGACAGGAATGCCCCGCTCGCGGGCCTCGCGACGCCGGGTCTCCCAGGTCGTGGGCAAGAGGCGCCCGGGGGCTTCGTCCGTCATTCGCATCGTGCTGCTGACTCGCTCGTGAAAGCCCGAGAGGGATTCGATCGCCTGGATGCCGAGTGCGACGATGAGCCAGCCGTCGTGGGGAACCATCGCGGTCGCCCACGGGGCCCAGAGGGCCAACGGCGAAGCCTTGGCCGGTCGCGTCGCGCTCGATGGATTCGAGGCCGTGGCGACCGCCTCAAACTCGAGCGTGGAGTCGAAGACGGCGGGCAGGCCGTCGCCGCTCGGGAGTGCCAGCGACCAGGTGGGACCAGGGCCGAGAACGGCGGCGAGGAACGGCCCGAAGGCGATCTCGCCGGCGATTCCGGCGGCCGGACCCGTGGCCTTGATGTTCGCGACCCGGACGAGGCCGATGGCGGCGTCGCGCGCCTTCTCGGTGGCCAGTTCCCCGGCGCGCGCCAGGATCAACGCGGGGAGCCCGTTCTCGCCGTCGAACACGGCCGTTCCCTGGTGTTCGCTCGTGACCTTGCCCTCGGCCCGAGGGTCGACTTCACCCCTGGCCATTCGCTCCAACCAGTCGGGCAGGGTTTCGATGCCAAACGAAGACGCCCCCGTGGTGTTGTACCAGAGGAGCTGCGCGGCGAATGCCGAGGCGCGGGTGGAGGGCATCCCGACCCCCACGCCCAGCCCGCTGGCAAAACGTCGGAGGTCGTCGAGTCGATAGCGCACTACGTCCGTCACGCGACTGGGCCCTCTCTACCACCGGAAGCTTGCCGGTGGAACGACAGCCTCACCTCGCTCGTCCGGCCCCTTAATCTAAACCGGGGAGCCGTCCGACTGCAATTCAAAGGACGCACGTAGTGGCGCTGGCGACGGCCTTTTTGGGGACTCAGGCGACGATGCCACGATGCATCGAGTCGCCCATCGAATCGTTGGCGATTTTTTCCCATTCGCGCCGGACCCGCGAGAGTCCGAAGGCGCAGAGCTCGAATTGATCGCTCAGCCGTCGCAAAACCAGGGCCTGGTCGTCGTCGTCGAGCGTGCTCGCCACATAATACGACTTCTTGCCTTGCACTTGATAGTTGATCAGGTGGTCGGGAGAGTCGGCCGCCTGGAACCCGGAAAGGGCTTCGGGATAGACTCCCGTCCAGAACAAGGTGAAGTCGCCGACGTGGCGATGGCAATCGCGGCGATGGGCCGTGTTGGAGGCCGACTCGGCCTCCGCCACCATGGCTGTGACTTCGGTCAGCCGTCGCCCTTGGTCGTCTCGGATCCGCCAGATCGTCTGGCTGGGAACGAAACGGGCCAGCAGGTTGGCTACGTACCCCACCAGGCGCGGGTCACCGATCCCCAGTTCAGTCATGAACGTGGATTCGGTCATCCCTCGGAACAGGCGAAGTAACGGATGAGATTCGGAGATTTCGCGCGTCATCACAGGGCGCTCCTCACCCAGTTCGGACACGGTCAGGTCTGGAAAGAACTTCCGGAAGGGGGACCGCTCAGGGTCTCTCCAGGATTCTACGCACGATCCCGAAACGGATCAATCAGAGTTTGTCACAAGATCGTGTGGCCTTGAACCGGTTGACCGATCATGGCATCATGGAATTTGCACCAAATCTAGGGAATACGCTATCCATCCGTTTGATCGTCCCGAGTCGTCATCGACGGATCTATCGGGAGGAAGATCGTTTTGCGCATCACGTTCCACGGCGCGGCCCGGCAGGTCACCGGTACCGCCCATCTCTTGGAAATCGGCTCGCATAAGATTTTGCTCGATTGTGGGCTCTTCGACTCGAATCGGATCGACCTCGACAGTCCGAATCGCCAGTTTAGCTTCGATCCTCGCGACCTCGATGCGGTGATCGTCTCACACGCACACAATGACCACATCGGCCGACTCCCCTGCCTGGTCCGCGCCGGCTATCATGGACCGATCATCACGACGCCCGCGACCGGCGACATCCTCAGCGTGATGCTCCGTGATAGTGCCCGGATTCAGCGGGAGGATCTGCGGAACGCCAACTCCCGCAACCCCCACGCCGAGCCGATTGAACCCTTGTTCGAACTGGTCGACGTCGAATTGGTCGTCGATCGGCTCGAACGATTGCCCTATGCCGCGCCGACGGAGATCCTCCCTGGGGTCGTCCTCACCTATTTCGACGCCGGCCATATCCTGGGCTCGGCGATGATCCAGCTCGACTATGAGGAAGCGGGCCGGAAGCGCCGGTTTCTCTTCACCGGAGATCTGGGCCGTCGTCAGATGGGGCTCTTGCCCGACCCGACGATCGTCAAGGATATCGATATCCTGGTGTCCGAGAGCACTTACGGCAATCGGGAACTCGAGCCTTATGACAAGCTGATCAAGCAGCTCCACGCGATCGTCGCTCGCGCCACCCGGCTCCAGAGCAAGATCGTGATCCCGGCGTTCAGCCTCGGCCGAACGCAGCGGATGATCTACTGCCTCCAAGAATTGTTCGCGATCCACAAGGTGCGGCCGATCCCGATTTACGTCGATAGCCCGCTGGCGATGCGGCTGACCGACATCCATCGCGATCATCCCGATGCCTACACCCCCGCCGCGCGGCAGATGATGGATAAGGACCCGATGTATTTCGGGTCCAAGTACGTGGAGTTCTGTGCGAGCTGGGATGATTCGCGTCGGCTCAATTATCTTCCCGGGCCGCTGGTGATCATCTCGTCGTCGGGGATGTGCGAAGCAGGTCGCATTCGACACCACTTGCGGCATATCGTCGATGATCCGGACAACGCGATCGTGATCGTGAGCTACCAGGCAGAGGGGACCCTCGGCCGACGACTCGCCGAAGGGGTCGAGCGGATTCAGATCATGGACCAGTGGCACGAGCTGAACGCCGCGGTCTATGTTCTCGACGGCTTCTCAGGCCACGCCGATCGCAATGACTTGGCCTGGTGGTTCGAGCAGACCGGCGGCCGGATCGAGCGGGGGTTCCTGGTTCACGGCGAGCCCGAGGGCCTCGAGGCGCTCGCTCCGGTGCTTCAGCCCCACCTGCTGAATCCGGTCGAGATTCCCGACCGACTGGCCACCTACGAAGTCTGAGGGGGGAACCTCTCCCTCCCCCCTTGCTTCGCTTTGTCCCCTGGGCTCGGTCAGAACGACGGGCGAGCCGCGGGGACGTCCAGGCCGGTGGCGAGCTCCGCGACGAACTGGCCGATCTCCTTGACGACCTCGGCACGGGTCAGCTTGTCGGCATCGATCAGTCGCTTGACGAGCGCGCTGCCGACGATCAGGCCGTCGGCCACGGGCGCGAGTTCGCGGACGTGTTCGGGGGTGCTGATCCCGAACCCGATGCAGATCGGCAGGTCGGTCTGAGTGCGGAGCCAGGCGACGTTTTCCACCAGGTTCGGCGGGATCGACCGCCGTTCGCCGGTGATTCCCGCCACCGAGACGTAGTAGACGAAGCCGGTGGTCGACCGGGTGATTTGCACCGCGCGGTCACGGGGGGTGGTCGGGGTCACGAGTTGGATCAAGCGCAAGTCGAGGGCGGTCGCCTTGCGGCAGAGTCCCTCCGACTCCTCGACCGGGAGGTCGGGGACGATCAGACCGTCGATCCCGGCGGTTACCGCCTCGCGAAGATAGCGATCGACTCCCTGGCGGTGGATGATCGAGTAGGAAACCATCGTGACCAACGGGGCCGCGGTCAACGGGCCGGTGGCCGTCTCGGCCCGGAGCGTCCGGATCGTCTGGAAGATATGTGCGAGCTTTACGCCGTGCCCCAGAGCCCGGTGATAGCTCGCCGCGATGACCGGCCCGTCCGCGATCGGGTCGGAATAGGGGATGCCGATTTCGATCATGTGCGCCCCCCGAGTCACGAGCTCGGTGATGAGCGCCGCGGTGGTCGGTAGGTCGGGATCGCCCGCCGTGATGAACGGCATCAAAGCGCGGCGGCCTTCGCTCTTCAGGCGGGCAAACAGGGTGTCGATGCGGTTCATGGGAGTCCTGACTCGGCCGTCGCGTGCAATTCCGTTACGATTAAAAAAAAAGAGACCACCGTGCAGGTTAAGCTCGACGAGGTGACACTCATGGGCTGGGCTTCAGTGCACATCGCCAAGTTGCAGGAGGGGGGAGGTCGTCCAATTTCGGCCTCGCGGCCATTCGATGCAAGGCCGAATCGAGTCGGGCCAACTTTGCACGGTCGAACCCGTGGACCCGGCGACGCTGCGGGTCGGTGAGATCGTACTGTGTAAAGTCAACGGCCGGCAATACTTGCACCTGATCAAGGCGGTCCAAGGAGGGCGATATCAGATCGGCAACAATCGCGACAGGACGAATGGCTGGGTTTCGGCCAGCGCGATCTACGGTCGTTGCACCCGGGTCGAGTGACCGCTCGGTACGAAGCGGATCGTCCCGCCCCGGTCACGACATTGGCTCCCCGCGCAGCCGGGCGACCTCATACGCATCCTTGTCCCCTCGCCCCGAGAGGCAGATGACGATGATCTTGCCGGGACCGAGGCGAGGGGCCTCGACCAAAGCCCGGGCTACCGCGTGACTCGATTCCAGGGCGGGTAGAATCCCCTCCTGCCGCGCCAGGGTTGCGTAAGCGGCCAAGGCGTCGGCATCGGTCACGCTCTCGTAGCGGACCCGGCCGGTCTCTTTCCAGTAACTATGCTCGGGTCCGACGCCGGGATAATCGAGGCCGGCGGAGATCGAGTGAACGTTCTCGGTCTGGCCGTCGTCGTCCTGGAGCACGTAACTGAGGCTGCCGTGCAGGACCCCCGGCCGTCCCTTCGTCAGGCTGGCGGCATGGTCGCCGGATTGCGGTCCCCGTCCCCCTGCCTCGGCGCCGATCAGTTCGACCTCGGTATCGTTGATGAACGGGTAGAACATGCCCGCGGCGTTCGAACCGCCGCCGACGCAGGCCACGGCGGCGTCGGGCAAGCGGCCGAGCCGGTCGAGGCACTGCTGGCGGGTTTCCCGACCGATGACCGATTGGAAGTCGCGGACGATCATCGGGAACGGGTGCGGGCCCACCACGCTGCCGATCGTATAGTGCGTCTGACGCGACGATCCCATCCAGTCGCGCATCGCTTCATTGGTCGCGTCGCGGAGCGTCCGGGTGCCGTCGGTGACCGGCACCACGGTCGCGCCCAAGGTTTTCATGTTGAAGACGTTGAGCGTTTGCCGCCTGATGTCTTCTTCGCCCATGTAAACGGTGCATTCGAGGCCAGTCAAGGCACAGGCGGTCGCGGTCGCCACGCCATGCTGTCCGGCCCCGGTCTCGGCGATCACTCGCGTCTTGCCCATCCGCTGCGCGATCAAGACCTGGCCGAGCGCGTTGTTAATCTTGTGGGCGCCCGTGTGGTTCAGATCTTCGCGCTTCAGGTAGATCTCGGCCCCCTGGGCGAACTTGCTCAGCCGCGCGGCGTGGAACAAGGGCGAGGGGCGGCCGACGTAATTCGCCAGGTAATCGTTCAGTTGGGCCTGGAATTCCGGGTCGACGCGGGCACGCTCGTACTCGATGGCGAGTTGATTGAGCGCCTCCATCAAGGTTTCCGGAACGTACCGGCCGCCGAACGTACCGAAACGACCGAGCGCATCGGGCCATTGCGAAGAGAACAGTTTCGACTCGGTAGGGGCGGACATAATTCCAACGGTCCTCTCGTCTCGTCGCACGGCGCGGGCCTCTTCTCAACAAGGGCGAAGACCTCTCATTGTCTCGGCCCGCGGGGGATCAGGTCAAGACGAGTCAGTGCCGTCGGCTTCGTCCGCCCGTCGCGGGCGCCGACTCCAGGACGAGGTCTTCGTCTTCATCACCGACGTAGAAGTCGAAGAATTGCTGGCCGGCGAAGTAGTCGGCCATGGCGCGACGGACCGAGCGGAGCTGGTCGAGGAACTGGGCGTACTGACGCACCAGGCGGCGGCGACGATCGTCGGGCATCTGGAGGATGTCGGCATAAAACCGCCGGCCGAGCTCGGGGTCGTAGAAGCTCCAGAGCCGCTTGACGCGAAGATTGGACTCCTCGTCTTCGTACTCAAGCATCCGGGCGAACTGGCGCGCCTTCATTTTTTTGGCGAACGCGAGCAGCTCGGCGTCCGACTCGAAACCGCCTTGGTGATCGATCCAGTCCACGATCTGCTCGGTGGTCAGTCGCGGCCCTTTTTCAATGCAGAGCTCTTTCAAACTTGCCACGATCTCGGCGGGTCCCATCAGCGTTCTCCCCGATGAGATGACTCCGATCCAGTCGCGAGAACCTGAGGCGGCCTCGCGTGTTCGAACGATTTTGGTGATTCTAACGGAGCTGTCCACCCGTTGTCGATGGACTGCCGTTCAAGCATCCAAAACAACACTGGGGTCATTCGTCAGAATTCGGAAAATTTCGCAAGTCGACCTGGGTTTGCTATCTTCTCAAAGTCGAGCCGCCGGCCATTGCTGGCGTTTTGACCGGGTGGGAGTGGGTCGTCACTGCACCTCGAAGATAAAAATGCGGTCGATTGACGCGGTCTTGAAGTCGGGTTAGCGTGATTTTCTTGTCCGCGAGTCGCGGCAGAACTCCGCCCACGTCTTGGAGACCCGGTTGATGTTTCATTCGTTGATTTTTTCCGTCGCTCTCGTGCTCGCCGCGCCCGCGGCGGAGAGCGCCGACGAGGGCTTCACGTCCTTGTTCAATGGCCAGGATCTCTCCCAGTGGACGATTCCCGAGGGCGACAACGGCCACTGGAAAGTGCTCGACGGGGTGATCGACTACGACGCCCGGAGCGAAGCACCCGGTGTGAAGAACCTGGTCAGTAAGCAGGAATTCGGGGACTTCGTCGTCAAGCTCGAGTGGCGTCTCAAGGAAGCCCCGTACCAGAATCCCCGGGTCCCTTACATTCTCCCCGACGGCACCCACGGCAGGGACATTCACGGTAAGCCGATCCAGCTGACGCTGCCGGATTGCGACTCGGGGATCTATCTCCGCGACCCGAAGGGGAAGAGCCAGATCAACATGTGGTGCTGGCCGATTGGGTCGGGCGAGGTTTACGGTTACCGGATGGACGCGAAGATGCCGCCGTCTGTCCGCGCGGGGGTCACCCCGAAGACCCAGGCCGACCGCCCCGTCGGCGAGTGGAACGAGTTCACGATCACGCTCGTTGGCGACCGCTTGACGGTGGTCCTCAACGGGATCACGGTGATCGAAAACGCCGAGTTGCCGGGAATCCCCGCACGTGGACCGCTCGTTCTCCAGCACCACGGCGGCTTCAAGGACGGCAAGTACACCGGGCCCCCCAGCCTGGTCCAGTTCCGCAATCTCCGCATCAAGCCGATCGAGGCCGCCGCGACGCCGGTCAAGCGTTCGATCGACGACCGCACCCCGCCGCTCAACAAAAAACGTTGACCATTTCCGAGGCGACCCCGCGCGCCTATAACTGAATGAGGGAGGGAGGCCCCTGCCTCCACTCCCTTGACTTTGTCTCCCACTGGTTTTTTCGGTGGATGACCCCAGGCCCGGAAGGGGTGAGCTCACCCCCTTCGGCCGGTAGCCGGGAGGTCGACCGATGCGCAGGCGTTCGCGAATCCGAGAATTTCTCGCAGCCGGCGTCGTGCTTCTGAGCCCAACATGGTCCGCCGGCGACTCGCCCGACCCGGCCGCCGTGGAACGTGGTCGAGTGGCGCTGACCTCGACCGGTTATTTGAAGCCAGGCTGGAGTGGCGCGGCCTATCGGCGCGCGGGCACACTCTGGGGCCAGAATGCTCCGGATGCGGAAACTTCGGCCGACGACTATGCCGCGGCATTCAACCAGCGTTACGGGCTGCACACCGCTCCCTATCCCAACGACGGCCTCCCCATGGGGCTTCGCCGTGCCGGCCAGCCGGGCGGCGAGAAGACCGGCATGCAGATCGACTGCATGGTCTGTCACGGCGGCTCGATCGGCGGTCAGAGCTACGTCGGGTTAGGCAACACGACTCTTGATATGCGGGCGTTACTCTATGACTTGACCCGCGCGGACAATCGTCGCCTCCCCCCGAGCCTCTTCCACCTGAACACCGCGCGGGGCACGGTGAATGCCGGGATGATCTCGGCGGTCTTGCTGAGCGTGCGCAATTCCGATCTCTCGATGCGTAAGATCCCGCTGCCGCTCGGCGCCAATCTTCCGGAACTCGACGTCCCTCCCTGGTGGCACCTCGCGCGCAAGACGACCATGTACTACGACGGCCGGACCGACGCCCGCTCCGTCCGGTCGAGCTTGCAGTTCTTCCTTGCCGAGAAGTCGCTCGAGGAACTCAAGGAGCTGGAGCCGACGTTTCGAGATATCCTCGCTTATTTCAAGAGTCTCAAGCCACCGAAATATCCGTTCGCGATCGACCCGGTGAAGGCGGAACGCGGGAAGACCGTGTTCGCGAAGAACTGTGTGAAGTGCCACGGCACCTACGGACCGGACGGCCACTACCCGAATCGATTGGTGGAGTTGGCGGTCATCGGCACCGATCCCGAGCGGGCCCACGGACTCTCCGACCGGCTCGTGGCCCACTACAACACGACCTGGCTGGCGGAGGACTACCCGGCCGACCTCGAAAAGATCGGCTATCAGGCCCCACCGCTGGACGGCATCTGGGCGACGGCTCCCTACCTCCACAACGGCTCGGTCCCGACCCTCGCCGCGCTCCTCAAGTCGGCCGATCGCCCCGCGCGGTTCACTCGCCCCCCTTCGACCGGATTCGAGCACTACGATCCGGCCCATGTCGGTTGGAAGTTCGACGTCGTAACCGCCCCCCCCTCCCCTCCGCTGCCCCCGTTCGAGGCCCAGTTTATCTACGACACGTCCCGCTTCGGACTCAGCAACGCGGGCCATCGTTTCGGTGACTCACTCGGGGACGAGGCGCGGTCGGACCTCATTGAGTATTTGAAGACGCTTTGAGCCACGGCAATCGGTCGTGAATTTCCGACACGATCGCAAGGAAACCGGGTTAATGGATCCGGGCCACCCAGAGGCGGGTCGCCCGGGTTCCCAAGGGGAAGAACCCCCCGTGGGCCGTTGGTGTTGTCCGAGTCGCCTTCCCTGGGACCGCGGCGTCCGCCCGCTCTTGATTGGAATGGAATCGAATTGAAGAGCAAGCGGTACGCCCGTCGCACTGACTGAGCTTAGTGCTTGGGCGATGGTGGCGGTTGATCGACTTCCGGCTTCCGCGTCTTCTGAAGCTTCAACGCGACTTGGCCCGCTTCGCGGAACGCTCGAAGCGCGTTGCCGCCGAGGATTTTCCGGACGTCGTCGTCGGAGTGGCCACGTTTCAGCAACTCTTCGGTCACACGGGGAAAGGACGACACATCCTCGAGGCCGACCGGCCAGGACGTGATTCCGTCGAAGTCGGACCCGATCCCGACATGGTCGATCCCAGCCACCTTGATGATGTGCTCGATGTGGTCGGCGACGTCCCCGATCGTCCCGCGCGGCATTTTGTAGGCGTCCGACCATGCCGACATCGCCTTCTTGAACGCGGCCGGGTCGGGGTATTTCTCCCTCAGTTCCGCACGCGCCTGGGCGGTCTGTCGCGCGGCCTCGGGCACGACGAAGCCGGAGTAGAAGTTGACCATGATCACGCCCCCGTTGCGGGGCAACGCCTTGAGGATGTCATCGGGGACGTTCCGCGGGCTCGGTGCGATGGCAAACGCGCCCGAGTGGCTCGCGATCAAAGGCGCCTCCGAAACGCGGAGCGCATCGGCCATCGTCTCGGGCGAGACGTGGGAGATGTCGACGAGCATTCCGACGCGGTTCATCTCACGGACGACCCGCTCGCCGAATGGGGAGAGCCCGTGGTGCCGGGGGAGGTCGGTGGCGGCGTCGGCCCAGTCGAGGGTGACGTTGTGGGTCAAGGTCATATAGCGGGCACCCAAGCGGTGGAATGCCCGGATCTCCGCCAGGTCATTCTCGATCGCCACCCCGCCCTCAATGCCAATCAACGAGGCGATCTTGCCTGCTTTGACGATCCGTTCGAGGTCATCGGCCGAATAGGCCATCGCGAGGTCGTCGGGATAGCGCTCGACCATGCGGTGGACCAGGTCGATCTGGTCGGTGACGGTCCGCGCCGGGTTGGGCTGCTCGCTCGGGATGTAGACCGACCAGAATTGTGCCTTGACGCCTCCCTCACGCAATCTGGGGATATCGGTCTGGGACACGCTGGATTCGAGCCGCTTGGACAGGTCGATTTTTTCAAACCGGAAGTCGCCGAGGTCCCGGAGTAGCCAGGGAAGATCGTTGTGTCCGTCGAACAGGATGGCGGAGTCATGGACGCGCCGGGCCCGCTCGGAGACGTCCGGGAGGGGAGGTGCCGCGGTGGCCAAGGTCGTGGTGACGGCCAGCCAAACGAGGCCGAGACCCGTGAGTCCGCATTGGTTCCGATTCATCAGACGGTGCTCCTGCCCTCGTGACACGATCCAGACCGGGTAACGGTAACACGTCCCTTGACGAGGAGAGGCGGGACGGTCCACCATTCTGCGGTCGGGACGGTCATGGAACAACCGCCCGGAGAGTTGCCGCCGTCGAATCCGTGACGACTCGATCCGAGCCACGTCGGCGCACGCGGCTTGATGGACTTTTGAATTCGTCCAACTCCCCTGGCGGGAGGACACCTCAATCCGTTAGACTCTTCCTCTTCGCTCCGGCCGAGTCGGCTGGAGTGCCACAAATCACTCGATGAGGTGTCCCGTGCCGTTTCGTCCTCGCAAGAAGAAGACGCGTCAGGCCAAGTACCTACGCTGCAAACGATGCGGTGGCCAGGTCCGTAAACACATCGCACGCTGCAAGAAGTGCTCGGAAGCCCAGTAAGGTTTTTCGAGGGGAGGCGGATGTCCGAAACCGGTAATTCCTCCTCTCCTTCCGTTTTCCTCGGCGGATTCTACCTCTCGACTTCCCATCGTGTGGCAATCACACGGGATTAATCTGATCTGACGCCCCATGTTCATGGGCCGTCGGGCCACGATCGTTGCGCCTTGCCGCAACCCAGAAATTGAGGCTCAAGCACACCACCGGCCATACTCCTCCGACGAGAGGATGCGGACTGCCGGCTCTGCTTGTTTCGCTTATCCCTTAACGATGAGTCAGTCGGCATTGGCGTCATCGTGGGCCCAACGACTCCCGTAGGGGCCGCTATTGCGGACCATTTTCGCTTGCGGCTTCGTTGCAGGTGTGGTCCGCGTTCATGACCCATGACGGATGGTCCGCAAGATCGGACCCGACTCATGCGGACTTCCGTGGTGGCAAATCCGCGTGGGATGTCGAAAGAAATTAACGACCCGCCATCGAGCGAGGAATCCCCCTCGGTCCCACGGTCCCCCGTGGGAACGAGTAGCGCGAGGCTTTCCCAGCCCTGGATCGGGTCGTTGAAAGAAATCCGATCCTGCCCGTCTCGATCATCGATTATTAAACACGTCAGAATTCGGGATACAACAAGGCCGCCTTGGACTCCCCATGTTTTGAGGCCTGACTCTTGTAGGGGGTCAACGAGTTTGTTAGTTTTGGCCGTCAGGCCCCATCAGGCCTCGGTTTGAAGTGCGAGCGGTCCCCGTTCGACTGGGGTTTTCAGCTCACTCGGGGGGTGTCTGGCCGTTGGCGTTTGCAGCCTCGAGGAGAGCGAAGATGAGCCCCAGCCTGAGGTCGCTTGCGATGTCCGTACTGGCGTTGGCCGCGTGCTTGGTTCCGGTGGTTCGGGCGGTTGCCGACGAACCGACCCGAGAGTTTGCGATCCGCAACAATCGCGCGATCCTGGCCGGCAAGGAGATCGATCTCTGGGGACTCCGGTGCGGCAATGCGCTCTTGAGCGATACGGTCACCGAGCGGCATATCAACAACCTCGACAACATGGTCGCCCACGGGATCAACTTCCTGGGCCTCTACATTCAAGGCTCCAACGGCGGCTGGCCCGACCTTGACGCCGGCCTGAACGGCTATCGCCGCGACGGCCGGCTCAAACCCGAGGTGGCCCGTCGCCTTGAGTGGCTGGTCCGTGAGGCGGACCAACGCGGGATGGTCGTGATGGTCGGCCTCTTTTCGCCTCGCAAGGATCAGGACTTTTACGACGAGGCGGCGATCAAGCGGGCGGTTCAAGAGACCGGCCAATTCCTCGTAAAACAAAAACTCAAAAATGTCTTCATCGACGTAATGCACGAATACAACCACGCCGAACGGATCGACCAGGAGATTTTCCGCGAGCCCGAGGGCGAGGCCAAAAAGGCCAAGTTGACCGCCTGGTTCAAGGCGGTCGCCCCCGACATTGAAGTCGGCGTCTGCCCGACCCACAAGTCGGATACCGCCGATACCTACCCGGGCATGGAGGTCCGCATCATCCAGAAGGAGGCGGAGATTCCGTCTCAGGGCTTCGTGGTCAATGTCGAGACCCACAAGCAGGACGCCTACCAAAACGACGGCTGGTTCAACGACGGGCACAAGGCATCCATTTTTGCCGACTGCGAGCGCTATCTGAAGGCGCCCAACGCCGTCATGCTCTTCCACAGCGCGTATTGCCAGGGAATCACGAATTTCAGCGGCACGGCACCCCACCCCGAGATGGGCGGTTACGGCACCGGGCCCACCGACCGTGGCATCCGGTTCTACTACGAGTGGGTCCGAGACCACGTCGGTCGCTACGAGTACCCCCGACACATCAAAGCGGCCCCATGAACCTGCAACCGACGCGTGCCCGATTTCGGAGTCCCCCATGCGCTCGCTTTGCCGTTCCGGCTTCACCTTGATCGAGCTTCTGGTCGTGATCGCGATCATCGCGGTGCTGATCGCCCTGCTCTTGCCCGCCGTGCAGGCCGCGCGTGAGGCGGCCCGCCGCGCCCAGTGCACCAACAACCTCAAGCAGATCGGCCTGGCACTTCATAACTACGAGGGGACTCACGGTCTGCTACCGCCCGGTCGCACCAACTCCCCCACCTCTGGTCGTCGCTGGCCCAGCTTCTGCCCCAGGTCGAAGGGGGAGCGCTCTATAACGCGATCAACTTCCAGCACACCTCGTGGACGACCGCCGCGCAGCCGCTGGGCGTGACCAACGCGACGGCTGTCGCCGTGATCATCAGCACATACCAGTGCCCCAGCGACCCCAAGGCCGACCGACTCAACCCGCTCTTCGGGCCGACCAACTACCTGGGAAGCTCCGGCAGTGGGGTCCTCAACGGCGGTGACCTGCGGATCAACACACCGCTCGGCAATCCCGACGGCCTCTTCTTCGATATGGCCTCCGTCCGCTTCGCCGAGATCACCGACGGCCTCAGCCAAACTGCGGCGTTCAGCGAGACGATCAAAGGCTCCGCCCTCGATACGGCGGGACCGATCCCCCAGGACAAGCGATTGCAATATGCTCAGATTCCTCAGAACAACACCTTGACAGACGCCGTTTGCGCCTCGCCTCCGCTCTGGATTGGCTCCCGAGGCGCGGAATGGTCGCGGGGCAGCTATATCCTCGCGACCTTCAATTTCTATTACCCTCCCAATAGCCCTGCTCCCGACTGCACCTCGGGCAATGCGATCGCTCGGACGGCGGCCCGGAGTTTCCACTCGGGCGGGGTGAACGTACTGATGACCGACGGGCACGTGCAATTCGTCAAGAACAGCGCGAGTGCCGCAACCTGGCATTCGATCGCCACGCGAAACGGCGGCGAGGTCATCTCGTCCGACTCGCTCTGACCGGATTCAAAGCTTGAACACCTCTTCTCATAGGAGTGGACGAGATGCCGACGATGCGCATCCTGGGATCGTTTCTGGTTTGGTTCTTCCTGGTCGGGCCGCTCGGCCCTGGCGCGGCCTGGGGCAAGCCGGATACCCCGGCGCCCCAGCCGACCAAGGAGTTTGAACTCCGCGACGATCGCGCCTATCTGGGCGGGCAGCCGGTCAAGCTCTGGGGCATCCGCTGCAACAACGCGTTGATGAGCCCGGCCGTGACCGAGCGGCACATCCGCTGCCTCGACACGATGGTGGCCCACGGGATCAACCTGATCAGCGTCGCCCTCCAAGGGACGAATGGCGGCTTCCCCAGCGTCGACGCCGGGCCCAATGGATACCGGAGCGACGGCACACTCCGACCCGACTTCGCCAACCGCCTTGAGGAGCTGATCCGCGAGGCGGACAAGCGGGGCATGGTCGTCGCCATCTACTTGCTCCAGCCGCGCAAGGATCAGGAGCTTCGCGACGAAGCCGCCGTGAAGCGGGCGATCGAGGAGACCGGCCGGTTCTTGACCGAGCGCCACTTGAAAAACGTCTTCGTCAATTTGATGCACGAGTTCAGCCACCTCGAGCGGGCCGATCACGAGATTCTCCGCGAGCCGGACGGGCCGGCGAAGAAGGCGAAACTGGTCGCCTGGTTCCATGCGACGGCCCCCGACGTCGAGGCCGGTGTCTGCCCGAACCACAAGTCAGGCTCGCTCGTCGACTACCCGGGCGTGCAGATCCGCTTCTTCCAGGAGGAGATGCCGATCCCCGCGCACGGCTTCGTGGTCAACACCGAGACGCACGACAACGATGAGCCAGGCAACGAGGGGATCTTCAACGCGTTCCATCGCGAGTCGATGAGGCAGGACTGGGAACAATACGTGTCACTCGCGCGCGGGGCCATGATTTTCCATAGCGCCTACGGTGAAGGAGTCACCACCGCCACCGGCACGGGGCCCAATCCCGAACGTGGCGGCTACGGCACGGGCGAGAAGGATCGCGGGGTCCGTTTCTATTACGTTTGGCTACGTGC
Source organism: Singulisphaera sp. GP187 (assembly GCF_900129635.1). Lineage (GTDB taxonomy): Bacteria > Planctomycetota > Planctomycetia > Isosphaerales > Isosphaeraceae > Singulisphaera. The sequence goes on along the minus strand of NZ_FSRB01000003.1, from coordinate 528,761 downwards.
AAACGTGGGGCGCTGGCAGTATCCCAAGCACGTCAAGGCGGATGAAGCCACTCGCGCCTCCCGTTAGCGAGCCGATCCGAGAACCGATTCTGAAACCGAGTCCCGGGTCGCCGAGATTGCGTGATCTCCGGCGACCGCGCTGGTCCTTCGGCCCGGGGTCGTCCCTGCTGACAGTGCCATCGTACTCGCACTCGATTTCTGTTTTTCGCAAATCTCCTTGGCCGTCGCCGGTGGCACGACGGCGATGTTTGTCGCTCGTTGGAAGTCGTCAAGGCAATCGAGTACAAGAAAAATAGAATTTTTGAGTATTCATAAATTTGATTGTGTGAATTAATAAAAAACAACGACCCGATACAAGGCTAGGAAGCCTCTCGCACCTCGTTCCCACGGGGGACCGTGGGAACGAGGGTGATTCCTCGCTCTCTGGCGGATTGTTGATAAAAAATTGCTTATGGAATTTATCCGTTCCCCTTTTTCTCGCACCGTTTCGGTCATTCTGAGCTGAATCGCTCCGAATGCCTCGGAATCTTTTTGAAATCCTGAGAATCGGCAAGTTACAATTGTCAGAGCTTTCGCGTAGCCATCCATGGACGGTGCCACGAGACCGTGCGAGATCTGTCAATGCAACATACACAGACGAAGGCGCCGATCCGCCGTTCCGTGCTGATCCTGCTGATCTTTATGACCGGTGCACAAGCGAATGAACCGCGGGAGATCCGCGGGCGAGTTGTTGATGAGGCGGGGAAGCCGGTTGCCGATGCGGCTGTTGGCTTTTTCTGGAGGGCCAATGGGGCTAGCGTGGATCGAGACGGTAAGCCGTACGATCTCACCAAGGCAGAAAATGTCAGGCTCTTTTGGGGCAGACTCGGTGAGATGGAACCCACCGGTCGGGCCCAACCCACCAAGACAGGGGCTGATGGCCGGTTTTCGATCAAGGATCCGGACCCGTACTTCGCTGTGATGGCAATGGACTCGTCACGGAGGCAGGGCGGAATCGCGTTGCTCCCCAAGTCGGAGGGAGACGAGTTGCTCGAAATCCGGCTGGTCCCTCTGGTCACGGTACGCGGTTCACTCGAGGGGCCGGGGCCAGGTCAGCAGCCAAGCTGGACTCATGTCTATGTTCACTTGCCTGAAGACCCGATCCGTCCACTCCACTCGACCAGGTTCGTCAGTTGCGGCTCATTCGAGGCGAAGTTTGAATTCCGTCTCCCTCCGGGCAAGTACACGCTCCAAGCTTACAGTCAGTTTGCCGACAAGGATGCCTTTGAAGGAGAGCTCGTTCCCGACAAAGCGTTTGTGCTGGGGACCGAAAGCACGGACTGCGACCTCGGCAGATTAAGACTCGTGCCTCATCGACCCACCCGTCAGACTTTGGAGGAGCAGGCGAAGGCCAACGGTTCCTGGAACGACTACACTCAGCACTACGGCGAGTCACCACCGCGCTGGCACGCCACCGACGCCCGCGGCGTCAGCAAGGACGTGCGAATGGCCGACTTTCGCGGCAAGTGGGTTCTGCTTGATTTCTGGGGCCTGGGTTGTCGGCCTTGCCTTTCCGAGGACTTGCCCCGGCTCATCAGATTCTACGAGGAGCATGCTCCGCAGCGTGATCAGTTCGAGATCCTCTCGATCTGCATCGACTTCGACGGTGAGTTGAAGTCGATGGCCGACGTCGATCGGGCGTTGGCTCCGATCGTGAAACACGTCTGGGGCGGCAAAACCCTGCCGTTTCCCATCCTGCTCGACCCCACCTTCAAAACCTGGGAGCGATTCGGCCTGCCAGGGTTGGGGACTGCCATTCTGATCGATCCGGACGGGAAACTCATCAAGGGCGATGAATCCGTGCTCGCGGAAAAACTCAAGGAACGGGCCGCTCGACCGAGGTGAAAGCACGCCCGTCGCCTCGGATTGAGCGTACAATCCTGGAATCTCTTGGTCTTCGGGATTTCGGTGCCGACAATCATCAATCAAGAGAGGATCGTCACTTGTTGGTTCAGGTCCTCTGTCGGATCTCCCCTCGACTTAGGAACGTTTCTTGTCCATCCGCGGCGGAGTGAATGTGCGGTTTCCGATGCCGTACACTGTGCCGAAGGGTCGACTCCAGCCCAAGTGATTGTGCGGTTTGGCGGCTTCGCTTGCGTTCTTCGCATTCCCCTGGGACCGCGGGCGGGGCGCCCGCGGTCCCAGGGGAATGGAATCGGGATTGAATTGGGGGCGAGTCTGCGGGCCCAGGGGTGGCGATTCTCAATCGGCGGGGCGAGGTCCGGCCGTCACTCCGGAGGCCGCGGCGCGGCCGAGGACGCGAATGGTCAGGTCGGATTCGACGCGGATCTGGCAGGCGAGCCGGATGTCCGGGGCCAGGCTGGCCTCACGCGCAAGTCGGGCCTGTTCGTGCTCACCCATCGGACCGGGCTCACCGGTGACGACCTGGATGCGGCAGGTCGTGCAGCGCGCATTGCCGCCGCAGCGGTGCATGATGTCGATTCCAGCATCTTCGATCGCGAGCACCAGCTTCGTTCCCGACTCGACCTCAAACGACTTCTCGTCCTCAACTGTCACGGTAGGCATTGCAGTTCGGCTCCAAGGCACTTCATAAAAGACGGGCGACTTCCACACTCGATCGAGCCCGCCCAGCCAATGGCTTCACGGGGGTGGACTCGGCCCGCCGTCGATGCGGACGACGACGGGGTCGGGCCACGCTTCAGAAATCTCACGAGTCATGCGGAGAGTGAATCAGAACAGAGTCATGGGCCTGTTGGCAATCGGCAAGCCAGGGATCGCCCAACTCGCGCGGGCCGGGGCGGGTGCGGAACGCTCGAGTCCGCACGGCGTTTGCAGGTAAACTCCGAAGGCACCCGTCACTTTCGGAACGGAATTTGGGAGCCGAGCGAGAACCGGGGCCAATCGCTTGATCAGGGGGATTCAGGGGTCCGGTTCAGATGTTCTCGACCTTCACACTGCGATGATCCCGTTCGGAGCGGGCGTGGTGCCAGATCAGGTCCATGACCTCCTTGGGGTCTTGGACGCCGGCCACATAGAACACGGGCAGGTCGTTGGCGGACGAGACAACGACCACGGTGCCGAGCGAAAGCCAGCGCTCGAACAGCGTCTGGCGGGTAAAGACGTCCTTGACGCTGAGCAACTCCATCATGTCCTGGCGGCGACGCATCAGACCCGTGGACACGAAGAGGCGGCGGTTGGTCAGACGGTAGTCGTGGCCAAAATGCGCCTGGATCATTCGATAGATCAGCGCGAGCCAGAACGCGGCGAGGATGAACCCTCCGGCGGCGACCAGCCATCCCAGGTCGTTGTCGTTTCGATACCCCATCGCGTAGCCGACGAAGGCCAGCCAGGCGACGGTCAGCAGCACGCGAACGGCGATCCGTCCCATGAAGTTCCGCATGGCGTAACGCCCTTCCCAGACGACCTCTTCCCCTTCGACGCCCGTCCCTTGAGTCGCCGCCTCGGCCTGACGATTCGCGATCGCGTCCCCGGCACTCGACGTGGTCCCGGCCGGTTCCGGTCCCTCAGGCGGGTAGAGGGCGTGGGGCGACTCGGGTTCGGTCACCGTGGGTGGACCGTCGAAGCGCGTGGAGACCTCGGTCGTCGCGATGTTCGGACTGGTATCGTTGGTGGCCATCGGAGGCTTCTCCCGTCAACGGGGCCCTGGGCATTCGCGCTGCCTTGGTTCATTTCAGCGGCAGCGAATCATCAGCAGGAGGTCTGTGCAAATCTCGGACCGGAGCCGGCCCGGCTTGGCGACGAGGATCGATGGCTGGTTTTTTTTTTCGCGATTCGGCCGATCGGTCTTTGGGGTATTCTGATTTGGAATTTCAAGGGGATTTAAGCGTAAAGAGGTCCTGCTCGATGGGGAGTGGAGTTCCGGCGGCCAGGCCGGAATGGGCTGCGGTTGAAGAAAAAAGAATCAGTGGGCGGGTTTTTCTTGAACTGTTAGAGAAAGGCCTTTAGATTGGGCATCAGACCTCTGACATCGGTCGATCTTATAAATCCGCTGAACTGATCGATCCGAGGCGTTTCCGAAACCTGCGTCGCTCGAGGTACACCCGGTTGAGGGCCGTCCCTCGCGTGCGTCATCGTGGGGAGGGAGCATGTACGTACGGTCGAGAGTGCTTCAAGCAGTCGGCGTCGTGGTACTCGGTCTCTGCGGGTTCTCCGGTTGCGGGGGTTCGTTGTCGGACACCGGACCGACCGAGCAGCCGAACATCGGGCCGGGGATTCCCGCGGGCAGCCCCAGCTTCGGGGCGAAGAGTGACGCGAAGGCCACCACTTCGGCGTCCGCCGTCTCGAAAAACGCAACGAAGTAGTTGCCAACCCTGTCGTTTCCCACCCCCCATGAATCGAGAGTTCGACCAGGGTCCACTTCCGAACTGATCGCAGCGCTGGGGGCCCTGGCCATCCCGTTCCTTCGGCCTTGTCCTTCTGATCGTCACTCGCAAGGGGAGGAGTCCGGCATGCGCCACGCTCGATCTCGAGGTTTCACGCTCATCGAATTGTTGGTGGTCATCGCGATCATCGCCGTGTTGATCGCCCTGCTCTTGCCCGCGGTCCAGATGGCTCGCGAGGCGGCCCGTCGCTCTTCATGCGCGAACAACCTGAAGCAGCTTGGCCTCGCGATCCACAACTACGAGTCGGTCAATCAGACCCTCCCCTCGGCATCGCTTTATCCTTGCCCGGCCGTCAACCCGTTCTCTCAAGTGGATTTGTGCTGGAGCTATGGCGCCAGCCCCCTGGTGAGCCTGCTGCAATACATCGAACAGGGGACGATTTACAACGCCTACAACGTGGGTCGAGGGGTCTACGGCTCCTACCCGCCGAGCACGCAAGGACCGACCACCTGGTGGGCGAACACGACCGTGTTCAACATCCAACTGTCGGTCGTCCTCTGCCCGTCCGATACGCCCCGGTTGCTCCGCCAGCCGGTGACGAACTACATGGCAAATCTCGGGGGGCCGTTCCTCCTCAACGGCTACAGCGGCCCCTTCGTTCCGCTGAACCCGACGATGACCTACACGGGCGGTGGTACTTATATGACGACCGCCAATTATCCGAACGCGCAAACGGCTGGGGTGATCGGGCTGAGCTCGATCACCGACGGGACCAGCAACACCGCGCTCTGGGGCGAAGCGGTGAGTGGCACCAACCTGCCCGTGATCGCCGGGACCGGCAAGGTCGGCGAGATCCGCGGTTTCTTCGACTCCGGGTTCACCCTCAACCCCAACAACCTGATCCGGAGCCAGAGCACGGTCTACCAGTTCCTCGCGGCCTGCAATGCGGTTCCGGCGGGGACCCTCGCCACCTCACCCGGAAACACGGGGGTCGGCTCGCGTGGGCTGAGTTGGCAGATCTCGTATCCCTACTATGCCAACTTCGGGATGTACAACCACGTGGGTGGCCCGAATTCGCGACAGTGCTCGGCGATTGCCGACCCCAACGGGGTCGGGCTCGACGTCTTCGGAACCTCCAACGCCACCAGCCTGCACACCGGTGGGGTGAATCTTTCGATGGCCGACGGCTCCGTGCGGTTTGTCAAGGAACAGGTCAACCTCAATACCTGGTGGGCCATCGGCACTCGAAACGGCAACGAAACGCTCAACTCCAACCAGTATTAGTCGAAGCCCCAGAGTCACTCCCCTTCGTTGACCGACGACTTCCCACCGTTCACGCTTGCGATTGAGGCCGGGGATTGGATTTCCCCCGGCCTCATGACTTTGATGAAACGGCTTTCGAGCAACAGATTGCGCGTGGGCAGGAACGTGTCAGGGGAGGCACTTTCGGCTTCCCAGGAATCGAATCGAGGGGATGTGCCGACTTGACTCGGAGGTTTCGCTGGAATCCGTTCGGTCAAACCGAACGACTTGCCAGGACTTGGCTTTTGGTCGAAGTTTGGCCATACTAACCTCCCAATACGAAGGATCGGGAGTTGCGAAACGTTCGGAATTCACGAATCCTGCGATTTCGTTTGGGGGCGGCCATGGTGGGTCAGACGCAGCGAATTGACAAGCTCCGAGAACTGGCGCGGAATCTCTGGTGGTGCTGGCAGCCGAACGTGGTCAGCCTGTTTCGCGAACTCGATCCTCAGCTTTGGCGCAGCGTCGATCACAACCCCATCGATTTCCTGAAACGGCTGCCGGCCGAGGTTCTCGATCGTCGGGCCGCCGAGATGGCGCTCGACTCACGGATTGACTACGCGTTTCGCCGGCTTGCCGAATATCTCAAGAATACGGATTCCTGGGGAACGGTTTACGCAGCCAACCTGCGGGCCCGTCCCATCGCCTATTTCTCGGCGGAGTTCGGCCTGCACGAGAGCCTGCCGATCTACTCGGGCGGCCTGGGCGTGCTCGCGGGCGACCACTTGAAAAGTGCCAGCGACCTGGGCATCCCGTTGATCGGGATCGGCCTGCTCTACGACCAGGGCTACTTCCGCCAGTCGCTGGACATCAACGGCTGGCAGCAAGAGGAGTACCTCAACGCGAACCCGGACCTCTTGCCGATCGAGACCGTCACGGCCACGGACGGGACTCCGCTGATCATCTCGATCGAGACGAACAACGGGGTGCTCAAGGCCCGGGTCTGGCGGGTCAACGTGGGTCGGACGACCTTGTTGCTGTTGGACTCGAACGTGCCCGGCAATTCGGAGAGCGATCTGGCGCTCACCGCTCGGCTCTACGGCGGCGATGCGCGGGTCCGGATCCGGCAAGAGCTGCTGTTGGGAGTCGGGGGCGTTCGCGTCTTGAACGCGCTCGGGATTCACCCGTCGGTGCTGCACCTCAATGAGGGGCATAGCGCGTTCGCCGGGCTCGAGATGATCCGGGCCGAGATGGAAGCGAACGAGATTCCGTTCGGCGAAGCCGTTCGCGACGTCGCGCGGATGACCGTGTTCACGACCCATACGCCCGTGGCCGCCGGTCACGACCGGTTCCCCGCTTCGCTGGTCGAAGAGAATTTGGGTAAGCTGCGCGAGGCGCTGCACCTGTCGTATGACGACTTCATGGGGCTGGGCCGCGTCTATCCGACCGACCTCAACGAACCGTACTGCATGACGGTGCTTGCCCTCAAGCTGTCGCGACACGCCAACGGCGTCAGCGCCCTGCACGGCCAGGTTTCCCGGCGGATGTGGCACCCGCTGTATCCGAACCGGCCCGAAGAGAGTGTGCCGATCGGCCACATCACGAACGGCGTTCACGTGCCGACCTGGATCGCGCCGCAGATGCAACTGCTCTACGGCCGGCACCTCGGTCCCGACTGGCTCAAGCAGGCTCGGAGTCCCGAGACCTGGGAGGCGATCGAAGCCGTCGACGACGCTGAGCTCTGGGAGACCCAGCAGGTCTTGAAGGCCCGCTTGATCGACTTCGTCCGCCGTCGGCTGATCGCGCAGGCCCAGAAGCGCCACGAGGGAGACGCTGCAATCCAGCGGGCTCAGTCGGCCCTCGACCTGAACGCATTGACGATCGGGTTCGCCCGCCGATTCGCAACCTACAAGCGCGCCGGCCTGGTCTTGCAGGACGTGGAACGCCTGATCGAGATGGTCCATTCCAGCGACCGGCCGATCCAGTTCATCTTCGCGGGCAAGGCGCACCCGGAAGACCACTTCGGCAAGGAACTGATCCAGAACATCGTGCGCTTGACCCGCAAGGAAGAGCTGTCGCACCGAATCGTCTTCGTCGAAGATTACGATATCAACGTCGCGCGTCAGTTGGTTCAAGGCGTGGACGTCTGGTTGAATAACCCGCGTCGGCCGCAGGAGGCGAGCGGGACCTCGGGGGAAAAGGCGCTCTTGAACGGGGCCCTGAACTTCTCGATCCTCGACGGCTGGTGGGCCGAGGCGTACGACGGGACCAACGGCTTCGCGATCGGCTACGGCCAGTCGCACTCGGTTCCCTCGGTGCAGGACGAGCGTGACTACAAGGCGCTGAACGAGACCCTCACGGGTCAGGTGATCCCTCTCTTCTACCAGCGCGACGCCGACGGATTGCCCCGCGGCTGGATCAAACGGCAGAAGAACGCCCTGCGTTCGCTCGCCTGGCGATTCAACGCCGACCGCATGGTGATGGACTACGTGCAGAATTGCTACCTGCCGGCGGCCGGCGGCCAGTCGTGTCAGGTGCCGCAGTCCTAGTTCTGAAGACTTGCGTCCCCATGGGGCGGCTCGCTCAGGCCCTCGATTCTCGGGCCTGGCGTCGCGTCGCCCCGTGGTCGTCGCGGCTCATTCCTCGCCTCGAGGGTGAGAATCCGAGGCGCCCCCTCGCAACGACCGGCCTCCGTCTCGCATAATCGAGGGAGTATGGGCACGACGATGCGCGGCAACGGCCGCGATCGGCGTGACTCGCTCCCTCGAAACGAGACCGCGGTGAGGCCCTCTTTTTCCCGAGTGGGCCCAACGGTGGCTCAGGTAATGAGACGAGGCCCGGCCGGCGATACCGGGGTACGACTATGATTGGCGAAAAGCTCGGTTCCTTCCGGATCGAGGCGATCCTCGGTACGGGGGCGATGGGGGTAGTCTACCGCGCGATCAGCGAGACGACGGGCAAGCCCGCCGCCGTCAAGGTGATCAGCGGTGAGCTCACCCAGAAGAGCAAGTCGTACGAGCGATTTCGCCGCGAGGCCGAGATCCTCAAGCAGTTCAGTCACCCGAACATTGTCCGGTTCCTGGCGGTCGGTCGCTATCAAGGGACCTCTTACTTCGCGATGGAGTACGTCGCGGGCGAGACACTCGAGCAGATGCTCCGCCGTGACGGCCCTCGCCCCTGGCGTGAGATCACCGAGCTGGCGATCCAGACCTGCGAAGCCCTGCACTATGCGCACGAGCATGGCGTGGTCCACCGCGATCTGAAGCCCTCGAACTTGATGGTCTCCGAGAAGGGGGAGATGAAGCTGACCGACTTCGGGATCGCCAAGGATCTCGACGCGACGGCCCTCACCGCGACCGGCCGGACCCTTGGCACCGCAGCGTACATGGCCCCCGAGCAGATTCGAGGGACCCCCGAGATCAGTCACAAGACCGACCTCTACGCGCTCGGGGTCGTCATGTATCAGATGCTCACCGGCCGCGCTCCGTTTGAGGGGTCGTCGGCCGTCGTTCTGATGCATTGCCATATGAACGAGCCTCCGCCTCGTCCCAGCGCCCGGGTCGCCGAAATTCCGGTGGCGCTCGATAAACTGGTCGTGCAACTGATGGCCAAGGACCCGAATGATCGGCCGTGGGACGCGGCAGCCGTGGGCGTCTCCCTCAGGGAGATCCGCGACAAGGCGAGCCGGGGCGATACCGTCGCGATGGTCTGGGCGACTGAAGGCGACCAGGCGCTCACCCCAACCCGTGCAGGGATGCCGACTCGTGCGGGCACGGAAATCACCGCGACCAAGCCGCGCAAGGCGGCCAAGCGCAAACGACAACTGGCGCTTCCCGAACTGAACCGTTCGTTTTTCGAGGTCGTCCTGTTGCTCCTCGGTCTGGTGTTGGTCGGTGGCTTCATCGGCTACATGCTCTGGCCGCCAAGCGCCGCTTATCTCTACCATCAGGCGGAGCGTTTGATGGAGTCCGACAAACCGAGTGACTGGACGAGAGCTCGTAGGGAGTACCTGGATCCGCTCGATTCCCGCTTCAAGCCGAACCCCTACCTCAAGACGACCCAGGGTTGGCGCGATCGCATCGAGGTCGCAGTTGCCGATAGTCGGGCGAGGATCCTCGAGAACCCAGAACCCACACGCTTCAATGAGCCCAAGAATGTGGCCGAGGGGGCCTATCAGGCCTATTACCGGCTGGCGAGCAAGGCCTCGAGCGCGGGGAACGACCTGGCGGCGATCGGTTACTGGGAGGAGATGGCCAGCAAGCTCAATCCCAAGGAGGCCGAAGAGCGTGGTTGGTACTTGCTCTCCCAGGACCGGGTTGACAAACTCAAAAAGGCCATCCTCCATCGCCGCGAGGTCGTGGCCGGTTTACTGAGTCGCGCCTTGCTGGCGGAACAATCCGGGCACCCCCTGGAGGCAGCGAACATCCGCGCGGACCTCAACGAGAACTTCAGTAAATACACCGATCTCCACGAGCTCTTTCTCAAGTTCGGCCTGAAGGAACTTCCCAACACGACGGTGCCTCCCACCTCCCCTGCCCCACCGAGCGACGCGGTTGCCCCAGGCGACGAAGCCGCGGCAAAGACCAAGGATCCGTGAGTTCTCGCGGCTCATCATCGGATGGCGCACGGATCATGGCAAATTGCAACGATGTTGTGAACAGTTTTGCGATTTGTTTGTTTGAATTCAGCCCCAACGGGGTGGCCCAAGGCAGCCCGGGGCCACGCCATGGGGGCTCGGTCACGAGGGTCGGCAGCCCTGAAAGGGCGATTTAACGGGTTATGCCAGCACGATTTACACCGCAAGGCCATCGCTCGTCTTAGGCCGCGCTTACAGGGTTATGAAATGCGGGCATGTGGATTTTTCGGTGGCGTGGCCCCGGGCTGCCTTGGGCCGCCCCGTTGGGGCTGAGACCGGCGAGAGCATGCGCCACTCGACGGTAAATTGCTGTGATCCCCATGGAATCGAAGCCGCGATGTGGGCGTCATTCCGCCCGAATCCTGCCGGCGATGAGCCACTCTGATCTGAGTTCGGCAAGTTGACATGAACCGGTTGCGTCAGATCTGTGTCAGGGAAGAACCCATTATCGCAACGGCTTTCGACGGAGGATGCGACGACACTCCGAAGAATTTGGGAATCTCCGCGCGACGCCTTCAAATTGGTTGACGCGAAGTTCAACGTCGGTTAATCTAGGGTTCACCTATCAAAGTCGGGGTGAGTGTGTCTGCTCACTTCGTTTTTCCCCCAGCATTTGGCCGTTCGAGGCCTCGAGGATGGAGATGTCTCAGTCTCGCGTTCGCTTCATTGGCAGTCGAGAACTTCACCGCGACCTTCCGAAGGTGCTGGATTCCCTGGAAGACCCCAACGCTCGCTTTGTCCTGACCATTCACAGCAAGCCCAAGGCTGTTTTGATCGGGGCGGAAGCATTCTTGCAACTGTTGCGCGGGCACACCCCGAGCGATCGGCTGCTGGCGCTTCAACTGGGTGCGTTGGTCCAGGGGCTTGAATCGGCGATCGCTTCGGACGACTCGGTTGATGCGGATGAAGTTCAGGATGTCGAAGAACTCGCGGTCGTCTGAGTTCGTTTTTTTTTCTTTTTTCACCTCGCGTCCGTTCCATTGATGACCGATCAGGGCCAGAGCGCCCACCACCTCTTTTCCGTTCACGGATTTGATCGGTAATTCCCCCAAGAACGATCGTCCGCGGGGCTCTTCGGGGGCCTCTGGGCGATCGTTCTCTTGGTTCGAACCGTCCAGTCGGGAGGATCGGTCGTCGCGGTCGCGATCGTGGCCGGAACCTGCGCGGTTTGCCGCGGTGGCCTGCCGATAGACTACAAGAAGCGCCGAGGCCCTTCAGGGTCAGGGGTGCGTTGTGTTAGAATGACCTGAGCGTAGGTTCAGCGGTCCCGGTGCTCGATCAACGAGCGCCGGCCGCGGTGCCCGGTCCGCCTGAGGTGTCTGATGTCCAGCAGCCGGCCGTTCGTCCATTTGCATTGCCACAGCCACTACAGCCTGCTCGACGGCGCCAGCAAGCTCCCCGCGCTGGTCAAGCGGGCGAAGTCGTTGGGCATGCCGGCCCTGGCCGTGACCGATCACGGCAACCTCTACGGGGCGGTCGAGTTCTTGCGCGAGGCCAAGGCGGTCGGCATCAAGCCGATCGTCGGACTCGAGGCTTACGTGGCGCCTCGGCATCGGACCGAGCGGAGCATGGGCGGCGGCTCGGGGAAAGAGTACGCGTTCCACCTCACCCTGCTGGCGCGCAACGGCGAGGGGGTCCGCAACCTGATGCGGCTCTCGTCGGCCTCGTTCCTCGAAGGGTTTTACTACAAGCCGCGCATCGACAAAGAGATCCTCGAACGCCACTCCGAAGGGCTCATCTGTCTCTCGGGCTGCGCCTCGGCCGAGTTCTCGGACCACATCCTCTACGGCAAGACGGCCGACGCCGAGAAGCTCTGCGATTGGTACGTCCGCGTCTTCGGCGAAGAGAACTTCTTCGTCGAGATCCAGGACAACGGGATCCAGATCCAGCGCGACTGCGCGGCCGGGGCAATCGACATCGCGCGGCGCAAGGGCCTGCCCCTGGTCGCCACCAGTGATGCCCATTACCTCACGCAGGATGACGCCAAGGCACACGATATCCTGCTCTGTATCAACACGGGCAAGACGGTCGACGACCCGAACCGGATGAAGTTCGAGAACGACCAGTTCCACGTCCGCAGCCCCGAAGAGATGTACGCCGCGATGCCCGGTCACGAGGAGGCGCTGGCCACCTCGGTCCGGATCTCGGAGATGGTCGAGGAGAATTACAAGAGCCTGAACCTCGGCAAACGGATGTTTCCGTCGTTCAAGCCCCCCGGCGAAAAGACCCCGGAGGACTATCTCGCCGAGCTCTGCCAGACCGGCCTGCGCGAACGGTTCGGCGAAAACCCGCCGGCCGCGGCCCAGGAACGGCTCGACCACGAGCTCGGGATCATCAACCGGATGGGGTTCGCGTCCTACTTCCTGATCGTCTGGGACTTCGTCCGGTTCGCCCGCGAGGAAGGGATCCCCAACTCGGCGAGAGGTTCGGCGTGCGGGGCCTTGGTCAGTTACGTGCTCTACTTGAGCCACGTCGATCCGCTCAAGTACGACCTTCTGTTCGAGCGGTTCCTTGACCCGAACCGGTCGGAAGCGCCTGACATCGATATCGACCTTTGCCGGGAGCAGCGGGCCAAGGTCATCGAGTACGTCCGAGGCAAGTACGGCGCGGCCAACGTCGCCCAGATCGGCACCTTCGGCACGATGGCCGCCAAGGCGGCGCTCAAGGACGTCGGCCGGGCCCTGAACATCCCGCTCTCCCGGGTCGACCAGGTCACCAAGCTGATCCCGACCCGGCTGAATATCACCCTGGAAGAGGCGTTCAAGGAAGAGCCGGCCCTCAATCGCTTGACCGAGGAAGACCCGGAGATCGCCAAGCTCTACGAGTATGCGCGGCGGCTGGAAGGGACCGCGCGCAACGTCGGCACCCACGCCGCGGGCGTCGTGATCGCCGACCGACCGCTCTGCGACATGGTTCCGCTCCAGCGGCTGCCGAACAAAGACAAGGATAAAGAGGTCGTCAGCACCCAGTGGGAAATGGGCGACGTCGAGAAGGCTGGCCTTCTCAAGATGGACTTCCTCGGCCTCCGCAACCTGACCAGCCTGGCGGCCGCGGTGAAGCTCGTCGAGAAGAAGATCGGCCAGCCGCTCGACCTGCTCAGCCTGCCGCTCGACGATGAGGCGACGTACCAGCTCCTCCAGCGGGGTGAGGCCCGCGGTATCTTCCAGCTCGACTCGGCGGGCATCCGCGACCTGCTGGTCAAGATGAAGCCCGACCGCTTCGCCGACTTGATCGCGATCCTGGCGCTCTACCGTCCCGGTCCGCTCAACGGCGGTATGGTCGACGAGTATGTCGACGTTAAGCATGGTCGGAAGCAGGCAGTCTATGAACATGCCGTGATGAAAGAGGTCCTCGAAGACACTCACGGAGTCATGGTCTACCAAGAACAGGTCATGCGGATCTTGAACCGCCTGGGGGGCATCGAGCTCTCGCAAGCGTACGCGTGCATCAAGGCGATCTCCAAGAAGAAGACCGAGACCATCGCCCAGGGACGAAAGCAGTTCGTCGAGGGGGCGGTCGAGCGCGGCTTGGAGAAGGATCGCGCGACCAAGATCTTCGAGCTCATCGAGTTCTTCGGCGGTTACGGTTTCAACAAGTCGCACTCGACGGCCTACGCCCTCGTCTTGTTCCAGACGGCCTACCTCAAGGCGCACTACCCTACCGAATATATGGCTGCCCTGCTCTCCACCGAGATGGACGGCGCCGAGCGGGAAAAATTTCTCGTCGAGCACATCGAAGATTGCAAGAAGCTCGGCCTCGAGGTGATGGCGCCCAACATCAACGAGGGCGAGGCCCCGTTTCGGGTCGCCGCCGAGGGGAAGATCCATTTCGGCCTGGGGGCGATCAAGGGGGTCGGGCTGAAGGCGGTCGAAGAGATTGTGAAGGCACGCGACAAAGGGGAGGTGTTCACCGGGCTCGATGACCTGTTCGAACGGGTGCCGTTGTCCGTGGTCAGTCAGTCCTGCGTCGAAGCGCTGATCAAGGCCGGCGCCTTTGATTGCCTGGGGGCACGGCGGAGCCAGTGGCTGGCGGTCTTGCCCCGCGCCGCGCAGGCGGGCCAGGCGGTTCAGGAGGATCGCAAGCGGGGCCAGCGCAGCCTCTTCGACGCGTTCGCGGGGGCCGGCGACGAGACGCCTCAAAACGGCAATGGCAACGGTAACGGCAAGCCCGTCACGACCTCGAGCCTCCCTGACATTCCCGAGCTCCCCGATGTCGAGCGTCTGGCCGAGGAGAAGAAGGTCCTCGGGTTCTACATGTCGAGCCACCCGTTGGCTCGGCACGCCAGCCTCTTGCAGGCCCTCGCGACCCACAGCGTGGCGCACCTGGCCACCGTCGTGGCCAAGTCGGAAGTCATCCTGGGAGGGATGATCTCCGGCGTGCAAATCAAGAGCGTCCAGAAGAGCCGGTCGGGGCTGACCCGGATGGCGAAACTCAGCTTTGAGGATTTGACCGGTTCGGTTCCGGCCATGCTTTGGCCCGAGCAGTACGCCCAGGCGGAGGAGATGGTCAAAAATGACCTGATCTGCTTCGTTCGCGGGGCGCTCGACCGACGTCGCGAGCCGGCCGAACTGGTGATCTCCAAGATCATCCCCCTGAGCAAAGGGCCGGCCGAACTCTCGCGGGGGGTGGTCATCACCCTTCGCAAGGGCGTGACCGAGGACGAGCAGATGCAGCGGTTGCTCCGCCAGTTCCGGATCAGGCCCGGCAACCTCGACGTCTACCTCGAGATCCTCGGCCTCTCAGGGGTCCGTCGCGCGATCTACAAGGCCGGTGCGGGCCTCAAGATCCGTCACGACGAGCGGATGCTCTCCGACCTCGAGGCCGCGGTCGGGCCGGGCAACGTCCGGCTCCTGGGCAATCGTGGCGCGACCGCCCGCGTCGAACCCACGGTGCCCGCCGCGGCGACCGGGCCGATCGAGCCCGACTACCTCGAAGCCTCCTCCGACGATGATTGACACTTCGGCCTCGGGCATTCGCCATTTGGTCATCGAGACTTCACAGAACATTCATTAGGCATTTCCCATTTCGCATCGTAGGATCATATCGACGTAGGCCCCGACCAATCAGGTCTGGGGCCTGGCTTTCTGACGAACTCGATTCGAGGGTCCACTTACCTACCGATGCGATAATCCTTCGCCTCTCCCTTGCGACGAATGTCGTGCGTTGGCCGATTCCCATTGGCGAGGTTGCCGCGATCCCCCCTTGTCGCGGCCCCGGAACCAAACCATCGGTGCGGAATCAATCTGAGTTGTGATTTGCGATTCCAACTCACACATTGATTTTGCGAACTGATTCAATGGAGTAGACGTCATGAGGCCGGGTTCACCCGGAGTATGGTCCGTCTGAGATCGCTCTGCGCGCCGGTCGCGCTGGGCTTGATCGTTGGACGAATGGAGTCCCCGAGGGATCCGGGACGACTTGTCGATCGGAATGGCTTCCAAACCGTGGCCGTTCGTTTTCTTGAACCCCATGTGACATGAGAATGTTTTTCAACAGAATCCAATCACTGACGAGAATGACGCGTTGCAGTCGTCGACCCCTCTGGCTGGCTTGTGTCAGCCTCTGTCTTGCTGCTTTCGCCGGTTGCGGGTCGTCATCCGAGGCGGCGGGGAAGGTCACCGTCTATCCGGTCAAAGGTAAGATCCTCTTACCCGATGGCCAGCCACTGACATCGGGCCGCGTGGTGTTCCTTCCGTTGGGAGAATTGATGATCGAGTCATCCGGAACCATTGGTTCCGATGGGTCATTTTCGCTGAGCACGGGTGTGTCGGGCGAAGGCGCCCCGGCGGGGGAATTCCGGGTCAAACTTGCGCCTGACGATTCGATGCTTGCTGCCGCGAAGCCAGGGACGAGAAGCAACGTCAAGCGAAAGCTGCCGTTTCCTCCTCAGTATGCTGATGAGGAAACGTCGGGACTCAAGGTGACTGTGAAGCCCGAACCCAATGATCTGCCGCCCATCCGACTCGAAAAGCCAGGACTCAAATCGATTGCCTCGATTCGAGTGCGCGACTGAACGACGACGTCAGCCCACGAGTGGTGATTGACTCACATTGATTCACAAAGGTCTTGAAACAAGGATTCCATGATGAGATCGAGTACGCGCAGGTCCGGCTTTACCTTGATTGAACTGCTCGTGGTGATTGCGATCATCGCCGTGCTGATTGCTCTGTTGTTGCCCGCGGTTCAGGCCGCGCGCGAAGCGGCCCGCCGCTCGCAGTGCACCAACAATCTCAAGCAGCTCGGCCTGGCCCTGCACAACTATGAGAGCAGCAACGGAAGTTTCCCGCCCGGTGGTGAGTCGACAAACTTCAAAGTGTCGCCTCCCGCCACGCAGTTCATTGACGGCGGCTGGAGCACGCTGGCCCGCATCCTGCCCAACATGGAAGGGGGCGCGGTGTATAATTCGCTCAATTTCTCCGTCGACTACAACGAGGCAACCGGGATGAATTACACCGGTGCTTCGGCCGTGATCAATGTCTTCCTTTGCCCCTCTTCCTCTCGGAGTGGCGGCAGCCGCGACTCCACCGATCCCAATGGGCCGGAGGAAGCTGTGGGAGGCAATAAAGGCTATGGGTATGCCGACTACGGCGCAACCTGCTACACCGACATCAACCCGACGGGCCAGTCCACGGCCTACTCCGCCGCGACGCCTTACCGCCTCAAGGCCTCTCGAGCCAACGGCGTGTTGAAGGAAGGGCAGACCCGCATCGCCGAGATCATCGACGGGACGAGCAACACGATCGCCATCGGTGAGGACGCCGGCCGCGATGAGAGCTTCATGAGTCCCTACATGGAGAGCTACTACGACGGTACCAATGCTCGTCCTACGCTGGGCCAGGGGGCCGGCAGTAACCCCTCTGCTTACCGACGCTACTGGCGCTGGGCCGAGCCTGATGGTGCCTATGGTGTCTCCGGGGCGCCCAATAACAAGGCTCGTCCCATGAAAGCGACCTCGGGATGGTCCAGCGACACCTCAACCGCCGGCAACAACGCCGGGGCCAATGACGAACTCTTCTCATTCCACTCGGGTGGGGTCAACGCCTTGTTCGGCGATGGGAGCGTCCGATTCATCAAGGACAGCATCAGCCTCCTCACACTCCGCAGCCTCGTGACCATGGCGGGCGGCGAGGTCGTCTCGGCGGACTCGTTCTGACCAGACGTCGCTGTCCACTTGAAATGGTTTCAAAAGAAGGCCGGAGATCCACTGGATCTCCGGCCTTCTTTTGCGAGGTGGAGTCGAGCGAGGGGCAGACTAGACCGACTTTTCGTTTTTGAAGGCTAATGAAGAGGCCAACATCCCGGGGCCTCCCATCTTCTCTGTTTTTACGCCGCTGACTTCATCAGCGGACGACCCGTGTAGGTCCAGCGAAACGGCTTCGCGAATACCTTGTTGAAATAGGTAAGGAAGTTCAACAGCTTTGATTGCAGATCATTCACCGACGTGAACGAACCGCGACGAATCACCTTTCGCATGATCACTCCGAAGATCACCTCGATCTGGTTCAGCCACGAGCTGTGCTTCGGAAGATATACAAATCGAATCCGATGACTTGTGTCCGACAAGAACGCTTGCCGGCTCGCCACCGACTTCAGCACCCCACGTTTACCTTTTTTGCCCAATTCCAGGGGGATTTCACACGCCACGGCAATCTGATTCACCAGGCTTTCCGTGCAATGAATGTTCAAGTTGTCCGCTATAAATACCCACGATCCCTCCGGGTCCAGAGTCAACGTCTGCTCGATGTGACGGACGAAGTCCGCCTCGGTTCGCGTCGGGCCAATCGTTTGAGTGAGCATCTTTCCGGTCGTTACTTCGAAGTTGCCGATCAGGCATAACGTCCCGTGTCGGATATACTCAAACTCGATCCGTTCGCACTTCTCTGCGATCATCCCCTTGGTGGGAGCGATCCGCTCCAGCGCCTGGAGACCGGTCATCTCATCAATGCAAACGGTGTGGGTCGCATCGTTCCGCTCCCGCTCCGACGCCATGAGGTACGTGTCACAGACCGTCTTGACTTGCTCCTCAAAACGTTGAGGATCCTTCTCCGTGGTGTTGAGCCAATACCGGCTCTTGTGGGGCTGCAAGGCGGCCTCATCCAGGTAACGGCTCACCTGGGACGATGAGATCGATACCACAATGCCGCGTTTGACGACCTCATCGGCCAGTTCCCGAGCGGTCCAGTGGGTGATCGGTCGGCCCGACTTCTCAGGCGGCTCACAAGCGATCGCCAAGATCTGGGTGACCTGCTCTGGGGTGAACTTGCTGGGGGCGCCGGGGCGTGGTTCGTCGGTGAGGACGGCTTCAATCGCATGGCGCAGTTTGGCGCGAGTCTCGCAGCATTCGATGTTGATCAGTTTCTCCCAAGCGTTGGCCCAGCGTCGTCGCCAGCGTCCGACCTGGCGGTGGACCAGACCGACCGCCTCGGCGATCTCTTGATTGCGAAGGCCGTCGAAGCCCATCAGGATGATCGAGGCGCGTTGCCGGAGTCGCGAGGGTGCCGTGGTGGCACGGGACAAAGTCCGAAGGATTTCCTGCTGGCACTCGGTAATGGTGATCTTGGCCGCCTGGCCCGGCATGACGTGTGAACTCCTGGTGGCTGGTAAGTTAGTCCATCCAGGTAATTTTGGGGTGTTCGTCAACCCCTTGGGCTATCGAATACGAAAAGTCGGTCTAGAGCGCCAACCGTTTCTCTTGCGCCTGGGGAGAAGGGTTTCTCCTGCGACTGGGTAGAGTAGAAATAGACCCAGGAGGTGCCCCATGCGACCCTATTCCCAAGACCTTCGAGATCGTATCCTCAAGACCGTGGCGCGCGGCGAAGGCTCGTTGCGTCAAATCGCCCAGCGGTTTTTCGTCAAAGTCTCCACAATCGTACGTCTCTTGAAGCAGTTCCGACAGACCGGCTCCGCCGAACCCCGATCGCACAACGGCGGGCGACGGCCCGCCCTCGGCCCCGACGACCTCGAGCGACTCGGCAAGTTGATCCAGGAACAGCCCGACGCCACGCTCGAGGAACTTCGCGGTCGTCTGGGAGTCAGTTGTAGCTGCATGGCCATTTCACGCGCCTTGAAAAAGCTGCGGATCACCTGGAAGCAGAAAGTGCTCCACGCCACCCAACGCGACACGCCCAAGGGCCGCCGCAAGCGAACGGCATTCCGCAAGAAGGTGGTGAGAATCGAGCCGAAACACCTGGTTTTCGTGGACGAAACCGGGACGAACACAGCGATGACCCGGACTCACGGCCGCGCCCCCCGAGGAGAGCGCGTGCATGGGGCAGTCCCAGGTTTCTGGACGACCCTGACGCTCATCTGTGGTCTCCGACTCTCAGGCGTGACGGCCCCGCTCGTTGTCCTGGGGGCGACGGACACAGCCACGTTCGAGGCCTACGTGGACCAGGCGTTAGCACCGCAGCTGCATCCCGGCGATGTGGTGATCTGGGACAACCTGAAGCCGCACAAGGCGAAGTCGGTAGTGAAGACGGTCAAGCGGGTTGGCGCGAAAGTGATCCCATTGCCGCCCTCAAGCTCGGATTACTCGCCGATCGAGGAAATGTTCTCCAAAGTGAAAGCCTCGCTGAAGTCGGCGGCGGCCCGAACGACGGATGCGCTCACGACCGCGATCGGCTGTGGCCTAAGTGAAGTCACGCAACAAGATATCATTGGTTGGTTCAAATCACGTGCAACGTACGCGATGCAATCGTGAGGCGCTCTAATCCAAATCAACATAGGGATTACGCAATTTGCGAACAAGTTTTCATGGAGAAGCGTGAATGTTGATGTATTTGGATTGTTAGATCGTCGCAGCCAATGGCTGGAACCTGGCGAACTAAGGACAAACATTCACTGCATGCAGCTTGACTGCGTAAATCCTATCAACAGCAAAATTTCATTAAAAATTAGCAATGATTGAGTTCACGTAATCTTAATAACTTTTGCGATTGAAATGGCGTTATTGGCGGATAATATGTTTCCGTTAGGTCCTGAGCTTTGTGCTTGGCGCCAAACTAAAATGTCTAGTCTGTACGAAGGAAAAGTTTATGAATCAGCGTTCCACCCAGCAATTCTTGCCGAGCGGCGTTCTCTATTCTGGACGACGTGGCGGCGCATTAGGACTGGTCATCGCGGCAATGGCAATCTCCGCGATTTGCCCTTCCAATGCCGCCCTGGCACAACTTCCGACAGCGTACACCGTCGAGCCGTTGGCACGGCTTGAGTTCGACCCGCCCGTTGGAATCGTAATCACTATGGGGCAAAGCATCAACAGCAGTGGGCAAGTCGCAGGCTATTGTCAGGATGTAAATTCGCAGTTGTATGCAACGCTCTGGACGAGCCCCGCGAGTCCGAATCTTCAATCGTCCCTCCTCGGCACGAGGACCAATTCCGTACTGTGGGGCATTAACGACAGCGGAGAGACGACCGGTTTCACTGATAGTGTCGATGGAATTCGAGCAGCCAAGTGGAGTGCCGGTTCTCCGATCAATCTGGGATCACCTTCCCCCGCACCGTCACAAAGCCATGGGCTCGGAATTAATAATTCTGGACATGTTGTTGGTTACAGCTTCACGCTCTACGTACCCCCGCAACCTGGGTTTCTCTGGACGCCAGGCTCAGGGTTTGTCAACTTGGGAGTCTTGCCTGCTCCTTACAACGGTGGCGGTGTATTGACGCCCAAGGCGATCAATAACACTGGCAAAGTGGTCGGGACCGGAGGAAACGGCCCGAATGCCGCGTTCATTTGGTCACCGTCCACCCCAAATGGTACGACAGGGACGCTTCAAAACATCGCTAGTCTGACTGCACTCGGGCTGAACAGTTTTGCCGTCGACATCAATGATAACGACCAAGTGATCGGCAATTCATCGACCTACTCTGCTTACCTCTGGTCGCCCACTGGTGGCACGATCGATCTATCTATGGTGCCAGGAGGAACTGGGGTTGGGGTCGCCCGCGCAATCAACAACAACGGGGTCGTGGTCGGGGATAACAATGATCCCGATGGCGGAAATGCAACTCGATGGGACGAGGTCAACGGATGGGTGGATCTTAATACTCTTGTCGTGAACGGTACCGGCTGGAGGTTGAATAGAGCTTGGGACATTAACGACAACGGCCAGATTGTAGGTGATGGTGTTTTCAATAGCCAATGGTATGGATTCAGGCTGACTCCGACATCCGTCCCCCTCTCGATGCGATCAAACGCTGTTGACACCAAGGTTCATGCTCGTAGCAAGAATGGTCTGAACAACATTACGCGTCGACGGGCTCTAGGCGGTAAAACGCCCATCAAGAAGTGAGCGATGCCCAAAGGAAAGGGGCCTGAGATAAGTTCGATCTCAGGCCACCTTACGTGCGGGGGACAAATTCGGGCAGGGTCAAGGAGATAGTGGAATCTGTAAATCGACTCGACTGCTCATCGTCAGCGATTGAGTTGCTCTTGGCTGACCGTCACGGATTATGGGGCGATGGCGGCTTCATCCTGACATGACAAGGTAAAACGGCCATGATCGACAGGTTCATGGCCGTTTTGCTCACGACACGGGCGTCGCGAGGGCACGGTACCATCTATCTGCCCACCACAGAAGAAATCTCTCACCCTGTCGTGATTGTTTCGGGCGAGTTTCGCCGCACGATCGATGAGTGCTTTCGACAAATGACCGAGCTGTTTTCGACGGACTTTGGGAAGGGATATCCACTGAAGGATGCTCGCATGTCGGTCAAGCAGGGACTCCGGATTCTCTTGGTGGCCGCGGTTGCTTGCAACCGGGGATCGCTCAGCGACAAGAGGTGCTTTGACCCGAGGCTGCGGACGTTGCCGGTTTGAGTTCGAGCGTCGAGCAGGGCTCTGACGCAACTCCCTGGGTGAAGCCAACACCTCTCTCCCCTGGGACCGCGGACGCCCCAACCGCAATTCAAAAATTCAAATGATTGATCCATTGAATTCAAGAGCAAGTGGGGCGTCTGAGGGCCCAGGGCTGACGCGGTTCGCTGGTTCAAACCGAAACCTCTTGTCGCTGCGCCACCCCGGTTGCGAGCCACCGCGGCCATCCATAAAAAATCGAGAAAGATTATGTTTACCTGATTAGCCGGGGGTGAAGCCCCGGAAAACTTCCGACATCTTCACGCATGACAGCCCCGAAGGGGCGACTGTCAAAGCCAGACTTGGTCGCTTGACGGACGCCCCTTCGGGGCTACAAATTGCCGAGATTTCTTCGAT
This sequence comes from Singulisphaera sp. GP187, assembly GCF_900129635.1. Lineage (GTDB taxonomy): Bacteria > Planctomycetota > Planctomycetia > Isosphaerales > Isosphaeraceae > Singulisphaera. The sequence goes on along the minus strand of NZ_FSRB01000003.1, from coordinate 506,329 downwards.
TACATCGGTCGAGTTGCAGGGACCTCGATCGGCCTGCCCTCGGCTTGCCAGGTCAGCGGGTCCGCTTTGCTTGCTCGGCCTTGGCGAGTTTGGAAGGGGAACTGATGAAGCATTCCATCGCCGAGTAGGGAGCGGTCTCGGGCGAGGCGAGCCTCAGGCCGCGGCGAAAGGTCCGATTGGCCTGGCCGGCTTCGCGGATCGTGATCGAGAAGGCGCATTCTCGGTCGGCGCTTGAGGTTTTCACGTCGGTGAGGCGGACGGTCTGCTGGCCGCCCTGGTTGACGTGCTGGCGGATCGGGCGAAATTGGCAGCCTGAGTGGCCGGGCTTGATTTCGACGTCGCAGCCTTCGGCATCGAGGCCAGCGATATTCAGCAGAATGTAGACGGTGTTGGTCTTCGTCGCGGGCTTCTCGTCGGCGTTGGCCGAGCGAGCGAGAGGAAGTACGATCCCCACGGCGACGGTCAAAGCGGCCATCCATGACCTGCCCTGCATCGGTTCCACTCCTTTGTTTGGGTTGGTTCGAGAAACCCTCCGGAATTGGTGCGGCGACGTGGGTGTAGGGGCGAGCGGCAAGGTACTCCGGCTCGCGAATCGACGCAAGATCAGATCACGTCATGAACCCCACGCCTAAAGGCGGGGGCTTGCCAAAACAGGCTTGCCAGTCGTCTCGACCGGGTTTCGACCTCCGGTGTCAACAACGCCGACATTAGGGCACATGACTTTGCCCCGGTCACGAATGTTTCGGGCCGCGTTCCAGTCCGCAGCGAGTTCAAATCCACAATGCTTGCACACGAATTCATCCCGCGATTTCCGGTTAGCCTTTTCGCAATGCCCGCACTCGGAGCATGTCCGAGACGTGTTGCGCGGGTCAACCGGAATGACGGGGATGCCTTCGGCGAGGGCCTTGTAGGCGATGAACTGCCTGAGCTGGTAGAACGCCCAACCCTTCATGCGAGATCGATCGGCTTTCCTGGCCGTTGTCCGCTGGCCAATGCCGCCGAGATCCTCGACGGCGATGGCGCTGGCGGTGTCTTTAGCCTTGGCAACGATCCGCTTGCTGATGACGTGGTTCTCGTTGGCCCGGAACCGGGCCTCTCTCTTGCTGATCTTCTTGAGTTTCCGCTTAGCGGACTTGGTGCCTTTTCGCTGACAGGTCTTCCTCGCTTGGCTGTACTTCCGGCGACAGGCGTCAACATCGGCCCCCGAGAAGTTCTCGCCGTCATCCGTAGTGGCGAGGTTTTTTACCCCCATGTCGACCCCGATGGTCCCCTTTGTCTCGATCGACTCGGGAGCTTCGTCGGTCAACTGGACGTGGAGGAAGTAGGCACCGTCGCGACGCTTGAGCAGGACAGCGGATGTCGGCTTGCGGCCCTTGAGTGCCGTTTTCTGTCGCTCGCCGAGCTTGGTGGTGAGCTTGACCCGACCCGACAGCAGCGTCAGGCCGCAGGTCCAGTTCCATTCGTGGAACGAGAAGATCCTCGCGTCGTAGTCGATCGATGTCGGCGCGAACGCCGAGTGCATTTTCGCGGAGACCTTGAGGGCGGCACAGGCGCGGGCGATGGCCCGGATCGCGAGGTTGGACGAAAGGCCGAATGTTTCGCGGATCTTCCGGTAGCAGGCGTGCTGGACCTTGACCTTGTTGGTGAAGCCGAGCGACCGGGCTGACTCGGCGGTGAAGTCGCAAGCCAACGCGAACGCCTTGAGCGTGGCGTCAATCTCGACGCGTTGCTCGGGGGTGGGCGTCAGCTTGCAGACGATCGTCCGGACGGTGTCCATGCGTTCAATTGTCTCGCATGGAGATCTCACATGCAAGGGCAAGATTCACGCGATTCCTCCCCACGGCTAAAAAGATCGTCCCGCTTTCCGCGCGTAGTGCCACAAGGACTTACGAAGTGGCCCTGAACATATGACATCGGTCCGACCAAGGGGTCGGCCACGAAAACACGCCCCAACGAGCTGTCCAAGGCCCCCTAACTTTCCTAGAAAGCGGGACGATCTCTAAAGCCGGGGGCTTCCTCGCTAGATTTTGATGAGTCGGTAATCCCGTGTGCGGTTCGCATCGCGTCGCGTGCGTTCAGATCGTTCGTCCGCCGTCGGCCACGAGGACCTGGCCGGTCATCAAGGACGTGCCGTTGGCGAGGAAGAGGGTGACATCGGCGATGTCGTCGGCGGAGGCGGGGCGCTTCAGCGGGGTCGACTTCATCGCTTGCTCGACCATGTCCTGGTGGTCGGCCAGCCAACGAGTCTGGACCGGGCCGGGAGCCACCGCGTTGACGCGGACCTCGGGGGCAAACGCCTTCGCCAGGCTCTTGGTCATGGTGATGACCCCGCCTTTACTTGCGGCGTAGGCGATCGAACTCCCTGACCCGGCCACGCCTGCGACCGACGCGATGTTGACGATGTTCCCTTTGCGGGCCTTGAGGTAAGGCATCGCGGCGCGGCAGGCGAAGAAGGTCCCCTTCAGGTTGACGTCGAGGATCTCGTCCCAGACCTGATCGGTCAGTCCTTCGAGGTCATGATGCGCCACGAAGAACGTGGTCGCCGCATTGTTCACCAGCACGTCGAGCCCGCCGAATTCCTCGGCGGTCCGTTCGACCATCGCGCGCACCGCCGTGTCGTCGGCGATATCCGCCTGGAGGACGAGGGCCTCGCCACCCCGTTCGCGAACGCCGTCGGCGGTGGCTTCAGCCTCGGAGCGCGACTTCGAGTAGTTGATCGTGACCGCGAACCCGAGACTGGCGAATCTCCAGGCAACCGCCCGGCCAATCCCCGTTGCCGACCCCGTCACCAGCGCGACGCGTTCCCGGCCCATGGCGCTTTCACCTCGAAGCAAACCGAGTCGGACGCGGGGAGAAAAATCTCCTCCCCGCCGAACGTCTCATAAAAACTTGCCAAGCGCTCTCAGCGGTTTTGAACCACGGGGGGAGTGACTTCCGAGACGACCTTGGCCTGGCGGGCGACCTCGTTGGTTTCCCGTCGGGCCGATGCCACGGCGACGTCGTGAACCATCCGCTCGACCGACGGGCTCATCCAGCTCAGCAGGAATTGCTGGGGGAGGACGCCCAAGAGGACGGTCAGGACGACCAATGGGATCGAGATCGCCCACTCGCGGGGAGTGAGGTCGGGCAGACCGCGGTATTGTTCGTTCCGGCCCAGGAAGACGCGTTGAAGCGTCCAGAGGATATAGCCCGCGGTCAGAACCACGGCCGCAGCCGCGAGGACCGCCAGCGGCTTGCTGTAGTTGAAGGTGGAGAGCACGACGAACGCTTCGGCAATGAACCCGCAGAGTCCCGGGAGCCCCATCGACCCGAAGAAGATCAGGAACGAGACGGCACCATAGGCGGGCATCGAGGTGAGCAACCCCCCCAGCTTCTTGAGGTCGCGGGTGTGGGCACGCTCGTAGATCACGCCCACCAAGAAGAACATGCCGGTGGAGGTGATCCCGTGGGCGATCATCATGAACATGGCGCCGTTGACGCCGAAGGCGTAGTAGCGAGGATCGTCGGTCAGGTTCATCGCGGCCATTCCGAGCGTCACGTAGCCCATGTGGCTGACCGAACTGTAGGCGACCAGCTTCTTGAAGTCGGTCTGCGCCATCGCCACCAAGGCACCGTAGAGAATGCTGACGACACCCAGGATGGCAACGGGCCATGCGAACTCGATCGCGCCCAGAGGGGCGAGCGGCCAGGCCAGTCGGATCAGGCCGTAACCGCCGATCTTGAGCAAGACGCCCGCCAGGATCATGCTGATCGGAGTCGGTGCCTGCACGTGGGCGTCGGGCAACCACGTGTGGAACGGGAACGAGGGCAGCTTGATGCAGAACCCGACCAGGAAGAGGCCGAAGATCCAGCGCTGAACCGAAACGCCGTAGTATCCCGTCTCGCTCGTGATCCGCGAGAGGGCCACGAGATCGAAGGAATGGGCGCTGAACACCTGGCCGTTGTGCATGGCTTGGGTCACGCCCGCCACCAGCGGCTCGCCCGGCCAGAAGTAGAGCAGCAGGATCGAGACCAAGATGAAGACCGACCCGAAGAGCGTGTAGAGGAGGAACTTGATCGCCGCGTACTCGCGGTTCTCTCCGCCCCAAACGCCGATCAGGAAGTACATCGGCAGCAGCATCACTTCAAAGAAGACGTAGAAGAGGAACATGTCGAGCGAGAGAAAGACGCCCATCATGCTTGCCGTCAGCAGCAGGTAAAGTGAGAAATATCCCTTCACCTGCTTGTCGATATTCCACGACGCCAGGCAGGCCAGGACACTCACCAGGCCGGTGAGCAGGACCAGGCTCAGGCTGATCCCATCGAGGCCGAGGTAATACTGGATGTTGAAGTAAGGGATCCAGGTTCGCCGGACGACCAGGTCACCGAGAGCGGGGCCAACCTCGGTCGCGGTTGAGGCTCCCGTGGCGTTGCTCACGTTGAGCGAGTTGCGTTCGGCCCGCTCGCGTAAGGGGGCCGAGGCGTTCGAGCCCGGCTGAACGTAGGCGCTGTAGGCCACCAGAGTCAGGGCAAAGGTCGCAATCGTGATCGCGAGTGCGGTCCCTTTAATCGCCGTCTCGGCCCGTTTCGGCAGGAAGAGAACGCCGATGGCACCGAGCAGAGGGAGCAGCCAGAGCAGAGTCAGCAGCAGGTCGTCGCTCATGACGTTGGCACCACTTCGAAGAGAGTCAAGGTCGAGGAATGACGGGGAACGGCAGACGGCGGAGGTTGATCGGAAACGGTCCGGGGTCGGGATCAGGTCAGGGGCGAATCCAGGCGAACACGCCCACGAACAGGCCGACCAGGGCGACGGCCAGAAACATCAGGTAGTTTCGGATGCGGCCGGTCTGGATCCCGCGGCTCCAGTCGCCCACGGAATAAACGGTCCGCGCGGTCAGGTTCACAAGCGAGTCGACGGCGACCTTGTCGAAGAGACCTCCCGACTTGCTCAGGAGCTGAGTCAGTTTCGCCATGCCGTTGACCGTGCCATCGATAATTCGTCGATCGAACTCGCTGCAGAGCCGGGCGATCGCCAGAGTCGGCTGGACCAACGCGGCGTCATACAGCTCGTCGAAATACCACTTGTTGACGAAAAATCCGTAGAGTCCGCCGAGCCGTTCCGCGGCCACGCGAGCATCCTGCCGCTTCCGGAAGACGTAGGGGAGCGGCGGAGCGTAGAAGAGGACGCCCAGGCCGACACCAACCGCGAGGATCAGGACCGATGCGCCCATCGCGAGCAAATGCGACTGATGGAGCGATTCGACATGAACCTGCCTGACGACCGGTTCACCGTATTCGAGCATCCGCTCCACGACCGGCTTGGCGATGTCCGAGGTCGAGACCGGTAGAATCGTGAACGGGTAACCAATGATGATCGTCGGCACGGCCAGAATCATCAGCGGCCAGGTCATGATCGGCGGGCTCTCGTGAGCGTGGTCGTACGGATTGCCGTGGTGGCCGCCATGACCGTGCGCGCTGCCGTGCCCATGAGGTTCCGCGGCCGGGTAGCCTCGGGGCTCGCCGGCGAACACCAGGAACCACATCCGAAACATGTAGAAGGCCGTCAGTGCCGCGCCAATCGCCGGCAGCAGGAACAACAGGATGTGCTGGGTGTTGTGCTCGCCGAACACGAAGTAAATCGAGGAGGCGAGGATCGCGTCCTTCGAGTAGAAACCGCTGAAGAGGGGCACGCCCGAAATCGCGAGCGTCGCCGCCAGCATCGTGTAAGCGGTGATCGGCATCTTCTTACGCAAGCCGCCGAGCACCGGCATTTCGTAGGTGTGCACGGCGTGGTAGATACTTCCCGCGCCGAGGAACAACAAGGCCTTGAAGAACGCGTGCGTGAGCAGGTGGAAGAGCCCGGCGGCCCAGCCTCCGACGCCGAGCCCGAGCATCATGAAGCCGAGCTGGCTGACGGTCGAGTAGGCGAGCACCTTTTTGTAGTCATTCTGCACCGCCGCGATCGTGGCCGCGATGAAGAGGGTGATCGCCCCGGTGTATGCGATATAAAGTTGAACGTCGGGAGTGAAGAGTGGGAAGAAGCGGCCCACCAAGTAGACCCCCGCCGCAACCATCGTGGCCGCGTGGATCAAGGCGGATACCGGGGTCGGACCGGCCATGGCGTCCGGAAGCCAGACGTGCAGCGGGAACTGGGCACTCTTGCCCGCACACCCGGCGAAGATGCCGAGTCCCGCGAGGGTCAAGGCCCAAAATGGGATCTGCAACGGCTTACCAGATACCGCATTTTTGAGGACCTCACCGCTCTCCTGGTCGTGAAGCGTGACGACCGCGGTGTCCCCTTGGGCCGACGCTTCCACATGGAGTCGCCCCGTATTGTCGCGGAGCGAGTGGTTGATGGTGTTGATATCAAACGTGCCGAAACTGGTCCAGATCAGGCCCAGACCGATGAGCATCCCGATGTCACCCACTCGGTTGACGATGAATGCCTTGTTCGCGGCGTTGCAATTCTTCTTCTCTTGATACCAGAAGCCGACCAGGAGGTACGAGCAGACGCCGACCAACTCCCAGAACATGAAGATCATGAAGACGTTGGCGGAGGCGACCAGGCCGAGCATCGAGAAGCAGAAGAGCGAGAGGAACGTGAAGAACCGGGGATAGCCCGGGTCGTCATGCATGTACCCCATCGAATAGATATGAATCAACGTCGCAATGAACGTGACCATCAAGAACATGATCACGGTGAGGTTGTCGATATGGACGGCCAGCGGGATCACCAACGCGGGGCCAGCGGCCTGGCCGACGACCGAAACGGCCTGAGTGCCGCCGATGACCCAGTCGTAGTGGGCCCGCCAGACCAGAGGGCCTTTGGCGTGTTCCTCTTTCTCAGGAGCCGCCTCTTCGGTCGCGGCCGCTGCCTCGGTCTCGCCCGGTTCGGCATGGGCGGCAGCGTGGGGGTGGTGCGAAGCCAGGACCCCTTCCGCCTCGACGAAGAAATATTGGAAGAAGCCGACCGCGCTCAGGAGGAATGAGAGGCCGATGGCCCCAGTCGCCAGGTAGGCGTTCAAACGGCCGAGCAGGCGGATCCCGATTATCTCGATGGTAAACGCGGCTAAGGGGATCAGCACCGCGGCCACGTAAAGCCCAGCCTGCCAGCTCATTTCGTCCCCTCGATCATGTCGGTGTCCTGGTCGTGGAGGGTCGTCCGGGGAGAGGCTGAAATATGGCACAGGGGTTATCGCATTGCAACCCCCTGCCGATATCCCGTTCTCAGTTTCGGTCGTCGCTCAGTCCCAGGACAAGGGAGTGTCTGGAGCCTCGATTCCCGCCGCCGGCGAACCGGCGGCGGTTTGGCCCAGGATCAATAGGTGGGCAATGTGGGATCGACATCCCTGATCCAGGCGAGAATCCCCCCGGTGAGGTTCCTGAGTCCGCTGAAGCCTGCTTCGTTGAGCAGGGCGATGGCCTTGGCGCTTCGGACACCACTCTTGCAGTGGACGATCATTGCCCTGCCCCGCTCGAGTTCCGCGATGCGATGGGCAAGCTCGGGCAAGGGAATGACCGTCGACCCGGCGATCCGGCAGATGGCGATTTCTTCGGGGTTGCGGACGTCGAGAACGAACGGCTGTTCGCCACGATCCTGCATCGCTTTCAGTTCGAGGGGACTGATCGCGGCTTCGATGGGAGCCTGGGTTGCGGCCGCGGGGTCGACAACGGGAACGCCGCAAAACTGCTCGTAGTCGATCAAGCCGGTGATCGTCGGGTTAGGGCCGCAGATCGGACACTTCGGGTTCTTCCGGACCTTCATCTCGCGGAAGCTCATCTCGAGCGCGTCGTAGAGGAGGAGCCGGCCGGTTAGGGGGCGACCGGCCCCCAAGAGCAGCTTGACCGTCTCGGTCGCTTGCACGATCCCGATCAGCCCCGGCAGGATCCCCAACACCCCCCCTCGGCGCAGTTCGGCACGAGGTCGGGCGGCGGTGGCTCGGGATAAAGGCAGCGATAGCACGGCCCGTGGGGCGGGAAGAAGACCGACGCTTGGCCATCGAACCGGAAGATCGAGCCGTAGACGTTCGGCTTGCCCAGAAGGACGCAGGCGTCGTTGACGAGGTAGCGGGTCGGAAAGTTGTCGGTCCCATCCACGATCACGTCGTAATCGGCGAAGATCGCGAGGGCGTTGCTGCTATCGATCGGGTGCTCGTGGCGAATGATCTTCAACTCGGGATTGATCGCTTGCAGCTTCTCCTGGGCGCTGGTGACCTTGGGCCGGCCAACGTCCGCGGTGAAGTGAATGATCTGGCGCTGAAGGTTCGAGACATCGACGACGTCGAAGTCGACCAGGCCGATCGTGCCGACCCCCGCGGCGGCCAGGTAAAGCGATAAGGGGGCTCCGAGGCCCCCGGTGCCGATGCAGAGGACCTTGGAGGCCTTGAGCCTCTGCTGACCCTGCATGGCGACTTCGGGCATGATGAGATGCCGCGCGTAGCGTTGAATTTCGGCGGCGGTGAGCGGCGAAGCGGCGGGCCGTTCGCCGAGCAGGTCGATCGGAGGTGTGTTCATCGTCTCGTGGTGCCTAACCTGGAGTACGTTCCGACCGAGAGGGGGGAGCGTCGCCTCGCCCGTGTCTCGGTTGGCTGGGGGCCGCTCACGGACCCGAGCGCGTGGGTCAGAAGACCGGGGTCCGAACCGAAGCCGGACCCCAGCCTACCAACTCATTTGGCCTGCGATTCACCGGGCCGAAGCCGGCCTTAGGAGTCACTGGGCCGGTAACGGCCGATCAGGAGGCTGGCGTTGTGCCCACCGAAGCCGAAACTGTTGGACATGACCCGCTCGACCTTGACTTCGCGTGCGACGTTCGGGATGTAGTCGAGGTCGCAGCCCTCGCCCGGGTTGTCGAGGTTGATCGTCGGCGGGAGGACGTCGGTATGGATCGCCAGGGCGGAAGCGATCAGCTCGACCCCTCCCGAAGCGCCCAGGAGGTGGCCCAGCTCACTCTTCGTGCTGGAGATCTGGAGCCGGTCGGTGTGGGAGCCGAACACACTTTTCATCGCCCGAGTCTCGGCCAGGTCACCCAGGCCGGTGCTGGTTCCGTGGGCATTGATATAATCAACACCATCGGGAGCGACACGTGCGTCGTTGAGGCAAAGGTTCATGGCGCGAGCCGCGCCTCGGCCTTGCTCGTCGGGGGCGGTGATATGCGACCCGTCGGCCGACATGCCGTACCCAAGCACTTCAGCATAGATGCGCGCCCCACGGGCTCGCGCAACTTCCTCGCACTCGAGGAGCATGATTCCGGCCCCTTCGGCCAGGACGAAACCGTCCCGATCACGGTCGAAGGGACGGCTGGCGCGAGTCGGATCGTCATTGCGGGTGGACAAGGCCCGCATCGAAGCGAACCCTCCCAGGCCCATGTGCGTGATCGCCGCTTCGCTGCCGCCGGTGATCATGACGTCGGCCAGGCCCGCCTGGATGAGTTTGAACGCGTCGCCGATGGCGTTGGCCGCCGACGCGCAAGCGGTTGCGATGGCCGTGTTCGGTCCGCACAAGCCCCAGCGGATCGAGACCTGACCGCTCGCCGCGTTGACCATCAGCTTGGGAATCGTGAACGGGCTGATCCGGGAAGGACCCTTCTCGCGCATGATCGAGTGTTGGGTCTCAAACTCGGTGAGCCCACCGATTCCCGATCCGATAATCACTCCGCAAGTGTGGGACGGATAGCGCTCGAAATCGATTCCCGAATCCTCGACGGCCGACATGCTGGCGGCCATCGCGAATTGCGCGAACCGATCCAAGTGACGCGCTTCCTTAGCCCCAAACCGCGCAACGGGATCCCAGTCAGGAACCTGGCCGCCGAAGTGGACCTTGAACTCGCTCGTATCAAAGAGGGATAGCGGTCCGACACCGCTTTGGCCCGCGCAGAGCGACGACCAGAATCGGTCCAGCGTGTCGCCCAGGGCCGTGACCACCCCCATGCCGGTGATGACGACTCGGCGTGACTTACCCATATTACTTCGTATGTTCCTCGATATACGTGATCGCTTGACCGACGGTCTGAATCTTCTCCGCCTCTTCATCGGGGATCGTGATGTCGAACTCTTCTTCGAACTCCATCACCAGTTCCACGGTGTCGAGCGAGTCGGCACCCAGGTCGTTGACGAATGAGGTTTCCCGGGTCACCTGGTCCTTGGCTACCCCCATCTGCTCGCTGACGATCTCGATCACGCGTTCTTCCACGGACACGGGCGAACCTCCTGATTTCTGGTCTAAGCTAGCTTTCAAGACGGGTCCGGTTGCACCACTGGGCATGACGGTTCGCGTTCGGGCACCGAGGCGTATCGTCGGCGTGGCGTTGAAAAACCCCTGACCGGATCACGGCGGCTAAAATCGCCGGGACGTGTCGAGGGCATCCTCAGAGTTATCGGTCGGAAAGAGCCTCGGCTTCGAACTTCCGGGCCGTGGATCCTGTAAAACGTCTCAAGTTACCAATCCCCGGCCCCAATGTCTACGGAAGGATCACCCTGGAGCGAGCGCTCGCCGATTTATGTCGAGTCTCGACCCGGGAGTCCGGAGCCTGACGCTCCCAGCCAGATCCCGCGTTGACCGCGGTCAGGCCGTCATTCCACCGTCGACGGCGATGACCTGGCCGGTCAGGTAGCCTGCCCCGGCCCCGGCAAGATAGCATGCCAGGTCGGCAATGTCATCGGGGGTCCCAAGTCTGCGGAGGGGGACCCGGTCCTTGACCTCGCTCTTGATCTTATCGGGGAGCGCATCGGTCATGTCGGTGGTGATGAATCCGGGGGCGATCACGTTGACCGTGATGTTGCGGGCGGCCAGCTCGCGGGCGATCGTCCGGCTGAAGCCGATGACACCCGCCTTGCTCGCGGAATAGTTGGCCTGGCCCGGGTTGCCCATCAGCCCCGAGACGCTGCTGATGTTGATGATCCGCCCGTAGCGGCCGCGCATCATCACGGCGCCAACCGCTCGGGAGAAGAGAAACGTCCCCTTCAAATTGGTGTCGATGACATCGTCCCAGGCGTCGTCTTCCATGCGGAGGACCAGGCCGTCGCGGGTAATGCCCGCGTTATTGACCAGGACGTGAATCTTGCCGAATTTCGCTTCGACTTCTTCGACGACCCGGTTGACGTCGGCGGAGTCGGCGACGTTGGCGGCATAGCCTTCGGCGGTCCCCCCCGCGTCGCGGATTGTCTTGAGGGTCTCTTCGAGGCCCTCAAGGGTCCGGGCCACGCCCGCAACGCTGGCGCCACAGGCCGCCAGACGGGTCGCGATGGCTCGGCCGATCCCGCGCGAGGCTCCGGTCACCAGCGCCACCTGACCGCTCAAATCGACTCGACATCCGGAAGGAGTATCACCGCTGGCCATGTTCGCTTCCATCCTCATGCGGGGATCAAATTCGCCGAAAACCTCGCCGTGGCGGGACGTTGAGAATCGTTATAATCATCGCTGACTTGCCCCCACAACCCCAATCTCTCCGCGCTCAATCCAGCGACGGGAACGACCGAGGAGGGCTGGTGCTGCGGATTCGCGGGCGGCGTCAACGGGCCGGGACGCTCGTGCAACCGGTCTTGCGATCGATTCGCTTCAAGAGGCCGGTCAGGACGCGCCCCGGGCCCACCTCGTAAAACGTGTCGAAGCCATCCGCCATCATCCGCCGGATCGAGTCCTCCCAGCGGACCCCGCCGACCACCTGGGCGACCAGGGTCCGCCTCAGGTCGTCGGGCTCGGAATGCGCGGAGGCATCGACATTTGAGTAGACCGGGATTCGCGGCGCGACGATCGACGCGGTGGCCAGGACCGCGCTGAGCTGGTCGTCGGCCGGTTTCATCAGATCCGAGTGAAACGCCCCCGCGACCTTGAGCGGAATCACGCGCGACGCGCCGAGCTCCGAGGCGATCGGCTCGAGCTGGGCCAGCGCGGCCGACTCTCCGGAGACGACGATATTCCCGGGACCGAGCAGGTTGGCCTTCCAGAGTCGGCCGTGGGGGGCGACCCGTCGACAGAGTTCGTCGATGGCCGGCTCGTCGAGTCCGAGGACGCTGGTCATTCCGCTCGGCGTGGCCAGGGCGGCCGCCTGCATCGCCTGACCACGGGCCCGGACCACCTTGAGCCCGGTCTCGAAATCGAGTGACCCGGCGAAGACCAGGGCGGTGTATTCGCCGAGGCTGAGCCCCGCCGCTCCCTGACAGGCTTCGACCACGTCGGGTTGGCTCAGCTTCAAGCTTTCCAACGCGGCCAGGCTGGCGACGAAGATGGCCGGCTGACTGACGTCGGTTGACTCGAGGGCTTCGGCCGGGCCTTCGAAACAGATCTTCCGGAGGTCGAAGCCAAGGATCTCGGTGGCGCGGTCGAACAGGGAACGCACCGACGGGAGCTCGTGGTCGAGCTCGCGGCCCATGCCAACGGTCTGTGCTCCTTGGCCGGGGAAGAGGAAGGCAATCTTGGGCATCGAGTCATCTACCTTGAGTTCGAGAGCATCCGCGTGGAAATCCTTCTCCGGAGGAATGGGGTTCGACCCACGAATCCAGACGTCGCAACTGACCTGGCCCAATCCAACCGACGAGAGCCAGCCTCTACCTCACCTCACTTTTCAGGACTCGGCGATGTGGCCGGCGGCGATCTGCTCGACGATCAAGGCGTTGAGCTGGTCCTCGGCCATGGTGCCCGCGACCCGAATGGCGTTCTTGATGGCGCGAGCGCCGGAAGCACCGTGACAGATGATGCAGGCCCCGCGGATCCCGAGGAGGGGAGCGCCGCCGAATTCCTGGTATTCGAACCGGGCCTTGAGCGCGCCGAGTCCCGAGGCCATGGCCTGACCCGCTTCGGCGGGCATGACGCCAAGGAGGCGGGCCAGTTCCTGCTTGAGGGTCGCGAATAAGAAGTCGACGGCGCCTTCGCCCGCCTTGAGCAAGACGTTGCCGACGAACCCTTCGCAGACGACCACGCGGGCATGCCCCTCGTAGATGTCACGTCCTTCGACGTTGCCGATGAACCGATGGGCGAGCGGGCTCTTCTGATAAATCGCGCGGGTGGACTTGGTGAGGTCGGTCCCTTTGTCGTCTTCGGTGCCGACGTTCAGCAAGCCGATCTTGGGTTCGGAGACGCCGAGAATCGTTTCGGCGTAGATCGAGCCCATGACGCCGTACTGGTAGAGATCCTCGGCCTTGGCGTTCATGTTGGCGCCGACGTCGATCAGCACGATCGGTCCCTGGTGCGACGGGAAGATCGCGGCGATACCGGGGCGGCGGACGCCCGGCAAGAACATCTTGTTGTTGAACAGGGCCGAGCCGACCATCGCACCGGTGTTGCCGGCCGAGACCACGGCTTTGACATCGCCGCTGGCCATCAGGCCCCAGCACTTCGAGATCGAGTTATCGCGCTTCTTGCGGAGCGCCTCGACGGGCTTCTCTTCCATGCCAACGACTTGGCTGGCGTGGACAATCGGGAGGCGGTCGAGGTCCGCCTGGGGCGCTTTGGCCAATTCGGCCTCGATCCGTTCGCGGTCGCCGACGAGAACGACGGTCAAGCCCGGCTGATCGTGGACGGCTTCAACGGCGCCGGCGACGATCGGTCCGGGGGCATGATCGCCCCCCATCGCGTCCAGGGCAATCCGCATGCGGGGATCTCCGAGGCGGAAACAAGAGAAATATCAAGACAATATCGGGATGCGGGATGGTAGGGGCGAGGCCCAACCTCCGCATCCCGAGACAATCGCCACAAGGCGTGATCGCGTCCTTGGGGAGCTCGCTTCCCAAATCGTACCGAGGTTTGGTCCGGCTCGGGAAGCCCCCTCGGATTCGGCCCCAATCCGATGTTCATCATATCAGTTGAGGCCGGGCGCGAAGTATCCTAGAGTATTGGCTCAAAAACTGTCAAGCGTCCTTCGATCACCGATTCCCGCTCTCGAGTCGCAGAACCCGACCGGCACGCTCGCTTGGCGTCGCCCGCCGGCGGGGTCTCGGTTTTCACCTGCCGAACCCGGGGCGCTTCGATTTTCCCGGGTTTCCCGGTTCCGATCACCGGCCGGCATGTGGTTCTCGGGGAGCCCCCGACGGACATTTCTCGAGGGGCATGGGCAGGGTGTTGGCGCGGAGCCAATTCGATCATACGATGCCAGTTGGATCGTTTCGATGGTAGGAGCAAAGGTCCGGGACGACGGGCGCCGCCCGCCGAGGTCTCCTTCCGGCTCGACCAGCCCGCCCCTTGCCGTTTGCCTCGACTCGTGCCACATCTTTCGAGTCTTCGCGAAAGGACCGCCACGTGCAACAATTTCCGATCGGTCTGCGCCTCCTCCGCTGGTTGTGCGGCGTCTTGACCCTCTTCGCGGGCCTCTCGACGACGCTGGTTGCGCAGACGGGATCGGCCAAGAAGGCGGCTGCGGCACCTCCGCCCGATACGAGTCCACTCGCCCGATACGCGCCGCGCGACAACCTCGCCGTCTATGCCGAATTCGCCGGGCTCGACTCCCACCAGGAAGCCTGGCAGAAGACGGCGGCCTACAAGATGCTCAACGAGACCACGCTGGGGGCGATGCTCGAAGACGTCAGCGCCCAGATTGCCGAGCGGGTCCTGAGCAGCCGCCCTGACCGTCGCGTCACGGGAATCGAGCTCGTCAAGCTTGCGGAGAATCTTGTTCAGTCCGGGTTTGTATTCGCCGCCGCCGGAGTGCCGGAGCACCCGGCGAAGTGGGCGTCGGTCTTGGTGTTGCGAGGCGCGGCCCGTAAGGAGCTCCGTCCGATCACCGGCAGGCTCCTGATCACACTGGGGGGGCCGGGAGTCAAGCCGCAGGTCTCCAAACGCGAAAAGGGACGACAGATCGTTCTCATGGCTGGTCCCCAACCGGGCTTGAACTGGGCCTGGTGGGTCGAGAAAGACGACGTCGTGATCGCGCTGAACGGCCCCGAGACCGCCGATGTGATCGGCGAAGTGCTCGATGGCAAGCGACCGAACGCGATCGAGCACCCCGCCCGCGTCGAGTTGGAAAAGCCCGAAGGGGGCATGGAACCGGTTGGTCTCGCCTTCCTCGACAGCGCCACCTGGAATCAGCCGCAATCGCCGGTCAGTTTTTTTCTCGAGAAGCTCCAGATTCGCGGTGTCGACCGAGTCGACTTCCGGTGGGGGCTCGCGGGTGACGCGATCATGACCGTGGCCCGGCTCAAGGCCAAATCGCCACGTCAGGGGTTGCTCGCCTTGTTCGATCAGCCGACCTTCGACA
The DNA here is from genome assembly GCF_900129635.1 of Singulisphaera sp. GP187. Taxonomy (GTDB): domain Bacteria; phylum Planctomycetota; class Planctomycetia; order Isosphaerales; family Isosphaeraceae; genus Singulisphaera. Next base: position 491,166 of record NZ_FSRB01000003.1, on the reverse strand, counting down.
AAACAACACTGTTATCGATGCCCGATGGGATCAGCTCGTTCACCGCGGTCTCGATGAAGCCGGCAAACGTGTTTGAGACCCTGTCGAGCGTGGCGAAGGGAGCGAATCCGGCGGTTGGCGAGAGCTTCGATAAGCTGGAAGAGTTGATTCGCACCAAGACGCGATTGCAGCTCCGGAAGGACATCCTCGCTCACCTTGGCCCCAAGGCCATGTTCTACCTCGCTCCCGCCACGCCCACCACTTCGACCGCGACGACGGCAGCAGCCAAGTCGGACGCGGCGAGCGGAGGATTGAGCCCGCTGTCGCTCGTCTTTGGCACCACGCCGCTCCCCAGGTTCGTGGCAATTTTCGAGATTGATAACAAGGAAGCGGTCGAACGCGCGCTCGACAGTCTGATGATCGAGGTGAACAAGGAGATTCGGAACCGGATCCAGGATACCGCCGCGGCGGCTGAGGCGGCGGCTGCGGCCGCCGCACCGGCTGGTGCGGATGCCCGCGCCGAGGCCGGCGACGGCGCGACGCGACGACGACGGCCCGAGCCGCCGCCGACCCCGGAATTCAAGATGATGCCGGGACTGGTGAAGTCGTTCGTGCTCAACGTTCCGAGCGAGCTCGGGAGGTTGCCGGCCGGGTTCCGACCGACCATCCGGGTGGGCTCGAAACACCTGGTCTTCGCGTCGACCCCCGAGGTGGCGCGGCAGGCGCTTGAGATCAAGAAAGAGGCCTCCTGGATCCCTGCCGACGAATACGCAGTGGCGCTCGAACAGCTCCCAGGAAGCTTGATTTACCTGCACCTTGAAGATCCGCGCGACCATCTTCCCAAGATGCTGGCGAGTCTTCCCGGCGAGTTGCAGAAACGGATCAATCAGACGATCGTCCTCAATCAACCCAAGCCGGTCGCCGGCGCGGGCGGCGCGGGCGGTCCGGGCGGTCCGGGCGGAACGGCCGCCCCGCTGAACTCCGCTCCGGGGCCAGGTGGGGGGCCAGGGCCAGGGCCAGGCGCAGGGCCGGGGTCGATCCCACCTCCCGCCGCGGCCTCCTCGGGCGCTCCGGGGGCGATGCCCGGTGGGCCGGGAGCACCGGGAGCACCGGGAGCCGATGGAGTGGCGAAGACCGCGGGAACGCCGTTCGTACTCCGGATCGACCCGGCGAAGCTTCCGTCCGACACTGCCCTGAAAGCCTTGATGTTTCCCGCGTCATCCGCGGTGACCGTGGATGACCAAGAGGTGCGGTTCATCAGCCGGGCCGCGTTCCCCAACCTGATCGCTCCGGAAACGCCGATCAGCAGGGTGTTTCGGATGATGGGCAGCCGCATGGCTCCGAATCTGGCGGGTGCCGCCGGGATCAAGCTGCCCGAGCAGCCGCAGCCGGGCGCCGCGGCACCCACGGCTCCCGGCACTGCGCCAGGCGCCACGGCTCCTCCCGCGCCCGGCCGCTAAGTCGCGGGGTTTGGTGGGTGGTCGACGCGTTCGTCCGCTCGATGGATTTGGAGTTTGTCGGGATTCGCGGCGTTGGCATTTTTCGGAGATCGACGCGGTGTCGTCGCCCCAGAATGGGAGGTCCGCCACGATGGAACGCGCACGTTTTTCGCGTGATCGGCCGTTGAGCGTGGGCTGCCTCCGCTGGGAGCGATGGCGCCACGCCTTTGGACCACCGGCCCTTCCGGTGGAAAGTGAACTCAGGATGAGATCTGTCCGCCTGTGTTAAGGCCCTGACCTGTTGGAGGCAATTCGATGGAATTCGTCCACGAAGTGACTGCCTACCTCGAAAACAAGCCTGGCCGCCTGGCCAAGATCTGTTCGGCGTTGGCTCACGAGAAGCTCGACATCAAGGCGCTGTCGGTCATGGATAAGTCCGAACGGAGCGTTTTTCGGTTCGTCACCAGCGATCTGGATCCGACCAAGAAGGTGCTGACGTCCCTGGGTGTCGAGTTCACGAGCGCGGACGTCCTCGCGGTCCCCATGGACAACCAACCCGGCGCCCTCGCCCGGATTCTCGAGCGGCTCGCGGAGGAGCACATCAACGTCGAGTATGCGTATGCGTCGAGCTCCACACCGGGCAAGGCGATTGGGATTTTTCAGACGTCGAACTCGAAACGGGCCTTGCAGGTCCTGAATGAGCCGACGTCGAACGGGATCGATCGCGCAGGGGGCCGCAGGCCGCTCCATACGCGCTGAAGCGGTCGGCATCAATTGACAGCGGGGCCTCGCTCCCTTTAGCCTTGAACCGTGAAGGCGAAAGGGAGCGATCTAGAAAGGCCTCGGACGTGGCGAAGAAGAAAAAGGTCCGGGTTGCGTTCAAGAAGAATCGTCAGAATCGGACACGCGCCAACGACCTGACCCGTCGTTACCGCCAGGACGATCTGGCGCGTGCCGAACCGGTCTCCGCCGAGCGCGTCCGCGCCAAGGGGGACCTGTCGAGGCATCGTACGATCGTCACGGACGTGACCGGGGCCGGTGAACCCAAGCCAGGCGAGCCTGGCGCGTCCGAGCCGTCGGCGAACCGGTCGGTCGATCTCTCGGCCTGCCTCGCCGGTCGTGTGATTCGGGTTCACGGCCTCCTCTCGATGGTCGAGGACGACGACGGTCGCATCTGGGCCTGCCATATCCGTCGGATCCTCAAAACGCTCGCGATCGACGGGCGCAACGTGATTGCCGTCGGCGACCGGGTCTGGTTCCGCCCGGGAACGCCGCGGGCGAAGAGGGGATGATCGAGAAAATCGAGGCGCGGCAGGGTACGATCACGCGTGGTTACCGCCGTCGCGAGCACGTCATTGCCTGCAACGTCGACCAGGTCTTGATCGTCTCCGCGTTCGCGGAGCCAGGACTGAAGCTGCCGCTCATCGACCGCTACCTGATCTCGGCTGAGATCGGGGGGGTACGGCCGATCATCATCCTCAATAAGGCCGACCTCGTCGACACGGCGCCATTCCAGTGGGTGATCGGCCTCTACACTCAACTCGGCTACGAGACGCTCGTGACCTCGGCGGCCAGCGGGCAGGGAATCACTCGACTCAAGGAATTGCTTGGCGAGGGGACGACGGCGTTCTCGGGCCAGAGCGGGGTTGGTAAGAGCTCGCTTCTGAATGCGATTCAGCCTGGCCTGGCCCTGCGGGTCCGCGAGGTCTCGGACTGGACGGCCAAGGGGAAGCACACGACCACGACCGCCGAATTGATTCGTCTCGAGTCGGGAGGTCACGTCGTCGATACCCCGGGCCTGCGCCAGTTTGAGCTCTGGGGTGTCGACCCCGGTGAAGTCGAGGGCCATTTCGTCGAGTTCCGGCCGTACATCCCACTCTGCAAATACCCCAGTTGTTCGCACACCCACGAAGACCAGTGCGCCGTCAAGGACGCGGTCTACTGGGGACAAATCCACCCCGGGCGTTATGAGAGCTATTTGAAGGTCTACGCTCAGCAGCCGATCGAAGGGGAGTAAAGGACGATGTCATCGAGTACGAGACTGTCTCAAAAGCAGGGATAGGCCGTTTTTCAGTAGGGGAACTCGGCATTCGCTTTCGAGGGCTTGCGTCAGTTAAGCATCAATTGGATCATGGCCAATTGGACCAACGATTCTGACGGCCGGACGCTCTTCTCTCGGTTCTTGCTTAAGTGTTGATGTCAGCGAAGTACCTGTCCCAGTAGGCCGCAGGATCTCGATCGGATCCAGGCCCTGACGAAGTGTCGCATGCCGAGGTCGTCCTCCATCGGCTTCTCCCAACGGAACAGGATCCGGCGAAAGCGGTTGATCGAACTCTGGGTTCGCTCCAGCACCCAACGCCGGGCCTTGAACCCCGCCTCCTGCTCCCGCACCTTGGCCTTCTCGCCCCGGACCCTCAGGTGGGGGTGAGCCCGAACTCCTGGACCAACTCCCGGGTGTCGTCGTAGTCGTCCCCCCCTTCTCCCGGCACATGCCTTGTGGTGCCTCTGCGGTCGGCTCCGGCCGCTCCACCGGGATGCTCTTGAACGTCGCCACGGCCAGCTTCTTGTCGTGCCGGTTGGCCCCCTCGACCGCCAGCCCCACAGGCACCCCGTTGGCCTTCGTCAGCAGGCTCCGCTCCGTGCCGAGCTTACCCAGTCGGTTGGGTTCTTACCGGTCCGCTCGCCGCCCAGCGGGGCCTTGGTCATTGCCTCGCCCGTCGCCAGCTAGGACCAGTCCGGACTTTGACTCGGGGGCTGAGTTCGGGGAGTCGGTTCCCAACTCCGATCCGCGGCCGGCAGGTCGTCGGGGAGGGGCCGAGGTCGGCCCAGGTTGCGTGCCTAGGATCGGCGAAGAAGCGTGGAATCGTTGAACTCAGAATTGGCTCCCTCGGAAATTCGAAATTGGCACCTTTTGACTTGATGATTCTCTTTTCAGTCACAGACGGATAAATCCCGTTTCGTTTCGAGAAGGGGGTATCCACGCCATTCCTCGTTTATTATTCTAGCGTTGACAATTGCCACACATCTTCTCGCTATCGTTACGATCTTCTGATCTGTGGACCGGCCTTCACGCTGGTCTGAGTCCCCCGATCCTTTTTGCCCCAACTTCGGGCAGGGAGATGGCTATGAGAGGGTTGCGCCGTTCGGCCTTCACGCTCATCGAACTGTTGGTGGTGATTGCGATCATCGCTGTCCTGATCGCCCTGCTTCTGCCCGCCGTCCAGGCGGCGCGCGAGGCCGCCCGGCGAATTCAGTGCGTCAACAACCTGAAACAACTCGGACTCGCTATACATAACTATAACTCGGTTCATAGTTGCATTCCACCGGGGCGAATCTGGGCGCCCAGACCCGGACAGCCGGCAACCGATTTTCCCAAGGTCTTCCAGGGAGCCCAGAATACGACCTGGTTCTGTTTGATGTTGCCTCAGATCGAGCAAGGCAATTTGGCCAACTCGTTCAACTATAGTTTGGGTTCGGAGGGGTGGCCCGGACCGGGGTTGGCAATCGTCGACGGGTTCTTCGCCAATTCGACCGTGTCCGCCACGAAGATTTCGTCGTTTCAATGCCCGAGCGACCGCGAGAACAAGTTCCAGATTATTTCGAGCTACCGGGGCGGCCTGTTGAGCGCACCGATCATGAGCAAGGGCAATTACGCGGCGAGCTGGGGAAACACCAGTTGGGGGGCGGCCAATGATGGCACTCTGGGGCCACAATATCTCCGCTCGGCGTTCGGCCATAATGGGAATACCACCTTTGCCTCGATCACGGACGGCACCAGCAATACCGTGTTCGTCGGCGAGGTCCTCCAGGGGGGGCCGAACGACATCCGAGGGGCGATGTGGACGACCGTACCGGGAGGCTCGTCGTTCATGACTCGCTACGCCCCGAACTCCACTAAAGATTATCTGGGTCTTAGACCCGGCAGTGGTACCGGTGGCGACTTCCTCAATAATGACCCGGGTCTCTTTTGTACCAGTGAGCCTGTTCTACAACTCCCTTGTGACTCTGGCGCTGGCGACAGTGAAGCCTTCGCAGGCTCACGGAGCCGTCACGCCGGGGGAGTGAACACCTTGTTGGGCGATGGCTCGGTGCGGTTTGTGAAAAATACGGTGAATCAGGCGGTGTGGATTGGTCTCAACACGATCGGCTCGGGAGAGGTGTTGAGCGCCGACGCGTTTTGAGTGCGCGCGAGAAAAAGAGAAGTGCGGCGGAGGACCGGTTGCGATTTAATGGGGGCCTCCGCTGGACTTGCTGTTCGTTTGCGGGGGGCGGTGTTTGGGTTTGCCTCTTTCCTTGCGGAGCCTTCTCGATGTCGATGATGCAACGCGGGCTTCTCTCCTCGTTCTTGACGCTGGCTTTCGCGGTGAGCTGGGCTCTTCCCGCGCGGGCCGGGCTCGACGACTACGTCAAAAAGGCCGACCCGGCCTATGCCTGGAACTTCGTGTCGTCGAAAACGACGGACGGGACAACGGTTCACTGGATCAAACTGACTTCGCAGGTCTGGCAAGGGATCACCTGGTCCCACAACCTCTCGATTATCGAGCCGAAAGAATTGGCGTACCCCGACGCGGCCGTGCTCTTCATCACGGGGGGAAAGGTGGGGGATGGTCCCCGCGACGGTGATCTCACCGTCGGGTTCGCACTCGCCAAAGCCTGCCAGGCCCGCGTCATCGTGCTTCCCCAAGTGCCCAACCAGCCGTTGCTCGGTGGCAAGAACGAGGACACGCTGATCGCCGAGACGTTCGTCCGCTACCTCGAAACCAAGGATGAGGAGTGGCCCCTGCTCTTCCCGATGGTCAAGAGCGCGGTGCGGGCGATGGACGCCGCGCAGGAGTTCGGCAAGGAGAAGGACAAGCCGATCACGCGGTTCGTCGTGACCGGAGCCTCGAAGCGAGGCTGGACGACCTGGCTCACCGGCGCTTCCGACCCCCGGGTGAAAGCGATCGCGCCGATGGTCATCCCGACCCTCAACCTCGACGCCCAGAACAAGCATCAGCTCGAGAATTTCGGGGGCAAGTTCAGCGAGCAGATCCAGGATTACACCGACCGCGGCCTGATCGGCAAAGAGAGCCGGCCCAACGCCAAGGAACTGCTGGCGATGGTCGACCCGTTCACGTATCGCAATCGGCTGCGCCTGCCGAAGCTCCAGATCAATGGGACAAACGACCCTTACTGGACGCTCGACTCGTTGAATCTCTATTGGGACGAACTCGTCGGTTCGAAGTGGGTGGTGTACTTGCCCAACGCGGGCCACGGCCTCGACCAGCATAGGGATTACGCCATGAGTGCCGTCGGCGCCTTGTTCCGACACTCGATCGGCGAGAAGCCATTCCCGAAGTTTTCGTGGAAGCATGACGACAACGAAGGGAGCCTTCGTCTTGTCGTCGACTCGGCCCCCGCACCCAAGTCGGTCCAGGTTTGGGAGGCGACGTCGGACTCTCTCGACTTCCGCAAGTCGAAATGGTCGGCCACCGCAGTGGAGCCGAAAGAGAAGATGACGATCGATAAGGCCACTCCCGCAACCGGGAATATTGCCTTCTTCGCCGATCTCGAATACGAGATCGACGGCTTCCCGTATCACCTCTCGACCCAGATCCGCCAGACGAACGTCCAGCCGTCTCAATGATCGCACAAACACGTCCGCTCCGAGGGCCGGGGATCGGCCCTCGGAGCGGACGAGTCCCCGCGCGACGAATCGCATAGGTCCGAGCGGGTTGGCTCGCATTGCGGAACGTTTTGTGGGATGAAGGTTGCTTTTGGATTATGAATTTATGAATGATGATTTGGCTTAGAATCAATTTGTCTTTGCACGTAAAATAAAATCTGAATGCAACGTTTATGAATACATTCTTGTTTCATGGTCAGGATGCTTGGTAGGATTTCGGAAAATTCTTGATTTGTGGGGTCTGCCATGATGGCATGGTTTTAGATGAAGTGAGTTTTAATATAAAAAACCGAGACTGTAGCCAGGACACCGGGATCTCGTTCCCACGCTCTGCGTGGGAATGCCGTCCGCGACGCTCTGCGTCGTCTTCGCCGGTGGGTGGGGCCGCAGAGCGGCCAGAACGGTATTCCCACGCAGAGCGTGGGAACGAGTTTCTCCCGCGAGTTTCGGCCTCCGGGGCAAACAGGCGGCCCGATTTCCTTGCGACAGACTCAGAGAATAAGGTGTTGAGTTTGGGGGTGATTGAGGATGGTCACCGAGGCGGTCGGCCTCGGTGATTCCCGATCGGTGGGCCCTCCAGTCGTTGTTTTCAAACGACCTGGAAAAGGTCTTCACCCGGGAAGCTTTCTCCCGCGGATTGCCCACGACCGACGCGACTCCCCACCACCATGCGTCGGTAAAGCGCAGCGAGCGGTCACACGCATTCAGGCGGGGATCGATCCTCGAAACGGGCGAGGTAGGGAACGACCGTCCTGAGATAGCCGAGCGAACTGGCGATCCAATCGAGGTCACGGTCGGCCCAGGGGATTGCCTCCACGACTTCGGGGCGAATGAGTGACCCTTCCGCGAACCGGCGATGGCAACGTTCGGCGAGGCCGACGATTCCGGCCAGTGCGTCCGCGCGAAGGGCGGGGAAAAACGAAAGCCAGGTTTTGTCGAAGATAGGTAGGTCGTAGGTTCTGGGGTGAAGTTCGATGGAAAGAGTGAGTTGGGGATTGGCGTGAATGAGGATGGCCAGGATGTCTGGCATGGGAATGACCCCCGACCCGATCGGCCGCGCCTGCCAGCAGAGACCCCGCGGCGTGAAGCCGAGGATCGCGTCCTTGACGTGCGTGGCCAGGACGTGAGGTGCCAGCCGCTCGGCCGCCGCGATCGGCTCGTCGAGCCGCATGAGCAGGTTCCCGGTGTCGAACGTCACTCCCGCGACGTCAGGACCGAGGTGGTCGATCATTTCGACCAGCTCGTCGACCGTCAGGTCCGCGTGCGTCTCCAGGGCGATCTGTAAGCCCAGTTCGCGGAGTCGAGGCGTGAGGATCGACAGGACCTCGAGCGTGGCCGCACGCTGGACCTCCCAGCGTACGTCCGTGCGGAATCGGTCATGGCGGTCGCCGACATAGGCCCGCGCGTGCCGGCAGCCCAACGCCGCGATCGCTTCGATGTGCCGGACCAGGTCTCGCGAATGCTCGGCGGCCGTAATCTCCCGGTCCTCTTGCCGTGAGCGACGCACCGGGTTGGGCGAGGGAAGGCCCACCTCGAGGTAAAGATTTCGCTCGTCGGCCTGGCGGCGGAACGCCGTCAGTCGATCGGGGGCCAGCGACCGATCGATCGACTCGGGGTTGAGAAACTGGACGCCGTCAAAGCTGTGAGTTTGGGCAAATTCGAGCGTCTCTTCCGCCGAGAGGTTGCGGTGCCCGATCGTGTAATGATCCAAACCGATCCGCACTGTCATCGTGACTTTTTCCTGAAGTGTGCCCCGGAGGAGTCCCCAACGATCGCACCCCGGCGCGTCGACCGCAAGTGCTTTATTCGAGCGGTTCCAGCGACGCCGACGGAATGCCGCAACCTCATGAGCAAGTTCGACTCACACGGAATTCACTCCCTTACCCATCAATGTTGACCTTTCGGATCTGAAGAGTTCTCGGGAAAAAGTGGAGGCGAGTGGGTTGACGGACGAGGCATCTCAGCGTATTTTGGCGACCGTCCTGAGAGCACGACACCTTTCGCTTCACATTCGAGTTGTGTTCGATTCAGTTGTCCTTGAAATGTTTGATCCCACCTAGGTAACCAGCCACGCACGTCTCCAGCGCTGCGTGGATTCTGTCCGAAAAAATAAGGTTCGACTCCTGGTCGCATGGATGCGTCCCCCAGGTTCGACCCTTTGTCGTGAGGAAGTAGACTTGGACATGTGCTGAGTCGAATTCCTCAGATGAATGGCCACACGGCCCGCGAGCCGTCTTCGCAGGAGGCAAAGACGTCGCGGGCCGCGGCTGGCCCTTCAAAAGCCGCCAGAAACGACGAAGAACGAGTGATTTTTCGCGGGTCAAACGCGGTGATTTTGAGTGAGTTCGAGGCCTTGGCAGAACGCATCGCACGATGGCTCCGGCTACGTTCTCAACCAGGTCGAACACAACACTCAATTCAGAGATGAGAACTCAAGGGAATTCTACCTCTTTGCAATCACGAATTCGCTGGTTCGTCGTTTTGGGGTGACTGTGCCGCACTGAGTGAGGCCAATTCGAGGCGCAACGGAGCGAGTCGAACGCGGCAAAGAATGCCGAATGGCGTGACTTTGCGAGTGCGTCGGCCGTCTGAAACAGCGCTGGATCACGACCCCGTTCGCGTGGGCTCGGGGCTCACGGAAGGCTGGCGTGGTGACTTCGAATCGGACTGGCCCCAGAGGGACATTACCAACGGCCTGGAGGTCGGTGGCTCGTCCTCCACGAGGAGATACCCTGGCCGGTGGAAGACGGCCTGGGGGAAGTCCAAGGGCCGTCTCGTCCGTCCTCTGGCTTGGGTGGGAGTGACCGTCGGATCGGGAGGATCAGGGGACGGGAGTGTCGCGGTAGATGGCGTCGGCCTGGTCGCGAAGCATGACCGAGTCGGGCACGGCGTCACGCGAGAAGTAAGGATTCGAGGCGGGCTCGCTCGGGGGATCGACGGGGATGGCCGAGGGGGGCAATTCGCCCAGGCGAATTCCGATTCGATCCATCAGCGCTCGCGAGAGCGGCTCGTCGCCGAACCAGCCGATTCGGACGCTGACCCGCGAGACGGCCTGGTTGGGGCGGATCGTCACCGCGACGCGACGATCGTCGGCCGTCGATCCGTTGTAAATGAGCATGCCTCCGTCTTGCGTCAACCGAACCGAGTGGACCCGGAGGTCATCCATCGCGCCGGTGATCGCCGACTGGAGCGTCGTGGGCGGATAGTGGAAATCCTGGGTGGCACGACCCGCCGTGTAGGTGAATACCGTCGCGCTCATCACGGGTTCGGCGACCCGTCCGGCCGTCATGCAGCCGGTGGTCTGAATGCCCGAGAATACCGCGGCCGCAAGCGCGATCCGTCGCATCGTGCGCCTCAATCTCTGGAAGTCTTGATGGCGTATCCATCCAAGTCGAGGCAAACTATCCCTTCTTACCAAAAGGGTCAAGGCCGACTCAATCGATCGATTGAGCCGGCCCTGCGATCGGACGATGGAAGCGGAATGCGTTTCTTCTCAGGATTGCGTCAACGCCCCAGCTTCACACGAGGCGTGAGCGTGACCGCCTTGAGGTCGAGTAGCGCGTTGCGGATCGGGCCCACCGGTCGAAACTCGATCCGATGGGTTCCGGCCGCCAGCACCATTTCGCCGACGAAGATCGAGCGATAGCGCGACCAGGTTCCCGAGCCGGTGCCGTCGACCGTTCCTCGAAGGGTGCTGACGTCGGAACGAACGAGGAACGCATTGCCCGCCGATTCGTCGGCGCAGGCCCACTCCATGGCGACGGTGAACGTCGTCGGGCGATCGACCCGGACCGTCCAGACGGCGTGATCGCCGGCGCTCTGCCAAAGGCCGAGGTTGCCGAACTGGCTCTCGAAGGTCAACGTGGGACCGTAGACCTGGGCGGTCTCGGCGCTCAGGCGGAGGCTGCCGTTGGCTGCCTGCACGACCGTCTCGGGATGGTTCCCCTCGAGCACCTTGGGTCGACGGGCACCCGAGGCGAGATAGGCGATCAGGTCGGACAGGTCGGCGGGCTTGAGGTCGTTCTCGAGTCCTTCCGGCATCAGTGACTGGCCCGTCGTCTTGAGCTCCTCGAGGTCGGCCCGAAGGATCACGTCGAGCACCCCTTCCTGGCGTTTCAGGGTGATCGCGTTGCCGGTCTCGGCGGCGATCAGCCCGGTCACGACCCGGCCGTCGGTCACGGCGGCCGTGTAGCCGGCGTAGCGGGCGTCGACCTCGCGGTTGGGGTCGAGGATCGCCGTCAGAAAGGCATCGGGCGTGGTGTCGGTCAGGGCCGCCAGGTCGGGACCGACCTCGTGCCCTTGCCCGTCGAACTTGTGGCAGCTCGCGCAGATCTTGCCGAACAGGACCTTGCCCCGCGTGGGATCGCCGGTCTGTTCCGATGCGGGGCGATAGGCGTTGAGCACCTCGGCGCGTCCCCGCGGTCGAACCGTTGAGAGCACCTTCTCGGCCCGTTCTTGCAGGACCGGATCGGTCTGCGCGAGCAGTCGCTGGCGATGGGTGGCATCGATCTCGGCCGATACGATGGCCTTGCTCTCGAGCGCGGTGAGCAGCGCCTGGGTGGAGCTCGGTCGGGCGAGCAAGCCGTCGATCGTGGCCCCACGGAGCGCGGGGGCGAGTTGGGGCCAGGTGGCGATCAGGCGGCCGGCGGCGTCGTGGTTCTCGAGACGCGCCAGGTTCTGCACCGCCGCGAGTTGGATCGCCGAATCATTCCGAGGCGCGAGCAGATCCGTCAGCAGGGCGATGTCACCCTCCTGATTCTTCTTCTCGTGGCCGAGCAGACGGATGGCTGCCCGACGCTCGTCGGCCTTCCCTTTCTCGTCCTGAGCGACGAGGCGGGCATGAGCGAAGACCGATTGCATGAACGGCATGGAGGCGAGGTCGCCGACCTCGGCGTTGCCCGACCCGAACAGTTCGGCCGCCAGCGCCAGCCACCACGACGGGATCGGTTCCCCCTTGGCGGGCTTGGGCAAGGCATCGACGAGCGCCGCGATCGCGGCGGCGTTCCGCGCGGAGGTCGCCGTGGTCACCAGCGGGCCGATCATGGCCGAGCGGATCTTGGGATCGGCCTTGTCGGAGACCACCGCGGCGAGAATCGGCCCCGGATGCTTCACGGCCGAACTGAGAATCGCGCCCCGGACCCAGATGTCGTTGCCGTCCCGCAAGGCGATCTGGCCGAGCAACTCGCCCGCGCGGGGATCGTTCCACTCGCCCAGGCTCAACGCCAGTTGATAGCGGACACCGAGGTCGGGGTCGGCCGCAAGCGCGGAGATAGCCTTTGCGAGCGGTTCGTCGTCGCCGAGCCTTCGCTCCGCGACGCGGACCGCTTGCCGGCGGACGCCGGCATGGCTGTCGGCCAGCCCGTTGAGGATCTCGGCCCCCTCGAGCGCATTGAGTCCCTCGAGCGTCCAGAGCGCCTGCATCCGGGCTTCGGGCCGGGTGCTGCGCGCGGCGACTTCCTTGAGCGCGGGCACCGCCGATCGGTCGCCACGCTCGACCAGGAGGCGCTGGACGTTGTCGCGCAGGGTGCCATTGGGGCTGTCGAGCTGCTTGGCGAGTTCGGGAGCCGCCAGGCGGTCGAGGATCGGCACGGGACGCGGAGTCTCCCCTTCGGGGTAGACCCGGTAGATCCGGCCCTTGTCGGATCCGCCCCGGACGTCCAGGGTGGCGAGCTGTTGCGGGCTGATCCAGCGCGGGTGCTCGATCACCGCTCGGTACATATCGACAACCCAGAGCGCTCCGTCCGGTCCGGTCCGGGCCTGCACGGGACGGAACCAGTTGTCGGTCGAAGAGAGGAACTCCGACGTTTTCTCGTCCTCGGCGCGGTGGCTCGCGAACGTGATCCCGTCGGCCGAGAGCACCTCGCGATGGACCACGTTATGGACAGGTTCGCACGTGAACGAATTTCCGGTGAACCCGTCGCCCAGCAGATGGTCGCGGTAGATCGTTGGGCCGCATCCCGAGGTCACTCGATTGGCACTCTCGGGCATGTTGAACCGTTCGAGGGTCCGACTGGTGGGATACATCCGCGCGTTGTCGGGGTCGCGGGCGACATAGACCATGGGCCCGGGCGCCGCGACGCGCGGGTTCCTCAGGGCATACTGGTCGGGGAACGGATAGTGCCTGAGCCAGTCGCTGTTCGTGTTGCCGAACTGATTGCCCCAGTCGTCGTGGATCCGCCCTTGCTGGGTCAGGCCCGAGGCCGGTTCCATCGTCCCGGTGTCGGGCTTGATCCGAAAGTCGCGACCGCCGATGTTGATCTCGCGTCCCGTCGCCATGCCGTGGATCGTGCCGCCGATCAGTCCGTTGGCACCGTAGACCCAGTTGTCGAGGTTATAGGAGAGGCCGTTGACGCGTGCCTGGTAGTTCTCGGTCGCGAAGCCGCGGAAGAGGACCTTGCGGACGTCTGCCTTGCCGTCGCCATCGGTGTCCTCGGCGTAGAGGATCTCGGGTGCGGCGCAGATCAAGACGCCCTTCCGCCAGGCCATCACGCCCGTCGGGAACGGCAACCCCTCAAGGAAGTTCGTCCCCGTCTCGTAACGGCCGTCACCATCGCGGTCTTCAAGGACCTTGACCACGCCCCCCGGCGTATAATTGCCATCCAGCCCGGCGGGGTAGTCACGCATCTCGCAGACCCAGAGCTTGCCGTCGCCGCCGAAATCGATCGCGACCGGGTCGAGAATCAAGGGTTCGGACGCCACGAGCTCAACACGGAACCCCTTCTTGACCCGCATGGCGCTCAGGGCGTCTTCGGTCGACTTGGCCTTGGGGGTTTCATCGTTGGCCTTGGCATCCGCCTTGGGCTTCGCCTGGAACTCGTCCGGCATCAGTTTGTGAACTGTCGAAATGATTAAGTCTTCAATGCCCGGTTTGAATCGGGCTGGTCGCGCGTAGTAGACCATGGCCCCGCCCCCTTCGTAGCCCCCTTCACGGAGGATGCGTTCGGAGGGGATATAACAGGGGACGTCGTTGGCATAGGCGGTGACCCAGAGCCTGGCCGGGTCAAAGTCCTTTTTAAGTCGGAGCACATAGTCGACGACGACTTCGCCGGGGAGGAAGACCATGGCGAGTTCGTTACCGAAGGCCCAGACCTGGACCGGATAGTTGACCTCGGTCTGGAGCGGCTCGCCGCGATCGAGCTTGGCACGCTGGACCGAGGCGTTGTAGCCGGGAGGGCCTCCGGCCTTGACGAGCGTTTCGAGCTCCGCGCGAGTCGGGAGCGTGTCGAAGGGAAGCTTCACCTCCGCGCGAGGTGACGGGACGGGGGGAGCCTCAAGGCTGTGCCAGGGCGATTCGCCTGGCTTCGCGTTCGAGGCGAGCTTGACGAGCCGGTTGACCTCGTCGGCGATGGCGCGGCCGTTGACCTGGGCCCCATCGGCGGCGAGTCGTTTCAGGGGGTTCGAGTCAGCGCCGCAGCCGACGACCGTCAAGGCGATGGCGCCGGGATGATCGTGTTCGATCGCTTCCTGGGCAGAGCCGGCCCAATCGCCGCTGACCTTATTATCGTTGGGGTCGAGCGTCGTGCAGTGGCAGGCGTAGTTCACCAGGATTGCGCAGACCTTGCCGTCGAGGTCGGTGACTTTCAGCACGGGGAGCGAATGGTCGACCGGTCCCCCCTTGGTCCGCCGATTGCTGGCGAAGTTCACCTGCCCCTGGGCCCAATCGAGCCGCCTTGGGCGGAGGTCTTTGAGGGCGGCGAGACTGACCTGTTCGAGGTTGTCGGTCAGCTCGCGGGTGTAGCGATCGATGGTCGCCTGCTCGTTGTCGGCGATCTTCTTGCCGAAGATGTTCGGCGCGATTCCTGACAAGCAGGGCGCACTATGGGTATGCGAGGCGGCCACGACGAAGTCCGACTTGGCGAGTCGTTCCTTTGCCTGGAGTCGCTTCGCGACTTCGTCGACGATCTCAAACGGGACGCCCAGGCTATCGACCGAGACGAGGACGACGCGGCGCCCCTCCTTCGAGCCGATGGCCAGCCCTTTGGCCCAGATCCGTTGGGCGGTGCCCCGCGACTCCTGGGTGCGGGAAAGGTAGCCGTGGAGTCGAATCGGATAGTCGGGTGTGATGTCGACTCGCGCCACCCCCACTTCAAGCTCTGCGCTTGCCGGCGACGCCGAAAGCCAAAGGAAACCCGTCATCACCAGAAACAGACGCCGCATTCGGATCTCCTCTTCAACGTTGCGCAACCCTTCCCCTGGCGCCGGGTCCCTGACTCAGGGATGATCCGGCTATGCACAAGAGTCTCAAGCGATGCAACTCAGGTCAAGGTATGACTCTTGCCGCCAGCCGGTTCCAGACCATGAAAACGACCGCGCCGAGGACGAGTGAACCGACCCCATAGAGAATGATCTGGGGTCTTGAGGTGCCGAACACAAAGAGCCAGCCGACCAAGGCGAAGAGCGCCGGGAGTGGGAAGAACCACATTCGGAACGGCATTTTTTCGAGGAGGTCGGGGCGGGTTCGGAGGTAGAAGACCGTGGCGATCTGGGCGACGAACTGGATCAGGATCCGCGACGTGAGCAGGGCTTCGATCACCGTGACGAGGTCGGCCAGACAGGCGAGCGTGGCCAGCCCGGCGATCAGGAGCAGCGAGCGGTGCGGGAACTGGCCCGTCGGGTGGGTTCGGGCCAATCCTTGGAAGAAGTGCCCCGAACGGGCCGCGGCATAGGGGACCCGGCTGTAGCCGAGCAAGGCCGCGAAGGTGGAGGCCGCCGCCGTCCAGATGATCATCATCGTGACGACTCGCGCGGCGGTTGAGCCGTAGAGCCGCTGCATCATGTCGCTGGCGACGTGCGTCGACGCGGTGACTTCCTGCCAGGGCAGGACGCCAAGAATGCTGACATTCATCGTCAAATAGACGAGGGCGACGGCAACGACTGAGATCAGGATGGCGCGAGGGATCGTCCGGGGGGCGTCGTCCACTTCATCGCCCAGGTAGCAGATCTGGTAGTAGCCGAGGAAGTCGTACATCGCGATTCCGACCGCGGCGCCCAGCCCCATCGCGAACCGACGGTCGAGTGTGAAGGCGTCCGAGGGAAAGTTGAACGCCTGGGCCGCATTGAAGTGGCCGAGCCCGGACGCGATCACCACGGCGACGGTGGCGAGCATCCCCGCCCAGAGGACGACCATGAGTCGTCCGGCCACTTCGATCCGGCGATAAGCAAGTGTGGTGATCGCCGCCATCACGGCGATCGTCAACACCTGTTCGTTCTGAACCTGCCAGGTGAAACCGCCGAGACTCGGGACCGAGACCTGCCAGGACCAGGCCGTGAGCTTCAGGGTCGGCCAGAGATAGCCGACGTAGTGCGCCAGGCCGATCGCCCCGGTGGCGACTTCGAGCGGAGCGCTGAAGAGGAACTGCCAGACGAAGAGAAACTTGAGGAACCGTCCGGCCCTGGACTCGCCGTAGACCGCGTCGAAGAAGTGAAACGTCCCGCCCGAACCGGGAAACGCCGCCGCGAGCTCACTCCAGACCAGGCCGTCGGCCAGGGCGATCAGGGCGCCGATCACCCAGCCGATCATGACCTGCGGCCCGTCCAGCTTCTTGAGAAACTCCGGGATCGTGATGAACGGACCGATCCCGACCATCATCGCCATGTTCAGGCTGACGGCCTGCAATAACGAAAGGCGTCGGCGCAGCATGCCAGGTCGATCCTCATTGACTTGCGGAGGCAAAGCGTTCGGGGCCGATCCCTGTGACTGGCCGTCGAGCCATCATACAACCGGATCGTCCGGCGTCGACGACTTGTCGAAGTCGCCTTAAATCGTCAAAAAGCTGACGCCGGCCTGACTGCGCCTACCACTTCGGTTCAGCCCTCTTAAATAGGGAGTGCGGACGCCCCATGCCCCCACTTGCTCCCATACGCAGGCTCGATTCTGAGCCTCGGAAAACCACTCCCCAAAACGGGTGATTTTACAACGTGTGCGGTCTCGGAACGAATCACTATCTTGAATTACCCGTCAATTCCTGTATTCTTGGTGCAGGAATACCGCAATCGATCGGGCCGGGGATCGGGTGGATGAAACTCGCGCTTCATACGGACTATGCCTTGAGGACGTTGCTCTACCTGGCCACGGAACGGGGGCGATCGACGGTGGGGGAACTGGCAGCGTTTTACGGGATCTCTGCCAATCACCTGGGGAAGGTGGTGCACCAGTTGGGCCGGCTGGGTTACGTGCGAAACGTCCGCGGCCCTGGGGGCGGGATCGAGTTGATGCGCGAGGCGACGGGAATCTCGGTCGGCGAGGTGGTGCGCGACTTCGAGGGGCGAAACATTCACCTGCTCGAGTGTGTGGATCGGCCGGGTGTCTGCGTGATTCAGCCCGGCTGCGCCTTGCGAGGCGTGCTGGCCGAGGCGGAACGGCGGCAGATGGACTATCTGGATGGAGTGACCTTGGAGTCGCTCCGGCCGGTGACGGGTGGGATCGTGACGTTGAAGGGTCCGTGACACCCGCGTGTCACGATTCGTGCGGCAAGTCTCAAGAGAACGCAAGGGGAGAACTGATGCAGAAGGGTATGAAAAGCGGTCGACTGTATTGCGTCGTTTGCCTGGTGGCCTCCTTGGCGGCCGCGGCGCTCGTCGCGGTCTTGGTCTCGGGCACGAATCTGCGGGCCGATGAGGCCGGGAAAGATCCGGCCGTGACCCGAGCTCGTGACCAGGTCAAGATGCTCGATTCGCTCTACAAGACGGCCGTAGTTTCGGTCACCAAGCGGTACGATGAGGGGCCGCCCGCCATCAAGGTCGCCATGGATGTCTTCGGCGCGATGGATAAGGAGGGATGGCACAAAGCCAAGCTTGTCGATGCCTCTGGGGCTCCTCAGAACGAGGCGAACCTGCCGAAGACCGACTTCGAGAAACGCGCCGCCAAGGCCATGCAAGCGGGCAAGCCGTACTACGAAGAGATTGCCGGCCAAGGGGAGAAGCGGACGCTCTACGCCGCGACGATCGTCCCGGCCGTGCTGAAGCGCTGCGCATCCTGTCATGGGGCCAAGGAAGGTGAACTGCTTGGGTTCATTCGGTATGAAGTCCCCGTTAAATGAATTAGTGGTGAATCAATCAATCGTGATTGCGACAGGAGGCCCAATGTGGGCCTCCTTTTTTTTAAAGACGCGACCAATCGAATCGAGCAATCCTCGGCTCCGCATCCGGAGAGCGCTGGCTTCAAAGTTGGCGACGACCCTGAGGCAAGAATCATCGGAGAGTTGAGAAGCGAATCCGTCGGGACTCGGATTGAATCTCGGGTGAGCATGGAACCTCAACGCGCCGTCTTGCTCCGTGCTGGTCCAGCCGATTACCGTGGTGCGGTGTGCTCAACCTCCAAGACGGAACCGCCCTGGATTTGAGTGATGATTGGAACACAGCATCCCGTGATAAAATGCTTCGTCCGGGCGGGACATCATGGATGCGATCGTCCGTGGATTGGAGGTCGAGTCAATCCTCGGTGGAATCGAGGCGTCGAGGGATGTCGTGTTGACGCCGGCCGTTCACGTGTACGTGCGACCTGATGCAACTCGGCTTCGCCAATGACAATAAGGATTCCGTGGATCTTTTCGAGACAGGAGCAAGGATACCGGGATCGAGCTTCTCCCGCGAATTTCGACCTCAAGGGCAGACAGACGGCCCGGTTTCCTTGCGACAGACTCATCTTTTCTCCGAATGGATTTGCACGTCAATATTAGCGATTGCTGGACTTGCTAATCCGACTCGCACGTTATTAGAATCAATCCACCGATTCGGCAGGAGCGAATTCCCAAGGTCGTAGGTTCGTTACGGCGGGACCGGGACTGCTCCACGGATCGGCGAGCTTTGCTCATACGGGCGAGAGGGAACTCGACAGGGCGTATGGTTCATGGGTTTTGGTAGAACGCATCGTTATGACATCGATCGCTTTGGTCCTGGGCGTTGTTGAAGCACGAGTCGCGGTCTCTGAAACGGAGTTTGGCGAGGGAGTTGAACCCCTCCCTTGTCCTGGTCGCCGTTCTTGCTTACATTCATTTCGTCGAGTGGTCTTCGCTCGTGGCCCGTCCTCTCCGTGGCCATCGCTGCTCAACCGATTCGATCACCGATGCCGCGACCAGTCACCGGTGGTGTCCGTTGCAGCGCTTCGTTTCGTTGCCGACCCTTTGCTCCGCCTCGCGCGGCGGGTTGCATAGGACCGTCCGATGAGCCGGTTCGGATCGCCTGATCCCCGACACTGGCTGCGTCCGGCTTGAGGTTTCGCCGTCGACACGATCAAGTTACGCATTGATGGACCGCGATTGATAACTGCGCCCAGGGAGATCGTGCCATGCTCTATACAACCACGTCGTCGGACGACCAAGTCGACCGGATCCGGCTCTTCCCCAGCCCTGAGGCTGCCATCGAAGCCGTGGCGCACCCGGTTCGCGCGGTCCATGGGGTGGCCGTGATCCTCGATCGCGGGGATCACCGGTTGATCCCACTTTGGACCGACCCGCAAGTCTTCGACTCGGCCTGGACGGCCCCCGCCGAACTGCTGGCAGACCGGTCGATCATCGCCCGATGTCCCATCCCCGCTCCGCTGTTCGTACACGACCTGGACGTGTTGGCCAAAGCCATTTAGCGGTCGGCTCATCGGGCACGATCGAGACTCCAGAGACGCGTGGGCCCTGGGGACCCCCCCCTGCACTTTCGGCTTCCTCCGCCGAATCGACCGCCCCTCGCCACCACACTTGACGCGTTCTTTCGATCGGACGTCGGCGCGATCGATTCTCCGCCCGCGATCCCACGGGGCTTGAGTTTCCTGGTACGGGGTCCTCTATAATTCAGAGACGAGCCGACGAGACCGGGTTGAATCGACAGCGGCCCACCGGGTGTCGATCAGGATCGAAGCTCGGAGTGAGATCAATGGATCTTGGCCGTTGGAGTCCCGCTTGACCACCTTCGACTGGTCCATCCTCCGCTCAGCGTTGGTGACCGATGCCACGGAGGTCGTCGACATCCTGGTGGCCTCAGTTCTGATCTACGGCGTGCTTCGCTTGCTGCGAACGCCCGCGAACCGAATGCCGTTGCTAGGCGCAGTCATCTTGGTGGGCATCTATTTCGTGGCCCGCGTCTTTGGGCTCTTTTTAACCGAAATGCTCCTGCGGACCGCGGGCCTGGCGCTTTTCGTCGTTTTCGCGATCGCCTTTCAAGAGGACATTCGTCGCGCCATTCTGCGCTGGCGGCACTGGCGTCCGTTTCAAGCGCTGAACCGATCGCGGCACCCGAGCGACGACGTCGAACCGCTCGTCGACCTCGCTTTCCAGAGCGCCGAGCAACGGATCGGTGTGCTGATCGTGCTCCAGGGACATGAGACGTTGGAGCACTGTGTGAACGGAGGGATCGAGCTGCTTGCCCCGATCAAGACGAGCTTGATGCAGAGCATTTTCGATCCTCATTCCCCGGGGCACGACGGCGCAATCGTGATTCGGGATGGCCAAATCGTGCGGATCTGCGCCCAGCTTCCGCTCTCGGAAAACATCGATGACGGGAAGTGGCGTGGCACGAGACATAGCGCCGGTCTCGGACTGTCGGAGCGAACCGACGCCTTGATTTTGATCGTCTCCGAGGAGCGGGGGATTGTTAGCCTCGCGCAGAATGGGCGGCTGGTCGAGATCGCGTCGGCCGCTGACTTGACGCTTCGCCTCGGTTCGTTCCTCGCGGAGCATTGTCCGGCAACCCACCGGCCCCGGTTGGCCAAGCGCCTTTTTCAGCATTCCGGACTGAAGGTCGCATCGTTGGCGATCGCCGCGCTGGGCTGGTTCCTGTTCGCGCGCCAGGGGGATACGATCGAACAGACGTTCGTCGTGCCGATCGAGTACCGGAACATTCCCACGAACCTTTGCTTGGAGGATCGCCCCCCCGCGGAGGCGCGATTGACGCTGTCCGGCCCTGACCCGGCGTTCGCGCTCCTGTCGCCCAGCTCGTTGCGCGTTCGCGTCGAACTGGGTGGGTATGACTCGGGCGCCGTGGATGCTCACCTGACGGAACAGGATTGTGTCCACCCACCCGACCTCAGCGTCTATCGGATCGAGCCGAGTGTCCTTCACTTTCGCCTGATCCCCTGTCGAACCCGACCGGGCGAGAAGGTGGCGGCCCTCATTGCCGTGGAGGATCCAACTTCAGGGGCCGAGTGACAGGGTGGCGGAAGATCAAAAGACCTGATTCAGCCCAAACCAGATCACGGGGCCGTGGCCGGTGCCGACTCCGACGGGTTGGGCGATGTCGACACGGAGACTGGCGCGTTCGAGGAAGGCGAAGAGGATGGTGTCGACCCGGATGCCGACGCCGACGCCGTGGACGACGGGGTTCCACTCACCGCGGAGGTACGACTGGCCGACGTCGTAGAAGACCGCTCCCAGCAGGTTGCGGACGCTGAGGATGTGGTCCGCAAGGTCCTGGTCGATGTCGCGCCAGATCGGGAATCGCCACTCGAAGGTGGAGAGCCAGACGGAGCTGCCGACGTCCTGGCTCAGGTCGAGTGCGCGGAGGCGACGGCCGCCGCCGAGGCGGAACAAGGGGACGGTGTCGGGACCGCCGTAGCCGCCGTAGAGGCGGACGGCGATTCGACTCTTGGAGGGCTCGCCCGACCAGGTTGGGATTGGGCGGACGATCCCGACTTCGCCGGCGATCCGCACGTAGGTTGCCGCCGAGCCGAACGAGCGGTCGCCGTACTCGGCCGTGGCGTCGATCTCGAAGCCCTGGACCGGATCCCAGTAGGGGAAGAGCGTACTCAGGCGGTAGCGGCCCCCCACGGCGTTGAGATTGCCGTTGACCGGCCGGCCGTCGTCTCCTTGCCAGAACTCGTTGCCGGTGCCGAAGTAGAGCTCCGCAAACCCTTGGTCGTCGATCAGGAAGCTGGACGTCTCCAGGAACCGGTACCGCAAGAAGGCACGGCCGCCCGAGTGCCGCTTGTCGTTGTAGAAGTTGTAGAGCCCTTCCTCGTAGAAGACGCCCAGCGACCAGTGGGGCCAGGGGAACTGCATCAAGGCGAACTGGCCGCCGAAGATCGCTTCGCGGAGCGCGGGCTCGGCCCCTGCCCAGACGGTCGCCTGCCAGCGATTCACGCGCTGGGCGCCGATTTTGAAACCGCCGCGGGCGTACTGGTCGATGAACGGCCCGGCGACGATCGAGGTCCGGTCATAGGATTGAAACTGGGACGATTCGTCGAGCGGCGTCATGAACGGGGTGAACCGCCAGGCGATCTCCGGCTTCCAGCGGTTGTTGTCCGGGACCGCGTCGAGCAGCGCGTGGTCGGGATCCACGATCACCTGCGACGGTGAGGAGGGAGCCTGGACCGTCACGACCCAGCGGTCCTCCTTGGGAGCGTGGGCGACGTGGCCGCCTGGGATGTCGTAGCTCCCGCGGTCGGGCCAGATCGGCACCCGAATCTCGTCGGGGCCGCAGCGGCAGAGCACGACCGTCGGCTCGATCATCTCCCCGGTCTGCTTGAGCTCGACCGTCAGGGAGCGCTGGCCGGAATTGTCGGTTGCGGGGGTGTCCTTGACGTGCTCGACGGCCCAATCCGTGTCCTTATGCTCAACGAGCCAACCGTCGAGGAAGCCATTCCAGTCGAAGCTGGGGTCGAATGCCGTCAGCTCGCGCTTCAGGTCGGCGTAGTGGAACGTCTCGAACGCGTACTCGTGGTAAATCTTCCGGAAGAAGGCGAAGAACCGCTCGGTGCCGAGCCGGTTCTTGATCATCTCGATCACCTTGCCGCCACGGTCGTAGGCCAGGCTGAACAAGGCGTTCAGGTTGCCCATCGACTTGATGTCCTGGATCACCGGCCCGTTGTTGCCCCGGGCGCGCCAGCCGTAGTAGCCGGAGAGCCGCAGGTCTTCTCGGCCGATCGTGGGGAGCCAGGTCAGGCCTTTCCCCCAGTGGATCAAGGGGGCGTTCCGGCCATACTTCTCGTCGAGGCGGATCGCCGTGAATGCGTTGACCAGGCCTTCGTCCATGAACGTTTCGGCATATCCGTCGGTGCCGACGACGTTCCAGAACCACTGGTGGCACGTTTCGTGGGTCACGAGGTGGTCGATGTACCGTTCCCCCGAGGAGGGGACCCGCATGACGCGGTCGTCGAGCAGCACCAGGCCCGAGCACTCGTTGCCGTTCCAGCCGAAAAACGAGGGGGCGATCTCGAATTCGTCATCGAAGTAGGGGCCGAACCAGCGCTCGTAAAGTGGGAGGACCTCGGCCGCGTATTCGAGGACTTTCTCGGCGTTGGCCTTGTGCTCGGGCAATGAGACGACCCGTAGGAGCGTCGGGCCGACCTGTTGCTCGCGGACCTCGAACCGATCGGAGCAGACCAGGGCGAAGTCACGCGCCGGGCTGGCCACGATCGTGGAGACTTGCCGGCCGGGCGCACCTGGTTTGCGTTCGCTGATCCGGCCCGAGGAGGCGATCACCTGGCCCTCGGGGGTGTCGAACCGGACGGTGTAGTGGCCAGCCTCCTGGTGCCAGGGCTGGTGCCACGGGACGTAAGGTGTTCGCTCCCAGCCACGGTCGTCGTGGTGCGCGAGGACCGGGTACCAGTTCAAGAGGTAGGTGAGGCCGTGATGGTGTCCCCACCGGCCCCAGATATCGGGGAGCTCGACGTTGAACTCGATCTCGGCGACGACCCCCAGCCCCGGCTCAACCGGCTTCGCCAACGGGACAATCATGACCGTATCGACTTCCGGGTCGAATGCGAACGGGGCCGACTGGCCATCCACCCGGACCCGGCCGACGTTCATCCGCCGTCCGTCGGCGTCCATCGACTCTTCGGGACTGAGCCGGAGCACTTCCAGCGTTTTGGAGAGCGCCGGCCGGTCCTCCTCCTTCATCCGGTAGCGAGGGTAGACGTGAAAGACCAGTTCGCGGGTGGCCACGGCGCTTCGGTTGGTGAAGCGAACCCGCTCACGAGCGGTCACCAGCCTTCGGTCGATATCCAGCCGCGCTTCGATCTCATAGCGTGGCAAGCCGGCCGGAATCGCCAGTCGAGCGCGTTGCGTCGAAGCACGGACCGGAACCTCACCCGCGGCGACGGGGTGGTCAAGCCTTGGGAGCAGTCCGAGGAGCAAGCCAGCAGTCCAGAGCCATCGGAAGCGCATGAGGGGAGGACGCGCTCCTAAGAGATTCGGGGGGGTGAGCGACAACGGGCGGCATGTTAGCCGATCATCGACAATCCGTCATCGCGATTGTCGCGAAACGTTGAGATGCGCAAGATAGTTGGAATGTCGATGGATAGGCGGAACAGGGGCCGAACGCTCCGAAGCGCTTGCCGGGTTTGGGATTTGGGGGTGTGTGAGAAGACGATCTCACGAGACGCCTTCTCACACCGGCTTTAGAAGTGTGACATCACGAGCGATGCGTTCTGGCCACCGAACCCGAAACTGTTGGAGATCGCCAGTCGGAGCGGCATCTCCCGCGCGGTGTTGGGCACGTAGTCGAGGTCGCAATCCGGGTCGGGGGTCGCCTGGTTGATCGTGGGCGGAACGACCCCGCGTTGGAGTGACATGGCCGTCGCGGCGGCCTCGAGTGCGCCTGAGGCACCGATCAAGTGGCCCACCATCGACTTCTGGGAACTCATCGGGATCGAGCCCGCGCGATGGCCGAAGACGCGCTTGACGGCCACGGTCTCCGACAGGTCGTTGAGCCGCGTGCTCGTGCCGTGGGCGTTGATGTAGTCGATGGCGGAGTGGTCGACCCGCGCCTCGCGGAGTGCGGCCGTCATGGCGATGGCCGCCCCCTTCCCCTCCGGCTCGGGGCGGGTGATTCCATAGGCGTCGAACGATGAGCCGTAACCCTTGATCTCCGCGTAGATGGTCGCCCGCCGCCGCTTGGCCCGGGTCAGGCTCTCGAGCATCAGCACGGCCGCCCCTTCGCCGAGGACGAAGCCATCGCGCTCACCGTCGAACGGCCGCGAAACCTCCGCCGGCGAACGTACCGAGGCGCTGACCGTCTTCATCGCGTTATAGGCGACCAGCAATTGCGGGTCGAGCCGACTGTCGCAGCCGCCGGCGAGAATGACGTCGGCATCGCCCCGCGCGATCAAGCGGAACGCCTCGCCGACGGCCTGGGTGCCCGCAGCGCAGGCCGTGACGATCGTGTTGTTCGGCCCCATCGCGTGGTGGAGGATCGAGATGTGCGACGCCGCCATGTTCGGCAAATGCTGGAGGAGCCAGAGCGGGAACATCGACTCCGCCCGCGCCTGGGCGAATTTCCCCATGTCAAACGAGCCGTCGGGGCGGATCGAACGCGCGATCGGTTCGACCAACTCGCCCACGTCCATGGGAGTGATCCCGGTCCCCATGCAAACCCCGAACCGGGAGGGGTCGAGCGTTTTCACGTCCAGGCCGGAATCGGTCACGGCCAGTCCGGCCGCGCCCACCGCAAAGCGGACCGCGCGGCTCATGAGCTTGGCGCTCTTCTTGTGCTCGCCGAGAAACGGCATGACATCGAAGTTCTTGACTTCGCCGGCAATCTTAATCGCCAGCCCGGTCGTGTCGAAACTTTCAATGAAGCTTACGCCCGATCGCCCCTCGACGATCGCCTCGCTGAACTCGCGACGACCGATCCCGTTGGGTGACACAATCCCGATGCCAGTGACCACCACGCGGTGCATGATCTCCCCCACCCCCAATGATTGCCAAGCCATTGGTGCCGAGGACGAAGCGCCCTAGACAAGAACGCCACCCAGTCAACGTTCCCACTCGGTCCGTCCCTTCCGAGCGAAAACACCCGATTTCCTCTGGTCGACGAGCAAACCAACTCACCGGCTCGCAACAATTCGGGACATTGTCGCCCAAATTAATCGCACCGAAGATGATCGACCGCGATACCGATCATTCCCGAGGGTATCCTTCCTGATTTCTCAAGAAACATCCCGCTCAAAACGAATCGCTTACCGGTCTACCTCATCTTATCATTCCGAATTCTTGGCGGGCAAAAGAAATAGCGGATCTAGGGTGAAGTTTGCTGGTTAATCGGAGTTTGTCGACTGCAGGGTTTAGGCGTAAAGATATGGTCTGAAGATGGCGGGAACCCATCCGCGGTTTTTCGTGTCTGGCGCATCGGTTGAGGCGCTCGAGTCAGGGCGTGACGACGCTTCGATTCCGTGATAGGGTGGAAGCAGGATTGATCGAGGAGAGAGCGGTGACCGACCTCTCCTTGCCGGCGGGAACAGTCGAGGCGATGAGCTCTGGTCCCCCGCGCGTTTCAACAGGCACCTATCCGCATTGATTTTCAGGAGTACTGGCGCGATGTCTCTGACACTGGCCGAACGGGTGAGTGCGATTGCCCCCTCGGCAACGCTGGCGATGGCCGGAGCGGCGAAGCGATTGAAGGCCGAGGGGGTCGAGGTTTTCGACTTCGCGCTGGGCGAGCCCGATTTCAAAACGCCGGAGAACATTCAAGAGGCGGCCCTGAAGGCGATGCGGTCGGGCCAGACTCACTACACGCCCCCGTCGGGGATCCCCGAGCTTCGCCAGGCGTTGGCCAAGTTGTATTCGGAGACCCGCGGCCTGCCGACTCAGGACGTGCAAGTCGTCGTCTCCAACGGCGCCAAGCACTCGATTCACAATGCCTTGATGGCGGTCTGTGGTCCGGGCGACGAGGTGATCATCCCGGCCCCCTACTGGGTTAGCTACGCCGACCTGGTCAAGTTGACTGGAGCCACGCCCATCGTGCTCCAGACGACCGAGGCCAATGAGTTCAAGCTGACCCCCGAGCAGTTCCTGGCGGCCGTCACTCCGCGAACCAAGCTCCTGATGATCAACAGCCCGTCGAACCCGACCGGGGTGGTCTATACCCGGGCCGAGCTCGAAGCGCTGGCGGACGCGGTGCTGCAATCGGACCAGGTGGGCGTACTCTCCGACGAAATCTATGAACAACTCCTCTATGGCGACGCCGAGGCAACCTGCTTCGCGACGCTCCGGCCGGGTCTGGCCGAGCGGACGATCACGATCTCGGGGGTCAGCAAGACCTACGCGATGACCGGCTGGCGGATCGGCTGGGCGCTTGCCCCGACGCCGGTAGCGAAGTTCATGGGGGACATTCAGAGCCAGGAGACGAGCAACCCCTGCTCGGTCAGCCAGTGGGCCGCGCTCGAGGCGATCACGGGTCCGCAGGATTCGGTCGTCGCGATGAAGTCTCAGTTCACCAAGCGCCGGGCGTATGTGCTCGAGCGGATTGCCGCCTTGCCTGAAGTGACTTGTATTGCTCCCGGGGGGGCGTTCTACGCCTTCATGAACATTTCGGCCCACCTCGGTCGTACACTGGGAGGCAAGCTCATCACCAACGACACCGAATTTTGTTTGACGGCGCTCGCTTCCGCCCACGTCGCGCTGGTGATGGGCTCGGCGTTCGGAGCCGAGGGCTATGCGAGACTGTCGTTTGCGACGGATTTGACCACGCTCGAACGTGGATTCGACGCACTCGAGGCCTTTCTTCGTCAATGAGCAGGTCGGGAGTGGTCGATCCTGGAAGAGGTTCGATTTCGCGACTGAGAATCCGGCTTGTTCGGTGAGGGGGATTGGAGTAATCTTCCCCCTCCCGTCGCAAGGCCTATCTTCCCCAAAGCGCTGCACCCTCGAGAGACTGCCTTGTCGCCGGTCGACGATCCGACCGGAAAGGACTCTGTATGAGGTATGCTCGGCCTGTCACTTTCGCGGCGCTGTTACTCGTCGTCCAATCCGGCTGCCGGACTGCGGGCGTCGATAACCTTGCGCGCCAGGCTCCCGTCGTTGCGAGGCCGCAACTCGAGGCGCGGACTCTCGTCACCGAGCACAACCGCAACGCCGAACGGATCGAGAAGATCTCGGCGAAGCCGTCGCTCTCGGTCAGCAAGGGGCGGCGCCCGATGGGGGCGGCCAACGGCTATCTCGCCCTCGAGCGTCCGCGCAACTTCCGGCTCGAAGTGAGGTCGACGGGCGGCGATGTCGCCGATATCGGTTCGAACGACGAGAAGTTCTGGTACTGGACCAAAGATAACGATCAGAAGGCGATCTTTTACTGCGACTACGACGAGTCGGGTAAGACGCCTCTCTCTCCCGCCGTGCTCCAGCCTGAATGGATTGTCGAGGCGCTTGGGCTTCGCGTCATCACCGAGAATGAAGCCGCAGGCTGTACTGTGACCCGCGGGAAGGACCCTGACACCCTCGTTTTGACCCTCAGCCCGACCCGCGCGGGGGGCGAAACAGTCACTCGGGTCGTCGTCATCTCCGAGTCGACACGCCGGATCAAGGAGCATCGGCTCTTCGCGGGCGACTCGACCCTGATCGCGCGAGCGATCATTGAGGATTACCTCAGCGTTCCTGATGGGAACCACCCTGAAGAGACGGTCTACCTGCCGAAAAAGATGAAGCTCGAGTGGGTCCGCGATCGTCTCAACCTGGAAGTCGCGTTCGCGCAAAGTTCGACCAAGATCAACGAGGAGTTCCCGGCGGACAAGTACGCCGCCCTCTTTGTGGAGGACCCGAGGCAGGGTTACGACCGGATCAACCTGGTTACCCTGTTCGCGGGCGCTCACCCACCCCAGCAGCAAGCACAAGGACCGACCACCCTTCGTGAGACACTTCCCGCCCCGCCGGCAGGCGTGCATTTGAGCGAACCCGTCCCGCTCGGCGTCGACGGAGCGATGCGGACGGAGCGAGACCCGGTGGCTCTGTCGTCGACCCGCGGTTCGCTCAGTGACGAGTTGCTCGGCCCTGCTCTGCCCACCGCCCCGGAACCGAGCTATGCCAAGCCGGAGGCCTCGTCGCGGTGGAGAGCCTCGAGCGTGAGCATGGAACGCTGATCAGCGACCTGAATTGAATCGACAGCCGACCGGGGAGCTGATCGCTCCCTGTCTTTTTGTTGGCTCCAAACGTGAGCTTTCAAAGACAGGGCGCTTGCCCTCCCCGCTTGTTTTTTCAGCGTGAACAGCGCAAAAAAATCGGGGAGCACGCGAAACCGGACGAACGCCTGGTCGCGTGCTCCCCGCATTGTTGTTCAGTTCGCGATCAACCGGTCCGTTGCTCGGCCGTCCGACGCAGACGTTTGCGCGCCTTGGCCAGGATGGGACCGACGGAATTCTCGGGGATACCGAGCTGTTTGCCGATCTGACGATAATTCAGATATTTCAAGTGATAGAGCCGGACGACTTCGGCGTCGCGCTCGGGAAGGGTTTCGAGCATTCGCTCGACCTCCTCCGCGGTGGCGATCGCCTCGGCCTCGCCCGAAGCGTCTTCGTCAACGCTCGACCGATGGGCCTGGATGTGGCCCAGTTCGGCTTCGCGATGGCGCTTGATGACTTCTTTGACGCAAATCCGCCGCGCGACCACGGTCAAGTACGTCGGGAGCGAACTCGCTCCTTTAAAGCGGCGTAACGCGGCATAATCTTCGTCGACGATCTCCAGGAAGATCTCGGCGGCAATATCCTCGATGTCTGCCGGCGAAAGCACGATGCTCCGAGCATGCGACACGTGATGAATCACGTGGTAAATGAGACCCATGTACCGGTCGACGAAATCATTCCACGCCCCGGGTTCTTTCCGGAGGCAGCGATCAATCAACTGTCGGTCGATCTCACGTAAGGGCACGGACGAGCCTCCTCGCACGGAGAGGGCGCATGTCGCGTCCCAAAGAGAGCCACTCTCTCAGGAGAGCAACGCGTTACTGGCAATTTTACCACGTTCCCGCGAGTCGGCAAGCGACAGTCGTCGGATCTCCGCCATCATCCACACTCTTTTGAGGGGAAGTTCGCTTACAATTCCGGTTTCGGCGAGGGGCGACACCGGTTAAAATCAGGCGGAAAGAACGCCGCCGCGACTCCGACTCGATTTCCGTCCTGCTCAGTCTGCAAGACACATCCCTTTTTGATTTGAGGGATTTCGGGGCAGCTGGTCGGATTCTCCCCAGGAGACCCTGCCTTGGATCAGCCGAAAGGTCCCCCGAAAATCGTGATCGCCGACGACAACCTCCAGAATGTGGAGTTGCTCGAGGCTTACCTCAGTGATGTCGACTGCGAAATTCGAACCGCGTTCGACGGTGAGGATACCTTGCGCGTGGTCGCGGAGTTCCAACCCGACCTCCTGCTGCTCGACGTCATGATGCCGCGACTCTCCGGCTTCGAAGTCTGTCGGAAACTGCGGGCGAATCCCGCCACCAAGGATCTCCTGATCCTGATGGTCACCGCGCTCAACGAAGCGTCCGACTTCGAACGCGGCGTTCAGGCGGGGACCGACGACTTCCTGACCAAACCGGTCAACAAAGTCGAACTGTTGTGTCGGATCAAGAGCATGCTTCGGGTCCGCCATCTCAAGAATCAGCTCGAGCGAACCCTGGCCTATCTCGCCGAATTCGAGGCGGCCAGCCGTTCCTCCGAAGGCGAGCGGTGACGCCGGGCGACGACCCTGAACCGCTCCCTGGTTCACTCGACCACTTCGCCGTTGGGAACCGCAGGCTTCGACACGCGAGTTCAATTAGGTTAAGTTAAGTTTAAGTGCGAATCCGTTCCGCGATGAGCGATGATCGGTCAAGGGCGGTCCCGACTTCCATTGCCTCCTCGTTCCGACTTCTTGCCAGAGGACTATCCCAGAGATGGCCAGCCTTCCCCGAGTCATCGTCAAGCCGCGTCGAGCGCGCCCCTTCTTTGCGCGTCACCCTTGGTTGTTCGTGACCTCCATCGCCAGGGTCGAAGGCGAGCCGAAGCCGGGCTCCGAGGTTGAGGTCTTCAGTCATGAAGGTCAGTTCATCGCTCGCGGCCTGTTCAACCCCAACAGCGCCATCCGGGTCCGGCTCTACCGCTGGGACGGCGGCCCCTTGGATGACGAATTCTGGGCGAAGACGGTCGCGGCCGCGGTCCGCCTGAGACGCGAGGTCCTCCACCTGGGGGGGCCGAACGCCGCCTATCGCCTCATCGCGAGCGAATCCGACGGGCTCTCCGGCCTCACGGTCGACCGCTACGATCGCTGGCTGGTCGTCCAGTTCACGAGCCTCGCCCTCTTCGAGCGGCGGGAGATGCTGATCGGCCTGCTCGCCCAGGAGCCGGACCTCGAGGGCATCCTCTCCCGGCCCGATCGGACGACCGCCGAACAGGAAGGGATTCGCCCGCACGAGGACGTGTTCCACGGCAGCGCACCCGTGGCCCCGGTGGAGATCATCGAGAACGGCCTGACCTTCTGGGTCGACGTGAAAGCCGGGCAAAAGACCGGTTTCTACCTCGATCAGCGCGAGAATCGCCGGGCCGTGGCCCAGTACTGTCAGGGCAAACGGGTCCTCGACCTGTTCACCTACACGGGTGCTTTTGCGCTGAACGCGCTCAAGCACGGCGGGGCGGAGTCGGTGCTCGGGATCGATAGTTCCTCGACCGCGATCGAAGTCGCCCGCCATCACGCCGTGCTCAACCAACTGGGCAAGGCGCGGTTTGAATCGGCGGATGTCTTCGATGCGCTCGAGACGATCCGTGGGGGCAGCGATCGATTTGGAGTCGTGATTTGCGACCCGCCCAAGTTTGCCCGCCACCCTCGAGGGGTCGAAGACGCCCTGAAGGGTTATCTCCGCCTGAATCGGGCCGCGCTCGATGTGCTTGAACCCGACGGGTTGCTCGTCACCTTCTCGTGCTCGGGCCTGGTCGAACGTGGCCTCTTCGCCGACCTGATCGGTCAACTCGCCGAACTATCGGGCCGGTCGATCCAGATCCTCGAGCAACGCGGCCAGGCCCCCGATCACCCGGTCTCGGCCTCCTGCCTGGAAACCGAATACCTGAAGGGTTTCGTCTGCCGGGTTTCCTGACCGCGGTCTGCGGATCGGGAGCTTTTCCAGGCGAACGAGGAGCGTGAACTCCCTGGCTTCCAACGGCATCGAAAGCCAGGGAGTTCACACTTTCCGTTTGCCTCCGATTGGAAGCCAAGTCGAGGACGCTGCCGGCCGGTCGTTGACCGGCCGGCCGGGCTAGCTGGCGGGGGTTCACTTCTTGGAATCACCACGCTCGGACTTGAGGTGCTTCACTTCGTCGATGAGCTCATCCAGCTTCTTCTCCAGGTCGGCGATCCGCCGATCTTTCTCGGGAGATTGAACCGCGAGCTTCTTTTCCACCAGGTGCCGTACCTCATCCTCGAGCTTCTTGATCCGCTCGACGTCACGCACAATGAACAGCTCACGATTCAGGGCCGGCCGACCTTTGATACCCATTACGGCCCGAGCCTTCTCCGTGACTTTGTCCTTGTCACCCGAGTCCTCGGAATCCTCCTCGAGTTCCTTCGCGTTGGCTTTCTTGGCTTTCAACTCGACTTGAATCTTGTCCAGTTGCTCCTTGGCGCGGACGACCTGATCGAATTGCTTGGTTTTCAACTCATCTCCAAGCTTTGCCAGTTGCGACTCCGCGCGGTGGAGCTGGGCCCGGGCACGCTCGACCTCGGCCTTGGCCCTCGCGACTTCTCGATCGATGGCACCCCGGTGTTCGTCGGTGAAATGAAACTGGAGTTCCTTCGCTTCAAAGAGGGTGGGCCGACTCTTGAGGGTTTTGGCCGCGTTGAGGTCGTGGGCTCGAAACTCGATAATCGTATTCCCGTCGGGGGAGCTGGCCTTCGGGGAGGATTCCCCCTGCTCCTTCGCGGAGCCCTCGCCCGGCTTGATCGTCACCGTCTCTTTCCCGACGACGCGTTTCTCGAGCGACTGGAGCCTGCGGGTTTCCTCGGCAAGCTTTCGCTTCAGATTCTCCAGTTCGGAACGTTCCGACCCTTCCTTGGATTCCTGGACGTCCTCACCGGCTTCGGATTTGGCTTGATCTTCGTCGTCGGCCTTCTGAGCCCAGGTCGGCGACAACGGGAGGAGCAGCGCCGAGAGTCCGAGCATTGTCAGGAGGCCGGTCCAGCCGAGGTCGCGCGGCGTTTTCCCTTGCATGATCATGGTCACTCTCCGTTTCAAGTGATGGGCGTGACCGAACCCGCTCGCCGCCAAAGGCGCAGCATGGCCGGTCTCTGAGAGGAAATCCACGGTGTCCAACAACGTCTCCGCATACGCTCGAAGCGCGTCCGGACAGGTCCAGACCACCCAGGCGTCGCAGCACTGTTCTTCCGCCTCACGGAGCGCCCAGCGGGCGATCCAGGCCAGGGGCAGCCACCAGTAGAATGCGGTGGCAACGAGCTCGACGACTCGGACCCAGTGGTCCTTGCGGCGGAGATGGGCGAGCTCGTGAACGAGCAAGGTGATTCGTTGCCGATCGTCGAGACGGCTCCAGAGCTCGCTCGGCACGATGAGCCTGGCCTGGCACCCCAAGGCCCAGAGCATCGGGGCGGCCGGGCCCGGAAACCACCAACTCGTCGGCGGCCGCGCCAGCCCCATCTGCTTCGCCAGGTGTTCCACCTGCTCCTGAACGTCGTCCGAGGCGGGCTCCACCAGTCTCAGCAGCCGATTCCAGCGCCGAATCCGGAGGCCGGTCACGGCCAGCGTCACCAACGAACCGGTGAGCCAGGTCGTCGCCGCCCATCGCGTCCAATCGATCGACGGGAGTAACCGGGAGGGACCGAACGCGGTCTCAAGACGCTCGGCGGCCAATCGGGCCGCGATCAATCGGGCAAGGATCGTGTCGCGGTCCGCCTCGATTTTCGAGGACGTTTGCCCCTCATCAACCGTGCTCGTTGGTTCGGGACTCGTGAGCGGAATCACCCAGAGCGGCGGCGTGACGAGCTTCAGGAGCACGAGTAACCAGAGGCCATGACGCACGGCGGGCCGACGACGGAGCAAGCACCCCGCACCCGCCGCGCCGAGTGCTAGGATCGTCGCCAGCAAGGCATTCCCAAGGCCCACCCGCAGGAACGTTTCCAAAGGCTGCCTCCCTCATCTGTTAGGGGTGGTCCTTGGACGCGACGCTCGGGTCGAGCCGTTCGATCAGGGACCGGAGATCGCTCCGCTCCTGCTCGGAAAGCCGCCCTCTCTGAACCAGGTGGCTCAAAAGCGGTGTCAGTGACCCACCGCAGAGCGTCTCGGCCACCGCTTTGAGCTTGCGCCCGATCAACTCCTCGCGATCGGTCGCGGCCCGAAAGACGTGGACGCTCTCGGCGCGGTCACGAACCACGTCCCCCTTGGTTTCCAGCCGATCCAGCAGCTTCTGCACCGTCGCATAGGCAGACGTGCCCCCTTCGCCGTAGACCCGCTCGGCCAACTGCCGAATCGTCGCCGGGCCGTGCTCCCAGATCGCTTGCAGGATCGTCAACTCCGCTTCAGTGACGTCCTTCGTCGATTTCCTCGCCATCCCGTGAGTCCCCCAAAGACAGTATGTCTGAGCAAAGGGTAAGACAAACAGTCTGAGGTGTCAAGTGCCCAGGGTGTGACGATTTCAAAACGGGTTCAAGCTGGGTTCCTCGAGGCGCCAATAAAAGTTGAAGAATTGCTGGAAGCGGTTGAGAAAAGCGGCTAGACTCAGAGGAGCCAAGGGAGAGAACCGTCAGATCAGCCAACTGACGTGAGGGAGATTTGGCGATGGAAGAACAAGCCGGCGGATACGCGCACGAGATCAGCCATCGACGGGGTGCCAGTGGTTGGAGACCGACTTCGAGGGATCTGTTGGGAGCAGGGTCGACGTCGCGTCGCTGGTTCATGCGGGCGGGCCTTTCCGGGATCGCCGGGCTCTCGGCCGCGCAACTCCTTCAGCTCCGGGCCGAAGCGGCGATTGCGGGGAAGCCGGCCTCGAAGCCGAAGTCGGTGATCGTCTTCTGGCTCTCGGGGGGACCGAGCCACCTCGATATGTGGGATCCCAAGCCCGACGCGCCCAGCGAGGTCCGCGGCCCGTTCGGC
Organism: Singulisphaera sp. GP187; assembly: GCF_900129635.1. GTDB lineage: Bacteria > Planctomycetota > Planctomycetia > Isosphaerales > Isosphaeraceae > Singulisphaera. The sequence continues at coordinate 456,327 of NZ_FSRB01000003.1, read as the reverse complement.
TCGATCGCGACCAACGTGCCGGGGGTTCGGTTCTGCGAGCATCTCCCGCGGCAGGCCGCGATCATGGACAAGTTGACCGTGATCCGCTCGATGGATTGCTCGGCGAGCAACCACACACCGATCACGATGCAGGCGGGGAACCCGCTGGCGCAGCGGACCGATGATAACCGCGAGGGGGGTGGGTATCCCTCGATGGGTTCGATCGTCGCGAAGTTGCGCGGATCGAACGATCCGAACATGCCGGCTTTCGTCGGCCTGGCCGATAGCTGGAAGGCCGACGTCTGGGGCGCGGGGCACATGGGCGCGGCCTTCGAGCCGGTCAAGGGGAGCGAGCTCTCCGGTCGGTTCGAGCTCCCCAAAGGGGTGAACCTCGATCGCCTCTCCAGCCGTGAAGCGCTCCGGAAGCAGTTCGATCAGCTCCGCGCGGATGTGGATAGCAACGCGGCGATCGAGCACGTCGACCGCTACACGCGGCAGGCGATCGACATGGTCTGCTCGGGGCAGGCGCAGCGTGCGTTTCAGCTCGACAAGGAAGATCCGAAACTGCGGGACGCCTACGGCCGTGACAGTCTTGGAACGAAAGCCCTCCTGGCGCGTCGACTCGTCGAGGCGGGGGTGAGCTATGTCATGGTCAGTGGCGCCTGGGGCTATTTTGACCACCATGGCGACAACGTCGTCTGGAAGGGGATCGAGAAGGGCCTGAAGCCGCTCTTGCCTCGGGTCGACCAGACCCTGGCGACCTTGGTCGCCGACCTGGAAGGGCGCGGCCTGCTCGAGAGCACGCTCATCGTGATGATGGGCGAGTTCGGCCGATCCCCCGTGATCAATCGCGAGGCGGGACGCGAGCACTGGACCCACGTGATGTCGATGGTTCTCGCCGGCGGCGGACTCCGGCATGGGCAGGTCATCGGCGCGACCGACAGCAAGGGCTACGGCATCAATCAGCGCAAGGTGACGCCGCAGGATCTCGCCGCGACCCTTTTCACCTACCTCGGAATCGACCCCAACGCCTCCTGGGTCAATCCCCAGGGCCGGCCGATCCCGATCGTTGTTGAGGGGGGCCAGCCGATCGCCGAACTCTTCTGACCGGAGCGGCGGGTATGGAATGGAGGAGGCCGAGTTTCCGAGTTCAAAGCCGCTCAGCTCGACTTGAAGGAAATCGGTCGATCGGCTATTCCTGACGATTGCACACCGGGAGGATCGACTTCGAAGCGATGCAAGGAGGCATTGCAGCTATGTCGCCGCGTCGCGAACTGCTCGCCTTTTCCGCCGTGCTCGCCCTGCTGGTCGCCGGATTCTTCGCGGAGTCCCTTTTCGGCGGCAAAGTGCTCAGCTCGGCCGATGTCCTGCTCGTCTCCGCCAGCTTTCGCGACCACCGCGGCGCGGATTACGAGCCGGCGAACCGGCTGCTGATGGACCCTGTCCTTCAGTTCCAGCCCTGGATCGAGTTCAACCGCACGATGATCCGCCAGGGTCGTCTGCCGCTCTGGAACGATCGGGCTGGTTGCGGCACGCCCCACCTGGCCAACGGGCAGAGCGCGGTTTTCGATCCGTTCCAGATGATTGCCTACGTTGGGACTCTCCCCGACGCCTACGCCTGGATGGCGGCCGCGCGGCTGTGGGTGGCGGGGCTCGGGATGTTCCTGCTCGCCCGATCCTGGGGCTTCGGCCCGTGGGGACGCTGGTTCTCCGGCCTCGCGTTCCCGTTTTGCGGGTTCCTCGTCGTCTGGCTCCTCTATCCGGTGACCAACGTCGCGGTCTGGATGCCCTGGCTCTTCTGGTCGGGCGACCGGGTGCTCCGCCAGCCCACCGCGCGGCGGGTCGGAGTGCTCAGCATCGTGACCGCACTCGTCCTCGTGGGCGGGCATGTCCAGACGAGCGCCCACGTCATGCTTGCCGCCGGCCTGTTTGTGCTCTGGCGGGCCGCGGTCACGGCCCGACGCGGGGGGGCGGACGAGCCTCGTACCGACCTGATCGACGAATCCAGGTTGGCCGGTCAGCCGTCAAGGGAATCGAGCGGCTGCCGCCGCGGGGTGGTCTATTGGACCGCGGGAGTGACGCTCGGGATCATGCTCGCGGCGGTGGAAGTGGTCCCGCTCGGCTTCTATTTGACCCGGAGCCCGGTCTGGGAGGACCGTGAACGCGAGCGGGACTCTCCCTGGAGGATCGCCCGTCCTCGGGTGCTCGGGGCGATCTGCACGGCTTTCCCCTATGCGTTCGGCAGTCAGCGACGGGGTCATCCGCATCTGGGCCGCGCTCTGGGGGTGGATAATCTCAACGAGACGGCCGGGGGATTCGCCGGTCTCGCCACCTTGATCTGGCTCGTGCCGTTGGCTTGGTCGGCCCGACGGGAAAATGCGCACGTCAGGTTTCTCGCCAGCCTTGCCATCGTCGGCGTTCTAGGGGCTTGCCGCCTCCCTCCGGTCGACAACCTGCTGCGTGCTCTCCCGGTGCTCGGAGTGACCGACAACCGTAGGTTGAGCCTCTGGGTGGCCTTCTCGTTGATTCTGCTCGGGGGTATCGGACTCGATCGGCTCCAACAAGGGCAGCGGGTGCGCTCGGTCTGGGTCTGGGGGGGCGTTGCCCTGGTCCTGCTGGCCGGTGCGGCCGGGTTCGGGCGCCTCGAACCCTTTTTCAGGCAACGCGCGACCGACCATTACGCAGAGGCCGCGGCGGCGACCGCGGGCGCGGATCCGGCGGTTTACTTGGCGCGCGCCGAACGCCAGGTGCGTTCGACCCTGACGTTCGTTCCGCGCTACCTGGGGCTGGCGGGAGTTCACCTGCTCGTGCTGGCCGGACTTGCGGAATCGCTCCGACGTCGGTGGGTTCCGAGCCCGCTGGTTCGCTCGGCCGTGGTCGGTCTGACGCTGCTCGACCTGTTCGGGTTCGGGGTCGGGCTGAACCCGGCGATTGCGCGGAGTGATGACCGACCGGTCAGCCCGGTGATCGCCTACCTCCGCCGTGAGCTGAAACCGACCGACCGGATTCTCGCCATCGGCGAAGAATTGCCTCCTAATGTATTGATGCGATACGGTCTGTCCGACGTGCGCAATTATGACTCAGTTGAGCTGTCGCGGAACCTCGCCTTCTTCGCCTCGCTTTACGAGCCGGGACCGAAGGCACGGACCAGTCGGCGATCGATTACGTGGGAGGGGGTCCTCCGCGCCCGCGATCGGCTCGAAGACGCGTCGGTTCAAGCGGTCGTCGGTTCCACGCCGCCTCCCGCGGGCTCGTTTCCGCGGGTCGATCGCGTGGGCGACGTCTGGGTCGCCCGGCTCGAGGGCGCACCCTGGATCGAGGCCGACTCGGCCCTCGCTCGGATCGCGCTCGATCGCGCACCGGGAAGGATCAGCGGCAAGTGTGAATTTAAAAAAAATAGTCAGATTGTTATGCGAGAAATCTTTGATTCAGGATGGCGGGCCACGGTCGATGGCCTGCCCGCAGAAATCAGATCATATCGAGAAACATTTCTGGAAATGAAGCTTCCCGCGGGCCGGCATCGACTGGAGGTTTGGTACGACCCGCCCGAGCTTCGGTTGGCGATTGCGGCTTCGGTGATCGCTTTGATTACCGTGGTTTTCGCCTTGACGGTCCCCCAATGGTTCCGATCTACTCGAATTATGGCCGACGGGCTTGGACGGACTCAAGCCGTCGAGTTAGAATCGGATTTGTGCTCTTCACCAGCCAATTACTGAGGGATGAGACGCTGATGGTCCACTTCACGTGTGATCTCTGCGGTAAGGATCTAACCGCATGCGGAGACCCCCGGTATGTGGTCAAAATCGAGGCTTTTCCCGGCTTCGACCCCACTGAGATCACGGAGGACGATCTGGATGAGGATCCCATGGAGGCGGTCTCCCAGCTCTTGCAGCGTGACGAGCAACTCAGTGCCGAGGAAGCCGCGACACCGCTGCGCAAGGGCTTTCGTTTCGACCTCTGCCCGGGTTGTCACGGCAAGTTTCTCAAGGATCCGCTCGGCAAGGAATTTCTCCGGTCGTTCGACTTCAGCAAGAACTAACACGGACTTGTGGGTCGATCGCATGGCGATCGACTTGGGGAGGTTGAGTTGAGTACCGCCTGGTGCCCAATTTGGCCGCTCGGTGTCAGGATTTGCCTCGGACCTTCCCCACTCTCGACTCCATCATGAAGCCGGATCGATGACGAGTCAGGCCCTCTCGACTTGAGAAGGCCTCGGCTCGCGGTCAGGCGCGTGGATTCGAGCCAGCAAACCGGCGTGGGAGCGAGCGTGAGCCCGCTGACAACCCACGGCGAGATTCCGCAAAATGCTGGTGGGCCGTGCCCACCCTACATTCTCTTGTAGGGTGGGCACGGCCCACCAGGGAATCTCCCGCTCCCGCGCGTCAGGCTCAGCGCGTGGTGATCATGACGAGGTTGGTGATCACGGAGAGGGCGAGAATCGCCGCGAGCGCGAGGATCATGTGCTGCCGGCCGTTGACGTAGCCGGCGATCTCGATCAGTTGGGCTTCGCTGGCCCCGCGCGTGTCGTCGCCGACGTCGCCTTCCGCCAGGGTCGCGAGGTCGTCGGGCTTCTGCCCGGCGAGCATCGGGCTCTCATCTTGGAGCAGGCACTTGAGGTCGAGAATCAGGTCGTCAGGATTGCGATACCGGTTTTCCCGGTTCTTGGCCATCATCGTCTCGACCACAACCCCCAGGCCGCTCGAGAGCTTGGTGTTGATATGGTCGGGAGGGACAATGAATGTGTTTTTGTCGACATGTTTTCGCATGACCTCCGCGGCGGCCTCCCCGTCATAGGGAACGCGGCCGGTGACCATGTGGTAGAGCGTGGCGCCTAGGCTGTAGATGTCGGCCCGGATATCCACGTCCACCTGCCCGCGCACCTGTTCGGGACTGATGTAATAGGGCGTGCCGATCGCCATGCCCGCTTCGGACATCGCCCACTTCTCGTCCGCGGTGAGCCGGGCCAGGCCGAGGTCGGCGAGCTTGACCCCACCGTCTTTGGTCAGGATCACGTTCTCGGGCTTGATGTCGCGATGGATCAGGCCACGCTGATGGGCGTGCTTCAGCGCCTCGGCCACCGCCATCACGATGGTCAGGGCGGCCTTCTCCTCGAACACGTTCTTCTTGTCGAGGGTATCCTTGATCGTCCCCCCTTCAACATACTCCATCACGAAGTAGTGATGGCCGTTGACCTCGCCGGCGTCGATGGCGTTGACGACGTTGTTGTGGGAGAGCTTGGCGGCGATCTTCGCTTCGCGATCGAACCGCTTGATGAACTCTTTGTTCTGAGCGAGCGCATCAAGCAAGATCTTGACGGCGACGATGCGGTCGACGCTCGTCTGGCGCGCCTTGAGGACGACGCCCATCGACCCTTTGCCCAACCGCTCGAGGACTTGATAGCCCGGGATCTCGAATTTCTTGGCGGTCTCGCCAATCTCCTTGAGCAAGCGCACCGACTGGCTCCTGGTCAGGACTTTCGCCTCGACCATGATCTCAAGGAGTCCCTTACACTCATCCTTGGCTGCGAGCTTGGCTTTGTGGGCTTTGCACGCCTCGATTTCGACGGGCGTGGCCAGGCCACGGCGCAAGATCGACTTCTCGAGATTGAATTCGTTGAGACTCGAAAGCCCTTTCGAATCCTTCGCGGGGGGATTGCTCTCGGTCTTCGTGGCCATGAGGCCGGCTCCCAGGTGCCTGCAAAACACGGGGATCGAACAAAATTCGACGACGTTTGAGATTACTGAGACAGGCAGCGACAGACGTCCGGCGGAAGAAAGGAGAACCCCGGGTGCCGCAATGAGATTATTCCTAACAAACTATGGGGTCGGCATCGGTGTTGTCAACGGTTTTCTTTACCGTGACAGCACGCACACTTCCGGTTCTATCGGCTCTCGAATTGTACGACGCGAGCCTGCTTTGCGTGACGCTTGAACCTCGCGCGCGGGGCGGTTAAAGTATTATTCGTGAGATGCTTGGTCACGCTCGACCGCGGATCTCGTCTGGAAGCAACTCACGTCGGGTGGCCCAGTTTCGGTTTGTCCCCTGGTTGAGGAGGCGGTTTTGCCCACGATCGGCGTTATCGGCGGAGACGGGGTCGGACCTGAAGTGGTCCGTGAGGGATTGGCGGTTCTGGCTGACGTGGCTGAGCGCGAGGGGTTTCGCTACGACCTCGTCCCGTTCGACCTCGGAGGGGAACGCTACCTTAAGACGGGCGAAGTCCTCCCCGACAAGGTCGTCGACGATCTGAGGCGATGCGACGCGCTCTTCTTGGGGGCGGTCGGACATCCGGGCGTGGCTCCCGGAATTCTCGAAAAGGGGATCCTGCTCCGCCTTCGATTCGAATTCCACCAGTACATCAATCTCCGGCCGGTTCGCCTGTACCCGGGCGTCGAGACCCCGATCAAGGGGAAAGGCCCCGACGAGATCGACATGGTGGTCGTCCGCGAGAACAACGAAGACCTGTACGTAGGCGCGGGGGGATTCACCCGGAAAGGGACGGCCGAGGAAGTGGCGATCCAGACGTCGATCAACACCCGCGCGGGGGTCGAGCGCTGCCTGCGGTACGCCTTTGATCTGGCACGGTCACGCGGCCGCGATCGCCCTTATCCGGGGCTCACCGAGGAGGAACGGGGACGTGGTTTGCTGGGTCAGGTCACCCTGGTGGCCAAGACCAACGTTTTGACCTTCGCCCACGACCTCTGGATGCGCGCGTTCACCGAGACGGCCCGCGACTATCCGGAGATCAAGAGTGACTATCAACACGTCGACGCCTGCTGCATGCGCATGGTCGTCAGCCCGGAACGATTCGACGTGATCGCGACAACGAATATGTTCGGCGACATCATCACTGACCTCGGGGCCGTGCTTCAAGGAGGGATGGGCCTGGCCGCCTCCGGCAACCTGAATCCGGCGCGGACCGCGCCGAGCATGTTCGAACCGGTTCACGGCTCGGCGCCCGACATCGCCGGCAAGGGGATTGCCAACCCGATCGCGGCGATCCTCTCGGTGGCGATGCTGCTCGATCATCTGGAACTTCCCGGCGCCTCCGAGCGGATCCGACGCGCAGTGGCGCGGGTCCTGGCTGCGGGCGCTCCCAAGACCCCCGACCTCGGTGGTCGTGCTAAAACGGCTGACGTCGGCCAGGCTGTCCGTAACGCCTTCGAGTGAGCGGACGGGCCAAGGCGACCCAGCCCAGCGAACCTGGTCCCAGGTGCGCATTGTCTGAACCGCGAGCCTTACGCCTTGGCCCCTTACGTCCGTTTCTGCCGCTCGGAGGAGAGACACGCCCATGAGTTTTGGCGCCAGTCACGCCCTCGATGCCAGTGTCCTTGTCCTGAATAAGTTTTACATGGCGGTCCACGTGATCTCGGTCCGGCGGGCGTTCTGCCTGCTCTTCAAGGACCTCGCCGAAGTGATCACGCTGGACGATGGCCGGTACGCCTCGTTCGATTTCCAGAGCTGGCGCGAAGTTTCCGAGGCTCGGGCTCGGTTCAAGCACCCCGACGATGAGTTCATCCGCACCGTTCACTTCGAGATCCAGGTGCCCCGCGTCGTGCGCCTGCTGGCCTACGATCGGCTCCCGCGGCAGAAGGTCAAATTCAACCGCCGCAACATCTTTGCCAGGGACGGCAATCGTTGCCAGTACTGCGGCAAGCGGTTCGCGACCAGTGAGCTCAGCCTCGATCACGTCCTGCCCCGAAGTCGAGGCGGATTGGCGAACTGGGAAAACATCGTCTGTGCTTGCCTGAAGTGCAACGTCCGCAAAGGCGGGCGCACTCCCTGGGAGGCCAACATGCGGTTGATCAAGGAACCGATTCAGCCCCGGACCAGCCCGTCGCTCTGCCTGAAGCTGTCGCACCGCCGCTACCAGAGCTGGAAGACGTTCCTCGACAACGCCTATTGGTCGGTCGAATTGAAATAGCTGAATTCATCGCCATCGCCCTCGAATGGTGCGCGTACGGCGGTTTCATCCCCACCTGAAACCGTGAGAGGGTGATGGCATTCATTTCGTGGATCGGTTAGGCTTGAGGGTCGGAGATTGTGACGCCGTCAGTCCGGTCGTTATGAGAGGGATAGACCGATGCGCCGAAGCCGGGGAGCCGCGAGGTTAAAGACAGGGTTTACCCTGATCGAATTACTCGTCGTCATCGCGATTATTGGGGTCCTGGTCGCCCTGATCATGCCGGCCGTTCAATCGGCCCGCGAGGCAGCGAACCGGGCGAAGTGCCAGAATAACCTCAAGCAATTGGGGCTGGCCGGACAGGAGTATCACGATACTTTTCTAAGCCTTCCCTCGGGATGGTTCTGCAACGAAGCGCAGTGGGATGCGAGCTCGGGCTGCTCCGCCGGAGACTGCAACTGCCTGCCGTGGTCAAGCCAAGCGTACATGTGGAACGGGCTGACGTCGGGGTTGCTCTTGAAGCTTGAGCAAACGAACCTCTGGAATGAGATCAACTTCAACCTGGCTCCCACCGCGATTGATAACACGACGGCGACCCGACGGACCATCGAAGCGTTCGTCTGCCCCTCGAACCGAAAGGCGACCGCGGTGGCGTCGGGAACGTCGACCGCGTCCAAACTCGGGCCGTCCGACTACCGAGGGAATTCGGCCGCTGACGGCAACATCGCGTGCAATGACGCCGCCACCTTGCCGACCAATCCGCTCGACCTCTCCACCTCCCCTTGCACTCAGTTCGACAACGGGGTGGCCTACAAGAACTCGAGTGTGAGCATGGCCGACATTACCGATGGAACGACTTCGACCATGTTCATCGGCGAGGTCATTTATCCTAAGAATTACTGGAGCGATGGTCCCAGTTCGTGTGTCCGCACTCTGCTCGGACGCACGATCAACAAGCCGATCACCGTCGGCACGACGAACTACTGGTCGTACTGGGCGAGCAAGCACCCGGGGCTGGTAAACTTCGCACGCTGCGACGGCAGTGTCGGTACGGTCACCAGCCAGATCAATAAGCTGGTCCTCTTGAAACTGATGACCCGGGCGGGCGGTGAGTCGATTTCGAGCGACGAGATCAAGTAAGGCTTCGCCCGCCAACCCCCGGACCTGCGTCTTCGCGGGCGGAGCCATCAGGCTTCGCCCGTTTCGCGTTCGAAAGCGGCTGCACCGGTGAGTCGCCGGCTTCGCGGGGGAGTCGGGGAGCGTCGGCGCCTGTCGCTTTGGCGGGGCTGCCCACTCCACCCCTTGCGCAAAAAAGAAACCCCAGAGGAGCATCTGGGGTCGAGGGTCGGCTTCGGTTTGGCGGCTTGTGCGTCCGGCTTTACTTCTTGGCGGGAGTGCAAGACTCGCCTTCCAGAGCGTCCTTCTTTTCATTGATCACGGGGCACTTGGGGGCCTCTTCCGCGTTCAGCGCGGTGAAGTCCTTCCAGTCGTCCGGCAAGTTGTCTTCGTGGAAGATCGCCTCGACGGGGCACTCCGGGACGCACGCTTCGCAGTCGATGCATTCCTCGGGGTTGATGTAAAGCATCTGCGCCCCTTCGTAGAAGCAATCGACGGGGCAGACGACGACACAGTCGGTGTACTTGCAGTCAAAACAAGGCTCGGCCACGATGTGAGCCATTCATAACACTCCTAAGAGAACCTGATATCACCAAACCGCGAGAATCATGAATCCAGAGGTCCGGAGCGAATCCGAACGCGCAACCCCGGTCATCTTAGATCGCACGCCGGGATGGGTCAAGAGAGTCCGGCGTGCGCCCGCCGGCCGAAATTGGGTCAGGACTTGGCTTTCCGCTTGGCGCTCTTGATGTAAATCGGCTTGAGCGGGACGTCGTCCATCCCATTTTTGAAACCGGTTTGAACCTTGGCGATCGCGTCGACCACATCCATTCCGCTCGTGACCTTGCCGAAGACAGTATAACCGCCCCCGAAGGTGTCGAGCCGACTATTCGTGTCGAACAGGTTGATGAAGAACTGCGCGGTCGCCGAATTCGGATTGTTGGTCCGAGCCATCGCAATCGTGCCCCGGGTGTTGCTCAGACCGTTGCCCGACTCGTTCTTGATCGGCGGCCGGGTCGGCTTCTCTTGCATCTGATCGTTCATTCCGCCGCCCTGGATCATGAAGTCGGAGATGACGCGGTGGAAGATCAGGTTATTGTAAAAACCGTCGTCGACGTACTTGAGGAAGTTGTCGACCGTGATCGGCGCCTTGGCATGGTCGAGTTCAATCGTAATCGGTCCCAGCGTGGTGTCGAGGACGACCACCGGCTTGTCGTCGGCGGCGTTGGCGGCCGTCATCGTCAATGCGCCGAGCCCGACGAACGCGGTGATTCCGAAAAGAACGTTGGTCATGAATCGTGCGCGTGGCATGTGGGGTCTATCTCCGAAAAGTGAGCCTGAAGCAGCGACCGCAGCTCATGGCCAGGGCCGGTCACCGGTTGCGAAACCTGAATCTAGCAAACGTCTGACCGCTTGGGTAGTTGTCCGCCTGGTTCGCCCAATCTTCGTCGCTCGCACGGGAGAAACCGCCCTCACGGACCGCCCGACTACCAACCCGCGTAATACGTCATTCCGGGATAATCGCGCACGAACCCAATTTCGGCTAACCAAGGGGCGGCGGCGCTCTCGAGTGCGGGGCGGGTGTTGTAACTCTCCACCTTCAAGACTCGACGCGCCGGCCCAGCCAGCGTGGGGACCAAGGCCAACGCTCCGCGCAGATCCGTTTCCGAAGCCGAAGCCAGGCCCGTCAGCCGCTTGCCGGCCGCCTCGATGATCAAGACCGGGCGGCCGTCGCGTAGGACCAGGAAATTCGTCGGATTGCGCGGCAGTCGCGCGGTTCCGCCTTCGAGCAGGTCGATGTCGAGAGGCGCTCCCGATCCGTAGAGGTTGGCCGGGTCCAGGCTCGAGATCAGCACGTACTCGGCGGCCGATTCGCGGTCGCCAGCCATCCTGGCCAACTCCTCGGCAACTTCGAGCGTCGCATATTGGACGCCCGAGAGTCCCTCGACAAAATAGCCGCGACGGAGCTCGCCTCGGAGTTCCGCGCGGGCGAGCCAGGGGGCCAGGTCACGCCAAGGGGGGCACCATGGGTCGAGTGCGGCCGTTTCGCGAGCGAGAACGCCGTAGCGTTCGAGCAGGACCGCCGCCCAGGCGAGTTGGCCCGTTTCAAGGTCCAGGTCCACGGGCTCCAACCGCCACCACCGCCCCTCGGGACGACTTGAGGCGGTGCGACGCAACGACGGCCGGGAACGCTGCAAACTCGTGCGCTGGCCCGCGGCGGCGCGGGTAAGGGCCTCGGTGATCGCGGAACCGCCCGGTCGGAGGGGGTCGAAGCGGTCGTTTGTGGCCAGTCCGAGCCGAAGCAGGCGATCGAGTGCCAGCCGGGTTCGTGACGGTTCGAGCCCCAGGTTCCGGGCCAGGTCGGTTGCGAACGAGGCCCCCCGGCGCTCGAGTTCGGCGAGGACCTGGGCTTCGGCGTCCGTCAGTGAGGGGACCTCGTCCGGAGCGCTGGGCCAGGCCCCCGCGAAGTCACGAGGAGCGAACCCGACGCGAGGCTCACCCTTGGTCTCCCCTTCGGCCCGCCAGAACCAGCCGCCGGCCGAGAGCAATTCGTCGAGCCAGGCCGCGCGGAAGTCGCGGACTCGCCTTGGCAACAGGTCCGTTTCCCAAAGGTCGGCCGGGGCCGCGAACCCGGTGAGCTGCTCCAGGACCAGGCCGACCGCGGCTTGGCCCTCCCAGTGAGTGGCGGGATGCACGTGCTGACGCCGGGCCACGAAGTCGGCGAAGACCTCGGGGGCGACCGCAACACTCTCCCGCCGTCGCAGCGCCATCGAGAGTCGGCGAACCTCCTCGAGGTTTCGCCGCTCGGCCCAGAGCGGTTCGCCCGAGTCACCGGCCGGCTCGAGGCGGACCAGCCTCCCCTGCTCTTCCCAGCGTTCGAGCAGGTCGGTCGCTGCCGCGGGGCCGAGCGGGTAACGCGCCAGCAGATCGTCGAGGCCGACGAGGGCGTGGGTGCCGAGAAACCGCCGGACAATCGTCTCCTGCGCGGCCTCGTCGGGTTCGTGGGCGAAGGCCGACTCATAAAGGGGCGATTCCTCCGCGCTGATCCAGCGCGTGGGCTCGAGCGTTCTCGCCAACTCGATTTCCGCGGCTCTCCCTTGCGCTTGAAGCTCGACCAGGAAACCAAGCATCGGGCCGCTCAAGTCGCCCGCCGCGAGGTCCCCCAGGCGTCGCAAGGTTTCGGCCATCTCGTCGACCGTGCGCGGGGGCCGACCGATCTCGCGGAGCCGGCTCTCAACCTGACCGATCGCGTTCGGGTCGAGCCATTGGGCGTGGCTCGCCGCGTCGAGCAAGGGATCGAGAAGTCCCTCGTCCACCGCCGCTCGGCCCGGCTGCCGCTCGGCGTGGCGGGGTTCGTCCCACTGATAGAGGAATTGCGAGGTGAAGCGAAAGATCAGGTCGGTGGCGAACGGCGACGCGATCTCACCACGGCGCGCCACCACCCGAATCGTCCCCGAGGCCACGCGGTCGAGAAAGAGCCGGAGGCGGGGCAAATCGAGGTCGTCATTGAGGCATTCGCGGTAGGTCTCGACCACGATCGGGAAGTCAGGGAGCTGCCGGACGACTTGCAGCAGGTCCTTGGCCCGAAGCCGCTGGAGCCAGAGGGGCGTTCGCTTGGATGGGTCGGGGCGCGGCATCAGCAGCGCCCGGCCGGCGTTCTGGCGAAACCGGAGGCCGAACAAGGCGCTATCCCCCAACTCCTCGCGGATCAGGCGCTCGGCGAGTTCGGAAGTCAGGCCGTCGAATACGTCGAGGGGAGGCTCGTCGTTCTGGGGAAGGCGAATCAAGATCCCGTCGTCTGCGTGAAGACAGGACAGGCTGATCCCTAGCCGCTCCCGCAACCGACCTTGAAGCGCGAGTTTCAACGCCTGGTGAAGCTTGCCGCCGAACGGGGTGAGTACGGCCACTCCCATCTCGCCGGCTGGATCTCGGAACGACTCGATAATCACGGTGCGGTCGTCGGGGGCGGCACCGACGACCCTGACCTGCCGCGCGACGTGATCGCGCAATGACTCCGCGGCGGCCGGCTCGAGATGACAGTCGGCCTGAAGCCAGGCGACGAGCCCCGGGTCATCGAGCCGCTCGACCAGCTCGCGGCTCAGGGCGCCGACGGCTTCGCCGAGCTCGGGGGTGCGTGCCGAATCCTCGCCGCGCCAGAAGGGCATCATCGCGGCTTGCCCCTCGGCTCTGGCCACGACGACGCGGTGGGTCTCGATCGCCTCGATCCGCCAGGTGGCGGTTCCGAGCACGAAGGTTTCCCCCACCCGACGCTCGAAGACAAACTCCTCGTCGAGCTCGCCCAGCCGTGGACCTTCGTTACCAAGATAGACGGGGTACTGTCCGGTGTCCGGAATCGTCCCGCCACTGGTCACCGCGAGCCGCGCGCTGCCGGGCAGAGCGTGCAAGCGGTTGTGGACTCGGTCCCAACTCACCCGGGCACGGAGGTCGCGGAAGGTCTCGGTGGGGAACCGGCCCGCGACCATTCGAAGCACGCTGTCGAACGCGGACGGGGCCAGGTTGCCATAGGGATAAGCGCCACGGACCAGGTCGAAAAGGGCGGGGACGTCCCAGCGATCCATCGCCACGCAGGCGACCACCTGCTGGGCGAGCACGTCGAGACAGCCGTTCGGCACTCGCAATGACTCGACCGCGCCGCCGACCATGGCGCGGCAGAGCGCGGCCGATTCCAGGAGGTCGCTCGCCGTTTTGGCGATGAGCCGCCCCTTGCTGACTCGGCCGACCACGTGACCCGCCCGGCCGACCCGCTGAAGCCCCCGTGCCACACTGCCGGGCGATTCGACCTGACAGACCAGGTCGACCGCCCCCATGTCGATCCCGAGTTCCAGCGACGCCGTGGCGACCACGGCTTGCAGCTCGCCTCCCTTCAAGGCCTCTTCGGTATTCCGCCGTTCCTCCTGGCTCAGGCTGCCATGATGCGATCGCACCAACGCAGTTGCGGTCGTCTTGGGGCCGTCCTCATGCTCGTTGAGATGCGCGGTCAGCCGCTCCACGACCCGCCGGTTGTTGGCGAAAATGATCGTCGAGCGGTGCGCGCGAATAAGCTCGAGGAGCCGGCGTTCGATGGCCGGCCAGGTGGTGCCCGGGGCCACGGGGCCAGGCCGTTCGAACGGCACGAGAATTTGGAGGTCGAGCTCCTTGCGGTGTCCCGTGTCGATGATCGTTACCGGCCTTGGTACGAGGCGGGTCTTCGTGCCGGGACCACGGATGATCCGGCACCCCCCGAGGTATCGCGCGACTTCATCGAGCGGGCGCTGGGTGGCCGAGAGGCCGATGCGGACGAAGCCGTCGGGGTTGATCGCCTCCAGGCGTTCCAGCAAGAGGGCGAGGAAGACCCCTCGCTTGTTGGGGCAAAGGGCGTGAATTTCATCGATGATGACATGAGAGAGTGACCGTAAGGTCTCGCGGGCTCGGCTCGTCAGCATCAGGTGCAGCGATTCGGGCGTGGTAATCAGGATATCGGGAGGCTTGCGGACCAGCTTTTGGCGGTCGGCCGAGGAGGTGTCGCCGCTCCGGACCGCGATCGAGAGCGGAGCCAGTTCGGTCTCGGCTGCTCGAGCCGTCTCCACGATCCCCTCGAGCGGCATCTGGAGATTGCGATAGACGTCATGGTTCAGGGCTTTCAGAGGCGAGATGTAGAGGATTCTCGCCCCGGGCGCCCGCCTTGGGGTGCGCCAGAGATGGTCGAGGCAGGCCAGGAACGCCGCCAGCGTCTTGCCCGACCCGGTGGGGGCGAAGATGAGTGTGTTTCGCCCTTCAGCGATCGCCGGCCAACCGAATTGCTGGGGAGGGGTGGGCGCCCCGAACGTGGTTCGAAACCAGGTGGCCACAACCGGCAGGAAGCCGTCCAGGCCATCGTTGCTTGACATGGTGTTGAGGCCGACCCCCCCTCGGGCTCGTCGCCAATTGCGACGAGCCGCGTCAATTGTCCCCTCAGACACGACGTTCTGGCAAGATGGATCTAAACAAATGTACCCAAATTGAAAAAGATTCGAGTCGGTGGCCAGGCTCCCAAAGGAGGTGACTCGGGGGACTTGGATCGTCCAACGGTGCCTGCAGTCAAGCGTCCCGCTTCTCTGGAACTCCCAGTCTTCCCTGGTAAAGTGCCTGGCTACTCGCTCAGTCGCGTCCAGGGCCGCCAGTTTCACGGTTCGTGTCGCGACATCCAATGACTCGATGCCGAGAGCGCCCACCGTGCCGGGAATTCTGACCGTGGCGCCGCTGGATCGATTGAACGTGACCCGCCGCACCTCACCCCTTCGCCCCCGCCCTCACCAACTTCTCGGCCACCTGCGTATGCCCGCGTCTCTTTGCCCACGCTAACGGCGTGGCCCACGGCTTGTCATCCGGAAGATTCGTCTTCGCTCCGCGAGCGAGAAGAAAGTCCACCATATCCGGACGATTGTGTTTTGCGGCCCATCCTAGCGGTGTAGAGCCGTAGTCGTCATCTCTGGCCAGGATGTTCGCTCCGGCGTCGAGCAGCAACGCCGCACATTTGAGTGAGGCCTTGTCCGGGCGGCCGCTACCGTCGCCCCTGCAGCACAGATGCAGCATGGTTTGCATCTGCCAGTTGCAGGTGTCCGGATTCATCCCATTTTCCAGCAGCGTGCGAAACATGTCGGGCTGCTCCATCAGATACGATTGGCATCCGGTAACGAGTGGCGGCACGCGAATACCGGCGTCTAACAAACGCTTCAGCAAATCTCGCTTGCCGCGCGTGACGACCGCCGTGAAGACACCCCCACATCCGAGTTCTGCGGACTTCGGATCCGCCGTGACCCGGCGGATGACCTCATCATCTTCGTCCTTCCACACAAGGTCATAGGGATCGAGGCTGCCGCCGTGGGCCTCGAGCAACGCGCGAATCTCCGACGTCTTCGCCGCGCACACCGCATTGCCGGCCGAATCGATATGACCGTTGGGGTCTGCCCCACGCGACAACAAGAGTTCAACCATCGCGCGGTTCCCTGCGCGCGCGGCCGTGTGAAGGGCCCCTCCCTTGTCGGCGTTGAGCTCGGGCCAGGCCGGGTTTGCTCCTCTTTCGAGGAGCAATCGAGCAATCGATTCGTGACCGAATTCGACAGCCGTTGTGAGCGGCCGCCGTCCATTCGGCCGCGCTTCCCGAATCTGCGACGGGTCCTCATCCAGGGTCGCCTTGACACGGACGAAGTCACCCAGCGCCGCCGCAACGGCGAGATCATGGTTCGCGCCGTACGCCAGCAGCAGTCGGGCTGTCTTCACATCGCAGGGCATCGTCGGTTGTTTCCTACGCCCGCGCGACTTGATCCAGCAACGCAAACGCGCGAGAAGCCTCTGCCATCTCGGCGGGCGCACGCTCCTGCCGCGTCCACCCCAGACCGCGAGATCGATTGCCTGGATGTTGTGCGGGCTGAGGCCGTCGGGAGCCCCCAAGCCGGAACCGTCTATCGCGTGAATGTCTGCGCCACGTTCAAGGAGCAGTTTGACAACGCTGCGCGCCCTTCCGATCACCGCACGATGGAGCGGCGTGCCTCCCGCACGATCCCCACGATTCACGAGGTGAGGGTCCGCATCCAGAAGTTCACGAACCCGTCGAAGGTCGCCGGTCTCCGCAGCCAGATGAATCGGGTGATCCTGGCGCGTCTCAGCCGGCGCGGTCCTACCCTGTCGATCGCGAGCCCGCTCGAGAGTTGCCACGACGGCATCATGGCCGCGTTCGCTTGCCATTCCGATCAAGCTGTCGCCATAGTACCCGTTCCATTCCGGGTCCGCTCCAGCATCGAGCAACATCTGAACAATCTCGGCATGTCCTTCGCGGACCGCGAAGTGAATCGGCGGCGTATAGAAATAGCCGCGTCGGCTCAGCGCAGGGTCTCCGTTCAGAAGCCGACGCAGCGTGGGAGCATCGCCGGTAGCCGCGGCAACGATGATTTCCCAGTTGTCGTCTTCGATGTCAGGTGGCTTGATCATGCCGCCCCCACGTTGTTGTAGTCTTCGGATGATGTCCCGCGGCCAGGAAAAAGATGTGGCGATCCGGCTCGGTTTCGAGGTTATCCGGCGGCTGCCTGCTGGACAAGAGAACGATCTTTTGCCGGCTCCTCCAAGGCGGCCTCGCGTCCAATCGGTGCCAGGCACCCAAATCGGGTGACTCGGGGACCTGGATCGTCGAACGGTGGCTGCAGTCAAGTGTCCAGCTTCTCTGTACCTTTCAGCCTTAACTGGTCAAGTGCCTGGCTGTGTTTGCTCTGCCGCTAAATATATTTAGTGTCTCGGTATATTTGATAGATTTAATGTTCGAAAACATTGACGTCTTTTGGGTTATGTGGGGTATTGTAACGTGTCTTATGGGGAAGATTTTAATCGGAATCTATAGAATGGATTGACAGTTAGGGATGTTTGCAATGGTCTGAAGTTTCTGGCCACTTTGGATCCTGTGACCTTGCCCGATGCCCGCCGGAACGTCCCGGACTTCGGCGGGGCGCCCCTGGTAGCGCCCCTGTCTGGTCGCCACTTTCGTGGAGTTAGAACGCGAACGTGCACCGCCCGTCGGGACCATTGTAGAGCAGCACACACCGGCTCAGCAGGTCGCGGCCCAGGATCATGCCGACGTCGAACTTGGCCAGGTCCTCGACCGCGACGACGCATACGGTCGACGCCAACAGCATCGGCGGGACGGCCGGGAACGCCAACCTGATCCGGTAGACGACCCCGGTCTCGGTGCCTTCGGACCCCACACCGATGACGATGCGCTCGCCGCCGGGATCCAGGCCCAATTTTTCGGCGATCCGGCGCGCGAGCAGCGATGTCCCAGCACCCGTATCGAGCATGGCCGGGACCAGGATCGGCAGCGGGATGGGTTCGCCGGCTGCCCGTAGCGCCTCAATCGTCGCCTCTGTCGGGCCGACGATCAACTCGAGAATCGGGGCCTGGCCGGCGCCGACCGTGACCGTCAGGTTCGGCATATCGCGACATCGCGGGTGACGAGTGCCGGCGGCTCTGCGGCTAGGACTTGCCTGATGTAGAGCGGTCCCAGGCCGAACGCCTCGTAGCCGGCGCGCTCCGCGGCCTCATCGCTCTCCAGCGGGCCGACGCACTCATCTCCGACGATGACCACGAACATGCCCTCGGACGTCTTGAGGAGCTCGGTCTGAATCCGCTCGTACGTCGCCCGTTCGACGTCGAACCCGTGATAGGGACGACGATGAGTTGACGTTTCAGTCGGGGTCGGCATGGCACCTCCTGTGCTCGATTCGGAGGTGGCAATACCGGGATCATTCTGTGTCCTTGCCACCTCTCCCGCCGGATCCGCCTCGCGGCCACCCACCATCCGACCAGCCTCGGCCGAGAGAATCGCCAAGCTTGCAACGGGATCCTCGAATTGCTCCTTCAGGACTGCCGCCAAGGTGTCGGCAAGATCCAAAAGCTTGTCATGCTCTTCGGGAGCTACGTAACCCGCGGGCCGGGGGGTCGGAGTTCCTTGCTCGGACGCAGCGGACGCTCCGGAGCGGTCGTCTCTGATGCCGGGCATTCCGCACCTTGTAGCAGAGGGGTTGAAATGGAGGAAGTCGACTTTCCCTCCATTATGAGGCACAGCCGCCCGATCCGCGACCCGATTCCGATTCGGCCTCGCTCCACGTCCCCGCGGGACGGTTCCGCGCCCGGCTCGAGTCAGTGGCCTGGCACTTTACCAGAAGCCCAAGCCGCGCGGAGTCACTCCCACCGGCCACGAACGAGGGTGCAGGGCTTTTCTCACAGAAGGGCGTCGAGTCGGTGGCCAGGTTCCCAAAGGAGGTAACTCGGGGGACCTCGATAGTCCAACGGTGTCTGCAATCAAGTGTTCAGCTTCTCCGAATTTTCCAGCCCTCCCTGATCAAGTGCCTGGCTACTTCCTCCCTGTCAGTTGACCCAGTTGCATCGAACTGGCTGGTGATCGTCTCGTCTTTGATCTTCCGGTCGTCGGCGAGCATCAAGGCCTTGCTCAGGACGACCGAGAGGACCGCGTCCCCCTCGAATGGGAGGAAGACTCCGCCGTCGGGCCGGGCCGAGGCCGTTTGCTTGGGGACGATGCAGAGGTACTGGTCGTTCGGCTCTATCAGGATGTTGCCGCTGCCCAGGTGGATCTTGTAGGTCCGCAGGTCGCCCCGGACGACCAAGAACTTATCAGTGAAACAACAGCGGTCGGCAATCTTGAGACGGGGGACGATCCTCTCGAGCGCCTCCTTGCGGGTCTGCGCGGTGGCCGAGAGGGTGCCGAAGCTGAACCGCTCCTAGTAGTCGCGGTGCTGGCCGCCCGCGCCGCCGTCGGCCCAGCTCGGGTCATTCCCGACACTCGCCACGCCGACGAACAGGTCGACGTCCCGCATGACCTCCGAGAAGGCCAGCGGCGGCACCTCCTCCAGCGGGGTCGGCCGGTCCTCGCCGTTCCAGAATTGATAGCCACCCCCCGAGGCGTGCGCCTTCGCCTGCGCGGCGTCCGTCGGGTAGAACCTGACCTGGTCCGTGGTCAGGTAGAGGTAGGCGGACGACTCGGTGAACTCATCGCCGACCCCCTCGACCCAGAACTCCGCGCGGAGGCCCCATTCGGACAAGGGGCGGGTCGCGGGCGGGAAGGAGTCGTCCACACCTAGCCTCAGCCGGTTCTTCCACCCGCGGGCGGCGCAGTGGGCGTGGAACTGGTGTTGCTTGAGGAGGTGGGCGGCGAACCGGTTTGAGTAGGACCCCGTCCGGCGTTCGGCGTCGGCCAGCAGGTAGACCTCGCGGTGGGCCTGCTTGAATGGCTGCCTGACCCCCAGCCGCTCCAGGCGGTCGCGCCAGGCGAGCACCTCGTCGACCGGGCGGCCGATCGGGTGCCAGAGGCCGACCGTCGTCGACCCACCGGGTGGCTTGAGCGCCTGGCCGTCGCGGTCGACGAGCCTGCCGTTGTGGAACAGCCCGTCTTGCGAGGTCTTACCGTCGGTGAAGGTCCAGATCAGCCGGCGGGCGACCACGCCGACCAGCGGGTGGTCGAGGTAACGCTCGCGCCAGTCGTCGAGGCTCCAGGTCTTGCGGGCGAGGTACGACGCGTCGAGCGCATCGCGCCGGGAGGTCAGCATCATGCCGGCGTCCTTGGCTGTGGCTTGCAGCTCTTTCCACTCCTCGGCGTGGTCCTTTTTGACCGACGCGGGCACCGACTTAAGCGGCGAACTGTCGGCCTTGCTCCAGTGGATCGAGAAGCCGTCGCCGTGTGCGTCGGCCGCCATCTCGGCGCGGTACTCGCCGAAGATCTCGACGCGGCGGCCGACGTCCTCCATCCCATAGGTCGGGACGCCCAGTTCCCCGATCTCCTCGCGCGGGAGGTTTTCACGCTTCGCGGCGGCGTCGAATGCCTTCTCGATTTCCTTCAGCGCCGTGCCGAACTTGACCCGCGTCTTGAGCATGGCGAGCTGGCCAACCGCCTCGATCCCCGGCAGCGTCCCGAGCACGCTCACGCAGGCGTTGCCGAGCGAGACCAGCCTGGGCCCGACGCCGGGGAGCTTGCGATACGAGCTGATCGCCAACTTCGCCAGCGCCCGGGCGACCTCCCTGTCGTCGAGGCCCGCGCACAGGAAGACCAGCCCACGGAGGACGTTGATGTGGCCGGGGAGGATCAGGTTTGTCCAGTCCGGGTCCCAGGAGTTCTGGTTCGGGTGGGGTGCGGTCCTCGGCCGGTCAACCAGCGGGAACCAGCGGAGGACGGCCCGTCTGAAGGCGTCGGGGCCGATCCGCTCGACCAACTCGCGGGCCGCGGCAAGCCACTTCTCGGTCGTCTTGCCGGACTTCGGGAGCGTCTTACAATGGGCCGCCAATGTGAGCCAGACGCTCCAGGTCGGGCCAGGCGGCAACCCCTCGATCTCGGCGATCGCGGCGTCGGACCAGGCCTCGCCCGGGTCCAACTGCCGGCGGATACCGACGGCTAGCGCCATCTCCAGGTTTTCGAGCCATTCCTCGCGCTCGTCCTCGTGGAAGTAGATCGGCCACTTCTTGCGGGACTCGACCTGCGCGCGGATCATCGAGGCCATCCGGAGGACAGCCTCGCGGGTGGCCGGGGAAAGCTCGCGCTTGGCGGCGAGATCGCCGATGATGTCCTGAACCACGTAAATCAGGTAGAGAAGTCGGGTCGGCTTCGCGAGCCCGGCTACGTAGTCCGCCGCGGCGGCTCGTCGGTCCTCGACCAGTAGAGGGTCTCGATCAGCAAGTCTTCGAGGAGCTTGCCCGAAGCGTTGCTTGTCGCATCGCCCTTCCCCCGCATGCCTCCCGGCTCCAACCGGGAAGCAATCTCGCGGACGATCGCCGCCTTCGTCTCGGGGTCGGCCTTGAGGACCGCCCGCCCCTCCTTGTATTGATCGGCCGCCAGGCTCGACAGCGTTTTGCACGTCGCCCGGAATGCGAACAAGGCGTCAATGCGCTCGCCCGCGGTCGCGCCCTCGACGGGCGTCGCCACCTGCTCCGCCGCCTTCTTCTTCGGCATCGCCCGACTCCCTGGATCGCCTCATCTCGCGTCAGCCACCCACCAGCAGGGTCAGACGCAGGAAAGTCGCCACGGAACCCTCGCGGAGAGTCACCTCCTCGTCGAGCGAATCGACCTGCCGGTCGTCCACGAGCAGGAGGATCTGGTTGGCCTCGAACGCCTCGACCGCCCGCTCGAACTGTTTCTTCCAGTCGACCGGCCGGAACCGGGCCGTCGCCCCCGCGCGGTTGAGCGCCCGCTCAGCGCTTTCGGGACGGACGAGCCCGAGGAACGGACCTGTCATTCTAAGGTTGTAGTCCTGCACTTCCTGGTAGACGCGGCTCCGGATTAGCTCCCGGGCCGTCATCCGCTCGGCGGGGACGTCCAGCGTCTGCTCCTGCACTGGCACGCCGCCGACCCCTTCGTCGCGTATCGTCAGAGTGATGGCCATGCGATTGGTTCAATAGCAAAACGAATTCGATCGTTAACTGTTTCCGTGAAAGAACTCCGTCCCGCCCCGAATGATGGGTGTTGTCACGGAGTTAAACGCTCAAGTTTAGCTTGGGGTGGAGCCCAGTGTCTAAACCAAAAAACGGCGATCCTTGGCTACACTCCCATCAGACCGTCGTGGCGCGGATCCCCCGATACACCGCTCCCGGAGTACGTGCGTGGACAGGCTCAGGGGAGCGATCCGCTACCGGTGGCCGCCGTGGAGCGGGCTTTGGCTCGTCACGAGCGTGCTGGCCAGATGCTTCAGAAGTGGCTGGACGCGGCGGCGGGAAAAGAGCCCCATTGATGCCGGTGGGATGTTTCAACCGACGGAACCGGCCTTGGTCATCGGGAAGGGAACCGGCCATCGCCCATTACGTCCGTCGGAGCGATCTGCTACGCTTCTCTCGCCTAAAGGCTTCGGTGAGAACGTAGGACATCCGTCATGAGGCTCCCCCGGATCCGTATCCAGTGGTTCATGGTTGCCGTCATCTTCCTCGCCATCTTATCTATGGTCTGTGCCGGTCGTAGTGCCCGACGGCGTGCGGCGTTGGAAGCTCTGTCAAACCAGAAGCGCAGAGTACGGGCCGAGGCCCAGGCGCTTCGCAAATTCGCTGCAATCGTGCCGTTGAAGTGGAACAGACGATGGATACCTGCCAAGAGCCCCGATCCCGCTGCGTCCCCCGGCTTGACCCCGGACTTTCCTGGTATCAGGACTTCCCCTGCGGCAGGAAGGCTACCACCTGGCACCGCGGGCGTCCCATGTGCCGGGGCTGCCGCTCCGAGGCCCTGAGAGCCGAAGCCTGGCACCGGCGTGCAACCGAGGGAGGCGTACTCGGGAGGTTGGTGAACGCCGCGCCAAACCTCGTTATCTGGGGCTTCTTCCTCCTCAGCGGCATCGTGTGCCGCGATCTGCTTTGGGAATCCCTGCATTCCGAGCAAGGGCAGCTTTACGCGTGGTTCGTCTTCGTCGCGGTCGTGTGGGGAACCATCCGGGCAGCTGATCACTGGCTGGTGCGAGCCTGGAGGCGACGGAGGAAGGGGGAGAAGGACGGTCATGGCGAAACCGGCCAAGAGGTGACTCTGGAGTGAGCCTGCCCAACGGCCTGAGCCTCAACGTGCGAGACGGTGGCCAGTCACCTAAAGTGGGTAAAGCGGGGAACCTGGAATATCCAACAAATTAGAAAATGGTGAGATTTGGCGGCGTAGTGGACAGAAGCCGACCGGCCTCGGTCTCTTCTGTTCGGCTCGTGAGACAAGATGGGTCTAAACAAATGTACCCAAATTGAAAAAAAGGGGGTCAGGACCAGCGGGTGGCCGCCTCATCATCGGTCAGCGCGCGGTCGATGAGTCCTCGAAGAATCTGAGCCACGCTCTGGTGGCGTCGCTTGGAGAGTTCAACCAGCGCGTCGGCTTGATTTGCCGGCAACAGTAAGCCGATCTCGACCACTCCCCCCTGAGGCAGCGTGCTGGTTTTGCTTGCATTTAAGCCGTGAAAAGCAGCCATTTGTGGAAGTCCCCCACCCCAAATCCCAAGCGAAGTGCTTGTGTTGCTGGCGTGCGTCCACTGAGTGAAGCAAACGCTGGGCCAATGCCTGAAAATTCAACGGAGGAGCGTGATTCCCAGGATGGCGAGCACCCCGATCACGACCGCGATCGCGACGAAGTGGACCAGCCAACGAGACTCATCAGGCGGGATTCGACTTGCGGGGGCGTAGGCCTGGTTCGCGGCGACCCGCCGTTCCCGTTCCCCCGGGAGCAGGACGACCGCAGGGACGGGAGAGGGTGGAGGGCGGTGCATGGGCGCAAAGGCCGGCTCAGCCTCGCCTAGGTCGCGGAGCGAAAAGGGCTGGGAGCTCTGGGAATCGTCGACGGTGAGGAGTCGTAGGTCCTCGTCTTCCAGCTCGGGGGGAGGCGGACGGAACGCGCGGGCCGATTCCGCCTCGGCGCCGAGGATTGACCGGACCTTCTCGGGGTCGGTCCAGCGCGCGAGGTCGGAGCTCAGCTCCGCGCAGGTCTGGTAGCGGTCGTCGGGAGACTTGGCCATGAGCTTGCGGACGATGGCCGCGAATGCGGCCGGGACGCCGCGTGCCACCCGCTCCAAGGGCTCCGGATCTTCCATCCGTTGCTTGAAGATCTTGTTGACGACGTCGCCGCCTTCGAAGGGAGCCCGGCCCGAGAGGGTGAAATAGAGGGTGCAGCCCAGGCTGTAGAGGTCGCTCCGGCGGTCGGCCTGCGCGGCGTTGCCGAGTTGCTCGGGGCTGGCGTAGTCGAGCGTGCCGATCACGACGTTCGGGCGCGTGAGCGGGCTCTCCTCGTTGATGGCCTTGGCCAGACCGAGGTCGAGGATCCGGGCATCGCCGTCGGGAGTCACCATGATGTTCGACGGCTTGATATCGCGATGAATCAGGCCGGAGTTGTGGGCGGCCTCGAGTCCGTCGAGCACCTTGAGGAAGAATCGCGCGGTGTCGGGGACGCGGAGCGGGCCGCCGCTCTTTCCTTTGACCGTATGGTAAAGGCTGTCGCCCGGGATGTATTCGAGGACCATGAAGTGGACGTCCCCCTCGCTGCCGACGTCGAGGGTGCGTGCCAGGTTGGGGTGATTGGCCCGGCGCGAGAGTTCCATCTCGCGGCGGAATCGGAGTAAGGCCTGTCCCTCCTCGGCGGCCTTCTTGGGGGGAAGCACCTTGATGGCCACCCGCTGGCTCTTCCCCTCGCGGGCGGCGAGAAAGACCTTCCCCATCCCCCCTTCACCGATCGGCCGCAGGATCCGGTAGCCACCGAGAAAAAAACCGCGAGTGGCTCCGGCGAGCACCTTTCTGGCCTGGTACGGGGTCAGGACGTTGAGCTGAATCAGGAGCTTGGCGAGTCGGACCGCCGCGTCCGCGGTCGGCTCGCTCGGAAGGCTGGAGCGAGCTCGTTCCAGGTCGCTCGGAGGCACCAAGCCGCTCCTGGCCAGGTTCGCCAGGAAGTCTTCAAGCCGCGGCATGATGTTCAGACCCCTGGGTTGGGATGGTCCCCTCATGCCGGCGCCAGGGCCGGTGCGGATCACGACGATCGCTAAGCTTCGGTGTGGTGAGGGAATGGACCGGGACGACGAATGCCATCGTTACACGTTGGCGCGTGCGGCCTCGTTCACCACGTGGATGACCAAACTGGTGATATTGTCCTTCGAGTCGTTGGCCAGAGCCTGGTCGATCAGGATTCGCGCGGCTTTCTGCGGGTCGTCGCACGACTGGAGCACGCGAGCCAATTCCTCATCCTGAACCACCCCCGTCAGGCCGTCGGTCGCGAGCAGAAATCGGTCGCCCGGCTGGACGTCGAGGACTCGGACTTCTTCGGGCCCCCCTCGGGCGTCTTTGCTGCCGAGGTAGAGGTAGAGCACGTTCTTGAACTTATGATTGGCGACTTCTTCCTTGGTGATCGTGCCCGCGCGGCTCAGGGCGTCGGCCAGGGAATGGTCTTCGGTGAGTTGTTCGAACTGGCCGCTCCGCAGCCGGTACGCCCTCGAGTCGCCAATGCCGGCGACGAACACACGGTCGTGACGGAAGAGGGCGAGGACGACGGTCGTCCCCATGTTCGAGAACTCGGCCACGGCCCCCGAGCAGCCGAGGATCTCCTGGTTGGCGTCGGCCACCGAATCTCGAATCAGCCCCTGGACCACTTTGGGGTCCGACTCCTCCGATCCGAGCCGTCGTGAGACGGCGCGGGGGATGAGCTCGACGGCCATCTTGCTCGCCTGCTCGCCCGCCTGCTGCCCCCCCATGCCGTCCGCGACGATGAACAGCACGTTGGACGCGGGATCGAGTGACGACAAGACCGTCTCGCCGCTCCCTTCCGGGGGTGACGGAGCATCAAACCGGACCGACTTACGGCCGGGAACGAAGTAGTTGTCTTCGTTGTGCTCGCGGTAGCGGCCTACCGTGGAAACCACCCCGACGAGGAGCTTGAGGCCACTGGAACGGACGGTCAGCGGCGAGGACATGGGGAGGTCGGCGGTGGCCTCCGGGTCGTTCTGGGCACGAGTTTCCGAAGACTTCCCCGTGAAGTCGTTCATCAGTTTCCTCAGCCATGAAAGGAACCGCGAATACCAACTCACCTCAACCGCCTTCTTTCACCGAGCAAACGAGCGCATCGTGTCTGGATCGGAGCCCACTGTTTCGACTTCGGCGGTTCTACGATCGGGCGTGGGTCGGACTGGCCCAGCGCATCAGGTCGTCGATCCCCACCGAGCGATAAGTCATGAACAGCTCTCCCGCCTCGAAACCGGCCGTCAACCCGTGGTAGCGGTTCATCGTTTCGACGGCACCGAAGATCCCCGCCTTATTTGCGGGAAACTGGGTGGCATAAGCGCGAACCGCCTCGATCTTCACGTCCAAGGTGCTGCCAATATCGGCCACTATGTATCCCGAGGCTTCGGGTAAGTCTAACCCGTGGATCGCGATCGGGAAGCTCAACTGATTCGAGATCGTGTGCACCGGCAGACCGTCGAAATGTTCGTCCCATTTCGTGAGGCGGCTGTAGAAGACGGCCGCGTCGGTGATCAGCATGGCCTGGTAATGGTCGGGCGAGGCCAGCACGGTCTTGCCGCCGAAGCCGAGCACCACCTTGGGCCGGTATTTTCGGAACACCTTGGCCAGGGCCACCCGTGACTCGAAGTTATCGAAGAGCCGACGGTTGGGCAGGTTCAGGTTGATTCGGACCTGGACGCCGAGAATTTTGGCAGCCCGCTCGGCTTCGGCGAGTCGGATGTCAGGGCCGGCAGAAAGCGGGGTCGGCTCGCCGTCCGTGAGGTCGACGATCCCGACGTTGTACCCCTTCCGAACCAGGCGTGCCAACGTCCCACCGCATGCGATCTCGACATCGTCGGGGTGTGCGCCGACAGCGATCAGATCCAACTCCGTGTCGACGGCCTCGGCCATGCTGCCCGTTCCTCGTGCGGCCGCGCTTCGGTAGCGACCATGGTTATGTCCCTTTTCACCAGTATACCTGCCGCCCTTGGCTTCTCACAACCGAGGGATCGGAATCGCCAAAGTTTCAGTCGCTCCCGTCGTGCGTCTTGGTGACGGCGAGGAGAAACGTGGGGTTGATCGCCTCGAAGCGCACGCGGTCCATCTGCTCGATCCCGCGTGCGATCGAGATGTTCCAGACCTGGACTTCCGGGGTCAATTGTTTGAGCGTCTCGAGCGCGGTGGCCAGCCCATCGATCGTGACGACGTTGACGGCCATTCGTCCCCCCGGGCAAAGCCGCGCGTAGGCCGACCGGAGGACCAGCACAACCTGTCGGCCGGTGCCGCCGACGAAAATGGCGTCGGGATCGGGGAGGCTCGCGAGCACTTCCGGAGCGCGTCCCTGGACCGGCCGCACGTTGGGGACCCCGAACGACTCGGCATTGGCCTCGATCAAGGCCACGTCGGCCGGCTCGGGCTCGACCGCGTAGACCATCCCTTGGTAGGCCAGCTGGGCCGCCTCGATGGCCACCGAGCCGGAACCGGCGCCGATGTCCCAGACCACGCTGGTCGGCCGGATATCGAGTTGAGCCAGGGCGATCGACCGGACCTCGGATTGCGTGATCAGGCCGCGCTTGGGGAGCGTCTGGGCGAACACGTCATCGGCGTTGCCGAACAGGCGGTGGCGGCCCGCGCGGTTGGCCTGGTCGGGACGATTCGGCTTCCGGATCAGGATCAGAACGTTGAGCGGGTCAAAGTCCATGCTGGCCAGGTCGGACAGCTCCGCCTGGGTCACTCGCTCGTCGGGCGAGCCGAGGTTTTCGCAGACGTAGGCCCGGAAGTAGTCGATCCCACGATCGAGAAGCGCCCGGGCCAGCCGGTTCGGCGGGTGCTCGTCGCTCGAGAAGAGGCCGACTTTCTCGGCCGTCCGGATCCGATCGACGATGGCCTCGAGCGGTCGGCCGGCAAGGCTGGTCAGGTAGGCGTCCTCCCAGCTCTCCTTGACCCGCGCGAAGGCGAGCTGCATGCTGCTGACGTGGGGAATGACCTCGAACTGATCCTTGCCCAGGCGATCGCACAAGTATCGCGCCACGCCATAGAAGAGCGGATCGCCACCGCTCACCAGCACGGCGCGTTGCGACGCGAGCGCCTCGCGCACTTGCCGGAGCGCCGCGGGCATGTCGGGTTCGAGCGCTTCTTTCCGGCCGCTCAGCCCGTCGAGGAGCACGAGCATCGCCGGAGCGCCCAGGATCACCTCGGCCTCGGCCACGATCCGCCGCGCCGACTCGGTCATCCCGGCCAGGCCGTCGTCGCCGATCCCCACAATCACCAATTTCGAGCGCGATTCGGCCAAGGTGGACATCCTCACTGAAGGTTGCGGCGATTCGCGACGGACGCCACGCCGCCGAGCGAGTCTGATTGTAAACCGGAGAGACTTGTCAGGATAGATCGAGCCACGATCCGCGTCCGGAGCCACGAAACCAATGGCGAGCGATCGCGGCCCGATCGAGGCCGAGTCTCACGCTCCCGCGGCCGGCCTGGGCTCGTTAGGGCATCCTTCGGGGGCGCAAGGCAGCAGCCAGTCGGCGGTCACCTGCGCCAGCGCTTCGGCGTGGGTGTAGTGCGGTTGGTGGCCGACCAGGGGCATGATCACCCCCTCGGCGGCCGGCAAGGCGGCGTTCAGTTCGTCGAAGTAGCGGCGCACCACGATTCGGTCCTCGTTGCCCTGAAGCAAAAGGACCGGGTTGCGAATCTCGGGAAGGATCGGCCGGAGGTCGAGCCGCGCGACCAGGTCGAGTCGATGGGCCAGCGCGGCAATCGGAGTCAGACCGTTTTGCTCGAGATAGTAGGGCCAGCGGTCTTCAATAATCGAAGGGAAGTGGCTCTTGCTGTTGTAGGCGAGCACTTGCTCGCGCCAGGGCAGCCGCGCGCTCTGTCCCGGCAGGTGGCGACCGAGCGAGAGCGCCAGCCGCTCGGCCCGACTGAAGCGACGGTGCGCGAACGCCCCCTGGACGACCGCCTTGGGGAATCGTCTGGGCTCGCGGTAGAGCGCCCGGAACACGACCGTGGAACCGAACGACAAGCCCGTCAAGAAGGCGCGGCCGATATTGAGGTGCTCGATCAGACCGAAGAGGTCGTCGACGAGGTGGTCGTGGGTGATCCGCCCCAGCTTGGCCCCGTCGTCGGGGTGGTCCCCCGGGTAGTCGAAAATCACTGTCCGGAACTGGCTCGAAAGCCGGTTGAGCATCAGCGCATAACCGCGATAGGTTGCGGCGATGCCGGGGACGAGGATTAAAGGGGGACCCTGGCCGAGCACCCGATAGCGCAGTCGGTAGCGCGGGCCGTTCCAGATCGCGTGTTCGGCCAGCCGGTCGTAGGTGGCAACTTCCGCCCGAAAATCGGCCGGTGCCGGGCAAGGCGGCCGGGGCGAGCTTTCGGGCGACTCGACGACCGGAGCGGGGCTGTCAGGCACAGGTTCGGACCTCGGCTGAAGGGCTGGGCTCGTCATGGGCGTCAAACGCAAGGCTGGCGAAACTGACGCAACAGGTGCGTCCCTCATCGACGGCCTGGTCGTATTTGAGGAGCGTGCCTCGCGCCGGTCCCATCGCGTGGAGCATGGTGTAGGCCGCGGCCAGTCCGCAGACCCGCCAGCGATTGCCGATCTCGGCGGCCGTCCCGAACCAGCCCGCCGGATCACGCGCGACTGCGCGATCGAGCATCGACGTGTCGAACGAGCGCACCTCGGCAAGGATTTCGGGGTCGAGCAGATCGGGGTCGCCGAACTCAGGCCCGACGTGGCAAAGGTCGATCCCGCCGATGTACGCGACCTTCCTGCCGTGGGCCGCTTCCGCGGCACGAAGGGATTCGACGAACCGCCGCACGTCGTCGGATTCGATCGGGTCGGTCCCCGCGTCCATCAAGTCGTGGAACGAGCCGACCAGGATCGGCACGATCGAGAAGTCGCGGATGCCCCCCAGGAGGTACTGGAGAAAGACCACCTGGAACTCGATCGAATGCTCGGTCCGATGCGAGAGTTCGTCCTCGAACAGGTCGTGCCCGGCCAGTGCGGCGATTCGATCGACATAATCGCCGTTGGTCCGGACGCGGCCGAGCGGCGTTTCAAAGTCCTTGCGGGTCAATGCGAATCGATTGCGGCAATATTGGTGGGCGACGCCCAGGATGACGAACGTGTCGGCGTCGGAGCGTTCGACCAGCTCCTTGTAAGACCAGGTATAGACCGGACCGCCGCGCTGAAAGTCGATATGCGGACTGAGCACGCCGCGAAGCCGGGACGGAATGGTCGGCGTCTGGAGTTGTGGCACGCCCGAGCCGTCGGCATGGCAGAAAAAGCGTGCGAGCTGCGCTCGCAACGCGCGCTCGGTTCCCGCGTACGATCGTCCGGCCATAGCCGCCGGCCGCACCGGCGCGCGGCGGTACGACTCGTGGTAGGCGGCGAACGTCGGACCGTCGAGGACCATGGCGCGATCAAGCTGGTCGACCAATTCCTCGAGCTGCGCCAGGGTGATCAGT
This sequence comes from Singulisphaera sp. GP187, assembly GCF_900129635.1. GTDB lineage: Bacteria > Planctomycetota > Planctomycetia > Isosphaerales > Isosphaeraceae > Singulisphaera. The sequence continues at coordinate 425,900 of NZ_FSRB01000003.1, read as the reverse complement.
TGGCCGGTCTCGCGGAGCACTCGGGCCTGAATCTCGCTCAGTAAGGTTTCACCATCGAAGTGGCGGACCACCCACTGATAGCCGTCGATCGGAATCAAGACGGGTTCGAGAAACACACCGAGCGGGTCGGCGATCGCCGCGTAGGTTTGCCCCTGGTGCTCGAAGCGTTGGGCAGAGAGGGGCCGGAGCTTGGGTCGGTCGAGGGACGCCATCGTGACGTTCCTGGGGCTCACAAGGCCGTGGATCCAGCGATGCCGTCCCTCGTCCACGATGGGCGCGGGAACGGCGTCTCGATCATTCTCCGGCCGGAACCCGGAATCGTCAAGCGACTCGACGCGGACCCCGTGGTGGCAGGCCGATCAAGGGCAAGGGCCAGGCGGGGGGAGCAATCTCACGAATCGGTTCCAGGCTCATCGAAGGCTCCTGATTTTTTTTGAGATCGACGGCTCTCCCGTCGGATCGATGATGTCACGGATCGAGTGAAACGCCTCGGATTGACTTTGATCCGCAAATCGCGTTCCGCGGCGCATTTGAAAGCTGACGCGTTTCGACCGAAGCGGTCGGGTCTCGGTGATCACGAGCGGGAGGGTGGGGGCTGACCGCCGGAATTCTGGCATGAGTGCCCGATTTCACGGCGGACGAGGCGACGGGATCCGGCTTGAAGGGGTGTCGCAAGGGCTGGTCTGGCGGGGTTCGTCGATCTCTGATAGGTTTGCCGCGCCGGTGTCGAGCGCACTCCGGCGAAAACAAGAGGTTAAGGCCAGTCCCACGGAGGAGGGTTGCCCATGCGATGGTCCATAAGGATGGTCTTGTCTCTGGCCGTGGTGTGCTGGGCGATATCGGCAAGCCCGACATTGGCGCAGCAACCACCCGCGCGGGCCGCGGCCCCACCCACAACCAAGGCCGCGGCACCAGCCGCCGCCAAGGCCGCGGCACCCGTGATCGACCCGGACGGGGCGCAGATGCGATTGCTCCTCAACAAGTGGGCGAAGCAGAGCACCCAACTTCGGAGCCTGGACGTCAATATTCGCCGGGTCGACAAGTCCGCCAAGTGGGACGACGAAGAATACGAGGGGCGGGCCATGTTCAAGAGCCCAAACCAGGCTTGGCTCGACTTCCAGAAGGTGGTCGTCTCGGAGGGGAAGCCGAAGAAACTCGTCCCGCATGAGCGGATCATTTGCACGGGCAAGGAAGTCTGGCAATATCGCAGCGATACCCATCAGGTTTTCGTTCACGAACTCGGAGTGCAACAACGTCAACGCGCCCTCCAAGAAGGGCCGCTGCCGTTCCTGTTTAATTTCCAGGCGGACGATGCGCGCAATCGCTATCAGATGAAACTGCAGACGGAAGATGCGAAATCCTACGTCATTTACGTCTTGCCACAACTCCCGATCGATAAGGAATGCTTCAGCGCCGCCTGGGTCGAGCTCGACAAGACGATGCTCTTGCCGACCCAGATCGTGTTGGTCGATCCTGAGAAGAAGGGCAAGAAGTTTTTCGTGATCTCCGGCATCAAGCCGAACGCGCCCGTTATGGCGGCGAACTTCCAGGGCCAGAAGCTCGGGCCCCCCTGGAAGATCATGTACAACAAGGAAGAGGCTCAGGCGGCGCCGACCCCTGCTCAGGTGCCGCGAACCGGCGATACCCGCCAGGTCCCGCAACGTCGCGGCCCGGTGGGTGGAAACGTTCGCTGATTGCCGGACGATCGGCGGCGACGAATCAGCAGTGGGCGTGAGGGCGAGGCCATGGTGCCTCGCCTTTCGTTTTATTGGGGTCGATCCACCAGGGTGAGGGCAAGTGGTCTCGGTGGCGTGAGTTTTCCCGGATTGGGCGCGATTGTCGAGTTGGCTCCTCCGGGGAACGACCGTAAGTTTGACGGTGATTTTTCAGAGGCATATAATCGGTTGGAGGTGGCCGGTCTTTCCGACCGTCCTCGTCCTTCCTCTGCACCGCCAAGACCGGGCGGGAGAGGGCGGTTGCTTGAGCCGGAACCCTATCACCCCGGTGTTCCGGGGAGTTCGGTCGCGAGGTGGATGCCCCGGCTGATTCTCGGAGGGAGTCCGACTTCCATGATTTGCCCGCGTGGTTCAGGTCGTTGTCTGCTCTCCTGGGCGTTCTTCCTGACGGTTCTGACCTTGGTTCTCGGCGGACTTGTCCAGGCCCAACCTCCCGGCGTGCCCGACGATTCCAATCCCGGCCAGTTTTTCACGATCACCGAGCCGATCACCAACGCGACGCTCGAGCAGGTCCGCGCGGCGACCCGGCAATTCGTCGATCGCAGCGCGGGGGTCGTGCACGGCAAGTCACCGGTGCTCGTGTTTGAGTTTCGGCCCGGTGAAACGGCTCCGGGACGCAGCGAGTTCGGGATTTCGTACGACCTCGCCTATTACATGATGAAGAATCTGGGCGGGGCCAAGACCACGGTGGCCTATATCCCCGAACCTTTGAAGGGGTACGCCGTTCTCGCCGCCTTGGCCTGCGATGAGATCGTCATGGGGTCGCAGGCCACGCTCGGGCCAATTACCCCCGAGGACGAAGCCCCGCGCCGGGATATCATCGGGAGCATCCGGGCCCTTGCCGACACCAAGGTCCGCGATCACGACCTCCTGCTCGGCATGGTCGACCGCACTGCCGATCTCCGCGCGATCCGGACTACGGATAAGCAGATTCACTATGTGATGGCTGACAACCTGCCTGAGTTCAAGAAAACGCATCAGGTGCTCGAGGACCTGCCTGCCTGGGAAGGGGGCCAACGCGGCGTCATCACCGCGCAACGCGCCCGTGAGGAGGGGTTCTCCAAGTTGACGGCCGACAACCCGATCGAGATCGCGAAGATCTATAAGATCTCGGGCCGCTCCACGGCCGACGACCCGACGCTGGGGCAAGTGCTGCGGCCGGTCCGGATCAAGATCGAGGGGCCACTCGACATCGTCAAAAAGTCGTACCTGACCCGGCGGATCGAACAGGCTCGGCAAGAGAAGGTGAACCTCGTCTTCTTCGAGTTCAACAGCGAAGGGGGCATCGACATGCCCGCCGACGCCATTGCGGACATGATCGCCGGGATCAAGGACATGAAGACCGTCGCGTTCATCAACGATCGCGCGATCGGGGTATCGGTCTTGGCGGCACTTGCCTGCAATGAGATCGTCTTCAAAAAAGGGGCGGAGATGGGTGACGTCCGCCAACTCGTGGTCGGTCGTGGCCAAGTCGTCCTCTTGAATGACGGGCAAATCAAGGCCATCGCCAATCGAGCCGCCAACCTCGCCGAGCAGAAGGGCCATCCCGTCGCCGTCGCTCGTGCCATGGTCGATCCCGACGTGGAGGTCATCGAGGCGACCGACACCAAGACCGGGGCCGTGACCCAGGTGGTGGCGGCCGACATCCAGGCCGACCCGGCGCGTTATGTGAACCCGCGCGTGCGGAAGAGCCGTGGCGACGTCCTGACGGTGACGGCCGATGACGCGATTTCGTATGGCCTCGGGCAAGTGGTCAACGAGCCGGAAGATTTCCTGGCCTTGTATGGGCTTCGTGGGAAATTGATCCGAGTCGACGGGCCAACATGGGTCGATACGTTGGTGACGGTCTTGACCGACCCGATCGTGAGCTGGATCCTCTTGTTCGTCGGCCTGTTCATGCTGGTTTTAGAGTTGAAGCTCCCTGGGATTGGCCTCCCGGCGATCACGTCGGCCTTGGCCTTCCTGCTCTTTTTCTGGAGCCATTACCTCAGCGGAACCGCCGACCAGCTCGAAATTATCCTGTTCCTCGTCGGGCTCGTCTGCCTGGCACTCGAGCTGTTCGTCTTCCCCGGCTTCGGCGTCTTCGGGATGAGCGGGGTCTTGCTGATCCTGACCAGCATCGTGATGGCCAGTCACACGTTTGTGTGGCCCACGCAAGAATATGAGTATCGCGAGCTTGCTTATACGCTGATCCAAATCACCGTGGCCATGGTGGCGGTCGGCGCCGGAGCCGTGGTGATCGCCCGCTACTTCCCGTCACTCCCCCTTTTCAATCGGCTGGTCCTCAAGCCTGAACCTTGGACCGGGACCGGCCTCGATGATGCGATCGTCAAGCCCTCGCTCGAAGGCTACGAATCGCTCGCGTTTCTGATCGGCGAGTCCGGTCGGACGACGACCATGCTCCGCCCGTCCGGGAAGGCTCGGTTCGGCGACCTGCTCCTCGACGTGACCGCCGACGGCTATTTCATCGAGCCGGACAGCCTCGTCGAAGTGATCGACGTCCACGGGACTCGGGTGACCGTCAAACGACTGGGCGCTTGAACCCGGACGATCGGACGACAAATCGCCAATGTTCCGGAAGAGAATTAGCTTTCGGTCCTCCGAGTGATTTAAACTAGGGAAGGGGCGTAGACTCATCGAGTCACGATGGCTCGTCCAACTTGACGGAATGTCTCCCAATCCCCCCGGCGAAAGTGTGGGAGTCATGAGCACGCTGGCTTGGCCGCTTCTTCTGCTTGCGTTTGGTCTGATCTTGTTGATTGCCGAAATCTTCATTCCTTCGGGCGGGATCATCGGGCTGCTGGCATTGTGCTGCATGGCCTTGAGTCTCTGGAGGGCGTTCGAACAGTCGACCGACCTGGGATTGCTGTTCCTGCTGGCCGATTTCCTACTGATGCCCATGGCGGTCGTCTTGGGAGTCTACCTGTGGCCGCGCACTCCGCTGGCTAAGCGTGTCCTCCTGAAGCCCCCCGCTCCTGAAGAGATTGAGGCGTCGCACTCGAGCCAAAGGCTGGATCACTTGATCGGTCAGTTGGGTCGCGCCTTGACCCCGTTGCGACTGTCGGGCATGGTCGACTTCGACGGTCGCCGGCTTGACGGAATGTCGGAAGAGGGACTGATCCCCGCGGGGGCCTTGATCCGGGCCGTTCGGGTTCGAGGCGGCCAACTCATCGTGCGGACCGCCCACGACCCAACCTTGGAAGAGGCCCTGGCCCGACCTGATCCCACACCCGAACCGGCTGACCTGTGTTGATTGAATTCGTGCGATGCGGCCTGTCGTGGCAACAATGGTTTCGTGAACCGGCGACGAATCGCACTCCGCCACTCCCGGCTTCGACGCTCAACGACGGCCCGACAACGGCCGTTTATACGAGAGGACTCCGAATGAGCTTCACCCTGTTGGCGCAAGGACCAGCACCGATGTCTGCCTGGTCGACTTACGTCGTGCTCGGGATCATCGCAATCGCGATGTTCTCACTCGTGGCATGTATCTTTTTCGCGAAATATTTCAACCTCTGGATTCAGGCGAAGATGACCGGCGCCAACGTCGGGATCCTCGAACTGGTCGGGATGTCGTTCCGTAAAGTGAACCCCAACATCATCGTTCGCTCGAAGATCATGGCCTATCAGGCGGGTCTTGCCGAGAAGGATGGGGTGACCACCCAGAGCCTCGAGGCCCATTACCTGGCCGGTGGCAATGTGCCGAACGTCGTGCGCGCCTTGATCGCCGCCAACCGAGCGGATATCCCCCTCTCCTACAAACGCGCTGCCGCGATCGACCTGGCCGGCCGTAACGTGCTCGAGGCCGTGCAGACGAGCGTCAATCCCAAGGTCATCCCCTGCCCCGACCCGTCGCAGGGCCGGCTCACGATCGACGGCGTGGCCAAGAACGGCATTCAACTCAAAGTGAAGGCCAAGGTGACCGTCCGGACCAACATCGACCGGCTGGTCGGCGGTGCCACCGATGAGACGATCATCGCTCGGGTCGGCGAGGGGATCGTCAACGCGATCGGCTCGGCTGACACTCATAACCAGGTTTTGGAGAAGCCGGACTCGATCTCGAAACGGGTGCTCGAGAAAGGCCTCGACGCTGGCACCGCCTACGAGATCCTCTCGATCGACATCGCCGACATCGACGTGGGAGACAATATCGGAGCCAATCTCCAGGCGCTCCAGGCCGAAGCCGACACCCGGGTGGCTCGCGCCAAGGCCGAGGAACGACGCGCGTTCGCCGTGGCTTCCGAGCAGGAAATGATCGCGCAGGTCCAGTCCAACCGCGCCAAGGTCGTTCTCGCCGAGGCCGAGGTGCCGCTGGCCATCGCCGAGGCGTTCCGTCAGGGAAACCTCGGAGTCACCGACTATTACCACCTGCGCAACATTCAGGCCGACACCGAGATGCGGTCCGCCATCGGCGGCACCGGTAACTCGCGGCGTGAAGTCACCAGCGGCTGATCGCGACGGCTTCGACCAGAGCCGACGACGGTGACCCAAGAGATTGGAGGATAAGTCGGTGGGAAATGGTGTCAATCTCTTTCAATTCGTGGTCCCTTTGACCTTCCTGGCAATCTGGGCGCTGACCTCTCTGATCAACAGGGAGGCGCAGCCGTTGCCGCCACGGACTGGTCGTCCTCCAGGCCCGCCCGGGCCGAGGCCACCGGGGTCGGGCTCAGGGGGACCGCCGTCGTTGGCTCGCCTGCCGGAACGTCGGGCGGAACCGTTCGCACGCGAGACGTCGGGAAGCGCATCGACCTTGGCGAGCCAGGGGCGTCGACCCCCGACGAAGCCCGATGATGAAATTCTCATCATTGATGCGGAACCACGTCGCTCGCCTTCGTCGCCTGGCACGCGACCCCAGCCGGGGCCGGGGTCGCGACGAGCTCCTCGGCCACGAGCCGCTTCGGTGACGCCGGCCAAGCGACAGGAGTTGGTGACCCCACGCGCCCTGAGTGCGTCGATGACCCCAGAACCGACCGGGCAACTGACCCGGCAAATGGGGCTTACGCCGCTCACAAAGATGGTGGTGCCACTGTCGACTCCGGTAAGCCAGGAGGTGGCTGCGACGCCGCATTCCCCCGCCAAGTCGGCCGTCCTGGCCGCCCTCTCAAGTGAAGAGATCATGGTGCTTCTGAGCTCACCGGCCAAGCTCCGCGAGGCCATTATCCTCAACGAACTGCTCCAGCCGCCGCTCGCCCTTCGCGGAAAGCGATCGCGCCTCTATTGACCTCGAGGGCGCCGCTTCGTGACGAAGCGGCGCCCCGACGTTCTCTCCCTCCCCTCCCCTCCCCTCCCCTCCCCTGCAATCGCACGCGACATTCCTACTGCCCTCCTTGGCCGCGAACCAGTGGACCCTGAAATCGTCCCCTCGTTCGTCTCGGCTGTGCACTGCATGTTACGAGCCGGCGGCGGCGCAATCGGCACAACGGGCTGGAGCGGCATGACGGGTGGACTCGCCATCGTTTCGCCCAGGTTCACTCCGTCTTAAATTACTGGCGACCCCTCTCATTGGCTGGACCGGAACTTCCCGAGAGTTCGCCCGGATGCAAAGCCTGTGGGCGCTCGTTTCGATCAAGTCAGTGCGGAGAGGGGCCGATGTAAAAACGGGAATCAAGCAGATCCCTTGCCTGCCAATGGTTTGGCCCGCTGGTCACATTTCGGGTGGCATCTCCACGGATGGATTGCGTCGCATTCATTGACGCATTTGTGGCTCCCTGAGCTTCTAGTTCACGACGTCGAACGACGGAGATGCTCTATGACTCATCGCAAGTCCCGGTCGATCGGGATGGGCCTTGTCGCCCTCCTTGGATTCGGTTCGGTGTGGCTGGATGGGAGAGTGGCCGAAGGCGCGGGTCCCGGCGTGATCGAGTGGCGATCCGACCTTCAACGTGCCAGTGTCGAAGCCAAGACCAAGCAACGATTGCTTTGGATCCAGTTTACAGGTTCTTGGTGCCATTTTTGTACCTTGATGGATCGTGAGTCGTTTATCCATCCCAAGATCATCAGCCAATCCCGTCAACATTTTGTTCCGATCAAATTTCAAAGTGACACAAATGAAGAGTTGGCGTCACGACTCGGCGTGACCGGACTTCCCGCAACGATCCTGGTCACCCCCGCGGGTGAGATTGTCGCCAAGCACGAAGGTTATCTCGACCCGGAGACGTTCCACACGTTCCTCGAATCGGCCCGAGTTCGCATGGAAGGCGCAGCGGTCGCGAACCGGACAGCCGCCGCCCCGGCTCCTCCCGGGGCCCGTGTCGAGGCGAGTTTGGCGCTCGCCGGTTATTGTCCGGTCAGTCTGGTTCAGGATCACCGGCTCGTGGCGGGACAGAATGCCGTGAGCCTGGAGCACGAGGGCCGGGTCTATCGCTTCGCCGACCCGATCGCCCGCGGCACGTTCCAGCGGCAGCCGGAACGGTTCATTCCGGTCAATAGTGGCCGATGCCCGGTCCACCAAGTCGACCGCGGGACCGCCAAGTCGGGTGAGGCTCGCTTTGGGGTCCTCTACCAAGGTCATCTCTACCTCTGCGCTGATGAGCCCGGTCGCGTGCGGTTCATGAAGAATCCCGATCGCTACTGCCATGTCGACACGGCCGACCGGGGGCTTTGCCCGCATTGCTGGGGGCACGACTTCGTGCTTGCTAAGGGGCAGCCGCATTGGTCGCCAGCTCATGATGGGTTGCGTGTCACGACCGCCGAGCGCGAGACCCGCGAGGCGGCGCGCCGCCCCGAGTCCTCGACTCGGCGCTGACGGCGCTTTGGCCGCGAACAACGTCAGGTCCGGGGACCAGGGCCACCTGGCCCCCTTCTCCTGCGTGGTGGGCGATCCTCAGCCACTCAGGTCGAAAACGTTCCGGCGGTTGATGAGCACGCGCGGTTCCCCTTCGACACGTTCCGTTTTGGATCCCTGGCCGGGGCGGGCCAGTCATCAAGCGGAACGTGTCATTTTTTTTGGAAGGCTTGTCAGTTTCCGCGCCTGGATTTCGAATCAAAGGGCTGGCCACGAAGTGATTTCGAGCGTGACGCGCCCGCGCCGGAAGTGGGCGAATTTTCTTGAAGTCTCAGAGCGGAGTCTCTATCCTGGCACCTTGCCTGGATGTTGGTGCACGAACTGCAACGGATTGCGACCTCGCTGAGGTATCAGGGCAGAAGGCATTGCCGTTCCCCCCTCCCTCTCAGAATTCGCACTCCCTTCGTGAGTCGCCCCGCTTCCGGCATGATTCGTTTCTCGGCAGCGTGAAGGAACGGGGTCCGTTCCCTTGCGTCAGGTCCGCTGAGCTCGGTCCGGGTTGAGACCGATCCCGGTCTGAGCGCGTACCACGTTTCAGGCTGCCACGCCCCTGCTCCGACTGGTTTTCCATCGCCGCGCACCTTTGGTCCGCACCTCAGACCCGGATGGTCGAGCGTTCGGGAGTCCCCACGATCGTCGCGGTCCGGCACCATGAGCTGAAGGAGATGAGCCCGATGACCGTCCGCTGGAAACCCCTCCTGGTCCTCTCCGGACTGTTTCTTGTGATCGCCATAGTTGGCGTTGTCGCCATTGCCTACACCCTCATCCCACAAGGGTCGAGCGATATCTTGCCCCAGGCGAGGGCCGCGCGATCCGCCAAGCAGTACGAGAAGGCCCTGATCCATTACAAGCGCGCTCTTCAGAAGGATGGGCGGAACGCCGCGATCCATGAAGAGATCGCCAAGATGTATGGTGAGTGGGCCGAGCAAGTGCCGCCAGAGAAGAAGCCGGAGATCCAGTACGGCAGGATCGAGTCACTCATCGCCGCGGCCCGATACGGCAAGACCTTGAAGGAACCGCGCCGGCTTTTGCTGGCCGATGCCGTCAAGCGAGGCGTCCGGCCCGACATCCTCCTCTGGGCGGGCGAGCTTCATGGGTTGGAACCGAGCAACGGTGACGCCCGCTACATGCTCGCCTCCGAGGAGCTGGAAGATAAGGCGCCCAAGGTTCCCGACGTCAAGCGCCACCTCGACGCACTTGTTGCCGCCAAGGCTGCGCCGGTCCGGATCACCTGGATCAAGGCCAAGCTCGCCCAGCAGCTCCGCGATTCGGCGGCCGTCGCCGAGGCGTTGAAGCAGGGGAGAACGCTGAGCCTTCCCGCCGATGCCGACCTGGTCGATCGGATGGCCTTGCTCCGGCTTCGTGAGCTCGATGTCTTGACGACCGAACCCACTGAGTTGGACGCGTTGGCCGAGAGGGTCAAAGCCCTTCAGGCCGAGGTGCAGACCGTGCTCGGGGACTCGCCCCTGGCGCCGACCCGGCTCGCTCGGCTCAGCGCTCTTCTGGAAGGGGTCCAGAAATCGCTGCTCCGGATCGCTTCCACCTCGGAGCCGAAAACGAGGGACTCGCTGGTGAGTCTGGTCGATGCGATCGATGGAAACGTCGAAAGCCTGTTTCAGAAGGCGCTCGAGGAATCCAACCGGCCGGAGCTTCAGGTCTACCTGAGCTATGCCGAACATCTGCGGTTTCGAGCCAAGCGGGACCAGTGCCTCGCACTGGTTGAGAAAGCCCTCCGACTGCCGTCGGCCGCTCGCCCGAACAACGCCGAGACCGTGCTCGGGTTGCACACCATCGCGGTTGAGGTGGCTCTGAGCAATGCCGAAGACGCCGACCGCTTCACCAAGGCCAACCCGCATATCGCCAAGCTCGTGGAGTCTTCCTCCACGATTTACCAGGGGCTGGGGCATCTCTTCCTGGGCTCGATCGAGCTGGAAAACTCCGGGGTGAGTGGGACGGGCCGAAAAAAGACGCCGCCGACCGCGCCGAATCCGGCGCAACTGAAGCTCCGCGCCAGCGCTCTGAACCATTTGAAGCTCGCGGCGACTCAGCTTCCTGAGTTCGCCGAGGCCCAGGCACGTTACGGGGTCGCCTTGGTCCTCTCGTTGGAGTCCGGCCTTGGCCGGCAATATCTCCAGCGGGCGATGCAAATGGGGACTCTCGAACCCCAGTATCAGATCTGGGCGGCTTGGTCGATCGTGCAGGCGGGATACCCCGAAGAGGCCGCGCCGATCGTCGACAGCCTTCTCGCCCAGGTGGCCCAGGGCCGTCTGCCGAGCGAGCTCGCGGGGACGCTCCACCTGTTGAACGGCGAAGTCCACCAGGCGCGGCGCAGTCCCGAGGACCTCAAGCTCGCTCTCGCGGAATACGAGAAGTCGTTCGCCAAGGGCGAGACGCCTACGCCTCCCGTCCAACTCCGTCTGGCCCAGATCGAGGGTCAGCTTGGAAAAACGGAGGAAGCCCTCAAGCGGATCGATTCCCTTCGGAAGCAGGGCGCGGGGGGACCGGCCGCCGAGCACCTCGCGGTCCTGATCCTTGACGAGCAGGGGAAACACACCGAGGCGCGAACCATCCTCGACGAGGCGAGGAAGCAATTCCCCGATAGCGATGAGCTGGTGGGGCTCGACGCGGCCATGCTCGTGAAAGCGGAAAAGATCGAGGAGGCGGACGCTGTCCTCGCCGACTTTATCACCCGCAACCCCGACAACATCGGGATCACGCTGACACGAGCCCAACTGCTCTCCGACACGCTCAAGAAGCCCGAAGAAGCCCGCAAGGTCCTGCTGAGCGTGGCCGATCGAAGCGACAACTCCGGGCCGCTCGTTCAGCTCGCCCTGCTCGATCTCCGCAAGCACGACCACGCCGCGGTCGCCGCCACCATCGCCAAGATCCGGTCACGCTGGAAAGAAGCCGCGATCGGCGACCTTCTCGATGCCCAGCTCTCGCTCGACGAGAACGACCTGACCGGCGCGGTCACGCACTTTGAGGCCGCCCTCAAGAAAGATCCGGGCAACAAGCTCGTCCAGTTCTGGAAGGCTCAGCTCGATAGCCGCACCGGAGCCACCGAGGAAGCGCGCGAATCGCTCGAAGAAATCGCCCGGGCCAAGCCGACCAAGGAGGTGGACGGCGGTCTCTCGCTGTTGACCGCCGCCGAGTCTTCCCTGGCAGCGATCGCGCTCGAATCGGGCGACCCCGACGGCGCGATCAATCGGCTCGAAGTCCTCCGCGGCAACGGCCAAAACAACCTCGGCGGCCTGAGCCGCGCCGACCGCTGGCAACTCGTCACGGCGTACTCGGCCAAGGGCGAGTGGGCGACCGCAAAGCGGGAAATCGCCTCGCTCTTGAACGACACGAAGAACAAGCCGACCTTCGACGAACGGGTCCGAGGCGCCAACTATTATCGGGTTCATGACGAGGACGCCGCGGCACTCGCTCAGCTCGATTACGTGATCCAGGTCGACCCGGCCCATCCGCCCGCGGTCGTTTCTCGGGCCTACATCCTGGCTCGGGGCAAGAAGTTCGAAGAATCTGCCGCGCTGCTCAAGCGGGCGATCGCCGCGACCACCAAGGAGAAACCCCCCGCCGTTTTCTATCTCATGCTGGCGGCGGTGGATTCCCTAACCCCCCCCAAGGAAGACGCCACGGCCCGTGCCCTGGCGACCATTGAAACGGGCCTGATCGCACAGCCCGACTCAATGGAGCTGGTTCACGCCAAGTACCGGGTGCTCCGGTCGACCCAAGGGGACAAAGCGGCCATCGCTTACGTCGAGGCCAAGGCCGAGGCGGGGCCCAAGCCGGTCTTCCGGCGAATGCTCGTGGAGATTTACAGCAAGCACAATGATTTCACCGGCGCCGAACGAGTGCTTCGCCAGCTCCTGGACGATAACCCGAAGGATTCCCTGGTCGCGGCCAACTTGGTCCGAGTCGTCGGGCTCCAAGCGATCCAAGCGTCTCAACTGAACAAGCCGGACGTCGAGCAGACCCTCAATGAGAAGGTCGCGGGAATGATCCGTGAGTTCCGCACCCGCTTCCCGACCGACCTGACGTTCCTCCAGGCGGAATGCGACCTCGCTGCGCGACGTGGCGACCTCACCCGCGCCACGGCGATCACCCACGAGATGGATAAGATCGCCAAGGGCTCCTCGAGCGGTCCCCTGACCCGGGCCAGGATTTACGCCGCGCAGGGGAGGATTCGGGAGACAGCCGAGGCCTACGCCGAAGCCCTCGAACGGAACCCGAGGCAGTTGGACGTCCAGCTCCTGCTCGGCCAGGCCAAGCTGAAGCTGAACGAGTACGCCGAAGCGATGAGCCAGGCCAAGCGGGTCTTGGAAATTGACAACGACCAGCCCGACGCCGTCCTGCTCCTGGCCCGAGCGACCGCCGCGCAGCCCGGATCCGACTCGAAGGTGGCCGCCCACCGCGCCGAAGCTATCGAGGCGCTCACGGCCGCGATCCGCAAGAATGCCAAGTTCGCCGAGGCCTACCACGAGAAATCGGAGATCCAGATCCTCCTCAAGGATCGGAAGCAGGCGATTGCGACCTTGAAGGAGGCCGTGGAAGCCAACCCTGAGGATGCGGCAGGCCTGGCCCTCCTGGTTCAGCGGCTCAGCGAAACGCGGGAGGATGGCCGCCCCGCGACCAGCGAGGAACTCGCCGAGGCGGAGAAGGTGGCCGCCCAGGTTGGCGACTCCGACGAGAAGGGGAACATGTTGCTCGCCATCGCTGTGGGCTACCACAAGGGAGGCCAGTTGACGGCCGCCCTTCCCTGGGCCAAGAAGGCGGCGTCGAAGCTCGACGTCCCCCTCGTCCACCTCAACTACGGCGACTTGCTGCTTTCGATCGCCGAAAAGACCAAGGATTCGGCCGATGCCAAGCCCTACTTCGAGAAGGCGGTCGAGCAATATGACCTCGTCTTGAAGTCTGCCGCCAATTCCGTTGAGGCGATCAACAACAAGGCCTGGATTCTCCACACCCACCTGGGACGGAGCGCACAGGCCCTCGAACTGGCCAACGGATTCCTCAAACGGGTCGACCCGGGAACCTTGCCCGGCGAGTTCTTTGACACCGTTGGCTCGATCCAGGAGGCGACTGGCCGGTCCCGCGAGGCGGAAGATTCCTACGCCAAGGGACTTCGCAAGTCGCCCGACCACCCCGTCCTGAACTATCATATGGGCAAACTCGTTGCGTCTGACCGACGTCGTGTGACCCAGGCGGGAACCTATCTCGAAAAGGCGATCGCCGGCCGCGATCGGCTCAGCCCGACGATGGCCAGTGACCTGGAATCGGTGATGAAGAAGCTGAGTTTGAAGGCGAATTGAACGTGCGACGGCTCACGGGCCTCGCGGTTTGATCCGATCCACGTGTGGCCCGCGTCGGGAATGAAGATTCCCGGCGCGGGCCGTCTCGCGTTCTGGGGCGAACGCCGACTGGCGGGCCGTCGTAGTCATTTCCAACGGGCAGACGCCGGGACGTTCACTGTGCGTGCGGACGGCCCTTGAAGATCATCAAGCACTGATGGGTTGACCAGCCGGTGGGAATGGTGTCTGGACCTGCGGGGAGTGCGCGAATCTGCTACCATAAAATTCCGTGTGAGGCTGCTGGCCCTTGAGGACGTGAGCGCTCAAGCCCATCGGTTGGATCCAACTCAAGACGGGGGGAGAGTAGAGCCTTGGCCAAGACTCGCGTGGAAAAGGATTCGATGGGACAGATGGACGTTCCGGTCGAGGCCTATTATGGAGCCCAGACCGAACGGGCCCGAAGGAACTTTCAGGTCAGCCCGCTCCGGTTCCCTCGGTCGTTCATTCGGGCGCTGGGGCTGATCAAAAAAGCCGCGGCCCAGGTCAATATGGATCTCCGCCTGCTCCCAGCCGAACTCGGCGAACGGATCGTCTTGGCCGCCCAAGCCGTGGCTGATGGGTTGCACGACGATCAATTCGTCGTCGACATTTTTCAGACCGGCAGCGGCACCTCGACCAACATGAACGCGAACGAGGTGATCGCCGGGGTCGCCAATGAGTTCTTCAACAGCGGCGTTCGGGGAGGCAAGTCGCCGGTTCACCCCAACGACGCGGTCAATATGGGGCAGTCGTCGAACGACGTGATTCCCACGGCGATTCACATCGCCGCCTTGGAAGCAATCGAGAAGCACCTCAGCCCCGCGCTGACCCACCTTCACGAACGACTCGAGGCAAAAGCTCGCGCCTTCGACGATGTCGTGAAGATCGGCCGGACCCACCTTCAAGACGCCGTCCCGATCCGGCTCGGTCAGGAATTCTCGGGATACGCCGCGCAGGTCTATCAGGGACTCTTGAGGCTGAACCGAAGTCGCGAATCGCTCGTCGAGCTGGCGATCGGCGGGACCGCGGTGGGCACGGGGATCAACACCCACGCCGAGTTCCCGAAACGGATGGCCGCGAAGCTGAGCCAGGATACGGGCCTGTCGTTCCGACCGGCGGCGAATACCTTCGAGGCGATGGCAAACCGCGACGCCGCCGTGGAGGTCTCGTCGATCCTCAAAACGGTCGCGATCAGCCTCTCCAATATCGCCAATAATATTCGCTGGCTCGCCTCGGGTCCCCGGTGCGGGATCGGCGAAATCCAGATCCCGGAGCTCCAACCGGGCAGCTCGATCATGCCCGCCAAGGTCAACCCGGTGATTCCCGAGGCCGTGATGATGGTCACCGCCCAGGTCGTCGGTAACGACGCGACCATCGCCTGGTCCAATGCCCTCGGCTCGAACTTCGACCTCAACGTGATGATGCCGGTGCTGGCCTACAACCTGCTTCAGTCGATCGACTTGCTCGCCAACGCAGCGGAGCACCTGGCCGACAAATGCGTCGATGCCGAGAAGTTCCTCGCGGGCAGCAGCGTCGTGGGTGTGGTCCGGATCGAAGCCGACGTGGAAGGATGTCGCGACCAGATCGAACGGAGCTTGGCGATGTGCACCGCCCTGGCCCCCAGAATCGGCTATGACAACGCCTCGGCCATCGCCAAGAAGGCCTACCATGACAAGGTCAACGTCCGTGAGATCGCGCTGAGCTTGGTAGGGAAGACTGCCGAGGAAGTCGAGGCGGCCCTCGGTGGCTCGGCGTCGGCCGAGACCCTCAAGAAGAAGGGGAACTACCCGACGGTCCAGGAGATCGAGGCCATGCTCGACCCGCGGGGGCAGACGATCCGGGGGACCGGCGTGGCGGGTTCAGGGGGCGGATGATCGAATCCCCCTACAGTTTGGATGTTGTGTTGGGCATCGTTCTTCTCAGGCTGGCTACGTTGAAGCGAGGACCACGATGATCGACGAACCGGACTTCTCGATCGAAGGCGAGGATCCCGCGCCGCCCGAACCAACGGCGGCCCCGCTTCCGCCCAAGGTCGTCATCGAGTACCGCGATCGGGGTTTCCCCTCGCTCCTGGTTCCGCCGCTCCTGATACTGCTCGCGGTCTTGGGGATTCTCGTCTCCCGCCGCGAGACGCCGATCGTCGTCCCCCCCCCGGTGCCGCCGCCGATTCCGACTGCGCTGGTTGACTCGAAGCCGGACCGGCCCGCGTCGGTCGAGCCGGCGCGCCCCGCGGTGGCCGCGGTTCCCAGCGAATCGGCTGCGGCGTCGCCCGCGCCATCAACTCTCGCGGCGGCCTCCGCGCTGCCGGAACTCCCCGATCTCGACGACCTGATGCCACCGTTGGCCGCGAGTGCGGCCAGCTCACCCGCACCGGCCGGTCGTCACGATGGGGCCGAATCTGCTCCCGCGATCGAAAAGAAGCCCGAGACTCCCGCCGCGGAGAGCGCGGAGGGGGGACGCGACTCCGAGCCCGTGTCAATTCGGAAGCCGATCGCCATCGTGAAAATCGAACCGGAGCCCAGGGTGGTTGCCGCGCCGCCGGTTCCACCGGTGGCTGTCGCCGAGCCACCCCCGAGGTCACAAAAGAGCAGATCCTCGGCGAAATTCGCGACGAAGCGGCACGGAAGGCGGAGGAGATTCGTAAAATTGAGGATCTGAAACCCCAGGCGCGATTTCTCGAGGTCGGCCGGATGATCAAGAAGGCCGAGGCCAGCCGAATCCCCTTCCATAAAGCCCTCAAAGATCTGTTGAAGTCTCGGCGGCCGAACATCGGTCAAGACATCGAAGCGCTCTGTAACGAGTACGGCCGGTCCACCTTGCCGGAGATTCGAGCGCACATCAACAAGATCGTGTCGACGACCTATGCACGCTCGACTCTGAAGGTTAAGGTCGAGATGATGCGGGCCTGGGGCTATCCCGAGACGATGATTTTCGACTACGTTGCCAACGGCGTCGATCGGCTCCTGGGGACCCCGGGAGGGCCGCGGGATGGAGACGACGTCCGGGTTCGGGCGGCGCGGATCCTGATCGCGATCCCCCCGCCGACGGCCGCGGGCCGCGCGGTCGCCGGCTCCGCCCCGGTTCCGACTTCCACTAATGGGCAGAGGCCACACTAAAGGAGGCTCGAAACGTCACGTCCGCATTGTTTAGTCCCGATTGGGCGACCGTTTGACGCCAGAGGCACCGGTCTTTGGGAACCGTGATTCCAGCAAAAAGAGGCGCTCAGCGGGACGATTTTACGGACAGACTTTTCCGGACTCCCTGTAAAAGGACAGTCTATGTCGAATACTGGTCGGCTCTTCTCGACTATTGTGCTAGGCGTTTCCCTCCTCCCGAGCCTCGTTTTCGCTGACCTCGACGCCAACGTCTCGACGGGGAAAAAGCTTCTCGCCGAGGGCGATGCGCTGGCCGACAAGGGAAACACAACCGAAGCCGTGGTTCTCTACAAGCGGGCGTTTGAGCAACTCCTCCCGGGGATGCGGAAGCTGCCCTTCAAACATGAAGTCAAGCGGGACGTCACAAATCGTGAAGACATGAGCGCAATGCTCATTAAAGAGATTGACGCCGAGATGACTCCGGCCGAGTTCCGAGCCAATGAGCTGGGCATGAAGGTGCTGGGGCTCTTGCCGCGCAACTTCAACCTGAAGGAGGCGATGGTCAAGGTCTACTCCGAGGAGATCGCCGCCTTCTACGACACGAAGACCAAGACCATGCACCTGATCAAGGAGCCCGCGGCCAAGGCCGAGAAGCCACCGACGTTTCTCGAGCGGCTCCTGGGGAAGACGACCGGTTTTGATAAGGATGAGAACAAGACGGTCATCGCGCACGAGTTGACCCATGCGCTGGCCGATCAGAACTTCGACCTCGACAAGATGCAGTCCGCGATCAAACGGGACGACGATCGTGACCTGGCGCTCTCCGCGTTGATCGAGGGCGAGGCGACCTTGACGATGTTCGGGGCTCAGATGGAAGACTGGAGCGGGAAGGAAGCGCCGCAGATGCCGGCCGCCGGACTCGACCGCGTCTTCAGCCTGATGATGCCCTTCATGCCACTGGCCGGAGGGGCGAGCCTGCGCGAAGCCCCGGTGGTGCTCTCCGAGACGATGATCTTCCCGTACCTTCGTGGTCTGGTCTTCTGCGCTCACCTGACGAACGAGGGCGGCTGGGCCGCGCTGAGCTTGGCCTACAAACGGCCTCCGCTCTCCACGGAGCAGATCCTTCACCCCGAGAAGTACCTGGATCAGCCCGATCCGCCCACCGCCATCGACCTCGGAAAACTCGAGGCGGGCGCGGGCTGGAACGAGCTCGGGCGCAACGTCGTCGGTGAGATGCAACTGGGAATTCTGCTCCGTCGCCACGGTGGCAAGAAGGCCGCGGCCGGCTGGGACGGTGATCGCTTCGCCGTCTTCGAGGGCCCCGACGACCGACTTGGCCTCGTCTGGTTCTCCACCTGGGACACCGAGGAGGATGCTCGCGAGTTCGAACGCGGTTACGCCGACTTCCAGAAAACCAAGGTTGCCGCCGAGGTCGATGGGGCCACTGACGCCGTCCGGAAGCTCTCCAAGGACGCCATCCCGCGCATCGAACGCCGTGGACACGATGTGGTGGTTGTCGAAGGTTTTGCGCCCGACACGACCGGGACCCTCGTCGAAGCCGCGTTCCGGGCCACCAAGACTGAAATGACGTATGCGACTCCGGCCAAGGACGAGAGCAAGTAGACTCGGTGGAGTGTTCCGGTCGATCGGTGACCGCCCCCCCCTGCTTTTTTTTCGATTGTTCAACCCATCGAAGGGAACGCCTCCCTTCCTTGGGAATGGTTGCAACCCGCCAGACTTCTTCAAGAGAATCGATTGATGTCGACGCAAGAACTGATTCGCCAACTTCGCGAGTCGAATAAGTCCAAGATTGTTCTGCTGGTCGCTGACGGTCTCGGCGGACTGCCGATCGAGCCGGGCGGAAAGACCGAGCTCGAGACCGCGGTGACGCCCAACCTCGACGCGTTCGCGGCTGAGGGCACCGTCGGCCTGAGTACACCGGTGGCCCCCGGGATCACTCCAGGGTCGGGTCCGGGACACCTCGGCCTCTTCGGCTACGACCCCCTCGTGCACGACATCGGCCGTGGCGTCCTCGAGGCGCTTGGGATCGGCGTCGAGGTCGGCCCGAAGGACGTGGCGATCCGCGGCAACTTCTGCACGATCGACGCCGAAGGGCGCGTGACTGACCGTCGCGCCGGCCGGATCCCAACCGAGACCTGCGAGGCGCTTGTCGCCAAGCTTCAGGCCGGGGTCAAGATCGAGGGCGTCGAGGTGCTCGTCGAGCCGGTCCGCGAGTACCGCCTCGTCGTTCGCTTCCGAGGCGAAGGGCTGGGGGATCAGGTCTGCGATACCGACCCGCTCACGACCGGCCTGCACACCCTCGAGCCCAAGGGAGCGGATGCCGACTCGGAGAAGACCGCGAAGATCGCCGCCGAGTTCCTGCGTCAGGCCAAGGCGATCCTCAAGGATGAACGACCGGCCAACTTCCTGATGCTTCGCGGGTTCGCCAAGTTCCCCAAGATCGACACCATGGAAGAGGTCTATGGCCTCAAATCGGTGGCGATCGCCGTTTACCCGATGTACCGCGGCCTGGCCCGCCTGGTCGGCATGACGGTCGTGGAGCCGGGCAAGACGCTCGCCGACCAGATCGAGGTGGCGAAGGCCAACTGGGACGCTTATGATTTCTTCTTCATCCATTACAAGTACACGGACAGCACCGGTGAGGATGGTGACTTCGTCCGCAAGGTGGCGATGATCGAGGCGTTCGACGCCGAGGTCCGCAAACTCCGGGCGCTCGCTCCCGACGTCCTGATCGTGACCGGGGACCATTCGACCCCCAGCCGGATGCGGGCGCACAGCTTCCACCCCGTGCCCACCTTGATCTGGGCGCCGGCGACGAGTCGTCCCGACCTGGTCACAACCTTCGGCGAGCGCCCCTGCCTTCAGGGGGGGCTCGGCCAGTTCCTGGCCAAGGACCTGATGCCGTTGGCCATGGCCCACGCGGGCCGGCTCCAGAAGTTTGGTGCCTAAATCATCGTGGGGGGTGGCGATGGGCGGGTGCCAAGCCCGAGTCGCCACCCCTTTCGAATCCGGCGGCTTCGCGAGGATCGGACCATGACGAGCTTACTCGTGCTTTCGCTTTGCCTCGGCCTGGCGCCGAGCTCGGCCACCGCCAAGGTCGAGGCGTTGCCGTTTGACCCCTCGGCCTGGAAAAGTTCGCCGCAGGTTGAGCTCCGGGTGACCGAGTCGGGCAAGCCGGTGACCTACACCGGGGTCCCCCTGGCGACCGTGCTGAAGGATCGGCTGGCTGGCAAGCCGGCGATGGCGGCTCTACGGTCGCTCTCCGACCAGGTGATTCTCGTGTCGGCCGCTGATGGCTATCGAGTTGCAGTCTCGGCGGCGGCCGCGGCCATGGATCCCAAGGGGGAACGCTACCTGCTCGCCCTCAAACGCGATGGTCAACCGTTGGGAGACCAGCAAGGTCCAGTGCGCTTGATCGTTGCTGGAGACCCGATGCACGTCCGCTGGGTCCGGATGGTCTCCTCGCTCTCGCTGGTAAAAATCGACGCGGGGAAAGAATAAAACGCCAATCAGGGGGCGCTGGATTTCACCGGCCCGGTGGATTGTGGCGTGGCCAGCTTGCGCCAGATCTGGGGATCGACCGTGGCGCTGTACGTTTTCACTGCGCCGTCGAGGGTCAAGACGTTGACGGTGCCCAGGTGCCCGCTGGATGCGCCCATTTCGGCGGATTGTTGGTTCTGGGCGACGCAGGACGGATCCGCGTTGGGTGTGAGGGCATGTTGATAGAGTGTCGACTGCCAACTGCTGGTGAACCAGGACGCTCCCGCGTCGCCGCGCCAGGACGCGGCCTCGAGCGGGGGACAGCCGTTCGCCGTGATCGGCCCGGAGACCTCGGCGTAGTTCGCCGGGGCGTGGGTGGCCTGATTGGTCCCCACGAGTCGTTCTGAGAAGGCGGCCGTAAATTCCAGGCCGTCACCCCCCTCGATCTCCACCAGGCTCAGCTTTCGCCCCGGGGAGAAGATTCCGTTCTGGCCGTCGGGGGTATCACCCGCGTTCGCTCGATAGCTGATGGGCGCGGGGAAGTGCCCCGCGGTTGCGTTCGGGTCGCTCGGGCAAACGAACCCGGGTACGGCTTGCTCACGCGCGACGAACCCGGTCACTCGCGCGGGAAGGTGCTCCAGATCCGTGAAGTCCCGCAAGTCAGGGACCGAGAGTTCCTCGAGCAACGCCCTGAGCGGGCTGGTCCGCCGGCTCGCCTCGGTCCCCAACTCGGGGACGATCGGCAGATGCCCGATCGATCGATCATAGTTCAAGAGCGCGATGCCGAGATTCATGAGGTTTTTCTGGCATGCTGCGCGCCTGGCAACTTCGCGCTGGCGAGGCATCCGCATCGCCAGAACGAGAACGAAGATTGCGAGGACGACGAGGACGATAATGACCTCAACAAGACTGAATCCAACACGACCAATTCGTTTCGACATCGCGCGCCAACCTCTCACCGCGGCTCTCTCACTTCGAACACGAGCGACCATCGCTCTCCCCCGTCAACTTCATCTTCGCGTTCCACCACCGGAACGTCCATGGCTTTCACGCGGTTCGTACCGACCGTCTGACGTTTTGCGATGGTTCGGAATCCGCGCACGTCGTGGTGGATCTCAGCTCGCGGAACGGGGGCGAGGTGAGGAATCTTTACAACATGGATGGGCGGGTGGTGGTTCGAGAGTCTAGAGTGGAGTTATCCAATGTTCCTCGAAGTGCGATGACGCACTCGCCTTTCGCTGGCGGGAGAGGAACCCTGGGCTTCGTCTGCGTTTTTTGATCCCACTAGCAGTCTGAACGCCATGCGAAACAAACGTCTCGAAGCTGAGAACGTCAACCAGATCGAACGGCGCGGATTTCCCCGCTATCCGGCGCTCGACAACACGTCGCAAGTCGGTTGGTGGCACGCCGGCCGATTGGTGACCTCGTCCGCGCAGCTCATGGATCTGAGCCGCGAGGGCATGCTCGTGCTCGTCGACGACGAACCGAGGCACGGGGTTCCCGTCCTGATCCGGTTGATTCGGCCCACTGTCACCGGCTGGTTCGAGGCCCGCGTCGCCGAATCGCGAGCGATCCGCCAGGGGCCCTACCAATTGCGACTCGTCTTCTCCGCCGGGTTGCCGGCTCATTTTTTCGCCCTTGCCGCATCACGCTGTGAAGAAATGAATTAATACGGAATTTTCTCCGGCGGTCCAAGCGCTCGGCGATCGTTCGATTGGGTTGGGGCTCTCGGTCGGCATTTGCCGGTCGCACGATGGCAGCGACCGTGATTCCGATCCATCGGTCCTGGGGTTGCCCTTTGGTTCTGCTCTTGACGCTGTGGGGGGGACGGATAGGATGCCCTCCACTGCGAGACTCCGTGCTGTTCAACGCTCACGTCATTTCCTTGTCGTTTCGGCCGCACACAGTCAAGGGCCCCCAGGCCAAGGATGGTCATTCCCATGGCCCATGAACCACGCACGGATCTGGATTCGCTCCGCGTGATCGTCGCTCAGCTCAATGGAGCGCTCTCCGAGGCGAGCGGTGTCGTTCAAGACGTCGATCGATACCTCGCCGAGGAATTCGACATCGGGGTCTGGGCGATCAGCCGGCCTTTTGATTCCCAACGCGGCACCGGCGCGGATGGCCGTGAACTCCTGATCTCGTCGCATCTCGCCTACGGCAAAGCCGCCGGCCGGAACCGGCTCCATATTCTCGCGGCCACCTTGGACCGAGGCGAAGGCAGCGATCAATTCACGCAGATTGTTTCCGAGGAGCGCATCCCCTGGCCCCTCTGTCCGCGCGAGATCAAGCTCCATTCGTTCGCGATGCTCCCGGAACTTTTGGGGACCTTGGCCGCGAAAGCCGAGGAGATTGCCGCCCAGACCAGCCGAACGAGCGAGACGGTGCGGCAGTTGCTCGAAACCATGGGGCGACACTCCTACGGCTCCACCGAGCCCGCACTCGTCACAAATGGAGTGGGGACGGGGGTGGGTGCCGACCCCGATGCCGGTCTCTTCCGGCGTTCCCGACCTCGATAAGCGAAGCCGTCGCTTCGAGGTCGAGACAATCGGTCAATCGCCATCCTTCCGGACGCTTCGCCCCTTCCCGTCGCCCCTCGACGGAGCGATGAATCCAAGATGTGCTGACTGGCGAGGTGTCCCAGCGCCAAGGGACGCCTCGACGACGGCGATGCACGGTCCATCATGGGCCGCCTGCTGCGCAGCCGATTGGAACGCTCGACCCGGGGCGCCGGCCGTGCCGTCACTCAATCCTGTCTCGGTTGCATCTCGCGATGGTGCGCCCTCGTGTTCGGGGATTGGCCCCAACTCACCTCGATCCGGCGAACGAAAGCGGTGGTCGAACCAGCGCGGAGGGCTTGGGGCCGCGCAGTCGCTCGGGAGGATGAGCACGCTGTCGCCGAGCAACATCGGGGTCGTTTCGTTGGGTTTTTCCCACAAAACGAGAGAGTTAGCGGCAAAAAGCCGGACGCCTCTTTGTGGCAACCCGGGAATCTGTTTGTGTATCAGGTTCCGTAGGTTGATCGGGACAGCAGTGGGGCGGCCTCAAAGTTGTGGCCAGGCCCCCGCACGGTTGGAAGGGGAATAACTTTGGTTCCGCAATGTTTGAATAACCGGATCGAAATGCTGATTAATGATTTGATCGAAGAGGGTAATGTTGCGACGGCATCGCTTGCCTCGATCCTCGTGGCCGCCCAGGGGGCCGTGGCCGGAGGATACGATGTGGCCCTCTGCCGTCACGTCTGGATGGTCTCGCGTGATTGCGAGTCGACCTTGCGTGATGAGGGATCCCACGAGTATTCCGACGAGTTCATCGAACGCATCAGCCAATCTTGAAGGCTGGTCTCGATCGTATGACAACTCCGCGCCGGGGACGTTGCGTCGATCGCGTGGGACGCGGGTCGAAGCCTTCCAGGGCGAGGGCCCGAGGGGGAACTTCGAGTTGGATCGTCAGACGGTTGCGATGAGTTGTTCCATGGCTTCCTTCTCGAGTTGGCGAACGCGTTCTCGGGTCAGGCCGAGGTTTTCGCCCACTTCGCGAAGCGTCATGGGGACATACGGTTCCAAGCCGAACCGCATGCGGATTACGGTGGCTTCCCGCTCGCTCAGGCGTCCCATGTGATCGAAGACCCGCTCCAGGTCGTCCGACTCGATCAGGAGGTCGCCGGGGGCCTTGTTGCGGTCGTCGGTCAGCAGGGAGTCGAGAAGGAAGTCGTCTCCCTCCGCGCCGACGCAATGCGGTGTCAATTCGTTGACGCGGATCGCTTTGGCGACCATGCCCAACTTCTTCTTGGAGAGTTTCAACGCCTGGCCCACCTCTTCCGGAGTCGGCGTGCGCCCGAGCCGGTCGGTGAGCACCTCATTGGCCCGCTTCCACTTCGAGAGCAAGGTCACCATATAGGCGGGGAGCCGGATCGGTTTGCCATTGTTCATCACGCCGCGGCGGATCGATTGCTTGATCCAGTAGCTGGCGTAGGTGCTGAAGCGGGTTTCCATGTTGCCGTCGAACCCCTCGACGGCGCGCAGCAGGCCGAGGTTCCCCTCCTCGATCAGGTCTTCCAGGCACATGCCTTTTCCCAAGTAGCCCCGGGCGATGTTCACCACCAGTCGAAGGTTGGCCTTCACCATGTGGTCGCGAGCCAGCGGGTCTCCCATCGCAACGCGCTCCGCTAATTCGCGTTCTTCCGGCGCGGAAAGCAAAGGGGTGTCGTTGATCTCTTGGAGGTAGATCTGGAGAGTCGAACCATTGGCGGGACGTTGGGCGGCGCGAGTGCTCACGGTTGAATCCTCATGGGGGCGCTACAGTCTCAGATCACGGCTTCGTGATGCGACGGATGCGGTCACAGGGTCGGAAACCGTCGACGTCGACGGTGCCGAGTGTGCGGTGCCCAACGTCGTGGGCAGGTTTCACTCGGATCGAACCAGGACTAAGGACGCTCAGGCCGACTTCTCGTACCCCAGAGCTTGAAGCACTTCGAGGATTTCGCTCCAGGTGGGAAACATCCGGCCGCTCGACTGCTTGTAGGCCTGGATCGCCTGCATGAACTCGAGTTCGGCGGCCGTGTACTCACGCTCACACGTAGTGGGATCAATCCGCTGCCGACGCTTGCTGGCGTGCCGGGCCTTGGATGCGCGAGCGGCCCGTTCGCTGACCTTGCTCTGGGCACCGAGGATGGCGTCGGCCAAAAAAGGCTCGGACATGGCAGTCTGGATCTCTTCCGCAGCGATAGACATGAATCACTCCTCCTTCATGGGGGCTAACCGAGACGTCGCAACGTCGTGACGTCTGGTAGTCGAATCATTTCTGGAAGCGGGAGGACGGACGGCGGGCGGGTCTTCTGACTCATTCCCGATCCGACAGGACGTGGTCCGCTACACCCATCGGTGCTCGCCTCGTCCTATGCACCTACCATAGAACATGATTGCTTTCTAAGGCAAGCGAAATTGGGATTTTATCGATTATTTCTGGGAAATCGTTGAGAAACGGCCTGCGACAGGTGTCAAAACCGCGGTTTTTTAGGAATCGAGTGGGGCGGACGTCGGCTTAAATTTCCGGGAGTCGAAAGTGGCCGCCTCGAGCGTGGAACGGGTCTCGAGGTCGGGCCGCGCGGCCGGGCCGACTAGCGTTGGCGTTGGAACCGGCTCCGGAAGAATCCGCGTGGGGGCTTGGGTTCGACGGTGACCAGCGAGGGGACGAGGGTGTTCGCCATCTCGGTAAGCACGCGTTGGGTGTCACTTCGCGGCGCGATCAGGTCGATGGGAACGCCTCGGTCTCGCGCGACGTGGAAGGTTTTGGTCGCGTTGGGGATCTGCCACGAGACGGGCCGCATGAACGTTTCTTCGGCCGTCTGGATCGACAGGGTGTTCCGGAGCGAACCGACCCGGTTGGCGACGATCTGAACCCGTTCGGAGAGTCCGTCAAATCCTTTGAGGCAATTCAGGAGCCTCACCGTGTTCTTCACGGAGGTCAAGTCGAGTTGCACGACCACGAGGATCACGTCGGCGGCGTCGTAGGCGATGAAGTCGGAGGTTTGAAGGCTTTTGCTGGTGTCGAGCACGACTGCGGAGAACGTGGACTGAAGGAGTTTGAGCGTGTCGGGCAGGTGCTCGGGGGCGAGCCTTGCGGCATCGATCAACTCGTGGGGGCGAGGCAACACGTAGAGGCCCGACTGATGCCGGCAGAGCATCCGTTTCAACAAGGTGGAGTCGAGTCGATCGACGCTGTTGACGATCTCGATCAGAGTATTCTCGGGGACGACGTCAAGTAGCGTATCAACGGCGCCGAACATGAGCTCGAAGTCGGCGATGACCACGTCCCTCCCAGGGGTTTTGGCCAAGGTGGTTGCCAGGTTAACGGCCAACGACGTGCAGCCAACCTCGCCCGATGCCCCGGTGACGACGATCGTTTTGGATTTCGGAACCATGCCGGCTGGTGGTGTCTGGACTTGGCTGAGGGGGGCCGGGTGATGCGCGGGAGCGCGAGACGGTTCGCCTTGAGCCATCGCCGTGATCGTGTTGAGGAGCAACTCGTTCGAGATCGGCAGGGTGACGATCTCGCTCGCTCCACTTTTGACCAGATTGACGACGGTCCTGGTCTCCGCGGCGTGGGTCGCCGCGATGATCGAGGCATGAGGGGCCTGCTCCACGAGCGCCCGGATCAGTTTGGCCGCCTCGTCCGGGTTCGCGTCCGCGACCACCACCGTCACCTCGGGGCGGATCTCGGCCGCGCGTTGGACCGCGACCGAGTAGGCGGCGCAGACCTCCGCAAGCCAGATCGAGCCCAACTGCTCGAATTGAGCGAGCAGAGACCGACGAGACGCTTCGTGAGGATCAACCAATAAGACACGGACACCGCCATTCATAGCCATGGAATCCCACCGTCCGAAATCTCAGTGAGAAGGGTCGAAGTCAGGCCGGTCCGCCGCGTGCTTTGGCCACGCCATCCAAGGCACGAACTGACATTCCCGGAACGTTCCCAATACGAAACCCTAGCTCGTTTCCTGGCGATGAACCAGAACTCGAGTTGCGTTTCTTAAGAAATACTGGGACACGGTTTCGGTCTTGCGCACGGAACGAAATGGAATTGTCATGAAAGGCTTTGCTTGTAGTTCCCTAAATAAAGATTTTGTAAAGGTTTGGGTTCATGGAGGGTCCATCCCCGCGAACGAGGATTGCTCGCGTTATTGAGTATCTGAGACGGTGATCCGGGGCGACTCTCCCCGTCCTGGGCAAACTCTGCTCGGGTCGGCCCTTGGACTCATGAGCGGTCAGGTTCTTTGGCGTCGGAGGAAAAGCAACGGACAGCTCGCCCCAAGGCTCGGGTCGTAAGGTAGGATCGAGTGAAATCGCGACTCCCTTCGTGCTTGAAGGAGGCCTCAGTGCCATTGGTTTTCCCGTCGACGCACCCCCTCGTACTTCATCAACTCGCAAGTTTGCGGGATGCGCGAACGCGGCCGCCCGAGTTTCGGAGGTTGGTTCGGACCCTGGCGATCCTGCTGGCCCAGGAGGCGACCGTCGACCTGCCGACCCGACCGGTTGAGGTCCCGACCCCATTGGGTCCGTCACCCTCCTGGGAGTTGGCCGATAGGATCGGAATCGTGCCGATTCTCCGTGCCGGACTCGGAATGGCCGAGGGGGTGCTCGAACTCATCCCGGATGCCCAGGTCTGGCACGTCGGCGTCTATCGCGACGAGCAAACGCTACGTCCGATGGAATACTATAAGAAGCTGCCCGCGAACCCGAGGATGACCATCGCCCTGGTCGTCGACCCGATGTTGGCGACCGGTGGATCGGCCGCTCACGCCTGCTCGGTCCTGAAGGCGGCTGGCGTGACTCGGATCAAGTTGATCTCCCTGATCGCGGCCCCCGAGGGGATCGCCTTCATGAGCCAGGCGATGCCCGACGTGCCGATCCACGTGGGCGTGGTCGATGACCACCTCAATGAGGTTGGGTTCATCTACCCCGGCCTGGGAGATGCTGGCGATCGCCAGTTTGCGACCTCGCTTGACTGAAACGGTGCGAGCTCGCCCTCACGAACCAGGGGTTGCCGGGAGGTCTCATCAATGCGAGCGGTGGACATCATTCGCAAGAAACGGGACGGTCATGCGTTGAGCGTTCCGGAGATCGGCTGGATGGTCGCGGGCCTGGTGAGTGGCGAGGTGGCCGACTACCAGTGGTCGGCCTTGCTCATGGCCATCGTCTGGCGCGGGATGGATGCGACGGAAACGACGGCGTTGACCGATGCGATGATGCGTTCCGGCTCGGTCGTCGACCTCTCGGCCACGCCCGGCCTGAAGGTTGATAAGCATAGCACCGGCGGGGTCGGCGACAAGACGTCCTTGATCCTGGCGCCGATCGCGGCCGCGGCGGGCGTCCTGGTGCCGATGGTCTCGGGCCGAGGGCTCGGCCACACCGGCGGCACGCTCGACAAGTTGGAGTCGATCCCTGGCTTCAACGTTCACCTCGACCTGGAACGCTACAAGCAGGTGCTCGAGGAGTGCGGCCTCGTGCTGATCGGCCAGACCGCCGAGATCGCCCCGGCGGATAAGCATCTCTATGCGCTGCGCGACGCGACGGCCACCGTCGAATCGATTCCTCTGCTCGCCTCGTCGATCATGTCGAAGAAGCTGGCCGAGGGGATCGACGGGCTGGTCCTCGACGTGAAGACCGGCAACGGTGCCTTTCTGGAGCGGCTCGAGGATTCCCGAACCCTGGCCGAGACGATGTGCGCCATCGGCCGTTCCCTTGGCAAGCGGATCCGCGCGGTGATTTCCCGGATGGATCAGCCCTTGGGTTGCGCCGTGGGGAATGCGCTCGAGGTGGTCGAGAGCATCGCCTGTCTCCGGGGCGAGGGCCCGTCGGACCTGGTCAACCTCTCGGTAGAGTTGGCGGCCGAGATGGTCGTCTTGGCGGAGCAAGCGGCGACCTTGGCTGAAGCTCGTGCGCTCTGTCATCGGACGATCGCCGATGGATCGGCGCTCGCGCGATTTCGGAAGCTCGTGGCCGTCCAGGGGGGCGACCCCCGCGCGGTCGACGACCCCGGCCGGTTGCCCAAGGCGCAGCGCCTGGTCGAGGTTCTCTCACCGCGCTCAGGCTACGTCCAATCCCTGGCCGCCTGGCCGATCGGCCAGGCGACGATGCTTCTGGGGGCGGGTCGAGCCCGCGTGGATTCGGTCGTGGACCCGGCCGTCGGCCTCGTCCTGGACAAGAAAGTGGGCGACCCGGTCGAGGCGGGCGAGCGGCTCGGCACGGTCCATGTGAATGACGAGTCGCGACTCGCGCAGGCGGTGGCGATGATTCATGACGCCGTCACGATCGGTGACCTTCGACTCGAACCCGACTCCCTAATCGTCGAACGGATCTGACGCCAACGCATTCGTAGGTATCCTCAGCCACCCTTTCGGAGACCGGGCCATGCCGCCGATCGAACTTGACGCTCGCGCGAGCGAAGCCGCCCGGGTGATTCGTGCGACCCTGCCCGAGCCACCCCAGGTCGCTCTCGTCCTCGGATCGGGCCTCGGTGCCTTGGCCGACCGCCTGGCCGACCGTGTGGTCATCCCGTACGCACAGATTCCCCATTTTCCTCGGCCGACGGTCGAGGGCCACGAGGGCAACCTGGTTGCCGGTTCCATCGGCGGCTCGCCTCTCCTGGTCCTCCAAGGACGGTTCCACTATTACGAGGGCTACGACCTCGACGAGGTCACGTTTCCGATTCGCGTCCTCCAGCGTCTCGGTGTGCGGACCCTGATCCTGACCGCGGCCACGGGAGGGATCGCCTTGTCGCTCCAGGCGGGTTCAATCGTTTGCCTGGAGGATCACCTCAACCTGATCGGCGCGAACCCGTTGCGCGGGCCGAACGACCGGCGGCTCGGCGCTCGCTTCCCCGACATGTCCGAAGTCTACTCCCGCCGGCTCCGAACCTTCGCCTACGAGGAAGCGAGCCAACTTGGACTCGACCTTGCCTCCGGGGTCTACGCATGCCTGCCGGGCCCGAGTTACGAGACCCCCGCCGAGATCCGGATGCTCCGCACCCTCGGCGCCGACGTGGTCGGGATGTCCACGGTCCCGGAGGCGATCGTGGCTCGGCACGCGGGGCTTGACGTGCTCGCCTTCGCCGTCGTCACCAACGCCGCGGCGGGTGTTTCCGGCGGCCTCATCAGTCACGTGGAGGTGGTCGAGGCCGGTCAAGCGGCGACCCCACGCCTTGGCGCTCTGATCGAACGCTTCGTGCAACGGCTCGATGCCGAAGCCCGCCCGCTACCCCAGCAACAGTAGTACATCTGGCCCGGCCGTGGTGTCTGATTCCACCGGCCGGGCCGTGCGGCCGGTGCGCAATCGATTGTTGGGTTGATTATTTCTTAGGTTCGCCGCCATAGGCCCTGTCGAGTAGGTCGACGGGGTGAACCACCTTCATCGGGCTACCGCGTTCCTTGATCTTGCGAGCGATCTGGAGGATGCAGCCGACATTGCCCGTCGCCACCACTTCGGCCCCGGTCGCGGCGAGGTGGTCCATCTTGCGGATCCCGAGTCGTTCCGACATCTCAGGCTGGGTCAGGTTGTACGTCCCCGCGGCACCGCAGCAGATCTCGGTTTCCTCGAGCGGAACGAGCTCGACCCCGGGGATCATCGCGAGCAACTGGCGCGGCTGGCTTCGAATCTGCTGGCCGTGACAGAGGTGACAAGCGTCGTGATACGTCACCTTCATCGGCAGTGAGTGGGTCGGCTTGATCGGGCCGAGTGCGACCAGGAACTCGGAGA
Source organism: Singulisphaera sp. GP187 (assembly GCF_900129635.1). GTDB lineage: Bacteria > Planctomycetota > Planctomycetia > Isosphaerales > Isosphaeraceae > Singulisphaera. Next base: position 395,195 of record NZ_FSRB01000003.1, on the reverse strand, counting down.
TATCGCGTACCTTGGCCGTGAACTGCTCGGCGGCCGTATGGTCGGCGGCAGGCAGAAGGTGCGGATAATCTTTGAGCATGGCGCCGCAGCCGGCGGCGTTGACGATGATCGCGTCGTACTGGGTCGGATCGAAGGCCGCGATGTTCTGCCGGGCGAGCTCGAGTGCCGGTTCTTCGACACCCGAGTGGTAATGAATCGCGCCGCAGCAGACCTGGCTCCGCGGGACGACGACCTCGCACCCGTTCTGCTGGAGCACACGGGCCGTGGCCGCGTTGGTCTCGGGATACATCGCGTCGGCCACGCAGCCGAGGAACAAGGCCACTCGCGCACGCTTGGGGCCGATCGCCGGCAGAACCTCCGGCAAGTGGCCGTGGCTCCCGGTGAGGTCGGGAAGCATGGCCTGCATCCGCCGCAAGGTCGGCGGCAAGAGCTTGGTGAGCCCGACCTTCTCGGCCCAGTTGATCAGGCCGACGCGCTGGAGCAACCGGGCCGGCATCAGGGCGAGCTTCACCCGCCCCGAGTAGGGGAACAGGTGGTGAAGGATCAGGCGGCGCAGCAGGCTCGTCCGTTCCGAGGCGGGAGCGGTGCGCTGGAGGGCGACCTTGAACGGCTCGATAATCTTGCCGTATTGGACCCCCGAGGGGCAGGCACTCTCGCAGGCCCGGCAGTCGAGACAGAGGTCGAGGTGTTCGCGAACCTCGGGGCTGAAATCGAGCCGGCCGTCGGCCACCGCGCGCATCAAGTAAATGCGCCCGCGCGGGCTGTCGTTCTCGTCGCTGGTCTCGAGGTAGGTGGGGCAACTCGCGGTGCAGAGGCCGCAGTGGACGCAATCCTGATAGAGCCGGTAGTCGATCTTGCTCGTGAGCCAGTCGAGGTCGACGCTCGATTCCTGAGCGGGTCGGACCGGCGGCTTGGACTCCGTCTTCGATTCGGGCGTCGCGATCGCCATGCAGGATTGCCTCGTCTCTCAGCCAAAGAGTCTGTTCATTAAATTGTAGCGATGAACCGCCCTGGATTCATCACGCCCTTGGGGTCGAGGCTTCGTTTGATGCGCTCCGCCAGCGCCCAGTCGGGCCGGGGTGTTCCCCAGACGAGCAGCCGCTCTTTCCATTCGACCGGACAGCGCGTGAGCGTCAAACTGCCGTCGTCGACCGCCGCCGCGGTGCGCAGCCGATCGATTTCGGGGGCGAGCGTCTCGAGCTCGGGCGACCCGAGGGCATGAGCCCGCACGATCCCGTTCCCGGCGTGCGCCTGCACGGCCCAGCGATCGTTGTCAAAATCACGGACGAACGCGGCGACGGACGAGGGCCGGAGATTCGCCACGAGGCTGACCGGACCGACCTCGGCCGCCTGAAATTCGGTGAGGGCCGACCAGAGCGACTCGGCGTCGGCCCCCTCACGGAGCACGATGTTGGTCCGACCCAACTCCATCATCAAGCGATCGACTTGCCAGGCGACCGATGCGGCGTTGTCCTCGAAGCCGACGACCAGGACCCAATCGCCTGCCGGCAGACCCCGCGCTTCCCCGGCGTGGCGCGCTCCGGAGCCGTTGAACAGGTCGATCGCGATCGGTCGGGTTGCGGACGTATTCAGGCGATCGAGTGCCGGCGCCAGCCCCTCAACGCTGGTGAAGGGCACCCAGACGAGCGCGGAGGCTTCGGGCATCGGCCGGACCTTTTGGGTCAGTTGCGCGATGACCCCAAGTGTGCCGAGCGAACCGGTCAGCAGTTTGGGAAAGTCGTACCCCGCGACGTTCTTGACGACGCGGCCTCCCCCCTTCACCAAGGCGCCATCGGCGGTGACGAAGCTGACTCCGATGATCTGGTCGCGCGGTCGGCCCGCGCCGAATCGTCGCGACCCCGTCGTGTTCGTCGCGTAGATCCCCCCGAGCGTGGCGCGGTCGGGATGAGGGGCGTCGATCAGGAGCCTCTGACGTTTTTCGGCCAGGATCGAGCGGAGCGCGGCGAGGGTGATCCCGGCCTCGACCGTGATCGTCATGTCGGCCGCCGGATAGTCGATGACCCGATTGAGCGATCGAGTGTCGATCGCCACGCCAGGGGTGCGCGGAGTACCGCCGTAGTCGAGCGCGGTCCCTCCCCCTTGGGGGTAGATCGCCTGTCCTTGCGCCACGCGGTCGAGCACGACATGACGGAGCGCATCAACGGTCTCGGGGCGCTCCGTCGCGAGGGCGTGGCGGCCATCGCCGAGCCGTCCTCCGATCGGAGAATCGGGCCAGTTCAATGCGGGGTCTCCGGTCATGGATTGGTGGGATAGTAGCGGATATCTTGACCCGAGAGGATGCGCTCGACCGCTTCCTGGACCGCATGGAGCGTGTCGACGGTCCAGGCGTCGAACACGCCCGGCCAGGCATCGGTATGGAGGATCTGACCCTCGTAAGCCAAGCGGTGCAGGGCGAACGCAACGCGACGGTCGAGAACCTTGGCCTCGCGCGTCTCCACTTCCAAGGTCTGAAGCGCCCGAGCCAGCTCCGCGATCTCGTTGACCGAGACCATCTCGCCACGCCGCAAGCTGGGGAGAAACGCCAGACGGTCGTCCTCCTCCCCCTGCCCCGCATGATGAAGCACCACCCGCCCGGATGCGCTGATCGGCTCGGGTGCCTCGGGCGATGGTGCGGGAGCGTCCGAGTCGGAATTCCGGTCTGGGGTCGAAAGCTCTAACCCGGGAGGCTCGTGCTCCGTCTGAGGGGCGAGATTGATCTCGAGCGCGATCCGTTCGGCGGGTTCGCGGGGTGTCGCCTGCGCGCTCCATTCGGCGAGATAGGCCGGGTCGTTGGCGATCTCCTGGAGCCCTTCGAGCGGCCCGCTTCGCGCTTCGATCTCGGCGACCTGGCCGCGAATTTGCTCCGCCTGGATGGCGCGTGAGAGCAGATCGGCACAGTATTGCTGGACTGTCTCGACCCCTGCCCGCTCCGCCTGGCGTTCGGCCTGCTCGAGGAGTGCATCTTTCAAGTAGAGCGTGAGGCGCTGCGGTTCCGGATTGGGGTCGGGCAACTTGAATTCGCCGGAGCGATAGACGCGAGGGAGGCGCCGCCATCGCGAGAATTTGGGTCGCTTGGCCACCTCGCACCTTCCTCGCCAAAACCAGATCAAGATCCACAGGGAGAGATCGCGAGCGGCCCGAGCCGTCCGATCCCTAAACTACCAGATCAACCACCACGACGACCAGTCGGGATCCGGTCCCACTCCGGGCGCCCGGTCAGGCCGACGCCCGATGTCCTGGGCCTTTTCGCTCGATGCACCCCGCGCCCCCGGGCAACATCTTATCCGGGCTGCAGCGACCGTCCGGGTTGAACGTGTTGCGCAAGGCGACCATGGCGGCCAAGTCTTCCTGGGTAAAGAGCTTGGGCATGAACTCCATCTTCTCGACGCCGATCCCGTGTTCCCCCGTGACGCTCCCGCCGGCGTTGATGCACTCGTCGAGAATCTCGTGGCTCGCCTTGAGCACGCGGGCCACCTGGTCGGCGTCGCGCTCGTCGAACAGGAGAATCGGGTGGATGTTGCCGTCCCCCGCGTGGAAGACGTTGGCGATCCGGATCCCGTACCGCTGGCCGACCTCGGTGATGAACCGGAGGATGTGCGGCAGCTTGGTGCGCGGGACGACGCCGTCCTGAGTGCAGAAGGTCGGGCTGAGCCGGCCGATCGCGCCGAAGGCCGACTTGCGACTCTTCCAGATCGCGACGTACTCGGGTTCCTTGCGGGTCCGCCAGGTGATCGACTTGGCGACCGACCCGCCATGGGTCTGCACGATCTCGGAAATGGCTTGAGCCTCATGGTCGAGCCCGGCGTCGAGGCCGTCGACCTCGATAATCAGGATTGCGCCGGCATCGGTCGGGAACCCGAAGTGAAACGCCTGCTCGATCGCCTGGATCATCAGGGTATCGAGCATTTCGAGGGCGGCCGGAACGATTCCGGCGGCGATGATCCCGCTGACGGTCTCGGTGGCCGCGTCGACGCTGTCGAAGACCCCCAGCAAGGTGCGCCCTGCCTCCGGGTCCCGGGTCAGGTTCACGATCACTTTGGTGGCGATCCCGAACGTGCCCTCGTTGCCGACGATGACACCCGTCAGGTCGTACCCCGGGTTGTCCTCATTGATCCCGCCCGTCTCCACCACCGTGCCGTCGGGGAGGACCAGCTCGACCCCCCGAACGTGGTTCACCGTGACCCCATACTTGAGGGTGTGCGGACCACCGGAATTGGTGGCGACGTTGCCGCCGATCGTGCAAGCACTCTGGCTCGACGGGTCCGGCGCGTAGTGGAATCCGGTCCCGCCGAGTGCGCGGGTCAGCCAGAGATTGACCACGCCGGGCTCGACGATCGCGTAGCGGTCGCGGGTATTGATCTCAATGATCCGCTTCATCCGGGTCAGGCAGATCATCACTCCGCCGCCGACCGCGAGCGTTCCCCCGGCCAGGCTCGTCCCCGCGCCTCGAGGCACGAATGGCACGCCGGCCTTGTTGCAGAGCTTGACGACCGCGACGACCTGTTCGGTCGACGTCGGAAAGACCACGATATCGGGCGTGTTCTTCTCGATGACGTAGCCGTCGCACTCATAGACCACGAGCTCGTCGTGGCGGTGCAAGACATTCTCCGCGCCCAGGGCGGAAATGAGGTCATTCAGCAAGGCCGGCACTAACGTCGAGGCGGTCGAGTCGGACATCGGTCGGCTTCGTCTCGTAATCAAGTTCGGGAAGGGGAACGGAGTCCGAAGGCTGCTTGAGTTTAGCAGGCTCAGACGCTTTCCGCCACGTGCGAGAACGGCCCTGGTCATCCCATCCTGCTACCGCTTGGCATTGCCATTACGGCATGAGCCACCCCAAGGCAATTTCACTATCACGCCGACTTCGCAAGCTACCGTTACAACGATTCGTTGTTTTTTTACAATAATTTGTAGTATCCTGGAACCGCCAGATCGAGGAAAAGACTCGGAAATTGCGATCGAGTGTGGCGGAATTGAGGATGCCTGAGATGGGCGAAGAACGGGAATTCCGGGGGATGGGCGCGCACCTCCGAAGCGTTCGCCTCGAGCGAGGTCTGAGCCAGGTCGAGTTGGCGGTACTTTGTGGAATGTCTCAGCAGCAGGTTTCCTTCTTCGAGGCCGCGCGACGTTTGCCGACTCTCGACCAGACTTGCCGGCTTGCGCGTGCGCTCGACGTCTCGCTCCATAGGCTGGTCGGTGGGTCGGACCGGCCGGGGATCGAATTGACGGATCTCGCGATTGAGTTGCGGGACCTTGGCGTCGTCGACCTCAGGGTCAAGGACGCCAAGGTGCCCGGGATGTTCCGCCGCCCCGAGGAGGTGATTGCGCTGGCCGTGTCAGGCCATGGGCCGGACCCCCGGATCATCGAGGCGATCCCGGCGGTCTTGGCGCGGGTCGACACCAACCCCATCCTCCTCAAGGCTTATGGGATTGCGACGAAAACGACGTTTCGGCTCGCGTGGTTGGCGGACGTGGCATTGACGATCCAGCGGAAGGGTGGATTACGCGGCGGTTGCCCCAAGGAATCCATGGAGCGCTTTCTCAAGTCGGTCCGCCTGCCGTCCCAAAATCGCGAGTGGGATGGTCTCGGGAAGCCATCAATCGAGTTGCCGACGTCGCCGTTGTGGCGGCGCTGGAAGATTAACTACGACGCGCGGGTGGAGTCGTTCGAAGAGCGAGCCCGTCACCTGGCCGAGCTCGGGGGGAGGTCGTGGGAGCGCCGGCAAACGAGAGATGTCCGAACCTTGACGGTCGGCATCCCAGCCACGAACAAGGCTGATGGAAGTCCTGCTCACGGAGCGGTTCTCAAGACGCCGACACCGAGCCCATTTGAATGACGAAGGACGTCGACATCGTCTACGGCTCGAAGCTATAAAGAAAGGCGATAGAAGCATTCGAAATGGGGTTGTCGGATAAGGTTCGTGAATTTATCGAATAATGAGCGGATGTTGATTTTGTATTGCGATTAGGTTGTGCGAATAGGAATTGTTGATGTTTGAGAGACCGGTCGTGAATAGCTCTCGCGTGCGGGACGCGGTGCGATGGCTGCTGGCGGTTGTTGTGGTCGCCGTCCTGGCCCTCGTGTGGTTGGCCTGGCCCTATAACCTACGTTCCGCACATCTCTGGTTCATTATCTCCGAATTTCCGGCGGCCTGCAATTTCAGCGATCGTAGGCCGTCGCCATGCCAAGCAGGTTCAGAATCTGGCGTTGCAACTTGGAGAGCTCGGTCGTGAATTCCACTGGCGCTTGCCCCTCCACGATCAGCTGATGACGCTGCACCTCCTCGAACAAATCAATCACCCGACGTGCCGTCGGGCGATGGCACGCTCGACCTTCCGGGTACAGAGGCACACTCTTCACACCATCGCGTTTCATCGCCGCACGCAGTTCCCGCTCCAGCAGCGCCTCGGTCAACAGGGCCAAGAAATAGACGCAAAGCAGCGACTGGATCCGCCCCACGTTCTGCAGGTACACGGGAGCCACTTCGAAGTCTGTCTTGAGTTGCGAAAACCGCTTCTCGATTACCGGCTGACGCTTGTATGCTAATAGCAATTCTTCCTCAGTAAGCAATAACTCGTTGGTGATTAGGGGAAAGACACCGTCGACGCACATTTCCGCCGCGAGAGCAACATGGTCGATGCGGTAAGTCAATGCGATGCGAACGGTCTCCTCTTTCACGTAGCGCGTCTTGTCGTTGGGACGGCCACGCCCCTCCTGACGGTAAGTTTCCTCCCGTTTTTCCACGACTTCGACTGTGATCCACCGGGCCAAGTCCCGCGGCTCCAGGATGGCCGCGACCGCCTCCTTGACCTTTCCGAGTTGGCGATAGCGGCTACGCGGCGAGCTGAGTTTTAACCGCAGTTCCGACAACGCCAGCAACGCACGCTCCACTTGCTGATGACGTGATGATGCGTCGACTTCCGCTTTCCGTGTGCTGTGACACCAGATCAGACGGTAGCCCTCGGCACTGAGGGTCGCCTGGTCGGCCACGCTGTAGCGTTCCAGGAGAACTCCCTTCTCATCCCGCTTCTCATGGATCGGCTTCCAGGTCACCTGGTCCTGGTACAACAACGCGCGGAATTCGCCATCTTCGGAGCGGGTACGAGGCAGGATGCTCAGGAATCGGCCGCCGTGCTGGTGCAGGTAAGCCATGTTCTCGGCGGTGGCGAGCTTGCAGTCGGCCACATAGAGAAAGTCCCGTCGCCCGGTCAACTGGCACAGCAGGTCCCAGGTGGCACGATGAGTGCGGTCGTCGGTGGTATTCCCGCTTTCGACGCGGAAGTGAACCGGTACGCCGCCATCGCGAGTGACGGTCAGGACGTAGAGCAGTTGTTTGAGGTCAGGGCGATGATCCTTGTTGTGCCCCCAGGTAATGGCCTGGGTCTTCTGGCCCCGCATCAGGTCCTCTTGGGCCGCCTCGCGATAGTCGCCGTGGAAGGTGATTGTGGTCGAGTCGTTATGGAGTTCGTCCAATGCGACGTTGAACTCCGCCACGGCATGGGTGGCGACGGCCAGGGTGAACGAGGGGACATTGGCGTCGAAGAGTCGGTCGAGACAACGTCCGACGCGGTCGTCGTTCCAGTGGGGCAGTTGGGCCGGGGTCAGAGCGAACCACTCGGCGGGGTGGCGACTCGCCCATTGGCCGACGCCATACATGGGTTCACGGGAGACGAGAAGGTTCTTGAGCAAGAGAAGGAGGCCGGTGGAGGTGGCGATCTTTTGGCGGGCATCCTCGGGGGGAAGGTATTGGCGGAGGAAGTCATCCAGTCGAAGTCGGCGGATGATCCGATCGAGGATGGGAAGGGCGCCGAGCCGGAAGGACTTGAGGGACTGACCGCCGGTGTGGGCCGCCTCGCCGGGACTGAGATCGGGAGCGGGATTCGACTGGCGCGGTCGTTTTTGTTCTGGCATGGACCATGGCCTCGAGAGGGATCAAATCGTCCTCGACATGCCCGCGATTGGCGACAGGCGTCGGGTTGTGATTCCCGTCGGCATGATTGTCCGAGAGTCGAGCGGGTCAAGGTGGAAAATTTTGTTGACTTGCAGAAATAATTACGCCTTGACGTAAGTCTAGGCCCGCAAGACTTACGTCAAAAGCGAATCCTCAAGTTTGACTCCGAAAGGAGGCAGGGAACGGTTGGGACATTGCCTTGCATGGGAAACAAGCGAAGAATCGATGGGGAACGATCACGATGGGTTGGCGGGACGAGGAGGCGTGATGTGAGCAAGTCAGTGGCGGAGATCATGGAAGGAGCGGGTCGCGGGAGCCAATACATCAGCGTATGCCAGAAATAGCAGGAGGTGAAAATTCCGAGAAATTGCAGGCGAGATGTGCGGAACGTATGCTCAAGGGCAGCCAGAATGTGGTTTCGTGTGCTGGCTTCCAGGCTTTCGAGCGGTGGAGTCAGTCGCACGCCAGGTACAGCCAGACCCTCGTTTTCTGAACCTGGCAGCCTTGGCGGATTAGCGTCCGGAGGACGATCGGCCGGAGTGGAGGCGAACACTTTCGGATCGATCTCAAGAGTCGGACCGCGTGACAGAATGACCGCCCGTTCCAGAACGTTCTCCAGTTCGCGAATGTTTCCGGGCCAGGAATAGCGGTTCAGGCGCTCCAGGGACGCCTTTCCGACCGACTCGATCCGCACGCCGACGCGGGCCGCGAACCGGGTCACCAGGAAATGCACCAACAGCCGCACGTCCCCCTCCCGGTCGCGCAGCGGCGGAAGCGCGATCGGAAAGACGTTCAGGCGGTAAAACAAGTCCTCGCGGAACTTTCCCGCGTGGATTAACTTCACGAGATCCCGGTTGGTTGCCGCAATGACGCGGACATCGACTTTGATCGGCTTGGCCCCGCCGACCCGCTCGAACTCGCGTTCCTGAAGCACGCGGAGAAGTTTGACCTGAACCTCGATCGGAACTTCGCCGATCTCATCCAGGAAAATCGTCCCCCCGTGGGCCAATTCGAAGCGCCCCACGCGACGACTGATCGCTCCCGAAAACGCCCCTTTTTCGTGGCCGAATAATTCGGACTCGACCAATCCGCTGGGCAGAGCGGCACAATTCAGCTTGATCAGCGGTTTATCGTGCCGGCGACTGGCGGAGTGGATGGCGCGGGCGATCAGTTCCTTGCCGGTTCCCGTCTCCCCGGTGATGAGAACGGAGGCATCGGTCTTGGCGACACGATTGACCTTTTCGAGCGTCTCCAACAGGGCTGGGCTTTCGCCAACGATCTCGTCGAAGTTGTGAACCGATTTGATCTCTTCCTGAAGGTAGACATTTTCGGCAGCGAGGCGAGCCTTTTCCTGTTCCAGGAGGACATGGTCGGTGATGTCCAGGAACATCGAGCGTGTGTATTTGCCGCCGAGTTCCGGCTTCGACCACCACTGCACCCAGACGGGGTTGCCGTTGTCTTTGCGGCGAAACTCCAACACGGCGCCACGGGTGTCCGTGCCGCGGCCGACCGACGCGAACGCTTCTTGGACGCGGCGCTGGGCGTCGGGCGTGTCAGGGACGAGCGATATCCCCACCAGGCCGGGCACCTCTTCCCGCTTGATTCCCAGAATGCGCTGTGCGGCACGGTTGGCGCTGATAAACCGCGATTCGAGGTCTTCTTTGACGTAAGCGATCGGGGCTTCTTCATATCAAGTCCCGCAGACGCTCCTCGCTGGCGCGAAGCTCCCACTCCAGGTGAAGGCGTGCCAGCTCCGCCGCGGCGCGCGCCGCGAAGATGCGAAAAATGAGCAGCTTGCGCGGCTCCTCCGGCATCGAACGGTCGTCGAAGACGGCGAGATGGCCGAGAACCTTGCCTTCCGGATCGCACAGCGGCACTCCCAGGTAACTTTCGATTCCTAACTTAACCAGGAGTCTGTCTTCGGGAAAGTTTTGCCGTACCCCCGAGGGATGGTGGCACAGTTTGCCGTGGACTACGTCTTCACAGGGCGTGCCCGCGAGCATCCACTCGAAATTCTCAGCAATACCGTCTCTGGACCAAAAGGCGATGGTGCGGGCTCGGGTACGGGTTTCGGGCGAGGCGAACTCGGCGACGAAGGCGTAGTGCGCACCGACCGCCTGTGCCAGGTGACGGACGAGGGTTTGAAGAAACTCCTCGCCGGTGCTGTGAGCGGTCCCCTCGACGATCACACGGAGTGCGTCGAGTTCTTCAACGACCCCGCGGAGCGAGTCGTCGGAGTTGTTAGGGGTAGTTCGCTTCTCTACCGCCTTTGTCGAAGTTGTGCGCGTCTCGCCCATGGACACCTGCCTGACGACGAAGGCCCCAGTCAGTCAAAACACCACCCCGAATGATCGAATCGACGCACCGTTTCGCGGGACGGTTGGCTGGTCATCATTTTAACTATTGCCAGCAAAACCGTAGCCGTGGCGCGCGACATTCCCGCCCTTTGTTGGCCGACAAGGTCCCGGTCGGCGAACGCGCGTGCTGATCCCACGAAATGCCGTACGCGTCCACGAAATATCGTGGCGGTGGAGGTCCGGGAGTACAGGACCGGCTCATCCTTTCCGCCGGGGATCTGACCAAAACTCGCTGTTTGTAACAAGTTACGGCCGTGCTCGGGTAACGCTCCGGGAGATGGCACAGCGTTCGCATTTCCCTTTCCAACAAGGAGTCGCGATGGCAACCCTGCCGGAGAAACGGCTGGACAGAGCTCCAAGATGAGCCGAGGAGCCAGTGATGAAGTCCTTGATGCAAGATACTACCCATGAGAAGAGGGCGATGAGTTCCCAGGTGGAGGCGTTTGGCCGCGAGCTAACTCGCTACGGCCTGGCGGCCGTCTTCCTGCGGCTCGCCCTGGCGGCCGGGTTCCTGTCGGCGGTGGCCGACCGATTCGGCCTGTGGGGGCCGGCCGGCACGCCCGGGGTGTCCTGGGGCGGGTTCGACGCGTTCCTTGCCTACACCGGCGAGCTCCTTTGGTATTTGCCCGCCGGCCTGGTGCCGGTCGCCGGGTGGGCGGCGACCGTCCTGGAGGTCACGCTGGCCGTCGGCCTCCTGGCGGGCGTCCGGCTGCGGGCAGTCGCCCTCGCTAGCGGAGTCTTGTTGGTGGTGTTCGCCGTCACGATGACGATCGCCCTCGGAGCCGAGCCGCCGCTGTCGTCCTCGGTGTGGTCGGCGGCGGCCGGGGCATTCCTGCTGGCCTCGCTCCGGCCGGCCGTATGCCAGGAGCCGCCGGTTGCAGCGTGAACCAGACTACGCAGCCAGGCCAGAGGCAAAGTTGCAAGCTGTTCTTGGACGCTCCTCACTCTCAGTGAAAGGGCTGGGGAAAAACGGGCGCAACATCGGCCTCCCCGAAATCGGCCACATTGTCATCGAGATGACAGATTGGTGTCCTTTCGGCGATTCGCAGCTTCTTCGGGTGATCCGTCGCGGACGAGGAGTAGCCTTCCCGCGACCCGTCACATGGCGCATGACGAATGCATAACATTTTTTTTTCCGAAAGCAATGAGGCAACACCATGCTTGGATCATTCAGGTCGAACGTGGCCGTGGGTATCGCGGCCCTGGTCGGGATCGCCGGACTGTCTTACGTGCTGGCCGTGAAGGCCGAGCCGCCCGAAAGGCAGACGGCCCTGGTCGAGTTCACTGCCGACGGCAAACTCAAGCAGCCAGTCGACTATCGCAAGTGGGTGTACGTCGGCGAAGTGATTACCCCCAACGACATGAACGGCGGCGAGGCCACGTTCCCCGAGTTCCACTCCGTCTACATGGACCCCGAGGGCTTCGCCCAATACGAGAAAACCGGCAAGTTCCGGGACGGCACCGTCCTGATCAAAGAACTCAGCAGCGTCGGGGCCAAGGAGGCGGCAAGCGGCATGGGCTACTTCCAGGGCGAATTCACCGGCCTCGAGGCCGCCATCAAGGACTCGAAGCGCTTCAAGGACGAGCCCGGCTCGTGGGCCTACTTCAGCTTCGGCCACAAGTACCCGCTCAAGGCGGAGACGTCCAAGAACGTTGCCAGCGCCTGCAACCAGTGCCACCAGGACAGCGCCAAGACGGATTGGGTCTTTAGCCAGTACTACCCCGTCTTGCGCGCAGCGGCCGCACGTTCGAAATGAAGCACACCCGGGGGCATCGCAGGACCGCGCTCCTCTGAGGAGGAATCACCCCGCATACCAATAGGAGATGCACACCATGCTCATTAACATTCCCCGTTGGCAGAACATCGGCGGCCTGCTCGTAGCGGTGCTCTTCGCCGCGATGATCGCCCTTGGCTTGTCGCACCCGTCACCTGCGGATGACTCCCCCGCTTCCAAGATCTCCGGCTTCTCGCCGTACGTCACGAAGGATGGCGCCATTACGCGGCCGACCGATTACCGCGAGACCTTCCTGCACCTGGGCACGTACGCCGTGGCCACGAAACCGGATAAGCCGCTCGACGAGATGCACGTCGTGTATGCGCGGCCGGAAGACGTTCGGGCGTATCGCCGCGACGGCAAGTTCCCAGACGGCGCGACGCTCGTGAAGGAAGTCACGCGGGTCGGCTCGGACAAGCTCACCACGGGGCAGTCCCACTGGGCTACGGACATCAAGCTCTGGTTCGTGATGATCAAGGACGCGAAGGGCCGGTTCCCCGGCAACGACCTGTGGGGCGACGGCTGGGGCTGGGCCCTCTTCATGGGAAAGGAGCCCGCACGCAACGTGGCGACCGACTATTCAACTGACTGCAGGACCTGCCACGTTCCGGCCAAGAAGGATGATTGGGTGTACATCCGCGGATACCCGGTGCTTAAGAATTGACGGGCGTATTTCTAGTCGTCGGGGACCCGGATCATGGCCCGCATCGCGAAATCCCAATCCGTGTTGAAGTCCTACGGGTCAAAGATCAGGGCTTCATTTCGTGACTGAACGAGAAAACGCCGAACTCTCAAGGATATAGGCATGCAAACAAACGCGAATACGCAACGCGATCTTGATACGCTGACCGCCCTGAACCTCGACTTTTTCGCCGCAGTGCAGAATGGGGATGTGAAGCGTTTCGAGGAGATTTTGGCCGACGACTTCATGAGCTCGTATCCGGACGGCTCGCTGCTCGACAAGGCCGAGTTTCTCAAGCTGACGGCGCAGCCGGTGACGAGCAGCGGGCTTGTGGCCGAGGACGTGCGAATCCGCGTGCTGGGTGATTTCGCGATCATCCATGGGCGCTTTGACTCCCGCTCGGCAGACGGCAAGCCGCGCCGGGGCCGTTACACCGATAACTGGGCACGCCGCGACGGCACCTGGGTTGCCGTGTCGGCACACTTTAATCTCGACCAGGACGGATAGGTCGGATCGCTGGGTGACATCGGGCTGCCTTTGGAAAAGTTTCTTTGAATGAGGCAGCTCGTTGTCGAGCTCCGTGGCACGCGACAGGCGGTGTTTTCGTGCCACGAAGCGACCAGTCTTACGACGAAACCGCTCGGGACCCGTCAGTAACGAGACCCGTCCTCAACCTCAGTGCGCTCGACGCATCGTTCGAGCAAGCCTTGGGGGACAGCGTGCGACGCTCACAACGATATTCCAGATAGAGACATCGATGGAGGTGCCGGATGAAGGCGATTGTGGTGACGGATCAGGCCGCCGGAACGGCCGGGATGAAGCTGGTGGAGCGGCCCGAGCCGCAGGGAGGGGCGCTCGCCAGCCTCTCGGGCGCGAACTACGGCGATGTCGTTGTTCGGGTTCATGCGTCGGGATTCACCGGGGATGAGCTGTCGTGGCCCTCGACCTGGGTCGATCGCCTCGGCCGTGACCGGACGCCGTCGATCCCCGGCCACGAGCTGGCCGGAGTGGTCACCGCCCTCAGCTATGGAACGACGGGACTGTCTGTGGGACAGCGGGTGTTCGGCCTCACAGACTGGACTCGCGACGGCACGCTGGCGGAGTATGTAGCCGTTGAGGCACGCAACCTCGCGCCGCTGCCGGGCGACGTTGACTTTACGGAGGGCGCGGCCCTCGTGATGTCGGGCCTCACCGCGTGGCAGGGCCTGTTCGAGCACGGTCGCCTTCGGGCGGGGCAGAGCGTCCTGGTGCACGGTGCGGCCGGCGTAGTCGGTTCGATGGCAACCCAGTTCGCACGTGAGGCCGGCGCCTACGTCATCGGCACCGGGCGCGCTGCCGGCCGTCAGACGGCGCTCGACTTCGGCGCGCAGGAGTTCGTCGACCTCGATAACGACGCCCTGGAAGATGTCGGCGGGGTCGATCTGGTTTTCGATGTCCTCGGCGGCGACATCGCGAAGCGGTCCGCAGGCCTGATTCGCGCCGGAGGAACGCTGGTGACCATCGCCGGCCCGACCGAGGCACGGCCCGCCGACGGCTTGGCGATCGACTTCGTTGTCGTGCCCGACCGCGCCCAACTGAGTGAGATTGTCCGGTGGGCGCGTGACGGGCGAGTGCGGACGAACATCGGCAACGTCGCGACCCTCGACGACGCCGTTGCCGCCCTCAACCCGACAGAGCGGATCAAGGGCAAGACGATCATCAGCGTTCGTCCATCCTCAACCCGACAGAGCGGATCAAGGTCAAGACGATCATCAGCGTTCGTCCATAAGGACGCGGAGACAGCGACCCCCGTTACATCGCAATAGGGATTGAAATAAAGATGTGGTTATTGTATTGGGTCGTGGTGACGGACTAAGCCGTTGGTCACGGTTTTCTTTGATTTTCTGATGGGTGATCGCGGGGATGCAGAGCCCACTGGGTGCCACGGGTTGTACTCAACCCGTGAGCGATTGCCCAGGTTTTTGGTTCATGGGTTGAGTCCAAACCCATGGCACCCAGGGCTTGCACATCATTGAATCCAAAGAATGACCAGGTCCAGCCGGGTTAGAGCGGTTCCCGACCGGCTGGCGCACGGAAAAAGGGGACAGCGACTGTGTTTGTTGTCAAGGTGCGTGGTCGCAGATCACACCGGGGCGCACGTTTTTGTAGGCGTCCATGGTGTCATGTCGCGGATCATCGCGTTGGCGATGGTCAGCAGCTTCCGAGAGACCGCGACCAGGGCGACTTTGGCCGCCTTACCGCTCTCGCGGAGCCGCTTGTAAAACGCCTTGAGGTCGGGGTTGAATCGCATCGCCGAGACCGAGGCCATGTACAACGCCGTGCGGACCTCGGCACGGCCGCCGAAGATCGTCCGGGCCCCCTTGACCGTCCCGCTGTCGCGGGCACGCGGGGCCAGCCCCGCCAACGCCGAGACCTGCTTGCCGGTCAGCTTGCCCAGCTCGGGAAGCAGCCCCAACAGGCTCCGCGAGGTCTGCGGCCCGACCCCCGGGATGCTCCGCAGCACCTCGTCGCGGAGCTTCCAATCGGCCTTGGCCTCGATCGCCTTGCCGACGGCTTGGTCCATCGCCTTGATCTGGCCGGAGAGGTAGGCGATGTGGGCCTTCAGGTCGGCCTGGACCGCGGCGGTCGGCCCCTGCTGGAGCCGATTCTGCTCGGATACTCGCATGTTCACTAGTTGACGACGCCGATCCAGCAAAGCCTGGAGGTCGCGGGTCTCCTGGTCGGGAAGTTCGCGCGCCTCGGGGCGGACGGCGTCGGCGTAATGGGCCAGCACCCGCGCATCAAGGGCGTCGGTCTTGGAGTGCTGGCCGATCGATCGCGCGAAGTGACGGACCCGGCCCGGCTCGACGATCCGGACCGGCAACTTGGCCTCGGCCAAGGCCACCGCCGCGGCCCACTCCTGGCCGCCGGTGGCCTCCAGCAGGATCAAGGTGGGGCCGAGGAGTTTGAGTCGATCCACGAGCGAGGCGATCCCTTCGGCCGTGTTGGCCAAGCGGAATTCCTGCCCATCGGGCCGCGAGGCGACGTCGAGGTGGGCCTTGGAAACGTCGATCCCGACGAAGCAGGGGGTGGCTGACATGAGAGATCTCCTTGAGGTCCGGATGACGACATCCCGGCGTGGCCCTGCCTTGCAGATCCGGAATGATCCGGGCGACTGTTCGGGCTCAAGTCCGGGAGAGCTCACCGCGACGACCAAGCTGTCCCACGGCCTAAGATGGCCAAGGCACTGACGGTCTATCGCGGCGAGTCGCCCCCTGGTGAAACATACAAGGCACCCGGCCTCCAAAGTGTTTGGCGCGATTCAAGGGCTCAGGGGCCGGGAGCCAGTCCCCCTTTTCCTCCGCGGTGCGCAATGCAAAGGCAAACCGCTCTAGCCGGCGCTGCCAATCCATCGTTGCCCGTTTCAATCGGAGACTCACAGATGAAGACGATTGTTGCCATGAGCCGGACGTGCCTTCTCCTCACCGTCTTAACTGCCCTCGGTGTCGGAGGGGAAATCCTCGCCCAACATGTCCAACACACCGGCCAGGGTCAAGTGAAGGTGACCCAGCTTTCCCAGCGGGACATCATCGAGAAGCTGGACGGGAAGGCTGCCAGTGAGACCGTGGTAGAAGTGACCTTCGAGCCCGGCCAGAAGGATTCTCCTCACCACCATACCGGCCCGGTGTTCGGCTACGTCCTGGAGGGCGAATACGAGCACGCCCTCGACGACGAACCGGTCAAGAAATACAGGGCCGGGGATACGTTCTACGAACCGTCGGGATCTGTGCACCGTGTGGCCCGGAATCCGAGTGGCAAGACCAGGACCCGCCTCCTCGCGGTGATCCTGCACTCCGGCGACACCAAGGAAACGACAGTCCCGGAGAAGGGCAGGGAATAGGGATCTTGGCTCGGACCCACGCGCCTGCTCATCGGCGGCCGCCGGTCTGTCGAGGGCTGGTACGCCGGCACAGCCATCGACTCGGAGGACGCGCTGGCGTTCAGCGTCCAGTCCGGTGTCCGTTCGATGAACGAAGTGTACCCCCTGGAACAGGCCGCCGAGGCCTACGACCGCATGATGAGCGGCAAGGCGCGCTTCCGGGTCGTGCTGACGATGTAAAGCTGGGAGGGCTGAGCGATGACGCACCTCATTCTTGTCACGGGCGCCGCGGGCGACCTCGTCGTGGAGGTGCTGGCTACCGTATCCGCCTACCACCGATTCGTGCGGTGAAGGTTCAAGAGTCTCATTTGCTCGCGCCGGGCTGACGCGAAATCCCAATTTGAAGGCAAGGAACGGAGTGCTCGCGTAAGCGATACGTCGGCGCCGCGCGGCCCATTTTTTTTTTTGCTTCGTGTCGTGTCCCGGCTCGTGCGGCCCGAGTTGCTGGTCGTGATCGAAATCGTCGCCGCCAAGGCATGAAATTCACGCGAGGAATTAACTCGAAGGGGGAAAAACGTGTCGCATCCCGAGGAATACGACGTGGTGGTGCTCGGTAGCGGGAGGGCCAGATTCTTTGCCTGGTCGCTGGCCTCGCAGGGGAAGCGCGTGGCGGTCGTCGAGCGACGGAATCTCGCGGGATCCTGCCCTACCATCGCTTGCGCCCCGAGCAAGAACGTGATCCACGGTGCCAAGGTCGCCAGCTATTTCCGCAGAAGCGCCGAATTCGGCATCGCCGCGGGCGACTGGAAAATCGAGATGCCAGCGGTCCGCGACCGCAAGCGGAAGATGGTCGATGGCATTGTCGCTCGTAATGTCAATGCGCATCGAGAGAGCGGCGCGGAGCTTGTCAAGGGGCAAGGCCGCTTCGTCGGGCCGAGAACGATCGAGGTGACGGCCGACGACGGTACGCGCACCCTTCGCGGCGAAGTCGTCGTGATCTGCACGGGCTCCCGCGCGCGGATTGACCCAATCCCCGGCCTCGTCGAATCGCGGCCGATGACGCACATCGAGGCCCTCGAATTGGACCGCGTCCCGAAGCACCTCCTCGTTTTGGGGGGCGGCTATGTCGGACTCGAGATGGCCCAAGCCCTGAGACGCTTCGGCAGTCGCGTTACGGTCATTGAGCGGAACGACGCCCTGGTCCACCGCGAAGATCGCGACGTCTCGGACGCGCTGCGGGAACTCTTCGACGACGAGGGGATCGAGGTGCTGACGGCTACGCCCGTCGCGCGCGTGGAAGGGCAATCCGGCGAGTCCGTAAGGCTGCACACGACGCACGGCGTGATCGAGGGATCGGACCTCTTGGTTGCGAGCGGCCGGACCCCGAACACTGACGGCATCGGCCTTGAGACCGCCGGGATCGAACGGGACGACCGGGGCTTTATCAAGGTCGATGAACGGCTGCGGACCACGGCCGCCGGCGTGTGGGCCGTGGGCGATTGCGCTGGCAGCCCCCATTTCACACATATCGCCGACGACGATGTCCGCGTGATCCGCGACAACCTCGCCGGCATCGACCGTGTGACGACGGGCCGTCTCGTGCCCTTCTGCCTATTCACCGACCCTGAACTGGCCCGCATCGGCCTGAGCGAGTCGGAGGCAAGGGGTCGCGGGATTGCCTACCGGCTGGCGAAGATACCCTTGGCCGCGTTCATACGCCCCTGGACGCTCTCCGAATCGCGCGGCTTCTACAAGACTCTGGTCGCCGCCGACAGCGACCGCATCCTGGGCTTCACCGCGTTCGCCCCCGAGGCTGGCGCAGTCATGACGATCGTCCAGACCGCGATGACCGCGAGCCTGCCCTACACGGCCTTGCGTGATGCGATCCTGGTGCACCCGACGATGGCAGAAGGGCTTGCCGCGCTCTTTCACGCGGTGCCCGCCCGGCCCTGATACCGTCAGCGGGCGCTCACACCGATACCGCCTCGGGAGTCGCGAGTCTGACCGGACATCCTCACCAATCCACAGCAGGCAACGCTGGATGGCGAGTTGGCGTCGGTGCTCCAATTCCTGAGGGGAGCCTTTGATTCTCATGCCTTCGAGTGTAAGGAAACCCGGCTTCGGCTGACATGACTTTCCTGACCGTCAATAACCGGACCAGTTTTCGCGGGCCCTGCCCAGCCCGCCTTGTCGGATTTTGCGATCTCGGTTACGGTTCGCGCGTCCCGTACCCTTCGATTCCCCGAACGAGGAGGCAGGCATGGATGCCAGCGTCCGCAGTGTCTCCGCGCGTCTCGGCCGGCCGACGACTTCTCCAGGGCTGACGGGGCTTCGCGTGGCCCTAGTCCACGACTGGCTGACCGGGATGCGGGGCGGGGAGAAATGCCTCGAGGTGCTCTGCCGCGCCTTCCCCGACGCGACCCTGCATACGCTCATTCATCGTCGAGGCGCTCTGAGCCCGGCGATTGAAGGGATGAAGATCCGGACTTCCCCGCTCCAACGCGTGCCTGGCGTCTTACGCCATTACCGCAAGCTGCTTCCGCTCATGCCCCTGTCGGCCAGGAGCTGGAACGTCGGCGACGTGGATCTGGTCGTGAGCCTGAGCCATTGCGTGGCCAAGGCAGTGCGGCCACCGCGCGGCGTGCCCCACGTTTGCTATTGCTTCACCCCGATGCGTTATGCCTGGCAAGGACGGGAGGCTTATCTCGAAGGTTGGTCGGACCGGCCGATCCGGCGGGCCCTGGCGGGCGCAATGCTCAATCGGATGCGGGCCTGGGATCGTGCTTCGGCCGCCGGGGTCACGCACTTCGTGTCGATCTCGGAGACGGTGCGCGAGCGGATCGGCCTCTATTACCAACGTGAGAGCCAGGTGATCTGCCCCCCCGTGGACACCGACTTCTACGCGCCCGGGTCGGAGGAGCGGGAAAACTTTTACCTCTGCGTCTCAGCGCTCGTGCCCTACAAGCGAACCGAGCAAGCGATTCTCGCTTGTAGCCGCTCGGGCCGTGAATTGGTCGTGATCGGCGAGGGGACGGAACGAACGCGGCTCGAAAAGCTGGCCGGACCCGGAGTACGGTTCCTCGGTTGGCAGCCCGACGACGTGATCCGCGACCACTATCGCCGGTGTCGTGCCTTGCTGTTCCCGGGTGAGGAAGATTTCGGGATCGTGCCGATCGAGGCCCTGGCCTGCGGCGCTCCGGTGCTTGCCCTGGGCCTTGGGGGCGTGGCTGAAACGGTCGATGGGGCCGTCGGCCGGACCTACGTTACGCCGACCGCCGAAGCCCTGCTCGAGGCGATCGACACCTGGGAGGCGGAAGGCCGGCCGCACGACCCCGCACTGGCCCGCCGCCGTGCCGAGGCGTTGGCCCTTCCGGTCTTTCGCGATCGCTTGCTCGGGCACCTGAGCGAGATCGTGAACGGACAGCATCCCGCCCACGTCCCCCCTGCCCCTCACATGCCGTTTGCTTCGCGAGGGCAAAAAAATGTTCGGTGAATTGGGGTGACAGGTTGGAAACGGAGGGGCAAGCCCCGTAGGATGGCGGCCATCCCAACCTTTTAGGTCGTGCAATCGACTCCCGTCGAAGTGGCGCAACGCATGAACGACTCATCCCGGATTGACCCCTACGCGTTGCCCCCGGACGCGATTCAGGAACCGCCCCGAACGCTTCTGAAAGCACTCGGACAGATCGGCCCCGGCCTGATCCTCGCCGCGTCGATCGTCGGCACAGGGGAGTTGATCAACACGACCAGCCTCGGTGCCAAGGCGGGGTTCAGCCTCCTCTGGCTGATCCTCCTGAGTTGCTTGATCAAGGTCTTCGTTCAGGTGGAGCTCGGCCGGTACGCGATCACCCACGGTCGGACGACGCTTGCCGCGTTTGACACCTTGCCGGGCCCTCGGTTCGGGACGTCGTGGCTCTGCTGGCTCTGGCTGTTCATGATGCTCGCCACCCAGGCCCAGATCGCCGCGATGGAAGGGACCGTCGGCCAGGCGGCCCACATGGCCTTCCCCGACGCCTCAAGCGCGGTGGCGAGCTTCGCCGGCCACCTCTCGCCGGCCTTCGGCGCCTTTCTCGCGACGCGTCAGGAACACTTCTGGGCCACCCTCACCACCTTGGCGGCGATCGTCCTGCTGCTCTCGGGAGGCTACAAACGGCTCGAGCGGATCACGACGATCCTCGTGGCCCTGGTGACGCTCTTCACGGTCGCCAGCGTCCTGATCCTCCAATGGACCAGCTTTCGGATCAGCGTCGCGAACCTCAAGGAGGGGATGGAACTCTCGGTTCCCCCCATGGCGATCGCCCTGGCGTTCTCGGCATTCGGGATCACCGGTGTCGGGGCCTCCGAGCTGTTCGCGTATCCTTACTGGTGCATTGAAAAAGGCTATGCCCGCGCGGTGGGACCGCGGTCGCCCGACCAGGGCTGGGCCGATCGCGCTCGAGGCTGGACCCGGGTAATGCAACTGGACGCCTGGTTCAGCATGGTCGTGTTCACGGTCGCCACGATTGCGTTCTACTTACTTGGAGCCGCGGTGCTCCATCCCCAGGGGCTCGACCCCAAAGGACCGGAGATGATCCCGACGCTGTCGCGGATGTATCTCCAACCGCTCGAAGGAACGGCGCTGGCCGGGATGCGGAACTGGACCCGAGTTGGCTTTCTGCTCGGTGCCTGGGCGGTCCTGTTCAAGACCCTCTACGTGGCGACCGCTGCGAATAGCCGGCTGACGGCCGACTTCCTCGACCTCAGCGGGGTCTGGCGGCAAAACGGAGTTGCCGCACGCGATCGCACGGTCCGCGCCTTCTGCGTCATCTACCCGATTCTCGCGCTCGGATTATATTTTGCGTTTCGGGAGCCTCAGGGACTGATTAAAATTGGGGGGATTGCGCAGAGCTTGCTGTTGCCCTTGATTGCGGGCGCCACGCTCTATTTAAAGCAGCGCGACGCCGACAACCGGGTCTCGGCGTCGTTCCTCAGCGACATCCTGACCTGGGTCGCTTTCTTCGCAATCTCGGCTGTCGCCATGTACAGCACCTACATTCTCCTCAAGAGTTTCGACTACACTGGGGTGCGACAGCTTCTCCCTTTCTCGATCGGCTAATCGAGGACCTCAAGGGAGGGGTCGCGGGGATCCGCGACTGGCTCAGCCTCCTTTTGGCCCGAGAGATTTGATTCGCCGTGATTCGAGTTTTGCTCAAGGCCCGCTACTTCGCGTTCGCCGCCGTCGCGTTGCTGCTCGGACTTCTCATCGTCTTTGGCCATCGCGTCACGTACGAGCAGTCAATCGATTCGTTCTTCGCCGATGATGATCCCGCGATGCTCGCCTATCAGAAGGCGGCCCGGACCTTCGGCGACGACAACTTCGTCTTCCTCGTCTACGACGACCCCGAACTCCTGACCCCGGCCGGAATGGACCGGGTCTCGGAGCTCGCCGCCGCAGTCGACGCGACGAAGATCCCAGGGGTGCTGCGCGTCGAGTCGCTCGACGCGATGCCCCAGCTCTGGGTGATCGACGATCTGCTGCTGACTCTCGATCGACTCCCCGCGTTCGCGCGGAACCTTGCGATCGATCGCGCCAAGAAGAGCCTCAAGAACGTCGATCTGAAGTCGAACCCGCTCACGGTGGCCGGCGCGGTACGCTCGGCCGACCGTGCGGGACGCGAGGCGCTTCGGGTTCGGCTGACGAAACACCCCCTCTTCCGCGGCACCTTGATCGATGGGCTCGGCACGACTACGGCGGTTGTGGTTCGCCTGCGGAAAACGATCGATCACGACGTGGTCCAGACCGTCGAGGCCCTCCGCGCGGCCGCCGATCGGTTTGGTTCGAGCCACCGACTCAAACGGCCGGCGGTGGTCGGTCCCCCGGTGCTCCTGGCCGATGGCTTCCGGAGCATTGAGGTCGACGGCCGCCGGCTCGCGGTGGTCGGAATGCTCTTGATCGGCTTCGTGACCCTCTCAGCCGTTCGGAGTATCTGGTGGGCGCTCGTGCCGATCGCGTCCGGCTGGTTCGTTTGGTTGGCGACCGAGGAATTGCTCGCCTACTTCCAGATCAAGCTGGCGCTCTCCGGGGGGCCGCTGGTCGCGCAGATCATTGTGTTGACGATGCCGGCCGCGAGCCATCTGGCGATTCACTTTCGCGAAGCAAGACGTCAAGAGGCCGACCCTTGGGTTGCCGCGCGGTCGGCCTTGTCGGCCGTCTGGATTCCGATTTTCTGGTGTGCGGTCACCGGCGCAATCGGCTACGGCGCACTCGCCACGAGCGACGTCGTTCCGATCCGCCAGTTCGGCGTGATCCTGGGCACCTGCACGCTTCTGGCCGCGGTGCTAGTGATGGTCCTTTCGCCGATCGCGATGCTCCCGCCGATCCCCTTGGAGATTCCCGTCCGTTACGGGTCCTCCTCGTGGGTGTCGGCCGCTATGACCCGGCTGACCGAACGGGTCTACCGCCATCCGGGCGCGATCGTCATCATCGTCTTCGCCGTGGTGTTGCCGCTCGCCGCTGGCATGACACAACTGCGCTACGAGTCGAACTACATCAATTTGTTTCGGCCCGCGACCCGGGTGGTCCGCGACTACCATGCCGCGGAAGCGCGGTTGGGAGGCATCGGCCTGGTCGAGTTGATCGTGCCCGTGGGCAAGACGATCGGCCGCGAGTCGCTCGAGCGGTTGACGGCGCTCGAACGCGCGGTTGCATCGATCCGGGTCGGTCGTGCGGAGGATGCCGCGAACGTGATCTCGGTGGCGACGGTGCTCGATCCCGACGGACGCCTCGCCGCGCTTCCCGGCGAGGCGGCCGATCGCACCTTGGCGACCAAGCTCGACCTTATTGCATCCTCACCGCAGGCCGAGCTCTTGAAAGGGTTCTGGAATCAGGAGACGGGCCAGGCACGGCTCATGATCCGACTCCGCGAGCAGCAGCCCGCCCCTCAGAAGGCGGCCTTGTTTAAAGCCGCCATCCACCGCGCTCAGGCACCGTTCGGGCCCGACGTGTCCCTGACCGGCCTGTCCTACCTGATGACCAAGACGACGGAATCGATCAT
Source organism: Singulisphaera sp. GP187 (assembly GCF_900129635.1). Lineage (GTDB taxonomy): Bacteria > Planctomycetota > Planctomycetia > Isosphaerales > Isosphaeraceae > Singulisphaera. The sequence goes on along the minus strand of NZ_FSRB01000003.1, from coordinate 371,539 downwards.
CGTCACGCAGTGGGACACATTCTTCTGGTCGGTGACCGGCATCCTCTTGATGCTCACCATCGCGCTTCGCGGTCCTGTCCTGGCCGCGCTCGCGATGATGCCCACCCTGTTGGCGGTCGCCTTCGTGCTCGGCCTGATGGGCTGGCTCGGGATCAAACTCGATATGGCCACCGCCCTGGTTGCCAGCGTGGCTCTCGGTCTCTCGGTGGACGACACCTTCCATTGCTTGCTCCAGTTCCGCAAGGAACGCGCATCGAATCCGTTCGAAACGAGCCTGTTCGACAGCTACGCGGTGACCGGCCCCGGGGTCTTGCTCTCAAGCCTGGCGGTCGCCGTCGGCTTCGCCGCGCTCTGGCTGAGCGAGTTCGCGCCGTTTGCAACCTTCGGGACGATGGTCGGCATCGCCACCGCGGGGAGCACCTTGGGTAACCTTGTCCTCCTGCCCGCTTGCCTGACTCTGGGCGAACGGATGCGACGTCGTCTTCGCCCCAAGAAAGAGTCAGTGCCGTCGTCGGTCTGAGTGGGGAAGAGCTCGAGGCAAGCGGATTCAAATCCCCAGTTCTGTCGGTTGAATTTGTCGTAATTCTCTCCTTGATGATGACGAATCAGCAGGTTTATTCGGCTAAACAGGTTATTTGGATCGTCCTGTGATTGTGTTGGAATCTTAAACCGGCCCCGGACAGCTTGTCCGGGGCCGGTTTATGCGCTGCGCAAGCCTAAGGCATTGGGAGTTGCGAGGCTCTGTTGACGCACTTTCAGGCGCTACCCTCACAAACGGCCCAATCAAGTCAGCAAGTGAACTGAAATCCTCCAGGATTCCCTGTCCGCCGGACGATCTCTAGAGAGGGACCCATGCGGCCTTCGTCGGCGTCTTGCGGCGCCGAGAACTCGCTGTCGGATCGAGACCGTTGCGAGATCAACAGGTATGACCGTAGAGCGAATCAAGGGCCGGCGTGAGCTCAGGAGTCGCGGGGCACGCCCCACGCCGGTTCACGCGAAGATCGTCGATCGGATTTCGGACGCCCCCAAGCCTCGGTATCACGCATTCGATGGCTTGCGCGGGATGGCGATGTTTCTGGTTGTCGGGTTGCACGCGGCACTCGGATATGTCACGCGGGAAATTCCGGGTGTCCTCTGGTGTGTCCGCGACGCTCCCACCACGCCGGTCATCGACTGGTTCTGCTGGTGGTCGATGGGGGTCTCCAACCCGCTCTACTTTACGATCGCCGGGTTCTTCGCCGCACTCTTGTACGAGACGCGCGGGTTGCGGAAATTTCTCGAGAACCGGGCGAAGCGGGTCGCCGTCCCGTTCCTGGTGGCGGTCCCGACGGTGCTCCCCGCCTGCTTGCTTGCCTGGGTCTACGGCTGGCTGGTTTCAGGGCGTTGTACCTGGCGGCAGGCCATCCGGCTGCGGTTCCGCGACCCGGCGCTCCGGTCGGAGCAGTTCGGCACGGCTCATCTCTGGTTCCTGGAATACCTCATTGTCATGCTGGTGGCGTTCGGTCTCTTCCAGTGGTGGCTGCAGCGCCGGAGGACGGATCCGACCACCCTCCGCAGTTTCACGAGCCTCGTCTTGGGGTCGCGCTGGCGTCCGTTCGTGCTCGCGGTGCCGACGACCGTCTTGCTCTGGATCAGCCGCCAACACGTTGGGATCGACGCGGTGCTGGACCGCCACAACTCCTTTTTCATCGATCCGATTAAGCTGCTGCACCACGCGAGCTTCTTCCTCGTCGGGGTGGGCTTGTATAGTTTGCGAGCGGATCTCGAACGGCTTGCCCGGCCTGCCCCGTGGTATCTCGCCATGTCGGTCCCCATCTTCGTGGGACGGGCGTGGCTCCTGGGCCGGGATCGGGTCGCTCCGTTGCACGGGGCCGATGCCCTCGCGCTGGCCGTGCTCGGTGCGTTGTTCGCCTGGTTGATCGTCTTCGGCGCCATCGGGGCGGCCCACCGGATCTTCCGCCACGCCAATCCGACCTTGAGCTACCTCGCTGACAGCTCGTACTGGATCTACCTGGTCCATATGCCGGTCCTCGGCCTGATCCAGGGCGACCTCTATCTCATTCCCGGGCACGCCGTCTGGAAAATGCCGGTCACGCTGCTCGGCACTCTGTCGATCGGCTTCGCCTCATATCATAGCCTGGTGCGCTACGGGGCGATCGGGACCTGGCTTCACGGCCGGCGAGAGCGGCCGGTTCTCGATTCAAGCGAGCCGGGTTCGGGTTTGTTCGCTCGGTCGTTTTCTCCGCGGCGTCGGCAACTGCGTGCTTCCCACCAGAAGTCGCAGATCTGAGTGGCCGGGTGCCGCCGTTAATCCTTCGTACCCGACCGCCCTCGAGAGGTCGAGCGTGATCGGGTGCGAGCGATTTTCGAACGGGTGGACCCCAGCCACCCGGACGTGGACCACCCGAGGGTGAACCGCTCTCGCCCCAGGGCACAAGCCCTTGGGTTGAGACATGCTCAGAGGACGAGCCGTCGGTTCGGACCCTGGTTTTTTCGATCACTCCTGGTCATCATGACCATTCAGAGGGGAGCGACGAATCCAGGGGATCGTGTCGCGATCGCTATGCGACGAGGAAGGAATAACGACGTGCTCAGGCGACTCGTTCTGTCGACTATGATCGGGCTTGCGTCGTTGCAAGCAAAGGGTGCGGAGGAGCCGGGGAAGCACGGGGACGCCATCGTCGCCGATCTGCTCCTCAAGGGGGGGACGCTGATCGATGGCACGGGGTCGCCGGGACGAAGGGCCGACGTCGCGGTTCGTGGGGACCGGATCGTGGCGGTCGGCGTGTTTTCGGTGGCTCCCGGCGTGAAGACGCTCGACGTCTCGGGAAAGGTGGTTGCGCCGGGGTTTATCGACCTTCATTCTCACTCCGACGGCGCGATTCTCGAGGCCCGCAAGCGCGGCAACGTGAACTATCAGACCCAAGGGGTGACGACGGTCGTGACCGGCAACTGCGGCGGCGGATCGCTCGACGTAGCCAAGTATCTCGATGCGGTGGACGATCGCGGCGCGGGGACGAATGTGATCCACCTGATCCCGCACGGGGCGGTCCGGTCCTCGGTCATGGGAAAGGTTGACCGCGCGCCGAACGATCGCGAGCTCGATCGCATGAAGCGGATCGTCGAGCAAGGGATGAAGGACGGGGCGTGGGGGATGTCCACCGGCCTGATTTACCTGCCCGGCCGCTATGCAGAGATCCCCGAGTTGGTCGAGCTCTCCAAGGTCGTGGCTCAGCACGGTGGCTTCTATGCCAGCCATATCCGGGACGAAGGGGACGGACTGCTCGAGTCGATCGACGAGACGCTCACGATCGGTCGCCAGGCCAAGATTCCGGTCCACGTCTCCCACCTGAAAGCGTCGGGCAAGTCGAGCTGGGGATTGACGGCCGAGGCCTGCAAGCGGATCGCCGAGGCCAGGAAAGCGGGGCAGGCGGTTTCGGCCGACCAGTATCCCTATGTGGCGTCGAGCACCTCGCTCGCGGCCATGGTCGTCCCGCACTGGGCCCTGCAAGGGACTACGGACGACTTTATTCGGATCGCGGCCGATCCGGTCCGCGGCAAAAAACTCCGCGACGGAATCGAGGAGGCGCTCGACAAGCGCAACGGAGGGGCCTCGGTCCGGATCGCGCGATATGGGCCCAAGCCGACGCGAGTGGGCCGTGACCTCGTGGCCATTGCCCAGCAGGAAGGAACGACCGTGTTGGAGGTCGTGCTCGATGTCCAACGTCACGGCGGGGCCCAGGCAATCAGCTTCGGGATGAGCGAAGAGGATGTCCGCCAGGTGATGAAAGAGGACTTCGTGGCGACCGCCTCCGACGGCTCGACCCACGTCCCGAGCGGCACGGACAGCCCTCACCCCCGCGCCTACGGCACCTTCCCGCGCAAGATTCGCTATGCCCTCGACGACCAGGTGATGACTCTCGAAAAGGCCGTCCGATCGTGCTCGGGGCTGCCCGCTGAGATCCTCCACCTGGCCGACCGAGGCGTGATTCGCACTGGCGCCTATGCCGACGTGGTCGTTTTCGATCCCAAGACGTTTCGCGATGCGGCCACGTTCGACCACCCGACCCGGTACGCGCCCGGCGTGGATCACCTGTTCGTGAACGGGGTGGCCGTGATCGCGCATGGAAAGCCGAACAAGAAACTTCCTGGTCGGGCGCTCCGCTTGACCAAGGACGGTCCCGCCGACCTCATCCTCACACTCGGCCGAATCTGGACCGGCGATCGGGAACGACCGTGGGCCCAGGCCCTGGCCGCTCGCGACGGCGCGATTGTTGCGGTGGGGACCACTGAGGAAGTGCTCGCCTTCCGCGGCCCGAATACCCAGGTCATCGATCGTCCCAACGCGTTTGCTACCCCAGGGCTGGTCGACTCGCATGCTCATCTCTGCGACCTTGGCGCGAGCCGAGAGGAGCTCGACCTCCGCGGTGTCGACTCTCTCGAAGAAGTGGTTCGACGCGTCAAAGCATGGATGGAAGCTCATCCCGGCGACTCCTGGGTGGTCGGGCAGAACTGGGACCAGAGCCTCTGGCCGGGGGGGAACTTTCCGACCGCCAAGGCGCTCGATACCATCGCGCCCGATCGCCCCGTCTGGTTGGTTAGGGTCGACGGCCACGCGGGTTGGGCGAACTCTGAAGCGCTCCGGCGGGGCAAGGTGAATCGCGCGACGGAGGCCCCCTCCGACGGCCAGATCATTCGCGACGCGAACGGAGACCCCACCGGCGTCTTCATCGACGGGGCGATGGGCCTGGTCTCGCGACACCGACCCGGTGACTCGAAAGCGGACCTCACTCGGCGGATCTTGGGGGGGCAGGCGCTCGTTTTTCAGGCGGGCCTGACGGGCGTGCATGACGCGGGCGTCTCGTTGCCGATGGCCGAGGCCTATCGCGAGCTCGACCGGGCGGGCAAGCTCAAGCTTCGTGTTTATGGCATGGCCTCGGTTCCCGACAGGCAGCTTGTTGAGTTCGCCAGTCACCCGCCGATCGCCGCCGGTCCCAAGGCCCGGTTCGTATTCCGCGCCATCAAGCTTTTTATTGATGGGGCATTGGGGTCGCGGGGAGCGCTTCTCGACGCGGACTACAGTGATGATCCCGGCAACAAGGGGCTGCTCCTGATCGATCCCAAGCTGCATGAAGCGGCGACCGAGCAGGCGCTTCACCACGGCTGGCAGATCGCCACGCATGCGATCGGAGACCGCGGAATCGGGCTGGTGCTGGACAGCTACAAGCAAGCGCGCGACGCGGTGCCTACCGCCAAGGATCCGCGACTCCGGATCGAGCATGCCCAGGTGGTTCGGAAAGCGGACGTCTCCCGGTTCGCTGCGCTCGGGGTCATCGCTTCGATGCAGCCGTCGCACGCGATTGACGACATGCGTTGGGCCGATGCGCGTCTCGGTCCGGACCGAGCTCCGGGAGCCTATGCCTGGCGCTGGTTTCTCGACGGCGGCGTGCCCGTTGCCTTCGGGAGCGATTTTCCGGTCGAGGTGGTCAACCCGTTCTACGGAATCTACGCGGCGCTGACACGTCAGGACGAGAAGGGTCAGCCCGCGTCGGGCTGGCATCCCGACCAGAAGATGAGCCTCGAGGAAACCCTTCGCGCGTTCACCGCGGGGTCAGCCCACGCCGCTTTCGAGGAGGATCGGCTGGGGCTCTTGAAGGTTGGGATGCAGGCGGACCTGACGGTCGTCGACCGCGACCTGTTCCAGGTCAAGCCGCTCGAGTTGCTCGGGGCCAAGGTGGTCATGACCGTCGTCGATGGCGAAGTGGTCTATGAGGCGAAGGCCCCTTGATCCGTGCTCATCTTGCAAATCGAGAATTGCAGATTTGAATGCTTTTTTAGGATGAGCTCGCAAGTCGTGTCGGCCGATCGCGGATATGATTGGTGCGTTGTCTCAGCCCGAGAGATGCCGGGTGGTCATTGACCACCCGGCATCTCTCGCGGTTGCATTTAGCTCGGATACTTGAGGTAGCCGGGCGTCACCTTGGTGACGTTGGGCTCGACGCTGGCCTCGACTTTGCCAGTGGTCCAGTTCAAGGCGCCAATCAAGAGGCCCTGGTAGAGCGGGTTTTCCCAGACGTCTTCGCGGTGGCCCATTGAGGTGTAGAAGACTCGCCCCTTGCCATGCATCCGGGCCCAGGTCTCGGGGAAATTCGGTCGGTCGTACGCCTTGTTCCCTCCTTTGGTTTTCTCCATCGTCTCGGTGTCCTGGACCAAGATCACGTGGAGGTCGTCCGGGAAATTCTTGAGCGCGTACCACTCGTCTTTGATCATGAACGATGACCCGAACGCACCGGCGCCGGGAAAGGCAGGGTCGGTCACGAGGATCCGGGTATGCTGCTGGTCGCCATGGACGATGAACTCGCCACCGATCATCTCGATATAAGGATCGAGGGGGCCGTCCTTGGGGCTATGGAAGGTGTCGGTGGCGCAGTGCATGCCGACGAATCCCTTGCCCTGGCGGATCGCATCCAGGAAGGCCGCCTTCCCGTCTTTCGACATGGGCGGGGTCTTGTCCGTGCCGGGAACGGTCAGGTCGCCCGTCGTCTCGAACACGAACGCGTCCCACTGACCGATCTTGTCCGGGTCGAACATCCGTCCGTCCTTGGTGGCGACGACCTCGAAGCCGTGTTCCTTGCCAATCTCGGTGAGGATTCGTTCGGCCAGGGAAAGCTTGTCGCCAACGCGGTCGATGACCGGGTGGATGAAACCCGCGCTCTTCGTGAAGAAGAGCACTTTTTTCGGACTTCCCTTGTCCCCCGCGGCGAGGACGCGGGACATGGATCCCGCGCCGATCATGGCGGCGCCCGTGGCGAGGAGCATCTGGCGACGGTTCAAGTCCATATTCAAACTCTCCGGAATGTGGGTGAGAGCGAATCGACCCTTTGGTTTCCTGGATCGATCGAGGTCCGTCTCGCATCCTAACTCGCGGGCGGCGCCGGTTCGCTGAGAAAATTCTCGAGACCGAAACGATTCCCTGCTTCGAAGGCAGACGGGCGAGCGCGGGTGGGCTGTCGATCGGGGGCTCATCAAGAGGGATCGATCGCTTGCTCGGTCGTCGTCTCCTCGCGGAGTCGAGTTTTTGCTTGCGGACTGGAGAGTAACGGGGTAACCTGTCCGCTGTCTTTTAGAGACCACAAGGAAGTGTCGACTCTCTTGGGAGTTCGACGCGGACGATGCCGGCCGAAGACTTGAAGGGCACGGTTCCATCGAGCATCCGGCCGCACAGGTCGGGGAGAGATGATAAGGATGTCACAACTGACGGAAACGCAAGACACCTCGGAACACGCTCAACTCGCCAAGCTCTGCTCCACGATTCGGGGCAAACTCCAGTTCATGGACTACCTCGTTCGCGCGGCCGTTGCCGACGTCGAGCGTTTCCAGGAGGAGCCCGAGGCGGGGACGCGGATCTTCATCCGGCAGTTGATCGAGATGCACGCTTCCAGCCTGTCCGTCGAATGTGAAAACATGCGAATGGTCGGCGAGTTGTGCGGTCAACTCGAGACCATCATCCACAACACCGTGAACTCCTTCGACCATCCTACGGCCGATTCTTTCGACGACCACCAAGCGAGCTCGTTGGGCGCGTTCGAGGGTCAGAACGGAGACGGCGTATGAACGAGGTTGTCAACCGGGCCGAAGAAAGCACCTACATGCGAGGTCGTGAGTCGATGTCATCGGTCGATCCCTCCTCGAAGACGACTGCCACGGGGGCCATTTCTCCCGACCTGTTCCGTTCCCTGGCCGACGTCAAGGGACAGGCCCAGTTCTTGCTCTACCTGGCTGACCAGATCGAAGAGTCGTTGGAGCAGCTCGGTAGCGAGACCGACTCGTGCCACGGCGCGTTCCTCTGCAAAGTCCTCGGCATGTACTCCAGCCAGCTTGAAACCAAGCACCAAGGGCTGGGAGACAAAATCGCCGAAACTTGCCAAGAGGTTTATGTGACCGTCCGTGAGTATGACGCCGTCTAATCAGGTGTCCCCTGTCTTCCTTGAGATTGAATGATGTGCAAGCCCTGGGTGCCACGGGTTGGACACAACCCGTGAGCCAAAATCCAGGCGATCGCTCACGGGTTGAGTCCAACCCGTGGCACCCAGCGGTTTTTGGATCGCTGCGGTCACCCATCAGAGCAACCGATCCTCTTGATCGAGTCCCCAGGGTGTTGCCCTGGACTTGCTCTGACCGCCCTTCGGGGCTGAAATCATGAGGCCAGGTGCGGTGCGATCACCCGGGCTGATTGGGAATGTCGTTTCGGGATGGAACCCTTGGGTGGTCTTCGAGCCCGCCCCAGCCCCCGCACCCCTGCCTGGCTCTTCAGTCACTCGGGGCCGTATCAGCCATTGATACGGCCCGGGCGGCTCTGACGCGACTTCCTAAGACGGACTCAATCCGATCTTGGTGCCGCTGGTTCGATCCGGGTCTTTCCCAGAGCCCGGTCGATTCCGAGTTGGAGAATGATCCTGAGCGCTTGGATCACCTCGCCTCGATTGATCTTCGAGATCCCCGAGCGGCGGTTCTTGAACAGGATCGGCGTCTCTCCCATCCGGCAACCGACGATCCGGCACCAGAAGAGGATCTCCTCCTGGAACGAGTATCCCCGCGACCGGATTCGGTTCAGGTCGATCTGCTTCAGCTTCGCGACCCGGTAGCACCGGTAGGCGCCGCTGTTGTCCTTCGTTTTGAGGCCGAGTAAGAGCCGGGCGTACCAATTGATGCCCGTGCTCATGAATTTCCGCTTCAGGTTGAACTCCCCTTCCACCCCTCCCCCTTCGACGTAGCGCGACCCGATCATCACGTCGTGCTCACGCATGCCGGCAAGGATCGCCGGGATACACTCGGGAGGGTGGCTGCCGTCGGCGTCGAGGGTCAGCAAGGCGTCGTAGCCGTGCTCGATGGCGAACCTCATTGCGTCGAGCATCGCCGAGCCTAATCCGAGCTTGGTCGGCCGGTGAATGATCTGGACCTCGGCCAGGGCGGCCTTGAGTTCCTCGGCAATCGTCCCGGTCCCGTCGGGGGAGTTGTCGTCGATGATCAGAATCGCCGCGTGGGGGGCGAACTGACGGATCTCCTCGACCAGCGGGCGGAGATTCCCCGCCTCGTTGAAGGTGGCCAGAGAGACGAGTAACCGTTGTGGGCCGTCGGCCGGAGAAATGAGAGAGGTGGACACGGACGGCAGATCCCGGAGGATTCGATCGAATGGGGCGGTACACTCGAAATGAAAGCGGCTTGGCTTAGCCTACCGAGTCGAGATGCGCCTCGCCAGGCAGAGCGGGCCGTTGTGGCCTGGAATGAGGCGAGGAAGCCTCGTCAGAGAAAAAAAAGCAGGTGCCGCCTTTCGGAGGCCCGGCCCTGGCGACCCGAAGGGCACAAGGGACAGAATCGACCGCCGTCGTTACCCTTCTCGGGAAAGAAGAGCTACTGGGAGCACCAGATCGACTTTCGGCGGCACCTGCTTTTCAGAACGGCGGCGACCCTCGTCATGGTTTAGGTGACGATCGCGGGTCACTATCAACCTTTCGGTCGGATCTGAGTCGTTTCATCACTCGATCCCTCAGCGATGTGGAAAATTTCGCTGAGGGGATTTAGGGGGTTAAGGCTGTTTGTTGCGACGAAGCAACGGTGGTTCATCGCGCTCGATCGAGGCCCAGGGGGGCATTGGGCTCATAGAACGCCCTCGGCCGCCCGCCGGTGCCACTCCGCTGGCCGAGTCGCACGGCGGGCGGACCGTGGGGTCGATCCCGACAGTCACCAGGCCATCCGCCCAATCGTGAGTGGTTTGCGGTCCGGTTCTAATGGGAATCTCGGCGCTGTTTCAGGCGGGTAAAGAGCTGGCTGTACGGGGCGAAGTTCTGCTGGCCGTCCGCCCAGACACTCGGGGCCGCGGCCGCGAGCTCTGAGGGAGCCTCGGCCAGTTCCTCGTCGAGTCCCTCGGTGGGAACGGCCGGTCCATCGGCCAAGGGGGCGGGCTCAACCGTGGTGGCACGTCCCTGGTTCCGTGCCCATTCATTCCAGGCCTGGAGCGCGGTGTAGCGATCGTTGATCGCCTCCTCGCCCATCGGCGAGCCATTTCGATTCGGTTCCGACAGACTCTCGCGGTCGTCCCCTTCTTCATCGGTGAGGTCTTCCGATTCGGACTCAGGCTCCCAACCGACCTCGATCAGGCCGTCCTCGACCCGGAGCGGAGGCTTGTCATGGCCGAGTACAGGACCGTCCCACGATTCAGGCTCGTTGGTTTCGACAAGGGCGACGGGGGCTTCTTCTTGGGGGACGGGCTGTGGGAGCTCGCTCGCAGCCTTCGGCGACGACTCGATCGGTGTGACGCTCGCTCGGGGGGGGAGGCGATCGAGCGTTGGAACCGCGCCGCATCGAGAATCCGCTTCGGATTGCCCCGGGTCTCTCGATGAAGGTACTCGAGCGCCTCGGACTGGCGCCCAAGGCTCGGAGCGATTCGCTCGACGAGCGCCTGGGTTTCCTCGATATCAAGGGAGCGGAGGTGGGTCCGGGCGGCAATCCTTCCCGCGAGTCCGGAGAGTGTCCGGGACGAAAGGCGACGAGCGAGCGCGGTTTGTCCGACCAGGATCAGTCCCGCGAATCCGTCGGAGCTTCCGAGCCGGTTCGAGAGAACGCGGATCTCCTCGAGGACTTCGGTGGACAGGCCATGGGCTTCCTCAACGGTGAGGACCCAGGAGACTCCGTCCGCCGCATTTTCTTTGAGGAAGTCGGTGAGCTCGAGCCGCGCCGCGGCAAGTCCCCTGGCCTCCTGGAGACCCAGGGCATAGCCGATCAGGCGATAGAACTCGGCGGGGTCGTTGGCCGGCGACGGGTCGATGCTGATCTCTCGCCAATGGGTCGGAAGCTCGGCCTGGATCCGGCCACGGAGCCAGGTCTTTCCCACCCCGGCATCACCCGAGACGAGGACCAGCCCCGATTGCGACCGCAAGGCGGGCACGAGGGCGTTGAGGGCGGCGACTCGGCTCGGCAGGGTGAACCCGGCAGGCAAGTCACCGACCCGGCCACTCTGTTCCCACGGCTTCGCCCGATCTTGATCCATCGTGATCCCCTTCCCGATCGTGGTAGACGGCTCGGACCGACTCGCCACAACCTCGTCCTCGAGGGCCGTCCTGCCTCCCGCGATCGGCACGTACAAACGCACCCTTCGCAAGGTCGCTCCCTCTCCATCGAGTATCGGTGATGCTCTCCCCTCGGCTTGAACCAGGCTCGACGTGATGGCGAGAGCGGGCTGCTCGGGGGTGTGCGGGGGACGGTTCGCCGAGTACAATAATCGCGTCCCTTGAGGCCTTTCCTGGGGACTCGTTGGTTCATCCGTCGGAGTGCGGCGCGTTCATGAGCGACTGGGCAATCCGGGTCAAAGACCTCAGAAAACAGTACCCCGGCCGCGACGGACCCGTCGATGCGGTCAACGGAATCGACCTCGAGGTTCCCGTCGGGGAGTGCTTCGGCTTGCTCGGCCCGAACGGTGCGGGCAAGACGACGACCGTCGAGATTCTCGAAGGCTTGAACCAACCGACCTCGGGAGAGGTGGAGGTTCTCGGCCTTCGCTGGGAGGAAAACGAGACGCAGATCCGTGAGCGGATCGGCGTCACCTTGCAGGAAACGCGATTCCCGGACAAGCAAACGGTCCGGGAGATGACCCGCCTGTTCCGCAGCTTCTACCATGACGGCCTGGAGCCGGACGACGTGCTCGCTCAGGTCTCGTTGGAAGGAAAGGCGAACACGTTCGTCGAGCAACTTTCGGGGGGACAGCAGCAACGGCTGGCCGTCGCGATCGCATTGGTGGGTGACCCTGAGCTACTCTTCCTCGACGAGCCGACGACGGGCCTCGATCCACAGTCGAGGCGGCAGCTCTGGGAGGTCATCCGCGGTCTGCACGATCGAGGGCGGACCACCGTTTTGACCACCCACTACATGGATGAGGCCGAGCGGCTCTGCGATCGCGTGGCGATTATCGACCACGGGAAAGTGATCGCCCTCGGCTCCCCGGCTGACCTGATCTCGCGGCTGGGCGGCGAGCATGTGGTCGAGTTCGCCCTCGGCGGCGACGCCCCGATGCTCGACATCTCCAGTTTCAGCGCCCTGCCGACCGTGCTCTCGACGCGCCTCGATGGAGACGGCTACGCACTGACCGTTGGCGAACCGCATCGAGCGATTCCCGCGCTCCTCGACCAACTCGAGGAGGCCGGGCGTCCCCTGGCCCGGCTCACGACTCGCCAGGTGAGCCTCGAAGATGTCTTCGTGGCGCTCACCGGCCGCCACCTTCGCGACAACGACGCCGAAGACGCCCCCAAGAACGGCTCGACCAAAAAGAAGAAGCGACGGGGCCGGTCTTGACGCTCTGGACGACCTGGCTGTTGGACCTGACGCGACGCCCTTTTTTCCTCAAGAACGGCTAGATTCGAATATGTCTCGCTCTCACTCGTTGCGTGAACTGTATCTGAGCCGGATCCGCGAGTTCTATCGCCAGCCCGCGCGGATCTTCTGGGTCTACGGGTTCCCCACGGTCCTCGCGATCGGCCTGGGCCTGGCCTTCCGGAGTCGCCCGCCGGAGAGCATCCAGCTCGACCTGGTGGCGAGCGGATCGTCGGCGGTCGAGAAGACGCTCCGAGATTATGACGTCAAGGCGCGTCGCGAGAGTCGTCCGGGCCTCCAGCTCAAAGTCGGCTCGGCCGACGCCGCGAACCGCAGGCTGTTGACCGGCAAGACGCCCCTCGTGATCGAGCCCAAGGGGTCGCAGGTCATCTATCGCTATGATCCCACGCGGCCCGAAGGGGTCGCGGCCCGCGGAGCGGTCGACGACATTCTTCAGTCGGCCCACGGTCGTGTCGATCCGCTCGCGACCGAGGACATCAAGGTCACCGAACCCGGCTCGCGGTATATCGACTTCCTGATCCCCGGCTTAATCGGCCTGAACACGATGGGAGGGGGGCTCTGGGGCATCGGCTTCCTGCTGGTCAACTTTCGGGTGGCCAAGCTCTTGAAGTGTTTCGTCGCGACTCCCATGCCCAGGCGCAACTTTTTGCTCGCCTTGATCGGTGCGCGATTGACCTTCCTCCTGCCCGACCTGGGCGTGCTCCTCCTCCTGGGGACGCTCGCCTTTCAGATGCCGATCCACGGGAGTCTCTTGCTCGTCATTGTTGTCGATGTGATGGGCGCCTTGGCGTTCGCGGGCATCGGCCTCCTGATCGGTAGCCGGGCGCAGAGCACCGAGACCGTCAGTGGCCTGATGAACCTCGTCATGCTGCCGATGTGGCTCTTCTCGGGGGTCTTCTTCTCCTCGGAGCGGTTCCCCGACGTGGCTCAGCCGTTCATCAAGGTGCTCCCCCTGACCCAGCTCATCAGCGCCCTCCGGTTGGTGATCCTCGAAGGGGCGGGCTGGCTCGACGTGGCCCCTGCCCTGGCGATCCTCGCTGTCTGGGCCGTCGGCTCGTTCTACCTGGCGTTGCGAATCTTCCGCTGGACCTGAGTCGCGTTTGAAGACGGGTCGGCGGAAGAGCGCGCTCCGGTCGTGTCCGAAGCTCGAAAGGGGCGGCCGGTCGAGCGCAGGGACGTCGACCTCATCGATCAAGTGGCCGAAGAAGGTCGCTTTGGCCAGGATTTCGATATCAAGGAACTCCGATGCCGACTGGAGCGGGATCGCGTCGAGCTTCTCGAAGCGATGCAGTCGGCAAGGCGAGTGGACGTCGAGGACCGGCACACCGAACACGGGCTTCCACGGGAACTGGCGAATCCAACGGGTCAGACGGTTCAGCGCGGAGGTCTGACGCCGGCCGACCACGTGGTCGCAGGCCTCGATCGACTTGAGCAAAGGGTCGAGATGGGCGGCCGTCCAACGCTCGCGCGCCGTGGTCACTAGGACGAGCGGCGTGCTCGTCCCGCGCAGGCCTTCTTCCAAGGCTCGGTTCCAGCCTCGTCCCGCGACCGGAACGATCACGCTCTCGACGGCTCGACCCCGTTCCACGATGAGCGTTTCCAGGGAAGCGGCCACCTCATCGGAGCGGGCCGCGTTCCCCTGGCAGAGAACGATGACCCGGATCCCCGCGTTCGGGATCGGGTCGCGATGAAAATGGGCTTCGAATGGGTCGAGCGGCTCGTCGGACGTGGACATTCGGGCTCCCGCGGGCACTGGCTAGGCGCTCGGTCAGAATCGGTTAGAGGGGACGGGCCGCCGCCGACACCGACCCGATCAAACGGGTTGAGGGGCAAGCCAGCGCTCGACGGCTTCGCGGAAGATGGTCTGGAGCCGCCGGGTCACGGAACCGGGTTGGCCCCCCCCAATCGGCGCGTCGTCGATCCGGATGACCGGAAACACTTCGATGGTCGTGCCGACGAGCAGCACTTCATCGGCCTGCTTGAGGTCGTCGAGGCTCAGTTGGGCGTCGGCGAACGGCAACCCGGCGGCACCGGCCGCCTTGATCAGGAACTGTCGGGTCGTCCCCGGCAGGATTCCGTTGCCTTCGGGAGTTCCTTCCAACCGGCCGTCCCGGACCCAGAGCACCGAGCTGTGAGTGGCTTCGGTCACGAGCCCGTCTTGGCCGACCAGGATCGCCTCGAAACAACCGGCTCGGTGCGCGACTTCGTGCGCCATGACGTTCGCGAGCAGGTTGGTCGACTTGACGTCACAGCGCTTCCATCGCAGGTCGGGGTGGCTCAGCGTGGCGACTCCACTCTCCCGGTTGCGAGCGGGTTGTGCGTCATCATAATTGCGAATGACGATCAGCTCGGTCGGCGGCACGGAAGAATCGGGGAAGGCGTGTGCGCGGGGGGCCACGCCTCGGGTGATGTGCAGGTAAGCCGTTCCTTCGAGAACGCCGCTGGCATCGATCGTGCGATTCGTCCGGTCCACCAGCTCGGTGAGGTCGACCGCGGGGAACTCCATGGAGGCCAGGCTGCGCTGGAGTCGGCCGAGGTGTGCTTCCTCGAGCCAGCAGCGCCCCTGGTAAATTCGCATCACCTCGTAGACGGCGTCGCCGAACAGAAATCCTCGGTCCCAGATCGGGATCCGCGCCTCGTCCACCGGCATCAGTTCGCCATTGAGGCAGGCCAGACTCTCCATCGGTCGTACGTCTCCACAATGTAGGGCAAAGGGGACCCGCATCTTTTTTTTGAACGACGTCAGCGCGGATCGACTCTTCATGCGGCTTCGAATGAACTCAAAGATAATCCGGCGGACCCTCGCGCGGCAATGGAGAGAGGCCGAGCGCTCGCCTGAACGCGAGAGCTCGGCCTCAACTCAGATCAGGGAACGACCAAGGTGGTCGCGATCGAGTCACTTCGCTCCGAGAGCGACGCCGTCCTTGGAGGCAAGGACTTTCTCGAGTTGCTTCTCAAGCTCGGCGGCCGAGCGGAGGCTCCGGTTGACGACCTTGCCCGAACTGTCGACGAGGATCATCGTCGGCAAGGCGATGATGCCGTAGCTGCTGGCGAGCGGGTTCTTCTCGAGTCCACCCGGCTCGTAAATCTGCGGCCAAGGCAGCGGATTCGCCTTGAGGAACTCTTCGAGGTCTTCGCTCTTCTCGTCGAGGCAGACGCCGACGATGTCGAGGCCCTGGTCGTGGTACTTCTGGTAGAGCTTCACGAGCTCGGGCAGGTCCTTCTTGACCGGATCGGCCCAGGTGGCCCAGAAGGTGACGAGCAGCGCCTTCCCGCGAGACTTCGAAGTATCGATTGTCTCTTTGTTCAAGCTCTGGCCCTTGATGTCGAGCGGCTTGCCCACGAGGTCGAGCCGCTTCAAGGCACCGGCCGCTTTCCGGCCCTGGTCGGTGTCGGCAAAACCGCGAGTCAGGGCGGTGTAGAAGGTCTTCGCCTCGTCCTCCTCGGCGTTGTATTCGTGGGCGCTGGCGAGTTGCAGGAGGGCGTCGGGTGCCTCTTCGGCCTTGGGGTTCTTGTCCACGAAGTTCTTGAGCTCGGCCATCCACTTCTTCTGGTTGGCCATCACGTTGCCGCCCTCATCGTTCTTGGCGGCGAACTCGGCGAAGATCTTGCGGAACGACGCGTAGTTGCTGAGCTTGCTCCCCTTCTCGCTCTCGATCAGTTTGTCGAGGGAGCTCAGGCCGGGGGCGAACAGACCGGTCTGATAGGCTGCGGCGAGGCTATCGACGATCTGTTTGTTGTAGATCAGTTGGTCGTCCGGCGACTTCGCGACCTTCACGACCGCCTGAAGCAAGGGGATGCGGCCACGGTGGAACTGGGCCAAGGCAGTCTTCGACTCGGCGCTGGCGTTGGCCTCGTCATAGGTGGCGAGGGCCTTCATCGCGGCTTCCACTTCGGGGTCCTGGACCCCCGGGGTGTTCCCCTGCTCTTGGAAGAGCGACGAACGAATCCCCCCTTCGCTCGCGACCAGCGGCTTGGTCGGATCGACGGCCCGAGGCAGCTCGACGAACTTCCAGACGTCGCCGAGCTTGATCATTTCGGGGACCTGGAGGAACGCCATGTTCGCGGCGTTGGCCGCTCCGCCCGTCGACGCGGGGAAGATGACCGCGTTCTCATACAGGATCAGGTCCTGCTTGAGCGACGTGGAAGGGTCGGCCGGGATCAGGTGGGGCATCATCCCGTCCAGCCGGCTCCAGGTGGTCTGGCTGTTCCATCCCTTGAGGTTCTGGAGGATCGTCTTGACCTCGGCCACGCGGTTGGCGGCGCTTTCCTTGACCTGCTTGATCGTCCCGGTGGGGATGCCCAGTGCCGCCAGCTCCTCGGGGGTCGCCAGCACGGTCTCCATCAGGTTCAGGTCCGAGGAGACCAGCGCCTGGACGAAGACCTTGGAGGCTTCCTCCGCGGAAAGGCGCTTCCAGCCGTTAATCTGGATTTTCCACTCTTTGACATCGCCCGGAATACTTTTCACCGTCGCGATTCGGGTGCCCGCCGAATTTAACCAGCGGCACTCATCGAGGCTCCGATCGTTGTTCAGGTCGGTCTCGCGGTAGACCTCGAAGCCGTCCTGATAGTAGCTCCACTGGTCGAGGGCGCGGTTGCCGTCAGAGTCGAGGAATCTGCGAAGCAACTTCCCTTGGCCGTCGCGAAGGGCCCAGCCGATTTGCTTCTTGTTTGCGTCGGTGACTGTCTCGACCTTACAGGCTTTGATCGCCGCCGGGTCAGTCACGGCTTCATATTCCACGCCCTTGAGGCTGGGCTTGAAATTGAGCAACTGTTCCGGCGTCGTCTTCGTTTGGCCCAGAGCCACGAATGGGGTCATTCCCAGCAGGCCGGCCGCGACCGTCAATGTCCGTAGAGACCGCACGGCTGTCTCCTTTTTGGCAGGGGTCGAAGCCCCGAAATCGAACCCCCAACCGTTCCACGATCGGGGGATTCCGCCCTTGTCCGCGCCTCGTACCGTCGGATCGACGGGGACAAAAGGAGGGAATCTTGTAAGCTTTACCAGGGCAACTGCCCCTGCATGTCATTCCGCCAATTCGGTGGATCCGTCACCGTAGGCACGACCGTTCTCTCCGTTTTCATCGGCGTTTCCGGCCCTGGGGCTCAAGCCGAGAATCAAAAAGGATGATTCTCTCGCTCTGGCCACGGTTGGGTTCCGGGTGTTCCCCAATCGAGTGAGGCAAAGCGCGTGCCTTGAGTCGCGCGTTCTTGGCCCTCATCGCCTCGGATGCGGTGCCTTCGTAGTCGTTGAACTCGCCCGTGACGATCCACAATCTCGGGTCACACGGCTGCCCCCCGAATCGTACGCGTTCCCGGGCCGAAGGTGACGGCCGTTCAGATACGAACCTGGCTTGGAGCATGAAGGTCGACCTCGTCCTGACAACTCGCCCCGCTGGTGCGTTCGCGTCCACGAACTTATTGAAAAAAATCGGCCCGTGGTGTCGATTACGACTTGGCCCATTCGACTCATGGACGAGCGCTTGGTAACAGGGAGGGACGAGCAAGTCCGGAAAGGCAGTCACAGAGGCGGAAGGATCGCGAGAGCGAAGCCACCGTTGGTCCGTGTGGGGAGACCAACGATACGCTCGGCGGCGTTCTGCTGCTGGAAGCCCGCGACCGGAATCACGCGATCACGTTGATCTCGATACACCCGGGAGTGGGGATGGAGCCATTCGAGATCCGGCCTGCGAATGAAGCGGTCAACCGCCTGATTGCCGAGCGGAGGTCGCTGAAGCAGCATGAACGAACGGAGCATCCCCCACGCCTTGCATGAGGGGTATTGCATCACTGCTGATCCGATCAACGAAATCTAATTAAAATAAGTGTACGTGTCAATTTTTCAAGGAGCACGCTATGTCTCAACTGCGAGTCGAGAGCTTTACGATTTCGCTTGATGGCTTCGGAGCGGGGCTGAATCAGAGTCTCGACAACCCACTCGGAATCGGCGGGCGATCCCTGCATTGCTGGGTTTTCGGAACCCGAACGTTTCAGCAAAGGTTGTTCGGCAAAGACGAAGGATCAACGGGGGTTGACGACGACTTCGCAGCGCGGGGATTCCAAAATATCGGTGCGTGGATTATGGGCCGCAATATGTTCGGCCCCATTCGCGGCCCCTGGCCCGACGAGTCATGGAAGGGATGGTGGGGCGACAATCCGCCGTATCATTGCCCGGTCTTCGTCCTCACCCACCACCCGCGGGCATCCATCCAAATGCAAGGTGGTACCGTGTTTCATTTCGTCACCGGGGGCGTTCACGAAGCGCTGCGGCGCGCGCGGGAGGCGGCGGGCGAAAAGGATGTTCGGCTCGGCGGCGGCGTGGCTACGATTCAGCAGTTCCTCCGCGAGACGCTGATCGACGAATTGCACTTGGCCGTCTCGCCGGTCCTACTTGGTTCAGGGGAGCGGCTTTTCGATGGCCTGGACCTGATCAACCTCGGTTATGAATGTGTCGAGCATGTGGGAACGCCAAACGCCGCGCATGTTGTGATTCGGAAGAAATCGGCCGACACTGGGACGAGTCAAGTGCAGTGAGCTACAGATCTTGTTGCTTGTAAATTGTGAATCTAACATGATTTGGAATCTGCAAGGGGTTCGTGCAGGCGGCGAAGGCCCTTTGCGGAGAGACTCCTGGAGGAACTTGCCGATGTCTCAAGCGAATCACCCGAACTCTGTAATTAGCACCGAACGAGTGCTCTCCAGTCTGTCCCGAAACGTGTTCGCCGCGTTCGAGCAGCCGGACCGCCTCGCGCAGTGGTGGGGACCGAGCGGCTTCACGAATACGTTCGAGCAGTTCGAGTTCAAGCCCGGTGGACGGTGGGTCTTTGTGATGCACGGCCCGAACGGTGCCCACTACCCCAACGAGAGTGTCTTCCGGGAGATTCAGCCCGATACGAGGATCGTGATCGAGCACGTTGTCAAGCCGTGGTACAGGCTCACGGTGACACTGACCGCACGCGGTGACCAAACCCACTTGGCCTGGGATCAGGAGTTTGAGAGCCCCGAGGTCGCTGCGAAGTTCCGCCCACTGAGTGCAACCGCCAACGAGCAGAACCTCGACCGGCTTGAATCTCTGCTCGCGAGCGAAAAGGGTTGAAACCGCCGGTGGCCGATCAACGCTCGAAGGGCGACACCCTCAATTTCTGCACGGGAACGCAGAAACAGTCCGAACGGTGTCTTGTTGCCCCGAAAGGCCATCAGCCACTTCACCGGAATCACGGAATGCCCCCTCGCCGTGCTGTACGACGCCTCCAAGTGGCCCGTTGCTCGGAGCAGGTTTCTCGACCATCTTCGATCACCAAGCCGACATGTCAGGGCCTAATGGTCCCTAGTCTTGATCATGGGTGAGGAGGGCTCCCACGAGCCACTACGAAGGTTAATTCGTTGGTCTCGGTTTTTTTTTGATTTTCTGATCGGTGACCGCGGTGTTGCAATCGCCGGAGGGGGCCAGGGGTGTCGTTAACCCGTGGCCCCCTCCGGCAATTGCATATGATTCAACAGAGAGAGAAAGACCAGCTCCGTGTGCTTAGAGCATATAGCCTCTCGACTTCATCAACTCGACGATGAGGCTGACGCTCTCGTCGACGCTGATCTGGTCGGTCTGGAGCACGAGGTCGGGCGTTTTCGGCTCCTCGAACGCCGCGGTCACCCCCGGCATCTGGGTGATCTTGCCCGCGTCCGCCAACCGGTACGCGCCGCTCTGGTCGCGCGCCCGCAGCACCTCCATCGGCGCTGTGCAGTACACCTCCAGCACGCGGTCCCGGCCGATTAACTGCCTCACCTTCTCGCGCACCGCCTCGTGTGGTGCGACGAACGCCGCGATGGTGATCACCCCCGCGTCGTTCATCAATTTCGCCACCTCGGCCGATCGCCGTAGGTTCTCCGAGCGGTCGTCCGCGGTGAATCCCAAGTCGCGATTCAGACCCTGTCGCATACTCTGGCCGTACAACACCGTCACGGCCCGCCCCTCGTCCCACAAGCGGCGTTCCAGCCCGTAAGCGATCCGGCTCTTGCCGCTCCCCGTCAACCCCACCAGCAGCACGGTCACCGGCACTTGCCCGTAGCGCTGCTCGCGCTCGGCCGGCGCGATCAGGCTCTCGCGCTGCTTGAGACGCACCGCCGGCTCCGCCCCCCACGCGTCGCCCGGAATCCGGCCGCTGCCGGTCTCCAGGATCATTCCTGCTCCGACCGTGTTGTTCGTCAACCGGTCGATGAGAATGAACGCCCCGGTCGCGGCGTTGGTGCGGTACGGGTCGCAGGCCAACGGCTGCGTCAGGCTGAGTTGCACGTGCCCGACCTCGTTCAGCCCCAGCCGTGCGATGGCTCGGTGCTCCAGGGTGTTGACGTCGACGCCGTAACGGAAGGACGCGACCTCCGCCGTCACCTGTTGCGTGGTTTGCTTTAGCGTATACGGCCGGCCGGGCACGAACGGCTGATCGGCCATCCACACCACCATCGCCTCGATCTCGCTGGTGACGTGCGGCAGGTTGTCCGGCAGCACCAGCATGTCGCCGCGACTGACGTCCACCTCGTCGGTCAGCGTCACGGTCACCGCCTGGGGTGCGAACGCTTCTTCCAACTCGCCGTCGTACGTCACGATCGACTTCACTTTGCTGCGCTTGTGCGACGGCAGCACGATCACCTCGTCGCCCTTGCGCAGGACGCCGGACGCAATTGTGCCGGCGAAGCCGCGGAAGTCGAGATTGGGGCGGATGACGTACTGCACTGGGAAACGCAAGTCGGTCAGGTTGCGGTCGCTGGCGATGTGCACCGTCTCCAGGTGGTCCAGCAGCGGCGGGCCGGAATACCACGGCATCGCATCGCTCTTGGACACGACGTTGTCGCCCTTCAGCGCCGACATCGGGATGAAGGTGATGTCGCGCAGCTCGAGCTTGGCGACGAAGCCGGTGTAGTCGTTCTTGATCCGCTCGAAGACGTCGCGGGAGTAGTCGACGAGATCCATCTTGTTGATGGCCACGACCACGTGGCGGATGCCCAGGAGCGACACGATGAACGAGTGCCGGCGGGTCTGGGTCATGACGCCGTAGCGGGCGTCGATGAGGATGATCGCCAGTTGACACGTCGAGGCGCCGGTGGCCATGTTGCGCGTGTACTGCTCGTGGCCCGGCGTGTCGGCGATGATGAATTTGCGGCGGTCGGTCGAGAAGTAACGATACGCGACGTCGATGGTGATCCCCTGCTCGCGCTCGGCCTTCAGGCCGTCGGTCAGCAGGGCGAGGTCGATCTCGCCGGCGCCGGTGGTCCCGACCTTCTCGCTGTCGCGTTTCACGGCGGCGAGCTGGTCCTCGTAGATCATCTTGGTGTCGTGCAGCAGCCGGCCGATGAGCGTGCTCTTGCCGTCGTCGACGCTGCCGCAGGTGAGGAAGCGCAGGAGTTCCTTTTTCTGGTGGCGGGCAAGGTAGGTGTGGATGTCTTCCTGACTCAGGTCAACGGCTTGCATTTCAGAAGTACCCCTCGCGCTTCTTCTGCTCCATCGACCCCGTCTCATCGTGGTCGATCACCCGGCCCTGCCGCTCGGAGTTCGTCGCCAGCAGCATTTCCTCAATGATCTCCGGCAGCGTCGTCGCGTTGCTCTCGATCGCCCCTGTGAGCGGGTAGCAGCCCAGCGTGCGGAACCGCACCCGTTTCATCATCGGTTTCTCGCCGGGCTGCAACCGCATCCGCTCGTCGTCCACCATGATGAGCGTGCCGTCGCGCTCGACGACCGGGCGGATGTCAGCGAAGTAGAGTGGCACGATGGGGATGTTGTCCAGGTGGATGTATTGCCAGACGTCCAGCTCGGTCCAGTTGCTCAGCGGGAAGGCGCGGATGCTCTCGCCCTTGTTCACCTTGCAGTTGTACAGGTTCCAGAGTTCCGGCCGCTGGTCCTTCGGGTCCCACTGGTGCAGGCGGTCGCGGAAGCTGTAAACGCGCTCCTTGGCCCGGCTCTTCTCCTCGTCGCGACGGGCACCGCCGAACGCCGCGTCGAACTGGTAGTGGTTCAACGCTTGCTTCAGCGCCTCCGTCTTCATAATGTCGGTGTGCTTTTTCGAGCCGTGGTCGAACGGGTTCACGTTCTGGGCCAGCCCCTCCGGGTTGATCCAAACCTTCAGGTCGAGGCCCTGTTCGCGGCAGTGCCGATCGCGGAACTCGGTCATCGCCTGGAACTTCCAGGTCGTATCGACGTGCAGCAGCGGGAAGGGCAGCCGTCCGGGGTGGAACGCCTTCTGCGCCAGCCGCAGCATGACGGCGGAGTCCTTGCCGATTGAGTAGAGCATCACCGGCCGCTCGAACTCGGCGGCGACCTCGCGGATGATGTGGATGCTCTCAGCCTCGAGTGCTTTCAGATGGGTCAGGTTGTAACTGCTGCTGATCATCCGTCCTCCTGTCTTGGTCTCTCTCCGATTGATTCTATGATATCCGCTTCTCCGTCGGGTAGGGGGTACCTCACTGGCAAGCCCGTATGTGATCCTGCTCGCGCTGACGGTATTGGCGCGGCTCCGCCGAGGGCGGTTCGCTTCAACGAAGCCATCGGCACTCCCGTGTTCACCGCCCGGTTGTTGCGCACATCGGCCGCATCAGCCGGCGTCGGCGAACCGACTCCGGCAACAAAGACACTCGCTCTCCCTCCCGTTCAGCGGGGCCGAGAACGCGGTCGGTTGCGGGAGCGTCCTGATTGCCTTGGAGGCCAACGGGGCACGATGGGTGTAGCGACGATAGGTCATGCCACCTATCGAATCACCGAGGATTTCGATCGGCGACTCGGGAACGTGCTCGTCGTAGGAGGTCGCACAGGTCTTGCGCCGATCCGTCAACTCCCAGGATACCTCCTGACCTGTCTCGATGTCCAACCTCGGCGGTCTTCGGGGTGACGAAAAGCCCGTGGCCCATGGCCGGCTCCACGCCGCTCTCCTGGTATTTCTCGAGATGGAGGGCGACCAGTCCATCCACTCATCCTCCGCTTGCGGTCGCGGACTGCGGCCATGTCGACCTTCCAGTCACCGCTGGCGATCCCGAACTCGGCGCCTCGCCGGTAGAGGAAAAAGGGGTCGTGACGCCTGTCAGCAGTCGGTTGCATCGCACGCGACGGTCTGATCGACCGAGGTGTGTTGTACCGAAGCTTTCAAAGATGTTGTGGATCGGCGATCATATTGCGTCAGCAGTTTACGCCGTGTCTTACGAGAAACTGGCCTGGAATCGTGTGTGGGCTGCGACCGCACCACCGGGGCTCGTTCTCAGTGAAAGGAGGGTCGTCATGGGTTCCACACGTAAAGTCGCCGTCATCACCGGCGCGTCGCAGGGGATTGGGGCGAGACTCGTCCGCGGATTCCTCGATCGTGGCTTCCGTGTTGTGGCGAACTCGCGGTCTATCGAGGCCGTCGCCTCGGCGGACATGCTGACCATCGCCGGCGACATCGCCGATCCGGCGGTCGCGGACCGGGTGATCGGCGGTGCGGTCGAGACGTTCGGCCGGGTCGATACGCTGGTCAACAACGCCGGAATCTTCATCGCCAAGCCGTTCACCGATTACACCGAAGACGACTTCGCCGCCAAGATCTCGGTGAACCTGGCCGGGTTCTTCTACGTCTCGCAACGGGCCGTCCGGCAGATGCTCACGCAGGGCGGCGGACACATCGTGAACATCACGACGACGCTCGTGGGTCAGCCCGTGAAGGGGGTGCCGTCGGCGCTGGCGTCTCTCACCAAGGGGGGCCTGGATGCCGTGACGAGGTCGCTGGCGATCGAGTACGCCGACAAGGGCATCCGCGTCAACGCGGTGGCGCCGGGCGTCATCAGGACGCCGATGCACAAGCCCGAGACGCTGGCCTCTCTCGCCGCGATGCATCCGCTGGGGCGATTGGGCGAGATCCAGGAGATCGTCGATGCGGTGTTGTACCTGGAGTCGGCCACATTCGTAACCGGCGAGACCCTGCACGTCGATGGCGGCGCGCACGCCGGCCACTGGTGACGCCGAGGAGAGACGACCATGCCGATCGTGACGATCCAGATCACCCGCGAGGGGACGACCCCCGAACAGAAGGCCGCGCTCATCAAGGGGGCGACCTGGACGCGCTGAATAAGCCGCCGAGCCTGACGTTCGTGGTGATCCAGGAAGTGGAGCTGGAGGACTGGGGCGTGGGCGGCTTGCTGGTGAACGAGTACCGGCGTCAGGCCGAGGCCGGATCAACGGACGCACAGGACGGCTAATGCCCGTTCCCTTTCCCTCTCGCCCCGAAGGCGGGCGACCCATTCGGCCGCGGGCCGCGAGCGGGCGAGCCATGATGACTCTGGGGCGATATCTGCCATGGATCTTGCGAATTCAGTCTTGGTGGACGGCATCAGTTCAGGTCATCCCGGCCCTGGATTGCGTGCCCGGGGCAACTCGCCTATAACGAGGGAACTGGCGGTCTGATCCTTTCCGGGAGCATCTTGATGAGTTGGCTCAATCGACAACGCCCGGTTTGGTCGAGCACGTTCGCGCTGCTCGTCTCGGCGGTCCTCCTCCCCGCCGCTCACGCCGAAGAGCCGGGTTTCAAGCCAATCTTCAATGGCAAGGATCTGACGGGCTGGCGGCTGGGCAAGACGGACCTGGCCGGAAAGACGGCCTCCGACGACGGCCGGTTCGCGGTCGAGGACGGCGTCCTCGTGATCGCCGGCTCGAAGGACCGGCCTCCCAAGATGACTGAGATCGACACGGTGGAGTCGTTTGATGGCGACTTCACCCTCCGCCTGGAATTCCGCGCCTCGAAGGACGCGAACAGCGGCGTCCACCTGAGGGACAAGGTTTTCGCCCATCAGCTCCAGATTCGCGATTACCCCCGCGTCGGTCCGTACAAGACGCTCAAGGATTACAAGCCCGGCGACTGGAACGCGATCGAGGTGGTCGTCACCCGCACCAACGCCCGCTGCACCTGCAACGGCGAACTGCTCGAAGCCGCGCTTCCGATTCCCGACAAAGGGCCCCTCGCCCTGCAATCCGAGATCAACGTGGTCGAATACCGGAATATTCGAATCAAGGCCGAGGGGCCGGGCCAGTAGGTCACGCCCGACATCCGTTACGCTCTGCCTGATCCACCGAGTGCGCGACGACCCAAGATCCACCCGGACATCCCGCGCGCTGCCCGCAACCCATCGACCATACCGGATCTCTTATCCTCATGACTCCATCCGACCGTTCAAGACGTTCGTTCCTGAGGTCCTCTGTTGCACTGGCGGGGACGATTCCGCTCACTGCCGCCCGGTCGGCGGCGGTGGCACGCGAGGGCGAAGGGCCGCTCATGGCCTATGTCGGCACCTTCAGCTCACCGCTCCGCGACGTACTGCCGACCCAGGTGGACCTGCCGCCGGGGAACGGCCGCGGCATCCACCTCTTCCAGATGGATCGCACCACCGGGGCGTTGAAGCCCGCGGGCCTCCACGAGATGGGGACCAGCCCGAGCTGCCTCGCCCTGAGCGCCAACGGGACCCGATTGTATTCCGCCAACGAGACCGATCGCGTGGGCGACGATAAGCAGGGGACGGTCAGCGCCTTCGCTGTCGATCGGGCGGACGGGCATCTGACGCCCCTGAACTCCGTCCAGTCCGGCGGCGCCGGCCCGACCTACGTGAGCGTCCACCCGTCGGGACGGTTCGTGCTGGTGGCCAACTACTTCGGCGGTTCCGTGGCGGTGCTGCCGATCCTCCCCGATGGGCGTCTGGGGGAGGCCTCGGAGATCAAGACGGATGCCGGCACGATCGGACCCGCCCGGACGAAGAACGCCCCGACGGGCAGCTTCGCGTTCAGCGGGCACGATCGGACGCACGCGCACATGATCCAGGCCGACGCCTCGGGGCGATTCGTCCTCCACGTCGACCTGGGGCTGGACCAAATCTTCGTCTGGAAGTTCGACGACCGAAAAGGCGTCCTGACCCCGAACGAGCCGCACGCGATCGCGCTGCCGCCCGGGGACGGGCCGCGGCATTTCCATTTCCATCCCAACGGCCGTTGGCTCTACTCCATCCAGGAGGAGGCCTCGACGATCGTCCTGTTCGACTACGACGCGAACCTCGGGCGCCTGGCCCCGCGGCAGACGATCTCGACCCTGCCCCCCGGGTTTGCGGGCAGCAACTTCGGCTCCGAGATCCTGGTCTCGGCGGACGGGCGCTTCGTCTACGCCGGCAACCGGCTCCACGACAGCATCGGGATCTTCGCCGTGGGCCCGCGCGGTGATCTGACGTACGTCGGGGAGGAATGGACCCGCGGCAATTATCCCCGCAGCTTCAGCTTCGACCCCGCCGGCCAATTCCTCCATTGCTGCAACCAGCGCGGCGATAACATCGCCACATTCCGGGTGGATCGCAAGGCCGGTGGCTTGCAGTTTACTGGCCATTACACGGCGGTCGGCAATCCTTCGTGCATCATCTTCCTCGATCTCGGCAAGGTGGGATAGCGTGTCATGCTGATCGTTCACGTGCACATTCAGGTGAAGCCCGATCGGGTCGAGGCCTTCAAGGTTGCCTGCATGGATAACTCGCGGAACAGTCTGAACGAGCCAGGCATTGCGCGGTTCGATGTGCTGCAACAGCAAGACGATCCCACCCAGTTCCTGCTGGTCGAGATCTACCGTACGGCCGACGCGCCCGCCGCCCACAAGCAGACGGCGCACTACCGGCAGTGGGCCGAGACGGTGGCCGACATGATGGCGGTGCCCCGGTCCAGCGTGAAGTTCGCCAAGGTGTACCCCGAAGACGGACTCCCATGATCTTTGAATTCGCAACGGCCGGGCGGATCCTCTTCGGCCGCGGCAGCGCGCGGCAGGTCCCCGCTCTGGCCAGGGACCTTGGCCGGTACGCCGTCGTGGTCCTGGGAGGCTCCGACCGCGGCCGCGAGGCGTTGACCCAGGGCCTTGACGCGGTCGGCGTCCGCTCGTTGGTCGTCAACATAGGCGGGGAACCGACGACCACCCTGGTGGACGAAGCGGCTCGAATCGCACGATCGGAACACTGCGACCTGGTGATCGCCGTGGGCGGGGGCAGCGTGATCGACGCCGGCAAGGCGATCGCGGGTTTGCTCACCAATCCGGGGGACGTCCTGGACTACCTGGAGGTGGTGGGAGGGGGAAAGCCGCTGCGCGAGCCCGCCGTGCCGTTCCTCGCCGTCCCGACCACCGCGGGCACGGGCACCGAGGCGACCCGCAACGCCGTGCTGGACGTCCCCGAGCATGGGGTGAAGGTGAGCCTGCGGAGCCCCCACCTGCTCCCCCGCGTGGCCGTGGTTGATCCCGAGCTGACCCTGACGCTCCCGCCCGAGGTGACGGCCTTCACTGGTATGGACGCGTTGACGCAACTGATCGAGTCGTTCGTCAGCAACGCGGCCAACCCGTTCACCGACGGTGTCTGCCGCGAGGGACTCGCGCGTGCGGCGCGATCCCTGGCCCTCGCCTATCGCGACGGCTCGGACCTCGCGGCCCGCGAGGACATGGCGCTCGCCGCCCTGTTCAGCGGGGTCGCCCTGGCCAATGCTCGGCTCGGCGCGGTCCACGGGTTTGCGGGCGTGCTCGGAGGGGCCACCGGCCGGCCGCACGGCGCCCTCTGCGCCCGGCTCTTGCCCTTCGTCATGGAGGCCAACATCCGCGCGGTCGGCGAACGGGGTGACCCGGCCACACTCGAGCGGTACGTCGAGATCGCCCGGACTCTGACCGGCGATGCCTCGGCCACCCTCCGTGACGGCGTGACCCGCGTCCACGAACTCTGCGCGGAGCTGAAGATCCCGCCGTTGCGGGAGGCCGGTCTGTCCGTCGCCGATTGCTACAGGCTGATCCCGCTTGCCCAGCGGGCCAGCAGCATGAAGGGTAACCCCGTGTCGCTCCTCGACTCCGAACTGCGTCAGATCCTCGAAGAGGCGATCGACCGGTAGCCTCGTCTCGTCGCGGGCGTAGGGAAGGCCCATGCGCGATCCCTCGTGGAAGGCGATCGCCGATCGGTCGACTCCGGACGCGTCGTTCCATGCTTTGTCGTGATTCGTTTAAGGGTGGAGAGTCGGCTCGCCCGATGACGCCACCAAGCCGGCATGTCACATCACGATGGTAGGGCAACCCGGGGAACCGATGGCGATGTCGCCACTCCACGGAGAATTGCAATCGACGGCGGGGCAGGATAAGCTCAAGTCGAGGAAATCCAACGCCACTATAGACTCATTCCCTCCTCGCGGGTCTGAGGAGAGCTGGCCCCCGGAACAGTCAACTTCCCTCCCCCCTCCCCCCCATCCCTCGGTAGTTCAGTTGAAGGCCCGAGACTCGACGGCGAGTCCACCGGCTGGGCGCGGTTCCGGGTCATAACGGCTCGCGGGATCGCGCGACAAGGACGACGGCGCAAGTCGGTTGGGCGTCGCTCGGGCAGGTCACGCGTTACCTATATTTCGGAGAGAAGGCCATGCTCAGTCGACCGGGATCGGTATGGTGGGCGGTTGCAATCGTGCTGACCGCCTGGGTGGGCGTTGCGGCCCGGGGCGCGGACGACTCTGCCGAGAAGGTCCCCAAGGCAGCCGAGGACGCGGCGAAGTCTGCGGGGGAGGTTCCCAAGTCACCCGAGGAGGTGCTCTCCGCGCGGGGGCTGACGCGGTCGGGGGCGCACTACATCCTCAAGAAGCAAGAAGTAGAGTGCTTCCAGAAGTTCGAGGACGTCCGTCCCCGCTACAAGCAGCTCGAGACGAACTATAACAAGCTTGCCGAGATCGCCATGAAGGAGGCCCAGGTCGCGGAGCTCCAGGCCGAGCAGGCGATGACCCAGCAGCAGCTCCAGTCCATAGGGACCCCGGGCAGGACCTCGTCGCGGTACGGCGGGAAGTACGCTCGGTATGCCCAGAACCCCAACGCGATTCTCCAGCAAGAGTTGCGGGCCCAGCAGACCGCCCTCACGCAGCAGCTCGCCATGGCCAAGCAGCAGGCCGTCCCCGCGAAGCAGAAGCAGGAGGCGATGGCCCTGTTCGAGAGGTCCCGGAATGCGCTGCTCGCGTCGTCGTCCGAGATCCGCGAGTTGTTCGAGAACGTCCAGAAGGAATACGCTGACATCGACGCCGAGCCGCCCGTACACACGGCGCTGGGCGCCCTTCGGAAGTCGGCCAAGGCCCAGTTGAAGATCGCCCCGTCCGCCGAGTTCGACAAGAAGCTGGCCCAGTTGAAGAAACTCGAGAGGATGATGCGGCCCGAGGGCGCCTCGCAGGCCCCTTCGGCGAAGGGCAAGAGCAAGGGCAAGCGCTCGGCGAAATCAAAGAGCTGAGTTCCTTTCTTTCGTCGGTCCGATCGAGCCGTCGTCGACCGCGCGGACCGTGAAGCCGCCCCCCAAGTCGACCTGCACGCCGCTACCATCCAGAGAGTTGGCTTTGCACGCCTCGGTCTGGGAGTTCATCATGGCCAGGCACTTCAAAGAGGAGGCTTGGGAGATTTAGGAAAAACAGTTGCCGCACTGCCATCCCCAATGAGTTACCAAGAACCCTGGTATACCCAGTCAAGCTGCCTGGCCGCCAATCGCCGATTGGCCGACCCGGGTCAACACGTCGCTGACGGCCGTTGAGGAGAAGGGGTTGCTTCAGCGCATACGCCGTGACCGGCCGAACGGGTCGGTGACCCGGCAGTCGGAGACGGCGTCTCGTTTGGGCTTGAAGTCTGCGTTACGTCCGCTGGGGAGGTCGAAGAATGGGAACAACGGTTCCTGGCACCTTTTCGTCTGGGGCGGGTGGTCTTCGTCCCAATCGGGCGTGAAATCCGCCGAGGCTGTCGCTACTCAGCGCCCGGGGCTTTGTCCTCGGGTGTTCGCGATTCCGCGTCAGGTTCGGAGCGGCGCAAACCGGTCGTAGCCGCACGCCGAAGCTGCCGATGAGGTGTCTCGCCGCTCTCCTCAGTCCTGCCGCTTCACCATGACCTCCACCCATACCGGCACATAGGGGGGAGTGCAGCCCTTGGACACCGGCCAGTCGCGGTACAGGCCAATCTTCTCGCCAATGGCGATTGCGCGCTTGCGGTGTTCGGGGTGGTGGATGCCGATTGCGGCAAGCGTGTTGTTCATGGTCCACTGCACCTCTGGCATCGCCTTCGGCATCTCATTCTCGATGCGTTCGAGCAGCGCAGGAAGGTCGAGGTCGTCAGCGCCCTTGTTGACGCGGCTGGCGGTGAAGTTCCAGCCCGCACGAGCGGCCCAGCGATCCTTCGCCGTCATCCACTTCTCACGCAGCGCTTCCTTCCCGGGATGTTGTGCGACGACGTAAGCGTTCAGCCAGTCTGCCACCTGCGCACAGGTGGTGGAGCGAGTTATCTCGTCAAGTTCGTCAGCAGAGAGCGACTTGGGCTTGATGATGAGCGTGGCGAGGAGTTGCGCTTCGACGTTGCCGGTGTCCCAGAGATTGAGCGCCAGTTCGTGATCGGTCTTGATCTTCTTGGCCATCGAGCGGATGTCGCCAAGCTTCACGCCGAACTGGTTGTCAGGCGCGCCGGCCTTTGTGTTGTGGGCACGCCGAGCGTCGTCGCCGAGGGACTTAAGCTGTGCGAGGATTTCGTTGACGGTCATATCGACTATGATCCGGGTTTTCCCAGGAGGGTTGACCTCGTTGTCCGGGTTTCCGCCCGGCCCTCATGAACCCGCATTGGACACTCGCCGCATCGTTACGTCCAGAGATGACCTGCCGGTAATTTTCGCAGATTCGCCTTGTCGCGTGACCCGCCACGGGTTACCTTGCGGGCAACTGTCCATGCGAACAGGAGACGGGCGATGTCGAAGGGCGTGTTCTTCAAGGCGGCCGGGCCGATCGGCGACACCGACACGAACGCCTTGCCGGTCAAGGAAATCGGCCCGGCGGTTGGCTATTACACGCAGTGCCTCGGCTTCTCGCTACTCGCAAAGGATAAGACAACGGCCAGGCTACAACGGGATGAGGTGGAGATCGGCCTGGCGGTCAATGGGCAGGACCCCGAGCAGGCGAGCTGCTGGTTCTCCGTCGGTGACGTCGATGCCCTGTGGCAGGAGTACGAGACCAAGGGGATCGGGCCCGGGATCATCGACGGGCAGGAATACGACGGCAAGCCCTTCCGCGTCTTCTTCGCGAAGGAACCCTACGGTGTCTGCTTCTGTTTCACCCAGCCCCTGGGTCAGGAAGCCTGACATGCCGCACGACGCCCACGAGCGGAAATTCCTCGCCACGCCGGAGAAGGGCGAGGTCTCGGCCCTTCTTATCCGGCCCGAACGCGCGACACATCTGCTCGTCCTGGGCCATGGGGCGAGCACGAACATGCGGCATGCCACCCTGCAGGCAATCGCCGAGCGACTGGCCGAGGTTGGTGTCGCAACGTTCCGCTACAACTTCCCGTACTCGGAGAACGGCAAGGGCCGCGACTCGCAGACCGTTTGCACCGCAACCGTCCGCTCGGCGGTCGCGACGGCGTCCGGGTCAGTTCCCGGGTTGCCCCTCCTTGCAGGTGGCCATTCCTTCGGCGGACGCATGACATCCACGGCCGCCTCGGAGACGCCGCTCGAGGGTGTGGTCGGCCTGGTCTTCTTCTCATTCCCGCTCCACCTGGCGGGGAAGCCAGATACCAAACGGGCCGATCATCTCGAAGCGGTCACAGCCCCGATGCTGTTCCTCAGCGGGACGCGCGATGATCTGGCTGACATGAGCCTCTTGAGATCGACTTGCGCAAAGCTCGGCGACCGAGCGACGCTCCATACCCTGGACACGGCCGATCACGGGTACAAGATTCTCAAGAGGACTCGCACGAGCGCGGAGGATATCTTCGTCGAGATGGCTCGTGTCGTGCGGGATTGGTCGAAGACGCTGGGGGTGAGCCAGCTGAATTGCCGGAAGATTGAGTCGGAGGCCAGGCACCTAAGCTGAGTAGGCTAGGAGCCCTGGGCCGTGAATGGAGGCAGTCATGGCCAGGCACATCGAAGAGGAGGCTTGGGAGGTCTAGGGGAAACAGCCGCCGCGCTGCCATCTCCAATGAATTGCCAAGAACCCCGGCGATACCCAGTCAAAGTGCCTGACCGCCTCTCATCGCCGGGGTGTAGTGCAGAACGATAAGGCAGAATGCTATCTTCACGGTTCGGTATTTCCTCACCGGTTTCGTCGCTCCGTTCAGAACTTGGCATGCTCGGCGAGAATCCGCCGCACCTCGCCGATGACCTCCGGATGATCCTGGCACAGGTGGCCGGTCGCGATCACCCGCTCCGTCTCGGCCCCGGCGACGTGGGCGCTCTCGTATGTGACCAGGCCGTCCGTCCGATCGCCGCGCGGCGACTCGGGCCGCACTGCGATGATCGAGTGGACCCTCACACTCGGCGGCGGCGCCAGCTCGGCGTGGCCCGTGATGAGCGGCGAGCCCCACTCCAGTTCCTCGATACTGGTCGGCAACGCCTTGCGGAAGTGGTCGCGGAAGAAGCCGTCGCCGTTGCTCTCCACCAGCCGCCGGTGGGCCGCTCGCAGGGGATCCGGGATGCCCACCAGCCTCATCCCGATCCTCTCGATCGCGCCCCGGTCGAATCGGCTGCCTCGGTGCGGCGTGGCGATATACACCACCCGGCGCACCTCCGGACGCGCCGCGAAGAGCAGGCCGCTGCGGAACAGCTCGACGTCGCTCCTCTCACCCTGGAGATCGGCATCGGGCCGGTCGCTCACGACGCGCCACAGGCGGTCGCTGGCCTTGGACGCAATCATCTTCGTGAGCAGTCCGCCCATGCTGTGCCCGACCAGGACCATCTGGTCCAGCGCCGCGTCGGACCCGTCGGGGTCGAGCTTCCGCCGCAGTTCCTCCATGTTCTGCCGCAGGAGATGGGCCGAGTACGGGATCGGGTCGCCCGTCGAATACCCGAAAGTCCAGAATTGGTATCGCCCCGCGATCGCCGGGTCCTCCTCCAGCTTCGCGATCATCCGGTGCCACGACGAGGGGCTCACCCACAGCCTGTGGATGAACAGGACCGGGATCTTGCCCTTCGCGTAGGGGGTCAGCAGCGACAGCCCGGTCGGCTCGTAGTGGAGCAATTCCGCCAGCGGGGCCGGACGGCTCGGTGGGGCATTGAGCTGCGCCCTCGAGCAGGTGGTGAATGCAAGGAACACGAGCAGGACGAGGAGAAGGACTGGTTGATTCTGCATGTGTATTGCCCCATCATGAACTGTGCGCAGGCCTCCAGACAACCGCAGCCGGGGCAGCAGAGGGTGGTCACCGGGTTGTGAACCGGTTCCATTATACCGTTGGGCTTTTTGGGAACTTACTCATCCTTCCTCAGGAGGCGCTTCCAGCTCAGCGACGATCCGGTCGAATGATAGTCATCGCCAAGCACTTCGAGGGGAGTCTTGGGAGATGTACGGAAAACAGCCGCCGCCGATCGCTCCGTCACGTGCAGAATGGGTGGAGAGGACCCCGCGGCTCGATCGGCCCCGGAGTATGAATCACAAGCGGAGGAGTCGATGTCCGACCGGACCATGTTGATTGAAGGGATTCGGGTGCCCCGCTTCCTGTACGGGACTGCCTGGAAGGAAAACGAGACGCAACGCCTGACCGCACTTGCCCTGGAACACGGATTTCGGGGCATCGATACCGCCAACCAGCGTCGCCACTACCACGAGGCCGCGGTCGGGCAGGCGCTTTCGGCGGCGGTCGCAAGCGGCCCGCTGCGCCGGGATGGCCTGTTCCTCCAAACGAAGTTCACCTTCCGTCATGGGCAGGATCACCGCCTTCCCTACGATCCCGACGCCCCGATCCCGCTCCAGGTCGAGCAGTCCTTCGCCAGCTCGCTCAAGCACCTGGGCGTCGCAGTGATCGATTCCTACTTGCTGCACGGCCCCACTCAGCGGGTCGGCCTGGCTCCGGCCGACTGGGCGGCCTGGCGAGCGATGGAAGCCATCCACGACAGTGGCCGGGCTCGTCTGCTCGGCGTCAGTAACGTCACCCTCGAACAGCTCCAGGAGCTGTGTCGGGAGGCACGCATCCGACCCCGGTTCGTCCAAAACCGATGCTACGCCGCCCGGCGCTGGGACCGTCCCATCCGGGACTTCTGCACCGCCAACGCGTTGGTCTACCAGGGCTTCTCGCTGCTGACCGCCAACCGTGAGGCGCTGGCCCATCCCGAATTGGCCCGGATCGCCGAACGCCATGGCCGGGCCGTCAGCCAGATCGTCTTCCGGTTCGCACTCGAGGTCGGCATGATGGTCCTGACGGGGACCACCAATGCCGACCACATGCGGGCCGCTCTCGAAGTCCTCGATTTCCGGTTGGAGTCCGAAGAGGTCGCGCGGATCGAGGGACTGGTCCCGCAGTGATTCCGGCCGCGGGGCCAAGCCGCAGGGTTTGTCGATCGACGGGTGGCTAGATCGGTTCCTCGACTGGCTCAACGTGCTAACGAAGGCAGTCATGGCCAGGCGCTTCAAAGGGGAGGCTTGAGAGGTCTAGGGGGAACAGTCGCCGCGCTGCCATCCCCAATGAACTCCCAAGAACCCTGGCTGTGCTCAGTCTAGGTGCCTTGCCCGGTCTAGGTGCCTTACCCAGTTTGGGTGCCTGGCCACCGATCGTTCCTGCTTCGGCCGAAAGGCTGGAGGACTTCACCGAGCGATTCGCCCTCCTCTGGCGGCGAAACCCAAGCCGCAGGTCATTCACGACCAGGTAACGATAGACCGCATATGCGGAGCCGAGTTCCTCGAACTTCTCGACGACCAGCAGAATCATCCCGCGGTTAGAGAGGTGCTTCAGTCGACAGGGACGATGATCGCGTCCAACACCAGCCGATCGCTATCATCTTGGAGAAAAGCAGCCACACGGAGCTTTTTCAACTCGACTGGTGGCAAGGGGTTTGGGAAAGCGCCTCGCGACTCGGGTGAGTTCGGATACCCCTTCAGGTACGCCTCTTGCATACTCCGGACTTTGCTGAGGTTGATGGATTCCTCGATCCGGATTTTGCCCCCCTCCAATGCCCTGCCCTCGGCTCCCCCCGGCAGGGCGCGGACGACGTAGTGGTGGGACGGCAGACGGTTGCTGCCGGAGTACGGCACCGACTCCTCGACCAGTGCAAGACGCAGCCGCGGGTTTCTTGTCGATGTCCCTGCGCGTCTGTCAACTTTTGCCGAAGCTGTGATGTGAACCTCGTCGCCTGTCCGATGGGCCACCAACTCGATCGTCGCTTCCCTCTTCCCCTTGAGAAGTTCATCGATGACGTGACGGTATTGATTGAACTTTCGCCGTGAGTCACCGACCGAGCCCCCGCTGCCAGCCATCGCCCGACCATTGAAATAGGTCGAAGGGGTGCTCCGGACGCGGTAATAGTCCTGACGAGAGACGGAATCGGGGCCGGTCAATGGGTCGGGGCCGGGGATATGGAGGTGATATTGAAATGTGATCAAATCGATCGGCTTGTAGGCGGCGCTTAGGGCGTCGAACGCGATGTCGGCGGCCACACATGGCCCGCACTGGGCGCCGGTGAAGAGCTCCACCAAGACGACTTGATCTCCGTCCGAATCGCGCCGGCCCGCGAATGGTTCGACAACCAGAGGCACGGTCGGCGGACGGCCCTCCTCGGCGATCAGCGCCTTGAGTTTGGCCAATTCGGTCTCGGCCACGACGTCGGCCTTCCCGGCCCGCCTGGCTACGTCCACGAGGCGAGACACTGCCCAAGCCCGCGTGGTGGTAGGGGCGTCAATTCGGATGCCATCGGCCGCTACGGTCGCGGTCGTCAGTTCTAGCGACTTATACCGATCGTTGAGGAACTCAGCCGTCGCCTTTTGCAATTCCGGAAGGAGGCCGAAGGTCGCCATGAAGCCACGCTTCTCCGGCGGCTCGCTCGGCTCCGCGAGCTTCGTCGCCCTTGTCCTCTCCAGGCGTGCCCCAGACGTCGATGCCATCCCCGACGCCCGGAATTGCATGGCGCCGACGATGCGGTCGTCCCCACCGTCCTCGTGGAGACGACCCTTGAAGGTGACGTCACCTTGCTCATACGCAAGCAACACGACGATTCCGTCGGCCGACTTCTCCAGGTAGATCTGGGATTTTCCAAAGACTTTCACTCCGTCAATGATCTCGACGATGGGTTTGCCATCGGCTTTCTTGACTTCGAAGATAGCCCACTCACTGTCACCAGGAGTTTGGCCGACCAGTTTCCAGATGCCGTTCAGATCGGGACCGCCCTCGGCGGCGGCCGCGGGGCACCTGCCCGTGCCGACGATCGGCGCGAGCAGTGCGAGAAACAGCATAATCCGATACCTCAGGCGATAGTCCCTCGTGGGGAGCCATGTCGGCCAGTTGAAGGTCATGGTGTGGTGCTCTGGGAATTGAGGTAGTCCACCGAATGCGACCTCGGTCGATCAAGATTGTATCAGGGGGGAAGTCATGGCCAGGCACTTCAGAGGGGAGACTTGGGGGATCTTAGAACAGCCGCCGCGCTGCCACCCCCAATGAACGACCAAGAACCCCGGCGATACCTAGTCTAGGTGCCTCAGTCTAGGTGCCTGGCCACCGATCGCCCGATCGCTCCCATTAGACCCACGGGAAGCTGAGATGAGCACCTTATCGGGGCGCATTCATCTGGACTGCTTTCTCTTTCGATACCAATCGAGGACCGGCTGGGCTTTCTGCTCGATCTCCTCCGGGACGACCGCATATTCGAGTCGTGGTGCAGTCGGATGATGATCCCGTAGTACCTTGGCCGCACACCATCGCGCCGTCCAGTTCGGGTCGGTCGCGAGTGGAATCCAGTCGTCCAAGGGATCGGCCCTAGCACCGGCTAGGAGCACATCTGCGAGTAGGCCGCGCACCCCCATGTCCAACTCCCGGTACAGACTGTCCCAGAGCCGTCGTCGCTCGTCGTCCGATTCCGGGCCGGCCAGGGCCGACGCCGCGGCCTTCCTCACAGTGGGTGAGTCGTCGCGGAGCAGACGCCAGAAGATCTGGCGGAGACGCACCCCGTCCTTCGGCCGGAACAACTCGGGATGCCAGGCGAGGGCCGAGACGGCGAGCGCCCGCTCGACCGCATCCTTCGATCGGAGGGATGAGTTCGGGTCAGTGACCGTGACCGGCGGCGGGATCCGGGGCCAGGGCGGGCGGACGGAGCCGTCAGTCAGCAGTGAGATGGCACGGGCCGCGTTGACGCGCACCCCGGGCCGCTGGCTGCCCGGCAAGGGATCGCCTGAGCGAATCAGGGCATATTTGATCGTCTGCGCATCCGCTTGCGGGAATCGGGCGAACAGGAGGGCGCACAGCGCGGTGACCTGGGCACTGGCCGAGCTGGTCCCCCCGAAGTAGGCGAGCTCGCCCTCCGGTGTTAGGTGGTTGGGGACGAAGTACTTCGGGGCCAGGACGTCGGGTCGCTCGTGACCGTCGCCGTTACGCCCCCACGGCTCGTCGGGGTTCTCGCGGTGGAACCGGTGATCGGCATGCCCCGCGTCGTGGTAGGCGCCCACCGACAGGTATTCGACCGGCGGAAGTGTGTTCTCCATGGCGGTGTTGTTATTGCCCGTGACGACGAGGATCCCCGCCTGGATCGCCGGCTCCAGCGCGCGGACGATCGGGTATTCCCGGGTGTTCTTGATCAGGCCGGATCGCGCCGAACCTTCCAGAGAAGGGCGTGGATGGTCGACCCCGACTGTGAGGAGGATGATGCGGATGTTCCAGCGCTCCCGGTTCTTCACCACCCAATCGATGGCCCGGCCCAGCCGCGGGTCGAATCGCTCGTGCCGTCCGTCGGGTCCGTCCGCGCGCACGGTGAGGTACGGAATCACGAAGTACGTCGCCCCCGGTGCCAGGCCGCCATAGGTCCGGTCCCGCACGCGGAACGGGGCGGATGCCATCTGGAGGAGACCTCTGACGCCGTGGTTGTACTCCGCATCCTCTCGGTCCTTGTAAGCATTCAGCGGTTCGGCCAGTGAGATGTCCATGTCCTGACCGACAATCACATGCTTGAGTCGCTCGCCCAGGGGGCGCAGCGCCGGATCGAGGCCCCCTTCGTCGATATGGACGATCCCCACGCCGCGCCCGGTTTCAGGCGTCGGGCTCTCGGGCAGGCCGAGTCGCTGCCAGGTCGGGTCCGGCGGGGCCGGTTCCTCCTGGCCCGCCACCGGTTCGGTTACGAGCGGGGGCGTGCTAAGGGATAAACCTATGCCGAGGATGATCGGGATGGCTAGCACGAGGGAGTTCGCTCGCACGATATGTCCTCCAAGGCCGGATCGATTCCTACCCGGACCGAGGGACCCATCCTACTTCTCTCCCCACGTTTCGCCCAATCTTCCGTACGTCACGCGCGGAATATCTGGACATCCGACAGTGCCCCGGTCAGATCTCGTAGGCCTCCCTCATGTTCGACAGCCGGAGGATGTGACGTTGCATCGGGCTCAACTTCATGCTGAAGACCACGGACGGGCGCCGGGCCGCTGACAACTCATGCCGCTGCACTTCCTCGAACAAATCGATCAGCTTCCGAGCCGTCGGCCGTCGGCACGCCCGGCCCTCCGGGTACAGCGGCAGGCTGTCGATCAACTCCCGCTGCATCAGCGACTCTACCGGCAGCGCCAGGAAGTGCACGAACAGCAGCGTCTGGATCCGGCTCACCTCTCTTGGACTGTGGCAGTCATGGCCAAGCATTTCAAAGGCTTGGCTATTGGGGACATTCCTAATTTTTGAAGTAGTTTGCGGAGACTAGATAATGTAGCATCTACAAGTTCATATGTTTGTGATCGTCCGATTTTGCCCGGATAGCGGCAATATTGACGCCCGATTCGATTTCTCTCCCGCCCCCGGTTGCGATTCATTCAGTGTGTCGCCCCATAACGAGTTCATGGCATGACGAGTTGTACGCGTTGAATGTGAATGGTTGGATTTGTTGGGGCCCGGGGAGAGCAATCCCCGGGGCGACCCGGCCATTTTCTTTTCCTCGATTTCCACGGCGACGAAGAATACGAGCATCCCAAATGAACGATGGCACGCGGCCGTGCTGGTCCGCCGGGCCGGCCTGGAGTGGGTTAGCTCCCGCCGAGGCTGAGGCCACCGCGGCGGGTCGGGGGCCGGAGCGAGGCGGAGAGCACCGCGTCAGTCGTCGCGCCGACGGCCCGGAAGACCCGGACGCCGTTATTCACGTGGCCCCCGGGCGCGACCGCCAGCAGGCTCCCGGTCGTCGTATTTACCGACGCGAGCGAGGGGCCGGCTCCGACGTGGCGTGCTCGGCGGGCAACCCCGCCCAACTTCGCCTCGTGGCCGGATTCGCGAAGCTCGAGCGAATCGGGGCCGGAGGCCGGGGGGCGCGGACCGGTAGAAATCGGCCGGACTCAAGGGAATCTTCCGTGCCACTCCCTCGCCGGCTCCGGGTTTCGGACGGAGTGGTGGCAGCCCCGGCACCATCGGTAGAACCGGGCACCCGTTCTCCGTCCGAGTGCCTTCCGGGTTCGAACCTGCCGGTCATTCCCCGAAGCGATTGAGATTGTCGTGCTCGCCGTAGTAATCAGTTTGCCCCAGAATCATACCTGTACGGGAAGTCGCGCCACGGCGCTGTGATCGACCAAATGAAACGCGGGGTCATCCGTGAGCAGGAACGGCGGCTTGGGATACCGCCCGAGGTCGGAGGTCGACCACCAACTGCCTTTGGAAAACCGATGGCCCCTCTCGACATCCGGTTGATTGATTGGAAACGTCCCGAGCGCAGACACCGCCCTGAACCGACCGGCCTTGTCGGGGGCCACGTTGACGACGAAGTGCTCGTCGAAGCGTTGAGCGTTCAGGCCATAGAGACGACCGAAGGCTGGCGAGTCGTAGACTTATCCAGAAGTGCCAATGGCAAGAATCAAGCATTTCGGGTCAGTCCTCACGATTAGCCGCTCCGGCTCAGTAGTCATAGAGCTTGCCCTATATCAAAAGGACATCGATCTGGTTTTCGATGAAAGTTCGATCATCTGGCGAGAGCCAAGAGGCGAGGGGAGACTCGGAGCCATGCACTGCAACTGGGAAGTCGGGGGGGATTCGGTAAAGAGGTGCGCCCAGTCGCAAGGCTTAACGGATTGCCCAGGCTTCTCGCCTTACCCTCGTGAAGTGCCTGGCCACCGACTCCCCCCGACTCCCCATGGAGCAGGCGGGCGAAACACAAACTAGGTGGAAGAAACTGGCCTCGTGGATCGAGACTGTACCGCTGGGAAGTCCCGGCTTTTCTGATTCCGTGTCCGGTCGGATCCGCCGTCGCGTATATACCTGGTAGGGGGTGGAGCGCACCGTTTGAAGGCATTTCACAAGGGCCGTCCGACACCGGCCCCCACGACTCCGTCTCAGACACATCCCAGGAATAAGGGGCGCTGTTCAGCTGCGGTCGGTCCATATTTCCTGTGGCACAGCCCTCCACGGCTGTGCTCGAAATTCCTGTCCGGCCACGGGTCCCGCAAGATCAAGAATCGAGGTCGGCCATGGTCACCGATGACGACCGAAACTGGTTTAAGTTTCAGCACCAGAGGCTGGTGGATGCCAGGATGCAAGGAGATCGGGACCTCTATGACCGGATCGGTCACGACATGCTGGTCGAGGCCAATAGGCTGGTCGCTGACCAGCGGTGGTGGGAGGTCTGGTCGAAGGAGGAAGCCTGCTCCGTCCTTCAGCGCGTCCTGTCGCTGCCGCCTTACCTAAATAGCTCCTCTCAACAGGGAAAGTAATTCAAGCGGCCTGCTGATAGACGGAGCGGCCCTCGACCTTGAATGGGTTGCGACTGCCGAGCCAGGTGAAGGTCAGTTCCAACAACTCCTCCATGGACTTGCACTGATGGTTGCGGGTGATCTGGTCATGCAGATTCCACCACACCCGCTCGATCGGATTACAATCGGGGCTGTAGGCCGGCAGGAAGTGCAGGTCGATCCGCTCGCGGTGCTCGTACAAATACACCGCCACATCGTTGCTGGCGTGGCACTTCGCGTTGTCGCAGATGATGTGAATCTTGCGGTAGCGCCTCAGGCAACTCCGAAGATCATCCAGGTGCTTCAAGAACAACGCCGTGTCCCTCCCTTGCTTCGGGGCGCCCTCGGTCAGAAACACCTGCCCCGTCCGCCAGTGGATCGAACCGCTCAGATAGCGTTTCTCGTTGTTGCCGGGTGTCTCGACCTTCGCCTGGTGGCCCTTGACCATCCACATCGAGCCGATCTTGGGATTCGTGTTGATATCGACCTCATCCTGGAAGACCACCGTCTCGTCCTCAGGCAATCCGGCGATTAACTCGCGGAGCTTTTCCAGCTTGGTTTCCCGCTCCGCGTCGGTCGGCCCGACCGTGGGACGCGGGCGACGATAGACCAGTCCCCCCTGATGCAGCCAACGACGAACGGTCTCGCGAGAGACCTCCAGGTCAAATTCTCGAAGCATCAGCAGTACCACGATCTCGCAGCACCAGCGGCTGCGGAGGAAGCCGAAGTCGCGGGGCTTCTGGGATTTGACCCAGTCCACGACGACGGCGACCCACTCGGCGGCGAAGCGAAAGGGGCGGCCTGGTTTATGCCCGCTCAGACCCTCCACCCCTTCGGCGTGAAACCGCTTAACCCAGCGGTCGATAGTCCGCGAACTACAGAACAAGAGCGTGGCGACGGTGGCCCAGGTGTGCCCATCGTCCAGGAGCAAGAGGAGATGCGATCGGAAGCGGACCTCGGGGTCGTGGTCCTTGCGATATCGATCGAGCAACGCCCGGCGCTGCCCGTCGTCGAGGGTAACGCTGTGTGCCATGGGTGTGAATCTCGGGGACTGGACATGAGTGACACTACCCAATTGTACAGACCCCGTCTACTTTCCCCGTTGCGAGGAGCTATTTAGGCGAGCCGACGGCGGAGCAGGTTCAAAACGACGTCGCCGTGCATCAGCGGATCCGAACCACACTCCACGAGCAGATCGAGTCCCTCGAGACCACCAAGCTGGTCGTGGAGATCGTGGACTATGCCGCCACCGCGGCGAGCATGGCCATCGGTGTCGGTACGGCGACGGTCGCGATCCGGGAGCTGGTGAAGAGGGTCGGCGCTCGGAAAGCCGGGGAGATCCTGGCGGGAGAATTCCTCAAGAGCCAGATCCGGGAGGCTGCCCAGGACAAGGCGATTGATGGGCTGGCCCAGGCCCTGGGAGCGGATCCTGTCACGGCCCACCAGGCCAAGGATCTCGTCCTGGCGTTCAAGAACGCCCGGAAGGGCGGGCATCGACCTGCCAGCGCTCCGAGCGTTCCACTTCCGGCCCCGACGGAAGGGCTGCGCGTCCGGACGGAACCGAACGTGGGTGAGGGGACCGTCAATCGGCTCAAGCAGATCTCCCTCCAGGTGAAGAAGGCCCCCGTCGTTGGGGTGCCGCCCTGGCGCCTTCAGGAGTTCCTGAACAAGCTGCCGGAGACGGAGCGAGCCGTCTACGAACTGCGCGCGGCCATGGTCGAGGCGTCCGAGGAGATCGGCCGGGCTGCCGTTTACCGGGATCAGAAGGGCGTCCTCTGGAGCTCCTACAAATCCACCAAGGTGGAAAAGTACTGGACCGGCGCGGTCGGGCGGCGAGTCAGCGACGGCAAGCTCATCTTTGGTTCGAGCAGCGACGATCCCAAGGCCCTCGCAACGGTGAAACAGGTTGCCACGAAGTACGGAGGCGAGGTGGTCACCGAGGCAGCGCCGTGGGAGAAAGGACATCACGCCGAGAGCGGGATCCTGTGGGCATTCGAAGTGGACAAGGTCGGAGCGACGCGGGCCATTTGCTATGACTGTGACTCCGCGATGCGCGAGTTCGGGGTCGATCCGCTGACGCCGGTGCGACCGAAGTAGTTTCTTCGGCGTCGGGTGGCGAAGGCGATACGCCTCCTGCCTCGGTCTTGCGATGGGCGGACGGCGTGACCACGTCTCCGTAGCCAGATCCGAGCAGGGTGAGGTTTGGGCCAGACAGGGTATGCACTTTATGACATCGCGGCGTTCTTGGGGCTTACGCCGATTTTCTGTGCCGATGCTACTCACGCCCCCTGCCCCTTCAAACGACTCGGCCTCACCGTCGGTAATTCTGACAGTGAATAAGAAATTGAGACAATATTAATTCTTAACTCATTGTGTCTATATGAAATAGAGTTGTCGCTATTGAGGGCCTACTCCGCGGACGGTCGGAGGCCATGCAGCGAAAGAGGGCAAGGCGGGAGGCCTGAATAAACTGTCAAATCTCGCGATCGGGCGAGCATCTTTGCCAAATCTCCCAAGCGATCTAACTGGAGCGCCTGGCGTCTGCTGACGGACTAGGCGACCGCAGAGTCCCGAGTGGTGC
The DNA here is from genome assembly GCF_900129635.1 of Singulisphaera sp. GP187. Classification (GTDB taxonomy): domain Bacteria; phylum Planctomycetota; class Planctomycetia; order Isosphaerales; family Isosphaeraceae; genus Singulisphaera. The sequence goes on along the minus strand of NZ_FSRB01000003.1, from coordinate 327,929 downwards.
GTGGCATGACCAGAATGGGGCTCACAGAGGGCGAGGAGAGGCTTACTCATCTTGCGCAGACTGTATCAAGAATTAAGAATGTCACCAATAGTGTAGGCCTCCTCGGCAGGCACCAAGCCTGCCGGATCGGGTCGACCTTAAATGACGTGGCGGACCGGGTCCGCTGCAGCGCGAGGTTAGGCTCCGCCCCGGATCACCCCGACCCCGATCTCCCAGTTTTTCGGGCACAAGGGGTTCAAGTCGATGAAGTCGATATCGAGGCTTTCGACCAGATCCTTCAGCAAAATCTCGGCGCCTCCGAGCGAGAACACCTTGCCCATCCGTTTCGAGATCGCTCCCGAGAAGATGGCCATCTTCTTCTGACTGGAGAAGGCCGGCAATCTCCGCTTGCCCTCAGCTTCGAGCACCCACGGCACGAATGGATCGCCCGCCAACTCCTCGCTCTCCACGCGAACCAGTTCGAGCAGTTCCTCCGAGGTAAAGCTCGCGGCATTGAGGAACCGTCTCGGCTCTCTCGGTATCAGTAGTCTTCGCGTTTTCAGATATCCGTTGAGCAGACGAAGGTCTTCACGGTAGGCGACACGCTCGAGATCATCTCGACCTGTGACCAGTTCAATAAGTGTGGCTAGCATGGTGATCTGGCCTTTAAGCCTAACCTGAACGAGGCGGACGACAGGGCGTGAAGAAACACGTCCATTCGTCCGCTTAATCCGATCAATGAAATTCGATGAGACGCCCGGGACCACGATTTACGGCCCAACCTCTGGATTATAAGCGACCCGTGCCGACGGGGTAATGCGGCCCCGGCGGGTCGTCTAACGAGGGGGAATAGCCAGGCACTTCAGATGCGTCATCTGAAGGCAGTCATGGCCAGACACTTCAAAGGGTGGCTTGGGAGGGCTAAGGGGAACAGCCGCCGCGCTGCCATCCCCAATGAATTACCAAGAACCCCGGCTGTACCCAGTCTTGGTGCCTGGCCACCGATCGCGCTCCTGACACTTCGAGCGTCTCAGGGCTTTCCATTCTCGGAAGGCCGGGAATCGATTCGCTGAATGAGACTCTCGAGTTTCTCTTCCAGCTTCTGGAGACGTTGCTCCACGGTGAGGGATGTCGACGGAGGTTTCGGGATACCTGGGCCAGGCATCATCCCCGACATCATCATTCCCGGCATGCCGCCGTCGGGGTTCGGAGTGGCTGGGTTGGGCATCATTCCCGGCAGACCGGCATCGGGCTTCGGGGTGGCAATCATCCTGGGCTTCCCCCCAAACATCGCCCCGGCTTGCGGCTTCGACCCGGAGGTGGGTCGTCGGCGACCGGCGGAGGGCGCAGCTGGATTCTCGATCGGCGACTTGGCCCTGAATGGTTGTGACATCACCTCTCCCCAGTCACGAGTGATGATCGCCTGAAGCAACGTCCCATCACCGGCCGGAATGTCGCCCACCGAACCATCGGCCATGCCGACCAGCCACCCATTCGACTCGTGGTCTTCCAGGGCGGGAAGGGGCTGGCCAGTCGCGAAGATCAACTCGCCCGGCTTGGTCCAGGGAGTGGCTTCATCGGCCGATCCCAGCAACGCGGTGTTCGCCGTTCCGTCGGTGATCTCGATGAAGCGGATGCCCCGGACACCGTCGAAGAGAGCGTCTTTGCCCATAAAGCCGCGAAGTCGAGTCTGACCTTTGGGGGCTGGGAAGTTGGGCGTTGGAAAGTGGGGCGTTGCGAAAACGGCGGGCATCCGCCCGAGGAGACGTTGGTTGTGAGGGCTGTTCCAGGGTTCGTCCCGGTGGAATTCCTCGTACAGGTGATTCTCGTTGAGATAGGGAAGGAGTGCGACCCGCCAGCTTAGTTTAGGCTGACCATCGGGACCGTAGATCGCCAACGGCGGAAGCTCATTGTGATTCGCCTGGGCATAGTCATGGACCGCCCGGAGGATCCTCTGGAGATTCTGCTTCGACTGCTCCCGGGCGCTGAGCTCAACGTCGGGGGCCTGGCGATTAGGACCGGGCTCGAACTCGACGGCGCCGGCGGTGGCGGGCTGCTGGGCCGCCGCGGGGTGCTTGATCCAGGTTGCGGTCCCCAACCCGGCCAGAGCGATCCCGGCCAGGAGGAAGCCACTACTCATCCAGGTCAACTTTGGCAACATGGCGGGTACGACTCCTCTCGTCAGGGCTACGAGGCTCGGCGCAACGTCCGCCGCGCCGGCGGCGATCGTGCCCAGGGTCGTGCGGGTCAGGGCGGCGGAAACGGGGGAACCGAAGACCGTTGACACGGCGGCGAGGGCGGCGACGGGTGCAATCCCTCGGCCCGTCAGGCGAGTGCGAAGCCCCTCCCGGCCGCGGGCCAGGCGGCTCTTGATCGTCCCGATCGGACAGCCGAGTTGGCGAGCGGCCTCCTCGGCGGTGACCCCCTCGAGCAGGCAGAGGATCAGCACGTCGCGGTGCTTGGCCGGAAGCCGCCCGAGCTCGGCGTCGAGGATCAACCGAATCTCGACTTCATCGCCGGTGCCGGTACCGGTGCTTGTCGCGTCGAGAGCAACGACCTCATCGACTTGCGCGTCCATGCGTTCCCGGCGCCGAGCCGCCCGGACGCGTGCCTTGCTCGCCACGCGGGTGGCCACGCCATAGAGCCAAGGCCCCAGCCGGGCCGGGTCACGGATCTGTCCGGCCTTACGGACCAGGACGAGGAATGTGGCCTGGAAGGCGTCGTCGGCATCGTGGGAACTGGCGAGCAGGCGATGGCAGACTCCCAAGACCATCGGCCCATGCCGCGCGACGAGCGCCTCGAATGCGGCTTCATCCTTCGCGTTGAGAAAGCGATCGAGCAAGGCCCGATCACTCGAAGCGCCGGATCCATTTCGGAAGAGACGATCCAGGTCATTGTAGACTTGAGACTTATATCCGACTCGCATCCTTGTCCCCCCACACGCCGACGGGCGTGTCCAAGGATACTGCCTCTTCACCCTCGTTTGGGTCCCTCACTTTTGGAAATTTACCCTGACGCATTCGACGGGAGGCAGTCATGGCCAGGCACTTCAAAGGAGAGGCTTGGGAGGTCTAGGGGGAACAGCCGCAACGCTGCCAGGCACAATCAACTTCCAAGTACCCCGGCTATACCCAGTCTAGATACCTGGCCGCCGATTGCTCCGTTTCGGTCTGATCGACCGCGATGTGTTGCTCCGACGCGTGTAAGACGGCGAGCCAATCGCTCACTCCCCCAAGGTGCGGTCTCATAAGGCGCACTATAACGCGCATTTTACTTGATCTCCGCTGGATTTCTGGGCACAAACTTGGGGAAAGCGCATGGGAATGCGCTTTCCGGCTGCCAGAAAGCTGAACCATGAAAGTTCGAGCGAAACAACGCATTATCATGCGCCTGAACGACAGGAGGTTGCCCTAACGAACCAAGAAATTGGGGAGAAAGTCCGCGTTCGGCGGAGGAAACTCCGCCTACGTCGGCGTGACCTCGCCGAACTCTCCGGAGTCACGCTCCGTAGTCTGACCGGCATCGAAAACGGGAGTGCGAACCCCACGATCAATCAGCTCGCCAAGATCGCGGAGGTCCTGGGCCTGGAACTCCGCCTGACGGAGAAGTCGCTCAATGCGTCGAGCTAAGGTGCACTGTCGGGGAGTCTTCGCGGGGGTGTTGAGCAAGGACCAGGCTGGCACCTACCGCTTCCAGTACGCGCCGGAGTACCTGAGCAGTCCGAAGTGCCCGGCCATCAGCCTCTCCTTTCCCAAGCAAGAGGGCCGCTTTGAGTCGCCTCTGCTGTTTCCCTTCTTTTTCGGCCTGTTGGCGGAAGGGGAGGACAAAGCGCTTCAGTGCCGCGTGCTGAAGATCGACGAGAGCGACCATTTCACGCGGCTGTTGCGGACCTGCGAAGCCGAAACGGTCGGGGGAGTGACCATCAAGGAGGTCGTCTCGACATGACGCGTTGCCCAGGTTGCTTCAAAGACGAACAAAAGACCTACTGCGGGGCCTGCCGGAATCGGCTGTTCGGGGGCAAGAAGGTCCCCTTCATCCTTCCGTTCTCTCGGTCGGATTACGACCAGGTGACGCTCGAAGTCACCACCGACCGGATGTCGATCTCCGGCATCCAGACCAAGATCTCCCTCGCGTTGAACGCTGGGCGGTTGAAAATGGTGATGTCGGGCGGGCAGCACATCTTAAAGCCGAGGCCGCATGGGATGTTCAAGCGGCTGGAAATGGCCCCGATCAACGAACACCTGACGATGCAGCTCGCCCGGCAGGTCTTCAAGATCGAAGTGGCTGAAAACGCCCTGGTCGCGTTCGAGGATGGGGAACTCGCGTATCTCGTCCGCCGCTTCGACGTACAACCCGACGGCCGACGCTCACTCCAGGAGGATTTCGCCCAGATCGCCGCCAGGTCCGAAGAAGCCCATGGGAAGAACTACAAGTACGACGGGTCGTACGAGGAGATCGGTCAGCTCATCCGCCGGCATGTGGCCGCTTCGCCGGTGGATTCGGAGCGGTACTTCACGCTCGTAGCGTTCAATTACCTCGTTAACAATGGTGACGCCCACCTCAAGAATTTCTCACTGATCAGGGACGATCAGACTGACGAGTACAACCTGACCCCCGCCTACGACTTGCTGAACACTCGCCTCCACCTACCGGACGAGACGCATACCGCCCTCGAGTTGTTCAAGGATGGCTTCGAGACGGAGGGCTACAAGGCTAACGCCTTTTACGCCTACGACGACTTCGTCGTGTTCGCCCAGAAGCTCGGCCTTGTCGAAAGCCACTACAAGAGAATTCTGGAGCGGTTCATCCCCGAGCAAGAAGCCGTGTTTTCGCTGATCGAATGCTCGATGTTGTCGGACGAGTGTAAAGATTTATACAAAAAACACGTGAAAGACCAGATAAATGCCTTCTCGTATTCCCACGCCGGTTTGCGATAATAAGAACCGAGGAGGCAGAGAACGGGTTCGATGACCACCGCCGGTTGAAGGATCTTGGCTTCAAAGGTCGGTGCATGTGTAGGTTGGATTGTGGAGATCGCGTCCGTCGTCCGGGAGTCATTGTGGCTCGTCTGTGGGGCCCGCGCCGGCACGAATCCGGAGTCGGGGCTTGAGTCCGGTCGCCATGGGCGTATAACAGAGGACTTCAAATAGGGAGGAGACCTGCCGTGACCAAGCCGCTTGGCCGAGGATCATCGAGCCGACTCGCCCGAACTCACCTCGTAATCCTCACTGGACTATTAGGCCTGGGAGTGGGCATCGTTCTGCTCGGGAGCGACGACTTGGCTCCCCTCCGGAGTCCTTCTCAAGCTGCGGGATCCGGCGTGCGCCCGAATCCAGGGGCGTCCGACGGCGTTGCGGTCCATGCCCTGGCTCGCCTGGAGCCTGTCGCGGGGGTCCGCATGATCGGGGCCCGTCCCGGCGTAAGGATCGAGTCCATACGGGTCAGCGAGGGGGACTCGGTGCGGGCGGGGGACCTCCTGGCGATCCTCGAGGGCCACTCCCAGGCTGAGAAGCAACTGGCCCTCGCCGAGGCCCAGAAAAAGAGCGCCGATCATCAGCGCGAGCTCCAGCGCAAGCGGCTGGCCCTCGAGCGCGAGGTCGAGGACCGTCTCAAAGGCCCCCGCCTCGACGCCGCCACGCGGATGAATGACTTGACCCAGCAACGAGTCAAGCAAATGCGGGACCTCCTCCCCAAGCTCAATCCGCTTGTCGATAAGGACGAGCGGGCGAAGTCCGACCTCGCCCAGACGTACTTCCAGCTCGAGGTCGCGGCGAACAAGGCCGAGCTGGACCTGAAGGAACTCCAGGCCCGGCTCGATTTCCAGACCCGGCGTCGAGCGCTCGAGGACGAGGGAGTCGCTGACGAGAGTCCGGACGCCCTGGTCCTCGCGCGCCAGATCGACCTGGCACGGGTGGCCCTTGAAGAGGCGGAGGTCCACGCCCCGGCTCCTGGTCTCGTGCTCGACCTGCTCGCCCACCCCGGCGAAATCAGCTCCGGCCCCCTGCTCTCCCTGGGGGACGTCTCGGCGATGGTGGCAAAGGCCGAGGTGTACCAATCCGACGTCCCCCGGCTCGCCGTCGGTGATCCGGCCGAAGTGTCGGTGCAAGGGGGGACGATCGCCGGGAAGGTGACGCGGATCGGCCGGTTGGTCGGACGCAACGGGCTGAAGAACGTCGACCCCCGGGCGCTCCAGGACCTGCACGTCGTCGAGGTCTCGATCGCGCTCGACCGGGCGACCGAGGCGTCAAATTATGTGAACATGCAGGTGGACGTGACGCTCCGGCCGGGCGCGCGGGCGAGAGGCCCCGGCGGCCCATGACGCGAACCTCCTTGGCTCTGGACGGCCTCCGCACTCCACCGCTGGCGCTGCGGAACGTGTGGACCGCGCCTGCGCGGTCGCTCGTCGCGATTGCGGGCATCGGGTTCGCGACGGTGATGGTACTGCTCCAGCTCGGGTTCCTGGAGGCGGTCCGGTTCACGGCCTCGATCAATTACGACCAGCTTGATTTCGACGTGGCACTGGTCTCGCCCCAGTTCGAGCAGTTCTACGACCCGGGCACGTTCCCACGCGAGCGGCTCCGTCAGGCCGAGGCGCTCGAGGCGGTGCGTGCCGCCAGGCCGCTCTGGGCCCGGATGAATCGGTGGCGTTGCCCCCCCTATCCGGTGACGGCCGAGGCGGCGGCCCGGACGCCGCCGCAGGTCAGTCCCCTGGGGCGCTGGTGGCTGGGGCCCCGGCGTCCCCGACCGTTGCAGGTCCGCGACCTGCTGGTCCTGGGCATCGACCTCGACCGCAACCCATTCCGCCCTCCGGTTCGCGACCAGATCGAGGCGGCCAGGCCCTTGCTGCACACCCGAAACCGCCTGCTCATGAACGCCTGGTCCAACCCCGATTTCGGCTGGCAGGACCGCCACGCGTTCTCGGGATGGGAGCTCGGCGGCCTGGCGGTGGATGTGGTCGGCGGCTTCACCCTCCAGCGCAGCTTCGGGGCCGATGCGGCGGTGCTCTGCGACTCCGATAACTTCGCGCGCCTGTTTCGGATTCCGCCGACCGGTCCCGTCGCCTTCGGGTTGCTCAAGGTCCAGAGCGAGGACCTGGCCGGCACAGTCCGCCTGCTCAACCTTCGCTTGCCCCCTGACGTGAAGGCCCTGACGCGCGACGAGCTCTACCGGATCGAGCAGGACTACTGGGTACGGCAGACGGCCACAGGCAAGATCTTCGCCTTCGGCGTGTTCGTGACGATGGTGGTGGCGGCGGTGGTCATCTACCAGGTCCTCTCGAACGACGTCCGCGACCGCCTGCCCGAATACGCCACTCTCAAGGCGATGGGTCACACGACCTTTTACCTGTCGCGCGTCGTGCTGGTGCAGGCGGCGATCTATGCCCTGGCGGCCTACCTGCCCGCGGTCATCCTGGGCGCCGTCCTGTATCGGATCACCGACACGCTGGCGAACATCCCGATGATCCTGACGTCTACCAACCTCGCCCTGGTGCTGGCCCTCAACCTGACCGCGGCGTTCGGCTCCGGCCTGCTGACCCTGGGGAAGCTCCGACGCGCCGACCCGGCCGACCTCTTCTGAGCCGGCGATTGCAAACGGCGGGCACTGTCACAGAGTTTCGAGTCCACAAATCTTCGAGTTGTTGAAATATCCATGTTCCGACAACGACGAATTCCCCTGGCCTGGCGGAACCTGACCGAGAACAAGTGGCGCCTGGCCGCTTCGACCGCCGGCGCGGCCTTCGCAGTCGTGCTGATGCTCCTGCAGAACGGCTTCCGCAACGCCTTGCTCGACAACATGAGTGCCCTGATCGCCCACATGGACGGTGAGCTGTTCCTCACGAACCGGTTGCGTTACATGGTCTCGCACCCCGCGCCCTTCCCGAGGCGCCGGCTCGACCAGTCGCGCGGGGCGGACGGAGTGCGGGCGGCCAGCCCGCTCTACATCGACCCCGAGCAGTCGAAGTGGAGGAACTCCCTGACCGGGATCTCCCGGGGCATCCGGGTCGTCGCATTCCCCCCCCGGGACGACGTGCTCGACTTGGCGGCCGTCCGCTCCCAGCGCGACGATTGGGACCGTCCCGACGTGGCCCTGGCTGACGACCGATCGAAGGAGACGCTCTACGGCCCGCTCCGAGCCGGCACCGTCTCCGAGCTGCAAGGCAAGCGACTCCGGATCGCCGGGACCTTCACGCTGGGGACCGATTTCCGAAGCAACGGCACACTCTTGTTGAGCGAGCAGAACATGCTGGCCTATTATCCCGAGCGTCGCGGTGGCTCGTGGGGCGAGACGGCCATCGACGTCGGCGTCCTGCGGCTCCGGCCGGGTGCGGACCTCGCGCGCGTCCAGGAGGACCTGAAGGCCCGGCTGCCGGCCGACGTCATCGTCCTCTCCAAGCCGGAGTTCCTCGCCAAGGAGCAGCAATTCTGGGAGAATGCGGCGCCCCTGGGGGCCGTCTTCAACATCGGTGTGGTGATGGGCTTTATCGTCGGCCTGGCGATCTGTTATCAGGTCCTGTTCAGCGAGATCAGCGACCGCCTCGCCGAGTTCGCGACGCTCAAGGCGATGGGCTACAGCAATCGCGAGCTGTTACTGATCGTGATTGCCGAGTCCGTCTACCTGGCGCTCTTGGGCTTCGGGGCGGGCCTGGCGGTGAGCGTCGGCCTGTTCAGGTGGCTGCAAGACCTGACTGGCCTCGAGATGAGTCTGAAGCCCGGCGGGCTCGCCCTGGTCCTGACCCTGACCGTCGCGATGTGCGTCCTCGCCGGCAGCCTCGCGGCGCGGCGACTCCTCGCTGTGGACCCGGCGGAGCTCTACGGATGAGCGACTCGAGCGTTTCAACTTCGACTTTGGGCAGCGTCGACGGCCATCAGGTCGACGTCGAGGCACCCGTCTCCAGGCCCGTCTCCGTGGCGGTCGTGAGCATCCGCCGCGTCCAGTACGACTTCGGGTCGGGCGAGAGCCGGACACGCGTCCTGTTCGATGTCGACCTGGACATTGGTGAGGGCGAGGTGGTGATCATGACCGGCCCCTCGGGCTCGGGCAAGACCACGCTTCTGACTCTGGTCGGTGCCCTGAGACAGGTGCAGGAAGGGAGCGTCCAGATCCTGGGACGCGAGTTGGCCGGGATCAACGGGGGCGACCTCGTCCGGCATCGCCGCGACATCGGGTTCATCTTCCAGCACCACAATCTGTTCAGCTCGCTGACGGCGCTCGAGAACGTTCGGATGGCCACCGCGCTCCGGCCGGCGGACGTCGCGGAGATGGAGCGCCGCGCCGGCGCGATTCTCGAGCGGCTCGGCCTATCCGACCGGTTCCACTATCGGCCCGGCCGGCTCTCAGGCGGCCAGCGCCAGCGGGTCGCGATCGCCCGGGCGCTGGTCAATGACCCGGCGCTGGTCCTGGCCGACGAGCCCACCGCCGCGCTCGATGCCGAGTCGGGCGCGACGGTCATGAACCTGCTCCACGAGCTGGCGGGGGGCCCGTCGCGCTCGACCGTCCTGATCGTCACCCACGACCAGCGCCTCATCGAGCGGGCCGACCGGATCGTCAGCATGGTCGGCGGACGGATCGTCTCGAACGTGCGGCCCAAGCTGGTCGTCCGGATCTGCGAGGTCCTCTCCCGGGTCAAGGAGCTGGACGGGCTCCACACCGCGACGCTCACCCGGATGGCCGAGCAGATGACTGTCGAATTCCGCCGCGCCGGCGAGACGATCGTGCGCGAGGGGGAGATCGGAGAGCGGACTTACGTGATCTCGCAGGGCGTGGCCGAGGCGTCGTCCAGCGAGTCCCCGCCGCACGAACTCCGCGCCGGCCAGAGGTTTGGGCGGATCACCGCAATCTCGCGGCTCCCGAACCCGGAGACCGTGCGGGCCAAGACCGACATGGAGCTGTTCACGATCGCTCGCGGCGAGTTCATGTACCTCATGGCGACGGACGAGAGCCTTGATGAGCGCGTTCGGCTCCATTACATGAACTTGCAATCGTAGACACTGAGCCGGCGTAGCAAGGACACCGGGTTGATGGATCCGGGCCACCTCGGACCGGCCGGAAAACCCGGCAACGAGGCGACAGTCTCCCGTGGATTTGGTGGCCAGGCACCTCAGTTGGAAAGTCCGGGAGAATCAGTGGAGATAGGTGGTTGATGCCTGTTTCGATAGATTCGCTATATTATTCGGTTTTCTCTATTTAGGTGCATGGCCACCGACTACCCTCCGACAAACGCTGATCACGGTTGCAAGAAACCGCGGCCACCCATAGTCGAGAAATACCGCGGTCGTCGGGGTTGCGAATCGTCTGTATCCGCTGGGAACTGGCGACGCACCCGGCCCCCGGGACGTTCGTGACCATGGTCGACCGGATGGATGTCAATACGAGCTGCGTCCCCGTTTCTGCTTCTCAAATTCTAATTTGAGATTCTCCAATAATTCCAGTTTGCTCATTGTGTTCGCTCACCTGAGCGGGTGGGCTCCCTGACGCATCCGATCCGCTTGTCGATGCAGCGTTCTTCCCGCGCCGGAACGATCTGATCCAACTGCGGATCGTGAAGAACGAGGCGATTGTTGAGACGACGGTCAGGAGGCTCAAAAGCACCAGCAGCACAAGGTGCACTCTGGGCATGCCTTTCTGCAAGACGCCTATCTTGGGGTCGTGGGGATCGTAGAAGACAGGCACGGTCATCCCGGGTTCGTACTGATTGACATCTTTGAGGGCCTCGACCTGGGTGTCGTGCCACGTTCCTGGCCCGAGGTCGGTCAAGTCACTCGAATAGCGTTGCCCCCCGACGGTATAGTGATAAGCTACGCGACCGGCATACCTGGTCGTCCGCTTCGCGGTCAACGTCTCTTTCGGGAAGGCACCGTCGATCGTTCCTTCGACCGATGGCCAGCGGTTGCTTTCGATTTGCTGCTTCGTTTGGCCGGCAAAGACAATAAGAAAGCCCGGACACATGAACATCATGATCAGGCCGCATAACTGAAGCCGAAACTTTGTTTGCTCGAACCAAGTATTCATCACCTCCGACTCCTACAATCACGTTGTGGCGGCTCATCCTGCCGGAAATCGACCAATCTAAAAGATTCTGCTTTGACCAACAATGTTTGCCCTCTTCCGCGACCCGGATTTAGCCCAAATCAAGGCTCTGAGCGGTAAGGTTTCACGGTCGAAGGGACCGTCCGCTCTTCTCGGGAGTCCGCATTCAGTCGAACAGCCCCGCCTCGAGGTACGCTTCGTCCGTGCTGAATGACACTCGACCATAGCGGAGATCGAGGGTCCGACAGAGTAACTTGACCGGGCTTACGGTCCAAGCTAATTCCAGGGAGACCGCACATCGGATGATCATGCCTCTATTGATAGTGCCCGAATTCATCTTCCGATCCCGTCGGGTCAACTTAACGACGAATCAAAAGGGGACGGGTTCTCCAGGTTCTCCGTTTTACTCTCTTTAAGTGCATGGCCACCGACCGGGCCCTTTGATTTCCGTCATCCTGTCCTCCCGGGTGCTCATTCACAGCCGGGCAGGTTTCTACGATGGCGAGTGGCAAAGGTTCATCAGGCAGGCCTAACCCGGGGCACCAATACCATTCCCCCATGGCTTCGAGAACCATACGAGCAGCCTGACGAAGGGCGGTAGGACGGCAAGTCCCAGGGCAACAGCCGCGATCACGAACATCAACCAACTCAGACGGAACCGCGGACGCCGATGAAGTCGCGGGATCAACCACCCCGCCAGCGCGACTACGGCCAGCAGGATCGTGCTCGCCATCCACGCAAAGTAGCCACCGAATAAGAGCAAGTCCTCACGCCCGACCGGGCTCATTTGCCCGGAAAACATGGGGATGAGCCTCAGACAGGCCAAGGCACCGGAGAGTCCCCCCGAGATCACCGCGCTGAGCCAGCGACCCGATCGCAAGCAGGCGAGTCCATACCAGAAGAGCGGATTTGCAAACCAGTAGACGAGGAGGGGCGGGAAGAAGAGCGGACCGCACAGCGACGCGAAGAAGGTGACGATCCCGGGGCATTGATAAGAGCCGACCGGTAGGCAAAAATGAAATCAGATAGAGTCCGAGGAGGGACTTCCAACAGCGCCGGAGCCGATTCTGCCACATGGAACACCTCGGTCGGAGGAACGCATCGATTTCACACTCCTTGACCGTGGATCACCCGTGGATTTAACCGCAATACCGTTTAACGAGACATAACCACAGTCTCTGGAAAGGTTTTCTTCAAGGGCGGAATCCGCCGATGCTCGGGACGTTTCTTCTTCCATTTCGACATCTTTCGCTTGATCACACGCGGATTGATCCGATTCCGCCGCGGCTCCGACCGCTCCCCTTGCATCTCCCAAAGCAAGCCTTCATACCACGACTCCAAGCTCGTGGGCGTCGTGCCGTCGCATTCCGGCAGGCGGCATTTGAGGATTTGGAAACACCCGGTGAACGACAGTCGGTCGGGATCCAGGCCGACCGTCGCGGCCGCCTCGAACATCAGCGACCGGATCACGAAATGTCCCAGCGACAACGCATAGACCTCCTGGATCACCCCTGCCGGCGTCTCGCTCCGCAACTGCGCCGGCTTGGTCGCCCGCCGGGGATCCTGGTGCGTCTTTTGCTCGTCGAAAACCAGCTCTTCCTCCCAGCGTTCATGGTAAAGCAGTATCAATTCCATGGCAGGATAGAGAACACTATCAAGAAGATTCGTAATCAAAACATGTTCTTCATCATTCCCGACCCGTTGCGGATCGTCGAGTGTATAGCGGATCACTCGGACCACGATCCCGTCGCGGTCCTTCTCCCGGTCGTAGGCGTTCTTGGAGATCTTGGCCAGGTACGAGCCATCGGCCAGGTGCTTGATCGGACGCAAGATCAATAGACTCTTCACCCGCGCCAACACCTTTACTTCACGGGCGGTCATCTCCCGCCGGAGCTCGTAGCTGAGGAATCCCCGGTCCCAAAGCAGGAGCATCTCCGGCGTCAGATGGCGGAACAAGCCGCCGATCATCGACTGCTCGCCATGGGCCGAGGACCGCACCACCAGGCCGACTTCGACATGAGTCCCCAACTCGACCAGGCTGAGCTTGCGGATCTGGGGGAAGGCCCCCTCGCCACGCGGCCCCGCCAAGGGCCGAGCGAAGACGGTGGCATTGGCCTCCGAGTCGGGGACATCGAAGATCGTGCCGTCGACCCCCATCAACCGCCAGTCGTGGTAGAACGCCCCCGGCGTTTCAGGCCGGGCCAGGGGGCGAACGACTTGATGGAACAGGTGCCGCACCGGCGCCACGCCCAACCGCTGTCGAGCAAGGCAAAGGCCCGAGCGATGGGGAGACGCTTCGCCCTTGCGCAGCCGCCGGGCGTGCTTGAAGACCTGGCGGATCGGCAAATCGGTCAAGAGTCCCATGGCCAGCACCACCCACAGAACGATCTCGTGCGACAACCGACAGCAGCGTGAATTGACCCGACCCGTGGCCGCGAGCGCTTGTCGAATCTCCGCGGGCGAGATCATCTGTTCGAGTCCCGCCAAACGATCCAAGATCCGGCCCGCGTCATCGGCCGGCAACGTGCAATGTCCTTGTGGCATGCAAGTCGTAGCCTCCTTGTTTCTTCGGTTCTCAGCAAACCCAAAGTAGCAGGAGGCTGTGACTTGCGCCTATTTCAACGGTATTGGGCCTAGACGGGCTCTTGAGGTTCTCCGTTTTACTCGCTTTAGGTGCATGGCCACCGACCGGCCCCGAGTCGACAGTGCCAGCTTTCGCCCCCGTCGTTCGAGGCGTAGGCCACGACCTTCGAAGCCGCCGGATCGACGGGGGGTGGCTGGAACATCGACGCGGCGAGCAGGTGCTCCGGGTCACGTGGATCGGCGGCGTTGACGATCTTGCCGTGGTGGATCCCGTCCCGTTCCCGGCTGACCTGGACGTTGGGCCCGACGCGGACGGTCTCCTCGGCCCCGGTGCCTTCCGCCGGCTCCGGTCATTGCGGCACAACGCTCGGCGCGGGACGGTCCCCGTCCCCTTGCGGTGGCCCTTCGCCCTCCAGGGCCTCCGCGTCCGGCGGATAGGCCCGATCCGCCTCGGTCCGGCCCGCGTACCGCCGCCCTTGCGGGTCAAGCTTGGAGTAGGTCATTCGCTTCAGTCCCCCGTCCTCGCCGCCCAGCAAGTAAGAGTACTCCTTCTCGTCCCGAGTGAAGGCGATCGGGACCGACCACTCCTCGCCTAGCTTGCCGTCCCCCGCTCGGGATCTCGCGATCAGCCGTCCCCCCTTCAACTCCCAGCGGAAACGGCTGCCGTCGTGGTTCTTTCCGGTCCCGTCGGCCGAGATCACGGTGACCTTGCCATCCTTTTCCCAGGCGCCGACCAGGGCCTTGCCCGGCTCGTCGTCGGCGGCGCGGGCGGGCGAACTGCCGCCGAGGAAGAAGGCGGCCACGGCGAGCAGGTGCGCGCCGATCGGACCATTTTTATTCATGCTGCCCATGGCGATTCCCCTCAATGGCTCGCCGCCGGCCGCGTGCGGCGAGGTCGAGACTCCGAGTGGTGGGCCCGGTCGTGCGGCCTTTGCCGGGCGTGCGCGCGGTCCCCCGGGCTGACCGGAGGAGGGAGCCAGTTTCGTGACCTGGAATGAGTCGAGGGTCGCCCGATGGTCCTATCGTGCGGCCCTCCCGACCCGGTTGTCCCGGAGCGAGAGCTTAAACTCGACCGGGCCCTGGCCCGGCCTCGGGTCGACGAGCAAGACCCCGGACATCCCGCCTTGGGGCCAGTAATAGATCCCGTAACCGCCCCCCGTCTCGACCGCCAGGAGTTGCCTGGTGCCGAAGACGGTCGAGGCATCCACGCCACGCGCCGCCAACTCCCCGGGGACGAAGTAGGCGACCGGATCGACCGAGACCGGCCCGTAGTGCTCCGCGTAGCTCTCGACGCCGATCGCGCCGGGGCCCGGGATCATGACACCGGAGTAGACGCCGTCCGGCCCCTCGGCCGCCCGGGAATGAAGGCTGCTCGCGCCCGGGGGGAGCAGCCCGTCCGCGAAGGGGTTGGGATGCAGCGGCCGGTAGACAACCTGGGCCGCCCGGACGGGGCCGCCGGTCGCGCCGTCGGTCAGACGGAGACGGAACGGGATCCCCGGGGAGAGCCCGATGTCGGCTTGGATCGTGTCGTCGCCGTCGTCGCCGACGACCTCGATGTTCATGGCGAGGAATGGGAGCGGGGCGGGCTCCACAGCGACGTCGAATCGACCCGCGACATCCCGCCCCGGGACCAGGGATTTGGCCGGTCCGCGTAACTCGTATCGCCCTTGGGGGTCGCTCGTCACCGCGACGGGGAGTCCCGCCAGGGTCAGGCGAACCCCGGGGATCGACTTGCCGGAATCGCGATCCCGGACGATGCCGGCGATCGTCCGGGTGGGGCCGGATGGAGAGACCCGCTCGATCGCTTCAGGAAGCCGGCCCATCCTGGACGTCCGAAAGGCGTTGTCCCGTCGGGCCTGGGCCCCGGAGGTGAAGGACCAGGTCAGTCCTGCGGTCGCGGCGGCCCCACAAATCCCGAGCAGGATGAGGGCCATCGCCCTGGTCTGCGGCCTTGCACGCCCTTTGATTGCCGCCGGGGCGCCGGGTCCCGCGTGGGGAGGCTTCCGTCCTGGTTCCTGCAAACGAGCGAGGTGCGTTGCGAAGATCTCCGCCACCTCGGTCGCCGACTGATAGCGCCCCGCCGGCTCCTTCGCGTGCAGTCGCGTCATGATCGCCTCAAGCCACTCGGGTACGTCCGGGTTGACCTCGCGGATCGGCCGAGGCTGCTCGTCGCAAATCCGTCGAAGTACGGCGGGGGTCGACTCAGCCCGGAACGGCGACCGGCCCGCGCACATGGCATAGAGGACACTGCCGAGGCTGAAGAGATCGGACCGGGGGTCAACCGGCTCGCCCCTGGCCTGCTCCGGCGCCATGTACTGCGGCGTGCCGGCGACGACCCCGAAGTGGGTCAGGCTGGAGTCGTCGACGGCCCGGGCCAGCCCGAAATCGGTGAGCTTGACCCGCTCGACGCCGTTCTCCAGCAGGATGTTCGCAGGCTTCACGTCGCGATGGATCAGGCCCTGTGCGTGGGCCGCGGCAAGCCCCAAGGCCGCCTGCATCCCGATGCGGAGGACCTCCTCGACACGGAGCGGGCCGTCGCGGTCGATCCGCTCCTGCAGCGACCGGCCGGCGACGTACTGCATGACCAGATAGGGCCGCCCGCCCGACTCGTCGACGGCGTGGATGGCGACGACGTGCTCGTGGACGACCGCCGCGGCGGCCCGCGCCTCGCGGGCGAACCGCCGGCGGGCGAGGGCGCCGAGTGCTGCGCCGGGGGCGAGCACTTTGATCGCGACGGGCCGGTTCAGCGCAGGGTCATGGCCACGGAGGACCAGCCCCATGCCGCCGCGCCCTAGCACCCCGAGGATCTCATAAGGGCCGAGGCACCCGAGGGACCCGGGGGAGGCCGATGGAGTCAGGAAGTCCAGGCCCTCATGCGCGCCGCCCGGTGCGTCGGACCCACCATCCCCAAGGATCGTCCCGCCCCGGTGGTGGCCCCCGGAGTTCGGGCCCGACTCCATCCCCGTGCCGACGAATTGCCGAGCGTCCTCCCACCAGCGCTCGCCCGCGGCCAGCTCCTCGAGGGCGGACCGACAGGGCGCACACGCGTCAAGGTGCTCGATCAATTCGGCACGACGGGGCTCGGGCACCCCCCCGTTGAGGAGCCAACGCAACCCTTCGGGATCGCAGGCCGATGATCCTCGTCGCATGAGTCAGTTCTCCCGCGTGTTGACGCTCTCGTCCCCCTCGAACCCCTCGATCAGCCGCCGCAGTCGGGCCATGACCTGGCTCTTGTAGTAATAAACCGTGCCGACGGTCGTCCCCAGCGCCTCGGCCACCTCCGAGGCGGGCCGGCCCTCGACCCCTGTCATGTGGAACGCTCGCCAAGCCGCCTCGGTGGACTCGGTCCGGACGCGGCCGGCGGCCCATTCAAAGAGGCGGCGACGAAACTCGGCTTCGAAGAGGACGGTGTCTTCCGGGGACGGTGCCGGTAGGGCCTCCAGAAGGTCTTTCACGTCGGTGTCCCCGGTCCCGCGTGTTTGCCGCCGCCCGGCGTCGAGGAGATCGACCGCCGTATTGCGGGCGATGGCGGACAGCCACCCGCGGAACGAGCCGCGATTCGCGTCATAGGTGCCGCGTTCGATGACGCGGGCCACGATCTGGAATACTTCCTGCATGAGGTCGGCCGCGTCGGCGTACTGAAGCCCCCTGCGACGGGCCAGGCGGAATACGAGCGGCCCGTAAATCTCGGTGAACTCATGCCAGGCCGCCTCGTTACGCGGGTGATGGAGGCGGACCAACAGGCTGGGTCGCGTCGTCGGTGCGTCGTCCATTGATGCCCTCCCGGAGACTATACCGGCAAATGCCGAATATCTTAGGAAAGTTCTCCGTGGCGACCCAGGGATGCAGGACCCATCCAAGGTCGGAAGAGCCGAGAAACCGAGGACGTCGCAGGCATCGGGACAGAAAGTATCTCCGACGGCCCCGACTCCCCTTCCGTCCCGGTTTTCGCTCAATCCTAAGCGAGGAGAACTCAGTCAGCGGGGCCGCCTGGCCAGGCACTTCCAAGGGGAGGCTTGGGAGATTTAGGGAAAGCAGCCACAACACGACCGTTCCCAATGAACTACCAAGATCCCTGGCTATGCCCAGTCTAGGTGCCTGGCCGCCGATCGTTCTCTTTTTGCCTCACTGCTCATGTCACTGATTTTCTACGTAATACCAATCGCGATTCTCGCTGAACCTGAGAGCAGAACCATTGCCGCCAAGGCGTTTGGTTCCCCCGTCGGGATCTCGCCTCGAATCTTTGCATTTTTGATTTTCACAATATTGTACATTCCATTTCCGTTTGTGTTTTGGCATGCTATCACGATTGCGATGAAGACGCACGATGACGGAAACGGTTTAGGCAGCATCGCTCTGTTGGTTGATTTGTTTGAGGTCGGTAAGCGTCATCCCTCGCTTCGTCGGTCCCAGTTTTTTGTATTCGGCGGGCTGGCTTACTTCGTCCTGATTTGCCTTACGTGGATCGTCTACTGCTCGATACGGGGGATGTAGAGCGGTTTATCCACTCCAACTCACGACCAAGAACGCCAGCGATTCTCGGTCGAGGTGCCTGGACGTCGCTCGCTTTTTCGTGAAGGCTTGAGCCGTATGAGTTGCAAGGCGCACAGACGGTTCTGATCGGAGGGGGTGAGGGCAACCCCACCTCCTTCCCGACAGGAGGTAGCCAATGGCCGACATCCGTAACCCCCGGCTGCTCTACATCAAGGGGTTCCTGTTGCTCTGCTCGGGCATCCTGGCGTCGGCGCTCCTGCTCGTGGATCATCCGAGCCTGAAGTCCGCCACGCTGCTTGCGGTGGCGGTGTGGGCATTTGCCCGGGCCTACTACTTCGCCTTCTACGTCATCGAGCACTATGTCGACCCCGGATATCGGTATCAGGGGCTCCTGTCCTTCGCGCGGCATTTGCTCCGGCGGCGGAAGGGACGCGGGGCTGCGAACAAGCAAGAGTAACCAGGCACTTCAGCGGCGAGGTCTGGGAAACTCAGTGGAGATGGACGCCTGGTCGCCGGCCGAGATGGGTTCTCCAGGTTCTCCGTTTTACTCTCTTTAGGTGCATGGCCACCGACCGACCGGGCCCAGGCGTAGGGTCGATTGGGCGGGGCCTCAGACCCGGATATGATGGTCCCTCGCACCGAATCGAAACGGGTGAAGGGACGTTACCCCGCCGGGGTGGAGCGGCTATGTCTTGGCATTCGAGTGCTGTCCTGATCGGCGTTGATCGAGCGAGCGACATCGTGGGATTACTTGAGGAACTCGGTTTCCCTGGTGCGCATTATCTCCACTCGGTTTCGTTCGATGAAGCCACTTCCGTGGGGGATTTCGACGGTTCGTTGACACTCGCCGTGGCGATCGTAGATGGCTGGACTTCGATCTGGGGTCCTTTTCTTACCGCCGATCAGAATGCCCTATCACGGATTTCCAAAGAGGGACCCGTCTTTACTCTCATCCTGGAAGGTTCTACAGGAACTCATGGATTCGAGTTCTTTCGAGACGGCTCCAGGGTTAGGGAGCGAATGGAGCAAGAGGGAGAGGGCCGCAGTGAAGTGGGCGAGCCACTCGCTGAGGAACTGGAGCTATTCCGCAATTCTGATGACGGAGAACGTAGCATCCTCGATCTGATGGGAAAACTGACAATCCCCTTCGATCGCCTGTCTTCGGTCAATTACGATGTCTACGAACTGCCTTTCAGTTAAACCGTGAGCGGTGGGTCCAGGACGTGTTGCTATTGGGTGCTTCCGGGGGGTGGGTCCTGGGGGACGGTGACTTGTTTCGGTGTCTGGCCGCCGATCGTCTCCCTTGCTCCAGGCAGTGACGGGGGATAGTCTCCAGACCGCTTTGTTCGGAGTCTGCCCCGTCCTGAGACGTTCCAAGACCGTAGGACCCTTTCGAATGACCCTCCAAGCATCTGGTTTCATCCTGGCTCTCGCGGTTTCCGGGGTGGTGTCGTCGACTGTGGTCGTCGCGGCCGAACCCGTCGACGTGGCGTTCTCCGCTCGGTTGGACGGTAGCGAGCAGCGTTACGTGATCGTGATGCCCGACGGTTCTCAACCGCCTGCGCAGGTCTCGGTGCTGATCGCACTGCATGGCCACGGGTCGGACCGCTGGCAGTTCGTGAGGGACGGGCGTGACGAGTGCCGGGCCGCACGCGATGCCGCCGCGAAACGGCGAATGATCTTCGTCTCGCCGGATTATCGGGGAACGACGTCCTGGATGGGGCCGGCGGCCGAAGCCGACGTGGTTCAGATCATTGAGGATCTGAGGCGCCGATTTCGGGTGGGCAAGCTCGTGATCTGCGGCGGGTCGATGGGCGGCACGGCGGCCCTGACGTTCGCCTCGCTGCATCCCGACCTGATCGACGGCGTCGTATCGATGAACGGCACCGCGAACCTGGTGGAGTTCACCGGGTTTCCGGACGCGATCTCGGCCTCGTACGGCGGGTCGAAGAAGGGCAAGCCCGACGAGTACCGCAAACGCTCCGCCGAGCTGGCCGCCGAAAAGCTGACGATGCCGGTCGCGATGACGACCGGCGGCCGTGACACGATCGTGCCTTCCGACAGCGTCCTGCGGCTTGCCCGGCGGTTGCGAGAGGAGAACCGCGCAGTGCGATCGATCCACGAGCCGGAGGGGGGACACGCGACGAACTACGCCGACGCGTCTGAGGCGTTCGAATTCGTCCTGGATCGAGTGCTCGATGACAAGGAACGGGCGCAGAAGTGATAATTGGAGCCGGGTGTCGAGACGCCTCAGCCCGGACCAGCCGGCTCGTGGATTCACGCGGGCCGCTCACGCGTGGACCGGGAACCGCACGGGATACTGGTCGCGTTGGGAATGATGGAAAGGCCCTGTCACGGTCGAACCATCATTTGTGGTACTGTTCGTCACTTACATGTTCCAGCCAATCGACGACTTTGCCGTCGAGTTGTTCCTGTATGGCGATATGTGTCATGGCGGTGGTCGGCGTGGCACCGTGCCAGTGCTTCTCGCTCGCCGGGAACCAGACCACATCGCCGGGATGGACCTCTTCGACCGGGCCGCCCTCCCGCTGGACCCAGCCACAACCGGCCGTGATGATCAGGGTTTGTCCGAGCGGATGGGTGTGCCACGCCGTCCGAGCCCCGGGCTCGAACGTGACGCTGGCACCGGCCGCGTGTGCCGGGGCGTGGACCTGGAACAGCGGGTCGATACGGACCGTGCCGGTGAACCAGTCGGCCGGCCCTTTGCCGGAAGGCTGTGAGCCAATTCTCTTGATTTCCATGGGAACCTCCGAAGGTTGAGTTGGGAGAGCGCAGGTAGCCATGCGAGTCAACAACGGTGCTGCGGCCAACCCCAGCCCCGCAGCGAGGAAGTGGCGGCGGTCCGGTATCGCGGGACCGCGGTCGATCTCGTGTACGTTCATGGCTGAATCCCTTGATTCGCTGGGTAACACATCGCGTCTCGGCCAGGTGCTCGACGCTTCACGCCCGAGATTGTCCAGCCGGATCACGAGCGAGCCCCGTGGAGGTCGATCTATCGGGAGAGCCCCCGCATGGCCGCCGCGGAGTGAGTGTGTCGCGACGGGTGAGCATCCCGAGCGAGGGCCCGGATTGCCGAAGTGAACCGGGCCGGGTCCGCAAGCGTTGTTCGTTCCCATCCCGTGCTCCTTCGCCGCTTAGCGGCCGGTCATCTTCTCCAGGTGTTCGGGGTACCGAGCCCCTTGGACCGTGATTTGCGAGGCGGCACTCTCGATCTCTCCGAGGTCGTCGAGCGTCAGGTCCACGGCGGCCGCCCCGAGGTTCTCCTCCAGGCGATGGAGTTTCGTGGTACCCGGGATGGGGACGATCCACGGCTTCTGGGCAAGGAGCCACGCGAGCGCGATCTGGGCCGGCGTCGCCTGCTTCCACGCCGCGATCCGGCCGAGCAGATCCACCAGGGCGAGGTTTGCCTTCCGGGCCTCCGGCGCGAAGCGGGGGACGGTGCTGCGGAAGTCGGTGCTTTCGAGCTTGGTATTCTCGTCGATCTTCCCGGTGAGGAAGCCCTTGCCCAGGGGGCTGAAGGGGACGAAGCCGATGCCCAACTCCTCCAGCGTCGGCAGCACCTCCGCCTCGGGTTCCCTCGTCCAGAGCGAATACTCGCTTTGAAGGGCCGTCACGGGTTGGACAGCATGGGCGCGGCGAATGGTTTGCACCCCGGCTTCGGAGAGGCCGAAATGCTTGACCTTGCCTTCCTGGATGAGCTCTTTCACGGCTCCCGCCACGTCCTCGATGGGCACGTCCGGGTCGACACGGTGCTGATAGAACAGGTCGATGACTTCGATCCTGAGCCGCTTGAGCGAACCCTCGGCGACCTGCTTGATGTGCTCCGGTCGACTGTTCAGGCCCGGGCTCCCCTTCATGCCGCGGGGGTCGAGCTTCGGGTCGAGGTCGAACCCGAACTTGGTGGCGATGACCACCTGCCCGCGGAAGGGGGCAAGGCCTTCGCCAACCAGTTCCTCGTTCGTGTAAGGGCCATAGACCTCGGCGGTATCGAAGAACGTGACACCGCGTTCGACGGCCGTCCGAAGCAGCGCGATGGCCTCCTGCTTGTCCATCGCGGGACCGTAGCCGAAGCTCATGCCCATGCACCCGAGCCCCAGGGCGGAGACTTCCAGGTTACTGTTGCCGAGTCTACGCTTTTGCATTTGTCTCTCCTTTGAAGTCGCGTCGGGGAGGCTTGTCTGGCTTATCCCGTGTCGCGTCTTCCCCGTTCCCGATCTCTCCGATTCATTAGAGGCCAACCACCCGGCGATGGAAAGGAACGTTCCTCCAAAAGGTTTGCCTAATTCTCTGGGGCGCCGGGAGATCCACCCGCAGCACGATGAACTTTGTATCCTAATCTTCTGGGAACCTCGGCAAGCCCGGAGGATGGGATGAACGGCCAACGTGACAATCGCCAGCGGTTCGCCAACCTTCTCGATGAGGTGGCCGTACTCGGGGGGGGCCAGCGGATGCTCGTCGAGGGTGTGGAGGTGCCCCGCGCCCCGGTGGTCTATGTGCCGAAGATCCTCATAGTCGGCCAGGGCCGGAAGCGGGTCGATTTCATTGGTAAAATCGACAAATTCAATGAATGTGAATTGCTTGGTTTTTCTGTGTTGATGCCGGCGGCGTGCGAAACCGAGACGAGTCCCAGAAAATCAAAGCGGACGAAGGAAATTTCGAAAATGGATCGAGAAGGTCCATGCTGATTGGGGATTCGCTCCGTCCCTTTTGATTTTCGGTGTGGCCATGAATCAGCGGGGGTTTCCGACCGCAACAGAACTTGTATTTTTGGCCACTATTGCAAGGACAAGGCGCGTAACGGTCGGTTCCGGGGTAGGCTTCGGTGGCCGCCCCGATTTTCGGCTGCGCCCGCCATGAGGAGACGCTTTGCGATGGCGCCGCGGAGCCCCACTAGTCCTGAACCAAGCGTAATTGGTGGGGCATTTTGGCCGATTTTTCAGAAAAAGCTCGAAAGCCTCCTTGTTTTCATGGATAATTAAGTTATCGAGACATTATAATCTATAAACACAAAAGAGGCCTTCGAGTGACTCCTACAGTCCACAAGAAGTCCCAGCAACGCAAGCAGAGAATTCGCCGACGTCTCCTGAAGCGGGCGATCCCCGAGCTGGACCGACCGATGATGACGGCCACCAACATTCACTATGAACTGTCCGATCGTGTCTCGGGACTGGCTCCCGGCGGCATTGGTGCCATCCATCTGCTCGCACACAGGACCGGCTTGATCCGCGACATCGACGCCCGGCTCCATCTCCTCAAAATCCATCTCCCTTATCACGAATCCGACCATGTCCTGAACATCGCCTACAACATCCTCGCGGGCGGAAAACGGATCGAGCACCTCGAACTACGACGCAACGACGAGGTCTACCTCAATGCCTTGGGCGCGGAGCGTATTCCCGACCCCACCACCGCCGGGGACTTCTGCCGACGATTCCTCGAGGCCCACGTCGTCACTCTGATGGACGCCATCAATGAAACGAGACGGCGGGTTTGGTCCCAGCAGCCTCCCGAGTTCTTCGCTCAAGCCATCCTCGACGTCGATGGCACGCTCGTCGCCACGGACGCCGAGTGCAAGCAGGACGTTGACATTTCCTATAAGGGCATCTGGGGCTATCATCCCCTGCTGGTTTCGCTGGCCAACACCGCCGAACCGCTCTACCTGGTCAATCGCAACGGCAACCGGCCCTCGCACGAGGGGGCGGACCCAGTCATCGACAAGATGCTCAATCTCTGCCGCCAGGCCGGGTTTCTCAAGATCCTCGTGCGTGGGGACACCGACTTCTCGCAAACCACCCAGCTCGACCGCTGGGATCAGGCCGGCGACGTCAACTTCATCTTCGGGATCGATGCCCATAGCACCCTCAAGGGGTTGGCTGACGACCTCCCGGCCGAGAAGTACGGCTTCTTGGAACGTCCTCCGCGGTATGCGATCAAGACCGCGCCACGCACCCAGCGCGAACGGATCAAACCCGAGATCGTTCGAGCGCGGGGGTTCAAGACGATTCACCTGCTCGAGGAGATGGTCGCCGAGTTCAACTATCGACCGGTCGCCTGCCGCCGCGATTATCGCATCATCGTGTTGCGCAAACGTCTGGGAATCGACAAGGGACAGCTGCGGTTGTTCGAGGAGTATCGTTATTTCTTCTCTATCACCAACGACCTCGTGACCCCGGCCGAGGAGATCGTGTTCTCGGCCAACGACCGTTGCGATCAGGAGAATCTGATCGCCCAACTCAAGGGGGGTGTGCATGCATTGACGGCACCGGTGAACGATTTGGTGAGCAACTGGGCGTATATGGTCATGGCCAGCCTGGCCTGGAGTTTGAAGGCATGGAGCGCCTTATTGGTGCCGGTATCGCCGCGGCACGCGGCCAAGCACGGCGCCGAGAAGCACACGTTGTTACGAATGGAGTTCGCAACCTTCTGTGCGGGGATGATCCAGATGCCGTGTCAGATCGTGCAGGGCGGTCGACGGATTGTGTACCGGTTGTTGTCGTGGAACCCGTGGCAAGGCGTCGTAACCGTTCACGGGGTCAAACGCTTAAATCAAGGCGTTATTGAAGTTGTATGCCGTGATTATGGTTCAGCTCAGAGGATTTTATGTATGTTTCGCGGCGAAAACCCCTTGGAAACAAGGAGTTTGACCCCGTGAACGGTTACGGAGCGACTGCATGGCAGTTGGCTGTATTGAAGGAGGTTTTCCTGAAGTCGGGGTTTGGATGCCCCGATCCGCATTGGCCATCAAACACAGAGAGGGGGTGGGGCGATGAAAACGGCGGCTTGGGACGAGAGGATCCCGGAGAGATACCCGGGAAAGTATGCGTGCACCTATATTTATTTTGGGATCGCTAAAGATTTGCCCTATAAATTACGCTTGTTTTAGGCCTAAATCCTACGTTCCGCACATCTCTGGTTCATTATCTCCGAATTTCCGGCGGCCTGCAATTTCAGCGATCGTAGGCCGTCGCCATGCCAAGCAGGTTCAGAATCTGGCGTTGCAACTTGGAGAGCTCGGTCGTGAATTCCACTGGCGCTTGCCCCTCCACGATCAGCTGATGACGCTGCACCTCCTCGAACAA
This sequence comes from Singulisphaera sp. GP187, assembly GCF_900129635.1. Classification (GTDB taxonomy): domain Bacteria; phylum Planctomycetota; class Planctomycetia; order Isosphaerales; family Isosphaeraceae; genus Singulisphaera. The sequence goes on along the minus strand of NZ_FSRB01000003.1, from coordinate 302,745 downwards.
ATCAATCACCCGACGTGCCGTCGGGCGATGGCACGCTCGACCTTCCGGGTACAGAGGCACACTCTTCACACCATCGCGTTTCATCGCCGCACGCAGTTCCCGCTCCAGCAGCGCCTCGGTCAACAGGGCCAAGAAATAGACGCAAAGCAGCGACTGGATCCGCCCCACGTTCTGCAGGTACACGGGAGCCACTTCGAAGTCTGTCTTGAGTTGCGAAAACCGCTTCTCGATTACCGGCTGACGCTTGTATGCTAATAGCAATTCTTCCTCAGTAAGCAATAACTCGTTGGTGATTAGGGGAAAGACACCGTCGACGCACATTTCCGCCGCGAGAGCAACATGGTCGATGCGGTAAGTCAATGCGATGCGAACGGTCTCCTCTTTCACGTAGCGCGTCTTGTCGTTGGGACGGCCACGCCCCTCCTGACGGTAAGTTTCCTCCCGTTTTTCCACGACTTCGACTGTGATCCACCGGGCCAAGTCCCGCGGCTCCAGGATGGCCGCGACCGCCTCCTTGACCTTTCCGAGTTGGCGATAGCGGCTACGCGGCGAGCTGAGTTTTAACCGCAGTTCCGACAACGCCAGCAACGCACGCTCCACTTGCTGATGACGTGATGATGCGTCGACTTCCGCTTTCCGTGTGCTGTGACACCAGATCAGACGGTAGCCCTCGGCACTGAGGGTCGCCTGGTCGGCCACGCTGTAGCGTTCCAGGAGAACTCCCTTCTCATCCCGCTTCTCATGGATCGGCTTCCAGGTCACCTGGTCCTGGTACAACAACGCGCGGAATTCGCCATCTTCGGAGCGGGTACGAGGCAGGATGCTCAGGAATCGGCCGCCGTGCTGGTGCAGGTAAGCCATGTTCTCGGCGGTGGCGAGCTTGCAGTCGGCCACATAGAGAAAGTCCCGTCGCCCGGTCAACTGGCACAGCAGGTCCCAGGTGGCACGATGAGTGCGGTCGTCGGTGGTATTCCCGCTTTCGACGCGGAAGTGAACCGGTACGCCGCCATCGCGAGTGACGGTCAGGACGTAGAGCAGTTGTTTGAGGTCAGGGCGATGATCCTTGTTGTGCCCCCAGGTAATGGCCTGGGTCTTCTGGCCCCGCATCAGGTCCTCTTGGGCCGCCTCGCGATAGTCGCCGTGGAAGGTGATTGTGGTCGAGTCGTTATGGAGTTCGTCCAATGCGACGTTGAACTCCGCCACGGCATGGGTGGCGACGGCCAGGGTGAACGAGGGGACATTGGCGTCGAAGAGTCGGTCGAGACAACGTCCGACGCGGTCGTCGTTCCAGTGGGGCAGTTGGGCCGGGGTCAGAGCGAACCACTCGGCGGGGTGGCGACTCGCCCATTGGCCGACGCCATACATGGGTTCACGGGAGACGAGAAGGTTCTTGAGCAAGAGAAGGAGGCCGGTGGAGGTGGCGATCTTTTGGCGGGCATCCTCGGGGGAAGGTATTGGCGGAGGAAGTCATCCAGTCGAAGTCGGCGGATGATCCGATCGAGGATGGGAAGGGCGCCGAGCCGGAAGGACTTGAGGGACTGACCGCCGGTGTGGGCCGCCTCGCCGGGACTGAGATCGGGAGCGGGATTCGACTGGCGCGGTCGTTTTTGTTCTGGCATGGACCATGGCCTCGAGAGGGATCAAATCGTCCTCGACATGCCCGCGATTGGCGACAGGCGTCGGGTTGTGATTCCCGTCGGCATGATTGTCCGAGAGTCGAGCGGGTCAAGGTGGAAAATTTTGTTGACTTGCAGAAATAATTACGCCTTGACGTAAGTCTAGGCCCGCAAGACTTACGTCAAAAGCGAATCCTCAAGTTTGACTCCGAAAGGAGGCAGGGAACGGTTGGGACATTGCCTTGCATGGGAAACAAGCGAAGAATCGATGGGGAACGATCACGATGGGTTGGCGGGACGAGGAGGCGTGATGTGAGCAAGTCAGTGGCGGAGATCATGGAAGGAGCGGGTCGCGGGAGCCAATACATCAGCGTATGCCAGAAATAGCAGGAGGTGAAAATTCCGAGAAATTGCAGGCGAGATGTGCGGAACGTATGCTAAATAGCTCCTCGCAACAGGGAAAGCAGCGGGGTGACGAAATTTCGTCACTTGCCGTAAGAGGCTGGAACGTAGGACTTTCCCAGTTGCGAGGAGCTATTTAGAACAATTCCTTGAGCGGAGTTTGAGTCCAGTCGAGGAATGACATGACGCCTGAATTGCGAGAAACGGCTTCAACCTGCGGCGACAAATCCTAAAGCAGGCCAGATCCAGTTCTCCTGAGGTTACTTTTCTGACGATGTATAAGGCTTGAGAAGAAACCAGGGGTGCGAGTGATGGGGGGCTCGCGGACGAGGCCGAACCACGCGGGCTATCCGCCGCTTCAGTCGTACGACAACCGCTTCATCCAGGTCAGTTGCTGAGCATCTGCGCCTTACACACGAGGGTGAGGAACTCGCGTCTGTACCCGTGCGGGTCCCTGCTCGCCGCGGAGGTAGCCAACTCCAGGACTGCGTCGTACGTCAGGCTCCCCTTGTGGGGCGAGTCCCGCAGTAGCATCCCGAAGCCAGCGACCGCCGCGGCGAACTGGAGGTCATGACTCCCCTGCGAGACGGCGGCGGCCCCGCCGTCGACCAAACCGACCTGGATGAGCCGGCTCTCGTCTCCTGTCGGGGGCTTGTACCGTAGCTTGATGACCAGCGATTCGTCGCGGTCCTCGCGCGAGGGGGCGTTGCCTTCTGGAATTCAAGCGGATCGACGGTGGGGACATCGCCCTCCCGGCCCGCCGGGATCAACTCGTAAAGCGCCGTGACATGGTGGCCCGCGCCGACTTCGCCGGCGTCCTTGGTGTCGTCATTGAAGTCCTGGTTGCGGAGGAGGCGGTTCTCGTACCCGATCAGGCGGTAGGCACCGACCTTCGCCGGGTTGAACTCGACCTGTAACTTAACGTCTTTGGCGACCGTCACGAGGGTTGCTCCCAACTCCTCGACCAGGACCTTCCGCGCCTCGCGGAGCGAGTCGATGTAGGCATAGTGGCCGTTTCCCTTGTCGGCGAGCTGTTCGAGCGTCGCGTCTTTGATGTTGCCCATGCCCACCCCGAGGACGGTAAGGAAGACGCCGCTCCTGGCCTTGGCCTCGATCAGGCGGATGAGCTCGCCCGGGGCGGCGACACCCACGTTGAAATCACCGTCGGTGGCCAGGATCACCCGGTTCGTTCCCCCTACGAGGAAGTTCGCCACGGCGTGGTCGTAGGCGAGCTGGATGCCCGCGCCGCCGTTGGTCGAGCCGCCGGACTCCAGCAGCTCAATCGCCTCGAGGACCCGTGTCTTTTCCTGGCAAGACGTGGACGGCAGCACCAGCCCGGACGCCCCTGCGTAGACCACAATCGCCACGCGGTCGTTCTCGCCGAGGCAGCCCACCATAGTCCGAAGCGCCGACTTCAGCAGCGGCATCTTGGTCGCGTCTGTCATCGACCCGGAGACATCGATCAGGAAGACGAGGTTGCTCTGGGGCCGCCCTTCGCGGCCGACCGGCCGTGCCGTCAGCCCGATCCGCGCCAGTCGGTGGCCGGGACTCCACGGGCAGGCCGCCGCCTCGACGTGCGTGGCAATCGGCGCGTCGCCCGTCGGCGGCGGGTCATCGTACGGGAAGTAATTCAACATCTCCTCGATCCGCACCGCGTCCACCGGCGGCAACGTGTTGTGGTCGAGAAACCGGCGGACGTTGGCGTAACTGGCGGTGTCCACGTCGACCGAGAACGTCGACAGCGGCTCGTCCCGGACGCGGAGGAACGGGTTGTCGACGACGTGGTCGTAATCCTCCGTGTTTGCTACGGTGCTCGTCAGGCCTGTCCTGGCTGCGTGTGCTGCGACTGGCTGGCCCGCCGGTGCGAACGTCGCCAGCCCAACCGGACCGGATGGCCCGTCGGCGGAGTCGGCCGAGATCACTTCCCCCGCGGCCCGCGTCAGCAACGTGCTCAGTGTTGCGGGCGAGATCGACTCCTTGAGGAACCTCACGGTTCCGTCCAGGAACAGGATGTTGGAACCGCCGTCGTGATACCCGTGCAGTGCCCGCAGCCCCGGCTGGGTTATGGTGCATGCCTTGGGCACGTCCTCCGGCTTCGTCCACGGGGCCGTCCGTCGCGTCTCGCCAACGGCGAGAGTGTTACTCAAGCCGTCCGTCACGTCCGCGATCGTCACCGGCCGGAAATCCGGCGGAAACGCCGTATCCGCGCCCACCACGACCTGGTAGCCCGTGATCCCCGGCTTCGGGTCGGGGTCACTCGGGCAGGCGTAAACGTCGGGCCGGTCGTTCACCAGGGCAAGGTTGTGCGAGCTGTCCCATGGCTCGTCGAGGTGGAACCTGGAATACCGCTGCGCCGACCCGAGGTACGGCAGGATCGCCACCAGCCAGCTCAGCAACGGCCTCCCCTGCTTGTCCACAATGGCCGCCGGCGGGAAGCAGCCGAAGGCGTCATGGTAGCCTTGCAGGGCCAGCCCGATCTGCCTCAGGTTCTCCTTGCAATGCGCCCGCTGACCCGCGTCGCGGGCCGAGCGCATCGTGGGCAGGACCAGGGCAAGCAGGACGAGACCGCCGAACACCGTAAGGGCCGGTTTCCACCAGATCCCACCCCGCCCCCAAGGCCGCTTGCCGTCGTTCCCCGACCATGCCCGGCCACAACCCGGGCACCGCGCGTCCAGGCCCTTGGCCTCGTACACCTGTCCGCACAAACACGCCACGAGTTCCGTCACGGGTCGCCTCCCTCTTGCCTTCACGGGCCACGCCCCACTTACGTGTCCGCCGCTCTTGCAACCACGTCCCGGCGTCTTCATCGAAGGCCTACGGGCGCGGGTTCGACACCGGCACAGGCAACTCTCCCGCTGGAGCCCAAACAGCGAGCCGTCGATTACGTCGCTCATGCAAAGACCGCCGGGTGGGCAGTCCCGGTGGGCAGGGGCGACGCAACACAATTTCAGGCCACTTACAGTTGTCACAGGAAGCAAGGCGGATTGCAATGCCGGTGGCGGCAAATTCGACACATGTTGCGGTTGGCGGGCTCGAAGGCCGCCACGGCTCAGAATCGCCTTTATCGCCTCGTTTGCCTGCCCACTCGATTTCTGTGCCTCGCCTCAGGCTGTCGGAGATCTGGTCGTTATCGGTAGAATCCGACCATCCGAAAGCAGGTCGCGGAGCGTCCTTCGGTCCGATCGACCGCGGCGTGTCGGACCGAAGCATGCAACGGCGCTGATAAGTTACTCTGGTTTCGCGTTGTCTGTGCGGCTGGATCGCTTGCGTTTGAGAGTTGGACTTGTCGACGGTTTGGTCGCTGCGCGAAGGCCTTGGCCGAACTTCGGGATCTCGATGTGCAATGCCGCAAAGGTGTAGAGATCGACTTCGGAACTCTCATTTCCGAAGTATCCCCAGGGGCAATAATCGCAAGAGTGAAGGTGTGCTGCCGCCGGAAGTTCCGGATCGCGATCCTCTTTGAATTGCCACGTGGAGTTGTCCGACGATGGGGGAGGCTCCAGCCAAGTGACGCCAAAATCACCATCCTTTTCAGAACTTGCACGAATTGGCAAAGCGCTTTCAAGGTCGGACGAATCGACCTGCCAACCCAATCGCGAAGTTTCTTTGCTTGTTGGAAAGCGTTCGAGTTGCCAAGTCTCATCGGCACAATTTTCAAACATGTATGCGTTGAAGCTGATTTTCAATCCGGCCTGAAGAGACGTCGCCGCCACCAGATGATCGCGTCCTTTGAGCATGGTTGAAGATTGTCGGTCGATCGAAATCGGTTTGCTCTGGAACCGTGCGTCCTGGTGGTAGAGATGGCAACAGGGATAACCGAGAATTCCGCCATTTGGAAGGAAACGCTTGTCGGCCAGCAAGGCCTGCCAGGCTTCTTGGATTCGCGGTGCGACATCCTCGTCAACGACATCGCGCGCCGGTGCGCCGCTTGTGCCGTGCCGCAACAAGTAAGTTAATGTGACGCGCGCACCGCTCCAAATTCTTTTGATCTGATGATCCACGTCGCCGAAGAACGCCGCCCAATGAAGTTGATTCGCTGTCTCCTGTTTCTCGATGGCAGCTCCCCAATCGTACTTCTGCACGACTCCTCGGTGACTCAAAACCAATTCTCCGCTGCTGAACCGCGACGGCAAACACACAACCAGCGTTCCAAACATGTCGCTGCCACGCGGTGTGTCCTTGTGGGGCGCGAAGTGCCCGCCGGCGGTATAGATGTTTACAGTGTAGAGTTCCGCCGAGATGGGATTCGGGTCATGCGGAACGAGCGCTCGCTGAATCTTCTTCAAAATGCCGTCGGACGCGGGTTCGAAGCCCTCGATTGAGAATCCTCCACCTTCGGCTTTGAGTTGAAACGCGTCACGCACCCTCCGATCGTGGCGGGTCTTTTTGCCGTCGCCGAATGGCGCCGGCTTGCAGTGTTCGAGTAACGGTTTTAACTCATCCTTCTGCTCAAATCGATTTATTGCGAGTGTGACCTCAAACCGGGTCTGATCCGGGTAGACAAAAGTGACGGCGTTCTTCGGAACGAACGTTCCTTGGCATGAAAATGGAGCTGTCACTCCATGGATTGCCAGCCGCAAATTCTCCAATGTTGATTGAATTTTTCTACTCATGATCTTCAATCTTCCGGTTGAGGATCTCAAGAGTTTGGATCGAGAGTCTGAGACCGAGGATCGGTTTGTGACTCTCCTGTCGGATCAATGTCTTTCGGCCTGGGAAGCGGCCATTGTTATTCTATGCGCCTGCCATAACGGAGGTAAAGTTGACTGCCTGGGTGCGAAAACCAACCTTCAACGTGGCTTCGGTCGTCGCATGCCATTCAGGGTTCTTCCAACCGATCGCAAAGCGTGGGGTCGCGGCTTGAATCGGGATGGACCGGTCGTTATGCTTTGCGGTGCAAAGTGGCTGTGGGGGCCGTTCAGGGGACGCGAACCGAAAGGCTCAGGGGCGATGTCGGCACCGGTCGTGAGCGATATCGGTGGACGCTTCGCCGTGGTCGTCCACGACGTGGCGCCGGCCTTCTTGCCGCAACTCGCGAGGATCGCCGAGGCTCTCACGCCGCGGGTCGGGCGGGCGCTGGCGGGCGCGGTGGTGCCCTGCTGGCATGGGCGGCCGATCGAGGGGCCGGGGGGCGGCTTCGGACGGTTCGTGGCGGGGGCGTTCGGGGAGGTCTTGCAGCACGGATACACCCACTGGCAGGACCGGCCGGGCGTGCTCTCGCTGTTCACGGGTCGTTCGGACGAGCTGGTCGGGCTGCCTCGCGAGGAGGTCCGGCGCCGGCTCGGACTGGGCCGGGAGTTGTTGCGGCGGGCCCTGGGGGTCGCGCCCGCGGGATTTGTGCCTCCGGCCTGGCAGGTCGGGCGGGCGACGGCGGACGAGCTGGGGGAGTGCGGGTTCCGCTACCTTGCGACGTTCGGCGCGATCCGGGTGGCGAACGGCCCGACGATCCCGCTGGCGACCTGGTCGTGGGACTGGGGCGTCGTGGGGCCGCTCGCGCGGGTCGGGCAGTGGTTCGGCGACGTCTCTTGGCGGCTCCGGCCAGCGACCCTGCCCTGCGTCGTGGTGCATCCGGCCGACCTGGACCGGGGCGACCTGCCGCGCGTGCTGGAGGTGGTCGACCGGATGCTGGAACAAGGCCGGACGCCCGGCCTGCTCTCGGAGTTTCTCCCGTGATCGGGCCGCTGCGGGCGGCCTTCCACCACCGACTACGCCGGCGGGCCGGGCACCTGGCGGCGCGGATCGCCCCGCACCTGCCGACGGGGGCGACGGTGCTCGACATCGGCTCGGGGACCGGCCACAACGCGGAGGCCCTGAGGATCCGGGGGGCGCGCACGTGTGCGGAGGCGGACGTGGTGGATTTTCACGTCGTCGGGGGCGGGCCCGTCCTGTTCGACGGCACCCGGCTGCCGTTTGCCGATCGCGTCTTCGACGCGTGCCTGCTCGCCTTCGTGCTGAGCTATACCGACGACCCGGCGGCCCTGCTCCGCGAGGCAGGGCGGGTCGCCTCGCGTCGCGTCCTTGTCTTGCAGTCGAGCCCTCGGGGTCGGGCCGGGCGGATTGCGCTGCGGCTACGGGGCTGGATCCAGGGGCGGGTCGCATTCCGGCTCTGCGCGACCCTCCGCCTGATCCCGCCCTCGCCAACGCCGCTCCACCCACGGCGCCTGCTGTCGCGCGAGCGGGTCGGCGACCTTGCCGACGAGGCGGGGTTGAAGCTGGCGCGGGTTGTCCCCGAGCCCGGCTTGTTGGGCCTGGTCAGTCGCGACCTGTTCGTCCTGGAAGGCCCGCACCAGGGGCCCGGCCTCGCGGCCTCCCCACCGCCAACGGGGACGCAACGGCCATGAAGCGGCCCCCGCCTTTGATCTCGGTGGTTATCCCCGCAAGGAACGAGGCGGCGCTGATTGCTTCGACCGTGGGGTCGGTGCTGCGGGCACGCGACCGCTACCGCGAGGTGTGCTGCGACGGGGGGGCGGTCGAAGTCATCGTGGTCGACAACGCGAGCGACGACGGCACGGCCGACGTCCTGGTCCGGCATACCGCCGAGGGCGGCGTACTGGTGGCGACCTGCTCGCCTCGCGGCGCGGCCAGGGCGCGGAATCTCGGGGCGCGGCTGGCGAGCGGCCGAATGCTGGTCTTCCTCGACGCCGACACCAGGCTGCCTCCCGGGGCGCTCGTCCGGATCGCAGAGCTGGTCGACGAGCAAGGATACGAGGCGGGGATCACTCGCCTCGGAGCGCTGGACGGCGGCTGGCGGGTCCGATGCTGGTGGGCCTTCTGGAATGCCGTGCGGCGGCTCCCCCTGCCGCGGGCCAAGGCCATGCCGGCCTGTATGTTCTGCACCCGAGAGGCCTTCGATGAGTTCGGGCCGTTCGATGAGCGCGTCGCCATCGGCGAGGAGTGGCCGATCCTGGCCGGGCTCTACCGCACCCGGCCCCGCCGATTCGTCTACGATCAAGCCATCACGGCCCTCAGCTCGGGGCGTCGGATGGAGCTCCAGCACTTCGGATACACGCGGACCTTCGCCCGGTACGTCTGGGCGGTTCTGAGCTTCCGGGGCCGCCTGGATTATCCCGACCATATCCGGCACGCGCCGCGGGACTCGACCCCCCGGCGATTGAAGGAGGGAGCGCTCCCGACCGTGCCGAGGACGACCGCCGACGGCGAACGGTCCTGGCCGGGCTTCGGGCGGTGGCCGGCGTTGCTCGGACCCTGGCTGGGCAAGCTCCGGATGCATGCGATCGAGCCCCGCCAGGCTCCGGGCCGGCCACCGACGATCGCGAAGCGTCGACGTTGGTTCGGACCGCTGCTGATCGGGCCCGGCAACCTGTACTTGCGCCTGCAGGGGTCGGGAGTGCGGGTCCTGCCCGGGGCGGAGTGGCGGGCCAGGGAGCGTGCGTTGCATCGCGCGCTCCACGGGATCGAGCTGGAGACCGGCCCCCGGGGCTGGCTGATCCTTCCCCGGTGGCCGGGGGTGGTGCTCGCCGATCACGCGCGGAGCCGGCTCGACCCGGCGCCGGCCCGCTTACGGGGCCTGGACGCCGCAGGCCGGGCGTTGCGGGACCTGCATCGGGTCGAGATGCCGCGTGCCGACGGAGGGTGTGAACGCCTGAGCCACGGCGACGCGACGCTCCGCAACGTCCTGTTCGATCCCGGCACTGGCGAGGCTCGCTGGTTCGACTTCGACACGGCCCACGACCCGGGCCTTGCGCCGGCCTGGCGTCACGGCGACGACCTGCGGGCCCTGGTCTACTCGGCCGTCGAGTCGTTCGCCGATGTGCCCGTCGCGCTGCTGCTCCTCACCGTCCGGGACGCCTATGTCGACTCGGGCCCCTGGGAGCAGCTCCGCGACCGGCTGGCCCGGGGGGCACTGCACCGATCGCCTCTGCACTTCGCCCAGGCGTGTCCGCCCGATGGCCGGAGGCGCGAGCTGGAATCGCTCTTGCTACGAGGAGATTGGCCGAGCGGATCACTCATGGAAGATGCGGATGGTCGGTCGATCGGATAACAAGTCGTCGAATCTTGGCCCCATCAGATTTCCGTAGCCAATCCACGAAGGCCGGACGAAAGGACGCATCGACTCCGATATGTCCGTGACACCGCAGAGTTCGCAGCCCGGAAACACGAGATGGACCACGGCGGCATTCGCATGTCCAAGCATGAGCCGTCAGGTTGGAATGATGGATCGGTCGGGCTGCCGGGTATCCGTTGCCGTACGCCCTCGCAATCATCGCCGCAGTGTGTCTCCTCAACGTGGACGTCGAGTGCTTCGGTCTGATCGACCGAAGCGCGCAACAATCCGGTCGATCGGCTCTAAGAAGCTGGAAAAGGTTGCCCATGCTGCTATAGGCACCACGACTTGGCGGCCAGAAACCAAGGACTTCTGGCCGCGCGATTCCGGGTGGGAGGTCTTTTACAGGGAGGCCGTGCGACGGGCGCTCCTCGGCAAAATGGAGACTCTTGTCGCGGAATTCCCGAAGTCGGGCGAGGAATCAAGATCGAACAGCACTGAAACCACCATGCATGGCTCCGGAGATTCCGTTGAGGGGCTGGTGCATGATTGGAATCAGGTCAGTGCTTATTCGGTCAGGCCGCCGAACCGGGCCCACGTCGCGGCTGGCCAGTACCTGTGCTGCACGTCGCCGAGCACGTCGCCAAGGGCCACGAAGCCCATCGTGCGGCTGTCGCGAGATTTGTTCCGGTTGTCGCCCAGCACGAAACACATCCCGTCCGGCACCTTCGCCTTGGGGTAGTCCGGTAACGGCTTCGTGTCGGCGGCGAAGAGAATCCGATAGCGGCGGCCGGCGTTGATTTCCTCGAATAGTTCCCCCTTGACCTCTTGCGCCGCGGCCCCGAGGCTCGCCCGTGGCGCCGGCTCGCGCGGCAACTGCCGCCCATTGACGATCACCTCGTTGACCTTCACCTCGACGGTATCGCCGGGCAGCGCGATGACACGCTTGGCCCAGTTCAGCCCCGGCTCCGACGGCACGCGAAACACCACCTCGTCGCCGCGGCGCACGAATCGCCTCAGGTACGTCGTCTTGTTCACCAGAACCCGATCACCGGGGAGCAACGTCGGCACCTCGCTGGCCGTCGGAATCGCAAAGGCCTCGAAGACGCTGCTGCGGATGAAGTACAGCCCGCCGGCCGAGTACGTCAGTCCTACTAGGATGAACAGAGCGTAGACCAGCGGATGGTTGTAGTCCATTGAGTGGAAGAAATCACGGCCGCGGCGGGCAAGGCGGAAGGCGTCCACGACCGCAAAGACATAGACCCCCAGCACTGTCAGCAGCGCGAGGATCAGGCCGATCAGAACAATGGTCGCCGGTGGCAACAGGGCGGCCACCACGATCGCCGGCGCGAACAGCAGCGAGCCGAGGAACATTACCAGGCCGCGGACGATACGGCCGCAGTAAATCTGGCCGAGTCCGGTGGCGGCGAGCGATAGAATCACGGCGATCAGCGGACTGCGGGCGGGTGAGTTGGGGGTGCTCAAGAGAAACCCTCGTTATTACGGAGCTCACTGGACGAAAAAGACGGCAACAACCGCCGCCATGCGGCACAGGCAGGCGAGGCACGCCAGGACGCAGGCGGCGACGCGCACGGCGGGTGAGGACAGCAGTAGGACCAGGACGCCCTTCGAGGACGGCAGTGGTTCGCGGCGGATCGCGTCCATGACGCGGTCAGCGAAGTCAGCGGGCGCCTCGGCATCAGCCCGTTGCATCCACAGATTGTAAAGATCGTCGTTCATGAGTACGGCTCGGCGGCGTGGCGGAGGAGACAGCGAAGTTTCTCACGGGCCCTGGCGATTCGCGACTTCACGGTGCCCACGCTGACGCCCTCGATCCGACCGACCTCCTCGTAGGAAAGACCTTGCAACTGCGCGAGCACGAAGGCGGAACGCTGCTCGAACGGCAGGGCATCCAGGGCCGCGTCGAGCTGGCGGAATAGTTCCGCTTCCGAAGCCGCCCGCTCGGGCGACCGCAGATCGACGACGTCCAGCAGTTCGGCGCCCGCGACCGGCCGCCGGCGGGCGAGTTCGTTGCGGCAGCGGTTGCGGGCGATGGTGAACAGCCAGGTCGAGAACGCCGACCGCTTTGGGTCGAACGATGCCAGGCAGCGGAACGCGGCCAGGAACACCTCCTGGGCGACTCCCTCATGGTCGGTGTCGGGCGGCGTCAGGTTGCGGGCCAGTGTCAACAGCGGCCGCTGGTAGCGCTCCACGAGGCGGCGGAACGACTCGACGTCGTCCGCCAACACCCGCCGGATCGCATCGAGGTCATCGTTCATGGCGCCCTGCCTTGCCACACTGAATTCCCGCTGAGAGGTTATACAGCCAGACTCGGAAAAAGTTCCCCCGGCCTCGAGGCCCCGAAGCATCCACTGACGACTTAACCACACGGTCGTAGGAGGTTACGTTGCGCGCGTCGATCCGACACGTCCGTGCTATCCTGCAACTCACCACAGCCGGAATAGTCGCCAGTCTCGGTTCACCTCGTGACGAATTTCGCCAATGCCCCAAACGTCGTTGCCCGATTCATAGGTCTGGAACCGGAGAGTCGGAACGGGGATGCCCCGCTCGCCGAATGGGCCTCATGGCTGAGGGCCGAGGGATGTCGACCACGTTCAAGTCTGCGGCCGAAAGTTATGTCGATCCAAGCTCGTCAAGGAGTTGGCTTCGGCGTCTCGGGGCGGGATAATCGAGATGTCGTCAATAGGGTGGACCCGATGAGTGATCATGCCCTATATTACGATGGCGCATGGACTAAAGTTCACGGCGTGATCTAAAGCTAGACCGACTTTTCGTATTCGATAGCCCAAGGGGTTGACGAACACCCCAAAATTACCTGGATGGACTAACTTACCAGCCACCAGGAGTTCACACGTCATGCCGGGCCAGGCGGCCAAGATCACCATTACCGAGTGCCAGCAGGAAATCCTTCGGACTTTGTCCCGTGCCACCACGGCACCCTCGCGACTCCGGCAACGCGCCTCGATCATCCTGATGGGCTTCGACGGCCTTCGCAATCAAGAGATCGCCGAGGCGGTCGGTCTGGTCCACCGCCAGGTCGGACGCTGGCGACGACGCTGGGCCAACGCTTGGGAGAAACTGATCAACATCGAATGCTGCGAGACTCGCGCCAAACTGCGCCATGCGATTGAAGCCGTCCTCACCGACGAACCACGCCCCGGCGCCCCCAGCAAGTTCACCCCAGAGCAGGTCACCCAGATCTTGGCGATCGCTTGTGAGCCGCCTGAGAAGTCGGGCCGACCGATCACCCACTGGACCGCTCGGGAACTGGCCGATGAGGTCGTCAAACGCGGCATTGTGGTATCGATCTCATCGTCCCAGGTGAGCCGTTACCTGGATGAGGCCGCCTTGCAGCCCCACAAGAGCCGGTATTGGCTCAACACCACGGAGAAGGATCCTCAACGTTTTGAGGAGCAAGTCAAGACGGTCTGTGACACGTACCTCATGGCGTCGGAGCGGGAGCGGAACGATGCGACCCACACCGTTTGCATTGATGAGATGACCGGTCTCCAGGCGCTGGAGCGGATCGCTCCCACCAAGGGGATGATCGCAGAGAAGTGCGAACGGATCGAGTTTGAGTATATCCGACACGGGACGTTATGCCTGATCGGCAACTTCGAAGTAACGACCGGAAAGATGCTCACTCAAACGATTGGCCCGACGCGAACCGAGGCGGACTTCGTCCGTCACATCGAGCAGACGTTGACTCTGGACCCGGAGGGATCGTGGGTATTTATAGCGGACAACTTGAACATTCATTGCACGGAAAGCCTGGTGAATCAGATTGCCGTGGCGTGTGAAATCCCCCTGGAATTGGGCAAAAAAGGTAAACGTGGGGTGCTGAAGTCGGTGGCGAGCCGGCAAGCGTTCTTGTCGGACACAAGTCATCGGATTCGATTTGTATATCTTCCGAAGCACAGCTCGTGGCTGAACCAGATCGAGGTGATCTTCGGAGTGATCATGCGAAAGGTGATTCGTCGCGGTTCGTTCACGTCGGTGAATGATCTGCAATCAAAGCTGTTGAACTTCCTTACCTATTTCAACAAGGTATTCGCGAAGCCGTTTCGCTGGACCTACACGGGTCGTCCGCTGATGAAGTCAGCGGCGTAAAAACAGAGAAGATGGGAGGCCCCGGGATGTTGGCCTCTTCATTAGCCTTCAAAAACGAAAAGTCGGTCTAGTGCCATTCGTGTGTCGGACCGAAGCAGACAGGACTGCTTGATTCGGTTGTGATCGGGTGAGAAAATAGAGCAGACGAAGGGGGCAAGTTGGCATGGTGATGACTTGCTCACAAGTATTGAACCAAGGGATTTGTCAGTACGGCGGATGCACTGCCGAATCGACTCGTTCGGCGTGAGTATGGAGGACGTCCAGGACATGCCGCAAACCGAGCCCCTTGCGCCACCCGACAAGCGCCGTGAGAAGTCTTCGCCCTTGCCGCGGGATCCCCTGCGTTTGCCGCAGAAGCCGCCTAAGCCGCGGCGAGAATTGGACCCTTTTAACCCGGATTGGCCCGACACCCGGCCGACGCCGGAGCCCAAAGCGCGGGGCCGAATGTGAATGATGTTGAGCTACGTGACGAGGTCAACAAACGCTTTACATTGAACTGGCTGATCCAGGGTGCCGCACAACACGCGGGCATGACGTTCCATCACCTGGTACGGGACGAGCTCGATGCACTCGACTCGGATCTGGTTCGCTTGTACGACCAAAATGCATTGATCAACCTCCTCCAATACTGGAGTTTCGACGCCGCCCTGCTCTTCGGCTGGCCGCCGCGGTTCTGGAGGCGGTCAACGACGGACCCGTTGCACCCGTTCTTCGGCCACCCCGTGCTGTCCCACCATGGGGGTCGGCTTGCGTCGGCGGCCCGGCGACGTGGCCTGGAACGCTGCAATGAAAAGGGGTTTTGGCCCCTCCGATACTTCTTCCCCTTCCAGACCCTCAATGTGATTGGCCGCCTGCGCAGCAAGGAGGCAGGCCATGACCGGGCGTTGTTCAACTGGCCAAGAAAGCCGTGACGATGGTTTGGGGGATTTCACCCGACCGGCTCGAATCGAAGTTGACGACCAATGTCGCCTTCGGCAATCTGAGCACCCCCCGGACGATTGGCGGCCAGGTCTTCCGTGCCTGCGCCGTGGGGTATGGCGGTGTCCAGCGGCGTGGCGAGACTCTGATGGTCGTCGGCCGAGGCACGAACTGGCAACTCATGGCCAAGGAACTCGTTAAGGGGACCGCCGAGTTGATCTGCCTTCACGGCCTGAACCGCCTGACGGACGACGCCTATCAGCAGGTCATCACGGCCGCCGACGGCGTCGATTTCGAGCCCTGGATGCTGCAAACCGGGGGTGAGCTCTGGCGGCTATTCCTGGCCGTTTTGCCCAGCGGCCGACCCGTGGCGGAGATGCTCATGCACATGGCACGCATGCCGGCACGGTCACTGGAAACACTCATGCTGGCGATCATCGAGCAGCCGCCACGGGCGAGGGAAATCTTGGCCGGACTGGGCGAGTCAGAGGTCTAACTGCGAAACCTTTGGGTCTGGCATGCATCATGCGGTGCTCTCGAAACCGCGTCGCGGCGGCGGTGGACATCACCTGAAGCGACTGCCACTGCGATTGAAGACGATGGTGCTGTGGCTCCTCGATGTGGCTGTTGATATGTATTTTTGTTTGTTTATGTTAATGAGTGAAAGTGTGATCTTGGGTGCCGTCGCGTCGTAGGTCCCCAAGGGACATCAATCCGAACGACTGACGTTCCGTGTTGACCGAGGCACGGACCGATACGAGCGAGGGGCACGACCTCGGCGGCGACTCCGCCGGATTCGTCGAGCTGACCGTTCGGTTCAGCCACTGGCGTTTCGGAACCTCCGTCAAGATCGCATCGACGCCGGATCGCAAGAGGCACCAAATGCCTATTTTCGACCAAGATTGTCGTATTCGTCCGACCTGGCACATGCACTAAATGGTAGTGGTTCCCGCCGTCTCAGGAGACATGATCACATGGATGAGAAATCGACCGAGGGTCTCGTTCACGACCTGGGTACGCTGTTCCGGTTCGGGTCCGCCGTTGGCCTGACGGACCGGCAACTGCTCGATCGATTCGTGGAGGGAGGCAACGCCGCCGAGGCTGCGTTCGAGGGGATCGTGCGGAGGCATGGGCCGATGGTCCTGGGGGTTTGCCGTCGCGCTCTGGGCGATGTTCACACCGCTGAGGATGTCTTCCAGGCGACGTTCCTGGTCCTTGCGTTCCGGGCCCGCGCGATCACGCGCCGGGATTCCGTGGCCCCTTGGCTCCATGGCGTCGCATCTCGCCTGGCGCGAAGGACGCGAGTCTTGGCCCGAAGACGACCCGAGCTGTCATGCGCCCTGCCCGAGGTAATCTCCCCCGAGGCGGATGGGGACATGGCCGACCTCCGGCCGGTGTTCGACGAGGAGTTGGGTCGACTCCCGGAGAAATACCACCGCCCCTTGGTCCTCTGCTATCTGGAGGGCCTGACTCAGGAGGAGGCGGCCCAGGTGTTGGGGTGGACCAAGGGGACCGTTTCGGGCCGGCTGGCTCGGGCCAAGGTTCTCCTGCGGGCGCGACTCACACGCCGCGGACTGGCACCGGCGGTCGGATTGTTGGCTTCGGGGACCGCTGTGGGGGGTGAGGCCGCCGCGTTGGCCGTACCTCCCTCACTGGTCGGAGCAACGACCCGGGCGGCGGTCTCGGTCACGCTCGGATTGGCGGAGACCGGGGCCGTCTCGGGGTCGGTCATCGCGCTGGCGCGGGGGGGACTTCGTTCGATGATCGTCGGCCGGCTCAAGGCGGCGGCGATCCTGCTCTTGCTCGGTGCCCTGGGGAGTGCTGTGGCGATCGGTTACGCCGGTACGGAGGATCCGCCGGCAGCCCGAGGGGCCGCGTTGGCGGTGGCGGTCGCGGCCGCGCGATCGATCGATCGTCCCCTGCCCGAAGGCGCGAGGGTGCGAATGGGGACCACGCGCCTCCGACACGAGGGGAATGTTGTCCGGGCCCTCTTCTCCCCCGATGGCCGCACCCTGGCCACGGCCGGTTGGGACAAGGCGGTCCGCTTTTGGGACTTCAAGACAGGCGAAACGATCCCCGGACTGGACCTGCTCAAGGAGTCATCATCGCCCCTGGCTGTGGACTATTCACCCGACGGTCACTTCCTGGCGGTGGGCCGCGAGGATGGCACGGTCCAGCTCTGGGACGCTACGGCAAAACGGGAACGCTTCCGCTCCAAGTTGCCCGGTGGGCGGGTGCGAGGAATTGCCTTTGCGCCCGACGGGACAACGTTCGCTTCGTCGAGCAGTGATGACAAGTGCGTTCGGCTCTGGGACGTCGCCACCGGTCGTGAGCTACAGTCGCTTGAGTTCCGCGACGAGCAGGACGACCACTGCGGCCCGGTCGCCTTCTCCCCCGACGGCCACCGCCTGGCGCTCGGGATGGAGCCGAAAACCGGGGAACGGGTCATGCTCCGCATCTGGGACCTTCGCGACCGAGGTAAGCCGGTTGTCTTTCGTGCAGCCCATGATTTTCTCCTCGCCGGTATCGCGTTCACCAAGGACAGCAAGGAATTGATCTCCGGAGGGCTCGTGGACCGACATGTCCAGGAGGACGCGATTCGCAAAAAGTGGGGTCGAGTCATCCCCGTGGCTAAGCTCACCCGTTGGGATGTACGCAACGGCCAGAAACTCGGCGAGATGGATTCGGGCGAGATCCTCGGCCTCGGCGGCTTCGCGCTCGTGCTGGACGGGTCGACCCTGGTCTCGGCCCATCACGATCGGCTTCTGGTCTGGGACATCGCCTCGAGCCGCGTCACGAGGACGATCCTGTTCCCTCCAGACGACTTGGACTCGGGTGGGGGGGCCTCCGGGATTGCCATCGCGCCCGACGATCGAACGATCGCACTCCTCCGCAACGACCATCGGATTCGCGTGCTCGACTTCGCCTCGGGAAAGTCACTGCCCGCCCCGACCAAGTCCCACTCAGACTCCGTGCTCGCCGTCACGTTCACGCCCGAGGGCCGCACCCTGGCCTCCGCGAGCGCCGATGGCACGATCCGCATCTGGGACACGGCCAATGGCGAACCACGCCGCCAGTTCGACTTGACCGAGCGAGGCTGGGCCCGGGCGGTCTGCGTGTCTCCGGACGGACGGCTCATGGCCGCAGTCGGCGAGGATCCCAACTCCGACACCCCCTACTTCGGCGGCATCGCCCGGCTCTGGGACCTCTCCGACGGCCGGCTCTTACGCGAGTTGAGGTTCGATCACCGCGCTACCCTCGTGAGCTTCTCGGCGGACAGCCGGCGAGTGGCGGTCGCGACTTGGAACGCGGAGGCCACGCTCGGGATGGGGGGCAAGAATGATGGGCCGCCGGACGATACGGTCCGCGTCTTCGACGCCGATACGGGGCAGCGATTGGCGGAGCTGCGCGGTCACGACTCGAGGATCGTCGCGTTCGCGTTCGCTCCCGACGGCCGGTCGTTCGTCACCGCGAGCCAGGACACGTCGTTCCGCTTCTGGGAGTCGGACTCGGGCCAGCCGATCCGGCAATTCGACCTCACGAGCCACTTTGGCAAGGGCAAACCTTACCGTATTGCCAACGCCGCGATTGCGCCCGACTTGACGTGGGCTCTGACCAGTGGTGAGCGGGATCACCGGCTCATCGTCTGGGACTTGAAGTCCGGCAAGGCCTTGCGAACGATCGAGGACGAACCGAACGTGGGCACACGCGTCGCGATCTCGCCGGATGGACGGCGGTTCTGCTCTGTGACAACCCTCCGCAACAGCCTGCCCGCTGGTTCGGATCGGATTCGGCTCTGGGACATGGCCAGCGGTCGCGAGTTACTGAGCCTGGCCACCCAGGGCAAGCCGATCTCATCGCTCGCCTTCGCGCCCGACGGCAAGTCAATGGCCACCGGGATGGCGGACACGACGGCGATCATCTGGGACCTGGGCACGGACATTCGCGGCGGCGTGGATCGTGGGAAGCCATAAATACTGATTTTTAAATGTAGAATCGTCGAATCGTGTTTCCGCCCAGAAGCGTTCCGGGCCGGCAGCCGGACTTGCTGTCCCGGAACGATCCACGCTCTCATCGACCGTGTGGCCCCGTCGGCCTGGACCCGAGGTTACCCGGGTCTACAAGCTCCGCATCGACACCACCGCGATCCCGATCGACACCGACATTGTTGTCTCCCCGCCAACGGCCTGCTTGGCGACGGCAGCCGGATCGTGGTCATTGATCTTCGCTCGCCTTCCAATGGCGAGCGGGGAGCTGATCGCTCCCTGTCTTCCGACGGATGAAGCGCCACCGTAACGTGGCGAAAGACGCGTTGATATTTGAATTTGAACAATGAGGCAGTTAATCGTGGGCGGTCGGGCGCCGCGACCGAGATCCGGCGCCGCGATCCCTCATTCTGTTCAATCCTTATACGACACCACCGCCTGTTGCGTGGTTGGCGCGAGTGCGTGGAATTCGCTACGCACGAACCCGGCCTGAGCGAACATGTCTTGGAATTCCGTAAACGTGTAGGCGTCGCCGCGGGCCGTCGTGGCGAGCATCACCAGCGCGAAGCCGGCCGTTGCCGGCGGCGTGACGCGATCGGGTTCGGGGATGAAATCAAGCGTCAGGGTCCGGCCACCCGGGGCGAGGGCCACGTACGCGTTGGCCGCCAACTGTTCGCAGGTCGATCGATCGAAGTGGTGCAGGAAGTTCGTCAGGAGGACGAGGTCGTAAGGGCCGCCCCAGGCCACGTCGAAGGCACTGCCCGGCCGCAAGGTGTATCGCTCGGTAACTCCGGCCCGATGCGCATTCTCTTCCGCAACCGCCAGCACGTTCGGCCAGTCCAGCGCCGTGATCTGAGCCTTGGGATAGCGTTCGGCGATCGTGATGCCGAACAAACCGTGTCCCGCGGCGACGTCGAGCACGCGCAGTGGCCGCCCGGCGTCCCCGCCGACCAAGCCTGCGAGCAACTGGGCAGGCAACTGCATGAGCGGGGCCATCGCGCGGGCGAATTCCACCCAGATCGGATTGTCGTGGGAGACTGTCCCCTCCTCGGAGGCCGCCGTACCGCCCCGCCGCACGGCCGCCGTCAGTTGTTGAAAGCTCTCTCTCATCTCGGGCGCGAGCATGAATCGCGCTGCGCCTCCCACATAGGCCGGCGACCCGCCATCCAGGAACACCCGCGTGTCGTCAGTGAGCTCGTAGTGGTCGCCTTCCTTGTTGAGGAAGCCGAGGATGGTGAGATAGTCCGCCAGGATGCGGATGCCCCGAGGAGCGGCCTGGGATGCCTCGGCCAACTCGGCCGCCGTCCGTCGCCCCGCCGCCACCAGCGAGAACAAGTCCAGCTCGATGGCCGCTTGGAGCGCCTCTGTACGCTGATAGGCAGTGATCGTATCGAAGAACAATGCGGGGGACGGTGGTCTCATCGTCATTGCGTATCCCTGCTCGAGTGATCCTGAATCAAAACCCACGGCCACGGATCGATATTACGTCACGGGAGCGGCCGTGAAAACCATGGATTGCTGCTGGGTTGTCCGTCTTCACACGGCGGTAAAACCGCGATCTGGATGGCGACTGATTGTGATAGCGTGTCTTGATATCAATGCATCTAGTAAGTCAGTCATTTCGGGTCAGAAAATCCAAACCTGCCGTGCACTCGACCAGAGCCTTTGCCGATTGCTGAGAGTGGGACGCGGACAAAATGGTTTAGGCAGAAGCATGTGACTAAACGTAGTTGGTAAGCGTTCACGCCTCTACCAGGCGGAAAGAGTCAAGGAATGACTCGAGCCCCTTGTGGGTTTCCTGACCGTTTGGTGTCGTCACGAAGACCCTCAACACTCGAGGATTGGACAAGTAAAGCCGTGCTTTGACACGCCCGACCCCGGGGCCGGGCGGATGACGTCTCGACTCGTGCTCTTTATTCGCGGCCCCAGTGAACCTCGCCTCGAACTCGCGACCAACCAACGCCCCGAGCAGGATCGGGCGCTCTCCGAGCAACTCAGCGTGGAAATCGCAAAGGAACCGATCGCGAACGCTATCCAGCGACTCGCCCGCCTCGATGCGGAGGACATCGGGGGCCAATATGGTGGGCGGATCATGCCGGATGACAGTGACCGCGAAGCTCATCGATCTCTGGAAGACAAAGTAGGTGGAATACGAGGCCAGCCTCGTCGGTGTCGTCACGAAACGGATCAACACATCGTCGAAACGCTCGGGCCAGAGGACGGTGAACCCTTCTTCCTTGACTTGTGCCGCTTCCAAGCCGGGGTCAGCCCACGCCGGTCCACGGCGATCGGGACCACTTCAAGTGATCCGAGGAACCCGGCGACTTCAGCGGATGCGGCAGGCGTGTCCGGCATGACCACGATCGCCTGGTAGATGAACCAAAAGGAGTTGCCAGGCCGGCGCTCATGCCCTGGCGAGCCCGTGCGATCGAGCCTGGAGGGTGGCCGTGGGGCGGGCCGCACTTCTTCCTTCGATCTCTCTGGCGAACAACGAGGGCGCGGGATGGCCGAGCGATCGGGCCTCATGACAGGCGATAAGATATTCTAACACGCCGCGCCCTTGCTGCCGGTACGTCGCTACCGCCGAAAGCATCCGTTCCACGAAGCGGCTCTCCGTTTCGCTGTCGGTCCCGCCGAGCTCGGCGCGGCTCTCGCTGGTTTGGCACCGCCTGGCCGGCATAGGGCCCGGTCCGGCTCAGCCGGCGGATCAGGATCGGTCGGGCACCGCGTGGAACAACGCGGCGAGGCCTTTCGACATCGTCGGGTGGGTCAGGGTCGCGTCGCGGAGGGCCGTGTAGGGGAGACCCGCCGAGATCGCGACCTGGACGGTCGTCATGACGGCGTCGGCCTCGGGGGCGAACGCGGTGAAGCCGAGGATGCGATCGCTGTCGGCGGCGACCAGCGTCTTGTAGAAGCCGCGCGGCTCGGAGAGGGTCCTGGAGCGGAGAATGGCGGTCACCGGGATCTTCGCGAGACGGTAGGCGATCCCGCGACGCTCCGCCTCCGACTCGCTCAGGCCGACGCGGGCCAATTCGGGGTCGGTGAACAGGCAGAAGGGTACCAGACGTCCGGTCGTCGTCCGGTCGATGCCGGCGAGATTGTCGCGGACCACGCGGACGTCGTCGTCGGCCATGTGGGTGAACTGGGGGCCACCCGCGCAATCGCCCACCGCCCATACCCCGGGGGCCGTCGTCCGGCACCGCTCGTCGACCTTGACGAAGCCACGGCCGTCACGCTCGACACCGGCCGCCTCCAGGTCGATGCCGTCGGTGTTCGGGGTCCGTCCGCTCGCGACCAGGAGGTCCGTGCCCTCGATCGGGTCCTCCGCCCCGTCGCGCGCCACGTGCAGTTTCACGGACTCGCCGGACCGCCCCTCCACACGCTCGACGCGGATGCCGGTGCGGACCTCGATCCCCTCGTCCTTGAAGAGCTCGCGCAGGGCCTCCGAGACGTCGCGGTCCTCGCGATGGGCCAGGGCGTCGTTCCGCTCGATGACCGTCACGCGGCTGCCGAAGCGGCGAAAGGCCTGGGCCAGCTCGAGCCCGACGTAGCCGCCCCCCAGGACGACGAGGTGACCCGGGACGCGGTCCAGGTCGAGGGCCTCAACGTGCGTCATCGGCCGCGCCTCGGCGAGGCCCGAGATCGGGTCGATCCGGGCCCTGGAGCCGGTGCTGATCACGACCACCTCGCCGCGGAGGGTCCGCGTCCCGCCGTCGGCAGCCACGACCTCGATCGTCCTCGGCCCGACGAAGCGGCCCTGTCCCATGACCAGCTCCGCGCCGCTCTCCCGATAAAGGTCTTGATTCCGGACGACCATCGTGTCGACCATCTTCCTCTTACCGTCGTGGACGGCGGACATCTCGACCTTCCAATCGCCCGGGACGATCCCGAACTCGGCACCCCTGCGGAAATAGCTGGCGACTTTTGCGCCGTGGATCAGGTACTTGCTGGGGAGGCACGCAACGTCGATTACTGATGCCTCATCCTACTGCACTCATGTGCTTGTTTAGCAAGGCTTTCTGTTCCTGAGTCAGGGTGTGGAGCACAGGCGGTTTCGGCGGCTTATGCGGTTTGCGACGAGGCCACTTGCGTGTGGCTTTCGGGCTCTTCTGCTTCCGGCACCCGGCGCGGCAGCCCGCGAGTCGCTTGTGGTAACACTTGGCCTTGGGTTTCACGGCCGCGTCGATCTCCTTGCGGATCTCGATCAGAACTTTGCGGGGGCTGATCACTGGGCCATCGGTCGCCGACGCCGACGCCGGCCGAAGCGCCAGGTCGGCATGCGCCAGGAGGATCTGCGTGGCCAGCAGTGACAACTCGGCCTCGCGATGCACCAAGGCCACCGTGCGGCTAGCGAGTTTCAATTTATTGATTATACGCTTGTATGTGCGAAATAGTCCTTCATTACGCCATCTCCAGCGGTAGAATTTGGCGGCCGTCGCCGCCGACATCCGGGCTGGGTCGAGGACGTCGGTCAGGAGCCAGACGTCGCGTTTGACCGACCCCTTACCCTTGCCCTTGGCCGGGATCCGGATCAAGCGGCATTGGATCGGCGCTTCCCCTTTCTTCTGGACATAGTTCGGCCAGTACAAGACAGGGCCTTCGGTCCAATCCTCCAGGTTCGCCACTTCGAGGGTGTAGAGGTCGACCCGCGACGACATCCGGAACAGGAACGATCGCTTGACACCGAGGATCGCCCGGACCAGATCGAAGCCCATATAAGCGGCGTCGCAGACGATCAGGGCCTCGGGCGAGAGGGTGGCGAGCAAGTGCCTCAAATGCTCTTGCTCGGCCGCGGTGCCCGGGCCGAGTCGCCACGACCAAAGCAGTCCCGTGGGCAAGTGGACGAACGCCGTCAGCCAGACGTTGGGGGCCGCGTCGTTCTTGCCGGCCTGCCCGAGTCCCCGTTCCAACTCGGGGGTGCGGGGGCACTCGATCCGCGAGCCGTCGCAGCCCATCGGCTCGAAGCCGTCGACAATCCGCCGCGACCCCAGTCGGGCGTGGATCTGTTGCCGAACCCCCGCGGCCAACGCCCTGAGTTGTCGCATGGGGACGCGTCGCATCGCTTTCTGGAAGCCGACGAGGGTCTTTCCCGGGCGTCTTCGCGACTCATGGCAGGCGACGTAGTATCCCCGGGCCTTCTCAAACCTCTCGGACTCGGAGTCGCCGGTGGCCCAGGTCATGGCGAGCATGACCACGACCAGTGGCTGGAGATCCCACCGCGGCGCCGACCGCCTTTGAGGAACAACCCCTCGGGCTTGCTTCCAGACCGTCGGGGTGAGAAACTGTCGGACATAGCCGATCAACGACTGCGGTTGCTGCAAGCCTTGCAGCGTCCGAGCTGCCTTCATCGCCGTTCTTCCTCAATCCAGGTGAGTGCCGGTTGCTAGCCGCACCCATCATGACGAAGAACGGCGATTTTTTGCCCCCCCTTCTCTCGAACGAACCGCAGCCACGGAGCGGCAGTAATTCTCTGGTCCGGTGAGAGTTACATCCGTTGTTGACGACGCCGAGTTACTGACGTTGGGTGGCACGCGTTGCACGAGGCCGCGGCCTGCTTCGTCGCCTCCGCCTTGAGCGGATACTTGTGGCCGAAGCTGAAGTAGGCCCATGAGCCGGGCTCGTCCTTGAAACGCTTCGAGTCCTTGATCGAAGCCTCCAAGCCGCGGAAGTCGCCCATGAAGTAGCCCTTGCCGCTGGTCGCCTCCTTGGCGCCGACGCCGATGAGTTCCTTGATCATCACGGTGCCGTCGCGGAACTCGCCGGTCTTCTCGTAGTGGGCGAAGCTCTCCGGGTCCATGTAGACAGAGTGGAACTCGGGGAACGCGGCCTCGCCGTCGTTGAGGTCGTTGGGGGTCACCACCGCGCCGACGGACACCCAGTTGCGGTAGCCGTCGGGCTTCTTGAGCTTGCCGTCGGGGGTAAACTCGACCGCCGCCGTCGTACCAACGGGCGGCGCGGCCAACGCGAAGGTCAGGCCGGCGGCCCCGGCCAGGCAGGCGACGCCCGCGATGACGCCATACTGAATCCATCGAATCATGATTTTGTCTCGTCGTTTCTGGGAAAGGTGATGTCGTGTCGTCGTCCGATGGCGACGGGTCGCCATCCCGAAATTACAGCACGATTTCCTGCCGGAAATCGCAAGAGGCATGAAACCTCCAAGGACGCCCGGAGATGGTCGATGCGACCGGATAGAGTTCAGATCGAGCCAGCCGGTGGAACGGCGGGAAAGTCCTTCTCGGGATCGAACACGTTATTGAAAAAGTTCGTCAGGGAGTACATGGCCACCAGCGCGACGATCTCCATGACGTTCGCATCCGTGTAGCCAGCATCGCGGACCGCTTTCAGATCGGTGTCACTGACCTTGCCGCGGGTCTCGATGACTTTGCGAGCAAACTGGACGGCGGCGTCCCGCTTCGGGTCGCTGGCATGACCCTTCCGAGCGAGAATGATTTCATCGGCCGGCAGCTTGGCCATATGCTCGGCCGTAAAGCTGTGAACCGTCAGGCAGTAGTTGCAGCCATTCACTTCGGAGACAGCGAGGCCGATGCTGTCACGCGTCTTCACGTCGAGCGCCTTGCTCAAGGAGCCGAGCAGGGCGGCCCATGAGTTGAACGCAATCGGGCTCAGCGCGAAGGTCGCCATCATATTTGGGGTGAAACCGATGTTATTGGTGAACAGATCGATAGTCGGTTTCGATTCGGCCGGCACCTGTTCCGGCTTAAGAGCTGCAGTTCTTGGCATCATACATACGTTCCGCACATCTCGCCTGCAATTTCTCGGAATTTTCACCTCCTGCTATTTCTGGCATACGCTGATGTATTGGCTCCCGCGACCCGCTCCTTCCATGATCTCCGCCACTGACTTGCTCACATCACGCCTCCTCGTCCCGCCAACCCATCGTGATCGTTCCCCATCGATTCTTCGCTTGTTTCCCATGCAAGGCAATGTCCCAACCGTTCCCTGCCTCCTTTCGGAGTCAAACTTGAGGATTCGCTTTTGACGTAAGTCTTGCGGGCCTAGACTTACGTCAAGGCGTAATTATTTCTGCAAGTCAACAAAATTTTCCACCTTGACCCGCTCGACTCTCGGACAATCATGCCGACGGGAATCACAACCCGACGCCTGTCGCCAATCGCGGGCATGTCGAGGACGATTTGATCCCTCTCGAGGCCATGGTCCATGCCAGAACAAAAACGACCGCGCCAGTCGAATCCCGCTCCCGATCTCAGTCCCGGCGAGGCGGCCCACACCGGCGGTCAGTCCCTCAAGTCCTTCCGGCTCGGCGCCCTTCCCATCCTCGATCGGATCATCCGCCGACTTCGACTGGATGACTTCCTCCGCCAATACCTTCCCCCCGAGGATGCCCGCCAAAAGATCGCCACCTCCACCGGCCTCCTTCTCTTGCTCAAGAACCTTCTCGTCTCCCGTGAACCCATGTATGGCGTCGGCCAATGGGCGAGTCGCCACCCCGCCGAGTGGTTCGCTCTGACCCCGGCCCAACTGCCCCACTGGAACGACGACCGCGTCGGACGTTGTCTCGACCGACTCTTCGACGCCAATGTCCCCTCGTTCACCCTGGCCGTCGCCACCCATGCCGTGGCGGAGTTCAACGTCGCATTGGACGAACTCCATAACGACTCGACCACAATCACCTTCCACGGCGACTATCGCGAGGCGGCCCAAGAGGACCTGATGCGGGGCCAGAAGACCCAGGCCATTACCTGGGGGCACAACAAGGATCATCGCCCTGACCTCAAACAACTGCTCTACGTCCTGACCGTCACTCGCGATGGCGGCGTACCGGTTCACTTCCGCGTCGAAAGCGGGAATACCACCGACGACCGCACTCATCGTGCCACCTGGGACCTGCTGTGCCAGTTGACCGGGCGACGGGACTTTCTCTATGTGGCCGACTGCAAGCTCGCCACCGCCGAGAACATGGCTTACCTGCACCAGCACGGCGGCCGATTCCTGAGCATCCTGCCTCGTACCCGCTCCGAAGATGGCGAATTCCGCGCGTTGTTGTACCAGGACCAGGTGACCTGGAAGCCGATCCATGAGAAGCGGGATGAGAAGGGAGTTCTCCTGGAACGCTACAGCGTGGCCGACCAGGCGACCCTCAGTGCCGAGGGCTACCGTCTGATCTGGTGTCACAGCACACGGAAAGCGGAAGTCGACGCATCATCACGTCATCAGCAAGTGGAGCGTGCGTTGCTGGCGTTGTCGGAACTGCGGTTAAAACTCAGCTCGCCGCGTAGCCGCTATCGCCAACTCGGAAAGGTCAAGGAGGCGGTCGCGGCCATCCTGGAGCCGCGGGACTTGGCCCGGTGGATCACAGTCGAAGTCGTGGAAAAACGGGAGGAAACTTACCGTCAGGAGGGGCGTGGCCGTCCCAACGACAAGACGCGCTACGTGAAAGAGGAGACCGTTCGCATCGCATTGACTTACCGCATCGACCATGTTGCTCTCGCGGCGGAAATGTGCGTCGACGGTGTCTTTCCCCTAATCACCAACGAGTTATTGCTTACTGAGGAAGAATTGCTATTAGCATACAAGCGTCAGCCGGTAATCGAGAAGCGGTTTTCGCAACTCAAGACAGACTTCGAAGTGGCTCCCGTGTACCTGCAGAACGTGGGGCGGATCCAGTCGCTGCTTTGCGTCTATTTCTTGGCCCTGTTGACCGAGGCGCTGCTGGAGCGGGAACTGCGTGCGGCGATGAAACGCGATGGTGTGAAGAGTGTGCCTCTGTACCCGGAAGGTCGAGCGTGCCATCGCCCGACGGCACGTCGGGTGATTGATTTGTTCGAGGAGGTGCAGCGTCATCAGCTGATCGTGGAGGGGCAAGCGCCAGTGGAATTCACGACCGAGCTCTCCAAGTTGCAACGCCAGATTCTGAACCTGCTTGGCATGGCGACGGCCTACGATCGCTGAAATTGCAGGCCGCCGGAAATTCGGAGATAATGAACCAGAGATGTGCGGAACGTAGGATCATATTCTCCGTAAGTTCCTGATTTCACTAATAATTAAACGAGATCTAACACATCGGCCACCGGACGGCGCGGCTTCTGCGGCCAGTTTCCCGGACGCTCCGCGCCTACGGACAACAGCATGACCGGCACTTCGTCCTCGGCCAGTCCGAACTCGCGGGCCACCGCTTCGGCATCGAAACCGATCATCGGCGTCGAACCCAGGGCCAGCGAGCGGGCCGCATAGATCATCGCCGTTGCGGCGATGGCGCCGGAGCGTACTGCCTCGTCGCGCTGGCGCTGCGGGTACTCCATATACAGACCGCGTGCGGGGATTTCCCAATCCGGAACCATCGCCGCCGGCATGACGCCCGCTTCCACCAGCGGTGCCAGGCGCTCTGGTATTACGCTGGAATCGGCCAACTGGCCGCAGACGATGAAGGTAACGGCTGCATCGGTGATCGGGGGCTGATTCCAAGCGATCGGACTCAGCCGAGCCTTGGCTTCAGGCGTGCGTACGGCGATGAAGCGCCAGTTCTGCATGTGGAAGGATGTCGGCGCGGTGGTGCCGATTCGCACCAGCTCGCGGATTTGGTCATCGCTCAAGGTGACGGCAGGGTCGTACTTCTTGGTGGTGCTGCGGCTCAGGATACATTCGATGACGGCGTTGGTCATGGTGATTCCGTTGGTCATGGTGATTCCCATGGGTGAAGGGATAGGTTGAAGTACAAGAGTGTTTTCGCTCTCTTTGCTGGAAATGCTGCGGGGATGGAGCCCGTTCGACATCTCATGCCAGGGGCCATGGGGCGTTTCCCAGGTTGTCCCGGCGGGTCTGATAGGACGGAGCCGGCCGATCCGGACAGCGCCGGCCGGCCGGCCGCGTGCATCGATTGGCGCGTGTCGCTCACGGACGAACGCGGATGATCGTCTTCCCCGCGCGTCGCTCGGTCGAGTTGAAGGTGGCGACGGCATCGTCGAGGGTCGAGACGTTACCGATGTTCGTCCGCAGTCGTCCGTCCCGCACCCGCCGGACGATCTCACGCAGTTGGGCGCGGTCGGACTCGACAACGAAGTCGATCGCCAGTCCGTCGCCGGGCCGCGCCTCGGGCGGCCCGGCGATCGACACCAGCGTTCCTCCGGCGCGAATCAGGCGTGCGGACCGCTTCCCGATGTCTCCGCCGAGGACATCGAAAACCAGATCGACCCCGCCGACGTCTTCCAGGGCGTCGTTCTCGAGGTCGACGAACTCCTTCGCGCCGAAGTCGAGCGCCGTCTGACGGCCGGCAGCGCGTCCGGTGCCGATGACGTAGGCGCCGGCCTCACGTGCGAGCTGGGTTGCCATCGAACCGACTACGCCGGCCGCACCGTGCACCAGGACGCTCTGCCCCGCTTGCAGGCGGCCGTGCTCGAACAGTCCCTGCCACGCGGTCAGGCCCGGCATCACGAGGCTCGCGCCTACCGTGAAGTCGACGTCGCCCGGCAGCGGCGCGAGGTTGCGTGCCTCGACGACTACATACTCCGCCAGCGTGCCGTCGCGATACCAGTCGACAAGGCCGAACACCCGCTGTCCCACCGACAGCCCGGTCGTTCCATAGCCGAGGGCGCTGACCACTCCGGCCAGCTCGTGGCCGGGGATCGACGGCGTTCGGTCACGGCCGAGGCGATCGGTCCAGGTCGTGGGCCACGCCAGCTCATCCCAGGTGAATCCCGACGCATGAACCTGAACGACGACGTCGTTGATCGCGGCCTGCGGCTCGGGCCGCTCCACCAGCTTCATCCCAGCCGTTCCCGCAGCCTGATCCGTCACAACGATTGCCTTCATCGTCCGCCTCCCTGTCCTGTCTCTTTGTTGTAGATCTTCATCTTCCAAATTCCTTTGTAGTGGAGTTGGGGCCCGGTCTGGTCTGGCTGCGTAGTCTGGTTCACGCTGCAACCGGCGGCTCCTGGCACGAGGCCGGCCGGTCCTGGGCCAGCAAGAAGGCGCCGGCCGCCGCCGTCCAGACTGAGTACGACAGCGGCGCCTCGGGGCCGAGCGCGGTCGTCATGGCGATGGCGAAGGTGAGAAGCAGGACTCCGCTGGCGAGCGCGGCCAGGCGAACGCCCACGCCGGCAAGGAGTGCAACGCCTAGCACGATCTCGGCCACGGTCGCCGCCCAGCCTGCAACCGCCACGAGCGTGGTCGGCAGGTACGGGAGAAGCGTTGCGGTATATTGCAGGAACTTGGCGAACCCGCCCCACGCCACCCCCGGCGTGCCGCTCGGCCCCCAGAGGCCGAAACGGTCGGCCACCGCCGATAAGAATCCCGCGCCCAGCGCTGCACGCATGGCGACGAGGGCTGCGTTCGAGAGTCTCGTCTTCGATAGCATGATTCAACCTCCATTCGCCGCGGCGAGGGGCCCCTGAGTCCCCCCTGCCGGGGGCCTGGTCCACGAGCCCGACAAGGCCCGGTCGACCCGAAAATCAGACGGAATCATCCGGCGCGAGGATGAGGACCCGGCCGCCACTCGCGTCCCGGCCCCCGCCCGCCATCCCGAGCGGGGGCCGCGACGTCGTCATTCCCCGGGCCGGGGCTCAAGGCTTGGGCGGCTCCAGGATCACCAATTCCTTGGCGTCCCGCGGGTGCAGGATGACGGCGAGGAACCGCACATTCGCCGTCTGGCTCGGGTTCCGCGAGACGGAATGGAGCGCCATGGTCGGCTCGTAGAATGTGTCGCCGGCCTTCAGCCTCCGCAGTGGCTGGCCTCCGAACTGGGTCTCGAACTCCCCCTCCAGCACGTACCCGAAGACAGCGCCGGGGTGGCGATGCGGCGGGGTGAAGCCCCCCGGCCCGTACGAGACCTCGAGCGAGGAGACCCGCGCCGCCTTGCCGTCGATCATCTCGGAGACGTCCTGCTCCGACAGCATCTTGACCTTCGCGGCATCCCCGTGCTTGTTGTGTTGGGCCAGCACGAGGCCGCCGGCCCCCAAAGCCGCCCCAAGGGCGATCGCGATTACGGTACGCATCAGTGGATCTGCCTCTTCAGGAGGTGGCTGAACTGCCCCGGCTGGTAATCGCCGGGCAGATTGCGGAAGCTGATCGCCATCCGGTTCCAGGCGTTGATCGCGGCGATCGCCATGGTCAGGTCCGCGAGTTCCTTGTCGTTGGACTGCTCGCAGACCTCCTCGAAGACCGCGTCGGGGACATGCCCTTCGGTCACCTTGGTCACCGCCTCGGTCCAGGCGAACGCCGCACGCTCGCGGTCGGTGTCGAAGGGGCCTCGCGCCAGGCGTCGAGCAGGTCGAGCCATTGCTCGGTCTCGCCGGCCGCGCGGGCCTCCTTGGAATGCATGTCGATCCAGTCGGCGCTGCCGTTGAGCTGCGAGGCCCGCAGCTTCACCAGGTGTAGCAGCCCGTGCTCCAAGCCCGTAGCCGTGGAGGTAGACCTCCAGGCCGAACAGGGCCCTGACGGCGCCGGGGGACGCCTTCGTGTCATCGAGCCGGGGTTGCATCGCCATGACTCCCTGAATTGAGCGGCCGTGCCGCAAATTGCTACCCGAATGATACGCCGCGGTGGTACCGTTGAAAGGGCCACTCGCGTAACAAGTCATGGGACCACTTCAATGCCGAAGAACAGCCGCGCCCTGCGGTTCGACCTGGACTCCCTCGTCCTCGACGTCGGGGCCCGCGAGCCGCTCCACCGGCAGCTCCGGGACCAGATTCGGCGGGCGATCCTGGAGGGGCGACTGCGCCCGGGGCAGCGGGTCCCCTCCACGCGCGGGCTCGCCGGCTCGCTGGGGGTCGGGCGGAACACCGTCGCGTCGGCCTACGACCAGCTCACGTCGGAGGGCTACTTGGTGCCGTCGGTGGGTTCCGGCACGCGGGTCTCGCGGACCCTCCCCGAGCACCTGCTGAACGCCCCGAGGCCGGGCCTGACCCCCGCGCCGGCCGTCGGCGCCGGCGGCCCCTCGCGTTTGTCGGCCCGAGGCCGGGAGATCGCCGCATTCGGGCGCCTGCGGGGCCACGATGGCGGCCGGCCCGCGCCGTTCCGGCCGCACGTCCCCGCGCTCGACGCCTTCCCGCGCGAGGTCTGGGAGCGGCTGACCGCCCGTCGGCAGAAACGGCTGTCGCGCGACCTGTTCGCCCGGGTCGACTCGCTCGGCTATCGGCCCCTGCGCGAGGCCGTGGCCGGATACCTGGGGGCTTCGCGCGGGGTCCGCTGCACGGCCGACGACATCGTCATCACCGCCGGGGCGCAGCAGGGGATCGACCTGATCGCGCGGCTCCTGATCGACCCCGGCGACAAGGTCTGGCTGGAGGAGCCGGGATACCTGGACGTGCGCCCGGCCTTCGAGATGGCCGGGGCCGAGGTGATCTCCGTCCCGCTGGACGCCGACGGCCTCGACGTGTCCGCCGCCGAGCGCTCGCAGCCGCGCCCGCGTCTGGCCTACGTCAGCCCGAGCTGCCAGTGGCCGACCGGGATCACCATGTCCCTGGCGCGCCGACTGGAGCTGCTCTCCTGGGCCGATCGCTCCGGGGCGTGGGTCCTCGAAGACGACTACGCTGGCGAGTTCCGCTACGGAGGCCTCCCGCTGCCGGCCTTGCAGGGGCTCGATCGGTCCGGCCGGGTCATCTACACGGGGACCTTCAGCAAGGTTCTGTTCCCCTCCCTGCGGCTGGGCTACCTCGTCGCCCCCCCGGGACTCGCGGAGGCCTTCGGGGCCGCCCGCTGGCTGGCCGACCGGCACTCGCCCCCGCTGGATCAGGCCGTCCTGGCTGACTTCATCGACGGCGGCCACTTCGCCCGGCACATCCGCCAGATGCGGACCCTCTACGCCGAGCGCCAGGGAGCCGTGGTCGACTCCGCGCGTGCGGAGCTGTCGGGGGCCGTCGATATCCCCGCCGCCGAGGCCGGGATGCACCTCGTCGCCCGCGCCGTCGGGGCCTCCCAGGAGGCGATCATGGCCGCAGCGTCCGGGGTCGGGGTCGAATACCACCCCATCTCCAGGTACAGCGCCGCGACCCCCCCCACCCCCGGCCTGATCCTCGGATACGCCGCCTACCCCCCGAGTCCTCTCGGCGCGCGATGCAGGCCTGGGCGCGGGCGCTCGGCGGGACCTGAATTGGTCACGCGACGCCCGCGGCCGCCCTCCCGCCAGCGCCGCGACCCGGAGAAATCATCACCTGAACCCCCTGGGAACTTTCCTCTCCACATTCCGGAAAAGGTTCATCCGGTAACGGTGCCAGATCGCGGCTCTCCGTGCCCATTCACCGGCCAGGACCCTTGGCCGGTCTGGAGACGTTGATTACGCTGATCGAGATGTCCGATCAACCCAGGGCGAGGCACGACTTCAACCTGCTGGGAGCCCGGTTTTCGACTCGGCCTGGCGTCTCTCGCGACGCCGCTTCCGCGCTCGGGCGGCCGCCTCCGCCTCATCGCGGCGGCACTGCAGGAAGTGCTCGGGATGCGCGGCGATCCAAACGTCGGGCAAGAGCGACCTCAGATCCACCTCAGCCGATGACAGAGCGATCAGTAACTGACGGACATACGTGAACGGCTACCTTGACGTTTTCATTCAGCGATCCGCATCGCGGTCATTTCGCTGTTCCCGTCCAACGCGACCGCGACCGGTAATTCTTGCAGAAACGGGCGATGTTGTCCTTGTTCGTGATGAACGTTTCAAGGAGATGAAAAAATATGAAGTGAACAATATTGTATGTGGTAATATTAAAATCTATCGTCGCTCGCGACCTGGGCTCGATTCGTCGTGCCTCCGCCCTGCGTCTCGCTCATCAGGAGCGACGAACCCACTCCAAAATGGCGGCCCCGACCGAGGTTGTGACACGGTACTCGGCTGCGGCGAGTTCGAGTAATGCCAGAGCAATCCGACATGATTCCGACAGTCCCACGACCGGCTGAGTCATCGATCGTTCGAGCGCGGGACGATTTCCGTGAGAGCCAATTCGAGCTCGTGGACCCGCTTCTCGAGAGCGTGGTAGACATCCCCGATTTCGGTCAGATCGCCGGCAAAGCCCATGGACTCCAGCGTCTCCGCTACGTGATAGGCCGCGGCCTTGCTGAACACTCCAATCGCCCCCTTCAGCGAGTGAGCCGCTCGTTCGATCCTCGTCGCGTCCCCAAGATCGATCGCAGCTCGAATCTCGGCCAATGATCGCGAAACCTCGCCTTGAAACACGGCCACGAGCTTCTCGAGTTTCTCCCGACTGCCTCCGACTCGCTCGAGCAGTGCGTTCCGATCCGGCAGCACACCCTCGGGATCATCGGGAGGGGGCGTCGCTTCGGGTAGTCCTTCCGGGCGGATCAATCCCGCCGTCGTGTTGTGTGCGACGTCGGCGATGGCCTGGAGCAGGTCACTGATCTCGATCGGCTTGGAGACATAACCGTCCATACCCGCCTGCAGACAATGCTCACGATCGCCCTTGATGGCGTGGGCGGTCATCGCCACGATCGGGATGTGTCGGCCTGTCCCCCGCTCTTTCGCGCGGATGCAGGCTGTCGCTTCGAGGCCATCCATCTCGGGCATCTGCACGTCCATCAGGATCAGGTCGAATGGCTGTTGCTCCCAGGCGGCGAGCGCTTCCTTGCCATTGCCGGCGACGATTACCGTGTGTCCGCGCTTCTCCAGCATGATTGTTGCCAGCGTCTGATTGACGGGGTTGTCCTCCACCAGCAAGATTCGTAAGCGCTGCGACGGAGCTGACAAATCTCCCGGCTCGAGACGGTGGACTCGGGAGGCCAAGTCCCCGCGCCCATCGGCGACCCCTGCCGTGCCCAGCGACGTGACAATGGCGTCCAGCAGCTCTGAGCGCTTGATCGGCTTGACCAGATAGGCGTCCACCCCCAACCGCCGGCAGCGGGCGACGTCCCCTGACTGGTCAGCGGACGAGAGCATCATCAGAGTGGAACGGGCCAGCTCGGGGTGCGCCTTGATCTGTTCGAGGAGGGTGAAGCCGTCCATCCCGGGCATCATCGCATCCGCGAGCACCAAGGCGTAGGGATCGCCGGCGGCGGCCGCTCGCTTCATCTCCGCCAACGCGGTGGGGCCGTCCACGACGGCCGTGGGCCTCATGTGCCATTTGGTCAAGATTTCTTCCAGGATCAGACGGTTGGTCGCGTTGTCGTCGACGACCAGCACCGACAGGTTGTCAACCAAGGTTGGCCCGGCCGAGTCCCGCGTGATACCAGGGTCCTTCCGCACGCTCAGCCGCAGGGTGAAGTGGAAGGTGCTCCCCTGGCCCGCCACGCTCTCGACCCAGACCCGTCCCCGCATCAGAGCGACGAGTCTGGCGGAAATCGTCAGGCCGAGCCCGGTGCCGCCATACTGCCGTGTCGTGGAGCTATCGGCCTGAGTGAACGCCTCGAAGATCAGGTCTTGCCGCTCGCGGGGGATGCCGACCCCGGTGTCGGTCACCCGGAAGTGCAGACAGACTTCGTCGGCCGACTGAGACTCCTTCTCGACCCGAACGACCACCTCACCGTGCTCGGTGAACTTGATGGCGTTGCCGACCAGGTTGACGACGACCTGACGAAGCCTTCCCGGATCACCCACGAGCGTCTCGGGGACGTCGGGAGCGATATGATAGGCGAGTTCGAGCCGTTTCTTGTGCGCCCGCAGCGCCAGCGCCTTCATCGTGTTGCCGAGGCTTTCGTGAAGGGAGAATTCAATCGACTCGAGATCGAGTTTGCCCGCCTCGATCTTCGAGAGGTCGAGGATGTCGTTAATCAGCGTCAAGAGCGACTCGGATGACTCCTTTACGAGCTCGAGGTACTGCCGTTGTTCGGGAGTCAGATCCGTGTCGAGGGTGAGCTCCGTCATCCCGATGATGGCGTTCATCGGCGTGCGGATCTCGTGGCTCATGGTGGCGAGGAAGGTGCTTTTGGCTTGGGTCGCTTGTTCGGCGGCGTCCTTGGCGGTGCGCACCTCCGCCTCTGCCGCCCGGGCTCGGGCGCTCTCTTCCCGCGCCTGGACCCATTCAGCACGCAGACGCGTGGCGATATTATTGAAGGCGGTGGCCACCTGACCCAGTTCGTCCCTGGTCTCCAGGGAGACGTGCTGGACCACCGAGCCGCCGAGCATACGTTCCGAGGCCTCTCTCAGTCGCCTCACGGTGGCCAGGATGCCGAGATAGATGGCCAACAAGAGATAGGCGACCGAAAGCAGCATGACCGCTGCGAACGCCTCAATGAGATGCTTCTTCCGGGTTAAACCGTCGATGCGGGCTCGCAATAGGCCCTCGAGGTTGACGACAGCCTTGTCCCAGAGGGAGTAGTTGGCTTCCAGGCTTTTCTGGACGAGCCGGTCGTAGTCGGCCGGCTGGATCGCGATCGCCTCGGACCTGACGACTTTGCCGTCGATCGCGCTCAGGAGTGCATCCGTGGCAGCAAGATGGTCGCGGAGCGTCGACCCTAGCTCGGCTTTCAGGCTGGCCGAGGGATTGTTCTGGAACGCGACGTCAAGTCCCCTTGTGGTCGTCTCCTCGTTGGAACGCAGCAAGCTGGACAGGCTGATGAACTCCGTCCTCTCCTCCGCCGTGGGCGTTCTGCCCTTGACGACGCCTTTACCCAACGAACTCGCAAGGGCCAGGAGATCCTGGCCTCCCGAGAGCTCGATGAGGATGGCATCCATCAAATAAAAACTGTCCAGGTCGGGGTCCAGGATAAGATTCGAGGTGTTGTTCACATAAGCGTTTAAATCGCGAATCTCCGCGAGGAGCTGCCTGTGCAATTCGTCACTGTCACCGGCCTCCAGTTTCAACAGCTTCTCCCTGAGGAACCGCGCGTTCTCCTGGAGCGCGTCGTGCTTGCTCGTCGTCCGGAGGTTGTGGCCGAGCTCACTCTCGATGACCCGCAAGGTCTCCAGGTCCTCGGTGATCTCCGCCTGCTTGCCGATCAACGCGGGGCGGAGCGAGACCTTCCCGTTGCCGTAGGCGTGTGCCAGCACTCGACTCTGGAGGACATGCTCGAAGAGTTGGCGCAGGGGGCGCAAATACCGGGTGCCCTGGATCTCCTTCCGGGCGAACTCGATCCGTGCGTCCATCTCGGAGATCAGGAGGCCCATGACAAGAGCCAGAGGCGTCACAAATAACAGGCTGACGAGCGCGAACTTCCGCGGGTAGGTGAGGCGGTTCATGACCGCGACCGCCGGCGCGATCAGCCACGGTTGACGATCCGGCACCAAACCCGAGTTTGCGATCATGGGACACCTCCTCGAGCCGCCGGGCCAATCGGCTTGAATGCGAATCCCCCGGCCTCTTGATCGTCAGTTCCGTTTTCCAATCCTGATCGACCTTCCCGGTCAGCTTGTCCGGGCTGAGCCTATGGGGCGGCCGTCGGGGACGGCCGGATTGGCAGATCGACGACGATGCGGGTTCCGCCGGGGGAGGTGGACTCGACGGCGATGGTTCCACCATGAGAGCGGACGATCCCATAACTGATGCTCAACCCTAGCCCCGTGCCCTTGCCCTGGGACTTGGTGGTAAAGAACGGGTCGAAGATCTTGCCGAGAACATCCGGGGGGATGCCGGTCCCGGTATCGGTGACCGCGATCTCCACGCCGTCCTCCTTGACGCAGGTGCCGATGATGACGCGGCCGCCCGGCTTGCAGGCGTCGAGGGCATTCGTCACCAGGCTGAGCACCACTTGGTTGATCCTCGCGGGATAGCAGGTCACCATCGGCAAGGGGCCGAGCACGGTCTCCAGCGCGACTTGCAGTTCGCTGGCCCGGCCGCGGGCGAGGTCGAGCGTTGAGGCGATCCCCGTGTTCAGGTCCGCCTCCTTGAGTTCCTGTTCATCGAGCCGGGCGAAGTCGCGCAGGCTCGCGACGATGTGCCGGATGCGTTTCGCCCCCTCGGCGGTGCGTTCGAGGAGCCGACCGAGGTTCTCGAGGGTGTAGGGAAGGTCGACCTTCTCAGCATACTCCTCGATCGGCTCGACCAGCTCAGGCCGGCCCACGGCAAGGGGAGCGATGGCCTCTCGGTAGAGGCTGAGCATCGCTTCCAGATAGCCGAGGTCGCGACGGAGGAGGGTGATGTTATTGATGACGAAGGCCAGCGGGTTGTTGATCTCGTGGGCCACGCCGGCGGCCAATTGCCCCAGCGAGGTCATCTTTTCGTTCTGAATGAGATGGCTTTCGGCACGCTTCCGTTCCTCGTGGGCACGACGTTCCGACTCCACCGACCTTTGTAACTCCAGGTTGCGCTGTTCCAGTTTCCGGTTCGCCTCGCGAAGCGCGACCGCGCTTTGGCGATATTGGGCATTGATATGAACGACGTCTTCGAAGGCGGAGACGAGGATATCGAGAAGTTGTTCGCGGCCGGCGGTCAGCTCGAAATCCTGATCGAGGAAAGTGACGCGCGTGCGGGCCGAGGGCGAAGGCTCAGGGGCGCACCCGCGCTGCAGGACCCTCCGGACACATCCGAGGATCTCCGCGGGGGGGCGTTGCTTGGTGACGAAGCCGTCGGCGCCGGCCTGGAGCCCGCGCAGCACGTTCACGGGGTCGACCTCGCTGGTGCAGACGACGATCGGGATGTTGCGGTGGACGGGGTCGGCCTTGAGGCGTCGGCAGAGGTCGAAGCCGCTGTCGCCGGGGAGGTGGAGGTCGCTGAGGATGACGTCGAAGTGTTCCTCATTCAGACGCCGGAAGCCGGTTTCGGCGTCGGGGGCGAGGACGACTTCGAATCCGGCCTCTTCGAGAATGAAGCCGAGGTGCTGGGCCTGAGTCGGACTGTCCTCGACGACGATCACGCGCGGCATGGTGCGGTTCTCTCGAGACCTGTGACTGACTTCATTTTACGAGCATGCCTTCCGCGATGCTCGACTGGTCCAGGTTTTCGGTTCAGTCACGGCGATCGCATCAGAAATTGAACCGACTTCTCGAGAGCACCGACCGAGGACGGACCTATCCCTATTCCACCTGAGGATCGCTCTGCGTTGATCGGCTCCTCCGCGGCTGTCTTTACGCATCCGATTTCTCAACGGTTGCTCGTGTTCTTCGCGGCGGTGATCATTATGGCCTGGCGGCGGACAGCACCGACCTCCTCAGGTTTTCTCGCGGCGGGCATAGTGGGAGACGGGGGAAATCCACATTCCGTGGTGCGGTCACCCCACCCGAAGATTCCCGGAGTTTGGCGTTGGACACCCAGGGGACAGGTGTTTATTTTGGGGCCGAAAGCCGAAGACCAGGGCGAGGGTGCCCCGACAAGCGGTGCTCCTCCGGCCTCAAATCGGTCACAATGGTCGCTCGGCTGTCCGTTGTCGATGGTACGAGATCGTGTTCGATGAAGAACAACGACCCGCCATGGAGCTTAGAGTCTGTCCCGAAAGGCGAATCCCACCGAAGCTTTTGGATCTTCTCCGAGTGCCATGCGGTTCCGGACTCGGAACCCATGCGGGAATGCCTTGGCCTGGGGGGTACGGGTTCCGAATATGTCACGCGACAGTAAGTTAGGCCGCGCAATCGCGACACGAAGTTTGTCCGCGCAATCGCGACAGTAAGTTAGGCCGCGCAATCGCGACACGAAGTTTGTCCGCGAATCGGTATGGCTTTACAGTAGAGACTCGTTCTTTCGCCCGTCGTCCGTGGAGAACGGCTCATGCCACGCCACGTCCCCCTTCCCATTCGTCAAACCATCTGGAATCGCTTCCAGGATGGACAGGATGTTCGGACCATCGCCAAGGATTTGGACCTCTCCTTACGCACCGTTCGGCGGTTGTTTCAACGTTTCCGTTCCGAGAACGCCGATCCGCTGGCCACGTCCTACGACCGTTGTGGAGTCGCGACACCTAAGCCCATCGAGACCCTTGTACAAGCCGTGCTGGAGCTTCGCCGCGAGCACCCAACCTGGGGGGCGGGGTTGATCCGCGTGATGTTACGTCGCAACGGTCTCGACGGACCGCTCCCCGCCACTCGGACTCTTCAACGGTGGCTCCTCCGAGCCGACCTCGCGCCCGCCCCGCCGGGACGGCGGCCCTCGAGCGATACTCTACGGGCTGCCAGGCCTCATGAGGTCTGGCAGATGGACGCCGCCGAACTCGTTCCGCTCCAGACCGGGCAGCGAGTTTGCTGGTTAAGAATCGTTGACGAGTGCAGTGGCGCAGTCCTTTGGACCGAGGTTTTCCCCCCCGGCCCGCTGGAACCAGGTCTCGCCCGCGTCGACCCAGGATCAACTCCGCCTGGCCTTCGCCCGCTGGGGCCGACCCGATCGGATCCGGGTCGACAATGGGACGCCGTGGGGTTCGGCGCGGGGCGACCTGCCGACGGACCTCGGACTGTGGCTGGCCGGGATAGAGGTCGGTATCGACTACAACCCTCCGGCAACCCCCCAGGACAATGGGGTGGTTGAGCGGTCCCAAGGGACGGCCAAGCGGTGGGCGGAACCGCAGGCCTGCGCGACCCCGGAAGAGTTGCGGGAACGCCTGAAGATTATGGACGACATTCAGCGTGGCGAGTATCCCAGCGTGAAGGGCCGGAGCCGATTGGAAGCGTACCCCGAGTTGGCGAGCTCCGGTCGCGAATTTACACCGGCGTGGGAGCGGGACAACTGGAGTCTGGAATCGGTCAATAGGCACCTGGCCAACTCCACAGGTCGACGATGGGCAGGAGCAACTTGATACATTTCCGTATGCAATAGAAATCTTTACATCGGAATTCTCAACAAAAATAAGCATGTGTATGTGAATTTTGACCCCTTGGCTTGTGAGTGGGTAATCGCGGACACCGAGGGGCGACAGTTGAGCCGGCAAGTGGCGTCCGCAATTAGTCGCGAGCGGATCATGGGATTAGCGGTGACGAACAAGTAGGTGTCAAACGAACAGGTTGCGGACAAACTTCGTGTCGCGATTGCGCGGCCTAACTTACTGTCGCGTGACAAATACGGAACCGCGTGGCACCCAATCATCCCTGATTTCCCGGTTCAGACGGACCTTCCGAGACAGACTCGAAGAATCACCCTCGTTCCCACGGTCCTCCGCTATGCCTTACCCACAAGTGGGGGTCTGGCCCGGTGTCCAGCGAGGGTGATCGGCGCAAGTGCTTGAGAGTCCTCCAGTTGTGGCATCCAGCTCGGGCCACAGCCCCCTTCCGTAACCTCCGGATTGCTAACGACTTACGACTTGTGGGTAAGGCATAGTGGGGGACCGTGGGAACGAGTCGCGCGAGGCTTCCTAGCTCTGTATCGAGTCGTTGATGAAGAACGTGGGTCGGCTCTTCCTGGCGATCCTGGTCGCGCCGCTGCCGCGGTATCGGCTTCGAGGTCGTGTGGGCGCCTTCGTCGGCTGGTGCTTCGTACCGATCATCCTGGTTTGCCCATGGCTCATCCCGTCCGCGAATCTGGGGCTACGGGCTGCGTCCGCCTTCGCATCGGGCGACATTACCTTCAAAATGGTCGACTACTTTCGCCATTGGGGCAATGTCGACCGACGCATCGTCCTTCGCGAATACTACCGCTTCTTGATTCCGTTCCCGGTACTCTCTGCCGTCTATCCCGATTACAAGCGGCGGTTGTCGCGTTCGGAGAGCCCTTGGCCGCAGGTTCTGCGCCTCTTCGGTGGGATCGTCGGTTGCACCATCACCATCCTGGCGGTCCGAGCTCTATCCAGGATCACCCTGGTCCGATCGAGATTTGCGCTGAAACATGCCGTGATGTTGCTTACATTCGTGCTTGCCATCGAATCGCTCTCGCGAGCACTTGGCGCACTCGAATGGCTGGCAGGATTCGACACGACTCCAATCATCCGAAACGCCTACCTGTCGCGCATCGTCTCCGAGTTCTGGCGGAGGTACAATTGCCAGATCGATGACTGACTCTACCGCAAATCGATATACAGCTCCACTTTCTCTTTAACTTAATAATCGGTGGAATTGATCGTTTCCCCTCCTGAACGAGTGCCAAGCGCCGACCAAACTTGGGCTGCTATGGACTCTCGAATAAATCGTGTTGACCCATCCATGAATAAAACACCGACGACACCAGGATGCCGACTTCTTGCACTGATCGCTCCTCCGGTGGTTTGTCCAACCGAGTTCTCGTAGATTCCGGTGCTGCAATCACAAACTCTGGAATTTGGCGTCAAAACATGATTGTACAGCGTGTTTTCATATCCTGCAGGAAGCCACGCATGCCCCATAAGCTCATAGAATGTGGGAGGAGTAGTCGACAAACCCGCGCATGCGGAAGCCACCTCGGACGCTGATTCCGGATTGCCAAGAGCCTCCAGTCCGCTAAACCACAAATCTCTGGGCTGTGAGAACGCATGTTTCAGGCCACTTCCACCAAGTCGTTCGCTAAAGCCCGCTGTAATAGACAATCCATCAGAGAAGTCCCCTGCGGAGACGGCCTTAAGACCGGGGAATGCACCCCCGCCCCCGGGCCAGGGAGTTCCGTCATGCATGTACGGCAAGGAGCCAACACATGCTCGGTAATTATTACCCCCAAGGCTGAGCGAGCCGTCAGAAGGGCACAGAAAGCTTGTCACTGTGGTTTTTCTTACGGTCTCATTAGATGGACGCAACGAAAGCGAGGGGCCCCTAAATGAGGTGCCCGCAAAATTTATCGCATTGAATAACACACCGCTATCGATAAACGCAAGCAATTGCGCATGCGTCGACGAAGGGCCAGCCGCATAAAGATCTCCAGTACGGCTTGTGCCATCGGGACGCATGCCGCTCGGAAACCGCCCATGCACACCGTGGTGAGCATTGAGGGCGATGCCGATTTCATGAAGATTGTTAATGCACGTCAAACGTCTAGCAGCCTCACGTGAGGCCTGCACGGCCGGTATTGAAAGTGCCAACAGCAGACCCAGGACAGAAACCACGACAAGGACTTCAATCAGGGAGAAGCCCAGCTCTAGGTGCCTTCGAGGATAGGGACGAAAACTGGGGGATGGCTCGCACATGATTTATAAGGCCTCATTGATGATCGCAGAGACTGGTACATATAGCTGAGCTGCGTTCGGATTATCAGTCTCTAATGACAGAATGCTTCGCCATGGGCCCGGTACGACGGGGGACTTGACCAGTACGTTTACCATGTGGGACGACCGGTCTTCGCCGTCAAACGTGATCTCAATGGATTGATGCGGATCATCGGAAGTGCCCTTCCGGATACGAAACGGCTTACCATCGGCAGAAGACAAATTAAGCTTGCCGGAAAGCGTGTCACCAATCTTGTGAACGCCAAGCCATAACCGACTTGGCGAGACCCTAATAATCGAGCGAGAACGCCAAAACACCGGAATTGTTGATTCGCCAAGAATTTTCCCTCCACATGACAGAATCAATCCCACAGATTCCCGATGCTCTTGCTCCTCATGATCGCCACGGATGTCCAGAGCAATATCGCCGAGCTTAACCGAGTTCGACATC
Source organism: Singulisphaera sp. GP187 (assembly GCF_900129635.1). Lineage (GTDB taxonomy): Bacteria > Planctomycetota > Planctomycetia > Isosphaerales > Isosphaeraceae > Singulisphaera. Next base: position 259,359 of record NZ_FSRB01000003.1, on the reverse strand, counting down.
TTCCCGTTCGATAACAGTCGTGAAACTTGGCCGGCCTTGAAAAATCCGATTGACATTAATTGCGAACTAGGCTTTGATGCGACTTCACATCGAGAACACAATTCAGGATGAATTGAACTTATCGCAATTTGAGCTGTCCTATGCACGCCAGGGCCAAGTTCTCCCAAATCAATTGACCTTGGCATATTGAGAATCGTCGCAGCGGCCTGCCACTGGTATGTGATAGATAATGGCCGTGAACCCAATGTGCTGGAGACTAATCTGACAACACTCCTACGTGGCTGTGGATCAATGCCTACTTTGATAATTGTAGTCAGGACTGTTTCTTCGCCCGATTCGATGCGAGTTTTGCTTAAGGCCGCAGATGTACAGCCACATCCAGACTGAATTTCTAGAACAGAAACGGGTGCATTCGATATGTTGCGAATCTTAGTTTCGATTGTTTCGATGCGATCCGCGGAGAGTGAAGCAATCACGCCGAGATCATGAACATTGGAGGAGGCAACTAATGATTGAGGCTCGGGCGAATGCGAATTTCTGAAGGCACTTGCTTTTTCCTTGCCACAGCCGGCGGAAGAGGCCGCCAGGATGCATGCGCCCACCAAGCAAATCGACTTTGATGCTAGGCGATTTCTTGCTCTCAGGTAAAGTGCACAAAACGCAAGTAGTATTGTTGCTAGTACGCAAACGATGAGTGTTGAAGTGATCATTTGTTTGTGCGAATAGGAGCGAACCGATATTGTGGTCAGTGGCTGGGTGCCCAGCAGCAAGCATTCTCCACCCCATGCGGTCCTGAAAGTGTCAAGTGGCATTCGACTTGCTATGGTCCCGTTGATAATCTCGGCCATACCCTGCGCTTCGTCGATCCATTGCAATATAACAAAGTGTTTTTTGTTAATCAGGCAGATGGCTACGAATCGATCAGGCCGGGCCAGAATCTCGTCAAGGTTCGTCGACAGTGCGAGCGTGCGGGCGCCAGACTTTTTAGCCTGTTCATTTAATTGGGCAATGGAATAGCCTCGATCTGTAGGGGGGCCTAACGCCAATTCAAGCTCATCGAACGTCTTAGGACCGAGATCAAGAGCAGTGAGGGCGACGAATAGCGCATAACTTCCACAGCGTACATCCGGCAGGTCTTTTTTTAATTTGCTCGGCTCGGCACCCAACGAGCACAGGGATAGGCAGAGCAATACGGTGGTAGAGTGAATAAGCAACTCTTTTCTCCATTGGATTGAATTTATGAGATTAGCAGAATGCTTGGTACAGAGGAATCGTCTATAAATGTGGAATGCGATTGTGTCTCTGTGCAGGCGTTGAAATGTGCTCTTAGAGCCGTGTCATCATCTGGCTAGGAAGCCATGTCTTTTAAGATCTTTGGCGACAGATTTCAGTCTCGAGTCGGTTTCGGTTCTAAGCCCACCGTTGCGAACCCGCTTCCCGGTGACCTGATTTACAAACGTGAATCCAGGAGGCAGAAGCCGAAACAAGCTATCCTCGGTGAATTTCGCTGGAAGAACCTTGGTTTTAAGGTCGATGTCTTTAAACTCGGCAACAAGACTGAGGTCGGCGTCAGCAAGATCGCCAGAGCGGCTCGCACGTATTTCGCATTTGTCCAGAACGGCCACTCCATCGCGGTCGGTTCGCCAATCGTAGTTCTGAATGAAGGAGGGCGATCCGCTTCTATTTTTGTAAGCGGCCTTCGTCACGTTGCCGGCAACTGCCATGGATGACGTAAGCTCGAGCATCCCACCGCCGCTGTCTTGTCTTATGAAATTGACACGATGATTGTCCAGTCGTGCGAGAGAATAGGTGCTATCTGGGAAGATCGGGTTTGGGCCGATCATATCTACCCATTTTCGTTTGGCTGTAAGTGAACCGCCGTGGAAATACTCCCAGAAATCGACCGGGGAAACCGCAAAGACTTCGACGATAGGCTCTTTCCTTTTTGGGTCGTAAAGAACCAAAGATTTGTTTTTCGAATGATATGTATAAAGACTCGTTGGCGATCGCATTATATAATTTATAGGCTGCTCATTTAGTGGGACGTCCGGGCTGGGCGAACCGATTACGTTTCCAGTGATATCTCGCAATCTGTATGCCACCAATGATTGCCTTCCTAACCATGTTACGTCGGCATCCATCTCGAGATTCATAGCCGACGGTTTGGAATAAAACGTCAAACGGACTTTCAACGCCCCCGAATTCCATCGCGATGCATTTGATGAGATGGCGTCTTTGACGACCATAGCAAGTGAGGTATCGGAGTCGGACCAGTCGCTCCCGAGAAGAAGCGGAAGTAACAAAAGCATTGCTTGCGACCGGATGTTCATTGCCAAGGATTCCTTGAATTCTCTAATTCGTGCAGATCGTCAGGATTTAAGCAGGAGCAGACTGCAATGCATAGGTGGCCGACCGTCGCAGAAGGCGACCATGTTCTTGCTAAAATACCCTTTAAACAAGGTGTCTCGGTTCAGATGGAGCGTCGTGCCAAGTGGCCTATTCGAGCTTAATACTCCGTCTATTTCGAGTCCAGGTGCTGGTTCCTATGTGGCTCGGACAAAACACACCCTAATCATTGCCGCTGACCCGAGGATTTCTGGAGTTCCGGTGTTTAAGCGAATCCATGATTAAGTTTTATCCGAGCCTCTCCAAGGTGAACTCTAGCCGCCAGCCCATGGCTAGAAACATATGGGCTTAGCGGTTGCGAGACGCATAGCCTCGAGGGGGCAAGTTGCGGGCAGGATTGTTGTAGACCACTCCTGCTAGCAGCCTGCCCCCTCATGGCCCTCCGTAGGCGAATTGGAGTAGATACAGGTTGCATGGCGTCTTATGTTTAACATTGATGCAACCGTCTGTACCGATTGGCTCGCACAAACCTCCTTTTAGAAGCCTGCTGATTGAGGGCCGTCAATTTACAGCATCTCGATGGCAGCTCAGGGATCATCCCTCATTCAACCCGGAGCGCAATCGTCGATGCAGGAAGTCCAGCCCTGCGAGTACACGTTAGGGAGTAGCGTTACCTCGCACTCATTCGTGCTGTCATTCCAGTTGCAAGATCCGAAAACTCGACACTTTTCAAGGTTGTCGACGGTGCACGTCTTGCCAATAGAAGTTGTCGAGCAACTCGCGAATGCGCCGGCAAGGACGCCGTCGGCAAACTTGCCTTCACACTCCGATTTTACTTGATACGTGGCGCATGCTGGGTGTAGCTCAATGCAGTTCGATGCTTGTCCACAGCATGCGTCGTTAACGCCGCCGTACAAGCTCTTTTGCTCCAGCTCGGATAACATGCGCTGCGACTTCTTGACCCCGGCCCCGGAGGAACTGGCAGCCAAGAAGAGTGTGGCGGCGAGTGACGTCATCGCCAAAGCTTTCACCAACTTCATACTGATCCTCCTTCAGGCTCGGCCGTAATTTCCAGCATTGCCTGGGTGAACAGGCCCTTGCGAGGAGTTAGTAGGCCGAGCCTCACTCGATTGTATCACGGCCTCAGAGTTGTGAGAGGATGCGACGGGCGTCAATCATTCCACCATGTACTTGTGCGAAAGGAAATAAAAAAAAGCTCGGAATCCAGAATTTTTGAAGTCACTGCACAAAGAAACCGTGCTTGATGCATCACGCGGCCCGTGTCTTGCGTAGGGATCCGGTTTTCTAGGAGCGGTCGTCTCCTTGACGTTCCCGTTGTAGGTCTAGCGCCAACCGACCCTCGATCCCGCCCGACGTCCTGATCCGGTACACCGACTTCTGCATCTTACGGCAAGGCCTATTGCCTCGCTCCACCTCGTTTGACGTCGCTCCCATCAACCGCTCATCCAGGAACACTCGCGTCTTCTCCAACCCCGGCGACTCTAGCTTCTTGAGCGTCTCACGCAACCGACCCAAACGACGGGCCGTCATGGCCAGGCACTTGAAAGGGGCGAGTTGGGAGTTTTAGGGGAAACGGCTGTCGCGATCCCACTCCCGGTGAATTACCTAGAGTCTCGAGCTTGCCTGGATTTGGTGCCTGGCCAAAGCCAGCCTTCCTTCGAGGCGGCGGTTATCATGGCCGGGCGGCAGACAGCACCGACCTCCTCAGGTTTTCTCGCGGCGGGCGTAGTGGGAGACGGGGGAAATCCACATTCCGTGGTGCGGTCACCCCACTCGGAGATTCCCGGGATTTGGCGCTGGACACCCAGGGGACAGGTGTTCATGCTGGGTGCGAACTGCGAAGTCCACGGCCGGATTGCAGCGGCAAGCGGTGCTCCTCCGGCCTCAAATCGGTCACAATGGTCGCTCGGCTGTCCGTTGTCGATGGTGCGAGATCTTGATTGATGAAGAACGTGGGTTGGCTCTTCCTGGCGATCCTGGTCGCGTATGGCTTCGCCATGGTCGCGCCGCTGCCGCGATACCGGCTTCGAGGTTGGGTCGGCGCCTTCATCGGCTGGTGTTTCGTGCCGATCATCCTGGTTTGCCCATGGCTCATCCCGTCCGCGAATCTGGGGCTACGGGCTGCGTCCGCTTTCGCATCGGGCGACATTACCTTCAAGTTGGTCGACTACTTACGCCATTGGGACAAGGTCGACCGGCGCATCGTCCTTCGCGAATACTACCGCTTCTTGATCCCGTTCCCGATACTCTCCGCCGTCTATCCCGATCACAAGCGTCGGTTGCTGAGGCCGGAGTGCCCTTGGCCACAGGTCCTGCGGCTGTTCGGTGGGATCATCGGTTTCACCGTCGCTCTCCTGGCGGTCAGAGCTCTCTCCGGGATCGCCCTGGTCCGATCCTGCTTTGCGCTGAACCATACCGTGATGTTGCTGACCTTTGTGCTCGCCATCGAATCGCTTTCGCGAGCGCTTGGCGCGCTCGAACGCCTGGCAGGCTTCGACACGACTCCAATCATCCGAAATGCCTACCTGTCGCGGACCGTCTCCGAGTTCTGGCGGCGGTACAATTGCCGGATCCATGACTGGCTCTACCGCAACGTTTTCCAGGCGACCGGAGGCCGACGCACTCCGGTCCGCTCCCTGCTGCTCGTGTTCCTGGTCAGCGGTCTATTCCACGAGGTCATGTTCGCGCTGGCGACCTCGCGACTGACCGGCTACCAACTCGCGTTCTTCACGATCCAAGGGCCGGCAGCGCTCGCCTCGGGGTGGCTCGAACGCCTGGCGAGGCGAGGCGGGATCGCGGGCCAGATCATGGCCCACGGGGCCACGATCCTCTTCGTCGCCGTCACGTCCGTCCTCTTCTTCGACGGGGTCAGCAAGATTTTCCCGTTCCTCTATGTCAGCCAGTCGCCGCTGTTGTAACACGTGTTCCTTATGTGTCCGTTCGGCCGGCTTGGTGCGGTTCTCGGGCCGCCGGTCCCGAGTCTGAGCGGTCCGGCGATACCACCTCCGCCGGCCCTGGAGCGAAGCATGGCAACCCGTGAATCCCTCGACGACAAGCTGGCGGCGATCCGGGCACTCCGCGGAGAGGAGCTCAGCGACGAGCAGAAGGGCGGGCTGCGGAAGCGGATCGGCGACCGTTCGAACCTGGTCGTTGCGGCGGCCGCTGCGATCGCCGGCGAGAACGCGCTCGCCGAACTGGCCGGGGACTTGCAGGCGGCCTTCGCTCGCTTCCTGGTCAATCCCGTCAAGGACGACAAGCTCTGCCGTGCCAAGCTCGCGATCGTCCAGGCCCTCGACCGGATGGAGCACCCGCAGCCTGACGTCTTCTTGAAGGCGGCGAGGCACGTCCAACTCGAGCCGGCCTGGGGAGGATCGGAGGATTCCGCCCCGCGCTTGCGCGCGGCGGCCCTCGTCGCCCTGGCGCGCACGGAAGGCCCGGACTCCCTGCCCGTGCTGGTCGACGCCATGGCCGATCCTGCCAAGGACGTGCGGATCGCGGCGGCGGTGGCGCTCGGTGCCGTCGGGACCGTGGGCGCGGGCCTGGTTCTCCGCCTCAAGGTCCGCCTTGGCGACAAGGACCCGGATGTGCTCTCCGAGTGCCTCAGCGGTCTCCTGACCGTCGATCCCAGGGAGAACCTCCCGTTCGTCGCCGAATTCCTCGATCCGGGCAACCCGCCCGCGTGCGAGGCGGCGGCCATGGCGCTGGGGAGGTCGCGTCTGGCCGAGGCGCTCGACCCGCTCCGGGATTGCTGGGAACGGTCCCACTCCGACGAGCTGGGTCGGCACATCCTCCTGGCCATTGCCATCCTGCGCCGACCGACCGCGATGGACTTTCTGGCGGACCTCGTTGCGTCCGAGTCGGAGCCGGACGCGATCGCCGCGCTGTCGGCGCTCGGGATCTACAAGGATGACCCGCGCCTGGGCGAACGGATCGCGGAGGTTGTCCGGGGACGGGGAAGCCCGAGGCTCCAGGCCGCGTTCGAGCGTGAGTTCGGCTAGGTCGAAGCCACTCTGAAGAACATGTGAACCCGCATGCCTTCAAACAGTATGGCGTCAGTATACACGCGACCAGGAGTCGGGTAGAGTGTGTGCCGGAAGCCTCGGAGTCAAGCGCGGGCACTCGATCGGTCGATGAGCGAATATCGACCGTTCGTGGTTGCCGCCGAGTCAGGCGAACGATGAGGGAGGCCTCGCGGCCTGTGGTGAGATGCCGGTGCCGGAGTTCGAGCGACGGGAGCGAGTGAGCAACACGCTTGACCAAACGGGCGTGGTCGAACCCGCACGACAGCGCAAGATTATTCATGTCGACATGGACGCTTTCTATGCGTCCGTCGAGCAACGTGACAATCCCGAGCTTCGCGGCAAGCCCGTCGCGGTGGGCGGCTCACGCGAGCGCGGAGTCGTGGCGGCCGCGAGCTACGAGGCCCGCAGATTCGGCGTCAGGTCCGCCATGCCGTCGGTGACCGCCAAGCGAAAGTGCCCGGACCTGATCTTCGTGAGACCGCGGTTCGAAGTCTATCGGACGGTGTCGCGTCAAATCCGCGAGATTTTTGCTGCGTACACACCGCTCATCGAGCCCCTTTCACTCGATGAGGCCTATCTCGATGTCACCGAAAATCGGCAGGCGATCTCCTCGGCGACCGAGATCGCCGAACAGATCCGGGCGCGAATCCGCTCGGAAACCGAGCTGACCGCGTCCGCGGGCGTCTCCTACAACAAGTTCCTCGCCAAGATGGCGTCCGACGAGCGCAAGCCCGACGGCTTGTTCGTCATCACGCCGAGGAGGGGCCCGACCTTCGTCGAGAATCTGCCGGTCGGAAGGTTTCACGGAATTGGTCCCGTGACGCACGCCAAGATGGAACGGCTCGGAATTCGTACCGGCGGCGACCTCAAGGCCCAGACCCTGTTATTCCTTCAACAGCAGTTCGGAAAGGCGGGCCCCTACTACTATGCCCTGGCGCGGGGCATCGACGAACGCCCGGTGTGCGCCGATCGTATTCGCAAATCCATCGGTGCTGAGACGACATTCAATGCCGACCTCTTCACACTCGAAGAGGCACGGGTGGTTCTCACTCCACTCATCGCCAAGGTGTGGACCTACTGTGAAGAATCGTCGCTTCGGGGACGCACGGTAACCCTCAAGGCCAAGTACGCAGACTTTCAGCAAGTCACCCGCAGTCGGACGGGTGAGACCCAACTTGCGACCCAAGCCGCCATTGAGGCCATCGTGGATCCGCTGCTCGAGTCGCTCTTTCCGGTCACCAAGGGCATTCGGCTCCTCGGTGTGACGCTCTCGTCACTCTCGACCGAGACCGGCGGCGAGCAGCAGCTCCGCTTGCCGATCTAAGAAATGCGGGCGTGCTTATGGATTGGTCCGACGGACATCCGGATCCGCTTCGCTTCACCGGGAAGTCGAGGACCGTCACTCTGCCGCGGCTCCAGCATGACCCCTGAGCGACCACCTGACCGATCGCTCGGGGATTCACGATCTTCGTCCCCTTGGCCTCATTTGACTCCATGACGCGATGCCGCTCCCGGATGTCCTCGAACCGGAATGCGGGAAACGGCTTCGCCCCATCGCGGGCTGCCTCCACGTCGGCGGCGATCACCTGTCGGGGCAGGTCCGGCAGGGGAAAGTTCGGCCTCCGTCAATTTTATTGACTTGTCAACATGAATCATTGTGGTGATCAGTTTGTTTTGGCGGTCTCGCTCGGTTCCGACTTGCTTCCGGCCGAGTTCACGGCGATCACCCTGTAGGTGTGGGCAGCGCCCGGTTCTGTCGTCGCGTCGGTGAATTGTAAGGGGACGAGTGGTTGAGAAGGCGTATCGCTGTATTGGAGGTTTTGGAAGAGGGGCCGGCCGAAGGGGTTTTTAGGCGTTTCAGGCAGGTTGGCGAGCAATGCCCCATCGCGCTCGATGATGAATCCGGCCAGGCCACTTTCGAGGTCGGCCTCACACTCCCAGTGCAACCGGTTGCCATCGACGTGCAGGTTCGTCGGGGCGGGAGGCGGAGTCGTGTCGGGTAGGTTCGTGTCCTTGACGTATTGCATCCACGCCCGCGCAAACGCCGCGTTGGGGAGCCAGCCTGCATTGAGGGGATCCCCTGAAAACTTGGTGGCGGGCCGAGCCTCGAATCCGGTCGGAACCGCGAGCCAGACGTCGTCGGCGGGCATGGCGTTCAAGGGTTCTCCCGACCTTTTCGGGAGACGGGCGGTGAGGCAGACGTCGAGCCAGGGGATCGCAAGATAACGCTGATTTCCACACTCGTGAGCGGTAAGCGGATCGACAGCCACGCCGACGAGCCCGCCCTTGGAGCGAACTTCGCTGAAGAAGGCCTCGTTCGCGGGCCAGACTCCGGAGAATCGGTCGTTCTTGACCGATACGCCTTCTTTCGTGCCCAGGTTGCACATCAACGGCACCTTGAGCGCTGCATCGGGAAGTGTGTGCGCCTTGATGGTGGGCCGATCCGAGTTCTCCTTCAACTGGGGCACGCCCGAGCGGAGCCACGCCGCCGCGACGCGTTCGGGGTGCATCAGGACCATTCCACCCGCCCAGTGACCGCCGCCACTGTGCCCCCAGAGTGCCCACGGGACTTCGGCCAGCTCGGGATGCTCCGACTTCGCCCCCAAGTCGACCAGAGCCGTCAGAAACGCCGCGCTCGAACCGTTGCGCGGGTCGCACCACATCTGGCAGTCGGCCTTCTCGGGCTGTTCGTAGGCGGGAGCCAGCAACGCACAATTATGCTTTTTCGCCAGGGCCTGCCAATGGAGGTCATACGCTCCCGTGAGTCCCGACTTGCACGACCCCTCGCCGCAGCCGTGTTGGTGCACGATCACCCCGCGCACGGTTTTCAGGTCAGGCGGAATCCAGGCGGTGTAGTTGACGCCGAAGCTGAGCTCGCCGGCCTCTTTCGAGGGCTCATACCGCACGCGGTAGTAAGGGGGATCGGCCGGCGGGAAGACGTCGTAAGGAGCCTGCTGAGCATGGAGCGCGGCGTCGGGCGCGACCAAGAGCAACAACAAGTAGACGGGGACGGCCAGCAAGCGGCGAGGCGGGGAGAAGTTCATGGGCGTTGTTCCGGGTCGGACCGTGGAATCGCGGAGGCATTCTGGGGGGTTGACGTATAAACGACAATCGAGCCCGCGGCAAGGCGTGAGAGCGGGAATTCGGCATCGGTGATCTTCCCCACGAAACGTGGGCACTCGGAGGAGTTGGTATAACACCAACCCAAGGAGATCGCCCATGGCAGGCACGACTTACAACGACGAGTTCAAGACCCAAGCGCCAGGCTCGCCACCGAGCAGGGTTACACGGTCAAACAAGCAGCCCAGAGGCTCGGCGTCGATCAAGGTTCCATCCGCCACTGGGTCCGCAAGTTCGCGCCGATCCCGGCTCCCCTGGCCCCGAACGCCATGGCTGAGCAACTCCAGCGCGGGAACCAACGGCTCCGCGAGGAGATCAGCGAATGGTGAAAGGGATGTTGGTCTTCGGACAGCCATTCCCATTCATTTCGATCGTGGAGGACCTCACGCCACCTCAGGATGGTGTCGCCTTTATTGCGCTCTAATATTTTAATAAGTAAATCGGAATTGCCCCGCAAAGTGTGCGCTCGTCTGGTGACAAGAAAGAATGCGGTGGCCTCGTTGTCTCCAGCCTCCACGCACAGACCGGACTGACCCTCGATCGCACACTGCGACACTGAACCAATCGCCTCCGCGACATCCTCCCAAAAGATTGAACAACCTTTTGGAGCGGACCCAATCACTTTCTTGACAAGTAGGCGAAGTGCCGCAGATGACCGCGACACTCGGAAGCACTCACCCGCCCGCTCGACAGGGAGCCGCCACAAATCGGTTTCTTGCAGGCCGGGCGCGTCATCCCAACAGCCTCGAAACGAGACATATGAGACTTGTCTGCCATCATCATCGAAGTGCAGCTCGTACTCAGCATAGCCGAGGCAAAAGAAGTCCAGGTCGGGGTCGACAAAATACTCAAAGCCGAACGGATGCCGGACGCCAAAGTTCCACGTCGTCTGTGGAATCGCCCGGATCAGGTTCTCGCCGACCAGGTCATCAAGCGAAACCGGATAACGCCCGTGCACTTTGTGATGCCGTTCGAGAGCGTCGATCAAGGGCTGTGCAGCCTGTTTGCAATCGGAAGAGCCCCTGGCGAACCAGACTGCGAGGCCGACGATGACCGTCAGTCCGATGAAGCCGCGCCTGCCAGTCGATTGCTGTATCACCATCCGGGATGGCTCCGTGTATGCGCCTCCGTGCAAATTCAGGATTAGCGGCGACTGTACCCTTTGTTACCTTTCTCGCCCATCTGACTGCCAGACCGGGACTTCCCGAGGGACGGCGGCCATGCACCTAAAGCGGGTAAGACGGGGGGGCTGGGAAATCCATCTGGGTCGGCGACCCGGCACTCATGTTCACTGGATTTCCCAGACCTCGCCAATGAAGTGCCTGGCCATCATTGCCCTTCGCGGCGTTCCGAACCGATCTGCGCAGGATGATGGACCTGGTGGCCGACCCCGGCACGGACCTGTTCGCCCCGATCCCCCACGGGCAAGGGCAGACGATCCTGCGTGAGACACTTCTGGTGGCCGACCACAACGCCTACCACCTGGGCCAGTTCGTCACGGTCCGGCGGCTCCTCGGCGCCTGGGATGGTGAGTCATAGCGCCAAGCTGTCGACTGATGAGCAAGAGTCGCCAGGCACCTCGGCAGCGAGGTTAGGGAAATCCAGTGAAGCTGGGTGCCGGGTCGCTGGCCTCGGTGGACTCTCCAGGTTCCCAATCTTGGCCTCTGTGGGGGCATGGCCACCGACCCTTTACCCGGATGGTGCTGGCTGATCGACAACCCGAGGCGGATCGACCCGATCCCGTGTGTCGGACGGCTTGGGCTTTTTGAGGGGCCGGAGGCTGGCTTCCGGGCGGGGCGGGCGTCGGGCGACAGCCATGCCTTACGGGGTTGACGCCGCCGACCCGGCGTATGTACTTTAAATCCTATGTCGAGTAAAGTGGCAACGTCCGCACCGGGGGCTCCCCCCTCGAGAACGCCCCTCGCCGTTTCTCGTTCGCGAAATCACCTCTTTTTTTCAATCATTGATATGATGACTTTCGGAACTCTGACGGGACAAGGGAGTTGACGATGACAGGGAGGAGATGTCCGCTCTGCAAGAGCCCACTCGGGACCGCGGAAGTGAAGCCCTACGAGCGGCTGACCTGCGGAAAATGCCACGCCGATCTGCATCTGGGCGAGGGCGGGAAGCTTGTGGTCGGCAAGCCTCCCGACATGGAAGAACGATATCGCGAGTTGAAACAGGAAGTCCGACAGTTGGCGGGCCAGTTCCCGCTCCAGAAGGTCGGAGCCGGCCTGGCGTTGCTCCTGACCCTCGTGCTGGGCTTGTATTACCTGTTCGGGGCCGCCGAGCGGCTCGAACGGGTCGCGGAGGCGGCGGCACAGGCGCTCGCCGGCGACGACCCGGCCGCCCTGGCATCGCTCGCCGCCTCCGGCACCACCGACGACCTCCGTCGCTGGTACGATGCCGTCCACCCGCGGCTGGTCCAGCTCCGCGCTCAATGGGGCGCGAAGGCGGAGACCGTCGAGGTCCACGTTGGGCAGGAGGACCCGGTTCAACAGAAGGGGTCCGTCGGCATTTCCATCAACCCCGCCAGCACCGGGGCGCGAGACGTCTCGCTCGCCGACCCGTCGAAGGCCACTGCCGGCGCGGCGATGCCGTTCGGCGAGTTGACCGATTGGACCTTGACCCGATGGGGTGGCTGGAAGCTCGACGGCCGGGCGACCTATGCCAGGATCGCCCCGACCACCGGGACCCCGTGAGAGGGATCACGAGGCAGGCCGGCGGGGTCTGATCAATGGTCGAATCGCCCTGCGGTGCGGTTCACGGCCACGCTCATGCCCGCCCCCAGGGGCGGGCATGAGCGTTGGTGAAATCAATGGGACATTCGTCAATTTTGCGGTCATGTGGGTAAAATGGGCAATTAAAGAGAGTTTCATAGGGATGATTTTATTGGGTTTACGTGATTTTTTGCAGCGATTAGGAATATGCGGCTTTATTTTATTTTGATGAATAACTCGATGGTGTCGAAGTCGATATCGAGTCTCGGACTTTCGTCTCCAGACCTCTCCCCGGCTCCTTGCTCCCCTCGTTTCTCCTGAATTTCGAATGAGGGACGGCCGTTCGGTCGAGCACGGCATTTGTGGGCCGCGGAGTTCAGGAGAGGAGCAATTCCAGTTCTTCGCGGCCAAGGTCTCGGATGAGGCTGTTGTCCGCGGTGATGATGGCGTCGGCCAAGGCTCGTTTTTGCGCCTGGAGCTGGAGTACCTTTTCCTCGACCGTATCCCGTGCAATGAGCCGGTAGGCGAACACCGGGCGAACTTGGCCGATCCGGTGGGCGCGGTCGATCGCCTGGCTCTCCACCGCGGGATTCCACCAGGGGTCGAGTAGGAAGATGTAGTCTGCGGCCGTCAGGTTCAAGCCAAGGCCGCCGGCCTTCAAGCTGATCAGGAACACCTTGCAGTTCGGGTCCTCCTGGAACTGCTGCACCCGCGCCTGCCGGTCCCGCGTCCGGCCGTCGAGGTAGGCATAGGGGATTCCCTCCTTGTCCAGCCGCTGCTTGACGAACGCCAGCATGCTCGTGAACTGGGAGAAGACCAGGGTCTTGTGTCCCTCGTCGAAGACCTCGCGCAGTTGCGGCAGGAGCACGTCCAGCTTGGCGCTCGATTCGCCCGACCGATTGGCCTTGTCGATCAAACCGGGATGACAGGCCGCCTGCCGCAGACGCAGCAGTGCCTCGAGGATCTGGATCTTCGACTTCCCGATCCCGTCGCGCGCGACGCGCCCGAGTAGCGAGTTCCGGTAGTGCTCGCGCAGCTCGTTGTACAGCTTGCGTTGGGCGGGTTCCAGGTCGCAGTAGACCGTCTGCTCGGACTTTTCGGGCAGGTCTTTCGCAACCTGCTCCTTGGTGCGCCGGAGGAGGAACGGCCTGAGGGCTTTCGCCAGGAGCGACACGGACTCTTCGCCGGGTTTGAGGAGGCCGATGTCGGCCTTGCCGATCTCCGCGGCCTTGCCGAGCATCCCCGGGTTGAGGAACTCGAACAGGCTCCACAACTCGCCGAGGTGGTTCTCGATCGGCGTGCCGCTGAGGGCAAGCCGGTGCTCCGCCTGGATCAGCCGGGCCGCCTTCGCCGACTGGCTGCTCGCGTTCTTGATCGCCTGGGCCTCGTCGAGGATGGCGTAATCGAAGGGGTAGTCCTTGAGGTCGACGATATCTTTCCGAAGCGTGCCGTAGGTGGTCAGGATGACGTCGTGGCCGTCGAATTGTTCCCCGGGCTTACCACGGCCGAGGCCCGTATTGTCGAGGACGCGGAGCTTCGGCGTGAAGCGAGCGGCCTCCTGCATCCAGTTGAAGACGAGCGACCGCGGCACCACGACCAGCGACGGCGGCGGTCGGCGGCGTTTCCTGGAAGCGGCCCGTCGTTCGCGGCGTGCCTCCAGCAGGGCGAGCACCTGGATGGTCTTGCCCAGGCCCATGTCGTCGGCCAGGCAGCCACCGAAGCCGAACTCGCGGAGGAAGTGGAGCCAGCCAAGGCCGTCGCTCTGATAGCCGCGAAGCTGACCCTGGAACCCGGCCGGCGGGTCCGCGGGCGCAATGCCCTGGAACTGGCGCAGCCGCTCGCGCGCCCGCTCGAATCGCTTGTCGAATCGCGCCTCGGGCTGCTCGGCCAGCAGGACGTCGAGCAGGCCGACTTGCGTCCGCCGGAACCGCAGGTGATCCCCCTCCGGCGTGCCCACTCCGGCCAGGGGCGCGTACTTTTTGAGCCACTCCTCCGGCAAGAGGCCGAAACTGCCGTCGCCCAGCGGCACGAGGTCCTCGCCGCGCCTCAGGGCCGCGAGCAAGGTGGGAAGCGGCACCTCTTGATCGCCGAAGGTCACCCCGCCGTGCAGCTCGAACCAGTCGATTCCGGACGTCACCTCGATCCGGAAGTCGCCCGCCTGGCGGTACAGCTTCCCTTGGGCCTCGACGCGCCAGCCCTCCTGGAGGAGGGCCCGCGCGGCCTTCGGCAGGTTGCGTGCGGGCAACTCCAGGGTCTCGCCCTGGCGGTAGTCAGCCCTGCGGTGGAAGCCGACCTCCTCGAGTCTTGCCGCGAAGGACCGCTCGGCCGCCGGGTCGCGTAGCAGCAGCCGTCGCTCGTCGGGCTCGAAGACGCTCCGGGCCGGGCTCTGCGCGGGCACGACATGGCCGTCGTACTCAAACGAGAGGTCGCCGATGAGCCAGTTCTGATCCCGATTGGACATCCACCGCCGGTCGTCGCGGCGCTTGATTGTCAGGTAAGGCCGGGGTGCCGGCGCGACCTCTTCGTACCGCAGATCCTCCGGCAGTTCGAGCCGGGGCAGGTCCGGTAGCCGGAGCAATTCCGTGAGGAACTCCTGTTTCTGCTTGGCGGGGACGGGCACTTCCCCCTGCTGTCGCAGCAGTGCGATCCATTGGAAGGCGTTGAAGTCAAGGAGTGGTGCGACGCGATCCTCCCAGAACACGAGCCCGCCGCTCAGCAACAGCAGGGGAGTCACCAGTGCCAGTCGCTCCTCGGCGCGACGGAGCTCGCCGGCGATCGCGTACGTTTTGCCGGTATCGTCGGGCGTCACCTTCAGCCAAAACTCCCAAGGGCCGGCGTCATCCCAGCGGAGCGGACGCATCGAGTCGTCCGGCTCCGATTCCCGCAACAGGCACCGGCCCGTGGCGCAGAGCATTGGCAGCAGGGCCTCGCTGAGCGCGTGCGTGAGGAGGAAGCGAGCCGGGGCGCTATCGTAGTAGCCGCGGCCGGAATAGTAACCGCTCACTTGCTCGCGCCCGCCGGCCAGGATGGCCATGGCCTGGCGATCGGCGGGTTCCGGCAGGTGAGCAATCTCACTCAGGGCGAAGCGTCGACCCTTGGGTTTGCTCCACTCGCCGTCCCTCTTGCGATTGCGTGTCGCCACCTCAAGCACGAGCCCATTGCTCGCCAGGCAGGCCGGTATGTCCACGACATAGACGATCTCGTGTCCAGGAGGTAGGGCCGTGGAGAGGATCGCCGGTGCCTGCCCCGTCGTCGAGTGCAGGCGAGAGAGGGTCTGCTTCCACGCCGGGGTCGTCTGCCGAGGTTGACGGGACCGGGGCTTTGAATTGGCGATGTCGCTCCGCGGGCGGAACGTCGGGGACGGTCGAGGAGTCGGATACCATGGCTTGTCTTCGAGGTTATCCTCGTCGTCCAGGGCGGCCAACGTCAGATGCCGCACCGTTCGCTTGCCGTCTCCCTGAAGATAACCTTCGGCTTCCGCGGCGAGGAGGGTGGCCCAGATGTGTTTACAGGGCTCGAAATATTCCTCGCAGTACGGGCATGAACACCCAGCCTCGATCGTAGCACGCTCTCGGGAAAGCTTCACCTCGTACGACCGGCTTCCTTGGACGGTCGCGTCCACGTGCCACGCATCGCCCTCGACAACCGTCACCCTCCGCGAAACGAAGTAGTCGCGGCCGCGCTCGCGTGTCCTCTTCGAAACGAGAGGTATCAAGTTCGCTGAGAGCACCGTGCAGTTCTCTTGGCCGGACGAGGATTTTTCGTCTGATTGACATTGTACGAACGGCGAGAACCATCGCAATACGCCGACCGGAGGAGCAAGGTGCCACGACGCCCCGCCGCTTCCCGGCGCGGTCGCGGGCTGCGATAATCGGGCGACGTCCCGGGCCAGGGGAAGGGCCGAGACGACTCGGAGGAGGGATTTCGATGATGGCAGAACAAGCCGGGCTGAGGGAACACCTCCTGGAGCTATTGGGCGGGAGCCACGCTCACCTCGATTTCGAGCGGGCGATCGCCGGACTGCCCACCGAACTGCGTGGCTCGCGGCCGCCGGGGCTGCCGCATACCCCCTGGCGATTGGTGGAACACATGCGGATTGCCCAGTGGGATATCCTCCGTTTCAGTGTCGATCCTGCCCACGTGTCCCCTGAGTTCCCGGACGGCTACTGGCCCACGTCGGACGAACCGCCGGACCCCGGCGCCTGGGACCGCTCCGTCACGGCGTTCCGGGCCGATCTGCGCGCAATGATGGATCTGGTGGCCGACCCCGGGACGGACCTGCTCGCCCCGATCCCGCACGGGCAGGGTCAGACGATCCTGCGTGAGGCCCTCCTGGTGGCCGACCACAACGCCTATCACCTGGGCCAGCTCGTGACGGTCCGGCGGCTCCTCGGCGTCTGGAACGGTGAATCCTCGAGCGTGTGATGAATTTGACTCAAGCAGCGGGGGCAGCCTTTTAGAGCATCAGAAAGTGAATTCGAGGTGCAGTTCGGCGAGTGTCTCGTAGTCCCGCGCCAACCGGCGGAACCGTGCCGAACGACGACTCGATGTCGTGGCAGCAGAACGAACCCACGCTTCGCCTCGGCCAGCTTCACGACCTACTCTCAACTACGTCCGCATCTAAACTAATGTTCATTGGGCCTTGTGCAAAACCGAATAATTCAGACCAGGCTCCGAATAAGCTTGAGATCGGCTTGTGTCAAGACGCCCGACTCGAGAAGAGGACGGTCTCCCCGATGAGATTCCCGATCCCCGCAACGTACGTCTGCGCCATCATCGGCGTGTGTCTCGCTCAAGTCCTCAATGCGGCTCAAGCCAGCGAGTCGAGACGAAGTGATTCCATCTCTGCGGACGTCGATGAATACGTCACACAATTCATGAAACGGCATCACATTCCAGGAGTATCGGTCGCCGTTGTGAGCGATGGAATGATCGCCCTAACCAAGTCCTACGGGCTTGCGAACGTCGAGCATCGCGTTCCGGTAACGGAGCACACCGTCTATCAGATTGCGTCGGTCACCAAGACTTTCACCGCGTCCGCGATCATGCAACTCGTGAAGGACGGAGCGCTCGGGCTCGACGACAAGATCACGGAGCGACTGCCCGACCTCCCGAGGACATGGGAGTCGGTGACGGTCCGACACCTGCTGAATCACACTTCGGGCATCAAGAATTACACCTCGGTCCAGGGGTACAACAAGACGCTGCGGCAGGACTGCACGCCGCGCGAAATCCTCGATCGAGTCGCGACGGCGCCGCTGGATTTCACGCCGGGAGCAAAGTGGCTTTATACCAATACTGGCTACGTGCTCCTGGGAATGCTCATCGAGCAGACCACTGGCAAGCCTTATGGCGAGTCCATGGCCGAACGGGTCTTCAAGCCCCTCGGGATGACGCACACCCGCGTGAACGACCTCCGGGTCGTAATCACGAGCCGTGCGCAGGGATATCAGTGGGACGGAAAGACTTTGAGGAACGCCGAGTACGTGAGCCCGACCCAGCCCTTCGCGGCCGGCATGCTCGTATCGACCCTCGGCGACCTCGTGAAGTGGGAGTTCGCGCTCGCGGGCCACACGATCCTCGATGAGTCGACTCTCGAACACATGTGGGCTCCAACCCGGTTGAACGATGGCAAAGAGGCCGACTATGGTTTCGGCTGGGAGGTGTCGAAGGTGAACGACCACCGCCGTATCTCGCATGGCGGCGCCATCCCCGGCTTCTCCACCGAGATCTCGCGCTTTATCGACGACAAGCTGACCGTGATTGTGTTGACCAATGCCGACGGCGGCCGGGCCGATGGTTTGGCACGCGGAATCGCCGGCCTTTACCTGCCGGCGCTCGCGGCCAAGCCGGTCGAGCCAATCGCCGATAACGATAAGCAGACCACTGAACGCCTCCGGGGCATGTTCGAGGGGGCGCTCAAAGGCGAGGTTGACGGGGCGATTTTCACGGACCAGGCAAAGACGAAGATCATTCCGGCCATCAAGGCCGATCAAGAGAGGTTGGCCTCGTTCGGAGCCTTGCAGACTTTCCAGCTCCTCGAACGGAAGGAGCAGGATCAGGGCCTACGTGTCCAGTATCGGGCCGTCCTCGAGAACATGACCGTCAAGTTGACGTTCGATCTCGATAAGAAGGGTAGAATCCACGGAGCCGGGATGCAGATCGAGGATTGAAACCTCTGGGATGACTGCACACCGTCATGCGACAGCGAGACGTCCACCGTGCTACACGACCTCGCATCCTGTTTCGAGCCGGCTCAAACTAACGCCTTGGCGTGGTTCATAACACGCTCTCACGCCGAGCTGAAGCCTATTCACGGGGACGCAAAGCAGAGGCACCACTGTGGTCGAGGATCCGACACTTCGAGCAGGCCGCCGATGGCTCGCTGTTCGACGACTACCCCCCGCGCATGGTGGAACACCATCGCTCGGGAACGAGGCGGCGGGGACCTTCCCGAAGCGAGTGATCAGCCAGGGCGGATCTTATTGCGTGTGGCTCACTTCGACACCTGATCGGCCCCCGGCGGCGACGCGAGGATCTCACCCACCACTCGGGCGGGGCGGCCGTCGATGAGTTGCTGGGCACGGCCGTTGGCGTGGTAGGCCAGCCGCGTGTGCTCCAGGCCAAGCTGGTGGAGGACCGTGGCCTGGAAGTCGTTTGGGGTGACGATCCCGTCGGCGGCGCGGTGGCCGACCTCGTCGGTGGCGCCGTGGATCATGCCGCCCTTGATTCCGCCGCCGGCGAGCCAGATCGAGAACCCTTGGCCGTTGTGGTCCCGCCCTGCGTTGTCGTCGAGGGTCCCCTCGCTGACCGGGAGCCGGCCGATCTCGCCGCCCCAGTGGACGAGCGTCGTGTCCAGCAGACCGCGCTGTTTCAAGTCTGCCACGAGTGCGGCGGCGGGCCGGTCGGTGCGACGGCAGATCTCGGGGAGTGTCGTTTTAATGGCGCTGTGGTTGTCCCAGGGCTGGCCGCCCAGGAAGAGCTGGACGAAGCGAACCCCGCGCTCGACCAGCCGCCGCGCGATCAGGCAGCGCGTGCCGTACTCGCGGGTGGCGTCCTGGTCCAGGCCGTAGAGCCGCTTGATGTACTCGGGCTCGCCGGAGACGTCGAGCGCCTCCTTCGCGGCGGTCTGCATTGACGCGGCGAGCTCGTAGGTCCGGATTCGGGCCTCCAGGTCGGTCTCACCGGGGTGCGAGGCCACGTGGCGGCGGTTCAGCGCATCGAGGAATTGGAGATTCCGAGCTTGCGCTTCGCCGCGGAGGTGGGGCGGCGGGTCGAGGTTGAGGATCCGCGGTTCCTGGGGGCGGAGCACGGTCCCCTGGTAGGTCGGCGGCATGAACCCGCTCGACCAGTTGTGGGTGCCGTCGACGGGGTGCCCGGCGGGGTCGGAGAGGACCATGTAGGCCGGGAGCTCCTGCGACTCGCTGCCAAGGGCGTAGACGACCCAGCTCCCGAGCGTCGGACGCCCGGTGATGCCCGCGATCCCGCCATGGAAGTAACGGATCGAGACTTCGTGGCCGTTGTGCCCGGTGTGCATCGACCGGATCACGCAGAGGTCATCCACCATCCGCGCTGTCTCGGGAAGCAGTTCCGAAACGTCCGTGCCGCACTGTCCGTGCTTGGCGAACTTCCAGGGGCTTCCAAGCAGCTTCTTGCTGGCGCGATTCACGAAGCTGAAGGCTACGTCGCCGCCGTAGTCTTTGCCGTGGTGCTTTGACAGCTCGGGCTTGGGATCGAAGAGGTCGACGTGCGACGGCCCCCCATGCATGAACAGCGAGATCATCGCCGTTGCCTTGGGGGCGTGGTGGGGTGGCCGGGGCCTGAGGTCGAGCGGCAGGTTCTCGCCGGGCTTGGGGGGCCCTGCGGCGAGCAGTCCGTCCTGGCGCAGCAGGTGCGCCAGGGCGAATGCACCGACGCCGAAGGCGGAGCTCGCCAGGAAGTCCCGTCTGCTGTGGGGGAGCGGCTCAGTCGACATAGAGGAACTCGTTGGAACAGAGGAGCTGCTGGCAGAGGTCCGTCAGCGCGGCCAGTTCGGGGTCATCACCGCCACGGGGGACCGCGACGAACGCAACGGCGGCGTCGAGCTCCTCGCGGCTGACCGGGCGCTGGTAGGCGACGAGCCAGGCATGGGCGATCATCCGAGGCAAACGATTGGCGGCAGGGTCCGTCGAGTCGGTGGCGGAGTTGGCGGGCGCCTCGGCCCGGAGCCGCTGGGCCATCGATTTCGCATGCCCCAGCGTGAACTCGCTGTTCATCAGCACCAGGGCCTGCGGCGCTGACGTGCTGAGCACACGGCGGTCGCAGTTGATGGCCATCACCGGCGCATCGAACGCGGAGAGCAGTGACACCGGCTTCGTGCGGCGTGCCTGGAGGTAAACGCTACGGCGCGGCGAGTCCTTGTCGGGGAGCACCTGGCCGACGGAATCCTCCGCCACCGGCACCGACGGGCCGAACGGAGTCCGGTCGAGGCGGCCTGAGACGGCGAGCACGTTGTCGCGAAACGCCTCGGCGTCGAGCCGGCGGACGGCGTAGCGGCCGTACAGGGCGTTCTCGATGTCCACCGCGTCTTGCGCCGGGGCGCGCCGCGAGGACTGGCGGTAGGCGGTGGACGTCAAGATGAGCCGGTGCATCCGCTTCAGGCCCCAGCCGCCGCGGGCGACGTCGTCGGCCAGCCAGTCGAGCAACTCGGGGTGCGTCGGCCGGGTGCCCAGTGCGCCAAAGTCGCCGGGCGTCTCGACCAGGCCGCGTCCGAAATGATGAAGCCAGAGCCGGTTCACGAGCACCCGCCCCACGAGCGGATGCCGGCCGTTCACCAGGTGGCGGGCGTAGGCCAGGCGGCGGCCGGTGGTCGGCAACGTCGGGTCATCGGGGGGAATCTCGTAACGCTGGCCGTCCGGGGCCGCGATGGTGAGGTCGCCCGGCCCGACCGGCGACTTCGGCTGGCGGTAGTCGCCGCGATGGAAGAGATGCGTCTCGGGCGCAACGCCGGGCACCTCGTCGAGCACGCTGACGAAGTCTTCCGGCGGCTTCTCCGACCGCTTTGCCGCAATCCGCTCGGCGTCCTTCTTGAGCTCGTCGGCGGCCTTGGGGTCGTACTGGTAAAGCACCCCCGCGCTGATGTTGACACTCGGGTTGGTGGCGAGGAGAGACTTTTGCTCGTCGGTCCGCTTATCGGCGGGGGCGTCGAGAGCCGCACGGAGCTTGCCCCGCACGTCCTCGGGGAACTTCGACAGCTCCGTTACTGTCGCGGCCGCGAGGAACCGGGCGGTCTTGGCGTCGAGCTCTTTCTGGATCGCCTGGGCCTCGGCCTCGACCGCTGTGGCGCGGGCACGGTTGGCGTCGGAGTAGAGCGAGATGAGCCGCTGACCGGGCTGGCGCCAATGCTGCGGGTCGAGGGCCGGCTCGAACACGGCGCGGAAGCGATAGTAGTCCGACTGGGGGATTGGGTCGTAGCGATGGTCGTGGCACTGGGCACAGGCGACGGTCAGGCCCAAGACCGCCGAACCGACGATCTTGATCGTGTCCGTGACGACCTGATTCGACACCAGGGCATCCGCGCCGCCGGTGGCAGTTCCGTCGGGGGCGGTGCGGAGGAAGCCGGTCGCTGCCAGGAGCTGCGTCTGCTCGGGCGACAGGTTCGCCCAGGGCTTCGGGACGAGCTCGTCGCCTGCGACTTGTTCGATAAGGAACCGATCGAACGGCGTGTCGGCGTTCAGGGCCCGGATGACGTAGTCGCGGTATTTGTAGGCGAACTGTCGCGGCGTGTCTTGCGTGCCGTCCCCTTCGGAGTCGGCGTAACCCGCCGCGTCGAGCCAGTGCCGCGCCCACCGCTCACCGTAATGGGGGCTGGCAAGGAGTCGGTCAACAAGCCGCTCGTAGGCGTCGGGCGCCGGGTCGGCGACGAACGCGTCGACCTCCTCCGGCGTCGGAGGCAGGCCCGTCAAGTCGGCGTGGACGCGGCGGATGAGGGTGCGTCGATCGGCGTCGGGGGCGAACCCGAGCCCGCGGTCGCGGAGCCTGGCCAGGACGAACGCATCGATTGGCGTCCGCACCCGGTCGTCCGGCCCGGCCTGCGGCGGATCCAGGCGTCGAATTGGCTGAAATGCCCAGAACGCCCGATCCTCCGGCGTGATGTCGATCCCCTGAGGCAAGCTCTCCGGCTCCTCCCGCGCCGTCGGCGCTCCCGCGGCGATCCACTTCTCGAGCACGGCGACGCGGTCGGCGGGCACCTTCGCATCGCCCGGCGGCATTTCGCCGTCCCGCACGCGGGCCAGGAGCTCGCTCTCGTCCGGCCGCCCTGGCACCAGCGCCGGCCCGGTCGCCCCGCCCCGCACTGCGAACCGCTTGAGCCGAAGGTCGAGCTTGCCCTTGAGCTGCTCGCCACCGCCGTGGCAGTCGAGGCAGTACGCCTTGAGGATCGGCCGCACGTCCCGCTCGAATGTCAGCGGCTGGTCGGCCCGGGCGGCCAGACCGGCGTGAGTCGTCACAAGGATCAGAAGCGTCGCGCCTAAGATACGCATCAAGACACCCTTCGGGCTCGTCCCCGCGCGGATGCGGCCCTGAGTCGGGCGGCGGCCGGGACATCGCTAAATCATTGTTTAACTTTGGGGCCGAGTCAAGCCGGAATCGGTCTGTGGTCGCACCCGCACTCCCGCCAGTCACGGCCCTCCTCGTTTACCACAAGCCCCAAAACAGGAGAGGCCGGCGGGGCCGCCGGATGCCCCAGACTTACCAACCAATCCCCTGGACACGGGCATTTGGCCTGAGGACAATAAGTGTTGAAGAGGATCATGCGATGTCGCTTACGGCGAGGTCGATACTCATCTGAGAAATCCCACTTCAACCAGGGGGACTTTCAAGATGGCGCCGCCAAATAAATTGGGAATGAGGGATCCGGTCTCCTTGAGTGAGGGCAAGCCGTTCGATGCTGCTCATGCGTTGGATGGCGGCACTGGTGAGCAGGTCATCAATACCGTGGAGTTGGAAAAGCTCAAGAGTCCCTCCCCTTCCAAAACCGATCGGCCGGGGGCGACGTTCGAGCGGTCGACAGGTTCGCCGTTTGTCGCTTGCGAGAAGCACATCAACCACCTCCTGGCCAATCAAAAGGTGTTTGATGCGATCAACACCCGCCTGCAAACCTTTACGCCCAAGATCGTGCTTGGCGATCACATCGTTTATTCCTGGGACAAGATCGAGAAGCTTTCCAAACAGCGATTTCTTCCAGTCATTGCCCATCGCGACGTTTTGAACGGCATCGACTTCATTGTCGAAGATCGCGAGAAGTTGCTCGTCGCCATTCGGAACGCAAAGGTGGGCGATCGTGCCGGCTTTGTCGAGGGGTCAAGCAGCGGTTGGAAACAACATTGGCCCCTCACCCTTTCCTTCCTGGCGACCGATGGCGTTGGGTTTCGCGAGGTTTTTCGACCGCGGATCAACGACCGGCCGTTGGACACGATGACGACGATGCGGTTCGACACCCGGTTAGGCCGTGACGTGGCGATCGATATTTCTGCTTTGCATTTGGCCGTGGCCCAGTTCAGTACGCTCAGCCAGGTTCGATGCAATGCCCACGTCGACAAGTTGACGGTCACGCTCGGCGGATTAGGGGACGACGTCCAGATCTCGCCATCCGTGCTCAGCCATTTCGTGAACGAGCTGCTGTTCAAGACCAAATTGCAGGGAAAGCTGCCCGACTGGATCCTCGACACCTTCGACTTCAGCTTATTGAACCCGGATGAGGGCTTCTTGAATGCGGGTGTTGTCGCGAACCTCATCAATAAGCCGCACTTCAAGTGGACGCTCAACTTTTCGGTGGGGTTGAACAATAACGTTCAACCCGAATGGTCGGGGAACTTCCGATTCGAAAAATCCATCGGCACTGGCGTGGTCGTGCAATTTTGAAATGAACGAATCATGATGCTCGGAGCCCCTTCAGCTTGGTGGTGTCGAACCGATGGGCGCGAGCTGACGGTCCGGGTGACAAAGGCAGAGGCCGAGGAACTGACCGTCTGGTTCAAATCCTGGCATCCGGTAAATCCCGGCACCCCGTTCGGATGGTGGGAGGTCGTTCTGCTGCGCAAGATTGGCTGGGCGAGTTCGCTCGCCCGAATTCGCCCCATGTTGTTGAGACATCAGCGAATTCGGTCGTTGTCGGGTGGGTTCCAGTCCTGTCGTGCCTGGTTTCAGTCTTGTCGTTATCGATGCGATCGTGTTGGATCAGCCCAAGTTCGGCGAAAGCGAAGAACGTCGCCTGGTCGATAACCGAATGATCCTCGTAACCGGGGCAGTCGGTCAACTTGGTGCGGTTGGGCGAACCGTGACCGAACTGCTCCTCGATCGCGGGCGTCCGGCTCCCGCCATGGTCGCGAGGACGAGCGGGCGGCTGCCCTGTGGGCCGCCGGTGCCGAGGTGGTGATCGGAGACCGACTCGAACCGGCCGGCCTCTCTCGGGTTGCCAGCGGCTGTCGGCGGGTCGACTTCGGCATGTTCGTGTTCGCCGGGTCGCCGACGGCGACCGTGACCCTGGCGGCGGTCGCTCGCGAAGTCGGGGTGGACGCACTTGTCAACAGGTTCCCGATGACCGTCTCCTCGATGAGCATCCAGAACACCACGTGGGCCCTCAGCAGCGGTAGCACTGGCTCAGCGAGCTGCGCGGATCGTATCGGGCGCGTCGATGGATTTTTTTTCGCGCGAGTGTCCGAAGGGTTGTGGCTTGTTCGTTGTATTCACGTAAGGCGGGGGACGGACCTCCGCCCGCGGATGCGAAACGGTCTGGAGTCTGTCATGGCGAAGTTTCTGTTCATCTATCGCGAATCCACGGAGAGTCGCGTCCAGCCGTCTCCTGAGGAAATGCAGGCTTTGGGGGCGGCCTGGGGCGCATGGATGCAAAAGTTCAGCTCGTCGATTGTGCCCGGAGGCGACGGATTGAAGCACACCGGCCGAATCGTGAAGGCTGGCCTTGTGACCGACGGTCCCTATGTCGAAGCCAAGGAAATCATCGTCAGCTTCACGATCATCCAGGCCGACGACTACGACGCCGCGCTGGCGATCGCCCGTGCGTGTCCGCCCGGGCACACGATCGAGATCCGCGAAATGGCCGGCTACGCGTGAGCGAACCGCGCACGCTGGTGGAGCACTTTTTTCGCCACGAGTTCGGCCGGCTCAGCGCCGTGCTGACCCGGTCGCTCGGCGTGCGCCGGCTCGACCTCGTCGAGGACGTCGTTCAAGCCGCGCTCGTGCAGGCCCTGGAAACCTGGTCTCGGCGCGGCGTGCCTGAAGACCCGGCCGGCTGGCTCTACCGCACCGCCCGCAACCTGGCGATCGACGCGCTGCGGCGGGAGCGAATCCACGCCCAGGCATTGCCGCGCCTGGCCGAAGACGACGAGCGGGAATCGTCGCCGCTCGAAGCGCATTTCGCCGACGAGATCGGCGACGAACCGCTTCGCCTGCTCTTCGTCTGCTGCCACGAAGCGGTGCCGGCCGAATCCCGCGTCGCCATCGCGCTGCGGACGCTCTGCGGTTTCAGCACCGCGGAGATCGCCCGCGCGTTGCTCACCACCGACGCCAACGTCCAGAAGCGGATCGAGCGGGCGCGGGATCGGCTGTGCGAGCTGGACGTGGATTTTGATACGCCGGCAGCGGCTCAGCTTTGCGGTCGGCGGGACGCGGTTCTCGCGGTCGTCTATCTCCTTTTCAGTCAGGGCTGCCACGTCACCCATGGCGACATGCCGATCCGCCGTGACCTGTGCGACGAGGCGCGACGGCTGGCGCGGATGCTCGCCGCCCATCCCGTCGGCGACGTCCCGGCGGTCCATGCCTTGCTCGCGTTGATGTGCTTTCACGGAGCCCGCTTTGACGCGCGCGTCGCTCCCAATGGCGCCATCGTTCTGCTCGAGGAACAGGATCGTTCCGCCTGGAACTGGAGTGACGTGCGTGAAGGCATGGCGTGGCTCGCCAGGTCAGCCACCGGCGACGAGCTGACGCGCTATCACGTGGAAGCCGGCATCGCGTGGGAGCACTGCCGTGCGCCGAGCTTTGCCGACACCGATTGGCGACGGATCGCCGAATTGTACGACACGCTCGATCGCATCGCGCCGTCGCCGCTGCACTCCCTCAACCGCGCGGTCGCCGAAGCCTATCTGCACGGCCCGCAAGCCGGCCTCGAGCGGTTGGCCGCCGTTCTTCCGGAACGCGTTCCCGCCCGTTATCCCGGTTGGCACACCGTGATCGGCGAACTCCATTTCCGACTCGGCCGACACGCCGCCGCCGAGCGCGCCTGGCGGGAAGCCTTACGCTTTACCACGGCCCGCGCCGATCGAGAATTCTTGGGTCGCCGCCTCGCCGTCTGCCGGCCCGATGGAGGCGATCCCGCCACTTGAGTAACGCCGGCCCAAGGTCCTGTCGACGGAAAGCCCGCTTGTCGTTGCGTTCCAAACAACAAAACAGATTCGGTGACGAGGAGAATCCCGTACGATGCCTCAAGAATATATCGAAATTCGTGGCGCGCGTGAAAACAACCTCAAAGACGTTTCTCTTCAACTCCCCAAACGCAAAATCACCGTATTCACAGGCGTTTCCGGTTCGGGCAAATCCTCTTTGGTGTTTGACACCATCGCCTCCGAAGCCCAGCGCCGTCTGTACGAAAACTTTTCCATGTTCGTCCGCAACTTTCTCCCTCGGTATCCCCAGCCCGATGCGGACGCCATCGAAAACCTCAGCATGGCGGTCATCATTGACCAAAAACGACTCGGGGGCGGTTCCCATTCCACCGTCGGTACCGTCATCGATATTGCCCCGATTCTTCGAGTCCTCTTTTCCCGCATCGGCAAGCCCTACGTTGGCTATTCCAATTCCTTTTCCTTTAACGATCCCGCGGGCATGTGTCCCGAATGTCACGGCATCGGGCGCAAACTCAGTATCAAATCAGACACATTTTTGGATATGGAAAAATCGTTGAACGATGGCGCCGTGCAGGTTCCCTTTTTCTCGAAATGGGAAAACTCAGCCTATTCGAGTTCGGGCTTTTTCGATAATGACAAAAAGTTGTCGAATTTTACCCAACAGGAAATGGACTTGCTGCTCCACGGCAAGGACTTGAAATTCAAGCTCCCGATCGGCGAAACCACCATGAATGCCTCGTATCAGGGCATTATGGGGAAAATCAACAAATCGTATATCCAGCGAGACATTAAAACCCTATCGGCACGCACGCGGAAAAATGTCGAACCCTATCTGACCATGATGACGTGTCCACTGTGCAATGGCGCACGCCTCAGCCAAGCCGCGCTCAACTGCAAGGTCAAGGGTTACAATCTTGCTCAACTCTCGGACATGCAAGTGGACGAGTTGATTCGCGTTCTTCAAACCGTCAACATTCCCGAAGCCGCGCCCCTGATCCAAGCCCTCACCGAACGCTTGCAACAATTGGTCAATATCGGTCTCGAATACCTCTCGTTAAGCCGCGAAACCGACACCCTTTCGGGGGGCGAATCCCAACGCGTTAAAATCGTCAAACATCTGACGAGCGGCTTGGTGGATGCGATTTACATTTTCGATGAACCCAGCGTCGGTCTCCACCCGCGCGACGTGCATCGCATGAACGACCTTCTGCAATCGCTCCGCGACAAAGGCAACACCGTCATCGTCGTCGAACACGACCCCGCCGTCATGACCGTCGCCGACAACATCGTGGACATGGGACCTCGCGCAGGGACGCAAGGCGGCACGATTGTCTACGAAGGGACCTATCAAGGACTGACCGAAGCCAAAACCCTCACCGCCCAATTCCTCAACCGCAACGTCGCCATCAAGTCCGAGTTTCGCAAACCCAGAGGCAAACTCTCGGTTCGCAAAGCAAATCTCAACAACCTGAAAAACATCAGCGTGGAGATTCCCACGGGCGTCCTAACCGTCGTCACCGGTGTGGCTGGTTCGGGCAAAAGTTCACTCATCAACGAAGCCTTTCTCCAGCAACATCCCGAAGCCTCCGTCATTGACCAATCCCCCATCGGCGTCTCGAGCCGTTCCAACCCCGCTACCTATACGGGCATCATGGACGAAGTGCGCAAAGCCTTTGCCGCCGCCAACAAAGTCGATGCGGGTCGATTCAGTTTCAACTCGAAAGGCGCGTGCGACAATTGCCAGGGGTTGGGTGTCACGTACACTGACCTCGCCTTCCTGGAAGGCGTTGCCTTGCCCTGCGAAATCTGTCAGGGCAAACGCTTCAAAGAAGAGGTTCTCCAATACAAATACCAGGGCAAGTCCATCGCCGACATTTTGGAACTGACCGTCAGCGACGCGTTGGAATTTTTCAAAATCCGCGGTGTGGCCACCAAACTCCAGGCACTCAGCGATGTGGGGCTGGATTACCTCACCCTCGGGCAACCGTTGAGCACCCTTTCCGGCGGAGAATGTCAACGCATCAAACTTGCCAGTGAACTCCACAAACAAGGCAGCATCTATGTTCTAGACGAACCCACTACGGGGCTGCACATGTCCGACATTACCCACCTCGTCGATATCATGAATCGCCTCGTCGAGGGCGGCAATACTGTCCTCGTCATCGAACACAACCTCGACGTCATCAGCAGTGCTGACTGGATCATCGACATGGGGCCGGAAGGCGGCAACAAAGGCGGTCAAATTATTTTTGAGGGAACGCCGAAAGAGTTGCTGGGAGCGAAACAATCGTTGACGAGCAAATATTTAAAGCAATAGACGGGCAGGTTCGAGGGCTCGGGAGACATCCTTCTCACAGAAAACGATGCGATGCCGAGACCCCGCTCTGGGGGGGCAATTGAAGTGCTTAAACCGCGTGCCGGACTGACCCGCTTTACCCCCCCCATCCGTCCATTTGGTTCCCGCCGGCTGGTTTTCGCATCGACGGCACAGATACTGAGTGCGTCGGTAGGATCGTCCGCAGGGTATCGGCCCGATTCACGCGAGTTTGCGTTGTCGGTTACGTTACTCGGGTCGCAAGCGGGAACCAGCCGGGATGGCGACGGCGCGTGGGCGTTCGGGGGACGTTAGGTAATGACTCCCGCTTTTGTCGGTTCAACATTCCAGTGGCACGAGGCTGCACGCCGGCCAAATCGGTGGGCGCGACAGCCTCGGCAGAACCCAACGCGTTCATGCGCCGTTTGGTCTTGTTGTCCGGACGCTGCTGCTATTGTTTGCGCACGAGTTTCAGTCCGCAGCACATCTCCTTCGCGGGGGCGCCGCTGTCCCAGCCGACCCCGTTCACTTCAATGTGGTCTTTGTCGACCATCGTGAGCGTTGCCTCGTGCATGTGCTTGTCCTTCGTCGGGTCCAGGTTGGAACCGCCGGCAAACTGGAATCGGATCTGGTTGGCCGCCGACTTTCGATCGGCCTTCATGCGCGGTTGGTTACCCAGCACGCAATAATGGGTCATGACGAGGTCGGGCCCGTCGACAGAGTAGATCGAGACCATCTCGTGCGGTTGGCCGGGGAAGAGCGTCTCGTGCACCACGCTGCCGCCCGCAGTCACCTTGATAATTGACATGACTTGATCGGTCGGCTTGCCGTCTTCATCGGCGGCCAGCCAGCTGCCTGCCAGCTTCTTCATCTTCTCGAGATCGGAATTGGCGGTCACCGGCGGCCGTTGGCCGGTCTTCTCGTCGCCGTAGGCCGCAAGCTGAAGAGCAAAGAACAGCGCGGGGCAAATAAGCAGTCGTCGGGTCATTTGGGTTCTCCTTCAGGAAAGAGTTCAGGCTGGGGTTGCTCGCAACCCCCAATCGCACGCCACCAATTGGTCGAACGACATTGGGCCTGATCGACGCGCGGTCAAAAATAAATTTCCGGTACGTTCGCCCGACCTGTACTTGCGAATCTGGCGCACTGCTAAAGGTCTTCAGCGAAGGAAATAACGTCCCCGACTGCTCGAGACACTTGAACTTATTTGTCCGGAGCCAGCATTTTCCTCGCCTCACAGAAAACCCTGATGCCCGCCGGGCCGGAGGGTCAGCGACTCCGTACCCAACGCGGCAACCGGAGCATGCCGGGCCACATGCGGTCGGCCTCCGCACGCGGCGCTGACGCACCAAAGCGGTCTGCTCAGTGGTTGGTGACTTTGCGAGTGTCGGACGAATCAACTGCGGGGTGTCGGAGCGAAGCGCGAAACGCGACGGCCCGCTTCGATGAATTGGTCGGGTTGTCGGCGATGGCTACGGCGAACTTGAGATCGTTCTCGATGAGGAGGAAGTCATCACGGACGGGCTCTCGCGGAGCCGGTCAGGAGCGGCGTGGAAGTGGTCGGCGAGTTGCCAACACTTCCTCGGAGAACCTGCGTGACTCTCGTGCGATTCGCCAGTGCCCGGCGGACCAACTCCCCATGACCGGGGACGCTCGGCTGGTGAGAGTGAGGCGGATCGGCCATTTTGCCGCGTGAGCGGCTTGGTTGAGACAGGTGTTGCACCTGGCCAGGAGCCTGATAGGCTTTCGGGGGAGGCATTGACACCTGGGCAGGTTAGGCATGTGAGCTTTACCGTCCGGCCAACATCTCATGATTTTCGGGAGGATCGCATGAACTCAAGGTCATTGTCCATCGGTCTGTTCCTCGCCTTGATCGCGAACACTGTGGCGTTCGCCGCTCCGCGACCATTGGACATGGATGCTGCCGCTGCGGAAGTGTCATCCTCATACGGCAAGGCCGAGCCGGAGGTGCAGGAGTTTGTTTTGCATACCGCACGCTCATTCGGTCGCAATGGCTTATGGCTTAATGAGAACGCTTACGCGGATCTGAAACCCGCCGATCGCGAAGCGCGAGTTTCCTATCTCGTCAAGCTTTTCGATGAGCCCGAGTACGGCCGCCACTTGTGCTCGGCCTTGGCCGAGGCCAGCGCTCTGAAAGACTCGCGGCTTGTTCCCGGGTTGAAGAAGGTCGCCGCGTACCACGTTGAGGGGCAAGACTATGACTGTCGCCCCAAGTGGATGGCCATTGCCGCGCTATCCCGGCAGGAATCGCCGAGCGTGGTGCCATTGCTAGTCAGTTTGATCGACCATGGCAATCAGAACACGCGTTTTTGGGCACGTGCCGCGTTGGTGAGAATGGCGAAAAACGATTTTAAGGCAGATAAGCAGGCGTGGAACCAATGGTGGGTCGGCCAAGGGCACGAGGCGATCGATCCTGCATTCCTCAAGCCCTACAAGCCGCCGGTGGCGGAGAAGTGAAGGAGGCACCTGGTTGGATACCCATCCTCCCTGGAAATGGTGGCGGCAGGGGACGTAGCCCCCTGCCGCCCAAGCAAGCCGATCACGATCAATAGCGGTAGTGGTCGGACTTGTAGGGGCCTTCCTTCGGGACGTGGATATAGGCGGCCTGTTCCGGCGTCAGTTCGGTCAACTCGACGTTCAGCTTCTTGAGTTGCAAGCGGGCGACGTGCTCGTCCAGCTTCTTGGGCAGGACGTAGACGCCGACGGGGTACTTCTCGTTGTGCTGCCAGAGCTCGATCTGGGCGAGGGTCTGGTTCGCGAACGAGGAGCTCATCACATACGAGGGGTGGCCGGTGCCGCAGCCGAGATTGACCAGGCGGCCCTTGGCGAGCAGGATGATCCGCTTCCCGTCGGGGAAGATGATGTGATCGACCTGCGGCTTGATCTCCTCCCAGGTGTATTTCTCAAGCGACTCCACGTCGATCTCGTTGTCGAAGTGGCCGATGTTGCAGACGATGGCCTGATTCTTCATCTTGGCCATGTGGTCATGCGTGATGACCCTGTAGTTGCCGGTGGTCGTCACGAAGATGTCGGCCTTGTCGCAGGCATAGTCCAAGGTGACGACGCGGTAGCCTTCCATCGCGGCCTGCAACGCGCAGATCGGGTCGATTTCGGTGATCCAGACTTGGGCCGAGAGGGCGCGCAGGGCCTGGGCCGAACCCTTGCCCACGTCGCCGTAGCCGGCGACGACGGCGATCTTGCCGGCGATCATCACGTCGGTGGCGCGCTTGATGCCGTCCACCAGCGACTCGCGGCAGCCGTACAGGTTGTCGAACTTGGACTTGGTGACCGAGTCATTGACGTTGATGGCGGGGAACTTCAACTCGCCACGCTTGTGCATTTGATAGAGGCGGTGGACGCCGGTGGTGGTCTCCTCGGTGACACCCTTGACGGCGGCGAGGTTCTTGGAGTACCAACCGGGCTGCGCGCTGATCCGGCTCTTGATGGCGGCGAAGAGGATGCGCTCCTCCTCGCTCGTCGGCTTGTCGAGGACGGAGATGTCGGCCTCGGCGCGGGCGCCCAGGTGGAGGAGCAGAGTGGCATCCCCACCGTCGTCGAGGATCATGTTCGAGTGCCCGCCGTCAGCCCACTCGAAGATCTTATGGGTGTATTCCCAGTACTCCGTGAGGGACTCGCCTTTATAGGCATAGACGGGGATACCGGCGTCGGCGATGGCGGCGGCGGCATGATCCTGGGTTGAGAAGATGTTGCACGAGGCCCAGCGGACCTCGGCGCCGAGGGCCTTGAGCGTCTCGATCAGGACGGCCGTCTGGATGGTCATGTGGAGCGAGCCGGTGATGCGAGCGCCCTTGAGGGGCTGGCGCGAGGCATACTCCTCGCGGATGGCCATGAGGCCAGGCATCTCGGTCTCAGCGATGGCGATCTCGCGGCGGCCCCAGGGGGCAAGCGCGAGGTCAGCGACGTGGTAATCCTTGACTGTCGCAGGCTTTTGAGCAACGGCGGTCACGTTCAAAGTCTCCTGAAACGATGAACGGGCGCCGTTGCACAGTGAAAATCCACCCCAGCGAGCCTGGCAGGAACGCCCATGCGTGCCGTCGCAGCGCCCCTCGACGAGATGGTGGTGGCTTGTTGAATTGAGGCAAGCCACCGTGGAAGAACCAATTTCTGAAGCAGCTAATTCATAGCAAAACGAACGGTTCGGAGGCAAGATGAAGGTCGGCGGAGTCCGGCAGCCCGCCCCGAATGACGCTTAAACTGCCGTTCAGGGCCGGCCTGATCGCCACGAAGACGCCACCGATCATTGGAGCCACCAGCCGTCCGGGCATCGGGCTTCGGTCACACTGACCGAAGTGCGTCGGACCGAAGCACGCAACACGACCGTCCTGGCCAAGGCGGTGAAGCGATTCGACTTCCCGACCATCCTCCCCACGGTCGAGACGGAAAGTTTCTCAGGTTCCATGTGGCCCCAACTCCTGGAAGCCGTTCCCGGCCCGAGAGGCTCTTTGGGAGCCGATTCAATCCGAACACCGTCACGCATCGGCCGGCCGACTTCGCTCGCAGGGCTGATCTCGGACCCGAATCCCGGTGTCGCTGTTGCATGCGTCGGTCTGATCCCCACCCCATGGCACTCGCTCGCTTTGCGCAGCGGTCAGTCAGGGCGGGCCCATTGCTGGACTCTCCGTTGGTATCCGTCTACATTGAGCGATGTGGGCTTGCGGAATGGTTGATCTCTCCCTCAACCCGAAGGACCAAGCGATGTCTGACTCCGATGCGGTCCCAATGCGTCGTCGCGCGTTCATTCAGAATGGCGCGGCCGCGACTGTCGCGGCGACGGCTCTGACGCAGACGCCGACTTTGGCGGAGGCTGCTTCGCCCCTCCCCGCCAAGCCACTTGAACTCCCCAGGCGCACCCTGGGCAATACGGGGGTCGCGGTCACGATCCTGAACGGTGGCACCGCGCGTGCTCCCGACGCCCTCGATCGGCTCCTGCGCTTTGAGTACAGCCTCGGTGTCCGTTTCTTTGACACGGCGGCGACCTATGGAACGGAGGGTGGATTCAAAACTTGGTTCACGGCCATGCCGGAGGTCCGTTCACAGATCTTTCTTGCGACGAAGGACGGCGTTGCGCGGCCCAGCGATATGATCAAGCGGGTCGATCTGCGATTGCAGGCGCTCGGGACGGATTACATCGACTTGCTTTACTTTCACGCGCTGTCAGGAAAGGCAGTCGACTACGGCCTGACCCGTAACGAGATGGACTGGCCGAAGAGCAAGGAGATGAAAGAGACGATCGCCGCCCTCAAGAAAAGCGGCAAGGTGCGATTCGTTGGTTTCGCAACCCATGACCAACACCGTGCCGAGCAGCTTGAGGCCGCCGCCGAGGGTGGCCTGATGGATGTGGTCATGGTCGCCATGAATCCGTGGTTGGAGCAGGATTCTCGACTCAACCGGGCGATCGACGCTTGTTACAAGAAGAAGATCGGCCTCGTGGCGATGAAGGTCGTGGCCGGCCACCTGGCACTCTCGGGTTTCGAGCGAAGTCTCAAGCAGTTGCAGTTCCAAGCTCCGGTGCTGAAGGAGCGAAGCCTCAACCCTTATCAGGGGATTTTGCAAGCCCTCTGGTCGGATGAGCGGATCGCCTCCGCCTGTGTGGCGATGGCGAACACCGATGAGGTCAACCAAAACACGGAGGCCGCTCGGCGTTACCAACCCATGAAACCGGCCGAGATCCAGGGGCTGCGGGTCGCAATGCTGGGTGCCGGTCCGACGATGTGCGCGGAATGTGATGGCAGGTGTGGACTGGCTGCGGGCACGAACGCTCGCCTGGGCGACTTGGCACGCTTCCTGACTTACCACGAGCATCATGGCGCTCGCCAACACGCCCGTGACGCCTACGCCAAGCTCGCCCCACACGAGCGCGACTGGCACGATGCCGATCTCGATGCCGCCAGGGCGGCTTGTCCCACCAAGCTCGACTTCGCCCGGCTCTTGCCTGACGTGGACAAGTTTCTCGTTTAGCATCAATGATGAATTTGTTGATATTCAAGAATCGAATTTTGATCATCGTCACAAGCTTGCAAGCCCTATCTTTCAAGAGCAAAACGGCTTGTAATCGGTCATCGGCTTGGTGGAGATCAGTGAGAAGTCTCCGAATTTCGGTGATTCGAGACATCACGGCCTGGCGGCGGCCCCGGCTGCTGAGCTTGGTCGGTAGGCGGCCCAGGAGTCGGTGCGGCTATGAGCGATGAGCTGAATCCTTACGCCGCCCCTGCCTCGGACTCTTCGATCGGAACGACCCGATCGAAGAGTCCGAGGCATCCGAACCCCATAGGCCCGCTCGTCTACTTCGTCGGGTGGTCATGGCCGCTTGTCCTTGGTTTGTGTGGAGTCGCTGCGGACAGGGTTCGTATCCCCGCTCTCACAAAAGTCGTACTCTCGTTCGCATCCCTGCTGCTTCCGGTATTCGTGACGTGGTATGGCGGCCGATGGCGGTGGGGCTGCGCCACGGTTCTGGGGGCTTACTGCCTCCTGAGCGTCTTGGTCATGTGGTTCTGGAACTGAGCGTCCGCGTCCGCGTCCGCTCGCCTAACCGCCGCGCTGCGCGGCCCCGGCCACGCGAGCGCTTTCCGATCCCTCCTCTGCGCCGTTCACGGCTCATCGTCTGGTGGCCGAGAACCGTAGCCGGTCCGGCTTCGTTTCGCGGGGCGACACCTCGAGACATCGCTCGCGTTGGCTATGGCGTGGCCCCAGTGTCGGTTATTATGACGAACCAGGATCGTCCGACATCCGAAAATCCGGGAGGTGCCGAGCGTGCGATCGACTCTCCGGTGGATGGCCTGCTTCATCGCGCTCCTGCCGCCGCTGGCCGGGGCGGCAGACGACGAGGCGGAAGAACTCTGGGTTCTCAAGCCGGTCGTCCGCCCGGAGTCCACGGCACGCCGGACTGGGGTGTTGAACCCGATCGACGCGTTCGTCGCGGAGGGGTACGAGGCCGAGGGCCTCAAGCCGGTCGGCCCGGCGGACGCTCCTCCGTCGCCTGACGCTCGACCTGGCCGGTCTTCCGCGCCTATTGCGGGTTGAGTCGCATCGGGGCGGAACACGGGAAATATGTAGGCGTCAGCATTGAAAATCGGTCGATCACCGAGGAGCATTCCGGCGATGAGCAAGGTACTGTCGGCAGCCGTCCTGGTTCTAGGTTTTGCCGGTCCGACGCGGGCTGCGAATCCTGGACAGTATGAGCAACACGCACGCGAAGTGACGGAACACATCCAAAAAGCATTCTTCGACCCGCAAACCGGCGTGTATTTCAGGTCCGCGACGGAGCGGAGGCCGGATTACGTGTGGCTCCAAAGCGTGATGTTCTCGAATCTCGTGGCGGCGGCGCGGGCCGACCCCGCCACTTACGGCCCGCTCTTGCAAAAGTACTTCAAAGCGCTCGACGCCTACTGGGATCCGAAAGTCAAAATCCCTGGCTATGAAGCGGCACCCACCCGCGGCAACGGCAACGATAAATACTATGATGATAACGAATGGCTAGTAATCACGTTCCTGGAAGCCTATGAGACGGACCGCGACCCGAGCTACCTCACGCGGGCGGACGAGACGCTAAAATTCGTGCTGAGCGGTTGGGACGAGGAGAGTGGCGGGGGGATCTGGTGGCATCAACTCCATAAGGACGGCACCAAGAACGCCTGCGCCAATGGCCCGGCGGCGGTGGGCTG
Organism: Singulisphaera sp. GP187; assembly: GCF_900129635.1. GTDB lineage: Bacteria > Planctomycetota > Planctomycetia > Isosphaerales > Isosphaeraceae > Singulisphaera. The sequence goes on along the minus strand of NZ_FSRB01000003.1, from coordinate 222,717 downwards.
CCTCCGGCTGGCGAAGTTCCGCGCAGGCGACGCCGGGGCGCTCGTCGATCGGGCCCGGAGGATCGTCGCGTGGACGGTCGACGCGCTGCAGGCGGAGGACGGCCTGTTTGATGACCGCAAGGTTGTGGCCACCGGCGAAGTCAAGCGCGGCAAACTGACGTACAACTCCGCGCTGATGCTCCGCGCGTTTCTGGGACTGTACCGGACCACGGGCAAGCCGGAGTATCTCGATCAAGCCCAGAGGATCGGGAAAGCCGCGGACTGGTTTCTGGACGAGAAGACGGGGGTCTATCGCGACGCCGTGCGATACGCCCATTTCATGGTCGAGGCCGATCTGGAATTGTACCGCACCACCAAGGAGGAGTACCTGATGCAGCGGGCGAAGCGAAACGTGGATGCGTTCTACGATCGCTGGAAAGCGAAACCGCCCGCCGACCTGATCTCGAATGCGGCCATCGGCCGCGTTCTGTGGTTAATGGCCGAAACCGAGACGGACGCCGGGCGCGCGTTCTGGCAACGCGCGGATCAAGTCCGCGAGTCGCGGCCCGAGGCGGGCACACCTCGCGCGGAATCCGACCGCGGAACCGGTCGTCAATTGCCGTGACTCCAGGCTAAGAACCGATCCGATCCTCCTGGAGTCAGCGAAAGGGTCGGGGCGGTAAGTCGCTAACAATCGCACAGGTTTCACGGATCGTAGTTTCTGAACCGTGTCGCAGGAGGTGACGGCGGCCCCTGCGGCTTCTCGCCGCAGTCGCCGTCGTGACCTCGCCCGACACGGTTCCCGAATTTCGCTCGTTCGCCTCAGTTCCTTCGCGACCGAGCCGCAACTCTCGCCCTCGGACCGTTCGGGACAACCACCGCCACTCCGGTGGTTGTGAAGAACCCACCGACGTCGTTCGGTTCGGAGATCGTCACCTGGAAAACGTACTTGCCCGGCACGTTGGTGAGTGTGACTTCGGTATTCTTCGCTGCGTTTGAGCCGTTGCTGGCGAAGGTTGCGTTCACTCCGCTCGGCCCACTGAGCAGGGACCAGGTGTAGCTCAGGCTCGGCTCACCGTAGAAACCGTCGGCGCCCAGAACCCTCAGGTTCCAGGAGTTTGCACCGGCAGGTGTCGCCGAAGCCGGGGTCGCGACCTTGGGAGGCGTGCCCGAGAAGAAGTAGGGACCGCTTGGACTGGCGGGAATCGTTGCGACCTTGTCCAGGATGACCCCGTTGCCGCCGATGTTCGCGAACAGGACCTTGGTCCCCGGCTGAATTCCGGGGCCGCTCACAAGTGCCCCGGCCTCCCCGCTCGATCCGGTACCCAGCACCTGCAGGACGACGGGCAACGGCGACATGTCGAGGCCGGTGAGTTGATACTTGCCGTCATATTGGCCCCCGTTGACGATCGACAAGCTTCCGGTTGTGCTCTTCACCGGACCGTAGGGGGCACCATGCGTCCATTCGGCCTTGTAGAATTGATCGTGCGAAAGATTGTCAATGCTGCCGATCACGACCCGTAACTCGGACGCGCCGTCGGCGCCGACGTCTGCGGCATCGTCGTCCAGCGAAAAACCATATCCCGACAGCCCCAGTTTCTTGTGGACGAACCACACGAACGGATTGAGGTTGTAGACGTTGAAATCGGCGTTGGTGCCGTTGATTTTCTGTCCGGTCACGTCGCCGGTCAACGAAGGGTCGGGATACCAGTGTCCCATGGCTTCCGTATCGGTCTGGAAATCGTCGACTCCGCGCAACACGGACTTGAGGCTGTCGCGGATCACGTCGGCGACGAGCAGGACCCCCGAATAGTTCGAGGGTTTGCTCGGATCGGTCGAGACGCCGATGTGGGGGATGAATCCGATGTTTCCACCGATTACGTTGGCCATCAAACTGATGATCGCCGGATCCGTGGGAGAGCTCACCGGAATCGTGTTCATCGAGTCCATGACCACATAGATAGACCGAGCGAAACGCAGGTCGTAATCGGGGTCGGTCGGATCCGTGAAGCTCAGCTTGTACGGCGTGATCGGAAAACCGACCGTGTTTTGCGGCCTGATCTGCTGGACTCGACTCACGAGATAATCCGCTCCCGATCCGCCGGCATCGGAGAGCTTGCTGAGCTTGATCGACTTGACCTGGGTCTGGGCGGCATCCGCATACACGAGGCCGATGATCGTGGCCAGGTAGCCGGCTGGCATTCCCGGACCTGACACCGGCATGCCTACAACGAGATGACTGGCGGCGACGGGGGCGGTGAGAACAAGCTCATTCGAGCCGGCGTTGATCTTGCCGGAATAGCTCGAGTCGGGCGTTACGTCCTTGTACTGATCGTAGTAGTGATCCGCCCACGAGAACCAGAGGTTCGCCAGCTTCGTCATGACGTAATCCTCGACGGGCCTGACGAAGTTGTAAACTCCCCCTGGCGTACCGCTGGGATTCACGTCACTCTGGTCCACAGTGACCGTCAGACGCTGCTGGCTGTCTGGAGACAGATCGACGCCGGTGACCTTGGTGCCCGGTTTGAAGTTATTCAGCGACGCATCGACCAGAACAGGCTTTTTGGCATCAACGGCCTGTTTCACGATCGTGAGATCTTGCAGATAGCTCTTGTCGAAGTAAATCGTATTTCCCTGCGAGCTGATCGCTCCGGGCTGGGCGTAGACGATCGGGTCGGAACCGGCGCTCGTCAGGATGAACCGATTCTGATCCCAGGAGGATCGGCCATTGGTCACGGGGCTCTCGAGCGCCAGATTCTGTCCGGCAGGCACCTTGATGCCCGTGAGCGCCTCGGTGGCCGAGGGAATGTAGTACTTCGGGTAGCCTTGGCCTCCGAAGTAATTCCCCAGTCCGTTCGCATTGGTATTGCGATCCGGATTCGGGGACGTGAAGACATCGAGAGGCCCTTGCAACTGGGCGATCGACTTGTCCGCTCCGACCCAGCCGAACGGCGCCGTGGCCGTGGTGAGCTTGCCACTCGGATCCAAGGGGACGTTATTGGCTTGCATGGCCACGGGGAGCGTCATGGAATCGACGTACGAGACGTCGTAATTCACGAGGTCGTGCACTTCGCCGCTTTTTCCGTTGGGATCGATGTCCTTGTGGGTGACGTAGCGAGGATCCGCGAAAATCTTGCTCCGGAAGGTCATCTCACCGAGCTGGGCCGGGGCGCTGCCGGCCGGGCCTTCCGCCAGGCCGCCGACGCCCTGGGCGCGATACCAGAGGACGGCATGCACCCCATCCGCCAGATCGTCCCGGTAACGCTTGGTTGGAATCACTGAGCTGGCGCGATTCAGGATCGGCACCTCGTACGTACCGTACGCCGCCGGTCCGACCGCCGTCCTTGCCGCATTCTTGAACTTGTCGATATCGACGAACGTCTGATTGAGGAGCGGTTTGAGAGCGTCCGCGACGGACTGAGGGACACCGTCCTTGCTCACCAGGTCTTGCAACACGCCATCGGTGATGATGAAATTCTGGAAATCATGGAAATGGAACGGATTCGGCGAGTTCGGGGTGTTGGCAGGCGGTACGACGTTATCCACCTGTGGGATCAGGTTGGCACCGTCAGGCGCGATCAGAATGCGGCCCGCATCCCAGAATACGAGCGGGACCGGGACGGTGACGGTCTGGCCTGCCTTCAGTCCCAGATAGTACTGGCCGTTTTCGGTGTAACCGATGTAGCCCCGGTACTCGAGGTTGACGGCGTCGTAGGGGTCATACAGGCCCAACCCCGAGTGCCCGTTATTGTTGTTCGGCACCGCGTTGTTGTTTGCGGACTCCAGGATCGGATAGATCGTCTTGTCCGTCGTGTTCGTGAACGTGATCGTCTTCGGCGAGACCTGCTGCACCACGCCGATGCCGGGAATGGTGAACGTCATCACGTCATCCCTGGTCGCGACACTCGATTCCGGCATCGCCCACTGGGTCGCTTGGGTCGCTCGCATGGCGATCCCGCGAGGGTCGGCAGCGGAGTCCGCACCACTCTCGCCCGCCCCGATCATGCCGTCCCATGCGACGACGTACCCCGTGCCCGTGGCCTGGACGGTGGGGTGGGCCTGGATGCCGGCAACGGTCGTGTTGGCTCGCTGTTCGGCGCTGCGTGGAGTGCCGTCGGCGTTGAATTCGCGGACGAAAACGCCGTGGTTGTCCCCAACGCCCGCGCCCTCCCAAGCGGCGACAAAGCCGCCGTCGACCAAGGGCGCGATCGACGGGTCGAACTGGTTGCCCGCGGTCGTCTGGTTGATCCGAAACTCCGGTCCGAGCGGCGCACCCTTGAGGTCGAATCGCCGTGCGATGACGCCGGTGCCGAGCCGGTCCAGCCTGTTATTGATGCTCTGCCAGGAGATGACCACCTGGTCGTCGACGACCGCCAGGGCAGGCTGCTGCTCCCGAGCGCGCCGCGCGGTGTTCACCCGGAATTCGCGTCCCAGGGGGTGACCGAGAGCGTCGAACTGCCGTGAAAAGATGCCGTTGGAATCACCCGCCCCCTGCCCTTGCCATACCGCCTGAAAATCGCCACCAGGCAGGGCGACGACGGCGACGTCCCGCTGGCCGCCCTTGGCGAAGCCGCTCAGTCGAGTCTCCCCGGTGAGCGGCGTGCCGGAGCTCTGAAAGATCCGTGAGAACGCGGTCTGTTGCATCCCCTGGCCGGCGCCGCTCCAGGAGACCACGAAGGAGTCCGACGTCAGCCAGTCGACCGACGGATCCCGCTGGTTTCCGGTTGTTGAGGCATTAACCAGAATTTCATCCGTCAGTGCTGTCCCATCGTTGGAATACACTCGCGCGTAAACGCCCCATCCGCTCTGGTCCTGGGAATTCCCTCGGGCCTCCCAGGCGACGACGAACTTGTCGTCGTCGGAGGCCGCGACGACGGGGTTACGATTCAAGCTCGTGGTGGTCGTGTTGACCACGAATTCGGCCCCGAGCGGATTCCCCTCGGCATCAACCCGTCGCGCGACGATCTCCGAGCCACGGCCGTTGGCGTTCGGGGACGTCCAGGTTGCGATGATGTTTCCATGGACATCGACCGCAACCGACTTATCGCTCTGCACCGAAAACTGCTGAATACCGGCGACCGTGGAGTTGATCCGCGTTTCAGGGCCGAGTACGTCGCTCGAGAGCAGGGTACGAATTTCCAACTGCGAAACCTCGGCCGTGAAGTACCGCAAACTTTTCCCACGACGCTCGCGCGTACGGCCAACGTTCCTGAAACGCAGTCGTTGATTCAGCCCAGTCAGTCCGTCGGCAAGCCGCATGGAGAACTCCTGGAAGTGCCGTTAACTTATATTGATTCGATTGCCGGTGAGAAGATGCGGTTTGGACCCATTTCTGGTCACTTGAGATGTAATTCCATCATGCTGAGATGGTTCGATCAAGTCGACGCCGGTTCTGACGGACGGTTCGAGCCTCAATTGGGCTCCCAATCACTTCAATCAGATCAATGTGACCATCTGTCTCAGCGTCGTCCGATGCCTGATATTCGTACCATCTCCGCGCTCGACTTCACGAAAACGCCTGCGAATTTGCCGGATCACCTCGCGCCGCGACCAGTGTCCTGGGCACCGCCACCTCGGCCATCTTGAACCCGAACCGAGGGAGCAACTCGCCTACCTGCCATTCGGCCTTCACCATACGCCCGTTCTTGGTCCAGTTGTTCGTTTGGTGCCGGAAATGCGGTCGAAGTCCTTTGGCTTCACCCGTCACAACTCGACTACCAGTCACTTTGGGTCGGCTTGCAGCAGGGTTTGCCAATTGCCCCGTGACTTACTCGTGACACAAGATGGGAGGGGGATTCGCCCTGCTGGAGGACGACACCATCGAGGTCCGGTACGCGAGTTGAACTTACGGAAGGGATTCTGCACACTGACAAAGGACGTGAACCTGGAACAGGACCGATGAGGGGCTACACTCAGCGAATCTCGGTGCCGCCCTCGTGCGCCGAAACGCACGCGAAACTGTAGCCCGAGGAAAAACAACGAATGCCGAATGACGATCGCACCAAAATCATTTACAGCAGGACGCCAGAATCAGCAGCCATGTTGGCAAACGTCAAACGAGCGATGGCGATCACCGCCACACTTAACCGTTTGACGTTCAACGATGCGGACGAAATTCGGGCCTTGTTCAGCGAACTTATCGGTAAAGAGGTCGACGAGAACTTTTTACTGATCCCTCCCTTTTATACTGCCGGTGGGGACGAAATCCGCGTCGGGCATAATGTCTTCGTCAATCAGAACTGCACTTTCTATGACCTTGGCGGCCTCGACATCGCGGACGACGTGATGATCGGGCCCAACGTGAGCATCATCACAACGGGCCATCCCCTTGAACCTTCGCAGCGACGCGCCGCCACAATCGGAACGCCGATCGTGATTGAGAAAAGCGTGTGGATCGGAGCCGGTGCGACCATCATCGGTGGCGTCACCGTAGGCGAGAACTCGGTCGTCGCGGCGGGTTCGGTCGTCACCAAGGACGTTCCCCCGAATACCCTTGTCGGAGGAAATCCGGCGAGATTGATTCGTTCGATTGGCGACTGAGGGAACCTCCGCAATGTGCCCCATTGAAGTGCCTGGCGGTACGGTTCCCCACTACCCAAATCCCCCCAGACTTCCCCATTGAAGTGCCTGGCAGCATGGCCTCCCTGAGTCAGGCCAAAGCTCTACCCATACCTCCCAGACTTCGCCATTGAAGTGCCTGGCGGCATGGCCTTTTCGGGCGTCGGACTCTCGGTCGTAATTCGAGCCGTAGGCTGAACGAGGACCTAGAGTCTCGGAGAGGTTCATTGCTTGTCATGCGCCAGTGTGCCATCATAAAAAGGATCCTAGCCAAGCCAATATGTATTCCGAAAATGAATAAGTGGTGAACGTTTGGGCCCATCGTGTTCTCAGTGACCGATGGCCACCAGAGACCGATCCTCGGAGACCTTTATTTGGAGAGGATGTTACTGCATGAGCTTAGTCGATATCGATCATTATGTAACGTTGATGATGCAGCGAAACCAATTGCCCGCCTTCGTGTGCGGTGCAGTGGTGGGGGCCTTCCTGGTGCTGCTCGCCGTTCAGATGAGCCGGAGAATGCGATCCTCGGGCCTGGTCGACGAACTTCGTGATCAGCTCGCGCAACTGACGGCAGAGGTCCAGGGCGCTGATAGGGAGAACGAAGGTCTCCGGTCGCAGATCCAGGGGATAGGCCGGGAGCGAGACCTGCTCCACGACAAGATCAAGGCCCAGGAGGGTCGCATCGACGCCCTCCAACTCCGCGCCGACGAGATATCCACCGTCTCCGAACGCCTCTCGCTGGAGTTGCACGAGACGCAGGCGAGGCTCAAGGCGGAACTGAGTGCCCGCCGGAAGGCACAGGCTCTCATCAAACAATACTCGGCCCAGTTGAACACGATCTCAAACTCAGACGGAAAGATCTGGATCAAGCCGCTGAGCGGGTCCGTCGTTCCTTTCCTCCCGCTGTCGGCGAGGCGCACGGCGGTGATTTCCTTGGCTAACCTCAAGGGTGGCGTCGGCAAGACGACGATCACAGCCAATCTCGCGGCCTCGCTCGCGTCCGACGGCCTGCGGGTCCTTCTGATCGACCTGGACCAGCAGGGCTCGCTCTCCAACCTCTGCCTGCTCCACGAGGAGAGGGCCAATGTAAAACGGTCCGATTGTTACATCGACAATTTGTTCTCCGAAGGCGGGAACCTAGCGGCCCTCAATCGGTGCGTCACCCAGCTCCGGATCATGTCCGGATCCGGGCAGCTCTATCTCGCCCCGGTGCGTGAAGAATTTGCCGACCTCGAGAACAAATTGATGACCCGGTGGCACTCCGGCCTCAGCGACGAGGACATCCGCTTCCGTCTCCGCGGGGCTCTCCACTCCCCCCAGCTCCGCGACCACTACGACGTCGTGCTCATCGACTGCCCGCCGAGGCTGACGACCGGCTGCGTCAACGCTCTGGCCGCCAGCGATTATGTCCTCATCCCGGTCCTCCTGGAGGACACGTCCGCCGAGTCGGTCCCCCGGATCCTGAGTTGGCTTAGGAAGTTCCAATCGACCTCGTGCGCCGAGCTGAACGTACTCGGCGTCGTCGGGAACAAGGCAAATCCCCGCGAGAGGCTGATCGCCCGGGAGCAGGCCATCTGGAACTCGCTCGGTGACAACTGCAAGGACGCCTGGGGGGATCCGGTCTACTTCTACAAGGAGATCATCCGGGAACACTCCGCAATCGAGGGTCGGCTCGCCGCCCTCGACCCGAGGTATGAGAGCCGTTATCGAAGACTCGTCGCCGAGATACGCCAGGGGATTCCTCATGCTCGTCTCCAATCTGCAGCAATTCATCCGCTTGTTGGTGCCCCCGCTGATGGCCGCCGGGATTAACCAGTCGGCCGGCAAGAGCGTCACGAGCGCCCTGGAGTCCGTCGCCGCGACCCTGGAACCGTTCGCAAGCATGGACATGGACCAACTGGCGGCGCTCCTGCGGGACGCCGAGGAATACCGCCGGACCGGGATACTCCCCGAGGTTTACTCGGGGAAGAAGGCAGCATCCCCTAAGGCCAAGGCTCCCAAGGCCCCGAAACTGACGCCCTCCGAGGCCGTGGCGAAGCTCCGCGATCTCCAGGATCGGTCCCTGAACCTTGAGTCCAGTCAAATCGCCGCCGAGGTTAAGGGACTTGCATCCCTGACCCAGAAGGAACTCCAGGAGGTCCAGAAGGAATTCCTGGGGGTGGTGGTGGGCAAGAAGAAGGACGAGCTGGTCGCGGCACTCCAGAAGAAGCTCGATGACTCGCGGGCCAGCCGGGAGCGAGTCCAGGGGATCCTCGCCTACTGATCGAAGCGAGCAAGAGTAGCCTGGCACCTCAGTGGCGAGGTTTGGGAAATCCAGTGAAGATGGGTGCCTGGTCGCTGCCCTCAGTGGATTCTCCAGGCTCCCCATCTTGGCCTCTTTAGGTGCATGGCCATCGACATCACCATCGACGGCACCACGGACGCGCCGGGCCGACCGCAGTGAGCCGTGGTCGAATCCGAAATCCTTCGATTTCCCCCTTGTGTCCCGAACCGAAGCTGGCCAGCATTGACGGTTATGCGGGTTCGGCGGGAAAGGGTTACCCTGTGAATGAGCGGAGCAGATTCCGACGTGCTGCCCGTATCTCATCGAAGCGAGTGCGCCTAACCAGCGGTGACGGGGGCTTCTGGCCCGCGCTCTTCGGGCGCTCCCCGGGTCGAATGCCGTCGGGATGGGCGGGCGGTACCTGAGTCAGACCCTCCACGACTGGGGTTCGTCTCATCGGGGTTCGTACCGTGACTTCAGGGACCCGGTTTCGCGGCCGCGGGGCACGCGGCGAGGCCCGATCGTTCTGGCGATCGGCCCGTGGACGCCGGGGCGTTCCCGGCGAGGTCAATGGCAAGCCTGCCCTCCCGCAGCATCGCGAGGGTCACATGAGGCATCTCATCGCACTCGGATGGGCCACGACCCTGGTCATCGTCCTCGGATCGACGGGTCTCTGGGCCGAGGAGGACAAGAAGCCGGAGGGGAAGGCCCCCGACGTGGCCGCGGGCAAGGATAAGGACGAACACGGCCGGGGGGCCGAGGGGGAAAAGAAGTTCCGCGACTTCAACGAGGTGACGAAGGACTCCGAGAAGTTCGACGGCCTGTTCACGCTCCACAGGAAGGATGAGCACCTCTACGCCGAGATCAAGGCGGACCAGTTCGAGAAGCCCCTGCTGGCGCCGATCAACATCGCGCGCGGCATGGCGATGGCCGGCGAGCCGCTGAATTTCGGCGACCAGTGGGTCCTGGTCTTCAAGCGGGTCGGCGACAAGGTCCATCTGATCCGCCGTAACGTCCACTACAAGGCGCCGACCGGCTCGGCGGTGGAGCGGGCGGTCCAGCAGAACTACCTCGACTCGGTGCTGCTGGCTCTGCCGATCATCAGCATCAACCACGCGAACAACAACGCCGTGGTGATCGACCTGGCCGACGTCTTCCTGACCGACTTCGCCCAGCTCCAGTTCTTCGGCAGCCTGGATCGCAACCGGACGACCTGGCACAAAATCAAGACGTACCCGAACAACCTCGAGATCGAGGTCGAGGCCACTTACAGCGGCGGCCCCTATTCCTTTGCCTTCTTCGATAACGCCGCCGCCGACCGTCGGGGCAAAACGCTGATCATCCACTACAGCCTGGTCAAGGCGCCCGACGGCGGCTACAAGCCCCGATACGCCGATGACCGGGTCGGCCATTTCCTCGACGCGGCCAAGGACTTCGGCAAGGCCGACCTCGACACCTACTTCGTCCGTCAGGTCAACCGCTGGCGGCTCGAGAAGGTTGACCCGAAGGCCAAGCTGTCGCCGCCCAAGAAGCAGATCATCTGGTATATCGAGGCGACTGTCCCCGAGAAGTATCGCCCGGCCGTCGAGGAGGGCATCCTCGAGTGGAACAAGGCGTTTCAGAAGATCGGCTTCAAGAATGCCATCGCCGTCCGCTGGCAGACGGAGGGCCGCGACGATTTCGACCCCGAGGACATCAACTACTGCACCTTCCGCTGGGGGACCGCCGACGGCGCCGGGGCCTACTCGGGGCTGCGGTCCAACCCGTTGACCGGGGAGATGATCGACGGCGACGTTGTCTTCGACGACGGCCTGGTCCGCTTCTGGACGCAGGAGTACGCCTTCATGACCGGCACCGCCCCGACCGCGGCCGGCGACCGCGCCGGCGCACCGCTGGCGATGGGCGAGGTGATCAGCCCGATCATGGCGGCCAAGATGGGCTTCGGACTGCCACTGCCGCTGATCGGACCCCGGTCGTCGGCCGACGGCCTCGCGCCGGGCGTCGAGGCGGTCCCGGCCGGGACCGGCGCCGACCTGCTCCGGCTCCGTCGGCAGATGCTGACGGGGCAGTTCGCCGCCTGCCAGTTCACCACGGGCCTGCGCAGGGAACTGGCCATGGCCGCCATCACCTTTGCCGCCGCCGGCACCTCCGGGCCCGACGAGAAGCTCTCGGAGGAGGCCCTGAGCCAGTTGATCAAGTACGTTGTCATGCATGAGGTCGGCCATTCGCTCGGCCTGCGGCATAACTTCCACGCCAGCACCATGCTGACGGCCGACGAGATCAACGACCCCGCGATCACGCGGGTCAAGGGACAGTCGGGCAGCGTGATGGACTACAACCCACTCAACATCGCCGCCAAGGGCAAGAAGCAGGGGGACTTCGCCACCACCACGATCGGCCCCTACGACTACTGGGCGATCGAGTATGCCTACAAGCCGATCGACGGCGACGAGGCGGCCGAGCTGAGGAAGATCGCCGCCCGGTCGCCCGACCCCGACCTGGTCTACTCTACTGATGAGGACATGTTCCTCGACCACGACCCGCTCGTGAATGCCTTCGACCTCGGCTCCGACCCGACCCGGTACGCCAGGGACCGGGTCGCGCTGGCCACCGAATTGATGAAGGGCCTCGACGAGAAGGTGGTCAAGGAGGGTGAGCCGTGGTCCCGCACCCGCCGCGCCTTCTCGCTCTTACTCTCCCAGTGGGGGGACGCCGCGTACCTGGCCTCGTCGCACGTCGGCGGCCAGTACGTCTCCCGCGACCACCGGCCGGGGGAATTCAAGGAGGACAAGGACAAGGACAAGGACCGCAAGGAGAAAGACAAGGCCGAGAGCAAGGCGGACAAGAACGAAAAGGAGGCCAAGGCCGAGACGCCCCAGAGGCCCACGCACGACCCCATCACGCCTGTCCCGGGGACCAAGCAGCGCGAGGCGCTGAAGCTTGTGTCCGAACAGATCCTCAGCGACAGGGCGTTCCAGTTCTCACCGGCCCTGCTCCGCAAGCTGGCCAGCGAGCGCTGGTATCACTGGGGCAACGAGAGGCTGTTTTACTATGGGGGCTCGGTCGAATTCCCGATCTATCAGCACATCCTCGGAATCCAGAAGATCGTCCTGGGGCGATGCCTGTCCGCCGACACGCTGTCGCGACTCCAGAATCAGGAACTCCAGGCCGAGCCGGGGACCGAGTCACTGACGATGGCTGAGGTCTTCCGGTCCCTGACCGACGGCATCTGGTCGGAATGTGAGCCGATCGACGCCCGCGGCGGAGCCGTCGCCTGCTCGACGATCCGGCGCAACCTCCAGCGCGAGCACCTCAAGAAGCTGAGCACCCTCGTTCTCGGCCGCAAACGCAGCCCCTACGAGGACCTGTTCGACTACATCTTCTTCTTCGGCACGCCGGAGCCGCCTGCCGACGCCAAGAGCCTGGCGCGGCTGCACATGGAGGAGATCCGCGACCGGATCGGCAAGCTCCTCGACTCGAAAGACGCCAAAGTCGATGAGACGACCCGCGCCCACCTGAAGGAGTGTCGCACCCGGATCAACAAAGTCCTGGATGCGTCCCTCGACCTGAACGAGCCGTGACCCTCCCCGACGGCCGGGGCGTCCCCAGGGACGCCCCTCCCTGCATCGACACCGATCGCGACAACCCTCCACGACCGGCGGGATGTCATCCGCATCGGGGAATCAACTGTGACGGAGCGAATTATCGATGTGGTTTATCATAGAAATTCGACTGCATATCGTTTTCTGGAATTCGCTCCGTCCCCTTTGATGCCTCCGCGTCGCCGAACGCCGTCTGGGTCATGGCAGCGGCTTTTCCCCAAGCATTATTGCGGCAGGTCCAGAGCCTCGCTGGTTATAGCTGACCAGGGGAGCCTTCCAAGTTGGACATAGTCCAAAACGGTGAGAAGCACCGATACGCCGAAACCAAATGCCACGTCATCCATCTTTGTGCACAATAATCCTCGTCACGAATTAGTCGTAGCGTCGGGAAAAGTTGACGGTCATATGTGATGATATCGTCGTCGGCACTACCTCCATTACTGGCGACAACATGCCCGCGACACACGCCAAAGCGAGAAGGCAAAGCGGCCCGTAGCGTTTTGCAAATTGCCACCTCGAACTCCCGACCCAGGTCAAAATTCCAAATTGCCTGCAAGTAAGTCAGGTTGGCATCAAATCGCGTAGAAACGGTTTTGATGAAATCGCGGTAGAGAAAAGGCATGAGTAATAATCATAAATGTTTAATCTGAATCAAGGAACCTATCCCGCTCCCCCTCAACACCCCCGCTTCCCCGCCCCCGAATCGCCCTCGCACGCCTCCCGGGCCGCCACCGCCTCGGCCACCTGCTCGAACGCCTGCAGGAACAGCTCAGGCGGCTGGGCACCGGACAGGGCGACCTGGCCGTTCACGACGAAGAATGGCACTCCTGAGACGCCGAGGTGACGAGCCTGTTCCTCCCCGGCCCGCACGATGTCCAGACCCTTGTCGCTCGCCAGCAACTCGTCCACCTCAGTCCGCTCGAGGCCGGCTCCAGGCGCCAGCTCAGCGAGGGTCGCCCGGTCGGACAGATCGAGGCCTTCGGTGAAATAGGCGACGAACAGGGCCTCGACCACCGCGTCCTGAATACCCCGCTCGCCGGCGAGGCAGATGACCCGATGAGCGTCGAGAGTGTTCGGGGTGCGGGCCATCCGGTCGAAGTTGAACGCGATCCCCTCACCATGTCCAGCGGTTGCCACCTGGGCGTCGAGCTCCTGAGACCGCTCCCAGCTCCCGAACTTCTTGATCCGATACGCCTTCCGTTCGATACCCTCGCGGGGCATGTCTGGGTTGAGTTGGAACGGGTGCCAGCGAATAATGGCAGGACGATCGCCTAAAGCCTTCTCCAGCCGCCGCTTGCCAATGAAGCACCAGGGGCAGATCACGTCCGAGATTACGTCGATGGTGAGCATCGTGGAGCCCGCCCGCATGAGTCGATGATCCCTCGCCTGATTCTACCAGTTTGGGTGAGTGCCTTCACCCGCCAGCCTACGCCGTTCCCAAACTTAGGCGGGCAGCCCCAAAGCCCGTCGCTTCTCGGCGACGAAGGCCAGGTGGTGGCCCACGTGACCCGTGATGATGGTCAGAGCCTTCCTCACTGACCACGTCACCTCGTCCCCGGTGACCTTGACCAGGATGACCTCTCTATCGAGAGCCTCTTCCGGGAAGGATCGGACGATCCGGGCGGTTTGGCTACGGATGGTCTCGAAGAGATTCAATTCCTCCTCCGCATCACGAGCCTCGACAGCCAGCTTCGCCGTCATCTCTTCCATGGTCGCGGCCATCATTCGCGGGCGGTCTAATCTGAGGGCGGCACGAATCCGCGTCGCGATCGACAGGTCGGCATCGACCAAATGGCACAGCACCTCCATTGCGCTCCACTTCCCTTCAACGGGCCGGGCGAGGAGCTGATCGCGGGTCATGCCGTCGAAGGCCGTGCGAAGTTCACCGGTTCCAGCGAGGTAGGCGTCGAGAATGTCCATGGAATCCCCGAGATGGTCGCGTTTCGTGAAGTCACGTCCAAGTTTACGATGATCGGCTAGACATCCGTCCACCAAACCGCTTGCGTCGACTTGTCGTAAGATCGGGCCTGACCGATTCCGCCGTGGGCCTTTGCAAATTGAAACGCTCGAAGAGGAAGGCCAGGGTCTCGAATCCGCTGGATCGACGGATAGTACACCAATTTGGTATAAGAATCTCGTTCCTACGTCGAATGCATGGCTGTGCGGTCCGAGCGAAGCCCGTAGGCTCCCCCGGCAGCCTCCGATTCGGAGCATCTGACGGCCGCTCCCTCAACCATCTGGTCCACTCCGTCAGCAAGGAAACCCGACCATGACTCGTTCCCGCCGCATCAGCGTTCTTCTGATCGCCTTCGGAGCTGGCTGGGGGACATCGAGTGACGCCACGGCAGGCGTGGGAGGCAAGCCGTCAACCGGGGGAACAGCAGAGAAAACCGACTATTTCCAAGAACTCCAGGGCTCCTGGAAGGTCGTCGAGCAGGTTGAGAACGGGCGCGACATCTCCGTCGAGATGCGACGAAATAATTGGACCATCACACGTACGGGGGATACGTACGTCCTCAAGTCCAATTTGGGTTTCTTCGCCAGCGGCACCTGGACCGTCGACGACACCAAAGACCCGGTCGAGCTTACCCAATATGTCAAGAAGGGCAAAGGTGCCGGCAAGGCGAGGCACCTCATCGTCAAGCTGGAGGGGGACGTCCTCTATTACTGCGGAGGCGAGGAGACTCCGGACGATTTCCACTCTCCGCCGGGTAAGAACCTGGTCAATGCGAAGGCCATCCGGATGGCCGTCCCAGGCGATAAGGTTCAACTCGCGGAGAAGAAGGCCGCTGCCAAAGTCGGCGGAAGCGCGAAGTCGGGGGTAGATATAAAAGCCTTGGAGTTGCGGGCGAACGCCGGAGACTCCCAGAGCATGTACGACGTGGGAATCTGCTATTACTTCGGGAAGAATGTCGAGAGGGATGAGGCGAAGGGAGTCGCTTGGGTTGAAAAAGCGGCGAAAGCGGGGCACCCAGGTGGCATGTACTCACTAGCTACTTGCTACACCAACGGGATCTATGTGAAGAAGGATTTCAGGCTCGCGAATGAGTGGCTCAGGAAAGCCGCCAATGCTGGTTCGCCCGAAGCACAGAAAGCCCTCGCCCGGGCCAGCAGCGCCGGCGGTTGGCAAGCCATGTCCGGAGATCAGAAGGCTAAAGCACTTGGCAATTTGTTCCTAGTCGGGGCGGCAGCAGCAGCGGCTCTCTCTTCCAATCAACCCGCCGCGGGCGCTCCAAAATCCGTCTGCAGCGGGGGTGGACCTTTCTCCACCTGTGGTTGCCAAAGGTTCGAGGAAGAGGGACGAGAAGGTCAAGAGAAGTTCTACTGCCAGACCTGCCGGCACTCCCTTGGTAGTCATCGCTGATGACGGATCAGCCCCCCAGGCGATCCTCGCGACGTGCACGCCGCGTTCCATTCGCTCCGTCGGTTCTTCAGGGTAGCCTGAGCGGTTGAGGCGGGTGAGGGTAGTGAGACGAGACAACCCCGTGGCCACGGGCGGCTACGGGGTTTCTTTATGCGCCGAGGTAGTGGGCGATCCTGCCGCCGGCCCCGAATCCTGCACCTGCCGCTCGAACATCCCTCACGGCGTCTTCTCGACGTACCCTTCCTTGACCTTCTTGGCGATCATCTTGGCCGTCTCCGCGATCGCCTTCTCAGGGTTGTCGAACGACTTGGTCGTCGACTGCCCCTTGGTGCCGATCTTGCCGTATCTGGTCGTCATGTCGCTGCCCTCCTGGGAGACCTCCCAGAACTTGCTCGAGGTCCCTGCGATGAACTCGAAGTAACGCTTGGCGGACGTTGCCTTTGGGGGAATGGAGAACGCCGAACGCCGAACGCGCCATGCCGGTTTCCTGATGCCATTCGATATACGTCTCCTCCACGACGCCGGCCCCCGACTCGAATCCGTCGGCGAGGATCGAAAGGTATTCGGCGAGACCGTGCGCTGCGACGTTCTCGGGCCCCGTCTCGTGGCTAAAGTCGATCAACTGCCCTACATTTCCGCCCTCGGCTGGGGCGAGGTCGATCAGCGCGTGGTCCCCGTCGCCATTGTGCGTCAATGGGATCCAGTTCAGGTGATAGTGGACCTTCTGGATCGGACCCTCCGGGTCGCTCTCCTCATCATCGAAGGTGCCTTCATCGACGAGTTCCTTCCAGATTTTGTACTGCTCCAGCATCCCGTCGAGCGACAGGTAATCGCCCGAGGGGAAGAGAGACACGCTACCACTGCCGTCGTGGACCGCATATGAGGCCCGCACGGCGTCGGGGAATTCCACGCCCAGGGTCGCTTCGGCCTTGGCGATGGCCTCAGAAGTTGCCCCTTTGCCCATCTCCGCCTTTAGCGACGGGACGTGCAGCGTCAGCCAGGCGTCGATCCGCTTCCACGACGCCTCCACTGAGGCGGCCGTTTTCGGGTCGATCGGCCTTTTCGGATGATTCTCGACGTCGCCGGGCGTGGTGCCAGACGCGATAGGAGGATCGAAGATCCAATCCTCACGGTGGCGCCAGGTGTAATCCTCATCGGAGCGCCGTCGGTGGCCATGCACCTAATGAGGGTAAGACGGAGAACCTGGAAAACCTATTGAGGTCAGTGATCAGGCGTCTATCTTTACTGAATTTCACAGACTTCCCTACTGAAGTGCCTGGCTTGCGACACTCTGCCCTGATCGGTGTGTGGGTCTGCCACTGCCCTGTCGGTTTCGCCCCCCTTGGCCAAAGTGAAGAGCCAGACGAGTTGCCACTTCCGTGGCTTCGCGGAGACGGATGGGGTTTGCGAGGTCGATGCGCCGAGCGAGATGACATAGACGCCGGCCGCGACGAGTCGTCGGGACGCCGTCACGAGGAGTCGGGACCCGAGACTGAATCTGAAAGATTCAGTCTCGGGTTCAGGGTCGTTCAGCCGCAAGCCATGCGGCAGGGTTCGGGAGCCCCGGCGCGGCGTTCCATGTCTGGCTCGGGCGGCAGCTCGACGTAGACGTCGTCGCCCTCGACCCGGACCGAGAAGACCTCGACCCGGTACGACTCGCCGCTCAAGCAGGCGCCCGATTCGAGCGAGAAGGACTTCTTGTGCAGCGGGCAGGCGACCTTGGGGACGCCTTGCTGATCGCCGAGGATGCCTCGCGAGAGGACCGCCTCGCGCTTGTGCGGACAGGTGTTCTGGCAGGCGTACCACGTGCCCTGGGAGTCGAACCGGAACACGGCGACCTCCGCCGCCCCGTGCTTGATCGCGCGGCCGCCGTCGACGGGGAAGTCGCTCACCGACCCGACGCGGACCCAGCGGAGGCCGGCCTCGTCGGCCGGGGTCACCGGTTCGTCGGCTTGGGTCACCGGTTCGATGGGCTGCCGTCCCCCGAGCTGATCGATGGGCACGAAGTCCGACGGCCAGTCGGCGGGCCGCTGCTGGCCGCGCTCCGAGACGAACTCGACGCCGGACACGGCCTCGTCGGTGTTGGCGAACTGCTGGAAGAACCGCCGCTTCTCCGGGTCGTCGACGACGGCCTTCCACTCGCACCGGTACGAATCCACGAGCGCCTGCATCTGCCGCTCGAGCTCGTCGGCGATGCCGAGACGGTCATTGACGATCAGGTCCCGCAGGTTGTCGATCCCGCCCTCGAGGTTCTCGAGCCAGACTGACGTCCGGGTCAACCGGTCGGCCGTGCGGATGTAGTACATGAGGAACCGGTCGAGATAGCGGAGCGCGGTGTCTTCGTCGAGGTCGGCGGCGAGCAGGTCGGCGTGCCGCGGCCGGGCGCCGCCGTTGCCGCAGACATAGAGGTTGTAGCCCTTCTCGGTGGCGATCAGTCCGAAGTCCTTGCTCTGGGCCTCGGCGCACTCGCGGACGCACCCCGAGACGGCCCCCTTCAGCTTGTGCGGAGAGCGAAGCCCGCGGTAGCGCAGCTCGACCCGGATGGCGAACCCGACCGAGTCCTGGACGCCGTACCGGCACCAGGACGAGCCGACGCAGCTCTTGACCGTCCGCAGTGCCTTGCCGTAGGCGTGGCCGCTCTCGAACCCGGCCGCGACCAGGTCGGACCAGATCTCGGGGAGCCGGTGGACCGGCGCCCCGAAGAGGTCGATGCGCTGGCCGCCCGTGATCTTGGTGTAGAGGCCGTATTTCCGGGCGACCTCGCCCAGGACGATCAGCTTCTCCGGCGTGATCTCGCCGCCAGGGACGCGCGGGACCACGGAATACAGGCCGCCGCGCTGGATGTTGGCGAGGAAGCGGTCGTTGCTGTCCTGCAGAGTCGCGTGGGCCGGGTCGAGGACGTTCTCGTTCCAGAGGCTCGCCAGGATCGAGGCCACCGTCGGCTTGCAGACCTCGCATCCGTGCCCCCGGCCGTGCGCGGCGATCAGGGCGTCGAACGTCTTGATCTGCTTGATGAGGGCGATCTGGTAGAGCTCCTGGCGGCTGTGCGGAAAGTGCTCACAGAGGCGGTTGTCGACCCGAGCGCCCGTCGCCTGGAGTTCCGCCTTGAGCAGGTCGGCGACGCGCGGCAGGCAGCCGCCGCAGCCGGTGCCGGCCTGGGTGCAGGCCTTCACCTGGGCGACGGTCGTGAGCTTCTGGTCGCGGACCGCCTCGCGGATCCGACGCTCGCCGACGTTGTTGCACGAGCAGACCTGGGCGTCGACCTCGCCGCCGCAGGCGGAGCCTCGGCCCGCCGACAGGAGGTCGCCGGGAAGGATCGTGAGCGGCTGGTCGCTTTTGAACAGGCCGAGCAAGACGCCGAAGTCTGAGGCATCACCCACCAGGACGCCCCCCAGCAGGCGGGTGCCCTCGGGGTCGAAGAGGAGCTTTTTGTAAACGCCCCCGAAAGGGTCCTCGTAGGTCAAGGCTTTCGCCCCACCGGCCTCGGCGAAGGGGTCGCCGAAGCTGGCGACGTCCACGCCCATCAGCTTCAACTTGGTCGACATGTCGAAGCCGCCGAATGTCCGCGCCTCCCCCTTGAGGTTCGCCGCGACAACGTCGGCCATCTCGTACCCAGGGGCGACCAGGCCGTAGACCATGCCCCGGTGCAAGGCGACCTCGCCGACGGCGAGGATGTCCGGATCGGAGGTGCGGAGCGCGTCGTCGACGACAACCCCGCCACGCGGGCCGACCTCCAGGCCACAGTCGCGGGCCAGCTCGTCGCGGGGCCGGATCCCCGCCGAGATCACGACCATGTCGACATCGAGCTGCCCGCCGTCGGTGAACGCCAGCCCTTCCACCTTGCCGTTGCCGAGGAACTCACGCGTGCTCTTGCCCAGGTGGACCCGGACGTTCATCGCGTTGATCTTGTCGAGCAGCGTCTTCGAGCCTGCATCGTCGACCTGGCGGGGCATCAGCCGAGAGGCGAACTCGACGACGTGGGTCTCCAGTCCGAGGTCGCGGACCGCCTTCGCGGCCTCGAGGCCGAGCAAGCCGCCCCCCACGACCGCCACGGACGACGCCTTACCGGCGTAGGCGAGAATCCGCTCGAGGTCCTCGATGGTCCGATAAACGAACACCCCCTTCTTATCGACGCCGGGGACCGCCGGCACGAACGGCGCCGAGCCCGTCGCCAGGACGAGGGTGTCGTAGCCGACCTCGCGGCCCTTGGCCGAGACGACCACCCGACGCTCGCGGTCGATGGCCGACGCGCGGTCGCCCAGATGCAGCGTGATCCCGTTCTCGAGGTACCACGTCTCGCAGGCCAGCTTCAGGTGTTCGGCGTCGTGGCGTTCAAAATATTTCGACAGGTTGACGCGATCGTAGGCCGGCCGACGCTCTTCGCAGAACGTCACGACTTCGTAACTGCGATCGGTGTCGTAGGCCGCCAGTCGTTCGCAGAACCGGTGACCGACCATGCCGTTGCCGACCACCACCACGGTCTTCCGCTCGTGTCCTATCGCGATCATCGTCGGTCCCTTGTGCTGGTGGCCAATGTGCGTTCGATGCGTCGGAGTGATAGGAAGCGTCTCGTCCCGCGTCGAGTCGACCCGCACCGCGCAGGCCTTGTCGGCCGGCCGGCGTGATTCCAGGCCGAGTGCCGCGAGGGTCAACAGGTTGATCGAATCGTCGTGCCTGCGGAGGAAACCTGTCCGGCCGGCACGGTCGGCGTGGCCAACGCACCCGGTCCGACCTGCGCCGCCACGCAACGACCATCACTCCGGTCCCTGGACTCCGAGGGCCACCGCTGGGGTGAGACCGGCGACGGACCTGTCGTTGGTGGCGATGCTCCCCTTAAGGCAGGCTCCGTACCACGACCGACGGCATTTCGAGCCGAGGAGCTGTTTTTCCGCGGAAATCGCGACTTGAGCTTCGGTTCAGCCCCAACCCCGTTTCGGGAAACCGAAGGAAATCTGCGGTCGATCGCAGTCGGGATTGGGTTACTTTTGCCTAATTGTTGCGCCTATATGCCATCAGAATAGGCGGTGGTTTCGTGGGTCGCCGTTCATCATGATCAATGATTTCAGGGAGACCCCCCATCGACCGAATCCCCAGCAATGCGATCTTGGTCTTGGAGGCGTGCGGTGCGAACCGAAACTGGCTGGACCCGCACGACCGCGTCGAGATGACGCCGCAGTTGAAAGTGAAGGCGACCGATCACCCGAGGGGGGTTGGTGTGATTCTCCACGACTTCTCGAGGGTGCGCGTGCGGGCCACGTCCTCGATTCAGAAAATCGGCGAATATTATGATATTAAATAATAAGATATTATTTATGTTAAGCGTATTATTTTGTTGATGGTAATTGGATTGGTTTTTCGTTGTTTGGGCGTTGATGTGTTTGCCCTGTATGAACCTTTCGCCTTCGAAACGCGTCATTACCTTGGTGTCTCAAACTGGATCGGTCAGAAAGGTCGACCGGTGGCCTGCGTTGAGAACCTTCTGTGCGTCAAGCCAACTTTGTTGCCAATAACGGTGATCCGATGAACGTCGCGGAAGGTATTTTTACCGTGCCAGACCTTCTGACTTTGCAGGAGTGTCAGGCGTATATTGCGCTGACGGAGCGGGAAGGCTATCAGGCGGCACCGATCACCACGGCAAGCGGCTTTGCGATGCGCCCGGACATCCGGAACAATACGCGGGTAATTGTCGATGACGCCGCACGAGCGGATGACTTGTGGCGTCGTGTTCGCGATCGGATCCCCCGATTCTTCCAGGGTCGTCAGGCCATCGGTTTGAACGAGCGGTTCCGATTCTATCGGTATGATCCCGGCGAGCGGTTCGCGGCCCATCGGGATGGTCCCTATCGTCGAGAGAACGGAGAAAAGAGCCTCCTGACTTTTATGATCTACCTCAGTGAGGGGTTCACTGGCGGTGAGACGGTCTTTCAGGAAGTCTCAGTGACACCTCAACTTGGCATGGCCCTGATTTTCGAGCATCAGCTTATCCATGAAGGAGCCGCCGTGACCAGCGGCCGCAAGTATGTCCTCCGCTCTGATGTCATGTATGGCCGTGTCGGTCAGATTCGCGGCTAAGAACGCTGCATTCGACCCTGCGCGGGGAAGAAGTTGATCCGACTGGTCCTCCACACCTTTTGTCCCCGGAGCGCCGTCGGTGGCCATGCACCCAAAGAGGGTAAGACGGGGAACCTGGAAACCCCATCGAGGTCAGCGATCAAGTGTCTATCTTCACTGTATCTCCCAGGCTTCCCCATTGAAGTTCCTGGCTTGCGTCACGCTGCCCTGATCGGTGTGATGCTTGCCGCTCACGCGAGGACTGGGAACCGCACGGGGCAACGGTCGCGCTGGGAACGATAGATGGCGGTGAACATCGCCACGACCGTGCGGCCGTCCTCTCCCGTCACGGCGGGTGCCCTGCCCTCAAGGATCGCCTGCAGGAACTCGCCGATCTGCAACGCGTGGTAGTGGGTCGTGGCGTCGACCCGCGCGAACTGCTCCCGATCGCGCTCCCGGTATGCGGCGAGCTCAGCCTCCTCGCCTGGGACGTTCCAGAGGTCGTTCAGGGGCGGCTCGATGATTGACGAGACGCCCGCGACGAAGGACGCCCCTCGGTCGGTCTCGACGCCGACCGATGCTCCGTTCGAACCGTGGACGTGCACATGCGTGAATAAGCCGGGTTTCTGCGACAGGCTGGCCACGATTGAGCCGAGCCCCCCCGACTTGAAGCGGACGACGGCCACGGCGGTGTCCTCGACCTCCACGGAGGGGTGATTGAGGTTCGCCCAGCAGCCGCTGATCTCCTCGATCTCGCCCATGAACCAGGCGAGCAGGTCGAGCTGGTGGGGCGCCTGGTTCACGAGCACGCCGCCCCCCTCGGTCTCCCAGCGGCCCCGCCAGGGGTCGGACGCGTAGTAGGATGCGTCGCGCCAGTTGAACATGCCCAGGACGCCGAGGGCGGGCCGGCCGACCTTGCCGGCGGCGATCGCCGCCTTGACGCGCGCGACCGGCTCGAACCAGCGGCGTTGGCTGACCACGGCGAGGGTTGCGCCGGAGGCCCGCGCCGCCGCGAGCATTCGGTCGCAATCGGCGAGCGTCGCGGCCATTGGCTTCTCGACCAGGACGTGGACTCCCGCGTCCAGCGCCTGCACGGCAGGGTCGGCGTGGACTGGGTGGGGCGTGCAGACGCAGACTGCCTCGGGCCTGGCCTTCTCGAGCATCTCCGCTACGTCGACGAACCCCGCGACTCCAAATTCCGCCGCGAATTCTCGCGCGCGGTCGGGGAGTCCGTCGCAGACGGCGACCAGCTCCGATTCCGGGAGCCGCGCGAGTGCGAGGGCGTGGATCCGCCCGACCTTGCCGCAACCGACGAGGGCGGTTCTGAGCCTGACCTTACGCATGGCGTCACTCCGGAGTGAGGGTTGGCGTCTGCCGAGGATGCGGCTCATCAGCCGTTGACGAATCCTAGATCGTCAAGCTTTGCCGATCGACTCACTTTTAATCTGCTTGAACAGGCCACTCCTCCGGGGTCTGCTCCCGGATGAGCGCCACCCGCCGAGTCGGGGGTGGCTTGGCCTCGCCGGCTCGCCCTTTCACGGCGGATGACAGGCATCGCCACGGCTTTGATTCTGCTATGCTTTTGTCATCTTCGGTCCGTCAACGGTTTCCCCGAATCTTATCCGAGGAGTTTGCTTCCATGGAGACAGTTCATCGGCCGAGCGTTTTTCGAGGGAGACCAAGCTTCAGTTGGTCGACCCGCCTTCGCTTCGGCTCGACGCGGGCCGCTCTTGGTCTGGCACTCTGCCTCCTCACTGCATTGACCGGAGCTAACGGATGGGCGGGGACCCCGCAAGTCCCCAGCTATCCGGATCATGCCAAGCTGCTTGTTGTCAGGAACGTCGAGGGGGACGAGGCGCCGGTCCGGTCGGCTGCCGATTGGCAGGTCCGTCGCGCCCACATCATCGCCAACCTCGAGGCGGTCATGGGACCATTGCCCGGCGGCGAACGTCGGGTTCCGCTCGATCTCAAGGTTCTCGAGACGATCGACGAACCGACCTTCGTCCGCAAGAAGATCAGCTACGCCTGCGAGCCGGGCGACCGGGTTCCCGCCTGGCTCCTGATCCCGAAAGCAGGAGGCGCCCCGGCCAGACGCCCTGCCATGCTCTGCCTGCATCAGACCACCGCGATTGGCAAGGACGAGCCGACGGGGCTCGGAGGCAAGCCCAACCTCCACTATGCCAAGGAGCTCGCGGAGCGGGGCTATGTCACGATCGCTCCCGACTACCCGAACTTCGGCGAGCACAAGGTCGACCCCTATGCGTTGGGTTACGCCAGTGCATCCATGAAGGGCATTTGGGACCACCTGCGCGCGGTCGACCTGCTCAGCTCGCTCGATGAGGTCGACCCCGACCGGATCGGCGTCATCGGGCACTCGCTGGGGGGGCATAACTCGATCTTCGTCGCGCTCTTCGACCCGCGAATCAAGGCCGTCGTCTCGTCGTGCGGCTTCAACGCGTTCCCGTCCTACTACGAGGGGAAGATCACGGGCTGGTCGCACAAAGGGTACATGCCTCGGCTCAAAGATACGTATCAGCTTGACCTCGGCAAGGTTCCGTTCGATTTTCCGGAACTGGTCGCGGCCCTGGCGCCGCGTGCCTTCTTCACGAACTCGCCCACGCGAGACGCCAACTTCGAAGTCGAGGGCGTCAAACGTTGTCTCGTGGCCGCGGAGCCTGTCTACCGGTTGCTCGGGGCCAGCGATCGGCTCGTGGCGGTTTATCCCGACGCCGAGCATGATTTTCCCAAGTCCGAGCGAACGCGTGCCTATGAATTCCTCGACCGGAATCTCGGGGCGGCTCCCTGAACGGGTGGCTAGGCTTTTCTCCGAACCGATGGGCGCGAATCCGATCTGTCGTGGGAGGCGGGAGCCTCGGGCTCCCCTCCCAACAAGCCGGAGCGGAAGCGCAACCGTCGAGCGCGCGAGCCGACCTCGGCTTGACAACCCTTGGAATCGGCGTAATCTACTTCCTTTAGGATATTCTCCCGCCTTCCGAGTCCGAGATCTGATCTCGACCAGGCTTTCTGGAAGGTCGGGAACGTAGTCCCACCCGCCTCAACCTTGGATGAGGGCGCCATGGATCGACGCATCCTTGTGGTGGACGATAGTGAGCTGATTTGTCAGCAGTTGTCCCAGCTACTTGCTTCCCCCGATCGGCGCATCAAAGTGGCCCATGATGGGACCACCGCCCTGGAATGGATCGTCGAGCGAAATTTCTCGCTGGTCATCACAGATCTCTGTTTGCCCGGGATCAACGGCCTCGACCTGATTCGCGAGATTCGTCAGCGCGACTTGCCGGTGACCGCGATCGTGATGACCGGTAATGCCTCGATTGACTCGGCCGTCGCCGCGATGAAGCTGGGCGCGTACGATTACTTGCTCAAGCCGATCGACGCCCTGCGACTGGGTGTCCTCGTCGAGCAGGCGCTCGAGGATCGTAAGTTGATTGATGAGGTCGAGTCGCTCCGACACGGCGTACAGCAGCGCTGCGCCTACCACGACCTCCTCGGCAAGAGTCCCCGGATGCGCGAGGTCTTCTCGCGGGTGGCTCGGGTGGCCTCGTCGTCCTGCACCGTCTTGATCACGGGCGAGACCGGGACCGGCAAGGAACTGGTGGCGCAGGCGATCCACTACAGCGATGTCACACGCCGCGAGCCGCTCGTCGCTGTGAATTGCGCGGCGTTGCCCGAACCGCTGTTGGAGAGCGAGTTCTTCGGCCACGAAAAAGGGGCGTTCACCGGAGCGGACCGCCAGAAGAAGGGACGGTTCGAACAGGCCAAGGGGGGGACCCTCCTGCTCGACGAGATCGGCGAACTACCGCTGGGCATGCAGGCCAAGCTGCTTCGCGTGCTTCAGGACGGGACGTTCGAACGCGTGGGTGGTTCCGAAGTCATCCAAGCCGAGTGTCGCGTCCTTGCCGCCACGAACCTCAACCTGGCCGAGGCGGTGGCCGCCGGCCGGTTCCGTGAAGACCTCTTCTATCGTTTGAACGTGGTTTCGATCGAGCTGCCCGCGCTTCGGGATCGCGCCGACGATATTCCGCTGCTCGTACAGCATATTCTTAAGCGTCTCCAGGAGCGGCGGTTGCCCGCGAAGACGCTTTCGCGCGAGACCTACTCGAGGCTGGCGCGGTACGACTGGCCGGGCAATGTCCGTGAACTCGAGCATGTGATCGAGCAGGCCGTGGTGACGACCCCGGGACTGGTGATCGAACCCGATAACTTGCCGCCCCAGGTGGTCTCCACCCGGGAGGAGCCGTTCAGCCTCGATTTCGATCTGCATCGGCCGCTCCAGTTGATCACCGATGAATTGACCGAGCGCGTCGAGCGGGCCTATCTCCAGCGGGTCCTCTCGCGCTACCGAGGCCGAATCGACCGTTGTGCGGCCCATTGCGGGCTGTCGCGTCGGAGCATCAGCGAGAAGCTCCGACGTTATTGCATCGACAAGGCCGAATTCAAATCGAAAGCTTCGCTCCACCAGGAAGTGGCCCTGGTGGAGCCGGCCTGAGCCGCCGTGATCGCGGTCTCAAAAACTATCGGCGCTGATGACTTCACCCCCGCCTCGTGTTGCCAATCCTTGGAACACGACGGGGGTGATGGCGTTTTTGATGAACTTCACCGAGCCGTCGCCGAAGACGAAGTTGACCCCGCCGGGATGACGACTCCAATAATCCTCGACGTGTGCCATCGGATGATTGGGAGTTCTCGGGCCGTTCTCGGTGCCGACCGGTCCGAGGATCATCGTGAACGACTCTTCGGGGTCGACGGCGAACTGGTCGGTACCGCCCTCGAACGACGAAGTCTTGTGGAGCCAACCGCCGATCGCCCGGCCGGTCCAGGTGACGTAGCTGAGGTTGTGGCTCCGTTCACCCACCATGATCGTCTGACTTGAACCGTCGGTCATGTCGGCGAAGGTCAGGCGGCTATTGCGGTAGAACATGCCCGTGCCCCGACCGGGAGCTGCTCCAATCTCGCCGATTCCGTACATGCCAACGTAATTGCCCGAGGCCACGGTATAGACGGTCTGCTGGTTGGTTTCATCGCGCACGGGGATGAGTTGCTTGGTGAAGTCGGAGGGGCAGAGATAGCTATTGAACCGGATCGACTGTGCGGTGACGTTGTCCTGGTAGGTCATGGTCAAACTGAAATTGATCGCGTTGTAGACGGCGGTTTGTTCGAGGTGTGGGAGGATCATGCTCCCCCATCCCCAGCCTTGGCCGATGTCGTCCTCGGCGGTTCCCTCGTCTCCGGAGTCGCGCCGCCAGTTGCTGGCGTAGCCGGGTGGGAAGGCGCCGAGGGCACTCTGATAGTTGTGGATCGCCAGGCCGATCTGCTTGAGATTATTGACGCACTGCGAGCGTCGCGCGGCCTCACGTGCTGACTGCACGGCGGGGAGGAGGAGCCCGATTAGGACGGCGATGATGGCGATGACGACGAGAAGCTCGATGAGAGTAAACCCTCGCGGACGAATCCGCGGCGCATTGCGAAGCATGCAAACCTCCGGAACACTCAACGGAGACCGGGCGCACCAGAAAAAATGGGCGCTACAACGGCACCGCTGCTGAGCCACACTTTGGGGAACGTTTTTTTTTGAGGAAAACCACGGAGCGGACGTCATCGTGCGGGACACGAGGACGCGTCGTTCAGGCGGTCTCACGTTCCGGAGGGGCTCGGCAGGTGTTCCAGCGGAATGACTTGGTCGAAGTGGAGGAGCCGGTCGCGTCGGTTAGGAGCGAACCGACCGGCCGGTCGAGGCAGAACGGGGTGAGGATCCAGGCGTGATGCTCCGCCCGAAATTGGCAGGCCAGGCACTCGTCATGGTCGTGCGAGAGGTCCGGCGACCAGTGCCCTGCGATATGCGGCCTGGGATCGGCGCAGCCAGCCTCGTGTTGCGAAGTTCTCCCCTCGTCGCCACGACCATGGTCGTGCGACCCCTGGACCAGCACCGTGGCCAGGAGGTAGAGCAGAACTAACCAAGACCGAGACCGTCTCAACATCAAATCCCCAAAACACTCGCCATCATCGATTCGAGCCGATGGACCCGAAACTGGCGGAGTGCCTTGTATCTTGTGGCAGATCTCGGAATCCTGTCAAGCGGTATCATCCGCACAATTCGACCGCCCACGGATCTCGAGCGGCTCGTCGCATCAAGAACATCCACAAGAATTTGCGCCGGTCCAGCCTGGAGTCGGTCCGCTTCCGGCAACGAAATCAACTCGGAATCGCACCAAAACAAACCAAGGGTGGTCGCGACACGACCGAGGAGTCGGTATCATCGTGGATGCGCCCATCAATCATGCCACGACGTTTGAACACTTCCCTGGGTTCAGCGCGGTGGCAGGGGATTTTTGTGGGGAGGGGATGATGGGGATTCGCCGGTTCGGTCTCCTGGCGGTACTGGCCCTGTTCGCGATGGTTCCATCGCTGGCGATGGCGAGGGGCTACGGACGATCGGGTGGGACGATCAACACCCCGTTCGGCTCGATGAACACGAACTCGCCCGAGTACAAAATGGCGGGGGGCAACCCGTATGTTTATCAGGAGCTGATGGAAGAGAAGATGTTGATGCAACAGCAAATGATGATGCTGAAGCAGCAGCAACAGTACATGAAGCAGATGCAGAAGAATGCCAAGAACAACAAAGGGAATACCAACCTTCAACCCGTCACGCCGGTGAGTACGGTGACGAGTCTGGCTCCACGGAAGAAGAAGAAAAAGAAGTCGGTCACGGCGGTTAAATCGGCCTTCACGACGGCCACTTCATCAAATGCGACCTCGACGGCTGGGGCCAAGGCCTCGTCCGCGTCGGCCGCAACCAAACCGTAGTCGGTTTGAGCTGACCCATCCCCCCCGCATGCCCCATGATTCGTGGCGTTTACGGGCGCGGCGGTCCACGAACAGAGAACCCCCGCTCGATCCCCCAAAAAACGGGGTCGAGCGGGGGTTTATGCGTGAACGGGTCAAGCGGTCGGCGCCGGCTCGGACTCAACCGGGATGAACGTGAACTCGTTCCCGTCCCAGTCGACGTCGATCGTGGTTCCGGGCTTCGCCGGATTGCGGAGCAGCCAGCTTGCCAGCGGGTTGGCGATCCGTTGCTGGATCACCCGCTTCAACGGGCGAGCGCCATAGGCCGGGTCGAAGCCTTCGTCGGCGACTTGTTGCTCGGCCGGCTCGCTGACCCGGATGGTCAGGCCGACCTCGACGAGTTGCGCCTGGAGTCGGCGGAGCTGAATCTCGACGACTTTCACCAGTTCTTTCATCCCGAGCGGATGGAAGATGATGGTCTCATCGATCCGGTTGAGGAACTCGGGAAGAAACTGGGCCTTGAGGACGTCCATGACCGCGCGACGCATCCGAGCCTCGTCGCCGCTCTCGGCGAGCCGGGCGATCTCCTGGCTGCCGAGGTTGGACGTCATGATGATCACGGCATTGCGGAAGTCGACCGTGCGGCCTTGGCCGTCGGTCAGACGACCATCGTCAAGGACCTGGAGGAGGACATTGAAGACGTCGCGGTGCGCCTTCTCGACCTCATCGAGCAAGATGACCGAATAGGGTCTGCGGCGCACCGCTTCGGTCAGCAGACCGCCCTCCTCGTAGCCGACGTAGCCGGGAGGGGCGCCGATGAGCCGGGAGACATTGTGCCGCTCGCCGAATTCGCTCATGTCGATGCGGACCATCGCGGTCTCGCTATCGAACAGGAACTCCGCCAAGGCCTTCGCCAGCTCCGTCTTGCCAACGCCCGTGGGACCGAGGAAGAGGAAGGAGCCGATCGGACGGTGCGGGTCCTGGAGCCCCGCCCTGCTCCGCCGCACGGCGTCGGCAACGGCCTTGACGGCTGCGTCCTGATTCACCATCCGGAGGTGGATCTGATCCTCCAGATCGATCAGCTTCTCCCGTTCGGTGGTGAGCATCTTCGCGACCGGGATCCCGGTCCACTGCGAGACGACCTCGGCAATCTCTTCGGCGTCCACTTCACGCTTGAGCAGTCGCTTGGTGTCCTTGGGCTGGTTGTCGCCGATGAGCTCGTTCTGGGCGATCTTGGACTCCAACGACTTTCGTTCCACGTCGAGCGCAGCCAGTTCCTGATATTTCTTTTCTTCGGGGCGCTCGCCGCGCTGCTGCATCATCCGGATCTCGTCCCAGATCCGCTGATAGTCGGTCTGCACATGGACGAGGCGTTCGCGGACTTTCTGGACATCGCCGAGACCCGACTTCTCGAATTCCCACTGGGCGCGGAGATCCTGCTCCTGCTTCTTGAGCCGGCTGATCTCGGCTTCCACCTCGGCGAGACGCTCGAGCGCGTGCTCTTCTTCCTCGGCGGCGAGCATTCGCTGCGAGAGCTCGAGCTGGAGCAAACGGCGCTGAATGATGTCGATTTCGGTCGGGACCGATCCCAGCTCCATCGCCAGGCGACTCGAGGCCTCATCGATGAGGTCGATGGCCTTGTCGGGCAGGAACCGGTCGGTGATGTACCGCGAGGAAAGCTTGGCGGCCGCGACGAGGGCGGAGTCCTTGATCTTGACCCCATGATGGATCTCGTACCGTTCCTTCAGACCGCGAAGGATGGCGACGGTATCCTCGACCGACGGCTCGGGGACGAAGACGGGCTGGAACCGACGCTCGAGCGCGGGGTCTTTCTCGATGTGCTTGCGATATTCGTCCAGCGTGGTGGCGCCGATGCAGCGGAGCTCGCCTCGGGCGAGGGCGGGCTTGAGCAGGTTGGCGGCATCCATGGCTCCGTCCGCCTTGCCGGCACCGACGACCAGGTGCAGCTCGTCGATGAACAGGATGATCCGCCCTTCCGACTCCGTCACATCCTTGAGGATCGCTTTGAGCCGTTCCTCGAACTCACCGCGGAATTTGGTTCCGGCGACCAGTGCCCCCATGTCGAGCGCGATGACCTTGCGATCCTTCAGGCTCTCGGGCACGTCCCCCGAGATAATCCGCTGGGCCAAGCCTTCGACGATCGCCGTCTTACCGACGCCTGGTTCGCCGATCAACACCGGGTTATTCTTGGTTCGGCGGCTCAAGACCTGGACGACGCGGCGGATCTCGGCGTCCCGGCCGATCACCGGGTCCATCTTTCCCTTGCGCGCCAGCTCAACCAGATCCCGCCCGTATTTCTCGAGTGCCTGATACTTGTCGTCCGGGTTTTGGTCGGTCACTCTTTGTCCCCCTCGTACTTTTTGAAGGGCCTGAAGAATATCCTTCTCGGTGATCCCCATCGCCTCGAGCAGGGACTGGGCCTTCCCCTTGACCTTGATGAGCCCCAGCAGGAGATGCTCGACCGAGACAAACTCATCCTTCATCCGGTCGGCCTCTTCCTGGGCCACGTCAAAGACGCGGCTGAGGTCCGGACCGAGCGTGGTTTCGCCTCCGCTGACCTTGGGCAAGGCGTTCAGGCCTTCGCCGGTCGCTTTGAGAAGCTGCCCCGGGTTCACCCCGAGCTGCGTCAAGAGCGAACGGATCACGGCCTGATCGGGGTCGAGCAGGGCCGCGAGCAGGTGCATCGGTTCGAGCCGTTGATGGCCCCGTTCCTTGGCCAACTCCTGGGCCCGTTGCACCGCTTCCTGGCTTTTCAGCGTGAGCTTCTCGAATCGAAATGCCATGATACGACCTCACGGCGCTTGCCGTCATTCGAACGAAAAGGTTGTCCCTATCCGAGAGGCATTCTGCATTGCTACGCACCCAACTCGTCGGCTGGTTCGCGAGGCGTCAATGGGATTGCATGATTCGGCAGGCGCAAGGGGGCGCGATCGAAATCGAACCGCGAGTGCGGAATCTCGATCGCAGGGCCACCCAGCGAGATATGAGAACACTTGAGTCCCCTCATTGGGGGGCGAAAGGGGTACGCCGCGAAGGGAGAGGGGCTCGAAGCGTTTCGGTTCTAAAGGGGGGCTCCAGTATGACCGTTTGCCAATACGGTCAACTGGGCGCACCTCGGTTCCACGCGTCGTGACCGGGCCGTCCACCGTCGTCAGTGCGGGCCAGTCCGACTCCCGTGGGTGGTCGGCTTAGAAGAACGGCGACTCGGGCCACTCGGGATAGTCGCGAGCCGTTTGATACTGCTTGAACCAGAACGGGACATCGCCGACGGTGGATTCGCCCCGATTGACGTAGGCTTCCCACCAGCCGTCCGAGGGCCGCAGGAGATTGCCGAAGTCGCTTCGGGCCTTGGGCTTCTGAATGACCAGCGCACTCAGGTCGGGAAGGTTGTTTTCGAGGCAGACCGTCTGAAGCGGCTTGAGAAGCTTGGTGGCGATCGTCCGAGGCGTTTCCTTGACGCCGACTTCCTTGCAGCGCTGGCAGAAGTCATCGTAGGAAATCCAGACGGCGGTTCGCCGATCACGGGCGGCTTGGGCAAGGTCTTGGGCTATGCGCACCAGGATCGGGTAGACCGTCCGTGCATCATCGAGAGACATAGCGTCGACTCCTCGGAGACAAGACGCCTCGGAAGTAGGGGGCGTCTTGGAGACAACGGCCCGGTTCCGCGGGGCACCTTCTTGATTGTACAAAACGACGAAGGGGGTGGGGATGGTCCCCACCCCCCCTGACTTGCGGCCTTGGGCAGTTACTTCTTCTCTTCAAACTCGACATCAATGACGTCGTCGGCTTTGTTGTCCGGGCCGCCATTGGCGGAGGCTCCCCCACCGGCGGCCGCGCCGGCCTCGGGGCCGCCCGCACCGGGAGCGCCGGTGGCATTGGCGGCATAGAGATGCTCGGACATCGCCTGGCTGGCTCGCTGGAGGTCTTCAATCGCCTGATTGATCGCGGCGACGTCGTTCTCCTTCTTGACCGCATTGAGCCGATCGATGGCGGCGCGGACCGCGGACTTATCGGAGTCGGAGAGTTTGTCCTTACTCTCATCCATCAACTTCTCGAGTTGATAGGTTCGCTGATCGGCATTGTTCCGGGCTTCGGCGAGGTCGCGTTTCTGCTTGTCGTCGGCCGCGTGCGAATCCGCGTCGCGCTGCATCCGTTCGATCTCGTCTTTCGAGAGACCGCCGGACGACTCGATCTTGATTGTCTGTTCCTTGCCGGTCCCCTTGTCGCGCGCCGTGACGTTCAGGATGCCGTTGGCGTCGAGGTTGAAGGTCACCTCGATTTGGGGCGTGCCCATCCGCGCGGGGGGAATACCGTCGAGGTTGAATTCACCGAGCAGGCGATTGTCGGCCGCCATCGGCCGTTCGCCCTGGTAGACCTTGATCGTGACCGCGTTCTGGTTGTCTTCGGCGGTGGTGAACGATTCCTTCTTTTCGGTCGGGATCGTGGTGTTCCGCTCGACGAGCTTGGTGAAGACGCCCCCCTTGGTCTCGAGGCCGAGGGAGAGCGGGGTGACGTCGAGCAGGAGCAGATCCTTGACGTCGCCGGTCAGGACCGCGCCCTGGATCGCCGCGCCGATGGCCACGACCTCGTCGGGATTGACCCCCTTGTGGGGTTCCTTGCTGAAAATCTCCTTGACGATCTGCTGGACGCGGGGCATCCGGGTCGAGCCGCCGACCAGCACAACCTCATCGATATCCGCCGCCTTGAGCTTGGCGTCATCGAGCGCCTTCAAGACCGGGGCTTTGCAGCGGTCGAACAGGCTGTCGGTCAGCTTCTCGAACTGGCTGCGGTTGAGGGTCAGGGTCAAGTGCTTGGGACCGTTCTGGTCGGCGCTGATGAACGGCAGGTTGATGTCGGCCTGCGTCTGGAACGAGAGGTCCTTCTTGGCCTTTTCGGCGGCCTCCTTCAAGCGCTGGAGGGCCATCTGGTCCTTGCGGAGGTCGACCCCCTGCTCTTTCTGAAACTCGTCGGCGATGTAGTTGATCAGCGCCTGGTCCCAGTCGTCGCCACCGAGGTGGGTGTCGCCGTTGGTCGAGAGGACCTCGAAGACGCCGTCACCCACGTCGAGGATCGAGTTGTCGAAGGTTCCGCCGCCGAGGTCGAAGACGGCGATCTTCTCGTTCGCCTTGCGGTCGAGTCCGTACGCCAGGGCGGCGGCGGTCGGCTCGTTGATGATTCGGGCGACCTCGAGGCCGGCAATCTGCCCAGCGTCTTTGGTGGCCTGACGCTGGCTATCGTTGAAGTAGGCCGGGACGGTGATCACGGCCTTGCGGACCTTGTGCCCGAGATAGCTCTCGGCCGCTTCTTTGAGCTTACGGAGCACCAGCGCCGAAATCTCGGGCGGGGTGTAGTCCTTGCCGCCGACGTGGACCTTCACATAGTCGCTGGCGCCGCCCACGACCGGGTAAGGAACCATCTTCTCTTCGCCGCGCA
This sequence comes from Singulisphaera sp. GP187, assembly GCF_900129635.1. Lineage (GTDB taxonomy): Bacteria > Planctomycetota > Planctomycetia > Isosphaerales > Isosphaeraceae > Singulisphaera. Next base: position 188,639 of record NZ_FSRB01000003.1, on the reverse strand, counting down.
CTTCGTCGTGGCGTCGGCCCATGAACCGCTTGATCGAGTAGATGGTTCCGGTCGGATTGGTGACCGCCTGTCGCTTGGCGGGCTCGCCCACCAGCGTTTCACCCTTGGGGGTGAAGGCGACGACGGACGGCGTCAGGCGACTCCCCTCTTGGTTGGCGATGACCGTGACGTCGCCCCCCTCCATGACCGCAACGACACTATTGGTTGTCCCGAGGTCAATTCCGATAATCTTTTCGCCTTCAGCCACGACCAGTCTCCTTCTCCCAGATTGAGCAGTGGCGAGGTTGCGGGCCACGGGACCCACGAGAACTCAGTGCGATCGCCCACTCAAGGGAACGACCAAGCGGCACACGGGCCCACTCGGCCTCACTCATCTGATTCTTCGCCGCCTCGCGACACAGAATAACAATTATGCAAGGTCAGTGCCATCAGGCCCGACGTCATTCGCTGGATCGCTGGTTCGCCGGAAAATTCAAGGACTTGCGTCGGGAATGAAAGATCGCCTGCAAACGTGAACCCCCGAGTCGACTGCCAAAACGACAGGGACCGTTGCGCGCTGGGAAAGCGCTCTGCCGCTTTGGCAGCAACCGCCGAATTCGCGTTCTTTTCCCGAAGCGGTCCGACGGGTCGATCGGGTTACTCTAACCCATTTCGGGGTCCAGTGAAACGGGGCCGATCCCGGGTTGTCGCGAGAAATGGCTTGACAGGGGTTCAGACTTTATGTATCCACTTGTGACGGCCAAGGTTGCGTCCGATTTCTAGCGGACCGCGAAGACCGGTCTCTTGCCCCGAGTGGACCGATGCCCCGTAAGCCCTCGTCCGACCGCCCCAAGTCCTCGACGGCGGCGACACCCGCCGATACGAAACGTGCGCCGACCTTGGCGAGCTTTCGGAGCGAGATCGATCGCATCGACAAGGAGCTGATCGCGCTCCTGAACCGTCGCTCCGAAATCTCGTTGCAGATTGGCCAGTTGAAACAGAAACAGGGCCTGGAAGTCTGGTCCGCGGCCCGCGAAGACGAAGTGATCGCCAAGGCCCTAGCCACCAGCCGCGGGCCACTCCCCGTCGAAACGCTCCGACTCATCTTCCGCGAACTGATGAGCGGATCACGCTCGTTGCAGCGGACCATGCGGATCGCCTGCCTGGGACCCAAATACAGCTATAGCCATCTCGCTGCTGTCGCCAAATTTGGCGAGGCGGTCGAGCACGTTCCGGTCGGTTCGATCACCGCCGTCTTTGAAGAAGTCAACCGGCGGCACGTCCAGTTCGGGATCGTGCCGCTGGAGAATTCGACGGACGGACGGATCGCCGACACGCTCGACATGTTCGTGCGGCTCCCGGGCCTGAAGATCCGCGCCGAGATTCGCCTGCGGGTGCATCACTGCCTCCTCAGCCGTTGTGCCTGGGGGCAAGTCCAGCGGATCTACTCGAAGTCTCAGGCCCTCTCGCAGTGCCGGCACTGGATCGGTAAGAATCTTCCCGACGCTCGACTGATCGACGTTGTCTCGACGGCCGCCGCCGCGGAGCACGCCCAGCGCGAGGAGTTCTCCGCAGCCATCGCCAGTCAGGCGGCGGGAGCGTCGTACGGCCTCAACGTGCTCGCGGCCAACATCGAGGATCAGACTCACAACGTCACACGGTTCGCCGTGATCGCCGAGCGCTCGGAGGAGCGGACCGGTCGCGACAAGACCACGCTCATGTTGCGCGTGCCGAATCAACCGGGAGCGCTGGTCGAGGCGATCGCGCTCTTCAAGAAGAGCGGGATCAACATGACCTGGATCGAGTCGTTCCCCAACTCCGACGGACCGACCGAGCGCGATCCAACCTACCTCTTCTTCCTCGACATCGACGGTCATGCCGATGACGAGCCGATCAAAAAGACCCTCGACCTGGTCCGCAAGAAGTGCGAACGCCTCGAGATTCTCGGCTCCTATCCCCGCGGGGAATGTATCGAGAGTTGATTGGGGGTGGATCCGCGGCGAACACCCAAGTGTTCCAGTTATAACGATTGGTCTTGACGTGAGAGCGCGGCCGGTACTTAATGTCCCGGCCCAAACCTTAGGAGCAAGTGGCGGTGAGCCAGGACGCTGACCAGGGCTTTGCTCTCCATGGAAGGACCCACCCATGAGCATTCGACTTGCAGGGTTGACTCGGTGTGGACTCTCGACTCTGGCTGCCCTGGTGATGGCGGGCTCATCGGTCGTTGCCGAGCCGATGTACACCGTCACCGACGTCGGGGGTAGCAGCGATTCCGTGCTCCCCTTAGGCGACAGCTCGAGGGCTGTGACCACCCAGAAACGGCTCAAGGTCGACCCCTCGGGAAAAAACACGAACGGAACTGGGGACCGGCCCCAGTCCGGCGAATCCAGGGGGCCTCATCCCGACGCGTTGAAGCAGGGCGCCAATGGCGTCGACGCCGGGGCCACGTCGCGAGCGGGGAGCAACGCCGCGGGATGGGACTTCGGCAAGCACCGGGCCGAGGCCCGGTTCGTCGGTGGCCCGACGACTGCCATCGGAAACCTGCCCAGTAGCCCGGCCATCAGCACGGGATCCCTGCCCAGTGGCCCGGCCACCGCCGCGGGATTCTTTTCTAGTGTGCCGGTCCCTGCCACGGGATCGTTGCCCAGTGTCCCGTCGGCCACTGCCGCGGGATCGTTGCCCAGTGTGCCGGCAGCCACTGCCTCGGGATCGTTGCCCAATGTCCCGTCGGCCACTGCCTCGGGATCGTTGCCCAGCGTCTCGACGGTCCCTGCCACGGGATCGTTGCCCAGCGTCCCGTCGGCCACCGCCTCGGGATCGTTGCCCAGCGTCTCGACGGTCCCTGCCTCGGGATCGTTGTCCAGTGTCCCGTCGGCCACTGCCACGGGATCCTTGCTCAGTGCCCAGACGGTCTCTGCCACGGGATCCTTGCCCAGTGCCTCGGCCCCCGCCGCGGGATTCTTTTCCAATGTGCCGGCAGCCACTGCCGCGGGATCGTTGCCCAATGTCCCGTCGGCCACTGCCGCGGGATCGTTGCCCAATGTCCCGGCGGCCACTGCCGCGGGATCGTTGCCCAATGTCCCGGCGGCCACTGCCGCGGGATCGTTGCCCAGTGTGCCGGCGGCCACTGCCGCGGGATCGTTGCCCAGTGTCCCGGCAGCCACTACCGCGGGATCGTTGCCCAGTGTCCCGGCAGCCACTACCGCGGGATCGTTGCCCAGTGTGCCGGCGGCCACTGCCGCGGGATCATTGCCCAGTGTCCCGGCAGCCACTACCGCGGGATCGTTGCCCGGCGGCAATTTGAGTCAGGTTCTCGGGGGCAACGACAAGAGTCAGGTGGTCGGAACGTCTGGTTCAGGTGGGCAGAATGCCCAGGCTTTCCTCTATACTCAAGCAGAAGGGGCCACCGGGCTCGGCAAAGCCGATGTGGGGAGCGCGGCGAATGCGATCAACAATTCCGGGCAGCTTGTGGGTGACCTCGCCAAAGGGAGCGGTCCGACTGGGCGTACTTTCGCCTCGTTCAACGAGAACGCCCCGGTCGATCCCAATCGCCTGATCGATCCCACTTCGGCCTCGACCCTGACGAGAGCGACGGACATCAATGCCGTCGGTCAGATCGGGGCGTTCGGGCTCACTTCCCTCGACGTGATGCATGCCCTCCGGCTGGCACCGCAAGTCCCCGATAGCGCCAATAGCCTTGTGGCCGCGGCCTCCGGTGCCGATGGCACGTCGACCCCGATGCCCGTGTCGATGCCCTCACTCCACGTCGAGCTGGGAGCTCCGCAGCCGGTTCCTGAGCCGAGCGTCCTGGCCCTCTTTGGCATCGTGTCGGCCGGGCTCGTCGCGCGACGGAGGATCGCCCGGCGCCGGGCGATCTGACCGGGACGGCAAGGCGGGGCCGCGGCGACGACAAATCGCATGCCCGGAGCGGTTTCCGCTTCCCTCCTCGTTTGCCGATCGTTAAACTCTTGGGTTCACCCAACCGACAGTAGGTCGACCCCCAGCGTCGGGAGGAACACGGCCGACCCGGCCGGGAGCCTGAGGACCCTCATGATCATCGTTCTGAAGCCGCATGCGACCCAGGAGGTTATCGACCACGTTATCGAGCGGATCGAAGCCCTGGGCTTTACCCCGCACCTGAGCCAGGGGGTCGCGCGGACAATCATTGGCGTCATTGGTGACGAAGATAAGTTGCAGGCCGAGCCGCTCCAGGCGATCGCGGGGGTCGAGCAGGTGGTTCCGATCCTCAAGCCCTATAAGCTCGCCAGCCGCGAGTTTCACGGCGAGGCTTCGGTCTTCGACATCAAGGGGATCAAGGTTGGCGGCGGCCACCTGATGATGATCGCCGGCCCGTGCGCCATCGAGAGCGAGCCGCTCCTGGTGGAGATCGCCGAGAAGGTCCGCGAGGCGGGGGCCAACGTGCTCCGCGGCGGTGCGTTCAAGCCGCGAACCTCCCCCTACAGCTTCCAGGGGCTCGGCGAAGACGGCCTCAAGATGCTCAAGGCGACGGGTGAGCGGTTCGGCATGCCGGTCGTCACCGAGGTTATGGATCCGCGGCAGATCGAGCTGGTCGAACGCTATACCGACCTGTTCCAGATCGGCGCCCGGAACATGCAGAACTTCGACCTGCTCAAGGAAGTCGGCAAGACTCGAATCCCCGTCCTGCTGAAGCGCGGGATGAGCGCGACGGTCAAAGACCTGCTCATGTCGGCCGAATACGTGCTCGCCCAGGGCAACCGCCGGGTGATTCTCTGCGAGCGCGGGGTGCGGACGTTCGAGGACTCGACCCGCAACACGCTCGACCTCTCGATCGTGCCGAATGTCAAAGGATTGAGCCACCTGCCGATCATCGTGGATCCGAGCCACGCGACCGGTCGGCCCGACCTGATCCCCGCGATGTCGCTCGCGGGAGTCGCCGCCGGCAGCGACGGAATCCATATCGAGGTTCACTCCTGTCCCGAGAAAGCACTCTCGGACGGGCCGCAGGCGTTGTTGCCTCGCCAATACGCCCAGCTCATGGTGGAGTTGCGGCAGCTTGCCCAACTCCTGGGCAAGACGATCGACGCTTGTGAGGGAGTGACTGTCTGATGCGTCCCCTGTTTATCGCGGGTAACTGGAAAATGAATCCGGCGACGGCGAAGGAAGCCGTCGCCCTGGCCGAGGCGGTCAAGAACGGCGTCGGACCGGCGGCCGACGTCCGCGTCGCGGTCTGCCCCCCAGCGCTCTTTCTCGACCAGGTGGACGCGGCCCTGGCCAACTCGCCGATCGGTCTCGGTGCGCAGAACATGCACTGGAAGACCGAAGGCGCCTACACCGGCGAGATCTCGGGGGCGATGCTCAACGACGCCGGATGCACCCACGTCATCCTCGGCCACAGCGAGCGGCGGCACGGGATGGGGGAGACCGACGCCCAGGTCAACGCCAAGCTCCACGCCGCCCTGGCCGTGGGCTTGATCCCGATCGTCTGCATCGGCGAGACCCTTCAAGAGCGCGAAGCGGCCCAGACCGAAGACGTGGTTGCCGGCCAGTTGACCGGGTCCCTCGCCGGGATCTCGGCCGAACAGATGGTCGGGATCGTCCTCGCCTACGAGCCTGTCTGGGCGATCGGCACCGGTCTGACCGCCACCCCGGCCCAGGCGCAAGGGGTCCACGAGTTTATTCGCGACTGGCTGACCAAGCTGTTCGGCGAAGCGACCGCGGCGCGGATCGTTGTCCAATACGGGGGGAGCGTTAAGCCCGACAACGCGGCTGAGCTGCTCGCTTGTCCCGACATCGACGGGGCTCTTGTCGGTGGTGCCAGCCTCAAAGAGGCGGACTTCCTGGGAATCATCCGGGCGGCCCAGGTTGTCGCCGCCAAGGGCCAGGTCTGAATTCGAGCCTTCGGGAATCGCCGCGCGTCGTCCCCTCCGATCGGGACGACGCTTCCTTTATTTTTAACACCCTCCTCGCGGAAGGACTCTCGCCGTGAATATCCTGATCGGCATTCTCGATTCGCTGTTGATCCTTGCGTCGTTCTTCCTGATCTGCCTGGTCCTCATCCAGCGCGGTAAAGGAGGAGGCCTGGCGGGCGCATTCGGCGGCATGGGTGGTTCGAGCGCCTTCGGTACCAAGGCCGGAGACGTCTTCACCAAGGTCACGATGAGCGTGGCCGCTTTCTGGATCGTCCTCTGCATGCTGATGGTGATCATCTCCAACCGGGGTGGCGACTCCGCCTGGGGAAATGATTCCGGGACCTCGAAGGTCACCAAGGGGGCGGCTTCGACCACGGGCACCAAGTCGAAGAAGTCGAGCGGTGCAGACCTTAGCTCCACCCCCGCGCCGGCGATCCCGAGCGGAACGTCCACCTCTCCCCAGCCGATCGAAGTCCCCGCGGTTCCCGCTCCGATTCCCCCCACGAAGAAGTAAGGGGGGATGAGGGGCCGACCCCTCTTCCTCGTTGATTTTGGCTTTTTTCGAGCGCGCGCCTTCCTAACATTCATTCCCTGAACCCGCCATGAGGTCGAAGTGCTCCTGAGCATGACCGGATTCGGAGAGGCCAGGCTTCAAGAGGAGCGCTGGACGGTCAGCGTCGAGATCCGGACGGTCAATAACCGCCATCTCAAGTTGAGCGCCAAGATCAGTGACCCCTATGGTGCGCTCGAGCCCGATCTCGAGCGGCTGGTGCGCGAGACGATCCGCCGTGGGACGGTGCAAGTGGTCTTACGGATCGACCGCCCCCGTCGGGTTGAGGACTACCGCTTGAACGTGGTGGCGCTCACGAGCTATCGCGACCAGCTCGACGCCTTGCAAGGGAACTCGTCGGTGTCGACCCCGCTGAGTGCGCTTTTGGTCTTGCCCGGCGTGGTCGAGGAGCGCAAGCCCTCCACCGACGACCCGCACCAAGACTGGCCCGCACTCTCGGGTGTGATTTCGCAGGCGCTCGTGAAGCTTCAGTTGGCGCGGGCCGAGGAAGGCAAGGCGATGGCCAACGAGCTGCTCGTGCTCGGCAAGGCTGTGGCGACCCACCTCGACCAGATCGTCACGAGGGGGCCCGAGGTCGTCGCCGCCTATCAGAAGCGGCTGATCGAGCGGGTTCAGAGCCTTGTCGAAGGGCAAGGGGTCACGATCGAGCCCAAGGACCTGATTCGCGAGGTCGCCATCCTCTCCGAGCGGGCCGATATCGCGGAGGAGATCGTCCGGCTCCGCGCCCATCTCGCTCAATACATCGACGTGATCCACGAGCCCGAAAGCGCGGGGCGCAAGCTCGAATTCGTCGTCCAGGAGATGGGACGCGAGACCAACACGATTGGCTCGAAGGCCAACGACGTCGAGATCAGCCGGTGCGTCGTCGAGATCAAGGGTCTCCTGGAAAAGATCCGCGAGTTGATTCAGAACGTGGAATGATCGATCGCCCTCCCAAGAATCGATTGTGTCATCACTCGATTTCATGGATGAAAGATCAATTTTGAAGTCTCTTGTGTGTTGATATTGGATCCCTTTCCGGAATTTGCGATGGATGACTGGGAGAATTTGCCCGGCCGGTTGATTGTGGTCTCAGGGGCTTCGGGCTCTGGCAAGAGCACCCTGGTTCGGCTGGCGCTGCAGCGTCCGGAAGTGAAGACGCGACTCTCGATCTCCGCGACGACGCGTGCTCCTCGGACCGGCGAAGAGCACGGCAGGGAGTATTTTTTTCTGTCGCGTCAGGAGTTTGAGGCGCAACGCGAGCGCGGGCAGTTCCTCGAGAGTGCCGAGGTCCACGGGAATCTTTACGGCACTCCCGCGGGGCCGGTCCGCGACCAACTGGCAAAAGGCGAGTGCGTGCTTCTCGAGATCGACGTCCAAGGGGCCCTGCTCGTCAAGGAACGCGTGCCGTCGGCCTTGCTGCTCTTTGTCAACGTCCCGAGCTTCGCGATCCTCGAATCACGGTTGCGCGATCGTGCCACCGACAGTGAAGAAACGATCGCTCGCCGTCTGGCCAATGCACGGTGGGAACACGAACAAGTCCACCGCTACGATTTTTCATTGATGAATAGCGAACTCGACCAGGCCGTCAACGACCTGGTCGCCCTGCTTGTCCAACATGGTTGTGGAGGTTGATCCCCCGATGCTCGAAGAACTGAAGGAAGAATACATCGTCAACAAGGTTGGCGGCCGGTTCAAGCTGTCGACCCTGATCCAGAAGCGGATGATCGCGCTCAACCAGGGCGCACGGCCGTTGGTCGAATCGCGAGGCGCCGACAAGATGGCGGTCGTGATCCAGGAGATCATGCAAGATAAAATCTACCTCGATATGTCGGGCAACCTTCAGAACACCGAGCCGACCGAGGAAGCCGAAGAGGGCGGCACCGTCGATCTTACCCAACCGTCAGAATAGTCGCATCAGGCCCACAGGCGCATGATCCGCGGCGGGAATTTGAAAGCTGTTCGCTCGTCGCTGCCGATCTGAAGTAGACGGGTCCGGGACTTGGACACTCGCGCAACGGCGCGCGGGGCAGGTCATCCCCGGACTCCCTCATCTTCAGGCGCGCCGAGGAATCTTCATGCTTGATCGACAGCGACTGACGCGCAACGGTCCGGCGTCGGCCTTCTTGCTGGCGATCATTTTTCTGGCTCTGAGCCTGGCTCACTACGACCCGGCCGACCCGCCCGGTCACTCGACCGAGCCGGTCCGGACGTCGCCCGCCAACCCGTGCGGTCCGGTCGGGGCCGCCTTGGCTCACGTCCTGTTCACGTCGGTGGGCTGGACCTCACTGCTGGTCGTCTTCGGCCTCGCGGCGATCGACCTCCTCTGGTTCGCCCGGCGGTCGGTTGCCGAGCGAGTCGGCCCCGCGGCTGGCTTCGCCTTGTTGACGGCCGTGACGGCAGCACTTGTTCACAAGTACGGCAGAGACCTCGATCCACGACCTCTGGTGGGGAGTGGGGGTTACCTCGGTGCGCTGGCGGTGGCCTTCTTCGAGGGGCAGTTCGGCCTGCTCGGGATGCTCCTGATTCTCGCGGCGGCCGGCTTGGTCGGTCTCTCGCTCTGTGCCGAGGCCCTCTTCGTCTGGCCGTTTCAAGAGGTGGTTCGCGTCCTCGGCATCAAGGCCAGGCGGAAGCCGGTCGAGGCGGCCGAGCCGATTCCCGCCGCGAACCCGGCGATGCTGATGCCGGGCAACTTCGCGCTGGTGGACACGACGACGCGGCTGGCCCCGATCACCTCGCGACCTGCGCTGAGTCGCCCGCCATCGCCTGACGAGTTGATTCCCGACGCGGGGGCTCGCGGTCTCAATCAGCCCACCGTGACCAAGCCGGCCGTTGCGAATCCGTCCGCGCCGATTCCGTCCGCGCCGGCCGGGGGCGGTTACCAGCTCCCGCCGCTCGAACTCCTGGAACCACTTCCCTCGTTCCCGGTCCACGAGCACGAGGCGAAGATCAACGCGCGGGCGTTGCTGGTCGAACGGACCCTGCTCGACTTCGGCTACAACGTGCGAGTCGTCCAGATCGATACCGGTCCGGTGATCACCCAGTTCGAGATCGAGCTGGAAGCGGGCTTGCGGGTCTCTCGGATCATCAGCCTGGCCGATGACCTGGCGATCGCGATGGCGGTCCCCAGCGTCCGGATCGTGGCGCCGATCCCGGGCAAGACCACGGTCGGGATCGAGGTCCCCAACGAACTCCGGGCGATGGTCAAGCTCGGCGAAGTCGTCACGGAGATTCATAACCGGAACGACAAGCTCAAGATCCCCCTCTTCCTGGGCAAGGACGTCAAGGGGGCCCCACTCGCCTTCGACCTGGCCGACATGCCCCACTTGCTGATCGCGGGACGAACCGGAACCGGTAAATCGGTCTGTCTCAACGCGATGATCCTCTCGATCCTGATGACCAAGCGCCCGGATGAGGTGAAGCTGATCCTGATCGACCCCAAGATGGTCGAACTGTCGCAGTTCAAGAAGATCCCGCACCTGATGCACCCGGTCGTCACCGACATGAAGAAGGCCGAGTCGCTCTTGTCCTGGGCCTGTGACAAGATGGACGAACGGTACGGCTACCTGGCCCGGGCGGGCGTCCGCAACATCCAGACATACAATCAGCTTGGTGCCGACGAAATCTACTCGCGTCTCCGCCCTGAAGACGACGAGGAGATGGCGCGGATCCCGACGTATATGCCGTACATCGTGATCATCGCCGACGAAATGGCCGACCTGATGATGACGGCGGCCAAAGAGGTCGAGTCGCACATTGTCCGCCTGGCACAGAAGGCCCGTGCGGTCGGGATGCACCTGATCGTCGCGACCCAGAAGCCGACGGTCGACGTGATCACCGGCCTGATCAAAGGTAACCTGCCCGCGCGAATCGCGTTCCAGGTGGCGAGCCGAGGTGACTCGCGCGTCGTGCTCGACGAAATGGGCGCCGACAAGTTGCTCGGCAATGGTGACATGCTCTTCCTCTTCCCCGGCACCTCGCACATCGTCCGGGCGCAGGGGACGTACGTTTCCGACGCCGAGGTCAATCGGGTCTGTCAGTATCTCGAGCAATTCCCCGCCGAGTATAGTCGCGAGCTGGTGCAGATGCAGGTCAGCGGCGGCCCCGGTGGTAAGGAGCGAGGCGCGGCCCTGAAGGAGCGTGACGAGCTCTACGAACCGGCCATCGAGATCATCATTCGCGAAGGTCGCGGCTCCTGCTCCCTCCTCCAGCGTGCCCTCGGCATCGGCTACGGCCGCGCCGCTCGCTTGATCGACTTCATGGCCGAAGACGGCATCGTCGGCGAATTCAAGAGCGGCTCCGCGCGAGAGGTCCTCTACTCGTGGGACGAGTGGGAAGCCCTCAAAAACGGCGGTGAAGTGGCGGCCGGCTCCGTGTAAAGTATCCGGCACCCGATGGTTACTATTTGACAGTTGCTGAGTTTTGGAGAGGACGGGATTGAGACCTCCTCTCTGGGTACCAGTCGTAGACCTCGCCTTTGCAGACCTCCTCCACTCGTGCCACAACGGTCTACCACGCACCACGGCTACGGGCGTCCCTTCACCATACCAGTAGAAAATGATGGCTCGATATCGATTGCTGAGCGGGGGACACGTCGGAACGCCTGGGCCCGGGAACAGGCCTCAACCCTCGCGGTCCTCACTGGGATGCGGAAATGAGGTCAGGATCCGAGCTTGAAGTGACCACCATGATTCGACTTGATTCGATCCTGGTATCATTATCCGTTAGGGTGAGCAGATTGACTGTAGAGGCGTTCAGACGTCTGTGTCGACCTGTTTTGCGACGGCCAAGAGGCCTTTCGGATTCTCGACATAGAATTCGGCGAATCCGCAGATACCGCAGACTCGGGCCAAGAAGGGGTGAGTGATTGGCCTCTTGAAGACTCGTGCGCCCGGCCTGCGATAAGCCAGGGCGGAGACGGCGCCCGTCGGCAAATTGTCGGAGATGACAGGGATATCGGTGAGAATCTCGGTCGACCCGCATTTTGCGCAAGACAGACCCATGTTGGTTGAATCTCTTGTCTAAATATGTTTGTGTTTCGTGGTTTGGTCGTTTCGTGGCTTGTTCCAGTGTACCATCCCCTCCGCGGCTTAGCGATTAGGCGGTGATCAATGCCTGAAGTGAAGCCGGTCCAGGTACGGGCACCGGAAGGGACGCTTCTGAATGGCACGTTCGTCTTGTGGGACGAGTCGCCGGACGATCCCGTTACGGTTCGCCTGGAATTGTCCTTCAATGGAGCAACGGTTTCCGCCGACTCGGAAGAAGGTTACTTCGACGCCCTCTGTCAGATCCGGCAGGTTATCGAGCCCGATGGCTATCGCCTCCTTTGCCTGGGGGCCAGCCGAGGTGTATACCCGTCCCGCATGAGTCGAGGGATGGGCACTGGGGACTTGGCGTACAAGTTGGAGAAGGGCAGAGCCGCCGCCTCCAAGGATCTGGTTTCGATTTTCTCTTCGAATGAGTCGCTTGTTTCTGTGACGATCGGGGAGCAGCAGGCTTACTTCGACGAATGGCTGGAAAGCTTGCGATGAGCCGTCTGCGGTCCTGGGTTTGAGTCCAAGCCGGGGAACGCCGCGGAAGTAGGTGGCTTCGCGCGGGTGAAGCCGGGTATTCTACACCAACCGCGACTTCCGATTCGTCCCACCACGAAAGCATCGCAATCCCGATCGAAGCGACTTTGGAATGTCCTGATTGCGTTTGACAGGAAATAGCGTCTTGTCGATCTCCACTCGAGGTCCGTGGCCGCTTGGGAACTGTGATTCGAGAGGATGCCCGCACAACGGAAACCGCGAGCTTATGGCCTGCCGGACGCTTGCCTTTGGCTTTCCGCGAATTGACTCGATGGTTGTGAGGTGCTGATGACCCGAGGAACGGTCCTGAGCAGCTTGGTCTTGGGGATCATCTGCCAGAGCATGGCGCTGGCCGATGATGGGCCGTCGACGCCCTCGTTCGACCGGCAAGTGATGCCGCTGCTGAAGGTCCGGTGCGTCAAGTGCCACGGGCCGGCCAAGCGGGAGGCGAAGCTGAGCCTGGCCTCGCCGAATGGGCTCGCCCGGGGTGGGAAAACAGGAGACCTCGTCGTCGCGGGTCGGCTCGACGAAAGCTTGCTCTGGACGCGGGTCGCCGATGAGGAGATGCCGCCCGACGAGCCGCTGACCGCGGACGAGAAGCGGATCCTCGAGCGCTGGATTGAAGCGGGGGCGCCTGGTCTGCCGAAGCTCGTCGCGGGAACGCCGGAGGCGGCCGACCACTGGGCGTTTGCGCCGCTCGGCTCGTCGACTCTGCCGGCGGTTCGCAGCCACCCAGGCGCCGCGAATCCGATTGACCGGCTCCTTCTGCCAGAACTCGAGGCCGAGGGACTGACCCTGGGGGCCGGGGCCGATCGGTCGACCCTGATCCGTCGCGTCAGTTTTGACCTGACCGGCGTTCCACCGACCCCCGCGGAGGTGGCGGCCTACCTCACCGACGACCGCCCCAACGCTTATGGGCGAATGGTCGAACGCTACCTGGCCTCACCGCGGTATGGCGAGCGCTGGGGTAAGTACTGGCTCGACGCCGCCGGGTATGCCGACTCCAACGGCTACTTCGCGGCCGACAGCGACCGGCCCCTCGCCTACCGTTATCGCGACTACGTGATTCGCTCCTGGAACCAGGACAAGCCGCTCGATCAGTTCGTCCGCGAGCAACTGGCCGGTGATGAGCTTTCCGGTTTTCGGCCTGGCTCCCCGGTGACGCCCGAAGTGGTTGACCAGCTTGTCGCCGGGCACTACTTGCGGAACTCGCAGGATGGAACCGGCGAGAGTGACGGCAATCCCGATGAGCTTCGCGCCGATCGTTATGCGGTGCTCGAAGGGGCGATCGAGATCCTCGGGTCCTCGCTGTTTGGGATGACCTTCCAGTGTGCCCGCTGCCACGACCACAAGTTCGAGCCGATCACGCAGCAGGATTATTATCAACTGCAAGCGATCCTCTACCCGGCGTTTCCGGTGGACGGCTGGGTCAAGCCGAACGAACGGGTGGTGGAGGCGCCGGTCCCCGCGGAGTTGGCGGAGTGGACCGCGCGAACGAAGGGGATCGATGGTCAGATCGCCAGTTTGAAAGCCGCGTTTCGGGTCTGGTCGGAACAGAACCGCAGCAAAGGCGATGTGCGGTTCCAGGACGCGTTCGACGACACGCCGGGTCGACTGGCACCGCGTTGGATCGCCAAGGCTCCGGCGGATGACATGCCGTTCGGGACGCCGCCGGTCAACATCGACTCCGAACTGGTTCCTGGGGCCGTCGTCAAGGACGGCACCTTGAAGATCCTCGAGTCGGGAACGGGGGGCAATCGTTTTCTGTCGACGAGCCAGGCGTTCGACTGGACGCCCGACAACGTCGGCGGGTGGATCCAGGTGACGTTCGACCTGGTTGCCCGCAAGGTCAAGGAGGATGGCGTTCCGGCCGCGCGGGTCGGTTATTACCTTGCATTGGCGGATTATCAGGATAAGACCCCCGCCAAGGGGGGCAATGTCCTGATCGACGGAAACCCGTCGGGAGGGGCCGAGGTCCACGTCGACTACCCGGGAGCGGACTCGCGCGCGGTCGGCACGATCGGCGGAATCGGCTACGAGCCGGGGCATCGCTTTGGCGTGCGGATTACGAATCAAGGAGAAGGCAAGTTTCGCCTCGAACATGTGTATGATTGGCAGCCCGAAGGGCGCGCGGTAACGCTCACCGCGGCTGACTTGCCCGACGGAGGATTTGGCTTCGAATACTGCTGTGACCGCAGCTTCGTGGTCGACAACCTGCTCATCGAGGGGGGGGAGCAGGCGCCCGAGGATTCCAACGCTCAGGCTCGGAAGGCGAAGCTCAAAGAATACACCGATGCGTTGAAGTCGCTCGATTCGAAGCGGGGCGGGCGGCCAGGGAAGATCGCCTGGGTTCACGACCTCAAGACCACTCCACCCGAGGTTCACCTGCTGCTGCGGGGAAACTACGCGAGCCGGGGACCGGTGGTCGAGCCCGGGGTCCCCTCCGTTCTGCGCGACTCGGATCACCCATTCCAGGTTGTGCCGCCGTTTGAGGGGTCGTCATCGACGGGCGCAAGGCTGGCGCTGGCGAACTGGATCACTCGGCCTGGGTCGCGGTCGTCGGCACTGCTGGCCCGGGTCACGGCCAATCGCATCTGGCAGTACCACTTCGGCGTCGGATTGGTCGCAACTCCGGAAAACCTCGGTTATTCGGGTTCTCCTCCCACGCATCCGGCGCTCCTGGACGAACTCGCCAGAATCCTGGTCGACAGCGGCTGGAGTGCCAAAGCCCTGCACCGGCTGATCGTGACCTCAAACGCCTACCGCCAGGTAAGCAGCCCGGACGCGAAAGGCGAAGCACGCGACCCTGACAATCGTTTGCTTGGGCGCTACCCGATGCGGCGGCTCGATGCCGAGGCGATCCGCGACGCGATGCTCGCCGCTTCGGGTGAACTCGACGGGCGGATGGGAGGCCCCTATGTGGCCGCCAATCGCAACGGGAATGGTACCGTCGCGGTCGACGAGTCGGTCGATGGGGCCCATCGGCGCTCGGTGTACCTCCAGCAGCGACGAACCCATGTCGTCGGTGTGCTCGAAGACTTCGATGCACCCTCGATCGTCATCAACTGCACCCGGCGCAACGCGACCACCATCCCCTTGCAGTCGTTGAGCCTGCTCAATTCCGACTTCGTGCTCGCCCGCTCCCGTGCCCTGGCCAAGCGGCTAGAGCGTGAAGCCGGTCCGAACGCTGAGGGCAAGATCGCTCACGCCTTCCTCGTCGCGGTCGGTCGGCCGCCGACCGAGGAAGAGCGGGTTGCGGCAATGCGGTTCGTCGACGCCCAGCCGGCCCACTACCCGGGGCAGGCCGACGCGGCCGAACGTTCCTGGGCCGACTTCTGTCAGGCACTCCTGGCAAGTAATGCCTTTTTATACGTGGAATGATTGAATTTCAGGCCGGGAGGGATCGGGCAATGGGCGTCTTCGGACACGACGACTTCCGCCACAATCGGCGCGCCTTCCTGAGCCGCTTCGCCGGAACCTTGGGATCACTGGCGCTGGCGGATTTGCTGGCGATGGACGACCGGTCGCTCCACGCCGCGCCCGTGGCAGCCTCAAAGCCGCCGCGCGCGAAGTCGGTGATCTGCCTGTTCCAGCATGGCGGGCCGAGCCAGATGGACCTGTTCGACCCGAAGCCGGAACTGACGCGCTGGGATCGAAAGCCGTACCCGGGAAAGCTCGAGGTTCACTTCGACAGCCAGAAGGGAAACCTGCTCGCCTCGCCGTTCTCGTTCCGGCCTCGCGGCGAGTCGGGCCTCGAACTCTCTGAACTGCTCCCGCACACCGCGCGAATCGTCGATGAGATCACGCTGGTGCGTTCGATGTCGACGGAGTCGGTCGACCACGAGTCGGCGCTCAGGCTGATCCACTCAGGCAAGTTCCAGGCCGGGCGGCCAACGTTGGGTTCGTGGCTGATCTACGGGCTTGGGTCGGAGAACAGGGAGATGCCCGCCTACGTGGTTTTAACCGACCCGGGCGGTCTGCCGGTCGATGGTGTCCGCAATTGGACCTCGGGCTGGCTGCCGGCGGTCTATCAGGGCACTCCGTTTCGCTCGGGGGCCGCGCCCGTGCCCAACCTGATCACCCCCGAGGGGGTGACTCCCGCGGCGCGGACAGGGCAACTCGGGTTCATTGATGAGTTGAACCGAATCCACTTGCGCAAGCATCCGGGTCGATCTGAGCTCGACGCTCGGATTGCGAACTTCGAGACCGCCGCGCGGATGCAGACTGCCGTTCCGGACGTCCTCGACCTCTCGGACGAGACCGCGGAGACCAAGCGGCTCTACGGTCTCGACCGCGACGAGACGCGTGAGTACGGCACGCGCTGCCTGCTGGCGCGGCGGCTGGTCGAGCGCGGTGTCCGGTTCGTCCAACTCTTTCTCAGTGGGCAACCCTGGGACACCCATAGCAAGAACGCCGAGACGCTCAAGGGGCTCTGCACCCGGACCGATCAACCGAGCGCCGCGCTGGTGTTGGACTTGAAACGGCGGGGCTTACTCGACTCCACGATCGTGCTCTGGACCGGCGAATTCGGCCGCCTCCCGATCTCCCAGGGGACCGACGGTCGCGACCACAACCGGCACGCGTTCTCCCTCTGGCTGGCTGGCGGCGGGTTCAAGCAGGGTTACTGTCATGGCGCCACCGATGAGTTCGGCTACAAATCGGTCGAGAACATCGTCACGGTTCACGATCTCCAGGCCACCCTGCTCCACTCCCTGGGGCTCGACCATCGTCGGCTCACCTACCCTCACGATGGCCGGGACGATAGTCTGACCGATGCCGATGTGACCAATGCGCAAGTCGTCCATAGCCTCCTTGCCTGAATGCTAATATCGGTATGTGGTGCTGATTGCTTCCCGTTGGGTGGGAACCTGGCAAGATTATGCCAGGTGTTTGATCTCCAGGCGGTTCAGGTCGACGCGGGCGAATGATTCTCAGCCGATTTCCGATCGAACTCGACGGCGGACCAGTGGGTTCCGTCCCATCGCAGGTCATTCACCGCGACGAACTCGATGGGGACTGCCGCGAAATCGGTCAACTTCAGTTGGTCCACCAGGCTGCAGAGCAAGACCCGGATCACCACACCGTGGGCCACGACCACGATCGTTTGACCGCGATGCCGATCGGCGAGGGCCTCGAACGGGGGAATCGTTCGAGCCGCCATGGCCGCGAACGATTCTCCACCTTCGTGGGTGTAGTCGAGGTCACCGGCCATCCAGTGGGTCATCGCCTGCTGATAGGTCGACCAGCCTTCAGCCTTGGGCTGACCGCTGAGCGGGCCCATCCGCCGTTCATGAAGGGTTTCGATCACCTGAGGCACAAGCCGGCACGCCCTCGCGATGGGTGCGGCAGTCTCGCGGGCGCGGAGCATCCCGGACGAATAGACGGCGACCGGTTCGATCGTGGCGAGGTCGAGGGCCACGGTCGCGGCCTGGGTGCGTCCTCGGTCGCCCAGGGCGATGTCGGACTCGGCGCCGTGAAAACAGTCGGGGGCCGATGTCTCGGCGTGGCGGAGGAGAAGAATGCGGCTTTCCGGCAACGGCTTGCTCCGTGGGTCAAGAGTTCGGATCATGGAGGGAGTGGGTAAGTTGTGGAATTCTCGAGAGTTCGGGTTGTCGATCGGAACGCCCCCCCCCATGATGGTTGCCACTGCTCCTGGTGATCCATCCCCCCATACGTCTTGTCGAGGACTTGCGATGGCCGACTCCCACAAGTATCGGACGATTCTGCTGTTCGGGATGCCTGGAAGCGGTAAAGGGACCCAAGGGTCGGTCCTCGGCCAGTTGCCCGACCTCGTCCACGTTTCGATGGGGGATGTGTTTCGTAAGATCCCGAAGTACGGCCACTACGGTCAGCAGATCGCCCACTTCACATCGAGCGGAGCGCTCGTTCCCGACGATCTGACGGTCAAAATCTGGGAGCGACACGTCCAGATCCTCGAAATGCAGGAGCTGCTGCTGCCCGACCAGCACACCCTGATTCTCGATGGGCTGCCGCGGAACTACTTGCAGGCCGAGCGACTCGACCACATCCTCGACGTGGTCCAGATCTTCCACCTCGTGATCAACGATACGGTCAAGGCGAGCGAGCGACTCAAGGCCCGCGCCTTGCGCGAGAATCGGCTCGACGACATGAACGAGGAGGTCATCAAGCGGCGGCTCAACACCTATTATGAGGAGACGTTCAAGACCCTGAGCTTCTACCCGCCGGAAACGGTCTACGAAGTGGATGCGAGCCTGGCCCCGCTCGAGGTCCTTCGCCAAATCGTCAACCGCCTCTCCGAAATCCAGCAGAACCGCTTGCCGGGCCGGCGGCCTTCCGCCATGTCCGAGACGGTTGGGTAACCCCCTCGAGCGAGGATGCACCTCCCTCCGCAGCCCCTTTGCGACGTTCGGCTCGACGCTGTAAGGTGGAGACGTCGCAGCCTGGGAGGCGCATGCTTCGTACTTCGAGGGAGATGAGATGTCGGTTCACACACCCCCTCCGGCCGAGACCCCGAGCGAGGGACTCGGCTCGGCTTACCCTGTCCACAAGCCCTACATCCATGCCAATACCGAGATGGACGAGCTGACCTGGTCAGCCGTTCTGCTCGGCGCGATCCTCGGGATCGTCTTCGGGGCGTCGTCCCTCTATCTCGTACTTCGCGTCGGGATGACCGTATCGGCCTCGATTCCGGTCGCCGTGCTCTCGATCACGGTCTTCCGCGCCTTCTCCAAGATCCTCGGGACGCGGCCCGCCACGATCCTCGAGAACAATATCGTCCAGACCGCGGGGTCGGCCGGCGAGTCGATCGCATTCGGCCTCGGCGTGACGATGCCCGCTTTGATGATCCTCGGCTACGACCTGGATATCGTTCGGATCATGCTCGTGGCCGCGCTGGGCGGCTTGCTCGGGATCCTGATGATGATCCCGCTCCGCCGCGCCTTTATCGTCAAGCAGCACGGGTCACTGACCTTTCCCGAGGGGACCGCCTGCGCCAAGGTCCTGATCGTCGGCGAGCAAGGCGGCTCCAGCGCCAAGACGGTGTTCGTCGGCTTTGGGCTCGCCTTCGTCTACCAGGTCTTGATGCAATCCCTGCGGATCTGGCAGGAATATCCCGCCAAGGCGATCAAGGGGTTCAAGGGGGCGGTCGTCTCGCTGGAGTCGTCCCCCGTGCTGATGGGGGTCGGCTACATCATCGGCTTCCGGATCGCCTGCGTGATGGTGGCCGGCGGCATGATGGCCGCGTTGGTGTTAACCCCGGCGATCGCCTTCTTCGGCGGGGCCGCCACCGAGCCGATCTTTCCGGGCACCAAGCTGATCTCCGCGATGAGCCCCAAGGATATCCGCGACGCCTATATCCTCTACATCGGGGCCGGGGCCGTGGCGACCGGCGGCATCATCAGCCTGTTCCAGGCCCTGCCGCTCATCGTCTCATCGATCGGCTCCGGCTTGCGCGACATCCGGCTCTCGAAACGAGGTGGGGCCGCCGAGCAAGCCCAGCGGACCGACCGCGACTTGCCGCTCTGGATGGTCGGGCTCGGTTCGATCGCGCTCGTGGCCGCGATCGCTTCCACGCACCTGATGCCGACCGATCTCCCGGGGCGACTCGTGGGGGCGGCGATGGTCGTCCTGTTCGGGTTCCTCTTCGTCACGGTCTCGTCCCGCCTGACCGGTGAGATCGGGTCGTCCTCGAACCCGATCTCGGGGATGACCGTGGCGACCCTGCTGCTCACCTGCCTGATCTTCGTCCTGATGGGTTGGGTGGGCCCGTCCTATCGCCTGGCGGCGCTCTCGATCGCCGGGATCGTCTGCATCGCGGCCTCGAACGGCGGTACGACCTCACAGGACCTCAAGACCGGCTTTCTGGTCGGAGCCACCCCTCGGTCGCAGCAGATCTCGATCCTGGTGGGCGCGTTGACCTCGGCGGTCGTGATCGGGTTCACCCTGCTCTTGCTCAATGATGCGAGCACCGTCACCACGGGCCGCGCGGAGTACCTGCCGACGGCCAAGGTCGACGTGGCCACGCTGACCGAAACGACCACCTATCAAGATCAGTCGTACCACGTCTGGCGGGTCGTCAACCCGATCCCGGGCGCTCAGCCAGGAAAATACCTGGTAGACGACCAGGGACAGGCTCGTTTCCTGATCGATCCGGCGATCAACGGCCGGGTCGATACCCGTGACGACGGGTCGAAGGTCGTGAAGTACGATGCGCCCAAGGCGACCCTGATGGCGTTGATCATCGACGGCATCATGACCGGTAAGCTGCCCTGGAACTTGGTCTTGATCGGCGTTTTCATCGCGATTGTGATGCACTTGGCCGGTGTTCCGGCCTTGGCGTTCGCCGTCGGGGTCTATCTCCCGTTTTCGACTTCGGCGCCGATCTTCGTCGGTGGCCTCGTCCGCGCGGTTGTTGATAAGATCAAGCGGACTCCGGCCGAAGAGTCGGACTCGAGCCCGGCGGTCCTGCTCTCGAGCGGATACATCGCGGGGGGCGCAATCGCGGGGATCCTGATCGCGACCTTGGCGATTATTCCGCAAGCCTCGAAGCTGCTCGATCTCTCGACTCGCCTGCCCGCTCACTGGAACGGAAGTCCGTGGCCTTCGATCGTCGCATTCTCATTCATGACGCTCGTGCTCTTCCTCGTCGGTATCGGGGTGTTGCTCCGTAGCGTCGAGTCCCCTGCCGTCAGCGAAGGCGTCAAGGGCCGTGAAGAAGACCTCTGACACGGGCTCATTTCGCCGTTCTTGATCACTGAGTTAGCACTGAGGATATCAAACGATGAGTGCGCGCCAACAGATCTTGGCCTTGTCCGTGATCTCTGTTTTGTGTGGGGGAGGGACCGTGGTCGCTGACGAAGGGATGTGGGTCTTCAACAACCTGCCGTTGAAGACGTTGAAACAGCGGTACAACTTCGCGCCGACCCCGGCCTGGATTGAGCGACTCCGCTCCTCGGCCGTGCGGTTCAATAGCGGAGGCTCGGGCTCCTTCGTCTCGGCCGACGGCCTGGTGATGACCAACCACCATGTCGGCGCCGACATGCTGCAGAAGATCAGCACGGCCGGCAAGAACTATCACAAAGCCGGGTTTCTGGCGAAAACGCGAGCCGACGAGATCAAGGCCCCTGACCTTGAGCTGAACGTCTTGGTGGAGATTCAGGACGTCACCGACCGCGTCCTGGCCGCGGTCAAGCCGGGCATGGGTGATTCGGAAGCGGGGACCGCCAAGCGGAAGGCGATGGCGACGATCGAGAAGGAGTCGCTCGACAAGTCGGGCCTCCGGAGCGATGTCGTCACGCTCTACCAAGGAGGGCAGTACGCGCTATACACGTATAAGAAGTATACCGACGTTCGCCTCGTCTTTGCCCCCGAGTTCGACATCGCCTTCTTCGGCGGCGACCCGGATAACTTCGAGTTTCCCCGCTACGACCTCGACGTCTGCTTCTTCCGCGCCTACGAGAATGACAAACCCGCGCAGCCCAAGCATTACCTGAGTTGGAGTGCCGCCGGGAGCAAGGACGGCGACCTCATCTTCGTCGCGGGGCACCCGGGCAAGACGAGCCGGTTGAACACCGTCGCCCACCTGGAATACCTCAGAGACGTCTCGTTCCCCTTCTCGCTCGAGATCCTCCACGCCCGCGAGGCGTTCCTGGCGGAGTACGGCAAGAAGGGGGCCGAGCACGCCAGGCAGGCGATGGATGAACTCTTCGGCTATCAAAACTCCCGGAAGGCCCGCGAAGGGGGTCTCAAAGGCCTGAAGGACGAGGCGCTGATGGCCCGCAAACGCGAGGCTGAGGTCACGCTCCGTGATCGGATCAAGGCCGATCACGCGGCTCAGGCGGCCTACGGATCGGCCTGGGACAAGATTGCGGCCGCGCACCAGGTCTCGACCAAGATCGCCAAGCGGTTCAACTTCCTCGAGCGTGGATTCGCTTTCGACTCGGCGCTCTTTCACGTGGCTCGGACCCTGGTTCGTCTCGCTCAAGAACAAGAGAAGCCGAACGGCGACCGCCTGCGCGAGTACCGCGAGTCGGCGCTCGAGTCGCTCCAACTCGCCCTCTTCTCCGACGCGCCCATCTACCCTGAGTTCGAGGAGGCCAAGCTCGCTCACTCGTTGGCGTTCTGGAAGAAGGGGATGGGGGAGAACGACCCATTGGTCGCCCGCGTCCTCCATGGGCGGACCCCCGAAGCGGTGGCCAAGGAGTTGGTCGGGGGCACCAAGCTCGCCGACGTCTCGGTGCGTCGCGCCCTGGCGAAGGGGGGATTGAAGGCCCTGCTCGAACTTGACGACCCGATGATCAAGCTGGCGCTGGCAATCGACGCCGACGCGCGTACGCTCCGGACTCAATACGAGGATGAAGTCGAGGACGTCCTCTCCGCGCAGTACGCCGGGATCTCCAAGGCGACCTTCGAAGCCCAGGGCGACTCGGTCTACCCCGACGCCACGTTCACGCTCCGGCTTGCCTTCGGAACAGTGAAGGGCTACGAGGCCGGGGGCAAGTTCATCCCCCCCTACACCACCATCGGTGGCGCCTTCAAGCACGCGGACGCCCATGGCAATACGACGCCCTACGTGATTCCGCCGAGCTGGCACCAGGCAAAGCAAGAAGGCCGATTGAACCTTGAGACCGCGATGAACTTCGTCTCGACGGCCGACATCATTGGCGGAAACTCGGGGAGCCCCGTCGTCAACCGCGACAACGAGGTCGTCGGCCTCATCTTCGATGGCAATGTCGACTCACTCGTCCTCGACTTCGCATTCGACGATCGGTCCGCCCGGGCGATCTCGGTCGACTCGCGGGCGATCTTCGAGGCCCTGAAATCGGTCTATCACGCAGAGGAGCTCGCGGGCGAGCTCATGGGTAAGCATTGATCCCACCGGCGGCAGGAAGGGCGACGGCGACGAGCTGACTCGAAAAAGTGCCGCTCCGGGCCGTTGAACTTGCGACTCTCCCCTCATCGGCGTGACCGTTGGGGGGAGAGTTTTGTTTTGATTCGTAAATTTGAACAAAAATTGATTCTTCGCCCTGGCTTTATCCCCATCGGCCCGCCGGCTCAGAGGACTCCGGGCGGGCCGCCCGGCTGAATCGCTGACTTCGAGGTTAGCAGACCTTCGAACGGATGGTCTTGTCGTCGTCATCATTGGCGGGCTTCCTCATTCCTTTCGCCAAGCCGGGGAAGAGGATCGACGGGTGGGCATCCCCTTCGTCCGACGGGCTGAGCGTCGAGCCGGTCAAGAGTGCGAGCTGATCCTCGAGAGTGGCCAAGCGACGGACCATCGCGACGTAGTCCCACCCGAAGGCCATGGTGGTCTGGATCTGATCGGCCAACTCGTCCTGCCGCGCGCTCAGCAGATCTTGACGCAACGCCAACGCTTCGTTCTGCTGACCCAATTCGTGGGCCAGATCCCGGTGCTGTCGCTTCATTGCATCCGCATCAATGCGCAAGGCGAACACTCGGTTCTCGTGGTTGTCCAGCAAGTCGGCGAAGTACTGGAAGATTTCCACTTGCCGGAGGAAGATCGGGCGGAGCACCCTGCGCATCATGCGTCGGGCCATGACCACGAGACCACGCGGGCCCTTGAGGTTGTGAGAACCTGCGTTATAGAATGCAAAATCTTGCATGAAAATACTCCTTCCTTGGAGTCGAGTGGGCACCGCCGAATCGGCCTTGGCGGTCGCCTTTGGATCGCACGCCCGGGTCGAACCGTCCGTGTTCAACGCGGGGATGCAACAGGGGGAAAGGACAATCACGTGCGTCGTCAATTACGCACAATAAGGTTCTTGGATGAGTATGCTCGTCAACTTCTCGGCCAGGAGGGCAAGCCGGTAGACTTCGTCGGTGGTCCCTGCCCCGTCACGAGTTTGCCGAGCGGCCTTGGTCAGGATCTGTTCGATCCTCGGCAAGAGCTTGTCCAGGTGGAAATCGCGGCGGACCGCCAGGGCGCCTCGGCGGCCGATCGGTTCGAGGTCGACCCGTCCATCAAGGATCTCGCCGAACATGTGGGCGAACCCGTCGCTGGTTCGGGGCACCTTGAGGCAATGGACGCCGTGGACTAGCCACTCGCTGTTGCCGCTGAGGATCGACATGACCGTGACGCAACCGCTCGGGGCGGCCTCGAGCGGGGCAAAGGCACACGGTTCACGGAGCCGCGCGGGGAAGGCGAATATGTCGTAGTCTTGATAGGCAGCGATCAGGTCGGCCTGTTTCAGACTACCTCGTAGTTTCACGAGCCCGCTGAGGTGGTTCGTCTTGATGAGGTCGCCGTAGAAGCTGTCGTTGACCTGTCCGAAGATATCGAGCGAGAAATTTTCACGACCCTGGTCACGCAAGGTGGCGGCCGCCTTGATGAGCAGGTCCATCCCCTTGTCGTAACAGCGGTCAATATGGGCGGCGGACGCCACGATTCGCAACGGGCGATCGCCCTGGTAGAACTCGGAGCGGAGCGGCGGAATCGGGCCGGCAACCCAGTTGGGCACGATCTCGACCTCGCCCTGGAGCCGAATTCCCCTGCGCTCGATCTCATCGACCAGTTGCTGGCTGCACGCGATCGTGTGCCCGCGCAACTGCCGTTCGATTTCACGAGCCAAGGCCGGAACCACCCGATTATCGAGCTGACAGAGCGTGGCAGGCACGTCGTCCATCAAGTGCCAGACCCAGGGCACCCGCAGATGGTGGAGCGCAGCCATCAGGCCGAGCCCGCCGATCCCGGTCAGCATCCAGACGTAGGCGACGTCGGGCTCGAAGTCGTCGAGTTCGGCGAGTAACGCGTGAACATTGAACGCGTTGATTCGATGCGATTCGGATTCGTCGAGGAGTTGAGTCACCGTCGCGCAGCGTGACATGTGGTAATCGACCCACATGTCCGTCAGTCGGAGCGTCCGGCGCACGTGAGGAGGGCTGGCCACCGGCGTCCGAGGCGCGGTGGTCAGGACGCGCACCTCGTGGCCGCGGGCCCGGAGATTTTCGACCACCTGACGGCAGCCCATTTCGTAGCCGCCCAGGGCGTCGGGAGGATAGAGGTTGCTGATCACCAGAATCTTCACGCCGCCACCTCCCATGCGCGGGCGATCAAGGGTTCATAGACGTCGACCAACCGGGCGCCTGCGACCCGGTAGTCGTACTCCTGCTCGACGACGAGCCGGGCCTGCCGGCCCATCGTTTCAACCAGTTCGGGGTCGGCGGCAAGCCGACGCAATTGCGCGGCGAGCTCGGCGGGATCGTCGAAGACGAAACCGGTCTCCCCCTCGCGGATGAACTCGGGCATCGCCGCGACTCGCGAGCTGATCGCCGGCGTCCCGCAGGCCATCGCCTCGAGAATCGAGAAGCCCATCAACTCGGGGGCGCGATGCATGTTGCCGTAGCAATCGACATAGACCGAGGGCAGGATATTGGCCCAGGCCTTGCGATAAAGCTCGAGGATTCGGTCATCATCGGCATCGGTGATGAACTCGATTTGCTTGCCGACCGCCGCTTCCTGAAGGCGTTGGAAGAACACTTCGTCGTACGGGCGGCCGCAGACGGTCAGAGGAAGCTCGGGCGGCATGGCCGCGACGAGCTGGTCGATCCCCTTGTGCGGCAAGAGCCGGCCGACGAAGAGGA
Source organism: Singulisphaera sp. GP187 (assembly GCF_900129635.1). Taxonomy (GTDB): domain Bacteria; phylum Planctomycetota; class Planctomycetia; order Isosphaerales; family Isosphaeraceae; genus Singulisphaera. The sequence goes on along the minus strand of NZ_FSRB01000003.1, from coordinate 163,068 downwards.
CGCGGTCGCGTTTGACTGGCCGCGGTGGCGGAGTGAACCGTGACGCATCAACGCCCCCTTTGATGATCTCGATGGGCGTCGAGGTCTGAAAGAAGGACGCGGCGAAGTCCGACTGGGCGATGATCTGGTCGGCCAGGTCGAGGATGCCCAGGTGCTGGACGAACGGGCTGGAGGTCCCGCCGTGGTCGGTCACGCAGATCGGCTTGCGGAGCTGCTTGGCGACGAGCAGGCCCAACTCGGAACAGCGCGTGTAGGCCTGGTGAATGTGCACCAGGTCGGCGTCGGCCAGGGCCTCGGGAAGCTCCCAGGAAACCATGTCCAGTGGGTGCGCCGGCTTTCCGGCCGCCGTCAGGATCCGGAACGAGACGCCAGGCGCGATCTCCCTTCGGAACGAGGTGGGCCCGAACGAAACCAGCTCGACCTCATAGTTTCCCGCCGAGCTTTCAACGACCCCCTTGGCCAGATTCAGAGGGTATCGTTCGCCGCCTCCCAGATAACACTGTTCGTCGAAGTAGAGAGGCGCCAGGTAGGCGATCTTCCTCACGCTCATCAACCACCTCTATGTTCGCGGTCATCCCGTGTGGAACGCGATTCCAACGCGACCAAGCTCGCAACGGCTCGTGCGAGTGGCTCGGAGGAAATGTTCTGCATGCTTTGAATGGCGATCGAAGAGGTGCAAACCTGGAGGCAGACGCCTTCTATCCGATGGCCCCAAGTCGGTCAAGTCCAGTCGAGCCAAGGTGAAGCGTATTTGGCTCGCGAACCGTCTTCATCGGCGACTTGACCGGGGCGCTCAGCGGCCCTAATCGTCGGTTCGAGCGAATCTTCGCGTGCTGCCCCGTGTCACCGTGCTGGCCCTGAGCCGTTGGACTTGGTCTTTCTCTCGTATTGAATCATGTACAACCTGTGGCACCCAACGGCGATTGCAACACCGCGGTTACCGATCAGATAATCAAAGCAAACCGAGACCAACGGCTGAGTCGGCCTCCGCCCCAGAAACGAGTGTAGGTCTGAACAAAACAACAGACATGAATGAGTCGGGTCGAATCCACCGCGTCGATCGTGCGGGAGATCCGCTCCCGAACGAAGACCGAGCCAGGTCCGCTCCCGCAGGGGCGGGTCGACTCGCCGACACCGAAACCGCGCGGGGCGTTGATTTTGAATTACGGTCGTCATATTATTTGTCGCGTTCTGATTCACTCCGAGTGGTCGTTCAAGCCGAAACCTTGGGGGGGGGAGTCGAGTTGCGGATCGCATACAATTGCGGGCTTGGAACGCTCGACTTGCGGGATCGTAGGGTGTGGTAGGGCCGGTTAGGGTCGGCTTTCGAGGCCGAGGTGCGAGCAAAAGGGCCGTTAGGCTGCTGGGGAGAGACGCGTGCAACGACGAGTGGTAGTGACCGGGATGGGGATGATTACGCCAGTGGGGCGCGATGTCGAATCGTCCTGGCGTTCGCTGTGCGAGGGGCGCGGAGGGGTTGGACCGATCACTCTGTTCGACGCGTCGACGTTCGCCACGCGGATTGCGGGCGAGGTCGCAGGGTTCCGCCTGGGGGATTACCGGACGGATGCCGACCGGTGGGTCGAGTACAGCCGGACCTCGCAACTCGCGTTGGCCGCTGCGACGATGGCGGTGACTCACGCCGGGATCAGTGATGCTGCGTTCGATCCGACCCGCTTTGGAGTCTACCTTGGCTCCGGAGAAGGACAGCAGGACTTTGACCGATTCGTCGACCTCGTCTACAGCTCGAGTGCGGAGGGCCAGTTCAATCCGGCCAAGTTCACGAGCTACGGGATCGAGCGACTCCAGCTGATCAGTGAGGCGGATCAGGAACATGGAGGACCGGCCGGGTACCTGGCGGCGGTCTTCAATGCGCGAGGGCCGAACTCGACCTGCCAGACCGCATGCGCCGCGAGCGCTCAGGCCATCGGCGAGGCCACGGAGTTGATTCGCCGTGGTGACGCCGACGTGATGCTCGCGGGGGGCACTCACAGCATGGTTCACCCGCTCGGCCTCACCGGGTTCATCCTGCTCACGGCGATGTCGACCCGCAACGACGATTATGCGACCGCCAGCCGCCCGTTCGACCGTCACCGCGACGGCTTCGTGCTCGGCGAAGGGGGCGGCATGCTCGTGCTCGAGGACTTGGAGCATGCCAAGGCCCGAGGCGCGACCATCTACGGCGAGGTGGCCGGGCACTGCTCGACGGCCGACGCCTTTCGCCTGACCGATAGCCACGACCAAGGGCGAGGCGCCATTGCGGCGATGCGCGGCGCAATGACCGACGCAGGGATTGACCCCTCCGACATCGGCTACATCAACGCGCACGGCACGAGCACGCCCTCCAATGACTCAATCGAGACCCTGGCGATCAAGCGCGTCTTCGGCGATGACGCCTATCGACTTCCGATCTCGAGCACCAAGAGCATGACGGGCCACCTCGTCTCGGCCGGTGGGGCCGTCGAAGCGATCGCCTGCCTGCTGGCGATCCGGGACGGCGTCTTGCCTCCGACGATCAACCTGGAGAACAAGGATCCGGAGTGCGACCTCGACTATCTGCCGCACGAGGCGCGCGAGCAACCGGTCGATGTGGTGCTCTCGAATAGCTTCGGATTCGGCGGTCAGAACACCGCCCTGATCGTGCGCCGATTCACGGATTGATCGCGTCCGACCGACCGCGATCGGTGGTCGTCCCCCCTTCGATATCCGCCGTCGAGGGGGAAGACTTCCCGGATTCTCGCGAACCTGAACCTCAAGCCACGCGTCAATCGACCTCGAGCACGCGGCGCCCGACCTCAGTGCGCTTCGACGAGCTTGCGGGTCGAATGCATTCTGCCCGAGTCCATGCCGAGAGCGAACAGGAAACGACGCGATGGTCAAGCCGATCCGTGAGCGGAGATACCACTATGCCTGGGTCGTTGCGGGCCTGACATTCCTGACGCTCCTGGCGACGGCCGGAGTCAGGGCGACGCCGAGTGTCCTGATTGTGCCGCTCGAGCGCGAGTTCGGCTGGAGCCGAGCGACGATTTCGCTGGCGATCTCGGTCAACCTGCTGCTCTACGGGCTGATCGGGCCGTTTGCCGCCGCACTCATGGACAAAATTGGTGTGCGGCGGACGATGCTCGGATCACTGGCGGCGGTGGCCATGGGGGTGGCTCTCTCGTCCCGAATTTCGACCCCCTGGCAGCTCGTCCTACTCTGGGGCGTGGTCGTCGGCGGTGGCACGGGGATGACGGCCCTGGTCCTCGGCGCGACGGTCGTCAACCGCTGGTTTGCAGACCGCAGGGGGCTGGTGCTTGGCGTTTTGACGGCAAGCTCGGCCACCGGCCAGATGGTCTTCTTGCCCGCCTTGGCCGCGACCGTCACGCGGTACGGGTGGCGCCCGGCAGTCCTGGTCGTTGCCTGCGTCGCGGCGCTCCTCTTGCCGCTGATCGCCCTCTTGATGCGCGATCGCCCCGAGGACATTGGCCTTCGACCGTTCGGGGCCGCCACAGACGCGCCTATCGTGTCGACCAAGGTTGACCGACCGTTCGCCGCCGCGGTCGGGGCGCTGCGCGACGGCCTGCGTTCCCGCGACTTCTGGCTGCTGGCCGGCAGCTTTTTCATCTGCGGCCTGAGTACGAACGGGCTCGTTGGCACCCACCTGATCTCGGCCTGCCTGGACGCCGGTATCCCCGAGATCCGCGCGGCCGGCCTGCTCGCGGCCATGGGACTGTTCGACTTGCTGGGGACGACGGCCTCGGGTTGGCTCTCCGACCGGTATGATAACCGTATTCTGCTCTGCTGGTACTACGGCCTCCGTGGGCTCGCCCTGATCTATCTGCCGTTCGGCCTGGCTGACGCGTCCTGGGGGCTTTCCGCCTTCGCGGTCCTCTACGGGCTCGACTGGATTGCGACGGTGCCCCCGACCGTCAAGCTGACGGCGGACGCCTTTGGGCGCGAGCGCTCAGGAATCATGTTCGGCTGGATCGTCGCGGCGCACCAACTGGGGGCGGCCGTCGCCACCTTCGGCGCGGGCACGATCCGCTCGGTGATCGGCGACTACCAACCCGCCTTTCTGACCTCCGGAGCCCTCTGTCTCGTCACCGCCGCGATGGTCCTTCAAATCGGCCGTGGCCAGGTCGCGACCGTCGCGGTTCTTGCGGACCCCGAAACCGCCGTCGCCTGAGCCTCGGCGCATCCACAGACTCTCCTGGCGAGGGACGCCGTGAGGAAGGTTGCAACCATCCTGTTGCTCGTCGCCGCGGCCGCCGCGTTCACGGCCGCGATCGCCACCCGATCTCGCATCGGACATCCGGTCACGGCCCGGATGCGGGCCGACGCCGGCGCGGTTGCGGGACGCCCTGCCCTCTCCTTGCCGGAGGCGGCACGCGAGCGGCCGACCGTGCTCATTTTCATCAAGGACGGTTGCCCGTGCAGCGAGGCGGCCGACCCTTGCTTCCGTCGGCTTTTCACCGCCTACGGAGATCGGGTCGCGTTCCTCGGAATCATCGACGGCGAATCCCCCGAAGCGGCGCGTTGGACCCGAGAGCATGACACCCCCTACCCCGTCATCGCCGACCCGGATTTGAAAGTCGTCAACGCCTATCATGCCGAGCGGTCCGCCTATGTGGCCCTTGTCACCCAGCAGGGAACGGTGGACCGACTTTGGCCCGGCTATTCGGCCGGCATGCTCCGCGAACTTGGAGCGCGGCTGGCCTCTGCCGTCGGTGTGCCCGAGGTGCGACTCGACGTCGGCGATGCACCGGACGTGTTGACCTCGGGATGCACGTTTGATTAAGGACCGAACTCGGTCGACGAATGAGAACCGACTTCTAAAGAACGGATGCTCACGTCAAGCCATCGAGGGCATCCGCCTTGACATTTTCGCAGTTATGTAACATGGTGTGTTACATGAAACGCGATCGTCGATTGTCAGGTGTGCTCCACGTCCTGCTGCACATGGCAGAGCAGGATACCCCGGTCACTTCCGAAGTGCTGGCGAAGGCGATGGACACCAATCCCGTGGTGATCCGGCGGATCATGGCGGGTCTACGGGACCAGGGTTATGTGCGATCGGAAAAGGGGCATGGCGGCGGGTGGACGCTCGCCTGCGACCTCTCGAAGGTGTCACTGCACGACATCTACTCCGCGCTCGGCAGCCCATCGCTTCTCGCCATCGGTAACCGGACGGAGTCGCCCGACTGCCTCGTCGAGCAGGCCGTGAATGCCGCCCTCCACCAGGCATTCCACGATGCGGAGCGACTGCTGCTCTCGCGGCTTGGCGAGGTGACGCTGGCCATGCTCAACGCCGATCTGCACAACCGCCTGATCGCTCGTGGCGACTTGCATGATCATTTGGATAACGTTCATGCATCATGACTTAATCAGTTTCGGCGGCTGCAACGGAGCGACACCGGACCCGATCCGCAACGTGGCCGAGGAAGTCGCGCACTATCCCGCCACGCCCGGTCACCCGTGCCTGTCCGGGCTGGAGATTGTGCCGATGGGTCGGCACGACGAGGGACTCGCCGACGGGCTGATCGTCCGCCGCTCGTCGCCCCTGAGTCCGTTCGTGGGCGGCTGGCACGCCCACGACTTTCATCAGGTCACCCTATTTCTCTCCAGCCCCGGACACGTTGAGTGGCACTTCAGCGAAGGTCGGGCCTACTCGGGCCGACCGGCCGCCGGCGACCTGGTATTGACGCCGGCCATCGTCCCCACCCTGGTCCGTTGGGACCGGCCATTCGAGGCGGTCTCGGTGCGGTTTTCGACCGGGCTGGTTGATCGGGTCGCCAGCCAGGCGGGGCTGGATGCCGCGCGTCTCCGCCCGGCGGCGATGCGGCATGACCCGTTCGCCGGGGAGGTTACCCGTAAGCTCGCCGACGAGGCCGAGTCGGGGCGAGTCGGGCCGTCGCTGCTCGCCGAGTCGCTCGGCACCGCCCTGGCCGTCCACCTGCTGCGGGCCTATGCCGACGAGGGGCCGCAGATGCCCCCGAGGCCGAACGGCCTGCCGAACGACGACCTGCGGCGGGTGACGGACCACATTGAGGGCCAACTCGACGGCGACCTGTCGCTCGGCCGACTCGCCGCCGTCGCCGGCCTGAGCCCGTACCACTTCGCCCGCCTGTTCCGGGTCGCCACCGGGACGACGCCCCACCAGTACGTCATCCGCCGCCGGGTCGAGCGGGCGAGGGAGTTGCTGCGAGGCGGGTGCGACATCGCCCTGGCGGCGGCTCGGGTCGGCTTCTCCGGCCAGTCCCACCTGCACCACCACGTCCGGCGACTCTTGGGGGTCACCCCCGGCGAGCTGGCCCGCCGCCCGCAGGCTGACGGGCGTCCTCGGTGAAGCATGTCATGCTGGCGAAGCGAGCCTGACATGGCGTGGAAATGTCGTGGGGGGAGCCGTCACTCGCTACAACGAGAGACGGGACATCCCCCCAGGGAAAACCTCTAATCTTTATGGCCGACAATCATGTAGTGCTGTGGCATCGATTCGTGCGCGATCACGACGCGAAAGCCTCCTGCTTCGAGGTCCTGCATCACCCGCCCTGCCTCGAGCCGCATCGCTTTCGGCGGCCCGGACTCGGCGTCGACTTCGGAGTCCACCACCACGAATTTCCCCCCACGTTTTAACCCTGAGTACACCTTCTTCGCGTACGTCTCTCGCTCGTTGATGTGATGCCACGTGTTCACTGTGATCGCGCCGTCCACACGATCGTCAGGGAGCTCAGGGCTCTCCCCGCTCACCTGCTGCGGCACGATCTTGGCTGGTCCCAGATCCGCGCTGCGGTTCGTCAGATACGTGATCATCGCCGGCGCGGCGTCGATCGCGATCACCGTGCCACGGTCTCCCACCGCCTTGCTCAGGTGCGCCACCATGTAGCCCGTCCCTGCGCCGATGTCTGCCACCGTCGCCCCTGGCGACAGGGCAAGCGCCGCGATGATCTCCTCCGGGTGCTGCCAGCGGTCGCGCTCGGGGGCGTTCCACTGGTTTTCGAATTTCGTGGGATCGTCGAAGCCGTGGTGGTGATGTTCATGACCTCCATGTATGTGTACTTGTTCTTGCTCAGGCACCTGCTCGGCGACCTTGGAGTTCTCGACAACCGGCGCGGCGCTCTCTCTCGGCTTCTTGCACCCCATCATGCCCCCCGTAACCAGACTCATAAAAAGAAGTGTTGTATGTCTCATGGAATTAGGTTCCCTTGCTTCTCAGGTCGAGTGTGAGGGAGGGCGAGGCAACGCCTGCGAGGTGGCTGCGGCCTCACACTGGCAGGCGGCGGCTCGGGTCGGCTTCTCTGGCCAGTCTCACCTGCACCACCCGTCCGGCGGCTCCTCGGAGTCACTTCCGGCGAACTGGGCCGTCGCCCGCAGGCCGACGGGCGTCCTCGGTGAAGAATGTCCTGCTGGCGCCGGCGGCCGCGATCGAGCCCTCGGCCACCGCCGAGGCCACACTCGGCACGCCGGCGTCGGAGGCGTCCCCGACGACGTAAAGACCCTCCACGCTGGTCGCTCCGAACGGGTCGGTCCGCACCATCCCGGCTTTCGGACCGTCGGCGACCAACGCGCAGTTCAATCGCTTGGGCAGGTCGGTCGACTGGCGGAGCTGGGTCCGCACGAAGAGGACTTCCCGCTCCAGCCGCCGGCCGTCCTCGAGCCGAATCGCCCGGAGCCGCCCACCGTCCCCCTCGAGCCGCTCGACCCGGCCCTCGACCACTTCGACGGCATGCTCTTTCAGCCAGGCCTGGTCCTTGGGGGTGAGCCGGGACGGGCCGTTTGTCAGTAGGGTTAGATGGGGACTCCAGCCGAGCAGCAGCGTCGACGCCTCGACCGCCTCCTCGGGGGGGACGAGGACGGCCCAGGGTTGTCCCCGGTGCTCCCAGCCGTGGCAGTAGGGGCAGTGGATCACGCCGGTGCCCCACAGCTCACGTAAGCCGGGGATCTCCGGTAATACGTCCACCATCCCGGTGGCCAGGATCAGCTTGCGGCAGGCGACGACCTGGGCGTTTTCCAGCGTGATCTCGAAGCCGCCCTCGGTCTTCCGAGCATCGACGACCGCCCCCTCATGGAAATCGACCTCGTACGGCCGGAGCTGTTCCCGACCGATCCGACGCAGCTCGGCCGGCGGGGTGCCGTCCTGCGTGAGGAAGCCGTGAACGCCGGCCGCTGGAGCATTGCGGCCCTTGCCCGAGTCGCAGACCAGCACCTCAAGACAGGCCCGGCCGAGCACCAGGGCGGCACTCAGACCGGCGGGCCCGCCGCCGACCACCACCACGTCGTATCGATCGAATCGCCGACTCGAACCCGCCATCGGTCCCTCCTCTCTTGCTACTGCCGGCACGGCCCCGAGCAGCACGCCGGCCGAGGCCACCGTTGCGAGGGCGTGCCGGCGGGTCATCGCACCGTCGTCCGTACCTATCTTCTCGTTGGTCATGGTCACACTCCCTGATGGATCACCATCGCCGCCACGCCGTCGGATGGGCCGGGCGTCTCACGCCAGTCCATGCCGCCGGATCGGGACGATGTTGCTGAGGGAGCGGGGCGCACGCCCCGGCACTCCCGCGGTCTTGGCCGACGGCGGGGCTTTTCGCCCACCGAAACCAGGACGGTGGGATCTTAGAGATGTCCGTCTGGCGGGTCTTCCGGGTTCCTGCGGCCCGGTTGCAGGAAATTGTGGGTCCAGAACGGCCGGCAATCTCCTGCGAGCACTCGGTGACGTCGAGGCGGTCGGGCGTTGAACGCGAAAATAGGGAGGTCTACGACGGACGTCGAAGCGAAACTCGCGGAACTCCGGCTCAACTTGAGCCGGGCCGTCCGCACAGCACGCGAGGTGAAAGGCTGGACCCAGAAACAACTCGCCAGGGCGATTCGGTCGAGCCAACCGCGCGTTGCAAAGATCGAAGCCGGGTCCAGTGACGTGACACTGGATTTGATGTTGAAGGCCCTGTTCACGGTCGGCGGCCAGTGGCCGGTCGAGTTGCCGGAGGCGAAGCCGGCCGTGAAACGAAAGGCGAAGGCGAAATTCACCGTGTGACCATTTCGTTGATGTCACCGTTTCCTGATGGGTTGTCATCCGTGGGTGACAGCTCATCAACGATCCCCTAGACTTTCCGCTCCAACTCCATCAGTGCCACCGCTTCCGGGTCGGTGTAACCCTCGACGAGCTTCGTCCGGCGATCGATCGTCTTGCAGGCTTTCGCGATCTTTGCCGGCTCCACTCAGGTGACTGGGAGCAGGCCCCATACTCAACGAGCAATCGCTCCCGCTCGTCAGGAGCGAGGTCATCCGGAGTCTCCTCGGCGTCAGTCAGAATGCGCCGGAAGCAGGTTGAGCAGACCAGACAATTCGTCCCGCCCGATCCTGGTCATCGCGAGCGACGGAATCAGCTCGGCTGTGATCGTCCCCTGCCGACGCTCGTGACCCCGTTTCGGCCCACCGTCATTTCGGCTCGTTCGCGAACCTGAGGAATCGCGGTTGGTTCGAGACGAGCAGGGAAAGACGTCGATTCCATCCCCGAACCAAGGACGTCGGTTCGGCCAACTCGGCATGCGCTTTGCTTCTCTCGTGGGGTCTCGAACGCTTGGTGCGTTTCGTCTCCGATCCTTTCACGTTGAGGAAATCTCAGATGAAGACTTGGCTGATTCAGACCGCGCGTGCCTTGTCGCTGTTCCTTGGCGCGGTGGTGCTTCTCGCAGGTTGTGAGTCAAAGGGCCCCGCCGAAAAAGCCGGGGAAAATCTCGATAAGAGCGTCCAGGAAGCCAAGGACGCGGTCCATCCCCCGAGTGTGGCGGAGAAGGCTGGCCACGCGATCGAAAACGCGGGGGAGAAGGCCGCCCACGCGATCGACAAAGCGGGGGAGAAGGCTGGCCACGCGATCGAGAAAGCGGAGGAGAAGCTCAAGGAGGGCGTCCAGGAAGCCAAGGACGCGATCCATCCCCCAGGGACCGCGGAAAAGGCCGGACGGGCCATCGACAATGCCGTGAAGCCCTGACCCTCCCTGAGGAGACGTGAACGTACGCTGAGAATGCGCCGGCGCCCGATCGCCTCCCAGGAGGCGCCGGGCGTTTCGTCGTGAGCGGGTTTATTCGAGTCGGGCGCCGCTGACGGTCGCCCCTTCGAGCCCGCAAAACATAAATAGGTCGAAGATTCCTCAGGGGCTTGCGTTGCTGGCGATGAACGGTTGTCCCTTCGGGACTGCCAAATGCGTGGTTTACATTTCTGACTTACGATCCACGCTTCGGGGAACCATTGGCTCAGAGGAGTTCCGCAAATTTTGCGGTAAAGTGTCGCAGTGTCGGTGGGGCCTCGACGATCCGCAAGCCTCGGATCGAGTCGCGTTGTTGGAAGAGTTCGATCGTCGCCTCAACGGTGTAGTCGATGTGGCTCTGGGTGTACACCCGACGCGGGATGGCGAGTCGCACCAGTTCCATCGGGGGATGAATCGTCTCACCGGTATCAGGATCCACCGAGTGGAACATAACACTGCCGATCTCGACGCTCCGGATTCCCGCGTGGCGGTAGAGGGCGCACACGAGGGCCTGACCGGGAAAGTGCTGGGGGGGATGTGGGCGCAGAAAGCGGCGGCATCAATGTAGATCGCGTGTCCGCCCGGCGGTTCGACGATCGGGATCCCGGCGGCGAGTAAGTGTTCGCCCAGGTAGGCCACACTCCGAAGGCGGTATTGGAGATAATCCTCGTCGAGGACTTCGATGAAGCCCTGCGCCATGGCCTCAAGGTCGCGGCCGGCAAGGCCGCCATAGGTGACGAAGCCCTCGGTGAGGATCAGCAAGTCATTGGCGCGGAGGGCGAGCGCGTCGTCGCGCATCAGGAGGACGCCGCCGATGTTGACCAGGCCGTCTTTCTTGGCGCTGATGGTCGCACCGTCGGCGAGGTCAAACATCTCACGCGCGATCGACCGGGCCGATCGACCCGACTGCCCGGGCTCGCGTTGCTGGATCAAGGCGGCGTTCTCGGCGAATCGGCAGGCGTCGAGGAAGAGCGGAATCCCGTGGCGATGGCAAACCTCGCGGACTGCCCTCAGGTTCGCCAGGCTCACGGGTTGGCCGCCACCGCTGTTGTTGGTGACAGTTGCCATGCAGAGGGGAATGTGCTCCGGACCCACTTCATCAATCAGGGCTTCGAGCTTCGTGAGGTCAAGGTTTCCCTTGAACGGGTGACGATTGCGCGGGTCGGTCCCTTCCGCGATGACAAGGTCGACCGCGCGGGCGCCGGAGTGCTCGATATTGGCGCGGGTGGTATCGAAGTGGTTGTTGCTCGGGATGACCTTGCCGGGTCCGCCGATGAGCTCGAACAGGATCCGCTCGCTGGCCCGCCCCTGGTGGGTCGGCAGGATGTGCGGCATCCCGGTGAGCTCGCGCAGCACTCTCTCAAAATGAAACCAACTGCGTGCGCCGGCGTACGACTCGTCGCCGCGGATCATGCCGGCCCATTGATCGGCGCTCATCGCGGCGGTGCCGCTATCGGTCAGCAGGTCAATAATGACGTCTTCGGCCGGGATCTGGAACAGGTTGAATTGAGCTTGGCGGAGGGCCTGCTCGCGCTGTTCCACGGTGGTGAGCTTGAGTGGCTCGACCATTTTGATCTTGAAGGGTTCGATGATTGTTTTCATGCCGATGCGTCCCGCCGATTGACACCCGGGTCATGGAGGATATCCTGTCCGTTTGCCGGCCGCTCGACATGGGATGGGCCGTTGCCGACCTGTGCCCCAGGAGTTGATCGCCATGGCCGACGCGTTTGCCTGGACCCCCACTCACGATTATATCGAGCGCAGTCACGTCCGGCAGTTTATGGACCGACACGGAATCACCGATGTCGACGAACTGCGTCGCCGGTCCACCGACGACGTTGCCTGGTTCTGGGGTGCGATGGTCGACGAGCTCGGCATCGAGTTTTTCGAGCCATACGATACGGTCCTGGATTCGAGCGATGGAATGGCCTGGTCGCGTTGGTTTGTGGGAGGGAAGCTCAACCTCGCCCATAACTGCCTGGACCGACACGTCGCCTCGGCCCGCGCTGAGAAGATCGCCCTGGTCTGGGAAGGGGAAGATGGCGCGGTCAGGGAGCTCACCTATCGTCAGCTTCTCGAGGAGACGGACCGGCTCGCCAATGCTCTGAAACGGCTCGAGATCGGTCGCGGCGATCGAGTCGCCGTGTTTTTGCCGATGGTACCCGAGGCTGTGGCATCGATGCTTGCCTGCGCCAAGATTGGTGCGATCGCGATTCCGATCTTCTCCGGCTACGGGGCCGAGGCGGTGGCGACCCGGCTTCAGGATGGCGCGGCCAAGATCCTGATCACCGCCGACGGAACCCTGCGACGTGGGGTGGCCGTCCCGCTCAAGCCGATCGCCGACGAGGCCGTGGCGCTCTCCCCCACGGTGCAACACCTGATCGTCGTCCAGCGCCTGGGACGTGACATTCCCTGGACCTCAGGTCGCGACCTCTGGTGGCACGAGATCAGCCAGGCGGAACCGTCATCCTGTCCGTGCGAGTCGATGGATTCCGAAGCCCCCTGGATGATTGCCTACACGTCCGGGACCACGGGGCAGCCCAAGGGCTCCGTGCACGTCCATGCCGGCTTTCTCGTCAAGATCGCCCAGGAGGTGCTCCATCAGGTCGACCTCCACGATGACGACCGGCTTTGCTGGGTGACGGACATGGGCTGGATCATGGGCCCTTGGAAGGTGATCGGGGGCCTGGCACTGGGTGGGACCCTCGTTCTCTTCGAGGGGGCACCCGATTTTCCCACCCCCGACCGGCTCTGGCGCGTCGTCGAAACGCACGGGGTCACCATTCTGGGGCTGTCGCCGACCTTGATTCGCGCGTTGATGAAGTACGGTGAGGAGCCGGTCAAGGCTCATGACTTGCATCGGCTCCGCGTCCTGGCCTCGACCGGTGAGCCCTGGAACCCCGCCCCCTGGAACTGGTGTTTCCAACAGGTCGGTGGTGGAACGCGCCCCTTGATTAATTTCTCGGGCGGGACCGAGGTCGGCGCCTGCTTCCTCTCGTGTCTGACCATCGAACCGCTCAAGCCTTGTGCGCTTGGCGGACCTTCGCTCGGGATGGCGATCGACGTTTTTGATGCGTCGGGCCAACCGCTCCGCGGTGAAGTGGGTGAGCTCGTCTGCACCAAGCCGTGGCCCGGGATGACCCGCGGCCTCTGGAATGATGAGGAACGCTATCTCCGCTCGTACTGGTCGCGTTGGCCCGAAGTCTGGACCCACGGCGACTGGGCCTCGATCGACGAGGAAGGGATCTGGTATCTCCACGGCCGGAGCGATGACACCATCAAGGTCGCGGGCAAACGGATTGGTCCGGCCGAGATCGAATCGGCCGCCGTCGGTCATCCCAGCGTGATGGAGGCGGCGGCGGTCGGCGTGCCCCATGAACTCAAAGGGGAATCGATCTGGTGCTTCGTCGTGCTCGGCCCGAAGATTGAGCCGAGCCCGACGCTTCGGCAAGAGATCCGCGACCAGGTGGCCCACGTGCTCGGCAAGCCGTTCGCCCCCGATCAGGTTCGGTTCGTGAGTGACCTGCCCAAGACCCGAAGCGCCAAGATCCTGAGGCGGGCGATCCGCGCCCGCCTGCTCAATCTCGACCTCGGTGACCTCTCGAGTCTGGAGAACCCTGCCGCGCTCGAGGAAATTCCCCGGGCCTCGGCTTGAGGTTCTACGCCAATCCAAAACGAAAAATTTAACCACGAATAACACGAATGAATGCAAATGGAATTCGTTTTTCTGAATCAATCATGTATTTTTTAAATGATTCGTGTCATTCAGGTTATTCGTGGTTGAATTCGTGAATATTTTGGCTCCGCGGCCTGAGCTCAATCCCGGGCAAGTTCTTCCGCGTTGACATCCTTGCCGGCGAGGATTTGTTTCAGCGTGGATCGAAAATGCTCCAACGAAGGATGGAGATCCTTGGCGGCGACGATGTCCGTTTTCTCCAACGGATCCACATGGAGGTCGAAAACCTCTTCTTTGGCTCCTGAGTTGCGAATGTAGACTTTTCCCTCGGAAATGAGCGCCTTGACCTCGCCCACGGTTGACGGGATCTGCTCCATCCGGGGGACGTGGAGCTTGTGGCCGACTTCTGAGAGCACCGGCGAGGGGGGCTGGAGCGAATCCGACGACCCGTTCGAATTCCAGAGCGGGGCGAGCGAGCCGCCGGGGAATGGCGACTTGTCCTTGATCGCAAGGATGTCGACGATCGTCGCGGGTAAGTCACGGAGCGATACTGGCTCGGGAATGATGCCCTTGGCCACGACCGAACGGCTCGACGGGGGGATGATCAGCAACGGAACGTGGACCTCGCGGCGGTAGACGCTCTGGCCGTGGCCGACGAATCCGTGCTCGTTGAAGTGCTCGCCATGGTCGGACGTCACCACCACCATGGTATTCTCGAGGATCCCCTGGCGCTCGAGGTCGGCGAACAGTCGGCCGATCTGGGCGTCGATGTAGGCAATACAACTCTCATACGAATCTCTGAGAACCTCGATCCCTTCCCGGTCGACCTCGTTCTTGTCGCCGTCCTCGGGTTTCAAGGTGTTGGCCATGAGTCGCTGGTAGCGCTTGAGCGCTGCGATCTGCTCTTTGTGCGGTCGTTCGGCATGGCCGAACCGGCGATGCGACCCCTCGGGGAGCACGCAAGGGGCGTGGGCGTCGTAATAGTTGACGAACGCGAAGAACGGTCGACTGTCCCGGCGCTTCGAGAGCCATCCCAGCAGGTCCTGATTCAGCAGGTCGGCGCTCTTTCGACGATAAACCTCGGCAAAGCCGACCCGGACCGGGTAACCGACCAGCGGCAGCAGGCAGCGGCCCAGGCTCGAGCTCCGGATGATCTCGTAGGGAGAGACGGTCTGATTTTCGTAGTAATCTTCATAGCGGGCAAAACCACGGTCGAGCCCGTACCGGCGGTTGCAGTAATAGATGTTCCCGACGAACCCGGCGGTGGCGTACCCCTGGTTCGAGAGATATTCGGCCAGGGTCGGATACGTTTTGTCGAGCGCCTGATCCCACCCCACGGTGAGGCGGTGGTGCCATTGGCCCGTAAACATGCCCGCATGGGACGGGAGCGTCCACGACGCGATGGAACGGGCTTCCTCAAAGCGAATGCCGCGAGCCGCGAGTCGATCGAGGTTGGGCGTGGTGGGGCGGTCGTGGCCATTGAGGCTGGCGCTGGCGGCACGGACGTTATCCATGACGAGGAAGAGTACGTTGGGCGCCTGGGGAGACGCGGCGGGTAGACGGCCGAGCGTTCGGCTTTCGGCGGTCGCCACTCGCGTGAAATCGACCGCGATCAGCACGATCAAGCCACCGCCCAGCAGCGGTAGGCCCCAGCGCGTCAGGCGAGGGAAGGCCAAGGCGCGGGCCTCGAGCCAAGGGCCAATCGAGCCGGCGATCCCCATCGACAACACGATCCGAGCGATCATGTAGAGGCCGTCGAACCGCATCAGCAAGGCGAGGGCGAGCATGGCCGACATCGTCAAGAAGGCCCACTTGGTGGCGAACTCTGGGCGACGCCTGGCCAGCCAGCCAAACAGCAAGCCACAAGTTCCAAAGATCGCAACGTCCGCCAGCGGAATCATCCACATGAAGTGGAGGTTTGTGCGGAGCGAGTCCATCGTGATCGTGCGGATCAGCGCATCCTGGGCGAGCACAAGGGCCAGTTCGAGGAAGCCGGTGACGAGCCCGAAGATCAGAGCGTTTGCGATCAGGAGTCGTGAGCTCGATCGGGAAGCGGCTTCGCCCGTGCCCTCGGTTCGTCGAGCGTCGATGCGTTGCAATGAACCGAGTCCACGGATCCTGTTGCCAAACTCTCGAGCGACGTTCACCACAAGCCAATCCTCCTGATCGCCCGGCAGCGGCGGGCTCCTGAAACGTACCATCCGACGGTGAACGCGGCCGTGATCGGGATGCGCGACGGTACCGACTCTCAATCCGCAAGCAGTGACTTGCCTTCCATGGCGGCGCCCTTGGGCACCCCCAAGGCATTGAGGATGGTCGGCGCCAGGTCGAGCAGCGCGGCGTCCTTGCCATCGAAGGGCTTGTTCATGAAAAGGACCCCCGGTACGAGCGTGGGATCGACGATATGATCGCCGCTCCACTTCTTGCGGTTGTCCTCGAAGTGGCCCTCACCGACCCCGCCCAGCGACGAGCCCCATGAGATCCGGTAGCCCCGCGAGAAATTCACCAGCAGGTCAGGGGCTTCCTCAACGAAGGGGCCGCTGTAGACCGACTCGCGCGGTCGGACCGTGCGGATGGCGACCTCGTTCGTGGCGGAATCGACCAGGCCCGCCAATCCCGCCGCGATCGACGTCTTGAGGCTGGCGACGTCGTTGGGTTTGACGATCCCCTGGCTCTCTCGGCCCTCGAGATTGAGGTAGATCCCACTGAGGCCGAGCGCGTAGGCCTTCGTTTTGCTCCAATCCACACTTTTGAGAAAGTCGCCTGCCTCTTCGCCCGGTTTCAGGCCGTCTCGGAGGGTCAGGAGGCCTTGATCGTGGAGCAACGTGTTCAGGTTGACGCCACGTTGGAAGCTGCCGAATCCGTGGTCACTGAGGACGATGACAAAGGTGTCATCATCCGCATGCTGAAGGGCTTTGCCGACGATTTCATCGCCGCGGCGATATTGATCTTCGATGACCCCGGCATAGGCGGGGGATGGTGCTCGGCCCTGATTCGCCGGATGATCGGGTTCGAGGTAGCGCCAGAACAGGTGCTGGACCCGATCGGGAGTGTCGAACAGGCAGTAGAGTAGTCCTTCGTCGAAGCGATCGAGCTCGCGGAGCAACATCGCTTCGCGCTCGCGCCAGGCGGTGTCGCACTGGTCGAGGAAGGCGTCTTCGCCAAACCGCTCGTTATTCAAGCCGGCATGATCCTCGACCATGCCCGTCGTGTGATAGAGGCTCCCGATGTCTTCCGCTAAGCTCGCCGCGTAATCCGCCGGCTGGCTGATCGGAAACAAGGGCGTCTCGACGTCGAAATTGATCGGCGACGCATAAAGGGCGAGCGTCGGCTCGAGCTGGACGAGGTGGAACCTGACGAGCCCGCGCACGGATTGGAGCATGCCGAGCTTGAATTTGACCCGGATCCAGTCGCTCCATTGCCCCTCGCGAATTTCGAGTTCCTTGGGGGCGCCCGCCGAACGCAGGAGGACCCGGCGACCGTCGAGATCAGGGTGGAGGGTCACATCGAACCGGAGATCCCCCCCGCCCTTCGGGTTCCTCGGCCCGATCAAATAGGTTTCGATCGGACGATCGATTCCGGCCGGAAGTCGGACGATGTTCTCGCTCTCGCCCGGCTTCACCTCGTCATTCGACGTATAATAAGTGGCCGTCCCCAGTCCTCCGCGGAGGTCCGGAACCCCCATGCCCGAGAGCATTCTGCCTCGGAGCGGGTCCGGTGGGTAGGTACACGGGCAGCGCACGATCGTGGAGCTGAGTCCGGCCTCGGTGAGAAGGTCCCAGACCGGCTTTCCACGCCTCAGATTGACGGCCTTGGGAGGGAGGAAAGCGCCCCTGGCCTCGTAACGGTTCAGGGCGAAATCGGGAAGATAGGTCCGAGGGTCGCGTCTGATAAAGTCGAAGATCCCGTGACCGCCAGGGTTCACCCCCGTTGCAAAGGTCGACCAGGCCACCGGGGTCTGGGCTGGGGATGTGGTCGCGACCCTCGAATAGCCGCCGCGTCTCTTGAGCTCCGCCAGGTTGGGCAGTTGCCCCGCCTCGAGCATCGTTTCGACGATCCGGGGTTCGAGACCGTCCAGACCGATCACGATCGTCTTCTTTATCAACGCTTCAACCTCCTCGGTTCCCAACGGCTTCAGCCGTCGTCGGCAATCGATCGTGTCACTGGTTGCTCGACCTTCCTGTCGCGAAGGCTTCGTACCCTCCGATATTGATTTCAGCGTCGCGGTTGAACGGGCTGTTCCTTGCGATTTGGCGAGAAGTGTGGACCTCGCACGGCTTCGGCCGTTTTCGGCGCGGTCAAGTCCACCCGCCGCCAACGGAAGAGGAAGCGTAAAGTATTGCGGCCAAACATCATAAAGAGTCCAACTGCCGTTGCGATCACCGACGTCATCGGCAGAACGGTTTCCGGTCCGAAATAGGCAAGCAGAACGACGGTCGACACCATGGTTATCGCCTCTTCATATCAAGTGTTTAAAGTTTGCGTGGTCGTGCGGGACGATCCCCACACAAGAACCAAGGGCCCGCTTGCGTGGCCGAAGTTCACGAGTCAGGAGGTGTCGTCCCGGTGAGCACCCGAATCCATCAGGCTAGATAGAATCCGCCAAATGCCATGAGTCGGTTCTTACCCGCGGTACGTCTCAAAAAAACGTCCGAAGGTTTTTGAATCGACGAGAACTCGTATACTTATTGATCGAGTTCGTTTTGGGCGAGTGGGGGCTGAAGTTGGACCAGCGGCGGCGGCGGTCCGCTCTGCGTTCAAATGATCGAAAATCTGGGGTGTTTTTGTGGTCGATGCGATCGGCAGTCGATCCTGCCCCCTTCTCTTCGCGCGGGGGCACCCGACACGCCGAGCGGTTTCGCGGCGCCTGACTTTAAAAACGCAACTCCGCAGAGGGGACAGCGACGCGATCTCGGAGAGGAACTCAGCAGATCAGTCGAAGCGGGAGCTTCGACCGCAAAACGGTCTTTGCGGAATCGAGAGCGAGTCTCAACCCGGCCGGGGCCTGCCCCAATGTCAATGGAACGCGTGGGAGGTAAACTTCAGGCTTAAGTTGCGCGGGAGTGCTCCCATTGCGATCAAGCCTGAGACCTAGCTCCGGCCAGATCGGCTCGCAGAGATTCTCGGGCGAATCGTTGCCAGCCGCGGATTCCGCGGGAACGGCCTCGGATTCAAGGGGAAAACTCGGGAATCGAAATGCCTTGCGGCTGGGCGTCGGGCTCGTGGCCGCAACCAGGGCATCGGGTGGAAGCGACTGGGAAATCCAGGTTTCATCGAGGAGGTCCGGCGTCATCGCCTGGAACGCAATTGCGACAAGGATCAAGCGTCGGAAGGTCAACCGTACAATCCAGGCTCGATCCATGAGCGCGGCGTCCACCAGAAGAAACGTCGGATCCGTCCGAAAGTCTCCACGTAATTATCGGTAGTATCGGAAGAATCAGGCTCGGATTGTACCCCAATCTTTCGGAATTCCTAAGTCTGTGGGTCGGCATGATATTCCCTTTGCACCCCAAGGACTTAATGATGGCTGAAATCATTAGGACTTTGGGGCCTCGACCGGGCTCGATCGGGTCGACTTGGACCCAGGGGGTTGACTTGCCCCGTACCACGGGCGACCTGTGGAGAAATGGGAGGAATGGGTTGTTTGGGTCGTGTCGCTAGGTCGATGAGATTGAGAAGAGTTTGTGTGATTAATTGAGGCCTGGCTTGCGTCTTCACGCCGTGGAACCGAATTGTCCGAGCGTGGTTCCGACCCGTTTCCGCAAGCGAATTGAACCGAGGCCCTTGTGGCTCGGACTGGCTGTTGCTAACCTCGCGCTTGCTCCGGGCTCAAGGAGACCACGCCGAGGTTCGGCAGGGGATCCCATGCGCACCCGTGGCCGGGACACGCTCGATGGCACGCATCTGCCTGATCAACCCTCGCTTCCCCACCTCGTTCTGGGGCCTGAATCACGGCCTTCCCTTGCTCGGCAAGAAGGCCAACATGCCGGTCCTGGCACTTCCCGTCCTCGCGGGGCTCACGCCCGCGGAGCACGAGGTCGTCCTCATTGATGAAAATGTACAGGAGATCGACTTCGATGCGCTCAAGGGCTTTGATATCGTCGGCCTGACCGGAATGACGGTTCAGCGCGATCGGATGCGCGACATCTTGCTCGAGTTGCAAGCGCGAGACATCTTCGTCGTGATCGGGGGGCCGTGGATCACCGTGGCCGAAGATTGGTTCCGCGGCCTGGTCGACGTCATGTTCGTCGGCGAGGCGGAGGAGACCTGGCCCCGGTTTCTCGAGGACTGGAGCCGGAACGAGTGGAAACCTCGGTACGAGCAAGCCGATAAGACCGACATGACCAAGGTCCCCCTCCCCCGCTACGACCTCGTCCCGTTCCGCGAATATGCGATGGGCTGCATCCAGACCTCACGCGGCTGCCCGTTCCAGTGCGAGTTTTGCGACATCATCGTGATCTTTGGCCGCAAGCCGAGGGTCAAGACGGCCGAGCTGGTCGTGGCCGAAATCGATGCCCAGCACAAGCTCGGCGTCCATGTCATCTTCCTGGTGGATGACAACTTCATCGGCAACAAGAAAGCGGCCAAGGTCATCCTCCGCGCGATCGTCGAGTGGCAAAAGCAGCATGGCTATCCGCTCGCCTTCTTCACCGAGGCCTCGCTCGACCTCGCCGAGGACGACGAGCTGATGCAGCTCATGGCCGACGCCGGCATGGTCGCCGTCTTCATCGGCGTTGAGAGCCCCGACGAGGACGCACTTCGCGAAACCAAGAAATATCAAAATGTCCGTGGTGGACTGATCGAACGAGTCCACAAGGTGCAGGCGGCCGGGCTCGAGGTCTACGCGGGGATGATCGTCGGCTTCGATAGTGATGACACCGGGATCTTCGACCGTCAGTTCGAGTTCCTCCAGCGTGCCCGGGTCATCGGCGCCATGGCCGGCATGCTCTCGGCGATTCCCAAGACCCCGCTCTACGATCGCCTCGAAGCCGCGGGCCGGCTCGATAATGCCGCGGCCGACGACCCAAGGATCGCCACCAATGTCATCCCGTTGCTCATGTCTCGTGAAGAGATGCGCGATGGTTGGCTCGACTTGATGGATCGGCTCTACGACGCGGAAAACTACTTCGAGCGGTTCGATGAGCTCTTCATCAAGGGGAAGCTCCCGTTGGCAAGCGCCAAGATGCGCTGGCTCCGCAAGCACAAGCCTCTCGCCTATCTGAAGAACCAGACGCTCACCATCCTGGGCGCTCTGGGCATGCTCGTTCGGCTCTGGACCGATCCACGGACCAAACCGTACCGTCCGGTTTATGCCAAGTATTTTCGCAAGATGATTCTCTCCGGTCGTCCCCCCCGCTACCTGTTCCAGTTCGCCTGGAAATGTATCCTCCACACCCACTTCGCGACCATGACCCAGCAGATGGTTCGTGGCGAATCGCGGTTGGTCAATACATAGACACTTGGGCGTTCTTTTCAACGACCCGAGCCAGGGCGAGGAAGCTGCTCGCGACTCGTTCCCACGGCCCCCCGTGGGAACGAGGGGGATTCCTCGCTCACTGGCGGGTGGTTGTGTCTTATTGGCGAGCGAATCATTCCTTGACAGGTGGATCTGGTCTTTCCTGATCTTGAATGCTGTGCAAGCCCTGGGTGCCACGGGTTGTACTCAACTCGTGAGCCAGAAACCCGGGCGGTCGCTCGCGGGTTGAGTACAACCCGTGGCACCCAGCGGCCGGTGCATCGCTGCGATTTGTCCATCAGAAAATCAAAGAAAACCGAAATCAACGTCTCAGAGTATTCCGTGCAAGGGGCGGCCTGGCCCTGCCAGGGCATCGACCTTACGTTCGATGGCCGGGTCATCGATCAGGGGTGGCGCGTGGTGCGGCTTGATCCGCGCGTCGATCACCAGGGACCCTGTGCAGCCCCAGTGCTTCTGGGTGATCGATGCGCCGAACCCTTCGATGTCGGACGCGGGATTCGAGCGAGTGAACGTCACCCAAAGAAAATTCTTCTCGCTCCGCGCGGTGAACTCGCTGTCGTCGACAACGACGACCAACGGGAACCCTTCGACTCGATCCCTCGGCCGGTCAGACTCCGTCAGTCGTCGGAGCACCTCTGCCCCGTGCTCGTACGGTGGACCTTGAATGACGAGGATGCCCGGCATCGCCACCCGAGGCGAGTGAAAGCCGTCCGGGAGGCGAAGGTCCGCCGGCAGCTCGGTGGACAGGGTCCGACGTACGGGACCGGCCGCGGCGATGACGACCTTTGAGCCTTGGTTGAAGCCGTGGCCAGAATAGTCGAGGGTGTCGATCGTGGTTCGCGTCTGGAAGTGGAGGTCGTTGCTCCAGTCGACCCGCTTGAGTACGTGCCGGAGGAATCGTGGGATGTCGTGGAGATCGAGGGTCGGGTCGTCCTCGCGCGCAACGATCCAGAGATACTTGGCCAGCGACATCTGCCCTTGGCCCAGGATCGCGTTGGCGGTGGTCAGGATCTCTTGTGGTCGACGGACCTCGGCATACGGGACATAGCGCTCGCTGGCGATCGCCAGGAGGAGGGGGTGGACGCCGGCCGCGTCGACGGCGTGGACGGCGTGGACACCCGGGATCACGGTCGGGACCAAGGGGCCGGTGAGCTCGTGGATCAAGGCGCCGAACGAGGTGTCTTCCTGGGGTGGGCGGCCCACCGACGTGAACGGCCAGAGCGCCCCGGCGCGGTGGTAGACTCGGTCGACGCGAAGCACCGGAAAATCGTGGGTGAGACTGTAGTAGCCGAGGTGGTCGCCAAACGGCCCTTCCGGCTTCCGGACGTCGGGGTCGATCGTGCCCGTGATGACAAAGTCGGCCTCGGCGGGCATCGGCAGTTGGCCAGGGGGGGAGACCATCCGGATCCGGTGCCCTGCCAGAGCCCCGGCGAAGCTCAACTCGGGGAGTCCCTCCGGCAGCGGCATGACGGCCGCGACCGTCAAGGCCGGCGGGCCGCCCACGAAGATGTTGACGCGCAGCGGCTCACCACGGCGGATCGCCGCGGCGTGGTGCACTCCGATCCCGCGATGGATCTGGTAGTGGAGACCAACCTCACGATTCGGCTCGTACTGGTTCCCCGAGAGCTGGACCCGATACATGCCAAGGTTCGACTTCGAGAGCCCGGGCCGATCGGGATCCTCGGAATAGACTTGAGGCAGGGTAATAAAGGCACCGCCGTCGCGGGGCCAGGACTGGAGTTGCGGTAGCTGGTCGATCGTGGTCGTCTGCCCGAGGATCGGGCCGCGGGCGACCCGCCACGGTAGTAAGTGAAGCGCGGTGTTTGGCACCCCCCGGTAGCGCCAAGGGTTACGGAGGAGCGTGGGGGGGCTCACCTTGATTTCGACGAGCCGCCGCACGGCCTCGAGGGTGTCGCGGAACAGGAAACGAGTTCGGTCGATCGTCCCGAAGAGGTTCCCGACCATGCCGAACGGGCTTCCCTTGACGCGGCGGAACCAGAGTGCGGGTCCTCCGGCCTCGTAGACCCTGCGCTGGATCGCCGCGGCTTCGAGGTAGGGGTCGATTTCTTCGTCGATCTCGACCAGCATCCGGCGCGTCCGCAGGTCGGTCACGCATTCGGCCAAGGTGCGATAGCCCATCTTGTTTCGACGGCTCCGGGCGGTTCGTTGTCGGCGGGTTCCCAAGACAGAGTAGGAATTCGGCCGAGGATCGCCAAGCCACGTCTGCCTCATCGGTTTCGGTCGGAAGTGCGATATCGAGTCGCGCCCGGTTGACGCTACAATCAGACGGGGTCAAGAGTGCGGCAGTCGAGTCGACCCGCTTGGGAACTGCAAAGGGAATGGGAATGTCCACGGAGACCGAACCGGCAGAGCGCCGACACGAGGCGGACGTCGTCGATAAATCGTCGATGCGCGTACGGTCGATGTTTACCTCGATCGCGGGGAAGTACGACCTGCTCAACCACCTCTTGAGCTTGAATGTCGACCGCCTCTGGCGCCGGTTCACTACGAGGACCGTCCCGCCCGAGCCGGGTGTACCGGTGCTCGACTGTTGCACCGGCACCGCGGACCTCGCGCTGGCTTATGATCGGGCGAGTCAGGGACGTTCGCCAGTCATCGGCACCGACTTCTGCCACGAGATGCTTCGCCTCGGCAACGGCAAGGTCAAGAAGGCGGGGGCGAGCGAACGTATCGTCCTGGTCGAGGGTGACACCCAGCGCCTGCCGCTCCCCAGCGACACCTTCGGGATCGTCACCGTCGCCTTCGGCCTGAGAAACGTGAGCAATACGGTTCGTGGGATCGACGAGATGATTCGGGTCGCCCGGCCCGGCGGCAAGGTTGCGATCCTGGAATTCTCGCGGCCGCGAGGGCCCCTGCTCGGCCGCCTCTATCTCGCCTTCTTTCGGCATGTCCTCCCCAAGGTTGGCCAGGCGATCGCGCCGAATCAACACGACGCCTATCACTACTTGCCTTCGAGCGTTCTCCAATTTCCCGATGGTCAGGCGATGCTCGACTTGCTGACCTCACGAGGACTGAACGAGACCCGGCATTACCCGCTGACCTTTGGTATCGCGACGCTCTACGTCGGTACCAAGCCGGTCCGAGGGGTGGCGGGATGAGCGCGATCCCGGCCCCCCCTCCCCTTCCTGGTTATGTCCTGGCGATGACCGGCGCCAGTGGTTCGCCATACGCCGTGGCACTCCTGCACGCTCTGAGTCGGACCGGGCGTACGGTCCATCTCACGATCAGTGAGAGCGGGGTGCAAGTTCTCCGTGAAGAGATGGATATCAACGTCTCGCTGGGGAACTTCGACGTTTCAGTTTTCGGCGATCTCGATGCGCAACGGATCGTCTACCATCACCATCGAGACTTTTCCGCGGGCATTGCGAGCGGGTCGTTCCGAACCGCGGGGATGGTCGTCGCTCCTTGCAGCATGAGTACCCTGGCGTCGATCGCGCATGGGATCACGACGAGCCTGATCACGCGCGCGGCGGACGTTCATCTGAAAGAACGACGCACTCTGATTCTCGTTCCTCGCGAGACCCCGCTCAGCCAGATCCATCTGGAAAACATGCTCAGCGTCACGCGTGCAGGCGCACTGGTCTTACCGGCGATGCCGGGCTGGTATCATCGCCCCCAGTCGCTCGACGACCTGGTCCAGTTCGTCGTCTCGCGAATCTGCGACCAGCTTGGCGTTGAGCTCCCGGCCCGGCGCTGGGGTGAAACCCCCGCCACTGCCACTGGAACCCGCGGAGCCTTGTGATTCATGGTCGTTGCGAAGAGAAGAGTCGTTCTCCTCACCGGCGGGTCGGCTGGGATTGGAGCGAGCATCGCGCGAGAACTGGCGAGTCAGGGCTTTGACCTTGTGCTGACCGCGCGGCGTGAAGACCGCCTGAACCAGCTGGCGGAGCAACTCCGCGGGCTTTCGGAGAAGCACACGACAGGCGATTCGGGACGAAGCGCGATCGAGGTCCTCGTCATTCCGTCGGCGCTCGAGGATCCGTCCACGCCCGAGCGTCTCGTCGCCGAGACGATCGCGCGGTTCGGGCAGCTCGACGTGCTGATCAACAATGCCGGGTTCGGTCTGCCCACCCTGTTCGCCGACGCCGATCCGACGGACGTCCGCCGCCAGCTCGAGGTCAACTTCGTCGCTCCCCTGATGCTGAGCCGGCACGCCCTGCCCCATCTGCTTGAGCGGCGCGGCACGATCATCAACATCGGTTCGGCGATCAGTTGCGTGGCCAATTCGGCCCTGGGCGCGTATGGTGCGACCAAGGCGGGCCTCGCCTACTGGAACGATGCGCTGAGACGTGAGCTCCATCACAAGGGAGTCAGGGTCTGCCTCGTCGAGCCCGGTCCGGTGAAGACCGAATTCTTCAGCGCCCTGGAAAAGCTCGCGCCCGAGAATGGCGAGTACAACCCGCTGCTGGACGCGCCGGCCCCTTGGATGTCGGCCCAGGTCGACGACGTGGCGCGACGGATCGTCCGCTTGATTGAACATCCCCAACGGCGTCTCTCCGTCCCGCGCCGGGTGGTTTGGCCCTGGCGCGTGGTTGGAGGCCTATTTCGACTCTGGCCCTGGCTGGGCGACCTCGGGCTCACGACGATGACTAAACACTTCGACAAGAAGGGGGACCTGAATCGGTCTCCCTCCCGGAGCCTCGGTGATGCTCGGCCGACTGAATGATTTACTCGGGATGATCAAGTTCAGCCATACGCTCTTCGCCTTGCCCTTCGCCTTGCTGGGTGCCGTGCTCGCCGCGCACACGCCCGAAGGCTGGCAGGGACGTCCTCGCGACTGGATCGGAATCTTGCTCTGCATGGCGACGGCTCGTTCGGCCGCGATGGCGTTCAACCGTCTCACCGATCGCCGCATCGACGCCTTAAACCCGCGCACGGCGATGCGACATCTGCCGAGCGGACAGCTCTCCGTCGCCTCGGTGGTGCTCTTCACGCTGATCTGCATCGTGGTGTTCGTGGCGTCGACACTGCTCTTCTTGCCGAATCCGTGGCCGCTACGGCTCTCGGTTCCGGTCCTGCTCTGGCTGCTCGGTTATTCCTACGCCAAGCGGTTCACGAGCCTGGCGCACGTCTGGCTCGGCGTTGCACTGATGTTGGCGCCGGTCGCCGCTTGGATCGCGTTACGAGGGGACCTGGCTTGGCCCCCTGTCCTCCTCGGCCTGGCCGTACTCTTCTGGGTTTCAGGCTTTGATATGATCTATGCCTGCCAGGATGCCGACTTCGATCGCGAGGCCGGGCTGCACAGTATCCCGGCTCGGTTCGGGGTACGCCGGGCGTTGCGGCTGGCCGCGTTGTGTCACGCGGTCATGATCGTTGCCCTGATCGCACTCGGCTGGTCCTATCCGCTCGGCCGAGTTTACTTCGTGGGAATCGGTGCGGTTGCGTTGCTTTTGGCCTATGAGCATGCGCTCGTCCGCCCCGACGATCTGACGCGGGTCAACATCGCCTTTTTTCAAGTCAATATTGCGATCAGCATGGGGCTACTCGCCTTCGGCGTCCTCGACCTCTTGACCTGATCGCGGGCGCCGCCTTCGACGCATGCTTCTCCGCGGATGAAGAGCACGGCATTGCTGATCTCGTTCTGGCCTCAACGTCTCGGCCCGAGCGGTTTTCGATCGGTTGGCTGGAATCCGAGTACGGACCCCAGCCAACCGATCCTCAGCGATGAGCCTCGCTTGATCCGAGCCGCGCACGCAGCGCAGCGGAGTAAGCGGTCACAGGACTGGCCTTCCGAGATGACGGGCGCAACCCGATCGCTGACTCCGCCGCGCTGCGTGCGCGGCTCGGTCTGGGAAGCTCTGCTGCGTACGCGGTGTAGGAATCAGTGGCCCAACGATTGGGACTGCCCCTGCTTTGGTCGTTGAGGACGAACCCGAACCCTGCTTTTCAGCAGAACCTGGTCCCAAGTGAGGCCCGCCTCTCGAGTGGTGTACTGTGATGATGAGCGTAGGCTTGCCTCAGGGGCTGCTCGCCAGTAGCTCACCCCATCGAGCAAGTTGCCAGGACATCCGATCGCCTCATTGTTCCACGTGAAATCTTGGGGATCGGGTCTGGTCTGGCGCTGGTTCTCGTCTTATGAACACCCGCCCTGCCCCACCAAAAAAGAGTGAGACTGACGAACGGTCGGGCTTGACGAGGGAGTCGATCCGAGAACATCGAAGTCCGACTCGGACCTTCCGCGATCCTACCTGCGTGACCGAGCGGTCGGTCACGCCACGATCACGCGCCTGGTGGTCAGCGGACCGGCGCGGGATCATTCGAGCGGGACGCCTCAAGAAAGGCCTCGAGGGTCGCATCCGGTTGGCGGTCGGATAACCGTAGGAAGATATCGGCCGCCTTTTGGGTTCGGCCTGAGAGGAACCACTGGGCTCCCAGAACGAGCCAAGCGTCACGGTCCCCCGGTGTGGCTTGAAGGTGCGACTCGAGCCGGGCGATCTGCTTCGCGAAATCGGCGGGTTCACTGTAGATCGATTGGACGTCGTCGACGTTCGTGATCCAACCGGGCTCGGCGGTTTGCGCGGCTCGGAGGTGGTCGGCCGCCTCACTGTAAAGACCACGGACCAAGGCAAGCTGCGCGAGGCGAACTTGGGGGGCGGCGGAGCTCGGGTTGGCTCGGGCGGCTTGCTCGTAGCGTTCCTCAGCTTTTCGGGTATTGCCACCGCGGAACAGCCGGTCACCATAAGTCACGAGTTGATTAGCCCGAGCAGGATCGGCCTTTTTCTTGGTGGCCGGAAGTTGGGCGTGCACTACAGGGACGCCGCGCCGCGGGAGTGGACCCGCCAGACCGAAGTTGCCGCCATTGGGAACCGGAGGCTGGGGAACCGCGACGGGTACCAAAACCGCCGGCATGATGACTGGAGGCATCGGCGGCAGAATCGTAATCGGGAGTCCGTTCGGACCGATCGTCTGGTAGTACGGATAAGGATAGTACCGCCAGCCCGAGGAAGAGCCACTCACGGCGGCCGGAATATTCGCCGTGGGCATCGATCCCGACGAGCTTGACCCCGATGAGCTCGATCCCGGACGTTCCGACCCTTGGACACTCGAGACCGTCAGGAGGGCCACGAGACTTGAAAATCTGCCTACAGTTCGGAGGAACGACATAACTTGCCCGACCTCCTTCCCTTGAAGGCCCCCACGCTCCGCCACGATTCTTTGATTATCACCCATCAGTCCTTGAAAAGGCAACGGGCGTTCCTCCTCGCGCACGACCAAATCGTTGAACGCTCACCACTCCTCTTCGAGATTATACGAGAGTCGGCGACGGACCATCGAACGAATTGTCAAATGGGCAGGTGAGATGCCCTGCGCATTCGATGGTATTGAGAATCCGATTCGCCGCTTGTGCGACTCGGGACTTACCGCCGCTCCTGCTTCCTCAAGCCGATCTGAAGCCGAAGCAGGTCCGCGCCCACGTTCAGCCGCGGGCGCCCGGGGTGGTGGGTTGGGTCGAGCTCGAGGTCGGCGGGCGAGACATTCCGGGATTGGAGTCGGTCATAAAACCGCACGCTCTGGGTCGACAGGACGCTGCCCTTGGGCCAGAGCGGTCCGGTCGCATTGCGAATATGATTCGCGCCCCAGAGGTTGACCCACTGGCGGTGGACATCGGGCCGCCTTGGGGTCATGGGAGGGATCCCGGCGAGCGCTGTGAAATGGGTGACATCGAATGCGTCGTTGCTCGACTGCCAGAAATAGCTACCACGGGCCAGGGAATCGGGCTCGGCGCGGAGCAGGACACTTTCGGTGGCGACACTGCTGCGGTCATAGCTCGCCAGGAAAACGCTATCCTTGGTGGTGACCAGCCAGGGGCGGTCCGGACCAGGGTTGGAACCCGGCCATCGGCCCAGGCTCACGAAGCTCTCCTCCGCGGTGAGGGTGCAGCGGTCGATGGCGAGTCCCGCCTCGAAACGGTCGCGAGCCACCTTCGCGGGCCGAAGATCAAAGGCGGATCCTCCCACCGCCATTGCGCAATTCGAGAGTGAGAGGAAGCCGCGTCCGACGTCCGCCCGGATCGCGTCGCCGCCCGTCATCAAGAGCGTATCGGTCAGCAGACACATCGGGCGATCCGCATGGGTTTGAAACAGGCTCGAAGGTTCCGGACGCGGCTCGGTACTCGTCGCCCGGAACCAGATCAGGTCGCCTCCCCCCTGCTCGACCGTGCCGGGAGCCGTCAGCCAGCATTGGTTTAAAATCAGGTGCCCGGCGTCGACCCGGATCAGGTGCTTTGGGGATGCCGAGCCGTCGCGGCTGAGTCGGACGTTGGTGAGCACCAGATCGCCCCCACGGACGTCGATCAAGGCCTCGCCTGACGACCCCTTGACGGGCGACCAAATGACCGGCGGAAGTTCAGAAGACCGGGATGGGTCGAGGTGAATTTCCAACGAGAGTCCGACCGGAAGTTGGATCGGTGTGGAGTAGGGTGAACCATTCCCGCTGACCAAGACGCGCAGTCGCCGGTCCTCCTTCCGTACTTGGTCGCGCAGGAAGAGGCCGAGGTCACCATTCCAGGGGGCGGCCGCGAGATTAAAGGCGAGTTCGCGCTCGCCTCGGGAACTCGCCTCGCCCGCCGCGCTCTCCGGAGGCGTGGCCGCCGTGATCGAGGGTTGTGTCGGAAGCTCGGGCTTCGTTGTTGGCAAGGGGCGGGAAGGAATCGCGAGCCGGGGAATCGTCGGGTTGTTGAACGGCTCAAAAGTCTTTTCGAGGAGGTAAGGACTCGGCGATGCAACTCGTGACAAGCTGCCCTCACGCTCGACTGCAAGCGGTGCCAGCTCGGCTGGGCGGAGTTGCAACGGCGAGCCCGGGATTCGCCAACGCGTAAAATCCTCACGATTCCCGGCCTCGAGGTCGGGCCAGGCATTCCGTGCCGCCGAAAGATTAGCGAGCTTGACGACGCGTCCCTTCGCGGTCGACATCCAGTTGTGCCACCCTGCGAAGACGTTGAACGCACCTGCCCACCGAATCTGCTCGTTGGGACGGCCCTCCTCCGCCGCCGAGACCATCAGGCTCGCCGTCCCTTCGCCGGCCAGCTGGGCGAACGTTGTGCCGAGTGCGCGAAGGACGATCGGTCGAGGGCGGCCAGGCCCTGAGTGGTTACCCACTTCCAGAAGCGAGCCGCGACCAGAGAGTACGCTCCGATTGAACAAAATGGTTCGGTCAGCGTCCAGCTCCACACTCGCCGTCTGAATCAGCGGCGCTCCCCCGCTCGCGACCACGGTCCGAGTCAAGACGACGTCAACACTACCACCATTCAGCGTCAGGGCCGAGAACGAGGCGCCGCGGACTATCGACTGCTCGATTCGCACTCGTGAGGGGCGGGGTGCGCTCGTGGTTCGAACCAGACTGAAGGGCCGGCGATATGGGTTCTGGATCGTCACGGTGCAGCGGCTGAGCGTCAGATTTCCGCCGCGGCAGAGGAAGAGAGCCGTCTGGGCCAGTGGCAGATCTTGGACGTTGACGACCAGATCGAGACCCTCGAGGACCAGACTTTTGCCCTCAAGCACGATCAAGGCGGGTTGTCCTCGGACGACGTCGAGCTGACCCGGTTCGATGCAGACGATCGGACGATAACCCTCGCGCGCTCGGATCAGCAGCGCATCGCCGCGGATCCGCAGGTCGTCTTCAAAAAAAGGGCCGCTATCGGCGAGTTCGATGGTTCCACCGATCGTCGCCTCGAGCGCTGGCTTCAGGGCATGTTTCTGACTGGGATCTCGGGGATCGACCACGCGTTTCACGCTCATGAAGTGACCGCCGAGTCGATCCGGAACGTTGGTCCTTGCCCAGGCCGGGATGAACCGCCGCTCACGTTCCAAGCCGTAGTCGGGTTCCTGGAGCACCGAGGAAACCGGGTCATCGGGCTCGACCCAAGGCAGAGCGGGCACGGGCTCCTTGGCCCGCGGATCGGCAATCGTCGGAACCGGGGGCGGAATCGACGTCAGGCGTGGTGGCGCGGGGGGAACGAGGCTGGCAACCACCGGTTCCGGCGCATCGTTCGCCTTCGATATCTCCGGGCGTTCGACCTCCAGTTCCTGAGTGGGGAGCGAGGCAAGGTAGAGCTGATGGACCCCGATGATGAATACGATCAGCCCCAGCCCGATGAGCGTGTAGGTGAGTACCAGCTTCTTGGTCGTATCATCGTGGGTCCGCGAACCCGAGAGATAGGGGGATGGCTCGAACTGAGCGTCCAGCTCCTCCTCGAGCAATGCGTTGGCCAAGAGGTCCGGGCCGGCCAATCGGCTGATGGGCGCAGCCGGTGTGGGCCGACGGAGCGGCGCGGAGACGGGTGTGGGGTCGTCGAGTGAGGCGAGCTCCGCCATGGTCAGCTCGATCGGCGGAGTCGATTCCGTCCGAGGGCCAAGGATCCCGGCCTGTCGCTTCGGTTCAGGCTCGAGGAGCTCGAGCCGATCGACGGAAAGTTCGGTGATCGGATCGTTGTCGTCCTCGTCGATCAGGGCGAAGACAGGCTCTCCCAACGCATCGACCGTGGGCGTATCGCCGTCCCCACCTTCGTCGCCCTCGTCCACCAATGCGAAGAGCAGGTCGGGATCATCGACCTCCTTCGGTAAGGGCTCTACGGCCGTGGGCACGACGTCGAGCTCGTCCATCAACTCCGCGTAGTTCGCGAACCGGTTTTCGGGACGCTTCGCCATCATTCGACGAATCAGGAGCGCCACCGGGCCAGGGATCTCGGGGCGTAGTTTCCGCGAGTCGGGAGGAGGCTCGGAGCAGTGTCGGCTGAGCTTATCGGCGATGTCGCCGCCGGGAAACGGAGGAAATCCCGTCAACAAGAAGTAGAAGGTACAGCCCAGCGAATAGATGTCGCTTCGCTCGCTCGTCGCTCGACTATCGCGTGCCTGCTCGGGCGACATATAGTCGACCGTGCCAACGGTCGTCCCTTCCCGAGTGACCCGTTCATCCTCGCTCTCCGCCTGGAGCGCCAGGCCGAGGTCAATAATTTTGACGAGCTTTGACGGGGTCATCAGCAAGTTCGCGGGCTTGATATCACGGTGGATCAAGCCTTGACTCGCCGCGTACTGCAGACCGGTTGCGATCGAGCGAATGGCTGCGACGGCCTCACCGATCCCCATCGGGCCGCCTTGCCGCACGCGGTCGTGGAGGTCTCCCCCTTCGACATATTCGAGAACGAGGTAGTGACGGCCCTGATCGACTCCGCGATCGTAGATCGAAACGATGTTGGGATGTTCGAGCGACTCGGCGCTTTTGGCTTCGCGAATGAAGCGCTGAAGCAGCGTCGAATTCTTGGCCAGAGCGCGCGGGAGCACCTTGACCGCCACCTCATGGCCAGTTTCGACGTGGACGGCCTTGAAGACCGAACTCATCCCCCCCGAGCCCAGCGAGTGGAGCAGGAGGTAACTGCCAATCCTCGGTTGAGGTTTGCTGGCGTTGGTGGTTGCACCCTCGGACATTGACGCTCCCATCCCCAACTCACGACATCGACCGGGAACTCACTCCCGTCAAACGCCGACGCTCTCTTCAATGATTTGGAAGCCCGGACTTCGCGAAGCCCACGCCACCAAATCTCCTTATAGGTCGCGGTCGGCCGATTGGCCGGTGACTTCGATCCTGAGTCCGAACACAATCGCGGTTTGAGCGACAGGGGGAGGTGATGCGAAACGACCCGGACTTCAGGAGAATTGTAACCGAAGAGGAACACGCGTCGACACCCCTACCCTGGCTCGGCTCGCTTGGTCAGCCGAAACGGCTCGTTCCCATTGGGATCGATCGTCCGACCACTGGGGGTACGGTCGGCTCGCGGCGGGGTGACGCCTGAGGCTCGGGGAATGAGCGGAATCGGACCCAACAACGGTCGGGGGCGATTCAGAGCCGCCGAAGGTGCAAACCTCCATCCACATGAAAGACTTCCCCGGTGGTGTAAGGGAAGGACTCGGCGGCCAGCGCCCCAACCGCTCGGCCGATATCGAGCGGAGTTCCCCAGCGTCGGATCGGGACAAGCCCGCCGGCAATCCGCCGATCGTAAACGTCCCGGACGGCGCCGGTCATGTCGGTGGCGATGATCCCCGGACGAACCTCGTTGACGCGGATCCCCTCGTCGGCCAGCCGGGTGGCGAAGAGCTGCGCAACCATGCTCAGCCCCGCCTTTGAGACACAGTACTCGCCGCGGGTGACGCTGGCGAACGTGCTTGAGATCGAGGTCACGAAAATGATCTGAGGATCGGCGATCGTGCCGGCACGAAGCAAGTCGACCATCGACGTGGCCACCTGCTGGGTCAGGAAGAAGGGGCCGCGGAGGTTGATCCCGAGGACGCGATCCCAACTCTCGGCCGTCGTGTTCATGAGGTCGAGCCGAACCAAGGGCGCGACGCCCGCGTTGTTCACCAGGAGGTCGATCCGGCCGAACTCGGCAACGGTCCGCTCCACCATGGCTCGCCCGGCTTCGAGGTCGGAGACGTCCGCGCGAATCGCGAGAGTACGCGGGGCCCCTCGGTTCTCGGCTTCACGACAGGTCGCCTCAGCGGCTTCGCCATCGGAACGGTAGTTGACGACCACCGAGTATTTCAGGGCGGAGAGTTCTTCGACGATCCCCCGACCGATGCCTCGGGAACCTCCCGTTACGATCGCGACTCGCTCCCCGACCGTCATCTCAGGCCCCCCCTCGGTGTTGATGTCGACCGCGCGCTCAAATCGCGCGCAACTCACGAAATCGGTGAGTCACGCATTCCCGGCGTTGACAGCATACCGCCTCTTGGAGCATTATCGAGCACGCACTCAGTAATCGCGCCCGTAGCTCAGGTGGATAGAGCGGCGGTTTCCTAAACCGCAGGCCGCAGGTTCGAATCCTGCCGGGCGCACCTCATACAATACCGCCAAGGCCCGCGCGGCCGAGTTGCCGATCATCGATGCGCTCGTAGCTCAGTGGATAGAGCAACGGTTTTCTAAACCGTCGGTCGCAGGTTCGAATCCTGCCGGGCGTACTTGTTCGGGAGACTTCACGAGGGTTGCGGTCTCCTCCCAAAACGGCGTTCCGACCCCCCGGTGCGGGAAATTTCGATCGCCACTGTCGCTCTTCTTGACAGGCTCGATCGCGTCGAGTCTCAT
The DNA here is from genome assembly GCF_900129635.1 of Singulisphaera sp. GP187. Classification (GTDB taxonomy): domain Bacteria; phylum Planctomycetota; class Planctomycetia; order Isosphaerales; family Isosphaeraceae; genus Singulisphaera. The sequence goes on along the minus strand of NZ_FSRB01000003.1, from coordinate 128,814 downwards.
AAGGGCGACCGGGCGTATTGCCCTCGGGCTAGGGCATCAAGTGAAGTTCCACGTGAAACTCCCTAGGCTTACGGGAAACGTCCAACTGAGGTGGGCCAGAACATGGACCTCCCCGAATCAGGGGCTAATCCAATCTCGGGCGAGAACCTGACCGACTTGGAGACGAGTTGGACCACGATTCGCAATGCGCATTGCCCCGGGCCGGTCGGCCAGGCGGCGATGCGTGAGTTGATCGGCCGCTATCACGATGCGGTGGAACGATACCTCCGACTCAAGCTGCGCGATCGAAATCTGGCCGACGAAGTCTTCCAGGAGTTCTGGACGAAACTCCTCACGCACAAGTTGGCGGGGGCGGACAACAATAAAGGGCGGTTCCGCGACTATCTGCGGACCGTGCTCCATCGCCTGATTATCGACCACTTCCGAGCCAAGAAGATTCAGCCACTCCCGCCCGGCGATCTCCTCGACCCGGCAAGCCCCGACGCCGATTACGATCGGGTCTGGCGCGAAGCTGTGATCAAGCGCGTCTGGACACGGCTGGACACCTACGAAGTCAACACCCCGAAGAATCGGTACGCGACGGTACTTCACCTCCGAGTGGGCAACCCCAAGGCGTCGATCGACGAGCTCGCACAGCAACTGGGCGAACAAAACCGAACGACCGTGACTCCCGAAGCGTTCCGCAAAACCCTCCAGCGGGCCCGAGCCAAGTTCCTCGAACTCCTCATCATGGAGCTTCGCGAAACGATTCACCCCGCGGAACCGGAAGACATCGAGGCGGAAATCTTCGACCTCGGGCTGGGCAACCTCTATCGCCGCTATTCCTCCGAACTCGACAACTAACCCCTCCCGCCATCCTGGCGTTCACCACTTCACGGCTTACGCAGATCATGGAAACTACCCGGGTTTCCTGATCTGCGAAAGTGGGGAAATTCCCACGGCCCCTTGACCCCCTATCTTCGGCGTGTAAAGTTGTAATGAGGATGTCGATCCCGTTGCTGGTGATGACGGAAGACCTCTACGACGTATCGACTTCGAAGATGTGCCTCCCGTGTTACACGGGTCTTGCCAAGGACGCTTGGCTTAGAGGGGAGCGGCGATGCTGGTTCTCTCCCGTAAGAAGAACGAGAGCATCATCATCAACGATAACATCACGATTACCGTGATCGAGATTCGGGGTGATAAGGTGCGCCTAGGCATCGACGCCCCAAAGGATGTGACGGTACATCGCCGCGAGGTGTACGAGGCCATCCAAAACCAAACGAAGGTGGGCGAGCCCGATCGGAGTCCGGTCAGTCCTGATTCGGGCGTGAGCTGAATCGAGTCGACTCAACGGCAACCAGGCTCACGGCCTGGCCCCTTCCCACCTGCGCACCATGAGGCCCTCGACGGGCCTCATCGCATTGACGGCTCCCGTCCCAAACCCCGTCGGCCGACTTCGGCCTCGGGCGTTCCCGGGACGTTCAACTCGTGCTTCTACACTGGCGTCGTCGATTTGAGGATGCGGACGAATTCCCGCATCCAGGGGCCGTTGTCCGGCCATCCTCGGACAGTCACGAGCGTCCCATCGACCACAACGTCACGATTCACGAACTCCGCGCCCGCGGCACAAAGATCGGGCTCGAGGTCGGGATAGCAGGTCAGCGTCTTCCCTTTGACGCCACCGGCCGCAATTAAAAGCAACGGGCCGTGGCAGTTGGCCGCGATCGGCTTGTTCGACGCGACGAAATGTCGGACAATTGTCACGGCGTTGGGCCGGTTCCGAAGATACTCGGGGGCACGGCCTCCTGGCAGGACCAGGGCGTCATAGGCCGTCGGATCGACTTCCGCAAATCCAAGGTCGGCCTCAACTCGGTAGCCCGGTTTCTCGGTGTACGTGTCGAATCCGGGTTCGAAGTCGTGGACCACGGAGAGGAAGGCCCGCTTCTCGGGTGCCGCGATGTGAACTAGCCACCCCTCCTCTTCCAGGCGGTACTTGGCGTAGTAGATCTCCTGCGCCTCGCCTGCATCGCCCGACATCAACAAGATCTTCAACATGGTGGCGACCCTCGTTTGCTGACTGACCTGTCTCTTGGTAGCTTCGCACCCTTCGGTTCTCCCGAGGCTAACGGCTTCCCGACGGCGCCGCAACGGGCTCGGACCGACTCCAATCTTTCTGGCAACTCTCGACGAACTTCGTCAGTCCTCGGCTTGACTGATCTCCCTCGTCCGGTTACATTATTCCTCGCCGCAACACTAAGGCCCCGTCGTCTAGCCTGGTCTAGGACACATGCCTTTCACGCATGCAACACGGGTTCAAATCCCGTCGGGGTCACTGCTCTTTTTCAGCGGTCTGGGGTGGAAATAGCCCGGTGGTTTCCACTGGGATTGGAGCTTGGTTTTCAAGCTCTCGATCCGCTCCTTACTTCGTTGGACTCTTGTCTCGATCGCTCCAAGCGATCGAGATGAGATGCGACAGGAAGTTTATTCTTCTTGTCGCCGCTGCTCTCCGCTTAGGCCCCGTCGTCTAGCCTGGTCTAGGACACATGCCTTTCACGCATGCAACACGGGTTCAAATCCCGTCGGGGTCATCACACACTTCAAGCGGTTCGGGGCGGAAATGACCCGGTGGCTTCCACCGGGATTGGAGCTTGGACTTCGAGCTCTGGATCCGCCCCCTCCTCCGGTGGACTCTGCTCCCGATCGAACCGATCGAGGAGAACGGCCACGAGAATATCACTCGTCACGTTGGTCATTGCGCGACAGCGCGAGAGCAGCCAGTCGACGGTGAGGAGCAGCGGGAGCAGCTCCAGTGGCAACCCGACGGTGGCGAGCACCAAAGCGAGCGAGATGAGACCCGCGTCGGGCACGGCCGCGATCCCTACACCCGCGATCACGCAGGATGCCGCGGTCAGCAACTGCTGGCCGAGCGTGAGCTCGATGCCGTAGACCTGCGCGACGAAGAGGACCGCCATCGCCTCGTACAGTAAGATCCCATCGTTATTCAGATTCGTCCCGACGCAGGCCGCAAGCCGAGCCGACTGGGGCGAGACCTTCATCCGATCGAGACAACGGAGTGTGACCGGGAGCGACGCGAGGCTACTGCTCGCCCCCAACGCGTACACCACGGCATCCCGCGCGCCCACCCAAAACTCGCGTAAGGTCCGTCGGGAGACGAAGTAGATCCAGGCCTGATAGACCACCAAGACCTGAATCGCCAAGCCAAGGACCGCGACCCCAACGTAGGCGGCCAAGCCAACTAACGGGGCGAAACCTTCTTGGCCGATCATCTTCGCGACCACGCCGAAGACCGCCAACGGAACGAACGCGATCACTCCGCCGAGCATGAACTCGATCGCGCGATAGAGCGTCGCGACGAGTTGTTCGACCACGCGGTAGGCGTGGTCGCCCTCCGCCACTTGCTCGTTTTTCACGTGCCGCAACGCGATGCCGGAGAGCAGGGCGAGGAAAATAATCGAGATGATCGAGTTATCGAGGAACGGGCGGACGACGCTACTGGGGATATAGTTCGTCAACTCACGCAAGAAGTCGATCTTCTTGGCCTCGGGCACGGCGCTCTCGGCCTTCGCCTGCGCGCTTAACGCGCTCGATACGGTGAGATGATCGCCGGGTCGAAGTGTGTTCGAGAGCGTCAGACCGATGATGACCGCCAACGCCGCGTTCGTCGCGGTGATGGCGAGCATGATCAAGCCGCTCCGGAGCCGAATCTGAGTGCGCAGAAAGGCGTCCACGACGGCGAAGAACAGGAGTGGCGCCGCGAGGGTTTTGATCAAGCCGATGATGACGTTGCCGAGTTGGCCAAGCGGTTCCGCTCGTGGACCGAACATCAGGCCGACGACCACACCGAGCATCATCGCGGCGAGGATTCGAGCAAAGAACGGAATCCGACGTCGCGGGCCGCTCGGCGTCATTGGCATCGTCGACCCTTCGGAAGCGGCGTTCATTTGCGATCCACCTGTCCTGCGCCCAAGCTACGGAGATGAACCTCAACACATCCCGCGAGCCGCGAAACGTTGTACCCCCCTCAAGGACGCTCACGATCCGACCCTGCGCATGGGTCTCGGCGACGTCGATGAGGTTGCGAGTCAGAATTTCGAAGTCCTCCTCCACCAGACCCAGACCGCCCACGGGATCTTCCTCGTGGGCATCGAAACCCGCGCTGATCAGAACGAGCTCGGGGCGGACCCGATCCGCGATCGAATCCAATTCAGCCCGGAACGCCGCGTGATAGTCCGCCCGAGAAACATGGGCGGGCAGGGGGATGTTCTTGGTCATCCCGAGGCCCCGCCCGGTCCCGGTCTCGTTCGCCGCGCCTGTGCCCGGGTAGAACGGGAAGCGATGAATCGAGAGGAACGCGACCGAGGGATCGTCGTAGAACATTTCCTGGGTCCCGTTGCCGTGGTGCACGTCGAAGTCGACGATCAGGACGCGGTGCATTCCCAGACGATGCACGGCGTCGGCCGCGGCGACCGCCACATTGCCGTAGAGGCAGAACCCCATCGGCGCGTCCGGTCTGGCGTGGTGCCCTGGGGGACGGACCAGGCAGAGTGCACGGTTCCCGGGGCCGTTGACGACGGCGGTCACGGCTTCGACGGCGGCCCCTGCCGCGAGCAGCGCCGCCCGGTTTGAGCCCGGGGAGACCCAGGTATCCTCCTCGATCGCCCCCCGCCCTCTGCCTGGAAGTCGGCGACCATCTTCAAGTAACCGGGAGTATGGACTCGGAGCAGTTCCTCGCGGGTCGCCTCGCGGACGGTCCCGATCGGGCAGGATGCCAGCAACCCGGTTCTCTCGAGCTGGCGTAGGATGGTTTTAAGTCGTTCCGGACGTTCCGGGTGCTGGACGGGCGGAATGTGGTCGAGCATCCGCGGGTCGGTAAAGAGCGTGACCATACGCGGAACCCCGGTGGCCGTTGTTGGAAAGGAATACGACTCTGAGGTTAAAGTTCGACCGGCTCGGCGTCAACCGGCTGTGCGGTTCCACGTGAAACAGGTCACGGTTTACCAGCCTGACGTGATGAGATTCCCCACGGTTTCGTATATGATCGGCCCCCATGAATCGCTTCCAACCGTCGACCCGCCGTGAGCTCGTTGCCGTCTCGATCCTCACGCTGGTGGGGACAGGGCTTCGGTTCTGGGGCTATGGGGGGCTCGGACTGAATCAATTCGACGAGGGGATCTACGCCCTATCGGGACTCTGGTCGCTGAGCCCACAAGGGCTCGCCGGCCTCAATCCGATCGTGATCGCCTACGCCCCTCCCGGGTTTCCGTTCTTGGTGGGAGTCATCGACTTTGTGCTTGGGGTCAGCGATGTCACCGCGATCCTCGCCTCGACCCTCTGTGGCGTAGCCACGATACCGGTGGCGGCCTGGGTTGGCCGTCGGACCTTCGGAGTCGGCGCCGGGGCTGCCTCGGCGGCCTTGACCGCGTTGGCGATGCCGCACGTCGCCTTTTCGCGAAAGGCGCTAACCGACGTGCCACTTGGGCTGGTCTGGCTGATTGCGATCGGGCTAGGGGGGCGCTTCCTCGAGAAGCCGACGATCGGTCGTGCCCTTGCGCTCGGACTAGGAGTCGGGCTGGCTCAGCAGTTCAAGTACAACGGTTGGCTCACCGGTCTGATCGTTGCTTTTGCCGCCCTCGTGGGCTTGGTCGGGCATGCCGAGCTACGTCGCGCGTGGCTCTCGGCTGGCCGCCTCCGATTTGGTCCGGTACTCCTGAGCGCGGTCGCGGCCGGGTTGGCGTTGTTGGTCTACTGGCCCTGGTATCAGTTCGTCGAACGGCACGGCGGGTATCAGGCGCTGCTCACGCACCACCGGAGTTACCTGGGAGGCCCGGCCCAGTGGTATCCCTACTGGAACCAACAGCAGGCCCAGCTCGTCGCCCTGTCGGGCGGCGCCGCCTGGGGCGGATTCACCTGGGCTGTCGCCTGGCTCGCGTGCGCTTGGTCAAGACACGGGAGTTCCCTGTTCGCCGGGAAGCCAGGGGTGTCTTGGATACGGCTCAGTTCGGGACTCGTCGGCGGGGGGATCGCACTCGCGGTGTTACCAAGCCTCCCCTGGTGGATTGGGTTCGCCGCGACTCCCTGGCTCCTGATCGCGACCAGTCCTGCCCGACGCATGTTCGGGAGCTGGTGGCTCCTGCTCTCGGTGCTGACTCCGTTCTATCATCCGTATGCCCGCCTCTGGCTCCCCTTGCATGCCGCGGGCTGGCTCCTGGCCGCCGGTCTCCTCGTCGAGCTCCTTCCCTCGGAGCCGCTCGAACCGGGAGATCGAGCCTGGGAGCGAGCGGAACCGCGAGTCCGGTCGTTGAGATTCTTCGTGCCGATCCTGGTGTGTTTCGTCGTCGGACTGATCTTCCAGTGGAACACGGCGGCGCGGTCGTTCTCGTTCGCCCGCTTCTACCTGTCGACCTCGACGCTCCGTGACCTGGTCAGCGAACTGCCCGAGCTCATTCCTGCCGCCTCGGGACGAGAGCCCGAGTTGGTCGTCTTGGGCCGGCGTCCGCTCGCCTTCTACCTGTTACTCCAAGGGCGATACCGATTTCGGATCCTGGAAGGTCTCGACGACATCATCCAGCAACCTCACGAGTGGGCGATCCTTGACGACGCCTTGTTCGACGGCGGGGTTGAACCGATCTTGCCCTCGGCTGTCACGGGACGAATCTTCGAGACCCGCAACGAAACTCTAGACCCGGTGACCTTGCTCGATATCTCGCCCGGATCTGCGTTCGCCCGAAACCCGATTCGCTCGAACCTGATCCTGCTCTTGAAGCCGGCCGGGCTGCCGAGCGTCGCATTGCGAAATCGCGTGAGATGACCCTCCCTGCTCCGCTTCCCTTGAGAGGAATCCCCCCTTGTTTCCGGATCCTCCCGTCTCCCTCTGGCCAGACCCCGAGTCACTTGGTGCGGTCACGGACCTCTACCAGCTCACGATGATGGCGGGCTATGCGCAGGCGGGAAAGGACCGCGACCGTGCCACGTTCGAGTTGTTCGTCCGGCGACTGCCGGACCACCGCGCGTTCCTCGTCTTTGCGGGCTTGGAACAGGCGATCGGCGACCTCCTGCGATTGGCTTTCTCCGACGCACAGGTCGACGCGATCCGGCGCCTCCCGGCGCTCTCGCACATCGACTCCTCGTTCTTCGAGTCGCTCCGGACCCTCCGGTTCGAGGGCGATGTCTGGGCGGCCCCCGAAGGGTCGGTCGTCTTTGCGGGCGAGCCTCTGATTCGGGTCGAGGCCCCATTGCCCCAGGCGCAATGGGTGGAGACCTTCTTACTCGCTTCCATTGGCTATCCGACCTTGGTCGCGTCGAAAGCCGCGCGCCTGGTCGAGGCGGCGGAGGGCCGCCCTGTCTTTGATTTCGGAGCGCGGCGTGGCCACGGTCCTCACGCCGGGTTTCTCGCGGCGCGGGCCGCCTATCTCGCCGGCTGCGCGGGGACGAGCCATGTTGAGGCCGCACATCGGTTGGGGATCCCCTGCGTGGGTACGATGGCCCACTCCTGGGTCCAGTCGTTCCCGACCGAAGCCGAGGCCTTCGCGTTTTTCAACGCGATTTTCCCCAACGCATCGACGCTGCTCGTGGATACTTACGACACCGTGGAAGGCGTTCGCCTTGCCGCGGCGCTCGAGCCTGCGATCCAGGCCATCCGCCTTGATAGCGGCGATCTCTCCGCACTTGCGTTCAAAGCCAGAGCCATCCTCGACGCCGCGAACCGATCCGCGGTCAAGATCATTGGGAGCGGCGACCTCGACGAAGCCGCGATCGCCCGCCTGGTGCGGCACGGAGCGCCGTTCGATTCGTTCGGGGTCGGCACCGAGTTGATCACGAGCCGCGACGCGCCCAGTCTGTCGATCGTCTATAAACTCGTCGAGTTGAACGGCACCGGGAGGATCAAGCGCAGTCCTGGCAAGAAGACCTATCCGATGGCGAAGCAGGTCTATCGGTTCCGGGATGCCACGGGACGGTTCTCATGCGACCGAGTGACAAAAGCGGACGAACCGTCGGACGGTGAGCCGCTCCTCGTCCCGATTGTCCGGTCGGGTGCGCTCGTCGACTCGCTTCCTCGGCTCGACGCGATTCGGGATTACTGTCGCCGGCAACTCGCCTCGCTTCCCGACATCCTTCGCGGGCACAACGCCAAGCCGCTCTATCCACTCGCCTATAGCTTCGCGCTCGAGGCGGAGGCGGAACGGCTCGTTTCAGGAGGTTGAGAGGCGCTGGGATTCGAAGCTCGGGACCGTTCTGCCGACCGCCTGAATTCCGCGGCGGAATGGGAGAAATTCAGGCCGGAGACGGCTTCGGATCTTGAGCTTTACACCCGTTCCCGACCCGGATACGATCCGCGACGACCGGAGCCTCCTGGCCCTGGTTTCTCACTTCTGCGGGCAGGGACGCCCGATCCCGGAACGGTCATCCGTCCGTCCGTCGGTCGCCCCTTGCGCGATCGATCGAGTTCGGACGGAGGTTGCCGAGACGTGGCCAAGATCATCAGCGTGGCCAACCAGAAGGGGGGGGTCGGCAAGACGACCACCGCGATCAACCTCGCCGCGGGCCTCGCGAAGGCAGGCCGATCCGCGCTGGTGATCGACGTCGATCCCCAGTGCAACGCCACAAGCGGGCTCGGTGTTGAGCCTGCCCAGCGTCATCCACTGCTCGCCGGTCGGCCGTTGGTCGAGTCGGTCGTCGAGACGTCCCAGCCGAAGCTCTTCGTCCTCCCTGGATCGCAGAGCTTGGCCGACGCCGATGCGCTCTCGGCTTCGAATCGCCAGCGGGCCTCGACGCTCCGCCAGCAGCTTAATGGCGAACTGGGCGGATACGACTTTGTGTTCTTGGACTGCCCCCCCTCGTTGGGTCAGCTCACCCGCGCCGCGCTCGGGGCGTCTGCCGAGGTCTACATCCCGATCCAGTGCGAATACTTCGCCATGGAGGGACTCTCGCAGATCATCGACCTTGCCCGCCAGACCAAGGCCAAGGACAACCACCGGCTTGAGATCGGCGGGATCGTCTTGACGATGTACGACCCCGCGCTCGATCTCGCCAACGAGGTCGCCGAGGAAGTCCGCGACTACTTCGATGAGACCGTCTTCGACACTCTCATCCCTCGCGATGTTCATATTAGCGAAGCGCCGAGCCACGGCGTCAGCGTGCTCGACTATTCCCCGAGAGCCCGGGGCGCCTGGGCTTACGCCGAACTTGCCATGGAGGTCATCGACCGTGAATAAGCGACGACTCGGACGCGGTCTGGAGTCACTCCTGGGTCGCGATGAAGGGGGCTTTGACCCCGGATCCGGCGACGCCAGCGACCTGACTTTTGTCGCGATCAACCTGATCGATCCCAACCCGTTTCAGCCGAGACGTCAGTTCGACCCGGCCGAGATCGCGGCGCTCGCCGACTCGCTCCGCCAGCACGGCATGCTCCAGCCCGTGCTCGTGCGTGCCGTCAACGACCGCTACCAACTGGTCGCGGGCGAACGCCGGCTGAGGGCGAGCGTCGAGGCCCAGCTTCACGAGATCCCGGCTCGCGTGATGGAGCTCGATGACCAGCGGGTCAGCGAGCTCGCCATGGTCGAGAACCTTCAGCGCGAGGACTTGAACGCGCTGGAAAAGGCGGTCGCCTTCCGTGACTACCTGAACAACTACGGGGGGACTCAGGAGGAGCTCGCCGGCCGACTCGGCCTCGACCGCTCCACCGTCTCGAATCTAATCCGCCTGCTCGACCTGCCGGAAGAGATTCAGGACGCGGTCCGTAACAAGAAGATTTCCCAAGGTCACGCGCGCGCGATTCTCGGCCTACCGGACGCGGACAGCCAGATCGGCGCCTTCCAGCGGATCATCGCCGAGAATCTCTCGGTCCGCCAAACCGAGGCCCTCGTCGCCACCGGCGAACCGACTCCAGCCCGAACCCGGATTCGCAAGGATCCGGCCGAGCAGGGGGTCACTTCGGGCGGCGGGAAAATGCCCCACGTCCTCGAACTCGAGAAACACCTCCATAGCCGATTCGGCACACCGGTCTTGATTCGCGTGAAGAGCCGCGACCGCGGTCAGATCGTGATCGACTTCAATTCGCAGGAAGAGTTCGAGCGCGTCACCACCCTGATTCGCGGGGAATAAGCCACCGACTTGGTCGAGTCGCCGACGTTGAACCTCCCAGGCGCGGAAATCACTGCCACGGTGATTTCCGCGCCTGTCGTCGTTTTCCGCCTGATCGCAAGAAAACGATGACCACGCTTCCCATTTCTTTCGGCTTGTCCGGGAAAGGAGAACCGAGAGTGGCGAACCGATCGCGCGTCGCGATTTCGGAGGTTCGCCTCACATGGCACAATTCAACCGTGTGGAAGCGTCTCAGGGGATGCGGCGGCGAATTGGACGGGGTGGCACTCTGTTTGCGTTTCTTCCCGACTCATGATTCCTCCGACTCTCCGACGAGTTTTCCCCAAGCGGCCCGGCGAGGAGGCCTGGTCCTGTTCGTTTGGCGAAGCGGCCCGAAATGCGTCCGAGATGGATTTTCCGATGGCTCAGGCAATGCTGGAAGACGACCTCGCGTGTTCCTTGGTCGGGGTCGCGTCGGACCCCTTCAAGGTTCGCGCCTTACACGACATTCTCGGAGTGTTCTGTCATCAGTGCCGGAACACGCTCAACTCCTTGAAACTGAGCCTCTATCTGACGAAGCGTGACGCATCGCACGTGGCCTCGCCGCTGTGGGGCGAGCTTGATCAACGCTACCACGAGGTGGAACTTCTCTTCGATCGACTCCAGGCCATTTGCCGACCGATGACGCTGACTCCCCTCAGGGCCTCGCTGTCGCTCATCATGAAAGAGCGGGGGGCCTCCTGGGTTGAGGCCATGGCTGCACGAGATCGTTCACTCCGATTGGTTCCACCGAAATCGTCCGACGTCGGCGAGTTTGACCCGATTCGCCTCCCCGAGTGCCTCAACACGTTCATTCTCTGGCGTGCTGAAGTGGGTGAACGCGGGCAGCCAGCCCAGTTGGGGTGGAGAATTGAAGACGATCATTTTTTGATTGAGTGGGACGAGCCGTCCTCTTTCGGCGTCGGTGGAACTCCCGAACGTTCGGACCGGTCCGACCCGCTGGCCCTGCCGCTCCTGGCCCGAGTGCTCTCGGCGCACGGGGGAACGATGACTCTCGACTTCCACGACGGTTTGCACCTCAGGGCGACTTGGCCCCTGACCGTTCGTCCTTCCTTGTGAGTGACTATCATGCTGAGCAGCGCACCCATTCTCACCACCACCGCGCCTGTGGGCGGAACGAAGCCGTACGTCCTCCTCGTGGATGACCATGCGCCAAGTTTGCGTCAGCTGCACCAGGTGGTGAAGGGTGCCGGTCACTCCTGTGTGGTCGCCTCATCGGGGGCCCTGGCGCTCTCTCAGTGCGATGTCCGTCGGCCCCAGGTGATCGTGACCGATCTCTCGATGCCGAACCTCGATGGTCGAGCCCTGGCCCACTGGATCCGTGCCCGCTATCCGTCGGTCCCCCTGATCCTGATGACCGGCGAGATTCTTGACATGCCCACGCTCGACTCGTTTCGCCGCACGTTTACCGCGGTCTTTCGCAAGCCGATCGACCTCGATCGGTTCCTCGAATGCCTCGATCGCCTGATGCCCACCGAAAGCTTTCTCGAGCCGACCTTGACCTACATGCCGGATTGTTCGTAACATGCCGTGGTCCAACCGATTCGGGGCGTAGCGCAGCCTGGTTAGCGCGCCTGCCTTGGGAGCAGGAGGTCACCAGTTCGAATCTGGTCGCCCCGATTCTTTGCTTGAGATTCCCGTCTCTGGACACGGCCTGGATCGATAGGTGGGGCAAGTCGACGTCATGAGCGAGCGCGATCCCGCGAAGTACCAGGCGGCCCTGTCCGCGGCTGCATTGGTCAAAAGTGGGATGGTCGTCGGACTGGGTTCGGGAACGACCGCGAGTCTTACGATCCGGCTTCTGGGCGATCGTCGCAATCACGAAGCCCTCGACTTTGTGGGCGTTCCCACCAGCACCGCGACGGCTGAGCTGGCCCAATCCTTGGCCATCCCGCTTCGCGAACTTGACGAGGTCGACTCCCTTGACCTGAACCTCGACGGGGCCGACGAGGTGGATTCGCGGTTCCGGATGATCAAGGGACGGGGAGGGGCCCTGCTCCGTGAGAAAATCGTGGTCTCCTCGGCGCGACGCAAGGTCACGATTATCACCGCGGAGAAGCGGGTCGAGCGGCTCGGTGCAACGATGCCGCTTCCTGTTGAGGTCAGTCTCTTCGGTCTGAAACACACCGAGGCGCAACTCAAGCGGCTCGGTGCCAGCACGTCGATCCGGACTCAGAGCGACGGCACCCTGTCTCTCACCGATGGTGGGAACGGGATCATCGACTGCCGGTTCGCCGCCAATGACGATCCGGAAAGTCTCGACCTTCGGCTCCGACGGGTCGCCGGGGTTCTCGATACCGGCTTCTTCTTCGGCCTGTGCGACCTCCTGGTCGTCGGATACGCCGATCGGGTCGAACAGTTCGAGGCCCCGCCTCACGTCTGATCCACGCCGTTCCGCACCGCCTCGATGGTACGTGGGACGGATTGAGTGCGGACAAGCGCTTCAAGCCCTCGTCATTTCCGGTTGGTCATGCGACGACGAGACCGCTACGCTTTCAAAGTTGAAGGCGTGAGCGGTTGAACCTCGTTTCACGTGAAACTCGTCGAACCCGCCGAGTCGGTCGCTTGAGCGGTCCCGAAGCTCGGACCCCTTCACCTGATTCCACGTGAAACGTCGAGTGTCTCACGATAATCCGGTAGGGCGGGCGGGTCGCTCCCTGTCCTCCAGAGGTGAGGACGAAGTGCTAGCGACACGCCCGTCGTACAGCGTTTGCTGCGATGCGCTTAGCGAGCCAAACGCGCGGTGAGCTCGTCGAGAATCTCCGCGGTCTTACTTGCACCGATCCGATCGGACCCAAGTTTGGCGACCGCGATCGCGGCGTCGAGGTCGCGAATTCCGCCGGCGGCCTTGAGCTTCACATGCGACGGGGCAGCCTTGCGCATCAGGATCAAGTCGGCGTGCGAGGCGCCGCCGGTTCCATAGCCGGTCGAGGTCTTCACGTAGTCGGCTCCGACCTCGCCACAGATCTGACAGAGACGAATCTTCTGTTCATCGTTGAGATAGCAGTTCTCGAAGATGACCTTGAGGATCGCCCCTCCCTCGTGCGCTGTTCGGGTGATCGCCTCGATCTCGGCCTGAACTCGATCCCACTGGCCCTCGATCGCATGGCCGATGTTGATCACCATATCGAGCTCGGTCGCCCCGTCATCGATTGCCCGCTCCGACTCGAAGCGCTTTACCGCCGTGGTATGTCCGCCATGCGGGAAGCCGATGGTCGTCCCCACAAACACGCCGGAGTCGCGAAGGATCGCCGCGGCCTGAGCGACAGCGTAGGGCTTGATGCAGACGCTGGCCACCTTGTACTTCGCGGCGAGGCGGCAACCCTCCTCCAATTCGACGTCGGTCAACGTCGGCCCGAGGAGCGAGTGGTCGATCCGCTTGGCGATTGCTTCGTAAGTGAATTCCATGATCAACCGGCTCCCGGTTAGGACAGGGTCGTGGGTCGGCACAAGAAGTTGTTGGGCGGCAAGGGGGGCGCCCCGCGGGTGCGCGGGATTCGCCTCAGCGCACGGGAAAGAGCGACTGCCGAGTTTCCTTCATTCTCGACGAGCCGGCGATCGGACGCTTCGAGCCGAGGTTCGGCCGGAACATCATCAGCAAGACGAGCGGTAAATAGAGAAGGACCATCGTTCCCCCCTCCTCGAGATACCAGAACTGACTCGCGATCAGCGAGGCTGATGACAAGGCAATCAACTCCCCCAGGTTCTTCTCAGCGGGCCAGAGGGAGGTCACGAGCACCAGGGCCAGAAAGGCGATCAGCACGGGGAGTCGATAGCTCGCGTCGATGCCCGACCAGAAGCTCCCGTTCAACGGGGGATCCATCCCAGGTAAGAGCCCAGCCTCGGCGAGGCTTCGGGCGCCCAGAGCGCGGGCCCACCGCGCCAGTCCTGGAATGAATGCGCCCAGCAGTGCGGAGCCCGAAATGACGCCCAGGCTCACGGACGTGAATCGGATCCAGCCTTTTCGGCGATAGAAACCAGCCCAGAGTGGCACAAGCCCCAGGCAGGCCGGCATCCACCCGGCAGCCAGGCCTATCAATAACCCCGCGATTGCCGGCCTCGTGTACACCGCCAGGGCGGTCACGATCAGCGCGGCGGGCACAACCTGCCCACTATCGACGAGCGCAATTCGGGTGTAGGGGGAGAGGAGGTAGCAGGTGGCGACGGCCAGTCCGGCGATCGGTCGTTCGAAGTGACGCCAACCGACGATGATGAGGCCGGCGACCAGGCCGAGGTGAGCCAGGCTGGCGAGGACGCGCGAGAGGATCACCTGGGGCGGATTGGGTTTCAGGGCGCTGGGGAGCGGCGCGATCATCAGGACTTGATTGACGGCGGAGTTGGCGTCGCGTGCTCCCGGGGGAGGGGGGGTGTCGCGTCCGCTGGGGGCCGCTGGGTTTCGCTTTTCCCCTTCGTCGACCGGCAGGCTGATGGTCTCGGCGACGAGGAGCGAGAGCATACCGACCGAGAGACAGGCGAGGCCGGCCGCATTGAGGTTGGGCTCGAGCAGAGGGCGTCGGGTGAGACCAAGGTCGAGGAAGCACCGAACCAGCCATGCGGCCGAGCCGAGGAACAACCAGACGAAGGCGATCCAGGGCTGTCGGTCCCCGTTCCCGACGAGCCGCATCATGCCGGGTGAGAGCGCGAAGAGGAGCAGGAGATCGAGGTTCCGCACGCTCCAAATCCGGCTGAATTTGAAGAAGAGCGTGACACAGCCGACCAGCGTCAGCAAGAGCCAGATTTCGGGCCCGACTCCGAGGTCGAGTACCAGCGAACCGGTCACGGGATCTACTCTCCGCGAAAATCAGTCAATCCGTGCCGAGACAGCGCCTCAGCATGCATGCGTCCGACGCTTGGCGATCGTACGCGGGAATCAGGCGACTCGCAAGTCAGCAGGAACGGCCGGGGAAACAACTCAGTCCGACTCGAACGGGACCGCTTCACCCGAGAGTTGACTGAGCGCGTTCATCGCGGCTCGTTGTTCGGCGTCCTTCTTGTTGCGGCCCCAGGCGGGGGCGTAGCGTTGACGGCCGATCTGGGCGGAAATCTTGAAGCACTTCGAGTGGTCGGGGCCCTTCTCGTCGAGCAGGAGGTAGGTCGGGGTCTCACCGAACTGTCGTTGAGCAACCTGCTGGAGGTTGCTCTTGTAGTTGATTCCCCCTTGGCCATCGACGGTCGCGTCGATCTCCGCCTCGATGTGGCGGACGATAAAACGCTTCGCCGCCTCCATTCCGCCGTCGAGGTAGATCGCGCCGATCAGGCTCTCGAACACGTCAGCCAGGGCAGAGGAGGGGGTCTCGTCCTGCCCTCCCATTCCCTTGCCGAGCACGAGGAAGTCTTCGAGGCCAAGCCGCTCGGAGATCTTCGCGCAGGTGCGCCGCGAGACGACGACCGACTTGACTCGGGTGAGCTCGCCTTCGAGGTACTCGGGGAATTTGAGGAAGAGCTGTTCGCAGACGATCGCACCAAGGATGGCGTCGCCGAGAAATTCCAGTCGTTCGTTCGACACCAGCCGGTGGTCGGCTCCGGACGCGTGCGTCAGAGCCTCACGGAGATAGGTGGGATCTTTGAACGAGTAGTTGAGCACGTCCTGGCAGTGCTCGAGTTGTGTTGCTTCATCTCGTTCAGTCGAATCAGGCATGGCCGCACCAACTTGGCGCTTATAGATTTGCGTTTCAGTGACTTAAACTATCTCTGGCTGGGCTTCGTGTCAACTGAGTGGTCGACCGGCCGGCCCGCGATCGCGTGATCGATCGGGCCGCCGATCCGTCACCTGTTCGGTTGGCTTTGACCGTCGCGAGCGCCTGCCGTATGATAAGAATGCCTGCCCGGTACATGAGTTTTCTGTTTTTTTTCGAGTCTCCATCGCGCTGCGATGGGGCTGGAGGATCGGCCGCCGTGGTTCCCGCCAAAGACTTCAAGCGACGGATGGTGGTTGAGATCGACGGCTCGCCTCATATGATCGAGCAGATCCAGGTTCAGACGCCCTCGGCGCGAGGCGCCGCGACGCTCTACAAGATCAAGGCGCGCAACCTCAAGACCAAGTCGCGCGTCGAGAAAGCCTACCGAGGCACGGACGCACTCAACGAGTCGAGCTTCGAGCGCCGTCCGGTTCAGTTCCTCTACCGTGACCCCGACGGCTGCCACTTCATGGACTCGGCCGACTTCAATCAGTTCTCGTTCACGACCGACGACCTTCGCGACCAACTTCCTTATATGACCGAGAACATGGAAGGGGTCGAGGCGCTCGTCGTCGACGACGAGGTCATCGCGGTCGAACTGCCCGATACCGTGGACCTGCCGATCGTCGAGACCGCTCCCGGCGTCCGGGGAAATTCCGCCACCGGACGAACGAAGCCGGCGACCCTCGCTACCGGCCACATCATCCAGGTACCCGAGCATCTCGAGCAGGGGGTCACCGTTCGAGTCGACACCCGTACCGGCGAGTACCTCGGCCGGGCCAACTAAACCGGTCGTGGCTCGCAAACTTCAGGATCTCGTGACCCACTCCAAAGGCGAGCGGGGAGCTGATCGCTCCCTGCCCGCCTTTTGTCGATTCCAACAGCCCGGTTACTCATCTTGCTCGAGGTCGAGCAACGCTTTCTTGCGTTCGAGCCCCCAGCCGTAGCCGCCGAGTGCGCCCCCTGACGCGACGACGCGGTGGCAGGGGACGAGCAGCGAGACTGGATTGATCCCACAGGCCGCACCGACGGCGCGCGCGGCCCTGGGATGACCGATCGCTGCCGCCACCTCGCCGTAGGATCGCGTCTGGCCCCTCGGAATGGCGCGGAGTGACTCCCAGACCCGTTGCTGAAATGGGGTTCCGCTCGTCATGTCAATGGCCAGGTCGCGGCAGTCATCCTGGCCGTAGAGGAAGGCGGTCACACGAGGGAAGAGGCCTGCGACCGCGGTCTGATCCTCGATGAGCTCGGCACCAGGATAGTGGTGGTGAAGTCGCCCCCGCGCGTGGAGTGCCCCCTCGTCGACGAGGACAAACAAGCCACAGACCCCTCGCTTTGACATCCCCACCAGGATCGGTCCCAGGGGTGACGTACCTGTCCCATGGCGGATGGTCCCGACCGAAGCTCTTGCGCTGGATCGTCCGCCACTGGTCTTCATCGCCAATGCCTCCACCTTGTCGGTTCGATCGAACGAGAACCCGTGTCAAAGCCAGCGTCCCAATCGACCGGACGATCCTGTGATGCGGACGAAGGGGCCGAGCGGGGCAGGGTCGGGGGGCGACCGATCGTTCCGAAAATTGTTCGATCAATCGCTTACGTGAACGAACTGACCCACCGCCCCCACGGGCGATCGCTGCGCGGCCCCCGAACTCCTTGGCCATTGCAGCCGGCTCAAGAGCCAATGGCCGCAGGGGACCAGAATCGGTCGAACGAGCACGGCATCGAGCGTGATTCCCACCACCAGCGCGAATCCGAGCTGACGAAGTGATCCCAGTGGGCTGCTGAGGAACGAGGCGAAGCTGCAGGCGGTAATCGCCGCGGCCGAACTGATCAGTCCGCCCGTCTTCGCGATCGCTTGAACGATTCCTGCGCGGAGCCCGAGCCGACGCGACTCGTCGCGAACCCGGTCCATCAGGAAGACGTTGTAGTCCACCCCCACGGCGACCAGGAGCACGAACAGAAAGTAGGGCACCTTCCAGTCGAGACCTTCGGCACCGAGCCAAGTGACGAACAGGAGGTGAGTGGCTCCGAGCGCGAACATGTAGGTCAGGATCATCGTGGCGACCAGGTTGAGGCATGCCAGCGGGTCGCGTAGGGCCACGAGCAACACGAGGAAGACCCCGATCGGCACGATGAACCAACTCTGGATTTGGTCGGACCGGGTGAGCGCGCGAATGTCCGCCGACTCGGCGTTGGTGCCGCCGATGGTCGCCTTGACCTTCATGCCCTCGACCTCGCCAAGATAGTCGTTGAGACGTCGGCGAAGCGTTTGAACTTGGTCCATGGCTCCCGCCGAGAAGACACGATCGGCCTGGACCAGGTCGATCCGGGCGCGGTGGCCGCTCTTGGTGATGTAGGCGTCGAAGCCCTTCCCCAGCTCGGGGTTGTCACGCAAGGTCTGAGCGTCGATCAGGAGGCGATCGAGCGCGCGACGTCCGACCGGATCAGCCAGGATCGAGGAGACCTCGCGATGGGCGCGGGCCGCCCCTTCCTCGATCTGCGCGGCGCCCTCGGCGGCACGGCTGAGGTCACGAAGCATGGACTGTCGCGGTTGATCGGGTTTGGGATCGCCGTCGGGCGCTGGGGGAGTCGGCTCGCGGTCGGCTGCCGGCTTTCGGGCCGACCACGCGCTCGAACCGACGAAGGCGGCCGAGGCTTGGCGGAATCCTTGGGCCAAGAGGTTCCCGGCGTTCGATGGGGCCGGGTTGACCCCTCCCAAACTCGAAGCGGTCGATGCTTCGTTCATCAATTTCAGGCCGGTGTTCCGTTCCAACCAGAGCGCCGCCCGAATCTTCGCCGCTCCTTCGATCAGACCGTTGCGAAGCTCACCGGCTCCCGAGGCCATTCGAACGAAGCCTTGGTCGACCTCGCCAAGCCGCGAGGCCAGACGCGCCCGCGCCAGGGTCTCGGTACGCCCCAACGGCTGAGTGGCCGAACGCACTTCGACCAGCCTGCGTTGCAGCGTGAGAAACCGGCTGACATCATCGATCAGCGCCAGCCCCTCCGAGCTTCGGAAGCTGGCGTCGGACTCGAGCACGACGGTGAGCGGGGCCATCATGCCGGGTTCAAACTTCTCGGCGATCAGGCGCAGACATTGGGCCGACCGAGTCTCCTTGGGCAATTCGGTCATGAGGTCCTGGACGAAATCCGCACGGAGGCTCATGAGGACCAATGGGATCATGAAGACAAGTGCCAGGGACCAACTCAAGAGCGGACGAGCCATGGCCAGCCGACCCAGCCGCTCCCAGATCCCGGATGCAGGCGCCGTCAGGCCGCTGAACGAACGGGGCCGAAGTCCCGCTAGCAAGACGAGCAGGGCAGGGGTCAAGGTCAGGGTCGCCATCAGGGTCAAAACGAGCCCGATCGCAACGCTCGGACCGGTGCTCGAGAAGAGCTTGAAGTGAGTCGTCCCCATCAAGGAGAGACCCACGATCACCGTTCCGGCGCTGGTCAACAACGCGAGCGAGGATCGCTCGAGAGTCGCCTGCATCGCGCCCGCGGGGTTGTCGGGATTGAAATGCTCGCCGAAACGCCACGAGACAAAGAGGCAGAAGTCGGTGCCGGTGCCGAACAGGATCGCCACCAAAAAGAGCTCGACCAGCGGGGAAATCTCCCAACCCCACTGCGTCATCCAGGCCAGGATCCCGCGCGTGATCACCAAGCTGAGGGCAATCGTGACCAGGGGAACCAGCGCCAACCAAACCGATCGGTAAACCGTCAGCAAGACAGCGAAGAGTAGGAACACCGTGACCAACGCCGCGCGATCGAGCGAGGTCTGGACGCTCGCCATGTAGTCACGTCCCAGGACCGCGTCGCCAGTCCAGAGGATCTCCAGTCCCGAACGAGGGGAGAGGGCGGGGCCGGACGCGATTGCTTGAAGCCAGGCGACCGCCTCCTGCGTGACCGGTGCCACGAACGCGGAACGCATTGGCACCACCACCAGCTCGAGCGACTTGTCCCGACTGAGCAGGCGATCGGCCACCTCGGGTTGCGAGTGGGGACCGAGCACCCGGAGGATCTCGCGGGGCCGCGTCGGGACCGCAAACTGGTTGGCCAGTTGAGCGACGTATTCACGGTCCGAATCAGTAAGGCTCCCGGGGCGGTGGAAACCGACGACCGCCATCGACTCGTACCCTTGGTCGGGCCAAACCTTCGCGACGACCTCGGCCACCTTCCAGCTTTCAGAATTCCGACCGAGCAGCTTCGCTTGCCCCTCGGCGGCCAATTGAGTCAAGTTCGGCGCAAAGAGGCCGACGGCGATCGCCGTCGCAAACCAACCGCTGACCACCCATCCAGGACGCCGGCATGCCAGTCTTCGCCAGAAATCCAGGTTCATTAACCAAGGCTCCCGATTTAAAAAGGTCCCGCTCATTCCGTTGGGAAGGGAGGGACACTCAACACAAATCCAATCGTGGTCACGGAGTGAGCCGGCCGGCGGGGGGATCTGCGCTGGGGGAATCCAGACTGAGATCGAGGGCGGTAGGAATCGAAATCGTTCAGTGGCCGGGCGTCGCAAGGCATTCCAGCAGCCCGATCATGGCAAGCCTCGCCCCGTCGTGCAAGCGACACTTTCTCCAATTCCTGGCCGAAACGGGGCAACGACCCATTCTCGGCCAGGAATTCGTCACCTAAGCTATTGATCCACAAACGTTCGCGTCGCCGGCAGCGCTGAGTCCCAGTTCTATTGGGGAGCCGTGGATTCGGGACCGATCCAGCGGGAATAGTGGAGTGGACGACCCTCCGCCCAGGGGCGGTACGTGTTGCAGAAATCAATCCGCTCCCCAATGCTGGGGTGCGATCCGCGCCAGAACCGGTAGACGAATCCAGGCCGAGGAATCCCCAGATTCTCTTCCTGCAACTTCACGAAGGTGAGCGCGGCCGCGCGGTTCGCGCGCGTGATCTCCAGCGCGAAGCGATCGGCCTCGTGTTCCTGTTGCCGGCTGTAGGCGTTGGCGACGGGACCGAGCGCGAGCGAGGCCAGTTGCAGGAGGAGGAGCAGGAGCGGGATCGAGGCCACGTCGGCAAGCTGGTCAAAACCGAACCGCGCCTTGGCGCGGGCGAGCAGCCAACGCCCGGCCCGGTCGACCCAGAAGAGGCTCGCCAGGGTGATCAAGGAAGAGAGCAAGATCGACCTTGGGACATGGCCAAGCACGTAGTGGCCCATTTCATGGCCCATGACGACCAGGACTTCGTCGTTTTCGAGCCGGGCGAGCAACGTGTCCCAGAGCACGATTCGCTTCGTTCCCAACAGGCCGGTGACGTAGGCATTCACCGCCTTGGTATCCACGCTTTTATTGACTTCGTAGATCCGGCTGCCGTTGATTCCGGCCCGCTCGGCCAGCGCGAGGATCTTATGCTCGAGCGCCTTGTCCTTCATCGGTCCGAAGTCATTGAATAGGGGATCGACCCAGATCGGCTTCAGGAGCACCACGCCAAACAAGAACGGGATCGTTAGGATCGTGGTGAAGAGCCACCAACGTCGAGGACTTCGAAGTATGAGCAGGTAAGGGACCCACGCGAACAGCGCGCTGACCGCCGCGGCGATGCCCGCTTGCTTCACTGAGTTAAAAAACCATTTGTGGAGCGATTGATTGGAGAGGCCGTAGGCGTGTTGCCGGACGTACCCGCGGTAAAAATGAAGCGGGAGGTCGAGCAGAAAGACGACCAAGCAGAACAGGAGAACGTAGATCCCAACAGTGAAAATCCAGCGGCGCCCGATTCGGTGGGCGAGGTCGCGGAGCTTCGCCGAACCGCCGGAAACGAGCAGGGCGGCCGGGACGAGCAACGACCAGAGCTCACCCAGGGCCCAGAGCCAGTTCCCCGTCGCGTGATAACGCACGGCGAGGGCGCTGGGTTGCGGGACGGGGACTGGTGTCAGGTCCTCCGCGATCAGCGTCGAACGCCCGGAAACCGACGGAGCGGCTGGGGCGCTCTCGGCGGCCGGAAGGGGAGGGGAGAGGAGTAGGGTCAGCAGCAGCGCGAGTTTCAGGAGGCGCGAGTTCAAGTCGGTTCGCAATGTCCTCAGGGCCTTTCAGGCGATTCGGTGCGGAGGCGGGTCAATATTGGTGGATTCGTCACTCGGCCTCAGAGCCGACTTGGGTTGCCCGATCAAGGTGAACAAGCCGAGGGCGGTGACCAGGAAGAGCCCCCAACCCGCCGCGGCGGTATACCAGGTTCGATGATAACTGTGGATCAGCGCTTCGACTTTTTCGGCGTCCTTGACGGTCTCGAGGATTGCGTCCTTCTCCGTGATCGCCTGCGCCTTGGTCTTCAATGCGTCTTCGAGGAATGCAAGCCGACCGAGGAGATCGGGCGACGTCTTCCGTTCCTCATTGTATTTTGCGACGGTCTTTTTTGCGGAAGCGTATTCTTTGGTGAGCTTGAGGTTATCGGCCTCGAGCTTTTGGGATCGATCGGTGAGCGCGGCATCGATCGTCTTCGCCCGCTCCGCCTCTTTACGTGCCTCGTCGCGTTCGCGGACCACGTGATTGTACCGTGCGGTGAATTTGTCGGGATGGCCGTCGCTCGCCTCGTCGAGCAGGCTATCGAGCGCCAGACGTTGCGCGGAGACGATCTCCCCGGTGCTTTCCTGGAGGTCCTTGAGCGTCCGCGCCTGGTCCGCGACCTCCTGGTACATCTGGTAGAGGACGAGGCCGGCGGCCAGCACGAGCATCCCGACCAGACTGCCGATCAGACTGAAGAGCACGGCCGTCTGGGTGCGGTCGACGGTCGTGGCGTGGTGGGTGACTGGTCGCGTGAGCATGGCGATTAGCTGGGCCTCCAGTCGAGGGGAGAGGCCCCCACCGCCGCCTTCGGCGTTGGGGAAGTTTTCCAGGTCATTGACCAACCGCGTCAGGGCAATGCGGTCGGCCCGGTCGGTGTAGAGGTAGTATCCCTCGACTTCTTCGAGCTCCCCGTCGCGCCACTGGAAGAACCCGCGGGTCTGGCGGATCGGGTCGACCACGTAAGCAACTTGAAGCGGCTGAGCGAAGAAGTGGCGATGGATGAACTGGTCGTGACTCGAGAGGAAGATGCCGAAATCCGGATGGGTATGATACCAGCCGACGATGTCCAGGTCGGGATGTAACCGGTCGCGCTCCCGGGTGATCTCTTCCCATGAGTCATGGGTATAGGTGAAACTGGCCTGGGTGTTCTCGTAGTGCTTCGCTTCCAAGGACCGCGTGACCATGACGAAGGGGAGCCCGGTCTTTTCGTCGAGGCACTCCTTACCGAGCAAGATCCCACCCAACTCGACCGAGGTATCGCGTAAGGCGTGCCGCTCGATCAGGTCGGCCGTCTCGCGATCGAGGTAGATCGGGAGGTCGATCACTCCCGGCAGGCCATAGGCCAGGCAGGCCCAGCGGCGATCGCGATCGGGCCGGCAGCGCCGCTCGGGCTCGCGATACTTCACGTCGTCAAAAACCATTTCGTCGTGGCTCAAACCGCTCGCCCTTCCCGTCGCCGGCCTCGAAAGGCCTTCACTGGAGTCGTGAGTCAGGATCGGACTTCCCACCCCAACTTACCACGATACCATGATCTGTCCGTCGACCTAGGCTCTCATGGGGTGGTTCGGTGTTTCCTGCGGGCCGGCCTCGAGCCACCCTCGATCCCCGGCCAGGAGAAAAAAGGCCGACTCGTCGACGCCGTCGACCCGGACAATATCGTAGTGCGGGATGCCGACATCCGCGAGCGCTCGGGTGGCCAGTGGAGAATCCTCCGCCAGCGCGCTCACGATCTCCGGTTGGGCCGGTTCGTTGCAGGTCGGGCAAATCGACTCGGCCTGGGAAACGCGGGTTCTCGGCCGATGGATTTCGCTGTGCCAGCCGCATCGGGGACAGTCGATCGAGACGACGAGCTCGCGTTCGAGGGCCAAGGTCAACGGTCCGGCCAGGCCCGTTTGACGCGCGGCCGCGAAGAGGTCGGCGACCGGCCGGAGCGCGCCCAGCGGCAGCTCGATCGGTTTGGGGTAGGTCTCGTGACTGAGACAATCGGGTCGAAAGGGAAGCCGGGTCGTGTAGAACTGGTTCGTGACCCCGTTGAAAACCATCGCGCTGCCAGCGGCGACCGGGAGGCCGTGAATGATTTTGAGCGCCTCCTGCACTTCGAGCGCCCCCATCATCGAGGCAATCGTGGGGGCCGTGGGGACCTTCCCCTCCATGATCTGATCGCGACGAAGCAAGGGACAACTGTATCGAAGGTTCAAGAGCTGATAGTCGCGCTCGGTCATCGCGCATTCATAGCAGGCGGAATCGGGGGGGACGAAGACCTTCACGACCCCCTGGATTTCTTGGATCCCCGAATCGACCCAGGGGGTTCCCACCTTCCAGCACTGCCGATTGACCCAGAGCCGCGCCTCACGGTTGTCGAGGCAGCCGATCACGACATCAACGTCCGCGAACAGACCGAGGCCGACGTCGGTGATCACATCTCCTTTGAGCGGGATGATCCGGACATCGGGATTGATCTCAGTCGCGCGTTGCGCCCCCACCTCCGCCTTGCCCCGGCCGCCATCCTCGGTACGGAAGAGGACCGACCGCGACAGATTGGAAGGTTCCACGTCGTCGAGATCGATGACATAAACGGTCCCGACCCCCAGGAGCGCGAGATTCTTGAGTACCTCATTCCCGAGCGCGCCGGCACCGACCACGAGCACCCGCGCGGCGGCGAGCCGTTCCTGCCGCCACCACGGAATCAGCCGGAGCCGCGAGTAACGGTCGGCGTCGTCGATGATCAAGGAAGGGGGGGCATCGGTGTCCGCCACCGACTCCGCATCGGGAAGCTCTTCGTCGAGGAACGTCAGTGGGGAGTCATCCATGGAGCATTCACCGAGGGTGAGTCGCGAAATGGCGGGACATGTTCACGCGACACAAAAATGATTGCCGAAAGTGACAAAAGTCAGTGCCATGAAACCCCGACGCGCGGGTGGGTCGTAGCGTCTTCGTGGCGTAAAGAGATCATGAGCTGAGTGGGTCCCGAATTCAAGGGTCTCGGCGCCTGGCGATGAAGGGTCGCCAGTTCGAGCTGCCAAGCATCTCAATCACCGAGGTGTCAAGCCTCTAATCGATGAAGACGATTTCATCACCTGGTCCTGATCCTGGTCGAGGACCAGGCGGGGCGGGGCGCAGATCTACCTCCATATCGAGGATAATCATCCCCTCGGGTCCTGCCACACCCGACCCGTTCCAGGCCTCGGGAACTTGGGGGCTCGACTCGGCAAGCGTCGGTTTGAGTGCGCTCAAATCGGACGCAAACTTCCGGACAAAGTCCGCGTACTTTCCCGCCCGGGAGCCGGGGACCGGATTCGATGAACTCTTGGGGGCGGCCGGTTCCTGGGACGCCGGTTCCGACTCCACTGACGGAGCGGGAACGGCAGCGGCAGAAGGGTGGGAGTCGACCCGGCCGAGCGCGACCCTGAGGTCGCGGAGCGCCCGCGCGTCGAGTGGAAAGAGGAACGAACTCTGGTTGGCGACCCAGAGGGCGGCCTCGCGATTGTAGGGGCTCCTGATGTCGTAGTTGTGGAATCGAGCCATGTCCCAGAGCATACCGCAGAGTTCGTCGAGGTTGAGGCTGGGCACCCAGTGGGTTCCATACCCTCCCAGGCAAACCATGCCGATCTCCGAGATGTTGGGATGATAGATCGGCGTGAGCCAGCGGATTTCGGGCATCGTCCGCGGGTAGGACGAGCCGAGTTTGATCTCGACCTCGTGGCGGTCGCGGATCGAGACCTTGCCCCGCTCGCGAGCGAGGCTCCGGCCCCGAAACTCGACCACGTAGCGCTGCGCCGGCTTTCCCTCGGCCCGGAACCGAAGGACCGAGCTTTCCGACCCCAGCCGCTCCATGGCAGTGAAGTCGTTGCGAAGACGTCGGATGCGAGGTGATTCGTACATGGTTCGGACGAGCCCAACGCGTCAAGAAGAAAGCAGGATGGTGCCTTACGTTGTCTGGAACCGTGGAACGGTCAGGAACGCCCGGCGACAACCTCGGGATAGACGATCAGGTGATCGCCGTTCTGAACTCCGGCCTCCACCAGCGTATGGCT
Organism: Singulisphaera sp. GP187; assembly: GCF_900129635.1. Lineage (GTDB taxonomy): Bacteria > Planctomycetota > Planctomycetia > Isosphaerales > Isosphaeraceae > Singulisphaera. The sequence continues at coordinate 102,954 of NZ_FSRB01000003.1, read as the reverse complement.
CTCGATCAGTCGTCGCCCGCCCTCTTTATGGTCGAGCGAATAACTCATCGGTTGGCCGTCCGGACTGGTGGTCGGTAAGTTCATCTTGGTGATAATATTCGGGAGAATTCGGCTGACTGGTACGCTAAACGCGATGACCGCCTTGACCGACTTCGCCCCAGTCTGGTCCAGGAACGTCACCTGAATCCCGGTGGGATCGGCATTTCCGCCGTATGACATGGTCAGGATACCTCCTCAGCATCTCATTCGCTGGTCAAACGACAATATTGGGTGGAGACGCCGGGATTCTTCGGCGTTCGCGACGGACAGGTGTTGCCAGGATACCCGGTGCCCATCCGGGCCGGAACAGCCGACGCGTGGGAATCGATCCGTGTTCCCCCACGCGATTCATCGAAGGGCCTTCTCCTGTGAACGGTGACGCCTGTCAGGCCGAGACGCTCTGTTTGCCGGTGCAGCCATAGATCGAGCACGTCCCGACGTATTCCCAGCAGTCACGATGATGGAGCGTCCGGCAGACTGCGCAGCGGACGCTCGGCCCGTTGATCGCCTCTCCGCAAACCTTGCAGATGGGCGGACCGGCATCCTCAGCGGACGCGGGACCGACGGCGACGATCGAGACCCCTTGCGACATCCGCGCAGTCACGCCCAGTTGCAGGCCGTCATGGATTAAAAGCGTTTCGTGCACGGCGTGAGCGAGCGACTCGGCGTGGAGTCCGAGGTTGCGATCGATCTGGACCAGCAGTCGTTCCGGATTGATCGAGATCAGGATCCCGCTCGGAGGGGCCAGTCGCTGTAAATTGCCGATCGACCAGCGGACCGCCGGGGAGAGGAACTCGACGGCCATCTCGGGATCGTTGGCCTGAACCACGAAGCCGCGGTCGAACTCCTGGTCGCCGATCCTGACCAGGCGTGTCCCCTTGGGCGCTTGCGCGGGGGCAGGACGGGTGATCGGCGCCAATTCGAACCGAAACGGCAAGCCATTGCGGAACCGAGCCACCACCCGGGTCCTAGGATTATGAGGTTGGCCATTGATTTGTGGGGCCAATCCCACCCGGACGTTCGAGCCTTTGTAGGAGAAGCTGACGGTGGGCGGGTCGGAGAGGCCCCGACTTTCGTATTTGCCTTGATAACGCGCCGCGAGCTGGCGGTACGAGCGATAGCGATTGCCTGTCAGCCAGGCGCCGGCCGTCGCGCCCAGGCGGATCACCAGGTAAACCAGCAGGACGATGGCGCCGAGGACCACCAGGTGCATGGCGCGTATCCCTTTGACGTTCGACTCGCGGAACCGACCCCCGAGCGACTGTTTGGGAGTCCCTTCTCTTCAACGATAGCAGAATGGGGCCGGCTTGTGCCCCTCCAAAAGGTCGTGAATCAGCGACCGTGTTGCTCTGATTTTACTGTTGTCGCATCGAAAGGCAATTCCCAGACGCCTATTCGGAACGGGTCGTGAACCGTACCATTTGGCCGGGTTTGATTGCGAGCCGATGACCGAGGAGATCAGCGTGGATTGGGTGTTGGACGATCACCGGAAAGCGGCGCGGTCTGGGCGCCGATACGTGCTTGGCGCGGCCGCGCTCTGGAGCCTGGGGGGAGTGTTTGCCAAGGCGCTCGACCTCGACGGCCTGACGGTTGCCTTTTACCGTAGCCTGTTTGCGGGCTTGGTCTTGTTGCCGTTCGTCCCCGCGTCGCGTCGTGTCATCCGGCCGACGATGATCCCGCTCGGATTCACCTTCGGCGCCATGACCGGGCTCTACCTCAGCGCGGTCATGACAACGACCGCCGCCAACGCCATTTTTCTCCAGTGCACGGCGACGATCTGGACGATCCCGCTCAGTGCCTGGCTCCTGAGAGAACGTCCGGACCGCCGGTCGATCGTCGGGATCGCGCTTGCCTCGCTCGGCGTCGTGGCCATTGTCTTCTACGGGTACGACGGCCGGCCCAATGAAGGGCAGGGGATCGCACTTGGCCTCGCCAGCGGCGTGGGCTACGCGGGAGTGGTTGTTGGACTTCGAGGATTTCGCGACCTCGACCCGATCTGGCTGAGCGCCTTCAACAACCTGGCTGCATCGGGCACTCTCGCACTCTGGATCCTCCTGACCCGCGGCTCAATTCAAGTGCCCCCCGCTTCGACGATCGTCCTGCTCGTGGTGTTCGGAACAATCCAGATGGCGATCCCTTACGGATTGTTCGCCCGAGGGCTCCGCGACATCGGCGCTCCCGAGGCGGGTCTCCTCGGCCTGCTTGAGCCGGTGCTCGCCCCGATCTGGGTTCTCCTGGTCATTGGCGAACGCCCCGCCGTTCCCACCATCGTCGGCGGCCTCTTTCTGCTCGTCGGAGTCGCCTGCCGCTACTGGCCCGTAACATCCCGCAACCTCGTGGTCGCCGAGGCCGTGCACGAGCACTTGGACTAAGTTCGGGACGAGATTGACGGGTTCGCCGAAGTTCGTAGGATTTTGGCGGCCTTGGCCACGGGAGTCGGATTCCCATGTCAGAATTGAGCCGTTCCTGACTGAAAACCGCGATCGGGAGACCCGGACGATGAGGAAATCAAAGCCAACCACGTTGAAGGAACGACTTTCAGCCGTCCTTGGGTGGACGTTGATCGTCATCGGTTCGGCGATCGTCCTTCAGACGGTCGCGCACCTTGATGACTTGTTTGCTGGACACCTTGAAGCGCCAATTCCCCCGTCGGCCGCGATCGCGGCGGCCCTGGCGATAGCGCTTCTGGTGGCGGGTGTGAGCCACCTTCGGCCGTGTCGCCAGGTTGTCTGAAGGGGGCGCGAATGAAGGGGGATTTTCCCTCAGAGCCCCCCGTCCAGCAGCATCCGGATATTGGGCAAGGACTTCTCGGCGGCGGCGGTGTTCACCAGGACGACGCGATCTCCCTTGCGAATCAGACCGCGATCGGCCATTTCCGGCAATGCGGCAAGGGTTGCGGCGCCCTCGGGTGACCAGGCGAAGCGTCGGTCCCGCCACTCGTCGCGGATGACCGTGCGAATCGCGTCGTCGGTCACGGCGATGGCGGCCCCTCCCGACTCGCGAATGATGCGCAAGACGTTGATGTGCCCGACGTTCCGCGCCACATTCAAGCCCGTGGCGATGGTCGTGCCGGGGGGCAGGGGGGTGATGTCATCCGCCCCTTCGTCGAAGGCGCGAACGATCGGGGTCGTCGCCGAGCTCTGGACGCAGACCATCCGGGGCCGTTCGTCGCCCACCAGGCCAAGCGCCTGGAGTTCGTCGAACGCCTTGGCCATCCCGACGACACCGGTGCCCCCTCCCGTCGGATAAACGATCACGTCGGGGAGTTTCCAGACCCGTTCCGCCAGTCGATCGCCGGCGGGCTCCGCCATTTCCAGGCCGAGCGTCTTCTTGCCCTCGGTGCGCCAACCCGGCTCTTGAAACGTGGCGACGCTGAAATAGCCGGCCGGCACATAATGGTCGCGAATTCGCTGGGCCGATTCGACGATCGTACCCGCCACAAGCTCCAGCGTGATCAGCGCCGGGTGGAGCTTGGCGTAGGCCGCCACCTTGCCCAGGATCGGCAGGTCGGTGTCGGGCGACATGACGATCGCCGCCTCGAGTCCGCCCGCCACCGCGTATTCGGCCAGCGCGTCTCCCGCATTTCCTTGGGTGGGGACGGCCAGTCGAGACAGACCGAGGGCCTTGGCCATCGAGACCGTCACGGCCATCCCCCGGTCTTTAAACGAGAGTGTCGGGTTATGGCCGAAGCCCGGGTACGGCTTCCCTTCGTCCTTCACCTCGAGCCGACATCCCAGCCGATCGGCCCAGGGGTGGGCGTAGGGAAGACTGGGCGTATTTCCTTCTCCCAGGGAAACGACGTGACGACAATCGTCGGGATCGGCGACGTCGAGCGGTAAGAGGCCACCGAACCGCCAAAGGTCGTGGCGCGATGGGTCCCACCCACCGTCGCGGCCCCGCTCGGACTTGAGTCGGTCGATATCGAGAACCACCTGGACCGGACGCCCGTCACGCTCGCACAAGTTCATGAGGCGATCGGCCGGATACGTGGCACCGCAGGTGGGACATCCCAGGTGGGAAACAAATCGCATCACTCGCTCCCGACTTCGATGGCCTGAATTACGACGTCCTTCGAGGATCGTACGCACTTTAACCGATCAGCAACGGGCACGCACCAGCCCAGGCCATCCATAACGGGTTGAGCTCCTCCCCATGGTCAGACCTGCAGCCGTTACCTAAGATCACGGATCTCGACGTTTTTTACATTTGTCAGACTTCGGTCTTGCTTTCGATCTCGAGAATTCCAATAGTAGGACTTTTGTCTGGGGTCGGCGGGTTCCACGCTCGACCGCGTAGGCGGCAGGGTTCGCCGTCCGGCCCGACGAGGCGCCCGACTGGGGGGGGAGGCAGTGGCATGACGGAAGTCACGGCGGCCGGCAAGCGGATTGTCGCCAATATTGAGAAGGTCGTCGTCGGCAAGCGTCCGGAGATCCTCCTGGCTCTGGTGGCTTACTTCGCCGAGGGCCACATCCTGCTCGAGGACGTGCCGGGCGTGGCCAAGACGATGCTGGCGCGGGCGTTGGCCCGGAGCGTCGGGGCGACGTTCAAGCGGGTGCAATGCACGCCGGACCTGCTGCCGTCGGACGTGACGGGGGCATCGATCTTCAACCCGAAGACGACGCAGTTCGAGTTCAGGCAGGGCCCGATCTTCGCGCAAATCGTGCTGGCCGACGAGATCAACCGCGCCACCCCGAGAACCCAGTCCGCGCTGCTGGAGGCGATGGCGGAGCGCAGTGTCTCGGCTGACGGAACGACGTACGACCTGACGCCGCCGTTCCTGCTGATCGCCACTCAGAACCCGGTGGATCACGAGGGAACCTTCCCACTCCCCGAGGCGCAGCTCGACCGGTTCCTGGTCCGGCTCAATCTCGGTTACCCGTCGGCCGAGGAAGAGGCGTCCATGCTCGGGCGGTTGCAACTCCGCCATCCGATCGACGATCTCCAGGCGGTGGTGACCGCCGAGGAAGTCCTCCAGTGCCAGCAGGCGGTGCGGTTGGTCCGCGTGGACGATAAGCTTTGCCGGTATGTCGTCGACTTGATTCGTCGCACTCGCGCGCATCCCGACGTCTTGCTCGGGGGCAGCCCGAGAGCCTCGTTGGCCCTTCATCGCGCCTCGCAGGCCGTGGCGGCGGTTCGAGGGCAGGACTTCGTCACTCCCGACGACGTCAAGCGGATGGCCCCGGCCGTTCTGAGCCATCGGATCATCCTCAAGCCCGAGAGCCGGCTCCGGAAGGTCACGGCCCGGTCGGTGATTGAAGAGGTTCTCGACGCGGCCGTCGTGCCGATGGGTGGAGCGAGGGTCATGGCCTGATGCGCTCGGTCTTCGTCGTCATCCTGGTTCTCGTGGTTGCGGTCGCGTTCGACCTTGGCCTCCTTGCCGGCGCGATGCTGGCGCTGTCGGGCCTGATGCTCGTCAGCCGGTTCCTCGCACGGTCGTGGATCGCCAACCTGGAGGCGACGCGGGACTGCAACCGGACCGAGGCCGAGATCGGTCAGTCGATCGCGTTCGTGACGACGCTGCGCAATTGCGGGCGGCTGCCGATCGCCTGGGTCCTGATCGAGGAGATGCTGCCCCGCGCGGCGATCACGTCGCGGCCCCCGCGGATCGAGGTCAAGGGGCGTCGCCTGGCCGTGGCGATGCTCGGGCCGCTCGGCCGCAAAACGCTGAACTATCAGCTCCACTTCACGATGCGGGGATATTACCAGGTGGGTCCGCTTGTGTTGGAGACGGGCGACCTGTTCGGCCTCCACCGCCGGTTCCGGATCGCGACCGATCCGGTCTACGTCGTCGTCTATCCCAAGGTCGTGCCACTTCCGGGCTACGACCTGGCGTCGCGTCGGCCGATCGGTGAGATCAAGCTGACGCATCGGCTGTTCGAGGACCCGACGCGGATCGCCGGTGTGCGCGCGTATCAGCCCGGCGACCCGCTCAACCGTGTGCACTGGGCGGCCACGGCGCGGACCGGGACGTTGCATAGTAAGGTCTACGACGCCTCGACGATCGCCGGCGCGACGATCCTGCTCGACTTCCACCGCGACGCCTATCCAGCCCGGAACGAGCCGGGCCGCTCCGAACTGGCTGTCACCACCGCGGTGGCGCTGGCCAACGCAGTGAGCCTGATGGGGCAGCCCGTCGGCCTGATGACCAACGGCCGGGACGCCGCCGAGCGCGTTCGCCAGCGCGACGAGATCGCGTGGCGGCAGCCCGGGCTTGGCTCCGATCGCGCGGCGATCCACCGAACGGCCGCGATGCGCGAGGACGACGACCGGCTCCGCCCGCTGATCGTCCCGGTCGGCCGCGGTCCCGAAACCTTCGCGCGGATTCGTGAGGTCATGGCCCGGGTTGAGCTGTCCGACGCCTTGAGCTTCGACCGCCTGGTCATCGAAGTCGAGTCGCGGATGCCCCGCGACGCGACGGTCGTCGCCATCCTGGCTCAGGTCACTCCCGAAACGGCCGAGGCACTGGGCCGGCTCAAACGCCAGGGGTTCGCCGTGAGCGTGGTGCTTCTGGCGTTCGACGAGATCGAGCGGATCGACGGTGCCGGGCCGCTGATCGCCCAGGGCCTGGCCGTCCGCGCCGTGTCCGACGAGAACGAGCTGCATGGTTTCTGCGAGCTTCAGTTCGTGACGCCGCTCTAAAACGGATTCGGAGTCTCCCCCAATGGCCCGCGCGCAATCCCAGGGCACTCTGGTTGACCACCTCGTCGCCGCGATCGTGCCGGCCCTGATCATGGTCATGGTCGGCGGACTGATGTTTTTCCTGCTCGACCTCTGGTACGAAGGTCCGTTCCTGGCCCGACTCCGTTGGATTCTCTTCTGGTTCGTGTTCGGGATCGTGCTCATCACGCGGGTCGGCATGCAGATCGGTGGCGAACAAGCCAAGGGCTACGGCCTGGCTCTCGGCGGCGCCGTGGGACTGGTGGCCACGTCGTTGGCGGGGTTCCAGCCGTTCCTGCTGGCGATGTTGGGCTTCGTCTGGTGGGTGACTCACAAACTGACCTACGACTGCACCCTGGTCGACGAGGACCAGGATGCCGGCGTCGGCCTGCTCCAGGAGAGCGGACTCGATGCTTCAGCCGCGGCGTCGGCCTACGCGCAGGACGACCCGGAAGGTATGGACGCTTCGCTCCTGCCCCGTCGCCCCTGGTGGAAGCCTTGGGGACGCGAACTGGGCGAGGCCTACCGTCCCCACCCGCCGGGCGTCTGGCTCATCTACTTCGCGCTTGCCTCGCTTCCGGTCTTTGGTCTGGGCCAGTGGCTCGTGCCGACCGTCGAAGCGGAGCGTCGCTCCGGGCTCTTTCTCTACTTTTTGGCCTACCTCGCCAGTGCGATGGGCCTGCTGCTGGCGACGAGCTTCCTCAACTTGCGCCGCTACCTCAGGAGGCGCAAGCTCGCGATGCCCGGGGCGATGACGACGACTTGGCTGACGACGGGCGCAGTCATGATCGTGGGACTGACCGTCGCCTCGGCAGTCGTGGTCCCGTCGCTTTCGGGGTTTCGGACGATGAGCGGCTCGTCGTTCGCGTCGAGCGACCGCCGCGCCTCGCGGTGGGCGATGCTCAAGGACGGTGGCGTCGAGGGCGAAGGGGCCCCGAGCCAGGGGGACGCCGCTTCGAAATCCGCGCGTCCGCAACCCGAATCCGGCGAGCCCGAGGGCTCGGGGAAGACCAACGATCCCAACGCCGCGCGGCAGACCAACGGTCCGGGACGCCAGGGGGGAAAGAGTGGCCCAGGACGTTCGAAGGCGGGCGCCGCCCGCGGCAAGCCTTCCGCGGCGAAAGCTGGCGGTGCGGGTCAGCAGGACCGGAACGACGGACCGGGCAGGGGGCAGGATCAGGCCGGCCGGAAGCAGGAACCTGAATCCGGACAAGGTGACTCGTCGCCGCCGGCGGATCAAGCGCCGACCCCCCCCGTGCAACCGCCCACGCTCTCGTTTCAGGCCCCGAGTTGGCTGCGCATCCCGATCCTCATCGCCGGGATCGTGTTCTTATGTTTTGGCGCCGTTCGTTACGGCCCGGGGTTGCTCCAGGGCCTCCTGGCGATGATCGGGGCGCTGCTGGGAGGTCTCTGGTTCGGTGGGCCGAGAGCCCCGAAACCGAAGCAAAAAGCCGAGGCTTCGACCGCGCCGGAGCCGCCCGCTCGGCCGTTTGCTTCGTTCGCGAACCCGTTCGACACGGGGCTTGACCGCCAGTTCACGCCCGATGACCTCGTCGTCTACAGCTTCGAGGCGCTGGAAGCCTGGGCGTACGAGCACGACCTGGGCCGCTCACCGCACGAGACGCCCACCGAGTTCGTCCGGCGGCTGGGAGAGGCCCGGCCCGCCCTCGGTTCGGATGCCGTACGTCTGGCGTCCTATTTCGTCGCGATCACCTACGGCCGGCGGGGCTTCAACGCGGATGTCCTGCTACCGCTCCGAAAGTTCTGGCGGGCGATTGAGGCGGGGGGATCGCCCGCGCTCGCAGGGCAGGCCGCCGGGGTCTGACCCGAACTCGCCCGCGAGTCATGACCATGAGTCGGGGAGTGACTCCCTCAGAGCTTCGCCGATTTCACCGGCCAAGACTGACGATCGCGACAGCCGTTCGACTCTGCGTACGCTTTCCCTTGGGTCGGTGCGCGATCACTCCAAATCGATGCAAACCCCGACCGAGCGACTTGCCCTGGGAATTTGCGTGAATCATTGGTCGAGCGAAATCTGACGAAATATCCCCCAACCGTCGTCGGAATGATCCGCCTCATCGTCGCGTGCGGGAAGCCTCATCTCCAGAATCGTCGATCCTTTGGCCCTGCGTCAAGGGCCACTCCAGCGTTCAACAGACTCGTGGGCGTGGCTCTTGCTGACATGACTCTTCCCTTGCCGGGAATCGATGAGGGCGTGCGAGCGACTCAGCATTGAGTCTCGTCGGGCGGGCATGTCCCCAGCCGATTCGCTTGGAGGTCGAGAGTCAGCGATGCCCGCGAAGCCGCAGCGAGGAAGGCGTGGTGGGCCGTGCGGATCCGACGAAAAAACGTGATCGATCCGACGCGGGTCGAGACTCGGTTCGGTGTGTCGAAAATTGTTATGTCTCTTTGGTTTAGAGAGATCATTTTCGTCACGGTTCAGACCTTCGATTTTGACATCCCGGATCGGAAGTCTAAACTTCGATCCAGATGTCCCGCAAAAAAAAACGGTCGAAGAGGCGCGAATAGGGCCTGAGGTCTGTACGTCTTTGAGTCTGTAGCATCGTGAGTCTTGCTAGTCGATTGATACGTTCCAAACGGTGTCCCATTACCCCCCGAGTCGCAGGTCCCGGTCGGCCTTCCACCCCTCAGCGGGAGCGCATTCTTGATCCGGTCGACGCACTCGGACTGAACTCCTGATCGGAGTGCTAAGAGGCTCTTGCCATGAATTTGACGCTTCGACTCCTCGGTGTTCCCGCATCGGTCTTCACCAGTCTTTGCCTCGTCGGACCCGGGGCGCTCGCCGCCGCCGACGGTCCCTCAACGCCTCCTCCCGCCAAAAGCACGGACCAAGAATCCCCGGCCTCGGCGGAAGAAATTCCAAAGCTGAACCTGCTCGAAGCGGTCCGATCCGGCTCGGTTTCGGTCAATGCCGAAGGGATCGGCGACGGTCGGATGACCCTCTCCGTCACCAATAAGACCAGGCGCAAGCTTCAGGTTGTCCTCCCGCCCGGTCTGATCGCCTCGGGTGCCACTGGCCAGTTCGGTGGGATGGGGGGCATGGGCGGTGGCGGCATGGGCGGCATGGGGATGGGGGGTATGGGCGGCGGCATGGGCGGTATGGGTGGCATGGGTATGGGTGGCATGGGCGGTGGTATGGGGGGCATGGGCGGCGGTGGCATGGGAGGTATGGGCGGCGGTGGCATGGGCGGTGGCATGGGGATGGGGGGTGGAACCATGCCCGCCTCGATGGGGATGATGATGCTGGGCCGGCTGATCATGTCCCTGGTCGGCGAGCGCGATAGCTGGGATCAGCAATCACTGATGTCCGGAATGATGGGTGGCATGGGTGGCATGGGCATGGGGGGAATGGGCGGCGGCATGGGAGGAATGGGTGGAATGGGCGGCATGGGTGGTGGAATGCGGTCGGTTCCCCCGACGAGCCTTCCGTTCGCCACGCTCAATCCCAAGCAGACCCGTCACTTGCCCACGCGGTTGGTGGGGCTCTCCGACCCCAATCCTGAACAGCCCGTGGTGATGCCGGCCAAGGGAGAACGGCTGCGGCTGGGCGATATCAGCCAGCTCACGGTCGATCCGCGGGTGCAGAAAGCTTTGAAGCGACTCGCGGAAGACAAAGCGCCTCAGTCGGTGTCTCAACTCGTGATGTGGCGAGTGGCGTCGCACCTGGATTGGGCGACGATTACCGCGCTATCGAAAGATTGGGCGAACGCGCAAGAGTTGACCTTGGCCCAGTCGTTCGTCGACCAGCTCGACGAGTTGCCCAAGGGGGACTCGGGGACGATCGTTTGCGAAGTTCGGGCCGACGATTCCGCCCACAAGGCGCTGGCCCGTCAACTCGAGAAGGCGCTCAAGGATCAGACTGTGCTCGGGCTGGCGGTGAAGACCGAGATCCCCGCTCTACCCCAGGGGCCTGGGGTTGCCTGTCGGATCACCCTCAGAGGGACTGCGGAGAAGCCCGAAGCGATCGTGGAGATGTCGACGAGCAATCCCGACGCGACGGCGTGGGCCGCTGCGGGCAAGTTCACCTTGCCGGTCGCTCGCGAAAGCGACAAAGCGAAAACGGAGGCATTTGTCGATTCGTTGGCCGAGGGAATGCTGGGACGTCTGGTTCGGGCGTCGGTCGCGCCCGTGTCGAAGGGCAAGGGCAAAGACTTGTACCGAGTCCGGATCGAGAACGGCTCCCCGCTGATTCTCAACGGCATCGCCGTCGTGGGCACGGGGAGTGAGAGCGGTCAAGAGCCCAAGGTGCTTGCAGGGATCAGCGTGGCCCCGGGTAAGAGCATCACCGTCCCGGCAACCAGCCGAGTGGTAGAGCAATTGGGTCTCAAGAAGGGGGTTCGCCTCGTCGCGGCCGATCTCAGCGGCCTTTGATTGGACTGACGGTCCCCTCATTTCAGTGAGGAGCACTCAACAAGCGACCTCGAACGCCTTTGGCGTTCGAGGTCGTTTCCGTTTGGGGCGGTCGCGGCGGATCAGGCCGGAGCCAGTTCGAGTTGGCGGACCGCTTCGAATGTCCCGATCGCGACTGCGTTCGCCAGGTTCAGGCTGCGAGCTTCCGGGCGGATCGGAATTCGGACCAACCGATTGCTCGGGGATGAGATCCAGGAGGGGGGGAGGCCTCGGCTTTCCGGGCCAAAGACCAGGCCATCGCCCGCGCGGTAGGTGGCCGTGGTGTACGAGGAGGAGGCTTTGGTGCTGAATGACCAGAGGCGGTCGCGGCCCAAGACCTCGACCACCTCATCGATGTGGTCAACGACGCGCCAGCTCAAGTGTTCCCAATAGTCCAAGCCGGCTCGGCGGCGATGCCGATCGTCGAGGTGAAACCCGAGCGGACGGACGAGCCAGAGCATTGCACCCACGGCCACGCAGGTGCGCCCGATCGACCCCGTATTCGCGGCGATCTCGGGCTCATAGAGGATGACGTGAAGCCTGGGCGACTCCGGAGTCTGGACTGGTTCGGCCGTGCTGTTCATTCCCGTCGTCTCGTCTCGATTCAATCCTGGAGGGGCCACGCGCGCGTTTCATCGTTCCAGACAACGCCCTGGAGGTCAAACCGCTCTCCCGTTCGCCCTGGTAGAATCATGGCCCAACCTATACAATTCGTGGTGTTGGGATCCCTCCCTCACGCGCGGATGCCGGCCGTTCCACCCACCGATTGCGATGCCCTCGGGCACCCTCCGACCTCCTCGCTCTCGAGAAATCCTATGAGATGGTCCGCTTCCCTCCTTGGATTTGGCTTGATCCTGGGGATCTTGTCGAACGCTGTTGCAGAGGCCCCCGCGCCCTCCGTGGCAGGCGTCGCCTCGACCGAGTTCTTCGAAGCGCGGGTTCGTCCACTCCTGGTCGACTCGTGCATCCGCTGCCACGGGGCCAAGAAGCAGTCCTCGGGCCTGCGGCTCGACTCGCGCGAAGCGATGCTCGAGGGGGGCGAGAGCGGGGCAGCCATCGTACCGGGCAGCCCCGACACGAGCCTGCTCGTCCAGGTGGTCCGGCACTCCCACGAAGAGATCAAGATGCCCCCCAAGGGCAAACTGCCTGCTCCGGCGATTGAGGCGCTCGCCGAATGGGTGACTCAAGGCGCCCCATGGCCCAACGGGACCGTCCTCACGGCCGCCGAAAAGGAGGAGGCGACCGAAAAACACTGGGCGTTTCAACCGGTCCTTCAGGTCAAGTCGTACCCGGTCACGAGCCAGAGTTGGGGGACTTCGACGATTGACGCTTTCATCCTCGCCAAACTCGAGGGCGCGGGGATGACTCCCTCCGGACAGGCCGACAAGCGAACCTTGATTCGGCGCGCGAGCTTTGACTTGACCGGCTTGCCGCCGACCGCCGCCGAGATCGACGCGTTCGAGGCCGATCAGGCCCCTGATGCCTTCGCCAAGGTGGTCGAACGACTGCTTGCCTCTCCCCACTATGGAGAGCGGTGGGGTCGGCATTGGCTCGACGTGGCACGCTATGCGGATACGAAGGGCTATGTCTTCAACGAGGAACGTCGCTACCCCTACTCGTATACGTACCGCGACTACGTCATCCGGTCGTTCAATGAAGACCGTCCCTACGATCAGTTCCTGCTCCAGCAGATTGCGGCCGATCGTCTGCCCCAAGACGGAAACACGCAACCCCTGGCGGCGCTTGGGTTCTTGACCGTGGGACGTCGATTTCTCAACAACCAGCAAGACATTATCGACGATCGGATCGATGTGGTGACTCGCGGCCTGCTTGGGCTCACCGTCTCGTGCGCCCGTTGCCACGACCACAAGTTCGACCCGATCCCGACCGCCGATTATTATTCGCTCTACGGCGTTTTTGCCAGCTCGAACGAGCCCGCCGATCCTCCCCTGATCACCCCGGCAACGACGACCTCCGACTCGATCGCGTTCGCGCAGGAACACGGCAATCGGCAGGCGCAGGTGGACTCGTATTTGGCCTCGAAGCGCGAGGAGATTCAGAAGGATCTTGGGAGTCGGGTCGAGCCCTACTTCCTCGCTGCGTTCGACCTCGAGTTCAACCCGAAGCATCCCAAGCTCGACGATCGGGCGCGGTCGGCCTCGCTTCCGCCCAGCCGACTCCGTCTGGCGATCAGCCATTGGAAGAGTCGGCTCGACGCGGCTCGAAACGGCAAAGACCCGCTTTTCGGCCCCTGGCATGCGTTCGCGGCGATTCCCGAGGCGGATTTTGCCCGTCGCGCGGGCGATGTGGCCAAAGCTCTCGCCCCGAGCAAACCGTCAGAATCGAACCCCGTTGTCGTTGCCTTGTTCAGCGCACAACCACCCACCGGTATGAAGGATGTGGCCACTCGCTACGCCGCGCTCTTGGCGAAAGCCGAGTCGAAGCCGGCGGCTCGCGACGACGCGAAGACCGCGGCCGAGGACGCCGACTGGTACGCGATCCGCCGCGTGCTTCATCAAGATGGGGGGCCCCTTGGCGTCGCGTCCGACGAAGTTGCGCGGACCCTCGACCGTGAGGAACGAAATCATCTCAAGCAGTTGCAAAACAAGGTTGCCGAACTCTCGGCCACCCACCCGGGGGCTCCTCCCCACGCGATGGTCCTGAATGACGCGGCGCAACCGGTCAACCCGCATATTTTTGTCCGCGGGAATCCGGGTCGGCCTGGAAAGCCGGTCCCTCGCCAGTTCCTCGAGGTGCTGTCGGGTGCCAACCGGACTCCGTTCACGAACGGGAGCGGCCGGCTGGACCTGGCGAAGGCGATTATCGACCCAAGCAATCCGCTGACCGCGCGCGTCTTGGTCAATCGCGTCTGGATGCTCCACTTCGGCACTGGCCTGGTGGCCACTGCGAGTGACTTCGGCTTGCGGAGCGATCCGCCGTCGCACCCCGAGTTACTCGATGACCTGGCGACGGAGTTCGTTCGGAGCGGGTGGTCGATCAAGTCGCTCCATCGTCGGATGATGCTCTCGAGCGTGTATCAGCAGAAGAGTGAGAACAAGCCGGATTACCTCGTGAAGGACCCGGCCAACCGTCTGCTCTGGCGTTTCCCGCGACGTCGGCTCGAGTTCGAGCCGATGCGGGACGCCTTGTTGGCTGTCTCCGGCCGGCTGGACGACACGTTTGGAGGCCGGTCGGTCGACCTCACGGCGAGCCCGTTCACGACGCGACGCACCGTCTACGGCTATATCGATCGCCAGAACCTGGATGGTGTCTATCGCACGTTCGACTTTGCCAGTCCCGACGCGACCAGTCCGCGCCGCTACGTGACGACGGTTCCCCAGCAAGCCCTCTTCCTGATGAATAGCCCATTCGTCATCGAACAGGCGCGGCAGCTTGCCACAACGACTGCCGGGGCAGCCGATCCGGAAGCGCGGACCCGCGCGCTTTATCGTCAGATTTTCGGCCGATCGCCGGAACTTGCCGAGCTTTCCCGAGGCGTCCGGTTCGTGGAGCAGCGGGCGAACGACCAGTCGCCGACCACCACGGAAATCTGGCAGGCAGGCTTCGGCGGGGTGGACGAGTCGACCCAGCGGGTCCACGCATTCGCGCCCTTCCCCCACTGGACCGGCACGACCTGGCAGTTCGGCCCGAAGATCCCCGATCCGGAGAACAGTTACCTGCACCTGAACGCGTCGGGGGGGCACGTCGGCAACGATTCTCAACACGCGGCGATCCGCCGGTGGACAGCGCCCCAGGATGCGACGATCACGATTGACGGAGCACTCGCTCATCCGGCGAAGGAAGGGGACGGGGTGCGCGGGCGGATCGTTGCGTCCTGCTCGGGAATCCTGGGCGACTGGGTCGCCCAGCACGGTACGGTTTCCACACGTGTGGAACGTTACGAGGTGAAGGCAGGGGAAACCATCGACTTCGTCGTCGACGGACGGAGCAACCCGAGCTTCGACTCGTTTAGCTGGTCGCCCATCGTCCGCAAACTCGCCCCAGCTCCCGTCGAGTGGAAGGCCACGGCTGGTTTTCAAGGACCCGCTACTCCGCCACTTACTCCTTGGGAAGAGTATGCCCAGGTCCTGCTCTTGACCAACGAGTTTATGTTCGTCGACTGAGGTCGAGAAACCGAACCGCCCCGAGCCTTGATGGCCCGGGGCGGTCCGGTCGGTCTGTGTTGGAACCCTTTACCTGACGCTTGTCTTGGATTACAGGGCACTCAGGTCGGCCGCGATCACGCGAATCCCCTTCTTGAGGCCGAGCAACTTGACTGTCTCGTCGGTCGCGGGGATCGTCATACTTCGCTGTGGCGAAATGCTGATCCCCGAGAGGATCTTCGACTCGGTCTCACTTCCCCGGCCGAGGACCGCGACTCCGTTCAGGACCAGTGGCGAGGCGTTCTCGATCTTGATTTTGTAGGTCGGCTTTCCCTTCGAGCGTGAACCAGGCGAGAGCTGAGCCCGGACCATGCGAGTGAGGATCCCCTCGGCCAGGCCGTCCGCGACCGCGGAAACATTCAGCTCACCGGTCTTCGTTCGGGACAAAGGGAGCGTGAACTTGCCTGCCGCCAACCAGGAGCGAGCCGGGCCATCACTGGTCGCGACCTGCACCGTGGCCTCGGCTTCAGTCACCTGCACCTTGCAGGCCAATGCCGGTCCCTCGGGTTCCGCGGGAACGCCCAACTGGCCCTTCAGACCGAGGAGGCTCTTCCCCTTGAGTGCCTGTTTTAGCTCGAGAACCGCCGAGTCGCCGGTCGAATCCTTGGACTCGATTTCGTAGAGTAAAACTCCGGTTTCCTCCGTGGAAAGGGCTCCCAGCCGATCGACGAACGTGCGTGCCAGGGTCATTTCGTGGGCGTTTGCCCACGAGCGGGACATCGTCTCGATGGCCTTCCAGTCCTGGCCGGAAGCGACCTTCCACATCACAAGCTGGGCCAACGTCTGAGGCGCCTTATCCTCGGCCAGCCGCTTCAGAGCCTGCTGCATCTGTGCATTGTCGGTCATCTGGCTGATGTCGCCGAGCCGGAGCTTCTCGCCCTTCGCGGGCATCGCGACCCGTTCTTCCCCATCCGGTTCCGACAGACCCACCAAGCGCGTGGGAAGATGTCGGGTCTGCTTGGGGTTGAGCGCGGCGAACGGCAATCCCGTGGGCGGAACGGAACGCATTCCACCGCCCATGCCGCCCATGCCACCCATGCCGCCCATTCCACCGCCCATGCCACCCATGCCGCCGCCCATGCCCATCATCATGCCGCTCATCAGCGACTGCTGGTCCCAGCTATCGCGGTCGCCGACCAGGGACATGATCAGCCGCCCTAACATCATCATCCCCATCGAAGCGGGCATGGTTCCGCCGCTCATGCCGCCTCCCATGCTTCCGCCTCGCCCCCCCATTCCACCACCGCCCATGCCGCCCATGCCACCGCCCATGCCACCCATTCCACCGCCCATACCGCCCATTCCACCGCCCATGCCGCCGCCCATGCCACCCATGCCGCCACCCATGCCCCCCATGCCACCGAACTGACCGGTGGCACCCGAGGCGATCAGACCGGGAGGGAGGACCACCCGAAGCTTCCGCTTTGTTTTGTTGGTCACGGACAGGGTCATGCGACCATCGCCACTGCCCTCGGCATCGACGCTTACATCGCCTTGTCGAAGGGCGGTGAGGAGATCGATGGCGGGTACTTCCTCAGCGGGCACGTTCTTTTTGGGCTCGGGTAAAGCTTCATCGCCGAAGCTCAGTACGGACTGAGTTTGCATCAGAAGCGAGAGGCCACCGGCAACCATGGCCATCCGCCAGGGGAGGAATGTAAAGGTCGGCATCGAAAACCCTTTCTCAGCATCTCGTGAGCAATGGGGAGAGGCGCATTTTCCAATGGGGGGGAAAAAGCGTGGCTGAGGGGGGGAACGCCAGCATAAAGGGGGGGAGTGGATGGAGTATCGCTGATTGGGGGCTGGTCGCCGTCTCAGTCAATCCTCCACTCACAAAAGAGCAGACGCCCCGCGAGGGAGTTCTATTCAGCCCGGCTCAGAAAAAAGATATTTGGACGATGTTGAAGGGCTCCGTTGGAGAATTCCACTCGTGAAACGGAGTTATGCGAAATCGCAACCCTCGCGAAAGTGAGTGGTTACCCGACGCGATGCGCTTGCCTCCTCGGTGACGATGTCGTATGACCAACGCGACGGCCGAGGGGATCGTAGCGCTCCCGATTACGCTGCGGATGCGAGGATGACTCGATGGCTCAGTTTGATGAGGAACCAATCGCTGCCGGCCTGGACGAACCGGAGAGCCGGCCGGGGGGTATTCCACTCTATGTTTGGGTGATTGCCGCCGTTTTTTTGGCAATTCCGGTGGGTCTGTACTGGGGTGACGGCGCGGAGTCACTCAACCTTCTTCCCAGACTGATCATTCGGGCTTTGAGCGCGCTGGCGGCCCCCTTGGTCGTTCTGGCCATCCTCAGTGCGATCGTCTCCAACGATATCCGCGGTCGCCAGGGCGCGCGGATGATGATTTACTATCTGATCAACACCATGGTCGCCATGGGATTCGGTCTCGTGCTCACGAACCTGATCCGCCCCGGCGTGGGCGCGAAGTTGATCGACCTCACCAATCCGCCCGTTGCCCCGCCCCGGAAGTCGGTGACCGACCTGCTCATCGAGCTCGTGCCCCGGAGCGTGGGCGATGCCTTTGCACAGAATAACCTGGCCCAACTCGTCCTCCTGACCCTTGCTTTGGCGATCGGGCTGGTCAAGATCCGCAACGAGCAGCAAGCGCGAGGCGAGACAACCTACAAAGCGGTCGTCGACTTGTTGAATGTCGGTTTCGAGCTGTTGATGCGCGTCTTGCTCTGGGTGGTCGCCCTGGTCCCGCTCGCCGTATTCGGAGTCGTCGCCTCGAGCGTGGGGCAGAGCGAGGGGATCCAGGTCTTTCGATCCTTGATCTGGCTGATCATCGTCGTGCTCATCGGCCTGAGCTGTCAGGTCATCTGGTATCTCGTCGTCATGATGATCTTTGCGCGGATGTCACCGTTACGATTCCTCCGCGGGGCCACGGATGTCATGGCCAGTACGTTCAGCACCTCGAGCACGGCGGCGACGATCCCGGTCACGCTTCGGGCGCTGTCGAAGTTGGGGGTCTCGCGACAGTCGAGTCAACTCGCGGCCTGCGTCGGGACCAATTTCAATAATGACGGCACCGCGCTCTACCAAGCCACCGCCGTCCTGTTCATGGCCCAGGCGCTCGGTTTCGCGCTCAGTCCCATCGACCAGTTGATCATCGTGCTGACGACCCTGGTCGCCAGCGTGGGCGCCGGCGGGATTCCGTCGGGCAGCTTCGTGACTCTGCCGCTGATCTTCGCGGCGGTCGGTCTTCCCGCGGACAAGATCCCGGTCTTGTTGACGATCGACTGGTTTCTCGACCGCTGTCGGACCACCTCGAATGTTCTCGGTGATATGACCGTCGCGGTCCTCCTCGACCTGACTCATGACTCCGCGGTGTCAACGGTCGATGCGCTCGACGCGGCGACGAAGTGAGGAATTCCCGATGCAGATCCGAGGGATCGTCCAGACTGCCACGCTCGAGGAGACACCCCCGGGCAGCGGCGCCATCGAAATGATCCTCCGCGTGCAAGGGGTGGGAGCCGGTCAACCGCGCAGACTCATCATCCCCTATTCCCTGTTGCTCGAGGATGAGTCGCTCGACCCCGACCTGATCTCAGGTCGGGGCTTCGAGGCCGAGATCGAACCGGTCGAGCAACGCTGGGTCGTCGCGCGGATCGCGTTCGCGTCGCGCGTCCTCCGTCAGCCTGAGTAAGCTCAGCGGCTCAGACGCGACGAGCCGATTGGGAACCGTGCCGCCAGCATACTCCGATAGAGCGTGAGGTAGCGGTCGACCACGATCGGCAGCGCGTAGTCGGACTCGATCCGCTTCCGAGCCGCAGTTCCCAGCTGGCTTGCCAGATCCGGATGATCAAGGATCTCGATCAACGCGTCCGACCACCGCGCGGGGTCGTCACCGCACACGAGGCGACCGACCCCGTCGCTCAGCAGGTCGATGTTGCCGCCGATCCCGGAAGCCAAACAAGGCAAGGCGGTGGCCATGGCCTCGAGCAATGAGTTGCTCATCCCCTCGGCCACACTTGGCAACACGAACAAGTCCGCCGCGCGAAGGACGTCGGCAGGGTCGTTCACGGCCCCGGTGAACTGGACTCGGTCCGCGATCCCGAGTTCGTTGGCCTGGGCCTCGAGTCGAGCCTGTTCCGGTCCGTGTCCGACCAGGATCAAGTTGGCGTTCGTGCGGTTCGCCACGGCCGGCCATGCCTCGAGAAGCCGGTTGAGATTCTTTTGAGGATGGAGTCGCCCCGTGAACACGACCCTGGGACGCGGCAGAAGCTGAGCTTCGAAGCCAGACGGCCCCGGTCGGTAGTGGGTGGCATCGACCCCGCTCGCTATCCGGAAGATCCGCTCCGGGGGAACGCCGAGCCGGGTCCACTGGGCTTCAATATCGGCGGAAATCGCCGCAAAGGCAGGATTGCGTAAGATCAGGCGGCGGAGCAACGGGAACCCTCGGGTCCGCGCAAGTTCTTCGGCCTCGCCGTAGTATCCCGAACTTGCCGGTTGCACCAGGGTGGGCGCTCCACCGAACTGGTTGCGACCGAGCCCCGTCGCGACGGCCTCCCAGAGCCCTTGGTGAGTATGGATCAGGTCGTAACTTCCACGGAGCCGACGCAAGGCCTGGATGACTCCGGCCACGAAGCTCACCGCGAAGAGCGGGCCGACCCGCGACGATCGCACCCACCGGTGCACCTGAATTCCCTGAACATCCTCGTCTCGAGGGAGTCCCTCGACGGCATGAGTCACCACCTGGACGGAGTGGCCGCGCTTCGCCAGTTCGACCCCTTGCGCAAGGGCCTGTCGCTCGGCCCCGCTTTCGAGGGGATGGAAGTAGCTCACGACATAACAAACGCGGATTTTCGAATCGTCCATCGCTACCCAAAAAGGGGAAGAATGCGGGGAGGCGACCATTTGCGCTTGGGTTGGCACCGCCTCAGCGATTCTCAACGGGTGAGAAACGACAAGACCCGGCTCCTCGGGAGGAACCGGGTCGCTGTATCGTCCTCTTCTGCCGATTCAACTTCAACGCGTGATCGTCAAGCTCGGGATGCTTCGTCCCAGATCGTCGACGATCTCGCTGCCACTGATCGTAAGTTGGCTAACCGCATAGGTCCGACCGCTTGGCATCACCACTTTGACGGTCCAGTCGCCGTCGGGCAGCCGAACTGCGTAGTGACCGAAGGCATCAGTCGTCACATGCCGGTCGGCAAAGGCATTCGTTCGGCTGGAGAGGATCAACTGGACTCCCTCCTCAAGCTCGCCGGTGTCACCGGAGAGCACCTTGCCCTTGAGGATATTGCGGGTCACTCGCGCGTTACCGGCCGGAAAGCTCGGGCGATTCACCTTGTGCTTGACGGGCGTATCGGCCGGAGCAATCGGTGGCTCTTGGGGAGCGGGCGGCGAGGTGGAATCCGCGGGAGCGACAGGCAAGGGAAGGGCCGCACCCGAGTTTGTCGCGGAAATATCGGGGAGCCGCTCGGGGCTCGGAACGCTCGACCGCTCGGTCGTTGCCGGCTCGTTCGGGATCTCGGGCAGCGGAGCAGGCGCCGGCTCGGGCTTCGACTGGCGTTGTACCGGGGCCGGAGCGGGAGCAGGCTCCGGAAGATTCGAGGAATCGTTGGGAGGCACGGGTTCCGTCGCCGTGCTTTCGACGGACGAGGCGGGTGCGCGTTCTCTTGTCTTCGACGTCGCAGAAGGAGCGGGAGCGGCCGTGCTAAGGGCAGGGGCCGGGGAGAACGACGGAGCGGAGCTCGCGCAGCAGATATCGGCCGTCGCGACCACCGGCTGGTCGTAAATCGTCGGGTAGACGTAGGAGGTCGGCGTGTAGGTCGTCGGAGTGATCACTGAAGTCGGGTAGTAGGTTGCGGTCGTCGGCACGTAGTAGCGTGCAGCGGTCGTCGTGTAGATCGGTCGATCCACGATCCTCCGCGGTGCAAGAAGCCGTCGGGTCCGATAATACGTCGGGACCACGTAGGATGTGGACTCATAGGCGGGAGTCCCATAAACGGTCGCATAAACCGATGGTAGGACAGCCGAGGTCGTCAGGTAGGATGTCGGGTAAACGTAGGACGTCGGCAGGACGTACGACGTGGGCAGGGCGTACGACGTGGGCAGGGCGTACGACGTGGGCAGGGTGTACGACGTGGGCAGGACGTATGACGTGGGCAGCACATAAGAGGTCGGAGCGAGGGTGTACGACGTAGGCGCCACGTAGGAAGTGGTGGTGAGTGCATACGACGTGGGCACCACGGACGATGTCGCCACCGGGAGGACGGTCTCGACCGGAGCGTAAACCGCGGCGCGGCGGCCAAGGTTTCCGTAGGCGATCGACCCTGGGTCGGAGAAGCCCAACAGCGAGGTGGAAACCAAGAGAGCGCGAATCCCAGGTGTCTTCATGAGCGTGGCTCCTCGATGCGACGAAAGGAGAACTTCCTTGATGTCATTTTCGTTCTCGTTCGCGAATACCGCATGACCCCTACAATACCAAGTCTAGGTGATGAAACCAACACTTTGCGTACTATCGATCGATCTGCGATGATCGGGACCACCCCCCGAGCCGCCACAGGCCCACGCGGGGTTACAACCCATCGGGAGACGACTTCGTGATGACTGAATCACGTGATGCGGCCGAGGTACTCAACCGCGATTTCCTCGAGTCCAGGAGCCGGATTCTCGAAGTCGCCGCGGCCCTCGATCGCCTTGACCGGGCCCCTGGCCGAGCCGGCGACCCCCCTGATCGCCGCCTCGCCCAGTTGCGCCAGGCGATTGAGGCGCTCCTCGAGCCCGGTCCCGGCCGTGCCGAGACCATCCAACGCCTCTTCTCGCTCGACTACGATCCGAGTTGGCAAGAGAAGTACGGTGTCCTCGAGACTCGACCAAGCTGAGCGCGCCGACCATCGACCGAGTCCCTGTCCTCCAGCATTAGGGCGGAGTCGCTTGTGGAGTGGACCGGTTGGAGGAATTCAGCCAGGTGGCCCACCGTGGTGAACACCAACGGGTGGTCCGGCTGTGTGAGGGGAGGGGAGGGGAGCAAGGAAGCTTGACGGGCCTACTCGCGGGGAATCGGGGGCGATTGGACGATCCCTTACACTCAGATTGCGACGGATTGCCCGTGGGACCGCAAGTACGCTTTGGCCGAGTCGGCCATTGTGACCAGTGCGGCGCCCATCATGATCGCATCTTTGACGACCAACCGGCCGGCACCGCTCAGGTACGGAAATCCGTGTTGAGCGTCCCCTAGCGCAGGGACCCAGCACTCCGGGGTCGTGATCAGAAACGAGAGGGTGACGAACGACATCACGACCACCAGGAAGCTACCCACCGCCGCAACCTGCGGAAGCCACGGATGCAGGCAAAGCAACAGTCCGTAGAAGACGATGACCGACCCAAGTCCGTAGGCGAACAGATAGGTTCGGTTCGACTCGTGCCAGGCCCGGTTTTTCGCGACCAGGGCCCCTTCGGGATTCTTGTGGGTTTTGTAATTCCCGGGGTCGGAATACCAGAAGCGCATAAGGGGACTGTTGGCCACAAACGGCACGATCCCGTCCGCCTCGTACCGGAACGCCTTCAAACCGCCGATCCAGAGCAGAACCAGGATCAGTCCGAGTCGCGTCACCGTGATCCCCAAGCGGTCCGCCCGCGCCGCCACTTCCATCAGACTCCGTAACCAACTCGTCATCAGACTGTCTCCCGCAATCAGGACGGGCCGCACGATCGATCCTGTTTACAGTCAGGACTCGGATGCGGACGATGATCCATTTTTGCGATCGACCGGATCTGCCGGAATGGACGGAAGAGGCAAACTCATGGAGAGATTTCTCCCACCGCGAATCGCCGTCTCGAATTCCCGAAAGAAGACCGGCGAATGCCCGGTCGCCCGCTTGAAGAGACGGCTGAAGTAAAGTTCGTCGGTGTACCCGAGCTCGTGCGCGATCTGCTTGACCGGCTTCAAGGTGTGCAACAGGTCCCACTTCGCGTGTTTGAGGATCCGGTCGCGAATCAGGTCGGTCAATGTCTTATGGAGGTGAGCCTTGACCACTTTCCCGAGCCCTTTCGGGTCGGTATCGAGCAGCCGGGCGTAATCCGCGGGCGCGTGCATCCGCCGATAATTCGCTTCGATCAGCTCCCGGAGCGACTCCAGGACCGGCGGGAACCGATCGTACGTCGAGCCGGTCAGCGTCCCTTGCTGTTCCCGCTTCAGGCGGGTCGCTCGGATCAGGAGCACCTTGAGGTACGAGAGCAGGATCTCGGAGTGGGCAAGCCCGCCCTCGGCGAGCTCACCACGGATCTGGAAAATCAGCTCCGCAACTTCGCGATCATGGCGTTCTTCGAGCTCGACCGTCGGGACGCCATAGAGATCGTTGAACAGCACGCCGTTGCAACCGACTTCTTCATGATAGGTCTCAATACACAAGAAATTGGCATGAAATTGGACAATAATGCCTCGGATTGGCCGTTCCGCCACGAACCGGACGTACTGATAGGGAACGAAAAAGAGGAGCGAGGGCGCAGCCAAGGGATGGCATGCGGAATCGGCCCAGAACTGGCCCTGACCCTCCTGAATCCAGCAGACGGTAAAATAATTCGATCGCGCAAAGAGTCCGGAGTCGGAATCGGTCTCGATTGCCAACTCCGTGACCTTAACCGACGAGTCGCCCCCGCGAGGATCGTAGAGAGTCTCTGGTGCTCGAACCAATCGACATTCTCCCTGGCGGCCATGTCCGACCGTGTCACTGGCACTTCGGTCAATGGACTGAATCGCTCGTCTCCCGCACCAGGATCGCAGTTTACTTGCTGGGAGTCGTGGGATTGATGCGCTTCCTCGCTGGTGCGACCCTGTTCGAAACTTGGTAGCATGGGGACCAGGCCGGAGCGAGTCGTCGCGATTTTTCGATCACTGAGATTTGCCGGTCGACGAGCGAGGAGTCTTCTGGCAAGAGGGATTTCGCTCCACTCGCGGAGCGGCTGGCTGCCGACACGATTGTAAGGTTGGAACGTGCAACTCGGCAGCGGTTTAGTCCCTTTCTTAATCCAAATGCATCCCGAAAACGGTGCAGGCAAAAGTTGCAAGCCGCTAGAAATTTTGGAGTTTACATGCATGCCTTCCTATATTGACCCGCACATCCACATGGTCTCCCGAACCACTGACGACTACAAGCGGATGGCCCTTGCCGGATGCGTGATGGTCAGCGAGCCGGCGTTCTGGGCAGGGTTCGACCGATCGGGGCCGGAGGGGTTCCGCGACTATTTTCGCCAGCTCACGGGCTTTGAGCGGAACCGGGCGAAGCTCTACGGCATCGAGCATAAGACCTGGCTCTGCATCAATGCCAAGGAGGCGGAAAACGTTTCGCTCTCGCGCGAGGTGATCAAGTTGATCCCCGAATTCCTCGATGAGCCCAGCGTGCTCGGGATCGGCGAGATCGGACTCAACAAAAATACCAAGAATGAGGCCACGGTTTTCCGCGACCACCTCGATCTGGCGGCGCGGACCCAGGAATTGATCCTGGTCCACACACCGCACCTGGCTGATAAGTACCAGGGGACGAGGATGATCCTCGACATGCTCCGCGACGACACGCGGCTGAAGCCCGAACGCGTCTGCATCGACCACGTCGAGGAGCACACGATCCGCCCCGCGCTCGACGCCGGTCACTGGGTCGGGATGACTCTTTACCCGATCACCAAGTGCACCCCCGCGCGTGCGGCCGATATGATCGAAATCTATGGCACCGAGCGCGTGATGGTCAACTCGGCTGGCGACTGGGGACACAGCGATCCGCTTGCCGTTCCCGAACTCATCTTCGAGCTCCGCGCTCGGGGTCACGGCGAAGCTCTGATTCGCAAAGTCGTCTACGAAAACCCGCTTACCTTCTTTGCGCAGTGCCCGCGGTTTCAGTTCACGCCACGAACCGCCGCCCTGAGCGAGTCCCGATCCGCGACGTGAGCGATTGCGATTCCTCAAGGGGAAATTGGAGGCAGCGCGAACAGTCCGATTGGTGGCCCGACTTGCTTCAACGGAACGCTCTTCGGCGTTCCGTTCGCGGGCCCCGAGTCCTTGCCGGCTCCCGGCGGACTCGGGGAAGGGGCCGACGGGCCCTGCGGATTCGGGTCACAGCCGCACGCGCCGAGCGTGACGACTGCCGCTCCGAGCGTCTGGCGAAGCTGCCTTTCCGTCATCGATTGAATCCTCTGTCGGTTCGAAGCCGTTGCCGTTGCCGTTGGCTGCGTGAAACAGGCAGACTTCCCGCTAAAATGCGTCAGCGCTAATCACTTCGGCGCCGTTTCGGGTCCCCAAGGATCGGTAGACCGAGGGGTTGATCGAGTTCTTGAGAAACCGCACCGAGCCGTCCCCGAACAGGAACTGGGCGCCGGCCGGGTGCTGGCTGCGGAAACCCCACTGGCCGTATTCCAGATAGGCCGAGTTGATGGCCCATGCTTTATAGTCACTGACGTCAGGCCAGTGTGTCTCCGGGGGAAGCGGATGAAGTCCTCCCCCCGAGTAGTCGCCGACCATCATGTTGGCGTTGATCCGGGGAACCTCATAGGCGAACCCTTGAGGGCGGGTCGTGCTTCCCCCGGCCATCGACGAGAAGTAGCCGTAAACGCTCCAGTTATTGCAGAACCAGTCAGGGTCGTTGCGGAACCGGGCCGACTCGCCCACGGCGATCGTACTGCTCGTGCCGTCGACGAACGCAGCCATCGGGTATGCGGTCTTCGCATCGAATGCCCCGTTGCCGACTTCGAGATCCGAACACTTCGGGCCGGCGTAGTAGGCGATGGTGTTCCAGGTCCCCCCGGACGGAAAATACGAGGTCTGCGAATAAGCCACCGGGCCCGGACCCAACTTTGACGACCGGAGGTCATCGCTCGGGCAGAGGAACGTCGCGATCGTGGTGAGTAAGCCCGTGCTGTTGACTGCCCCGGCGTTTACGCCCCCGATGTAAGCGCCGTCGGCTCGGAGCTGAAAGTTGATCGAGTTATAGGCCGTCGCCTGTTCCATGTGGGGGAGGATCAGTGCCAACATGGTGAAATCGCGCGGGGCACCAGGGCCACTCTTGGTGAACGCGCCTCCACAATCGCTGTCGGCGTCCGTCGCGCTCTGGAGCACCGCCCCCATCGGCAAAGTCGTGTGGGCACTCTCGTAGTTGGCGATGGCCAGGCCAATTTGCTTGAGATTGTTGCGGCACTGCGACTGCCTGGCCGCTTCACGCGCAGCCTGCACCGCGGGAAGCAGCAAGGCGATCAACACCGCAATAATCGCGATGACCACCAAGAGCTCGATCAGGGTAAACCCATATCGTTTGGTCACAAACGGCCCCCGAGCGGTGCAATGACGCACTTCATCTCCCACTCGTTTTTCTTGAGCCACGATCGAATTCCACGTCGCTGACGGTGGATTCTCTAAAAATGACACTCGGTGGTCGTTGGTGCAAACGTATTTTCTACAATCCATCCATGCGTTGGAAAGAAAAGATCGGATTTGGCCCGCATTTGGTGATGAATGGCAACGATAGCCGTTCAAAACAGATCGGGGGGGTGGCTCAGGTGGAATAGAGCCACCGGCCGAGCAGGAAGGCGGGGATCCAGAGAATCGCGACCGAGGCCGCCAACGTCGGGCCTCGGACGGCCGCCACGACGCCGACGTTGAGCCAGACGAGGGAGAGGACGCCCGTCTTTACGGCCTTTTGAAGCGTGGATGGAATCGGGTTCTGGAGCGCGCGGGTGCCGGCCAGGTTCACGACCCAGGCGACGAGCAGGAGGACGAGCATTCCTTCGAGGGGCAGAACCGCACGTGGGTCGGCGGCGACAGCGGGGAACAAGCGTGGTTGGAGGGCCGCGGTCAGCAGCCCGAGGAAGGCCAGGTTCTCGAGGGTCAACCCAAGATAGAGGCCCCGGGTCCGCCCCACCTCGGTCTCCGAGCGACTGATCCAGGTGACCCCGGTCACGAAGACCCCGAGTGACACCCCGACGATCCAGCCACCGGGTCCTCCGAAGTCGACCGCCTGGCTCATCCCGAGCACGAGGTTGAGCGCCCGGCAACTCCCCATGACTTCGGGACCGAACCACGTTCGCTTCAGACCGAGGTTGTAGGCGAGCACGCAGGCGGCCAGGGCCAGTGCGATCCCGACGCTCGCGATCGAGCCACTGAGCGCCGCCAGCAAGGGGCCGAGCAGGAGCAAGGATCCCCCTCCCCAGGCGGCGAATCGGCGTGAGACGAGGCCGGAAGGTAAGGGGCGTCCCGGGCGTTCCTTGAGGTCGATCTCGTAGTCGAAGACGTCATTGAGCGCGATTCCGGCGGCGTAGATCGCCATCGACGCGCCCACGAGCGGGAGCCAACGCTCCGGCGCGTCCAGGCTACCGCGCACCAAGAGCCAGCCGGCCAGGCTATCGGCCGCGGCGGTGAAGACGTTCGGTAACCGAATGAGCTGCAAGTAGGGCTTGATCGCCATGGATGAGACCGTCGCCTGAGGAGTTCCAAGAGAGAGAGCCGGTCGTTCAGCGAGGAGGTTGCCGAAGTCCGGCTCGTCGATCGTTCAGGCGCCGCTTGGTGGGACCATCAAGGGGGAGAGAAACTCGAACGCTCCCCGCGCTGCGGCATCGGGATCGTCGCCAAACGGGTAGAGCTCCACAGTCAACCAGCCGTCGTAGCCCGTCTTGCGAATCGCCGCGAAAACCTCGGGGAAGTCAATCGCGCCGGTGCCTGGCACCAGATGGTGGTGGACGCGGGTCGCCGCGATATCTTCGAGGTGGTAATGGCGGATCTGGGGCGCAAGCTTGGCGATGGCGGCCGGAATGTCCTCGGAAACACAGAAGGCATGGCCGACATCGTAATTCAGGCCGATCGAAGGGGCGTTCACCCGGTCGGCGACCTCGAGGTACTGGTCGCTCGTCTCGAGCAGCAAGCCGGGTTCGGGTTCGATCAGGAGGAGCACACCGAGGTTGTGGGCGTGCTCGGCGAGTGGCTTGAGGACTTCGACGAACAGGTCGATGGCCTCAGCGCGGCTCTGGCCGGGTGCCAGTGGCCCCCCCGGTTCCGTCGTGATGTGGGGCGCACCCAACTCCGCACACAGGCCGATCGCACGTCGGGTGTGGTCGATCCGGACCGAGCGGTAGTGCGGGTCGGGCTCGATGAACGACGGATACCAGTACGGCTGACGCGCATCGTTGACCGCGTTCATCATGAACGCGTTGACGTTCGAGAAGGTCAGCGCGTTCCGCTCCATGGCGGCGAGGATCGCTCGCTTCGGCCCCTCGAGTAGCCCCGCCGGCCAGGCATGCGGAACGTCGGCCAACAGTTCCAACCCTTCGTACCCGAGCGACGCGATTCGCTCGGCAACTTCATCGAAGGGGAAGCGGAGATACGCGTTGGTGCTGAACGCAAGTTTCATGCGGAGCTCTTCAGTCGCTGAGGAATGTTTGATCTTTTGCATTATGACCGAGCGCCGTGGCGGGTTCAACCCGCGCGGAGCAGGACTTGAAGGAACCGGGCGCTCGGGAAACCAGGACCGTCACGATCGGATCGGCCTTTCGACCGGTTTTCAGACCATGCTATGCTGGATGGAACGATTGGCTGATTTTCTCCCCCTCGAGTCACGGCTCTGTTCACTCTGAATCGCTCACCCTTGTCTGACCCGATGGAGAAGTGCGATGTCCAGCGAGTCGCCCAAGGTCGCGAGGGTCGTTGCTCCGGTCGCCAAGCCGGCCAGGCCGGTCCCGTTGGTCGTGGCGACGGCGGAAGACGAGGACGTCGAAGCCCCGTTCTTCACGGCCGAGGCGTTGAAGGGATGGGCCTCGTCCCTGGCGTTACACGCGGTGTTCCTCCTCGTGTTGGCTTGCTGGTACTTCAGCCCCAGCGTGAACGCACCGCGGGCGCTGAACGCGAGGCTGGCAGGGAGTGAGCGGGGGGTCGAGGAGGGCCTGACGCTCACAGGGGGCCTCAACACGTCGATCACCCTCCCCGCGGACCCGACACCCGCGCCCGCGGATCCCGTTCCGGCGTCACTCAGCCCGCTCGATATCCCGGCCTTGGAGCCGAAGGTAGGGGTGAAGTTCGCCGGCGCAGAGAAGGCTTCGGCCGACGGCGGGATCGAGAACAACAACCCAGGGGCCGGCAATGGCGACGGCTTCGGCCTGGCGAAGTTCGGGCAAGGGGGGGAGAGCATCCGTGGCGTCGAGGTGAAAGTGGGCGACCCCCAGTTTACCTTGATCTGGGATAACGACGCGGACCTCGACCTTCACGTGATCGAGCCTGGCGGCAAAGAAATCTACTGGGAGGACCCCAAGGGCAAGGCCGGCCTCGGGGGAGAGCTCGACGTCGACAACACGAAGGGCTATGGGCCGGAAAACGTTTACTGGCTTCGCGATGACCCGACGGGAGAGGGGCAAGTCAAAGGGACGGGGCCGGCGGGCGAGTACAAGTGGTTCGTGGTCTACTGGGGAGGGTTCGGCGGAATCCCCAAGCCGACGCGTTGGAAGGTCCGAATTAAGCACGACGATCGGGTCACCGTCGTCACGGGCAAATTTCGGGCGCTCAACGAGCGGAGCCGAATTTACTCACTTACGGTCAAGCCGTCCGAGGCGGAAGCCTCACGCGAACCGAGCACGGATCTGCGGTAGGCGCAACTCGCGAGCCTCAGGGTTCGGAGCAGAAAGAGAAGGGCGTCGGCAATCCGCCAGGTTCGCCGACGCCCTCCACCCACCCTGGAACTAACTTCAGTAGAATTCATCGGTTGTGGAGCCGCTTCACTCGAGATAAATTTTGTCAAACATGGCGAATAAGCCGATCTTGCGAGTTCTCCGTTGTACGGGCTCGTAGGGCTCGCCCATAGGGGAGCAAGTCAAGCTTCGCCGAACTCGTTTCCTCCGGCTTCGGAGCGATCGGCGATGGCGTCGTCGTGGGGCAACGATTCCCGTAAGGTGGGCACGGCCCACCTCTTTAACCTCCATTTCGGCAAGGAGATCGGGATGGCGTGCCATGCCCACTCTCCGGAAATCATCCGATCCTGACCGCCGATCGCTCGCAAATCATTGATGAATTTATCATGGGTTCAGCGAAGCGTCACGGGGCCAAGTCACAAGCCGCTTGCCCCTTGGCGAACTCGCCGACGGGCTCGCTGGAATGGCATCGTGTCGCCAGGTTGTCATCAATTTCGAGTAGACGAAGTGGGCGGCAGTCGCAATACTACTGACCAAATGAACCTCAGTGCCGTTCACCGTGTCGTCTCTCGACGAGACGTGTGATGTCGGTGTAACGTTCACAAAGTCAGCAACATTTCAAATGCCGTTCTGGCCATACCCACAAAAGGGAAGGGGTCGGGCTCATGGCGAGCAGTCTGCGCGACGATCTCGCTTCACTGAAGATCGACCGACATCAGGCGGAGTCGAAAGAGGCTCCGCGCGAGCGACGGCCCAAGCAAGACCACGACCGTGGTCGCGATCGCAATCGAAAACGAAATGGGATTGGCCTGGCGACAATCCTACTCTGGCTAATTCCGCTGACCCTGTTGGGGACGGCGGGGGGCGTGGCCTACCAGCAGTTCGAGAAGATCAGGGCCAAGCCGGAGGTCTCGATTGGCTTGGTCCAAACGTTGACTTCCGGAGAAGCGGAAAAGCTCCTCAGCGCCAAGGGCTATTTGAAATCGCGCCACCAGGCGATGATCGGGGCCACGATCCCGGGGCGCGTCGAGCGGATGTACGTCGAGGAGGGGTCGAAGGTCAAGAAAGGGGACGTGCTCGCGGTCCTCGAGCACGATGACCTCAAGGCCATCCTCGCCTCGAAGAAGGCGATGCTCAAACGGAATGAGGCCGAAATCCTCGAGGGTCGATTCGACCTGAAGCAGAAGGAGCGTGAGGCCACGCGGGCCGCGCGGTTGTATAACCAGAAAACGGTCGCGATCGAGGAGATCGAGAAGGCCAACGCGGCGCGGGACATGGCCTCGGCGCGGGTCGAAGCGGTGGAAGCCTCCATGAAGTTGACCGAGGCGAACCTCGAAGAGACCGAGGAGATGATCCGCCGGATGCACCTGTTCGCCCCGTTCGACGGGACCGTGGTGGAGAAGCAGGGCGAAGAGGGCGAGGTGATCACCCCGTCGGCGATGAGCGCCTCGATCGGGCGCTCGGCCGTGGTCTCGCTGGCAAACCTGACCACGATGGAGGTTGAGACCGACATCGCCGAGAACCTGCTTTCCCGGGTCACCTTGGGGCAGCCCGCAGAGATCTCGGTCAGTGCCGTGCCCAACCTGCATTACCGTGGCCGACTCCGGCAAATCATTCCGATGGGTGACCGCAGTCGTGGAACGATCAAAGTGAAGGTCGAAATCCTCGACCCGGACGAGCACCTCTTCCCGGAACTCGTGGCCACCGTTCACTTTCTGCCCGACAAGGCGCTCAATAACCCAAACGCCAACCGGTCGTTCCTGTTCGTCCCCAAGGCGGCTGTGATCGAGGAGAACGGACACTCGATCGTCTGGGTCGTCAACGACAAATCGCGAATCGCGAAACGCCGGGTCGAGGTCGTCGTGACCACCGACGATCTGACGCGAGTCGACGCGGGTCTCAAAGAGGGCGAATCCGTCATCTTGAACCCTGCCAACACGTTGCGTGAAAACATCGAAGTCAAGATCTCCGAGTGACGCGGGTTGCTCGGAAAGAGTTTGACGCCCTCGGCGAATCCAGACAAGGAGGCGAGGAGATCTCGTCCCACTGCGACCACTCGGTCGAGACCGGATCTGCGCCTCAACCGACTTTGCCACCACGGGTCACCGGATCCGAAGGTTCTTTGGATTCGAGCGACCCCAGTGAATGCTGAAAGGCCTAATCGCATGGATGATTCCGCCTATTCGATTGAGTTGAAGGATGTCACGAAAGAGTATCGCCGCGATGAGTTCCGGATCCCGGTACTCGTCAACCTCGACCTTCGCGTCGCGGAAGGCGAGTATCTCGCCCTGATGGGGCCCTCGGGTTCGGGAAAGACAACCCTGCTCAACCTGATTGCGGGGCTCGACCGCGCCTCCCAGGGCTCGGTGATCGTCCATGGTCAGGAGCTCGGATCGCTGTCGGACTCGCGGATCACGCGGTGGCGGGCCGACAACGTTGGGTTCATCTTCCAGCTCTACAACTTGATCCCGGTTCTGACCGCGTTCGAGAACGTGGAGCTGCCGCTCCTCCTGACGAAGCTCTCCAAGCGGCGCCGTCGCGAGAACGTCATGACCGCGCTCCGGGTCGTCGGCCTTGAAGGGCGCGAAGATCACTATCCGCGCCAGCTCTCCGGCGGTCAGGAGCAACGCGTCGCCATCGCCCGAGCGATCGTGACCGACCCCTACCTGCTCGTGGCCGACGAACCGACCGGCGACTTGGATCGCACCAGCGCGGGTGAGATTCTCGACCTGCTCGAGCAACTCAACCGCGAGTTCCAGAAGACAATCGTGATGGTGACTCACGACCCGCTCGCCGCGCAGCGGGCCAGTCGGGTGCTCCACCTCGACAAGGGCAAGCTGGTCGACGACATCATGCAAGATGCCAAGATCGGGGCCGCCACATGAAATACCTGCATTACATCTATCGCAATGCCAGGCGCAACCCGGTCCGGTCGCTGCTCACGATTGCGTCGACGGCGGTCACGCTCTTCCTGATGATGATTCTCGTCTCGTTCTTCACGATCAATGGCGAAGTCGCCAAAGGGCTTGGAGAGTACAACCGGATCGTCGCGATGAACTCGCAGGGGTTCGCCGGCCAGGTTCCGATCAGCCGGGTCCGCGAAATCGCCGCGAACGAAGGGGTGATCGCAGCCACCCCGTTTAGCTGGTATGGGGGCAAGTACGGCGAGGAGCAGATGCCGTTCGCCCAGTTCGGTGTCGATCCCGACACGATTTTCCAGATCTACGATGAACTCACGATCCCGGCGGACCAGCTCAAAGCCTTCCGTGAAGACAAGGCCGGCTGTGTCATCGGCAGCAAGCTCGCCGAGGATCGCGGCTGGAAAGTCGGCGACCCGTTGCCGCTCAAGGGGGACATCTACCAGTTCGACCTCGACCTGACGATCCGAGGCATCTACGACGGACCCCACGACCGCGACCGACGGATGTGCATGTTCCATTGGAGCTATCTCGATGAGGGCCTGAAGCGGATCTCGAAAGGGGAGGGGGCGGGGTCGGGCAACGCCGGCGTGATCGTCGCCAAGTGTTCGAACTCGGCGCAGTTGGCGAGTCTTTGCCGCAAGATCGACGCGGACTACGTCAACTCCGACAAGCCCTCACGAACTCAGACCGAGGAGGCGTTCGGAGCGATGTTCAGCGAGATGATGCGCGACCTCCAGTGGCTGATCGCGGCCATCGGCATGGCCGTGCTCGTCTCGCTCATCTTCGTTGCGGGCAACGCCATGGCCATGGCGCTCCGCGAGCGGACGACCGAGGTCGCGATCCTCAAGGCCATTGGCTTCAATCGAAGCCTCGTGCTCAACCTCGTGCTGGCCGAAGCGGTCCTGGTCGCCGGGATCGGCGGCTTGCTCGGCTCGTTTGGTTGTAAGATCCTCTGCGATGTTGTGGACATCTCGCGCTACAGCGCGGGGACCTTGCCCTTCTTCTTCGTCTCGTGGAAGACGGCCCTGAGCGGCTTGCTCGTCTCGCTCCTGATCGGGCTGCTGAGCGGGATCATTCCGGCCGTGACCGCCGCGCGGCGATCGGTGATTCAAGGACTGAGGAAGGTGGTCTAACCCGTCATGATCCCGATCAAATACAATACGCGCAACCTGCGGGTCCGCTGGGTGACGACGCTGCTCACGGTCGTCGGCACCGGTATGATCGTCTGGTCCTCCTGCCTCCTGTTCAGCCTCGTCGAAGGACTTCAGCACAGCATGACGGTCTCGGGCGATCCGCTCGACCTGATCGTCCTCCGCAAAGGGTCATCGAACGAGGTCAACGGCGGTTACGCCAAGGACAAGGCCGACACCATCCTGACCCTCAGCGGGATCGCCCGCGACGAGAAGGGGATGCCACTCGCCGCCCCGGAGTTGCTATACATCCCGGTCGTTGCCCGCAACGACGGGAGCCGGACGAACATCATCCTCCGCGGCGTTTCACCCGCATCCCGCGCCCTGCGGCCGAACTTCGAGATGATTCCCGGCGAGGGCCACTACTTCACGCCAGGCCGGGGTGAGTGCGTTGTCAGCCGAAACGTGTCGAAACGGTTCAAAGGGGCAAAGATCGGCGGTCTGATCAAAGTGGGCGAGAAGCAGGTTTATCGCGTGGTCGGACTGTTCACGGCGAGCGGAAGCGCTGCGGAGAGCGAGGTCTGGGTGGATATTAAAGACCTGTCCCGTGACATTGCCCGTGAGGGGAGCGTCTCGTGTGTTCAGCTTCGCGCGTCCTCGCCGGCCGATCTCGAGCAGATCAAGAAGACGATCGACAACGACACCCAGTTCAAGCTCGAAGCGCATCGCGAGAAGGAGTTCTATGCCAAGCAGTCGGCGACGGGCAACTTCTTGAAAGTCGCGGGCACCTTGATCGCGGTGCTCCTGACGATCGGCGCGATGTTCGCCGCCGCCAACACAATGTACGCGGCCGTGGGTGCCCGAACTCGCGAGATCGGCACCCTGCGCGCCCTCGGGTTCTCGCAGTTCGACATCCTGGTCTCCTTCCTGGGGGAGTCGATCCTGCTCTGCCTCCTGGGAGGGGCACTCGGCCTGCTTGCGACGCTGCCGCTAAGCGCCTTCAGCTTCGGCATGAGCAACTTCAACACGTTCAGCGAGTCGACCGTCACCTTCCGATTCGGACCGCTCGTTATGGGCGTCGCCGTGGCCATGACATTCGCGATGGGCGTCTTCGGTGGCCTCTTCCCCGCCATCCGTGCCGTCCGAATGGACGTCATCAAGGCGCTCCGCGAACTTTGAGATCGGACCGTCCCGCTCGCCTTTCAAAGGCGAGCGGGGAGCGGATCGCTCCCTGTCTTTAAGTTCGCCGCACGGAACGACGTCACGTCGACAACCACGCTCGCGCTCCCCACTCGCCTGAGACGCAACATCCGCGTTGCGCTTCAGCGGGCATGGTCGAGGATGACGATGGTCCGGCTCTCGGGAAGCGTGGCCCGGGTCACCTCAAGCCAGGTCCGGCCCGGGCGGTCGACGGGCGTTTCGGGCATGGTTTCGAGGAACCGCTCCACGGGCTGGATGTTGAGGTTGATCTTGGGCGTTTTGTAGTGCATCGGCAGCACCAACCGAGGGCCAACCGCGTCGATCAGAGGCGCGAGCTCGGCAAGCGCGATCGTCGGTGGCCCTCCCGTGGCCGCGAGGACGATATCGGCGGCTCGGAGCGGCTTCAGGTCCGATGCGTCGAGCGCGTGCCCGAGGTCGCCGAGAAACACGACGTGCAAGCCCTCGACCCGAAAGTGGACGATCGTCACCTCGTCCTCAGGCTTCCGCTCGGGCGTCTCATAGACCCGGACCGTCTCGAAATGGATCCCGCACGCGGTCTCTCCTTCGGGAGGGATGTCGAGGGCCTTGAGGACTTGAAACGGCGGTCGGATCTGTCCCAGGTGACTGTGATACCGGTCGTTCTCGTGGCTTACGACGACGAGGTCGGCCGGCTCGTCGATCGGCTCGTAACCCCCGGAGTCGGGCGAACGAAACGGGTCGAGGATGATTCGTCGGCCCTCGGTTTCGATCAAGAACGCGGCGTGACCGTACCAGGTGATTCGCATTGGGGTGTTCCGTCGCCGAGGTTCGAGACAAAGAAGATCGCCTCGCCCCGGCGGACTGGGCCGGGATCGAGGCGTTGGGAATTCTTCTTGAGTTGAATCAAACGACGTCCCGATCAGAACGTCGGAATGACCTTCTTTTCTCCTCCCGCCATGGCCGACTCATGGGCGAGGAGGCCGACCATCGTCCAGTTCGCCGAGGTCTCGGCGTCGGGCAGGGCAGGGCGTTCCCCTCGGATCGCGCTGAGCCAGGCGTGGACCAGGTGCGGGTGCGACCCACCGTGTCCCCCCCCCTGGGTGAACGAGAGATGCTGTTCATCGTCGGCGTCATACACGCCCTTGGTCGTGAATCGCTGGATCGGTTCCGGCAAGAGGTGCGCGAAGTCGGGCACCGGTACTCGCTTGGGAATCTCCGGTTCGGCGAGCCCGCGGGTGTGGATCACCGGCTCTTCGCCGTCGACCTGCTGCCACTCGAAGCTCTTCTTGCTGCCGTAGGCGTCGAAACTCTCGCGATATTGTCGCGCGGTATCGAACAGGCTGCGAGTCACCTCGGCGCAGACGTCGGAGTCGCGAATCTTGAACGTGGCCGACTCAATGGCGAACGGACTGCCGTACTTGGGGATCAGCTTCTCGTCGATTCGCCCCGACCCATGACAGACGACGTGCTCGGCATGCTTGCCGAGAATCGCCAGGCAGGGGCTCACGCAGTGGGTGGCGTAGTGCATCGGCGGCAGCCCTTCCCAGTAGCCGGGCCACCCTTCCATGTCTTGCTGGTGGCTGCCCCGGAGGAACTGGATCCGGCCGAGCTCACCCTTGTCATAGAGGTCTTTGACGAAGAGGTATTCGCGGCTATAGACAACCGTCTCCATCATCATGTAAACCTTGCCCGATGCCCGCTGCGCCTCGACGATGGCGCGGCAGTCCTCGACCGAGGTGGCCATCGGCACGGTGCAGGCGACATGCTTGCCGGCCTTGAGGGCGGCGATGCTCTGGGGGGCATGGTCCTGGATCGGCGAGTTGATGTGGACAGCGTCGATCTCGGGGTCGTTGAGAACCTCCTCGAACCGGGTATACCGCTTCTGGATCTTCCAACGATCGCCGCACTCGTCGAGCTCCTTGGTCGAACGCCGGCAAATGGCCGCGATCTCGGCGCCTGGGTAGCTCTGGTAGATCGGGATGAACTCGGCCCCGAAGCCCAGGCCAATAATGGCCACACGAATATTCGGACTGTTTGCCATGAGACTCGCCCCAGGTGACCTGCGAGGAAATGTGACCGGCCTCTTGCGGTGCCGCATGCAGGATAGTAGGACGGTATCCTGAAGGCAAGTCATTGGGACCAGTGGCTTCGTAGGCAACCCCCTACTCGTGCGCACCTCCCCCATTGAACCCGATCGTCCGAGCCTAAAGTCGTTTCCGCCTCAAGCCAAAGGAGAGACCGAGTCCGATGTCGAACGCATCCCCAACGAGCAAGGTGAGGGTGGCAATTATTGGTGCGGGCGCGGTCAGCGACTACCACCACGTCCCCGCGATCCGCCTTGACCCTCGCGCTGAGCTCGTGGCCGTCTGCGATGCGGACCCGAACCTTCTCGAGCGCCGGAAAGCGGACTGGGGCATCGCCAAGGTGACGACCGATCCCGTGGCGCTCTGTGCCGATCCCGATGTCGACGCCGTGATCATCGCCACACCAAACTTCACTCACAGCCCGATCGCCCTGGCCGCGGCGGCCGGGAAGAAGCACATGATGTGCGAGAAGCCGCTCGGCCTGAACGCGGAAGAGGTGCGGACGATGTACCTCGCCGCGCGGGACGCCGGCGTGGTCCACATGACGGCGTTCACCTACCGATTCGCCCCGTCGATGAAGTACCTGCGGCACCTGCTCAAGTCGGGCGCCTTGGGGACCCCCCGCCACTTCCGCTCGCAGCGGTTCCTCGACTGGCCCGAGACGAGTTGGGGCTGGCGTCAGTACCAGGACAAGGCCGGCGCGGGCGACCTCTACGATATGACGATCCACCGCATCGACTTCGCACTCGACCTGATGGGACCCTTGACCCAGGTCTGCGGCGCCGTGGCCCGGTTCGCGCCACGCACGACGACTCCCGACGGCAAGTCGTGCCCTCCGTCCAACGTCGACGATTGGTCGTCCCTGATCGGCGAATTCGCTAACGGAGCGACCGGCGTCTGGGAGGGGACAACCCTGGCCAAGGGCTACGGCCGCGACGGCTTCGGTCACGAGTGGGCCGAGGTCAACGGGTCGGAAGGCTCGGCCGTCTACCGGCTCCACGAGCCGAACACGATCCTGCTCGGCAAGACCGGGGAAGACCTCGCGCCTGTTCCCGTCCCCGCCGAATTCCTCAAGCCGAGCGGCAGCCCGCGCAACCCCTCGGAGGGAAAACCGGCCACCGTGTTCCGCTACGACCTGGTCTGGGAGTTCATCTCCGCCATCGTCGAGCAGCGGCCCGCCGTCCCGAGCTACCTCGACGGACTCAACGCCCAGATCGTGGCCGACGCCGTCCTCGAATCCTACCAGCAGCGCAAGTGGATCGATACCGTCCTGGCCGACGCTTGAGCTTCGGTTCGGCGTACGTCCACGGCCCTCGCGAACGCCCGGATTGCCAACGCAAGTCCGGGCGTCGTCATTTTGAGTCATCTCAGGTTGATCTCGTCCCGACGGGCCACGCAATGGCTTCAACCGTGGTCGATCTCCAGCTTCGGCAATGCCTTTTGGATCGCGTCCTCTCCAGCCGTCGTGATCTTCGAGTCGCGCGGGTTCATGAATTCCAGACGCTCGAACCCACTGATGATCGGGACTGACCGATCACTGATGCGGGGCTCTTCGATGCTGAGCATCTTGAGCTTTTTCAGTGCCTTGAGATGCTTCCTCCCCGCGTCACCCACGCTGGTATAGCCCAGGTCGAGATTCTCGAGCTCCGTCAACCCCTTGAGGTGCACCAGTCCTGCGTCCGTAATCCGTGTCACCCTCAGGCTCAGGATCCTTAGCGACGGCATGTCGTTCAGGACTTTGAGCCCTGGATCTGTGACTTGTGTCCCGTGTAAGTTCAAATCAGCGAGGTTCGGAAGCGTTGCCAGGCGTGCGAGGCCGACATTTCCGATTCTTGTGTTGTTCAGACTCAAGGATTTCAACGGCTTGATCTGTTGCAGGGACGCTGTCCCGGCGCCGGTGACGGAAGTCAGATTAAGGTTCAAACCCTCCAGGGCGGGCAGATCTTTGAGATGAGCCAACCCGACGTCCGTCAGGGCCCCGGGCTCGGTTCGAGGCCCGTCCGTAAACGTCAGGTAGGTGAGCTTGGTCATTTTCTTGAGGTTGGCAAGACCGGGACCACGGATCGCCGTGCCGCCGAGCGATAGCCTCTCCAACTCAGTCATCTCCTTCAGAGCGGACATGCCAGCGTCGGTGACTTCCGTGTTTTGGTCGAGCGAAAGTTGTTTCAGGCCCTTCAAAGGCGCCAATGACATGATCGCCGCATCCCCCACGCCGGCGTAGGACAGATCGAGGTCGCGCAGCTTTGACAACTTGGCCAGTTGGGCAAACCCCGCGGTGCTCACCTTGACCGCTTCGCTGATCGAGAGCGATTTGAGTTCGGAAAGCTTTGATAAATGCTCAAAACCCGTGTCAGTAACCTGTATGGCCCCATTGATGGACAGCGACTCCAGATTGGGAAGCCTCGTGAACCGTTCAATACCGGAGTCGTTGATTCCCTCACCGACCGAGAGGTATTTCAGTTCGGCCAGGGTGGCGAGGTTTACGTCCGCGAGTCTGGTATCGATCGTCTTGAGGTAGTCGAGGTCGGCCTGCGTTGGCCCAGGACCCTTGGGCGGGGCCGGTGCGATCGGGGCCAGGACTTTGGGAGTGAGGGGGGCGATCGGTTTGTTTGAGTCCCCCGCGGCGACGGCCGGGAGCGCCCAGAGCCGCGCGGTACGATCCTGGCTGCAAGAGAGAGCGGTGCGGCCGTCGGGCGAGAATGCTACCCCCTTGACCTGATCGGTGTGTCCCTCAAGGCTTACGAGCCGCGTGGCGGTTGGCAGATCCCAGAGGTCGACCTTGGAGTCGTGGACGGCAAGAGCGCGGTGGCCGTCGGGGGAGAGGGCCACGGACCAACCGGCATCGGCCCCGACCTCAAACCGAGCGAGCTCCTTGGCACTCTCCACGTCCCAGAGCCGCAACGTCTGGTCGGTGCTTCCGGAAAGGAGCTGGCGGCCGTCGGGGGAGAACGTTACGTCGCCCGCTCGATCCTGGTGCCCCTCGAACCGTCGTTGTTCCGCCCCGGTGGCTACATCCCAGCTCCGGACCGTTTTATCCCAGCTCCCGGTGGCGAGGGTCCGGCCATCGGGCGAGAACGCCACGCCAATGACCGTGTCGGTGTGCCCTTCGAAGCGGCGAATTTCCTTACCCGTGCTGACGTCCCAGAGCCGGGCGTTGCGATCCCAGCCGCCCGAGACCGCGTACCGGCCGTCAGGTGAAAACGCCAGGTGAGTCACCGAACCGGTGTCCCCTTCAAATCGGCGCACCAGAGCGCCACTCGCCGCGTCCCAGAGCGTTAACGTTTTATCACCACCCCCCGAGATCACGTGACGGCCGTCGGGCGAGAACGCCACGCCCGAAGCCGCTTCCATGTCCCCCACGCAACGGCCAATCTCCTGGGCCGTCGTCACATCCCAGAGTCGGTGGACCTTGTCACCACCGCCCGAGAACGCTTTGCGGCCATCGGGCGAGAACGCCACACTTGAGACCCCGTCCGTGTGCCCCTCGAACCGGCGGATCTCTCCGACCTCGACCGAGGGCTCTACCACCGACGCTGGCGTCCCGTCAGGCTGCGGTTGCGATTGCGGTTCGGGGATGACTGGCGTGGAGGCGCTCACGACCGAGGCCGGGATTCCGTCGTCTTTCGGCGGCGAAACCGGAGCGTCGGGCGTGGGATCCTTGGCCGGTTCCCGGTTGGGAGCACCCGTGGGCGTGTCGGCGACGAGGGGATCGGCGATGGATCGATCACGAGGTGCGTCGACGGCGTCCGCCACCCGGCCAGGCCGTGGCAAGAGGGCGAAGACGATCGCGCCCGCTCCCACCAGGAGCCCGGCGGCAAGTCCGAGCACCGGTGCCCACCGCCGTTGCGTCCCCGTCTCGGACTCGTTACGCGTGGAGCCCCCCACACTTTGCGACGGGTCGAATCACGTCGGACGTCGAGGGAATCTCGACCGGTTCGAGTGGGGTCGGGATCGTGAAGGCGTGGCCGCACTGCTTGCAAGTGCCACGCTTACCGGCCGCGGAATCCTCGACGCGATAGCACTTGCCACATCTCTCACATGCGAATGGAATAGGCATGGGAATCAACCCTTTGCTATGGGTTTATTCGGTGTGGCCGCCCGGGCATGCGACGGTCAAACGGGGAGCGTCACCGTACTAAGCACCGACGAGTGAACCAAATACTGACGATGGGAATCACAATCTTGCTTCGCGATAGTCTATCATCACAACAAGGAATGAAGCGA
The DNA here is from genome assembly GCF_900129635.1 of Singulisphaera sp. GP187. Classification (GTDB taxonomy): domain Bacteria; phylum Planctomycetota; class Planctomycetia; order Isosphaerales; family Isosphaeraceae; genus Singulisphaera. Next base: position 61,534 of record NZ_FSRB01000003.1, on the reverse strand, counting down.
CCCATCGTAGCCGGCGGGTTTGTAACCGTGGGCAAAACCTGCGTCGTCGGCCAACGAGACGCCGATCCCCGCATGTAGGTTAGCATCTGATCGATCGTAGTAATCACTCATGACGCTCCCCTTGCTCGTGAAGTTTCGGACCGAAATGGGCCGGCTCACCCAGGACGTTTCGATGGGCGGGCGAAAGTCGGCTGGAAATGCAATCGGGCGGGCCGAGCCACTTGGTGTGGCTCGGCCCGCCCGATTCGCGGAATATGACGGAGGCTCGAATTAGCGGCCCAGCCCCAGCCGTTGGCGGTGGTAGGCGAGCCGTTGCACGACGTCCATCCGGCTGAAGTCGGGGAGGCCGTCGGAGAAGGTGGGGAAGCCGTTGGACGTGGGCCGGCCATTACCAGCCGAGTGGGCGGCCGGTTCCGCCGCACGGGTCACCGGGACCGGCTCGGGGGCGTGGTTATGGCTGTGGCACTGGCACGCGTGGGCCTCTTTTGCGGCGGCAGGAGTCGCCGCAACCGCAACTGGAACAGCAGGGGTAGGCGCTGGCTTGGCGGCGGGGACGACGACGGACGTGGAGGTTCCGCCGTAGCTCATCGTCGTGGCCTGGGCCTTGAGGTCCTCTTCGAGCGGGCGATGAGGACGGATCCCCAGCTTGCCGAGCACGGCGTGGTAGGCCTTGACCGCCTCGACGGGGTTGATGACGCCGTCGACGATGAGCCGGAGGAACTGGACGAAGGCGAGCTGGTTCTCGGCGCTGTTGATCTTGCGGCCGAAGAGCGCGACCTTGGCTCCGTGCTTTTGGGCGTCGGCGAGGAGCTGGAAGGCGTCGAACGTCGTCCCGGCCGATCCACCGAGAATTCCGATCACCAGGTGCGGGTCATAGCGGAACAACTCTTCCATGGCCTGGGGGCCGTGGTAAACCATTTTGAGGAAGACGGGCCGGCCCGCGGGTGCAACCCCGGCGAGCATGCGGGCGATCATGTCGTTGATGTAGCCGGGCAAGACTTCGGGAGCGACCGCGTTGGCGATGTTCGGGTCGAAGACTTCGAGGAAGTAGCGGAACCCTTTGCGCTCAGCTTCAACCCGGAACTCGTGGAACCGCTCGAGGGTCGCGGTGTCGTGGCTCAGGTCGTTGTTGAAGGTCACGCTATAGAGGCCCAGGTTCGCGCCGAGGGAGCGTTCCTCAGGGGCGCAATCGAGGTGGCCGCACTGGGCGTGGTCGAGGCTGGCGGTTCGGAACGGGCGGGACGGTGACTCGGCGTAGGTCGCTCCGCGCGCCAGGTGGACGTCGGTCGTGTCGTTGGCTCGGATGGCAGGGGTGACGTGGGAGTTCTCGAAGAGGCGCTCGCGGATCGTCAGGGCGTAGTTCGAACTGGCCGACATCAGCATGATGTCGACGAGCCCTTGCCGTGTGATCAACCGCATTTGCTCGCGGTATTCCTCGAGCGTCCGATGCCGGAGCTCTCCCGAGTGGGCTTCGGGTGACAACCCAGGCGCTCCGATGCCGAACGCCATGTCGGCGTCCTTGGCATCGGCGAGGATGAACTCACGGCAGTTCGGGTTGGCGTGAATCGCGGCCAACTTCCGGTCGAGCGACTTATCCACGACGTCCCCCGTTCGACTGACCCGAGATCGTGACCCGCGAGCTCCCGCCGTTGCCGCTGCCGCCGCTCCCCATCGTCACCTTGACCGATCGGCTCTGGGCGGCCGACGCGGTGGCTTTGGCGGGTTCGGCCTTGGGCGGAGTCTTCGCTGCGCCTGGATTCTTCTGGAGAACCTGGTCGATCGTCTCGCGGAGCACCCGGGCCGACTGTTGCAACGCCGAGACTTCCTTGGCCCAGAGCTCGATCTCGAGCTGCGCCTCCACCCCGCCGCGGCCGACGACCGTCGGCACCGAGATGCAGACGTCGCGCATCTCATAAGTACCGCTCACGAGTGAGGAGACCGGCAGGATCCGCTTCTGGTCGAGGGCCACCGCGTGGACGACGTCGCGAATCGAGAGGCCGACCGCGAACCCGGCGCCCCCTTTGAGCTTGATGACCTCGGCTCCGCTCCCCTTGGTGCGTTTGAAGAGGGCGTCGGCGGTGCTCGCGTTCCAACCCGGGAACTTGTCGAGCGGCATTCCACCCGCCTGAGCGGCCGACCAGATCGGGACCATGCTGTCGCCGTGCTCGCCCAGGATTGTCGCCGTGACCTGGGTGGCCGGAAGCGACAGAGCCTCGGCGATCAGGCTGCGGAACCGGGCGGAGTCGAGCTGGGTCCCCAGGCCGATGACCTGTCGCGCCGGGAGGCCGAGCTGAGCGGTCGCGAGGTAGGTGAGCACGTCGACAGGATTGGAAACGACCAGGACGATCGCCTCTTTCTTGAATCCGGCCGCCTTCACCTGGCTGAGGATGTTCAAGAACAGCTCGACGTTTCGATTGATCAGGTCGAGCCGGCTCTCGTCGGGCTTGCGCCTCAGACCGGCCGTGATCATGATCAGGTCGCTTTCCGGGATCGCCTCGTAGCCGGTCGCCCGAATCCGCTGGTCGGCGACGAGCGAGGCACCGTGGAGCAGGTCGAGCGTCTGCCCGCGGCAGAGGTCGGCGTTCAGGTCGATCAGGTCGATCTGGCTGACCACGCCGCCGCACTGCAACGCAAAGGCCGCGCACGAACCGACCAGCCCGCCTCCGCCGATGATGCTGACTTTCATGGGTCCCTCAACAAGAGCCGAAATCTCGGAAAGACGTGACAATCAACGCCGATCGTTGCCGTCACCCGACGCGTTGCTCACGCCTTTTTTATCGATTGCCGCCGGCACCATTCATCGCCTGCATGACCTGATCGGTGATCATCTTGACCAGGGATTCCATCGGATCGCTCGCTTTGGCGGTCGAACCGTTCGACGACGGGCTGGCCGGGGCCGGCTGTGACGGTTGCGGCTGCGACTCAAACTTCCCGGGGACGAACGCTTTGTGTTCGGGCTTGAAGTCGCTGTACCCTTCGCGGAACAGGCTGTTGCCGCAGAGATCGCAGTTCTCAAGTCCGCGCTCGAGCCGGACGTCGCGGATGCCCAGGGCCGGCTTGATCTTGATCAGCTCGGCGGCCTTTTCGTCGGAGTAGTAGTTCACCCGGCCGATCTGCTTGGACAGGATCAAGATTCGACAGTAGGCGTCGATGATCTCGGTCTTGAAGTAGGCGTCGGTCAGGTCGCTGCCCGCGGTGATCGTCCCGTGGTTGGCGAGGAGAATGACGTCGGTGTCCTTGATGTAGGGGATCACCGTGTCGGCGAACGCCTGCGTACCCGGCGTTTCGTAGGGGGTAATCGCCACTTCGCCGAGGAAGACCTCGAACTCGGGCATCGTGCACTTCGGGATCGGCTCGTGGGCCACGGCGAAGGCGGTGGCGTGAGGGGGGTGGCAGTGAACGCACGCCTTCACATCGGGACGTGCTTTCATGATCGCCAGGTGAAGCAGGATCTCGCTCGAGCGCTTGCGCTTGCCCGAGACCTGCTTGCCGTCCATGTCGACGATGCACAGGTCATCGGGCTTCATGAAGCCCTTCGAGACCCGCGTCGGGGTGCAGAGCACGCGATCTTCCGAGAGTCGGAAGCTGATGTTGCCGTCGTTGGCGGCGGCAAAGCCCTTGGCGTAGACGCGCCGGCCGACCTCGCACATTTCTTCCCGAAGCTTCCACTCGCTCATCATCCCGCCGTCGCTCGCCATCGTCGAAATCTCCGATTCGCTTGGGCCGCCCCGTTCCACTTAGAAGGACAACCGATCCAAGAGGCAGGCGCAGTAGGCATCCACAGGTATTTTGGTTTTTCCGAACGGGTTGGCCGCCTCGCGGCCCTCGCTCAGACCGATCAGGCTTCCCGGACCCGCGCCGAGGTCGTCGTACACGACCACGTCCTCGCCACGCTTGGCCGAGTCCTCCGTGAGGGCCTCGAGCGGCATCGGCAGGGCGAGGACGAAGCGTGCGCCTCGCAGGCTCGGGTGGCTTCGGGACAAGGTGACGCGACCGATGACCTCGGCGATCCGCATGTCAGACTCTCCCCTCGAGGCCTTCGACCGTTCGGGGAGCGCCCGCCCGCTGGAAGACGAGGCTCATTTGTTTCAGTAGGGAGATCGACTTCCCCGCCGGCTCGACCACAAGCAAGTTCACGCCCAGCCAGCGAATTGCCCGGTCGACCGAGTCGAGGTCGCCAACTTGCGCCGCTCGGACCCCCGGGACTCGGCAACCGAGCCAGACCGCGACCGAGGCCTGGTCGGTCAGCAGCACGACGCCCCGACCGGGCGACTCGACGACCCACTCCGCCGCGGCCTCGGCCGACCCGTCGACCTCCTGCCAAGGGCGACTGTCGTCGAGCAGCGACCGACGAAAGGCCGCGATCAGGCCCGAGTCCGACTCGATCGCCAGCCCCCATTCCCCCGGGTCACGAACCCGTTCGACTTCGGACCGTGAGACCACCTTGAGGCTGATCCCTTGCCGCTTGAGGAAGTCACGCGCCAGCGGCGTGACCACCGTCCCCGGCGCAATCCGAACCTCGTGTCGGTTCGCCGCGAACCCCTCCGCCTGACGGAGCGAGAGGAGCCGCTCCGCGAACACGTCGTGTCGGGGAACGCCGCCGGGCTTGGGACGCGACGTGCGGCCTCGGTCGAGGTCTCGAAGCACCTCGCTGACCGCCGCCGCAACTTGTTCGACGCTTGCGATGCTCATCGGTCGGGCAACCCCATGACGCTCCAGCGCCCGGGAGTGTTCCGGCCGAGTTGCTCCTGCAACGTCATCCCGTCGTTCGTGACTAATACGAGATCCCCCCGAGCGGCCCCCATGCGATCGAAAACAAGGACCGGTTCGCCGTCGGCCTTCCCCGCAACTCCTTCGAGCTGGACGATCAGCAGCCGTTCCCCTTGAAAGGACGGATGCTTGATCGTTGAGGTTGCCGTTCCGACTACGCGCCCGAGTTGCATCGATCGCTCCCTACCCCTCGCCCCCGTCCTTGACCCACCGCTCAGACGAACCGCATGCTGCCGATCACCGCCGTCCGACGCTGCCGGCAGAAGGTGAGGGGAGTCGTCAGCCCTTCTCCCGTCGGCCCCGCGATCGAGAACGACAAGGTCCCTTCACCGCCCAGGCCGAGTCCGGCCGGGCTCGGGCCGTTGATGACGAACACGGTGCAGTCCATCAACTTGCCCATCTTCGACATCACCGAGGTGTCGCGTGAGTGGAGCACGGCGGTGTGGCCGTAACCGTGCTCGCTCTGCTTGGCCATGGCGATGGCCCGGTCGACGTTGGAGACCCGGACGAACGGGATGAACGGCATCATCTGCTCGTGCTCGACGAACGGATGGTCCGCGCCCGTCTCGCCGTAAACGATTTGCGTCCCCTGGGGAACCTCGACTCCGGCGTAGCGTGCCAGGACGGCGGCGTCCTGGCCGACCAGGTCCTTGTTGACATGCAACGCGTTATCGTCGCCGAGCTTGAAGGCCACCTTCGTCAACGCATCAATTTGTGAAGAGTTGAGGCGGTAGCCGCCGTTGCGCGAAACGGTGTCAAGCAGCTTGTCGAAAATGTCGGCGACCGCGAACACCTGCTTCTCGCCGATGCAGAGTAGGTTGTTGTCGAAGGCCGCCCCGGCGACGATCGAGCGGGCGGCGTTGTCGAGGCAGGCCGTCGAGTCGACGACGACCGGCGGATTGCCCGGCCCCGCAACAACCGCGCGCCGCTTGCTTGCCAAGGCGGCTCGGGCGACGGCGGGACCACCGGTCACCACCAGGAGGCGGACGCCTCGGTGGTCGAACAGGGCCGAGGCCGATTCCAACGTGGGCGGATCGATGATCGTGAGCAGGTCGTCAAGGCCGATCGCCTGCTGGATCGCCTTGTTGAACCGGCGGACGCCCTCGGCCGCGATCTTGGCGCCCGACGGGTGGGCGTTGAAGACGACCGTGTTGCCGGCGGCCAGCATGTTGATCGCGTTGCCCGCCAACGTCGGCAGGCTGTGGGTCACCGGCGTGATCGCTCCGATGACTCCGAACGGAGCGTAGTCGGTCAAGGTCAGACCGTTGTCTCCCGACGCGTTGTCGGTCCGGAGGAATTCGACCCCGGGCGCTTTTGGGATTGCGTCGCGAAGCTTGGCGATCTTGTGGTCGAGCCGGCCGATCTTGGTCTCATCGTACTCGGCCTGGCCGAGCTCCTCAGCCTGCTCGACGCAGATCCGCTTGATGCACTCGACGGCTTTCGCTCGGTCGCCGTAGGGCCGGGTCCGGTATTCCTGGAAGGCCGCTTCGGCGGCGGTCACAGCGGCGTCGGCGGTGGGATAGATCCCCCACTGGCCGGTCGGCTTGGCCGTGGCCTTGCCGTTGGTGGCCGGGCTCGAGCCCCCCATCTGCGACAACACCTGCTGAACGACGTTCCGGATCAGGTCTTCAGTCATTTGCATGGCAGGCACTCATAAATAAGGAGGTGAATGGACGACCCGCCCGAAGGGGGGGAGCCGATTCACAACCGACGCCTCAAGAGAGTTCCCGGCTGGAGAAAATCTCCCGGCCGCCGATATCCACCGTATTGATCAGGCCGATGACTACCGCATCGATCGGCAGCTTCTCCGTTTCAGGGGTGAGCCGGGCGCTCGACCCCTGGCAGACCAAGACCATCTCGTCCAGGCCCGCGCCCAAGGTGTCAACCACCACGAAGGTGCGGCCGGTCGGCACCAGGCGGTCCTGGTTCTTTTCGTCCACCCGATAAGGTTCGACGATCAGCAGCTTGTGACCGGTCATCGACGCCACCTTTTGGGTGGCCACCACGCTGCCGGTCACTCGTGCGACGAACATGGACGGCTCCGGAACAGCTTAGAATTTACGACGAGGACGCCAGGAGTTCGCGCGTCTGGCGGGCGACGACGATCTCTTCATTGGTCGGCACGGTCCAGATCTCGATTCGCGACCCGGCCGCGGAGACCTTGCGTTCGGGCACGCCCCCCGCGTTCGCCACCGGGTCGAACGAAACGCCCAGCCAATCCAGGTCGCGGCAGACGCCCGAGCGGATCGTGACCGAGTTTTCGCCGATGCCGCCGGTAAAGACGATCGCGTCAGCCCCCCCCAACTCCACGAGGTAGGCCCCGAGGTATTGGCGAACCGCGGCGATGTAGACCCCCAGGGATAGTTCCGCCTTCGCGTCTCCCCCCTTGGCGGCTGCCTCGATGTCCCGCAAGTCGCGACCCGCGCCACTCAGCCCTTCGAGTCCTGACTGATTCGCCAGAATGTCGAGGATCTCGTCCAGGCTCTTGCCGGTCTCGCGAAGCAGGACCGGCAGGGCGAAGAGGTCGAAGTCGCCGACCCGGTTATTTTGTGGCAGGCCCGACTGTGGGCTCATCCCGAGGCTGCAAGCGACCGACTTGCCGTCGCGAATCGCACAGAGGGAGGAGCTCCCCCCCAGGTGGCACGAGATCAACTTCAGGTCCGAGCGGCCGAGAAGCTCGGCCATCCGGCCGGCGATGTAGCGATGGCTGGCGCCATGAAAGCCCCAGCGACGGACACCGAACTTGGTCGACCATTCCTCGGGAATGGCGTAGCGCTGGTTCGCTTCGGGGATCGTGCGGTGGAACCCGGTCTCGAACGCGGCGACGAGCGGGAGGTTGGGGAACCGCTCCGCGAGCATCCGCATCGCCTTGGTGTACGGCGGGTTGTGAGCCGGGGCGACGTCCGCGAACGCCTCCATCGCCACGAGCACGTCCTCGTTGACCCGCTGCACCCCGGTCAGGTTGCGGGCGTGGACCGCCTTGAACCCGATCGCGGCCACGTCCCCGGCCTGTTCCAGGACGCCCATGTGCGGGTCGACGAGTTGGTCGAGGCAGCACTGGACGGCGTCGCCGTGGTTGGCGATCGGCTCGACACTCTCGGATTCACCGCGTGGCGACTGGTAGGTGACCTTGGAGTTGGTCGAGCCGATGCGCTCGATCGCGCCACGCGCCAGCATTTGCTCATTCTCCCCCTCCAGATGATAGAGGCGGTACTTGAAGCTGGTGCTGCCGAGGTTAGCGACGAGGATTTTCAACGACCAGACCCTCCGATGAAGGTGGCGACGATGGTGTCGCTCGGTCGTGGGATCACGTGAGCCGCCTTGAGCTCACCGCTTCGCGAGGCGGCCTCGGCCCCCGCTTCGACCGCGGCGCGGACGCTGCTGACGTCGCCCCGGACCACCACGCTGACGATCCCGCCGTCGAGCTTGATGATCGAGCTGGCGAGGTCGACGCTCGCGGCCTTGAGCATCGCGTCGATCGCGTTGATCAGGCTGACCAGCCCCTGGGTTTCGATCAGGCCAATTGCATTGCCGTTCATGACGTTTCCAAACCTCGGGTAGGGCGTGTGCAACACATGGGGAGCCGTCTTTTGAGGATTGGCGTGTAGCCCACGCCCTCACTGGGGATCAACCGATGAAGGTGCGTACGACCGCTTCGTCGGGTCGGGGAATCACGTGGGCGCTGACGAGCTCGCCGACGCGGCTGGCGGCCTCGGCACCCGCTTCGACGGCCGCGCGAACGCTGCCGACGTCGCCGCGCACCAGGGTCGTGATGAACGCGGCGCCGATGCCGACGCGCCCGACCAGGGTGACGTTGGCCGCCTTGAGCATGGCGTCGGTCGCCTCAATGACGCCGACCAACCCTTTGGTCTCGATCAGGCCCAACGCATCGCCATTGAAGCCCGTGCTGCCGTTGCTGCGCGTGCTGCTTTTTTGAACCGTCGCCATGGGATTAGGCTCCGTCATTCTTGGACTTGGCGGGCGCCTGGGCCGCGGCCTTGGTGAAGGTCAGGATTCCGCTCAGGTCTTCGTGGGGGCGGGGGATCACCTGCACGCTGACCACTTCGCCGATCCGGCTGGCGGCGGCGGCCCCGGCATCGACGGCGGCCTTCACCGCGGCGACGTCACCCGCCACGAAGGCGGTAACCAGGCCGCTACCGATCTTGTCCCAGCCCACCAACTCGACGTTGGCTGCCTTGAGCATCGCGTCGCAGGCTTCCACCAGGGCGACGAACCCTTTGCACTCAATCATGCCTAGCGCTTCAAGCGTCGCAACGGCCATTTCGGCCCTCCTTCAGTCGGGACAAATCGGGCAAATTTCGGTTGAATCAGCAATCAGGCACGGGATAAGGTGACGTTGGTCGCGTGCACCAGGTCGCAGCAGTTGGCCTCGTCGGTGTCGATATGCACCTCGAGCTTCCAGTCGGGGTTGACCCGCACGAGCAGGCCTTCAAGCGTGGTGGGGCAGGGGCTGTCCACCCGCATGTTCATTCGGTCGAGATGCTTGACGCCGTAGTAGGCAGCGTCCTTGGTTCCCATGTGAACGTGGCGTTCCGCGCGGATCACCCCCTTGGGCATCACCAGGCTCCCTTTCGGCCCCACCAGGAGGCAGCCGGGGGTCCCTTCGACGTCCCCCGAGAGCCGCACCGGGATGTCGATGCCCAGGCTGATCGAGTCGGTGAACGAGAGCTCGACCTGGCTGAACTGGCGGCAAGGCCCGAGGATCCGCACGCTCGGAATCATCCGCTGGCGCGGTCCGACGACCGCGACCGTCTCGTTGGCGGCGAAGTCGGTCGCCTGGTAGAGCCGCTTCATCTCCGTGAGCTGATAGCCATCCCCGAACAGGACGTTCACGTCCTCCTGGGTCAGGTGGCAGTGCCGCGCCGAGATGTTCGCGACGACGTTCGGCTTTGCCGGGCCGGCCAGCCCATTTCCGGGAATCCCGTTACCGAGCTGCTGCGTCAGGATCGACCGGACGAGCTGCTCGACCAGATCTCTCGAGGCCTCGAGGCTACTCATGCGTCCTTCCTCAGTCCGTCCGAGCGGAGCGGGCCACTGGCACGTCCCTCCGCGTTCTCTGCCGCCATGGACGCAAGGTGAATCGTCACCCCCGCCTGTTCGATCATCGCGCGGTCCTCGTCCCCCAGGTCGGAGTCGACGACCAGATGCTGGACTTCCTCCAGACCGCAGAGTCTGGCAAGGGCCAGCCTGCCGAACTTGGTATGATCGGCGACGATGATCACCTCTTGCCCGCACGTCATCATCTGACGCTCGGTCTCGACCAGCAGCATGTTCGAGTTATAGATCCCCTCGGCCACGATTCCGCCGGCGCCGAGGACCGCCTTGCGAACCCGGAGCCCCTGCATCGTCGCGATCGCCAACGGCCCGAGCGCGACGCCGGTGCGCGGGTAGACGTAGCCACCGATCAAGATCAAGTCGATCGTCGGGCTGGACGCCAAGAGCTGTGCGATCGGCAGGCTATTGGTGACGACCTGAAGCGACCGGCCCATCAAGGAGCGGGCCACCTCCAAGGTCGTCGTGCCGCCGTCGAGCAGAACCGTGTCCCCCTCTTCGAAGAGCGACGCGGCCAGCTTGCCGATCGCCTGTTTCTCCACGGCGGCGGACGTGACCCGATCCTCGAGTGCGGGCAGGGCACGCAGCTCCCCCTGAAACACCGCACCGCCGTGGGTCCGCTTGATCGCGCCAGTCAGGTCAAGTGTCTCCAAGTCACGGCGGACCGTGCTCTCCGACACCCCTAACGACTTGACCAGCTCGTCCAGAGTGGCAAACCCCTGGCGAGAGATCAGATCCAATAACAGGCGGCGACGCGTTTCGGCGAGCATGGGCCTCAGACGTTCGGTTTCGTTCGCAACCATACCAAAGAGTTTCCGGCGTCTCTCATATCTTGTCAAGAACCTTCAACGGTTCCTGACAGAATTTGATCGTGTTTGCTAGATTCGGGTCGCGATGATGGTAGTGAGGTCGTCGCACGATAGACTAACTTTAGGACGGTTAAGGGGAATTTACTATGCCTGAGTTGCCTGAGGTGGAAACGATGGTACGGGGCCTGCGGCCGGCGTTGGGGGGAATGACCCTGCGCGAGGTGCAAGTCCTCGACGAATTCTTGCTCGTTGACCACACGGCCCGCGAGTTCGAGAGAACGGTTCAGGGAGCGATGGTCGACCGCATCGACCGTCGGGGCAAGTGGGTCGTCATTGCGCTGGGCGACCGCCGTGGTTTGATCGTCATCCAACCCCGGATGACTGGAGGCTTTTGGTTGATTCCTCCCGACCGTCCGGATCACATCCGCCTGATCCTCCGCACGGACGGGCCACGGGAGAGTATCTGGTTCTGCGACAACCGCCGCCTGGGTAAGATCGCCTGGTATCCTGGAGCCGAGGAGGCTGAGCTGGCATTCTCACGTTCCCATGGACCCGATGCGCTCGAAATCAGCCGCGCCGAGCTCGGTGCGCGGCTGGCACGGACCGCGCGGGGGATCAAGCCGACGCTCATGGATCAGAAGGTGCTCGCTGGGATCGGCAACATCTACGCCGACGAGATCCTCTTTCGCGCCCGGATCCATCCCTCGCGGACGGCCTCGACGCTCTCGAACGGGGAGCTCGACCGCCTCCACGCCTCGATCCCGGCGGTCTTGAGCGAGGCGATCGCGGCCGAGGGGTCGAGCTTCGACGCCGGCTATCGCACCGTACTCGGTCTCGAGGGGGGCTTTCTGACCGGCAACGCGATGTACGGCCGGGGGGGACAGCCCTGTCCGAATTGCGGTCACGCGATCGAGAAGACGAAGATCGCCGGACTGATTGGCAGGCCGACCCATTTCTGCGCGCGGTGTCAGCCGCTCGATCCGCCGCGCCGAACCAAAACGCGTTGAGCGGGGCCCCGCGGTCGGGAGCCGCTCCGTTTCCAACACCACCAATCCGCCACGGAGCAATGCTCTATCACGGTAACCTGTTTGCTTCAAAGCACCTCCGTCGTTGAATCTCGCTCTATTCGTCGCGGTCGATTTGGGTTATTCTGAGGAGCCACCTCAGGCTTCAATGACGTTGTCGTCTTGGCAGGAAGCCAGTTCGCGCCCGGGCGGCGTCCCAAGGGGGGGAGACAACCCCGTGTCCTACCGCAGCTTCAAGCACTTGCTAGGCGAGACGAGCCTGGAGCGGAAATGCCGCTTCATGTTCGGCGGCGGAATTCTCGTTCTCGTCACGGTGAGCTTCTACTGGTACGGCCAGAAGACCGAGAGTCTGGTGATTAACCAGACCACTCAGGCTGCGCGGATGCTCGTCAACCCGACGTTGATGAACATTCACTATAAAGCCACGGGGAATTCGGAATTCCAGGCACTGATCGGCATGCTCTGGGATGACCTTTCTCTCCTTGATGATCTTCCCAAGTATGAGTCGAAGATTCTTAACCCGTACATGGCACGGAAGAAAGATCATCCGGACGACGAGTTTGAGCGGACCACGCTCGCTCGGTTTGTCCGCTCAGCCTCTTCCGAGGATGCGTTTCGGAAAGCCGGCAACCCGCGGAAGCCGTACACCTTTGGCGACGGCACGCCGATGTGGAGCAGCAAGATTCCACCGGGTAAGAAGGACTTTCAGTATCTCCAGGCGGTCTTGTACAAGCCTGGGTGTCTGATCGCCTGTCATGGCAGTCGCGAAAGTGCCATCGACAATCATATGTCGCGGCCGACCGAGGATGGCAAGTTTCAGTTGGCCAAGGCGGGTGACTTCGCCGGCATGGTCTCGATCAAGCTGCCGATGGAGCCGACGAATCGGGCGATCCACAGCAACCGCGCCATTCTGATCACGGCCGCACTCGTGACGGCGATCCTGGCGATGGTTGCCTCCTACGTAATCGTGCGCTACGTGATCGTCAAACCGGTCAAGCACTTGCGCGACGTCTCCGACGCGATCGCCGCGGGCAAGCTTAACATCCGTAGCCAGATCCAGACCGGTGACGAGTTCGAAGAGCTTTCCCATGCGTTCAACCGCATGCTTCACAACCTGGTCTCGATGCAGCAGGAATTGCGCGACGTCAACGGCGACCTCGACCGCAAGGTCGACGAGCTGGCGCAGGCCAACATGGCCCTCTTCGAGATGAATCGCCTCAAGAGCGACTTCCTGGCGACGATGAGCCATGAGCTCCGCACACCGTTGAACTCGATCATCGGCTTCTCCGAGGTCCTCGCGGGCAGCGAGCAGATCAACGAGCGTCAGCGGCGCTACGCCTCGAACATCCAGTCCTCGGGCAAGATGCTCCTCGGCATGATCAACGACATCCTCGACCTGGCCAAGATCGAGAGCGGCAAGATGGAGGTACGGACCGAGGACTTCTCGATCCGCGACGTCTGTGAGGCGCTCACTAGCCTGGCCCGGCCGATCGCCGAGCGCAAGAACATCGACCTCGAGTGCCGGCTCGACGAGGCGATCCCGTTACTCCGCCAGGATTCGGGCAAGCTTCGGCAGATTCTCTATAACCTGCTCTCGAACGCGATCAAGTTCACGCCCGAGGGGGGGCGCGTCTCCTTGCGGGCGCGGACTGAGGGGCGGCACGTGGTCATCGACGTGGCCGACACGGGCATCGGTATCGCCGAGGAAGACCGCGAGAAGATCTTCGAGAAGTTCCGCCAGGCGGGGGGGCCCGGCCAGGAGGACAGCGTCCTGACCCGCGAGCACCAGGGAACCGGGCTTGGGCTGTCGATCGTCCGTGAGTTGACCAAGCTGCTCGGGGGTGACATTTTCCTCGAGAGTCGGCCAGGGCAGGGGAGCACCTTCACGGTCCGGCTCCCGATGCAACTGCCGGGCAATCGCAAGTTCGAGGTCAATCTCAGCGACGAGCGGATCGACCTCTCCAAGGCGCGCCGGATCGAAGCCCGACCCCAACTTCCCCACGGCCCGGCGACCTCCACCGACGCCGGTTTGCCGCACGGCAGTCCGCACGTCCCGTTCGGCGAAACGATTCGCGGGCCGGGAAGAAATTATTGACGACGCCCTGCCAGAATCCTAAACTTTGAGGACCCGCCTGCTGACCGTCTCGGTTGTATCGATTCGAGGGACTCCTTAGCGTGTCTCTCGACCTTCTTTCGATTGAACTCCTTGTCTGACACCAATACGGATGATCCCGGCATGGATCCTACGAAGACTACGCGCTCCGCGCCCTCGCGCCGTCCTTCCCCTTGGTCCTCCCCCTGGCTTCTACTTGCGGTCGCCTTGCTCTGTACCCCCGCCCTGATTTACTGGTCCGTCACGTTTGAAGCGGCTCAAGACGTTGGCTACGGCGACTTTATCGGCAGACTCGAAAAGGGGGAGATTCGGTCGGCCAAGGTCGGTCCGACCTGGATCACCGGAGAACTGAAAACCAAGGGCCCCAAGGGCCGCTCCGTGCATTTCTCCACGTCTCGCGTGGGGCTTGAAGAGGACCAGCAACTCTTTCGACTGCTCCGCGAGAAGCTTGGCACCGAGTATCAAGGCGAGGCCGGTCCGTCCTTGGTCCAGACGGTTGTGCTGCCTTCGTTCACGCTGGCCTTCCTGATCGTGGTCCTCTGGGTCATGATGAAACGATCGGGCGGGATGGGGTCGGCAATGGCGTTCGCCAAGAGCCGTCCCAAGGTCTACGAGAAGGGTGAGCGGCGGATCACCTTCGACGACGTCGCGGGCAACGAAGAAGCGGTGATTGAACTCCGTGAGGTTGTCGAGTTCCTCCGGACGCCGGAGAAGTACCAGGCGCTCGGCGGCCGGATTCCCAAGGGCGTCCTGCTGGCGGGACCACCCGGCACGGGCAAAACGCTGCTGGCGAAAGCGGTTGCGGGCGAGGCCGGGGTCCCTTTCTTCTCGCTCTCCGGTTCCGACTTCGTCGAGATGTTCGTCGGCGTCGGCGCGGCCCGGGTCCGGAGCCTGTTTCAGCAGGCCGAGGCCAAGGCCCCTTGCCTGATCTTCATCGACGAACTTGACGCGCTGGGGAAGGCCCGTGGGACCGGTGGTGGCAACCATGACGAGCGCGATCAGACGTTGAATCAGCTCCTCGTCCAGATGGACGGATTCAACACCAATAGCGGGATCATTCTCATCGCCGCCACCAACCGGCCCGAGATGCTCGACCCCGCCCTGGTGCGCCCGGGCCGGTTCGATCGCCAGGTGGTGGTCGACCGCCCCGACATCGTCGGGCGTGAGGATATCCTCAAAGTCCACGTCAAGACCGTGGCCCTTGATGAGGAGATCAACCTCCGGCAAATCGCCGCGATGACGTCGGGCTTCGTCGGCGCGGACCTGGCCAACCTCGTGAACGAGGCCGCCCTGCTCGCCGCACGGAAAGGGAAGACCAAGGTTGGGCCCATCGAGTTCCAGGAAGGGGTCGAGCGCGTCATCGCAGGCCCCGAGAAACGCCAGCGCGTGCTCGTCCACGAGGAAAAACTGCGGATCGCCTACCATGAGGCGGGGCACGCCCTCGTGTCGCGCAGCCTGCCTCAGACCGACCCGGTTCACAAGATCACGATCCTGGGACGTGGCACCGCCGCGCTCGGGTACACGATGTATCGTCCCGAGGACGATCGCTTCCTCCATACCCGGACCTGGCTGGAAAGCACGATCTGCTCGCTCCTGGGAGGGACAGTCGCCGAGGAAATCGTCTACGGCGAAGTATCCGACGGCGCGACCAGCGACCTCCAACGCGCCACCCAGATCGCCCGGCGGATGGTCACCGACTTCGGCATGAGCCCCCGAATCGGTCGGGTCAGTTATCAGACCGACGGGCGCAGTCCGTTTCTGAACGGGGGCGGAGGCAGCGACTTCGCATGCAGCCCACGGACCGCACGCGAGATCGACCTCGAGGTGCGGCGGATTCTCGACGAGGCTCAAACGGCTTCCACGCGAATCCTGTCCGAGCGCCGAGCCGCGCTCGAGGAGATCACCCAAACCCTCATGGATCGTGAGTCGATCGATGCCGGCGAACTTCAAGCCATCCTCGACGCCCACACCTACGAGGTTCGACCGCTCTCCACCCTGGTGTAATCGCGGATCCGGGACTCAAGCCGATTCTTGTGAGTCCCCTGGGACCGTCGTTTCCTCTGTTGCGACTCTCTACGCCGGTTGGTGGCGCAACGACCCGGATCACTCGGCGTTTTGGGACACGATCGGACTTCGGTCGGTCGGCGTCGAAACCGGCGTTGGCTCGTGCAGCAGCCGTTCGGCCGCGAGGGCGAACCGGCCTTCCGTGCTTCGGCCGGCGAGGTGATCGAACCGCAACCGGGTGTAGCTCACCAGGAAGAGTGTGGTAACGACGTAGGGTGCAAAGCCAATCGTGAGTCGCACCACGGCCATCATCGTCACATATTGACGCATGTTGACGGAGAGTGAGGAGACGCCGTCGGACATTACGGTGAGTGTGAGAACTAGCAGCAACCAGGCGATCGCGGTCAGAATCGCGGCGATGATCGAGAAGGCGACCAGGGCGCCGAGCCAGACCCCGATGGTGACCGCCATGGCCCGGGTGGCGGTAGTCGAGGCGAGCGAGGCGCGAATTCCGACCGCGGCCATGAACGCGCCGATGACCAGGGTTCCGACGACCAGGTTGGCATAGTCTTGCGCCGACATCGCCCCGACGGCGAAGGCGAGGCTCCAGGCCAGAACCGCCGCGCCGAAGACCCAGCGGAGTGCAAACAAGGAGCCCCAGAGCTTCGCCCGGATGATCTCCTTGGCTTCCAGCGGGCTCGTCAAAATCGCATCCCAGGTCCCTCCTTCTCGCTCCGAGGCGATCGTGACCGCCGCGCGTAAGCCGATCGCCCACTGGATCAACCAAGCGACGACCATCCCCGACCCCCCCGCGCCGATTTTCAAATTGGATTGGGCCCAGGCATACCAGTTGGGGCCGGCTTGCCCTTGCGTGTTGGACCAGAGCATGACTCCGGCCATCGCGATGCTGCCCACTCCCAGGAGCAACGTCAGGCAGGCGCCGACCCACCACCCCAACCCGCCGAGCGTCCCCGCGCGTTCGATATAGAGCTCTTTCCAGAGCATCGGTCGATCGAGTAGGGGAGGAATCCGCCCACGGCGCTTGCCGGCCCGGCCAACCTGGGCGCCGTCGAGATGACCCAGGCAGGCGGGAGCGACGCGCCAGGTCGCCACGCCGAGTCCGCCGAGCCCGAGTGCCGTCCAGAGTCCGATTGAGATCCAGGTCGGCTCGAACCGTTCCTCCCAGAGGAGGCTCGCCAGGGGACTGTACGGGTTCATGGCGGTGAGCCACTCGAACGGCCCGAGGGAAAGCCGGAATGCGTTGAATAGTGGTACGAGCAGGAACACGAGATCAATCAGGTAGACCGACAGAAGCGCATCGCGTCCCCGGCGGGAAACGGCCGAGATCGCCATCGACAACCCGCCCCCGCCAAAGCCAATGGCGACGGGGAGGAGCAGCAACACGCCCATCACCCGGGCGTTCGAACCGGTCAGCGCGGCGAACAGCACGATCGACGGCACCCCGACAAGCAAGATCATGAGAACTTGCGTCATCTTTCCCGCGAATCGCCCGAGCACGACTTCTCGAGAACTCAACCTGGTGGTCAGCAACAGGCCAAGCGCCCCGCGCTCTTTCTCCCCGGCAAGTGTGCCCGCCAACACCGCCGGCGCAATCACCAGGGCGATCGTTACGAGGATCCCTTCCACGATCATCAGGCCGAAGCGGAACTCGAGGTAGGGGCGGTAGTCAGGGTTGGCATAAACGCAGATCCAACCATACCAGAGGGCGATCATCGTGACCGACAGAATGGCGAGCGCGGCCAGCGTTCGCACGAGGATCAACCAACCGCGCACCAGGGCCCTGCGGCACTCTGCCCCGACGAGCGGACCGAACAGTGCCGACATGAGTGTCACCACGTGTCTGCGGACTCCTGCGTCTTGGTCGAATTCGCACAGGCCGCGCGAGCACTCGGACGGCTCAGCAACCAGAGCGAGACGAGTGGGTAGATCGACCCCACGACGATCATCGCCACCGCGCACGAAGTGAACCAGACGAGCATTCCCTTGGTGAGTGTGTCGCCGAACCCTGGCGGCAACTTCTGGCCCCCAGGCTGTTGGGCCATGGCCTGCAACTGAAATTTGGTCATCCCGACCGCCAACTTCGGCACGATCGCGAGCGTGGCGTAGCCGTAGACCATGACGAGCCGGACGATCTTGAGCAGGGCGACGCCCAGGCCGAGTTTGATTCCCCACGGCCTTCGCATCACCAAGCCGATCCCCGCAGTCAAAAGCAGAAGATTCAGCGCGAGGCCGCTCAGGAATTCGGCCCAGACATAATTCCGAATGGCGCTGCCCTCAAG
Source organism: Singulisphaera sp. GP187 (assembly GCF_900129635.1). GTDB lineage: Bacteria > Planctomycetota > Planctomycetia > Isosphaerales > Isosphaeraceae > Singulisphaera. The sequence continues at coordinate 43,440 of NZ_FSRB01000003.1, read as the reverse complement.
ACCCATCACCTCCAAATCCATTTGAGGCGGTCGCGGCGGTTGCGGCTGGGCCTCGTACTGCTTCCGCTTCGCGTCGACCACGGCCTTCTCCTCGTCGGTCGTCGCGTCCTTTTCCTCCTGCTCGAATCCGTCGAGGACCGCTTTCCGGTCGGCATCCTGCTTGGTCTGAAGGTCCTTCTGGAGCTTCATCATCGTCTTGGAGAAGAAGGGGATCGACGAGTAATAGCCGATCGAGCAGAGCCCGCAAATCATCAGGGCCGAGGCGAAGACGATATTCAGGATGCCGAGAACCTTGGGAATCCGTGGGTTGGGCTGCACGTAAGGGGCGGGCGACACCGGTTCCATGACTCGCTTTTGCTCCACGGGGAATGATCGCGACGAAACGCGCACGTCACCCAAGTCAATCGTCAGGCGCGGGACTTTATTGCGTCAGAACCGACACAGGCGAGAACTCCCGCCGCTCCGAGAGGTGTTTACTTTACACTCGTCGGAGGTTCTCCGATACGTGGAACTCGCGTTCCCGGTCGCGGTTTTTTTCGGGGGGAGGGCACGCTCGGTTTGGAGTTGGAGCCACCTATCTGTCCGATGAGTCGTTCGGATTCAGCGGCAATCAGGCCTCGTCCGGAGGCGTGAATTCTTTTTCTACCCCGAAAGGGGCGCAGGCGAGCGCCTGGGGAAAACTTCTGGTGATTGTTCGATGTGTTGGTGCATGGCGGTTCCGATGGGGCAACCGTCGGATTCTGGATCTGGCGACTGACGGATGCCCCCTCGGTTCCCCACGGTTCGGGTCTTACGACAGTTCCTCTTCGCGCTCCTCGGAACCGGACAGTTCGTCGAGACAGCAAGCGGCCTTGACACTCGGGCGGGTCAGGATGACCAGTGAGATCGCCGGGTAGATCAGGCAGAACATCATTCCGAACACGGCGAAGATATAGGCCATCGCGGCCATGTTCACGGCGATATTATCCGCGGTGTAATGGACGGGAGGAGGGCCGGTGCTCGCCTGGATCAGTGCGGAATTCGCTTTCGCAATGAGCAAGGTGCCCAAGTCGGTGTGGGCCACCGCGTCCATCGCTCGACGCGCATGCGGCACGATCACGATGGTGAAGAACAAGGTCAGCGCGAAGATCCGGCCGATCTTCACGACGGCCACCCAGATGGCCATCTTCCGCGCCCAGGCCCGAAGCTGGGTCAGGCCGATCCCTGAGGCGAGCATCAGCAGGTTGAGCACAGGACCGGTGGCGAAATCGGCCCAGTAGTACCAGTTGAGCAGGAGTAGGACATGATTGATTGACTTGAGATCGAGATGTTGATCGATGGTTTTCGGATGGTTCGCGGCCAACTCGAGCCGTTCGGTCCGTAACGCCGCCTTTTTCGATGCGTCGGTGGTCGACTCCTCGCGCGCTTGAAGCTCGAAGATCTGCCGCTGACGGAACTGGTCGTAAAAACTTTGCGCATCACCGGGTTCGAGCTTGAACGGCTGGTTTTGGGTGAACGACGGCCCAATCAAATCCAGCGGCCCGAGCCCGATCAGGAACAGAAAGAAACCGAAGGCGACGTTCAAAGAACCGAGCACCTTCGGAAGTCTGGGCTTGGGTACAACCGTCACGACTGTGGGAAGCGAATCCATGGATGGTCCTAAGCAGGCTCTTGGATCACGATGCGAGACGAATCAATAGGGTTGGATGACTCATTGGCTTCAGGCGACTTGGCTCGTCGTCGGCCCAATCGCGCGGAAACTTGTGTCGGCGAGGGACGGTGGCTCGACCTGCGGCCGGCTCATTTCAGTTGCCAGCGGACCGGGACGACGTTGCTGACGACGCGAGGATCGGCCGGGTTTGCCGCGTCCCCTGCCAGGCTGAGCGCGACGGAGACCGGAGCATCCGCCGCAAGCCCCGCGGCCGCCATCCGCGACCGGTCGATCAGCACCGTCAACCGCCGCGATCGATCGGGCTCGGTCGACGCCAGGCGGTGCGACAGGTGGCCCCCACCCGGCAGGTAAACGTTGACCCACCACTCCGATCCCGTCACGGGCAGCGGGTCGGACCAGCGAACTTCGAGCGGGACCTCGTAGAACCAGCGGCCCAACGGGGTAATCCTTCGGACCGGTCCAGCGAGTCCCCCGAGCCGAGCGAGTTGTCCCTTGGCAAAGGTTGGGGTCTCGACTCGGTTCTCGACCGCCGCGACGAACCAGAGTGACGCCAGCCTCCGGTCGGCTTCGGCTCGCCAACTCGATTCCGTAAGCGTCCCGAGGAGCGTCACCGTCGCGCGATCGGGGTCGAACTGCGGTTGGAGCTTTGCCAGCCTTGGATCTCCCGCGAGTGCCTTGCGTGCGAGCTCCGACCCGGCCCTTGCATCGAGCTCGAACACGGGACGCACGCCGACATAAGGATCCGGGCCGGTCGAGTCGGGCGTCGTCACTTCGACCTTGGCATCGGCCTCGGCCGGTTCGGTGCGGAAGTGTCCGCCCAGCCGAGCAAAGCCTGCCGGCGTGGTGGTCGCCCATTCGGCGACGTTCCCGAACGTGTGAAACAAGTGCCAAGGATTCGCCTGGAACCGTGGCTCACGCGTGCCGGGCCGCGTCGGCGCCGTGGTATCTCCGGCGAGGCTCGGTTCCGCTCCCAGGAAATTCACGCCTTCAACGTGCTCCGGTTCGTCTCCCCACCAGAATCGAGTCGAGCGCCCGGCCAGAGCCGCCTGGTTCCATTCGGGACCGTCGGCAGGCGGTAAGCCACTCCGGAGGGATCGATCTTCCCCAACCGGGCAAGCAGGGCCTGGGCCTTTCGCGGCGTGAGCCCGATCGCCGGTTGCGCGGGGGATTCGAGCACGAATTCGTCGGAACGGTCCTCACGGGGGTCGTAATCGGGGAGCAGGTGATCGGCCTGGCCATTGCTCAGCTCGGTGGTGGCGATGAAGAAGCCAGGCTGGCTATCGGAGCCGGGCACGCGGACGAACTGCAAGTCAAAGGGGCCGGGACGTGGCAGGAGTCGAGCCGCTCCGGGCGAACCCGCCAGGGGGGTTCCCCATCCGAACGGTCCCGCGGCCACTTCCGAATCGTCCGGGCGAGGGTGGGGGAAGTCGCCAATTCTCGCTTCGAGCGGATTGCTGACCACGGTATTCGTCGCCGGATCGAGAACGGTCACACGGACGACGACGGCCGCGGGCTGCACGTTTCTGACGGCCGAGGCCGGCACGTAGACCAGGATTTGGCGCGGGGATTGCCCCGGCTCGATCTGTAACGGCTGGATTTCCACCTGACCGAGCGGCAACTTGATTTGGATCGCGAACCGGCCTGTGAGGCCACGCGGCCACCCGGTCCTCGCGGTCAACTCGAACGAGTCGCGGCCTCCCCCAGGAAACAAGACCGCGGGTTGGTCCCAGCCCAGGAGCCGGACCTGCTCAACCGCGTGGGCGACCCTGGGGACGCTCACGAAGGCGTGACATAATCCAAGTGCGAGGAGCAAGCGCCACCGGCTCATGGGAGCCTCCGAGATAGTCGGCTACGCGGGGAGGCGTGAATCCGGATCGGAACCGCCGAATCCGCCAGGGCTTTGGTGCGAACTGCCCCCAGTTCCAGGACAATCCTCCGGGAATTGTTCGCGAGGTCGGTCACAGCGTACCATAAAAGTGCGGGAACGGCCCGACATTGAATCCTCCGACGGGAACTGCTGCCGATGCCTCCGCTTCATCGCATGCCGGTCTTCTATGCGTTCGCCCTGCTGACTGCGGGTGGGTATGCGATCGGAACCTGGTTGGCTTCGGATCGCGCAACCCAGCGATCGACGGCTCCGCACGCGCTCGAAGCCTCGAAGAAAAAGGCCGAACTCCCGCCTCGCACCCGGAACGTCGCGTCGCCGCTCGCCGTCCCGACGGACGGGATCTTGCGAACATCTGAGGGGCTGAGGCGCAAGGTCTTGATCAAAGACTTGGACCTCGTCTGTCAGAGCGAACCGGAGGGCGGCAAGCTTGCCAAATCGCCGCTCGATTATTTTGCCATCCGGTACGTTTACGGAGAGTCGTCCAAAGAGCGACCGACCGCCTTCCAGCTCGGGTCGAACGGGCAGGCTGAGCCGTGCTGGGTTCCCGCGGCGTCGGTCCTGGAGTGGGACACTCGGCTGATGGCTCGGCCGACTTCGCGTCAGGGACGTGCCGCGCTGGTGATCTACCGTGATGAGTCATGTCTCCTCGACGTGTTGGCTCATCGCCCTTGCCCGCGCCACGCGGGTCACTGTCCGACGGAAGGGGAGGAGCGCACCGACGATTCGCGGATCCCCGCACTCGGGATGCCGATCCTCGGGTCGCGTGCGATTCCCGAGCCGGACGGTTCGACCCGAACGATCTTTCAGGTCGCGAGCCTGGTTCGCGACCAGGCGCCGCCGCCTCCGCCTCCCGCCACGCCGCCGAAGGACTTGCTCCCCTCGCTGCGTCGCGTCGATATCGCCTTCGTGATCGATACCACGGCGTCGATGCAGGCGACGATCGTCGCCTCCCGAACGCTGGCTCAGCAGCTTGTTGCCGATGCCGCCGATCGCCATCGTGATGTGACGATCCGACTCGCCCTGGTCGATTACCGTGATGACTCGCCGATCTTTGGGCATACCGCGAGGATCGTCACCCGATTCACGAGTGCGACCAATTTCTTGGCCGCGCTGGAGACATTGAGCGCGGCCCGGCGCGGCGACGGCTCGATCGACGAGGCGGTGTTCGATGGGCTGGCCCAGGCCCTCCCCGCCGGCGCGGATGACCGTTCAGACGCCTCCCACCTCGACTGGCCGACGGGCCGGGCCGGCGAGCTCGCCACGAAGCTGATCGTGCTACTCGGCGACGCGCCCGACCATGCCCAGGACCTCGCGCGCGCCCAGGCTCTGGCCAAGCGAGCCAAGGACGCGGGAATCACGATCGCCACCGTCGCACTCGACCGACCGGGAACGCTTTCGCGTCAGGAGCTGGCGCGTTATCGCGCCCAGTGGCAGACCCTGGCCGAGGGCTCGTTCTTGCCCCTCGAGAAGGAGAAGGGCTTCACCCGGACGGTCCCGCCACTCGCTCTGCAATCGGCCGACGCCAACCAACTCGTGGCCATGCTCCAGTCGATCATCGACGATCGGATCAAGCACGCACGCGACCTCGCCGCACTGGCCGCGGCCGAGGCGGAGGGGCGGCTCGTCGATTACGTCAATAGCCAAGGTCTGACGCTCGACCAGGTTGCGCCGGTGCTTGTCGACCTCCATAGCGGCGAGCCCTCGGGACACGCACGACCCGACCCGCGATTCCAGGGGCGAAAAGCCCCGTCGGTGCGGATCGGCTGGATTGCCGAGCAACGCGACGGGCAGGCACTCGTGTCAGTTGAGACCTTGATGTCACGCCAGGAGCTCGGCGCGCTCATTGATGAGTTGACCCAACTGCAACTTGCCGCTCAAGGGACCGCACGCGACCTGGCCGAGCTGGCCGAGATCGGGACGGCCGCCGCCGCCGGCGAGGCGAGTTTCCTGGCGACCGACCGGGGGACTCAGACGTTTGCCGACCACCTTCGCCGTCGCCAGGGCCTTCCCCCCGCGCGGCCCGAGAGTCTCCTCCACCGCACCCAGGCCGACCTGCTCCAGGCCGACGATACCTCCAGGGCGGCACTTAACGATCGACTCGCGGCCACCTTGTCCGAACTCGTCAAGCGACGGAACTCGTCCGACTGGGACGACCCCCGTCGGACCGTCGATGGAATGGCGCTCGTTCCTTACGCACTCATCGATTTCTGAGCGGCCGGTCACGTTTTTTCTTGTATTTCCGAGCGGTGGTCGTGACCATGCGCATATGGCCGGATGCCACGGGTTGGATTCAACCCGTTCGCCGTTTCGATCTATGCTTCAATCCATTGAACTGGATTTCGCTTGGGTGGAATGAGTTGACATCGTGTGGGGAGTCCCCGTCCTGCAATGGGAGCTTCTTGGCTATGTGGAAATCGCTCTCGCGTTCGGACGTGCCAAGCCCGACAGAGTCCACGTGTCCGCCCGCGGCACAGCGACCCGCTGACACTTCGCTCGCCACCACCAATGCGGTAGCGACGACGACAAGTTCCCCAAGTCCCGAGCCCAGCCGCCAAAATCGTCGAGGATCGACTCGTTATACGGCCGTCAATGAAAGCCTCTGGGTGGGGTGGTGGGCAGGGGATGAGTTCGTCCTGATCGACGCTCAGCTCGTGAATATCAGCGCGGGCGGCGTGCAAATCTCGATCGCGACGGCTCCGGACCAAGGACAGGTTGTCTGGATGAGACTGGAAGGGACGTCCGCGCAGGGCAGTCTCGCCGCTCTGGTTCTCGAAGCCCGTTGGAACACGCTCCGACGCCGCTACGTCGTTCGGCTCGAATTCCAAGAACCGTGCCGTCTCGACATCCTCACCACGGCCATTTCCGGTAAGTAACTCGCCCATCGGTTTCCCTCTTTTTTTTGGGGGTCGACCTCCGCGGTACGCGGCATTCATCGGCCGGCCCCAAACCACTCCCGGCGCTCGCTCCGACGTGACCGAAGCTCCCTCCGAGTCAGGAGATCCGGCCTGGGATCGCGGCAGTGGAGATCCGCGGAACGAAGCTCGCCCTCCTCCCGCAGGCAGGATTCTTTGCCTGATTCCCCTGAAGTCGCTAAAGGATCAGGTCTTCCCTGTCGAAAATGTTTAACAGCGAAGGATCAATGGGTCACCAAGGGCGACATCATATGACCCCATTGAACGGATGAATCTGCCAAAAACGACTCTTCGATGTCGCGGAGAATGACCGATGGTACTGCGACTGATTTTGGTGAGTCTTGTCGCCGGGCTGAGTTTCGACATGCCGACTCGGTGCGAGTTGGATACGATGGCCCGAACCGCGCAGCACTGGGTGAATACCCGCCTTGCTGAATGGGAATCGCAAACACAGTCCGACGACGAGAGCTATGTTCTTGTCGCCGACCCCGCCCAGCCCTCACTGCCCACGGCAGCCGCTACCCCTACCCCCGCCCCCGTTTCCGACGTTGATTTTACCGCCGCTCTCAACGAGACCGTCGCCTTGTTCGCTCAAGACTCACTCGCGGCCCAGACCCGTGAGATGGACCAATTCGTCAAGAACAGTGACCAACTCGCCGCCGTCGAACCGTCGAAATCCCTGGCGATCGACCTGCCCACGGAACCGGCCGCGGTGATTGCTGAAGACCCAATTTCCACGGACATTACGGAACTGGCGTTTGAAGGTTGGGCCGAAGAGTCGGCCCTGAACCATCCTGTCGACGTGGTAACGTCGAACCCGACTCCCCAACTCGACCTGGCGTTCGAGGGGGTGATCGAGGAAACCGTGATTCAGTTCGCGCTTGACGCCTCAACGATTGCCAAATCCGAACCCGACTCCAGCGACAATTCGCTCGATCTCGACGCAGCCTTGCCAATCAGCGAGCCCCTTGCCCTGAATCAGGCAACCGGCGAAATTCAAGAATCAACCCCGTCCGACGACGAGACCGGCCGGGCGGAAAACCGCCTGACGAACGCGGTCCGCCTGACCCGTGAGGCCGTCGTCGCCTGGGCTAGCCTGCTTCACGGCCCCGCGGTCGTCACGATTGCCCCCTGATAGATTGTTCACTACAGAAACAACGACGACCCGAAGCCCGCGTGGCCTCGGGTCGTTTTTTTGTTTCGAAGACCGCCGCACAGGAAGGAACCACGCCGCTTAACACCGCTCGTGGGATGGTCCAATGATGATGCGAAGACCGATCGTGTCGAAGCGGGAAACCGGGTTCGGCGAAGCTTGTCCGAATCTAGACTGTAACCCCTTGACATTACATGTGGTTACAGCGAAATATGGTCGTTATGAAGCAGATTTACTACACGCAGTGTCCGATAGGCTACGGGCTGGGTGCGAGTAATGGTTTCCAGATCAAGCGGCTCACCCCGGGTTACCCGATCTCGGGTGACTTTCGGCATCTGGGCCTGCGTGCGTTCCTGGCGGGGACGCGGACGATGGCTCCGGCCGCACTTCGTTATCGTCGCAATGAGCGCGGCGAGGCCGAGGTGGCCTGGCTCTCGCCACGAAGCCATGAATACGAAACCGAGCGCGGGCTCTGGGGAAGACCGGGAGGCCATTTCGCTCACGGCTTTCTCCTTGAGGATCGTGAGCTGGAAACGTTGGGAAACTGGCCAGCAGGCCTGTTCGATCGGCCGCTCTGGATCAGGTCAGACCGGTTTCCGAGCCGAGGCGAGCCCCCGGCGCCCCTCGAGTTAGGCGCGGCCGATCTGAGCGACCCACCCGGTTTCGACGTCTTCGACAAATTCGTCCCAGGCGGAGATCCGTCACTGCTCGCTTGCCTGCTGACGAGCCTGGCCACGGTCGTGCGTGAAGGGCGGACCTTGTTCCTGATCGACGATGCCGAACGACTCGCCGATCGGATCGCGCTCCTGACGCTCGCTTTCCCCGCGGCTTGGCGGCCGGCGCTCACGTTTTCGACCTACCACGATCGCCCCGAGGAGCTTCCCGGGTTCCGGCTTCAGGGGTCGATCCACGCCGCGCGTCCGAATCGGCAGGCCCTCTTTGCCAACGGAATTGTGGCGGATCTCGGCTCGGGCGTCATCGAGCCGCGCCTCGAGCCGGCCGCCTGGGCCAGGACGATGGCGGATTGGCTCATTCGGCGAACCGCGGCGGACCGGTGGGCCTGGGAGGAGACCGGGCGGCGGGCCGAGCTCGCCCGCGCGGGTCGCGACCTCGGTGCCCACCTGTTCTGGACCGATGAATGGCTCAACCAACTCTACGGCTTTGACCGCTTGGTCCATTTGCAAACCGGTACGCCGGCGCTACCGCAAGACTGGGCGGATTTGGCGAGTCTGACCGCCTGGGCGAACCGGCATGGTCTGGCCGAGGAACTCGTGGAAACACGTCCTCACTCATGGTGGCGGGAGGCTGCCGCCGTTGGATCGAATGAAGCGCGGCTGGCGCTTCGGGAGCATCTCGCTCAGTCGTCGGTTTGGACTGCCGAGGACGCGCCGGCGGCCTGGGGTGAGACGATCGCCGACTGGTCGCGCACGCTGGGACCCGAGGCGCGGTTTTCTCTGATCGAAGCGGCGCTCGGTTCGGCGCCGGCAGCGGCCCGCCCTGGGTTCGTGCGCGCCTTGATCGGCATGCTGCCCGACCCCGAAGCCCGAGAGGCACTCCGCTGGCTCGAGTCGTTGCCTTCGAGCGATCGGGCGCTCTTGCTCCCCCTTGGCGTTCGAAACGCCGTGGTCGACGCCCTCGAGAATCAGGACACGCGACCGATTCGAAGCCTCTTGGGGCAAGCCTTCAACCTGCCCGAGTCGCTCCCAGCCGTGCTCGACGCCTTGGCCGCCGAAGCGTCGACAGCGCCCTCGGCACGCGAGGAGATGGCCGGCTTGCTCGCCCGGGCGCTCGAACCGGCCGGATCCCGTACCGTCGCCATCGTCTTGCGGTGGGCGCTCCGTCAGGGGGAGCTGGCGAAGGTCTGGCTCAAGCCGTTCTTGCGGCGTGCGTTCGCGGATCCGATGAACCAGGCAGGTTGGCAGTCGCTCCACAAGCTGGTGCCGGCCCCGTTACAGCGCTGCTTCGCCACCGCCGTGCTCGAGATCGCCCGTGATTCCACGCTCCCCGATGACGCGTTTTGCTGGGGCGTGGAGCAGGTTCTGCTTCCGCTCCCGGAGGCAAACCGTCCCTGCGACTCGGCCTGGGCCGGCGTCTACCTGGACCGGACGCCCTCGGGCCTCGACCTCCTGAAGCGGCTCTTCAGCAAGGAATATCGACAGCTCGGGTTGTCGCGGTGGGTCGAGCAGGCCCGGGCTCGAGGGGAACTTTCCGACGCGCAGCAGACGCGGATCCTTGAGTGCGAGCAGTATGCACGAGTGCTCCGAACCGGCGATGCCCGTTCACTTCTGAATATCAAGCTCCCTGTGATTCCCGCCACGGAGCGAGGAGCGATCCTTGGCCAGATCCTTCGGCACATGGGCGGTGGGCTGACTGACGCGCTGCACCTCGCCCTCGACACCTGCCGCGACTCATGGCCAGGGGCGTTCGATGCCGGGCAGCCCGGTCTTGCGGGACTGGCCCGCGCCCTCGCGGAGCCGCTCCTGGACGCTCGCGCCGATCCCACGGCCTGGTTCGATCAGCTCGTCGGACTGCTCGACCGGCTTGGTCTGACAACGACGACCGGCGGAGGTGACGACGGTTTCGAGGCCAACAGCCTGGCGGCCGAAATCAGCGCCGAGTTGATGCGACGGCCTGGTCCCGGGTTCGACGTCTGGAGCACGCGGCAATTCCTGCTCCAGAACGATCGGGCGTGGCGTCTCCTTGCGGCCGACGTCCGTCGGGAACTGGTGGGGAAATCGATTCCGGCCCGACTGGAAAGTCTCCAGGTCTGGGACAAGTCGCTCACCAAAGGGATGCACACCGGCCGCTTCTTCGAGGTCTGGCTGAACGTCTGCGACGGGCCGACACTGGCCGCCACCGTTGCGGCGCGTGCCGCCGACCTGAAATCGCTCGGCTCGATTCTCTGGTGGCACGCGAACGACGATCCGGATGCGTGTCATGACTTGCGGGACGCATTCGCGACGCTTTCCCCGATGGCGCCGTTGCCCGAGGATGGGCTGACCGCCGTGCAGAACTGGATGCGGCCCAACCGGCCGGCACAATACAGGGCCGATGATGAGGGCTTGGCCCTCCCGGATTCGCCCGGACACGCGGCTTCTCGGGCTCCGGGAGAATCGCCCTTTCTCTCGCGCCAGGGGGCAGCCCGTTGGCGTTGCCTGGAAGCGCTCTCGGCCCTCTATCGAACGGGGATCGGCAGCACCTCCTGCTGGCAAAGTCTGGCCGGCTGGAAGCACGTCCTCCCCCTGGGTGAGCTCGAAACGGCGGACCGCTATCGCTTCGTCGCCTGGTTCATTTTCCGCGTCGATGAATTTGAACCGTTTCAGATCGCCCGGTTCGCGAAATGGCTTTTTGAGTGCGGCTTGTCCGACGTCGATCGGCTGACACGATGGGCGGAAGAACTGGGGGAAAACGAAGCGGTTTCCGATGCGATCAAGCTGGCGCGGGCTCCGCTGGTTGGAGACTTGCGCATGGAACTCAGACAGGTGATCCGCGACGCGCGGGAACCGGCGAGAAAAATGCGGTCGCCCGACTCCCCCCCCAACCCGTAATCGGTTAACATCGCCCGGATACCCAGCGTTACATCTTGCCTGGATAGGCATGGCGCCGGCCACTTAGGAGCGAGAGCGAATGTCATTGCAGGGGGCTGGCCCCTTCGTGGTCGGAATCGACCTGGGAGGCACCAAAACGCTGGCGGGGGTCGTCGGAGCCGACAACCAAATCCTCGGCCGTAGCAAGCGATCAACCCCGGCCAAAGAGGGGGGACCCGCCATTGTTCAGACCATCGTCCAGTGCGTGGACGACGCGCTCAAGAGTGCCGGTCTCACACGCAACGACATCGCCGCGGCGGGTATCGGATCTCCGGGTCCGCTCGACCCCGAGACGGGCGTCGTTCTCTTCAGCGCCAACATGAACGTCCGGAACTTCCCGCTCGGTCCCGACCTCTCGGCGGTTCTCCAGCGTCCGGTCTTGCTTCAAAATGATGTCCGGGTCGGTGGCTACGGCGAATTTCGCCTGGGAGCGGGCCGCGGCTATCAAAACATCGTCGCCGCGTTCGTCGGTACCGGAATCGGCGGCAGCCTGATCGTCGATGGCAAGATCTTCACGGGGTCGACCGGCAATGCCGGTGAGCTCGGGCATATCATCGTGAAGACGGGCGGCCCGAAATGCGGCTGTGGCGCTCATGGTTGCGTCGAAGCCCTCGCCAGCAGGACGGCCATCGCGCGGCGAATCTCGAAGGCGATCCGCAAGGGACACCCTTCGGTCTTGAGTGATAAACTGGCCAAGAAGTCGGGACGACTCAAGAGCGGTGAACTTGCCGACGCGATCGCGCGCAACGACCAGGTCGCGATTAGGGAAGTCCAACGCGCCGCGCATTACCTGGGCGTCTGCCTGAGTGGCCTGTCGAACGTCCTCGGCCCCGAACTGTTCATCATCGGCGGCGGCGTGGCGGGCGCCCTGGGCGATTCCTACGTCGATCTGGTGCGGGCCTCGGCACGGCGCCACATGATTACCGATCCCGACGGGAAGATCCGAATCGTTCGAGCGGCGCTCGGCGATGATGCCGGAATCCTCGGCGCCTCGCTCCTCGCCCGCGAGCGGTTCGTCACCGTCTGATGCGCAGAGCAACAGTACAGCAAGGACCTGCATTGTACTGCTGGCCTGAGTGATTAATGGGGTGCAGTCCGGTTGTGCTCTATGAACTCGACGACTACCTCGAAATGTTTTTTCAATCGGGCATAGCCGGCAGCATTCTCATTCCAAACTCCTTCCCGGCGAAAGCCGTCAGCTCCGTGCTCTAAGAGGATTCGAACCGCCGCAAGGTTCCCACATTTAGCGGCAACCATCAACGCAGTCATGTTATCGTCTATGATCGTACTAGCTTCGACGTCGGCACCATGGCTTAGGAATAGGCCGGGAATAACTTCCCGTTTTCATGCTGGTTTGGGGAGAGCCCGGTAGTTCCATTTGGGCAGGACTTTGTCGAAGACAATTTTCATGCCCTCCTTGAATCCCTCGGCGCACTTCATGCCGGTCTGATACACCTTCTCAAGGATTCGCACTGCCACCTTCAAGCCCGTGGCAGTCTCGGTCTTGGAGATGTAGTACTGGACGGTCTCCAACGTTCGAAAGATCACCCCGCGGCAGGCCCGCGTCACGTGCGGGAAGAGGCGGTGCTCGATCGGGTTGTACTTCGAGCAGTACGGCGGGTAATGGGCGATTCGGATCTCGATGCCCAGCCGATTCGCCAACTTCTGAAGTTGCTCCTTGAATACATATCTCGACGCACTATTGCTACCTCCGCCGTCGCACAGCACCAGCAGTTTCTTTGCCCCGGGATAGGCCAACCGACCGTGGTATTCCCACCAAGCCGCAATGCTGTCACAGGCCAGTTCGCTGGTGTCGTGGCTGGTGTTGAGGTGGACGAATCCAAGGTTCCGCCCCACGTCGTAGATCCCGTGCGGGATCACAGTACCCGAGCCCATGCTCCCGAAGTCATGGTCGTTGACCACGATCGTTTCTTGAGTATCGATCACCCCGTCGCGTTGGAAATCGCCCAGCAATTCCTTCTTCTTCGTGTCGATGCTGATTACCGGCAAGCCGGCCTTCAAGTACCTCTTCTTGAGACGGGAGATATTCTCGAACTGGGCGTTGCGATCCGGGTGGCGCGGCCCCATCGTCTTCTTCTTCACCGCCTTCCGCCTGCGGTAACCATGCTTCCGGAGCAACTTCGAGACGATGTCGCGACTGACGCGTGTCCCCAATTCCTCCATCCGCTTGGCGATCTGGCGCCGCGACAAGTTGGTCCATTTCACTTCGAGTCGCATCGGGTCGCCCGCGGTGTGGTCCTCAAGGACCTTGGGAAAGTTCGCTTCGACCGCCGGGTCGACCTCGATCAACCGTTTCCGGCCGCCCCTTTTTTGCGAGTGCGGCCCGTGTCCAGGTCGTCCTCGCCTTCCAACTCCCCGAGGCCCAACCGGATCGTCTTCGGATCGCACTCCAGGACACCCGCGATGTACTCGACCCCGCCGTGCCCCAACTTCGCGGCCTCGATCGCCGCATACCGCCGCCGGTCGTTCTCTTTCAACGAGCCGAAGAGCCGTTTCATCATCCGTTGGACTGTCGGTGCGTAGGCTTCCATGTGACCCTCCCGTATACTCCCTCCAAACATCTGGTCTGACATCCTAACTGAAGCCAACCACGGAGGTTATTCCCGGCCTATTCCTACGTGCTCTTGCCGGACGGCGCCGTCACGCTCGATCCCGACGAGCAAGTCCGTGCCGCGGTCCAACGGCTCTTCGATGCGTTCCTGGAGTTGGGGACCGCTTACGCCGTGGTGCGGGACCTGCGGCGGCACGACGTGAAACTGCCAAAGCGCGACAGCGCCGGCCAACTTGCGTGGCGCACGGCCACGGTGACGATCGTGAGCACGGCGCTGCATCATCCGCTCTACGCCGGTGCGTACTCATGGGGACGGCGCCAGACGCAGACCCACGTCGATCCCACGGGTCGGATGACCCAGGGCCGCCACCACTGCCCGTCCGAGGAATGGACCGTTCTGTTGCACGACCGCGTCGCGGCTTACATCACCTGGGAGCAGTATCTGGCGAACCAATCGCTGATGCTCGAAAACCAGCGCCGGCCGATAACGAAGGGAACGCCTGGCGGCGGCTCGGCGCTGTTGGCCGGCTTGCTCTTCTGTGGGCGCTGCGGCCGCAAGATGCTGGTCGAATATCGAACGATCCGTCAAGGTCGCTACTCCTGCACGCGACGGCGATTCGCGGCGACTGACGAAGTCTATGGCGGTCTCCCTGCGCGGGGCCTCGACGAACTCGTCACCCAGCAGCTTCTGCAAGCGCTATCGCCGGCAGCGATCGAGCTCAGCTTGTGCGCCATCGAGCACGCCAGCGAGCAACGCCGGCAGCACGGGACGCAACTGCGGCAGAACCTGGAACGTGCCACCTACGAGGTAAAGCGTGCCGAGCGTCAATACCAGGCGATCGAGCCAGAGAATCGGCTCGTGGCCCGCACCCTGGAAGCGAACTGGGAAGCGGCCCTCAAGCACCAGAGCGCGGCCCAGGATGCTTGCGATCGGTTGGAGCACGAGGAGTTGATCAAGTTAGGGGCTGTGGAGCGGTGCGTGCTGGAAGCGTTGAGTCATGATATCCCCATGCTCTGGCACGCGCCGGAAACGACTGCAGGCGAGCGGAAGGAGATGTTGCGCTGCCTGATCGAGCGGGTTGAGGTCACCAGGCGTAGCACGGGGCAGCAGACAGCAGTGGCGATCCGATGGGCGGGAGGCTTTGAGAGCCGGCACGAGCTATGCCGCGCAGTGTTTGCATATGAGCAACTCGACAATTACGAGGAATTGCTGGCTCGCCTTGGTGCGCTGCGCGGGGCCGGTTGGCGGGCGCCGCGGATCGCCGAGCAGCTCAATGCGGAAGGCTTCCGGACGCCGAAACAACGAGGAGCGTTCACGGCCGACGTGGTCCGCTCACTGTTTCCGCGTCTGGCGGGGCAGGCGGAAGGCGAAAACGCGTCGGGCCCACAACCGCCGCGATGGTCGGCGGACGCGCGGGCAGAGCGGCTGGGAATCCGGGTGAAGAAGTTGAAAGATTGGGTACGATGCGGATGGGTGCAGGCGCTTGAGCGGCCGTTTGACGGCGTGTGGATTCCTCACGCTGACGAACGGGAACTGAAACGACTCGAATGCAGGGTCGCGTTGAGTCGCAAGGGCCGGCACTATCCTGCTGACCTCGATGGAGAGCCCGTTTGAAGGCTGGAACTATTATCAGCATTCTTAAATGCTGTGACTACTCAATTCGGCCGATAGTTGTTTTGCCGAGGCGCATCTCTGTGCCAGCCCGAGGCACTGGTGCCTTTCAATTCGTCAAACAAGGAGAATGGAGGTAGTATGAGCGACCCTTCAAGAACGCCCCGCACGCCCCTTCCTCGCGATTGACCAGCCGCGACAGTGGTTCCTTGAGGCACTTCATGAACCAACTCAAGTTCTGCAAACGCTGTCGAACGGTGGCGACCCAGCCTTCATCCTTGAGCCGCCCCTCGACCCAGGCCTGGGAGACCTCGAGTGGCTGTCGCGCCTGATCGCGCGGGGGAAAAAGCCGGCCCAGCGACGTACGACCTCCTCAACAGACCAGGCGCCGGTGCGTTGCGGGTCGAGTCGGACCAGGACGTGGAGGTGGTTATCGAGGACGGCGAACCCGCCGACGGCGATGGAGAAGAGGCCCGCCAACTCCTGAAGCCGGTTTTCGATCCACAACTTGCGGTCAGAACCGCCTTCGCCGAGCAAGTAGGCGCGTCGAACGCATCGAGTGACGCAGTGATACCATCGTGTGACATCGGGGTCGACGAGATGGGCGCGAGAGATCGTCGTGGTGGGCCTCTTGGGTGAATCTAGGGAATCTACCAGCTTCTGACGCCAGGGTCCACAGTGCAATGCTTGCCCTTGTCACGTTAGAAGGTGTCGGAGGAAATCACCTCTCCTCCATTCCGGGTGCCTGAAGCACGCCAGACCTTTCCATTTGTACCTTCCTTAATAAATTGAATATGCCCGTCGCCCATGAGAACATTGGCTCCGCCAGGATGGAGACTTCCGGCGCTGCAGGCCCCGACGAACCCTGGGTAGTAGAGAGCAGTACAGTTTGGACCGTTGATAGGAACTGCGTGATCGTAGATCGAGTTAGACCATAGCCCGACAAACCAATCAGTGCCTTTCACTTTCACTTTTACTTTGGTACTGTTGGTGGGATTTCCGCCGATCGCAAGACATGAAGCTGCAAATTGATCGACATCCAACGGTACTCTCGCTTCGCTCGCTTGGAAGTAGAGGCGACGTCGATCGGGAACATCCGGAACGAGGACCAGCCACTCCGCCATGGCCGCCGTTTCGCTCATCCCGTCAGTAATATCCCGCGGAGCAACATGCACCGGAGCGGCACCTATACTTGAAAACAGGCCATTATATTTGCCGAAATAGAAGCAATCGCCCGTGTTCGCTGCGTAACTCGAAGATGAGGGTTGCTGCCAGATCGCCGCATCAGATGGGCACAGGAAGCTCGCGACGCGAGTCTGTGCGAGAGTACGATTCGCCTCGAGGTGGCCCACGCCGAGAGCGAAGTTGATCGAATTATACAGGGCGGATTGCTCAAGGTATGGCAAGATCGCAACCTGTACCGATTGTCCACTTCCACCCTGACCGCTAGGAAGCACATCGAAGGCGGAGAGATAGGCGTGGAGCCCCAATCCCATTTGTTTCAAGTTGTTGGTGCACCACGCACGGCGTGCGGCTTCGCGTGCACCCTGCACCGCTGGCAGTAGCATTGCCACAAGAAGGCCGATCACGGCGATCACCAACAAGATTTCGATGAGGGTAAAGCCGTTGGGTCGGGTATGCTGGCGAGATTCATAGCGTTCAATGGACAACATATGCTGTATCGCCTTCGTGCGAATTGTGTATTTTGGATACATAAAGAACACTCGCACTCCGACCGCGATCACCCAGCGGATAACGCTGGATTCAGCGACCTGAGAGGTTGAACGGAGTTTGGAGCCACTAAGGTTGGCACTTTCGCGGCGATCTTTGGCACGACTTTAGGAAAAAACGACAATACCCGCCAATCGTAATGAAGGCAAGAAGACGCGAGTTTATTTCATGGAGTAGTGTGTTGACGTATTCGCGTATCCGCTAATGCCATGTCATTTTTCTCCTGTTGCCTTAGGTGTAAAGCGTAGTTCGACCGGCTTGTCAGATATGGCGTTCACTGCGTCTCCGACGCCGATCCCGATGCCGATCCCGACGGCGGAACCACGGTGGTCGGCCACACTCGCCCCTTTCCGGTTCGCAAAAACGTGAATTCATGTATGTGTTCGAATGTTTGGATTGTGGCGGCATCGCGGTAGGCTGGACGGAACTGGTCCGCCGTTACGTCGGCTACAATGCCCCGATATTTCGAAAGACCAAGCTCGCCATTGATCGGGCGATCCTCGAGTCCGAGTTGGTCGATCGGCCGGAGGACCCGTTCGTTTTGCTCAACCCCGGGCAGAGGTCCCAAGCCACACGCCCTGATCTCGCGGCCGCACCGGTTCTTGGGTGAATGAATTCGGCCCGGCGGGCCGCTGGGGTGATTCCCAACGGCCCGCCGGGCCGGCTGTTCTACCGCAGGGCCTGAATGCAGGCCGCTGGGGTGATTCCCAACGAGAAGTCGTCTTCGCAAGCCGGCCTGGATCAATGCGATTACTGACCGGTTGCGTACCGTTTCGACTGCAACCAAGCGAGGATATCGTTTTCTTGTTCCTGATTGAGGACCATCTGGAATCCGGGCATGCGATGCCGACCGGCTCGGACCACGTCAAGGAAGTCGGCCGGACGGAGCAAGGTCGCCACTTCGACCAGGTTCGGTCCCAGATCCAGCCCTTGCCCTGAAGGAGCATGACAGGCCGCGCAATGTGCGGCGAAGAGTGGGGCACCGCGATCGGCCTGGCTTCCGTGCGGAGGAATTTCCGACGTCGTTGGCTTGGTCCGCGCAAGCGCCTCGGGGTATCGGATCCGCGCCGGGGGGACCGCGGGAGT
Source organism: Singulisphaera sp. GP187 (assembly GCF_900129635.1). Lineage (GTDB taxonomy): Bacteria > Planctomycetota > Planctomycetia > Isosphaerales > Isosphaeraceae > Singulisphaera. Next base: position 25,248 of record NZ_FSRB01000003.1, on the reverse strand, counting down.
TGAATCTGAGTATTGCTCACTCAAGTAAGTAATGAGAAGTCCAGTCTGTTCGGAGGGGAGGGGAGATCCCATGCCGATCATTTTCTCGACTTCCGCCTTCCATTGCGGGGGAGTGAGACGTTGCGAAACGACCATCTCTTCGGAATGGCAGATCAGGCAGTTGTTGCGTAGGGCCAATTGCGCGAGCTCTTGCTCCTCTTCGTCCTGGCTGGCTCCCGGTGGCGATTGAGGGGCCGAAGCGTCGTCGAGACGGGCCAGGGCCAAGCTCAATGCCGGGGGAGGACCGCTGCCGAGCGATCGATCCGACCAGACCGGGATCGACACGACCAGGCCAACCAGCCCGAGAATGAATGCCGGGCGGAAGGCGCGACGGCTCAAGGTCGACCGCCTCGGGGATGAGTATGTCTCCATCTATCGCACCTCGCAGGTCAGTCGATCGATCCCATTCCACAAGTAGCCGCTCCGGTTCCAGGGCGTTGACTCCGGCTGGGTCTCGCCGTTGGAATCCGTGGCACGCACCCGCACGGTGTGTTCGCCGGGTTGAGCTGTCTCCCAGGCAAACTTCCAGGTCCGCCAGCTTCCTTGACGCGGTTCGCCTTGCAGCGTCGCAGGTCGCCAGGGCGCGTTCGGGCCGACGGCGTACTCCACCTTGGTCACGTGCCCCTCGCCCGTCCAGGCCACGCCCCGAACTTCGTTTTTCCCCGGTTTGAGCACCGAGCCATTCGCAGGCGCCGTGATCAACGACTTCACGTTCATCACCGTGAGGGGGACAAGGTCGGACGGTTTCAACACCGCGCCGGGGAGGGCAGGGGACCTGGGCATCCGGTAGCCGGTCTGTTGGTACGTTCCCGGCGCTTCGTCCTTCGCCACGCTGATCTGACGTAACCACTTTAGCCAGTGATTTCCGGTCCATCCGGGGACGACGAGCCGCATCGGTCCCCCGTGGAGCAATGGCAGAGGCTCCCCGTTCATGTGCGTGGCAATCAAGGTGTTGCGGGCGATCGCACGCTCGATCGGGAGACTGCGGAGAAACCGCGGCGTCTTGGGCGAGGGGGGCGGATCGGCGCCGAGGAGGTGGACGTGCCCCGCGCCGCGCTGATACCCCGCGCGTTCGAGCAGGTCCACGAGCCGGACCCCAGACCACTCCGCATGGCCGACCGCCCCCTTCTCCCATTGCACGCCGGGGAGCCGGGGTCGGAAATAGGCCCGACCATTTCCCGCGCACTGGAGGACGGCCGGAACCTTGACCTGCTCGAGTTTCTGAAGCTCGTCGAGACTCCAGGCGCGCGGATGATCGGCGAGCCCACCGATCTCCAAGCTCCAGGGGGCGAGACCAATCGCCGGCGTGCTGAGGTGACTCCGAACGAAGAACTGGTCGTTCGGGGTGAGCCAACCGTCGAGCGCGGTCACCGGGGTTTCGAGATCGAGGGGCCGCGAATTTCGGACGATGAGCTCCGCCTCGGCGGCCTGGACCGGAGCGTTGGAATCCAACGAGGCGATCCCACTGCCGCACGCCAGTACGCTACCGACCGTGCGTCGGAGCGCGGTGCGACGATTGATCGAACGATCGAATTCAAGCAATGATCCCTCCGAGTTCAAAGCGGGCACGTCCTCGCGAGGTGCCCCCGAAGCGTTCGCATCCTCGTTCCATTCAACGATATCGGGCTGCGGTCAGGGTCGACAAGAGTGAACTCTCGGTCCGAATTCAAGCCTCTGATGCTGAGGGGTTCGATTGGAATGCAAGGAATTCAGCGGTATGAGCTGGCAAGTTGATCGGCAACGCGAAAAAAAGGGGCCGCGATTCGCGAATCGCCGGGCCGGATGATCCTGAGATCGCAACTTGTCCGGACAATCCGCAAATTCGCTACTATTAGGAGGATCTCACAATCAGATTGAATTGATTGATTTGGTCTACTTTTTGCGGCGGGCTATGATTGGAGTGAGAGTACTTGCCAGGAGTCGGTGGGATGTCCCGTCACAGGGCTCCTCCGATGGAGTGGAAACCGCCGTCCCGCGTGGCTTGCTTCGAGGGCGCTCCCTGGTTTCAACACGGGTGACTCGTCATGAAAAAAGGACGTAGAAACCTCCATCACGCCAAGTTTGCCCGGCTTCGTCGCCACCTGGAAATCTGTTGGGACTCACTCCGACCTCGGCGTATTCGCACGCGCTCTGCGCGTTACGCGGCAGCGCTCGGGGAACAACTCGGACTGATTGAACGTCCCAAGTGTTGTTCATGGTGTCGCCGGCGACGGCTCCGGCTCCAGCGACATCACTGGAATTATGACGAGCCGTTGAATGTCACCTTCCTCTGCGTGGATTGTCATGCCATCGCAGACACCATGACTCTGGAGGCGAGTACTGCCTAAGATTTCAGCAGGGGTGGGTCGTTCCTGCCGACGGCCGGTTCCGCCTCGACCGCACCCGCGGTGGGGGTCGGGGGTTTGGGCGGCGGTAGCAGCGGAATGTGGACCTGGAAAAGCGTCCCCTGGCCGGGCATCGAGTGCCAACGCATTTCGCCGCCCGCCTGCTGGACGATTCGAGCGGCGCGGGGGAGGCCCAGGCCGAGCCCGCGCCCGGCCTGTCGACCACAGAAGAAGGGATCAAACAGATGCTCGCCCTCGGCCGAGGTGATCCCTCGTCCGTTGTCCTTGACTGACCAGGAGACTTCCTCGAGGCCGCCGGCGACAGCGACCTGGATCGTGTCTCCCTCACGGGTGGACTCGAGCGCATTGCGGATCAAGGCGTCGGCCAGGTGCCTCAGCGCATCGGGATCGGCCCAGACCTTCGGACCAGGCTCCCCTCCCTTGAGCACGAGGCGAACTCCGCGCGTGTCGGCCTCGTCCTTGATGTCTCTGAGACTGGCGCGGACCACTTCATCCGGTTGGCAAAAGCGGGGGCGAGACTCGGGGGTTCGCCCGATGAACATCAAGTCGCGAATAATGCGATGAGTCCGCTGCGCCTGGCCCAGAATGGCCCGCAGCGAACGCACCGTGTCGGGGTCAGTGGCGCGGGCCAAGAGCAATTGGGCCCGCCCGACGATCACCGCGAGCGGGTTATTCAGCTCATGCCCCGCGCCGGCGGCAAACTCGGCCAGGGCGTCGAGCTTGGCACGGCGAACCCGCGGTTCTTCCTTGTCGACCCAGCCCCGATGCCCGCGAGCGAGCGCTTCCAGCTTCGCTCCGAGCTGGGTGCGGTCCGCGACGCGAGCGGCCCAGGCTTGCCACGCCGCGATCGTCGTCTCGGAGTCGGCCCCGCCTGACGGTCGATCGGGATCGAGCCAGAGATGGATCTCCGCGCACGGGCGCCCTCGTGACGCGAGCGCGAGCACCTTGGTCGCCGGTCGCTCGGCGCGACGAGGATCTTCCTCGAGATCGGACTCCGTGCCCAGGCCGGTCCAGATCACTCGCGCGGTCGCAACACCCGCGACGCCGCACCAGGAGAGCGCCGCTCGCTCGGCCCAGGTCTCTGCGCTCTCGGCGGGATCCGAGTCGACCAGGGCGGTGAGAAATCGGTCGGTGGCCGCCTTCTCGCCGCGCAGTTGAGCCACTTGACGTCGCAGCCGGGCACTCGAGCGGGCGAACTTCTCTTCGTGAGCCGTCGCGTCCGCTTCGATCAAGGCGGGCGTGCAGCGGACCTGAACCTCGGCAATCAACAGCCGGAGCCGAGGCTCCGAGCCACCGATTTCGCGCGCTTCGGCGGAGTAGAGACCCCACGGAGTTCGCTCCGCCAGGACGAACGCTTGCTGGATCAAGGCCAAGGCAGCCGAGTCGGCCGCGGCTGTGTTCAGGCACCCATTGAGATCGGCGTGGAGCCAGGTCGCGTCGGCCACGAGCGTGTCGCAACCCCAGCGCTCGGCGAGCGTCCGGCCGAGGTTTGCCGCCTCGGTTCCGAGTGTCTGAAGTTCGAACGCCCGGCGTCGCGGACCATCGGGTTCGCCCATCCACTCCGCGAGCCAGTCCGGCTCGAGTGCCGCGATCGCCCAGAGCCCGAGGCCATGGAGTAGGCCCGCGCGGGCGATCCGCTCGACATCGGGTTCGCCCGCCTCGGTGGCGAGCCGCCGCGCCGCCTGTCCGACCGCCACGGCATGCCGCCAGAGTCGGTTCAAGGCATCGCCAGCCGGCCCCGAGGTCGTGGCATGGCTCCACCACGGTGCGGCTTCAAGCAGACCGATCGCCTGAAAGTCCGTTCCCGAGCGGGTCAAGGCAAGCGCCCAACCCGGGTCCGAATCGGCGACGGTCGGGAATCGACACGACGCGAGGAGTTCCGGAGACGGTTCCGCGGAATCCTCGGGAAAGGCACTTAACGCCAGCCGCGCCGTGGTCGGGCGCAGCGGGAGACCGTCCAGCCGCTCAAGCTTGCGGCGGATTACGACGGGTGCGGGAATCGCTCGGCCACGAGAAACTGGCACCGATCCGGGCTCCTTCCCGTCGGCGACGACTCAGAACTGCCACGACGAACCGAACCTTGCCTAACTTAACGAGCCCTCATCCCTGACGGGGTCGTCTGCCCATCATCAGCCTGTTGGACCAGTCTCTATATCCAAGAGTCGGCAGACGCGGCGAATCAATTCATCGATGTCGAGCGGCTTGTGAAGAAAGTCGTCGGCACCCGAGGTGCGCAGCTCGTCGATCTTGTCTTCCTCCACCATACCCGAAATGCAGATGATCTTGATGTCGGACATCGTCGGATCTTTGCGGATCAGTTCACAGACCGCCTGTCCATTGATGTCGGGCAGCATCACGTCAAGGATGATCAGGTCGGGGTGATACTCTTTGGCGAGCATCCCCGCGCCAAAGCCATTATTCACGACCTTGGTTTCAAACCGGGCGTCGTTGGCCAAGACGTCCGAGATCAGGTCGACCACGGCCTGATCGTCGTCGACGATCAAGATCCGCCGCTTCCCGCTTTCCAGCGCATCGGTCGGGATGCTGTTTTCCTTCATGAAGCGATAGAGCGCTTCACGCGGAATTCGCCGGAACCGCGAGCCGGGGACCCGGAACCCTTTGAGTTGTCCTGAGTCGAAGCAGCGGATGATCGTTTGCTGACTCACTTTACAGATCTTCGCGGCTTCGCCCGTCGTAAAAACGGTCTTCATGTTCGAGTACGTCCCATTCTGCGAGCTCATGGGCTCGGTCGCTCCTTCTCCCGGCGAGTTGGGGCCTCCCCCAAGACTCCGCCGAGGCCCGTGAAAGCCTCCATGCCGGGGTCACTCTGCATGCGGACCAGCCGTTCGCCAGCCGCACCAAGACCGCCCAGCCCCTCAGCGACGCACGACCAGTAAAGTTTGCTGAATCTAACGAGTTTACCTGAATTGCCGACGTAGCCAATTATAAGGTGGCTGCCTAACCTGTCAACCCGAATGGACGACAGACTCTTCCGTAGATCGCGAATCCTGTCAAGAGTGGATAAACGGCCCAGGGTCTCACATTCACCCAGTCGGAAGAGATGAGTCCTCAAGGAATGCGCGCGGGACCACGATGGAAATCCTCCATCAAGGTTGAAGAGTTAAAGAACTGTTACGCAGACTCGTCAGGGAGCGGTTCGAACGCGGTGTCGGCCGCGGGCGGGCGCGACCGGTCCTGTTTCATGTAGACGAGCAGGGTCGCGATGTCCGTCGGGTTGACGCCGCTGATCCGACCGGCCTGGCCGAGTGACCGTGGGCGGATCCGGAGAAACTTCTCGCGGGCCTCAGCGCGGAGCTGGGTGATCGCGTGATAGTCCATGTCGACAGGCAGCGGTTTGTGCTCGAGGCGGCGGAAGCGTTCCACCTCCAGGGCTTGACGCTCGATGTACCCGCCGTATTTCGCCTCGATCGTGACCTGCTCGATCGCTTCCGGATCGTCGTGAGCCGTAAGCGCGGGGGAGATCTCGAGCAACTGTTCCCAGGTCGTGGGGGGCCGTCGCAGGATCTGGAACAGGGATTGACCTTCCGAGCGCGTCGTCGTGAGCGCGGATCGGAGCGAGCCGATCCTTTGGGTCCGCTCCTCGAACCGCGCCCAGCGCGTATCGTCGACGAGTCCGACCTGCCGCCCCAATTCCGTGAGCCGAAGGTCGGCGTTGTCGTGTCGCAAGAGGAGGCGGTACTCGGCCCGGCTCGTGAACATCCGATACGGTTCTTCCACGCCCCGAGTGACCAGGTCGTCGATCAGGACGCCGAGGTAGGCTTGCGACCGGTCGACGATGAACGGGGCTTCTCCCCGCACCCCCCGCGCGGCGTTGATGCCGGCGATCAACCCTTGGGCGGCCGCTTCCTCATAGCCGGTCGTGCCGTTGATCTGGCCGGCGAAGTAGAGCCCCGCGACATTCTTGGTTTCGAGGGTCGGGTGAAGTTGGGTGGGGGGGGCGAAGTCGTACTCGACGGCGTAGCCATATCGCATGATCTCGGCGTGTTCCAGGCCGGCGATCAAGGGGATGATCGCGTCCTGGACGTCGCGCGGTAGGCTGGTCGAGATCCCGTTGCAGTAATACTCGAGGGTGCCCCGGCCCTCGGGCTCGAGGAAGATCTGATGCCCGGTCCGATCGGCGAAGCGGACCACCTTGTCCTCGATCGAGGGGCAATAGCGCGGGCCGGTACTCTGGATCTGTCCCGAGTACATCGGTGCGCGGTGGATGTTGGCGCGGATCAGGTCGTGGACGGCGTCGTTGGTGGTTGTGATGTGGCAGGAACACTGTTCCTGGGTGATCCGGTCGGTCAGGAACGAGAAGGCGACCGGCTCGGCGTCGCCGGGCTGTTCCTGGAGCTTCGTGAAGTCGATGGTCCGACCGTTGAGCCGTGGCGGGGTTCCCGTCTTGAAGCGCTGGAGCTCGAACCCAAGCGAGCGGAGGCTGCCGGACAGTCCTTCCGCCGAACCCTCCCCCGCGCGGCCGCCAGCGGTCTTGGTCTCCCCCGTATGCATGAGCGCTTGGAGGAACGTCCCGGTGGTCACGACGACGGCCCGCGCCTGGTACTCGGCGCCGCCTCGACAGCGGAGGCCCGTGATCCGGTCGCCATCAATACAGAGCGCCTCGATCATCTCCTGGCGGAGGGTGAGGTTGGGCTGCCGTTCGACCGTGAGCTTGCCGAGGAACTGGTAGGCCTTCTTATCGCACTGGGCCCGCGGGCTGTGCATCGCCGGCCCTTTGCCGCGGTTGAGCAGCCGGAACTGGAGGGCCGCGGCGTCGGTGAGCACTCCCATAGCGCCGCCGAGGGCGTCGATCTCGCGAACGATCTGCCCCTTGGCCACGCCGCCGATCGCCGGGTTGCAGCTCATCTGCGCGACCGAGTCGCAGTTGATGGTCAGCAAGGCGGTGCGCAGGCCCATTCGCGCCGACGCAAGCGCCGCCTCGAGCCCCGCGTGCCCCGCTCCGACCACGATCACGTCATGCCGATAGGGATCGTCCCGCGTCATCACCGTATTCGCCCAATCGAGCAGAACTCTACGTATTTCCCCTGTCCTCGTTTCTTATCATACCGTTACAGCTCGATGAAACGAAAGCCAACCGGATGAGGAGGCGGCTCAATCGCCTTGCGAGTCGGCGGAGCGTCCGGCTACCTTGGAGCCTCCCGAGGCCCTCGATGGCCGGACAACTCACACGACCATTCTCCAACAATTGAGAAGAGGACGAGCACCATGGCAGAGACGCGGAAGGGCGAAGTGACATTCAAGGGCAACCCGGTCGATCTGGTCGGCCCCAAACTTAACGTTGGGGACAAAGCGCCCGACTTTGCCAGCGTCGGAGCCGGACTTGCGGTGGTGACGCTGGCCGACACGGCCGGCAAGGCGCGGCTCTTCAACGTGATCCCGTCGCTCGACACCCCGGTTTGCAACATCCAGACCCGCAAGTTCTCGGAAGAGCTGCAAGCGATCGGCGACAAGGCCGTCGTCTACACGGTGAGTCTCGACCTTCCGTTCGCGCAGCAGCGCTGGTGCACCGACGCGAAGGTCGAGAACCTCAAAAACCTGTCGGACGCGCACAACCACAGCTTCGGCGAGAACTATGGCGTCCTGATTCAAGGGTTGCCGATCCCCTTGCTGGCCCGCGCCGTGATCGTGGTCGATCCGGACAACACGATCCGCTACATCGAGATCGTCCCGGAAATCGCCCAGGAACCTGATTACGCGCCCGCCTTGAAGGCCTTGAAAGAGGCGGCCGGCGCCGCCTGACGACCGGCACGGCGCGAGCGATTTCCCCTCGAGTGGCTCACAACGCTCCGCCACTGATCCGCCCGAACGAAAATCGCTCGATCGAGAGAGGAGGCCCCGCGGAGCGCGACGCGTCGGGGCCTCCTTCCTCTGCTTATCGCCTCGGTTGTGTGATCGTGAGATCGTGCACCGAGAGGGTCTCGAAACCCTCGGCGGTGATCAGGTAATTGCGTTCAAAACGCATTCCCCCGACCCCTTCGATGTAGAGCCCCGGCTCGAGTGCGACGACGTCTCCCACCACGAGCGTATCCGTGCTCTCGGGGACGAAGTAGGGGGGCTCGGGGTGACCGAGTCCCAGCCCGTGCCCGCTATGGCTCGTGAAGGACTCGGCCAGGCCGCGCGACGCCAGACGGCCTCGGACCGCGGCGTCGACCGCTCGCGCGGGCGTCCCGGCGCGGAGTTGTCCCTCCCCCGCCTCAATTGCCGAGAGGCAGGCCTCGAACATCTCCCGTTGCCGAGCCGTCGGCTCGGCGCCGACGACGAACGAGTTCGTGAAGTCGCCACGGTAACCGTGGACGACCACCGAGAAGTCGAGCAGGCAAAGATCGCCGCGTTCGATCGTACGCGAGATCGGCGGTCCCCCCTTTTCAGTCGCGCAACGCGGGCCGGTGGCGAAGTCACCGTAGACGATCACTTGCTCGTCGAGGCATTTCATCGCCGCATTCTGGACCAAGAGAAAAACGTCCAGTTCCGTCATCCCGGGTTCGACCCCGGCGAGTGCGGCGGCCTGCGCGGCCTCTCCGGCCTGGATCGAACGCTTGATCAAGGCGACCTCGTCCGGATCCTTGGCCCGTTTCAGGGGCCGGATGATCGGATCGAGGTCGATGAGCGTCAGGTTGGGCCGCGCGGCTCGAAGCGCCTCGACCACCGCGACCGGTACGCTGGTCGGCTCGATCCCGATCCGGGTTCCAGGCACGCGTGACAGGACGTCGATCGCCGCTCCCACCCGGATCCCCTGGCGGTGAGGAGCCGATGTCTTGCCGTTGTACCAGACGGGGGCGACCACCTCGTCGACCGTCGCGCGTTCCGAGAACGGTTGGACCATGCTGTCCGTCACCAGGGTCGACTTCTCGGGCTCGAGCACGAGCAGCGCTCCGGCATCCGCCGATCGGAAGACGAACGGGGACTGAACGTAGTTGGCAAAATAGATCAGGTGCTGCGGATCGGCCAGGATCAGGGCATCGCAGGGCTCAGGCAAAGCCTTCCAGAGCCTCGAACGTCGTGTGCTGCAACCCGCGGAAGAGAGCATCGTCTTCAGGCTCCAAAACCTCGGCCCGTCATGGCGTCGGATCAAAATCAAAGGATAAGAAAAAAAAGGGACGAGGGCCGAGGCCACCGTCCCTTGATTTTGGGGAAACGAGGGTACGTTCAGGAGAGCGGCTTGATCCAGAGATTCCGGAACTGGACCTTATTGCCGTGGTCCTGAAGCAGGATCGGCCCATCCTCGCCCGCCTTGTGGGACGTGCCACCGGGAGTGGGGTTGATCTCGGCGTCGTCGATGGTCTTGATGCCGTTATGAACGACCGTCACACGGGCCTTCTTGACCACTTTTCCGCCTTCAACAACGGCCTTGTGAAAGGTGACGTCGTAAGTCTGCCACTGCAACGGTGGCTTGCAGGCGTTGACCGCCGGAATGATCTGCTGGTAGATCGCGCCGCAGTCGTTGTTTTGGAGTTTCAGACCGTATGAGTCGAGCACTTGAAGCTCATAAATGCCGCCCAGGTAGACGCCGCTATTGCCACGGGCCTGCCCCTTCTTGTCGGGCATGTAGGGGACGTTAAACTCGACATGGAGCTGGAAGTCACCGAACGACTTCTCGGTCTGGATTGCGCCTTCGCCGGGCTTGACGATCAGGATGCCGTCCTGGACCACCCAGCCGGCGGGGGTCTTGGCGTCGGTCTTGACCCAGCCGTCGAGGTTTTCGCCGCCGAACACAACGGTGGCCCCTTCGGGAGCCGGCTGGCCGAGGGTGGCGTCGCCTGGCTTCGCCTCGTCGGCGACCACAAACGGGATCGACCAGGCCAGGGAGACCGTGGCCACGAGAATCGGAAAGCGCATCGTGATGAAACCCCCTCATGCGGTGGATCGAAGCAGGGCGGCGCGATCGCGCCCTCATTTTTTTTTCGGTGGCGTCCTCAATGGTTCAGGGCCAGTTTAGCGGCGATGGGCGTGAAGACAAGAGACCGCTCTTCCGAGTATTGCCGCGGGTAGAGCGGTCCGGATGGCCGACCCCGAGCGGGATTCAAGGGAAGTTCGAGTTGATTCCCACCTCGGACAACCGGACGATGGTAAGGTAGAGACAAGTCCCTTCGCTTGGAACGAAGAGTGGACCGCCCGGTGGATCTCGTCTCGACTCATCGCACTCCAGCCCGATTGGTGCGCAATGCCCCTGGACTTGATGACCCGTCTCGATCCCCTCCGACGCGTCCGTTGCCCCTTCTGCTTCGAGCGATTCGCCGCGTGCGAGATGCACCTGCGTTGCAATGACCACTACTGCAAATCCGACTTCGCCCGGATGATCGAAGATCCGATCCTGTCGCATGCCCTGAATGGCAGACGTGTGGGGGGCCCGGGGAACTCGGCGCTCCGGAGCCCCTGGTGGGTCGACCCTCGAACCGACGTTCGCCGCGGAATTCGCCGCCACTTCGACTGGATGGTCTTGCCCGGCTCGCTCGACTGTCCGAACTGCCAGCGACCGACCGACCTCCGCCTCTGCCCGCGCTGTCATAGTCATCTGCCCGACTCCGCGATCACGCTCGATCCCGGCCACATCGCCATCTTCGGCCCGCAATCGGTCGGCAAGACGACCTTCGTGACGGTGCTCCTCCACGAACTCGACCACCGGGTCGGTCCCGATCGTGGCTTCGTGCTCGACCCCCTGACCGACGAGATCCGTGAGCGTTACGAACGCGAATATCACGAGCTGACCTATGGCGGCAGCCAGTTCGGCGTCGGTGAGGAACTGAGCGGTGAATCGTTCCGGCACAGCCATTCGGCCACTCCGAGCCTGGAGACCAATCGCGGGGTGCTCCAGCCGTTGGTCTATCGCCTGACCAGCCGCCGAGACTCCGAACGGGGCGGTACCGCCTTACTCTCGTTCTTCGACACCGCCGGCGAAGACTGGGAGATGAACATTGAAATGCTCCGGAGCGAGGCCCGCTACCTTGGCGGAGCGCGTGGCCTGCTCTTCCTGATCGACCCGTTGCGGATCCGGTCCGTCGCCCACGATCGCCGGATGCAGCTCACCGAGAAGGAGAGTCGAGTCCCTCCGGCCGACTACCTGACCGACATCCGCAAACTGGCCACCTTCTTCCGCCGCTCGCCGGTGAAGGTGCCGCTGGCGATCTGTCTGAACAAACTCGATCGCTGGGGCCACTTGCTCCCGGAGGGGACGAAAATCCACGAGTGGGCGACCGGCGTTCCCGAATCCCCGCCCAGTCCGGCCCTCGATCAGGCGATCCATGACGAAGTCCAGTCCGCGCTTCGCCACTGGGGAGCGGCCGGCTTCCTTGAACATGTTGCCGTCACTTTTCCGAATCACCGGTTCTTCGCTTGCTCGGCGCTCGGCGATGCCGCCCAGGATCGAGAAGACCTTCCCCAGCCGCTGCCGACCCCGCTGTTAGTCGAGCGCCCCGTCCTTTGGCTCCTGGAACGCCAGGGAGTGGTCGCTCCCGTCGACAGCCCGCGCCGTCGCATTCGGAGATGATGGCGATCGATGACTTTCGTTGAGTGATGCATCCGGTGCGTTTGTCGACGTTAACTGAAGTCAGGCGACGAACTCGTCCGGGGTCGTTCGGTCTGCCACGGTTTTGAGTCATCGGGTACAACAGGCGCCGTCGGGGAAGGCGAACTTGCGCGGCATTTGCGCGCAGAGGGACGGTTGCCCAGTTGGCACACCGGTTGCACTCTCCGGTCGCATTCCCTCCCGGTTCGACTCGATACCGTAACCGTGAGTCCGGACCACCTCAACCACCCGCTGGAGCTCGATCATGACCCGTCTCTTTGCCATCGCCTTGATGTCGCTCGCGTTGGTCGGTTCCTCCGCTTTCGCCCAGGACGGACCGTTGCGGCGTGCTGGGCGCGCCCTGGATAACACCGGCAAGAATATTCGTTCACGGGTTGAGACCGATGTCGCGCGAGCGCAGAGCGCCGTGCAAGAGCGCGATACGCTGAACCGGGTCATGCGGCGGATCGAGTGGGACAAGCAGTTCGTGGGCTCAGCTCTGCGCATCGAGTCCAGGCCGGGCGGGGCGATCGTTCTCCGCGGTTCGGTGATCGACCCGACGGTCAAGCTGCGGGCCGTTGACCTGGCGCAGAACACATTGGGGGTGACCAGCGTCGTTGATGAGCTGGCGGTGGTCAAAGAGGTCAGGGTGATCCAGGCGAATCCTGCTCCGGTTGTGATCGAAACCACGCCGTCAGTGCCGGCCGAAACGAAGATCATTGTGAAACCCTGACCACCATAGGCCTCCGTTTTTCTGCGGGCCGTCGATCGTCATCCTTGGGCGATCAGCGGCCCGTTCGCGTGATTGTGGCCATCGTCACGGCCTGTCGTTGGATGATCCTCACTTCGCCAGGAATGTTCGGATCAACCGTGAGGTTCGACCCGACTCCGGGCCCGCTCCACCGAGCGAAGGCGGGCCGGGGCTTGTTCTCCTCGTCGGGTCAGTATCCGTCGCTGCTAACAATTTCGGCGCCGTCCCTTGAACTGAGGGAGTACCATGTGTTGCGATCGACACTGTCTTTGACGAATCGCGCACTGCCGTCCCCCATCAAGACATTCACACCGCCGGAATGTTGACTCGTGGCGGGAAAGGAAAAGCCCGCCTCGAGCCCGCACCCGACGCAACCGACCCGGCATCCATTGAAGCGATAAGGGGAGTCGTTGGGTGTCTGGAGGGCATTGAACATGGTCCAGCCGGTGCGCCCGCTGGCCCATCGGGCCCCTCGTAGGTCGTTGACGACGGTGGCCGAGCCGGCCTGGAACGACTGGGCACATTGCGAGAGCAACGCATTGACGCCTGTCAAATCCGCCCTTGCATCGACAATGTCATTGCGCGTGCCGCCCATCGAGACGGTGTTGCCCCGACAGTTCGTCCCACCGCTCGTACTGCCGACCAGGGCCTCTGAGAATGCGATCGTCTGGGAAAGGCCGTCGGTCACGGAGCTGGGGCCGTAGGTCGACCACGCGGCGAACATCCCGTTGCCGACGAGCCTGGTCGTATTGCTGAAACCGTGGGTCGTGGTGCCATAGCAAGCATGATAATTGTTGTTGCGATAAGCACCGGAATTGGGGTCGGACGGGCAGAGGTAGGCCGTGATGATCGTCCCGACAGCGGTCGAGTTGGCGGCCACGCCGAATCCGTAATCAGGCGTCATATCGAAATTCACCGTGTTGTAAAGCGGCGTCTGTTCCATGGACTTCAAAAGCAGCGTCCGGCTCACGGGTCCTCACCGCCCGTCTGTCCTCATGCGATGAGGCTCTGGCTTTCTCTGCCCAGCCAGCCAATCATAGAGCTCAATCGTGTTGTAGGCACTGTCCCAGGCATTGTGCCTGTCACCGGTGAGCACGTAGAACTCTGTGTATCGTGGTTTCCCGCCCTCTCGTCTCAATGCTTCGATCATTTGACGCGGTATACCTGGCGGCTTGCTAACGTCGAAATAATTGTGGAAGCACCAGCAGGGGATGCTCTTGATCGCGGTCGCGATGGCGGGATCGCACTCGGCGGATGCTACCGGAACGATCGCCGCCCATCGGTCAGGGGATCGCGCAGCAATCGGCCAGACGCCGGCTCCACCGCTGGAGATGCCAGTCAAATAGATCCGGCGGGGGTCAACGCGGTACTCTGCCTCCACTTGTGCGAGAATCTCCATGGTATGCTGCGTGTCGTCGCCATCGGGCGGCCATGCCCCCGCGTGGCCCTGAGGGAAGATTGCGATGAAGTCGAAGTCGTTCTCCCGACGGGCGATTGCAGGGGCCAAGCCAACCTTGAGATATTGGTCCCCCGCGGTTCCTCGATCGCCATATCCGTGGAGGAGGAGGATCAGGGGGTAGGAGATTTCACCCGTATAGTCGTGGGGTACGAAGATTGTGTAGTTAGTGACACTGCCATCCTTCCCGCGATGGACACGATGGACGAAGCCACTCCCGTTCGCAAAGCCCCGACGGCCGGGGCGTGTCGCTAACGGGGCCAGTCCCGCCTTCCGTCGTGCGCGGTCGGCGTCCTCGGGCGTAATGTGATAAATGCGGATCGAGTCGCCAATGACGAACGCGGGCCTGAAATCGTTGAAATAGCGGAATCTCGGCAGAGTGAGGTTGTGAAGGTCGAGGGCATAGTAACCGGGCTTTGGTCCTAAGCGTTCGGAGTACCAGGGGTCGTCCTGAAGCACCGGCCCTGGGCCCGTGGGGATGTGAGTGTACTCGATACCGAGGGCTCGAGGATCGTTCACATACTGGCAGGCGAGTCCGATCGGTGAGGCTTCTTGATGGCGGCCAAGCCAGTTCTTCAACTCCAGCAGGTCGCGTGTGTTGGCCAGTCCCGCCTTCCGTCGTGCGCGGTCGGCGTCCTCGGGCGTAATGTGATAAATGCGGATCGAGTCGCCAATGACGAACGCGGGCCTGAAATCGTTGAAATAACGGAATCTCGGCAGAGTGAGGTTGTGAAAGTCGAGGGCATAGTAACCGGGCTTTGGTCCTAAGCGTTCGGAGTACCAGGGGTCGTCCTGAAGCACCGGCCCTGGGCCCGTGGGGATGTGAGTGTATTCGATACCGAGGGCTCGAGGATCGTTCACATACTGGCAGGCGAGTCCGATCGGTGAGGCTTCTTGATGGCGGCCAAGCCAGTTCTTCAACTCCAGCAGGTCGCGTCCGGCATCGGAGTGAGGATGGCTCGCTGCCAAGGCAAATCGGTCAGCTCCCCTCACGGACTCGTTGAGATAAGAGAGGAGATGGGGATAGGTCGACAGTCCACTGGCGAAGATCCCGATGAGCAGGATTACGATTAGTGCCGTGGCTTTGGGAGTCACTCTTCCCAGATAGCGAGCGAGACCGCTTATTCCGACGATGGTGAATGGGGCGGCAAGCAACATGCTGGCCAAGGGGAAGAAGTCGTTGGCTAGGATAACGGCCGGCGCGATCATGGTCGCCGCCTGAATCCAGACGGCCCGCTCGTCGGCGGGACAATCGCGACGTATCGACAGAGCAACCCCCCAGAGGATCAAGATCCATGCGGCGATCGGGACCTTGGCCAAGAGTATTGCGACGGTGATTCTCCCACGGTCGGTGGCGCGGCTCGCATCCACTTCGATGGTTTGGAAACTCGATTCCGCATCGCGGAATCGACGATCCATGCCGCGGATGTAGTCAGCGGGGAGCGGAAGAGGGAAACCCCCTAACCACGAACCTTCAAAACGATTCCGCACGCGTCCCGCATCAGCAATCGTCGCATCCGGGTGGTTCGCTTTGTTGTCGCCGAAGACACGGCTGGTAAAGTGCAACTTCCCGAGTGGTGTCCCTGTTCCCGTAAAACCATAGCCTATGTTGATAACCCAAAGGCAGATGAAGAGTCCGAATGCGGTCTGGGCTACTTGGACCCAGCAGCGGGCGGTTCGGTCTCCCATCCCCAGGACTGGACACCGAGGGAGGCCGAGCAGTAACCAGGCAAGCGGAAGCGAGAGGGCGGAATACTCAGTGAGCATGGCAATCCCGAGCAGGGCACCCGTGACGGCTGCACGAGACCAACTTGATTTTGATCGCCACCGGGAGAAGGCATAACCTGCGGCCAGACAGGCCACAGCGGCCGGGAGATCAGGCGTTGCCAGGGCTTCGCGTGCTATGATGTTCGGCCCGAAGGCCCAGAGAACCAGGGCGAGCCGGGCAGCGCCGGTGCCGTGCAACTCACCTGCCCAGCGTGTAATCAGCCATGCCCCGGCCACCCACCAGAACAGGGTTGGGAGACGTGCGATGCGGATCAAGTGATCGTATGTCAACGGGTTTGTATAGGCGAAGTCCCGTGCCGCTTTCAAATCCGCCTCGTCGGCGAGTCTTCCCTCCAAGACCTCGGATGACTCGATTCGATTGGGGTGCAGTGCCAGTACTGGTAGGGTGGCGACCAGACGCGCGACTGGCGGGGTGTCGTTGGCGGGAGCAAACGCCCCGGCATCCCAGTGGGCGAGGCCGGCCGGGATCGATCGGGCCTCGTCTACTGTGGCGTAGTGGTGGAGGGAGGCGATGGTGGCCAATCCCAGATTGAGCCCCACGACGATAGAATAAAATGCAACATCTTTTAGGTTAAGGTTCATTTGTGTGATCCAAAAATCCCTCGCCTTTAGGCGACCACTTTCAGTAGGCTCCCGGGATGGAGCACTACCGAAGGACCGACGATACCCACTTTGACATCAAGTTCCACCTTGTGTGGATCACCAAATATCGCAAGAAGTTGCTGAGAGGTGACGTCGGCCCCCGCTTCGCCAGATCGTTCGGACGAACTGTGCAGAGTTGGAGGTCGACATCCTCAAGGGGCATGAAAGCAGCGAGCACGTCCAACCTGTTCGTCTCCTGTCCACCGCACGTGTCGGTGAGCTACCTGATGCAGCCGATAAAGGGGAGGAGCTCACGACGGCTGATGCAGGAGTACAACAACCTCAAGAGGTTGTGCTGAAGTTGGCACCTGTGGGCTCGAGGTGACTTTGTGGCGAGTTTGGGTAACGACACCGACGAGGTCATTATGGAGTACGTCCGGACGCAGGAAATGGCGAAAGGCGACGACGACTTGCACGTCAGCGAGTTAGATTAGCCTTAGTCGGGCTTTCAGTCGACTGTCGGACCCACCGCCTTCCAGGCGGTGGTTGTTCAGTATGTATGTTCGGTTTTTGATCAAAGCGAATCAGCACCGACGATTTCACCGCCCGCTCGGGTGCCTAAGGCTCGCCAGAGGTTAGGGCTGATCCCATCCTTGGTAAAACGGATTGTACCGTCGCCGAAGGCGACGTTCACCCCACCTTGGTGGTAGCTCCGCGCTGCCATATGGGCAGCAACGAACGTACGGATCCCGCAGTCGTGGCCCTTGGCGTTCGGAGGCAAGGTATGGGTGTAATTGCTAGTCTGGGGTAAGCTCCGGTAGTACTGGAGTCCGCGGTAGGGAATGAGGCGGCGGAGGAGACCGAAGTCGTCATAATTCGCGCAGATCGATGGCCAGAGATTATTGTTCCAATCCGGGCTACCTTCGTTGATTAGGTAGACATTAGAAATATCGTAGGCGATCGGCGTCGTATAATTCCCGTCGGAGCCGAGTTGGGGAAGGGTCGACCGCCGGGTTTCGGAAAACATGGCGGTGTTGCTAGCGCCATCCTTGATCGACTGGAATGTAATCTTACTGATCACGTTGCGTGCCTTGTCCTGCATCACGTTGAAGAGTCCCAGTCGGCGAGTGTTTGTCTCTGCATATGATGGCAAGCCGTCGTCACGTGTCGCGCTTGTGCCGGCACGTTGGCAAGCGGTATCGCCCAGGCTGGTAAAGTAATTGCTGTAGCCGATCCGCCCTGCCAACCGAACGGTTGACGGATCGGATGGACAGATGAAAGTGTCGACAGTTTGAGAACACGCCGTTATATTCGGATCGGTGTCGGGGTGGTTCATGGCCTCGTTGAGATTGAGAGTCAAATTGAAGCTGGCGTATAAAGCGGAACGTTCTAGGTAAGGCAGGAGAAGCACTTGGGTGTTTCCTCTAGCTCCGACGGGGTCGGTCGGGGGAGGGGCATATCCCGGGGGGAGTTCACCGCGGGCCGATTCGAAGTTGAGCGCCGCCAAGGCCATTTGTTTCAAGTTATTGGTGCACTGGGCTCGGCGTGCCGACTCCCGAGCCGCCTGAACGGCTGGCAAGAGAAGGGCAACCAGGATGCCGATGATAAACACGACGACTAGCAACTCGATCAGTGTAAATCCAGATCGTTTTAGGTGGTTCATTTACAGATCTTTCTGTGTTTGTGCGTTTGAGTGATGTTGCGATGAAATACCTCGACTGTGATTCTACCTAGAATTGACATTCGGTGCATAGAAAAAATCGTCGTGTCCAGGTCCGTCGGCACGGCTACCGCACTATATTTGCACGTTTTGTCAGGCACGCCTCGCCAATCCCGACGGTTTCCTGAGGCGATTCAACTCGTCTTGACAGCGAGAGTTGCAGCCTGTATACTGGAGAATGGAGACAAAGCCCATCCCTCGGGAGCATGCAGGCCATGCTGACCCAAAGGCCTCCAGCTTTCACGATACCGACCTCGTGCTGCTCCGAGAAAGCTCCTTGCCCCACTTGTGGCAAGTTGGGGCAGCGAAAGGGTGTCCTGAATCGCCAGATTCGTTCTATCGCCTACGATCAGGTCGTCTACCTCGACGTCACCTACGGCGAGTATCGTGCCCGTTGCCACTGTTGTTCCACGTTTCGGACCCTGCCGATCGGCGTTGAATTCAAGGCCCATGACGACAACAAGGTCTGACCGCCGGTCCTCGGCGGCATCCTCGAAATGACATGAGCGTCGAACGCGTCATCCGATCGATGCACCGCGACCTCCGCGACTCCTCGACCACGCCTACGGTTTCGTTCACGATTGACTTCGCCATTAGGCGGAACGTCTCAACCTGGTCGAGCATCGTCGCTGGGTCCTCGACCATTTCCGCGGAACTAGGTACGTGGATGAACTGCACCTCGGCCGATATACTCTGCTGCTAGCTACCGACCCCCTGAACGGCTTGGCTATTGCCTTCGCTCCGATCGCCAGCAACGATCAAGATCATATGCGGCGGTTCCTCAAGGACCTGAAGACCTGGGGTTAGGACACGGAAGTGTTGGTGACCGACGGCTCGGACCTCTACCCGGCGGTGTTGACCGAATTGTGGCCGTCGGCCCGCCATCGGTCGTGGGTGATTCACGTTATCAAGGATCTCCACAAGCTGGTTCTCGACGCATTGCGGCGGCTCCGTCGTGGACTGGCGCGACGCGGGAAGTGGGGCGGAAGCGACGACTCGTGAGGCCTTCCGGGGATCGGAAATTGCGACGCGGTTCGACTCTCCAAGGAGAAGTCAATGTTCCTCTACAAACCTAGACCGACTTTTCGTTTTTGAAGGCTAATGAAGAGGCCAACATCCCGGGGCCTCCCATCTTCTCTGTTTTTACGCCGCTGACTTCATCAGCGGACGACCCGTGTAGGTCCAGCGAAACGGCTTCGCGAATACCTTGTTGAAATAGGTAAGGAAGTTCAACAGCTTTGATTGCAGATCATTCACCGACGTGAACGAACCGCGACGAATCACCTTTCGCATGATCACTCCGAAGATCACCTCGATCTGGTTCAGCCACGAGCTGTGCTTCGGAAGATATACAAATCGAATCCGATGACTTGTGTCCGACAAGAACGCTTGCCGGCTCGCCACCGACTTCAGCACCCCACGTTTACCTTTTTTGCCCAATTCCAGGGGGATTTCACACGCCACGGCAATCTGATTCACCAGGCTTTCCGTGCAATGAATGTTCAAGTTGTCCGCTATAAATACCCACGATCCCTCCGGGTCCAGAGTCAACGTCTGCTCGATGTGACGGACGAAGTCCGCCTCGGTTCGCGTCGGGCCAATCGTTTGAGTGAGCATCTTTCCGGTCGTTACTTCGAAGTTGCCGATCAGGCATAACGTCCCGTGTCGGATATACTCAAACTCGATCCGTTCGCACTTCTCTGCGATCATCCCCTTGGTGGGAGCGATCCGCTCCAGCGCCTGGAGACCGGTCATCTCATCAATGCAAACGGTGTGGGTCGCATCGTTCCGCTCCCGCTCCGACGCCATGAGGTACGTGTCACAGACCGTCTTGACTTGCTCCTCAAAACGTTGAGGATCCTTCTCCGTGGTGTTGAGCCAATACCGGCTCTTGTGGGGCTGCAAGGCGGCCTCATCCAGGTAACGGCTCACCTGGGACGATGAGATCGATACCACAATGCCGCGTTTGACGACCTCATCGGCCAGTTCCCGAGCGGTCCAGTGGGTGATCGGTCGGCCCGACTTCTCAGGCGGCTCACAAGCGATCGCCAAGATCTGGGTGACCTGCTCTGGGGTGAACTTGCTGGGGGCGCCGGGGCGTGGTTCGTCGGTGAGGACGGCTTCAATCGCATGGCGCAGTTTGGCGCGAGTCTCGCAGCATTCGATGTTGATCAGTTTCTCCCAAGCGTTGGCCCAGCGTCGTCGCCAGCGTCCGACCTGGCGGTGGACCAGACCGACCGCCTCGGCGATCTCTTGATTGCGAAGGCCGTCGAAGCCCATCAGGATGATCGAGGCGCGTTGCCGGAGTCGCGAGGGTGCCGTGGTGGCACGGGACAAAGTCCGAAGGATTTCCTGCTGGCACTCGGTAATGGTGATCTTGGCCGCCTGGCCCGGCATGACGTGTGAACTCCTGGTGGCTGGTAAGTTAGTCCATCCAGGTAATTTTGGGGTGTTCGTCAACCCCTTGGGCTATCGAATACGAAAAGTCGGTCTAGCTTCCTGATCGTCCGGCGCCAGGACGAGATGAGCTGACAGGAGCGGATTGGTTTGAACACGATGAACAATGACCTACCGGTGTCAAGGCTGTTAAGCGAATTTGTCGACGGATTGCAAGTGTTGTTCGCGCAGAACCAGCGCGAGGCGACAGCCTGGCGGCGTCACCAGCTGTTGAGCGCGAACCCCCGCTTCCTTTCGCTCCCGAGTTGGCGAAGACGGTGAAGAAATTGGGGTGGAATTTCGGTCCTTAGATCATAGCCCTCCGCTACCTGCTCAAGCCGAACGCCGGTGGAGTGGCCGATCGAATGCCTGTTGAAACGAATTGAGTCGCACCAGGTCCAAATGATGCCGGTGGCAGGTCGCGCAGCCGGTAGATGCGAATTGTCCTACCGACACGGTCGAAGGGCCGAAGGCTTTGGAGTCTCTTGGCCAGTTCAGGAGCCAGAGTGGGATTGGCTCCCGCGATCCTGACGACATTCGAGATTCGATCGCCGTGCAGAATTTCTTCGCTGACCGCCAGATAAGCGGCGTGCGGCACTAACTCCTGACTGGGCAGGGCCCTCGGCGGCTTCAAACCATACGGCTCCCCCACACCCAAGCCGTGGACGCAGACCAAGGTACTCCCTCCGCGTGCGTGACTGGAAACCCACTCGCTGAGTCGCGCCAGGTCCTGCCCCCAATCAAGGCTGTCGCCAATCAAGGCCGGCCGACCGGCGAAGCGGCTTCCCACCCACGCGGCCTCGTTTTGTGCACCCACGTGATCGGGGACTGCGGCTATCGCGTCCAGCACTAGCCAGGCCAGGAGGCCGACGATACCGACCCGGCGGAACTCTGACATCGGATTCCAAGAGCAGCCGGCGACGACGCATAAGAGCCCGAGGCTCGGCAGCAGGTAGCG
Source organism: Singulisphaera sp. GP187 (assembly GCF_900129635.1). Classification (GTDB taxonomy): domain Bacteria; phylum Planctomycetota; class Planctomycetia; order Isosphaerales; family Isosphaeraceae; genus Singulisphaera. Next base: position 3,650 of record NZ_FSRB01000003.1, on the reverse strand, counting down.
GAACGCGGCATTGGTGCCGGTGCCCGTAGTTGCGGAGATCGTCAACGCCACTTCCGCCGCGGGCATGAGCACGCATAGGCTCGCCCAAAACACCGGCTCACGACTGCGCCATGCGGTCGGGAGTCGGACGATCGCAAGCACCATGAGAGCCAGGGCCGGCAAGGGGACCTTGAGGAGAAAAGCCGCCGCATACCAATACCACCAGCCTCCGAACTGAGTCCGACCAAGCAGGTACGCGGACTGTAACCGTTCGGTATCCGCGAGTTGGAAGTCGATACCGCGAAGGAACTCGAGCGGTATCGGCAAGGGGACTCGGAGCAGCCAGGACGTGGCGCTATAATGAGCTAACCCATTCAGGCTGTCGGCGAGCGATGACTGGCCAGTCCTCCATTGAGCGAGGGTGAAACCGACGTCCCGAAACCCGTAAGAGGCGTCGATTACGACGATACTAAGCCCCAGTATGCCGAATCCGAGGACGACCAGCGGTAATAGGCCGCCGAATCGACCCGGACAATCGTCCCCCACAACATCGGGAGGTCGGAGCGCCCGGAGGAATAGGATGACCATCCAACAAGGGTCGAGGACAAGAAGTGTGAACTTCGTCGCCTGAGCGAGACCGAGCACCACCCCGGCTAGGAACGCGGTCGCCGGGGCCGGACGGATCAGGAACGACCAGAACGTGCGGGCGGAAAAGAGCATGAGCACCGCCGACGGCATGTCGGAGGTCACGAGCGACCCATGTCCCAGGACTGGCGACTGCCAGCACCAAACACAGAGCGAGACAATGCCTGGCCAGGTCCCGAATAATCGGGTGGACCACTCGCAGACTAGGCATCCTCCAAGGACCGTCAACAGTATGGGGAGCAGACGCGACCACCGATAGATTTCGTGATATTGCTTGGGTCGCTGCAACTGTAAGAGTTGTCCCAACTCCCATTCATGGCGACTGGTGACGTCGGTGTCGAACGAGGCGGGGTAACTGACCCGGACGCCCGCCAGGTAGGCCGGCAGTGCGTAAAAGAGTTTGCTAAGTGGTCCGCAAACGCGGTAAATGCCAACAGCCCGGCTTTGCCAGGCGGCCAGGCCTGCGGGGAGCTGCGCAAGCTCGACAACGGTAACCGAGTTCCCCCATGCTCCGGGCAGCATCATGCCAATCGTACTGGCCAACACCGTCATGCGAACCAGCATGGCCATGTGCCGACCGACCGGTGAATCCCAACTCGCCCGGGAAGGTCCCAGCATATCACTCTTCTCATGGAATAGTGTTGTGAGAAAACTCATGACGATATATCTGTTGTTAAGGCGGCTCTCATTGGCATTTGGTCTAGATCACGAGTCAGAGTGCCTCGGGAGCGAGGTCCGGGGCAAGAAGTCTATTTGAGGGCTGAAACCAAGTGTTCACCTGCCTGTCTCCCCACTTCAGAACAGTGGGTAGATCGATTAACCCGGTCTGCCTCGGGGATCCGTCCACCAGCGACCATCCCAGGCCTGTCAGGGAGCCGATCCTTCAGTCTTCTGATAGGCTTCTCGAAACATTCCCAGAAAATGGCCGCCGCCGCAAGGCTCAGTCACATCGCGGCGAAAGCAGTAATGAAGGTCCGAGGCCCAAGGTATCGGACTTCCCGTAGCAGTGCGCCGTGAAAAGACTCGGATCTCCAGCGGGTGCGATTCTTCTCCGGCAATTGGTCGCTCCACCCTTTAGCTATCGGTGTGGCGGAGCCCTCGAGAGAACGGCCCGCCTTGGCGGTTCGAGGAGCAGGTAGGCCGCAACCCGAGCCAATCTGCCAGCCCTTGGCCTGGTATCTCGGGTAGTCCATCCGGTACGCATTCTTGCGGACGTACTGCGTCACCAGGCGATACTCCTCCAGCTACGCCCGCTCCGATCTAACGCCTCCAACGTACGCAACACCGCCGCGCCCCCTTCCGCCTTTATCTGGTGTCGCCAGTCATCCAGCAGTGACTTCGCGGTCGTCGTCTCATCAGACCACGCCTTGGCCAAGTCGCCCAGGTGGCCCGCCGCGTGGTAGAAGTCCAAGATCAGAGTCGCACGCGGGAAATTCACCTCGAAAAACGTCTCGATGCCTTGGCCGCCATCGCTCAGGCCGATCCACTGGTCCGCCCGGTCCATCCCGACTTCATCCGCCTGTCGCCGCAACTGCGCCCCCAAGGTCTCCAGGTTGGTCAGCCCGGCCAGGTAGTGGGCCTGCTCGATCGGCTGCGCGTCCCGCCCGACCGTGAAATCGCAAGCCAAGGGGTTGTAAATCATGACGACATGAACCATTTTTCATTCAACTTTGGTGCCGCCGAGACCTTGCTGACCGACCCCCGTAGCATCAATGCTGATGTAAGCCACTTGCTGAAGCCTTGCATCGCGATTCCAATGCCAGTCGCGCGCCGAGGCCATTGTGTGCCCCTGCTCCCATAACTTGCCCAGACGCTCCCCGTTGGCCTCGGCGGTCCGCTCGACAGTGCTTTCCCTGAAGCGAATCCCGGCCATCTTGGGCAGGATCTTCCTGGCGGCTTGGCCGAAGTTGGTTAAGGTTCCCGCGAGCGTGACAACCGCCTCGGCACCCAAGCTAATGCGACGGCCCGCCAAACCCAAGGCCGCATCGCCGGGGAAGTGGCCGTGATGACAGTGGTCGCATTGATAGTAATGTCGAATCTCGACGCGGACGTCGCCGAGCAATGTGGAGAAAGTCTTGTCGCGATGCTCGTGAAACGAGGCCACGTCTCGGCATTTCGGACAGATCACGCTTGACCCTTGGTAACTTTTTTTGACGCGCGTCCATTTCGGTTTGAATCGACTTAGCGCCGATCTTGTGGACGAGGTCGCGAATCTGGTACTCGGTCTGTCCCAGGACTTGAGCATCGGGTTTGGAGGCCAAGAGGCGGGTCATCTGGAGGATGTCGGCTTCAATCGTTTTCAGAAGGGTTTAGGCAAGTTCTTGGGCATGGGCCTCTTGCTCGGGGGTCAGGTCGGTGGTGCTTATTCGGGCCTCCTGGTGGACAAACAGTCATGAAATCCCGGTGACGCATCAACCTCCTTTGTTGTACGCGATTTTCCATCCACTATCTAGACGCTTACCCCCCCCGATTATTTGGAAGGACAAATTTGCTTGACACGAGGGACATTTGTGGTAATTCTAATTTTGGCGTAAACTCTTTGGAAGAGGGCTTAAGAATGTGCGTCTATTCATTCCTCATGGGTTGTCTATTGTGTGCCGCACCTACTACCCTCGCCAATGAGGAGAAAGCAAGTGGTCGGATTAGAGAAAACGAACTTGCGACGTATCTTTGGGCGGGCATGAAAACAAATAGAGAGCAGCTTGTTCGCGGAATCTACAAGGCTTCGGGCCGAAAGCTTGATAATATTGTTGGAGGCACACGAGTTGAAGGGCCTGTTCAGATTCGTTCCAGTTTTGACTACGAGACTGGCCTATCCGCTTTGAGCGCAAAGAGATTAACAGAACTTTGATCAAAGCTAAGACAAATTAACGGCAATTCCATTCGTGGGAGGTAAGTTTCTCCGGATCGGTGATAAGAATTACAATTCGAACATACAGAGCGAATCTGTAGAGGTCACACACTCTAGTTTGCTGACATCATTGTACTTCCCCGTATTTGATGTAAGGTGCCTTGGGCTGCTTTAC
>NZ_FSRB01000004.1 GCF_900129635.1 Singulisphaera sp. GP187 | reverse complement strand
CGACGACAAGGCCCACGCCGTCTTCGTCTACAACGCCAGCGGGAACAAGGTCGGCGAGTGGTTCCTCGACCCGGCCGACACGAGTCCCTCGGGCATCACCCTCAACCCCAACGGCGGGACCGACCTCTGGGTCGTTGACCGCGCCACCCACCGGGTCTACGACTACGCGGGCGCCACCGGGTGGACGAGCGGCAACCACTCGGCGACTAGCTCGTTCGCGCTCGCCAGCGCCGACGGCGACCCCGAAGGGATCGCCGACCCGAACCCGCCGACGGTCGCGATCATCTCCCCCGCCGACAATGGCCAGGCGACCGCCGGCAGCACCGTGCTCGTCACCGGCCAGGTCACGGCGAGCACTCCGGGCACGCCGGTCGTCGCCGCCAACGGGACGCCGGTCGACGCGGTCGACGCCGCCAACAACTTCTTCAACCGACAGTCCGTGGCCCTCGGCCCGAACGCCTCCACCTATACGGCCATCGATGCCTCGGGTCAAGCGAGCAGCCCGGTCACGCTGCACGAGACCGGCACGAACCCGCCGGCCGGCCCGATCGACTTCGCGAGCCTGTCCGACGTGACGGCCAGCTTCAGCCCGCAATACGGCCGGACCTCGTACAACTCGGCCACGACGGTGCTCTACGCCGATATGGCCGCCCAGGACGTCGGCACCTACACGGTGCATACGCCGCTGCTGGTCGCCGTGAAACACATCAGCAACCCGCTGGTGCGTGTCCGCGACTACGACGGCGTCCTGCCCGACGGCACGTACTACTATGATTTCAGCAAGCTGGTCGCCGGCCGCACGATCGAGCCCGGCCAGACCACCAACAACGGCGTGTTGGCGTTCTTCGACCCCCAGCAGGTGCCCTTCACCTATGACCTGGTCTTCCTCGCGCCGGTGAACCGTCCGCCGTCCTTCACATCGGTCCCGGTCGTCGAGACCGCCGCGCACTACTGGTACGAGTACAACTCGGACTTCGGTTCGCCGTCGGTCCTGCCCTACCAGTACACCGCGCGGGCCACCGACCCGGACGGTGACCCGGTCACCTACACACTGCTCGCCGGTCCCGGCGGGATGTCGGTCGATCGCAACACCGGGCTCGTCACCTGGGAGCCGTCGGACGGGTCGTTATACGGCGGGTCCAACGACATCGGGAACCACAATGTCAGCATCGAAGTCCTCGACGGCCACGGCGGCACCGCCGTGCAGAACTACGTCCTCACGGTCGTCAGCAACGCGGTGAACGTGCCCCCGCACTTCGTCACCACCCCGGTGGTCGACGCCTTCGTCAACGTCCCGTACGACTACCCGTCGCACGCCGTCGACGTCAACGGTGACATCCTGACCTATTCGCTGGTCACCGGCCCCTCGGGGATGACAATGCTCCCGGCCAGCGGCGCCCTGGTCTGGACCCCGAACGGCAGCCAGCTCGGCTTGCAGTCGGTCGAGATCAAGGTCGACGACGGCCGGGGGGGCTCCGACACTCAGACCTTCCACGTGATGGTCCGGCCAGAGCCGGGCAACCACCCGCCGGTGATCGTGAGCACGCCTGACAAGTCGCTCCTGCTGCCCCCGCCGACCTTCCAGGAGCAGATCGGCGGATCGGTCTTCCTCACCGGCCACGACCCCGACTTCCACGACCTCTACGGGCCGAACCCCCCCGGCGCGCGCAACATCATCACGGCCGGGATCCATTACGTCATGGACCCGGCGTATAACCCGTTCGTCGCCGCGGGAATCCACAAGTTCCTGTTCGTTGATTCCCAGCTGTCCGACCCCCAGAGCGGCGGTGGGCCCGTCGGCGTCGAGGGGATGGTGTCAGCCGGGTATGTCGAGGGGCAGGACTTCGACGTGGCCGACGCCCGTTCGTTGAACGCAGCCCTCAATGCGCTCGGCTCCCGCTACTCCGCGATCGTCGTCGCCAGCGACTTCGGCGGCCAGCTCACCCAGGCGGAGCTCGATCTCCTCAACGCCCACACCGCCGATATCACGCGGTTCATCAACCTCGGCGGCGGTCTGTTCGCAATGAGCGAGAACAACGAGCCCGGGTTCCAACCCCCCATGCTTCCCAATGGCGGTGAGTTCGGGTATCTCCCCTTCCCGGTCCTCAGCGCGAGCGTCGGCGGGGAATTGGAGAACGGCAATACGGTCACGCCGTTCGGCGAGGCTCTCGGCCTGACCAACGCCGACATCGCGGGAAACATCGAGCACAACTCGTTCCAGCCCATCGCCGGCTTCAACATCGTCGACACCGACGCCTCGAGCAAGCTCATCACCCTGGCCGGTCGCGGCCTGGTGACGTCCAACGGCTTGATTCCTGATCCGGCCCACACGTACATGTACCAGATCCGCGCCTTCGATCCGGACAACGACCCGCTGACCTACAGCCTCGTCGCCACCAACGCGCCCGGCACGGTGACGGTCAACCCCCGGACCGGCCTGCTGACCTGGCCCGCCCAGCCCGGCAACTACTCCTTCACCGTCGACGTCACCGACGGCCGCGGCGGCTCCTCGATCCCCCCCCAGAGCTGGAACCTCAAGGTCGACAACCTCGCGGCCGGCGAGGCCCGCGGCACCGTTTACCGGGACGACTACCAGACCGGCCAACGCTATCCGAACGAGCCCGGCCTGAAGGGCGTCACGGTCTTCCTCGACGCCAACGGCAACGGCGTGTTCGACGCCGGCGAAGTCGCCACGACGACCGACGTCGACGGCAACTACCGCTTCACTGACCTCGCCGTGCCGGGAACCTACCATGTCGTCGCCGTCGCGCCGAGCGGTTGGGGCGAAACCGAGCCGGCCGGCTCGACGTCGTACACGCTCACCTTCGCCGCGTCGCAGCTCCTGCTCGGCATCGACTTCGGCTTCCACGACCCCAACACCACGGTCAACCAGCAGCCCGCCTTCGCCAGCAGCCCGCCCGACGGCCTGATGGTCGTCCCGGGGCAGACCACGATCGTTTACCAGCCCACCGCCGCCGACCCCGACGGCGAGCCCCTCAGCTTCGACCTGCCGGTCCACCCGGCCGGCATGATCGTCGACCCCGTCTCGGGGGAAATCGTCTGGGAGCCCACCGCCGACGAGAAGGGGGTCTCCTGGGTCCTGCTCCGTGCGCAGGACGGTCACGGCGGTGCCACCTTGCAGGCGTTCAAGGTCATCGCCGCCGGCTACGAGTCGGCGCCGACGATCACCTCGACGCCACCGAGCGTGCCGCCCGTCAAACTACTCCCCTGGGTCTACCAGGTCCGCGCGGAGGACGCCGAGAACGACCCCTTGAACTACTCCCTGGACATCGACGCGCCCGGCCTGTCGATCAACTCCCAGACCGGACTGCTCACCTTCACGCCCCAGCAGACCGGCGAGATCGACTTCACCGTCATCGTCGACGACGGTCGCGGCGGCGACGCCTACCAGCCGGTCACGCTCAACGTCAGCGGATCGGCCCCGGACGGCAGCCTCGCGCTCGACCTCCCGGTCCGCACGACGATCCCGCTCGGCCGGACCTACTACGGCGCGGCCCGGGGCTCCGACACCGACGGCGACCCGCTCCATTACTCCATGACGACCAGCCTCGGCTGGCTCTCGATCGACCCGAACACCGGGGCGATCTCCGGCACCGCGACCGGCAGCCCGGGCACCACGCCGGTCACCGTCACCGTCAGTGACGGCCGCGCCACGCCGGTCTCCAAGACATTCAACCTCACCGTGACCACCGCCGGGACCAACAGCCCGCCGCAAATCACGTCGAGCCCGCCGCTGGTCGACATCATCGGCAACTCCTACGCGTACAATGCGCAGGCCACCGACCCGGACAGCGACGTGCTGCTCTGGAGCCTGGAGACTGCCCCGGCCGGTCTGTCGATCAATCCCGGGCTGGGTACGATCCGCTGGGATCCCACACCCGATCAGGTCGGCACGTTCCCGGTCACCGTCCGCGTCAGCGACCCCTACGGCGGGTCGACCACCCAGGCGTACGCGATCACCGTCCGCGGCGTGGATACGCCGCCCCAGATCCTCTCCACGGCCCAGACCGCCGGCGCTGTCGGCCAAGCCTACACCTACGCGGTCCGCGCCCAGGATATCGACGGCGACCCGATCCACTACAAGCTCATCGGCAGCCACCCCGTCGGACTCGACTTCCCCGACCCTTCCTCCAACCTGCTCCCGTGGGCCTCCCCCGTCGCCGGCTCGTACCCCCTGACGATCGAGGTCAGCGACGGCCTGGGAGGGACCGACACCCAGTCGTTCACGCTCGTTGTCGCCGCCGCGGCCCCCAACCGTCCGCCGGTCCTGAACTGGACGCCTAAGCAGGCGACCCTGGCCGGCCAGCCGTTCACCGACGCGGTCCTGGCGACCGACCCCGACGGCGACCCGCTCCACTACCAGATCCTGGGCGACAACCTCGGGTGGCTCACCATCGGCGCGACCACCGGCGCGCTCTCGGGCACCCCGCCGGCCGGGACGTACCACATCACCGTCCAGGTCACCGACGACACCACCGGCCTGGCTGAAGAGACGTACACCCTCGTGGCCTCCGCCGACTCCGGCCCGACGATCGCCCCGGCGACGGTCCCCACCGCGACGGCCGGCGTGCCCTACGAGTTCGACATCCACGCCTCGGACCCCGACGGCGATCCGCTGACCTACCAGCTCGACGTCACCGGCCTCCCGTCCGGCGAGGCTGCGCCGACCATCGACAACCTGGGCCGGATCACCTGGTTGCCACTCCAGGCCGACGTCGGCGTGCCGCTGACCCTCCACGTGACCGTCAAGGACACCGCCGGCGTGACGGCCAGTCACACGTACGCGTTGACCGCCGTCGGCGACCTGGAAGCTCCCAAGGTCAGCATCGAGCTCAGCCGCACCACCGGCCCGCTCGGTTCCCAGGTCACGGTCGTCGTGCTGGCCACCGACAACGTCGGGGTCGTCGCGCGCAACTTGACCCATGGGACCACAACGTACCCGCTCGACGCCCACGGCGCGGCCACGATCACCCTGGACGCCCTCGGCCCCTTCACGGTCTCCGCCACGGCGACCGACGCCGCCGGCAACACCACGAGCCCGCCGGCGACCGCGACGATCACCGTGTTCGACCCGAACGTCACCACCGCCCCCACCGCCTCGTTCACCGCGCAGTCCTCCACCGTGGCGGCCTCCAACGCCACCGACGCCACGACGCACTTGCCAACCTTCGCCGAGGTGCAGGTGGGGCCGGGTCAGTCGCAGTCCTCGACGATCACGATCAACGACGCGGCGAAGATCGCCGACCTCGCCGTGACCCTGAGCCTCATCGACCCCAACGATTCCGACCTGGTTGCCACCCTCACCGGGCCGAACGGCATGGCCCCGATCACGCTCTTCAGCGGGGTCGGCGGGGTGAACTTCACCAACACCGTGCTGGACGACACCGCCACCGTCGCATTGGCCGGCGGCACCGCGCCCTACACCGGCCGGTTCCAGCCGCAGAATTCCCTGTCGCCGTTCAACGGCAAGGTCGCCGCCGGCACGTACACCCTGACGATCACCAACCACTCGACGACCAACACGGCGAAGCTCGAGTCCTGGTCGCTGACCTACCGCAAGAGCCTCGACGCGCTGGTGACCGCGCCGATCAACGTCATGGGGACAGTCCAGGATGCCAACCTCCAGTCCTACACGCTCTCGGTGGCGCCGCTGGGGAGCACCGCCTTCACCCCGATCGCCTCGGGCGGCTCGACCCAGATCAGCGACGGCGTGCTCGGCGTGTTCGATCCCACGATGCTGGCCAACGGGTCCTACGTCCTCGAGCTGAAGGCCACCAACACGGGCAACCGGACCACCACCGTCGACCAGGAGGTGAACGTCGCCGGCAACCTCAAGCTGGGCAACTTGCACCTCTCGTTCACCGACCTGACCATCCCGGTGGCGGGCATCCCGATCACGATCACCCGCACCTACGACACGCTCAATGCGAACAAGGACGGCGACTTCGGCTACGGCTGGACCTTGAACGAGGGGGACTTCCAGCTCCAGGTCAGCCAGGCCGACGGCACCCTCGTCGACGCCGGTGTGCTCGCCCCGTTCCGGCTCGGCACCCGCGTCGTGCTCACCCGCCCGGGCCAGCAGCCCGAGGGGTTCACCTTCGAGCCCCAGCCGGTCGTCACCGGCTATTTCGCCTTCGCAAACTACGCCACCCCGCTGTTCGTGCCCGACCCGGGGGTCGCCGACCGCCTGACCGTCCCGGCCACCGAGCTGATCGCCAACGGCGACGGCACTTATTCGGGCGAGGACGCCGACCTGACGGCGTACAATCCGGCCGACTCGCTCTTCGGAGGCGCCTACACCCTGACGACGCACGACGGCACGGCCTACACCCTGGACGCCGCGACGGGCAAGTTGGCGAGCGTCTCCGACCGCAACGGCAACGTCCTGACCTATGAGGACGGCGGGATCTTCAGTGCCTCGGGCCGCACCGTCACGTTCACGCGGGACTATGCCGGCCGGATCACCGCGATCACCGACCCTCGGGGAAATCGGATCGTCTACGGCTACGACGTGAGCGGCAACCTCGTCTCGGTGACCGACCGCAACGACAACAAGACCCAGATCGTCTACAACGCCACTCAGCCGCATATCCTCGACCACATCGTCGACGCCTTCGGCGTCACGGTGGCCCAGGCCACCTACACCAACGGCCGACTGACCGGCCTGGCCGATGCGCAAGGGAATTCGAGCACCCTGGCCTACGACCCGATCACCTTGGGCATGGTGGTCACCCCGGCCCGGACCGATCCCAATACGCCGAGCGTGCCCACCGCGCTGCGGTTCGACTCCCAGGGCAACGTGACCGGTACGGTCGACGCCCTGGGCAACGCTTCCTCCGCCACCTATGCGGGCCACGATCTTACTTCCCAGACCCAGACGATCGATGGCCGGCCGCTGACCACCTCCTACACCTACGACGCCTACGGTGCCATCCTGACCGCAACCGACGCTTTGGGCCAGGTCACGCGGTATACGTACGACTCGTTTGGCGAGCCCGCCACGAGTACCGACGCGCTAGGCGGCACGACCCTGTTCCATTATGACGGGCAGGGCAACCTGCTCTCGACCACGAGGCCGACCGGCCTGACGACCTCATTTAGCTACGACGCCCACGGCAACCTGCAGTCGACGTCCACTCCGAATGGAACCACAAGTCAGACCTACGACGCTTACGGCGAAGTGGCCACCACCACGGACGTCCACGACACCACGACGACCTTCACCTACGACGCCGACGGCAATCCGACGACCAGCGACTGGACCTGGGTGGACCCGAACAACGCGGCGAACACCCGCGACATGCTCACCACGAACGTCTACGACGCCCAGGACCGGCTGATCCAGACCACCACCGCCGATGGGACGAAGACCGAGACCGTCTACGACGCCGACGGACGCCCCGTCTGGACCGTCGGTCCCCATCCCACAGGGGAATCGTCCGTGGGCGCTCACACGATCTACGACACCGCCGGCCGAGCCCTCCGCACCGAGCAGTTCCACGACGTCGTCCTCGCCATCAGCAACCCCAACACCACGCACCCGACCAGTGCACTCCAGTCCTTCGGTGACCCGCTCGCGGTCAGCTCGACCGTCTACGACGCCCGTGGCCGCGTCCTCTGGACCGACGACTCGCACCTGCCCGGTCACCCCGCCGACGGCACGCTCACCCTCTACGACGAGAATGGCAACGTCACGGGCACCCAACGGTACGCCAACGTCGTCATCGGCATCGATAACGATCCCGTGACCGGCATGCCGGTCGGCAGCGTCCTCACTTCTCACGGCGTCCAACTCTCTTCCACCACCACCGTCTACGACAGCCTGGGCCGCGTCCTCCATTCCACCGATGCCGCCAACCATACCACCAACTACCAGTACGACGACGCCGGCCGGCAGACCGAGGTCGACGATACCGTCAATGCCGTCGTCGCCGGCACCCTCCAGACGGTGGTCCGCAGCACTCACTCAGCCTACGACGCCGCCGGCCGACTGGCTTCGACGACCGACGCCGCGAACCACACCACGCGGTTTCTCTACGACGGCGACGGCCGCCTGCTCAAGACGACCTACGCCGATGGCACGTCCACGTCCACGACTTACGATGCCAACGGCCGCAAAGCGTCCGTCACCGACGCCATGGGCCACACGACCTCCTACCAGTATGATTCGTTCGGCGACCTGTCCGACGTCTTCCTGCCCCCGGTGACCAACCCCTCCACCGGCATGCCAACCAGCCCGCACTACCACTACACCTACGATACCTACGGCAACCTCGTCGCACAGACCGACCCCCTGGACCACACGACGACCTTCGCCCACGACGCCTTCGGCCGCAAGGTCTCCGAGACCCTACCCGACGGCTCCTCGACCGAGACCTGGACCTACGATGCCCTGGGACAGCTCGCCTCGACGACCGATTTCGATGGCCACATCATCACCTCTGCGTACGACGACCAGGGCCGCGTCAATCTGAAGAAGGAATACACCGACCAGGCGGCGCTCAACGCGGGGACGCCCACCAAGGTCGTGACCTCCACGTACGACAATTACGACGGCAATGGCCGCCGCTACGACACGGTAACGACCCCCGACGATGGCACGACCACCTCGTATTACGACGTCGACGGCGACCTCGTCGAGATCGACTCGCCCCAGGGCGACGTCACCTACTCCTACGACCTCGCCACCGGCGCGAAGACCGGCGTCGCCACCGCCAACACCCACATCACCTACGGCTACGACCAGGAGGGCCGGCTCCAGACCGTCACCGTGGACAAGCTCGACGGCGCCACCGTGTCGCCGGCCTTGGTCACGACCTACGCCTACGACGTCAACGACAACCTGGCCACGACCGCCTTCCCCAACGGCACCGTCGAGACCCGCGGCTACGACCCGCTCAACCGCCTGGCCTCGATCGTGACCACCCTGGGAGCGACGGGGCCTGTCATCGCCCGCTTCACCTACACCCTCGATCAGGCCGGCAATCGCACGGGCGTGTCCGAGAATTCCGGCCGTACCGTGACCTACACCTACGACGCTGACGGCCACTTGACCAGGGAAGCGATCACAGATGACCCGACCGCCGTGGACCGGACGTATGACTACACCTACGACCTGGCCGGCAACCGGAGCACGATGATCGACAGCGGCGACGGGACCGAGGGGCCTGAGCTCTCGTACTATTACTCATACTATTATGACGCTGACGACCGTCTGATGGGGGTCTACGGCACCCTGGCGGCTGACAGCTACCACAACGAAACATTCACATACGATAAGTCAGGAAACACGATAACCGACAGCGTCACCAGCTACGATCAAAACTACAACGCGACGAGCACCCAGACGACCTACGGCTGGGACCTGGAAGGTCGGATGACCTCGGCAGTGACGGTCGTCAATGGCACGACCACGCAGCAGGTCAGCGACGTCTACGACGACGCGGGCAACCGGGTGTCACAGACGGTCAACGGTCAGACGACAACGTATCTCAACGACCCGAACCAGGCGTACGACCAGGTGCTGGAGGAGTACGCACCAGGCGGGGCATTGGCGGCCACGTACGTGCGCGGTCTGGATCTGTTGTTCCAGGACCGCGGCGGCACTCCGTCGTACTACGTTGTCGACGGCCTGGGGAGCACCCGCGCCCTGACCGACGCCAGCGGAGACGTGACCGACACGTACAAGTACGAGGCCTACGGCAACCTCCTCGGCTCGACCGGGACGACGACGAACGAGTTTCTGTACGCCGGTTACCAGCATGATGCCGTCGCCGGCAAGTACTACCTTCGCGCGCGGTATCTGAATACGGCCGCGGGCCGGTTCATCTCACGGGACGACTACAACGGGTCCTACCTCAATCCGATTACGACGAATCACTACCTCTACGCCAACGGAGATCCAGTCGATGGTGTTGATCTATCTGGACACGAAACATCTACTGCAGAAGTAACCGTGCCAATGTCGCTGGGAATGCAGATTGCCGTTACCGTGGGCGTCGTCGCCCTCGCGGGAACTTACGTGGCCACAACGGCGCTCTGGGCTTACCCAGCCCTTGAAACCATCGCTAAGAGCACCGGCGTATCGATTTCAACCGGGATTGATGATCCCACGAAGGATAAGAGGTACGTCTACTTCGCCCACGGAACGACAACCGAGAGTTGGGGAATGTCAAATTCTTTCCATATTGATCGAAGTCCGAGTACACTGGATTTTGGACCGGGCGTTTACACGTGGGAAGCAACTCCGGGCGGGATCAAGCGGGCTGGGGAATGGGCTCAGGACAAGGCGGGGGAAGATGGTTCCACTGGATTTGTGATCATCGCACGCATGGACGCGGGGACGTACAATCGGCTCGGACGAAAGACGCTCGACGGGGATGGGTTCGAGTGGCAATCGATCGTGTCTTCCAACAAGGGCGGGTTCGACAATACTGATCCGACTCTTGATTTGATCATTGGGCCTCTGGTGTCGAGCCGAAGGGGGGCATGTGGCTCCCCGTGAAGAAGGCACCGAACCAATACGTGTTCAAGTCAGATTACGCGGCCAGTGAGCTTAAGATATGGGCCATCATGCCCGTAGACGCGGCCCTGCGGATGAGCGGGGGCTGAGAACGACTGAGGCAGAGGAGACACGCATGGGCAAGGAAATGACCGATGAAGAGTGGCAAGAATTAAGTCGTACCTACCTCAAGGTCTGGATCGATGCCCTCCGCGCGTTGCTCGGATGGTCCCGAGAGCACGCCGCGGAGTGGTTTCGGGAAAAATGGGGAAATCGTTTCGACGCTGACGACCTGAGTGTTCGAGAACTGTTCTATCATCGGCCTCCCGAGTATTATATCGCCGCTCAATTGACTCGCGAATTGGTCACGCGACCGATCACGGGTCAGCCACGGGTGAGGCTCTTGGCCCGCTTGGCCAAGGCGATGCGCGATCCCGAAGAATGGACGGCTATCGAGGACTATGGCGACGCGGATTGGCAAGCGGTCCGCCAGCGGGTGGGGCTTGTGTTGAGTGACTACGGAATCGACCTACCACCTGTCGCCGACGCGGGCCAACGGGGAGAGGGTCGGCCGACGCGGGAGCAGGAAATGCAGCGCTTCCACTCCTACAAACTGGCGCTACGCATCGAGGTTGATCCCTTGCCTCCGAACGGTGACATCTATTGCATCACACGTTTGGATTTATGGAATGCTCTGCTCGAAGCCATTCGTAAGTCCCAGCGTTCGGGCAAGGGGTCTGAGCAAGTGGGCCACCACAAAGTCTACGTTGACATCAATGAGTGTCGGTGCGGCTACTTGCGACCTCCCGTTGGAAAGACAGCCCGATATATTGCTGATCTTAAATATGATGTTCGGCTTGAAGATCTCGGAGAGCGCGGCAAGGACCAGACCAGGGAACGAGAACCGGAAGGAAACGAATAAGACCTGCAATGAGCGGGCGTACAGGATATTGGGGAGTCGGTAGCCAGGTGCCTAAAGACACACATTCCGCACCTCCTTTTGAAGGTTTGCAGGCGTTCCGATTTGATCCCAAGTAAGTGAAGGATGCGGCGTTGAGTGGGGTACGGTTGGCTAAGCCCTCGGGTGACCGTGGCCGTACCTCCCTGACGGACGATCACAATGCACAGCCCGCTCAAGCTCTCCATCAACGCAGGACCCGTGGGTGCCGGGCTCGGACGATTCTCGGGATACAGCCCGTACATCGCCTGACCCTTCAACTCCCGACGCATCTGACGCTCCATCAACGCCAGCACCGTCAACGCCCAGACCAGGATGCAGAGCAGTCCGGCGATCCGTTCCGGGTTCTTCAGGAACATCGGCGCCACCGCCAGCGGACCCTTCAGGTGGTGGAACCGACGCTCCACCTGAGACTGCTCCTTGTACTTCCGCAGCACCTTGGTCAGGCGATGCGTCGTCCGCGGCAGGTTCGTCTTCAGGACGTACACACCCTCCAGGTCCTGCCACCGCTTCAACGCGTCCGCGTCCAGCCCCCAGGCGAATTGGAAGCGCCCCTTCTTGTCCTTCGCCAGTCGGTTCTCGAACAGCGTCACCTCGGCATATTTCCCCTTGGCCGACTCCAACCGCCGGACGATCGCTTCGGTCGTCGTCAGGCTGTAGCGCCCCAGGTTCCGCTCCACAGCCTCGAACTCTGCGCAGACCTTGGCGACGTGACGCTCGCGGGTTGTCGCCTCCTGGCGAGCCTTCGACTCACTCCAAACGAAGATCAGTCGATAGGCCAGCTTGACCGGTTTTTGGTCCACGGTTCCTTCCAGCGTCTCGGACAATTCCGTGGCCTTGTATTGGTCGCGCTTCTCGGGCGCGAGTTTGGCCTGGCTTTGGGAATAGTAATCGACGCGGCGCAGTTGGTCGCGCAGCTTCAGATACCGCTCTTGGAGTTGGGGTGAGAAGGCGCCGCCGCAGAGAAACTGCCCCTTGCGTGCTGCGATCGCCAGCAGGTTGGCCGGCGCATCGAGCTTGGTGTCGGCAGAGGAGTCAGTGGCCAGGCACCTAACGAGGGTAGGACGGGAAACCTGGGCAATTCGTCAAGTCTCGCGACTGGGCGCCAATCTTTGCCGAATCTCCCAGATATCCCAATTGAAGTGCATGGCTGTTTGTCCCTTTTTCAGCTTCAAAAAGCTGGGGGGACCCATCAACAAGCTTATCGGTGGCTGGCACTACGGCAGCAACCTGACGGAGTTCAATAATAATCTCGCGGCGGGGATGAGCTTGAAGGATGCCGCGTTGAATACGAAGACCGGCGGGTACGCCCAGCACTTTCTCGGGTTTAACGACGCGCGGGTCATCAATGGGGCACCTGACCCGACCACCGGCAGGTATCCCGGGGTCGAGATCGAGTTCACCCGCTGAACACCGGCAAAAGGGGACGATGATGGTGAATCGAACGGAAGTTCTCGAAGAGATACGCGGGATGATGAGACGGGGGGCGACCCCCGTCAGTCTGCTTCGGATGGTTATCGCAAGGCACCACCCCGAGAATGTGACCGGCTGGGAACTTATGAACTACCTGACCGAGGCGTTCGCCCTTCCGTTGGATAAGGCGAGTCTCGTTCATGGATGGAAATCGAACGGGAGCGGCGAACTTTCCGACGCTCGGGTCAATGTCTTGCTCCTTCCAGCAATCCTTCGGACAGCCGGTGCCTGGGACGCTGACGCTCGTGAAACAGGGGAGGTCGGTCGTTGGTATCCCCCCCTTCTCGAGCCGCCAGCCGCCAGCGTTCTGGAACGAGATTCGCATTTCGGGATCAGTGAGAACGGGTGGAATCAACTCGCCGAGTCCGACCGTCAGACCTTTCGGGCCATGGGAGAGTGGAGCAAGCAGATGCTGATAGCGGCCGAAAGCCTCGCGGCACTCGCCGAACACTTGCAGCGTCGAATTGCTGAACTGGAGGTCGGTCCGCAGACGTGATGGACGCTGGACGTCAACTTGGGAGGGACGTCAGCTTGGGACGGCGGGAATTTACTGTTCGTACAGGTCGAATTCACTGAGTAACGCGGCGTCGGCCGGGACCATCTTCGACCCCGCATAGCCAGCATTCCGGACCAACTCGTCGAACCCCAGGCGCGTCAGCAGTGGCAAGAAGTGGAACACACCGGCGACGCGAGTCCTGAGGGGCAACGGATTGGTGGTCGACAAGACCAGTTCCCGACGGTCCGCCACTTCGGGAGGCTCTTTCTGAGCACCCTCGCGCGCGAGTCGGTAGCCAGGCACCTAAAGAGGGAAAAATGGGAGGTTTGGGCAATTCGCCAAGTCTCGCGACTGGGCATCCATCTTTGCTGAACCTCCTACTGACCGGTGCAAGGAAAACGACTCTTCCATAGAGCTTTCGTACTATGGGTAGGATTCGGACGAATGGGAAGCGAGCGCGTGTACCGCGGTCTCGATGGAAACCGTCAGGCACGCCGGTCCCTGCCACGCCCTCATGGCGGCCTTTGTCGAAGCGGCGCGCAAGCTGAGGGGTGTGGCATGACCACGCTCCTCAACCTCCCGCCCACTAACAGAACCAGACAACCATTTTTGGGGACTTTCTCAGCGAGGCTGGACAAGCGCGGACAGTTTCAGCAGTGGGCGCGTAGGCAGTTGGTGGCGCGGAAGTCCTTCTCCGGCAGAGCCTTGCTTCGGCTCCTCGAGCTGCCTTTGCCGCCCAAAGTGTCCGCGCTGTCCACTAGTCCTGGCATCGGCGGTGAGAAAATCCCCATTTTTGCACCCTCAGTTTTCCTCGAAGGCTGCGACAGGTCCGTACTGTTTCCCGAGCCAGTTGACAATTTTGTCGAACAAGTCCACACTGGGAGCCGCGTAGTGCCGCTCGGCGAGGGTTCGGGGGGAATGCCCCAGGAAATGACCGACGTACCGGCCGTACGACGCGTGTGACTCGATGAGCGTGGCCGAGGTCTTTCGCAGCAACTTCATGGAGTGCTCAAGGCCGATCTTCCGCTGGAGGTGCACGTAATTGCTCTTGATGGCGTCGACTTTTGATCGCTTGCCGTCATTACGGAGGACGTCACGAAGCCAGGGTTTCCCCGATTCGGTCTGGAGGACCCGCTCGCCGCTCTTCTGGCCGAATCGCTGCAGGAGCTCCCAGGTCCTTGGCCAGAGGGGGTATTCCACGGTGGGCACGTGCTCGTGATCCTCAGTCTTACTCCGTTTTCTTTTGATCCGGCCCCGCTTCCAGTCCACCTCCGAGGGGTGTAGGTCGGAGATGTCGATCTGGGTCATCCCGCAGTTGATCATCAGGAGGAGGTGGAGCTTCAGCTGGCCGGGGGCCGCGGTGATGAGCTTGGCGACCTCCTTCACCGGGATCGTCGCGACTGACCTGGAGCCCCCGCCGAAGCGGTGCCGGCGGGAGTGGAGGTTGGGAGGGACCGGGATCAACCCCTTCTCGGCGAGCCAGGAGACGAATGACCTGGCGATCCTGAGCCGCTTCTTCTTGTACTCCGTCGAGATGGCTTGGGAGACCAGGGCGGACCACCACCCTTCCCAGCGGTCGGCGTCCAGGTAGTCGACCGGATTGGAGCCGCCAAGGTGATCGCGAAAGGCGTGGAGGCACCGGCGGACGGTGTCGAACTCGCTGACGGAGAGCTGACCCGATTCCGTGCGTACTTGTTCCAGGGCGAGGTATCGCTCCATCTGGAAGGCGATGGTTCGATCAGCGGGGAGTGTGGGGATGTGGCTTCGGGCGAGCCG
Source organism: Singulisphaera sp. GP187 (assembly GCF_900129635.1). Lineage (GTDB taxonomy): Bacteria > Planctomycetota > Planctomycetia > Isosphaerales > Isosphaeraceae > Singulisphaera. The sequence goes on along the minus strand of NZ_FSRB01000004.1, from coordinate 202,932 downwards.
GTCGGACCAGACGACTTGGCCGGCATCGCCTCCCAACCAGAAAGCACTAGCCGCACTGTTGCTGAGCTCCGCGACTTCTTGACCCCGAACTTCCGCGATGGTCTCCTCAAGTCGGGGGACCTGATCAGGTGCGGAGGCGACGGCCCAGGCTTTCCGGCGTTCCAGCTCGTCGAGGATTTGCTGGTAGGCGTGGGATGGGGGCTGTCCGTCGATCTCCGTCTTCTTGGCGGCCCACCATGCGTTGGCGGCCTGATATGATTCCAACTTGGTTCCGGGAACGCCGAGGGCCCGGCAGGAGACGGTGTAGGACTTGCCCATGTACACCTTCTTCCAGCGACGGGTCCCCTGCTCCCAGGTCAGCGCGGTCTTGGCTGGCATAGGAAGTTCCGGGCGAGGTGCAGACGTTCACTTCACCCCGATATTGTGACGATTTCTGTGACGATCTGGTAGCCGAAACGGTCGGATCGTCACAGAAAATCCTTGAAAAACCCCGGAAAACAGCGTAGGAAGCCTGCTTTACACGCAGGATGTCGGGGGTTCGAGTCCCTCATCGCCCATTTTTAACCCCGCCAGCCGTATAGACTTGCGGCGACACTCGGCGGGTTACAAAACCCGGTTACAATCTGGGTTACAAATCCGTCCGGTTCAACGGCCGGAAGCCGGGGAATTCATCCCCATCGCCCAGATTGCGGCCGAGGCCGCTTAGGCAGGGAAAATATGCCCCCGACTTTGAAGGGGGACGGTGCTGGCCGTTACTTGGTAACGCGATTGGCCCAAAACTGGTAATGCGACTGGCCGAACATGACTGCGTGATTGCATTAAAGCTAATTCTCAATACGGGCGTTAGTGATGGTTGGGGCGTGCTTGGCCCCTTCGCCCCGATAAGCCACACTTGAACAGTGTGGACATACGGCTAGGGGAATTGGGGGGGGGGCAAGCGATGACGACTGCGGCACTGGTTCTCGGAATCATCGGCACGGTTCTCGGGGTATTCAACACATGCTGGACTGTTTTTATCTATTGGAATCAAGTCAGAGTAAACCTAACTCACAAAATTCACGTCGCGGAAGCCAAACAAGGCATGTATTTTGTCTTAAAAATCGCAAACATAGGTCGTTCGCCCGTCAATATCGACAGCGTCTCAATAGCGTGGTCGGGGCCGAATGGAGTCAACGAGATATTCCTGACGAATGATTCCGCGAACAAGTTCCCCAAGCCCTTTCTACAGCCACAAGTGGCACACTATTATTACATGCCCGACAACTTCCCCACCCTCGAAGACCTGGAGACGGCCTTCCCCTACAAATACTGGATTTCGGTCAATTCTCCGACTGGTGAGATTTACAGCATCAAGGGGAGGGAAGTGCTCCACAGCCTTCAAAAGTTCTATGGTGGGGCGGTACGGCCACGAAGCGAGTGAGTGAGTGAGTGGCTACGCGGAAGCGGCCCCCGAGTTGAAGGCGGGGGAGTTAATCGTCCGTCAGGGGGGTTGCGGCGGCATCGCTGGACTTACTCAATCGGCAACGGTCCAAGCCCGACAACCGCCCGAATCCTTGCCGTTAATTTGTCTCTCAAGTCGTCATACGAAGTCCAACTGACAGTGTTGTATTGACGAATATCTGCGTGAAGATTTTTAATGTCGTCGTGTCGGCAAGTCCAAATGACGTGCAACCCAAGCCCCTTGGCAAAGCCAGCCTCGTAATAGACTCCTGTACGATGACCTGTGAAATCTGCCACTATGAACCGACTTTCCTTGATTTCAGCAATGATTAGGTCGTCAAACTTTTCGCTATGTTCCTTGTAATCCACGCGAACCGGATTGAAGCCAGTCCCACGTACCGCCAACTTGATTCCTTCGTCGAACGCAGGTCTAAGGTCGTCAGCAAACGACATGGCAACGAATGCCTTGGTACTCCGTTCGTTTGGAATCTTGAGCGACTCGACAAACTCCCATCCTTTGAGGGTGAGCGAACATTCGCAAGTGGGACCCGGCGTGTCGTTATGTGAAACATGAATACATTCAATTAGCCCTAGATTTTCATAGTGCCTTAGGAAATAGGCGAAGTCCTGTTTGCTCTTTACAAAGGCCAAGGAGTGATCTCGACGAGCATCGAATCTGACCTTGGTCCCCAAGGAATCTGTTCTGCGTTCGATTGCTTGGAGAAATCGTTGTCCCTTTTCGAGCACGCCCTTTGGGGCGAGGGAGAGTAGGCTATCAAAGTTTTCGTCAGTCATCTCAAGAGCCAAGCCCCGGTCTTTCCACTCCCTAACCAGCCCCGCTAATAGCTCATTCTTCTTTGGCTCAACGGCCCTTTCAATGCATCCAAGCGTGATACTGTAACTTCCACACTGCTCGCATCGGTACTCCATAGAGGTGGTCGGGTCTTTTTCTTGGAACCGAACATCATCGACCTGTGAGGGTGCCATCCCTCTACAGAACAGGCATTCGTTGCTAACGAATTCATTCCAATTCATGCGACTGCCTCTAATTGGCTGTTTTGTCCCACCCAAGCATGCGGACTCATTTTCATTATAGTCACAAAAAACCAAATCGCCAACTTGACAGGACCGATTTCATCGTCTCCGCCAGAAAACCTACGCCGGACGTTCTTTCATGGCACACCTTGGAATTCGCATACAATAATCTAATTGTCAATGAGCGTCAAATCACACATGCGGCGAACCTGCCCTACGTAACTTCGTCTGACGACGCAAGACGGGGGAGTTGTACCCGAATGCCTACCGGCCCGAAGACGAGGGCGAGCACGGAGACGGCATTGACAATCAGCGACTCAGGCCAGCATGGACAATTCTAAGGGGACAATTCTTAGTAAGAGCCGTGATATTACCCTTGACGTGATACACTTCCCCGGTGAAGGCCCCGATGTTTGAGAGGATGACCCAGGGGTAGGCACCCGGTCGCCGACTTGGGGGCCCACTGGGCGGCTCCCGTTCGTAGCCGGTCTCGGCTTCGATTGGCGGTCAGGACTAGCCATGGGGCGAACTATGCCACGGCTGTTCGCTCGAAGGCGATTGTGCTCGAGCCTTCGCAGGTTATGCTTCCCCTCGGATAGAATCTGAACGGACGTACCTTTTTCCAGATGAGATCTAAAGCAGTGAAAGGCGGCCAGATTGGGTTCCCTTATCACACTATCCGTTGGTCGGTTGGAGGTTGATTGGGGGAAGAACAATTTTTTCATTAACCATTCAAGACTGTTCCTACCCTTGGACAATCAGCGGGCCGTCAACTTGAACGAAGAAGAAGACGAAGAGGATGAGCCGGCGTACAGTCGACCGCTCTCAAGCGTGGTCGGTCGGCTCGAACTGCTTGGCTACAACCTTGAGCACTGCCGGGGAATGTACGAGGACCTCGCCTGTGCCATGCCCTACGAGTACAAAGAAGTCGCCGTATCCTTCGACCAATTTGCGAAGGCTCTCAAGTCCGTCAGAGTCGGAAGGATGCGGCTCCCCCAGCCCGATGAAGGCTACGACCTCGGAGAGTTCACCCTCGACAACATCCTCAGAGACCCCCAGTTCACAAAGCGATTACCCCAACTAAAGAACTACTCGCGGAAGGAAGCGACGTTCTTTGAAAACATGCACCCGTACGTCATTTTACGGCTTCTCGCTGAGAATCAACGTAATCTCAGCGAGGATGTCGTTTGGCGTTACCATGACGTGGTCGACGGGGGATGGATTGAGGAGGACAAGCTTTACGAAGGACTCGAAGACGCGGATCGATACCTCATCGTGACGGAAGGAAAGTCCGATTCCTCAATTCTGAAGAAATCGCTCGGCCTACTTTACCCGGACATTGTGGATTTTTTTACGTTCGTTGATATGACAGAGAACTATCCGTTTACAGGAACCGGCAACCTCACCAACTTTTGCCAGGGTCTCGCCCGGATTCGGATTCAGAACAAGGTCTTGGTTGTCTTCGACAACGACACGGCCGGTAACGCGGCTTTCCAGAAGGTGAGGGCTCTGCATCTTCCGCGGAACATGCGGATTGCGTTGCTCCCACCGCTCCCAGACTTCGAGTCGTTCCCGACGCTAGGACCCTCCGGCCCAAACAAGGAGGACATCAACGGGAAGGCGGTCGCCATCGAGCTTTACTTGGACCTGTCACACGGCCCCGCGACCACACCGACGGTCAGATGGACGAGCTACGACAAAAAACTCGACCGCTACCAAGGGGAACTGGTCGACAAGGAGAGCTTCGCTCTCGACTTCATCAAGCAACGCACCCTCGGTCCAGACTACGACGTGACTAAGCTACGCCGGGTATGGGACCACTTGGTCGAACACTGCACGACCAAGAGCTGAGCGATGAAATAGGGATATTCTTAATTCTTGACGCAGTCTGCGCAAACTAGAGAAGATTCACCTCGTCCCCCGGGAACCCCACAAAACGACGGGGAAATTCAACGACAGCCATGTAGGAAACGGTGGATACGAGGGCGAGCAGCCTGGGGACGACAATCGTAAGTGGCAATTTATATGTATTGCCTAAAAATGCGTAAACTCGCAAATTTTATTCCCATGAGACTCTTCGTGGCACCTCATTTTGCCCAGACAATGGTAATCTTGACGAATGTCCCCAAGAGTCTGTCGTGTCAGGGCTATCGCCGCCGCGCCATCGCGTGCGGCGGCGATAGCTGCGATCCCCGCTGTGCGAGCTCGTCGATCATAACCCGTTCCGAATACGCCGCCGACAGCCTATCAGAAGCCCTGGGCAGGGCCAATTTCAACCCGGAAGCAAGTAGCCGAGCCGGTCGTTGCCACGACCCGATCAGCCGCGCAACCCGCCCGCCGTGTGGATGACCTCGCCGGTGATCCAGCCCGAATCCTCACCGGCCAAGAACAGGACGGCCCGAGCGATGTCGTCGGGCTGGCCGATCCGGCCGAGAGGGGTTTTCTTTGCGAATTCCTCAAACATCTCACCCTCCGAGAAGCCGGACGTCCCCTCGGTCATTACCGGGCCCGGATTGATCGAGTTGACCCGGATCTTCCGGCCGCCCAGCTCCTGTGCCAGACTCTTCGTGACCGCATCGACAGCCGCCTTGGTGGCCGAGTAGACCGAGGCCCCGGGCATCGGATGGGTGCTGGCTACCGAGGAGATGTTGATCACAGTGCCCCCCTCCGGGCCGAATCGTGCGGCGGCTTCCTTGGTCGCCAGTATCAGGCCCAGGACGTTCAGGTCGAAGTGCTTGTGGAAGTGCTCGGGGGTGATCCCTTCGAGCGGGGCGAAGTCGTAGATCCCCGCGTTGTTGACCAGGATGTCGAGCCGCTCGAACGCCTTCTGGGCTTCCTCGAAGAGCTTGGCAACCTCCTCGGGCTTGGCCAGGTTCGCCCCGACAGCGATGGCCCGTCCCCCCTCCTTCTCGATCGCCTGGACGACCCGTTCGGCCCCCTCGCGGCTCGACGAGTAGTTGACCACCACGCTCGCCCCGGCTTTGGCCAGGTGTCGCGCGACCGCTGCGCCAATGCCCTTGGACGCCCCCGTGACCACCGCCACCCTGCTCGTCAGATCGTTCGCCATCTTCCGGACCTTCATTGTCAGAGTCGCCGGTTCGCAACCGGCGTGGTTGCGATTCAAAGGTCATGATAGCGCGGCAAGCGACCATGGCAAGGGCCCACTAAATGGTAAGTGGCCCGGAGCGGGTCGAGGCCGCTCCATCCCGGACGTGACTGCTCAAGGCAATGGTCAGCGCCAGTCTTCTCAACAATATCCGGCATCCGGCCTGGGCGACTGGCCAAGAAGCACCAGATCGATCCAAGGATTTCTCAGGAGCGAGATGCATTTGTTTACGAAAGTAGAACGATGGAACTCATTGTTGACGTGCAATTTAATCGAAATATGTTTTCCTGCAAAGTTGCAAAAGTGAACAACAATCCGCTTGTGGCGATAACCGGGCGGGACCTGGATGGCTCCGCCCGGATTCGGGCATCAGACGATCGATAGCCGGACGTCGACGTTATTGCGGGTCGCGTTGGAATAGGGGCAGATCTGGTGGGCCGCCTCGACCAGCCGCTCGGCGTCGGGACGCTCGAGGCCGGGCAGATGCACGCCCAACGCGACGTCGAGACCGAATCCGCCCTCGGAACGAGGGCCGATGCCGACGGTCGCGGTGACGGTGGCCTCCGGCGGGACCCGGAGCTTCAAGCCCCCCGCCGCCACCTTCATCGCCCCGATGAAGCAGGCGGCGTAGCCGGCGGCGAACAGTTGCTCAGGATTGTTCCCCTCCCCGCCGGCGCCCCCGAGCTCCTTGGGAGTGGCCAGCTTGACCTCGAAGGTGCCGTCCTCCGTTCGCGCGGTGCCGTCGCGGCCGCCTCGGGCGGTCGCAGTGGTTTGGTACTTCACGTCTACACTCATGTTCCCCTCTCGTTTTGATCGTCGGATTCAAAAGACAATTGCCGGATGATCATGCGAGGTCGAAGCGGTCGAGGTTCATCACCTTGGTCCAGGCGGCGACGAAGTCACGGACGAACTTCTCCTCCCCGTCCGAGCTGGCGTAGACTTCCGCCAGGGCGCGGAGCTGGGCGTGGGAGCCGAAGACGAGATCGGCGCGAGTGGCTGTCCACTTGCCGGCGCCCGTCTTGCGGTCGAAGCCCGCGAACGCGTTGCCGCAGGGCGACACCTGCTTCCACTCGATGCCCATGTCCAGCAGGTTCGCGAAGAAGTCGTTGGTCAGCGACTCCGGCCGATCGGTGAAAACGCCATGGTCGTCCTCGCCTACGTTGGTCTTCAGCACCCGCATTCCGCCCGTAAGGACGGTCATCTCGGGCGCGGTCAGGGTCAGCAGTTGGGCCTTGTCGATGAGCAAGGCCTCGGCCGGGACGGAATACTTCCCCTTGAGGTAGTTGCGGAAGCCGTCCGCGATCGGCTCCAGCACCGCGAAGGACTCCACGTCCGTCTGCTCCGGGGAGGCGTCCATGCGGCCGGGCGTGAACGGGACCGTGACCTCATGGCCGGCATTCTTCGCCGCTTTCTCGACGCCCGCGCAGCCTGCCAGCACAATCAGGTCGGCCAGCGAGACCTTCTTGCCGGCGGATGCGGAGGCGTTGAAATCCGTCTGGATGGCTTCCAGAACCTTCAATACCTTCGCCAGCAGTGCGGGCCGGTTGACCTCCCAGTCCTTCTGCGGTGCCAGGCGAATCCTCGCGCCGTTCGCGCCTCCGCGCTTGTCCGAACCGCGGAACGTGGACGCCGACGCCCAGGCGGTCGATACCAGCTCCGAGACGGACAGGCCTGAAGCCAGGATCTTCCCCTTCAGCGCGGCGACGTCGGCCTCGTCGATGAGCGGGTGGTCCACCGCGGGGATCGGGTCCTGCCAGAGGAGTTCCTCGGCCGGCACCTCGGGTCCGAGATAACGGGCTCGCGGGCCCATGTCGCGATGGGTCAACTTGAACCAGGCGCGGGCGAACGCGTCCGCCAGTTGGTCGGGATTCTCGAGGAACCGCCGTGAAATCTTCTCGTAAGCGGGGTCGACGCGCAAGGCGATGTCGGAAGTCAACATCGACGGCGCGATGCGCTTCGACGGGTCGAAGGCATGGGGGACCGTGTTCGCGCCCGCACCATCCTTCGGCTTCCACTGATGGGCGCCGGCCGGGCTCTTGGTCAGCTCCCACTCGTAGCCGAACAGGTTCTGGAAGTAGCCATGGCCCCACTTCGTCGGCGTGGACGTCCAGGTGACCTCCAGACCGCTCGTGATCGCGTCGGCGCCGGCGCCCGTGCCGAAGTCGTTCCGCCAACCCAGGCCCTGCGCCTCCAGTCCCGAGGCTTCCGGCTCCGGCCCAACATGGCTAGCCGGCGCGGCGCCGTGGGTCTTGCCGAAGGTGTGGCCGCCCGCGATCAGAGCGACGGTCTCCTCGTCGTCCATCGCCATGCGACCGAAGGTGTCGCGGATGTCGTGGGCCGACGCCGCCGGATCGGGATTGCCGTCCGGCCCCTCAGGGTTGACGTAGATGAGCCCCATTTGCACGGCGGCCAGAGGGTTCTCCAGCTTGCGGCTGTGGATGTCCCCATCCGCATCGTCATCGCTCGAAACCACTCCGCCGTTCTTCTCGACACCTGCCGACCCGTGCTTGTAGCGGACGTCGCCGCCGAGCCAGGTGGTCTCGGCGCCCCAGTAAACGTCCTGATCCGGCTCCCAGACGTCCTCGCGGCCGCCGCCGAAACCGAAAGTCTTGAGCCCCATCGTCTCCAGGGCGACGTTCCCCGTGAGGATCAAGAGGTCGGCCCAGGAGATCTTCCGGCCGTACTTCTGCTTGATCGGCCAGAGCAGCCGACGGGCCTTGTCCAGGCTCACGTTGTCCGGCCAGCTATTGAGCGGAGCGAACCGCTGCTGCCCCCGACCGGCGCCGCCTCGACCGTCGCCGGTCCGGTAGGTGCCGGCACTGTGCCAGGCCATCCGGATGAAAAGCGGCCCGTAGTGGCCAAAGTCCGCCGGCCACCAATCCTGCGAGTCGGTCATCAAGGCGGCGAGATCCCGCTTCACCGCCGCCAGGTCGAGGCTCTTGAACTCCTCAGCGTAGTTGAACTCCCCGCCCATTGGATCGGACTTCGACGAATGCTGGCTCAGGAGGTCGAGCCTCAGCTGATTCGGCCACCAGTCGCGGTTGGTCGTGCCGCCGCCAGCCGTATGTTTGGCGGCTGCGCCGGTGATCGGGCACTTCGTGACGATTTCCTCTGACATTTAGATCTCTCGAGTGTGTCGGGGGGGGGCCGTCTTGTTGATCGAACGGGAACCCGCGAGATGGCGGGGACAATTTAAAGGGGACATTCCCATATATTGCGCAATCTGCGCAAACCAGACAAGATCATCCCTGGAGACTCTTCGTGGCATCCCATTTTTTCCGGCTCCTCAGCAAAATCTGTGGGTGTGGTTCAGCTCAGGGCGTACTGTCCGGGCCCGGATGTTCCTGTAGCCGAAGAGAATGGGATGAACCACGGAGACACGGAGGCACAGAGGAGAGGGAAGAGTCATGAATGTTTAAGATTTAACGGGTCGGGTGATCGGATCGGCAATCGAGGTTCATCGAGTGCTCGGGCCGGGATTGCTGGAGTCGGCGTAAGAAGAATGTTTGTGTTATGAATTGCGGCAAAACAACATCTTGTTTCAGAGGTAGAAGAAGCTCCCGGTCCATTACAAGGATGTCCCGCTTGATTGTGATTACATCATGGATATCGTCATCCCGAAATGCCTCCTCATCGAGCTGAAAACCGTCGAAAGACTGGCCCCGATCCACGAGGCGCAACTCTTGACGTACCTGAAACTCAGCAAGATTCGCCTCGGCCTCCTCCTGAATTTCAACGTCCGCGTCTTGAAGGAGGGAATCAAACGAACGATCCTCTTGATCAACGCTTTCCCCCCTCTCTTCTCTTCCCTGTGCCTCCGTGTCTCTGTGGTTCATCCTCCCATACCCTCCACCCACTGATTCCGCGGAAGAGCCTTTTTTCCAGACAACGGCAATATCGACGAGTGTCCCCAATAGTCTGGTGACTCGGTCGACAGGAGCGGCGGAGAGCAGTTCTTCCCGCTTGTCATTCGTAATCAAGTCCATGACTTCCCCATCTCAAAACCGGACATCATCGTCCGTGCGAGGGGAGGCTTCAGCGTATTCCAATAACAATGAGTCGCATTTTCAGTCACAAGCACAATTAAAAAAGAACCAGCCAGGGATGGGGTACGGTTCATTCGATTGAACGCTCGGACATACCATGAGCCCTCGAAAAGACATCAGAGATTCCGGCGGCAAAGTAGATTAACAAGGCCCCGCCGACCAGGTAGATCGATGCCTCGACGAGACTCCCCCCGGGTAAACTCCCCTGCCGATCCCCAATGAAACCTGTCGTCGAGGATCGCTTGTGCCAGCCTCTGGGCCGCCGGGACGGCGGACAACAAGGAATAGAGTCCCAATAATCTCGCCGCGATGATGTAGACGTCCCGCACCGTGACCGCACGATCCGTGGTGACAGGAACTGAGGGGGCTGATTCGGTTGCGAACCATGATGCGATCGCTGGTGCGAACAAGAGCAACCCTGCCGCGAAGGACGCGTACGCGACGAGGGCGAACCCCGAGGAGATAAGTAAACTCCATTCCCCCTGCCGCCCGGCACCAGAGTCACTTGACTCGGAGAGGAAGGCCACGAGGTTGACCATCGCCGCAACCGCAGTCAACAAGACCCAGAATCCCATCAGGCGCAACATCAGCGTCATGACCGCCTTGGCATTCATCGCGACATCTCCAATATTCTGATCATTTGCAACTTGCTCAGGAGCTTTAGCCACTTTACTTACGTTATCATCCTCCGATTCCATAGAAGTCGCAATGGGCCACTGTCACGACACACAAATGCGCGAACTCTTATTATTCCGAACAATTCAAATGAGACATCAATATATATTGATGCAATCTCCGCAAACTGAACAAGATCATCTCTGCGATACACTTTGTGATATCCCATTTTTCCCAGATGACGGCAATATTGACGAATGTCCCCAATAGCGTCTCCTGAGTTTGGTGTCGATGTCAGATTCCAACCGAAGAATCCGGCGTATCGTGTCAGGGCTATCGCCGCCGCGCCATCGCGTGCGGCGGCGATAGCTGCGATCCTCGCGGTGCGAGCTCCCCGATCGTGACCCGTTCCGAATACGCCGCCGACAGCCTATCAGAAGCCCTGGGTAGGGCCGATTTCAACCCGGAAACCAGTCGCCGAGCCGGTCGTTGCCACGACCCGATCAGCCGCGCAACCCGCCCGCCGTGTGGATGACCTCGCCGGTGATCCAGCCCGAATCCTCACCGGCCAAGAACAGGACGGCCCGAGCGATGTCGTCGGGCTGGCCGATCCGGCCGAGAGGGGTTTTCTTTGCGAACTCCTCAAACATCTCACCCTCCGAGAAGCCGGACGTCCCCTCGGTCATTACCGGGCCCGGATTGATCGAGTTGACCCGGATCTTCCGGCCGCCTAGCTCCTGTGCCAGACTCTTCGTGACCGCATCGACAGCCGCCTTGGTGGCCGAGTAGACCGAGGCCCCGGGCATCGGATGGGTGCTGACTACCGAGGAGATGTTGATCACAGTGCCCCCCTCCGGGCCGAATCGTGCGGCGGCTTCCTTGGTCGCCAGGATCAGGCCCAGGACGTTCAGGTCGAAGTGCTTGTGGAAGTGCTCGGGGGTGATCCCTTCGAGCGGGGCGAAGTCGTAGATCCCCGCGTTGTTGACCAGGATGTCGAGCCGCCCGAACGCCTTCTGGGCGTCCTCGAAGAGCTTGGCGACCTCCTCGGGCTTGGCCAGGTTCGCCCCGACAGCGATGGCCCGTCCCCCCTCCTTCTCGATCGCCTGGACGACCCGCTCGGCCCCCTCGCGGCTCGACGAGTAGTTGACCACCACGCTCGCCCCGGCGTTGGCCAGGTGTCGCGCGACCGCCGCGCCGATGCCCTTCGACGCCCCCGTGACCACCGCCACCTTGCTCGTCAGATCGTTCGCCATCGTCCGGACCTTCATTGTCAGAGTCGTCGGTTCGCAACCGGCGTGGTTGCGATTCAAAGGTCATGATAGCGCGGCAAGCGACCATGACAAGAGCCCACCAAATGGTAAGTGGCCCGGAGCGGGCGCGGGCCGCGGCCGCGCCATCCCAGACGTGACTGCTCAAGGCAATGGTCGGCGCCAGTCTTCTCAGCTGTATCCGGCCTGGGCGACTGACCAAGAAGCCACCAGGTCGATCCAGGGATTTCTCAGGACAATTCCAATTTTCCATTCAGATATATTGACACCAAACACACAAACTGGACAAGATCATTCCTGTGAGACTCTTCGTGGCATCCCATTTTGCCCAGAAAACGGCAATATTGACGAATCTCCCCAAGAGTCTGCGATGAATTCTGGGGCTTTTACCAAGCAGTTGAAGCGGCCTAACGAGTAAATGCAGGATAATCATTAGACATTTTGCTTAAATCCGATTCAATGCGGAGTCGAGTTGCGATATCTTCGCCTTGAGGAACCTGGCGAGATTCTCGGCGTCATCCGTGCCAACCCACGTCTTCCCGCGGTGGTGGATGATGACGCAATCCCATCCGGCGATGTTCCAGACCCAACCTCCCCGCAGGCTAAGGTGGATGCCCCAGCCGTCGAGCAGCGTGGTTCGCCCGACCTCGACAGCTCGCATGTCTTCGTACAGGATCTGCTTCCGGAATAGCGGCAACGGCCCGAAGCGGATGTCGAGCCTATCCTCTTCGTCGGTGACCGTGAGGTGCTGGAAGCATGCGCCGACCAGCAGCAAGAGCACACCCAATGTGGGTAGCCATGTCGTCACTAACGGCTCCTCCCGTAGAAGCAGGCCGAGGCCGAGCGTGAAGACGCCGATTCCGTAGAGCACCAGGGACCACGGCCCTTTCTGGGTGTGTTGGTATCCTGGTGCGTCAATGTCGTTCATGGGAGCGCTCCCCCTCGGCTGTGAGCCGAGGAAGCTACCGGCACGGGGCGGGCCGAGTGCGTTGATGACATGGCCGGCTCCGCCCACTTGAGTCGGCTGGTCCGGCAGCCGCCATTTTCGTCGTAGGATTGTCTTTCGTCAACCGGCGGTCGATCGGCCGATCCGACTTGGGGAGGCGCGGGAACGACAGGATGAAACCGGATCAGAGGGACCGATCGGACAGTCCGGCCGACGGAAGCCGGTGATCCACGGTAGCGCAAGGCTAGGCCTCTTCCTCTACGGTCGCCGCTCGCTCCAGGGGTCGCCGGCGTCCTCTCTCCCGCGCATCCCGGATGGCCCAGATCACGACGCCGAAGAGGCCGAGGGTTCCGAAGACAGAGATCAGGCGATCGGGTGATGGCGCACCGCCTCGGACCGCGATGATAATTAGGAGGGCGAGACTTACGATGGTTGCGACGACCTCCCAAGCGACGAAGAAAAGGATGAAGGTCTTGGCAAGACTTCGCCACTTTCGCAGAGTTGTCATGGCATTTCCTCGAATTCAATGACAAGAACCAATTCAAATGTCGAATTCATTCATATTGACGCAATCTGCGAAAAGCTGGACAAGATCATCCCTGTGAGACTCTGCGTGGTATTCCATTTTGCCCAGACAACGGCAATATTGACGAACGTCCCCAATGGTCTAGACAGTCCGTCTGAGGCACAGCAAGACGAAGGGGAGCGGGAGTCGGACGGCGTCCCTGACGATGGGCTACAAACTGATGGAGAGCGCATCAAAAAGTTGGCGATCGTTGATGGATCAGCGCTCTTGAGAGAGGTGATCGCTGGGGTCATCTTCGAGGACGGAGTGCAGAAAACCAACGCCGCCTGAAATTCTCCGTCCACGAAGATTGACAATACCACAATCCAGACATCCATCGAGTGCAGGCACCGACCCTCAATTGCTCGCCGCCCCCCTCAATCTCGCAACGCATCGGGGGAGTACAGCCATTGAGTCTGACGGCGTGATCTCCAATCCTCAGTCCTTGAGCGTCCACGGACCGTTCGTCAGGGCACTCACCCGCCCCTCGGCTTCGTCCTCGACCTTTGTGAAAGTGAGCTTCTTGCCGACGAGTTTCCAGGTGTACTTCCCAGTCTTGCCGGATTCGGCGCGAGATCCCTGGTCGTCGGTCATCTCGATCTCATCCTTCTTCACCGTGTACTTGCCCTCAGCGACCACGTCTTCGCCGCGTGAGACGGTGTATGTGCCCCCGTCTTCAAATCGGATCGTCCACTGAGTGCCGCCCAACTCAGCAGCGATGGTCCCTTGGGGGAAGTCGGTGGCCGAGGCTGTGGCGGTCAACAGGATGAGCGTCGTAAACGCCGCATGACGGAGTCCGAGTTTCATGGTCGATCCCTTTTTGTGGGGTGTAGGGCGCGATGTTTGAACCAGAGATATTCGGTAAGGTGGGTGAATTATTGTTGAGGCGTCTCACCGCCGCCAACTCCCCTGGGCTCCATTCGACAGACGGGAACAATTCAAATGTGATCTTTTCACGTCTCTATACAATTTATACAAACTGGACAAAATCATTCCTGTGAGGCTCTTCGCAACATCCCATTTTGCCCAGATAACGGCAATATTGACGAATATCCCCAATAGTCTCTGGTGTCACCGTTGGCCGATCGATTCGCGCAGAGTGGGCACGGCCCAGGGAAGCGATTCTGCTACGAGGCTTCGCCACCGAGGGGAAACGGTCACCAACTCACACCAAGCCGCTTATGAGACAGCAAGAGTGGGCCGTCTTCACACAACAAGTCAGCCGGCTACAGATGTGTGAGAAGTGATCAAGATCCTGCCACGGTCGACAACTCGCGATCGTGTCGGCTGGTCGGGCTCACGAGGTCAGCGCTTCTTGAAGCAGGGAGGCGGTGAGTTGTTCGGCCATTCGGGCCAGGCGATAGGCGTCGTGGGAGGAGCCGGCGATGCCCTTCTCACGTCCCGCGGCGTCGACCAGGAGTTGTTCGATCCGAGGGATGATGGCGTCGATGTGGAAGTCTCTCCAGGCGGCGGCCGCACCGCGACGCGCGATGGGCTCGGGGTCGATCCGCTGCTCGATCACGTCGGCGAAGGCGCGGGCGAACGCTTCCGGGGTCCGATCCGCTTTGAGGCAGTGGAGGCCGTGAACCAGCCACTCGGCGATCCCGCACTGGCGCGAGATGATCGGAACACACCCGCGGGCCACAGCTTCGAGTGGGACGAGTCCGAACGGTTCGCGCTCGAGTGTGGGAAAGGCGAACAGGTCGTAATCCTTGTACGTCTCCAGCAGGAGCTTCTGGGGAAGCACCCCTTTGAGAATGACGTGGTCGGACAGGTCGAGCCTTCGAATCAGTTCGAGAAGCCATTGGTCATAAAGGTTGCCGTACATATGGACCGAGAAGTCATGATGGCCGGCATCGCGGAGTCGGGCGGCGGCCTCGATCAGGATGTCACTTCCCTTGAACTGGGCCACTTGGCCGGCGGCCATGATTCGGAGGTGGCCGCCGCGGTAGAAGTCGACCCGCTCGGCCTCTTTCGGACCGGTGATCCAGTAGGGGATGGTCTCGACTCGGTCGCCCAGCGTGAGGCCGCACTCCTCGGTTTCCTGGCGGACCCGGTCGCTGACGACGATGTAGGTCCCGCGGATCCGCCGGGTGAATTCCTCGGCCAGCATCGGGAAGGTTCGTCGCTCGGTGCTGCAGAGGATCCGCGGGATGCAGTCGCCGAGTTGCCAGACCCAGGGGACGTCGAGGAACTGGAGGCAGGCCATCAGGCCAAACCCACCCAGACCGGTCACCGCGCAGACGAAGACGGCGTCAGGCTGGAATTCGTCGAGTACGGTGGTCAGGGCGTGAATATTGTAGGCATTGACAAGTCGCGATTCGGCCTCGTCCAATCGATAGCCGAGGGGATGTTTGCTCATCCCGTTCGGATTCCACTCGTCGGTCAACTTGAACCGGCGGAGGACGTGGGGGGGCGACTCGACCGGAAGCCGAGGCGCCGCGGTTAGGACCCGGACGTCGTGCCCCCGGCCGATGAGAGCGTCGACGACATGAGCGCAGCCGAGTTCGTAGCCGCCGACGAAGTCGGGAGGATACAAGTTACTGATTGCGAGAATCTTCATCGGTCGACGAGCCTCGGACGAGGAGATCGGTTCACGCGGCGATCGCCTCTTCAATGAGTGAGGCGGTGAGCTGCTCGGCCATCCGGGCCAGCCGATAGGCGTCGTGGGCCGATCCCGCGATCCCCTTGGCCTGGCTCGCGGCGCGAACCAGGAGCCGCTCGATCCGGGGCAGGATGGCGTCGAGATGGAAGTCACGCCAGGCGGCCGTCGCGCCTCGGCGGGCCAGGGGCTGGAGATCGATCCGCCGCTCGATGACTTCGGCGAAGGCGCGTGCGAACGATTCAGGAGTCCGCTCGGCCTTCAAGCAATGCACCCCATGAACCAGCCATTCCGCGATGCCGCAACGTCGCGAGATGATCGGCACGCAGCCGCGTGCCAAAGCTTCGAGCGGGACGAGCCCGAACGGCTCGCGCTCGAGGGTCGGGAAGGCGAACAGGTCGTACTCGCGATAGGACTCGAGCAGCAGCTTGTGCGGGAGCACTCCTTGGAGGATCACGTGGTCCGAGAGGTGGAGCGAATGGATCAGCGAGGCGAGATCGGGCTGATGGACCTTGCCGTAAATGTGGACCGAGAAGTCGTCGTGGCCGGCATCACGGAGCCGGGCCGCCGCTTCGATCAAAACATCGGTCCCTTTCCAACGCGCCACCTGGCCGGCGGACATGATCCGAAGGTGCCCGCCACGGTAAAAACTGCGCTGGTTCGGCCCGCAGGTCCCGGTGATCCAGTTCGGGATGGTCTCGACGTGCCCCTGGAGCTTGATCCCGCCGACCTCGATCTCCCGGCGCAACTGGTCGCTGACCACGATGTAATGGCCGCGAATATGCTGAGAGAAGGCATCGGCCAGCCCCGGGATCACCCGCTGTCGGGTACTGCAAAGGTGGTGGGGAACCCGGTCGCCGAGCTGCCAGACCCAGGGGATGTCGAGGAACTGGAGGCAGGCCATCAGGCCGAACCCTCCGAGTCCGGTGATGGCACACACGTAAACGACGTCGGGCTGAAACTCGTCGAGCACGGTGGACAGGGCGTGAACGTTGTACGCGCTGACGAGTCTTGACTCCGCCTCGTCCCGGCGAAAGGCGAACGGGCTCATCCCCATTCCGTTCTCCGACCACTCGTCGATCAGCTTGAGGCGACGGAGGACGTGCGGGGGCGATTCGACCGGGAGCCGAGGCGCGGCGGTCAGGACCCGGACGTCGTGCCCACGGTCGCGGAGTGCGTCAACGACGTCGGCACACGCAAGCTCGTAGCCACCAATGAAGTCGGGGGGATAGAGATTGCTCAGCGCCAGGACTTTCACGCAGCCGCCTCCCGGTGTTTCGCGACCATCTCTTGATAGATTGCAAACATGTTTCGGCCGGCGACCCGGAGGTCATACTCTTCCAGGACGACCGCGCGACCGCGACGACCCATTCGTTCGACCAGGCCCGGGTCGTGCGCGAGTCGGAGTAACGACTCGGTCAACTGATCGAGCCGATCGTAGACGAACCCGGTCTCCCCCTCGCGAATGAATTCGGGCATCGCGCCGACGCGCGAGCAAATCGCGGGCGTCCCCGCCGCCATCGACTCGAGGAGGGTCAGGCCCATCAACTCGGGGGCCACGTGATTCCCGCCGAAGCAATCCTGGTAGACCGACGGGAGAACGGTGACCCAGGACCGATGGTAGAGTTCGCGGATCGCGGCGTCGTCGGCGTCGGTGACGAACTCGACGTCCTTGCCCTGCTCGATGGCGAGGTTGGAGATCAGCCAGGCATAGTCCTTGTGAGTGGGGCGGCCGCAGACCGTCAGTCGCAGCCCCAGGGGAAGGGCCCTGATCAGTTGGTCGATGCCTTTGTGCGGAAGCAGACGGCCCACGTAGAGCACGCGATCCCGAACGGTCGGGAGCGGCGCCGGCGAGAAGGCCGAGGCGTCGACGCCCCCCTTGACGATCGCGATGGGCGTCTTGGTCCAGTAGAGCGAGGCGCCGAAGTCGGAGTAGGCGATAATCCGATCGGCCAGCTCGAGGCTGCCCAGGTTCAGGCCGATCGTGCTGGCCGTGCCTCCATGGTCGGTCATGCAGAGTGGTTTATGCTGCTGCTTGGCGGCCAGGATGCCGAGCTCGCTCGATCGCGTAAATGGGGAGTGAATATGGACGAGGTCGGCATCGGCGATTGCGGCGGGAAGTTCCCACGAGGCGACGTTCGTTCGATCGCCGGGTCGATTGGCAATCGCAAGGACGCGGAGCGTGACCCCGGGGCGGAGCACCCGCCGGTCTGACTGCTCGCCGTAGGAGATCAGCTCGACGATGCATGATCCTCCTGAGGCCTCGACGATCCCGGTGGCCAGGTTCAGCGGGTATCGCTCACCTCCCCCGAGACACGACTGCTCGTCGAAGTAGAGCGGAGTCAGATAGGCGATCTTCCTCAAGCTCATAGGGTCCACCTCATCCTTGACGCGGCCGTCGCAATGCCTGAGTACACCAGGCGCGTTGCCCGCGCCGGCGACACTCGTGTCGGGGTGTTCCGGGGGGTCTCGATGGGGGATGTCGAGGAGGTTGGCGGGATTTCTAACAGAGGAGAGCCGAGGGGTCAAGGCCGGTCGAATCGGCCCAGGTGCAGCGCACAGTCGACCTTTGGGGAGCGAGACCCGGTGACCGGCCCACCGATGCGATTCGGTGGGCCGGGGTCGGATCCGAAATTGGAGCGAGTCGTGACCTCAAGGCGTGGACTTGGGAAGGCCGTTCATCTCGACTCCCCCCTCGTTGAAAACGCCCATCCGGCGGAACTTATCGTAGCGGCGCTGGAGCAGTTCCGAACGAGGCAGTTCGGACACTTCGCGGATCGAACGGATCAGGTACGACTTCAGATTCGCGGCGGCCTCGCGATGATCGCGGTGGGCGCCCCCCAGCGGCTCGGCGATGGCGTCGTCGATAATCCCGAGCCGGAGCAAGTCGCGACTGGTCATCTTCAAGGCTTCGGCGGCCCGGGGCGCGTGCTCGTTCGACTTCCAGAGGATGGTCGCGCAGCCTTCGGGGCTGATGACCGAGTAATAGGCGTGTTCGAGCATCGCCAGGCGGTCGCCGATGCCGATGCCGAGCGCTCCGCCCGATCCCCCCTCGCCGATCACGACGCACACGATGGGCGTGTCGAGCTGACTCATCACCATGAGATTCTCGGCGATGATCGCGGCCTGCCCGCGCTCTTCGGCGGCGATGCCCGGGTAGGCACCGGGGGTATCGATGAACGTGATGATCGGCAGGCCGTACTTGGCGGCCATTCGCATCTTGACGAGGGCCTTGCGGTATCCCTCGGGGTGGGCGCAGCCGAAGTTGCAGGCCGTGCGTTCGAGGAGATTTTTCCCCTTCTGATGACCGACGAACATCACCTTGGTCTCGCCCAGGTGGGCGAGTCCGGTGACGATCGCCTTGTCGTCGCCGATCGCGCGGTCGCCGTGCAATTCGACGAACTGATCGAAGATCAGGTCGAGGTAGTCGCGGGTCTGCGGCCGACTGGGGAGCCGGGAAACCTGCACGGTCTGCCAGGCTTCGAGGTTGGCGTAAATCGTCCGTTTCAGATTCGCCAGTTCGCGACGGAGGCGGCGGATCTGCTCGGCGATCGCCGAAGAATCCACTCCGGTTCGATTCTTTGAGTAACCGACCTCCATCTCGACGAGGCGCGCTTCCATTTCATAGATCTGCGCCTCGAACGGGAGCCGGTACTCGCTTGGGCTGGCCATTGGCGGAAACGTCCTTCAGCGATCGATCAGTCTTCTCATCCGACAAACTCGGCCAGGGTCGGCCAGCCCGACTCACATCGAAAAGCCGCCATTCGCCGCGGGGGCAGGGTCATCCAGGAAGATACGGGTCCGCCGAAATCGACTCAGAAACTCTTCCAAATCCGCCAGGCGATCGGTCGTCCGCTTCTGAAGCATCGACAGCACAAGGTCGTTGAACTCGGGAGTGACCAACTTATTGTGCGCGGTGAGCGGAAGCGGGCGATCGCTCAGATGCTTATTGAGAAGCTCCGAGGTCGAGTTCGCCCGGAACGGCGGTCGTCCGCAAGTGATTTCATAGCAGGTGACACCGAAGCTGTAAATATCGGCCGACGGAGTCGGCGGCTCGCACCGAATTTGCTCGGGGGCCATGTAGCTGGGAGTCCCCTGCCTCGGTGGCTTGCTGCCAAGCATTTTCCGCAGCGCGCCGAACGGCTTCAATGCCAGGGCGTAGTCGATGACGCGCGTCTCTCCCGACTTGTTCACCAAGATATTCTCGGGCTTGATGTCCCGATGGACCCAGCCCTTCTCGTGAAAGAACAACAAGCCGGTCGCCGCTTGCGTGATAATCCGATGAAGCTGGGCCGTCGGCATCGGGTAGACCGACGGGCGGGCGATCGGCAGCTTGAGGTGAAACGACGGAAAGTGGTCCATGACGAAGTAGGGCTGGACCGAATCCCTGAAATATTCATGGACGTGGATCAAGTTGGGATGGCGCATCTGCATCCCCAACTTGGCCTCGAATTCGAACGACTTGCGTTCCGAGGAATCCTCGGCCCGGGACTCGAGAAGCAGCTTCAGTGCGAACCGCTTCCCCGTCGACTCTTGAATCACCTCGACCACAACCGAAGTCGCGCCGGGGTGGAGGGTCCGGACCAAGCGGAAACCACCGATCTTCTCGCTGCCAGCGATATTGGTATCCGCCGCCACAGTTCGTCCTTCCACTCGTGGAAACAGATCGGGAATGCGCGAGACCTACGAACTGCCCGCGCCGCTTGGTCAATGCGATCGATCTGAAGGAAGTTTATCAAAAGCGTGCGCCAACGACAACTTTAGCAAATCGGAGGCCAACCACCCCCAGACCGGTCGACCCGTTCGCAAAGTCGTAAAGGCCTGCCAAAATGGATCAGACTATGGCGAATGGGGTCTGGACTTCCGCTCGAATAGGCCCAACTCGGCGGACATGAAACAGGCTCGACGCCCGACTTGAGTCCAGGCGAGCGACACGGCTGGCCGATGGGAGACGCCCTTGCCACGACAACATGAACGATTCGATTCGGGCGAGGGTCGAATCCCAGTCGTTGGGTGGGCGCGGGCCTCCATCCCTCGCGCTTCGCCAACCAGGAGGTGAGGGGAGACCCAAATATCGCGAAATTTAGCCACGAATGAATGCAAAGAAAACGCAATAACAACAATAAACAATTTGATTTTTTGATAGTTCGTGTCATTCGTGGTCAAATTCCAAACGGGTGGGCCATGTCCACCCGCTTGGAATCGTTTTGGCCTCACGAGGATGTCCCGGCCGATCGCACTCGAGGCGCGGCGTTCCCGGACGATCCCGGCGCGTTTCCAAGGTTGACCGCGTCGGTGGTCAGATCACCAGCCGATCTTGGAGGATCGTGTACTTGGGGATCACCACGATCTTATCGCGGATCACGTAGTGGGGCGCATCGTCGGAGTCGATCACACCGGCCTCATTGCGAATGCGCACGCCACGGCCGATCCGGGCGTTCTTGTCGATAATCGCATTCTCGATGATCGAGTCCGCACCCACGCCGACGCCGGGGCGGTTCGCACGTGTATTGTCTTCCAGGTGCCGACTCTGTTCGTAGCTGTCCGCGCCCATGATGTAGGTATTGCGGATCGTGACGTTCTCGGCGATCTGGGCGCGAACTCCGATCACGGAGTTCTCGATCACCGACCCGCGGCCGATCACACAGCCATCCGAGATCAGGCTGTTGTTCACGGTCACCCCCGAGAGCCGCGAACAGGGCAGATATCGCGGGCGGGTGAACACCGGGTGGTCGCCGTAAGTGAAGTCGAACGGCGGATTTTCACTCGTCAGGTCGATATTCGCTTTGTGGAAGGCACCCACGGTCCCAATATCTTCCCAGTAGCCGTCGAAGAGATGGGTCTGGACCCGGTGCGAGTCGATCGCTTGCGGGAAGAGTTCCTTGCCGAAGTCGGTGGCATCACCCGAGGCGAGCATCTGGACCAAGGTGGTTCGATTGAACAGATAGATCCCCATGCTGGCCAGGTAGGAGCGGCCCTGCGACTTGATCCCGAGCCGCTCGAGCCAGTCGGGGTGGTCCGGATCCGCTCGAGTTTCTCCGGCGTTTTCGGCTTCTCCTCGAAGTCGGTGACGCGCCCGGACATATCGATTCGCATGACGCCGCAGGATTTGGCCTCTTCCTCCGCCACGGGGAGCGCAGCGATCGTCACTTCCGCCTTGTTTTCCAGGTGAGTGCGGATCATGTCCTGGAAATCCATGCGGTAAAGCTGATCTCCCGAGAGGATCAGCACCAGGTCGTAACGATTCTCCGTGAAGTAGGGAATGTTGCGCCTGACCGCGTCGGCCGTTCCCTGATACCAGGTTTCATGCTGCATCGTTTGCTGGGCCGCCAGCACCTCGACCATTCCACCGCCGAACGGGTCGAATTTGTACGTGTTGGCAATATGCCGATGGAGGCTCACCGAGTTGAACTGGGTCAACACGAAGATTTCATTCAGCCCAGAGTGAATGCAGTTGGAGATCGGTATGTCGATCAGACGGTATTTGCCCGCAATCGGTACGGCGGGCTTACTCCGAGACTTCGTGAGCGGATAGAGCCGAGTCCCCCGCCCTCCTCCCAGGATCAGACAAACCACCCGGCTCATTGCTATTTCTCCGACCTGAAGTTGAGGTGAGCGAACCGCCCGACCCGGATTTCGGTCCGTGCCGGCTCATTTGGAAGACGAACTCGAGTGCGATCGAAATATCGAAGTGTGACACAAAAAAAAGAAGAGAGGTGAACTGTCGCCGAGCCCGAGCAATCCGCCGGCCCGGCGACAGTCTCACCTCCCCTATTCGTAGGCCGAAGCCATTGGAGTCTCGGAGCAACCTCAAGCAGTTTTGCTCAGCCGCCGTTCAGTCCAGCGTTGCAAGGGTGACGCACAGCTCACCCGGTCGCGCGATTCGGAGGCGGGTCCGAATCGGATTTCACCAGCCGATTGCCATGTTCGACTCGATCGCCTTGCGAGCGCCGTCGAGGTCACAACCCGTCTGCTGCATGTACAACCGAACGGCGTGGAGCTTGTCTCCTTGGGCCTTGGCAAGGCAATCTCGGGCCGTCGTACAGGGGTCAAGCGCCCCCTTCAAACCCAGCAAATTCTTCGAGATCACC
Source organism: Singulisphaera sp. GP187 (assembly GCF_900129635.1). GTDB lineage: Bacteria > Planctomycetota > Planctomycetia > Isosphaerales > Isosphaeraceae > Singulisphaera. Next base: position 180,218 of record NZ_FSRB01000004.1, on the reverse strand, counting down.
CAGGCGTCACGAGGTCGATGGCTGACCCGGAGAACCTCCTCGCTCGGGTAATTGGCGCTGGCGAACCCCCTCGCGGAGGCCTCGTCGTCAACGCATGCAATCATGATATGTGATGTGGTTTCCACCTCGTACAAGGGCATAGTCGAACCCCTTTCTGGAAGTGAGTGAGCCAGGGGCCGTGCGCACCTGCGATGGGAGTGCGGCTCCTAAAGGCGATGGTACACCTCTGGTAAGGTCGGGTCAAATGCTTGGCGGTCGCCAATTTTAATTGTCGGGACGGTGAGGCCACGCAACCCGGCGGTCGTCCCCGGGAAGTCAAGGACGTGGCGAGGCGGGAGCCCGAGGCCGGTCATGAATCGAGAGGCGTTCCCCTTTGGGATTCGCGACCGGCCCCGCTGCGATCGGTTCGCGTCAGCGTCATTTCTCGGAGGTGCCCGTGGCCACGGTCAGGGCATCGTCGTAAAGCTGAGCCAGGATCAGGCTGCCCAGGGTCACGATTTCCTCACCCGCCTTCAGACCGCGACAAACGATCACCTTATCGTGGTTCTCCTGGGCGACTTCGATCACCCGGCGCTCGAAACGATCGACCGGTGGGTTCATGGAATCGTCGCCGCTCGTCGCTCTCGGCTTGCGGACGAACACAAAGTCGTTGCCGCCGGCCGAGACCATCGCCAGCCGCGGAATTCTCGTCTGCCCGGGTTTGGGAGGAATATCGAGGATCGCCTTGACCAGCATGTCTGACTTCAACCGGGCTCCCGGGTTCGGGATTGAGGCGCGAATCTTGACCGCGCGGGTTTCCTTGGAGACTTCATTGGCGACATACTGAACCTTGCCTTCGATCTTCTCCGCCAGGAAGGGGAACTGGATCTCCAGGGTCTGACCGACTTTCACCTTGTCCTGGTCGAGCTCGTAGACGTTCACCATCACCCAGAGATGGTCGAGCGGGGCGATCACCATCAGTACGGTCGAAGTCTCGTAGAAGTTCTGCGGCACAACCTCGCGTTCGATCACGATGCCGTCGACCGGCGAGACGAGCGTCATCTTGGCCTTGCTTTCGATGTTGCCAAACTGGGCTCCCGTGGGCTTGGCGTCCACCTTGGCGTCAACGTCGCGGAGGGGGCCGAGGAGCGGCTCAATTTCCTCGTCCGGCACTTTGAGGATCTGGAGTCGGTCGCGGGCGAGGGTGTATTCGAGACGGGTCTTCTTCTCGTCGTTGATGGTGTCGACCCAGAGTTGCTTGGAGATCGCGCCGGTCTTGACCAACTCCTGCCTTAGACTGAAGAGTTTCAAGTCATGTTGCCACTGCACATATTTTTCTTGAAAGTCGCTCTTGGCGGCCGCCAGTTCCGTGCTGTGGAGTTCGACCAGTGGCTCGCCCTTCTTGACGGTCTGCCCGAGGGAGGCGTGGACCTCTTCGACCAGGGTATCGAACCGTGGGCGGATCTTCGTGAGGGTGTCGGGATCGTAGGCCGTTCGGCCGGTCAGCTCGAGTTGGATCGGTTCCGATTGTGCCGCGACGGTGGTCACACCGAGGCCGAGCGCCCGCTCCTCCTCGGCGTTAAGCTTGATTTCGTGATTCCAGGGGCGAACGACATCGACATCGACCAGGTCGGGCTTCGGAGTCGACACCTCCGAAGGTACGATGACCTTTTCCACATGTTTTAAGGCTCCTTTGACGTAAGCCTTGGATACCCCGCTCAGATAGACCGCTCCCCCCACTGCCGCGAAGGTCACGAGCGCGATCGTCGATTTCCAATACATCGAGGTCGGTCTCCAGCGATCCGACCCCCTAGATTCAGGGTCGGGATGATTCGTTCAAGAAAAGGGATCAGTCGATGAGCCGGGTCGTCGTTCAGGCTCGCGAATCACCGCGCTCCGCGTCGGGGCGGACGCAGTCGTTCAGGCGATTCGGAGCCGTCGCGACGGATCGCCCCGTCGACCGCGTCACGAGGAAAGCCCTCGGAGCAGAGCAGGTCCGTTCGAAGAGGGGCCGCGTCATGATGGGAAGAGCCATGGGTGCGTCGTCCTCATTCGACAGAGGGATTGACGTTTGACCGCGCCCTCAGACTTTCCGAAGCGCGTTCTCGAGAGCAGAGCCGAGTGGATTTTTGTTTAAGGGACCGACGGCCGAAAGGTCGACGGGTCCTATGGAGCCGCCGCAAGGCCGGAGAAGGACGTGCGCAATCAACAGCGTAAGCACAATGGTTGCGTCAGTGGGGGGGAGGAGCGTTGAGTCGAGATCATTGTGGGGACAGCGGCCGACTCCACGGACATGGAGCAGCCATAGGCCGGAAACGCGATCAGGTCAAAGGCGAACGCGCAGGCGTCGTCTCCTTCTGGCTCCGGCTCGCCAATCACCATCGAGATCGTCAGGCAATCCCAGGGGGTCCGGGCCGACGCATCACCGGACATCTGGAGATGTTGAGTCGCTTCATCAAACCGCCCTTGCGCGCCCACAGCGATCGTTTGGGTGGAACACTCCACCGCCGAGAGCGCAAGCTGCCACGGGAAGGCCAAGAGAAGGGCCAATCCGAGCGTAGTGCCGCGCAATTCTCGGCGAGAAGTGATCACGGTTTAAGGACTCGGTGAAACGGATCCGCCTTCGGTAGGTTGACTAAACACCAATCCTACGCGATTGTTCCGGTTGCGTGAATAAGGAATCGCATCGAAACCACACGATTCCCCTCCGAATTCTTTACGACTAGCATGCGGACTCAGTGCGGTCGGGCGAACCGAGGCCGGTCGGTTTTCGAAGAGCCAAGGTCAACCGCGGAGACCCGTTCTGGTGGTTTGACCGTCGGGTTTGCAGCGGATAGCATTGGCGCGGTCTTCTTTTCAAGACCGACCCACCGCTCAGTTCCGACTTCCTTTTACCGAGGGTTTCCGCATGATTCGCGTCGATGCCGAAAAGTCGGTGCGGTTTTGCGATGGCCTGTCGCGCCGTGATTTCCTTCACGCCGGCTCCCTCGCCTGTCTCGGGCTCGGCCTGCCGGGTTTGCAAGCCCTTGAGGCGCACGGAGCGGTAGCAAAGCAGCGGGACATGAATTGCATCCTCCTGTTCCTGGTGGGCGGGCCCTCGCAGCTCGACACCTGGGACATGAAGCCGGACGCTCCGGAGGAAATTCGCGGTCCGTTCCGCCCGATCGAGACCAACGTTCCCGGGCTCTGGGTTTCCGAGATCTTTCCTCGGATGGCCCAGATGATGGATAAAATCGCCCTGGTCCGCTCGGTCAACCACACGGCGGCGGCCGTTCATGATACCGGCCACCAGATGATGCAGACCGGGCGGCTCTTCAGTGGGGGCATCGAGCATCCGCACTATGGGAGTGCCCTGGCCAAGCTGAAAGGCCCCAACGGCGATACCCCCGCGCATGTCCTGCTCCCCCGCCCGATCGGGGCGACCGGCGGAAACATGCCCCACGGTCAGAACGCGGGCTACCTCGGCAAGACCTTTGACCCGTTCGTTCTGAACGCCGATCCCAATGACAAGGCGTTCAAGGTCCCCGACCTGCTTCCGCCCGACTACGTGACGGCGGTCCGCGAAGCGCGACGGCGGTCGCTCCGCTCCGCCATCGATGGCGCCGTCGGCTCGTTCGAGGCGTCAGGCGACGCGCGCCTGCTCGACGCCAACTTCGAAGGGGCGTTCAAGCTGATGGCAAGCCCGGCCGCTCGCGAGGCCTTCGATCTGAAGGCCGAACCCGAGGAACTGCGCGACCGCTACGGCCGAACCCGATTCGGGCAGAGTTGCCTGCTGGCGCGCCGCCTGGTTGAGCGTGGGGTTCGGTTCGTCACGGTCAACATGTTTGAAACCGTCTTCAACGAGATCACGTGGGACATCCACGGCTCGGCTCCGTTCAGCCCGATCGAGTGCTACAAGAACGAGGTCGGCCCCAACTTCGATAACGCGTTCACGGCCCTGCTCGGTGACCTCGCGAAGCGCGGGATGCTCGACAACACGATGATCCTGGCGTTCGGCGAGTTCGGTCGAACCCCCAAGGTGAACCCGGCCGGAGGGCGCGACCACCACCCCGCCTGCTGGACCTCTGTGTTTGCCGGGGGCCCGTTCAAGGGGGGGCAAGCCATCGGGGCATCGGACGAGATCGGCTATTCCCCCAAGGATCGTCCGGTCACTCCCGCCGAGATCGCCGCCACGGTCTACCAAGGGCTCGGGATCAGCCTGGACACCGAGTTGCCGGGTCCGCAAAGCCGCCCGTTGCGGATCGTCGACCACGGGGTCGAACCGATCAACGAGCTCTTCTGATCCGAATCCGAGCCGCGGTCGTTCCCTCCTTCCGACTTGAACCGAATTCGAAACCAAGCCCTGATCGAGGCCCGCACGCGATGCAACGTCGCCACTATTGGACCGCGCTCCTCGTTCTCGGCGGGAGCGTTTCGACCGCGGTTGGGACCGAGATTCAGCTCTTGCCCGGGGTCGCCCGCCTGGACGGCCCCAAGGCCCGCCAGCGCTTCTTGGTCGAGGCCCACGAAGGTCAAGCCTTCATTGGAGACCGCACCGCCGAGGCCCAGTTCACCGTGGGCGACCCCAAGGTGGCCACGATCTCGGACGATGGCACCGTCACTCCGATCGCCAATGGACTGACCGAAATCTCGGCGACCCTCAACGGCCAGGTGGCCCGGGCGAACATCTCGGTCGAGAACTTCGAGCGGCCGTCGCCCTGGAGTTTTCAAAACCATGTGTTGTCGGTTCTGACCAAGGCCGGCTGCAACTCAGGCGCCTGCCATGGCGCGGCGGCCGGGAAGAACGGGTTCCGGCTCACGTTACGCGGCTATGCGCCCGAGGTCGATTTCGCCGTCTTGACCCGCCAGGCCCAGGGGCGTCGGATCGTCAAGACTGCACCGGCAGAGAGCCTGCTCTTGCTCAAGCCGACCGGGGCCGTTGAGCACGGCGGCGGAATCAAGTTTTCAACCGACTCGCTCGAGTATCGCGTGATCTCCGAGTGGATCGCGGCGGGGACCCCGAAGCCAAGTGCCGATGACCCCACAATCGTCTCCCTCGCGGTCGTGCCCGAGTCGGTCCTCCTCAAGCCAGCCCAGACCCAGCAGGTTCTGGTTCAGGCCCGCTTCTCCGACGGTCATGTCGAGGACGTCACCCGCTGGGCCAAGTTCGCCAGCACCGACGACACCGTGGCCAAGGTGGATGAACAAGGGCGAGTCAAGGTCGAGGGACACGGCGAGGCGGCCATCACGGTCTGGTACGCCAGCCGAGTTCAGCGCACCACGGTCACCTCCCCCTACGAAACCAAGATCGATCCGGCGGTCTTCGCCGCCTCCCCACGCCATAACCCGATCGACGAGAAGAACCTGGACAAACTCAAGTCCCTGGGCATCCCCCCCTCCCCCGACGCCGGCGATGCCACGTTCCTCCGCCGCGCCTCGCTCGATGCCACCGGCACGTTGCCCTCGGCCGCGTTGGTCGAGGCCTTCCTCTCCGACACCAACCCGAAGAAACGCGATCAACTGATCGATCGCCTGCTCGCCAGCCCGGAGTTCGTCGACTACTGGGCGTACAAGTGGTCCGACCTGCTCCTCGTCTCCTCGAACACGCTGCCGCCGCCGGCAATGTGGTCGTTTTATCGGTTCGTCCGCAGGAGCGTGGCCGACAACGTCCCCTGGGATCAGTTCGCCCGCTCGATCGTGACGGCCAAGGGAAGCAGCCTCAGCAATGGCGCGGCCAATTACTTCGCGCTGCACCGCGACCCGATCGACCTGACCGAAAGCTCGAGCATGGCGTTCCTCGGGATGTCGCTCACCTGCGCCCGCTGCCATAACCATCCGATGGAGAAGTGGACCCAGGACCAATACTACGGCGTCGCGAGTCTCTTCTCCCGGGTGCAGCTCAAAGACGGCGGAGCGGTGGGCGACGTGGTGGTCATGGCGTCGCCCGAAGGGGAGACCCGGCACCCCCGGTCCGGGGTGGCCATTCCCCCCCGGCCACTCGACGGTCAGGCCCTCTCCCTCGCTTGGCGAGGCGATCGTCGCGAGGCGTTCGCCGACTGGCTGGGTCAAGCGGACAATCCTTACTTTGCGCGTGCGATCGTCAACCGGGTCTGGAGGAACTTCTTCGGCCGCGGCTTGATCGACCCCGAGGATGACCTGCGGGCCACCAACCCCGCCAGCGACGAACCGCTCATGAACTGGCTCGTCGCCGATTTCCTGGCACATAAGTATGACGTCAAGCACTTGATCCGGACGATCATGAGCTCGGCCGCGTACGCTCGGTCCAGCGTTCCCATGCCGGGACACCCGGCGGATCCGAAATACCTCAGCCACTACCCGGTCAAACGGCTCCCCGCCGAAGTCATCCTCGACGCGATCGCGCGCGTGGCCGATGTGCCCACGCCGTTTGCAGGCTACCCCGCGGGCTGGCGGAGCCTGCAACTGCCCGACACCAAGATCCAGAGCACATTCCTGAGCGCGTTCGGCCGGCCGGAACGGCTGAGCACGTGCTCGTGTGAACGCTCCTCGGAGCCGTCCATGTCGCAGGCCTTGCACCTGGCCAATGGCACGACGATCAATGAGAAGCTTCGCAGCGACACGAGCGCGATTTCCAAGGCACTGGCGGCCCAGGCCAGTGACGACGAGATCATCACCGGCCTCTTCCAGGCCGCGCTGACCAGGCGGCCCACCGAGAGCGAACGCCAGCGACTCAGGGCAATCCTCCGCGAGGCCGTTGCAGGACTGACCGACCCCAAAAAAGCGGCCACGGCACGGCGGCAAGCGATCGAAGACCTGTACTGGGCCACCTTGACGGGCAATGAGTTTCTGTTCAATCACTGACTCAATGGCATGAATCCTTGTTTTGGAGGGTGGGCACGGCCCACCAGGATTCGACTCAAGCCGGTCGATTTGCCGACTCCCGCCGAACGGCTTGTCCGTACCAACCCTGCAAAACAAGATGATATCCCTACCGCCTGAGACAAGCGCCGATCGATCGACCACCCCCGAGGCGACCATGTTCCGACTCTGCTTCTCGTTACTCCTCGTGCTGCAAGCCGTCACGGCGCGTGGCGACGAGGCGGCCGGACCGGTCAGCTTTCGCGAGCAGGTCGCGCCCATCCTGGTCAAGTCGTGCCTGGGATGCCATCACGCGAAGAAGGCGGAAGGGGGGCTGAACATGGCCACCTTCGCCTTGCTCAAAAAAGGGGGAGAGTCGGGCGGCGAGTTGATCCTCGAACCGGGCAATCCCGAGTCCAGCCAGTTGATCGAGCTGATCCGACCGGGCGCGGCGCCTCGGATGCCGTATAAGCAACCGCCGCTGAGCGACGTCCAAATCAAGACGCTGGAACGTTGGGTCAAGGAAGGGGCCAAGTTTGACGGTGGCTCGGAAACCGAGACACCGATCGCCTCGCTAGTCGACCCGCTCCGCGGGCTCCCGAACATCGCACTCACGGCGCCAGTTGCCGAGGCGCTGACTTCGCTCGCCTACTCCCCCGACGGCAAGTGGTTGGCCGCGGCGGCTGGGCGAAGCGTCCTTTTATTTGGGGCCGAGGCGGGCAACCTCGAGGCGACGCTTGCAGGACATCCTGGGCTCCTGACCACGGTTCGGATCAGTCCGGACGGGCGGACCCTGGTCGCGGCGGGAGGCCGGCCCGGGATCCATGGCAGCTTCACGGTCTGGGACCTCGCCACCAAGGTGAAGCGTTATGAGATCCAAGGGCATAAGGACTCGATTCTGAGCGCGGCGATCGCTCCGGATGGCAAGGTGCTGGCGACCGCATCCTACGACCGCGAGATCAAGCTCTGGGACTTGGACGAAGGCAATGAGATTCGCACACTCAAGGACCACACCGACGCCGTCTATTCCGTGGCCTTCGCCCCGAGCGGCACGATGCTGGCTTCGGCAGGCGCCGATCGGACGGTCAAGCTCTGGGACCTGACCTCGGGCCGTCGGCTCAAGACCCTCTCCGACGCCACCGCCGAGCTCTACACGGTCACGTTTGGGCCGGGGGGTGAGACCGTCCTGGCCGGAGGCGTCGATCGGTCGATCCACCGTTGGCGGGTCTCGGATCAGGATGCATCGCTGGTCAACTCGGTCTTCGCCCATGATGCCGCGGTCCTCAGGCTGGTCGTCTCGGCCGATGGCAAGACCCTGGTTTCCAGCGGCGAGGACTACGACGTCAAGCTCTGGGATCTCCCTGCGCTGACTACCCGCAAGGCGTTGAGCGGGCAGGCGGACTGGCCCCAAGGCCTCGCGTTGAGCCCCGACGGGCTCCGGGTCGCGGTCGGGCGATTCGATGGCTCACTCTCTGTTTATGAGGCGGCGACCGGCCAACTGATCGTGACGATGAACCCGCCCGCCGCGGCTGTCGCGCCGGCCAAACCCCAACTGGTTCGAAACGCAACGCTTAACCCGCTCAGTCCTCGAAGTGCGGTTCGCGGGACGAGCCTGAGAGCAGTCTTAACCGGAACCGGGGTCGGAAACGCCACGTCGATCGTATTTGTCGAGCCTGGTTTGACCGGCACGATCGTTCGAGCGGCGAAGCCGGATCCGAATCGACTGGAAGTCGACCTCGTCGTCGCAGCCGATGCTCGGGTGGGGACCCACCGCCTGGGTCTGATCACACCCCTGGGCGTCCCTGCGTTCCAGTCCTTGATCATCGTTGCGCATCCGGAAATTACGGAGCTCGACCCCAAGGACGAGGCCCTCGGTTCGAAATCCGTTTCACTGCCGGCGACCTTGACGGGGGTGATTGATCAGCCGGGGGACGTCGATCGGTTCCGGTTCGAGGCCAAGGCCGGCGATCAAATCCTCTTCGAGATCCAGGCCAAGGCGCTGGGTTCGCCGCTCCTGGGCCTTTTGACCGTCGAGGACGACGCGGGACAAGTCCTGGGAGAATCGGCTCCGGCCGATGGCGCGGGCGATCCCTGGTTGAACGTCGCAATTCCGCGCGATGGCAACTTCACGTTGAAAGTGACCGACGCCGACTATGCCGGCACGCCGGGCCACTTTTATCGGATCCGGGCCGGCCGTCTGCCCTACCTCACGGATCTGTTCCCGCTCGGAGTCGAGCGCGGTCTGCGTTCGTCGATTCAAGTGGAGGGAACGAACCTGCAAGGGCTCTCGACGGTTACGATGACGACCGAGGCCGTCGCCGAGCTCGGATCGATGCCCGCGGTCGCGGTGGTGCTCCCCGACGGAACGAGTCCGCTGAATCGGCGGACCGTCATCGTCGCAGAGGGCCGGCAGGGGGTCGAGTCGGCGGACAACGACCGAGCCGATCGCGCCGAGCTGATTGCGGTCCCCGGAGGGATCTCGGGGCGGATCGAGCAGGGCGGCGACGTCGACCACTTCCGCTTCACGGCCAAGAAGGGGGAACGACTCATCCTTGAGGTCTTTGGCCGCCGGCTTGGGACCTCGATTGATCCGGTCCTCGAGGTTTTGGATGAGCAAGGGATGCCCGTGCCGCAGGCGGTGCTTCGCCCCTTGGAACAGACCGAGGTCGCCTTTCGCGAGCACGACTCCAGCAAGCCGGGGATCCGCCTGACCCGCTGGGGGAATTTGGCCGTCGGCGATTATGTGCTGATTGGCCGTGAACTGACCCGGATCCGGTCGTTACCGCGAAACCCCGACGACGATTGCACGTTCTGGAACGAGCGCAACCAGCGCGTGGGGTTTCTCGGAACGACCCCCGAGCATCACCCGATGTTGCAACCGATCTACAAGGTTTCGATCCATCCGCCGGGCACCCACTTTCCCCCGGGAGGGGTGGCCCCGGTCACCTTGACCTATCGCAACGACGACGGCGGGCCCGACTCCTTGAAGGATTCCCGCCTGACGTTCGACCCGCCGGCCGACGGCGTCTACGTTGTCCGCGTCGAGGACGTGAGAGGGCTGGGTGGAAAGACGTTCGGCTACCACCTCGTCGTTCGCAAGCCGCGGCCTCGGTTCCAACTTGCGCTCAGCACCGAGAATCCGAGCGTTCCACGCGGTGGCACGACGCTCGTGACGGCAACGATCGCACGGCTCGATGGATTCGATGGGCCGGTCGACTTGACGGTGGACCGACTTCCCGCCGGACTGACCGCGACCGCCGCGCGCATCGAACCCGACGCTTTCTCCGCGAGCATCGGCCTTTCGGCCGACCCCTTCGCACCGGCCTACTCGCCGCCCACCTGGCGGGTGACCGGGCGCGCAAAACCGGCCCTCGGCTCGAATTCGGAGCCAGGCGAGTGGGTTCAGGTCGTCGACCCGGGGGGGCCGGCCGGCGGCTGGATCGTCGTCTCGCCGGAGCCCAACCTCACGGTCGAGGCCGCACCGACGCAGGTCGTGATCCAGCCCGGTCAAGAGATCTCGATCCGCTTGACCGTTAAACGTGCCGATCAATTCACAGGACGAGTGCCGATCGAGGTCCGCAACTTGCCCGCGGGCGTTCGCGTCCTCAACATCGGGCTCAACGGAGTCCTGATCACCGAGAAGCAATCCGAACGAACGATTTCGCTTTATGCCGAGCCGTGGGCCAGCGCGACGGAACGGCCATTCTACGCAGTCGGCAAGGCCGAAGCGGCGGGGACTGAGCACAGCTCGGCGCCGATCGACTTGATCGTCGGCCCCGGCGGCGGAACGTCCCCGGTCACCTCCGCGGCGAAGCCGCGATAAGTTCAGACCTTTATGGCTCAAAACAATGCTCCGCCCCACCGCTCCGCGATCGAGGTGACCTCGACGCGTCCGCTCCGAGAGCTCCTGATCACCGCGCTGCACAACTGGAACCGGAACCAGGTGTTCCGGATCGTCGCGGCCATCAGTGTCGCCTGGGTGGTGGGAAGCGTGGGGCTTCATCTTGCCGAACAGGGAAATCATTCGGACTTCGAAACCTGGACCGAGTCGTTCTTCAACGTCTGGGTCCTGCTCTTCAGCGGCCTCGATCAATCGCCAAAGACCGCGATGGGGCGGTTCTTTGCGATGGTTCTCCTCGGCACCGGTGTGGGCCTGGCCGGCTTATTTACAGGGACCGTGGCTTCCGTCTTAGTCGAACACCAATTGCGGAGACGCGACGTGTCGCATTTTGAAATGGACGATCACCTCGTCCTCTGCAACTGGGGTCCGCGCGGCCTCGCCTGGATCCGCGAGGTCCATAGCAAGATCATCCAGGACAAACGTCCGGTCGTCATCATTCACGACGAGACCGAACAGATCGACCTGCCCGACAAGCAGGATGACGCCGCGTTTAATGATGTCTACATTGTCAAGGGTGATCCGACCAACGAGATCATCCTCCGCCGCGCCCGGGTCGCCACGGCGCACTCAGTCGTCGTCCTGGTCGACGAACGGCAAGGGCATTACGCCGATGGCAAGTCGATCCTGACCTGCATCGCAATCCGCGATATCTGCAAAGGGGCCGATCAGCCCAACGTCGCGGTCGAATGCCGTAACCCGGAAAATCGTCACCGCCTCCTCAAGGCGGGCGCTGACGAGATCATCTCCTCCGACGAGCTCGGCCTACGGCTCCTCGCCCGCACCGCAATCTACCATGGAATGACTCGGGTCTATCAAGAACTCCTCACCGTTGGCCGTGACGCCAACGAGATGTACCTGTTCCCCGTCCCCCGCGAACTCGTCGGTCGCGACTTCGTGGAAATCTCGAGCATGTTCTTACGTTATCGTGATGACAAGAAGTGCTGTCTTCTGATCGGCCTTCAGCGTGGCGAGCAAATGATCCTGAACCCGATCGGCAACGAGGCCGGTCCCGTCAAGGAAGATGACCAGTTGATCCTCCTGAGCCGAATCTTTCTCCTCACCACCCAGAACCTGCCAACGGTCCCCCCGGTTTTAAGATCGTCATGACTCGCACCTGGTGGGCCGTGCCCACCCTACAAATCGGGAAATCTTGATCCGATCTCTTGTCGGGTGGGCACGGTCCAGCAGCTTCGACGGTCTGGAGAGGGACCAAACGCGACGCGCTCACCCGGAATCCTCACGGCTTGAACCGAGCGGAGGAAAGGGGCTCAATCTCCTGCGCTCGTTCCGGGCCGAAACCGTGGTGGGCCGTGCCCGCCTTACGAATACCATTATTTCGGCATGGCTGACATAATGTTTTTCAATTCTCTTATCATTAGGAGTTACGCAGTTCACGAACAACCGTTCATAGGTGTGTGAGATTCTGGAGCCCATGGGAAAGTTAGGTTGTCGCGTCCGAAGGCTGGAACCTGGTGAACTACGGACAAACATTCACTATATGCGGCTCAACTGCGTAACTCCTAATCATGCAAAAATAACCAATTCTCTTCGACTCAAGCCTCACGGGCCGAGTTGATCCAGCTCCTTGCCGATCAGAGTCGGTGGCCAGGCACCTAACCCGGGAGAGCGATCCTCTAAGCTGGCGACGAGGTCTGCCGACCAGTAAGGGTCATTGGCCTAATGTCCAAGGCGTGCTTGATCGACCTGCATCTCACCACTCCTGCGCATTTGGGACTTTGACAAGAACTGGCCTGGGGAACCCTCGCGGGTCATCTACCCATTTTATCCCCCAGACGGGAAGTACTTTGGCACCCGGAGTCCCCGGCTCGATCCATCCGTTCGTAGGGGTTAATCGTTCCGTAGGGTCAACCGTTAAGTCCACTACAGGGACTTCAACTTCAGCGACAAACCTGGAGGTCGCGGCTGGCGGCACATTCCGCTGGAGGTGTAATTCCAATGCAGTAAGCGTTCACGCCCCATCGCCCAGGATCGATGGTTTCTGAGACCCATTCTGGTGGGCCGTGATGGCTTGTGTGAGGAACTCCAACACGTCGCGTCCCTGGGGTCGGCAACTGGCCACCACGGTTAGGATCCGTTCCACGAACCGACTGCCCCGTTCACTGTCGGTGCCATAGCTCGTCTTCCGCCAGCAGACGGCATGACGGATGGCACGTTCGGCCGCATTATTCGTCGGCTCAACACCAGGCCTCGACGCGAACGTCCAAAGGCTGGCCTCAAGGGACAGGAGTTCATTACAAACGCCGGCGGTCTTCGAGCCACCACATAGCGATCCGGACTCAAGCAGGAGATGGACCTCTTCACGTAACCAGGGGAGGATTTCCCGCTGAAACCAGGTCCGGGTGCGAGTCCCGGCGCGGACTTTCCCCCACTCCTGGGCGAGGATATCGGCGTGCAGCAACAACTCCTCGCCGACCCCCGAGCCGGGATCGCGACGATCGATCATCGCCTGAAAATCGCGTCGGAGATGCGCCCAGCAAATTTGGCGTTTCTCGCTGGGCAGGTGAGTGTAGACCGAATATCGATCGGTCGTCAGCACGCCGGGTGCGGATCCGACCAGTTCATCGAATGCTCCCCGATTGCGATGCCTACGGATCAAGAAAACGATCACCAGGCGGGTCACCGCGGCCCAGAGCCAGGCCTTCTTCTTGCCTTGTTTCCAGCCGGTCTCATCGACATTGGCGTCGCGCGTTTGTGTGTGATTCAAGGCCTCGTCGTGGATCGAGTGCAAGGCGAGACTGGTCCTGGCTTCGAGCTTGCGGACGCTGCCCAAGGCCATGGGGATGTCGTAGAGATCGGCGAAGAGTAAAGCGATGGTTCGCTTGCTGAGCCGGCCGACGCCACTGAAGTAGGCTGTGGCCGCTTGGATTCTGGGGCCAAAGCCGTTGGCCGCCTCGGGGACTGGGGCTGCGGTCGTTCGGGCCTGGCAGAGAGGGCAGTCGAGGGTATGGCGGCGATGATGGGTGACCCACCGTAGCTTCTCGGGGAGTTCGATCACCTGATCGATGGAGGGTTCGGGATCGTCGCCAGCCAGTGAGGTGCCAGAACGCCCGCAGTGTGACGGTTTGTAATCGACGACTTGATCGGGAGGCAAGATCACGCGGTCATGTTTGGAATGTCCGGTCTGGCCACCGCGTCGCCGCTGGCTGGGCGGACGTGGCACGCCCCGCTTGTGCTGAGGACCATCGGAGGAGGGAGGGCGGGAGGAGTTGGACGAATTCTGCTGGAGCTTGGCTTCGAGTTGAGCGACCTGCGCCGCGAGTTGCGTGGCAAATGCTTCGAGTTGGCGCAAGTAAGTCTGAACCGCGACAGGCTGTGAGGCGAAGAGTTCCTCAGGGAGTGGTGGAGGCATCGTCATGAAAGAGACGCTACCATACCTGGAACGATCGCGCAAGGCCGTGAACGGTTACGGGAACTGGTCACCGCCTACAGTCAAGTATTCTCACACGGCGACGCCCTACGTCTTCAAACGAGTAAAGTAGTAGGATCGGTCAGGAGGGACATTACACGCTAACAAGTGTTCGCGTGAAACATCCGATGATGGAAGTTATGGGCGATTCGCGTTTTCCCATGGTTTTGCCATAACGATTCGCTGTCCTGCGAGGGTTATCCGTGCCTCATTTCTGGGCAACCGGCCATGTCCTGGCGGTTATATTAGATGGATCTCACGATGTGACGTTTATTTCAGTTATCCGGACAGGTGCCCCCGGGCGGAAATCAACGGGCAGGTTCTATGCGTTGGGCGCGATCAGTGCCACCCGCCGCAGATGAGTCGCCCTTGGGCACCCAGCCCATGATCGGATGATCGGCCCCCTGCCCTCCTGAGACAGAGGCAGATAACTCCTTTGTCAGGCGCCATGCGAAGGGCAAGGAATTAGACATGCGGCCCGGCTAATCCATCCTCGCGAACGTGGTATGCTCGTTGCTCAGCTCGCTCCTACGGCCAAGTTAAAGTGTTGGTTTCTACCGAATTAAGCAGCGTTGAGCCATTGTAAAACCGCACGACCGCCTTGAAAGTTCCTGGGGCCAACACGATCGCTGGCCCCCCCCAGTTGACTTCCTGCAAGACAGGATTAGCTTCCCACCCCGGTGTTGGCGTCGCATACTGCACCCAGGCCGATCCGTTCCATTTAACGATCACAACTGTTACGGTCGTACAAGTCCCTGCGGTAGGGAACGAGGTAACTCCCATGTAGTACGAAGTGTATTGTACGAGTCGCGGCGGTGGTTCCGCCATCAGAGTCGCGGAATCAGCGGCTACATCGGCAGCCGGAAACGCAATTACAGCCAGAAAGAAAGCCCCGCATAGTCGAACATTCATGGATGCACCTCTATCGTAGAATTCACTTGGAAATTAATCGCTCTCGCTGAGAGCGAACGTCTCACCACCTGACCGACTTCCGAGCGCCTGCCAAACTGGTGTAGAAATAGTTGTTTTCGCAGACGTAGTACTTCCATCAGCTCTCAGCATATTTACGCAATTAGCATGATAGCTATTCGCCGTAATCGCGCCTGTCGGCAATGTGTCACCGTTCAAACAACTGTTGGCGCCGGGCGGCTCCGTATGATTATAGAGACTTTGCGTCAAACCACTGCTCTGCCACTCAAAACCTTTCTGCGTGGACGCGATTTTGGCGACCGAAATATCTAATGCTTTACATGTCGCGACAAACGCTTCAAGCTGGTTGGGCTGCTGCATCATTGGCGAATGAAAGACAAACTGTTTTGCATCGGCATTGCCCAAATGCCGTTGCCCATCCACTTGACTTGCCTTAAAGAATGACCCCACCACCCATTCGCTCATCATCACTGTTTGACTCAGTCCATCGGTAATCGCGGCCGGATTAACGCAATTCGCTGCGAACACCCCATTATCGCGATGCCGCTGATATCCGTACCCAACGCAAGCCGCATAGTTTGCGACGGATCCAGGAGTTCCGTCGGACGGACATACGTAGCATGCGATTGTTGACAACATCGCTGTAGCATTTATACTCGCGTCACCAAACAAAGTAGGAATAGAAAAATTAATGCTATTGTATACAGAGCTCTGATCGATGTGCGGCAGTATCATTGATTGTGGCGAATAGCCTCCGCCGGAGCTCTCAGCCGGAAAGCATCCGACAGTTGACACATAGTTGTGGAATCCAATACCTATGTGATGGAGGTTGTTTACGCACTGAGCTCGTCTAGCAGCCTCACGCGCCGCCTGGACCGCCGGTATAATCAGTGCGATCAAAATCCCAATAATCACAATGACAACCAAAGTTTCGATGAGCGTAAATGCTCTTATCTGCGCGCAATAATTTCTCGCTGGCGAGAATGTCGAGGATCGCATGCGAGTCCCTTCTGAACTTCCGTGGAGTGCGTCGAAGACGTAACCGAAACGGAGAGAGAAACGCGGTGTGCGGGGCGACTGATTGGTAGGAAGCGACACCATCACGTTTGCCGCATGCGGTCACTTGGATACCACCAATATTCGAGTGAATTTTATCCTGAGGGAGTTAGTTGTCAAGCTTTAAGTTTCGCAATCTGATCCAAGCCGTTCGTCCTGGTCAAATTCTGCCGTCCTATTAGTTGCGTGCACATAATGCAAGTTAGTTCGTCACTGGCGAGTCAACTGCTGACGCCGGTCATGTCCCTCGTCTGCGGCGGAACGGCTCCGCTTCTTGATGGGGCTCTAATCGCGGAGCCGGCCAAGAACACTGGCCCGTTCTCGGCCGGCCCCGCTCCTCTGTTTTATGTCGCCTCCTGTCCCCTCGCCCCTAGTTCACTCTCAACCAAGGGGGCCTCCTACCGAAGCATCGCCAAGATCGCCTTGAGGCCGCCAGCCTTCTTCGGCTCGACGATATCTTGCCGGCCGCCAGGCGGAACGTCCCCTGTTCGGGCCCGCCGTCGTCCCGCCTCTTTCCATCGGGGCGGTGCCCTGCCAAATCCATCGCCAGGGCCGCGTATCCGCGTTCGGCCCAGTGCTGCGCCCACTTGCGGAACGCCGCTCCCCCTCCGCCGTGAGCAAGAAGCATCGCGAGAAAGTGGCCTTCCCCCTTCGGCTTCGCATAGTAGGCAAAGACCCGGGTCGGCCTTCCCTGAAATGGTTCCCCATCGTAATCGACCTCGCGGATGAGTCCGGTCTCTGCTCCCCAGGTGGCGTGAGGCTGTTTTTTCAAGGCCGCAACGTTCCAAGGGCAGGAAAAAGACAGCCATGTAGGAATCGGTCAAAACGAGGGCGGGCAGCCTGGGGACGAAGTGGCCCCGTCCCGGCCAGGAATACTGGCGGTTTGTTCAGATTCCGGGGACGAACCGCGGGCCGATGGACCATCTCTGTCGCTGCAGATCACGCTCGCCACACTGGTAATATCAGGGGAGTGACCCCACACAGCCGGATCCGACGTTGGTGATCGGACAGAGCGCCACGCTTTAACCACGGCTTTGCGCCACGGGGACATTCGACGTTATTCGGTCCCTCGGCCGGGTCGTCACTCTGTGGGATCAGGCTCCCCTGACACGCTCGATGGTAGCAAATTCACCCCCAGCTTCGCCAAGACCGCGGGGAGAATCTCGCCCAAAAGTTGCGGACCGGTTCCCCGCTTCGACCGGGGCCGCGACAGTTCCTCGGTCAGCGGGACCGCCTCCGACCGATGCTCCGATCGGGGAAGCTGGCACACCGCCGAATCCAAGATCAACATAGTACGTGCACAATCAACATTGTGTTCGTTCAAAAATTTGATCAGTTTTTCAAGAACATAATGCCGATGCTGACAGCTCGGGTGGCGGTAGACCGATTGCCCCGCCACCATCTGGTAGGCGATCCGGCAGAATCGGCCGCCGACCTTGACATGGATGTCGCGCGGATCCTTGCCACTCAATCGCCACTTGGCGGCTTGGATCCTGAAATAATCATTACATGTGATCAAATTGTCGGCGATCCGGAGGATCACTTCGCGGAGCGAGTGATTGCCGCGGCGCACCAACGCCCCGTTGCTCCGGTCGACGGTGTCGCTTTGATACCGCGAGGGAAACAGCCCGGCGCGGCCGGTGATCGAACGGGCTTTGGGATAACGGCCGATCGGCCCCATCTCGCCAGCGAACTCGGCGGCGGTCGCCACGTTGATCCCCGGAATTCCCAGCAACAGCACGTAGGGGGTGCGAGCCAGGAACCCGGCGAGATCCCCTTCGACGGTCCGGATGGCCTCAAGCTTGGTCATCCGATCTCCATCAAGTGACATGAGCAACCGCAGATGACTTGGCGATTGCGAATGTTGTGCGGGAGCCGCCTTGGACCAGGCGACGATCTTCTCGACGGTCTTCAGATGCGGATGGAATCCCGCCTCACGAAGCCGCCTGAGGAGCCCGAGGACACCGACCTCGAGAATCGCGTCGGCCGATTGCAAGTTCTTGACGATCCAGAGCGGCAGTGGGCTGTCAAACGGATCAATGACCGCACTAAACCCTGGCATGATCAATTGAAAATGGTCGTGAATTTGGTTTCGAAGTGTGACGTTCTTGGTGACAAGATCGCGGCGATGACGAGCCAGGAGTTGGAGGTCAGCGTAGAGGGGGTCGGGTTCGTGCTCGAGGAGTCCGAAACCGTTGACCGCCGCGCGATGGATGGCGGAGAGGTCGGTGTCATCGGTTTTATTGCCGGGATCGGCGGGCTGGCGAAATTGCTTGGTGGCGAAGGGATGGACGATCCGGACCTCAAAGCCAGCCGCCTGGAACGCGGCCTGGACCGGCAGGTGAAACCGCCCCGTGCGTTCGACCACGACGATCACCACCCCGAGCCGAAGCCGCTGAGCCGCCGCGTGGACCGCATGAATCGCTGCCTCGAACCCCCCGCGATCGTGGTTGATGACCGTGGGAGGGAGCAGGACCGTCCCATAGAAATCGGCCAGCAGGAACTTGGATCGTGCCTTGGCGCAATCGATGCTGACGATCCCAAACCGTTCTGGGCCCACGGCTTGCACTCGGGGATGCAAGGTTCCCGTAGGCTTCTGAATCTCGTGGGAGCGACGATGCCGCCTGGAAGCAGTGCGAGTTGCCATGCGAATGGACCTCCAAGAAAGGACCGGGAAGAAATCCCACTCCTACTATGGAAGTCTTTATGAGCCAGAGAGTTAAGAGTTATTCTCTCTGATTTGCTACATACCAGGGGACATAGCGATTTATGCCTGCTCCTTCCGGGGACGCCCCCGGTGACGCAAGCACGACTCCAGTCCCAGCCGGATCGCCGTTTCCCGGGTCCATGATTCCCCACCATAAGGTCGGCCCCGGGATACCGAGTGCCGCAACCGTTCGAGGTCGCCGACGGAGAGGGGTTCGTTGACCCGCTCCAGCCACCCCTCGTCCCGGACCGACACCTCGCCCTTCCACAACCACGGATCGCCACGCTGCCAACCGGGCAGACTCGACCACTTCCAGTCCTCGGCGCGCGCGACCAGTTCGGCACGCAATGCGTTGCGTTCGACGTAGCGGAGCACCGTGACGAGATGGCCGTCGTCCTGGACGGGGAAGGCTTTGAATCGCCCCTGCCAGACGTGGCCCGTGGTGCCGTAATGGCGATGATAACGGCGGGCGTGCGCCGTCAGCAGCCATTGCATCCAACGGCCGAGGTCGCCATCGCTATGAGGCCTCACGAGGAGGTGAAAATGGTTGGGCATCAGACAATACCCGAGCAAGTCCACCGGCACGCGGCTCCCTGCGTCAGTCATCGCCTGGACGAAGGCGTCGTAATCGCCGGGCTTGTGGAAGACGGCCTCGCGGCGGTAGCCCCGATTCAGGACGTGATACCAGAGGCCAGCGACGGAAGCACGAGCGGTTCGCGGCATACCACACACGATAATCGTCGTGGCGACTGCTGTCAATAAAGTGCTATGTCCCCCTTTTCCTCACTGCCCGACAAGCAGGATGACGCCGCGTTTAATGATGTCTACATTGTCAAGGGTGATCCGACCAACGAGATCATCCTCCGCCGCGCCCGGGTCGCCACGGCGCACTCAGTCGTCGTCCTGGTCGACGAACGGCAAGGGCATTACGCCGATGGCAAGTCGATCCTGACCTGCATCGCAATCCGCGACATCTGCAAAGGGGCCGATCAGCCCAACGTCGCGGTCGAATGCCGTAACCCGGAAAATCGTCACCGCCTCCTCAAGGCGGGCGCTGACGAGATCATCTCCTCCGACGAGCTCGGCCTACGGCTCCTCGCCCGCACCGCAATCTACCATGGAATGACTCGGGTCTATCAAGAACTCCTCACCGTTGGCCGTGACGCCAACGAGATGTACCTGTTCCCCGTCCCCCGCGAACTCGTCGGTCGCGACTTCGTGGAAATCTCAAGCATGTTCTTACGTTATCGTGATGACAAGAAGTGCTGTCTTCTGATCGGCCTTCAGCGTGGCGAGCAAATGATCCTGAACCCGATCGGCAACGAGGCCGGTCCCGTCAAGGAAGATGACCAGTTGATCCTCCTGAGCCGAATCTTTCTCCTCACCACCCAGAACCTGCCAACGGTCCCCCCGGTTTTAAGATCGTCATGACTCGCACCTGGTGGGCCGTGCCCACCCTACAAATCGGGAAATCTTGATCCGATCTCTTGTCGGGTGGGCACGGTCCAGCAGCTTCGACGGTCTGGAGAGGGACCAAACGCGACGCACTCGCCCGGAATCCTCACGGCCTGAACCGATCGGAGGAAGTGGGCTCATTCTCCTGCGCTCGTTCCGGGCCGAAACCGTGGTGGGCCGTGCCCACCCTACGAAACTCATCATGTCGCTATGGCCGACATGATGATTCCTGACTCTCTTGTCGGGTGGGCACGGTCCACCATCTTCGAGTCAAGCCTCACGGGCCGAGTTGATCCAGCTCCTTGCCGATGGCGTCCATCAAGGGGCGTAAGGCCGGTTCGCTGAAATCGAACCGGATCCCCGCGGCCGCGAATAGCTCAGGCAAGGGGCGAGCTCCCCCGAGGGCCAAGGCACGGCGGTAGGCCGCGACCGCCTCGGGGCGATCGGCCAGGCTCCGCTGCCAGATCTGCAAGGCACCAAGCTGCGCGATGCCATACTCGATGTAGTAGAACGGATAGAGGAAGATATGGAGTTGACGGTGCCAAGAGTGGGCCTTGGCCTCCTCGAGGCCCGACCAATCGACGATTCCCCCGAAGCGGTCGATGAGCGCGGACCACGCCTCGCTCCGTTGCTCGCGGGTGTGGTTCGGGTGGTTGTAAACCCAGTGCTGGAAGGCGTCGACCGTGGCGATCCAAGGGAGAATCAAGACGATCCCCTCGAGCAACTGGCGATACGATCGGTTCGCGTCATCGTTGGAGTAGAACCACTCGAGATTTCGGGCTCCGAGCAGTTCCATGGACATTGAGGCCACTTCGCAGAACTCGATCGGGCTCTCGCGGTAGGCCGAGAGCGGTTCGCCGCGGCTGGCCAGGGCATGGAACGCGTGCCCTCCCTCGTGCAGGAGCGTGCGAACGTCGCCGTCGAGGCCGACCGCGTTCATGAAGATGAACGGGAGCCGGTCGTCTTCCAAGGTCGTTTGATAGCCGCCGGGCGCTTTTCCCTTGCGGTTCGCCAGGTCGAGCAGGCCATTCGATCGGAGGAAGGCGAACTGGCTGCCGAGTTCGGGGTCCACGCCCGAGAAGATCGCTTCGGAGCCTTCGGCCAAACGATCGATCTCGCTGAATGGGCGAAGCGGAGCGCGGCCGAGGGGGTCGACCGCGACGTCCCAAGGACGCAGGGTCTCGATCCCGAGCGACTGCTTTCGCTCTTCCTGAATCCGCCGAGCCAAGGGAACGACGACGCGCTCGATGGCCGACTGGAACGCAACGGCCTCGTTGATACCGTAGTCAAACCGCTCGCGGAGCCGGTAGGCGTACTCGACGTAGTTCGGGAATCCAGCCTCACGCGCCACCTCGACGCGCACCTTCACCATCTGGTCGAACAGAGCGTCGAGCGTCTCCTTGTCGGCCAGGCGGCGATTGGCAACGAGTTCCCAGGCGGTCTGGCGGATCGACCGATCGTTCTCCTCGAGGAAAGGCGCCATCTGTGAAGGGGTGCGTTCCTCGCCCTGGAAGTTGACCGTCATCGCGCCGACGATCTTCTGATACTGCTGATCGAGCTCTGACAGCTCGGTTTCGCGCGGGATGTTGGCTTCGCGGTAAAGCGCCCGACGGTTCTCCTGGGCACGATCGAACACGTGGTAGCGCTCGATCGACAAGCTCGAGCGGTGCGGCGAGTCGAGGTACTTGGTTCGAATCTCGTTGTGAACGGGTTTGAGCCGCGGCTCGATGTCGCGCACGAATTCGAGATAGGCCGCCTCGCGCTCGGGATCGTCGGTCTGACAGGTCATCGCCACGTAGCGTTTGGTCCCGACCTGCCCGACCGCCGCGTTCAGCTCGCCGACGGCGAAGAGCCACTGCTCCAACTCGGCCGACGACTCGATGGGCTGGTCGAGCAGCCGACGATACCAGGGTTCGATCTGCTCCCAAGTGGTGAGCTCGGCATCGGCCGGAAGCCAGCGCCGAGGAAAAGATTGAGGGACGTAAGCAGTCGAACCCATGGAAAGCCCCGCAACAATCGAAAGAAACCTTCGTTCAAGCCACAACGACCTGAACCACCCAAGCACCGACAAACATCCAGCCTGTCATAATCGCGGTGGAGACCGCGAGAACCACCGTGATGGCAACGAGGGCCTCGGCGTGAGCGACGAGCCCCCTGGCCTCGCCGAGCGAGCCGAGTGTCTGGAAAAGCGCCAAGATCGCGGTCGTGCCGACCACCACTTCGCCGAGGCCGGTGACAAACACAATGATCGCGACCATGCCGACAGGGTCTTGGGCGATCGTCAACCCCAACGCAATCAGGACGATCGCAAACGACAGGTGCCAGAGTCGCATGATGTTCCTGGTCCTCTCGGCTCACCATCCCTTTTGGGAGTGGGTTTGTAAGAAATTGATCGCGCAAAAGCGGCGACGGCTCGCTAACTTAGGGCCAAAGTTTCTCCCAAGGGTCTGCGCGGATCAGTGAACGCATCGATCGCGCAGTCCAAGTCCTGCCCAGATTCTAAAGAGGATTGACCTTCATGGCCAACGGCGCCTCACCCACCCAGTACCGCTTTTCTTTCGGCCCCTGGAACATCAGCACCGGCGCCGACCCGTTTGGCCCTCCCGCCCGCAAAGAAATCGACTTTGCCCGCAAGATCAAAGCGTACAAAGAACTCGGTTTCGATGCCGTGCAGATGCACGACGACGACATCGTTTCGGCCGACCTCGACTGGACTGCAACCCTCAAAGGGGTGGCGCAAGTCAAGTCAATGCTTGACAGCGAAGGCTTGTTCGTCGAGATCGTTGCCCCCCGGCTCTGGGAAGATCCCCGAACGGTCGACGGCGGATTCACATCCAACAGCGCGAGCGATCGCAAGTACGCCCTCGACCGGGCCAAGCGAACGGTCGACATCGCCCGCGAAGTCGGCTGTCGCAACTACGTGCTCTGGCTCGCTCGGGAAGGCTCCTACATCCGCGAGGCCAAGGACGCAAAAACCGCGGTCGGTCGGATCGTCGATGCCTGGAATACGATCCTCGAGCATGACCCGGACATCCGCGTGATGGGCGAAGCCAAGCCCAACGAGCCGATGGATCAGGCCTACCTGCCCACCGTCGGCCATATGATCGGGATCGCCTACAAGACGGTCGACCCGAGCCGCTCCGGCGTTCTGATCGAGAGTGCCCACTCGATTCTCGCCGGCCTGGATCCGGCCGACGACATGGCGTACGCACTCTATCACAACAAGCTCTGGAGCGTCCACCTGAACGACCAGAACGGCCTTAAGTACGATCAGGACAAGGTCTTCGGATCCGTCGACCTGCGACGAGCCTTCGACCAGGTGCTCACCCTCGAGACCAACGGCTTCGGCCGCGACGGCGAATGCGTCGGCCTCGACGTGAAGGCGATGCGCACCACCAGCGTCGAAGACTCGATGCAGCACCTCAGCAACTCGAAAACGATGTTCCTGCGGCTCCTCGAAATCGTCCGGGAGCTCGACCTCAAGCACGTCGAGGAACTTCGCGAAGCTCGGCAGTACGAGCAGCTCGAAATGCTCATCCTCAACGCCCTGACCGGAAGGAAATAAGCGGAGCTTGAGTCGTCCAAGGCGCGAAACCGTTCGCGCATCGGATCGCAAGTGGCCGCGGTTGTCTTCCAGCAATCGCGGCCACAAGCATTTTTCATGGTCTTCGAGGAAGCGATCAGTTGGTGACCTACCGTCCCGGCCTCTGGTTGAGCCGTGGGGCATCCAACATCATGAGGTTTTCACAGGCCCCGGACGAACGGGCGGCATCCAACGTCGATTACTGATGCCTCATCCTACTGCACTCATGTGCTTGTTTAGCAAGGCTTTCTGTTCCTGAGTCAGGGTGTGGAGCACAGGCGGTTTCGGCGGCTTATGCGGTTTGCGACGAGGCCACTTGCGTGTGGCTTTCGGGCTCTTCTGCTTCCGGCACCCGGCGCGGCAGCCCGCGAGTCGCTTGTGGTAACACTTGGCCTTGGGTTTCACGGCCGCGTCGATCTCCTTGCGGATCTCGATCAGAACTTTGCGGGGGCTGATCACTGGGCCATCGGTCGCCGACGCCGACGCCGACGCCGGCCGAAGCGCCAGGTCGGCATGCGCCAGGAGGATCTGCGTGGCCAGCAGTGACAACTCGGCCTCGCGATGCACCAAGGCCACCGTGCGGCTAGCGAGTTTCAATTTATTGATTATACGCTTGTATGTGCGAAATAGTCCTTCATTACGCCATCTCCAGCGGTAGAATTTGGCGGCCGTCGCCGCCGACATCCGGGCTGGGTCGAGGACGTCGGTCAGGAGCCAGACGTCGCGTTTGACCGACCCCTTACCCTTGCCCTTGGCCGGGATCCGGATCAAGCGGCATTGGATCGGCGCTTCCCCTTTCTTCTGGACATAGTTCGGCCAGTACAAGACAGGGCCTTCGGTCCAATCCTCCAGGTTCGCCACTTCGAGGGTGTAGAGGTCGACCCGCGACGACATCCGGAACAGGAACGATCGCTTGACACCGAGGATCGCCCGGACCAGATCGAAGCCCATATAAGCGGCGTCGCAGACGATCAGGGCCTCGGGCGAGAGGGTGGCGAGCAAGTGCCTCAAATGCTCTTGCTCGGCCGCGGTGCCCGGGCCGAGTCGCCACGACCAAAGCAGTCCCGTGGGCAAGTGGACGAACGCCGTCAGCCAGACGTTGGGGGCCGCGTCGTTCTTGCCGGCCTGCCCGAGTCCCCGTTCCAACTCGGGGGTGCGGGGGCACTCGATCCGCGAGCCGTCGCAGCCCATCGGCTCGAAGCCGTCGACAATCCGCCGCGACCCCAGTCGGGCGTGGATCTGTTGCCGAACCCCCGCGGCCAACGCCCTGAGTTGTCGCATGGGGACGCGTCGCATCGCTTTCTGGAAGCCGACGAGGGTCTTTCCCGGGCGTCTTCGCGACTCATGGCAGGCGACGTAGTATCCCCGGGCCTTCTCAAACCTCTCGGACTCGGAGTCGCCGGTGGCCCAGGTCATGGCGAGCATGACCACGACCAGTGGCTGGAGATCCCACCGCGGCGCCGACCGCCTTTGAGGAACAACCCCTCGGGCTTGCTTCCAGACCGTCGGGGTGAGAAACTGTCGGACATAGCCGATCAACGACTGCGGTTGCTGCAAGCCTTGCAGCGTCCGAGCTGCCTTCATCGCCGTTCTTCCTCAATCCAGGTGAGTGCCGGTTGCTAGCCGCACCCATCATGACGAAGAACGGCGATTTTTTGCCCCCCCTTCTCTCGAACGAACCGCAGCCACGGAGCGGCAGTAATTCTCTGGTCCGGTGAGAGTTACATCCGTTGTTGACGACGCCGAGTTACTGACGTTGGGCGGCATCCCCCTTTTCGCCGGAACATGATCGGTTATACTGGGTAAAGGCTCGCCCCCCGCAAACGGCCGACGGACAGCTTCCCCCGTGGTCGCAGCCGGTCTCGTCTCAAGACAACAAGTTCGACTCTCCTGCCCTGCCCTTTGGCTGCCGAGGTGTTCTGTGAGGCACCCGCGTTCCTCCGTTAACCGTCGCGACCTATTGCGCCTGCGGCGGCTCCACGGCGCTACGCCCGTCTCCAACCCGGTCTCGAGCGATCGCCCGAGCAGCGGCGACCTGATCAAGGCAACTCGACCGGCGATGGGGTCCTATTTCGAGGTGAGGATCGCGGCCAACACCCCAGGGGCGGCGGACCTGGCGGGGCAGGTGCTCGACCGGATCGATGAGCTCGAGACCCAACTGACGGTTTACCGCGACGATTCCGAGGTCAGTCGACTGAACGCGTCGGCCCACCTCGGACCGATCGAGGTTGAGCCCGGACTGTTCCGCCTACTCGAACTTGCCTTGGAGTTGGGTAAGGCGACCGGCGGAGCCTACGACGTCACCACGGGAGCCCTCTCCGCGGCCTGGGGGTTCTTCAAAGGGCCAAAGCGGGTGCCGAGTCGGCAACTCTTGGCGGACGCTCGGGAACGAACCGGCCAGCATCATCTCACGCTCGACCCCGAGCGTCGAACGGTGACGTTCGACCACGCCGGGGTGGCGATCAACCTCGGGAGCATCGGCAAGGGCTATGCGATCGACTCGGCCGCCGAGGTCGTCAAGGAATACTGGTGGCCGACCTCGGCCTTGATCCACGGGGGACGATCGAGCCTGTACGCCCTCGGCTCCCCCCCCGGTCGATTCGGGGACCGCTGGGAGATCGCGGTCCGGAACCCGTTCCAGCCCGAAACCCCACTCGGAATCCTCCGGCTGCGAAACCGAGGGATGGGAACTTCGGGCACCGACTTTCAGCAGTTCGAATCCGAGGGACGAATCTACGGCCATATCCTCGACCCGAGGACCGGCGAGCCTGCGTTCGGCCCGGCCAGTGTCACGGTCCTGGCCCCCACGGCGACCCAGGCCGATGCCCTCTCGACCGCCTTCTTCCTGCTCGGCCCCGATGGCGCGGCGGCCTATGTGGCCGCCCATCCCGAGGTCGGTGCCATTTTCGTGAATCAAGGCGACGCCGACGGTTCGCCGTCGATCGTCACCTTCGGCCTGACCGACGATGATTTCCTGCGAGCCCCCTGA
Source organism: Singulisphaera sp. GP187 (assembly GCF_900129635.1). Lineage (GTDB taxonomy): Bacteria > Planctomycetota > Planctomycetia > Isosphaerales > Isosphaeraceae > Singulisphaera. Next base: position 153,375 of record NZ_FSRB01000004.1, on the reverse strand, counting down.
AACCAAGGGGCTGAAGGTTCCTTTACCTGTCTCGCTCGTTGATTTGAGCAAAGGAGGACTCCCCTGGCTGCCTCGCGACGTTACTATCCCGGATTTCTTGGGGCGCTCTTCCTCGTGCTCTTGAGGATTGCGATTGGCTGGCACTTCCTCTACGAAGGCCTGGAGAAAGTTGAATCCACCCGAAAAGCAGGGAAAGCCTTCACGGCCGAACCCTACTTGCGGTTCTCGACCGGCCCGCTTGCACCCACGTTCCGTGGGCTCATCCCCGATGTGAATAGCATTCACAAGCTCAACCCCGATGATCGCAAGGCAAGCTGGAAGGACGATGTCGACCGGATCGCCGCGCATTTTCACCTCGACCAGGCGCAACGCGACAAGGCGCAGCTCCTCCTGAAAGAGAGCGAAGACTTCGCCGACATCTGGTTCGAGGATCATGAAACGATCGAGAATCGGCGGAAGTATTTCGTCGAGTTGGGAAAAGTGCAGAAGATCGAACAAAACCCCAACGCACTCTCGTATGAGCGTGAGCGAGCCGCGGCCAAACGCAAGGATCTCGACGCCGATCGCCGGTCACTGATCGCCGATCTCGACGCGCGAGGCGCGACCCTGCGTGACGCCGTGACGATGCTCGCCACCCCGAACAGCGCGAGGCCGCCGGCCCTTATGTCCCCCCACGCACCACAATCGATTGGGTCAACCTCTCGACGATGTGGGGCCTGGTCATCATGGGGGGCTGCCTGATGGCCGGCCTGTTCTCGCCGTTGGCGGCCTTGGCCGGCGCGGTCTTCCTCGGCCAGATCTACTTGAGTATGCCTCCCTGGCCCGGCTTGCCAGCAAATCCGATGGCCGAGGGGCACTACTTCATCGTCAACAAGAACCTGATCGAGATGCTTGCGTGCCTGGCCCTGGCTTGCATCCCGACCGGCTCCTGGATCGGGATCGACGCCCTGCTCTTCGGCGGCCGTCGTCGTCGCCGCGAGCTCGCCCGAGAACTTGCCGAAGCCGAGTCGGCGCCTGCGGCCGCACGGTCCCGCTAGCCTCGATCGCAGGCCAAAGACGTGGATATGATACCGATTTTGCCCCTGCCCTTGCCCCAGAGCCATTTGGACCATCCCAGGACTTCCTGACCCGAAAGGGATTCAACTATGGGTAGCTTGACCCCCGAGCAGCGTACCCTGGGCCGCGAGAACGCGAACCGCGTGCTCGGCGTCTCCCGCCGCGACATGCTCAAGGCGGCCGCCGCGACACCAGCCCTTGGCGCCTTCTACTTCGGCTATGAGAAGCTGGACCGGCCCCCGGTTCGCGCCGCGATCATCGGCACCGGCAACGAAGGTTGCGGGGCGATGATTCATGATCATAACCGCGACTACCTGAACTACATCGGCTTCTGCGACATCCGGCCGTCCAACCAGGCTCGGGCGATCAAAGAGTTCTCCGCGCACAAGCAGTACACCACCGACGACGTCAAGAAGCTCAAGAAGTACAACGATCACAAGGAGATGCTCGCCGATCCCGACGTCGAAGTGGTCGTGATCGCCCTGCCGCTCTGGTTGCATGCGCCGATCGCGATTGAGGCGATGAAAGCGGGCAAGCACGTCTTCTGCGAAAAGCTGATGGCGCACAACGTCCGTGAATGTAAAGAAATGTGCCGGGTCGCTCGCGAGACGAACAAGCTCCTGGCCATCGGCCACCAGCGGCATTACTCGGTGCTTTACGACAACGCCAACTACCTCGTCCAGAACGACCTCCTCGGCGACGTCCGCCACATCCGCGCGCTCTGGCACCGCAACAACGCCCGCCCTGCGCCGACGCTCAAGGACGGCAAACCGGTCTTCGACCCCGAGACGGGCCTGGTCGTGCCGCTCCGGGATGAGGATGGGAGCATCGTCTACCTCGACGGCTGGAAGCCCAAGATCGACGACCTGGACAAGAAGGTCGATTTCAAGAAGTACGGCTATGACAGCCTCGACCAACTGGTCCGCTGGCGGCTCTACAACAAGACAGGCGCCGGCCTGATGGCCGAGCTCGGCAGCCACCAGCTCGATGCCTGCTCGATCTTCTTGGGCAAGAAGCACCCGATGGCCGTGACCGGCATTGGTGGCACCTACCTCTACACCGATGGCCGCGAAGTGGACGACCACGTCTTCGTCACCTTCGAGTTCCCCGGCAAGGCGAAGAACGACCACGTCGTCGTGACCTATTCCTCGATCAACACCAACTCGTTCGAGAAGTACGGCGAGACGATCATGGGTTCCCGCGGGACCATGATCATCGAAGAGGAGAAGGAAATCCTCCTCTACAAGGAGGCCGGCGCCTCGGCGACCTCGCGTTTGACCAGCATCGCGTTGGAGAAGGCCGGCAAGAAGCCGCTGGTCGAAGCCAGCCCGAGCACCGCCGGTCCTTCCGCGGCCACCGCCCTGGGAGGCCTGGCCACCGCCGACCCGTCACGCGGTTACCGCGAAGAACTCGAGCACTTCGCCTACTGCGTCCGCCACGGCAACCAGTCGAACTACCACGAAGACAAGGAACACCAGCCTCGCTGCCGGGGTGAAGTGGCCCTCGCCGACGCGGTCATCGCCTTGACCAGCAACCTGGCGATGAAGCAGAAGCGGCGAATCGAGTTCGACGAGCGCTGGTTCGACTACAAGTCGGACGAGGTCCCCGAAGGCTCGGACCACACGATCGCCAAGCGATCCTGAACTTCGACCGAGCCTCTGAATCGGATCCACGCCCCCATTCTTGCCCCCACGGGTCAAGGATGGGGGCGTGCTCGTTTGGTAGACCACGCCAATATCCGCAAGATTAGCCGAGCCCGTTTTCCCCGACTTCACCGTGATCGGACCGGGCATCATCGTGGCTCTGATGTTCTCCGTAGGCTGGATATGGCCCACCATTCAAGAATTTAACCACGAATAACACGAATGACACGAATCATTAAATTAATTTATTATTGATTATTTTTTTCATTCGTGTCATTCGTGGTTGAATTCTGCGATTTTTTTGAATTGACACGGATTCGGCGAACCTTTACTCATCATCTCTGTACGCCGCCCGCCCCTTGCGACCTCGTGATGATCGTCAAGTTAGCACGTTTCCATCGAGTTCTTGATCCCAGATCCCAGTGCACCGCTCAGACGTAAACAACGCGGGTTTCACCCACCGCTGACTTTCGGACTGAGGTCCTCGAGTCGACTCCGGTTCCGGAGCCAGCCAGTCGAAGTCACTGGTTCGCATTTCGAGAACGACTTCGGACGGGAGGGATAGCATCGCCACCCAGTAAAACATGCCGAAGCCAAAACCCAAGGCGAGGGTCGATCCGAGGAGTGTTTCGTCATCCATAATGATGACTTTGCCCGCGACCGCGACGAAGATACCACAGACAAAGGCTCTCACGAGGAAAACTCGCCTTCTTCGCCAGAGCAACTCGGCATCAGCCTGTGCCAAGGTCTCAACATCCAACTCGCGGCCCTCCGCTTCATCGTGCGCGCATCGTGTCTTGATCCGATTTTCGTCCCCTACCCCTCGGTTAGCAAGCCCTTGTTCTCTGGCTTGCAAGGGCGTTGATATCAGCGGGCTGATTACGTCACGATCGTCGCCGCACGCTTCCATTCCATCCAAATCATCATGATGGAAAACGGATTCGCTCCGACAACGTCGCAAACCTTTCGGCCAGTCGGGACGCCGCAAACCGCGTTAATTCCCTGGCTTGCCTCAATGCAAGTCGACTCTGAACAACCTTGCCGAGATCAAGGAATGCTTCGCCCGCCAGTCGGCCTTGCCAATAATCGAACAAATGCCGAGAATGACCAAAACGCCCAGGGAAGGGAGTTTCGCGGCCGACCAGACGCGCTCACCTTTCATCCGACTCGAATCTTGAACCCTCGCGAGCTGGTTTCAGAAGGAGCGTCATCAGGATGGCCGTCGCCTCGCCGCCCGCCCCGAATCCGGCGTTCCACGCGACGCCCGTCCATCGCGTGGGCGAGCAGATCTTCGACATGGTCGCTGATATTGGCGACGTCGGACTCTTCTCGGCCCTGACCATCTCCTGGCTGTTTCGTCGCCGGCCCAGGTGGTCGACTCTGATCCCGAGTTTTTACGCGATCGGCGTCTCGAGCGTCCCGGTCGTCGCGATTACGGGAACGTTCATCGGCATGGTCCTCGCGGTGCAAGCCCACAGCCAGTTCGCGATGATGGGCCTGGCCACCCGGCTCGGCTCGGTCATCAACATCTCGCTGGTGAAAGAGCTCGGACCGGTCCTGGCGGCGACGATGCTCGCGGGCCGCGTCGGATCGGCGATGTCGGCCGAACTCGGAACGATGCGCGTGACCGAGCAAATCGATGCCCTCTCCGCGCTCGGCACCAACCCGATCAACTACCTGGTCGTCCCCCGGTTCCTCGCCTGCTTCCTCTTGATCCCCTTGCTGACGCTCATGGCCGACTTCATGGGCGTGATCGGTGGCGCGGTGATCAGCACCCAACTGCTCGCGGTCGACTCGTTCGCCTACTGGCAACACTCACGCGAATATGTCGGTGGAATGGACCTGTTCGCGGGCGTCTTCAAGAGCTTTTTCTTCGGCGCGGCGATTGCATTGATCAGTTGCCATCGGGGGTTCCATTCCCGAGCGGGCGCCGAAGGGGTGGGACGCGCGGCGACCGAGGCATTCGTTTACTCGTTCATCGCAATCCTGTTCCTCGACCTGACGATCGGGATCGCCTGGAATGCGATGTACCGTGCCATCTGGCCGCAATCGTCGGGGCTGCTATGAGCATAGGCGGAACGGAGCTTCAGCCGCAGCCCCAGGGCGATTCCAAGGCGATCATCGAGATGCTCGGCTTGACCATGCGCTTCCGTCAGCAGACGGTCTTGCGTGATATCACCCTGCGGATTCGCGCCGGCCAAACCCTCTGCGTGATTGGCGAGAGCGGTTGCGGCAAGACGGTCCTGCTCAAGCTCATGATCGGTCTGCTGCGTCCAACCCGAGGCGTCGTCAAATTCGACGGCCGTGACCTCGCCAAGCTCGACGAGCATGAACTGACCATGACGCGGCTTCGGTTCGGCTTCCTGTTTCAGATGGCCGCGCTCTTTGACAGCCTGACGATCTACGACAACGTGGCGTTCGGGCCTCGCGAGCACAATCTTTACGATGAACAGACTTTGAGTAAGATCGTCGCCGATCGATTGCAGGAGGTCGGTTTGCCGACCGGCCTCGAGCACAAGAAGCCGGCCGAGCTTTCCGGGGGCCAGCGGAAGCGCGTGGGCATGGCCCGCGCACTTGCCCTCGACCCCGAGGTCATGCTCTACGACGAGCCGACGACCGGTCTCGACCCGATCATGAGCGACGTGATCAATGAACTGATCCTCCAGACGGCGGTGACCAAGAAGGCGACCGGAATCGTCGTGACCCACGACATGAAGACCGTCCTCAAGGTGGCTGACCGCGTCGTCATGCTTTATCCGTTGGCTCGGCTCCCCGCCGGAGAGTCGCAGATTCTTTATGATGGTCCCCCCGATGCCCTGGAAGACCACCCCGATGCGCGCGTCCGGCAGTTTGTCCGGGGCGAGGCAGGCGAACGCCTCCGAGAAATGGCCCAGAATCGAGGCAATAGCTAGCCGCTTGCTTCCCGAGAGAGGATGTTCATGAACGAACGGGTCATGCAGTTCCGGATCGGGATGTTCGTCATCGTGGCGGGGTTGGTCCTGACCATGCTGATCGTCTGGTTCGGCGAGTCTCCCCAACTGTTCCGCGACCATGGCTACGTCGTCGTGCACTACGCCGAGGCGCCGGGCGTGGCCGAAGGAATCCCGGTCCGCAAGAGCGGGATCCGCGTGGGCGTCGTCACGGCGATCGTTTTCGACGACCGGCCGAACAAGCCGGACGGGGTGCTCGTCACCCTCTCGTTGGAGAAGAAATACAAGATCAAATCAGGCTCGGTTCCTCACCTGTCCCGATCCTTGATCGGTGACGTGACCATCGACCTGTTGCCGGGGACCGGTCCCGGCTTGCTCGCGATGGCCAAGACGCCGTTGGGTGCGCCTGTGATTGAGGGCGCCATCGCCCCTGATCCATCCAAGGCGCTGGCGGCCGCGACCAAGGCGTTTGAGAAGGCAGGGTCCACCTTGCAGGCGATCGACCTGGCCGCCAACGGCATCGCCAAGATGACCAAGAGCGCCGAACAGATCGGCGACTTCATCGACATCTGGACCCAGACGGGACGACGAGTGGCTTCCGCCGCGGATGGGATCGACCGGTTCATCCTCGCGAACGAGAAGGAATTCCAGCCCGCGGTCGCTAACCTCCGGGAAGTCTCCCAAAAAGTGAACGAGACGCTCGACCCGACCACGCAGGCGGCCTTGAAGGCCGGGATCGATCGCTTCTCCTCAAGCTTCGCGCGGTTCGACAGCGGGATGGCCAGCGCCTCGCCCCTTTTCAAAGACCTGGGGGCTCCCGCCAATACCATGCCCACGACCGAGTTCGGCGTGACGCTCCGCCGCCTGAATTTGATCGCGAGCGACCTCAGCTTATTGACCAGGGCGCTCAACGATGGTCGGGGCCGGCTCAATCCGGACGGGAGCATTCAGAAACTCCTGCTCGAAAGTGAGCTTCACGACAACATGAATAAGATGTCGATCACGGCCAACGAGATCTTTGGGGCACTCCGTCCGATCGTGGCGTCGTTCCGGGTCTTCGCCGAGAAGGTGGCCCGCGACCCCTCGTCCATGACGCGCGGGGCCCTCCAACGGCAATAACCGATGCGGTGGTGGTCAGCGATCGAGGAGTGACGACGGAATCCGGATGAACCGAGGCAAGCCGCGACGACGACTCGGGGCTTGCGCCACCTTCTTGGTCTCAACCGGCCGCGCCGTTTTCGGGGTCGATCGGGCCGCCGAGGGGCCGGGAGGCTCGAGAGGCAATGGTTCGAGCGACATATCGCCCGATTCGTCCGGCGGAATCGGCGAGGCTTCGACCGGAGCGAGGGGCATGGACTCGACAGGCGAGTCCAACGGTCCTGGCGTCAGCGGGGTGAACGACTCCACGCTCGATTCGAACCGCGGTTCTCCCAACGTCTTGCCGGGGATCATTGGCAGGCCGGGAGCGAACGTTTCGCCGAGGATCGTCGTCGGCAGGACGATCGCTCCGGAAGTTCCGGGCTCACAGACTTCACAGGTCCCTTCGCAGCGGCCACGAAGTGCTTTCAGACCTTTCCGAGCCCAATGCCTGGTCGCATAGTCGCGGTCGTTCTCCGCGGCCTGGCTGAGTGCGGCATGGGCCTCCGGGAGGCAAGGGGCCATCTTGGTCAATGACTCGGCCGCCTCTTCCCGAACCTCTTCTTCCGGGTCGTTCAGAAGCGTGTACGCCAGGGCGCCGACGATTTCGGGGTGGCATCGCCAATCGAAATCACGAAGATCGTGAGCCGCGTCGTCTCGATCCCGCCAACGCGGAGCGGTCTGAAGCCGCGAGACGGTCGCGAGAATGTCTCCGTTTTTCTCCCCACAGCGATCGCAAGCCCCAACCTTCGAGCCATGATGGCCGTGACCGCCGAGCGCGGACTGGCAAATCAGCAAGGCGGTTCCGATGGTCGCCGTCAACATGGTGCCCCGTCCCTTTCCGTCGCAAATCATGACCGAACACAACTAGTGTACAAGATGGTTTCGAAGTGTGCCGATAAACTTAGCTATTTTCCCATCGTCCCCTAAGCCCACTCGGGAGTGCGTCGCTTGAGTCCATGGAGCATTGGGATCCGGATCCTCTTGGCGCTCGGGGGCCTGGCCCTGATCTTCGACCCTGGGTGGGCACCGGCCTGCGTCGGCCTCGCGTTGGGGACGGCGATCGTCCCTTGGAGGGCGGCTTGGCGAGGCGCTCAGGGGACGGAACTCCGACCGGCAGTGGCCTGGGCCGGCCTCGCCATCCTCATCGGATTGGTCTCGCAGGGCGTGGCCGGGACGGAGACGATCGCGTCGGGTCGGCCGATGGCGGGGCACCTGGTTTATCTCGCGGTGCTCGCTTCGTTTGCGGCCTTGATCTCGGTCCTGAATGCGCGTCGGCCCGGTGGAGGGGCTTGGGCGATCTTGATGGCGCTCCTCGTCCTCGTCTTTCTGATCCCGTGGCTCGAAGGCCCCGGTTGGGCCCGGAAGGCGCAGGGCTTGAGCCGGCTACGGCTCGACGCGCCCTGGAGCCTCTTCTACGGGCTCGTGGTCATCGCCGGGGTCACGAACTATCTGCCGACCCGCTATGGGCGCGCGGCGGCCTGGCTCGGGTTTGGGTTCGTCTGCGAATATTTGGCACTCACACGCAGTGAGCTTCGATTGAATCAAGGGGCGAGACTCTGGTCGGTCTATCCCTGGTGCCTGGCGGTTTCGGCCTGGACGGCGTTCCGGAGCGCGGACCGCGTCAGCCCGGCACACACCGGGCTCGACGCCACCTGGCTCTGGTTCCGCGATCACTGGGGCGTGGTCTGGGCGCTCCGGCTCCAGGAGCGATTCAACCGGACGGCGGAATCGCTCGGCTGGCCGTTGCGCTTGACCTGGACCGGGATCGTTCCCGCCCCAGGGTCGATCGAGGAGCCAGTCAAGGCCGTGCTGCCGGCCGCCGACACGACTCTGAAGGGGCTGCTGCGCCGCTTCGCCGACCTCGAGCGGATCGATCGGATCGCATCGAGCGTCCCTTCCGACTCTTGCCAAGCGCGCGATGCCGAGTGATGATGGATCGGGTGGAACGATGAGCAAAGTGCGCGGGCGGTCGAGGAGGCAGGAGTGGATCGAGTCACCAAACTGACCAGTCCCTCCCTGGTGGTTCTGGCCACTCTCGGTGTGATTGCCGCGCTCTACCTTCTGAAGGCGATCCTCATCCCAATCGCGCTAGCACTCGTGCTGGCATGCATGCTCAACCCGCTCACGACTCTGCTCCGTCGCGTGCTCCCGCTCAGTCCGACGGGTGCGGCGGTCGTCCTCTTCTTGTTAACGGTGCTCTGCGGCCTTTACGTCGCGAGCCTGACGGCCGAGAGCCTGGTCCAGGCGGCCAACACGCTTCCGGCGGACATCGAACGTCTTTCCGGGCGGATCAGTCACCGGATCAATGACATGATTCGCGACCATCCGTCGATGCGGGGGATCTTGCCCGAGCCGGGAACGATCGACTTACTCGGTGACGCGAACCGGGCGATGGTGATCGATACCTTGAGCATCGGCCTGGCGGACCTCTCGATCCGGGTGGCCCAGGGTTTCTTCATCCTGATCCTGGTGCTCTTCCTACTGGCTGAGAGCGACATGCTGACGACCAAGGTGATCCGCTTCTTCGCCGCCACTCCCGGCGACGCGAATGCCGCGGCCCGGATCCTTGGCCGGTTGACCAGTCAGATCCGCAACTACCTGGTGGCGCGGACGATCATCAACCTCGGGCTCGGCATCGTGTTGGCCCTGTCGCTCTGGGGCCTGAACGTGAAGTTTCCGTTTGCCCTGGGACTGTTCGCGGGCTTGATGAACTTCATTCCCTACGTCGGTCAAATGATCGGGGGCGGCCTGCCAACCTTGATCACGATCGGCCAGTCAGGGTCAATCGGCGATGCCCTGATCGTGGCGGCAGTCTACCTCGCGGCGGTCGGAATCGAGGGGTATATCGTAACCCCGTTCGTGATGGGCCGCTCGCTCGACATGAACGGGACCACGGTGCTGATCGCCTGCCTCTTCTGGGGTTTCCTCTGGGGACTCGTCGGCCTCATCCTTGCCATGCCGATCGCGGTCACGATGAAGCTGGTCTTTCAGACGGTCCCCGAATTGAATCGATGGGCCGAGTTGATGAGCCTCGACTGGAGAACCCCCGGCGCAGACGATTCGGCCCTCAACCTCCCTCCCGATTCAGCCCCCGACGCTCCCGGACTCCCCGAACCTTCGACCGCAAGCTCGGAGGCGATCCGGCCTGGCAGCTCCGCCCCGGCTGGTCGCCATTGATCCAACAATGGCTGGCGCGACCGTTCGTTCGCCAGATCGAACTCGCTCGCCCCCACACTGGCACACTCGCTTACCGGAGCCCGACCACTGATGACCGGATTCGTTCTGATCGTGACGCTCGTTCTGGGTGGGGTGGAGCAGGGGGAAGCCCGCTTTCAGCCGACGGCGGCGGAAGCTCAAGTTCCCGAGCTCTACCGTCTGACCGCGGCTCAATTCCCTTACGAACGCGAGTTGATCCGGACCGAGTCGACGTTTTCGGTGGACGCCGTCCGGTTCCCGTCGCCGATCACGACTCCGGACCCGGAAAACAATACGGTTCACGCCGAATATTTCTGCCCGGTGGGACCGGGGCGTCGTCCGGCGGTGGTGGTCTTGCACATCCTCGGAGCCGATTTTGCCCTCTCACGCTACCTGGCGGCCCGTTTAGCCCAGCGCGGGGTGGCGGCACTCTTCGTCAAGCTCCCCTACTACGGAGAGCGACGGCCGGCGGGAAGCGACAAGAAGTTCCTCTCGGCCGACATGGAACGCTCCTTGCTGTCAATGCGCCAAGGCGTGTGCGACGTCCGGCGCGCGGCGGCCTGGCTGGCGGGCCGACCCGAGGTCGATTCGACCAAGCTGGGCGTCACCGGCATCAGCCTGGGGGGAATCGTCGCCTCCCTGGCCGCGGCCATCGATCCCACGATCAATCAGGCGGCCCTGCTCCTGGCTGGCGGCGACCTGGCGCGAATCCTCTGGGAGATGCCCGAGGCGGCCAAGTATCGCGACCTCTGGCTGAAATCAGGCCGCACCCGAGCCGACTTCAAGACCTTGACCGCCCCGTTCGACCCACTGACCTATGCCCATCGCCTGGTCGGCAAGCGTCTGTTCATGATGGCCGGAAATGTCGATGAGGTGATCCCACCGGCGTCAGCCATGGCACTCTGGGAGGCTGCGGGTCGACCGCGCATCCAGTGGTTCGACTGCGGCCACTACTCCGCCGTCGGGTATCTCCTCCCCGCCATCCGGGAGACCGTGGACTTCTTCGCAGGCGACGAGGCACCTTGAGCGGCCGAGCCGCTCGGCTCACTTCGATTTCTACGATTTGAGAAGTCGCGGGTCTAGCATTTGCATCACTGGAATTCTCGATGCCTTCGTTCTCTGGATCGAAGTCTCGACAGACCCGCCAGGGAAATGGGCGAGCGCGAATTCGTGTGCCTCGCCCCGGTGTGCGGCCCCCCTCGACGGGACGAAGAGGCATTGCCGCTCTGGCAATCCACCACGAGGAGCCGAACGATGACGACGAAAATCGAAGCGACCAACGCGAGCAATCGAGTCAAGTTGCCGGCCGGTCAACGGCTTCAGTGTCGGAAGTGCGGTTCGGAGATCGAGATTATCAATCCCTGCACCTGCTCGACGAACGCCCAGTCCTTCACCTGCTGCGGCGAGGCGATGACCCCCGCGTCGACGGGCACCGTGCATCTGGGCGTGGAGTAACCTTCCCTGACTCGGGCTGGAACAGAGCGAACGCTCGCCCTGCGTTGCGAACGTATCGAAACAGAGAGCGAGCGTTCCGAACGCTTGAGTTTCGAAGCCACGTGAATCAATGCGCGTGCGCCGTTGCGGGAAAAGGTCCTTCGGGGTATCCTCCGGCGGGTGAATTTCCTGGCAGGCGAGAGGGGGATGCGGATGGCGGGGCAAGTTACTAGCGTCTTCATGTATGTGGAGGACGTGCTCAAGTCGCTTGAATTCTATAACGAAGTCGTCGGTGCCGAGGTTGCCCAGATCCACGCCGAAGAAGAAGGCGCTCCGATCAGCCTGGCGATCCTGCGGATTGGCGACTTTAGCCTGATGCTTCACCCTCGAGAGGCGCATGCCGCGGAGTTTGCGGATACCAAGCCGGGTGTCGGGATCCATCTTCAATTGCGCGTGGATGATATTGACGCCTTCTACCAGCACTGCCTCGACGAAGGGGCGATGCTCAGCCTTTCGAGCGAGCCCACCGATCAATCATGGGGTTGGCGCGAGTTTGCCCTCAAAGACCCTGACGGCTATGTCTGGTCGATCTATCAGGATAAATCGGGCGGCCAATGGACCTGAGCGCTCCCGCCGTTCCGTTCCGGGCGGGGACGATCGCAAGCGCCCCGCCGCGCCGATCAATGGGCTATGACGGCCCACTCCCGACTGCTGATTCGTCCCCAACCTCGTACTGAGCCAGGACCGCCGAAGCGCCGACGAGCCCAGCCGTCTCGATCCGCAGGATGGTCGACCCGAGTCCCACGATCGACCATCCGTGCGTCTGGGCCTCGTCGACTTCCGCGTCGGTGAATCCCCCTTCGGGGCCCACGGCGAGCGTCACCGCCCCCGCTTGGCCCTCCTCACTGCGCGGCCACCGCCCGCGCGGTGCTCCGCTGGGGTGAGCCAGAAGCCGAACTCCATGGGCTCTGCTCGTGAGGAGCGCCGACCAGGGGGTGGGCCGCTCCACCTCCATGAGTCGGTTCCGACCACATTGCTTGGAGGCTTCGACGACCCGACGACGGAGCCGTTCGAGCTTGGCGTCGCGTGGGTCGACGACCGATCGCTCCGTAATGATCGGGATGAGCTTGGTCACCCCCAACTCCGTCGCCTTTTCGATCAGCCAGTCGAACCGTTCTCCCTTGGGGACCGCCGTCGCCAAAGTCAGCCGGCAGGGCAACGGCCGATCGGGCAACGCGGCGCCGACGGCGACCAGCTCGACCCGATCGCGCCCCACCGCCCTCACCTCGGCGCAGGTGGCATACCCTCGGCCGTCGAAAAGCTCGACCTGATCCTTCACGCCCAGCCGGCGGACCCGGACCAGGTGGCGGGCCTCATCGCCTTCGATGGTGAACTGGCCGGAGATTGGGGGATCGGGGCAATAGAAGCGGTCGGCCATCGCCACCCTTTTTTATCGGGTTCGAACCAAAGGAAAAGGCCGATTTTACCGATCGTAGCAAGGGAACGCGATGCCGAAGCCCGCGCTGACTGAGGAGGTCTCTGCCCCGTGTGGAAGCGTTACTGGAAGCTCTCGCGAGACCCGTTCGACGCGCGGTCCTCGCCCTTCGTCCCGCTCGAGGCGCACCAAGAGGCGGTTGCGCGCCTGGTTGAGACGATCGAGTCGGGACGCAAGTTGGCCATCCTCCAAGAGAAGGAGGGAATGGGCAAGTCTCGGGTCCTCGCCCAGGCGCTCGGCGAGGTCCGCGGCCCCGGGCGTCGAATCGCGCGGATCTCGAGCCCCGTGGATGGAGTTTCCTTATTCTCCGAGCTCGCCGAGGCCCTTGGTGCTCCTGTCCCGGCCGGCGCCAGCCGAGGGGCGGCCTGGAAGCGGCTGGGCGAGGCGCTCCGGCTCTGTCGATGGCAACGGCTGCAAGTCATTCTGGCGATCGATGATTGCCAGGACTTGCCGGATCCGACCGATCGCCTCGATCTCGATCGGCTCGTGCATGCCGACTCCCATCCGGCGGCTCGTCTTTCCGTGATTCAGGTGTTCCGCAGTTCGGAGGACGACGAACGAACGCTGGACCCTTGGGGGTTGTCGATCGCCTTGCCTGCATTGATGCGGACCGAGAGTGAACGCTACATCACGACCAAGCTCGCCGTAGCGGGCCGCGATGAGCCGATCTTCACCCCTCGAGCGGTGCACCGGCTCCACTCCTTGACTGAAGGGGTGCCCCGAAGCCTCGACCGCCTCGCTTCGCTCGCGCTGATGGCCGGTGCGATGCGCGGGCTCGAGATTATTCCCCCCGAAGTCGTCGAAGGCGTCTCCGCGGAATGCCGGCGCTCGGCGTTCTGTGCCTGACGCGTCTGAGTCGGATCGGACTGGAAGGGCGCTGCCCCGCCGTGTTAAGATCGACGGGTACGTCTGGCACCTCGCCGTCGGGGCGATGGCTCGTGCGGTGGACCTGGGACCGGGATGATCTCGCAACCCATGCCTATAACTCCAGTCCCCCTCCGTAATCGTTACCTGGCCGCGTTCCTGGCCTGGCTTGTCCCCGGGTCGGGGCACTTCTACCAGGGCCGAACGGCCAAGGGTCTCCTTTACGCCCTCTGCATTCTCAGTCTTTACTTTCTTGGGTTTGCCCTCGGAGACGGCAAGATCGTCTACTGGCGGTGGGTGAACCCGATGCACAACCCCGATAAGTTCTGCCTCCACTACGTGGGACAGTTCTTTGTCGGACTGCCCGCCCTGCCCGCCCTCGTGCAGAGCACGTTGCAATATTACGGGCTCGAGCCGATCCTGGGCGGATTCATGGCCGAACCGTCGCAGAACGTGATCAATGGTCTGCAGCGCTACGGTAAGCTCATCGAAGTCGGTACGATCTATACGACCGTCGCCGGCCTGCTCAATGTGTTGGCCATCTACGACGCCTTCGAGGGACCTGCCTACGCCGAGCTTGATGAAGCGGAGTTGGCCGACAGCGTCTCAGCCGACGTCAAGCTGGAAGGCCTCAAGGCGGAGGGTTCGGCGTGATCTTCGGAATGATCCATCTCTACTGGTTTGTGCTCCCGCTGGTGGTCGCCATTAGCTTGGTCTACTCCGCGTCCCGACACGAAAACTGGCGATTGATCTGGCTCCACGCCGGCCGGCTCAGCACCTGGATCCTGGGCATCCTCGTGCTCACGACGGCCGTCTTACTCCTGATCAACACCCAGGTTTGAGCCTGGCTGTTGATCCGCCGGTCCCGGCACCGGCGGCCTCGGGACACGACGAATCCACCGACTCGCCGCGCCGATCACGATGAGCTGCGCGGCCACGAGCGGGACGAACTGGAGCCCTTGCCAACGCTCGGGGAGCTGGGCCAACGGACCGGGTATGAGCAGGCTCACAAGATTCCGTGCAAATCGCCCGCTCACCCACCAAGCGGGGAGCGGCGAGCCGCTCCAGAGCGGCAGGACGACGTCGAGCAACGGATCCGCGATGAATTGCGGGACATGCGCACCGATTCCTTGAAAGAGGAGCATCAAGACTCCTCCCGCCAGGGCCAGTCCAACGCCAACCCAGGTCGTCAGCGGGCCCCCGGCGGCCAGCGAGGCGGCGACCGGAAGCATGGCGAACGGGATCAGCGGGACGAGGAGTCGCGGCCCCGTGGACCATCCCCCGGTCCATTCCGGATAGCTCAGGTTGACCAGGAAGATCGCGAGGACGGTGGCAGCCGAAACGACGGCTACCCCCCACTTCCGGCGGTTCGCAAGCACGACCCAACCGGGAATCGCCAAACCGAGGATCGGTGCGTAAAAGAAGAGGCCACGATAGCCGCCCCAGAGCAAGGGGATGATCCGTGCCCCCGCGATCCCGCGCAGGCCAAGCGGATTCTCCGCCGAGTGGACCTTCTGGAAGGCATCGGTGGCATGGTGAAAATAGCCCATGTCCCAGGGAGAACCGAAGGCGAGAAAGTTGTAGCCCAGCAGCACGAGCGTCGGCAGGCTCGCCCCCACCGCAAATTCACCGAGCCTGGCCACCTTTCGCTGGCCGGTCACAACCTGGGCCAACAAGTAAAACCCGAGGATCGCCGAAACCGGCCCCACCTGAATCTCGATGACCGCCGCATAGGCCGCCATCACCCCTGCCAGGAAGGCACGCACGGCGGGCCGGGCCTGCTTTTCCCGCCAGAGGAGCGTGAACGAGGCGAGCAAGCTGAACGCGGTGGCCTGATGGCCATGGCTCATCGTCGCGTAGGCGTAGGCAGGGGTCGCCAGGCCGTATCCGAGGCCCACCAGCAACGACCGGCGTGGACCGCAACCGAGGTCGCGGGCCAGAATCGTCAGGAGGACGCCACTCAGCGCGGAGAGAAACCCCGAGGTGCCAAGGGTCGTCCAGTAATCGGCCGGCCAATAGGCCAGGCCCGCGACATTCCGCGGGTGTGGGGGAAGGCCCAGCACCGTCTTGGCCACCGCGTACGGCAAGGTCGCCAGCAGTGAGTAACCGGGCAGCTTGTCGGAATAGTACCGACCATGAAACTTGGCGATGTCCCCCGTCTGTTGATCCAGGCCATCGAGCAGGACCGTCCCCCGATCGACGATTGAATAAGTCAGCATCAAACGGCTGGCGCTATTCCAGTCGCGGGCGTGCCAGAAGAAGGCATAGCTCCCCAGCAGGATGACAAAAACCCAGGTCTCGGGGCGACGGAGCATACCCACGACTTATGATCCTTCCGCGCCGGCACGGCGACTGAAGAGACGATCGGCGACCGCCACAACCGCCACCGCCGCGAGCAGCGCTGAGCCGGGCTGGAGCGAGAGGTAGTAACGATCCCAGGCGAGTGGCAGGTACATTGTCACGACGAGCAAGGCGACCCCGGTCTGGATCAGGATCGCCCAGGCGGTAGGCGCATCTCCTGACTTCGTTTGAGCCCGCCCGCGAACCGCGGATTGGACGGCCCCGAGCACAACGAGTGGGAGCCAGATCAGGGCCCCCCAGTCCTGGTTCGGATCATAGCGGATCCGCGAGTTCGATTCATGGGGGCCGAACGGCCCGAACCGGCCGAACCCCTGAACGCAGACCGTCGCAATCTTGTCGAACGCGGTCGGGAGGGCGTTATGGGGAAAGATCTCCATCTGTCCGCGCGAAATTCCCATGCGATGGTCGACGAGAAAACGCATGCGTTGGCCGAGCGACAATCGGGCGGTCGCTTGTAACTGCGAGTTCAAAGCGCCCCGCGGTTGGGCGGTCAGGAACGGGTTGCCCGCGATGAAGGTCGCGATCGAGACGCCGACGGCAACCAGGGCCGCCACGACGACCGCCCCCTTTCTTGCGGACGCGATCCGGGGCAGAACCAGGGCCAGCAGAGTCCAGGCGACGACGATGATCATCGCCAGCGCTCCATTGAGTTTCGCCAGCGCGGCCAAGCCGCCCGCCAAGCCTGCCGCACCCGCCAACAGCCAGGTGGATGGCCCGAGCCGGCCGTTGAGCAACCTCCGCCAGGCCCAGAGGAAGACGCAGGCCGTCAGCACGATCAAGCTTTCGGCGATGACGTCGGACATCGCCCGGCGCGCATGGACTCGATAGAGCGGGTTGACCATCAGAAGCAGAGCCGCAAGCCCGCCGACTCGGCGATCGAAGGCGATCGTTCCCAGCCCATAGACTGCGACACATCCGAGCGCACCGATCAAAACGGTGGGCCACCGCGCGACCAACAGGGTGGCTGGGGTGCCAAACTGGCTCCGCGTGTCGGCATACCACTTCAGGGCATCGACTCGCCCTGATCTGCGGTATCCCCCGGCGCGGAGCGAGAGGCCGAACAGATACTTGGGTAACGGGGGGAGGTCATAGGCGGGATACTCGAGCCACTCCGCGCGGTTGGTCGCGCCTTCGATCCAGAGGTCGGCGTAGTAGGTCTGGGAAAGATAAGCCCATTCGTCGACGAATGAGGGTTCTGAGGGCAAATCGTAGGCGAACGCCACCGTGGCCACCGCCCCGATCACGATCGCTCCCAGCCAAGCGGGTCGGGTCCGTCGCTGCGAGGCGGGGACTTTCGCATCGGAATTCGCCATGGAGCCGCCGAAGTTGTGGAAGTTGGGGAAACTTTGCGGAATTCGCGGTAAACGCTCACAAAATCATTCTAGAAATCGCCATGGATTTTTGGCAACCACTCGAACGTCGGCTAAGTTTCATCGACGATCCTCAAGCCCTTGGTCGTCACCCGGACTCCGCACCCAGGCGGCCTTGATTTCGGTCGGTGATTTCGCCGATCGGGATGCATCGGTCGCAACGAAGACGCGGCCGGAGTGCCGCCTGAACGACGTGGAAGGCGAGCGTCTTTTTTTTCGACTCGCTTCGTCCAGGGATCGGTTGCGTACCTGTAGAGTTGACACCCATTGAGCGTCCCGATGCCAACCGTCTCCCGGAGCCGCATCTCTGTGCATTGTCTCGAGCGATCTCGCGTCGCGACGCGGCTCCTCTCTCCTGATGGTCGGCAAATCCTCGGCGTGGTCGACGCGACGGACCCGTGGCGTCTTTCACACCGGCAACAGAGACGAACTTCTCGCCATTCATTCTGTCGACCGCAGAGCGTCCTGCCCTGCATCAGGATCGGCGCGGAGTTCGATCTGGGGAACGACCCGGTGACGTGCGAATGGGTGTCGGAAGACGGGAGATACAAGCGATGACGATGCGATGGATTGGAACCGGTCGCTCCGCTCGGGGCGCCCCTGGGCCACGGCGTTTGTTTCGGCTCCGACCACTGGGCCTGATCCTGCTTGCCTTGGCGGGACTGGCTCAAACAGGCTGCCAATCAGGATTCTTCGGACCTTGCGGCTCCAGCCCTTGCGGCGGTGCTTGCCGTGGTGTCGGTCCCTGCAATTATCTCAAGGGACTTCGCGATCGGGTCTTCAATCGAGGCGCCCGACTCGGCACCCCGATCGGGGCCAGCGTCGTCAGCGGCGGCGCAGGCTGCTGCGGTGAGAGTGCCCCCATGAGCATGGGGGGGGAAGCCCCACTCGAGTTCGGTTCACCGACCGTCGTCGCCCCGGGGGGGGGGCCGAGCCTGCCGGCGCCTCCGGTCGATAGCACGCCGCTGGATCTCTCACCGGCGCCCATTGAAAAAGAACGCCCCCCGTCGGCCGCGCCTGATTCCTCGACAGGAAGCGTGACCCCGTCGGGAACGAAATCTTCGGCGGGGCGAGCCAGCTATGAAGCGGCTCGCCCACGCAACTCTCTTGGAGAGAACGTCGCACGAGCGGTGGTCTCGACCCCTGAGCCGGCCTCACGGTCGGCCCGGGGGGCCGACCCGGCCTCGGAGAGCTGGCTCGACAACTTGCCACCGCTCTCGATTCCCCGTGACGAGTCACGTAACGAACTGCCTGAACCCGCTCCCCTCGCCGCCGCGGAAACCGCCGCGGTGAAGCCGGCTACCCTACCGGACGCCCCGGCGACGACCGAACCTCCGGCCACCTCGGAGGTGAGCGTCGCTCCCGGCATTCGCCGATTCGTCGCGCTTGAGCCCAAGCTCTCGGGGGGGAGCCTGCCGACGACCGCCGGTCTCGATTGGCTCGCCGAGAAGGGATACAAAACGATTCTCGACTTGCGCGAGACGAGCCAGGTTCAGCCGTCCTTCATTGAGGACGTGGCGAACCGAGGGATGCGCTACGTGGCTTTACCGGTTGGTCTGAAGAAAATGGATGCGGAACATGTCGCCCGTTTCAATCTCGAAATGACTTTGTCCGACGCTCGTCCGCTTTATTTCTGTGATACGGATGGAACTCGCTCCGGAGCGCTCTGGTACATCCGCCGGCTGACCGTCGATGGGGTCGATGCCCAGGTCGCCAAGCATGAGGCCGACGAACTCGGACTCAGCGACCAAGAATTCTGGGCGGCGACGAATACTTACCTCAATGGTTTGAAGCCGACGCAATCTCCCGCTCCCGCTCCCGCCCCTGCCACTGTCCCGAGTGCTTTGGCTCCCACCGACGCTCTGAAGTCGGCCCCGTCGGCCGCGGCCGAACCCCAACCGGCCCCCATCGCCGCGTCCCAACCCGCGACGACCTCACTCCCGGCGGAGACGATCACCGAGGTCGCCCAGGAATCGTACGAATCTCAGAAGACCC
Organism: Singulisphaera sp. GP187; assembly: GCF_900129635.1. Classification (GTDB taxonomy): domain Bacteria; phylum Planctomycetota; class Planctomycetia; order Isosphaerales; family Isosphaeraceae; genus Singulisphaera. The sequence goes on along the minus strand of NZ_FSRB01000004.1, from coordinate 133,892 downwards.
TCGACTCACGCCCGCACGACACGACCGTTTGGCGAACTTGCGCTGCCATGGTGGTCACAGGGTTGGGGGTGCCTCTGGCGTACTGGAGCCGGTCGTCGCTTGACTCGCTTCGGTCACAGGCACGGGCCAGTCTCTCGGGACCGGAGCGGCAATCGAAATCACTTCCCCCCGCGTCGGGTGAGTGAACGTGAGTTTTTGAGCGTGGAGCGCGATCCGAGGGCGGTCGTCACTCATCCTGAGGGTACTGACCGCCCCATACTTGCGGTCACCGACGATCGGACAGCCTCGGGCGGCGAGCTGCACCCGAATCTGATGGCTCCTCCCCGTAATCGGCCGGAGCTCGAGTTGGGTCGTCCGGGGAAACCGGCCGAGCACCTGGAAGGCAAGCCGAGCCTCCTGACCACCCGGTGTGTTCGGAGGCACGACCCGAACGACGTTCCGCTCCTCATCCTTCCAGAGCGTGTCGTTCCACTCCCCCGAATCTTCGGGACACGACCCATCGATCACCGCGTGGTAGATCTTCTCCACCGACCCCGCGCGGAACTGCGCCGAGAGCCGGCTGGCGGCCTTGCTCGTCTTTGCCAGGAGCACCACGCCCGAGGTCGGGCGATCGAGGCGATGCACCAGGCCGACGTAAACGTTCCCCGGCTTCTGATACTTCGTCTTCAGGTAAGAACTCGCCAGGTCGACCAAGCTCAGATCGCCCGTCACGTCTCCCTGGGCAAGCAACCCCGCCGGTTTGTTCACCACTAGGCAATGGTTGTCTTCGTAAAGTACGTCGAGGTTCAAGGTGGGCGACTTTCTCACATGGGTGAGTACCGCTGCTGAGCGGCGTGGATCGGATCTTTACGAGCAAATCTGAACAATATTGCACACAGAAGCGCTTAGCCCCCACGGGGCGGCCCAAGACAGCCTGGGGCAACGCCCCGAGAAATCGAGTCTGTCGCAAGGAAGCCGGGCCGTCTGACTGCTCCGGAGGCCGAAATTCGCGGGAGAAACTCGTTCCCACGCAGAGCGTGGGAACGAGATCCCGGTATCCTTGCTGCAGTCTCGAGAAATCCGACCCTGTTGGTCGCTCTGGGCGACCTTGGACCGCCCCCTTGGGGCTAAGTTCAACCAGACGATTCATCGCAATTCTGATAACATGCGGCTTTGCTGCTATCACAAGGGCTCGTCAACTCGCCGCGTCGGTCACGCGTTTGACGAGGAGTGTGGCATACGCCCCCTTCGGAAGCTCGAACGAGAGCGTCAGTTTCTTCCTCCTGCGATCGAGCTCGTCGGGCGCGCCGGAGTACTCCAAGTTCTCGGCGAAAAACAGCGCGGGTCGCGTTCCCTTCGAGAAGAAGACATCCTTGAGGTGCTTCACCCGGAGATTTTCCCAACTCAAGCCGAACTCCGCGACGACCTCCTCGGCGATTTCGCGCATCGGGCCCTCTGGTAAGGGAGAACGCGAGGCGGGCAGAGGGATCCGACTGAGGCCCAGGAGTTCGGCCTGTACCGGGTCCAACCCATGATGGATCGGCAGGGTGGCGACCTTGAAGTCGATCGGCACGCGCTGATCTTCACGGGTGTTGCGCTCGATCCAGCGTCCCAGGATCAGGTTCCAGAGGTGGCTTTGGAACGCGGAGAAGTAGAGCGATCGCAGTTCACGGCGAAGGCGAGCGAACGCTCCTCGAAAGTCGGTGGGATGGTCCACCAGGTAGGTGACCAAGCTTCGGGCATTCGACCGATCGAGCCGGCCCTTGGCTTCGACCCAGTTGCCCCAGGTCTCGCGGAGAATCGCTTTTTCGGCCTTGGCGGTGGGCCGGTCCGACGGATTGGGCTCGGCCATCGCCAGTCGGAGGGCGCGCTCGTGGTCACCGGTCAGCCAGGCCTGCGCGATGAAGCCGCCGTCGAAGCCGACCGAGCCGAACCGCTGGTCATCGAAATAGTTGGGCAAACCGTCCCGCGGGATCTCCGAAACGGCCTTGAGGGCCTGGTCGAGCGAATGCGGCGAGAGGTCGCGGAGCACCACGGCGAAGCGATTCCCACGAAAGTGGCTGGGGCCGTAAGGTTCGGGCAGCCGACCGACCGGTTCGAGGTCGAAGCTGGTCTCATGGAGCGGGCGTTCGGGGCCCTCGAAGATCGTGAGGTACTGGACCGTCACCGCATGCCGGTCCTTCAATCCCCCGTAGCTGATCCGCCGGCCAGGGATATTCCAGCGGCGGCTGACCGCCTCGATCGCTTCAAGCGTGCCCAAGCCACGCTTGGTCAGTCGATAATAGACGAATCGGCCTCGGGGTTCGCCTTGCGCGACCACGGGCAATTCTTCAACCTGAAAGTCTTCGGGCAAGCGTTTAAGTTTCATGATCCCGCGATGGCAGGCGATCGGATCGGAGACGCGTCCGGTCTCAAATCGGAACTCGGATCGGAGCGTACAACGATCCTATGCTACCAAGACAGGGTCGCATTCAGCGAGGGCGACGTGCGCGGGAATGGCGGGTCAAGAAGCGGCCGTGTTCACGGCCTTGGTGATCTGATCGGCGTTGTTCTGCATCAACGCGGACGTCGTGGATCCGACGGAATTAATGGCGGCGAAGACGGCCACCAAGATCAAGGCGAGCATCACGGCGTATTCGACGGCCGTCGGTCCCGCTTCATCGTTGAGAAATCGCTGAATGACAGAGGCAATTTTCATTGGGGGGCCAACCTTTTTGATGAGACGCCCTTCCGCGGAGAGCGTGGCTCCTGTGCCTCTGCCGGGTTCTCAACTTCAAGACCTTCAAGAATCGAGGTCAGACCGTTTGACCCGATCGACTTGATTAAGCTTATTCCGAAATCGCAAGTCCGTCAAAGCGCGATGATCGGAATCACCAATCGGCGATAGAATGGACCTTGAGGAACCCTTTGTCGCGGAGCACACGCCCATGGATTCGCACCCCCATCCACCGCACCCCAACCTTCCAGGGCGGATGTTCCCCGTCTTACCGATCGTCACGCCCGATGCGAATCCAGACTCGCGGGACACGCCCGGTTTTGTCTTTCCCGGTCTCCCGATCGTCACCCCAGATCCGCCCCGACTCTCCCAGCGCGAGAAGTACGGGTCGCTCTTCTACGTGGGTCTGTTCGGCCTGGCCGTCCTCATCGGCCTCATTGGCTGGTTCGCCCACGGTGCCTGGGCCCTCCGCGACGTGTGGCGGAATGTCTATGTCCTGCACGACGAGGCCCGCCCGGAGGCCGAACGCATTCGAGCGGCTTCGTCGTTGAGTCGTGACCCGAACGTCAATCAAAGGCAGCGTTGGGACATTTGCCTGAGGACCCCGCTCCCGGCATTGGCGCGGTATGTCCTCGCCGAATCACTGACGGCCGAAGCGGCCTCGGCGGATCCGCGCGAGTACGCGTTGACGATCGCTCGAAGCCCAGGCTGGCCAGTCTGGCTCCGACTGCTCCTGACCCGCCCGATGGCCTACGCCGCGGTGGACGGGGTCAAGTTTCCCCCGGTCGCGCTGGACGAGTTGAAGAAAAACCCGGATCGAGCCACTGCGCTCTGGGCCGCGTTCGTTCTGGGGCAACAGGATTTGACTGCGAGCGCGGGACGCCTGGAATTGGCCGCCGCCTGCCAGGGTTCGGGACCGGAGCGTGACCTTGCCTGCCTCTTACTCGACGCCAGTCGGCTCAAGGGGCGACCCGACGACCAGAAGCGATTGCTCGACCAGGCCACCGCCTGGCTTCGGACGCACCACCCCGAGAGCAAGACGCTCTGGTCGCAACCGGGCCTCAAGGCGGAATCAGGGTGAGCACTCCGTCAGCTAAAGCAGACGGCTTCTTGGGCGACGCATGCCGGTGCTACATTACCGCCCACTGGCCCGCTCCGGGCCAGCCAGCCCGCGAGGGCTGGGGTTCGCTTCGGGGCCGTCTCCCGACGGTCCATCGCGTAGAGGAGGTTGCCCCCCCCGATTCTTGCACGGGTGGTTACGGCGAAGCCCTCGGGACGAACAACGTGTTCTTGGTTTATTTGATTTCACTTATTGACTCAAGGGCGGCGATTCCCCTGTTGCTTAAAAGCAACGGCCCCCTCGCCGAATTTTATGGAATTTCCCTCGAGGGCATGGGGAGAAGCGCCAGTCGAGCCCAGTTCAGGGCGTGCTTGGCGGATCGTCGCTGAATGATCTCACGAGGTTGTTCGGGGCCGATCTCGAGCTTGCGTGTCTGGACTTTCCCATCGGGAGTTGCTAACCCGAGGAAAACGAGACCAACCGGCTTCTCAGGCGTTCCGCCGGTCGGCCCGGCAACGCCGGTCACGCTCAGGCCGAGGGTCGCGTGAAACCGATCGCGGACCCCCGTGGCCATCGCCTCGGCGACTTCGGCGCTGACCGCGCCATGGGTCGCGACCAGTGAGGCGGGGACACCGAGGAGCTCCTGCTTCGCCTGATTGGAATACGAGACGACCCCTCCGGGGAAATAGGCACTGACGCCAGGTTGAGCCGTGATCATCTGGGCGACCAGCCCCCCCGTGCACGACTCGGCGGTCGCCACCGTGGCTCCGGTTCGGACGAGTTGAGCGAGCAGCGCCTCGGCCACGTCATCCGTGCCTTCGCCGACGATCAGCTCGACGAACCGCGTGCGGATCAGGTCCAGGGTCGGCTCCATCGCCCGCCGTGCTTCGTCCTCGGTCGTTCCTTCGGCCGAGATCCGAAAACTGATTGTGGCGTCATGGGCCGTGATCCCAACCTCGGGGACGCGACCCCGGGCCGTCAAATCGAGGGCTGCGGCCTCGACGTCCGACTCCCCTCTGCCGAACAGGTTGATCTTGTGGTGGAGAATGACCCGACCACCCAAGGCGAACTGATTCAAACGGGGGCGGACCTGTTCGTCGTACATCACCCGCAGCTCGGACGGGACGCCGGGTAAGCAAGCGACAACGGCATTGCCCACCTTCATCCAGATCCCGGGGGCCGTTCCCACCCGGTTGGGGATCATCTCGGCTCCGAGCGGAAAGAGGGCTTGAACCCGGTTCCGTTCGGCCATCGGCCGGCTCCGCCGCGCGAACATGGCTGCGATTGCGGCGAGGGCCTCGGCGTTTTCGACCAACGGAACACCGGCGACCCGAGCCAGGGCCTCTCGGGTCAGGTCGTCCTGGGTCGGCCCCAGCCCTCCGCTCACCAGGATGAGGTCCGCGTGCGCAATCGCGATCTGGAAGGCCGCGACGTCCTCGTCAATGTCGTCGCCGAGCGTGGTGTGAAAGTGAACGGGGATCCCAAGCGAGCCGAGTTCCCGGCTGAGCCACTGGCTGTTTGTGTCGAGGCATTGCCCGCTGACCAGTTCGCTACCGATCGCGATGATTTCCGCCTTCATTCCCTCACCTTTTTATGGCTGAGCGGGCGCCGGCTTCGAGCGGCGTCCGCCTCGATGGCGTTCCCTGTTGGAGCCGCGGGCGCTCCGCCCGCAAGACCTATCATAGCGAACCGTGTCCAGGGGCTCAGACCTTGTTCGCGTCCGGGTTCGCGACCGGTGAGCGAATATAACCGGAGTCGGCCGGGGGTTGGTAATCGATGGTGGCGAGGTCGGGGGTCTCGATCCGCTGATGATTCCGGATCCGGCTCTCGAGCGCCGCGTCGAGGATTCCTCCGGTCAACAGGGTTCGCTCAACGGGATAGGGCGGCCGCTTCTTGTGCATGAAGTCCTCGATCCGCAAGACGAGCGGATCGAAGAACCGCGCACCCGGGGGCGCCGGTAGGTATGCCAAGGTGGAGACGATCTCGCCCCCCAGTCGGCCGGCGAAGGTCGTATCGTCGACGTGGCCATTGAGGATCAAGACGCTGGCGCGAAACCCATCGGCATATTCCACGAGGAAGGCGATCGGATGGCGCAGCCTCGTTTGAAAGTCGCGACCGGAAGGGGGTTTGAAGTCGACGGTGTTCTGCCTCATGTCTCCGGGGTTGACGGTATGGCTGCGGGAAAGCGCTTGATCGAGTAGCTGCCGCGACCAGATCCCCTTTTCGCCGGCGTCCCAAACCGCGTCTCCTTCCAGGCAAGTCACGGCGACCACGCCTTGGGGCTTCCCTTGCCGATCGCGGCGCTCGACCATGCACTGCAAGGTCTCGAGTGCGTGAAAGCCGAAGATTTCGAGGTCGCCGCGCGAGACCACCAGCGCTTCATTCCAGCGCCTGCCCAGAGGAACCTCGAGCGCGGGGAGCCTCCAGGTCACCGGCAGGCTGGAGCCGGCCATCAGGGGAAATTGAAGCTCCTGAGACTGCTCGACCATCGAGCGCGCCTCGGGCCGGCTGTAGGAGAGGTGCTTGTCGACGAAGACGGGGACCGAGCGTTTCGAGGCTCGAAAGACGTCGGTGACCTCACGGAAGAACCGGCCACGTGGGTAGAGCTTCTGGAGCTTTTCGTTATACGGATAATCGCCGTGCTCGGCGATCAGGAGAACTCCGTCGACGGCGAGTTTCCCGGTTCCCAGAGTCAGGGCATCGGCGATCGAGGGGCTGAGCCGGACCTGGTTTCGCGCCGCCTTGGCTCGCCCCAGGTCGGTCTCCTCGGCCACTTGCTCGATGAACAGGCTCGCAATCTCAAAGTCAGGGCGGTGCAGGCCACTGCCGTCGTGGACCACGAAGCCGTCGAGGAACCGGCCCATGATGTGGTAGGCGTGCGAAAGGTAGTGGTAGACGCTCGTCACCACGGCCAGCTTCATCCGGGGAGCCGACCCAGGAGCTCGAGGCCGCTCGTCCGACGCCAGGGCCAGGCTCGCCGACCCGACGGCCAGTCCGGTCGCTCCGAGGAACTCTCGTCGTGTCGCGGGCGGCGTCATAAGCTTTGACTTTCGTTTTACGTGCCGAAATCAGGCGGGCGGGTGAAGGACACTCGTCCCCGCAACCCCGGTTGCCAGCCGCGTTGGGTTCCACGCCTGGGATCCAAGGCAGTTTGGCGACCTGGAGAAGCTTTGGCAAGCGGCATCCGTCCCGCGGCGAGTCTTCGGTTGTCGCCCCGTCGTTTCTTGGTAAAATCGGCCTGTGCCCCGGCTCGGGAAAGGGAGTTCCCCCATCATGGTCAGACCGCTTCACGAACTACGCGACTTGCACCCCGCCCGGGTCTGCATCATCAAGCCAAGTGCGCTTGGCGATGTGGTCAATGCCTTTTCGGCACTCTCCGCGCTCCGCGCAATCTGGCCGCAAGCACGAATCAGCTGGGTGATCAACGCCTCGTTACGCGGGCTGGTCGACGGCCACCCCGAGCTTGACGACGTGGTCATCTACGATCGTGCCAGGACCAATTTTCGTCCCAGGGGCATTGCGACGTTCGCCCGGTTCCTGGCTCAGCTCCGCAACGGTCGCTACGACCTGGCGATCGACTTGCAGGGATTGCTCCGTTCCGGCTTGATGGCCGCCGCGACCCGAGCGCCCATTCGCGTGGGACTGGCCGATGCGCGTGAAGGCGCCTCGCTCTTTTACACCCATCGGGTGACGCCGCCGCCCTCGGCCACGCACGCCGTGGATCGACTGCTCAGCATCGCCGAGTCGTTCGGAGCCGACATCGCGTCCCCCCGCTTCGTGGTGGCGGCCGGAGAAGTCGACCGGGCCTGGGCGCGCCAGGTCCTGTCCGATGTGCCGACGCCTCGGTTGATGCTGAACATGGGCGCCCGCTGGCAGACCAAGCAGTGGCCCCCCGAGCATTTCGCCGAGGTCGCGCGCCGAGCGATCGCGTTGTACGGGGCGGGCTTGGTCGTCGTCGGCGCCCCCGAGGATCGGCCCATCGTCGACGCCTTTCGACGGCAGCTCGGCACGACCCCGGTCGTCGACCTGTGCGGCCGGACCACCCTGCCCCAACTGGCCGCCGCCTCCGCCGCGGTCGACCTGGTTCTCTCGAACGACTCCGGGCCGCTCCACCTGGCCACGGCGGCGGGGGCTCGCGTGGTCGGGATCTATACCTGCACGAGCCCGGCCTTGAACGGGCCGTATGGCCCCAATGCCACGGCGGTCGAGACCAAAGTCTGGTGCGCCGCGAGCTACGTGACGACGTGCTCCCGGCTCGAATGCTTCGCCGAACTCACGCCCGATCGGGTCTGGTCGGTCGTCGCGACCCAACTGGCCACTCGCAAGTCACTCCCCTCCCCGGCCGCTTGATCGGGTTTCGACTCGCAGGCATTCCACACCCGCCGGTTTCGGGAGAACGGAAACCTTTCAAGCGCGATTCGCTCACTCGCTCGGAATCGGCTTCGAGCGGTCGTTGCCAACGACAACGGTGGTGTCGGGATGTTGACCAAGCCAGGAGCCCCAGGTCGTCGAGGCGACAGGACGAAACGACTTGAGCGATCGGCCTTTCAAGGGTCCCGCCACGCAGACGAACTCGTCACTTTCAAGGGCCCAAACACTGCGCGTCTTGCGGTCGTAGAGGACAGGCTGTTTGAACCGCGAGTAGCCGGTCGAGCCAAAACTGACCGGTGAGCCGTCAACGTCACGGCGAAATGACAAGACTTTCGACCGCCCGCGATCGTAGAGGACGAGAAACGACGTGTCGCCGTCACGATCGTTCACCATTTCGATTTTTTCGAGCAGATCGCGAGGATAGACGCGTGTGCCGCCTTCAAGATCGAGGCTGAACACGTCTTGTCGTTTACGAAGTTTCTTTCCTCGCGCGCCTTGGGACGTTTCGATCATCGGGTAATCGATGCCCGGGATTGAGTCGCGTCCGAAGCCACCCTCAAGGGCGGCCAAATCGATCGAAGCCTCCGTGACGTCGTAGACTTCGTCGGGTTCGCCGCCCCCTTTTTTGGCGGCGAAAAGCTGCGTCCGCCCGTCTTTCTTCGAGAGAAAAACGGCGGCGCGGTCGTTATACGACCGTCGGAGATTCAAGCCGACATAGCCGATCGGCGCATTGTCTTCCGCGGCTTGAGACTCCTTCCTCAAGTTGAGGTACGAGCTCACCAAGTCACGAACCACCATTTGCCAGACGACCCCAAGTGCAAAACCGACGATGCCGATCGTCACGAGAAGACGCGGCCAGCGACGCCTCTTGCCGTCGAACGAACCGGCGATCTCGACGCGTGACATAGGGTCGAAACCGGTCCCGGAGTCTGAGGTTGGCCGCGTTGGATTCATGGTCGGAGACTCTCGACTTGGCGACGTACCTTCGCCGTGACGACCGCCAGGGCCTCTCCCGTTTCGATCTCAGGGGCGACGCCTGAGGGGCCATCAGAGCGAAGAAGCAAGGGACGGGGATCAAGATCAGGCCTTCGGGTTTGACGAACTGTGGTGGCAAGGTCTCGGATCATCGCCGGGGTGACCGTCGGAGTCCGGCTCAAACCAAAGGGTCCGGACTCCCAGGAAATCAAGGACGGATCTCACATCGGCGATATCAACATTCCCAATGAGCCTGTCTTGCCTCTTATTTCTTCGCACCCGTTTGCTTGAAGCCCCCATTCCCGTACTCTTTCCTCATGATGACCTCTCGCTCCTTCTTGGCCTCGGCCAATGCCTCGGTCGTGATCGGTGGAGGCGGTGCTTCTTGACAGCCTGCCGCCAGGAAGCCCAAGAGCATCAACAACAGGGACGAGACCGACACGAAAATCCGGCGTCCATGAATAGGCATTGCGAAACCATCTCATCTTGAAGTGACGTTGTGGATGGGTGATCGTCCGAACCAGGCGGTCCATTCACACTCGAATGGACCGCCGTCTCCTGATGAGCGCGTGGTCTACGGGGTCAGTAGGCATCCGAACTGATCACCTCGCCACCACCCCTAGTGCTCAGAGCCATCCAGACCTGGCGGTTGATCGAATCCTTGACGAACTTGACACTGCCGTCACCCATGGTGGCGTTGATTCCGCCGGAGTGGTAGGACGAGGCGGGCTTCATGATGTACCACCAACTCTGGTCGTCCATCGTGCAGCAAGTTTGGTTCGGGGTCCGAATCGTATTGAACCAGTTCCGCCAGATGCTTCCCTCGACCCACGTGTAGCCTTTGTAACGCCAGCCTCCAGTCCAGGGGATCGGTCCTTTGGCCCAGTCAATCGCATTGCAGGCCGCGACGGCTTGATCGACGGTGGACGTGCGCGTCAGCCCGCGAACTTCGTAGCAGTCCGAAACCTTCGATCGTGGCGCGCCGCTTGTGAGCGGTCCATTGGCCACTTCGGAAGCGAGCAATGTATTGCTGGTGCCATCGGTCACCGCCGCCAGGTTGAAATTCCCGGGCGTGAATGGCTGAAGCGCGGCGTCGTCATTGTAAGATCGACCGAAAACTCCATCCCACGAGCCCATCCGCGGCCACCACGTCCCTGAGTTCCACGCATAGGTCGATGCCCAGAAATTATATCCATCGTTGGCATACTGAGTATTGATTTCCGAGGGACAGAGATACGAGTTAATTCGGGTTCGACCGACCGTCAAGGTCATCGGTTCGGTCCAGATCCACCGCGCAGAATTGTTAAAATTGAACGAGTTGTAGATCGACGACTGTTCGATAAACGGCAAAAGGCCGACTTGGGCCGACAGCCCACCGGGCATCTCACCCATGGGGAGTTGTCCCCACGTGTCATGGTAGTTGTGGATCCCCAATCCGAGCTGTTTCAGATTGTTGACACACTGCGCTCGGCGCGCGGCCTCTCGGGCCGATTGGACGGCCGGAAGCAAAAGCGCAATCAAGACCGCAATAATCGCGATCACGACAAGAAGCTCGATCAGTGTGAATCCCTTGGGTCTGCATCGCATGTCTAAGGCTCCCCTGAACGGACTCAATGAAGTTTGATAAGAGCGACCGCTCCTATCCTCATCACCGCCGATGAGGTCTTCTCAGACTCGAACTACGGGGAAAGCGACTCGTCACTGCGAGGAGATACCTGCCAGCGGAGGACAGCCCTGCTTTACAAAACAACAATCGCCGCCACAAAATTCTTTATTAAACCAATCGTCAGGCAACCGGAGAAACTTGTCAATAAAAAATCCGTAATTCCTGAAAACCACATAATAACGACTCTATCGCTTGCATTTTTCCAATCACTGCACACAGCCATAACTGCTTACATCCACTCACATACGCACAAAATCCCATCGTGAATCGGCAACGAAACTCAAGTGGCACGCGGGCCGACGCAACGAGGACCGGGTCATGACCGAGCAAAGCCATCGCATCTGGATCCGCTTTCATGCAACGGCGATGATTTGATCGTGGAGGCGGTCTCGCCTTCCGAAGGTTTTGGGGAACGGTGGGGATTGGGATCAGTCCGTGGGTGAATCAGCATGACAGGACCTTGATGGCGGGTTTGGGGGCGCCGTCCCGTGTGCGAAGTCGATACGTCCTGACTTGGCGTCCGCAATTCCTGGCTGGCGTGGGATGAAGCGGCCGTGGTCTTTTTGTAATTCACAATTACCCGTTGGTCAATACCCAAGTCATCTTAGAATTCTATTTAACTTACTAACCAATTAGGCGCAATGACTTGCCATTACCACTCATAATCACACCCACAATTCCACAGTTTTCAAATTTTCTGCTCGAAACATTGTCAGACCCGAGTCGCGCAAAGCGACGCAGTTGGAGATCACAGTCGGGGATCGCCCTGATCCCAGCGGCATTCTCGTGACGAGAAGCTCCCGCGACACGAGCCCTACCCCGAACAGGTTGTACAGGACCATTGCCACGACGATCGAGACGAACGTCTGGTCCGCCGGGTCTCTACGGGTTTTACCGTTGACGTCTACGGCAAAACCCGTAGAATGTCCGCCGTCACATGGGACCGAGTTCTGGAACCGGGAGTCAATGCCCTCATGGCACGTCCGCGAGCCGAACAGCCGACCCCCGCCGAGTTGGAGATCCTCAAGTTACTTTGGGAGCGCAACGGCCCGGCAACGGTGCGTGACCTTCTGGAAGTCGTCAACCAAAAGGCCGACCCGCCTCGGGCCTATACCTCGGTCATGAGCCTGATGAACGTGATGACCGAGAAGGGGCTGTTACAACGCTCCCCTCAGGGACGTGCCTTCGTTTACGAGCCGGTTTCACCCCGTGAGCAGACACTACGGTCATTGCTCAGTGAAACGCTCGAGCGGGCCTACAGTGGTTCGGCCAGTCTGCTCGTCGCGCACCTGCTCGACCAGTCGGCGCCGTCGGCTGATGAGCTCGACCAGATACGGTCGCTCCTCGACGGGTATGAGCGCCGCGTAGGCGAAACCAAGGAAGGAGGTGCCCCTTGCAAGCGCTCGCGACCGAAGCGATCCAAGGGTTGAGTGGGGGCTTGGTCTGGCTCGGACTGCTGCACAGTCTCTGGTTCGGGCTGCTCACAGCCGCTCTCGTTGCGCTCCTCTTTCAGACCTGCCGGGCCATTTCGCACAAGACGCGGCACGCGACCCTACTGGCGGCGCTGTGCCTGGTTGCATTCAGTCCTCTCGTTCTTACGACGATTCATTACTTCTCGATTACTCAGCGCTCGAAGGCCAACGCGGTGAGCGTGGCGACGGCCGCCGAGATCGTGCCGGGACATTCGACGATCCAGCCGCGGGACGAGTCGTCCATGGCCGTGAAGGTAAGGCTCGGAGGAGTCGCTCGGGCGGCCACGTTGTCTCGATTCCTCGGCTTCACACGCGATCGCGGGGTTGTCGTTGCGCGTCTGGTTCGGCCATTCGCACTGACCGCCTGGGTGCTAACCGTCCTCGGCCTTTCGATCGTGTTGGCCCTCGGCATGATCAGATTAAATCAACTCTGTCGTGATGCATCCCCTGCCCCTGGAGATCTGCGGAAGCGGGCCCAAAAACTGGGTCGGCGATTGCGGCTCAAAAATATTCCGGCGATGCGGATCCACCCGACACTGGACGAGCCCTGTCTATGCGGCGCGTTCCGCCCGGTCATCTTGTTACCGGAACGTTGGCTCGCCGCCGCCCGCGCGGATTCGATCGACGCCGTCCTCGCCCACGAGTTGGCCCACGCGCGACGGGCCGACCACCTCGTGAACCTGGCCCAACGGATTCTGGAATCCGTTCTCTTCTTTCACCCTGGAGTCCGCTGGCTCTCGCAGTCGCTGCGCCGCCAGCGTGAGCTCTGCGCGGACGCCCTGGCGGTTCGCATCACGGGCGACCCGCTGGCGCTGGCCAGGGCCTTGGAAGCCGTGGCCCGCCTCCGCGTTGGGCCCCCCACGCCGCGCCACGTCGGTGCGACGTTCATGGGTGAGGGCACCTCGCTTCTTCCTCGCATTCAGGAGCTCATCGGCATGAAGCCCCATCGTCTCCGCCCTCAGTTCTGGCCCTTCGCCGCCCTCCCTTCGGCCGTGGCCGTGGCCTTCGTAGCCGCCTCCCTCGGATTCGCCGAGGACGATCCTGCTCCGCCCCGCACAGTCGTCCGTCCGCCTGCGGCACCGCAGGTCGGCCGCACGAGTGCGAACTCGCGTTCGGCGCCATCGATTCCGAAGGCCGAACTTAAGGGGCAGGTGTCCTACCAGGTTCGTTCCATCGACCTTGATGCGGACGCCTGGCGACACCACCTCCAGGATCGGCTCCCGTCGCTCGAGCAGGACGCGGACGGTCACGAGTGGATCTTCGACGAGCCAACCCTTTTTGCCCTCATCAGGCACGCACAAGCGGAAGCCAAGCCCTGTCTGATCCAGGCACCGACGATTGTCGCCTATGAGAACGATCGTGCGTTTGTCTTCATCAAACCCGGATGGACTTATTACGGCTCCGGAGGCAGCACGGCCCGATCCGGCGAGGGAGGGATCCTCGGTCTCGGAGAGGATGAGGGCAGACGCGTCAATATCACTGGATCACACTTGCCCCATGGGACGAACCTCCAGGTCGAGTTATTTGACTCGACGCTCATCCCTCGCCAAGCGGGCCCCGAGCGCGATCCAAAACGCGTCTCCGTGCACAAACTCACCAACGCGAACGTGGTCCGTTACAAGGGCTCGAGTGACGTTCCCGATGGTTCCAGCCTGGCCGTCAGCCTGGGACGTTACACACGCGAGGTTGGGCCTGGGGCGGCGATGATCGAACGGCTGGTTATCGTGACACCACGAAGAATCATCCTCGAACTCGATTCCGAGGGACAGCCGGTCATCAAGTCCTCCAACAAGCCAGCCGCCAGCCCAGAGAAGTATTGAGACGCGACCCCAACCCGATTCAAGAACCAGGCTCCGACGCGTCGGTTCGCCGGCGCGAACGGGACGGGGAGTCGACTCCCTTGTCCCCTTTCGGCTGCATCGCGTCTTGTTGGAGTTGGGGGTCGGGAACTCACCGATCCCTGTTCACTCCGCCACCACGAATTATCGGGGCGGCGGGATGACGGGGCCGTTCAGGCCGTCCTCGCGGGGTGCGAGACGGGTATCGACATCAATATGATCGATAACGACCTCGTTGGGGTCTTGGCTGGGGTGCTCGGGGTGGTCGTGCTGAAGACTCCGGCGCTGGATTTGATCGAGCAGGTGGCCGGCGTCGAACCGTTCGCCGAGGTAGTAACGGCGGACGTCGGGGTTGAGGAGCACCTCGCGTGGCGATCCATAGGCGAAGACCTGACCTTCGCGAATCAAGTAGCTCCGATCGGTGACCTCAATGGTCTCCCGAAAGTTGTGGTCGGTCAGGAGGATGCCAAGGTTGAACCGGACGGCGAGTTCGCGGATCGAGTCCTGGATCTCGTTGACCGTCTTGGGATCGATGCCCGCGAATGGTTCGTCGAGCATGATCAGCTTCGGGTCGGTAATCAACGAGCGCGCGATTTCCAAACGACGTCGTTCGCCGCCCGAGACGCGATTCGCCTTGGTTCTGCGAATGTGGACGAGGCCGAACTGGTCGAGCAGCTCATTCTGGCGGTCGACCCGCTGCCGGCGGCTCAGCTTGGGGAGCGTCTGGAGGATGGCCATCAGGTTGTCTTCAACCGAGAGCTGCTTGAAGACGCTCGAATCCTGGGCGAGGTAGCCCATGCCGAGCCGAGCCCGCTGGTACATCGGCATGCTCGTGACATCCCGACCGTCGAAGGTGACCTTACCGCCATCGGCGTTGATCAGGCCGATGGTCATCCGGAAGCTGGTGGTCTTGCCGGCTCCGTTGGGACCGAGCAGGCCGACCACCTCACCTTGCGAGACGTCGAAGGTCACACCGTTGACGACCTGGCGACGCCCGTACCATTTCTCTAAACCGCGGACTTCCAGCAAGGCCATGGGCCGATCCTCCGTGAAGACCCATGCGGGCCGATGGACCGCGTCCGGCGGTCAACGAATCCACTTCATCCGTTCAAGATAGGGCCGGAACGGCACGCGAAAATCGGGACTCAGGCGAATGTCCGGCCCGAACGGCTTTCCGTGTGGCCAGTAGACAAAGAAGGCTTTCCCCGTCAGCAAGTTCCTAGGGACTTCCCAACTCGCCCGATCCGACGTGTCCCAGCCAGCGTTCCGCTCGTCGATCGGTTTACTGAGGTCTCGGCGGTCCTCGTTGTTCCATCCTCGGCTATCCCGACTCATCGGGCTGTTGTCCCCGAGCATCAAAAAGCGATTCTCGCCGATCGAATACTCTTTGGGCGGTAAGTTGGCCAAGAAGGCGAATCGCGCGGGATTGGCCAAGTTGTCAAACAACTCCACCGTCGTCCTCGGAATATGCTCGTCGTCCCAGAAACTATCGTAATCGGGATGCCCAGGGGTGAGGGTATAGTAGATATCGCGTTTCAAGACAAGGTCGCTCACGCCAATCGAAGCCCCTTCAGCGCGGACGGCTGAGGGCGCCAGGTCGGCGTCCGTTGGTAGCACGGCGGTTGCCAGGTCTTCGTCATAGGCCAGGCCATCGCCAAAGATGGCTTTGCCATCGACGACCAGGGACAGGCGGTTATCGAAGTTGGCGAAGTAAACGTCGTGCGAGCCAACGCCGACCGACACGGCCGCGCGTTCCGAGCTCAGCGGTTTCCCATCGCGTGACAGGCTTGCCGTTCCGTCCGCCAGGTTGATCTCGGCCTGATTCCTGACCCCGCCCTCGACCAGCTCGAACTGGACGATCCCCTTGGCTTCCTTGACCTCAAGGCGGGTGGAAAGGCTCAGGTCGCCGACCCAGTCCGGGTGCGAGAGCGCGCCACTGTCGTCACTACGGGAGTTCGTCGATTGATTCGTGTTGTAGGAATAGAAGTCGGTAATCAGCGTGGGGCGCGGCTTCCGAGGCAATTCCTGCTCGTTCAGGATCGCGTCCCACTGCTCCGGGTCGGGCACGAGGTTGCGGTAGCGAAGTTCCGCCACCTCACCGGGGTTCGTGGCAATCGAGTACGACCCGACCACCCCTTCCTTCCAGGTGGTGGAGGTGGTTGACGACCAACGCAACCATTCCGGCTTATTCCACATCGCCGCCGCGCGATGTCGATCGTCGTAAACCATCATCGCCATCGCCCGCTGATGCTTCAGCGGCTTGCGTGCGATCTCGTAGTCCGCGCCACTCGAAGGCGGCTTGATGTAGATATTGCCATGCCTGATCCGCAGGTTCTCACCCGGGAGACCGACGAGTCGCTTGATGTAGCTGACCTCGGGTTCCTCGGGATAGCGGAAGACGACAACGTCCCACCGCTCGGGCACGGAGGCTCCGGGCAGAAAGGGCATGTCGTAGCCGAATTTCATGACGAGGATGCGATCGCCGTTGAAGGTTGGCTCATTGCTCAGGTCGGCATGGAATCGGCAGTTGACACATGTCCCCCCCACGACCCGTGAACCCAGCCGTCCCTCGGCGTTGCCGCGGAACCGGAACCCACCGATGCCGAGGGGCTGGGCGCCGCCGCCATCTTCCCCAGAGGCGTTGACCGAGTAGACGAACTTGCATTGGGGACAGGTCACTTCTTTATGACGCCCCATCAAGGTCGGCGCCATCGAGCCGGTGGGAATGACGAAGGCCTCGGCCTCGAACCCACGGACCAGAAGCGCAAGGATCATGGCGACGACGATGGCCTCGACCGTCTCGCGGTGGCCTTCCTTCTTCGCTGCCTTGGGCTTCGCGTCGGGACTCACCACGTCGGGGTGAGTCGCATAGCTCCGGTTCATCGTCGAATGTCCCCGCTTGGTTCGGCCAGGCGCTGATTGTTGCTATCGAATGTAACGAATTTCGCGAGGATCGGGAACCCAGTACACCGACCGTCCGAAAACCTTAAGGGGAACCACCTGGCCCGGCAGATGGACCAGAAACGGCTTGCCCAGGAACAGGTCGCCCGGGACGACCGGACTTGTGGACCAGAACCGCGAGTCGTTCGAGACCGAACTGTTATCGCCGAGCACGAAAAACGAATCCGGGCCGAGCTGGTACGGCTCATCGACCCCGAACGGACGCCGGGGCGTGTTGGCCAGTGCGCTCGTGTAGAAGACGTCGCGGAAAACCTTCAGGCGTTCGATCGTCAAAGAACCACGGCGCACCCCGACCCCGATCGGGCTCACTTCCGATCCGTACCCGGCCGCCGGGTCGTCGTAGTCCACCGGGTCGAACAGCGGGACGCCGTTCAGTGAGACCGAGAGCCGGTGGTCCATGATCGAGGCTTCGAGCACGCTCGACCGCGGCGCTTCGCCTGGCTGGAACGGAATCGACACCGCGTTGCTGACCGGAACGGCCCGGTTGTTGCGGCGGACGCGTGGGAGGGTTGCCTCGTGGAACGGGAGGGTGATCACGAACCGATCCGCCCCGGAGTCGAGCCGGACGTCCACCGTCGGGGCGTCGGGACCGACGAGCAACCGGGCCTCGACCATCAGGTCGGACACCCGGTTCTCCCCGCGCAGTTCGCCACCGTTATACGGGTTGAAATCATAGATTGGGGTGTACTGCCCACGGTCGGGGTCACGGTGGCGGTACTCCGCCCAATCGATCGCGTCCTCGGTCAGCTCGTCGGCATCGTGGATGAGGAGTGGCCCTTCGGTCCGCCACGTGCTGGTCAAGCCGCTTCGCGGTCGGCCGCGATGGAACAGGAAGCGGGGAACGCGATTGGCATCTTGAGCAACGAACTGCGAGTCATACACCAAGATCCGGATCGCACGCTGCTCCTGGAGCGATTTCCGAGCGATCTTGCCGTTGATGTAAACGTCGCCCCGCAAGATTTGGACCGACTCACCGGGCAAGCCGACGACCCGCTTGACGTAGGCCTGGGTCGGATCGGCGGGGAAGTGGAACACCGCGACTTCCCAGCGCCTCGGACGCTTGAAGTCATAGAGTCCCTTTTGAACGAGCAACCGATCGCCGCTGCAAGGGACGACCGGCACTCCGTCGAGTTTGTCTTCGCCGCAATTGGGGCAGACCGGTTGGCCCGCCCTCCCCTCCTCGTCGAGACCCAACGCGAATCGCATCGCGCAATTCGGGCAGGCCACCTCTTCGTGATTGCCGAGGAGGGTGGGAGCCATCGACCCGGTCGGAACTACGTAGGCCTCGGCGGTGAAGGTCCGTAACACAAGAATGCCGAGGCTGAGTGCGATCAGGAACTCGATGGTCTGGCGCACGAACCCGGAGCGGAGGGGTGCCACGGGTGTCTCAACTGGGTCTGCAATGAGTGGGCTCATGGGCGTCGCTGCGTTGAGTCAGTCGGACGATCGTCTGGGGGAAGACAAGGGACCGTGGAACCGAGGCCACGCCGAATGCCGTCGGGGCGATCGACTGTGTCTCCCCCCGGCTCGGCTTACTCGTCGCCGTCGTCGAGGACCGAGAGGAAGGCTTCCTGCGAGATCTCGACGTTCCCGATCTGTTTCATACGCTTCTTGCCTTCTTTTTGCTTTTCCAGCAGCTTCCTTTTTCGGGAAATATCGCCGCCGTAGCACTTGGCCGTCACGTTCTTGCGGAGCGCTGAGATCGTTTCTCGGGCCACGACGCGGGTGCCAATGGCGGCCTGGATGGCGACCTCGAACTGGTGGCGGTCGATCTCCGCGCGGAGCTTGCGAACCAGCTTGCGGCCGCGACGATCCGCATGAGCACGGTGGACCACGATCGAGAGTGCATCGACCTTGGACCCGGCCACCAGGATATCGAGCCGGCAAAGGTCGCTGGCGCGGTAGCCGATCAACTCGTAGTCCATGGTGCCGTAGCCGCGGGTCGCGCTCTTCAGTTTATCGTAGAGGTCATAGATCATTTCGGCCAGGGGCAGCTCATAGCTCAGGATCGCACGCGTCGGCGTCATGTACTCGGTTTTCAAGTACGTGCCGCGGCGGTCCTCGCAGAGCTGCATGATGGCGCCGATGGAATCGGACGGGAGAATGAAGCTGACCTTGGCGACCGGCTCGCGGAATTCCTCAATGTCCCCCGCGTCGGGAATCCGGGTCGGATTGGAGACGAGCATCGTCTCCCCTCGTTTGTTGAGGATTTCGTAGGTCACGTTCGGAGCGGTCTGAACCAGAGCGAGGTCGCTCTCGCGTTCCAGCCGCTGCTGGACGATCTCCATGTGGAGCATGCCCAGGAAGCCGCAACGGAACCCAAACCCGAGGGCGTCGGACGTTTCCGGCTCGAACGAGAAGCTCGAGTCATTGAGCGCGAGCTTCTGGAGCGCGGTCCTGAGGTCCTCGAATTGGTTGTGCGTCGCCGGGAAGAGCCCGCAGAAAACGACCGGGACCGGTTCCTGATACCCTGGTAGGGCAACCTCCGCCCCGCGCGGCGACTCGGTGAGAGTATCGCCGATGTTCACGTCAGCGAGCTTCTTGATATTGGCGTGGACATAGCCGACCTGCCCGACCCCAAGCTCGTCGCACGCCACCGAGTGAGGGCGGAAGCGACCGAGGCCGATGACCTCGTGCTCGGTCCCCCCCGCCATCAGGCGAACCTTCTGGCCGACGCGGAGAATGCCGTCGACGACCCGGACGTAGATGATCACCCCCTGGTAGTCATCGAACTTCGAGTCGAAGATCAAGGCCCGCAGCGGGGCCGCCGGATTTCCCGAAGGCGCGGGGACGCGATCGATGATGGCGCGGAAGACATCCGGCACGCCCAGCCCCGTCTTGGCGCTGATGGCCAGCACGTCGTCGGGGTCGATCCCGAGGGTGGCCATGATCTCCTCGCGGATCTCATCGGGCCGGGCCGCCTGCATGTCGATCTTATTCAGCACGGGGACGATCGCCAGGTCGCCGGCGATCGCCAGGTAAGCGTTGGCGACCGTCTGGGCCTGCACCCCTTGGGTAGCGTCGACCAGGAGGATCGCCCCCTCGCAGGCCGCCAGGCTGCGTGAAACTTCGTAGTGGAAGTCGACGTGGCCGGGGGTATCGATCAGGTTCAACTCATACGTTTGACCGTTCAGGTCGTAATTGATCGCGACCGCGCGTGCCTTGATCGTGATCCCGCGTTCCCGCTCCAGGTCCATATCGTCCAGGAGCTGCTCGCGAAACTCGCGCTGAGTGATCGCCCCCGACTGGAGCAAGAGCTGGTCGGCCAGCGTGCTCTTGCCGTGATCGATGTGCGCCACGATCGAAAAATTGCGAATAAATTTGGGGTCGAGGACCATAGACAAGGATCCAAAAGTAAGAGAGTCTGTCGCGAACAAGGGGCCGAGGTTGTCAACGCGCTCAAGAAAAGAAAAAAACTAGGAGGGCCGGCGGGACGAACCCGTCCGGTCAATGGATCCGCTGCGCTCTCTCGAGCCTCGCGGCCACTCTCGATTGTTCGACATCCTCGAGCGGTCCGTCAATCCGGCGATTTCCGTAAGCGGGCAAATTAACCCAACGCGAGAGCGCATGGTCGGCGTTGATCGCACGACGGAGCATCATCGCGACGTCGTAACTCAAGACGGCCGCGCCGTCTCGAGCCAGGTGGTGAGGGTCGAAGAATACCTGGGGATCATAATTGGCGTGGCGACCGTCGAGCACGGTCACGTTCGAGAATTCCGCCTGGAAGCCTCGGACAAATTTCTGGTGCCGCGCGTCGAATCCGCTCTGCTCGCAACGCTGCTGAAGCGCGGGTTGGATCGGCGGCAATAACCAGAATACCCGGATCTTACGCGCTGCGGCCAGTGTCAGGATCCGCCGGATGTATCCGTCATTCACCGGATGGCAGGCCCAGTCGCCTGGAAAGTAAGTCTTTGACCAAGTCTCCAGGTCCTTCTCGAGCACCGAGCTCGGGGTCGAGGGACAGAGGAGCCCCCCCGATTGATCTCGAGGTTGCGTCTCAGGCTCGGGGGAACATGGTGGTGGTCACCTCGGTCCTCGCCGTTCAACGCGGCCAAGACGTGGCTGCGAACTTCCGGTCGAGACCGAACGGTCGGAACGATTTTGGCGATGGCGACTCGGCCCAGGAACTCGGCGTCCCAGCCCGCCCAGGCCAGATCGATGAGCTCGTCAAACCGGGCGAGCGACGTCCAAGGGTCGAGGCCAGCCAACGGCGACGACTGCAAATGCCGTGGGAAGAAGTCGAGCACGAGAGCGTCGGGCCGCCCCCCTGTATCGAGCACCCGGCGGAGCAGGTAGTAGGTCGACGCCGCCTGACCGCCGCTGATCGCCAGGTTGCAAGTCGATAGCCCCGTGAGCTTTTCGACAACCGGCGAGGCCACGCCAACCTGCACCAGGCTATCCCCGAGACAGACGACTCGAGGCGACGGGCCCGGCCGCTCGGCGCGACGGCCGGTCTGGTTCCAGGTCCAGGCGTCGATCTTCAGGAACAGGTCCTTCTCATGCTTGGCCGCGAACGACTCAAAGACGAGCACCAATGCGACCATCCCCAGGAAGCCCCAGGGGAGCGAGCGGAGGGGAGAGCGAGGGTCATGACCGCTCATGAAACGTCTCACCCTAAGCCCATGTCGGAGCGTGCGAGAAAAGAACGCGGCGCCGGATTTCGATCCCCCGCACCGAGTGCTCCTCTCGTTCCGAGAACCAATTGATGATGGGCAAATGGTGCGCGGAGCGGGGGCATTAGGGTGATCTCTTCTGGGAGATTATATCGGACGGGTCGGCGCACGTTAAGTACAACTTGGTCCTGAATCTCAGCCGAGCACGCGTCGAACGGGCACCGATCGTCGACAAAACCTATCGTGCCGAGAAACTCTGACGCTACAATCGTCGCGGCATCAACCCTGGCTGCGATCCTCCGCCCCGAGGAATCGAAGGAACCTTCTCATGAAATGCGTCTCGGCCCTTTCGACTTTGACGAACACCGAGGCGGCGATCCAGGAAGTCGTGGAGCGCGCGGCCGCGTTGATGGGGGGCGAACCTGGCGACCTGGCCCTTGTTTTCGCCTCGCCCCACCATGCTGCCGGCATGGCGAAGCTGACCGAAGCGATCCGAGCCCACCAACTGGGGCGTCATGTGCTCGGCTGCACCGGGGAGTCGATCGTCGCCGACGGCCAGGAGATCGAAGGCGCCGCTGCGCTGGGCCTCTGGTCGGCCCGGCTTCCGGACGTGGACCTGAAGCCGTTCCGTCTGACGTTTGTGGACGGCGAGTTTTCCGGCATGCCGACCGCCGGCGGTTCGTCTCTGCTGCTTCTGGGCGACCCTTTCTCGTTTCCCGCGGATCAGTTCTTGCTCCGGGCAAACGGCGAACTCCCCGGGCTCCGGGTGGTCGGGGGAATGGCGAGCGGAGCCAACGCTCCGGGCCAGAATCGCTTGATCCTCGACGGTGAGACTTTTCAGGACGGAGCCGTCGCGATCAGCCTGGAGGGGGCACTCGTCCTTCGAACCATCGTCAGCCAGGGCTGCCGTCCGATCGGCCGACCCTACATCGTCACCAAGGCCGAGCAGAACCTGATCCGGGAGCTCGGCCGACGCCCGGCACTCGAGGTCCTGGGCGAGCTGTTCGCGACCCTCCCGCCGGGCGACCAGCATCGCGTCCAGCACGGACTTCACGTCGGCCGCGTGATCAACGAGTACCAGGAGTCGTTCCAGCGCGGCGACTTCTTGGTTCACAACGTCCTCGGCGCCGACGAGGTCGGCGGGATTGCCATCTCGGACCGCGCGAAGGTCGGGCAGACCGTCCAGTTCCACGTCCGCGACGAGGAGACGGCCGACGAGGATCTTCGCGCGCTCCTCGAAAAGGATCGCGACTTGCATCCCGATGCCAACGTCCGAGGCGCCTTGCTCTTCACCTGCAACGGACGGGGCACTCGCCTTTTCAGCGAGCCTCACCACGATGTGACCGTGCTGCAAAACGTCTTCAACGCGATCCCGACCGCCGGCTTCTTCGCGATGGGCGAACTCGGACCGGTCGGTGGCCAGAACTTCGTCCACGGGTACACGGCCAGCATTGTTCTCTTCGAAGAGCCCGGTTCTCCGTCCGCCTAACGCCGAAGAGGCTCGACCCATGCTCGCCCCCTCTCGCCCCGGCTGGCTCGCCGAGGTCCAACAGCCCCCGGCCCTGATCCCCAAAACGGCCGCGCAACCGGCTCCGCTCTTGTTCGACGCACTACACCAACCGATCCGGACGATCGAAGCCTGGGAACAGCGTCGCTCAGAACTGGCCGACCGCTGGAAAACCTTCCTGGGCACGATCGCCGCGCCCCGAGCCCGCCCCAGCTTGACCGTACTCGAAGAGGATAAGTCGGAGGGGGTCGTCCGTCAGTTGGTTCGCTACGAAGCCGAACCCGGCCTACCGATTGAAGGATACCTGTTACGGCCCGAAGCCCTCGGCCAAGGCCGACCCGGCGCCGTGGTCCTCCATTCGACGGTGGAGTACACGATTCGCCAGCCCGCGGGCCTCGAAGGCACCGCCGACAAGTTCATCGGCCTGCATCTCGCCCGACGCGGCTACGTGACCTTCTCCCCGCGCTGTTTCCTCTGGCAGTACAGCCGCGGCAATAAGCTGCTCCAGGCCGTCGATTGGCTGCATCAGCGTCATCCCAACGTGACCGGCATGGGAAAGATGCTCTTCGACGCGATCCGAGCGGTCGACATCCTCGCGGGCCAGGACGACGTCGACCCCAAGCGGATCGGCGCCATCGGCCACTCACTGGGTGCGAAGGAGGCCTTCTATCTCGCCGCTTTCGATCCCAGGATCAAGGCGACCGTCTCCAGCGAGGGCGGGATCGGCCTGACCTACTCCAACTGGGAGGCCCCGTGGTATCTCGGCGAGGCGATCCGCCGCCCGGGTTTTCCCCTCGATAACGCCGAGGTTCTTGCCCTCATCGCCCCTCGGGCCTTCCTCCTGATCGGCGGCGACTCCGCCGACGGTGACGCGAGTTGGCCCTACATCGACGCCGTCACCCCGGTCTGGTCGCTCACCGGCGCGGCCGACGCCGTCGGCCTCTTCAACCACCGCCATGGGCACGCCTTCCCGGCCGTGGCCCAGGAGCGATCCTGCCAGTGGCTCGACTGGTTCCTCGGCTGACCGGGTACTTACGAAAAGGTGCGTACTTGCCCCGTCGAAAGCCACGCCTATCATACCCCCCGTTCCGGCCTTTCAACCGAATGGGGGTGGTGCGATGGGGAAGCTTGACAACAAGGTTGCGGTCATCACCGGCGGTAACAGCGGCATGGGCTTGGCCACGGCGCAGCGGTTCGTCGCCGAAGGGGCGTATGTGTTCATCACAGGCCGCCGTCAAGCCGAGCTCGACAAGGCCGTCGCGCTGATCGGGAAAAATGTCACCGGCGTGCAGGGCGACGTCTCCAACCTGGCCGACCTCGACCGGCTGTACGCCACGGTGAAGGAACAGAAGGGGCGCGTTGACATCCTGTTCGCCAACGCCGGAATAGGCGAACTCACCCCGCTCGGGTCGATCACCGAAGAGCAATTCGACAAGGTGTTCGACATCAACGTCAGGGGCTTGCTTTTCTCGGTCCAGAAGGCGCTACCGTTGTTCGTCGACGGCGGGTCGATCATCCTGAACGCCTCCATCGCGTCGATCAAGGGAATGCCGGCCATGAGCGTCTACAGCGCCAGCAAGGCGGCCGTGCGCTCGTTTGCCCGGAGCTGGACGGTCGACCTGAAGGAGCGCAAGATCCGCGTCAACACCCTTAGCCCCGGCCCGATCGATACACCGATCCTGAAGGGAATCGCCTCGACCGAGGAAGAACTCCAGCAGATCAAGTCGAGCTTCGCCGCGCAGGTCCCGCTCGAGCGCATGGGCACCTCGGATGAGATCGCGAAAGTCGCCCTGTTCCTGGCATCCGACGACAGCAGCTATGTCACGGGCATTGAACTGTTCGTCGACGGCGGAATGGCGCAGGTCTGATCCATCGCTCGGAACGTCCACCCCGACACGAGCCCGAGGTGGACGAACCTACATATTCCCGAACTTCCTGTAGGGTGGGCACGGCCCACCTGGATTCCCCCCCGGACTGAAAGCTCAACAACGCGCGGCTCAATCAGGCGTCTCGGTGATTGAAAATCATCAGACCATCAAGACTCGTTCAAGCCCGTTACCGTCCGTGGGTGAGCCCAACGAAGTGAGAGGTAGAAGAGTGTCCCGAAGGCGAGTCCCAAGAGCAGATGGACCGCCAAGTTCGCCAGAAAAAGTGTCCCGGTGATCATGGCGATGTCGGGGAAGATGTAGCCCCGCTTCAAGATCAGAACAGTGAGGATCCCCTGACAGATCCCACCGACGCCGCCGCCCGTGATCAGAGCGGACCGATCCTGCCGACAGGCCAGTGCCGCGAGCGTCGCGCCCAGCAGCGGTCCGGTGATGTAGAAAAACGCCTCCTCCTGGAGTCGTACAAAGAGTCCAAGGATCAGAGCGCAGACGACAACCAGAAGCATCACGCCGAGTATCGAGATGCGAATCACTTGAGTCCTCCGTTCTCGGCACCACACTCGCTCAACCTCTCGCTCTGGTACAAGGTCAGATGGACGAGCTCTTGGGTTGCAGCATCCTCGTGCGTCTCAGTCGCCACAAGTCGAGCATCAGCCCGGCCCCTGGAACGAGGACGACAAGATACCAGTACCAGAAGCCCCGCATGAGGCGATCATCGACGAAGACAGCGAAAGTCCAGCCGAGGATCAGGTAGGGGATCGAGCAGCAGCCAAGTCGGACCGCTAACCGTTTTCCAACCTCGCCCGAATTCATCGGTTCAAACAGCATGTCGGCTCGCTGGTTGAATCGGATTGGTCGTAACATGGAGTCGCCTCTGAATCCCGCCTAATGGCGGTGGCCAACCGCCCGCGACGCCTCGACTGTACCACAAGGTTCCCTCCCCCGGCGTGAGCTATTCCCCCTCTCGTGGCTCAATCAGGCCTGGTGGGCCTACAAACAGGAAAACACATTCTCGCGCAGGCTCTAACTGATGTTGGAGCCAAGTTTGCTGAATCGACCCGGCGTGGAAACCGCCTCAGGTGCCTGGCCGATGCCGGTCACTCATTGATTCGTTTCGAGAATCGAAGCGCTTCCACGCAACCTGTTCAGCAACCGACCAACGATGGCGATGGCGATCAAGCTCAGGGCGGGGTAAATCGATAAGGCCAGCCAGCCTTCCGATCTGAAAATCTCGGCGTGATACATTTGATACATCGCCTCATGCCACGTCTTATTGACAATGCCGTTCTGCATGGCAGCTGGACGATATGCCATCTCGGCGTGGAAATTGTTGAGGTGGACAACGCGAACGTGGTGCGAAACGAGCCAAATGAACCAGCCCAGAATGCCAACGGCCACCATCAAACCCCGGATCGAGAGTCGAAAGGGTGGCAGAGTCCGCCATTGGACGTCAATCTGTAACGGAAGTAGCGGGATCTTGAGTCGCAGGGAGCCTCCGAATCCCAGAAGTGCTCAGCAAAGCGATACCGACCTTCACGTGGCCTCGTCTTCGGCACGGGCGAGGGCCAGCCTGCGATTCATCCGGGGGATCGAGAACAGGATAGGCAAGTTGAAGAGCATCGCCGCCTGATTCCACGGGCGTGGTATCAGAAACATCCAGACAAGCATTCCCGCAAACCAGACCCAGCACATAGCCGCCAGCCGGATCATCAAGGAACGTTCCCTGGGTCGTTTCGTGTTCCTGATGCTGAAGTAGGTGCCGATGACGCCTCCCATCACTCCGAGGCTGCTCCCGACGATACCCAAGACCAAACCCGTGCCCATCTCGTCTGTTCCGATGCCGGCCGAAGCCAAAACCATCAACTGACCTCTTGATTCAGTTCATGTAAGACATCCGTAGCCAAGCAGGACAGCGATCACGACCGCATCGAACTTGATACCCAAGAGGCCCCAAAGACAGAATCACAGGGAGCCGGCGGCCAGAAACTTAAAGAGGGTAAGGCAAGAATCCTGCGTAATTCATCATGAGTCGCGATCGCACGCCCATGTTACTGAATCACTCGGAAGACCCAACGGATAAGCCAGGATACAAACAAGGCTTCTCTTGAAAACCTCTGGAGGGCCCCGCATGACCTGAGCCTCGATGCGATGCAAACCGGGATCGAGTCTACCGTCATGACGAGAGCTACTCAGTGACGTTGGACCCAATCTTGCGAAATCACGTCAGCACGGGACTTGACGGCTGGTAGTCGACGTTCCTGCCAGTGCGCGGCGATGGAAAGTCCAATGGCGAGGGCCGCCGCGACCACCACGAACGGATCGCGACGCGGGTCGTGATAGACGATCCCTGCAACCAAGATTGCCAAGGCGAGCAGGAACGCTCCCGACTGTACCCACCAGCAGGCCAGTCGGGATCGCACCAGCTCTCGCCCCTGCGAGAGGCAGAGAAGCAGCAGCGCTGTCACCGCCGTGGCCATTCCCCCGACGAGGAAGAGTGTCGGCCGGCCGTTGCCGAGTGGACTGGGATTAGGAGGTGCGGGTTGGCGGATGGTCCAGATGCCCACCGCGATCAAGACGATCGACCAGGAACCCAGGAGTGTGGCGACCCCAAGTAACAGCCTCCTGCGATCAGTGGGAGCGATCATCAGGGGGGGCGGCGGCGGCTCGAGGGTCAAGACGCACGAGTTCCCCCGCCGAGTGGTGCGTCGCCCGACGGCCTCGATCTCGGAGCAGCCGGTCTCTTCGAGGCAGTCGAGGCACCAGCCGAACACGACCAGGCCGTTCGGCAAGTGCCCGACAGCCTGGGGGATGGCGAGTCGATCGCATCGAGCGCAACGCATGGATATCCGGTCCTACACGATCGCCCGCGACCGCGTCGGCGGTTCCGACCCGGCGCGCGGAGCGGGCTCCTGGTTTCAGGCGGGGCGAACTCCGATATCCTCGAGCTTGCGGTAGAGCGAAGAGAGGCCGAGACCAAGCCGGCGGGCCGCCTCGCGCTTGTCATCCTCGCATTTCTCCAGGACGCGTTGAATGTGCTGGCGTTCGTAATCCCGAAGCGCGGCACGGAGGTCATCGCCCTCGGTCGTCGTCTCTCCGAGGTCTTCGATCAGGCCGGGTGCGAAGTCCTCGGGCGAGAGAATCGGCCCTTCGCTGAGGATGACCGCGCGCTCCAACGCGTTATCGAGCTCGCGAACGTTCCCCTTCCAGGGGGCGTTCATCAGGCCGCGAATGGTGTTGTTGTCCACCCCGTCGACGGGTCGCCCCATTCGTTTCGCATGACGCGCCAGCAGCACGGCGATGAGTTCGGGGATGTCTTCACGACGATCGCGGAGTGGGGGCATCGTGATGCTCACCACGTTGAGCCGGTAATAGAGATCCGCGCGGAATCGGTTCTCCGTGACCTCGGTCGCGAGCACCTTATTGGTGGCCGCCACCACTCTTGCCTCGACCCGAACCGTTCGGGTCGCGCCGATCGGGAGCACTTCCTTGTTCTCGATCGCCCGCAGCAATTTCGCCTGGGTGGCCAAGGGGAGCTCGCCGATCTCGTCGAGGAAAACCGTCCCGTGGCCGGCGGCGACGAAGAGGCCCGCATGGTCGCGATCGGCGCCGGTGAACGCCCCGCGGACATGGCCGAAGAGCTGGTTTTCCAGCAAGTCGTGGGGAATCGCGGCACAATTGACCGCGAGGAACGCGGAATCGGGGTCGGGGCCGAGCGTGTGCAGGGCATGTGCACATAACTCCTTGCCGGTGCCCGACTCGCCGGTGATCAAGACGTTGCTCCGAGTGGGCCCGACCTTGCGGATCAGCGTCTTGACCGATTTCATCGCCTGACCCTGCCCGACCAGGGTTTCCAGGTCGGTCGGCGCGTGCAGTTGCCGGCGCAGTGCCTGGTTCTCGATGAGGAGTCGGCGATAGCCCATCAATCGATCAATCTTAACAAGGAGCTCCTCGAAGATGACCGGCTTGATCAAATAGTCGTGGGCCCCCCGCTGGAACGCGCCGACGGCGTTTTCGACCGTCGCGAACGCCGTGATCATCATCACGAGCGTGTCGGGGCGGACCTTGAGAAGCCGGTCGAGGAGTGCAAGTCCGTCGAGGCCCGGCAACTGCACGTCACAGAGCGCCAGGTCGGGCTCGAGACGTTCGGCCATGGCGAGCGCCGAGGGCGCATCATTGGCGACGCCAACCTCAAATCCCTCACTCGTGAGGAATTCTTCCAGAGTCGAGGCCAGCACCTCTTCATCATCGACGATCAGGATCCGGCCGCGACCGTCGTTGGGTCGGCTTGCGGAGGGATCACGTTTCTCTTGAATGCGAATCAAGGGGCCGCACTCCTTTCAGAGTCGGCGGCAACGAGGACGGGTTCAGGATGCTCGGCTCGGAGTCGGACGGTGAATTTTGAGCCCCGGTCCACTTCAGATTCGTAGGACAATGAGCCCCCCATCTCCTCGAGGATTTGCCGGCAGACGAACAGGCCCAAACCGGTGCCGTGCGGCTTGGTGGTGAAGAACGGCTGGAAGAGGCGGCTACAGTCGGATTCGGGGATGCCTCGACCCTCGTCCTCGACGGCCAACATTACCCACCCGTCATCGGCTTTCGCCGCGAGGTGGATCCGTCCCCCCGTGTCGGTGGCGTCGATAGCATTTAAGACCAGATTGAGCACTACCTGGGTCAGGTGGTCGCGAACCGCGCGAACCGGAAAGAGATCGATGGCGAAATCCGTGGAGATCGCCCGTTGCTTGGTGCGTTGATAGTACTTGGCGATCCCGAGCGCCTCCTCCACCACGTCGGCCGGCCGCACCCGGACCATCGCGGTGGACGCGGGCCTGGAGAAGTCGACGAGCTCTCGAATCGTCCGCTGGATCCGCCCAAGCTGCTGCGCCGCGAGATCGAGCTTCTCCGCCGTGTAGGGGTCGGGGCCTCGTCTCTGGAGGATCTGGACCAGTGAGCTGAGTGCGGCCAACGGGTTGCCGACCTCATGGGCGATGCCCGCGGCCAGGAGGCCGAAGGCCGCCATCTTCTCATGCTGGATCTCCCGGGCCTGGGAGGCCCGCAGCGCGGCGGTTCGGTCGGCGACCCGGCGTTCGAGATCGAGGCGATGGCTTTCCAACTCGGCATTGAGATTCTCGAGGCGTGCTCCGGTCCGTTTCAAGAGCGAAGCGAGCGACGAGGTCGCCCAGGTGGACCAGGCCATGATCGCCAGCGTGAGGGGCCAGTCCGACGTTTCCCCGGGCTTGATTCCCAGTTCCAAGGCCAAGGTCAGGAGGCTCAGGCAGTGAATGCCCAGGGTCAGCCAGGCCGTCCTCGGTTGATACCTGATGGCGCAACAGATCAAGGAAAGGAGGTAATACCAGCGGAACGGGCTGGTCAACCCCGTATCGTGGTAGCAAAGCAAGGCGATAAAAATCGACTCCATGAGCGACACGAACAGCGGCCAGCGCTTGAGGAAGACTTCCCCCATCCTGTAAAACGCCAGATCGAGCGCGGCATAGCCGGCCCCCAGCGCCAGGAAAGCGCGGACCGCCGACGGGTTGTGGAGCCCCGTCCGGGTCTGAACCAGAACGTACCCCATCACGATCCCGAACCAGCGGATCTTGACCACGATCGACTCGGTGGCCAGATCCCATCTCAGTCGTTCTTTCGGTGTCGCAAACATCGCCTTCAGCCGTCAGGATCATCGCGCAAGGGATCGTGATCTCCGGCCACTCGCCGGCGCCCCAGCCCTACTACAAGGATTATAGCCGGTCGTCGAATTTCGAACACCGACGGTCGGTGACGGTCTCGACTTGAGACGTCGCCAGTACACGTCACCCGCCCGACCAACGGCCAGATGGATCGCCACGAATCGTGGGAATCCTGGAGCACCCGTCGGCCAAGATCGACCGTGACTACCGGACCGGTATCTTTTCCCAGGCGTGCGTCGTCGTGACGGTCTGGATTTTTCGCCGGTAGACGCGAAACGTATCGACGTCAGAGATTCTTTCATATTCCCGCAAAAAATCGGCGAACCGCGGGTCAAGAGAATAATATGCCAGATAGTCAAATCGCCGTCCGTTGAACGCTGGCATCTGCTCGGTCGCATCAACGAGGAGAAGCGTGGGCCGATCCCTCAAGAGATCGTTCACCACGATCTCAAAGAGAGACCGCTCAGTTCGCCCCATCTCCCCCGTCATCCCCATCGCTTCAGCTTGCGTAGCGAGCAGTCCCTCGGGATAGAGCTTAGGCAAGAACAAGAGACAGGCATGGCCCGCCTTCCAGCTCACCTCGCCGTAATTCACCAACGGGAATGAGGCCGCGACCGCAGGTGAGAACGTATAGAGGCTGCCGGAGCGCGCGTTGTCTCTCACGAGCCGGATCATCTGCCCCAGGGTCGTATCCGACTCGCCCGGACATCCTCTCCAGATCAGCGAGTCGCCAATCCGCGCGTACGCCGCGCCGCAGACGATGGCGACCAGAACGCACCGGGTCATGAGGATCGAGCCCCGCTGGAGCCGGTCTTCGACACCTCGCGCTCCCACCGCGAGGAGCCCGATGAGCATCATCGCCGTGGCGAAGGCTGGGTAGAAATGATAGCTGTACCCCTTGTTTTGAAGGAACGCGATTCCCAGCAGGCTCAGATTTGCAATCAGGAGTAGTTGGCAGTACGCGCGGAGTTCCCCCCGCGGACGGATGGCCAGAAACGCCAATGAGGCGACCATCGACAAGCGCGTCGCCGGCGCGCTCATCAGAGTCGAGACCGAAGCCTGGCTGCATGCGGCATACACGGGCGCGATCCACCGGAGCCAGCCCGGGTATTCCGGGGTGAACACCAGAATCGCGATCCCATAGACGAGCCCGACCACCATCACTGCGATCGCCTCAGGTCGGAACCAGATCCGCCATCCCCGCCACGCCCACGCCAGAGTCACTTCGATCGCGATCCAGAGCAAGAGAAAGTGAGGCTTGAGCGCGAGGCCGACTCCGGCAATGAGACCCACCAAGCACGGCATCCCAACACCCATGGGACGGTCCTTCACCCGAGCCGAGCCCAACAGGAGGAAAGGAAAGCACAAGATGAGCATGAGGTGTTCACGCTGTCCAAAGTCGTACCCCGCCAGCGGGAGAAAGGCGACCATCGCAATCCCAAGAACATACCGACGCATGGATAGGCTGACGAGATTGGCTCGAGCCAACGTTCTGCCTGACAAGAAAAGCGATCCTGCCAGCACGCCGAGCATGAGGATACGGAACGAGAGGATTTCCGAAATCTCCAGACCGCGAGCGAGCAAGACGGGTGCAAACGTGAGCCAGACAATGAGCGGAGGGTTAATCTCCAAGACTTCGACATAGAGCCTTCGCCCCCCCAACACGGAATCGGCCGCGCAGAGGAGCCAGGCGACATCGTGATTCAAGAGGCCGAGAAACACCGGCAGGGCAGCGAGGCCGAACCCGACGACCCAGATGCAGACGGTGAGTCCGCGACGGGCCAGGGACTTGCTGGGTACGGTCACGACGGGCATCGACTGAAACCTTTAAAGAGCCGTTGAAGGGTGAAATCCATCGATCGACAAATCCGAATCGACGCGAGGCACGGCCGTCGCCCGGTTTCGCTTCGTCCACAAGTGGAGCGACCAGGCCGCACAGGCAAGCAGTGAGACCAACGGCCAGGAATATCGTTTTGCGGCCACTGAGAGGACCTCGACTCGCGTCAGGGGTCGGGTCAGGTCTTGGTCGGCGAGCGCGATGTCGTAAAAACCGTTAAACATTTCTTCCCAGCTCTGCGGACCCGCGAGCACGGTGGCATTCGGATCTGGGTTAGCCGGATTGTCCTTCGAGTTATCGTAGTGCGCGATGCACCGAAGCGTGGTTCCGGCCGGCAATCGCTTCGGTTCCGCCAGCTCGTAACTGTTCTGCCACTGAAAATCGTAGCGGGGAACGTCGAGCAAGGTTTCCACGCGTCCATCGGGAAAGATTGCCTGATAGCGGAAAGATTTCCCTCGAAAATGCATGTGGGGGAACATCGCGAGCAGGACGACGTCGCGCTCGAAGCGGCGCGTATGCTCGACCCGATGATTCGCCGCATGAGGAGGGATCCGAAGCTCCAGGTCGAACATCAGGTTGGTAGCGACTTCCTGTTTCACCGTGGCCGGGTCGGCGAACCGAAGTCCGAGACTCGTCCGGTCCACCTGGACGGTCCCGATCGGTGAGTAATGGACGACGAACACAATCCGCCAGCCCGCGGGGATCCGCTTGGCCATCCCCGCCGGGAAGACCGATGGCGGCGCCCCGGGCGTGGTCGTGGTCAGACAATACGATCCCAACTCCCCCAAACTATCCGCGAAGTCATGGCTTCCCGGTGCCTTCAGGAAAACGTTGCAGTGATGCACAACCTTGCGATTACCCGGCCGGATCTCCGCGGCTCGGATCCACCGATCCTCGCGGAACCCCGGGTCAACCTCGAACGTTTGATATTCGACCACCCCCTGCGCGGGGACGGTGAACGGCGCAGGCATCGAAACCACGAGGTCGGGTTCGGGGATCCGCCAACCGGCCGGGTAGGCGACCGGCTTCGGAAGGTCGGCGGAATCCCCCTCGGGGCAACCGCCTTGGGCCCAGTCCAGAAGCATTCTCTTCTCGTGATCCGTGAGGCGACCATCGTTGGCGAACTTGCCGTAACGCGGGTCGGCGTGCCAGGGGGGCATTCGGCCCGACTCGACCGCTTCGGTGATCGCCCCGGCACGGCGGGCCGCCCCGCGATAGGTCGTGAGCGAAAACGGGCCGATCTGGCCCGAGCGGTGGCAGGATACACAGCGCCGTTCCAGGATCGGCGCGACGTCTCGGCAATAAGTCACCTCCGTCCCCGCGGGCTTCAACCCCGCGGTGGGGCGCGGAATCGGGCAGCCAACCGCCTCGGTCTCGGGCCGGCCGACCTCGCGTCCCTCCAGGAGGTCGTCAAGGGCCGCGATCAAGTCGTGGCTCCGCGCTTCGTCCCGCCTCGAGCCGACTGCGTACCGGTCATCGATTCGCCCGCGGTAGCGGATCCGACGCTGATCGTCGAGCACGACGACCTCAGGCGTTCGCGTAGCACCAAGCTGGGCGACCAGTTCACCTCGGTCGCTCAAAAGTGGAAATTTGATGCCATGCTCCGTCGCGTAGCGGGCGAGTTCGGCCGGACCATCCTCCTCGTCAACCGACACGCCAATGAACCGGACCCCGCGCGGCTGGAATCGGTCAGCCAGGCCGGCCAGCGGGGTCGCATAGAGTTCCGCGACCGGACACCCCGCACGAAGGAAGACCACGCAGACGAGTCGGCGGTTCGACTCATCGCCCAGGGGGCGAACCTCCCCCGGTTCGCGGTCCAACGCGAAGTCGGCGACGGTGGAACCGATCGGCGGCTTCGAAGGCCCGGTTGATTCGCGAATCCCGCCCGCAAAGGACGCCACGGTCAGAAGGAAGATTAGGGGCATTGCCGCATCCGGTCGCTTGAGAACTCAGGAGGCGAGACTTCCTCGCTCACTGACCTCCGGGAACCGCTTGGTGGATCACCCGACTCACTGGGAACCCACCCGCGAGAGCCCAAAACTCTCGCCCAGGGGGAACGTTTCGACTCTCGTTCCCAAGAAGCCTAGATCACGACAGACAAAGCCGACTGGGGAATCGCTCCAGGGGCACGACTTCCGTATCATGGGAAAATCGGCCGACAACCCAACGACGCCCGCCGCCGGCCTGTTCCGGCACATCCTCAAGGAATCGCGATGAGATCCATGACCCGATGGCGCGGAGGACTTGCCATTTGGCTGGCGTTGGTGACAACGGTCACCGCGGCTGAGCCCCTCAAGGACGACGCGGCCGATCCCGCCACGGCCGCCGAGTTGCTCGGCCACATCCAGGTCCTGGCCTCGGATGAGTATGAGGGCCGAGCGCCGGGGACAGCGGGCGAGGAACGAACGGTCAAGTATCTGACCGACCAGTTCCGCAAGCTCGGCTTGAAGCCCGGCAACCCCGATGGGACCTTCGTCCAGGAGGTGCCGCTCACCGGATTTCAGGCGAGCGCGGTTTCAGGCGGGTTCCGGGTCGGGCCTCGGTCGATCGATCTGAAGTACCCGGACGACTGGGTCGCCGTCTCACGACGGATGGCCCAAGAGGTCAAAGTTGAAAACTCCGACGTGATCTTCGTCGGCTACGGGGTCGTCGCGCCTGAGTACGGCTGGGACGACTACAAAGACGTCGACGTTCGTGGCAAGACGATCGTCATGCTGGTCAACGACCCGGCCGTCCCCGACCCCAAAGACCCCACGCAGCTCGACCCCGCGCTGTTCAAGGGGAAGGCAATGACCTACTACGGGCGCTGGACGTATAAATACGAGATCGCTTCGGAGAAGGGAGCCGCGGCCGCCCTGCTGGTCCATGAGACCGGCCCCGCCGGTTATCCCTACTCCGTGGTCGTCGGCAGTTGGGGCCGTGAGAACTTCGATATTCGCCAGGCTGCCGAAGACACGGCACGCGTAGCGGTGGAAGCCTGGATCGGCCTCGAACCGGCCAAACAGCTCTTCGCCGCTAGCGGCCAAGACTTCGATGCCCTCAAAAAAGCAGCCCTCTCGAAGGACTTTCGACCCGTCCCGCTCAACGCCAAGGCGCGTTTTTCCGTCCGAAGCACCATGCGTGAGGTCAAGTCGCGCAACGTGGTCGCGCGACTCGAGGGCGCAGACCCGGAACGGAAGAAGGAGCAAATCATCTACACCGCCCACTGGGATCACCTCGGGCGCGACGATTCGCTGCACGGCGACAAGATCTTCAACGGCGCGGCCGACAACGCTTCCGGAGTGGCCGCGATACTCGAGGTCGCCAAGCTCTTCTCGGAGCTCAAGCCCCCTCCGAAGCGATCGATCTTGTTCCTCGCTCTGACTGCCGAAGAAAAAGGACTCCTGGGCGCGAAATATTATGCGGAGCACCCGCTCTATCCGCTCGCGGAGACGTTGGCCGACATCAATATGGATGTCATCAATCTCTGGGGGCGGACGCGCGACATCACGAGCGTGGGCCTCGGTCAATCAACCCTCGACGACCTCCTCCGTGAGCTCGCCCAGGTCCAGGGTCGCACGGTCATCCCCGACGCCGAACCGGAGAAAGGCCTCTTCTATCGGTCGGATCATTTCGAGTTCGCCAAGCAAGGCGTCCCCGCCTTGAATGTCAAGGCAGGCGTGAGCTACGTCGGCAAGCCCGACGACTTCGGCCGGCTCAAACGCGAGGAATACACCCAGAACGACTATCACAAGGTCAGCGACCAGGTGAAGCCGGACTGGGACCTCAGAGGCGCGGTCGACGACCTGAAACTCGTTAAGGAAGTCGGTCATCGCCTCGCCAACGGCGACCGATTCCCGGAGTGGACGCCGGGTTCCGAGTTTCGCGACCGCCGTGAGGCGATGCTGAAAACCTACGAGTCGACTCGCCCAACGCCACCAAGCCGATGACCCACGGCCCGCCGATTTTTTGCACTTGAAAGCCAACGAAGTGCCGCCTGATCCCGACGAGCTCTCAAGGACCAAGCCGGGTCGCGCGCTCGCAAGGTCTCGTCTCCGGAGAGTGAACATGAAACCTATTGTCTCGCGCATTTCGGCGACACTTCTCTTCATGCTATCATGGGTGGACCAGGGGGGGCAGCGGCGGTGGACATCACCCCCCAGGGTGTCAAGGGGGTGCTTCCCGAACTGGATCGGCTCGTGGAACATACTTTGAAGCAGACCGGCGTGCCCGGCATGGCCGTCGCCATTGTCTGCAAGGATCAGGTAATCCATCTCAAGGGCTACGGGATCCGAGAGTCGGGCAAATCAGCGCGGGTCGATGCCGACACGGTCTTCCAGCTCGCGTCGCTCTCAAAGCCGATCGCCTCGACGGTGCTGGCCTTCTTGGTCGGCAAGGAGCTCATTCACTGGGACGACCGCGTAATCGATCACGACCCCGGTTTTCGCCTCGCCGACCCCTTCGTCACGCGTGAGGTCACGCTCCGCGACCTGCTCTGTCACCGGAGCGGCTTGCCAGACCACGCAGGAGATCTTCTGGAAGACCTGGGCTACGAGCGGGCTGAGGTTCTGCGCCGGTTGCGTTTTGAGAAGCCGGAGAGCCGCTTTCGCACGCACTTCGCCTACACAAACTTTGGCTACACGGAAGCGGGACTCGCCGGCGCGCGGGCGGCCGGGACGGCCTGGGAAGACCTCGCCGCCGACAAGCTCTTCCGTCCCCTGGGCATGAAGTCGTCGAGCTTTCGGTTCGCGGACTACGCGGCAGCCGAGAACCGCGCCTCGCTGCACGTCCGCGCCGGCGGCCAATGGGTCGCCCGGTACACCCGCCAGCCCGACGCCCAGTCCCCGGCCGGCGGTGCCAGTTCGACGGTACGCGACCTCTCCCATTGGCTGCGTCTGCAACTCGGCGGCGGCAAGTTTGCAGGCGAGCAAGTCGTCGCGGCCAACGCCCTGGCAGAGACGCACCGGCCCCAGATCATCAGCCACCCGCCGGAGGACCCGACGACCGACCGAGCCGGCTTCTACTGCCTCGGCTGGAACGTGAATTATGACGCCGACGGCCGGGTCCGGTTGGGCCACTCGGGCGCATTCGACCTGGGCGCTGCGACTACGGTTTCCTTACTGCCGGCCGAAAGCCTCGGTATCGTTGTCCTGACCAACGCGGCGCCGATCGGCGTACCCGAGGCGGTCTGTGCGAGCTTCTTCGACCTGGTGCTGAAAGGAAAAATCGAGAAAGACTGGCTCGCGATGTTCCAGCCGATTTTCGCCTCCCTGGCCAAGCCCGCTTACGGTACGGCGACCGTCGATTCCATGCCCCCCGCGCCGAAGTTGCCGCCACTGCCCTCGGTAGCCTATCTCGGCAGCTACCGCAATGACAACTTCGGCGACCTCGAAGTGCGAGAGCAGGACGGGTCACTGCGGCTCTCGATCGGTCAAACAATGAACACGTTTGCATTGCGGCACCGCGACCGCGACGTGTTCACATACCAGCCGGAAGGTGAAATGGCCGGCGGCCCGAGCGCGGTGACGTTCTGGGTCGTCCCGGACCGGAAAGCGGCTCGAGTCGTGATCGAGAATCTCGACATCCGGGGCCAGGGCACGTTCACACGCCAGCCGAAACCGGAGTGACAGAGCGAAACAGGTTGCAGGGCAACCTGTTCGGAAGCCCGCGTCGAGGGAACTCACACCGCGATCGCCGAAAAGGGGGGGGGGGTATTGCCAATCCTCGAAGATCTCTCAGTCTCCGGCACGGTGTGTCCGCGGTACGTCGCCCTCTCGAACCAGGCGGGGCGAGCCACCAACAAAACAAAAAATATCGGCATTTCAATCAATAAATTTACATGTTTTGATCGCAAAAACCGGGTTTCTACTCATGGGTTGAGTCCAACCTGTGATCGGGATCACCCCATAGAATCCCTGACTCCTCCAGCGGTTTTCCGTCGGAGACGGATGGCGCACGTCCTCGCCGTTTTTAGCACTAACAGGGCGGCCTAAGTCAACCCGGGCCAAAAACAATTCAACTCTCTACATTTCAAAACACAAACCACCCAAAGACGGTCTAACCCAAGCGATCGTCCTCTGAGAGACTATCACAATGCCCTGTGGGCGGGCGGGGCGAATGCGGTTCCAGGGAGCAACCGTTCATTCGACGAATGGGTTACCCGAGCATACAATTGCCATTTTTCTCTTTTTCTGTGGCAATTTTAGAACCAGTGAGCTTAATAGATCATAATCGTCTGAAATGGCTTGTCTTGACAGATCCGTTGTTCAAGACGTGAGATCGACGATTGTTCCATGAATTCATCGGTGGCTGATGAAACGCGGCTCGCCTTGGCCGGGAGCGAAGCCGTCACACTCGATGACCGCGCAAACGGGCAAGTCCGGCAGACCTCACTTGCCGATTGGATCTCCCCCGAGTTGGCGGGTTTGGCATGTGTTGCCACGAAACAAGCATCTATGTAGGTCCCACAACAATCTTAGGAGGTGGATAATGAGAGGGTCTCGCTTGATATCCGTGGTCTGTACGGCGAAGGGTTCGATGACCGTCGTTACCGCTTACTTGACGATTCTGGCCCTGGTTCCCATGGCGTGGGGACAGATGCCCACTCCGGTCATCAACCAACCGCAGGTCCCGGCGGATGTTTCGATCCCCGGAGGGTCCCCGGGGAATCCGATCGCATTCTTCGATGATTACTCGTGGCGGGCCTTCATCGCCGTGGTCTGGCCGGCTTTGAAAAACCAACGGGGCAAGCCCGATCCGAGCCAGACGGTCGACGGAGCCGGGCCCCGGGTGTTCGAGACGTACAAATCGTTGGCGGAAGTATTCCACTCCGACGGGTCGGCGCCCACGGCCTGGAACCAATTCGACTCGCCCCAGTACAACCCCTGCGGAGTGACTGAATCCTGGGGCGATCTGACGCTCGGCTCGTTCTCGAAATTCAGCAACCTTGGTCAGGCGGGGTTCGGAACTCTGGTCGGTCCCCTGCTCGTGCAGAACACCACCTCTGTTCGATTCCAGACAGCCTACAATGAGACCGAGTTCAACCAGATCCGCAACCAGAAATGGTATCTGCGGAGCAACCTGCCGACGCCGCCAGCCACGGTCACGTTCGACGACGGCGCACTCGACGTGAAGGCCGCCTGGATCGATATGACCAACATTCCCCATCCCGAGCGGTATTACACCCGCACGGCAAGCATGCTCGACCCGGTCTCGGGCCAGTGCGCAACGACAAAGGTGGGACTCGTCGGGCTGCACATCGTCCAGAAAACACCGAGCCGACCGCAGTGGATCTGGACGACGTTCGAGCACGTGGACAACGTCCCGCCGGCCCAGCCCGGCGCGCCCGGGACGTTCACGTTCAACGACGGCACCAGCTCGCCCATGCCCGCAACGAACCCCTACTCACTCTCCCAGGTGCTTTTGGCACCGACACCGCCCCCGTTCAACGTGACCCGGGTCAAGCCAATCCACGATTCCACGCAAACGACGAATGCCGCGTACCACGCCGCGCTCCCACCCGACTCCGTCTGGCGGTACTACGACCTCGTGATGACTCAGTGGCCCCTCCAACCGAATAGCCCAACCACTCCCGGGACCGCGCCCAATACGTTCCCCGGGTTGCCCGCGCCAAACAACACCACAGCGTTCGCAAATACGACGCTCGAGACGTTCGAGCAAGGCTCCGTGTTCACGGGGTGCATGGCCTGCCACAACGCAACGATGAAGCCCACCGACTTCGTTTGGTCGCTCAACGACCACGCGTTCCCCGCCAGTTCCTCGACCCCCAACCTGCTCATGAATAACCCGGCATTTCGGGCGCTGCGCGACACGCTCCAGCAGAGTAAGAATCTGAACGAGCGCGAGGCGGCCGCGAAGCGACAGCAACCGTGAGCATGCCGCTGGTCGACCGATCAGCTTCTCCCAACATGGGCGTTCCAACGACCGTGAACCTTACTCGGACCCGGATCCGTTTGACCCTCGACCCGAGCTAACGAGAGAATACTCATGGCAATCGTATTCGCCGACGTCCAAAATTTGCTCGACGCGATCCTAGCCAAGAGTACATGGGCCCAGGGCGCTCATCCGCCGCTGCACCCCCAGCCTCACGGAGCCTTCTGGCGTCAGACCGGGGACTACGACCAGGACTATTCCCTGTTCACGACCGGCGAGGTCCCAAACGTCGGGATCCCGATCATGAACACCTCCGTGGGCCAAGGACTTCAGTCCAACTTCTATGTCATCCTCACGAACCCCAATGGACTGGCAGACGACGGCATCCCGCAGATGCCGGGTGGCCCCGGCGGCCCCTACCTTACTGACTCCGGCTACGAGGCGGACGTCGCGGGCACGACGATGACTGGCCAGCAGATTCAGGAAGCACTTGCCAGTTGGCTAACCAACGGCTTTCCCAAATGAGCCGGCCCCTGCTGTCGCCTCGCAAGTGCGTGGCCTCTCCAACGGTCTACCGTCGAATGGCGCCGGTCCTGTGACGCGAGCTTCCCGCCTTTGCCGGTCCCGCAGGGACCGGCAAAGGCGGGATCATCTTGCTAGCGAACGTTCGCGTGGGCGGGTTGGCAACGCTTTGTTGAGGCGACCGCGTGCTCCATCGTTATGGTAAACCGCCGAAGGATCAATTAGTAAAGTGATGTGCGCATTCTGCAATTCCGAAGAGACTTCAAGGAACCCAAGGAGTGGCCCCCTTCGCTATCTCTGGTAACTGCTCCAGGGATAGATCACCCCGTTTTGAAGCAATCGCAGAGCGGGGTCGGTCGCAACCCGCCGTTCAATTCGGCTCCAAGGATCACGCAGGCCCGCCACGCCGTAGAGGCTTCCGACCACCAGAAGGATGACGAAGCCGGCCCACGCGAGCTTGCTCTTCAACCGACTGACTCCGGCCACGGCGAAGAAGTAACAAGCGGGAGTGATCGCGAGTAGGTGCCGGGTTCCGAATGACTGACCCGCGTAGTCGGTTCGCCGGACGCCCCAAACATAGTAGACGACGAGCACGCCGACCATTCCACCGACGGCCAGCGCCAACGGCCGGAGCGGGTCGTCCCGTCGCGCAAGCGCCGAACCGAGACCGATCGCAGCGAACGCAAGGACCGGTGTCACCGTGATCCAGCCTTGTGGTCCGAACAGCAACTCGAGGGCGAACCGCCAGCGGGGTCCTGTCTCCTTCCAGACCCCGGCCGTCGCCCAGTACGATCCAGGATAGTCAAACGCATCGGGATACATCTCGACCGGCAACGGGGTTCCGGTCACGAGCGGCTGGAGCACGCAATGGAAGAGTAAGGGGAGGCAAGCTCCCGCCAGAAACGACCAGGGCATCGTGCGCGAGCGAAGCGTCAGCCAGACGCTCAGCGCCACCAGCAAGACTCCCCCCATCGGGAGGTCGACGGTCGCCGTCAGGCCGGCAAGTAAACCCGCGAGCGCTCGGCGAAGCGGCACACGCTTGTGCTCGGGATCCTCGAGCAACGTCAGTGCCAGGGCACCCGTGACAAGTCCGGCCGCGACACTGTGGTTATTGAAGGTGACCCCATACGCCAGCAACAGCGAGCCGAACCCGAAACCGAGCGTCAAGCCATCGGCGACCCAGGGCGCGATCGGAATGGTCTGGAGGAGTTGACGAAGCCAGACCAGGGTCAAGGCCGACGCCACCCCGACGATGCTCACCACCAGAACCCAGTTGGCGACCACGAACTCAGACATCGAACCGCTGAATCGCACACCTGACTGGTAGACAACCGCGTAGACGGCCGCTCCAATCGCCGACAGAACGGGGGGCTTGTCGGAATAGAGGTGACGGCCGAACCGGACCAGGTCCGGGGTGCCGCTGGCGGCCCGCAGCGGCGACGACTCCACGGACAGCGTCCCACGCTCCACGATCCCCTCGATCGTCATGTACCGCGAAGAAACGTTCCCGCTGATCTTGGGTGAGAATGCGAGCGGCACCAGGGCGAGCCAATAAACCACTCCGAGCAGCCAGGGCCGAGCGGGGTGGACGCGAGCGACGATGGGCGAAACCCATCGCGGCGGATTCAGGTTCCGGATAAACTTTTCCATG
Source organism: Singulisphaera sp. GP187 (assembly GCF_900129635.1). Taxonomy (GTDB): domain Bacteria; phylum Planctomycetota; class Planctomycetia; order Isosphaerales; family Isosphaeraceae; genus Singulisphaera. The sequence continues at coordinate 91,282 of NZ_FSRB01000004.1, read as the reverse complement.
ACGATCCCTTGAGATGTCGAGGCCCGCCCGACATCCGATCTTAACACGGCGAAACGAACATCGACACCGTGACAGACATCAAACCGGCCCGTACCCCGCGTTGGTCCTTGCTCGTCCTCGCGGGCCTCCTCATCTTCGACGTCTGGCTCCGCGGACACACCTTCGGCCCGACCTTGCGCGATCGCTTCGGCCTCGATCTCTGGCCCGTCTCAGGCGCGGAGGCCGAGCCGCTCGACTGCGACGAGGCGGCCTACGCCTACATCGGCCGCCGGATCGACCAAGGCGCAGTGATGTATCGCGACCTGACCGAGAACAAGCCGCCCGGGGGCTACTGGCTCTATGCCCTGGCCCTGGCGATCGGCGGGTCTGACGAGCTGACGGTTCGCGTCATGCCGATCCCGATCATCCTGGCGACGATCACCTTGGTCTGGTGGCTCGGCCTGAGGCTCCGAGGACCGGGCGCGGCCTGTCTGGCGGCGTTCCTCTACGCCGTCGCGAGTACCGACCCCTACCTCTACGGCAACGGCGCGAACTTCGAGCACGCGATCAACCTCTTCGCCATCGCGTCGGTCGCGGCCCTCATCGCCGCCATCGATCGCGGAAGTCGACGCTTGCTGTTTGCCTCGGGTGTTTGCCTGGGAATCGCCTGCCTGTTCAAGCAGGTGGTGATCCTGCATGGCCCCGTGCTCGCGATTGGCCTGCTCTGTCAGGCGCGACCGTTCCGGGACCGCCTGAAGGACGTAATCACCCTGGCGGCTGGATTCGTGTTGATCTGGGGATCGGCCGCCTTGATCCTGGTGCTCCAGGGAGCGGGCACGTCAGCCTACGAGGACATCTTCCAATACGGCCGCGCACTGGCCACCGACACTCCGGCCGAACCCAACGCACCTCCGTTCTGGATGCGCTGGGTGACCGGAAATGCCGACCCGTCGGGGCATCTCCCCCCCCGTTTGGAAAGACCGACTACCTCGTCTGGTGGGGGTCGGGAACCTGGCCGTTCTGGCTCGCGGGCCTCCCCTCGGTCATCGCGTTGGGGTTCACGAGTACCTCGACAATGGCCAGGCGGCTGGTCGCGGCCTGGACGATCTCAGCCTGGATCCAGGTCGCACTCCCCGGCCTCTTCTGGCAGCACTATTACCTGCTTCCCCTGCCCGGCCTGGCGGTCGTGGTGGCGGTTCACCTCGCCGATTCGGTGTCGCGAATGATGGCGGGAGGGGTCCGTGCCGTCGGTTGGGCGGCCTGGGTCCTCTTACTTTGCCTGGCCCTGGTCTGGACGGTCCGAATCCAGGTGCGCGACTACTTGATGACTCCCCCCGAGATGCTGACCGTCCAGTTCAAAGGGGGCGGACAATGGGTGGTGCTCCGCGACCTCGGTCGCGACCTCGCGGCGCGCTCCGCGCTCTGGACCGACGCCCCTCAACTCTACATCTGGGGCTGGCAGAGTCCGCTCTTCTTCTACTCCGGCCTCGATGCCACCTCGCGCCACTTCTTCGTCGACAACCTCCTCAAAGCGTACGCGAATTCCAATCACCCCTTGATCCGGCCTCGGATCGACCGAATCATGCGCGACCTCCACGCTCATCCCCCGGCCTTGATCTTTGTGGGCTACCCCCCGTTCCCCGAGTTGCAGACCTTCCTCCGCGAGCGCTACCTCCCCTCACACCTCGTCGGGAACGAAGCGCAAGGCTACCCGCTCTGGGTGGAGCGGGCGAAATACCGCGAATTCGAAACCTACCACTCGCCGGCGCGGCCCCGCTGAACACGCTCGATTTATGAGGCCAGCACAGGTGAGAGATCCTGGGGTGTTACTTCGCTGATGATCTTCTCATAGCGTTGGCGGAGCAACTCCATGACGGCATCCCAGCTTTTCCCCACCGCAAAAGCGCGAGCCGACTGCGCGAGCCGTTGCCGCAGCGCCACATCGTCGACCAGTTCGATCAGGGTCTCGGCAAACTGCTCCGGAGATTGGTCGGGCTCGAGCAAGAAGCCGTTGACCCCTGGCTGGACGATGTTGCCCACCCCCCCTGCCCTGAGCGCCACGACGGGAAGGCCCGAGGCCATCGCTTCGAGAATGACGTTGCCGAAGGTTTCGGTCAGGCTCGAGAAGGCGAAGACGTCGGCGGCCGCATAGTGATCGGCCAGGTCGTCGCCACTCCGATAGCCAACGAACCGGGCTTGCCCGCCGATCTTCGACTCGAGGTCGGCCCGCGCCGGTCCGTCGCCAACCAGCAGGAACCGCGCGTGGGGGCGAGCGGCGGCCACGCGCTCGAACGCCTCGACCAGGTAGGCAACGTTCTTCTCGACGGCCAATCGACTCACATAGCCAAGCACCACATCCTCCGGCTCGAATCCGAGGTCGGCCCTGATTCGCGCTCGCCCCGGGCGATCGGAACGAAACAAGTGGCTATCGACGCCGCGTGGCCAGAGCACCAAGCGCTCAAACCCGCGCTCTTCCAACTCCGCAATGGTGGTTAACGACGGAACGTAGGTTTCCAGGGTCCGATTGTGGAACCAGCGAAGATAGCGCCAGATCGTCCCCTTCGCCCAGCCGACCCGATAGTGATGGCTGTACTGGTCGAAGTTGGTGTGAAAACTCGAGACCACCGGAATGTTGCGCCGCCTGGCGTGACCGAGGAGGCTCAAGCCCAGGGTCGCCTCGGTGGCGATATGGATCAGGTCGGGGCGAAATTCGTCGATCCGCCGGTGGATCTTGCCGAACGGCGGCAGCGGCAGGCGGAGTTCCCTGTAGAACGGCAGAGGCCAGGCCCGAACCAGGAGCGTCCGATCCTCGTTGGGTTCGACGCCATAGTCGGGATGAATGAGTTGGACCTCATCCCCCGCCTCGCCGAGGTAACGGACAAGCTGTCCGAGCGTGCGTGAGACGCCGTTGACTTGAGGATAGTAGGTCTCGGTGACGACGGTCACTCGCATGGATCACTCACTCGCAACGAGCGAAATTCCACAAAGGACGCCAAAGAGGAGGCCGATTCCCGCCAGGTGCCCAACGGACTGCCTCAGTCCGTCGACCGCACGGACGAACAAGTGTGCTGCATTTTACGGAATCTCCAAGTCGGAACGCGAGTCCGAGCGTTCGAATCGATCGGACAGCCACGAATTCACGGGGCGAGCCCCTCCTCCGACACGACCAAACCGCCCGGACATGTTCCGCGGCGTGATCGGCAGGACGCAGGACATGAGCCCACGGATTCGCGACGCAGACGTCACAAGGTCATTTGGCAAGGAGATCGGAATCCTGGGCCGTAAAGCATCGCCGAACCCGTGATGAATCCATCCACGATCTGCGATCGATCGGCGGTCAGGATCGGATTCGTCCCGTCGGGTGGGCACGGCCCACCTTCCCTTATCTCTTTGCCAAAATGGAGGTTAAGAGGTGGGCCGTGGGCGGTGCCCACCCTACGGGGTTCGTCGGCCCATCGATAACGCCACGGCTGATCGCGCCGAAGAAGGGGGAACGGGTGGGGTGAAGCGTGAGCCAATGGGTGGACTGGCTCGGCCACTCGGTGTTCCTGACAGGCAGGGGTCGCGCCCCGCCCATCCGGAGAGAGGGAGGGCGGCGGCCGCGGTGAAACGGGGATTGGCGACGGAGGCGGAGTGGGATAACGAGATGGCGTGAGGTGAGATTCAGGGCCCGCGACGTTCGCCCACTTTCGGGAATGAGGCGGGTTTCGGTTTCTTATTGTCAGCCGGTGAATCGACCTTGGGGAACGGCTTCGAGGCCAGGGCCGGGTCAGGAGTCAACTCGGGCTCCTTGCTGCCGCAGCCCGTGAGCAAACCGAGAACGAGCGCTTGACCGCCCACCACGGCGCGACACCAGGTCGTGCGCGTCATCATCGTTACCTCTCCAAACGAACTTGAGGATTCCAGAAATCGACCACGGGAGGCGCAGGTCGAGGCGCCACCCATGATTTCCAAGTCGAAAAGGCCCGCCATTCGGAAACAGAACGGCCCGTTCGTCCCGAGCCGACTCCAACACGGCAGTCGCCCGACTCAGAGCGAGCTGGCGTCGATCACCTCGCCGCCACTCATCGTACCGAGGGCCCGCCAGGTCTGCAGCGAGATCGTGTCCTTGTAGAACTTAACCGAGCCGTCACCCATCGCCGCGTTCACGCCGCCCGAGTGGAAGCTTCGCGCCGCATTAAACGACACGGTGGGAGTTGCACTGGTGGAATCGACGCAGGGCGGGTTGGTCGCGTTCGGATAAAGGCAGTAGCCCTGCATCCGATCAGGAATCTGCTTCGAGTTCGGCGACGAGTAGGAGTTAAAATAAAAGCAGTTATGATCATCATTATAGAGATCGCCCCGGTGGTCGGAATTGACACCGTTGTTCGCCCCGACGATGATTTCCGACAACAGCAGGGTATTGCTCGTGCCGTCGATCATGTCGCGAAGGCCGGCCGATTTGTTCAAGCTGAACGGAGCGGCCTGGTAGTACACATCAGGCTGCCCCGTAAGCTGGAGTGGGTTGCCCCCCCGATCCTGGTCGAAATGCGTGTTCCCAAAGTTGACCATGTAGTCGGCCTTGGCACGAGGGTAGGCGGAGGAAGGCTCTTCCAACGCCGAGCTGTTGACGTCCGAGGGGCAGTCAAACACGTTGACAGCCGTCCGAATGATTGTCGTGTTCTGGGGCTGGTAGAAGTCAGTGGTAAAATTGATCGCGTTATAGAGAGCGGTCTGCTCAATGTTGGCGAAGATGCTGAACGCCCAGGTCCGCCTCGGTCCGCTCTGGCGGCCGATTGGGAACGAGCCGTTCACGTCGTGGTAGTTGTGCATCCCAAGCGCGAGCTGCTTGAGGTTGTTGACGCACTGAGACCGGCGGGCGGCCTCGCGGGCGGCCTGCACGGCCGGCAGGAGCAAGGCGATCAGTACCGCGATGATGGCGATCACCACGAGAAGCTCAATGAGCGTGAAACCGCGGCGGCTCTTCATAATTGCGTCCCTTTCTCTCTTCTGATGAGTCAATAACGACATGAGGCCGCTCGATCACCTGGACCCCGGAAGTGAAACATTCCGGATGAGGCCGCTCGATCACCTGGACCCCGGAAGTGAAACACTTCGGTTGATAGGCTGGAGTACGTCGGGCGAACCAATTTCGAAGGCGATAAAAAAAAAGAGCTGATCGGAGCGTTCGCTCGATCGCGCCGATCCGAGGAACCCAGGTTCACCAACGCAGAAATCGAGTTCGGCCAAGGTGGGTGGTGGGGGGTTTTAGATTATACACCTGCCTAATCGACAAAACTAGCCTGGATTCGACCCGGAGTGTGTTGAATTGAACCGGACGATCACGTATTTCCTCATGATCGAATCGTGACAACCCGCTTCGACTTCGACGCTGAGGAATCCGTCGGATGGCTACGATGTGCCCCTCGCACGAACGCAACCTTTCCATCCACGCTCGCCGCCATGTGCGGGGCGATCGCGACGGCGGCGAACTCGGCTCGACACACCCCGAGGCCGCACCGGGTTCACTCTCCGGTTCGCTGACGCCTTCACCGATCGCGATGATCCCGAGCTCAGCGTTCCCTAACTTTCTCCTCAGCCCATACGTTTATAACCTGACTCCAACCTCTCGCACAAGGCAGTAATCAATAACGACCGCTGCCCTGATTCGTGACTGGCCACCTTCGACGCTCAGACCAATTTTGCCCTCATCACCGGCCACGGCCCACCGATCGAGGCCTGCCACTCGTCAGCGAGAGCACGCTGGACCGACTCGCGTTCACCATTCCATTCCACTCGCAGCCAATGGGCGATCTGCTCCGAAAAGCCGCATGGCTGCATGCATTTCGGCGGACTTGAGATCGGGACCTTCACAGGGTGGCCCGCGGAGCTTGCGTGAACCGAGCGCACTCGGTTGGGGATCGCCTCTTGCCGGACCGTTCGGGACTTGGCAAACTCGCCCCGGACGATCTGACTTTGGTCCAATGGTTGAGCCCTCGTCAGCCGGCGGCAGATGTTTGGCGGGAGAGATGCATTGAAACCGAATCCGGTCAAGAAGGCGTTGCGCGAGGGGAAACCACAAATCGGCACATGGTTGTCGCTCGGGAGCGTAGTCGCCGCGCGATTCCTGGCGCGGTCGGGTTTCCCCTGGCTGACGGTCGACATGGAACACACGCACACCGACATCCAGACCGCCGCCATGATGTTCGGCGCCATCGCCGATGCCGGTTGCGTCCCGTTGGCCCGTGTCCCCGCGTCACGCCACGAATACATCAAGTCGGTTCTCGACTGCGGCGCAATGGGGATCGTCGTCCCCATGGTGATGGACGTCGCCGAAGCGAAGGCGATCGTGGCCGCCGCCAAGTACCCACCCGTGGGTAACCGCTCGGTGGGGGGCGGCATGCACGCCATGAACTACGGCGCTACCGCGGAAAACTATTACCAGCAAGCCGATAACGAGATCCTGGTCGTCATCCAGACCGAGCACATCGCAGCCGTCGATATCGCCGACGAGATTTACGCCGTTCCCGGCATCGACGCAATCTTCGTCGGCCCCAACGACCTCGCCGCCTCACTCCGCAAGCCCGACGGCACTCCGCCCAGCCCCGAGCTGATGGAAGAAACCCTGACCCGGATTCGCGAGGCGGCGAAGCGCCAAGGGGTTCCTTGCGGCATCCACCTGCACTCACTCGCCGACGTCGAGCGCCGCGTTGCCGAAGGCTGGCAGTTCATCGCCCTGGGCAGCGAGCTCAAAATGATGCTCGACGGCGCGAGCAGCTACATCCGCCAGCTCCATCCCGAACGTGGCACGGCCGAGATGGCCAAGTACTAACACTCAAACAAGTGACAATATGAGCCCCATCCCGGATCAGACCCGGTCCGGGATGGCTATGCATCGGCTCCGGGCCGGGCCGTCGCCCCATGCTCGGTAAAAAACTCGAATCCTCACGATATAAGGGCGGGGCATTCCGAACCTCCCGGCCTCGATTCGGCCGCGGAGATTGCTGGCTGAGGACAGGCTCATCCGTGGTTTTCGTCTGCTCCGACGACGGTAAATCGGAGGTCGCGCCGTGCACAGGCCAAGTCGATTCTTAGCGGCGAAGATTGTCTTGTCCGCACTGGTGATTGGGGCGATTCCGAGCCTGAGCCTGAGCGGACGCGCGGCGCCGTTTCCCGCGGAGGCCAAGAAAAAAGGGGCGGTTGCGATCGCCACGGCTTACCCCGCCGTGACCGAGCGCTCGGTCGTCGCGTTTGGCTTCGGTGGAAAAGTCGGCCCCAAGGACGAAGGCTTCATCCCTGGCTTCGAGTCGTACAAGCTCCGGTTCGGGCCGGGCGACTGGGCAGGGGCCCGGATCATCGTCACGAGCGCCTGGGGGGACAAGAACCCGGACACCGACCTCTGGGACTGGACGGGAGGCCTCAAGGTCCGATGCACCGACACGCTCAAGGATAAAGATGGGTTCTACGTCATCGATTCGTTGGCAACGGCCAACGCACCGAACTGGGTGGTCGTGAACCTCCGCTACACCCTGCGCGACGATTGACACGGGGTCGCCAATGCCCTGATTCCCTATCAAGGCCAGGCGAAAATCCCCACCGACACGGTTGCAGTCCTCGGTTTCGGTGGCAAGCTTGGCCCAAAGGATGAAGGGTATGTTCCTCAGTTTGAATCCTACAAACTCCGGTTCGGGCCAGGCGACTGGTCGGGAACCAAGGTCAGCTTGGGCAGCCATTGGGGCGAAGGGTCGGGCGCGATCGATGTCTGGGGCTGGAACGGGACCGAGGCCCGATTGTCGGAGGTCCGCCGCGATGCGCAGGGATATTACTTCATTCACTCGCTGCTCACGGCCGGCCACTCGCGATGGGTCGGCTCGCTCTTCCGGTTTACGCGGAAGGACGGTCGGTCGGGGGTCGCTCAGGCGTTGTACTCCTACTCAGGGGCGCTGACACCGCCGAAGCCGATCGGCCAACCGACCTCCTATCCGGTCGCCGCGACCTTCACGGCCAACAAACGTGCCAGGCCGACCCCACGGATCCTGGCGGCGGCTCGTCCGACCAAGGCCGACTTGACCTACCTCCAGTCGATCTCCGACGAATTCCAGGAAATGGAAGTCGAAGACCTCGCCACCTTGACCGACCTCGACTTGCGCGCCAAGGCGATCGACGACGACGGGATGGTTCATCTTCGAGGCTTGAAGCAGCTCCGCACGCTCTCGTTGCGCGAGACCAGGGTGGGTGATGCCGGCCTCGAAAATCTCGCGGCGCTCACCAGCCTCCGCAACCTCGACCTGATCCGCACTCCCTTGACCGATGCCGGACTCGAAACCGTCAGTCGCCTGACCGGCCTGAACCAACTCAATATCGACACGACGCTCGTGACCGTCTCGGGATTACGTGCGCTCCGAAAACTCCGATGGCTGAACATGCTCACGCTCCACACCACCGACGTTGGCGATGCCGGCCTCGCCGTGTTGAAGGACCTGCCGGAGCTCAGCTACCTCGATATCGGCAAAGATCCCGCCTTCGAGAGCGAACGGATCACCGAGGCCGGCCTCAAACTCCTCAAAACATTTCCAAGCCTTGACAAGCTTATGCTTGGATGGCTCAAAATTGGTGATAACGGCCTGGCTCAACTTCGCGGCATGTCCAAACTCTACTGGCTCGAACTGACGTCGACCGACATCAGCGACGCCGGTCTCGTTCATCTCCAAACCTTGCCTGAACTCAGGCAACTCGAACTGGAACAGACCCGGATCACCGACGCCGGTCTCGTCCATTTGAAGTCGATCCCCAAGCTCAAATACCTGTTCCTCGGTCATTCCGATATCGGCGACGCCGCGATGGCCCAGCTCGCCCCCCTCAAAAATCTCGAAGTCCTCGCTGTCACCAAGGGGAACGTCACCGACGCTGGTCTCGCGCATCTGCGAGGGCTCACGCAACTCGATCGCCTCTTCCTCCCGGACAACAAGATCACCGGCGCAGGCGTGGCGAACCTCCAGCGCATGACCCGGTTGAACCAGCTTAACCTCTACTACAACAAGCTGGACAACGCCTCGCTCGACGTGTTGAAGGCCCTGCCGGAACTGGGGCAGCTCTACATCTCTGGCGACCAGATCACGGACGCGGGCCTCGTCCATCTCAAAGCCTTGAAGAACCTGCGCTACCTCCATATCTCGTGGACCAAGGCGACCCAGGCCGGGATCGACAACCTCAAGAAGAGTCTCCCGAATCTCCAAGTCCACTTTGGCGATCACTAACGAATTGTCCGTGGAGGCTGTGACGCCTGTGCGCTCGATTATCGCTCGACGAGGCGCTTCATCCGTTCGATGCCGGTCTTGGCCACCTCGAAGGGGTCTTGGCCCCAGAGGGTGGGGTTGAAGAGTTCGAGCGAGAGCGGACCGCGAAAGCCGATGGTGCGGAGGTTGGCGATCACTCGGGGCAAGTCGGCGATCCCGTCGCCGAGCATGACGCGATCGGCATCGGTTTGAGCCAACGGGTCGGGCGACGCGGGGAGGTCGTTGAGGTGGAAGCAGGCAAGCTGCCGCCCTTCAAGGGCGAGCAGGTCGTCGACCGAACCCCCACCACGGATCATGTGAAAGACGTCGGCGACGACCGTCGCCCGGGGATCGCCCGAGCCGGTGGCGATGGCCAGGGCGCTGGCGACGTTCTTGACGCCCGCGACGAAGCCGAGGAATTCCATGGATGGAGTCACGCCGCACTGACGCCCCAGCTCGAGGAGTTCTCCAAACCGGGCGGCCGCCTGATCGAGATCGACTTCCTCTTGGGGCGGGCTCGCCACGATGGAGGGACTGCCCAAGGCGGCCGCTTGCTCCATCCTCCGCCGGCAATCGTCCTTGACTTTGGCGTAGTCGGCTCCCTGGGCCAGGACCCAACCGTGGAGTGCAATGACGCTCACGACCTTGAGCCCGGCGTCGGCGAGTGCATTTCGCAGGTCAGGGAGGGTTCCTCCCGAACGCAGATATTCGTCGATCTCGTTGTTCCAAGGCTCCAGCGCCTGGTAGCCCAAGCGGCCGGCGATCCGGATCTTCTCGAGCAACGGAGTGGGCCGAATCGTGCTCGTGTTCAGGCAGTAGAGGAATTCACTCACGACCAGGGCTCCGTTGGGGACGGTCAAGGATTCGGGGTCGGCTGATGATAACGGACAAATTTCTCGTGCGGCAGGTAGACCATTCCCGCGTCGTCAGCAATATGAAGTCCCGAGTCGAGGTAGAGGATGACCCCATTGGCCTTTCGGCCGGCGGGCGACGCGAGAAAAACGACGGCGCCTCCGACGTCTTCGGCCGTGGTCAGGTGACTCACGCCCTGGGGGAATTCCGGCCTCCCCTGCTCGGCTTGGATCAGGCGTTCTCCAGGGGTATCCACCCAGCCGGGAGCGACCATGTTGCAGGTGACTCCCTGGCCGAGGGTTTCGACGGCCACCTGACGGGTCAGGCCGAGTAGCCCGGCCTTACTCGTCACGTAGGAGAAGAGGCCGGGCATCGGTCGGGTCGCCCGGGTCGAGCCGATGTTCACGATCGTTCCCCGGCGCCGCTGGAGCCAGGGAAGCGCGGTCTTGATGCCGAACCACGGCCCCTTCAAGTTGATCGCCAAGGTTCGATCCCAGAGCGCTTCGTCGGTCGATTCAACCGTCCCTCGCGGGCTGATCCCCGCGTTGTTCACCAGGAGGTCGAGCCCGCCCCAGCGCTCGGTGACTTCCGCCACGGCCCGCGCCCAGGCGTCCGCCTGGCTCACGTCCAGCCACACGCCGAGCGTCGGAAAGCCTTGATCGCTGAGGTGGGACGCGGATCGAGCGGCCGAGGCTTCATCAATGTCGCTCAGGGCGACGCGATATCCGGCGTGGGCGAGGGCGGTCGCGATCCCGAGACCAATACCGCGGCCGGCTCCGGTCACCAGGGCCGTCGGGAGGGACGAAGGTTGACCTATCGGCATAAAATCAAGCGCCTTCGAGAGTGTCGAGGTTCATCCGGTCATGGCACGAGGGTCTTTCCAAACTCGGCGGAACTTGTTCCAATCCGATCGGTTATCAAAATTGGCCGTAAAACCCCCGACTTCAGTCGTGGGGATATCAGGCATTAATCTGCTTGACGTCTGAACAGACACTTCGCATACTTGAATCGTCCTTTCGAGGACCGCTCTTTGACAACTCAGAGTTGCCGGTTGCCGGGAGAACATTCCTATCCGGCGTAAAACTTTGAAGGGACAGAAAGCGTCTGGGGTGGCGAGAACCAAGTCATCCCCAACTCGACGCTGTCGGAAACGTCGAGAGACGTCTTCGTCAGATACGTACTGTGGGGCACACAGGAACGGGAGGCTTCGGCCTCCAAACGCTCAGGGAGTGGGTGTAAGACCTTCGCATTGTAGGCGGTCCACGTTGAACTGAGAATCCCCCGCCTTCTGGCGTGGGGAGTGTCAAGATGATGTGGTACGAGCCGGGTGTCAATCAGACTCCGTCCCCACCTCACTGCCTTTTGATTCACGACGAGGTCTCTCGTGCGAGCCAATCTCGTTCTCCTCGTGGGTACCCTTGATACCAAAGGGCACGAATTGGCGTTCGTTCGCGACCTGCTGCGGAAACAAGGTCTCGAGCCCCTCGTAATTGACGTCGGTTCGTGGGGACCTCCCGTCTTTCCTCCCGACATCGACCGCGACGAGGTCTTTCGACTGGCGGGAACGACGTTGACCGCGGTCCGTGAGTGCGGCGACCGGGGCGAGGCCGTCGCCGCCGCCGCGCAAGGAGTGGCCAGGCTGGTCACGAAACTCGGGTCGGAGCGGGCGATCGCGGGAATCTTTGGCCTGGGCGGCTCCGCCGGTACCGAGATCGCCACCTCGGCGATGCGCCAGCTCGCCTTCGGGGTCCCCAAGGTCATGGTCAGCACGCTGGCGAGTGGCCAGACTCGCCCTTATGTCCGTGGCAGTGATATCACGATGGTTTTCCCCGTGGCCGATATCGCCGGCCTGAATCGCCTGAGCCGAACGGCGTTGACCAACGCCGCGCTCGGACTCGCCGGGATGATCTGTCTGCCGCGCGATTCGCGCGAAATCATCCGTTCGAGTTCGCGGCCGGTGGTCGCGGCCACGATGTTCGGGGTCACGACCCCTTGCGTCGATTGCGCCCGTCATGTCCTGGAGGGTGAGTCGGTCGAGGTCATCGTGTTCCACGCGACGGGGGTGGGCGGGCAAGCGATGGAGGGCCTCGTCCGCGACGGCCAGATCGCAGGGGTGCTCGACTTAACAACCACCGAGATCGCGGACGAACTGGTGGGAGGCGTGCTCTCGGCGGGCCCCGATCGACTCGAGGCCGCGGGGAGACATGGCGTCCCTCAAGTCATCAGCCTCGGTGCGCTCGACATGGTCAATTTCGGACCGAGGGCGACGGTGCCCAGACAGTTCATCGGCCGCAAGTTCCACCTGCATAATCCGTCGGTGACCTTGATGCGGACGACCCCCGAGGAGAACGAAGGCTTCGGCCTTTACATGGCCGAAGTCCTCAGCCGGGCCCAAGGCCCGGTCGTGCTCCTCATTCCTCGTCGCGGCCTGTCCGCGCTCGATGCCCCGGGTCAGCCGTTTCACGACCCCGATGCTGATGACGCCTTATTCTCGACTCTGACTTGGAAACTCGCCGCACACCCCCACGTCCGCGTTGAGTCGCGCGACGAGCATCTCAACGATCCATCGTTCGCAACGGCCGCGGCGCGTGCAATGATGGAGTTACTGCCCCTGCGCAAAGGTCTCTGATGTCTCATACCGTTTCTCTGTCTCGCAGCGAGATTCTCGATCGATTCCGTCGCAAGATCGCCCAGGGTCTCCCCTTGATCGGAGGAGGAGCCGGGATCGGCCTGAGTGCAAAATGTGCCGAGTCAGGCGGGATCGACCTGATCATCCTCTACAATTCCGGCCGATTCCGGATGGCGGGGCGTGGGAGTCTCGCGGGCCTGATGCCATACGGTGACGCCAATAAGATCGTGATGGAGATGGCGGCGGAAGTCCTTCCCGTGGTCAAGCATACACCGGTCCTGGCCGGAGTCTGCGCCACCGACCCGTTCCGGGTCATGTCGCGATTTTTGAAAGAAGTGCGTGACGCCGGGTTCGCGGGCGTCCAAAATTTCCCCACCGTCGGCCTGATTGACGGACTTTTTCGCCAGGGCCTTGAAGAAACAGGGATGGGTTTCGATTTGGAAGTCACAATGATCGCCCAGGCCCGTAAGATGGATTTGTTGACTTGCCCCTACGTCCACAACGTCGATGAAGCGCGCGCGATGGCGGAGGCCGGTGCCGACCTGATCGTGCCCCATGTGGGCTTGACGACCCGGGGAATGATCGGGGCCAAATCAGCCATCACGCTCGCGGAGGCGGCGAGCCGGGTTCAGGCGATGGCCGACGCGGCCAAGGCGGTTCGCCCGGAGATCTTGGTCCTCTGCCATGGCGGACCGATCGCCGAACCCACCGACGTCGCGGAGATTTTCCAGCGGACTCGGGGGATTGTGGGCTTCTTCGGCGCGAGCAGCATCGAACGCCTGCCTACCGAGCCGGCGATCGTGACCCAAGTCCGTGACTTCCTTTCGCTCCGGATTTCGACTTCCTGAATGAGACCGAGGTGATTATCGAACCGCTTCCCCCTGGGCGAAGGTCAACCGACACGCTCCCGATCCTCGTCGAATTCGTCCCACCATTCGATGTCTTGGTGGTCGGGTTCGACGTCCGGGGCCGGTTCGGGATCGGACGGGTCGGAGGAGACGACGACGACCGTGACCAGCGCTCGTCCCGTGGGCAGGTTAGCGGGCAGTTGCAGACAGACATAGCGGTCGTCGGCGATGAACACCTCGGTGCGATACTGGGCCACAATCAGGGACCTCGGGGCCGAACGGGAAGAGAAAACGGGGATGGGGCGGCGGCTTGGGTCGAGTTCAGGCGTCAGACGCACGTCCCCTCGTCGCTGACCTCGGGGCGGGTCCGGCCGCGAACGAGCGTCTGGGTCGAGCCTTCTTGGACCACCTGCCCGTGCTGGTTGAGCAGACGGCGCTGCCAGGTGACCACGCCCCGTCGTCCGCGCGACCGCGGTTCCAACGCCACGACCTGGGAAATCACCCGGATCGTGTCGCCGAACGCGATCGGTTGCAGAAATTTCCATTCCAGGATCGCAAGAAATGCCATCGTGTCGACCCAGGGGGCATGGCTCGTCAGCCCCGACGTGATCGAAAGTCCAAGAAGTCCGTGGGCCACGGGCTTGCCAAACGGACCGCGACGGGCCCCCTCATGGTCCACGTGCAACGGATTGAAGTCGCCGGAAATCCCCGCGAACGCCGTGACATCCGCCTCGGTGACGGTTCTCCCTGGGCTTTCCCACTCGTCGCCAATGGCCAGATCATTGAATGTGAGGGGGGCGTGCGCGTGCCGTGTCACCATTTCCACTCTCGACCGAGGAGGATCCGTGCCCAGGGATATGATACGATAACATTTTCGCCGGAAGGAGATGGGTACGAATTGTGCGTGCTCAAAGTGAGATCGTCAAGATTTCCCTCCGGCAAAACTTGGGCTTGCCTCAGAACCGGCGAGTTTGGCGCTGTGGGCAAACATTCGCCGCGATTGCGACGTTCATGGGATTTGCGCAGGTTTCCGTCCGAGTGGGACGTTCAAGGGAGGTTGGTCTTATGAATCGACCGTACAAGGTGCTGATCGCCGATGACGAGAAACCGGTGGCCGCCGGCCTCCAGGGTCAACTCGAATCGCTCGGCTACGACGTTGTGGCCGTGGTCAATGACGGACATCACGCCATCGAAGTTTGTCGACGCTCCCTGCCCGACGTCGTGTTGATGGACATCGAGATGCCGGGGCTCGATGGCCTGTCCGCGGCGCGACAAATCGTCCGGGACCCGGGGACGCCCGTCATCATTCTGACCGCGCATGGACACCCGAACCTGATCGACCAGGCCGTCGAGGACGGGGTTCTCTACTACTTGCTCAAGCCGGTGACCAGCCCGAGCCTGCACGCCGCACTCCAGGTGGCCGTGGCACGAGCCCGTGAGATCCGCACACTACGTGAAAATGTCAACACTTTAGAACTCACACTCCGGGAGCGCAAGCTGATCGAACGCGCCAAGGGTATCCTCATGACCCGACGCAGCCTCTCCGAGTCCGAGGCCTTTCGGCTCCTCCAACGGCAGAGCCAGGACCGCCGGATGCCGATGTCCAAGCTCGCTGAGTCCATCGTCCAAGCCGACGAGCTCCTGGAATCCCCCCATCAGCCGTCGGAACCCGCGCGGCGAAGTAGCGGTTATTCGCAAGATCTGTAAACTTCCTGTTTGACCTTCGGTATCGACCTCGCTAGGCTAAGGGTGTTTGGTTCGACGCGAAGTCGCCGCCAAACGGCTTCGGAGCAAGAGCGCCAGTGGAAATCTCAAGGAGGGTGGCGAGGGCCCCGGCCGCCTGGAACGGTGGGACGCAAGTCTGTTCATCTCCCACAAAGCAAAGTTCTGGGCGAGTTCCTTTCCACCACCACTGGCTCGGCATTGTGTGAGCATCGGATGTTCCTGTAGCGCTGCCGAACACCATGGAGACTGGGCATGATGACGTTTGACTCCGGGATGGACCCTCGGCGGTCCGGACGTGGCGGGAGCATCGAACGGCTTGCCGAGCAATTGGAAGGCTATATCGAACAACGTGCGAGCGGTCGGATCCGCGACCTCCACGTGGTCTGCTCGGCCGATTCGATTGTCCTCCAGGGCCGCTCCCGTACTTATCACGCCAAGCAATTGGCCCAACAGGCCGTGCTTGATCTCACCGACGGCCACCAGGTGCTCTCGAACGAGATCGTGGTAAGCTAGCTAAGCGACTTCGTTTGCCATCAACTTCGCCTTCCGACGACGGCCAAGGGCGCTCGGGAGAGGCCAAGGCGGCCTCTCTTGATCGAAGGCCACTCGCATTCGTCCCCCGTTGCCTGGGGAGACGTTGAGAGAGGAACATGGACGCGCGCACTGATTTGCATACCTCAGCCCCGAACCCCGCGGCTCGGCCCTTGATCGCGCATGACGAGTTGCGGACGATCCTGTCGAATCTGAGTCACGAGCTCTGTCGACCGTTGATCTCGCTGCGCGCCGGCTTCGACCTGATCCTCGGCTCGGCGGCGAAACCGATCTCAAACGACCAGCGCGGGCATGTCCAGACGATGGTCGTCCTGTGCGATGACTTGCTCCGCCTGACACGAAGTTATCTGGACTACGCCGGACTCGTCCAAGGCACCCGGCCGCTCTGCTATGGCTCGTTCACCATCGGCGCTCTGATTCGCGAGATCGATCGGCATTTTGCCCAGGATGTCGTCGCGCGCAAAGTGAGCTGGGAATGCGTCATGGAGGGGGCTGACACCACCGTGTCGACCGATGCCGCCCGCTGCCAGCAGATTTTCGGAAACGTCGTCGCCAATGCGCTGAAATACACGCCCGCCGGGGGACAGGTTCGATTGGCCGCCCGCCACGAGGGGGAAACCTGGACCTTCATCGTCACCGATAGCGGGCCCGGAATCCCCGCGGACGCGATCTCGAAGGTTTTTGAGCCGTTCTATCGACTCTCACGCGAGGAGCATTCCGGAGTCGAGGGAAGCGGACTCGGGCTGGCGATCTGCCGCGAGATGGTCGACCAATTGGGTGGTGAGATCTCGATCAGCTCCACCGTGGGCCAGGGTACGCGGGTGATCGTCCGCTTCCCAGTCGCACAACCCTCCTCCCATGGGTCACTCGCCAGCCAACGGAATTAACCCAAGGGCTTCGGCCTCGATTGGACTTGCTCGTCGGGGTGAGCGAGTCGGCGTCGTGACGAGGATCGCGGCCTCACCCGGCATCGGGTGCAAGGGCCAAGACATTCTGATCGGCCGATCCACGGGCCGCGATCCCTCAACCTCCAGTAGTGGACGCTCGATCTGAGGCCGGGTCCATTCCATGAGTCCCTATTACAAGATTTCCTTGATTTGTGGTGCAACTCCGCTTTTCGTCGGTATCGCCATTTTCTTGCTCTGGCTCATCACCCGCTGGGACTGGCTAATGGCCGCGGGTCTGCTCACGCTCTACCTAGAGCGGTTTTCCTTTGCATAGCGCACAGCGGAGGATAAAGGGGACTGGCTCCCGGCCCCTGAGCCCTTGAATCTCGCCAAACGCTTGGGAGGCCGGGTGCCTGTCCCCCTTTTTCCGTGCGCCAGCCGGTCGGGAACCGCTCTAGGTTTCGCAGCCTTTCTCATCGGGGTCATCAGCCTCGTGATCTCCCCGAACCCCGGCGTACGCAACCGATGTTGGCCTGCACGGCGCTGTTGTTGGTAAACTTCCCGGTGGCGCTCGCCATCAGTCTCACGGCCGTCGACCTCGCGACCCGTTACACCGTTGCCGTTCACAACGATTCAGCGAAGACACTCAGACATGTTCGCCTCTCCGGTGGCGGCTACGATGTCGCCATCGGCACCATGCTTCCCGGTGCGAGCGTTCATCAAACGATGCACTCTCGGGAGGAGGGACAACTCGAAATCCATGCCACCAGGGACACAACGGCTCACGTGGCGGTCGTTGATGATTACGTCACAGGTGACATGGGTCGACATACCATCGTCCGTATCAACAGGGATGGCCGGATCTCGCGCTCGGCCACACGCGGGACGAAGGGTTAACGTCATCGCCCATCACGAATTCTGGTAGGGTTCGACGCAGAGGCGAAGGACGGTCCCTTCACCAGGCTGGCTGCGGAGCGAGAGGGTGCCGCGATGGCGGCGCCAAATCCCGTTGGCGATACTCAGCCCGACTCCAAGGTGACCGTTTTTGGAGCTGAAGAAGGGTTCCACCGCGCGGACCATCGTCTCGCTCTCCATCCCTTGTCCCGAGTCGCGAAGCTCGAGCACGACCCAACCGCGCGAGTCGGTCGAGGTGGAGAGCCAGACCGTTCCTTCATCGTGAGGCATCGCGTCGTAGGCGTTGCTGATCAGGTGGCCGAGCATGCCACGGAGCTGGTCGTAGTGCCCGCGGATCAAGGGGATCGGCGCCAGGTCGGTGATCCAATCGACGCCGGGAGGGCCATATTCCAACTGGTCAGACACGAAGTCTTCCGCCAGTCGGTCGAGCGCCACGACGGCGGGGGCCTGGGTTCGATCGTCGGCATCGATCGAGGTGACCGGACGGGTGTAGTCGATGAGCCGGCGGGCGACGGTCGAGGCCTCGAGCGCCGTCCGCACGATGGTGTCGGCGAGTGAAGCAGGGTCGACGACCAGTGGCATCGGGGTCTTCAGCCGCAGCAGTTCCGCGTTGCTCACGATGGCGCTAAAGGCGTTGATCACGTGATGGCCAACCCCTGCCGAGAGGTGTCCCAAGTTGTTGAGCCGCTCGGTGGTCTCAGCCATCTTATTGTCGGTCATGTTGCTAAATCCAGGAACGTTCGAGAGTGGATTCGACTTGGTGAGACAATCCCGCATCCGTGCCGATCAGCGGAGGATTCGCGCTTCGACCCAGTCGGCGAAGTCGCGGACCTCACCGCGTTCGCCAAACTCCGTAATCAAGATCAGCAGCTTGGCCCCTTCCAGGTCAACGTCGATCGCTTTGGGGGTGTCGCGTGCGGAGATCGGGGGCGTAATCAAGCGTTCGTGGGCATCGACAAGAACTCGGAAGACAACGCTCCCGAGCGGTCCGGCGCGGTCGTCGAGACCGACGAGTGCCTGGAAGCGACGGTCACCGGGCAACAGCCGATAGGCCAGGATGGTCCGGCTCCGGGTCCCCAGGCCACGATCGTAGGTCTGACCGGCAAGCCGAAGCGGATGGCCTTCGACCGAACTGTTGCGACGAAACGGGCGCGTCGGTCCGACATAACCAACGTATTTTGCGTCGGCAACCTCGCGCTCGGCCAGGTAGACGATCGAGTCCGAGCGCGTATGGAGGTGGACGAGGTCGTTCAATGCCAGTCGAATCGGGGCGCCGAACCGGGTGGTGGCGATCACCTCGCCTTGTTCGAGGCGCGGCTTCGTTACCCCCAGCCGCGAGCCATCTGTGGAGGTGAGCTCGAAGCAAGGTCCGTCGGGCTTTGGGTAGGTGACGAGACTGGCGTCGAATCCGAGCGCCTCGACCTTGGCGAGCTCCAGCGTGATGGGACCGGCGTTTGCCTGGAATTTGATGGTTTTCTCGTCGAGTCCGAGGAACCCGCCCTGAACGCGGTCGCCGTTGGGCGCGAGCCAGAGGATCTCCGACGTTCGCGGTTCGGTCCGAACCCGATGCACCAAGTCGAACGACGCATCCTCATCTTCAGGGGGTTCGAGGACCAGGCCCGCGAGACTCTCGAGCGGAACGGAGACTTTGCCGAACGTCAAGGATTGCACGTCGAGCTTCGTTTCGGTCGCCGCTCCGATCACGGCGCGATAGAGCCGATCGCCCTCGGGGAGCAGAACGAGTTGCTTCTCGGGTGCCCTCATCGGCAGCATCCCGTCCCGGCTCAATTTGACCAGCCGGCGGAACGCAAGGACCTGCTCGGCGCCTCGGCTGGGAACGAGGGTCACGTCCCCGTTCGGGCCGATCTGACGGATCCGCCCCGAGGCGACGGTGCCGTCGGTCATGAGGGCCGAGAAGACCGGGTCGGACGGGACTGTCGGCCCGGCCGCGCGCGGCTCGTCAGCCCCCAGGCCGAAGCTTGAGACGATCAAGGCGAGTGCGAGCGGTGCGAGTCGAGGCGCGGGGATCGTCATAGCTCCGGTCATCAGGGATCGCCTCGGGTCGGGCTCAGCGTTGGAAGATCGGCAGAAAGTTGTTGGGCATCTGAAGAATGATCAGCGCCATCGCCGTGCCGTACTCATTACAGATGCTATCAGGCCAGTGCCCCGTCGTCGCCAGTTGCCGGTGAATCAACTCGTCGCGAATCGCGGGATACCACGTGTTCCAGTCGTCCCCGCCGCGGATCCACATCGCCTGAGCGGCGTAATAGTGGCCGTAGAAATAGTGACTGTACCGGCTCCCGAGCTTGATTTCGGGCATGTATTGACGAAGGTAGGCCAGGCCCGACTCCACTTCCTTGGTGTCGTAAACCGCCGCACTATACAAGGCAACGACCCCCGCGGCCGAGCGCGGAAAGGCGCTTGCCCCCCCTTGGAGCATGTACCGAAACCCGCCGTCCGGGTTCTGCGACTGCTTCACGTAGCGAATGCAGTTCTCGACCGTCTCCTTGGGTACGAACAGACCGGCATTGCGTGCGGCGCGAAGCGCGTTGATCTGGCAGATCGTGACCGAGAGGTCGGCATCGCGACGGACGGGCTGATACCGCCACCCCCCCTCGTTATTCTGGGTGTCGATGATCAGTCGCACGGCCTTCTGAAGTTTCTCGCGGATCTCCGGTCGATTCGTCATCCCGTACGCTTCGGCGAGAAAGAGCGTGCCGAACCCGTGGGAGTACATCGGCCCGTGGGTCGCCGCCGCCTGAACGGCAATGAAGCCGGACGGCGAGGTGTTCTCCATCACGTAGACCAGGGCCCGATCGATGTTGGCCCCGTACGGCCCGCGGCCGGGGCTCGATCCCGAGGCCATGAACGCCAGGCCGGCGAGGCTGGTGACGGCGATGTTGCCTCGATACGTGGCCGAGCCGTACGATCCGTCGCTATTCTGCGAACGGGCGAGCCAGGCAAGTCCACTATTGATCGCGCGATCGGTCTCGGCGTTGAGCATCTCGGCAGCCCCTTCCGGGATCTTGCCGTGTCGCGCTTCGCCGAAACCGGTCACTTCGTTGGGCTTGTCGGCGGCCCGAGCTGCGCCTTGCGGAGCGATCGAACCGAGCACGAGCGCCGCGACCAGTGCGAGTCGGATCGTGATCGTGGGGAATGGGTCAGGACAGGAGCGCTGTCGCACGGCGATTACTCCTCTCGGGTCAGAAGCTTTTTGGAGAGGGATAGGTAATAGCGCCTGATGTGCTCCGCCTTGTTCGGCAGCCCCTCTTCCTTGAAGATATTGACCATCTGCTGCCTGAGCTCGGGGGGGAGGTGGCCCCACTCGTCCTTGCCACCAGCATTCGCATGTTTATCCGTCGGCCGCTCCGGCTTCGAGGCCCCGGTCCCCTTGGCCATCGCCCCCTGCTCCTGCCCCCCCTTGGATCCGGGCTGGTTGGCGGGCTTCATGCTCAACTGTGACTTCTTCTTGGCCTGGGATTGCGACTGCGATTCGCGCATCTGTTCAATCAAGCCTTCGAGGTTCTTGACGATCTCGCTCTGTCGCTTCCTGGTCTCTTCCCCGGTGTCCGTCTTGCCCAACCGCTGCTCGACGTCGCGCATCTCCTTGATCACCTTGGAGAGCGGACCGCTCGGCTCGCCCTGTTCTTGTTTGCGATCCTTCTTCTTCGCCGCCCGACCGGTGAGCTCTTCGAGATGCTCGTCGAGCCCTTTCGCGTCGCCCTTGAGCTCGTCGCCCTTGGCCTTCTTGCCCGGCTCGCCAGGGGAGGGGGGAGGAATCTTCAAGCCCGGTCCTGTCCCTGGCTGTTTGGACGGATCGTCAGGAGTGGGCGCATCGGTGGTCTGGCCCAGCTTTTCGAGCAGGCTGTCGAGGTCTTTGTCCCCGGGAGCGACGTCCGCCGCCTTCTTCTCGGCGGCCGGCTGATTGCTATCGGCCTTGGGCCCCTCGAGCTTTTCAAGTAGGCGTTCGAGCGCATCGTCGGCCGGCTTGGGAGGGTCTTGCGCCAGGCCGAACGAACCGCAGAATAATAGGGTGGCGGCAAGCGTCGTCGCGAGCGAGCTCAATTGCAGCTTCGACATGGTCAGTCCTCCCCGTCTTCCTTCTTGGGCCGGGTCAGGTCGCGAGCGAGGTCGGCGAGCGTCCCCTGGTCGGTCTCCAGTCGTCCGAGTTCCTCATTCTGCAGCGGGGTCAGTTCGTGCTTGCGACGGCGCAACTCGTCGAAAAATTCCGTTCGGTCGTTGATTTCTTCTTGCAGGGCCTTGAGCATCTTGACCTGCGCGGCGGGGGGGATCCCGTCGCCACCTCCGCCCCCCCCCTGCCCGTCTCCGCCCCCTTGACCCTGGCCGCCGTTCTTGGGCTTGTCGGGTTTGAGCGAGTTGATGAGCTGCTCGAAGCGGCGCGCGGCCGAGCGGGCGGCCCGCTGGGTTTCTTCGTCGGTCTTGAGCGTAAGCAAACGCTGGGCCGCTTCATCCATCGCCTGTCCGGCCCGTTTCAGAGTCAGGGCGAAGACCGGGGCCCCTTCCAGTTTCTCGGTGAGGCCGGCCGATTCGTCCTTGAGGCCTTCCTGAACTCGCCCCAGGCCCCGGACACCGTTTCGCTGCGCGATGGTGAGTGACCCTTCGCGCTTGGCCCGGAGCGTCTCGTAGCCGGTGATGTCCTCGACCATCTTCGCTTGCCGTTCCGCAAGCGATTTGAGCTCGTCGCCCATCTTCGCGAGCTGCTCCATGGCGAGCTGCTCTTCCAGGTCTTTGCGGGTTTGAGCGACCTGTTCCTCGGCGTCTTCGAGGTCCGCGAGCGCTTCCTCCTGGTCATTGCCCGCCTGTTCGCCCTGGTCCTCGTCGAGTTCGGCCTTGGCCTTGCTCATCTTGGCGGCGGCGCGGGACCCGGCCTGGGCCGCGCCTTCGGCATTGAGCTTGGCCAACTTCTTGAGCTGCCGCGTCAGTTCTTTCTCGATCTCCGCTTGTTCCTTGGCGAGTTTCTTCAGTTCATCGCCGCGCTCTTTGGCGTTCTGGTTCTTCCGCGCGGCTTCCGTCTTCTTGAGATTCTGAGTCTGTCGTTCCTTGAGCGCTTTGAGCTCGGCCTCGGCGTTCTTGAGCTCTTTGACGAGCCGGGCGAGTTCGCGCTCGCGGCGGTTCTGAATCGAGTCCACCAGGTCTTTGAGTTCCTGCCGCGCCTGATCTTGCCCGGAACGTGCCTCACCCATCTGGTTCTTCGCGAGCTGATCGGCGGTTTCCCCCATCTTGGCGGCGGTCCCCTTCTTTCGGCTCTCGTCGGCCGCCTCGCGGAGCGCGGCCGCGGCCAGCGGATCCGACTCGTCGAGTTTCGTGGCCATCTCGTTCATCTGTTCCTGGAGGCCTTGGAGCCCTCGGGAGACGTTGCCCTGGCGATCGGCGAGGTTGGCGAGATCCGCCTTCTGCTCGGGCGTGAGGTTTTCAGGCGTTTTGCCCATCAGCTCCGCCTTGCTCGCCGCCTCGGCCGTTTGCTTCATCGTCTGCTCCTGCTCCTTGAGCAGGTTTTGCGCGTCCTTGACCACGCCGCGATAGGTCTCGAACTCGCTGAGCCCGTCGAGCATCTTCTGCAGTTCGTCGGCGATCGCCTTCTGATTGGCCCGACTCTCCTTCAGGTCGTTCCGGGCGACGTCGCTGAAGCGATTGCGCGGGGGTTGCGGCGCAGGATCGGCTTTCGCCGGATCGCCGGCCGCCGGCTTCGGGTTGGACGCGTCAGGGTCCGGTCGCGTTCCATCCTTGGCCGGCTCTTGGGGCCCGTTCTTGGGACGGGTCGCGCTCTTGCCCTCGGGCTTGGACGGGGTTTGCGCCCCCTTTTCTTGTCCAGCCTCAGGGGCAGGCCGCGCCGCATCTTGAGGGTTCCGGGCGTCCTTCGGCTTCCCCGCTTGCGCCTCGTCCAGGTTTTTCGCGGCATGGGTCAGGCCTTGTTCGGCCGGCCCAAGGTGCTTGTCCCGGATCCGTTCGACGCCAGACTTCATCTCCTGCATCTGCTTCTCGGCGTCGGGGTTGGGGACCTTGAAGTTCTTGAGGTCGTCGAGGAAGCGGTTGATCTTTTGGTCCAAGCCGTCGGTGCGGCTGTTGATCCGGCTGCCGACCTGACGCTGAATCATCTCTGCATTTTTCAGGTCATCCCGCCCCGCTTGGTCGAGGGTGTCGGTGGTCTCGAGCTTGCGGATCGCATCGTTGACGGGGAGTTGTGCCTGCTTCTCCATCGCAAGGATCCGGGCGGTTTCCTCGCGGATCTCGCGGCGCTGATCGTCAAGCTGGCGGCCAATCTCCTCCTCGGAAACGATCCGCAGCCGCAGTTCTCGACTCTTTCCCAGGTTCGGTCCCTTGAGGTTATCAATGTCGAGCGCCTCGGCGTGGAACGTGATCACCGACCCCGGAGGGAGGTTCAGCGGAGCGAGGTTCCACTCGTAGGCCACTTCTTGATGCTTGCTCGGTTGGCCGGCCGGCTGATCCTTGGCATCCCAGAGCGGCAGGACCACAACGCTCGTGGGCTCGGATCCCCCCGAAGCGGTCTGATAAAGGATTCTCGCGGTCTGGATCCCATAGTCATCGTCGACCGTGAATCGAACCGGGACCACCGCCTTGGCCGGCACGTCTCGGTCATTGGGGGGCTGGTCGATCACGACCCGAGGCGCCTCGTCGCGAATCGAGCGAACGTCGTACCGCGGGGCTTCGCGATTGGCGAAGCCGTCGGTATCGTGAAGCTCGAACCAGAACGGGAGCGACGCAACGACCTCGAAGCTCGTGTTGAGCCCGGTGCGTGCCTTGTCAATCCGGACGGGTTGCGGAGCCGCCGACTCGCCCAGATGCAGCGCGGCGGCCCGAATCGGCTTGTTCGCTTGCGCGTTGATCTCGACACGAGTGCCTTCAACCGCGCGGATCTGGGTATTACCCGCGGCGAGCGTAAACGGGGCGATCGCGGTGTACGCCGGGGGAACCATGCGAATCGCAACCTGCTTCAAAGCGGGAGGCGGCACGACCCGAACGGCGACGTTACGAATCGAAGTGGAGTCATCCCCGGCGGCAACGGAGAAGGTGAAGTCACGTTCGACCGTCTCCAGTCGGCCGCGAAAGATCCCTCCCTCGACGGCCCGCAACGGCTCCGTCACCACCTCACCATTCGAAAAGCGATAGGTCGCCCGCGCGGAGGCCGGAACGGTCTCCCCCTTGGCGATGCTCACCCCCAGGGTGAACGGCTCGCCCCGCGCCACTTTCCCTGGCGTCTCGCGACGGAGCAGGCTGAGATGAGTCCGCTGCGGCCATCGGGTCGATCCGAACGGCTGGAACAGGCGTTTCAACGCGATCGAGCTCAGGTCGGGAGCGGCCAGCAGAAAGACAAGGCCGAACATCAAGGCGGCCGAGGCGGCTCCCAGGGCGCGCACCAGCGGCTTCGGCTCGATCACCTCGCGGAAGTCGATCGACCGCGTCTCCTCGAGCGTCTGGCGAATCGTCGCTTCCCGCAACGCCGGCGAGCCGAATCGATCGTCGTCGCCCGACATCCGCAGGAACTGCACGGTGCTGGCCAGCCGGTCGTTCAGGCCGGGCCAACGCTCCTCGATCCGCATCGCGATCTCAAGGTCGGGAAAGCGGACGATCAAAGGGGCGATCACATGGCGAAAGCCGAGCCAGAGTCCAAACCCGATCAGCCCGATCAGCGCGGCCAGTCGAACCAACGGATCGAGATGGACCATCCAATCGAGCAGGCCGACGATGACGATGACCGGCACGACCAAGCCGATCACCCAGCTCATTCCGTGCAGCGCCAGGATCCGGCGGACTTGAGCACGGAGTGTTGCGATTCTGGACTCGAGACTGGTATCCACGTCGGCCTCCCGCCCGGAACATGGCCAGACCTTGATGATTCTAACGACAATTATACCATCTGCTTGCGTTTCCTCAAAACCCATTCCGCCCCGATCACCGTCAAGAACAAGGCGAGGATCGGCCAGGTGTTCCAGAGGGGGATGGGGGGGTCGGTATCGAGGGGGACTTTCTGCGGTTTCGGAAGATCCTTGAGCAAGGAGGACGTGTTCTCAGGCGTGTAGAACTTACCTCCCGAAGTGGTCGAAGCGCGAATCAGCTCGGCCTCGTTCATCTGGACCCGTTCCATTTCACCGGCCGGGGCATCGACCCGGAAGGTTGCGAGCGGGGCCGGTCCCACGAGCACCGGCGGGGGAAGGAGGCGGACTTCATACTCGCCTTCGGAGGCTTGGGCCAGGGCGCCCTCGAACAGGTTGCGGGTCCCCGGGGCTTGCTTGAGGGTCAACTTTCTCGGCCCTTGTCCCTTGCGCTCGATCTGGACGACGACCTCGCCGCGGGTTGGCGCCAGCGCGGGGTTGGGAAAGCGGACACGGATCTGGATCGGTTGATTTCGCTGGTAACGACGACGGTCAGTCTCGATTTCCGCCTGCTTCTGGCCGGTGAGCTTGGTTCGCGCCAGGAATCGAATCGTCTGGATCCAGTAGCGATCGAAGTAGCGATCGCCGCCGCGAAACCGCCAGCGCCAAGTGTCGTCGACAGCGCTGAACATGGTTTTACCCGAGCCCACGAATTGATAGAGGAAGATCGGCAGCTTGCCGTCCGAACCGATCTGGGTGGGATGCTCGGCGAGCGCCACGGCGGCCGGCTTCTTGCGTGGCGCTTCGAGATACCAGTAGAGCTCGGGGAGGTTCTGCCAGATCTGCGTGCTCGACGCTTCGTCATCGCCGAACCGAAAGATCGGGCTGGCCCGACCTTCCCCGGTCAGTTCCGGGCGGAACGCCGTGATCGCGTTGCCGACGGCGGTCGGGTCGCGTGCGTCGGCCAGTTCGATCGGAAGGAGGACTTCCAGGGGGGTCGCCTTGTAGTGCAGCGGGTTGAAGCCGGCCCCCGCCATGAACATGAGCCCGCCCCCCTTCTCCGTGACGAACTCGACGAGGTTCTGCATCTGGGAGACGCTCAGGTAACTCGGGTCCGCGTCTCCCAGCAGAACGACGTCGTAGGCGAAGAGGTCTTCCTTGGCGGCCGGGAAGGTGGGTAAGGCAAACCGATCCTGCTCGCTGTACTCAGGGTCGGAGGAGATCAGGAGCACGCTCAGGTCGATCGTTTCCTCGCGCTCGAGGTAATTCTTGAGGTAGCGATACTCGTACCGCGGCTCGCCGTCGACGAGCAGGACCTTGAGCTTCTCCTTGCGAACGTTGACGGTCCGGACGATCCGGTTGTTATCCGCCTGGAGCTCACGGGGGCGTGGATCGACCTCGAGGACATAGGTGACATCCCCCGTCTCCTTGGGCCGGTGGCCGAGCTCGACGCGAAGCGGTTGACCGTCCGGGGGAGCCTTGACGCGGATCGACTCGAGTTCGCGCGCCGACAGGGGATCGTTGGATGTCCGATCGCGCTCTTTCAAGCGGATGACGACCTCCTGACCGGCGAATCCGCGCGACAGCAGCTTCGCCTGAAACCGGACCAGATCATCCACGAAAACCACTTCGTCGACGAGCAGTTCGGTCAGTTCCAGGTCACGGGCGGGCTCGGGGTCACCCAGTCCGATCGTGTAGAGCGGCACCCCTTTGCGCGCGGCCAGCTCGGCCGCCTTCGCGAGGCCGAGGCCCTCGGTCGTCTGACCGTCGCTCAGAAGCAGGATCGCCGAAGGGGGCGCTCCCCGAAGTTCCGTGAGGACTTGCCGGACCCCTTCGCCCAGTTGAGTCTGGCCACCGATCGCCTCCACCTTGCGAAGCTTCTCGATGGCGGGCTGAACGTCGTCCGCTTGATCCACCTCGGCGAGCATTCGTGCCGACGACGAGACCAGGTAGAGCCGGACCTTGTTCTGCTTCTGGAGCTCGCGGAGGGTTTGGGCGTCGTCGCGCTCCAGCCAGGCCTTGGCCACCTCGAGCCGGCTCGGCTCAGGCTTCTTGGTCAGGTCCGTGAGTGCGGTCTTCGTCTTCGGGTTGGCATACTGGTCGGCGACGTGGGTGCTCGCCGAGTCATCCACCATCACGACGAAATAGGGTAAGCCGGTCCGCTCGACCGAGAGCACGGCCTCGGAGAGCATGAACAAGGTCAGCAGGACGAGAGTGATCCTGAGCGTGGCGAGCCCCATCTTGTAGAGGAACGAGGCGTTCCCCTCGCGGCGATAGAGCCAGACAATCAGGGCCACGGACGCGAGAACGATGAACCCGCAGACCGCCTGCGACCAGGGCTGCTCGAAGCGGATCTGGGGAACGATCGCCTCTCCGGCCCGCGCGGGCTCAACTCCAAGTCGGTCGGCGATTTTGAGCAGCAGCCACTCCATCACGGTCAACCGTCCTCACGCTCGGGATGCATGGTGTCCGAAAATCCAGGCCAGGACCGACTCGAGGAGGAGCAGCACCAGGACCCCGTACAAGAACGGGCGATGAAGCTCCCCGCGCCGGCTCACGGCGCCGGCGTTATTCGACAGTTCCTTCCAGTTCGTCAAGTAGGCGAAATTCCAGCCCGGAACCGCGGCCGCCAGGCCCGCGCGATCAAGCTTGGCCGGGTCACTCTCCGCCGGATTCGGGTTCGCCGTGAACAGGCTCTCCAGGGCCAAGGGGGGCCCCACTTTGACCTGATACGGACCCGAGATCTCGGTGTCCTCGAAGTGGAGCTGACTGACCCCACCCTCGGCCTGGAGCTTGGTGGCCAGGGTCCGCTTGTCGGGGGTCACGACCGTGACCGCGGCCGAGGCGCCGCTGACCGGCAGGGATTGATCGAGCGGCTGTCCGACCTGCACGTTCCGTTCGGCGAGCCGACCGACCGCCGCCTCAAGGACGATCTTCTCCATCACCGGGGGATAGCTCGGGTGCGCCGGCCAGTTCGTCCACCCTGAATCGGCGGATGTCGCCACCTGGATGACCGTACCGCGATACCTCGGACTCTCGATCACCGCAGGGTCGCCATTCTCGAACGCAAGCGCGATCTTGGCCCGCGACCCCTTGGGGAGTGTCAGCTTATGGAACTCGTAGATTCGGGTCCCGGTTAGACTCGCCTGGACCGTTTCGGGCTCGTTGGCGAACTCTTCGACGATCGGGTGGCGGTAGCCGAGCGGCTGGAAGCCAAACGCCGACTCGTTCTTCTTGGACGCGTCGCCCACGTTCGCCCCGATCGCGGCGGGCAGAAGCCCCTTGCCGTCGGCGTAGAGCAGTCGGTTGTAGTTCTCGCGGACGACCTGATCGCCTCCGAAAACGACGACGCCCCCCCCTTGCTTCAGGTAGTCCTCGAGTGAGCTGACCTCCGACTCGGTGAACTGGGCGATGTTGCACAGGACGACCGTGTCGAACGCGGCCAGTTCGAGCCGCGAGAGCTGCGACTCGGAAACGACCGTGGTGCGGATCAGGCCGGGGGCGCCGGTCGAATCCGACGCAGGGTTCAGGGCGGCGGCCAGGAAGTCGGTCTCCGCCTCGAACGGCTCGGGCTTGAAGTGGCCGTCGACGAGCAGGACGTTGAGGAACTCACGGACCGGCACCGCTTGCCAGCGATGGTTATCGAGCGGCAGCGGGTCATCGTCGATCCGGACCTCGATGTCGTGGTCGCCGGGCGTTGCAAACGCGTGGCGGAACACCACGGCCTGGTCTTCGCCGACGGGTAGGTCGACCGTTTCCTCGGGTCCGAGCCGACCGTCGACGATCAGGCGGACGTGGACCCCTTCGGCCTTCTCAGGTCCGAAGTTACGGACGACCGCCCGGATCAAGGTCGAGGTCCCTACGGTCACGATCGGGGGCGTGAGCCCCAGGTCGGTCACGGCCCGGTTGGCCCCTCCGGCCTTACCCAGGTCGATCACGACCGATCGGGTCTCCCGTTTGGAGAGGTTGGCGATCGCACGCTTGAGCCCTTCGTCCTTATCCCCCTCGGGTTTCCGCCAGCTCGCGGCCTGGAGGTCCGTGAGGAAGACGACCTCCTTCTGAGCGATCGGCGAGGCTTCGAGGACTCGGTCGATCGCGGTAAAGCTCGCGGCCAGGTCGGTGCCGCCGTGAGGGAGGGTAATCCCATCGATCTCTTTGAGGACCTCAGAGTGGTTGGGCGATGGGTCTTTGATGTAGATCCGTGGCGGGTCGGCCATGAGGACCACGCTGACGGCGTCGCCGCGTCGGGTGTCCTTGACCAGTTGTTTGGCCAGCGCCTTGGCTTGCTCCCAACGGGTGGTCTCGCCCGCCGCGTACGCCATGCTCAGCGAGCCGTCCAGGACGAGGACGTGGTGGGTCCGCTGTCCGGCGAT
Source organism: Singulisphaera sp. GP187 (assembly GCF_900129635.1). Lineage (GTDB taxonomy): Bacteria > Planctomycetota > Planctomycetia > Isosphaerales > Isosphaeraceae > Singulisphaera. The sequence continues at coordinate 61,415 of NZ_FSRB01000004.1, read as the reverse complement.
GATCGGCAGCGCTCCCAGGCTTTCGAGGAACGGTTTGGCCATGGCCGAGACAACCAGGAGGATCACGAGCGTCCGGATCGCCAGCAAGAGCCAATGTTCAACCCGGATCCGCCGGGAGTTCTTCTGAATCGCGGCCAGAAGGAACCGCATCGCCGCCCACTGCATCTCGCGGAACTTCCGCCGATTCAGCAGGTGAATGATGAGCGGGAGCGACGCCGCGGCCAGGCCCCAGAGAAGCGCGGGATTGGCGAAGTTCAGGGCCAGCACGATCGGGAAGTCCAACGTCGTCTCCTCTTCCTGAACTCGCTGCCGGGGCCGGGGAGGCTTGGGGCTTACTTGGAACCGACTCTCACGAGAGAAGGAAATCGACTGATCCACCTCACTCCCAGTCGAGCGTCACACTACCGTTTTCGGGCCGCGCGAGACGCGAGATAGGTCGACAGGGCGAGGTCGAGATCCATGTCGGTCCGGATCGGGACGTAGTCGATGTCGATCATCTGGCATCCCTTCTTGACTTCGGCGAGGTAAGCGCTGATCTCGGCTTGATACGCCCGCCGCAAGGCATGGGGTTCGGTAAGGATCTCGGGCATCCCCTCCATCCCTTTGAAGAGGGTGGTGTCCCGGAACGGAAAATCGAGCTCGGCCGGGTCGAGGATGTGAAAGACGATCACCTCGTGGCGGCGATGGCGGAAGTGCCGGAGCCCGGCGATGATCTTCGGGACGTCATCGAAGAGGTCGGAGAAGATCGCGATGACCCCGCGCTTCTTGAATCGCTCCGCCAGGTCGTGAAACACGATCGAGAGGTCCGACTTCTGCCGCGCGGGGGAGGTGTCCATCAGGTGGATCAGCTCTTTGAGGTGCGACGGCTGACCGGCCGGTTTGAGGTAGCGGCGGACCATGTCGTCGAACAGCGCCAAGCCGACGGAATCTTGTTGCTGAAGCACCATGTAGCCGAGCGCCGCCGCCACGAATTGCGCGTACTTCAGCTTGGTGACGTTGGTGCCGGAGGCATAGCCCATCGACTCGCTGGTATCAAGCAGCAAGTACAAAAGAAGGTTGGTCTCTTCTTCGTACTGCTTCAAATAGAGCTTGTCGGTCTTGGACCAGACCTTCCAATCGACGTGCCGAATGTCGTCCCCGGGCACATACTCACGGTGCTCGGCGAACTCGACCGAGAAGCCGTTGTAGGGGCTCGGGTGCATGCCCGCGACGTAGCCCTCGACCACCAGGCGCGCCTGGAGGTCGAGGCCTTCGAGGCTAGCTAGCGTTTGCGGATTTAAATATTTTTGGGAGTTTTCCACTTTGCTCAGCCTCGTGCTCGTCGATCGGGGCGGCCTTGATCAGTCGCTGGACGATATCGTCAGGCTTGAGCCCCTCGGCCTCGGCGTTGAAGTTGGTGACGATCCGATGCCGAAGCACGGGCCCCGCGACGGCGCGGATGTCCTCGGTCGAAACATAGTAGCGTCCATAGAGCACCGCGCGGGCCTTGGCCGCCAGCACCAGGAATTGACTGGCGCGGGGGCCGGCTCCCCAGCTCACGTAGTCACGAATGAAGTCGGGAACGTCCCCCTTCTCGCGCCGGGTCATCCGGGTAATTTTCACGGCGTAACGCGAGACGTGGTCGGCCACCGGGACCTTCCGAACAATCTCTTGGAGCTCGAGGATATCGGCCCCGGACAGGACCTTGGTCACGTTCGGCTTCTGGAGTGAGGTCGTGAGCCGGACGATCTCGAGTTCTTCGTCCTCGTCGGGGTAGTCCACCAGGATGTTGAGCATGAACCGATCGAGTTGAGCCTCGGGCAAGGGATACGTCCCTTCTTGCTCGATCGGGTTCTGGGTGGCGAGGACGAAGAAGGGGTCGGGCAACCGGTGGCGTTCGCCCCCCACGGTCACCTGGCGCTCCTGCATCGCCTCCAGGAGCGCGGCCTGGGTTTTGGGCGGGGTCCGATTGATTTCATCGGCCAAGACGATGTTGGCGAAGATCGGCCCTCGCAAGAACTTGAATTGGCGAACGCCGGTCGCCTTGTCTTCCTGGATCACTTCCGTGCCGGTGATGTCCGACGGCATCAGGTCGGGGGTGAACTGGATCCGGTTATAGGACAGGTTGAGCGCATCGGCGAGCGTATGAATCATCAGGGTCTTGGCCAGGCCGGGGACCCCGATCAGCAGGCAGTGGCCCCGCGCGAAAATTCCGATGAGCAGTTCCTCGAGGACCGCTTGCTGGCCGACGATGACCTTGCTCATCTCTTGCTTGAGCTTGTCGAACGCGTCTTTGAGTCGCTCGACCGCGGCGAGGTCGTCGTTCTGGAGTGGTTCGGTTGTCGGTTCGTCGCTCACGCCTGGAACTCCCTGGAACGGATTCGGCGGCTCGGCCGGTTCGAACATTTCACGACAAGACAAAAGAGGGCGAGACGGTTGACCAAGTCCCCTTGGGCCTTACTGACGAGCTCCGAGTGCCCAGAAGCCTTCGCGGGTCGCCACCATCGCCCCGTTCGGAGCGAGGCGGATCGTCACGTCGGAGGCGGTCATGGGAAAGAGCATGCGTTGCACCAAGGTCCCCGTGTCGCGACGGCGGAAGACGAGCGGCAGCCCCTCGCCTTCTCCGGGCGTCGATGTCGGAAAGAGCGGAAAGGCTAACACGCAACGCTCGGTCAATGCGAGAGACCAACCGGAATCCGCCCCCGTCAAATGACTCGACCAGATCGGCAGTCCGTCTTTGAGCGAAAGGGCATTGAGCGTTCGATCACTCGCCCAGTAGAACCGCTGACCGTCGACGATCGTCGCGTCGAGCCGTTCGCTCAAGTCTTCCGCCCCCAGCGGATGCGACCAACGCTTCACTCCCGTCGCCGGGTCGAGGCGGATCAGCTCGGTCCCCTCGTGGATCACGAGCAAACTTTCGGCGTTGCCGAGCAAGCGGGGCGAGCCGTTCTTGGGCAGCGTGTCGCTCTCGCGAAAAACCCAGGAATCGCGCCCCTTGCGTAGGTCAAACAAGGCGATCGTCCGGCGGTCGGATACGACGGCGATATGATCGTCGTCGACCGGGAGCGGAGTTCGTAGCCACCCTTCGCGGCCCGCATGGGGAAACTCAGCCTTGCGCTGGCCCCCCTCGGTCTCAAGCACGAGGATCGCGTTGGGCTTCAAGATTTGGAGCACGATCTGTTGTGGGCCGATCAACGCGAGCGGGTTGATCCTCCCTGTCCCCGGCGCGTACGACCAGTCGATGAGCCCGGTGTCACCGTCCAAGGCCCGCAGCTCGAGCGTCTCCCCTTCTTTCAAGAGTTTGTGCGTCCCTCGAAAACAGAATAAGCGATCCCCGACAATTTGGAATCCGTGCAACAACGCCGTGGCGTTGTCCTCCGGATTGGCGTCGGCCTCGGCCTTGGCGAACGGGTTCGCCCCAATCCTGCCTTGGGGGACTCCACTGAGCTCGTGGGTCCACTCGGTCGTCCCTTTCTCAAGACTCAGTGCCACCAGCCGCGTCTCGGTAGCCGCGACGACCTTGTCGGCCAGGTAGCCCACCCAGACGGGAACGCCTTCGAGGTCGGCCGCCCAGAGCGAAGCTCCCGAGTTGGGGTCGACCGAGGCGAGTTCAGTCCCCTGAACCAAGAAGATCCGGTTGGCGATGGCCGAAGGGGGCACGCCATGGGCGCTGAGCGGCCGAGCCGGGCCGGTCAGGGTCCGCCCCCAGCGGCGAACCAGGGGGATCGGCAGGCTCGGCTCCGCGCGATCCGCCGTCATCCGCGCGAACGGTTCGCGGGCGAGCCGCTCGGAAACGAGATCGCCAAGCCTCGACACGGCTCCGACTTCGTCGATCCGCAGGTTGCCGAACCGAGTCATCGCCTCGACATAGGCGTCGCGCGACGGCACCCAGAGCCGTTGCGTTTCATAGGCGCGAGCTAACCCCCATAACGCCCGTGCTCGAAATTCATCGCTGGGCGAGTTCGCGAGCAGGCGTTTGTAGGCATGTGCGGCATCGGCCGGCCGTTGAATCGCGTCGCAGAGTCGCCCCAGCGCCAGCAAAGCGTCGGGAGCAACCTCCGCGACCGGATAGCTCCGACCGACCTCTTCCAAGAGCCGCGGACTTTTCTGCTCCCGCCCCTTTTCCAGGAGGTCTCGAGCGGCTTCGTCGTAGTCGGCATAGAGGGAGCGGCCATGGTCGCGGATCAGGGTCGCGAGCCGATCGCCAAGCAGCAGGTCGGCGCGGATCGTCCGGTGGCCATCATCGGCGGCGAGGTTCAGGAGCCTCATGGGCTCCTCCTCGAGCAACTCCTGGAGGATTTTCACCGCGTCACGAGGCATGCCCCGCGCAACTTCGACGTCGGCGAGACTGAGTCGAGCCGCGAGCCGATCGCGGTCGAGCCGAGCCGCCTGGGCCGCCGCCCCAAACCGGGTCGCTCCTTGATCCCACGCCTTCGTCGCGGCCGCCTTCTTGCCCAGCTTCATCAACAGCCGATACTGATGATCGCGCGTGGCGTCGGCAAGGGCGAGCCCATCGATCGACTCGGAGGGACGAGCCTTGCTCAAGGTCATAGCGAACGACTCGATCGCCAGCTCATCCTGATTGGTCGCTTCCGCGGCTTGGGCCAGGCGAAAATAGTTTCCCGCCTGATCGGGCGCACGTGCGATCGCGTCGCGATAGCGTTGGATCAGCCGGCTATTCTGGCAGAAGGCGACCAACGCGTCGGTCTGCGCGACGATCAGATAGCCGTCGCCGACGGCGAGGTTTCCGCCGCTGGTTTGGTACGAGGCCTGCAATTTGATTGAGGGGTCGGCCCTGAGACCACTCGCCTGGTCGAGGATGTGAATCTCGTTCTTGGTGGGCCAGTAGATCCGATCGCCCGCCAAGACGCCGCGTCCATATCCTTCGTAGCTATGGCCACTGTCGGGCCATGTGTTGATCAGCTTACCGGTCTTGACGTCGAACAGCAGGACGCGGTCGCCGGTGGCGATGAGCCGGCCCTTGGCGACGCCGAGCAAGTGGGCCAGCTTGACGCCGCTCGGGAGCGCTTCGCTCTTCCAGACGAGCCGGCCGCTTCCCGCGTCGAACGCATAAATGCAGACCGAATCATCGGGAGCGACGATCACCAGGCCGTCGTGAACGATCGCGGGATTGAGGTCACGTTCATTCTTTGCTCCCCCCTCGGCCAGGTCTTGGCGGGGATAAGTGGCCACCCAGCAAATCCCTCCGGTTTCCGCGTCGAGGGCGACGACGGCGCCGAGGTTGGTCTGATAGTAGATGGTGGGTCCGTCGAGCGTGAGCAAGCGATGCCCGAAATCGTGCGACATGGAGGCCATGCCGAAGCCCATTCCCCCGCCACCGAACGGCATCATATTGTCGCCGTCCGCCGAGGCGGCGCCGAGGTAGCGGACCCAGCGCGTCCGGCCACTCTCGGCGTCCAGGCAGGCCACGTAGGTTGAAGTCTGCTCGCGACGGTCGGTCATGGCGACGTACACATTGCGGGCATCGGCGACCGGAGTGCCCTCGAACCCGGTTCGATTGGTGCCGTCGGCCGGCCGCCGGGGGATCTCGACCTCGCTGGCCATGGCCGACCAGAGCACTTTCCCTTCAGTCTTGCGGTCGAGCGCGACGATCCGGCTCGAGGACGGCGGTACCCCTCGCCCCTGAAAGACCGGAGTGGCCGGCCCGAGCCGGGCGTAGATCCGATCGCCAAAGGTCGTCAACGTAAAACGAGGAACCGTAGAGCTCGGCGTCAACGCGATCGGGGAAGTCTCCTGGTTCTCGGGAGGAGCCTCCCAGACGGGGTTCACGGTCAACGCGGCGGTTCCCGCTGTCGCTTCGGGCCGATCGTTCAGGTTGTACGCCAACACCTTATTCTCAGTGCCGACGATGACCTGATCGCCCAGGACGATCGGGTGGTACGAGAGCAGTCGATCCTCGGCCACCTTGATCGCGCCCCCCATCCCCACCGGAGAACCAAACGGGTTCATCGGCGAGCGCCGGGTGGCCTCGAACGTCGGAAGCGGAACCCGCCACTGGAGCGAGCCGACGTCGATCGCGCCGGGCATGACCTTGGTTCGTGTCGGTGAGCCCGCGAACGTCGGCCAACGCCCGTCCGGTTGGGTCGGGGGAGCAAGCTGGTCCGATCGCAATGCGGCGGCGAGGGTCTTCAAGTAGGGGCCCGTCCGCCCCGCCAGCGAACCGCTGGCATCGGGATAGGACTTGGCATAGGCCTCGAGCGCGGCCTGGTCCGGCGCGGCCTCGCCGAGCGCAGCGCGACACAGGACCTTCTTGGCCGCGACCCGCGCCAGGTCCACGCTCGGATCAGGGTAGATCAGACCGGAGCGGTCGTCCGTCGGGTCGGGGACAAGCTGTTTGTAGAGCGCGATCGCTTCCTCGAACCGCCCATCCTGGAAGGCGAGGTCGCCGAGCATGTCGAGCGCATCGTCGCCCCAGGTGCTGCAAAACGCTTGCTCGACAATCCGCCGAAGCGAGCCGCGGTCCCGTTCGTCGCGGCCCAGCCGATACCAACGCTCCGCCTGGGCGTCGACCCGCCGTCGATAGATCGCCAACGCCTCGGCGGGAAGCGTAGCGAGCCGCCGCTGGCAGAAGTGGCGAAGGTCGACGTAGAGGACCGATTCGCCCGTGCGATCGCTGGCCGCGTCATCCTTCGGCAGCTTGGCGACCTTATCGCCGTACTGCTGAATGACGCGCTGATAGATATCGATCGCCTCGCCCCATTGGCCGTCGCGAACATGGCTCGACGCATTGCGGAGCAGCGCGTCCGCCGTGTCGCTGAAGTCGGGATAAAACTTCGTCGCCGTGCGATTCGGTCCCTGGGCGAGGGTCGGACTAGGCGCGAGGAGTGGGAAAAGACATGCGATGATTGCGAGCGGAAAACGACCTGCCCGATCCGGCCGAGACTTCGTCATGAGCGGACCCTCCGTGCCCGATCGTCCGGGGTGGACGTCGATCGAACAGGGGATAGCGAACTTCCACGGGAGAACCAGGAATCAGAGAGCGAATACGCGCTCGACTCCGCCTTGATCGTTCACGAGAGCAAACGATAGCGCCGCCCTCTTGCCCTCAAAGCTCGGAGCCTTCCTGTTCCCGAAATTTGACCCCATTCTCGCTTACGGTGCGACCTCGAAATCCAGCATCTATTCGACACCAGATTCGCCATCCTTTGCAACAGCAAATCAAATACCACGACTGATCGGACTAACAGTTCACACCGGATACCGGTCGACCTGAACACGTCGCCGCCAGAATTATAGGCAACAATGCAACCAAGAAGTGCAAAACCCAGTTCATGGTCGGTGTTGCATGACATAACCGACGTAAAAAATCAGCGCTCCCCCGGCGGCAATCAGGAGTGACTGCCCCAAACCGACCTTGTCGACCAATTCCGATGCGATCCCAAACGGGAGGATGATCAAGCCGAGGAATTGGAGCCCGCGGCCGAGGCGTTGACGCGACATCATAAGAGAGTCAGCCTCGTCCTTTTGTACAGGGGAAGAACCGAGGGCCTTGGCCGGGCGAACCGACCGGCAAGGCCCCGATCGACGAAAGTTCCACGCTTAGTTTTTTTTGATCTTCTTCGGGTCGAGCTTCACATCCCCGAGGTCGACGGTGCCGCCGGCTTTGACCTCAACGGGAACGCCAGCGGCGAGGCCCGGGGTGACATACCCAGCCTTCTCCTGCCAGACGACGACGTTCTGCTTGCCGGCGGGGACGCCCTTGATCTCGAACGAGCCATCTTCGCCGGTGACGGCGAAGAACGGATGATCGAAGACCATCAAGTAGCCCGTCATCCAGGGATGGAGGTCGCAACCGACGGCGATCGGCCGCTTCTCCACCGCGAACTGCTTCTCGACCTCGCTTTTCGCGGGCAGCATCTGGTTGAAGCCGCCGTTGGCAAACCCAGCGTACCGCAGGTTATGGCTCGTGGGGTCGCTCGACTTGAAAACGACGATCTGGTCGGTCGTCACGGCAACGGTGTGGGGGACAAACCGACAGTTCAACTGGTCGAAGACGACTTTGGGCGTCTTGACCTGAATTTCTTTGAGGGCTTCAGGATTCTGGCCGTTCGGTTTAGCCACGTAAACGAACCCGGATTGAATCCCTTTGGTCTTGGGATCGACAACGAGCTTATCGTCGAGGATCGCCGCATCTTTCGCACAGACCTGGCCATCCTTCGTGGCCTGGCCCTTCTGCTGAAGCACTTCGCGAGCGGGCGCATCAGCTGCGTCCAGGACCAATCGGCCCTTGATCGTGCCGAAGCCGGCCTGAGTCGGGAGCTGAGCACCGAGGAGGCCCATCGGCAGGGCCGCCTGACTGGGCGTGGCAGACACCGTGAGGAGCGTCAGAGCCGCCAAAACTCCGGCAGCCCGAGCGGCGGCCGCGGAAAGCCATCGTGTCGCGAACTTCATTACGATCGACCCTTGTGTGCAGTGTGTTTTATTTCGCTGGGTGGGTGCGCGGCCCTTGCCTCGCAGAAACGGCGGACTTTCAATGGTATCAGTTCAAGCCGATCGAGGGTATCCCCTCCATGAAATGACCGAGGGCCGCCGTTCCTGAAGAGACAGGAACGGCGGCCCTCGCGATCAGTCGCGGGAGTTCATGCAATCCAGCGCTCCGGCCCTGGTTATTCCGGGCGAACCTTGCCAGCGTCGATCTTGAGGTCGAGCGTGCCGGTGCCGTTGGCGGCGATGGTGACTGCTTGGCCGGAGGGGGCGGTCACGAAGCCGCTACCGGTGACAGCCTCTTGCCAGACGACGACCTTCTGGGTGCCGGCCGGGACGTTCTTGATCTCGAAGTTCCCCTTCTCGTCGGTCACCGCGAAGTAGGGGCTGTCGGTCACCATCCAATAGGCCTTCATCCAGCTATGGATGTCGCAGACGACTTCGCCGGGGGTCTTCTCTCCCCCTTGGGTCACGAACGGCAACTCGCTCGACGGGGGGACGTTCGGGTTGGTCCCGTTGTTCTTGAGCTTGGAGTTGACGTTGTGGTTCACCGGGTCGCTATTCTTCAGCAAAATCTTTGCGCCGGTCATCACGGCGAGCACGTGAGGTTCGAAGATGCACTTGGACTGGTCGAACACAACCTCGGCCGTCGCCGCGCCACTCTTCGCTTCGGGATTCACCGCGGTCGGCTTGGGGATATAGACCAGGACGTTCTTGACGCCCTTGCTCCCGGCATCGACGATCAGCCGTTCCGTCTTGATCGGCTGATCCTTGGCGCAATACTCGGGGTCTTTGGGGGCCTTCCCCTTCTCGACCAGGTCCTTGGGCGCGGGCGGCGTGCCCTCGAACGTGATTACCCCTTTGAGGGTTCCCCAACCTTCCGCCTTGACGTTCTCAGTCGGAGCCGGGGACGTCGACGAAGCGGCAGTCGTGGCCGCGGGAGCGGGAGCCGCGCCGCCATCCGCCGGAGCCGCGGTGGGAGCGGCGACGGTCGGGTCGGGGATGACGACCGAATCATCCGTCTCCGGTCCCTTGCCGCCGCAGCCGCTGATCGTCAGCAGGAGGGCGCCTGCGAGACCGAGTCCGGCTATGAACGAAGGGCGGGGCCAAGCGTGTGACATGGGGAAAGCTCCTGGTGCCTGAGGATGGGAATGACCGCGTCGCGCCGGCCTGTGAAGCCCGGCACGACGGAGCCTTGGAAGCTGGAGTTCAAGGCGTTTGACCCCTCGGCGGGCCTGCTCAACAGCAGGGATCCCATCCGAGGGGTCAGCGGGAGGACGGCTCGAGGGTGAGGGAACCCGTTGGTTCCCTCACGACGGAGGCCGAGACGTTACTCGGTTGCGCCCGGCTTGGTCGGTTGCGCGGGTTTCGGAGTGGTGCCGGCCTTGGAGTTCGTGGCCAGTTGCTGCTCGACGGCGTTCACGTAGTTCAACAGGGTATCCCGAATCGCCATGACCATGGCGGTCGGCTTGTCCGTGAACGTCTTGGGAACAAAGGGCGGCGGGGGTCCGTGCGGCGGGACGTTCTGGGGCATCGCCGTATACGGGACCAGTCGTTTCGGGTTCGCCAGCCATTCTCCGAGATAGCCCGGCCGGAACCGCGGTCCAACCTGACGTAGGTCGGGGCCGTTCACTACCTCCGCGCCACCGGTCGGCTTGAACTGGCCGAGCGAGTGGCACTGAATGCAGGCCCCCTTGGCCATCAGGTCCCAGCCCGCGCCCAGGTAGTCGGGATGCTCCGCCTCCAATTTGGCGAGGTACGCCTGCTCACGCTCGGCGATCGGCTGGTAGGGGAACTCTGCGCCGTCACGGGCTGCGAAGTAGTTGGCCAGTCCGGCCGTTTCTCCGGCGGCCAGTTGCTCCGACTTGCCGAAGTGGAACTTGGGCATCCGCAGGTTGACCGCCGGTCGGATCGCGTACGGGTCGTTCAGGAACGAGGTGAGCCAGGGGGTTTGCACCTTCTTCCCTTCACGGAGCAACGGCGGTGGCAGTCGGTTCCAGAACGTGGAGAAGTCACTCCCCGTCTTCTCCGCTTGATAGCCGGCATAGAGCCAGGCGAAGTTCCCCCCTCGGCCTCGGTCTTGGTGACCTTGGTCTTGTCGAGCGTGAGGTTATCGCCGACCTGGAAGGTGAACCCGCGAATGGTGACCGGCTTCCAGAGTTGGACGGTGAGCTCGTCCTCGAAGACACCGATCGGCATCCCCTCGATCGTCACTCCTTGGCCGTCGTCCGGCGTCAACTCGGGTGTCGTCTTGGGGTCGTACGTCAGGCCGGCGGAAAACTCCTTGAGGTAGTCGTTCGCTCGGCCGTTGTACGCCACCTTCACGTTCGTCTTCAGGTCGGTGAACGCTTCTTCAAGCGGCTTGCCCGCGGCCACCGTGTACTTGGGCATGTCGACGACATGGCAGCCGGTGCAGTTATACCGGTTCAGGAGCTTGGTTCCCTGCGCCACCGCAAACTGCGACGGATTGTAGTGCGACTTCGGCAGGTACTTGCTGGCGATCTTCTCACCCGTCAAGCCGAGCACGAAGGTCATCACCTCTTCGACCGCCTCCGGTTTGTCGGCCCAGGCGAACTGAGGCATCCGCAACCGTTCATCCCAAGCTTTGATGTCTTCGTTCGTCTTGGCGTAGTCATAACTCCGCGGCCGGTGCAGCTTCTGGTAAAGGAAGCCCGCGCGAGTGTGATCCTCGAGCTGTTCCTGGAAGTACTCGTCAGTGCCGTCGCGCGCCTTGTCCTCATCTTCATTCTTATCGATGAGGTATTCGGCGATATGGCCATAGTCGAGCTTCGTGGGGCTCTTGGTGCCCCAGCCATTGAGCGGCGTGCCAATCGGCTTGGCGGTCTCGAATCCGTTGATGTTATGGCAGCCGAAGCAGCCGAGGCGGGAAATCGTCTTCTCACCGAGGAACAACAGTTTGTCTTCCTGTGAGAGCTCAGTGGCGACGAAGTCATCCACTTTGCTCAACGGGACGGATTCAAGCTTGCCGTTCCGCTTATACCCCCCCTTGGAGACATAGAGCCGGACCAGCTCGTCCAGGCCTTCCTTAACGGTCGGCGAGTCGGCGGCCGGAACGTCGACCAGGACGGGCCACTCACCGGGGACCGAGAGGATCCAGGCGGCGATATTCGCCGAGTCTTCCATCGTGAGCTGCAAGTTCGGCATCAGGCTCTTGGGATGGTAGGCCTCGGGCGACTTGATCCAGTTGGCCAGCCACTTGTACCCCTCGGTGTGCGACTTGAACTTGGCCGAGATGTTCGACAGGTTCGGCCCGAAATCGGCCTTTGCATAGCTGCGCACCGATTCGGGGAATCCGCTCGGGTCGAGGGTGGCCGTCGCATCGGGCTGGTACTTCGGGTTGATCTGGCCGCGATCCGCCCGCTGAACCTCTCCCTTGTCGTAGGGGCGGTGCGAGTGGCAGGCCATGCAGCCCTTCTGGAGGAACAGTTCCTTCCCCTTCGCCGGGTCGCTCTTGGCGGGGGGATCGACAAAGCCGACCGGCGGCTTGCTGGTGGCAAAAAGGTAGTGGGTGATCGCCTGGATTTCCGCGTCGTTCTTCGGCGCATCGGCGGGCGAGTCATTATTTGACACGCCATAGAACCGAGGCATCCGGGAGTCGGGGCGGAACGCGTGCGGATTCTTGATCCACTTCGCCGTCCAGTCGCGCGAGACCTTCGAGGCGAGGTGCCCGAGGTTCGGCCCCACCTGCCGTTCATCGGTCAGGTCCGGTCCGAACGCCCCTTCGCCACCAATCGTATGACAGCCGGTGCAGCCATACTTCGTGATCCGCTCGAACCCAGCCTGAAGCTTCTTGGCTTGCGGGACGTCGGTCACATCGTGGTGGCACTTCAGACAGCTCGACTCCATGAACCGGGAGGGCAACATCGGCTCGTCCCAGTGATGAATCTCCTGCCAGTTGTTCGTGTGCTCCCACTCATGTTTCTGCTTGAGGTCGTTCGGGGTGTGCGACGCATAGGTGAAGTCCGTGCCCGACCCCTGACCGCCGTGACAGATCGTGCAACCGAAGCTGTTGATCTTGTGCGGCCCATTGCCGTCGAGGTAGAGGCCAGCCTTGACCACGTTGCCGCGGGGGTCGATGGCCGTCGCGCCATCGCTGAGGTGAGGATGGGCCGCGAAGACCGTCTTCATCGGCTTGCCATCAGCGTCGGTTTCGTAGCCGAGCCGGTCGATCCCTTGATGGCAGGTCGTGCAACGGTCGTAGCGCGGAACATCTTTGAAATTGTAGTTGATCGTCAGGTCGGGGAGACTGATCTGCTGGATCTTGTCCGGGGGCATCAGGTCGATGCCCGGCAGGCTCCGGAGCCAGGCAGCCAGGCCGAAGAACTGCTCTTCCTTCTGCTTGATCGTCCGCTTGACTCGGTCGGCGTCCCGCGTGAGGGTCTCGCGCTTCTTCTTGAGGTCGTCAACGTGACCGAGCAGGGCCTCTTTCTTCGCCTTGAGCTCCTTCTCTTGCGCCTCAACCTTCTCGAGACCCTCCGAATACTCCAGCAGCTTCCGTTCACACTCGACGATGATGGTGTCGCGGTAAATCCGCGCTTCCCGCTTTTCATCGCGATCGATCATGCCGTCGTAGAGGCTGCGAACGCTGTCGAGTTCCGCCTTCTGGAACTTCTTGGCGGTATCGAGTTTGTCTTTCTGGCCACCGACCTGACGCAGCTCGGCGTCGACCTTTCGGATATCAGCGGCGTTCTTATATTCGAGTTGTTCGGCCTCGCTGATCTGAACGTCGAGCTGCTTGATCTGCGTCGCAAACTTCTCCGTCTGGAGACGAAGTTTCTCTTTTTCAGAGACTTTGAGCTTAGCCTCCTCGATCCGGTGAAACTCGCGCTGGACGTTCTTCCAGGGTCGGAGGTGGTCGGCCATGATCATCCAGACAATGACGAGCGTCATCGCGATTGACGAGATCGCGAAGACGACGTGCAAGGTCGGCTGACTGCGGTAAGTTTCCTCAGTTGCGGGCATGGGCGTCCATCCTGCGCGGGTCCGGGTGGCGGAGCATCACCCGATCCCGGTTGTTTTAGATGTTGAAGAAATATTCCGGGATGGCGATCAGGTATTTCAGGTTGATGGTCCAGCGAAGCACCATTTTCAGGGGCAGGCTGGCCATGAACAGGAGCAAAAGAGTGAGCACGGCAAAGCGGAGCCAGCCCCCTTGAGCGATGATCTTCTTGAAGAACGAGATCCGCGTCAGAATCAGGGGCACGACCAGGAAGTAGGCCGCCACAACCAACAAGCCGGGAAGTTCTCGGACGAGGATGTATTCATGCTTGGTTCGACCCAAGATCTGCACCCAGAAGATGTCCGAGAGGTTGACGTTGTTGAGTGGGATAACCTTGTGCAAATCCCAGTATTCATAGGGGCCGAAGAAGTTCCAGTTCGGACCACGGAGGAAGGTCCCCAACAGGATCAGGATCACCCAGAGCACGAGGAATCCGTACTGGAAGGTGATGTAGGCAAACTTGCGCTGGCTGATCGTGTAGTAGCCGTTGCCCGACTTGTTGGTGTCGATGTAGGGCATGGCCATCAAGCCGACGACAATCATGCTGGGCAGGACGACTCCGGCCATCCAGGGGTCGAAGTAGACGAGCATTTCCTGAAGCCCGAGGAAGTACCAAGGGGCCTTCGACGGGTTGGGGGCCACGGTGGAACTGGCCGGCTGCTCGAGCGGCGCCTGGAGGGCGATCGCCCAAACCACGAGGAAGATCGTCTGACCCACCATCGCGATCAGCTCGGTGTACACGAGGTCGGGCCAGGTCAGCGTCTTTTCGGGCTCGAGCTCCTCGAGGTTGGGTAGCCCGAGCGCCATCCGCGAGTCGTTGATGACCGCGCGGCGCAGGCTGAGCCAGGTGAAGAAGCCGACCAGGATCATCAGGCCGACGATCGGAACGTTGTCGGGTTTGGTGACGATGTCTCGGAAGTCGAAGTCGGTCATGCTCAGACCGAACGCGAGCAAGGACAGGTTCACCAGGCCCCAGGCCACGATTCCGTTGGCCAGGATACGCCGGTAGGCGATCATCGCGGCGAAACCGATCGTGGCACCGATGAAGAAGGTCGTCGGCCCCGAGACGAAGTTGACGCCGTCGCGGAAGAACTGCGGGAGCGAGAACTCACGCCCGAGGATGTAGACCAGGCCCATGACCTGGAAGATCCCGGCGATCGAGCCCCAGATCAGGGTCCAGAGCGTGCGATTCATCGCCTTGCCGAGTCCGACCGCGGGCTGGTGGTCGTCGAGGCTGGGCGGACCCACCTCGTCGCCCCGGCCGTGCCCCTCGTCCTTCACTTCGCTGAAGTGGGCGGCGGCCGCCGCCGCGCCGATCGCCACCAGGAAGTTGCCGATGGCGCAGAGGATGTAGGCGGTCCGAGGCGCCTCCGGGAGGTAGGCACGCCCGAGGATCAACAAGGTGGCCAGACCATAGAGTCCGAAAAAGCTGATCATCAGCCATTCCGGGAGCCGGCGTGTCCGGGGAGCGAGCCCAACGCGCGAGGCTCCCTCCGAGACGATCTCCATGGAGGAGACATACGCCGCCGCGGCTGCGTTGAGCATGGCCGCGAGGAGGTAGTACCAGGCGAGCCCGGTCATGACACCGGGGGTCAGATCCTTATGCATGGTCGTCTTTTCGAAAGGTTAGTGGCTCAAAGGACCCGCCCAAGGGACACGCGGGGACTGACACCCCAGGCGGGCGTGTCCCATCGTCACATCGGGCCGCTGATCCCGCCATCTTTCCGGACCCGCCAGAAGTGGATCATGATCAAGAGTGAGACCGCCAGCGGAATCGCCACGCAATGGAGCACGTAGAACCGATTCAAGGTCATTTCGCCGACGGTCCGTCCACCCAGGAGCGCGAACTTCGCATCCGAGCCCGACGTGATCATGCTCACATGATTCAGTTGGATCAACGAGGCGCCTGGGCCTTCCACACCCAGTAATGGAGTCGCCCGCGCCATGTTCGAACCGACCGTGATCGCCCAGATCGCCAGTTGGTCCCACGGAAGCAAGTAGCCGGTGAACGAAAGCAGGAGGGTCAGCACCAGCAGGAGGACGCCAACCACCCAGTTGAATTCGCGCGGCGGTTTATAACTCCCGGTCAGGAAGACTCGGTACATATGGAGCCAGACCGCGATCACCATCGCGTGCGCTCCCCAGCGATGGAGTTCGCGAAGGATCCCCAAGGTGGTCACATCCCGGAGCGCCAGGATGTCGTTGTAGGCGTGCTCGAGCGTGGGCCGGTAGTAGAACATCAAGAGAACGCCGGTCACCACCTCGACGATGAACAGGAAGAAGGTCGTCCCGCCCATGCACCAGGTGTAGCTCAGGGCGATCCCCTGCTTGCGGACGCTCACCGGGTGCAAGTGAAGAAAGAAGTTGGTGAGCATCACGACCACGCGATTGCGCCGGTCCGTGGGCATCGGATGGCGAAAGACGCTCTTCCAGACCTGCGACTCGGTGATCGATTTAGTGATCTTATCAACGATGGCCATGATCGTCCTTTGGTGACGAACCGAACGCGTCCGCCGGGGCGGAGCCGCGGATCCGCAAGTCGTGATTGCTCAATTGATCGCGATACGATACGACCCGAGCGGCAGCCTGTCGATGCCCCGCCGGTGACAACCCGGGCTTCACGATCAGGCCGTGATGTAGCTCTCGGGTTCCGACCACTGACCCAACTCTTGCTGAAACTTTTGACTCTTATCGACGAGCATCTGACCGTCGTCCGCCAAGGTCACCTTGAAGCGCTCGAGCGGCCGGGGTGCGGGTCCCTCGAAATTCACGCCCGAAATGTAGAATCCACTTCCGTGGCACGGGCACTTGAACTTCTGTTCGCCACCCAGCCAGTTGGGCGGGCAACCGAGGTGCGTGCAGACCGACTGAAGCGCGTAAACGATGTCTTCGCCGTTGTAACGCGTCGAGCGAACGATCCAGAAGCCCCACTCGGCCTTGAACCGTTCGTTGACCTCTTCGGGCTCGAAGTTCGTGGGCAGCCCGACCTTGACGGTGCTCGGCGGTTCCGCCAGCACGTTGGGGAACATGAACCGGCCGAGCATCGCCGAGAAGAGCGACACTCCGGCGGCGAACGAGGCCCAGCCCAGGATGATCCAACCGACCGGCGTCACCGCGAAGCTGCGCCGGGTTACCCCGGCCACGCCGGCCGTGGCCTTGCTCGGCTTGGGGAGCACCGACTGCGGCTTGGCTTCTTTCTGGGCCGCCGCCTTGCCGGCGGTCGCGGCCTTGGCCGGAGTGGCCCCCGCCGCTTCGGCCGCCTTGGAAGCCGCGGCGACCGCCGACTCCTTGGCCTTCTTCGCCCCTGACTGCCGGAGCGCCTCGGCCAGGTCCTTGGGATCGGTGATCTTGTCGAGCGGAGGCAGCGTTCGCGGGGCCGCCGCCTTGGACGATCCTGCCGCCGCCGCGGCACCAGCCGGCTTACCCGCCGCCGGCGTGGCCGCCGAGGCCGCTGGCGTGGTACCACCGACTCGTGCGGCCGCGAGCTTCTCCTTGAGCGTCATGGGACGACCCAAAGAAGGCGCGGGGGCCGGTACGGCAGGCCCGGCCGCAGGTTCCGCCGCGGCCACATCCGCGACGCTCGCCGCAGCGGCTTCCGGAGCGGAGGCGACCGGCGAGGCCGCCGCGGCGGGAGCCGGGGGCACGGAGCCACCCGCCCGCGCCGCCGCCAACTTCTCTTTCAGGGTCAAAGGCCGGCCCAACGACGCGGCCGACGGCACGTTCGCCGCGGGGGCAGGCTGCGGAGCCGCGGCTGCGGCCACGGGGGCCGTAGGCTCGACGGCGGGAGTATCGGGTGTCTCGGGGGGAGCGGCTGACGCTTCGGTATCGGCCGGTTTGGCCGGCCCTCCCTGCCGTGCCGCCTCCAGCATCTCTTTCACGCTCAGACGTTTCGCCATCGGTCGGTACCAGCCTCTCGATAAACCGCGGTCCCTCGACTCATCATGTCGTTTGCGGGAGCACCGGGCGAGATGATCGGAATCAAGAGCACGTAGCAAAGCCAATGCCGTGAATCCCCACCCAGAAATTGAGACGTAAGTGGCTTCGAGGACTGAGGATTCCAGCGAGATCATTTGTTGCTTCGTTCGGACGAAATTCCCGCGATCAAGAAACGCGTCTCGCGTCATTCTCATTTCTGGGAATCGTCCGAAAAATCCTCGGTTCGCTTTCGCAACCATTGGGCGCGGACGCACTTCGATCCCAGGAGAGACCTTTAGGGTAGCAAGCCGGACCCGGCACGGCAACAACGTGGTTCGACCCGTCCCGCTCTTTCCTGGGACGCGCCCGTGCTCGCTTTGGAGCGAGCGGCCAAGCAACAGGTCATGCAGAATCAAAGACTTCTAGAGCGCTCGAGATCTCATGAAGTCTCGCGGTCAGGTAGGTGCGAATTTCCTCGCTCGTCTTGAGCTGGAGCACCTGGTGGGCGAACCGTTCGGCCTGCGCCGTGGTGACCGAGCTGAGCAGGGCCTTGATCGTCGGCACGAATGCGGGGCTCATGCTGAACCGCCGCAATCCCATTCCGAACAGGGCGAGGACGGAGCGGGGCTGGCCGGCCATTTCGCCGCAGAGCGTGACCGGAGTCCCGGTGCGCTGGCAGGCGTCGAGGACCATCTGGAGGACCTTGAAGATCGCCGGGCTGAGGGGTTCGCAGAGGTGGGCGACCTTGGGGTTATCGCGATCGGCGGCGACCAGGTACTGGATCAGGTCGTTCGAGCCGATCGAGATGAAGTCGGTCTCGCGTAACAGGGCGTCGATGCAGACGGCGGCGGCGGGAACCTCGACCATGACGCCCGTCTTGACGTCCTCGCCGAACGGAACGCCCTCGCGGCGGAGGTTGCGCCGGGTCTCCTCCACGAGCTTGTTGACGTAGCGCAGCTCCTCCAGGGTCGTGATCATCGGGAAGAGCATGTTGACCTTGCCGTGCCGTCCGGCCCGGAGGATCGCGCGGATCTGACGTTCGAAGAGTCGCGGGTGCTCGAACGAGAGGCGAATCGACCGCCAGCCCATGAACGGATTGGCCTCACTCCGCCGCCCCAGGTAGGGGACCGTCTTGTCGCCGCCGAGGTCGAGAGTCCGGATCGTCACTGACCGGCTGGGAGAATCTTCGATGATCTGGCGGTAGTACTGATACTGTTCCTCTTCGTCGGGAACGTCCTGGTGGGTCAGGAACAGGTACTCAGTGCGGAACAGGCCGACGCCGGTCGCCCCGACCTTGAGCGCGGCCTGGGTATCGGCCAGGTTGTTGATGTTGGCCAGCAATTCGATCTGCGAACCATCGGCACTGCGGGCCGGCTGGTCGCGATTGAGCACGAGCCGGTCTTTGAGGTCGAAGAACTCGCGCTGAAGTTTACGGTAGGCGGCGGTCGTCTCGCGGTCCGGGCGGACCAGGACGACTCCATCGCGGCCGTCGACGACCATGAGGTCGCCGGAGCGGACGTCACCGGTGATGCCGACCACGCCGGATACGGCCGGGATCCCTCGGCTTCGCGACAGGATCGCGGCGTGGCTCGTGCCCCCTCCGGTCTCGGTCACGATCCCGGCGATCGGCAAGTTGCCCAGGCTCATCGCCTGGCTTGGGAGAATCTCGTGCGCCACCAGGATCACGGGCTCGTCGCCATGGCCATCGACATGGGTGCCGGTCGGGATCAGCGGGGACTGCAAGGTCAGGTGGGAGCCGATCCGCGAGATCACGTCGCGAATGTCGGTCATCCGCTCGCGAAAGTAGTCGTGCTCGATCCGCGCGAACGTGGCGGCGTAACTCTGGAGCACGAGTTGGAGCGCGGAGAGCGCGGTCAGTTGTTGCGTCTCGATCAGCGAGCGGACCTTGGCCAGAAGCGTCTGGTCATTGACGATCTGGAGGTGGCTCTTGAAGATGTCGGCCTCGCTCCCCCCGAGCTGCTGGGCCACCTTGACCACGATCGCTTCCAATTCGGTGGTCGATAACACGACCGCCCGATCGAACCGCTCGATCTCGGCCGGAATACTCTCGGGACTTTCCAGGCATTGCGGTTCGCTCGATCCGAAGACGGAGTCGAGCCGATAGGCGACGCCGACCACGACTCCGGGACTGACCGCGATACCCTTATGCATGACAGACTCAGTCCAGATTTTCCAAGCGTTCAAAACCTTCCGGAGACAATTCCAGGAGGTTCAAGCCATCCACCTGCCTCATTAGGCAGCAGCCTGCAATCACATTCCGAAGTCACCAGCGTTTCGACGTCGGCCTGGGAAATTCTTGCGGAGGCCTCGGGGACCGCTCGAGAATGGCGGGAGACATGGGTTAACCCGACCGTAGACCTTCGTGACCACCGATCGGGTTCACGCACGCACCAGTCCCCCGATGGCAATTTTCATACCTAAAATTGCCAAAATTATCAAGACCGGCTCTGCGCTCGAACCAGTCGGACCATCGGTCACAGGATTCATCAACTACGAGTGCGTGCATGATACATGCTTCCCTCAGGACCAAGGATCCGGGGGTGACATGACCGCCGGATCCGCCGGCGCTCGACCGACCGTTCCGATGATCAAGAGGATCAGCGCGAACCCTCCGTAGGCCACAGCCCAATGATAGGGGGTCTGGTTCGCCGAAGCCAAGTCTCGTCCTTCCGCTTTCAGGCGCGCCAGCGCCACGCGCGGGGTGACAATTGGCCCGGACGGCAACGGCGAATGGATAATTCCGAACCAGGCCATCACGCTCGCCACAAGCATCGCGGCGGCCGCCGCCCGGATCCGACCATCGATCAGGTGGGCCAGGGTCGTCGCCCAGATCAGGCTGGTCACAATGAAGCCGCCCGAGAGGATGGTGACCGTCTGGACCCAGCGCTGGGCCGAGGGGGAAGGGCCTGGAATTCGACCGAAGGGAGGACCTGGTTGAGCGTGATCAGGGCGAGGTACGCCAGCGCGGGGACGCACGCAAGGGCAACGGCCGGATAGTGGCGGACCGCCGTCGCCTGGAACGATTGCGACGTGATTTCCAGGCCGACGAAAATCAGGATCGGGAAGACGGCCGCTTTGGGGATCAGGTAGAAGAACCAGTCAAAGTAACCGAAGACCCCCGCGGCCCCGACAAAAAGTGCGGCCGCCAGGGTATACCCTGCCCGCGCTCCCATCGCCTTGTAGGCAGGATGGCCGATATACGGGGTCGATTGGATCACGCCGCCGAACAGCCCCCCCACGACCGTGGCCAAGCCCTCGGCGGCGATGATCTGGCCGGTCGGGTAGTCGTCCCCGGCCGCCGCCGCACTTTCCGTACAGTCAATCCCTCCGACCACCGTCGCAAGGGCCAGAGGAATCGCCACCGGGAGGTAGTTCACCGCCTCGAGCCAATATTGATTGAGCCAGGACAGGAACGGGCCGATCGGCAGTGGCAGGACCGCCCGCAACTGGGCGGAAGGTTGCTCCCCCTCCCCGCCCAGCCCCGGACCGAGGCCAAAGGCGTACATCCCGTAGTAGATCAGACAGCCCACGACGACGGCGGCCAGTGCCCCCGGGAACTGACGAGGCAGCTCCCACCGCGCGGTGAGCGTGGCCAAGACGATTGCCAAGGCCGCGAACCCGACGATCGGCTGGGCCGCGATGTCGACGAGGGGCAAGAAGCTGATGATCACCAGGGCAATCGCCGTCAGCGAGCCGAGCAGACCCGCGCGGGGCACGATCTTTCGGACCAGGCCGCTCACCACCGCGCAGCCGAGCTTGAAGAGGCCGGAAGCCAGGATCATGGCGATCCCGAGATACCAGGCGTGATGGGCCGCGTCGATCGGGTCGAGCCCCCGCGCGGTCGCGGCGCGGAACGAGGGGCCGATGATCAGGAAGACCGTGCCGAAGGTGCTCGGCGTGTCGAGTCCGAGCGGCATCGCCGTCACATCGGTGCGCCCCGACCGGCGGGCGAGCCGGATGGCCATCAGGGTGAAGATCAGGTCGCCCACCATCACGCCGACGGCCGTCCCCGGAATCATCCGGGTGAGCACGAATTCGGCGGGCATGCCGAACACGCCGACGAGGAGGCCGGCCATCAGAATCATATCGCCGAGATTATCGAGCGTGAGTCCGAAGAAGGCGTTGATGTCGCCCCGCGCCGCCCAGCGATAGCCGGTCCGCGCCTGCTCTGCGGTCGAAGTCGATGGGGATATCACGGTCGAAAAACTCCGAGGGCTCGTGAACCAGGTGCCCCCATAATGACCTCATTTCCGCGTGGATGCACGTGAGTCTTCGTCCGGAATCCGTTCCGCCGGCAATCGAAACCCTTGTTTCGTGATTCGCCGGCCATTGACCTGGGCGGAGTTGACGTACAGACCCGCATTCCCATGGGCTGTCGCGGGCGCTTGGAGACGGTCCCCCACTTGGGTGACGACCAACTCGTCCGGGTCGTGCGACGGGAGAAAACCGAAGGTGTACCCTCGGAGTGGAGCCTTTTCCTTGGCTCGGACCCGCTGTCGGAGGAACGCGTCGGACCAACGGATGATGTTATTTTTGAGGCGGATCGTCATGTAGGTTCGACCTTGGTTCGATTTGGTCTGCGGGGAATGCTCCACGCCAACAAGGCCCCCCTGCATCGAGTCCTCAATGATGTTTTCCTCGAACAATCCGCCCAAGAAGGGAGCGTGGGACCAGCCCCAGCGCATCGGCGACTCGCTGGCGGCCGCCGCAAGCCGGATTGTCTCTCCCCCCCCGAGGAATCGATTCTTTCGGACCAGGGTTCCAAAGTGATTCCCGGGTAACACGAGACAGCAGGCGAGTCGACTGCCCCGGGCGTCGACCGTATTCCCCTCGATCCGCATGTTGTCGAATCCGCCACTGATCGAGATCACGGTCGCATCGGAGGGGAGCGGCGCGTCGAGCAAGTAGGTGGCCGGCGAAACCGATTGCGCGATCGTCCGCCACTCGCCCGCATGCGTTCCCGTGAGCACCGAGACTCGAGAACCGATCTCGGGAGCATGCCCCAGCCCCCTGTTGATCGTCAGAAGCTGGCCGTCTGAGGAGACCGCGGAGGGCCGGCCCTCGAAGGCGAGTTTGTACGACTCGGTCAGGATGATTTCCGGGGCGTTCTGCGAGGGGATGGTATCGTTGTCGCGCGGGCCGACGCCCTCGACCGTATTGTTCTCGACCTGGACCGAGTGCCCGAACCCCGTCATGACCAGGAATCGCCACGTCTTGCCCGAGGGGCGAACCGGCTTGATCCGATTGCCTCGGACGACCAGGTCATTGACGAAGTGGCCCACGATCACGCCATGGCTGAAGGTTCCGCTCGGCGTCCCGCGATAGGTGTTGTCCACGAACTGCCAAGGGCCACCGAAGAACTCGATCATCCCCCCGTAGAGCGTGCAGCCGGTGACGCTCCCCAGTTGCGCTCCGTTGAGTCGCATCAACCGCACGGCTTCTTCCCATTCGGTGGCTCCGGACGGGGAGGGGCTCGCAAGGTCGAGCCGGTCAAAGGTCAGTCCAAGCTTGACCCCGCCCCGCGCCGGCTCGAGGTTGTCGGTCGTGCCAATCACGGCGGGTCCGTAGCTCACGTTCGGATTCCAGCGCACCCGGCCCGCGAACCGGACGGCAAATTCCCGAAGCGTTGTTGAACCGCTATGAATCTTGATCGCGGTCGTCCAGGGCGGCTCATTCGAACCTTGCGAGAACTCGAGCACGGTTCCGGGCTCCCCCGTCAGCGTGACCGGATTGTTCAACACCAATGGCTTGGAGAGGCGGTGGATCCCGGTCGCCAGCGTGACCGTCCCAAACCGGTTGGCCAGATCGTTGAGGTCGTCGCCCGGCTTGGCCACAACCGTCGTGGCCGCCGGTTTGGGCAATCCGGCGAGCGGGTCGCAGACACCCGCTCCGAAATGGGCGAACGTGCTCGCGCCATTCTCAAAAATGAGGCGCAGGGTCAGGGTTGCCCCGACTTCATCGCGGTAGGGAGTGAAATAGAGCTCGGCCTTGGTCGGGTCATTCCCTTTTTGCAAACTCAGGGGTCGTTCGCCCGGCTCGACCTCGAGCTTGACCTGGGGGCTGCGCCTGTAAATCCAGCACTTGCTCACGGAATCACTCAAGATCGCCGCGTCGATCACCTGTCCAGCCGGTAAGTCAGCGAGCGCGACATGGATCTCGTGTCGGTTCCCCTCTCGACTGCCATCCTGGCCGAGCCAGCGGCCGGTGAACGTCCCCGCTTCCAGCTTCGGCACGGTGAGACGAGGCATCGCCAGCTTCGGATCGGTCCGCTCGCCCTTGATTCGAAGCCTGTCCCATTTTTGGTTCGCATAAGTCACGGTGACTTCGAGGTTCCGGCTGATCAGGTCGCGATCGGGTTGGAAGTAGACCTGGGCAATCGACGGGTCCTTGGAATCTCTGAGAAATTCGGCGTTGTAGTCCCCCTCGGGATTGCGTCCCGCATGCCACCGAAGTTCCTCCCCGGCATCAAGGACCACGCTTTCGATCGTGTCCTTAACGGCCAGATTCTCGAGAGTCAGGCACGCATCCTGAAATCGGTCCGGCCCGACACCCAGCTCCAACGCCGTGAAGTCTTGTCCGTCCTGTCCGGCCCAGCGGATTTTCGGGAGGGTTGCGGTCGTGCGCAAATTCGGATCCGATCGGCCTCCCCGGACCGACAGGTTGGCGGCCGAGCCATCGGCGTATTCGATCTTGATTTGATAGGTTTGCCCCTTCTGAGGAGACCCCGCCTCAAAAAAGAGGTCGGCCGTCGGCGATTCGGGCCGGCGCTCCACGGCAAGCCTCCAGTGCCCCGACGTCTGGTCCGAACTCCAGAGCCCGCCCGCATCGGGCCGAAGCTCGACCGTCTTGATCGCCCGCCGAGGAGGCAAGCCACTCACTCGAATATGGAGATCTTGATATCCATTCGGCTCGAGAGTCGCCGATGCGCTCACCAGGTCGTGACCATCCTGGCCGAGCCACTGAACTGTTGGTCCACCAGCGGTCACGAGGGCCAGACTCAAGGCGATCGTCCATGATGTGGCCAGCATTGACTTCTCCCTACGGTCGGTGATTCTGCAGGTCGATTCTTCGGGCTCAACCAGGAAATCGAGAGACCAAGCCGGTGAAGCTGGTCATCCTATCCATTGAACAATGTGCAACCCGTGGTACTCAACGGCTTTGACATCGCCTCGGTTATGTCTCAGAAAATCAAAAGAAAAACGAGTCCAATGGCTCAGCAAGCTCTTGCCCGATCGTCCGGCGATCATACCATAAGTGCCGCTTCGCGAAGGTGAATCCCTCTCTCGAGTCGCGCGGCGCCCGGACCTCACGTACTTCCTCTGAAGAAACGCGTGTTATACTGGACATTCAGTCATGTCAAGCCGCGTCGCGGTGCGGACGGACGAACCGGACGAATGTTCGAGGATGCTCACGATGGCCAGGCAGGAAACCAGGGACCTCTTCGGCGAACCGGAAGAAGAAGCGGTGGCCGCGCCGGCAATCGATCCAGGGGCCCCGCTGGCGGAGCGGATGCGGCCACGCACGCTCGAGGAATACGTCGGCCAGGAGCACCTGACGGGCGAGGGCAAGCTCATTCGCCGCCTGATCGAAGATCAGGGCCCCCTCCCTTCCTTGATCTTGTGGGGCGGACCGGGTACGGGGAAAACCACCCTGGGTCGGTTGCTGGCCCAGCGTGCTCACGCGCGATTCGTGCCGCTCTCCGCGGTCCTTTCCGGAGTGAAGGACTTGCGCGAGGCGGTCGCGGAGGCGAAGCGCGACCGTCGCGGGGGGCGGCGAACCGTCTTGTTCATCGATGAGATTCATCGCTTCAATAAATCCCAGCAAGATGCGCTTTTGCCTTCCGTCGAGGACGGCACGGTCTCGCTGGTTGGGGCGACGACCGAGAACCCGTCGTTCGAGGTGAACTCGGCACTCCTGTCACGTTCGCGGGTCCTCGTCCTGAACCCGTTGGGCGAGGCGGAGATCACCGAGATCTTGCGGCGGGCAATGGCGGATACCGAGCGAGGCCTCCGCGCGTTCCAGGTCACGATGTCCGACGAGGACTTGCGGCTGCTCGCTCACTCCGCGGGGGGCGACGCCCGCGTGGCACTCACGGCGCTCGATGCGGCGACTCGGTCCACTGAGCCGGGGGCCGACGGTGTTCGCCGCGTGGACCGCGAAACCCTGGTCGAAGCCCTGGGCCGTTCGCGGTTTGCTTATGACAAGGGGGGCGAGGACCACTACAACCTGGCCTCGGCCTTGATCAAGTCGTTGCGAAACTCGGATGTTGATGCGGCCCTCTACTGGCTGGCCCGCCTGATCGAGGGGGGAGCCGACCCCGTCTTCATCGCCCGTCGTCTCTGCATCCTGGCGTCCGAAGACGTCGGACTCGCCGATCCCCAGGCGATGGTCCAGGCCGCCTCGGCAGCCGAGATCACCCGCCTGATCGGTCTGCCCGAGGCGCTCTATCCGCTTTCCCAACTCACGATCTATCTCGCCCACGCTCCCAAGTCGAACGCCGTGAAGCGTGCCTATCACGCGGCCGCCGCCGATGCGGCCGCCACTCCGCGCGAACCGGTCCCGCTCCACCTGCGCAATGCCGTCACCTCGCTGATGAAAACGTCGGGTTATGCGCAGGGATATCGCTATGTCCATGACGATCCGAAAGCCAGAGAGGAGATGCCGTGTCTCCCAGACTCACTCCGCGGACGTCGCTACTACGAATCCGAAGACAACATTCGTTGACAACGTATTGTTCGATGGCATCGAAGAATTAGCGAGTGATTCTCCGAGGTAGAATTGATTCGCCGCCGAGCGAATCCGACGATTCGCGGGCAACTTCGGATTGATCCCCACCATCGCACTGGTCAAGGAAACACACCGTGAAGCACCCCTTGCTTTCAACGTTCGTCCTCGTGACGACTGCGATCTGGCTTCTCAAAGCTCCCGTCGCGTACGCGTGCACGGGCATCTCATTGAAGGCCCAGGACGGTGCGGCGCTGTTCGGCCGCACGTTGGAATGGGGCGCCTTTGACCTCAAATCGCGACTGGTCGTCGTCCCGCGGGATTACAAGTTCACCGCTCAGACACCGGACAGTAAGCCGGGTCTGTGCTGGAACGCGAAGTACGGTGCCGTGGCACTGGACGGCGCGGGAAAAGCCATCGTCATCGACGGGATGAACGAGAAGGGAATCACGGTCGGCCTCTTTTATCACCCAGGAACCGCCGTCTACCAGAAGTATGATCCGGCCAAGGCAGGCGAATCAATGGCGCCTACCGATGTCGGTATGTATCTGCTCACGACCTGCGGATCGGTGAAAGAAGCCCGGTCGGCCATCCAAAAAGTCCACGTCGTGCCCGTGGTTGAACCGACCCTGGGGATCGTGGCGGGGGTCCACTACATCGTGACCGAGCCCAGCGGCAAGGCGATCGTCATCGAGTACCTCAAAGGGGAACTGACGATCTTCGACGCGCCACTTGGCGTAATCACCAACGCGCCGAGTTACGAATGGCACGAGACCAACTTAATACTACAGCGCTAAGTCGTATCCCATTTGCATCGGGGCAACTCTGTGAGTTTGATGCCCAACTCATGCAGCCTTCGCCTTGTCCGCTTGGTGTGGCACCGCTGTGCCACGGCGTTTCGACGTTGCGCCCGCTCGATCTCTTCGGAGGTTCGCTCCAGTAGCTTCCGCGGAGCACTCAGTTCAAGTTTCGCATAAACAGGGACGGATCGGGAGCGGCCCGAGGCCTGTTATCGACCCCGGCGACCCCTTGATCAAGTGCGAGTGAGGGCCGAAATCTCCGGCCGATGTCGGCTCAGCCCGCGCGGCTGAGAAACTCGGTGAGCTGCGCAATCCAGGCTTTTAGGTCATACCGGTTGGATAGCGCTCCCTCGGTTTTCTCCTCATAGCTGACCCGCCTCAAGGTCGTCAGCAGGTCGGCAAACGAGGCCTCTTGCTTCTTCGGATACCACGGGCGGACCGGAAAACGAAGAAATCGATGACCGGTCTGGTGGAACCAAACCACCACCAAGCTGTAGAGAAACAACGCCATCGGCGCGGTTCGCTCGATGGCCTTGGGGAGGCGATTGGCGGGATCCTCGAGGCCGAGAAGTTGCTTGGTATTTTCAAAAGTACATTCGATTGCCCAACGGTACGAGTAGGCCGAGAGAATCTGCGGGACGGTCCAATCGAGCTTGGTGCAGTAGAACATCTGATCGGGACGTTTCCCCTGGAGGTCACGCACCAAGACGATCGTCAGGAGTCGGTCCTTGCCGGCCTTGTAGTAGAGGGCCTGGATCGTCTTGACCGCCAAGCTGGCATGGAGCCCGAACTGGTCAAAGTCGTGTGGGGTCCAGGGTTGATTCGCATCCTCGGCCCACTCCTTCATGCCGGGGAGGCGCTGGCCTTTCTTGCGGGGCGCCCCTTTGGATTTCTCCTCCTTGGGAGGCGCTGGCTCATAGAGGGCCCCCTTGGGATGGACATGGCTAATGAGATGGACCGTGGGCGGAAGTTGGCCGAGGATGCTCTGGCCCCCATAGGCGCTGTCGCCGGTGATGACGATCTCGTCGTCGGGGAACCAGTCCGCCGCCAAGTGGATCAATTCCATCGCGAGTTCGGGGCGGGTGCGATGATTGGGATCGGGCTTTGCCTTTTTCTTTTTCTGGTTCTTTTTGCCCTTGGTTAAGCCTTGGCGGTTGACATAGAGCCGCATGGCGATGGGCAAGGCAAAGACTTTGGTCGGTGCCCAGAACGGGTGGACGACGATCAGGCAGAGGACGACCCAGTCGTGTCCCCAACTGACGAGAGCTTTGGCTCGACTGGAGATGAGTGGGTCGTAGTGCATGCCGGCGCCGTAGAGGGCGAGTCCGCGTTTTCGGCAGAGGGTGTCGTCGACGGCCCAGTAAAAAGTGGCGCCCGGTGCGAGGATGGAGACGACAAGCTTGGCCAGGGACATCGAGAAGTGATCGAGGTCCCAAGCGGCATGGCTGAAGAAGCGATGGAAGCGTGACCAATGTCCGATGCCAACCTGGCCGCTGGAGAAGATGAGTTCGGTAATATAGCGGTGGCGATTCGAGAGGATCCAGCCGGAGGCGATCAAGGTGAAGGTGTGGAAGGAGGGATTGGTGAAGACGGGTGTGAATTGCTGTAGCAAGAGGAGGAAGGAGGGTGTAAGTTCCATGGGTCGGCGTCCTGTGTCAGGGGAAATTGTTCGGTGTAAGGCCCAAACAATTTGCCAAAAACTGACAGAGACGCCGACGTTTTTTTTTGGAGCCCTATTGAATCTACAAGTCGGAATTTGACATTTGGGAGAAGTGCGAAACTTGAACTCAGCCCCAACCACCAGAATGGGATCAACGCCGCTACTGCGGTGTGTACCTGGCACTCCGTCAGGCCCAGGTTTTTCCCCCCCGAACTCCTGTCGCATCCGCGACAGGAACAGGTAGCTCAGGCAACTCAGGATCAGGTGGCGTTTGAGCCCCTGGTAGCGTCGGCCCTCGTACTGATCCAGCCCGATCTCGGACTTCTGGTCTTCGAAGCAGCGCTCGACTCGCCACCGCGAAAATGCGACGAGCAACAGCACCTGCACCGACGTCTCCTCGGGGGCGTCGCCGACGAAGAACTTCAACTCCGCCGGGTTCAAGACGTCGCGGGCGGCGACCAGGTGCAGCGGCTCGCCCGGCAACCCGTCCGCGCCCACGGGGGAAAACCGCAAGTGCTTGACTTCCCAGACCATCGGCCCCTTGTGCCCGTCCTTGACCCGCCACCGGACCCAGGGCTGGTTGCGAAACCCGTCCTGATCGAGCATCGCCTCGACCCGCCGGGCCGGCGCGCTGCCGCTCGCCAGGCGAGGCGTCTTGCGGCCGCGGCCCCGCCCGTGCTTGCGATACTTCCTGGTGACGACACGCGGTGCCTTGATCCAGCCCATGAAGCTCCGCGGCACCTCGCCGACGTACTTCTGGCTGCGGCCCCTCAACCCCCGCAGGAACTCGGGCTTACTGCCGTAGCCCTCGTCGAAGGTCACCCAGTCGAAGTGCAGACCGTTGGTGATGGCGCGGTCGTAGAGTTCCAGGGCGATCGTCCACTTGGGCCGGTAAACCATAGCGTCGGGGATGCCAGTCTCCCGGCAGCGGTCGCGGTCAGAGGACCAGGACTCCGGCAGATACAGTTCGCCGTCGAGCAGGCAGTGAAAACCGTCGCGGGCGTAGGCGAGGTGGACCGTGACGATGCAGTTCTCCTTCTTGCCGACGGAGCCGCACCACTGCCGCTGCACGCCGGGGGTCTTGTTCCCCTTCTTGACGTCGCTGGTCTCGTCGAAGACGCCGATCGCGTTGGGGCCGGCGTGCTCGTCGCGGACGATGTGCTGGAGCCGGTCGCGCGCCCGGTCCTGGTCCCAGCAGTGCTGGCTGAGGAACTCCTGCAGGGTCCTGACGGGGACGCCGGCATTGATGGCGATCGGCTCGACACTCTTTTCGGGGATGTCCGAGAGTTGCCCGGAGACGTACACCGGCAAATGGGACCGCGTGTCCTTGCGCGGGAAGCAGTCATCGAACCGCTTGAGGAACTTGTTCAGCGCGGGTTTGAGCTTGCGGATCTGTGGGATATCCATACTCGTCCCTCCATAAACCATGAAGGCGAGCATACTTTCGCAATGGCTGGCGGATCAAGACGGTACAACTTGGCGCTGTAGTATTAAGGAACTACATCAACCTCTCGCCGGTCGCCCTGCCGGATAAGAGGATCGCCGACCTCGACTTCAAACCACTGGGAGGCGGCAGTGGCATGATCGGCCTGCCCGGCGACTACACCCCGCCGTCGCGGTTCGTCCGGGCCGTGGCGTTCTCCAAAACGGCCCGCTCCACGAGCTCGGGCGAGGAAGCCATGTACGAAGTGTTCCGCATCCTGGACAACTTCAACGTACCGCTCGGCGCCGCCGAAGGATCAGGCGAAGTCAAGACCTCGGGAATGCGGAGTGCTACACAATGGACAACCTGCAGCGACACCAAGAACCGGGTCATCTATTACCACACGCAGCATAACCGCCGCGTCCGCAGGATCGAGCTCGACCACATCGACTTCGCCAAGCCCACCGAATTGGTCCATCTTCCCTTGGACAGGGAGAAAACGCAGGATATCGAGGATGTCGTTCCGATCTCCAAGTGATAGGAAAGCCACCTGAAAAACCGCTTCTGGCATGACAATCGCATTCGAGGCAAGCAGACTTCTTCACAGCAACGAGTAACCACTTTGACCAAGTACTGGCCATTCCAGAGTCCTCTGTCTCCAAATATCGCATCATGTTAGCGCCTTGACACTCTGCGGATCAAGCTTCGCCGAACCCGCTATAAATCCATCAACAATTTCCGATTAATCGACAGCCAGGATCGGATCCCTCCCGTTGGGCAGGCACGGCCGAGCGCGTCGAAAAAGCGGGAAAACGGGTTCGGCGAAGCATTGCGTTTGCGGCAACTACGGGGGCAAACAGATTGCCGCTACCTCTGCAAACTGTCGGCTCAAATGGCGCGATCCTCGCGGCGTGATGCCCAAAAAATCACAACATGTCTATTATCACTCATCAAATGAGGCGGTCGGTGGAGCACTACTGCCGAGGATGAACGCGGAAATCCCCAGGAAATCGCCGAACGCCCTGGTCGACGATCTTGGTGGCGATCTTTTTGCCGTTCCGCATCATGGCGTCCATCAGAGTCTCGCCGAGTTCGGGGGCGAATTTGATTGGGGCGGAGACGAGGGTCGGCTCGCGGGTGCGATCGTTGGCATGAGGCGGGTTGTTAACCCAGTTGACCCGGACATGAATGGCCCCGATGAGTTGGCGCGGGAGGTTCTGCGGATCTTCAGCCTGGATCGACTTGTCAACGAGGTTCACCGTGCCATCGACAATGGTATCGGCCTCTTCGAGCCTGCCGACAACCTTCCAGGGGGTCTGCGATTCGATCTGCTTCTGGACCAGCTCAGTGAGTTGCAGTTGAACAACACGGGACAAGGAACCTGAGCGAAAAATCGGGACGTAGACCTTACGATCATTACGGACGAGAGGAGCGGAATCTGGGGACGTTCGTTCCTCAGGTCGGCGAGCTCCGGCCGCCTGGGCGCCGCTCGCGAAACCGCCGCGCGGAAGGGCGGGCTCTCCGACCAGCAACACGATGCCAATCAGCGCGGTGGCTCCCGGTCCGACGATAGGTAATCGATACATCGACATGATCTCCGGATTAAGGATTCGGCGGATCCGGGCCATGAGCGGGCCGTCCGAAGCCGCCAGGGAGGGTTGAGAGGCACTGCGGAGCCCCTCCATCGTGGCCAGGGCTTGCGCATAAGCAAGGCGATTGCCACACGCGCGCACCGCCAGGTCATCGCAGCAGTGCTCGCGTTCGTCGCGGATCACCCGGGAAACCCACCAGGCCGCCGGATGGTAGAAGAGCAACAGTTCGATGACGCTCTGCGCGAGGTTGACCAGGTAATCGTGACGGCGGATGTGGGCCAGTTCGTGCGCCAAAATCACTTCCAATTGTCGCGGAGGCAATCCTGTCAGGCTGGCGATCGGCATCAAGATCACCGGACGGAGCCCACCAATCACCATCGGAACCTGGACCTGGGAGGATTCGAGCAGGCGCAGTCCTCTGCGAATCCCGAGCACCCCAACGAGTCGGGCGAGCATCGCTTCGAGTGGGCCGGCGATCGGTCGAGTGTGTCGGCGGCAGAGTCGCCGTATCAGGAACCAGCCACCAACGAGCCGAATCGCCAGTGTGGCCACGCCGACAACCCAGACGCTCACCAACGCGGGCAACAGCGTTCGGGGCCGAGCAAAGGACGGCAACCATGGGGCAAGAAACAATGATCGGGGATGGATCGTCCCCATCGGGCCGGTCGTAACCGGGATCGTCTTTGACGCCCCGATCGCCGCAACCGATCCGACGCGATTCACGGGGCGATCTGCCAGCCCGATGCGCCCCGCCGTGACCGCTGGCAGTGCCACCATCGCGATGAGCGCCGCAGATGCCGCCAGGTAACGCGTTTGTGCCGCGGCGTGGCGCATCCACCTCAACATCACGGCCAGGACCAGCACGATCACGGCACACTGCCAGAGCGAATGCAGCAAGGCCAAGCCTATCCCATCCACGGGCGGCGAGTTCAATAACCCCATCGACATGCTCATGGCTCATCTCCCTCGAGCTGAGCGAGCCAGGTGCGAATCGCGGCCAACTCCTCGGCCGATGCCGGTTTACTCGCCAACGCTTGCATCACCAGTTTCTGGGCTGAGCCACCGAACGCTCGATCCAGGAGGTCGCCGACCAGTTGGCATTGAGTCTGTTCCTCGGGCCGGCTCGCCCAATAGACATGGGTGCGCCGCGATTCATCACGGTCGACCAAGCCCTTCTCGGCCATGATCTGGAGTAGCTTCAGCGCGGTGGTGTATCCCACGGATTGCGCGACGGCGAGTTCCTCCTGCACGTCTCGAACCGTGCTCGGGCCTTTACGCCAAAGCACTCGCAGGATGGCCAACTCGGCATCGGTCGGTCGGGGCGGGTTCAGATTCGGCTTCGGCTTCGACGGTGCCATGATCGCGTAATGCTCCTTGAGTCCGTTGGACCGAGGAGCACGTTATACGAAAACCTTCGTATTGTCAACGAAGGTCTTCGTAACGTTCGATTGGTTGGCGAGGGAGCCACCGAATGGGGCCAGCCGTCACCGTCGCGGTCGCGGCGGTGACGGCCAACTTGTCACAAGTACGTGGCAATTCCGGTCACGGACCGGGTCATTTGACGACAAACTCCAAGGCGTGCTTCACCGGGTCATTGCCGACCGTGACCAGCAACGTGTACTTCCCGGGGGCGAGGCCGCTCGTGTCGAGCTTGTACTTGTACTTTGACCCGTTTTTGTTGAAGACACCGCCGGGGTTTGCATTGCCTTTGGCGCTTGGAATGAAGGTGGCTCCCTGAGCGTCGACGATCTGAACCGCGGTGACGACCAGGCTCGACGACGCGAGGGAACCGCCGGTCGCGTCTTGGACCGCAATCTCGATCGTGACGGCTTTGCCGGCCTTATACGCCTTCGTCGTATCATAGAGGGCGACCACATGGGTCGTTACCGCCAGAGCCGCAGTTCCCTCGGCGCCTTTGAAGTTCAGATCACCCTGGTAAACCATATGGACCGCGAACGCTCCGGCCGGCAGTGAGGCGGTGGGGACGGTTACGGAGAACCGGCCATCACTGCTGATCATGCCCGTCCCAGATGCCATCGGCCCGTTCGGCCCGAAGATTGTCACTGTGACCGACTGGCCGACCGGCAGCACGGTGTTCGACCCAAGGACGCCCGTGACGGTCGTCGACGCGGTCCCAACGATGACCGTGGGCGAACCGAGCGCCGAGAACGCTGTCGTCGCCTGGGTCACCGAGAGGGTGCCCTGGAGGTAGTACACGGTATAGTTCGGCGAGTTCAGGCCCATGGGCGTGATCGCATACGAACCCACGGGCTTGTTGTCGGCCGGGAGGCTCGTCGCAAACGTCAGCGTACCGTCGAGCACGCCCGGCCCCTCGCCCGCGACGAACCCGTCGAATAGGGCCGAGAACTCGGGGTCAGGAGCACCGTAGACTTTCGAAACATTCCGCGCGAAGATCCGCAAGTCACGGGGGGTAACATTAAACCACCACGTGGTCACGGTGACCGGGGCGTAAGTGCCATCACCCAGGAAGCTGTACGTGATCGCATAGGGCGAGCCCAGGACGCCGAGCGTCGCGGTCGAGAAGTCGAGCCTGAATTCACCCGTCGCCGGATCGATCGCGACCGTCTGGGTGACGCCGGCCAAGGTGACGGAGACATCCCCATGCGCGGCTCCCGCGCTGCCGGTGACCAGCCCGCCGAGCGTCGCGAATTCTTGCCCGTAGGTGATCGATCCGCCCAGCGTGTAGAGCGTGGGGGTGAGCGGGTTCACCGTCACGAGCAAGGACGCATGGTCCGTGCCGCCGTTGCCATCGGTCACGTAAACGACGACGCTGTACGTCCCGGCCCGCGAATAGACGTGACTCAGGTCAAACGTCCGATCGGGATTGAGGGCGAGTACCTGCAACCCCGCGCCGTCGCCGTAATCCACCGAGGCGCGGAAGTCCTCACCGACCCCGGGGTCGGTAAACGACCCGTACGCGGTGAAGGTGTCGGCCACGTTGATCGCGATGTCCGGGCCGAGAGTGACGATCGGCGGCCGGTTATCAATGGTGATCGTGCTGGTGGCGAGACTGGTCTGCCCGCTTGCGTCGATCACCTTGAGGCTGATGGTCAGGATGGCCCCGCCAGGCAATCCGGCGGCGGAGAAGACCGGGTTCAGGCCAACCTCATCGCCGTTGGAGGCGGCCGAGCCGGTCTCGCCGAACACGCCGTTGCCGTTCAGGTCCCAGAGGTAGGTGAGTGAACCTGGATCCTGGTCAGGGTCGGTCGTGCCTGAGGCATCAAGCGTGACGGTCGTCCCTTCTTCGACCGTGTACGGCCCCCCGGCACTGGCCGTCGGCGGAGTGTTAACGGGGGGTTGGGTGGGCATGGTGCCGACGGCAACGCCCAGCGGGTTATGCAAGATCCCCCCCGACGCGACGACGGACTGCGCTCCGGTCACCAGATCGACGCCGATCAACGCGCCGAGGCCATCGAGAGCGCCGGGATCGGCCACGATCAGACGACCGTCGGGGGCGATCGCAAGTCCGATCGGCGCTCGGAACAGGCCCCCCTGGGAGATCAAGGTCTGGACGCCGGTCGCAGGGTCAATCCGGAAGATCGCGCCCTGGCCACCCATCGCCGAGGGGTCGGACACGATCAGGCTTCCGTCGGGAGCCACGACCACGTCGGTCGGGTCGACGAGAGCACCGCCGGTTGCAATCAGGGTCTGCACGCCGGTGACCGGATCGATTCGGAAGACCTGGCCGGTCTCACCGACGTACCAGGAGCTCGCTACGAAGATCGTGCCGTCAGGGGCGGTCGCGATCCCGAACGGTCGCTGGAGCATGCCGGCGTCCGACACGAGCGTCTGCGCCCCCGTCGTGGGGTCGACCCGGACAACCCGCCCCAACCCGCCGTAGCCGAAGTCGGCAACCAGGAAACTGCCGTCCGGGGCAATCACGACTTCAAAGGGGTCGACGAGATACTCGCCCGTGGTGATCACCGTTTGGACCCCGGTGACCGGGTCCACGCGGAAGAGGGTACCGGTGCCACCCAACAAGCCCTGATCGGCCACGATCAGCGAGCCGTCAGACGCCTGCGCCACGCTGTACGGGTCAATGAACTGACCTCCCGCCGAGACGATGGTCTGGGCTCCGGTGGCCGCGTCGATCCGGATCACTTTGCCGGTCCCTCCGCCGTAATCCTCAAGGTCGGCGACGTAATACGCGGCCGGGGCGGAGGGTGGATGAATTTGACGGGTCTGGATGCTGACCGAGTCGACCGCGAGATCGAAGAAGTTCTGGTTCTCGGCGATCGCGATCCGGAGTCGCACCGTCCGGCCGGCGAAGGCGGAGAGGTCGGCATTGATCTCGGTCGGGGCCAGCGAGTTCGGGTCGCCGGACTTCGTCTGGAAGACGGTCATGAGGACGTCACCGGCCGCCGTCGAGAGAATGTCGGCGGTCGGGTCGACAATGTCGATGCGAATCTGTTGGTTCGCAAAGGTTTGAAAACTCAGCGCGTCGAGTGTGTCGGGCGTGAAGAATCCGATCGCCTGATTATGATAGGCTACGAGCATGGACAGGCGGGCCGACTGCCCGGCCGGCAGGGCAACGTTCTGGTAGAGAACCTCCGTCCCTGGCCCGTACAAGTCGTTGGTCGCCGCGAAATGACCCTGCGGCGGGGCCGGATACGGCCGACTCGGTAGGTCGGCAACACTATAGGTGTGAATGCTCTGCCCGTTACTTCCGGGTTGAGTGTACGTATACCAGCCGGTGAGATCTCCGCTTTCGAAATCACCGTTGATAATCTGCTCCGCGCCTGGTTCGGGCTCGGTATCAACTACGACCCCGTCGCCGGCGAGGGCCGAGACCGGATAGGGAATATTCAGCGTCTCCAGATAGTTCCCCGTGCGGTCGGTCACATAGACCTGGCCCATTTGCGCGGATCCGAAGTAAAGCTTACCATCGACAAACGCGGCCCCTAAGATCGGGCCAGGGAGCGCAAACCGTCCCAGGACATCACCCGTCGCCGGGTCAATCCGCACGGCGGTCGTGAAGGACTCGGTCGCCACCAGCTCATCCGGGCCGTCCGCGCCGGTGAGTCCCCCGGCCAGGTTGGCCGCCACGTTCAGCCGACCGACGACGGTCTCAGTCGTCGGGTCGACTACAACAAGCTGGTGGTTGAGAATATCCTGAAGATAGACCTTACCGCCCACCGCGCCGATCCCATCAATCTGGCCACTCCCATCACCCACGGCCGCGGATCGGATCACGGAACCAGTATCCGGGTCGAGTTCCCAGAGCCGGTCCGTATTGTCGTGAGGCATGTAGTAAAGGACCCGGCCGTCGAACGCCAGGCCGTTCTCACCGAACGGGTCCGCCGGTACCGGTGTGCTGAACCGACGAAGCTCGGCCCCACTCTGAGGGTCGAGCTCGGCAATCACCGAGGGACCATTGAGCGGGAGCGCAAACAGCCGGCTCGCGAGCAACGTTCGGCCTTCGAGAGCCTCAATGCTGAAGTTGCTCGTCCGCCTGGCCGCTCTGGCCTGACGTTGCCTCCGGGAAAACAGTCCGTGTCCTCTGCCCTGTTGTGCTCTCAAGGGATCGTCCTCGGGGGGGGTGGGAGAGCTTCGCGGCCGCGGGACCGCTGAAATACGGCCGGGTTGGCGTCCTGAAGCCCAAAAAATCGACCGCACCGGTCCGCCTTATATGGCCGGCAGTGCGGGACGAATAACATCAATCATGAGACATTGAATTGCAAGATGCCTGAACGCATTTCTGAAGCCGATGTTTCACCTTGGCAACATGGGCCTCAAACAATTCCTGGAGTAGTGCGGTGAACAGAGGTCGAGCGGCAAGTTGGAGATGAAGCGGGGGATCGAAGTGGACTTGGCACGAATCCTGCACAGCGAACGGCCGCGTCCGCATCCCATCGATAATCGGCGCCATCGCTGCTCGGTCTAAACCGGTGCCGTCCCCTGAATTTCGAGGGCACCGGCAAGCGGAGCACGCCCGCGGCAACCACAGGCACCGCTGTCATTCGGAAGAAGGAAGTCAGAGATCACCGGATCTATGAGACCAGAGGCTGAGACAAATACCACCACCACCGGCGTGATTTGAGCAAAAGGGAAGCTTGGCCGGCGAGCGGATTGCCCTCCGCAAACGCAATCGCTCAAAACCACTCCGACCCCCGCGGCGAATCAGAACGGCGAGCGCATAAGTGTCGACACGGAAATCGGATCGAGTCGGCAGCCTGATTTCCTTAAGACGGCGATCATAGTCTCCACGGAAGTGATGACGACATCCTCCTCCCTAATTCCGAATTCCTTAATACATAAGAACCTTTTTTCGGTTCGCTAAATCCTAATTCTTTAAATCACGATACCTCGCTAAGTTTGTTCTTGCTTTTCGGGCAGTGCGTGCTTATACCTCAAGATGCCTGATGGAGTTTTGTGCTGCTTCCATCCATCTCTAATCGTCCAGTGAATCATGAGCTTTAAGACCGCCTGGTGCCAGACGCGAGGTCCGACCTCACGTCCCTGGTTCCCCCTACCAGACGTATTCGTGCCCGAGCCGCAGACGATTCGGTTAGTTTGCTAGGCTGGTTGCACGGTGGTCGGTGGGTGAATTCCGAGTGCAGAGTCGCGATGGCGTCAAGCCATGGGGACTTTGCACGCGCGGAGAAGTCTTGCTCAGCAAGCTCGTTTGCGATTAGTCGTCATCGTCATCTCTGATCCATCTTTCACGCTTTCACGTGGTGGGAGTCAATTCCGATGAGAAGAGTTTGTCGTCGTGCGTTCACTTTAATCGAGTTGCTCGTCGTGATCGCGATTATCGCCGTTCTGATCGCGTTGTTGCTGCCGGCCGTGCAGGCCGCACGTGAAGCGGCGCGGCGTTCACAATGCATCAACAACCTGAAGCAGCTTGGCATTGCGCTGCATAACTACCATGGCACCGTGAATGCGTTGCCTTGGGGGCAAGGACCCCGCGGATGGAACGACTGGGGGCCGCATCCTTTGATGCTGACCTACATCGAACAGAACGCGCTGTATAACGCCTTGAATTTCACCGCGGGGATGGCCGACCCCGGCAGGGCGGAAAACACCACGGGGATTCGAACGGTGGTGAATGCCTTCCTTTGCCCGTCGGACTCCGATCGTTTGTCCAACGTTGAAGGGAAGACGAACTATGTCGCCAACGCGGGCGCCAGGCCTGACTCGTTCTTCCTCGCGGGGATCCCGGACGGAATGTTCGGCGTGGTACCGGAAACCAAGGCGGTCTCATTCGCGTCAGTGACGGACGGACTGAGCCAGTCCGCGGCGTTCAGCGAACGGGTCAAGGGGACCGGCAGCGGCGCGAACAACAATCGGCGCGATCAGAATCGCCCGTCCGCCACCATCTATGATGTCGCCGCGCAAACGCCCGGGGATAGCGCCCTCGCGTACGCCACCGCATGCAAGGCGATTAACCCCGCGACCGGTAACATGGCCGGTGGCATGGCGTCGGGTCGATACTGGCATACCGGCCACCCGGCCACGGGGCGATACAACCATGTCATGACGCCCAACGGGACCAGTTGTCTCTACGCTCCGGACAACGGTGGCGGGGCGTCGACCGCGAGCAGCTACCATTCCGGTGGGGTCAACGTCCTGTTCGGCGACGGGACGGTCCGCTTCGTCAAGAACACGATCTCCCAAACGACTTGGTGGTCCGTAGCCACGATTCAGGGAGGCGAGGTGGTCTCGAGTGATAGCCTCTAAATAATCGTTGGATCGAGTTTCACCCCACGGGTTCAAGGCGCTTGAATCCAGAGGGCGACCGAAACGACGAAGGTCGGGCGGAAGATTCCGTCCGGCCTTCGTCATGCGCCAAGCTCATCCTAGAAAAGTGTTCGAGTGCAATGACGGCCACTTTCTCATGAGCGATTGACCACGCCTCAATTGGGGGGCGGAAGCACGATTTCGTACGTATTCTCTCCCGGCTTGACCTCGAAATTCAGTTGAGTGCCGATCAGAGTGCGGTCTTTCTCCATTCCGGGGACGGTCACTCGGACCACGTTATCTCCGACCAAGGTCTTCACCGTGTAACTGCCGTCTTTGCCGATCTCCGCCTTGCGTGCCGTTTCATTGGGCCTGGCTTTGTTGGTGGGATCAAAGGAGACTTGCCCATCGGTGGCCTTTTTTCCCTTGATCGTGACCGTTCCCTTGATCGTGCCCTCCTCAGTCGACGCTGAACCCGAGGGTGCCCCTTCCCCGCATCCGGCGAGGCTCATCATCGCCGTCGCCACGACCAGCGCCGGGATTCGAAATCGTTTCATGACTTGGCGTCTATCGCTCATCTGTCCACTCCTTGTTCAAATAGGGAAGAGGGCCGTTCTCTGACTGAAGCGTCGGAAAACGACGGGAAGTTACGTCCGTCGGGACTGCATCCAACGGACTCGTTCCGACAAAAATCATTGACGTGAAGGGAAATGAAACGACGACACGTCCCCTTCGGGATGGACCTGGCCGCAGTCGACTCATCCGCGAGACTCGGAACCGGACACGAGAGACGTGCACATGGATCTGAAGGCGCCGCCTTGATCCGCGGTCTGAGCGGCGAGGATCCTGATATCCACACGGAAGGTCGTCGGCCCAAGATGTCCAAGCCTAGATTGTATTCTCTTGCGGGAGGATGTCCACCGCCTGGACAACAGCCCGTCCAATCTCCATACAAGTGGTCACGCGACGGCACGGCATTACCGCGAAGCCGTTGGTCTCGGTTTTTTTGATTTTCTGACGGTTAACCGCGGGGGTGCAAAGCCCACGGAGTGCCACGGGCTGGACTCAACCCGTGGCACCCATGGCTTACACATCATCCAATTTCATGGATAATAATGCCCACCGGCTAAGAGCTCCCGGGGTGGCAACCTCGGCGTGCGCCAGCTTTCCCCTTCGGATCCCTTTCAGCCGGTTCATCGCCCGCCAGTTTCATCGACCTGAATGACACCTTCGTTCACAAACCCGAGCCGGCGACTGCCCGCGGAATTCCCAATTCGCCATATTTGCATTAAACACAAGTCACGTTTTGATTTACCCATCTCCCGTTTCAATATGCGAGATCAGCACCCCTTGAGCGGGAGACCGAGAGGTTTCCCCACCATCCGAGCATGATCTCAAGGAAGCGTTGAGAGCGGAAGAAACTGGAACGAGAGCCCACCCCATGAGGCTTCCGGCGACCAGTTCTCGTTGGCTCGCGCCAACGCCTCGTTCGAGTCGAGGAGGGACAACGAATCGTCTCGGGACGTGAAGACCTGTACGGGAAGAAACGCGATCGTCGCGGCCTGAGCTTGGGCCGAGAGGGGGCGATCGTCCGATAAGCGGCCGAGAATCGCACGGAGTCTCGTGAGCTTCGCGGGTTCGGGGGGGTTCGGCCCGGTCCTCCGCAGCAGGCTGAGCAGTTCGGGGCGGCTGATCCAGACTCCCCAGTCGTCGGGACGAAGCTGAGTGATTCGGATCGGGGTGCGCCCCTTCACGGACTGCCAAGGGAGCGACTCGTCCCAGGTTGCGACCTCAACCGTGTCGGCGGTCCAGGAGAGAACCGGAAGGGCCGGTCGGCTCGGGGGCCGTGGGCGATCTTTTGACGGGTTTGCAACCGCTGATGTCGACTCGACCTCGGGAGAGTGGACGACGAGCCGGGTATCCCAGGGCAAAAGGTCGTTCGCATTCACCCAGCCGATCGGCCGGCGATTGCCGACTCGGTAGAAATCGGGTGGGCCGCTCAATGGCCAGATGTCGTAGATATCAACAAACATCCGCAACCGGATCGGTTCGGACGGAGCGCCTGACGGGCGGTCCGACGTGGCCACGGCGTCGTGAAGCAAGAGTGCCTTGCGCACGATGGGCCCGGCGACGACTTTCGGCTCGGTCGAATTGGGGACCGGCGGGCCCGCGAATTGACGTTGCCAGCGCTCGGCCAAGGACGATCTCAGAGGGCGCGTCATCGTCTCTCCACGCCAGGCGAGGAGGCCCAGAATGACGAGGAGCACGAACGTGGGGAGCGGGTAGCGGATGGGTGGTAGCATCGACACCGATCTCAACAACGGAACGGGGGGCGATTCGACCTCGGTCAAGGAGTCGCGGGCTTCCGCTTCCGCGCGAGCCAGCCCGGGAGCGCGGCCAGGGCGATCAGACCCGCGACGAGCAGGAGAAAGAGTTGAGGCCAGCCGCCCGCGGGGACGACCATTCCTGGGATGAACACGGCGGTCTCGCCCGCCTTGCGGCTGGCCCGGTAATAGATCCGGACCGGTCGAAGGGTTCCGTCCGGAAGCGCTCGGTCACTCTGGTAGGCCAGAGAGTAGCTCGAACGCAGTCGTTCGGCGAGTTGTTCATAGATCGTTCGCAACTGATCGGCCTGGCGCGCGGGATAGTATTGGCCGCGAGTCTCGACGGCCAGGCGACGGAGTGCATCGCTCTCGATCTCGTCCTCCGTACCGAGTCCCAAGGTGTGGACGGGTAAGCCCAGGCGTCGGGCCGCCACGATGACCGAGTCGAGCGAGGCCGACTGGCTGAACGTGTCCTCGCCGTCCGTGAGTGCCAGCACGGCGCGGCGGCCCTTCTCGCGATTGAGCATCTCGAGCGCTTCGGCGACGGCGTCGTAGTAACGGGTGGCTCCTTCCGGGGTCAGGCCGTCGACGGCCTCCTGGACTTTTTGCGGGTCACCGGTGAACGGGCAGATCGTCTTCACGTCGGAGCCGAAGGCGACCACCGCCACGCGCGATCCCGGCGGGAGCCCCTTCACGAACGAAGAGACCGCACGCTTGAGGCCGCCGATCCGGTCCTCTTCTTCCATGCTCCGGCTGCGATCGACCACGAGAACGACCGTGGTCGCGTGGGCCTGGGTGGTGACGGGTGACTGGAACTTGCGGATCAGGACCGGCTGACCTTCTTCGGTGACCCGGAAATCCTTCTCGGTCGCATCAAGCAAGTAAGTCCCATCGGGTCGCTTGACCTCGAATTCGACGGAGATCTCCGGAAAATTGGTGTCGCTCGCCCCGGTGACGATAACGTCGTTTTCCTCGCCCCCGGTTCGGGGTCGGGCTTCCTTCGCTTTCTCGGCAACGGGAGCCTCGTCGACCGGCTTGTCGAGTCGAGGAGCGGTGGGAAGCTTGAGGACGCGATCGAGTTCGAACGCGAGGTTGGCTTTCCGGAGAAAGAGCAAGGCGAGGCAAGTGTTGGGAATCCGGCCCCAGGCGGGCTCAGGCCAGCCGCCGTCGTCCATCTGACGGCGGAGCAACTCGTGGGCCCCGGTTTCATACCAATCGAAGCCGTCCAGTGCGCGGAGGCCAAGGGCCACACAGACCCGTTCAAGTGACCAAATGTAGTAAATGTCGGAATTTTGACCGATCTTTCGCGCATCCTTGGCGACCGCTTCCAGCGCCTTCGCGAAGATTGGATCGGCGGCCAGGGCCGCGCCTCGGGCGCGGGCGGTCTGGCGTTCGGCCAGGTTCGGCCGGGCCGCACTGATTGCCAGGGCCATCAGGCCCGCGCAGGTCATGGAGTCGGTCCCCGAGGCTCCGCTGACATAGCCCCAGCGACCGTTTCGGTCGGGAGAACGGCGGAAGTGAGCGTCAATCGCCGCCAGGCTGGCGTTGGGGTCGAAGCCGTGGCGGCTGGCCGCCCAGATTCCGAGCAGGGCGAACTGGGTATTCGAGTTGTCACCCGCTTCGACGGCCCTCCTCGACAAGTCGCGCCGAGGCCTGCGGGAGCGCACGTCGTCATCTTCGACACTTTCGAGCGGCACCGTGTACGACCACATCCCCCCCTGCTCTCCCGCAGCGAGCCGCGCGGCCAGACGTTGAATCAGGGGGTCGTCCGGTCCGCGCGTCTCCACCTGGGCCCGAGCCAAGAAGAGGATGGCCAGGGCGAGGTCATAGGTCTGCGTCGATCGGACCGCGAGGCTGCGCACCACAGAGCCGGCCCGGGTGATCGTGGGATCGTCCCGATCGATTCCGTTCTCCATCAGTGCCAGACCGGCGAGTGCGGTGATTCCCAGCGTGTGGTCGTGGTTGAACGCGAACGACCAGTTCCCTCGCGGTTCTTGCTGCGCCTTTAAAAAGGCCACGCCACGCTCGATCGCCTGGGCGATCGCGTCAGCCTGAGGATCGGCGGCCTTGGCCTGGACGGCGCCGACCCCAGCGAAAACCAGGGCCGCCGCCACAACGGCACGGAGATTCATGATTCGGACTCCGCGACGGGGCGAGGGGGCGCAGTCAGCAGCGAGAGTCCCGCCATCCCCGCGCCAAGGCCAGCCCAGAGCAGGCCCGAGCCCCAGAGCGAA
Source organism: Singulisphaera sp. GP187 (assembly GCF_900129635.1). Taxonomy (GTDB): domain Bacteria; phylum Planctomycetota; class Planctomycetia; order Isosphaerales; family Isosphaeraceae; genus Singulisphaera. The sequence continues at coordinate 17,577 of NZ_FSRB01000004.1, read as the reverse complement.
CGGGACAGAGCCGGTCCGAGGGCCGGCTCGACGGCACGACCGAGTGCAACGACGATTGCGGCGACGAGAACGCCCGCACAGGCACCGGCGAAACCGGCCGGCGGCAGGTCGCGCGCCTCCCTGCGCTTCACGGTCAGCGCCAGACCGATCGCGCTCCCCACCGCGGCGAACAGAATCGCGGGTCCGAGCAAGCGAGGCAGGGCTTCTGTCGCGCCGAGCCCAATCGGAAGCAGTCCGCCGAGCGCGACGAGCGATCGAACCGCGAGGCCGCCGAGGGTTCCCAGCGCGAGTCGAAGGCCGGTCGGTTGTCGCGCGACGAGTTCGAGGAGATCGGGCCCCCCCTCGCCATAGATCGCCGAGGAGAGTTCGGGGATCGACTCCGGCGCGGGGAGCCGCTCGAGCCGCACGGTCACCCGCCGGGTCCCGCCGTTGCTCTCGATGACCACGGTCCCAAGCTTCGGCGCCGCAAGGTTCTCGGGGATCACGATCTCAAGCGGCACCTCGGTGCGATCCACCGTGACCACGGGCGTCCCCGCGAACGCCGACGACAACCGGATCCAGGCCGCCGCGCTGGGCTCAACGCTCAGTTTCGAGCGAAGCAGCCGGTAGCCTGTGTTCGTGATCGCGAGGACTTGCCGCGTCACGCCACCACCCGCCACGGCCCGGACAGTCAGGGTTTCGGGATGAACGTCGAGTTCCGGTAGACTCGGCCGCGTTGTGGGCAGCAGGGCGAGCCAGACGTCCAACCGCTCGTCAGGAGTGCCCGGGGCATCCGCCGAGGGAGCCAGATCGCCCAGCCGGTTCGTGGCGAAAAAGGCGGCCAGCCGGCCCGAGGTGAGCTCGTCGCGCAACGCCTCCCAGCGCTGGGCCGACACGGTCAGCAGGTCGTCCCAGGTCCGGCACGACGTCCCCGTCTTGAGCACAAACGGAATCGGAAGCGCTCCGCTCTGCACCGGCCTCGAAGGGGGTGGAGGCGGAGCGGAAGCCGGCCGTGGTGGAGGCTTCGCCGGGGACGACGTCGCGCCTGGAGCATTCGCTGCCGGTGGTGGAGCAGGCGTTGACGCCGCGGGGGCCGTCGCCGGCCGAGGCGCCGGTTTTGTGGGAGCCGCCGGCACCGGGGCGGGCCTACGAGACGCGGGCGTGGCTCGCGGCTCTGGGGAGCTCGTGGGAGCCCTGGCAACGACCTTGAGCTGGACACCGCCGATCTGAATCAAATCGCCGGGTTGGAGCGTCATCGCTTGGCCCGGCAGGATCCGTTGGCGGTTGACGAACGTGCCACCGGGACTGTCGAGATCGCGGACGACCAGCCCTTGGGGGAAAGGTCGATCTGCGCCTGCCGCCCGGCCATCCGCCGCGGACTGCTCCCTTCCTGGTGGCCGAGGTCGAGCCCAGGGCCACCGTTGAGGGCATTCCCGAGCACCGTCGCGGCGCCGTCGAGCGCGTAGCTTCGACCCACTTCGGTTCCGCGGACCACTTCCAGCGACCAGCCGCTTTGATTCATGTTGGTTTTTACTTACGGCCGGGGTGCCGGCCGGGCTCCTAGCGTTGTCGGAACACGAGCAGAGTCTGCCCGAGCTCGATTCGATCGCCGTTGCTCAAGACGTGGGTGTCGTCGATGACCGTGCCGTTGACGCGAGTCCGGCCGCTGGGGGCATGGTTGCGGAGGACATAACCTTGGGGGGTCGACTCAATCTCGGCGTGACGTCGCGCCACCGCGCGGTCGCCAAACAGGCCGACCTCCGCACGCTCGTCGAGGCCCACGGCCGAGACCTTTCGCGCAAGCAGGTAGACCCGTCCCTCTTGCCGCCCCGAGATGACCTGGATCCAGGCCCGTCTCAAGACTTGCTCCACCAGCGCCAGGAAAAGGCCCAGGCCGGCCCCGAGAATGACAATGCCAAGCCCCTGGCCCAGGCTGTTGTTATAGCGATGGCCCAGGCCCTGTCTCAGCCATTCAAAGAGGTAGCCGCCAACCAGCCCTCCGAGTCCACCGCCGATCAGTCCGTAGATGAGCCGCTGCCGCGACCGATCGGCAATCCCCTGGCTGACTCCGATCCCGAGACCGAGGACTGCCCACGAGAGCGCGCGGCCGATCAGCCCCCCTTGGAACCAGCCAATCACGGATTCGCCGAACACGAGTCCGAGAGCGCCCCCCGCGGCGCCGGCCAGGGCGCCCCAGGTGGAGGCGCGGCTGAGCTTGATCCAGGCCCCGTCGCGAAACGGCCCGGAGGCGTTCAAGAAGAACCCGATCGTGCCGCCGATCGCGACACCGGCCAGGGCATCTCGGACCAAGACCGAGTCGGCCCGCACGAGCTCGACGTAGAGGTAGAGTCCAAAGATCGCGCCGAGCGCTCCCGCCAGGGCGAGGTCATAAGCCTGGCGGATGTTCCCATACCGATTCCGGGAGATCGGGACAGGCTTGGCGGCGACGCTCATTGGATCTTCCGCAAGCTACGGCCTCCCTCGGCAATGACCCGGGCGATGTGACCGAACGTCTTCACGAGCTCGCCGGCGTGCGCGAAGATCGACCCTTGCTCACTGCTTGCGATCCGCCGGAGATAATCGAGGTCGGCGTCGCCCATGCCGATGGCCACGATCTCGATTCCCTTCTCCCGCGCGGCCTTCGCACTCTCCACGGCGCTCTCGGGGGCGTCGGGATAGCCGTCGGTCAACACCACCATATAGCGGATCCGATCGGTGGCGTCGAGCTTCTCGCTGGCCAGTTCGATCGCGTCGGTCAGGTTCGTGCTGCTATCCGGCTCGAGCCGGGAAATCGCGGCTTGCACTCGTCTCGAGTTGTCGGTGGCCTCGGCTTGGAGCGTGACCTGGGTCGAGAACGAGATCAGGCCGACCTCCATGGTTGTGAAGTCGCACCGGTCCAGGAACTCACGCGCGGCCGTTTGGGCTTCGACCAAGGGAAACCCGGCCATGCTCGCCGAGACATCCATCAAAAGGTAAACTCGCACCGGCTCGGGCCGGCCCGGCGCAGCGATCGACTCCGGCGGCCGGCCGAGCCACGACAGGTCATTGGGGACCGGCTCGACTTCCATCGCCAGGGTCTGTCCGGTGTCGCGCTGAACGGCGCGGACCTGCACGACCCCGTTGGCATCATACGACATATCCAGATCGATCGTCACTTCGGCGTCGGTGGCATGGATCCCCGAACAAACATATTTGCCGAGAATCGTGCAATCCAACGGCCGTTCGCTTTCCCCCTGCGTGATGTAAACTTCGAGCTTCGAGTTTTCGCCGCCGTGCGTGGCATGAAGATACGACTTGGTGTTGGCGGCCGGAATCGGCAGGTTGCGGCGGATGACGATATCGTTGAGATAACTTGACCCGTCGGGGCTGATGGCGACCGTACCCAGGCTGTGAGACATTACGTCATGGACCCGACGCGCACCGGCGAGACTGTACTGCGGCGTGGCATCGCGCGAGGACTGCCCCACCTCCATGGCCGCCTGGATCGCCGCGCCCAGCGCCACGACCTCGTCGACGTTGACCCCGGTTCGAGGCGGTGCTCCCGCCATCTGCGTGACATAGGAGCGGACCATCGGCATCCGCGTGGACCCGCCGACCAGGAGAACCCCGCTGAGCTGTTTCCAACCGAGCTTGGCTTCTTCGAGAGCCTCTTCGGTGAGCCGCCGGGTCCGGTCCATCAAGGGGAAGGTCAGGCTCTCGAACTCCGTGCGGGCCAGCTCATAGCTCCGCCGCTCCGTCCCAAGTTGCAGTGTGATCCGGGTTGTGACGCGGTCGGAGAGGGCCCACTTCGCTTGCTCGCTCCGGACCAGCACCTCGTTGAGGGCGACCGGATCGTCGAGCGGGTCGATGCCGGTATCGGCGGCGAACCGCTCGGAAAGAAACGTGGCGATCCGGTCATCCCAGTTCTTGCCACCGAGGTCGTGGTCGCCCGCGGTGCTCAACACGGCGATCTCATCAGGGTTGATTTGCGCGACGGTCACGTCGAACGTGCCGCCCCCCAGGTCGTAGATCAGCACTGTCTCACTGGTCCCGGTCCGTTGCAGGCCGTAGGCGAGCGCGGCGGCGGTCGGCTCGTTGATGATCCGGAGCACCTCGAGCCCCGCCGCGTTGCCGGCCTCGATCGTCGCCTTGCGCTGGGCGTCGGCGAAGTAGGCGGGGACCGTGATCACCGCGCGGTCGACGACTTGCCCGAGCTTGGCCTCCGCGTCCTCCTTCAGTCGTTTCAGCACGAGCGCCGAGAGATCGCTCGCGTTATAGTCGCGCTGGCCAAACCGGAGTTGATAGAGCGGGCTCCCCATGTGCGGTTTGAAGAAGCTGGCAATTTCGTCGTTGCCCAGCCGCGCCCACTCTTTCGCCTCCTGACCGACCACCGGAGGATCGGTGCCGAAGTAGACCACCGAGGGGGTAATGTTCTGCCCCTCTCGGTTGGCGATCACCTCGGGCCGGCCATAGGTGTTGCGCCAGGCCACCACCGAATTGGTCGTCCCGAGGTCGATGCCGACAAACGTGCTGGCCATTCTCGACTCCCGCTGAAAGTCAGTACGCTTGAACAGTTCTCGAGATCGGAATGCCTTGGGAGACGATTCAGGAGACGTTTAGCAAGCGCAAGGCCGACGACCGCTCGGCCACCTCTTCGGCGTTCAGGACCGCCTCGGTCTCGAACTCGACGTCGATCGAGGCCCCGCCGGTGAGGTCGGTCGCGGTGACGATGAGCCGACCGTCGCGGTTGATGGCGAACTTCACCCGGATCGGGCTCCGCGCCGGCAGGCTCGGAGGAAGATTCAGCGTGGCCGTGCCGACATCCATGCAGTCGAGCGGTTCGGGGCTGTCCCGTTCGCCGGCCATCACGCGGATATCGACGCCCGCCTGGTTCGCGGTGTCGGTGCCGAAGTCACTGCTATATTCCATCGGGACTTCGCCGTTGCGCGGGAGCAGGTACACGACGACGTCCTTGTTCTTCTCGTCGCGCGCCACGACCCCAAGGCTCTTGCTCAGGACGTTGACGATCTTGGTGTTGACGAGTTCACGGACCGGCCCGGTGAGCGTGAAGCCGAGTTGCTTCTCGATCCGGTCGAGCGCTTCGGCCACCTGTTCCTCGGACGCCGCTTCGAAGCCTGGTTCGTTCGCCGCCCCGTTCGCCGTGCCGCCTTCGGGTGCGAGGATCTCGCGGACCGAGTCTTCGAGTGACTCCTTCAGTCCAAAGAGCGCGGCCCCCTTGGCGACCGACTCATCGGGGTCGAAGCTTTCCGGTTCCTTGGCAAAGTCGGCGACGATTCGCTCGCGAACTTGGGGCATCCGCGTGGCACCGCCGACGAGGATGATCTTATCGAACGACTCGTGCCCTTTCCCCTTGGCATCGGTCAGCATTTCGCGGGTGAGTTCGAGCGTGCGATCGAGCAAGTGCTTGGTGATCTCATCAAACTTGGCGCGTTCGAGCTCAACGCGTGCTTGCTGACCGGCGTGGGTGATTCGGAACGGGGCCTTGTCGCGCTGGGTCAGCGTCTTCTTCCCGCGCTCGGCCTGGAGGAACAGGTCGTTGAGCACTTCGGGATCGTCCATCGGGTCGGCGTCGAGCCCGGTCTGCTCGCGGAACTGGTCGGCCAGGTACATCACGATGGCCTCGTCCCAGAGGGTACCACCGAGTCGATGGTCGCCACCGGTGCAGATGACCCGGATCAGGCGATCCTTGATCTCGATCATCGTGATGTCGAAGGTTCCGCCACCGAGGTCGTAGACCAGGACGGTCTGATCGTCCGCTTGCTCGAGCCCATAGGCGATGGCGGCGGCGGTCGGCTCGTTGAGGATTGCACGCACGTTGAGGCCGGCCAGGCGTCCCGCATTGGCGGTCGCCTCGCGCTCGGGCGTTCCGAAGTAGGCCGGGCAGGTGATGACGACGTCGGTGATCTTCTCTTCGCCGAGCGCCAGTTCGGCATCACCGACGACCTTGCGCAGGATGAACGACGAGATGTCTTCGGGGCTAAAGACTTGCCCATCGTGCTCGAAGACGTAGTTGGGGTCGCCCATGTGCTGCTTGACCCGGGAGACGACGCGGTGCGGTTCGACCTTGGCCGACTCCTTCGCCGTGTTGCCCACGATGATGTTGTCGCCGTCGAAGAGCACGACCGAGGGGGTGATGCGCTCGCTCTCCTGATTGGGAACGATCACCGGCTTCCCGTGCTCGTCGACGTAGGCGATCGCCGAGTAGGTTGTCCCCAGATCGATTCCGAAGACGCGCTTGAGACCTTCGCTCACGGCAAGGGCTCCCTTGGGCTGGGCCACTGCAAATGGGGACTGGCTCGAAAACCAGGCGTCGAACCAACGCGCCCTGGATCTTCGTCCGGCCGAACGAATTATTGATTGTAATCGCAGAATCGGGCCGAGGGCAGTCGCTCGTTTTCGAAGGAATCTCGGCAACCGCAACCGCGCGGGTCGCGTCTAAAGAAAGAGGCTGGGATTTTCCGCCAATTGACCACGAAACTAAGGATTGTCGCGTTCGCACGTTCTTCGATTAGGTCCGATCGCAATCGCCGGATCGTCATGTCGCTGAGGAGGGTCTCTCATGAAACCTCGAGTCGGACGATACCTGATCGTCTTCGCCCTGGCCCTGACGGCCCCGCCATACCGCGCCTGGTCGCAAGGCCTGCTGATCGACCGTCGCCCCAATCACCCGGTCGCGCGGTCGTACGAAATTCGCGAAGTGACGGTCGACGCCAAGGTGCGCGACCAGGTGGCAGAGGTTCAAGTCGCTCAGACGTTCCACAACCCGGGCTCGACCGTGCTCGAGTCAGAATACTACTTCCCGTTGCCCGAGGAGGGGGCGATCCAGAACTTCGTCCTGATGGTTGACGGCAAGGAACTCCCCGGCCGGCTCTTGCCCAAGGACGAAGCGAGACGAATCTACGAGGAGATCGTTCGGTCCAAGCGCGATCCCGCCTTGCTCGAATACATGGGGCGGGGCCTGTTCCGGACCAGCGTCTTTCCAATCCCCCCCGGGGCCGATCGCAAAGTCACGATGCGCTACACCCAGCTCTGCAAGCGCGATCGCGACCTCGTCGAGTTCGCATATCCCTTCGGCACCCAGAAATTCACGGCCAAACCGATCCAGCGGCTCTCGCTCGTGTTGCAGATCCAGAGCCGGGACGCCATCAAGTCGATCTACAGCCCCACCAGCGACACGACCATCCGCCGCGACGGCGACCACGACGCCCGGATCCTCCTGGAACAGCGTGACATCGTTCCCAACAACGACTTTCGCCTGGTCTACTCGCTGGCCGAGGGCGCACTCGGGGCCACGGTGATGAGCTACCGGCCCAGTGGCTCTGACGACGGCTATTTCCTGATGCTCACCAGTCCGCAGGTCAAGGCGGCCGACGTCAAGCCTCAGCCCAAGACGGTCATTTTCGTCCTCGACCGCTCAGGGTCGATGGCAGGCAAGAAGATCGAACAGGCGCGAAAGGCGCTTCAATTCGTTCTCAACAACTTGCGTGACGATGACCTGTTCAACATCGTCGTCTACGACGATCGGGTCGAGACCTTTCAGCCGGAACTCCAGCGCTACACGTCGAGGACCCGAGCCGAGGCCGATCGATTCGTGGACAACATCCGTGAAGGGGGAGCGACCAACATCGACGCCGCCCTCAAATCGGCCCTGGACATGATTCACGATGATTCCCGACCCAGCTATGTCTTGTTCCTCACCGACGGCCTCCCCACGGCCGGTGAGACCGGCGAGATGGCCATCGCCGAGGGCGCCCGCAAAGCGAATCGGGAGCATGCACGGATCTTCGCATTTGGGGTCGGTTACGACGTCAACTCACGCTTGCTCGACCGGTTGAGCGGAGGCAACAGCGGAACCAGCGAATACGTCAAACCGGACGACGACATCGAGTCCCACGTTTCCCGGTTCTACGCCAAGATGACCAGCCCGGTGTTGACCGACATTCGGGTCGAGCTCGCCGACACCGACGTCAACCGGACCTACCCCCGCGATCTCCCCGACCTGTTCGAGGGGGGCCAGCTCGTCTGGGTCGGTCGCTACCGCCAGTCGGGACGCACCACCGTGCGCCTGACCGGCCGCGCTGGTGGTGAGCGCCGAAGCTTTGAGTTCCCGGCCGAGCTCGCCTCGACCGACCGCGGCATGGCCTACGACTTCGTCGAGCGGGTCTGGGCGATGCGTCGCGTCGGCCACATCATCGACGAGATCGATCTCCGTGGACAGAACAAGGAGTTAATCGATGAACTCGTCTCCCTGAGTACGAAGTACGGCATCATGACCCCGTACACCTCGTTTCTGGCCGACGAGCGAGTGACGTTGCACGCCGGAATGGCGAACACGCTCCGCGCGGGCGAGAGCCTCCGCGAGCTCGAAGTCACCGACGGTGCAAGCGGCGTCAACCAGCGAGGCGCCAAGCGATTTTATCAGGACGCGGCACGTCCCTCGGCCCCTGGCTACAGCTTCTCGATCAACCCTTCGGCACCTGCGGCAAGTTCGCGGACACCTGCCGCGGAGAGTTCGCCCCTGGCTGGTCGCTCCGAGCGACTTGGTGGGATGGGAGGATTTGGCGCCGGGAGCTTGAGTGTGCGTCGGGATCAAGCTCAACTGGCTCTCAACCCGAACGGCAACCAACCAGGGCTGAGCGATCTGCAGGCGAAGGACGCCGACGGGAAACCGTCGGTTCGCCAGGTCGGCGCGAAGACTTTTTACTTCAAGAACGGGCACTGGGTCGACTCCACGGTCAAACCCGAGGAGGCCGCGAAAGCTACGGTCATCGAGCAGTTCAGCGATGCCTTCTTCAGGCTGGCGGAGACCCAGAAGTCCGAGTTGAACCAGTATCTGACCTTCGACGAGCCCGTCACGGTCAACCTGGACGGCCAGGTCTACCGCTTTGAGATCGCGAAGCCGTGACGGGTGCAGAACCTGCCCCCGTTCGTCAGGTGGGTGGGTCCGACCGACCCACCTGATCCGCCGGGCCTACTTCTTGAGGGCGTAGACCGAGACAATCTCAGCGCGGATCACCCGATCGCCCGCCTGGAACCCTTTGCGGTGCCGGGCGGCGATCTGCTTGTTCAGACCGGCATCCTCGGTCACCACCGTCGCGACCGCCCGCTGCCGCCTCGGGTCGAACGCCTCCCCCTCCTGCGTATAGGGTTCGACCCCTTGGCGATAGAGGATGTCCTCGATCCCTTGCTGAAAACCACGCATCAAACCCAGGAATCGGCCGACCTCACCCTCGCCCTCGCCATTCCCCTCACCCTGGGCCTCGGCAATTTTGCCGATGTCGTCATGAAGCTGGATCAGGTCGACGAAAATGGGTCGAAGCACATTCAGGAGGAGGCCCTGCTTGTACTCCTGCAACTCGGCGTGCAAGCGGTCGACCACCTTCTCCCGGGTGGCCTCAGCGCGGATCTCGCGATCGAAGAGCGTTTGCAAAGCGTCGAGCTTGCGATGGAGCGTTTCTCCCAAGGCCGCGATGGCCGGCAAGGCCAGAGAATCCACCGGCTCAGGGCCACTCGCGGGCGGCACGGCGAGTTCGGCTTCGGTATCGATCGACTCATAGGCCGCCGCCGGGATGACGAACGCGACCTCCTGTGCGATCGCCTCGGGAACGAGGGGTTCGGGAAGTGCCGCCAGGATGAGGTCTTCCTCGGGATGCAATTCGTCGGCCATTGCGAATCCACGGCGGATCATCTCCGCCCGCTCCGCTTCGAGGTCCCGCGCATGGGGTGTACGGACTCGTTGCCGGCCGCACACGAAGGAACGCCACGATAAGGAATGAGTCCGGGAAAGGAAAGGGGGATGCTGGGAGGTATCATCGTGGGCGGTGAGTGTCTCAAGCGTTCCGGGAACCTTCGTAAACCCGCGGAAAATCGGCAAGTGCTGAGAAAATTCGACCTCCTGTAATTTCCTCGCAATCGGTTGGCATGGCCGACCTCGGACGAGGCGTGATAGAATAGCAGCATGTCAACCGAGCTGAGCACTGCGGCAACCCGCGGCAAGACCGGAGCAGCCATACTCGGTCGGGTCATCAACCCCGATGACCCGACCTTGAGCCCGGAAGCCGCACGGTCGATCCTGAAACTCACTTTCCCAAAGGCGGACAAGGACCGGGTCTCAACCCTCCTCACAAGTAATCAGGAAGGTCGGCTCACGACGGACGAGCGGGCCGAGCTTGACGAATACCTCCGGGCCGATGCGTTCCTCGCCGCTTTCAAATCAAAGGCACGACTCTCACTCAAGCGCGCCGGTCTTAAGCCCTGACGAATGAAGGGGCAGAGATGCTAGCTCGGGGGGCGGCGACTGTGACAGTAGCCTACTACGTAATTCATCTGCGATGTAACTTCGAGTGCATTCATGCCCTGCTGGGTGAGACGATCCAGGGAATTAGTCTGTAGCGATCGCTGGTCGGTCTACAGCAAGCGGCCGCTGCCACCGCGCCAAAGCTGCTGGGCCCACCTGAAACGCGACTTTCAGAAACTGATCGACCGAGGAGGCCCCGCTGAAGCAATTGGCCGAGTTGGTCTGAAAGTGGTCGAATGTCTCTTCGCCGACTGATGGACGTTCCGCCGCAGCTCACTTGATCGACCGGGCCTGCAAACGCCATTGGACCTGATCGCCCACGAACTCCAAGACGTTTTGGAGCGGAACATGGTTGATCGTGCGCGGATTCCAAGTGCGGCGAATTTTTTTGCCAACGTCCTGGCTCTCTACCCGGCCCGGTGGTTGTCCACGGCGATCGAGGGAGTCGAACCGACCAAGAACCATGCGGAACAACTCCTGCGTTTGGGCGTGCTGTGGCAAAAGAATGACTTCAGTTGCCACAGCGCAGTGGGATACCGGCTAGTGGAGCGGATGCTGACCGTGGTCCAAACCCTGCGGCTACAGAAACTTCCGGTGCTGGATTACCTGAATCGAGCGACGATGGCTCATCGGGCAGAGCATCCCGCCCTGCAACTCCTGGGCCAAACCAGGGACTGTACGGCTACAACTTTTGACAGTCTTGAGTTTACGGTTTTAGGAAATGCATCCGCTCCCACAGGTTGACGGACGACCACCATATCATCCGATATATAGTTCGCAATCCGCTCCCTCAAGACGATTGCCATTAACTGCCGAACCCGGGTCATTGTCTGAACCATAGCTTGTGCATTGCCATAGGCCGTTCTGCTGCTGAGTGCATGCAATCTCGCAGTATTGAGTTTGCGTGCAATAGAGGTGAAGGACAGAATAACCCTCTTTGCCTTTACCCTCTACTTGAGGTGCAACTTTTGGATAGGAACTCATATTGAGAATCCCTGGAGAGTCAAGAGTTGGAGAGATCTTGCAGTCGTGAGTGGCATCGCATGCTCCCCCAGAACATGGGGAACCGTTCGTTGGAGGGCAATAATCTGGATTGAGTGTGACACAGAGTCCGCCCACGATGCTTGTTGTTTCGTCCTCAGTAAGAAGTCTGATGTGGCACCCCGCTAGGACGCTGTAATTTGCTATTGCTACGAACAGAGCGATTGCGGGAATCAGGTAAGCTCTTGGCTGGTGGGTTCGAAAGAAGTTCATGAGGAAACCTTCTGTGGGGATGACTGAGAGCCAATAGACGCACGCCTCTGAGCATCTTGCAAAGTGGGATGTCTTAGACGTTGGACTAATCTTACCTGATCAGTTACCTAGTTCCACAAGGAAAATCCAAAAAAAAATTTGTTATGGTTCGCTAGCCAGATATGCGACCCCGGAAAAATTCGCGAGTTTAAGAGTGGATTGATGCGATATGATCTGATAGCTGGGAGTCGAAAGGAAGCCGAAGCGGCGGGGCTTCTAGGATTTGCCCCATTCAACGACGACGGCGATCCACTCGGCGGCGAAGCGAAAGGGGCGGCCGGGTCCTCGACCCCATCCTTGGGAACCGCTTGACCCAACGGTCGATTGTTCTGGAGCTACAGACCAAGAGCCTGTAGACGGTCGCCTAGGAGTGGCAGTCGTCCAGGAGGAGCAAGATTATAGGCGTGGAACCGGACGTTGGGGGGAACGATCCTTAGAGGCTCTGCCAAAACCTACTTTGTCACGCGGCTTGAACATAGAAGGGTGATCGCTCCGCGTAGGAGTCACCCGTCATGGCCATTGCCCGCATGCCCGATGCGTTTTTCGATTTAGCGGCGCCTCACCTGCCGCCCGAGCGTTCCGTAGACCCAGCCGGTGGACGACCGCCGATCGACAACCGGCACATCGTTAAAGTCCTGTGGTTCGTCCTGGCCACCGGCTGCCGCTGGGAAGACGTGCCGCCCGAGTTGGGCTGTTCGGGTCGATCGGCTCATCGCTTCCTCCAACTCTGGGAGGAGATGGGTTGCTGGGATCGCCTTCATGCCGACTTGCTTCGGCTGCTCCGTCAGGCGGGCAAACTCGACCCCGACTTGGTCATCCTCGATGCCGTCATTCTGCGTGCCTTCGGCGGCGGCGACCTGACCGGCCCAAGTCCCGTAGATCGGGGCAGAAAGGGCACGAAACACACGCTTCTGGTCGATCGGCACGGGTGCCTCTGGCGATCCGGACGGCGGGGGCCAACGCCAGCGATCACATGCAGATCATCCCTTTGGTGCTGGACTTCCCCAGGGTGATGGGCAAGCCGGGCCGGCCCAAGGAACTGCCCGACGAGCTTTACGCCGACCGGGGCTACGACAGCGACGACACCCGTTGGCTGCCGCGCTGGCTGGGCATCGAGCCGCACATCACGAAAAGGAAGACGCCGCACGGTAGTGGACTAGGCAAGGTCCGCTGGGTGGTGGAGCGGACCATCAGCTGGCTCAAGGGGCTACGGCGAATGAGAATCCGCTACGACCGACAGGCCGTCATCCAGGAAGCATGGAATACCCTGGCTGCGTGCGTGATCTGCTTTCACATGTTACATGACGATGAAATCCCAGCTGGGTAGGTTTTGGCAGAGCCTCTTAGCGATATCGGTCAACCGACACGACGGCCTTGCAGACCCATGTCGACCAATTCCTGGTCCCCTCGTTGCACGAGAGGGCGACGTGGTCGTGTTGGACAACATCAAGCTCCAACTGGCTCCCGGCGTGACCGGGGCCAGCGAGCAAGAGGGGCGCGTATTGCCACTGCCACCGTACAGCCCGGACTACACTCTGATCGAGGAGATGGATTCGAAGGTTAGGGTGTTTCTCCGCCGGGTGGTCGAGACGGACGTCGACAGGACTCACTGACGCCATCCGTGAAGGATTGAAGCAAGTGAATCTCGAAGACATCATCGGCTGCATCAAATACGCTGGTCTGCGCACAACCCGTGGGTAAACCAATGCAAATTACTTTAATCGAGCCTATAGTCCGAACTGGCGATCAGCACGTGCCGGACCTCGCAACTTGGCGGTCGGAATGCCGCGTCGTTTGGCCAAAGGATCAAGATACCATCGATAACCGCCAACGTCACTGAAGAAAAGGAAAGCTTTGTGCTCTTTCCACCAGTCGGCCCAAATGGCGGCCGGAGCGGTTAGGCCGGGACCCTCGGGGGGCGCGTACCGTACGAGCAGGCGCCGGGCAAGCTCAGCGCGTTTTACCGGACCTTGCAGTGCGGCGATCATCCCGTCGAAGAAGCCCGGTTTGTTGGGCGGGATGCCGAAAACCCTTGCCTCCTCGTCAACACAAAGCTTAGCATTCTCGTCCGCGTGAACAAAGTCCCGCACTCCATCGTACCAGATCTGATATGCCGCGGGTTTCCCTGGATCAGCCGCCGAGAGCATCGAGGATGCAACGGATCCCTTCAAGTACATGACAGTATCCAGGTCCTCCCTTTTCAGGATGCGGTCGATGCGTCCGCGCGGCTCGGGCGCTGGACCCGCGAATGGAGAGGGGGACCTAACGATGGGCCGGTCCTCAGTGAACGTTGCGATGTAGGCGATCGAATTGACCAAAAGTGCTCGGCCATCATCAGACATTTCCGCGGGGGACAGGTCGAACCCAAAATGCAGTAGGTTGCCTTGCCTCCAGATCGCGGCGGCCGTGGGGGTTTTGTCATTAATGCCGCCGCAGAGGATCTCCACGTCGGGCGACTCTAATGGTCCCTCAACGTAGGTGCACCAGCCGGAGTTGTGCTGGCCTACAAAGTCCTGGACCAAGGGCAACACGCTGACATTTGTACTTTCAACAAATCCCTTCCAGGAGGATGGCGCATCACGACGAATCATCCTGGATCGCTCGATCGGGATCGGCTGAGTAAAGATTACGTGCGCTCGCAGCCCGTAAGCGAAGGGCTTCAGGCATGTACACCCAGAGCCACCGTGAACCTGCCATGGTGCTGCCAGAAGGTGACCGGCGCTGCCCAAAAGGACCGTAGGCTTCTCCCAGCCCGCCCGCTCTCCAAGCGGGGACTTCGGTATGCGCTCGGGCCGTGAAAATTCCGCTCGGCCGATTGTTTGCGCGTCATTCTGCGACCAGTCCAGAACAACGACGTCGGCCTTTGAAGCCGAAGTGAGATCAAAAGCCTCTCGATCGGCACTTTCAACTTGAGCGAAATGGGTTTCCAAGAACTTGGTGTGTGCTTGGGCACGAGTAGTGCCCGAATTGCCAACATAGAGAACTCGTTGAGGCAATGGCGGCTTCAGGACTTCACTCGCGCGTAGTGAGTCACCCACGACGAGCATAAAGAAAAACGCAAATAAAGGTCTCATAGTTCAATCTCTATGAAATAGTGAGGTCGTAGCGAACTTAGTGGTGTCCTAGACGGCTTGAAAGGTCAGGAAGCTCAGCCAATCGTCCCGCAACCAGACCCGATCTGCCATCGCCGCTGCGTGTGACAGCCAACGAGCGTCCCCAGTGCGAAGGCGTAGATTGCGGACCACCAAGCAAATGTTATCACCATACATAGTGAAATAGGCCATCGCTTCGTGAACACGCCAGACCATGCTGAACCGACAGGTGGCCACGCTAATTTCTGGAACCTGACCACAAGCGCGAGTATTGAACAGCGGATCCTGGCACACAGTAGGGTTGCGCACGCGGAGGACGAGACTGAATGGCCGCTCTTCCCACCTCTGCGGACGACTTGGGACCGCGGGGCGAAGTGGCCAAGGTTTGGCTGAGCGGTGGCAAAGCTCAACGTGCCGTCTTTGACACAATAAGTTTGATGACGGGGTAACGTTTGCTGTCGCCCAGGCTCAAGGTGCGGAGGGACGACTACCACATGTTCCTCAACGAGGGCTGGGGGCACTACTGAGGGCGACACGTGGCGTTGCTGCCGGCCGAGGACACGGACCACGCATACATGAACTCCGTGAGGGCAATCACAGGAATCATGCTGTTGTAGCTGCGGCAAGGTTAACTGCAGTTGACTCCGAGAGACACCCATTGGGGTCAGGTCAAGGAAGTCGTGAGCAGCGAATAGTAAAAGGTAACGGTCGACGAACGAGAGGCCCGCTTCATTAAGTACCGACATGGCCTGTCGAGTTGCTGGAAGGAGCTCCATGCGTCCGGCGTCCTCTCCCGTAACTATCGACTGAAACGTAGCTTGAATACAGTTTTCGAGGATCTGCTCATGTGCAATCGTCAGGTTTGTTGACGAAAGCTGACGCATCAAAAGGAATGATCAATCCATTGGCCAGGAGAGCCCTAGGTTGTCTACTCCCTTGCCGAACGCACCACCTAAGCGAATAATTCGACAGAACAGGCGCCCCACATTGCAATAGCATAAGTCCAAACAAAGCTTAACGCAGGCCAATGATGCGTAGCGAATAGATTTAATAAGGAGAGAAGGACGTCTTGCGGGACTTCCAGAAGAAAACAATAACACTTGCCCAAAGTCCAACAACAGTAAGAAACCACCAATACGACTGCTGATGTGCATGCAACAGTTTTTGACTATCAATCGGATCTGCGGAAGTCAGCAACGCAAAACCCGTAAAAGTTTTATCGACTTCAGTAGCATCCATCTCAAATCCCCCAAGTAAGCCGTCCCACATAGTACCTCGACCGCTTCGCTTATTACGAATCCACACTACGAAATGCTTGATATTGTTTGGCTTCGACAACTGCAAAATGACTGGCTCATGCCATTCGATATCTTCGACACTCTTGCAACATATTGGCATCGCGTACAGATTGAAATCTTGCATTTTCCCACGCAACGCCTTGAACGTCAACAGCCCATCTACCTCCTGTGATTGCATTTGAAGAATAAGCTCAATTAGGTCTGGTCCAGGAATGTTGTAAAATTTCAGCAAAAACTCTAGGCATCTTTCGCCACAGTACTTGTCTTCAGGTGACTCTGGGTGCGAATTTTCCCCATCAACTTGTGCAGCCCTTTCGTCGCCAGAAACGCTCTCGTTTTGGCGAGAGACTAGAAGGTCGGAGGAACCCTCGCACATAACAGCAAACCAGGAATTCACAAAATTCATGCCAACCACCGAAATGATTAGCATCATGCAAGTTGCATTTTGCTTAATCCGCCACTGTGTCACTCCAGAAAACATGAACCGTTTTTTGTTTTGCTGTGAAGGATTCGCAATCTTCATGAAATATCTCTTGGCTAAAGATCCGGATACCGTTTAAGACGATGTGGATCCACCGCAACTGAAAGTTTTGAGCAATCTGGCGTCCACCAAATTGCTTGAGCCGACGGAATTGCTTGGTAAGGGCTAGAAAGAGATCGGCCGATCCGACGCCATCGACAAGGCAGCAAAGGTTGGATTTCCAACATTTACGATTCGTCACAAATCTATTCCACAAACATGCTTCCATGACGAGCTTACCGCTTATCAATCCTGAATCATTTTTACATGAAGAGGCAGTCGAATAGATTGCACGGATGCATCAGCCATTTCGAACCTCAATAAAAGCTCGGCTTGTTGAATACTGTGGATCGTCGGATCTGAAGGAATAAGTGTTAGATCAACTCGAAATTGATTGGGACTAAGAAGTGCAACCTGATGCTTTGAATGGGCCAAAAACGATGGATAGTGTATGCTCTTAAACTTTGGTTTCACATCACGTAAGAACGAAACGAGTATACTTGCTTTCTTCTCGCTGTCATGAGCCATTTCGCCAATAAATAACATCGACGGCACTACCTTAACAGAAGGCGACACAGAAAGGCGAACACGGATTTTGTTTGTTAATTTATTTTCTTTTGATTCCAAAATATCATCCTTTGGATGCGCAACTATGACAAGATCTGCAGCTTGTTGATGCTGCGCAAATCGTGTTTGCCCATTAACGCTTACATCAATTCTCCAGCACTGTTGGCTACCTAATCCATAATGGTTCCCCACATAGGATTCGTGAATTTTAGCACTAAGCCACGGTTCGGAAGAAATTAGTTTTGGAAGCATCAGCACTTCTTGGGTGTTATTAATGAGTACCAGTGACATCTGTTGACTATGAACCTGATCAAAATTCCTAAATGCAATTTCTTTGGGAATAGTACTAAGTTTGTTCAATATGCGTGCTTTTACTGTAATACGTAACTTGGGGGCGAGCTCTTCAAAAAACACCACGCTCAAGGAACGCTCTTGAGTGCCCTCGACATCCGGAGCCAGATATTGAAGTTCGATTTGATTGGGTTGATTTGGGTAGAATGTTTTTTGCGGAATATTAGTTACGGTGCAAGA
>NZ_FSRB01000005.1 GCF_900129635.1 Singulisphaera sp. GP187 | reverse complement strand
CCCGTTGGTCTGGATCAGGCCGGTGGTCCGGGAGATGAACGGAGCGCCGTTGGTGCTGACCTGGAAGAAGTCGGTGAAAGCGCCGCCGAGGCCCGGGAAGAGATACTGGTAGACGATCCCCCGGCCTTGCTGGTCGGTCTGCACGCCGACACCACTGATCTCGCCACCAAGACCGCCGAAACCGCCGATGTTCTCGGACGGCGCCTGCCAGTTGGTGTTCCCGTTGTTCAGCACGTTGGGATCCGAGGCACCGATCCCGGTGTGGGTCCCGTTGCCGTACGCCAAGGCCTGAGCGATCTGCGAGGCCAGAGTGCTGGGCTGCGCGGCCCCATAGAGGAACTGGCTGATCTGGAGGTTGCCGTTGCGCGAGTAGGTCGGCGACACCGCGGTGCCAATGCCGGCACTGACGATCCCGTTATTGTCGACGCCGGTGAAGACCCCCTGGTCGTCGGCGACGATCAGCCGTGCGTGGCCGGTAAGCGGGTCGACGATCGTGAGCATCCGGTGGATGTTCGTCGAGGGGAAGGTGTCGGCCAGACCGCCGTAGAGCAACTCGTCGAACGGGGTCCACGTGACACCCGAACCGTCGTTCGTGAAACCAGGGCCGCCGCTGTTATCGGGGGAGCCGACACTGTTGACGTTCGAGAGATAGAGCGTCGTATTGGTCTGGAACGCGTTATTGGGGTCCTGGATCAGGTTCAGATAGGCACTGGCCCCGAGCGATCGGAACACGCCGTTGTTGACGATCAAGAGACCCGGCACACCGTTGTTGAGCGTCTTGATCTGAATGCGGCCGGCACTCCGCCCCTGAGTCAAACCACCATCGGGTCGACTGCCATCGAATGGCACGGCGGCGTGCGAGTCGAAGATATTGGTCGTGTCGATCCGGATCAGGCCCGAGGCCTGACCGACCGAGGTTCCCCCCAGATAGACGATGTTGGGATTCGTCGGGTCAATCGTGAGGGCGATGTTGTAATTGGCAGTACCAGGGAAGCCTTTGCTGACCGTTGGGTCGTAGACGGGGTTGTTCGGGTTGTTGGATGGCCCCGCGGACTGGTTGGAGTTCGCCTGCTGAGGAATGTTGCCCATGTGGACCTGGGTCCAGGTCGCGCCACTGTCCTTGGTCATGTAGAGACCAAGGAGCCCACTTCCATCGGGCTTGGCAACGGCGGCATAGAGCCACCCTGCATAGATTGTGTTCAGAACATTGGCATTCGCAACCGTATTTGGCAAGTACGCCGGCTTGCTAAGCACGATTCGACCGGGATTACTGGGGAACGTCCCGTTGGCGACGATGATCGCAGGAGACGGGGCGAATTCCGGATCTCGGATCAAGGGATCAAAACCATTGCCGACCATCAGGTTGAGCGACTGGCCCCGGTTGGGGCTGACGTAGACGCCATGGTTCTGGAAGGCGACGTAGAGGATATTCACGTTGCCGGTCGGATTGCTGACCGCGTTGGGAATCGCGCTGTTGAAGTCCAGGGTAATGTCGGTCGCGATCGTCCCCTGGGTGGCGTCATTCGAGAGCTTCTGCCAGGTCTGGCCCGTGTCGATGCTCCGCCAGAGACCGCCGTTGAGGCCGGCCATGGCTGCATAAATAATCACTTGACCCGCAGCGGTCGGCCGGGGATCGACGACGACCTTGTAAGCGCTCGTCCCCTGCCCCGCGCCATTGACGGCGGCGAACAGGTGATCGCGCTGGGGTTGAACACCGGAGGCCGTGAACGGCAAGTTATTGTTGGTACTGTCGAGCAGGGTCCAACTCGCGCCACCGTCAGTCGAGCGGAGGAAACCGACTCCTCGCGTGGTGTTGCCGAAGCTGGAGTCATTGGCCGCATCCGCGAAGCCGGTACCCGCGATGATGATCGACTGATTCGGATCATTGTTGCGTGGGAATACGTCGATACTTCCGATATTCATCCCGTAGGTCGGGCCGAAGTCGGTCAGCGGAAGGTAGGTCGGACCGGCCGGGTTGGTTGTCAGGAAGTTGGTGGTCTTCCAGATTCCGCCGCTTGCCCCGGCAACGTAGGCCGTGTTGCCCGAAGGGTCGGACGGATCGAGCGCGATCGCCCCGACCTGACCTGAGTAGCCGTTGCCCGGCGGGTTGTTGGTGACAGTGGCCGGACCGATCGGCGTCCAGGTGTTGTGCGACAGCGGATTCGTCGGATCGGTCGTGAAAATTCGGAAGTTGACGGTGGCCCGGTCGGCGACGGGTTCGCCCAATCCAGAGATTGGCACGCTCTGCTGGAAGGTCAGCGACCAGCTCAAAAGGGAGCCGGTGGTGGTGGTATTGGCGGCGGCGTCGCTCTTGATCTGGAGCGTCCAGGTGCCCGCCGCCTGCTGACCGTTGAGGGCGCTGAGCGCCTGCTGCGGCCTGAACGCCCCGAAGAAGGGCGGGCCGCCATTCTGGATCAGCGTTCCCGCCGCATCATCAAATGTTGTGTTGCTAAAATTCGCTTGCGTCCCGGTGACACCGATGTTCGTGAACAGGGGAACCATCGTCCCGTCGGGCGCGATCAGAACCGCTTCCAAGTCAGGGTCGTAGGGGTAGTTGATGTTCAGGGTCAGCGTCAGACCCTGCACAAGAAACTGATTAGGGACAGTCAGAGTCGAAGTGATCGTCTGCTGGGGTGCGATCGCGACCGGGACGTTGGTCGACGACAGGGAGAGGGGCGGTGTGGGGGTCGACGGCGTCTGCCTGAGAACGTCGACGCCGGCGTTGAGGTTCGTATCAAGCGCGTCGCCAAGCGCCGACTTGATGCTCGAGGCAAGCGTGACCGTGTAAGTGCCGCTGAGCTGCTGCCGCGGAAAGCCGATCCGGTAGGTTCGAGGACTGCTCGGATTGGGGTCTGTGCCGAGCGGGTTGGCCACGATTGTGAACGGGCCGTTGATCGGACCGGTCGGGCCCATGATCCGCAAGATACTCGCGACCGTGACCGTGGTCGGGTCCATGTCGCGATCGAACGTGACATCAATGGCGTTGACCGTACCGTTGGTCACCAGGTTGTCGGAAGTGACCGGAGCGCCCGGGACATGCGAGCTGATGATATGCGGGCCGGGCACGATCAGCGGGAGCGAATCCTGATCATAGGGAGCCGGCAAGAAGTTGCCGTTGAGCCAGTTCAAGTTCTTCGTATTGATCGGCGCGGGAACCGCATACGTATCACCGAGGCTCCCGGTAGACGTACCGAAAGTCGGCAGTGTGCCGGCGGCAGAACTGGCATCCTGGTCCATCAGGTTGCCGGCTTTCGGAATCTGCACGACGGCGCCCGGCGTGAGGTTCAGCGACCAGTTCACCAGCGCACCCGTGCCACCCGGGATGTTGTTCGTGATCTGAAGGGTCCAGACACCATTGATCGGCAATCCCTGCAGTTGCCGCAGCGCGACGTCGGGCCGGAAGCTTCCGTTATACGGGGGAACGCCGCCGGCGATCGAAGTCGGGGCATTGTCGTCAAACGTCGTATTGATGTAGCCCTGGCCTCCAACGCCGTGCTGGTTCGACAGCGTGATCGAGGCCCGATTTCCAAACGCGTCCGGTGGAGCGATGAGAGTCAGAGTCAAAGCCTGGTCGGCGGTGTAGTTGATCGTCAGATTGAGCGTGGCATTCGTGATCAACGCGTTGGCCGGGAAGCCGGAGACCACGAACGAAGACTGCACAACCGTCGCCGAACTACCCGTAACCGGCGTGATCGTCACCGGAAGGTTGGGATCGGAGCTGGCGAAATTCTGAGGCAAGCCGGTTGTCTGCAGTTGCGTCGTCGCACTGCCAATCCGGTCATGCATCTCGGGCGTGATGTAATAGCTGTAGGTGCCGACTTTCGAGCTGGGCTGGAACGAGACCTTGAACAGGGTGTATCCGAAGGCATTGTTGCGGTTATTCGGATCGTTCACCTGGATCGGCACGACCTGCAAGACCGGGATCGACACCACACTGCTGTTCGCCGCCGTACCACGGAATAACACCTGAACACTTGTCGGAACAAACGAATTGGGATCGATCGGGCGGTCAAACCTGACGAGGAAGGAACTGACGGTCGGCGTGTTGCCGTTCGAGGGATTGACCGTATCGCCCGCCAGGCCGACCGGGCCCATCGTGCTGTCGATGATCCGCGGACCCGCGGCGATCGAAATCGTGCTGGTCCGGATGCCAAGCGTCTGCGTCACAGTGCCGATGCCGCCGTTCTGGTTGCTCGACCAGACCGGGTGGATCTTACCGCCGTAAACGGCCAACCCCTGGCGTGACCCGAAGCCGAACGTGCCGTCCGTCGCGGGATTGCCCCCCGATTGGTTTTCGGGAATCGGACCGAGAACCACGGTCTTGCCGGTAAGTGCGTCGACGGCTGTCTGGGAGTCGTTGGCGAACACCTGCGGCGAGTAGGTTTGACCACCGTCAATGCTGGCGCCGACGTAGGTCGTCACACGTGCGCGAGCTGCGTCATTGCGCGCGTCGAGGAACGACACCACCACCGTGCCGGTCATCGCGTCGACCATGACCTGAGGCTGATACTGCGGCCGGCCGCGGTTTCCGCCGTTGGCCTCGGAGAAACCATCCGTGATCGCCAGGTCGTCGTTGACCAGTTGACCATAGGTCCCGAACGTCGCTCGGCGAACCGCGCCCGGACTTGCAGGAAGTCCCCAGGTCAACCCGCCATCGTCCGAGACCATCATCTGGATGTCGGTGTTGTCGGCCGGGTTCCCGGTGAAGTTGTACCGGTTGACGTAGGTCACGTAGAGCCGGCCCTGATACTGGCTATACGCGCCGACGGTGTTGTCCGAAGCGAGCGAAATTCCCGGGCCGATCCCCTGCCCCGAAACCGCGGCGCCCAACGGATACGAATCGGTCATCGACCCCCGAACCAGGGTCATGGCCACCTGGGTGTTTTGCCCCGGCGTCATCCCCGAGTTGAAGTTGAGCGACCAACTCCGGAGGGTACCGCCGGTCGTTGTGTTGACGTTGTTGATCACTAACTTCCAAGGACCGCTACCGATCTGCGCCGCGGTCATCCCGCCGAAGACCTGATTCAGACTCCCCCCCGCGGGACGGTAATACCCCATGTAGGGGGAGGTGCTGTTCGCGTTGCCGATCCGTCGCGCGGACACGCCGTTGTCGGTGAAGATCGTCGGTGATGAGATGCCGTCCGTGGCAATCCCGAGGTTCGCCCCGGACGCCCCGCCGGCAGTTTGCCCACCGTTCGGCGTCAGAAGGATGGACAGGCCGTTGGGCGCGATCAGAGTAATGCTCAGATCGTTGACCGACGCATGTGCCAACACGAGGCTGACTGTCAGGTCGCTCAGGCTTTTGAAGTTGGGGTTCGTGATCGTGAAGGCCGGGGTCTGAAACGTGGTCGTCGTGGCGGCCGGGATCGCGCCGACGTTACCATTGACCGTTTGAGTCGCCGCGCCCGAAGTGCGGTTGTTCCAGATGATGTCGTACGGCGGGCTGCCTCCGACTCCGGAGTTGAAATCGTCATAAACGACCGAGACTTGTCCCCCGGGCACTCCCAAGTCGCCTTGCCCGTAAAGCGCCGGGTTCGCCGGCCGCCCTTGGCTGATCGACAGTTTCGGGGTCGTGGCCTGCTGCGCACCACCGCCACCGTTATTGCCGTTGTTATTGAGGACGATCGGGCCCGAGAAGTTGGCTCCGCCATCGGACGACGCAACCATCAGGATCCGATTCGGGTTAAAATTCACCGCGTTCTGATGTGGCTGATCGTTGGTGGCCCAGGCGACGTAAACCGTGTTGACGTACGGATCGTTCTGGACGTAACTCTGGCCTTGGTAGTTGGTATCCACATAGTTCGTTAGGTTGTCATCCACCGCCAGCATCGGCGTCAACGCCATGTCCTGGGTGGCCTGGTAGATGGTGTTTGCAAACACCGACGAGGGCGTATTGCCCGAGAAGTCGTACTTGTAAAGTACCAGCGCGTTGGGAGCGTTCGGACCGGTGTTCCCCTGGTTATGGGAGTCGAGGATGTAGACCTGGTCGTTGCGGTCGAAGGCGACGCTGGCGTTGGTCACGCGGGCGTATGACTTGATCGGGTTGCTCGTCGTCGGATCGGGCAAGGCGGACCCGGGGCCGAAATTGTTGATCGAATTCCAGCTCTGCCCGCCATTGTTCGAATAGGCCGCTGAAACCCAGACCTTGGTGTCTCCGCCCTGCGCGGGATCGTTGACGGTCCAGGTCGCGACCAACTTCTGCGGGTTGTTCTTGTCGACGGCGATCGACGGTGTGCTGGCGTTACCCCGTAGTCCGGTCACGATCCCGGTGGCCGCAAGCGGCGCGAGGGGTGCCGGCAAGGTGGACATCAGGGTCCGTTCCTCCAACCCCTCGAGCGTCAGCCGGCGCAGCGCCGACTTCCGAGCGGATTCACGGCGAAACCCAACCAGGGCCTGATTCTGGCCCGCCTTGGCTTTGACTTCGGACCGTTCCGAACGCATGGCCATCTCTCCGCTGTAATATCTGAGCGCAACCCTGGACCAGGGCATTTACGAGCCGAGCACAACGTCGGGTCGAGGAAGGGAATCCTGTTAATCTAGCAAACATGCAGCCGACTGTGCCGTTAGTCAAATCGAGGCGACTAACGTGTGAAGATTGCCAATCGCATCATCGCGAACCGTTGCACATCATTTCCGAATGGCACGGAAAACCGACACACTTACTGATAGCTTGCATGCAAGCTATCAGTGCGGATTCGGTTTCGTCAACACAAGTTTTTTGGGCATGCTTTGGATTGTGGTATTTAAAGGACAAGGCGTGTGAACAAACCGGCACAATGTGCGCACCACAACTGCGCTCGAGTTTCAAATCGAGCATGCATTCGAATAAAGAAATCTCGGGTAACCACGACCACTCGGATCCAGGCCGTCCGGTCCCACGACACTGTGGAGACGACAAAACCGATCCGAGAACGAAGAATCTAGGGGTTGTACCAAGCGGAACAAATGAGGATAGTCATGAGACCTTCCTCGTGTCTAGGGGTGCCTACCTGATCGGTATTGCGTTTTTTGCTCACTCCTCGATTCGAACGGATTGATCGTCGAATCCGCGGCGCCCCCCCCCTGCTCTACCACGAACGCGACGACCGCGGCCGGATCGTCACGTTCGCTGGAAAAACGCCAACCCGCGAACCAATCCACGCCTAATAAAACATTCAATGCGGTCGCGAGCTTTCACTTTCGGATTGAACCTGTGAATCGGTCGGTCAGGGTCCCCGAGCGCTCGATTCGCCTGAACCGCTCCTGGGTGGGCTCGGCCCCGAACGTTCGGGCAACGCTCTCGCACTTCAAAGGTGCGAGGAGGAGGCGGCTGGAAACGCCAAGGGGTTGCCCGGCATTCGGATCGTGAGGAGGATAGCCACTCGTGTCGTGGCCAATCACGATTCGTAGGCCGCACGGATTCATCGCGATCGCGGCAATCCCTCGGGAACAGACGCAAACCCTGCGATGCATAAAGGAAGGGGATGATGAACCAACCACCGAGCCATCTCGTCGGGGCGATCGCAGCGCCCATCTCGTTCATCCGGGGAGTTTTTCCCGGGAGTGAACTGATGACCATGGATCGGGAAACGCTCGTCCCCCTTGGGCTTCCGCCCTCAGCTGTGGACTACCTCTCGAGGGTTGGCCTCCCACCGGATAACAAGTCACTCGTCGCAATCATCGGTCAGACGTTCCGGCTACTGGCGACTCCGGCGCAGTCGCAATACGCTCCTCACCTAGCCAGCGAAGAACGGACTCGCTATTTATGTTTGGAAATTAATCATTATTAGTTAATGTGTTTTGAATGGATGAAACGCGGGGCCATCGTCAGGATCGACACCACGAGGAGTCAACGTCCTCTCTTCGTGAACTCGAACGTACAGAACCTGGGGTTATTTCTGGCGATGTTTGTCTCACACTGTCATTTGACGACGGAGCTGCCCTTCGATGAGGTAACAGGACCGGACGATCCCCTCGAGTCCTGCATGAAGTCGATCGCCCCAGACGCTCTGAGCGAGAAAATCTGGTGGCACACCATCCTTGAAACCCTGAAAGAAGGGATGCTCTGACTGGTAATCCCGGATCCCGAACGGGCATGACCCAAATCCACAAGCAAATCAATTGGCACCCAGGCAGATTAGCTGCCCTCAGTGAGGAAAGATTCCCGCCCGTCAACGTGATTGTCGTCCAAGCACCGAGTAAGGACGTTCTGGGTCGTCTGGCAGAAGGGACATTGAATTCAGATCTGCCGTTGTTCAGTCCGCGAACGAACAAGCCACTGCCCTTCTTCCTCACCGATACCCGACCTCGTCACGACGAGCCAACCGGTCAGGGGGTCGGAGGCGACACACATCGGCCTTAACCACAGGCTCATTCGGATGGGCTGGCCACAAAGAACAGAATCTATTAATGCAAATGACTATTTAAAAACTATAGCATGTTCGTCTTTGTTATAATCGTCATCGCGTTAACCGCATTTTCGCAAGTCAATATGAATTGATATCGAGTTTATGTACATTATGGCATCTAAACCGCCGCAACCTTGCACAATCCGAGCAGAAGCTCGGAACGGAGGCCGGCCTCTCTGTCGGACAGGGCACAATCCGACCACCCGCACCTGGGAGTTCGACCTCGCCCATCTTGAGATCACCGTGGGGTTCCGAACCAGGGTCGGCAAGGCCGTCCGCCAAGCCTTCGTCGATGCAGTGGCCCGCTTGGGGGCAGGCTGCGGCCAAACAGGGTGCTTTCGATGACGGTCCTATCTCGCTCGCCTCGACGGGCGTCGAGTTTAGCGGCACACGAGCCCAATTCCGTGTCGATGCCCGGCTATTGGGGCAAGACACGCTCAACTGGCTTGCGCTGGCCATCCTTGATTTCGGCGAAGCGGTCCACACAGTCATAGGCATTTATTTTGGATCAACCATCGAATTTATCGACGCCATGATCGGCCCGTGCCGAGGCACACTCGAAGTCGTCGAGTTCCCCAAGGATCGGTCCTCGGCAATCCCCCCGATGCCGATCGCGGCAACCTCGGTCAACCACGTCCCGCCTGACGCCAGACCTGCGGTGGGCTTCCTGTCGCGGAGGTTTCCTGTCTTGGCACTCCCCATCGACGAATGGGATTCTTTCGTAGGGACGATCTACTTCGCCATGTCTCCCTGGGAAGAGGAGCGCGAGCGATTGGTCGCCTTGCTTGATGCTTGGCTGCTCCTTGGGTCGTACGGCGGCCTAGACCGACTTTTCGTATTCGATAGCCCAAGGGGTTGACGAACACCCCAAAATTACCTGGATGGACTAACTTACCAGCCACCAGGAGTTCACACGTCATGCCGGGCCAGGCGGCCAAGATCACCATTACCGAGTGCCAGCAGGAAATCCTTCGGACTTTGTCCCGTGCCACCACGGCACCCTCGCGACTCCGGCAACGCGCCTCGATCATCCTGATGGGCTTCGACGGCCTTCGCAATCAAGAGATCGCCGAGGCGGTCGGTCTGGTCCACCGCCAGGTCGGACGCTGGCGACGACGCTGGGCCAACGCTTGGGAGAAACTGATCAACATCGAATGCTGCGAGACTCGCGCCAAACTGCGCCATGCGATTGAAGCCGTCCTCACCGACGAACCACGCCCCGGCGCCCCCAGCAAGTTCACCCCAGAGCAGGTCACCCAGATCTTGGCGATCGCTTGTGAGCCGCCTGAGAAGTCGGGCCGACCGATCACCCACTGGACCGCTCGGGAACTGGCCGATGAGGTCGTCAAACGCGGCATTGTGGTATCGATCTCATCGTCCCAGGTGAGCCGTTACCTGGATGAGGCCGCCTTGCAGCCCCACAAGAGCCGGTATTGGCTCAACACCACGGAGAAGGATCCTCAACGTTTTGAGGAGCAAGTCAAGACGGTCTGTGACACGTACCTCATGGCGTCGGAGCGGGAGCGGAACGATGCGACCCACACCGTTTGCATTGATGAGATGACCGGTCTCCAGGCGCTGGAGCGGATCGCTCCCACCAAGGGGATGATCGCAGAGAAGTGCGAACGGATCGAGTTTGAGTATATCCGACACGGGACGTTATGCCTGATCGGCAACTTCGAAGTAACGACCGGAAAGATGCTCACTCAAACGATTGGCCCGACGCGAACCGAGGCGGACTTCGTCCGTCACATCGAGCAGACGTTGACTCTGGACCCGGAGGGATCGTGGGTATTTATAGCGGACAACTTGAACATTCATTGCACGGAAAGCCTGGTGAATCAG
The DNA here is from genome assembly GCF_900129635.1 of Singulisphaera sp. GP187. GTDB lineage: Bacteria > Planctomycetota > Planctomycetia > Isosphaerales > Isosphaeraceae > Singulisphaera. The sequence continues at coordinate 53,615 of NZ_FSRB01000005.1, read as the reverse complement.
ATTGCCGTGGCGTGTGAAATCCCCCTGGAATTGGGCAAAAAAGGTAAACGTGGGGTGCTGAAGTCGGTGGCGAGCCGGCAAGCGTTCTTGTCGGACACAAGTCATCGGATTCGATTTGTATATCTTCCGAAGCACAGCTCGTGGCTGAACCAGATCGAGGTGATCTTCGGAGTGATCATGCGAAAGGTGATTCGTCGCGGTTCGTTCACGTCGGTGAATGATCTGCAATCAAAGCTGTTGAACTTCCTTACCTATTTCAACAAGGTATTCGCGAAGCCGTTTCGCTGGACCTACACGGGTCGTCCGCTGATGAAGTCAGCGGCGTAAAAACAGAGAAGATGGGAGGCCCCGGGATGTTGGCCTCTTCATTAGCCTTCAAAAACGAAAAGTCGGTCTAGCGGCCTTCCAAGCGAACGCACCGACGAAGGCTGTAACCTACACGTACGATCAGTATGATGCCAACGGCCGCCGCTACAACACGGTCGTCACACCTGACAACGGCACGACCACCTCGTACTACGACGCGCACGGCCAACTTGTCGAGATCGACGCGCTCCAGGGGGACATCACCTACACCTACGACCCCGCCACCGGCCAAAAGACCGGCGTCACCACAGCGAAAACCGACATCCACTACGGATACGACCAGGAAGGCCGTCTCCACACCGTGACGGTCGACAAGCTCGACGGCGCCACGCTGTCCCAGCCGCTGGTCACGACTTACACCTACGACCTCGACGATCGCTTAGTCTCGACCGCAATGCCCAACGGCACGGTCGAGACTCGTGGCTACGACGTCCTCAACCACTTGACCTCGATCGTGACGACACTCGGAGCGTCGGGGCCGGTCCTTGCCGGTTTCACCTACACGCTCGACAAGAACGGCCTCCGCCGGTCCATGACCGAGGCCAGCGGCCGCACAGTTGCCTATACCTACGACGCTGATGGTCGCTTAGTCAAGGAGGCGATCACTCATGATCCCTCGGCCACCGACCGAACGTTCGGCTACGCCTATGACCTGGCCGGGAACCGTTCTTCGCTCACCGACACCGGCGATGGCACGGGTGCCTCCGATCTCCGATCTTACTATGACACCGACAACCGGCTGATGGAGGTCTACGGAATTTCCAAAGGCGGAGGGTACACGGCTACCTATTCCTACGACGGCAACGGCGACACCAAAACCGAGACCGTCACGACCGACAACGGCACCGGCAATACAACGACCTCCCAGACGACTTATGCCTGGGATTTGGAGGGGCGACTCATCAGTGCCAACGTCCCCGACGCGAATGGGACGACGCATCACACGGACTACTTGTATGACGACGACGGCAATCGTGTCACTGCGACGACCGACGGGCAGCGGACGACCTACCTAAACGACCCCAACCAGGCATACGACCAGGTGCTTGAAGAGTACGCGCCGGGCGGAGCGTTGGTGGCGTCGTACGTGCGCGGACTGGACCTGCTGTTCCAGGACCGGAATGGGACACGTTCGTTCTACGTCAAGGACGGGTTGGGGAGCACACGGAAGCTGACGGACGCGACGGGCGTCGTGACCGATACGACGAAGTACGACGCCTACGGCATCACGCTCGCGCACACCGGAACGACGGTCAACGCCTACCAGTTCGCGGGCGAGCAGCGCGACGCGGCGACGGGGCTGGACTACCTGCGCGCCCGGTATTACGACGCGTCGGCGGGGCGGTTCACCTCGCGCGACTCGTACGACGGCGAGGTCGCCGACCCAGTCACGCAGAATCACTACTCCTACGCTGGCGGAAATCCGGTCGATTTTGTCGACGCCAGTGGCCACGAATTCACTCTGTCCGGAATCACAGTCTCAATCGGCGTCCAAACGACAATCAGGAGTGTGGGCACAGGGGCGGTCCTGGGCGCCATAGGAGGGGCAACCTACGGCGGGATTGATGCAGCGCTTGGAGGCGATGATTGGCAGCAGGCCGCACTCCGAGGGGCCGTTTCGGGGTTTATCCTTGGAGCGGCGGGTGGAGCGTTGGGTAGCCAATGGGGCCTGCTGACGCACGCGGCACATTACACGATCAAGACGGCTTTGTTCGGATTCAACGTCATCTCCACGGGTGCCGGAATCATCGAGTCGCTCTTCAACGGCGAACTTGATCAAGCCGGGTTTAGGCTATTCGCAGGTCTTGGAGGGTTCGGGCTGATCCGACGGATCCCCACGTGCTTCCCCGCCGGAACGAAGGTGCTCACCGTGGCGAATGGCTCGCATGGCCACCATCCTGGGTTCGATGTGCAGTATAAGAACATCGAGGACGTCGTCGTCGGCGACACCGTACTCTGCGCCGAGGAGACGCATGTCGACCGCAGCGCTCTCGGGAGGGTCGCGAAGGTCTACAGGCGGCAAGCAAAGTCGCTCCTCGTCATCCGGGTCGGCGGCATCGACAAACTTCAGCAGACATTGACCCCCACACCTGAGCATCCGTTCTGGGTCGATGGAAAGGGATGGTTGGCGGCCCGGAGCCTCATGGAAGGAGACCGGCTCCGTACGTCTGGTGATAGCCTCTGCACTGTGATGTCGATTCGTCACCAGGATCTTGAATCGGACATCATCGTCTACAATTTGGAGGTTGCGGACAACCACTGCTATTACGTGGCGGACCGCGAAGGGGTGGACGGAATTCTCGTGCACAACGCGGATTACGGGACTCTCTTGAAGGGGATGAAGAGCGCCCTGTCTTCGGGAAAGCCACATTACAACGAGAACGCTGATTCACTTGATGATGCTCTCAACGCGGTCAAGAACTTCCTGGGGAGCGACGCCATCGAGGCGCCGCCGGGCGTTCCCGACTCTGCGGGAAATCCCGGGGTCTACGTGGATCCGGCTTTCGGCACCAAAAAGTGGTTCCGAATCGAACCCCCCGACGGCGGCAGTAACATGTTTCACATCAAGTTCCAAGATTACACTGGTGGCAAGCGCGGGAGGGGTGGCATCAACGGACATATCACGTTCCCTGAGGCTGATTATTGGCGTTATGTCGAATTGCTCACAAAACCAGGGTAGCTGCTGCAATCCCAGTGGCCCCTTCCACACTCAAGCGGTCGAATCACCCAGGTAGGTGGCGCCCAGCCGCGGGGCCGGGCGCCGCAGTCGCTCAAGAGGCAGATCGAAGGCGGTCGGACAACCGGTGAGGTGGTTCGTGCATACAAACCTGCCGTGGTACGTTTGGGCGGCGGCCTTTCGGCTCTTCCTCGCGGCAATCCGCTCGAACAAAGGGCCGTCGGCCACTACAATCATGGGGTGCGGTGACACAGTGGTCTTAGGGCCGGCGCCCGCGAGGAGTTACGTCATGATCAATACGCCACTGAGTTCTCAATGCATCCCATTCGCCGACTGGCCAATCGCTTACCGATTCACTTCCGAGAATTACAATGTCTTGAATTCAGAAACACTCGCAAGCATCAGACCTTTGGCGGCGGCGGCCGCACAGGAACTCGCCAGACGCCATGACCTGATTCGGTTGATGAACACGGTGAGAAGCAACATGCCCATGCCCGGGTGGGTGCGGACGGAAATCGATCCATCCGATCTCGAGAAAACAAGGTCTTGGCTTCGTTCACGACCCATTCCGGCGGAGGATGACGTCTTCGTCGAATGGAGCGCGAGCGACGGCGGGGCGGCCATAGTCAAGTGGGGGACGCTCTGCGAATTCTTTGATGATTTCTGGTATCCGTTCGAAGTCGTACTCGTTACCGATGACTCGTCAGGCTGGCGACTCCTCTTCGGCCCCAACGACGAGGTCCGATGGCGCGGGAGGAAAGAGTAAAGTGGTTGCCAGGAGATTTCCTTATGGTGAACTGATGATCACAAGGGCGAACCGGTCACCGAGAAGGGCGGCTGATCGCGGTCACCTCCACCGAGAGGGCGGTCGACTACGAGTACGCCCCGGCCACCGGCCAGAAGACGCGCGTCTGGACCGGGACCGACCCGGCCGCCCCCGTCACCGACCTGACCTGACCTGACCTGACCTGACCTGACCTGACCTGACCTGACCTACGGCTACGACGAGTTCGGCCGCCAGGCGAGGGAAGCTAAAATGGGGACGGAGGAAATTTAAGGAGACCGTTCCTCAACTCCATTCCGATTCGAAAATTTCCTCAATCCCCAATTTTATCCCCTACGAAATCATAACAACATCATAACTTTGGTCGTCGGCACGTCCAAGGCGGGAGAGAAAATCACCCCAAAATTTCAACTCCGCAGTATTGCGGACGTCCCGCCTAATGGACCCGCTTGGCCATTCGCATCAAGAGATACTTTGGGAGGGAGCCGATGAATCCACTGCCAATCTACGCGGGGCTCGGGGTCGATCTGGAGTCCGATATCGCCCTAGAAAAGCGGCTCAGCTCACTCGCTGTTTTTCAGAAGCAGGGGGGGTCAACATCGAGTTCGACAAGCAGGCCAGGCCGACTTTCACACACCAAGTTGTACTCGCCTACTACCTCCAGGGGCGGCCGGAGAAGGCAAGGGAGTACGCGACAGCGCTGGTGGCGGAGGTCGAAGATTCTCTCACCGGAGATTGGCAGGAATCCTACGTGGTCACATGGTGGGTCGATGACCCCGCCCACCCGGATGGGGGTTACAAGAGATCGTTTATACCCGGGCATGAATGGTGTCGCCGAGAATTCCGGTGGATGGAGACTTTCCGCGACGGACTCCTCTGGGCGCTGTGCCTGAACGATCACACGGCCGCAGTGCGCTTGGCCGAATACCCCGGGAGCGACGTCCCCGCTCAAAAGAATTCCACTTCGGCCCGCCGGACAAGGCGTGGCGGATGCTGGCCGCATCCCTTGTTCTGAGGAGGCCCCGCTCAGACTGGCCTCCTTACGAGCAGGTGATCGAACGATCGCGGGTCAAAAAACCTCGTCTCCTCGTCTCCTCCTCGCCGCCCTTCGCGCCGTCTCGGCAGATAATACGGTCGCGTTCCGCAAAGCTATCTCGGAGTGTGTCCGCCATCACCTCCGCACGGAATTCTCAGCCAACGAAAACGGTCTCAATGACAAACTTGCCTTAGACGCCAGTCTCGTGCTCCAGATTGCTAGGCGCTCGGGAATGTCAACCGACCTCCTATGGGAAGATCAGTCGACACTGTCGTACGTTTGTGGTTCGAATTTGTGGCACTTCAGGTTCGCTAATGCACCATGCCTGGATAAGAGTCGGGCGGGGTATACTCCCTGCCCCGGTCACGGTTGGAATCCAAACGGTCCGTAACATCAACAAACTGAAAGGGATCGTCGTAGGTCGAGAACAGGTTGCGATTTTCCAGGATCGGCAGCTTGGTTCCAAAGTTGTTGTTGAAAACGACTCGAAACGAGTTGACCGGCGTAATCCTCGGGGTGAGTCCTTCGTAATTGTGGTTGGGAAAGTAATAGCAGTTCAAGATGCTCATCCGTTCGCGAAGGTCGGTCCGTTCAAGGTCGTTGAGGTGGTGACGTAGGCCGGAGCCATGATCGGACTGAAGGATGATGATCGGTGGCTCGGGCGATTGGGCGAGGATTCGATCGATCGTCTCTTCGACCCGCTTGGTGAGATAGATTGCCTGCTTGCGATAGCCGTCGCGGTAGTTCTTGGGGTTGTCGAGCTTCTTGGAGCCTCTGCCCCTGGCGTTGCTCGCGCTCGGGCTGACATCCTCGCCATTCTCACCGAAGACGAAGGGATGGTGCGGACCGACGATGTGGGCGAACGTGAACGTCGGCTCTTTCGCTTGGGCCAGCTCTGGGAGGTGGCCCAGGACGAAAAGGATCCGTTCACGCATCGACCTGTAGAAATCCCAGGATTTCACCGGGAAGGGCAGGAACCGCAACGGCGTCATCCGGACCACCAACATCTGGAAGTTGTCCGCCGGATGGCGAGGACCGAGGAAGCGATCCGCCTGGGTACACTCGGTGGGGTCGTAGCCGGTCGCAAACGCCGCGAACTGATAGCCGAGAGGCCGTAACGATTTGACAACAAGGTTGTCGCCGATCAAGAGGGCCAGGGGATCGCGGTCGCGCGTCGAGGGTGCAATCAACTTGTCGAGATACTCACAATTCAAAGTCGAGGCGAGCGATAAGGGCGTCTGGCCGTAGTTGGTCCGGCTTTCACGCGCGATGAAAAATCCCTTCTTCTCGAGTCGGTGGAGAAACGGTTCGTTGTCAAAGTCGAAGAGCTCCTTCATCACGTCCGAGCGCGCGTAGGCATCAAGAATGATGAAGTAAATGTCAGGTAACCGCGCCGGCCTCGAGGGTAGCGCGATCCCCCCTTCCGCTCGAATGATCGGCTTGGCGGGTTCGCGGATCCAGGCCATGACCACATTGCCAGTCGGCATGAGCACAAGGATCAGGGCGAAGACGTTCAGATAGCCCGACCAGAGGCCAGGGTCCTTCAAACGCCTGAAGATCAAAATCAGCGGGGGTATCGCTCCGAATCCCAGGATCGTCACCACGAGTAACGGATGCTCGCGATACCCCCGGTTCACCCAGAATTGGCTTAGCACTTCCAGAAGGGTGTCGACGACGACCAGGAAGGGATTAAACGCATAAAAGAGAGCGATCAGCATCGAGGTCGCCAGCGCGGCCCGCTGGCGGTCCCGGGAGATCGCCCACAGGGTCACCCAGATCGCGAAGGGCACGGCGAGCGCCAGGCCGATCGGCACCAGCAACGACCGGGGCGACGTCTCATAGACGTTGTGCGAATAGAGGGAGAGGATCGGGAAGATCCCGATCAGAAAGGGATGGAAGACCCATCGCCACCGGGCCGATCCCCCCTGCCCCGCATCAGGTACATCACCCGTCCGCTGTCCGGGATCGGATCCGAGGCCTCGATGGCGAAGTATTGTCGAAAACATCGCTCGAATTCAGCTTGGTGATAATCAGGAAAGATGTCTTCACGACTGGCCAGGAGCCGGGCAACTTGCGGATCACCCTTCGGTACGAACTCGATGATCAGGGATCGCCCGAGCCGATGCAGAAACTCGGCAATACCGACCAGCGGAATATTATTGGCAATCGCCAGGTGGTGGACTAGAGCGAGGGCCAGTACCACGTCGACCGGACCGCGGCTCAGAAGCGAGGCCCGTTCATGATTCTGCCAGCCGGTGCCGGGACTCGGATTGAGCAGGTCGAGCAGTAACGGCAAGATCCGAGCATCACCGCGCTGGACGACCTCGCGATAGTTCAGTTCGACACAGCCCGGATCCACATCAAACGAAACCGTCGTGATCCCCCGCGCCGCGGCGACCCGGCTGAACCGGCCGGTGTTCGCTCCCAGATCCCAGGCGGTCGCCGGCCTGAGCCGGTCGAGGTAATCCGCGACGACCTCTTCCTTACGAACCAAGGCCGAGTCGGTGTAACTGTGCTCGCGGTAGTAGCTGGCCCATTCGGTCTTCCCCGGTTCCCAACGGAATCGGCGGATCGCCGACTCGAGGTGATCGACCAGGCCCAACAGCGCCCCACGTCCGAACCGACGCTTGACCGATCGCGGCGGCGCCGCCGTGCCCGCATAAGCTGTCTGCATTTTTGCATGCAAGTGAATATGGATCGCCAACGACGGCCAGAGTTTCGATCGCGCCGGCAGCAGGCGGCTGGCCAGGTCGAGTGGGATCCCGTCGATATTCGTCCGCAAGAGCTGATTGAGCCGAACGTCGGTCCGACTCATCAGTGCCAGCGGGGCCAGGAAGTGCTGGCAAAACTGGCGATAGGCAACCCACGGGTTCCCCTCGCGATAGGTTTCAAACGAGAGGGTATCGATGAAGATCACGCGTCCGTTCCGGAACTGGACGTTGTAGGCGGTGCAGTCCTTCAACGTCATTCCGTATTCGATCGCCCGCTTCTGGATCGCCAAGGTCAGAAGCGCGGCGTCCTTGAACTGACTGAAGCTCCATTCATAAGGGTAGGAAATGAATGGGATCGGCTCAGGCCGGAGTACCTTGTAGCTGGCTTCGGAATCGGAGTCGGGCGAAGCCAGTTCGACCTCCTCGTGGGCGATGAGCCAGCCATCGTCCACAAGGCGGCCGTAGAGTCCCGACTCGATCAGGAGGTCGTAGTCGCTCCGATAGGAGTTGTTGACCTGGCGATAGAGCACACCGTCTTGTTGAAACACGAAGCCGTTGGGGTCGCGAAATGAGGCAGTCGATCGCGTTCCTCGGACCTCATGCATGATTTTTGAAGACGCGGCTGACCGAAGTCCGCACCACGCCGATCGACGACTTCAAAAAGAACAAGCTACTGAACATTCCTGCAATTAGCACCTGGAGTAACAAGCTCCCGCTCCCTGGGTCCAGATAGGCCAGGACCAACGGAAGATCGTTAGCGATAGGAAGGAGCCACGTCATGGGCATTCCTCTCATCAACTGGGCCGCTTATCAGGCCAATGGGCCCTGTGCCACAAGTGGGAACGCTTTGCCGAGGGGGGGTGTCGAGATCATGGGAACTTGGGACATACCATCCCCCAATCCAACGACACAAGCAAGCGTGGGACTCACTACCTTAACCAAGCGTCATTCCAGTTCGCAACGGCCCCGATTTTTTTAGGATTTATTCCCTCGACCTCGGTTCACCCCAGGACCAAGCCCTGCCACCGGATCGGACCGGTTCGAGAACCGTCGATCGGGCCCGTCTTGATCGTGAGCGGTCAACGTCTGCCGTACGCTTAAATCAAATCAATATTTCATCTTACAGCGAGCTTACACCTTCAAATCATGCCCTGGAATTTTGCGCCCTCCTGGTTCCAAGAGTCGGTCATCGGAGAGCATGATGCGCGGCCAGCCGGGGGGAGATTTTTTTTCAGTGATCCTGTTTTTTTTGACGCAAACGACCTTGAGCCCGCAACGAATCCGCGGTCGATCCGACCGAGTCGCCAGACGTCGAATCGAAGGCACTCCAACGGATCCCAGGAGGCCTCCCCTGCCCTGCTCGACCATCCCGTTCGTTGGCTGGCCCCTGTTACGCCGCGTAACGCGCCGGCAGTCTGGGGACGGACTGGACCCTGTTACGCCGCGTAACGCGCCGGCTATCTGAGAAAGGACCAGCCCTCTGTTACGCCGCGTAACGCGGCGGCGGTCCTCCGCCGGACCGGGCTCATGTTACGCCGCGTAACGCGCCGATAGATGGATCGCTGTTACGCCGCGTAACACTCGATTTTCTTTGAGACTGGAGCAGGGGGACCGGCGGTTCTCGATCCGAGGCCAACGGGTATCACGGGTTCCAGGCTCGAAACCCATGGCGGATCAGCCGGGACCCTCGCTCACGGGTTCCGAGGCCGGAACCCGCGGTATCCAAAGTTCATCCGGCTTGCGGCATCCATCGTCTCCCGGTGACCTGGCTCGAGTCGCGACTTATTATTGGGGGCCCTGACCCGTGCGAACGATTGCGTTTCTGAACAAGAAGGGAGGGGTCGGCAAGACCTCGACCTGCCACCACCTCGCCGGGACGCTTGCCCGCAGAGGCCTGCGGATCCTGCTGGTGGATGCCGACCCCCAGGCCTCGCTGACCCAGGGCCTGCTCGGGCCGGAGGTCGCCCGGCTGTTGAAGCCTCGCGAGACGATCGCGGGCCTGTTCGACGACGCCTGCGACGCCGACATGGCAAACCTGGTCCGGCCGGCCAGCGTTCCCGGCGTCTCGCTCTTGGCGGGCTCGAGCCGAATGGACAAGTTCAACGCCCTGGAACCATGGACCACGGGCGACTCCCAGTACGTTCTCCGCGACGCCTTGCGGGAAGTCGCCGGTGACTTCGACCTCACCCTGATCGACTGCCCGCCGCACATTTACCTCTGTGCCTGGTCGGCCATGGTGGCGGCGCAAGGGATCGTGGTGCCGCTCCAGGCGGAGGACTATGGAGCACAAGGGGTCGCCGCGATCCAAGGGTCGATCGACCACGTCCGCGCGGGGGCCAACCCGCGGCTGACCGTTCTCGGCTTCTTGTTAACGATGTTCCAAAAGTCGCTCGCGGTCCACGCGGGTTACGCGGCCGACCTGCGAGCGATCTACGGCGACGCCGTCTTCGAGACGGTCGTGCCCCACGCCAAGGACTTCAAAGAGTCAGTCATGCTCCGCAAGCCGGTCGTCGCCTACAAGCCCCGCTCGGCGGCGGCCAAGGCGATCGATGCGCTCGCCGACGAGCTCCTGGCGAGGCTCGACGCCCGCGTCGCCGACGAGCCGAGGAGGGTTGCCTGATGGCCAAGCCAAACCAGACCGACGAGGCGCGAATCAACCGGCTGGCGTCGATGACCCGCCTGCCGGCCGAATCCGAGTCCATGACGGCCGACCCTGAAGCGCGGTCGTTCGAGGGCCGCTCGCGACTGAAAACGGCGGCCGAGATCCGGCTCGATCGGATCGTGGCCGACCCCAACCAGCCCCGCGTCGAGTTCGACCCGGAATCCCTCAGCCGGCTCGCGGCCAGTCTCCAACAGCGCGGCCAACTCCAGCCGATCCGGGTCCGCTGGGATGAGGCCCTCGATCGTTACGTCGTAGTCGTCGGCGAACGACGATGGCGTGCCGCCGGCCTCGCCGGCCTGACCTCGATCGCCTGTGTCGTGACCACCGGCACCGCGGCTCCCGAGGAAATCCTGGAGGACCAGCTCATCGAGAACTGCTTGCGAGAGGATCTCAGGCCGATCGAGCAGGCCAGGGCGTTCCGGACCCTGCTGTCCCGTCTCGGGATTTCCCAGCGGCAACTCGCCGAGCGGCTCCAGGTCAGCCCCCCGACTATCACGAGGGCGCTGGCGCTTCTGGAACTGCCCGACTCCATCCAGACGTCGGTCGACGCCGGCGAAATTGCGCCGCACACCGCCTACGAGATCTCGAAGATCGACGACCGGGCCACGCAGGTCGAGGTCGCCGCTCAGGCGGCCCAGGGTCGGCTCCGCCGCGACGACATGCGCGAGATGGTGACGAAGACGCCGAGGCAGAGCAAGGGGGCCACCCCTAAGCCCTGGGTCCACAACGTCGACGGCCGGGTGCGCGTGACCGTCGCTCCCTTGGCCGACGACGTGGAGCACGAGGAGCTGGTCGAGGCGCTGCGGTCGGCCCTCGCGACCCTCCGCAAGAAGAGCCGCGGTCAGGCCGCTTGAGACCGGATCAGGCGTCGAGCTCATTTTCGGGGAACAAGGTCCCCTGCGCCACCCTGGCCGTGCCGAGCCGCTTCTCAAGCGCGACGAGACAGAGCGGCTCGAGCATCTTCTTCCAGCGACCGAGGCCAGGGTTCTCAACCTTGACCTCGGACAGAATGGCCTCACGTTCCGCGTCGTGAAGCCGATCCCAGGCGGCGCGGAGCTCGGTCTCCCGGGCCTGATCGCGTTCCGATTCATCGTGAGCCTGGCGACGGGCCTGGCGCCCCTTCTCCTCGGCGACCCGTTCCACCTCGGTCGCCGCGGCCTTCGCCTCCGTCGATTCGGCGGTGGGGAAATCGCCCGGGGCCTGATAGTCGGCCCGGATCGACGCGACGAGGTAGCCGGCCGGATTCTTGCCGACCCGCTTGTCGCCGTTTCGCAGGAGCCAGTCGAAGACGTCGACCTTGGTCTCGATCCTCCCGCTGGGGTGCGTCTCGACCAGCTCGGCGGCGATCTTGGCCGTCACCCCACGCGCCTTGAGCACCTCAATCAGCTCCGACGTCTCCTCCACGGGTGGCTCGTCCGCCTGTCCCGTCTTGCCTCGGATCAGGATGATCCGCCAACACCCTCGCTTGACGTACGAGTACCGCTCTTCAAGACTCAACGGCTCGAGAAAGCCGAGTTGCTCGAGCTCTTCCAAAGCAGGCTTGAGCCGGCGCTTCAATTCGGTGGGCGCATAAGATCGGCTCATCCCAATATGTTCGCATGCCATTGTCCGCAAATCAAAGTCGAGTCGCGAGCGGCGGTAGAATCGCTTGTCGAGGAAGCGGAACATCCGCTTGGTGGTCGGCAATCGCAACCGCAGGTAAAACTCGAGGTCGAGTTGTTTGAGGTTGCCGCTCTGGAAACTCTGGAAGATCACTTCGTTCCAGCGGAAGCTCGACAAGGGCAGGGGGGCCTTTTCGGCCTTCACCGGCTTGCCCGAGCGTGGCGCCGGTCGGCGTCGTTCGCGATCGTAGAGGGTGACGTTGTCCAGGACGTGGAAGTTCTCATCGACCCAACTCTTGGCGTTGTTGTCCCACCAAGCATTCTCATACATCAAGACCACGCCCACCCAGCGATGGAGCGCCTCTTCGATCCGCCGATAGCTCTGCCCGCTCTGCGGCCAACCGAGGAGCTCGATCAACTCGTAACGCGAGAACCCGACCTTGGCCTCGGTGAAGTTGTTCCGCCGCTTCGTCAGTTGAATCAGGCCGACCAGGACCTCGTCGTCCAACGAGGTCGGTAGGCCGTGCTTGTGCGTCCCCATGATCGTCAGCCGCCGAACGATCGGCGCGCTGTCACGACACTCCAGCTTGTCTTCGAAGACCAACGTGGTCTGCCCATCGGGAATCCGATCGGTCAGCGCGGCGATGGGAAACTCGGCGAGGTTCAGCTCGTCCTTCCAGCCGGCATCGAGCGCCGAGGGACTTTCGGCAACGCGCTCGAGTCGGGCCGGTTCCTCAATCGATTGATCCCAATCGTCCATCGCTGTTCCCCAGGGCTCAGGATGTCAGTCAAGCTGCGAGCGATTCTGCTGGATTCGAAACCGATCGAAAAAAAGACAGCATCAAAACAGCGGCGAGCTGTTGTTGTTCTTTTCTTCTAAACAAGAGTCTAATACAAATTCTAGGCGCCGCAAGTGTTTTGTGATCCAGAACTTATGAACCCTAACTATGTCCCGTTAATCGCTAGTGGTATGTCCGGGCTATCGTGGGTGCAGGGGCGAACTATGTCCGGGCTATCGTGAGAAGTATGTCCCATTAATCGCTAAACGGCGGCCGAATCATGTCCGGTTGATCGTGGTGGACAAAAAGCAACTATGGGTGGAATATCGGTAGTGTACAAAGGGATTGAGGTGCGTGCCGGAAGCCTGTATGTCCGGTTAATCGGCATGTACACAAAAACATGCTTAAGCACCGAGACTCAGGCCGGAGAGTCGATCGTCTCGGATTAATCGGTAAACGTCGAAGGGTTCAGGGGATACCGTAACGTCGAAGGGCGGGCGGAAAGTATGTCTGAACGATCGTGGTGGACGTAAGTCAATCGTTGGTTGCGCGCAGGCCGGGGGGCAAAGTATGTCCGGTGCATCGCCAACGGAAGGGCGTTGAAGTGGGCTCACGACCGGGCGGGTAAGTATGTCCGGTCTATCGGTAGTTCTGCCTGAGGTCCTGGTGGTGGCGTTCGACCAGGGCGCGGGTAAGTATGTCCGGTCTATCGGTACGGAGCCGTGCTGGGAGATGAACCGAGATTGTGAAGCTTGCCCAAATTCTTGTCCGTGGTCGCAGCCAAATCCCAAAAAAATGAATTCGGACCGATCGCGGGATGGGGGCGTCTGAACCGCTTTTTGGGCTCGTCGTCCGAGTTTCCAGGTGGCAAGGACTGGCCGGGTGAACGCTTTGGGGAGGAGGAGATCGGTTTCGATCGGTCTGCCCCTCTTTCGAAGAGCCAGGTCGTCGAGCCTTCGGGATTGAGGGACTCGGGAGGTTTCCGTTCGATTCGCAACGGAGAGACCTGGGAAGGGGTGGGGGAGGGGAGGGAACTCCGCACGGAGGGCGGCTAACTCGCGGTCGACTCGGTTGCTCCGCTCCCAGTGTGCGTTCAGGAGGGTCGCGTTGTCATGCTGGACCTGGCGGAGCAGGTCCAGCAAGCTTGCCTGCATTTCGCTTTGCTGCTTCAACCTTGCCCACTCGAAGGTGGGGCAGCGACAGGCTATTGTGATGGATCATTAATATTCGTCTCACTCCGCTGAATGATATCAACTGCGACAGCATCCATGATAGTGGACTGCGATGGCAGCTGACCGTCCGCGCCCCCCCCGCCACGACGGTCGGAGAGATTCTTCGGAGATTGTTTTCCAATTCGGGCGCGCACTGTCCACTTCAATGGCAGTGCGACCAAGCTCCAGTTCCGTCACGGCTCGAACAAAGCGAGGCCCGCGATTCACAATGGGGGCATGATGTGGTGGGAGATCGCCAGCACGTCATCGTGCGATATCCACGCACGCACTCTTCGTCAGAGGAGCGTGAAGTTTCCAAGGGCCGGGGGTTTCTCAGCCGATTCCTCAAGGCTGAGCGGCGCATCTTCGCCTACATTCTCGCGCTATCGCCTCGAAGATCTGATGCCGACGATCTTTTTCAAGAGGCAAGCATGGTGATGTGGGAGAAGTATGATGAAACCAATCCACCAGAAGATTTCGTGGCTTGGGGATGTCGCATTGCCTACTTCAAAATTTGTGACTATCGCAAGGGCCAGGTGCGGCAACGCGTGACCTTCAGTGACGCGATGCTCGCTCGAATGGCGGAGACCTTGGCGACCGAAGCGACGACGAGGCATCTCGACGAGCGGCGCGAGGCGTTGGAGTGCTGCCTCGGCAAGCTGAACCGCCGCGACAAAGACTTCCTCGTGCAACGGCTCGAGGAAGGAGCCACGGCTCAGACGACCGCTGAGCGGACCGGACGATCCGTCGCCGCGGTTTACAAGGCGATGGCGAAAATTCGTAGTTCTCTAGGCGACTGTGTGTCGCGAACACTGGCGATGAAGGGTCGGGCATGATGCGAGATCCCGATCGGGACACCGAGTTGCAATCGCTTCTCGAGGCGGTTTGCGAAGAGACGATCACGACCGAGCAACTGGCGCGGTTGGAAGCGATCATGATGGCCGATCCGGAGGCGGAAACCCGTTACCTTGAGTTCATGCAGGTCCACGCCGATTTACTCCGCGAGTTCGGCGGAGCACGTTCCAGGGTCGACCTGAGTGGATGGGACCGAGAACGGTCCGGATTCGAGGAGGGCGTGTTCCCGCACACCGCGTCCGGCTTCCGGCCGTGGAGCAGGCCGGCTTACCGCGGGTTCATGGTCCTGGTCGCGGCGGCCGCGATCGGGCTGGCCGCGACGATCGCCTTCCACGCGTTGAATGAGGCGCGCCCACGGCGGATGGGGCCAACACGACAAGTTGCGATCCGCAACGCGAAGCCGCCTTACCGCAAGGTCGATGTCACGCGCGGCATCGCCCTGGTCGTCAAAGTCGATGGGATGCAGTGGGAGTCGCCGGATCGAGCGCATCCATCGGAGGGGGACGTTCTCGCGGCCGGCCGGCTTCGCTTCCGCGCGGGACGCCTTTTTTTGAACATGTTCACCGGTGTTTCCCTGGTGGTTGAGGGACCCGCTGACGTGGAACTCCTCTCCTTTGACAAGGTTCACGTTCGCTCGGGCCGACTGCGCGCCCGAGTGCCGGAAGGGGCAGAGGGCTTCGTGGTTTCCGGTCCCGGTTCGGCGGTCGTGGACCTGGGGACGGAGTTTGGACTGAACATCGGATCCGACGGCAAGATGCAGGGCAAGGTCTTTAAAGGAATGGTCGAGGCCGCACTTTTGAACGACGCGGGGACCTATCGCCGCAGTCGGATGATGGATCCGAAGAGTCATAGCTTTAACATCGATCCCGAGGCCGAACTGATCGACTCGGGATTTCAGGCCGATGACTTTGTCACACTCACCCAGCAAGCCACATCCCACTTGATCCTGGACTCCCGCTATCGCGACGCGGTCACCCAGGCGGGCCCCTGGGGCTATTGGCGGTTCGACAGTCTGATCGACGGTCTGATCCCGAACGAAATTCCCGGCCGTCCCTCATTGCGAGCCGAGGGGCCGATCCACCTCTCGAATCCGGGGCAGGTCAACCGGAGCGCAGTGTTTGAATCGGGAGCGACTGGCCAGTATCTCACGGTCGACGGCCTTTGGGAGCCGCCACGACACCCAGGCTACGCGGTTGAATTATGGTTTCTGTCCCAGGGAATTTCCCACGGCGCGCTCGTGAGCTTTCTCGAAGATTCGCCGACCGTGCGGGTGAACCATTCCTCGGAACTGCACTTCAAGTTCCTTCTCGAACTGACATCCCGGGTCCGGGGGAAGCTTCATCAGCCGGCCTCCTTACGACTCCTCCACCGATTTCCGACAAGCTATAATGGTGGCGATAACTTGTATTCCAAAAGTCATTATATGCCGTGGCAGTGGCATCATCTGGTTGGTCAGTTAAACGAAAACCGAATGGAACTCTACCTGGATGGCGAACCGACTCCGCCATTGAACGTCGACCCGGTCTATTTCAACCGGGCGAGCCAGATCCTCCTCGGACGACTGACCACGCTTCCCAAGCATAATGAAGATACGAGCCGGCCGTTTGTGGGCTCGATGGACGAGGTTGCCATCTACAATCGGCCGCTCACGATTGAGGAAATCCGCAGTCATCATCGGCTTCGAACGGCCGCTCCCAACCGCCCCGGGGAGTGAGCCGAGATCATTGGCGGTGCAATCGCCCGCCGGCGGCGACCAAGTGCCTGGTCACCTTGATTCGATCGGTTTCGGCGAATGAGCCGCGAGCAAGGTCTCCGGGGGGCACGGATACGAATCGACGGAGATTCGTTGTGCTGATTGGTTGGGTTGGACCGTCGTTTTGCCGTGCCGTGCCGTGCTTCTTTCCTGTCTTTTTTTCTTTTTTTTAGGATTGCGAGGACTTCTCATGAGGCGTCGAGGTTTCACTCTGATCGAGTTGTTGGTTGTCATTGCGATTATTGCCGTCCTGATTGCGCTCTTGCTCCCGGCCGTGCAAGCGGCCCGCGAGGCGGCCCGCCGCTCCCAGTGTGTCAACAACCTGAAGCAGATGGGGTTGGCCATTCAGAACTATCACGATACCAACGGGTGCCTGCCGCCCACCGACAATGCGTCGATCTACAACAGCTTGACGGCCAACGCGAATGACTTCGGGATGAAGGTTCGCATCCTTCAGTATATGGAGCAGTCTTCACTTTACAACGCGTTTAATCAGTCAATTGCCTATAACCTGGCTCCGAACGGCACCGTCTCTTCGACCAACGTCGCCACCTTTATCTGCCCGTCCGACGGCACGTCCGTGAACCGGGGGATGTCGGGGTACGTCGGCCACAACTTCGGCGACTGCAACTATGGGAATAACATCGGAACCAGCTTGTCGTTCAACGGCGGCCAGATCGATGGGCCTTCCTATGTCATTGGCCAGTATCCGAGCGGTGGGATTAACTATGGCTCCAGCAACGGCGGTGTCGTTTCGATCGCGTCGATCATCGACGGAACGTCGAACACGGCGATGCATAGCGAGTGGGTGAAGGGGAAGGGAACGGCCGGCGACGGTCTCTGGCAGGTCTATGCGGTCGGTACCAACCTGACCACCACCACGCCCGCCCTCCCGGCCGGAGCGCTCGGTTGGCAGGCGGTCTTGAGCAGCATCGGCTCAAGCTGCCAGACGAGCACCACCCAGAACTGGAATACCAAAGGATACTCCTGGAGCGACGGCGGATGCGGCATCGGCGGCTGTTATAGCCACCTCCAGCCGCCGAACAAGAAAGCGTGCGTATTCGCCAACCAAAAGGAAGGCTATTCCGCCACGGTCATCTGGTCGGTCGGTACGATGATCGGCGCGAGTTCCTACCACTCGGGCGGGGTCAACGTCGGGATGCTCGACGGCTCGGTCCGGTTCGTCAAGGACAGTGTCAGCCTCGCGACCTGGGGTGCAATCGCGACCAAGGCTGGCGGCGAAATCGTCAGCGCCGATAGTCTCTGAGCCCCCCCTCGAAAGCACTCGGCCCGGGAGCCCCCCCGTCGGGCCGAGGTTTGCTCCAACTTCGTGGCTTCGCCGTTGCGCGGTTGGCTCGCTCGAGCCGCTCATGCCTTCGCTGAACAGCAATCCTCCCTCCCCGAGACTCAGTCGGAGCGGACTCATCGGTTCGGCCTCGGGTTCGTCAGACGCGACGGAACCAACGCGAAACCAAGGCGGGGCCGGGTGACCGACGCGTTGCCCGCTCAGCCGCGATCGTCCTGAGCACGCCCCTCCCGCTTCAGCTCGTATGGAATTCGGGCGACGCAGTCAAGCGAGACGGTTTCGAATCCCCAAGCAGTAACGATGGGTGTCTGTTGATGCGGTTGGGGCCGCGCCGCCTTGCCAGGCTCTGGGAGGGCCGCTAGCATGACCTCCGACCGTGTTGGCCAGCCGATCCGATTCCGGAGCGTTCCGATGTTGAAGGACCAGGAAGTGTTTCCCAAGGGCATCATCCTGGCGGGGGGTACGGGAACCCGGCTCTACCCGATTACCCGTGCGATCAGCAAGCAGTTATTGCCGATCTACGACAAGCCGATGATCTACTACCCGCTCTCCACCTTGATGTTGGCGGGAATTCGCGACATTCTTCTCATTTCCACGCCAGAAGATATCGGCAATTTTGAACGCGTTCTTGGGGATGGTCATCAAATCGGCCTCTCACTCCGCTATGCCGTTCAGCCTCATCCGGGCGGACTCGCCCAGGCGTTCCTGATTGGCCGCGAGTTTATCGGCTCGTCTTCGGTCGGCCTGATCTTGGGCGACAACATCTTCCACGGCCAAGGCTTTCAATTGATGCTGGCCCGGGCCGGCCGTCCCCAGCCGGGCGCCACGGTGTTTGCTTATCAGGTCAAGGATCCCGAACGCTACGGCGTGGTCGAGTTTGATGCTCAGGGCCACGCCATCTCGATTGAGGAGAAGCCCAAGCGGCCCCGGTCGCAGTTTGCGGTGACGGGCCTCTACTTCTACGACAACCAGGTCGTGGATATCGCCGCGAATTTGAAGCCCTCACCGCGGGGTGAGCTCGAGATCACCGACGTCAACCGTGAGTACCTCTCCCGCGGCCAGCTCCGTGTTGAACGGTTCAGCCGCGGGTTCGCCTGGCTCGACACCGGCACGATCGACTCCTTGAACCAGGCCGCCAATTACGTCGAGACCATTGAATCGCGCCAAGGGCTCAAGATTGCCTGTATCGAGGAAGTCGCCTACCGGATGGGATACATCTCAAGCGCGGAGGTTGAGGCGCTCGCGAGCAAACTCCCCAACGACTACGGTCGCTACTTGAAGGATTTAGTACGCGAGCCGGGCCAGACGGGCCTTTGAAATCCGTGGGGCAGGGGGGGGGAGCCGGTTCGCCGGTCGTATTGGGAGGGAGTCTCCAGAAATTGTTGAATCCGAGTTAAAGCTGTGGTCCCCTGGAATTGTTGAATCCTGTATCATGGAGTTCCGGATCGGAAGTTCCCCGAAGCCCGTTTCGACCGGTCAATGAGGATGGCGTTCATGCCGAGCCACAATCGACGTCAGCACGACCACGATCACGCCTTCGCCGGGCTCAATCCGATGGAGCGGGAAGGGCTGATGGTGGTCGGCCGCCGGAACATGCTCAAGGCAGGTTTGATGGGGATGGCGGGGCTCACGGTGCCCGGTTTGCTCCGCCGCCGTGCCCAGGCTTCGGAGGCGGGTCGGCCGATCGGCGGCCGGAAGAGCGTGATCTTGCTCTGGATGACGGGCGGCCCGAGCCAGCTCGATACCTGGGATCCCAAGCCCGATCGCCCGCTGGAAAACCGAGGCCCGTTCGGGACGATTCCGACCCGGCTGCCCGGGGTCCGGTTCTGCGAGCATCTGCCCAGGCAGGCAGCGATGCTTGATCAATTCACGATCATCCGCTCGGTCGATGCGCGGTTCAGCAACCACGAGCCGAACAAGGTGTTCCAGACGGCCAACCGCGATGCAGAGCCGCGCACCAATCCGGCCGCCGAGATGTATCCGGCCATCGGTTCGATCGTGGCGAAACACCACGGCCCCAACCATCCCGGGATGCCCCCCTACGTCGCGTTCATGAAGTCGCGGTCTCACCTCGCGTTTGCCGGTTATCTCGGCAAGCAGTACGACCCGTTCATCGCCGACAACGCCACGAAGCTGCCGATCTACGACAACGTCGGGGTCGACACGGGCCGGAAGACCGACGCCGGCTTCTTCCAGCTTCCCCGCGGTCTGACCTTCGAACGATTGCAAGATCGTCGTGCTCTGCTCGGAGAGCTCGATCGAATGCGGAGCGAAATCGATCGCTCCGGGTCGATGGAAGGTATGGATAAGTTTGGACAACAGGCCGTGGACCTGCTCCTCGGCCAGCAGGCGCGCGACGCCTTTGACCTGTCGAAGGAACCGGACGCGATCCGTGAACGCTACGGCCCCCACCTCTGGTGCCAGCAAGCGCTCCTGGCCCGGCGGCTCGTCGAGTCGGGGGTCAGCTTCGTGACCCTCGACCTCAGCCATCACACGGCCTCGGGCACCTGGGACAACCACGGCGACAACATTCCGCCTTACGGTGGGATCAGCAAGGGCCTGGGACCGTTGCTCCCGCTCTTCGACCGCCTGATCACCACTCTCGTCGCCGACCTGGGGGAGCGCGGCTTGCTCGACGACGTCCTGGTGATCGCCATGGGCGAGTTCGGCCGCACCCCCATGATGGGGACGCAAGGGAGCACCGACGGCCGGAACCACTGGAACCCAGTCATGTCGATGTCCCTGGCGGGCGGTGGCCTCCGGCATGGGCAAGTCATCGGGTCGAGTGAGATTGACGGCGGCCATATCAAGGATCGGCCGGTCACCCCCGCCGACCTCGCCGCGACGATCTACCAGCACATGGGCGTTCCGCTCGACACCACCTATCTCGATACGGTTGGCCGTCCTCGGTCCATCGTCGAAGACGGCAGTCCGATCCGTGAGCTTTTTTGAGGGGAATCAAGGGACCGGCTTCGACGAATCGTCTGGTGGTGGGGCGTCAGCTTGGTCATTGGGCGCAAGGTCAAGCTGACGGATCACATTCATCGAGATGAATAAATGGAGCGGGTCATCAAGCAGTGGTTCAAAGCCTTGCTTCATGTAGAAGTTTCGGGCCTCATCGTCAATCGCGTGGACGACAACAGAGTGGATCGCAATTTCGCGATCCAAGGAGAGGATTCGGCCGAGAGCTGACACAAGGAGAACGGTTCCCAATCCTTGCCCTTGGACACTTTTGTCGACCGCCAGTCTTCCCAGCAAGGCGGCGGGAATCGGCTGATATCGTGGCAGCTTCTTGGATCGGGTCGTTGGTAAGGTCTCGAAACCGATTTGGAAGCTCGACAGACTGTAGTAGCCGAAAACGCGGCACTCTCCTGGACGCACGGCCACATGGGTCCGAGAAACATCCCGCCGCTCGTTTTGGCCAGCATAGCGCTGAATCCATTCGGACAAGGCCGGCTTTCCGCAGTCGAAATTCGAATGGATATGGTGGTCGGCCAAACGCTCGATGGTCCAATCAGGCACAGGATGTCACCGGGTCGCGGCCTTGAATCGATCGACAGAACGGAGCAACGCCGCATTAGGCTTGGCGTCATCTCGAGCGAGGGCATCAAGGAAGCGATCTCGGTCACGATTGGATAAGGTGACCTGCTGGGCTGCGAGAATCACGTCTCGCGCATGCTTGAGGGTTGCGCCAAGAACAAAAGCGGAAACCGGCACCCCTGAAATTGCGGCGGCCTGTTCAATCTCATCTTTGAGATCGGCCGTGATCCGCAAATCGAGGCGTTCATTTTTCGCTCGGCTGTTGTTGGCTGTGCTCGCCATGAACTCCTCCTCGGAAGAAATACGCGTTCCTACTGGTCCGCTTTATCACTATCGTAATGGATGTACGGTAATTGTCCACACAGAAAGAGAGCGCAGTGCGCACAATCGGCAGTCTGTCGTTGCTAACAGAACATAACCCCCATTATCAGACGTTCCACGCCGGCCCTGCCCGGAACGCACGCACGACTGCCTTGGCCCCGAATCCGGCTGGCGTCGATATCACCGGGGCGTGGACACCGACGTCCGAGCGGCGTAACCTCACTCTGGAGGCGGGCCTCTATCCAGCCCATGAGTCGAGTTCGTACGGCCCCACTGATCGAAGGTTCCATGACCCGCGTCGATAGAATCTGGCTGCTCGCCTGGGCGGCGGCCGCGATTACGATCGCCGGCTACATCGTCGGTTCGATTCTCCTCCACGATCCGCCTCACCTCCTTGCGGATCGGATCTACCTGATGGGCTTGGCGCTGGCGGCGACCTTCCACGGAGCCTTGGGGGCGATGTTCTTCGTCGGCATACCCCTTCGGCTCGCCCAGAACCTCCTCATCAAAGAGCGGCGATTCAGCTATCGCTGGGAGACGGTCGCCTTGATCATTGCTTTTGCATCGCTGTGCTTCGCGACTTACGGCATGATTGTGTATCCGCCAGAAGGATGAGCCGACGTCGGAGGGCCGCCCCTGCCCTGCTCTGACGGTGAGAGATCATCAGCCCATTATCGGACGCAGAAATTCGAGGCCTGTTGTTTACCCCGCGGTAGGTCGTCTCAGGCGTTGCCAGCTCGAACCTCCGGGGGAGTCTCGTGATTTCCGCGGACCCCAGCGGCCACGATGTATCTGCTACAGTCGGAATCCATTCGAAAATGGGCCGGCCCAACGGGTTGAGTCTGTCGTGGGTCGGACGTGGCAACGACGAGAGGAACGCGAGTGATGCTGTTCGGCTTTCTTCGCTCGATCAGACCGATGGAGGTACTCGTCCTGCTTATTACGGCTGTCTTGTTTGTCTGGCCCGCGTGGCGTATTTGCTCCAAGGCCGGGTTCCCCGGGCCGTGGGGTCTGCTGGCCGCCGTCCCTGTGTTTAACCTTAACTTGCTCTTTGGGCTCGCGTTCATCGAGTGGCCCGCGCACCGGCGTGGTAAACGATCAACGGACTCGTAACAGTTCAAATGATAATTCGATCAACCTCGCCAATCGTGATGGCTTCGTTGGTGCGGTCATAAAGCTTGGTGGTGCGGGGTGACTCATGCCCGGCGATCTGCTGGGCCTTTTCCACCGTGCCGCCGTTTTGCAAGAAGACCGTGATTCCCGTGGCCCGGAACGTGTGACAACAGGTCGATGCGGGCAGGCCCGCCGCTTTCACGCGCCGTTTGATCATTTGGAGGACGTCGGTGCGATGCGGCCGGGTGCTGCCGATCGTGCGATGGCGGGTGATCGCGCGAAACAGAGGCGTGTGGGTTTGATCGCCGATCTTGGCGGCGGTCAGATAGGCGTCAAGATATTCTTGGGCCTTGGTGTGAGCGGGCACTTCATGCACTTTGCCCCCCTTCTCGTGGAAGCGGAACCACCAGCGTTTGCCGTTCTGGAAGTAGTCGCCGACGTTCATGCCGACCACGGCTGAGACGCGGGCGAAGCTATAGACCATGACCCCGATCAAGGCGCGGTCGCGAAGACCGGCGATGGAGCGAGTGTCGAAGGAATCCAGCAACTGCCGGGCCTGGTCGGCCTCGAGTACGGACGTCTTTCCGCGCTTCGTGACGTGCTTCGGGCCACGAACCGACGACGCGGGGTTCATCGGGAGGACCTGGCCGACCACCAGCCAATCAAACAGCATCCGGATCGCCGCGAGCCCCTGCTTCTTCGACGGGGCACTGCCGGGATGCTGCTCGATGTAGGCGGCCACGAGCATCGGTTCGACCTCGTGGAGCGCGATCGATCGTGCCTCGCACCAGGCGAAGAAATGACTGACCGCTCGGGCGTACGCCTGCCGTGTATTCGGGTTGCGGATGTTCGCGGTGAAGAATTCGACGAAGCGGCGGGCGGCGGGCTCACCGGCCTGGCGGACGGGAAAGGGAACCATCCCGAGCAAGAGCGCCGAGTGCGATTGACGGTTGACCAAATCCGTGATCGGCTGTTTGCGGGTTGATGCGTCCATACGGTCCATCATAAAGGCCGTTATGCTAGAGCGCAAGGGGGAAACTGGAATTCCACTGCGAGTTGAAATCAGAGGTCGTTGAGATCTTGAGATACGCTGTTTAAAGCGTTAAATTGGCGAGGAACCCGCTTCGGGAATGCCGACGATTGCGCGTGGTCCGGGAGGCTCTCACGCGACAAGTGAGGCGGGTAGGCGGTCGGAACCAGTCCTGAGGAACCCTCTATGCCTGGAACGATAAACGGGATCGGGACGCACTATTACGGCAAGAAGAACCTTCACGTTCGGACGGCCATCTGCGGGGCCTGTCAGCGGCAAGGGAACCTGTCGTCCTATGACACGCGGCTCTGGTTCGTGGTCGTCTTCATCCCGATCATCCCGCTCGGTCGCAAGCGGATTATCGACCAATGTCCGTCTTGTACCCGGCATCGGGTCGCCGATGCGGATGCGTTTGAACAGGCCAAGCAGCTTCAGATTTCCGCCGGCCTCGACCAGTACCGCCGGCAGCCGTCGGCTGACTCCGCGATCGGCCTGCACGCGCAACTGCTGGCGTTTCACGAGATCGATCAGGCGGCCGACTTCCGTCGCACGGCGCTGGAACGGTTCCCCAGGCACGCGGGATTGCGGGTTGGCCTGGCCCACCAACTCGAGGACGCTTCGGAGTATGCCGAGGCGTCCGGGTTATATGAGGCGGCCCTGGGCCTGGAACCCGATCTCCCGGCGGCGCGGACGGGCGTGGCGTTCCGGAAGATGGCCAACGGCGATTTGGATGAGGCTCGGGTCCTCTTGAACTTCGCCGAGGTTCCGGGCGCGGGGGGAGAGCATAACCTCGCTCCGATCGACATCCTCGCCGGACATTATCAGCGTGCGGGCCGACACCGCGAGACGCTCGAGCTGGCCGCGCACCTGCTCCGGGAATTGCCCGAGATCGGCCGCCAGCATGCGTTTCGCGCCTTTGTCGGGCGATCGGAAAAGGCCCTGGGCGTCACCGAATCGATCTTGCCGGAACGGAAGCACTCGGTCCGCGGCTTGTTCCGCGCCGAGGGTTCGGAATACCCCGCGTGGCAACGTTGGGCGATGATCGGCGGACTTGGGTTGGGCCTACTCACCATCGGGCTCGCGGCGAATAATGAGTATATCCGCCGCCATCGCGTGCTCAACGTTGTGAACGCGTGCGGGGTTCCCGTCGAGGTTTCCCTTGACGGTGGTGCCGCCAGAACCCTCTCGAACCGCGGTACGATCCCGATCGCGGAGGGCAAGCACCGCCTGCGGATCACCGGTCCCGTTGATCAGACGGTCGATGTTGATTTGGAAGCGAGTTACTGGGATCGTTGGTTCAAGAAACCGGTCTGGGTGTTGAACCCCGGCGATGAGGCCGTGCTCGATCAGAAGTCGATCTACTACGCCAAAAACCCGCGCCCGAGCACGCACCGCCTGATCGTCGGGGCGCCGTTCACGGCGTTCCCGCATATCGACTATCCGTTCGAGTCACCCCCCGAAAGCATTGAGGGGACAAGCAGGGCTCTGAGGTCGAGAAGACCGTCCTGGAGTGGACCCAGGGGCACGACGCCGAAGCGTTCCTGGAGACTTTGGCCGAGAACCGTGAGTCCGCACAGACCTTTGGCGAACGTCGGCTCCGCCGTGGTTCGATTCAGAATGAACTCCTGAAGTATTATGTGGGGACGGTGAATCCGGCCGACCTGCCTCGCGCCGAGGCGTTCCTGAAGTCGGGTCTCGACCGCCGCCCCGTCTGGGTGCAGTGGCACCGGGCCTACCAGTACTTCGCGGGGCAAGGAAAACATCAAAACGAGCTGATTCCGTACTACGACAGTTTGGTTGCCAAGGAACCGGAATCCAGCGCCTTGATTTATCTTCGGGCACGCATTGAACCGGACCCGGAGCGTCAGGTCGCGCTCCTGCGCCGCGCCAACGAGGCCGACCCCGCGCAGCCCTGGCCTTATTTCGCCCGCGGTCGACATTTGGCCTCGGCGGCCCGCTGGGATGAGAGTCTCATCGCGTTTCAGAAGGCCCGCGAACTTCACATCGATGCCTTCGACATTGATGAGAACATCCACGTCGCTCGGCTGGCCCGGGGAGACGCGAAGACGCTCGTTGAGGAATACAAGGCACGCCTAGCCGCGGTGCCGACCGAGATGAAGACGCTGATTTTTCTGTGCGATGCGCTCGCCGTGTCCGACCAGACCGATCAGATCGAATCGGTTGTGACCGAATGGACGAATCGCGTCGGGATGCAGTACGGTCCCGAGGCAACCGCCACGGCGCGGGCGATCGGTTTCTACAAGAGTGGGAAGGTCGAAGCGTGCGCGCGGGTCTGTTCCGAGACCGGACCGCTAACCGACAGCCCGCTCCGAGCGCAGGCGCTCCTGGCGCTGGGCCAGACCCAGGAGGTTATCGACAACAAGGCATTCGCGAAACTCTGGGTCGAACCCTGGAACGCGGTCGCACTGAGCTTGGCGCTCAGCCTCAACGGCCAGGCCAAGGAGGCGGACGATTGGCGCGAGCGCGCCGCGAGAACGATGGAATCGCAGGGCGTTGAAGACGGCCGGGCGGCGGTCTTGCTTCGCGCGGCCGAGCCGGCGTCGATCGCCGAGATCGAACGCGTGGTCGTCGATGCCGACGAAACGGCCTTGCTCTGTGTCGCGCTCGGCAGGCGATTTCCCGCGAAGCGTGACGAATATCACGCGGCCGCCCGCCGCTACAACATTCAGAGAAAGGCGCCTTACCAGCTCATTCTCCGTGCGACCGATGGTGAGAAGCCATGACCCGGAAGGACTTCGACGACCTGGTGCATCGGGTCGAGGCCCGCTATCAGGGCAGACCCGCGGCTCTGGAGCGGGCGGCCGCCAACTGGGTCAGGCTGGGCCAAGGGGGCGCTGTCGCCTGGGTGGCGCTGGGATTCGCGCTCGGGTTGGCGGCGTTCATCGGCGGCATCGTGCTCCCCCCTGAGTTTGGGGTCTGGCTGCTTGGACTCGGGGTTGCGCTCTTGGTCTACGCGGTCTCTCAGGCTGTGCTGTTCCTGGCGTCGCCCGCGGAGCGGGACGAGGGCCGGGTCCTGGGCGCGGGCGAAATGCCGAAGTTGGTCGCGCTGCTCGATGAATTGAGGAGCGAACTCGCGTGTCAGCCGTTCGGCGAAGTCCGGCTCTCGATGGATTTCAACGCCGGGGTTCACGAACGGCCGAGGCGAAGCCTGCTCGGCCGACCGGGGAGTGTGCTGGATCTCGGCCTTCCCTTGATGATCGCACTCCGCCCGGAGGAATTCCGGGCGGTGTTGGCGCACGAGTTCGCCCATCTCTCGGCGCGGCACGGCCGCGGCGGCCAACGGGTCGGCCGGCTCTACCGGACCTGGGACACCCTCATGGGGAAGCTTCAGAAAGGACCCACCGGCAGTCCCGACCGCGCGGTGCGATGGGCGGTGACACGGTTCGTGGAATGGTACTGGCCGCGTTTCCGCGCCCATACCGTCGTTCTCTCTCGGTTCCAGGAGTTCCAGGCCGACCGAGTCGCCGCCGAGATGGCCGGCGCGGAGACGCTTGCCTCGGCGCTCTGGCGGATCGAGTGCGTGGCGTTCTGGCTCTCGGAGCGGTTCTGGGTCGACCTCCATGGCCAGGCCGCCACGCATCCCGAACCGCCCGAGGACGTCCTGACTCGCTTGGGTGCGGCCCTCGAGGTTCCACCGCCCAACGACCTGGCTGCGCGGTGGACGGAACGTGGCTTGAATCGCTCGACCGGCGTCGACGATACCCATCCCGCGTACAACGATCGCGTGCAAGCGCTGGGCGTCTCACCCCAGGCCGTGCTCTCGGCCGGCTTTCGCCCCTCGGCCGGCCCGACGGCCGCGGAGGAGTATCTGGGCCTCGATCTTCCCTTGATCTCGGGCGAGCTGTCGCGGACCTGGTCCCGATCGCAGTCGGCCCAATGGCGCGAACGCCACCGCCGGGCGCTGGCCGAGGCCCGACGGCGGGAGCGGGAGCCGGGAACCACCGCGGCGGCGGCGGCAGAAGCGCCGGCGCTCGCCGTCGATCTCTCGGCACTCTGGGAATCGGCCCGCGAGGCGGTGGACTTGCTCGGCTTTGACGTGGCCTTGCCGGCCCTGCGCGCGATCCTCGAACACGACCCGCTCCATGCCGGCGCCGCGGTGTACATCGGCCATCACCTTGTGAGTCGTAACGACAGCGAAGGCGAACGCCTGCTCTGGAGCGTGATCGAACGCAGTGAACAAGAATGGATGCATAGCGCCTGTGAATCCCTGCAAAATCTCTATCGCGCCACCGGCCAGGCCGAACGGTTGCGCGACGTCCGCGCGCGGCTCGACCGGTTCGATACCGAGTCCGAACAGGCTAGCCGCGAGCGCGCCACCGTCTCTGTGAGCGACGAATTGCTGGAACACGGCCTGGACGAGGAGCAACTCGCCCCCCTGCTCCGCTCGCTGAATAACGTTCAGCCCGGCTGCGCGGCCGCCTGGCTGGGCCGGAAGCGGCTCCATCACTTCCCACAACGCCCGCTCTTCCTACTCTCCGTCGGAGCCACGTCGAGCCGTTGGGGTTTCGCCAGCTCCGACCGCGACCGTGCCCTGGCCAGGCAACTCATCCCCCAACTCGAGCTTCCGGGGCAGGTCCTGGTGATCACACGGCACGGGATCTATCGTGGACTGGCCGACAAGCTTCAGGCACTCCACGAGTCGCAAATCCACGACGGCACCCGAAAGTAAACCGGTACTGCGTGGCTGCGGCTGCCGTAAACCTAAGCGTCTTACTCAAGTATCAAAGTGTTCACTCTTATCTATGTGTTGGCCTGCGCCGTCGAAAAACAGAGTGACATTGGCGGCCGTCTCGCTACCATGGGGCAATGACGCTCTTTCTCTCACCCCAAGCCAAGGCTCATTCGCGATGAATCGTTGCCGATCCCTACTGTTCGTCCTGACAGCCACGGCGCTCTCGTCGTACGCCACCCGGTCGTTCGCCCACGACGGCCCGGGGGCGCACACCCACCACGAGGCGCCGATGGCCAAGGCCGGCCGCGAGATGGCGGAAGCGGCCAATAACCTTTGGGCCGATCTCACGCCCGAGCAGAAGCTCAAGGCCGGCTTTGAGTTCACCGATCCGCTTCGCTACGACTGGCACTTCATCCCGAGGCCGCGCAAAGGACTGCCAATCAAGGAGATGACGGGCGATCAGCGGGCCTTGGCCTACGGCTTGCTCTCCAGCGGCTTGAGCCAGCGGGGCACGATCAAGGCCGGGACGATCATGAGCCTGGAGCAGATCCTCGCCTCGATCGAAAAAGGCAAAGGGCCGGTTCGCGACCCGGAGCTCTACTTCTTCAACATCTTCGGCAAGCCGGGCTCGACCGATCCCAAGCAGCCTTGGGGATGGCGTGTTGAAGGGCACCACCTGGCACTCAACTTCACGATCGTGGGCGACCAAGGGGTTGTCGGTGGCCCGACCTTCATGGGAACGAACCCCGCCGAGGTCAAAGACGGCCCTCGCAAGGGGCTCCGCGTTCTCGGCGAAGAAGAAGACCTGGGCCGCCAACTCGTGAAATCACTGAACGACGAGCAACGCAAGAAGGGAATCGTCGAGGACGTCGCCCCCAAGGATATCCTCTCGCTCGCCTTGCGCAAGGCCAAGCCGCTCGAACCGGCCGGCATCCTGGTCTCGGAACTCAATTCCGAGCAGAAAGAACTGCTGAACTCGATCGTCGTGCTCTACGCCGAACGGCTCCGCCCCGAGCTGGCCGCAAACGACCTGGGCAAGATCCTCAAGGCGGGCGTTGATAAGATCGGCTTCGCCTGGGCGGGTGGCCTGGAGCTCGGTCAGCCCCACTACTACCGGATCCAAGGGCCGACCTTCCTGATCGAATACGACAACACTCAGAACAACGCCAATCACGTCCACAGCGTCTGGCGCGATTTCGAGAGCGATTTCGGCGACGACCTGCTCAAAAAGCACTACGAGTCAGCGTCGGCCGACCACGGTCACACGAAGTAATCGATCAAGATGCGTCGATTTGTCGACAACAATCGGGGATCGAGAGTTAAGCATTGCGGTTTAACTCTCGATCCCTGCTCGCTGCGCCGCCACATAGTAGGTGCGAAACGCGAGGAGAACAAGGCTGATCCCAGTCTCCTGGTCTATTGCGACGCTCGTCCCCATGCGCCCCGTCCTCCTTGCTTGACCTCCCGATCGGAGAGAAGCGATGAAGGGTTTTGTTGCCCCGCTACGCGGAAAGAGTTGGGCATCCTGGAGCCGAGACTCTGGTATCCCACATCGCTGATCTCCGCCCCGGGCCTTCCGATGCGTTCGAGGTGACAACGTCCCTGCTTCCGACGATCCCAGGGCCGTCCAATCGTGAGGTCCAACCGCTAATTCACGACGTGGGGGTCGAAGAATGCATCTCTATACGATCGAAGATTATGTCCACAGGACGCTCTGAGGCCACGTGCCGTCGCGGTGCAACGCCACACCGAGGGTGCGACGCGATCACTTGATTCGCACCTTCACCTCTATGAGGGTATCGAGGGGCTCACTGCCCGCAATTCGAACGGGAACATGCTGTAGAACGACTCGACTCCAATGGGGAAGTCGATCCCACGCGAGACGATCACAAAAAGGACGCTCATATGCCGAAATCGATTCGCATCACACGGACCGGCGGTCCCGATGTCATGCGCTGGGAGGATGTTGAGGTCGGCGCGCCGGGAGAGGGCCAGGCCCGCATCCGCCACACCGCCGTCGGCGTCAACTTACTCGACACGTACCACCGGTCCGGCCTGTACCCGCTGCCCCTGCCGACGGTGCTTGGGAGTGAGGCCGCCGGAATCGTTGAGGCCGTCGGCCCCGGCGTCACGGTCGTCAAGCTCGGCGATCGTGTGGCCTACGGAGGCGGCCCCCCCGGTTCCTACGCGGAGCGCCGACTGATCCCGGCCCAGATTCTGGTGCCGATTCCGGAAGAGGTCTCGGATGAGACTGCGGCGGCTGTGATGCTCAAGGGCATGACTTCGCAGTACCTGATCCGCCGGACCTACCCGGTCAAGGCGGGCGAGACGGTCCTGTTCCATGCGGCCGCCGGAGGAGTCGGACTGATCGCCTGCCAGTGGCTCAAGGCGCTCGGCGCGACGGTCATTGGTACGGTGGGGTCGGACGCGAAGGCGGAAATCGCCAAGGCCCATGGCTGCGACCACGTGATCGTCTCGACCCGGGAGGACCTCGCCAAGCGGGTGCGCGAGATCACCGGCGGAGCGGGCGTTCCGGTGGTCTACGACTCGGTCGGAAAAGACACGTTCTTGGCCTCGATCGACTGTCTGAAGCCGCGCGGACTTATGGTGAGCTTCGGCAACGCCTCCGGGAAGGTGCCTCCATTCGACATCGGGATCCTTGCCCAGAAGGGCTCGCTCTACTTGACGCGGCCGACCCTGGCGACTTACACGGCCAGTCGTGCGGATCTGGAGGCGACAGCCAAGGATGTCTTCGGGGTGATCCGCGAGGGGAAGGTGAAGGTCGAGATCCGCCACACCTACCCACTCGCTGAGGCCGCACAGGCACATCGCGATCTTGAAGGCCGCAAGACGGTGGGCTCGATTGTGATGGAGCCCTGATTGGCAGCAGCTCGGAGCGGTCCGGCGCGGTGGGAGATCGACCAGTACCTCACGGGCTGTGCTTACCGGCCAACTCCGCTTCGTAATCGAGTCGAGAGGCGCTCATGAAATAATATCCGTGACGACTTTTCCGTAAACATCGGTAAGCCTGAAATTACGACCCCCGTAATTAAATGTCAGTTGTTTGTGATCGAGACCGAGCAGGTGCAAAATCGTCGCGTGCCAATCGTGGACGTGCACTGGATTGACCACAGCCTCATAGCCGTATTCGTCGGTCTCACCGTAGGCCAGGCCGCCTTTGACGCCGCCGCCGGCCATCCAGAGGGTGTACCCTTTGTTGTTGTGGTCGCGGCCGAAGGTGCTCTGGCCGTAGGGGGTACGCCCGAACTCACCGGCCCAGATTACGAGGGTTTCTTCCAACAATCCGCGTTGTTTGAGGTCGGTCAGGAGGGCGGCGATCGGTTGGTCGGTGGCGGCCGCACTTTTCGGAAGCGCGTCTTGGATCAGGAAATGGTGGTCCCAGGCAACCGGGGCCGTGATCTCGACGAAGCGGACGCCGGCTTCGGAGAGGCGACGGGCCATGATACACTGCCGCGCGAATCGATCGGTGGGCAGGCCGGAGCCCACGCCGTAGAGCGTGCGGATCGACTCGGGCTCGGATCGCATGTCGAGTAATTCGGGGACTTCGTCCTGCATCCGGAAGGCGAGCTCGAAGGATTCGATCGCGCCCTCGATCTCCGGGTGATACGCATCGCGCTGGAGTTTACTCTGATTGAGATTGCGGATCAGGTCGATCTGTGCACGCTGCAAGTCGCGTGGGATGTTGTTGTTGGCGATGTTCTTCATCGGTGGCCCTGGCTCTTCGTCCTTGCCGAAGAGCGCGGCGTAGAACCCGGGGATCTGGTTCCCACCCATCCTGGTTCCCTGGCAGGTCGCGGGCAGAAAGGCGCTGCCGTAGTTTCGTACGCCTCCGTTGTCCGTCGGCGGATTCAACGTGACGAAGCCAGGCAGGTTGGCATTCTCGCTGCCCAGGCCGTACAGCGACCAAGCCCCGACCGAAGGACGCACGAACTGGAAACTGCCGGTGTGCATTTGCGTGAACGCTTGTGAATGATTCGGCAGGTCGGTGTGCATGCTGTTGATCAGGCAGAGGTCGTCGGCCTGCTTCGCCAACTGAGGGAAGACCTCCGAGATCCAGAGCCCCGACTCGCCATGCTGGGCGAACTTGAACGGGGAGCCGAGGAGCTTGGCTTTGCCCCGGTCGCGCCCGAGGCTCGTGGTTTCGCCCGACTGCTTATTCAGCTTTGGCTTGTAGTCAAAGGTATCAACATGCGACGGCCCACCGTTCATGCACAAGAAGATGACGCGTTTCGCCCGGGGGGGAAAGTGGGGTGCCTTGAAGCTCGGAGTCGCTCCACGCGATCGCCGGGCGGCGTCCTGGGCCGCTGCATCGTGAGCCAGACCGGCGAACGCCAGGTAGCCGAACCCGGATGCGGAGGCCTGGAGCATCTGCCGTCGCGAGACGCACGACGCCGGTCGATCGCCAGGTGGATTGGTAGCCATGTGCGATGAACTCCTAATCAAGGTTCCTGAATTCGGCCGTCGCCAACAAGGCCTGGCAGAAGGCGGCAAAGACCTGGCTTCGTGCGTTTTCAAGTTCGCCGGCGCGGGACTGATCCTGCACCAAGAACGAGGTGGCCAGCGCCATCTCATCCTCAGTCGGGACGCGGCTGTAGCAGAGCAGGAAAGCGCGGCGGATTCGTGATGGATCGTCGCCGGCTTGTGCGATCAGACGATCGGCCAACGCCTTGGCCCGTGCTTGCATGAACGGGCTGTTCATGAGATAGAGTGCCTGGAGCGGGACGTTGGTGGTCTCGCGGTCCCCGGTGACCAGGCTCGGCTCGGCGAAATCGAACAGGTCGAGGACGTCGGGCAGGCGATCGCGGAGGACGGGCAAATAGACCGACCGATGCCGTGACGCGTCGAGGTCGGCGGGCAAGCGATTATCGAGCCCGATCAGGGAGATCGGTCGATCGCCGATTTCCTTACCCACGAGCGAGCCGACGCGCCGCGAGGGGTCGAGCTCACCGGAGACCAGGAGCATGGCGTCGCGAATCGCTTCGGCATCGAGTCGCCGTTTGGCGGATCGCCAGAGGAGTCGGTTCTCCGGATCGGTCTCAAACGACTTTGCGTTATACGTGGATGCCTGACGATAGGTACGGGAAAGCACGATTTCCCGGACCAGTTGCTTCACGGACCAGCCGTCGGCGACGAAACGGACCGCCAGATGATCCAGCAATTCCGGGTGGCTCGGTGGTTGGCCACTGAAACCGAAGTTGTCCACCGAACTCACGATCCCGATACCGAACAAGTGGCGCCAGACCCGATTGGTCATGACCCGGGCGGTCAGCGGATGGTCTGGGTGGGTCAACCAGCGAGCCAGTTCGAGCCGGCCGCTTTGATGCCACGAAACCGAGTCGGCGCCTGGGACTACGATGACCCGAGGAAAGCCGCGGGGCACCGTTTTACCCGGTCGACCGATTTCGCCACGCTCCAGCAACGGCTTATCGACGATCGTTTCGCGGTCGGTCACGCCCATCGCCAACGGAAGGGCCTGTCCCTTGGCATCGACCTTCTCGAGTTCGCCCTCGATCCCTCCCGACCTCCAGAAGACCCGTAGCGCGTCGGCAAGGGTGGTCACTTTTTGCTTCTTGAGGGTCGCGAGCTCTTGTTTCAGGCTGACGACTTTCTCCGCAGGAATGGACGCGTGCAGGATCGGTTGGCCAGCGCCTCGAGGCAAAACGAGCGGGTCGCCGCCCACCTGGTTCGACGGCGAGATCGCGGTGCCGAAATACGTCTTCGTGCTGGCGAAGACACCGGCCAAGGCGTAATAATCCTCCATCAGGAACGGGTCGAGCTTGTGATCGTGGCAACGGGCGCAGGCCACGGAATTGGCCATCACCCCACGCGACAAGGCGTCGATCTGTTCGTCGACGAGGTCGGCCGCGAACTGGGCCTTGTTCGCTTCATCGAGGTTTTTGGTACCGACCGCGAGGAATCCGGTGGCGATCAACAGGCGGGCCCGCTCCGCGTCGCTGGGTGCGGGGAGCAAGTCACCGGCGATCTGTTCGACCAAGAATCGGTCGAACGGCATGTCAGCATTCACCGCATCGATCACATAGTCACGATAGCGCCAGGCATAAGGAAACGAGATGTTCGCTTCTTTGCCACTGGATTCGGCGAACCGGGCCACATCGAGCCAGTGCCTTCCCCAACGCTCGCCGTAGGACGCGGAGGCGAGCAGTGGCTCCACCGCCTCAGCCAATGCGGTGTCGATCCCGTCGGCTTTGCAACGCTCGGTAAAGCGCTGAAGTTCCTCGGGCGTGGGGGGCAGTCCCACCAGATCGAAGTGGAGTCGGCGGAGTAAGGTCGCCGGCTCCGCATCCGCCGTTGGAACGAGATTATGCGATTCCAGTTTCGCCAGAATGAAATGGTCGAGGTCGCGTTTGGCCCAGCCCGGATTCTTGGTGACCGGTGGTTGGTGATCTCTGGGCTTCTGGAACGACCAGAACCGGCGCCCAGATTCGAGGTCCACGGCAGGGCGGGACGCGTTGGCCGCCCCCTTCTCACGGGGGTCCATGGCCCCGGCCTTGATCCATGATTTGATGTCGCTGATCACGGAATCGGGCAGGCGGTCCGTCTTGGGAGGCATCTTGAGATCTGGGTCCACGTGCGAAATCGCCGTGACCAAGAGACTCGTGGCCGGGTCGCCGGGTACGACGGCCGGGCCGCTGTCTCCCCCCGCGCGGATGGTCTCGCGGGCGTCGAGCAGGAGATTCCCCTTCGACTGACCCGCCTCCACCGAATGGCACTTGTAACAGTGCGCGACGAGGACCGGTCGGATCCTGGCTTCGAAGAATTCAAGGCCCGCGGCGCCGGTCGCCGCCGGTTCTTTCTCGGCACCGGCAAGGGGTGATGTCCCGATGAGAAACAGGGATAACCAGAGCGGTAAAGCTTGCTTCATTGGGTACTCGCTTCCGTCTTGGCCAAGCGATGGATCTCGACCTTGGCACCGGGATCGAGGTGAGACGCGAGCCGGTATTGCTCATCATCCTGTTTGGCACTTTGGATTAACGTATACGTCACCGTGCCATTGGGGCGACCTTCGCGAACCGTCCACAAGATCAGGCGCAAGAGAACTCCGCTCTGGGCATCGATCTCCAAGAGGGCCGCCGAAATCAGTGAATGCGATCGTCCTGGCTTCAATCGTGCCCAGACCAGATTCGGAGTGGTTCCCGCGTTCGAGGTCGGACCTTCCGCCCGCAGATGGAAGTCGGCCAGGACTTCATCCATCAGCGATGGCACCGTCATGGAATTGATTTCGCAGAGCACCGCGACATCGTGCGGGAGCTGCGATTCTCGGTCGGCGAACCGGATCCCGTGCATCCGCGAGGGACTCACCCAGAGGGAGCGATCCGCTTCGCGACCAATCGCAAGATGGATGGTCCCGATCGTGCAGTTCGCCCAAAAGCGGTCGCCACGGGTCCACAAGACACTCTCCGACGGCCCTTCGAGCATCTTTTTCCCGTCCCAATATCGAGGATCGGGAGCATAGTGCACCCGATAGCAACGATCGAGACCGTGGGCATGGATGCCCCGAGCGGTTCGCAGGAGCGTTGCCGCGTTGGCGGTGGTGGGACTGAGGGAGCGGCCGCCGAAGAAGGCGCCGACGACAATCGCGATCAGGGCGGCTCCCATCGACCAACTCAGAACTCGTGGCCAGTGCTCGAACGAGATCCAGGCGGCGCGGCCGGTTCGGATCGTCGCGGCTGCGGGGCGCGCGGCCGGCGCAAGTTCTTCACGAATTCGCGCATGCAGATCGGTCGCGTCCGTACGTTCGGTTTGGCCATCAAGGTGGGCTCGCACGAGCCGATCGACCGCTTCGAAGATCCGCTCTTCGGGATCGCTCACGTCACTTGGTCCTCGATAAACGGGCGCAAACGCGTGGCCAGCGCCCGGCGTGCGCGGTGAAGCAAGACGCGTGCATTATTGTGACTGATTTCAAGCATCTCGGCGATTTCGAGGACGCTGTGTCCCAGGCTCCGCAGTTCGACGATCGCTCGTTGCGTCACCGGAAGCTCGGTCAGCGCTGCGGCGATCGCGGCTTCCAACTCCCCATGGATCGCCCGCTGGTCGGGCTGAACGGCCGACATGTCAGCCAGCGAACGGCTGTCCGCATCCAGGCTCACGACCGGGGGCCGCCGCCGCGACTTGTTGATGCATGCGTTCGTAATCGCCTTGAACAAGAGTTTGGTGCCGTCGCTCGCCAAGTTGTACTGATCCGCCCTGGCCAGGAGGCGACGATAACAGTCGTGAACAATGTCCTCGGCATCGGCCCGATTTCGGATCAGAGTCACGGCATAGGCGAGCGCACGCTGCACGGTGTCCGCAACCCATTGACCGAGTTCGTCGTCAGATCGACCTGGACGGGAGATTCGAGCCAGCTTTGCCTCCGCGTCTGCCCCAACCCACAACGACGAGCGAGTCAACACAAGGTACAACACCGCGGCCCGCTCAGTGTTACACGGAATTCCGAAATTCCCGTAGGGTCCGCGATTTGCGGACCCTCTTCGATTTCGGCCTCAGTGGAGGTGTGGTCTGCGATGATGGTCCATAACGGACCCTACGCATTCGGCGATGGCGAGCGAAGGATTTCGGTGATGACCCGCCCGTGGACGTCGGTCAGCCGGCGGTCGCTGCCGTTATGGCGGAACGTCAGGCGCTCGTGATCGATGCCGAGCAGGTGGAGGATGGTGGCGTGGAGGTCATAGCAATAGGTGGGTTGGCGGGCTTTCCAGGACCATTCGTCGCTCTCGCCGAAAGCCAGGCCCCCTTCGATGCCCGCACCGGCGAGCCACGAGACGAAGGTGCCGCCGTTGTGGTCGCGTCCCAGGCTCCCCTGGCTGAAGGGCATCCGGCCGAACTCGGTCGTCCAGATCACGAGCGTATCCTCGAAGAGGCCGCGGGCCTTGAGATCCTTGACCAGACCGGCGACCGGCTTATCGGTGCTGAGCGCGATCGAGGCGAGCGCCTTGTCGACGTCGTTATGGTTGTCCCAATTTCCCGTCGGGCCGCCGGCCCCACTCCAGACCTGGACGAAGCGGACGCCGCGTTCGAGCAACCGCCGCGCGGTGAGGCAGTTGCGACCGAACTCATCGGTGGCCTTGTCGTCGAGTCCATAGAGCGCGCGGGTGGCCCGCGATTCCCCCGCGAGGTTGAGCACTTCAGGCGCACTGAGCTGCATCCGCGCGGCCATTTCGTACGACGAAAGGCGGGCCTCGAGCCGTGAGTCTCCCGGCGATCGGGTCATATGATTGCGATTCAAGGTTTTGAGCAAGGCCCGCCCCTCAGCCTCGGCCGCCGGAGTGATGTAACGGGCCGACTCGGGCGGGAACAGGTCGGCGATCGGCACCGGGGCCGTTGCCTTGATGATCGTCCCTTGATGGGCGACCGGTAAAAAGGCCGACGAGAAGTTGCCGGAGTTGTTGTATGGCAGGCCGCGCGAGTCGGGCAGCACAACGAAGGTGGGAAGATTGTCGTTGAGGCTGCCCAGGCCGTAGGAAATCCAGGAGCCCATGCTCGGGAACCCTGGTGTGACGAATCCGGTGTTCTGCATGTAGCTGGCCGGGCCGTGGACGTTCGTCTTGGAGGCCATCGCCATCAAAAAGGCGAGGTCGTCCACGATCGTGGCGACATGGGGGAAGACGGAGCTGACCCACCGGCCGGACTCGCCGTACTGCTTCCAAGTCCAGGGACTCTTGAGGACCTTGCCCGGCACGCTCGTCACGGCCTCGACCCGACTGCCGGGGTCGAACGTCTGGCCATGGCGTTTGATCAACTCGGGCTTGTAGTCGAACGTGTCGCACTGGCTGGCGCCACCGTTCATAAAGAGCTGAACGATTCTGCGGACCTTGGGGCGATGATGCAAGCCGCCGTCAAGATCAGGGCGCGGCCCGGTGGTGGCTGCCAGGAGCCCATCGCGACCGAGCATCTGGGCCACTGCGATTCCGCCCAACTCGCCGCCGAGCCGCCAGAGGAACTCGCGGCGGCCGAGCAGGTCGGATTGACAAGCTTCCATAGTCATGGCGATCCCGATCCGCTAGTCTACGAACATGAACTCATTACTATTGAGAATCAAGCGGCATACATTGGCCATACCGTGCTTGACGGCATACGCAACGAAGGCTTCGGACTCATCAGGGGAAGGCGAACGACCGAGCGCGAGCCGGTAGACCGCCTCGATCTGGCCGGCGGGTGTTGTTGCAAGTTTGCCAACCCGCGCGGCGAAGTGTTCGCTCTGCCGCACGATGAAGCGGTCGTTCAGCATCGCCAAGGCTTGCAGTGCGGTCACTGAGGCGTTTCGGGTCGGGCTGAGCTGCGACGCGTCAGGGCAGTCCATCGAATCCATGAACGGATCGGGGAGCGTGCGGAACAGGAACCGATAAACGCTCCGCCGGTAGCTCGCCGCGCTGTCGACATCGAACTGGAGGTAGTTCACCATCGGGGTCACGTGAATGCCGGGTGTCTCGACGAACTGGCGAACCGAGGGACCGCCCATCATCAGGTCGAGCTTGCCGGAAATCTGGAGCACCGCGTCACGCACGGATTCCGCGTCGAGTCGCGTACGGTTCATCCGCCAGAGCAAGGCATTGTCGCCATCCCGCGCCGCCGCGGTCGAGTCGTGGCGGCACGCCTGGCGATAGACCGAGCTGGTGACGATCAGGCGGTCCAGTTGTTTGAGTGACCCGCCGCCGTTGCGGAATCGGACGGCCAGCCAGTCGATCAACTCAGGGTGGCTTGGCTTCGCTCCCATCCGGCCGAGGTCATTGGGTGAATCGGCCAGGCCCCGACCAAAATGATAGTGCCAGACTCGATTGACGATCGAGCGCCAGGTCAGCACGTTCTTCGGGTCGGTGATCCAACGCGCCAGAGCGGCGCGACGGCTCCCTTCGTCGTTGGGATCGGCCGGTGTGAATCGAGCATCAAGGCCAGGAACGCACGCCAAGGCACCCGGAACCGCCAGTCGAACCGGGCTGTTGATATCACCCCGTTTCAAGATCTGTACCGGGCGCGGGGTTTTCGCCGGCACGAAGCTGCTCTCTGGCTTGAAGTCATGAGCCGCCGCGTAGACGGTCGAGGCCGGCGGGATCGCGGCGAGCTGTCGGTCCACGTCCTCGATCACCCGGGTGAGCGCGGGGGCAATCGTGTAGTAATACGCCGTCAACTCGGCCCGCTGGGCTTCGGTGCGAGCCGGGGCAGGGACAGCGAGAAGTTTGGTGATCGGGTCCGGAAGAGGTTGGGCCATGGCTGGGCGTGACGTCGTCGTCGCCGAGAGTCTGACCCGTCCGATCAGGTGGCCGCCACCGTGAGACTGTTCAAGTGTAAAGGTGAGCTCCGTCTCGCCGTCGGTCCCCAGCGGTTCGGAGGTCTCGAAGGCCGCTTGATGGGATTGACCGACCGCGGGGTAGATCCCCCAGGCCGTCGCCGGGTTGTCGTCGATCGCCTTGGCGATGTCCCAACCCTTCTGATCGAAGTCGGCGCCGGGGTTGAGCAAGCGGATTGGCCGGGCTCGGGACGGGTCCGAAGCGCGGGCGGCCTTGAGCCGGAACTCGGTCAGGTGGAGGTTGCCATTATCCTGCCGCCCCGGCCCTTTGTGGGGCAGGCCGTCATCGGCCAGGACCTCGAGGCGAACCGCGCTGATTCCGTGCAAGTCGGACCGCGCCACGATCGTATAGGTGTCGACCTCGGGCCTCGGCCCACGAAACCGGATCGAGCCATCCGCCAGCTTATCCGCCGTCGCACCTCCGGCCGAGGTGAACGTCAAAGGGTCGAGCGTCGTCCAGCCGAGCGATTCGGCCGCGGCCGACTCCCAGGCGGCTTGACCTGAGACGAGCGCCGCGCGAGTCGCCGGATCGAGCCTGGAATCCACCATCGCTGGCCGCCGCGATTGGAGGGCGGTCCGCCGCGCGACCAAGGGCGCGCGGAGTGATTCGGCTTTGGGATCGAGGTCGTACGGTCGCTCCGCGCGGTCGACTCCCGCGAAGACGGCCTGGAGGCCGTAGTATTCCGCTTGCGAGATCGGGTCGAACTTGTGGTCGTGGCAACGGGCGCAGTGGACCGTGGTGCTGGTGAAGGTGGCCATGGTGGTCGCCACCATGTCGTCGCGGTCGAGGTTCTGGGCGACCTTCTTGTCGACGGTGTCGTCTCGAATGTCGCGCTGGGAGCTCTCGTCCCACGGTCCGGCGGCGATGAAGCCGAGGGCGACGATCGCTTGCGGATCGCCGGGGAACAAGACGTCGCCGGCAAGTTGCTCCTGGACGAATCGCGCGTAGGGAGTGTCGTCATTGAATGAACGAATCAAATAGTCACGATAAGGCCAGGCATTGGGACGAGGTCGGTCCTGGTCGTTACCATGGGTCTCGGCGAAGTGGACGACGTCCATCCACCGCCTCGCCCAGCGCTCACCGTAGCGTGGGCTCTCCAGTAACCGATCGACCAACCGTTCATAGGCGTGGGCCCCCGGGTCGGCAATGAAGGTGGCCACCTCCTCGGGAGTCGGCGGCAGGCCGGTCAGGTCAAACGTGAGGCGACGGATCAGGGTTCGCCGATCCGCTTCGGGCGATGGCGCGAGCCCCTCCTCCTCGAGCCTGGTCAGGATGAAGTCATCGATCGGCGTTCGACCCCAACCGCGTTGACCTGGGCGGGGCACCTCGAGCCCGATCAGCGGTTTGAGCGACCAGTGCGCCTCCTGCTCTGCCTGCACCGGGTCGTTCGTCTTGGAGGACCAATCGGCCCCCTGGTCAATCCAGACGCGAATCAGGTCGACCTGGCTCGCGTCGAGCCTACGACCCTTCGGCGGCATGACCGCATCCGGGTCGAGTCCCGTGATGAGCTGGACGAGTCGACTCTTCGTTGCCTGTCCGGGGATGATCGCCGGCTCGCCCGAGTCGCCCCCTCGTAGCGCGGCGTCACGGTGATCGACCCGATAGCCGCTGCGCTGTCGGGTGGGGCCATGGCACTGGGCGCAATGTTCGGCCAGAAGTGGTTCGATGTCACGCGCGAAATCGACCTTTCGGTCGGCCGGTTCGATCGCATGAGCCGACATGGCCAAAGTGCTAAGCGTCAGGAACCCAGCCAGGCGAAGAGATCGTCGCATCGCTTTATGACTCGCGATCCGCGGTGATCCTCGGAGATTGTCCTCGCTCCGGATCGGCCGCACCCTTGGGACTGAGGCTCGATCGTACCCGAGATTCGACCGCCTCGCCCGCTTATTCCGGAACCGCCAATCCATGGGATTTTGGGTGCCCGTCGGGAATTCTCTTGCATTTATCGCATTTGCATTCGATTGAATCGAAGAGCGGGCGGGGCGCCCGCGGTCTCAGGAAAGGCCATTGCCCTCTCGTGATAATGGTATTTGTGAGTGGAGTTTTGAGGATGGGCGAGCGGAGAGGGAAAGGCTCATGCGTGTGGTTTCGGTCAATGTGGGAAGACCGCGGCTGGTCGCCTGGCAAGGGAATACGGTCCTCACCGGCATTTTCAAGGATCCGGTGGACGGACGGATTCCGCTCCGCGGTGTCAACCTCGCCGGCGATGCCCAGGCGGATCTGAGCGTGCACGGTGGCCCGGATAAAGCCGTCTATGCCTACCCGCTCGAGCACTACGACGACTGGCAAGCGGTGCTCGGGCGTAACCTCTCCCCCGGCGCCTTTGGCGAGAACCTGACCACCGAAGGGATCACCGAGGACTCGGTTCACATCGGCGATGAGTTCCGCGTGGGAACGGCCCGGCTGGTCGTCACTCAACCGCGGATGCCCTGCTTCAAACTCGGCATCCGGTTCGGCGACCCGACCATGGTCAAGACGTTCCTCAGGGCCGGCCGACCGGGAATCTACTTCGGCGTGCGAGAAGAAGGTGAAATCGGCCCCGGCGACACGATCGATCGCGTCTTCGAAGAAGCGCACCGTGTGACGGTCAGCGCGATGCTTCAGTTAATCCTGAACCGAAATGCCGATCCGATTCAACTCCGCCGGGTGCTCGAAGTTTCGGCGTTGGCGGCCGTCTGGCGCGAGGAGTTCAAGGACCGACTGGGAATCTGAAGCGTCTACCGTTGCCCGGGATCGGTCCCGGTGCGGACTGGGCAAACTGACCTTGTGGGAGGGGGCCGATCGGATATGGTATCGGTGCGCCAATAGAGCCTCTTAGGAACGCTTTGGCCGGCTGATCGGGAGCCTCGTTCAGGAGGAATAGGGGAAAGGCCGGTGCCATGGAGGGACCGATGGATGAGCAACCTGACGGTGTTGTCCTCAGTAATGCGACCGATGGCCCGACGACGGAGCGATGCCATCTCGTTATCACCGTCCATGGCATTCGCACCTACGGCGACTGGCAAGCGGACCTGAAGGACCTGCTGGAAGAGGCGGAGCCCGGGATCACCGTTCTGAATTATCAGTTCGGCTATTTTTCCTCGCTCGCCTTCCTGGTTCCTCCGCTGCGCTGGATGGTGGCCTGGCGGTTCCGCAAGTTCTTCGCGCATGCGATCGCGTCGGTCCCCGCGGGGTCGCGGATCGACCTGGTGGCCCACAGCTTCGGAACCTACCTGGCGGCTTCGGCCGTGCCGCACGTTCCCAAGAGTCACCGGCTCCATACGATCATTCTCGCCGGCAGCGTGCTCCGGCCGTCGTTCCCCTGGTATCGCTATCAGCAGGCGGGTTGCCTCCGCCGCGTGGTGAACGAGTGTGGTTGGGACGACACGGTCCTCGTGCTCTGCCAGTCCGCCGCCCTGATGATGGGGATGGCCGGACGCGTCGGCTTTCAAGGGATGGTTGGTGGCCAATTCCTCAATCGGTACTACCGGTTCGGGCATGGCGGCTATTTTGATCGCGAACATAAGTTGATGCGTGAGAATTGGCTGCCGATCCTGACGACCGAGGCCCCGATTCCGGCGATCGACCATCGCCCCAAGCTGACCCACCTGGGGGGCGCCAGGCTCTTCTTGCTGAACAACCTCCAGTTCATCAAGGTGGCGGCCTTCGCCGCGTTGCTCCTGGCGATCGTCCTGATTCCGGTCGACTGGATGCGCAAGGCCGACTATCAGAAGCGGGTCGAGCGGTTCGCCCACATTGCGCGGCTGGCCAATGCCGTGGAGATCCCCGGCCGCGACCCCAGCCACGTTCGCGACCTGCTCCGCGTCGACGTGAAGGCCGGAGGCAGCGAACGGTCGATCGATCATATCATCGGGACCGAATCCTCTCCCAGCGGCGACGACCTCGCTGACGGCGTGCTCGCCGAGGACGACGCCGAACCACGTTGGTGGGAGCGAATTCCCGGTCTCCATGACAACACCCGCGAGGCCTTCCGCGCCCGGCAACTGCACGCGCGGGCCAACTTCCAACTTGCGGCCGGCAAGCAAGGGGCCACCACCGACTTTTCCAAGGCGCGGCTGCTCTTCGAGGATGCCATCCGCTGCTATCGGCGGGTGATCCTCGACGACCCGGCCAACGGCTCCTATGCGCTCTGCTTGATCGATTACGGCCTGCTCCTGGAAAAGATGGGATTCTCACAGCAGGCGGCCGAGCAATTCCGCAAGGTTCGCGAAGACGTCTTCCCCAGGGATGCCAAGGGGGAGAGTTCCACGATGCCGCGTTCACTCGTGATCGACTCGCTCGGTTACGAAGCCTCGTCGCTCCGGTCGCTCGAGAAGTGGGATGAGTCCACCGACCGCTTGCTCCAGGCGGTGCGCGAAGCCAGAGGCCAGGACTCCTTGCTCTCGTTCGTCTACAACGAACTCGCCTGGCATCGCATGGAACGTCTTGATGTGGCCAAGGCCCGCGATTCATTCCTCAAGGCCAAGACCTCGTGCGAGGCCCTGGTCGAGAACGGCCAGTTCGTGTTCAAGACGCGGCTCTACCACATCCGTCATGGCTTGGCGATGGCCGAGCGGCTCTGCGGTCGGCCCGACGAAGCCTATG
Source organism: Singulisphaera sp. GP187 (assembly GCF_900129635.1). Lineage (GTDB taxonomy): Bacteria > Planctomycetota > Planctomycetia > Isosphaerales > Isosphaeraceae > Singulisphaera. The sequence continues at coordinate 9,269 of NZ_FSRB01000005.1, read as the reverse complement.
GCCAGTATGATCAACTCGTCAAAGAGCTCCAGGAGTTGATGCGGAACGACCTCGACTTCAACCCGAAGGAGCGGCGTGATCTCCGCACCCGGCTCGTCAACAGCATGGAGCGGCGCGCCGACGTCCGCTTCTTCTCGCGGCGGGCGCCGACGTTCTTCCCGGAGGTCACTCCGGAACGCTACCTCGGTCTGCTCGCCAAGGTCGAGCAAGACTACCAGGAGGCCATCGAACAGGTCGCCAACGATGACCTCAGTTCAAAGTCACAGCTCCTGTACAAGAAAGTGATCGTGCGTTGCTTGGCCGAAATGGGCCGGAACTCCGCGGATCGTCCGCGCGTTGCTGACGCGGTCGAACGGCCCGCACTCGCGCCGATTGATATCGAGTTCGCCGAGTCCGAGCGCACCTACAACGCCCTGCCCCCCGAACGCAGGAAGACCCTGAAGCTCTACCACGAGATCGCCTCGGCCTGTATGGACCTGCATAAGGTCCCCGATCGCGACGCCTATCTGACCGTCGACGGCGCCGACCCCGGCACATCGAGGACCCGGCGCTTCGCCCCTCGGTCCATCGAAGAGCTCCGAGCGTTGACCGCTCGATATGGCGCGCAATGCGATACCATCAACCGCGAGCGCGTCGAGATGCTGCTCGTCGCCCTCGAAGTCTTACTCGAAGTCGGCGTCGAGACCAACGACCCGAAGAGTTCTCAGGATGCGTCGCGGATGATGGCGGTCCTCGGCGCCACGACCAAGGTGGCCTCCCATGACGAGCTACGGGCCTACGTGAACCGGTTCAACCGGATTGCGGCCAGCAAGCTCGTCCCCCAGGACGAGTTGACCGCATCGCGCCCACGAGTCGAAGCCGGACGCGTCGCGAGCAAACCGGCTGCGCCCGTCCCACCCGGTGGGCGGCTTCTCTTCTATCTCCAGCTCTCGCCCTCCCGGTCGCTGATGCTGACCGAAGCCGCCGAGGGCTCAGCTCCCCCTGCTCCGCCGGCGGAGTCGTTGACCGCCAAGCCCGGGTCGACCCACGACGATGAGGACGAGCTTGTGCCCAGAACCGCCATGAAGCGAACGCTCGATCCGCCTTGAGGATGAGGCCGTGACCGACGACCGGCCGATTGGCCGTGCGCCCCATCGGATCCACGAATCCCTGTACGTGCCCCGGAACGAGCATCCACGCTCGCCGGGGCACGCGGCGTTTTGCCCTCGGCCACCCGGCGGCTTTCCCGAGCCGCGATCAGCTGGTCCCCACCTCGGGACCAAGATGCGTTCGTTTAATACCGCCCCCGTCTGAATTTCTGGCATAAGCGCTGCGTTAGCATCATCTCCAGTCGCCAACTTCCCCGGGCGAACCGAACCCAAGCCGAGTCGCATTCGCGTCTCAAACCTAGTAGTTCCAGGAACTTGGGTATCAAAGATTCGTCCTTGTCGGACGAAGGCCAGCGGGAAACTGGTGTGAAGCTCTCCTCCGTTGTTGCCTTTTATTTAGACGAGGATGCCCGTGAAACGTGCAACCCCCTTCCCCTTCCTGATGCTGGTGGCTCTGGCCATCGCCGCCTTGGTTGTGAAGCCAACGCCCAAGCCGACTCCCGTGGGAGAGGCGATCAATTCCGGGGACGTGGCCTGGATGCTCACCGCCGCCGCCCTCGTGCTTCTCATGACGCCGGGGCTCTCGTTCTTTTACGGCGGGATGGTTGGATTCAAGAATGTTGTCTCGACCATGCTGCAAAGTGTGGTGGCGCTTGGGGTGATTAGCCTGCTCTGGGTTTTCGTCGGTTTCAGCTTGGCGTTTGGAGACTCGATCGGTGGTGTCATCGGAAACCCGATGACGTTCTTCATGTTCGATGGCGTCGGCGAAGCGACCCATAAGACGCTCTCGCCCACGATCCCGCTGATGTTGTTCGCCCTCTTCCAGTTGAAGTTCGCGATCATCACGCCGGCGCTCATCACCGGGTCGTTCGCCGAGCGCGTGCGGTTCTCGTCCTACCTGCTGTTCATGGTCTTGTTCAGCCTCTTGATCTACTGCCCTCTGGCCCACATGACGTGGCATCCGGACGGCTTCCTTCGCCAGCACGGCGTTCTGGATTTCGCGGGCGGCACAGTCGTTCATATGTCGGCTGGGTTTGCAGCACTGGCTGGCGCGATCGTGCTGGGGCGGCGGAAGAGCCACCTCGCCAATGAAGCCCACTCTCCCGCGAACGTCCCGTTCGTGCTTCTCGGCACCGGGATGCTCTGGTTCGGCTGGTTCGGCTTCAATGCCGGTTCGGCGCTGGCCGCCAACGGGACGGCCGCCATGGCGTTTGGAACCACCAACACGGCGTCGGCCGCGGCCATGCTGGGCTGGATGTTCTTCGATTGGATGCGGGGCCATAAGCCGTCCGCCCTCGGCGCCTGCATCGGTGCCGTCGTCGGGCTGGTCGCGATCACCCCCGCGGCCGGATTCGTGACGATCCGCGAAAGCATCGTCATCGGCCTGGTGGCCAGTGTGATCAGCAACCTGGCCGTGAGCCTGAGAACGAAGTCGACCCTCGATGATACCCTCGACGTCTTCCCCTGCCACGGCGTGGGAGGTATGGTCGGCATGATCGCGACCGGCATCTTCGCCAAGGACTTGGGCCTGACCTCGGGCCTCACGAAGACGTTCGTCTATCACCTCGTGGCCCTGGTCATCGTCGGCGTCTTCTCGTTCGTCGGCTCGCTCATTCTCTACAAGATTACCGACCTGATTATCCCGCTCCGGGTCACCCATGAGCAGGAAGACGAAGGCCTCGACCTCAGCCAGCACGGCGAGACCGCCCTTGGCGCCGACCTCCTCGGAGGTGCGCACGCCAACGGCCAGGCCCATCCCGAGTTCGCGGTCGGAAGCGGAGTCTAATCCCGTCGGCCATTTATTTTCGTGAGCATGAACATGAATAAGAATCCCCCGTTGTGTCACCGGTGACACAACGGGGGATTCCTTGCAAGTCGAGTCAGAAGCGATCCGTCCGCGAGCGTCCACCCTGACTTACCATGTCTGCTTTTTTGACTTGGTCTTACTCGCTTTGGCTTCCGTCCCTTTTTGAAGGATGATCCCGTAGTTTCGGAGCTTGCCCTGTTCGACGGCCGTCAATTTCTTGAGGTCGACGGCGACGATCGTGTTGCTGATCCGCTCAGTCAGACGTTTCAGGGCCGAGACGACCCGATCGGCAGTTTCCTGATCAGGGCAGCGGAGCACGGTCAGAGTCGAGGTTGTAACCCGACGCACCCAATTCGACCACTCCTCAACTTCCCGAAGTACGTTCAACGGCACGTCATTGCTGGCGTGGCGTTTGAGCCGATTGATGATCTCCTCGGGCTTGAGACCGAGGCCGACCGCCTTGACGATCGAGTCGCGGGTGATTTTCAGGACCAACGCGCCTTGACCGCTTCCTGATGAGGATCGCTCGCAGAAGGGAGCCAGTTCTGCGGCAGGGGCTGGGTTCAGGCCAATCACGATCACGCTGAAATCGGGCTGAACCACCACTCGGGCCGCAACCCCCATGTTGGGGGCCCAATCCTCGAGGGCGACAGGCCGGTCAAAATAGGCGTCGTAGCGAGGCTCACGTGCGATGCAGATGCGATCTTCATCGTCGATCGCCACCCGGACACAGCCAAGCGGAATCAGACGCTGACGTACAAAGGTCTCGATCACGAGCCGCCCAGCCTCCTCACGCGGTTCGTCCCGAGGTGGAATCAGCCGACTATGCCAGTAGACCACGACCTGGTCAGGGTCAAGCCCTCGGTTCAGGGGATTGTGCTCGCGATCGACAAGATGAGACTTAACGCTGTCCAGTCGATAGAAAATCCCCGGCTTCAACGCGGCGAACGCTTCGTCAAGTGAGGTCCGCAACGCTTGATGATCGACCACCTTGGTGTCCCAGTGGTAGGGAACGCGCTTCCCCTTCTCGAGGCGAAGGACTGTCACGTGCGCGCCGAGGAAGCGCGTGTCACCGGCACCCAGGTCGTTGAACGGGTCGAACGAAGAGCAAAAAATTCCCATATGGGGATCTAATACCGAATTCCGTTCCGCCTTCGCCGTAAAAAGTTTGTAGATTCCCTGATATTGCTCTTCAAGGTCGCTGGACAGCCACTTGTGCCCCTTGGCATTAAGATGGAGCCGGATCTGCTTCCCCTCGGCAACATCTTTGACCAATTGAAGGGCACGCGCCAAGCCGATGGCCTGGCCCACTCGCGATGCGTCGGACCATTTCATGGCCTTGAGCAGCCAGGCCGGTAACGGTTCTTGAACGGCCTGGAACCGCTCGATTTCCTTGGTGTACAAGGCCTGATCTTGGCGAACCCGAGGGGGATCACTCGCAATCTCCAGGAGGACACTCCGAAGGTCGTCGGCAATCACGCTCCCACTCGGTCCCACCTCTTTGGTCCGCTCGCAGGCCACCAGCGGTGCGCGGTTGTACGGTTGGTTAAACTGGATCCATTGCTCGCGAACTTTGGGGACCAGTCCGACCATCACGTCCCACGTTTTCGGTTCGAGATCTTCAACCAGCGCCAGATGCGTGATCAGCGCGTCCACCACCTTACGAACCTTCGCGGGATCGCTCCCCGGAATCTGGCCCAGCAACGCGACCAGCGGCACCGGCCCTTCGGCCTGCCGGATCACGTCCAGAATCTGCTCCGCCAGTGGCTCCTTGAGTGCTCCGGCGACCCACCCCGGCCAACGCTGGTGAACTACATACGCCTTGATGATTTCGGCAAGAGACAATTCATTAAAGATTTGATGATGGCGCAGTACTGAGGAGAGAACGCCGAGGAGCTTACTGCCCACAAAGATGTAATCAAGATATTTTCGGAATTCGCTCGATTTCTCAGGGTCCAGGAGGTGGTAACTGTGCATCGCGCGGAGTCGCGTGGCGAAGTCGTAGAGCCCATCGCAGGCGATCACCTGGTCGTCGAATGCCCGGGAACGGGCGGTGATCAACTCGACGAACCCGGCCGCCGTCAGCTCCTTCAATACCGCGGCGGGGAACCGAGCGGCCGACACGCCGGTCGGCTTGGATTTCGGCAGCCGATTCTTGCCGGGACTTTTCACGACGAAGAGGAAAAAATACCGAGCCTGAACTGACAGCCGATGCCACTTGGCATCCCAGATCGCCATAGATTCCCGGCTGTAGGCTTTCTCAGAGAAGTCCGTCGACTTCTTTTCTTTCGAGCGGATCCAGGTTCCGTAACTCATCCTTTGCCCCTCGATCGACACCGATTCGAACCCGCCGTTCCAAGCTCTGATTCAAGACTGAACCTGGATTCGGTCCGAGTCAAGTCATCAAGGAAGTGCGCATAGAGAAGGGCCGCGTGGAGCCAGGCGAATTCGCCCATTTCCACGCGGCCCGCGATGCGTCATTGACGATACGGCTCAGGACGGATTCATGACCGACGTTTGCCGAGCCGTCCGAGGAGTGAGGCCAGAGCCGAGTCGTGGAGCTGAGCGATTCGCAATCGATTCAGCTTGCCCTTGGCGGCGGCCTCTTGGATTTTCTGTTGGTTGGGACGTTGCTGACCGCGAGCGGCAACCGGAGGAGCCACGGCTGTCGGAGTCGGCGTGGTTGAGGTTGGGGTCGGAGTCGGCGCGGCAACGGTCGCCGCGGCCGAAACGATGGGGGCGGCGGCCGTCGACAAGGCGGCCGCTTGACTGCCGAAATCAAGAGTGCTCGTCGCGCTGATCTTGTTGCTCAAGGAGCGATAGATGAACGGAGCATTAATCGGGATGTCCTTAGTGCCGCCGTACTGGATCGGCTGCGCGTAGCCGGCGATGAAGAGCTGGCCGGTGCTTGGCCTGTAGACCGCGATGTCGATCTTGCCGTCGCCGTTGTAGTCGGCCGGGACCGGGATGTCCGTGGTGCCGCCGAACTGGATCGGCGCGTGGCCGGCGATGAACCAGGTGGCCGAACCCGGTCGGAAGACGGCGATCTGCGTCCGGCCGACGCCGTCGTAGTCACCCGGGACCGGGATGTCGTTGGCACCACCGAAAACGACGGTTTGCAAGCCGCTCGTCGACCCGCGAATCAACCAACGGGTGGGGTTGGTGGCGCTGGCCGGTTCAAAAACGGCGATGTCGGCCTTGCCGTCACCATCGTAGTCGCCCGGGACCGGGGTATCCCCCTGACGCCCCAGCGAGATCGGCGTCCCATCCCCGGCGACGAACCACTGGCCGGTCGTGGGTCGGAAGACGGCAAGCGTTGTGGTCCCGGTCCCGTAGTAGTCGGCCGGGGCGGGGAGATCGATGTTGGTCGCGCCGAACTGGATCCCGTTGGTCGGGAAGACGCCCTGAACGAACCACTGCGCGGTGCTCGGCCGGTAGACGGCCAGGTCGGATCGGCCGTCCCCGTTGAAGTCGCCCAGGAGTGGGATGTCGGTACTGCCCACACCAAACGCGATTCCGTTGGGGCCGGTCACTCCCGGGATGAACCACTGGGCTTGCGGATCCGTGCGGCGGAAGAGCGTATCCTGGGCCTGCCCGACTCCCGTATAGTCGCCGGCCACCGGCAGCTTCCGGTAGCTGTAAGGCGCGGTGACGGCCACTCCGCCCCCCTTCGGCCCACCGAACGTGGTGGTTCGAGGCACGCTGCTTCCTGGTGCGAAAATCGTCCAGGTGCTGGTCGTGGGATCAAAGGCGGCCGGCTCATCAATGCCGACGCCGTCATAGTCACCGGGGACCGGGATGCTTCCCGGGGTGAACTGGACCGTCCGAAGCTGGTTGTTCGGCCCAAGGATCGTCATGACGCCGGTGGCCGGGTTATAGACTGCCGGCTCGGTCTTGTGCGAGGTCACGGTGTTATCGTAGGCGCCTGGCACCGGGATCTGTCCCGGGGCGCCGACCTGAAGCGGTTGGGCATGACCCGCGATGAAGAACTGACCGGTACTCGGCCGGTAGATGGCGAGCTGGGTGCGGCCCACGCCGTCATAGTCGCCTGGAACCGGGATATCGCCGGGGCCACCGAACTGAGGAATCGGCCCTGGGGAGTTGGGAATGAACCACTCACCGGTCGTGGGCCGGTAGATCGCGATGGACGTGGTACCCGTCCCCAGGTAGTCGCCCGGGACCGGGATGTCGACGAACGACTGGCCGTACTGGACACCACTCATGATCCCTTGAACAAACCACTGTGCGGTGCTCGGGCGATAGTAGGCCAGGTCCGACTTACCATCCCCATTGAAATCACCTTGGATCGGGATGTCGAGCGTCCCAACGCCGAACGGAGTCCCGCTCGTCGCCCCCTGGATCAACCACTGGGCCTGGCTCGCTCGGAAGAAGAGGGAGAGGTCGGCCTTGCCATTGCCGGTGTAGTCTCCGCCCACCGTGGTGATCGTCAGATTGAACGGAGTCCCCAGCGGCCCTTGGTTGCCGGCGACGTCACGGGCCCGCGCCACGATCGAGATGTTGCCGTTCCGGAGATCGCTGGGAAGCTGAATCGAGTAAGCACCCGTACCGTCGGCCGTGGCTTGGCCGAGCGGAACATTGAGGTTGGCCGCGTTGTAGATGACAACGATGGCGCCCGGCTCGGTGGTTCCGACGAAGTGCGGCCGGCGGTTGCTCGTGATCCCATCGCCGAGGATCCCGGTGTCGTCGGCGGCGAGAATCCCGAGGCTGGTCGAGGTGGTCGGCCCATGGGTGTCAATCGTAAAGCTCAACGGCAGACTGACCGTCGAACCAAACGGGTTAGTCGCCTTCACCTGCACGGTGTAGGGACCATCGGGCAACGGGGTCGCGAATTGAAGGATGAAGTTGCCGTTGAGGTCGCTCGACCCGGTGGCCAAGGCGGCCCCGGTGGGGTTGCCTCCCACCGAGAGGAACAGTTCGACGGTCACGTTCTGATCGGTCAGCCCCAGGATATGGGGCATCGTGATGTTGGTGATCCGCTGGCCGTTCGACGAGTCGTCGAACGGAGAGAGCCCGATGGTCGGCGTGGCGGGCGGGACCGGCAAGCCAAGGTTGTTCGCCTGAAGGATGAAGGTGAACAAAGCAATGTTCCCCGTCGTCCCCGAGGCATCAGTGGCCTGGATTCCGATCGTCTTGGTGCCGTTGGAGGTGAAGGCGGCCTGGTTGACCTGGACCGAGTACTTACCGAAAGCGTTGGTCCGGTTGGCCGCGATATTCGTGGCTGGAACGCTCGGATTGTAGCCGCCGATGAGCCTGGGATTATTGGGATCGGTCAGGTCGTAGAGCGTAATCAGAGCGGTGTTGCCGAAGGCGGTCTGCTCGCTAAAGCCATTGATGATCGGCCGGGAGGTCGTGGGAGTGACGAGCGGAATCCCACCGGCACTCGTTCCCGCGCTGCTGCTCGGGTCGAGGCTGATGTTGCTGGGCTGTGACGCGGTGTTGGGGAAAACGATCGGCGCCAGCCGGATCGTGAACGTGCCGCGGCCGAACGTGGACGCGAACAGATTGTTGGGATCGCCAGGCTGAGCCACGGGGCGGCCGGTGGTCGGGTCGACATTGCCCAGCGCGAGGTTGAGGTCGGAGACGTGGACGTTGGGCAGGAGACCGCCGTCCAGAGGCGCGGCGTCGAAGGTGATGTTGGGGAAGAGTGCCCAGGTCTGGCCGTTATCGAGCGAGCGATAGACCCCGGACTCGGCCGAGACGTAGAGCACCGGGTGGGTCGCCGGGCCGTTCAAAGGCGCGGGGGTGATCGGGATGACGTACCGCCAGTCCGCCACGATCGAGGTCAGGTACTGAGCCTGGCCATTGACCAGGGTCGGGTCGCCAAACGCCGAGGTCGTCAGCGTAAAGAGGTTCCCGGTGATGCTCGTCCAGACCGGGTTCGTGCCGGAACTGAGCGAGTTGGCGGTGTAATACACCCCCTTCTGGGTGATGGCATAGGCGTTGTGATTGCCCCGGGTCGGGTCGGCGAGGATCTTGAGGACGGGGGAACCGTCGAGGCCGGTCGAGATGTCCGTCCAGGCGTTGCCGGAACCGGAGGCACCGCCGCCGGTGGTCGAGACGTAGATCTTGCCACCCACCGTACCGGCGTAGATGAAGTTGTTGAGGTTGCCGATTCCGGCGGGGCCATTGGGGTCAGGGGCGCCAAAGGTCAAGGCCGGGGCATACGTGCCGTCGAGGTCGGCCGGGTTGGCAATCACCTGCCAGGACCGGCCTTGGTCGATGGTCGAAAAGACCCGGCCGGCCGCGGAGCTGATCATGACCTGGTCGCCGGCGATCGGGTTGACCGTGAAATTGCCCTGCATCAGCCCGTTGCCGTAATTGACCGAGCCGGTCGGCCACTGCGGATCGCTCAC